>NZ_VJYI01000001.1 GCF_008065375.1 Nonomuraea sp. SYSU D8015
TCGGCGCAGGCTTCATTCCGCAAACGGGTATCGGACTCCGCTTGAGGTCCACAACGAGTACCTGAGCCGGCAGCTCGCAGCATGAAGTGATCATCAGGAAGCTGTCCGGAGAACGCGGGGCTCCTCACCTTCCGATATCCGCGATCCCGTTGCGGATGCCCCAATCCCCACCCGCCGTCGAGGACTATCAGCTGCGCATCGACTTGGCTCACAGACTGCTTCATGAAGAAGGGTTTCCCGCAGACGTTCGCGTTGCCGGTCTTCTCGTCGTCCTCTACGGTCAGCACCTGTCTCGGATCGCCAGCATCGAACGAGAGAGCGTCGACCCAGCATCCACGCCCCCACGGATCAAGCTGGGTAAGGATTGGCTAGAGCTACCCGAGCCGATGGGTCGGCACATCGCCGAGCTGCTCGGGCAGGGTCCTCGCCGGAATGCACCATTCGTCGAAAACGCCAAGTGGCTCTTCCTCGGAGACGGAGCCGGAACCCATCTATCCTCCGATCGACTTGGCGTCCGGCTGGCCAAGTACGGCATCCACGCCCGAGCGATGCGCAACACCGTGCTGTTCCAGCTGGGCACGACCGTCCAACCAAGGACTCTGGCCCGGCTCCTCGACCTCCACATCACCACCGCCGTGGACTGGGTTAATAAGGCTGGCGGCATCTACGCGAACTATTGGGGACAAGTCCTCCGGGATGAAGATGCCGAGGATCTTGACCTCTTCGACCCAGGACTTGAAACCCTCGACGAGGATGGCGATGACGATCCGGAGGATCTCCTCGACGAACTCGGAATCCTATGACAGGCACGCTGACCACATGAGCACCATCGCTGTGTCTACGCCGGTGTACATGCCGAAGCGGCCCTGGCAAGATTTTTCGTGAAGCGGTGGTGTGCCACCGCGCTCCGATTACGATCCGTCACGGGTCGCGGGGCCCCTGCGGGTGCATGATGATTTCGTGTGGGTTATGTCTTCGCACCTGGATGTGGAAAGGGTGGAGCGAGTGCGGGAACCAACGTGTTCGACGAGGTGAAAGTCCCAATTGTCCGGCGCCCTACTGCCTAACCGTCCATCCTGGACGCATGACTTCCACCGCTCCCGTCAGAGCGAACGAGCCGCCTACCATCACGGCGGTGACGCGACGCGACATCTTCACCTACCTGCGCGGGATATCGCGCCCCTGGTGGGGCAAAATGGACGAGGTCACGTTCCTGGAGGGCCTCTACGACCTGGATCGACCTCCAGTCGGCAACAGCCACCTTCCAACTGTCCGCGCCGATATCCAGCAGCACCGGTTTAACAACCAAGACCTGCCCGACGACTGGATCTTCGAGGACTCCCGCTTGGAGCTCTCCCACGGACCGGATGAGGTACTGCTCACCTTTCTGGCACGAATGGTTCATCCTGAAGTGGCGGCCGACGTCGACGAGGCTATGAAGCACGTCGAGAAACTGAACCTGCTTCTGGCACCCGACGGATGGGGTCTGCGTCCGTACGAGTTCCTCTCGGGCCGCCCTCTGTATGAGCCGGTACGAGTTCCGCCTAGTGGCCCGTTGGTCCCGCTGCCGCTGGAGGATGAGGACACGGGCAAGCTCGACCTGGTCCTGGGCCAGACCTTCAGCCTCCTGGACTGCGCTGGCGAGGAGACCGCACGCGACCTGCTCCGCACTGCGGTCCTGACCCTCCGCCGTGACGGCGGCTTCTTCCATCCCACACCTGGCGACGGTTGGACCGACGCCACCTACGAGGCGGTCCTGACGGTGGAGCGCGAGCTTCTGCCCACCTGCACGCTGGAGGTGAAGGAGGTGATCTGGCAGACGCTGCAGTCCGTGCTCATCCAGCTCGGACGCATCGACGTCCAGGACCTGGTGGTCGAAGGCGACACCCGCCCGCTGCCCCACATCCCGCCGGACTGGCGGACCCAAGCCGCAGCGCCCGCGACCCCCACCGTTCGAGGCTTCCGACTCCCCTTCTCCACCACCGAGTTCGATGTCACCCGCAGGAACTTCACCGACCTAGAGATCCGCGGTTCGCAGGACAGCAGCGGGTTTCACTACCTCTATGACACCCGCGCCAGCCGGATGATCACGGACTTCATCCTGGACGACCGGCCGCAGGTAGCGACCCTGTGCAGCGTCACCATCATCAAGAAGGGCGACACCTTCACGCCGAGGATCAAGCTCTGGAAGAAGGACAAGAAGAAGGCTGGGGAATCCTCCACCACACTGACAGTGCCTGAGACCGGGACCACCCGGGCCGTCAAGGCGCTCGTCGATACCGGGGACGTCCACGAGAACTTCTGGAAAGTCATCAACTTCCTCCAGGGCTGCACCGGCTTGAGCACGCCCGGCGACTCCCTCCAGCTCGTGGCTGGCGACGAGGCCCAACTGGCCCAGCTACTGACCGGTCAGGACCGGACGATGGTTCTCGGTGCAGTCAGGACAGCTATCGGCGGCGGGCTCACAGAAGAGGACATCCGGCTGATCAGCAACCGCAAGGAACAGCTCAAAAGGTTTGAGCGCCTGCTGACCGATCCGGAGTACTTCCGGCAGGAGGAGAGCCTGGCGACGACACGCGGGGCGGAGGCGGTCTGGCAGGCCTTCTTCGAGGCGAATCAGTGGATCTTCGGCTACGGCCTCAACCTCATCGCCTGCGAGTCCATCGACGACGGCAAACTGGAACGCATCACCACCGGCGCCAACATCTTCGGCGGAGCCGGGAAACGCATCGACGCCATCATGCGGTCCAAGGGTCTGATCAGCAGCATGCTCTTCTGCGAGATCAAGACCCACGATACCGAACTGCTCTCCAAGGCCCCGTACCGCGTGGGCGTCTACCAGGCATCCAAGGAGCTCGGCGGCGGCGTGGCACAGGTGCAGAAGACGGCCAGCAAGGCCCAGCAGCTCATCTCCAGCCAGCTCCTCACCCGGATCTACGAGGACGACGGCACCCCAACAGACGTCGAACTGTCCACCACTCGCCCGCGACAGGTCGTGGTGATCGGGAGCCTGCGCGAGTTCACCCACAACGGTGCCGTGAACCCGGAAAAGATGAGCTCCTTCGAGCTGTACCGGAGATCCATCCAGGACGTCGAGATAATCACATTCGACGAACTCTACGAGCGGGCCTGCTTCATCGTCGAGGATCACTGAGGCGGACCGCTGCCAGGGCGCTCGCTGACACTTCCGCTACCCGTGATGGAGTGTTGCCGGCGCACGGGGTGGCTGCGGAGGTTTCGTCCGACACCGCTTGTTGGCGAGTTCTGACACCGCCGGGCACGTGTCGGTGCCGCGGATGTTGGTTTGCGTCGACACCGCTTCCGCGCCCGACGGGTGTCAGGTTGTCCGCTGCTTTGTGGCTTGGGCCAGACGGTAGGAGTCGGTGCCGGTCTCGAGGATGGTGCCGCCGAAGGTGAGTCGGTCGACGATGGCTGCGCATAGCCGGGGGTCGGTGAAGGTCTTGGTCCAGCCGCCGAAGGACTCATTGGACGCGATCGCGACCGAGGCCTTCTCCTCACGCTCGGTGAGGACCTGGAAGAGGAGTTCCGCGCCGCGGCGGTCGAGTTGCATGTAGCCGAGTTCGTCGATGCACAGCAGGTCGACGCGGCCGTAGCGGGCGATGGTCTTCGCCAGCGTCATCTCGTCGGCGGCCTCGACGAGCTCGTTGGCAAGCTGGGTCGCCAGGGTGTACTTGACCCGGTAGCCGGCCATGGCGGCCTCGGTGCCGAGTGCGATCAGCAGATGGGACTTGCCGGTGCCGGAGTCCCCGATCAGACACAGCGGCTGTCCCTTCTGGACCCATTCGCACTTGGCGAGGGTGTGGATCACGGCGGGATCGATGTTGGGGTTGGCGTCGAAGTCGAAGGCCCGCAGGGACTTCTCGCGGGGGAACTTGGCGGCCTTGATCCGGCGTTCGGACCGGCGTCGGGCGCGATCGTCGCACTCGGCAAGCAATAGTTCGGCGAGGAACCCGCGGTAAGACATCTGCTCACGCCCTGCCCGGTCGGCGTAGTCGGTGAAGGAGTTGCGGATGGTGGGCATTCGCAGCATCCGGCACGCTTGGTCGATCGCGGCGTCGGCTGCTTCTTCGGTCATTCCACGGCGCTTGGTGGTCACGGTGCGGCTCCTTCGTTCGGGGTGTCACGTCGGCTGGCCAACAGCTGGTCGTACTTCTCCACGCTCGGCAGCGGCCGAGTGTCGGCCGGGATGTGGGCGCGGAGCCGGCGCTCGGTCAGCGATCGCACGGCAGGGATCTCGCCTTCTCCGCGTGCCTTGTCGCCGCTCATCAGGGACTGGTGGTCCGCTGTCGTGTCGTCGGCTCCGCCATCTGCTGTGTCGTTGTACTTGCGCGCTTCCAACGCGACAGCGTCCGCGGTGAGCGCGCCTGCACGCAGCGCCGTCGCGAGTCCGGCGACGACGTGGTCGTGTGGAAGGTGCCGGTGCAGCATCAGGACCTCAATGAGGGCACGGGTGCCGTCGGCGTCACCGTGGGCCTTGCAGGCCGCGGCCCACCAGGCGTCGTGAACGGGCGTGAACCGCCCGGATGCCCTGGCCTGCTCCAGCGCTTTCGCACCGGGTAGCGCGCCCGGTTTGCGGAGGAGGACCTCGAGATAGTGGTCCAGGTCGACCCGGGTCGAGCCCTTGGTCATGAGCCGTTCGTGGCGGGCGATCTCGGTCCTGCCGTCGAACACGACCAGGTCGCTGGCGTTCAGGAGCACCCGGGCTTGACGGCCGACCATGCGCGCGGGCACGGAGTACATGTTCATCCGGACCGTGACCTGGGCGTACCGGTCCACGCGCGGGGTGAACCAGCGGCCGGTCGCGAACGGCTCGGTCGGAAGGGGCGCGAGGAGTGGCTGCTCGGTGGCGAAGTGTTCCCCGACCGTGCGGGCGCGGGACCCGATCCGCCGGGCGTCGTCGGCTTCGTCCCAGGCGTCGACCATAGCGTTGAGCTCGGCGAGGGAGTCGACTTCTGGGATGGGGACGAGGTGGTTGCGTCGGAACCAGCCGATCTGTCCCTCGACGCCGCCCTTCTCGTGCGCACCTTGGATTCCGGGCTGGCAATAGAAGGCTTCGATGCCGTAGTGGGAACGGACGGCGGTCCACCTGTCGGCCTCGACCCGCTGGCGGGAGAACCCGATCACGCTCGCGACGGCGGCCTTGAGGTTGTCGTAGCGGATCTTCCCGGTCGGCACCCCGCCGAGCACGTTGAAGGCGTGGACGTGACCCTCGAAGAAGGCTTCCTGCCCAGCCGAGGCACTGACCCTGTGCACGGCCTTGCCCGAGTAGGAGAGCCGAAGGCTGAACAGCGCGCAGGTTACGAGCTCGCCGCGCAGGTGGATGGCGACGTCGCCGAAGTCAACCTCGGCCTCGCGGCCCGGGAGGTGCTCTTGCGGGATGAACGCGTTGGCAGGTTCCCGTCCGACCTCGACGCGAATCTCACGGCGTCGGGTGGCGACGTACTCGCGGACCATCCAGTACGACACCACCCCGGCCCCGTCATGTTCGTCAAGCAGTCGATCGAAGATCCGCTTCGCCGTGTGTCGCTGCTTCCGCGGTGCGTCGAGGTCCGAGCGCAGCCAGTCGTCGATCACCACTCGGTACGCGTCAAGCCGTGAGCCGCGTTTGGGCGGTTGCTTTCTCTCCTTCGGCCATGCAGATTCCAGCGCCGCTGTCACGGTTCGGAAGCCGACGCCGTGCTTGCGCTGCAGCGCGCGGTTGGACATCCCAGATCGGGCATCCCGTCGGATCGCCGCGTACAGGTCGACCCGGGAACGCGGCTGCGTCATCGGTGGCACTCCTGACGTGAGCACGCCGTGGGCACGACTTTCGGCACCGGGCCACCGCCCGGGAACGGTGACCGCATGCGACCACAGCCCGGAATCACTGGCCCTACCGAGGTGCCTGGTCATGTGCTGCGCAGGGCTTCGGTGGGCGGTACTGACTCGGCCCGGAGTGCGGGGTACGACCGACGACGGAGCCGATGAGCAGCGAGTAGGCCAGGTCGAGTCCCACTGAAGCCCAGGTCAGTACGACGGCCCGGCCTTGCGTGGTGACGAAGACGTTGGTGACGAGCACGCCCAGGATCAGGCCTGTGATGCCGCCGACGACATCAACCTCGACACCACCTGTCCGCCCCGTGTCCCTGGCGCGACGAAGATCTGCTTGCGCGGTGCCTAATCGGTCTTCCCGCAACACCTCGCGGGCCCCTCAGTGTTCGCTGCTGAAGAACCGTAGCAACAGCGGGCCGACGGTCTGTGGATCGACGACGTGATCCGGCCCCTCGATGGTCTCCCGTTGAGCGTGGGGTAGTAGGTCTGCAAGCTCGTCGGCCGCGCGGTCGAAGAAGTCCGAGGGCAGGCCTGCCATGTAGGGGACCGTGATCGGTCCTCCGGTGGTGACCAGGACCGGTTGGGTGACCGTTGCCAGTCGATCGGCCGGCAATTGGTAGCGGTTGAGGAAGACGCTGTCGTGGACCAGCGTGGGCGCGAGGGCGACCGAATCCGCCCAATGCGCCGTCTGCTTGCCTGCCGCTTTCCTGGCCGCGATGTTGTCGTCGGAGGCGCCGGTCACGCGCATGAACAGTTCGAGAACCTCCTCGTCTCGCCCGGCGTCGAAGGCGCGTCGGGTGTCCGCGATGTACTCCTCGAATCGCGGGCGTATGTCGTCCCCGACCACGTAGGGCACCTCCCACACGGCGATCGTGTCGATGGCTGACCCGGCCGCGGCGGCTTCCAGCGCCAGCGCGCCACCAGAGGACGCCCCGAACAGGTGTGCCGAGCCGCCCGCCTCCGCGATCAACGCATCCAGGTCTTCGATCTCCCTTTCCACGGCGTAGGGCTCGGTGAAGCCGCTCGCGCCGCGTCCCCGACGGGCATAGTTGTAAACCGTGAAGTGCTCGGCGAGAGCAGGTACCAAGGGAGCGTTCTCGGCTCCGTCGTCCAGTCCGCCGCCTACCAGGACGACAGCCGGGCCGCTTCCCTTCCGGTCGTAGGCGATGGCGGTGCCATCGTTTGATGTCACGCGAAAGGCCATCTCGTTCATCTCACATCTCCGTTCGAGAGGTTTGTCTCAGCGCCTGAGCAGCGTGCCGACGACGGCCTCGGTGCGCGACCACCGCGCCCTTGCGATCACGGCCGCCACGACGAGACAGGCGAGCGGCAGCCAAGGGCTCTGCTCGAGCACGAACTGATCGGTGATGACAGCACCGGTCAGCAATGCCGCCAACCCGAGACTGGCCAGGCCCGCCAGAGCCGGGATCAGAAGTCCAACCCCTCCCGCGACCTCCAGCGCTCCGACCAGGTACCGGAGCCACTGGCCAGCCCCGATGTCGGCGAACATGTCCACCATGACCGGGTCGCCGGCGAGCTTCGAGATTCCGCCGCCGGCGATTATCGCCGCCAGGACGACTTGCAGAATCCAGACGCCGATGCTGCTCGCCCGCCCGGGCATGTGCGCAACGGTTTCCGAGTTGTTCTTGGGGATGGTGCTCATGCGTCTCTCCTTGTCGTGTCCGGGCCTGGTACCGGTGATGGCGTTGGCCGAGTGGGCCGGGTTGTCGGAGTTGATGTCGACCAAGTGCTCGCGGTAGCGGCATCTACTTCTTGTTGCGGTAGAGGACCATGGTGATGGGACCGAAGACCGCGACGAGAAGTACGGACGAGACGAGCACCCAGCCGATTTCCCCGGCGGGCACCGAGCCGTGCATCAGGCCGCGTACCACGGTCGCCAGGTGGGTGATCGGGTTGACCTCGATGACCGCCTGCATCCACCCGGGCATCGTCTTCGGGTCCACGAAGATGTTGCTCACGAACGTCAGCGGGAACATCACCATCATGCTGACCCCCGCCACCGAGTTCGGCGTGCGCAGGATCAGGCTGAGCATCGTCCACAGCCACGACAGGCAGAACGAGAACACCAGCAGCAGCACCACCGACAGCACCACGCCGACGGCGCCACCCTCCGGCCGGAACCCTAGGACCAGGCCGAGCATGATGACGATCGCCGACCCGATCGAGTAGCGCACCAGATCGCCGAGCAGGGCGCCGACCAGCGGCGACGGCCGCCACACCGGGAGCGACCTGAACCTGTCGAAAACGCCTTTCTGGATGTCGGTGTTCAGCGTAATGCCAGTGTTCATGGTGATCATGACGTTCGCCTGCACCAGGATGCCCGGCAATAGGAACTGCAGGTACTCCTGAGTCGACCCGGCGAGCGCGCCACCGAACAGGTAGGTGAACATCAGCGTGAACATGATCGGGAACATGGTCACGTCGACGAGCTGCTCCGGGACGTGTTTGATCTTCAGCAAAGCGCGCCAGCCGAATGTCAACGAGGTGAGCACCGGGCCGGGGCGAGACGGCCGCTCGCCGGCCAACAGCACACTGCGCAGCGCGTCCTCGGTGACCGGCGCCGACGCCTGCTCTGCGGTCGTGGCATTCATGCGGCATCCTCCTCGGGTGTCTCCTCGGCGGTGTGTCCGGTCAGGGTGAGGAACACCTCGTCCAGGCTCGGCTGACCGAGCGCGAACTCGGTGACGTCGATGCCGCTGCGGGACAGCTCGGCCAGGGCGCGGGCGACCCGCTCGGGGTCGGAGATCCGCGCGGACAGCGCGGCCGGGTCGGCGGACGGCTCGGCCGGCACCTCGAGGACGCCGGCGAGGACCCGTTCGGCCTCGGCCCGCTGCTCGGGCGCACGTAGCCGTACGTGCAGCGAGCCGGCGCCGACCGATGCCTTGAGCTCGCCGCTCGAGCCCTCGGCGATGACCTTCCCGTGGTCGATCACCGCTATCCGGTCGGCGAGCTGGTCGGCCTCGTCGAGGTACTGAGTGGTCAGCAACACGGTGGCGCCCTCGGCGACCATGCCCCTGACGATCTCCCAGACTTGGTTCCTGCTGCGCGGGTCGAGCCCGGTGGTCGGCTCGTCGAGGAAGATCAGTTCGGGGGTGACGACCAGGCTCGCCGCGATGTCGATGCGCCGGCGCATCCCGCCGGAGTACTTCTTCACCTGCCGGTCGGCCGCCTCGGCGAGGCCAAACGCGTCGAGCAGGTCGGCCGCTCGCCGCCTGCCTCGGCGGCGTGAGTAGCCGAGCAGCCTGGCGAGCAGCAACAGGTTCTCCACCCCGGTGAGGTCCTCGTCGACCGACGCGAACTGCCCGGTAAGGCCCACCCTGCTTCGCACCGCCTGGGCGTCACGCACGACGTCGTAGCCGAGCACTTGCGCCTCTCCGGCGTCGGGGCGCAGGAGCGTGGCCAGCATGCGGATCGTGGTGGTCTTGCCCGCCCCGTTCGGACCGAGCATGCCGTACACGCCCCCGGCGCTCACGGCCAGATCCACACCGGCGACCGCGTGGGTCTTGCCGAAGCTCTTCTTCAACCCTCTCGTCTCGATCGCGAGCTTTCCCATGGGTTCGATTCCTTCTCTCGGTGTTGCGAACGGATTGGTTGAGCTAGTCAAGTTTGACTACTTGGCCAGAGTGCACGAGCAGGAAACGTCTAGTCAAGGTTGATTAGAAGCGCATCTTGAGGGGATCGTGGACCGTTCGCCACGAACCCGGATCATCGGCCATGGTGTAGGCGCCCTCAGACAGTCGTTTGCTCAGGTTCTTCGCCCACTCCAGTTCGGTGCGTGCGCGTCCCGCCCACAGTTCGGCCTGATCGCGGACGTGTTCGGGAATGTCGGGGTTCGGGTTCTCCCACCCCTTGGCCTTCCCTGCGAGCTCCGCTTCCAGGCGCGCGACCCGCTCGTTAACGTGCGCGATGGCATCTGTCCTGGTCAGCATGGGCAACATGGCGATGGCCGCGTCGAGCATGGTGGGGTCATGGGTGCGCCGCAGACCGTCGCGGACCAGTTCGACTATCTCGTCACGTCCCCGAGCTGTCGCGCGGTACAGAACGCGCTCCGGCCCGTAGTTGCCCGGCTCGGCGTGTTCGGTGAGGAGGCCATCAGCCGCCGCCTTCTTCAGCGCGTGATAAATCGAGCCGGGCTTGATCTTGGCCCAAATCTCCGCACCCCAGCTCTGCAGTTCGGACCGCACCTGGTAGCCATGCGCGCCGCCGGAGAGGTGCACGATACCGAGTACCAGGAGCTTCGTCGCCGACATACGCCCACCTCCGCTCAACCTGCTTGTCTCGATCGCGAGCTTTCCCATGGGTTCGATTCCTTCTCTCGGTGTTGCGAACGGATTGGTTGAGCTAGTCAAGTTTGACTACTTGGCCAGAGTACGCGAGGAGGAAACGTCTAGTCAAGGTTGATTAGAAGCGCATCTTGAGGGGATCGTGGACCGTTCGCCACGAACCCGGATCATCGGCCATGGTGTAGGCGCCCTCAGACAGTCGTTTGCTCAGGTTCTTCGCCCACTCCAGTTCGGTGCGTGCGCGTCCCGCCCACAGTTCGGCCTGATCGCGGACGTGTTCGGGAATGTCGGGGTTCGGGTTCTCCCACCCCTTGGCCTTCCCTGCGAGCTCCGCTTCCAGGCGCGCGACCCGCTCGTTAACGTGCGCGATGGCATCTGTCCTGGTCAGCATGGGCAACATGGCGATGGCCGCGTCGAGCATGGTGGGGTCATGGGTGCGCCGCAGACCGTCGCGGACCAGTTCGACTATCTCGTCACGTCCCCGAGCTGTCGCGCGGTACAGAACGCGCTCCGGCCCGTAGTTGCCCGGCTCGGCGTGTTCGGTGAGGAGGCCATCAGCCGCCGCCTTCTTCAGCGCGTGATAAATCGAGCCGGGCTTGATCTTGGCCCAAATCTCCGCACCCCAGCTCTGCAGTTCGGACCGCACCTGGTAGCCATGCGCGCCGCCGGAGAGGTGCACGATACCGAGTACCAGGAGCTTCGTCGCCGACATACGCCCACCTCCGCTCAATCTGCTCGGACGCGCTCCGCTTGCGCGCCCGCCAGGGTGGTGTCAACTCCCACCAACACTAGGGTGCTCTCCTGGTCCGGGTGGTGTCAGCACTGACCTACAAACGGTGCTGGTGGAGACCTCCAAAGCCAACGGGGCACATCCCGGCTTCACGGAAGCTTGCCAGGGCCGCTTTCCTGTGAACACCCACAGCATCGGACCGGGGTGGGCTCGTCGGGACATTCGCGATGCAGGGACGGCAGCAGAAAATAGACGGCCCACGCGACGGACTGCTCAGTCGCCTGTGATGGGTCGAACTCGGCGTACCTATGACTCCCAGCAGGTCCCAGTACGCAGTGGCACGGTAGCCGCGGGCGCGACATACCGGCATGATCGGAGGGGGATCTGGGGAGTTCCAGGTCCCCCTCCGGCCTGTACGCCGAAAGCCTCAGCCGAAAGCCTCAGAGGAGAGGTGGCGGCCTTCGATAAGGGGCAGGCTGCGGTCAGCGCCGCGGGGTCAGGGTGGGGTCAGTGCCGCAGGGTCACGGTGTGGTCAGTGCCGCGTCGATGGCCGCGCCATTGCGCTCCAGCCACGCCTCCTGCCGCTTGATCTGCTCGCCGACGCCCTCCTCCCACATGCGGGCCCAGCCGCCGCCCCGCTCCTCGGCGATCTGCTTCATCGAGTACCACGATCGCCGCGTCCGCAGCACGGCCACCTCGACGAGCCGGGAGCGGTCGACGTCCGACATCCCGTAGGCGTCGGCGAGGATCCGGCAGCGGCGCGGCACGTCCACGTCCCGCAGCAGCGGGTCGGCGTCGACGGGGTCGGAGAGCGGCGCCCAGTACAGCATCGCGTTGCACACCCCGTCCACCCTGGCGACCGGCTTGGCGATGTCGAAATCGATCAGTGCGACCGCCCTGCCGTCCCGGAAGACGATGTTGTCCGGCGTGTAGTCCATGTGCCCGACCACCTCGGCCGGGTAGGGCGGCGCGGGCGGCATGCCCGGCGGCTCGGAGAACCCGAAGTTCGGCCGCACCCCTTCGGGCATGACGAAACCCGCGACGGCGTCGTCGTAGTCGCGCACGAGCCGCCCGACGGAGGCCAGCCGCTCCTCGTCGGCGATCCACGCCGGCCGAGGCCGCCCGGCGACCTCGCCGGGGACGAAGGTCAGCACCTCGCGCCCGGCCGCGTCGATGCCGAGGAACCGCGGCGCTCCCGCGAACCCGACCCTCTCCAGATGCCGCAGCAACGCGTGGACGAGCGGGGCGTTGGGGCCGACCGGGCGGCGTACCGTGTCGCCGGCTCGCACGACCCCTTCGGTGACGTCCCCGCCGGCGAGCGGGATCTCGGGTTGGGGCTCGGATGGCTCGACGTACGTGAAGGATTTCATTGTCCCCCTGAGATAGAGGTCCGACGCTTCGGGGACGTCATGATAGTCAGGTGTCGAGCACGTCGTGCAGGACGTCAGGCTTGTCGGTGATGATGCCGTCGACGCGGTACGTCACCATCCGGCGCATCGCGTCAGCACTGTTGACCGTCCAGGTGAGGACCTTCATGTCGAGGGCGTGCACGCGGCGCACGTACGCGGCCGTGAGCCCGGTGTACGGCGGATTGATCTGGTCGGCGAACTTCGCGAGCTCGGGCAGCTGGGCAGTGGACGGCGTCCCGAGCAGCCCGATCGGCACGTCGGGCAGCAATCGGTGGAACGTCCGCATCGACTCCCAGTTGAACGACTGCACCACCAGCTTGCCCGGCGCCAGCCAGCCGGGATGACGGCGCAGCTCGGTGGCGATGCGCTCCTCGATGCCCGGGTAGAGCTCCGGTTTCTTGACCTCCAGCAGGAGGCCCATGCCGGAGCCGCTCATCGCGCGCAGCGCCTCGCCGAGCGTGGGCACCGGCTCCCCGGCGTACTTGCCGCCGAACCACGACCCCGCGTCCAGTTTGCGGATCTGCGCGAGCGTGAGGTCGCCGACGTTCCACGGCGACAGGCCGGGGAAGACGCGCTCCACGTCGGTGGTGCGGGACAGCGTGGTGTCGTGCATCAGGACCAGCTCGTGGTCCTTGGTCTCCTGGACGTCGAGCTCGAACATGTCGGCCCGCTGCCGGCCGGCCAGCTCGAAGGCCGCGATCGTGTTCTCGGGCGCGTACGCGGAGGCGCCCCGGTGGGCGACGTTGAGGACCGCCGTGTCGGCGGTGGCCGCGGGGACGGGCGCCGCGAGGGTGGACAGTGCGGCGGCGAGGACGAGGACGAAACGTCGGAACATGGGTCTCCTCTTGTGGGGAGAGGCCTACGAACCGACGGTGACAAGGGTGCGTGACTGCTGGTTGAGGGAAGAGTAGATCTGCGGTGCCCGGCCGGTGAGCAATAGACACCGGCATGTCGAGGGCGGGCTGAGGGTGATGGTGATCAAGCGGTGGTGACGATCTAGCCTGAAGGGTGTGAGATTCCCCGGAGCGTTGGCCGTCCTCCTCTCCGCCTGGTTCATGGCCCAGTTCGACTTCTTCGTCGTCAACGTGGCCGCCCCCTCCATCGAGCGTGACCTCCACACCGGCCCCGCCGCCCTGGAGCTGATCGTGGGCGGCTACGCCTTCACGTACGCGGCCGGCATGATCACCGGTGGGCGTCTGGGCGACCGCTACGGCCACCGGCGCATGTTCCTCTGGGGCGTGGCCGCGTTCACCATCGCCTCGGTGCTCTGCGGGATCGCCGTGAGCCCGGCCCAGCTCGTCGCCGCCCGTCTGCTCCAAGGCCTGGCGGGCGCGGTCATGGTGCCGCAGGTGCTGGCCACGATCTCGGCCGTCTACCCGCCCGAGGAGCGGGGCAGGGCGGTCGGCTGGTACGGCGCCGCCGGCGGCCTGGGCTCCATCGCCGGGCAGGTCCTGGGCGGCCTGCTGCTGACAGCCGACGTGCTGGGCCTGGGCTGGCGGATCATCTTCCTCATCAACCTGCCGGTCGGCCTCGTCGTCGTGCCGCTGGCCGCGTGGCTACTGCCCGAGGTCGAGAGGGCCCGCCGGCCGCGCCTGGACCTGCCGGGCGCGGCGGGCCTGGCCGCGGGGCTGGCGCTGGTGCTCGTGCCGCTCGGCCTCGGCAACAGCCTGGGCTGGCCCGCCTGGACGTGGGTGAGCATGGCGGTGAGCGTGCCGGTGTTCGCGCTGACGTGGCGCCGGCAGCGGCTGCTCGGGGCGCGCGGCGGGCAGCCGGTGCTGGACCTGGCGCTGCTCAAGGTGCACTCCTACCTGGCGGGTGTCGGGTCGATCGTGGCGTTCATGGCGTATTTCGCCTCGTTCATGTTCACGCTGACGCTGCTGCTGCAGGGCGGGATGGGCTTGACGGCGTTCGAGGCGGGGCTGGCGTTCGCGCCGATGGGCGTGCTGTTCTCCCTGACCTCGCTGCTGGGGACGCGTCTGGTCAAGAGGTACGGGCTGATCGTCGTCATGATCGGCGGCACGGTGTCGGCGATCGGGCTCGGCCTGCTGGTGGCCGCTGCCGGCCTGGGCCTGCCGTACGTCATGGCCGGGCTCATGCTCGTCGGCATCGGCAACGGGCTGGTCCTGCCACAGCTCATCGGGGCGGCTCTGGTGGAGGTGGAGCCGCACCAGGCCGGCATCGGCTCCGGCATGCTGAGCACGGCGCAGCAGTTCGCCGGGGCGGGCGGCGTGGCCGTGATCGGCGCGGTGTTCTTCGCGGTGGCACTGGGCGGCGGACACGTGGCGGCCATGCGCTGGTCGGCCGCCATCGACCTGGCGCTCGTCCTCGTCGTGATCGCGTCCGTGGCCTACAACCGGCGCCGCGCTACACGGCGAGCGCCGTCCCGTACAGCCGCGACACCCTGATCCTGATCACCAGCCGCCGGTCGTCGACCATCTGCCGCAGGAACGCCCCCTCGTCGGCCGGATCGGCCAGGCCCGCCTGCATGGCCAGGAGCTCCCGGCCCACCTCGTCGCCGGGCTCGGTGGTCACCGGCGACAGCTCGGCGTCGCCTTCCGCCACGGCGTAGGACCAGAAGTCGTCGCTGGTCACGTACAGCGCGCAGCGGGGCTCCTTGTGCAGTTGCCGGACCTTGAGCCGGTCGGCGATGGTGGAGATCCGCACCACCCGCTGTCCCGGGTCCCAGCGGTAGAGGACGGTGGACAGGTGCGGGTGTCCGCTGCTCTTGTGCGTCGCCAGCGCACCGAAGCGCTGCTGGCCCAGCAGGAGCGAGAGCTCGTCGTCCGTCAGCGACCTCGGCCCGGGGCCCTCGCCCGGCCCGTACTGCTGCGCCATTTGCCATCCCCCGTCCCGATTGTGGACACATCACCCTAAGCCAAGCTGGGGACTCGACGCGACCGGCCCCCCTGGTGGTGTATTCGTTACAGAGAGGTGAGCCGCTCGTGGCGGATCAGCACTGTCGGGAATCAAGTAACCGTTAAGTGCCTGTAGATGCGCGGCGCGCATCCTGGGCGGACCGACGGAAGGGGACCCACGACCATGACAGCTCGGTTGCTCGCCCAGCGCCCCAGCAAGGCACTGCTCGCCGGGCTGGTCGTCTCGGGGTTTCTCGCCCTGGTCGTCCTCGCCTTGATGCTGGCGGACGGGGGTCCCGTCGGGTTCGGGCTGTCCGCGCTGCTGGCCGTGGCGCCGCTGCCGGTGCTGCTCGCGGCGGTGCTCTCGCTCGACAGGCTGGAGCCGGAGCCGAAGTTGCACCTGGCGTTCGCGTTCGCGTGGGGCGCGGGGGTGGCGGTCGTGCTGGCCGTGGCGTTCACGCTGCTGGGCCAGCAGTTGTTCCTGAGGGCCGGGTACGGCGACGCGCTCGTCGAGAGCATCGGCGCCGTCGTGCTGGCACCGGTGATCGAGGAGGCGCTCAAGGGCTCGGCGTTGCTGCTCCTGCTGCGCAGACGGCACGAGATCGACGGCCTGACCGACGGCATCGTGTACGCCTCCATGGCCGGCCTGGGCTTCGCTGCCGTGGAGAACGTCGGCTACTACCTGCTCGCATACGGCGAGAACGGCGCCGGCGCGGCGATCCAGCTGTTCGTGCTGCGTGGGCTGATCGACCCGCTCGGCCACCCGATCTACACCTCCTTGATCGGTGTCGGCGTCGCATACGCGCTCACCCGCCGCACGGCCGGCCGGTTCGCCGCGATCCCGGTCGGCTACCTCGGCGCCGTCCTCCTGCACGGCCTCTGGAACGGCGCCGCCACCACGCAGTCGCTGGCCAACCTGGGCGCCGCCTACCTCGTGATCATGGCGGCGCTCATCCTGCTCATCGTCGTGACCGTCGCCGAACGCCGTCAACTGGTCGGCAAGCTGAGCGTCTACCTGCCCGGCTACCAGCACACCGGGCTGGTCACCGACGCCGACGTCCGGATGCTGAGCACGCTGTCGGCGCGCAAGGCGGCCCGCAAGTGGGCCAGGGGAGCGGGGCTCGGCCGGGCCATGAGCGACTATCAGCAGGCCGCGACCGAGCTGACCATGCTCCACCTGCGGGCCGAGCGGAAGGGCATGGACCCGGTCAAGTTCGCGCTGGAGCGGGACGCCTACCTCGGGGCGATGGCGCAGGCCCGCCGCTGGTGATCAGCGCGGCAGCAGGAAGTCCAGCAGGTGCGCGAGCACCGCGTCCGGCTGTTCCTCGGCCAGGAAATGCCCGCAGTCGGGGATTTCGGCTCCCCGCACGTCAAGGGCGTAATCCCGCCAGATGTCCAGCACCGGCACCCGGCTGGCCAGTCCGGCCGCACCCCACAGCGCCAGCACCGGCATCTCCAGCCGCCGGCCCGCGTCCCAGTCGGCGTCGTCGTGCTCGGCATCGTACGGGAACGAGGCCCGATAGTCCGCGAACCCGGCCCGCAGCGCCCCCGGCTGCTCGAAGGCCCGCACGTACTCGTCGGTCTCCAGCCGTGACCGCTGCACCGTCCACCTCTCGAAGAAGTAGCCCAGGTAGCCGCGTACGTCCTGGCCCGCCAGCCGCTCCGGCAGGTCGGGCTGCAGGTGGAACGTCCAGTGCCAGGTGCTCGCGGCCAGGCCCGTCGTCATGTCGAACCTGCGCCACATCTCCCTGGTCGGGATGATGTCCATGACCACCAGTCGCTCCACCTCACCGGGGTGGTCGAGCGCGTAGCGGTGGGCGACCCTGGCGCCCCGGTCGTGTCCGGCCAGCGCGAGCGTGGAGTGGCCGAGCGAGCGTACGAGGGCGCGGACGTCGGCCGCCATCGTGCGCTTGTCGTAGCCGTCGGCCGGCTTGTCGGTGCGGCCGTACCCGCGCAGGTCGGGCGCGACGACCGTGAAGTGCTCGGCCAGCGCGGGGATGATCGCGCGCCAGCAGTACCCGGTCTGCGGCCAGCCATGCAGCAGGACCAGCAGCGGGCCGTCGCCGTCGATCAGGTAGTGCATCCGCAGGCCGCCTAGGTCGGCCATCCGGGCTTCCGCCATCGTCTCAACTCCTTCGCGGCGTCCCTCGGTTCGGTCATTGAACCCTGGGAAGCCGCACGCTACCACGGTTCGGTGAATGAACTAACATCTGCTCCCATGGCGCTCGGCAAGAACTATGACGGCCAGGACTGCTCCCTCGCCAAGGCCCTGGAGGTGCTCGGCGAGCGGTGGACGCTGCTCGTGGTCCGCGACGCCATGTACGGCGTGCGCCGCTTCGGCGACTTCCAGGCCCACCTCGACATCCCGCGAGCCGTCCTGTCCCAGCGCCTGGCCGCTCTGGTCACGGCAGGCGTCCTCGAACGGCGCCGCTACCAGGACGCGCCGCCCCGCGACGAGTACGTCCTGACCCCCATGGGCCGCGAGCTCTGGCTCCCCGTGCTCGCGCTGGCGCAGTGGGGCGAGCGCAACCTCGCCGCGCACGGCCCCCGCCGCCTGTACCACCACGTGGCCTGCGGCACCCCGCTGGACCGGCAATCGGCCTGCGCCACCTGCGGCCGGAGCGTCCCGCTGGAGGAGGTCGAGGTACGCCCGGGGCCGGGCCTGCGTCACGACACGCGGGAGGACCTGGTCAGTCTCGCACTGCGGACACCACATCGGATGTTGGACCCGATTTCCTGACAAAATCATGGAAACCCCCGAAGGGAGATCGCATGAGCTGGGCGGAGATCGGGTCCGAGGCCGAGCTGCGTGAGCTGCTCGGCGAGGTCATGCCGAGGGCGGCGACCAAGGAACGCGTACGCCTGCACGAGCGTGACCTGCAGTGGCTCGCGGCCTCGCCGTTCTGCCTGATCGCCACCTCCGACGACCAGGGCAACTGTGACGTCTCGCCCAAGGGCGACCCCGCCGGATTCGTCCACGTCATCGACGACACGACGATCGCCATCCCGGACCGCCCAGGAAACCGCAGAGCAGACGGATTCCTCAACATCCTGAAAAATCCACATGTGGGGTTGATTTTCCTGATCCCCGGCCGCAACGAGACCCTCCGCGTCAACGGCCGCGCCCGCCTCGTCCGCGAGGCCCCGTTCTTCGACGAGATGATCGTCAAGGGCCACCGCCCGCAGATCGCGCTCGTCGTGGAGATCGAGCAGATCTTCTTCCACTGCGCCAAGGCGTTCATGCGCTCTTCGCTGTGGAAACCGGACACCTGGGGCGACGAGCTGCCCTCGCACGCGCGGCTGGTCAAAGAGGTGCAGAAGGTCGAGGCGAGCATCGAGCAGCTGGAGAGCTACTACAGCGAGGCATACACCAAGCAGCTCTACGCCACCTGACCGCTGACATGCGACGACCCAGGCCGGGGCGGCCTGGGCCGGTCGGTGGTCTCAAGCGGCAGGTGTCGGACCGCCGGGGAAGCGGATCACGTTTCTGCCTGTGTAGGCTCGCAGGTCGATCACCTTGGGGTCGGCGGGTGGCCTGCGGCGGTCTGCCGAGCGAATGTCGCGGACCTTGTGCCTGGCAACGTGTGGCGGCACCACCACAAGCCTCTTCATCGTGAGCCCCCCGTGATATTCCTGTTATCAATGTTATCTACAGATACCCCCGTAAGGCTGGTGTAAGGAGCGAGTCAATAGGGAAGCGTGCGACCCGCCGGCGAACGTAGATCCAACTCCAGGGCCGGCCTGGTGCGCCGCTTGGCCGCCGCCTTCGTGACTCTGACGCGTTTCATGGTCTCCCCCTTCCGAAGCGCGTCGTTCTCCTTTCCACAACTGTGCGCCGCCTGGCTGGCCGGCGACTAGACGGATGCTTGCCGTCCGCCATGCGGGCCAACCTAGCCCGGGAGTTCGGCTTGCTCAATGCATTTCTACGGGTTGCGTCTGGCTGTGGTGCCTCAGTCCTCGCAGGCGCCCCACGACTGACGGCCGCCCCAGGCCTCGACGCGGTTGTCGGGGTCGCGGGTCCAGCCGGCGTACCGGACGCACGTCCAGGGGCCGTCGAGGTGGCTGGTCTCGGCGTAGTAGCGGTACTTCTGCACGTCCTCGGACTTCGCGCCGCCGCGTACCTCGAGGTAGACGCCGGTGACCGAGCGGACGCCCCCGTACACGGTCTTGATCGCGGTCACGCAGTTCTTGCCGCTGTGCTTGCTGTACATCAGGTACACGTGCCCGAACACGGCCCCGTCCCTGGTCTTCATCGCCCGGTGGCCGTCCTTGACGCGGTGGAAGCCGGGGCCGCAGATGCGCTCGGGCGTGTACCGCGCGGGGGCGGCGTAGGCGGCGGAGGGGACGGCGGCGATACCGGCGGCGACCAGGGCGGCCGCGATGACCGTTCGCGTGAGCACGATCTTCCCTTCGGCAGGGGATATAAGGACATCGTTGATCTTTACTGTGGCCTGACCGAATGCGCAAGGGGTGCTGAATGCCGCTGGTCGCGGTCTGCGCGGCCTGGGCCGTGTCCTGGGGCGTGTCCACGATCTCGTACACCCGGTTCGTGGTCAGTCCGCTGCTCGTGGCCGGGCTGAGCGGATGGCTCAGCCTGCTGCCGCGCTGGCCGCGCTAGGGCTCCTGGGGTGCCGCTGGTGGCCCGGTTCGCGTTCGAGCGATCCTGAATATGGTGCTTCTTTGGGGAAAAGGGACCATGGAACCGGGTATCCCCCCGGCGGACTCGACTGCGAAAAGGGGATCACCATGGCTGTCTGCGAGACCTGCGGCAACGACTACGACATGGCGTTCGAGGTGCACGCGCAGGGAGCGGTGCACACCTTCGACTGCTTCCAGTGCGCGATCGAGGCCATGGCGCCGGTGTGCGAGCACTGCGGCACCAAGGTCATCGGGCACGGGGTGCAGGCGGGCGAGCATTGGTACTGCTGCGCCCACTGCGCCCGTGAGGAGGGCACCCAGGGCATCGTCGACCGCGTGATGGCCGGCAGCTCGACCTGAGGCGGCCCGGCCCTGAGGCGGGCTGGCTCCAGGGCGGCAAGGAACGCACGCGGGCCAAGGGCGGCAAGGACGCACGCCGCTAGGGCAGTAAGGAACGCACGCGAGCGACGGCCTCGTCCAGCGGCCCCTGCGGCACCGGGGCGGCGAGGTCGAGGGAGATGTCGCCGTTCCTGGCCTCCCAGACGCCCGCCACCCGGCCCTCGTGGACGACCACGGGGGAGATCCACCCTGCCTGACGGCTGACCTTGGGCTTGAGCGGCGGTGGGATGAGCGGGGCCAGCGTGCGCGGGGCGGCCAGGATGTACTGATCGAAGCCCGGCAGCAGGTGGACCTCGGCCGAGGGGCGCGTGGCCGCGAGGTCGTCGAGGTGCTCGGTCAGCGCCAGCAGGGTGAGACCGTCGTCGGTCTCGACCTCGGTCAGCTCGGGGGCCAGGTCGCGGAACCAGCCCTTCAGCACCGCCTTCCGCGCCACCCCGCCGAACAACCAGGTGTCGAACATCTCCGGCGTCGCGGGCCCGTGGGCGCCGAGGAAGGCGCGCGCCACGCGTACGCCGGCTTCCTCGTGCGGCGGCAGCTCGGCTGGCCAGCCGGGGATCCAGGCGTGCGGGGCCGTGAACGTCACCCTGCCCTCCCGGGGCGGGCCGTAGCAGAGCTCGCCCAGGCGGCTCAGCGGCTTGAGCAGGACGCCCCAGCCGGAGGCGAGGGCCTCCTTCAGATGAGCGTCGCCGGTCACCTCCACCACGGCGTCGACCAGCTCCTCGCGGGTCAGTGGCCGCTCGCCGAGCGCCTGCGGGACCGCCTCGACGACCGCTGCGATCTCGGCGGCGGTGACGCCGTGGCCGCGCTGCCAGGAACCCTTCTCCCAGAACCGCAACGTGCTCAGCGCGGCGCAGTATCCGGCCAGCTCGTCGGCGGGGACGAGGTGCAGGGTGCCGCGCATGATCCACGTCTTGACCAGGGTGCGGTCGGTCCACAGGGCGCGGCCGAGCTCGCCGGGGTCGGGCTCGGCGCTCCTGACCGCCACCGCCAGCTGCGCCGACGAGGCGACCTGGGTCTGGACGCCGCACAACCTGCGGGCCACGGTCACGGCGTCGGGCGCGCCGCCCCCGCTCACGAACTGCCGGCGCAACCGCCACGCCAGGATCTGGGGCCAGGTCAACTTCATCATCACCGCCCACTTCTACACCCCACCCCCGACACTTCACCTTCACGACCGGCCCGACCTTCACGACCGGCCCGCCCACCGCCCCGCCCGGGCCTACCGCCCGGCTCCCGGGTGGTGCCTGCCCGCCCGGCACCCATCGCCCGCCCTGGTGCCTGCCCGGTCGTGCGCCTGAGCGGCCTTGCGCCCGCTCGGTCGCTTGCCCGCTCGGGAGATGGTCGCGTCCGTGCCGCATCCCACGGATTCACCCGCCCGGCCTCGCGCTCGGCCGGCCGGCCGCCCGGCCCCGAGCCCGGGATCTCTCCCGCGCCTGCAAGCCGTCCGGCCAAGCGTTGGACGGCGCTCGGCGGGCCGGTCCGTTCCGTCAGCGCATGAAGCCGATGTCCTGGTACCGGAGGTCGTAGAAGCCGCGTGCCCCCACGTTCGCGAGCGTCGCCTTGGTCGCGACCATCTGCGGCCGCTGGTAGAGCGGCAACACGTTCACCTCCTCCCAGATCAACCGATCCGCGGCGTTGGTGGCGGCGCGGGCCCGGACGGGGTCCAGGCTCCGGGCGGCCCGGCTCATGGCGTCGTCGATGGCCTTCGACCCGGTACGCCCGAAGTTCGCGTTCCACGTCTTCCCGCCGTCCGGCGAGTTCGCGTAGACCCCGTAACTACTCGACACCGGGAACGGCGTGCCGATGTAGGCGAACGGCGTGATGTCGAAATTCCCGGGAATCACGTAGTTGGTGAAGAAGTCGTCACTCGGCACCGCCTTGATCGTCAGCTTCACCCCGATCTGCGCGAGCATGCTCTGCGCCAGCTCCCCCTCCTGCTTGCTGAGCTGCACTCCGGACGGCACCACGAACCGCAGATCGAGCGTCTTGCCGCCCTTCTGCCTGACCGTCCCGTTGAGCTTCCACCCGGCCGCGTCCAGCAGCCGCCGCGCCCGCGCCGGGTCGTACGCCCCCAGGCTCCCGGCGTTGTCCTGGTAGCCCTCCTGTGTGTTCATGAAGAAGTGGTTGTTGAGCAGCGTGACGGGCCACTGCAGCCCCTGCAGGTCGGACTGCGCGATGGCCTGGCGGTTGATGCCGAGCTGGATGGCCTGCCGCACGTTCCGGTCTCTCAGCAGCTCGCTGGACCCGTTGAAGGTGAAGTGCCGGAAGTCGGGCCCGGCAGCCTGGCGTACCTGAGCCCCGGATGTGGCCCGCGCCCGCGCGTAGTCGGGCGCGGACGGCCCCACGTCGATGATGTCGAGCTCACCGTTGCTGAACGCCCCGATCAGCGAGTCCTGCTCCGACGCCCGATAAATGATCTTGTCGAGCTTGGCCCGGTCGCCCCACCAGGAGTCGTCCCGCACCAGCGTGATCGTCTTGGCCGTCTGGTCGAACCCCCCGAACCGGAACGGCCCCGCCGTCACGGGGATCTTGTTGAGCCAGGCCGTGTTGAACGCCTCGGGCGTCCGGTTGGTGGCGGCCGGCAGCAGGGGCCCGAAGAGCGCCTGCCAGTCCCCGAACGGCCGCGCGAACGTCACCACCACCTCGAAGTCGTCCTTGCCTTTGGCCACCTTCTCGATGTCCTGGTAGCCGGTCGGCGAGGCGATGCGGTACGCGGAGTCCCGCCCGTTCAGCGCCTGCCACTGCGCCTGGTAGTCGGCCCAGGTGATCGGCTTGCCGTCGGACCAGCGGGCCTTCGGGTTCAGCGTGTACGTCACCACCTGCTTCGGCTTCTGCGCGGTGACCTCCGCCGCCAGCACGTAGTCGCGATTGGGCGAGATCTCCGCCTTCTCGTCGGACACGAACGGCGACGGCAGCAGCGCGTTGCTGACCACGGCCGCCATGGCCAGGTTGCCGTCGACGTGGTTCCGGTTCCACTGCGCGGGGAACTCGTTGATGCCCCAGCGCAGCGTCCCGCCGTCCCTGACCTTGTCGCGCGGCTGCAGGTTGATGTCGAAGGCCTTGATCGTACGGTCGTCGCCGGGGCTGTCGACCGGCCCTTCACCGGCGCCGCCGCAGCCCGCCATGGACAGCGACGCGGCCACGGCCGCCGCCACGACGAGTCGTGGTGCTTTCATCGAGCGATTCCTCCTGGTCTATACGACTTCGCGCCGTTCGGCGTAGTGGCAGGCCGCGCCCTGGTCCTCGCCCAGCAGCCGCACCTCGGGCTCGACGTCGACGCACAGGCTGCGTTCTTCGTCGGTGAGCTCGGCGCGGAACTTCGGGCACCTGGTGCGGAAACGGCAGCCCGTCGGAGGGTTGGCCGGGCTGGGCAGGTCGCCTTCGAGCAGGATCCGCCGCCGCGAGCGCTCGCGTCGCGGATCGGGCAGCGGGATCGCCGACAGCAGGGCCTGCGTGTACGGATGCATGGGGGCGTCGTAGATCGCGTCCACCTGGCCGATCTCGGCGATCCTGCCGAGGTACATCACCGCGATCCGGTCGGCGATGTGGCGCACCACGGCGAGGTCGTGCGCCACCAGCAGATAGGACAGGCCGAGCCTGGCCTTCAGCGCGTCGAGCAGGTTGATCACGCCGGCCTGGATCGACACGTCGAGCGCCGAGACCGGCTCGTCCAGCACGAGCAGCCGCGGCTCCAGCGCGAGCGCCCGCGCGATGCCGATGCGCTGCCGCTGCCCGCCGGAGAAATCCTGCGGGTAGCGGGCGGCGTGTGAGACGTCGAGGCCCACCAGCGTCAGCAGCTCGGCCACGCGCCGCCCGGGACGCGACCGGCCGTGGGTGCGCAGCGGCTCGGCCAGGATGTCGTGCACGGTCATGCGCGGGTCGAGCGAGGCCATCGGGTCCTGGAAGACGACCTGCATGTCGCGCCTGATCCCGGCGCGCTCGCGCCGGCCGAGCCTGCAGGTGTCGTGGCCGAGCACGACGATGCTGCCCGCCTGCGGCGGGGCGAGCTCGAGGATCTGCGTCAGCGTGGTCGTCTTGCCGCTGCCGGACTCGCCCACCAGCCCCAGCGTCTCGCCCTGGCGGAGGTCGAAGCCGACCCCGGCCACCGCGTGCACGGTGCCGACCCGGCGCTTGAACACCGCGCCCTTCAGCAGCGGATAGTCCTTGACCAGGCCGTGGACCTCCAGCACCGTGCGCTCGCCGCGCGCCCGCGGCTCCCGCGGCCTGGCGGCCTCGTGCCTGCCGGGGCCGTGCGGGTGGACCTCGTCCCACCGGATGCACGCCGCCCGGTGCCCCGCCCCGACCTCGAACAGCGGCGGCTCCCGCTCGTCGCACGCGTCGATCTTCATGGGGCAGCGCGGCGCGAACGGGCACCCCGGCGGCAGCGCGTCCGGCGCGGGCGGGTTGCCCTCGATGGGCACGAGCGGCCGCCGCCCGTCGCGGTCCACGCGCGGGATCGAATTCAGCAGGCCCACGGTGTACGGCATGCGCGGCCGGTAGTAGATGTCCTCCACGTCGCCCACCTCGACCGGCCGCCCAGCGTACATGACCAGCACCCGGTCGGCGAACCCGGCCACCACCCCCAGGTCGTGCGTGATCATGATGATCGCCGCGCCCGTCTTGCGCTGGGCCTTCTTGAGCACCTCCAGCACCTGCGCCTGGATGGTGACGTCGAGCGCCGTGGTCGGCTCGTCGCAGATGATCACGTCGGGATCGTTGGCGATGGCCATCGCGATCACCACGCGCTGCCGCATGCCGCCGGAGAACTCGTGCGGGAAGGCCAGCGCCCGCTCGGCGGGACGCGGGATGCCCACGAGCTCCAGCAACTCGATGGCCTTGACCAGGGCCGTCTCCTTGCTGACCCGCTGGTGCACGCGCACGGCCTCGGCGATCTGGTCGCCCACCCGGTAGACGGGCGTGAGCGCCGACAGCGGGTCCTGGAACACCATCGAGATCGCCTTGCCGCGGAACGCCGTCAGCTCGCGCTCCGGGGCCCCGATCAGCTCTTTGCCGTGCAGCCGCACGGACCCGGTGACGCGCGCCCCGGGCGGCAGCAGCCCCATGACGGCGGCCGAGGTGACGGACTTGCCCGAGCCGGACTCGCCGACGATGCCGAGGACCTCGCCGGGACGCACGGCGTAGCTGACCCCGCGGACGGCGGGCACGTCGCCGAACGCCACGGTCAGGTCGCTGACCTCCAGCACCGGGGTCATCGTCTGGCCGCCGGGTCGAACGCGTCGCGCAGCGCGTCGCCGACCAGGTTGACCGCCAGCACCGTGACCACCAGCAGCCCGGCCACGAACCAGAACGTCCACGGCGCGTACGTGGCCGTCTTGGAGCCGTCGGCGATGAGCGTGCCGAACGACACGTCGGGCGGCTGGATGCCGAACCCGAAGTACGACAGCGAGGTCTCGGTCAGGATCGCGGCGCTGACGTTGAGCGTGGCGTCCACGATCAGCAGCGACGACAGGTTGGGGATCACGTGGCGGAAGACGATGCGGGCCGGCGGCACCCCCATGTAGCGGGCGGCCTGGATGAACTCCCGCTCCCTCAACGAGATCGCCATCCCCCTGACGATCTTCGAGGTCACCATCCACAGGAACAGCGCCAGCATGATCACGAACAGTGGCCACCGCCCGGCGCCGCCGAAGAGCGGCGACATGATCGCCAGGATGAGGAACGCGGGCAGCACGAGGAGCAGGTTGGTCACCCAGCTCAGCACCCGGTCGGTCCACCCGCGGAAGTAGCCGGCGAACGCGCCGACCACGGCCGCCAGAGCCGTGGACACCAGGGCCGCGAGCAGGCCGACGACCAGCGACTTCTGCATGCCGCGCAGGGTGAGCGCGTAGACGTCGGCGCCGGTTTGGAGCGTTCCGAACCAGTGGGAGGACGAAGGCGGCTGCAGGAAGGCGGTGAAGTCCTTGTCCGTGTAGGTCCACCGGTTGAACAGCGGCCCGACGAACGCCAGCAGGAACATCAGCGCCAGCACCGCGAACCCGACCTGCCCCTGCCGGGAGCGGAAGAACCGCCCGGCCACCACCCGCGCCCGCGACGGGGCCTTGGGCATGACGCCGTCGGACAGCTCCTCCGCCAGCTCCTCCTCCGACAGTGTCATCAGGCCCGCACCCTCGGGTCGAGCGCCGCGTGCAGCAGGTCGGCGGCGAGCGAGGCGCACAGCACGGCGACGGCCGCCAGGAAGGAGATGGCCGCCACGGTGTTGACGTCGTTGGTGAAGATCGAGTTGATCAGCTGCTCGCCCAGCCCGTGCCAGCCGAAGATCTTCTCCGTGAACGTGGCGCCCATCAGCAGCGCCCCGAACATGAACGCGAAGTAGGTCACCACCGGGATCAGCGCGGTGCGCAGCGCGTGTTTGAGCAGCGCCTTACGCCTGCTCAGCCCCTTGGCCAGGGCGGTGCGCAGGAAGTCGGCGCCGAGCACGTCGAGCATCATGTTGCGCTGGTAGCGGCTGAAGACCGCGATGAGCCCGATCGACAGCGAGATCGTCGGCAGGATGAGGTGTTGCAGCCGGTCGACCACCTGGCCCCAGAACCCGGCGTCGAGGCCGTCGCTGTATTCGCCGCTCACCAGCAGCACCTGCCGGCCGAAGACGTGCTCGTTGGCCCAGACGGCCAGCAGGATGAGGATGTTGGCCAGCACGACCACCGGCACCGCGAGCGCGGCGAAGGACAACCCGGTCGAGAGCCGGTCGAACCAGCCGTACTGCCGGACCGCCGCGAGCGCTCCGGCGAGCACCCCGAGCAGGCTCCCGCACACCGCTCCCAGCACGACCAGCCGGAACGTGACGCCCATGCGCCGCTTGAGATCCTCGTTGACCGGCGCGCCCGTGACCGACTTGCCGAAGTCGCCGCGCAGCACCCCGGCCGCCCAGGTGGCGTAGCGCTGCAGCAGCGGAGTGTTGTCGTTGAGGTTGAGCGCCGTGAGCTGGGCGTCGACCACCGCGGGCGGCGGCTTGGGGGTGCGGCCGGCGTAGTTGGAACGCGGGTCGAGGGCCGTGGCCGCCAGAAGGTAGGCGAGGCTCGCGGCGACCGCGACGAGCACGGCGTAGTCGAGCAGCCTGCGGACCAGGAACCCGGCCATCGCCCCCCCTCCGACGCGCACGCCATGCACTCATATAGCTACACCATGTGAGCATCCCGGTGCACGCAGCCAGGGGAAGTCAGCGGCCGGAAAGTTCGTCCACGGCCGCCGCGACGTCCTCGCTCGTGATCGTGGTCAGGTCGGCCGAGCTGGCGGAGCCGCCGCGTGAGGCATGGGCGGCCAGCCGCACGTCGCGGCGCATGGCGGCGCGCTCGAACAGGGACCTGGCGAAGCGGCCGTTGCCCAGCCCGTCGATCAGCCGCTCCTCGCACACCCAGGCGAACACCTCGTCGAGGTTGCGCAGCGCGTCCTCGTCGAACGTGTCGCCGGACCGCTCCGCGAGCAGCACCGCGATCTCGGTCAGCTCGCCCGGCGAGTAGCTGGGGAAGGCCACGCGCTGGTTGAACCGGCTGGCCAGCCCGGGGTTGGTCGCCAGGAACGCGTCCATCTCGCGCTCGTAGCCGGCCAGCACGATGACGAGCCGGTCGCGGTCGTCCTCGGCCCGCTTGAGCAGGGCCTGCACGGCCTCGGCGCCGAACGCGTCGCCGCCCTGGTAGCCGGGGTTGACCAGGCTGTAGGCCTCGTCGATGAACAGCACCCCGCCGAGCGCCCGGTCGACCAGCTCGTTGGTCTTGATCGCGGTCGCGCCGAGGTGCTGGCCCACCAGGTCGGCGCGGTGCGCCTCGACCACGTCGGGGCGGGCCAGCAGGCCGAGCGCGGCGAAGATCCGGCCGAGCACCCGGGCGACCGTGGTCTTGCCGGTGCCGGGCGGGCCGACGAACACGAAGTGGCGCATCTGCTGCGGCGTGGGCAGGCCGCGCTCCTGCCGCATGCGCGCCACCTGGAGCTGGGCGGCGATCGCGTGCACCTGCCGCTTGACCGGCGCGAGGCCCGCCATCCTGTCGAGGTCGGCCAGCGCCTCCTCCAGCGTGGGCGTGGCGACGTAGCCGCGGAAGCGGGCGGTCAGCTCCTGGAACGCCTTCGTCACGTCGGCCGTCGTGGTGGTCACGAGATCCTGAGTGGACGGCGTGCCGCCGGCGCCCACCACGCGCACGTCGCGGGCCTGCGCGGCGGCCTCGACCAGGCTGCGCGCGAACCTGGCGTTGCCCAGCTCGTCGACCAGGCCGCGGCGGTGGACGTCTTCGTACATGCCGAGCAGCGCCCGCCGGGTCTCCGGCTCCATCGTGTCGCCCCTGCGCCGCTGCAGCAGCTCGGTGACCTCGACCAGCTCGGCGGGGGAGTAGCCGGGGAAACGCACGCGGGTGGCGAACCTGCTGGCCAGGCCCGGGTTGCTGGACAGGAACGAGCCCATCTCCTGCTCGTAGCCGGCCAGGATGATGATCAGCCGATCGCGGTCGTCCTCGGCCCGCTTGAGCAGGGTCTGCACGGCCTCGGCGCCGAACCGGTCGGGCTGTCCGTCGGAGGAGTTGACCAGCCCGTACGCCTCGTCGATGAACAGCACCCCGCCGAGCGCCCGGTCGACCAGCTCGTTGGTCTTGATCGCGGTCGCGCCCAGGAACTCGCCCACCAGGTCGGCCCGCTGCGCCTCGACCACGTAGGGGGTCTCCAGCAGGCCGAACGCGTAGAAGATCTTGGCGAGCGCGCGGGCCACGCTGGTCTTGCCGGTGCCCGGCGGGCCGACGAACACGAAGTGCCTGGTGGGCCGCTCGGTCGTGTAGCCGGCCTCGGCCCGCAGCCTGGACGCCTCGATGGAGGCGGCGATCGAGCGCACCTGCTCTTTGACCGGCGCCAGGCCGACCATGCTCTCCAGCTCGGCGAGGGCCTCCTCGACGGAGATCTGCGGCGGCGCGCCGCCCCTGTCGTGCGGCGACTCCGGCCGGCCCTCGCGCACCCTGACCCGGACCTGCTCCTCGACGGCGGCGCTCTCCGCCCGGGCGCGGCGGGCGAGCACGAAGCGGTAGACGAGCACGGCGAGGGCGGCGGCGTACGCAGTCCAGACGGAGATGTCGGGGGACATCGGTGAGAGCGCGGCGCCGAGCATGCCGGCGGGCACGAGCGCCGCCAGCGTGGTGACCCACGGCGTCACCCAGCGGATGAGATGGGCGGCCGCGGCGACGAACAGGCCCAGCCCGATCATCAGGTGGACGGCCATGGATCCGGCCGGATAGAGCGCCGAGAACAGGTACAACGCCACCACGGCCCAGCCCGCCACCACCAGCGTGGTGGCGGCGGCGCGGGGGAAGCGCATGGTCAGCGCGATGAACGCGAGGACGAGGAGCACGAGGGGGAAGGTCTTGAGAAGGTCCCAGCCGAGCGCCGCGCCGACCCCCATCGTGGCGACGAGCACGACTGCGTAGAGCACCCGGCGCACGGCCGGGGGAATCTGGAAATAACGCTCTCGCACCTGCTCGAACAGATCCCGCGCTGCGGCCCGCCCCGCGGCCTGGGCCCTGCCGGACTCACGCATCACGCCTCCCCGGTCCGCCCCCGGTTATACCGCACGGGACCGACTGTTGGGCGGTCCTGACACGCTAGGTGGCGGTCACGAAAACGGCGATCTGACGGCCGAGCTCCGCGCCCGCGTCCTCCTGGAGGAAGTGCCCGGCGCCCTCGATCACGGGATGTGCCAGGCCAGACGTGCCCGCCATCGTTTTGAGCAGTATGGGCGCCATGCCCCCGGTGATCGGATCTCCGTCGGAGAACGCCACCAGGAAGGGGCGGTCGAGTGTCGTGAGGATCTGCCAGGCAGCGCGGTTGGCGGGCGCGGCGGGATCGTCGGGAGTGATGGGCACGAGCCCCGGCATGGCCCGCGGACCCGCTTTGTAAGACTCGTCGGGGAACGGCGCGTCGTAGGCCGCCCGCACTTCCGGAGAAAGCTCGCTCTTGCACCCTGCCTGCACCAATCTGGCGATGTCGAGCACTGGTGCCTTGAGTACTGCTTCCCTGAAGCGATGCCACACCTCGGGCATGGGAATGTCACCCGTGGGCAAGCCTGTGTTGGCCGCCACGATCCTGGCGACGCTGTCCGGGTGCTCGGCCGCGATGCGCAGCCCGATCAGCCCGCCCCAGTCCTGTCCGACCACGGTCATGCCGGTCAGCCCGAGCGCGTCGAGCAGCAGGGCCCGGGTCCACTCGACGTGCCTGGCGTAAGTATGGTCGCCGATCTCGGCGGGCTTGTCGGAGCGGCCGAACCCGATGAGGTCGACCGCGATCGCCCGCAGTCCGGCCGCGGCCAACGGGGGGATGACGTGGCGGTAGAGAAAGGACCAGCTCGGCTCACCGTGCAACAGCACGACGGGCTCGCCGTCAGCCGGTCCCGCCTCGACGTACGCCATGCGCAGCCCGTCGCCGACGTCGGCGTACCGGGGCTCGTAGGGGAAGTCGGGCAGTCCGGCGAAGCACTCCTCAGGAGTACGGAGAATCCGCATGGAACAAAACTCTAGTCACCGCCGCTGGTGCCGCCCTGGGAACTCTCCTACAAGCACTTGCTTGGGTGTAACTCGGAGCACGTCCGAGTCGGCCAGCGCGATCCCCCTCACCTCCACCCAGAACCGCCGCTGCAGCGGGTCGGCCGCGAACACCGCCACCCGCGGGTCGGCCTCGATCGCCTCCCATGCCTCCGTCTCGGCGATGAGCCGCAGCTCCCCCGTGGACGTCACGGACGCGGCCGCGCCCACGACCCTGGGCCCCAGCCGGTCGCCGTAGGACAGGACGATGCTGCGGGCGTACGAGAAGGTCTGGCGCACCTCCGCGGGCAGCGCGACGGAGGGCTCGGCCCCCATGGGCAGGTCGCACATGACCAGGGAGGCCCGCCACGGCCCCGGACCGCCCCGCCACCACGCCTTCAGCGCCCGCACCGCGAAGACCGCCACCGCCGCGCCGAGCGCGCCGAGCCCGATCCGCCAGGCCCACGCCGAGCCCAGCACCCCGCCCGCCGCGCACGCGACGGCGGCCGTCGCGACCAGCCCCGCCGCGGCCAGCAGCAGCGGGTCGTCGCGGTAGCGGGCCCGCAGACAACCGCGCACCATCGGGTACGGCACCGCCAGCGCCGCCACGGCGGCCCGCGGCTCCACCGCGAGCGCCCCGCCCACCAGCGGCACCAGCACCGACCACGTCCTGATGAGGACGATCCAGAGCGTGACGCCGGTGTTCCGCCTGGCGGTGCGGTCGGCGCCGGCCGCGGCGGACTGCTCCAGCGCCGCCAGCGGGCGGCCCCGCCACGCCTCCGCCAGCGCGCGCACGGTGGCCAGGGCGGGCCAGCCGAGCACGACGATGCCCGCCAGCCCCGCCCACACCGGGTCGAACGCTGACGGCACGACGGGCATCGCCGCCAGCAGCAGCCAGGCGGTGAACGCGAGCACCGACACCGTGGCCGACACGACGGCCGCGCCCAGCCACGGGTCCCTGCCGAACATCGCCGGCACGTACGACCAGACACGCACCCGCCGCGCCTGCCTGACGGTGATCGGCACCAGCAGGGCGAGCACCGCGAACCCGCCCAGCTGTGCCTGGGCGCCCCAGTCGAGGAACAGCGCGGCGGCCGCGACGGCGACGGTGGCGAGGGCGACCAGCAGCCTGGACTGCCGCGACCAGACCTCCAGCGCCCGTCGGGCCCGGCCGGTGTCACGCGGGTCCACCGGCCAGGCCGGGTCGTGGTGCGGGCGCGGCCGGTCCCAGCGCAGCAGCGCGAGGGCCAGGTTCGCGCGGGCCTGCGGGTGGCCGGGGCCGGCGGCGAGCGCGGCCCGGTAGGCGCTCTCGGCGCCCGCGTGGTCGCCGCGCAGCAGGGCCAGGTCGCCCAGCATGACCGCGGGGGCGGGCTCCTCGGGCGCGAACCTCCTGGCCTGCTCGGCGTGCTCGACGGCCTCCCGCCAGCGGCCCGGCGTCCGGCGCAGGATCGCGGCCAGCCGCAGCCGGGCCGGCCAGGAGCCGCGCGCCAGCTCCACCGCCCGCTCCGCCGGGGCCGCCGCGTCGGCGTCGCGGCCCAGCCGCTCGTGGGCGAGGCTGATGAGCCGGTACGCCCACTCCGCCCCCGGATCCAGGTCCGCCGCCCGGCGCGCGGCGTCCAGCGCGGCCTCGGGGCGGCCGGCGTTGAGCCTGGTCAGGGCCTCGTCACACCACTCTCGTGAGGACCTATCCTGAAAGTCACCTTTTCTGACATCCTCATCGGTCCCCACGCAATCCATGATCGGCTGAGGGGCGAATGTTGGATAGGTACCGACATATGGCTGTATCTCTCTAGAGAGGTACGGCCCACCGTGGATCAGGCGATACCGCTATGACAAGCGCGTCGCATAGCCTAAGCTGCCACGCAAGCCGGAGCGCACGAGCCGGGGCGCCAGAGCTCGAAGAGGAGCGAGCGCCGAGCCGCGGTTCGCAGCGGCCGACCCGATAGCACGTGCGGGCCCTGTCAACGGAATGGCCTGCAAGGAGGCCCATGACCGTCACACAGGCCGCTCCCCTCGTACGGACTGCCGTCCGCCGGCGCGGTGACCACCGCTGGTCCATTCTCCTGCTGCTCTGCCTGAGCCTGCTGCTGATCACCGTCGACGCCACGGTCCTGCACATCGCGGTGCCCGCGCTCACGGCCGCTCTGGAGCCCTCGGCGGTGCAGCTGCTGTGGATCATCGACGTCTATTCGCTCGTGGTCGCGCCGCTGCTGATCATGTTCGGCACGCTCGGCGACAAGTACGGGCGCAAGCGGCTGGTCCTGTGCGGCTTCGTGCTGTTCGGGGTGGCCTCGGCGGGCGCCGCGTTCGCCCCGACGCCCCTGACGCTGATCCTGGCCAGGGCGCTGCTCGGCGTCGGCGGTGCGATGATCATGCCGGCCACGCTCTCGCTCATCCGCCAGGTGTTCACCGACCGGCGCGAGCGGGCCATCGCCCTGGGCGTCTGGAGCGCGGTCGCGGCGGCCGGGGCGGCCGTCGGGCCGCTCGTCGGCGGCGTGCTCGTCGGCATCTGGTGGGGCTCGGTCTTCCTGATCAACGTGCCGATCCTGCTCGTGCTGCTGCCGGCCGCCGTACGCCTGCTGCCCGAGTCACCCATCCGCAAGGACCGGCCTTGGGACGCCCCCAGCGCGGTGCTGTCGGTGCTGGGGATCCTGGCCCTGGCGTTCGGGCTGAAGGAGGCGGGCGCGGGGAGCCTCATGCCGCTGTGGGCCTCCGTGCTGGTGTTCCTGACCGGGCTGGCCCTGCTGGTCGTGTTCGTGCGGCGGCAGACCCGGCTGCGCGTGCCGCTGCTGGAGATCGGGCTGTTCCGGCGGCGCGAGTTCACCACCGGCGTGGCCGGCGTGCTGCTCGGCGTGTTCGCGCTGGTCGGGCTGCAGCTCATGCTCGCCCAATACCTGCAGCTCGTGCTCGGCGACAGCCCGCTGCGCGCCGCGGTCAGAATGCTGCCCCTCGTGCTGTCGGCCATCGTCGGCGGCCTCGCCGCGGCCCACATCCTCCCCAGGATCGGCATGCGGGCCACGATGAGCGGCGGCCTCGGGCTCGTCGCGCTGGCCCTGACGCCGACGCTCGGCTGGGGCGTCGAGGGCCACCCGTTGATGCTGGCGATCTGCTTCATCGGCATCGGGTTCGGGGTGCAGGTGGCGCTGCTCGCCGCCTCCGACACGATCATGACCTCGGCCTCGGAGTCGCAGGCGGGCGGGGCCGCCGCCATCGAGGAGACCGCGTACGAGCTGGGTGCGGGCATGGGCGTGGCCGTGCTCGGCACGATCACCACCATCGTGTACGCCCCCGGTCTGCCCGCCGTGCCCGGAGTCTCCGCGGAGGGCATGGACAAGGCCAGGCAGTCGCTCGCGGCGGCCGCGCACGTCGCCCACGAGGTCGGCGGCAGGACCGGTGCCGCGCTGCTCGACGCCGCCCGGTGGGCGTTCGTCAACGCTCTGCACACGACCGTGGTCGTGAGCGTCGTTCTGCTGAGCCTGACCGCCGTCGCGGTGGCCATGCTGCTCAGCCGTGATTGAGGTGTGCCATGTCCCGATTAGGGCAGACAAGTACCGTGAAACAGGTCCTTCGTGATCTTGCCGCTTTAGTCGCCCGCGTCGCCGTGGGCGGTATTTTCTTCGCCAACGGCTGGACGAAGCTCGAGGACGGGCTGAACATCACCGAGGCGAAGTTTCTCCAGCAGGGCGCGCCCGCACCCGGCGCCTGGGCCCCGGTCACGATGCTCACCGAGCTCGTCGGCGGCGCGCTGCTGATCGCCGGGCTCGCGGTCTCCACCACCGGGCTCATCCTGTTCGCCGAGGCGCTGCTGGTGTTCCTGGTGGCGCCGCCACTCAACCCGATCACCATGAACGAGCTGATCCTGCTCGGGGCCGCGTCGCTCCTGCTCGCCGTGGTGGGGGCCGGACGGGTGTCGGTGGATCACATGGTGGTGATCCGGCGGAGGGAATCGGAGGCGGCGAGCGAGTTCGCCGCCGACACGGAGGCGGACCGCGTCATCGCCTCCCTGCGCGACCCGGACAGACCTGCCGACGCTCCTCCGGAGGAGTCGCCTTCTCCCGAGGTCTCGCCGACGGAGGACACGGCGCCGCATCCCCGGCCACGTGCCCAGGCCGCCGAGTCCAGGCGCGCCGACGACCCGATCCCGGCGCCCGGGGACACGCTGGTGGCGGGCCGCAAGAAGCCCCCGCCGCGCGGCCGCCGCCCCTCCACCGACTGACCCCCCACCCGAACGCCGCCACCACTCCGCCCAGCCTGCGCCGGCCCGCTCTATGGACCTTTGGGCCCGCCCGGCGCGTGCTGACGGCCCGCTCGGTGGACGTTTCGGCCCCCACGCACGTGCGACGGCCCGCTCGACCGCGTCACGGCCCGCTCGACGGGTGTCACGGCCCGTGCGATGCGCGATTCGGCCCGCGCGGCGCTCGTCGTGGCCGGCCCGCGCTGTCGTTGGGCGATGTGCGCGGCGTCCGTCTCACCGGCGCCGCCGTCGAGGCGGGCCTGCGGCGTCGTCCCGCCAGCGGTGCGTGCGGCACGGTGGCATCGCGCGGCCTCTGGCACGTGGCCCTGTTCTCGGTCTGCGCCAGGCTGGCCGGCCGACGTCGCGGTCGGCGCGGTCGCCGCACGGCCGGTTCGGGTGACGCGATCACCGGCTCGGCAGGTCCCACGGCCCGCGCGGCGCGCTGCCGTTCGTGCCTCTGCGCGGCGTCCATCTCGGCCGCGCCGCCATAGGGCCACCCTGTGCCGGCCGCCATGGGCGGGCGCGGTCGTCGGGGGGCCTCAGGCGGCCGGGGCGGTGGTGGGCTTGCGGGGGCGGGCGAAAGCGCCCTGGGTGAGGGCGATGGCCGCGAGGATGACGACCGCGCCCACCGGCTGGTTCCAGCTGATCGTCTCGCCCAGCACCGCCACGCCGGACGCCGCCGCGAACACCGGCAGCAGGTACGTCACCGTGGACGTCGTCGTCACGCCGGCCTGCGCCTGCACCCAGTACAGCAACAGGTACGCCAGCCCCGTCCCCAGCCCGCCGAGCGCCCCCAAGCTCCACCACACTTCGGCAGGCGCCTCCAGGTCCACCAGCGGCACCCCGGCCACCAGCGTCACCACGGCGAGCTGGACGGTGCCGGCGACCAACTGCCCGGCGGCCAGCACCACGGCGGGTTCAGGCCGCCGCCCGGTGATGAACCGCCCCATGTACGCGCCCCCGACCCCGTAACAAACCGCCGCCCCGAAGCAGGCCAGGCTCCCGCCCAGCTGCCCGCCGTCCAGAGGCTGCCACACCCCGAGCACCACCATCACCCCGGCGAACCCCAGCCCGAGCCCCGTCACCCGCCCGGCCGTCGCCCGTTCGGTCCGCAGCATGAGCGTGAAGGCCAGCGTGCACAGCGGCGTCGTGGCGTTCCAGATCGCGGCCACCACGGACGAGACGTACTGCTCGCCGTAGGCGAAGAGCGTGAAGGGAAGCGTGGTGAGCACCACGGAGGCGATGAGGAAGTGCCCCCAGAGCCGGGGGTCGCGAGGGAGCGACCGCCGGGAGATCGCGAGCGCGAGCAGCAGGACGGCGGAGCCGATGACCATCCGCCCGAACGACACTTGGAGCGGATGCAGCGAGGCCACCGCGACCTTGATGAAGAAGAAACTGTTGCCCCAGACGGCCGCCAGGATCAGGAACCCCGGCAGCCACCTCCCCACGGCCTTGCTCCGCACGTACGCCTCCCGTCGATGAACCATCGAGGAGCGTAGCGATCAGAACACCCGCGTACGTAGGGATATATCCCTATTTCGGTGCCTCAGAAAGCGAGCCCGGAGCCGGAGGGTCACATCCCCGCGGTGAGCCGGGCGATCACCCGCATCTTGTTCATCGCGTCGAGCGCCGCCACCTTGTACGACTCCGCCAGCGTCGGATAGTTGAACACCGCGTTGACGAGGTAGTCCACCGTCCCGCCGCATCCCATGACGGTCTGCCCGATGTGCACCAGCTCCGTCGCCCCGGTGCCGAACACGTGCACGCCGAGCAGCTTCCTGTCCTCGGAGGAGACCAGCAGCTTGAGCATCCCGTACGAGTCGCCGATGATCTGCCCCCTGGCCAGCTCCCGGTAGCGCGAGACGCCGACCTCGAACGGGATCTTGTCGCGGGTCAGCTCGTCCTCCGACTTCCCGACGAAGCTGATCTCCGGGATCGTGTAGATCCCGATCGGCGGCAGGTCGGCCAGCTCCTCGACCGGCTCGCCGCAGGCGTGCTGGGCGGCCAGCCGGCCCTGCTCCATCGAGGTGGCCGCCAGCGCAGGGAAGCCGATCACGTCCCCCACCGCGTAGATGTGGGGGACGGCCGTGGCGTAGTTGTCGTCCACGGCGATCCGGCCCCTGGCGTCGGCGGCCAGGCCGGCGGCCTCCAGGCACAGGTCGGCGGTCTTGCCCTGGCGGCCCGCCGAGTACATCACGCAGTCGGCGGGGATCTTCTTGCCGCTCTCCAGCAGGGTCAGCGCGCCGCCCGGACGGCGCTCGACGGCGGCGACGTTCTCGCCGAACCTGAAGGTCACCGCCAGGTCGCGCAGGTGGTATTTCAGCGCCTCGACGATCTCCAGGTCGCAGAACTCCAGCATGCGCTCGCGCCGCTCCACCACCGTCACCTTGGTGCCGAGCGCGGCGAACATGGAGGCGTACTCGATGCCGATGACCCCGGCGCCCACCACGACGAGCGTCTCGGGCACCTGTTCGAGGTGGAGGATCGCGTCGGAGTCGATGACGGTCTTGCCGTCGAACTCGACGCTGTCCGGGCGGGCCGGCATGGTGCCGGTGGCGATCACGATCTTCTCCGCGGTGACCTTCTTCTCCGCGGTCTCGTCATCGTGGGTGATCCCGATCGTGTGCGGGTCCAGGAAGCGGCCGGTGCCGTGGAGCACGGTCACGTGGTTGCGGGCGAGCTGGCTGCGGATCACCTGGATCTCGCGGCCGATGACGTGCTGGGTGCGCATGCCCAGGTCGGCGACCGTGATCTCCTCCTTGACCCGGTAGCTGGCGCCGTACAGCTCACGCTGGTTGAGGCCAGTGAGGTAGAGGACCGCCTCCCTCAGGGTCTTGGACGGGATCGTCCCCGTGTTGATGCACACGCCGCCGATCATGTGCCGTTTCTCGACTATCGCGACGCGCTTGCCGAGTTTCGCCGCCGCGATCGCGGCCTTCTGCCCACCAGGTCCGGAACCCAGAACCACAACATCAAAGTCCGCCACACCGTACAGTCTGGGGGCGGCTTGTCAACGGCGAAAGACCTGTCAGGGGAAGCGCTCGGGATTCCGACGCGGCGGCATCCTCCGCCGTCACCCGCGTCACCGGCCGCGCCGAACGGTGAACCGCACCTCGTCGCCCGGCCTGAGCTGGGCGGCGACCGCCAGGTCCGCGGAGCGCACGACGCCGATCACCGGGTAGCCCCCGGTCGGGGGATGGTCGGTGAGGAACACGATCGGTTGCCCGTTCGGCGGCACCTGGACCGCCCCGGTGACCATGCCCTCGCTCGGCAGCTCGCCCTCCTTGGCCCGCGCCAACTCGGGCCCGCGCAGGCGCACGCCCACGCGGTTGCTGTCCTGGCTCACGGTGTACGGGGCCGCGCACATCGCCTCCAGCGCCTCCGGGACGAACCAGTCGTCGCGCGGCCCCGGCACCACCCGCAGCACGGCGGGCCGCGGCTCAGGCGGCGGCGCCAGGTCGACCGGGATCACGCCCTCCGGCCGCCCGACCGGCAGCACCATGCCCTCCCGCAGCGGCTCGGGACCGAGCCCCGACAGCGAGTCGGTGGACCTGCTGCCGAGCACCGGCTCGACCGCGATCCCGCCGCGCACCGCCAGATAAGTCCGCAACCCCCACTGGGGCGCTCCCAGCCGCAGCTCCGCCCCCTCGGGAACCCAGAACGGCACCCCCATGCCCGCCCCCGCGACCGGCCCGGCCGGCACCGGCGCGCCCGCCAGCGCCACCCACGCCCCCGCCAGGAAGCGCAGCCGCGCCATCCCGAACGTGAACTCGATCCCCGCCAGCCCCTCGGCGTTGCCCAGGAGGCGGTTGGCCAGCCGCAGGCTCCCGGCGTCCGCCGCGCCCGAGCCGGGCACGCCCAGGTGGGCGTACCCGGGCCGGCCGAGGTCCTGGACGGTCGCGTACGGGCCGGGCGCGAGCACTTCGATCATGCCGGCCGGAACCGCACGCGCATGCCGGGCCGGAACAGCGACGGCGGGTCGGCCGCCACGTCCCACACCCGCACCGAGGTGCGCCCGATCAGCCGCCACCCACCGGGCGAGGCGCTCGGATAGACCGCCGAGTACGGCCCCGCGATGGCCACGGACCCGGCCGGGACCGAGGTCCTCGGCGTGTCGAGCCGCGGCGTCTCCAGCACCGGATCGAGCCCGGTCAGATAGGCGAACCCCGGCGCGAACCCCAGCCACCCCACCACCAGCTCGCGCCCCGCGTGGCGGGTGATCACCTCGTCGGCCGGGATCCCCGCCAGCGCCGCCACGGAATCGAGATCGGCCCCGTCATAGACCACGGGAATCGTGACGACCGGCCCTTCCACCGGCTCGCGGGCGGCCGTCCTGGCCCGCTCGCGGGCGGCGACCTCTTCGAGCAGCGCCCGCAACCGCCCCTGGTCGGCCCCGGGGGCCACCACGAGAACGGTCTCCGGCCCCGGCACGATCTCCACGACCCCCTCCGGCCGCTCGTCCCGCAGGGCGGCGTCCAGCCGGTGTGACAGCTCCAGCGAGCCCGTCTCGACGAGCAGCCCGTGCTCCCCGGCCATTCTGATCATCCGAACGCCTGCAGGACCACTCCGGCGGCCAGCAACGCGTCCCGCACCCCCTGAGCCAGCCGGACGGCGTCAGGCGTGTCTCCGTGGACGCAGATGGAACGGGCGGAAATCGGTACGGAGCTCCCGTCCACGGCCGTCACAGAGCCTTCTACGGCCATCTGGAGGGCACGGTGGGCCACGGCCTCCGGATCGTGGATGACCGCGCCGGGCTCACGACGCGGGACGAGCGTCCCGGCCGGGGTGTACGCCCGGTCCGCGAACGCCTCGTTCACCGTCGGCACGCCCTCCGCCGCCGCCACCTTGTGCACGACCGAGCCCGGAAGCGTGAGCACCGGCAGGGAGGGGTCGTAGTCGGCCACCGCGTCGATCACGGCCGCCGCCTGCGCCTCGTCGCGGCAGATGCGGTTGTAGAGCGCCCCGTGCGGCTTGACGTACGACACCCGGCCGCCCATCGCCCTGGCGATGCCGTCCACGGCGGCGAGCTGGTAGAGCACCTCCGCGCACAGCTCCTCGGGCTCGAGGTCCATCTCCCTGCGGCCGAAGTGCGCCAGGTCCCGGTAGGACACCTGCGCCCCGATCGCCACGCCCCGATCGACCGCCGCCGCGCAGGTGCGCCTGATGGTCACGGGGTCGCCGGCGTGGAAACCGCAGGCCACGTTGGCGCTCGTGACGATGTCGAGCAGCGCGAGGTCGTCGCCGAGGCGCCAGATGCCGAAGCCCTCGCCCAGGTCCGCGTTGAGGTCGATCACCATGGGACCATCATGGCAACTCCCCGTCATCTTGGCGCGACGAACAGCGTCTGAGTCGCCGTGCCCACCTGGCCGGTCTCGTCGTAGAGCGTGGAACGGGTCAGTCCGCGGCCGGCCGGGCCGATGACGGTCTCGGCGTCCATGCAGATCCACTCGCCGGCCGGGGCGCGGAACAGGGAGATCGTCAGGTCCACGTTCACGAAGACGTGCGTGGCGAAGTCGACGGCGAAGCTGACGCCGTTGCCGCTGTCGGCGAACACCGCCAGGCGCTCGAGCGGGGTCGTCTCCTCGCCCTCGACCAGCGGGACCGTGAGCCTGCCCCACACCGTGGCCGGGCCGATCTCCATGGGACCGCCGGTGACGAAGCGCCAGTCGAGCGCCTTGCCGTACCCGAAGCCGGAGCTCAGCCACGAGCTCGCGTGCTCCGCCGGGCGCGGCGGCACGGGGGAGGGCGGCCCCGGGACCGGGGTCGCGGGCGTGGCGGCCTCGCGGATGCGCCAGGCGCTCGCCCGGACGTACTCGCGGCCGCCGGACGACACGCTCGCCGTGAGGCACTGCACGCGCTTGCCGTCGCGGGCCACGCCGGTCGCGATCTCCAGCTCGGCCACCGGCACCGGCGCGAACACGTCCACTACCAGCCTGGACGGTTCCAAGCCCGGCCGCGGGGCGGTGCGGGCCAGCTCGTGCACGATCAGCGCGGTGACCGGGCCCATGTGCTGGGTGGAAGGGTCCCAAGGGCCCTGGGTGTGCTCCGACGCCAGGTAGCGGCCCTCCGCCAGGCGGGCGTACATCGACATAGAACGATATTCTAGGGCGGACGGCGCCCGCGGCCGGCCGCATTCCCGCACGCGCCGCCCCGTCGCAGGCCGGCCTCCATGGAGCCGTCCACGCGCTCCCCTTTCCCAACAGCCCGAGAGGACGGGAGGGACAGTCGTGACCAGGTGCGGAGAACGGGCCCGGCTGTGGTGAGGTGCGGAAGACGACGCTAGATCTCGTCGGGGATGTCGGCGATGTCGTCGAGGGCCGCGGCGAGCTCGTCGGGGTCGCCGCCGATCCGCTCGGCGATCTCGATCAGCACGTGGAGCACGTCGTGGCGGTCGTGGCCGAGGTCGAGCAGGCGCTGGGCGGCCTCCCACAGCTGCGGCGGGTCGCCGTCCCACAGCCGGGTGGCGATCTCCTCGTGCCAGGCCAGGTGCTCCTGGTCGACCGCGCCGCCGTGGTCGATCTCGATCAACGTGCGCCGGTCGGCCTCGTCGGCCGGGTTGAGCCGGTCGAGCTCGATGCCGTTGTGCGTGCCCTGCAGATAGGGGAAGGCGAAGACCCGCCTGGCCAGCGCCGACAGGTCGCCGTCCGGCAGCAGCCGCTCCAGCAGGGATCGGTCCAGACCGAACGACGTCGGGTCGCGGTACGCCTCGGGGAACTTGCCCGTGGCCTCCCACACCGCGTCGAGCGTGGCCTTGAGCCCCTGATCGGGCAGCCCCGTGCGGTGCGCCGCGAAGCGGACCCAGGCCGACAGCACGTGCGGCATCGCCTCCTGCTCGGCCTCGCTCAGCATCACCTTGCGCGGCAGCCAGTCGAGCAGGAACGTCTCGCACTTGGTCGGGCTGACCCGCAGCGGCCGGTTGAAGTCCTGCTCGCAGCCGTAGTCGATGATGTGGTCGGCGCACCGCGAGGCCGCCGACGGGTCGGACAGGTGCTCGGCCGCGTCGGAGGCCAGGAACTCCGCCGCCAGCATGGCCCGCCGCTCGCGGCTGTAGGGGGCCTCGATGTGCAGCGGGGCGGGGCGCTTGCGGCCCGGCGGCAGCGCCTTGATCCGGGCGCGGGCGAAGGCGTGGTAAGCGCTGTAACTGTCGCTCACCGGCGGCGGGTTCTTCGGCTCGCCGGTGGCCTTCATCGCCGACTCCAGCAGCGCCCTGGCCTGCTCGGGCTGGATCTCCTCGAACAGCAGCATCGCGTTGCCCGCGGCCTCGGCCCTGGCCTGCTCCAGCAGCTTGTCGACCTCGGACGACACCCAGGCGTCGCGCGCCATGCCGCTCATGTTGTAGTCGACGACCATGACCAGGGCGTGGCGGTCTCGCGGCTGGGATGCCTCGTTCCAGCGGTAGGCGAAGGTGCAGATCACCGTGTCCTGGTCGCCGTAGGCGTCGCGGGAGACGTAGCAGCCGGCGGGCTTGACGGCGCCGACCTTGTCGGCCCAGCCGGGCCGGGCCACCCCGGACTCCATCATCGCCAGAGCCGCGCCCTCGGCCTTGGCGCCCTGGCGGGCCGTGCCCAGATAGGCCAGGCAGATCAGCAACGTCAGAGAGGCCGGCGTGCCCGCCTTGGCGGCGTAGTCGACCAGGCCCTCCCCGAGCACCTGCTCCACGTCGCCGCCCCTGACCCGCTTGCCCCACCAGGCTCCGATCATGTCGGATACCATCAGCTCCGCGTCGAGAGGGGTGCGTACGGCCAGCAGCTCGCGAGCCGCCTGCACCATCTCCTTGAACACGTCGTCTGGCGGGGTGCTCTCCCGGGGATCTCGTCGGTGTCGGCGCACACCCTCACTCTCTCGTATTCCAGGCGCAAACGATGCGAAGAACCCGGCCTGGTAACCCCGATGTTATCGGGGTTTCTCGCCGTGGGCGCGCTGCCGCACACCCCCCGCGTCAGGAGCCCCGTCAGCGCGCGCTGCGCGGCGGGGGCGCCGAGTTGACGATCGCGAGCAGGTGCTCTCGCGCGATCCGTTCCACGATCTCGGGCGTCGCGGATATGCCCAGATGCTGCGCACACGCGCACACGTCGGCCACACAGCGGTCGATCGTGTCCACGGGTACGGTCAGGAACTCTTCGGCCAGCCTGAGACTGACCGGCTCCCGCAGGAACCGAGTGGCCAGAGCGAGCATAGATGTCAGATTCCTCTGGAGACCCAGGGGCAAACCCCTAGGAATGTCTGCTGGGCGACTTGCGCTCTCATTTCACCTTTTCTCCGGCGCCTGTCAAGCCGTCCCGACGGCTGTGTTCACGTCACCCGGTGCCCATTCATGCGAAGCTGTCTTCATGCGCATCCAGCTCGCCCAGCGGAGCGAGGCAGACGAACTCCTCGGCCGCAGTCCGCTCGCCCTGCTCGTCGGCATGCTCCTCGACCAGCAGATCCCGATGGAATGGGCGTTCACGGGGCCATACACCATCTCGCAGCGGCTCGGGCATGACCTCACGGCCGAGGAGGTCGCGTCGTATGATCCTGAGGCGTTCGCCGCGCTGCTCGCCGAGAAGCCGGCCGTGCACCGCTACCCCAAGTCTATGGCGGCCAGGGTCCAGCAGCTCGCGGCCTACCTCGTCGAACACTACGACGGACGGCCCGAGAACATCTGGGCCGGCGTGACGGATGGCAAAGAGTTGCTGAAACGACTCATGGCCCTTCCGGGATACGGCAAGCAGAAGGCCCAGATTTTTTTGGCATTGCTGGGGAAGCAGATGGGGGTTCAGCCATCAGGCTGGCGTGAGGCAGCCGGAGCCTACGGCGAGGAGGGGTCACACCGATCGGTCGCCGACGTCGTCGACGCCGAGAGCCTGGTCCGCGTGCGTGCCGCCAAGCAGGAGGCCAAACGCGCGGCGAAGGCCCAGTAGCTGCGCTGTAACCTGATCTTGCTGCGCGACGTGGAGCGATTTTGACAGGATGCGTTGACCTTAGAGGCGACCGGGCCGCGGCGGGGGCTTCCGTCCGCACATGCCCATCGCCGATGATGTACTGCAGAATCCGGTCGCCCGGAGCTGCGCTACGCCGAAACACGACTATGGAGATGTGCCGCGTGGGAGACCCTGGCACGCGACGGAGGTGCCGACCATGAGCGCCGAGACCTCCGTTCCCCGTCCCCGGGAGTCGGATGTGGACATCTCAGACTCCGCCCTCTTCCAGGGCTTGCTGTCGGAGGCCGAGTTCGCCTTCGCGTTCTTCGACGGCGAAGGCCGCGCCCAGCGGGTCAACGACGTGTTCTGCGACGTCGTCGGCGTGCCCGCGGACCGCCTGCTCGGCAGGCAGCCCGTCGAGGTGCTCGCCGCCGACCTCAGCCAGATCATCACCCACGCCGTCCAGGCCGTCATCGAGACCGACGCCCCGGTCACCGAGGGCCGGGTGCGCGTGCGGTCCGCCGAGGGCGACACCAGGCACTGGTCGCTGTCGTTCTCGCCGGTCCACGACGAGGCGGGCGAGCTGCACGCCATCGCGCTGGTCGGGCTCGACGTCACCGAGAGCCGCCAGACCGAGGAGGCGCTGCGCCGCAGCGAGGAGCGCTACCGCTCGCTGGTCGAGGCGCAGTCGCAGCTGGTCTGGATCACTTCCCCCACCGGCGCCGTCGTCGAGGACGCGCCGCAGTGGCGCGCCATCACCGGTCAGGGCCTGGAGGAATACCTCGCCAACGGCTGGCTGGAGGTCGTCCACCCCGAGGAGCGCCAGGAGACCGAGGAGGCCTGGCGGGAGGCGCTGCGCGGGCGCACCATGTTCGAGTGGAACTACCGGGTGCGCACCCGGGCCAGCGGCTACCGCCACTTCGAGGTGCGGGCCGTGCCGATCATCCGCCACGGCCGCGTGGTCGAGTGGGTCGGCGCCAACACCGACGTCACCCCGCAGCGCGAGGCCGAGGAGATGCGCGGCCGGCTGACCGACCAGCTCGGCGCCGCCGCCCTGCGCACCGCCCGGCTGCAGGGCGCCACCGCCCAGCTCGCCGAGGCGCTGACGGTCGAGCAGGTGGTGCAGGTCATCATCGACGTGGGCCGCACCGCCCTGGCCGCCGACCGCTCGGCCGTGGCGCTGCTCGACACCGACCGCGCGGCGCTCAAGCTGATCAACGGCGAGGGCATCCCCGAGGCGTCCGGCGCCTTCGGCGAGGAGATCCCGCTGTCCAGCTCCAGCGTGATGACCATGGCCGTCAACAGCCGCAGGCCCATGTTCGCCGAGTCGCCCGACAGCCTCAAGGCGCAGCTGCTCGAGGCCGGCGGCGACGAGGAGGTCCTCAACAACTACCTCGCCAACAGCGACGAGCGGGCCTGGGTCGGGCTGCCCCTGCTGGCCGCCGGCCGGGCGTTGGGAGCGCTCCGATTCTCCTTCACCCGGCCGCAGAAGATCTCCCAGGAGGACGGCGTCTTCCTGGAGGCGCTGGCCGGCCAGTGCGCGCTGGCGGTCGAGCGGGCCACGCTGTTCGAGCGCGAGCACCGCACCGCCGAGACGCTCCAGCGCAGCCTGCTGCCCGACCGCCTGCCCGTGGTCAAGGGCCTGGTGCTGGCCCAGCGCTTCCGCTCGGGCAGCCGCCACGTCCAGGTCGGCGGCGACTGGTACGACGCGTTCGTGCTGCAGGACGGGCGGGTCGCGGCGGTCGTCGGCGACGTCATGGGCAAGGGCGTCAAGGCGGCGGCCGGGATGGGCCGCATCCGCAACGCCATGCGGGCGCTGGCGCTGACCAACCCACCGCCCGCGGCCGTGCTCACCGGGCTCGACCGCGTCTTCGAGGCCACCGAAGAGGAAGAGCAGGTCACGACCCTGGCCTACATGGTCGTCGAGCCCGTCACCGGCGAGGGCACCCTGGCCCTGGCCGGTCATCCGCCACCCGTGCTGGTCTCGCCGCAGGGCACGGCGATCCTGTGCGACGCCGAGCCCGGCACTCCGCTAGGCTGGCCGACCAGCCGCAGGCAGTTCCGCTTCGTGGTGCCGCCCGGCCACACCGCCGTCCTCTACTCCGACGGGCTCGTGGAGAACAGGAAGCGCGGTTTGGACGCCGGTTTGGCAGAGCTTTGCAGTGTTGTGACCGAAGCGCCGCCTGAGGTGGTAAGTAGTCCGCACATGTTGCTGGACTTCCTGGTTGACCGGATGCTGTCTGGATATGAACAGGATGATGACGTTACCGCGCTAGCAATTCACGTTCCGCCAGCCACGAAGAGTGACTGAATGAAACAGTCATAACGGTTGCTTTCGGGTATCAGTGCCCCGCTTACGTACGCACTACTGTCTCGGTCGGCCTAGGGTGGAGGTCAACCGCCGGGAGGTGGCCGTATGGAGTGCGGGGTCGTGCCACAATGCTGTGCAGGTCCGTCGCGGTCCGCACGGCCTCACCGATCTCCGAGAGAGGCAACAGCCCCCCAGCGGGCATCTGGGTCCATTGTCGCCACGCGTTCGTTCGAGAGGTGTTCGTGTCGCCTGCAAGTTCGACTCGCTCGAAGCCACAAGAGCTGAACGAGCCCGTCATTCAGCGACTGCTCGAGCGTGGGCGCTCGCAGGGTTTCCTCGAGTCTGAGGATGTCCGTCAGGCCTTCGAGGAGGCGGACATCCCCATGTCGCACGCCGCCGCGTTCTTGCGGAACCTCAGCAAAGAGGGCGTGACCGTGGTGGTGACCGCCGCGGATTCGGCTGCGCCGAAGAAGTCTCGTGGTCCAGCAAAGCGCCGCACCGCCGCCCCCGTCAAGACCAAGACGGCGGCGGCCGCCAAAGAGCAGCAGCCGGAGACCGTGACCGCGGTCGTCGGCGCCGCTGAAGCCGAGCCGGCCGCCAAGAAGGCGGCCCCTGCGAAGAAGGCCGCCCCGGCGGCGAAGAAGGCCGCGGCTCCCGCCGCCGCCAAGAAGGCCGAGCCGAAGAACGCTGGGCCTGCCGAGACCAAGACCAAGGCGCCCGAGGCCCCGAAGGCCGACGTGGACGACGACGAGGACCTCGAGCTCGACGGAGACGTGGAGCTGGAGGACCTCGAGGACATCGAGGTCGACGACGACGACATCGTCGCCGAGGACTCCGACGCCGAGGCCGACTCCGACTCCGACGACACCGACGAGGAGGAGCCCAAGCCCTCCGAGATCGCCGCGGTGGAGAAGACCGAGGACGAGGTCCTCATCCTGTCCGACGACGACGATGACGCCCCGGTCGCGCAGGTCGCCGCCGCCGGCGCCACCGCCGACCCGGTCAAGGACTATCTCAAGCAGATCGGCAAGGTCCCCCTGCTCAACGCCGAGCAGGAGGTCGAGCTGGCCAAGCGCATCGAGGCGGGTCTGTTCGCCGAGGAGCAGCTGGGCAGCGCCGAGTCCGAGGGCCTGCCGGTCGACGTCCGGGCCGAGCTGGAGTGGATCGCCGAGGACGGCCGCCGGGCGAAGAACCACCTGCTGGAGGCCAACCTCCGGCTCGTGGTCTCGCTGGCCAAGCGCTACACCGGCCGCGGCATGCTGTTCCTCGACCTGATCCAGGAAGGCAACCTGGGCCTCATCAGGGCCGTCGAGAAGTTCGACTACACCAAGGGCTACAAGTTCTCCACCTACGCCACGTGGTGGATCCGGCAGGCGATCACGCGTGCCATGGCCGACCAGGCGCGGACCATCCGCATCCCGGTCCACATGGTCGAAGTGATCAACAAGCTGGCCCGCGTCCAGCGGCAGATGCTGCAGGACCTCGGCCGCGAGCCCACGCCGGAAGAGCTGGCCCGCGAGCTGGACATGACGCCCGAGAAGGTCGTCGAGGTCCAGAAGTACGGTCGCGAGCCCATCTCGCTCCACACGCCGCTGGGCGAGGAGGGCGACAGCGAGTTCGGCGACCTCATCGAGGACTCCGAAGCCATCGTCCCGGCCGACGCCGTCAGCTTCACGCTGCTCCAGGAGCAGCTGCACTCCGTTCTCGACACGTTGTCGGAGCGGGAGGCGGGCGTCGTGTCGATGCGCTTCGGCCTCACGGACGGCCAGCCCAAGACGCTGGACGAGATCGGCAAGGTTTACGGGGTGACCCGTGAGCGCATCCGCCAGATCGAGTCCAAGACCATGTCCAAGCTGCGCCACCCGTCCCGGTCCCAGGTGCTGCGCGACTACCTGGACTGAGATTCGGCTCACCGGAAGGGCCCCGACCTGAGGAGACTCGGGCCGGGGCCCTTCCTGCTGCTCGGGCAGTGGCCGACCTCGTCCCGTCGGCGTAGAACGGCGGTATGACACGCGCCGAGATGCCGCCGACCACGATCATCGACAAACAGACGATCAAGCTCCTGGGCGGACGATCCGTGGAGATCGTCGCCTACTCCAACGGCGAGTTCGCCATCCGCGTGGACGACGCGCCGTTCGTGATCGCGGAGTTCCGCGGCGGGGAGCAGGGCGGAGACGCGGCCGTCAGGTTGAGCCCCGGCAGACAAGGCAGCACCGTGCACGGGAACTGGCATCGCGACCGGCAGGTGAAGCTCAACGGGACCTGACGGCGTCGAGAGCGTCGCCGGGTCAGGTGAGACGCACGTCCAGGGTCCACTGGCGGGCGGGGCGGGGCGGCGGGGTGAGATCGACCGCGTAGCCCAGCTCGGTGAGGAGCTTGGCCAGGTCCTCAGGGGTCGACGGGGTGGTGTCGTGACGCAGGAGCGCGCGGGCGATCTCGCCGCGGGTGGCCTTGGCCATGTGGCTGACGACCTTGCCGTCCCTGAACACGCGTACCGTCACCGAACGGGCGCCCGGCTGCCAGGCGCCCGCGTACGTGGCCGAGCGCAGATCCACCACGAGTCCCGGCACCGCGTCCAGAGCCTTGGAGACCTGGGGACGCCAGAACGCGGCCAGGCCGCCCAGGGGCGGGAGGCTGACGCCCATGGACAGGCGGTACGGCGGGATGCGGTCGGTGATCCGCACCACGCCCCACAGACCCGAGAAGATCAGGATCGACTCCTCGGCACGCCTTCGCGCCTCGCCGTCCAGGGTGGCCAGGTCGAGATTGTCGTAGAGGACGCCGGTGTAGAGCTCGGCGGCGGGAAGCGTGGGGGCGGTCTTCAGCGCCGTGTTCCTGGCCAGCTCACCTGCCAGCCCGGGGCTCAGACCGAGCACGTCGAGGGCGTCGCGGCGCTTGGAGGCCCGGATGAGCGCGTTCAGCACCCGTGTGCGGGGCTTGTCGAGCGCGGGGAAGGACAGGGCTCCGACGGGCGGGCCGCTGCCTTCCCGCGCCTTGCCCTCCGACGGCGGCAAGAGAATCAGCACAGCCACCTACCCTATGGGTGACCTGGGAATGCTTTCCTCCCGGGCACGGTCGCAGGACGGCCCGTCGGCTAGGCTGCGCGGATGGATTTCGACCTTCTCGTCCACGAGGCGTGGCCCGCCTACGAGCAGCGCGTTCACGACGGATGGGTGCTGCGGTACGCGGGAGGCGTGACCAAGCGAGCCAACTCGGTGCTGCCCTTGGGCCGCCCGGCCGATCTCGACGGGTCCATCGGGGCGGCCGAGAGGTTCTACCGGGAGCGCGGGCAGCGGTGCGTCTTCTCGCTGGGGCCCGGCGCCGCGCCCGAGCTCGATGAGGAGCTGGAGAAGCGGGGGTACGAGCTGGTCGACCCGACGGTCATCATGGCCGGCGGCGGCGCGCCCGGCTCGGAGCCTGCCGGCTCCCCGGTCAGGATCGAGGACCGGCCGTGGAAGGGCTGGCTGGAGACCTGGTGGGCCGTGGACGGCCGGTACGGAAGCGGCCTGGCCGACGCCGAGCGCATCTGCACCGGAGTGCCCGCCTGGTACGGCGCGTACGAGGAGGACGGCGTGGCGCTCGCCGTGGGACGGGCCGTTCCGCAGGGCGACACGCTCGGGATCTACTGCATGGCGACGCTGCCGGAGGCGCGCCGCCGGGGGCTGGCCCGCACGGTCCTTCGGGGGCTGGTGCGGCACGCGGGCACGAACTCGGCCTACCTGGTCACCACCGCCCCCAACCGGGCCGCCCAGGCGCTGTATCGCGGCGAGGGTTTCGAGATCGCGGGCCGCTACCACTACCGCGTCCGCTGACCGCCGTCGACGCCGTCTGCGATCGGCCAGGTCCGTGCAGGACCACGGCCGCCGAAGGCCGGCGTCGGCGGCGCGGTCGTGGAACGGCACGCACCACACGTGATACGGCGCATCTGGCGCGGAGGCGGACCGGCAGGCCAGAGACGGTCTCGGCCGTTGGAGCGTCTGGAGAGGCCGGGACGCGCGTGAAAGGGTGGGGCTACCACTGGCGTAACCGGCGCGAGTGGGCGGAGCTACGACTCGCGTAACGGGCGCGAGCGGGCCGCGATCCGTGCAATGGGTGCGAGCGGGCTACGACCCGCGGGTGGGACGAAGCGGCATCCAGCCCGTGGGAAGGCGTGTGGGACGAAGCGGCATCCAGCCCGTGGGAAGGCGGGTGGGGCGTTGCCGGTTGGAAGCATGACGGCGACCCCGGGCACGCCCGAGGTCGCCGTCATGACAAGCGATATGTGGTTATCTCATCACGACCAGCGCTGGGTCAGCGCTCGTCGTTGGGGGCAATCGAAGGGGTCTTGCTGAGTCGAGCCGACTCGTCCAGGATGTCGGCGCCCTTTTCGCGCAGCGCCGCGATGTGCTGACGCCCGTGGTGGGCGCAGAACAGCAGCTCCCCGCCTACAGGCAGGGTCGCGCGAATGTAGGCCTGGGCGCCGCAGCGGTCGCAGCGGTCGAGGGCCGTCAGCGGCTTAACGGGGGCGAGAGCTCCAGTCACGTATCGCCTTTCGGGTCACCCCCGCCGAAGCGAGGATCTGGCGTCAGTCACTTGGAACAACATCTAACCGGACGTGGGCCTTCCCAACCTCCCCGTCTCTACGCCCAGAGCGGAATGTGTCCCAAAGTAATGACGATCAGCCGGTTGGTAACGGCAAACGTGTCGCCGTGGCAAGCTTGTACGCGTGCGTATGGGAAGAACGGTAAGCTACGCACACGTGTTCGATGCCTAGGACCAGGGGAGCTGGAGTGACGCTAGTGGAGGCGGGTTACACGGCTCGTCACCTGTCGGTGCTTGAGGGCCTCGAGGCGGTCCGCAAGCGCCCGGGCATGTACATCGGGTCCACCGACAGCCGCGGGCTCATGCACTGCCTCTGGGAGATCGTGGACAACGGCGTCGACGAGGCGCTGGCAGGGCACTGCGACCGCATCGAGGTCGAGCTCTACGCCGACGGCTCCATCGAGGTCCGCGACAACGGCCGGGGCATCCCGGTCGACATCGAGCCCAAGACCGGCCTGGCCGGTGTGGAGCTCGTCTACACCAAGCTGCACGCGGGCGGCAAGTTCGGCGGCGGCTCCTACGCCGCGTCCGGCGGCCTGCACGGTGTGGGCGCCTCCGTGGTCAACGCCCTGTCGGCGCGGCTCGACGTCGAGGTCGACCGTGACGGCCGGGTCCACGAGATCAGCTTCCGGCGCGGAGTGCCCGGCGTCTTCGACGGCGACGGGCCCACGGCGAAGTTCAAGAAGAAGTCCGGCCTTCGTCTCGGCGCCGAGCTGCCTGCCAAGGTCACCGGCACCCGGGTGCGCTTCTGGGCCGACAAGCAGATCTTCCTGCCCGACGCCGAGGTCTCGCTCGACGAGATCCACGTGCGGCTGCGGCAGACCGCCTTCCTGGTCCCCGGGCTGACCCTGGCGCTTTACGACAGCAGGCACGAGGAGCGCGTCGAGGAGGAGTTCCGCTTCGACGGCGGCATCTCCGAGTTCACCGAGTTCCTGGCTCGCGACGAGCCCGTCTGCGACGTGCTGCGCCTGCAGGGCGTCGGCCACTTCCACGAGACCGTGCCGGTCCTCGACGACCAGGGCCACATGACGCCCACGGAGGTCCAGCGCGAGCTGAGCGTCGACGTGGCGATCCGCTGGGGCAAGGGCTACGAGTCCACCGTGCGCTCGTTCGTCAACGTGATCGCCACCCCCAAGGGCGGCACCCACCTGACGGGGTTCGAGCGCGGCCTGGTGCGTACGATCAACGAGCTGCTGCGCGAGACCCGCCTGCTGAAGAACGGCGACGACCCGGTCACCAAGGACGACATCTCCGAGGGCCTGACCGGCGTGGTCACGATCAGGGTGCCCGAGCCGCAGTTCGAGGGGCAGACCAAGGAGGTCCTGGGCACCTCGGCGGCCACCCGCATCGTCTCCCATGTGGTCTCGCGCGAGCTCAAAGAGATCTTCACCAACCCGCCGCGCGGCTACAAGCAGCCGCTGCGCGCCGTTCTCGAGAAGATCGTGGCCGCGGCCAAGGCCCGCATCGCGGCCCGCGAGCACCGCGACAACCAGCGCCGCAAGAGCGCGCTGGAGAACTCCGCGCTCCCGGCCAAGCTGGTCGACTGCCGCAGCGACGATGTCGACCGCAGCGAGCTGTTCATCGTCGAGGGCGACTCCGCGCTGGGCACGGCCAAGCTGGCCCGCGACTCGGAGTTCCAGGCGCTGCTGCCGATCCGCGGCAAGATCCTCAACGTGCAGAAGGCGTCCGTGAGCGACATGCTCAAAAACGCCGAGTGCGCCGCGATCATCCAGGTCGTCGGGGCCGGCTCCGGGCGCTCGTTCGACATCGAGGCCGCCCGCTACGGCAAGGTCATCCTCATGGCCGACGCCGACGTCGACGGCGCCCACATCCGCACTCTGCTGCTGACCCTGTTCCACCGCTACATGCGGCCGATGCTGGAGGCCGGGCGGGTCTTCGCCGCCGTGCCGCCGCTGCACCGCATCGAGCTGACCAACCCGGGGCGCGGCAAGGAGAAATACATCTACTGCTACTCCGACGCCGAGCTGCACAAGGTCCTGCGCGACCTGGAGCGGCGCGGCAAGCGGTGGAAGGACCCGGTGCAGCGCTACAAGGGTCTGGGCGAGATGGACGCCGACCAGCTGGCCGAGACCACGATGGACCCGCGCCACCGCATCCTGCGCCGGGTGCGGATCGAAGACGCCGAGGGCGCCGAGGGCATCTTCAACCTCCTCATGGGGAGCGAGGTGGCGCCGCGGCGGGAGTTCATCGTCAACAGCGCCGCCGAGGTCGACCGCGACCACATCGACGCCTGAGGGCCGCGTACGGCACGGCCCTTGCCCGAGGGTCACCCGTGGGGCAAGGGCCGTTCAGAGGCGCGTGGGGGCCGTCTGGAGGGGATTCTGAGCCCCGGGAGGCGGCTCAGTAGTCGGAAGGCTTCAGCAGGCCCGTGCGGACGTCGTAGATGGCACCGGCCACCGGCATGTCCGCGGGCAGGAACGGGCTGGTCCTGATGCGGGTCAGGTCGTGGCGCAGCGCCTCGCTCTGGTCGCGGACAGTGTGGAACTCCAGGCTGCGGGTGTCCACCCCGCGCGCGCTGGTGAGAGCGTGCACATCCGGGTCCGTCACCTTGGCCATGCCGCAGTCCGTGTGCGGCATGACGAGCACCCGCTCGACGCCGAGCACGTAGACGGCCAGCACCAGAGTGCGCAGCACGTCGTCGGTCACGCGGGCCCCGGCGTTGCGGAGGATCTTGGCGTCGCCCGGCTTCAGGCCGAGCAGGCCCAGCGGATCGATGCGGGAGTCCATACAGGTCACCACGGCCAGCCCGCGGGCTGCTCGGCCCGTGAGTTCAGAGCCACCAAAATTCTGTGCGAACTTCGCGTTAGCGGCATAAAGGTCGTCGAACGCATCCATGCCAAAGATGATGGCGCATGCCTCTGAGCTGGTCGCTTCCGGGGTGGCCACCACGGCGACGGCCTTTATCGGATATTGAGCAATTGTGGCCGACGTGATTTTCACGAAACGTTTCTGACACTCAAGAGTATGGCGACCGGAGACGCTGGACTTCGCAAACACACCGCGACACCATGTCACCTTGCGTGATGATGTCGTAGCCGTTCGTATGTGATCGAAGAAGGTTAGTCGTGAGTAGGTCCGAATCGCTCGCCGCGTATCTCCGAGCCCAGGCCCGGCGCCGCCTCGACCGCGTGGAGTCCAACGACGACGGCCGCAACGCCCGGTGCGCGCTGGCCCTCCTCGACACCGCCGCCTACGCGGCCAGCCTGCCCGACGACGACCCGCTCATTCTGAGGCTGGATCAGGCGGGCTGTTTCGGGCCCCTGGGGTGTGAGGAGTTCGATCCTGGAGAGGCGGGCACCCGGCTCATCCGGCACTGGCAGGGCGGCGAGCCGCACGAGCTCCTGCTCGCCCTCCCGTCGGCGATCGCCGCCTCCACCGCGAACTCGTAGCGCCTTCCGGCTCATCGAGGTGTGCCGGGCGTCCGGCAGGCCCGGGCCGGCCGCGATGTGCGACCGCGGGCTCTTCGAACGCCTGCCGTGCGGCCGTTGCCGGGTAGCGGGCGCGTTCGAACGGTCTCGACCACTCGGAAGGGTGACACGTCCCGCGCTCGAACTTCGCATCAGGCCCGCGTCGAGCCGGAGCATCGTGCGGAGGCTGGAACGCGGCCTCGGCCGGGGACGGGCAGGCGGCGCGCGAGGCGGAGCTCACGTCTTGCGGCCGACGCCCACGTACCACCACTCGCTGCCCGCTAGCTCGGTCTCCCACGGCTCGTCGGGACGCCATTCCGCCACATGCGTCACGCCGGGCTCGAGCACGTCGAAGCCGTCGAACATGCGCGTGACCGCCTCACGGCTGCGGTGGACCAGCGGCGCGTCCGCCTTCTCGTACACTTCCCGCGCGGCCACCCCGATCTCCGGGTGCGCGTCGTCGGTGAGGTGGGAGATGACGAGGGCGCTCTCCGGCGCCATGCGCTCGCGGAACGCGGCCACCACGCCCCACGGGTCGTCGGCGTCTGTCAGGCAGTGCAGCACGCCGAGGAACACCACGCCGACCGGCTCGCTGAAGTCGATCAGCCGCTTGGTCTCGGTGGCGTCGAGGATCGACGCCGGCTCACGCACGTCGGCCTGCACGACCATGATGGCGTCGTCGGTGCCGGCCAGCAGGGCGCGGGCGTGGACGATCACGACGGGGTCGTAGTCCACGTAGACGACGCGGGCGTCCGGGTGGATCCGGCGGGCGACCTCGTGGACGTTGTTCTGGTTGGGCAGGCCGGTGCCGACATCGACGAACTGGCGGATGCCCTGCCGGGCGACGTGCCGGACGGCCCGGCCCAGGAAACGGCGGTTGGCCAGGCAGATCTCCCTGCTCGGCCCGAGCGCCATGATCTTCTCTGCCGCCTCACGGTCCGCCGCGAAGTTGTCCTTCCCGCCGAGGTAGTAGTCGTACATGCGCGCCGCGTTGGGAATATGGGGATTGATCCCTCGGGGGACGCGCGAGAGGTTGTTCATCTCGGCCCTTCGGATATGGCACCGCGTAACTGCTCGAACACGATGCTATCGCCCCACTACGGACGTAGGAGATCTTTTCCCATGTCTGAGGGCGTAGTCCAGGCTCACGGCCGCCAGGATGAGCGTCCCCTCGACGATCGGCCGGTACGTCGTGTCCCACCCGAGCGGGTTGAAGCCGTTGCCGATGAGCGTCAAGATCAGCACCCCGACCATGCCGCGCAGACCGCGCCCTGCCCGCCCAGGATGCTCGTCCCGCCGATCACGGCCGCCGCGATGGCGGTCACCTCCAGCAGCGTGCCCATGTCCGACTGGGCCGAGCCGCCCCGCGTGCCGGCACCAGCCCGGCCGGCGCGGCGCAGATCCCGCTGATGGCGAACACGCCGACGCGCACCGAAGGCACCCCGATCCCCGGCAGCCAGGAGGCCGTGGGATCGCCGCCGACGGCGTACACGTGCCGCCCGAACGTCGTGCGCGCCAGCACCACCGACGTCACCACGGCCACGGCGACCACCAGCAGGGACGACCCGGTGACGCCGCCGAGCACGGTCGGCCGGCTCAGCGACTGGAAGCTCTCCAGCCGCGCCGGCCCGGGCAGACGATGGCGCCGCCGGTGATCACCAGGGCCAGGCCGCGGTGCACGATGCTGAGCGCCAGCGTGGCGATGAACGTCGAACCGCTTGGCCGTCACTGCGTCCTGGAGCTGCTGGACCTGGGCCTGGGCGTCGAAGTCGGGATCGAGGAACTCGGCCGTGGCGTTGTTGGCCCTGGGCGTACTCCTCGACCCCGGCGCACGTCGCGCCGCGAACGAATTGGCCTTGGCGAAACCGAAGAATCCGATGCGTTTCGGCCCGCTGGAGGCCGCCGTGGCCGTGGCCGGCGTCGTGCCGCTCGGCTGGGCGCCGCCCGCGTTGGGGTTGACGCGGCCCGCGGTGACCGGGGTCACCGCGGCCAGGGCGGACAACGCAGACCAGCGGAGCATCGCGGTCTCCTTCGCATCGTCGGCGGCAGCGCGGGTGAACCGCGGCGGAGGGGGTGCGCCGGGATATCGTGCCCGTGATCAGAGAGAAGCCGATGGGAAGGAGACTCCTGGTTCAGGAGGGTTCGTTGCCCGGCTTCCACTTGATGCCGCAGCCCAGCGACGGGTTCTGCTCCGCGGGCACCTCGCCGCCCTCCAGCAGCGTGTCGATGGCCGCGCGCAGCGACGAGCCGGTCACCGGCACCGAGTTGCCCGGCCGGGCGCCGTCGAACTCGCCCCGGTAGACGAGCCTGAGGTGGGAGTCGTACAGGAAGAAGTCCGGCGTGCACGCCGCCTTGTACGCCTTGGCCACCTCCTGCGTGTCGTCCAGCAGGTACGGGAACGTGAAGCCCGCCCTGGCGGCCTGCTCGGCGAGGTGAGTGGGATCGTCGTCGGGGTAGTTGACGCTGTCGTTGCTGCAGATGGCGACGACGGACAACCTGGCGCCGTAGTCCGCGGCCAGCGCGCCGAGACCCTTCTCGATGTGCCGCACATAGGGGCAGTGATTGGAGAGGAAGGCCACCAGCGTGGCGGGGGAGTCTTTGAGATCCTCCAGCGAGACGTTGCCGCCGTCGATGGCGGTGAGGTCGAAGTGCGGCGCGGGTGTGCCGAGCGGAACCATGAACGAGTTGACAGCCATGGCACCATTTTCGTCCCCGGACGGACCGGTCAAACGACTCCCACGGTCTGAGAGGTGAATGATGCGCGGCATCGCGGAATTCCGCAGCGTCGTCCTTGACACTCCCGATCCCAAAGGGCTGGCCGAATTTTACTCGCGCCTGCTCGGCTGGCCCGTGACCTCGGTGGAGGACGACTGGGTGGTGGTGAGCGACGGCGGGCCGCCCAGGCGGCTGGCCTTCCAGCAGGCGCCCGACTTCCGGCGGCCGACCTGGCCCGACCCCGAGCGGCCGCAGCAGCTCCACCTCGATCTGCACGTGGACGACCTGGACGAGGCGGAGCGGCGGGCGCTCGAGATCGGCGCCATCAAGCACGAGCACCAGCCCAGTGAGGACGACAGCTTCCGGGTCTTCCTCGATCCGGCCGGGCACACGTTCTGCCTCTGCAGGGACTGACCCCGCGCTCGGCGGGGCCAATCCATCTACCAGCCTAACTCCGCATTTCGCCTGGTCATCTCTTGACGTCTCGGGTGGCCGGCGTGCTCCTCACACGGGGAGCGTTCCGGCGGCCGGGCCGCGCCGATCACGTGACGGCCCGCACCATCGCCGCACGCGGTATCGCGGGCCGGGCTGTCGTCACCAGCCGCACGCCATCGGCGTCCCTTCAGCCAGACCGGACCGTGCGAGCAGCCGGTGGTGGTCGACGGCCCCGCAGGCCATCGCGCCCGGCGATGACGAGGCTCTCCCCTGCGCCCTGGTCTGGGAGGGTTCAGCCTGGTCGGCGCGCCGGGAAGGCCGGGTGGGCTCGTCGGCTCGGCGGTATCGCCCTGCCGAGCCGAGCGAGCCCGGACCCTGATGGCACGTCAGAGGGACAGCTGCTCGTCGGCGGGTGGTGACGCCGGGGGCTGAGGCTCGGGGCCGGAGGCGAGGGCGCCGCCGATGGCGCCGATCGTGTGGGTCAGGCGGACGCCGGAGCCGTCGCGGCGTCCCAGCTCCTCCGGCAGCGGCACCGGCTTGCCCACCACCGACACGGCCTTGGCCGGGGCGGGCCCCGCCCACGCCAGCAGCAACTCGTCCTCACCCTTCAGGAACCGCTGCGCCCGCACCCCGCCGGTCGCCCGCCCCTTGGCCGGGAACTCGGCGTAGTCGGACACCTTGCCGCCGCCCACCTGTGTCCCCGGCAACGCCGTGGACGAGCCGGCGATCGTGACCACGTGCGCGGGCTGCTCGGGATCGACGACGCCGAACCAGATCACCCTGGCCCCGTCGTCCAGCCTGATGCCCGCCATGCCGCCCGCCGGCCGCCCCTGCGGCCGCACCAGCGAGGCCGGGAAACGCAGCAGCTGCGCGTTGGACGCGATGAACACCAGGTCGTGCGACTCGGACTCCAGCTCCACGGCGCCCACCACGGTGTCGCCGTCCTTCAGCGTGATCACCTCGAAGTCGTCGCGGTTGGCCGGATAGTCCGGCACCACCCGCTTGACCACGCCCTGCGCCGTGCCGAGCGTGAGCCCCGGCCCGCCGGGATCGAGCGATCCCAGGCCGACGACCTTCTCGTCGGGCTGCAGCGAGACGTACTCGGAGACCGGATGCCCGCCCGACAGCGACGGCGGGTTGGCCGTGGGCGGCAGCGTCGGCAGGTCGACGACCTGGACGCGGATGAGCCGGCCCATCGACGTGACCACGCCGACCTCGCCCCGCACGGTGCTGCGTACGGCCGAGACCAGCACATCGTGTGCGGTGCGCTCGCCCTCGCCCGGCAGCGGCGTGGCGTCGACGGTGCGGGCCAGCAGCCCGGTCGACGACAGCAGCACCAGGCACGGGTCGTCGGCCACCTGCAGCGACACCACCGGCGTGCGGGTGAGGTCGGCCGACTCCAGCAGGACCGTGCGGCGCGGCGTGCCGTATTTCTTGGCGACGTCGGCCAGCTCGCCGGAGACGACCTGGCGCAGCCTGGCCTCGGAGGACAGGATCTCCGTCAGCGCGGCGATCTCGTCGCTCAGCGTCTCCTTCTCACGGTCGAGCTCCAGCTTGTCGTAGCGGGTCAGGCGGCGCAGCGGCGTGTCGAGGATGTAGGAGGCCTGGATCTCGGTCAGGTCGAACACGTCCATCAGCCGCGTCCGCGCCTGCGCGGAGTCGTCGGAGGAGCGGATGACCTGGATGACCTCGTCGATGTTGAGCAGCGCGATGATCAGGCCGTCGACCAGGTGCAGGCGCTCCTCGCGCTTGCGGCGCCGGTATTCCGACCTGCGGCGCACGACCTCCACGCGGTGGTCGACGTAGACCTGCAGCAGCTCGCGCAGCCCGAGCGTGCGCGGCTCGCCGTCGACGAGGGCGACGTTGTTGATGCCGAACGTCTCCTCCATCGGCGTCAGCCGGTAGAGCTCCTCCAGGACGGCCTCGGGGATGAAGCCGTTCTTGATCTCGATGACCAGCCGCAGGCCCTTGTGCCGGTCGGTGAGGTCTTTGAGGTCGGCGATGCCCTGGAGCTTCTTGGAGGTCACCAGCTCCTTGATCTTGGTGACCACGCGCTCGGGGCCGACGTTGTAGGGCAGTTCGGTGACGATGATGCCCTTGCGGCGCGGCGTGATCTGCTCGACCGTGCACTTGGCGCGCATGCGGAACGTGCCACGCCCGGTCTCGTACGCGTCGCGCACGCCCTGCAGCCCGATGATCGTGCCACCGGTCGGCAGGTCGGGGCCCGGCACGAACCTCATCAGCTCGTCGAGCGTCGCGTCCGGCTTCTTGATCAGGTGGCGCGCGGCGGCCACGACCTCGGTGAGGTTGTGCGGCGCCATGTTGGTCGCCATGCCGACCGCGATGCCGCTCGTGCCGTTGACCAGCAGATTGGGGAACGCCGACGGCATGACGACCGGCTCGGTCTCCTGGCCGTCGTAGTTGGGCTTGAAGTCGACGGTCTCCTCGTCGAGCGACTCGACCATGAGCATGGCCGCCGGGGCCAGCCTCGCCTCGGTGTAACGCATGGCGGCGGGCAGGTCGTCGGGCGAGCCGAAGTTGCCGTGGCCGTCGACGAGCGGCAGCCGCATGGAGAACGGCTGCGCCAGCCGCACCAGGGCATCGTAGATCGCGGAGTCGCCGTGGGGGTGCAGCTTGCCCATGACGTCGCCGACGACGCGCGAGGACTTGACGTGGCCGCGGTCTGGGCGCAGGCCCATCTCGCTCATCGAGTAGAGGATGCGCCGCTGCACCGGCTTGAGGCCGTCACGGGCGTCGGGCAAAGCCCGCTGGTAGATCACCGAGTAGGCGTACTCGAGAAAGCTCGTGCGCATTTCGGAGGAGACGTCGATGTCGACGATCCGCTCCTCGAAATCCTCAGGTGGGGGTGCACTCGTGCGTCGGGCCATCTTGTGCTGCGCGGCTGCCTCGACCGTCGCGCCGAGGGGAAGCGCATCCTCCTTCTGTCCTTGTGCTGTAACCGTAGCCGTCAGCCCGCTGGAGAAGCGTCGGATCGGCGTGTGAGGCGGGTTGCCCCTGGAGATGATGGCACGAGCCGCGTCTCCTTGTGATAGGGCGATTTTCCTGGATCCTACTCGACGCTCGGCGTTTCTCGCAGACTTGTTCGATAGGGGGAGAGGTGCTTGACCAAGCAATTGCTTGGGTCTTACGTTCGGAGCGTGGGTTCCCCGCTGTCTCCGGAGGCGTCATGATCGAGTTCCATCCCGTGACCAAGCACATCGGCGCCGAGGTCACCGGGGTCGATCTGCGCAAGCCGCTGTCGCAGGAAGAGGTCGCGATCCTGCGGGAGGGCTGGCTCAAGCACCTCGTGCTGTTCTTCCGCGACCAGCACATCGACGACGAGCAGCACCTGCAGTTCGCCCTGAACTTCGGCACGCTCAACCACCCGGCCTTCAAGAAGGACGCCGCCAGCCCCATCCACGTGCTCGACCAGACCTCTCCCAAGGGCGAGGGCGGCGACGAGTGGCACAGCGACAACACCTTCGAGCCCACCCCGCCCATGGGCTCGCTGCTGCGCTGCGTCCAGTTGCCCAGCGTGGGCGGCGACACGTGCTGGGCGAACACGTACCTGGCGTACGAGACCCTCTCGCCGCCGCTGCAGCGGCTGTGCGACGAGCTGACGGCCGTGCACGACATCACGATGTCGATGAAGAAGGCGATCGCGAAGGGCCACCCCTTCGACCTGGCCGAGATCCAGGCCAAGTGGCCGCCGATCGAGCGCCCGGTCGTCCGCGTGCACGCGGAGACGGGCAGGAAGGCCCTCTTCGTGAACCGCTCGTCCACCACCCGCCTGGTGGGCCTCTCGGACCGCGAGAACGAGGCCCTGCTGCCGCTCCTGATCGACCACATCCGCTCGCCGGAGTTCCAGTGCCGCCTCAGATGGCGACCGGGCACCCTGGCCTTCTGGGACAACAGGCCGACGCAGCACTACGCGGTGGCGGACTACACGGAACGCCGCCGCATGCACCGGGTCACGATCAACGCCTTCCCGGAACACGCCGACCCGTCCTGACCGGCCACGACTCGCCATACGCGTCCGGCCCGCGATCGGCCACGCGGCAGGCCCGCAGGACGCGCGTGACGGCGCCCCGCCCCGTGAACCTCGTTTCCGCACGTCGCCACGACTCACCGTTTCCGCCCCCGCACTTCCGGCGGGCTGGAGAGGAAAGTCGGAGGGCGCTGGGTGTGACGCAGCGGCACGTGCGGAAACGGGGCGAACTGGGGAACGTTCTCCTGGACGGGGCCCGGCCACGCGCGGCGGTTGGAGCCCACCCGGCGCAGCCGTAAAGAATGATCGGGGTTTTCAGGCCCGGAGAAGGAGCATTTCGTCACAGGGAGCTGGTAACAAGGGGGCATGATTGATGCCCCCGATGCCACCGCGCTGAGAGAAGAGGCCGAAGAGCGACTGCGGGCGCTGGCCGGCGACCACGCCGTTCTCCGCGACGACCAGTGGGCCGCCATCGAGGCGCTGGTCGTCGACCGGCGCAGGGTGCTCGTCGTGCAGCGCACCGGCTGGGGCAAGTCGGCCGTCTACTTCGTGGCCACCGCGCTCCTGCGCGAGCTGGGCGAGGGCCCCACCGTCATCGTCTCGCCGCTGCTGGCTCTGATGCGCAACCAGATCGCCGCCGCCGAGCGCGCCGGCATCAGGGCCGTCACCATCAACTCCGCCAACCCGGAGGCGTGGGACGAGATCTACGGCCAGGCCGCCGACGGCATGGTCGACGTGCTGCTGGTCAGCCCCGAGCGGCTCAACAACCCCGACTTCCGCGACATCGTGCTGCCCGAGCTGGCCGAAAGCGCCGGGCTCGTGGTGGTCGACGAGGCCCACTGCATCTCCGACTGGGGTCACGACTTCAGGCCCGACTACCGCAGGCTGGCCAGGCTGTTCGAGGACCTGCCGCCCGGCATCCCGGTCCTCGCCACCACCGCCACCGCCAACGCCCGCGTCACCCGCGACGTGGCCGAGCAGATGCGCCTTCCCGCCGAGCTGCGGCCCGACGGGGACGACACGCTGGTGCTGCGCGGGCCGCTGGAGCGCGAGAGCCTGCACCTGTCCGTGGTCCGCCTGCCCACCGCCGAGCAGCGGCTGGCCTGGCTGGCCCAGACGCTGCGCGAGCTGCCCGGCTCCGGCATCGTCTACACGCTCACCGTGGCCGCCGCCCACGAGATCGCCGGCTACCTCCGCGAGCAGGGCCACGAGGTCGCCGCCTACTCCGGCCAGACCGACCCGGCCGAGCGGCTGGCGGCCGAGGAGGCGCTGCTCAACAACAAGATCAAGGCGCTGGTGGCGACCAGCGCCCTGGGCATGGGGTTCGACAAGCCGGACCTGGGGTTCGTCGTCCACGTCGGCGCGCCGCAGTCGCCGGTCGCCTACTACCAGCAGGTCGGCCGGGCCGGGCGCGGCGTGGAGCGGGCCGAGGTCATCCTGCTGCCCGGCACGGAAGATCGCGACATCTGGGCCTATTTCGCCTCGCTGGCCTTCCCGCCCGAGCCCGTCGTCCGGGTCACGCTCCAGACGCTGGAGGAGCGGGGGGTCATGTCGACCCCGGCGCTCGAGACCGCCGTCGACCTGAGCCGCAGCCGCCTGGAGATGATGCTCAAGGTCCTCGACGTGGACGGCGCCGTCCGGCGGGTCAAGGGCGGCTGGGAGCCCACCGGGCAGCCGTGGGAGTACGACGCCGAGCGTTACAGCCGCATCGCCGCCGAGCGCAGGGCCGAGCAGGAGGCCATGCTGGGTTACCTCACCACGACCGAGTGCCGGGAGGAATACCTCCGCAGGCATCTCGACGACGACGCCGCCCGGCCGTGCGGCCGCTGCGACAACTGCACCGGCAGGCACCGTTCGCCGGAGATTGCCGCACAGGCCGTCGAGGCGGCCCGCGAGCGGCTGAGCAGGCCGGGCGTCGAGATCGAGGCCCGCAGGCAGTGGCCGACCGGCCTGCCCGACCTGTCCGGGCGGATCAAGCCCGAGCTGGGGGCCGAGCCCGGCAGGGCGCTCGGGCGGCTGACCGACATCGGGTGGGGCAACCGGCTGCGGGAGCTGTTCAACGGCGAGGACGGGCCGGTGGCCGACGACATGTTCAAGGCCGTGGTCCAGGTGCTGTCGGCGTGGGACTGGCGCGAGCGGCCCGTGGCCGTGGTCAACGTGCCGTCCGCGACGCGGCCGACGCTGGTGCGCTCGTTCGCCGAGCGGCTGGCGCAGGTCGGGCGGCTGTCCTATCTGGGGGAGCTGGGCTACCGGGCGGGCTCGCCGGGGCAGCAGTTCAACAGCGCCAAACGCGTTCAGGCGATCAGAGGCACGCTGGCCATGCCCAAGGACCTGAGCACCGCCATCGGCAGTTGCGGCGGCCCGGTGCTGCTGGTGGACGACCGCGTCGACACGGGATGGACGATGACGCTGGCGGCGGCGCTGATACGCCACGCGGGCGCTCCCGCCGTGCTCCCGCTGGCCCTGGCGACCGTCAGCTGACGCCCATCGTCAGCAGGTCGTAGTCGCCGTAGACCGGGCTGACGTGGACATTGGTGGCGTGCGCCCCGCGCAGGAGCAACCTGGTCTGCCATGACAGCGGCACCAGCACGGCCTCCTCGGCAAGGCGCCGCTCCACCTGCGTCCACAGCGCGGCCCGCTTCGGGGCGTCCGGCTCCGTCCTGGCCTGATCCATGAGCTCGTCGATGGCCTTGACGCGGACGCTCACGTTGATCGACGACTCCTCGGTGATCTCCCTGCTGTCCGCGATCAACGTCAGGAACGCGTCCGGATCCGGCCAGTCCGGTCCCCAGGTCTTGGCGATCAGTCCGATCCGGTTCTGCTTGAGATAGGCGGGGTTGCCGCCGTACCTCTGGTGGAAGTCCTGGACGCGAGCCGCCCGCAGGGTGAGCTCGATACCCACCTCGGCCAGCGCGGCCTTGACGATCTCCGCCGCCTGCCTCTCGGAAGGGACGTCCCGGTACAGGTACGTGGCCGCCAAGCCAAGCCGGACGCGCGCCCGCACGCGGCCAGTGACTCCTTGGCGGCCCGCCGGTCGCCGCCGGGCGTGAGGTTCGGGTCGGTGTGCCGGCGGCCGGCGATCACCGGCGGCAGCAGCGACGTGGGCACCGGGACGTCCGTCACGTCGGTGCCGTAGGGGCGGCGCAAAGCGTTCAGGTCGAGCGCCCGCACCACGGCCTGCCGGCACTCCACATCGTCGAACGGCGGCACCTGCGGATTGATCGCCAGGACGTGGACGAGGCCGGTCACCGGCGCGTCCGCTCGCTCCTTGAGCGCCGGGTCGCCGATCACCTCGCTCATCCCTCCCGGCAGATAGGCCGGACCGACCTCGGCCTCGCCGGTGCGCAACCGCCGGTCCGCCTCTCGCGATCCCACGTTGTACGTGACCTCGTACCGGGCGGGGAGCGGCCTGCGGTTGGGGTCGGTGGCCGCGTCCCACCGCTGGTTGCGCACCAGGACGACCTCGCGGTCGGTCACGCCCTCCAGCTTGTACGGCCCGGACGCGACCACGCTCTTGCCGTAGTCGCCTCGCGTGTCCTTGGCCGCCGGGACGGGCATCGTCTCTGGCAGCTGGACGACGTTGTCGAACGCGGCGTACGGCTTCTTGAGGTGGAAGACGATCGTGCGGTCGTCGGGGACCTCGATGGCCGAGTCCGTGTTCACGCCCGCCGACCTGTAGGCGCCCTGGTAGCCGGCGGGAAGGTCCAGCATCAGGTCGAAGTGGCTCGACCCGTGGACGAAGCCGGGGTCCATACTGCGCAGGATCGCGTGTCTCACGTCCTGCGCGGTGATCGGCGTGCCGTCCTCGTACCGCAACCCGTTGTGCAGCCGGTATGTCCACGTCCGGCCGGCGTCGCTGGGCACCCCCAGCGACTCGGCCAGGTCCGGCACCACCTCCGTCCCCGCGGCGCCCGGCACCGTGCGGAACATCGTCAGCGTCCGTCCGTAGAGTCTGACCAGGTTGAGCGAGCCCGGCATGTACATGTTGCCCGGATCGGTGGACTTCGGGGACCACGCCGACACCACGCGCAGCGTGCCGCCCTCCGTGGCGGAGGGGTTGACCACCGTGGCCACGGCCGCGCCGAACCCGGTGACCGAGGTCGACATGGGAGAGGTCGTGGGTGTCGGGCCCGCCACGATCGGCGGGTTGCGCTGCGCGACCAGCCACACGACGACGCCGATCAGCAGCGTGGCGGACGCCGCCCCGGCCGTCGCGACCACCCGGGGCCGCCGTCGCGGACCCCAGGGGTCCGTCATGACGCCGAGCCGGCGCGGCGACATGGGCCAGCCGGGCGAGGCCGGGCCATGGGCCCGCGTGTACGGTCCGCTCCCGGGCTGCTCCGGATACGGGATGCGCAGGCCGTCCTCCCCCCGCTCCCCGCCGGCCACCGGCTCTCCCACCCCACGCGCCGCCTCCGCCTGGCCGGCTCTCATCGCATCGTGAGCCTGGGCCCGGGCGTCGCTCGTCGCCGCCGGATGCGGTGCCCGGCGCTGTGTGCCGTGCGTCGCCTGCGGGGAGTCCTCCCGGGGGCCGCCGGCGAGGGGCGCGGACGGGCCCTCCAGCGGGGCGGCCGGACCCGAGGGCGTGGTCGGCGGTGTGGAGCCGAGAGGCCGGGCGGTGATGGGCGGGGTCGTGCCGGCGCGGATCAGGTCGCGGATCAGTTGCTCGGCCGTCGGGCGGTAGCAGGGGTCCTTGGCCAGACAGACCCACAGGAGAGGTGCCAGCTCCGGCGGTACGCCTGATAAATCCGGATCTAGGTGCAGAATCCGGTGCATCAGAACCGGCAGTGGCCCTAACCCGAACGCCCCCCGCCCGGTCGCCGCGAATACCATCGTCCCCGCCCATGCGAACACGTCTCCAGCCGGCAGCGCCTCGCCGAGGAACTGCTCGGGCGCCATGAACGCAGGTGTCCCCACGATGCCGGTCGTCAGGCTCTGGCTCGCGTCCACAGCCCGCGCGATTCGGAAGTCGATCACTCGGGGTCCGTCCGGCCCGAGCAGCACGTTGCTGGGCTTGAAGTCGCGGTGCACCACACCGGCTCCGTGGATGGCCACCAGCGCCGTGGCCGTCGTGACCGCCAGCCGCATCAGCGACGGCCCGCGCACCGGCCCTTCCCGGGTGACCTGGTACTGCAGGGAAGGGCCGTCGACGTACTCGCCCACGATGTACGGCTGGTCGTTGACGCTGCCGACCTCCAGCACGCGCGCCGTGCAGAACTCCGCCACCCGCCGCGCCGCCTCGGCCTCCCGGCGAAAGCGGTGTACCGCGTGCTCGTCGTCGGCGAACCTGGCATGCAGCAGCTTGATGGCGACCTGCTCGCCGCTGGACGAGACACCGAGGTAGACGCTGCCCTGACCGCCCTCGCCGAGAAACCCGGTGACCTTGTAGGAGCCAACCGACGGTGGGTCGCCTGGCCGTAACGGACGCACGCCGCGCATCCGGCTCCCTTGAGTCGCGTTATATCAGGCTCTGCCCACGATAACGCCAGGAGGTCCGCTTAGAAGGGGGGACGAGCGCCCAGATGCATGATCGCTTTGGCCGCCAGGCGGCATCCCGAGGTCAGTGCCTCCGTCGGCGGCTTGCCCTCCAGCCACGGCGGCAGGAAACCGGCGCAGAACGCATCGCCCGCGCCCGTGCCGTCAACGATCTTGTCGACCGGCTCCGCGGCCACGTGGACCGAGTCGGGGCGGCCGTTGCTGAACCACAGCGCGCCCTCCTTGTTCATCTTGATCACGACCTGCGGGAACCACGCCGTCAGCACCTTGGCGGCGGCCTCGGCGTCGTCGCGCCCGGTCAGGACCTTGGCCTGGTCGATGTTGGCGAACAGCAGCTTGGCACCGTTGGTCCACTCCAGGAACGGCTCGGCGCCCGTGCGCTCCAGCGGCGCGGACGAGGCGCAGTCGACCGAGATCGACATCCCGTTGTGGTGGGCCATGTCGAGCGCCGCGAGGCCGGCGTCGCGCGAGCCCTCGTTGATCAGCGTGTAGCCCGACAGGTGGAGGTGCGAGCCGGAGGTGAACAGGTCGCGCGGCAGGTCTTCGGGCGACAGCGCGGCGTTGGCGCCGGGGTCGGAGAGCATGGTGCGCTCGCCCTTGTGCGTGACGAGCACCACGCAGGTGCCGGTGGGACGCTCGGGGTCCATGACGAGCCGGGCGTCGACGCCGTAGCCCATCAGCTCCATGTCGCGGTTTCGCCCGGTGATGTCGGCGCCCCTGCGGCCGATGAAGGCCACCTCGGCACCCTCGACGGCCAGCCATGAGGCGATGTTGGCCCCTGATCCGCCACCGTGCATGGTCACGATCGCCGGGGTGTCGCTCGCCCTGGCGAGCGCATAACGGGCGCGCGCGACCGCGTCGGTCATGAGATCGCCCACCACGACGACCCGCGTCATGATGCCACCACCTTGCTGCCTTCAGATCGACCCTGGCCAACGGCAAAACTAACAGCTTCCGGGCTGCTCGTGGGGCGGACCCGTGACACCAGGCAGGAGTCGATGCACAAGCGTTGCCCAAGAGGGGCTCCGGTCTTGGCATTTGGGATGCGGGTTTACGCTCGATGCTGTGGAGGCACAGTATCCGGCCCACTGGGAGGCCGATGTCGTCCTGGCGGACGGCGGCACCGCGCACGTGCGCCCGATCAGGCCCGCTGACGCGGACCGCCTCCGTTCCTTCTACTCCCGCCTGTCCGACGAGTCGATCTATTTCCGGTTCTTCGGGCCGCGGCCGCGGCTGTCCGACCGCGACGTCGAGCGATTCACCAACGTCGACTACGTCAACAGGGTCGCCCTGATCGCCACCATCGGCACCGAGATGGTCGCCGTGATCCGCTACGACCGCACCGGTCCGGGCGAGGCCGAGGTGGCCTTCCTCGTCGAGGACGCCCACCAGGGAAGGGGGGTGGCCTCCGTGCTCCTCGAACACCTGGCGGCCACCGCGCGCGAGCACGGCATCGAGCGGTTCATCGCCGACGTGCTGCCCGCCAACATGCGCATGATGGGCCTGCTGCGCCAGGCCGGCTACACCGCCCAGAGCCAGTTCGCCGACGGCGTCGTACGCATGACGCTCGACCTCACGCCCACCGAGACCTCCGCCGAGGTGACGGCGGCACGCGAGCACCGGGCCGAGTCCAGATCCATCGCCAGGCTCCTCACCCCCGGCTCCGTCGCGGTCATCGGCGCCTCCCGCGAGCCCGGCGGGGTCGGCCAGACCGTGCTGCGCAACCTGCTGGCCGCCGACTTCACCGGCCCCGTCTACCCGGTCCACAGGGAGGTGCGGGCGGTGGCGGGCGTGCGGGCATACCCGAGCGTGACCGCCATCGACGGCGACGTCGACCTGGCCGTGGTCGCCGTGCCCGCCGAGAGCGTGATCGACGTCGTCAAGGAGTGCGCCGAGAAGGGCGTGCACGGCCTCGTCGTGGTCTCCTCTGGCTTCGGCGAGACCGGCGTCCAGGGCAGGGAGCGCCAGGACGAGCTGGCCCGCATCGCCCGCGCCTACGGACTGCGCGTGGTCGGCCCCAACTGCCTCGGCATCGCCAACACCGACCCGGCCGTGCGCCTCAACGCCACCCTCGCCGCCACCGTGCCGGGCCGGGGCAACGTCGGCTTCTTCAGCCAGTCGGGCGCGCTGGGCACCGCGCTCCTGCAGCGGGTGGCACAGCGCGGCATGGGCATCTCGTCGTTCGTGTCCGCGGGCAACCGGGCTGACGTGTCGGGCAACGACCTGCTCCAATACTGGGAGGAGGACGACTCGACCGAGGTGATCCTGCTCTACCTGGAGTCGCTGGGCAATCCGCGCAAGTTCACGCGCCTGGCCAGGCGCATCGCCTGCCGCAAGCCCATCGTGGTGGTCAAGAGCGGCGGCACCCCGTCGGGGCACTCGGCGGACGAGCTCGGGCTGCCGGACTCCGCGATCGGCTCCCTGCTCGGTCAGGCGGGGCTGATCCGGGTCGACGACCTCATCCAGCTGTTCGACGTGGGGCAGCTGCTGGCCTACCAGCCGCTGCCCGCAGGCCCAAGGGTCGCGCTGGTGACCAACTCCGACGCGCTCGGCCGGCTCGCCGCCGACGCCTGCCTCGCCGCCGGGCTCGAGCCCCGGCCGCCGGTCAACCTGGGGCCCGCCGCGGGGGCCTCGGAGTTCGGCACGGCGCTCGCCGGCGAGCTGTCCTCGCCCGACGTGGACGCCGCCGTCGTGATCTACATGCCGCCCATCCCCGGTGACACCGAGGCGGTGGCCGGGGAGCTGCTGCGGGTGTCGAATGACGTCCCGAAGCCGGTGCTGACGACGTTCCGGGGGCATCTGGGCATGCATCCGGCGCTGCGCGTGGAGACCCCTGGCACGTCCCGCTCCCAGTCGACGCCCGCACGCGGGTCCATCCCCTCGTACGCGGCTCCGGAGGAGGCGGTGCGGGCTCTGGCCTACGTGGTCCGGTACGCGGCGTGGCGCGCGCAACCGACGTCGCCGCCGCCGGAGCTGACGGGCATCGACACCGGCCGCGCCCGCGCCCTGGTCCGCCACGCCCTTGCGACCCCCCGCCCCGAACCCGCCACCTCGGTGACGTCCGCGTCCACGGGGCCGTCGGCGGGCCCGGTGACGGCGCCGAGAGACGCGTCGTCGGTGGGCTCCTCAACGGCGCCGACGGGGGTGCCCGGTCCGGCGGCGTTGCCCATGGACCTGTCGGCGCGCCCGGCATCGGCCCCGGCGGGTGACACGGCGCAGCCGGCGCCGGCGGGCGAGAGGGCACAGGTCGCGCCGCCGGCGGGCGAGAGGGCGCAGGCTGCCGTGCCGGCCGAGCCACCCGGGGCGTCCACTCCGGCGACCGCGAGCGCGGAGCCGGATGCCACGCCGGCGGAGTCCCGGCCCTCTGCGACGGACGCGGCCCCCCACACGGCGGTGCCTGCGGACGGCACGGCAGGCAGGAAGGCCGACTGGTCTGCGGACGGCACGGCAGACAGCAAGCCAAGCGGGTCTGCAGAGGGCCGGGCAGACAGCAAGCCGAGCGGGTCTGCAGAGGGCCCGGCAGACAGCAACCGTGGCGGGTCTGCGGGGGGCACGGCCGGTGGCGGGCGTGGCGAGTCGGGGATGCCCGTCAGGGGTGTGCGGGTGGCGTCGGGTGGCTTCGCGGCGCCCGGGCCGCCGGTCGAGATCGATGCCACCGAGCTGCTCGACTGCTACGGTCTCACGGTTTGGCCGGCCGAGGTGGTGCGCTCGCCCGACGAGGCCGTGGCGGCCGCGGAGCGTCTCGGCTGGCCGGTGGTGCTCAAGGTGGCGGACCCGGGCGCCTCGCGCCGCGCGGGGACGGTGCGCCTGGGACTGACGGGCCCGGAGATGGTGCGTCACGCGTACGCCGAGTTCGCCGACCAGCTCGGCGAGAAGGTGGAGCTGGCCGTCCAGCGCATGGCGCCGCAGCCGGCCGTCCCGACGGTGGTGGGCGTCATCGAGGACCCGGCGTTCGGCCCGGTGGTGTCGTTCGGGCTGGGCGAGGTGACCGCGCGTCTCCTGCTCGACCAGGGCTTCCGCCTCGCCCCGCTGACGGGGGAGGACGCCGCCGCCCTGGTGCGCTCCGTACGCGCCGCCCCGCTGCTCTTCGGCCAGTACGGCTACCCGCCCGTGGCGGTGGACGCCCTGGAGGAGCTGCTCGTACGCGTCGGCCGCCTGGCCAACGACCTGCCCGAGGTCGCCCGTCTGGACCTGGACCAGGTGCTCGTCGGCGAGTCGAGCGCCATGATCCTCGGCGCCCGCGCCACCCTGCGCACCCCGGCGGGCCCGCGCCTGGACTGGGGCCCGCGCCGGCTCTCCTGACGGTGAGCCGAACAAACGGAGAGCCGAACAAACGGAGAGCCGAACAAACGGTGAGCACCGTGACAGGAGTGGCCGCTGCTACCCCGCTAAAGACGTTATAGAGCGTTATGTCCGGCGGGTGAGTGCACCGCGTGGTCCTGGCAGGATGGAGCCATGAGGGAAACCCGAGTCTCAGCCGCGGGCCTGCGTGAAGCGATCGAGCGCAGCGGCTACTATCCCGACCTCGTCACCGATGCGGTCGAATCCGCGCTGGGCAAGGAGGCCGTGACCGCGTTCGTGGTCCACCACGAGGCCACTTTCGATCCCGCGATGGAGGTGCGCAGGCATGTCACGGTGCTGGTGCTGACGGCGACCCGGCTGCTGGTCTGCCACACCGACGAGCATCCGGCGGTGGAGGGCGTCTCGACCTCCCACGCCTCCACGACCTCGGAGGCCGTGCGCCTGAGCCGCATCCAGTCCGTCGCCGTCACCCGCGTCGTGCCCGACCCCGCCTCGTACGTCCCCGGCGTCCCTCCCACAGAAGTGACGCTCACCATCGGCTGGGGCGCGATCTCCCACGTGGACCTGGAGCCCGCCACCTGCGGCGACGAAAACTGCGAGGCCGACCACGGCTACACGGGCGCGATCACCGCCGACGACCTGTCCCTCAGGGTCAGCGAGGCGGCCGACGGCCCCGAGGCGGTCACCCACGTGCTGTCCTTCGCCAAGGCCCTCTCCGAGGCCACCGCTCGCGCCGCCGCCTGACGCCTCCGGTCCCGGCGAACGTCTTCCCGGGGGAGATCCCGCGAAAGGTTAAGATAAGGCATGTTGGGAGAAGGCCCGGCCGTTGTGCCAGGGTACGGCGGCGGGTCGCTGGCGGATCTACCGGCCGCGCTGCTGGCCGCCGTGGGCGTGCGGCTGCCCGACGCGCCGAGCTCGCTGCGGCTCGACCCCGCCGACCGCGTCTGCCTGTTCCTGGTCGACGGCCTTGGCGCCGAGCTGCTGCGGGCCCACGCCGAGGCCGCCCCCTTCCTGTCCGGGCTGACCGGCAGGACGCTCACGGCCGGATTCCCCGCCACCACCGTCACGAGCCTCTGCTCCCTGGGCACGGGCATGACGCCGGGCGAGCACGGCATGCTGGGCCTGACGCTGGCCGTGCCGGGCACCGGGCAGCTGTTCAACTGCCTGCGGTGGACGTTGCCCGACGGCCTGACGATGGATCCCGAGAAGTGGCAGCCCGCCACCACGGTCTACCAGCGGGCCGCCAGGGCCGGGGTCGAGCCCGTGTACGTCGCCCCCGCCCAGTTCGAGGGCACCGGCCTGACGAAGGCCGTCTACCGCGGCGTCCGCTACGTGGCAGCCGACACCGTGGACGAGCGCGTCGCCCGCGCCCTCGAGGCCATGCGGCAGCGGCCGGCGCACGTCACGGTCTACTACGGCGACCTCGACTCCACGGGCCACCTGGCGGGATGGGGTGGCGAGGAGTGGCTGCGGCAGCTCGCCATCGTCGACGACATGGCGCAGCGGCTGGCCGAGGGCCTGCCGCCCGGCTCGGCACTCTACATCACCGCCGACCACGGCATGGTCAACGCCACCGAGAAGGTCGACGCGGAGAGCGTCCCCGCGCTGACCGAGGGCGTGGCGCTGATCGGCGGCGAGGCCAGGGCCCGCCACGTCTACGCGGTGCCGGGCGCCGCCCGGCACGTGCTCGACGCCTGGCGCGAGACCTTCCGCGGCAAGGCCCGGGTGGTGTCGCGGCAGGAGGCGGTCGAGTCAGGCTGGTTCGGGCCCCGGGTGCGCGACGCGTGGCTGGAGCGCATCGGCGACGTCGTGGCCGTCCCCTACACCGACCTGGCCATCACCGCGCCGACGGCGCATCCGATCGAGGCCCTCTTCACGGGATACCACGGTTCGCTGACGCCGGCCGAGCAGAACGTCCCGCTCCTGGAGGCGCGCACATGACGGCGGCCGGGGACACGCATTCGGAATGCCTGGAGGAACACCCGTGACGAGCCCGCTGATCACTCCCGCCGACCTCGCCGCGCTCGGCGACGTGACGCTGCTCGACGTCCGCTGGCGGCTCGGCGGCCCGCCGGGCGTGGAGCTCTACCGCGAGGGCCATCTCCAGGGCGCCGTCTACTGCGACCTCGACACCGATCTCGCGGCCCCGCCGGGCGCCGGCGGGCGGCACCCGCTGCCCGACGCGGAGGCGTTCCAGCGCGCGATGCGTCGCCTGGGCGTGAGCGACGGCCGGCCGGTGGTGGCGTACGACGACGCGGGCTCCACGGTCGCCGCCAGGGCCTGGTGGACGCTGCGCTACTTCGGGCACCAGGACGTCCGCGTGCTCGACGGCGGGCTGTCCGCGTGGACCGCCGCCGGGCTGCCCGTCACCAAGGAGGAGCCGCCGGCCGTGCGGGAGGGCGACTTCACGGCGCGGCCCGGCGGGATGCCGGTGCTCACCGCCGACGAGGCCGCGGCGGTGGCCGCCGAGGGCGTGCTGCTGGACGCCAGGGCGGGGGAGCGCTACCGCGGCGAGGTGGAGCCCGTCGATCCGGTGGCCGGGCACGTTCCCGGAGCCGTCAACGCCCCCACCACCGGCAACGTCGGCCCGGACGGCAGGTTCCTCGATCCGGCCGCGCTGCGGGCCAGGTTCGCGGCGCTGGGCGTGGGGGAGGGCGTCCGGGCGGGGGCATACTGCGGCTCAGGGGTGACGGCCGCCCATGAGGTGCTCGCGCTGGAGTTGGCCGGCCTGCCCGCCGCCCTCTACGTCGGCTCCTGGTCCCACTGGGTCACCGACCCCGCCAGGCCCGTCGCCACGGGCTGACACACGGTGCGGTCGCCGGCGCCGAAGCAGGTGAACTCGTACACTCCGGTCTTCGCCGAGGCGTGCGCCAGCGCCGCGTCCGGGGGCTGTCCCGCGGCCACGAGCTCGTGGAACATGCTCATCACCGCCCGCGCCGCCTCGTCCTGCACCGGCACCATGCCCGCGATCACACAGGACGACCCCTTGGCCAGGAACGTTCCTGGAAGGCCCAGCGGGGCCCCATCCACCGGCGTCCGCGACATGCCCGAATTGCACGCCGACAACACCACGAGCTCCGGCGACCGCGCCACGTTCAGCAGGTCGTACGCCATGAGGGGCCCGTCCTCCAGCGTGATCCCCGACACCAGCGGGCTCCGCGCGTGGAACACCCCGTGGGCCGCCAGATGCAGCACGTCCGCGGTCTCCAGCGCCTCCAGCACGGGCCCGGTGCGGCCGGGCACCTCGCGCCCGCCCGGGTGACAGGCCAGCACGTGCGCCACCTCGGCGTGCGCGTGACAGAGCGTCGGCCCGGCTACCGCCACCACCTCGGGAAGCCGCTCTCCCCGACTGCCGCGCGGCCGGCGTGCCCGTACCCAGGAGGCCGCGCTGGCCACCACGCTCACCGGCCGCTCCCGCAGGCAGGGCAGCACTCCCCACGGCAGCGTGTGCAGGGCTCCCACCGGCACCACGACCAGCGGCCCGTCGCCCAGCTCGGCCGCCAGCGGCCGGAACAGCAGCCGCTCGACCTCCCCGGCCGCGGCGTCGAGATCCCGCTCACCACCCGGGGCCCCGGAAGCCCCCTGCCAGTCCCGTGTCTCCCCCCGCCTCCGTACGGCGTACCGCAGCCGGACGATCGCCTCCTCGACCGCCCGCATGCCCCCCAGCCACCGCAGCAGCACCCGCTCCCCGCCGATCAGCACGGCCAGCAGCGACTCCTCGTGGATCACGTACTCGACCAGCGCCCCACGCCCCAGCTCGCCCCGCACCCGTTCCGGATCGACCAGAGAGCAGGCATGGGCGGGCGCCGTGACGGCCCGCCACCGCTCGGCCCACTCGAACACGTCACCGGGCCCTCCATCGCGCACGGCGAGCCCCAGCCCGAACGCCGCCAGCCGCTCCCCGGCCCGCGCAGCGTGGGCCCGCACCGACGGGTCGTCGAACGTCACCACCCGCTCGCTCACCTCGGCCAGCCCTTCGCGTACCGCGCGGAAGGCCCCGGGAACGTCCTCCTGCAGCGCCGCCTCCAGCGCGAGCGCGTGCTGGCGCACCGGCACCGGGATCTGCGACACGCGTGCCAGCTGGCTGGCCCGCGGCTCCGGCGCCAGCGAGGTCAGCCGGGTGCCCGCGGGCGCCCACCGCTCGCCCCGGTCGGCGTGCTGGGTCAGCCGGGCCAGCTGCGCCGAGGCCGTCGGGTGGTCGTCGACGGCGAGCGCCGCCTCGGCCGCCACCAGCCGCAGCGCCGCCGCCCCCGCCACGTGCGCGGATTCGTCCTCCAGCTCGTCGGCGCACGCGATCAGCTCGGCGACCATGGCGGGCGTGGCCGGTTCGAGGGCCAGGCGGGAGCGCAGCACGACCTCCCTGGCCAGCGGCAGCCAGGAGGTGCGGTCCTGCGCGGCCAGCTCCCGCGATGCCTGCTCGGCCACGTGCCGGGCCCGGCGCGGATCGCCGGTCAGCAGCTCGACCTGGGCCAGCTTCAGCCGCGCCTCCGCCAGGGCCACCCGCGCCCCGCACGCCTCCAGATCGGGCACCGCCAGGTCGAGCATGGCCCTGGCCTCGCCGGGGAGGTGGGCGGCCAGCAGCGCGCCGGCGAAGTCGGCCCGCATCGTGGCCAGCCGCTCGGGATAGCCGAACAGAGTGTCCTCGGCCTCCCGGTAGTAGTGGAACGCCCCGGCGACGTCGCCCTGCCGTACCGCGAGGAAGGGGAGGTTGGCGGCGGACAGGCGGGCCAGGTGCCGCAGCCCGGAGTGCTGGGAGATCTGCAGGCAGGCCGTGAGGTCGCGCATGGCGGCGTCCCAGTCGCCCCGGTACGAGTGGACGAGGCCGCGGTTGAGCAGCCCGCCCGCCAGGAACCGGCGGTCGTCGACGGTGCCGGGCGCGGCCACCAGGGCTCGCAGCGCCCGGTCGCAGGAGGCGATGGCCTCCTGGTGGCGGCCCAGGTGGGCGAGCGCGACCGCGCGCTGCGTGTCGAGCTTGGCGCGGTCCAGCGGGGACAGGTACGCCCACGCCAGCGCGGCCACGCGCAGGGCCTGCAGAGGGTGGCCGCGTTCGGTGCGTACGGTGACCAGCGAGAGCCGCGCCTGCGCCACCCGCTCCCGCGGCGCTCCAGGGGTGGCGATGGCCTCGCGGAGGTGGCGTTCGGCGCCCTCGAGGTCGCCCAGCTCACGGGCGGCCAGCGCCATCGCCCGGAGCGCGACCGCCTCGGCCTCGGGGAAACCGGTGCGGCGGGCCGCCGCGAGCACGACGCGGCCCGCGTGCATGGCGTGGCCGGGATCGACCAGAGAACGCAACATGGCGGCCTCGGCCGCCTCGAGGAGCGGGGCGAGGCCGCCGGACGAGTCCGAGGTGTCGCTCATGGCGGGCCTTGCTGGAAACGGCCGGGAAGGGGTGCGGGCTTCCGGCCGGCTGGTGGCGGACGAGAGTCAGGGACGGATGCGCACCCACCTGGTCTGCACGGGTGCGTGGCCGGGCCGGTGGCACACCACGCTGAGCCAGCCGGGAGGGAGACCGGTGGCGGCGAAATGGCCGTTGTGCGCTATGCGCCTGGTCAGCGTCAGATGAGGAGTCTTGACATCGACGAGGGCGCCCTCTCCTGGGTACGGCACGACCTGTCCGGCGACGTCGATGAGCCCGTCGCCCACCGTCACCTCCAGATCGAACGTGAGGCCGGACGAGACGAAGCGCACCAGGTGGGAGCCGTCGTCGCCGCGCGGGCCCGAGCTCGTGCGGATGGCTGCGCACTCGACGGGAGTGGCGGTCCTCGCCCGCGGGACCCGGAGCCCGTACACCTCACGCGCCGCGGTGGACACGTGAGCCGGGATCGGGTCGTTCCCGGCGGCCAGCCGGAGCGCCGCCAGGACGTATTCGTCGTTGATCATTGCGCCATCTCCTGTGATGAGATCAGAGTGCGCAGTTTTTCCAGGCAGCGGGCCCGGGTCGGGCCGACGCTGCCCATGGGCAGACCGAGCCGCATCGCCGTCTGGCGGCTTCCGAGATCGATCGCGACCAGCTGGAGCAGCGTGCGGCACGGTTCGTGCAGGGCGGAGACCGTCTTCCAGAGCAGCTGCCTGTCGTCGGTCTCCAGGACGGCGGCGGCCGGATCGGGGTCGTCGACGACCTCGAAGGAGAAGACCCCCGGGCGATCCCGCCGCAGGAGCAGCAGGGCCTCGCGGCGTACGGTAGTCGCGAGCCACCCTCCCACCCCGGCGGGATCCCTGATGCTCTCCAGATGCTGGAGCAGGCGCAGCCAGGCACCCTGGACCACGTCGGCCGCATCGGAGGGGCTCAGGCCGCACGCGCGGGCCACGGCCCACATGAGCGGCCCGAACCTGGACTCGAGCTCGTCCCATGCCGACCGGTCGCCGTCGGCCGCGGCTCGGAGCAGCTCCGCCGGATCGCGGTGCACGCGGCCTCCTCTCGTCCGGCACGGAGAGGCGATCATACCTCCCCGTGATTGCGTGGGAACTGAGCGTAAACTCTACAGACTCGCCGGGACGAGAACCCCCAGATCCGGAATTTGCCGAGCCCTCTCGTCGTCGAGCAGCCGCCTGACCACGTCCTTCGCCGGTTCCGTCGCGGCCGCGGCGGCGATCGTGCCCGACACCACGGCAGTGGCGAACGACGTGCCGCTCCACGCCGCGAAGCCGCCGAACTCGCCCGTGTCGAGATAACTGCTGGTCAGCCAGTCGCCGCGGGCACAGGCGTCCACCCACGTGCCGTACCCGGAGTAGGGCGCCCGCTCCCGCTGCGCGGCGTCCAGCGCCGCCACGCCCACCACGGACGGCAGCGCGGCCGGCCAGAACGGCCGGTCCGACGCCGTGTTGCCGGCGCAGGCCACGGTCACCGTGTCCTTCATCGCGGCGATGGCGTCGGCGAGCAGCGGCGGCGGCCGGTCGTCGAACGTGTGACCGCCGAAGGACAGGTTGAGCACCTGAGGGGGCCGCTCGCGCAGGCGGTTGAGCGTGCGTACGACGCTCGCCTCGTCGCCGAGGCCGTCGCCGTCCAGCACCCGGCGCACGCGCAGTGCCGCGCCGGGCGCCAGGCGCGCCAGGAGGCCCGCGATGAACGTCCCGTGGCCCGCCTGCCGGCCCTCGGCCGCGTCGGCCTCCTCGGGGGCGGTGCGGTCGTACCAGTCGCTGCCCGACCACCACGGGTGCGCGGCCACGCCGGTGTCGAGCAGGCCCACCACCACGTCCGAGCGGGACCTGCCCGGCTTGAAGGAGACCGGCGGGGCGGGGAAGGGCCTGGAGGCGGGGCCGCCGAAGAACAGGGGCTGCCCGCAGAGCACGTGGTTGGGGGACGCTCTGAGCCCCTGCCCGCGCAGCTCGGCCGTGAGCTCGCAGGGGTCGACGCCGGGCGCCAGGTGGAGGACGCAGACCCCGTCCGCCTCCGAGACGGCCTGGGTCCAGCGCGTCGCAGCGGACAGCGCCGTCCGGTCGGCCAGCAGCTGACCAGGCCGGATGAACGCCTCGCCCACAGATTGCAGTTCCATGGCCGGGTATGTTTCCCGCCCGCAACAGCTGTCACGCGGCAGTCCGGCACCAACTTGGTATGGCCCCCCTCTGGTGCCAGGTAGCGACCGACGGTAGTCTCTCCCTAGTCACTTGTGATCATCCCGGGGCGAGGCCGTTGGGGAAGGCGCACCTCGTACCGAAACGGGAGGTCCGGTGTCTGCTCGTGGCGTCCTTTACGTCCACTCGGCTCAGCCCGCGCTGTGCCCTCACATCGAATGGGCAGTCGCGGGTGTCCTTGGCGTGCCCGTAGATCTGACGTGGACTCCGCAACCCGCCGCGCCTAACGTCGTGCGCGCGCAGGCGGAGTGGGAGGGCCGCGCCGGCATCGCGGCGGCCATCGCCTCCTCACTCATGGGCTGGCAGCGCCTCAGGTTTGAGATCACGGAGGACGCCTCGCCGGGGGTGGACGGGTCCCGGCATGCCTACACGCCGACGCTCGGCGCCTTCACCGCGGTCATCGGCGCCTCGGGGGACATCATGATCCCCGAGGACCGGCTCCGGACGGCCATGATGATGGCCGCTCAGGGGCGCTGCGTGCTCGAGGAGGAGATCGACAAGATGCTCGGGCGGCCGTGGGACGAGGAGCTGGAGCCGTTCAGGTACGCGGGCGACGGCGCCCCGGTCCGCTGGCTCCACGCCGCCGTCTAGCTCGGCCGGACCCCTCCCCGCGCCCTCGCCTGCCCGCCCCGGTCCCGGACGGCACCTGTGACCCCGGCCGGACCCCGTGCGCCTTCGCCCGCCCCGCCGCGGGGCGAACACTCCGCCTCCGCCCCCCTTCCCCGGAGGCCCCACTGAACAAGGGCAGCGGTACGGGGGCCAACTTCCAGGACCGCCATCTCGCCGACGAGGTCCGCACGCACCCGTACGGCCGGCAGGACCTGCTCCCCGCTCTCGGCTCGGGCCGCGATCTTCGTCAGCCTCTGGAGGCTCAGGTGAACCAGCGTGCCGGGCTCGCCTCGGCGCAGGAACGTGGTGCCGTGCTCCACCTGGCGTGAGCTCGCCCGGCGTCCCTGGGGCAGCCGGGCCAGGAACGTCCCCGACGGCCCGGCAACGCGGAGGACCCCGCACCGGCGCCGGTGCGGGGTCCTCCGGTCAAGACCTAGAGCGGGATGTTGCCGTGGGCGCCACGGGCCGGGGTGGCCTGGGCGAGGAGTTTGGCGATGGCGCCGCGCGTCTCCTCCGGCTTGATCACCTCGTCTATGACCCCCAGCGCCTGCGCCCGGTCCAGCCCGCCGGCGAGCTTCTCGTGCTCCGCGGCCAGCCGTTGCTCCAGCTCGGCCCGCTCCTCCTCCGGCGCGGCCGCCAGCTCGCGACGCTTGAGGATGCGCACCGCGGCCACCGGCCCCATGACCGCGACCTCGGTCGTCGGCCAGGCGAACACCTTGGTGGCCCCGAGGGCGCGCGAGTTCATCGCGATGTAAGCCCCGCCGTACGCCTTCCGCGTCACCAGCGTGACCCGCGGCACCGACGCCTCGGCGAAGGCGTGCAGCAGCTTGGCGCCGCGCCGGACCACGCCGTCGTGCTCCTGCCCGACCCCCGGCAGGTAACCGGGAACGTCCACGAGGACAACCAACGGCACGCCGAACGCGTCACACATACGTACGAAGCGGGCGGCTTTCTCGGCGGACGTGGCGTCGAGGCAGCCTCCGAGCCGCATCGGGTTGTTGGCGATCACACCGACCGTCCGGCCCCCGAGGCGGCCCAGCGACGTGACGATGTTCGGCGCCCACTTGGGGTGCAGCTCGATGCCGGGCTCGTCCAGCAGGCCGTTGACCAGCGGCTTGACGTCGTACGCGCGGCGCGCGGACTCGGGGAGCAGCGTGGAGAAGTCCACCTCCTCCACCTCGGCGGTGCGCACCCGGCCCTGGTGGCCGAGGAGCGTGGCCAGCTGGCGTGCCTTGACGTACGCGTCGGTCTCGGTCTTGGTGACGATGTGCACGACGCCGCTGCGCTTGCTGTGCGGCTCGGGGCCGCCCAGGGCGGCGGCGTCGACGTTCTCGCCGGTGACGCTGCGGACCACGTCGGGGCCCGTGACGAAGATGCGGCCGGAGTCGGTGAGGATGACGAGGTCGGTGAGGGCGGGGCCGTAGGCCGCGCCGCCGGCCGCGGGGCCGACGACCACGGAGATCTGCGGCACGACGCCCGACGCCTTCGTCATGGCGGCGAACACCCGGCCGACGGCGTGCAGCGACTCGACGCCTTCGGCGAGTCGCGCACCGCCGGAGTGCCAGATCCCGATGATCGGCACCCGTTCGCGGACGGCCACGTCGTAGGCGTGCACGATGTGCTCGCAACCCTCGCTGCCCATGGCGCCGCCCTGGACGCGGGCATCGCTGCAGAAGGCGACGACGGGGACCCCTTCGACGCGGCCCATGGCGGCCAGTGCGCCGCTCTTGTCCTCAGGAGTGATCAGCCGCAGCGAGCCCTCGTCGAGCAGCGCGGTGAGGCGGAGGACTGGATCGCGGGGATCGGCGGGCTCCTGATCGGAGCCCTGCGTCACCACCCGGTTGTCGAGCACGGTCATCTATGCCCCCTTAAACACGACGCACACGTTGTGCCCGCCGAATCCGAACGAGTTGTTGACCGCGGCGATGTCGCCTTCAGGCAGCGTGCGGTTCTCGCCGTAGACGAGATCCACCTCGATGCCGTCGTCGAGGTTGTCCAGGTTGATGGTGGCGGGGACGATCCGCTCCTGCAGCGCCTTGATCGTGAAGACGGACTCGATGCCGCCGGCGCCGCCGAGCAGGTGACCGGTCATGGACTTGGTGGACGTCACCAGCGGGTGCGTGCCGATGGCCTTGGCCACGGCCTGCACCTCGCCGACGTCGCCCGCGGGGGTGGAGGTGGCGTGCGCGTTGACGTGCTTGACGTCCAGCCCGCTGACGCCCGCGTCGTTGAGCGCCTGGGTCATCGCCATGATGATGCCCCGGCCCTCGGGCTCGGGCTGGGTGATGTGGTGGGCGTCGGCGGAGTAGCCGACGCCGGCGCAGTAGGCGTAGATCCGCGCGCCACGCGCCTTGGCATGCTCCTCCGACTCCAGGACGACGATGCCGGCGCCCTCGCCGAGCACGAACCCGTCGCGGTCGCGGTCCCACGGCCGGGACGCGCCCGCCGGGTCGTCGTTGCGGGTGGACATGGCCCGCGCGGCGGCGAAGGCCGCTATGTTGAGGCCGTGGATGGCGGCTTCGGTGCCGCCGGCGACCACCACGTCGGCGCGGCCCGCCCTGATCATGTCCAGGGCGCTGCCGATGGCCTCGGCGCCGGACGCGCACGCCGACACCGTGGCGTGCACGCCTGCCTGGGCGCCCAGATCGAGGCCGATCCAGGCGGCCGGGCCGTTGGGCATGAGCATCGGCACCGTGAAGGGCGACAGCCGGTTCCAGCCGCGCTCCCTGTAGGTGTCGTAGGCCGCCAGCGTCGTGTTGATGCCGCCGATGCCGCTGGAGACCACGACGCCGAGCCGCTCCGGCGCCACCTCGGGGGCGCCGGCGTCCTGCCAGGCCTCCCTGGCGGCGACCAGGGCGAACTGCTCGCTGCGGTCGAGGCGGCGGGCCTCGGGCCGCGGCAGCACCTCGGCGGGGTCGGCCGCGGCCGTCCCCGCGAACTTCACGGGGACGGTGTCGATCCAGTCGGCGGTGAGAGTCTCGACGCCCGACTGACCGGCGAGGAGCGCCGCCCAGGTCGAGGTGACGTCTCCACCGACGGGCGTCGTCGCGCCAAGCCCGGTGACGACGACACGTACCCGGTTCGCACTCACGTTTTCGCGCTCCTTGCCGCTCGAAGCTTGCTTCAAGCGAGGAAGAAGATCTCTTCCTCGCTTTTGACCTTGATTTTGGGTGGTCGCGGGGGGCGAGCCCCCGCGAGGGTCTCAGCCCTGGATGAAGCTGAGGACGTCCTTGACCGTCTTCAGGTTCTTGAGCTGGTCGTCGGGGATCTCGACGCCGAACTCGTCCTGGGCGGCCACGGCGATCTCGACCATGGACAGGGAGTCGATGTCGAGGTCGTCCACGAAGCTCTTCTCGGGGGTCACCTCGGAGGCCGGGATGCCGGTGATCTCGTTGATGATCTTGCCGAGGCCTTCGAGGATCTCCTGCTCGGTGGCAGCCATGTTGTTGGTTCTCCTTCGGTTTTTCTGGGTTCTGTGCGGTCGGGCCGCACAAGCTTGTGAATCCTACGGAATCTCGATGACTTGTCCCGCGTACGTGAGCCCGGCGCCGAAGCCGAGGACGAGCGCGAGACCGCCCGAGCGGACCTCGCCGCGCTCCAGCATGCGCGAGAGCGCGAGCGGGATGGAGGCGGCGGAGGTGTTGCCCGCGTGGACGATGTCGCGCGCGATCACGGCCTTGTCGGCGCCCAGCTTGCGGGCGATGGCCTCGATGATGCGCAGGTTGGCCTGGTGGGGGACGAACGCCGCCAGCTCGGACGGGTCCACGCCCGCCCGGGAGCAGGCCTCCAGGGCCACCGGGTGCAGCGTGGTGGTGGCCCACCGGAAGACGGTCTGCCCCTCCTGGTGGAGGAACTTCGTGCGGTCCTCGATGAGGATGGCGTCGGCCTTGTCGCCGGAGCTGCCCCAGACGACGGGCCCGATGCCGGGAGTCCCGGAGGGGCCCACCACCGCGGCTCCGGCGCCGTCGGCGAAGATCACGGCGGTGGCCCGGTCGGTCCAGTCGACCCACTGCGACAGCTTCTCCGCGCCGATGACCAGCACGTGCCTCGCCGAGCCCGCGCGTACGGCGTTGCTGGCGGCGCCGAGCGCGTAGCAGAAGCCGGCGCAGGCGGCGTTGACGTCGAAGGCGCCGGGCGCCTTGATGCCGAGGCGGTGCGCCACGACGGCGGAGGCGTTGGGGATCTGCGTCTCGAGCGTGCAGGTGGCGACGATCACGAGGTCGACGTCCTCGGGCGACAGGCCGCTCGCGGCCAGCGCCTTGCCGCCGGCGATGGTCGCCATGTCCTCGAGCGACTCGCCGTCCGGCGCGACCCTGCGCTCCTTGATGCCGACGCGGGACTGGATCCACTCGTCGTTGGTGTCCATGCTCTTGGCCAGGTCGTCGTTGGTGACGACGTTGGCCGGCTGGTAGTGGCCGAACGCCAGGATCTTGCTGCCCGGGGCGATGTCGGGGATCTTCACTTGATCAGCTCCCTGGCCGCGTCGAGGTCGTCTGGGGTCTTCAGCGCCACCGTCTCGACGCCGCGCAGCCCGCGCCTGGCCAGGCCGGTCAGCGTGCCGCCGGGCAGCAGCTCGATCATCTTGGTGACGCCGAGTCCGGCCATGCTCTCCATGCAGGCGTCCCACCTGACGGGGCTGCTCACCTGCTTGACGAGCCGCTCGACGAACTCGGCGCCGGAGGTGACCGGCTTGCCGTCGGAGTTGGACAGCAGCGTGACGCGCGGGTCGGCGGGAACGGTGTTCGCGGCGGCCTCGCGCAGGCTCGCCACGGCCGGCGCCATGTGGTGGGTGTGGAACGCGCCCGCCACGGACAGCGGGATGAGCCGGGCTCGGGCCGGCGCGTCCTCCTTGAACGCGGCCAGCTGCTCAAGCGTGCCCCCGGCCACGATCTGACCGGCGCCGTTGATGTTGGCGGGCGTCAGCCCGTGCTTGGCGATGGCGGCCAGCACCTCCTCCTCCACGCCGCCGAGCACGGCGGTCATGCCGGTCTTGGTGACGGCCGCGGCCCTGGCCATGGCCTGGGCCCGCTCGCGGACGAGGGCGAGCGCCTGCTCGTCGGTGAGCACCCCGGCCAGGGCGGCCGCGGCGAACTCGCCCACGCTGTGGCCCGCGAGCACGTCGGGTGTGGCGCCGAGCGCCTCCGCCGAGGCCAGCGCGGCGGCCACGAGCAGCGGCTGCGCGACGGCGGTGTCGCGGATCTCGTCGGCGCCGGCGGTCGTCCCGTAGGCGACGAGGTCGATCTCCACGACGTCCGACCACGCGCCGAGCCGGTCCGCCAGTCCGGGCAGCTCGAGCCAGGGAGTCAGGAAGCCTGGAGTTTGGGCGCCTTGGCCCGGAGCGACGAGTACAAGCACGAAATCCACCTTGCCCTGTAGAAGTCCGACACGCGGATAAGGATCCGTACGAACTTTGTCCAGGCCGATTTGTGGGAAACCTACAGTGGGGATTTCGGCGCCATTACGTTAGGGCGCGCCACGTTACGGCGCTCTCGGCAAGCCTGCCGAGGATCAGGCCCACCTGGAGCGTGAAGGCGGAGCGGCCCTCCGTGGGCTGGTATCCGGTCAGCTCGGTGATCTTCTTGAGGCGGTAGCGGACGGTGTTGGGGTGGACGAACAACAGCCGCGCCGTCGCCTCCAGCGAGGTGCCCTGCTCGAGGTACGTCGCCAGCGTGTCGAGCAGCGGCGTGCCCGCGAGCGGGAGGTAGACGTTCTCGATGAGCTGCTCCCTGGCGTCCTCGTCGCCGTCGAGCGCCCGCTCGGCCAGCAGGTCCTCGGCGTGCACCGGCCTGGGCGCGTCGGGCCAGCCGGAGGACGCCTTGAGCCCGGCCAGCGCCGCCCTGGCGGACCGGGCGGCCGCGTGCAGGTCGGGCACCTCCGGGCCGATCACGATGGGCCCCATGCCGAAGCGGGCCACGACCTGCTTGGCCGCGTCGTCGACGCCCGCGGCGCCGCCGACGATCACGATCAGCCGGTCGGCCTGCACGCCGGCGAGCAGGTCCATGCCGATGCGGCGGCCCTTCTCCCGCAGGCCGTCGATGACGGCCCGGGGGTCGCCCTCGGGGGCGCGGCCGGCGATGACGACGACGGGGGAGGAGGTCCACCCGAGCGCGGCGGCCCACGAGTGAAGCCCGTCGTCCACCTCGCCGCGGACCAGGGCGTCCACGATCAGCGCTTCGAGCCGGGCGTCCCACGAGCCCCTGGCCTCGGCCTCGCGGGCGTAGACGTGGGCGGCGGCGAAGGCGACGTCGCGGGTGTAGCGGAGCATGGCCTGCTGCAGCTGGTCCTCGCCGCCGGGGGCGGCCAGCTCGTGCGTCTGCGCCTCGACCACCTCGACCACGACCCTGACGATGTCGACGGTCTGCTGGAGCGAGATCGAGCGCTTCAGCTCGCGCGGAGCCGTGCCGAAGAACTCGATGCTGGGCGTGGGCGGGTCTTCCCCGGCGGTCGAGAACCACTCGACGAACGCCGCGATGCCGGCCTGGGCCACGAGCCCCACCCATGACCGGTCCTCGGCGCTGAGCGCACGGAACCACGGCAACTGCTCGTCCATGCGTGCCATCGCCGCGGTGCCGAGCGAGCCCATGGCCCGCTCGAGCCTGCGCGTGGTGTCCTGACGGATCCGGTCTGTCACGCCTCCTAGAGTGCCAGGTCGATTCGGATGACCGGAACCGCGGTCATATGACCGCCACAGCGGTGATCAGGCCGATCGCCACATGCGTCACGGCGAGCAGGCGGGCCCCCGGCTGCAACTCCGGCTCCTTGACCAGATCGCGTACCGAGATGCCGACGATCCGGTCGAAGACGAGCATCGCCACGGTCTGGACCACGATGCCGACCAGGCCGAACACCGCCGTGCCGGCCAGACCCTCGGCCAGCCGGCCGCCCGAGGCCCAGATGGAGGCGGCCACGATCAGGCCGACGGCGGCCATGGCGGAGGTGGCCAGCAGGGTGGCGTTCGGGTTGCGCTCGCTGCGGATGATCTCGCTCAGCTTGCCGGGCGTGGCCCAGTCGATCACGTAGAAGCCGACGATCATCAGGATGAGGCCGACGGCGGCATAGGCGGCGATGGCGCCCGCGCCGCGCGCGAGGGTCTCGAGGAGGGTCATGGTCGTTCCTATCGAAGGGTCCGGCTCGGAAAGGTCGTTGGTGATGTCGCCGAAGCTCGCAGGCGTCGGTGACACGTCAGGTGGCGATGCGGTGCGGGACGAAGGAGGAGGTGTCGTCGGTGATCAGGCCGGTGGTCTCCCTGATGCCGAGCCCGGCGGCCGCGTCGGCCACCACCCAGGCGCCGAGCACCGGCCGCTGTCCCTCGAACTGCGGCAGGGCTTCGAAGCCCTGGAAGACGTAGCCCTCCTGGCCGTACCTGCCGGGCGTCTCCTGCGTGCCCTCCGGGGTGACGATCCGCATGGACGCGCCCTCCCTGCCGAGCAGCGGCTTGGCGATGTACGAGGTCAGCTCGCGCGGGCCGTCCAGGTAGGCGGGCAGCAGCGACGGATGCCCGGGATTGAGCTCCCACAGCACGGCCAGCAGCGCCTTGTTGGACAGCAGCGCCTTCCACAGCGGCTCGATCCAGGTGGAGTGCCGCACCGCGTGCCGCCCGAAGTCGTCGGCCAGCATCCACTCCCAGGGGTAGAGCTTGAAGGCCGCGCGGATCATCGTCTCGTCGAGGTCGACGAAGCGGCGGTTGAGTGAGTCCCAGCCGATGTCCTCCATGGCGACGGAGACCGTCTGCAGGCCGGCCTGCTCGGCGGTCTCCTGCAGGTATGCCACCGTCATGGCCTCCTCGCCGGTCTCGTCCGCGTTCGTGAACGCGAAGTGGACCGGCCCCGGCGGCAGCCGCAGCTCGCGCCAGCGGTCGACGAGCCGCTCGTGGACGGAGTTCCACTGGTCGTCGCCCGGATGGACGTCCTGCAGCCAGAACCACTGCACGACCGACGACTCCACCAGCGAGGTCGGCGTGTCGGCGTTGTACTCCAGCAGCTTGGCCGGGCCCGTGCCGTCGTAGCGCAGGTCGAAGCGGCCGTACACGTGCGGGTCGCGGCGCTCCCAGGAGCGGGCCACCTCCTCCCACGCCCACTCGGGGATGGCGAAGTCGGCGTAGCGCCCGGTGGAGACCACGTGCTCGACGGCGCGCAGGCACATGCCGTGGAGCTCCTCGACCTGCTCCTCCAGCGCCTCGACCTCGTCCATCGAGAAGACGTAGTGGACGGACTCGTCCCAGTAGGGCCTGCTCAGGCCCTCGGGGTGGGCGGCCCGGTGGTAGGCCAGGCCATGGCTCTCGATCGTCTTCTCCCAGCCGTCCCTGGGAGTCCCATGCTCGCGGCGCACGTCTCAGCTCCCGCCGCTCCAGCTGTTGCCGAACCCGCCGCGCTGGATCGACTTGCCCTTGCGCGAGGTGATGTTGGAGTCGGAGGGGCGCAGGGTGGTGCCGCCCTCGACGCGGTTGCCGACCCTCCGGCCGCCGTAGTACCACATGTAGGCTCCCCGCGACCCTCCGTAGTAGCGGACGGTGGTGCCGTCGTCGTCGCAGTAGTCGTCGTCCACGACCTCGTAGGTGCCGTCGGCCAACTGGACGACGCAGTCCGCCGTGACGTCGTCGTCATCGTCCTGCGCGGCGCAGTATCCGACCACCATCACGGACAGTACCCCGAGGACGACCAACGGGACGACCTTCGACGACTTGCGCGGCTGCTCTGTGGGCGCCTGCGGCGGTTGTGCCATCTAACTCCTGCTTTCCTGGGCCGATCAGCCTAGCGGCGGCTTTTGTCCCTGATCAATGTGTAGTGGCCTGCGGTTGCCGTTGGCTTGGGTATGACTTAACGCATGGAACCGGTTGAGGCGCTGCGGGAGATCGCCTTCCTGCTGGAGCGCGCCGGCGAGCCCACCTACCGGGTGCGGGCCTTCCGCCGCGCCGCCGCGGTGGTGGCCGACCTTTCACGGGACGAGCTCGTGCGGCTGGCCCGCACCGGCGGGCTCGGCGACCTGCCCGGCATCGGGAAGGTCACCGCTCTTGTGGTGAACGAAACCCTGGACGGCCAGGTTCCGACGTACCTGCGGAGGATGCGGGCCACCGCCGGGGTGGAGCTGGACGCGGAGACCGCCGCGCTGCGCACCGCGCTCAAAGGCGACCTGCACAGTCATTCGGACTGGTCGGACGGCGGCTCGCCGATCGAGGAGATGGCCGAGGCGGCCATCGCGCTCGGGCACGAGTACTGGGCGCTGACCGACCACTCGCCGCGGCTGACCGTCGCCAGAGGGCTGTCGGCCGAGCGGCTGGAGCGGCAGCTGGAGGTCGTGGAGAAGCTCAACGAGCGGCTGGCGCCGTTCCGGATCCTGACCGGCATCGAGGTGGACATCAACCTGGACGGCTCGCTCGACCAGGAGCCCGAGCTGCTCGAACGGCTCGACGTGGTCGTGGCCAGCGTCCACTCCAAGCTGCGCATGGGACGTGAGGACATGACGCGGCGGATGGTCACCGCCGTCGCCGACCCGCTCGTGGACGTGCTCGGACACTGCACCGGGCGGGTCGTGCAGGCCGGGGGCAGGCGGGGGACCAAGCGGCCGGAGTCGGAGTTCGACGCGGAGCTGGTCTTCGAGGCGTGCCGGCGGTTCGGGGTGGCGGTGGAGATCAACTCCCGGCCGGACCGGCTGGATCCGCCGAAGCGGCTGATGCGGCTGGCGTACGAGATGGGGTGCGTGTTCGCGATCGACTCCGACGCGCACGCGCCGGGGCAGCTCGACTGGCAGCGGTACGGGTGCGAGCGGGCGGCCAGATGCGGCATCGACGCCGAGCGGATCGTCAACACCTGGCCGCTCGACCGGCTGCTCGACTGGGCCCGCGGCGCCTGAGCCGGTCCCGAGGTCCCCGGCCGGACGGCATGAGGCCGTGCCGTGGAAAAGGGGCGATCGTTTTGCGCGGTCGTGAAAACCGGGCCCGACACGGCGGCTCTGCGGGGCGGTGTGAGATGGGTCACAGGATGCGGCAAGACACTGGCCCAAACCGTGAGACCCCTGTGACCTCGCGGTGAGTAGGGTGTCCCGGGGCTGCCGGGCGACCCGCGATTGTCGGTGGCGCGGCGTAGCGTCACGGCTGTGAACCGTACCGACCGACTCTACGCACTCGTCGAGGACCTGCGCGCCATCGCCCCCCGCTGCCGCTCCGCCAGGGAGCTGGCCGAGCGTTTCGAGGTCAGCGTCCGCACGATCGAGCGCGACATCACGGCGCTGCAGGAGTCGGGCGTCCCCATCTACGCCGAGCCCGGACGCAAGGGCGGCTACGCCATCGACAAGAAGATGTCCCTGCCCCCGCTCAACTTCACCCCCGCCGAGGCGGTGGCCATCGCCGTGGCGCTCAGCCAGGCCGGCGACCAGCCCTTCGGCCGGCAGGCCCGCAGCGCCTTACGCAAGGTCGTCGCCGCCATGCCGGGCCCCGAGGGGGAGCTGGCCAGGGAGCTGGCCCGGCGCGTGCAGCTCATGAGCCCGGAGCCCGATCCGAGCCGCGAGATCCTGCCGCTCGGCGGCGAGGGCATCTCCCGGGCCATCGAGGAGGCCCTGCTGCGCCGCCGCGTGCTCAGCCTCGACTACGTCGACGCCAAGGGGGTTCTGACCACCCGTGACGTCGAGCCCGGGGTGTTCCTGGGCGGGCGCGGCGGGTTCTGGTATCTCGTGGCGTGGTGCCGGCTTCGCGACGACGTACGCGTGTTCCGCCTCGACCGCATCGCCTCGGCCACCGTCACCAACGAGCGCTGCCCCGACCGGCCGCTGGAGGGCTTCGCCACCGACGTCCCCGAGATGGTCGTGCGCGGCACGGTCCTCGATTAGTTCGAATAGTCAAGCGAAAACACCGACATAGGGTTGTCGCCGCCGCGTTAGATCGTTGTCTTGTTCGAGAAAGTAAGGAGACGACGATGGACAACACGGTGACCTGGTTCGAGGTCGCGACCGACGACCCCGAGGGCGCGCAGAAGTTCTACGGCGGGCTGTTCGGCTGGACGTTCGCGGGCGACGACGGGCCGATCGACTACCGGTTGGTCAGCTATGAGGGCGGCGAGCAGCCGGTGGGCGGGGTTTACAACACCAAGGGCGAGTTCCCGAACCACGCGATCTTCCACGTGGAGGTGGCCGATGTCGAGGAGACCTGCGCCAAGAGCGAGATGCTCGGCGGCAAGGTCGTCACGAAGGTGATCGACGACGGCGCCGGCACCGACTTCGCCTACCTGCGTGACACGTCCGGCAGCGTCTTCGGGGTCTTCCACCGCAGGGGGTGACCGGCGGCGGGCCGGGGAGAGCGCCTTCCCCGCCGACCCCGGCACGCCACCGGCCGCGCCGGGCCGACTCCGAGGACTCCCCAGGAGATCGCGCCATGGAGCGGTTTCACCCAGCGCCCTGGACACGCCGCCGATCGCCGAGCGGCGGCGCGTCCAGGGCCTCGAACGGCACCACGCGCCTGGCCCGGAGGTGACATGCCGGCCGGCCTGGGCGTCCAACATGATCGGCCGGTGGTCGGATGCCGGGCGGCACCCCGTCCCGCCTTGGCAGGCCACACCCCGATCCCGGCCATCCGGCCCAGGCAGCTCCTTCCCGCTGTGGCGAGCTGCCCACCGAGCTGCCCACCGAGCGCAGTCAGCCACCGTGCGAGAGGCGCCAGGAAGGGCAGGTGGCGCGCGGCCCGGGTGTGTGCGTCCTCAAGCGCCGACCGGCGGGCGTGTGGGTCTTCGGGCCCTGGCGAGGGCGGGCATGGGCGTCCTCGGGGCCGGGCGTGAGTCGGACATGGGCGTCCTCGGGGCCGGGCGTGAGTGCGTCCTCAGGCCGACGCGGGTGCGTCGTCAGAATGCGGCGGCGGCCAGCCAGCGGTCGAGCAGGGCGCTGTCGCCGTACACGGTGAGCGCGTCCGGCGAGCGCCTGCCGTAGATCATGAGCTGCAGCTCCGCCGCGGGCCCCTGGACGGCGACGTCGCCCTTGGCGTGGCCGCGGGTCCATTCGATCTTCCCGGCGGGCCCCTGGCTGATCGTCCACTCGCCGTCGGCGTCGCTCGCGTGGAGGTGGATCGTGGCCCCCTCCGCGCCGAGCTCGGCCAGGCGCCGCGTCACCCAGGCCGCGGACGGCAGGTTGTGCAGGAACTCCTCGACGCCGTCGATCGCGGTCTCCGCCGGGACCACCGGGTCGAAGAGCATCCGCGGCGGCCACCAGGACGCCCGCCTGTCCGGTCCCCAGGTCCACACCGTCAGGTCCGGGTCGGTCTCGCGCAGCGTCCGCAGCAGCTCGCCGGCGCCAGCCCGCAGCCAGTCCGCATCGCCGCTGCGGCCCTCGGCCAGCCCGCTCGGCACCTCACGGGACCAGACCCGCTCCTGCACCCGGTTGCGCAGGACGTGCACCGCCCAGCGATGCGTCCGGCCGACGTGCGTGATCAGCTCGGCCATCGTCCAGCCGGGGCACGTGGGCACCGGGAGCGACAGCGCGCCCGCTCGCTCCGACAGCTCCGCGAGGCGCGCGGTCTCCGTCTCGATCTCTGACTGGTAGTCCTTCACCCGCCCCAGACTAGGCCGCCGGGCAGCTGGTGCCGTTCCTCGGCACCTTGCCGCCGATCAAATACGTGTCCACGAGCCCCTGGACGCACCTGCTGCCCGACAGGTAGGCCCCGTGCCCCTCGCCCTCGTACGTCACCAGCGTCGCGGTCTTGAGCTGGGCCGTCAGCTTGGGCGCCCACTCGTAAGGCGTGGCCGGGTCGCCCCTGCCGCCGATCACCACGATCGGCGCCGATCCGGTGGCGTTGACGCGCCGCGCCTGGTCGTTGCCCTTGACCGGCCACACCCGGCACAGCGCGCCCGAGCCCTCGCTGCCGAACAGCGGCGAGATCTTGAGCGCGGCCTGCTCGGTGCGCCGCACCTGGGCCTCGGTGGGGCGTTCGGCCGTGTCCACGCAGGTGATGGCCGGGAAACTGGTCATCTGCGTGGAATACGTGCCGTCCGGCGCACGGCCGATGTAGGAGTCGGCCAGGAAGAGCAGCGCCTCGCCCCTGCCCTTGAGCGCGTCGCTCAGCGCCTGCTCCAGGAACGGCCAGGTCTGCTCCGAATACAGCGCGGCGGCCACTCCCGTCGAGGCCAGGCCCTGGGTGAGCTCGCGGTTGCGGACCTTCAGCGGCTTGGCGGCCACCTCGTACATGAAGTTCTCGACGTTGGCGTTGGCCGTGGCCTGGTCCTTGCCGAGCGCGCACCCCTCCTTGACGCACGCCTTCAGGAAGCTCTCGTACGCCTTCTGGAAGCCGCGCGTCTGGGCCAGCGTCCGCTGCTCGAACGAGACCGTCGGGTCGAGCGGCGCGTCGAGCACCATGCGGCCCACGTTCTTCGGGAACTCGGTGGCGTACACAGCGCCGAGCTGGGTGCCGTACGACATGCCGATGTAGTTGAGCTTGGCGTCGCCGACGGCGGCGCGGATGCGGTCCATGTCGCGGGCTGCGTTGACGGTGCCGATGTACGGCAGGACCTTGCCGGAGTTCTGCTGGCAGAGCGCGGCGAACTCCTTGTTGACCGCGTCACTCTGCCGGTGCGTCTCCTCATCGGGCGGCAGCGTGTCCAGCGAGGTGAACCGGTCCATCTGGGCGGTGTCGCCGCATCGCACCCCGGAGCTGCGCTCGACGCCGCGCGGGTCGAAGCTGATCAGGTCGTAGTGGGCCCGCAGGGTGGTGAGCGCCTTGGCCGCCTGGTCGAGCGTGTCCACCCCCGAGGCGCCGGGGCCGCCGAAGTTGAACACCACCGAGCCGAGCTTGCCGCCCTTGCCCGCGGCCGGCAGCTTGATCAGCGCCAGGTCGATCGTCTCCCCGTCGGGCTTGGCGTAGTCCAGGGGCACCGAGAGCTTCCCGCACCGCACCGAGGCGTCCTGGCGGGCCGGCGGCTCGCCGTCAGGGCGCTTGATGTCGGTGCACGGGCCCCACGTGATCTGGTCGGTGTCCGGCGTGGACTGTGTGGCGGGCTCGGCCGGGGCGGTGGAGCAGCCGGTGACCGTCACGAGCAGCACGGCGGCTAGGACGCGTCGCATAACACAAACTTCCCCTCGTCTCTCGGGGGGAAGTAGTGCCCACAATACGCGACTGGGCACCAAAAACGGGTGAGGCGGCACGTATCACTCGGAACGTGCCGCCTCGGATGCCCGTCAGATGCCCATGGACTGGGTGTCGTTGCTCTCGGCGCCGCCGGCCTCGGTGACGCCGTTCTTGAGGTGGTAGCGGGCGATGGCCTCGCGCAGCACCTCGCCGTCCAGTTCGCCGCGCTTGACGAGCTGGGTGAGCACGGCCAGGGTGATCGAGGCCGCGTCCACGTGGAAGTGGCGGCGCAGCGCCGAGCGGGTGTCGGACAGGCCGAACCCGTCGGTGCCCAGCGAGGACCAGTCACCCGGCACCCACTGCGCGATCTGGTCCTGTACGGCTTTCATGTAGTCGCTGACACCCACGAACGGCCCCTGGGCCCCGGAGAGCACCTGGGTGACGTACGGGACGCGCTGCTCGGCGTCGGGGTTGAGGAGGTTGTGCTCCTCGCAGGCCAGCGCCTCGCGGCGCAGCTCGGACCACGAGGTGGCCGACCAGACGTCGGCCGACACGCCCCAGTCCTCGGCCAGCAGCCGCTGCGCCTCCATCGCCCACGGGCCCGCCACGCCCGAGGCCAGGATGTTGGCCTTCGGGCCCTGGGTCTGCGGCCCGTCGGCGAATTTGTACAGGCCCTTGAGCAGGCCCTGCACGTCGAGGTTCGCCGGCTGGGCGGGCTGCAGGTAGGGCTCGTTGTAGACGGTCAGGTAGTAGAAGACGTCCTCCGGCTGGTCGCCGTACATCCTCCTGAGGCCGTCCTTGACGATGTGGGCCACCTCGAAGGCCCAGGACGGGTCGTAGGAGACCGCGGCCGGGTTGGTCGAGGCGATGAGCGGCGTGTGGCCGTCCTCGTGCTGCAGGCCCTCGCCGTTGAGCGTGGTGCGGCCCGCGGTGGCGCCGAGCAGGAAGCCGCGGCCCATCTGGTCGCCCATCTGCCACATCTGGTCGCCGGTGCGCTGCCACCCGAACATCGAGTAGAAGATGTAGATCGGGATCATGTGCTCGCCGTGCGTGGCGTAGGCGGTGCCGGCCGCGATGGCCGAGGCCATGGAGCCCGCCTCGCTGATGCCCTCGTGCAGGATCTGCCCCTGCACGGCCTCCTTGTACGACAGCAGCAGCTCCCGGTCGACGGCCTCGTACGTCTGGCCGTGCGGCGAGTAGATCTTCGCCGACGGGAACATGGCGTCCATACCGAACGTGCGGGCCTCGTCCGGGATGATCGGCACGAACCGGTGGCCGATCTCCTTGTCCCGCATGAGGTCCTTGAGCAGCCGCACGAACGCCATCGTGGTGGCGACCTGCTGCTTGCCCGAGCCCTTGGCGAAGCCGCCGTAGACCTCGTCGCCCGGCAGCTTGATCGGCTTGGCCCGCATGACCCTCTTGGGCAGCACGCCGCCGAGCGCGGCGCGGCGCTCCTTCATGTACTGGATCTCGGGGTCGTTCTCGCCCGGGTGGAAGTAGGGCGGGAGGTCGCCCTCCAGCGCCGAGTCCGGGATCGGCAGGTAGAGCCGGTCGCGGAACTCCTTGAGCTCGGCCTTGGTGAGCTTCTTCATCTGGTGCGTGGCGTTGCGCGCCTCGAAGTCCTTGCCCAGCGTCCAGCCCTTGATGGTCTGGGCGAGGATCACCGTCGGCTGGCCGACGTGCTCGCGGGCCGCCTTGAACGCCGCGTAGACCTTGCGGTAGTCGTGGCCGCCGCGCGACAGCTTGCGGATGTCGTCGTCGGTCAGGTGCTCGACCATCTTGCGCAGGCGCGGGTCGGAGCCGAAGAAGTGCTCGCGGATGTAGGCGCCCGACTCGACCGAGTAGGTCTGGAACTGGCCGTCGGGCGTGGTGTTCATCTGGTTGACCAGCACACCGTCGACGTCGGCGGCGAGCAGCGGGTCCCAGTCGCGGCCCCAGACGACCTTGATCACGTTCCAGCCGGCGCCGCGGAAGTACGACTCCAGCTCCTGGATGATCTTGCCGTTGCCCCGCACCGGGCCGTCGAGCCGCTGCAGGTTGCAGTTGATGACGAACGTGAGGTTGTCGAGCTCTTCGCGGGCGGCCAGGCCGATCGCGCCCAGCGACTCGGGCTCGTCCATCTCGCCGTCGCCCAGGAAAGCCCACACGTGGCTGCGCGAGGTGTCCTTGATCTGGCGGTTGAGCAGGTAGCGGTTGAACCGCGCCTGGTAGATCGCGCCGATCGGGCCCAGGCCCATGGAGACCGTGGGGAACTCCCAGAAGTCGGGCATGAGCCGCGGGTGCGGATAGGACGGCAGGCCGCGGAAGCCGTGCGACAGCTCCTGCCGGAACGCGTCGAGCTGGGCCTCGTTGAGCCGGCCCTCCAGGAAGGCGCGGGCGTAGATGCCCGGCGCGGCGTGGCCCTGGAAGAAGACCTGGTCGCCCGACTCGCCGTGGTCCTTGCCGCGGAAGAAGTGGTTGAAGCCCACCTCGTAAAGCGATGCGGCCGAGGCGTAGGTGGCGATGTGGCCGCCCACGTTGGTGCGGGCGTTGGCCCGGGACACCATGACCGCCGCGTTCCAGCGGATGTAGGCACGGATGCGGCGCTCGACGTGCTCGTCACCGGGGAACCAGGGCTCGCGCTCCGGCGGGATCGTGTTGATGTAGTCGGTGCTCCGCAGGCCCGGCACGCCGACCTGGTGCTCGCGGGCCCGCTCCAGCATGCGCAGCATGAGGTAGCGGGCTCTGGTGCGGCCTTCGGTCTTGACGACGTTGTCGAGAGACTCGAGCCACTCGTTGGTCTCACTGGGGTCGACATCAGGCAGCTGGCTGGGTAGGCCGTCGCTGATGATCGAGAAACGCTGGCGTCCGGAAGCCACTGGGTCTCGCCTTCCGAGAATGACTGATGTCTGGTCTGGGTCGCCTTCCATCCTGGTCGCTAGCCGTAGAAAACGCATCTCTACTGGCTGGTAACCAGAGTGTCCCTGCTGGCAGGGACGCCCTCGATGGCCTAGACCACCGATGGTAGGACGAATCGCCATCAAAGGTTACATCGCGGGAGCAATTTAACAAGACAGGAAAATGAACGAAATTTCGCTCGAATGTCTTGGGCCTCGCCCTGCGGACGTCACCTGCCACACCTGCACCTTCCCCCGAAGAGGGGAGGCCCTCACCCGTCCGGGCGGCGATGTGGTCGAGCGAGTCTAGCCGCCGACCTCTGAGCACGGCTCCTCCGGGGGCCGTCCGGAGGTGGAGGGGGCCGGTGTGACAGGCGTTCTCGCCGGTGTGACGGCATGCGCACCCAATGGCGGCCAGACGGCCCCGTCCGTCTCCCGGCCGTTGATCCTTGGCGTGTTGTTCCTAGGGGTGCTGTTCCTTGGCGTGTTGTTCCTAGGGGTGCTGTTCCTTGGCGTGTTGTTCCTAGGGGTGCTGTTCCTTGGCGTGTTGTTCCTTGGGGTGCTGTTCCTTGGGGTGCTGTTCCTTGGGGCGCTGTTCCTTGGGGTGCTGTTCCTTGGGGTGCTGCCGACGATCGCGCGGTCGATGCCGATCAGCCCGATGGCCCGTGACGGCGTCCGGCGGCGTCGCGGTCGCCTGGGCAGCCCAGGTGGCCGGCCGCGTACCACGGACTCGCTCGGCCACGTACTCCGCAACGCCGCATCTGCGCAGCGTAACGTTTTGACCATGGAGCCGAGCTCCCCCGAAAGACGGGGGCAAAATTCATCCGACCTCGGGATCCGGTCTTTTCGTACGGCTTTCGGCGTACCAATGTGGGGGGTATGAACGCTACGGTCGGCGATCGACTCCTGGTACACGGGAACATCGTGGGTGAAAGGGACCATGGAGGCGTGATCACGGAGGTCAAGGGCCAGGACGGCGGGCCTCCCTACATGGTGCGGTTCGACGACGGGCACACCGGGCTCGTGTTTCCGGGCCCTGATGCCGTCGTCGTGCCTAAGTAAGCTTTCCACGTGAGATCTGAAATCATCTCCGTGGCCACGGGTTCTAGAGAGACGGTGCACGACATCACGGCCGAATGCGCCGACTTCGTGCGCGCTCAGGGAGAGGATGGGCTGCTGCACATTTTCGTGCCGCACGCGACCGCCGGGATCGCGCTGCTGGAGCTGGGCTCGGGCAGCGACGACGACCTCCTCGCCGCCCTGCGCGATCTCCTGCCCGCCGACGGCCGCTGGCGTCACGCCCACGGCTCGCGCGGCCACGGCAGGTCGCACGTCATGCCGGCGCTGGTTCCGCCGTACGCCACCATTCCGGTGCTGGGCGGGCGGATGGCGCTGGGAACGTGGCAGTCGGTCGCCCTCGTGGACCTGAACGTCGACAACCCGCAACGCCAGGTTCGCCTGTCGTTTTTGTCTGATTGATTCTGGCCGACTAGGGCCGTACCCGTGGCGACCGTTGACGACTGAGGGTCACAGCGTGTGGACTGTGCCGAAGCGATAAACCGCATAAGCGGGGCCACTCAAGCAGGAGGGATAAACGTGAGCGCGACCGCGGGTCAGGCGCAGGGCGAGCGCGGCCTGGCCGAACGACTCGGCCTCAAGCCGGGTCAGGTGGTGCAGGAGATCGGTTGGGACGAGGACGTCGACGACGAGCTTCGCGACTCCATCGAGGACCTGACCGGCAACGAGCTGTTGGACGAGGACAGCGACGAGGTCGTCGACGTGGTGCTGCTGTGGTGGCGCGACGGCGACGGCGACCTCTTCGACGCTCTGACCAACGCCATGCGTGCACTCGCCGAAGGCGGCCAGATCTGGCTGCTCACTCCCAAGGCCGGGCGCGAGGGCCACGTGGAGCCGAGCGACATTGGGGAGGATGCCGCCACCGCGGGTCTCTCGCAGACCAGCAGCATCTCCGCCGCACCCGACTGGTCCGGGACCAGGCTCGTGACGCCAAAGGGCCGACGCTAGAGCCGTTGACGCCCAAGGGTCGGCAGTAGGGAGCCAGAGCGCCCGCCATGCGGCAGGATGATGCCCGTGAACGCACATCCTGCCGAGGTCGGCGCCCAGGCTCCCGATTTCGAGCTGCAGGACCAGCACGGCACTCCGGTGCGCCTGTCCCGGTTCCGGGGCAGGAAGGTCGTGCTGGTCTTCTATCCGCTTGCCTTCAGTGGCATCTGCGGCAACGAGCTGTCCGCGCTGCGCGATCGTCCGTTTGACGACGCCCAGGTGCTGACGGTGTCCGTGGACTCCATGTTCACGCATCGTGCCTGGGCGGATCGCGAGGGTTACACGTTCCCGCTGCTCTCTGATTTCTGGCCACACGGACAGGTCGCTCAGGCGTACGGTGTGTTCGATGAGGCGAAGGGGGTCGCACTGAGGGGGACCTTCATCATCGACGGCGAGGGCGTGATCCGGTGGTCGGTGGTCAATCCGATCTCCTCCGCACGCGACATCGCCGACTACGTCAAGGCACTCGCCGACATTCACTGACTTCGGAGGGAACGATGCCCTGCTACCGATGCGGGGCCCGGCAGACGGACCCGGTCCGCGGCGCGAGCCCGTGGCAGCGCGGGGTGCGCAACGAGTCCCAGGTGCTGATCTGCCCGGACTGTCAACGACTGCACGACCTCGACCTGGACTCGTGCGGCACATGCGGGTCCACGGCGCTGATCTGCCGGCTGGGCGAGGTCGAGTGCCGGTCCTGCGGGGCGGTGTGGATGGCACGCTCGGATGCCACCCTCGCCGTGTCCGTGGAGCCGCCGCCCGGGTTGTCGGCGGAGGTCGAGGCGGCACTGAACCGCGTCCTCGGACGCGCCTGAGCGCCCCGCACCGGGCCTTGGCCGCTCTTGCGGGTTCTCACGTCGCCCGAGGGCCGGTTGGGGGTACGCGGGGCACTTACGGGGCCTAGAAGCCGGCGTCGTCCGCCTGCCGTAACCCTGACGCATGTGACCCGCACCCGCCGTCCCGGCACCCACGTGCCGCGCAGTCCGGCAAGCCGGAGCCTTGGACGCGACTGCGATGGCGACGGCGACCTCGACCGCGATGGCGATGGCGACCGCGATGGCGACCGCGACGGGGACCGCGGCGGCGCGGGCGGTCGACTGACGCAGAGGCGGCCTGCGCGTTGACCAACGGACACCCGATGCGGGAGCGAGCGATGCGGGAAATGTCCGAGAGTCCGAGGGAGGCTTTTCGGACATTCACTGACCTGCGCTATCGTCTCCTTTCGTGTCCGCATTGAGTAGTACGTTCGTCGTCGCGCTCGACGTCGGTGGCACGTCCATGAAAGGCGGCCTGGTCAGCGACTCCGGCGCAGTGCTGCTGAGCGAGCGGCGCCCCACCCCGCGAGCGGAGGGCCCGGAGGCGGTCGTGGCCGCCATCTCCGAGTTCATCAGCCACCTGGCCGCCGCGGGCGACGGCGTCCCCGCGGGCGTGGGCCTGGCCGTGCCGGGCCTGGTGTCCGAGAACGCCGCCATCTACGCGGCCAATCTGGGCTGGCGCGACATCCCCGCCACGGCCTTCACCACGCTGGACATTCCGGTGATGCTGGGTCACGACGTACGCACCGGCGGGCTCGCGGAGAGCATCCTGGGCGCCGGCCGCGGCCTGTCCGACTTCCTGTTCCTGCCCATCGGCACGGGCATCGCCGGCGCCTCGATCATCCGCGGCGAACCGTACGGCGGCTCCTCGGGCTGGGCCGGCGAGATCGGCCACACCCCGGTCTTCCCCGACGGCGAACAGTGCGCGTGCGGCCAGTTCGGCTGCCTGGAGACGTACGCCTCGGCCGCCTCGGTGGGCCGCCGCTACAGCCAGCGGGCCGGCGTCGAGGGCGTCAAGGCCGAGCAGGTGGTGACCTCTGACGACCCCATCGCCATCGAGGTGTGGGACGAGGCCGTGGAGGCCCTCTCGCTGGCGCTGGCCACATACACACTCCTGCTGGACCCCTCGGTCATCGTGCTGGGCGGCGGCCTCGCCGAAGCGGGCCCTGCCCTCTTCGACCCCGTACGCACCCGCCTGGTGAAACGCCTGACCTTCCGCGAGGCGCCCCCGCTGATCCCTGCGGCGCTGGGGGTGGACGCCGGCATGCTCGGCGCGGCCCTGCTTGGCTGGAGGGCGGCGGGAAAGCCTGAGCTGGGTCCCGGCTGGACGGTGGATGTGCGATCGGCCCCCTTGGTGTCGTAAGGTGTAGTGCCGATCAGGGGCGGTTAGCTCAGTGGTAGAGCACTCGCCTTACAAGCGAGGGGTCACTGGTTCGAACCCAGTACCGCCCACCTGTATCAAGAAGCTCCGAAGCGATCATGCTGCGGGGCTGTCGCGCTGTTGGCTCGCGCAAGAAGGCACATGCGAAGCGCGGAAACCACTCCTGTGGATGGAGCCGTCGGGCAGAGTCACTCCAGCACGCCGGAGCAGCTCGGCATCGTCAGGGAAACGGCCCAGGCCGTGGGGATCCCGTTCGCGGACCGAACGGAGGAACGTTGTGACAAGGTCGCTGTCCAAGTCCTCGCGGGTGGCGCCGGTCACGGGCTGCCGGTCGAAGAGCGGTGGCTTCCGGGCGGCTAGGAATGCCTGCTCTTCCAAATCCGACAGTGCAAAGTCTCCGTCGTACCCCCGCATGTATGCCGTGCCCGACGCCGTGATCCGACACGGCTTGGCCGACGGATCGCATTCATGCACTCTGGCGACGATGACCGGCGCCCCATCCACTTCCGCGTCGCTGATCGTGAGCTGGACAGGTGGCGAGAACGAGCGAGCCTTGTGAGCGAGGCCCTGCTTAAGAGCTTGTGGATCTGAAAGCTGCACTGGACGAAAGCCGGTGGCCTCGTCGAGGCCGAGGATGATCATCCCGCCGCCTGGATGGTTTGCGAGCGCGCGATCTTGTCGTCCATGGAATCGGCGAGCTTACGGTCGGCTTCGGCTGTGCTGTGCTGGTAGATCAGTGCGGCGCGTACGGAGTCGTGTCCCATCCGCTGCATGAGGTCGGCGAGGCTCGCGGCGGAGCTGGCGGCGATCGTGTTGCCGGTGTGTCGGAGATCGTGGGCGTGCAGGCCCGGAAAGCCGATCTTCCTGGTGTCCTCGTCCCGCTTGGCCGTTCGCCCGAAGTTGCTGCGGCGAAGGAGTTCGCCTCGTGCGCCGGTGAAGATCAGCGCGTCGGCTTGGGGGCCGGCGAACTGGTCGAGTGATCGCGGAGGGTCGGGATGATCGCTTCCGGGAGTAGCGCTGCCGCTGCGCTTGCCGCCAACCGTGAGCGCCCGGGGGTGCCGTACGCCTGCCCCACCGCACGGACCGAACGCTCCGATCGGGGTTGCCGCGCCGCCGTACAGATACAGCCCTTACGATCGCGACGGCATGGCTGGTCGCCGTACAGATACAGCCCTGGCCCACCGAGCAATGTGGCTGATCGTCGGACTTGGTTCTGACGCCGTTGCCGCTCCCCGTGATGATCGCGACAGGCACCAGGGGACCAGTGTGTACATGCGTACGAGTGCGTGCCGTTCCCGTGCCATTCAGCGACCCCAGAACGACGGGGAAGCCCTGGTCAGTCGGCATGGCTGCAGGCCAGAGAGACATGATCACCATGCCATTGGCGTGCCGTTGGCTCCGGCCGGACTGCCTCGAGGAGGCGGGGGCCGCGTTGAACCGCTCCAGGTCGGCGGCGCGTAAAGCCGATCATGGCTCCCTACGAGCGAGCAGCACTGGTTCGATACCACCCACCTGCGAAAAGACCCGGGTCTGAGCGACTAACTCCCAATGCAGGTCCGAACCGGAGGGCCGTCGCGGCAGATCACCGAGGCCGGTAGCCCTTCCTTTTGCGGCCGGCCGGCACGGCCCGGCGACCGGAGCCATTCCGTGCGGGTTTTTGTGCCTGCCGCTGTGCCGGTTTCTCCGCAGGGGAGGCGGGGGTGCGACCCCGCGAACTGTTCACGGTTCGGCCGCGGACGATGCCGATGAAATCTTCCACCAGGTCAGTGGTCGCGTCCGTGGGCCAGGCCAGCGCGACCTGAGACTGCGGCGCGTCCGGCACCGGCCGGTAAGTGAGATCCCTGCGGTGGTGGAGGCGTGCCAGCGATTGCGGAACCAGGAGAAGCCCGGTGCCGGCCGCTACCAGCTCGACCGCGTCCGCCGTTGTGGCCGGGCGGGTGAACGCGGGCAGCCCGGGCCGGGACGTCCACTCGATGGTGTCGTCCAGAGGATGGAGCACCTCGTCGTCGGTCAGGTCGGCGATGGCCACCTCGTCGGCGGCGGCCGCCGCGTGGTCTTTGGGCACCACGACCACCGTGGTCTCCACGTAGAGAGGAATAACGCTGAGCCCGTCCCGGTCGACCGGCAGCCTGACGAATCCGGCGTCGGCGCCGCCATCCCGCAGGAGTCCCACCACCTCGGCGGCGGGAACCGCGATCAGGGTAAGCGGCACGCCGGACATCCGCTCGGCCCAGATGTTGACCCATTTCGCCGGTGTCACCCCGGGCACGTAGGCCAGCCGAAACACCCTGCCGGTCTCTCCATCAGTCACTTCCCCAGGGTACTGATGTCAGGAAATCCGTTCCGACTGACTACTCTTGGCGCCATGACCTCGCCTAGACCGAAGACCATCCAGACGATGAAGCCCGAGACCGCGGCCAAGAAGCTGGGTGTCCTCCTCTCGGCCACTCCCGCCGAGTTCCAGGCGGGCGTCGTCTCCAGGGACGAGCTGAACGAGTTGCAGTCGAGGCCACCCGCTTGGCTCGCCGACCTGCGCCGCAACGGCCCGCACCCCAAGCAGGTCGTCGCCGCGAAGCTTGGCGTCTCCATTTCCGGCCTGGCCAGAGGCGGGATCACCCAACCGCTCACCACCGCTGAGATCGATGCGCTGAAGGCGGAGAACCCGGCGTGGCTGGAGCGCGAGCGGTCCATCCAGGCCGAGACCCGCAAAGAAGCGCTCCGGCTCAAGCAACGCTAGACAGCTGAGATCCTGCACGTTTCCGGCCTCAGCCAGCCAGGCTGCCGCCACCGCCTCGCTGAGCGGCTATCTGAGTGACAACGGCCCGGACCCATGCGGAGGGCCGACGGGCTCTTGAGTGACTGACTCCGAGGACCTGTCCATCGTCGCAGCTCCTTGCATGATCACGGGCGGCCGAGTCCGGCCTTGAGTGCCTGAGCGTGGGCGGCCCGGAGCGGTGTGGGTCGGGTCGTTCGAGCTCCCGCTCTGCCGCGATCTGACGGGCAGGTGCACATTGGTTGCGTAACCATTCGCGTACGGTACGAATTCGGGGCAAAAGGGGCTTGCGGGCAGGGCGACGACACTATGGTGATCCACTACCCGGCTGACGGGTCGATCGCCGACGGTGGAGGTTCTGAACGTGGTATGGCGGAGAAGGCAGCCCGGCACGCGACTGAACGGCCCGCGGTTACGCGGCTTATGCCTGGTGGCCGCAGGGGTCGCCGGAGCCGTCCTCGCGCCCGTGGCCACCGTCCCCGGCGCCGCTGCCGCCGCGGCGAAGGGCCTCCTCCGCAATCCCGGGTTCGAGGGCACGCACAAGAAGGTCGCACCCGGGTGGCGGGTGCAGTCGTGGGGCGCGCCGGCTCCGAAGAAGGCCTTCACGCCCGCCGAGAAGGCGCATGGCGGGCGGCTGGCCCAGCGGTTCCAGGTGACCGCGCATCCCGAGCGGGTGCACCTCGTGCAGCGGCTGAGGTTCGCCGGCGGGCGCACGTACCGGGCCGGGATCTGGGTGCGGGCGGCCGCACCGGTCGACGTCACACTGCAGGTACGCGGCGAACAGGGCGACTCCCAGACCTTCGCCGTACGCACGGTGCGGGCCGGAACCGGGTGGCAGCTGATCGAGGCCACCGGGACCGCGCCCCGCGACCTGTGTGGATCGTTCCGGGTGTCCCTCGGCGCGCCCGGGACGGTGTGGATCGACGACGCGAGCCTCACGGACGTCACCGCCGTACGCCGCGTCACCCCCCTCTCGCATCTCGGGACGATTCCGGCGGACTACTTCGGCATGCACATGAAGTGCCGCGGCTGCTCCGGGGACACTTGGCCGTCGATCGGGTTCGGCGCCTGGCGGATGTGGGACAACGGCGTCCGGTGGCGCGACCTGGAGCCGGTGAAGGGCACGTGGTCCTTCGCGACGATGGACTCCTTCTTGAGCTCTGCCGGGAAGTACGGCGTCGCGGTGATCTACACGCTCGGCGTGCCACCGGCGTGGGCCGCCGCTGACGGCGCGTCCCCGCCGCGGAATCCCGAGGACTGGCGCGCGTACGTCCGTACGGTGGCCACCCGTTACAAGGGCCGCATCCGCGCTTACGAGATGTGGAACGAACCCGACCAGCGCAAGTCCTGGAACGGCACCCCCGCGCAGCTCGCCGAGCTCACTCGCATCGCGGCAGAGGAGATCCGCCGCGCCGACCCCGCCGCGAGGATCATCTCACCGGGCATCACCGTCAACGGCCTGAGCTGGCTCGACCGGTATTTCGCGGCCGGCGCGGCCAAGCACGTCGACATCGTGGGCGGGCACGTCTACCTCGGCCTGCGCCCCGAGAGCGCCATGAGCGGGGTGGCGAACCTGCGTGCCGTGGCCGACCAGCACGGCCTCGCCGGCCGGCCGTTGCGCGTCACCGAGGGCGCGCCCCTCGGCAAGCCCGCGGACACGTACCAGGCCCGTGGCGTCGTGTCGCGCACGCTGGCGCTGTTCTGGGCGAGCGGCGCCGCCGGCTTCGACTGGCAGGGGTGGGACCGCCACGGAGCCGACGTCATCGACCTGGCCAAGGCCGGCGACCGCCTGCCCACGGCGGTGGGCTCGGCCTACGCGGCGACCGTGTCCTGGCTGAAGGGGGCGCGCATGACGCTGCACACGGTGAGCGAGGACGGCACGCACGTGATCACTCTCGACCGGGACGGCGGGTACGTCGCCCACATGGTGTGGAACGAGCGCGGCTCCGTCCCGTTCCGGGTCCCCGTCGGCTGGCGGGCGAGCCGCATGCACGTCCTGTCCGGCGGCAGCGTGAAGGCGCCGCCCGGCATCGTGGCCGGCGCCAGCCCCGTCCTCCTGGAATCCGCCGCGGCCGCCACAGCCGTCAGATAGGAGACGTCCCGCCATGGGGCAACCCGAAGAGCCCGCGCTCCACTCGTCCGGCGGAAGGCCCTCCTCTCCGGGCAAGCGCTCGAATCCGGCGAAGTCGAGATCCTGCGCTCGCTCGGATCCGTGGCGCTCGCCGGGGGCGCTGGGCTGTCGGTCGGCGCGCTCCTCTTCGAGGAAGGGGAGCCGCCGTGGCAAGTGCTCGCGGTCTTCGCGCTCCTGGCGCTCTTGGGGCTGGGCCTGCGCCTGGAATCGGCCCTCCGCGACCGGCCGCGTCCGTGAGTCGGACGGGCGCCCGCCGGTGGTCCACCGGTCGGCGGGCGCCGTTGCCACCCGACCGGGCTACCAGCGGTGGTGGACCTGAGGGCGGATCAGTTCGTCGTAGACGGACCGCACCGCCTCCAGCGTCTCGGCGGGCAGCGGCGCTAGCGCGGCGGCGGCCGCGTTCGCGGTGGCCTGGGCCGGGTTGCGGGCGCCCGGGATGACCACCGACACCCCGTCCTGGTCCAGGATCCACCGGAGCGCGAACTGGGCCATGGTCGCCCCTTCCGGCACCAGGGGCGCCAGGCGGCGGACCGCCTCCAGGCCGGTGGAGAAGTCCACGCCCGAGAAGGTCTCCCCGACGTCGAAGGCCTCGCCTTGCCGGTTGTACGTGCGGTGATCGTCGGGGCCGAAGGTCGTGTGCTCGTCGTACCGGCCCGACAGCAGGCCGCTGGCCAGCGGGACCCGGGCGATGATGCCCACCCCGGCCTTCCGCGCCGCCGGCAGCGCCTGCTCCAGGGGCTTGAGCCGGAACGCGTTCAGGATGATCTGCACGCTCGCCACACCCGGCCGGGCGATCGCGGTCAGCGCCTCCTCGCACGTCTCCACGCTGACCCCGTACGCGGCGATCTTCTCCTCGGCCACCAGCGTGTCGAGGGCGTCGAACACGGCGTCCGCCGAGTAGACGGGGGTCGGCGGGCAGTGGAGCTGGACCAGGTCGATCGTGTCCACGCCGAGGTTCTGGCGGGAGCGCTCGTTCCAGGCGCGGAAGTTGGACATCACGTAGTTCGACGGGATCTGCTCCAGCCGGCGGCCCATCTTGGTGGCCACCGTGAGCCCGGGACGCCCCTTGGCGAAGCGGCCGACGATCTGCTCGCTGCGCCCGTCGCCGTACACGTCGGCGGTGTCGATGAAGGTGACACCCGCGTCCACGGCCGCGTCGAGCGTGGCGAAGGCCTCCTCTTCGGACACCTCGCCCCAGTCGGCGCCGAGCTGCCAGGCCCCGAGGCCGACCACGCCGACCTCGCGTCCGGTACGTCCCAATATGCGATGTTCCATCGGTGGCTCACTTTCCTGTCCTGTATTGCCCGCCTATTTCACCACGGAGCCGCAGCTTCGCAGCCCGGCGGCCGGGTGATCCCCTCGCACGGCGCCCTCTCCCGATGTGGTGTTCCGACGTCCTCCGTCACCGATCCGTCAGCTGCCGGCCGAGTCCTGTCACATTCGCGCGCCACGCGGGGTCAAGCCAGTGCCGAGGTCCCCGCACCCCGGCCCGGAGCGGCCTCGCCCCGGCCCTGCCTGACAGTGACAGGAGCATGAGCATGAGCACCACCTACGTCGTCGTCACCCTCCTGGCCGCCGCCATGACCGCCTTCTCGGCCGGCTCGGTCTTCCTCCATGCCAAGTGGGTCGTGGAGCCCCTGGCCGACTACGGTGTCCCCCGCGCGTGGTGGCCCTGGCTGGGCACCGCCAAGGCGGTGGGAGCGGCGGGCCTGCTGACCGGCCTGGTCGTCCCCGTCATCGGTGTCGTCGCCGCCGTCGCCCTGATCCTGTACTTCACCGGCGCCGTCATCACCGTCGTCCGCGCACGCTCGTACCCTCACATCCCTTTCCCCCTGCTGTACGCGGCCCCGGTGGCCGCCTCCCTGGCCCTGGCGCTCACCGCCTGACCGCTCATGGCTCCGTCGGCCGGACCGGTGCGGCATCGAGCTGCTTCTTGACCGCCGCCACCCGGTCCGGCAGCATGCCCGGGGCGATTGGCACGCACTCGTAGCCGAGCGAGGTGTAGGCGTCCTGGTGGACCTGCTCGAATCGCAACGACTCCGCGAAGGTGATCCGGCGCGCCTCGGTCGGCGTGACGAACCCGAGGTTCTGAACGAAGAGGACCTTTTTCTCGTAGATCTGCCCGGCTCGGATGCGATCCAGTTCCCGGGACAGGGCCGGAGGCACGGGATGGCCGAGATACGTGGCCAGGGCGTAGGTGCAGACAGGTGACCGATCGTAGATCTGCACCTCGCCGGGAAGCCCGGCGGTCTGTTCCTGCCGTCGGCGCTGCAAGGTGACGATCGCCTCCACGAAGGACGGCTTCCTCCACGGCTCGGGCTCGCCCTGGGCGAGCTGCAGGGCGATGACGTCGGTCGCGGCCTCCTCGACGACGGTGTAGCCATCGCACTCCAGCCACCGCAGGATCGCCGTCTTCCCCGCTCCAGGGGCGCCGGTCAGAATGTAACGCTTCATCAATCGCTCTCCGGATTCATGGGCACGTCGTCACGGGCCCGCCCAGTCGTTCCACTGCCGAGACCGGGGAAACCGCCTGCTCAACGCCGTCGATCGGCAACGCGGTCAAGCGAGTTGCAACCGCCTGCGATCCCTATGCCCAGGAGATCAGCAACGTTACGGGGGCGCGATGTTGCGAACGCTTGCCACAGCAGGACTCTTGATCGTCGCCGGGGCTCTGCCCGCCTCGGCCGCCGGTCCCGAATACTCTCTACCCAGAACGGCCGTGACCGCCACGGTGAACGCCGGCGGCACGGTCCGCGTGGCCGAGGACCACACGTTCATGTTCATGACCGACGGCCGGGGCGCCCACGTGGACGTCCCAATCGTCGGCGGCACCGGGCAGGTCACCACGGCCACTGCCAGAACCGTCCCGGCCGGCCACGCCGTGGCCCTTGACCTGGCCTTCCCCCGCGAACGACTCGACCTGCCCGCCGGCGGCTCGCAGACCCTCCAGCGCAAGGAAGGGGACGGCTTCGGCCGAACTGGAAAGACTGCGCGCGGGAGCTCAGCTCGTGAACGCCAACGCCGGGAGCGCCTGGCTTCTTCACCAGCGGTTCCTACGACAGCAGCGGCAGCGGCTACAGCGGTTACGGAGGCGGAGACAGCGGCGGGAGCAGCGGAAGCAGCGGTGGCGGCGGGGGCGGCGCCTTCTGAGGAAGCGCGACCACGACCGGGGCCCGGAGACTCTCCACCATCCGCGCGGGCCTCACGGCGCCCTGCCGGGCACCCCGATAGGCACGATCAGGACGGACAGGTCACGTTCGGGACAGAGAACCTGAAAGCCGTGCGTGCCGGCGAGCCCACGAGGTTGTCCCAGAACCGGCGTGCGGTCAAAGGAGCCCTGGTCGACTCCAGCAGTTCACGGAAGGGGCCGGCGGCCAACTCGCCCCTGATCCTTTCCACCTCGCTCTGGAGGCGCTTGTCGCGCAGGGGCGTCCCGGGGGCCATGTAGTCGGCGAGGATGTACGCGCTGGGGAGCGGCTTCTCGTGGCCCGTCCTCCGGCCGCAGGCCGGTTCCATGTGACTGCCGAGGGCGTTGGCCAGGCCGAGCCGGTCGATGACGAGATCGTCGAGCCGGTAGGCGGAGCCGAGCCCACCCAAGACCTCGTCTGCGACGGCGAGCCGCGCGGGCTGGTCGGTGCGCAGCGGCACGGGCTCCACGCCGGGGACGAACAGGCCGGTGGAGTCCAGGCTGTGGAGGTTTCTCCTGGCACGGACGTACGAGGCGGCGGTGATCGGGTGCGGATCCCGTGTCACCGCCACGTAGAAGCCGCGCTCGTCCGCGATCCCGTCCGGGCCGATGCGTTGCTCGTACGGCACCCGTAGCTGCGTGGCGCACACCACGCCCCACAGCAGGACCGCCGTGAACGCGAACGCGGCGAGGCGGCCCAGCGGCAGGACCAGGACGGGGAGCAGGAGGAGCAGGAGTACAGGCAGCACCATGCGGCCGTGCATGAAGTCACCGCCGACCCGCAGGACGTACAGGAGCAGCAGCAGCCCGGCCATGAAGGGGGCCGCCGTCAGCACCATGCCCCCGCCCTGCCGGCCGGCCCACCACGCCAGCGGGATCAGCACGATCAGCGGCGCCCAGAGATAGTAGGTCAGCACGGTGTCGCCGACGTAGAGCAGGCCTCGCGCCCACCGGCTGGCCGCCGCCTCTTTGGCGAGCGCGGTATTGGGCACGAGCAGCCCGTAATAGCCCATCCGGAAGATCTGATAGGCCACCGGCAGAGCGACGGCGATCGCCGACCATCGGAGGGCGCCACGCCACCCGGGCCGCCGCATCACCAGCAACGCGCCGAAGAACACCGCGAAGGCCAGGGTCAGCTCGGGCCGGACCAGCGGGGCCAGCCCGAGGACGAACACCAGAGAGAGCACCGGCCCCCCGTACGCCGCCCGGACGAGCAGCCACCAGGACAGGCCGATCCACAGGAACACCAGCCCGGTCTCCAGACCGGACGTGGCGTACTCCCAGAACGGCGGGACCGCGAGCACCACGATCACGCCCGCGGGCAGGAACCGGCGGGACTCGCCGTGCAGCCGGACGGTGCCCGCCATGGCGAGCACGACGGCGCTGACCGTGCAGGTGAGGCCGACCAGCACCGAGACGACGGCGACGTCGCTGCGCCCCGCCCACGAGACCGCCGCGACGAGATAGGTCCAGAGCGTGCTCGTGTTGGCCTCGACGCGCTCGCCCGCATTGAAGACGGGCCCGTTCCCGGCGAGCAACTGCCGGATGGTCCGCACGGCGATCAGGCCGTCATCGCTGATCCACCGATGCTGCCAGCCGGCGAGGGCCATGACGGCCGCGGCCGCCGTCACGACGCTCCAATTCCAGATCTGGACGTTTCTGGGCGCCACGTCGGTCGTCGGAACCTCATCGACGGCGACGAGACGGCTCATGAACTCCGCATCCGTGAAGGGTGAAGAAGCGATGCCCGCGTATCCAGCACCGCTCGCATCCTAACCTCGGTGGCCCGACCCTGGGCTGCTGATCCCCGTGCCCGTGTGCAAGCGGACGCATTCCGTGGCCGAGTCATGCGCGAGAGATAGGATGCGGCATGCCCGGCCGCCTCGGAAGACAGCGATGACTGATTGTGAGCACGGATATCAGATCCTCCCCGGCACCGCGGCGACGCAGACGCCGGGAGTGCTGGACGTCGTGCGGAAAAGGGCGAGAGCGGGCCTGCGGCGCGGGTTGCCCTTGCTCGCCGCACAGGTCTGCCTCACAGCACTGCTGATACCCAGGGGAGGACCGGCGACCTTCCTGGGCGTGATGCTCGCCTTCACCAGTGCGCTGACACTCCGCGTCATCGTCATGTGGCAGCGGGCACGGCGCAGGGAGCTGCGCATCCTCCAGACCAGCCCGTGGGAGGTCTGGCCTTGCCGTCGTGAGAAGGTCCGTGTGGTGTCCTCGGCAGGTGAACGGGCCGACGGACGCCGATGGAGCACCGACACCCGTCTCATCCTGCTCAAGCCGGACGGCCAGTCCCGATGTTCCTTCCGTGCTCCAGGCCCGGACATCAAGGACGAGGTCTGGTTCGCCGGAGACATCGACACGCATGGGATCCTCGCGGCTCCGGGCGGGCTCCCCTTCCTCCACGTCACCCGTACGAGGAAGGCCCACTAATGCGAGTTAACGGGTTGCCGAGGCAAATGGTGCTGCTCGCCGCGCGATGCGTGAAATCTGGCAGAGGATTTCGGCTCGGCTATCACCGTCGAATCTGTGTCGACCGTCCGCTCGTCAAGGCAGCGCCCGATTCTGTCTCCCCAGACGGCGGCCTGCCTACCGCACTTCGGCATGGGCGCCATATAAGTGATCATTCGCATCGTCATGGTCATCGTCGTGTGGTCATTGCCCTCGTTGTGGGCTTGGTCTGGCTCCTGGGAGCGTTTCCGTAGTCGTCGGGGATGGTCATGCGTCTATCCCCCGTCCGAGGTCGTCCGCCAGGCGGGCGATGATGTCGCGGACGAACCCCGATCGGATCACGCCGTACGGAAGATCACTGCGGCGCTGCGCGGCCATAGACATGGGCAATGTGTGGCTGAACACGAGCGTCCAGCCCGATCGCCGAGGCCACGGCGGTCGGCCACAAGCTCGGGCTCACCTCGGCCGCGATGCAGTATGGTCGGCGACGGCAAGACATGATCATCGACGTCGGGCTCGACCTGCTCTCAATCCCCAGGAGGCCGCCTCATGATCGGCACAGTCACCCGTGTCGACGTCCACCACCACATCATCCCGCCCTTCTACCGCGACCTCCTCGCCAAAGCGGGGATCGCCGCGGCCGGAGGCCGGGCCCTGCCCGACTGGAGCCCGGAGGCCGCGCTGGAGCTGATGGACCTGCTGGGCACCGCCACGGCCATCGTCTCCGTGTCCACCCCCGGCGCCGGCTTCCTGACAAGCCCGGACGAAGCCGCCGACCTCGCCCGCCGGCTCAACGACTTCGCCGCATCCCTCGCCGCCGACCACCCCGGCCGCTTCGGCTATTTCGCCACCCTGCCGATGCCCGACACCGGCGCCTCCGCCGCGGAGGCCCGGCGGGCACTGGACGAGCTCGAAGCCGACGGCGTCGTCCTGCTGGCCAACAACCGTGGCGCCTACCTGGGCAGCGAAGGCCAGGACGAACTGTGGCAGATCCTCGACGACCGCCATGCAGTCGTCTTCATCCATCCCACCGACCTGCCGGGACCCGCCGTGGACGGCATCCCGCCGTTCGCCGCCGACTTCCTCCTCGACACCAGCCGTGCCGCATTCCTGCTTGTACGCAACGGCATCGTCAGGCGCTACCCGAACATCCGTTTCATCCTCAGCCATGCCGGCGGCTTCGTCCCCTACGCCTCACATCGCATGGCCGTCGCCATCGAGTGGGAGACCGGACGCGCCTCTCTGGACGTGCTCGAAGACTTCCGGGGCTACTACTTCGACACCGCCCTTTCCTCCAGCCCCGCCGCCCTTCCGACCCTGCTCGCCTTCGCCCGCCCCGGACACGTCCTGTTCGGCAGCGACTGGCCCTTCGCCCCCAGCTCCGCTGGTCAGTACTTCGCAGACGGACTCGACACCACGCTCGACCGCGACACGCTCACGATGGTCAATCGCACCAACGCCGCCGCGTTGTTCCCCCGGCTCGCCTAGCAACCGGCCGCATGTGCCCCGAACCGCTCCCCTCCCGCCCGGTGATGGGCTGCATCTGGACGCCGTCGCAGGATCCCGGCCGGCGATCTGGACCTGGACCTGCTCCCCGGCCCGGACTTCGCGCTCCGGTTCATGAGCAGCCGGCGTCTCCTGAGCGGAAAGGATCTCGTTTGGACCAACGGGCTGATGTGCGAGGCTGAGGCGATCGTCGTCCCGCGCGAGAAGCGACCCGCCCCGGGGGTTGTAGCCCGCACCTGCGCCTACGCTGTTGGTCATGATTCGTCCCGCCACCCCCGCAGACGTCCCCGCGATCCTCGAGATGATCCGCGAGCTCGCCGAGTACGAAAGGGCCGCCCACGAGGTGCGCGCCACCGAGGAGGACCTGCGTGCCGCCCTCTTCGGCGACAATCCCGCCGCCTTCGTCCACATCGCGGAGGAAGGCGGCGAGGTCGCCGGCTTCACCCTGTGGTTCCTGACCTTCTCGACCTGGAGGGGCGTGCACGGCATTTACATGGAAGACCTGTACGTACGCCCGCGGCACCGCGGCGGCGGCCACGGCCTGGCGCTGATGGGGGAGCTCGCCAGGATCTGCGCCGAGCGCGGATATCAGCGCCTCGAATGGTCGGTGCTGGACTGGAACGAGCCCAGCATCGGCTTCTACGAGAAGCTGGGGGCGGTGCGCCAGGACGAGTGGCTGAAATACCGGCTGACCGACGAGCCGCTCCAGCGGCTGGCCGCCCGCCACGACTGAGCACACAGGTCACGCACGGTGACGTGACCTGTGTGACACCTCCGTTAAACCCCCGCGCGAGCCCGGGGCCTGACGCCCTCGGCGCGTTCGTACTCCTCCATGCGGGGCTCCTCGATCTCGCGATGCGTCTCCTCCATGCGGAGCGCGACCCCCATCGCGAAGAACGTGGGCGCCCACTCGCCGACGAAGATCCCCCACCGGTCGGCCCGGTCGAGCCCCGCGTGTTCGGTGGCCCTCGAGGTCATCCAGGACGCGAAAGCCAGGCCGATCGAGCAGATCCCCGCGAAATACATGTGATTGGATCTGATGCCCATCTTGTGAAGCGTTTTGATCATGGTTCCCCCCTTGCTGTGTGTGCTGGTACCCGAGGGGCGCCGGTGTAACCGATCATTACGAGCATGTTTCCGCGGTGACGCTTGTGCGTGGCTTGTTACAGCGGTGAATCACATGTAACCAGCGCACAGCCACGGACGGTCAAAGTGCGTAACGCGCGCTTCCTACCTTGGAGATCCCCGGACGCCGAGTGTAGGAGAAAGTCGATGGCGCGCTGGATCGCCGAGTGGCACCCCGATGACCCAGCCTTCTGGGAGAGTTCAGGCAAGCGTGTGGCGCGCCGTAACCTGATCTTCTCGATCTTTGCCGAGCACCTCGGTTTCACCGTGTGGACGCTCTGGAGCATCGTCGCCACCAAGCTGGGAGCCTACGAGTTCACCACCGACCAGCTGTTCTGGCTGATCGCCCTGCCGAACTTGATCGGGTCCGTGCTCCGGATCCCCTATACCTTCGGCCCCGCCAAGTTCGGCGGGCGCAACTTCACCGTCGTGAGCGCGTTGCTGCTGCTCATCCCCGCCGTGCTCCTCGGCGTGGCGGTCAGCGACCCGAGCACGCCGTACTGGTTGTTCCTCGTGATCGCGGCCCTCGCCGGGTTCGGCGGCGGGAACTTCGCCTCCAGCATGGCCAACATCACCTACTTCTACCCACGCAGCAAGCAGGGCGTGGCGCTCGGGCTGAACGCCGCGGGCGGCAACATCGGCGTGAGCTCCGTGCAGCTCACGATGCCGCTGGTCATCGGCGGGCTCGGGCTGGCCGCGGCCGGCTGGTTCTGGATCCCGCTCATCGTCGTGGCCGCCGCCTGCGCCTGGTTCTTCATGGACAACCTGACCAGCGCCAAGGCAAGCCCGCGCCAGCAGCTCGCGGTGGCCGGCAAGGCCCAGACGTGGATCATGTCGTTCCTCTACATCGGGACCTTCGGCTCGTTCATCGGCTACTCGACCGCCTTCCCGCTGCTGAGCAAGAGCCTGTTCCCCGACGCGCCGTTCGCGGCCGTGGCCTTCGTCGGTCCGCTGGTCGGCTCGCTGATCAGGCCGGTGGGCGGCTGGCTGGCCGACAAGCTGGGCGGCGCCCCCGTCACGCTGTGGAACTTCGCCGCGATGGGCGGCGGCGTGCTGCTGGTCTGGCTCGCCAGCACGTCGGGCAGCTTCTGGCTGTTCTTCCTGGCCTTCCAGGTGCTGTTCCTCACCGCCGGCATCGGCAACGGCTCCACGTACCGGATGATCCCCGCGATCTTCCAGGCCAAGGCGGTGGCCGAGCGCGGCGAGAGCGAGGAGGCGCTGCTGTACGGCAAGCGCCAGGCATCGGCCGCCATCGGCATCATCTCGGCGGTCGGGGCGCTCGGCGGATTCCTCATCAACCGGGCGTTCGGCATGGCGTTCGCCGCGACCGGCAGCCCCGCCCTCGCCTTCCTCGCCTTCGGGATCTTCTACGTGATGTGCCTCGCCCTGACCTGGTGGTGCTACACGCGCAAGGTCGGCGTCAAGGTCGTGGCCAGCCTCGCCTACGCCCGGGTCTGATGGTGAGTGACCCCGTGGATGGCGCCGTGAAGACGCACTGCCCGTACTGCGCACTGCAGTGCGGCATGGAGATCGGTCCTGAGCTGGCCATCCGGCCCAGGACCGACATCCCGGCCAACGCCTCGGGCGCGCTGTGCCAGAAGGGCTGGACGGCCGGCGAGCTGCTCACCAACGGCGAGCGCCTGACGAGCCCCCTCCTGCACGGCGAGCCCGTGGAGTGGGACGTCGCGCTCGACTACGTCGCGAACCGCCTGGCCGCCATCCGCGCCGAGCACGGCCCCGACGCCGTGGCCGTGTTCGGCGGGGGTGGCCTCACCAACGAGAAGGCGTACACGCTCGGCAAGTTCGCCCGGGTCGCGCTCGGCACCAGCCAGATCGACTACAACGGGCGCTTCTGCATGTCCTCGGCGGCCGCCGCTTCGATCAAGGCGTTCGGCATGGACCGGGGGATGCCGTTCCCGATCACCGACCTGGCCGAGGCGGACGTCGTGCTGCTGGCCGGCGGCAACGTTGCCGAGACCATGCCGCCGTTCGTGCGCCACCTGGACGGCCCGCGCATGATCGTCATCGACCCGCGCCGCAGCCAGACCGCCAAGCTGGCCTGGCTGCACCTGCAGCCCACGCCCGGCACCGACTTGGCGCTGGCGCTGGGGCTGCTCCACCTGGTCATCGCCGAAGGCCTGGTCGACGAGGAGTACGTGGCCGCGCGGACCACCGGGTTCGACGAGGTCCGCACGTCGCTCTCCGCCTGGTGGCCCGAGCGGGTCGAGCGGATCACCGGGGTGCCCGTCTACCGGATGCGGCAGGCGGTCAGGGCCATGGCGGCGGCGCAGAAGGCGTACATCCTCACCGGGCGCGGCGCCGAGCAGCACGCCAAGGGCACCGACACCGTCTCCGCGTTCATCAACCTCGCGCTCGCGCTCGGCCTGCCGGGCCGCCACGGCTCCGGCTACGGCTGCGTGACCGGGCAGGGCAACGGGCAGGGCGGCAGGGAGCACGGCCAGAAGGCCGACCAGCTGCCCGGCTACCGCAAGATCGACGACCCGGCGGCCAGGGAGCACGTGGCGGGCGTCTGGGGCGTGCCGCCGGAGAGCCTGCCGGGGCCGGGGCGGTCGGCGTACGAGCTGCTCGACGCCCTCGGCACCCCGGGCGGGCCGAAGGCGCTGCTGCTGTTCGGGTCCAACCCGGTGATCTCGGCGCCGGCCGCCGAGCACGTCGCCGAGCGCATCGCCGCCCTCGACCTGCTGGTCACCTGCGACTTCGTCATGTCCGAGACCGCGGCGATGGCCGACGTGGTGTTCCCGGTGACGCAGTGGGCCGAGGAGACCGGCACCATGACCAACCTCGAAGGCCGCGTCCTGCTGCGCCGGCGGGCGGTCACGCCGCCCGAGGGCGTCAGGAGCGACCTCGACGTGCTCGCCGGGCTGGCCGAGCGGCTCGGGCACCGCTTGGAGACCGACCCGGTCAAGGTGTTCGACGAGCTGCGCCGGGCCAGCAAGGGCGGTCTGGCCGACTACTCCGGCATCACCTACGAGCGCATCGCGGCCGAGAAGGGCGTGTTCTGGCCCTGCCCGGAGCCGGATCACCCCGGGACGCCGCGCCCGTTCCTCGACTCCTTCGCCACCCCGGACGGCCGCGCCAGGTTCGTGCCCGTCCAGCACCGGCCTGCGGCGGAGGAGGTCGACGAGGACTACCCCGTCTACCTGAGCACCGGCCGGGTGCTGGCCCACTACCAGAGCGGCGCGCAGACCCGCAGGATCGCCTCGCTCGTCAAGGCCGCGCCCGAGCCGTTCGTCGAGCTGCACCCGGATCTGGCCGAGCAGCTCGACATCAGCGCCGGTGACGTGGTGCGGGTCACCAGCAAGCGTGGCGAGGCCAAGGCCGTCGCCAGGATCAGCGACGCCATCAGGCGCGACACCGTGTTCATGCCCTTCCACTGGGAGGGCGCCAACCGGCTCACCAATCCGGCGCTCGACCCGACGTCGAGGATGCCGGAGTTCAAGGTCTGCGCGGTCAGGGTGGAGAGGGACTCATGAGGCTCGTCGTCGTGGGGAACGGGATGGCCGGATCGCGGCTCGTCAGCGAGGTGCGCACCCGCGATCCCCACATGAAGATCACGATTTTCGGCGCGGAGACGTGCCAGCCGTACAACCGGGTGCTGCTGTCCAACGTGCTGGCCGGCAGCTCCCGCCCCGACCAGGTGCGGCTGCTCGACTCCTCCTGGTACGCCGCCCACGACGTCGAGGCGGCCTTCGGCAGCGCGGTCGCCCACATCGACAGGGAGACCAGGCACGTCGTGACCGAGGACGGCCGGCGCGAGCCGTACGACCTGCTGGTCCTGGCCACCGGCAGCGAGGCCATCGTGCCGCCGATCCCCGGCGTGGAGCGGGCCATCCCGTTCCGCACGCTGGAGGACTGCGAGCGCATCCTCGAATCCGCTCAGCAGGCCCGCAAGGCCGTGGTCATCGGCGGCGGGCTGCTCGGCATCGAGGCCGCCCGCGGGCTGGCCGGGCGCGGCCTGCCCGTCACGCTGCTGCACCTGGCCGGCCACCTCATGGAGCGCCAGCTCGACGTCGAGGCCGGCGAGGTGCTCGGCGAGACGCTGAACGGGCTCGGCGTGGAGATCCGCACCGGCGTCTCCGCCGAGGCCGTGCTGGAGGACGGCGTCCGGCTGGCCGGCGGCGAGCTCGTCGAGGCCGACCTGGTCATCCTGGCCTGCGGCGTGCGGCCCATCACGAAGCTCGCCGCCGAGGCCGGGCTGGAGGTGCGCCGCGGCGTCGTCGTGGACGACGAGCTCCGCACCGACGACCCGTCGATCTTCGCCATCGGCGAGTGCGCCGAGCACGACGGCATGGTGTACGGCCTGGTCGCCCCCGCCTGGGAGCAGGCCTCCGTGGCCGCGGACGTCATCACCGGCGGCAAGGCCCTCTACCGCGGCTCCCGGCTCGTCACCCGGCTCAAGGCCAGGAGCGTCGAGCTCGCCGCCATGGGCGAGACCCACCTCACCGAGGAGCACGCCGAGGTCGTGCGCTTCAGCCACCGGGCCCGCGGCACCTACCGCAAGCTCGTCATCCGCGACGGCCGGCTGGTGGGCGCGATCCTGCTGGGCGAGAGCGACGCCGTCGGCACGCTCACCCAGCTCTTCGACCGCGGCGGACCGGTGCCGGGGGATCGGGCGGGGCTGCTGTTCCCCGGGCTGTCGTCGGCGCCCGTGACCGAGAACCCGACGCTGATCCCCGACGCGGCCAAGATCTGCCAGTGCAACAACGTGACCAAGGGACAGATCAGGGCGTGCTGGGAGGCCGGGGCGCGGGACGTGGCGGGGGTGGCCGCCGCCACCAGGGCCACGACCGGATGCGGCACGTGCAAGGACGCCGTCGAGGGCATCGTGAGCTGGCTGTGCGAGCAGGAAGGGATTTCAGTATGAGCAGGATCGTCGTCGTTGGGTATGGGCCGACGGCTCACCGGCTCGTCGAGACCCTCGTGAGCAAGGGCTTCGACGGCCGGATCACCGTGATCGGGGAGGAACCGCGGCCCGCGTACGACCGGGTGCACCTGACCTCCTACCTGTCGGGCACCAGCGCCGAGGACCTCACCTACGACGTCCCCGAGGGCGCCGTGACCAAGCTGAGCACCCGCGTCACCGGCATCGACCGGGACGCCAAGCACGTGGTCACCGGGGACGGCGACGTCGAGCCGTACGACGTGCTGGTGCTGGCCACCGGGTCGGCGCCGTTCGTGCCGCCGGTGCCGGGAGCCGAGCACGCCTTCGTCTACCGCACGATCGAGGACCTGGACGCGATCAAGGTCGCCGCCAAGGACGCGGCCGAGGGCGTCGTGGTCGGCGGCGGCCTGCTCGGCCTGGAGGCCGCCGACGCGCTGCGGGCGCTCGGGCTGAAGGCGCACATCGTCGAGATGAGCCCCTGGCTGATGCCGCGGCAGGTCGACGAGGGCGGCGGCGCGGTGCTGAAGCAGCACATCGAGGACCTGGGGCTGAGCGTGCACGCCGGCGCCGGCGTCAAGGAGATCGTCGCCGACGACCAGGGGCAGGTCACAGGGCTGCTCAAGCCCGACGGGACGCTCGTGGACGCGCAGGTCGTGGTGTTCTCGGCGGGCATCAGGCCGCGCGACGAGCTGGCCAGGTCGTCCGGCCTGGAGGTCGGCGAGCGGGGCGGCATCGTGGTCGACTCCGGGATGCTCACCTCCGACCCGTCCATCTACGCGGTCGGGGAGTGCGCGCTCGCCGGCGGGATGATCTACGGGCTGGTCGGGCCGTGCAACACCATGGCCGAGGTGGCCGTCGACCGGATCATGGGCGGGTCCGCGACGTTCGAGGGCGCGGACATGTCCACGAAGCTCAAGCTGCTCGGCGTCGAGGTCGCGCAGTTCGGGGCCATGGACGGAGCGCTCGACGTCACCTACATGGACCCGGTGGGCGGCGTCTACAAGAAACTGTTCATCAGCGACGACGCGAAGACGCTGCTCGGCGGCATCTGCGTGGGCGACGCCTCGCCGTACACGTCGCTGCGGCCCTTCGTCGGCAAGGCGCTGCCCGCCGCGCCGTCCGACCTGCTGTTCAGCGGGGCCGGGGCGAGCCTGGACCTGCCGGACGAGGCGCAGGTGTGCTCGTGCAACAACGTGTGCGCCGGCGACGTCCGCACGGCCATCGCCGACAAGGGCGTCACCGACGTGCCCGGGATCAAGGCGTGCACCCGCGCCGGCACCACCTGCGGCAGCTGCGTGCCGATGCTCAAGCAGCTGCTGGAGAAGTCGGGCGTCGAGGTCAGCAAGGCGCTGTGCGAGCACTTCACGTACTCGCGCGCCGAGCTGTTCGACATCGTACGGGTCCGCAAGATCACCACGTTCTCGCAGCTCATCACCGAGCACGGGCAGGGCCGGGGCTGCGACATCTGCAAGCCGGCCGTGGCCTCGATCCTGGCCTCGCTGCACAACGGGCACGTGCTCGAAGGCGAGCGGGCCGCGCTGCAGGACACCAACGACGCCTTCCTCGCCAACATGCAGAAGAACGGCACGTACTCGGTCGTTCCGCGCATCCCCGGCGGCGAGATCACCCCGGAGAAGCTCATCGTGATCGGCGAGGTGGCCCGGGACTTCGGGCTCTACACGAAGATCACCGGCGGGCAGCGGATCGACCTGTTCGGCGCCCGCGTCGACCAGTTGCCCGAGATCTGGCGGCGGCTGGTGGAGGCCGGGTTCGAGTCCGGGCACGCCTACGGCAAGGCCCTGCGGACGGTGAAGTCCTGCGTGGGCTCGACCTGGTGCCGGTACGGAGTGCAGGACTCGGTGGGCCTGGCCATCGCCCTGGAGCTGCGTTACCGCGGCCTGCGCTCGCCGCACAAGCTCAAGTCCGCCGTCTCCGGCTGCGCCCGCGAGTGCGCCGAGGCCCGCTCCAAGGACTTCGGCATCATCGCCACCGAGAAGGGCTGGAACCTGTACGTCGCCGGCAACGGCGGCTTCAAGCCCCGCCACGCCGACCTGCTGGCCGGCGACCTGTCCACCGAAGAGCTCATCAGGACCATCGACCGGTTCCTGATGTTCTACATCCGCACGGCCGACCGGCTCCAGCGCACCTCGACCTGGCTGGAGTCCCTGGAAGGCGGGCTCGACTACCTACGGGAGGTGATCATGGAGGACTCGCTCGGGATCTGCGCCGACCTCGACGCGCAGATGGAGCACCACACCGCGACGTACGCCGACGAGTGGGCCGCCACCCTGGACGACCCCGAGAAGCTGAGCAGGTTCGTCAGCTTCGTCAACGCGCCCGGCGTCCCCGACCCGTCGATCGTCTTCGAGCAGGAGCGCGGCCAGATCAAGCCGGTGATGGCCCGATGAGCTGGACGCCGATCTGCGACTACGACAAGCTGCTGCCCGAGCGCGGCGTCTGCGCCCTGGTGGAGGGCAGGCAGGTGGCCGTCTTCCGCACCTACGACGGCGCACTGCACGCGCTGGACAACCTCGACCCGTTCAGCGGGGCGTACGTGCTCTCGCGTGGCATCGTCGGCACCAGGAAGGGCGAGCCGACCGTGGCCTCGCCGCTGCACAAGCAGGTGTTCTCGCTGGTGTCCGGGGTGTGCCTGGACGAACAGGGCGTGGCGGTGCCGGTCTATCCGGTGCGGGTGGCCGACGGGCGCGTGGAGGTGAGCGTCTAGCTCCTCACGCGGACGACACGAAAGGGCCCAGGCCGTCTCACGGCCTGGGCCCTTTCGGCTCGGCTACGCGTCTTCGTCGATCTCCCCTGAGGTCCGCCGGGGGTAGACGTGCGGGCTCCGGTGGGCTACAGGAAGCACGCAGCGGCGTCCCGCCTCTACGCTGTCACAGCGTTCGGCGTCCTCGCGCTGGGGAAGGGGTTCGGGGTTCGCCTGCGTTCGCGACACTGCACGGACGCTATAGGCGGTGTCCGCCCCGCTGGTCTCGCGGGGGCAACGATCGAAACACTGAACGGTCTCGCCAAAACCGGTCATTTCAGCCAGTAATGCCGGACGAGGTAAAGGCGGCGTGCAAAGTGCCTAAACCGCGCATTCGGCGACGGGAAGCGCGGGCATCAAAGCCGCCATGAGCGAGATTTCTCAGCGCAGGGCACTCCTGCTGGCCACTATCGTCCCCGCCATGCTCGTCGCGGGCTGCGCAGCGGGAGGCGCCGACACCCAAGCCATGAAGGGCGCGGCGAGCCCGGCGACGCCGACGGACACCATGATGTCGCCGGAGGAGACCGACACGCCCATGGACACCGCCACGCCGACGGACACCGCCGGGGCGGAGGGGGCGCGGTCGGCCGTCCAGGGATTCTTCGACGCGCTCAAGTCGGGGAACGTGGACCAGGTCATGGGCACGTTCGCCGACGACGCGGTGGTGGCCCTGGACGGGGCGGCCACCGCGACGGACACCGACGCCATCCGCACGCTCCTCCAGGAACGGCTCAGGGCCGCGAACGGGATGGCGCAGGCCACGCACACCATCGAGGAGGCGCGCCAGCTCGGTGAGGGCGCGGTCGTCCGCGCGACGAGCAAGCAGGACAACCAGAACCTCCGCGAGCTCTTCGCGCTCACGCAGGACGGAGGGGAATGGAAGATCGCGGAGCTCATGACCAACAAGGCGCCCTGATCCCGCGAGGGGAATACGGTAGGGGGGTATGGCGTTGCTGTCGGTGTAGCGAACGGGGAGGACCGTGAGATGGCCGGATACACCGACAGCAAGCAGGACCACCTACGGCGGTTGCGCCGCATCGAAGGGCAGGCGCGAGGGCTGCAGCGCATGGTCGAGGACGACAAGTACTGCATCGACATCCTGACGCAGGTGTCGGCGACGACGAGTGCGCTGCAGTCGTTCGCGCTGTCCCTGCTGGAGGAGCACATGGCGCACTGCGTGGCCGAGGCGGCGCAGAAGGGCGGTGCCGAGGCGGAGATCAAGGTCAAGGAGGCCGCCGACGCCATCGCCCGCCTCGTCAGGTCGTGACCTCAAGGGGGTCAGTTCTGCGCCGTGTCGCCCGGGATGCGGGGCGTGATCCGGCGCTGGTCGACCAGGGCGAGATAGACGGCGAAGGCGCCCTGCGTCCACCTCTCGGCCTGCTGCGCGGTCAGCCTGATCTCCTCGCCCTCGTGCGAGACGATCATGTATCCCCCCAGCGGGGTCCGTCGCCACGCGACCAGGACGTTCTCGTAGACGAGCATGTCGAGCATCGCGCTCAGGTAGTGACGCCGGGCGGCGGACACGGCGCAAGCCTCCTCGCTCCTCGCCGAATTCTCGCCTGACCTCCATTGTGCGCGCCCTTTCAGGAAATGTCGCTTTTCCGGGATCTTCGTTCCTGGAACCTGGGTCGTGCCTCCGGTGTATCTACACCGGAGGTGATCCCCATGAAGAGGATGCTGGCCGTGCTGGCCGTCGTGCTGGCGGCCCTGGCCGCGGGGACCGTTCCGGCCGGGGCGGCGGGGAACTGGGCGGTGACGTACATGGATCCGCTGCCGGACCGGTTCGAGAGCGGCAAGCCGTACGTGCTGGGGTTCTGGGTGCTGCAGCACGGCAGTCACCCGTTCTCGGGGCGGCTGGGGCCCGTCGGACTGCGGCTCACCGGGGAGGGCGGGAAGAGCCTGATGTTCAACGGCACGGCGCTGCCGGAGGCCGGTCACTACGCGACTTCCGTGGTCGTGCCCGAAGGTGAGTGGAAGGTCGAGGGCATGCAGGGGATCTTCCAGCCGTATGACGTGGGGACGCTCGTCGTTCCCGGCGGGTTGAAGCTCAATCCGGTGGAGAAGGAGGCGATCGCCAGTTTCGTGTCGTACGGGCGGGATTACTGGGACGAGGTGCGGCCGCCCGGGTTCCCCGACCTGGCGGGGGCCACGGTGAAGGTGGACACCGGGGAGGTGGCGGCCGAGGCCGGTCCGGCGGCGCCCCGGGAGCCGGTGGCGTCGCCTCGCGTGACCGCCGTTCCCGCGGCTCGGGAGTCCGGAGGCGTGCCCGCGTACACGCTGCTCATCGCGGCGGCCGGCGGCGCGCTGCTCGCGGCGGCGGCCCTGCGGTGGCTGCCTCTGCCGCGTCGCCGGCGGGAGGACGAGCCCGATCAGCCGTCCGGCACGTCGTCGGAGACGATCGTCGTCTCCGGTTAGCGCGGGGGACCGGGGGTAGATCAGCCGGGGTGCGCTCGCGACACCGTTTTTCCCGAGCGGCACGCGTCGCGGGCGCACCCCGGCTTCTGCTGCGCCCGATCCTGTGCATAGGGGTATCGCCGGGTGTCGAGCCGTCGACACGGTGGCCGGCGTCTTCTCCTACCTGCGCTGGATCCGGCCGGCGTTCGCCCAGGAGGGCGCGGGGGAGAGGGTACGGACGGGCGCATTCGGTCTCGGTCTAGGAGGACACATGCGACGTTTGACCGCTCTCGACCCGGCGGACGCTCCGGACAAGTCCCGCGAGCTGCTGACGGACCTCATCGACCGGCACGGGTCCGTGGGAGAGATGGTCGCCACGATGGCGCATTCGCCGGCGCTCCTGGAGGGCTACCTGGGGCTCACCAGGGCCATGAAGAGGTCCAAGCTGCCGAGGACGGTGAGTGAGAAGATCTCCCTGGCCGCGCAGGAGCGGATCGGCTGCGAGATGTGCCGTCAGGCGCACGCGCGGGCGGCCCGCAAGATCGGATTGAGCGAGAGCGACATCGCGCTGGCCAGGCGGGGCACCTCCACGGACGCGCGCGAGGCCGCGCTGATCGGCGTCGCGGTGCGGGTGCTCGCCGAGCCCGCCTCCCTGACCGACCGGGACGTGGCCGAGCTGCGGGCGCACGGCTGGAGCGACCGGGTGATCGCGGAGATCGTCGGCCTGGTCGCGCTCAACCTGCTGACCGGCGCGTTCAACCTCCTGGCGGGCCTGGAGCCGGCCTCTGACGATCCCGAGCCGGCGGGCCCGCCTTCCGGCGGGCGCGTCAGCGCATCTTGATGATGAACCTGCGGATCTTGCGCAGGTCGCGCATCCTGTGTTCGTACGTCGCGCCGGTGAACAGCAGGAACGCCCCGGCCAGCGCGATCGGCAGCCAGCGCGGGCCCTCGCCGACCAGCTCGGCGAGGGTCGGCGCGAACTCGTGCGCCGCCGTCACCACCAGCACCGCCCCGCCGAGGATCAGCGGCGCCTGCAGCCGCGCCCACGCCCCGGCCAGGGTCGCGGCGAACGCGGCCGCGCCCAGCAGCAGGGGCCTGGAGAGGGCGACGTCGTTCCAGGCCACGTACGCGCTCGGCAGGAACGTCAACGCCAGCGCCGCGCCGTAGCCCGTCCAGGAGGAGATGCCGGGATCACGCCGCCTGGCCCGCCACGCCGCCACCAGCCCGGCCAGGGTCAGGGGCGCGGTGTACGCCTCGGGGGCCGTGACCTCGGAGATCGCCAGCTGGAGCCAGAGGGCCAGCTGCAGCAGGGCCGCCCCGCCCCAGGCGACCGGCCGCCGATCCGGCCGCAGGGCCACGGCCAGGGCGAGCGCGCCGGTGCAGGCCAGTGCCAGGCTCAGCAGCCCGCCGTCGGACGCGGTCATGATCAGAGCGACCGCGGCCAGCCACCACCCGGGCACCTCCACCCCGAGCGCCACCGCCCCGCCCCGCGCCCGCCCGGCCACCGTCGCCACACCGCCTGCGGCTCGGGCCTCACCCACCGGGCTCGCGGCCTGGCTTGGCGTGCCCTCGGCCTGACCCGGAGCGCTTGAGCCTCGGCCGTGGTCGGCGCCGGGCTGAACGGGCGTGGTCCTGGCCTGGCCATGGCCGGTTCCGGGCACGTTCGGTGTGTTCCCGGCGTCGGGCTGATCCGGCGCGGTCAGCTCGTGCTCTGTGCCGGCCTGCGTTCTTTCCGTGCTCGGCCGGGCAGGATCGGTGGCCTCGGTCAGGCGGTGCGCAGACGGCGCGTGCGCCTCGGCAGGGCGGCGTGCGCCTGCCACGGGTGCTCCGATGGGGGCGAGGGCGGCCGATGGTGAGGCCGCGTGGCGGGCCAGGACGGCGGCCGCGGCGGCGGACAGGGCCGCGACGGCCAGGGCGGCGAAGGCGGCTTCCGTCGTCGGGAATCCCGCCGACAGCGCCGAGGCGATCGCCAGCGCGCCGGTCGCGACAGTGGCCGAGGCGGCGGCGCCCGTACGCGAGGTCTCGTCGCGGGCGAGCACCGCCGCCGCGACGCCCAGCAGCGCCACCCCGCCCGAAACCACCAGCGTGTACGTGTCCACGTCCAGCGACAACACGACCAGATGCACCGCCAGCCCCACCGCCAGCACTCCGGCCACCCCAGGCCGCGGCCCGAGTGCGGCCTGCGCGGCGAGCGCCACCAGCATGACCCCGTAGAAGACCAGCATCCCCGCGTACGGCATCTCGGCCACCGCGGGAACCAGCACCAGGCACCCGAACGCCCCCACCGTGGCCGCGGACCGCCCTGCCGCCGCCCCGCGCAGCCCGCGAGCGACGATCACGCCGGTCACCGCCACGAACACCGCCACCCCCAAGGCCGTCTCGACCCCGGACAGCTCGAACCCCGACGGTGCCAGCCGGAACACCTCCCCCTGCGCCCCGGCCCACTCGTCGGCCTCCGGACGGGGCGACCATCCGCCGAACCGCTCACGCCACGGCTCGGTCGCCCACAGGTACGGCAGCCCCAGCACCGTGCCCCAGACCGTCAGATGCGGCAGGACGGCGGCACCCGACACCACCGCCGCCAGCACGTACGCGCCCGACCTGCGCTGCGCCCGCAGCCGCCCGGCCGCCCCGGCCAGCGCGAGCGAGCCCACCGCCAGCACCAGCGACAGCCGCGCCGGATCATCCCCGGTCAGCACCATGGCGACCACCCACGACGCCAGAGCCGTCCCGCCCACCGGCCCCGCGACGGCACCGGGCAGCACCGGCAGCGCGGCGGCCCGCGACAGCAGCACCGCCACCAGCAGCAGCACCAGCGCCGCGTTCTCCTGGCCCAGCCCGCCGCCGAGCGCCGCGGCCACGCTCTCCGCCCCCACGGCCAGCCCGGTCACGGTCGAGGCCACACTGGTGACCGGCGAGCCCTTGCCGCGGATCGCGCAGAGCACGCCCGTCACCACGATGGCCGCCAGCACCGCGAGCGTCGCCGTACGGTCCGCCAGCGACCAGGAGACCGCCAGCGTCGCCGTCCACAGGCTCGCGCTGCCCGCGGCCGACCGGCTCACCGCCGACCAGAGGGCCAGCCCGGCCGTGAGCGCGACGAGGAAGGCCAGCGCCGCCCAGTAGGGCAGGTCCGCCACCACCGGCAACGTCGTGGCCGCCAGCGGGAACGCGATCCTCGCCACCCCCATCGCGGCCGCCCGGCCCCAGCGCGCCCAGGCGGCGAACATCCCCGCCGCGCCCGCCAGCACCAGGACGGGCAGCAGCATCGGCTGCTCCTGCCACGGCCCCGACGGGCTGAGCATCTCCCGGGCCCCTTCGGCCGCACCCGCCCAGGCGTGGGTCACCCACGCGTACGGGCCCACCAGCGCGGGCACGACGGCGCTGCTCACCGGCAGCGGCGCGAGCGCGGCCAGCACGCACGCCTCCACCACGGCCGCCGTCCGCCACGGACCCCGGGGACGCCGCCACGCCGAGGCGGCCGCCAGCACCGCGCCCACCGCCAGCACGAGCGCCGTCCATTCGCCGTGCACACCCTGCTGCCCGAGCGCGAACAGCCCCACCACGACGGACGCCGCCTCGACGGCCGCACGCCCGCCTGGCCTGATCGTCCTGGTGAGCCGGTCCAGGGAGCCGAGCGCGAGGGTGGCGGCCGTGCTGCGGGCACGTACGACGGCACGGGCCAGCCTGCGTGACGGCCGCGTCACGACCAGCGTCGCCGCCCGCAGGCCGAGCAGCGCGAACGCCGCCACGAGCCCGTCGGCGAACAGCCCCCAGACGAGCACCCCCGCCGCCAGCGTCGCCCCGGCCCCGCCCACGGCCTGCATCGTCGCAGGACGGGCGGCGACGGCGCAGACCAGCAGGATCACCAGCAGCCCGCCCGCCACCCCGACGGTCGCCTGCCGATCGGCCAGCGCCCAGCACATCGCCAGCCCCGCCACATAGCCGCCCACCCAGAGCGCCACCCAGCCTTGCCGGGTGAGCACATCCGCCCCGCCTCGGGGAGCGGCTTCGAACGCGGCGGATCCGGCTGCGGCCTCGGGGCCTTGCGGTGTGCCCGGTGGTGGTCCGCCGGGCACGAGAGCGAGCGCAGGCCGCCGGGGCGTTGCGTGTTGGCGGGCGGCCATGAGGAACAGCGCGCCGGCCAGGGCCACGAGGACCGCCAGCGCCGCCTCGTACGGCAGGCCCGTCCCCAACGGCGCCGTCAGCACGGCCAGCGAGCTCGACACCAGGCAGATGGTGCGGCGGAACCCCGCGGTCCACACCTCGCCCATGGGCGGCACAAGGGCCCACCCCAGCGCCACGGCGGCCATCACCAGCGGAGTGGCCGCCGTGTCGTCCCACTGGACGTCAGGGGGACCGAGGAGCGCCACGGCGGGCCCGCCCACCTCCGACCAGATCGACCGCAGCCAGCCCAGCGGGGCCACCAGAGCCGTGATCACGGCGTACCCCTTCCAGACCGCGGACGCCAGTAGCGCCAGCAGCGCCCCGGTACGCACGCCGTCGCGCAGCCGCACCGGAAGCGTGAACGCGGCGGCGAGGATCAGGCATGCGCCGGCCGCGACGATGGCGGCCATCCACGAGGCGCCTGCCCACGAGAGGGCCGCCATCGAGACGGGCACGATCGAGACCGCTCCCACCGCGGCGAGGGACGCCAAGGTGGCGATGAACCGGCGCGCCGCCCGGTCACGCGTCGCGGCCGCCCACAGCACCGCCACCACGGAGGCGGCAGCCAGGACGAGGGCCGCGACCGGCGGCGGCATGGGCGACGAGGTGCCGTCGCCGGTCCTGTGCCACTCCTGGAACGCGACCAGGCCGACGCCGAGCAGCCAGGCGAGGGAACCGGCGACGGCCGTGGTCACGTACTCGACGGCGGCCTGGGCCCGCCGGGCCGCCTGCCACAGGACCAGGTCGAACGCGGCCGTGGCGATCAGCGCCCCGGCCGGCCAGCCGAACCCGGCGGAGGGGTCGCCCATGACAGCCAGCCCGGCCAGCGGCAGCGGCGCCTGGGCCAGCACGATGGCGACCGGCGCGGGCAGCCGCAACGGGGCCCACCGCGAGTACACCGCCCAGCCCACGGTCAGCGCGGCGCCGCCCAGCGCGTATCCCCACAGCGGATTCAGACCGGGACCGGTGGAGGGGCCGCCGTCGTCGAAGACCTGCATGATCGCGACGCCGTCGAGCGGGAGCAGCACGAGGCCGACCAGCGCCACCGTCTCGGCGGTCGCGATCAGGCGGCGGCGGGCCAGCAACCAGGGGGCGGCCAGCACGCCCAGCGTGAACACGCTCAGGATGAGCGCCCGCAGCGCCGGGACCTGCCAGCTGACCAGCGTGAAGACGACGGCGGCGATCGACAGCAGCACGCCGCCGAGCAGCAGCAACAGATTCTGCACCGCCCGATGCGACAGATCCCGCCGCGGCCGTCCCCCGGCGTCGTCCGGCCGCCCGCCGACGTCCACCGGCTCACCGCGGTCCAGCCGCCCGTCGGCGTCCGCACGCTTCTGGTCGTCCGCCCGCCGGCCGGCGTCGGCGTGCCCGGTGGCGGTGGCGTCCTGTGTGGCGGTGGCGTGCCCTGTGGCGGTGGCGTGCTGGGTGGCGGTGGCGCCGGCGAGCTCCATCGGCCTGTCCGCCGTAGGGACGGGGTCCGCCCGGGTCGAAGCGGCGGTCGTTGCCGCGCGCATGGCGGCGAGGGCCTCGTCGCGGCGCTTCAGCAGGTCCGTACGGCGCTCCTCCAGCTTGGCGAGGGCGGCCGCGGCGGCGAGGTAGTCGGCCGCGGCCGGGCCGTGCAGGAGCAGGCTGCACTCGGGGCAGGCGGCAGACGGCGGGCCGGTCAGGGTGGCGCCGCAGCCGGGACACGTCGGCCAGTAGTCCATGCGGTGAACCTCCCGAAGATCGGGTCGTCCACGACCTTGCCCTAACAGATCACCCTTTGTCTGGTAATCAGAAAAGCCGCTTCCCGGTCGTCGACAAGGCCGCCGGCCGCGCTCAGAGCTCGCGTTCCTGTTGGTCGAGGATGGCGACCGACACCGCGACCGCCCGCGCCGGATCCCCGTCCTCGATCGCCCGCAGCAGCTCGGCGTGCGAGACGTCCGGCTCCTGCGCCGCCTGCTGCTGGTCCCGCACGTGGTCGCGCAGCGCGTCGCTCATGCTCCGGTAGAGGTCGGCGAGCAGGGCGTTGTGCGCCGCGTCGGCCACCAGCAGGTGGAAGTCGACGTCCGCGTCCGCGTACCCGTCGAGGTCTCCCGACCGCCCGGCCGCGTCCCTGCGGGCCAGCGTCTCCCGCAGCGCGACGAGGTCCGCCTCGGTGCGCCGGCCGGCCGCCAGCCGGGCCGCCACGAGGTCGAGCCCCCGGCGCACGTCGATGATGTCCATGGCGGCCGCCGTGTCGAGCCGGCGGCGCAGCGCGACCTTGGACTCGTCGGTGGCGGTGACGTACGTGCCGTCGCCCTGCCGCGTGTACAGCAGCCCCGCGTGGGCGAGGACCCGGACCGCCTCGCGCACGGACAGCCGGCTCATGCCGAGGCTCTGCGCGAGCTGGCTCTCGGACGGGATCTTCGTGCCGACCGGCCATGTGCCGCGGGCGATCTCCCGGCGGAGCTCGTCGATGGCTGCGTCGACGAGCGAGGTCCGAGCGACGTTTCGCATGCCATCCTCTTCTCATCCGGCTGGGGGACTTCCAGCCTAAGCGCTGGTCGCGACGGTGCGATCAAGCGAGCGCGGCGGCGAGTCGCCCGATCGTGTCGCGGCCTTCCAAAGGGCTCAGCCAGGCGGCGGGCAGGGCCGCGGCGCCGTGCAGGGTGCCCAAAAGGTTGCCGCACACCGAGCCGGTCGAGTCGCTGTCACCGGAGTGGTTGACCGACAGCAGCAGCGCCCGCTCCACGTCCGGCTCGGCCAGCGCGCAGTAGACGCCGATGGCCAGCGCCTCCTCGGCCACCCACGCGCCGCCCAGCGACTCCACCCGCTCGGGGGAGGGCGGCCCGTCGACGGTCAGCGCCGCGTGCAGCGCCTGCGTGGTCTCCTCGTGCGCCGGGTAGCCGGCCAGCAGCTCCATGGCGCGGTGGACGGCGGGCTCCAGCGCCTCGCCCGCCATCAGGTATGTGATGATCGCCGCGAACGCGCCTGCCGCCAGGTAGCCGGTCGGATGCCCGTGGGTGATCTGCGAGCACACGGCCGCGAGCTCGAACGCCTCGCGCGCGTCACTCCTGGCCAGCCCGAACGGGGCCGAGCGCATGACCGTGCCGCAGCCCTTGGAGTGCGGGTTGACCGGTCCCGGCTCACCCGGCGGAGACGGCCCGGGGAAGTGCCGGTGCAGCCCCGACAGGCAGGTGTTGCCCGGCGCCCGTCGCGAGTACAGCCAGCCCTCCTCACGCAGCCACCCGGTGTGGTGGGGCAGGGAGGCGGGCGGCGGCGCCTGGTGGGTCTGGGTGTCGAGCCACCGCAGGTACGCCTCTCGTACCGACTCCACCACCGATCCGCCGGTGTGTGCGGCGCCGGCCAGGCCCTCGACGGTGAAGAGGGTCATCTGGGTGTCGTCCGTGATAAGGCCGGTTTTGCCACGCCAATCCGCGACATATCCGGAAATGCCGTCCGTGCCGTGATGTTTGCGGATCTCCCGCAACGATGAGAACTCGATCGGCGCCCCGAGCGCGTCACCGATCGCGCCACCGAGGAGGCAGCCCCGAACTCGATCCTGTACATCCATACCCCGGATCTTGTCAGGTCCGGAGCCGTCTGAGAGATTGCCTTCTGTCCTGATCACCCTCACGGAGGTCACGCGTGCCACAATTACGCCCGGCCCTCATCGCCGTCGCCCTGACCCTGGCGATCGCGACCCCAGCGCAGGCAACCGCCGGACCTGCCATCACGATCGAGAACGGCCGCACCCAGCCGGTGTTCTCCTACGCGGACGCGATCCGCGAGCACGTGTACGTCGAGTCCACCGTCGACAGCGACCTGGACGGCAAGCTCGACAAGGTACGCGTGGACATCATCAGGCCCAAGGAGTCCGGCCCCGGGCTCAAGGTGCCGGTGATCATCGACGAGAGCCCGTACTACGACAATTCGGGCCGCGGCAACGAAGGCGAGCGGAAGGTCTATGACGCCGCCGGAAATGTCGTGAAATTCCCGCTCTTCTACGACAACTACTTCGTCCCCCGCGGCTACGCCGTCCTCAACGTGGACATGCTCGGCACCACCAGGTCCGAGGGCTGCCCGGACATCGGCGGCAAGGCCGACGTGCTGGGCGGCAAGGCCGTCATCGACTGGCTGAACGGCCGCGCCAAGGCCTTCAAGCCCGACGGCACACCGGCCGTGGCCGACTGGACGACGGGCAACGCCGCCATGATCGGCAAGTCGTACGACGGCACCCTGGCCAACGCCGTCGCCGCGACCGGCGTGGACGGCCTGAAGACCATCGTGCCGATCTCGGCGATCAGCTCCTGGTACAAGTACCAGCGCAGCAACGGCGTGATCTACAACTACGACTACGCCTCCTGGCTGGCCAACTACGTCGACACCGACCCCGAGCCCAAGTGCCAGGCGGTCCGCGACAAGATGGACGCCGAGGACGGCGACGACACCGGCAACTACAACCCGTTCTGGGCCGAGCGCGACTACATCCAGGGCCTGCTCGGCGACGTCTCCAAGGTCAAGGCCAGCGTCTTCGTGATCCACACGGTCAACGACCTCAACGTCAAGCCGGACAACTTCTCCGTCTGGTGGAAGGCCCTGGCCGACCGGAACGTGCCGCGCAAGATCTGGGTCGGCCAGACGCAGCACGTCGACCCGTTCGACTTCGAGGGCCGCCGGGGCGTCTGGGTGGACACCCTGCACCGCTGGTTCGACCACTGGCTGCACGGCGTACGCAACGGGATCATGAACGAGCCCCGCGCCGACGTCGAGATCGGCCCGGCGAAGTGGATCACCCAGCGCGACTGGCCGGCGCCCTACGCGGTCAAGGCGTCGCTGCGTCCCGGACCCGGCGGTTCGCTCGGGCTCAAGCCCGCGGCCAGGGGCAGCACGGCGTCGTTCACCGACGTGGCCCTGAGCGAGGAGGCCATGGTGGCCGACGTGGGCACCCCGAACCCGGGACGGGTGGCGTTCACCACCGGCGCCCTCCCGCTCGACCTGCGCCTGTCCGGCACGCCCACCGCCGACCTGCGGGTCAAGCTGGACAAGCCCACCTCCAACCTGACCGCCCTGCTCGTCGACTTCGGCGAGGACACCCGCGTCGACTGGCGGCGCACCCAGGGCATCACCACGCTCACCGAGGAGGACTGCCACGGCGAGAGCACCGCGGCCGACGACGCCTGCTACAAGAAGGTCGTCACGAACGTGGCCACCCGGCCGCTGGAGATCGTCGCCCGCGGCTGGATCGACGTGCAGAACCGCAATTCGCTCAGCCAGGCCACGCCGCTGCCTGTCGGCACGTACGGCACGGTCAAGTGGCTGACGCTGCCGCAGGACTACACGTTCAAGAAGGGCCACAGGATCGGCCTGGTGATCGCCGGCACCGACGCCACCTACAGCGATGAGACCGGAACCGGCGCCAACGTCACCGTCGACCTGACCAGGAGCAGCGTCGTCGTGCCGTTCGTGCTCGGCACGCCGCTGGCCGACGTGCCGCAGGACAGGGCCAGGTTCCACGGGCCGGACCGGATCGAGCTCCCGCAGCCCGAGCCCGAGTTCCAGTTCTTCTAAACCGCCCGCGGCCCCGGGCCTTCCGGAGAAGGGAGGCCCGGGGCCCACCGGCGACCCGTCCAGAGGGGCCTGCCGGCAGTTGCTCCAGCGGACGCCGTCCTCGTCCAGCATCAGCAGGCCCTTGTCCCCGGACACCGCCCAGGCCACGTTCAGGGTCAGAGTCCCGCCTCCGGCGGTCGTGCCGCCGGTACGGGTGCCGTCGCCCGTCGTCGTGCCGGCCCATCGGACGACGATCTTGCCGCGCCGCACCGTCGGCCGATCGCCGCAGCCCGGCCGCGACACGGGCTCCCGCACCCTGAACCGCGTCCCCGACACGGCGATCGCGTCCGTGCCGGTGGCCGAGGTGATCTCGCAGCGTCCGGTTCACGACAGCCGGAACGACCCGGTCCTCTCCGAGCCCAGCCACACCGACGCCGGCGGTTCGGGCAGGTCCGCCTTCCTGGCCACGCTCGTCATCCCGGACCGGGCGGGGTCGTGACCTCGGCCACCCACCGCGAGGGCTCCTCCAGCAGCACGCTGGTCTGCGCGGCGGCCTTGGTGATCGTGGCCGGGTGCTGCCGGGCGTTGAGCATCGCCCACACCAGACCGGCCACCAGCAGGCCCACGCCCAGGATGAGCCCGAGCCTGGCCACGGTCCTGATCGGCGCGCCGGCCTCGGGGTCGTCGTCGCCGCCGGAGGCGCGGTCGCGCCAGTACTCCTGCCACTGCGCGTCCTGCAGGCCGGCGAGCTCGTCGCTGAGGCTGATGCCGCCGTACCGGATGATCGCGCCGGGGGGTTTGGCGGACCCGTTGCTCTCGCCCTTGATGGCGGCGCTGTAGACGAGCTTGTCGCCGTGCGGGCCGCCGCGGAAGGCCCGCGTGCGGCTCGGCGGCGTGAACGGATGCCGCCCGCGCACGGCCGGGGCGGCCAGGGGATGCTCCTGGTCGGCGGCGGCCGCGCCCGCCGCCGACCAGGGCTTTCCCGGCGTCGCCGTCGTGGGGCCGGCGACGGGGAGGGATGGCGTGGCGTCGGCGTCCGGGGAGACCTCCGCTGGACCGGGTTCCGCGGAGCCGGTCTCCACCAGCGTGCGGGACTGCACGGGAAAACCGTCCGCCCGCCAGAGAGGCCCCTCGCCGGGCAACGGTTGCGCCGACGCCAGCCGGTTGGGAAGCGTGCCGGGCAACGTGGTGATCGGCAGGCGGCGCAGCAGCGCCGCGGCCGACATGGCCCTGGGCGCGGCCCGGCAGGTCGCGCAGGACTGGATGTGCCGGCCGATCCTGGCCCTGGCCCGCCGGCCGGGGGCCGCGACCCATTCGGCCATCCGCGCGGTCAGGTCCGAGCAGCCGCCCGCCCCGGCGCGCGCGGACATGATCGCGGCGAACCACGCCTCAAGGCTGGTGGCGGCCTGGGCCACGATGGCCTGCACCGCGGGCGCGTCCAGCTCGAAGATCGCGGCGAGCTCGGCGTCCGACAGGCCGTGCCGCACCGACAGGTCGAGCAGCTCCCGCTGTGGCCGGTCGAGGGAGAGCAGGGCCTCGGGCAGCAGCTCCGACATGCGGCCGGGGCGCGACCAGGAGCCGATGCTGGCGGGCTTGGCCACGACCGCGCGATGGGCGCGGGCCAGCGCGTACAGCCACGGCCGGCGCAGGGCCAGGTCCGTCACGCGGCCGGCGTACAGGTGCGCCGTCAGCAGCGCCCCGGCGACCGCCTGCTCGGCCTCGCCCGGGGCGAGCTCGGTGCGGCAGTAGTCGTAGAGTCGGGCTCCGTGTTTGTCGCACAGGTCGCGAATGGCCTGCCGCGCGTCGTCGGACAGGTTGCGCCACATCCGGCGTCACCTCCTCCAGAGCTCACGTCTTTCCCGGCACGGTGTCCAGCAGAGAGGCCTGGGCGAGGTACGCCCGGGTCGCGTCGGGGTCGCCGGCGATCGCCCGCAGCCCCGCCATGGCGGCGGCCAGCCGCGCGCTGTCGTGCTCGCGCACGCCGGCCAGCCGGGCCTCCCCGCGCGGGACCACCCGCTGCATCAGCACCGAGCGCCGCCGCCAGGCCCATGCCTCCAGCGCCGCCGGCGGGGCGAACCCGCCGATCACCGCTGCGATCACCTGGCCGACCTCGGCCGCGTCGTGGATGCCCGCGTTCATGTTGAGCCCGCCGACCGTGGACGTGAGGTGCGCGGCGTCGCCGACGAACATGACGCGCCCGCATCGGTACGAGGTCAGCACGCCTCGCGACAGGGCGAACCGGTCGGCGCCCGTCACGTGGATCGGCTCGGTGGCGCCCGGCAGCGCCCTACGGATCATCAGCGACAGGTTCCCCGGGGACAGCGGCTCGTGCGAGTCGACCGGGATCTTGAAGATGATCCGCCAGTGGTCGGGCAGCGCCAGCAGCGTGCACGACTGCTGCACGTCCCGCACGTACGTCAGCGGCGCCATGCTCGGCAGCAGCCGATCCAGCGGCGAGTTCGTGAACACCCGCAGCGCCTGCATCGGGTATGCGGACCTGGGGAACGGCAGCCCCAGCGAGCCACGGACCGTGCTGTGCGCGCCGTCGGCGGCGATCATGTACCGGGCCCGCGTCCAGGTGTGGCCGACGCGGACCCGGATCCCTGTGCCGCCTTCGGCCACACCGTCCACGCGGGTGCCGAACCGCACGTCGACGTCGGGGTAATCGCCGAGCGCGGCGAGCAGCAGCGGGGTGAGCGCGGCCTGGTCGGCGTGGATCCTGAACGGATGCCTGGTCAGGCCGTCCAGCCGGTTCATGCCCATCTCGGCCAGCACGATCCCGGATCGGTCCCGCCACTGGACCCGGTCGACCACGCGGCCCTTGGCGACGAGCTGGGCGGCCACGCCGAGCTCGTCGAGCAGGTCGAGCGTGGCCGGATGGAAGGTGCAGGCACGCGGCTGCCCGGGCAGCTCGCTCTCGCGTTCCAGCACGGTGACCGGGATCCCCGCCTTGGCCAGCGACAGCGCCGCGGTCAGGCCCGCGGGACCCGCTCCCACCACGATGACGCCGTTCATGCCCTGCCTCCCGTGTGCGCCACCCTTGGAGCCGCCATAGGGCGGCGGTGGGGCACGCGGCTGAGCGTCACGTGCTGCCCGACGGCCCGCGACAGGGCCCACCAGGCCGTGCAGAGGTTGGAGGTGAGCAGCAGGCGGTCGTTGCCGGTGCTGAGCGGCGCCAGCACGGGCAGCGTGGGGATGCCGGTGCCGGTGAACAGCAGCACCGCGTCCCCCGGTGGCTCGGCCAGCTCCACCTGGTCGATCAGCTCGGCCGGGGTGACCCCGTACGAGGAGTAGCCGTCCTTGGCCCGCACCTGCACCACCTGGGTGACGGTCAGGCCGGTGGTCTTCCAGAACCGCTCGGCCAGCTCCGTCAGCCACGGCTGGTACGGCGACACGAGCACGATGTCGCTCACCCCGACGTGCTCCATCGCCTCGCGCGTGGCCAGCGTGGCCGAGGCGAACGGCACGCCGGCCGCGTCGCTCAGCCGGGCGCACTGGTCGCGGTCCTCGTCGGGGCCGAGCAGGTAGCGGGGTTCGCTGCAGGCCATGACCATCGCGTTCAGCGGCAGGCCGTCGAACGCGTACAGCATGACCGGCAGGTCGTCGTTGTAGCTCTCCAGCCGTTCGGCCAGCGGCAGGCCGGGCCGTGCGGGGAGGCGGGCGACGTGCATGTCGGCACGCGACCCGAACAGGCGGGTCAGCTCTGGCTCCGCCGACGGGTTCGCGGGCGCCACGATCACGCCCACCCTGCCGCGGCTCACCGAACCGGTGCGCATTGGGGGTCTCCTCCAGCGAGGGGGAAGAAGGGCGGGGGGCTCAAGAGGCGCGGTGGCGCAGCGCCTGGTCGATCTCGTTGATGGCCTGCACGGACACCTGGCGGATGCGGCGCAGCCGGTGCACGGTACGCGCTGGTCTGTCGTCGTCCCGGTCCTCGCCCCGGGGCGGCGGCGCGGCCGGCCGGATGCCGCGCATGTGAACTTCGTGGGGTTGCGACCTGCGCATCTCGTCGGCGAGCATGTTCGCTCCTGTCTATCGCGGGTTGACGACTCGGGAGTCGCTTGTGGCGGAGCGGGCCTCGGCCGCGCTCCATACGTGGTCGGAGGGCTCGCGCGGCTCGGCGAGGAGCCGGCGGGTGATCGCCGGCTCCTCTCCTGCCGCCGAGCGTTGAGATCGATGGTCGGTCTCACGGCCCGACGCCCCGGCGACCCGCACCAGCGCCGTGGCGGCGAGCAGAACGGCGGCCCTCAGGACGGCCGCCGACACGGAGGCGTGCCCGGGCGCCGGCCCATGTGGGAATGGCCGGTCGATCAGCACCGTGGCGCCCGTCACGCCGATCGCCCCACCCAGCACCACCCCCGTGCCGGCGGCTTTCAACGTGGAGGGGGGCCGCGCCGCGCGGGCGGCCCCGTCCTGGTAAGGCGACCCCGTGGGCGGCACGGCGAAAGCGGCCGCGCCGACGCCCTTAGAGGGCAGGCGCGACGCGCCCGCCGCCCACGTGGGGCCGCGAGTAAGCCAGCCCCAGGCGCTACCCCTTGAGACGGCCAGCACGCCAGCCGCTACCGCGCTGGCCGACAGCACCGCGCCGACTAGGTCGGGCACGTGCCGCACGGTGCCGAGGGGGTGGGGGAGCGCCGGGGCCAGCGTCAAGGGGGTCGCTGTCATCGCGCCGTCCCTGCGCTCATGGCCAGGTTGGGCACGCTGACACCGACCATCCGCTCCGTCAGCCCCGCCCGCGGTCCGGAGGCGCACGATCGGGCCGGCACCGCACCGCCGGCCACCGTGCGCGCGACCTTCGAGGCGAGCGCGAGGTGCTCGCCGCAGCGACGGTTCACCTTGGACTCCAGCCCGGCCACCTGGGCGAGGCGGAGTCTCATCGGCTCCAGCGACGACCTGCGTTCGAGGCCGTCGAGGTCGGCCAGCCGGGCGGGCCAGCGCAACGCGTCACTGCAGCGGGTCTCCACCTCGGCCGGAAGTTCCTCTGCCGGGAACCCCGCGTGGCGCAGCCGGGTGGCGGTCATGACGGCCGTGAACGCCGTCTCGTCGAAATCGGACAGCCGCCCCGCGAGGGCCGCGCTCAGCATCCTGACGCGGTGGCTCAGGCAGACGGAGCTCCACCCCAGCAACAGCAGCCGATCGGGGCCCGTCTCCGTGTGCCAGCCGGCCAGCCGCAGCTCGCGGGCCATCCGGTGATAGAAGCGCCAACGGTGACGGGGGCTGTCCAGCCACACCTGGACCCCGCCGAGGGGCAGGCCGGCCACGTGGACGTCCGGCCCGATCACAGGCCCGGCCACACGCGCACAGATGCGCTGGACCACCTGCTCTTGCCCGGGAGAGACCGGATCGTCGATGAACCAGGAACTGCCCGAGGAATTCATGGTCACGTCCGGCCACCTCCTCGTCGGGGAAACTCTCCAGAACCTCGTGACTGTTAAGCCACAGTTACCACGTGCTCTGATAGTCCGCTCTTACCCAGGACTATGTCAACTCACAGTTTCCGCATATGTTGATACCAGCCCGCGGGGCAGAGCTGGCCCGCATGGCAGGGGACAGTGGGGCCCGCGTCCCTTACGCTGGAAAAGTTCACGGGCGGTAGGAGGTGTGCGCCGTGGCGAACTTCGCCGAGCGGCTCGATCTCGCGCTGACCAAGCGCGGCTTCACCGGCGCGCAGGTCGCCTCCGCCCTGACGGAGGCCGGCATCCCCATCACGCGTGCCTACGTCAGCCAGCTGCGCACCGGCAAGCAGACCAACCCGACCCTCCAGGTGCTCCGGGCGCTGGCCTCCTGCCTTCAGGTGAGCGTGGGCTGGCTGGTGGGCGACGACCACCTGGAGTCGGGCGCCGTCGAGGATCTGCAGCTGCGGGCGGCCACGATCGGCCTGTCCGCCTCGGGGCTGTCCGAGAGCTCCCTGGCCGTGCTGCGCGGCGTGGTCGAGCTCGCCCGCAAGGCCGAGGGCCTGCCCGAGGAGCACGAGCCCGCCTCCGACATCCCCGACGCCGCCGCGCCGCTGAGCGGGCCGCAGCGCCGGGCGCTCGGCCGCCGGCTGCACGGCCTGCGCCTGGCCGCGCAGCTGTCCGTGGAGCAGGTCGTGACCGCGATCGGCAAGGGCGCCGCCGCGATCCCCGCCATCGAGGAGGGTCGCATCGCCCCCGCGCCGATCACCGTCGAGCGCCTGCTCACCGTCTACGGCATCGCCTCGCCGCCCATCCGCGAATACGTGCTGTCCCTCGCTCGGGGAGAGCGCGAGGCCGCCTGGTACGACGCGCACTCCATCCCCGTCTGGCTGGCCGCCACCTACGCCCTGGAGCAGCGCGCCACGCTGATCCGCACCTTCCACAGCCAGTTCGTCCCGCCGCTGCTGCAGACCGAGGAATACGCCAGGGCCGCGATCACCGCGGCCGGCCCCGCCACCCTCGGGCAGCCGACGGTCGACGAGGCGCTGGCCCTCGTCATGGCCAGGCAGGAGGCCCTGAGCCGCGAGAGTGGCGTCGTGGTGTGGGCCGTGATCGACGAGAGCGTGCTCATGCGCTCGATCGTCGGGCCGCACGTCCAGCTGCGCCAGCTGGAGATGCTGATGGACCAGGCGAAGCGGCCCAACGTCTCGCTGCACGTGGTGCCGATCGACGACCCCGCGTACGTGCCGCGCACCGGCCCCTTCACGCTCTGGCGCTTCGCCGAGGCGTTCGAGCCCGACATCGCCTGCGCGCACGGCATCGAGTCCGACGAGCTGATCACCGACACCGCCGCGGTCGAGGCGTACCACCAGGCGTTCACCAAGCTCTCGGTGACGACCACCACGCGCGAGGAGACCGTCGAGATGCTGAATTCGCACCTCGAAAGGCTCTCGCGTTCACTGGGAAAGTGATCTCTTTCCCGCTTGACTGATCGTTTATGCGCGAGTTCGGGTTACGCAGATATACCCAAAACTAATGGCTTTTCGTGTTGTGTTCTCGCTGGCAGCGAGGATCATATGGTCTGGGTCATCGAGTGGGGTCCGCAAGGATCAGCTTTTCCCGAGATAGTGGGCGAGGGGAAAGGGGCAACACTCAATGCGTCAGCGTGCCATCCGAAACCTGGCGAAGCTGGAGATGACCCAAGCAAGTGTCACCCGGATTCTCGACGCCGCGGCGGGTGGAAAGAACAACTTCGTAGCGGACAGGGACGCGGTGCGCCGCTACGACCAGGCTGCTCCCGTCACGACGACGGCCGCGCGGGCCGTGCTCCAATATCTATGCCGCGTGGTCCGTTGGCTGGCGTCCGAGGGAGTGGATCAGTTCCTGATCGTCGGCAGCGGCGTTCCCAGCGGCCTGCCCGCGGGCAGGCAGTTGCACGACGTGGCACGTGACGCCCTGGGCGCAGCGGCGCCCCGGGTGGTCTACGTGGAGAACGACCCCATGGTGCTGGCCGGGGCGCGGGCGACCATCGAGCCCGTCACCGACCTCGTGCGCGTTGTAGAGGGCGATGTGCGCGAGATCGACGACATCCTCGATGACAGGGTCGTCCAGACGTTCCTGGAGTGGGACCGGCCCGTGGCCGTTCTGTTGTTGTCGACTCACAGCGTGAACGACGACGAGTACTTCCATTACGTGATCAAGCGCATCAGGCAGGCGGTGCCGGAAGGGAGTTATCTGTCCTTATTGCAGACCACGTTCGACGCCATTCCTCCGGAGTTGCTGACGGCCATTCATGAGCTGCTGGCGATGACGCTGCCCGGACACGCCATTCGCGGCCGGGAGGAGGTCGAGGCGCTGCTCGAGGGTCTGGTGCTCGTCGATCCGGGATTGGTGTGGGTCCCGGAGTGGCGGCCGGACGGCCACGACGGCGCCTGTCTCGAAGAACCGAGTTCCTCCGGAAATTACGGCGCCGTGGCCTGCATTCCCTGAATACAGGCCAGGTCGCGACCGAGGGTTTTCGGCCGGTGAGCCGGCCGTGCCCTCGGCCGGCCCTGCGCCGCTCCTTTCGAGCGATCACAACAAGCGGCCGCCCCGAAGCCGCCACTTGACGAACAGCACCCGCATGGGCCCGTTGACGAACAGCCACTGGCCCAGCCAGACGACGGTGAACATCACCGCGAACGCCCACCACGACACCGGTCCCTCGACGCCCGGCACCAGGTCGAGGTCCAGCAGCACCCACATGAGCAGCCCCTCCGGCACCGCCGTGAGGAGGCCGAACATCGTCGGCCAGTCCTTGTCCCAGCGGAACTGCATCAGCAGGTGGTAGAGCAGCTCCCAGCCGACGCCGACCACGGCGACGGCCAGCAGCACGAGATAGGCGTCGGCGAAGGACATCGGCAGCAGCAGGGTGAGCAGCGCGGTCAGCACCACCCCCACCGTGGCCAGCACGAAGAGCCGGGTCTGCACGCGTCCGGCGAGCGTGGGGATCACGCGAGCCTCCTGTTCGCCGCCCACTTGAGCCACTGCGACAGCGACCTGACCGGCCCCAGCCCCTTGCAGAACCCGCGTCCGGCCAGGTCGTCGGCGATGTCGAGGGCGGCGGTCTGCATGCCGAGGAAGCTGTCCACGGCCAGGAAGTGGTTGCCCGCGGTGGCCGCGCCCGAGGCATAGAGCACGCCGTCCCCGTTCTCCGCGCCGAGCACCTCGAAGTTCGGGCCCACCTGGAGCCGCCCCGCCTTGTTGGGCCGCGCGCCGCCGTGCTTGAGCAGGTCGTCGAGCACGCGGTGCTCCGGCATGTCGGCCTCGAGCCCGGTGCAGTCGATGATGAAGTCGGAGACGTACTGCATGCCCGCCGAGTTCGCGCTGCGCGTGTGGGTGACCAGCCGGCCGTCCGGCTGCTGGGCGATGTGCTCGACCACCGCCTGCACCGGGTGGTACCAGCGGCCCTGCCTGGCCCGGTGCATCTGCTCCTGCCAGCGGGCAAGCTTCGGCGTGGTGGTCCCCGCGACCACCTTGGCCAGCTCGGCCCGCCGCTCGGGCGACGCCTTGCGGAACTGGGCCTTCAGCTGGCCGCCGAACGCCGACTTCGGCATGGTGAACGCCTGGTAGGCCCATCCGTCGCCGCCCTTGCGCCGCATGAACAGGTGCGGCCCGTGCGACCCGGTGACGTACGTGCGGAAGAGGTGCACGATCTGGGTCTGCAGCCCGTACCGCTCCCTGTCGTCCATGAGCCGCTGCAGCACGCGCGAGGCCACGATCCCGGCGCCCCGCACGACCACCACGCCCGGCCGCTTACGGAGCTGGTCGTAGACGTGCTCGTGCGGCTCGTAGGCGTTGACCACGCGATAGCGCTCGTTCTGCCGCTGCCGGAACTCCTGCAGGTCGTCGAGGAACTTCAGCCCCGGATAGCCGACGGCCAGGTGCACGTAGTGGGAGCGCAGCGCCACCCGCTTGGTCGGCGAGGTGCCGGGCGGCGGGGTCAGCACGGTGAAGTAGCCCCCGCCCAGCCGCTTCCTGACCATGCGGACCTGGCCCTTGACCAGCATCTCCCAGTAGCCGATGCGGTCGGCCTCGCGCTTCACGGTCCACGTGACCATCCCGGCCTTCGGGCTGTAGAAGTCGGCCAGGATCGGCTCGGTGAGCACCTGGAGCAGCGGCTTGAGGGAACGTTCCTGCCACGCCTCCTGCACCGCGTACGACGGGAAGCCCCAGATGTTGTCCGGCCGGGCGCCCGAGTCCGAGCGGATGCGCTCATGGGCCGGCAGCTGCGACACGCGCGTCAGGTATTCCCACGTCTGCCAGGGCGTGTCGCTGGTCGACAGCACCCGCATGGCCGACGTCGCCACGCCGCGAATGCGCAGCACGTCCACCAGTGTGAACGAACCCAGGCCACCGCCCACCGACACCAGCGGCATGTCGTAGACGGGGATGCCCGCCGACTCCACCAGCCCGTCGGCCCAGACGGAGGAGTGGAGCAACTCCGGCGTCAGATCTCCCCAGGACACGAGAGCTAAAGGTAGCGTAAAGGACCTTTACTTAGCATTTAGTCCCACCAGAATGACCATGCGTGTCCGCCGATGATCTGCTCGGCGTAGCCCTGGAGGTCACCGGGGCCCTGGACGACGTTGTCCGGGCAGAACGTCCAGTGCTCGGCCGCCACGTGCAGCGCGTGCTCGTGATCGACCGGCGGTGCGGCGACGCTCAGGTCCAGCGTGTTGAACCCGACGCTCACCACCCGCGCCCCGAACCTGTCCTCCCAGCTGCGCACCACGGCCGCCATCGGCACCATCCACTCGTTGTGGTGCAGCGCGCCCTGCCAGCCCATGACCGCCAGCGCGTCGGCACCCCTGGCCGCCGCGACCAGGCCGAGCGGCATGCCCTTGGCGGCCAGCTGGCCGGCGTACCAGTCGGCGACCGCCTCCGGGTCGGCCTTGAGCACGCCGGGCGGCGCGAGCCCCGGGCAGATCGCGCCGTACGGCTCCAGCTCGTCCAGCGCGTCCGGCGGCATCTGCGCCACCCACTCCTGCCACACCTCGGCCATGAAGCCCTCGGCGGTGAAGTGGTCGATCTGGCGGGGATCGTCCGGCACGACCTGCCCGACCCCCCAGGGCTGCGCCGACTCGTCCAGCAGCAGCGGCCACAGCCCGCTGTGCGGATGCCACTCCCGCAGGCGCGCCCAGTCCTCGCCGGTCGCGTGACCGTCGCTCATCCAGAACGCCGGCCTGGCCGCCTCACCCTGCCGGGTGTATCCGGGATCGGGCCAGACCACGTCGCCCGGGGGCAGGGAGGCGCCCAGCCTCCGCCCCCCGCCGCCGTCGGGGAACAGCCGGCACAGCTCACGTGGCAGCCGGTGATCGTTCATGCCCTACCGTTCCGATACCGAATCCTGTCTCGGAGATGGTAGTGCGGCCGGTCGCCCCGACACCGTCGGCGGTAGGCGAAAATAAACGGTTGTGATCCCCTTTGCCGCGGTACTCACCGACCTCGACGGCGTTCTGCGCCATTTCGATCATGCCGCCCAGGCCGACATCGAGGCCCGCTACGGCCTCCCGCTCATGAAGACCGCTCTCGACCCCGAGCTGATCATGCCTCCCACGCTGGGCCAGGTCACCGAGGAGCAGTGGTTCGAGTCGATCGTGGTGGCGCTGGGCGGCGACGACCGCGCCCGCCGCGCCGTCGCCGAGTTCGCGCAGATCCGTTACTGGGTGGACGAGGAGGTCAGGGCGCTGCTGGCCCGCGTTCAGCAGTACGTGCCCGTGGTGATCGTGACCAACGCCATGGACAAGATCGAGGAGCAGCTCGACCGGCTGGGGCTCACGTATTTCGCCGACGACGTGGTCAGCAGCGCCAGGGTCGGCGTGGCCAAGCCCGACCGGCGCATCTACGAGATCGCCGCCGAGCGCGCCGGCGCCCCGCCGGAGCGCTGCCTGTTCGTCGACGACCGGCTCCCGAACGTGGAGGCCGCCAGGGCGCTCGGCATGACCGGCGTCCACTACCGCACGATCGCGGACCTGGCGGCCGTGCTCCCCTAGCCCCGGCCCAGGGCCATGTCGAAGAAGGCCCGTTCCAGCTCGACGGCCCGGCGGAACACGCTCAGGACCTCCTGCCGCCGCGCCTCGTCGAGCCCTGCGCCGAGCCGGTCCAGCTCGCCGCGCAGGAACGCGACCCACCCCCGGAACTCCGCGCCCTCGTGCAGCTCGATCCACTCCCGGTGCACGAAGCTTTCGGGCAGCGGCTCCTCGGCCCGCGACGCCCAGCCTAGGTAACACCACTCGGCCACGCACAGCACCGCGGCGATCAGCAGGTAGTCCTGCCGGGCCCGCACCTCGTCCATGAGCTCCCGGAACGCCACGGTCACCGGCTCCAGCGGCACCTCCGTCCGCCCGCCCAGCTCCGCCAGCGCCCGGTGGAAATACGTCTTCTCCTCGGTGGTCGCCACCTGCCCGAGGAACTTCCCGTACGGCACCCGCGCCTCGAACGTGTCGGCGCTCGCCACGGCCGCACCGAGCAGGGCCGTGAAGGAGTCCACGAACTGGAAGTCCTGCTCCAGGTAGCGCCGCATGTCGTCGTCGGCCGCCGTGCCCGTCGTGATCGCCATGGCGAACGGGTGCGTCACGACCGCCGTCCACTCCGGTTCGCACTGCTCCCGGAGCCATTCACTGAAGGATCGTTCATTCACGCAGTGGTTTGTTTCCGGCGCGGCTCGCGCCAACCGCGCCGGAAACGTCGGGGGACCGCCGCCCCCCGCCTTCTGTCGGCGAGCTGCGCTCCTCGCCAGACAGGGGGCGGCGGCGTGAGAGCGCCTGTCTAGTACCCGCCGTACGGATTCTGGGAGGACGGCGAGGTAGAAGGGGCGCTCGACTGGTGGCCGGACGGATGGTTCGTCGGCGTGGGAGTGGAGGACGAGCTGGATCCCGTGCCGCCGCCCGTGGACGTCGGCTTCACACCCTGCGGGGAGATGACGCCGATCAGGCCGTGCTTGGTGCCGTCGATGCCGGCGGAGAACCACAGGGACTTCTCGCCGCCGACGGCCGCGGTGCCCGGCTCCAGGTCCCACAGGCCCGGCAGCACGATCGGCTTGCCGTTGCCGTCACGCAGCGCCCCGAGGTGACGGTTGCGCTTGTACGCGTGCACGGTGCCGTCGCCGAAGTTGCCGATCAGCAGCGCGCCGGCGTACGGGCTGCCCCAGCCCTTCGGGGCCTCGGTGATGCCCCAGGGGGCGTTGAGCCCGACTCTGGAGATGCGGCCGGTGAGGCGGCCGGAGGCGTTGAAGCGGCTCACGAAGCCCTTGCCGTTGCCGAAGACCGGCTTGCCGGTGGACGGGTCGCGCAGCGCGTAGGCCACCCAGACGCTGCCGTGGGCCACCGCCACGTTGTAGGCGTGGTAGCCCTCCGGCAGGGCGCGGTCGTGGAACTGCGTGCGCCCGAGGCGGATGCGCCGGAAGTCGTCGTCGAAGGCGTGGATGCGGCCGCCGGCGAAGTCGGCGGCCAGCAGGAATTCCTCGTCGTCCTCGGTCCGGACGAGCTCCAGGCCCTTATAGTCGGCGCCGCGCGTGAACGCCGCGATGATCGCGTTCTTCGGGTCCACCTCGGCGTTCCAGCCGGTGATGGCGCCGCTCGGGCTGGAGAAGATGAAGGTGGCGGGCTTGCCCTTCACGGTGAAGCCTTCGCCGTCGTTGAACACCTGGCCGGTGGGGGCTCCGCCGGGGATCCACACCTCGGTCTGCTCTTTCTGGCCTGTGCCCGAGTAGACGGTGGCGGTGCCGGTGCCGGTGTTGGAGACCCACAGCGTCTTGCCCATGGCCAGGCCCCACGGGTTGACGACCTTGGGGTCGGTGACCTGGGCCTTGCCCTGAACATCCGACACAAGGCTGTGCACGTCGAAAAGAGTCCTGGTGGTGGCGTGTGCGGGAGTGGTGAGAGTCGCTCCCAAGACGACCGCAACAGCGCAGAGTGTGATGATGCGTGGCCGCATCCGGTGCCTCCTAGTTAGCGCTTGTGACGCGAGATACGCGGAGGGCCGGAGGCGGGTTCATCCGGGGTTGCTGGAAATATCGAGAGGTGAGTTTCTCCGTGTCATGCGGGGAGAAGGAGGAGCATGAACGTCTTGGGCATCGACATCGGCGGTTCGGGGATCAAGGGCGCCCCGGTGGACACCGAGGCCGGCCGCCTGGTCGAGGAGCGCCTGCGCGTCCCCACGCCGCAGCCGTCCGCGCCGGGGGAAGTGGCCGGCGCGGTGGCGGACATCGTCAAGCATTTCGACTGGACCGGCCCGGTCGGCGTCACGTTTCCCGGTGTCGTCGTGGACGGCGTCGTGCGGTCGGCCGCCAACGTCGACCGCTCGTGGATCGGCGTGGACGCGGCCGCGTTGTTCGGCGGGGCGAGCGTGCTCAACGACGCCGACGCCGCCGGGGTCGCCGAGATGAGGTTCGGCTGCGGGCGCGAGCAGCGGGGCACCGTGCTGATGCTGACGTTCGGGACGGGGATCGGCAGCGCGTTGTTCATCGACGGGAGGCTGGTGCCCAACACCGAGCTGGGACACCTTCAACTGCACGGCAAGGACGCCGAGCACCGGGCCTCGGCGCGGGCCCGGGAGGAGCACGAGCTGAGCTGGGAGACGTGGGCCGAGCGGGTGCAGGAATACCTGGAGCACGTCGAGATGCTCTTCTCGCCGGCGTTGATCGTGATCGGCGGGGGAGTGAGCAAGAAGGCCGCCAAGTTCCTCCCGCACATCACGCTCAGCACCCCCGTGGAGCCGGCCATGCTCCAGAACGAGGCGGGCATCATCGGCGCGGCCCTCGCCGCGCGGCCCTGAACCGTCACTCCTGCAGGGCCTCGGCCATCGCCTCCAGCTGGATCAGGAGCGCCTCCGCCTGGGCGGTGGTCAGGAAGGCCGTCATGCGGCGCTCGATCGCCGTCACGTCGGCCCTGGCCGCCTCCAGGAGTCGCTCCCCGGCGGCCGTCAGCCGGGTCTCCAGGGCGCGGCCCGACGCGGCCGTCGAGGGGCGGTCCACCAGCCCGGCCTCCTGGAGGTTGCGCAGCACCACGTTCATCGACTGCCGCGTCACGAACGCGCCGCGCGCCAGCTCGGCGTTCGACAGCCCGGGCCGCTGCCCGAGCAGCTCCAGGCATGCGTACTGAGGCGTGGTGAGCCCGTGCCGGCGCAGCGCGCCGTCCATGGCGGCCCGCAGCGCCGCCTGCACCCGCTTGAGCTGGTAGCCGATGCTACGGCCGAGGTCTTCTTGCGTCATGTCAGGATTTTGACATATGCTTCCCTATGTCAAAGTCCTGACATCGCAAAGGAGCCCCCCATGACCGTCACCGGAGTCGACTTCGTCGCCCTGCAGGTCCGCGACCTCGACAAGGCGGCCGCGTTCTACGAGACGCGCCTCGGCCTCAAGCGCGATCCCTCCGGGCCGCCGCACGCGGTCGTGTTCGCGACCGAGCCCATCCCGTTCGCCGTGCGCGAGCCGCTGCCCGGCGTCGAACTGCCCGAGCACCCGGGCGCCGGCGTGGCGCTCTGGCTCAAGAGCGACGACGCCCAGCGGCTCCACGACGAGCTGGCCGCGGCGGGCGTCCAGGTCGTGGCGCCGCCGGTCGACGGGCCGTTCGGCCGCACGTTCTCCTTCGCCGACCCCGAGGGCTACATGATCACCGTGCACGACGGCTGAGGCGATATTGGGATGCGCGGGGCGGCGCGGTCGGGCACCATGGGCGGTTGGCTCCGGGGAAGCGGGGCTCAAATATCCTGAAAGCAGTATGGGAACGTCTTCCTTGTCCTCTCCACTCGCCGACCTCCAGTCCCGCCTGCCCGAGCTCATGCCGCGCGACCAGCGGCGGCTGCGGCGCAGGCTCGACGGCATGCGCCGGGTGCGCTCCCGCGACACCCGGGACAAGATCGTTGCGGAGATCCTGGCCGACGTGGAGCGGGCCGAGCAACGACTGGTACGGCGCCGCGAAGCCGTACCAGTCGTGAAATATCCGGAAAACCTGCCGGTCTCGCAGCGCAAAGACGACATCCTCGAGGTCATCCGCGACCACCAGGTCGTGATCATCGCCGGCGAGACGGGGTCGGGCAAGACCACACAGATCCCCAAGATCTGCCTCGAGCTCGGCCGCGGCGTACGCGGCCTGATCGGCCACACCCAGCCCCGCCGCATCGCCGCCCGCACGGTCGCCGAGCGCATCGCCGAGGAGCTCGGCACCCCGCTGGGCGAGGTCGTCGGCTACAAGGTCCGCTTCACCGACCAGGCGAGCGACCGCACCCTGGTCAAGCTCATGACCGACGGCATCCTGCTGGCCGAGCTGCAGAACGACCGCATGCTCGACCAGTACGACACGCTGATCATCGACGAGGCCCACGAGCGCAGCCTCAACATCGACTTCATCCTCGGCTACCTGAAACAGCTCCTTCCCAAACGCCCCGACCTCAAGGTCGTCATCACCAGCGCCACGATCGACCCCGAGCGGTTCTCCCGCCACTTCGACGACGCGCCGATCGTCGAGGTCTCCGGCCGCACCTACCCCGTCGAGGTCCGCTACCGGCCGCTCGACGAGGACGACGACCAGACGCAGGGCATCGTCGACGCCTGCCAGGAGCTGATCGCCGAGGGCCCCGGCGACATCCTCGTCTTCCTCTCCGGCGAGCGGGAGATCCGCGACGCCGCCGACGCCCTCACCAAGGCCGAGTTCCGCAACACCGAGATCCTCCCGCTCTACGCCAGGCTCAGCGCCGCCGAGCAGCACCGCGTCTTCCAGCGCCACACCGGTCGCCGCATCGTCCTGGCCACCAACGTCGCCGAGACCTCGCTCACGGTCCCGGGCATCAAATACGTCGTCGACCCCGGCTACGCCCGCATCTCCCGCTACAGCCACCGCACCAAGGTGCAGCGCCTGCCCATCGAGGCCATCTCGCAGGCGAGCGCCAACCAGCGCAAGGGCCGCTCGGGCCGCACCTCCGACGGCATCTGCATCCGGCTGTACGAGGAGGAGGACTTCCTCAACCGGCCCGAGTTCACCGACCCCGAGATCCTGCGCACCAACCTGGCGTCCGTCATCCTCCAGATGACCTCGATCGGGCTCGGCGACATCGAGGCGTTCCCCTTCGTCGAGCCGCCGGACCGCCGCCAGGTCAAGGACGGCGTCAACCTGCTGCACGAGCTGGGCGCGTTCGACGCCCACGGCAAGCTCACGCCCATCGGCCGCAAGCTGGCCGGCCTGCCGGTCGACCCGCGCCTGGGCCGCATGGTGCTGGAGGCGGAGAAGAACGGCTGCCTGCGCGAGGTCATGGTGATCGCCGCCGCCCTGTCCATCCAGGATCCGCGCGAGCGGCCCAGCGACAAGCAGCAGCAGGCCGACGAGAAGCACCGCCGCTTCGCCGACCCCGAGTCGGACTTCATGGCCTACCTCAACCTGTGGAACTACCTGCGCGACAGGCAGAAGGAGTTGTCCTCCAGCGCGTTCAGGAGGCTCTGCAAGGCCGAGTTCCTCAACTACCTGCGCGTACGCGAGTGGCAGGACATCTACAGCCAGCTGCGCCAGTCGCTCGGCGTCCAGCCCAACAGCGCGCCCGCCGACCCCCACCACGTGCACGCGTCCCTGCTCGTCGGGCTGCTGTCGCACATCGGCGTCAAGGACGCCATGGAGAAGCGCGGCGCCGACGGGCGCCGCCCGATCCAGGAGTACATCGGCGCCCGCAACGCCCGCTTCGCCATCTTCCCCGGCTCGTCGCTGGCCAAGAAGCAGCCGCAGTGGGTCATGTCGGCCGAGCTGGTCGAGACCTCGCGCCTCTGGGCCCGGGTCAACGCCAAGATCGAGCCTGACTGGGTCGAGCCGCTCGCCCAGCACCTCGTCAAGCGCACCTACTCCGAGCCGCACTGGGAGAAGAACCAGGGCGCGGTGATCGCCCTGGAGAAGGTCACGCTCTACGGCGTGCCGCTCGTGGTCGGCCGCAAGGTCAACTACGGCCGCATCGACCCCGACCTGTCTCGCGAGCTGTTCATACGGCACGCCCTGGTCGAGGGCGACTGGGACACCCACCACCGCTTCCTCAAGGACAACCGCCGGCTCCTGGAGGAGGTCGAGGAGCTGGAGAACCGCGCCCGCCGCCGCGACATCCTGGTCGACGACGAGACGCTGTTCGACTTCTACGACCAGCGCATACCCGCCGACGTGGTCTCCGCCCGCCACTTCGACTCCTGGTGGAAGAAGGCCAGGCAGGAGACGCCCGACCTGCTGACGTTCTCGCCCGAGATGCTGGTCAACGAGGGCGCCGACGTGAGCGCCCGCGACTACCCCGACACCTGGAAGCAGCTGGGGCAGCGGATGAAGCTGACCTACCAGTTCGAGCCGGGCGCGGACGCCGACGGCGTGACCGTGCACGTGCCGCTCCAGGTGCTCAACCAGGTCAGCTCCGACGGCTTCGACTGGCAGATCCCCGGCCTGCGCGAGGAGCTGATCACCGCGTTGATCCGCTCACTGCCGAAGAACCTGCGCCGCAACTTCGTGCCCGCCCCCAACTACGCCAAGCAGGTGCTGGCCGCCGTCAAGCCGGGCGGGGAGCCGCTGCTGGAGGCCGTGGAGCGTGAGCTGCTGCGGCTCACGGGCATACGCGTGCCACGGGACGCCTGGCAGCTCGACCAGGTGCCCGACCACCTGCGGATCACATACCGGATCATCGACGAGCGCAAGCGCACGGTGGCCGAGGACAAAGACCTCGACGCGCTCAAGCGCCGCCTCGCCCCGCGACTGCGCCAGACGCTGTCGCAGGCCGGCGACGACCTGGAGCAGACGGGCCTGCACACGTGGAGCTTCGGCCGGCTGCCGAAGGTGTTCGAGCAGGGCCGGATGAAGGGCTATCCGGCGCTGGTGGACGCGGGCGACTCGGTGTCGATCAAGATTTTCGAGACGGAGGCCGAGCAGCGCCGCTCCCACTGGCCCGGGGTGCGGCGGCTGCTGCTCCTCAACGTCACCAACCCGGCCAAGTCCCTGCTCGGCGGCCTGTCCAACCAGGCCAAGCTGGCGTTGTCGCGCAGCCCGCACGGCGGGGCGGTGGCGTTGTTCGACGACGTCGTCAACGCGGCCGTCGACAAGCTGATGCTCGACGTCGGCGGCGCGGCGTGGGACCCGGTCGCCTTCGACCGCCTCTACCAGCACGTCCGGGCCAACCTCTACGACACGGCGGCGGACGTGCTGGCGAAGGTGGAGCAGATCCTGTCGGTCTGGCACGAGGTGAATTCCCGGCTGGCCGCCCTCCGCCCGAGCGCCGCCACGGACGACATCCGCGACCAGCTCGGCCATCTGATCCACCCGGGCTTCGTCACGGCCACGGGCCACCGCCGCCTGTCCGACCTCCTCCGCTACATCCGGGCCATCGAGCGCCGCCTCACGAAGCTCCCCGAGGATCCGTGGCGCGACCAGGAGTGGATGGACCGGGTCCACAAGGTCGAGGACGACTACCACGACCTGCTGGACAAGCTGCATCCGGCGCGGCGGGGAGATCCTGACGTGGTGGAGATCCGGTGGATGATCGAGGAGCTGAGGGTGAGCTTCTTCGCCCAGACGCTCGGCACGCCCACGCCGGTCTCGGAGAAGCGGATCGCGAAGGCGATGGAGAAGCTCACCCCATAGGGTCCCGGGGCGGGGGCGGCGGTCCTCGCGTCACGCTCCGGACGCATGGAAAAATCCCCCTTGAGGTCGTTTGGCGGGGTTTCCATCCAGTGCCCGGCTTAACGTGGTGAGACAGGATTCGAGCAGGGGGATCGATGATCAAGGCTGTGGTGTTCGACGTCGGGGAGACGCTCATCGACGAGACACGCATCTGGGCGCGCTGGGCCGAGCGGCTGGGCGTGAGCAGCTTCGTGCTGATGGGCGCGCTCGGCGGCATGGCCGCCCTTGACCGCCCGCACGCGGACGCCTTCGAGCTCATCAAGCCCGGGTTCGACCTGGACGCGGAGGAGGCCGCCTGGGAGCGTGACGACCCCACCGGCCTGCGCAACCACTTCGACGCCGACGACCTCTATCCGGACGTGCGCGAGGCGCTGGGCGCGCTGCGCGCGGCCGGCTACCGGGTGATCATCGCCGGCAACCAGCCGAAGCGCGCCTACGACGCGCTGGTCGCGATGGACCTGCCGGCCGACTCCGTGCACACCTCCGAGGGATGGGGCGTGTCCAAACCGGAGCCTGAGTTCTTCGCCAAGGTGGCCGCGGTCGCGGGACGAGAGCCCTCCGAGATCCTGTACGTGGGGGACCGGCTCGACAACGACGTGCTCCCCGCGGGCCGGGCGGGCATGCGCACAGCCCTGCTCCGCCGCGGCCCGTGGGGTTACCTGCACGCCGCACGCCCGGAGGCGGCGGACGCCGACGTGATCGTCGACGATCTGCACGGCGTCCTGCCGGCGGCGCGCCTGCTCACCTGAGGTCCTCACCGGGGTCGATGCGGACGGCGCGCTCCTCGGCCGACAGGTCGTCGTCGTCGACGCCCCAGTCCTCGCCGATCTCCTCGTCCTCCAGGTCCGGCTCCAGCCCCGCGTCCGGCTGGGTCAGCCGGTGCTTGGGCCGGGGCTCGCGGAGCCGGTCACGGGCCTCCCGCCGCAGCCGCTCGTCGAGCGTGTCCCTGCGCCGCGGGTCGTCCCCGACGACCTCGTGGTGCAGGCCGAGATCCTCGGTCCATTCGCGGACCTCGATGTCCTGCTCGTCGCTCAGGCCGAATCGGTCCGGAGGTTTTTCGGTCATACGCGTCCCCTACCCAGGGACAAGCGCGGAATCCTAGGACTTGGCGTGCCTGAGCGCCTCGGCCAGCTCTTCCTTGCCCATGCGGGATCGGCCGGGAATGTCGGCCTTCTGCGCCTGCTCGTACAGCTCGGACTTCGACGGGCCGGCCTGCTGGGGGACGCTGAGCGCTTTCAGCTCCTCGCCCCTGCGCTCCGCGAACGCCTTGCCGAGCTCCTTGAGCTTCTTGTCCCCGACCGACTTCGCCAGCATGGGGAGGATCTTGGTCTCCTCCTCCTCGACGTGGTGTTTGACGGACTGCTCGAGCTCCTGCAGCGTCTTGCGGAACTCCGGCGTCCCCGGTTCGGAGCGGACGAGCGCGTCGAGGAGGATCTCGGCCTGCTTGTGCTCCTCGACGCTGTGGTGCGCGTCGATGCCCGGGTAGACGCGGTCCTCCTCGGCGCGGGCGTGCGCGATCAGGAGGGCGTGCAGCTCGGCCACGGTGGCCTTCGAATCGCCCTGCTGCTTCTTCAGGCGCTCGAAGAGCGACTCCACGGTCCTGTGGTCTTTGGTGATCAGGGTGATGACGTCGGTTGCCATGGTGGCCACCGCTACCCAATGAGGCGGCCTCCATTCGTCCGTCACTCCAGCTCGCGGAGGCGCGCCCGAGCCTCCTTCAGCTCCTCGCGGAGCTCGGCGAGCTCCCGCTCCAGCTCGAGGATGCGCCGGATCGCGATGAGGGTCATGCCCTCCTCGGCCATGCGCGTGACGTGCTGGACGGTCATGATGTCGCGCCGGGAATAGCGCCGCTGGCCGCCGCTCGAACGGCTCGGGCTGATGACGTCGTGCTGATCCAGCCGCCGCAGGTAGGCCTGCTGGACCTGGAGCATCTCCGCCACCTGCCCGAGGGAGTAGAGAGGGGCGTGCTCGTCGTCGAAGGGCAGATCGGCCATCATGACCTCCAAATGGTACCGGGGCGGGCCTGGGCGCCCGCCCCGGTAGGCGTGCCGGTCAGGCCTTGATGGCCTTGGTCTCACCTCGCTGGATCTCCACCTTGCGGGGCTTGGCCCGCTCCAGCACGGGGATGCGGACGGTCAGCACGCCGTTGGCGTAGCCCGCATCGATCTTGTCGCTGTCGAGGTGCTCGGACAGGTAGACGCGCCGGGTGAAGGAGCCCATCGGGCGCTCCCGTACGAACAGGCGCTCGTTCTCCGCGACCTCCTCCTCCCGGCGGGCGGTGACGCTGAGGACACCGCGGTCGACCGTCACCTCGATGGAGTCGGGGTCGATGCCGGGAAGGTCGAAGCGCAGGAGCACGTCGTCGTCGCGGCGAAGCCCGTCCATCGGCATGATGGCGCCCTCGCTGCCGAGCGTCTCGCGCGTCAGACGGTTGAACTGGCGCTCGAACTCCTGGAAGAACGGATCGATCGAGGTCAAGAGCATGTCGAAACCTCCTCGATGTTTGCTGGCTTGTAGCTAACTTCCAACTTCAGTTACAGGTTAACTCCAGAACTGTATGTAGGCAAGTGCGGTAAGGAGGCTCTCGCCGGGTGGTCAGACCTGCTCCAGCCGGGGGCGGAGCCGGGCCGCCTGCCTGATCGGCCGCCCGGACAGCCGGGCCAGCGCCACGGCCGCGAGCAGCGAGGCCGCCACGCAGACCACGCCGCCGATCTCCAGGGCGATCCGCGGCCCCAGCGTGTCGCTGAGCCGGCCGAGCAGCGGCCCGCCGAGCGCGCCCGCGCCCGCGCTGACGATGGACAGCGCCGCGATGACCCGGCCGCGCATCGGCTCCGGGCTGTCGAGCTGCGCCCGCGCCGAGACGGTGGTGTCGATGGCCACCGCGCCCGCCGCGATCGGCAGCATCACGGCCGCGAACGTCCACAGCTCCGGCATCAGCCCGCTCAGCGCCTGGGCCACCCCGGTCGCGAACGCCGTGATCAGCAGCAGCCTGATCGTCAGATGTGGCCTGGTCGCGGCGAGGAAACCGCCCAGCACCGTGCCGACGGCGAACACGGTGGACAGCAGGCCGTACCCGCCGGCGCCCGCCTCCAGGGGGCCCGCGCTCATGGCGGCCATGGTCACCTGGTAGTTGCGGCCGACGCTGCCCGAGACGAACCACAGCGCCAGCACCACGAGCAGCCAGGGCGTGCGCAGCACGTACCGCAGCCCCTCCAGCACGGCGCCGGGCCGCCGCTCGGTGGCGAGCCGGTGGAACTCCGCGCGGCGCATGGCCGCCACCGCCGCGATCACCACGAAGAAGCTGGTGGCGTTGATGACGAACAGGCCGCCGTTCCCCGTGACCGGCAGCAGCGCGCCCGCCAGGCTCATGCCCAGGATCCGGCCGGCGGAGTTCAGGATCGAGCCGAGCGCCATCGCGTTGGGCAGGTCGGCGGGCGGGACGACCTCGGCGCCGAACCGGCCGAGCGCGGGCCCGCCCAATGCGGTCACCACGCCGCCGGCCAGCGCCACCGCGTAGATCGGCAGGACGGACTCGACGCCCGTCAATGCGATGGCCGCGAGCGCGGCCGCCAGCGCCGCCTGTGCGAGCTGTGCGGCGATCACGACGGGACGGCTCGGCAGCCGGTCCGCCAGCGCCCCTCCCCACATGCCCAGGAGCAGTGTCGGGAGCGCCTGCATGACGAGGCTCAGCCCGACGCTGGTCGCCGACCCGGTCAGCTGGAGGATGAGCCAGTTGAGACCCAGGACCTGCATCCAGGTGCCGGTCACCGAGATGAGGTCGGCTCCCGCCCACAGCCGGTAGTTGTGATGGCGCAGCGCGCGAAAAGTTGAGGAAGAGGAGGGCAAAACTTGTCCTAGCCTTGACGATTCACCGGGTTTCCGAACGCGCGGTTCCGGGGAATCGATTCCGGCCAGACCGGAATGTGAGGCAGAACACGCCTAAATCAGGTTTAAACCGGCTCGAATTCGGGCCGGTCCCTGCTGACGAGCGTCGCGTAGTGGCCACCGCGTGCCATCAGCTCGTCGTGGGTGCCGCGCTCGACGATCCGCCCGTGGTCGAGCACGACGATCTGGTCCGCGTCGCGCACGGTGGACAGGCGGTGCGCGATCGTGATCGTGGTACGCCCCCGCGCCAGCGTGTCGAGCGCCTCCTGCACGGCCCGCTCGGTCTGCGTGTCCAGTGCGCTGGTGGCCTCGTCGAGGATCAGCACCGGCGGGTCGCGCAGCAGCGTGCGGGCGATGGCCAGGCGCTGCTTCTCGCCGCCCGAGAACCGGTAGCCGCGCTCGCCCACCACCGTGTCGTAGCCGTCCGGCAGCGCGGCGATGTGGTCGTGGATGCGTGCCGCCCGCGCCGCCGCCTCCAACTCCTCGTCCGTGGCCTCCGGCTTGGCGAAGCGCAGGTTGTCCGCGATCGAGGCGTGGAACAGGTACGTCTCCTGCGAGACCACGCCGACGGCCGCGCTCAGCGTCTCGAACGTCAGCTCGCGCACGTCCACCCCGTCGATCGTCACCCGCCCGCTCGTGACGTCGTAGAGCCGCGGCGGCAGGTAGCTCAGCGTGGTCTTGCCCGAGCCCGTCTCGCCCACGACGGCCAGGCTGTTCCCCGCGGGGACGGTGACGTCCACGCCGGTGAGGGTGGGCGTCTCGCCGTAGGAGAAGTCGACGTCCTCGAAGCGGACCTCGCCGCGGACCCGGTCGAGCGTGCGCGCGCCCGGATGGATGTCCACCGGCAGGTCGAGATACTCGAAGATGCGCCCGAACAGCGCCAGCGACGTCTGCACGTCCACGCCGAGCCGCAGCAGCTGCACCGCCGGCCGGAACAGGCTCGTCTGCAACGTCGTGAACGCCACCAGCGTGCCGACCGAGATGGCGCCGGTGTAGCCGACCGCCCAGTAGATCAGCGCGGGCATCGCGGCCATGACGATCTGGATCGACGACTGCCGCCAGCGCCCGGCCATGCTCATCCGCACGCCGAGGTCGGCGAGTTCGTCGGAGCCCCGGCCGAAGCGCTCGGTCAGCTCGGCGGAGCGGCCCATGGTGCGGCCCAGCAGGATGCCGCTGATCGACAGCGACTCCTGCACCATCGAGGCGATCGTCGCGAGCTTGCGCTGCCGCTCGGCGGTGATGCGCTTGCGCTCCGTGCCCACCTTGCGGCTGATCCACACGAACACCGGCAGCAGCAGGAGCGAGATCACGGTCAGCCGCCACTCGAGCGCGGCCATGGCCACGATCGTGGCGATCACGGTGGTGAAGTTCGAGATGAAGGAGGACGCGGTCGAGGTGACGACCTGCTGCATGCCGCCGATGTCGTTGGCGATGCGGGACTGCACCTCGCCGGTCCTGGTGCGCGTGAAGAAGGCCAGCGACATGCGCTGCAGGTGCGCGTACACCGCGATGCGCAGGTCGTGCATGACCCGCTGGCCGACCGTGGTCGAGATCAGCGTCTGCACCACGTCGAACACACTGGTCGTGACCGCCACCGCGATCATGCCCATGGCCAGCAGCGCGAGCAGCCCGGCGTCCCTCGCCGGGATCGCCACGTCCAGCACCTCGCGCAGCAGGAACGGCGAGGCCAGCGACACCAGTGACGACAGCAGGATGAACGAGCCCACCAGGGCCAGGCGGCCACGGTAGGGGCGGAACAGCTTGATGATGCGCCGCAGCGGCGCCCGTGGTTCCTCCGCCAAGTGGTGCTCCTTTCAGATGTCCACTCAAACAGAGGTTAACTCATATTTGTTCCGGCTAAACTTATCGGCCATGGAGGAGAGGGAGCTCGCGGAGCTCGTGCACCTGGTCGGCAGGCGGTTGCGGCACGGCTACGTGCGGCGGCTGGTCCCGCTCGGGCTCAGCCCCAGCCAGGCACGGGCGCTGCGGGTGCTCGACGACGCTGGGCCCGAGCGGCCGCTGCGCATGGTGCGGCTCGCCGAGGAGCTGCGGATCGTGCCGCGCTCGCTCACGCCCGTCGTGGACGCGCTGGAGGAAGCGGGGCTTGTGCGCAGGCAGACCGATCCGGGCAACCGCCGCTCCACGCTGGTCGTGATCACGCCCGAGGGGCGCGTCGCCGCCGAGCGGGCCCGCGACGCGCGCAGGCAGGCGGGGGAGGAGCTGTTCGCGGTGCTGTCGGAGGAGCAGCGCGAGCAACTGCGGGAGCTGCTGAGCGTCGTGGACGCCCAGTTCAGGTAGGCGACGCGCAGATCAGGCGCGCACGGTGTGAGCGATCACAACGCCGGCCGCGTTCAGGCATCGGTGGCGTGGGTGACCACACCGCCGACCACCGTGCCGACGCAGCGTGGTGGCTCGCGCAGGAGCGCCGCGTACGGGTAGCGGCCTCGGGCGTCGAAGACGGCGAAGTCGGCCCGGGCGCCGGGGCCCAGCGATCCGATGCGGCCCGGTCCGCGATCCATGCCCATAGCCCTGGCCCCGCCCAGCGTGGCCGCCTCGACGAGCCGGCGGTCCAGCCCGCGGGGCCGCAATCCCAGCTCCCGGGCATGCTGCCTGATCGCCGCCGCCAACGCGAGCGGGCCGGCGACGGGCACCGTGCCCGGCGCGTCGGCGGGCGGGACGGCGCTGCCGAAGGCGACCGTGTTGCCCTCGTCCAGCAGGGACAGCACGTCGGTCACGGACGGCGTCCCCGGCGGGCACATGGCGATCGCGGTGCCACGCAGCCGGAGCAGCTTGCGCTCGCCCGGGTCGAGCGGCCGGGCACAGGCGACGTGGCACAGCGGCCCGAGCACCCCGGCCTCGTCCAGCTCGGTGGGGGAGTGGCGGTCCAGGCCGGCCAGCAGGCGCAGCCCGAACGTCCTGGCCAGCACGGCCACGTCCTCCAGCACCTGCGGGTCTGGGGTGCGGGCCGCGATCCCGACCACGCGCGGCCGGTCGATCTCGCGGAGCGCCGTGATCACCGCGTCCCGCTCGTGATCCTCCCACTCCTCCTCGGAGGCGCTGGTCACCTGGATGTACGAGATGCCGGGCAACCCCGGGGGATCGGCCAGGTCGCTCACCACGCCGGCCCGCGCGGTCACGCCCGGCCCGGTCGCGGGCGCCGCCCCGCAGGCGTCGACCGGCCCCGCCACGATCATCCCCGGCCATCGGCGCTCCTCCGTGACGGGAAAGCACGACAGCAGCTCGGCGCGCAGGCCCACCTGGAGGACGCGATCGCCTCTGATCACCACGGCCCCGTCGCGGACGGGTTCGTCGCAGACCGGCAACACGAGCGGCGCGGAATGGAGCACGATCGGCACGGGCGCGCGCTTTCCGGACAGAGGCCGGGCAGGCCGTCTGACAATCGGTCCAGCACGCGTCGCAAACGGCATCAGCTCTCCCCGTCCGATTACCCTATCAGGGCATTAAACGTGAGCCGGGCCGGGGAATCAATCAGGTCGATCCAGGCATATCCCTAGGTAAGTACCGCCCGGAAAGCCGGGCGAGCTTCAAACTGAGGTGCAGGGCGAGCCGCTCGCCGCCGTCCTTCAGGTCCGTACGCGCGAGCTCCTCGACCCGCTGCAGCCGGTAGTAGAGCGACGTCCGGTGCAGCCGCAGCGCCTTGGACGTGGCGACCGCGCTCCCGGCCAGGTCCAGATAGGTCTCCAGCGTCTCCAGCAGCGGAAGGTACTGCGCGTCCCCGAGCAGCCCCTCCAGCCCCGGATGCAGCTCCGGGTCCGGCAGATGAGTGAGCATGCGGTACACGCCGAGCCGCGCCCACTCCGCCGTCCCGCCGAGCCCCGGCACGCGGGCGGCCACCTCGGCCGCGTGCCTGGCCTCCCGGTACGACTCCGCCGCCTCCGTCAGCGCCGGCCTGGCCCGCCCGACCCCGACCACCACCGGCACCGGCATGGCCGCGTGCAGTTCGTCCGGCGATACCGGCGCCCCGGCCGTGAGCAGCACGGCGTGGTCGTAGCGGACCAGGTGCAGCGGATGATGCCCGCTCAGCCGCCGCCGCAGCGCCAGCAGGCCCTGCTCCAGCGCAAGCCGGAGCGGGTCGGACGGCTCGGCCGCCCGCGGCCTGGCCACCTGCACGATGACCGCCTGCGCCTGCGGGAACGCGCCCGCCTCGATGAGCTGCCTGGCCGCGTCGAGCTCGCCGAGCAGCAGCCCGGTGACCGCCTCCAGCTCCCGGTGCGAGGCCAGCCCGGTGGCCAGGCTCTCATGGTAGAGCGCCAGCGCCAGCCCGGGCGCGGCGGCCGCGGCCTCGGCGACCAGCGCGTCCGGCATGGGTGGCTCGGCGTCGATGAACCACAGGAAGCCGAGCAGCCCGTCGGCGTGCCGTACGGGGACGCACACGCGCGGCAGCAGGCCCAGGTGCGGCGCTCCCGGGGTGCGGATCGGGCCGGGGGCCTCGTGCACGCCGGCCGAGCGTAACCACTGGCGCACCTCGGGCGTGGTACGCCTGCGCAGGATCGAGTCGCGGCGGATGTCGTCCATGGCGCCGTTCTGCTCGCTGTAGGCCACGACGCGTTGCACCCGGTCCTCCAGCAGGAGGGGGCGGCCGAGACGGGCGGCGAGCTCGTCGACAGCGCGCTGGAGATCCGCCACGACCACCCCTTCACATGGATTTTTCAACATTTGTAGGAAATGGCGCTACACGTCTTCCCTACAACTGTTCGGTGATCTCAGTCAACAACGTCTATACCGTCGATCCGTGAATGCCCCGAAGAAGCTGCTGAAGGGTTTGCTGGCGGCCATCGTGCTGATGCCGGTGAGCCTGCTGGCGACCCCTGCTTCCGCAGCACCCCCCACCGATCCCGAGCACCCGTGGCGGCAGGACCACTGGCCGCAGACGCAGCCCTGGCAGCTCGACACACCCCTCGACGCCCAGGCCCTGCGCACCCGCCCCCGCCCGCCGGGCGGCCTCCAGCCCATCGACCCGCAGAACTGGGAGAATCCCGACAACATGACGTGGGCGGACTACAAGAAGCCGCCCGGCACCAACTGGAACGACCCCGCGGTCAAGGGCTCGAAGCGTACCTTCAAGGGCGCGCTCGTGCTGCTCGACTACCCCAACCAGCCGTTCGTCGTCACCCAGCCCAAGGGCTCGACGATCTACGCCAACCCGAGCGCCGAGGCCCACGACATCCCGCGTGACCAGGTCGCGAAGTTCTACCAGGACTTCCTCAACACCCCCAACGATCTCAACAAGGGCCACACCATCCACGAGTACTGGATGGAGGACTCGGGCGGCCGTTTCGGCGTGGAGCTCACCGGGTTCGGGCCGTACAGGATGCCGGGCAAGGACCACGAGTACTCCATGGAGTACCAGCGGGACGCGTGCCCGGCGGGCGACACCTGCACCAGGAACCTGCGTACCGACGGCAACGCCGCCTGGCTCGCCGACGTCGGCCAGGAGGTGGCCGGGCAGTTCGACTTCGTCTTCTACCTGAGCGCCGGCCAGGACGAGTCGTCCACCTGGCAGGAGTTCGGGATGATGAAGTTCCCGGCCAAGGAGTCCGTGCCCGACGAGTGGGGCCCGCCCGACCCCAACCTGCCCAACTGGTCCAGGACCCGCTACGTCGAGTGGACGTCCTGGCAGGCCGGCTCCAACTTCTGGCCCAACGCCCGTTTCGGCGTCGACTCCGTCCAGGCCGAGAGCTCGGGCATGGCCGTGTACGCCCACGAGCTGAGCCACATCATGGGCATCGCGGACAACTACAACAACCCCTACGCCGTGCCGCCGAAACGGGCGTTCACCGGCATCTGGGAGATGTTAAGCCGCGGCAGCTTCAACGGCCCCGGCGGCCCGCACTCCCGCTGGCTGATCCCGCCCACCGCGGGCGCGTCCATGGGCGCCCAGCACATGCTCCGCAACAAGATCAAGCTGGAGATGGTCGACGAGCAGAACGTGCTGCGCCTGTCCCGCGAGGCGCTGGACGAGTCCGGCCTGGTCACCGCCAAGGTTTTGGCCCGGGCCGTGCAGCCGGGGCAGGACGAGCTGGCCGGGATCAACATCTCCTTCGACACCGGCGACAAGAGCACCTGCGACCAGGCCGACCCGCTGTGCGACGGCGGCGGCTACGACAACTACACCGTCGAGGTCGTGGACCGCATGGGCACCGACTCCTTCACCCCCGACGCCGGCGTGCTCCTGGCCAAGACCAAGAACCAGGACCGGGCCCCGTTCGAGTGGGTGATCGACGCCAACCCGCAGGACATCGGCATGACCGACTACGTAATGCCCGACGGGACCAAGGTGCCGATCACGATCGGCGACTACCGGCAGCTCTCCGACGCGCTCTTCCACGCCGGCACCGACTCCGGCAGCGAGTACGAGTTCGTCGACCAGGCCAACCGCCTGCACTTCTACGTCACCGACCTGAAGCGCAACCGGGACGGCGAGCTGTCGTACACGGTGGCCGTCCGCTCCCTCGACGGCTCCGGCCCGCAGCGGCGCGGCGTCAAGCTGCTCCCCGCGGCCGGCGTCCCCACCGGCAAGAACATCTCCACCTGCACGTTCCCGCTGTTCAACACCGGCAAGGCGGCCCCGGCGCAGGGGCGGCATCCGGAGGACGTCAGCGCCTACCTCAACACCGACGTCTACCGGCTCAAGGCCGAGGTCCAGGGCAAGGGCTGGACCGCTCAGACGCCGAACGCGCTGGCGGCCGTCGCGTTCGGCAAGAAGGAGCTCGTGACCGTGAACGCGGTCCGCGAGGCGGGCGGTGACCGGCTGGCCCGGGTGAAGCTCACCGCCACGTCGGAGAGCGACCCGACCAAGACCATGACCGCCACCTGCCACGTGATCGGCCTCTAGCACCGGTCCAGCGCACGGCCGCCCCGCCCGGGCTTCGGCGGGGCGGCCGTGCATACCGGGCCATGCATACCGGGCCGCGCACACGGGGCCGCGCACACGGGGCCGCGCATACCGGGCCGCGCATATCGGGCCGTGCACGCCGGGCCGTGCACGCCGGGCCGTGCACGCCGGGCCGTGCACGCCGGGCCGCGCACACCGGGGGCCACGACATGGTGCACGGCCGGGCGGGCCGTCCCCGGTGTGTCACCCCCGGCCCCGATCCCCGCTCGCCGAAAGCGTGCCCCCGAGGGCGGAAAACGCTTCCACGGGGGACGTGATCGCCGGGAAAATGGAAGGAGAGGCGGTGCACACGACGGGGAGCGCAGCTTTCCGCGAAGGGGGCGTTCGTTGACAGGGGACCTGCCGGACAAGATAGGGAAACTGCCCGACAAGCCGCCGCAACGGCGCAGAAAGGTGCCGTGGGCAGCGTCGGTCTCCGCGGGCCTGGCGGCGGCGGCCGCGAGCGTCCTGGCGGCCTCCGTGGAGTGGGAGATCCCGCCCGCCGCCAAGATCGGCGTGACCCTGGCCGCGGCCGTCCTGGTCGGGCTCACAACCTGGGCCACCACCGAGGCGCGCCCCAGACGCCCCGCCGCCGCCAAGGCCGCGGAAGGCGTCGCGCCCGACCAGTGGCCCCCCGTGCCCGAGCACTTCACCGGCCGCGCCGAGGCGCTGGCCGAGCTCCGCGGCGTCTTCGCCGGCCGCCGCAAGGCCTCCGACCTCTCGCCCCCGCTCGTCGTCTCCGTGTACGGCCGCGGCGGCGTCGGCAAGTCGGCCCTCATGACCCGGTTCGGTCAGGAGGTCGCCGACTGGTTCCCGGACGGCCGCCTCTACGCCGACCTGCGCGGCGGCGTCGACGCCCCCGTACGCCCCGACGAGGTGCTCATCGGCTTTCTGCGCGCGCTCGACGTGCGCCTGACCACCGACCCCGGCGGCCTCGACGAGTTACGCAAGCTCTGGCTGACCTGGACCAAGGGCCGCAGGATCCTCATCGGCCTGGACAACGCCCACGACGCCGACCAGGTCAAACCCCTCATCCCGGCCGAGCCGGGCTGCGCGGTGCTGGTCACCTCCCGCGTGCCGCTGTTCCTGAACGGCACCCACGACACGCGGCTCGGCGTGTTCAGCGAGGCGCACGGCGTGGAGTTGCTGGCCAGGCTGGCCGGCGGCGCCAGGATCGTCGACGACCTCGACTCCGCCAAGGAGATCGTCCGCCTGTGCGACTACCTGCCGCTGGCGATCAACATCTGCGGCGGCCGGCTCGCCACCCGCGAGCAGTGGACGCTGCGTGAGATGGCCGGCCGGCTGGCCGACACGCGCCGCCGCCTCGATCACCTGGAGGTCGCGCCGACCGTCGACAAGAGCGTGCGCGCCTCGGTGCAGCTCAGCTACGACGACTGCACCGGCATGCAGCGCCGCCTGCTGCGCCTGCTCAGCTCGCTCACCGCCCCCGACGTGCCGGGCTGGGTGGCCGGCGAGCTGCTCGACATCTCGGGGCTCGACGGCGCCGACCAGTTGGAGGCCCTCATCGACGCCCAGCTCGCCGAGTGCTCGGGCACCGACCAGACCGGCACCATGCGCTACCGGCTGCACGACCTGGTCCGGGTGTTCGCCGCCGAGCTGGCCGACCAGGACGAGGCCGAGCGGCGCCGGGCCGCGATCGAGCGCGTGCTCTACGGCTACCGCCGCCGCGCCGAGGAGGCCGCGCAGAACCGCTGGCCGCAGGACTGGAGCAGGGGCGGGCGCCGCTCCAGCGCCGACGGGCAGCTGCGGGCCGGCGACTGGCTCAACGCCGAGCGCCTCTCGCTCCTGGCAATGATCCACCTGGCGCGGCAGCTGGAGCTGTGGGAGCTGACGTGGGGGCTGGCCCGGGCGTTCTGCTCGCTGTGCCACTCGCTGCGGGCCTACTGGGCCGACTGGAAAGCGGTCGCGGAGATCGGCTGCGAGGCCGCCGAGCGGGCCGACGACCGGCGCTCCCTGGCCATCGCGCTGCTCGACGCCGCTTCCGTTCACGGCGGGCTCGGCCTGCGCCAGCAGGCGCTGGACGAGGCCAAGCGGGCGCTGGAGATCTTCACCGAGCTGGGCGAGTCGTGGTGGGCGGCCAGGTCCATGCGAACGATCGGCATGACCCTGTTCAGCGACGGCCACCTGGACCAGGCGCAGGACTTCCTGATCGGGGCCATCACCGAGTTCAAGGGCGAGGAGGACCTGTGGTGGATGGCCCGCACCCAGCGCAACCTCGCCGAGATGCGGATGGCCGAGCGGCGGCCCGAGGAGGCCAGGGAGCTGCTCGAGGACGCCCTGGAGATCTTCAAGCGGGAGGGCAACCGCTACTCCGAGGCCCAGACGCTGCGGGTCTACGGCGAGGTGCTGGCCGCGCAGGCGCGGGGCGAGCGGCTCGCCGGCGACCACCGCGCCGCCGGCAACCTCTTCACGCGCGCTGGCTTCAGCCTGGACCGGGCCGCCGAGATGTTCCGGCAGCGCGGCGAGCTCTGGGAGGAGGCCCGATGCCTGCGCGCGGCCGGGGAGGTCGGCGATCCGGCCAACGGGCTGCGCGAGCTGGAGTACGTGCGGCGCGCCGAGCAGATCCTCGTCGCGCTGGGCGACTCGTGGGGGGTGGCCCGCAACGCCGTGTCGGCGGGCCGGGCGCTGGCCCGCCTGGGGCGCATCGAGGAGTCGGAGGCGGAGCTGCGCCGCGCCGTCCACGGGTTCGAGGAGCTGCAGGACCGGTGGTGGATGGCCAGGAGCCTGCGGTACCTCGGGGAGACGCACCTGGACGCGGGCGGACGCCGGGCGGCCGTCGGGCCGCTGGAGCAGGCCAGGGAGATCTACCGCAGCCTCGGCAACGAGGCGGGCATGCGCAGGACCCTGGAGCTACTCAGACGCGCGGCCCCGCCGGAGGAACCCGCTAGGTGAGCGGGGTCCTGAGCAGCTCGCCCGCCGCCAGCCTGGCCTGGTTGATGCTCTCCTCGAACATCTTGCGCGCGTGCGCCGCCTGGTCGGCCAGCTCCCTGATGTGCTGGTGGGCCACCTGGTCATGCACGGTCTCGGCGATCAGCTGCTGGTACTCAGGGGTCTTGGCGGCCAGCGCCTCCAGCCGTTTGTGCGTGTGGTAGACCTTGTCGGCCTTGACCACCTGTTTGGCGTACTTCTCCAGGTGACGCACCCGCTGCGACAACGACGTCCAGGCGGCGTCCAGCGCGCTGGTGTAGGGCTTGAACGCGTCCTCCATGCCGGGCGGCAGCTCGCGGGGGATGAGCTTGCCGTGCTCGGCGTGCATGGACGACAGCTTGCGCAGCCGCTGCGCGATCTGCCAGATCTCGTCCGGCAGCGTCACCTGGTTGTCGATGCTGTCGATCAGGCCCGCCTTGTGCACCTTGGAGTTGAGGATCACCTCGACCGCGTTCTGGGCCCGGCGCAGCAGCATCTGGCAGGGATAGTCGAGGTCCTCGGCCAGGATGTACTGCTCGGCGTGCGTCTGCGCCAGGCGGAGTCTTCGCCTGGTCGTGCGATGGGAGCCGTCCAGGGCCATCCAGCGGATCAACACGATCATCCCGATGCCGAGGCTTGCCACGAAGACGCCCGACACATCGGTGAGCAAGAAGATCAGCAACAGGAAGCCGGGGAGCACGAACAGCAGGGCGGGGTTGTACGTGGTGTCCATTCGCGTGCCGGTTCGAGCCATGCGGAGGATGTGGGGGCTCGACCGCAGCTCTACCGAGATCTCCGGGGGCAGCGAGGGATCGATCACCAGCCGTGGAGGCAGAGCTCGTGGATCCATACGTTCATGCTGCGTTATGAACCTCGAATCCGCTCATATTTGGCGGACATATAGGGTCGAAGATGATGAGAGAGATGACGAGGTGGATCGATCTGGAAGGGGCGGTCAACGCGCGTGACCTGGGCGGGCTTCCCACGCGTGACGGCGGCGTCACCCGGAGCGGCCGGATCTTCCGCGCCGACAATCTCCAGGGGCTCACGCCCCGGGACGTGGATCTGCTGGTGGGCGAGCTGAACCTCCGGCACGTCGTGGACCTCCGCTCCAACGCCGAGGTCGCGCTGGAGGGCCCGGGGCCGCTGACGACGGTGCCCGAGGTGCGGCATCACCATCTGACGCTGTTCGCCGAGGGCGGCCGGCACACCGACGTCGAGGCCGACACCATCGACGGGGAGCGGGTGCTCCCGTGGGCGGAGCGGGTGCTGGACGAGGAGCTGCGCGTGACCGGCTTCTACTTCGGCTATCTGCGCGACCGCCCGTCCGCCGTGGTGGCGGCCCTGCGCGCGATGTCGCTGGACGACGGGGCGGCGGTGGTGCACTGCGCGGCGGGCAAGGACCGCACGGGCGTGCTGGCGGCGCTGGCGCTGGAGATCGCGGGCGTCACCAGGGAGGCCATCGTGGAGGACTACGTCGCCACGGGGGAGCGGCTGGAGCTGATACTCAAGCGACTGCGGGCGAGCGACACCTACCGCGGGGATCTGGACTCCAGGCCGGCCGACGACCACATGCCGCGGGCGAAATACCTCGAGCAGTTCCTCGGCGTGCTCGACGACCGCTACGGCGGCCCGATGGGCTGGCTGGCGCAGCACGGCTGGACGGTGGCGGACACGGAGGCGATGCGCGGCCGCCTGCGGGACTGACCGCTCAGCTGAGGCGGACGACGATGCGCTGGGCGGCCGACTGGCGGGCCGCCTCGATGACGCTCAGCGCCTCGATCACGCTCTCCGCGTCCACCGGCGGCGGCGCCCCCTCCCGCAGCGCCGCCTCGACACCCCGGTAGAAGTCCAGGTACGCCCCCGCCTCGGTACGCACCACCCGGTGCTCGTCCTCCGTGCCCAGCACCCCCCACCGGTCCTCCTCGTCCTCCCCGAACCCGGGCGAATCGGGTGAGACCCCGGCCCGGAGCCGCTCCTCCTGCACGTCCATCCCGTGCTTCACGTACGCGCCCGCCGACCCCAGCACCCGGAACCGGGGCCCGAGCCGCGCCGCCACGGAGCTCACCCACAGATGCGACCGCGCCCCGCCGGCATGCGTCAACGCCATGAACGTGTCGTCGTCCGAGGCCACCCCTTCGCGCCGGACGTCGCTCTCGCAGTAGACCTCCCGCACCGGGCCGAGCAACTGCAGCGCCTGGTCGACGAGATGACTCCCGAGGTCGTACAGCAGCCCGCCGACCTCCTCGGGCCCTCCGGCCTCCCGCCAGCCGCCCTTGGGCACCGGCCGCCACCGCTCGAACCGCGACTCGAACCGCCGCACCTCGCCCAGCAGGCCCTGGCCGACGAGCCGCCGCACGGTCAGGAAGTCACCGTCCCACCGCCGGTTCTGGAACACGGTGAGCATGACCCCGCGCTCCTTGGCCATCCGCACCAGCTCCCGCCCTTCCTCGGCGGTCCTGGCCAGGGGCTTGTCCACGACGACAGGCAGCCCTTCGCCGATCGCCGCCGCCGCGATGGATACATGTGTGCGATTGGGCGACGCGACCACCACAAGATCACACCGCCCGATCAACTCCCGCACGTCATCAACGCCCACGGCCCCGTACTTGTCACGCACCTCCGCCCGCCGCCCGGGATCCCTGGTGACGACAGCGGCCAACGACAAGCCAGGCGTGGCCTGGATGAAGGGGGCATGGAAGTAGGCCCCCGCAACGCCATATCCGACCAGCCCCACCCGGATGTCACTCATCGGCCCAGGCTATCGAAACCACGTAATCGGCCCACTGTGCGCTCCGTAACGGCGGCCCGCCGGTGAAGGGTCAGAGGGCGTTTCCTGGAGGGCCCTGTTCATGGTCGCGCTCGCACGGGGCTCCGCTGGTCACGCAAGCTACCGCTCTCCGCCCCAGGCTCGCCGCACGTGGCTGATGGTCGCGCTCGCACGGGGCTCCGCTGGTCACGCAAGCTACCGCTCTCCGCCCCAGGCTCGCCGCTCCGTCAGCCGTAGTACGGAGGGTGGCAGGCCACGGCAGCGCGTAAATGATGATGATTATGGGTTTTGGGGGTCGTCGCGTTCGGCGAGGAAGCGTTCGAACTGGGCAGCCAGCTCATCGCCTGTCGGCATGGGGATCGACTCGGCGATGAGGTTTTCGCGTTCCGCGCCCGCCGCGAAGGCGTCGTACTGCTGCTCCAGCCCCGTGATGGCCGTGGACAGCTCGGCGGAGGCCGCGATCTGCTCCTCGATCTCCGACGTCGTGCGCTGGGCCGCCTCCCGCAGCGCGTCCATCGGGAACACCAGCCCCGTCCCCCGCGTCACCGCCTCCAGCGCGGTGACGGCGGCCGTCGGGTATTCGGCCTGGGACAGGTAGTGCGGCACGTGGATCGCGTACCCCAGGGCGTCGTGCCCCTGCGCCCCCAGCCGGAACTCGATCAACGCCGCCACGCTCCCCGGCACCTGGACACGCCCGAACGCGCTCGTCTGCGAATTGATGAGCTCGGGCCGGCTGGCGTGCATCGTGAGGCCCAGCGGGCGGGTGTGCGGCACGGCCATCGGGATGCCGTGCATCGTCACCAGCTTGCTCACTCCCAGCCGATCCACCAGCGACTTCACCGCCTGGGTGAACAGCTCCCACTCCCGGTCGGGCTCGGGCCCGCTCATCAGCAGGAACTGCGTTCCCGTCGAGTCCTGCGCGACGTGCACGGCCAGCTCCGGGCTCTCGCACTCGACCCAACGGTCGGTGTCGAAGGTCATGATCGGCCGGCGCGACCGGTAGTCGAGCAGCCGGTCCACGTCGAACGTCGCCACGACCCGGTGCTCCAGCTCGGCCAGCAGGTGGCCCAGCGCGAGGCGTCCGGCGCCGCCCGCGTCGACGAAACCGTCGAAGTGGTACAGCAAGACCGGATCATGCAGCTCGGGGGCGTCATCTGCGAGCTTGTAGAGATCCTGCGGGTCGAACACGGTTGGACAGCCTTTCCCTAGGTACTCATCTCCAGAACCTACGGCGGGTCGGAACGATTCCGTGCACGGCACCCTATCGAGGCACAATGGCCTCCATGGACGGGGACCCGGAGCTCGAAGAGCTCGCCACCAGGATGTTCGACCTGGCCAGAGCGGGCGACACCGAGACGCTGCGCGCGTATGTCGAAGCCGGGGTGCCGGTCGATCTGAGCAACGGCAAAGGTGACACTTTGCTGATGCTAGCGGCTTATTACGGTCACGCTGAGACTGTACGCATGCTTGTCACAAGCGGCGCAGAGGTCAACTGAGTCAACGACCGTGGGCAGACGCCGCTCGCCGGAGCCGTGTACAAAAAGGAATCTGCCGTGGTCAGAGCGTTGCTGGACGCCGGGGCGAATCCGGACGCCGGCACGCCGTCCACCCAAGGTGACGGCGTAAATGGGGGCAAATGGCTAGTTTAGTCAATGCTTCTCCCCAAGGGATTCATAGTGTGAAATAAGCATTAAACGCCTCGAAGTGGCCGAGTGTGGCCTTTCGCTCCGTCCGTAGTCATGCTGGGGATGTGGTTAATTCTGCGCACCCCTTCAGTAGGCGACCACTCCGCATCCCTCCGCTGCCATGTCCGTTCCCCAGTGAGATCAACGTCCATGCCGCGGAGGTCACTGCGGAAAGTCACGCATGGGTGACCGCCTCCAACATGCTCCCCAGCGCCGACTCCATCGAGCACTTCAGCCGATCGGAGCTCGGCCTTCTCCCCGCACGGACCAACCCGACCGTGCCGCGCGCCAGTCTCCGGCTGATCACCGACTGGTACTTCTGGCTCTGGGCCTTCGACGACGGCTTCTGCGAGAACGAGCGCACCGGGCATCGGGCGGCCGCGGTCGCCCGCGCACTGCCGTCGCTTCTGGAGAGCCTCGACGGGGACAGGGACCCGGAGCCCGGCGACGCGTTCGGGCTCGCCCTCAGGGAACTCCTGGACCGCATCTCCGCGATGGCCACCCCCGCACAGGTGGACCGGTGGCGGAGCGCGGTGAAGGAGTACCTCTTCGCCCAGATCTGGGAGGCGGCGAACCGCGAGGCTGATCTGATCCCCAGCCTCGAGGAGTATCTCCTCATGCGCCGCACCACCGGCGCCACGTACACCTGCTTCGCGCTCATCGACATCGGCGGCGGCTACCGGATCGAGACCGAGGACTGGTACCACCCCGACGTACGCACGCTCTCCGACCTGGCATGCGACCTCGTCGGGTGGGACAACGACCTGCTCTCGTACGCCAAGGAGCGCCGCACCGACAAGGCCCGGCACAACCTCGTGACCGTGCTGGCCAACGAGAAGTCGCTCTCCCTGCAGGAGGCGCTGCTCGAGGTCGCCCGGATGCACCACGAGGCGATCGCCGCGTTCGTCGACCGGCGCGCGGCGATGGAGACGTGGGCTCCACCGGCGGTGCGCAAATACGTGCGCGGCCTCGAGCACTGGGTCCGCGGCCACATCGAATTCTCGTTCGGCAGCGCACGCTTCGTGCATGCCTGGCCGGACGACACCTGCTGGCCCCAGGCCGTCTGAAGCTCCCCGTATCAGCTGTTCTCGAGGGCGTCCAGCTCGTCCCGCGCGAGCGTGGACGCCTCCTCGAGGTCGAGCCGGGCGCCCTCCTCGAAGGCGTCCTTGTAGGCGAGCTCGCCCATCCGCCGCACACACTCCCTGACGCACGCGTTGTGGTCATCGGACAGGAACGGCGCGCCCAACTGCGGCAGGCCGGCCGATTTCCAGTTTTGCTGCAGCGCACCCAGCACCTGGGCGGCCACCGGCAGCCGGTCCAGGGCCACGAAGACCCGTGCCGAGGACTCCAGCGCCAGCAGGGTGCCGAGGATGTCGTGGAAGTGCAGCTTGATCCGCAGGCCTTCCTTGAGGTGCGGCAGCGCCTCCTCGTGCCGGTTCGTGGCGAGCTTGGTGCCCGCCAACGCCCACATCGCGTGTGAGCTCAGCCAGAGCTCGCCACGCTCCTTGCACACCTGCAGGCAGTCCTCCAGCAGGGATTCGGCCTCGTAGAACCCCCCTTGCGCGGTCAGGACGATGGACAGCTCGACGATGGCGGGCAGCAGGCCGGGGTTGAGCTCCTTGTTGTCGGTGTTGAACTCGATCGCCATGCCCAGGAGCGCGCAGGCCTTCTGCATGTCGCCCTGGAGCATCGCCGCCGTGCCCTGCATCTTGGAGCCCAGGATCACCGCCCGGGAGTCGCCCACCTGGACGGCCTCGGAGCTGCACTTCTCCGCCGCGGCCTGCCCTCCGACGCTGTCGCCCTGGGAGTTGCGTACATAAGCCAGCACCCAGAGCGCCTTGCACCGCTCCTTGCTCGGGTCGGGGTTGGCCTCCAGGGCCCGCTCCAGGTAGAGGCGTCCCTCGCGGGCGAACCCGCAGCAGACCCACATGAACCAGAGTGACGACAACAGCGTCAGCGCCAGCGGCTCCTTGCCCGGCGTCTGCAGCGCGTATTCGAGCGCGGCCCGGACGTTGTTGTGCTCCTCGCGCATGCGGATGAACCAGTAGATCTGCCGCGGCCTCGACCATGCGTCCTCGCCCCGCTGGGCCAGACTCAGGTAGTACTCCAGGTGCCGCTGCCTCAGTTTTTCCCGCTGCCCGAGCTTCCTGAGCCACTCGTCGCCGTATTCGGCCAGCGTGTCGATCAGCTTGTAGCGGACCCCGGCGTGGTTGCTGCTGATCAGCAGGATCGACTTCTCCACCAGGCCGGTGACCAGGTCGGTGATCTGATCCTCCGGCAGCCGTTCGTCTTTGCACACGAAGCGGGCCGCGTCGAGCTCGAAGTCGCCCGCGAACACCGACAACCGCGCCCACAGCAGCCGCTCGGCCGGCTCGCACAGCTCGTGACTCCAGCCGATCGCCGCGCGCAGCGTCTGGTGCCGCGGCAGCGCCGTGCGGCTGGCGCCGGCCAGCAGGCTGAACCGGTCGGCCAGCAGGCCCAGGATCTGCTCCACCGACAGCGCCCGCAGCCGCACCGCCGCCAGCTCGATGGCCAGCGGGATGCCGTCGAGCCGCCGGCACAGCTCGGCGACCGAGGCGATGTTGTCCTCGTCCAGCTGGAAGTCGGGCACGCTCGCCCCGGCCCGCGCCGCGAACAGCTGCACCGACTCGTTGGTGAAGAGGTTTTCCGCCGGGTCGTCGCCGGGCACCTGCAGCGGCGGCACGGGGACCACGTGCTCGTACGGCAGGTGCAGCGACTGGCGGCTGGTGGCCAGCACCTTCAGGTTGGGCGCCGCCTCCAGCAGCTCGTGCACCAGCTCCGCGCATCCCTGCACGACGTGCTCGCAGGTGTCGATGATGAGCAGCATGTCGCGCTCGCCGACCCACTCCGACAGCGACTCGGACTCCGCGCGCGAGGACTGGTCGGCGATGCGCAGGGAGGAGGCGATCGTGTGCTTGACCATGCCCGCGTCCTGCAGCCGGGCGAGATCGGCGAACCACACGCCGTCGGGGTATTGAGAGCGCACCTGATGGGCCAGCCGCAGCACCGTGCGGGACTTCCCGACGCCGCCGATGCCCGTGACGGTCACCAACCGCGACTCGCCGAGGTGCCTTTTGAGGTTGGAGAGGAGACGTGTCCGGCCGATGAAGCTGGTGAGCTCCGCCGGCAGATTGCCTTCTCGCCGCCAGCCTGTCGGGGTGGCCATGCGCAGCCTCACGGGGGATAGGCGACACCTGCTCAAGCATCGTACCGCCGCGCCCCCCGCCTGTCCCCGGACCTGCGGACACACCGGGTGCTGGTTTGTACGTCTGGGTAGCATGTCAGCCGTGGAAGATTTCTACTCCGAGCAGACGGCGGACGACAAAGATCTGGGCTGGGGCGACGACCTGCCTGACGAGGACGCGGACGACTTCTACCTCGACAACAGGCCGCCCCACTGGGATTGACGTCGTTGGCCGAGCACACGTTGCGCCCCGCCACGCCCGCCGACTACGACGCCATGGCCGCCGTGGTCGACGAGTGGTGGGGCCGCCCCATCCTGGGCTCCCTTCCCCGGCTCTTCCTGGACCACTTCCACCGCACCAGCCTGGTCGCCGAGGGCCGTGACGGGATGGCGGGCTTCCTGATCGGCTTCCTGTCGCCGTCGGCGGCCGACGAGGCGTACATCCACTTCGTCGGCGTCTCTCCCGCCGCACGGGGCTCGGGGCTGGGGCGGACGATGTACGAGCACTTCTTCGCCATGGCCCGTGCCCACGACCGCCGCGTGGTCAAGGCGATCACGTCGCCGGTCAACGAGGCGTCGATCGCCTTCCACCGCCGCATGGGCTTCACGGTCACCGGCCCGATCCCCGGCTACAACGGCCCCGGCACCCAGCTGGTCACGTTCACCCGCACGCTCTGACGCCGCCGTCACCCGGGAACGGTACGACATGTCGCCTTCCTCCGGCACCACCGCGAAACGAACGCCGGGATGGCGGCTGGGCTGGCCTTCTGGATGCGCCATGGCCACCGCCATCGCCACCACAGCCGCCCCCTCCTCCGCCACGTCCGCCACCATGTCCGCCACCATGTCCGCCGCCACAGCCACCGCCTTCGCCACCCCCAGCGACCGCCACCGCCAGCGCGCCGATTACGTGTCCGCACACGCCCGCCACGCCCGTCCTGGATCTTGGGTGCGTCAGGCCGTCCGGCACGTCATTAATCCGGCACGTCATTAATCTGTGGCACGGCCAGGAGGAGCCGGGCTAGGTTCCGTCCCATGGCTGAGCTCCACGGCACCTGCGACGAACGTTTCGGCGAGGTACGCGAGATGCTGGCGTCCTCCCTCGACAGCGACGACGCCGTGGGTGGCGCCTCGGCTGCGGTGTACGTGGACGGCGAGCGGGTCGTCGACCTCTGGGGCGGCTACGCCGACGCCGAACGCACCATCCCCTGGCAGCGCGACACCATCACCAACGTCTGGTCCACCACCAAGCCCATGACGGCGCTGTGCGCACTGATCCTCGCCGACCGCGGGGAGCTCGACCTGACCGCCCCCGTGGCCGCGTACTGGCCCGAGTTCGCCGCCGAGGGAAAGGACCGCGTCCAGATCCGGCACGTCCTCTCCCACACCGCGGGCCTGCCGACCTTCGACGCGCCCATGACGGTCGAGGACCTGTACGACTGGGAGAAGGCCACGGCACGGCTGGCCGCGCAGACGCCACGCTGGGAGCCGGGCACCGAGAGCGGCTACCACGTGCTCACCCAGGGATACCTGATCGGCGAGGTCGTCCGCCGCATCACCGGCCGCACCCTGGGCACCTTCTTCGCCGAGGAGGTCGCCGGGCCGCTGGGCGCCGACTTCCACATCGGCCTGCCCGCCGAGCACGACCACCGCGTCGCCCCGGTCATCCCGCCCTCCGCCCCAGCAGGCTCCCGCCGGCCGGACGAGCCGTTCCACCCCGAGATCCAGGCCGCGGACGCGAACACCACCGGCTGGCGGCGCGCCGAGATCCCGGCCGCCAACGGTCACGGCAACGCCCGCTCGGTCGCCGCCATCCAGTCGGTCCTGGCCTGCGGCGGAACGCTCGGCGGCGTCCGCCTGCTGTCCCCGGCCGGTTGCGAACGCGCCCTGGAGGAACAGCACCACGGCACGGACCGCTACCTGGGCACCCGGATGCGGTACGGCATGGGGTACGCCATCCAGGGCGACCGCCGCGCGTGCTACTGGGGCGGGTGGGGCGGCTCCCTGGTCTTCGTCGACTTCGACGCCCGCATGACGGTGGCGTACGCGATGAATCAGATGATCGACGACGGCGGACTCGTCGACGACCGCGCCCTCGGCATCGTCCTGGCCGCCTACGGAAGCCTCCCCACCTGAACCCGCATACCCACGCATATGCGACCGTCAGGTCTCCACACCATCTGACCGGGACATGGCCCGCCGCCCTGAACGGGCCATACTCGAGGCCTGGACGATCCGCCGCTCAGGACGGCCGCACCCGGCCCCCCGAACCTGGCCGTACTTCGGGTTCGGGGCTGACCCGCCGCCCTGAACGGGTCGTACTCGGAGCCCCGGCGGACTCGCCGCCCTGAACGGGCCGTACTGCGGGTACGGAAGCTGCCCGTACTTCCGGCACGGACCGACCGGCCGTTCAGGACGGTCGTCTCACGGGCCGGACCGTCGCGGCTCTGGATCGAGGCTCCGCTAGCTCACCACGTCCTTGCGCCTGAAGCGGCGGAATGCCACCGCGATCAATAGGGCCGCGTACGTAATTGACACCGAGGCGCCCTTGGCCATGCCGCTCCAGTCGAGCTCCGGCGCCAGAGCGTCGAGCCAGGCGTTGTTCCAGAACGTGGGCAGGAACTCGCGCAGCACCCCCAGCGCCTCGACCGCCTGCAGGATGTTGCACACGATCCAGAGCCCGACCGCCCCGCCGACCGCGCCCAACGGCGAGTCGGTGAGGGTGGAGATCAGGAAGGCCAGCGCGGCCACGACGAGCTGGCTGACCAGGGCGTACCCGATCACGATGCCGAAGCGCGGCAGCACGTCGAGCGCCGGGATCGTCTCGCCCGTGCCGGGCACCTGGATGTCGTTCCACCCGAACGCCAGCGTGCCCGCCAGCAGCGCCATCAGCGGCAGGCAGATCACGGCCGCCGCCGAGTAGCCGAGCGCCACGATCAGCTTCTGCCGCAGCAGCCGGTCGCGGGGGATCGGCGCGGCCAGCAGGTAGCGCAGCGACGACCAGTTGGCCTCGCTGGCCACGGTGTCACCGCAGAACAGCGCGACCGCCACCACCAGCAGGAAGCTGGCCGACACCGACAGGGCGAAGGCGGCGAAGTTGAGCCCGCTCTCCGTCGCGAGGTCGGAGATGCGCAGCGCCGTCTGCGTCTGCCCGCTGCCCTGCGGCCCGAACTGGAACGCGATCACCAGGATCCACGGCAGCGCCAGCAGCAGCCCGAACATGACCATCGTCCGCCGCCGCTTGAACTGCCTGATGATCTCCACGCGCAGCGGGAGCGTACGGCGGGGCACGTAGCCGGTCGCGGCCGTCATGACTTGTCTCCGATGAGGTCGAGGAAGACGTCTTCCAGCCGCGGCCCGTGCCCGTTGCCGGTGGACGCGGCGGCGGAGGCGGAGGCGGAGGTGAGCAGTTGCGACACCGGCCCGGTGGAGACCAGCCGGCCCCGGTGCATGACCACGACGTGGCTGCAGGTCTGCTCCACCTCGGCGAGCATGTGACTGGAGACGATCACGGTACGGCCGTCGCGCGCGTAGCGCTTGAGCACCTCGCGCATCTCCCTGATCTGGGGTGGGTCGAGACCGTTCGTGGGTTCGTCGAGCACGAGCAGGTCCGGCAGCCCGAGCATGGCCTGCGCGATGGCCAGCCGCTGCCGCATGCCCTGCGAGTAGGTGCGTACGGCGCGCTCCAGCGCCTTGCCCAGGCCCGCGATCTCCAGCGCCTCGTCGAAATGGGCGTCGGCGGCCGGGCGTCCGGTGGCGGCCCAGTAAAGCTCGATGTTGTCCCTTCCGGACAGGTGCGGCAGGAATCCGGGCCCTTCGACGAACGAGCCGAGCCTGGACAGCACGGGCGCGCCCGGTGTGACGCGGTCGCCGAAGATCAGGATCTCGCCGTCGTCCGGCCGGATGAGGCCCATCATCATCCGCATCGTGGTCGTCTTGCCGGCGCCGTTCGGCCCGAGCAGGCCCAGCACCTGGCCCTGCTCGACCCGGAACGACAGGCCGTCGACGGCCAGCTCCCCGTTCCGGTACGCCTTCGTCAGCCCTCTGATCTCCAACGGCACCGGCTCGCCACTCGCCGCCTGCGCCGCCACCTCCGGGTTGCCCGGCTCGCGTATCACGCCATTGGCCACGAGATGGCCGTTCCGGACGGCCGCGTCCCGGGACTCCTCGCCGGAGGACGGGGTGACGGCCGAGGACTCATCCGACGACTCCCCATCGCCGCTCGCCGCACCCCCGGGCACGTCGCTCGCGTGACCGTTCACGGCGTCGACGGACTCATCGTCCGACGACTTGCCGTCCGAGACCGTGGAGGCGGGAACGTCGTGTGCCTCGCCGTTCGGGCTCGGGGCGTTCAAGCCGGCGGCGTCGCCGTTAGGCGTGAAGGCGGGGATGCCGTGCGTCTGGCCGTTGCCTGCTGCGGCCGGTACGGACTGGCGGCCGTCTCCCTCCACGCCGGATGCGACGGTCCGGCGGCGGGTCCGGGCGCCGGAGAGCGCGAGGGTCGAGGTGCGGCCCGTCGCCAGCAGGACGGCGGCGATCACCACGGCGGTCAGCGGCATCGCCCACACCCACCACGCCACCCCGGTCGGCGGGGCCGCCAGTGTGCGCACCGTCGGGACGGAGAGCGTGGGGGAGGCCAACGACACCTGGTACGTGGCAGGCTCGACAGGCGTCGCGAACCCCATGTCCGTCGTGGCCACCACCAGGCGGAGCCGGTGGCCGACGGCGAAGCGATGGTCGACGGCGGGCAGGGTGACCGTGGCCTCGACGCTGCCCGCGCCCTCGGGGATCGTCACTCGGATCGGCGCCACCAGCCCGGCGGGCAAGGTCGGCGGCTGCATGCTGTCGGCCACGTCGTAGAGCTTGGCGAACAGCGTCGCCTCACCCTTGCCCGTCACCTTGATCTTGACTGTGGTGCTGCCGGTGAGCTGGAGCGGGGCGGTGAGCGGCCGGGACTCGAAGGCGGCGCTCTGCCCCGGCATGTCGATCGACACGCCGCCGGTGTTCTGGCCGCCCAGCAGGCCGCCGATGCCGGGCACCGTCGAGATCGAGGCGGGGGCGCCGCCGGGCGGGTTGACGATGTTCTGCTCGGGGCCGGTCAGCTCCACGGTGGTGGTGTCGGTGCCCGCGAGGCCGGGGTAGGAGGCGGCCTCCGGGTGCAGGCGGATGCGCTGGCGGGTGCCGGGGTCGCGGCCGCCGTCACGCGTCACGGTGAAGGCGCTGACCGGCGGGGCGGTCTGAGCCGAGCCGTCACCCTTCAGGTAGCGGGCGAACCAGGCCGAGGACTGCTCGAACAGCCAGTCGGCCTCGCCGTTGCCGCCGTCGTGGCCGCCGTCGAACCAGGCCAGGCTGACCGGGGTGCCGTCGGCGGCGATGGCCTTGGCGTTGGCGTCGGCGTGGCTCAGCGGGAACAGCGAGTCGCGCTGGCCCTGGAGGAGCAGCGTGGGCGCCTTGATCCGGTCGGCCACGGTGATCGGGCTCGACTTGCGGAGTAGTGCGACGGCCTCGGGCGTGGCCCGGCCGTCCTTGGCGACCTTCTGGTAGATGTCGCAGATCGCGGGCAGGAACCTGCCGCACCGCGCCTGCTCGGGCGTCAGCGGCGCGGCCGCCGCCTGCCGCTGGCCCAGCGCGAAGCTGTCCAGGGAGACGCCCTGCCCGAAGAAGATGCCTGCCCACATGCGCTTGAACACGCCGCTCTCAGGCCCTTGGCCGGTGCCGGCGGCGCTCCCCGCGCCTTGGGCGGTGGTGCCGGTGCCGCCCTCCGTGCTCTGGCCGGTGGTGCCGTTGCTCTGGGCCGTCGTGGCCGTGGGGGTCTGGGTGGCGGCGTTGGGGAAGAGCGCGTCGGCCAGGTCGGACCACGTGATCTGCGGCACGATCGCGTCGACCCGCTGGTCGTGGGCGGCCGTCATCAGGGCGATGGCGCCGCCGTACGAGCCGCCCACGATGCCCACGCGCGGGTCGTTCGCGGCGTCGAGCCGGACCTCGGGACGCTTGGCCAGCCAGTCGATGAGCTGCTTGACGTCCTTGACCTCGTAGTCGGGGGAGTTGAGCGCGATCTCGCCGGTCGAGCGGCCGAAGCCGCGCGCCGACCAGGTCAGCACCGCGTAGCCGTCCTGGGCGACGCGGATCGCCTGCTGCCTGACGCTCTGCTTGCTGCCGCCGAAACCGTGGGCGATCAACACGGCAGGCGCCTTCCCGCCATCCGGCGGTGGGAAGAACGTCGTGTCGAGCTCCACCCGTTGGTCGTCGGCGGGCCCGTCGACGACGGTTATTCTCTGGTCCTGGCCCCGCACCTCGGGAGCCGACGGCCACACCAGCCACGTCGTCACCCCGATGAGGGCAAGTGCCGCTACCAGTGCGGCCACACGCTTCATGACGGGGAGCTTACTTTCCGCACCTGAGAAATCTCTGAGACGGCGCTCACGTCGGGATCGCCCGCGTGGTGCCTGGTGCCGTCGCCCTGCGGGAGCCGGAAGGCGAACCGGTCACGGAGCATCGCCCGCGCGTCTGCTGGAGTCACGCGCTCATCATGCACGCCCGGCCCTCCCGGCGACGCCACGAGCACCGGTCCTGTGGACAACCCGGCGGAGGCCGCTCTCGCCTGTGGACGACGGTGCCCGGGCGCTTGCCTGCGGACTGCGCAAAGGTCAATATCGTACGCGAGGACGCGATCTTGACGTATGCCCGACGAGGCAAGGAGGCTCAGGTGACGGTCCACCAGGCAGCAGTGGAGGTGTTCCTGCCGTCCACCTACGCGGAAGCCGTGCCGTACGACCTGCTGGCCCATCTGAGGCGCGAGACCCCCGTCTGCTGGATCCCCGAGCCCGCCATCGGCCCGTGGCGTGAGGGCCCGGGCTACTGGGCCGTCTTCAGGCACGCCGACGTCAAGCAGGTCCTGCGCAACACGGAAGACTTCTCCTCCCACCTCGGCGCCACCCAGCTCCGCGACTTCGACACCCCCGCCGACCTGGCCTTCGTCCAGAACATGATGGTCAACATGGACGCGCCCGACCACGCCAGGCTGCGCAAGATCGTGGCGGCGGCCTTCACGCCGCGCGCCGTGCGGGCGCTGGAGCGGACGATCGCCGAACGCGCGGCGGCGCTGTTCGCGCAGGGCGAGTGCGACTTCGTGGAGATGACCGCCGACCTGCCCGTGTGGACGCTGGCCCACGTCATGGGCTTCCCGGAGCAGGACAGGCGGCTGCTGTACGACTGGGCGTCGCGGGTCATCGGCTACCAGGACGCCGACCACGCCGACCTCTCGACGGCCGACGTGGAGTCCCTCACCCCGATGGGCCGCCGCGCCGTCGCGCTGAGGCCCAGGCTCGAGCCCGGGACGAATCCGCGCTCCAGGGCGGCGCTGGCCGACGTGTTCGCCTATGCGCACGACCTCGCCGAGGCCCCCGCCGACGACGAATCCCTCATGGCGGCCATGAGGAAGGGCGGCCTGACCGTGGAGGAATTCGAGAACATGTTCTCTCTCTTCGCCGTCGCAGGCAACGAGACCGTCCGCAACGGCATCCCGGGCGGCCTCCTCACGCTCCTCCAGCACCCCGCCGAGCTGGCCCGCCTCCGCGACGACCCCTCCCTGCTCGACTCCGCCATCGAGGAGATGCTCCGCTTCTGGCCGCCGGTCATGCACTTCCGCCGCACGGCCACGCGCGACCTCACCCTGGGCGGCCACGACATCCGCGCGGGCGACAAGGTGGTCGTCTACCACGTCTCCGCCAACCGCGACCCGTCCGTCTTCCCCGACCCCGACCGCTTCGACATCGCACGCACCCCGAACGACCACGTCAGCTTCGGCTTCGGCCCGCACTTCTGCATCGGCGCCCACCTGGCCCGCGCCCAGATGCGCTCGATCTTCAGGGAACTGCTGGCTTGGGACGTCGAGCTCGCGGGCGCCCCCCAAAGGCTCACGTCGAACTTCCAGAACGGCCTCAAGCACCTCCCCGTACGCCTCACAAGGCGCCGCTCACCAAGCCGCCCATAAAGCGCTCGCCAAGCCGCCCAGAGAGCGCTCACCAAGCCGGCCGAAAAAGCGAATGCGGCACGATCAAGCCCACCTTAGGCTCGGGCGCCATGGACTATTTGACGACGAACCGGGCCAACTGGAACGCACGCGTCCCGATCCACGTCGCCAGTGACTTCTACGACGTCGAGGGCTTCAAGGCGAGCGGCCGGAGCCTCCTCAGGCCGTTCGAGGTGGCGGAGGTGGGCGACGTGTCCGGCCGCCGCCTGGCGCACCTGCAGTGCCACATCGGCCTGGACACGCTCTCATGGGCCAGGCTCGGCGCCGAGGTGACCGGTCTCGACTTCTCCGACGCCGCCATCACGCAGGCCAGGGCCATCGCCGCCGACTGCGGCATCCCGGCGCGCTTCGTCACCGCCGACGTGTACGACGCCGCCGAGGCGCTCGGCGAGACGTACGACATCGTCTACACCGGCATCGGCGCCCTGGTCTGGCTGCCCGACGTCACCCGCTGGGCGGAAACGGTCGCCGCGCTCCTGAAGCCGGGCGGATTCCTCTACCTCGCCGAATTCCACCCGTTCGCCGACACCCTGGACGACGAGACCGGCACCACCGTCACCCTCGACTACTTCACCAAGGGTCCGCACCTCTGGGAGGAGGCCTACACCTACACCGGTGGGAAGCTGGCCGAGCCCATGATGACCCTGCAGTACCAGCACGGCCTCGGCGAGGTCGTCAGCGCGGTGACGGCGGCGGGCCTGCGGCTGGAGTTCCTGCACGAGCACGACCACACGCTCTTCCGCCGCTTCGCCACGCTGTCCCAGGACGACACGGGCTACCGCGCGCCGGAGGGCGCCCCCAGGGTGCCGCTCATGTACTCCCTGCGGGCGTTCGCCGATGGCGTTCCCGCCAGGGAACCGTAAGATTCTCTCCCGTGAAGTCTCCAGCATCGATAAAGAAGGCCGCGGACTGGGCCTTGCCCTACTGGACCCGGGGCCAGGCGGGGCGCGAGACGCCGCAAGACCTGTTCAGGGTGCTCTATTTCGGATGGCTGGCGGCGCTCACGCTCAAGCTGCTCGGCTCGGCCTGGGACGTCTCGTGGCACTTCAAGTGGCTGCGCGACGACCTGGCCCCGCCGCACCTGCTCAACTCCGCCGGCACGGCCCTCGCCGTCGCGCTGACGATCATCCACGGCTACACCGGTTACGGCGTCGACAAGGCCGCGCTCCGGCTGATCCAGTGGGGCACCGGGATCTTCCTGGTCGCCGTCCCGCTCGACCTGATCAACCACCGCGTCAACGGGCTCGACATCACCTCGTGGAGCCCGTCGCACATCATGCTCTACGTTGGAACGTTCTTCATGATCGTCGGCGTGATCCGCGGCTGGTTCATGGGGGCGCCGCCGGGGCGCGAGCGCACGGTCGTGCTGGGCGCGTTCCTCGCCTTCCTCCTGGAGACCGTGCACTTCCCCGAGCAGCACCAGGAATACGGCATCCTGTCGATTGGCGCCTGGGACAACGGGGCCACCTACGCCGAGCCGATCCTGCTCCAGTTCGCGGCCGACCAGATGGGTCGCCCGGTGGACCGGACCATGATGACCGGCTTCGCGCTGCCGGTGCCGGACTTCCTCTACCCCGTCTACGCCGTCGTCGCCGGGCTGTCGGTGCTGGTGGTGGCGCGGCTGCTGATCGGCAGGTTCGGGGCGGCCACCCTCGTGGCGGCCGCGTACGTCGGCTTCAGGACGCTGGTCTGGCCGCTGCTGACGTTGACCGGGTTCCCGCCGTCGGCGGTGCCGTTCTTCCTCGTGGTGGCCGGGCTGCTGGTGGACGCCGCGTTCCTGGTGCGCATGCCGGTGGCGCGCGCCGTGCTCGGGGCCGCCGGCGCCACCGCCGTCGCGTACGGCGCGCTGGTCGCGCAGAGCGCGATCATGGGTGTGGTGTACGGCGCCCTCATCGGCCACGAGGGACTGCTGGGCGCCCCTCCTCTGGCCACGTCGTCCGCCGTGTGGGCCGGCCTGGGGCTGCTGGCCGCCTGGCTGGCCGTCGAGTGGGTCGCGGGCAGGCGCGACCTTCAGCCGATCGAGGCGCGGGTGATCGCCACCGCCACCCCGTAGGCCAGGCCCATGACCGCCACCTCGGCCGCCGCCCATCCCACCAGGGCGGTGGCCCGGCCCCGGCGTACGGCGGGCAGCAGACGGAAACGGATGTGCGCGGCCAGCGGCACCAGCAGCGCCACCAGCGCCGTCTTGACCACGACCAGCAATCCGTACGGGCTGGTCACGATCGCGCCGGGCAGCGTCACGCCCGGCGTCAGCGCCATCGTGCCCAGCCCCGTGCCCAGGCCCGACAGGCACACCAGGAGCAGGCAGACCGTGGCCATCCTGGAGAACTTCGGCAGCACCCGGGCCAGCAGGTCCTTGTGGGGCGCCACGAACACGGCCGTCGCCACCAGCCCGCCCGTCCACGCCGCCGCGCCCATCACGTGGATCTCCATCGAGACCATGATCGGGTCGTGCCAGACCGAGTTCACGGCGTGGCCGGTGACCGGGATCGGCAGCAGCCCGAACAACGCCACGATCACCCGCAGCTCGGCCGGCACCTTCTCTCCGAACCGCACCGCCATCAGCCCGATGCCGGCCGCCGCGAGCGCGCACGCCGCGCTGAACAGCAGGCCCTGGCCCGTGCCGACATTCCCGACATAAGCGGCGATCATCCCGAACGTCGGCACGCCGGCACCGGGATTCAGCTCGGCCGTCTGGAACACGATGGTGAGCAGCGCGCAGACCGCCCACGCCCAGGCGGCGATCACGGCCAGCGGGCGCACCCTGAGCAGGACCGGCTCGGTGCGGTCGGGGTCGTCGAAACCGAGCAGCTTGGGCAGCAGGCTCAGCCCGACCACGGCCACGGCCGCCACGTCGAGCAGGACCCGGACGATGGGCAGGCCGATCGCCACGATGGGGCTCGGCATGGGGATGCCGGGTACGGACTCCTGGGCCGTGAGCGTGCTCGCGGTCACGGCGGAGACGACCGCGCACACCCCGAACGCGCCGGCCACGAGCCGCCCGCCGAGGCGCTGCCGGGGGAGAGCAGGAGCGCTGACGCTCACGAACGCGCCCCCTCGGCCTCGGAGCGCGGCACACCGGTCACCTCGTCGAACGCCCCCGCATGTCCGGGCGCCTCGTCCTCCGCTGCCCGGCCACCGCTCGCTCCTGCTGCGCCGCCGTGCCCGATGCCCGCGTCACGGGTGCCGGCCGAATGGGGTGCGGTGCGGAGGTCGTGTGTCATGGCGGGTGCGCCGGTTGCGACGGGCGTCGCGGTGCCTCCGCCGCCATGCCGGGCGGTCGTGTCACTGGCGCTGGGCGGGCCCGCCATCGTGACCGGCCCGCCGGCGGTGCTGAGCGCCGTGCCGGAGCGCGGACCGGCCGGATCCGGCGTTGGGGCGGGGTCTGTGTCAGGGGCGGGTGCGCTGGTCACGGCGGTGGCGGGGGAGGCCGGGGTGGAGCGGCGGAGGGCGACCGCGGTGCCCCCGGCCAGGAGCAGCAGGGCGCCGACGATCCAGACCACGGCCATGCCGGCCCCGCCGTTGGCCGCCGCCTCCGCGGCCTCCGCGCTGGAGCCCTGTGCGGCCTCGCCCGCGGTGACCCCGGAGGCGTCCGCGGCCAGGCTGAAGGTGATCTTCCCGGTCACCGGGTGCCCGTCGGCCGACAGGATCCGGTACCCCACCACGTACGCCCCTCCCGCCCGCAGCGGCTTGACCTTCACCGACACCCGCTCGGCCGCCACGACGGCGCCCCCGTCGGCCCACGCGGACCCGTCCGCCCCCGTGACCTCCACCTGCGCGTACCCCTGGCGCACCGCCTGGTCGAACACCAGCGTCACCCGCGCCGGCGAGGCCGCCAGCACGGCCCCGTCCTTCGGGTCGCTGCCGATCAGCACGTTGTGCGCCTGGGCGCCGGGGGGAGGGGCGATCCCCACCGCGGCGCAGGCGAGCAGCAGGACCGTCAGTAGCCGCCTCAAAGCTCAAACCCTCCGTAGAACATGTCCCGAACCCGTATATGGTGCCACCCATGACAGACCTGTTCGGCGGCGCGGCGCCGTATTACGCCAGATACCGCGCCGACCACGGCGACGCGGCGATCGAGCACCTGGCCAGGACGTTCGGGCAGGACAGCAGCGTGCTGGACCTCGGCTGCGGCCCGGGAACGGTGGCGATCCCGCTGGCGCGGCACGTGCGCGAGGTCGTGGCCGTCGACCCGGACGAGGAGATGCTCGCCGAGGGCGGGCGCCTGGCGGCGGACGCGCCGAACATCCGCTGGCTCCGCGGCGACTCCACGACGCTGCGCGAGCTGCCGCCGTTCGACCACGTCGTCATGGGCAGGTCGTTCCATTGGATGGACCGCCGCACCGTGCTGGCCGAGCTGGACGAGCTGCTCCCGCCGGACGGCGTCGTCGCGCTCGTCGGCCCGGGGCGCGACCCCGGCGAGGATCCCTGGGAGCCGGTGATGCGGCGGGTACGCGCGGAGTTCGGCCTGGGAGAGATGACGGCCACCAACTCCTACCAGGTGAGCGGCGAGCACCATCACGACGTGCTGGCCACCTCGCCCTTCTCCGACCTGGACTCGACCGAGTACGAGCGGCGCCTGACCCACGACGTCGACGAGGTGATCGGCCTGCAGCTGTCCTTCTCCTTCAGCACGCCCGCCCGCCTCGCGGACCGGCTGACGGCCTTCACCGAGACGACCAGGAACGCGCTCCTGCAGAGCAACCCGTCAGGCAGGTGGGAGCACGTGACGGTGACCGAGGTGCTGATCGCCAGGCGCCCCGAAAGCTAGGCCCAGATGCCCATGGCCCGCCAGACGCGCCGGGTGAGCGGGTTGACCAGCCCCAGCTCGGCGCAGAGCTCGCGGGTCTTGCCGACCGAGTCGCGAAGCTCCTGCTTGGCGGCCGCGTTGCGGAGGTAGACCTCGGACACCACCTTCGCGGGGATCCGGAAATGCCTGATCATCGCCCCGGGCGGCGCCAGCATGATGCGGGCCATCACGCCGAGGATGATCGGCGCCGCGACGCCGAGCATGAGCCGCCGGTACGCGGGCATCCGCGGCACCCGGTTACGCAGGTAGTGCCGGGCGAAGGAGATGTGCCTGGCCTCCTCCGCGATGTGGATGCGCATGATCGTCTCTTCCAGCGGATGGTGGGCCCGCCCGTCTTTGAGCACCTTGCGCTGCACGTGGTCGATCGGGTCCTCGCCGCCGAGCACGAACACGAAGAACAGCTCGGTCGAGATCAGCGGGATCCACGGCGCGACCTGGGCGATCAGCGACAGCGGCCCCGGCATGCCGCGGATCGGCAGCCCCGTACGGTTCACGAACTCCTGGAACATCATCCCGTGATGTCCCTCTTCGATGGTCTCGTGATAGACGTACCGGAACTCCGGCGCCCCGTTCGGCAGCCGGTAGGCGTAGTTGAGCAGGCCGCGTTTGAGCAGGTTCTCGAACTGCAGCCCGATCTTCATGGCGGTGGCCACCCGCCACAGCCCGATCTCCGCCCGCACCTCGGGCGGCCGGCTCTGGTACCACGGATGGCCGCCCAGCTTGTCGACCTCGGGCAGCTCCCAGCGCGGGTCGGCCGGATCGACGAGGAACTCCGGGTCATCCCACGGGATGTCCCGGTACGGCTCCCAGTGCTTGTCGACCGACGCCTTCGAGAGGCGTTGGATGACCGCTTCGTAGGCGCTGCGGCTCGCGACCTGCTCGTCGCTTTCCCTGGCGGCGGTAGAGCTCGGTGCGGGTGTCATCGCGTGCCCTCCTCTCCTCGCCAAGTAATTGTACGAAGCGTCCAATAACTCGGGAAGAGTGGGGTCACAGCTTTTCGGCGGACATCCCGAGCTCGTTCGCCGCCGCCGTGCGGATGAGCATGTTGGCCTTGCGCCGCGACAGCGCCTTGGGATGCACGTGCGTCTGGATCGCGAGCCCGTCGATGAGCGCGAAGATGCGCCAGGCCGCCGAGTCGGGATCGGCGCAGTCGAACTCGCCGCACTCCACGCCGGCCTCGATGATCGCGCGCAGCAGCAGGCGGCCCTGCGTGTCGATCCGGCGCGAGAGCTCCTCCAGCTCCGGGCTGCGCATCGCCTCCGCCCACGCGTCGATCCACAGGCGCCAGCCCTCGGTGGGGGTCGCCGGTGAGCAGAGCCTCAGCAGGCTGCGCAGCCGCTCGAGCGGCGTGCCCGCGGATCGCTCGACGTCGCCGAGCGCGTCCAGGTGGAGGCGGGCCGCGTACGCGAAGGCCTGCGCGAACAGCCGTTCCTTGTTCTCGAAGTGGTAGAAGAGCAAGGCCTGGCTGACGCCTGCGGCTCTGGCGATGTCGATGGTCCTGGTGTGGCCGAACCCCTGCTCCGCGATCACCTCGCAGGCCGTCTTGAGGAGATCCTCACGCCGTAATCGGCTGAAACCTGATGTCACAACGGGTAACTCATTTCACAATGATGAAACTTCTACTTCTTGTCATTCCTGGAACGAACCGGACGTGACCGGATCTCCTCTCGACACTTACCGTGATCATGGTAACGGTGGGGCCCCTGGGGTTTAGAAAGGGCCGAAAACGTTTCAGTACCCGCTATTCGCCCTCGTCAGTCCTTTCGGGCCGGCATCCGTAGTACGAACGCCATGCTCTATGCGTGATGCGGCCGCCTGATTAGAGTAAGTGAGCACTGATACGAAGGAGACGACGTGAACCTTGCTGAGTATCGGCGTGCCGCCCGTGCCTGGCTGGAGGAGAACGCCCAGGCCGGCGACCGTCCCGAGGCAGGCGACCTCGCCCGGGCCAAGGAGTTCATGGCCAGGTTCTACGACGCCGGCTACTCCGGCATCACCTGGCCCGCGCGGTGGGGCGGCCAGGGGCTGACGGAGGCGGAGGAACGCGCGTTCGCCGCCGAGGCGCGCCACTTCACCCTGCCCACGTACGTCTTCTCGATCGGCCTCGGCATGACCGGCCCGACCGTCCTCGACCGGGGCACCGACGAGCAGCGCGAGCGCTTCATCCGGCCGCTGCTGCGCGGCGAGGAGATCTGGTGCCAGCTGTTCTCCGAGCCGGGCGCGGGCAGCGACGTGGCCAGCCTGCAGACCAGGGCCGTCCGCGACGGCGACCACTGGGTGGTCAACGGCCAGAAGGTGTGGACCTCGATCGCTCAGTACGCCGACTGGGGCCTGCTGCTGGCCCGCACGAACGTGGACGTGCCCAAGCACAAGGGGCTGACCATGTTCGTGGTGGACATGCACCACCCGGGCGTGACCGTCCGGCCGCTCAAGGACATGTCGGGCAGGGCCAACTTCAACGAGGTCTTCTTCGACAATGTGACGATCCCCGACGAGCACCGCGTGGGCGAGGTCGACGACGGCTGGAGCGTGGCCGTCACGACGCTGCTGCACGAACGGCTGTCGATCTCGGCCGGGGTCGGCATGGGCGGGCAGAAGGACAACCCGGCCTCGCTGGAGGCGCTGCGCCAGGCGGTCGACACGAGCGACCCGCTGGTCCGCGACCAACTCGTCGAGCTGCACATCCGCAGCCGCGCGCTCGCGCTGTTCAACCAGCGGCTGGCCCAGGAGACCGAGGCCGGGATCTTCCCCGGCGCCCGGGGCAGCGCCGCCAAGCTGCTGCTGGCCGAGCTCACGTTGTTCCAGGCCGACCTGGCCACACAGCTCGTCGGCCCCGAGTCCGTGGTGGCCGGCCACCCGCTCGCGCAGGCGATCTCCCTGGCCCCGGGCTTCGCGCTGGGCGGCGGCACCAACGAGATCATGCGCAACATCATCGGGGACCGCGTGCTCGGCCTGCCGCCCGAGCCGCGCGTGGACAAGACCGTGCCGTTCAAGGACCTGAAGGTGGGGACCCAGGCGTGAAGCTCGTACTCAGCCAGGAACAGCAACAGCTGCGCGAGTCCGTACGGTCCTTCCTGCGCGCCGCCTCGCCGCTGCCCAAGGTCCGCCACGGCTACGACCCGCAGGTCTACGCCCGGCTCAACGGTGAGCTGGGCCTGTCGGGCCTGATCGTCCCCGAGGAGTACGGCGGCGCGGGCGCGGGCATGGCCGAGCTGGCGGTCGCGCTGGAGGAGACGGGCGCGGCCCTGCTGCCGGGACCGTTCCTCGCCACCGCGTTCGCCGCGATCGCCCTCACCAGGACCCCCGACAAAGAGCTCCTTTCCGGCATCGCCGAGGGCCGCGTCGCGGCCACGCTCACCGAGCACGAGCTCGCCTGCGACGGCACGACCGTGCGCGGCACGCTGACGCAGGTGCTCAGCGGCATGGAGGCCGACGTGCTCGTCGCGCCCGCGAGCACCGGCGACGGCATGGTCATGGTCGCCGTCGAGCTCGGCGCGCCCGGCGTCAGCAGAACCCCGCTGGAAACCCTCGACGTCACGCGCGGCCAGGCGCGGGTGGTCCTGGAGGGGGCGCCGTGCCGGGTGCTCGGGCCGCAGCCCGAGAGCGGGATAGGAGACCGGCTGTGCGTGGCGGTGGCCGCCGAGCAGCTCGGCGTGATGCGGGCGGCGCTGGACGCCATCGTCGCCTACGCGAAGATCCGGGTGGCGTTCGGCCGCTATATCGGCTCTTATCAAGGGGTGAAGCACAAGCTCGCCGACATGCACTGCAAGCTCGAACAGGCCGAGTCCATCGTCAGGTACGCGGCCTGGGCCGCCGACGAGGCGCCGGACGAGCTGCCCGGCGCCGCCGCGCTCGCCCAGGCGTACGTCGGCCGCGCCTGCTTCGAGGTGGCCCGCGACCACCTGCTGCTGCACGGCGGCATCGGGTACACCTGGGAACACGACGCGCACCTGTTCTACAAGCGAGCCAAGGCGGACGAGGTGCTGCTCGGCCCGCCCCGTCTTCACCGCGCCCGCCTCGCACAACTGCTGGAGCTGTAAATGGACCTGAGCGAGACGCCCGGTTTCTACGCCATCGCCGCCGCCGACCCCGACCGCCTCGCCGTGATCGACTCCGACGGCACCCGCACCACGTACGGGCAGCTGCTCGCCAAGGTCAACCAGGTCTCCCACGGGCTCAGGGCCCGCGGGCTCGCCACCGGCGACGTGGCGGCGGGCGTCCTGCCCAACGGGATCGACGCGGTGATCATGCTGATGGCGACCGGGCAGATCGGCGTCTACTACGTGCCGATCAACTGGCATCTGACCGCGTCCGAGGTGGCGTACATCCTCAAGGACTGCGACGCCAAGGTAGTCGTCACCGGCCCCGACTTCGCCGTGCCCGGCGCGGAGATCGGCACGGACGGGCTGGCCGATGGGCAGCCCGTGGACGCGCCGGCGGACCGCACCTCCGGGGCGGTCATGTGGTACACCTCCGGCACCACCGGCTTCCCCAAGGGGGTGCAGCGGCCGCTGCCGGGCGCCGCGCCGGAGGCCATCGTGCCGCTCTACATGTGGTTCCTCGGCGAGGTCGTCGACCTGCGACCGGGCGCCGAGGTGCACCTCGTGACCTCGCCGATGTACCACTCCGCGCCGTGCGCGCACACCCAGTTCGCGCTGCACCTCGGGCACACGGTGGTGATCACGCCCAGGTTCGAGCCGGTGAAGATCCTCGAGCTGATCGAGCGGCACCGGGTGTCCAACGCGATGATGGTGCCCACCATGTTCCACCGCATGCTGCAACTGCCGGAGGAGGTCCGCTCCCGCTACGACGTCTCCAGCCTGCGCCAGGTGATCCACACGGCCGCCGCCTGCCCGGTCGCGGTCAAGCAGCAGATCATGGACTGGTGGGGGCCGGTGCTGTACGAGTACTACGGCTCCACCGAGTCGGCGATCGCGTTCGCGGTCAAGCCGCACGAATGGCTGGCCAGGCCGGGCACGGTGGGGCGGCCCGCGCCCACGTTCGAGGCCAAGATCCTCGACGAGGACGGCAACGAGCTGCCGCCCGGCGAGCCCGGACTGATCTACGTCAAGTCCAGCCTCGGGAAGTTCGAATACCGCAAGGACCCGGAGAAGACGGCCGCCAGCATGCGCGGCGAGTGGTACACCCCGGGCGACATCGGCTACCTCGACGCCGACGGCTACCTGTTCCTGTGCGACCGGCGTACCGACCTGATCGTCTCCGGCGGCGTCAACATCTACCCCGCCGAGATCGAGGCCGCGCTGCTCGAACACCCCGCGGTGGCGGACGTGGCCGTCATCGGGGTGCCCGACGCGGAGTGGGGGCACAACGTGGTCGCGCTCGTGCAGCCCGCCGGCGGGGTCGAGCCGGGGCCCGAGCTCACCGCCGAGCTGCTGGAGCACTGCGGGCCGCGCATCGCCAGGTTCAAGCACCCGAAGGTGGTCGAATACCGCTCGACGCTGCCGCGCACGCCCACGGGCAAGCTGTCGCGCTCCAAGGTCCGCGCCGACTACCTCGCGGAGAACACCAGCTCCTCGCTGTAGCGGCGGCCCTCGCCCAGGTAGAAGCGGGTGGAGAGGGTGCGGTCCGCGGTGTCGAAGACGGTGCTCCACAGCGTGCGGAACGGCACGGCGGGGTCCTCGGCCTGCTCGACCGCGCGCAGGCTGTCCCGCAGGTCCTGACCCGACATGGTGGCGCCCTTGCTGCGCTCGTACAGCGTGCGCAGCCGGGCGAAGGTGCCGAAGGACGCCGGACTGTCCTGCGGCAGGTTCATCGGGTCCGGGTTGCGGTGCAGCAGGTGATTGGTGACGCACAGCGGGCCGTCGCCGAAGTCGATGACGTGCTCGCTGCCGTCCCTGCCGCGCTCCCACACGAAGGCCTGCCCGTTGGCGTCGGCCACCAGGTAGTGCAGGGGCGTGCCGAAGTCGTAGTGCTTGGCGCCCAGCAGCGCCTGCTTGGCCTGGTCGACGTTCTCGCAGGTGTCCACCAGGAACCTGGGCAGCTGCACGCTGGCCAGCCCCACCTGCGGCGCGAAGCTCTCCGGCGGCGCGGCGCTCTCGAAGTCGGCCACCAGCAGCATGACCGCCAGGCCCGCCGAGTTGATGCCGTCCATGCAGCCGTCGAGGTCGTTCATGGTGATCACGGTCGACGAGAGCCCCTCGTCGGGCACCGTCGTGATCACGTAGGGGCGCGAGGCCATCGGCAGCTCGCCGGGCCGCGGGGTTCCGCCCATGATCTCGCTGGTGGTCGTGGGGAAGAAGTCGTAGTTGCGGCCCACCCGGCCGTGGCCGTCCGCGGCGGCCGACGGCGGAATCCACAGGGCCGAGCAGCCGAAGCCCTCGGGGATGTAGCTCAGGCTGTCGAGGGCCAGGTCGTCCTGGTCGGGGTCGAGGCCGAGGGCCGCCGCCGCGCCGTCCATGCGGGCGTGGTGCTGCGGCCAGTGCCGCTCGAACCAGGTCCGGCGGGCCCGGCTCACGACCGGGTCGACCGGCATGGGCGACCAGCCGAGCCTGCGGGCCTCCTCGGCCAGCGCCCTGCCGATCTCGAACTGGCTGCCGGTGAGGGTGAGGTGGTGGACGAGCTGGAAGTCGTCCCGGCTGCCGGCCACACGCGTCATGTTCGTCATGCCACCGAGCCTGCGCCCGCCCGCTGACCGTTCGCCTACCGGCCGCTGACCGCCCGCCGGTAACGCTCTGACAGCCGCAACACGTGCTCGGCCAGCTCCGGCGGGTCGAGCACCTCGAAGTCCACGCCGATGAACCCGATCCACACGGCCATGCCGTTCAGGTCGTCGCCGCCCAACTTGACCAGGCACGTCGCCTCGTCCACCGGCTCGGCCTCCAGCCCGAGCGGCAGCCCGGCCACGTGCTCGGCCGGGGCGTGCAGCAGCACCGTGGCCCGGTGGCGCCACATCGCCGTGTTGACGCCTTTCTCCACGTACGCCGCCACGTCGCCGTTCTCCGGCAGCTCGCGCGGGGTGAACCGGGGGCCGGACGGCGTGCGCGGCCGCAGCCGGTCGACCCGGAACGTGCGCCAGTCCTGCCGCTCGACGTCGTACCCCACGAGATACCAGCGGCCACGGCGGTGCACCAGGCGGTGCGGCTCCACGTTGCGCACGGTCGTCTCGCCCTCGTGGCCGGTGTAGTCGAAGCGGAGCCGCTCGTGGTCGCGGGCCGCGTTCGCGATCGTGGTCAGCACCTCCGGCGGCACCGACGGGGCGCTGCCGACGGCAGGGCCGGGGATCTGGACGGTGTAGGCGTTGAGCGCGCTGACCCGGCGGCGCAGCCGGGACGGCAGCACCTGCTCCAGCTTGGCCAGGGCGCGCACCGACGTCTCCTCGATGCCCTCCACGCCGCCGCCCGCCGCGCGGCCGAGCCCGACCGCGACGGCCACGGCCTCCTCGTCGTCGAGCAGCAGCGGCGGCAGCGCGGCGCCCGCGCCCAGCCGGTAGCCGCCCGCGACGCCCGGTGTGGCGTGCACCGGGTAGCCCAGGGAACGCAGGCGCTCGATGTCGTTGCGGATCGTCCTGGTCGAGACCCCGAGCCGGGCTGACAGCTCGGGGCCGGACCACTCCCGGTGTGCCTGGAGCAGGGACAGGAGCTTGAGCAGGCGGGCGGAGGTTTCCAGCATGGTGCCCAGTGTGCCCGCTAATGCGGCAAGGACGCTTCCGCGTTGATGACGATCTTGCCCAGGAAATGGCCGTCTTCGCTGCGGCGATGCGCGTCGGCGGTCCGCTCCAGGGGGAACGTCTCCGCGACCGGCACGCGTATGCCCTCGTCCGCGGGAAGGGCCAGGGATCCCCCTCCCGAGGAGAACCGGACCCCCAAGCGGGCCGCGCCGGCCCGGTCCGCGATGGTGATCACCTTGTCCGGGTCGCCGGTGAGCTTGACCGACAGCTCCAGCTCGCCCCGTCCTGAAGCGTCCAGGACCCGGTCGATCGGCCCGGGGAGGCGCTCCTCCAGGCCGTCGCCGTAGGCGACCGGGTGGATGCCGAGGCCGCGAAGGGCGTCGTGGTGGCGTTCGCTCGCGGTGCCGACCACTTCGGCCCCGCGGGCCAGGGCGAGCTGCGCGGCGGCCAGGCCGACGCCGCCCGCGACCGCGTGGATCAGCAGCGTGTGGCCGCTCCGCAGGTCGAGCAGGCCCAGCGCGCGGTGGGCGGTCTCGAGCGCCACGGGGAGCGCGGCGGCCTCCTCGTACGAGAGGTCGTCCGGCTTGGCCCTCAGGTTGCCCGCGTCGGCGATCGCGTGCGTGGCCGCCGCGCCGGAGGCGACCCGGCCGTACACCGGCTGCCCGAGCCGCCATTCCTCGACGCCCGGGCCGAGCGCGTCGATCGTGCCCGCCAGCTCCAGCCCGGTGCCCTGGGGGCCGACGATCGGGGCGCCCATGAAGCCGCGGCGGATCTTCCAGTCGATGGGGTTCACCCCGGCCGCCCTGACCGCCACCCGCACCTGGCCGGGGCCCGGCTGGGGCATCGGGATCTCCTCCAGCTCCAGTACCTCCGGGCCGCCGTACGCCCGGTACCGTACGGCCTGCGCGGTGACCAGCAGGACCGCCTTGCCGACCAGCTCGCGGGCGGCCAGGGCGGCGTGTGCCTCGTGGGCGCGCTCCAGCGGCACCGCCAGACCGACCACGGTCGCCATCCTGCCCGCGGCCGCCTCCTCCATGGTGCGCTCGGCCAGGCGCTTGAACTCGGCCGGCGCGAACTGGACCTGCTCCATGCCGATCAGCCGCACGCCCCGCCGCTCGGCCTCCGCCGGAGTGACCGCCGCCGTGGTACCACTCGGCGCCCCGAAGGCGAAGAACCTCCCGCCCGGCTCCACCATCCGGAACGCCTCTCCGCCGACGCTTGCGCCGGCCCCGTCGAACACGACGTCGAACCCGTCCCGCGTTCCCGGCGCCAGGGCCGTGTAGTCGATCATCTCGGCCGCCCCCGCTTCGAGGGCGGCCCGGCGCTTGGCCGTGCCGTGCGCCGCGGCCGTGACGCGGGCCCCGGCCGCGGCCGCCAGCCGTACGAGCGCCAGTCCCAGCGCCCCGCCGGCGCCGGTGACCAGCACCCGTGTCCCGTGCTCCAGCTCGGCCGCCTCGACCAGGCTCAACGCCGCCGGTCCGACTTGGATGAGCGCCGCCGCCCGCCACGAGGGCAGCCCATCGGGCACCGCCACCACGGTCGCGAGATCGGCGGCGACCTGCTCGGCGTACCCGCCGCCGGACACCAGCGCGGCCACCCGCCGCCCCACCCACCCGGCGTCGACCCCGTCACCTGCCGACAGCACCCGCCCGGCCACTCCGGTGCCCGGCACGTACGGCGGCTCATGGTCGAACCACTCGCGCCCCCACCCGCTCCGCAGCTGAGCGTCGATGGACATGACGTCCACCGCCGACACCCCGATCACCACCTGCCCGGGACCCGCCACCGGCTCGGGCGCCTCGCGGACCTCGAGCACCTCGGGCCCGCCGAACTTCGTCACCTCGATAATTCGCATGACGGCGAGTCTTGTACCTCAACCGAGGTTGAGGTCAAGTCAGTTCACGTCGTACGCCGTCTCGTGGCGCGGCTCGTACAGCCCGAGTCGCCCGCCCCCGGGCAGCGTGATCGCCGTGAGCAGCCCCCACCCCTCGTCGCTGACCGGCGCGGCGAACTCCACCCCCTTGGCCCGCAGCTCCTCCATCGTGCGCTCCAGGTCGTCGCACATCAGGTAGAGCTGGTGAACCTCCGCCCCGTCCGTGGGATGCAGGGCCACCTCCGCGGGCGGCAGCTTGAAGATCAGCCAGCCGCCGCCCGCGTCGACGTTCGGACAGCTGAGCACGTCGCGGAAGAACGCCCGGTCGGCGTCCGCGTCGCGGCTGTAAATGATCAGATGCGCTCCGTTGATCATGTGCTCACGATACGCCGAACCGCCCGGCCGTCCCAGGAGCGGGAGCCGGACGGCCCGGTCGCCGTCACCCTCCGCCGAACAACCGCTGGGCCTGCTGGATGAGCGTCAGCACGGTCAGGGTGCCGAAGAAGGCCACCGACCAGATCAGCGCCCCGAGCCGGTACGAACGCACCTTGATGGCGTCCGGCAGCGACCGCCGGTTCAGGATGATCAGCAGGATCGAGTACACGAACATCATCACGGCCGCGAAGCTCGCCGAGAACACCAGCAGGATGAGCGGCTGGTCGAAGCCCAGCAGCAGGATCGCGATCCCGATGAGCACCATCGCCCAGACGGTGTAGAAGTAGATCTTGTTGACCGAGATCGGCTTGTCGCGCAGGTAGACCGTCTTGATCGTGTCGGAGGCCAGCCGGGAGGTGTAGTCGACGATGCCCATGGCCGAGGCGAACAGCGCCAGCGCCCCGATCAGCCAGAACAGCACGCCGAACCAGGGGCCGACGATGCTCTGCAGCGCCTGGCCCTCGACCTTCAGGAAGCCGATGCTGTTGGCCAGCCCTTCCCTCCCGAAGACGGTCGAGTACGCCAGCATCGACATGAGGGCGATCGTCACGAACGACACCATCGCGAACGTCCACGCCTGCTCGACGTTCGCGAAGCGCCACCACTGCCGCCACCGCGCCAGGTTCTCCTTGGTCGGCGCGAACTGGTATCCGGTCGAGGCGGCCGCCTCCTCGTGCCCGGTCACCGGGCTGACCAGGCGCGGCACGTACGCGCCCATGCCGAAGCCCTTGTCGCGGATCCAGTTGCTCTGGCACAGGTTCTGGCCGCCGCCCGCGCCCGCGTACGCGATGGCGCCCATCAGCAGGGCGAACTCCAGCGCCGGCACCGGGAAGCGGGCCCCGACGGTCATCCCCTTGCCGAGCTCGGCCCAGCTCTCGGCATTGATCGCGAACACGATCGCGACCACGATCAGCGTCGCCACCAGGGCGATCTTCACGAAGATCACCCGTTCCAGCGCGATGTAGATCACGGGTGCCAGCGTCAGCCCGAGCGCGATCACGATGAGCATGCCGATGGCGATCCACCGCACGCTGCCCGCGTCCGTCCCGGTCAGGTAGGTCACCATGGTGGCGGAGCTTGTCACCCAGCCCGGCCACAGGTTGGAGGCGAGCGTCATGAGGACGAAGACGAGCCCCCAGTGGCGCCACATCCGGCTGAACCCGGTGAGCGCGGTCTCACCGGTGGCCAGGGTGTAGCGCTCGATCTCCATGTTGAGGAACCACTGGGTGATGATCCCGATCGCGGCTCCCCAGATGAAGATGAGCCCGACTTGGGAGGCGATGTACGGCCAGAGGATGAACTCGCCCGAGGCCAGTCCCACGCCGGCGCCGACCAGGCCGGGGCCGATGATGCGCCATTTCGACGTGGGTGGTTCGGGGAGGTCTCGGACGGTGACGGGCGGTAGGACTCGCGCAGGAACGGTCGGGATGAACTCCGCCATGCGGTCTCCTTGTTCGGCTTACCTATCCGTCACATTACAGAGACCTGAAACGCGGGTGGAATAGCTAGTTAACCACCACTATGTACTCTCCCCGTTCCGTAAAACCGACCACATGACCGCCCGCGCCCATCAGTGCCCCGAGCACGGTCCGGACCGCCATCCGCCACTCCTTGGCGGCCGCCGGATCCGTCCGCCGCAACGCCTCGATGTCCCGCGGCGTCCCCACCAGCACCACGTCGCCTTGAACCCCTCTCACGACGGGGCGATCACCCTCGGACCCCAGCAGCACGGGCAACGCCCCGACGTCGGCCGGCGAGGTGCCCGCTCCGCCGTCTTCGCCCGGATTCACCTGCCACGCCGTCAGCAGCCGGTCGGAGGCGTCCCCCTCGTTGATCGCGTCCGCCATCGCCCCGTAGAAGTCCTCCACGTACGCCTCGGGTTGGGCGCCCAGCTTGGCCAGGTTGAACCGGGCGTTCCTCCGCACCAGGGGATCGAACGTCCACGTGATCCGCTCCAGGCCCCGCTCCCGGCACCACTCCCGCTGGTGCAGCTTCAGCGCGTAGCCGATGCCCCGGCCCTTGACGGCCCCGGTCACGTGGGAGTGCAGCGCCCGGCCGGCGGCGCGGAATCCGACGGACGCGCCCACGAGCGTGTCCTCCTCGAACGCCCCCGCCACGTAGTTGCCGGTGTGCGCGAACCCGATCATCAACTCCACGGTGATGGGCGGGTTGTGCGGATCCGGGTGCCAGATCTGGTCGAAGAGCCGGTAGACCTCCCGGAACTCGCCGATCTCCCGCAACTCCCTGATCTCCACACCGGCCTTGGCCGCCGCCTCTTCGCTCTCGCTGGTCATCTCACCATTTACCCACGTCGCGCCCGGTGGGGGCGACGTGGGACGTGTCTCCATCACGGTGAGTCGCAGTCTCATGACTTAATGTGGTCAGGTGTGCCGTCCCGGCCGGGACGCCCGTTGAAACAGGGGGATTCCATGACTTTCGCGCTGATCGCCGTCGCCCGCAGGACGGCCGCGCTCGGGCTCTGCGCCGTCGCGATCCTGGCCGCGCCGTCGCCTGCCGCCGCCGCGGCGGGAGCGGAGCTGGACATCGCCGTCTCTCCTGCAGACGGCGGCGCGTACAGGATGAACCTCCGCTGCGGCCCGGACGGAGGCGGCCACCCCCGGCCCGTGGAGGCGTGCGACGCGCTGCGCGCCGTCAACGGATGGATTAAGCACCTGAACGTCGATCCCGGCCCGTGTCCGTTGATCTACATGCCGGTCGACGTCTCGATCACCGGCCATTGGCGCGGGCGGCGCGTCTCGTACCAGCACCGATTCCCCAGCACCTGCGAGATGCGGAGAGCCCTCGGCCCGGTCGTGGAGGCCACGGCCCGACCGGAGGCGGCGGCTCCGTTCAAGCCAGCCGTTCCCCGAGGAAGCGGTGGACGTTCCCACCGATGATCTTCATGACGTCCTTCTCCGGCAGGCCGCGCTCGAGCAGGCCCTCGGTGACCATCGGCAGGCCCGCCGGCCCCTCCAGGCCGGGCACCGCGGCCTTCGGGTCCACGCCCCTCGGGAAGAAGTCCTCGCAACAGGGCGGCGTCAGATCGTCCATGACCTCGCGGATGAAGTCGGGGCCGAGGCCGACGTGGTCGATGCCGGCGACCGCCGCGATGTGCTCGATGTGGTCGAGCAGGCGGTCGAGCGTCATGTCCTCCGAGCGGTCGGCGAGGAAGGGGCCGAAGAAGTTGACGCAGATCACGCCGCCCGTGGCGGCCACGCCGCGCAGCTGCTCGTCGGTGAGGTTGCGGTGGTGGTCGCGCAGCGCGCGGGCGGAGGAGTGGGTGGCCATGACCGGCTTGGTGGCCAGCTCCAGCACGTGGGCGAGGCCGGAGGCGCCCAGGTGGGAGACGTCGAAGACGATGCCGAGCCGCTCCATCTCCGCCAGCGCGGCGATGCCGTGCGAGGTAAGCCCGCTGCCCGTGGCGTCCTCGCCGCTGCCGTCGGCCAGCGGCGTGCGGCCGAAGTGCGCGATGGACGCCACCCGTACGCCGAGGCGGTGGACGGTCGAGATCAACTCGACATCGGCGTCGAGGCCCGGCATGCTCTCCAGCGCCAGCACCAGGGCGATCTTGCCGTCGCCGAGCGCCGCGTCGATGCCGGCGGCGTCGAGGCACAGGCGGACGTGGCCGGCGTTTCCCTCGGCGATCACATGTGCGCACTCGATCATGCGCAGCGTCTGCCGCAGCGCGCCTTCCGGCCGGTATTGGTCGTCGATGAAGACCGGCAGCACCTGCAGGTCGACCCCGCCGGCGACGAGTTGGGGCAGCCACCTCTCGCGGAAGAACGAGGCCCACTGCCCTGGCGGGCGGGCGGAGACGGCCATCAGCAGATCGTTGTGAGTGTCGGCCACGACGGCGCGCTGATGCAGCGGAAGCGTCATGGTCGGAAGTTATCGCGGTCGCCCGCGCCGCACCAACGGGCCGGAGTCCGATCTTCTGGATCACCCGTACGACCCCGGGTTCCCGGCGGACGGGGCGATCGGCGTGGGTGCACGCGGCGGGGCACGCGTCAGCTCGCGGGGATCGGGCGGTAGGCGTTGTGCGGGGGTTTGGCGGTCAGCTTGCGGTAGAGCGTCGTGGGGCCGGGCCAGTTGTTGGTGACGCGGCCCTCCGCCGTCATGTACCAGCTCTGGCATCCTCCGCCCCACACCATGCGCTCCATGGCCGCGTCGAGCCGCCCGCGCCACGCCGCCATGACCTCGGGCCGCACCTCGATCGGCCCGTGCGCGGCCAGGCGCGGCAGGCACGCCATGATGTGGTTCACCTGGCACTCGATCATGAAGACGATGGAGTTGTGCCCGAGGTTGGTGTTCGGCCCGTACAGCAGGAACATGTTCGGGAAGTTCGGCACCGAGATGCCCAGGTACGCCTCCGCCCCGCCCGCCCACTGCTCCCGCAGCGACCGCCCGCCCCGCCCGGTGATCTCCATCGGGGCGAGGAAGTCGGTGGTCATGAAGCCGGTGGCGTACACGATCGTGTCGACCTCGCGCACTCCCTCGGTGGTCTCGACGCCCTGCGGCACGAGCCGGACGATCTTGTCGGTGACCACGTCGACGTTGAGCCTGGTCAGGGCCGGGTAGAAGGCGCTGTCGATGACGACCCGCTTGCAACCCGGCGGGTAGGCGGGCGTGAGCTTGGCCTGCAGCTCAGGGTCGGGCACCTGGTCGCGCAGGTGCCGCAGCGCCCGCTTCCTGAGCAGGTCGGCGCTCCACCCCTGGGCGAGGGCGGGGTAGAGGGTGGCCTCGGCGTACCGGTAGATCCACTCGCGGTAGACCCGCTGGAGGCCGGGGACGAGGCGGAACGCGAGCCTGGTCAGCGGCTGGAACGTGGCGTCCGGTTTGGGGATCACCCAGTTGGGAGTGCGCTGGAAGACGTACAGCCGCTCCGCCTGCTCGGCGACGCGCGGGATGAACTGGGCCGCCGACGAGCCGTTCCCGATCACCGCGACGTGCCTGCCCGTGAGGTCGTGATCGTGGTTCCAGCGCGCGGAATGGAAGGAGACGCCCGCGAAGTCCGACATTCCGGGGATATCGGGGAGGCGTGGCCGGCTGAGCTGCCCGACTCCCGTCACGACCACGTCGAACGTCTCCGTGCGCTCCTCCGTGCCTTTCTCCATGCTTGTCGCGCCGTCGGCCGGGGGAGCGGCGGTCGTGACCTGCCACTGGGAGCCGTCGAAGACGGCTCGCCGCACTTCCGTGCGGAAACGGATTTTTCGCCTGACGTCGTATTTATCGGCGCAATGCTCTAGATAGCCGAGAATCTCCGGCTGCTCGGGGTAACGGCGGGTCCAGCTCGCGTACTTCTCGAACGAGTAGGAGTACAGATGGGATGGGATGTCGCAGCCCGCCCCCGGGTAGCTGTTGTCGCGCCAGGTGCCGCCGAGGCCGTCCGCCTTCTCGAACACGGTGTACGAGCGGACCCCGGCCCGTTCGAGCTGGATCGCCATGCACAGTCCGCCGAACCCCGCTCCGACGATCGCGACGCTTGGTGCCATGCCGTCCTCCGCGTGTCAGTATTCACTTACAGTACGCCGAACCGTGTTCTGCCGACACCCCTTCCCATCCTCCGCGAGCGCCTCCCACGGGCCGGTAGTCTTCGCAGGTGGCTGCTGTGACGTTGGCTGACGTGATCGAGGTGCTGGAGGCGGCCTACCCGCCCGCCCGAGCCGAGTCGTGGGACGCGGTGGGCCTGGTCGCCGGGGATCCGGCGCAGGAGGTGCGGCGGGTGCTGTTCGCCGTCGATCCGGTCGCCGTCGTCGCCGAGGAGGCCCTGGAGTGGCGGGCCGACCTGATCGTCACCCACCACCCCCTCTACCTGCGCGGCACCACGAGCGTGGCCGCGACCACCCCCAAGGGCCGCCTCGTCCACACCCTGATCAAGAACGACATCGCCCTCTACACCGCCCACACCAACGCCGACGTCGCCAACCCCGGCGTGTCCGACGCCCTGGCCAGAGCCGTCGGGCTGACCGGCGACCTGGTGCCGCTCCAGCCCTTCCCCGACGACCCGTGGCGCGGGCTGGGCCGCATCGGGGAGCTGCCGGAGGGGACGACACTGGGCGAGTTCGCGGCTCAGGCCGCCGAAGGGCTGCCCAGGACCTCCGGGGGGATCCGGGTGGCGGGCGATCTGTCCCGGTCCGTCACCCGCGTGGCGGTCAGCGGGGGCGCGGGCGACTCCCTCCTCGCGACCGCCGCGGCCGCGGGGGTCGACGTGTTCCTCACCGCCGATCTGCGCCACCACCCGTCGAGCGAGTTCATCGAGTCGGGCGGCCCCGCGCTGATCGACGCGGCACACTGGGCGACCGAGTGGCCGTGGCTCGACAGCGCCGCGTCCATCCTGCACGCCAGTGGCGTTACCGTTGAAACGCGTGTCTCCGCCACGGTCACCGATGCTTGGACAAGAGGATATTGATCATGAAAGCAGCCCCTGAGGCCCAGAAGAGACTTCTCGACCTGGCAGAGCTCGACTCCGTGATTGATCGGCTGGCCCACCGCCGCCGCACCCTGCCCGAGCTGGCCGAGATCGACGAGCGGTCGAAGCAGTACGCCAGGCTCGCCACCCAGGTCATCGAGGCCGAGACCGAGGCCGGCGACCTGGCGCGCGAGCAGGCCAAGGCCGAGAGCGACGTCGACGCCGTGCGCACACGCGCCGAGCGCGACCAGAAGCGCCTCGACTCCGGCGCCGTGACCTCGCCCCGCGACCTGGCGAGCCTCCAGTCCGAGATCGCCTCGCTGCACAAGCGCCAGGGCGACCTGGAGGAGATCGTCCTGGAGATCATGGAGCGGCGGGAGGCCGCCGACGCCAGGGTGACCGACCTGGTGGCGCGGCGCGACGAGGTGGCCGCCGCCGTGTCCGCCGCGGAAGACCGCCGCGACGCCGCGCTGAAGGAGATCGACAAGGAGGCGACCGAGGCCCGGGGCCGCCGCTCCGCCGTCTCCGGCGAGATCCCCGCCGACCTGCTCAAGCTCTACGAGAAGCTCAGGGAGCAGTACGGCGTGGGCGCCGCCATGCTGCGCGCCGGCCGGTGCCAGGGCTGCAAGGTGGCCCTGTCCATCGCCGAGATGAACCGGATCAAGGCCGCCCCCCACGACGAGGTGCTCCGCTGCGACGAGTGCCGCCGCATCCTCGTGCGCACGCCAGAGTCGGGCCTGTGACGCATTACGTCATCGAGGCCGACGGCGGCTCGCGCGGCAATCCGGGGCCGGCCGGCTACGGCGCGGTGGTCAGGGACGCCGCGGACGGCCAGGTGCTGGCCGAGGTGGCCGAGGCGATCGGCGTCACGACCAACAACGTCGCCGAATACCGCGGGTTGATCGCCGGGCTCACGGCCGTGCTGCGGCTCGGCGGCGAGGGCGCGTCGGTGGCCGTCCGGATGGACTCGAAGCTGGTCATCGAGCAGATGGCGGGCCGCTGGAAGGTCAAGCACGAGGGCCTGCGACCGCTGGCGCTGGAGGCCGGGGCGCTGGTGCGGCGGCTGCGGGTGACGGAGTGGACCTGGATCCCGCGCGAGCGCAACCAGCACGCCGACCGCCTGGCCAACGAGGCCATGGACGCCGCCGCCAAGGGCCTGGCCTGGAAAGCCGGCGGCACCTCCGCACCTGACACAGTCATCGGCCCGGCCCCGCTGGGCGCCCCCTCGACGCCCGGCGGCCCGGCCCCGCTGGGCGACACCTCGACGCTCGGCAGACCGGAGACACCAAGCGGCCCCTCGGCACCGGGTGGGACCGGTGGGTTGGTCGCGCCAAGCGCCCCTCCTCCTGTCGCGCGGCAGACGGACCTCCTCGACGCTGGCGACATATCCGAAATATCCGCCCCAACCGCCTCCGTCGCCGCCGCCCAGCAGCGCGGCACAGGCAAGGGCACCGGCTGGCGCCCGCCCACCCGCGTCGCGACGTCGCTGCTCCTCCTCCGCCACGGCGAGACGGAGCTGTCGATCGAACGCAGGTTCTCCGGCCTCGGCGACGCCGAGCTCACGCCCAACGGCCGGGCCCAGGCGGCGGCCGCCGCCGAGCGCCTGTCGCGGGAGCCGTACCAGCTGGACGTGATCGTCACCTCGCCGCTCAAGCGGGCCCGGCAGACCGCTGCCGCCGTCGCCGAGCGGACCGGCCTCGACGTCGAGGTGGACGACGACCTCAGGGAGGCCGACTTCGGCGCCTGGGAGGGCCACACGTTCACCGAAGTGCAGCGGAAGTGGCCGGCCGAGCTCGCCGCCTGGCTGGCCGACCCCGAAGCCGCCCCGCCGGGCGGCGAGAGCTTCGCCACGACCGCGCGCCGCGTCCAGGCGGCGGGGGAGCGGCTCGTGGAGCGGTACGAGGGCAAGACCGTCCTGGCCGTCTCGCACGTGACGCCCATCAAGATGCTCCTGAGGCTCGCCCTCATGGCCCCGCTGGAATCCCTCTACCGGATGCACCTCGACCTGGCGTGCCTGTCGATGATCGAGTACTACGCGGACGGGCCTTCCGTGGTGAAGTCGTTCAACGACACCTCGCACCTGCGCTGACGTCATGGGCCGTGCCGGGTTCCGCCAGTTCACCCGGCACGGCCCGTCTGCGCATCGCCCCCCTCAGGCGATACGCCCCCATCCCACCGCGTCGATCTTGCGGTTGGGTTGGGAACAGCTTGAAACTTGATAATGTTCTACCGACGAGTCGGCCGGGCGACCGCGTCGGGCCCAGCGGGCCCGCCGAGGAAGGTCCGGGCTCCACAGGGCAGGGTGGTCGGTAACGCCGACCCGGGGTGACCCGCGGGACAGTGCCACAGAAAGCAGACCGCCTCCCGGTCGCACAGGAGGTAAGGGTGAAAGGGTGGTGTAAGAGACCACCAGCGCCCACGGTGACGTGGGCGGCTAGGTAAACCCCACCCGGAGCAAGGTCAAGAAGGAACGCTCCCCGGAGCGTTCCGCGCGCGACGTTCGAGGGCGGCCCGCCCGAGCCGCGCGGGTAGACCGCTCGAGGCCGCCGGCAACGGCGGTCCTAGATGGATGGTCGCCCCTTCACACGAAGGACAGAACCCGGCCTACAGGCCGACTCGTCACCCATCACTTCGGCCTGAGGTCAGTCCCTGGTGCGCCTGATCTGCTCCATAGCCTGCATGATCTCGCGCTCGGCCCGCTCCTTGGTCACGCCGAGATCCGCCAGCGCCCGCACGACGGGCCCTTCCTCCAGTGACAGGACGCCGAGCAGGATGTGCTCCGTGCCCACGACGTCGTGACCCAGCCGCAGGGCCTCGCGAAGCGTCAGCTCCAGTGCCTTCTTGCTCTGCGCGGAGAACGGCATCATCGTCTGTGCCGGGTGCCCGCCGCCCGGTCCGAGCGTGGCCGTGACGGCGTCCCTGACCGAGTCGAGCGACGCGCCGAGTCTCACCATGGTCGTGGCAGCCAGGGCCTCGGGTTCGCGAAGCAGGCCGAGCACCAGATGGCCCGGCTCGATGTGGCTGTGACCCGTCGCCCGCGCCTCCTCCTGTGCCTTCACGACGACGCTGCGGGCCCGGTCGGTGAAGCGGGAGTACGTGCGCATGTCTGCGGCCAAGCCAGAGCCGCCGTCCTTGGGCACGAACCGCTTCTGGGCGGCCTGCTTGCTGACGCCCATGCTGCGTCCGATGTCCGTCCAGGAGGCGCCGGAGCGCCTGGCCTGGTCGACGAAGTGGCCGATCAGGTGGTCGGCGACTTCGCCGATGTGCTCGCCCAAGGTCACCGCGTCCGACAGCTCGCCCAGGGGGTCGCCGGCGGGGTGACGGCTCTTGACTGCGGAAATCAGGTCGTCGAGACGTACCGTGCTGTCCATGCGTCAACCATAAGTTGACGGCCGAGCTGTCGTCAACGGGAGGTTGACGATTGTCGGCTCAGCTGCCGGTGGGGTTCACCGTGAAGTACGGGGTGAAGTCCAGGTCCTCGGGGACCTCCAGCAGGGTACGTGTCAGCTTGCCGTCGAACGCCACGACCCGGACCTCGTCGTTCGCGCCGTTGTCCTGCTCCCAGCAGTACAGATGCGACTCGTCGTACCAGCCCAGCACCTTGTCGCAGTCGGAGGAGAACGTGCGCACCCGCTTGCCGGTGCCGGTGTCGAAGAGGCAGTGGTCGCCGTCGCCGCCGCCCGGGCAGTCGGTCACGAACATCTTGCCGGAGGGCGAGAAGATGTCCAGGGTGCCGGACGCCAGCGGCCCGACCCCCGCCACGTCCCGCGTGGGCTTGCCGGCGGCGTCGAAGAAGCGCAGTCCCTCGTCCTTGCCGTAGACGATGACCACGCCCGTCTCGGCGGCGTCCCAGCCGTAGTCGGAGTCCTGGACCGACGTGTCGGTCACCTCGATCACGCTGACCTTGGCCTGGGCCACGTCGACGATCGCGAAGCCCAGAGAGGCCCACTCGTCCTCGCCCTGCTTGTTGTCCTTGATCTTCTTGTCGATGTTGAGCAGGACCTTCGAGCTGTCCTTCGACCAGGCGCGGAGTGTGCTGATCAGCGGCTTGCGCACGGTCTTGACGCGGAAGCTGGCGCCTGCCTGCCGGTCGGTGAAGAGGATCGAGTCGTAGTCGTCCGAGGTGTAGTCCTGAGGTCTGCCCGCGAGGTAGCGCCCGTCGGGCGAGACCAGCGACTCCCAGTTGCCGGAGTGCCGGTCGAACGTGTCGTCCCGCAGCGACTGCCTGGCGTAGTCGACGTCGTCGTCGAGGTTCCTGTTGTAGACCTCGTACGCCGTCAGCGTGATCGGGTCGGACGGGTGCTCGTGGAGCGTGATCGCGCCGCCGGGCAGCGTGCGCTTGGTGGTTGTGGCGGGGATGGAGGACGGCGGCGTCAGGGTCGTCTCCGCCGGCGCCGTGGTGGTGGATCCGGCCGCGGTGGTGGATCCGACCGCGGTCGAGACCTTGTCCAGCACCACCGTCACGGCCGCCACGACCAGGACGATCAGCAGGGCGGCCCCGGCCGCCACTCCGGCGACGATCGGCCCCGTGCCTCTCTTCGTCCCGCCCATGTCGCGACGGTCGTCGAGCTGGATTCCGCCGGTGTGAGGACGGCTGCTCGGCGAGGCCTCCATCGCCCCCTGCTCCAGGAGGCCGGCGGTGGGCACCGAGTGCCCCAGCAGGCGCATGATGACCTGCTGGGCGGTCGGCCGCCGCCCCGGATCCTTGGAGAAGCACTCCAGCACCACGTCACGCAGCGGCCCTTCGAGCGCGCCCACGTCGGGCGGCCCGTTGAGCACCCGGCTGATCAGCGGATGCATCGCCCCGCTCCCGAAGGGCGCCCGCCCGCAGGACGCGTAGACCATCGTGCCGGCCCAGGAGAACATGTCGGACGCCGGCCCGATCGCCTCCCCCGTGAACTGCTCGGGAGACATGTACGCGGGCGTGCCGATCGGCGTGTTGCTGAACGTCGTGGTCGCGTTGAGCGCACGTGCGATGCCGAAGTCGATCACCCGCGGCCCGTCCGCGCCGATGATGACATTCGCCGGCTTGAAGTCCCTGTGCACGATTCCGGCCTGGTGGATCGCGGCCAGCGCGGTGGCGGTGCCGATGGCCAGCCGGTCCAGCGCCGCGCCGGTGCGCGGGCCCTCGTCCCTCACGACCTGCTGCAGGGAGGGGCCCTCGACGAACTCGCTCACGATGTACGGCCGGTCGTCCTGCACGCCCGTGCCGAGGACGGCCGCGGTGCAGAACGGCGCCACCCGCTGGGCGACCTCCGCCTCGCGCAGGAACCGCCCGACGCTGACGTGGTCGTCCGACTGGTCGGACTGCAGCCATTTGACGGCCACGTACGCATCTGAGGGGTTCTTGGCGAGGTAGACGACGCCCTGTCCTCCTTCGCCGAGTTTGCCGATGATCTGCAGGTTCCCAAGCTGCCGGGGGTCACCAGAGGTCAGCGGCGCGTAAGACGGCATGAAGGAATTTTGACCCGATGAAGGCGATCTCCGAAACTTACTTACGGGTATTCCGGCGGGATTGATGCCCGTCAACGTGAAACGGCTTCGGACAGGGCCTTGGTGACCAGCCGGCTGGCCTGCTCCACCGCCTTGACGCCCGCGTCCATGGAGCCGTGCCGGTGGGAGATCACGGCGATCAGGTACGTGCGCCCGCCATCCCGCACCCGCCCGATGCTGTTGACCGTCCACCGGCCGCCGTGCCGTTCGCGGGGCAGCCATCCGTTCTTGAGCGCCACCTCCGCGTCCTGGCCGCCCGCCGCGCTCACTCCCCACGCCTGCTCGGGCGCCACGTCGTCCATCAGGCCCAGCACGTGCCTGCGGTTCCCGGCCGACAGAGGGCTCTTGGGAGAGGTGAGCGCGGTCAGCAGCCGGACCTGGTCGGCGGCGCTGGTGGTGGTCGCACCCCACGCCCCGCCCGGCCCAGGCCGGGTGTCACGCAGGCCGAACCGCTTGTTCGCGGCGGCCAGGCCGGACGCGCCGCCGATCGCCGACCACAGCGCCGAGGCGGCGGCGTTGTCGCTGACCTTGACGGCCTGCGCGGCCGCCCGCCGCTCCCAGGAGGTGAGGCCGCGGCGCTGCCCCTGGGCTCTGAGCAGCAGCGCCATGACGATGTTGACCTTGACGATGCTGGCCGTGGCCGTCCTGAGCCCGCGGTTGTAGGAGAAGGACAGCCCGCTGGAAGGCTCGTGCACCGACACCGCCACCTCGCCGGGAACGTCGTCGAGGTAGCGGTCCAGCGCCCGGGTCAGCGGCTTCTTGAAAGAGGGCTTCTTGACCGAGGGCGACGGCTTCTTCGCCGGTGTCGGCTGCGGGGTCGTCGTCATGGCGACGGGGACGGGGCTGAGGCGGACGGGGGCGGGGGCGGGTGCGGGGGAGAGGCCGCTCGACGTGAGCACGACCAGCGGCGTGATCGCGGCCACGATCGACCCCAGTGCGGTACGCCACCGCTCCGGCCGCGCCCCGAGCTTGGCCGGCACGCTCGGACTACCCGAACGCGGACAGAGACGGCGACAAGGAATGCGGAGCCCGGGAACTCATGGCAGGCAGCATTCCGATACGGGTGTTTCCACCGTGTTAGCACTACGTGCGCCACCTGGAAATTCCCTCGGAGGCAGCTCAAAGGTGAGGGGCGGAGGCATCGGCACCTCCGCCCCTCCGGCCCCTGGGAGTCAGGACCGGCGCCGCGAGGTGCGCCGTGGGCACCGGGAGTACCTCGCCGGCACCGCGACACTAATCCCGCCCGTGCCCCGGGTCTGCGCAGGATTACTCAGAACGGGCCGCCCACGCGGCGAGGATCGCGGCCTCCTTCTCCGCCGGGATCCCGTGCGTCGTGTCGGCGCCGAAGTCGCGCTCGTCCTCCGGGATCTCGCGCAGCCACGCCCACGTGTCGCGCACCGTCTCGGCGACGGGACGGATGCGCAGCCCCGCCGCCCGCGCCTTGTCCGTCGGCACACTCCAGAAGCGGTCGATGTCCTCCGACGGCGGCCCGCCCCACAGCGGCAGTTCCACGAACGTCCCCACCCCCTGCTCGGCCAGGAACATGCTGTCCACCCACACGAACTCGGCGTCGGACCCGGTCGCCTCCTTGCACAGGCCCAGCCACTCCCCGAAGGTGGTCTGGCCGACGGGCCCCGTCACCAGGAACCGGTCGGCCGTGCCGCGCTCCGCCTGATCCAGCGTGAAGATCGCCAGGTCGCGCGCGTCCACGAACTGCATGGGCGCCGCCGGATCGCCGGGCGCGAGCACCCGCCCGCCCCGCGCGATCCTGGTCAGCCACCACGGCAGCCTGGCGACGTCCTCGTGCGGCCCCAGGATGATCCCCGGCTGCACGATCAGCACCTTGCCGTCGAAGCCCTGCTCCACCGCCCGCTCGCAGCCCGCCTTCAGCACCCCGTAGTTGCCGTCGTCCGGCCCGGCGTCGGGCTCGCACGGCCAGATCTCCGAGTCCTCCTCGGCCGGCTTGCCAGGAAAGCCGGCGATCGCGGAGATCGTGGAGACGAACGCGTACGTCCCCGCGTGCCCGGACAGGACGCGCGCCGACTCGCCCACCACGCGCGGCACGTAGCCCGAGGTGTCGACCACGAAATCCCACGACCGCCCGTCGGCTAACCGCTTCAGGTCGTCCCGAGCCTCCCGGTCACCGCGCACGGCCTCGACCCCGGGCACGTCGGCCCCGCTGCGCCCTCTGTTGAACGTCGTGACCTCGTGGCCCCGGGCCAGCGCCTCCTCCACGACGGCACGGCCCAGGAAACCCGACCCACCGATGACCAGAACCTTCATGGGATCATTCTTCGGCCGCGAGCACCCGGCGATCACCCCTCTTCACCGAGGGCGTAGAACGCAGCGGCGGCACGATGTGCACCCGGGCCGTCGCGATGTCGAAGTACAGCCCCACCAGCTCCAGCTTCCCGGCCCTGACCTGCTCGTCGACCTTCCGGTAGGTCCGCAGGTTCTCCAGCTGCTGCTGCACGTTGACCCGGCACAGCACGTCCAGCGCCCCGCTGTGCAGCCGGTCGCCCTCGGTCTCGATGAACGTCGCCAGGCTGTGGTAGCCGTGCCGCAGCCACCGCCGCAGCCCCGGCAGGCTCCCCGCCTGGACCCCCGCGCTCAGCACCCCCGCCATCGCGCCGCACCCCGAATGGCCGCACACCGTGATCGTGTGCACACCCAGCACCTGCGTGGCGTACTCGATCGCGGCCACCACCGAGTCGTCGTGCGGCTCCGACCCCCTGCGCGGCACCAGGTTGCCGATGTTGCGCACCGTGAACAGGTCGCCGGGACCGCTCGCGGTGATCAGGCTCGGCATGATCCTGGAGTCCGCGCACGTGATGAACAGGTGCGACGGCTGCTGCTTGTGGGCCAGTTCGGTGAAGATGGGCTTCACGAGCGGCGCCGTGCGCCGGTGGTATTCGCGCGCCCCGGCCGTCAGCTGGCACTCCACCCGCGTGGTGCCGCCGATGTCCGGCATGTCGCGGCCGATCGGGTGGCGCCGCCGGTGCGCCCACGGCAGCCACCAGCGGTCCGGGACCATGGGCGGCGACTTCACCGGGAACATGCGCGCCCCGCTGGCCGCCAGCGTGTACCACTCGTCGTGCAGCTCGTCGATCTCGACCGTGCCGCCCATGCGCTCGTGGTCGAGCCGCCAGGAGTGGAGCGCCTCGAAGGCCGCGTTGTCCATGAAGTCGATGTTGAGGTCGAGGTCGACCGGGGTGCCCGCGGGGATCGTCCGCAGCTCGTGCGTCAGCCTCGGCACGCCCAGGAACGTGAGCGAGCCCGAGATCGTCACGTGCAGCCGGCCGTCCCGGTCCTCCCGCTTCAGCACGGTGACCCAGGTCAGGCGGCGCAGCGCGAGCAGCGCCGCCAGAGCCAGCCCGGCCAGCACCCCCTCGGCCAGCCCGAGGAGGATCACCATGACCAGCGTCACCACGTACACGGGGACCTCGCCGTGGCCGTGGACCTTCTTGATGTGGCCGAGATTCACCATCTGCACGCCGATGAACACCAGCAGCGCCGCCAGCGCCTCCATCGGGATCAGCGTGATCGTCGAGCCGAACCCGAGGGCGAACACCAGCACCCACACCCCGTGCAGGATCGTCGAGCAGCGGGTGCGCGCGCCCGCGCGCACGTTGGCGGTGCTCCGCACGATCACGCCCGCCACCGGCAGGCCGCCGAGCGCGCCGGTGACCATGTTCGCCACGCCCTGGCCGGTCAGCTCCTGGTCGAGATCGGCCCGGCGGCCGCCGTGCATGCCGTCGACCGCCACGCAGCAGAGCAGCGATTCGCAGCCCGCCAGCAGCGCCACCAGCAGCACCGACGCGACGACCATGTGCCAGTCGCCCTGCGGCAGCACCGGGAAGGCCCACTCGGTGACGCTGTCGGACAGGTCCACGCGCGTGACGTCCCAGTCGAACACCCACGCCGTCACCGCCGCCGCCACCAGCGCGGCCAGCGGCGCCGGCACCGCCTTGACCCGCTTGGGCAGCCGAGTCCACACCGCCAGCACCGTGATCGTGAGGAGCCCGACCATGACCTTGTGGCCGTGCAGGTCGGCGATCTGGCCGGGCAGCTCGATCAGATTGGCCACGGCGGAGCGCTGCGAGCTGCCGCCGAGCACGACGTGGAGCTGGGACAGCGCGATGATCACGCCGACGGCCGCCAGCATGCCGTGGATGACGGCCGGGGACACCGCGAGCGCCGCCCTGGCGGCCTTGAAAACTCCCAGCACGAGCTGGACAGCGCCCGCCAGCAAGGTGATCATGCAGGTGGCGCGCCACCCGTACGTGTGCACCAGGTCGACGACCACCAGGGACAGCCCGGCGGCCGGCCCGCTCACCTGCACGGCGGACCCGCCCAGCGCGCCCGCCACTATTCCGCCCACCACGGCGGCGATCAGTCCGGCGGCCAGGGGAGCCCCGGAGGCCATCGCGATGCCCAGCGACAGGGGCACCGCGATGAGGAAAACCACGAGCGAGGCTGGCACATCATGCCGGAGGGTGCTCAGCCAGCTACTCTGCGTGTCGCGGAACATGGAGCAAACCCTATTGCTCCGTCGACCCTGCTTTAGTGGTGCGTCACATGGGTTTTACGCATTAGTGACTCCTCCACCCGTAAAGGGGGTGGCTTCTCGTTACGCCGCGCGGGCGACGTCGCGGAGGACCAGCCCGGCCCTCTTGATGTTGCTCGCCCCGACCACGTGCGCGTTGGCGGCGTACCCGCACGTGACGCAGACGAAGCCGGCCTGGGTGGTGCGATTCTCCCCTGACACGTGCCCTCATTCGGGGCAGCTGCCGGAGTTGTTGCGGGGATCCACCGCGATAACGATCGTGTTCTTATAACACTGGTATTCGCCGGAACCCGCATGGGCCTGCGGCTGAAGGCACGCTCAGGCGCTGGAACGCCTTCCCGCCCGGCATTCCCTTGCTCCCTAAAGGGCCCTAAAGGGCCCTAAAGGGAGCGGTCTCCTTCCCTTCGACCTGGCGGCGCCTGCGATCAGCGGTAGTAGTCGTGCGGGTAGTCCTTCTCCGAGGGCCGCCGATGGCCGCCGCCGTTGCCCTGGGAGGGCTGGTCGCCGAGCCCGTCGCCGCCGTACCCCGGCCAGGTGCTCTGAGTGCCGTTCGACGACGGCGGCTCGGGCCACAGGGCGGCGGGGGCGGTGGTGATGTCGCCCGTCTCGTACGCGGGGAACGAGGACGGGGGCGCCGGGGGCGTGGGGGTCGACAGCACGTCGTCGTAGGCGCCCGCCGAGACCGCCCGGCCCGGCACGGTCGGGCTGCCGGTGGCGGGGGAGGAGCCGGGGAGCGGCTCGGAGTCGTCGGCCACCGCCCAGCCGGTGCGCACCTCGTACGAGGCCGGGTAGGAGGAGCGGCCGGCCGGCTGTTCGAACGCCGGCCAGGAGGTCGCGGGGCCGCCGTAGACGGTGGCGGGGGTGGGGTCGTCCAGGATGTCGGGCGAGGCCGTGGGGGGCCAGGTGCCCGAGGGGGTGGGCATCGGAGGGGTGTTCCAGGTGGTCTCGAGCGGGTCGGCGGCCGCGCCGTTGTAGGCGGGGAACGGGTCGCTCGTCGGCGCGCCGTGGATGGGGGTGGGTTGTGCCACCGGGAACGAGCCGCTGGAGGCCGGGCCGGAGGCGGGGAACGCGCCGCCGGTGGAGGCGGCGGCAGGGAACGACCCGCTGCCGCTCACGGGGGAGGCCGGGTAAGAGCCGCTGCCGCTCAAGGGGGAGGCCGGGAACGACCCGCTGCCGTTCGCGGGGGAGGCGGGGTAGGAGCCGCTGCCGTTCGCCGCGGGCTGCGGGCGGGCGGAGGGGGTCGGCTCGGGGCGGGCGGCGGGCACCTGCTGGGCGCCCGTGCCGAGGATGCTCATCACGTCGGCCGTCGGCGCCGCGAACGTCACGGTGCGCTGGTCGGCCAGCTCGGCCTGCGAGGGAGTGGCACGCCTGGCGGGCTCGACCAGATCGGCGAGGTTGGCGGCCGCGGGGACCTGGCGCTGCGGCAAGGGAGCCTGGAGGGTGGCCGCGTTGGGGTCGACGGCGGCGGAGACGGGCTGGGGCCTGGCCTTGCGCTCGCTGCGACGTTCGGCGGGACGCTCCGGCCGGCTCGGACGCTCGGCGGCGCGCTGCGGCTGCCGCTCAGCGGGGCGCGCCCGCTCGGCGGTCCGGTCGCGGTCGGCGGTCCGGTCGCGGTCCGCGGTCCGCTGCCGGTCGGCGGCACGTTCCCGGTCGTCGGGGCGGGCGGCGGCCTTCCTGGCCGCCACGGTGCCTCCGGCGCCGAAGCCGCCCTGCTCCGCATCGCTGCGGATGTTGGCCCAGAACTCCTCGTCGTCCTCGTCCGTCGTGGGGTTGCCCCACTCGTCGACGCCACGCCTGCCACGCTGTCCGGTGCGCACCGGTTTCGGCTTGGGCGCGTCGATGGGGCTGAAGTCGGGGCTGAAATTGGTCATCCGCGGCTCGTGCGCCGCGAACTCGTCCGTGGAGCGAGCGTGGGTCTTCTCCTCCTTCTCGGCCATCTCCTTCAGCCGTTCCGGAGGGAGCGAGCTCTCCCGGCGACTCATCGAACGCATGCCCAGTGCCACGACGACGAGCACGGCGAGCACGACGGCGACCAAGCTCACGACAACCGCAGTCATTGCACCACCCTCAAAGCCATGGCCTCCCTCTGGCACTGGTGAGATCGCGCGGCCATCGACGCGACCTGCCCCCTTTGATCACCAATGCCTAACAATTGGATCTGATTGTGTCGGACCACTATGAGCGTTGTCACACCCTACGTGAAGAATTGGTACACCGTACTACCTGCGGTGTTCGGTCTCTCACTCGATGTCGACCGCCGTGAGGCGGCCTCGGGCTATGGTCTGGTCCGCGATCTGCTTCAGGATCTCGGGCAGGGAACTGCCCTTACCGGGATCGACCTTGCCGTCCAACGTGTAAACCGTGAAGCGGTAGCTTCCTTTTTCCTTGCACGGGGGTTCGTAGCCCGCTTTTCCACTGGTCACCCTCGCCTGCCCGCTGCCCTCCGGGGGCTCGGCCGCGGCGTTGGGGCCCAGCTCGGTCGTGGTCGCCGGGATGTTGTAGAGCACCCAGTACACGGCCGCTTCTGATGGGGTGTGTGAATCGACCACGATCGCGATCGACTTCGCCTGGGACAGCGGCTGACTCGACCAGCGCAGCGGCGGGCTGCCCTGGGTGCCCCTGCAGGAGTATTCGCGCGGCAAAGGCTTGCCGTCGCGCAACTCCGGGCTCGAGACGTTGATCCGCGCGATGTCCTGGGCCTGTGACCTGCCGATGAAGCTGCCGAAGAAACTGCCGCACCCCGACGTCGCCAGCAGCGCGGTCACCGCCGTCACAGTGACGGCGGTGCGTCGCACGCGTGATGCCGCGTTACACAGCCCCATGCCGGACGATGCTACGCGGCTCTCGGCGATGCGCAGACCGTTTCTCGATGGTCCGTGGTCGGTAAAGGATCCGAAATCGGCCGGAATCGAGGCATCTAGAGAGTGAGGTTGGCCACATCCGCCCCTCTGTCCCCACCCGCCGAGCCGAATCGGCTCGCGCCTCGGGACCCTTACTGGCCTGCGGCGTCACGTCGACGGGACGGCGGGCGGGATCCCGCACGGCGACGCCACAAAACGGACACTGGTTTCGGTCGCAGACTCGGGCGAAAACCAGATGCGCCAGATCGGCGGGAAGCGGTATTGGGCCGGCGGTCGATGGGGGACTGCGAACCGCATTGGGGCCGGCACCGATGGGACCGCGGCCCCACGCCGGCCAGACGGCCTGGTGCAGCCGTGAGCCGCACCACCCAGATGGTGGGTGACGGCGTGCGGCGCACCCGGCCCGAGAGCGGGCGAGGCTATGCGGCGCGTCGGCTGGCCGCGGGTGGGGCTATGCAGCGTGTCGGTCTGGCAGTGGGGGAGGCGGTGCGAGGCTGCGTGGCGCGTCGGCTCGACCTACGGGGGCGAGGCTGTGGGGGCGTCGGCCCGGCCGCGGGGCAATGCCGCGAAGCGCATGGGGCCGACAGGGGATGTGGCCGCGCGGCGTATCTGCTGGCACGAGAGACGTCTGCTGCCATTACGCGGGGCTGCCATCACGCGGGGCTGCCATCACGCGGGGCTGGCTGGAGGCGGAGCTGGTTGGACACGCTCGTTGGACGCGGGCTGGTTGGACGCCGGGCTGGGTGGGCGCGGGGCTGGCCGGGTCCGAGGGCTGGCCGGTCCGAGGCTGGGTGGCGAGCGGGCTACTGGAGTAGGGATCGGTTGCTGGCATGACGCAGGGGGATCGCATCGGGCGGACGGCGGCTGCCACGTTGCGTGAGGCGCTCGCGCTGTGTGCGGTCCCGCGCGGGGCCCGAGCCTGGCTGGCACGAACGTGGCGCCGCCGACGTGGCCAAGCTCGACAGCCTGCGGCCGGCCGCCACCGAGCATGGCACCACGCGCCGGAGGCGGGCGATCGGACACGCCGCGGCGACCGGCGGATCTTTACCGCCCCGACGGCAGATCGCCATCGGTCCTAAGCTGGCCTTGTGACGTCAACAGGCCCGCTACGCGATCCGGCGAACCGCGTCTCGCCCAAGGCCGTACGCCTGTGGCTGCTGGAGGCGTTGGTCGCGTTCGCCTTCTTCCTCGGCGGCTCCCTCTTGGTGGCGCGGTGGGTCGGCGGGAGCGGGTGGTCTTGGGTGCCTGACTGGTTCGCCGGAAACCCCTGGTTGTTGCCGCTGGCGGTCGTCGTGGTGCTGCTGCCGTTCCTGGTGGCCGAGCCGTTCGTAAGGTACTCCGTACATCGCTGGGAGCTCTCAGGCGACGTCGTCTACGCCAGGTCGGGGTTCCTGACCAGGGAGTGGGTGTTCGTGCCCGTGAGCCGCATCCAGACGGTCGACAAGGGGCAAGGGTGGTTCGAACGGATGCTCGGGCTGGCGACGCTGGAGATCCGCACCGCGTCCCACGCGGGCTCCTCGACGATCAAGGGTCTGGATCTCCAGGTGGCGGCGGGGCTGGCCGAGCAGCTCGCGCACCGGGCCGAGGAGCTCAGGGATGACGCGACATGACCGACCCTCGGCCTCCTCACCGCGGCTCCCCACCTGACGCGACAGACAACGATCCCCCACCCGACGCCGCTGACGGCGACCCCACACCCGAAGCCGCCCACAGCGGCCTCGCGCCTGATTCCCGCGACGGCCGCCCGACGCCCGAGCGGGCCGGCGGCGGCTCCTCGCCCGAAGCCGCTGGGGGCGGCTCTGCGCCCGGAGGCCCTGACGGTCGTCCCACGCCCGAGTCCGCCGACGGCAGCGGATCGGGGGGCGGCCGATCGTCCAGGGGCGGCGAGGGCCTGGTCACATCGGACGGCGGCGCTTCGTCCGCACCGCCCGACGCCGCGTCGCCCCCGCTGGCCGCAGATGCCCCGTCATCGCCGCCCGAAGGTGTGTCGCCATCCTTGCCCAGAAATGTGCCGTCACCACCCCCGCCGAGTGCCACTTCGTCGCCGGCCTCACGTGGAAGCGAGGTGCCGCCGCAACCTCAGGCCGGCTCACCCGAGGCGGTAGGCGGACCGTTGATAGATGGAGGACAGGCGCCAGGGCCCGAGGGCGGGGCGTCCCGGTCAGGCGGTGGGGCTCCTGAGGCCGGGGGCGGGTTGCGCCGCTCGGGCGGTGGGATTCCCGGCGCCGGGGGCAGGCCGTTGGGGCACGGTGGCGGGCCGCAAGGGGGCGAGCGCGAGGCGCAGGGGCGTCCGTCGCCGCCTGGTCGGGCGCCGTTGCGGTTGAGTCCGAAGGTGCTGCTCATCGATCCGGTGCGCATGTTGCCGTCCCTGCTCCTGCCCCTCCTCGGCGTGCTCTTCGTGGGCGGCTTCTCGGCCAGGTCGTACGGGTGGGCGACGCTCGGCCTCGTCGGCACCGTGGTCTTCGCGGTCGTCAGATGGGCCACGTTCACGTACGAGATCGTCGGCGATCGCCTGGAGACCAAACGGTCGTTGATCAGCCGTTCCATCCGGACCATTCCGCTGGAGCGGATCCGCGGCGTCGACGTGTCGACCCCGCCCATGCACCGGCTGCTCGGCCTGGCCGTACTCAAGATCGATACGGGGGCCAGCGGCGGCAACGAGGAGGCCGAGCTCGACGGGGTCACGCTGGCGGAGGCCGAACGCCTCAAGGCGCTGCTCCTGCGCCGCGCCGCCCAGCCGGAGAGCCGTGTCCCCGCCGCGGCGGCCCCAGGCCCGGCGCACGAACGCCCCGTCGAACGGCCGATCATCAACGTGCCCCGACGCTGGCTCCTGTACGGGCCGCTGTCCGGCGCCTACCTGTTCACCCCGTTCGCGCTCGCCGGCGGCGCCGTGGGCCTGGCGTTCCAGTGGGGGGACGAGCTGGGGTTCGGCCGGGACGCCGCCTGGTACGTGGGCCAGTGGCTGTGGGACCGCCCCTATCTGCTGCTGATCTTCGCCGTGCTGCTCGTCCTGGCGATGCCCGTCCTCGGCGGGCTCATGTACGCGGTCTTCAACTGGAACTTCGTGCTCAAGCGGCGCGACGGCTACCTGGTGGCCGAGCGTGGGCTGATCAACCGGCGCAGCGTGTCGCTGGAGTCGGCGCGGGTGCGCGGATACGAGATCGTGGACGGGCTGGCCGAGCGGTGGGCCGGGGTCGTGCGCGTGTGGGCCATCGTGACGGGGCTCGGCGACTCGGAGACCCGAGGGCAACTGCTGCCCGACGTGCCCCGGCCGGTCGCGGTCGGGGTGACCGGGGAGGCGATCGGACCCTACGAGGCCGCCCTGCGCCCGCACCCTCCCGTGGCGCGCAACCGTCGCCTGTTCCGAGCCGTCTTCCCCTGGGCGATGACGGCGTTGGTCAGCGCTGTGGCGGTCTGGGCGACCGACGCGATGCTGTGGTGGATCCTGCTGGTGGTGTCGCTGCTGCTGGCCGGCGCGGGCGTCCCCTTGGGGCTCGACCGGTACGCCTCCCTGGGGCACGGCTACGACGGCGTACGGATGGCCGTGCGCTCCGGGTCGTTGCGGCGTTCCCAGGCCGTGATCGAGCGCCGGGCCGTGGTGGGGTGGCGGCTGCGGCAGACGTGGTTCCAGCGGCGGGCCGGAGTGCTCACGCTGATCGCCGGTGTGGGCGCGGGCAAGGGAGGCTACGAGGCGATCGACGTCTCGGTGGCCCAAGGGGCGGATTTCCCCGCAGAGGTGACGCCGGAATGGCTCGCCCCCTTCCTCCGGTCGGCCGAGGAGGACTCGCCGCCCACGGACTGAGCCAACGGACGTCCGGCCGGCTGACGGGGCGGCAGGCGTGGGCGACGACCGGGACAGGACGCGGTGATGCGTGGCGTGTTGTGCGGCGATGCCCGGTGCGCGGCACGGTGATACCCGATGCGCAGCACGGCGAGGCGCGGCGCGCTGTGCGACAGGGCACCGGGGGTGCTGCGGTCGATCCGCGCCCTGAGCCCGATTCGGGTACAGGGCTCAATTCGCGTCCTGAGCTCGATTCGGGTCCTGGGTTTGTCCCGGCGTTGCGGTCGATCCGGCGCGCTGACCTGGGTCCGGGCGCTGAAGTCGGTCCGGATGTTGCGGTCGGTTCTGACGCTGAGATCGGTGACGCTGAGATCAGTCCCGACGTTGAGGTCAGTCCTGACGACGGGCGCCGAACATGATCTCGTCCCAGGTCGGGACCGAGGCCCTGCGGCCCCTTGAACCCTTGCGTGCCTGGCGGGCGGCCGGAGCGGGAGGCGGCGACGGCACCGGTACGGCCTGCTCCTCCTTGCCCTCGTTCTTACCGGCCCGTGCTGCCGGGACCTTGGGCTCGGCGGTGGGAGCGGGCTTCGGCTTGGGCGTTGGCGCCTTGGCCTCCTTGACAGGCTGCTCGGGCTCGCCGTCAGTCGCACTCCCGGCCTCGGGAGCTTCGGACTCCGCGGCCTTGGGATCGGCCGGGGCCGGCTCCGACGCCTCGGGAGTGGACGGGGTGGGCTCCGCGTCCTGGGCAACCGCTTCCTTGGCCTCCGAAGGCTGGCTCGTGGTCTCGGCCGGGACCTCCGCCGCAGGGGCAGGGGCAGGGGCAGTTGCGGTGGCGGGCGTGGTCTCCGCGGGCGTGGAGGCCGCATCCTGCCCGTCGGTGGCGGCGGTCTCAGCGGCAGAAGGCGGCTGTGCGGCAGCGGACGACGACTCGGTGGCATCGGGCTCCGCGGCGGCGGCCGGCTGTGCGGCGGCGGAGGTCGACGCCTGGGTGGCGGTCGGCTCGGCAGCGGTGTCACGAGCATCGGCGGTGTCCCGCTCCACAGCGGTGCCTTGCGCGGGAGCGGTGCCTTGCCCGGCGGTGCTCGGTTGGGGAGCGGAGGTCGTCTCGGTGACGGCCGGTCCGGCGACGGTGCTCTCCCCTGCCACGGAGGCCGTGTCGGCGGTGGCGGCCGATCGGGCGACCGGGGGCTCCGCGGTCGTGGTCGGCCCGGCGGCGGTTGCCTCCGCGGCGGTCGGCGTGGAAACGGCGGTAGCGCTCGCGGCGGCGGCCGATTCGGTAGTGGTGGTCGACTGAGCTGCGGGGGTCGGCTGAGCCGCGGGGGTCGGTTGACCGGCGGTGGTCGGTTGGGCGGCGGTGGTCGGCTGAGCGGCCGGGGTCGGCTGGGCGGTCGGTTCCGGCTTGGACGAAGGGGCGGTTGTAGGCGGCCCGTGCGTGGTCGGTGCGTCCGTGGTCGGTGTGTCCGTGGTCGGCTCGTCCTGCGCGGCCACGTCGGGGACGGGGGGCGCCGTGCGCTGCGCGGCCCCTTCCGTGGCATGCGTCGTGTCGATGGCGGTCGTGGGCTGTGCGGCGGCTTCCGTGGTGTGGGCCGTGTCGCGGGCAGCCGCAGGCTCTGCGGCCGGTTCCTGGCTCAGGGGCGGCTTGGCGGCGGGCGTCTGCGCGGTGGGCTGGGACGTCGCAGGCGGCTGCTCCTGGGCGGAGATCGGGTCCTGCCTGGAACGCTGCTCCTGCGGCAGGCCATGGGTGTTCTCGGGCGTGTGCGGCTGCTCGGTGGCCGGCGTGCGGTCGTCCCGGGCGGGGATGGCCGATTGCTCGGTGATGGGGTTGGCGTCGGTGGGCGTGGCGGGGGCGTAAATGGAGTCGTGGTCGGCCGGGCGGCCGGAGCCGAAGTCGGGCAGCCACGGCGAAGACCCGCCGCGGCGGGAGGTGTCGCCGGGGCGGGTGTAGCCGGTCTCGCGGGCGGTGTCGGGCGTCGCCTCACGCGGCGGCGCGGCACGGTCGAACGGGGCCTCGCGTGACGACACATCGGGACGATTGAACGTGGCGTCGCGGGACGGGGTGTCGGCTCGGTCGAACGTGGTGTCACGGGACGGGGAGTCCGAGCGGTCGAACGAAGCGTCGCGGGACGGGGCGTCCGGGGTGCGGGTGTAGGCGGTCTCCGAGGATCTGGGCGGGGGGTTGTAGCCGACCGCCGGCTCCTCCGGCTCACGCCGCGCCACCGAGGGGAACGGCACCGCGTCGGAGGCGAGCGGCGGCACCGGCTGCAGCTTGGCCACGCGCGGCGTGAACGGCGTCACCGTGGTGTCCTCGACCACGGGCGGCTCGGGGTCGAAGTCGGCCGCGGACAGGCGCATGGCCTCGTCGTCGTGGGGCGTCACGTGGCGCTTGCGCGGGTCGAAGAGCCATTCGGCGTGCCGGGTGTGACCGTTCCACACGTAGCCGAGCTTGACCCGCCACAGGCCGTCGTCGCGCTTGGCGGAATCCCAGTCGATCTCGTCCGTGGGCACGCCGCGCCTGGTCAGCCGCTCCGCGACGAGATCGCCGAGGGTCGGCCCGGGCGCGGACTCCCCAGGCATGCGCACGGCGACCCGTTGCGCCTGCTGAGCGACGTACTCCCGCTCCTGCAGCACCGGCCCCTCGAACCAGCGCACCCGCTCGACCGGGATGCCGGCGGTCGCCGCGATCTCCTCCGCGGTCTCTCCGGCGCGAATGCGGGCCTGGATCTCCTTGGGGCGCAACGGACTCTCCACTTCGATCTCGTACTGGCCGAGACGGGAGAAGTTGCCGCGGACGGCAGCACGGAGCCGGTCGTCCACGGGAAGAGTGAAGCGGGTGCCCCGCCCGGCCGTTGCCAGCACGAGGTAGGTGCCGTCCTCACTCACCGCGACGAGTCGGAGCTCCTGCATGCGAGTCCCTTCGTCAGCGTCGCTGCCATTCTTCCCCCGGACCCTTGAGTCTCTCGCGTGTGCCGGTTGCCTGCCAGCACCGTACCCGGCATGTCCGAACATCGCCTTCCTGGGATAGCCCCGGGGCGATGTGACGCCGGTCACATTTGTCGAATCCATCCCTCTAGAGCCCGCCGCTGTGCATGAGGAGGTTAGATGCCGCCGACGGGTTCTGGCGAATCGCGCCGTGGGCCGGAGTGCAGTTGAACCGAGACGTCAGGAAGGCCGGATTCGCGCCGGGATGGCGCTCCAGATGGCGGGCGGCGGCCCCCGCGAGGTGCGGGGCGAGAGCGGAGTACGCCGCGCCGCCCGGCGTGACCCGGCAGGCGACGGAGTCGGCCGCGCCGACCACGAAGACCCCCGATCGCACCAGAGCGTCCACGGCGGTGTCGAACGCGGGAGACCCGGACCCGTCGAGGGAGAGGGTCGCGACGGACGGCCCGCGCGCGTGCCTGCGGATCCAGTCGAGCCCCGCCAGCACGTCGGCCAGCATGCCGGGCCCGCCGCAGCCGAGCACCCGTACTGAGGCGATCCTGGCCTCGGGCGCCGCGGCGTGGACCCGGCCGGCGACCTGCGTGCCGTGTCCGGTGCAGTCACGACCGGCGCCGCCGGTGGCGTCGAAGGCGCGCCACGCCCGGCCGTCGAAGTCCAGGTCGCGCCAGGACCGGCCGTCGGCGTCGGGCGCGCGCCCGGCGTGGTCTCCGGCGTCGTGCGCGTGCCGGACGTGGTCCCCGGCGTCGTGCGCGTGCCCGGCATGATCGCCGGGGTCGAGGGCATGCCCGGCCCGGCCGCCGGGGCTGGGTGCGCGCCCGACATGATCGCCGGGGTCGAGTGCCCGCCCGGCCTGGTCCCCCGGGTCGAGCGTGCGACCCGCCCGGTCTCCGGGGCCGGCGTTCACGCCGCTGTCCACGACGTACACGGTGACGCCCGCCCCGGTGGCCGGGTCGGCGGGCGGACGAGCGGGTGCGCGGCCCGGCATGGCGTGGATCTGCCGGTCGGGCTCGACCGTGCGGACCCTCGGGTCGGCGCGCAGCTCGGCGAGTTCGGCGGCGGTGAGGAACGTGGCGAAGCCGGGCAGGGCCGCGGTGTAGTAGCGCCGCACCCGCCATCGCACCTCGCCGACGAGGTCGCGGGCGTCCGCCCCGCTGCGCGCGATGACGATGTAGGGCCGGGTGGGCTCGGTGGCCGCAGGGCGCAGGGTGAGTCCCGAGGCGGGCGTCATGGCCAGAGGGACGGCGGTCGCGGCGGCCGTCGCCACGGCCGCGGCGAGATACACGGAGGGCAGGCCGAGTCGTCGGGACACGAGCTAGGAGGGTGCCTGTCACGCAGGTCACACGAACAACAGGACACGCCTTCACGTCTATTCACGAGACAACTCTTTACCGAACACATGACAAGAGGGGACTGATCCGGGGGATGGGCGACGACCAGCGGAAGTTCGAGCTGAGCGGGCCACAGATCCTGGGCGGTGCCCTGGCGTCGGTGACCGCCGCGGTGGCCGCCTCCTACCTGGGCGTGGCGGGCACGGTGATCGGCGCGGCCGTCGTCAGCGTCGCGAGCACGATCGCCACCGCCGTCTACACGCACTATCTCAAGCGCACGGGCGAACGGGTCAAGCAGCACGCGCTGAGCGGGCGGCGGCATGAGCCCGAGGAGTCCAGCCGGAGGCTGCCGTGGGTGAAGATCGCGGCGGCCGCGGCCGTGGTGTTCGCGGTGAGCATGGGGAGCATCCTGGTCTACCAGGCCGCCGCCCAGCAGACGGTCCACGAGCAGATCGTCGGCAAGTCCCCGAAGAAGGCGGGCGAGGCGGACAGGGCGTCGGCGGAGCGGGCGCCGGAGGAGGGCGATCCGCCCGCGTACCGGCCCGGGAAAGCCACGGAGCGGCCCGCGACCCCGACGCCTTCGGAGACCGGCAAGCCGGCCCCCACGAAGACGCCCACCCCGGCCCCCACGCAGGAGGACACGGTCGCGCCGTCACCGGCGCCCACGACCACCGCGCCGGTGCGGGCGGAGGAGGGGCGGCCGGACGTGGCCGAGCAGCCCCCGCCCACCGACCAGGCCGAACCGACCGAGGACCCCGCGCAGGACGAGCAGGCGGAGCAGACCGCGACCCCGGCGCCCTAGGCTCGTCTTCGCACGTGGCGTCCCGTCGCCGGCGGCCGCTCGTCGCGACGCCGGGGCCCGGGAAGCGGGCCTAGCCGAGCACCAGGTCCAGGTAGTCGTTGGTGAACAGGCGGCGCGGGTCGAGCCGGTCGCGCAGGGCGACGAAGTCCGCGAAGCGGGGATAGACCTTGCCCAGGTACGCGGCGTCCCTGGTGTGCAGCTTGCCCCAGTGCGGCCGCCCGCCCAGCCGCGTCATGATCTCTTCCACGCCCTCGAAGTACGCCGTATGGGGCGTCGGCCGGTAGATGTGACAGGCGACGTACGCCGTGGCCCGCCCGTACGCGGTGGACAGCCAGGCGTCGCTGGGCGGTGCCACCCGCACCTCGACCGGGAAGGTGATCCTCCAGTCCATCCGCTCGATCAGGTCCCTGGTCTCGCGCAGCGCCTGGGCGAGCCGCTCGCGCGGCACCGCGTACTCCATCTCCAGGAACCGCACGTCCCGCCGCGCTGTGAAGATCTTGTACGAGGTGTCCACCGACTCCGAGTCCCCGAGCGCCGCCGCGCTGACCTCGTTGATCCGCGGGATCAGCCCGGGAAAGCGGGCCCCAGCCGCGCAGGCGGCCCCGAACACGGTGTTCTCCAGGAACACGTTGTCCAGCCACCGCTTGGCCGGGCTCGGCGGCCGGGCCGGCCCCGGATGCCGGTTGTTGGTCTTGACCAGGCACGCGTCGGTGTGCGGCAGCCAGAAGAAGTCGAGGTGCTCGTTGGCGGAGGTGAGCTCGTCCAGCGAGGCGAAGATCTCCCTGAGCGACATCTTGCGCCGCCTGTTGTGCAGCAGGAACGCGGGCTCGACCCGGAACGTCACGGCCGTCAGCACCCCGAGCGCACCCAGGCCGACCCGGGCCGCGTCGAACAGGTCCTCGCCCGGGACCGCGGTCGCCACCGAGCCGTCGGCCAGCACCAGCTCCAGCTCGGCGACCTGGTCGGCGAGCCCGCCGCTGTCGCGTCCCGTGCCGTGGGTGCCGGTCTGGATCGCGCCCGCGACGGTCTGCTCGGTGATGTCGCCCATGTTGGCCAGCGCCAGCCCGCGCTCGTCGAGGAGCTCGTTCAGCACCCGCAGCGGGGTGCCGGCCAGCACGGTCACGCGGTCGCCCGCGGCCGACCTGATGCCGGTCAGCGCGTGCGGGCGGAGCATGATGCCGTCGGTCAGGGCCACTCCGGTGAAGGAGTGGCCCGTGCCGACCATGCGGACCCGCCGCCCGGAGGCGGCGGCGTCCCGTACGGCGCGTACGACGTCCGCGACGGACGCGGGCGCACGCACCTCGGCGGGGCTGCCCGACTGGTTCCTCGCCCAGTTCGTGAAGACCATGAGCGGCCCCTTCGAAAGACCTCGTCCACGTCAAACGTGAACGATACTCACTTCTCCCAGCCCTCGGGAACCGGGAAGACGTCGCCGGGCTGGAGGTTCTCGTTCTTGACGATGTCGGACACCGTCACCAGGTGGTAGCCCTTCTTCTGCAGCGACTTGACGATCGACGGCATGGCGTCGACGGTCTGCTTCACCCAGTCGTGCATGAGGATGATGCTGCCGGGCTTGGCCACCTCAAGGGTCTTCTTCTTGATCGCCTCGACGTTCTTGGTCTTCCAGTCCTCCGAGCCGCCGGTCCACAGGATGATCGGCATGCCGAACTCGGTGGCGATCTCGGAGACCGTCAGGTCGGCCATCCCGTACGGGGGCCGCAGCAGCTTGGGCTCGACGCCGGCCGCCTTCTTGATCTCGTCCTGCGTCTTCTTGATCTCGGCCCTGATCTCCCAGGTCTCGAGTGTCCTGAAGTCAGGGTGCTTGTAGCTGTGGTTGCCCAGTTCGTGGCCCTCGGCGGCCATCCGCTTGACGAACTGGGGGCGGCTCTTCACGTACTGGCCCTCGAGGAAGAACGTCGCCTTGGCGTCGTACTTCTTCAGCGTGTCGAGCAGGGTTCCCGCGTACTTGCCCGGTCCGTCGTCGAAGGTCAGCGCGACGCACTTCACCTGCGTGCAGTCGACCGGAGCCTTCTTGGGGGCCTGGGCGGACGCGGGCGCCGGGGTGAGGGTGACGCAAACAGCCGCGATTGCCAAGAGTGAACTGATGTGTCGGGACATAAATAGAGCTTCCATTGTGATGGGTGTTGCGAGGGATGTCCCGACCGTAGCGGATCAACTCTTGGCAGGTGAAGGAGCCTCGGGAAGTCTCAGGAAACCCGAACCTCCGATCCCGACCATCACCGCCAGGGCCGCCGCCCCCAGCGAGAAGACGTACGCGTTGGACGCGCCGTACGTCTCGGTGAGCCGGCCGCCCGCCCACGCGCCGATCGCCACGCCGAAGCCGAGCGCGGTGGAGATCCACGCCATCCCCTCCGTGAGCAGGGACGGCGGCACCAGCCGCTCGGTGAGCGAGAAGCCGGTGATGAGCGTCGGCGAGATCGCGAACCCGGCCAGGAAGAGCGCCGCGGCCATGATCCACGCGTCCCCGATGAACACGATCGGCAGGAGGCCCAGCGCGAACACGCCCAGCGCCCGGACGAAGCGGCGCCGCAACGAGATCCGCCAGTTCCTGGACCCGAACCAGAGCCCCGACACCATCGACCCGCCCGCGAACGCGGCCAGCAGGAACCCCGCGGCGCCCTTGACCCCGCGCTCGTCCGCGAACGCCACGGTGATCAGGTCCACGGAGCCGAACACCGCCCCCATCGCCAGGTAGACGCACGACAGCAGGGCGATCCCGGGGATGAGGATGGGCGTGCCGTTCGCCGACCTGCTCTGCTCGTGGACGGGCGGCTGCGTGCGCCGCTGCGCCGCCAGCGCCACGAGGCCGACGAACATGAAGACCAGCGCCACGATCAGGCCCATGTACGGGTTGATCTCGGTGGCCAGCACCGTGACCAGCGCCGGCCCGGTGACGAAGACGACCTCGTCGACCACGGACTCGAAGGCGAAGGCGGTGTGCAGCTTGCCGGAGCCGCCGTGGATGACCGACCAGCGGGCCCGCACCATCGAGCCGACCGACAGCGACGTGGCCCCGACGACCAGGCCGGAGACGTACAGCGTCCACTCGGGCAGCCGGAGGCCGGCGCTGACCATGAGGGCGGCCAGAGCGAGCGCGTTGATCACGGCGAACGGCGGGATCACCCGGCTCTGCCCGAACCGGTCCACGAGGCGCCCGGACAACGGGGCGCCCACCGCGAAGGCCACGTTGGTGGTCGCGGCGACCGCGCCGGCGGTGGCGTAGGACTCGGTGAGGGCGGAGATCAGTAAGACGATCCCGATCCCCAGCATCGACATCGGCATGCGCCCGACGAAGCCGGCGAGCACGAACGCCTTGATGCCAGGCCCGTTGAACAGCCCCCGGTAAGGCCCGACCACCCCGTTTCCTCCTTACTTCGGCCAGCTAACCATTGCGCACGAATGTTGTGATAGCAAATGGTTTTCCGGTCGGCTGGGCTAACCTGTCCCGAGTGTCCGGTCTTCCCTCGTTGCGCGCGGTCATGCTCATGGTCACCGCCGTGCTCGCGGTCACGGCCGCGGCCGGCGTCGTCACCGTGATGCTGGACGACGACCTGGTCGGAACCTCACAAGAGCCGGTACGGAGGCCGTCTCGCCAGCCGTCCGCCGCGCCCCGCCTCGACCAGCTCGTGCCCACGGCCCAGCCGGTCCAGGACTTCGGCGCGGGAGGCCCCGGCGTCACCGCGACCCCGCCGCGCGTACTGGCGATCGCCCGGTCCGCCGTGCCCAAGGAGACCCGGCTCAAGCTCGGCGCGCTGAAGCACGTCCAGAAGGCGATCGTCGTGGACGCGGGCGCGGTCACGGTGTCGGGCACCGGGCTGAACCTGCTGGCCGTCGACCCGGTCGACTTCCGCTCCTGGACGCCGCAGCCCGTCGCCGACCAGCCGGCCGTGTGGAGCGCGCTGGCCAGGGGAGAGCTGGTGGCCGACGCGGGCTCGATGCGCAGGCTCGGGATGATGCTCGGGGCGATGTACCAGGTGGACGGCGGCCCCAAGCTGCGCGTCGCGGCCTCGGCCACGCTCGGGCTCGCGGGCGTGGACGGGCTCGTGAGCGCCGACGTGGGCAGGTCGCTGGGGTTCGCGCCCGGCGTCGCGGTGCTGCTGCACGGCAAGCCGGGCAAGATCAGCGCGGCGGGCGTGCGGAAGCTGCTCGGCAAGGGCTCCCAGGTCGTCACGCTCGACGCGCACGCGCGCACCCCCAAGAGCAATCAGCCGGACCGGCAGAGCCCGCAGACGGTCAACGTCGGCCGCCCCGGCAGCTACCTGGAGCTCTACAAGGCCTCGGCCACTCGCTGCCCCGGACTCTCATGGACGGTGCTGGCCGCGATCGGGCAGGTCGAGAGCGGGCACGGGCGCAACAACGGGCCGTCGAGCGCGGGCGCGCTCGGCCCCATGCAGTTCATGCCCGCGACCTGGAAGCACTACGGCGTGGACGGCGACGGGGACGGCAAGGCCGACATCTGGAGCCCGTACGACGCGGTGCCGAGCGCGGCCAACTACCTGTGCGCCAACGGCGCGGGCAAGGGCGGCGAGAAGCTGCGCAAGGCGATCTGGTTCTACAACCACTCGTGGGACTACGTGAACAAGGTCATGGGCATCGCCGAGGCGTACGCCCGCACGTACGCCTGAGGCGGCGTACGCCCGCCCTTACGCCTGAGGACGCCCGCGAACAGGCGCCGGGCAGCAGGTGAGCGCGCACGGGACGGGCTCCGGCTCGTCCATCAGCTCGCGCACCATCCCGACGAAACGCGGGTGGGTGCCCGCGGTCGCCGCCCGCTCCAGGGGCAGGCCGAGCTCGGCGGCCACCTGCCTGGCCTCGGTGTCGAGGTCGTAGACGACCTCCATGTGGTCGGAGACGAACCCGATCGGCACCAGCACGACCGAGCGGGCGTCGGTCTTCTGCAGGTAGTCGCAGACGTCCGGCTCCAGCCACGGCACCTGCGGCGGGCCGCTGCGCGACTGCCACACCAGGTCCCACGGCTCGCTCCGGCCGAGCGCCCGGCTGACGAGCTCGGCGCTCCTGCGCAGCTGCGCCTCGTAGAGCCCGCCGGACGGGCCCGCGGTCTCGGCCATCGAGACCGGGATGCTGTGCGCGGTGAACACGAGCCTGGCGTCGTCGCGGCCGAGCCGCTCCAGCGCCGCCCGCGTGTGGTCGGCCATGGCGGCGACGAACCCCGGATGATCGCCGAAGTGCCGCATCTTGACCAGCTCGGGGCCGCCCTCGACGGAGATCCTGGCGATGTCCTCGTAATACTGGCGGCAGCTGGAGTAGCCCGCGAACGCCGACGTGGCGAAGACGGCCGCCCTGCGGACGCCGTCGGCCTTCATCTGCCGCACCGTGTCCTCGCCGAACGGGTGCCAGTTGCGGTTGCCCCAGTAGATCGGCACGTCGACGACCGGGCGCAGGGCCTCGATCAGGTCGCGGTTCTGCTGGTTGATCGGGCTGACCCCGCCGAAACTCTGGTAGTGCTCGGCCACCGCGAGCAGCCGCTCGCGCGGCACGCCGCGCCCGCGCACGACGTTTTCCAGGAACGGCATCACGTCGTCGGGCCCTTCGGGGCCGCCGAACGACAGGACCAGCAGAGCGTCGTAGTCACCCACGTGACAACCTTATTCGCGCGGGGCAGTGCCCCCGCAGCCTTCCCCCGCCCCCGAAGGAAGGGCGGCGGAGTGGCGGTTGCGGCACGGTGCGACGGTCACCGACGCAAGGTAGGTTCGATCGAGTGAGCGCATTCAACGACATACGTGACTATGTGGCCATCCCCCGGGTTCTCTCGCTGCGGCTCTCCCCCGACGGCTCACGGTTGATCTCGGCGGTCCAGTCCCTCAACCCCGACGGCAAGTCGTACGGCACCGCGCTCTGGGCGATCCCGCTCGACGGCGACCCCTACCGCCTGACCCGCTCCGCCAAGGGCGAGTCGGCCGCCGTCTTCACCGACGCGGGCGACGTGCTGTTCACCTCGGCCCGCCCCGACCCCACGGTCAAGGACTCCACCGACGAGGTCCCCTCGCTCTGGCTGCTGCCGCGCGCCGGCGGCGAGTCCCGCCAGGTGGCCGCCAGGCCCGGGGGGATCGGGGCCGTGCGCACCGCGGGTGACGTGGTCGTGTTCGCCTCGGACGTGCTGGATGGGGAGGAGGCGGCCGAGGAGGAGAAGCGCAAGGCCCGCAAGGAGGCCGGGATCAGCGCGATCCTGCACGAGGGCTCTCCCGTCCGCTACTGGGACCACGACCTCGGCCCCGGCCGCACCCGGCTCTTCGCCGCCCGGCTCGGCGCCGACCGGCTGGAGGACGTGCGCGACCTGACGCCCGACGCCGGCGAGGCGCTGCGTGAGGTCGCGTTCGAGCTGACGCCCGACGGCGCCACCGTGATCACGACGTGGCGGACGGACCTGGCGAAGGGTGAGTTCCGTACCGACCTGGTGGCCGTCGACGTCGCCACCGGGGAGCGGCGCACGCTGCTCACCCAGGACGGCCACGACTTCACGGGCCCCATCGCGATCTCCCCCGACGGCGCCCGCGTGGCCTGCTCCCGCGAGCGGTTCACCGCCGTGGACGTCTCGGCCCGCAGCGAGCTGTGGATCGCCGACCTGGCCACCGGCGAGGGCCGCGCGTACGCGCCCGACCTGTTCCCCGCCGACGTCGAATGGGCGCCGGACTCCTCGGCCGTCTACATCGCCGCCGACCACCGGGGCCGCCGCCCGATCTTCCGCGTCCCGCTGGACGGGGAAGTGGCAAGACTGACCGGTGACGACGCCGCGTACCTCGGGCTCAACGCCTCCGCCGACGGCCGCTTCGTGTACGCCCTGCGCAGCGCGATCAACCTCGCCCCCGCCCCGGCCAGGATCGACGTGGCCACCGGCGAGATCACCGACCTGCCCTCGCCCGCGCCGCGCCCCGAGGTCCGCGGCACGCTCACCGAGATCTCGGCCACCGCCGACGACGGCGCCACGGTTCGCGGCTGGCTCGTGCTGCCCGAGGGCGCCTCCGCCGAGGACCCGGCGCCGTTCCTGCTGTGGATCCACGGAGGCCCGGTCGCGTCCTGGAACGACTGGCAGTGGCGCTGGCAGTCCTGGATCATGGCCGAGCACGGTTACGCCGTGTTGATGCCGGACCCGTGCCTGTCCACGGGTTACGGTCAGGACATGATCGACCGCGGCTGGGGCGACTGGGGCCCGCGCACCCAGGCCGACCTCGACGCGATCGTGGACGTCGCCCTGGCCAGGGACGACATCGACAGCGAGCGCGTCGGCGCCATGGGTGGCTCGTTCGGGGGCTACATGGCCAACTGGCTCGCCGGCCACAGCGACCGCTACAAGGCCATCGTCACCCACGCCTCGCTGTGGAGCCTCGACCAGTTCGCCGGCACCACCGACGTCGCGATGTACTGGCAGCGGGAGTTCGGCCTGCCGGGCTCCGAGCGGTACGAGCGGCTCTCCCCGCACCTCTCCATCGACAAGATCACCACGCCGATGCTCGTCATCCACGGCGACAAGGACTACCGCGTGCCGATCGGCGAGGCCCTGCGCCTGTGGCGGGACCTGCAACGGAGTGAGATCGAGGCGAAGTTCCTGTACTTCCCCGACGAGAACCACTGGATACTCAAGCCGGGCAACATCGTCGCCTGGTACGAGACCGTCCTCGCCTTCCTGGCACAGCACGTGCTCGGCCAGGAGTGGAAGCGCCCGGACTCGGTGGCGTGATGAGCGACTTCCTGCGACTGGCCGAGGACATCGCCCGTGAGGCGGGGGACATGCTCCTCGCCAAGCGCCCGACGATGTCCGAGGAGATCGAGACCAAGTCCAGCCCCACCGACGTGGTCACCGCCCTCGACACGGCGTCGGAGTCGCTCATCCGCGAGCGCATCCTGGCCGCCAGGCCCGGCGACCGCATCCTCGGCGAGGAGGGCGGGGAGGAGCCCGGCGAGTCCGACGTGCGCTGGATCGTCGACCCCATCGACGGCACCGTCAACTTCCTGTACGGCCTGCCCGAATGGGCGGTGTCGATCGCCGTCGAGGTCGGCGGCCGGGTCGTGGCCGGGGTGGTCAACGTCCCGGCGCGGGGCGAGGTCTACACGGCCGCGCTCGGCGAGGGCGCCTGGCTCGGGGGCGAGCGGCTGCACTGCAACACCGGGGTGCCGCTCGCCCAGGCGCTGGTCGCGACCGGGTTCGGCTACGCGGTCGAGCGGCGGGCCGTCCAGGGGCAGGTGGTCGCGGCGGTGCTGCCGCGGGTGCGCGACATCCGGCGGGGCGGCTCGTGCGCGATCGACCTGTGCTCGCTGGCGGCCGGGCGCGTGGACGCGTACTACGAGCGGGGCATCAACCCGTGGGACTACGCCGCCGCCGGCCTGGTGGCGACGGAGTCGGGGGCCCGGCTGGGCGGGCTGCGCGGCCGTCCGGTGAGCCCGGAGTTCGCGCTCTGCGCCGGTCCCGGTCTGTTCGAGGAACTGCACGACCTGCTGGTGACGCTGAACCCCGAACGCGACGCCTGACCCTCTCACCGACATCCGCCGATCCTCTCCCGGGAGGTCGGACGCGTTGCCTGTCCGGGGAGGGCACGGGCGTTGTCCCTCTCGGGGGGTGTGCCCGAGAGGACCTCGGCCCGGCGTGCGCGGGAGGGCCTCTGCACGGCGTGCCCGAAAGGATCCGGCCCGGCGTGCTGGGAGGATGCCCGTCCTTCTTCCGAGAGGACCTCAGCCCCATCCCCCCGTTGGGGTCTCCGGGAGGGACCGGCAGCGGGCAAGGGCGCCCGGCGACGCGAAACGGCCGGAGCCGCGCAGGCTCCGGCCGTTTCGCGTGGGCTAGCGGGGCAACGCGATGCCGTGATCGTCCGCCAGTCGGCGCAGGTCCTCGATCTCGGCGGTGAGCGTGTCGGCGAGGTAGTCGTCGCCGACGCTACGGGCCTCCCGAAGGCCCTTGTAAGCCTGGTCGAGGCGGTGTTCGATCGTGGTCGTGAACTCGCCCATCTCACCTACTCTCTAGGGGTTCGCTCGTGCAAGGGCGATGTTTGCCCATTGCCGGACGATGTCCTGGCAATGGGTGTCCCGCAGGCATACCCCGCCACCTTGCCCCCCGAAACATGAATTTCCGGCGCTCCCCCTCACCAGGTGGTCACCGAGGCCTGAACATGCCTTACCGTGCGCTTATCGAGCCTGTGGGCAGAATGAGTGACCAGAATCGGAGAGAGGTGTTCCAGGCGTGCGAGTGCTGGTGGTGGAGGATGAGCGGGTGCTCGCCGACGCGATCGCGACCGGGCTGCGGCGCGAGGCCATGGCGGTGGACGTGGCCTACGACGGCGGCGGCGCGCTCGAGCGGACCTCCTACATCGACTACGACGTGATCGTGCTGGACCGCGACCTGCCGGTCGTGCACGGAGACGAGGTCTGCCGCCGGCTGGTCGAGCAGCGGACCGCCTCGCGGATCCTGATGCTGACCGCGTCGGGCGACGTGGACGACAAGGTGGAGGGGCTCGGCCTGGGCGCCGACGACTACCTCGCCAAGCCGTTCGTGTTCATCGAGCTCGTCGCCAGGGTCCGCGCGCTCGGCCGCCGCTCCGCGCCCGCCCTGCCGCCGGTCCTGGAGCGGGCCGGGATCCGGCTCGACCCGGGCAAGCGGCTGGTGGAGCGCGACGGCAGGGAGGTCGTGCTGACCAAGAAGGAGTTCGCGGTCCTGGAGGAGCTGATGCGGGCCGAGGGCGCCGTCGTCAGCCAGGAGGACCTGCTGGACAAGGCGTGGGACGAGAACATCGACCCGTTCACGAACGTGGTCAGGGTGACCATGATGACGCTGCGGAAGAAGCTGGGCGAGCCTCAGGTGATCGAGACTGTGCCCGGGGTTGGGTACAAACTGTGACTGAAGGGCCAAAGCGCCAGGCGGGGCCGACGCATCCCATGATCAGCCCCCATTCGGAGCGCAAAGTGACGCGTGTGCAGGAGGCGCCGCCGCCCAGCGGCCCGCCCGCCTGGGACGGCCCGCCCCCTCCGGAGCATCTGCCTGCGCAGCGCACCACGATGGCGCGGATGAAGGCGCTCCCGGAGAAGCTCAGCATCCGGTGGCGGCTCACGCTCACCTACAGCGGTCTGGTGTTCCTGGCGGCGGCGGCGCTGCTGTTCGCCATGTACGCCGTCGTCGGCAACACGATCGAGTTCGTCTGGCCCGACCTCAGGACCCGCGGCGTCGATCCCATCGACGCGGCGGTCATGCAGGCCCAGTGGGCCGAGGCCAAAGAGGCGACGGTGCTGAAGGCGCGCGACGTGCTGCTGCAGAACGCCTTCCTCGCGCTGGTCGGCGTGAGCATCCTCGCGCTCATCATCGGTTACTTCGTCGCCGACCGCGCCCTGCGGCCGGTGGCGAAGATGACCGGTACTGCCCGCAAGCTCTCCGAGAGCACCCTGGCCCACCAGCGCATCGCCCTGGAAGGCCCCAACGACGAGCTGAAGGAGCTGGCCGACACCTTCGACGCCATGCTCACCCGGCTCAACATCGCCTTCGACACCCAGCGCAGATTCGTGGCCAATGCCTCCCACGAATTGCGGACTCCCCTCACCATTAACCGGACCGTCCTGGAGATCGCCCTGTCGGATCCGGAGGCGTCCGAGGACCTCAAAGCGCTCGGCCGTACCCTCCTCGAAGTCAACGCGCGTAACGAGAAGCTCATCGAGGGACTGCTGCTGCTCGCCAGGAGCGAGCGCGAACTCGCCGTGCGCAAACCGGTCGACGTTCAGGAAGTCGCTCAGACGGCCGTGGAACAGGTCATGCCGTTCGCCGAGGAGCACGGCGTGACCATAACCACCGATCTGGTCAGCGCGCCTACCATAGGCGATCCCGTGCTCCTGGAGCGCTCCGTCAGCAACCTGCTGGAGAACGCCGTCAAGTACAACATTCCCGAAAACGGAAAAGTCTGGATCCGGACGGGAATGGTGGACGGTGCCTTGGTTGTTCAGGTGGCCAACACGGGGCAGCATGTCCCGGCGTACGAGGTCAACAGCCTGTTCGAGCCGTTCAGGAGGCTCCACGCCGACCGCGTGGATTCGGCCAAGGGATCGGGTCTCGGGTTGTCCATCGTCCGCGCGGTCGTGCAGGCGCACGGCGGAAATGTCGCCGCCGTACCGCGCGACGGCGGCGGGCTTGTGGTGACCATTCGGCTGCCGAGACGGTGACTCGTGTTGCTCCGGGGACGTTCGTCCGCGTGTTGATGCACGGGGGGCGTCTCGTTCTCGGCGCACATGTGGTTGGATGTGCCGTCGAACACGGTGGTGCATGACGCCAAGGCTGTGGGTTTCGCCATATTTGGCTAACCATTGCCGACGGCAGCAGGCCCTGACGTGTTGGGAGGTTCGTTGTCCGTTCCAGCGGGGTACCGATGGGAAATCTCCTGGGCGGAACGGGCACAAGACGACCCTCCCGGACGTTAGAAGACGCGCGACGAGCGCGAGGACATATAGATGAGGGGGATGGAGTAAGCACAATGGCTACCGACTACGACAGCCCGCGCAAGACAGACGACGACCTGGGGGAAGACAGCCTTCAGGAACTCCAGGCGCGGCGCACCGACAAGTCGTCCGGCAGCATCGACATCGACGAGACCGACCTGGCCGAGTCGCTCGAGCTGCCCGGTGCGGATCTGTCGAACGAAGAGCTCTCCCTGCGGGTGATCCCCCGTCAGGCCGACGAGTTCACCTGCTCGCGCTGCTTCCTGGTGCATCACCGCAGCCAGCTGGCCTCCGAGAAGAACGGCCAGCAGGTGTGCCGGGAGTGCGCCGCCTGATCGCCTTGGCTCAGGGTACGACATCGGGGAACCGAGACGGCGAGCCCTGAGCGGTCGCGACCAAGGAGACGGAGGCATCGCGTGGCCGTACCGGAGAAAGATCGTCAACAACCGGGCAACGAGATCGCCGACCCCGAGAAGGAGGTCGGCGAGCTCGTAGGCAGGCTCACCACGCCCGGTGAGCTCGAGCCGGCCGAGCGGCGCAAGCTGCTCGGCCGACTAGCCCAGGCCCTGTCCGCCGGAGCCAAGAAGGCGAAGGAGACCGGCGCGGGCCGGGGACGCTGGCTGGCCGACGTCTTCCTCAACATCGCGCCGCGCATTCCGATCCGGGATCTGCACACCCTCTCTGAGCATCATCACGGCCTCACCGGCGAAGAACTCGCCGACGACTTGGTGCGCACCGCCCAGAAGGCCACGATGACGGTCGGCGCCATCGGCGGAGCGCTCGCGGCGGCCGAGTTCGCCGCACCACCCCTCCTGCTCTCCGCCCCCGCGCAGCTCGTCGCCGAGACGATCGTCGTCGCCGCCATCGAGGTCAAGCTCCTGGCCGAGCTCCATGAGGTCTACGGCGTACGCGTGCACGGCACCGGCGCCCAGCGCGCGTTCGCGTTCACGAGCGCCTGGGCCAGACAACGTGGCATCGACCCCCTCGCTCCCACGTCCGTCACGCTCGCGCTCGGCGCCGCCACCAAGACGGCCCTGCGCAACCGCCTCATGAGGACGCTGGGGCGCCACCTCACCACCCTGGGCCCGTTCCTCACCGGGGCGGTCGCCGGCGGAGCGCTCAACAGGATGGCGACCAAGAAACTGGCCGAGGCCGTACGTAACGACCTGCGCGGCAAGCTGCCCCCCGCGCCGCGGCGCGACGAGCTATCGTCGTAGCCCGCCGAAGGCCATCTTGATCAGCGCGTCGGCCAGCTCGTCCGCGGACGCGCCACGCGCGGGGCGATACCACTCCGCGATCGAGTTCACCGTGCCGAACAGCAACCGCGTCACCAGCGCCGGATCCAGGTCGGGCCGGATGCTGCCCTCCGCCGCCGCCTCCTTGACGAGGTGGCTGACGAACGCGTCGAACTCCCTGCGCCGCTCCAGCGCCGCCTGCTCGGTCAGGCTGTTGCCGCGCACCCGGAGCAGCAGCGTCACGTACGGCAGCCGGTCGACGAGGAGTCGCACGCTCTGCCGTACGACCCACTCCAGCCGGTCGATCGCCGGGCCCGCCGCCGCCCGTTCGTCGGCGGCCAGCTCGAACAGCCCGTCCAGCGCCCGGTCGAGCGCCCGCGCCAGCAGCTGCTCCTTGCCCGGCACGTGGTAGTAGATCGCCGACTTGGTGACGCCCAGCGCCCTGGCCAGGTCCTCCATGCTCGTCCCGTCGTAGCCGCGCTCGTTGAAGACGTCCACGGCGATCGACAGCACGGACTCGGGGTCGTGCCCGCGCCGGCGCTGACGGGTGGGGGTCGGGGTGGCCATATGCCTCATTATCCTGATCTGAGCTCCCGGCTCCGGCCGCGGAACTCCGCGACCACCTCTCCGTCCAGCCTGCGTACGGTGATGTCGTAGATGCCGCTGCGGCCGTAGCGGGTCCGCTCGGCGGCCTCGGCCACCAGGACGTCGCCCTCGCGGGCGGGGGAGACGAACGTGATCTCCGCGCCCGCCGCCACCGTCACCGGGCCGCGGGTGTTGCACGCGCAGGCGAAGGCCGTGTCGGCGAGCAGGAAGACGTAGCCGCCGTGGCACAGGCCGTGCCCGTTGATCATCTGGCCGGTCACGCTCATGCGGCACACCGCCCTGCCCGCCGCCAGCTCCGTCAGCTCGATGCCCAGGGCCGCGGAGGCGGTGTCGGCGTCCATCATGCGACGCGCGCTCTCCAACGCAGGTCTCCCTTGTCAACTGACCGAATGTTCGGTAAACCCTTCATCGTCTGGCCGATGCCTGTCAAGTGGGTGAGCAACCATGTTCGAGCAGCACCGCGAGACCCTGGAGAAGGCACTCTCCGCCATCGCCGGCCGGGGATACTGGAGCGCCTATCCCGAGTCGCCGAGCCCGCGCGTGTACGGCGAGGGGGCGGCCGAGCGGGGCAAGGAGGCGTTCGAGTCCTACCTCGGCAAGCCGTTCCCCATCGAGCAGCCCGGCACCGGGTCGTGGATCGGCGCCGAGCGCTCCCCGTACGGGATCGACCTCGGCGTCACCTACCCCGAGCCGGTCGTCGAGGACCTGATCGGCGCCGCCAAGGCGGCGATGCCGGCCTGGCGGGACGCCGGGCCCGAAGCCCGCGCCCTGACCTGCGTCGAGATCGTCAACCGGATCAACCAGAGCAGCTTCGAGCTGGCCAACGCGGTGCAGCACACGACCGGGCAGGCATTCGTGATGGCCTTCCAGGCCGGCGGGCCGCACGCGCAGGACCGCGCGCTGGAGGCGGTCGCGTACGGCTACGCCGCCATGACGTCCTCGGCCGCCGCCGCCCGCTGGGAGAAGCCGGGCAAGGGCGAGCCGCTGGTCATGGACAAGCGCTTCACCGTCGTGCCCAGGGGCGTCGCCCTGGTGATCGGGTGCAACACGTTCCCGACGTGGAACGCCTACCCGGGGCTGTTCGCCTCGCTCGTCACCGGCAACCCCGTGATCGTCAAGCCGCATCCGCGGGCGATCCTGCCGCTCGCGATCACCGTCCGGATCGCCCGTGAGGTGCTGGCCGAGGCCGGATTCGACCCGGCGCTCGTGTCGCTGGCCGCCGAGGAGGGGCGGGGGCTGGCCAAGACCTTGGCCACCCATCCCGGCGTGCGCATCGTCGACTTCACCGGCTCCACGGAGTTCGGCGAGTGGCTGGAGCAGAACGCCCGTCAGGCCCTCGTCCACACCGAGAAGGCGGGGGTCAACGCCGTCGTCCTCGACTCCACCGACTCCTGGCGGGGCATGCTCAACAATCTGGCGTTCTCGTTGTCCCTCTACAGCGGCCAGATGTGCACCGCGCCGCAGAACATCCTCGTCCCCGCCGCCGGCATCGAGACCGACGAGGGGCACAAGAGCTTCGACGAGGTCGCCTCGGGGCTGGCGGCGGCGGTCGGCAAGCTGCTCGGCGACGACGCCCGCGCCGTCGAGCTGATCGGCGCCGTCGTCAACGCCGACGTGCTGGCGCGGGTGGAGGGCGCGCCGTCGCTGGGGGAGGTGGTGCTGGAGTCACGGGCCGTCACACACCCGTCGTTCCCTGACGCGGTGATCCGGACGCCTGTGATCGTCCGTGTGGACCCCGCCGCCTCGGACGTCTACGGCCGTGAGCACTTCGGGCCCATCTCGTTCCTCATCCCGACGTCCTCGACCGCGGAGAGCCTGGACGTGCTGCGCCGCACGACCACGGCGCGCGGCGCGCTGACCGCCGTGGCGTACTCGACGTCCCCGGACGTGCTCGACCAGGCCGAACGCGCGGCCCTGGAGGCGGGCGTGAACCTGTCGTGCAACCTGACCGGCGGCGTCTTCGTCAACCAGTCGGCCGCCTTCAGCGACTACCACGGCACCGGCGCCAACCCCGCCGCCACGGCCTCCCTGACCGACCCGGGGTTCGTGGCGGGGCGCTTCCACCTGGTGCAGTCCCGCCGCCCGGCCTGACCCCGGGCCGCCGCCACGCGGCCTGGCGTGGGGCGCCGGACGGGGCCGCGGGGACGATTCGTGCCGCCGAGGCCGCGCGACGGGGTGGCCGCCGGAGAGCCGGGCCGCGAGAGCGGGAAAGGGATTCTACGAGTGGTGACGGGAGGAGAGCCATGGCCACACCGTTCGCCTCGTCGGCGGATCTCGGCGAGAAGAGGCAGACCCCGGAGGGGCCGGCGTGAACGGCGGACCGCAGGTCATCGTGATCGGCGCGGGCCCGGTCGGGCAGAGCGCCGCGTTGCTGCTGGCCCGCTGGGGCGTTCAGGTGCTGGTGCTCGACCGGCGGCCTGGGCGGGACGCCGGCGGGTCGCGCTCCATCTGCCAGCAGCGCGACGTGCTCGACATCTGGTCCGCCGTGGGGGCGGGCAAGGTGGCCGAGGAGGGGCTGGCGTGGACGACGGCCCGCACCTACTACCGCGGCCGCGAGTTGTTCTCCTGGACGTTCGAGCGCGAGGGGCCGCTCCCGGCGTGCGTGAACATCTCGCAGGCCCGCACCGAGGAGATCCTCGACGAGGCCATCGCCGGCCAGCCGCTCATCGAGGTCCGCTGGAGCCACGAGGTCACCGGGATCACTCAGGACGCCTCCGGCGTGACCGTGCACTGCGGGCAGCGGCTGCTGCGGGCGCCGTACGCGGTGGTCTGCGCGGGGGCCAGGGCCCAGCAGGTGCGCCAGGCGCTCGGCGTGACGTTCGACGGGGAGACGTTCGACGACCAGTTCCTGATCTGCGACATCAAGGCCGACCTGCCCGGCTGGGAGAACGAGCGCCGCTTCTACTTCGACCCCGTCTGGAACCCCGGCCGCCAGGTGCTGATCCATCCCTGCCCGGGAGGCACGTTCAGGATCGACTGGCAGATCGCACCGGACTTCACACCAACAAAGGATGATATTTCGCGAAAAATCAGGCAGATCATCGGTGACCGGCCGTACGAGTTGCTCTGGTACAGCACGTACCGCTTCCACTCCCGCATCGCCTCCCGCATGCGCGTCGGCCGCGTCCTGCTGGCGGGCGACTCCGCCCACGTGGTGGCCCCGTTCGGCGCCCGCGGGCTCAACTCCGGCGTGCCCGACGCCGAGAACGCGGCCTGGAAGCTGGCCTTCGTGCTCAACGGCTGGGCGGGGGAGGAGCTGCTGGAGTCGTACCACGTCGAGCGGCACGCGGCCGCGCTGGAGAACCTCGAGGTCACCGCCGCCACCATGCGCTTCCTCGCGCCGCGGACGGTGGAGGAGCGCATGCACCGGCGGGCCGTGCTGGAGGGCGGGCTGGTGGCCGAGGTCGACTCCGGCCGCTTCGCCGAGCCGTTCTGGTACGTCGACTCGCCGCTGACCACACCCGAGCCCACGCGTCCCTTCGCCGGCAGGCCGCCCAAGGGCGCGCTGTGCCCGCCCGCGCCCGGCGTGATCCTGCCCGACATGAGCCTTCCGGGCGGGCGCTTGCGCGAGTTCTGTCGCGACGGTTTTCTGCTTCTGTTGGGCGATATGTGCGATTCGAGTTTGTTTGTGCAGGTCCTGGGCAAGGTCACTACGGCGCCGCTCGCCGTACGCGGGCTCGCGGAGATGGATGGGACTGGCTCGCTCGCTGAGAGGCTCGGCGCCGGGCCGGATGAGGCATGGCTCATCAGGCCCGACTCCCACATCGCCGCGATCGTCCCCCATGCGGGGCCGGAGTCGGTGGCGGCCGCCGTGAGCCGCGCCCTCGGTGGCTCACCTGACACTTGACCCCCATAAGAGGAGGACTGCTTGACATCCACTCCGGTCCGGAGGGCCGAAGACATCCAACCGAGGTCGAGCGGTTCGCGGTTCACAGCCCTGGCCGGCGCCCGGCGGGGTCCGCGTGCTGCCGCTCCATGCCCACTACACGCCGGCTCGGCCCCCGTGCAAACAGAGCACCGAAGTCATGAGGAGAACACCATGTCCTGGGACTCCACATACCCCCTCCGCGCCCGGGGGCGCGGCCGGCAGGCTGGAGGAGGGAATCGGTGACCGGCCGGAGCTCGTTTCTGATCGTCGCGAACCGCCTGCCGGTGGACCGGACGATCGAGCCTGACGGAACGGCCTCGTGGCGGAGGAGTCCCGGCGGGCTCGTCACCGCGATCGCGCCGGTGATGCAGCGCCGCCACGGCGCATGGGCGGGCTGGCATGGCGCGCCCGACGAGAAGCTGGAGCCGTTCGAGCAGGGCGGCATGAACCTCATCCCCGTCCCTCTGTCGGCCCGCGAGGTGGAGCTCTATTACGAGGGCTTCTCCAACGCCACCCTGTGGCCGCTCTACCACGACGTCGTCGCGCCGCCGGTCTTCGAGCGGGAGATGTGGGAGGCCTACCGCGAGGTCAACGAGCGCTTCGCCAACGCCGCCGCCGAGGCCGCCGAGGAGGGCGCGGTCGTCTGGGTGCAGGACTACCAGCTGCAGCTGGTGCCCGCGATGCTGCGCAGGATCCGGCCGGACCTGCGGATCGGGTTCTTCCTGCACATCCCGTTCCCGCCGGTCGAGCTGTTCTGGCGGCTGCCGTGGCGCAAGGACCTCGTCGAGGGGCTGCTCGGCGCCGACCTCGTGGGGTTCCAGCTGCCCGGAGGCGCCTCGAACTTCCGCAGGCTGTGCCGGCGGCTGCTCGGGCTGCCGTACAAGGGGAATGAGATCTTCCTCGACGACCGGGTGGTGCGGACGCAGGCGTTCCCGATCTCCGTGGACTTCGGGCAGCTCGACGCGCTGGTGCGCGACCCGAACATCGTGGCGCGGGCCAAGGAGATCAGGATGGAGCTCGGCGACCCCGAGCACGTGCTGCTCGGCGTGGACCGGCTCGACTACACCAAGGGCATCGGGCAGCGGCTGGAGGCGTTCGGCGAGCTGCTCAAGGACCACCGGCTGGAGGCGGGCGAGGCGGTGTTCGTGCAGATCGCCACGCCGAGCAGGGAGCGGGTGGACGAATACCGGCGGCTGCGCGACGACATCGAGCTGCAGGTCGGGCGGATCAACGGCGAGCACGCGCAGCTCGGCTACCAGCCGGTCTGGTATTTCCACCAGTCCTACGACCACGAGGAGCTGGCCGCTCTCTACCTCGCCGCCGACGTCATGGTCGTGACCCCGCTGCGGGACGGGATGAACCTGGTGGCCAAGGAGTACATCTCCTGCCATCACGACCTGCACGGCGCGCTGGTGCTGAGTGAGTTCGCGGGGGCCGCCGACGAGCTGCGGCAGGCCTATCTGGTCAATCCGTACGACGTCGAGGACGTCAAGAGGCAGATGGTGGCCGCCATGCGGGCCACGCCGCACGAGCTGGCCCGGCGGATGCGTACGATGCGCCGCCGGGTGGCCACCTACGACGTGGACCGCTGGGCGAGCGAGTTTCTCACTGCCCTGGAGTCACCTGCTTCAGAGCCTTCCATGCGTCGTAGCGCTTCTTGGCGGTCCGGTTGACCACGATCTGCGCCACCGACATGCCGACGCCCATGAGCACGGCGTAGCCGATCGCCTCACCCATGCTGACCTCGGGTGACTCTGTGTCGACAGGCGGCTCCTTGCCGGTCGCCTTCACCCAGACGAACCCGAGGAGCTTCTTCATCGCCCACCCGGTCACCAGACCCACGAGGCCGCCGATGATCCGCCAGGCCACGTCGGGCTTGTCGTCAGCCATCCCGATCTCCTTCCCCATATGTAACGAACACTAGTCTGTACCGCTTGCGGGGCCGTCGAAGCCGTACCATAAGGAGGCATGACTCAACAGCGACTACGCCATGCATCCATGCCCCAGAAGCCGACCCTCGACGGCCTGGAGCAGGTATGGGTAGCCCGCTGGGAGGCCGACGGCACCTACCGCTTCGACCGGTCCAAGCCGCGTGATCAGGTCTACTCGATCGACACGCCGCCGCCCACCGTGTCCGGGTCGTTGCACGTCGGTCATGTCTTCTCCTTCACCCACACCGACATCATGGCCCGCTACCAGCGGATGATCGGCAAAGCGGTGTTCTACCCGATCGGCTGGGACGACAACGGCCTGGCCACCGAGCGGCGGGTGCAGAACGTCTACGGCGTGCGCTGCGACCCGTCGCTGCCCTACGACCCGGAGTTCGTTCCACCGGAGAAGCCCGGCAAACGCGAGATCTCGATCTCGCGGCGCAACTTCGTGGAGCTGTGCCACAAGCTGACCGCGATCGATGAGCAGGCGTTCGAGGAGGTGTGGCGGCGGGTCGGCCTGTCGGTCGACTGGTCGCTGCTCTACACCACGATCGGCGACGCGGCGCGGGCGGTGTCGCAGCGGGCGTTCCTGCGCAACCTGCTGCGCGGCGAGGCCTACCTCGCCGAGGCGCCGACGCTCTGGGACGTCTCGTTCCGCACCGCCGTCGCGCAGGCCGAGCTGGAAGACCGCGAGTGGCCCGGCGCCTTCCACCGCATCTCGTTCTACGGCGAGAAGGGGCCGGTCTGGGTCGAGACGACCCGGCCCGAGCTGCTCCCGGCGTGCGTGGCGCTGGTCGCGCACCCCAATGACGAGCGCTACCAGGAGCTGTTCGGCACGTCGGTGCTCACGCCGCTGTTCGGGGTCGAGGTGCCGGTCCTGGCGCACCACCTGGCCGAGCCGGACAAGGGCTCGGGCATCGCGATGATCTGCACGTTCGGCGACATCACCGACGTCACCTGGTGGCGGGAGCTGCGCCTGTCCACCCGGCCGGTCATCGGCTGGGACGGCCGGCTGCTGCCCGAGCCGCCCGAGGGCGTGGAGCCGGAGCCGTACAAAGAGCTGGCGGGCAAGACCGTCCACAGCGCGCGCGAGCGGATCGTGGAGCTGCTGCGCCAGTCCGGCGACCTCGACGGCGACCCGCGGCCGGTCACGCGGACGGTGAAGTTCTACGAGAAGGGCGACAAGCCCCTCGAAATCGTCACCACCCGGCAGTGGTACATCCGTAACGGCGGCCGCGACGAGGAGCTGCGGCGGCGCCTGCTGGAGCGCGGGCGCGAGCTGGTGTGGCACCCGCCGCACATGCGGGTGCGCTACGACAACTGGGTCGAGGGGCTCACCGGCGACTGGCTGATCTCCCGCCAGCGGTTCTTCGGCGTGCCGTTCCCGGTCTGGTATCCGATCGACGAGTCCGGGCAGCCCGTCCACGACGCGCCGATCGTGCCGACCGAGGACATGCTGCCGATCGACCCGTCCTCCGACGTGCCGCCCGGTTACACCGAGGACCAGCGCGGCGTGCCCGGCGGGTTCATGGCCGACCCGGACGTCATGGACACCTGGGCCACCTCGTCGCTGACGCCGCAGATCGCGGGGCGGTGGGGCACCGACGACGACCTCTACCGGCGGGTCTTCCCCGCCGATCTGCGGCCGCAGGCCCACGAGATCATCCGCACCTGGCTGTTCTCGACCGTGGTGAGGTCGCACTACGAGTTCGGCGAGGTGCCGTGGAGCGACGTCGCGATCTCGGGGTGGATCCTCGACCCCGACCGCAAGAAGATGTCCAAGTCCAAGGGCAACGTGGTCACCCCGCTCGACCTGCTGGAGCAGCACGGCTCCGACGCGGTGCGCTACTGGGCGGCGAGCGGCCGCTACGGCGTGGACACCGCGTTCGACCCCGGGCAGCTCAAGATCGGGCGGCGGCTCGCCATCAAGATCCTCAACGCGTCCAAGTTCGTGCTCGGCCTGGCCGAGAGCGACGGTGACGTCACCGAGCCGCTCGACCTGTCGATGCTCGCGGCGCTGGCCGACGTGGTGCGCGAGGCCACCGAGGCGTTCGAGGCCTACGACCACACCCGGGCACTGGAGGCCGTGGAGCGCTTCTTCTGGGCGTTCTGCGACGACTACCTGGAGCTGGTCAAGGCCCGCGCGTACGAGTCCGGCCCCGAGTCGGCCTCGGCGCACGCGGCGTTGCGGCAGGCGCTCGACACGCTGTTGCGGCTGTTCGCGCCGTTCCTGCCCTTCGTGACCGAAGAGGTGTGGTCCTGGTGGCACGAGGGGTCGGTGCACCTCGCGCCGTGGCCGGCCGTCGACCGCGGCCCGGGCGACCCTGCGGTGCTGTCCGTGGCCTCCGAGGTGCTCGGCCGCGTGCGCAAGGCCAAGTCGGAGGCCAAGCTGTCGATGCGGGCCGAGGTCTCCCGGCTGACCGTCACCGGGCCCGAGGTCGAGCTCGTGCGGCAGGCGCAGGACGACCTGTGCGGGGCCGGCAACGTCGAGGAGTTCGTGCTCGACCACGGCGACGTGCTGAAGGTCGAGGTCCACCTGGGCTGACGAGGGGTCACGCGTCGCGGCCGGTGTCGCGATGGAGGGCGACGAACAACGAGTACGCCTCTCCGTCGGGCGCCGGCCGCTCGCGGAAGTCGTCGAACACCTCTTCCAGCCGTCGCTGCAGCTCCGCCAGCCCTTCGACGGTGAGCCTGAGCCCCAGCCGGGTGAAGTTGCCCTCCTCGAGGTCGGTCATCCTGATCTCCTCGAGGAAGGCGTCGAGCATCGCCGCGTTGGCGCCGCTCACGCCGCTCTCGCGGATGTCCATCTCCCAGGACTTGCCGGTGGCCCGGTAGGGGATCTCGGTGGAGCCGCGCGGCCCGGGGCGGCTCGGCTGGGCGGCCAGGAAACCCGTGTCGACCAGTTTGCGCACGTGGTGCAGGGTGGTGGCCGGGTTGGCGCCGAGCCGCCCGGCGATCTCCTTGTTGGTCAGCGCCTGGTCGAGGCAGAGCCGCAGGATGCGCAGCCGGATGGCGGAGGCCAGGGCGCGGGCCTCCGCTTCGGTGGCGGGGCGGCGTTGGGTGCCCATGGCAGGTCACCCTACAACCGATTGACTTATCTCAATCGGTCGGGCAGTGTCGTGCCCGTGAGCCTGCTGCGCGATCGCGACTTCCGGAGACTCTTCCTCGCCGACACTGCCAGCCAGGCGGGCGCGCAGGTCCTCCTGCTGGCACTGCCGCTGGTCGCCGTGTCGGCGCTGCGGGTCTCGGAGTTCGAGGTGGGTGCGCTGGCCGCCTGTCAGACGCTGGCGTTCGTGGTGCTGGGGCTGCCCGCCGGAGCCGTCGTGGACCGGCTGCGCAAGCGCGTCGTCATGGTCGTCAGCGACTGGGGGCGGGCACTGGCGCTGGTCTCGGTGCCCGTGGCGTGGTGGCTGGACGTGCTCACGATCCACCAGTTGTACGCGGTCGCGCTCGCGCTCGGCGTGCTCACCTTGTTCTTCGACATCGGGTACCAGAGCTACCTGCCGCACCTGGTCGAGCGCGAGCGGCTCGTCGAGGGCAATTCGGCGCTGGAGGTCGTACGCACGGTGGCACAGGTCGGCGGCCCCGGAGCCGGCGGCTACCTGATCCAGCTCCTCACCGCGCCGTTCGCCCTGGCCGTCACCGTGGCCGGATTCGCCTGGTCGGCGCTGTGCCTGGCGGCGATCCGCAAGGCGGAGCCGCGGCCGGAGCCGCGCCGCGCCCACCTGGGCAAGGAGATCGCCGAAGGTGTCAGGTTCGTCGCCGGGCAGCCGCTGCTGCGCCGCATCGCGGGCTGCACCGCCACGGCCAACTTCTTCGTGGCCATGTCGCAGCCCTTGACCCTGCTCCTGCTGGCCAGGCACCTCGGCCTGGGCGCGGGCGCGATCGGGCTGCTCACGGCCGCGAGCGGGCTCGGCGGGGTCACCGGCGCGCTGGTCAACGCGAGGCTGGCCCGCCGGCTCGGGCAGGGGCCGGCGATGTGGCTGAGCCTCGCCGTGCCGGCGCCGTTGACGTTCGTGCTGCCGTGGCTGGAGGCGGACTGGCGACTGGGACTCTTCGTGCTGTTCGAGTTCCTCGTCGGGGCAGGGGTGGTGGTCTACAACGTCACGCAGCTCAGCTTCCGGCAGGCCATCACACCCGAGCCGATGCTCGGCCGGATGAACGCCACCGTCCGCTTCCTCGTCTGGGGCACCCTGCCGCTGGGCGGGCTGCTCGGCGGCGTGCTGGGCGAGGCGATCGGGGTCAGGAACACGCTGCTGGTCGCCGCCGTCGGGTCCTGCCTGGCGTTCCTGTGGCTGTACACCTCGCCGCTGCGCACGATGCGCGAGCTGCCCATGCGCTCGGCGAGTGCCGGTCAGTAGTCGCGCACCCCGGTAGGGAAGATCTTCTTCGGCCGTCCGCCGCCGGCCCGTTGCCTCTCCAGGCACGATCTTGGCGTTGTGGGACCGGCACGCGATTATCAGCGCGCATCCGCGGCCCGGACGTGCCAGTCTTGAACACGTGCTTCCCGACCGCCCAACCAAGCTCGTGCCGCCCGTGCTGGCCAGAATGGCCGCCTGGTGCGTGTGCCTGATCCTCGTCGGCGTGGTCGTCTACTTCTTCGCCCTGATCGTCGCCAGGCTGACGTTCGTGGCGCTGCCGGTGGCGATCGCGCTGCTGCTGACCGCGCTGCTGTTCCCGCTGACCAACAGCCTGCGGCAGGCGGGCATGCGGCCGATCTACGCCACCTGGATCACCATGCTGGTGGCGCTCGCCGTGCTCGTCGGCACCGGCTGGCTGGTCGGGGCGCGGGCCACGGAGGAGTTCCCCGGCCTCGTCAGGCAGGTGCAGGCGACCGCCCGCGAGGTGCAGGACTGGCTGATCACCGGGCCGCTGCACCTCCAGCAGGCGCAGATCACCGGCTACGTCGACGAGTTCGCCAAGATGATCGACACGCAGCGCCAGGCGATCGCGGGCACCGTGCTGAGTGCCGGCGCGGTGGCCGTCGAGGTGCTCGCGTCCATCGTGCTCCTGCTGTTCGTGACGTTCTTCCTGCTCAAGGACGGCGACCGGATCTGGGCGTGGTTCCTGAAGGGGTTCGGCGGGGTGGCGCCGCGCGTGGACCGGGCGGGGCGGGCCGCGTGGACCACGCTCTCCCACTACGTGCAGGGCACCGTGGCCGTGGCCGCCGTGCACGGGCTGATCATGGGCATCGTGCTGGCCGGCATGGGGGTGCCCCTGTGGGCGCCGCTGGCGGTGCTGATCTTCCTGGCCAGCTTCATCCCCATCGTCGGCATCTTCTTCGCCGGCACGGTCGCCACGCTCGTCACGCTGGGCTCGCAGGGGCCGGTGCTCGCGCTGGTCTTCCTCGGGATCCTCATCGTCGAGCAGCAGCTGGAAAACCACGTGCTGCAGCCGCTGATCGTGGGGCGGGCGCTCAACTTCCATCCGCTGGCGATCATCCTGGTGCTGTCCATCGGGGGCATCATGGCGGGCATCGCCGGGGCCGCCGTGGCGGTGCCGGTGGCGGCGGTGCTCTACCGGGCGCTGCCGGAGCTCAGGCACGAGCCGCCCGCCCTGCCGGGCCCGCCGGACGCCGAGGAGTTGCCGCACGACGGGGAGCCCCCGCCGCCCGAGCCCGGCCCTGAGCCGGCCGCCGGCGTCGGCCCTGAGCCTCATGCCGGTGCGGGCCCTGAGCCCGGCCGCGGCTCGCGCCCTGAGCCTCGTTCCGGGCGCGGCTCCGAGTCCGACGCCGGTGAGGCCACGCCCCCCGCGGCAGATGGGCCGTCAGCGGGGAGCGGACCGTCCACAGCGGGCGGATCCGCCGCGGAGAGCGGGACGAGGACCGAAGACCGGCGGGGCGTGGACACGGAGTAACCTCGTCACCCGTGACCCGTTCCTCCCTCACCACCCCGCCGCCGGACGCCGCCGTGCCCGCGGCGCACCCCGGCGCGCCGCCGCCAGGCACCCGGCTGGGCTCCCACTACACCCACTGCTTCGGCTGCGGCACCGGCCACCCGACCGGCCTGCATTTGGCGGCCAGGACGCCGGACGGCGCCACCGTCGAGGCCGAGTTCACGGTGGGGGAGGCGCACCAGGGCGCCCCGATGCTGGCGCACGGCGGCGTGCTGGCCGCCGCCATGGACGAGGTCATCGGAATGTCCGTCTACCTCTTCCACAAGCCTTATGTCACGGGACGGCTGGAGACCGACTACCTCCTTCCCGTTCCCGTGGGCACGACACTCCACCTTCGCGCCTGGTGCAACGGCATCGCGGGCAGGAAGGCGTACCTTGAGGCTGAGGGGCGCATCGGCGCCCCCGACGGACCGGTCGCCGTCCGCGCGGCGGCGTTGTTCATCGAGGTGGACATGGAACACTTCGCCAAGCACGGCGACCTGGCCGCCATCGCCGCACAACACCAGGACTACGAGGTGAACCCTTGAGCAACGTCGAGGTCCTCATCCACCGGCTCGACGCCGAGCTGCCGATGCCGTCCTACGCCCATCCGGGAGACGCGGGCGCCGACCTCTACGCGGCCGAAGACGTCGAGCTGCTGCCGGGTGAGCGGGCCGTGATCGGCACCGGCGTGGCGATCGCCCTTCCCGATGGCTATGCGGCGTTCGTCCACCCGCGTTCGGGGCTGGCGGCGAGACACGGGATCACGATGGTCAACGCGCCCGGCACGGTCGACGCCGGCTACCGGGGCGAGATCAAGGTGACGCTGATCAACACGGACGCCAAGGAGCCGTTCCGGCTCCGGCGCGGCGACCGCGTGGCACAACTGGTGATCCAGCGGGTCGAGCGCGCGGCCTTCTACGAGGTCGAGCGCCTGCCCGGCTCGGTACGCGGCGCCAACGGCTTCGGATCCACGGGGCGCTGACCGCACGGCTGCAGGAAGCCTGAAGACGAGCAACGGTGAGCAGGGAGAGTGAGAAAAGTGTTCCGACGTCGTCGTCGTGAGCAGCCGGAACCGGTGGCCGAGCAGGAGCCCGCCGCCCCCATGCGCGAGTCCGGCCCATGGGACGCCGACGAGCCCCATCCGGACCATGACAGGATCGATCTCGGCGGCCTGCGGCTGCCGCACAACCCCGACTTCGACGTACGGCTGGCCTCGATGGGAGACCAGCACGTCGGCGTCGTCGTCATCTACGAGGAGAGCACGCTCCAGCTGCAGGCCCTGGCCGCGCCGCGGAGCTCGGGCCTGTGGGACGAGGTCAAGACCAAGATCCGGGCCCAGGCGAAAGACCTGGAGGAGCGGGAGGGGCCGTTCGGCACGGAGCTGGTCGGCGAGATCAAGGCCGACGGCGGCGTCAGGCCGGCCCGCTACCTCGGCATCGACGGCCCGCGCTGGTTCCTGCTCGTGGTGATCTCCGGCAAGGGGACGCACGACGAGGCCGTCTCGGGGGCGTTCGTCGAGTTCATCAAGGACGTCGTGGTCGTGCGCGGCGACGAGCCTATGGCCCGCGAGGAGCCCATCCCGCTGCGCCGCCCCAACGAGAAGGCGAGTGACAGGCCCGAGGATCGGCCCGGCTTCAACCCCTTCAAGAGAGGGCCGGAAATCAGCGAGATTCGCTGAAAGCTGACATTCGCATAGGCTGATTCATCATGAGTACGGCAGAGCCTCCCAAACGCGGAGGATTGCGCGGGTTCTTCAGTCGGCTGGCATCCCCTCAGTCCGAAATCGAGGCCCAGGAGCTGCGAGAAGACGCCGACGAGGTCGGCGCGACGCCGATCGCGTCGTGTGGCGGCCGCCGACGCTTCTGCGTGGCGGGTACGCTACGTACGGTGACGTTGCGCCCGAGGGGCGGCGCCCCCGCTCTCGAGGCCGAGCTCTACGACGGGTCCGACGTGATCGACCTGGTCTGGCTCGGCCGCCGCAAGATCGTGGGCATCGAACCAGGCCGCACGGTCAAGGCGGAAGGGCTCGTCAGCGTTCAGGACGGGCGCAAGGTGATGTTCAATCCGCGTTACGAGCTGCGGCCAGGGAGTTGATCAGGTGAGTGCTGAGGCGGAAGAGGTCGCCCACGACACCGTGGAGGCGGCGGTGCGAGCGCAGCTCGCCAAGGCGCTGGGCGGGGTGCGCGGCATCATCGAGGCGGCGATCCCGACGATCGCGTTCACGGTGTCCTGGATCTCCACCGAGGACCTGAAGCTGTCGCTCATCGTCAGCATCTCGCTGGCGGTCCTGCTGCTGCTGGTCCGGATCGTGCAGCGGTCCACGCCGCAGTTCGTGATCAACAGCTTGATCGGCATCGCGATCGGCGCGTTCTTCGCCAGCCGCACGGGTGACGCGAAAGACTATTTTCTGCCCGGCATCCTGTGGAACGCCGTCTACATGGTGGGCATGCTCCTGTCGATCGTCACCCGGTGGCCGGTCGTCGGCTTCCTGATCGGCTCGGTCACGGGCGACCCGACCGCCTGGCGCAGAGACCCCGGCATCGTGAAGCTCTGCACGCGCCTGACCTGGCTGCTCATGCTGCCGTGCGCGGTCAGGGTGGCGGTGCAGGGGCCCGTCTACCTGTTCGGGGGCGGGGACCAAGCGGTGGCGGCGCTCGGCGTCGCCAAGATCGTGATGGGATGGCCGCTCCAGGTGGCCGCGCTCGCCGCGATGGTCTGGGTTCTCGGCCGCGGCCGCACCCCCATCAACCCGGTCGCCCCGGCCTGACGGCCTCAGCGGCCGGCCATTTACCGGACACTTTCCGCCCCGCGAAGGGCCGCGCCGCCGGCCCTTCGCGCCATCGGTCGCCGTGACGAGGGCCCGCCGATCGTTCCGCCGCGCCCTCAGTGACCAGGTCTTTCACCGGTCAGCTCACCTTCCGGGCCGGCGGGCGGACATCGCGAAACCCCTTACCGTTCCTCAGCAGTCTGCTGGGGGGTCCAGTCCGGCGACGTGGTCTTCGAGGTGATCGGGAACGGTGGTATCGACCAGGCCCATTTCACGTACAACGTCGGCGACGCTACAAGACGAGCGCGAAATGGGTGGAACTGCCGTTCAGACAGGAAGTGAAGGTCGACCACGGGGGCATTCACTACCTGATGCTGGACGCGAGCAGCCCGAACGCGCCTCGGGGAACCCTCACCTGCCGGATTACGGTGAACGGCGAGGTGATGGCCGAGAACGAGGGCCCGGACGATCCGATGAGGGGGTGCCTGGCGGAGGCGGACTTCCCCTGACCGTCCTCGCGAGGACTCCCGGCAGTCAGCGGTCGTCGTGGTCGGGGTCGAAGTCGGTGGGTTCGGCGGGCAGCGTGTAGCGCTCGCCGATGAGGGCGGCCATACGGGCCCTGCTCTCCTGTGGGGAGCCGTCGTCCTCCAGTGCCGCCACCTCGTTCGCCAGGTCGGCGTCCCCCAGGCATTCCCTGATCCAGGCGGAGTAGTCGCCTCGCCGCAGGTGGTGCAGCCAGGTGTCGTCGTCCACACCCTCGGCCAGCTCGACGAAGGTGTGCAGGTTGCGGGCGCGCAGACGCAGCCGCTCGTCCGGGCCGGTGAAGTAGAAGCTCTTGTCCTTGGCCATGGTGCCGGCCGCGTACTTGCGGCGGTGCCGCGTACGCTCCACCCGGGCCGGCTCCAGCGTCAGCCGCCGCGCCGTGGGGTCGCCGACGTGCCACAGCGCGAGGTCGCCCGCCCCCTCCAGCGCGGGAACGCCGTGGCCGAGGGCGCCCGCGAACGCCGCCAGCGTGCCCTCCGGATCCTTGCCCACCGCGACCGTGCCGGTCACCAGCCGCAACGCGCCCTGGCTCATCGCGTCGGGATGCACCGTGATCATCAGCAGCGCGCCGATGTCGCCGGCATCCGGGAGCGGCACGTTCCGCACCTCGGCCGGCATCAGGTGATGGGCCTCGTCCACGATCAGCCAGTGCGGATGCCCGAGCTTGGCCCGCAGGCTCGTCAGCCGGGGCAGCAGCTCGGCGAAGTAAGCGGGCCGGTCGCGGAGTTGCAGCCCGATCAGATTGATCACCACGCTCTGCTCCGGCTGCTCCAGCACGTGGAGCACCTCCGCCACGCCCGGCACCCGATCGGGATCGCCCAGGACCGTGAGGCCCGGGTACTCGGCGTAGTCGCCCTCCGGATCGACGATCGCGCACTGGTATCCGTGGCCGCAGAGCCGTTCCAGCAGCGCCGTGGTGACCGTGGACTTCCCGCTGCCCGACGGCCCGGCGACCAGCAGGCCGACGCCGTACGGCGGCAGCCGTACCTCCTCCTCGTCCGTGCGCCCCAGCAGAACGTGCCGGCGCGGGACCGCCACGCCGTCCAGGTCGCCGGACAGCAGCCTCTCCGCCAGCTCCGCCACCCCCTCGCCCGCCTCACCGGCGAGCGGCAGGTCGCAGGCGTCCTTGAGCGCGGGCAACGCGTTGGCCACGGCCGCCCCGCACTCGGCGGCGGACAGGAAGGCGTGGTCGTTCTCCCCGTCGCCCACCGCCACCACACTGCGGGGTGACAGCGCCAGCCGCTCCAGCGCGGCCGCCAGCCCGCTGGCCTTGTTCACCCCCGGCGGCAGCACCATGACGGCGCCCTTGTTGTAGATCACCTGCGCCTCCAGGCCCAGGTCCCGGATGGCGCACAGGACGTGCACGTCGTACGGCTCCCGCGTGGCGACCAGCACCCGGCCCACGCCCAGCGGGGTGACCCCTTCGCGCCGCAGCCGCTCCGCCAGCTCGGGCGGAGGGGGATCGGCCAGGGCGTCGGCGGTGCGCTGGCGCGGGTCGTACAGCAGGCCGCCGTTCTCGGCGACGATGAGGTCGAACAGGCCCGGGTGCGGGAAGACGGCGAGGAGGTCGTCGAGCTCGCGGCCGGTCACCAGGAGCAGCTTGACCCCGGCGCGCGAGAGCCTTTCCAGCGCCTTGATCGTCTCATCGGTCACCTGGCCGCGCCTGGCCAGGGTTTCGTCGTAGTCGCAGGCCAGAACGTTGTAGCGCATGGTCCTCCCTTACCCGCCAGAGGGCCCGCATCCGGCGTGACGGTGTGACCTTGGTCTCCGGATCAGGTTGCGCTATAGATAGATCATCGGTACATATCGGGCATGGCATCTAGATCGATGCAGGAACCCACGTTCCTGATCCTGACGGCGCTGGCGGCCGGCCCTCAGCACGGCTACGGCATCATCACGGACGTTCTGCGGATCTCCGGCGAGAGCGTGCGACTGCGGGCCGGAACGCTGTACGCCGCGCTCGACCGGCTCCAAGGGGAGGGCCTGGTCGAGGCGGAGCGTGAGGAGATCGTGGACGGCCGGGTGCGGCGCTACTACCGGCTGACCTCCGAAGGTGAGGCTCGGCTGTCCGCCGAGGCGGAGCGCCTGCGGCGCAACGCCGACACCGCCACGCGGCGTCTCCGCGCCCGGCCCGGACCGGCACTCGCCACGCGCCTGCGGCTTCGCCTCCTGCCCGCGCAGACTCGTCCGGGGCTTCGCACCCCGCCCGGCTCGGCTCCGCGCGCACGTCTGGGGGACGCCACGTGACCCCGTTGGAGCGGCGTTACCGCAGGCTGCTGACGAGCTATCCGAAGGAGCACCGGGCGCGGCACGAGGAGGAGATGATCGCGGTGCTGCTCGCCGGCTCGTCCCCGGGGCAGCGGCGGCCGACCGCCCGAGACGCGTTCGACGTGCTGCGCGGCGGTTTGGCGATCCGGCTGCACCGCGCCGTCAAGCCGGAGGCGCGCCGCCAGTGGCATGACGCCGTGAACCTCGCGGCCCTCATCGCGCCGATCGCGCTCTTCATCGGCCTGCTGTTCCGTGCCGCCGCTTACACGGGGAGGGCCCTGCCGGCGTTCGTGCGGGAGGAGGCGTTGCAACTGCTGGAACTGGTCGTCTTCGCCCTGCCGTACGGGCTGGTCGCGTTGCTGGCGTGGCTCGGACGGCCGCGGGCCTCGCCATGCTGCCCATCGCTCTGTGCGCCGTGATGCTGACCCTCGCGCCGTCACCAGGCCCCGGCCCTCTCGGCACCCGCCGGCTTCTGGCCTGGTCGGCCGCCGCCTTCGCCGCCGTGGTCGCCGCCCCTCTGGTCTCGGCGGCGGCGATCGTGCTCTTCCTGGTGACGGCCCTGGTGATGGCGTTGCGCTCCCCGGTCGGACGTCGTACGGCGGTGGCACTGGTGCCGCTGCTGCTCGTGTTCGCCGGCGGACTGCCCGGAGCCGGGGATCTGACCAACCTGGCGGCACTGGGCACGGTGTCGGCGGTGGTGCTGGGGCTCACGGCGTGGCTGGCGAGAACGGGCGAAGCGACGTCCAGCCCAGCCGACGGTTGACCCGCGGCTGTCGGGGGCGAACCGGCGTGCTTGCGGGGTCCCGCCAGATCACGGGCGCAGCAGAGCCTTGATGGCGCGGCGTTCGTCCATGGCCTTGTAGCCTTCGGCGGCCTGCTCCAGGGGCAGGGTGAGGTCGAAGACCTTGCCGGGGTTGATCTTCCGCTGCCAGATCAGGTCGATCAGCTCGGGCAGAAACCGGTGCACCGGGGCCGGCCCGCCGAGCAGGCGCACCTGGGAGAAGAACAGGTCCTCCCCGCTGAGGCTGACGTCGTGGTTGACGCCCACGAAGCCGACGTGGCCGCCCGGGCGGGCGGAACCGATGGCCTGCTGCATCGATTCCTGGGTGCCGACCGCCTCGACCACCGAGTGTGCGCCCAGCCCGCCGGTCAGTTCCTTGATCTTGGCGACACCCTCGTCGCCGCGCTCGGTGACGATGTCGGTGGCGCCGAACTCGGTGGCCAGCTTCTGGCGGGTCTCGTGGCGGCTCATGGCGATGATCCGCTCGGCGCCGAGCTGCTTGGCGGCCAGAACCGCCAGCAGGCCGACCGCGCCGTCGCCGACCACTGCGACCGTCTTGCCAGGGCCGGACTCAGCGGCCACCGCGCCGAACCAGCCGGTGCCCAGGACGTCGGAGGCCGCCAGCAGGCTGGGGATCAAATCCGCGTCGGGCATGCCCGGCGTGGCGACCAGGGTGCCGTCGGCGTAGGGGATCCCGCCGACGTATTCATGGCCCATCGGCTGGTCGTGGACCTTCTCGATGCCGCGGTAGGGCCACAGGTCCGACCCGCACACGCAGGTCGCCGTGACGCGGATGATCGCATCGGTCGGCTCGATGATCTGCGGGTCGTCGAGGTGCTGCACCCGGACGTCGCCGAGAGCGTGCATCACCACACCACGCATAGCCTTCACTCCTTCGGATTCTCGTCCTCACGGCCCGCCCCGCGGACAGGCCAGGCGTGAAGCCGTCGCGAGCCTGGCCGGGCCTCCGGTTCCCGATCATCGCGATCCGAGCCGGTGAGGTGGCCCCTACCATCAAAAGCGCTGGTCAGACGATGTGAAAGGCACTGCTGAGAGGTGTACTGTCAGGGCACCCCTGCCCGGGGGAAGGCCGCCTAACCTGGGAAAGGTGGACAACCGCAGTCAGATCCGTGAGTTCCTGTCCTCCCGTCGCGCCAGGATCAGCCCGCAGCAGGCCGGGCTGCCCTCCTACGGCACCCGGCGGGTGCCAGGCCTGCGCCGCGCCGAGGTCGCCCAGCTCGCCGGGGTCAGCGTGGAGTACTACTCGCGCCTGGAACGCGGCGACCTGGCGGGTGTGTCGGACAGCGTCCTGGACGGCCTGGCCCGCGCGCTGCGGCTCAACGACGAAGAACGCACCCACCTGGAGGATCTGGCCCGCGCCGCCGGACCCGGCCCGCGCCGTCGGCGCCGCCCCGCCCCGCACACCGTGCGGCCCCAAGTGCAGCGGCTGCTGGACTCCATGACCTGCCCCGCCTTCGTGATGAACGGCCGCGTTGACGTCCTGGCCATCAACGCCCTCGGCCGCGCCCTGTACGCCCCCATGCTGGACGCTGCCCGCGGCGCCACCCCCAACCACGCCCGGTTCATCTTCCTCGACGCCCGATCCCGCCAGTTCTGGGGCGACTGGGAACGCGCCGCCAACGAGACCGTCGCCCTCCTGCATGCCCAGGTCGGCCGCGACCCCTACGACAAGACCCTCACCGACCTCATCGGGGAGTTGTCCAGCCGCAGCGACGACTTCCGCACGCGCTGGGCCCGCCACGACGTCCGCCAGCATCACCGGGGCGCCAAGCCCCTCCACCATCCCGTCGTCGGCGACCTCCACCTCACCTACGAATCCCTGGAACTGGCCGCCGACGGTCTCACCCTGGTGGCCTACGGCACCGAACCGGGCAGCGAGTCCGAAGACAAACTCCGCCTCCTGGCCAGCTGGGCCGCAACATCTCGGCCCCACGACGACCGGGCGCGCGACGCGACCACCCGCTCCCCCGACACGACCGGCAAGCCCGATACGTCCTAAGATCCCGCATCCATGGTGTGACCGCATGGGCGCTCTTTCTGGAGCTGTCGCACTGTCGCAAATGAACGACACAACCGGGTTCTCGTCCCGGAAGAACGGACTGAGGCGTCGGCGGTGGTGCCGGGGCTCAGCTTCCGCCGGGGCCCAGCCGGTAGCGGAGGATGCGGTGGGCCCGCTTGGCGGCGGGGAGGGCGAACATGGCTTTGAGCTGCAGGCGGCGTAGCGGGCCGAGCGCGCTCAGGGAGGTGGGGTCGGCGAGCGTCCACTCCCCGGTCAGCTCCACGCCGGGCGCCCAGCGAGTGATCTCCAGGGGATCGTCGATGCCCCAGCGCACCTGAGCACCGGTCTTCCGCAACGAGGGATGGCGCGCGATGCGCCGGGCGACGAACGTGGTGAAGGCGTCGAACGCCAGCAGGCTTCCGGGGAAACGGTGACGCAGGGCTTTCACCAGCTCTTTGACCTCCGCCTCGCGGAGATACATGAGCAGCCCCTCCGCGATGATCACAGCTGGGCCGTCGCCCTCGATCCGGTCCATCCAGAAGTGGTCGGTGACCGAGGAGCCGATCATGCGCCGGGTGCCGGTCTCCCGATAGAACCGCCGGCGTAACTCGATGACCTCGGGGAAATCGACGTCGTACCAGAGCGTTCCGGCGGCGGGGGCCACCCGGTCGGCGCGGGCGTCCAGGCCGCAGCCCAAGTGGATGACCAGCGGAGCCGGGTGCTCGCGGACGCACTGATCCAGCTTCCTGGCGCGCATCGCCAGGGTCGCCCTGGTCACCCACGGCTGGCGGAGGGCGGCGAAGTCATAGTCGACCTGCTCGACGATGGCCGCCGCCGTCGGATCGTCGATGATCTGCTTCATCGTGGCCTTGCTGTACAGCGGGATGAGCAGGGTCTCCTGTTCGGCCGTGAGCATGATCATCATGGCTCCTTCTCCTTGTGCCTCATCTCCGCCCATCGGTCCCACAACGGCGTCAGCTCCCGATCCAGCCACGAGAACATCTCGTGGGCGTCGCGCACCCTGCGCGCCCTCGGCGAGTCCTCGCCCAGCAGCCTCAGGCCCTTCGCCGTGACGTCGCGGAAGCCGCTCAGGGCCGCGAGCCGCCGGCGTGTGATCTGCAGCCAGGCGTCGTCGTCGATCCGGTAATAGGTGACGCGATCGCCGGGACGGGTGATGGTCCGGACGAAACCGCTCTCGGTCAGCACCCGCATGTTCGTGCTCAAGGAGGCCTTGCTCGCCTGGATCGCCTGCCCGATCTGCTGGGCCGACTGCTCGGGCGGGTCGCACACCATCAGCCAGCCGATGATCCGCCCGGTGATCAGCGGCAGCCCGTCCCGGGCGAACAGCCCTGCCACGTCCTCCACGTACGCGAGCAGCTCCTGATCGTCCGGGTCCGCCATGCGGCTCTCCCTGAGTTCATCCAGTTCATTCTTGACTGAACTATATGGACTCGATGAACGAGCGGGCAAGCCCACGTGGAGCCTGGCCGGGACCGGTCCCGGCCGGACGACGTTAGGTTGCGGGAACCGCTCGGACTCCTGGTGGAGGGGGAAGCTCATGCACCAAGCACGTTGCCCGAAGGGCCGCCGCGCTGCCTGGACGGCGCTCGCTCCGGCGGTGGCGCTGCTGCTCACGTCCTGCGGCGACGCGACGCCGGCCACGACGGCCGCACCCGCCGCCCGCGCCTCCGCCTCCCCTTCCGCGTCCTCGGCAACGCCCGCGGAGACGCCGTCGAGCACACCGTCCGCGACCCCGCCGAGCGGGAGCCCCGCGCCGCGGAAGCCCAAGGACGGCAGGCGCCTGGCCGCCTGCTCGGACGCCAGGTGCGAGGTCGAGGTCAAGGCCGGCGACGTCATCCGCTTCGACGCCCGCGCCTTCCGCAAGGCCGGCTTCGCCGACCTGGCGGTGAAGAGCGTCCGCAAAAACCAGGTGGTCTTCGACCTGGCGTCCGGCGCTTATGCCTACACCCATCCGGGGCCGGCGGGATCGGCGAACCTCAACGGCATTTCGCTGACTTTGGTCCGCATCGACGGCAAGCGTGCGGTCATCCGCCTCGCAAAGCCCATCAAGGGCGAGACGACGATTCAGATGGGGCCGGACGGCATGCGGGTGCTGACGCCGGCCGGGTGAGCATCCTGGCGTACCGCTCCTAGTGTTGGGAGAGCAAATGGGCCAGTTCCTGCTCGACCTCCTGGTTGGCCACGAACAGCAGCTCGTCCCCGGCCTCCAGCGGATCGTCCGCGGTCGGCACCAGCACCCGGCCCTCCCGCAGGATCGCCACCAGTGCCGCGTCAACCGGCCACGGCACCGAGCCGGCCCGCTGACCGACGACCGGCGCGTCCTCCGCCAGCGTCAGCTCCACCAGGTTGGCCTGGCCCTGGCGGAAGGTCATCAGGCGGACCAGGTCGCCGACGCTCACCGCCTCCTCCACCAGCGCGCTCAGCAGACGCGGGGTCGAGACGGCCACGTCCACGCCCCACGACTCGTTGAACAGCCACTCGTTGTTGGGGTGGTTGATGCGGGCCACCACGCGCGGCACGCCGTACTCGGTCTTGGCGAGGAGCGACACCACCAGGTTGACCTTGTCGTCGCCGGAGGAGGCGACCACGACGTGGCAGTTGTTGAGCCCGGCCTCGTCGAGCGAGGCGATCTCGCAGGCGTCGGCGAGCAGCCACTCCGCCCGCGGCACGCTGTCGATCTTGATGGCCTTGGGGTCGATGTCGATGAGCAGGACCTCGTGGCCGTTCTCCAGGAGCTCGGCCGCGATGGAACGGCCGACGGCCCCCGCTCCGGCGATGGCGACGCGCATCACTGGTCCTCTTCCGGTGCCGCGGCGAGCACCTTGTTGATCCGGTCCATGTCGTTCTCGGCGGCCATGACGTGGAGGATGTCGCCCTCCTGCACCACGGAGTCCTCCGTGATGGTCAGGGCCTCGCCCATGCGGTTGATGAAGGCGGCGCGCGTCCTGACCCGGCGCTCCAGGTCGACGACGCGGGTGCCGATCCAGCCCGGGTTGACGGTGACCTCGGCCAGGACGACCGTGCCGGTGGGGTCGCGCCACAGCGGCTCGGCGCCCTCGGGCAGGATGCGGCGCAGGATCTGGTCGGCGGTCCAGCGCACGGTGGCCACCGTCGGAATGCCCAGCCGCTGGTAGACCTCGGCCCGGCGGGGGTCGTAGATGCGGGCCACCACGTTGTCCACGCCGAACGTCTCGCGCGCCACGCGGGCGGAGATGATGTTGGAGTTGTCGCCGCTGGAGACGGCGACGTACGCCGCCGCGGACTCGATGCCGGCCTCCGTGAGCACATCGCGATCGAAGCCGATGCCCGTCACCCGACGCCCGCGGAACCCGGCACGCAGCCGGCGGAACGCCTGCGGGTCGCGGTCGATGATGGCGACGGAATGGCCGCTGTCTTCGAGGATGTGCGCGAGGGTCGATCCCACCCGGCCACATCCCATGATCACTATATGCATATCCCCCCGCATCTCGCGGTCGGCCGGTTGCTCGACACCAGTATGGACCCAGGTGGGGCTCACCTCGTTTAGCCCCTGCTTATGGGGCTAGCATCTCGTTACGTGGCGAAGGTAACGGATCTTGTCAAACGCTTGCTCGTGGGGCGCGCCCTACGAAGCGGGCAACTCCACGAGCAACTCCTCCCCAAACGGATCGCACTACCTGTTTTCGCGAGCGACGCGCTCTCGTCCGTGGCCTACGCCCCGCAGGAGATCCTGGTCATCCTGTCGCTGGCCGGAGTCTCCTTCTACGCCTACAGTCCCTGGGTCGCGATCGCCGTCATCATCGTGATGCTCACGGTGGTGGCGTCGTACCGGCAGAACGTGCACGCCTACCCCAGCGGCGGCGGCGACTACGAGGTCGCCAACACCAACCTCGGCAAGAACGCCGGGCTCACCGTGGCCAGCGCGCTCCTCGTCGACTACGTGCTGACGGTCGCCGTGTCCGTGGCCAACGGCGTCGACTACGTGGGCGCCACGATCCCGTTCGTCGCCCAGCACAAGCCCGCCGTCGCCATCGGCATCGTCGTTCTGCTCACCGTGATCAACCTGCGCGGTATCCGCGAGTCCGGCGCCGCCTTCGCCATCCCCACGTACGCGTTCATGATCGCCGTGCTGGGGCTGATCGCCTGGGGCGGGATCCGGCTGCTGGTGCTGGGGGAGCGGATGGAGGCGCCGAGCGCCGGCTTCACCATCGAGCCCGAGCAGACCAACCTGACGGCCTTCGCCGCGGCCTTCCTGGTCCTGCGCGCGTTCTCCTCCGGTTGCGCGGCCCTGACCGGCGTCGAGGCCATCAGCAACGGCGTTCCCGCCTTCCGCAAGCCCAAGAGCAAGAACGCCGCCACGACGCTGCTCATGATGGGTCTCATCGCGATCACCATGTTCGGCGGCATCATCGCGCTCGCCCTTGCCTCCGGGGTGCGGATGGCCGAGCCCTCCGTGGTCGCCCACGACCTGCTCAGGCCGGATGGCACGCCTGTCGGCCCCGGCTACCACCAGCAGCCGATCATCTCGCAGGTGGCCGACGCGGTCTTCGGCGGCGGGTCGCTGATGTTCATCGTGATCTCGGCGGTGACGGCGCTGATCCTCTTCCTGGCGGCCAACACGGCGTTCAACGGCTTCCCGGTGCTCGGCTCGATCCTGGCGCAGGACCGTTACCTGCCGCGCCAGCTGCACACCCGCGGCGACCGGCTGGCCTTCTCCAACGGCATCATCATCCTGGCGCTGGGCGCGTGCCTGCTGCTGTGGGGATTCGACGCCGACGTCAGCCGCCTGCTCAACCTCTACATCGTCGGCGTCTTCGTGTCGTTCACGCTCAGCCAGACCGGCATGGTCATCCACTGGACCCGCCATCTGAAGACCGAGACCGACCCCAGGGTCCGCCACCAGATGCACCGCTCCCGGGCGATCAACTTTTTCGGCGGCATCATGACGGGGCTCGTGCTGATCGTCGTGCTGCTCACGAAGTTCCTGGTCGGGGCGTGGATCGTGGTGATCGCCATGCCCATCCTGTTCCTCATGATGAAGGGCATCAGGCACCACTACGACAACGTGGCGGCCGAGCTGGCGATCACCGAGGACTACGAGCCCACGATGCTGCCCGCCCGCAACCACGCCATCGTGCTCGTCTCCAAGATCCACAAGCCCACCATGCGGGCCCTGGCGTACGCGCGCGCCACCCGGCCGTCCACGCTCGAGGCCGTCACCGTGGGCGTGGAGGGGGACGAGGCGCGGAAGCTGCAGGAGGAATGGGAACGGCGGGCGATCCCGGTGCCGCTGAAGATGCTCGACTCGCCGTACCGGGAGATCACGCAGCCGATCCTCGACTACGTCAAGCACCTGCGCCGGCGCTCGCCGCGCGACGTGGTGACGGTGTTCATCCCGGAGTACGTGGTCGGCCACTGGTGGGAGCACCTGCTGCACAACCAGAGCGCGCTCAGGCTGAAGGCGCGGCTGCTGTTCAAGCCGGGCGTCATGGTCACCAGCGTGCCGTGGCAGCTGCATTCCTCCGACCGGCTCAAGGGGCGGCCGGAGCCGTTCGCGCCCGGGTCGGTGCGCCGTCCGTGGCACGAGACCGTCAAGGAAGAGGAAGGGCAGCAGATCAGGACGAGGTGATCAGCGCGCGCAGCCGGTCGGTGTCGGACGTGCTCCAGCCCGGCGGCGCGGCGACCGCGGCCCAGCCGTCGGCGATGTTCGGGCCGTAGCGGTGCCCGTATCCGGGCGGCACGGACAGCCCGGCCGTCAGATCCGTCACCACCTGCCAGAAGGTCACCACCGGGAACCAGGTCATCTCCTGGCTCACCCCCGGACCCCGCCCGTCCGCCAGCCAGTCCGGCCGCCGGTAGATCAGCTCGGGAGACCACCACACGACCGGGTCGGAGGCGTTCTGCAGGTAGACCACGCGCGGGCCCGGCCAGGGGGCGCCCGGGCGGCCCAGGTCGCCGGGGCGGGCGGCGAACCGCACCGTCCGGCCCTGCTCGTAGACCGGCCGCCAGATGGGGCTGCCCGGCTCGCGTCCGGCCGTGACGCTCCGCCAGACGGGGCCGGCGTTCGGCGGGCCGACGAACATCGCGCCGTCCGCCTCGGCCACCAGGTCGTCAAGGTCGCGGAAGGCCCGCTCTGCCTGGTAGGCGCCCAGACTCTCACCTGACAGCAGCAGGCGCGGCCGGTCGCCGGGCGGCAGCCGGGCCCACCGGGCGCGTACCGCCTCGAACAGCGTCCGCCCCGCCGCGGCCGCCCGCTCCCTGTCGGCCAGGAACGACAACCAGCTCGGCAGGTACGAGTACTGCACGGCGACCATGGCGGAGTCGCCGTTGTACATGTACTCCAGCGCGTCGGCGACGTGCGGGTCCACCCAGCCGTTGCCGGTGGTGCCGAGCACGGCGAGCACGGGCCGGCGGAAGCCGCCGGTGCGCTCCAGCTCGCGTACCGCCAGCGCCGCCTGGGCCTCGGGGGAGGCGGCGGAGCCGAGGCCGACGTACACCCTGATCGGATCGGCGGCGGGGCGGCCCGAGAAGGCGGCGAGCCGGGCGCGGGAGGGGGCGGTGGCGGTGAAGCGGCGGCCCTCCCTGCCGAGCGACTCCCACGTCACGAGCGAGCCGGGGCCGCCGGACACCAGGCTGGAGGCGGGCTTTCGCACGCCCGGGTGGGTGCCCTCGTTGGTGACCGAGGAGACGTCGTTGAGCTTGGCCGCGAACGCGGAGGACACGGCGTCGTCGGCGAAGAGCGCGACCAGGCCGGCGATGAGCATCACACCGATGGCGCGACCGGCGGGGACGGGGACGAACCGGCCGAGCCAGGCGATCAACTTGCGGCCGCCCAGCCGGACGAGCCGCGAAATGACGAGAAGGACCGTGAACAGGGCGATGGCCACCGCGAGGATCAGCGGCGGAAACCACGTGATCCTCGTGTCCATGCCCATGAGCGCCCGCACGTCGCGCTGCCAGCCGGCGCTGTACCAGAGCGCCGTCCCCGCCAGCGCCACGCAGCCGCCGATCAGGACCCGCCAGGCGATCTGCCGCGTGCGCTCCGGCGGCCGGTAGGGAACCGCCGCCCGCACCAGCGCGCCGAGTGCGGCTCCGGCGGCGTACCCCAGGATGCCGGTGAGCGCGGCCAGCACCGCCTGGTAAAGCCAGGTGCGGGGCAGCAGCGACGGCGTCAGCGACGCGCAGGCGAACAGGGTGGCCGCCAGCGTCCCCCCGAAGCCCAGCCTCCGCCGCACCACACGTCCCCCGCTCACGTCCATCCACGGTAGGGGATCGATCCGGCAGGTCGAGCCTCCAGGGCGCGGGCACCGATGGTCGGCTGCAAGGCGCGGCCCCCATAGGGTGGCGGTGTGGAACGGAGAACTCTCGAGTTGACGGTAGGCCCGGTCGCGCACGGCGGCTGGTGCGTGGCACGCCACGAAGGGCGCGTGGTCTTCGTGCGCCACGCGCTGCCCGGCGAACGGGTCGTGGCCGACGTCACCGAGGAGACGACCCGGTTCCTGCGGGCCGACGCCGTCGAGATCCTCGAGCCGTCGCCCGATCGCGTGGTCCCGCCGTGCCCGTACGCGGGCCCGGGCCGCTGCGGCGGCTGCGACTGGCAGCACGCCACGCTGGAGGCCCAGCGGCGGCTCAAGGCCCAGGTCGTGGCCGAGCAGTTGCAGCGGCTGGCCGGCATCGAGCGCGAGGTCGTGGTCGAGGAGGTGCCGGGCGCCAAAGACGGGCTGGGCTGGCGCACGCGCGTGCAGTTCGCCGCCCTGCCGACCGGCGAGCTGGGCTTCCGCCGGCACCGCTCGCACGAGATCGAGGTGGTCGACGCCTGCCTGATCGCCCATCCCGAGGTGGAGGCGGTCGGGGCGGAGGCGCACGAGTGGCCGGGCGCGGCCGGCGTCGAGGTCATCGCCTCCTCCAGCGGCGACCGGGCCGTGGTGGTCTCGCCCCGGCCCCGGCGCAGCGTCACCGTGCCCGATCTCGACGCGCCCGCCTCGATCCTGCTCGACCAGGGCAAGGGCCGCACGGTGCCGCGGCGCGGATCGGGCGTGCTGCACGAGCAGGTGGGCGACCGGGGTTTCCGGGTGGCGGGCAGCGGCTTCTGGCAGGTGCACCCGGGGGCCGCGGAGACGCTGCTGGACGCGGTGCTGGTCTACGCCGCGCCGGAGCCCGGCGAGTGGGCGCTCGACCTCTACTGCGGCGTCGGCCTGTTCGCCGCGGGCCTGGCCGAGGCCGTGGGGCCGGAGGGCGCGGTGTTCGGGCTGGAGTCGGAGGCCTCCGCCGTCCGCGACGCCCGCGCCAACCTCCGCGACCTGCCGCAGGCCCGGGTGGAGCGGGGGAGGGTGGAGGAGGCCCTCGACCGGTTCCAGATCGAGCGCGCCGACCTCGTCGTGGTGGACCCGCCGCGGTCGGGGCTCGGGCGCGAGGTGGTGGAGCGGATCACGGGGCTGGACGCGCTGCGCATCGTGTACGTGTCCTGCGATCCTGCCACGTTCGCGCGGGACCTGAAGTGGCTGGCGGAGCGCGGATACGTGCTGGCCGACCTGCGGGCCTTCGACGCGTTCCCCATGACCCATCACGTGGAGTGCGTCGGGCTGCTGGTCAGGGCATAGGCAAAACGACGCAGTACGGGTGTCCCCTTCAACACAGAGGCGCGCCCCCGACCGCGCTGTACTCATCCTCTGGCCCCCGATCACGGAGGCCGGCCACCAAGTCAGAGGGGGATCGATGAGTACACGGGGGAACGACAGGCGCTCCAGGGCCGCTGTCCTGCGGCGGCACGGGATCCGCGCGCTCACGGCGGGCGCGGCGCTGACCGCGTCGCTCCTGGCCATCGCCGGTCCGGCGCACGCCGCCACCAACGTGAGCGTGTCCGGCACGGTGCTGGAGGTCGTCGCGGGCAGCGCGTCCGACGATCTGGTCGTGTTCGTGTCCGGCCCGCGACTGATCGTCACGAACACCGCCGACACGGTCGCCGGGGCCGCGCCGTGCGTGGGGCTGTCCGCCAACCAGGTGGCCTGTCCGAGCGCCGGCATCTCGGTGATCTCTGTGGTCACCGGGAAGGGGGACGACCGGCTGCGGAACCGTACGGCTCTGCGGTCGAAGGTCGACCTCGGGCCGGGCACGGACGCGTTCCTCGGCGGGCTCGGCTCGGACATCGCCTTCGGCGGCGATGGTGACGATCGGCTCTCGGGCCAGGCGGGCAACGACACGCTGGTCGGCGAGGCGGGCACCGACTCGGCCGCCGGCGGCGACGGCACCGACCGGTGCGACGCCGAGTTCGAGACGCTCTGCGAGAGCTGAGCGCGTCAGAAGGCGCCCCGCCGCCTCAAGGGCGAAGCGGCGGGGCGCTCGGCCTGCGGGTACTCGGGGCGATTAGGTCGGCTGTTTCCCCGTTTTCGGGCATTCGTCATGGCGAACCCGGACAAAATTACTGGCGAAGGGCGTACGGTGCGCGCATGCACCCTCCGCAACAGCAACCTCCACATCCCGCGCAACACCCGCAGCAGTGGCATCAGCACCAAGCGCCACCGCCGCCTTCGAAGAAAGGCCCGGTGCTGCTCATCGTGCTGGTCGCCGCCGGCGGGCTGGCGGTGCTCGCCGTCGTCGGCGTGCTGCTGGTCGTCAGCTTCATGGGCCAGCGCGCCCTCGCGCCGCCCCTGGCCGCTCCTTCGATCACGCTTCCCGAGCCGACGAGGGAGACGGGGGGAGGAAACGGCAGGACGCCCACGGAGCAGCAGCGCAAGGACTTCATGTTCAAGCTGGCCACCATCGCCCCATGGCTGCTGGACGAGGACATCAACATCTCGGCGGCCGAGCAGACCTGCGCCGACATCCGGGAGGGCAAGGGCGACGACGAGGTGGTCGAGGCCGCGCGGAAGCGGTTCATCGGCGTGGACGCCGAGCAGGCCAGGAAGATCGTCGACGAGGTCAGGGTGTGGTGCAAACCCTGAGCTCAGAGCCAGCCCATGCGCTGAGCGGTGCGGATGGCCTCCAGTCGGTTCTGCGCGTTGAGCTTGGTCATGGCGCTCGAGAGGTAGTTGCGTACCGTGCCCTCCGTCAGGTGCAGCTCGCCCGCGATCCGCGCGATCGTGGCCCCGTCGCCGGCCAGCCGCAGCGCGTCGCGCTCGCGATCGGTCAGCGGGCTGTCGCCGGCGGCCATCGCCGCCGCGGCCAGCTCCGCGTCCAGGTAGCGTCCGCCGCCCTGGACCTTGCGGATCGCCATGGCCAGCTCCTCGGCCGAGGCGTCCTTGCCGAGGAAACCGCTCACGCCCGCCGCCATGGCACGGCGCAGGTAGCCGGGCCGGCCCAGGCTGGTCAGGATGACGATCTTGCATTGCGCGCTGATCCGCTCGGCCGCGCTCAGGCCGTCCATTGCGGGCATCTCGATGTCGAGCACCGCCACGTCGGGCCGGTGCTCGGTCACGGCGTCGAGGACCTCGTCGCCCCTGCCGACCTGGGCGACGACCTCGATTCCGTCCTCGAGGTCCAGCAGGGCCGCGATGGCTCCCCGGATGAGGTGCTCGTCGTCGGCCAGCAGCACGCGGATGGTCATGGAAGCTCCCGGGGGATCAAGCGGGCACCGCCGCCCGCAGCAGGTAGCGGCCCTCACGCGTGGGCGCCGCCTCCAGGGTGCCGCCCGCCGCGCGCACCCGCTCGGCCAGCCCCGCCAGCCCGTTGGGGGCGTGCTCGCCCACGGGCCCGCTCACGCCGTCGTTGGCCATCTCCAGCACGCCGTTCTCGATCGTGATCGTGCAGCGTTCGGCCCGGCTGTGCTTGAGGACGTTGGTGGCGCCCTCGCGGACGACCGTGGCCAGCAGCGTGCGGGTCTCCGGAGTCAGCGCGGAGGTGTCGGCCCGCACGGTGCAGCGTACGTCCGCCGCCTCCAGCACCGCCCGCACGCCGGCCAACACCTCGTCCAGGTCGATGGCGCGATAGTCCTGCACGACGGTGCGCACCTCGCGTAACGACTTCCTGGCCAGGTCGCGTACCTCGAACATCTCGGCCGCGGCCGTCTCCGGATCGGCGCGCAGCGCCTGCTCGGCGCGGACGGTCCCGGCCGCGACGTCGGTGAGGCTCTGGCCGAGCAGGTCGTTGAGGTCGCGGGCGAAGCGCAGCCGCTCCTCGGAGACCGCCAGCCTGGCCATGGCCTCCTCGCCCTCGTGCGCCTCCTTGGCGAGCTGCCAGAGCCGCAGGCTCGCCCAGACCCCGCCGATCGAGATCGCTGCGAGGAGCGCCAGGATCAGTTCCAGCAGCAGGATGGCCGGATCGAACCCGGCGACCACGCCGAAGGCCGCGCCCATGACCGCGAGCGAGCCGACGAACAGGGCGATGACGGTGCGCTTGCGGACGAACGCCGCCATCAACCCCAGCCAGCTCGGGATCGCCCAGACGACCAGGAAGGCCGCCAGCAGTGCCACGATCGCTCCGGTGACCGCGAGGATCGCGGTGGGCCGCCTGCCGCCCCGGACGGCCACCTGGAACGGGAACATGCTCAGCACGTTGAAGACCAGCAGCAGCACGGCGCCGCCCACGGCCAGCGGCCACGGAAAACCCTGCTGCCAGCGGACGAACAGCTCGAAATAGCCGAGCGCCGAGAACAGCAGGATGATGTCCGTGGAGATGACGAGCAGCCAGCGGGCCTTGTCCAGCCTCGTCGCCCCCCGGAGCCTGCGTATCCGCCGGCCGAGCGCTGTGCGGCGGTCGGCGACGGAGGCTCTCGCACCGCCGCGGATCCGTCCCAGGGTTTCGCCCATCACGACGGGACCGCCGCGCGCAGCAGGAACTCGCCCGTCGGAGTGGGCGCCGCGAAGAAGGACCCGCCCGCCGTGGCCAGCCGCTCCGCCAGGCCGCGCAGGCCGTTGCCGGGCGCGGCCGGCGGCTCATGCACGCCGTCGTTGACCATCTCCAGCACGCCGCCGTCGATGGTGATCGCGCAGCGCGTGGCCTTGCTGTGTTTGAGCACGTTCGTGCCGCCTTCCCGGACCGCCCAGGCCAGCAGCGCCCGGCCGGCCGGCGACAAGCCGTCGGCCCTGGCGTCGATCACGCAGCGGGCTCCCGCGGCCTCCAACGCCGCCCGTACGCCGGCCAGCTCCTCGTCCAGGTCGAGCGCCTGATAGCCGTGCACCGCCTGCTGCACCTCGGCCAGCGACTCGCCCGCCAGGGCGCGTACCTCGGCCATCTCGACCGCCGCCCGCCCGGCGTCCTTGGTCGCCAGCTTCGCGGCCAGCTCGCTCTTCAGTGTGATCACCGACAGGCTGTGCCCGAGTAGGTCGTGCAGGTCGCGGGCGAAGCGCAGCCGCTCTTCGGCCACCGCCAGCCTGGCCTTCGCCTCGCGGCTGTCGTTCGCGTCCCTGATCACCCACCAGAGCCAGCGCCACAGCAGCAGGGCGCCGACCATCGCGACCGTGCTGGCCGCGCTGAGGAGCAGGACGCCCGGCCACTCCTGCCCGGTCATCAGGACGGTGTAGCCGGTGACCAGGCTGACCACCGCCGCCGTGAGGCAGACGGTCGCCCGCAGTGGCAGGTAGAGAGCGGCCACCGACATCCACAGCGACTCGGTCTGCGTCGCTATGGAGAAGCCGGGCGTGTCGAGCGGGAGCAGGACGATGCTCGCCGCCGAGAGGACTGCCGCCGCCAGCAACTTCGGCGTGGGGCGCGGACGCGTGTCGAACGCCTCCCTGAGCAGGACGGGGTAGAGCGCGTAGAAGCCGATCAGGCAGGCGAGGGCGATCGCCGCGACCACGGGGGAGAACTTGCCGTCCATCACCGCCGCCACGGTGAGTCCCACGGAGAGGACGCCGGTGAACACGATCATCCCGTCCATCCAGTAGATCAGGATCTTTCGCGCCGTGTCCGGACGAGCCGCCATCGCCCCCCTCCCCGCTGAGAAGCCTCCTAGGTGAGGGAAATCCTATATTTAGGCACCGGTACCCCAAAGAATCCGGGACACATGCCGCGATGGGGCGACGCCGCGCAGTGACAGCCAGGCCAGGCCGTGGCGGGCGGCGTAACCGGTCAGCGTGCGGGCCTCGACCTCGCTCAGGTCACCTTCGCCCGCCAGGACCGGGGTCAGGGCGATGCGGTGCCACGCCTGGGCGGCGTCGGGCAGGTCCTGCGCCTGGGCGATCTGGTATCTGGCCAGCTGCACCGCCTCGGAGAGCCGGCGCAGGCGGCCGCTCTGGGAGTGGCGCGGCTCCATGGCGGCCAGCAGGTTGACGGTGCCGACCTCCGCGCCCGCCTGGTGGGTGGTGTGCAGCATTGCCACGTCGACGGCGTCGAGCCCGTGCGGCCTCAGCGGCAGCGTGAAGCTGACCCGCAGCGGCCGCTCGCGCTGCATGGCCCGGATGGCGCGGGCCCGGCGCAGCACCGTGGCGCCGTCGTCGCCGTCACGGATCTCGAAGTCGATGGAGGCGGCGTCGAAGGCGCCCACCACGCGGCGGTACGCGGCGGCGAGACCGCCCGGCCTGGTGCACGTCGCGGCCAGTTCTTTGCCCGCAGGGCCGCCGAACACGGGCGCGGCGTCGCCCCCCAGCGCCCGGAGCCGCCCGATCCTGTTCGCCACCGGATTCTCGCCCGGATCGAGAGGATCGCTCCGCTCCGGGTCCGATTCGAGTGAACCGCTCCCGTCCTCGTCGGACTCCTCAGTGTCGGTTCCATCCGTGTCGGGCTCGGGGGAGACGGTGCTGTCTGCGTCTGTGCCCTCGGTATCCGCATCAGAAGAATCTGAAGAATCGGCCGAGTCTGTGTCCGATTCGAGGTCGTCCGTCTCCTCCGCGTCGGTTTCGAGCGCTCCCGCCCATTTCGGGGCGCAGCCGTCGTCGCCGCCCGCCACCAGGTGGCCCAGCGCGTAGTGGCGCACGCCGGTGCGGCGGGACTCGGCGGGCAGGTTGAAGTCGGGGTCTCGGGCGGTGTCGACGAAGCCCACGAACGCGGCGCCGGAGGCCGCGGCCACGGCCGGTGAGATGACAGGGGAATGCCGCGCGGCGGGAGGCGGCTGGGCCGACCCGGCGCCCGCGGGCAGCAGCCGGATCGCGACTCCGGTGCCGGCCGTGAGCGCGAGCGCCCCGAGGATCGCGAGAGGACGAGGAAGCATGCCCGGCTCCCTCTTGTGCCGTGGCATAGGACACCCCATGTGGTCGGTCGGCTACGTACGGCGTTGTTACCGAACGTTAGCAAGCGTTCCCGTCACGGCGCGGGCCTTTTCCAGTCCGCGTCCGTTGTGTGCGGATAATGTGGTCATGAAGCTGCGGATCTTCACCGAGCCCCAGCAGGGCGCGACATATGACGACCTGCTCGCCGTCGCCCAGGCCGCCGAACGCCTGGGATTCGACGCTTTTTTCCGGTCCGACCACTACCAGCGCATCGGCGAGGGCGACCCGGGCCCGGGCTCGACCGACGCATGGATCACGCTGGCCGGCCTGGCCAGGGAAACCTCGAGGATCCGGTTGGGCACGCTGGTGACGCCCGCCACGTTCCGGCTGCCCGGGCCGCTGGCGATCAGCGTCGCGCAGGTCGACCACATGAGCGGCGGCCGGGTCGAGCTGGGCTTCGGGACCGGCTGGTACGACGGCGAGCACTCCGCGTACGGCATCCCGTTCCCGCCGATGGCCGAGCGGTTCGGGCGGTTCGAGGAGCAGTTGGAGATCATCACCGGTCTGTGGACGGCGGAGAAGAGCTACTCCTTCGAGGGCAGCTACTACCGCCTCGCCGACTCGCCCGCGCTGCCCAAGCCCGCGCAGCGGCCCAGGCCACCCGTGATCATCGGCGGGTTCGGGGCCAAGCGCACGCCGCGGCTGGCGGCCACGTACGCCGACGAGTACAACGTGCCGTTCCGCACCCTGGCCGACACCGGCGAGGCCTTCGCCCGGGTGCGTGAGGCGTGCGAGACCACCGGCCGCACGGTGCGGCTGTCGGCGGCGCAGACTACCGTCGTGGGCGCCGACCGCGCCGAGGTCGAGCGCCGCGCGGCCGCCATCGGGGAGAACCCCGACACGCTCCCCGCAGGCGGCCTGTGCGGCACCCCGGCGGAGGTGGTGGAGAAGATCGGCCGGTTCGCCGAGCTGGGCGCCGAGCGGGTATACCTGCAGATCCTGGATCTGGGCGACCTGGAGCACCTGGAGCTGATCGCCGCCGAGGTGCTGCCGCACGTGTGAGTAATCGGTTGGCGGGGGTTCGCGGCGGTGCGGCAGACTTGGGGCGTGCTGCTGACGATCACGACCACTGCGAGCCCCGCCACCGACCTGGGCTTTCTCCTGCACAAGCACCCCGGGCGCGTGCAGGAGTTCAGCCAGTCGTTCGGCACGGCCACGGTGTTCTACCCGGAGGCGGGCGAGGAGCGCTGCACGGCGGCGCTGATGCTGGAGGTCGACCCGATCGCGCTGGTCAGGTCGCGCGGCAAGGGCTCGCCCGACTTCAGCCTGTCGCAGTACGTCAACGACCGGCCCTACGCGGCCTCCTCGCTGCTGGCCGTGGCGCTGGGCGAGGTGTTCCGCACCGCGCGGGCCGGCCGGTGCAAGGCCAGGCCCGAGCTGCCCGGCACGGCGCTGCCGCTGGAGCTGCGGCTCCCCGCGCTGCCCTGCCGCGGCGGCCCCGACCTGGCGCGGCGGCTGTTCGAGCCGCTCGGGTGGGAGGTCGAGGCGCAGGCGCTGCCGCTCGACGAGGGTTTCCCGGAATGGGGCGATTCGCGATATGTCCGCCTCACCCTGCGCGGCGCCGCCCGCCTGTCCGACGCGCTCAACCACCTGTACGTGCTGCTGCCCGTGCTCGACGACGGCAAGCACTACTGGATCGCCCCCGACGAGGTCGACAAGCTGATCAGGGCCGGTGAGGGCTGGCTCCACGGTCACCCGGAACGCGGCCTGATCACCCGGCGCTACCTGGGACGGCGCTGGGCCCTCGCCCGCACGGCACTGGCCAGGCTCGCCGAGCTGGGCGACGAGACGGAGGAGGAGCTGGAGCCCGCCGTCGCCGAGGAGGCGCCTCCAGGGGAGAGCGCCGCCGACGAGATGGCCGCCGCCGAAGCGGAGGCCGACGCGGGCGCGAGCGCGGAGAGCCAGGGCCAGGCTCCGGCCAGGCCACTGAGCCTCCGCCGCCGCGAGGCCGTGCTGGCCAAGCTGGAGGAGCTGGGCGCGGTCAGCGTGATCGACCTCGGCTGCGGCCAGGGCGAGCTGGTGGCCGCGCTGCTGGCCAGGCCCAGGTTCGCCAGGGTCGCCGGCATGGACGTCTCGTCCATGGCGCTCACCATCGCCGCCCGCAAACTCCGCCTCGACCGCATGCCCGACGCCAAGCGCGCCCGGCTCACCCTGTTCCAGGGCGCGCTCACCTACACCGACAAGCGGCTCAAGGGCTACGACGCCGCCGTGCTCATGGAGGTGGTCGAGCACGTCGACCCGCCCCGCCTGGCCGCGCTCGAACGCGTCGTGTTCGGCCACGCCAGGCCCCAGCACGTGCTCGTCACCACCCCCAACGTCGAGTACAACGTCCGCTACGAGTTCCTCACCGGCCTGCGCCACCCGGACCACCGCTTCGAGTGGACCCGCGCCGAGTTCGCCGCCTGGGCGACGCGCGTGGCCGCCGAGCACGGTTACCAGGTGGCGTTCGAGCCGGTCGGCGACGACGACCCCGAGGTCGGGCCGCCCACCCAGATGGGAGTGTTCACCCGTGATCAGCGTTCCTGAGCTGTCCCTCGTGGTGCTCGTCGGCGTCTCCGGCAGCGGCAAGTCGACGTTCGCGAAGAAGCACTTCAAGCCCACGCAGGTCATCTCCTCCGACTTCTGCCGCGGCCTGGTCGCCGACGACGAGAACGACCAGTCGGCCACGCCGGCCGCGTTCGAGCTGCTGCACCACATCGTCGGCGTGCGCCTGGCCAGGGGCCTGTTCACCGTGGTCGACGCCACCAACGTCCAGTACGCCGCCCGCAGGAGCCTCATCGACCTGGCCAGGAAACACGACGTGCTGGCCGACGCGATCGTGCTCGACGTGCCGGAGGAGGTGGCCATCGAGCGCAACGCCGCCCGGCCCGACCGCGACTTCGGCCCCGGCGTGGTGATCCGCCAGCGGAAAGACCTGCGCCGCTCGCTCGGCAAGATCTCCGGCGACGGGTTCAGGAAGGTCCACGTCCTCCGGGGGCTCGACGAGATCGACAACGCCGTGGTCACGTACGAGAAGGCCTGGTCGGACCTGACCGAGCTGACCGGCCCGTTCGACATCATCGGCGACGTGCACGGCTGCCGCGCGGAGCTGGAGACGCTGCTGCGGGAGCTGGGCTGGCAGGGGATCAGGCATCCGGAGGGCCGCACGGCGGTGTTCGTCGGCGACCTCGTCGACCGCGGCCCCGACACGCCCGGCGTGCTGCGCCTGGTCATGGAGATGGTCGAGGCGGGCACCGCGATCTGCGTGGCCGGCAACCACGAGCAGAAGCTCGTGCGCGCGCTCAACGGCCGCAAGGTCAAGGTCGCCCACGGCCTCCAGGAGTCGCTCGACCAGCTCGCCGCCGAGCCGCCCGAGTTCGTCGAGCGGGCCACGCGGTTCATGGACGGCCTGCTCAGCCACTACCGGCTGGACGGCGGCCGGCTCGTCGTCGCGCATGCCGGGCTCAAGGAGGCCTACCACGGGCGCGCCTCCAAGCGGGTGCGCTCCTTCGCCCTGTACGGCGACACGACCGGTGAGACCGACGAATACGGCCTGCCGGTCCGCCTGCCGTGGGCCGAGGAATACCGCGGCCGCGCCATGGTCGTCTACGGCCACACGCCCACCCTCCACCCCGAGTGGGTCAACAACACCATCTGCCTCGACACCGGCTGCGTCTTCGGCGGCAAGCTGACCGCCCTGCGTTACCCCGAGCGCCAGATCGTCCAGGTTCCAGCGGAGAAGGTCTGGTACGAGCCGACCAAACCGCTCGGCACGGGCGCCGCCCGCGACCCCGGCATGCTCGACATCAACGACGTGATCGGCACCCGGCACGTCGAGACCAGGTTCGGCACGCGGGTCAAGGTCCTGGAAGAGAACGCGGCCGCGGCCCTGGAGGTCATGAGCAGGTTCGCGGTGGACCCCCGCTGGCTGGTCTACCTGCCGCCCACCATGGCCCCGCCGGAGACCTCCAGGCTCGACGGCTACCTGGAGCACCCGCACGAGGCGTTCGAGGAGTTCGCCGCCGGCGGGGTGCGCGAGGTCGTGTGCGAGGAGAAGCACATGGGCTCGCGCGCCGTCGCCGTGCTGGCCAGGACGCCGGAGGCGGCCGCGGCCAGGTTCGGCGTGAGCGACGGCAGCGCGGGCGCCGTCTACACGCGCACCGGGCGGCCGTTCTTCGCCGACACGGCGCCGCTCGTCGAGCGGCTGCGCGCGGCATGCGAGCCGCTGTGGGCCGAGCTCGGCTCCCACTGGGTGGTGCTGGATTGCGAGCTGCTGCCCTGGTCGGCGAAGGCCGGCGACCTGATCAGAAGCCAGTACGCCTCCGTCGGCGCGGCCGCCCGCGCAGCGCTCCCCGAGGCGGTGGCGGCGTTGGAGGCGGCGACCGAGCGCGGGCTGGATGTGGGCGATCTGCTGCACCGCACCCGCCGCCGCTCCCACAACGCTGCCCTGTTCCGCGAGGCGTATGCACGATACTGCTGGCCGGTCGACGGGCTGGAGGGGATCAAGCTGGCGCCGTTCCAGATCCTGGCCTGCGAAGGGCGGGCCACGGCGCTGGAGCCGCACGCCTGGCACCTTTCCACGCTCGCGCTGCTCGACTCGCCGCTGATCGCCCGGACCGAGCACGTGTTCGTCGACCTCGGCTCGCCCGAGTCCAGGGCCGCGGCCACCGCCTGGTGGGAGTCGATGACCGCGGCCGGCGGCGAGGGCATGGTGGTCAAGCCCGCCGCGTACGCGCCCGGCCGGGTCCAGCCGGGGATCAAGGTCCGCGGCCGCGAATACCTGCGGATCATCTACGGCCCCGACTACACCGAGTCGCTCGACGTGCTGCGCAGGCGTTTCCTGGGCAAGAAGCGCTCGCTGGCGCTGCGCGAGTACGCGCTCGGCCTGGAGGCGCTGACGCGGCTGGCGGACGGCGAGGCGGCCTGGCGGGTGCACGAGCCGGTGTTCGCGGTGCTGGCCCTCGAGTCGGAGCCGGTCGACCCGCGCCTGTAGGGGGCAAAGAACGGGCAAGCTGCGCGGTAGCGGTCCCGCCTGAGGGTAGGACACACCGGCATGGCCACTCCGTACGCCCGGCATCCCGAGCACCTGGGTCACGTCGTGTTCATCACGGCGGCGGCCGCCATCGGCGGGTTCCTGTTCGGGTACGACAGCTCCGTCATCAACGGCGCGGTCGTCGGGATCCAGCGGCACTTCCAGGTGGGGCCGGTCGAGATCGGGTTCGTGGTGGCCATCGCGCTGCTCGGGTCCGCGCTGGGCGCGTGGGCCGGGGGCGGGCTGGCCGACCGGTGGGGGCGCACGCGGTCCATGCAGGTGGCGGCGCTGCTGTTCACGGTCAGCTCGATCGGGCAGATGCTGCCGTTCGCCATCTGGGACCTGGCCGTGTGGCGGGTGATGGCGGGCTTCGCGATCGGCATGGCGTCGGTGCTCGGGCCCGCGTACATCGCCGAGGTGGCGCCGCCCGCCTACCGGGGCCGGCTGGGGTCGTTCCAGCAGCTGGCCATCGTGCTCGGGATCGCGGTCTCGCAGCTGGTCAACTACGTGATCGTGCGCCTGGCCGGCGGCGCGGTGAACAACCACCTGTGGCTGCTGCAGGCGTGGCAGTGGATGCTCGGCGCGTGCGCCGTGCCGGCCCTCCTGTACCTGGTGTTCGCACTCAACATCCCCGAGTCCCCCCGCTACCTGGTCATGTCGGGGCGCTCGCGGCGGGCCCGCGAGGTGCTGGCCGAGGTCGAGGGCGAGCACGTGGACCTCGACGCGCGCCTCTCGGAGATCCAGCACGTGCTGCGGACCCAGCGCGTGCCCGGGATGAAGGACCTGCGCGGCAGGGCGCTCGGGCTGCTGCCGATCGTCTGGGCCGGCATCGTGCTGTCGGCCTTCCAGCAGCTTTGCGGCATCAACGTGATCTTCTACTACTCGTCCGTGCTGTGGCAGTCGGTCGGCATCAACCAGAGCGACTCGCTGCTGATCAGCTTCTCCAGCTCGATCATCAACATCGTCGGCACGTTCATCGCGATCGCGCTGGTCGACAAGATCGGCCGGCGGCCGCTGCTCATGATCGGCTCGGCCGGGATGGCGATCTCGCTGGGCACCGCGGCATGGGCGTTCAGCGCGGCCCGGGTGGCCGGGGGCACGGTCTCCCTGCCCGACCCGCAGGGGCCGGTCGCGCTCGTCGCGGCGAACGTGTTCGTGCTGTTCTTCGCGCTGTCGTGGGGTGTGGTGGTCTGGGTGCTGCTCGGCGAGATGTTCCCCAACCGCATCCGCGCCGCCGCCCTGGGCGTCGCCGCGGGGGCCCAGTGGGTCGCCAACTGGGCGATCACGGTGTCGTTCCCCGCCCTGGCGGAGTGGAACCTGCCGCTCACCTACGCCGGATACGCGTTCTTCGCGCTGGTGTCGTTCCTCTTCGTGGCCAGGTGGATCAGGGAGACCAAGGGCCGCAAACTCGAGGAGATGGGCTAATCTCCGGCACGTGATTGACGACGTCCTGGCCCCCTCGCTCGACGTGCTGTTCTGCGGCATCAACCCCGGCCTGATGTCCGAGGCCACCGGCCACCACTTCGCTCGCCCGGGCAACCGCTTCTGGCCCGCGCTGCACCTGTCCGGCTTCACACCGCGCCTGCTGGCACCGTCCGAGCAGCACCTCCTCCCCTCGTACGGCCTGGGCATCACCAACATCGTCGCCCGCCCCAGCGCCAAGGCGTCGGAGCTGTCACGCGCGGAACTGGCGGAGGGCGGGGCGCGACTGGCCGCCAAGGTGACGTCCGCGGCGCCGAAGGTACTGGCCGTCCTGGGCATTTCGGCCTACCGAACGGCGTTCGCCCGGCCGGAGGCGCACATCGGCCCTCAGCCCGATCTGGTGGGCGGTGCACACGTCTGGGTGCTGCCGAACCCGAGCGGTCTCAACGCCCATTGGACGCTGGCGAGCATCGCCGAGGAGTTGCGACGACTGCGCGAGTCCATACCGAAGAGCCGATGACCAGCGGCCCGGCCTCGTGTGTTATGCGCCCGGCGGCGAGGTGGTTCGTGGTGCCCCGCGGCGCGGAAGCGGGGCACCACGAGTTCCTAACGGGCGGCGAAGTTCTGGGTCCAGTAGATCCGGCCCTGGGAGTTCTTGGCCGCTCCGACGCCGATCAGGTTGAACCGGCAGTTCATGATGTTGGCGCGGTGGCCGGGGCTGTTCATCCACCCCTGGACCACTTCGGCGGGCGTGCGCTGGCCGAAGGCGATGTTCTCCGCCCAGGACGTCCCGCCGGTGAAGCCGGCCGCCCTGATGCGGTCGGTGAAGCTGCGGCCGTCCCGCGAGGTGTGGTCGAAGTAGTTGTTCTTCGCCATGTCGTCGGAGTGGCCGAAGGCTGCGGCACGCAGTTGCGGGTCGTGCGTGAGCGGCTTGCAGCCGCCCTTGGCCCGCTCGGCGTTGGTCAGGCGGACGACCTCGTTCTCCTCGGCCGTGCCCACCGTTCCCGAGGGCGGGGGCGCCGTGGTGGGGGTGCCCGTCGGCGTCGGGGACGGCGAGCCGGTGGGGGAGGGGCTGGGGGTCGGCGTGGCGCTGCCGGGCGTGCAGGTCAGCCGGACCGCCTTGGACTTGGCGGTGGCGCCCCGGTAGTCGGTGGCGACCGCGTAGTAGGTGCCCGGCTTGCACGGGAGGGCGAGGGTGAGACGGCCGGTCCTGGTGGCCCCGCTCTTGACGACGGGGTCGCGGCCGGGGACGGCCTGCTTGATCCGGATGCGCAGCAGCGCGGAATTGAAGCAGCCGCGGCGGGCGGCGGAAGCGACGATCTTGAGGGCGGTGCCGCTCAGCCGGGGCTTGGCCACGCTCACGCGACAGGCGGTCTGCGGCGCGGTCGCGGCCTCCGCCGCGGTGGTCGTCGTGCAGAGTGCCGCGGCGCTCACGAGCCCGGCGAGTACCCCTAGGGGTCTACGCATAGGGGGTTTCCTCCAGTTGCGGTAGACGCTGGATGGCTCCGCATTCTGTCGGGACCGCAACCCACTTGTCATGAAATTTGCGACATTTCTGTGTTGCCCGTGTAAACCAAAGTGATCGCTGAAGCGTCTGTGCCCCGGCCCGCAGGCCCTTCCGCGCGGGATTCCGGGCGCCCCTTACTCCGTACGGGACCCCAGCCGCCGAGGTTCAGAGGCGTCTCGCATGCTGAGCACCCCGGCGGGCCGGAGGTCTTCACGGCGAGCGGCCGACGTCCTCTCGGCGACCCGTCTGTGGGCGGGCCGTGCCGGCGTCGGACCGGTTGGCCGTGGTGTCACGCCGGGGTGGTCGCGGGTGTCCCGAGGTCGTGGGAGCGTTCCCGAGGTGACGTCTCGAAAGCGTCACGGCTATTGACGCCGCAGACATCCGGAATTTACGTTCGCGGTACTTATCCGGTTCAGCAGGCCCGCATGGACCTGCGACTATTGAAGATCGATCGCTCACCGGTCTCATTGGCGGGAGCGTGCTTGCGTTGGGTGTGGGAGCGCTCCCAGGGCCGGAATGGCCCACCCGCGCCGCGAGCCCGTCCGAGCCCGGCCCAATCGGGGGTGTCTAGCACACGTGCGAACCTTCGCGCCGGCCGCGGAGGGAAGGAGAGAAGCGATGCGTAACCGGGCTCGGATCATGATCCCGCTCGTGGCGGCGGGCCTGCTCGCCACGGCCTGCACCGGCGGCGGATCCACGCCGACCCCGCCGGCCTCCCAACCGCAGAGCCAGGGCGCGGCGGCGCCCGCCAACCCCGATCAGCTGCCGCGCGCCGAGACCCTCTACACCACCGGCACGCAGTGGGGCCCGCCGGCCAACTACAACCCGATCAGGGAATGGGACTCGGCCGTGGGCACCAAGGGCCTGGTCTACGAGACGTTGTTCCACTACGACACCACCGCGGCCAAGCTCACCCCGTGGCTGGCCGAGAGCGGCTCGTGGACCGACGACTCCACCTACCAGGTCAAGCTCCGCCAGGGCGTCAAGTGGTCCGACGGCCAGCCGCTGACCGCCAAGGACGTGGTGTTCTCCTTCGAGCTGGGCAAGATGGAGACGATCCCGTACCACAACCTGTGGACCTGGTTGAAGAGCGTCGAGGCCGTCGACGACCAGACGGTGAAGTTCACCTTCTCCAAGGCCAACTACCAGCAGTGGGACTTCAACCTCTACAGCCGCTCCATCGTGCCCGAGCACATCTGGAAAGGCCGCTCGGAGAAGGAGGTGCTCGACGGCGTCAACGAGAACCCGGTGGGCACCGGCGCCTACAAGTTCATCAGCAAGGACCAGGACCGCGTGGTGCTGCAGCGCCGCGACGACTGGTGGGGCAAGACCGCGCTGAACATGGAGCCCAAGCCCAGGTACATCGTGGACATCGCCACCCCGAGCAACGAGGTTGCGCTCGCCATGCTGATGCAGAAGAACCTCGACCTGTCCAACAACTTCCTGCCCGGCGTGGCCAACCTGGTCAAGGGCAACTTCGGCCTGACGACGTACTACACCGAGCCGCCGTACCACCTGTCGGCCAACACCGCCTGGCTGGTGCCGAACAACACCAAGAAGCCGATGGACGACCCTGCCTTCCGCAAGGCGCTGGCCTCGTCCATCGACGTCGGCAAGATCGTCGAGAGCGTGTACGGCAACCTCGTCAAGGCCTCCAGCCCGACCGGCCTGCTGCCGCAGTGGGAGCAGTTCGTCGACCAGAACGTGGTCTCCAAGTCCGGCTTCACGTTCGACGCCGCCAACGCCAAGAAGCTCCTGGCCGACGCGGGCTACAAGGACACCGACGGCGACGGCTTCGTGGAGAACAAGGACGGCTCCAAGATGAGCCTCACCCTCATCGTGCCGTCCGGCTGGACCGACTGGATGGAGTCCGCCCGGTCGATCGCGGCCAGCGCCAAGACCGCCGGCATCCAGATCACGCCCGACTTCCCCGACTTCAACGCGCTCGTCGAGAAGCGCGCCAAGGGCGACTACGACCTGCTCATCAACAACGAGCGGCAGCTGTCGAACTCGCCGTACACCTACTACGAGTACATGTTCCAGCTGCCGATCCAGAAGCAGCAGAACACCGTCAACTTCGCCCGCTACGAGAACAAGCAGGCCTGGGAGCTCGTGCAGCAGCTCGATCAGGTCAAGACCGACGACATCGAGGGGATGAAGAAGATCATCTCCCAGCTCCAGCAGATCCACCTGGACGACATGCCGGTCATCCCGCTCTGGTACAACGGCCTCTGGGCCCAGTCCAGCACCTCCGTGTGGAAGAACTGGCCCGCCGCCGCGGGCAGCGCGCCCAAGACCGGCGCCGTGATGTGGCGCAACTGGCTCGAACTGGGCGGATTCGAGAGCCTCACCCAGCTCCAGCCCTCCGGCTCCTGACGAACCCCAACCCCGTCCCCCTAGCCCCCCGCTCGCCGAGCGGGGGGCCTTCCCGGAGAGCCGCACGTGCGTCGTTATTTCGGCAGGAAACTCCTCATCTACGGACTGACCTTCTTCGTCGCCGTCACGGTCAACTGGATGATCCCGCGCTTCATGCCGGGGGACCCGGTCGCCAGCATGGTGGCCCGGGCCAACGTCACCAGGCCCGAGGCCGTGGCGGCCATGCAGGCCTACTACAACAACCTCTTCGGCTTCGACCAGCCGTTGTGGCAGCAATATCTGAACTTCTGGGCCGCGTTGTTCCGCGGCGACTTCGGGCTGAGCATCTGGCTGTTCCCGACGCCGGTCGCCGACGTGATCACCGCCGCGGTGCCGTACACGCTGGGGCTGATCATCCCGTCGGTGCTGCTGAGCTGGGTCGTGGGCAACTGGTTCGGCGCGTACGCCGCCCGCCGCAAACTGCTCGACAACACGGTGCTGCCCATCGGGTACGTCCTGACCGCCACCCCGTACATGTGGCTGGCCGTGCTCCTGGCCTGGGGGCTCGGCGTGCTCGCGGGCCTCTTCCCCGTCGCCGGCGGCTACAGCTTCTCGCTGCGGCCGAACTGGTCGTGGGACTTCTTCCTCGACCTGCTGCACCACTGGACCCTGCCGTTCCTGTCGCTGTTCCTGGTGGCGCTGGGCGGCTGGGCGATCGGCATGCGCAACATGATCATCTATGAGCTGGAGTCCGACTACTCCACCTACCTGGCGGCGCTGGGCGCGCCCGCCCGGCTGATCCGCAGGTACGCCTTCCGCAACGCCGTCCTGCCCCAGGTCACCGGCCTGGCCCTGCAGCTCGGCGTCATCGTCGCCGGCGCCCTGGTCACCGAGATCGTCTTCGCCTACCCGGGCCTGGGCAGCCTGATTCTCAACGCCATCAAGAACAAGGACTTCTTCCTGCTCCAGGGCACGTTCCTGTTCATCGTGCTGGGCGTGCTGATCGCCAACTTCATCATCGACATCGTCTACGTCGTGGTCGACCCGCGCACGCGGGCCGGAATGGCGGGAGCCAACGCATGACCGCACTTCAGGAAGTCGCCCCACGCGAGCGGGAGGGCGTCCGGCGCGAGGCGCTGTATTTCGCCGTCCGCAACGGCAAGCTCGTCACCGGGTTCGCGATCGTGTTCGCGCTGCTGCTGCTCGGGCTGGTCGGCCCGCTGTTCGTCGACGCCTCGCCCAACGAGTACGGCCCCCAGCCGATGAGCCCGCCGGGCGGCGAGCACTGGCTCGGCACCACCACGTTCGGCCAGGACATCTTCGCCCAGTTCGTGCACGGCCTGCGCAGCACCTTCGTCGTGGGCGTGATCGGCGGCGGCATCGCCGCGGTCATCGGCATGATCGTCGGCTTCGTGGCCGGCTACCTCGGCGGCATCGTGGACGAGATACTCAACATGCTGACCAACATCATCCTGGTCATCCCCACCCTGGCCGTCCTGCTGGTCATCAACGCGTACCTCGGCATCCGCAGCGTGCTCGTGCAGGGGGTCTTCATCGGCCTGACGCAGTGGCCGTGGGCGGCGCGGGCGATCAGGGCGCAGACGTTCTCGCTGCGTACGCGGGAGTTCGTGGACCTGGCCCGGATGAGCGGGTCGGGCACCGGGCGGATCATCGCCAGGGAGATCGCGCCGAACATGAGCTCCTACCTGTTCATGACGTTCATCCTGCTGTTCGGCGGCTCGGTCCTCATCGCCTCCTCCCTGGACTTCATCGGCCTCGGCCCCACTGAAGGCGTCTCCTTGGGGCTGATGCTGCAGAACGCCAACCAGTGGAGCGCGCTCCAGCTCGGCATGTGGTGGTGGTTCGTGCCGCCCGGCGCGGCCATCACCGCCATCGTCGGCGCCCTGTACGTGGCCAACGTCGGCCTCGACGAGGTCTTCAACCCGAAACTGAGGGAGACATGAGCCTGCAGGTCAGCGAGCTGAGGGTCCACTACAGGACGCTGAAGGGCGAGGTGCGCGCCCTCGACGGGATGTCCTTCGAGCTGGCCGACGGCGAGATCCTCGGCCTGGTCGGCGAGTCCGGCTGCGGCAAGAGCACGCTGGGCAAGAGCCTCATCCGCATGGACGGCCGCATGCACCACGTGGGCGGCCGCGTCGTCCTCGACGGCCGCGAGCTCCCCATCGCCGACGACAGGAAGATGAACGACTTCCGCTTCAGGGAGGTCTCCCTCATCCCGCAGTACGCCATGAGCGCGCTCAACCCCACCCGCAAGATCCGCAGAATGGTGACCGAGCTGCTCAGGTCGCGGGGCACGACCGTGGACGCCGCCGAGCTGGAGCGCCGGATGAACCAGGTCGGGCTGCCCCGCGAGGTGCTCGACCGCTACCCGATCGAGCTGTCGGGCGGCATGAAGCAGCGCATGGTGATGGTCATCTCGACCCTGCTCGACCCGTCCCTGCTGATCGCCGACGAGGTCACCTCCGCCCTCGACGTCTCCACCCAGAAGGCCGTGGCCCGCGCCCTGCTCGGCTTCCGCGACAGCGGCTACGTCAAGAGCATGATCTTCGTCACCCACGACCTCGCGCTCACCCACCACATCGCCGACACGATCATGGTCATGTACGCGGGCAAGCTCGCCGAGAAGGCGTCCGCCGACGTGATCGTCAAGGCGCCGCGGCACCCGTACACGCGGCTGCTGCTCGACTCCCTGCCCGAGGTCGGCGTCCGCTACGCCGAGCGGCGGCTGGAGGGCATCGCCGGCAGCCCTCCGTCGCTGCTCGATCCACCGAAAGGCTGCCGCTTCCGCGACCGCTGCCCGCTGGCCGGGGACGAGTGCGCCGAGGAACCGCCGGTGGTCGAGATCGCGCCCGCCCACCACGTCGCCTGCTGGAAGGCATGATGCTGAGACTCCAGGACGTCACCAAGGAATTCAGGATCGGCGCCTTCGGCGGCAAGAGCGTCACGGCCGTCAGGAGCGTGAGCTTCGACGTCGTGCCGGGCGAGGTCGTGTCCCTCATCGGGGAGAGCGGCAGCGGCAAGAGCACGATCGGCCGCTTGATCCTCGGGCTCAACCCGGCCACCAGCGGCTCGATCACCTTCGACGGCCGCCCGGCCCGCGCGGGCAAGGAGTACTACCGGCACGTCCAGGGCATCTTCCAGGACCCGTTCAGCTCGTTCAACCCGGTGTTCAAGGCCGACCGCGTGTTCACCATGATCAAGGAGTCGTACTATCCGGCGGTGCCGGAGCCGGAGTGGGCCGGGCGGGTGCGCGCGTCCCTGCGCGACGTGCGGCTCAACCCCGACCAGGTGCTCGGGAAATACCCGCACCAGCTCAGCGGCGGCCAGCTGCAGCGCCTGCTCATCGCCCGCGCGCTGCTGCTGGACATCAAGCTGCTGGTGGCCGACGAGATCACCAGCATGCTGGACGCGTCCACCCGCATCGACGTGCTCAACCTGCTGGCCGAGCTCAAGACCCGGGGGCTCGGCGTGCTCTACATCACGCACGACCTGTCGCTCGGCAACTACCTCGCCGAGCGCACGGTGGTGCTGCGCAAGGGCGGCGTCGTGGAGATGGGGCCGACGGACGCGGTCTTCGGCGACCCGCTGCACCCCTACACGCGTGAGCTGCTGTCGGCGGTGCCGCGCCTGCACGAGGAATGGGTCGACCCCGCGCCCGTGGACAGCTGCCTCTACCACGCGCGCGGGGCGTCCGGCGGCCTGCTGGAGGCCGAACCCGGCCATTTCGTAGCCTGCGCCCAGCTCGAGAGCTGCTAAGGAGACCTTCTTGACCTACCGTCCGCTGCACGACGGCTGGACCCTGTCGGGGCGGGACCTCATGGAGGTTCCCGCAACCGTCCCCGGCTGCGTGCACACCGATCTGCTCGCCGCCGGGCTGATCGACGACCCCTACCTGGATGACAACGAGCACCGGCTGGCCTGGATCGGCCGCACGGAATGGACCTACCGCACCGCCTTCACCTGGTCGCCGGATGAGCACGAGCGCACGGACCTGGTGTGCGCGGGGCTCGACACGGTCGCCGCCGTCACGCTCAACGGGGTGCGCCTCGGCGACACGGCCAACCAGCACCGCTCCTACCGCTTCCCGGTGCGGCACCTGTTACGTGCCGGTGAGAACACCCTGGAGATCCGCTTCGGCTCGGCCTACGACTACGCCGAGGAGCGGCGGGCGGCGCTGGGGGATCGGCCGCGCTCCTATGCCGAGCCGTACCCCTTCATCCGCAAGATGGCCTGCAACTTCGGCTGGGACTGGGGGCCCACGCTGGTCACGGCAGGGATCTGGCGTCAGATCGGCCTGGAGAGCTGGAGCCGCGCCCGCCTGGCCGAGGTGCGCCCGCTCGCGTACGCGGACGGCACGGTGGACGTGCACGTCCGCGTCGAGCGCACCACCGAGGAGCCTCTGACGCTGTCCGCCGAGATCGCCGGGATCGCCGCGGAGCGGCGCCTCGACGGCCGGGCCGCCGTGCTGTCGATCGAGGTTCCGGACCCCGAGCTGTGGTGGCCCCGCGGATACGGCGCCCAGCCCCGCTACGACCTGACCGTCCGCCTCGGCGACGACACGTGGCACGGCCGGATCGGCTTCCGCTCCGTCGAGCTGGAGCGGGAGGCGTTCAGGCTCAAGGTCAACGGCGTCCCGGTCTTCGTCCGGGGCGTCAACTGGATCCCCGGCGACTGCTTCCCGTCCCGCATCACCAGGGAGCGGCTGGCCGAGCGGTTCGGGCAGGCCACGGCCGCCGGCGTCAACCTGCTGCGGGTCTGGGGCGGCGGCCTGTACGAGAGCGACGACTTCTACGACCTGGCCGACGAGCTGGGCCTGATGGTCTGGCAGGACTTCCCGTTCGCCTGCGCCGCCTACCCGGAGGAGGAGCCGTTCCGCTCCGAGGTGGCCGCCGAGGCCAGGGAGAACGTCTCCCGCCTGACCCCGCACCCCAGCCTCGTGCTGTGGTGCGGCAACAACGAGAGCCTGGAGGGCCACGCCGACTGGGGCTGGCCGGACCGGCTCGAAGGCCGCAGCTGGGGCGCGGGTTTCTACTACGACCTGCTCCCGCGGATCGTCGCCGAGCTCGACCCGACCCGCCCGTACTGGCCGGGCAGCCCCTACTCGGGCGCGCCCGGCCTGCCGCCCAACGACCCCGCGCGTGGCACGATCCACATCTGGGACGTCTGGAACCGCGAGGACTACACCCGCTACGCCGCCTACCGGCCCCGCTTCGTGGCCGAGTTCGGCTTCCAGGGGCCGCCCGCGTACGCCACCCTGCGCCGCGCCTCATCGGACGAGCCGCTGACCCCGGACTCCTCGCACCAGAAGGCCGACGACGGACAGGCCAAACTGCTGCGCGGGCTGGGCGGGCACCTGCCGCGGCCGGAGACGTTCGACGACTGGCACTACCTGACGCAGCTCAACCAGGCGCGGGCGGTGGCGTTCGGTATCGAGCGGTTCCGCTCGCTCATGCCGTTCACCATGGGCACGATCGTCTGGCAGCTCAACGACTGCTGGCCGGTGACCTCGTGGTCGGCGGTCGACGGCGACGGCCGGCGCAAACCGCTCTGGTACGCGCTGCGCCGCGCCTACGCCGACCGGCTCCTCACCGTCCAGGACGGCGAGCTGGCCGTCATCAACGACACCGCCGGGCCCTGGTCGGGCGAGCTGCTCCTGGACCGCCTGAGCCTCGCCGGCGAGCCCCTCGCGAAGGAGGCCGTCGCCGTCCACGTGGCCTCCAGGTCGGTGACCAGGGTGGCGCTGCCGCGGTCCGTCGCGCTCCCCGACGACCCGGCGCGCGAGCTGCTCGTCGCCCGCCTCGGCGCGGGCCGCGCGATCGGCTTCTACGCCGAGGACACCGCCGTGGCGTTCCCGGACGCTGCCTACGAGACGCACGTCGAGCGCTCCCCGGGCGGCTACCGGGTTACCGTGACGGCGGCCGGCCTGGTGCGCGAACTCGCGATCTTCCCCGACCGGCTCGATCCGGACGCGAGCGTGGACGACCAGCTCGTCACCCTGCTGCCGGGGGAGAGCGCCGTCTTCCACGTCACCACCGCGAAAGAGCTGGACGCCGGGGCGCTGACGAGCTTCCCCGTGCTGCGCTGCGTGAACGAGCGTGCGGGGTCTCAGCCGCGGTAGTGGAAACGCCGGTGGACCATGCTGAAGATCATGGCCCCCAGCCACAGGGCGAACAGCACCTTGAAGAAGCCGAACCCGAAGATCAGCCCCAGCACCATGAGCACGAACAGCACGCCGACGAACGGGTGCGGCCCCCGGTGGTGGTGGCGCCGCCCGGGGTGGCGCTGCCACTGGTGCCGCATGTCCCGGTAGTCGTGGTGCATGGTCCGCATCTGCCGGCGGTGGGCCTTCATGGACTCCCGCCAGTCGTCCATGTCGTAGCGAGGGGTGGGCTCCGATCCCGGCAGGTCGGCCGTGACCTGCGCGAGGTCGCGCCCCGTCTTGGCGGCCAGCGTCCGGTCGAGCCGCTCGTCGAGCTCCTCGTGGGTCAGGCGGCCCTGCGCGAAGTGCTCGCGCAGGGCGGCCATCGTCTGCTCACGCTCGGCGTCGCCGATGCGGAGGTCGTTGCGGTCCATGGCCGGGCTCCTCGTCAGTTGACTGCTCACTCCTCGCCCGGTTCGCCGTCGGCCAGGATCTGGTAGAGCTTGCGCCGGGTCTCTACCAAAGTCTTACGCGCTTCGCGGATTTGTGCGTCATTTCCGGTTTGGAGAATCTGCATCATCGCGAAGGCCGACTGCTTGGAGATCTGCCAGAGATCGGCGGCGTTGTCGTCGATGTCCGGACGCATGTCGTCCCAAGGGGCGCTGACCTCGTCGGCGTGCGCCTCCACGTAGTTGCGGCCCTCCTCGGTGAGGCGGAAGGTCTTGCGGCCCTCGCTCTCCTCCGAGATCACCAGACCCTCGTCGGTGAGCTGCTGCAGCGCCGGGTAGACGGCGCCCGGGCTGGGCTTCCAGCCGCCCTCGCTGCGCTCGGCGATCTCCTGGATGATCTGGTAGCCGTTGCGCGGCTGCTCGGCGAGCAGGGCCAGGATCGCGGCGCGTACGTCGCCCCGCTTCGCCTTGCGGCCCCTGCCGCCCCAGCCGCGGTGGCCGCCCCACGGCCCGCCGGGCCCCCACGGGCCGCGGCCGAAGTCGAACGGGAACGGGCCGCCGGGGCCGCCCCGCCGGCCGCGGTGCCGGTGTTCGTGATGATGGGGCCGGCCTCCCATCTGCTCGAAGGCCTCGGAGAGGGTCCTGAACGCCTCGCGGAGCGCCTGCTTGGCCTCCCGGCCCGCCTGCCGGTATTCGTGTGCGCCGGGCCAGTGCCCGCCTGTTGCATGAGCGGAAGTCATGGGTTTCCTCCTCTATCGTTGACCACTCTCGATGCGTCAACGATATATCGATAGTGTGTCGTTAGCAAGGCTTGACTATGAGTGATCCAGATCACGAAAAAGTTGCGGAATCCGGGAACAGGATCGGGGATGCGGTCGTTGTTCAGAGCAGACGAGGTCGTTCCGCGTCGGCAGGGCTGGGGGGTGCTGTCGCCGCGGAGACGACCTCGTCTGCGTTTCCGGGCAGGTCTGAGTCGCCTTGCGGCATGCCTCGGCGCGTAAAGGGCTTCTTTGCCGTACAGTCCCGATCATGATGGGGCACACGCACGCGATGACCGGGGCCATCGCCTGGCTGGGGCTGGCGCCGGCCCTTGCCGCACTGCCGTTGCTGAACGAGTCCACCCGGTTCGTCGACACCGGGATCATGGCAGGCGCGCTCTCTCCCGCCGAGCTCATCGCCGGCGCGATCATCTGCGCGGGCGCGGCCATGCTGCCCGACCTCGACCATCCGAGCGCGACCATCGCGCAGACGTTCGGGCCGGTCACCTGGGTGCTCAGCAAGGCCGTGTCCTGGATCAGCGGCGGGCACCGCGGGGCCACGCACTCGCTGGTGTTCGCCGTGGCGATGGGGTTCGGGGCGCACTGGCTGGCCAACACCTATCCCATCGGCCGCGACATCATGGTGGTGCTGCTCATCGGCCTCGCGCTGCGGGCGGTGGGCATCGGGATCCCGGGCAACAAGATCGGGTCTGCCATGATCAACGTCGGGCTGACCGCCGGGCTCTACGCCGTCTTCCTCTCCATGTCCGTCGGGTACGCCTGGCTCGGGCTGGTCGTGGCGATCGGGTGTCTCATGCACGTCGTCGGCGACTGCATGACCGAGCGGGGTTGTCCGGTGTTGTGGCCGCTGGGGGCCAAGTTCGTGCTGCCGTGGAAGATCGGCATCAAGACGGGCAAGACGTTCGAGCAGAAGATCCTCGCGCCGATCCTGTCCGTCGCGATCATCGGGCTGCTGTTCTGGCGCCTGGCGCCCGTTTAACTTGATGTCGAGATACTCTAGAGATATCTTGACGTCGAGACATCTGTCGCGGCCTGCTTGTTAGGGTCACCTAACGTGCTTGGCGTTCCTGAAGTGCGGCAGGATTTGGTCTGAACACAGCTCTGATGGAGGAGGCGAATCACCGTGTCCGCGAACAGCTTCGGCAGCCGTGACACGCTACGCGTCGGCGACGCGTCATACGAGATTTTCCGGCTGGATGCCGTCGAGGGCGCCGCACGCCTCCCGTACAGCCTGAAGATCCTGCTGGAAAACCTCCTCCGCACCGAGGACGGCGCCAACATCACCGCCGACCACATCCGGGCGCTGGGCGGATGGGACCCGAAGGCGACGCCGAGCGTGGAGATCCAGTTCACGCCCGCGCGGGTCATCATGCAGGACTTCACCGGCGTGCCCTGCGTGGTCGACCTGGCCACCATGCGTGAGGCCGTCCGCGACCTCGGCGGCGACCCGGCCCGCATCAACCCGCTCGCGCCCGCCGAGATGGTCATCGACCACTCGGTCATCGTCGACTACTTCGGCCACCCCGACGCCTTCCAGCGCAACGTCGAGCGCGAATACGAGCGCAACCGCGAGCGCTACCAGTTCCTGCGCTGGGGGCAGACGGCCTTCGACGAGTTCAAGGTCGTGCCGCCCGGCACCGGCATCGTCCACCAGGTCAACATCGAGCACCTGGCCCGCGTGGTCATGACCCGCGACGGCAAGGCATACCCCGACACCTGCGTCGGCACCGACTCCCACACCACGATGGAAAACGGCATCGGCGTCCTCGGCTGGGGCGTCGGCGGCATCGAGGCCGAGGCCGCGATGCTCGGCCAGCCGATCTCCATGCTCATCCCGCGCGTGGTCGGCTTCAAGCTCAGCGGTCAGCTCCCGGCCGGCGCCACCGCCACCGACCTCGTCCTGACGATCACCGAGATCCTGCGCAAGCACGGCGTGGTCGGCAAGTTCGTGGAGTTCTACGGCGAGGGCGTGGCCTCCGTGCCGCTGGCCGACCGGGCCACCATCGGCAACATGAGCCCCGAGTTCGGCTCCACCTGCGCGATCTTCCCCATCGACGGGCAGACCATCGACTACCTGCGCCTGACCGGCCGCAGCGAGGAGCAGATCGCGCTCGTCGAGGCGTACGCCAAGGCCCAGGGCCTCTGGCTCGACCCGTCGGCGCCCGAGCCCGAGTTCTCCGAGTACATCGAGCTCGACCTCGCCACCGTCGTCCCCTCCATCGCCGGCCCCAAGCGCCCGCAGGACCGCATCGCGCTGTCGGCCGCCAAGGCCACCTGGCGCCACGACGTGCAAAACTACGTGGCCGACGACGAGGAGGGCGAGGAGTCGTTCCCCGCCTCCGACGCGCCCGCCTCCAACGCCTCGGCCAACGGCGGCCGGCCGCACAAGCCGGTTTCCGTCACGCTGGCCGACGGCACCTCGTTCGAGATCGACCACGGCATCGTCTCGATCGCCGCGATCACCTCGTGCACCAACACCTCCAACCCGTACGTCATGCTCGGCGCGGCGCTGCTGGCCCGCAACGCCGTCGACAAGGGCCTGACCCGCAAGCCGTGGGTCAAGACCTCGCTGGCCCCCGGCTCGCAGGTCGTCACCGGCTACTTCGAGCGCTCCGGCCTCCAGCCGTACCTCGACAAGATCGGCTTCAACCTCGTCGGCTACGGCTGCACCACCTGCATCGGCAACTCCGGCCCGCTACTGCCGGAGATCTCCGAGGCCATCCAGGCCAACGACCTGGCCGTCACGGCCGTGCTGTCCGGCAACCGCAACTTCGAGGGCCGCATCAACCCCGACGTCAAGATGAACTACCTGGCCTCGCCGCCGCTCGTGGTGGCGTACGCGCTGGCCGGGACCATGGACATCGACCTCGACACCGAGCCGCTCGGCCTCGGCACCGACGGCGAGCCGGTCTACCTCAAGGACATCTGGCCGTCGCCGGAGGAGATCTCGGCGGTGGTCAACTCCTCCATCGGCCGCGACATGTTCGAGCGCGACTACGCCGACGTGTTCAAGGGCGACGACCTCTGGCGCTCGCTGCCGATCCCGACCGGCGACACCTTCGAGTGGGACCCCGACTCCACGTACGTCCGCAAGGCCCCCTACTTCGACGGCATGCCGGAGAAGCCCGAGCCGGTGTCCGACATCACGGGCGCCCGCGTGCTGGTCAAGGTCGGCGACTCGGTCACCACCGACCACATCTCGCCCGCCGGCTCCATCAAGGTCGGCACCCCGGCCGCGCAATACCTGCAGGCCAACGGGGTCGAGGTCAAAGACTTCAACTCCTACGGCTCGCGGCGCGGCAACCACGAGGTGATGATCAGGGGCACGTTCGCCAACATCCGCCTGCGCAACCAGATCGCCCCCGGTACCGAGGGCGGCTACACCCGCGACTTCACCCAACCCGACGGGCCGGTGTCGTTCATCTACGACGCCTCGGTCAACTACGCCGCCGCCGGGACGCCGCTGGTGGTGCTGGCGGGCAAGGAATACGGCTCGGGCTCCTCGCGCGACTGGGCCGCCAAGGGCACGGCACTGCTGGGCGTGCGCGCGGTCATCGCCGAGTCGTACGAGCGCATCCACCGTTCCAACCTGATCGGCATGGGCGTGCTGCCGCTGCAGTTCCCCGAGGGCGCCTCGGCCGAGTCGCTGGGGCTGACCGGCGAGGAGACCTTCGACATCATCGGCGTCGAAGAGCTCAACAAGGGCGGCATCCCGCGCACGGTGCACGTCAAGGCCGGTGACGTCGAGTTCGACGCCGTCGTCCGCATCGACACGCCCGGCGAGGCCGACTACTACCGGCACGGCGGCATCATGCAGTACGTTCTGCGTTCGCTGCTCGCCAAGTGACTTCCCTCGTCCCCGCCCGGTCATGAGCCGGGCGGGGGGCAGGGGGCCCTTGGCTGGTCCGTTGAGCCGGGGGTGGGGCGCGCGATCCTGACGCGCCCGCATCGGGGGTACCACCCGACACAGCGAAGAGCCGTCCGGCGGGACACCCCCCGCCGGGCGGCTCTTCCGCGTTCTTCAGGCGACCTTCGCTGCCGACTCGCGCTGCGAGCGCGACAGGGATCCCCACACGCTGCCCAGGCAGTCGGCCTGGAGCTCGTAACGGCGCTTCAGCTCGTCCTGGCCCGTCCTGGCGGCACGGACGCGCTCTTCGAAGGCGCGCCGGATGCCGACGAGGGACTGCAGGTGGTGCCCGTACTCATGGGCGGCCACCTTGAACGGTAGAGACGGGTCCTCTCGTCGATCCAGGGCCGGTGAGCGGGAACACCAGCGTGTGGTATTGGTGCAGGAGAGGCGGTCGGTGCCCGGGGAGATACTCCCGCGTTCGCAGGATCCCATAATAGGGAGGGATTGCACGGTCGGCCGCTTGACGAGCGGCGGATATGGCACGATGAGGAATGCCACCCGGCGAAATGCTGCTTCGCCGGGCGGCAAAACCGATCAGATCACGTCTGTGATCCAGTCGGTGACTTCGCGGACCACCTCGTCGGGGGCGATCCCGATTCTTCTTGTGAACCGCTGAGGCGACACGCTTCGCACGACCAGCACCGGGCGGCGGAAGCCCTGCTCGCGGCCGACCGGATCGCCCAAGTCAGCGAGCCGGATCTCGCCCTGGATCACCCTCATTTCTCCTTGGGGAATGTGATGAGCCCCTCCCACTCGGGGGCGATGCGGGAAGTGCGTGGCAAGAGGCCTTGCACCAGCTCGGATTCGGCGAGGTAGTCTGCCCAGGCCTTCGGGTCCTCTCGTCTTGTCTGCTCCATCTGCTCCGCGACGTGCTGTCAGCGTTGCTTCTTTTCCATCTCCCGGATGGCCTGGTCGATGATCGCGGTCATGGGTTCACCCGCCCTCTTCGCTAACGCTGCGATCTTGTCTCCGGTTTTGACGCTGACGCGTATGCTCGTCGTCTTCGGCTTCATGGCCATGCTGCAAACGTTACGTCTGCGTCTGCAGGAGACACTACGCAGGCGCGGTCACTATCGCAGCATGAATGGCAACTGTGAGTAAAGATGGTTGACTTTCGACCATGACTAATGCGGCATTGGTGCTGATCCTCGCGAGTTTGGCCGTCTTCGTCGGTGCCATCGTTCAAGGCGGTGTGGGCTTCGGCCTGGGGCTGGTGGGCGCGCCCGTGCTCACCATCCTCGACCCCGGCCTGATGCCGGGCGCCATTCAGGTGGTGAACCTGACGTTGCCGCTGTTCACGCTGGCCGCGGAATGGCGGAAGGTGGATTGGCGCGGCCTTGGTTTCGCGATCCTCGGCAGGATCCCGGGGAGTGTCCTCGGCGCATTCATCATTGTCTACATTTCTGTCTACAGCAGAGGCATCTTCGTCGCCGTCATGGTGCTCGTCGCCGTGGCGCTGACGGCCAGGGCGCTGAGCGTGCCGCGCAACGGTGTGACGATCACGTCGGCCGGCTTCGTGTCGGGTGTCACCGGGACCGCCACCGGCATCGGCGGGCCGCCCATCGCGCTGGTCTACCAGAACGCCAAGGGGCCGCAGATCCGTGCGACCCTGGCGATGTTCTTCTTCCTGAGCGCCGCCCAGTCCCTGGCCATCCTGGCGCTCGTGGACGAGTTGCCCGCCCGGGCACTGGCGACGGGGGCGATCCTCATCGTGCCCATGGTGCTGGGCTTCCTGGTTTCGGGGCCGTTGCGGCGCTATCTGGATGGCGGCAAGGTGCGCGTGGGCGTCCTGGTGGTGGCCGCGGCCTCGGCGGCGGCGCTGATCGCCCAGAATGTGATCACGCAGGTTCTGCCCACGTGACCTCGGGGGCCGGGAACGGGCGGATTCTCGTGGGGCACGGCGCACACGGACGGCTGACGAGGTCGCGCGGCCGTCGTGCCTCACGGTCGTCACTCTCGGCCGAGGCTGCGCAGGTAGGCGGCCACGCGGTGCTTGCCGCCGTACTCGGCCCAGCCGAGCGGGGTCGAGTCGTGCTCGGTGTCCTTGATCGTGGGGTCGGCGCCGAGCTCGATCAGCGTCCTGGCCGTGTCGACGTCGTCGTTCCAGGCAGCGTCGTGCAGCGGGGTGGCTCGGCGCAGGTGGTTCACGTCGAAGCCCAGACCGGCGAGCAGCCGCACCGCCGCGGGCTTGCGCTGCCCGGCCGCGATGTTGATCAGCTCCGGGGAGCGGGCGAGCGCCCGGGCCGGCGCTTCCGGGCCGAAGGCGGCCACCGCGTCGGCGTCGGCGCGCATGCAGGCGGCGGTGAACGCGTCCATCTCGTCCAGCGCAGCCGAGGCGCCCGCCGCGGCGAGGATCTCGGCGACCTCGGTGTGCCCGTTCAGCAGGGCCAGCTCGTGCGGGGTGCGTCCGCCGTACGCGGGATGCTCGCCGAGGCCGTCGGCCTCCGCGCCGTGGGCGAGGAGCAGCCGGGCCCGTCGCGGGCCGCCCCGCAGCGCGGCGGTGGCCAGTTCCTCGCGCAGCAGTTGCTGCGGGGACTGCAGCGCCGGGCCGAGCCGGGCATGCCACGGCCCGCCCCGGCCGCGGCCCAGGCCGAACTCCAGCAGCAGCTCCAGGTGGGTGGTGTCGTCGGAGAACGACCCGCCGAGCCCGAGGTTGTAGAGGGTCTGGCTGTCGTTGGCGTCCGCCCCGGCCTCCAGCAGCAGCCTGGCCAGCGCCAGGCCCTGCGCATGGGGTGGCTGGTCGCCCTCGCCTCCGCCGAACGCGCCGGTGAGCGCGGTGAACGGCGAGGTCAGCCCGTCCCACAGGAATCCGGCGTTCGGATCGGCGCCGTGCTGGAGGAGGAGCCGGGCCGCCGCCGTATACCGGCCGGGGGAGTCGAGGCGCGCGTAGGTCAGGTAGAGCAGCGGCTCCCACCCGAAGGGGCCGCCCTGCGCGCGGGCGAGCCCGGGATCTTCGGCCAGGACGCCGGCCAGCACGTCGGCCGAGCCGGTGGCCGCCATCGTGAAGACGTTCGCGGTGGACAGGTGGGGATGCCGGGCCAGCAGCAGGTCGGCTTCGCCGGTGCGGCCAGGGTGGTCGGCGCCGTAGGTGAGGCAGGCGAGCCGCAGGAACTCCTCCGGAAGCTCGTCGCGCGGCGCGACGCGGTGCGGCGAGCGGGAGTATCGCTCGACGGTGCCGAGGTGCTCTCTCAGCCTGGGCCAGCTCGCGAAGCCGTACATGCGGGCGGTGACGAGTTGCGCGTCGGACAGCTTGAGCGTCTCCGGCGGCCGGGGATGGAACTCGGCGACGAGCGCGAGCGCCTCGGGCACTCCCGCCCTCACGTACTGGAGCAGGGTCTTGGCCTGCTTGCGGAGCCGTTCGAGGCTGGGGTTGTCGGGCAGGCGATGGCGGGGCATCGGGGCCTCCTTTCCGTCTGGCCTGGCGTCCGCATGATCAGGCCGGAAAAGAGGTCGGGCCGGGTCGTTCGACGAGCATCAGGTGGGCTTGGCCCTTCCCGCGGACCGGGGGCGCCCCGAGCGCGCCTCACCCAGCTTACGCCGACGGGTGCCGCTGAGAGCGAGAGATGGGCCTTGTAACCGTTTAAACGAGATGAGACAGACTCCTAGAGTGACTCGGATACGGCGCCTATGCGCGACGAGAAAGTTTCACTCGACGAGCAGGCGCAGTTCGCAGCCTGAACAGGGTCAACGCATTCCATGCGGTCGCTCGATCAAGCACGGATCTTGACGTGGTCCCTATGCCATGCTGCCATCCCCTCGTGTAAACGCTTTAACCACTTGGGCGCAAACGGAAGGATCCGACCTTCGTCAAGGGTGCGGACATCAGCTGGATGCCGCAGATGGAGGCGAACGGCTACTACTGGAACAACAGCGCCGGGCAACGGCAGGACCTGTTCGCCATCCTCAAGGGGTACGGCATCACCGCGATCAGCCTGCGCACCTGGGTCAACCCGTCCGACGATCCGGCCAACGGGCACTGCAGCATCGAGGAGACCGCGCAGATGGCGGTGCGGTGCAAGAACGCCGGCCTGCAGGTGCTCCTCGGCTTCCACTTCGGGGACACCTGGAACTCGGTCGGCCTGCAGAACCCTCCGGCGGCCTGGGCCGGCATGAGCTACAGCCAGATGCTCGGCGCCATGTACGACTACGTCCACCACTCCTGCAACGTCATCAAGTACTACGGCGTGACCCCGGCCTGGGTGAAGATCGGCAACGAGACCAACTCCGGCATCTGCAGACCGGCCGGCAGCATCAGCAGGCCTGCCCAGATGACCGGCCTGCTCAAGGCCGCGTACGAGATGTCCAAGCACGTCTTCCCGGCCACCCCGGTGATGGTGCACGCGGCGCAGCCGCAGAACCTGGCGAGCGTCCAGAATTTCCTCAACGCCTACCGGGACAACGGCGGGCAGTGGGACATCACCGGGCTCTCCTCGTACGCGCAGGGCGGCAACGTGCCCGCGGTGCTCGCCAACATGCGGACCATCCAGTCCGGCTACGGCAACCGGTCATGCAGGTCGAGTACGGCGGGCCGCTGAACAAGCCCACCCAGGTGCGCGACTCGTCGAGGGCGTTCATCACCGGGCTGAAGGGCTTCGGCGGCCTGGGCACCTTCTTCTGGGAGCCCGAGGGCTACTCGCCGTTCACCAGCTACGGAAGCTCGGCCTGGGACCCCGGCACCCGGCGTCCGACCGCCGCCATGGACGGATTCCTCAACGTGTGACCGTGCCGCCTCGGCAGGCCACCGTGCCCTCCTTCGTGGGGACCGCGACACCGGTTGCTGAGTCATTCGGAGCGAGTGATGCGACCTGCCCTCGGCAGCGGGTTCTGCAACGGCATCGCCGCGGTGAAGGGCCTACGCCCAGTTCTCGGTGAACGCGTCGGCGGCCGGCCCGGCGACGCTGGGCGTCCGGTTCGCCAACGGCCACACCAGCGGCACCGCCCGGCCGGCGAACCTGATCGTCAACGGCTCCACGTCGACTACCTCGACGTGGGCGCCGCGGCGGTTGACGGTGACGACGGAGCCGGGCTGGTTGGGGCCGTGGTCGTAAAACATCACGGCGTTGTACCGGAGCAAGCGGCTCGCGGCCGACAGCTGGGTGACGTCCTCGGTGTAGTCGACGGCCAACCCGTTGTCCTGTCCCAGCTTGAGCGGCGGGTCCAGGCCGGGGCCGAGCGGGGTGCCCAGGCCGGGCATGGCGTGGTCCCGCGGTGCGGCTGTAGACGAGCCGGCGGTAGCCCTTGGCGGGGAGCAGGCGCTTGCGGCCGTCGCTCTACAACCAGGTCGGCAGGATGGACGGCGGGATCGGACCCTTGTTCCGCCGTCCTTGACCGGCCTCCTCCCAGGCGTGGGCCAGGATCCCGACGCTCCTGCTGAGCACGAAGAGCCCGCGCGCCAGCGGAGGCGGAAAGCCCAGCTCCGCGTAGACCACGGCGGTCGCGCCGTCGATGTTCATCGGCACCGGCGCGATCAGCTCTTCCACCTCCAACGCGGCACGCAGGTGCGTGCCCGCCACCACGCCCTCCGCGGTCGCGGCCGTCACCAGGCGGAGCAGCGGGTCGCGGCGCGGGTCGCGCGTGTGGAAGCGGTGCCCGAAGCCGGGCAGGTATCTGTCACGGGCCCGCCGCCGGGCCACCACGGCCGCCGCGTCGCCGTCCCGGACGACCTCCTCGAGCAGTTCCACGCACTGCTCGCCCGCGCCGCCATGCACGTCGCCGAGCAGGTCGACGCCGGTGGCGACGGCATTGTTGAGCCCCACCCCGCAGGTGATCGTGCGAGATCGGGCCCGTTGAGGGCCGTACGCGGGACATGATTCCCTAATGTACGTACTAGTGAGTTAGGTGACTAGATGCCAAGCTCCTGCGGGGCTGGAATTGTGCTCACTTCGGCCGTGCCGCCCACCTCCGCCCCTTCTTGAAGGCGTCGCCGGCCGATGCTTCGAGGACTGTGACAAGACCGAGAGATCCCCCAGAGGCCGTCCATCGTTCCCGACGTCAAACGGTCAGGAGTCCGGGAGATTGATGTGGCGTTTCTGGATTGTTACCGGATACAACAAACTCCCGGCTCCAACCCTCTTCCAAAGCAGGCCGTCCCGGAATACGTTGCCGCAAACAACATTCATCCGGGCCCCTCCGGAAGAAAGGACCCTGCACCATGCGCAAGGGGATCCTCAGCCTGACCGCCGCGGCAGCCGCGCTCGCCCTCGGTCTCACCGCTTGCGGGGGCGACAGCGGTCAGACCACCACGTCGACGTCGTCGGCCTCGGCTCCGGCCAAGGCCGGGAAGATCGGCGTCATCCTGCCGGACAGCAAGTCCTCGGCCCGGTGGGAGACGGCGGACCGCAAATACCTCGAAGAGGCCTTCAAAGCCGCCGGCGTCCAGTACGACATCCAGAACGCCCAGAACGACAAGACGGCGTTCCAGACCATCGCCGACCAGATGGTGACGAACGGCGCCACCGTTCTCATGATCGTGAACCTGGACAGCGGCAGCGGCAAGGCCGTCATCGACAAGGCCAAGTCCCAGGGCGTGGCCGTGATCGACTACGACCGGCTGACGCTCGGCGGCGGCGCCGCCTACTACGTCAGCTTCGACAACACCAAGGTCGGCACACTCCAGGGCGAGGGCCTGGTCAAGTGCCTGACCGACAAGAAGGCCGAGAAGCCGATCGTGGCCTACCTGAACGGCTCGCCGACGGACAACAACGCCACCCTGTTCAAGGCCGGCTACGACGGCGTGCTGAAGCCCAAGTTCGACTCCGGCGAATACGTCAAGGGCCCCGAGCAGTCGGTGCCCGACTGGGACAACACCCAGGCCGGGACGCTGTTCGAGCAGATGCTCACCGAGCAGCCGAAGATCGCCGGGGTGCTGGCCGCCAACGACGGCCTCGGCAACGCCGCCATCACCGTGCTGAAGAAGAACAACCTCAACGGCAAGGTGCCGGTCACCGGCCAGGACGCCACCGTCCAGGGCCTGCAGAACATCCTCGCGGGCGACCAGTGCATGACGGTCTACAAGGCGGTCAAGAAGGAGGCCGACGCCGCGGCCAAGCTGGCGGTGGCGCTGGCCAAGGGCGAGAAGCCCACGGCGACCTCCAGCGTCAAGGACCCGGAGACCGGTCAGGACGTGCCGTCCGAGCTGATGGAGCCCCAGGCCATCTACTTCGACAACGTCAAGGACGTGGTGGCCGACGGTTACGTCACCAAGGAGGAACTGTGCACCGGTGACTTCGCCGAGAAGTGCACCGAGGCAGGAATCCAGTAGAACCGAGGGGTACGGCCCGCGTCACGAGCGCGTGGCCGTACCCCCTGTGGAGCGGAGACCCCATGACCCCCCTCCTTGAAGTGCGCGGGATCGACAAGAGCTTCGGCCCGGTGAAAGTCCTGCACAACGTCGAGTTCTCCGCCTACGCCGGCGAGGTCACCGCGCTCGTCGGCGACAACGGCGCGGGCAAGTCCACGCTGGTCAAGTGCATCGGCGGCATCTACCCGATCGACGCGGGCACGATCTCCTTCGACGGCCGCCCGGTCCAGATCCACACCCCCCGCGACGCGGGCGAGCTCGGGATCGAGATCGTCTACCAGGATCTGGCGCTTTGCGACAACCTCGACATCGTCCAGAACATGTTCCTCGGCAGGGAGCGCAGGAGCGGGCTCCTGCTCGACGAGGACAGCATGGAGGAGCTGGCCGAGAAGACCCTCAGCAGCCTGTCCGTGCGTACGGTGAAGTCCATCAGGCAGCAGGTCTCCAGCCTGTCCGGCGGGCAGCGGCAGACCGTGGCCATCGCCAAGGCCGTGCTGTGGAACAGCAAGGTCGTCATCCTCGACGAGCCGACCGCCGCGCTGGGCGTCGCCCAGACCGCCCAGGTGCTCGAGCTGGTCCGCCGGCTCGCCGACACCGGCCTGGCCGTCGTGCTCATCTCGCACAACATGAACGACGTGTTCGCCGTCTCCGACCGGATCGCGGCGCTCTACCTCGGCAGGATGGCCGCCCAGGTCAAGACCGCCGACGTGACGCACGCGCAGGTCGTTGAACTGATCACTGCAGGCCGGAGCGGGGATCTCGGCCTCAAGAACGGGGTCACCCCATGAGCAAGGTCGTCAAGCAACTCCCCGGCGAGGCCATCGTTGCCGCGACGCAGGCCCCGTCGATCGGCAACAGTTTCCGCGCCTACCTCCAGCGGGTGCGCGGCGGCGACATGGGCGCGTTGCCGGCCGTGCTCGGCCTGGTGGTGCTCTGCGTCGTCTTCGCCCTCGCCCGTCCCTCCTTCGTCACCTCGATCAACTTCGCCAACCTGTTCACCCAGGGCGCGGCCGTCACGCTCATCGCGATGGGCCTGGTGTTCGTGCTGCTGCTCGGCGAGATCGACCTGTCGGCGGGCTTCGCCAGCGGCGTGTGCGCGGCGGTGCTCGCCGTCACGCTCGCCAGCCTGGGATTGCCGTGGTACGTGTGCGTGCTGGCCGCCATCCTCACCGGCGTGGTCATCGGCACCGTGCTCGGAACACTGGTGGCCAAGGTCGGCATCCCGTCGTTCGTCGTGACGCTGGCCGCGTTCCTCGCCTTCCAGGGCCTGGTCCTGGTGCTGGTCGACGAGGGCACCAACATCTCCATCAGGGACTCGGTGATCGTCGCGATCGCCAACCGCAACCTGCCGCCGTGGCTCGGCTGGGCGCTCTACGCCGTGTGCGTGGCGGCGTTCGCGGCCGTGCAACTGCTGCGGGCCAGGAAGCGCACCAAGCGCGGGCTGGTGGCCGACCCGCTGTCGCTGATCGCCTTCCGCGTCGGCACGCTGGCGATCCTGGCCGGGCTCGCGGTGTTCGTGCTCAACCTGGAGCGCAGCCGCAACCCCGCGCTGGTCTCGCTGACCGGCGTGCCGATCGTGGTCCCCGTCATCCTGGTGCTGCTGGTCATGTGGACGGTGATCCTGCGCCGCACGGCGTTCGGCCGCCACCTCTACGCGGTCGGCGGCAACACCGAGGCCGCCCGCCGCGCGGGCATCCCGGTCGACCGGATCAAGATCAGCGCGTTCGTGATCTGCTCCTCGATGGCCGCCGTCGGCGGCATCGTGGCCGCGTCCCGGGCCAGCTCCGTCGACCCGAACACGGGCGGCAGCTCCGTCCTGCTCTACGCGGTCGGCGCGGCGGTCATCGGCGGCACGAGCCTGTTCGGCGGCAAGGGCCGGGTGCTCGACGCCGTGCTCGGCGGCGCGGTGGTGGCCGTGATCGAGAACGGCATGGGCCTGATGGGGTACGGGGCCAGCGTGAAGTATCTGGTCACGGGCTCGGTTCTGCTGCTGGCGGCAGGCGTGGACGCCCTGGCGCGCAAGCGGGCGGCTGCCACTGGTCTAAGGTGATCAGCGACTCGCAGCCCTCGAAGGATTTCCAGACCATGCGTGCCGGCCCCTCACAGGAGGACATCAGGCGCCACAACCTCGGCGCGCTGCTTCGCCATGTCCACCTCGGCGGGCCGATCTCGCGTGCCGAGCTGACCTCCAAGTTGGGGCTCAATCGCAGCACGATCATGGCGCTGACCTCCGACCTCACCGCCGCCGGGCTGGTACGCGAGGAGCTGCCCCGCGAGACCGGCCGGGCCGGCCGGCCCTCGCTCGTGGTGCGGCCGGAGTCGGCGCGGGTCTACGTGTTCGCCTTCGACGTCGGCCCCGACCGGCTCGCCGTCGCCCGCGTCGGACTGGGCGGGGTCATCCTCGACCGCCGGGAGGCCGCGCGGAGACGCGGGGCCTTCGAGCTGGACGAGCTGACCGGCGCGCTGGCCGGGTTCGCCCGCCAGATGCGCCGCAAGACCAGGGACGACACGGTCTGCGTGGGCGCGGCCGCGGCCGTGTCCGGCGGCGTGCGCAAGGCCGACGGCGTGGTCACCTTCGGGCCCAACCTGAAAGCCGAGGAGGTGCCGTTCGGCGAGGAGCTGGGCCGCAGGCTGGGCCTCGGGCTGCCGGTCAGCGTGGGCAACGACGCCAACCTGGCCGCGCTCGCCGAGCACAGCCGTGGGGTCGGCGTCGCCGTCAGGGACCTCATCTACCTGCACGGCGACGTGGGCATCGGCGGCGGGATCATCGCCGGCGGGCACCTGCTGGGCGGCCATGACGGCTATGGGGGCGAGGTCGGCCACATGATCGTCAACCCGGGCGGGCGCGCCTGCGGATGCGGCTCGCACGGCTGCCTGGAGGCGGAGGTGGGGGAGCGCGCCCTGCTGGAGGCGGCCGGCCGGTTCGGGGCCGGGCAGCAGGGGCGCGACGCGGTCCGGGCCGTGGTCGAGGCCGCCGACCGGGGGGACAGCGGCGCACAGGAGGCGCTGAGGAGGGTCGGCGACTGGCTGGGGCTGGGCGTGGCGAATCTGGTGAACATCTTCAACCCGGAAATGGTGATCTTCGGGGGGATGCTGCGGGAGGTCTACCTCGGGTCGGCGGCGCAGGTGCGCACCCAGTTGGCCCTGCACGCCATGGCGCCGCAGCGGGAGCGCCTGCGGTTGCGCACGTCGGCGCTCGGGGACGCCGCCACGCTGGTCGGCGCCGCCGAACTCGCCTTCGCCCACGTCCTCGCCGACCCCCTCGAGGTCCTGGCCCGCGCCAACGGCTGACCACGGCCAGGAGCTCCCCGGCACCGCCCTCGTCCCCTGCTCCAGCCCTTCACGCCCCCGGCCCCGCCGATGCGGTCGACGACCCGGCGCCGCGGCACGTGCGTCATGCGTATGTGGTCGCGTGCGACGGCCAGGTGCCGTGTCGAGCCGAGGGGCGGGCGCGCCGACCGGTGACCGGCCGACGGGGACGGTGTCAGGCGACCTTGGCCTTGTTCGCCGTCCACGTGTTGCAGAAGCCCGTCGCGCCGCCGCGGTAGCCGCGGTCCTGCCAGAACGCCAGGTTCTTGGGTTTGCCGTGGATCTCGCTCTCCTCCGCCTGCCGCACCGCTTCGATCCACTCCTCCCACGCGATCCCCGGTTTGATCGACTCCAGCGTGGCGCTGTAGAAGACGCCCGCGAAGCACTCGGCCTGCATCTCCAGCCGGTGGCTGAGCAGGGTGCGCGCCTTGTCGGATGCCGGCCAGTAGAGGGCGCTCTGCGCGTTCAGCACCCCGGTGAGCTCCTGCACGTGGTGCCCCCACTCGTGGGCGATGGAGTGCGCGATGTTCATCCGGAACGGGTCCCGCAGCTCCTGCTTGGTGATGCGGACGACGATGGTGCGCTGCTCCGGGCAGTAGTGGGCGCCACTACTGGTGATCTTGCCGCAGACGGAGTCCGTACCGGTGGTGATCGTCACCTCGGGCGGGCTGTACGGCAACCCGGCGGCCGCGAACCTGCCGGACCAGAAACGGTCGGCGCACCTGGCCATCGCCCGGTGGAAGGACCTGAGCGAGGCCGTTGCCCCCAGCCGGATCGGGGGGATCGCGCAGGTCAGCCGCGGCTGGTCACCGCCCATCACGTCCGACAGCCCGGGCTGCGCGGTGCCCGGCACGGCCCAGGCGGGTCCCGGTAAGAGAAGACCCGCGACCATGCACGTGGCCGCCGCCACGAGAAGAGTGCGCACGATCGCGGATCATAGAGCAGATTGTCGGGATCGGTAGTGGTTGAGCGCTACGACACGTGCGACTTGGGGGCCGTCCAGGTGTTGCAGCCGCCCGCGGACTCGGCCGCGAAGCCGCGTTTGAGCCAGCGCGCCACATTGGCGGCCTTGCCGTGGGTCATCTCCCCCCAGCTCTCCACCTTCACGCCGATGACCGACAGGTCGAAGCCGCTGCCGCCGTTCTTGACGATGTAGTCCCACTCGGTCTGGCGCCGGTTGAGCGAGTGCCAGACGTTGCCGACGAACGCCCCCGCCAGGCACTCGGCCTGCAGCTCGAAGCGGCGCAGGACGTCGAGCTGGCGGGCCTGGCTCATGCCGCTGTAGCTGTTCAGAGCCTTGAACATGCCCGTTTGCTGCTGGATGTGGTGGCCGTACTCGTGGGCGAGCACCGCCAGCAGCATGAGGTCCGACTGCTCGTCCACCAGGTTGGCGGAGAGCAGGAAGGTGATCTTCTTGTTCAGCGAGCAGTACAGCGCCTGCGCCTCCGCCGGGTAGGCGCCGCAGCCCGTCGGCGCGCCGGGCTTGGTGATCACCTGGAGCGAGGGCTTGCTGAAGGCGAAGCCCGCCTTCTTGATCTTGGGCTCCCACGCGGCGTTGAGGCAGTCGAGCACGGTGTCCAGGTAGCCCTTGACCTCTTCCAGGGTCCCGGTCGTGACCTCGGGATCGTCGCAGGTCCCGAGGTCCAGCTTGCCCGTCTTGTAGATCGGGCTCTTGGCCAGAGCCGGCTTGTACGCCGGAGCCGAGACGGTGGCCGCATGAGCCGTGCCGGCGAACAGCACGCTCGCCAGGGCGCCCGCCATGAGCGCCAATCGGGGGATACGCATGGGAAGGCACCCTAGTAAAGAGGGGGTTCCAGGTAAAGAAAGATTAAACTGTGGCGTCAGTTAACATTCCGGGACGCCGCGGCCCAGGTGTTGCAGGAGCCCGGAGTGCCCCTGTTGAAGCCGCGCGTCATCCACGCCGCCTGCGTCGGCCCCTTGCCGTGGTCGTTCTGCGGCCAGCCCTTGGCGCCGTTCTTCCTGAACCAGTCCACCGTGTACGCCCAGTCCGCGTCCGTGACGAGCGGCGTGTCGCGCATCGTGCTCATGAAGATCGACGAGAAGCACTCGGCCTGTAACTCGGACTTGCGGGACAGCAGGAGCCGCTGGGACTTGTTCGCGCCCGCCCTGGCCACCCAGTAGTAGTTCCAGATGCCGGAGATCTGCTGGATGTGGTGGCCGTACTCGTGGGCGATCAGCCGCGTGATGCCCAGCGGGAACGGGTTGCGCAGCTGGTCTCGGCTGATCATCAGGTACATCGTGCGGTCGGTGGAGCAGTAGACGCCGTCCGCCCCGGCGTTCCACGCGCCGCAGGGCGTCTTCACCTTGCCGGTGATGATGCGCAGCCGCGGCTTGGTGAAGGGCATCCCGGCCTTGCGGAACTGCCGTCCCCAGGCCCTGTTCAGGCACGCGGTCACGCGGGTCAGGAAGCGCCGGTACGCGGTCATGCTGCCGGCCGGCAGCTCGCCCGGCGAGCAGTTCACGTCGGCCAGCCTGCCGGTCCTGTAGAGCGGGTTGGCCGTGGCCAGCGCCTTCCCCGGCACGGTCGCCTTCTTCTTGTCGGCGGCCCTGACCGGCGGGGAGGCGATCTGCTGGCCCTCGTTGAGCGACTCCGTCGAAGTCGTGGCGACGTCGGCGAGAACGAGCACCAGACCGGCCGCTGCCAGGGCGAGGGCCAGCAGGGCGGCCACGAGCGCCGCGACCTTGCTTAGGGGGACGGAGTTCATAGGTATCGAAAGAGTAGGTCAAGATCGGACATATGTGGGTGGATTTGACTCGATGAAGTCAGTGGGGCGTCCGCGAACTAGACTCGGGGAGTCGGCGTACAAGAGCAGAGGGGAGTCGGATCCGTGAGCGGGTTGCTGGGCTCGGTCAAGGGACCGCACGACGTCAAACGGCTCGCTGTCGAGGAGCTGCCGGGCCTCGCGGGGGAGATCCGTGATCTGCTCGTCGACTCGTGCGCGAAGTTCGGCGGTCACCTGGGCCCCAACCTGGGGGTGGTGGAGCTCACCATCGCCCTCCACCGCGTCTTCGACTCCCCGCGCGACCCCATCGTCTGGGACACCGGACACCAGGCCTACGTGCATAAAGTCCTCACCGGCCGGGCCTCCGGCTTCGTGGCGCTCAAGCAGGAGGGCGGCCTGTCCGGCTACCCGAGCCAGGCCGAGTCCGAGCACGACTTCGTGGAGAACTCCCACGCCTCGACCGCCCTGTCCTACGCCGACGGCCTGGCCAAGGCCTTCAAGCTGCGCGGCGAGCGCGACCGCACGGTCGTCGCGGTGATCGGCGACGGCGCCCTGACCGGCGGCATGGCCTGGGAGGCGCTCAACAACATCGCCGCCGCCAAGGACCTGCCGGTCGTCATCGTGGTCAACGACAACGGCCGCTCCTACTCGCCGACGATCGGCGGGCTCGCCTCCCACCTGTCCTCACTGCGCGTCAACCGGCGGTACGAGGACTTCCTCGACTACGTCAAGGACAAACTCGGCAACGTTCCGGTCGTCTACGACGCGCTCCACGGCTTCAAGAAGGGCGTCAAGGACGTGCTGGCGCCGCAGGTCATGTTCGAGGACCTCGGGCTGAAATACGTCGGCCCCATCGACGGCCACGACGAGCAGGCCATGGAGGCCGCCCTGCGCAAGGCCCGCGACTTCCGCGGCCCCGTCATCGTCCACGCGCTCACCCAGAAGGGCCGCGGCTACACCCCGGCGGAAAACCACGACGAAGACCAGTTCCACTCGCCCGGGGCCTTCGACCGGGCCACCGGCGCCGAGAAGCCCAAGGGCCGCATCTGGACCAACGTGTTCAGCGAAGAGCTCGTCCGGCTCGGCAAAGAGCGCGACGACCTGGTCGCGATCACCGCGGCCATGCTGCACCCGACGGGGCTCAACGCGTTCGCCGACGCCTTCCCCGACCGCATCTACGACGTCGGCATCGCCGAGCAGCACGCGCTGACCAGCGCCGCCGGCCTGGCGCTCGGCGGCCTGCACCCGGTCGTGGCCGTCTACGCCACCTTCCTCAACCGGGCCTTCGACCAGCTCCTCATGGACGTCGCCCTGCACCGGCTGCCGGTCACCGTCGTGCTCGACCGGGCGGGCGTCACGGGCGACGACGGCGCCAGCCACAACGGCATGTGGGACCTGTCGATCCTCCAGGTCGTGCCAGGGCTCAGGATCGCGGTGCCGCGCGACGGCGACCGGCTGACCGAGCTGCTGCGCGAGGCCGTCGAGGTCACCGACGGCCCCACCGTGGTGCGCTTCCCCAAGGGCCCGGTCGCCGAGTCCGTCGAGCCGGTCGGCAAGCTCGGCGAGATGGATCTGCTGCGCGCCCCTGAGGGCGAGCCCGACGTGCTGCTCGTCGGCGTGGGGCCGATGGCCCAGGCCTGCCTCGACGCCGCGGTCCTGCTCGACGCCCAGGGCATCGCGGCCACGGTGGTCGACCCGCGCTGGGTCAAGCCGCTGGACGAGGCGCTCACGCTGGCCGCGAGCGCGCACAAGCTGGTGGCCGTCGTGGAGGACAACGGCCGCGTCGGCGGCGTGGGCGACGCCGTGGCCCGCCTGCTGCGCGACGCCGACGTCGACGTGCCCGTGCGCACCTACGGCATCCCGCAGGAGTTCCTCGACCACGCCAAGCGGGCCGCGATCCTCGGCCGGGTCGGCCTCACCGGTCAAGACCTCGCCCGTCAGATCACCGAGGCGGTCGCTAAGCGGACCTCCCACGCGGAGCCTGCCCGCCGTTGACGATCCTGCGGACCGCGGCGGAGATCCCGATCACCAGGATCACCGCCGCGGTCGCGACCGGCAGCAGCAGCTCGGCGCGCTGGCGCGCCACCCCGCCCGCGACCGCGCCGAGCGTCACGTACGCGCTCACCCACGCCGTGCTGCCGGCCATCGCCCACGGCATGAACGTGCGGTAGGGCATCCCGACCGTGCCCGCCACGGCGGGCGTCAGCGCGTGCAGGAACGGCAGGAAATAAGCCAGCGCCAGCGCCCAGCTCCTGCGCTCGAACAACCGCTCCGCCCGCGCCCAGCGGGCCTCCCCGACGCGCCGCCCCAGCCTGCTGTGCCGCAGCCGGTCGCCGTAGTGCCGGCCGAGGAAATAGCCGCCCGACGCGCCGGCGAAGCACGCCAGCATGCCCGCGCCGATCAGCGCCAGCACCTCAGCGGGGCTGTCCGCGGTGGCGCCCGCCACGAGCAGCAGGCTGTCGCCCGGCGTGACCAGGCCGATCCCGACCGAGGCGTCCAGCGTCAGGAACACCAGCAGGAGCGCCAGCACCACGCCGAGGTCTTGCCGCGCCAAGGTATCGAGCAGACCATTGAACATGATTACAGCGTGCTACCCGGATCCCGGAAAACCATAGGGGAGGTCTCGAAACCGCCCAGAAAACAGGCATGATCGCCGAGGGTATGGGAAGGATCACTGGCCGTGGACATCTTTCGGACGAAGACCGTCGAGCAGTCGATCCGCGACACGGAGGACCCCGAGCACCAGCTCCGCAAACGCCTGAACGCCATGGACCTCACGGTCTTCGGCATCGGCGTGATCATCGGCACCGGGATCTTCGTGCTCACCGGACAGGTCGCGAAGGAGGTGGCCGGCCCGGCGGTGGCCCTGTCGTTCGTCGTCGCCGGCATCGTCTGCGGGCTCGCGGCCCTGTGCTACGCCGAGTTCGCCTCCACGATCCCCGTCGCCGGGTCGGCGTACACCTTCTCCTTCGCCACCCTGGGCGAGTTCCCCGCCTGGGTCATCGGCTGGGACCTGCTGCTGGAGCTGGCGCTGGCCGCGGCCGTGGTGGCGGTCGGCTGGTCCGGCTACTTCGCCTCGATGCTCGCCTCCATCGGCATCCCCCTGCCGGCTTCGATCGCCGGCGACGACCCCGTCGTCAACGTCCCAGCCGTCCTCATCATCGCCATCCTCACCGCGATCCTGATCGCCGGCATCAAGCTCTCCTCCCGCGTCAACCTCGTCCTGGTGGTCACCAAGGTCGCGGTGGTGCTGCTGGTCATCATCGCGGGGCTGTTCTTCATCCGGGCCGCCAACTACACGCCGTTCATCCCCGCGCCCGAGGCCACCCCCCGCGTGGGCGGGCTGAACGCGCCGCTGATCCAGGTGCTGTTCGGCATCACGCCGGTCGCCTTCGGCGTGATCGGCATCTTCTCGGCCGCGGCGATCGTGTTCTTCGCCTTCATCGGCTTCGACATCGTGGCCACCGCCGCCGAGGAGACCGTCCACCCGCAGCGGGACGTGCCCCGCGGCATCCTGGGCTCGCTGGCCATCTGCACGTTCCTGTACGTCGCCGTCTCCATGGTCGTCGTCGGCATGCAGAAATACAGCCAGCTGAGCACGGCGGCGCCGCTGTCGGACGCGTTCGTCTCGGTCGGGCATCCGTGGCTGGCCACGATCATCAGCGTCGGCGCGATCGCCGGCCTGACCACCGTGGTCCTCGTGCTGCTGCTGGGCCAGACCCGGGTGCTGTTCGCGATGTCCCGCGACGGGCTGATGCCGCGCGGGCTGGCGCAGGTCCACCCGCGTTTCGGCACACCGGCCCGGCTCACTCTGATCATCGGCCTGGTGACGATGGCGCTGGCCGGGTTCGTGTCGTTCGGTGAGCTGGCCGAGCTGGTGAACATCGGCACGCTGTTCGCGTTCGTGGTGGTCTCGATCGGCGTGATGGTGCTCAGGCGCACCCGGCCGGAGCTGCCGCGCGCCTTCCGCGCCCCGTTCGTGCCCGTACTGCCGATCCTGTCCGTGCTGGCCTGCCTCTACCTCATGCTGAACCTGCCGGTGGAGACCTGGCTGCGGTTCCTCATCTGGATGGTCGTCGGCGTGGCCTTCTACTTCCTCTACGGCTACAGGCACAGCAGGACCGCGGTGCCCCACCCGAAGGCCACCCGCCGCTGAGGGGTGGGCTGCGCGCCCACCCCTCGTGCGCTCAGGAGGTGAGGAGCGGCCCGGCCGCGGCCTTCATCGCGCAGCCGTTGCGGTAGCCCATGTCCCACTGCACCTTCTTGCCGTGCCACTGGCCGGTGATGACCGCCACGTACGGCTTGACCTGCTGGCCGCACTTCGTGTTCGGCGGCACGTGGATCTTGTTGAAGTCGCCGTCGATCTTGCGCAGCAGGTCGCAGGCCGCGCGTGGGTTCGGGTGGTTGCCGCCGTCGGGGTTGCAGTGCAGCGTGGCCCCCCTCGCCGGCTGATCCTTCACCCCGATGATGATCTTCAGGGTGGCCTTGGGAGGACGCGCCGCCTGCGCCGGGGCCGAGCACGCCAGGAACGCCGCGCACAGCGCGATCGTGCCGATCGTTCGCATCATGGTTACTCTCCGTTCGTCGTGCGGCACCAAACGCTACGACGGCGGAGGTCATGATTTACGGGGGCCCGGGTCGGGCCCCCGTAAAGAATCACGCGGGGAGCGAGGCCACACCCGGAGGAAGGAACCGGGGCTGGGCGATGCCGGTCCTGTCGAGATAAGGCGTGATGCCGCCCAGATGGAACGGCCAGCCGGCGCCGAGGATCATGCACAGGTCGATGTCCTGAGCCGCCGCGACCACGCCCTCGTCGAGCATGATGCGGATCTCCTTGGCCAGCGCCTTCAGCACGCGCTCGCGCACCTGCTCGGCGGTGGACGGGGAGGAGCCGCCCGAGAAGATCGCCACCGCCTCCGGGTCGAGCGTGAAGTCCGGCCGGTAGACGCCCGGCTTGCCCGCGGCGACCAGCTTGGCCATGTTCTCCGAGACGCCGAAGCGGTCGGGGAAGGCCGCGTGCAGCGTCTCGGCCACGTGCAGGCCGACCGCCGGGCCGACGAGCTGCAGCAGCGCGAACGGGGTCATCGGCAGCCCGAGCCCGTCGAGCGCGTGCTCGGCCACCTCCAGCGGCGTTCCCTCGTCCACGGCGGCGACGACCTCGCCCATGAAGCAGGTCAGCAGCCGGTTCACCACGAACGCCGGGGCGTCCTTGACCAGCACCGACGACTTCTTCAGCGACTTGCCGACCGCGAAGGCCGTGGCCAGCGTGGCGTCGTCGGTCGCGGCGCCCTTGATGATCTCCAGCAGCGGCATGACGGCGACCGGGTTGAAGAAGTGGAACCCGACCAGCCGCTCCGGGTGCCTCAGGTCGGCGCCCATCTCGGTCAGGGACAGCGAGGAGGTGTTCGTGGCAAGCGTGCACCCGGCCGAGACCACCGCCTCCACCTCGGCGAACACCTGCTTCTTGACCGCCATGTCCTCGAACACGGCCTCGATCACGAAGTCGGCGTCGGCGAAGGCGTCCTTGGTCAGCGAGCCGGTCACCAGCGCCTTGAGCCTGTTGGCCTGGTCGCCGGTGATGCGACCCTTGTCGAGGAGTTTGCCGACCTCGGCGCGGACGTACTCCACGCCCTTGTCGAGCCTGGCCTGGTCGAGGTCGGTCATGACGACCGGCACCTCCAGGCGGCGCGCGAACAGCAGCGCCATCTGCGAGGCCATGAGCCCGGCGCCCACGATGCCGACCTTGGTCACCTTGCGCGCCAGCGACGCGTCCGGCGCGCCCGCGGGCCGCTTGGCCCGGCGCTGCACCAGGTCGAAGGAGTAGAGCCCGGCCCGCAGCTCGTCGCCCATCAGCAGGTCGGCGAGAGCCTCGTCCTCGGCGGCGAAGCCCTCGTCGCGGGTGGCGGTCTCGGCCATGGCGATCAGGTCGAGCGCCCGGTAGGGGGCGGGGGAGGCGCCGCGCAGCTTCATGTCGGCCAGGAAGCGCCCGTCGGCGACGGCCTTCTCCCAGCCGTCGTGAGCGGCCCGCTCGACGCTCACCTCGGCCTTGAGCACGCGGGCGGCCCAGCGCAGCGACTCCTCCAGGAAGTCGGCCGGCTCGAACATCACGTCCGCGACGCCCAGCTCGAACGCGTCCTTGCCCTTGATCATGCGGTTCTGCGACAGCGGGTTCTCTATGATCAGCTTGACCGCGTTCGCCGGGCCGATGAGCCGCGGCAGCAACTGCGTGCCGCCCCAGCCCGGCACCAGGCCGAGGAAGCACTCCGGCAGCGCCACCGCGGGCACGCCGGAGGAGATCGTCCGGTACGTGCAGTGCAGCGCCACCTCCAGGCCGCCGCCCATGGCCGCGCCGTTGACGAACGCGAACGACGGGATCGGCAGCTCGCCCAGCCGGCGGAACACGTGGTGGCCGAGCGCGCCGATGGCCAGCGCCTCCTCGCGCGTGCGCAGCGCCGCGGCGCCCTTGAGGTCGGCGCCGACGGCGAAGATGAACGGCTTGCCCGTCACGCCGACGGCGGCCAGGTCGGAGCGCTCGGCGATCTCCGACAGCGCCCCGTTGAGCGCGAACAGGCCGTGCGGGCCGAACGTGTTCGGCTTGGTGTGGTCGAAGCCGTTGTCCAGCGTGATCAGCGCCATCGTGCCCGCGCCGTAGGGAAGCTGGACGTCGCGCACCAGCGCCTTGGTGACGACCTCGTCAGAGTTGCGCTCGCTGAGCAGCGCCCGCCAGGTGTCGATGTTGTTCACGCCAGGTTCTCCCAGATCACAGTGCCGCCCATGCCCATGCCGACGCACATCGTGGTGATGCCGTAACGCACGTCGGGACGCTCGCCGAACTGCCGCGCGAGCTGCGTCATCAGCCGCACGCCGGAGGAGGCGAGCGGGTGGCCGTAGGCGATCGCGCCGCCGTACGGGTTCACGCGCGGGTCGTCGTCGGCGATCCCGAAGTGGTCGAGGAACGCCAGCACCTGCACGGCGAACGCCTCGTTGATCTCGAACAGCCCGATATCCGAAATATCGAGATTCGCCAGCCGGAGCGCCCGCTCCGTGGACGGGATCGGCCCCACGCCCATGACCTCGGGGTCGACGCCCGCGAACGCGTACGACACCAGCCGCATCTTCGGCGTCAGCCCGAGCTCCCCGGCGACGTCCGCGGCGGCCACGATGCAGCCGGTCGCGCCGTCGTTGATCCCGGAGGAGTTGCCCGCGGTCACCTTGCCGTGCGGCCGGAACGGCGTCTTGAGCCCGCCCAGCCCCTCCATCGTGGTGCCCGGCCGCGGGGCCTCGTCCTCGACGGCCAGCCCCCAGCCCTTCTCCGCGGTCCTGATCGCGGTCGGCACCAGGTCAGGCTGGATCTTGCCGTCGGCGTACGCCTTGGCCGCCTTCTCCTGCGACAGCACCGCGTACGCGTCCGCGCGCTCCTTGGTGATGCCCGGGTAGCGGTCGTGCAGGTTCTCCGCCGTCATGCCCATGACCAGCGCGCTCGGGTCGACGAGCTTCTCCGACAGGAAGCGCGGGTTCGGGTCGACGCCCTCGCCCATGGGGTGGCGGCCCATGTGCTCGACGCCGCCCGCGATGGCCACGTCGTACGCGCCGAACGCGATGCCGCCCGCGACCGTGGTGACGGCGGTCATCGCGCCCGCGCACATGCGGTCGATCGCGTAACCGGGCACCGTCTTGGGCAGCCCGGCCAGCACAGCCGCCGCCCGGCCGATGGTCAGGCCCTGGTCGCCGATCTGCGTGGTCGCGGCGATGGCGACCTCGTCCACGCGCTCGGGGGGCAGGTTGGGATTACGCCTGATGAGCTCGCGGATGACGCGGACGACCAGGTCGTCGGCGCGGGTCTCCGCGTACAGTCCCTTCGGCCCTGACTTGCCGAAAGGCGTGCGCACGCCGTCCACGAACACGACGTCACGAGAGGAAGGCACGGATTCGCTCCTCGTTGGTGGCAATAAGAAACCTGCTAAGTGGACTGCCGCTACGGTCTCGACCGCGCGTGACAGGTGGGCGGCAGGCCAACGAGCAGGTTTCTCGTTGATGGGTCCAGGGTTATGCTACTCGTCGGTAACTACCCCGCAGACGAGGGCGGCGGTCAACAGGCCGTAAATCATGCCCGTGGTGGGCTCCCAGAGATGGGCGCGGGCTCCGACCAGGGCGGCGACAGCTACGGCCGCGCCGGTCCAGAGCGCCGCGCCCGCTCGCCGACGCGTGCCGAGGCCGGGATCCCACGGATCGCCAGGAGATCCTCCCGGGCACCGGTCACGCGCCAGCATCCCCATCAGGTCCCGTGCCCACCAAACGAGGAAGCACACGCCTGCGGCGAGACCGGCCAGCGCGATCGCCTCGGCGGCCCGGCTCAGGACGCCGGCGAGGCCGGAGTGGGCCACCCCGTGGAAGAAGTGCGGCGCCGTGCAGCCGAGCAGCAGCGTCACGGCCCAGCCCGCCGCGATCCCCATCCGGCTCAGCGGGCGCGCCCTTCCTGACCTGGCGACGGCGTAGAGCTCGCGTTCCCGCCGGCGGACGAGGCGGGCGCGGGCGCCCCACACGTACTGGGTGATCGCCAGCGTGGGCAGGGCGGCGGCGAAGACCGTCACGGACAGCACGGCGAGCGGGAGCGTCTGCTCCCGGGTGACGGCCCGGTCGGCGAGCAGTTGGGCGGTGCTCAGCAGCGCGAGGGTGGCGACGAGGGCGACGAGCGCTCTGCGCCGGGCGGCCTTGGCCCTGGTGCGCAGGCCGGCCAGATCCTCGGCGCCCGGAGGGGGTGCCATCTCGGTCAGCAGCATGAACGTCATGATGGCGTCACTCGTTGTAGTCGCGCCGGGATTCGCCTGCTTCGGATGGAGTTCCGAGGTGACGGATGAGTGGCCGGAAAGTCATAGTCGGCAGGGCCGTAGATAGGCGAACTAGCGAGTGGGGGCGAACGTAAGAACTTTTGATATGTCATCACGAATTCTGGTTCGTGGTTATGCTTCGCGATCATGGCGCAAGGGGGGACAACGTGAGAGAGCGACCTGCTCATGCGGTTCGTGACCCTCGTGTCGCTCCGATGCCGCCACGCCGCTCGAGGAACCTCGGCCCGCGGCCGCGGAAGAACCCGCTGACGCCCCTGGGCTGGGTGAGCATGGCGTTGACGCTCGTGCTGGTGGCCGTCACCCTCGGCGCGTACGCGTACTACCGCAGCATCGAGAGCGGCATCGACCGCGAGGAGATCGAGGTCGACACGACCCGGCCGCCGGAGACCGGGGCGCTCAACGTGCTGCTGGTCGGCTCCGACTCCCGCGAGGGCGACAACAAGAAGTACGGCGCGAAGTCGCAGGGGCTGGGGGAGCGCACCGACACGATCATGCTGCTGCACATCTCCCCGAACCGGGACAAGGCCACCGTGATCAGCTTCCCCCGCGACTCCATGGTCATGATCCCGCAGTGCCGGGGCCGCAACGGCACCGTGCTGCCGGGCGGGATCCGCGAGATCAACTCCGCCTTCAACAGCGGCGGCATCAACTGCACGATCCAGACCCTGGAGTCGCTCACCAACATCAAGATCAACCACTTCGTGAAGGTCGACTTCACCGGCTTCAAGAACATCATCGACGCCCTCGAAGGCATCGAGATCTGCCTGCCCAAGGCGGTCAACGACCCCAAGGCCAAGCTGGTGCTCCCCGCGGGCAAGCACGTGGTCAACGGCGAGCAGGCGCTGGGGTACGTCCGCACGCGGTATGCGCTGGGCGACGGCAGCGACCTGAGCCGGATCCAGCGCCAGCAGGTGTTCCTCACGCAGGTGATGAAGAAGGTCACCGACGGCGGCCTGCTCACCGACCCCGGCAAGCTGAACGCCTTCCTGCGCTCGGCCGCCGCCGCGGTCACCGTGGACAGCGGGCTGAGCCTCGACCGGATGCTGGAGATCGCCAACAGCCTCCGGGGGCTGACGGCCAAGGAGCTCAAGGGCATCACGGTGCCGATCGAGACGTACCCGCAGAACAAGGACCGGGTGCAGTTCGCCCAGCCGGCCGCGAAGAACTTCTTCGAGGCCGTGCGCAACGACAGCGAGCCCACCGCCGCCCCCAGCCCCGGCAAGTCCGCCGCGCCGAAGATCGAGCACGGGCAGGTGCGCGTCCAGGTGCTCAACGGCTCCGGCGAGGACGGCAAGGCCACCCAGGTGGCCGACGAACTGGCCGCCCAGGGCTTCGCCGTCATCGAGGTCGGCAACGCCCCCGCGACCGAGACCACCGCGATCCGCTACGCGAAGAAGGACGCCCAGGACGGCCCGGCCTACGCCGACGCGGTGGCCGCCCGGCTGTCGAAGGACAAGCGGACCCCGGTGGCGGGCAAGGTCAAGCCGGTCAACAGCCAGCCGTACGAGTCCAAGGTGGACAAGCTGCCCGACGGCCCGATCGTCCAGCTCGTCATCGGGAAGGACTGGCCCGGTGTCCGTGTCCTGTCGGCGATCCCGGACTCGCTCAAGGACAAGGTCATCGACAGCACCACCAATCCCTGCAAGTGACCCGGCTCAGGCCGTGACTCCCGCGTCGACGGGGATGGAAGCGCCCGTGACGTGGCGGCCGCCCTCCCCGGTCAGGTGGGCGACGGCGGCGGCGACGTCGTCGGGTGAGCAGTACGTGCCGAGCGCCGTGTAGCGCCGCTCCTCGTCCGCCTCCGGCGCGTCGGCCGGGTTCATGTCGGTGTCCGTGGAGCCCGGGTTGACCAGGTTCGCGGTGATGCCGCGCGGCCCGAGATCCCTGGCCAGGCCCTTGACGAGGCCGATCAACGCGGACTTGCTCATCGCGTACGCCGTCCAGCCCGGATACGGCACCCGCTCGGCCAGGCTGCTGCCGATGAGCACGATCCTGCCGCCCCGCTCCATGTGCCGTGCCGCCGCCTGCGCCAGCACGAACGACGCGCGGGCGTGCACGGCCAGCAGCCGGTCCACCTCGTCGAGCGTCACCTCCTCCAGCGCCCCGTAGGGGGCGATGCCGGCGTTGCTCACCAGCACGTCGAGCCGCCCCAGCTCGCGCACCGTCCGCTCCACCGCCTCGACCAGGGCCTCGGCGTCGGCCGCCTCGGCCCGCACGCCGAGCGCCCGCCCTCCGGCCGCCTCGACCTCCTTGACCACGGCCGCGGCCCGGTCGCCCGCGCTCCGGTACGTGATCGCCACGTCGAACCCGTCGCCCGCCAGCCGTCGAGCGACGGCCGCGCCGATGCCCCTGCTCCCGCCCGTGACCAGGGCGACCTTGCGTGTCATGCGGACCCTCCTCCGCCGATCCGGAATGCGTTCCGCTAAACACTCTAAGCGGAACCGATTCCGGATGCAACGGGTGCCAAGATGGAGATCGTGAGAGAGGGGCCCGCGATGGCGCGAGGGTGGAGATCGTGAGACGCGAGCGCACCGACGCGGCCCGCAACCGGGCGAAGATCCTCGCCGCGGCCGAGGCGATCGTGGCCGCGCAGGGGGTGCGAGGGCTGTCGATGGCGGAGGTCGCCGCCGCTGCCGGGGTGGGCGTGGGCACGCTCTACCGGCGCTTCGGCGATCGTTCCGGGCTGGCGTACGCGCTGATCGACCGGCGGGAGCGCGAGTTCCAGTCGGCGTTCATCGAGGGGCCGCCGCCGCTGGGGCCCGGCGCGGATCCCGCCGCCAGGGCGCGCGCGTTCCTGGACGCGCTCACGGACCGGACGGTCGGCCAGCTCGACCTGCTGCTCATGGCGGAGACGGCGGGGCCGTTCGCCAGGTTCGGCGGCGCGTACGACGCCTACCACGGCCACCTGTCGATGCTGATCGCGCAGCTGCGCCCGGACGCCGACGCCTATTGCCTGGCCGACGCCCTCCTGGCACCCCTGGCCGCTCCGCTGCTGGCTCACCGGATCCGGGAGTGCGGGGTGGAGGTCGAGAGGGTGAAGCTCGCCCTCGCCGCCCTCCTCGACGGCATGACCACGTAGGAGCGGTCCAGGCGCCCATCGTTGTGAGGGCGGCGGCGTGGAGGGTGGGTTTGGAGCGTCGCTCAAGCGGTGGAGCGGCGGGTGTTACGGAGGGTGATTTTAGGGAAACGTGTGAAATTTCCGGACAAGGGGTGGTCGGGTCTGCTAGGAAGGGGCGCGGTCCGAATTCGCACTAGAGAGGTTCCATCGTGGCGCGCGACGAGAACGACAGGCCATACGAGGATGGGCAGGGTAGGTCGTTAAACCCGGAGCTGACGGGCGACGTGCTGTCCCCGCGGTGGAGCACCGACGACACCGACGAGCAACCCGCCATCCAGGTTGCCGGCAACGAGACCTACATCCTTCCGGCCGACAAGGGCGAGCCGATACCGCTGGGGGACGGCGGCCTGCGTGACGTGCTCGACGACGCCCCGGCGGCCTCCCATGACCTGCTGAGCGGCCATGGAGGGGCCCACGAGCTCGGCCCCGCCGGCGGTTACGACGACGTGCGCGGCCCCGCCGGCGGCTATGACGACGTGCTCGGAAGCGCCGGCGGTTATGACGACGTGCGCGGCCCCGGCAGCAGTTATGACGACGTGCGCGGCACCGGCAACAGTTATGACGACGTGCTCGGCACCACCAGCGTTTATGACGACGGGTTCGGCGGCCACAGCGGACCTCATGACGTGCTGGGCGACCCCGACAGGCCGCACGACCGGGCGGGCGCGGCGCACGAGGCGATGGACGAGCACAGCGGCCCGCACCGCGTGGAGGACGACAACCCTTACCTCCCGCTCGACCAGGGCTATGACTCCGCGTACGAGGAGCGCGAGGAGGAGCGGCCCAAGCGCGGCTTCCTCGGTTCGGGCTGGACCGACGACACGCAGGACGAGCGGTCCGGCGGCTCCCGGGGCGGCGACCGCGAGGTGCGCCGCCGTACCAGGAAGCTGCTGGTGGCGGCCGCCGCGGTGGTGGTGATCGGCGTGGGGGCCGGGTTCCTGCTCACCGGCACCTCCTCCGACGACCCGTGCTCGGGCGGCCGGTGCGCCAGTGCCGGCGAGGTGACCTCGCCCTCCGAGTCGGCGGCCCCCGAGGACACGCCGACCGAGGACGAACCCACCCCCGAGCCCGCGGATACGGACACCCAGGAGCCGGCCGAGTCCGAGCCCGCAAACCAGAACCCGACGACTGATCGGCCGCGGCGCCCGACGCGCGAGCCTTCCGCGCGTCCCACGCGCACGCGCGCCGGCGAGCCGACCTCGCGGGCGAGCGACAGGCCCACCAGGCAGCCCGAGACCCGGGACACCGACCCGCAGCTCGACGAGCCGGAGACCAAGCCGCAGACCAGGCAGCCCAACCCCCAGCCGACCAGCCAGCCCTCGAGCCAGGCGCCGGCGCCCACGACGCAGGCGCCCGCCCCGACGCCGACGCAGGAGGAGCGGAAGGGACTGCTGGACATCCTCTTCCCCTGGTGAGCCGTTCCGGGCCCGAGACGTCCGACCTGTCCTCGGGCCCGGCGTGTCCACTCCGGGCTTGCGGCGGCGGTCTCCTCCTGATGGGGGGCGCTGTCCGCGTCCTCGACGGGTAGGCGTCCCCCGGGATCGGGGGCCTCTGTCGTCCGAGGGGCGAGACGTGTAAGGATGCGGATTCGGGTGCTGTTCTGGCACACTTGGAAACCGCTTTCCGGGGAGGTCTCGTGGTCACGCTTGAGGACGTCGCCAGGCAGGCGGGCGTCTCGCTGGCGACCGCCTCGCGGGTGCTCAACGGCAGCACCCGTCAGGTGGGCGCGGCCCTGCGGGCCCGCGTCGAGCAGGCCGCCGACGAGCTGGGCTACCGGGCCAACATCGCGGCGCAGACGCTCGCCCGCGGCGCGAGCAACGTCATCGGCATCGTCGTGCACGACCTGACGGACCCTTACTTCGCCGCCCTGGCCGACGGGGCGATGCGGGCAGCGGCCACCGAGGGCCTGCTGGTCATGGTGGGCACCACGCATCGCGACCCGGAGCAGGAGATCGCGTACGTCGCCACGCTCAACGCCCAGCGGGTGCGGGCCGTGCTGCTGGTCGGCTCCCGGGTCGCCGATCCCGGCGTCACCGGCCGGCTCCGCGACGAGCTGGCCAAATATCGATCGGGCGGCGGCCGGGCCGCCTGCGTCGGCCAGGACCTGCTCGGCGTCGACACCGTCGCGCCCGCCAACCGCGAAGGGGCGGCGGAGCTCGCGCGGGCGCTGGCCGAGCTCGGGCACACGCGCTTCGCGGTGCTGGCCGGGCCTCCGCACCTGGTGACCGCCGCCGACCGCTGCGCGGGGTTCGCCGGGGCGCTGAAGGAGCTGGGCCTGCCCGCCCCCCACGTGATCCACGGGCCGTTCGACCGCGACGGCGGCTACGCGGCGGCCCAGCAGGTGGGAGAGGACACGACGTGCGTGTTCGCGGTCAACGACGTGATGGCCGTCGGGGCGCTGGCGGCCTATCGGGAGCGCGGAATCCGGGTGCCGGAGGACGTGTCGGTGGCCGGTTTCGACGACATCGTCACTCTTCGTGATCACGTGCCGGCGCTGACCACCGTGCGGCTGCCGTTGAAGGACATGGGAGCGCGGGCGTTGGAGCTGGCGCTGGGCGAGGACGACGCGGTGGTGGTCGAGAAGGTCGCCGGCGAGGTCGTCCTGCGAGAGAGCGTACGGAGGTTGGTGTGAGGCTGTCGGTCAGCACGCTGGGGATGCCCGGCGAAGGGCTCGACCGGGCGATCGAGATCGCGACGGGGCACGGCTGCGCGGGGCTGGAGCTGCGCCTGCATCCGGACACCGGCGTGCACTCCGGCCTGGACGCGGAGGAGCGGCGCTCGGTGCGCGAGCGGGTGGAGAGCGCGGGTCTGGAGATCTCCGCCCTCGCCGGCTACGTCGGGATCTGCGAGCCCGGGCCGGACGAGCCGGTCGTCGAGGCGCTCCTCGCCGACCTGCGGCTGGCCGCCGACCTGGGCGCGCCCGGGGTGCGCGTGTTCCCGCGCGGCGACGACCCGGCCGTCGGCGCGCGCAGGCTCAAGGCGGTCTCCGGCACCGCCTCCGAGCTCGGCCGCCGCGTGCTCGTCGAGACCCACGACAGCATGCCCACCTGCGCGGCCGTGGCCCGGCTGCTCGCCGAGGCGGGCTCCCCGGAGACCACGGGCGCGATCTGGGACCTGCTGCATCCGTGGCGCCACGGCGAGTCGCCGGCCGACTCGCTGGCCGCCCTCGGCCCCTACCTGTCCTACGTGCAGGTCAAGGACGCGGTCTCGGCGCAGGACACCACGCCGGTGCCCATGGGGGCCGGGTCCGTGCCGCTGGAGGAGGCCGGTGAGCTGCTGCGCGGCGCCGGCTACTCCGGCTGGGTGTCGCTGGAGTGGGAGCGCACGTGGTATCCGCACGTCGCGCCGGTCGAGGAGATCCTGCCGGGAGCGGCTGACTGGGTGCGGCGCTTCACCGCTTAGATGGGGGGCATGTCCCCTATCAAGAACAAGGTGCTCGTCGTCGGCATGGACGGGCTGAGGTTCGACCTCCTCTCCGCCTCGGGTGCCCCCGTGCTGACCGCGTTGATGTCCACCGGTGCGTACGGCACCAGCATGCTCCCCTACGGCGTGGACGACGCGCCGCGTACGGAGTCGCCCGGCGAGGTCGTCCCGGAGACGGAGACGCCGGAGCCGGGCCTCGGCGACCGGGTCATCAAGAGCCGCACCGACTCCGGCCCCGGCTGGTCGTCCATCGCGACCGGCGCCTGGCCCGACAAACACGGCGTCGTCGACAACGGTTTCGAAGGCTCCCGGTTCCAGAAATTTCCGGACTTCCTGACTCGTGCGAAGAATGCTCGGCCCGAGCTCCTGACCTCCGCGTTCTTCTCCTGGGCGGCGCTCGCCGAGCACGGCGCCTTCGGCCCGGCCATCGACCACCGGTTCGTCCTGGACGGCTACACGGTCGGCTGGGCCGAGGCCGACAAGCAGGTGACGGACGCGGCCGAGCGCCACCTGGCCGAGGAGGACCCCGACGCCGTGTTCGTCTACCTCGGCGACACCGACGAGGTCGCCCACGACCTCGGCCCCCACTGCCCCGAGTACGCCGCCGCCCTCCAGGCCCAGGATGCCTACCTGGGCCGCCTCCTGGACACCATCCGGGCTCGGCCCGCGTACCCGGGGGAGCGGTGGACCGTGCTGGTCACCACCGACCACGGGCACGTGGACGAGGGCGGCCACGGCGGCACGTCGGACGAGGAGCGCACGGTCTTCGTGATCGCGCACCGCCTCGGCGAGGACCTCGGCGGGCGCAGGCTCGCCGCGCCCCGGCTGGTCGACGTGGGACCGACGGCCCTCGCGGCGCTGCAGCTGGCGATCGACCCCGCGTGGGACCTGGACGGCGTGCCCCTGGAACCGTGATCGGTTTCATCAAGTGTTGAATTCCTGCCCCGGAAGCGTGAGACTGATGACGAGACGCTGAACGGCAGGAGTGCATCCGATGAAGACGGCACTTGACTTCTCCGAGATCGACGCCGGGATGCTCGCCGAGGTCGGCGGCAAGGCCGCCAACCTCGGCGAGCTGACCCGGGCCGGGTTGCCCGTCCCGCCCGGCTGGGTGCTGACCACGGAGGCGTACCGGCAGGTCGCGGCCGGGCTGGAGACCACCGGAGAGGGGCTGGCCGAGCGTGCCAGGCGGCACCTGCTCCAGGCCCCGGTGCCCGACGCCGTCCACGAGGCCGTCGTGAAGCACTACGCCGCGCTCGGCGACGACGTCCCCGTGGCGGTGCGCTCGTCGGCCACGGCCGAGGACTTGCCGTTCGCCAGCTTCGCCGGCCAGCAGGAGACGTACCTCAACGTGGTGGGCGCCGAGGCGGTGATCGGCGCCGTACGCCGCTGCTGGGCCTCGCTGTGGACCGACCGGGCCGTCGCCTACCGTGAGTCCAACGGCATCGACCACGCCGCCGTGCGCCTCGCCGTGGTCGTCCAGGTCATGGTCGACGCGCAGGTCGCCGGGGTGATGTTCACCGCGAACCCGGTCACGGGCAGGCGGTGCGAGATCGTCGTCGACGCCGGCCCCGGGCTCGGCGAGGCCGTCGTGTCCGGCGCCGTCAACCCCGACCGCTTCGTCGTGTACGGCGGCGAGGTCCTCGAACGCCACGCCGGCGACAAGCGGCTGGCCATCCGCTCCCTGCCCGGCGGCGGCACCGAGCGGGTCGAGACCGCCCACGACGGCCTCTGCCTGACCGACGCCCAGGTGCTCCGGCTGGCCGAGCTGGGCGCACGCGTCGAGGACCACTACGGCGCGCCGCAGGACACCGAGTGGGCCATCGACGGGGACGGCACGATCTGGCTCACCCAGGCCAGGCCGATCACCACCCTTTACCCGCTGCCCGAGACCACCAGGCCGGGCCTGCGGGTCTACTTCTCGGTCAACGTCGCCCAGGGCGTCATGGGCCCGCTCACGCCGATGGGGCTGTCGGCGTTCCGGCTGATCAGCGCCGGGGGCGCGGGCCTGGCCGGGTTCGGCCCCGCCGACCCGCTCGACGGCGCGCCCTTCCTGGCGGTCTCCGGGCAGCGCGTGTGGTTCGACATCACCACCGCCGTACGCAGCCGCCCCGGCCGCGCCATCCTCCCGCGCATGCTCCTGCTCGGCGAGGCCCGTACCGGGACCGTCATGGAACGGCTGTTCGAGGATCCGCGCCTGGCGCCGGCGCACACCTCCCTCCGCCCCTTCCTGCGGGCCTTCGCCCGCTTCGCCCGCCGCATCCACCTCCCCTCGCGCATCCTGATGGCGCTGACCAGGCCGGAGCGGGCCCTCGCGTTGACGGTGCGGGTCGGCGAGGAGCTCGACAGGAGGCTCCGGGTGCCGGATTCCGCCACCCCGGCGCAGCGCCTCGACCACGCCGAGCGCGTGCTCGCCGGCACCTTCCCGACGATCATCTCGATCATGCCCGTGGCGATCGCCGGCTACGGCATGTTCGCCCTGGCCTCCAAGCTCTCCGGCGTGCCGGTGAACGACATGCAGGACGTGCTGCGCAGCGTTCCGCACAACCCGACCACGGAGATGGACCTGGAGCTGTGGGACCTGGCCACCCGCATCGAGCCCGAGCCGTTCAGGGAGCTGCCGGTCGCCGAGCTCGTCCGCCGCTACCAGGAGGGACGGCTCCCGCCGGTCGCCCAGCGCGGGATCGCCGCGTTCCTGGGCAAGTACGGCCACCGCGGCGTCGCCGAGATCGACCTGGGCGTGCCGAGGTGGTCCGAGGACCCCGCCCACATCCTCGGCGTGCTGTCCAACTATCTGCGCATCGAGGAGGGCGGTGCCGAGCTCGCGCCCGCCGCGTTGTTCGCCAAGGGCGCCGAGCAGTCGCGGGCCGCGATCGCGCACGTGGTGGCGCAGGCCAGGCGCAGGGCCCGCTGGCGTGGCGCGGTGGTGCGGTTCGGGCTCCGGCGCACCAGGATGTTCGCCGGCCTGCGTGAGCTGCCCAAGTTCTACGCAGTCAAGACGCTCGCCGCGGTGCGGCACAGCTTGCTGGCGGTCGGTGAGCACCTGGTGGGCCTCGGCGTGCTCGACTCGGCGCGGGACGTGTTCTTCCTGGACCTGCGGGAGGCCAGGGCCGCACTGGCCGGGGGCGACCTGCGGGAGCTGGTGGCGGAGCGGCGGGCGGCGTACGAGCAGGAGCAGCGCCGCAGGCATGTGCCCAGGGTGCTGCTGTCCGACGGCACCGAGCCGGAGGCGCTCGCGGCGGCCGCTGCGGATGGCGCGCTGGTGGGCACGGCGGCCTCGGCGGGCACCGTCACCGGCGTGGCCAGGGTGGTGCTCGACCCGGTCGGCGCGCACCTGGAGCCGGGCGAGATCCTGGTCTGCCCCTCGACGGACCCCGGCTGGACGCCGCTGTTCCTGACGGCGGGCGGCCTGGTGATGGAGATGGGCGGCGCGATGTCGCACGGCGCGGTGGTGGCCCGCGAGTACGGCATCCCCGCCGTCGTCGGCGTCCCCGACGCCACCCACCGCATCACCACGGGCCAGGAGATCGAAGTGGACGGCGCGGCGGGCACCGTGACGCTATCGTGATCAAATGCCCGAGGTGTACTGGAACCACAACGTTCACTACCAGCGGCTCGTGCTGACGCTCGTGCCCGAGGGATGCGAGCGGGCGCTCGACGTCGGGTGCGGAGACGGGCTGCTGGCAAGCAGGCTGGCCGCCCGCGTGCCGACCGTGACCGGCGTGGACCGTTCCGCCGACGCGATCGCCATGGCCCGCCGCCAATACGGCGACCTGGACAACGTCACCTTCGTGGAGACCGACTACCTCGACGACCCGAAAGGGCTGTTACCGGAGGGCAAGTACGACCTCGTCACCGCCGTCGCCGTCGTCCACCACGCCGGCTTCCGCGAGGCCGTGACCGCCATCGTCCGACTGCTCGCACCCGGAGGGCGGCTGGTGATCATCGGCCTCGGGAAGGACCGCACACCCCTGGACTGGATCGTCCGGCTCGCCGGACAAGCGGCCTCACACGTGCTCAAGGTGTTTCACAGCGGCAAGCGCGGACCCGGAGGCGTGCCGGGGATGAGCCCCGTCATGTCCTGGGGCGAGATCGCCAGGGAGGCGCGCAGGATGCTGCCCGGCTGCCGCTTCCGCCGCCTGCTCCTCCGCCGCTACCTGCTCACTTGGGACAAACCGGCGTAGCGAGCGGCGGCTCAGCTGAGCCGCCGCCCTGCTATGGGAGCACCACGTCCTCGTAACGAGCCTTCATCGTGGCCACGACCTCGTCCGGGTCGGCGGCCCAGACGTCGGCGTTGAAGATCTCCACTTCGACGTCGCCGGAGTAGCCGGCGGCCTGGACGGCCCGGGTGATCGGCTTGAAGTCGATCACGCCGTCGCCCATCATGCCCCGCCCGAGCAGCACGTCCTCAGGCAGCGGGTGCAGATAGTCGCACACCTGGTAGGACGCGATCCGGCGGCCCGCCCGCGCGATGTCCTCGAACACCCTCGGGTCCCACCACACGTGGAAGGTGTCGACGACCACGCCGACCTGCTCCACCGGGTACTGCTCCGCCAGGTCCAGCGCCTGACCCAGGGTCGACAGGACCGCGCGGTCCGGGCAGTAGATCGGGTGCAGCGGCTCCAGGGCCAGCTTGACGCCCCGCTCCCCGGCGTACGGCGCCAGCTCCGCCAGCGCCTCGGCCACCCGCTCCCGCGCGCCCGCCAGGTCGCGTGACGCGCCCGCGGTCAGCGGCTCGCCCGGCTGCACACCGGGCAGGCCGCCCACCACCATGACGAGGCAGGCCGCCTCCAGTTCGGCCGCCTCGTCGATGGCGCGGCGGTTGTCGTCCAGGGCGTCCCCGCCCGAGGTGAGGAAGCCGCCCCTGCACAGCGAGGACACCCGCAGCCCGGCGTCCCGCACCAGCTTGACGCTCTCAGCCAGGCCCTGGTCGGCCACGTTCTGCCGCCACAGCCCGATCGCCTCCAGGCCGTGCCGCACGCACCCGTCCACGGCCTCCGCCACCGACCAGCGCCGGGTCGTCCACTGGTTCAGCGAGAGATTCACAGGCCGTTCACCGCCAGCAGGGCCTTCATGCGGCGCACCGCGAGCTCCTGGTCGGCCAGCAGCCCGGCCTGGTCGGCCAGGCGGAACACCTCCGACAGGTGGAGCAGCGAGCGGGCCGACTGGGCGCCGTTCACCATGGCGAACGCGTCCTGGTGGCCGTTCAGCCAGGCCAGGAAGACGATGCCCGTCTTGTAGTTGTACGTCGGCGCCTCGAAGATCTTCCGCGACAGCGGGACGGTCGGGGCGAAGATCTCGTCGTACGAGGCCAGCAGCCGCTCGCGGCCCGCCTCGTCACAGGCCGCCTCGGCCGAGTCCAGCACCTGGAGCGCGGCCGCCGCCGCCGGGGCGATGGCGTCGAAGATGCCGAGCAAGGCGTGCGAGCCGGTCTTGATCAGCGACGGGTAGTTGAAGTCGTCGCCCGTGTAGAGCTTGACGCCCTCGGGGAGCGCGGCCCGTAGGCCCACCTCGTGCTCCTCGTCCAGCAGCGACACCTTCACGCCGTCCACCATCGAGGCGTGGGCGTGGATCAGCTCGAGGAACGACTCGGTCGCCGCCGCCACGTCACGCGAGCCCCAGTAGCCGGCCAGCTGCGGGTCGAACATCTCGCCCAGCCAGTGCAGGATCACCGGGCGGTCGGCCAGCCCGAAGAGCTTGCCGTACACCTGGTGATAGTCCTGCGGGCCGGTGGCGACCCTGGCGAGCTGCCGCGACGCCATGACGATCACGCCGGCGCCCGCCTCCTGGACGGTCTCGATCTGCTCGGCGTACGCGGCGGCGATCGCGTCGAGGTCACCGGCGCCGGACGCGTGGTCGGTGCCCGCGCCGCAGGCCACCAGCGTCGCCGGGTCGCCGACCGTACGGGCCTCGGCGGCGCTGCGCCGGATGAGCTCCTTGGTCGCTGCCCAGTCCAGGCCCATGTTGCGCTGCGCGGTGTCCATGGCGTCCGCCACCCGCAGGCCGTGCGACCACAGGTGGTGGCGGAAGCGCAGAGTGGCGTCCCAGTCCACGGCGGCGGGGGAGCCGGGCGTGTTGTCGCCCAGCGGGTCGGCCACCACGTGGGCGGCCGCGTACACGATGCGGCTGGTCGCCGGCGCCTCGGGCACCGGCCAGACCGTCCGCTCGTTCAGCGTGTACGCGCCGATGCCGGGCAGGTCGATGATCACAGCCCCGGCACCTCGATCCTGCGGCCCTCGGCGTTCGAGCGCAGGCCCAGCTCGGCGAGCTGGACGCCGCGGGCGCCCGAGGCGAAGTCGTTGGGGAAGGGCGCGTCCTCCACCACGTGCCGGACGAACGCCTCCCACTGGATCTTGAAGCCGTTGTCGAACTCGCCGTTGTCCGGCACCTCCTGCCAGTCGTCGCGGAAGCGCGCCGTGACCGGCAGGTCGGGGTTCCAGACCGGCTTGGGGGTGGCCGAGCGGTGCTGCGCGCGGCAGTTGCGCAGGCCCGCGACGGCGCTGCCGTGCGTGCCGTCCACCTGGAACTCGACCAGTTCGTCGCGGTTCACGCGGACGGCCCAGGAGGAGTTGATCTGCGCAATGATGCCGCCTTCGAGCTCGAAGATCCCGTACGCGGCGTCGTCGGCGGTGGCCTGGTAGGTGTTGCCCTGCTCGTCCACCCGCGAGGGGATGTGCGTCACGGCGCGGGCGTAGACCGACTCGACCCGTCCGAACAGGTTCTCCAGCACGTAGTGCCAGTGCGGGAACATGTCGAGCACGATGCCGCCGCCGTCCTCGGCCCGGTAGTTCCACGACGGGCGCTGCGCCTCCTGCCAGTCGCCCTCGAAGACCCAGTAGCCGAACTCGCCGCGCACCGACAGGATGCGGCCGAAGAAGCCGCCGTCGATCAGCCGCTTCAGCTTGAGCAGGCCGGGGAGGAACAGCTTGTCCTGCACGACGCCGTTCTTGACGCCCTTGGCGGTCGCGGCCTCGGCCAGGGCGACCGCCTCCTGGACCGACTCGGCCGTCGGCTTCTCGGCGTAAATGTGCTTGCCCGCCTCGATGGCCTTCAGTACGGCCTTGACGCGGGCGCTGGTGACCTGGGCGTCGAAGTAGATCACGTTGTCGTCGTCGGCGAGGGCCGCGTCGAGGTCCGTGGTGAAATCCGAAATTCCATGCTTCGACGCGATATATGCCAATTTGTCGGCGTTTCGGCCGACCAGTACCGGCTTGAGCTTGACCCGGCTGCCGTCCGAGAGCGTCACACCGCCCTGATCGTTGATGGCCAGGACAGAACGGACCAGGTGCTGGCGATAGCCCATCCGCCCGGTGACGCCGTTCATCACGACGCCTATGGTGCGCACGCTCATGAGGATCCCTTCAGGACAAACGTGGGGAAAGCGCTTTCCCGAACCGTACGGCCATCCCGCCGAGGGCGTCAAGTAGCGCCTCCCCTTACCGCTCCGAACTCTACGGAACCACCCCTGGCCGCAGCTCAACGCCCTCTGGGCCGGAACGACGCCGCCCTCGGCCACCACTCGGCGGATGACCCGATTCGCCATCCCCGTGCGCGCTCGCACCATGGCCGTGACGCGACCGTGACGCCGATAGTGGGGTGGTGACGAACATCGACATGAAGTCCCGATACGAGCGCGACGGTTATGTCATCCTCGAGCAGGCCCTCGATCCCGGTGAGGTCGCCCGGCTGGTCGAAGAGGCGGTGCGCGTCTGCCGCGGCGAGCTCGGCGACATCCAGGGCGCGCTTCCCTCCGGGGGCGCCGACACCGATGACGACGTGCTGCGCAGGTTCCTGTGCATCCATTACCCGCACAAGCTCTCTGACGTGATGCTCGCCACGATGCGCCATACCGCGATCGTCTCGGCGCTCACCTCACTGATCGGCCCGAACGTCAAGGCGATGCAGTCGATGTTGTTCATCAAGTCCGAGGGACAGCCCGGGCAGGCCTGGCACCAGGACGAGATGTTCATCCCGACCCGGGACCGTTCGCTCACGGCGGCGTGGCTCGCGCTCGACGACGCCACCGTCGAGAACGGGTGCCTCTGGGTGCTGCCGGGATCACACCGGGCCGGCGTGCTCTATCCGAACCGCGATCACGACGACTCGCGCTACGACTGCACCGTGGAGTCCTACGGCTTCCCGTTCGACGACTCCGAAGCGGTGCCCGTCGAGATCGCGGCCGGCTCCGTGCTGCTGTTCAACGGCTACCTGCTGCACAAGTCGCTGCCCAACAGCGGCCGGCACGGCTACCGCCGGGCGCTGGTCAACCACTACATGAGCGCCGAGTCCCTGCTGCCGTGGGATGCCCCGGCGGCCGGGACGAACATGGCGCAGGCCGACTTCCGGGACATCGTCCTCGTCGCGGGCACCGACCCGTACGCGTACAAAGGTCTCCAGGACGTACGCCGCCCACGCATTCGCGGGAACCGGGACGGCGGCTGTGACAGATGACGGCTGTCGCATGATCTCCATCGACCTGGTGCCCCGCCTCGGGCCCACCGTCGCCGACTACCCGCCGGGTTCGACCTTCGGGCCGCGGGACGCCAGGACGTACGAGTTCGTGTGGCTCCTCCGGGGCAGCGCCACCTGGCAGTGGGACGACGTCCTGCTGCCGCTGGCCCCGGGAAAGCTGCTTCTCGTCCGGCCGGGGATGCGCGACTCGTTCCACTGGGATCCGCACACCCCGACCCGGCACGCGTACGTGCACTTCACGCTCACCGGGCACACGCCGGCCGACTGGCCGCTGGTGCGCGACCTGACCGGCCGGCCCGATCCGATGGGCGGCCTGTGCCAGTACCTGCTCTGGCTGTCCACCGAGTGCCCGCCCGGGTGGCAGACCCTGGCCCGTGAAACGCTCCGGCTGCTGGTGGTGATCTTCGTGGCCGGCGCCGCGCCGGCGGATCGTGCCCCCGAAGCCCTGCCGGAGCCGGTCGTCGCGATGATGCGCGCGGTGCGCGAGCACTGGTCGGACGGGGTGGCGCGGCCGATCCCGATGCGACGGCTCGCCGCGGCGGCCCAGGTCTCGCCCAGCACGCTGTGCCGGACGTTCCGGCGGCGGTTCGGCATCGGCCCGGTCGCCGCCGTCGAACTGCTGCGCCTGACCAGAGCCGAACCGCTGTTGTGGCAGAGCAACCTGTCCATGCACGCGATCGCCGTGCAGTGCGGCTTCACCGACGCCTACCACTTCTCCCGCCGATTCCGCGCGATCTACGGGATGGCGCCGACCGCGTTCCGCGGCACCGCGCCGGAGAGCGCACCACCGTCACCGGTCGAGTCCGGTCGCCTCGCGGCACTGCAGTCGCTCCTGCCCGGCACCCACGGCCGCGGGTCGCCGCTGCCGGAACGCCCCTCGTGACCGTCCGCCTGAACATCCGGCCCCATGCCTCCCACAGGAGCGATCGCCATGGTCGGCAGGTCGCCATGCGGAGCCGTGGGAACATGGAGATCCCCCGGCCAGGGCGCGCGGTGGTGAGTGGGGGCGGGGCCTCAGCCCTCCGCAGAGGTTTCGTGCACGAGATCGGTCAGGCGTTTGAGCTGGTCGGGGTCGGTGGAGGGCAGCACGCCGTGCCCCAGGTTGAACACGTGCCCCTCGGCCGCCCGCCCCCGCCGCAACACCTCGCGGGCCTTGCGCTCGACGACCTCCCACGGCGCCAGCAGGATCGCCGGATCCAGGTTGCCCTGCAGCGCCTTGCCCGGCCCGACCCGGCGGGCCGCCTCGTCCAGCGGCACCCGCCAGTCCACGCCGACCACATCGGCCCCCGCCTCGCCGAGCAGGCCCAGCAGCTCGCCCGTGCCCACCCCGAAGTGGATGCGGGGCACGCCCGCGAGCCCCTCGAAGATCCGCCGGGTGTGCGGCAGGATGAACTCGCGGTAGTCGTCGGGGGCCACCGCCCCCACCCAGGAGTCGAAGAGCTGCACGGCCGAGGCGCCCGCCGCGACCTGGATGCGCAGGTGCTCCAGGACGATGCCGGACAGCCGCTCCATCAGCTCGTGCCACAGCTCCGGAGCGCCGTACATCATGGCCTTGGTCCGGTCGTGGTTCTTGGACGGCCCGCCCTCGATCAGGTAGGAGCCCAGCGTGAACGGCGCACCCGCGAACCCGATCAGCGGCGTGCCCCCCAGCTCGCCGATCAGCGCCCGGATGGACTCGGTGACGTACGGGACGTCGTCCGGCTCCAGCGGCCGCAGCACGCCGAGCCCCTTGGCGTCGCGGATCGGGTCGGCGACCACGGGGCCGACGCCCGGCTTGATGTCGAGGTCGACGCCGATGGCCTTGAGCGGCACCACGATGTCGCTGAAGTAGATGGCCGCGTCCACGCCGTAGCGGCGGATCGGCTGCAGGGTGATCTCGACGATCATCTCCGGCGTGGCGCACGCCGTGAGCATCGGCACGCCCTCGCGCACCTTGAGGTATTCCGGCAGCGACCGCCCGGCCTGGCGCATGTACCAGACCGGAGTGTGCGGAACGGGCTGGCGGCGGCAGGCGCGCAGGAACGCTGAGTCGGCGAGGTTCACCCATCAAGGGTGCCACGTCCGGGCACCGGTCGGGTCATAGGCGCGAAGCGTGAGGTGTCGGAAAAACCTGCATCCGGCGGGCCGAGTCATGATCAGATAGCAGGGTGAAGGTTTACCGGCCGCCCCGCGTCCGCGTCGTACTCGGGTCGAACACGCCCCATGACGACCCAGAGAGCCGGTCTGGACTGGACCAAATGTTCGCCAAGCCACCGCGCGGCATCGATTCAGCGACCACTTTCGGGACACGCCGAGCGCGTTGCGGGGAATTGTCAGCGGCTCGTGCCAACGTCGGAGCCACGACCCGGAAGAAAGGCTCCGTTGCGATGACCGCGTTGTGGAGTTCCCCAGAGCGCCGCAGTGAGCGCTGCGCTTCCTGCGCTGGTGAGCGGCTGTTCGAGCAGCCGCCGTGCTCCGACGGGCACGAGCCGGGCGAGTGCCCGGACTGGGCGTGCGTCGAGTGCGGCCACGCGATCATGCTCGGCTCCGCCGAGTCCACCCGACCGGTTCGCCAGCTGGTTACGGCTGCAGTTTGATCACGAAGGATGAGCACCCCCGTGGTCCCCTTCCGTCCGACTTCGACCTACTCTTCGGCTATGACACTCGGTGACCAGCCACCGCCTCCTGCAGCGTTCACACGCGCGGCGGAGAGCCTGCGGCTGTCCGAGGTCAGGCCCGAGATCGAGCTGGAGGACCTCCCAGCGCCCCAGCGGCTGGCCCCCTACTCGGCCGCGATCGGGGCGTCGGTCTATCGCGACGACGACGAGCTCGCGGTGGGCAGGCTGATCCTGCTCTACGACCCCGACGGGCAGCGCGGCTGGGAGGGGCCGTTCCGGCTGGTGGCGTACGTCAGGGCCGACATGGAGCCGGAGATCACCTCCGACCCCCTCCTCGGGCCCGTGGCGTGGAGCTGGCTGACCGAGGCTCTCGACGCACACGCAGCCGACTACTCGGCCGCCGGCGGTACCGTGACAAGAGCCGTGTCAGAGGGGTTCGGCAACAAGGCCGAAGACCCGGTCACGACCGAGCTCGAGCTGCGTGCGTCCTGGTCGCCCGCCGAGGAGGATCTCTCCGGCCACGTCGCCGCCTGGTGCGACCTGATGTGCCTGGCGGCGGGGATCCCGCCGCTCCCGCCGGACGTGGCCGCGATGCCCCGCCGACGTGATGAACCCGGAGAGTGACCGAACGAAGTGAGGGCACCAGTCAATACAGCGTCAGCGTCATGAGGTCGGTGAACTCGTGACAGAAGAACGAACCGTCGAGCCGCTGCTCGAGCCGCGTGAGGGCATCCCGCCGGTGATCGGTGACGCGGACGGTCTCGCCATGGTCGTGGAGAGGTTCGCCGCGGGCGGCGGCCCGGTGGCGGTCGACGCCGAGCGGGCCTCGGGCTACCGATACGGCAATCGTGCCTATCTGGTGCAGCTGCGCCGCGCGGGGGCGGGCACCGCGTTGATCGACCCGATCGCCTGTCCCGACCTGTCCGCGCTCGACGCGGCCCTGGCCGACGCGGAGATCGTGCTGCACGCCGCCTCGCAGGACCTGCCGTGCCTGCTGGAGGTGGGGTTCCGGCCGCGCGAGATGTTCGACACCGAGCTGGCGGGCCGGCTCCTCGGTTACGAGCGGGTCGGGCTCGGCACGATGGTCGAGACCGTGCTCGGGCTGCGGCTGGAGAAGGGCCACTCGGCCGCCGACTGGTCCACCAGGCCGCTGCCGGAAGACTGGCTGCGGTACGCCGCGCTCGACGTAGAGGTGCTGGTCGAGCTGCGTGACGTGCTCCATCAGCAGCTGTCGGAGAGCGGGAAGCTGGAGTGGGCGCGCGAGGAGTTCGCCGCCGTGCTCGGCACCCCGCCGCCGGTGCCCCGGTCGGATCCGTGGCGGCGCACGTCGGGCATCCACAAAGTACGCAACGTGCGGGCGCTGGCTATCGTGCGCGAGCTGTGGACCATGCGCGACAGGATCGCCCGCGAGGCCGACCTCGCGCCCGGCCGGGTGCTGCCCGACGCGGCGATCATCACCGCCGCTCTCGAAGGGCCGCGCACCAAAAAGGCCTTGACCGAGATTTCGGCTTTCACGGGGCGTAGCGCGCGCCGCCACATGGGCGACTGGCTCGCCGCCGTGGCCAGGGCCCGCAATCTGCCCGAGAGCCAGCTCCCCGCGCCCACCACTCCGGGCGACGGGCCGCCGCCGCCCAACCGCTGGGCCGACCGCGACCCCGCCGCCGCCAAGCGCCTGGCCGCGGCCCGCGCCGTGGTGGCCGCCCTCGCCGACGAGCACCACATGCCGACGGAAAACCTGCTGCAGCCGGACGCGGTGCGCCGGTTGACGTGGGAGCCGCCGGACGAGATCACCGAAGAGACGGTGACCGCCCGGCTGCGCGAGCTCGGCGCCCGCGAATGGCAGCTCTCCCTCGCCGCCCGCCCCATCGCGAAGGCCCTGTCCCGCCTGGAGATCCGGGGCGAGATCTGACCGGCTCCGGTCAGGCGGTTTCCGGGCGGGGCTCGCTGGGGCCCGCGCCTGGCGGGGGAGAGGCCAGGCGGGGGCGGCGGGCGCGGTTGCGGCGTACCAGATAGACCAGCAGCGCCACCAGGGGCAGCGAGGCCACCAGCCACGGCAGCACCGCTCCCAGCACCGTGAGCAGCACCTTCACGGTGGAGACCAGCGCGTTCCACCCGCTCTTGAGCCCGCCGAGGAACCCGGCGGGCTCCTCCTCCGGCTCCTCGTCGACGGCGACCGGCCCGAGCAGCCGGAGCGTCAGCGTGGCCATGGAGACCTGGGCGGCCAGCTCCTTCTGCTGCGCCTGCAACGACTCCAGATCCGCCTCACGGGCGGAGATCTCCCGCTCGACGTCCAGCACCTGCCCGATGGTGTCGGCCCGCTTCAGCAGCGAGCGCAGCGACTCCAGCGCCTGCTCGGCCGACTTCAGCCGGCTGTTGACATCGGCGACCTGCAGCGTGACGTCCTGGGTGGCCTGGTTCAAGGAGAGCTGCGTTCCCAGTTCCTTGCCGAACCGCCCGATCACCCCGCCGTACGCGTTCGGCGGGATCTTGAACTCCAGCGTGGCCGTCTCCTGGGATTCGGTGGCCGAGCTGCTCTCCTCCTTGGAGAGGTAGCCGCCGGCCGCGGTCACGATCTGCTTGGCCAGGTCGACGGCGGCGGAGACGCGCTTGACCCGCACGCTCATGTTGCCGGTGTAGATGACCTGCCGGTCCTGGAGGGTCACCTTGACGTTCGAGACCAGGCCGTCCTTGCTCGTCTGCTGCGGCTGCGCCCGCTTCAGGGCCCGCTGGTCCTGGGCGGCGGAGCCGGAGTCCTCCGTCGCCATCTCGGGGGCGGCTGCTCCAGTGGCGGACTGAGGGGTGGCGGTGCCGCCGCCGCAGCCGGTCAGGAGCAGGGCCGCGCACGCGGCGGAGAGTGCGATGCCGTGCCGGATTCTCCTCATGCCCTTAAGACGGCTTGCGGATCGGCCCGGTTTGATGCCGTGAATCACGGTACGGTCACCGTGTTCATGGCCCTCGTGGCCCCGAACGGCTGGCCGAGCCGATGAGGCGGTAGCGTCAGGAGGCGTGGAAGGGAACAGGGCGCACGTGGTCGTCGTCGGCGGAGGGATCTCCGGTCTCGCCGCCGCGTGGTACATCCGCCAGGGCGCGGACGAGCGGGTCAAGGTCACCGTGCTCGAGGCGGGCTCGCGCATCGGCGGCAAGCTGCATGCTTCGGAGGTCGCGGGGGTGAGCGTCGACGCCGGCGCGGAGGCCATGCTGGCCAGGCGGCCCGAGGGCACAGAGCTGGCCAGGGCGGTCGGGCTCGGCGACGACCTGGTGTTCCCCGGCACCACGAGCGCGTCCATCTACACCAGGGGAGCGCTGCGCCCCATGCCCAAGGGGCAGGTCATGGGCGTGCCCGCCGACCTGGCAGAGCTCGCCAGGTCAGGCATCATCTCCCCGGGCGGGCTGCTGCGCGTGCCGCTCGACCAGATCCTGCCCGCCACGCTGGTGCGCACCGACGTGTCCGTGGCCGCCTACATCCGCGCCAGGATGGGCGGCGAGGTCGTGGAGCGGCTCGTCGAGCCGCTGCTCGGCGGCGTGTACGCGGGCCGTTCCGAGATGCTGTCGCTCGAGGCCACGATGCCGCGCGTGGCGGCGGTGGCCCGCTCCGAACGCTCGCTGCTGGCCGGGGCCAGACACCTCGTCGAGGAGGCGCCCAAGGACGCCGGGCCGGTCTTCACGTCGCTGCGGGGGGGCGTCGGCGCCCTGCCCGAGGCGGTCGCCAAGGCCTCCGGCGCCGACATCAGGACCGGCGTCACCGTACGCGAGCTGCACCGCACCGAGCAGGGCTGGCGCCTGGTGACCGGGCCGGTGCCGAGGCCCGAGACTCTCGAGGCCGACGCGGTGATCGTCGCCGTGCCGGGCCCCGCCGCCTCCCGGCTGCTCAAGGCCGAGGCGCCCAAGGCGGCGGGCGAGCTGGCCAGGATCGAGTACGCCAGCATGGCCATCGTCACGCTCGCGTACCCGCTGGACGCCTTCCCCGAGCCGCCCACCGGCAGCGGCTACCTGGTGCCCCCCGTGGAGGGGCGGCCGGTCAAGGCGGTCACGTTCAGCTCGGTGAAGTGGCCCCACCTGGCCAGAGACCTGCTCATCCTGCGTTGCTCGATCGGCAGGATCGGCGAGGAGCACCTGCTCCAGCGCGACGACGCCGAGCTGGTGTCGCTGGCCATGGCCGAGATGGGCGACGTGATGGGGGTGCGCGGCCTGCCGGTCGACAGCCGGGTCAGCCGCTGGGGAGGCGCGCTGCCGCAGTACAACGTGGGCCACCTCGACCGGGTGGCGAGGGTGCGCGCGGCCGTGGCGGTGCAGCCCGGGCTGGCGGTCTGCGGCGCCGCCTACGACGGCCTCGGCATCCCGGCCTGCGTCGGCACCGCCCGTACGGCGGCCGCCCGGATTCTGGACCACCTGTCCCGGCGAGGAGAATAGGAAACATGACAGAGGCAGCCCCGCGGCCCAAGGCCCGCGATCTCAACCAGGTGATCCGTTACACGATGTGGTCGGCCTTCCAGGCGACCGAGCCGTGTCCCGTCGACCGCGACGGCCTGGCGGGCGAGGTCGAGGAGCTGCTGGAGCAGGTCGCCGGCAAGGGCGTCGTGACCAGGGGGGCCTACGACGTGTCCGGGTTGCGGGCCGACGCCGACTTCATGTTCTGGTGGCACGCGCCCACGCCCGAGGACCTGCAGGACGTCTACGCCAGGTTCCGGCGCACCACGCTGGGCCGGCACAGCAGGCCCGTCTGGTCGGCGATGGCGCTGCACCGGCCGGCCGAGTTCAACAAGTCGCACATCCCGGCCTTCCTCGCTGAGGAGGAGCCGCGCGCCTACGTGAGCGTCTACCCGTTCGTCCGCTCGTACGAGTGGTATCTGCTGGAGGACTCCGAGCGGCGGGCGATGCTGGCCGAGCACGGCAGGATGGCGCGCGACTATCCGGACGTGCGGGCCAACACCGTGGCCTGCTTCTCGCTCAACGACTATGAGTGGATGCTGGCTTTCGAGGCCGACGAGCTGCACCGGATCGTCGACCTGATGCGCACGCTGCGGGGCGCGCAGGCCCGCCGCCACACCCGCGTCGAGATCCCGTTCTACACCGGCGCCCGCAAGCCCGTACGCGAGCTCGTCGCCGCCCTGCCCTAACCTCCTTCTCCGCCTGACCGGCTCCGCGCCGCCCCTCCTGACCGCCACACCGGCCCCATGGACGTCAGGCGGCGCAGGAGACACGATCCTGCCGAATGCGGATCCAGCCGACGATCGCCCAGCCCAGACCAATTTGGCGATCCAACAGACGTGATCTATCCCGTTTGTCACAATCGGGGAAATCCCTTGTTCGTTGACGTGACAGCGGTGGCACGTTCCAGGGCGGCAGGGAGGGCGGGGTGGAGACATCCGGGGGGCCGGGCCACAGGCGGCGTCCGGCCGGTCGGCACGCGGCGGGGCGGTCGCGGCGCGGCCGGCGGCGTCGCCGTGCCGGGCGACGGGGACTGGTGCTGTGGACGCTGGCGCTGGCCGGCGGGGTGGCCGGGCTGCTGGGTGTCAACGGGGCCTTCGGCGGCGCCACCGGCGGGGTTCCCACGGCCGCCCGGACGGCGGCGCAGCCGGAGACGTCCGGGCGGCAGACCCGCGCCGAGCCGGACGATCGCGCCCCCGCGCTGCCCGGCCGGGTCGGGGAGGCCGGTCCGCGGGCGAGCGCGGAGGCCGAGGTCAGGCAGGAGGCCAAGCCGCGCGAGAGCGAGCGGGCCGTGCCCAAGGAGACGGGGAAGCCCGGGCCCGTGGAGACCGCCGACCCCGACCTGGTCGAGGGCTCCGCGCCGCCGGAGGAGGCGGTGCTGATGGTGCCCGGCATGGACGACACCGACGGCTACCGCGCCGACGGGCCCTCGTCCCATACGGACCGGCAGGCGGCGGAGTATTTCCGTGCGCACTGGGGCCCGGACGACAAGGCGATGAAACGCCTCAAGGACATTCGCACCGTCGGCGGATATTTGCGCATTTATACCGATTTACCGCCGTCAGCGTACAATTCCCGGCACGCCATAACGTTGTGCAAGCGCGGCCTCGAATACCTCAGAGCCGCCGGGGTGACCAGGCCGGTGGTGTTCGTCCAGGCCAGGTTCGGGGAGAACGGCAACCCGGTGCTCGCCAACATCCTCGGACCCTCCGACCGCAGCTGCAGCGTCACCCACCCGGATCCGGGCTGACGCGGCTCAGCGCACCCGTACGCGCGTCCTGGCACACACCTCGCACCGCTGGGTCACGACGCGGCCGATGGCCTCGATCGTCACCCACCGGTGGCGGAGATGCAGGAACCGCACGGGGGAGTTCTACCCTCGGCAGCAGGTTGGTACGCGGAGTCGTGGGTCGATCACGCCTTGGGTTCGAGCCGCAGCGAGACCGAGTTGATGCAGTAGCGATCGTCGGTCGGGGTCGGATAACCCTCGCCGTGGAACACGTGCCCCAAGTGGGAGTCGCACCGCGCGCACCGCACCTCGGTCCGGACCATCCCGTGACTGCGATCCTCGATCAGCCTGACCGCGTCGGAGTCGGCAGGGGCGAAGAAGCTCGGCCACCCGCAGTGCGACTCGAACTTCGTGTCGGACCGGAACAACTCGGCCCCGCAGGCCCGGCACGAGTAGACGCCCTCGGTCTTGGTGTCGACGTACTCCCCCGTGAACGGGCGCTCGGTCCCGGCCTCCCTGAGGACGTGGAACTCCTCCGGGGAAAGCTGGGCCCGCCACTCGGCCTCGCTCTTGACGACCTTTTCCATGGGTCCAGCGTACGAGATCCTGCAAAAAGAGATCTCCACAGGGTGAAGCATCCATTCTGGGGAGAATTCGCGTCTTTGTAGGCAAGGGGGTGTCATCGCCTCCTGCCGAAGGGGTGAGATCGTCCGCAGATCCCACGGAAGCGGCACAGCCCACGCCCGTGCTGGAGCCGCAGGGGATCGACACGGCCGGCCGGGTGGCGCGCCAGCGCCCGGAACGGCGGCGGACGGTCTGTTGGCCCGCCCCGTCGAGCCCTCGGTCCCGCCACCGAGGCGGCTCCGGGGCGGGCCCACCTCGCTGCTCATGGCCGCACTTCGTGCGGCGGCTCGGTCGCCCTATGCCGCCGCCTTCCCCCGTCGCTCCTTCGTCGCTCCTCCTCCAGGCGACGGCACTCCCTCGCGCGGGAAAGGAGTAGGTTCGAGGGCATGGCATCGCCGTTCATAGAGCTCGAGGTGGGGGAGCGGACCGTCAAGGTCACCAACCCCGACAAGGTGTATTTTCCGGAGATCGGCGCCACCAAGCGTGAACTGGTCGAATACTACGTGAGCGTCGGCGAGGGCGCCCTGAGGGCGCTCAAGGACCGGCCGACCAACATCAAGCGCCATCCCGACGGCGTGCAGACCGAGGCCATCTACCAGAAGCGGATGCCGCCGAAACACCCCGAGTGGCTCCAGTCCGTCACCGTCACCTTCCCGAGCGGCCGGACGGCGCAGTCCCTGCGGGTCACCGAGGTGGCCGCGCTCGCCTACTGCGCCAACCTGGGCACCATCGACTTCCACCCCTGGCAGGTGCGGGCCACCGACGTCGAGCACCCCGACGAGCTGCGCGTCGACCTCGACCCGCAGCCCGGCCTGGACTTCGACGCGGCGCGCAAGGCCGCCTTCCTCACCCGGGAGGTGCTCGGCGAGCTGGGGATGGACGGGTTCGTGAAGACCTCGGGCAACCGCGGCGTGCACATCGCCGTGCGCATCGAGCCGCGCTGGGACTTCATCCAGGTCCGCCACGCCGGCATCGCCCTGGCCAGGGCCGTCGAGGAGCGCGATCCGAGCCTGGTCACGACGGCGTGGTGGAAGGAGGAGCGCGGGCAGCGCGTCTTCATCGACTTCAACCAGAACGCCCGCGACCGCACGGTGGTCAGCGCCTACTCCATCAGGGCAAGGCCGCACGCACCCGTCTCGACGCCGCTGACGTGGGACGAGCTGGCCGACGCCGACCCGCGCGACTTCGACATCCGCACGGTTCCGGCCCGCTTCGCCGAGGTGGGCGACGTGCACGCGGCGATCGACGACCGGGCCTATTCCATCGAGCCCCTGCTGGAGCTCTTCGCCAAAGACGAGAGGGGCGACATGCCCTATCCGCCCAACTACCCGAAGATGCCGGGCGAGCCGATGCGCGTCCAGCCCAGCAGGGCCAGGGCTGCGACAGGGGAGAACAAGTCGAGCTAAGCCGGTGGGCCACGACGGACGGAACGGCCGATCACGACGCCGTGGCGGGCCTCGAAAAGCCCACGGCGCCCAAGAACCGGGTCTCGTCATCGACGGCGGCGACATCGCCAAGCCGCTCCAGCACCGCGATGGCAAGACCTTCGAGAGATCCTGAGCACAAGGCGATCGTCTAGGCCTGCCACGTCACGTCCGAGAGGGGCTGATAGCGGCAGCTCGCGCCAGTCCTGATCGAGGTCCGGAGGTGGCGGGCGAGCTCCGGATGGTTGCGGTCGAGCCGGGCGAGCGCGGCACGGATGCGGTTGGACACCGTCTTGCGGGCGCGTTCGGCGGTGTCGTCCACACGTTTCCCGGCGGTTCCGATCTCCTCGACGAGCCGCAGGCGTTCCTGGTCGAGCCGGGCGGCCAGGTCGTCGTCGCCGACGTACAGCGCCCGGCCGATCTCGTCGTCCAGCCAGGCGAGCCGATCGCGGTGATCGGCCCCGCCCTGCTCCTCGGACGCCGGGCCGCCGGCCAGCCGTAGGGCAGGCACCTCCACCCCCGGCTGACGGAGGAGGGTCCGCAGGTCGTGGAGCCCTTTGGCGTCGGGCACTCGGACGGTGCGGCCCGCGTACGTGAGCGTCCACACGGTGCCGTCGAACCTGAACACCCTCGGCGAGCCCGCGCCCTGTGGTCGGAGGCGTCGGACCTGCTCGCTCACGCCGGCCATGCCGAGGGCGGCCGCCTCCCGCTCCACCTCGGCCAATCGCGCCCGTGCGGCAGCCGCGTCGCCGCCATGGCCGCGCACGAGCAGCGCATCGGCCAGCCGCAACCGGGCGTCGATCGACCACGGACGGGCCTGGAGACGGTCGGCGGAGTGCCAGGCGGCGGTGAACCCGTCGATCGCCTCGTCCCATCGCTCCATGGCGGCGTGGAGCATGGCAGCCCAGTGCGCCATCGGACCCTCGACCGTGGCCATGCCCGGGACCGCCCATTCGCCGGCGAAAGGAGCGATCAAGGCCAGGACCTGCGCACACTCCTCGGGGTCCCGTACGGCGGCGGCCACCTCGGCCTGGAGGCGCAGCCGCAGCGGCGCGTACCAGCCGTGCCCCTCGGCTCCTGCCGCGTCGTCGTGCAGGTGACGCCGGGCTGTCGCGAGGTCACCCCGGTGGAGCGCCGTGGCTGCCCTGAGCAGGTGCGGGTACGGGTGCAGGCCGTCATCGGGTCCGGCCGTCAGCGCCTCGGCCGCCTCCGGCCGTCCCCGGCGCAGCTCCAGGGCCCAGCGCAGGTGGCGGCCCACGCTGGCGGCGTCCACGTGCGGCGGCCGGTCGAGGGCGAGCGCCTGGTCGATGTGCGCCGCCGCCTGGCCGAAACGGCCCATGAGGGTGGCGACGGTGGCCTGGTCCCACCGCGCGTCGAACCGGAACCGCGGCAGACCGGTGCGTTCGGCCGCGGCCACGAAGGCACGGTGCTCACCGAGGTAGCGGGGGTCGCCCTGCTCCAGCAGCGCCCATGTGCGCAGGCGGGCGGCGTGGAGGTCGAGCTCCCGATCGGCGATGCGGCGGGCCAGGTCGGCCAGCTCGGCGGCGATGGCCAGGCGGTCCCGCGCCGTTCCCGGCCCCAGCATGGCGTCGTGAGCCGTCAGCAGGCTCAGCCCGAGCGCCTCGTCGTCCTCGCGCCCTCTCGCCAGGGAGGCGGTCCGGACGCTGAGTTCGCGTACCGCGTGATCGAGGCGCGTCGCGGTCCCGGGCGGCGCGAGCCGGCGGTGCGCCTCCTCGATGAGGGAGACCTCCAGTGGAGGCTTTCTCGTGGGGTGTTCGAGCCGACGCATGACCAGGGCTGTCCGTGCCAGCAGTTCGTCGTCGCCGAGCCGCCTGGCGGCCTCGGCGGCCTCCTCGAACGCCGCCCGCCCCGCCGGCGGGTCACCGTCGTGGTGCAGGATCGTGCCCAGGTCGAGCAGGATCAGCGCCCGGGTGCGGAGATCCCGCGTGGGGACGAGCTCCAGCGCGCGGCGGGCGTGCCGGGCGGCCTCCTCGGTGGCCATGCGGGCGGAGGCGTCCCGGGCGGCGCGCACCAGCCATCCCACGGTCACCTGGGCGTCCAGCGCAGGCCCGGCGAGCTCCGCGTGACGGGCCATCTCAGCCGGTGAGAGTCGCGCGTCACGGGCCGGCTCCCCAGGGAAGACCGGCTCCCCAGGGAAGAGTCGCGCGTGACGGGCCGACTCGCCCGGGACGAGCGACGCCGCCGGGCTGTGGGTGGCCACGACGGCGGCATGCCTGCGCCACCGGTCCTCCTCCGGGAGCGAGTCGTAGACGACCTCCCGTACCAGGTCGTGCGCGAACGTGAACCGGCCGTCGCCCGCCGGGACGATCAGCCGGGCGGCCACGGCGTGCGTGAGGAGCCGTTCCACGCGCTCGGCCTGCGCCCCGGCCGTCGTGGGGAGCAGCCGCGCGCCGAACTCGTGGCCCAGCACGGCGGCGGCCGCCAGGGCCCCTTCGACCCCTGGCGGCAGCCGGGACAGGCGTTCCCGTACGGTGGCGCGGACGCCATGCGGGATCGCACCGCCGTACGGCCGCAAATGAGCCAGTTGCTGGACGAAGAACGGGTTTCCACCGGTGCGCCGGTGGAGCTCGACGGCGGCCTCCGGCTCCGGCGCCCGCCCCGTGACCCGGGTGACCAGCTCGGCGACGCCCGCGCGGTCGAGCCCGGCCAGTGTGATCACCTCGGCCGTCGCCGACAGTGACGACAGGAGCGGCTCGGCCGGTCCGGTCTCCGCGTCCCGGTACGTCCCCAGGACCAGGAGCCGCTCCAGCGACATGTGCCGGGCAGCGAACCGCAGGAGGCGGAGGGAGGCGTCGTCGGCCCGATGCAGGTCCTCCAGCACGACCACCACCGGCCGGTGCTGCGCCAGAGTCACAAGCAACGTCATCACCGCGTCGTGCAGCGGAAACGCCGGTGCGGCGCCCCAGGCGCCCCCTTCCGGCCCCGCCATCCGCACGCCGGGCTCGCCCGGCTCGCCGAGCAGCGCGAACAAGGCGGGGCCCGCGGCCTGCGTTCCCCTTGCCCACTCCGCGGGGGCGGCCTTGCGCCGCAGCGACCGTATGACCTGCGTCCACGGCCAGTAGCCCGGCGTGCCGTCCCGGTCCCAGCAGGCGCCGCCCGCGACCAGGGCGCCCGTGCGGCGGGCGCCGTCGGCGGCGTCGGCGACCAGAGCGCTCTTCCCGATCCCCGCTTCGCCGGCGACCAGCACCAGCCCACCGTGACCGCCTCGCGCCCGCGCGAACGCGTCACGCACGATCGCGGCCGGTAGATCGCGTCCGATGAGCGCGGGCATGGGCTCATTGTCCCAACGCCCCTGCCGGCCTCCCGCTCAGCCCGGCCGCTCCCGTGGGCCGGCGTAGCGATCGCTACGCCGCGGCTCGCGCCTGTCCTGTGACAGACGCAAGGAAGGAGTCGCCTTGCTGGGCAAGCGATTCAACGAGACCGCGATCGGCGTGCTGCTGCTCATGGCGGCGGCATGCGGTGGCGCAGGCGCCGCGGAACCGACCGCGGGAAAGGAGAGCACCATGGGGCAGGACGCGGACGCTCAAGCGCTGGGGACGCTCGAACAGCGCCAGGCCGACGCCTGGGATCGAGGGGACGGCGACGCGTTCGCCGCCACGTTCACCGAGGACGCCGACTTCATCGCGGTCAACGGCGAGCACATCCGCACGCGGGCGAAGATCGCCGAAAGCATGCGGGCGGGGCTCAGCACGTTCATGAAGGGAACGCGGCTCCGGCTGGGAGAGGAGCGGCATGTCCGCTTCCTCTCCGCTGACACGGCGATCATGATCACCGGCAACTGCGTCATCCGCCCGGGCGAGGACGAGTGCCGTCCTGAGGCTCGCTCCATGCAGACCCGGGTCGCCGTCAAGCGCGACGGCGCCTGGCTGTTCACCGCCTTCCAGAACACCAGGATCGGGCAGCCGCCGGCCTAGGCGTACAGGCGGTGGACCGTCAGCGGGCCGCCGCCCCAGCGGCCGATCGCCTCCTCGTCGGCGAAGGCCAGGACGCGCATCATGTTGCCGCCGTCACTCAGCTCGACGTTGCGCCGCAGCCGGGCGACCAGGTCGGCGGGCAGCCTGGTGGTGCCGGCCTCGATGGTGTCGCCGTAGTGGGGGGCGAAGGCGACGCCGGCGAAGCCGGTGCGGCCGAGCAGCGTGCGCACGGTCTCCGAGGAGTAGAACATCAGGTGGTTCTTGGTGAAGCCGCTCCACGCCGACCCGTACGCCTTGAGCAGCAGCGACCGGGCGTTGACGGTCAGGATGAGCAGCACCCCGCCGGGCGCCAGCAGGCTGCGGAACTTCTTGAAGTCCTCCAGCGGCCTGGGCAGGTGCGCGAGCACCGACCAGAGCGTGATCACGTCGAATCCGCCCGCGGCGATCTCCGGCACGTCCTCGGGCGCGCCGAAGTAGGTCCGCGCCTTGCTCAGCCGCTGGTTGGCCTGCTCGACGGACTCCGGCGACAGGTCCACCCCGTACGCGTCGAAGCCGCGCTGCTCGGCCAGCTCGAGGAACAGCCCCACGCCGGAGCCGAAGTCGAGCAGCCGCCGCTCCTTGCCCTCGTCGAACACCGGCGAGAACGCCTGCATGGTGAGCTCGTAGCGGCGCTGCCGGTTGGCGGCGTACTTGCCGGTCAGGAAATTGCTGTAGCCGGTGGCATAGAGGTCGCCGAGCCGCTCGGGGCGGACGTTCGGGTTGCGGTAGAGGAAACCGCAGGAGGGACAGCGGACGACGAAGTAGCGCCATCCGTTGCCGCCGGTCGGCTCGAACAGCGGCTGCTGGCGGGACTCCCCGCACATCATGCAGCTGAGGAACTCCTCGATCTCGCCCAGCGGTCTCAGCCGCCGGTATTCCTCCAAGGACATGATCGGCGCCCGCCTGATCAGCCACTTCCACTGCGCCTCGCGGATCAGCCGCTCGCCGGGCCGTACGTAGACACGCTGACCCCACGGGACACGGTCGTAACGGGAGCCGTACGCCAGACGGCCCAAAAGTCGTCGATATGACATAGCCACCACCCTGCGAAGCGTCTTGCCCCACACCCAAGTGACTATGCGCGCGTGTTCGGGCGCTTTACAGGCTCTTGGGCGAGGAGGGCCCGGGCGTCACATACATGTCGTGATATATGGCCGGATGTTAGCAAGCAAGCATATGCTTGGTGCCGTGCCTGAGTATCGCAATCTCATCGGCGGCGAGTTGGTCGCCGCGTCCCGGACGATGGACTCGGTCGACCCGGCCACGGGCGAGGCGTGGACGGCGGTCCCGGCGAGCGGCCCCGACGAGGCCGAGGCGGCCGTGGCCGCGGCCCGCGAGGCCTTCCCTGCCTGGTCGGCGCTGCCCGCCCTGGCCCGCGCCCACTATCTGCGCAAGGTGTCGGAGATCTTCGGCCGGCACGCCGAGGAGCTGGCCAGGCTGGAGACCCGCGACAACGGCAGGATCCTGCGGGACACGCTGAAGAAGGACCTGCCGGGGATGGCGTTCCTGTGGCAGCTGGCCGCCGGGCAGTGCCTGGACGCGGTCAAAGGCGACACCGTCATCCTCGGGCCCGACGCGCTGGGGCTGACGCGGCGGGAGCCGTACGGCGTGGTGGTGTGCATCATCCCGTGGAACTCGCCGATCTCGACGTTCTCGGCGAAGGCCGCGTACGCACTGGCGGCGGGCAACACGGTGATCGTCAAGCCGGCCGAGCAGGCGAGCGCGTCGGTGCTGCGGCTGGGCGAGCTGCTGGCCGGGGTATTCCCGCCCGGGGTGCTCAACATCGTCAGCGGCATGGGCGAGGCGGTCGGAGAGCCCCTCGTACGGCACCGCGACGTCGGCAAGATCAGCCTCACCGGCTCCACGGCCACCGGCCAGGCGATCACCCGGGCGTCCGCGGACGCGCTGAAGCCGATGATCTTCGAGCTGGGCGGCAAATCGCCCAATATCGTCTTTCCTGATGCTGACCTGGACGCCGCCACGCAGGGCGTCACCGTGAACTCCATCTACACCGGCAACGCCGGACAGGTGTGCGTCGCCGGCTCGCGCATCCTCATCCACCGCTCGATCTGGGACGAGATGCTCGGCCGCATCAGGGACGTGTGCGCGGGCCTGGTGCTCGACGACCCGCAGGACCTGCGGACCACGATGGGGCCGATCGTGTCGGCCGGGCAGTTCGAGCGCGTGACGTCGTACCTGGAGCTGGCCGAGAAGGAGGGCGCCACGCTGGTCTTCGGCGGCCGGACCGGCGCCGACGTGGTGCCGCGCCTGCCGGGCGGCTACTGGGTCGAGCCCACCCTCTACACCACGGAGGACAACTCGCTGCGCGTCTGCCAGGAGGAGATCTTCGGGCCGGTGGCTGTGGCGCTGCCGTTCGAGAAGGACGAGCAGGCCCTGGAGATCGCCAATGACTCCCCGTACGGGCTCGCGGCCGGCGTCTGGACCCGCGACCTGGGCCGCGCGCACCGCTTCGTGCGCGATCTGCGCGGCGGCACGGTCTGGGTGAACACCTTCCGCCAGATGCCGCCCGGCCTGCCGTTCGGCGGCGTCAAGGACAGCGGCTACGGCCACGATTCGGTGCTCGAGTTCACCCGCGAAAAGGCGGCCATCATCCAAATTTAGTCGGATAGATTTACCCCTCATGAGCGAGGGGATCAAGGACCGGGCCGGGCTGTCCGAGGCAGCCGCCCAGTCGAGGGCGTCGGTGTTGCGGAGTCGCGCCGAATCGTACATCGCCCTGTCGCGGCACGAGGCCGCGATCGCGGACCTGACGGAGTCGATCGCCCTGGTGCCGGACAACGCCCGCGCCTGGCGTCTGCGCGGCGAGAGCCACCGCCTGATCGAGCGGTACGAGGCCGCGCTGGAGGACTTCGACGAGGCGTTGAAGCTGGAGCCGGACAGCGCGTACGCCCTCGGCTCGCGCGGCCAGACGTACGCCGCGATGGGCAGGCTGGAGGAGGCCATGACCGACTTCGACCACGCCCTCACCCTCTCGCCCGACTCCCTGTGGATCCTTGAGGCGAAGGCGGACGCACTGGTGGACCTGGACCGTCTGGACGAGGCCCTGGACGAGCACGCCAAGATCATCGCCCTGAACGGCGAGCTGGCGTACTCCTGGGTGGCCCGCGGCGACCTGTACCAGCGCCTGCACCTGTACGCCGAGGCCATCGACGACTACACCAAGGCCCTGGAGATCGACCCCGAGCACGTACGGGCCCTCGGCAGGCGCGGCGAGGCCCTGCGCATGATCGACCGCTACGAGGAGGCGTTGGCCGACCTGAACCGCGCCCTCGAGCTGGACCCGGAGAACGACCGGGCGCTGGGGAGCCGGGGCGCGGTGCTGAGCGAGCTGGGCGACAACGAGGCGGCGCTGCGCGACCTGGATCGGGCGATCGAGCTGGACGCCGAATACATCTGGGCGTATCGGGTGCGGGGCGAGATCCTCCAGGAGGTGGAGCGCCACGAGGAGGCGGTGGCCGACTTCACCCGGGCGCTGCACCTGGAGTTCGGCGACTGAGCCAGGGACACGCGCGCGCCGGTCCCGGGGCTCGCGGCCGGAACTTCCGCATTGCGCCGACGAGCCGACCGGCAACACTGGTAGAACTGCACCGGAGCTCCTGGCCGTGTGCGGGCGTGGTTGTGGTGGCCCACCCGCCGGTCAGGGGCTCTCCTCATGCGGGCCCGGCGTTCGCGTGGAGCCATTCCAGGGCGTCCGGGGCCGCGTGGAGGACCGAGATGTGCCCGTCGTCCGGATACAGGCGCAGCTCGGCCCCCGGGCAGTGGCGGGCCAGCCACTCGCCGTGCGGGCTGGGCACGACCCGGTCCCGCTCGCCGTGCAGGAGCAGCACCGGTTGGGTCACCTGGCCCGGGTCGCAGCCCCACGGGGAGACGTAGGCGATATCGTCGTCGATCTGCCCGCCGGGGCCGGACGCGATGGCCGGCTCGACGACGCTGCCGAACCAGGACCACACGCCCTCGAGGGCGGCGTGATCCTCCGGGGAGAACATCTCCGGGTCGTACTCGGCCGAGGCCTCGTGCTTCTCCTTGGCCGCGCGTCCCGCCGCGGCGGCCCGCAGAGACGCCTGGCCGGAGCGCGACATGCCGGCGAACCAGTCGAGCCCGTCCGCGCCGTACGGGGCGAGGCCCGACACGCTGAGGACGGCCCGCACCCGGTCGGGGAACAGGACGGCGCAGGCCAGGGCGTGCGAGCCGCCGCCGGAATGCCCCATGACGGCGAAACGGGCGAGGCCCAGCGCGTCGGCGACCCGTATGACGTCGGCCGCGGCCGAGGCCAGGTTCCGGCCGGGGACGCGGGTCGAGCTGCCGTAGCCGGGCCGGTCGTACGACACCCAGCGGATGCCCAGGCGGTCGGAGACCGGGAACAGGGGCTCAGGGGGCGTGCCGATGTTGGGTGTGCCGTGGTGCCAGAAGACGGCCGGCCGGTCGGCGGCGTCGTCCGGGCCGGTGTCGTACACGTGCAGCGTGCGGCCGTCCGGCAGCCGCAGATCGAATTCTCTCAGCACCCGGCGAGCCTAACGCCCGGCACGGACGCCGAGAAGCGCGTGCCGGGCTCCTCGCCGGGCCGTACGCGGCGGCCTCGGCGAGGAGCCCTCTTCAGAGAGCGAGCAGGGCGCTGACCGGCAGGCGGCTGTCGGACAGCGGGCGGATGGCGATGCGGAGCAGCGCCCGCGCGTTGTCGTCGCCCGCGATGCGGTTGGCGCTGAGCCCTCCGCAGGACTGGCAGTGATGGATGATCAACCACTCGCCGTCCGGCCGGACGGTGACGCTGAGCGCCGCCATCCGGCCCCGGCAGCCCGCCCGCCGGTCCCCCGGGATCCGGTGGTCGACGTGCAGGCTGGTCAGACAGTGCGGGCAGTGGTTGCGGTGCGCGGTGCCGGGCGCGGACATCGGCACGTCCAGCCGGCACCCGACGCAGCGGAAGGCGTCGGCGGGCTCCCGGTGGTGCGTGCTCTTGCGCCGTTGCGGCCTTTCACGGCCGGGTTTCCTCCTGGGCATGTCACAGGTCGCCGAACGCCTCGAGCGGGAACGGCGGCTGCGCGAGCGGGCGTACCGCCATGCGCATGAGGATGAGCTGGTTGTCGTCCCCGCAGATGGGATTGGACGTCAGCTCACCGCACCGGGTGCAGCGATGGATGATCATCCAGTCGCCGGTGCGGAGGACCGCGATCGAGATCGGGATCATCCGCGAGCGGCACTCCGACGGGCCGCCCTCCACCCGGTCGAGCACGTGCATCGAGTGCAGGCAGCTCGGGCAGTGGTTGCGGCGGGTGCCGTCCGGCGCGGTGGCCGTCACGGTCAGGCCGCAGCGCACGCACGGGAAGGTCTCGGTGTTGACGATGGAACGAGTTTTGCCGTTGGCAGACAACCTGGGTTACTCCTTGCCGAAACGAATCGTGGGAAGGCAGCAAGGGTCGTGCGCCCGAGCGGGCCTCGCGGTGAACGCGGGCACACCGGTGCCGCAGGCGGTCCGGCCTGTCAGATGTGATGATTCACGAAGTCGGGTGTGACCCGATCAGAGGCAGGGATCGCCGACGGCACGTCGAGGCGCACGGGTCTCGATGCCATGCATAAACCCACTCCCTCCGGGACAGCGCGACCGCTGCCCGATCGATTCGGCCACGTGTGAGGGTAGCGGCGCGGGGCGACGTACGGCCAATGGTTTTCTCCTCGCCCTGGAGATCGACCGAATAAGCTTCTAGATTCGGACGCATGGGCATCGGGCTGACCGAGGAACACCTGGCGCTGGCCGCCTCCGTACGGGGGCTGGCCGAGCGGAGCGCCGACCACGCGGCGCTGGCCGAGCAGGGGCTGCTGGGCCTGCATCTGCCCGAGGAGCAGGGCGGGCAGGGGTACGGGCTGCTGGAGCTCTGCGTCGCGCTGGAGTCCCTGGCCGAGCGGCGGGTCGGCGGCCCTCACCTGCCGACCGTGCTGGCGTCGGCCGCGCTCGCCCGCTCGGGCGGACGCCACGAGCGCCTGATCACCTCCCTCGCCGACGGCTCCATGACCGCGGCCGTCGCCCTGCCCACCGACGCCTCCGCGGCCGCCTCCGCCGTCCCGCCCACCGACGCCTCCGGCGCCCGTTCCTCCGAGCGTCCGGCCGCCGGAGGCGCGGTCCTCGCCCTGGGGGCGGCCGACGCCGATCTCTTCCTGCTGGGGGTGGGCGGCGGCGCGTGGGCGGTGCTGGACCGGGACGACGTCGTCGCCGAGCGCGCCGAGGGCGTCGACCTCGACCGGGCGCTGTGCACCGTGACGCCGCGCGGGCCCGTCCCGGCCGATCGGGTGCTCACCGGCACGCCGGTACGGGAGATCGCCGCCGTACTGCTCGGCGCGGACGCGTGCGGCGTCGCGGCGTGGGCCGTCGCCACGGCGGCCGGCTACGCGAAGGCGCGCGAGCAGTTCGGCCGCCCGATCGGGCAGTTCCAGGGCGTCAAGCACCGCGTGGCCGCCGCGTTGGTGGCGTTGGAGCAGGCCCGCGCCGCCGTCTGGGACGCAGCCAGAGCCATGGACGCCGGCCCCGCGACGTCACCCGGCGACGTCCGCACTCTCTCACTCGACACGAGCGGAAGAACCGCCGATGGCGACCCGGCACTCCCTGACGAGACGCGGTTGGCCGTGGCCGTGGCGGCGGTGCTGGCGCTGGATGCGGCCGTCCGGTGTGCGGCGGACGCCATCCAGGTGCTCGGCGGCATCGGCTACACCTTCGAGCACGACGCCCACCGCTACTACCGCCGCGCCCTCTCCGACCGCATGCTGGCGGGCGACCCCGGCCCCTGGGCCGAGGAGGCGGCCGCGCTGGCGGTGGCGGGCGTCCGGCGGGCGATGGAGCCGGACCTCCCGGACGAGGCCGCGCCGCTCAGGGACGCGATCAGAGCGGAGGCGGAGTCGCTGCGGGCCGAGGCGCCGGCGGCCAGGCGGGCCAGGTTCGCGCGGGAAGGGTGGATCATGCCGTACCTGCCGAGGCCGTGGGGCAGGGACGCCTCGCCGCTCGAGCAGGTGATCATCCACCAGGAGTTCCGGGACCTCGAACGCCCGAACCTCGGCATCGCGGCCTGGGCGGTCCCGTCCATCGTCACGTACGGCACCCGCGAGCAGCAGGAACGTTTCCTGCCGCGGACGCTCGCCGGCGAGATCGTGTGGTGCCAGCTGTTCAGCGAGCCCGGCGCGGGTTCCGACCTGGCCGGCCTGTCGACGAAGGCCACGAGGGTGGAGGGCGGCTGGTCACTGAGCGGGCAGAAGATCTGGACGTCCCTCGCACAGTACGCCCATTGGGGCATCTGCCTAGCCCGGACCTCCCCCGGGAAACCGAAACACCAGGGCATCTCGTACTTCCTGGTGGACATGTCGTCCCCCGGCGTCACCGTCAGGCCGCTCAAAGAGATCAACGGCGACGAGATCTTCAACGAGGTGTTCCTCGACGACGTCTTCGTCCCGGACGACCTGGTCGTCGGCGAGGTGGATCAGGGCTGGCGGGTGGCCCGCGACACGCTCTCCCACGAACGCGTCGCACTCGGCGACTCCTGGGGCCCGGGCTCCCAGCACACCGACATGGCGAAGCTCGTCGCCCGCCTCCCCCCGCTCCGCCAGGCACAGCGCGAGCAGGCGGGACGCCTGTGGGCGGAGGGCCAGGCGATCTCGGCGCTCGGCCAGCGCGTGACGCTCTCGAAGCTGTCCGGCGGGGATCCGGGGGTCGCCTCCAGCGTCCGCAAGCTGCTCGGCATGCGGCACGCGCAGGCGATCTCGGAGTTCTGCTGGTCGCTGGCCCCGGCGGACGCGTACTGGAGCCGCATGATCCTCACCACCCGCGCGTACACGATCGGCGGCGGCACCACGGAGGTGCAGCTCAACATCATCGCCGAGCGCGCGCTGGGCCTGCCTCGCGATCCCTGATCAGCTCTTGGGGTAGTACGGGGCCGCGAGGTGCGCGTACACGATGGTGTTGTCCCGGTAGCTGTGTGCCTGCCGGTCGAACGCGCCGCCGCACGTCACCAGCCGCAGCCCCGGATAGCGCAGCTTGCCGTACACCTTCTTGGCGGGGAAGCGCGTCTTCGGGGTGTGCTCGACCTTGTCGACGACGAAGACGGCCACCGAGCGGTCGGCACGCAGCACCTGCACCTGGTCGCCGCGCTTGACCTCCTTCAGGCGGGCGAAGACGGCCGGGCCGTTCCTGGTGTCGAGGTGCCCGGTGATCACGGCGGCGCCGCGCTGGCCGGGGACGGGGCCGTAGCGGTACCAGCCGGCGAGGTTCGGTGAGTCGAGCGGCGGGGTCTGGATGGCGCCGCGCGTGTCGAGGCCCAGCTCCATGAGCGGGGCGGACACGCCGATGGACGGAATGTAGACGGCCGTGGGCCGGGCGGCCTTCATGGGCGCGGCCATCTTGGAGAGCGGCACGCCGGTGACCGGCGCCGGCTCCTGGCGTGCGTTCGCGGCCGGCGCCGCCTCGGAGCCGGCCCCCAGGACGCCGCTCACCCCCAAGCCGATCAGGCCGACCCCGCCCAGAGTGACGACGCCCGCCAGGGCCAGGACCAGCCGGTTCCCGGGAACGCCCGCCACCCTAGACGGCATCCCTGCTCACGGCCGCACCTCGGGAGCCGGCTCGCTCGCATGGCGGCGCCGTACCGCGAATCCGGCCAGCCCCGCCCCGGTCAGGAGCGCGGCCCCGCCCAGTGCGAACGGCCACACCGTGCCGTCCTGCGCGAGCCCGCCCCCACCGGTCTCCGGATGCCCCTTCGGCACCCTGTGCTCGTGCTCGCCGGCCGGCCGCCACGGAGGCTCGGACCTCTCGGGGCCGTCCGCGGGGGGCCAGGAGTCCTTGGGGGACGGCGCGTCCGACCAGCTCTCCTGGGGCGCGCTCGACCAGGTGTCGCCGGGCGTGGGCACACCCGGCAAGGAGGGCTCGTCGCAGAGGATCGGCAAGGGAAGGAGGCACGTGGCCGCCTCGCCCGGCACCTGCTGCCCCGGATCCGCCGAGGCGGAGGCGATGCCGATGCCCGCCGTCAGGCTCATCCCACCGACCACGAAGGCCGTCACCGCTCCGGCGGCCGCGAGACGTCGTGCACTTGCCATGGAGGCTCCCGAAGTCTGTCGGTCGTTCCCCCCGATGCTTCTGAGAGCCTTGCGAACTATTGGACCGATCGTCAAGTAATGTGACCGAAGTGAAACAGGCAGATACGGAGTGTTTGGCTTCGGGCCGTCGTGGCAGTGGTTACCCCTACTAGGGGGAAAGTCGTCATGGTCAATCCACAACAGCCCGAACTGCGCAGATCAGGCAAGACGGTGACCGGCTCCAAGGCCGCCGACGCCGTACGCGAGGCGAAGAACGCGGTCAAGCGCGCCGCCCACCCACACGGAACCGACAAGGGCCGCAAGGGCGGCGGCAAAGGGGGCGGCGTGCCGCCCGAGCAGCGGCCGAAACACCCGGAGTGACGTGAGGTGAAGGGAAGCCTGCAGTTCATCGGGAACGCCACCACGCTGATCCGCTACAACGGATTCACCCTGCTGACGGATCCCAACTTCCTGCACCGGGGGGAGCGGGCGTACCTCGGCTACGGCCTGAGCTCGCGCCGCCTCGCCGACCCCGCCGTGGAGATCGAGGAGCTCCCGGCGCTGGACGCGGTGGTGCTGTCCCACATGCACGGCGACCACTGGGACCGGGTCGCCCAGCGCGGCCTGGACAAGGAGACGCCGATCATCACCACCACGGAGGCGGCTCGCAAGCTGCGCCGCCGCGGGTTCCGGCGGAGTGTGGGGCTGGAGGAGTTCGGGCAGCACGAGCTGCACGGCCCCGGCGGGAGCGTCGTCATCACGGCGCTGCCCGCCAAGCACGCGCCGGGCCCGGCGGAGGCGCTCCTGCCGGCCGTGATCGGCACCATGCTGGAGTTCGCCGGCCAGGACGAGCGTGTGGAGCTGCGCCTGCACGTCAGCGGCGACACCCTGTTCGACCGCCGCCTGGACGCGATCCCCATCCGCTTCCCCGAGATCGACGTGGCCATCGTCCACCTGGGCGGCACCAAGCTGCTCGGTTTCCTGCTCGTCACGATGGACGGCGAGCAGGGCGCCTCGTGGGTGGACCTGATCAACCCGCGTGCGGTGGTGCCGGTGCACTACGACGACTACACCGTCTTCAGCTCGCCGCTGGCCGACTTCCGCGACCACATCGAGCAGGCCGGCCTGGCCGACCGGGTGGTCTACCTGGAGCGCGGCGAGACGCGGGAGCTCGCCCCGCACGAGCTCGTCCGCCGCTGATCGCCGCAAGAACGAATCACTTCCTCCACCTGAACAACTTCCGGCGACTGCACCACCCCGCTAGCCTTTGCAGGATTCTTTGACTCCGGTGGTGAGCCGTCGTGGCCCCCCGATGTTCGCCATGCCGATCATCGCGCTCGGGCTGATCTTCGGCTTCTTCCTGCCGGACGGAAGTACCTGATCCATGGTGTGACCACCCCAGGACCGAAGAGGTCCTTCACCCCCCGGGAGGTAGAGCCGTGAGCTCTGGCAGGAAGACGTGGACGGCGGCGTTACTGGCCACTGCTGTGCTGGTGACCACTGCGGCCTGCGGCGGCGAAGGCGCCGACGGCGAGATCACGTTGCGTTTCTTGTACTGGGGCACTGAGGCGCGACAGAAGATGACCGAAGAAGCGATCAAGAGATTCGAGGCCAAGAACCCGAACATCGACGTCGAGGCAGAGTTCTCCGGCTTCGGCAGCTACTACGAGACGCTGGCCACGAAGGTCGCGGGCGGCCAGACGCCTGACGTCATCACGATCGAGATCCGCGGCCTGCGGGAGTACGCCGAGCGCGGCACGCTCGCCGACCTGTCCAGCAGGGTCAACACGGCCGACATCGACGGCAAGGTGCTGGCCACCGGCGCGATCGACGGCAAGCAGTTCGCCATCCCCACCGGCGTCAACGCCTGGTCCCTGGTCATGGACCCGAAGGCGATCAAGGACGCGGGGCAGGAACTACCCGACGACACCGCATGGACCTGGGAGGAATACATCGACTTGGCCGCGAAGATCACCGCGGGGACCGGTGGCAAGGTCTACGGCACGCAGCAGTCTTTCAACCCGGCCTACCTGCAGATCTTCGCCGCTCAGCGGGGCGAGCGCTTCTACGACGGCAACAAGATCGGCGTCTCGCCCGATACGCTCAAGGCATGGTGGGCCATCCACCAGAAGCTGGCCAAGACCAAGGGTTCTCCTGACGTCCCCAAGAGCGTCGAGCTCGCCACCCAGAACGCGGACCGGTCGCTCTTCGCCACCGGCAACGGCGCGATGGGGATGTGGTGGAGCAACGAGCTCGGCGCGATCAGCAAGGCGGCGGGCGGCAAGGAAGTGGAGCTGCTGAGGATGCCGAAGGTGCAGGGAGCCGCCACCGGCGGCATGTTCCTGCAGCCCGCGATGTTCTACACCGCCTCGGCGAAGTCCGCGCACCCGGCAGAGGCCGCCAAGTTCATCGACTTCATGATCAACGACCCGGAGGCGGGCCAGATCATCCTCAGCGACCGCGGCCTCCCTGCCAGCTCCAAGGTGCTCGCGGCGGTCCAGGACAAGCTCCCGGAGACCGACAGGAAGACGCTGGCCTTCCTCGAGGAGATCAAGGGCGAGCTCACGGCCCCGCCCGCCGCCCCGCCGAAGCTCGCCAGCGCCATGGAGACGATCCTCGCACGGTATACGAACGAGGTCTTGTTCCGCCGGATGACCCCTGACGACGCCGCACGCAAGTTCATCACGGAGGCCAACGCCTCCATCGCGGGCTAGACCTCGGGGACGCCGAGGTCGGCAGGGCGGAAGTGGGCGGGCAGCTTGGCCAGCTCGGGGTCGAGCTGCTCGATCAGCCGCTGCACCAGCGCGGCCCGCCGCACCCGTTCGCGGCCCAGCTCGCGCGGCACCGCGCCGAGGTGCGAGCCGGACGGGTAGATGTTCGGCGCGTTACGCAGCCCCATCTTCAGGTAGACGGGCGCGGCGGCCCGGACGATCTCCACGGCCTCGTAGAACCGGACGAATCCACCCTGGTCATCGGGCACCTCCAGATACAGGTCGATCGGCAGCGGGGTCGCGGCCCGGATCTCGGCCAGGTGCGGCACGGTCAGGTCGGTGCCGACGTTGATCGTGGTGGCGCCCAGCCGCTCGAAGATCGCGGCGGTCGGGCCGTTCGTGAGGGGCAGCAGCACGGAGGTCTTCAGCACCAGGTTCGCCGGCAGCGTGCCGTCCTCCTTCAGCGCCCGCAGTACCTCCAGCGTGCCCAGATCGCCCACGAGCAGGCTGCGGATGCCCAGCGAGCAGGCCCGCAGGGCGTCCGCCACGCACGCCGCCACCATCGCGTTGCCGCGCGCGGCCGCCCCGACGGCCTGCGTGAGCTTGGCCTGCCCGCCGGTGTCCCAGGCGGCCCGCGGCCCGAGGAACAGATTCACCTCGATGCCGCGCTCGGCCCCGATCCGCGCCATGTCGGAGATCTCCGCGTCCGTCAGCATCATCACGCCGCTGCCCTGCGACGTCCTGGCGATCGGCACGCCCAGCCGGTCGGCCTCCGCGACCACGGCCTCCAGCACGGCCGGCCCCTCCACACTGGGGATCTCATACCGGTAGGGGGCGCCGTCCGCGAAGGCACGCCCGGACGGGGCGGCCTGCTGTGCCACCGGGTGCCCGAGGCGGGTCATCAGCGCGTGCAGGTCGGCGAGGCTGGTCATGGGGAATCCCTTTCCATCGGTGCGTCACTCAGCACTCTAGGATCTAGGCATGCAGCTGGCTCCGGGGGTCCACGTCGCCGTCACCGACCGGCACGGAGGCGTCAGCGCCCCGCCCTTCGCCTCGCGCAACCTCGGCGGCATGGTCGGCGACGACCCCGCGGCCGTGCGGGCCAACCGCGAGGGCCTGGCGGCCGAGCTGGGCGTGCGGGCGGTCGTCTACATGCGGCAGGTCCACAGCGCGGACGTCGCGTACGTGAGCGAGCCGTTCCGCGACGATCCGCCGCCGCTCGACGGCGTGTTCACCACCGAGCCGGGGCTGGCGCTGGCCTCGCTCGGGGCCGACTGCCCGGCGGTGCTGGTGGCCGACCCGGTGGCCCGCATGGTCGGCGCCGCCCACTCCGGCCGTCCCGGCACCGAGGCGGGCATCGCGACGGTCCTGGTGGAGGCCATGGCCGCCAAGGGCGCGGAGCCCGGCCGGATGGTCGCGCTCGTGGGCCCCGGCGCGTGCGGACGCTGCTACGAGGTGCCCGCCGAGCTGCGCGAGCGGGTCGCCTCCCGGGTGCCGGAGACCTGGTCGACGACGTCGTGGCAGACACCCGCGCTCGACCTGAGGGCCGGCATCGAGGCCCAGCTCAGGGCGGCGGGGCTGACGGACGTACGCCACGACGCGCGCTGCACGATCGAGTCGGAAGAGCTCTACTCCCACCGCCGCGAGCAGCCCGGAGGCCGCTTCGCGGGCCTCATCTGGCTGGTCTAGCCGTTCTTGCCCCGGTTGTTGAACAACACGTTGACGATGATGATCGCCACCCAGATCGGGATCACGTAGCCCGCGCGGCCATCGCCCACCAGGACGAACAAGATGGTGGTGAGGGTGCCCAGACTGAGCGAGACGATCGCCAGGGCGAGCCGCTGCGCGTCGCTCGGCCCCTGGTGGGCAACCGACTTCGGGGCCGCCTGGGCCAGGCGCTCGTCCACCCGCCGGTCGACCTCCTTGCCCATCTTGTCGAGGAACGACTCCACGATGGCGTCCTCGAACTCGGGCCCGAGATCGCGGCGGGCGGACACGGCTGCCTTTAACTCATCCCCAGTACTCATATGTCGAGATATAACGGGATATACGCCTATCGGGCAAGGATATCGTCAAGGTTGTAACTGACTGGACGCTCCAGCTGCTCGTACGTGCACGACTCCGGAGTGCGGTCCGGACGCCACCGGCGGAAGTGCGCGGTGTGCCGGAACCGGTCGCCCTCCATCTGGTCGTAGGCCACCTCCATCACCCGCTCGGGACGCAGCGGGATGAACGACAGGTCCTTCTTGGCGTTCCACCGCGACACCGCCCCCGGCACCCGCTGGCCGCCCGTCGCGGGCCCGGCCGCCGGCTGGCCGATGTTGGCCTGCGCCTGCTCGGCCCAGTGGCCCCACGGGTGCTCGCTCAGCTCGGCGACCAGCGGCTTGAGCTCCTCCACCAGCTCGGCCCGGCGCGCCATCGGGAACGAGGCCGCCACCCCCACGTGGTGCAGCCTGCCGTCGTCGCCGTAGAGGCCCAGCAGCAGCGACCCCACGATCGGGCCCGACTTGTGCTCGCGGTAGCCGCACACCACGACGTCGGCCGTGCGCTCGTGCTTGACCTTGAACATGGTGCGCTTGTCCGGGACGTACGGCTGGTCGCCGGGCTTGACGATGATGCCGTCGAGCCCCGCGCCCTCGAACGTCTCGAACCACTCGCGTGCCTGCTCGTCGCTGGTCGTGACCGGGGTCAGCCGGACCGACCCGGCCTTCTCCGGGAAGATGCCCTCCAGCCGGGCGCGGCGCTCCGAGAACGGCTCATCCATCAGCGACTCGTCGCCCAGCGCCAGCAGGTCGAACGCGATGAACTGGGCCGGCGTCTGCTCCGACAGGAGCTTCACCCGCGACTTGGCCGGGTGGATGCGCTGCTGCAGCGCGTCGAAGTCGAGCTGGGACCCCCTGGGCAGCACGATCTCGCCGTCCACCACGCACTTGTCGGGCAGCTCGGCCCGCACCGCCTCGACCAGCTCGGGGAAGTAGCGCGTGAACGGCCGCTCGTTGCGGCTGCCCAGATAGACCTCGTCACCGTCGCGGAACACGATGCACCGGAAGCCGTCCCACTTCGGCTCGTAGAACAGCGTGCCGTCCTGCTTCGGCATGGCCTTGACCGGTTTGGCCAGCATGGGCGGCACCGGCGGCCGCACCGGCAGATTGGGCACCGGCTCCGGCTCTTCGGCGGTGGCCACGGCCTGGGACGGGGCGGTCGCGTCGGCAGCACCGGCCGGCTCGACGGAACCGGTCGCGGTGGGCTCCGTCGGCTCGGTGAGTCCCGTGGGCTCTGTCGGCTCGCTCATGGGCTGCGCTCCCTCGTATACCTGCAGAAGAGGACCCCCTCCTCTTCCAGCACCTGGCTGAGATCCAGTCTGACCTGCGCGGGCTCGCCGTTCTGGATGCGCGCCGCGCCGCCCCCGACCAGCTGCGGGCTGATCGACAGGCACAACTCGTCCACCAGGCCGCAGGCCGAGAGCTGGGCGTTGACCCGGGGGCCGCCCTCGCACAGGATCCTCGTCAGCCCGCGCTCGTGCAACTGGGCCACGGCCAGGGGCATGTCGACGGTCTCCCCGCCGGCCACGATGACGTCGGCGTGCCTGGCCAGCTCCTTGCGCCGCTCGTGGGGCGCGGCCTCGCAGGTGATCACGATCGTCCGGCTGATCGCGTCGGAGCCGAACAGCTCGTGGTCGACATCGAAGCCCCCCAGGCTGCGGGTGATGACCGCGATCGGAGGCACCTCCGGGCGGCCCGCGCGGATCTCGCTCCACGCCTCGCGCGGCTTGATCGGGCCGTATCCCTCCTTGCGCACGGTCGAGGCGCCCGCCACCACGACGTCGGCCAGACCGCGCAGGACCTGGAAGATCCGCTTGTCGCCACTGCTCGACAGCCCGCCGGAGCGGCCCTTCAACCAGGCGGCGCCGTCGGCGCTGGCGACCATGTTGAGCCGCAGCCAGGGCCGGTCGTCCGGGTAGGCGTACGCCTGGGCGATGTCTGGGTTGTCCTGTATGTCGGGATAGATGCGCCGCACCCCTCTACCTTGGCACACCTCACCGACAACCCCCCAACGCCCACCACCCCACCCTCGACCACCGCCGCTTCGGCCCTCGGCGGCCATGTGGGGGCGTCAGGAGGCGTAGGGGAGCCGATCGTGCGGAATGGTGCGGGCCTGTGGTGCGCGGTCTCCCGTACTGACCACCCTCCAATGCCCACTCCACTCCTCGATCACCGCCGCTTCAGGCCCTCGGCGGCCATAAGGGGACGTCAGGAGGCGTAGGGGAGCCGATCGTGCGGAATGGTGCGGGCCTGTGGTGCGCGGTCTCCCGCTATCGCGTCGGAGGGAGGGCGTAGACGTGCTGCAGGCCGAGTGGGGGCGCCGACGGCAGAGGCTCGGCGGTTTCGGCGCGGAAGGACTGGAGGAGGTAGGCGACCAGCCTGCGGGAGGCCGCCGCGGCGGAGTCGCCGGTGTCGGCGGTGACGCCGTGGTTGGCCTTGAGCAGCAGCGTGAGGTCGGCCAGGTCGAAGTCGGCGCGCAGGCTCCCGGCCGCCTTGGCGCGCCGCACGATCTCGGCCAAGCCCTGCTCGGCACGCGCGCGAACCCCCTCGTAATCGATCGCGCCGGGGAACGCCGTCAGGAACGCCTCCGTGAACCCCCGGTCGGCGACCTGCATCGCGCACACCTTCTCCACCACCGTGCGGAACGCCCGCCATGGGTCCGGATCGGCCAGCGCCTCGTCCACGACCGCCCCGCACGCCGCGAACTGATCGGCGAACACCTCCATGACCAGCGACTCCCGTGAGGGAAAGCGCCGGTAGAGGGTGGCCACGCCGACCCCGGCCCGGCGCGCGATGGCCACCATCGGCACGTCGAGCCCTCGCGCCGCGAAAGCCTCCCGCGCGGCTTGGAGGATGCGCTCCCGGTTGTGCAGCGCGTCCGCACGCAGCGTGCCCGTGCGCGGCTCGCCCTCTGCGGAAGGGGCTATCCGAGAAGGGTGAGCAGGCATGTTTCTCACATTAGCGTAAGTGGACATTCCCTTCCGGTTAGCGCATTAGTGTCGCAGCCGAACGACGAAGACGAAGGGGATGAAAGAGACAGTGAGTGACATGCGGGCGGCCCTGTACGACCGTTACGGGCCTCCAGAGGTCCTGTACGAGGGCACGGTGCCCAAGCCCGTCCCGGGACCCGGTGAGGTGCTGGTGCGCGTCCATGCCGTCAGCGTGAACGGCGGCGAGCTCCACGGCAGGGCAGGCAAGGTGCGGCTGGTGACGGACCTGGTGGAGCGGGGCTTTCCGAAGCGCACAGGCCTCGACTTCGCCGGCGAGGTCGTCGCCGTGGGCCGGGACGTGCGAGGACCGGCGGTGGGCGACCGGGTGTGGGGTCTCACGGGGTACAGGTTCGGCAGCGCCGCCGAGTACGTGGCCGTCCGCCCCCGGCGGATCGCCCTCGCGCCCGCCGGCCTGGATCTGGTCGAGGCCGCGGCTCTGCCCGTGGGCACCACGGCGATCACCGCGCTCCGCGACAAGGCGCGGCTCCAGGCCGGCGAGCGACTGCTCGTCCGCGGCGGCAGCGGCGGGGTGGGCCACGTCGCCGTCCAGCTCGGCCGGGCCTTCGGCGCCCACGTCACCGCCCTGGCCGGGGCGGGGAACCAGGACTTCGTCCGCGACCTGGGCGCCGACGAGGTCTTCGACTACAGGACCACCGCCCCGGCGGACCTCGGCCGGTTCGATGTGGTCCTCGACACCGTGGGCACCGCGTCCGGCGCCTACCGCCGGCTCCTGCGGCCGGGCGGCCGCATGGTGGCGATCGCCTTCGACCCGGACCGTGCTGCCGCGTCCCTGTCGTACATCGCCGCCTCCGCCGTCTTCGGCTCGGGGCGCGTGCGGTTCTTCAGCGGCAACCCCACCCACCGGCTCTTCGCCGACCTGACCCGGTACGTGGACAGCGGCGCGATCCGGCCGGTCGTGGACACGGTGTTCCCCTTGGCGGACATCGCCAAGGCGCACCGGGCGCTGGAGGCCGGCGGCGTCCGCGGCAAGTACGTCATCCGGATGTTCTAGGCCGGATAGAGCTTTTGTGTATCCCAGGACATACCGGCGACCGTCCGCTTAACGTGACAACAGGGGATGGGACTGACAGGGGAGGGCCCGTGGGTCTGGTCACCGCCGGGACGTGGACGATCGCCGCACTCGCCGGGCTGTACCTGCTCTACCTCTGGCTGTCCGGCGGCGGCATGCGCCGGGCCAAGGTCACCCGCTTCCCCGCGACCCTGGTCTTCTCCCATCCGATGCTCGCGGTGTCGGCGCTGGTGTGCTGGGTGGCCTGGCTGGTCACGGGGAGCCGGGCGCTGGCCTGGGTGGCGTTCGGAGGGCTGGCGGCGGCCTCGCTGCTGGGGTTCGTGATGTTCACGCGATGGCTCGGGGCGGGACGGCACGAGAAGGGCGCAGGCGGATTCCCGGCGCTGGCCGTGACGTTGCACGGCCTGGCCGGGGTGACGACGTTCGCGCTGGTGTTCCTGTCGGCCAGCGCGGCGCGCGTCTTCTGAGCATCCTCACGTCCTGAGCATCCTCACGGCACGGCTCACTTGGACCGGCGGGGCTGCCGGAGCACCTGGAGCGAGCGGGCCGTGACGGCCACCACGTCGCCCGCGTGCCACCCCTCGTCGGCGAAGGTGTCCTCGACCAGCTCGTGGCTGGTGTCGAGCACGGGCAGCCAGCTGTCGCCGAACTCCTCGCCGGGCAGCGTGAACGGCATGTTCTCGTGATGGGCGTTGATCAGCAGCAGGAACGAGTCGTCCACGATCCGCTCGCCCCGCGGCCCGGGCTCGGTGATCGCCTGGCCGTTGAGGTAGACCATGAGCGACTTGGCGTAGCCGATGTGCCAGTCGCCCGCCGTCATCTCCGTCCCGCCCGGCGTGAGCCAGACCAGGTCGCGGTCGCCGTTGTCGGGGTGGCGGCCCTGGAAGAAGCGGCGGCGCTGGAAGACCGGGTGCTCGCGGCGCAGCTTCGACAGGGCGCGGACGAACTCCAGCAGGTCGGACTCGGTGCGCAGCAGCGACCAGTCGACCCAGGCCAGCTCGTTGTCCTGGCAGTAGGCGTTGTTGTTGCCGCGCTGGGTGCGGCCGAGCTCGTCGCCGTGGGACAACATCGGCACGCCCTGCGACAGGAACAGCGTGGCCAGGAAGTTGCGGCGCTGGCGGCGGCGGAGCCTGACGATCCCCGGGTCCTCGACCGGGCCCTCGGCGCCGCAGTTCCACGAGCGGTTGTCGTTGGTGCCGTCGCGGTTGTCCTCGCCGTTGTCCTCGTTGTGCTTGTGGTCGTACGACACCAGGTCGCTGAGCGTGAACCCGTCGTGACAGGTCACGAAGTTGATGGAGGCGACGGGACGGCGGCCCGAGGACTCGTAGAGGTCGGCGGAGCCGGTCAGGCGGGAGGCGAACTCGGGGAGAGCGGAATGGGTGCCCCTCCAGAAATCTCGCACGATGTCCCGGTATTTCCCGTTCCACTCCGTCCACAAAGGCGGGAAATTTCCGACCTGGTAGCCCCCGGGCCCCACGTCCCACGGCTCCGCGATCAGCTTGACCTGGGAGATCACCGGATCCTGCTGGATCAGGTCGAAGAACGCGCTCAGCCGGTCGACGTCGTGCAGCTCACGCGCCAGCGCCGACGCCAGATCGAACCGGAACCCGTCGACGTGCATGTCGAGCACCCAGTAACGCAGCGAGTCCATGATCAGCTGCAGCGCGTGCGGCGAACGCACGTTGAGCGAGTTTCCGCACCCGGTGTAGTCGAGGTAGTAGCGCCGGTCGCCGTCGTGCAGCCGGTAGTAGGCCGCGTTGTCGATGCCCCGGAACCCCAGCGTGGGCCCCATGTGGTCGCCCTCGGCCGTGTGGTTGTAGACCACGTCGAGGATGACCTCGATCCCGGCCTCGTGCAGCGCCCGCACCATGGCCTTGAACTCCAGGACCTGCTCGCCGCGCGTGCCCGCGCTGGAGTAGCGGCCGTGGGGCGCCAGGTAGGCCATGGTGTTGTAGCCCCAGTAGTTGGTCAGCCCGCGCGCCACCAGGAAGTGCTCGGGCACGAAGTGGTGCACCGGCATCAGCTCGACCGCCGTGACCCCCAGCGACAGCAGGTGGTCGATGATCGCCGGATGCCCCATGGCGGCGTACGTGCCGCGCAGGTCGGGCGGCACGTCGGGGTGGCGCATGGTGAGCCCGCGCACGTGGGCCTCGTAGATCACCGTCTGGTGGTACGGGATGCGCGGCGGCCGGTCGTTGCCCCACTCGAAGAACGGGTTGATGACCACGTTCTTCGGAATGTAGGGCGCGCTGTCCTCGGTGTTGCGCCGGGCGGGATCGGTGAAGTAGTAGGGGAACAGCGCCTGGTTCCAGGTCAGCTCGCCGTCGATGGCCTTGGCGTAGGGGTCGAGCAGCAGCTTGCTGGGGATGCACCGGTGCCCCTGCGACGGCTCGTAGGGGCCGTGCACGCGGTAGCCGTACCGCTGTCCCGGCTGGATGCCCGGCAGGTAGCCGTGCCAGACGAAGCCGTCGACCTCGGGCAGGTCGACGCGCTCCTCAGAACCGTCGTCGTGAAAAAGGCACAGCTCAACCCGCTCGGCGACCTCGGAGAACACCGCAAAGCTGGTGCCAACGCCATCCCAGGTTGCGCCGAGTGGATAGGGCTCGCCCGGCCAGACCTCGCGCATGTGGCCCAATTGTCGCACGGCTGAACAGCTCTTGGTCTCTCAATGGCCCGATACCCGCACGACCTCCCCGTTCGGCGTGCTCCCTCGCGGGGGCTGGAGGGGGAGGTCGTGGACGGCGCCGAGGCCCGTGGAGGGAGTGTCAGAGGAGCTCGGCGTTGAGCGTGATGGTGGTGCCCGCGAGGGCCTTGCTGACCGGGCAGTTGGCCTTGGCGGTCTCGGCCGCCTCCTGGAACTGCTCGGCCGAGATGCCCGGCACGTGCCCCTTCACAGTGATCACGATGCCCGTGATGCCCTCACCTGGCTGGAACGTCACGTCGGCGCTGGTCTGCAGCGACTCCGGCGGCGTGCCGGCACCCGCCAGGCCATGCGAGAGCGCCATCGAGAAGCAGGACGAGTGGGCGGCCGCGATGAGCTCCTCCGGGGAGGTCTTGCCGTTCGCCGCCTCGGCCCGAGAGGGCCAGGAGACCTCGAACGTGCCGACGCCCGAGCTGTCGAGCGAAACGGTGCCCGACCCGTCGAGCAGGGCGCCCTTCCACTGAGTGGTGGCAGTGCGGGTGGTGGCCATGACTATGTGCTCCCTCCGTGTTGGACTTCCGACCCTATCGCCGCCGATCGGGCGTGGACAAAGTGCGGCCCGCGTGTCATCCGGCTCTACTTTTCCGGCGAATAATGACATGCTCGGGTCGCGGCGCATGTGCCGCCTTGGTCCGGATGAAACGGGGAGTGTGGTGCCAGTGGAGGCACCGTACGACGACCGCCTGTTACATCAGCGGGTGGTCGGCGGCGATGAGTCCGCGCTGGGGGAGGTTTACGATCGGTTCTCCTCACTGATCTTCGGCCTGTCCCTGCGGGTCACCAGGGACCGGGTGATCGCCGAGGACATCACTCAGGAGGTGTTCCTGGTCTTCTGGGAGCGGCCGCTGGCCTACGACCCGGATCGCGGCACGTTGCGGGCCTGGCTCGCGACGATCGCGCACCGCCGGGCGGTCGACCACGTGCGTGCCGAGGAGAGGCGGCGTGTGTCGGCGCTGGGGCCCCGGTTGTTCGAGCGCGAGCCCGCCAGGCTGGAGGACACCGTGCTCGCCGCCGACGAGGCCGCCCGGGTGCGGCAGGCGCTGACGGAATTGCCCGACAGCCTCAGACAGGCGGTCGAGTTGGCCTACTTCGGGGGCAGAACATATCGGCAGGTCGGCGAGGAACTGGGCGTGCCCGAGGGCACGGCCAAATCGCGCATCCGGCTGGCCCTGAAGCGGCTGGCCGACGCGCTGGCAGAGGAAGAGGTGTGATGGACCCCGTCGAGCGTCTCTACCTGGACGCGTTGATGGAGGACCCGGCGGTGCCGGCCCAGTCGTTGCGGCCCCAGCTGCTGGCCGGGGCGCGGGCGCGGCGCAGGCCCGCGGCTCCCACCGCCGCGTGGGCGGAGCCGTACGCGGGCCGCGTGGCCGCGATGGACGCGCTGCTGGCCTCGGCCGTGGACGACGACTGGTCGCGGATCATCGTCGAGGGCTGGACGCTGCAGGAGCTCGTCGCCCACCTGGCCGCCAAGGACGGCCTCCTCGCCTCCTCCGTGGGCGCCCCCGTCCTCGGCCCGCCCATCGGGGCGACCGACTCGATGGGGCGTACGAGCGACGTCCAGGCGTACGAGCGGGCGCGCAGCCCCGAGCAGACGCGGCGCGACTGGCGGGCCCAGGCCGACGCCCTCTGCCGCCACCTGGCCGGGCTGCCGGCCACGACGCCGGCCACGCTGGACGGCATGGAGATCCCGGTGAGCGACCACATCCTGGCCCGCGGCCTGGAAACGTGGATCCACGCGGACGACGCGGCCAAGACGGCCCAGATCCGGCTCCCCGACCCGATCCCTGAGCACATCCGGCCGACCGCGGACCTGTGCGCGCGGCTGCTGCCCTGGACGATGCTCTTCTCGGGGCTGAACGGCGCCGGTCGCACGCTGCACCTGACGCTGACGGGGCCGGGCGGGGGCGAGTGGCTGCTTCCGCTGGGCGTGGAGGAGAGCTCGCCTGGCGAGCCGGACACCCATATCACCGCGGACGTGGTGAAGTTCTGTTTCCTGCTCGGCGGCAGGGGAGACCCGGCCGACTTCCCCGCCGAGCTGTCCGGCGACCTGGCCCTGGCCAGAGACGTCCTCACCACCGCCCCCGCCTTCTCCGGCCCCTGACCCGCCGCCTGCGGAGCGCGTCTTGAGTGCGCGGTGCGGGGCCCCTCCGCACCGCCGTCCCTCCCGCTGACCCGCCGAGCGGGTCTTGAGGGCGGAGTGTGAGGGGCGGCCTGTCACCTGGTTCGTGCGGGGCGATGAGTTCGGTGGCCTGGACCAGTCTGTCCTTTGTGAGAGACAAGGGCGAGAGGAGGTCCTGTGGGCGAGCAGGCGGGAGGGCTGTCGCAGATGCGGCTCGAGCGGATGCGGGAGGTGCTGGCCGAGGCCGTCGCGGACGGGGACGTGCCGGGCGTGGTCGCGTTGGTCCACCGGCGCGGCGAGACGCACGTGACCGCGCTCGGCACCCTGGAGCTCGGCGGCGGCCCGCCGATGCGGCGGGACACGATCTTCCGTCTGGCGTCCATGATGAAGCCGATCACCGCCGCCGCCACCATGATCCTCGTCGAGGAGTGCCGGCTCCGGCTGGACGACCCGGTGGACGCCCTGCTCCCGGAGCTGGCCGGATCGCGGGTCCTGCGCCGCCCCGACGGCCCGCTGGACGACACCGTGCCCGCCGAGCGCGCGATCACCGCACGAGACCTGCTGACCTTCCGCCTGGGCACCGGCGTGGTGCTGGGCGACTGGCCGATTCGCCGGGCGCAGGCGGAGGCCGGGCTGGAGATCGGCCCGGACGGGCCCGCGTTCGGCCCGGACGAGTGGATCAAACGGCTCGGCGCGCTCCCGCTGGTGCACCAGCCGGGGACGGCCTGGATGTACGACACCGGCGCGGACGTGCTCGGAGTGCTGATTGCCCGCGCCACCGGGCAGCCGTTCGCCGATTTCCTGCGCGAGCGGATCTTCGAGCCCCTCGGGATGCGCGACACGGGCTTCCACCTGCCGCGGGAGAAGCTCGACCGGCTCGCGGTCCCGTACGCCGCCGACCCGCGGACCGGCGCACTGGCGCGCCGCCCCGAACGTCGCGAGTGGGACCGCCCGCCGGTCTTCCCGTCGGGCAGCGGCGGCCCGTCCCTGCTCTCGACCGCCGACGACTACCTGGCCTTCTGCCGCATGCTGCTGCGCAAGGGGCGGTACGACGGCGGCCGGCTGCTCTCCAGGCCCGCGGTCGAGCTGATGATCAGCGACCACCTCACGCCCGAGCAGAAGGCCGGCAACGAGATGTTCCTCGGTGCCGGCGGCTGGGGGTTCGGCCTCGCCGTCGGCGCGCGCCGAGACGACCTGGCCGTCGGCCCCGGCCGCTTCGGATGGTCCGGCGGCCTGGGCACCGAGGCGTACGCCGACCCCGCCGAGGACCTGATCGGCGTCCTGCTCACCCAGCGCGCCCTGGGCTCGCCGCTGCCGCCGCGCGTGTTCCAGGACTTCTGGACCCTGGCGTACGCGGCGATCGACGACTGACCGGCGAAATTCCCGTGACATGCCCCGCGTCGCGGAAACAAGCAGAAAATCGTTGTTTGGCAACTCCGCCCGGTGGCGCCGGGGATTTGACGCGTTGTTGGGATCCGGGGAGGTTAACTGCGATTCCGTGGATGGGTAATTCTGCTTCTGTCCGGCCCACGATATTCGGCGCCGGATTCGCGGCCGATCTCTATCCATGAATGGAAGTCGAATGCACGAGAATACCGAAAGTCGGCAACTGCGCACGCGAGGCGTCAGGCGTGTCGCGGCCCTGACCCTGGCCGCCGCTGCAGCCGGGGTCATGCTCCTCCCCACCGGTCAGGGGGTGGCCAGCGCGAGCTCCACCGCCACGCTCGGGGTCTCCGTCAGCTCGCACGAGACGCCGCCGCTGTACTGCGATCACAACTACCGCTGCCGTTACGGCTGGTGGCGCTACTACCACCCCAGCTGGCGCTACTACCACCACCCCAGCTGGCGGCACCACCACCCCGGGTGGCATCCGGGCGCCCGTCACTACTACGACCGCCTCCACGGGCTCCACGCCGCCGACAGGTAACCGCACCGGCGACACGGCGGACGGGTCGCGCGGAATTCGACTCCTCACATCCGCATATGACGAATGCCGCGGCCAGGAGAATGGTCGCGGCATTTGCCAGAATTTGCGGTATTCGCCGCCGTTCCCTGTCCTCGCCGGCATGCGGCGGACCGGGCGCCGGGACCGTCCCTCAGCCGCAGTGGCAACCGTCGTTCAGGGTATGAACTGTCGTCGGCGCCTGACTGGCGCCCGGTCCCCGCCCCCATCGGTGTCCGCACCGACGGGACAGCGTTCGGCGGGGCGGTGGCCCAAGAGCCGCACTCCATCAAGGAATGCGAAGTCAGGCCCCGATAACGCGGCTCTCACCCATGGTCCGCCCGGCTCACGGGGTGGATGTGGCGTCGGCTTCCACCGAATCGCATCCCGGCCTCTGCCAGAATGCGATAAGACTACGCTGATGTCCGTTTTACTCGTGTAAACACAGAGAGCCGAAGACGCTCTTAGGCCCTGCGCATGACGAGAGGGGGTCCTCGTGACAGGCGACATGACGGGGCTGGCGGGGCTGCTCTACGAGTTCGGGCTGCTCAAGCGCTACAAGCGCACCGGGTGGCTGGTCGCCGGCGTGCGTGATCCGGAGAGCGTGGCCGAGCACTCGTTCCGCGCGGCGATCATCGCCGCCGTGATCGCCAGGCTGGAGGGCGGCGATCCGCAGCGGGCGGCGTTCATGGCTCTGTTCCACGACACACAGGAGACGCGCATCACCGACATCCCGTACATCGGCAAGCGCTATCTCAAGGCGGCTCCCAATGAGGCGGTCACCGCCGACCAGGTGCGGGGCGTGAGCGAGCCGGTGGCGGACATGGTGCGCGACGCGGTGGCGGAGTACGAGGAGAAGGAGAGCGTCGAGGCCGTCTGCGCGCGGGACGCCGACAAGCTGGAATGTCTCATCCAGGCCGTCGAATACCGCGAGCAGGGCCACCAGAACGTCCAGGGCTGGATCGACAGCTCGCTCGCCGCCCTCACCACGCCGACGGGCAAGCGCCTGGCGGAGGAGGCCCTGCGCACGGGCACCCTTGACTGGGTGACGCGCGTGCTCAACGGCGACTGAGGCCCCCTCCCGCGCTACCGATCGTTGACGAGGCCCCTGGCGTACTCGTCGTCGCTCTCCGCCAGCACCCGCTCCCTGCCCTGGGCGGCCCGGTCGTCGCCGCGGACGGCCAGCCCGTGCGTGGCCTCGGCCACCGTGGTCAGGTTGGGGTCGGTCAGCCTGGCCGCCAGCGCCTCGCGGATCCGCGGCGTGTCGGCCTGCAGCTCCGCGAGCCCGTGCGTGGCCCACTCGCGCACGTCCGGGCTGTCGTCCCCGGTCATCTCGATCAGCAGCGCCAGGGCCTCCTCGTGGTCCGGCGGCATCACGTCGGCCAGCGCGATCGGGTCGTTCATCGTGCGCTTGTGTCCAGGCCGCCGGATGACGTCCAGGACCGCCGGGAGCGCCCGTGGGTCTTGCTGGTGGCCGAGCGCGGACAGCACCGAGCGCAGCACCTGCGGGTCGCCCTCCGTGGTGACCATCTTCAGCAGCAGCGGCAGCGTGCGCTCGCGGTACGGCTTTTCGTCCTCGGTGACCCCGAACTGGGCGATCGCGTCCACGGCGAACTCCCGCTCCCTGGCGTCCTCGCTGACGCACAACCTGGCGAGGGCCTCGTACGTCTCGTCGTCGCCCCGCCTGCGCAGCGCGTCGGCGACGATCCACCAGGTCTCGGCGTCCTCGTCGATGTCGCGGTGGGCCACGGCCCGGGCCACGAGTCGCTCCACCGGCGTTTCGATCCCGGCCGCCTCCTCCAGCAGGGTCGCCACGGCCGCGTGCCCCCGCTGCGCCTGGACCTGCTCGACCTCGGAGCCGTCCGGCGAGCGCCCGGACACCGTGACCAGCTCGGTGCCGTCCTTGGCGTGCTGGCGGGTCACGACGTAGTCCCAGTCGTCCTGCTGGATCTGGTCGAGCAGCGCGCTCTCCAGGTGCACGCCCACCCAGTCGGCGGCGATGTCGAGCGGCGTGTCGCCGTCACCGTCGTACTTCTCGTGGTCGGCGCCCGCCTGCAGCAGCTCCTGCGTCACCCCCAGCGCGCCGCGCCTGGCGGCCAGCGTGAGCGGGGTGTCGCCGTCGTCGTTGGCCGCGTCCACGTCGGCGCCCGACTCGATGAGCAGCCGGGCCACGGCCCGCTGGCCGTTGGCGGCGGCCCAGTGCAGCGCGGTCCAGCCGCCGGCCTCCCGCCCGTTGACGTCGGCGCCGGCCTCCAGCAGCGTCTTCGCGGTTTCGTACCGGTCCCACGCGGCGGCCGCGCACAGCGGCAGCCCCTCGTCCTCGCCCTCGCTGGGCCTGTTGGGATCGGCGCCGCCGGCCAGCAGCTTGCCCACGGTATCGGTCTCGCCGTTCAACGCCGCGCGGTAGAGCTGTTCCTCATGCATGACACGGACCCTAGCTTGATCCGGCCGCGCCCCGGACCAAGCTAGGGCCATGTCATGCAGTGGTACGCGCCCTCGACCCGCCAGGGTTCAACGGCCATGACGGATGGGCATGCCGACAAGAAACCTGCTTAGCAGGTTTCTCATCGGTTCAGCTATGACACTTCTCCTCCCGAAGGAGGAGCTCCATTTCGGCCGATTCGAGATATGTTGCGAGTATGACTGATCCTGGTGACGTCCGCGCGTCGGACGCCGAGCGCGAGGCCGTCGTCGAACAGCTCCGTGTCGCCTCGGTGGAGGGCAGGCTCACGCTGGCCGAGCTGACCGACCGCACGGAGGCCGCGTATACCGCCACCACTCATGCCGAGCTCGCGATGCTCACCCAGGACCTGCCCGCCGCCGGCGCGGTGCCCGCGCCGCCCGTGCCGGTCCGGGAGGGCAGGAAGCGGCGCTGGTTCGTCGGGATCATGGGCGACTCCAAGCGCCGCGGGAAGTGGCGGATCGACGAGGAGCTCGGCGCCGTCGCCGTCATGGGGGACGTGCTGCTGGACCTGCGCGAGGCCGAGGTGCGCACGGACACGGTCGACATCACGGCCGTCTCCGTGATGGGGAACGTGAAGATCATCGTGCCCGACGGGGTCAACGTGGACCTCGAAGGCATGGCGATCATGGGGGACAAGAAGGTGGACGTGCTGGAGGCGGCGCCCGGGATGAACGTCCCGGTGGTGCGGGTGCGCGCGTACGCCGTGATGGGCGACGTCAAGATCCTCGGCGACTCTCGGGCGCAGCCGCTGAAGCGCGGCTTCGCGGCCTGGCGCGAGCACTGGCGGCAGATGCACGGCGAGGACTGGCGGGAGCTCGGCCGGCAGTTGCGGACCGAGGGCCGCGAGTTGCGCAGGCAGCTCCGCGACCAGCACAGGGACCTCGGGCGCGGCTACTGACCAGCCGCCGGCCCGCGCGAGGCGGCGCCGCCCGCGGGGCGCCAGGCCCAGGCCGCCTGCCCGAACCCGCGCGACGCGCCGGCCCGCCTGCTCAGACGGCGAGTGACACCGGTCGCCGCTGCGCCGCCGCGTACCGCTCCAGCAGCACGTCGGCCAGCTCCGGAGCCGGGCCGAGCACGTCGGCCACGATCGCGGCGCCCGCCTCCAGCGTGGTGCGCCGCACCTTGTCGGCGAAGTAGCCGGGAGCCAGCAGATAGGGCGCCACGACCACGCGCGGCGCGCCCGCGCGCACCAGCTCGGCCACCGCCTGCGCGGGGGACGGGTCGGCGGCCGAGGCGTAGGCGGCCCTGACCGTCCACCAGCCGGCCCGCCGCCACTCCCGCGCCAGCCGCGAGATCACCGCGTTGGCCCTGGCGTCGCTCGAACCCGCCGACACCAGCACCACCGCCGTGTCCGGGTCCCCGGCCCGGACCCCGGCCTCGGCCAGCCTCCGCTCCAGCGCGGCCCGCAGCAGCGGATGCGGGCCCAGCGTGGTGCCGTAGTGCACGCGCAGGCGCGGATCCCGCGCCCGCACCTCGTTCAGCGCCGCCGGAAGGTCCACCCGGCTGTGGTAGGCCTCGGTGAGCAGCAACGGCAGCACCACCGCCTCCTCCAGGCCGCTCAGGGCCTGGGAGAGCGTGGGAGCGCAGTGATCCAGGTACGCGACGCGGACGTCCAGCGGAACCTGGTCGAGCAGCGCGGCCACGGTGGCGGCGGCCCGCGGATCTCGCGATCCGTGCGCCACCGCCACCAGTGGCACGCCACCGGGGGCCGTCCCGCCTGCCAACGGGACAGGTCCCCTCCTGGGGATCACAGGTGAATGCCGCATTCGACCTTCCCCAGACCCGCCCAGCGTCCGCTGCGCGGATCCTCTCCCTCCGCGACCTGCCGCGTGCACGGCGCGCAGCCGATCGAGGGGTAGTTGTCATAGTGCAACGGGTTGATCAGCACCCCGTTGTCGGCGATGTAGTTGTCGACGTCCTCCTGCGTCCAGGCGGCGATCGGGTTGACCTTGACCATCTGCCGCTTGGCGTCCCACTCGACGACCTTGGTGTTCTTCCGGCTGGGCGACTCGTCGCGGCGGATGCCGGAGATCCACGCCAGGTACGGCTCCAGCGCCCGGTTGAGCGGCTCCACCTTGCGCAGGTAGCAGCACAGGTCCGGGTTGCGGCCGAACAGCCGCGGGCCGAGGTCGCGATCCTGCTCCTCGACCGTCCGCGACGGCTTGATGTCGATCACGTTGACGTCATAGACCTGGCGCACCGCGTCCCGCGTGCCGATCGTCTCGGCGAAGTGGTAGCCGGTGTCGATGAACAACACGTCCACGCCGGGCTTGACCCTGCTCACCAGGTCGATGAGGAGGGCGTCGCTCATCGAGGACGTCAGGCAGAGCCGGTCGCCGAACGTGGCCGCCGCCCAGCGGATGATCTCGCGGGCCGGGGCGCCCTCCAGGAACGTGGCGGCGGACTCGACGATGTCCTGCAGGTCGAGCGTGCCGCGTTGTTCTCTTAAACCGACCTCTATGTCGACCAGCGTCATATCTTCACTCCGATTCCAAGAAATTTCAGCTTGAAGGCACGAGCGCAGGCCCGGCAGTACCAGCCGCCGTCACCCTCGTAGGGTTCGAGGTCCTCGTCGCCGCAGTACGGGCAGTGGAAGGGAACCGCTCGTGTGGTCATTTCAGGTCCGCCTCGTCCGCTCGCTGCACCCAGTCGGCGAACGACTCGCCTTCCTTGCGCTGGGCGTCGTAGTTCTTCACCACGCGCTCCACGTAGTCGGGCAGCGCCTCGGCGGTGGTCTTCAGGCCGCGCACCTTCCGGCCGAAGCCGGGGTTGACGCCGAGCGAGCCGCCCAGGTGGATCTGGAAGCCCTCCACCTGGTCGCCGTTCTCGTCCACCACCAGCTGGCCCTTGAGGCCGATGTCGGCGACCTGGATGCGGGCGCAGGAGTTGGGGCAGCCGTTGACGTTGATGGTCAGCGGCTCCTGGAAGTCGGGCAGCCGGCGCTCCAGCTCGTCGATGAGTTGGGCGGCGGTGGCCTTGGTCTCGACGATGGCCAGCTTGCAGTATTCGATGCCGGTGCACGCCATCGTCTGGCGCCGGAACGTGGACGGCCTGACCTGCAGGTCGTTGGCCTCCAGCTCGGCCACGATGGAGTCGACCTGGTCGGGCGCGACGTCGAGGATGACCATCTTCTGCTCGACCGTCGTGCGCACCCGGCCGGAGCCGTGGCGCTCGGCGATGTCGGCGATCGTGTGGAGCTTGTCGCCGTCGAGCCGGCCCACCTTGGGCGCGAACCCGACGTAGAAGTTGCCGTCCTTCTGCGGGAAGACGCCGACGTGGTCGCGGCGGCTGCCGCGCGGCTGCTCAGGGGCGGGCCCGTCGGGCAGCGGCGCCTTGAGGTATTCGGTCTCGAGGATCTCGCGGAACTTCTCGGCGCCCCAGTCGTTGACCAGGAACTTGATCCGCGCCCGGTGCCGCAGCCGCCGGTAGCCGTAGTCGCGGAAGATCCCGACCACGCCCTCGTAGACGTCGGCCACCTGCTCCGGCCTGACGAACACGCCGATGCGCTTGCCGAGCATCGGGTTCGTGGACAGGCCGCCGCCCACCCACAGGTCATAGCCGGTCTCGCCCTGCTCGTTGACCACGCCGACGAACGCCACGTCGTTGATCTCGTGCACCGTGCAGTGCGCCGGGCAGCCGCTCACCGCCGACTTGAACTTGCGGGGCAGGTTCGAGTACGCCGGGTTGCCGACGACCCGCTCCTGGACCTCCCAGATCTGCTCGGTGGCGTCGAGCACCTCGTCGGCGTCGATGCCGGCCAGCGGACAGCCGAGGATCACACGCGGCGTGTCGCCGCACGCCTCCGTGGTCGACAGGCCCACGGCCTCCAGGCGCTCCCAGATGTCGGGCACCGACTCGATCTCCACCCAGTGCAGCTGCACGTTCTGGCGGTCGGTCAGGTCGGCGGTGCCGCGGCCGTACTCGTTGGAGATGTCCGCGATCGTGCGCAGCTGCCGCAGGTCGAGCTGGCCGCCGTCGATGCGGACGCGCAGCATGAAGTAGCGGTCGTCGAGCTCCTCCGGCTCGAGGATCGCGGTCTTGCCCCCGTCGATGCCCGGCTTGCGCTGCGTGTAGAGGCCGTACCAGCGCATGCGGCCGCGCAGGTCGGCGGGGTCGATCGAGTCGAAGCCACGCTTGGAGTAGATGTCGATGATGCGCTGGCGGACGTTGAGGCCGTCGTCGTTCTTCTTGTTCTCTTCGTTCTTGTTGAGCGGCTCACGGTAACCGAGAGCCCACTGGCCTTCGCCGCGCGGGCGCTTGTGGTGCCGGCTGGCAGGGGTGCGGCTGGCAGGGGTGCTCATTGCGCGTCCTTCGGATCATGGGCGCGCGCAGGATTCCTCCGGGCCTCGTCATCGAGGGGCAGGAAAGTTCAGAGGATTGCGACGCGCTCAGCGGCAGAGAAAACGGGGTTAGCGGGCGTCGCAACAGATGGCACTGCGGACACGCTGGAGGTCGACGTGGCGTCGACCGACGAGCATGGGGTCCGCTGGCATGGTTCGACGATACCTTGACCGTCCAGGATGTCCAAGACAGGGTCCAGAGTGTGGGACTGTCCGGTCTTTCGCCCTGTTTTCCGGCCTGTTCAGCCCTGACGGCGCCAGCCGAGCTCCGAATCCTTGGGCTTGGCCTCCGTCTTGTGCTGACAATCACACCAGGAGCCGCCGCGGCAGTCTTCGTGCCGCCTGTCCTTGCAGCTCTCACAGATCACACTTCCATTATTCTCCCAGAACGTTGTTCGGGTTAGGCTGGCGCCCGTGGATCTCATGGCCGAGTTGCTCGACGATCTCCGCGCCGAGACCGCGTCCCTCGAGGCGCTGCTCCAGCCCCTGCGGGACGCGGACTGGGAGCTCACCACGCCCGCCGAAGGCTGGGCCGTCCGCGACCAGGTGAGCCATCTGGCCTGGTTCGACGACGCGGCCGCCCGGGCCGCCACCGACCCGGAAGGCTTCCACGCCTCGCTGAGCGGCTTCCGGTCGGTCGACGACCTCGTCCTGCAGGCGCGCGGGATGCCGCCGGCCGAGCTGCTCGAGTGGTTCCGCGCCGCCCGCGCCCGCAGCCTCCAGGCGTTCGCCGCGCTGGACGCCCGCGACCGCCTGCCGTGGTTCGGGCCGGCCATGTCGGCCGCGTCCTTCGTCACCGCGCGGCTGATGGAGACCTGGGCGCACGGGCAGGACGTGGCCGACGCGCTCGGCGTCGTGAGGGAGCCGGCGGACCGGTTGCGGCACGTGGCCATGATCGGGTTCCGGGCGCGGCCGTACAGCTTCGCCGTGCGGGGCCTTCCGGAGCCTTCCGAGCCGGTGCGCGTGGAGCTGGCCATGCCCGGCGGGGGCACGTGGACGGCGGGCCCGCCGGAGGCGGCCGCCGTGGTCCGCGGGCCGATGCTCGACTTCTGCCTGGTCGTCACCCAGCGCCTCCACCTGTCCGACGCCGCACTGGAGCTGACGGGCGAGCCGGCGCGGGCCTGGATGCAGATCGCCCAGGCGTTCGCCGGTCCCCCCGGGAAGGGCCGGGGGCCCAGATCAGGGTGAAATCAGGGACGCAAACGGCACGCGCGGCGACATGCTGTAAGCATGAGGACGATTCTCAATGTCATCTGGCTGGTGTTCGCCGGGATCTGGCTCGCGATGGGCTACGCGCTGGCCGGCGTCATCTGCTGCATCCTGATCGTCACCATCCCGTTCGGCATCGCCTCGTTCAGGATCGCCGCCTACGCGCTGTGGCCGTTCGGCCGCACCGTCGAGCGCGACCCGGAGGCGGGGGTCTTCTCGCTCCTCGGCAACGTGATCTGGTGCGTGGTCGCCGGCATCTGGCTGGCCATCGGCCACGTGATCACCTCGATACCGCTGTTCATCTCCATCATCGGCATCCCGATGGGCGTCGCGAACATCAAAATGATCCCGGTGTCCCTCTTCCCGCTGGGAGCCCGTATCGTCGAGCACTCCTAGGGCAGGTATCGGGGACGTAAGCTGTCCCGAAGAGTCACTGCTAACACGTTGGGTGCCATGACGTCCACCGATGCGCCTTCCCGGCCGAAGCGAGGCCTCGCCTCCAACGCCCGGGCGAGGCTGAACTGGGTGCTCGACACGAAGTCGTGGGCCATCGTCCGCGCCGCCACGAACGCGGGCGTCACCTACCGGGTGACCGGCCTGGCAGGCGAGGCGGCGTTCTTCGCCCTGCTGTCGCTTCCCCCTTTCGTACTGGGCCTGATCGGCGTGATCGGCAAGCTGGGCGCATGGCTGAGCCCCGCCATGGTCGAGGACGTCAAGAAATGGGTGATCGACCAGTCCGGGCTGCTGTTCACCGACGACGCCGTCAACAAGGTGATCAACCCCCTCATCGCCGACGTGCTCAGCCCGAACGCCGCCCAGCAGGTGTCGATCATCTCCCTGGGCTTCCTGCTGTCGCTCTGGTCCGGCTCCAGGGCCCTCTACGTGTACGTGGACCTCATCTCCGTCGCCTACGGCCTGGGTGAGGAGCGCGGCATCATCCGCACCAGGCTCATGTCGTTCGGCCTGTACGTCGTGGGCCTGCTCATCGGGATCATCGTCATGCCCATCCTCGTCGTCGGCCCGGCGCTGCTCGAGGGCGCGCTGCCCGACGAGTACGGCGTCATGGTCCACGTGCTCTACTGGCCCATCGTGATCGTCGGCTCGGTGCTCTTCCTGACCGTGCTCTACCACGTCAGCGTGCCGATCAGGACCAAGTGGTACCGCGAGCTCCCCGGCGCGATCCTGGCTCTCTTCCTGTGGATCGTCTGCGCCGCGGTGCTGCGGGCGGTGCTCGCGGCGTGGTTCTCGCCCGTCTCCGTGTACGGCTCGCTGGCGGCGCCCATCGCGTTGCTGCTGTGGCTCTACATCACGGCCCTGGCGGTGCTCATCGGGGCCATTCTGAACGCCGAGGTCGATCGGCTCTGGCCGGGCGTGGGCCGGACCAAGTGATCTGGCGATTCGCTACTCAGATGCAAGTGTGATCGCCAGAATGCTGGCGTGAGCGATCAAATCCGGCGTATCGGCCCGTACGCGATCGTGCGGAAGCTGGGCGAAGGCGGCATGGGCGTGGTCTACCTCGCCCAGGATCCGGAGTTCCGGCCGGTCGCGCTCAAGGTGCTCAAGCCCGAGCTGGCCGGCCGCGACGACTTCAGGCGACGTTTCACCCGCGAGGCCGAGGCGGCACGCAAGGTGGCTCGGTTCTGCACGGCGCCGGTCCTGGACGCCGGGATCGAGGGCGAGACCGCCTACATCGTCACCGAGTACGTCGAGGGTCCCGACCTGGCCTCCCTGATCGAGCAGCGGGGGCCGATGAGCGGGGCCAACCTGGAGGCGCTGGCGGTCGGGGTGGCCACCGCACTGGCCGCCATCCACGAGGCCGGGATCGTGCACCGCGACCTCAAACCGTCGAACATCCTGCTCAGCGCGGTCGGGCCGCGGGTCATCGACTTCGGCATCGCCCGTCAGGCCGAGCCGGACGCCACGCGGTCGGCGGCGGTGGTGGGCACGCCGGCGTACATGGCGCCCGAGCAGGCCAGCGGCGGGCCGATCACGGCGGCCAGCGACGTGTTCGCCTGGGGCGGCGTCGTCACCTACGCCGGCACCGGCCGGCCGCCGTTCGGCACTGGTGCGGTGCCCGAGGTGCTGTATCGGGTCGCCCATCACGTGCCCGTGCTCGACGGGCTGGACGAGCGGCTGCGGCGCCTGGTGGAGGAGGCCCTGCACAAGGAGCCGGACCGACGCCCGACCGCGCAGCAGCTGCTGGACCGGATGCTGGGGCGCGAGCGGGCGACGGTGGTGGCGGCGACCCGCGCGGTGAGCGACTCCTGGACGCCGCTCCTCACCCAGCCCCCACCTCCGCCGCCGCCCGTCCGGCCGGGACGCCGCTGGGTGGCGCCTGCGGTGTCCGCCGTCCTCGCGGCCGTTCTGGCGGCGGGCGGCACGGTGGCCCTGTGGCGGCCGTGGGAGTCGAAGGCCGCGACGGCCGGGTCCGCGAGATCCACCGTCACCATGACGCAGACCAGCACTGTGACGGCCACCGCCACGCCCGAACCGGCCTCCAGCGCGCCGGTCCCGACCAAGACCGTCGGGGCGAATGCGGTGATCACACCGGGCAAAGAGGCGGCGGTACTGCCCTTCCTGCTCTCCTTGGAGGGGGGCGGGAGCATTCGAGGGCTCGTGCAAATCGACTCACTCGTGTGGCAGGGCCCCAACGTCAAGCTCCAGTTCACCATCAGGAGCGATGCCGCCCGCGCCTCCACATATGTGCAGCGCTTCTTCGGGATCGACGAGGCGAACCTCGGAGACATCGTGATGACTCTTCCGGGTGAGACCTATCCCATCAAGCCCATGTGGAACGGCGACGTATGCGCCTGCACAACGTGGGGGTATTACGACGAGATCGAGGCAGGGCAGTCCAAGCGCTTCTATGCCGTTTTCCGCCGCGTACCCAAGAGCGCCAAGACCGTTGACCTGGACCTTCTCAAGCTCGGACTCTTCAAGAACGTGCTGATCGCCAAGGAGTGACGCTCGGCCGCATCCGCTATCGTCTACAGCGAGACGCGACTGGCGCATTGGGTGGGAACGACCACCGGGGAGCGAAAGGAGCGGAGGCCGTGCGCCTGGGTCTTCGCACGTTGTCAACGATGACAGGAGAGTCATGAGTTCTCTCGCTAGCGTCGACCCGCAGATCGCCGAGCTCATCAAAGCGGAAGAGCGGCGCCAGGCCGACACGGTCAAGCTCATCGCGTCGGAGAACTACGTGTCCAAGGCCGTGCTGGAGGCCACCGGCACCGTCCTGACCAACAAGTACTCCGAGGGCTACGCGGGCAAGCGTTACTACGAGGGCCAGCAGGTCATCGACCAGATCGAGGCCGTGGCGATCGAGCGGGCCAAGGCGCTGTTCGGCGTCAACCACGCCAACGTCCAGCCCTACTCCGGCTCGCCCGCCAACCTCGCCATCTACATGGCGTTCCTGCAGCCCGGCGACACCGTGATGGGCATGGGCCTGCCGTTCGGCGGCCACCTCACCCACGGCTGGTCGGTCTCGGCCACCGGCAAGTGGTTCAACCCGGTCCGCTACGGCGTGCGCAAGGACACCGGCCGCATCGACCTCGACGAGGTCCGCGCGCTCGCGCTGGAGCACCGTCCCAAGCTGATCTTCTGCGGCGGCACCGCGATCCCGCGCACCATCGACTTCGAGGGCTTCGCCTCGATCGCCCGCGAGGTCGGCGCCGTGCTGGCCGCCGACATCGCCCACATCGCGGGCCTGATCGCGGGCGGCGCGCACCCGTCCCCGGTCGGCCACGCCGACGTGATCTCCACGACCACTCACAAGACGCTGCGCGGCCCGCGCGGGGCCATGCTCATGGCCATGAGCGACGAGCACGCCACCGCGCTCAACAAGGCCGTCTTCCCCGGCCTGCAGGGCGGCCCGCACAACCACACCACCGCCGCCATCGCCGTCGCCCTTCACGAGGCCGCCCAGCCGTCGTTCCGCGACTACGCGCACCAGGTCGTCGCCAACGCCAAGGCCCTGGCCGACGAGCTGGGCTCGCGCGGGTTCGACCTGGTGTCCGGCGGCACCGACAACCACCTGATCCTCCTCGACCTCACGCCCAAGGGCATCGGCGGCAAGCCGGCCGCCCAGGCGCTCGACCGGGCCGGGCTGGAGACCAACTACAACACGGTGCCGTTCGACCCGCGCAAGCCGTTCGACCCGTCGGGCATCCGCATCGGCACGCCGTCCGTCACGTCGCGGGGGATGGGTGAGGCCGAGATGCGGCAGATCGGCGCCTGGATGGACGAGGTCGTCACCGCCCTCGCCAAGGGCGACGCCGAAGACGTCATCACGCGCGTCCACCACGAGGTCAGCGAGCTCACCGCGCAGTTCCCCGCTCCCGGCCTTTAAGATCTTTCTTTTCTTACGGCGGGGCCGAGTGGGCGCCACCCACGGCACGGGGCTGAGGGCCTCCAGGGTGACGCCCTCTGACCCGCACGGGGCGGGCCGCCGTGACGGCGCGCCCTTCACCGGCTTCCGTGGCTCCCACCTCCCCGCCGCACCGCGCGGGGAGTCCGGCACGAAAGCGGTGCCGTAGCACAGAACGCCCCGCCGCACGGGCTCCATATGCGGCGGGGCGTTCGTCGCGAGCGGGGTGGGCCGGAGTACCCCGTCGCGGTGGCCGGGCAGCGGGACCCCGGAGGAAACGGTCGCCGCGCCGGCTGGGGATGGCTTGACGGGAAACGGGAACGAGGCGTCCCCCGCCAGGCCCTAGCCGAGGAAGACGTAGCCGGCCCCGTGCGGGATCCGGGCTTCGGCGCCGGGCGCGCAGGGCCCCGCGGGCGCGAGGCCGATCCGCTCGCCGCGCAGCGCCTCCGCCGTAGCGCGCGCGGGTGGGTGAAGCGCTCGCCGCCGAGTCGGCCCCGTACGGCGCCGTTCGCCGGGAGGACGCCCGCGAACAGGTCCGCCGCCACGGGGCCGGCGCCCTTGCGGACCTGGCCACCGGTCCCCGGGGCGAGCCCGGCGCGTGCCGACAGGGTCGCCTGATCGCCGGCGAGCATCGCGCCAGGAACGGCGAATTTCCGGATGGACATGGCGAAACCCCGCAAATGGCTGGAAATTTCGATCGATACGGCAAGCAGTACGCGAGCCAGCCCGCCCAGGTTCAACCCGGATACGAGGAAATTTCCAGACAGGCCCGCGTACGGCAGCAGAAAGCCCTCCCGCCGGCGGCGGGAGGGCTCGGCAGGCCGGTGTCAGGCCTTGATGGTGAGCAGCTTCTTGCCCGTCGAGGTCACCACCTCGAAATGATCGATGTCCTTCAACGGCGTCGCGCTGCCGCCGTGCATGTAGAGCGGGTCGGGCGACCCCGGCACTCCGTACCCGGCTGGAGGCACGGACCACCCGGTCATCACCCGGCGCTCACCCGACTTGGCGACTGAGATCAGCTCGCACTCCAGGGGCCCTTTGACCCCGGCCAGCTTGAGCGCCGCGTGCGTGCCCCACCCCTTGGACTCCACCACGACCCCGCCGGTGACCCCGTCGACGCCCTTGCCCTCGATGGGCCGGCCGTCGGCGTAGAACTGCTCGGCCGGGCCCATGTGTTCCCCCATGGGATTCTGCTGCTCCTGGGCGGCCTGCTGCGCACCGCCCCCGCTGAGCTGCGTGCCGACGGTCAGCCCGCCGGCAACGAGCGTGACCGCGGCCGCCATCCCGATCACGTACGTTCCCTTGCGCCTCCTCCTGTGCGCCGCCTTCCTGCGGCGCACCATGTCGATCGCCGGGGCCGGCGTCGGCGGGCGGTCGTCCTCCACGGGACCACTCAGGCCGTTCAGCACGCTGGCCACGCCGGCCAGCTCGGTGAGCTCGGCACGGCAGGGGGCGCAGAACAGGAGATGGGCCTCGAACGCTTCTTTGTCCTCTTCATCGAGCAGGCCGAGCGCATATGCGCCCACGTCCGTGTGCTCGACTCTGGATGTCACGCCGTCACCCCCCTCTCCTCCAGCGCTATCCGCAGCGCGCGAACGGCGTAGTAGACCCGGGATTTCACGGTGCCCACCGGAATGCCCAGCGCCTCGGCGGCGTCGTTGACCGACCGGTCTCGCAGGATCGTCTCGTTGAGGATCTCGCGATGGGCCGGGGACAACGCTTTCAGGGCCTCAGAAACGACCACCTGGTGCAGGAGTCCCTCCATCTCGTCCGGCACGGGCATGCTCTCCAGCGGCCCGTCACCCGACTCCTGGGGGCGGGCGTCCCTGCGCCGCCGGTCATCGATCACGATACGTCTGGCGACCGTGGCTAGCCAGGGCATAAGTGAGACTGCCTCAGGATCGAGTTGTCCCGCACTGCGCCAAGCTCGGATCATGGTCTCCTGCACCACGTCTTCCGCCCACTGCCGATCACCCGCCGTCAGCCGGATCACGAAGGCCAGCAGCGGCCTGTGATACTCCCGGTAGAGCGCGGACACTGCCACCTCGTCGTCGGGCACCTCGACATCCGGTCGCATGCGCCGGATCCTGTGGCGTGAGCGCGGCTTGCCCATCGGGGCGGCTCCGTCGGCCGGGGGCGGGGGATACGTGCTCGCTCGCATCATCTCCCCTTTCTCGCGTCCGTCGGCAGGAGGTACGACGAGCCGCCATGCCACGGTTCAACAGAACGCCATGCCAAATCGGATTGCATCGCCCCGGACAGGGTGCGTAGAGTCTCTCCGGTAACCGATCGAGGAGGTGAGGACTATGCGGGTCGTCCTGTTCTGCGCGCCGTCCGTCCACCTCCGGGCGCTCGTCTGACGCTGCCCGGTTCCCTTCCCGATCAAAGGTTTCACTCCGTTGTCTTACGATCTTTCTCTGCTCGGCTGGACCGATCTCCGCGCCGCCGAGCTGCCCGCCGACACCGTTCCCGGTCGCGTGGCCCGCGTCGACCGGGGCGCCGCCGAGGTGATCGCGGCCGACGGCCAGCATCAGGTCAGGTACGCCGCCCACGTCCGCCGCGCGGCCGCCGCCGACCCCGTCGCGCTGCCGTCCGTCGGCGACTGGGCCGCGCTCAGGATGCTGCCCGAGGGCCGCTACGAGCTCGAGGAGGTGCTGCCGAGGACGACCGCGTTCATCCGGGGCGGCGTCAGCCGCGACTCGGTCGGCGGCCTGTCGCGCGACAGCCAGGGCCAGGTGCTCGCGGCCAACGTCGACGTCGTCTTCGTGGCCGAGCCGTCCATGCACGCCACCGACTTCGCCAACCTCGGCCGCATCGAGCGGCTCGTCGCGCTGGCCTGGGAGTCCGGCGGCACGCCCGTCGTCCTCATCACCAAGTCCGATCTGCTGGAACGCGGCCTCGACGACCTGCTCGCCGACGTGCGCGTGACCGTGCCCGGCGTCGACGTGCACGCCGTCTCGTCGCTGCACGGGGACGGCGTGGAGCTGGTCGCCTCCTACCTCGGCGGCTCCCGCACGGCCGTCGTCCTCGGGCCGTCCGGGGCCGGGAAGTCCACTCTGGTCAACGCCCTGGCCGGGGAGGAGGTCATGGAGATCCAGCAGGTACGCGCCGCCGACGGGCGCGGGCGGCACACCACCGTGCACCGGGAGCTGATCCTGCTGCCCGGCGGCGGGCTCGTCATCGACACGCCCGGCATCCGCCGGATCGGTCTCTACGACATCGGGGAAGGCGTCGACCGCGTCTTCTCCGACCTCGAGACGCTGGCCGAGCAGTGCAAGTTCGGCGACTGCGAGCACAACGGCGAGCCGGGGTGCGCGGTGCTGGCGGCGGTCGAGAGCGGGGAGCTGCCGGAGCGGCGGCTGGAGAGCTGGCACAAGCTGCAGCGCGAGGCGGCCTGGATGGCCGCCCGCACCGACGCGCGCCTGCGCAAGGAGCTGCAGGGCAAGTGGAAGTCGATCACGAAGGAGATGCGGCGCTCAGGCAGAAACCGCCCCTGACGCCGCGTCGGCCGGAAGGGTGCGCCCGCTCGGCGGAAAGGTGCCGAGCGGGCGCACCGCCCCTCTGGGGGGCGGCCCCGTTCTCGGGCGGAGAGGCGCGTCGGCGCAGGGCCCCTTCTCGGGCGCGAGACCCGGATCGGCGGGCCTGTCCGAGGGGGTGCGGCTTGTTCCGAGGAAGGCGCGGACCGGTCCGAGGGCGTTTCTCAGTGGGCCCTGTGCCCGCGCGCCCGTTGGGGCAGCGGTAGCCGACATTCCGCCCTCCTGCCCAGGCCCGGGGCCTGTCCTCGGGCAGGAGGCCCAGGTCCTCGGGCGAGGGAGGGAGGCGAGGAGGGGTGGTCGTCGGGGTAGGCACAGGTCATGGAGCTCTTCGCAGATCGGGCCCAGGCCGGGGCGAGGCTCGCCGAGCGGCTGCTGGACGCGCACGACCCCGTGGTGCTCGCGCTGCCCCGCGGCGGCGTGGCCGTCGCCGTGCCCATCGCGCGCAGGCTCGACGCCGAACTCGAGGTCCTGGTGACCAGGAAGATCGGCTATCCGCCGACGCCGGAGCTGGGCGTGGGGGCGATCGCCGAGGGCGGCGAGCCGGTCTTCGACCTGGCGTTGCTGCGCCGGCTCGGCATGACGCCCGAGTCGGTCGCGGACGTGGTCGAGAAGGAGCGGCGCGAGCTGGACCGCCGGGTGCGCGCCTACCGCGGCGACCGGCCGCTGCCCGCGCTGGAGAACCGGGAGGTGATCGTGGTCGACGACGGCCTGGCCACGGGCGGCACCGCCAGGGCCGCGCTCAGAGCCGTCGGCACGGCCAAGCCCGCCAAGGTGACGCTGGCCGTGCCGGTCGGGGCCCGCGACACGGTGCGGTCCATGCGGCAGGAGGCCGACGAGGTGGTGGTGCTGCTGACCCCCATCGACTTCCGGGCGGTGGGGCAGTGGTACGTGCACTTCGAACAGCTCAGCGACGCCGACGTGCTCGAGCTGCTCGGCCGGGATTGACGGAGACGACGAGGTGAGTTCAGCCGGCGAGCACGGCCCAGACGAGCTTGCGGGTGCCGCCGGGGGCGAGCCATCCCCACGCGGTGCAGAGGGCGTCCACCAGCCGCAGCCCTCGCCCGTACTCCGAGAACACGTCGGGCGCGGCGGCCACCGGGACGGTCTGGCTGTGGTCGGTCACCACGCAGGCGAGCTCCGCCTCATGAGCCACCAGCCGCAGCTGCACCGCCCCGCCGCCGTGCCGCATCGCGTTCGTCACCAGCTCGGAGACCACCAGCTGCGCATCGAAGGCGACCTCGATCACCCCCCACGAAGTGAGCGTCTGGTCGACGAACTTCCTGGCCGTGGCCACGCAGGAGGGCTCGAGAGCCGTGCGCTGATGGAACGGGAACACAGCGTCGCACGCACCGGCACGACCATCCACCAGAATGGACGAGAGCCATCCTGGTGGCCGGGAACCGATGGCGGCTTGCGGCCGAGCGTCGAAAGTCGTCATTCTGGCCCCCGAAGCGCGGTCTGGTGATCCAATGCCCATCTTTACGGGGAGTACTTGCCAATGCAAGACTTTTCGTAGTTTACGGATGCGAATCGCATCTGCACGTGCAGATGATCTAGGAGCAGTGCAGTGAGCGCACAGAGCACGGAAGGGAAGCTTCTCAGCTATTCGCCGGGAAGCCCGACGGTGCTGCGAATCCTGCTCGGAACCCAGCTGCGCAGGCTCCGTACGGAGAAGGGTATCTCGCGCGAGGACGCGGGGTACTCGATTCGCGCATCTCACGCCAAGATCAGCAGACTGGAGCTCGGCCAGGTCAGCTTCAAGCAGCGCGACGTGGCCGACCTGCTCACCCTGTACGGCGTCACGGACCCCGCCGAGCGGCAGCCGCTGCTCGACCTGGCCAAGCAGGCCAACGCCCCCGGCTGGTGGCACAAGTACGGCGACGTGCTGCCCCACTGGTTCGAGGTCTACATCGGCCTGGAGGGCGCCGCCTCCAGCATCCGCACCTATGAGAACCAGTTCGTCCCCGGCCTGCTCCAGACCCCCGCGTACGCCAGGGCCGTCATCGAGCTGGCGCACGAGAAGGCCACCAGGGCGGAGATGGACCGCCGCGTGGCCCTGCGCACCACCCGGCAAAAGCGCCTGGAGAGCGGGCTCACGCTCTGGGCGGTGATCGACGAGGCCGTGGTGCGCCGCACGCTCGGCGGCCCGGACACGATGCGGGAGCAGATCACCCATCTGGTGGAGGTCACGGCCGAGCGCAACGTCACCGTGCAGCTCATGCCGTTCGAGCGCGGCGGCCACGCGGCGGCCGGAGGTCCCTTCAGCATCCTGCGCTTCCCGGAGCCCGAGCTGCCCGACGTGGTCTACATGGAGCAGCTCACGAGCGCCCTCTACCTGGACAAACCCGCCGACTCCGACCACTACATGGAGGTCATGGACCGGCTCAGCATCCAGGCCGAGACGCCGAAGGAGACCAGGCGCTTCCTGGAACGGCTCATTTCCGGATGAGCTGCTGATATCCCTGTGATCCACTCCATACCGGGATTTTTGGTCGTCCGGTATATGGAGATCAACGTGTTGCCGTATTGTCACCTCGCAAACGCGGATGCACGTGCATCCGTAAGATCGCGAGGAGCTGCCCCCATGCACGAGTTCCGGAACGGAACCCCCGCCGGCCGCCTTCCCGTCGTCTGGCGCAAGAGCAAGAGGAGCAACCCCAACGGCAACTGCGTCGAGGTCGCGAGCCTGCCCACGGGGGAGATCGCCATGCGTAACTCACGCTTTCCCGAAGGACCGGCGCTGGTCTACACCCAGGCGGAGATCACCGCGTTCGTTCTCGGGGCGAAGGACGGCGAGTTCGACGACCTCATCGTGTGAGCCGCCGCCCCCACGGACCGCCCAGGCGGGCGGCGCCCATTTCGGCCGGGGACGCTGACGGGTTTCGGTCACTTCTGGTCAGCCGCGGGTGTGCTGTGCCGGCGCCATGCGGTCAGGCGCGGCCGCCCGGGGAGCTCGGCGCGGCACCTGCAGGAGCCCGGCCGGTCTGACCGCGCGGTCGGCCCTGAGGGTCTCCTCGGGCCCTCCCCGCCTGCGGCTTCCCAGGGCGAAGGGGACGGAGACGTCCAGAGGCGGGGCCTTGAGGCCGAGCTGCGCGGCGTAGGCGAACAGATCGCCGGCCGCACGGTCTCGTCGCAGGCGGTCACGGGGAGGGGCGGGGAAGAGCCAGGGCGGGCACCCTGCGGCCCGGCGGCGGCCGGCGACCCGCGCGTGGGGCCACCGGCCGCGCGGCCGTTACCGGTAGACCCGGGGGTCGGCCTGGAGGCCGCGGGTGAGGCGGATGGTGATGAACTCGTTGTCGTCAGGCTTGCCCGGCGTGCGGCCGCTGGAGAAGGGGAAGTTGTTGTCGTCCAGCACGCCCAGCGTGCGGTCGTCGAGGATGACGACGTCCTCGATCGTCTGGAACGGGAACCTGAACGTCCCCGGGGCCCCGCCGAGACCGCGCGGGTCGGCGATGTCGAGCAGGTCGGCGACCAGGGTCTTGTCCAGCGCGCCGTCGCCGTCCCGGTCCCGCATGTCCGCCAGGTAGATGCGCTTGACCTTCGCGGCGTCGCCCTGAAGGTTGTCCCGCTCGATGATCAGGAACCGGTGGGCGTCGACCGCGATCGCGTCACCGATGGCGTGGGAGGGCGAGTCCAGCCTGTACGTCCACCGCCGCCCGGTGTAGGCCCGCTCGCGCAGGTCGAACTCGTTCATCCGCAGCGTCCCCGCCGGGTCGCCCGCGACGGTGCCCTCCAGCAGCGGGTAGAGGCGGCGGCCGTCCACGGACCTGGCCATGCCCTCGAAGCCCTTGCTGCCGCCGAGGTTGGGCTGCGCGCCGTTCAGGTTGGGGTTCTCGGGCGCGCGGACTCCGGGCAGCTCGATCGGCGCCTCCATCAGCCGGCCCTTGCGGTCGAAGTGCAGCAGGAACGGGCCGAACTCGTCGCCGATCCAGTACGTGCCGTCCACCGTGCGCACGATCGACTCGACGTCGAAGTCGGCGCCGGTGAGCGTGCGGTCCTGCCTGGTGAGCGGGAACGGCACCAGCCCGCGCGGGTCGGTCAGGTTGAATCCGCCGAGCACCTCGACCGACTTGGCCTTGAAGTCCGGCTTGACCCGGTGCACCCGCAGCAGGAAGTCGGCGCTGTTGGCCTTGGCGCCGAAGCCGTTGTCGGACAGGACCTCGAAGGTGCCGTCGTGGCGGCGCACAATGCCGCTGAAGCCCTGTACGGGCTGGCCGGGGAAGGGCGGGGTGACCCCGTTGACGGGCGCGGTGCCCAAGGACGATCCCGACGGCTCGCTGCCGGGGACGAAGGTCTGCGCGGGCAGGGAGGCGAACCCCGTCAGGGTGGCCTGCCCGAAGCCGGGCTGGGTGCCGTGACGTCCGGGGTCGGCGGCGGCGGGAGTGGCCAGGGACAGGGCCGTCGCGCCCGCGCACATCAGGATGGCGATGCGTTTCATGGCGGGCACCCTAGGGCGGGCATGTGACCAAATCCCGAACGTACGGCAACGGACGGTGACCGCCAGATGTCGGCTGGCTGTGACCTGCCCTGACGTTCCGGCCGCATGCCCCTGAGTGGCCTGCCTCCGTGAACGGCCCGCCTCCGCGCGGATGCCACCGGCGGGAGAGGGCATGGCGAAGGGCCGCATCGAGGGCGGCGGAGGTCGAAGGGGCAGCAGGGGATTGCGTGGGATCGCGGCGAACTCGCCTGATCAGGCAGTTGTCCCGACCGGGTTCGCCAGAGCCTGGACATGGAGGGCCAGGCTCTGGTTCATCGGGACAACTGCTTGATCACGCATGATGGTGACGCTGCCGGGTTGTGTCAGGCGGCGGAGATGCCGGCGCTGGCCGCGCGGCGCATGCGACGGCGACGCTCGGAGGCGCGCTCGTCCTCGTTGAGACCGCCCCACGTGCCGTACTTCTCGGGCCGGGACAGCGCGTAGTCAAGGCACTCGGTGCGGACGGGGCACTGGGCGCAGATCGCCTTGGCCTTCCGCTCACGTACGTCACGCTCGGGCTGCCGCTCCCCATCGGGGCCGAAGAAGAGCACGAGGTCCTCACCCCGGCACGCGGCATCATCCTGCCAACCCCAGCTGGGGCGCGGGCGGGCGAGCTGCCGACGTACCTGAGACATGAGAAAACCACCTTCGTGAGAGGTATTTCGGTAATTGAGCCGCATTGGACGCTTATGGCGTCTCTGTGCCAACGCAATGTCGGGCCGTGTTTGTTCCCTGTTCAGGCGAGAGCGGGCGTGGCGTACCGCACAGGCGCGAGCCTGTCCAGCGAAACCAGCCGGTAGGTGGTGATCGTCTCGGCGCAAGCCGTACCACACGGCGCTTGGAACGCCGATGGCTCAACCACAACCTGGAACCGGACGTCGCCGCAGCGCACGATGGCTTCGGTGACGTCGCCGTCCGACCTGGAGGATTCCACGGCCACCGCGCCGACGGAGCGCTCTCCCGTATGGGCTCGGGCGAAGTGCTCGACGGCCTGCAATGGCTCAGGGATGCCTGCGCGTCCCCGGTAACGGTCGAGGATGACCTCGCCCGACCGGTACGCGTTAGCCGCTGCCAGTGCAGCAGCCTGAGACATGCTGCCGTAGAAAATTCCGTGTGGCAAGCACACGAGGTTGGCGGCGTACCGATCGCCGCCAACGTGTGACGTTTCCCACACTCTGTCCGGCAGAGATTCGGCCAGTGACCGAGCGAGGGGTAGTCCAATGCGGGCGCAGCACACATTGCGCTTGGCGTGCGTGCAGACCAGAAATACCGGCTCGTCTTCAAGTATGCAGGACTCCGGGACCACTCCGGCCACGAACGCGTCCAGGTCAAGATCGTCAGGACCTGCGACGACGCCGCTCGCCAGCCAGGGACGCTCCCCGACGGCGTATGCCAATAGCACACGGATGCCCTGGTCCCGTGGGCGGGTTCGCTTGCCGGGGCGGCGGATCAGCTGGGGCCTGATACCGCGTTCGAGCGCGCGGCGGACGAGTTCGGAGATTTTTTCAGGAAGTTCGAAGCTTTCCAGGTGAGACGGCCACGTGCCGCTGTACTCGATGAGCAGCCAGAGCCGGGCTCCCACGGTGGCGCTGGCCAATGTGGGCACCTCCCCGGTGTGACACCCGGCCGGATGCTCGCAGCCCCTCGCCAACGCCTCTCTCCTCCTCGTCTCCGCCGACAGGACGCACCGCACCCGCCGCACCCGGGCATGACGGGGGCGACAGGTCGGCCCCCGGGCTCCGCCGGAGTGCGGCGCGGTAACGCATCCGCGCCCCGCCGCACTCCGGCATCGCGGGGAGGGCGGGTCAGCCCATCCCTCCCCGCGGAACCCCAGCCGGAGCGCGGCGCGGCGCGGAAGTTAATTAGGTAAGACTAGCCTAACGGATGCGGGGGATCATGCGTGGCGGATTCGCTCCAATACCTCCCGTGTCACGGGCAGAGCGCGCTCCCTGTCCTCTCTGACCAGGCCGATCCTGGTCCGCCTGTCCAGCAGGTCGCCCTCGTCGAGCGCGCCCTCGTGCTGGGTCGACCAGATCAGCTCGCCCACGGTGATGCCGAGCCCGACCTCCTCCGGGTACGCCTTGACGAGCTCGTGCACGGCCGGCGCCTCGCTGCCGTACCGCTCGGCGAGGAGCGCCGGCACACCGGACGGCTGAGGCCCGGCGCCCACGAGCGGGATCTTGCGGGTGCGGCACCGGCCCGCCGGGAGGTTTCCGATCGACACCGCTCGATCCACAGCGTCCTCGGCCATGCGCCGATATGTCGTGAGCTTTCCGCCGATCACCGTGACGACGCCGCCGCCGGACAGCACCGCGTGCCTCCGCGACAGGTCCGCCGTCCGCCCGTCGGCCCGCAGAAGAGGCCTGAGGCCCGCGTAGGCGCCCGCAACCGCCTCTCTGGTCACCTGAGTCTCGACAACCCCGTTCAGCACCTCCAGGAGCGTTCTGACGTCCTCCTCGGGGGCTTCGGGGACGTCGGGCACCGGCCCCTCCAGCGGTTCGTCGGTGAGGCCGACGTACACGCGCCCGTCGCGCTGGGGGAGAACGAGCGCGAACCGGTTGCTCTCGCCCGGTATGGGCAGGTGCAGGCCGGCGATCAGCCCCGGCAGCGTCCCGGGCCGCAGCACGAGGTGGGTGCCGCGGGACGGGCGCACGTCGGCCTGGGGGTCCAGAGAGCGCGCCCACACGCCCGTCGCGTTGATCACCGTCCGGGCGCGGATGCCGAACTCCTCGCCCGTCAGCTCGTCGCGCACCGTAGCCCCCTCGTCCGAGAGCCGCAGCGCGCGGCAGCGGGTCAGCACCCGGGCGCCGTGCGCGGCGGCCGTCCTGGCGATCGCCACCACCAGGCGCGCGTCGTCGAGCACCCGGCCGTCCCACGACAGCAGCGCGCCGCGCAGGCCGTCCGCGCGCACCACCGGCGCCAGCGTGTGCGCCCTGGCGGCACCGAGCCGCCTGGGGCCGGGCAGCAGGCGGCGCGGCGTGCGCGCGGCCGCCCGCAGCGCGTCGCCGATCCGGTAGCCGGTCATGATCAGCGCCGCCCGGCGGCGGGAGACGGCCGGGGTCAGCGGCAGCGCGAACGGGTGCGCCTTCACCAGGTGCGGAGCCGTCCTGCGGAGCAGGATCCCGCGCTCGACCGCGCTCTCGTACGCGACGTCCACCTGCCCCCTGGCCAGGTAGCGCAGCCCGCCGTGGATCAGCTTGGAGCTCCACCTCGACGTGCCGAACGCCAAGTCGTGCGCGTCGATCGCGGCCACGCTCAGCCCGCGCGAGGCGGCGTCGAGCGCGGCCCCCGCCCCGGTCGCGCCCAGCCCCACGACCAGCACGTCCACGCGTTCCTCTGCGACCTGCCGGAGTTCGCGGGCCCGTCTAGCGGCGTTGAGTGAGCTTCTCATAGGAAACCTGCTCTCATTGTGCCGCCCCACTGTGGTGCGGGGCTGAGACCGTAGCGGCGATCAGCGCGGATTTCCTATGAGCCAAGGTAGGCCTCCAGGAGGGTGGCGAGCTCGGCGTCGAGCTCGTCCAGCGTCACGGGGTCGAGCATGGTGGGCGCCGACAGCAGGAACGACTGCGCCACCAGCAGCACGGCCCTGGCCTTGCGCGGGTCGCCGACGGTCCGCTCCAGCACCTCCAGCACGGCCTCGTGGGTGGCGCCCCGCCGGTCGAGCACGTACGGCATGAGCAGTTCGGGATCCGCTTCCACGATCTTCCGCCACAGCGGGTGCGCGCGCAGCCCCCGCACCCCGGCGACGACGGCGCGCGCCGGGTCCGACATGTCCAGGCCGGCGACGACGCGCACCCACTCCCTGGTCATCAGGTCGGCGACCAGCGTGCGCACGTCGGGCCAGCGGCGGTAGAGCGTCATACGGGACACGCCGGCCCGGCGTGCCACGTCCGTGAGCGTCGTCCTGCGCACGCCGTAGGCCAGCACGCAGTCCCGTGCGGCATCCAGAACGCCGTCATTGTGACGAATCGACGTCATGTGTCACAGTGTAAGCGTGCCGAGAGAACCGATGTTGTGGTCGGGCTGGGGCGACCCCGCCCAGGCCCGCGAGCTGCCCGAGCACCTGCGGAAGCTGCTCCGCGACCTCCTGGGCGTCCGCGCCCCGCACGTCCCCGCTGCCACGCTGGAATCCGTGCGGCTGCCGCCGGTCGCCCTGCCCGCGCCGCTGCTGGAGGCGCTCGCGGCGATCGCCGGCGCCGAGCACGTCCGGACCGGGCACGAGGACAGGGTGCGGCACACCCGCGGCAAGTCCACCCCCGACCTGCTGCGCCTGCGTGCGGGAGACGGCTCCGACGCCCCCGACGCGGTGGTGCTTCCCGGCTCGCACGAGGAGGTGGCCGCGCTCTTGGAGCTGTGCGCGCGGGAGCGGATCGCGGTCGTGCCCTTCGGCGGCGGCACCTCGGTGGTGGGCGGGCTCGCGGCCGGCCGGGCCGGCTTCGCCGGCGTGATCGCGCTCGACCTCGCCAGGCTCGACCGGCTGCGGTCCGTGGACGCCGAGTCGATGGTGGCCGAGTTCGAGCCGGGCGTGCGGGCTCCCGACGCCGAGCGGCTGCTCGCCGCGCACGGCCTCACCCTGGGGCACTTCCCCCAGTCCTTCGAGTACGCCACGCTCGGCGGCTTCGCCGCGGCCCGCTCCAGCGGCCAGGCCTCCGCCGGGTACGGCCGCTTCGACGACATGGTCGTCGGCCTCACCGTGGCCACGCCTGCCGGCACCCTCGAGCTCGGCCGCGCCCCCAAGTCGGCGGCCGGGCCCGACCTGCGGCAGCTCGTGCTCGGCTCCGAGGGCGCCTTCGGCGTCATCACGTCGCTGCGGCTGCGCGTGCGCCGCGCCCCCGCCGAACGGGTCTACGAAGGGTGGCGGTTCGCGTCGTTCGCGGCGGGAACGGCTGCCATGCGGGCCCTCGCCCAGGAAGGGCCGCTGCCGACCGTGCTGCGGCTGTCGGACGAGACCGAGACGATGATCGGCCTGGCCAAGCCGGACGCGATCGGCTCGGGCGGCGGCTCGGGCTGCCTGCTGATCGCGGGCTACGAGGAACCGCCGGCGGAGGCGGGGGAGCCCGGTCGCCCGGCGGAACCGCCGGCGGAGGCGGGGGAGCCCGGTCGCCCGGCTGTGGGCTCGCCGGCGTCGGCCGCCGGGCGGCGAGGTGCGGTCGCCGCCGTGCTGGCGCGGATGGGCGGGGAATTCCTGGGGGAGGAGCCGGGGCGGGCGTGGGAGCGCGGGCGTTTCTCCGCGCCGTACCTGCGCGACTCGCTCCTCGCGGCCGGCGCCACCGTCGAGACGCTGGAGACGGCCGGGTTCTGGGCCGGCCTGCCCCGGCTCTACGACGCGGTGCGGCTCGCCCTGGTCGGCGCCCTCGGCTCGCCGCTGGTGATGTGCCACGTCTCGCACGTGTACGAAACCGGCGCCTCGCTCTATTTCACCGTCGTGACCCCGCAGGAGGACGACCCGGTCGCGCAGTGGGAACGGGCCAAGGCTGCGGCGAACGCGGCCATCGTCGAGGCGGGCGGCACGATCAGCCACCACCACGGGGTGGGGCGCGACCACCGTGACGCGTACGCCGCCGAGGTCGGACCGCTCGGCGTGGCCGTCCTGCGGGCGGTCAAGTCGGCGCTCGACCCGGCCGGCATCCTCAACCCCGGCGCGCTGATCCCCCACGCCGACACGGTCTCGGACGGGTAGCCGGTGCGGGCCGGAACGGGCTAGTCGTCCGGCTGCGGAGGGATGCCGTCGGCCTCGGCCAGCGTCGCGGCGGCCTCGCTGTAGCGGTGGAGGCCCTCCAGCGCGGCGGCCAGACAGTGCAGCGAGACGACCAGCGGGGCGCCGCCCACCGACCGGGTGAGCGCCACCGCCTCCAGGGCCAGCGGCAGCGCCTCCACGGCCCGGCCCCGCTTGAGCAGCAGCTTCGCCGCCGTGCGCAGGCAACGTGCCAGCAGCGCCGTGTGCTCGCCGGGGGACTCCCTGGCCAGGGCCCGGCTCCTCGCGACGGCCTCGCTCACGACTTTGAGCGCCGCGCGTCCCCACCGGGGGCGACTCTGCGCATATGCCAGCAGACCCTCGATGGCCTGCGCCTCTGAAGTGCCTTTCCTGGTCGCGTCGTCCGGGCCGTTCCGCGTCATCGGACCTTCTCCGTGGATATTCCGGCCTTCGGGCCGGACAGGAAACGGACTCCCGCAATGGCGGGACGGAGACGGGCGGTTCGCCGGCAGGCGGGACGCACCCGTCAGAGTGCGGACCGGTTTTCTCCCTTCGGGGTCGTGTAAATGTGCGCAACCGCAGGTCGGGATCGTTCCGCGACCGCCTGCGTCACGCGTCCCAACCGCTTGCTTGGGGGGTTGAGGTTACACCATGGCGAACATCGTGTGTTCTGTGCTGTACGGAGAGTTCAGGGTGCGCGAATGGAAGATCGCGGTAAAGATGTGGTCATGGTGGATGTCGCGGCCGAGCGCGGAAAAGAGCTTTCCTCACGGGTGTCGGAGGCGGGGGCCGGGTGGGCCTGCACGCAGGTCGGCACGTTCGCCCAGCTCAGACCGGATGACAATGGATTCAGTTGGCTGAATTTAGCGACGCTGTGGCGCTCGCGCAACGAGATCCTCGCCGGGTTGTTCGGTGATCCGTCAGGGGAGGTCCGGGCGCGCTGGGTGGCGGCTCAGGAAGAACGTGGGATTGACCCGGAATTTCGTATCAAGCCCCCTGTCGGTGGAAATTTCAGTTTCCTTCTGCTCGGTGATACAGGCGAGGGCGACGCCTCCCAGTACGCCGTCGTTCCCGGCATGCTGAAAGTCGGCGCCGGAACGTCGTTCGCCATCGTCGCGAGCGACGTCGTCTATCCCACGGGATCGGGCAACGAGTACGGCGACAAGTTCTTCCGCCCGTACAAGGACTATGACGCTCCTATCTACGCGATCCCCGGCAATCACGACTGGTACGACGGGCTCGGCGGCTTCATGCGGGTCTTCTGCGACGCGCCGCCGCTCAAGCCCAAGCCCGACCGCGGCCTGCGCGGGCTGCTGTGGCGCAAGCCGGAGGCCGTCGACGAGGCGCGGCTGGCCGAGGCGCGCTCGCTCAGGGGCAAGCCGTCGCAGCAGGCCACGCAGCCGGCCCCGTACTGGGTGATCGAGAGCGACAGCCTGCTCATCGTGGGCGTGGACACCGGCATCAGGAACGAGATCGACAAGGCGCAGACCGCCTGGCTGCGGCGCGTCTCGCTCGACCCGAGGCCGAAGATCCTCGTGACCGGCAAGCCCATCTACACCGCCAACGCGTACAAGCCGTCACGGCTGGAGGAAGGCGGCACGATTGACGACATCGTGCGCGACCCGGCGCACCGGTACGTCGCGGCCATCGGCGGCGACGTGCACAACTACCAGCGCTATCCGGTCAAGGTGGGCGACCGGGTGATCCAGTACGTCGTGACGGGCGGCGGCGGGGCGTTCATGCACGCCACGCACACGATCCGACGCGTCGACGTGGCGGGCGTGCACGAGGACGACTTCAGGTGCTACCCGCTGCGCGGCGACTCGCTGTCCTTCTACAGCCAGCTGTACGCCCGCAGGCTCCGGATGAAGTGGCTCTACCTCACTCCCGACGAGGCCCTGTGCATCATGTCGGAGCAGATCAAGAACGAGCCGGTCAGGACGCCCACCGGAACCGTGAAGATCACCCGCCGGATGCGGTGGGCGGCGCGGCTGCTCGGGTCCTGGCCGTGGCCGCTGCGGCTGCCCGTGGACCGGGTGTTCCACCGCTACCTGTCCGAACTGTCCGACTGGGACACTCCGCCGTTCTTCAAACAGTTCCTGCACATGTCGGTGACGCCCGAAGAGCTGACGCTGCGGTGCTTCGCCGCCACCGGGTGCCTGCCGCAGGAGCTGGAGCCGCCGGTCGAGGACGAGGTGCGCATCAGTCTGGCGTAGCGGTTTTGTCGGGGCCGTTTGGCACCCTTGACAGGGTGTACGTCGTGGTCGCCGGAGAGACGGTGCTCCCGGTCGGGGGCGCGGCCCGCCATACCGCCGACCTGGCGGGCGCCGTTCGGGAGATCGAGGCGGCCGAGCGGCCGCGGTGGGTCTGGGCCGACACGCGCGAGACCTATCCGGACCTGCTGCGGGCCGGGGTGCGGGTCTCGCGCTGCCACGACCTCGCGCTCACCGAGGGCCTGCTGCTGGCGTACGAGGGCCGCTATGGCGAGAGCCGCTCGGCCCGGGCCGCCCACGCCCGGCTGCACGGGCTGCCCGTGCCCGAGGAGCAGCCGAGCGCGCCCGGCACGCTGTTCGCGCCCGAGCCGCTCGGCGCGGAGGCGGTGGCCGAGGTGCTGGCCGACCAGCTGCGGCGGATCGAGGCGCTTGCGGAGCCGGGAAGGTTCAGGCTGCTGGTCGCGGCCGAGTCCGCGGGGGCGCTCGTCGCGGCCGAGATGTCGCACGACGGCATGCCGTGGCGCCGTGACGTGCACGACGCGCTGCTGACCGAGCTGCTCGGGCCGCGGCCGGTGCACGGCATGCGGCCCGCCAAGCTGCAGGCCCTGGCCGACGAGGTGGCGGCGGCGTTCGGGCATCCGGTCAATCCCGACTCCGTGCAGCAACTCGTCAAGGCGTTCAAAGGGGCGGGGGTGGCGCTGAAGACCACCCGGTCGTGGGAGCTCAAGCAGATCGACCATCCGGCCGTGGCGCCGCTGCTGGCGTACAAAGAGCTGGCCCGGCTCCACAGCTTCCACGGGTGGGCGTGGGCCGATCAGTGGGTGCGGGGCGGGCGGTTCCGGCCCGAATACGTGGTCGGCGGGGTCGTGTCCGGGCGGTGGGCCACCAGCGGGGGCGGTGCGCTGCAGATTCCCAAGGTGATGCGGCGGGTGGTGGTCGCCGACGACGGGTGGGTGCTGATCGTCGCCGACGCGGCGCAGCTCGAGCCGCGGGTGCTGGCCGCGATGGCCGGAGACGTGGGTCTTGCCAGGGCCGCCGGGGAGATCGACCTGTACTCGGCGCTGGCGAAATCCTTCGGCGGGCAGCGCGACAACGCCAAGATCGCGATGCTGTCCGCCATGTACGGCGGCACCAGCGGCGACGCGCCCAAGCTGCTGGCGGTGATGCGGCAGCGGTTTCCCCGGGCCTACCAGTTCGTCGAGGACGCGGCCAAGGCGGGGGAGGAGGGCCGGCTCGTGCGGTCCTGGCTCGGCCGCACCAGCCCGCCGCCGTCGTCGCGGTGGCGTGAGCTGGTGTCGGGGCCCGAGGGCGGGCGCGCGGCGCGGGACCGGGGGCGGTTCACACGTAACTTCGTGGTGCAGGGCACCGCGGCGGAGTGGGCGCTGGCGCTGCTGGCGGTGTTGCGCGGGCTGCTGCCGGAGCCGGCGCGGCTGGTGTTCTTCCAGCACGACGAGGTGATGGTGCACTGTCCGCTCGAGCAGGCCGAAGAGGTGATGGCGGCCGTGTCGGCGGCGGCGGAGGAGGCCAGCAGGCTGTTGTTCGGGTCGACGCCGGTGCGCTTCCCGATGGAGGCGGTCGCGGTCGCCTGCTACGCCGACGCCAAGTGACCGCCGCCTTTCCACCCCACCGCTCACACGCCTCCGCCGGCCCGGCCCTCGACCGGCGTGCGGGGCCGCCCACCAGCGGGGCGTCGCCGCTGCGGGAACTGTGTCGTCGTGGGGATGGCGCTGCGTCGCGATGATGCCGTGCCTTACGGCGGTGGTGTGGTGGGTGCCTGGCGGCGTGTGGCGCGGTGGTGCTGTGCGGGCCGCGTTGTCCGCCGGTGGCACCTCTGGGATGTGCCTGGCCGCGCGGCGGCAGGGCGGCGGGGGCTGCGGCCGTAGGGCGGCGGGGGCTGCGGCGGTGGGTGTGGGCTGGGCGTTGTGGCGGGTCGAAGGCGTGGTGGGGGTCAGGGGCGGGGGCGGGTGGTGGTGAGCCAGAGGGCTGCCAGGGTGACCATGATGCCGACCACCAGACCGAGGGCGCCGTACGACAGCGTGCCGACGATGGCGCCGGCGACGATCGTGCCCGTGGCGCCGCAGACGTTCATCAGCAGGTCGGACAGTCCCTGGACGGCGGGGCGGCGGTCGATGGGGACGGACTCCGCGACCAGGGCGGAGCCGGCCACCAGGCCGCACGACCAGCCGAGGCCGAGCAGCACCAGCGCCGTCGTCACCTGCCACACCCGGTGACCGGCCGTGCCGGCCAGCACGGCCGCGGCCAGGAGCAGACCCATGCCGAGCAGCAGCACCGGCACCTTGCCCGCCTTGTCCGCCAGCCAGCCCACGACCGGCGAGAACATGTACATGCCGGCGATGTGCAGGCTGATCACCAGGCCGATGACGTCCAGGGTCGAGCCGTCGTGGTGGAGCTTGACCGGGGTCATCGACATGACGGACACCATCGCCGTGTGACTGACGGCGATCATGACCAGCGCCCGGCCGGCCATCGGGGTGGTGCGCAGGGTCTGCCAGGCGGTCCTGATCGTACGGTTGCGCTGGGGCCCCGGATCCTCGGCGCCGTCGAGGCTGCGGGCCAGCGTGAGCGGGTCGGGGCGCAGGAAGCCGATGATGACGACCAGCGCCAGCGCGAAGGCGAGCGCCGCGAACGCGAACGGCCCCGCCTTCTCCACCAGCCCGAGCCGCATGCTGATCCGGTCGGCGGGCTCGGCCAGGTTCGGGCCGGCGACGGAGCCGATCGTGGCGGCCCAGACGACCAGCGACAGGTGCCTGGCCGCGTGGCCCTTGGGCGACAGGTCCGTCGCCGAGTACCGCGCGGCCAGGCCGCCCGCGCTGCCGCCGCCCACCAGTACCAGCCCGGACAGCAGCAGCGGCCACGTCCGCAGGCTGATCGCGGCCACCGAGATCGCGCAACCGGCGAGCGCCGCCACGTACGCCAGCGTCAGGCCCGCGCGGCGCCCGCCCTTCCCGGAGGCCTTGGCCGTCGGCAGCGCCAGCAGCGCCGCGCCGAGCACGGTGGCCGTCCCCGCGAACCCGCTGATCACCGTCGACCCCGACAGCTCGTCGACCACGACCGAGCTGAGCGCCAGCCCGACCGCGACTCCCACGCCGCCCATGATCTGCGCCGCGGAAAGCACGGCCAAGGTGCGGCGTTGGACGATCCGGATCTGATCAGCAGGGGAGACAGCGGGCTTTGTGGGGGTGCTGGTCACCTGTGAAGTCTCGCATAGCCCCTAACATCACCCCAAAGGGGACAGTGGCCCTTTTTCCTCGGGAATGCCGTTTTTTATGACGTTCTGCCGACGTCAGACGGCGTCAAGCGGCGTCGGGCGATATCTCGGAGAATCTCAGAGAACCTTAGAGAACCTCAGACAATCTCAGAGAATCTCAGAGAATGGTGATGGAATCTCCGACGGCGATCCGGCCGGGCCCGTCCGGGATCAGGTTGATGCCGAACCAGACCTTGCCATCCCATTTGCGATGCCGGGACAACGTCCTGATGGGCTCCTTGCCCTTCGTGTACGTGGCCGTGTCGATCGTGGTGAGCACGCACCGGTCGCATCCCTTGCTGACGCGGAAATCCACCTCGCCGATGCGCACCCGCTTCCACTCGTCCTCCGCGAACGACGTCGCGGCGCCGTCCACCACCACGTTCGGCCGGAACCTGCGCATGGGCAGCGGCTCCGGCGCCTCCTCCCCGCGCTCCAGCGCCCCCTCGACGATCCAGTCGTTGAGCCGCGCGAGCGAGGCGGTGGACGTGAGCAGGAGCGGATAGCCGTCGGCCAGGCTGACGCGGTCCTCCGGGTGGCCGTACTCGGGATTGACCGGGCGCCGGGTCGGGTCGTCGAGCCACTTCAGCCTGACTGGCTGGCCCGCCAGCTCCGACAGCCACCGGGCCGCGTCGTCCCCGCAGTCGGTCAGCTCCACTGGCGTGCGCCACACGTCCACGGTGGACGTCCAGCTGTCCGGGACGACCGGCAGCGGGGCGGCGTGCGGGCCGGTCAGCGTGAGCGTGCCGCCGTCCAGTACGGGCACGCAGGCCAGGAGCCGTGGCTCCTCGCGGGCGGTGAGGACCTTGCCCTGCTCGTCGACGATCAGGTAGCGCCGGTCGCCCGCCAGCCCCCAGGGTTGCACCTCCGCCTCAGGGAGGTCGTGGCCCGCGGTGGACTTGACGGGGTAAAAGTGGATGCTCGCCAGCTTCATACGCCCGACCGTATCTCAAGGGTTCCGGCCGCCTGCGGCACGGCGGTTTCCGTACGGTGCAGGCGTGCGGCAAGCGCCACCACGGCGAGGGAGACCGCGCCGACCGCGGCGCCGATCCAGGCGACCGACGGGTAGCCGAAGCCCGCGCCGATGGACAGCCCGCCGAGCCAGGGGCCGATGGTGATGCCGACGTTGAAGGACGAGACGTTCACGGCGGCGGCGAGCGTGGGCGCGTTCTTGGCCAGGGCGAAGACGCGGGTGTTCAGCGTGGGGTTGGTCCCGAAGCCGAACGCGCCGAGCAGGAAGATCAGCGGGATGGCGAGGAACGGGATCGGAGCGCTCAGGGCCAGGGCCGCCGAGGTGACGACGAGACCGGTGATCCCGGTGAAGAGGGAGGGGAACGGGCGGGCGTCCGCGGTCCTGCCGCCGATGGTGATGCCGATCAGCGAGCCCAGGCCGTAGACGGCCAGCACGGCGGGCACCCAGGCCGGGTCCAGGCCCGTGGTGTCGACGAGCAGCACGCTCAGGTAGCTGAAGGAGGCCAGCAGGGCGGTGGTCGTGAGCGCGGTGATGCCGCAGGAGAGCCAGAGCCTGGGGTTGGCCATGGCGCGCAGCTCGACGGCGACGCGAGGGCCTTCCTGGGCGCGGGTTCCGTCACCCGAGGCGGCCTCGGTCTCCCGCCGGCCGCCCGGGATGGTGGCGAGGAGACCCGCGCCGGCGAGGGCCGACAGGGCCGCCACGGCCCAGAACGCCGCCCGCCAGCCGAAGTGCTGGCCGATGACGGTGCCGAGGGACAGGCCGATGATCGTGGCGACCGTCAGCCCGCCGGCGAGCACGCTCATCGCCTTGCCGCGGGCGTTCGCGGGGACCAGGCCGATCGCGGTGCTCGCGGCCACGGCCCAGAAGCCGGCGTACACGAAGGCCCCGACGACCCTGGTGGCGAACAACAGGCCGTAGCTCGTCGTCAGCGCGCCCACGACATGCGACAGCGCGAAGATCGCGAGGAACGTCAGCAGCGCCGTACGGCGCGGCCAGCGCAGCGTGACGATCGCCAGCACCGGTGCCCCCACCAGCATCCCGATCGCGAACGCCGAGATGAGCAGCCCGGCCTGCGGCACGGACACGCCCAGGTCGGCGGCCATCTCGGGGAGCAGCCCGGCCAGCATCAACTCCGACGTGCCCTGAGCGAAGATCGAAAAGCCCAGGACGTACACCACCAAGGGCATGGCGGATCCCTTCCAAGTTTTAGATCGATCAGTTCAAAATTCGGGCGCGAAAAAATCAGAACGCGTCCAGCGCGGTACGCGCGACGGACTCGAGCGCAGCCCGGTCGGCGCCGCCGCGAGCCATCACGCGCAGCCCGCTGACGGTGGCGAAGACGAACCGCGCGAGCGCGAGCGGGTCCTTGCCCGCGTCGATCTCGCCCCGTGCGCGGGCGGTCTCGATCGCCGAGCGCATCAGCTGCGCCCGGAGGTCGTTGTCGCGGCGCAGCAGCTCGGCGATCTCCGGATCGCGCGGGCCCAGCTCGATCATCGAGTTGACCACCATGCAGCCGATCGGATCGTCCGGCTCGGGCTCCACCGCCCACCACAGCACGGTCCGCACCTTCGCCTTGAGCGGCAGGTCGCCGTCCATCAGCTCGGCGAGCAGGGCGTTGCGCTCGTCCATGTAGTGCCGCAGCGCCTTGTGGAACAGGTCGTGCTTGCTGGCGAACGTGTTGTAGATGCTGCTGCGCCCGAGCCCGGTGGCCGCGCACAGGTCCTGCGTCGAGGTGGCCTCGTAGCCGGCCGTCCAGAAGGCCCGCATGGCCGCCTCGACCGCCCGGTCCTCCTCGAACTTCCTCGGTCGCGCCATATCGGTCACGTTAGCATGTTTTGGACTGATCAGTGCAATACCCGTGAGCGGGAGCGGCGCCACAGTGGCCGGCGTGCGCAGAGCGGCTAGGCGGTGTTCCTGAACGTGTCCAGGAACACCTTGCGCGTGTCCGCCTCGTCGTCCCACTTGAGTTCGGGCATGTCGAAGGTGATCTTGAACGCGGTGGCGTCGTCGATCGTGACGTACCTGGTCAGCGCGTGCATGGGGACGCCGTTGGCGGTGGTGTAGGTGTACTCCCAGTCGGCCGCCTTCCAGCCGCGGAAGTCCACCGCCTGCAGCTGCACCTGGATGTAGCTCTCCATGCCGCCCTCGGCCTCCAGCCGGCCGAGCGCGGACAGCCCGCCGTCGTTCTGCGGCGTCACATCCTCGACGAGGATCCGCATGCCGGAGTCCTTCGGCCCGCTGAACGTGGCCACGCCGCCCGAGGCGCCCAGCTTCCAGCCGTCGGGCACGGCGGCGGAGAAGCCGGCCGGAGTGTGCTCCGTGTAGCCGTCGGGCGCCGTGGAGGCGGGCACGGCCTGCCGCGTCGCGGGGGCCGACGTGGCGGTCTGCACGACCGGGGCCGTCTCCGGCGAGCCGCCGGACAGGATGATCATCACGGCGCCGACGACGACGGCCACACCCAGCAGCGCGCTGACGATCGTGAGCGGCGTGGGCCGCCCGTCGCGCATCCAGGGGCCGTCGTCCTCCTCCGTCCTGCGCCGGCTCTTGCCCGTGCGCGGCGTCGCGCTGGGCAGCGTGGCCAGGCGGTTGTGGCCGGTTTCCTGCGCCAGGCCGCGCGACTGCTCGCGCAGGTCGTCGGGGGAGGCCAGCGGCCACGGGGCCGACGTGGCGGCGGACGAGCGGCTGTCGGTGGTCAGCGGCAGGATCGGCGCCGGGCGCGGCAGCGAGGGGTCGTCCAGGTCGTCGTCGAGATCCCGGCCCGGAACCCGGGGCACCCCAGGAGGCGCCGGGTGCGGGCCTGACGGGCTGGCGAGCGACGGGCCGCCGAACGCGGGCGGCCGCGGCAGCTGGTCGGTCCGGTGGCTGCCGGACGGGGTGGACAACCCGTCGTACGGCATCGAGTGACCGCCCGACGGGCTGGTCATCGGGTCGTACGGCACGCGCACCGGCCCCGAGGGCGTCTCCACGATCCGTGACGGCATCGGCCCCGACGGCGTGTCCAGCGGTGGGAGCAGCCCGGCGGGCGCCGGGTCGGCCGGGCTGGGCAGCGCCTCGGGCTTGCGCGGCCGCGGCGAGCCGTGCGCGCGCAGCACCGTCTCCAGCATCTCGATGACCTGCGCGGCGGTGAGCCGCTCCGCGGCGTTCTTGCGCAGCAGGCCCTCGATCACCGGCGTCAGCGAGCCGGCCCGCTGCGGCGTGATCGGGTCCTGGGTGAGCACCGAGCCGAGCACCGCGACCGGGTCGGGCCCCTCGTACGGCGGCCGCCCCTCGACGGCGGCGTACAGCGTCGCACCGAACGACCACAGGTCGGCCGCCTGGGTGATCGGCTGTCCGGACAGCCGCTCCGGCGGGATGTACGCCGGCGACCCCATGAGCAGCCCGGTCTGCGTGATGTTGACGTCGCCCTCGATGGCCGCGATGCCGAAGTCGGTCAGCACCACCCGGTCCTGGGTCAGCAGCACGTTGCCGGGCTTGATGTCGCGGTGCAGGATGCCGGCGGCGTGGGCGTGCATGAGGGCGTCGAGCACGCGGATGCCGATCTCGGCGGCCTGGATCACGGGGAGCGGCCCGCTCTGGCGTACGGCCTGCTCCAGCGACCACGCGCGGACCAGCTCCATCACGATCCAGGGGCGGCCGTCCTCCTCGACCACGTCGTGGACGGTCACGATGCCGGGATGCTGGAGGCGCGCGGCCGACCTGGCCTCGCGCAGCATGCGCCGGTGCGCCACCTGCTTGCCCGCGTGGTCGAGCCCGTAGGGAAGGATCAGCTCCTTGACCGCCACGTCGCGGTCGAGGAGGACGTCGTGGGCGTGCCACACCATGCCCATCCCGCCCCTGCCGACCGGAGACATGAGCCGGTAACGCCTGCCTACGAGGCGGCCCTGGCCTTGCGGAGTCCCGCTCGGGGCGCCTCCCTCCGGGCCCGGCCCGCTGAGCAAGCGGTCGGCTGCCATCTTCCCGCCCCCATCTCCCTCATCCGTCACGTGCGTTGTCACGCTACTTGCAGATTATGAGGTTCGTTACGATATCGGCGGGGAATGCGTAATGGAAGCTGACGTCCGCTTTACTGCGGTCCTGACGTGCGGATATGCGGCCATTCAAAATGGATCACTTACGGCCTCGGCCAACGCCAGCAACGCGCTGGTGAAAGCCTCGGCAGGGGGTTTGACCAGGCCCGCGCCCACCTGCCCCGTTCCCGCGATGCGCCCGGCGATGCCGGTGTTGACCACGGGCAGCAGGCCCGTCCTGGCCACGAGGGTGACGTCGATGCCGACCGGCGTGCCGCGGAAACCCAGGCCGGGAATCTGGTAGGCGGGGTGCTCGGCGAGCGTGATCTCGTACATCGAGCGGGTGGCCCTGACGGCGTCGGCCACCTCGCCGCCCACGAACCGCACGATCGCCGGGGACGCCGCCATCGCGAAGCCGCCGAGGCCGGACGTCTCGGTGATCGTGGAGTCGCCGATGTCGGGGTTGGCGTCCTCGGGCCCGTACGTGCCCAGATAGAGCCCGTCGGGCACCCCGGCGGGCCCGGTGAACCAGCGCCCGCCGAGCCCCGACACCTGGACGCCGAAGTCGGTGCCGTTCCTGGCCATGGCCACGACCATGGTCGAGCCGGGGATGCCGCGGGCGGCATCCGTGCTGACCTTGGCCGCGGCCATGCCGGCGTTGAGGAAGAAGTGGTCGTTGCCGTTGATGAAGCGCAGCACCTGCGCGGCCTCGCCGGGGGCGGCCTCGACCACGGCCGGGGCCAGCTCGCGCAGCAGCAGCGAGGTGGCCGCCCGGTTGCGGTTGTGCAGCTCGTCGCCCATCTGCAGGGCCTGTGCGATGAGCGAGCGCAGGTCGATCGGGCCGGTCCGCTCCAGCGCCGCGGCCAGCGCGGGGCCGAGCACCGCGGCCATCCAGCGCAGCCGCTCCAGCACCTCCGGCCCGTACGCGCCGTACCTGAGGACCTTGCCCAGGCCCTCGTTGAGCGAGCAGTAGGCGGTGCCGCCGTGCTCCTCGTCGCGTACCTCGAACAGCCACATGGACGGGCTCACCACGCCTGCCATGGGCCCCACCGCGGCGTGCTCGTGGCACGGCCGCAGCGCGACCTCGCCCGCCGCGAGCCGCGCCGCCGCGTCGTGCTCGTCGGCGGCCAGGCCCTCCAGCAGCATCGCGCCGATCAGCGCGCCGCGCATCGGGCCGGACGCGCGCTCCCACGTGATCGGAGGGCCCGCGTGCAGGAACGTTCCCCGCGGCAGCACCTCCGCCGCCCGGCGCACGCCCACCAGGTGCGGCCGTGCGGAGGTCAGCCGGTCTGCGGCCAGCTCGTTGGCGGCCTGCCTGCGCGGATCACCCAGCACCTTGACCAGCGCCTCCGCGGTGCCCGGCAGGGGCGGGCGCCAGTCCACCGGGGTCGTGGGGACGGCCTGCGCCGCCAGCGCCTCGTCGAGCAGGCCCGCGCCCACCGTGATCACGCGGGACGGGGTGGAGAGCGGGCTCATACGAGGCTCCTGGCGTGCCGGGCCGCCTGGGCGTTGGACAGGAACACGGCCGCGCCCGCGTCGCGGAAGGCGGCGGCCTGGCGCTGCAGGTCCTGTGGGTCGCCCCGGGTGCCGACGAGCGCGACGACGACGGCCGCCGAGGTGCGGGCGACGGCGGGGGCCAGCGCCGCGGCGGGGTCGGGGTCGGCGCCGTGGCCGAGGACGACGTCCAGGAGCACCACGTCCGTCTCGCCGGTCCGGGCCAGCGCCTCCAGGCGCAGCGTCGGGTCGATCATCGGGTGCGCCCGGCCCCTGGTGTACGCGTCGTCGCCGTAGTCCACGATGTCGCCCTGGCCGGCGACCGCCGCGGCCTCCAGGCTGAGCGTCCCTCCGGAATAGATGCCTTTGAGCGTCTTGCGCGGGGTCTGCGGGGCGGCCACCCAGGACGGCCACTCGGGGACGGGCCTGCCGAGGGTGCGCAGCGCCTGCTCGGTGGCCTTCGTCAGATTGGCGCCACCTGATGCGCCCGAGTCCGGCGCGGGAAGCAGCGCGGGCACCACCGGCGTGCGCAGCCCGGCCACGGCCTCCTCCACGGCCCGCGCCACCTCGGGGGCGGGCGGCTTCGAGACGAGCACGATCAGCTCGGTCGCCGGGTCCTCGTCGAGCATGCGCAGCGCGCGCAGCGTCGACAGGCCGCCGACTTCGGCCGACAGGTCCCTGCCGCCCACGCCCAGGATGTGGCTGACGCCCGTGCCCGCCCAGTCGAGCAGCGACGTCACCTGCTGCGCACCCGTGCCCGACGCGGCGACCACGCCGACGGGGCCGGGGGCGAGCACGTTCGCGAAGCCGAGGCCCACGCCGCCGATCGAGGCGGTGCCGCAGTCCGGGCCCATCACCAGGACGTCCCGCTCCTCCGCCAGCTCCTTCAGCCGCCGTTCCAGCTCGACGGGGACGCCGTCGCTGAAGACCATGACGGGCAGCCCGGCCATGACGGCGTCGTACGCCTCGCAGAAGGCGTGCTCGCCCGGCACCGACACCAGCACCAGGCCGGCCGGCTCCCCGGCGGCCGCCGACCACGTGGTCAGTGGCGGCTGCTCGGCCGCCGCGCCCGGCCGCTGCAGTGTGGTGAGCTGCCGGTCGGCCTCCGCGACCGCGGCCTCCGGGTCGTCGGCCCTGACGGCGATCAGCAGGTCGCCGGGGCAGGCCTCGGGCACGGTGAAGCCGAGGTCCCTGATGACGGAGACGTTGAGCTCGGTCGCCATCGCGACCATGGCCGCCGCGACGCCCGGCGTTCCCGACAGCGCCCGGCTGACCCGCATGAGCTGGACCGAGTCGTAGTAGGCCCCCTTGCGGACCAGCACCGCCTCGGCGCTCACCGCTGCCCGCCCAGGGCCAGGACGGCGCCGACGCCGATGGCGACGCCCTGCGCGAGGTCGGCGCCCGAGGTGTGGCCGAGGCGGCGCAGGCGGCGCAGTGCCGGTTCGAGCGCCTGGCCGCCCGCGATGCCGCGCAGCACCGCGAGCAGCTCGGGGCTCGCCTCGCCTCGGGCCGCGCAGTGCAGGAGCGTGGCCGACAGGGGAGTGGTGCGCGTGCGCGCGTCGTACGTGACCGTCGCGGCCAGCCAGTCGGCCAGCCACACCGCCCGCTCCGCGCCCGTCGCCGTGCCCAGGTGCCGCAACGTCACCAGCAGCGCCGCCAGTACGTCGTCGCCGCTCGGCGTCAGCCCGGGCCCGAGCCCGACGAGCTGCTCGGCCGCCGACACGGCCCCCAGCAGCCACCCCTTCGCGCAGGCGGCCGCGAGCGAGGCGACCGCGCCGTTGCCGGCCAGACCGGGGGCGGGATCCGATGGCCGGGTCAGGATCGCGGCGGCCCCCGCCAGCCGCGCCCGGTCGATCGGCCCCAGCGGCGGAGCGGGATCCCACCAGCGGCGCACGCGCAGGCTCAGCGGGCCCAGATCGACCGCGCGGTCGCCGACGTACGCGTCGTCACCGACGGTGACGTGCGGCAGGGGGCCCGCCAGCAGCACCGAGTTGGGCAGCCTGGTGGCCTCGCCGGTGATGACGGCGATCACCGAGGGCTCCGTCTCGGTCCTGACCTCCAGATACACGCCCGCGGGGAACACGGCGAGCACGCGGGCGGGGCGGCGCGGCGACTCCAGGACGGACCGTACCGCCGTGCTGGCCGCGCCCGTGACATGGACGCGGGTACGCCGCGCGTGAGTACTGACCGTCACCGGACCTCCCAACCGACCCTGGACCTGACCGTAGACGGGGGCGGGAACCCTCCGTACGGAGAAATTTGCCAACAGTCAGCGGGAAGGTTGGCTCTTCCTGACAGACCGCTTCCCGGGTCACAATTTCCTCATGGAGCCCCCCGTCCGTCTGGCCAGCACCGGAACGATCATTCACGGTGTGTCCGTGGAAGAGGTCCTGGGTGTGTCCACCCTGGCGGAGGCCAGGCTCATCGCGGGCGAGAGCGGGCTCGGCCGCATCGTCCAGCGGCTCAACGTCATGGAGGTCCCCGACATCCTGGCCTGGGTCAAACCCCACGAGCTGCTGCTCACCACCGGCTATCCGCTCCGCAACACGCCGCAGTCGCTCGGCCGGCTCGTGGCCGACCTGGACGAGCGCGGGCTCGCCGCCCTGGCGATCAAGCTCGGCCGGTACGTCGACGAGCTGCCCGACGAGATGGTGGAGCAGGCCGACCGGCTCGGCTTCCCGCTCATCCTGCTGCCGAACGACGTCGGCTTCGACGACATCCTCAACCAGGTGCTGACCGACATCCTCAACCGTCAGGCCGCCGTGCTGGCCCGCGCCGAGGAGGCGCACCGGGCGCTGGTGCAGGTGGTGCTGGCCGGCGGCGGGCTGGGTGAGGTCGCCGCCGAGGTGGCGCAGCTGCTCGACGTGTCGGTCGCGGCCGTCGACGGCGCCGGGCACGTGCTGGCCAGCGCCGGGCCGCCGGACCACGTCGCCGTGCTGCGCGAGTCGATCTCCCGCGAGGGCCCGCCGGCCGCCGCGGGCCGCGGGCCGTCGGCCGCGCGGGGCCGGGAGTTCGCCTCGGTGCCGGTGCTGGCAGGTGGGCACCACCACGGCAGGATCGTCGCCTACAGCGCGTCGGGGGCGATCAGGGACAGCGACGTCGGCATCCTCGAGCGCGCCGCCACCGTGGCCGCGCTCGTCGTCACCCGGCAGGAGGCGGTCAACGCCGTCGAGAGCAAATACCGCGCCGACTTCCTGCGCGACGTGCTCACCGGCAGAGCCGGCACGGCCGAGCGGATCACGGCCCGCGCCAGGGCGTTCGGGTGGGACCTGGCCCGGCCGGTGACCGTGCTGGTGGCCGAGCTCGACCCCGACGGCGACGAGCGCAGCGCCCAGGACCGCCTCGTGGCGTGCTGGACGGCCGCGATCAGGCGGCACGACCCGCGCGGAGCGGTGGCCGGGTTCTCCCACGAGGTGGTGGCCGTGGTCGACGCCGCCATCGACGCCGTACGCGTGGCCAAGGACGCCGCCTCGGGGTTCGCCGACGTGCCGCCCGCCACGTTCTCGACCGGCACGTCCCGGCCGAGCCCGGGGGCGGACACTCTGCCGGAGGCCTATTCGCAGGCGCTGAAGGCGGCCAGGGTCGGACGCCAGCTGCACGGCCCCGGCGCGGTCGCCCACTTCGACCAACTGGGCGTCTACCGGCTGCTGTCGCTGGTCAACGACACCGACGAGCTGCACGCCTTCGTCCGCGAGACGCTCGGGCCGCTGGCCTCCGACGACGACGCCGAGAACGCCGACCTCCGGCGCACCCTGCAGGTGCTCCTGGAGACGAACCTCAACGTGGCCGAGACCGCCAGGCGGCTGCACTTCCACTACAACACCCTGCGGTACCGGATCGGAAAGCTGGAGCGCCTGCTCGGCAACTTCACCGACGACCCGCACCTGCGGCTCAACCTGACCCTGGCCCTGCACGTGCTGCGGATGCGGGGCATCTAGGCTGGGGCCTCGTGGACCTGGACTTCGAACTGCGCTCTGACTACATCCCGCTGTGCGACCTGCTGAAATACTGCGGGGTCACGGAGACGGGCGGCATGGCCAAACAACTGATCGCCGAAGGCATGGTGCTCGTGGACGGCGAGGTGGAGCTGCGCAAGACCGCCAAGATCCGCGCCGGTCAGGTGGTGAGCGGCGAGGGGTTCTCGATTCACGTCGCGTAGAGCTCGCATGTGCGCGAGGTTTTCACTGGTAGTCGGCGCAGATTTGGCAGATCATGCCCGTGTAGGACCGTACGGGCGGGCCTAATGTGCCCGCAACGGACGGTGTCGCCGGCCCAGCACAAAAGGGGCTTTCATGGCTTGGGGATGGACCAAACACGGTGACGGCAAGCACCTGACGCCCGGTGAGGTGGTCAGGCCCGACGAGCGCCTGAGCTGGCCCAGGATGGTGGGGTTCGGCGCGCAGCACGTGATCGCGATGTTCGGCGCGACTTTCGTCTTCCCCCTGGTCATGGGGCTGGACCCGAACGTCGCCGTGATGATGTCGGGCGTCGCCACGATCCTGTTCCTGCTCATTGTGAAGGGGAAGGTCCCCAGCTACCTGGGCACCAGCGCGTCCTTCGTGGGCGGCGTGTTCGCCATCAGGGCGGCCTTCGGCGGCGACACCGCGGGCGCGGACGCGATCGTGACCGGCGCCATCCTGGTCGCCGGGTTCGTGCTGGCGCTGGCCGGGCTGGCCATCCACTTCCTCGGCGTGCAGATCATCCACCGGGTCTTCCCGCCCGTCGTCACCGGCGCGGTCGTCATGCTCATCGGCTTCGGGCTGGCGTTCGTGGTGGCGGACGTCTACTGGCCGCAGGACCACTGGGTCGCGCTGATCACGATGCTGATCACGTTCCTGGTGATCGTGCTGTTCAAGGGGTTCATCGGGCGGATCGGCGTGCTGATCGGGCTCGTCGCCGGGTTCGTGCTGTCGTGGATCCTGGACCGGACGGCGGGGCCGGTCACGTCCGTGCTGCCCGGCCAGAACCTGCGGGACGCGGCGGGGAACCCCTGCCCGGCCGAGGGCACGTACTGCGTGGCCACGGCGTTCCCGCACGACCGGGTGAACTTCGACGCCGTGGCCTCGGCACCCTGGTTCGGCATCCCGAGCTTCCACGCCCCCGACTTCCGGTTCTCGGCCGTGCTGCTGGTCCTGCCCGCGGTCATCGCGCTCATCGCCGAGAACATCGGGCACGTCAAGGCCGTGGGCGAGATGACCAAGACCGACGTCGACCCGTACGTCGGCCGCGCGGTGGTGGCCGACGGTGTCGGCACCGTGGTGACCAGCGCGGTCGGCGGCTCGCCCACCACCACGTACGCCGAGAACATCGGCGTCATGGCCGCCACCAAGGTCTACTCCACGGCCGCCTACTACATCGCGGCCGTCATCGCGATCCTGTTCGGGCTCTGCCCGAAGTTCGGCGCGCTGGTCGCGGCCACGCCCGGCGGCGTGCTCGGCGGCGTCACCGTCATCCTGTACGGGATGATCGGTCTGCTCGGCGCGAAGATCTGGATCGAGAACCGGGTGGACTTCGCCGATCCGGTCAACATGGTCCCGACCGGGGCGGGCATCATCCTGGCCATCGGACCCGTGAGCCACTTCATCGCCGGCGACTTCACGCTGGAGGGCATCGCGCTTGGCACCATCGTGGTGCTGGGCGGCTACCACCTGCTGCGGGCCATCGCGGGGCCGTCGCTCAAGCCGGCCAGGAGCGAGGCCGGGTGAAGCCGCCGCCGTTCGAGTACCACGCCCCGCGCGACCTCGGCGCGGCGCTCCAGACCCTCGCCGAGGTCCGGGGGAAGGTGCTGGCCGGTGGGCAGAGCCTGATCCCCATGCTCAACATGCGGCTGGCCGCGCCGGAGCATCTCGTCGACATCAACCGGGTGGCGGGGCTCGGCGGCGTCGAGCGCACCGAGGCGGGCGTCCGCGTCGGGGCGCTGACCCGGCACTCCGAGCTGGAGCGGGCCGGGGTTCACCCGCTGCTCACCAAAGCGCTCAAACTGGTCGCCCACCCGGTGATCAGGAACCGGGGGACCGTGGTCGGCAGCCTCGTGCACGCCGACCCGGCCGCCGAGCTGCCCGCCGTGCTGGCCGTCCTGGACGGCTCCGTCCGGATCGCCCGGTGGGAGGGGAGCTCCCCGGTGGAGCGGGACGTCCCCGCGCGGGAGTTCTTCGTCGGCCCCATGGAGTCGGCCGTCCAGCCGGGCGAGCTGGCGGTGTCGGCATATTTCCCGTCATTGGGGCCGCGGACAGGGGCCGCCTTCGAGGAGGTGACCCGCAGGCACGGCGACTACGCGCTGGCCGGAGTGTGCGCGGTCGTCACGGTGAACGAGGACGCGCACGTCACCGCGGCCAGGGTCGCCTGCATCGGAGTCGGGCCGGTGCCGGTCGTCGTGGACGTGACCGACGCCGGCGGGCAGAGCGCCGCTCACGAGCTCGACGGGGACGTCGCCCAGCTCGTGCAGGACCGGATCGAGCCCGAGGACGACATCCACGCATCGGCCTCTTACCGCCGCCACCTGGTCGGAGTGCTGACCAAGCGGGCGCTGCGGAACGCGGCCAGGGAGGCGGAGACCGGTGGAGCATGAGATCACGCTCGTCGTGAACGGCGCCGCGCGGCGGGTGAGCGTACCGGCCCGGCGGCTGCTGTCCGACTGCCTGCGGCACGACCTCGGCCTCACCGGCACCCACGTGGGCTGCGAGCACGGCGTCTGCGGCTGCTGCACGGTGCTGCTCGACGGGCGGCCCGTGCGCTCGTGCCTGACGTTCGCCGTCACCGTGGACGGCTGCGAGATCACCACTGTGGAGGGGCTGGCGGGCGCGGACGGGCTCTCGCCGGTGCAGCGGGCCTTTGCCGAGTGCCACGGGCTGCAGTGCGGCTTCTGCACGCCCGGTTTCCTGTGCACGGTGACCGCCCTGCTCAGGGACAATCCGGCGCCGACCGACGAGGAGGTGCTGGAGGGCGTCTCCGGCAACCTGTGCCGGTGCACCGGCTACCAGAACATCGTCAAGGCCGTCCACCGGGCCGCCGAGCTGCTGGCGGAGGAAGCATGACGACGAGGCTGTTCGGCGAGCCCGTGCCGCGGCGGGAGGACCCCAGGCTGCTGACGGGGAACGGCCGCTACCTCGACGACCTGGGGCGCGACGCGCTCGCCGCCGCGTTCGTGCGCTCGCCGCACGCGCACGCCCGCATCCGCGACATCGACGTCGGGCCGGCGCTCGACGTGGAGGGACTCGTCGCGATCTACACCTTCGAGGACCTGCCCGAACGGGTCGGCAGGCCGCTGCCGCTGCTCATCCCGCATCCGGCGCTCACGCACGGGCGCACCGCGTACCCGCTGGCCAAGGACGTCGTCAGGCACGTGGGCGAGCCGGTGGCGATGGTGGTGGCCACCGACCGGTACGCGGCCGAGGACGCCTGCGCGCTCATCGAGGTCGACTACGAGCCGCTCAAGCCGGTCGTCGGCCTGGAGGAGGCCGTCCAGGGCGCCCAGCTCGTCCACGAGGACGTGCCCGGCAACGTCGGCGCCCACCTCGTCCAGGAGGTCGCCGGCGCGGACGGGCGCGGCGCGCGCGAGGCCATCGAGGCCTCCCCGCACACCCTGGCCTTCCGGCTCGACATCGAGCGCAGCGCCAGCATGCCCCTGGAGGGACGCGGCGTGTACGCCCGGTGGGACGGCCGCGACCTGCGCGTCTACTCCAGCACCCAGACCTCCACCAGCGTCCGCATGGCGGTGGCCGCCGCGCTCGGCCTGCCCCTTCCGCAGGTCGAGGTGATCGCGCCGGACGTCGGCGGCGGGTTCGGCGTCAAGATCGTGCACCCGTGGCCGGAGGAGATCCTCCTCCCGTGGGCGGCCATGACGCTCGGCCGCGAGATCAAGTGGACCGAGGACCGCAGGGAGCACTTCATCTCGTCCGCGCACGAGCGCGGTCAGGTCCAGTACGTCCGCGTCGGGTTCGACGACGACGGCCGCGTCCTCGGGCTGGACGTGACGATCCTGCACGACCACGGCGCCTACACGCCGTACGGGATCATCGTGCCGATCGTCACCTCCACCCAGTTGCTCGGGCCGTACAAGATCGGTTCTTACCGGGTCGAGTTCAGCGCCGTCTACACCAACACCGTGCAGGTCACTCCCTATCGGGGCGCGGGGCGCCCGCAGGGGGTGTTCTGCATGGAGCGGACCATGGACAAGATCGCCTGGCACCTCGGCAAGGACCGGACCGAGGTGCGCGCGGCCAACTTCATCCAGCCCGGCGAGTTCCCGTACGACCAGGGGATGACGTTCCAGGACGGGCGGCCGCTGATCTACGACAGCGGGGACTACCCCGAGATGCTCCGCATGATCAAGGAGCTGATCGGCTGGGACGACTTCGAGCGGGCGCCCGGCAGGGGCATCGGCATCGGGTGCTACGTGGAGGGCACCGGCGTCGGACCGTACGAGGGCGGACACGTGCAGGTGACCTCCGACGGCCGCGTGCACGTGTCCACGGGACTCACCTCCCAGGGGCAGGGGCACGAGACGGTGTTCGCCCAGATCGCCGCCGCCGAGCTGGGCGTGCCCATCGAGCGCGTCAGCGTGGTCACCGGCGACACGCGCAGGTTCGGGTACGCGGTGGGCACGTTCGCCTCCCGCGCCGCCGTCGTCAGCGGCAATGCCATCGCGCTGGCCTGCCGGAAGGTGCGCGAGAAGGCGTTGCGCATCGCCGCCGACGCCCTCGAGGCCGACCCGTCCGATCTCCAGATCACCGACGGCCTGGTGCACGTGGCCGGCGCGCCGGGCGCGTCCATCCCGCTGTCCACGGTCGCGGTCCTGTCCAACCCCCTGCGTTACGCCTTCGACGAGGAGGCCGCCAAGGCCACCCAGTTCTCCGGCACGGCCTCGCCCGACCGGCCGCCGGTCGCCGAGGAGGAGGAGCCGGGGCTGGAGGGGCGCGACTACTACTCGCCGATCCGGTCGACGTTCGCCGCCGGCATGCACGCGGCCGTCGTGGAGACCGACCCGGACACGGCCGAGATCAAGGTCGTCCGGTACGCGGTCGTGCACGACTGCGGGCGGCTGATCAATCCCATGATCGTGGAGGGGCAGATCCATGGGGGAGTGGCGCAGGGCATCGGCGGGGCCTTGTACGAGCGCATGGCGTACGACTCGCACGGGCAGCTCGTCAACGCCTCCTTCATGGACTTCCTCATGCCGTACGCCACCGAGATCCCGCACATCGAGACCGATCACCTGGAGACGCCTTCGCCGCTCAACCCGCTCGGCATCAAGGGTGCGGGCGAGGCCGGGGTCATCCCGGTCTCGGCGGTGATCGCCTCTGCCATTGAGGACGCCGAGGGCATCGAGATCGACCGCATGCCCATCTCCCCCTCCGACCTCTTCGCCCTCCGCTCCACCCACCACCCCTGACCGCCCCGTCGGCCCCTGACAGCCTTCGACGGCCCTGACCGCCTTCCGGCAACCCCTGCCGCGACCTCCGGGGCCGGGCCGCCCGCCCTTCCGGCCCACCGTCGCCCCTGCGGAGGTGACGGCGCCCGGCAGGGGCCGCCCCATGCCGTGGCCGCTCGCCCGCCTGGCTCGCCGTCGCGTGCCGGGGTGGCGGGCCCCAGGGGTTGCCCGGATTCGTGGCCGCTCACCCTCTCACCCACCGCCTCGCTCGCGTGGGCGATGGCGCGAAACGGGTGGTGTGAAGAGCAGGGCCGGCAAGCGGACCGGCGGAGATCGAGGCGGACACGATGACCGCGTCGATCTCCGCTACGAGCCCTGGCGGCGGGACCCGCGGCCGAGGAGCCAGCCCACGGCGACGCCCGTCAGCGCGATGCCCGCCCCCATGCCGAACGACGCCAGCATCACCCACGGCCGCGTCTCGGTGTGCCGCTTCCGAGGCCGCTCATAGACAGCGCCCGCAGCGGCAGCGCGCTCGTCCGCCGCCTCGCCCGGAGCCGCCTCCACCGGGACGGCGGCCGCCTCCGGAGCCGGGGGCACGCTCCGCAGCAGCGGCCGCGCACCATCAGGCTCGGCGGGACCACGCAGGTGGTCTTCGACGGCGGTGAAGAACTCGGCCGCCGTCCGCTTGGCCACCGAGCCGAGCATGCGCTGCCCCACCCCGCCGATCATCCCGCCGATCACCGCGTCGGCGTCGTAGTCGACCCGCGTCCCGCCGTCGATCTCGCTCAGACGTACCCGGACGGTCGCGTCCACCGTCCCCGGCGCGCCCTGCCCGCGCGCCTTCAGCGTGAAGCTCTCGGGCGGCAGCGGATCGTTCAGCGCGACCTCCCCCTGATAGACCCCCTTGATGGAGGCGACGCCCGCGTTGACCGTCATCCGGTACGTGTCCGGCCCCGTCTCCTCCAGCCGCTCGCACCCCGGGATGGTGCGCACCAGCACCGCCGGATCCTGGAGCGCCGCCCACACTCGATCCCTCTGAACGCCGATCACGGCACTGCCCGCCACTTTCATGCCGCCACTCTAGGCAGCCACGACCAGGCCGTTAAGGGCAACACCTGCCATACGAGGGATCATCACCGTCGTACGCCCTGCGGCGGACAAGCGAATCAACCGAGCGGCTGACGCCCCGGACCGCCCCTTCCGGGCATCCTCGATACCCGGCAACCAGCACATACGGGGTGATGTGACCAAGGTCGCATCGCATTGCTCTACGGCTTGTAGTACTACTTCAAGTAGATGTACTACAGCCTGTAGAGCTCAGGAGTCGGCGGGGAAGATGGATGCACTTGACCTGGCGCGGTGGCAGTTCGGGGTGACCACCGTGTACCACTTTCTGTTCGTGCCCCTTACCATCGGTCTGGGGATCTTCGTGGCCGGCCTGCAGACGGCCTGGCACCGTACGGGGAAAGAGCACTACCTGAAGCTCACGAAGTTCTTCGGGAAGCTGTTCCTGATCAACTTCGCCATGGGCGTGGTCACCGGCATCGTGCAGGAGTTCCAGTTCGGCATGAACTGGAGTGAATACTCCACGTTCGTCGGCGACGTCTTCGGGGCGCCACTGGCGATGGAGGCGTTGCTGGCCTTCTTCATGGAGTCGACGTTCCTGGGGTTGTGGATCTTCGGCTGGGACAAGTTGCCGAAGAAAGTGCATCTGGCGTGCATCTGGGCGGCCGCCATCGGGTCCAACCTGTCGGCGTACTTCATCCTCGCGGCGAACGCCTGGATGAAGCACCCGGTCGGCTACGAGGTCGTGGACGGCAAGGCCCGCATGACCGACCTGTGGGCGGTGCTGACCAACTCGACGGCGCTGGCCCAGGTGCCGCACGTGATCGGGGCGGCGTTCATCGTGGCGGGCGGCTTCGTGCTGGCCGTGTGCGGCTACTGGATGATCAGGAAGAACGCGCCCATGTGGCGCAGCGCCGCGCGGGCGGCGCTGGTGATGACGGCGATCGCGGGGGCGGTCGTCGCGGGCACCGGCGACATGTCGGGCAAGCTGCTGTACGAGCAGCAGCCCATGAAGCTGGCCGCCGCCGAGGGCCTGGAGCACTCCACCGCGGGCGCCCCGTTCAGCCTGGCCCCCGGCATCGAGATCCCGTACGTCCTCAGCTTCCTCGCCACCAACGACCCCACCGCCACCGTCCAGGGCACCGAAGACCTGCAGCGCCGCTTCGAGCAGCAGTTCGGCCCCGGCGACTACCGCCCGGACCAGACGGTCGTCTTCTGGTCGTTCCGGGTCATGATCTACTTCGGGATGGCCACCGTCGGCCTGTCGGTGCTGGGGCTCTGGCTGACCCGCCGCAAGCGCGGCTTCCCGAGGTGGCTGTCGCGGGCGTTCCTGCTCGCCCTGCCGCTGCCGCTGGCCGCGATCATCGCCGGCTGGCTGCTGAGCGAGATCGGCCGCCAGCCGTGGACGGTCGCGGGCGAGCTCCTGACCGCCTCCAGCGTGTCGCCCGGCGTGACGCTGACCGAGGTGGCCATCTCGCTGACGATCTTCACGCTGCTGTACGGCGTGCTCGCGGTGGCCGAGGCCGTGCTGCTGACCAGGCACGTACGCCAGGGCGTCGAGGAGCCCGCCCCCGTCCCCGCGGCCGAGCGGCGCGAGCCGTCGCTGATGTACTGAGAGGCCACGACCATGATCGATCTTTGGTTCGTCATCATCGCCTTCCTCTGGACGGGCTACTTCGTGCTGGAGGGCTTCGACTTCGGCGTCGGCCTGCTGGCGCCGGTCGTCAGCAGGAACCCCGCCGAGCAGCGGCAGAGCCTGCAGACCATCGGCCCGGTGTGGGACGGCAACGAGGTGTGGCTGATCACGGCGGTCGGCGCCATGTTCGCCGCCTTCCCCGCCTGGTACGCGGGCGTGTTCAGCTCCTTCTACCTGCAGGTCACGCTCATCCTGGTGGGCCTGATCGTGCGGGGCGTCGGCCTGGAGTGGCGCGGCAAGGTGCGCAACCCGCTCTGGTGCGACCTGGGCATCATGGTGGGCAGCGGGCTGCCGGCGTTCCTGTGGGGCGCGGTCTTCGCCGACCTGCTGTTCGACAGCGCGCCCGCGGCCCTGCTCGGCGGCGCGTTCACGCTGGCGGTGTGTGCCCTGCACGGCGCCGTCTTCCTGGCGCTCAAGACGACCGGCCAGGTACGCCGCCGCGCCCGCGCCGCGGCCATGACGGCGAGCGCGGCGGCGATCCCGCTGGCCGTGTTCGCGCTGTCGAACCTCGGCACGTTTCCCGCGCTGGCCGCCATGGCGGCGCTGGCCGCGGCGACGGCCCTGATCTGGCGGCGCAGGGAGGGCTGGGCGTTCGCGGCCACGGCCGCGGCGATCGTGCTGGCCACGCTGGCGGTCTTCATGGAGCTGCGGCTGCGGCCGCTGCCCGGCCTGACGCTGGCCGAGGCGGCCTCCGGGGCGTACACGCTGACGATGCTGAGCTGGATCGGGCTGATCACGCTCCCGTTCGTCCTGGTCTACCAGGGGTGGACGTACTGGGTGTTCAGGAAGCGGGTCCGGGTGGCCCCGGCTAATTAGCGGGCGCTCCCCCGAGGTAGAGGCGGCCGAGCCGCGGGTCGGCCGCCAGCTCCCGCGCCGGCCCGGAGATGTGCACGCGGCCGAGGTCGAGCACGCAGCCGACGTCGGCCATCTCCAGGGCCCGGCGCGCGTTCTGCTCCACCAGCAGCACGGCGACGCCGGTCCGGCGCATGAGGTCGATCTGGTCGAAGACCACCTGGGTGTTGCGCGGGTCGAGCCCCATCGAGGGCTCGTCCAGCAGCACCACCTTCGGCTCCAGCATGAGCGCGCGGGCGAACTCGACCTGCTTCTGCTGCCCTCCGGACAGCAGCCCGGCCATGCTCCCCCACCGGTCGGCCACGACGGGGAACAACTCCTTGACCACCTCGACGCGCTCGTTGAGCTTGGCCTGGTCGCGGACGGTGAACCCGCCGAGCCGGACGTTCTCGGCCACGGTCATCTCGCGGAACACGCTGTGGCCCTGCAGCACGTGGGAGAGTCCCAGGCCGAGCAGGCGCTGCGGCGACAGCCCCGTCACGTCCTGCCCGGCCAGCAGCACCCGCCCGGAGCGCGGTGCGAGCAGGCCGCTGGCGACCTTGAGCGCGGTGGACTTGCCGGCGCCGTTCGGGCCGACGAGGCAGACGACCTCGCCGGCGCGCACGGTGACGGACAGCCCGCGCAGCACGAGCGCGGCCCTGCCGTACCCGGCCTCGACGTCTTCCAGGGACAGGACGGCCCCAGACTCCGGAAGCTCAGACACCTAGATACGCCTCCAGCACCTTCGGGTCGTCCCGCACCGCGGACGGCGGCCCCTCGGCGATGGGCGCGCCCCGGTCGAAGACGATGACGTGGTCGCACATGCCCATCACCATGTCCATGTTGTGCTCGACGACGAGGAACGTGCGGCCCTCGGCGTTGAGGTCGCGGACCAGCGAGACGATGCGGTCGATCAGCGCCGGGTTGACCCCGCCCGCCGGCTCGTCGAGCAGCACCAGCTCCGGCTCGGCCATGAGCACCGCGGCCAGCTCCAGGAGCTTCTGCTGGCCGTAGGACAGGTCGCGGGCCTCGGCGTCCTCCAGGTGCTCGATGCCCATCCTGCGCAGCCAGTGGCGGGCCCGCTCGACCTCGCCCTTGTCGCGCAGCCCGGCCAGCAGCTCGCGCAGCCGGGTGCGGCGGACGGCGACGAGCATGTTCTCCAGCACCGTCATGCGCGGGAAGACCCGGCAGAGCTGGAAGGTGCGGCCGATGCCGGCGTGCGCGATGCGGTGCGGCGAGTGGCGGGTGATGTCGCGGTCGCGGTAGAGCACGCGCCCCGCGTCCGGCCTGATCATGCCGGTGATCAGGTTGAAGAACGTGGTCTTGCCCGACCCGTTCGGCCCGATCAGGCCGTTGATCTTGCCTTCGCGCAGCTCGACCGTGGCGCCGTCCACGGCCAGGACGCCGCCGAACGACTTGCTCAGCCCCTCGGTGCGCAGGGACGTCATGGCGCCACCCCCTGGAGCCGCTGCTCGGCCGTCTCGTCCGGGATGGAGGGACCGGCGCGTCTCCTGCTGAACCTGGCGAGGATGCCGTCCGGCATGAACAGCACGACCAGCACCAGGACCAGCCCTGTCGCGGTCAGGTGGATCTGCGTCTCGCCCAGCGCGATCAGGAAGTACTCGCCCGCCGGGGCCACGATGAGCGCGCCGAGCAGCGGCCCGAACAGGTGCCGCACGCCTCCGAGCAGGCTCATCAGCACCATGGACGAGGCGATGAGAATGGAGAAGACGAAGATCGGGTCGAGGCTGCCGAACCACAGCGCGTAGAGCCCGCCGGCCAGCGCCACGAACAGGGCGGACAGGGCGAACGCCGTCACCTTGTAAGCCCCGGTCGGCACGCCCAGGGACTCGGCCTTGTCCTCGTCCTCCCTGATCGCCCGCAGGCCCGCGCCGAAGCGGGAGCGGGAGACGTACCACCAGGAGGCCAGCGCGAGCGCCAGCAGCGCCAGGAACAGGTAGAAGAACACCATGTGGGTCTCGCCGCGGTGCAGGTCGGGGAAGGGCGAGGGCACCTGCAGGCCCGTGGAGCCGCCGGTGAGCGAGCGCCAGCCCTGGACGATGAGGTTCATCATGGACACGAGCGCGATCGACACGATGACGAACGACGCGCCGCGCACCCGGACCGCCGCGATGCCGACGCCCACGGCGAACACCGTGACCAGCAGCGCGGACACGAGCAGCGCCACGACCCACGGCACGTCCATCCGGGTGACGAGCAGCCCGGTGCCGTACGCGCCGAGGCCGAAGAAGGCCGAGTGGCCGAGCGAGACGTAGCCGGTGAAGCCGCCCAGGAGGTTCCAGGAGGTGGCCATGGCGGCGTACATGACGGTCAGCGCGCCCGCGTACACGAGGTAGTAGTTCGGGACCAGGAACGGATAGGCGATCGCCAGCCCGGCGACCAGCGGCGGGAGCCCTCTAGAAGCGATGCGCAAGCCGGCCTCCGAAGAACCCCTGGGGGCGCGCGAGCAGGGTCAGGAAGAGGAAGACGTAGAACATGATCGTGGCCCAGGTCGCGTCCACGGTGACCAGCACGAGGCCCTCGACCACACCGAGCAGGACGGCCGCCAGCGCCGCGCCGACCACGCTGCCCAGCCCCCCGACCACGATGATGGCCATGAGCTTGCCGATCCACACCCAGTGCGAGGCGGGGAAGAACGGCGTGATCAGCGCCAGCACCGTGCCGCCCACGGCCGCGGTGGCCAGGCCCACGCCGAAGCCGTAGCCGGCCACGCGCTCGGTCTGGATGCCGACCAGCCTGGCCGCCTCCCGGTGCTGGATGGTGGCCCGCAGCGACTGGCCGAACCTGCTCTTGATCAGCACCGCGAACAACACGAGGAGCGTGATCGCCGCCACCCAGAACGCGATGATCTTGTCGTACGGGAGGTGCACGCCGCCGATGGTGAGGGACCGGGTGGCGTACTCCATGCTGACCGACTTGTACGAGCCGGTGTAGAACGTGCCGAGCAGCCCCTCGATGGTCAGCGCGATGCCGAACGTCAGCAGCACCGACATCATCGCCATGTTCTCCGGCGCCAGCCGCGCGATGAGCAGCCGCTGCACCGCCACGCCCAGCGCGAAGAACAGCGGCACGGTCAGCGGCAGCGCCAGGAACGGGTCGAGGCCGAGCGTGGTGTGCACGGTGTAGGTCAGGTAGGCGGCCAGGAACAGGAACGCCGGGTGCGCCACCATGACCACCCGCATGACGCCGAAGTACAGCGACAGGCCCGAGGCGAGGAGGGCGTAGAGCCCGCCCGTCAGCACGCCCAGGGCCAGTCCCTGCAGGAGCAGGTTCACCATTCCTTCTTCGGGTAGACGATGTCGGCGGTCTTGGCGTTCTCCGGGAGCACGATCTCGATCTTGCCGTTGACGTACTGCTGGATCATGTGCGCCTGCTCGGGCCTTCCCGCGTCGTCGAACGACAGCGGCCCCACGACCGTGTCGAACGTGCCCTGCCTGATGTGGTCGGCCAGCTTGTCCTGGCATTCCTTCGTGGGGTCGACGCACTTGACCGCGTTCACGGCGGCCTCGACGATCTGGCCCACGGTGAAGCCGTTGGCGATGTCCTCGTTGGCCTCGCCCTTGAACATCTCCTTGTAGCGCTTGACCATCTCCTGGTTGCCGGTGAACGTGGCGGTGGCCGACCACCCGACCGGCGAGAGGATGTGCTCGGCCGCCCCCTTCACCGCGGCGGGGAACTCGGGCAGCGTCGGCCCGGTCGAGAAGGCCGCCAGCTTCGGCTGCACCTTGAGCTCCTGGAGCGCCCGCACCAGGCCCACGGAGTCCTCGAACTGGGTGCCGCCCACCACGATGTCCGGCTTCGCGGCGGCGATCTTGGCGGCGATGGGCGAGAAGTCGGTGGTCTCCGGCGGGTACACCTCGTCCACCACGGTCTTGATGCCGGCGGCGGCCAGCTTGTCGCGCAGCCCGTACGCGGTGCCCTGGGCGAACGGGTCGTCCAGGCTCGCGTACGCGGCCGTCTTGGGCTTCTGGTCGGCCGGCAGCTTCGTGATGTACTCGGCCAGGTAGTTGTAGTGGTCGCTCGCGATCGCCGGCGCCGCGTAGAACAGCCGCTTGAAGCCCTGCTCGAAGACCTCCTTGGCGGCCCCGGCCGGCTCCACGAACAACATGTTGTACGACTCGGCGACCTTCGCCGCGGGGATCACGAGCCGCGAGGAGAACGGGCCGAACACCAGGTTGACCTTGTCCTGGGTGATCAGCGACTCGTAGTCGGAGCTGACCCGGTTGGGGTCGGAGGCGTCGTCACGGAAGATCAGCTCGACCTTCCTGCCCAGCAGGCCGCCCTTGGCGTTCACCATGTCGGCCCAGACCTGGTAGCCCTCCTGGATGCCCTTGCCGGGCTCGGAGAAGTCGCCCGTGAGCGGGAGCGAGATGCCGATCTTCACCGGCCCCTGCTGCTGGCCCGGCGACTGGGCGGCCCCGGGCTCGTCGGTCTTCGCGCAGGCGGTCAGTCCTAACGCGCATATCGAGATGATCGCCAAGCCTTTGGATACTCGTGCCATCGAGGGAACCCCCGTCTGGAGAGAGGCCGCGCAAGCGCTTTCGGAAGCGCTTTCGGTTACGTACGATTACACGGGATTCGGCCCCGGACAAGGGGGGTTCGTATGGCACATCGGCCGCCCCGCCTCGTGGACGTCGCCAAGGCCGCCGGGGTCTCGCTGGCCACCGCCTCGCGTGCCATGACGGGCAGCACGGGCGTCAGCCCGCAGGTCGCGGCCCATGTGCAGGCGGTCGCCTCCCAGGTCGGCTACGTGCCCAACAGCCACGCGCGGGCGCTGGCCGGCGGACAGGCGTCCATGATCGGGCTGATCGTGCACGACGTCGGCGATCCCTATTTCGGCGAGATCGCCAGGGGCGTGCTGCGCGGGACCGAGAGCCTCGGCTACCTGGCGCTGATCAGCCAGACCGAGCGCGACCCCGGCGCCGAGCTGGCGCGGATCCGCGCGTTGCGCGCCCACCGGGTGACCCGCATCGTGCTGGCCGGCTCCGGCTACATCGAGGCGGCGACCGAGGCCGACATCGCCGCCGAGGTGCGCTCGTACAGCGCGGCGGGCGGCCGGGTGGCCGTGATCGGCCGCCACCACCTGGCCGTGGACGCGGTGCTGCCGGACAACGCGGGCGGCGCGGCCACGCTCATGCGCCACCTGCTGGGCCTGGGCCACCGCCGGCTGGGCGTGCTGGGCGGCCCCGCCAACCTGACCACGGTCGAGGACCGGCTGTCGGGGCTGCGCACCGCGTTCGACGCGGCCGGGCTCGACTGGGGTGCGGTGCCGGTCGTGCACGGCGACTTCACCAGGGAGGGCGGCGCGGCGGCCACCGCGCGGCTCATGCGCGCGCGTCCCGACCTGACGGCCGTGGTCGCGCTGAACGACCCGATGGCGGTGGGCGCGCTGTCGTGGCTGTTGAACCACGGGCGCCGGGTGCCCGAGGAGATCTCGGTGGCCGGCTTCGACGACGTGCCGACCGCGCGCGACGTCTACCCCGCGCTCACGACGATCAGGCTGCCCATGGTCGGGATGGGCAAGCAGGCCCTGGAGCTGGTGCTCAAGCCGCCCGCCTCCCGCCCGCGGCGCCGCCGCACCAGCCACGAGCTGGTGGTCCGCGCCTCCACCGCACCGCCGCCCGTACGGTAGCCCCGCCCTCGCCCGGCACGGCGGTCCCGCCCTCGCCCGGCACGGCGGTCCCCCGCCCGCGCGGTGGCCGCGCCGCCATCGAGCTCGGGGCCCTTGACAGACCTGACTCCCGGGTTACGATCCGCTGGCGCGTAAGCGCTTTCGGAAGCGGTTGCGAACAGGGGGTTTCCCGATGACAGCCCTTCGCCACGTCACGGTCGCGCTCGTCCTCGCGATGACGGCGTTAGCCACGCCTCCCGCCTCAGCACTGGCCGAGCCGACCCCGATCGACGACCCCATCCCCGAGAAGCCCACCCCATCGGCCCTCACGCTGACGCTGGAGGAGTTCGCCTCCTTCCCGAAGACCGAGCCCATCCCGCCGCCCACCGACCAGCGGCTGGTCCGCTGGGCCAGGATCAACTACCTGGGCGAGCTGCCCGACGGCTCCGGCCGCCTGTACGTCAACGACCTCAACGGCAAGCTCTACCTCCTCGGCAAGTCCGGCGGCCAGCCACGCGAATACCTGGACGTCGGCGCCACCTTCGCACCCGACTTCATCTCCGGCCGCGGCCTCGGCAGCGGCTTCGGCTTCGCCGCCTTCCACCCGGACTTCGCCAGGAACGGCAAGTTCTACACCGTCCACACCGAGTGGGGCGACGCGCTCACCACCAAGACCCCGGACCTGCCGCCGCAGCCCGGCGTCAGGTTCCACGGCGTGATCACCGAATGGACGGCCACCGACCCGAGGGCCGGCACCTTCTCCGGCACCCGCAGGGAGATGCTGCGGCTCGGCTTCTCCGGCCAGATCCACGGCATCCAGCAGATCGACTTCAACCCGACCGCGCGCCGCGGCGACCCCGACTTCGGCCTGCTCTACATCGCGGCGGGCGACGGCGGCCGCGGCGTGAGCAGCGACGACCCGCAGAACCTGGCCGTGCCGCACGGCAAGATCCTGCGCATCGACCCGTTCGGCACGAACGGCGCCAACGGCCGTTACGGCATCCCCGCCGCCAACCCGTTCACCGGCCGGCCGGGCGCGCTGGGCGAGATCTACGCCCTCGGCATGCGCGACCCGCACCGCTTCAGCTGGGACCCGCAGGCCGGCAACCGCATGTTCCTCGGCCACATCGGCGAGCACGCCATCGAGGCGATCTACGACGTCGGCGCCGGGGACAACCTGGGCTGGAGCGAGCGCGAGGGCCCGTTCCTGTTCGACAAGGCCGACCGCTGCAACCTCTACACGCTGCCGGACAACGACGCCGAGTTCGGCTACACGTACCCGGTGGCCGCCTACGACCACGACCCGCCGCCCGGACACCCCTGCACGTCCGACAGCGGCCACGCGGTCGTCGGCGGGTTCGTCTACCGCGGGCGGCAGCTGCCGCTGCTGCGCGGCAAGTACCTGTTCGGCGACATCGTGGACGGCCAGGTGTTCTTCACCGTCGCCGCCGAGATGCGCGAGCAGACCGGTCGTCGCGCCACCATCCACAAGCCGCTCCTCGCAGACGCGACCGGCAAGCGCGTGACCATGCAGGAGCTGGCCGGCCACAACCGCGTCGACCTGCGCTTCGGCCGGGACGCGGCCGGTGAGCTGTATGTCCTGTCGAAGGCCAACGGCAAGATCTGGAAGGTCACCAAGGCCGCGTGGGCGCTGCCCGACGTGGTGCCGAGCCTGCGTGACGACGTGGTGGCGGCGTACGACTTCGAGCACCCGCTGCCCGGCGACCCCGCGCAGGAGCAGGACCAGGGCCTGTCGGGCACGAACATCGCGCTGGTCAACGGCGGCGCCGCCATGCGGGTGGCCGACCGCGCCTACCGGGGCAGCAAGAACGCGCTCCAGACCCGCCAGGTAGAGCCCGCCACGGCGGGCAACGACGACTGGAAGGCGGGGATCTACGGCGAGAACGGCGTACCGACCCTGCGGGCGTTCAACGGCGTTCAGGGCGTGACCATCATGGGCTGGTTCAAGATGCTCGGCACGGGACCGGCGCCGAACTCCAACACCGAGGACCCGGCCGACTTCTTCAACGCGATCGGCCTGGCCGGGGTGCTCAGCGGCAACTCCCAGGGCCACGACGTCAGGGCGCTGCTCGAGCTGATCACCGTGAACGGCGAGCTGCGCGTGGTGGCGCTGGCCCGGCGGGTGGACGGCAGCAGCTCGCAGACGTTCGCCGCGAACCGGCCGTGGCAGCAGATCCTGCCGAAGGACCGGTGGGTGTTCCTCGCCGCGACGTTCGACTTCGACACCGCGACGATGAAGCTCTACAGGAACGGCCGGCCGCTCGACGGCTTCAACACCGTGGCCGGCGACCCGTGGGGCGTCGAGGGCGACCCCGAGCCGGACGTCACGTCGGCGACCGACCCGAGAGGCATCAAGATCGGCGGGAGCTACCCGCAGAACACCAGGGAGCAGAACCCGTGCGACTGCCGCATGGACGGGCTGATGTTCCTGGACCGGGTGGCGTCCGCCGGCGAGATCAGAGCCCAGTACGAACGGCTGCGTTAGGAGCCGTTCCCCGGATCAGCCGACGACCCGCATCTTCCTGGTCTTGTGGTCGATCAGGTGGACGTCGCCGCCGAGCCGCTCCCTGAGCAGGTCGAGCACGGAGCGACTCGACATGACCGTCCACAGGTTGCCGACGAGGTGCGGGTCGTCCCCGGGGGCGGCCTCCATCCAGGCCTTCTTCCCGGCCTGGGTCCGGAAGGTGGTGACGAGGAACTCTCCGTCCGGGGTCTTGCAGTATCCGGTGCGGACGTCGGCCGCGTTGACCTGCATGCGGGGCTTGCAGCCGACCCTGGCGGAGAGCTGCTCGACGGTGAGGGGGGCGGCGTTGGCCTGCCCGCCCGCTGCGACGGAGCCGCCGCCGCTCCCGTGAGCCGGGGAGCAGGCGGCGACCAGCCCGGCCAGCATCGCGAGAGCGGCCAGACGTGGAAATGTCGTCATGTGCGGAGGTACGTAGTCCCGCTGAGCCGGGTTCAGTTCGGCTTGGGCGTCTGCGAGACCCGGTGGTCGGTCAGGTGGAGGTCGCCGTTGAGCGTCGGCTTCAGCACCTCCAGCACCTCGAGCGGCCCCAGGACGGTCCAGCGGGGCCCGACCAGGTGGGGGTTGTACTCGGGCGCCCGGTCCATCCACTCGTCCTTGAGCTTCTCGGTCTTGAACGTGTTGACGAAGAACGCGCCTTCTCGGGTCTTGCAGTACGCGGTGCGCAGGTCATCGGCGTCGACCTGCATCTTCGGCTTGCAGCCGACCTTGGCGGAGATCTGCTCAATGGTGAGGGCAGTGGCCTGTGGGACGTTCCCCGCCGCGGCGTAGTCGCTGTCCTTCCCGATGCTCTGGGAACAACCAGTGACCAGCCCGGCCAGCAGCGCGAAAGCGGCCAGACGTGGAAATGTCGTCATGTGCGGAGGTACGCAGGGTCCGGGGACGCGGTTCAGCATCAGGCCGTCCCAGTTCATCGGACACCTTTCTGGGGCGGATCAGCGCAGGACGACGCAACCGCGCGCGGCCAGCCTCCCGAGCACGCCCGGATCACCGTCGAGCTTGTTCCACCGCAGGTCGAGCTTGTCCAGGGCGGGCAGCTCGGCCAGACTCTCCGGCAGCTCACGCAGCCGGTTGTTACGCAGGTCGAGGTGGGTGAGGCCGGGCGGCATGGCGTCCGGCAGGGCGCGCAGGTGGTTGTTGCGCAGATCCAGGACGCGCAGCTCGCCGAGTCCGGCGATCGAGGCGGGCAGCCGCGTCAGCCGGTTGCCCTGGAGATGCAGCTCGCGCAGCCGCGCCAGGCCGCCGACCGACTCGGGGAGCGACTCGAGCCGGTTGTTGTAGAGCCGCAGCTCCACCAGCGCGGCCATGGCGCCGATCGTGTCCGGGAGGCGGGTGAGGCGGTTGTCGGTGAGGTTGAGGTACGCGAGCCGGTCCAGCCGGCCGATCGCCTCCGGCACCTCGGTGAACAGGTTGTCGCTCAGGTAGAGGTAGTCGGTGAGGCGCAGGTCGCCGATCTCCGGCGGGATCTCGGTGAGCCGGTTGTGGCCGAGATCGAGCATGCGCAGCCGCGTCAGCCCGCCGACGGCGGCCGGGATCTCGGTCAGCGTGTTCTCGGCCAGGTTGAGCGATTCGAGCCCCGTCAGCTTCCACAGCGATCCGGGCACTTCGGTCAGCCCGTTGCCGCCGACGGCCAGGTGCCGCAGCGTGGCGGGCAGCCGGTCGGGGAGCGCGGGGATGCGGTTGCCGTACAGGAAGAGCGTCTCCAGGTGCGGCGGGCACTCCGGGAAGTCCGTGAGCCGGTTGCCGTCGAGGTGTAGCACGCGAAGTGCGGTGAGCCCGGACAGATCGGGCAACGCACGCAGGCCGTTGCCGTCGAGCCGCAGCTCCTCCAGGGAAGTGAGCCCGCCCACCCAGCCGGGCACCTCGCCGATCTCGTTCCAGGCCAGATCGACCACCCGGACGTCGTCGGGAACGGCGGGGAAGACGCTGAGTCCGGCATCAGGCGCACGCATGGCGCCGATCATCCCACGCCCGCCCCCGCCATGCGGGCGCCCGAACATCGCCCCGATCACACCTCGACCCCTGCCACCGCCGACGCGCACCACCCGCTCCGGCCCTCCGGCAACACCCTGGCCACCGTCACGCGCCACCACGCCACCGCCCGGCCGCTCGACACCCCCTGCCGCCCCACCTCTGGCATTCCTCGTCCGTGGAGACCAATCAGGCGAGCGGGCCATGGTGGCCCCGCCCCGAACCCGGGACCACGTTGGGGTACCGCCGGACCAGCTCGCGCAGCATCGTCTCCGTGTCCACCTGCGGGGCCGGGGCGGAGTCGACGACCGCTGTCTGAGCTGCTGCCGCTGCTCTTCGGAGCAACGCCATCCCCTTGCGGATCAGCTCGTGGACGGACTGCTTCTTGATGCCGAGGACGCGGGTGATCTCGCCGAGCGTGTAGGAGCCGCCCTCGTTCGCGGCGCAGACAGCCCAGGCCGGCGCACGCGGCCGCCACGGCGGGCGCCCAAGGTGTTCGACAACGAGATGATCATCTACGTCCGGTCGTCGCGCGAGCGTGGCCTGGCCGTGTCCGGCATGGCAGGGCTGACCAGTCCTGTCTGGTAAGCGATGACCACCAGTTGCGCACGGTCGCGCGCACCCAGTTTCGCCATCGCGCGGCTGACGTGGGTACGCGCGGTGGCCGGGCTGAGAAACAACTGGGCACCGATCTCGTGGTTGCTCAGTCCCTGCCCCACCAAGGCCAGCACCTCGCGCTCGCGCTCAGTCAGCACCGCGAGCCGATCCTCCGCGGCCCGGGCAGCTGTTCGTCGCGCGGTGAACTGGCCGATAAGGCGTCGGGTGACCCGCGGCGCGAGCAGCGCCTCTCCGGCGGCGACCACCCGGATGGCATGCAAGAGCTCGGCCGGCCCGGCATCCTTGAGCAGGAAGCCGCCGGCGCCGGCCTGCAAGGCGTCGAAGACGTTCTCGTCGGTGTCATAGGTGGTGAGGATGAGGACCCGGACCTGCTCCAACCCGCGCGTCCCGGCGATCTGGGCGGTGGCTTGAATACCGTCCAGCTTGGGCATGCGGATGTCCATGAGGACGACGTCGGGGCGGGTGGCGCGGGCCCGCTCGACGGCTTCGGCGCCATTGGTGGCCTCTCCCACCACCGTGATGTCGTCCTCGAGATCGAGCAGGACCTTGAACCCGGAGCGCACGAGCCCCTCATCGTCGGCGAGCAGCACCCTGATCGGAGCGTCGGCCGACGGCGACCCGGCCGCGTTCACAGGCGCGACCCGCTCGGCGCGAGGGGCAGCCGTGCCCTGACCTCGAACCCGCCGCCCGGAAGCGGCCCGGCGTCGAGCTCTCCGCCCAGCAGCCGGCAGCGCTCGCGCATGCCGAGGATCCCGCGGCCGGTCTTGGCCGAGCTGTCCGTGCTGCCCGTGCTGCTTGTGCTGTCCGTGCTGCTTGTGCTGTCCGTGCCGGTCGGATGCCGGGCCGGTAGGGGCGGACTCGCGGGGTCGTCACGTGAGGCGGCACGGCGGCCCTCATCGGTCACGCGGATCTCCAAGACCTCGATTCCGGGGTTGAGCGCCACCGTCACCCGAGTCGGGCCGACGTGGCGGATCACGTTGGTGATCGATTCCTGAACGATTCGGTAGGCGGCACTGCCCACCGCGCTCGGCAACGGCGCCGCGGGGGAGCTCTCCTCGAGCTCGATGTCGAGCCCGGCCTCGCGCGCCTTGGCGGCCAGCTCGTCGATCTGCCCCAGGCCGGGGTACGGCACGCGCCCGTCGGTGTCGTCACCGTCGTCGTCACGCAGGACCCCGAGGATGGCCCGCATCTCCCGCAGGGCCCGGGAACTGGTCTGCTCGATGGCCCGCAGCGCCTCGCGCGCCACTTCCGGCCGTTTGTCGAGCACGTGCGCGGTGACACCGGACTGGACGTTGATGATCGCTATGGCGTGGGCGACGGTGTCGTGGACCTCGCGCGCGATCCGCAGCCGTTCGGCGTCGACCCGCGCCCGCGCCTCCTCCTCACGAGTCCGCTCGGCCAGCTCAGCGCGCTGCTGAGCCTGGGCCGCGATGACCTGCCGGGATCGGACGGACTCGCCGAGGGCCGCGCTCATGACCGACGCACCGATCCGGAAGAACACCCAGCCGATGGCGGCGGGTGGCTCGATGCCGGCCGCGGCGACCAGCCAGCCGACGGCGAGCACCGTGGTGCCCACGGCGGCGATCACCAGCGACCGGCGCCCGTCACCGTAGGCGGTCACGGTGTACAGGGCGACGAAGAGCCCGAGCCAACCGGGCCCGTCCGGGAAGTCGAAGCCGTAGTAGACCAGGCTGGCGAGCGCCGTGGTGACGAACACCGGCACCGGCCACCGGCGGCGGACGGCAACGACCACACCACTCACGACCAGCAGGACATATCCCAGGTATCCCAGGTCGGTGAGGGGTCGCTCCACCTCCTCGCCGGCATTGCGGACTATCGTGCCCTGAACCTGCATCACGGTGATGAAGAGCGCGAGCAACACATCCTGCGCCGGCACCGGCAGACGCAACGACGCGGCGCGGTCATCCATGCCGCGATCCTACGGTTCCCGCGCGCGAGAACACTCCGCCCAGACGCGCGACCGGCTACGACGACGGGCGTACCCGGACATGAGTCGGCTACGCAGAACTGCGTAGAGGCTGCCGTCCGCTGTCGGAGGCCGCAGCTGCCTCGACGGCGCGACGATCGGTTCCGTGAAGCCCCCTGGCGCTCGTCACCGGAGCCTCGGCCGGCATAGGCCGAGTCCCCGCGATGTACACGCTGCGGGCGCCCGTCATTCGACCGAAAGGATCCTCAATGTCCGTCCTGTTTGCGCTTGCCGCACAGGCGGCCTCGCCAGTCTGTACGACGCCGGCAGAATGCGCAGGCCAGGGTGTCGATACTTTCCTCGGGACCCCTGAGCGAATCTGGGCCAGTGTGGCCGCACTGGTGGCGCTGGGCGGCGTGGTCATTGGCTGGCTGGCGCTGCGCTCGGTCCGTCGTCTCGGCAACGGCGGGAGGAGAGGAGCCATCGTGGCCCTGGTGGCGGGGCTGACGGGTGGGCTCAACGGCGCGGTGAAGCTGGCTGTCGCCGACGGTGGTCTCGGCACCGGCAATGGAGTGTTCGGGGCGGCCGTGGCCCTGGCAATGGGGCTGGTCGGCACGGTCCTCGGCGGGCTGGCTGTGGCCCGCTCCCGCCGCACCGCCTGATCCGGGCCCCGCACCGGGCCAGACCTTGCTCCGCAACGGCGAACGATCATGAGCGTCAGTTCGAACCCGCCGTCCCCTGTCGGCTGCGACTCCTCCGATGCGCACAGAGTCAGCGACCGTCGCTGACGCGTGCCGGCCCGGAGTGGGCATCGTTGGCCCACCACCCAGGCGGTCAACGGGTGGGGGAGCAGGGCGGTGGTAGACGGGCTCTCGCGGAAAAGGATCTCCAGGCGTAGCGTGGCGGTATGCGGCAGGCACACGCGGAAGACGCACGGACCGAAGCCAGGCGGATCGTACGCAACCTGCTGGGCGAGGAGCGTCCGACCGCCGACACCCTGATCGCGGACGTACGCCCCGTGCTCGGCGACGACCGGACCGACCGCACGCTCGCACTGGCCCTCGGCGCCTCGCTCACCAGGCGCTCCGCCGAGCTGGCCGCGATCGCCGCGCTGCTGGTCGGCACCCGGGAGCTCGGCGCGGAGTGGTGGAGCCGGCCCAGGGGCGGCAAGCTGCCGCCGCCCGACGAGGTGGTGCGTACGGCCGTCGCGATCGAGCCATGGACCGATCTGACCGCGCTGGAGATGCTCGCCGCGTGGATCTCCGACGACGCCGCCGACCAGCTGTGGGGCCGGCCCGTGGCGGAGGTCGACCTCAACTCCTGGCAGGCCGAGGACCGCTTCGACCTGCCGCAGGGGGTGAAGCCCGGGCAGCGGCTGGTGGTCCACTTCGACGCGGGCGGGCGGCTCGACGCGGTCGTCACCCGGCGGCCCGACGAGGATCTCGGCTCCAACCTGGACTTCCACTCCCTGCGATACTCACGGCCCGCCGAGGCGCAGTGGAGCTGGGGCGTGGCGGCCGGGCTCGGCCCGCACCGGCTGCCGGGGGAGCACCCCGACCCGTACGCCCGCGAGGTGTCCGCCGACGCCGCGGGCATCCTGCGCGCCTGGGCGATCCGCCACGGCGCCACCCGGGATCAGCTCGGCGAGCGCTGGCAGACGGTCGGTGACGTGGTGGCCGCCATCGAGCGGGTGGACTGGATGTGGCGCAGCGGCGAGTGGTTCGGCTGGTGGCGCGGCGCGTCGGCGCTGGTGGACGACTCGGCGTACCTTCCGTACCGGCTGGAGGAGCTCGCCGCCGGCTGACGACCGCGCCGACCTGCGGAACCGGCCGCCGCCTGAGGAATCCCCGGCGGTGGCCCGGGGTTGTGCTTGGTCATGAAGGTTGAGATTTTCTCCGACGTCGCGTGCCCCTGGTGCTACATCGGGCACGTCAGGTTCGCCAGGGCCGCCGAGCGGTTCCGGGCCAAGGGCGGCACGATCGAGGTGACGATGCGCCCCTACCAGCTCAATCCCGACGCCCCGGCGGAGGGTGAGCCGCTGATCTCGTATCTGGAGCGCAAGTTCGGGCCGGACGCCCGGCAGATGGTCCAGCGGGTCACCGGCATCGCCGCCGCCGACGGCCTGGAGATGCACCAGGACAGGGCCGTGAGCGCCAACACGTTCGAGGCGCATCGCCTCATCGAGGTGGCCACCCTCCAGGGGCTCGGCGGCGAGATGGCCGAGCGGCTGTTCCGTGCGTACTTCAGCGAGGGACTGAACGTGGCCGACGCGGACGTGCTGGCCAAGCTGGCGGCCGAGGTCGGGGTACGGGACTCCGGCGAGGGCGCCGAGGAGGTGCGCGAGCAGCTCGGCAGGGCGCGGGCGCTCGGGATCACCGGCGTGCCGCTGTTCCTGTTCGAAGGCCAGTACGCGGTGTCGGGCGCACAGCCCGAGGACACCTTCGCGGCCGCCATCGACGAGGTGGCCGAGCGTACCGGGCAGACGCCGATCACCCAGCTGGCCGCCCCCGCGGACGGCTGCGACGAGGACGGTTACTGCGCGATCTGATCGATGATCTCCTCGGCCGCCCAGGTGGCCGCGCCGTCGGGGAAGGGCGGCAGCAGGTTGATCACGATGTGCGTGATGCCGAGGTCCAGGAGCCGCCGGATCTCCGTACGGGCCGCCGCCGGCTCGTCGTACGAGACCATGATCTGCGTGGAGCGCACGATCTCGGCCGGGTCGCGCCCGATCTCCGCGCATCGCGCGTCCAGCGCCTTGGACCGCTCGGCGATGAACTCCAGCGAATTGTGCGGTGGTCCGGGGACGTTCCAGAGGTCGGCATGCCGTGCCACCACGCCGAGGGTCCTGTCGCCCCATCCGCCGATCAGCAGCGGCGGGCGGCGGGCCGGCTTGGGCTCGCAAACGGCGTCGCGCAGCCGGTGGTAGCGCCCGTCGAAGTCGAACCGGACCTCCGTCCACAGCCGCTTGATGATGGCGCAGGCCTCGTCCAGCCGGGCCACGCCCTCGCCGGGTGAGACGACGGGCAGCCCGTACGCGTTGTACTCCCGGGGGACGTGGACGTCGCCCGGCTGCCGCGTGCCGCCGACCCCGAGGCCGAGCACGAGCCGTCCCGGCGCGATCGCGTCCACGGTGGCCGCCATCTTCGCCAGCAGGGCGGGAGGCCTGGTCATGTTGCTCGTCACCAGGTGCCCGAAGGCGATGCGCTCCGTCCGCGCCGCCAGCGCCGCCAGCATCGTCCATCCTTCGTGGATGTCGCCGTCCGCCGGGCCGAACAGCGGCACCAGGTGGTCCCAGAGCCAGATGTGCTCGATGGCCGGGATGGAGTCGGCCTCCTGCCAGACGCGCAGCAACTCGCCGTAGGTGACGCGGACGGGGACGGTCTTGATCCCGAAACTCGGCATTGTGAATCAGCTCCACTGATTATCAGTAACACTGATGATTACCGTAGTGCGAGAATGGGCACGTGTCGAGACGTCGCCTGGGTTACCTGCTCAAGCACGCGTCGCTGCGGCTGGCGGAGGTGACGGGGCCGGCGCTGGAGCCGTACGGCATCGACGGCCGCGAGCTCGCCGTGCTCACCACACTCGACACCGCTGAGCCGCTGTCGCAGCAGGAGGCGGCCCAGCGGCTGGGCATCGACCGCACCACGATGGTCGCCATGATCGACGCCCTCGAGGCCAAGAAGCTCGTCGCCCGCCGGCCGCACCCCGGCGACCGGCGCAAGAACGCCGTCGAGCTGACCGAGCGCGGGCACGACACGCTGCGCGCCGCCGTGCCCGCCGTGGAGGAGGCGGAGGAGCGTTTCCTCGCCTCCCTCTCGGGCGAGGAGGCCCGCCTGCTCAGAGACGTACTGAGCCGCCTAGTGTGACCTCGTCACGGGCGCGCCGCCCTCGCCGAGCTGGCCGGAGCGGTGGTGGCGGCGGCAGAGCACCTGGTAGCGCACGGGCGAGGCGTCGGTGTCGCCGATCACGACCTGCTCGCCGGTCCGCGCCATCACCCCGCCCACGACCCTCGCGTTGAGCTGACCCGGCCGTCCGCACCAGCACAGCACCTCGACCTGCAGCCGGCACACCTCGTCGGCCAGCTCGAACAGCCGCTGCGCCGCCGGGAACATCACGGAGCGGAAGTCGGAGGCCAGGCCGAACGCGTACACGTCCACACCGTGCTCGTCCACCAGGTCGGCGAGCTGCTCGATCTGCTCTACCGTGTAGAAGCACGCCTCGTCGCAGATCAGGTAGTCCACCCGGTCGCGCGCCGCCGTCACCAGGCTGACGAGGTCGAGCGAGTCGTCCACCTCGATGGCCTCCAGCCCGAGCCCGATCCGGCTGGTGATCTTGGGTCCGCCCGACCGGTCGTGCTTGGTCAGCACCAGGCCCCGCCGTCCCTGCCGCCGGTGGTTGTAGTTCATCTGAAGCGCCAGGGTGGACTTCCCGCAATCCATGGGGCCGAAGTAGAACTTCATTACGGCATCCCTGGCACCAGACGGCACAGCAGACAAGGCAGACGATTCAGTCACGGGCCGCCAGCTTAGTGGCTTGGCTTGTTCTAGGACCTCGTGGGACATTTTCCCCCTGAGGTTTTGGAGGAACTGTGGTGACCGATAAACCCGCGTCGCTCGACGCGATGATGAAGCAGGACGACTTGACGGCGGCCCAGGCTGACGCGACGCGCTGGCGTTACGGCTTCCTCGTGGTCGTGGCGGGCATCGTCGCGGTCCTGGCCGCCTTCGGCGCCGCTGTGTTCGCCTCTGCGGAATTCGCCCCGCTCTTCGCCGGGGTGGCCGGAGTGATCGGTACCATCATCGGAGCGTATTTCGGGGTGCAGGCCGGGCAATCGGGGAAGGCCAGGGTCGAAGCCGAGCTCGCAAGGTCCCAGGAGATGGTGGTACGCCTGGCGGCCTACGTCGGGACGGAGAACGCGCCCCGAGTCATCGACGAAGTGCTCGGCCGACGCCGAAGCTGAGGAGCCATGCGTAGCGTCCGTATCGGAGTGGACACTGGGGGCACGTTCACCGACGTGGTCGCGGTGGACGAGCAGACCGGTGAGATCCTCACCACGAAGACCCCCTCGACCCCCGGGAACCCGGCGGACGGGTTCCTCGCGGGCATCGCGAAGCTGGGCGAGCTGGACGTCGGCTCCATCGTGCACGGCACCACGGTGGCCACGAACCAGCTGCTGGAGGACCGGATCGGGAACCTCGGGTTCATCACGACCGAGGGTTTCGAGTTCATCCTGGAGATCGCCAGGCAGAGCGTGCCCGACGGCTACGGCAACTCCTACTTCTGGGTCAAGCCGCCCAGGATCGTTCCCGTGCACCTGGTGAAGACCGTCGGAGGGCGGCTCGACCACCTGGGCAACGAGGTCTGGCCGTTCTCGGAGGAGCAGGCCGTGGAGGTGGCCCGCTGGTTCCGCGCCAGGCGCATCACCGCGATCGGCGTGTGCTTCCTGCACTCGTACGCCAACCCCGAGCACGAGCGCCGCATGCGCGAGGTGCTGTGGCGCGAGCACCCCGAGGCGGTGATCTCGCTTTCGAGCGACGTGCTGCGCGAATACCGCGAGTACGAACGCTCGGTCACCACCCTCGTCGACGCCGCCGTCAAACCCGCCATGCGCGGCTACCTCGCCAACCTGTCCGCCCGCCTGGGCCGGCCGTTCTCGGTCATGAAGTCCAACGGCGGCATCCTGTCGGCCCGCGAGGTCGTCAACCAGCCGATCACCACCGTCCTGTCCGGCCCCGCGGCGGGCGCGCTCGGCGCCGCGCTCATCGCCTCCACGGCCGGGCACAAGTCGGTGATCACCCTGGACGGCGGCGGCACCTCCACCGACGTGGCCGTGGTGATCGACGGCGAGCCGTCCATCACCACCGAGGGCGCCGTCGGCCGCTATCCGTGCAAGATCCCGATGATCGACATCATCACCGTCGGCGCGGGCGGCGGCTCGATCGCCTGGATCTCGCCCGAGGGCACGCTCAAGGTCGGCCCCAAGTCCGCCGGCGCCGACCCCGGACCGCTCTGCTACGGCAGGGGCGGGACGGAGGTGACGGTCACCGACGCGCACGTCTTCCTCGGCCGGATCCCTCCCCACCTGCTCGGCGGCGAGATCCCGCTGGACGCCGACGCGGCCCGCCAGGGCATCGAGGCGCTCGCCGACAAACTCGGCCTCAGCCCCGAGCGCACCGCGACCGGGATCCTGGAGATCAGCGCGTTCAACCAGAGCAACGCCATCCGGCAGCTCACCGTCAAGCGCGGGCTCGACGTGCGGGACTTCCCGCTGGTGACGTTCGGCGGGTCGGGGCCGCTGCTGGCGTGCCGGCTGATCGACATCCTCGGCCTGCCGTCGGTCGTCGTCCCGCGCGACCCCGGGAACGTTTCAGCGTTCGGGCTGCTCACGGTGGACGTCAAGAACGACTACGTCCGCACGTACGTCACCCGCGACCTCTCGCTCGGCAAGGCGGCCGAGATCTTCCACGACCTGGAACATCAGGCCGGCGAGGCGCTGGACCGCGAGGGCTTCGACGACCCGGTGTACATGCGCAGCGCCGACCTGCGCTACTACGGCCAGGGCTACGAGGTCCGCGTCCCCGCCCCCTCCGGCGAGATCGACGCCGAGTGGCAGGCCCAGGTGATCGAGCGCTTCCACGAGGCGCACGAGAAGCTCTACGGGTACGCCTACCGCGACGACCCCCGCCACGGCATCGAATGGGTGAACCTTCGCGTCTCCGGCATCGGCCCCATCACCCGCCCGACCATCCGCCCCCTGGACAAGCCCGGCAACGGCGCCACGTCCGTCCGCCCCGTGCACTTCGACGAGACCCGCGACACCCCGATCCACCAGCGCGCCGCGCTCGGCCCCGGCGCCACCGTCAAGGGGCCGGCGATCATCGAGGAGTACGGCTCGACGATCCCCATCCACCCCGGCTTCACCGCCACCGTCGACCCGTACGGAAACGTGGAGGTCAAGCGTGACTGATCCCATCCTCATCGAGATCGTCGAGGGCACCCTGGCCTCCGTCGAGAAGGAGGTGGAGACGGCCATCGCCCGCACGGCGCGCTCGCCGATGATCCGCGACGCGCACGACTTCCGCGCCGGCATCCACGACGCGCGCCTGCGCAAGCTGACCGGCCGCTCCTACAGCGCGCTGGTCCAGCCGATCGTGCGCGACTTCCCCATCGAGACGATGAAGCCCGGCGACGTCTACTTCCACAACGACGTCTACCTCTCCGAGGGCGGCATCGGCCACCTGCCGGACCTGTGCGTGACCGTGCCGGTGTTCCACGAGGGGGAGGTGGTGGCGTTCGTGCAGGCGTTCGGCCACCACGACGACATCGGCGGCTCCGTGCCGGGCTCCATGCCCTCGCACGCCCGCTCGGTGTACGAGGAGGGCCTGATGGTCCCGCCGATCAAGCTGTGGGACCAGGGCGTGCCGAACGAGGCCGCGCTGCGCATCATGACCCGAAACTCCCGCATGCCCGACTCGCTGGCCGGCGACCTGGACGCGGAGTGCTCGGCGTGCCTCATGGGGGCGCGGCGGCTGGGCGAGCTGTTCGAGCGGTACGGCAAGCAGGCGGTCGTGGAGTGCTTCGACGCGATCATCTCCAAGACCACGGAGACGTTCCGCAGGGAGCTGCTGTCGAAGATCCCCGAGGGGACGTACGTGTGGGAGGACTACGCCGAGCACGACGGCGTGGACGAGCCGCGCCTGCACACCCAGCGCATCACGCTCACCGTCGACCACTCCGCCGAGTCGCCGCTGACGATCGACTTCACCGGCACGTCGCCGCAGGCCAAGGGCCCGATCAACCACGCGGGCGACTACGCCGACGGCGTGTTCCTGAAGAAGTGGCTGGCCCCGGTGCTGCGCAACCTGGCCGACACGCCGGAGCGGATGGCGGAGCTCGACGTCAACGAGGGCGTCGTGCCGCTCATCAAGATGATCTTCCCGGAGAAGGGCACACTCCTCACGCCGATCTTCCCGGCGCCCACGAACGCCCGCACGTTCGTCATCCTGCGCCTGCTCGGCGTGCTCGCCGGCGTCCTGGCCAAGGCCACCGGCGGGCGCATGCCCGCCGACCAGGAGACCATCCGCTACACGGGCGTGTACGGCACGGACGCCGAAGGGCAGCCGTACCTCATGCGGGAGGTCCTGGGCGGCGGCTCCGGCGGGCGCTGGTACGCCGACGGCGAGGACACCATCCACGTGGTGCCGGACTCGCGCAACATCCCGGTGGAGTTCGCCGAGGCCCGCTGGCCGTTCCGGGTGGAGCGGCTCGGGCTGGCCTGCGACTCCGGCGGGCCGGGGATGTTCAGGGGCGGGCTCGGTTACGACAAGCACATCAGGATGCTGCGGGACGCCTCGTACATGTCGATCGCCGACCGCTCGATCCTGTCCTGCTGGGGTGTCAACGGCGGCCTGGCCGGACGGCCGTTCCGGGTGGAGATCGGCGGCAAGGAGATGGAGGGCCTGGTGGACGACCACCCCGTCCAGGCGGGCGAGGTCATCCGCATCCGGACCACCGGGGGCGGCGGCTGGGGCTCGCCGTACGACCGGGATCCGCGGGCGGTGGCGGCCGACGTCCGCGACGGGAAGGTGTCGATCGCCGGCGCCCTGGGGGACTACGGGGTGGTGCTGGACGGGGACCGGATCGACGAGCAGGCCACTGCCGAACTGCGGGCCACCCTGCGGCCTCCGGCGGACCGGTTCTTCGATCGGGGGCCGGGATACGCGAAGTTGTCCGGCGGGCGGACGCTCGCGGAGGTGGACGAATTGTGAGGAGTTAATCACGCTTCGTGAGAGCGACCTGAGCGCCGTGCGTGGCGCGATGAGGAGCACAAACGTCGCTGCCAGGTCGTCGAGGCGGTGGCGGCGCTGCGGCCTGCGGGCGTTGTCGCCCTCGGCACCGGCATGGACCTGAAGTGCCGGGAACGCGCGCGTCGCAAGTGCATGGAACGCCTGCTATGGGACTTTGGGAACAGGGCTGTGGTGGAGGTGTGCTTCGAGTCGCGTAACGCTGTTCTGGACGCGGCCGACAAGAAACTGATCGACGTCCTTCGAATCCGGCATGCTATAGCGCCACGGCTGCGAGCCGTGTGGGCGCCCGCGGTCCAGGAGCCCCTCATCTGATTGCCCGACATCGTCGCGGGAGCGGCCTCATTGGCAGCACACGGTGAGCCGGGCTTCTGGGAGACGCTTGGGTCGGGTGTGGAAATGAGCTGCATGACACTCGACTGAGTCCGGAAAGCGCAAAGCCCGGGCTCCTGTCAATTCCGGCAGTACACCCGGGCTCACTTCCACTCCCATCAGCGATGGGCGGCTGTCACAGCGCAGCCGTCTGCCCCTTGTCGAAGCTAGCGAAATAAGTCGCCGCCATGTCCTCCTCGCCGTGTCCCTGTGCCTCCGCGCGGCGGAAGCGTTCCCCGGCGGCCGCCACCACGTCCAGCTTCACGCCGACCGCCTCGCCCGCCTGCGTGATCAGCCGCGTGTCCTTCTCGGCGTTCGAGACCGTGAAGCTGGGCGTGAAGTCGCCCTCCATGATCGCCTTGGACTTGCCCTGGAAGTAGGCGTTGTCCAGCGGCCCGCCGCTGATCACCTGGCGGACCAGGTCGGGATCCAGGCCCAGCCCCTCGGCCAGCGCCAGGGACTCGGCCACCACGGCGGTGAGCGAGATGGCGTAGCTGACCGTCGCGAGCTTCAGCTTGGAGGCCGTGCCGTCCGCGCCGTTCTCGCCGAGCCAGAGCGTACGCTGCCCGACCGCGTCGAACACCGGCTCCAGCGCCGGCCTGGCCGCCTGCGGACCGGCCGCGAGGACGACCAGCTTGCCCTGTTCGGCGGGCTGCCGGGTGCCCTGCACCGGCGCGTCCACGAACGTCAGCCCATGCTCGGCCGCCAGCGCCGCCAACTCCTCCACGGCCGCGAGCCCCACCGTGCTCATCTGCGCCCACACCTGCGCGGACCTCAGCCCGGGGGCGGCGGCGGACATCGCCGCGCGTACCGCCTCGCCGTCGCCCAGCATCGTGACGATCACGTCCGCGCCCTCGACCGCCTCGGCCGGCGAGCCCGCGACCACCGCGCCGTCGGCCTCGAGCGGCCGCGCCTTCTCCGGCGTGCGGTTCCAGACCTTCACCTGGAGGCCGGACCCGGCCATGTTGCGGGCCATGGGAGCGCCCATGATCCCGGTTCCGAGTACTGCGACAGAAGTCATGGGATCACCATATGACCTACTGCCGAAGCGCCCGCGGACCGGGCACCGGTAAGGCGACTGGAACAAGGTCTTAACGGCACGGAAACACCACGGGAGTGCACTGAGGGGGACTCACCGAGAGCGTGAGGCGCACCTAGGGTTCCGCCGGCTTGACACGGGTCTGGTCCAAGAGGTGCAGGCGGTCTTGACAAGGCCGCTCCACGGCGGGACAAAAGCCCGGGAGTTCAGCCATCGCCTGGCTGCCTTCCGGCCGGGCAACGATCATTCGGAGCTCGAATGCACTGGCATCCCCGCAAGCTGCACGACGACTACGGACCCGAGGCCCGCTTCGCCGTCGAACGCGAGGCCGAACTGCCCACCACCGCCTGGGACCGCGAGGTGGCCCGCGCCCTGGAGCTCGGCCTGCCGGGCGCCGACTCCATCGTGGACCGCCGCATCCCGACCTTCTCGCGCGGCGAGCTGCCGCACTTCGCGGGCATCAACACCTTCCTCAAGGCCCCGTACGTCGAGGACGTGCGCACCTGCGGCGACTTCGACGTGGCCGTGCTCGGCGCGCCGTTCGACGGCGGCACGACGTACCGCTCAGGCACCAGGTTCGGGCCGCAGGGCATCCGCCGGATCTCCGCCCTGTACGGCCCCTACAGCTTCGAGCTGGGCGTGGACCTGCGCGAGTCGATCACGATGGCCGACCTCGGCGACGTCTTCACGATCCCCGGCAACATCGAGAAGACCTTCGACCAGATCTCCAAGGCCGTCTCCCACGTCTACGCCAGCGGCGCGTTCCCCGTCGTCCTGGGCGGCGACCACTCGATCGGCTACCCGACCGTGCGCGGCGTCGCCGAGCACCTGTCGGGCAACCTCGGGATCATCCATTTCGACCGGCACGTCGACACCCAGGAGACCGATCTCGACGAGCGGATGCACACGACACCCTGGTTCCACGCCACGGACATCCCCAACGTGCCGCCGCAGAACCTCGTGCAGATCGGCATCGGCGGCTGGCAGGCGCCCCGGCCCGGCGTGAAGGTCGGGCGCGAGCGCGGCACCACGATCATGACGGTCACCGACTGCGTCGAGATGGGCATCGAGGCCGCCGCCGCCAAGGCGCTGGAGGTCGCCTGGCGCGACGCCGAGGCCGTGTGGCTGTCGTTCGACGTGGACTGCCTGGACGCCGCCTTCGTGCCGGGCACCGGGTGGCCGGAGCCGGGCGGGTTCCTGCCGCGCGAGGTGCTCAAGTTCATCCAGATCATCGCCGATGCCGCGCCGCTGGCCGGGATCGAGGTGGTCGAGTGCAGCCCGCCGTACGACAACGCCGACATCACCTCCCTGATCGCCACCCGCGTCATCTGCGACACGCTCGGCTGCCTGGTCCGCTCCGGCCACCTGCCGAAGAAGAGCCCATCGAAGGGAACGGAGACCGCGTCATGACCCGACGGCTCCTGATCGCCGCCCTGCTGGCCCTCTGCGCCGCCTGCGGCGGCGGCCCGGCCGCGCCCGCCCCGTCGTCCGGCGGCAAGGCCGTCACCCTGGGCTTCTCCGCCTGGCCCGGCTGGTTCCCCTGGCAGGTCGCCCAGGAGAAGGGGCTGTTCGCCAAGAACGGGGTCCAGGTCGAGCTGAAGTACTTCGACAGCTACACCGACAGCCTCACCGCCCTGGCCACCGGCAACATCGACGCCAACAGCCAGACACTGAACGACACGCTCGCCTCCGTCTCCGGCGGCGCGAAGCAGACGGTCGTGCTGGTGAACGACAACTCCACCGGCAACGACCAGATCATCGCCAGGCCGGGCATCACGTCGGTGGCCCAGCTCAAGGGCAAGACCGTCGCCGCCGAGCAGGGCACCGTGGACCACTACCTGCTGCTGCTCGCGCTGCGCAAGGCGGGGCTCACCCAGGACGACATCACGTTCAAGCCGCTGCCCACGGACGCGGCGGCGGCCGCGTTCAAGGCGGGGCAGGTGGACGCGGTGGGGGTGTTCGCGCCGTTCACGACGACGGCGCTGGAACTGCCGGGCGCCACGGCCATCGCCTCGTCCAAGGACTTCCCCGGGGCCATTCCCGACCATCTGGTGGTGTCGCGGGAGCTCGTCTCGTCCCGGCCCGAGGTCGTGCAGGGGCTGGTGAAGACCTGGTTCGACACGCTGGCCTGGATCGACGCGAACAAGGCGGAGGCCAGGACGATCATGGCGAAGCGGGCGGGGGTGAGCGAGGAGGACTACGCCGAGTACGACGCCGGGACCACGATCTTCTCCCTCGCCCAGAACGTGGAGGCGTTCACCTCGGGCAGCCTGGAGCGGCAGGCCAAGGAGATCGCGACCTTCCTCACCGAATCCGGCCTCGCCGACGCCGCCCCGCCGCTGGACGGCCTCCTGGACCCGCGCTTCGTCCAAGGGGCCTCATCATGACGGGCCCGGCCCGCGCCGCCTCATCCCGCACCTCGGAGCCGGGACCCGTCCCCCCGGCCCTGGAATCCGGCCCTCCAGCCCTGGGATCCCGCCCTCCAGCACCGGGGGCGGACTCCGGCCCGCCGTCCCGGCGACCTGCCGCTCCTGACCTCGCCGACCCGGTACCGGTGCCGGGCGTCGCGGGCCCGGAGGGGTCCCACCCCGGGGTTGCGGTCCCGAAGGAGCCCGGCTCCCACGGCGCAGGACTGCCGGATTCCGGCTCCCAGGGCGCGGTCCCAGAAGGGGCCGGTTCTCAGGGCGCCGCCGTAGAGGAGACCGGTTCTCAGGGGGCGATGCCGGAGAGGCCCCGTTCTCAGGGTGCGGTCCAGGAGGGGGATGGTTTCCGAGGCGTGGTCCCCGCGCAGGCGGGTGTCCAGGACCCGGCGACCGATGTCGGGGGCGCGGGGCCGGTGAGCGGGCGGCGGCCGGGAGACCGCGCTGACTGGCCGCCGCTCCCCAAGCGCCCCGCCCGCGAGCGGCCGCGGCAGCCCGTCTCTCCGCTCGCCCGGCTGCTGGGCCTGGGCCGGCGGCCGGAGGGACGCGGCCGGGTGCTGCCGGCGCGGACGCGGTGGGCGCTGCGGGCCGTGGCCGTGCTCGTGCCGCTGGCCCTCTGGGCGGTCGTCAGTTCCCTGGGCGTCGTCGATCCGACGTTCCTGCCGTCGCCCGCCGCCGTGGCGCAGGCGTTCGCGGAGATGGCGGCGAGCGGGCAGCTCCTGTCGGACGCCGCCGCCAGCCTGGGCAGGGTGAGCGCCGGGTTCGCGCTGGCGGTGGCGATCTCGGTGCCGCTGGGCATGGCCATGGGCACCTCCCAGGTCGCCCTGGCGCTGCTCGAACCGGTGATCGGGATGCTGAGATACCTGCCCGCGTCCGCGTTCATCCCGCTCCTGATCATCTGGCTGGGCCTCGGGGAGCCTTCCAAGATCGCGATCTTGGTCATCGGCGTGGTGTTCTTCAACACGCTGATGACCGCCGACGCGGTCCGCGCCGTCCCGGCCGAGCTGCGCAAGGCCGCCGCCACGCTGGGTGCCACCGGCGGTGAGGTGCTGCGCAAGGTGGTCTGGCCGTACGCGCTGCCCGGCATGCTCGACGCGATGCGCGTCAACGCGGCCGCCGCCTGGAACTTCGTGGTCGTCGCCGAGCTGATCGCGGCCGAGTCGGGGCTCGGCTACCGCATCGTCCGCGCCCAGCGCTTCCTCCAGACCGACCGCATCTTCGCGGTGCTCGTCGTGATCGGCGTGATCGGCCTGGCCATCGACGTGGGGCTGAGGCTGGCCAGGGCCAGAATGGGGAGGTGGGCGGCGTGACGCTGGTCCTGCGCGACGTCGTCAAGGAGTACGGCGGCCGCCGCGTGCTCGACGGCATCGGCCTGGAGGTGGAGCCCGGCGACTTCGTGTGCATCGTGGGGGCCAGCGGCTCCGGCAAGTCCACACTGCTCGGCATGATCGCCGGGCTGGAGCCGGTCACCGGCGGCGCCATCGAGCTCGACGGCGGCCCGGTGAGCGGCCCCGGGCCCGAGCGCGGGCTCGTGTTCCAGTCCGGGGCGTTGTTCCCGTTCCTCACGGTCGCCGAGAACGTCGGGTTCGGCCTGCGGCTGCTGCCTCTGCCCGCCGCCGAGCGCGCGCGCCGCGTCGACTGGTACTTGTCCGAGGTCGGCCTGTCGCCCCTCGCCAAGGCCCTGCCCCGGCAGCTGTCGGGCGGCCAGCGGCAGCGGGTGGCGATCGCCCGCGCCCTGGCCTGCGAGCCGTCCGTGCTGCTGCTCGACGAGCCGTTCGGCGCCCTCGACGTGCAGACGAAGGAGGACATGCAGGTCTTCCTGCACCAGGTCTGGCAGGACACCGGCGCCACCGTGCTCATGGTCACCCACGACGTCGAGGAGGCCGTGCTGCTCGGGCGGCGCGTCATCGTCCTCACCTCGAACCCTGGCCGGGTCGCGGCCGAACTGCCGGTGCCGCTTCCCGACCGGCGGGAGCTCGCGCTCAAGCGGACCCCGGAGTTCCTCGCTCTCCGGGCGCGGGTGGAGGACCTCGTCAGAGGGCAAGTGAGCGCACGCGTGTGACGGCGACGGCGGCTGTCATGATGGTCTGCATTTCCGCTAGGAAGGGAGACGATCGTGCGTGTCGCTCTGGCCGGGCTCGCCACCAGCCACCCTTACACAGACGCCCGCACCCTGACCCGCCATGCCGAGCTGGTGGTGTGGGAGCAGGACCCCGCGCGGCTGCGGCGCTTCACGGACGAGCACCCGGACGTCAAGGTGGCGGGCAGCCTCGGCGAAGTGCTGGCCGCCGGGCCGGACGGCGTGGTGCTGACCGTCCCCAACCCGCAGGTGCCCGAGGCGCTGGCGCGGGTGCTGGAGACCGGCGTGCCGTGCTTCGTGAACAAGCCGGCCGCCGCCACCCGCGCCCAGCTCGACGCGCTCGACCGGCTGGCGATCCACGAGCGGGTGCTGTCGAGTTCGGTGCTGAGGTTCGCGCCGGCCTTCGCGGGAGCACGGGTCGATCCCGGCGAGGTGCTGGCCGTGCGGGCCACCGTACGGCATGACGTGGGCCTCTGGGCCACCGGCTACAACGCCTGGCAGGACACGCCCGGCGAGGGCGGCGGGACCATGGTGACCATGGGCATCCACGGCGTCGAGCTGCTGGTCGCCCTCCTCGGGCCGGACGTGGGGCTCGCGGGCGCCGCCGGGGCCAGGCGGCACTACCGCACGCTGCGCTCGGAGGACACCGGCGTCATGGCGCTGCGGTGGGGGAGCGGCGTCACGGGGACGGTGGAGATCCTCGGCGTGTCCGAAGGCGAGTCCTACGACGTCACGCTGCACAAGCGCGACGGCTCCGAGACGATCGTGATCGAGGCCGGCGACGATCCGATCAAGGGACTGGGGTACGAGGGGACCATCGACGCGTTCCTGTCCATGGTCGGCGGCGCGCCGAGCCCGGTGCCGTGGGCGGAGACCAGGGCCGTCCTGGAGGTGCTGGTCAGCGCCCGCGAGCACGCCTGAGCGGCGCCGGCCCACTGCTGCGAGCACGACCGAGCGGTGCCGCCCCGGTCCTGCGAGCGCATCTGAGCGGTGCCGCCCCGGTCATGCGAGCCCGCGTGAGCGGTGCCGCCCCGCTGCTGCGATCGCGCCCTGACAACCCGCTCTCCCCGCCCCCGAGCGCCGTCTGATCCGAGGTTCGCCGTTGACAGCCGAAGTCCGTCCCAGTTACGGTCTGGACCGTAAATGACGGATGGAGGAGACCCCGCGTGCGGACGACTGCGGAACTCGAGGAGCGGCTGGCGCGGCCGAGCGCCGGGCTGATCGACGACCTGAGCAGGCTCGACGGCGACATCCTGATCCTGGGCGCCGGCGGCAAGCTGGGGCCGAGCCTGGTGCGCCTGGCGCTCAACGCCATCCGGGCCGGCGGCGCCGACCGGCGGATCATCGCCGTGTCCCGCTTCTCCGAACCCGGGCTCGCCGAGGCGCTCGCCGGCGAGGGCGCGACCGTGGTGCCCGCCGACGCGGCCGACGAGCGCGCGCTTCGCGACCTGCCCGACGCGCCCAACGTCGTCTTCCTGATCGGCGCCAAGTTCGGCACGCAGGGCCGCGAACACGCCACCTGGTTCACCAACGCGTACCTGCCGGGGCGCGTCGCCGACCGGTTCAAGGACAGCCGGATCGCCGCCCTGTCCACCGGGAACGTCTATCCGCTCGTCCCCGTCGGCAGCGGCGGCAGCACCGAGGACTCACCGGTGGGGCCCGTGGGCGAATACGCCATGAGCTGCCTGGGCCGTGAGCGCGTGCTGGAGCACTTCTCCGCGACGTACGGCACGCCCCTGTCGCTCATCCGCCTCAACTACGCGGTCGAGCTGCGGTACGGCGTGCTCGTCGACCTCGCGCAGAAGATCCTGGCCGGAGAGCCGATCGACCTGGCGACGGGGCAGGTGAACGTGGTCTGGCAGGGCTACGCCAACGAGGTCACGCTGCGGTCGCTGACCCTGGCCGCCGCCCCGCCTGCCGTGCTCAACGTGACCGGGCCCGAGCTGGTCTCGGTACGCCAGGCCGCGCTGGCCCTCGGCGCGGCGATGGGCAAGGAGCCGGTGTTCACCGGCGAGGAGGCCCCGACCGCGCTGCTGTCGAACGCCGGGCGCTGCCACCGCCTGTTCGGCTACCCGGAGCTCACCCCCGCCGAGCTCGTCGAGCACACCGCGCGGTGGGTGGCCGGCGGCGGGCCGCTGCTCGGCAAGCCGACCAAGTTCGAGCGCCGCGACGGGCGCTTCTGACCAGCCCAGCCCGCCATCTCGACCACATGAGGGGGACCTACGTGCTCAGCACCGCTTCGGAGGCGCAGACGTCAGTGCGCGACCTGTTCAGGCGCGGCCTGGTGATCCCGGCGCATCCGCTCGCGCTCACCGAGGACAGGAAACTGGACGAGGTCCGCCAGCGGGCCCTGACCCGCTACTACGTCGAGGCGGGCGCGGGCGGGCTGGCCGTGGGCGTGCACACGACGCAGTTCGCCATCCACGGCACCGGCCTGCTGCCGCCGGTGCTGGAGCTGGCGGCGCGCACGGCCGCGGAGTACGAGCGCGAGGTGGTGCTGGTCGCGGGGGCGACCGGGCCCACCTCCCAGGCGGTGGCGGAGGCCGAGCTGGCCCGGTCGCTCGGGTACCACATGGTGCTGCTCAGCCCGTACCAGGAGCTCGACGAGGCCGGGCTGATCGAGCGGGCCAGGGCGGTGGGTGAGGTCCTGCCGGTGATCGGGTTCTACCTGCAGCCGGCGGTGGGCGGGCGGCCCTTGTCACGAAATTTCTGGACAGAGCTGGCGGGCGTCGAGTCGGTCGTCGGCATCAAGGTGGCCCCCTTCGACCGCTACCGCACACTCGACGTCCTGCACGGCGTGGTGCGGGCCGGGCGGGCGGGGGAGGTGGCCCTCTACACGGGCAACGACGACCACATCCTGGCCGACCTCATCACCTGCCACCGGGTGGTGGTGGACGGGCGCGAGGTCGAGGTCGAGTTCGCCGGAGGGCTGCTCGGGCAGTGGGCGGTGTGGGTGCGGCGGGCCGTCGAGCTGCTGGAGGAGGCCAGGCTCGCGCGGGCGGGGGACGACGCGGCGGTGCGGCGGCTGCTCACCCTGGACGGGCACCTGACCGACGCCAACGCGGCCATCTTCGATTCGGCCAACGGGTTCCACGGGTGCATCCCGGGCATTCATGAGGTGCTGCGGCGGCAGGGGCTGCTGGCCGGGCGCTGGTGCCTGGACCCGGAGGAGGAGCTCTCGCCGGGCCAGCTGCGGGAGATCGACCGGGTCTGGGCCGCCTATCCGTGGCTGCGGGACGACGACTTCGTGGCGGCCGGCCTCGACCGCTGGCTCTCCTGACCCCGTGCCCACCTGCCCGCCGCTCGCTCGGGTGCCGCCCACCTGCCCGCCGCTCGCGCTCGCGTCCTTCTTCCACCTGCCGCTCGCCCGCCTGCCGCTGGGGCGGATGCCGTTCGGCCGCACGCCGCTCGCTCACCCGCCTCTCACCCACGCGAGCCACCACCGCCCTGCGGTCACCGTCGCGGCGCCGAGCCCGGCAGCTGCGGGCGCGGACCGGACGCGTCCTCGCGGTGGAACCCATGGCGTGGGGGTGGGTGTGGGTGGTGCCCTGGAGGTCGGCTGCTCGGTCGCCGTCGCAGATCCGGCCCCCCGCTTCCCCGCTGGGCCGGCCACGGGTCGGCCGCGCCGTCGCGGTGGCGGCCTGAGCAGCGCGGCGGTGACGGGCCGTGCCGGGTCAGAGGGTGCGGAGGGTGGTGGCGCCCGGGGCGCGGTGACGGGTGGTGGCGGGTCAGAGGGTGAGGCGGTAGAGGGTCAGGGGGCGGCCGCTGGAGCCGCTGGTGAGGCTCCCCGTGCGCTCCGCCAGCCCCGCCAGCTCCAGCCGATGCAGCATCCGCCGCGCCGTACGCTGCTGGACGGCGAGGCGGTCGGCGATCTCGCGCGTCGTCAGCGGCTCGTCCCCGGCGGCGGCACGCGCCTCCAGGAGCTTCTCCAGCGTGGGCACCGACAGCCCGACCCGGCGGGCGATGACCGAGAGGTTCTGGCCGCCGGGCGGCGGGGTGGCGGTGACGGACTCCAGGACGATGTCCGTGTCCGCCCGCAGCGACAGCACGGCGGCGACGTCGCCGATCCGCCGGGCCCTCGCCAGCGCGCGGCGGGCCAGGCTCTCCGCCTCCGCCGCGCTGCGGCCCAGGCCGAAACCGACACGTACCACGTCGTTGTGGCCTGCCAGCCTCGCCAGCATGGGCAGCCCCGTGAAGCCGCCCGTCGCGTCGTACAGCGGCCCGCGGGTGGTCACCAGCAGATGGGTGCCGCCGCGGAAGGCCGCCAGCGTGCCGCCGAGCGCCGTGGCCTCGCGCAGCAGCCCCTCCTCGCCGGCCACCTCGATGAGCCCGAGCGCGATCTGCGCGTCCTCCTGCACCTGCCCTTCGGCGGTCAGCAGGAGCTGGCGCAGCGCCACCCGTACGGAGTGGACGGAGGGCACCAGGCGCAGGACGTGCAGCTGGTCGCGGAGCGCCTCGTGCACCGAGCTGAGGCAGGTGATCACAGGGTGCGCGGGGCCCTTGCGGTGGAAGGCGATCGCCTTCTTGGAGGTCATCTCCGGCCGGTACGGCAGCGTGCGCAGCTCGTCGGTGGGCAGCCCGGCCTCGGTGAACGTGGTGTGCACGGCGGCGGCGGACAACGTGTCGATCGACAGCCGGGTGACGTCCTGGCCCTGGTGCTGGAGGCGTACCAGGGCGTTGAGCAGCGTCGCGCCCGAGTAGTCGACGAACGCGGCGGGACGGTCGAGCGATTCGGCGTCGCGGGAGAGCATGTACGGCACGATGCCGGTGAACAGCCATCCCTCGACGGCGCCCGCGTGCGCCTCGACGATCGCGGGCGCCTGCGACTCGTGGTCGTAGTCGAGGCGCAGGGCGCTGACGCCCGGCTGCTCCTCGCAGACGGCCGCGACGTCGTCGACCAGATCGTGTGGTCCGACGACCCCGATGACGATTCCCACCCTCGCCCTCCCTGTCGCTGATTTCGGTCAAGACCGCAATGATATCTTGTGAGGTGTACCGGTGAAGTTCCCGTCGATGGCTGAAGCGGACGGTCGCACCCTCGGCGACGAGGAGGTGGCCGCCGCCGAGCGGGTGATCCGCTCGGGCATGCTCAACTCCGTCTGGGGGACCGAGGCGCGGGCGCTGGAGCGCGAGATCGCGGGAGTCTACGGCTCCCGTCACGCGATCGCCTGCAGCTCCGGCACCGCGGCCCTCCATCTGGCGGTCGTGGCGGCCGCGCCCGACCCGGGAGACGAGATCATCACGACACCGATCACGGATTTCGGAACCGTGGCCCCCATCTTGGCGCAGAACGCCGTTCCTGTCTTCGCCGACGTGGATCCGTCCGACGGCAATCTCGATCCCGGGGCCGTGGCCGCCCTCATCGGCCCGCGGACCAGGGCCATCATGGCGGTCCACCTGTTCGGCGCCCCAGCCCGGGCCGCCGGGCTGCGCGCCCTGGCCGACGAGCACGGCCTGACGCTGATCGAGGACTGCGCCCAGGCGTGGCTGACCGAGCTGCCCGGCGGCCGGCTCGCGGGCACGGTGGGGGAGGTGGGCTGCCTCAGCCTGCAGCAGTGGAAGCACATCACCTGCGGCGACGGCGGCGTGGCGATCACCGACGACGAGGAGCTGGCCCGGCGGATGCGGCTCTTCGCCGACAAGGGCTGGGATCGCGCGGCCGGGCGCTCGCACGCCGCCTTCGGGCTCAACTACCGCATGACCGAGCTCCAGGCCGCCGTGGCGCGCGCCCAGCTCGCCAAGCTGCCGGGGGTGGTCGCGGCCCGCCGCCGCACCGCCGCGCGCCTGCTCGACGCGCTCAAGGGCGTCCCCGGGGTGCGGCTGCCGCGCCCGGACGGCCACGCCTGGTGGCTCTTCCCCCTCGTGTGCCCGGACGGCGACGCCCCCGAGCTCGCCGCGCACCTGGCCGCGGCCGGGATCCCGGCACACGCGGGTTATCTCGCCGAGCCCCTGAACAGGGCGCCGGTGTGGGACGCGGCCATCTACGGCGCCTCCCGTTACCCCCTCGACGGCTACGAGCCGAACCCGTGCCCCCAGGCCGAGCGCCTGGTGGAGCGCACCCTGCTGGTCATCGACTGGAACGAGCGCTACACGACGCGGCACGTCGAGACCATCGCCCGAGAGATCGTGAAATTTCGGGCTCGACCGTAGTTACGTTCATGTATCAGCCATTGACCCAGTCGAGAGCGGTTACTAGGTTTCGGTCAGGACCGGTATTACTGTCGAAAGGAAGCCGCCGATGAAGAAGGCAGCGGCAGTCGGCCTCGCGGCCGCGTTGAGCCTCGCGGCCGCCGGGTGCGGATCCGGCAGCGGCTCGGACAAGAGCACCGTGACCCTGTGGATGTATCCCGTGATCGGGGACCAGGCGAAGAGCCAGGCGTTCTGGGGCAAGGTCGAGAAGGACTTCGAGGCCGCCAACCCGGCGATCGACGTCAAGATCGACCAGCAGCCCTGGGAGGGCCGCCAGGAGAAGGTCACCACCGCGCTGGTCTCGAAGAAGGGCTTCGACCTGGTGGTGCTCGGTCCCGACCAGATCCCGCAGTACGCCCAGCAGGGCACGGTCGAGGCCGTCGACGACGTCGTCGCCCCGGCCAAGGCCTCGTACCTGCCGAACTCGCTGAGCGCGCTCACCGTCGGCGGCAAGCTCTACGGCGTGCCCATCTACCAGACCATCACCGCGCCGATCTACAACAAGAAGCTGTTCGCCGAGGCCGGCGTGGACAAGGCGCCCGAGACGCTGGCCGAGCTGAAGGCGGCCGCGCCGAAGCTGGCCGCCAAGAAGGTCGCCGTGCTCGACTACCCGGGCAAGCCCGAGGTCAGCCTCAACCAGAGCTTCTATCCCATCCTGTGGGCCAACGGCGGCAGCGTCTTCGCCCCCGACGGCAAGACCGTGGCGTTCAACGGCCCCGAGGGGGTGGAGAGCCTGCAGCTCCTGCTCGACCTCAAGGCCGCCGGCGGGCTGCCGGAGAACACCGCCAGCAAGGGCAACGACATCGAGGGCGGCGCGCTGGCCGCCGGCAAGACCGCCATGTACCACGCGGCCACCGCGGGCCAGGCCGACCAGCTCGGCGCCGCCATCGGCGCCGAGAACGTCGGCATCGGCCTGCCGCTCGAAGGGAAGAAGCGGGTCGCGTTCGGCATCCCCGGCGGCCTGGTGCTGGCCAAGCACTCCGAGAACAAGGACGCGGCCAAGAAGCTCGCGACCTACCTGGCCTCCCCGGAGGTCTCCGCCGCGCTGGCCAAGGAGTCGGGCTTCTTCCCCGCGCGGACGGACGTGACGGTGCCGGACCAGTCGGCGACGTCCAAGGAGTTCGCCAAGTCCCTGCAGTACGCCTTCCCCGGCGACACCCACCCCAAGGCCCGTCACGTCATGGGACTCCTCGCCCCGCACATCCAGGCCGCGCTGCTCGGCAAGGAGGACGCCAAGACCGCGCTCGACGCGGCCGCCAAGGAGGCCGACCAGCTGCTCGGCAGCGGCGGCTGAGCGAGGAAAGGATTCACCTGGTGCGTCATCGCCTGCGTGACCCGGTCACCGGCCTGCTGTTCGTGCTGCCCGTGCTGGTGCTCTTCCTGATCTTCCGGATCTTCCCGTCGCTGGGAGCGGCGGGCATGAGCCTGACGAACTGGAACATCGGCGGCGAGTGGGACTTCATCGGCGCGGACAACTACGCCCGGCTGCTCGACGACGTGAACTTCTGGTTGAGCCTGCGGGTCACGCTCGTGTACGCGGCGGTCTACGTGCCGCTCACCCTCCTCGTGGCGCTCGGCACGGCGCTGCTGCTCCACCAGGTGGTCTTCATGCGCGGGCTGTTCCGCGGCATGCTCTTCCTGCCGTACGTGACCAGCTTCGTGCTGGCCGGCATCATCTGGCGCTGGATCTACGAGTTCGACGGGCTGATCAACGGCCTGCTGGCCAAGGCCGACCTCGGGCCGGTGGCGTTCCTGGAGCAGTCGGCGGTGGTGCTGCCCGCGCTGGCCGTGGTGTCGGTGTGGAAGGGATTCGGCTACTCGATGCTCATCCTGCTGGCGGGGCTGAAGTCGATCCCGTCGTCGTACCTGGAGGCGGCGACGGTCGACGGCGCGGGCGCCTGGCAGCGCTTCCGCCGCATCACGCTGCCGCTGCTCAAGCCCACCATCTTCTTCGTCCTGGTGATCGAGACGATCAGTGCGTTCCAGACCTTCGACACCATCTACGTGATGACCGGCGGCGGCCCCGCCAGGGCCACCTACACCCTCATCTACGGCATCTACGACCACGGCTTCCGCTCCTTCGACTTCGGTTACGCGGCCACGTGGGGCATGGTGCTGTTCGCCATCGTGCTGGTGGTGTCGCTGGTCCAGCGCCGTTTCCTGGATCGGGGGAACACATGACGATCACCGCGTCCCGTCCCGTGGCCGCGGCCGGCGCCGTCCGGGCAGCGCGCCGGCGCCGGTGGCGGACCACGTGGCCGCTCGCGGCCCTGCTGGCGCTGCTGTCCGTGCTGACCGTCAGCCCGTTCGTGGCGATGTTCGTGGTGGCGCTGTCCCCGGCGGGGCGGCCCACCGTGCCCACGCGGTGGCCGGAGTCGCTCACGCTGGACAACATCACGCGGGTGCTGGCGTCGTCCGGGTTCGCCACCTGGACGCTCAACTCGGTGATCTACGCCGGGGTGTCCGTAGTGATCATCCTGCTCACCGCCTCCATGGCCGGGTACGCCTTCGCCAAGAAACGTTTCCCCGGGCGGGAGGCGATGTTCTGGACGTTCCTGGCGACCATGATGGTGCCGTTCCAGGCCACGCTCATCCCGACGTTCGTGCTGGTCAACAGCCTGAACGGAGTGGACACGTTCTGGGGGCTCATCGTGCCCACGCTGGCGAACTCCCAGGCCGTCTTCCTGATGCGGCAGTTCATCCTGGGCCTGCCGGACGAGCTCTTCGACGCGGCCAAGGTCGACGGGGCCTCCGAGTGGCGGGTGTACTGGACGATCGTGGTGCCGCTGACCCGGCCGATCCTGGCCACACTCGGCGTGTTCGTGTTCCTGTGGCACTGGAACGACTTCCTGTGGCCGCTGGTGGTCGGGCAGAGCGACGCCACCCGGACGTTGACGGTGGGCCTGACCACGCTGCGGACCGAGGAGCTGCAGCTGTCGGTGCTCATGTCGTCGGCGGCCGTGTCCGTGGTGCCGTGCCTGCTGGTGTTCTTCCTGCTGCAGCGGTATCTGGTGAACAGCATCGCGATGACCGGGCTGAAATAAGATCCTCTAGGTGGATATTTCGGCACGAAACCTGCGGGACCGGCTCCGTGGCGGGCTGATCGCCGCCGCGGCGACCCCCATGACGGCCTCCGGCGAGGTGGACCTCGACGTGGTCTCGCGCTACTTCGCCGGCCTGGTCGCCGACGGCGCCACCGGCCTGGCCGTCCTCGCGCACACCGGCCGCGGGCCGTTCCTCCCGCCCGCCACCCGGGTCGCCGTCATCGAGCGCGCCGTCGCGCTGGGCGTGCCCGTGCTGGTGGGCGTGGGCGGCGGCGCTCCGGCGCCCGGGAAGGAGGGCGGCGGCTCTCCCGCGCCCGGGAAGGAGGGCGGTGCGGAGCCCGGCGGAGCGGACCTGGCGCGCGTGGCGGCGGAGCAGTCACGGGTCGCGGCCGGGCTGGGGGCGGACGGCGTGCTGGTGTTCCCGTCCGCGGGCGATCGCGTGGCCCTGCACGAGGAGGTGTGGCGGGCCGCCCGCCTGCCGATGATCGCCTTCGACCTCTACACGCTCCCGTGCCCGGAGCGGACGCTGCGCGAGCTCCTGGCGCATCCCGGAGTGGCGGGGCTCAAGACGGCCCTGCTGTCGGACGCGATGGGCTGCCAGCGCGCCATCGCGCTCACCAGGGAGGCCGACCGGCTCGCCATCACCGGTGAGGACCGCATGTTCGGCCCGTCGCTGCTGTGGGGCGCCGAGGCGGCCCTGGTCGGGATCGCGGCGGCGAGCGTGGCGGTGACGGCGGACGTGCTGGAGGCGTTCAAGGAAACCGATCTGCGGGCGTTCGAGGAGGCGTCGGGTCGGCTGGACCGGCTGGCGCGGGTCACCTTCACGGAACCCATGGAGGGATACGTCCAGCGCATGCTCTGGCTGGCCGCCGCCGAGGGCCTCATTCCCGGGACGCACGCGTACGACCCCTACGGCCCGCCCCTGCCCGAGGGGGAGCGGGCCGCACTGGTCTCCATCCCGCGCTGAGGGCCGGCGGGCGGAAGGGCCGCACCCCGGTATGCGTGCTCAGGGGATGACTAGCGGCCGGTGATGGCGACGCGGACCAGGTTGCGGCCGCGGACGGCGTACAGGGCGCGGCGCGAGGGGTCGAGGGCGAGCTTGGGCTCGCCGCCGAACCACTGCCCGGCCAGCCCCTCCACGATGGGCGTGGCGGTGAACCGGATCAGGTCGATCTTGACGATCTTGTCCCCGTCCGAGCAGTACGCGACCCGCCCGGTGACGAACAGCTCCCCGCCCTTCGCCCCCACCTTGAGGGTTCTGGTGACCTTCCTGCGCAGCAGGTCGAACTCGAACACCTCGCCCGTGCTCGCCATGCCGTACAGGGCGGTCCGGCCGAGGGAGAGCGAGGAGATGTGGCGGGCACCCGGCACCGGCTCCACCTGCCACAACAGCTTCCGCCGCACCAGGTCGAAGGCCGCCAGACGGGCGGTCGTGGTGAGCGGCGGCAGGCCGAGGCCCTCCTGGATCAGGGTGCCGAGGTAGGCCACGCCGTGCCGGGCGGCGACCGAGTAGACCGTCTGGCGCTCCACGACCGGCCGGTACGTCTCGTACGCACCCGTGCGCGGCGAATACAGCGACAGGGCGCCGTTCATGTGACCGGGCTCCGGCTGGGTGGGCATGACCACCAGGCCCGTGCGGGCGTCGAAGGCCAGGTCGCGCGGCCGGTCCTGCTGGTTGCCCGTGCGGGCGATCAGCGTGGCCTCGCGCTCGCCGGCGCGGTGCGCGTACAGGGCGGCCTGGGTGTAGACGCCCAGGTACGTCGAGCCGTCGACGGTGAGCATCGTCTTCGGCTCGCCCGCGATGGCGAGCCTGGTGACCTGGCCGGTGGCGAGGTCGTGCAGGTCGGCGCCGCCCTTGCCGCCGACGTAGACGCGCCTGCCGTCGGAGTGCACGGACATCGGCTCCTCGGGCGCGGCCCGGAAGCCGCGCTGCACGAGGTTGCGGTAGTCGAGCGAGCCGGTCGCCGGGTCGTAGACGAAGACCGCGCTGTCCTGGACGCCGTAGACGCGGCCCTCGTGGGCCAGCAGGCGGTGGGTGGCCGCCTCGAAGTACGGGACGCCGAGCACCTCGAGCTTCCCGGTCGTCAGGCCGTAGCGGTAGAGCGTGCCGGAGGGGCGGCCGGCGAAGTAGACGTGGTCGTCGTGGATGAGCACGGAGACGATGTACTTCTCGCCGGGGGCGGTGGCCTTGACGACCTCGTAGTTCTCCGGCGCGGCCTTGTCCAGCACGAGCAACTCCGCGAGCGAGTTCATGCCGCCGGCCAGGTGGGTGCCGGACATGGCCAGGCTGGCCACCCAGTCGCGGTCGGCCAGGGCTTGAGGGAGGAGCTCCCGCTTCTCGCCGGTGACGCGGTCGATCGCGATGAGGTGCGCGTTGGCGCCGACTCCGGCGTAGACGTACCGGTCGTCGGCCTGGATGCTGCGGACGTAGGCCTCGCCGGGGGCGGGCTGGCCGAGATCGCGGCTGGTGCCGGTGGAGGGGTCGTACTCCCAGACGCGGCCCGGCTGCGACGTGCCCAGGTAGACCTTGCCGTCGGGGGAGGAGGCCATGGTCCAGATGTACTGGTCGGGGTACTCGGCGACCTTGGTGGCCTGGTTCGTGGTGGTGTCGATCTTGTAGAGGTCGGATCGGGCGTGCGTCCCGACGTAGACGTCGGTGCCGGACCGGCACATGGCCCAGATGCCGATCCCCGTCGGGATGTCGATATGGGCCGTGACCGAATCTTGCGTGAGGTCGTAGGCGCCGACCACGTTGGGCGACAGGCCGCGGGACCCGGCGTAGAGCACGCCGCCGATGAACTCGCCGTTGCCGAGCGGGCTGGCGACACTCGCCGGGCCGAGGTCGGTGATGGTGCCCTCGGGCTTCGGGGGTACGGTTTCGCGGGCGGCGGCGCGGGCCTGGGCGGGCGGGGCCGTGAGGGTGGCGGCCGCCGTGGTCGCGGCGGCCGCGTGGAGGAAACGACGGCGGGGGATCATGCGCGGGCTCCCTGGGTGAAGTTTGGCCGCACGCTATAACGGACGGGGCCGTAATGTCCAGCTTCGGGTCTGGGAGCTAGATCGTGAAGAGCGCCGCGGCGTTGCGCCAGGCGACGCGCTCGGCGGTCTCCGCGGAGAGTCCGGCCGCCGCCACCGCGCCGAACGCCGACGACGGGTCGATCAGGGTCGCGTCGGTGCCGAAGAGCAGCCGGGCCGGGTCCACGGCGGCCACCACCTCCGCGATGCGGCCGGCGGGGGCGTGGGACCAACAGGGCTCCAGGTAGAGGCGGTCGCACGCGTTGGCGGCCTCGATGGCGTGCCGGTACCCGTCCGCCCCCATGTGCCCGGCGATCACCCGGAGGCCGGGGATGTCCTGGCACACGCGCGCCAGGTCGAGCACGGAGGCGCCCCAGGTGTGCACCAGAGCGGGGCAGCCGGCCTCGGCGACCAGGGTGAGCGCGTCCCGGAGCTGCGGGGAGGCGACAGGCGAGCCCGTGTAGTCGGTGTGGATCTTGACGCCGACGAACCGGCCGCCCGGCAGGTACGCGCGGAGGTCCTCCTCCGCCTCGCGCAGCCGCCGCGGGTTGACCGTGACGTAACCGAGAAGGCGGTCCTGGGTCTCCAGGTACGCGGCCAGGGCGCGGTTGCCGGCCGGCGCGTCGTAGATGACGGCCTCGGTGGCGGAGACGATCGCCCGGTCGATGCCGTAGCGGTCCATGGTGGCGAGATTGGCCTCGGCCACGTCCATGGTGAAGAACCACGGGCCCCAGTGGGCGTGCACGTCGATGATCACGGCTGTTCCTTCCGCGCGGTCTCGCCGGACAGCAGCCTCGCCGCGTTCCCGCCCGCCACGGCCGCGATCTCCACCGGTGCCAGACCGCTGGTGGCCAGGCGCAGGAGGGGGACCAGGGGCTCGTAGTGGGGGGTTCGGGAGCCGTACAGCAGGCGGTCGGCGCCGATCTCGGCGGCGGCGAGCTCCAGCGCGTCGGGGGAGTTGAGCAGGCGGGTGGAGGTGTGGAAGCCGGGCTCGTCCGCGGCGGCGACCAGGAAGTCGCCCAGGTGGTAGAAGTGCGTGTCGAGGAACACCACGCTCGCCCCGAGACCGGCGAAGGGCCGCCAGAACCTGCGTACGTCGCCGCCCGTGAGCACCACCAGGCCGAGCCGCGCCGCCTGCCTGGCGACGTGGCGGACGGACGGGAAGCCCGCCTCGACCCCCTGCTCGTCGGGGAACAGCCGGACGGCCCGCACCCCCGCCGACGCCAGCCGGTCGAGCTCCCGCGCTGCGCCGATCGGGTCACGAAGATCAACCGCCCCGACGGGCACGATCGCCGTCCCGACGGGAACGACCGCTGCCCCCGACTCGCCGTTCCCCGGAACGGCCGTCCCGGACCCCGCGGCCTCCAGGAGCCCTGAAGCCGGGAGTCCCGTGGGTGCGGGCGCGGTGAGGGCGAGCAGTTCGTCGTTGCCCGAGCGCACGTCGAACAGCGCCGCCCGCAGGCTCGCCACCGCCGCCGCCCGGATCCGGTGCGCGCCCAGCACTCTCAGCACCGAGGCGGGCGTGCCGGGCGGCCCGTCCCGGTCCGGGTACGCCCCGAACAACACGTCGACGTCGAGCGCGACCTCCAGCCCGCCGATCCTCCGCCATGCGTCGAACGGCATAGCGGTCTCGTCCTTAATCGCCATGCGGGCCATCATGCCATTGACGAACCACGCGCATAAGGTTACGGTCTGGGCCAAAATCGATCAGCAATGAACGCGAGGAACGCCCATGCTCCGATCACCCCTGATCGTCCTGGCGGCGCTCTTACCCGCGCTCCTCACGGGCCCGGCGGCCCAGGCGGCGGCCTGCGAGGAGCCCGCGGTGGAGCGGTTCGGCCCGGCGTCGGTCACCGGCGCCATCGTGGGGGCGGCCGTCCACGAAGGGCACGCCTACGTCGTCACCCGCGGGTTGAAGCCGCCCGTGCTCGCCGACGTCGACCTCGCGACCCGCAAGGTCGTCAGGACCGTCACCCTGCCGGACGGCCCGGCCGCCGGCGAGCCGGAGGGCGCGTGGGCCACGGCCGTGTCCGGCGGCAAGATCTACGTCGGCACCTACCCGGTGCCGGACCTCTACCGCTTCGACCCGGCCACCGGCGCCGTGGAGCATCTGCGGTCGTTCGGCAGGAACGGGGGATTCGTCTGGAGCCTGGCCGCCGCGCCCGACGGGACGCTCTACGCCGGCACCTACCCCGACGGCCGGGTCCGCGAGTACGTGCCGGCCACGGGCGCGGTGCGCGACTTCGGCGTCCTCGCCCAGGGAGAGCGCTACGTGCGGGCGGTCGCCGCCGACGCCGCCCACGTGTACGCCGGCCTGCTCGACAAGGCCAAGCTGGTCCGGATCGACCGCGCGGACGGCACGGTCAGGGAGCTGGCGAGCGGCCCGGCCGGCATCGGCGCCGTCGCCGTGCACGGCGACCGCGTGCTGGCCGCGAGCGGCAATGTGCTGATCGACGTGCGCACGGACGGCACGGACCAGCGCCGCGTCACCCTGGACGGCGGCACGATCGACATGCTCACCACGGCCGGCGACGGCACGGTCTACGCCACCTCCCGCCCGGACGGCGCCGTCCACCGCTACCGCGCCGCCGACGCCGCCTTCACGAAGATCGCCGAGCCGCCGTCGCGGGGCGACGAGACCAGGCGGCTGCACCTGCTCGACGAGAACACCCTGCTCGGCTTCGCGGGCAGCGGCGGCATGTGGTGGCTCGACCTGCGCACGGGGCGCTCCGAGTTCGCCGACCTCATCGAGGCCGGCCTGCCCAGCGGCCCTGAGCGCCCGCAGAGCATGCTCCTCGTGCCCGGCCGGGCCGTCTACGTCGGCGGCCACTTCTCGATGGAGGTGCGCGACCTGCGTACCGGCCAGAAGCGCAGGTTCCGGATGCCGGGCGAGCCGAAGGACCTCGTGCGGCGCGGCAACAAGATCTACGCGGCCATCTACCCCAGCGGTCAGATCGTCTCCGTCGACCTGCGCACCGACGAGGTGCGCGCAGTGGGCTATCTCGGGCACGGCCAGCAGCGGCCGTGGGACATCGAGTACGACCCCGTCACCGACAAGCTCGTGGTCGCCACCGCCCCGCTCGGCGCCCGGCTGAACGGGGCGCTGTCCGTGGTCGACCCGGACACCGGCCGGATCGACGTCTACGAGGGCGTCATCCCGGACCAGAGCCTGATGAGCCTCTCGGTCGACCCCCGCGGCCGCGTGGTCTACCTGGGCGGCGACGTGCTCGGCGGGGGCGGGACCCCGCCGGTCAGGACCACGGCGTCGGTCGCCGCCTTCGACCTCGTCGCCCGCAAGGTGCTCTGGCAGGTGGACCCGGTCCCGGGGCACCGCACGTTCCAGGACGTCAAGGCGCACGGCGGGCTGCTGTACGGGGTCTACAAGCGCAATTCGGGCACCTGGATCGCCATGGACCTGGCGACCAGGCAGGTGGTGCGGCAGGGCACGCTGTCCGGGTACGGCGAGCTGACCACGCACCGGGGCCGGGTCTTCACGTCCACGTTCTTCGGCGGCGGCAACGCGTACGAACTGGGCGCCGAGGCGAAACTCCTGGCCACCGGTCTCGGCGACGAGTGGTACACCAACCCGCAGCTCCACTTCGAGCCCGGCTCGTGGCGGGCGTGGGCGCTCGCGGGCCGCGACCTGGCCAGGATCAGGCTCGACCCGCGCTGCCCGCCCTTGACCGTCACTCCATCCGCCGGTTAGGTTTCGGTCTGTGCCGAAATCTGTGGTCGACGCCCACCGGCTCGTCGGTCCCGTGCCCTTCGACGACCTGCCGCCGGACCCGCGGGACGACATGGACCGGCTGGGCATCGACCGCGCCTGCGTCACCCACACGCTCAGCCTCTACTCCGACCCGGGAGCCGGAAACGAGGCCCTGCTCGCCCTCGCCGATCCCCGGCTCATCCCGGTGCCCGTCGTGGTGCCGGGCGTGCCGGGGGCCGGCGAGCCGGAGACGCCCGAAGAGGCGCGGTCGTGGGGGGTGCGCATGGTCCGGCTCTGTCCCGAACGCCACCGCTTCGACCTCACCGGCCCGGTCGCATCGCGCTGGCTGGCCGCGCTCGGCCTGCCGATCGCCATCGACCTGGACGAGACCTCACCCGCGCAGCTGCTCCGGCTCGCCGAACGCCTGCCCGCGCAGCGCATCCTGCTGCTCAACCCCGGCTACCGCGCGTTGCGCGCGGTGGCCGAGCTGATGGCCGAGGCGCCGAACGTGTGGACCGAGATCGGCACCGTCAACACACAGGGCGGCGTCGAGTGGCTGGCCGCCCGGTTCGGGGCGCGGCGGCTGGTGTTCGGCACCGGCGCCCCCGTGGCCGACGACTGCGGGCCGCGCTTCCTGCTCGACCACCTCGACCTGCCCCCGGACGACGTCGACCGCATCGCCGCCGGGTCCCTGGAGCGGCTGCTGTGATCCTCGACGCCCACGGCCACGTCGGGACCTGGCCCGACTTCCTCATCCCCGCGCCCACCGCCGAGCACCTGGTGGCCGCCATGGACCGGATCGGCGTCACCGCGATGGGCATCAGCCACCTGCTCGCCGTCGGCCCCGACGCCGTGCGCGGCAACGAGCTCGCCATGGAGATCGCCGCCCGCTTCCCCGGCAGGTTCGGGGTGTGGCAGGTCTACAACCCGCACCACCGCACCCCGCTCGCCCGCGACGGCGTGTGGGGGGTCAAGCTCCATCCCGACGTCCACCAGTGCCGCCTCGACGACCCCCTGTACGAGCCGGTCTGGGAGCTCGGCCTGCCGGTCCTCGCCCACGGCCAGACCGACTCGCCGTGGAGCGACCCCGCCCGGTTCGCCGCCGTCGCCGCCCGCCATCCGCACGTGCGGCTGCTCATGGGGCACACGGGGCTCTGGCCGTACGGGTTCGCCCGCGCGGCCCGGCTCGTGGCCGACCATCCGAACGTGTACCTGGAGACGTGCGGCTCGAAGATGACCGGCCGGTGGATCGCCCGGCTGGCCGCGACGGCGGGCGCTGAGCGGGTGCTGTTCGGGTCGGACGCCTGCTTCCTCGACCTGCGCACCGGCTACGGCCGGGTCGCGCTCGCCCCGATCTCCGACGCCGACCGCGCGCTCATCCAGGGCCGCAACCTGACCCGCCTCCTCGGCCCGAACGCCCCACCGCCGCCCACCCACGCTTCGGCTCCGACGCCGGACACGCCGCCGCCCGCCCCCGCTTCGGCTCCCATGCCGCGCACGCCGCCGCCCGCCCCCGCGCCCACGCTGAGCAGGCCACCGGCGTCCCCGCCTCCACCGTGAACGGGGCGGCCGGACCGAGGGCGGGAGCAGACAGGCGCAGGCGAGGTGATCATGCGCGTGCGGCCCCCGGCACGAGGGCCGGGGCTCTGAGCAACCCGCCACTCGTCACCCTCATCAGGAGGCTCTCGTGACTCTCGCCGTCCACGGCGGCATCCCCGTCAGATCCACCCCCTGGCCCGCCTGGCCCCCGCCCCTCGACCCCGCCCAGCGCGAGCTCGTCGCGAAGGTCCTGGACAGCGGCCTCTGGGGCGCCACCCAGGGCGGCTCCGTGGTGGCGGACCTGGCCGCCGCGTTCGCCCGCCGCTCCGGCGTCCGGTACGGCGTCGCCTGCGGCAACGCCACCCTCGGCCTCTTCGCCGCGCTGCGCGGCCTGGGCATCGGAAGAGGCGACGAGGTGATCGTCCCGGCGTACACCTTCGTGGCCTCGGCCACCGCCGTGCTGCTCGCCGGCGCCACGCCCGTGATCGCCGACGTCGATCCCGCCGACCTGCACCTGTCCCCGCAAGCCGTGCGGGACGCGCTGACCGCCAGGACGGCCGCGATCATGCCGGTGCACCTGGCCGGCAGCCCCGCCGCCATGGACCCGCTGAACGACCTGGCCGCCCGCCACGGCCTGGCGGTCGTCGAGGACGCGGCGCAGGCACACGGCACCACGTACCGGGACCGCCCGGTCGGCGGCCTGGGCGACGCCGGCGTCTACAGCTTCCAGTCGAGCAAGGCGATGACCGCGGGCGAGGGCGGGCTGATCGTCTGCCGCGACGAGGCCGTGCACGAGCGCGTCTGGTCGGCCTGCAACGTCGGGCGCGCCCCCGGCGGCGCGTGGTACGGCCACCCGTCCGTCGGCTGGAACCTGCGGCTCACGGAGCTCCAGGCCGCCCTGCTGCTGCCCTGGCTGGACCGCCTGGACGGGGAGATCGACCGCAGGAACGCCTTCTGCGCCGCACTCGAACGCGACCTGGCCGCCGTCCCCGGCGTGCGTGCGGTGCCGCGGCCGGAGGGCACCACGCGCGACTCCCGCCACCTCCTCATGCTGCGCGTGGAGGCGGACGTGGACCGCGAGTTCCTGCTCGCCGCCATGGCCGCCGAGGGTGTGCCGCTCGACGCCGGATACCCGCCGCTCGGCACGATGGCCGCGCTGACCGCCGAGGGCGCGCGTGCCGAGCCCTGCCCGGCCGCAGAAGAGGCGGCGCGGACGGTGGTGTGGATCCGCCAGGCGATGCTCATGGACGCGCCGGACGCCGCCGCCGACGTCGCCGAAGCGCTCGCGAAGGTCATCACGGGCGCCCGCGTGTGAGGATGGCGTCATGGGACCCTCCTTGATCATCGCGGTACGCCACGGCGAGAGCGAGGCCAACCTCGCCCACCGGCAAGCGGGCGAGACGCCGCTGGTCTACGAACGCGGCGACGACGAGGTGACCCTGACGGAGCTGGGCAGGACGCAGGCGACGGCGCTCGGCCGGCTGCTCGCGTCACTGCCCGGCGGCGAGGCGCCCCAGCTGGTGTGGTGCTCGCCCTACCTGCGCGCCCTCGACACGTGGAAGATCGCGCAGGGGGAGTGGGGCGTCGACCCGCTCCCGGTCACCGTGGACACGCGGCTCAGGGACCAGGGGGCCGGGGCGTTCGCGCACCACAACCTGGCCGCGATCAGGGAGCGGTTCCCCGAGCAGCTGGCGCGGCGCGAGTCCGAGGGCGCCTACGCCTTCCGCCCGCCCGGCGGCGAGTCCCTGGCGGACGTGGTGGCCAGGCTCCGCGACTTCCTCGGCGACCTGGACGGCCGCGCCGACGGGCGGCGGGTGCTGATCGTCGCCCACGACTCGGTGGTGCTGGGGCTGCGCCACGTCATCGCGGGCGGCCCCGACGCCGAGCTGGCCGCGGTGCTGGCCTACGCCCCGGTGCTCAACGCCTCCGTCTCCGTATGGCGGACCGGCCCAGGCCGCCGCTTCGAGCTCGTCCGCTTCAACGACGTCGCCCACCTCACGTCTGAATGACGAGATCGGCCCGCTCCCTGGTGCCGTCCTCGGCGAACCACGCCTTCTCCGCCGCGAACCACTCCCGCCACCGCGGCTCCAGCTCGGGCCCGTCCCGCTCCAGCACGCGGGCGAGGCGCACCCGCTCGCCGGCCTCCATCCACACGGTGAACGCCAGCAGCCCGGCGACCGAGGCACGGGCCGTGCCGACGCCCTCGATCACCAGGACCGGCGCGACCGGGACGGCGACGTGCTCGGCGTACTCGCCGCGCACCCAGTCATACCTGCGGAAACCTCCCGGACGGCCGTGCCGCAGCGGGCGGAGCACCTGCTCCTCCAGCGCGTGGAACCAGCCGCCGGGCCCCTCCTCCCACGGCACGGGGAAGTCGTCGCTGTGGATCACCTGGCAGCCGAGCTCCGCCGCCAGCCGCCGCGCGAACGTCGTCTTGCCCGACCCGGCGGGCCCGTCCACGGCCACCAGGCGGACGGGACCGCAGGACGGCGGCAGTTTCCTGATGCGGTCGGCCGGCGAATTCACCGCCCCAGGGTAGATGACGGGGGAAGGCCAACTGAGAGAATGTTCTTTCGCCCCGAAAACGCAAGCAGGAGGTTGACCGTGCCCGGACCCCTCGGCGACATCGTCGTGCTGGATTTGTCCAGAGCCCTGGCCGGACCGCATGCTGCGCAGATGCTGGGCGACCTCGGCGCGCGGGTGATCAAGGTCGAGCACCCCGACGGGGGCGACGAGTCGCGGGGCTGGGGCCCGCCCTTTGTCGGGCCGGATCACGACATTTCAACCTATTTTCTGGCGGCCAACCGTAACAAACAGTCCATCGCCGTCGACCTGAAGTCTCCGGAGGGCAAGCGGCTCATCGAGCGCCTCGTCCGCCAGAGTGACGTCCTCGTCGAGAACTTCCGCACCGGCGTGCTCGAGCGCCTCGGCTTCCCCGTCGAGCGGCTCCATGAGCTCAACCCGCGCCTGGTCATCCTGTCGATCACCGGCTTCGGCCACGACGGCCCCGAGGGCGGGCGCCCCGGCTACGACCAGATCGCCCAGGGCGAGGCCGGCCTGATGTCGCTGACCGGCCCCTCGCCCGACGAGCCCTACCGCGTCGGCGCCTCCATCGCCGACCTGCTCGCCGGCATCCACGGCGCCTACGGCGTGGCCGCCGCCCTCTACGAGCGCGAGCGCACCGGCAAGGGGCGCGTCGTGCGCACGTCGCTGCTGGCCGCCGTCACCGGCGTGCACGCCTACCACGGCACCGCCTGGACGGTGGGCGGCCAGGTGCCCGCTGCCGGCGGCAACCACCACATCTCCATCACCCCGTACGGCTCCTTCCGCTGCGCCGACGGCATGCTGCAGATTGCCGCCGCCAACGACGGCCAGTGGCGCAAGGTCGCCACGCTGCTCGGCATCGACCCCGACACGCCGCGCTACGCCACCAACAAGGACCGGCGCGCGCACCGCGACGAGCTGATCGCCGACATGGAGAAGGCCCTGGCCGCCCACGACCGAGCCCACTGGCTGGCCAGGCTGGCCGAGGCCGGCGTGCCGGCGGGCGCGATCAGGTCGATCGACGAGGTCTACACCTGGGACCAGACCCGCTCGCAGGGCCTGGTCGTCGAGGTCGAGCACCCGGTGCTGGGCCGCATCGAGCTGCCGGGGCCGCCCCTGCGCTTCGACGGGCCGGCCGGAGTGGAGCACACCGCGCCGCCCATGCTCGGCCAGGACGGCGACGCGGTGCTCGCCTGGCTGGAGGAACGCGAACGATGATCCGCATCTGGTGGCACCGGTGGGTGGTTTCATGCGTCAACATTGCAACGTTGGCTGACATCTAGGGAGCGATAGTGAGCCGTCCGGACGCGCGCACACTGATCGAAACGGTCCTCGACCGGGGGTCGTGGAAGTCGTGGGACGCGCCGCCCGCCGACCCGGCCGAGCCCGGCTCCTCCTACGCCGACGAGTTGGCCGCCGCCCGCGCCAAGTCAGGCTACGACGAGGCCGTGATCACCGGCGAAGGGCTGCTCGACGGGCGCAGGGTGGCCGTCGTGGCCTGCGAGTTCTCGTTCATGGCGGGCTCGATCGGGGTGGCCGCCGCCGAGCGGTTCGTCGCGGCGGCCGAGCGGGCCACCCGCGAGCGGCTGCCGCTGCTGGCCGCGCCGGCCTCGGGCGGCACGCGCATGCAGGAGGGCGCGCTCGCGTTCGTCCAGATGGTGAAGATCACCGCCGCGATCCAGGCGCACCGGGCGGTCGGCCTGCCCTATCTCGTGTACGTGCGCCACCCCACGACGGGCGGCGTGCTCGCCTCGTGGGGATCGCTCGGACACGTCACGGCCGCCGAGCCGGAGGCGCTGATCGGGTTCCTGGGGCCGCGGGTGTTCGAGGCGCTGCACGGCTACCCCTTTCCCGAAGGGGTTCAGGTCGCGGAGAACCTGCACCGCAAGGGCCTGCTCGACGCGGTGGTCTCGGCGGAAGACGTGCGCGCGGTCGCGATCAGGGCGCTGGCCGTGCTCGCCGCCGACAAGTCCGCCGTCGAGGCGGGCGTGCCCCCAGAGGAGGACCTGCGGCCCGTGGAGGCGTGGGAGGCGATCACCCGCTCCCGCCGCGACGACCGCCCCGGCGTACGCACGCTGCTCAAGCTCGCCGCCACCGACCTGACCTTGCTCGCCGGCACCGGGACGGGGGACGACGCGCCGGGGCTGCTGCTCGCGCTGGCCAAGTTCGGCAGCGCGCCGGCCGTGGTGCTGGGCCAGGACCGGCGGCTCCAGCGCCTCAACTCGCCGCTCGGCCCGGCCGGGCTCCGGGTGGCCAGGCGCGGCATGCGGCTGGCCGCCGAGCTCGGCCTGCCCCTGGTCACGGTAGTCGACACGGCGGGCGCCGACCTGTCGAAGGCCGCCGAGGAGGGCGGGCTGGCCGCCGAGATCGCCCGCTGCCTGGCCGAGCTCGTCACCCTCGACGCGCCGACCGTCTGCCTGCTGCTCGGCGAGGGCGCGGGCGGTGCGGCGCTGGCCCTGCTGCCCGCCGACCGGGTGCTGTGCGCGCAGCACGCCTGGCTGTCGCCGCTGCCGCCCGAGGGCGCCTCCGCGATCCTCTACCGCTCGGTCGACTTCGCGCCCGAGATCGCCCAGGCGCAGCGCATCCGCGCCACCGACCTGCGCCGCGACGGCATCGTGGACCGGGTGATCCCGGAGCTGCCCGACGCCGCCTACGAGCCCAGGCAGTTCTGCGAGCGGGTGGGGCGGGCGCTGGAGTACGAGATCGCGAAGCTGCTGGAGCTGAGCCCGGCCGGCCGTCTCGCGGCCCGCCGGGCCCGCTACCGTTCCCTGGGCGCCTAGGGCTCGAAGCGCCAGAGCTCCTTGCCGTCGGCCCCGTAGCCGATGAGGGTCGCCTCGGCGCCGAAGTCGCCTCCCTCGGGCTTCGGGCCGGCGAACAACGTCACACCCTGCCCCCACGGGTCCGGCACGGCCCGCGCCGTGCCGGTGGCGCCGCCCTTCAACGCGAGCTCGACCTTGGCGGTCCCGGCGGGCGCGTAGCCGTACCAGGCACGCCCGGTGTCCGCCCAGTAGACCGGCTGCCCGGCGTCGAGAAGCAGGTCGCTCAGCTTCCCGCCGGGAATCGGCCCCGGCAGGCCCGCCTGGACCTCGCCGTTCTCCCAGAAGGCCATGCAGGCGCCGCTCAGCAGGGCGGTGACGCCCGCGTCCAGGGTCACCCGCTCGGCCTCGGAGCGCTCGGCCTGCCTGCCGCACGCCTTGTCCAAGACGGGGATCGGCCTGGCCGTCGCGTCCCGGGCCTTCATGACGTAGCCGCCCACCTCGGCGTCGAGAGGCACCGCGACGTGCCAGATCCGCAGCGGGGCGCCGTCGCCCCGGAAGAACTCGGCCCGGACCCGCCGCCCGTCGGAGAGCACCGCCTCGACCCATTCCCAGTCGTCGCCGGCCGGGCCGTAGTGGACGACGGCCCCCGGCTCCGGCAGGTAGGTCTTCGCCGTCAGGACCGAGAAGCCCTTCCCGCCGCCGAAGGTACACGTCATCACGCCCGAGTTGTCCGGCGTGGCGCCGCCGCTCTGGCAGAGTGAGGGGCCGTACTCGGGGCTCTTCCTGAACGCGAGGCGGACCGGGCGGCCGGAGTTCTCCGTGCCCGGAAGGGTCATCACCTGTCCGATCAGATCGGAGCCCCCTTCCTCCACCCCCGGTTCGGGCTCATCACGGCTCCAGACCTCCTTGCCCGACGCGTCGTAGGCGGCCACCCGATAGCCACGGAACGGTTCGCCGTCCGGATGCGCCCCGGCGAACAGCGCGACGCCCCGGCCCCACGGATCGGGCCTGGTCTCCAGGCTCGTCGTGGCGCCGTCCTGGAAGAGGATCTCGACCCTGGCGACGTCCTGGCGCGCGAGGCCGGCAATCGCGTTGTGCCCCACAATCACGATCACCGGCTCCTGCTGCGGGCCGGGCCGGATCTCGCGCAGGACGGCGCCGTGCCGTGACAACTGCACAACCGTGCCGTCCGCCTGGTACGGCCGCGCGATGACGCCGTCGGGCAGCTCCATGGGCGCGCCGGCCGGCGTTCCCGGCGGTGGCGCGAACATGTCCCGCGACCATTCCCCGATTCGCCTGCCGTTCCCGTCGGCGTACTCGACCCCGGTCACCGGGTCATCGGCCGGATAGGGCACGGTCCAGATCCGGTACGGCGCGCCGCCGGGCGTCCGCACCGTGCCCGGCAGTTTCCGCCCCGCCTTCGTGAGCCCGGTGACCGCGCCGACGTCGTTCTTGGCCACGCCCCAGTCCAGCGCGGTCGCCGCACCGTCCCGCAGGCTGCTGCCCGCGAACAGGATGTCCTGGCTGTCCGGCACGGGGGAGCAGCCGCCGTAGGGGTCGCCGGCGGCCCGTTCCACGACGTAGCACACCTCGGGGTAGCCCAACCTGGCCTTGGCGAACCAGATCCGCAGCGGCCGGCCCTCGACCGGGTCGTCGACGGTCAGCGGCTCGCCGACGGCCGTGCGCTGCCGCATGAGGCGCTCGTAGACCGCGTCGGGGTCGGTCGCGGTGTTCCTGCCCAGGCCCCCGTTGAGCAGGACGGGAACGAACACGGCCAGCAGCGCCACCGGCAGCGCGGCCAGCAGCAGGCGGCCACGGTGGCGCCGGGGACGCCGGGCGTGCACCCGCGCCCAGGCGTGCGGGCTCGCCTCGAAGGTCTCGGCGCGGGCGTCCAGCGCGGCCCGCAGGCGCTCTTCCAGGTGGTTCACGCATCCTCCTCTTTCAGCGCCCTGCCGAGGGCGGCCAGGCCCCTGCTGGCGTGCGTCTTCACCGACCCGGGCGACACGCCCATGGCGTCGGCGATCTCGCGTTCGGAAAGGTCCAGCCAGTAGCGCAGGACCAGCGCCTCGCGCTGACGGCGCGGCAGGCGGTCGACGGCCGCGAGCAGTTCCCGGTGCTCCTCGGCCACGAGCACGTCGTGCTCGCTGCTGCGCGCCGGTTCAGGGGGGTCGGGACGGCGCAGCCGGACCAGCCGGAGGTGCCGCAGGCGGTTGCGGGTCAGGTTGCAGACGGTCGCGCGTAAATAGGCCAGCGCGGCCCCGTCGTCACGCAACCGCCTGGTGTGCAGCCGGGCGAACGCCTCCTGGGCGATGTCCTCGGGGTCGTCGGCGCCGAGCAGTCCGGCCAGCCGCACCAGGGACTGGTATTGGGCCGCGAACAGGTCGGCGAACGACGGCTGCGCCATGGTCGCTGTTTCGATCACACTCCAGAGACACCCGAAGGGGCCTCCGGTTGACTAGGGGACCGGAATCCGCTCCACCCGGATGGAGAAGACCTCCTCGCGGGGCACCACGACCTCGTAGGCCCCGTGGTCGACCATCCAGTAGCCCAGCGCCTCCGCCTTCATCCCGCTGTGGCCCGTGTAGGCGATGTGGAGGCCGTCCTCGTCCTCGTCGAGCACGATGCACGGCTCGCCGCCGAACGCGCCCACCGTCCGGATCAGCACCAGCCACTCCACCTCGGACCTGGCCACCCGGCGCCGCCAGTAGCCGGCCGCCGGCTCGAACCCCTCCAGCTCGACCTCGCTGAACAGCACCACGTCGTCGTTGTCGGGACCGAGCGCGGCAGGCAGGGTGCGCTCGCCGTAGCGCGCCACGAAGCCGGAGGCGACCGGCGTGATGTCGTCACTCATGCGGCAGGCCGCCAGGTCAGCCCGTCGTAGTCGGCGAAGGGCCGCTCACCGTCTCTGGTGACGTGGACGATCTCCGCCCCGGCGGGGATCGGCATCGGGACGGTGTGGAACTGCGGCACCACGTGGTCGGGCGAGGTCGTGAAGCCGTTGCCCGCGAACGGGGGCGCGTCGCTCCAGTCGCCTCCCATGTGCGGCCCGTACGGCACCGCGTACGTGTCGACGTCGCGGGCGTACCAGCGCATGACGTAGAGCTCGGGCACTTCGGCGAACAGCTCCGATCCTTCGAAGGACAGGTCGAGCCCCCAGTAGAGCGCCTCCGGCGTGGTCAGCCTGACGCAGTCCTGCACTCGGTAGACGTAACCGGAGATCACCGTGCGCTTGCCCGACAGGTATGGCACGAGCAGACGCGGCGGGACAACCTTCTGCATCTGCGTTCCGCTCACGGTACTACTTTACGATCGGTTGACCCTTAGAAAACCCGGTGTTCCAGGCACGGCAGCGTGGCCCGCGCCGTGACGGTGTACTCGTGGTCGACCCGCACGACCTGCACGCCGGGTGCGGTGCCCAGGTCGGCGCGGACCACGCCCAGCGGGTCGACCAGCATGCTGCGGCCCACGCCGTAGCCGTCGGACGACTCGGCCGGGTTGGGCGCCTGGCCGACGGCCGCGGTCCACATCGTGTTCTCCAGCGCCCGCGCCCGCACCAGGGTCACCCAGTGGTCCTCCTTGAGCGGCCCCGAGCCCCACGCCGCGATCACCGCGAACAGCTCCGCGCCCTTGTCGACCAGCGCCCTGGCCAGCTCGGGGAAACGGACGTCGTAGCAGGTGATCAGCCCCACCCGCACGCCCGCCAGCTCCACGACCGCGGGCTCGGCGCCGGGCACGACCAGATCGGACTCCTTCGCGCCGAACGAGTCGAACAGGTGGATCTTCCGGTACGCCGCCTTGATCGCGCCGTGCTCGTCGATGGCCACGGCCGTGTTGTGCACGCGTTCGGGCAGGTGGCCGGGGCCCGGCTCGAACACGCCGGCGATCACCGCCAGACCGTGCTCGCGCGCCGCCTCGGCCAGGCCCGACACGAAGGGCCCGTCCAGCGGCTCGGCCAGGCCGGTGATGCGCCGGCCGTAGCGGGTCAGCGTGGCCTCGGGGAAGATCGCCAGCTCGGCCCCCTCGGCTCGGGAGAGCGCCTCCCTGGCCCTCTTGAGGTTCGTCGACGGGTCAGGAGACACCGGGATCTGGCAGAGGGCGATTGTGGTCACGGCCCGACTCTAGCCGGTTGGGCACCACTCGAAACCTGGTCAGGCACCGCCAAATCCACTCGAGTGGGCCGTATTGGAACCTCGCCAGCCACCATCGGCTGACGAGGACCTGCACGCCCACGGTCACCGCCGCCACGGCCACCACGGACCATCGGGTGGGGTCGGCGTTCGCCAGCGGCCCGGTCAGGACGATCACCGCGGTGCCCGACACGTAGTTGGTCAGCGCCATTCTGCCCAGGGGCTCCAGCACCGCCGACAGCCACGGCCTCAACAGGAGCAGCAGACCCAGCGCGTACGCCGCCGCGCCGGCCAGCGCGGCCGTGCTGTAGACGATCCACTCGTTCGTCGTGGACCAGGAGTAGGTCAGCAGCGCCGTGACCACCGCCGCGGCCGCGAACCCGGGCAGCAGCAGCGTCCTCGGCGGCCGCAGCTCCCACAAGGCCATGCCGACGAGGAACAGCCCGGGGATCAGCAGGGGCCCGCCGCCGACCATCAGCGCCCACGCGATCGCCGCCGCCCCCAGCAGCAGCTGAGGCCAGCCGGGGGCCATGAAGGAGGCGGGCAACAACACCGCCGCCCCGTAGAAGGCGTAGTCGGTCAGCACCTCGCCCTCGTAGAACCTGTGCTGGACCAGCCCGAGGCAGAACAGCCAGAACAGCCGGCTCAGCAGCGCCCACCGGCTGTTGCCGCGCAGGAAGAGCATGAAGCTGATGCCGAACAGCAGCGAGAAGATCGGGTAGAACCGGCTCTGGAACAGGGCCTCCATGGTCAGGTCTAGCCCGTTGTCGGTCTTGTTCTCCACGTGCTGCCAGGTGTTGACCAGCATGATGCCGCCCACCGCGAAGCCGCGGAGGGCGTCGAGCTCTCGGATGCGCGTCACAGGAACCAGGTGAACCACCATACGAGGAATCCGCCGCTGATGGCCGTCGCGGCGATCTGCGGCCATCTGCGGTGGCGGAGGAGGACCGCCGCGGTCAGTATGGCGGAGGCGACCGCGATCCACGTGTAGGGGGCGACCACGCCGGGGACGCCGACGGCCAGGGCCGTCTCGTTCCTGGTCGCCAGGCCGTACACCGACTGGGTGACCAGCCCGGCGAACGCCACGCCCGCCAGTCCGCCGAACGCCGCCGTCGCCCGGCCCTTGAGCGCGGCCGTGACCAGCTGGACCAGGGCCGCGAGCGCGAACAACGCGAACGGCGCGGCCAGCCACGGCGTCCGGGAGATCTGGTACGGCGCCCCGGTCACGTGCAGGTCCACGGGCCGATCGCGGCCGTCGTCCATGCAGAGAGTGAAGGCGGTGACGACCGGGTCGGCGACGAAAGCGGCGATCTTCGCCCGGGCGCACGCACTCGACAGGAAGACGGCGTGCGCGGCGCGGGGGATCTCCTCGAAGCGGGCGTCGGGCAGGTCGCCGGCGGCCGGCCTGGCGGTCCTGACGGGGGTGGTGGGGTCGTGCCGGCCGCCGAGGACGTACACCGGGGCCTTCGGGCGGGCGTTCACCGGCTGGGACTTGGGGAGCTGCAACGCGTCGCACACCGCTTTGTCGACATTTACCGTGAAAAGCCGTGATTTGGTGGCGAAGGTGTTGAACGGGACCTCGTCCTGGCACTGCACCGCGTGATACAGCCCGAACTCGTGCGACACCAGCCCCTGGCCCACGGCGTCCGCCAGCGGGCGCAGCAGCTCGTCGTGCCCCCGGGCCAGGGCGGGCAGCAGCTGCGGCGCCACCGCGGCCACGTCCGCCTCGTGCAGCGCCTCCACCATGACCGTGGCCACGTCGTCACCGCTCATCCGCGCCGTGAACCCTCGGCCGAGCATCGGGTCGGTGGTCGGCACCAGCGCCGGCGAGGCGTTGAGCCGGGCACTCATGGCCGCGAAGCCGTCCTCGACGCCGAGCCGGGCCAGCGTGTCGGACAGGTTCCTGTCGGCGTCGTCGTACCAGGCGACGCTCTCCGGCAGGAACGAGTCCAGCACCACCGACCGCGTGCCCTCCGGGTCGGCGGCGGCCACGTCCAGCATGACCCTGGTCGAGTAGCTGACGCCGAACAGGTTCCACGACTCGTAGCCGAGCTCGCGGCGCAGCGCCACGACGTCCGCCGCGATCTCCTTCGTGTTGTATCCCCGCAGGTCGACGCCCTGCTCGCGGAGCCGGTCGCGGCACTTCACCGCCGCCGCGCCCACGTCCGCGGCGGGCCGGCGCAGCTGCCCGAGCAGCGCCGCGGCGGTCTCCGGGCAACCCAGCGTCGGCTCGGAGTATTTCCCGCCGCGCTGCTCGACCGTCACCACGTCACGGTCCGGGAACATCGCGCTCAGGAAGCCCGTGAGCTGGATGGACGCCGACCCGGGCCCGCCGCTCATGTACACGACGGGGTCCGGCTTGCGGTCCTTCGCCATCGAGTGGCGGACGGCGTAGCCGACCTTGATCTTCCTGTCCGGGGCGTCCCTGCGCTCCGGGACGATCAGGAATCCGCAGGTCGTATGAGGCGGCATGGCGACCGGGCAGCCGCGGGGCTCGGGCGCGGACGAGGACATGACAGGGGGCGCGGACAGCGCGAGGGCGAGCACGACCCGAATGATCACAGGGACGAGACTAGAGTCTGATGGCGTGACGGAACCACTTGTGTCCAGGATGCGCGCCTTCGGTACGACGATCTTCGCGGAGATGAGCGCGCTCGCCGTGCAGACCGGATCCATCAACCTCGGCCAGGGCTTCCCCGACACCGACGGTCCGGCGGCGATGCTGGATCGCGCGATCCACGCGATCGGCGCGGGCGCCAACCAATACCCTCCGGGTCCGGGGATGCCCGAGCTGCGCCGCGCGGTCTCCGACCACCGGGCCGAGCACTACGGCCTGGCCTACGATCCCGACCGGGAGGTCCTCGTCACGGTGGGCGCCACCGAGGCCGTCGCGGCGAGCGTTCTCGCGCTGTGCGAGCCGGGCGACGAGGTGATCGCCTTCGAGCCCTACTACGACTCCTACGCCGCCTCCATCGCGCTGGCCCAGGCCCGGCTGGTGGCCGTGACGCTGCGGCCGGTCGCCGGCCGCTTCACCTTCGACCCCGCCGAGCTGCGCGCCGCCGTCACGCCGCGCACCCGCGCCATCCTGGTCAACTCGCCCCACAACCCCACGGGGACGGTGTTCACGCGGGAGGAGCTGACCGTCATCGCCGAGCTCTGCCGGGAGCGCGACCTGGTGGCGATCACCGACGAGGTGTACGAGCACCTGACGTTCGACGGGGTCGAGCACGTCCCGATGGCCACGCTGCCGGGCATGCGCGAACGCACCGTGATGATCTCCTCCGCCGGGAAGACGTTCTCCGTCACCGGGTGGAAGACCGGCTGGGTCTGCGCCCCCGCGCCGCTGGTGAGGGCGGTGCAGACGGTCAAGCAGTTCCTCACGTTCACCGCGAGCGCGCCGTGGCAGCTGGCGGTGGCGTACGGGCTGCGGCAGGAGATGGGGTGGGTGTCCGCGCTGCGGGCCGGACTCCAGGACAAGCGCGACCGGCTCATGGAGGGGCTGTCCGCGGCCGGGTTCGAGGTGCTCAGGCCCTCGGGGACGTACTTCGTGCAGACCGACATCCGGCCGCTCGGGTTCGCCGACGGGCTGGAGCTGACGCGGCGGCTGCCGGAGCTGGCCGGCGTGGTCGCCATCCCGACCCAGGTCTTCTACGACCACGCCGAGCGCGGCCGCCACTTCGTCCGATTCGCCTTCTGCAAGAAGGACGAGGTCATCGACGAGGCCGTCACCCGGCTCAAGCGCCTGTCGGGGTCCTGAGCGCCGCCAAGAGGGGTTCAACTCCTTCGTCCCGCCCTCCCTCCTGACCGTCAGGCGTGGCCGGGCTCGTCCAGCGGCGTCAGGGCCTTCGTGGCCTCCTCGTGCTCCATCCCGGTCGCCTGTAGCAGGTCCACGACCACGGACCGCAGCTGCGCGATGATCACATGCGCGGAGAAGCCCACCTGCTCGGGCCGTTCCCGCGCCGCCACCGCCAGCAACGCCTGCCGGGCCAGCGTCGGCTCCCGCCCGGCCCCCAGTTCCAGCTGCAGCAGCAGGGCCGCCTCCGACACCTCGCGCATCGCCTCGGCCAGCGCGGCCGGCGGCGGGCTCGCCTCGCCGAGCGAGGCCAGCGTGCGTCTGGCCAGCACTCGCGCGTTGCGCAGGGCCAGGTCGACGGGCACGGCGGCGGTCTCGTACCGGGCCAGGCGGGCCCGCCGGTGCCAGTGCAGCGGCGAGATGGTGGTGATCTCCTTGCTGGTCTCCAGCGCCTTCTCGTACTCCTCCACCGCCTCCTGCGTGCCGCGCGCCTCCTCCAGCGCCTCGGCCGCGAGGTCCACGTCCCGCTTCTCGATGGCCTCCGCCGCCCGCTCCAGCACCGTGGACAGCGCGTCGAGCACCCCGGACAGGTGCTTGGCCGCGATCGTGAACGGGCTCGCGGGCATCAGCGCCACCGCCGCGATCCCGATGATTCCGCCGGTCAACGCGTCGGCCATCCGATCCAGGCCCCCGGCGCCCTCGGTCGGCACCAGCGTGGCCACCAGCACCGCCGACGACCCCGCCTGCGCCACGAAGAGCGCACCGCTGTCCAGCAGCCCCGCGATGGACATCGCCAGCGCCACCACCAGCGCGAGCTGCCACGGGCCCGAGCCGATCCACGACACCAGCAGGTCGCCGATGCCCACCCCCAGGCTCACCCCGACCACCAACTCGACGACCCGGCGCAGCCGCTGCCCCAGGCCGACGCCCACGCAGATCAGCACGGAGATGGGCGCGAAGAACGGCCGCGGGTGTCCGAGCAGCTCCATGGCGATGACCCAGGCCAGTGCGGCGCCCACCGCGCACTGCGCGATGGACGGCACCATGAGACCGAACGTGCCCAGTCGGTCCTTCACATGATCGCTGAGCCTCGTTCGCACCCTTCCACCTTGGCGGATCAATGTGACGTTGCGGTCACGTCGCCCTATACCTCCCTGTCGCCGGAGGCGTCCAGCGGGGGCAGCGCGGCCACGGCCTCCTCGCGGTCGGCGCCGGTGGCCTGCAACAGGTCCACGATGATCGACCGGACCTGCGCGACCATCACGTCCGCCGAAAAGCCCCACCGCTCGGCGCCCGGCCGCGAGGCCACCGCCATGATCGCCGAGGCGGCCCGCTCGGGCGAGCGGCCGCCGGCCAGGTCGTCCCTGAGCAGCAGCGTCGCGTCGGCCAGCTCGCGCAGCGTCTCGGGCAGCCAGGGCGGCAGCGCGCTGGAGCCGTCGAGCGCCACGATGGCGCGCCTGGCCAGCACCCGGGTGTTGCGCAGCGCGTGGTCGAGCGGCACGGCCGCCGTCTCGTACCCCTCCAGCGCGGTGCCGCGGCGCCGGTGCAGCGGCGAGATGTTGGCGATCTCCCGGCTCGTCGCCAGGGCCTGCTCGAACTCTTCCACGTTCGTCTGGCTGCCCCGCGCGGCCTCCAGCGCCTCGCTCGCCAGGGCCGAATCCGCCTTGTCGAGGGCCTCCGCGATCCCCCGCAGGGCGTCGGCCAGCACCTCGAAGATCCCCGTCGCGTGCCGCCTCGCCAGCGCCTTCGGGCTGGCCGGAAGCAGCGCCACGGCCGCCAGCCCCATGAGGCCGCCGACCAGGGCGTCCAGCATCCTGTCGATCCCGCCCGTGCCGCTCGGCGGGAGCAGCGTCGCCACGAGCACCGCCGAGGAACCGGCCTGCAGCACGATCAGCGAGCCCCTGTCGAGCAGCACCGCGGCCGCCATCGCCAGCGCCACGACCAGCGCGATCTGCCAGGGTCCCGAGCCGATCCAGGACACCAGCAGGTCGCCGACCCCGACCCCGAGGCTGACCCCCACGACCAGCTCACCGACCCGGCGCAGCCGCTGCCCGAGCCCCACGCCGATGCACACGACGACCGCGATGGGCGCGAAGAACGGGCGGCTGTGCCCGAGCACGTCCTTGGCCACCAGCCAGGCGAGCGCCGCCGCGACGGCGCACTGGACGATCGGGGGCGCCATCAGCCGCAGCCTGCTCAGGCGTTCCTGTACGTGCATGTCGACCACGGCACTACCCTGGCCCCAGCACGTAACACGCGCATTACGGCACGATGAGCTCAGATGTCCATGAACTCGTCGACCGCCCGCAGGAACGCCCGGCGGTCGGTGGCGTGGATGAGATGCCCCGCCTCGATCGTCACCAGCCTCGCCCCCGGGATCAGCGCCGCCAGCTCCGCCGCGTCGAACGGGCTCGCCGCCCCGCCCGACAACACCAGCGTCGGCGCCGTGATCCGCTCCAGCCCCTTCACCCAGGCGGGATCGGGATCGAGGAGCTGCCGCTCGGTGTCGTGCATCATCCGCCAGTCGAACCCGGTGGAGCCGTCCTCCACGATCGGCTGGCGCCCCTGGAGCGGGCGCGGCGGCGCCGGGTCCTCCAGCACGAGCCGCGCGACCCGGCCGGGATGGTTCATGGCCAGGTGGTAGGCGACCGCGCCGCCGAGCGAGTGGCCCACCAGCGTCACCCGCTCCATGCCGCGGTGATCGAGCAGCGCCGCGATGTCCTCCGCCATCTCCGGCAGCGGGTACTCACCCGGGCGATCGCTGGCCCCGTGCCCGCGCAGGTCCGGGGCGAGGACGTGGTGGCGGGCCGCGAAGTGCTGGGTGATGCCGTTCCAATCGTTGTGGTTTGCGGTCCGGCCGTGGAGCAGCACCAGTGGGGGAGCGGCGGGGTCGCCTTCCTCCCGGTAGACGAGCTTGATCCCGTTGACGTGTGCTTCGCGAATCACGCGTTTAGGCTACGTTGAGCTTCGATCCCTAGCCTGGCGGCCATGGACACGTTGCTCGTCGTTGAGGACGAACCGAGCCTGCGTGAGTTACTCGTCGGCTGCCTGCGCGAGGGGTTCGAGGTGGTGGCCGCCGCCGGCGGGCGGGAGGCGGTGCGCCTGGCCCAGCGGCACGCGCCCGACCTCATCGTCCTCGACGTCATGCTGCCCGACCTGGACGGGTTCGACGTCGTACGGCGGCTGCGCGGCGGCGGCGACCGGACCCCCGTGCTCTTCCTGACCGCCAGGGACGCCACCGCGGACAAGGTGCGCGGCCTGACCGCGGGCGGCGACGACTACGTCACCAAGCCCTTCAGCCTGGAGGAGCTGATCGCCCGCATCCACGCGCTGCTGCGGCGCAGCCGGAGCAGCGCGGCCGCCCCGGCCCGGCTCACGGTCGCCGACCTGGAGCTCGACCAGGACGCCCACACGGTGTGGCGGGCGGGCCGCCAGGTGCACCTGTCGGCCACGGAGTTCCAGCTGCTGCGGTACTTCATGGTCAACCACAACCGGGTGCTGTCACGCGCCCAGATCCTCGAGCACGTGTGGGACCCCGACTTCAGCGGCAATCCCGGCATCGTCGAGCAGTACGTGTCGCTCCTGCGCAGGAAGGTCGACTCCGCCGAGCCGAGGCTGATCCATACGGTGCGCTCGGTGGGCTATGTTCTCCGCGTTCCGTAGCCTGCGGGTCCGGCTCGTCGCCGGGACCGTCGTCCTCGTGGCGCTCGCGCTGGTCGCGATCGGCGTGGCCAGCCTGATCCTGCTCCGGGCTCAGCTCGTGGCCAGGGCCGACGTCCAGCTCAGGACGCTCGCCCAGACGAGGGTGGCCGACGACCGGCCGGCGCGCTCGCTCCCCGGCTACGTCTTCCAGGTACGTGACGCCACCGGCGCGGTCGTCCGCGGGGACCCCGGCGGGCCGCCGGACGTGCCGCGGGACGAGCGCGAGCCGTACACCACGGGCCACTGGCGGGTCCTCGTCGACACCCGGCCGGGCGGCGAGTCGGTGGTCGCCGCCATGGACCTGCGGGAGATCGACGCCACCATCGGGCTGCTCGGCGTGATCGAGCTGCTCGCCGGGGGCGTGGTCGTGGTGGTGCTGGCGGCGGCCGGGCTGGTGTTCGTGCGGCGGAGCCTGCGGCCGCTGGCCGGGATCGAGAGCGCGGCCCGGCAGATCGCCGACGGGCAGCTGTCGCGGCGCGTGCCCGACGTGGACCCGCGTACCGAGGTGGGGCGGCTCGGCGCCGCGCTCAACGACATGCTGGCCAGGATCGAGGCCGCCTTCGCCGCCCGGCGCGAGTCGGAGGAGCGGATGCGGCGCTTCGTCGCCGACGCCAGCCACGAGCTGCGCACCCCCGTGACCGTCGTGCGCGGCTACGCCGAGCACTTCCTGCGGCACGCCGACAGCGACGCCGACAGTGATCACGTGCGGCGGATCGAGGCGGAGGCCAGGCGGATGGGGGTGCTCGTGGACGACCTGCTCCTGCTCGCCCGCCTGGACGCCGAGCGGCCGCCCGAACGCCTGCCCGTGGACCTGCTGCCGCTCGCCGCCGAGGTCGTGCGCGACGCGCGGGTGCTGGCGCCCGAGCGCGACATCGGCTTCGCGTTCGACGAGGACGCGGCGTACGTGGTGCCGGGCGACGCGGCCCGGCTGGGCCAGGTGCTGCGCAATCTCGTACGCAACGCCCTCACGCACACCCCGCCGGGCACCGCCGTCGACGTGCGGGCGCGGGCCGAGGACGGGCACGCCGTGGTGGAGGTCTCCGACCGCGGCCCCGGGCTGACGGAGGACGAGGCGGCGCGGGTGTTCGAACGCTTCTACCGCGCCCCGGGCGCCCGCTCGCGCGACGGCTCCGGGCTGGGCCTGGCCATCGTCCAAGCCGTCGTGGCGGCCCACGGCGGCTCGGTGGGAGTGGCGTCGGCGCCGGGCCGGGGCACCACCTTCTCCGTCCGGCTCCCGCTCGATCAGGGAATCCACAGCCGCCTTTTGAGGCCGGATTAGACCCGCCGCCTACACCTGGACCCGTGCGGGGACGAGGGTTCCCCGCACGGGAGGAGACCGACCATGATCCGGTGCCTCGTGGCGCTGATGTTCCTGGCGGGATGCGCCGCCGCCCCGGCCGCCGACGGCGTGGCCTCGGCCGGCGAGCCCGCGTCCGCCGCCACGCCCTCGCCGCCGGCGGGCGGCGACGTGCTGAAGTTCGCACAGTGCCTGCGCGACCAGGGGCTGAAGGTCGACGACCCGGCGCCGGGGGAGCGGGTCGACGTCGACGACGCCGACCGGGCCGGGCGCGAGCTGATGGAGAAGGCCATGACCGCGTGCCGGTCGCTGGCGCCCCCGCAGACCGCCGACCGCGACGACGACCGGCAGGCGGTCGACGCCATGGTCGCGTACGCGCGCTGCATGCGCGAGCAGGGACTCGACTGGCCCGACCCCGTCGTCGTGAACGGCGACGCCCGCTGGCCCGACACCGACGACCTGCCCGGCAGGAACACCGACCGGTTCAAGACCGCCGACGACGAGTGCCGGCCGCTGCTGGGCGAGAAGAAGACGTCCGGAGGGACCAAGTGAGGCGGGGCCCGGTCCTGGCCGCCGTCGCCGGCACGGGCGCGGCGGCCGCGCTGGCGGTCGTGTTCGGCGGCGAACCCGCGCTCGTGGCAGCGTTCGACGGCGATCCCGCCCCGACCCCGTCCTCTGCCACCCTCTCCTACGCCGAGGTCACCCGAGGGGACCTGGCCGACACCGAGACCGTGGACGGCATGCTCGCCTACGCCGACGAGCGCGTGCTGCGCGCCGGCCCGCCGGGCACGCTGACCGCGATCAGGGGCAAGGGGACCTCGGTCAGGCGCGGCCAGACCCTCTACACGGTGAACCGGCGCCCGGTCACCCTCTTCTACGGGAAGATCCCCCTCTACCGCGAATTGTCCGTCGGGGTGAGCGGCGCGGACGTCGCCCAGCTGGAACGCAACCTCAAGGCCCTCGGCCACGGCGCGGGACTGACCGTGGACGACCACTTCACCGCGGTCACCGCCGCCGCCGTCGCCCGCTGGCAGGCCGGCAGGAACCTGCCGGTCACCGGCGCCGTGGACGCCGCCCAGGTGGCCGTCCTGCCGGGCACGGCGTGGGTGAAGCAGGCCGAGGCCCAGGTCGGCGATCCCGTCTCGGCCGGCGACGAGCTGCTCGTCGTCAGGAGCACCCGGCGGGTCGTCACCATCGATCTCGACCTCGCCGACCAGCACCTCGCCAGGAAGGGCGCGGACGTCGAGATGGAGCTGCCCGACGGCACCCGGCTCAAAGGCGAGATCAGCAAGGTCGGGGTGGTGGCTGAGGTCTCCGAGGACAGTGTGACCGTGGACGTGGAGGTCACCCCGCACGGCGGCACCGGCGACCTGCGCGAGGTGCCCGTCACGGTGGACCTGCGCAGCGAGACCCGCGAGGACGTGCTGTCCGTGCCGGTGGAGGCGCTGCTGGCGCTCCGGGAAGGCGGGTACGGGGTGCGCACCCCGCAGGGCGACGTGATCGCCGTGAAGCCGGGGCTGTTCGCCGGGGGACGGGTGGAGGTCACGGGCGCCGGGCTGAGCGAGGGCATGATGGTCGAGGTGCCGGCCTCATGAGCGGCACCGTGCACCCGGACCCGGCGCCTCCGCCACGACCCCGCCGCCTCCCGGCCCTGGGCGACGGACCGGTGGCGGAGCTGGCCGGGGTCACGAAGACCTATCCGGGCGGGGTCGAGGCGCTGCGCGGCGTCGATCTCAGGATCGAGGCGGACGAGGCGGTGGCGGTCGTCGGCCCGTCCGGGTCCGGCAAGTCGACCCTGCTGCACCTGCTCGGCACCCTCGACCTCCCCTCCTCCGGCACCGTGCGCATCGCCGGGCACGACGTCGCCCGCCTCCCCGACCGGCGGCTCGCCGCCCTGCGCGCCACCACGATCGGCTTCGTCTTCCAGCACTTCCACCTCACCCCCGGCACGAGCGCCCTGGACAACGTCGCCGACGGCCTCCTCTACGCGAAGACCCCGCCCGACGAGCGCAGGCGGCGGGCCGCGCTAGCCCTGGAGCGGGTGGGGCTGGCCCACCGGCTCGGCCACCGCCCGCACCAACTGTCCGGCGGCGAGCAGCAACGGGTGGCCGTGGCCAGGGCGGTCGTCGGCGAACCCGCCCTCCTGCTGGCCGACGAGCCCACCGGCAACCTGGACTCGGCCTCCGGCGCGGAGGTGCTGCGGGTGCTGTCCGCCGTGGCGGCCACGCTCGTGATCATCACTCACGACGCCGACCTGGCCGCTGTCCTGCCTCGCCGCGTACGCATGCGCGACGGCCGGATCGTGGAGGAGGAGACGTCATGACCGCGCACGTCCAGGGCACCTCCCGACCCGGCGGGAGGCGTCATGAGCCCGCGTGACCTGCTCCGCGTCGGCGCCGTCGGCCTGCGGGCCAGGCCGAGCCGGGCCCTGCTGTCCGCCCTCGGGATCGCGATCGGCATCGCCACCATGGTCGCCGTCATCGGCATCTCCGCCTCCAGCCGCGCCGACCTGATCCGTCAGCTCGACAGCCTGGGCACCGGCCTCCTCACCGTCACCCCGGGCCAGACCGTCAGAGGCGAGCAGGCCAGCCTGCCCAGGACCGCCGTCGCCATGGCCGGCCAGATCGGCCCGGTCCGGGGAGCCGCCGCGACGGCCCAGTTGGAGGCGAGGATCTACCGCAGCGACCTGATCCCGCCCGAACGCACCGGCGGCGTCTCCGTACAGGCCGCCACCCAGCGCCTCCTGGACACCCTCCAGGGCACGGGTGCCTGGTTCAGCCCGGCCACGAGCCGCTACCCGACCGTCGTGCTCGGCGCGGTCGCCGCCCAGCGGCTCGGGGCGCGCGGCGGCGACCAGGTGTGGGTCGGGGAGCGGTGGTTCACGGTGCTGGGCGTGCTCGACCCGCTCCCGCTGGCGCCGGAGATCGACAGGTCGGCGCTGGTCGGCTGGCCGGCCGCCGCCGAGCACCTCGGCTTCGACGGTCACCCGACCACCGTGTACGTCCGCGCCGACCCGGAGTCGGTGACGGACGTGGCGGCGGTGCTCCCCCGTACCGTGAACCCCGAGCACCCCGAGGAGACCACGGTCGCCCGGCCGTCCGACGCGCTGGCCGCGCGGGCGGCGGCCGCCGGGGCGCTCACGAACCTGCTGCTCGGGCTGGGCGGGGTCGCCCTGCTCGTGGGCGGCGTCGGCATCGCGAACACGATGGTGGTCTCCGTGCTCGAACGCCGCAGGGAGATCGGCCTGCGCCGCGCGCTCGGCGCGACCAGGACCGACATACGCCTGCAGTTCCTCACGGAATCCCTGCTGCTGTCCGCGCTCGGCGGCCTGGCCGGCCTCGCGCTGGGCGCCCTGGTCACCACCGGGTACGCGCTCGGCCATGGATTCCCGCCCACACTGGATGCCTGGGCGCCGGCCGGCGCGGTGGCCGCCACGCTTCTGGTCGGCGTCACGGCCGGGATCTATCCGGCGGCCCGCGCCGCCCGGCTGTCCCCGACCGTGGCACTCAGCGCACCTTGACATGGGAAGCGGCGTTCATGGGCAGACATTGCCCATGAACGCCGCCGACCGGCTCGGCTAGCGTCGCCAGCGGGGACGGGTAGAACGAGGAGGGCTTCGGCATGCCGGAACCGATCGAAGTGCGCAAGGTGCCGATCGAGAGCGTCACCGACGCCTCCGGACTGTCGCGGCTCATCGCCGACGGCGTGATCGAGGCGCACCGGGTGCTCGCCGTCATCGGCAAGACCGAGGGCAACGGCGGCGTCAACGACTACACGCGCATCCTGGCCGACCGCGCCTTCCGCGAGGTGCTGGCCGAGCACGGGCATCCGGCGCCGGAGAGCGTGCCGCTGGTGTGGTCGGGCGGCACCGACGGCATCCTCAGCCCGCACGCCACGATCTTCGCCACCACCGCCAACGCCCCCGCCACCGAGGAGCCCCGCCTGTCGGTCGGGGTGGCGATGAGCGACGTCATCCTCCCCGAGGACATCGGCCGGCCCGCCATGGTGGAGAAGGTCGCCGCCGGCGTGCGGGAGGCCATGAAGATCGCCGGCATCGACGACCCGCGCGACGTCCACTACGTGCAGACCAAGACGCCGCTGCTGACCCTGGCCACCATCACCGACGCCAAGAGCCGCGGCCAGGACACCGCCATCGAGGAGACCGGCCCCTCCATGGACCTGTCCAACTCCACCACCGCCCTCGGCATCGCCGTGGCGCTCGGCGAGATCGACATGCCCCGCGCCGACCAGATCCACAAGGACCTGTCGCTGTATTCGTCCGTGGCCTCCTGCTCGTCCGGGGTCGAGCTGGACCGGGCGCAGATCGTGCTGGTGGGCAACGTACGCGGGATCGGCGGGCGCTACCGCATCGGTCACAGCGTCATGAAGGACGCCCTGGACGCCGACGGCATCTGGGCGGCCATCAGGGACTCCGGCCTCCCGCTCCCCGAGCGGCCCCACCCGAGCGATCTGCAGGGCCGCCTGGTGAACGTCTTCATGAAGTGCGAGGCCGACCCGTCGGGCCGGGTGCGGGGCCGGCGCAACATCATGCTGGACGACTCGGACGTGCACTGGCACCGCCAGATCAAGGCGGCCGTCGGCGGCGTGGCGGCGTCGGTCACGGGCGATCCCGCGGTCTTCGTCTCGGTGGCCGCCGTCCACCAGGGCCCGTCGGGCGGCGGCCCGGTCGCGGCGATCTCCGACCTCGGCTAGGGCCGTCGGGCCAGGGGAGCGCGGTGAGCTCCGGCCAGGCCGCGGTCCACCGCGCCACCTTGGCCTCGTAGACGTGCCTGGGCGCCTGCCGGGGATCGGGCCGCAGCACCAGGCCGAAGGCGTCGGTCACGCCGTACGGCGCGTACAGCTTCCACTCGCCCGAAGGATCGTTGCGGATCTCCACCGGCACCTCCCCGAACACCTCCCGCCCCGCCCTGATCGCCACGTCCTCGGCCTCCCACGACAGGTCGGAAGGGTCGTGGTAGATCAGGTCGTAGTCCTTGATGCCGTGACCGGGGTCGCGGCCGGTCACGTGGTTCCAGATCGTCTGGACCACCGCGCCCGCCGCCACCCACCAGCCGGGCAGGTCGAGCGTGCGGGCCCGTCGCAGCACGGCGGCCAGGCCGGGGAGGCGCGGAGGACGGCGAGCGTGGCGGTGAGTTGCTCGTCGAGGGGGAGTCGTTCGATGCGCACCGCGCTTGTCTATCAAGCGGTGCCGGCAATGTGGCCCCATGGTGCCCCCTCTAGCTATGTAGAGTACGAGATATGAAGAGCGCCGGTCCCAGGATGACCATGCCGACCCAGGCGGTGCTGCGCGTCCTCCTGGACGATCCGGCACGCGAACGCTACGGGCTCGAGCTGTGCGAGCTGGCGGAGATGCCGAGCGGCACCGTCTATCCGATCCTGGCCAGGCTGGAGCAGATCGGCTGGGTGGAGAGCCGGTGGGAGGACCCCGAGACCCATGTGGAGGAGGGGCGCCCGCGCCGCCGCTACTACCGCATCACGCCGGACGGCGCCGAGCGGGGCCGCGAGGCGATCGCCCGCGCCTACCGGTCGCGCCGGCAGCCCCTCCCCGCCTGGCTGCCGCGGCCCGGGACGGCGGGAGGAGGGTCGTGAGCGGCGCCGACGGCTCGCTCCGCCCGGTGCTGGAGGCCGCCGGCGACACGCTGACCGGCGAGCGCTTACGGCTCGTCCGGCGCGCACACGCGGTCGCCTCCCATTGGCACCGCGACCAGCGCCGGCGCAACGGCGACCCTTACGTCACCCATCCGGTCGCGGTCGCCGCGATCCTGGCCGAGCTGGGCGCGGATCACGAGATGTTGTGCGCGGCCCTGCTGCACGACGTGATGCCGGCCGGCTGCCCGGAGGCGGAGCTGGTGCGTGAGTTCGGTCACCCGATCATGGACTTGGTGGCGGGCATGTATGGGCCAGGGCATACCGACGACAGGCCCGCGGCCGCCGCGGCGAAGGCGGACATGCGCGTGCTGCTGCTCTTGCTGGCGCACCGGCTGCACAACATGCGGACACTGCGCCGGCTGCCCGAGACGCACCGCAGAGAGAAATCGCGGCAAACGCTGGAGATCTTCGCGCCGATCGCCGGACGGCTGGGCCTGACCCGGATCGAGGACGAGCTGGAACGGCTGGCCGTCGCCAACCTCTCTGCGCGGGAGGGCCTCCAAGCGTCCTACGGCGTCCTCACGGTGGCCGCGATCCTGCTGCCGCGGCGGGCCCGGGCCCGCTGGCTGGAGGAGTGGCTGGGCGAGCTCCACGCGTTGCCCGGCCCTCGGGCCCGGCTGCGGTTCGCCGCCCTGCTCCTCGCCGGGATGCCGCGCCTGGCCTGGACCCTGCGCGGGCGAGGAGCCGTCGCCCGGCCGCGGCCCAAACCTCCTGCCTCCTCCGGCCTGGAACGATCACCGCATGCCGCACGTGACGGCCTCGGGTTGGGGCGGCGGGCGGCGGGCACCGCGGGGAACGGCTTCGGGGCGCCGCGGATCGGAGGTGCCGAGCGGGTCCTGATCCGGGGTGTGCGGTGGCTGCTGATCTCGGAGATGCGGACCTGGGCCCTGCTGGGGCCGCTGGTCGCCTGGCTGGTGCTGGACACGGCGGCCGAGCGGCTCGGCGACGCGGTGGCACTCCTGATCACCGTTCCGCCGGTGCTCGCGGCCGGGGTGCGCGCGCTGCGGGCCAGGCTCGGGGTCACACCCAGGCGCCGGTAACCTCGGAGGTTGTGCCGAGCATCCCGCAACCCCTCGACCCCGACGACGACGGCGGCGTCGCGCCCGCCGTGGCCGCCGCCCTCGCCTCCTACCAGGCCGGTACGGCCGACGCCACCGAGGTGCTGAACGCCCTCGGCGGCGCCCGCCTCCTGGTTCCCGTGGTGGCGTTGCTGACCGAGTCCGGGGTCGGCGCGCACGGGCTCCGGCAGGAGAAGGAGAGCGAGATGGCCCTGCCCAAGCTCGTCGGGCAGGACGGCAGGCAGGCGGTGCTGGCGTTCACCGGCACGCAGGCGCTGGTCAGGTGGCGGCCGGACGCGCGGCCGATCCAGGCCACCACCCTGCAGGTGTGCCGGGCGGCCGTGCAGGAGCAGGCGGCGGCGGTCGTGGTGGACGTGGCCGGGCCGGTGCAGTTCGTGATCGAGGGCGCGGTGCTGGAGGCGCTGGCGGCGGTCGAGTCCGGCACCGTCGGCGAGATCGAGGGCGCCACCGTGGCCAGGATCGAGCCGGTCGAGCCGGCACGCAGGCGCCGCTGGTTCTCCCGGCGGTGAAGCGGCCCTGCCGGCCCTCCCGGCGGTGAAGCGGCCCTGCTCTCCCGCCGGTGAAGGACGTCAGGGGACGACGGAGCGGCGTCGTTCCCAGGTGTCGGCCGCACGGTTCGCCAGGGCGTGCAGCAGGTTCACCGTCACCACCGCCGGCGCCACCACCGCCACGAAACCGTCGAGCGACCGCTCGAACACCAGCGCCAGGATGACCGCCGTGACCCCGTTCTGCTGCGCCAGCGCCAGCCGTACCCGGTCGATCACCGGCAGCCCCCAGGTCAGAGCCACGGCGGCGAATCCCTGGGCGCAGAACGCCACCGCCCCGAGCAGCAGGCCCTCGGCCACCGCCACCCCGCCCACCAGCAGCATCCCCATGAGGAACGCCGCCAGCGGGAACGCCACCGCCACCGCCTGCGCCAGCCGCCGCCCGTCGGGAAGCCGCAGGAACAACCCGGCGGCCGCCAGCCCCAGCATCAGGAACGTCCACGCGCCGACGAGCACGGCGGCCACGGCCGCCAGGTTGATCAGCCAGGCCGGGCCGCGCCGCACCAGCCGCCACACCACGTACGCGGTCCCGGCGAACACCGCGTTCCACCCCAGATCCGCCAGGTGGGACAGGGTGATCCCGCCGGAGGAGAAGGCCAGCGTGGCCGCGTACACCGACAGGACGACCGTCACCGGATCGTCGAACGACGCCCACGCCGCGAGGATCGTGCGCGCCTTCGGCGAGAGCCGCGAGTCGCCCATGACGGACGCCACGGACAGCGGGTCGATCTGCGCCACCGCGACCGCCAGCACCAGCGCGAGCGGATCGCCGGTGAACAGGTAGAGCACGCCCGCGATGAGCGCCGCCTTCAGCACCACCCCGACCGTGACCGCCGCCACGATCAGCCGGGCGTGCGCGCGGGCCTCGGCCGGGTCGATGTCGTGCGTGTTCCCGTACAGGCCGACGGCCAGCAGCAACTGGCTGGCCAGCAGGTACGTCTCCGACGTCTCCAGCCCCGTGACGCCGGCGAGCCGCGCCGTCCCCCATCCGGCGAGCAGGACGAGGATCAGGAGCCAGATTCGGGCCACGCCTGGTCTTTCCTGAGCGCGCGCACGTTGGTGCCGGTGCCGGGCTCCGCCTGGCGGCTCCGCTGGTTGATCGGCGGGAGCGTGAAATGCCCGCGGATCAGGTCCACGAGCCTGGCCATCTTGTCGTCGGCCTCGGCGACCTTGCGCTGGTCGAGGGTGAGGCCGATGACGTAGCGTCCGCGGTCGACCCAGTAGTGGTAGAGGGCGCCGCGCTCGACGTCCAGCACGGTCCTGATCACCGTGCCGCTCTCCATCGACCGCAGGTGCGTGTCCAGCCGGTGGCCGAGCCAGTCGAGCTGGCGGCCGAGCCTGAGGTACGTGATCCGCCGCTCCTCCGGCGTGGTGTCGTGGAAGAAGTGCCGCAGGTCGGCGTCGTCGAGCACGTCGGTGTAGAACGCGCAGCCCTCGGGCCCGAAGAAGGCCACGAAGTGCAGGTCCTCCTGGTCGATCACGGACACGCAGCTGCCGAGCGCCTTCTCCAGGGCGTGGCTGAGGTCCGGCTGGGTGCGGATGAGGATCTCCGACTCGCCGATGAGCTTGCGTTTCGTGGTGGTCGGCGACGGCACGGCGGTGGCCTCGAGGTGCGGCACGTACAGACCGCGCCGGAATAACAGCAGCAGGTAGACACCGGTCAGCGCGGTGAACGCGGCGATCCCGATCATCGACAGGCCGAGCAGCTCGCCGGAGACGCTCCGGTGCCACAGGACGGGGCCGAACCCGGCGACGAACCCCAGGACCAGCCCGCCCGCCGCGGCCACCGTCATCGCGCCGACCAGCATCACCGGCAGCCTGCCGCGGATCCGGCCGGCCACGAGCGCGATCAGCGCGAGCCCGCAGACCACGGCGAGGACGGTGAGCGCACGGGACAGGTTGTAGTCCTCGCCCTGGATGTACCAGGCGAGCATCTCCAGCAACACAGGGGCGAGCACGAACGTCGCGATGACCACCGCGATCCTGGCGAACCGATCCCTGTCCACGCGGGCAGTGTCCGTGATCGGCCGGGTGCGCCGCAACAGGCCGCCTTTCGACCCCCGTGCGAAGCCCACCCATCGGACACCCGAAATCCCCGGCCGCACCGGCCGAGGCTCTGGGGCCCGCACGGCGAGGCCTCCGACCGCACGGGCGGGGTTCCCTCGGCCGCACGAGCCGCGGTCCCCGACGTATGGCGTGGGGCCCTCTGCACGGGCGGATCCCCTTGACCGCATCGGGCGAAGACTCGCGGACGGGCCCCGGGGAAGGCTTCCGGACGGGACGGGCGAAGGCGTGCGGGCCGAAAGCCCCGGCGAAGGCTCGCGGACGGGACGGGCAAAGGGTTGCCGAAGAGGGCGGGGCGGAGGCCGCCGACCGCACGTGTGAAAGACCGCCCATCCTACGGGTGAAGGGGGCCGGTCGGGGGTGGTCATGCCGGGTCCGTCGGTCGGCGGCGGGCGGGCCGGGGCCCGGGCTAGCGTCGGCCCGTGGTCGCACTCATGGCGCTGGCCGGACTGGTCTGCGGACACCGCATCAGGACGCTGGCCGACTCCTACGACAGGGTCCCGGAGCCCGCCTGGCCGCCGAAGGTCGAGCTGGTGACCGCCGCCGTGGCCGCGCTCGTCGCCTGGCGGATCGGCCTGCCGTACGTGCCGTTCGCCGTCATCGGCGTCGCCCTGGCCGTCATCGACTGGCGCACGACCACGCTGCCCGACGCGATCACGCTGCCCGCGTACCCCATCACCGCCCTGGCGATCCTCCCCACGGGCGAGCTGCCGAGGGCTCTGGCCGGAGGCGCAGCGCTGGCCGCCCTCTACGGGCTGCTCTGGTTCATCCGGCCGGACGCGATGGGTCTGGGCGACGTCAAGCTCGCCGGGCTCATCGGCATGGCCGCGGCCGCGCTGGGCTGGCAGGCCTGGGTCGTGGCGGCCTTCTGCGGGCAGCTGCTCGGCGCGCTCTACGGCCTCGCCCTGCTGGCGACCGGGCGCGGCACGCGGCGCACGCAGTTCCCGTTCGGGCCGTTCATGCTGCTGGGCGCGTTCACCGTGCTGTGTCTCGACGGGTGAACGCGGGACATCTCACTCGGCCGCACATGGAAGACTTGTACGCATGTTGCGCTGGTTGACCGCCGGAGAATCCCACGGGCCCGAACTCGTCGCCATCCTGGAAGGCCTGCCGGCCGGGGTAGAGGTGACCACGGCCGCGATCGACGAGGCCTTGCGTCGCCGCCGTCTCGGCTACGGCCGGGGCGCCCGGATGAAGTTCGAGGAGGACAAGGTCACGATCGTCGGCGGCATCCGGCACGGGCGGACGATGGGCAGCCCCGTCGCGATCCGCGTCGGCAACACCGAGTGGCCCAAGTGGGAAAAGGTCATGGCGGCCGACCCGGTCGACCCGGCCGAGCTGGAGGGCCTGGCCCGCAACGCTCCCAGGTCCCGCCCGCGCCCCGGCCACGCCGACCTGGCCGGCATGCAGAAATACGGCTTCGACGACGCCAGGCAGGTGCTCGACCGGGCCAGCGCCCGCGAGACCGCGGCCCGCGTCGCGCTCGGCGAGGTCGCCAGGCGCTTCCTCAAGCAGGCGCTCGGCGTCGACATCGTCAGCCACGTCACCGAGATCGGCGGCGCCCGCACCCCGGCGGAGAGCCTGCCCGGCCCTGGCGACCTGGCCACGATCGACGCCGATCCGGTCAGGTGCGCCGACCCCGAGGGCAGCGCCGCCATGGTCGACGTGATCGACAAGGCCCACAAGGACGGCGACACGCTCGGCGGCGTCGTCGAGGTCCTCGCCTACGGTCTGCCGCCCGGCCTCGGCAGCTACACCCACTGGGACCGCAGGCTCGACTCCCGGCTCGCCGCCGCGCTCATGGGCATCCAGGCGATCAAGGGCGTCGCGGTCGGCGACGGCTTCGAGACCGCCCGCAGGCCCGGCTCCCGCGCCCACGACGAGATCGAATACACCGCCGAAGACGGCGTCAAGCGCATCACCAACCGCGCGGGCGGCGTCGAGGGCGGCATGACCAACGGCGAGATCCTGCGCGTCAGCGCCGCGATGAAGCCGATCTCCACGGTGCCCAGGGCGCTGGCCACGATCGACGTCAAGACCGGTGAGGCGGCCAAGGCCCACCACGAGCGCTCCGACGTGTGCGCCGTGCCGGCGGCCGGCATCGTGGCCGAGGCCATGGTCGCGCTGGTGCTGGCCGACGCGGCGCTCGAGAAGTTCGGCGGCGACTCCGTCGAGGAAGTCGCCCGCAACCTTTCCGGCTACCTCTCTTCCATGGTGATCAAATGACGACGGCTGTGCTCATAGGCCCTCCGGGGTCCGGCAAGACCACGGTCGGGCGGCTGCTGGCCGAGCGGCTCGGCGTCGGGTTCCGCGACACCGACGCCGACGTGGAGGCCGTGGCCGGCAAGCCCGTCGCCGACATCTTCGTCGAGGACGGCGAGGCCCGCTTCCGCGAGCTGGAGCACGAGGCCGTGCGCCGCGCCCTGGCCGAGCACGACGGCGTCCTGTCCCTGGGCGGCGGGGCCGTGCTCAACGAGGAGACCCAGGCCCTGCTCGCCGGCCACCACGTGGTCTACCTCCAAGTGGGGCTGGCCGACGCGGTCCAGAGGGTCGGGCTCGCCTCGGCCCGGCCGCTGCTCGTGCTCAACCCGCGCAGCCAGTTGAAGAAGCTCATGGAGGAGCGGCGGCCGGTCTACGAGCGGCTGGCCGTGATGACCGTGGTCACGGACAAGCGGGAGCCGGCAGAGCTCGCCGACGAGATCGTGAAGGGACTGCCCGCATGACGGACGCGACCAGGATCACCGTGCGGGGCGACAGCCCGTACGACGTGGTGGTCGGCACCGGCGTGCTGGCCGAGCTGACCACGCTGGTCAGACCGGGCGCCCGCACGGTCGCGGTGATCCGCCCGGAGACCCTGCAGGAGCTCTCCCGTCCCGTCTGCGCGGCCCTCACCGAGGCCGGCTACGAAGTGGTCGACCTGCCCGTGCCGGACGGTGAGAAGGCCAAGACCGTCGAGGTGGCGGCCGGGCTGTGGTCCGCGCTCGGCCGCGCCGGCGTGACCCGCTCCGACGCCGTCGTCGGCGTGGGCGGCGGGGCGACGACCGACCTGGCCGGGTTCGTGGCCGGCACGTGGCTGCGCGGCGTGCAGGTCGTGCTCGTGCCCACGACGCTGCTGGCCATGGTCGACGCGGCGGTCGGCGGGAAGAACGGCATCGACACGCCCGAGGGCAAAAACCTCGTCGGCACGTTCCTGCCGCCCGCGGGCGTGCTGTGCGAGCTGTCCACGCTGTCCGGCATGCCGCGCCGCGACTACGTGGCGGGGCTGGCCGAGGTCATCAAGGGCGGCTTCATCGCCGACCCCGAGATCCTCCGCCTCATCGAGGCCGACCCCGAGGCCGCCACCCGCCCCGACGGCCCCCACACCAGAGAGCTCATCGAACGCAAGATCCGCGTCAAGGCCGACGTCGTGGGCGCCGACCTGCGCGAGGCGGGCCTGCGCGAGATCCTCAACTACGGTCACACGCTGGCCCACGCCATCGAGCGCGACGAACACTACGAGATCCGCCACGGCGAGGCCGTCGCGATCGGCATGGTCTACGCCGCCGAGCTGTCCAGGCTCTCCGGGCGGGCCGACCTCGTCGACCGTACCCGCGCCATCCTCACCAGCGTGGGCCTGCCCATCTCCTACCGCGCCGGCGCCTGGCCGCGCCTGCGCGACCACATGCGGCTCGACAAGAAGAACCGCGGCGCCAAGCAGCGGTTCGTGGTGCTCGACGACCTGGCGAAGCCGGGCCGCCTCGAAGATCCCTCGGAAGAGCTGCTCGAAGCCGCGTACAAGGAGATCTCCGCATGATCCTCGTGCTCAACGGCCCCAACCTGCGCCGGCTCGGCACCCGCGAGCCCGATGTCTACGGCGCCGAGACGTTCGAGGACCTCGTCGAGCTCTGCCGCGACACCGGCCGCAAGCTCGGCGAGCACGTCGAGGTGCGCCAGACCGACGACGAGGCCGAGATGGTCGGCTGGCTGCACGAGGCCGCCGACGGCCGCATCCCGGTCGTGCTCAACCCGGCCGCGTTCACCCACTACTCCTACGCCCTGCGCGACGCGGCCGCCCAGCGCACCGCCCCGCTGATCGAGGTGCACATCTCCAATCCCGCAGCCAGGGAAGAGTTTCGCCATACCTCGGTCGTCGCCGGGGTGGCGACGGGCACCATCGCGGGCTTCGGACTACAGTCATACGTCCTTGCGCTGCAGGCGATCGTGGAGATGAAGACCACCTCATGAGGCACTACAAGTCCTTCGTCGCCCTCGGGGACAGCTTCACCGAAGGACTGAACGACCCCGGCCCCGATGGCCACTACCGCGGCTGGGCCGACCGGGTGGCCGAGCGGCTGGCCGCCGACGACCCGTCCTTCCGCTACGCCAACCTGGCGGTCCGCGGCAAGCTGCTCGACCAGATCGTGGCCGAGCAGGTGCCGCAGGCCGTCGAGATGGCGCCCGACCTGGTCAGCTTCTGCGCCGGGGGCAACGACCTGCTCAGACCAGGGAGCGACCCGGACGTCATGGCCAAGAAGGTCGCAGGGGCCGTGCGCGACCTGCGGGCCGGCGGCGCGGACGTGCTGCTGTTCACGGGGGTGGACCCGCGCGACACGCCGCTGATGCGGCGGCTGCGGGGCCGCTTCGCGATCTTCTACCTGCACGTGCGGTCCATCGCCGACCTGTACGGGTGCCGGCTCGTCGACCAGTGGTCGATGCAGGGGCTGCGCGACTGGCGGGCGTGGAGCGCCGACCGGCTCCACATGAACGAGGACGGTCACCGGCTGGTGGCGGCGCGGGTGCTGGACGTGCTGGGGGTGCCATTCGAGGACTGGCGCAAGGACTGGCCGGCGCGGACGGTGGATCCACGGGCGCGGCGGCGGGAGGACGCCCAATGGCTGCGCGAGCACCTGGTTCCCTGGGTGGCGCGCCGCCTGCGCGGCGTCTCCTCGGGCGACGGGCTCTCCCCCAAACGCCCCACCCTGACCCCGTTCGGGTAATCATCTGTTACGCGTTGCCGTGGCTTGCCACTCGCCGTACTCCGGCTGAGGGCCCTCCAGGAAACGGCCTCTGATCCCTTCACCGGTGGCCCGCCGTTACGCGAGCCCATGTTGACCGGCTCCGTGGTTCCCGGCCTGGTCGCCGTGCACATTGCGCCGGGCTCCGCCGCACACCCCCTCGCCGCACCGGCGCTCGGAAGGCGCGGGTGACGGCACCCACACCCACGGTGGCGTGCGTTCTGCGGTGGCGTGGGCCTTGAGTGCGTGCGTTCCGCGGTGGCGGGCGTCCGGCGCAGCCCTGGGCACCGTCGATTCCCCCCCGCCGCCGATTCGCCGCGCGCCGCCCGAGCGCCGCCCCACATGCCGAGCGCCGCCCGCTGGACGTGCATACGCCGTGGGACGCGGGCGACGGCGGGCGGGTCGGCCCTGCGAACGGGCGGCGGGGGTCGGCGTTCGGCGGGGCGCCGGACGACCCCGCCGGGGAGTGGGTCAGTTCGGGGACTCTGCTGCCAGACGCTTCAGGGCCGCGCGGGGGATGGCGGGGTCCGTGGTGCGCCAGAACGGGGGGAGGGAGCCCAGGAGGAAGCCGCTGTAGCGGGCCGTGGCCAGGCGGGGATCCAGGACCGCGATGACGCCCTTGTCGTCCTGGGCGCGCAGCAGGCGGCCCGCCCCCTGCGCCAGCAGCAGGGCGGCGTGGTTGGCGGCCACCGCCATGAAGCCGTTGCCGCCCCTGGCCGCCACGTGCCGCTGCCTGGCCGAGGTCAGCGGGTCGTCGGGGCGTGGGAACGGGACCCGGTCGATGATGACCAGCCGCAGCGACGGCCCCGGCACGTCCACGCCCTGCCACAGCGACAGCGTGCCGAACAGGCAGGTGCGCTCGTCCTCGGCGAACTGCTTGACCAGCAGCATCGTCGAGTCGTCCCCCTGGCACAGCAGCGGCACGTCCAGCCGGTCGCGCAGCGCCTCCGTGGCCGCCTTGGCGGCGCGCATAGACGAGAACAGCCCCAGCGTGCGCCCCCCGGCGGCCTCGATCAGTTCGGCGATCTCGTCCAGGTATTGCTGCGGCAGCCCGTCGCGCCCCGGCTGCGGCAGGTGCTTGGCGACGTACAGGATGCCGGCTCTGGGGTGGTCGAACGGCGAGCCGACGTCGATGCCCTGCCACTCCTTGCTGTCGCCCAGCCCCCACTGCGCGGCCAGCGCGTCGAACGTGCCGCCCAGGGCCAGGGTGGCGGAGGTGAGGATCACCGTACGCTCGCCGAAGAGCTTGTCGCGCAGCATGCCGCCGACGGTCAGCGGCGCCACCCGCAGCATGGGCGGGCGCCGGTCGGTGCCCCCGTCGAGCCACACGACCTCGGCCCGGTCGGCCTCGGAGGCGTGCCCGTACGCCTCCAGCATGCGTACCGCCGTGTCGTGCACCTCGTCGAGCGCCGTGAAGGCCGCCTTGCGCTGCCCCGCCTTGTCAGGGTCGTCCTTGTCGGCGTTGCGCGGCCCCAGAGCCGTGATGCACCGCCAGGCCGTGTCGCGGATGAGCTGCAGCGTCAGGCCGAGCACCTGCGGCAGCTCGTCGATGCGCCCCGGCGGGGCGGCGGCCAGGAGCGCCTTGAGGTCTTCGCCGGCCTCCTGCAACTGGTCGGCGACGGCCTGCTCGATCAGCCTGCCCACCCGGCGCACCGCCAGCGACACCGTCAGCTCCGACAGCTCGCTCGTCACCACCGACGTCACCCGGTCGACCAGCTCGTGAGCCTCGTCCACGACCACGACCTCGTGCTCCGGCAGCACCGGCAGGTCGCCCATGGCGTCGATGGCCAGCAGCGCGTGGTTGGTCACCACCACGTCGACCTCGCCCGCCCGCGCGCGGGCCAGCTCGGCGAAGCACTCGGCCCCGCTCGGGCAGCGGTTGGCGCCCAGGCACTCCTGCGCGCTCACCGAGAACTGCCGCCAGGCCTGCTCGCTCACCCCCGGCACCAGCTCGTCGCGGTCGCCGGTCTCGGTCTCCTCGGCCCACTCCTGGATGCGCTGCACCATGCGGCCGGTCGCGCTCACCTCGCGCGGGTCGAACAGCTGGTCCTGCTCGTCCTCCTCGGGCCAGCCGGCCGTGGCCTTGTAGCGGCACAGGTAGTTGCGGCGGCCCTTGAGTATCGCGAAGGTCGGCTCGTGCGGCAACTCCTTGCTCAGCGCCTCGGCCAGCCGGGGCAGGTCGCGGTCGACGAGCTGGCGCTGCAGCGCGATGGTGGCCGTGGAGACCACGACCGGCTTGTCGCTGTCCATCGCGTGGCGGATCGACGGCACGAGGTAGGCCAGCGACTTGCCGGTGCCCGTGCCCGCCTGGACCGCGAGATGCTCCTCGTCGTCGATGGCCTTCTGCACGGCGCGGACCATTGTGACCTGGCCCTGCCGTTCGCTCCCTCCGAGAGCGCTGACCGCGACCTTGAGGAGCTCGTCGACTGGCGGGAGATGGGAGTCCGGCACGGCAGTAAACGCTACCCGCATTTTCCGGGTCGCCGTGCCGAACGCGGTGTGATCGGCCATGCACATCCCGGCGTTCCCGAATCCTTCCGGCGGCGCGCGTGGCACACTGGGCGATCGGGACTCCAACTGGTCAAACGCGATCACCCGTGTGTGATCAGAGGGGTTCACGGTGTGTAGGGGAAGGCCGGTTCCGTAGGGTTTTCCGGGGTTGAGTGGACGAATAAGGGCTGGTTTAGCAGTATGTCTGCCATGTCGGAAGTTGTCCCGTTGCCATCATTTGGCGAAGTCTTCTTCGATGCACGAGGTCAGGAGCGGTGTCTCCGGGTCACGTGGCACGAGGGCACCCTGGTGCTCAGCCTGTGGCGAGGGGAGATGTGCACAGCGAGCTTCCGCATGCCGATGGAGGACGTCGGCCGGCTGCTCGACACGCTCGACGAGGGCTACGCCGAGGCGACGGGCGAGCAGCCCGCCGTACCCGCGCACGATCCGGGCACCGAGGTCATCCCGGGCACCGGTCAATACCAGCGCCCGCCCCAGCCCGATCACCTCCAGCAGCAGCCCCATCACCAGCAGCCTCTGGACGACCGGCCCACCGCCGCGCTGTCACCGAACGACGTCCTCGTGGCCAGGGGCCCGGCGCCGCAGGACAAGCTCGTCGCCTCGTTCGGCGAGACCACGGCCCCGAGGGACGCGAACCCCGCCTACGGCGAGCGGCCGCCCTTCACCGGCCCCCAGTACGTCGACCCCACGGGCCCTCAGCCCCAGTACACCGGAGACCCCTTCAGCGGCCCCCAGTACACCGGGGACGCCCCGCAGTACCAGCAGCAGCCCGACCCCTTCGGCAATTCCCAGTACGCCGACAACGAGCCCGTCTACCAGATGCCCGGCGCCGACCAGCGCCGCCCGTCACCGGTGAGCACCGACCCGCTCGGCTTCCCCTCCCAGGCGGCCTCCCCCTACGCGGCCTCCCAGGCCGCCGACTCCTACGCCGCCCCCCAGCACCGGTCCGACCCCTTCCCCGCCGACCCGTACCCGTCCGACCCCTACGCCTCCGCTTCCGACCCCTTCGGGCGGCGCCAGGAGGCCCCGGCCCCGGCCTACGCGCAGCCCCAGCCCAGCCAAGGCGGCGGGGCGGGCCTGGGCACGCCCATGCACGGCATCCCGGGCGCCGGCCGCCGCCGGGCGGCACCCCAGCAGCCGGCCATGGACGACTACGCCGCCTACCAGCAGCCCCAGCAGGCCAACCCGGTGGACCCGCTGCTGGCGCTCGGCCGCCAGGAGCAGCAGTACCAGCCGCACCAGCAACAGCCGGACCCGAACACCCCCCGCCCGTACGCCGGGGACCCCATGTTCTCCACCGGTGAACGCCTGCGCCCTGAGCAGCCGGATTACCACCAGAGGAGCGACCGCAGGGAGTGGTGATGCTCCACCTCGGCCCGCCAGGTACGCTCCAGGCGAGGTGATCGGCCGAGGCAGGAGGAGCATCGGTGAGTCCCATCCTGGGCCTGCAGCTGCTGTTGGTGGCCGGCGGCGCCATCGCGGTCTCGGCCGTGGCACGGCGGAGGGGTTGGCCGGCCCCGCTGCTGCTGGTGGCCGCCGGGCTGCTGGTCTCGCCGCTGGTGCCGGCGGTCCCGCTCGACCCGGAGCTGGCGCTCTACGTGTTCCTGCCGCCGCTGCTCTACTCGGCCGCCCTCGACAGCTCCTACCTGCGGCTGCGTGACGTCAAGCGGGCCGTGGCGCTGCTGTCGATCGGGCTGGTGCTGTTCACCACGGCCCTTGTCGGGATGGTCGTCCACCTGCTGGTGCCGGCCCTGCCACTGCCGCTGGCGTTCGCGCTGGGCGCCATCATCGCGCCGCCCGACGCGGTGGCCGCCGTCGCGGTCGGGCGGCGGCTCGGGCTGCCGCGCAGGACGCTGACGATCCTGATCGGCGAGAGCCTGTTCAACGACGCCACGGCGCTGACGGCGTACCGGGTGGCGTTGGGGGCGTTCGTCGGCGGCACGGTCGACCTGCTCGACAGCGTCGGCCAGTTCCTGCTGGCGGCGGCCGGCGGCGTGGTGATCGGGCTGGCGCTGGCGTTCGTCTTCGCCTGGCTGTTCCAGCACACGCGCGACTCGCTGGTCGAGAACACGGTGATGCTGCTGATCCCGTTCACCGCCTACCTCGCGGCCGAGTCGGTCCACGCCTCCGGCGTGATCGCGGTGGTGATCGTCGGCCTCTACCTGGGCTACCGCATGCACCTGCGAGGGTTCGGCACGCGGCTGGTGTCGGACGCGGTGTGGAAGGTCACCGACTTCTTCCTCGAGACGATCGTGTTCGCGCTGATCGGGCTGCAGCTCGTGACGGTGATCGAAGGCATCGGCGGCTACGGCGCGTGGGAGGTCGCGGGCTACGCCGCCGCGGTGCTCGGCGTGACGATCGCGAGCAGGTTCGCCTGGGTGTTCGCCGTCACGGGGCTGATCCGGTTGCTGTCCAGGCCCGGCTGGCAGCCGGCGCCGACCCCGCAGCAGTCGGTGATCCTGAGCTGGGCGGGCATGCGCGGCGTGGTGTCGCTGGCGGCGGCGTTCGCCATCCCGCCGGAGGTGCCCGCGCGCGACCGCGCCCTGCTGCTGTTCCTGACGTTCACGACCGTGATCGGCACCCTGCTGATCCAGGGCACCACGTTCCCGCCGCTGATCAGGCGGCTGCGGGTGTCGAGCGAGCAGGAGCAGTACGAAGACCGCCTGGCAGAGGCGGCGGCCCAGCAGGCGGCGCTGGAGGCCGGCGTGGCCGAGCTGGAGCGGCTGGTCGGCGAGCAGGATGGCGAGCCCGACGAGATCCAGAAGCAGGTCATCGACCAGCTCAGGGAGAAGTCGTGGCGCCGCTCGCTCTCCGCGTGGGAGCGCCTGGGCGGCGGCACCGGCCAGGGCGGCGCGGAGACCCCGAGCGCGCTCTACCGGCGTCTGCGCCGCGAGATGCTCCAGGCCGAGCGCCAGGTCTTCGTGCGTCTGCGCGACGAGCGCCGCCTGGACGACGAGGTGATGCGCGAGGTGATGGCCCAGCTCGACTTCGAGGAGGCGATCCTCGAGCGCTGACCCGCCCGCCCGGGAGAGCGTCCTAGCCCATCTGGCTGTCCACGAAGCACCACCGCCAGCCCTCGCCGCGCTCGAACGACTGGATCACCGGATGGGCGGTGGCGCGGAAGTGGGCGCTGGCGTGTTTGGCGGGCGAGGAGTCGCAGCACCCGACGTGGCCGCACTCCAGGCAGCGCCGCAGGTGCACCCAACGGCCGCCGTCGGCCAGGCACTCCTCGCAGCCCTCCGGCGTCCGCGCGGGCGGGTCGCCAGCCTGGGAAAGATGCTCGCACATTGCCATAACAGCAATCTTAGGGCCAGTGCACTGCCTAATTTCGGCCGGGCCTCTTGTCGGCTGACGGGCAAACGTGGACATTGTGCTCATCGGGGGAGTGACATAGACCACACCGTTCCCGGGAGCCGCGCGTGCTGGAGGTACGCAACCTCGAGGTCGTCTACGACGATGTGATGCTCGTGCTGCGCGGCGTGAGCCTCACCGTCCCGCCCGGCTCGATCGTGGCCCTGCTCGGCGCGAACGGCGCGGGCAAGACCACGCTCCTGCGGGCCCTGTCCGGGCTGCTCGACGTGCACGACGGAGAGATCACCAAGGGCGCCGTCACGCTGGAGGGCGAGCCCATCCACCACCTCAAACCCGCCCAGATCGTCCGCCGCGGGGTCAGCCAGGTCATGGAGGGCCGCCGCATCCTGGCCGAGCTGACCGTCGAGGAGAACCTCAAGGTCGGCGGCCACACCGCGGCCGAGTCCCACCTCGACCGCGTCTACGCGCTGTTCCCGCTGCTGCGCGAGCGGCGCAAGAGCGTGGCCGGCTACCTGTCGGGCGGCGAGCAGCAGATGCTGGCCGTCGGCCGCGCGCTCATGGCCGGCCCCAGTTACCTGCTGCTCGACGAGCCCAGCCTGGGCCTCGCGCCGTCGCTGGTCGCCCAGGTACGCGACCTCATCGTCGAGATCAACCGGCAGGGCACCACGGTCCTGCTGGTCGAGCAGAACGCCACCATGGCCCTGTCCATCGCCTCCCACGGCTACGTCATGGAGACCGGGAAGATCGTCATGGACAAGCCGGCGAAGGAACTGCTCGCCGACGAGGACATCAAGGAGTTCTACCTGGGGGCCGTCCGGTCCTTCCGCGAGGTCAAGCACTACAAGCGGAGGAAGCGGTGGCTCTCATGACGGCTCTCCTGACGTTCGAGGACGTGCACCTGAGCTTCGCCGGCGTCAAGGCCGTGGACGGCGTCTCCTTCCAGGTGGGGCAGGCGGAGCTGCTGGCGATCATCGGGCCGAACGGCGCCGGCAAGACCTCGATCTTCAACGTGCTGTCGGGCGTCTACCGGCCCCAGAGCGGCCGCGTCACCTTCCTGGGCGAGGACCTGCTGCTCAAACGGCCGCACGAGATCGCCGCCATGGGCCTGGCCAGGACGTTCCAGAACGTGGAGCTGTTCCACAACCTCACCGTCCTGGACAACCTCATGCTCGGCCGGCACCACCACTTCGGCTACGGCGCGTTCGCGGCCGTCCTCTGGTACGGCCGCGCCCGGCGGGCGGAGCTGGCCGCCCGCGCCAAGGTCGAGGACATCATCGACTTCCTGGAGCTGGAGGCCTGGCGCCGCCACCCCGTGCGGCTGCTCCCGTATGGGATCCAGAAGCGGGTCGAGCTGGGCCGGGCCCTCGCCATGGAGCCGCGGCTGCTGCTGCTCGACGAGCCGGTGGCCGGCATGAACCTGGAGGAGACCGAGGACATGGCCAGGTTCGTGCTGGACATCAGGGACGAGCTGGGCATCCCCGTCGTCCTCGTGGAGCACGACATGGGGCTGGTCATGGACCTGGCCGACCGCGTGCTGGTGCTGGACTTCGGCCGCCCGGTCGCGCTGGGCAGCCCGGCCGAGGTGCAGCAGGACCCCAAGGTGATCGAGGCGTATCTCGGAGGGACCGCATGACGATCGTGGACAGGGTGCGTGAGCGGGCCAGAGCGACCCCGCACGCCGTCGCGATGCGGCACAAGGACTTCGGCATATGGCAGGAGGTCACCTGGGCGGCCTACTGGACGCAGGTCGAGCTGGTCGCGCACGCCCTGCTCGCGCTGGGGATCGAGCCGGGCGACCGGGTGGCCATCCACTCCGAGAACCGCCCCGAGTGGCTCTACGGCGACCTGGGGACGGTCGCGGTGCGCGGCATCACGGTCGGCCTCTATCCGACGAACCCGCCCGCCGAGGTCGCGTACCTGCTGGCCGACTCCGGCGCCGCGATCCTCCTCGCCGAGGACCAGGAGCAGGTCGACAAGGCCCTGGCCGTCCGCGACGAGTGCCCCGACCTGCGGCGGATCGTCTACATGGAGCCGCGCGGCATCCGCGGCCGCTACGACGACGACCTGCTGATGTCCTGGCCGGAGTTCCTCGCCCTGGGTGCCGAGCACCGGGCCGGGCACCCCGATGCCGTGGAGCGCCGCATGGCCGAGGCGGCGCCCGACGACGTGATGACGCTTATCTACACCTCCGGCACCACCGGGCCGCCCAAGGGCGTCATGCTCACCGTCGGCAACGTCGAGTTCGCCGTCGACACGCTCGTCACCGGCGGCGGCTTCACCTCCCCGCCGCCCTCCGAACGCGACCTCGCGCTGTCGTACCTGCCGCTGTGTCACGTGGCCGAGCGCGCGTTCACCGTGTGGTTCAACTCCGCGGCGGGCGTGCAGGTGAACTTCGCCGAGTCCATCGACACCGTCCAGGCCAACCTGCGCGAGGTGCAGCCGACGATCCTGTTCGGGGTGCCGCGCATCTGGGAGAAGGTGCTCGCCCAGGTCAACATCAAGCTGGAGTCGGCCTCGCCGCTCAAGCGCGCGATCACCCGGTTCTGGCTGCGGGTGGCCGACCGGATCGGCGACACGCTGGTGCGCACGGGAGGCACGCACACGCTGGGGACGCGGCTGGCGTACGCGATCGGGTGGGTCTTCTGCTATCGCGCGCTGCGCGAGCGGCTCGGCATGCGGCGGGTGCGTTACGCCGCCTCCGGCGCCGCGCCCATCGCGCCCGACGTGCTCAAGTTCTACATGGGGATCGGCATCCCCATGCACGAGGTGTACGGCATGAGCGAGAACACCGCCATCGCCACCGCCAACCGCCCTGGACGGGTGCGCCTCGGCACGGTCGGCGAGCCGCACCCCGGCATCGAGCTGAAGATCGACGAGGCCACCGGCGAGATCATGACCAGGCACCCGGGCAACTTCGCCGGCTACTGGCGCAACCCGCGTGCCACCGCCGACGTGCTCGATCCCGACGGCTGGCTGCACACGGGCGACGTGGGCGAGTGGGTGGACGGCACGCACGTGCGGATCACGGACCGGATGAAGGACATCATCATCACGGCCGGGGGCAAGAACGTCGCGCCCAGCGAGATCGAGAACGCCTTGAAGGCGTCGCCGTACCTGAAGGAGGCCGTGGTCATCGGGGACCAGCGGCCGTACCTGGTGGCGCTGATCGGGATCGAGCCGGACACGGTGGGGGAGTGGGCGCGGCGGCGCGGGCTGCCGTACACGACCTATCGGGACCTGTCGGAGAAGGCGGAGACGCGGGAGCTCGTCCGCGGGATCGTCAACGAGGTCAACGCCCGCTTCGCCTCGGTCGAGCAGGTCAAGCGCTTCGCGTTCCTGCCCAAGGAGCTGGACCACGAGGACGGCGAGCTGACCGCCACCCAGAAGGTCAAGCGCAGCGCCATCGCCAAGCTGTTCGAGGACCTGGTGGAAGGGATGTACGCCCGGTGAAGGGGCTGCTGGAGACCATCATCAGGGGCCTGGGCAACGGCTCGGTGTACGCGTTGCTCGCCCTCGGATTCGTGATCATCTACAAGGCCACGCGGGTGATCAGCTTCGCGCAGCCCGCTCTCATGCTGGCCGGGGCCGTCGCGGTGAGCTACCTGGCCGAGGTGACCGGCTTCTACGCCGCCGTGATCCTGTCCGCGCTGCTCATCGCCCTCGTCGCGCTGGGCATCGAGCGGGTGGCGATCCGGCCCATGGTGGGGCGGCCGGTCTTCGTCGTGGCGATCATCACGCTCGGCATCGACGTGGTGGTGCGGGTGGTGGTCAACGCCTTCATCGGGCGCGACGTGCGGCAGATGGGCGATCCGTGGGGATTCACGCAGGTGTCGCTCGGGCCGCTGGTCGTGCAGAGCCGCTGGCTGGCCATGCTGCTGGTGACGGCCGTGCTGGTGGCGCTGCTGTTCGCGTTCTTCCGCTACACGAAGTACGGGCTCGCCATGCGGGCGGCGGCCTTCGACCAGGAGACCGCGCTGGCGCAGGGGGTGTCCGTCGGCATGGTGTTCGCGCTGTCGTGGGGGCTCGCCGGATTCCTGGCGGCGATCGCCGGGATGTTCGTCGGCACCGGGCAGGGCGTCGAGCAGCTGACCTGGATCATCGCGTTGAAGGCGCTGCCGGCGATCATCGTGGGCGGGCTCGACTCGCTCGGCGGCGCCGTCGTGGGCGGGCTGGTCGTGGGCGTGGTCGAGTCGCTGTTCCAGTCCTACCAAGGGGAGTTCGCACCCTGGCTGGGACAGAACTTCGCGGTCGTCTCGCCGTACGTGGTGATGCTGATCGTGCTGCTGGTCAGGCCGTACGGCCTGTTCGGGACCCGGGAGGTCGAGCGGGTATGACCGAGACGACGCGCTCCGCGGCGGCCCCGGCCGCCCCTGACATACCGACCGGCCGGTCTCACAGGGTCCGTGGCCGGCCGCTCCTCTACACCTCCTACGCCCAGGACATGGCGCTGCTCGACACGCGGGCCAAGCGGGTGTGGACGGGGCTGCTGGTGGTGCTGGCGTTCGCGCTGACGGTGCTGCTGCAGGACCGGTCACTGGAGGTGCTGGCCACGGCGTACGTGATGGCCATCGGCGCGATCGGGCTCAACATCGTCACCGGGTACGCCGGCCAGGTCTCCCTCGGCCACGCCTTCTTCGTGGCCATCGGGGCCTACACCGCCGCCGCCCTGTCCGGGCCCGTGGACGGCCAGCGGCTCGGCTACGGGATCGCGGAGATCTGGATCTGGCTGCCCGCGGCCGGGCTCGTCGCCGCCGCGGCCGGGGTTCTGGTCGCGCCGCTGGCCACCCGCCTGCGTGGCCTCTACCTGGCCATCGTCACTCTTGGTCTGGTCTTCCTGGGCGAGCACATCTTCAAGGAGTGGCAGGAGCTGACCGGCGGCCCCGGCGTGGGCCGGGAGGCCGCCGTGCCGCAGCTCTTCGGCGTCCGCCTCGACCAGGACGGGCCGCTCGGCACCAAGGAGCAGCTGCTCTACACGCTCATGCTGGCGCTGCTGATCGTCTTCGCCGTCGCGGCCCGCAACCTGGCCCGCTCGCGCATCGGCCGCGCCTTCGCCGCCGTCCGCGACCGCGACATCGCCGCGGAGGTCATCGGGGTGCCGCTGACCCGCTACAAGGTGCTGGCCTTCGGCATCAGCTCCTTCTACGCGGGCTGCGCCGGCGGCCTGCTCTACACGATCTCCGGGTACGTCGAGCCGGGCTCGTTCAGCCTGCTCATGTCCGTCCAGTTCATCGCGATGGTCCTGATCGGCGGCGTGGCCACCGTGTCAGGGTCGATCGCGGGCGCGCTGTTCATCACGCTGTTGCAGCCCCTCACCAGGTCGCTGCCCTCGCTGGTGCCGTTCGTCAGCGGCGACACCACGCAGACCCCCAACGTGTTCCAGGTCGAGACCGTGCTGTACGGGCTGCTGATCGTGCTGTTCCTCATCTTCGAGCCGCGCGGCCTGTTCGGTCTGTGGATCCGGATCCGCAACTACTGGAAATCCTGGCCCTTTTCATACTGAGAGAGGATTTTTCATGAAGAGTCGCTATGTGGTGGCGTTCACCGCGTCGGTGGCCCTTCTGTTGTCCGCGTGCGGCGTCATCCGGGGGGACGACGAGGGCAGCAAGGGCGGCGCCCAGGCGCCAGGTGTCACCACGGAGCCATGTCCCAACGCGGTCGACCGCAACAAGGGATGCATCTACCTCGGCTCGATCTCCGACCTCACCTCGGGGCCGTTCGCCGCGCTGGCCGTGCCCATCACCGACGCGCAGAAGGCGTTCTGGGCCCGCGTCAACAAGGCGGGCGGCATCGGCGGCAAGTACGAGGTGGACGTCACCCGCTACGTCCGGGACAACAAGTACAACCCGGAGGTGCACCGGCAGGTCTACAACGAGATCAAGGACCAGGTGCTCGGCCTGGCCCAGACGCTCGGCTCCCCCACGACCGCCGCCATCATCGCCGACCTCAAGGCCAACGACATCGTCGCCGCCCCCGCCTCCTGGACCTCGGCCTGGGAGTTCGAGGACGTGATCGTCGAGTCCGGGGCCAACTACTGCGTGGAGGCCATGAACTCCGTGGACTACGCGGTGGAGACGTACAAGCCGAAGTCCGTCATGGCCGTCCACCTGGCCGGTGACTACGGCGCGGACGCCGCCGCCGGCGCCAAGATCGCCGCTGAACGGAACGGCCTGACGTTCACCAGTGTGGAGACGCCCACGGGCGCGAACGAACAGGGCCGCGCCATCACCGAGATCACCAAGAACAAGCCCGACCTGGTCATCCTCACGACGGGCCCGGCGGACGCCGCCACGATCATCGGCCAGGCCGCCGCGGCCGGCTACAAGGGCCGTTTCATCGGCACGGGCCCCACGTGGAACCCGGCCCTGCTGAAGTCCCCGGCCGCGCCCGCGCTGAAGGCGTTGTACGAGCAGTCGGCCCCCGGCAAGCCGTGGGACGCCGACACGCCCGGCCACAAGGCCCTGCGCGAGGCGTTCCCGAACGTGACGGCCAACGAGGGCTACACGTCCGGCTGGGCGTGGGCGTACCCGCTGAAGGCCGCCCTGGACAAGATGGTGGCCGGCGGGGACGTGAGCAGAAAGGGCCTGCTGGCCGCGGTGAAGACCCTGAAGACCGTGGACTACGAGGGCATGCTGCCCCCTGAGGCGGGCAACTACGCCGACGACGCCAACACGGCGACCTTCCGCCAGACGTTGATCAACAAGGTGGACGACCAGGCCCCGACCGGCGTCTCGATCGTCAAGGACTTCTTCACCGGCGAGACGGCGAAGTCGTACACCTTCGACGGCCCCTGCTTCGCCAAGCTGTAACCCGAACCCCCGAAAACCCCGCTCGCTCCGCTCGCCAGCCCACCCCAATCCCGATTACCCGGTGGGCTGGCGGGAGCCCACCCAGAGTGGTCCTCGCTATCGCTCGGCCATGCTCTGTGGGCAAGCTCCACACCCCCGTCGGATCTTCCCACCCCGGCCCCGGGTTCGTTGGCCAGGGTCCGTGCGTGCGGCGGGGTGGCCTTCTCCCTCAGCAAGCGGCGAGACCGTCCACCGCGCGAACTGTGTCGGCCTCGCGCGTGATCGCTGTCGATGCGGCCTTCACTGGTGCTCGGTCAGGTTGGTCAACTGTGGCCGCCAACTCCAGTCCGTGATTGATGGCCACGGCGGCTGTGAACGAGCGGGACTTGAGGATCGACGTGAACAGTTGCGAGAGCTCACTTCGCTCCTTCACCTTGAGAAGCTGGCGTCGCTCTTGCCGGCTGATCTCGGCATAGGCCCATAGGTTGGACGTGTTCCCGTGGCCATCCAGGCACTCGAAGATGTAGTACCTGCGGTGCTGCTGGATGATCCCAGCGAGTGGAATGTCGTAGTGGTCGAGGATCTTGTCGATCTTCGCTGTGTCGGCCGGGCACCACGGCTCGGCACCGATCCGTAGATGGATCTGATCACTCATCCGCTTCAGGGCACCGATCATCGTGTGCTTCCAGATCGGCCGCTCACCGCACCGGCCAGATCAGGCGTGAACCCGGCGAACCATGCGGCCGTGTACTGGTCGGTGGTGCCGGTCTTGCCGGCGGCGTGGCGGCCGATGCCGCCGACCTCTCGCATGGCGCCCTTGGCGAACACGCCGAACAGCACGTCCGCCGTCGCGTCCACGATCGCCGGGTCGAGGACACCGCTATACGTCCTTGAGACCATTTGGGCCGCGAACCGTCCCGTCTTCACTGATCGTCCGGGAAGGAGGCCCTGGTCTCAGGCCGCCGCGCGGGCGGGCGCGACGCGAAGGCGACGATCGCGAGCAAGGCCGTGACCGCCGCCAGCACGGGCGCGGGACCGGCGTGCCGGTAGAGCACGGCGCCGGTCACCGCGCCGGTGAACAGCGCGCCGAGGGTGACCGACCGGCGCATCGCCGCCCGTCCCGGTCGGTCGGTGGCCAGACGCGTGAGGATGGTGGTGAGCACGGTCGTCATGACCAGGTCGGGCACCCCCAGCCGGAGCGCGGCCGCGTTCTGCAGGCCCATGCCGTAGCCGAGCAGCCCGATGAGCGCCGCCTGCGCGGCGGTCTCGCGATGTCCCGCCACCTGGGCCACCGCGAGAGCGCCGGCGACGAGGACCGCGTGCGCGGCCGTGAGCGCCGTGAACCCCCGCCGCATGTCCCTCACCCATCCCGCGAACCGGCCCGCGCTCCACGCCCCGGCGGTGAAGGCCGCGACGGCCAGCGGCGGAGCCCACCTCGACAGCTGGGGGTCGCCGGCCAGGGCGAAGCCGAGGAAGACCACGTTGCCGGTCATGTTGGCGACGAAGACCCGGTTCAGGCCGAGGAACGTGACGGCGTCCACGAGGCCGGTCGTGACGGTCAGCACGATCAGCAGGGTCGGCAGGGTGCCGTACTCGGCCGCGTGGCCGGGGAACAACGCGTCGGAGAGCCGCCGCAGCCCGCCTCTCACGGGTGCTCCCGCGCGCGGGCCCCGCGCCGGGGACGCGGGGCGGCTCCCATGCGCTCTCTCCTCGGTGTCAGGCGGTGTAGGCGCAGGTACTCGTACCCGCGTCGACAGCCGCCACCCCGCCACGACCTACTGGTCGCCGCCGTCCGGCTCAGAGGCGCCCGGGTCGCCGTCGCCCGGGCCGCCGTAGCCGGGCTCGGGGGTGTCCGGCTCGGCGGTGTCCGGCGAACCGCTTTCCGGCTCCGCGTCGGTGTCCCTCCGCTCGGGGCGGCAGCTCTCGCCACATCCCCCGAAGCGGGCCGTGTCGACGGGCGTGAACGACGACGGCTCCACCCCTTTCAGCGCACCCACCATCGTGTCCTTCCAGATCGGCCCCGGAAGGGTGGCCCCGGCCACGGTCCCGTAGTACCGGCCACCGATCGTCACCCCGGCCAGCTTGTGCCGCTGGGACCCGCGCGGATCCCCGATGCTCACCGCCCCCGCCAGATCAGGAGTGAACCCGGCGAACCAGGCGGCCGCGTACTGGTCGGTGGTGCCGGTCTTGCCGGCGGCGGGGCGGCCGATGCCGCCGACGGCGCTCATCGTGCCCTCGGTGAACACCCCGGACAGCACGTCCGCCGTCGCGTCCGCGATCGCCGGGTCGAGGGCCTGGCGGCATTTCGGCCGGTAGGAGGTGGTCTTACCGTCGCGATCGGTGATGCGCGCGATGGCCATGGGCGCGCAGTGGCGGCCCCGTGCCCCGATCGCCGCGTACGCGGCCGCCACCGTCACCGGATCCATCTCGTTGATCCCGAGCGTGAACGTCTCGTACTCCTGCAGCTTCCGGCCGTCCGCGCGACGGATGCCCAGCGACTTGGCCGTCTCGACGGTCTCGCAGAGCCCGACCCGCTGCTCCAGCTCCATGAAGAACGTGTTCACCGAGTCCCACGTGCCGGTCCGCAACGTCTTCCACCCGGGAGAGCCCTCGTCGTTGGTGACCGTGTGGGAGGGGTCGCCGATGCTCCCGCCCTCGCAGTTCTTGAACGTCGCGTAGCCCGGCGCCCGGTAGCCGGCGCCCGCGGTCAGGCCGTCGTCGAGTTTCATGCCCTGCTTCAGCGCGGTGATCAGCGTGAACGTCTTGAAAGTCGACCCGGCCTGGAAGCCGATCCCGCCGCCGTGGGCGGCGTCCGCGACCACGTTGTACGAGATCTCGTTCCGCGATTTGCGCGGCCCGTACGGCTTGCTCGCGGCCATGGCCTTGATCGCTCCCGTGCCGGGCTGGACCAGGGCCTGGGCGGCGACCGGGGCGTCCGAGGCGTGCACGTGCTTCCTGATCGCCCGGTCGGCGGCCGCCTGCATGGCCGCGTCGAGCGTGGTCCTGATGGTCAGGCCGCCGCGGTTCAGCGTCGCCAGGCGAGCCTCGGCGGTCTTCCCGAAGTCGGGATTGCTGAGGATCTCGTGGCGGACATACAGGCAAAAATAGGGATATTTGCTGGATTCGCAGCCGCCCGGCAGCTTCGTGCCCTTGTAGCCGAGCTTGGCGGCCTTCGCCTCCGCCGCCTCCGCGGGGGGGATCTTGCCCAGTTCGGCCATCCGGTTCAGCACGACGTTGCGACGGTTCAGCAGCCGCTCCCGATGCTTCCTGCCGAGGTTGGGGTCCGTGGCGTTCGGGTCCTGCACGGCGCCCGCCAGCGTCGCGGCCTGCGGCAACGTGAGGTCGGCCGCCCGGACGCCGAAGAAGCGCTTCGCCGCCGCCTCCACGCCGTAGGCGCCGGCGCCGAAGTAGGCGATGTTCAGATATTTCTCGAGGATCTGGTCCTTGGTGTATTTCTTCTCGACGCCCATGGCGTACCGCAGTTCGTTCAGCTTGCGCGCGTAGCTCGCCTCCAGCGCCGCGTTCCGCTCCTTCTCGGTGTCGGCGGAGTTGAGCAGCACCTGCTTGACGTACTGCTGGGTGATGCTCGACCCGCCCTGGCTCACCTTGCCGGCCTGCAGGTTCGTGGCGAGCGCGCGCAGCGTGCCCTCGATGTCGATCGCGCCGTGCTCGTAGAAGCGGAAGTCCTCGATCGCGACGATCGCCGTCTTCATGATCTCGGCGATCTCGTCGAAGCCCACGACCTCGCGGTACTCCTCGTAGAACCGCGCGATCTCCTTCCCCCGGGCGTCCTGCACGATCGTGACCTCGGCCGGTGGCGGCTCCACGAGGTCGGCCGGCCTGAGGTCCACCGCCCCGGCCGCCGACACGAGCCCGAAGCCCGCGCCCCCGACGGCCGGGACGGCGATCCCGGCCAGGAGCACGCCCGCCGCCGCGCCCGCGGCGGCGAGACGTACAACGTTCGTCCCCCGACGTGCCATCAGAGCTTTCCGAGGCCGCGCGCCAGGATCGTGGCGGTCTTCGCGATCGTCTTCTCGTCGGTGGGCAGGCCCGGCGTGCGGTTGGTGTAGACCGCCATGACGATGGGGGCGGCGCCCTTCTTGGGCCAGATGACGGCGATGTCGTTCCCGCCGCCGAATCCCGTGGAGTTGGTGCCGGTCTTGTCGCCGATCGTCCAGGTCTTGGGCAGGCCCGCCCGGATGCGCGCGTCGCCGGTCTTGGTCGCGATCAGCCAGGCGTTGAACTGCTCGCGGTCCTTGGCGTGCAGGGCGTTTCCGGTCGTGAGCGCGCGCAGGTCGCGGGCGATGGCCGCGGGGGTGGTGGTGTCGCGCTTGTCCTTGGGCGTCCAGTCGTTCAGCCCGGGCTCGTAGCGGTCCAGGCGGGAGATCGGGTCCTTCAGCGAGCGGAAGTACTTCGTCAGGCCGGCGGGGCCGCCGATCTCCTTGAGGATCAGGTTGCCCGCGGTGTTGTCGCTCACCGTGATGGTCGCCTCGCACAGCTGGGCCACGGTCAGCCCGTCCTCGACGTGCTTCTCGGTCACCGGGGAGTAGTCCAGCACCTCGGCGGCCGTCCAGCGGATCCTCTTGTCCATCAGCCCGGGCTCCGAGGTGCGGGCCTTGTGCAGCACGGCCGCGCAGGCCATGGCCTTGAACGTGGACAGCAGCGGGAAGCGCTCGCCCGCCCGGTACCCCACGGTCTTGCCGGTGGCGGTGTCGACGGCGTACGCGCCGATGCGGCCCTTGAAGGACTTCTCCAGCGCGCGCAGTTCCTTCTTGACCTGGGCCTCGCCGGAGACCGCCTGCACCGCCACCACGGTGGCGGCGGAGGCCGGGACCGTGCCGAGCGTGCCTGCGGACAGGAACGAGATCGTCAAAGCGGCCGCGAGCCGGCGGGCGCGGAAGTGTCGCATGTCAAATCCTTGCTCTCGGTTGTCAGCGCCAGGAGCAAAGCAGATGCGATCCGGGGATGTCTAATAGCGATATCGCGAATCGGCCGATATCGAAAACCGTATGATGCCTGGCCGACCAGGGTGGCACCTGATGGCTCGGCGGCCGGGTTCGTCAGTCCTCGCCTGCGGGACGGAGGAATTTCGTGTTGCCGCCGGAGGGGACAGAGGCCATCATCTCCAGAATGTCCGCTGTGATCACGAGAGTGTCGCTGAGGCGGATAGCGCTGATCCTGCTCTGCACCTGTCCATTTCGCGGATCGACCGCCTCGAAGGTCCGCTCGCGAATGTCGCCCGGAGAATTCGGCCCGAAGGCGTCCTCGAGAACGGCTGTGATGCCCGGCGGAGTGGGCAGCGGAAGTTCATCGATTCGCTTGACCGACGCATCCCAGCGAAGCAGCCGCTCCTGACCGGATCGCCACCGTGTCCAACCGGTCAGCCGGCCGCTCTCCTCGACCTGCGCGGCGACCAACGCCACGACCGCCTCCCCGTCCGCCGTGACGTCCATCAGCACCTCCGACCGGCATCGCCGGATGCCGCCGTCGGGCTCGTGACGGTACTCGTCCAGGGTGAGCCGCACGCTGACCGTGCGCGGTTCCATGGCCCTCGCCACGCCACCTCCACCGAATCTCGCCTGCGTGAGTGTCTTATTCCCCGGCCGGGCAGGGGCGGTTGGGTAGGGTCGAAGCATGCGACTCCACAAGAGCCGGTTCGTGCCCCTCGCCCTCTTCGCCATCGGCGTTTTCGCCGCCGGGTGCGGTGAGGTCAACCAGACCATCGACAAGGCCCAGGCGTGCCTGGAAGCGCCGAAGATCGTCAGCGAGCTCGGCGCGCAGGTCGCCAAGCTGACCAACGACCCTCAGGCCATGGACAAGGCCCTGGACGACGCCGCCACCAAGCTCAACGACGTGGCGGACAAGGCCGCCAACACCACGCTCAAGGAGGCGACCAACGACCTGGCCAACACCCTGAGCGGCATCAACGTCAACAACGCCAACGACGCCGTCGACGCCGCGCAGAAGGTCGCCACCGACTCGGCCGCGTACCTGGAGAAGGTGACCAAGGCCTGCACCGGCTGACCAGGCCTCCCGCCCCTGGGGCATAGGCAATCCCGCCTTCTCTAGGGGAAATATGGACGAACTACCGTCTCAATCATGGAGCCCGACCCGCGTTTCACCTTGGCCAACGAACGCACATTCCTCACATGGCTGAGCACGGCGCTGGCGCTCAGCGCGGGTGGGGTGGCCATGGCCGCCGTGCCGTCCCACGTGTTCGTGCCTTGGATCCGCACCGCGCTGGCCATCGTCCTCGTCTCGCTGTCCGCGCTGGCCGCGGGCATGGCGTACCCCCGCTGGCGCAACATCCAGCGGGCCCTGCGCAATCAGGCGCCGCTGCCGCCGCCCGCGCTCGCGGCCGTCTTCGGGTACGGCGTGACCGCCGTCGCGGTCATCGCCCTCGTTCTCATCGTCCTCTCACTCTGAGGAGGTGAGGATGGCCCCCGAAGAGGAGGTCTGGGATCGTGGACTGCAGAGCGAGCGGACGAGGCTGGCCTGGGTGCGCACGGCCGTGGCACTGTCCACCGGCGGGCTCGGCGCGGCCGGGCTGGCGGTCAGGAGCGGCCTGCCGGCCCTGGCCGTCGTGGTGTTCGCGCTGGCCGCGCTCTGCGGCGGCGTGCTGCTCATCAGGACGCGCGCCCGCTTCCGGCGGGTGCAGGCCGCGCTGCACGGCGGCAAGCCCCTTGATTCCCGGCTCGACGCGGTCTTCGCCTGGCTTGGCACGCTCTGCGTGGTCGCAGGTGCCCTGACCTTTATCTTCACCGTTCGGTGAGTCGCTTGCGAGATTTCGACAAGCAGGCGGAAACTCGGAAACAAGGGGGTGACCTCGTTGGAAGAAGAACGCAGGATCGTGCCATTCGAGTGCCGGAGCTGCTGGCACGTGTGGGAAGAGGGCTACCTGGTCAGGCACGCCGACGACGAGCACGGCAACGCAGGTGAGGTCTGGCTGCGCAACGGGCTGGTGGTGCCGCCGCCCTCGCCCGGCGCCATCTGCCCGCGGTGCGGGCGCCAGGACGCGACCACGTTCCCCGAGGGTTATCTGTCGCGCCATCCCGAGCTGATCCCGCCGGAGAAGCCGCCGGCGCCGGATCCCACCCCGCTGCTGAGCCCGGTGCCCAGGCCGCTTTACTGACAATTGACCTGACTCAGGGTGAGCATTTCATAGCGCGAAGTGTCATGACACCCGTCGTGCCCGCCTGAACGGGCGGGCGGACACTCGGGGCGAACGGCAACCCGAGGCCGGGGTGGTCCTCGTGCCCGCCCGAGCCTGAGCCGTACCTGCCGCCGCCCCCGGACAGGGGTGCCCGCTGAGCGGAGATCCCTGTCCGGGCGGCTGCCGGAGGCGCTCGGGGTGCCGGTGGCGGTGTTCGTCGCCTACCAGCTGTGGGCGAACCTCGCCTCCGCCGCGCGCCCGCATCACTAGCTGCTCAAGCTGTCCAGCCAGGCCTGGTGCAGGCCGGCGAAGCGGCCCGAGGCGGCGATGAGCCGGTCCGGCGGCCCGTCCTCGACGATCTGCCCGCGGTCCATGACGAGCACGCGGTCGGCGATCTCCACGGTCGACAGCCGGTGCGCGATGATGAGCGCCGTGCGGTCGGCCAGGATGGTCCGCAGCGCGCGCTGCACCAGGCGCTCGCTCGGCACGTCCAGGCTGGAGGTCGCCTCGTCCAGGATCAGCACCGCGGGATCGGCGAGGAACGCCCGGGCGAAGGCGACCAGCTGGCGCTGACCGGCGGACATGCGGCCGCCGCGCTTGCCGACCTCGGTGTCGTAGCCGTCGGGCAGGCCGGCGATGAAGTCGTGCGCGCCGATCGCCTTGGCCGCCTCACGCACCTGCCGGTCGCTCGCGCCCGGCCGGCCGAACCTGATGTTGTCCGCGACCGTGCCGCTGAACAGGAAGTTCTCCTGCGTCACCATGACCACGGCCTGGCGCAGCGTCGGCTCGTCCAGCGAGCGCAGGTCGACGCCGTCGAGCAGCACCCGGCCCTCGGTGGGGTCGTAGAAGCGGGAGATCAGCTTGGCCAGCGTCGTCTTGCCCGCGCCCGTGGCCCCGACCAGCGCCACGCTCTGCCCGGCCGGGATGGTCAGGTCGAGCCCCGGCAGGATCGGCATCTCCTCGACGTAGGCGAACCTGACGTTCTCGAAGCGCACCCTGCCGCGGGCCCGGCCCTGCGGCAGCGGCTGAGGCTTGCGGGGCTCGGGCACCGACGGCTCCTCCTCCAGCACGCCGGACAGCTTCTCCAGGCCCGCGCTCGCGGACTGCAGCGTGTTGTAGAACTGGCTGATCTCCTGCATCGGTTCGTAGAACTGCCGCAGGTACAGCAGGAACGCGCCCAGCACGCCGACGCTGACCTCGCCCCGCAGCGCCAGCCACCCGCCGTAGAGGAGCACCCCGCCGACCGTCAGGTTGCCGATCAGCTTGATGCCGGTCATGAACGTCGCGCCGAGGCGCATGCCGCCCGCGTTCGCGCTCCGGTAGTCGTCGTTGAGCTGCTGGAAGATCTCCTGGTTGCGCGGCTCCCTGCGGAAGGCCTGCACCGCGCGGATGCCGGTCATCGACTCCACGAAGTGCACGATCAGCAGCGCCACCGACTCCCGCGTGCGCCGGTAGACGAGGGTCGACTGGCGCCGGAACCAGCGGGTGAACAGCAGCAGCAGCGGCAGCGGGACGATCGCCATCAGACCCAGGTGCAGGTCGAGGACCAGCAGCAGCACGGCTGTGCCGACCATGGTCAGCACGGCCCTGACCAGCGCGTCGAACCCCGACTGCAGCAACTCGGCGATGGACTCGATGTCGGAGGTCAGCCGCGAGATGACGCGGCCGGAGGTGTACTGCTCGTGGAAGCTCAGCGACAGGCGCTGGAAGTGGTCGAACACCCTCCTGCGCAGCTCCAGCAGCACGCTCTGGCCGATCGTCCCGGACATCCGCAGGAACGCCTGCCGGGTCAGCGCCTGCGTGGCGGCCGCGACCAGGATCACCCCGACCACCGTCAGCAGGACCCCCGGGCCGGACCCGCGCGTGATCGGCGGGATGCCCTCGTCGATGCCGACCTTGACCAGGTAAGGGATCGAGAGCCCGGCCGCGCTCGACACCACGATGATCGTGATGAGCAGCGCGATCTTCTTCCGGTACGGCCGCAGCAGGTCGCCCAGCAGCCGGCGGGAGCGCTCCCGCAACAGGACGGAGACCTTCTCCGGCAGCTCGTCCTGCTCCTCGGAGGCCACGCCGCGCCAGGAGGCCGTCGTGGTCGTCGTCATCGCAGCGCTCCTTCCGCGGCGTCGTCGAAGTCGGCGTCCTGGGCCAGCAGCTCCCGGTATTCGGGCACCTCGGCCAGCAGCTGATGATGCTGCCCGACGTGTGTGATCGTGCCGTCGCGCAGCAGCGCGACCTTGTCGGCCAGCAGCACGGTGGAGGCGCGGTGGGCGACCACGATGCCGGTGGCGTCGCGCAGCACGTGCCGCAGCGCCTCCTCCACCAGCGCCTCGGTCTCCACGTCGAGCGCGGACAGCGTGTCGTCGAGCACGAGGATCCGCGGCTTGCTGAGCACCGCCCTGGCCAGGGCGAGGCGCTGACGCTGGCCGCCGGACAGGGACAGGCCCTGCTCGCCGATGCGGGTGTCGAGCCCCCACGGCAGGTCGTACACGAACATGGCCTGCGCGGTCTGGATGGCGTCGGCCAGCTCCTCGTCCGTGGCGTCGTGCCGGCCGAGCGTGAGGTTCTCGCGCACGCTCATCGAGAACAGCGTCGGCTCCTCGAACGCCGTGGCCACCACCGACCGGAGCGTCGTGAGCTTCAGATCGCGCACGTCGTGCCCGTCGATCGTGACGCGGCCCTCGGTGGGGTCGATCAGCCGGGGCACCAGCGCGGTCAGGGTGGTCTTGCCCGCGCCGGTCGCGCCCACGACGGCCACGGTCTCGCCGGGCCGCACGTCCAGCCACACGTCGCGCAGCACCGGCCGGTCGGCGCCGGGGAAGCGGAACCCGACGCCCTCGAAACGCAGGTGGCCGCGCGGATCGTCGATGGTGCCCGTGCCGCCCTCGATGGACGGGACCGTGTCCATGACCTCCATGAGCCGGTCGGCGGAGGTCATGGCCTCCTGGGCCATGGCCAGGATGTAGCCCAGGCTCGCGATCGGCCACACGAGCTGCAGCATCAGCGTGGTGAACGCGACCAGCGCGCCCAGCGTCAGCCCGCCCGAGCCGACGGCCAGCGCGCCGAGCAGCAGCACCAGGGCCAGGGTGACGTTGGGGATCACATCGAGGAAGGCGAAGAACTTCGCCGACAGGCGCGCCTTGTCCATCGACGTGCCGTACACCTTGAGCGCGGCGTCGTCGTAGCGGTCGTAGACGTGGTGGCGGCGGCCGAAGGCCTTGATCGTGCGGATGCCGATCGCGGACTCCTCGACGAGCGTGGCGAGGTCACCCTGCTCGTCCTGCACTTGGCGGGAGATCTTGATGTAGCGCTTCTCGAAGCGCAGCGACATCCACACGATCGGCACGGACGAGGCCAGCACCAGCAGCCCGAGCGGCCAGTACATGTTCAGCAGCAGCACGGTCACCGTGATCAGCTGCAGGATGTTCATGACCAGGAACAGCATGCCGAAGCCGAGGAAACGCCGGATCGTGGACAGATCCGTCGTGGCGCGGGATAACAGCTGGCCCGACTGCCACTCGCCATGGAAGCCCATGGGCAGGCGCTGCAGGTGCTCGTAGAGGTCGTCGCGGATGGCCGTCTCCAGACCGAGCACCGGTTTGACCTGGGCCCACCGCCTGAGCAGGATCAGCAGGGCCTCGACCACGCCGACGCCGATCGCGAGCAGCCCGAGCGGGAGCAGCGCGCCGGAGTCCCCGCGGAGCACGGGGCCGTCGATGACCTCCTTGCTGATGAGGGGGAAGGCGATGCCGACGGCGATGCCGACGAGCGCGGTCAGCCAGATGAAGACGAGTCTGGCGACGTACGGGCGGAGGTAGGACTTCATCCGCCACAGGGAGTTGGAGGAGAGCAGGGGACGACGAGATGTACGCGTATCGGGAGGCATCCCTTCTAGGCTAATACGGTGGATCAACCCATTTTCTGTGTCGCCAGGGTGCGTTTACCGTGCGTGACATGGGAAAACGCGAGGAATCATCCACTTTTGGAGGACCGTTACCTGATGATCGACGAAACCGACCTCGCCCACCTGCGCCGCTGCGTGGAGCTCGCCACGCGCGCTCTGGAGGCAGGTGACGAGCCGTTCGGCTCCGTTCTCGTCTCCGGCGACGGCGCCGTCCTGGCCGAGGACCACAACCGCGTGGCCGCCGGCGACCGCACGCGGCATCCGGAGTTCGCGCTGGCTCGCTGGTCCGCGGCGCATCTGACGCCGGAGGAGCGGGCCGCGGCCACCGTCTACACCTCCGGTGAGCACTGCCCGATGTGCGCGGCCGCCCACGCCTGGGTGGGGCTGGGACGGATCGTGTACGCCGCGTCGTCGCAGCAGCTCGCCGCCTGGCTGTCCGAGCTCGGCGTGCCCCCGCCGCCGGTCCGCACCCTTCCCATCAACGACGTGGCGCCCGGCGTGGTCGTGGAGGGCCCGGTGCCGGAGCTGGCCGAGCAGATCCGCGAGCTGCACCGCCGCTGCCACAGCTGATCGTCTCCCCGCAGGATCCGGCGCAGCGCCCACCGATCGCGGCCCGTCCGGCGTTGCATGACCTCCAGCAGGTGGACGACCGGGACGTCCGCGTCCTCCCGGTAGATGAAGTCCGCCGCCTCGGTGAGCAGGCAGTGGAAGAGGTCGGCCAGCAGCGTGTCGTCGCGGAAGTAGATCTCCCGCACCCACGACGCGACCACGCAGTCGGCCGGCACCGTCAGCGGATCGGGGCGCCTGACGCCGAACCTGTCGGGCCACGGGGGCAGCACCGGGTCCCTGAGGTCGAAATCCTCGCCGCGATCCAGCCCCACGTCGAGCTCCCTGACCCCGTCGCGCACGAAATGGCGCACCCGGAGGGTCCGGATGAGCGCCGCCCACTCGGCCCCGCTCAGCTGCGAATGCCACAGCCGGGCGATCCTGCGCCACGACTCGTCGTCCACGAGCCGGCTCGTCTCCAGCCCGGTCAGCCGCCGCTGGTCCTCGGGGTCAGCTCGGGCAGTACGTCCGCCTCGCCGAGCACCTCCAGGTACGCGCTGAACACGATGACCGCGTGCGCCGCAGCCAGCCGCTGCGTCCGGTCGTACCTGCTCAAGCCCTTGATCTTGTCCCGCAGGGCGCGGATCAGCTTGTCGCCCATGCGCACCGCCTCGGCGCGGGCGTCGAACAGGCCGGGCGAGCCCAGCCCGAGCAGCATCATGGACGAGCCCTTGTCGAGCAGGGCCGAAAGCGTGGTCGTGCCGTCGAGCAGCGCGACGGCGTCGCGTCAGTCGGTCGCGCCGAGGGCGATCGTCTCGGCCACCTCGGCGTGCCGCTCGGCCTCCTCCTGCGCGAAGCGCTCCGCGTCGAGCTTGTCGGCGATCTCCTCGTCCTGCTTCATGAGCGCCTCCAGAGACTGGCCGGCCATCTCCAGCACGCCCATGTCCGCGTACGCCTGCTGCAGCCGCGGGCTCCACAGCCCGATGTCCTTGACGCAGGGCACGATCCTGCTGAACAGCAGTGAACGGAACAGCCGCAGGTACTCCGAGTGCTCCGTGGCCTCCATGGCCTCCTCGACGTCGGACTTCGACAGGCCGAGGTTCTCCCAGGTCTCCCGGCCGCGCAGCCGGTCGCGCATGAGGTAGCAGCCCTCGATGACGAAGTCCTCGCGCTCGCGCAGCTCCGCCTCCGGCAGGTCGCGGTAGTAGTCGCGCAGCGCCATCCGGCCGAACGCGACGTGCCTGGCCTCGTCCTGCATCACATAGGCGAGGATCTGCTTGGGCAGCGGCTTGGTCGTGATGTCGCGCATCACCCCGAACGCCGCCAGCGCCAGCCCTTCGATGAGGACCTGCATGCCGAGGTACGGCATGTCCCACCGCGAGTCGGTCAGCGTGCTGTCCAGCAGCGCCTTGAGGTGCTCGTTGATCGGGTACGCCAGGCCCACCTTCTCCTGCAGGAAACGGGCGTACGTCTCGGCGTGGCGGGCCTCGTCCATCGTCTGCGTGGCCGCGTAGAACTTCGAGTCCAGGTCGGGGACCGACTCCACGATCTTGGCCGAGCAGATCATCGCGCCCTGCTCACCATGCAGGAACTGGGAGAACTGCCAGGCCGCGCCGTGCAGCCGCACGTCCTGGCGGGTCTTCTCGCTCATCCGCTCCCAGAGAGGGGTCCCGTAGATGGCGATCGTCTGGTCGGGGATCCCCAACACGTTGTACGGATCGACCTCGAGATCCCAGTCGATGCGCTTGGCGGAGTCCCACTGTTTGTCCTTGCCCTTCTGGTAGAGGGCCAGCATGCGATCTCTGCCGTCGTCGTACTCCCAGGTGAACCGGCTGGCGCCGGCCATTTCGACGTCCCAGGTGGAGAGGCCGGCGGGGATGGTGTAGAGATCGTGGGTCGACATCTGACCTCCGGGGGTTACGTACACCGTACGTCCACGCCTTGAGACTGCACGTACGGTGTACGTATGTCAATAGAATGAGCTATGCCCACGGAGCCACTGTCGCGAGGCCGGATCGTCGCCGCGGCCATCGACCTCATCGAGCGCGAGGGCGCCGACGCGGTCTCCATGCGGCGCATCGCGGCCGAGCTGGGCGTCGGCGTGATGTCCCTCTACAACCATGTGCCCAGCAAGGACGCCCTGCTCGACGGCGTGGCGGAGGCGGTGCTCAGCGAGATCGAGTTCACCGACGAGCCCGGCGCCCACTGGACCGACCGGGTGCGGATGCAGGCGCGGGCCTTCCGGCAGATCGCCCACCACTACCCGCGTTCGACCATGCTGGTGGTGAGCCGCCAGCTCCACTCCACGGCCGGCCTGCTGCCCGTCGAGCGGGCGCTGGCCACGTTGCGCAGCGCCGGGTTCGACGGGGCGGACGCGGTCAGGATGCTGCGGATGTTCATCGCGTACATCGTGGGCTCGCTGCTGCGGGAGGTCGGCGTCACGCCCTCATTCGCACCCGTCCACCCCAGGACGATCGAGGCCGAGGGCGTCGATCCCGCGTTGTTCCCCGAGGTGAGCTCGCTGGCGCCGCTGCTGGACGAGTGCGACCACGAGGCCGAGTTCGAGTTCGGGCTCGAACTGCTGATCCAGGCCGCCGTGGCGCACGCGTCCCGCAGGGAGGGCACCCGGTGATCAATACCAGTTGTGCGATCTCCAGTGGCCCCAGGCTCCGCACGGCCTGCCGTACCTGCCCTTGATGTAGGCCAGGCCCCACCGGATCTGCGTCTCCGGGTTGTGCTTCCAGTCGCGGCCCGCGCCGCGCATCTTCCCGGCGGGCAGCGCCTGCGGGATGCCGTACGCGCCCGACGAGCGGTTGAGCGCGCGATGGTTCCAATTGCTCTCCCTGGTCCACAGGTTGTCCAGGCAGCGGAATTCCTTGAGATTCCAGGACCGCTGGACGACGTGGTCCAGTGCGATCTTCTTGTTCCTGTTCTCCGGCCGGACGGCCGGGATCTCCGGCTGTGCCGACGTCGTCCAGATCCGGGTCTTCACCTGGGGCCCTGAATCCGCCCAGGCGGTCGTCGCGACGCCGGTGAACGCGGTGATGGAGATGATAGTGCCGCTGATTGCGCGTTTGCTGTCCAAGGCGATCCTTGCTGTCGGGTCGCGTGCGGACTGGCGCACAGCCTTCGTCGGGCTGCCTGCGCGCTGCCGGTCCGCGTCCGTGGCTCGGACGAGGTGGGTCCGCCCGGCCCCCCGGGATCCTGCTCCGCCCGATCGTGCCGGGCGGCCCGGAGGGCTCCGCGACGTGTCCTTTAGCACGATTCCTATTACGCACAGTCACCGTGGGTCATACATCTCGACACGCGAAGGACAGGTGTTTGTGTGATCGTTGCGGATAAAAGGCTCGCCCGCTGGATCGGGATTGCCCGGCCCGCCGCTCATATGACGGGCCCTTGCCGGAAAACGCGGGCAAGCCTGGGGTTTGGCTCAGTACCAACGGTGGGATTGGAAGTGAGCCCATGCGCGACACGGCGTGCCGTAGCGCTGCTTGATGTATTTGAGGCCCCACTTGATCTGGGTGCGGGGGTTGGTGCGCCAGTCACTGCCGGCTGAGGCCATCTTGCGGGCGGGGAGCGCCTGCGGGATGCCGTAGGCGCCGGAGAAGCGGTTGCCCGCGCGGTGGTTCCATCCGCTCTCTCGGTGCCAGAGCTTCTCCAGGCACCTGAACTGTGCCTTGTTCCAGCCGCGCGCCGCCACCAGGGCTTTGGCGATCGACTTGTTCTTGCTGCTCGTGCTCGTCTGGGAGCTCTGCGCCTGTGCGGCCGCGGCGCCGCCTGCCGTCACCAGGGTGGCGGTCAGGACCAGGACGCCGGTACGGCGGAGCATGGGCATGCGGGTTCCCTTTCGAAGGGGGACATGGACCGCGCCACCCTGCCCGATAGGCACCTTTCATCGCGAATTGACCATGAAAAGGTAGCCTCTTGGCAAAGATCCCAATATTTGGTTGTTCAGCAGTTTTGTCGGATAAATGAGGTTTAAGTCACATTTTGGCGCCTGGAGTGCCCGGCGGGGTTCTGTAGGGTCGGACCATGAGCCTCAGCGACATCCCTGTGCGCACCCTCACGGACACCCCCACGACCCTGGGCGAGCTGACCCTCGGCAAGCCCGCCCTGATCGTGAACGTCGCCTCCCGCTGCGGGCTGACGCCGCAGTACGGGGGCCTGGTCGAGCTGCAGGAGCGGTACGGCCCGCGTGGTTTCACGGTGATCGGCGTGCCCTGCAACCAGTTCGCCGGCCAGGAGCCCGGTTCGGCGGAGGAGATCCGGGAGTTCTGCTCGACGACGTACGGCGTCGACTTCCCCCTGCTGGAGAAGACCGACGTCAACGGCCCCGGCCGCCACCCGCTGTACGCCGAGCTGACGCAGACCGCCGACGAGGCGGGCGAGGCCGGCGACGTCCGGTGGAACTTCGAGAAATTCCTGATCGACGCAGAGGGGAGGACGGTGGCCCGTTTCCGCCCCGGCATTACGCCGGACGACCCGTCGATCACGTCGGCCATCGAAAAGCTCCTCTAGCCAAAAGCATGGCCTTCCGCTTTGGGGGGCGCTGAGCGCCTTTGGCTCCAGACAGCGCCTCCCCGGGGCATGCCCCCACACCCCCGATTCGGGGACCTGCCGGCCCCCGAGCCCCCGGCCCTCGGCTCATCAGGTCTTGGGGTTCTTCATGTGGTGCTTCCATCGAGCCGCTCTCGGGGAGCCTCCGACGTACGCGGTCACGGGAATGAGCTACGGTCGAAGGCTTCCGCCCTGGAGGAGGAAGCCATTCCGGGGCGTATGACACCCGGCCAACTCGACACCTCACGCGGCGCGCTGGAACCGCGCGTAGCCCTCTCGGTGGTGTAAACGATCTCGACGCAGTGTGTGAAGAACTCTCTGTTGTGCTGATAGCGATTTGGCTGTTATCGGACATTTGTGGAACCACTGGGGCAAAAGAGACGTGCGACCGCGTCAGCCCGAATTTGCGCTTTCTGGTCGAGTCGGCTGCGCAATGAACGGTGTGGCCGGGCGGCCCGTCGAGGCCGTGGGTGGGCGGTCCTTCAAGGTGATGCTCCGGTCTTTGACACGCGGCAAATCACCTCATTTCGTTTCATTTCGTGAATGCTTAAGTAGGGCCACGGAAGCGTTAGAGTCAGGCAAACACCATGAAAGCCCTGTTTGCCCGACACCCATCCTGGAAACAAAACGCACGGATGGCGTATTAGGCGCCATTCGGCGATATTTTCCAACCAGTCCGGGGAATATTGAGAACAGGGGCAACCGAACCTTTGGGGGGAAATTCAATGCCCAAGTTCAAGACTGCTACCGCGGCTCTCGCAGTCGGCACCGCTATGACCGGCGCCGCCGTGGCGCTGGCCACCTCCTCGACCGCCAATGCCACACCCATCACCACCTACGTCGCCGGAGGCGTACCGCCACAGCCCGTCAAAGCCCCCGTCAAAGCGCCCGTCCAACGCCCCGTCGTCAAGCCTCACGTCCAGCACCACTTCCACCACGAGAGCCACCGCCACAGGCAGAAGGTCCACATCTGGCTCCACAACAACAACCGTCAGAACCAGGACCAGGCCGCGCGTCAGGATCAGGACCAAGACCAGGACCAGGACCAGTTCCAGTCCAAAAACCAGGACGGAGACCAGATTCCGGACTTCACGACGGATGCGCTGACGTCCAATGGCTAGTCCCGTGAAGCGCTCGCAGATGCGCGTCGAACGGGCGAGTGCCGATCACGCGGCCTCATCCCGGTCGTCGTGAACCGTGGCAGAGTGCCTGTGTCCGGCAGAGGCGTCGCCTTCTCCGACGAGGCGATGAGCCGACGCGGAACACAGGCGCTCCGTTTCGCCGGCGACAGACTATGAGAAGGAGCGCCAAGGACGTTTCTCCACAGCACGTCATCCCGACGCGCGCTCTCAGTCAAGCGGAGGCTGTGAGCGCGGATCCCTATCTCGGCTCACGACATCGACATGGTCACGGCGGTGCCGAGGCCCTGCGGTGAGAGCCGCGCTTGACCTCTCTGCCGGAGCGGCCCCGCCCTGGCCGCCGGGGGAAACGGCGGGCGGCCAGGGCGAGGAGGAAATATCAGGTTTTGAGCGTAGCGGAACTCGTCATGAGCGGCTTTGTGCCAGTTCGGCGGGGCTCGGCTCGGTCAGTGTGGCGAGTTCCTCCGGACCCTCGTCGGTTGCTTGGGGGCCGGCGCGGCGGATTCGGCGGAAGAGCCGGCCGGTGGTGATGGCGGCTGCGGCGCCAAGGAGGGTGAGTGCCACGGGGATGACGGTCGCGGGCCACGGCCAGGTGCTGCCGGTCAGTCCCAGGTCGGTCGTCGGGTACTCCAGGGTCTTCGCGGTCCAGCGGGCGGTCTGCAGGTCGTAGGTGCGGGCGATGTCGCGCAGCACCGGGTCGAAGGGGAACTCCCCGGTGGTGTGGAGGTACTCGGGCCGGGGGCCGCCGGCGGCCGGACCGGTGCCGCCCGCCTGACGGCGGGCGGCGTCCACACCGGGGACCAGGAGGCGGTCCAGGTCGCCGGCGGCCGCCGCGAGCGTGGAGCGGGGGACGAACGTCAGGCCGTGGCGGGAGCGGATCGCGCCGTCGCCGATCGCGATGGTGCGGCCGACCATGGCGTGCTCGGTGTAGGAGACGAACGCGGAGGCCAGCTCCAGCTCGCCGATGCCGTCGGTGAGCCGCACGCCGATGGTCGACGGGCCGGGGTGGTAGGAGGCGTTGAGCGCGACCACCACGTCCGCCGGCTCCAGGGCGGAGGTGGGGATCAGGGCGGCGGCGCCGGGGGAGTAGTGGCGCCAGTGCACCCGCTGCGCCGCCTCGCGGGCGGTGCCGGTGTCGAGCAGCCGCTCGATGATGCGGAGGGCGCCGTCGATACCGGACAGCACGCCGGCGGCGGTGATCACGTTGCCGTCGTCGACGTAGCGCCGGCCGCTCGTCCAGTCGACGTTGCCGAAGTCGGCGCGCAGCCCGTTCATCCGCCACCAGTGGGAGGTCGCGGGCCGGCCGTCCAGCAGGCCGCTCGCGGCGAGCGTGCGGGCCCCGTTGCAGACGCTCACGGTCAGCGCGCCGGCGGCCGACTGCTGCCGCAGCCACGCGGTGATCGAGTCGAGCTCGGCGGGCTTCGGCTTGTTCAGCGCCGGGACCACCACGGCGTCGAGGGTGTCGCGCCGCTCGCCGAGCAGGCGGGCCAGCTCGTCGAAGGTCAGGTCCGGCACGAGGTCCAGGCCGCCGGTCAGGGGGACGAGGCGCCGGCCGGGGGAGACGACGTAGGTGTTCATGCGGCCGGTCCCGGCCAGCACCTCGTACGGGCCGAGCAGGTCGGCCACGTTGGTGCCATCGGTGGCGGCCAGGAAGGCCACCGTGGGCTTGGCCGGGTCGTGACCGGCGGCCAGGCGCGCCGACGCCGGTCCGGCGGTCACCGCGTCCGGGCGCGCACCGTACAGGTCGCCGAACTTGCCGATCGTGTTCACCGCGGACACCGCGCCGGCGGGCAGCAGCGCGATCAGCACGACGGCGCCCCGCCAGAGCCACTTCGACGGAATCCGGATGCGGAGCCGGTGCTGGTGGCGGGTGTACTCGTCGCGCCGCTTCAGCATGGCCAGCGCCATCGCGACGAACATGAGCACGTGCCCGATCGACATCACCATGTCGCCCGGCAGCACACCGAACCAGTACGGGACGAGCAGGACGAGGAACGGCACGAACATCGCCAGGCTCATCTCGGCGATGCCCGGCCAGCCGTGGCGGCGGACGCGCATCCAGAGGGCCATGCCGACGGTCATGTCGGCGGCCATGATCAGGGTGTCGACGTCGATCCGGGTGATCTCCGGCAGGACCGCGTTCCACAGCATGCCGAGCAGCAGCATCCCGAGGCTCATCGCGATGACCATCTCGACGTAGTGCCAGAGGAAGCGGCCGACCATGCGGATCTTGCCGGTACGTGCCTCGTGGGACGACATTGCTGGGCTCCTCACGCCGACGGATGTGATGTCGCCCACGCTAGGAAGGCGGCCGCGGCCGCGGATCAGTGAAGTCGCCGGTCCTCACGCCGGTCGTTCGGCGAGCACCAGTCGCATGAGCTCGGCGCGCGAGGTGATGCCGGCCTTCTGGAAGACCTTGCGCAGGTGGTAGTCCACGGTGCGCGGGCTGAGGAACAGCTGCGCGGCGATCTCCCGGTTGGTCAGCCCCTCGGCGACGGCCAGCGTGATGCGCAGCTCCTGCGGGGTGAGCGTGCTCAACGTGCCCGCCTCGGGACCGGGCGCCGGCTCCACGGTGGCGGGGGCGCGCGTGGACTCCCCGGTGGCCCGCAGCTCGCCCAGGGCGCGATCGGCCCAGGCGAGCGCGCCGATGCGGCGGAAGTCGTCCGCCGCGCCGCGCAGGTGCTGCCGCGCCTCGGAACGCCGCCGTTCCCGCCGCAGGTGCTCGCCGAGCAGCAGTCCGGTGCGGGCGTGCTCCAGCGGCGAGTCGGACCTGGCGTGCAGGCGCAGGCTCTCCGCGTAGTGTGCGTCGGCGGCGTCGCCGTCGCCGCTGACCAGCGCCCGGCAGCGGGCCGCGAGGGCGGCCGGCTCCGGTGCGGCGCTGCGCTCGCTCCAGCGGGCGTAGCGGGCCGCCGCCTCGGCGGCCCGGTCGTGCTCGCCGGCCCGTACCAGGGCCTCCACCAGGTCGGGGACGACGCCCATCGCCAGGTCGGGCGGCGGGTCGGACTTCCAGTCGCCGACCGAGTCGAAATGCCGTATGGCCTCGTGGTGCCTGCCCGCGACCAGCTCGATGAGCCCGAGCGCCCGCCTGGCGTAGGACATCGCGTCGGCCAGCTTGCGTCCGCTCGCCTCGGCCAGCACTCCGGCGGCCAGCTCGCCGGCCTCCGGGCGGCCCCGGAGCGCCGCGGACAAGGCCAGCAGTCCCCGGTTGCGGCAGGCCGTGTTCGGCTGACCGGCCTCGGCGGCGAACTGGCAGGCCTCCTCGGCGTGGGCCTCGGCGAGCCCGTACCTGCCGCGGGCGAGCTCGTCGGCGGCCTGGTACTCGAGATTCCACGCGAGCGCCCCGAGCGATCCCCTGGCGCGCGCCAGCCGGCCGGCGCCGCGGCACAGGCGCCGGCTCAGCTCGTGGTCGCCCAGCTCGCGGGCGATCGCACCGGCCAGGGTCATCGTGACCGGATCGGCGAGCGCCTCGACCGCGGCACCGTCCCGGGCCACCTGCTCCAGGGCGCGGTCGCCCCGGTCCGCCTGCGCCGGGTCCCGGTCGCCCCGGGCCACGTGCGCCGGGTCCCGGTTGCCCCAGGCCGCCTGCGCCGGGTCTCGGTCGTCTCGGGCCGGCTGCTCCGGGCTGCGGGCAGGGTCCAGGCCGGTGCGCGCCCGGCAGGTGCGGTGCAGCAGCCGTAGCACCGCGTCCTCCGGAGCGTCCGGTGACAGCGTGATCTCGCCGAGCCAGGCGGCGAGGTCGGACCAGGCCCACGCCCGGTTGGTACGGAAGCCGAGGTCGGCGTACATCGCCACGGTCGGCGTGAAGAGGCGCCGGTCGAGCCTCAGCGCGCGCGGGATCCACGGCTTGATGAGGTCCATCGCGTCCTCGGGCGAGCCCGCGAACTGGTCCACGGTGGCCCGGATCGCCGCCAGCGCGATCCGGTCCGCCTCCTCCAGGTGGGGCTCGCGTCCGGCCCGGTCGAGGAGCTCCACGGCCGAGGGTGTGAACCCGCCTTCGAGCGCGGCGAGCGCGGCCGTCCACAGCCGCCGTCCCCGCCGCGCGCCGTCCGCGGTGAGCTCGGCGGCCCGGGACAGCGCGGCCATGGCAGCGGCAGGGCCGCCGCGCAGGGCCGCCTGCTGGGCCGAGCGCTCCAGCTGCCCGGCGGCCTCCTCGTCGGGGCCGGCGGCGGCCTGCCCGAGGTGCCAGGCGCGGCGGTGCTGCTCGTCCGGCGTGTCGAAGGCGGAGGCGAGAGCGCGATGGATCGCGGCGCGCCGGTTCACCGTGGCGCTGTGGTAGATCGCGGACCGGATCAGCGGGTGCCGGAACACCAGCCGCGCCCCGTCGTACGTGAGCAGCTCGTCGAGGTCGGCGCGGTGGAGCGGATCGGTGGCGATCCGCAGGGACGCCGCCGCCTTCTCGACCGTCTCGACGCTGCCCGAGCCGTCGGCGGCGATCAGCTGGAGCAGCGGCAGCGCGTCGGCGTGCCGCGCCCGGATCCTGGCCAGGAACGACTGCCGCAGCTCGTCCGTCATGGCCGGCGGCTCCTGCGTTCCGGCCGGCGGCAGCTCCCGTCCGGCGAGTTCGAGCAGGGCCAGCGGGTTCCCGCCGGTGACGGCCAGCAGCCGATTCCGCTCGCCGTCGGTGAGACCCCGCTCGCCGAGCAGCGCGTTGGCCGCCTCCGCGTCGAGGCCCATGAGCGGGACGCGGCGCAGCTGGGGCAGCCGGGTGTCGTGGCCCTCGTCGGCACGCGCGGCCAGCGCCAGCGCGATGGGCTCGTTGTCCAGCCGGCGGGCGACGAAGGCCAGGGTCTTCAGCGTCGGCTGGTCCGCCCAGTGCGCGTCGTCGACGACGCACAGCACCGGCTGCTCGCCGGCCAGCAGGGACAGCAGCGACAGGGTCGACAGCGCCACCAGGAACGGGTCGGGCGGCGCTCCGTGCGCGCGTCCGAACAGGACGTGCAGGGCCTGCGCCTGCGGCCCCGGCAGCCGGCCCGCCGAATCGAGCACCGGGAACAGGAGCTGGTGCAACGTCGCGTAGGCGAGGTCGGCCTCCTGCTCGACGCCGATCGCGCGAAGCACCCGGAAGCCGGCGGCGCGCTCCTCGGCGTACGACAGCAGGGCGGTCTTGCCGATCCCGGGCTCGCCGTGCAGGACGACCCCGCCACCGCGCCCCTCGGCGGCGTGCCGCAGCAACGACGTGAGCAGCTCGGTCTCGCGGTCTCTCCCCAGCACGTGCCGAGCTTCTCTCCCCAGCACACGCCGAGCATAGAGAGAGCCGGCACCCGTGGGAATCCCCGAAGACCGGCGACTTCGCCGATGCGGCCGGAGCGGCGGCGCGCCTAGCGTCCTAGCGGCAACGTGTGGGCGCGAACCCGCGAAGGTGAGGTCGTCATGGAGCACGCGCCGTTGAGCGGTCGCACCGTCCTCGTCATCGGCGCCGACGCCGCGGTGTCGTGCGCGCTGACCCGGGCCGGCGCCTGCGTCGTCCTCGCCGCCCGCGACGGCCCCTCACTCGCGGCACTGGCCGAGGAGCTCGGCTCGGCCGGAGGCCAGGCGGTCGCCGTTCGCGCGGACGTCACCGACCCGGTGTCGGTGCGGCGGCTGGTCGAGCAGACGCTCGGCGCGTTCGGCCGGCTCGACGCCGCGGTCAACGTCGCCGAGGCGTCCGCGGCGATGACGTACGAGATCGCGGCGATGCGGCGGGCCGGCGGCGGCCGCATCGTCAACGTCGCCGGCCCGGGATGTGCGGTGATCGAGCTGACGCGCGCGGCCGCGCTGGAGGCGGCCGGCTCCGGTGTCCGGATCAACGCCGTGGCCGCCGCGCCGCGGGCCGGTGCGCAGCAGGTCGCCGACGCCGTGGTGTGGCTGTGCTCGGACGGGGCCTGGCTCGTCACCGGTGAGACGTTGCACGTCGAGGCGACCCTCTGGAGGCCCTTCATGGCCCCGCGCCCAGCCCCCTGAGCAGGCGGACCGCCTCCTCCGCCCGCTCGTGCGGGACGAAGAGGTGGTCGTGGTAGTAGGCCGAGACCGCGTTGCAGCTGATGCCCGCCTCCGCGAGGGCCCCCGCGATGGCGGCCATCATGCCCACCGCCTCCAGCGACGAGTGAACGCGCAACGTGATCCACGCGCTCGGGAACACACCGGGCAATCCGGCCCGGTCGGCCTGATCGCGCGAGAGGACGAGCGTCGAGCCCTCGGCTTCCTGGAAGACGAGCACCGGGTCCACCCCCGCGGGCGGAGTCCGATCGGGCAGCGTGACGAAGACGTACACGCCTTCGTGCAGGACCGGATCAAGCCCGGCCAGCAACCGGCCGAGATCGGTCTCCCCGCTCATGCCCGCGTCCGATGATGGCGAAGATCCACCCGACCGGGTATATCACGCCATCAGGACCGAGCTCGCAGCGCCTGTTCGAGCCACTGGTACGGAGCCGCGTGGGCCGCCGAAGCGGACTCCGTTCCGCGGACGATCGCCACGAGCTCCCAGAACCGCTCGGCCCGCCGGTCGTGCTCGTCGAACCCGCGCAGCATCTCCTCCCCGGTCTGTCCCGTCAGCTTCAGGACGCGTTCGACGACAGGAGCGGCCTCCGGAGAGCCGGGGGCGATGCCGGCTGCGAGGGCGGCCCTCAGCTCCTCGACCATCGCGGCGGTGGTCTTCCGCCAGGCGTCGTGGTCGCGCGGCCGAGCCCAGTAGTCCTCGCTCATCCTGCGCAGGCTCGCCTGGAAGTCGTCGTCGGCCAGCAGGTCGGCGAGCTCCAGCCAGGCGTCGAGCTGCGCGGTCGTGGGCTCTTCCGGCAGGTCGGGCAGCATGCACTCCCGCATGCCCGCCAGCCACTCGCGCCGGGCCGGGACGTCCCCGCCCACCCCGTCGATGAACGTGTCGAGCAGGCCGGCCATCTCGGCTGCGCCCACGCGGCCGAGCGCGTGCAGCCGGCGCAGGTCTTCCTCGGCCGGGTCGTCCTTGTCGAGGGTGGCGCGCAGGACGGCCCGGGTCCGCTGGAGCGCGCCGATCTGCGTCTCGACCACCTTCAGGTGCAGGGCCAGGACGTCCTTGAGCCTGCGGTGCCCGAGTGAGCGGATCGTCGCCAGGTCGAGGCCGATCTCGCGCAGCGTGCGCACCAGCTCCAGGTGGGCCCGGTGCTGCTCGGTGTAGCGGCGGTAGCCCGCCGGGGTGCGGTCGGGGGCGGGCAGCACGCCCTCGTCCGAGTAGAAGCGGATCGTCTTGACCGGCAACCCGGTGAGCGCGGCCAGCTGCCCGATCGAATAATGCACTTGAGTCTCCAGTTACGGGAGACTTTAGCGTACCGCGCATGGCTAAGAACAAGGTGACCAGGTCCGTCACGCTGCACCTCGGCGCCGGGGAGGCGAGCCCGGCGAACGTCGGCAAGGACCTCGGCCCGCTCGGCATCAACCTCATGGAGTTCTGCAAGCAGTACAACGCGCTCAGCGCGAACCTGCGCGGGCACGTCGTCCCCGCCGTCGTCACGGTTTATGAGGACAGGTCCTTCGACGTACGGGTCAAGCAGCCGACCACGGCGTCCCTCATCCGCAGGGTCGCGGGGCTGAACGGCGGGAGCCCCCGGCCGGGGCACCAGAGCGCCGGCGTGGTGACCATGGCGCAGCTCAGGGAGGTGGCGGAGGTCAAGCTCGCCGACCTCAACACCGCGGACCTGGACCAGGCCGTCAAGATCGTCGCCGGTACGGCCAGGTCCATGGGGCTGACCATCGACGGAAAGTGATGAGACGGGCACGTTATGCGTTTTCCCCCTTCGGGTATCGATCTAGCGCACGTTGGCCTGACGTCCCGCAGGGAGCACCCACATGACGATCAACCCGTACGCAGGATCGCCCTTCAGTTACGTGGCCGAGCCGGCCGCGGCGCCGTACTCGATCGTCGAGTTGATGCCCGGGGTCCGCAACCTGTGCGAATACGTGGGGCTGCAACCGGGTGAGCGGGTGCTGCTGCTCATGGAGCACACCGTTGATCCGGTCGTCGTCCAGGCGATCGCGGCGGCGGCCGCGTACCGGGACGCCGACGTGCGCATCCTGTCGGTGCCGCCGTTCAGTCCCGGAGGATGGGACAGGGAGGCGCCGCTCGGCATCGAGACGGCGGCCTTCCGCGAGGCGGACGTCGTGATCAGCGGCACCTGGTGGGGCGAGGTCCACACGGCGCCGCTCTTCTTCGACCAGATCAAGTCGCGCTCCTCGCGGTGGCTGTCCCTGCACATGACCGCCACCGCCGGAGCGCTGCTGACCGGCGGACGCCTGCCCGCCGACGTCTTCTACGCGCTCCTGCGGCGGACGTTGGGGCAGCTGTCCGAGGCCCGGTCGATCCGGGTGACGTCCGAGCGCGGGACGGACGTGACGTTCTCGGGGCCGGCGTTCGACCCCGACCCCGGGGCGATGCGGCCGGGGGACTGGCGGCCCTTCCCGTACGGGGGCGCCAACTTCTGGCCGGTCAACACGGAGGGCGTCCTCGTCATCGAGGACAGCACGGTCACCGGCGTGCCCGAGGAGCCGCTGCGCATCACCCTCGAGGACAACCTGGTCCGCAAGATCGAGGGCGGGGTCGCGGCCGAGCAGTTGCGGCGCTACGCGCCCGGCGGCTACTACATGCGGCACGGCCTGATCGGGCTGAACCCGAAGGTGCGGGTGGCCGGCGGGACACAGTTCGAGCGGGAGAAGCACGCGGGAGCCTTCTACTGCGGCATCGACGGGCTGACCGACGGCGTGGCGGTCAAGACGGGGCCGGGCTTCGCGCACTGCGACTGCCAGGTCGACCGGCCGACCGTCGTGGTGGACGGGGAGCTGTTCATCGAGCGCGGGCGGCTGCTGATCCTCGACGAGCCGGAGATCCGCGAGGTCGCCGCGCGGTTCGGGCCGCCGGACGTGATCCTCGACGACAATCCGGTCATGATCCTTCCCCGCCGGTACACCGGGGCGTCGGCGGCCGGCCACGCATAGCGACCGACCGGTAGGTAGGGCTGCTACGCTGGGGAGCCACCCACAGCCGCCACCACCGGAGGGAAGGCGTTGAGCCGAGACGAGCCCGGCGACACCAGGTCGCGGATCATCGCGACGGCGCGGGAGTTGTTCACCACGCAGACCTACCGCGCCGCGTCCATGCGGGACATCGCCGAACGCGTCGGCATCACCAAGCCCTCCCTCTACCACCACTTCCGCAGCAAGAGCGAGATCCTGGCGAGCCTCGTGGGGCCGCCGGTCGAGCAGTTGGACGCGGCCGTCCGGGCGGCGGCGGCCGCGCCCACGCACGGCGAGGCCCGCCGGCAGGTGCTCGGCGGCTGCCTGGACGTCATGCTGGCCCACCGCGCGACCATGGTCCTGCTGCTGCGCGACGCCTCCGTCTACGGGGACGAGACGACCGAGGTCATGTCCCGGGTGGTCGATGTCGTGGAGAGCGCCGTCGAGCTGCTGGCCGGGCCGGACCCGGACTGGCGGGCGCGGGTCCGGGCCGCGCAGGCGTTCGCCGCGGTCACCGACCCGGTGGGGCTCGGAGGCCTGCCGGACGTGCCCGAGGACGAACTCCGCGCCGAGCTCCTGCGCGGCGCGGGCGCGATCCTCGGCCTCGACACAGCTGAACCGGGCCCCCTTCGTCCCGGTTCCCCCACGGCCCCACCCGGCCCCGTTCATTCGGGTACGGCCACGGCCCCACCCGCCGAGGGCACCGCCGACCACGGCCTGCCCCTTCCCTGAACACCCGCCCTTCTTGCTTCCGCGCTCCGCCGCAACGGGTCGAGCAGGTGCGCGGTCGACATCGCACGAGAGCGGCGATGGGCAGAACCCGCAACGCGGGCGCAGCAGGCGGGCCGCCTTCTCCCTGCTCGCCGCCTCTGCTCAGGCTGAACCCGAGCGATGGCGTCGCGGCGGGCACGGTGCCGGCGAGTACGGGCGGCGACAGGTGCCGATCGGCGGCGTGCGCGGCGGGGCGGGTCTGTGGTGCGGGCGGGGGTCCGTGGGAGGCGGGTCGTCGGGGTGTGGGGTCAGCGGTGGGGGCCGCAGCTGCCGCGGATGATCAATTCCGTGGGGAGGACCACGCTGCGCGGCCTGCGGCCACCGGCGCGCAGCACCAGCTCCGCCGCGCGATACCCCATGTCCCGGCCCGGCTGGGCGATCACCGTCAGCGGCGGGGAGCACAGCTCGGCCCACGGCACGTCGTCGTACATCACCAGCGACACATCCTGCGGCACCCGCAGATCCAGCTCCCTTGCCGCCAGCACGGCCGCCTCCCCGAGCACGTTCCCCCCGGCCACCACGGCCGACAGGTCCGGACGGCTCTGGAAGAGACCAGAGGCGGCGGCGTAGGCGGAGTCGCGGCTGCCGGTCCCGAACACCACCAGCTCCTCGTCCACGGGCGCCCCCACCGCCTCCCTGAAGGCCGCCTCCCGCCGGTCGTGGCCGGGCCCGCCGAGGAAGGCGATGCGCTTGTGGCCGAGGCCCCGCAGATAGCGGACCGCCGTACGGATGCCGGCCCGGTCGTCGGCCACCACGGACGGCGCGTCCAGCGGACGGGCTCGGGGGGCAGGGGCGAGGCCGTCCAGGAGCATGAGGTCGCCGACGGCGGCCGCGCCCGGGTCCTCCAGAACCGCCTGGGAGGGGAGGCGGTCGGCGAAGACCACGGTCATGCCCGCGCGGATCGCCGGGGCCCAGGTGTCGGAGTCGCCCGTGGGGACGGCGATGAGGCGGTCCACGCTCTGCTCCAGCAGCATGCCGATCAGCTCGGACTCCTGCTCCGGGTCGTCGCCCGTGGAGCCGAGCACGACCGGCTCGCCCGCCGAGCGGGCGCAGGCCAGCACCCCCTCGGCGAGCTGGCCGTAGAAGGTGTCGGTCAGGTCGGGGACGAGCAGGCCCATGCCGCCGGTGCGGCGCTGGCGCAGGTTGCGGCCCAGCGCGCTGGGACGGTAGTCGAGCTGCGCCGCGACGGCCAGGACGCGCTCCCGGGTCTCCGGGCTGGCCGAGCCGCCCGAGAGCACTCTGGACACGGTCGCGACGCCCACGCCGGCCGCCTCGGCCACATCCTTGATCGTCGCCCGCTTCTCCATGGAAACGATTCCATCATGGTTTCCGAAACGGGGGAAGCCCGGCCGGGCGACAAAGGCTGGTCACACCGTAACCCTTGACACACTTGTCCGTTTCTTGGTGAGATGCTTGAAAACGTATCCACGTGAGTGGGACACGGTAACAACGTCCGGGCCACAGCCCTGGAGCGCGAAGGAATGTCATGGCATCCATCGTTCTGACGAACGTCGACAAGGTCTACGCCGGTGGCGTAAAGGCCGTGAACGGGCTCAACCTTGAGATCAAGGATGGCGAGTTCATGGTGCTGGTCGGTCCCTCCGGTTGCGGTAAGTCGACCGCGCTCCGGATGATCGCGGGTCTGGAGGACATCAGCGGCGGCGAGATCGCGATCGGCGAGAAGGTCGTCAACCACCTTCCGCCGAAGGACCGCGACATCGCGATGGTCTTCCAGAACTACGCGCTCTACCCGCACATGACGGTCGAGGAGAACCTCGCCTTCGGCCTCAAGCTCCGCAAGATGCCCAAGGCGGAGATCCAGAAGCGCGTCAACGACGCCGCCAAGATGCTCGGCCTGGAGCAGTACCTCAAGCGCAAGCCGGCCGCCCTGTCCGGTGGTCAGCGGCAGCGTGTCGCCATGGGCCGCGCCATCGTGCGTGAGCCGCAGGCCTTCCTCATGGACGAGCCGCTGTCCAACCTCGACGCCAAGCTGCGTGTCTCCATGCGCGCCTCGCTCAACACGCTGCACGAGCGCCTCGGCGTCACCACCGTGTACGTCACCCACGACCAGGTCGAGGCCATGACCCTCGGCGACCGCGTCTGCGTGCTGCGCGACGGCCTGCTCCAGCAGGTCGACACCCCGCAGAACCTGTTCGACAAGCCGGTCAACCTGTTCGTGGCGGGCTTCATGGGCTCGCCGTCGATGAACTTCGTCACCGCCGAGCTGGTCCGCGACGGCGGCGCCGCGGTCACCTTCGCCGGCTACAAGCTGCCGATCCCCGACTCGACCTTCACCGACAAGCCGGGCCTCGACCAGTACATCGGCAAGAAGATCATCCTCGGCATCCGCCCGTCCGACTTCGAGGACGCCAGCTCCGCGGGCAACCACGCCAACGGCTGGGCCACGCTGCCGGTCAAGGCGGAGGTCACCGAGGAGCTGGGCTCCGAGATCAACGTCCTGTTCCTCATCGACGCCCCGCCGGTCGAGCACAAGGACACCGTCGCCGCCGCCGACACGGGTGACGAGGAAGAGGCCACGCTGCCGCTGACCGGCGACAAGTCCCTCTGGACGGCCCGCGTCAACGCCCGCAGCCACGTCCGCCCGGGTCAGAGCATCGACCTGGTCGTCGACACGCACAACATGCACTTCTTCGACCCGGCCTCCGGTCTGGCGATCGGCCACGAGGCCAACCGCTGATCATCCGGCCTCAGGCCCCTCGTGCCCGGTCGTGAGCCACGCTCACGACCGCCGGGCCCCCACCGCGACCCCCTCCCGCGGTGGGGGCCCGTTCCATTCCAGCCGCGGAGGGCGGCCGGCGGTTGATCCACCCGTGCCATCCCGCCCCATCGCATGGCCTCCGCAGCCGATCGTGCTCATGACGATCGTGCCCATGACGAGGCCCGCCTCGACACCGCGCACGCTTGCGCCGGCACGCGACACCGGGCGCGCCTGTGACGTGGCATCACAGGTGCCGGTGCCCGCCGCCGACCGGGCTTCCGACGTGGCACCGGCACCGGTGCGGTGAGGGGCCGGGTGCGCCTCTGCCCGCGCGTCGGGAGCCGGGTGCGCCTCTGCCTGCGCGACGAGGGCCGGGTGCCCTGGGGCGGCGCGTCTGGTCGGCGGCGTCTCCGTACGCCGCTCGGCGCATTCGCGCGAGCGCCGATCGAGGTCGCGGACAGGAGGCTGAGCGCGGATCCGGTGCGGTGGGTCAGCGGCCGAGACGGCCCGACACGAGGCTCTGGAGGTTGCGCGGGACCAGCCTGCCGAGCGCCACGATGGCCTTGTAGCGCACGTCCGGCACCGACACCCGCTTGCCCAGCGCCAGGTCGCGAAGCGCCTCCCGCACCACGTCGTCGGCCTTCAGCCACAGGAACCCGGGAATGCCGGAGGTGTCCATGGAGGCCCGCTGGTGGAACTCGGTCCGCACGAACCCCGGGCACAACGCCATGATCTTGATGCGCGGGTTGCCGACCTCGGCCGCGGCCGACTCGCTGAAGTTCACCACCCATGCCTTGGTCGCGCTGTAAGTGCCACGCGTGAAGAACGCCGCCACGGAAGCCACGTTGACGATCGCGCCCCGGTCACGCTCGCGCATCCCGGGCAGCGCGGCCAGCGTCAGCCTGAGCACGGCCTCGCAGTGCACCTTGAGCATGCGCACCTCGTCCGCGACCGGCACGTCGGGGAATCGGCCCGGGTGGCCGAATCCGGCGTTGTTCACCAGCAGGTCGACCCCGTCGCGGATCCTGGACTCGACCTTGGCGATCCCGTCGTCGGTCGCGAGGTCGGCGGGCAGCACCTCGACGCTCACGCCGTACCTGAGCTTGAGCTGGTCGGCGGCCTCGGCGAGCCTGCTCTCGTCCCGCGACACCAGGACGAGCGAGTACGCCTCGGCGGCCAGGCGCCGGGCGAAGGCGGCGCCGATACCGGCGGTGGCACCGGTGATCAATGCGGTTGGCATGCATCGACCCTACCGATGAGAAACCTGCTCATCAGACTGCCGGCCCACCGTCCTGCCGGGCCAAGACGGTACCGGCAGGACAATTCGCAGATTTCTCATCGGTACTCGTGGCAGGATGATCGGCGTGCGCCTCGTCGTGGCTGTGCTTCTTGTCCTCGTGGCCGTCACCGCCTGCACGGGCTGGCAGCCGCCCGAGTCGCCGCCGTCCGCCGGGACGCTCACTCCCCGTGCGGAGACGACGACCGCCACCTCGCCACCGCCCACCGAGACCACCGCCAGTCCTGAGCCGGCCCCGGCCGAGCGCGGCGAGCTGAGGTTCCGGAGGATCGGCGACTTCGACCAGCCGGTGGCGTTCGCCGTGCGCAAGGGCGACGACCGGCTCTACATCGCCGAGCAGACCGGCCGGCTGCGCACCGACGACGGCGAGACGGTGATCGACCTGTCCGGCGAGGTGAGCACCGGCAACGAGCAGGGCCTGCTGGGCGTGGCGTTCCATCCGACCGGCCGGTGGGTCTACCTCGACTGGACCGACGCCCGCGGCCACACCCACGTCACCGAGTGGGCCTACGACGGCTCCAGGGCGACCGGCCGGCGCGACGTGCTCACCCAGGACCAGCCGTACGCCAACCACAACGGCGGCCAGCTCGCCTTCGGCCCCGACGGCTACCTCTACATCGCGCTCGGCGACGGCGGCAGCGCGGGCGACCCCCAGGGCAACGGCCAGGACCTCGGCACGCTGCTCGGCAAGATCCTGCGCATCGACCCGCGCGGCAAGCGGCCGTACGCGGTGCCGGAGGACAACCCGTTCGTCGGCAAGGAGGGCGCCAAGCCCGAGATCTGGGCCTACGGCCTGCGCAACCCCTGGCGGTTCACCTTCGACCGCGAGACCGGCGACCTGTGGATCGGCGACGTCGGGCAGAACGCGTGGGAGGAGGTCGACTACCAGCCCGCGGGCTCGGAGGGCGGCGAGAACTACGGGTGGAACCTGCGCGAGGGCGACAAGCCCTTCCGCGGCGGGAAGGGCCGCGAGCTGGTCGACCCGGTGATCGTCTACCCGCTCAAAGAGGGCGGCAACTGCTCAGTGATCGCCGGGCACGTCTACCGCGGCGAGAAGATCCCCTGGCTGCGGGGGCACTTCCTGTACGGGGACTTCTGCGCCGGCTGGGTCAAGGCCGCGCCCGTCGACGAGCTGGACCAGGCCGCCGAGGTCGGCGAGGTGGCGCAGCTGTCGTCGTTCGGCGAGGGCCACGACGGCGAGCTCTATGCCCTCAGCCTGCGGGGTCCGCTCTACCGGATCGAGCCCGCCTGACCCGCTCGATCAGGTTCTCCACCTGGTCGTTCAGCCTCGCCCCCCGCGCCCAGCCCGCGTAGTGCGACAGGAAGACGACGACCTCGCGCAGCTCGGTCTCCGTGAGGTCGCCGCCGCGCAGGGCGGCGTCGAGCTGGACGTCCGTCTGCTCGTCGAGGCCCTGGCCGACGAGCAGGCCGAGCAGGAGCAGCCGCCGCTCCCTGACCGACAGGACCGTTCGCGACCAGACGTCGGCGAACTGGCGCTCGGCCATGACGCCGAAGGAGTCGACGGTCTCCATTGCGGGTTCAGTCATCGCGCGCTCCGGGTGTCGGAAGGGATCCTCATATCTTTCGCTACTTCCTGAGTTGCACCAATGGGGGTTGCATGAACGTTGTAGCGGCCGGAGCGCCGCAGGTGGACACGGCTTCTCGATCTGTAACAAGTCGAGCCAATGTATGAGCAAGATTTGGTCAAGATTTCTCACCGTGCATCGGGCTCATTCTGCCTGAAAGCGGGCACAACAACTCCGTTGGTCCGTAAAGCGGAGGTAGGCCCTGGTGAAAAAGACACGGGCTTGGATCGCGCTCAGCATCGCGATCTTCATGCTGTCTGCGTGCGGGCAGCCGGAGTTCACCTACGTCCGTGACCGGGCCGGCACCACGTACTTCAAGGTGCCGTCCTCGTTCACACAGCTCGACACGAAGGCCATCGAGGGATACCTGTCCGGCGACCACCCCAACTCGCAGGCGGCGCAGCTGCGGGCCCAGCGGGTCTGGTCGACGGCCTTCGACCAGTCCACGGAACCGTCGGTCAACCACATGCTCGGCTCGGCGGATCCCTTCGTCTACGCGACCGTGCACCAGCTCACCGAGGAGCAGCGGGACAGAATCTCGCTCGACCTGCTGCGTGACTTCATCCTGCCCGTCACCACGCAGACACGGGAGGCGTACACGCAACAGTCGGTGGCGATGGGTCAGCCGCCGACCTTCCGTAACTTCGAGCTCCTCAATGACGAGGTTCTGACCCTGGACAACGGCGCCCGTGGGGTCCGGGTCCGCTTCAACTACCAGATCGGCAACGACGTCCAGACCTTCGACCACACCGCCCTCCTCGACGAGAAGGGCTCGACGGTCTCCGTCATGCTCATGGGCTGCCAGTCGATCTGCTTCAGGAAGCGCGCCGGCGAGTTCGACAAGATCGCGAGTTCGTTCAAGCTGCTCCGGCTGCCTGGATGAGGGAGCACCATTGACCACGACCATTCCCCATGAAGGGCTGCGTGCCCCCGGCAGCGGGCCCTCCGACCCCGACTCCGTGACCAGGAAGAAGATGCAGTTCTGGGATCGGAGCAAGTTCCTCATCGCCCTCGTGGCGGCCTACTTCATCCTGACGTGGAAGGTGATGGCCGACTACGAGGGCATCGTTCCCTTCCCCGAGGCCGCGCGGGTCATCGCGCTGGAGTACCAGTGGATCTTCTGGCTCATCGGCGTGGAGGTCGTCCGCCAGCTGCACTTCCTCATCAGTGAGCGCTGGTCGGCCTACCACCGCTTCTGGAGCCAGAAGGTCTTCGGCGGCTTCGACCGCTGGACGCATCGCCGCTTCGACGACTGGACGAGATACCGCCTCTCGCGGGCCCTCAAGATCACGTTCTTCGTGGTGCTGACCGCCCTGGTGCTGGGGGCGGTGCTGGACGTGAGCCCGTTCCAGGCGCTGTTCCAGGTGCCGGCGCTGATCTGGCAGGCGCTGCCGTTCTTCCTTCAGATCGTCTTCCTCTTCTTCTTCATCATCATCCAGTTCGTCGGCCTGTTCTGGTTCCTGTCCAGGGGTGGCGTCGAGACGTACTTCCCCGACGACATCAAGACCCGCTTCAACGACGTGTGGGGACAGGACCACGTGGTCGAGCGCGTCCGGGAGAACATCGTCTTCCTGGAGAAGCCCGACGAGATCGAGAAGCGCGGCGGGTACGTCCCCAGCGGCCTGCTGCTGTGGGGGCCCCCGGGCACCGGCAAGACGCTGATGGCCGAGGCCGTGGCCGGCGAGACCGGCAAGCCGTACGTGTTCGTGGATCCGGGCGCGTTCACGAACATGTTCATGGGCATCGGCATCCTCAAGGTGAAGTCGCTGTTCAGGAAGCTGCGCAAGCTCGCGCTCCGGTACGGCGGCGTGATCGTCTTCTTCGACGAGGCCGACTCGCTCGGCAAGCGCGGCCGGCTGGCCCAGCAGGGCCCGAACGTGCCGGGTGGCGGCTTCTCGGGACTGTCCGGGCACAACGGCTGCCACGGGCTCAACTACCTGTCCGAGGAGACCCGCCAGGTGCTGGCCTTCCGCGCCCGGCGCGAGGAGCCGGAGCAGCCGCGCAACCGCTTCTTCATGGGCGGCGGCATGGCGGGCAGCGGCGACCCCGGCACGCTGCAGGCGCTGCTCACCGAGCTGTCCGGGCTCAAGAAGCCGCGCGGGTTCTTCAACCGGCTCGTCAGGCGGCTGCTCGGCATGCGGCCCAAGCCGCCGCCCAAATACCGCATCCTCGTCATGATGGCCACGAACCGGCCGGATGCGCTGGACGAGGCGCTGCTGCGGCCGGGCCGCATCGACCGCATCTACAAGGTCGGCTACCCGTCCAAGGCCGGGCGGGTGCGCACCTACCAGGGCTACTTCGACAAGGTCGACCACGAGCTCACCGCCGAGCAGATCGACAAGCTCGCCACCATCACCCCGTACGCCACCGGCGCCACGATCAAGGACCTGGTCAACGAGTCGCTGATCACCGCCATCCGGGACGGGCGCGAGATCATCACCTGGTCGGACGTGCTGCGCGCCAAGCGGCTCAAGCAGCTCGGCCCGCCCGAGGACGTCGAGTACATCGAGCGCGAGCGGCACGCCGTGGCCGTGCACGAGGCCTGCCACGCCGTCGTGGCATACGTGACCCGCTTCCACCTCGAGATCGACATCGCCACCATCGAGAAGGGCGCCGACTACCTGGGCATGGTCGCCTCGATCAAGCCTGAGGACCAGTTCACCCGGTGGAAGTCGGAGCACGAGGCCGACATCATGGTCTCGCTTGCGTCGCTGGCCGGGGAGCGGATGTTCTTCGGCGAGGACAACTCCTCCGGCGTGTCCGGCGACCTGTTCTCGGCGACGTACCTCACCGCGATGATGGAGTCGTACTGGGGCATGGGCTCCGGCGTCACCTCGCTGCCCGCGCTGCAGGAGCTGGAGATCATGGGGGGCAAGGCCATGCGCAAGCGCACCCCCGGCGGCGGCTCCATCGGCATCACCGAGCGCGAGCCGGCCAAGCGCGAACCCGACCTCACCCCCGACGTGCTGGGGGAGCGGATCGAGTTCAACCTGGTGCGGCTGCTGGAGAAGACCGAGCAGCTGCTGCAGGAGCACCGCAGGGAGGTGCTCTGCGTGGCGCACGCGCTGGAGACGCACAAGACGCTCAACGGCGACGACGTGGTGGCGGTCATCCGGCGGGAGCCCGGGCCGCTCATCGACGGCACGATCTACGCCTCCGACGAGCTGTACCAGGAGCTGGAGGACTACCACAGGGACGCGGCCAGGGCGCACAAGGAGCACAGCCGCATCGAGCGCGAGCTGCCCGGGGCGGTGGAGGAGGAGGCCGTGCCCGCGGCCGCCTTCAGCACTCCCGCCGCCAAGGTCGTCCAGCCGGGGTCGCCGGTGCTGATCGAGCCGCCGCCCGCGCCGGTGATCACGCCGTCGGCCGCGGCCGTGACGCCGGCCGGCGAGGTGTCCGATCGGCCCGAGTTCGTGCCGTGGGCGCCCAGCACGGCCCCGGCGCCCCCGCCGGTGCCCGTCATGGTGGAGCCGGCGGCCGCGCCTCCGCCCCCGCGGCGGCGGGGCGTGGGGAAGCTGTGGCTGGTCAGCGCCAGCCTGCTCGTGCTGGTCACGTTGTCGATCATCGCGGCGCTGGCCGTGACGGGCGCGGGCGGTGCCGGCGCCACCGCGGCGGCCGCCGGCATGGTGGCCTCGCCGGGGCTGCTGCTCCTGCTGTTCGTGGTGATCGTCGCAGTGATCGTGGGCGCCGGCCTGGCGCTGGTCGCGATCAAGGGGGTACGCGCGGCGCAGGCCAAGGCCGAACGCGAGCGCGACGAGGCCCACGCCCGGGCCCAGCTCCTGGCCGCGGCGATGGACCCGGACACCGCCATGCGGCTGCTCGGCTACGACGGCAACGGGCGCGACGGCCGCACCTGACGCGGCGCGCGACCGGGGCTCTCAGCAGCCCCGGTCGTGCTCCTCGTGGACCCTGCGCAGCAGGGCCATCAGCTTCTCCTCCTCGCGGATCCGCCGGCGGTATTTCTCCGGCAGCCTCCGGAGCTCCTGCTCCGCCGCGCACACCTTCCCGAACAGCTCCTCGCGCAGCTCCGGGTCGTGCTCGACCTCGAGGTACTCCTGGGCGTGCCGGCGCGCGGCCGACACGTAGTTCTGCGCCCTGCCCTTCGCGCTGGTCAGCGAGGCGATCACGGTCACCACCAGCACGCCGACGATGACCGACAGGGACAGGCCCGTGCTGATCTCGGTGACCGGCACGGGCTCGCCGTCGTTGATGAACGGCACGTTGTTCTCGTGCAGCGCGTGCAGGACCAGCTTGACCCCGATGAAGCCGAGGATGACGGCCAGGCCGTAGGCCAGGTAGATCAGCCGGTCGAGCAGGTCGTCGATGAGGAAGTACAGCTGCCGCAGGCCCAGCAGGGAGAAGGCGGTCGCGGTGAAGACCAGGTAGACGTTCTGGGTGAGGCCGAAGATGGCCGGGATCGAGTCGAGGGCGAACATGATGTCGGTCCCGCCGATGGCGACCATGACGAGCAGCATCGGCGTCATGACCCGCTTGCCGTCCTGGACGGTGAAGAGCTTGTCGCCGTCGTAGGTGTCGGTGGCCGGCAGGAGCCGGCGGGCCAGGCGGACCATGATGTTGTCCGGCTCGTGGCTCTCCTCGCTCTCGGGCTTGATCAGGTGGCCCGCGGTGATCAGCAGGATGAGGCCGAACACGTAGAACACCCAGGCGAAGGAGTTGATCAGCGCCGCGCCGAGCGCGATGAACCCGCTCCTGGCCAGCAGCGCGAAGACGATCCCGAACAGCAGCGCCTTCTGCTGGTCGGCCCGCGGCACCTTGAAGCTCGACATGATGACGAGGAACACGAAGAGGTTGTCGACCGACAGCGCCTTCTCCGTGAGGTAGCCGGCGAAATACTCCGTCCCCGGATCGGGACCGCCGAAGATCCACACGCCGGCGCCGAACACCAGGGCGATGCCGACGTACAGGGCCGACCACACCGACGCCTCGCGCAGCGTGGGGGCGTGCGCCCGGCGTACGTGGAACACGAAGTCGAACAGCAGCAGGGCGACGATCCCGATGATCGTCACCCACCACACCAGCGGGGGAACCTCCATCACGCACGCACCCCGAGCCGCCCGATCGGCTCCATCAGTTCTTCCTCCTCATAGGCGAAGTGGGACGACAGCGCGGCCGCCAGCCGGTCCGCCCGAGCCCTCACCAGGCCGAGCCTGGCCGGGTTGCGCAGCAACTGCACGCACGCCTCGTCGAGGCGGGCCAGCAGCTCGGCGATCACCTCGTGCTCCTGCTCCAGCTTCTTGATCACCGGTGCCAGCGTGGACTCGGCCTCCAGGACCGCCGGGAACGTGGTCTCGTCCTCGATCGTATGGTGCACGGTCAGCAACCTGCGGAACGTCGCGCAGTACGTGCCGAGCGTCCAGTGGTTCTGCCGCGTGGACAACCCGTCGATCGTCTCCTGCGGCTCGGCGACCTGCTCGATCGCGTCCTGGACCTGCCGCATCTCCTGCCGGTAACCGTCGTGCACCTCGACCAGGCGGCGGCCCAGCCGCCGCTGCTCCGGCGTGAGCGCGGCCGGGTCGTGCTTGGGCGCGCGCGGCCGGGCCGCCTCGTCCAGGTCGGTGAGGACGACCGGCCGCTCGGCCGGCTCCGGCTCCGGCACCGGCCGCCCCCGCTCCTTGGCCACGGCCTCGCGCACGGCCGGCGCCACTTCTTCGGCGAACGTCCGCAGGTCCCGCTCCGCCTCCAGCCCCGGCGCCAGCACGAACCCCGTCATGCCGACGCCGAGCGCGAGCTCCGTGAGCTGCTCGGCCCACAGCGCCGAGGGCCCGTCGAGGAACCCGGGCCCGGGCAGCGGCGCGAACGTGCCCCCGATGTTGTAGACCTTGCGGATCTCCGCCGGGTCGCGCCCGGCGTCCTCGGCCGCCGCGTCGAGCACCTTGGCCTGCGCGGCCACCTTCTCGGGAGGGCTGTAGAAGGACGAGCACAGCCACCCGTCGCCCATCCGCCCCGTCAGCTCCAGCATCCTGCGTTTGATCGCCCCGATCCAGATGCCGATCGGATGCGCGGGGAACGGCCCGGGCCGCGTCCCGCCGAGCCGGTAGTGGTTGCCCTCGAACACGACGGGTTCGCCCGGCGTCCACAGCGCCCGCAGCACCGTGACGGCCTCGGCCAGTGCCTCGATCGACTCGGCCGGGGACAGCCGGCGCCCGCCCATCGCCGCGATGGCGTCCCAGAACGCGCCCGCCCCCAGGCCAAGCTCCACGCGCCCGTCGCTGAGCAGGTCGAGCGAGGCGGCGGCCCTGGCCAGCACGGCGGGCGGCCGCAGCGGCAGGTTGGCCACGTCGGGGACCAGCCGGATCCGCTCCGTACGCCCCGCGATCGCGGACAGCAGCGTCCAGGTGTCCAGGAATCCCGCCTGATAGGGATGGTCCTGGATGCCGATCAGGTCGAGACCGAGCCGGTCGGCCAAGGTGACCTGGCGCAAGAGCCGGTCACGCCCCTCGGCCTCGGGTGACAGGAACGCGCCGAACCACAGATCGTGCATGACTAATCCCCCTGAGTAAATGGTCGCATGGCCGGGCGAACCCGATATGTCTGACCCGCGTCTCAAGGGATATGCATCGGCTCGCATGGCTCGCCGTCGCGGGCGCCCTGATCACCGGATGCTCGCCGGACGCGCCGTGCACGCTCATCGGCACCCCCGTCGGGGTATCGGTGAACGTCAAGGGTCCGCCGGCGGGCCGGGCGGCCGCCACGTCGATGGAGGTGTGCTGGGACGGAGCCTGCAAGACGGCGCGCGCCGAGCTGATGCCGTCCACGCGCCCGGGGAAGGAGACCTGCTCGGGCGACACCTGCTCGATGAGCGCGGTCCCGGACGGCGGCAAGCACGCCTTCGGCGACGTGCCCGGGCTGCCCGACCGGCCGGTGCGGGTGCGACTGACGCTGCTGGACGCCGAAGGGGAACCGGTGCTGGAGCGCACGCTCGACGTCACCCCGCGCCTGCGTTACCCCAACGGCCCCGAGTGCGGGGCGGGCGGCCCGCAAGCCGTGCTGACCGTCGAAGGCGACGGCGTGGTCCGCGAAGGGTGATGCGGACCACATGCGTTCGTCTTGGTAAAGACTTCCGATTAACACGGCGTTCACATGTGGGCAAAAAGCGGGAAACGGCTGTCCATAAGACTCGGCGTGGCTGTGAAACACCCTGAAAGGACCGCCGTGAGCTACAAGGCTGAGTACATCTGGATCGACGGCACCGAGCCGACGGCCCTGCTGCGCTCGAAGACCAAGATCCTGGCCGACGGGGTCGAGCCGCCGGTCTGGGGCTTCGACGGCTCCAGCACCAACCAGGCCGAGGGCCACTCGTCGGACCGCGTGCTCCGCCCGGTGTTCACCTGCCCGGACCCGATTCGCGGCGGTGACAACGTGCTGGTGCTCTGCGAGGTCGAGGAGATCAACGGCGACCCGCACTCCAGCAACACCCGCGCCCTGCTCCGCCCGATCGCCGAGCAGTACGCCGAGCAGGACTCCTGGTTCGGCATCGAGCAGGAGTACACCTTCTTCAAGGGCAGCCGCCCGCTCGGCTTCCCCGAGGGCGGCTTCCCCGCCCCGCAGGGCCCGTACTACTGCGGTGTCGGCGCCGACGCCATCTTCGGCCGCGAGATCGTCGAGCTCCACCTCGACCGTTGCCTCGCCGCCGGCCTCAAGATCTCCGGCATCAACGCCGAGGTCATGCCCGGCCAGTGGGAGTTCCAGGTCGGCCCGGCGGGCCCGCTCGAGGTCGCCGACCACCTGTGGGTCGCCCGCTACCTGCTCTACCGCACCGCCGAGGAGTTCGGCGTCGAGGCCACCCTCGACCCCAAGCCCGCCCGCGGCGACTGGAACGGCGCCGGCGCGCACACCAACTTCTCGACCAAGGCGATGCGCGAGGGCTACGACGCCATCATCGCCGCCTGCGAGGCGCTCGGCGAGGGCGACAAGCCGATGGAGCACATCACCCAGTACGGCTCCGGCGTCGAGGCCCGCCTGACCGGCGCCCACGAGACCGCCCCGTGGAACGTCTACAGCTACGGCGTGTCCCACCGCGGCGCGTCCGTGCGCATCCCGTGGCAGGTCGAGGTGGAGAAGAAGGGCTACATCGAGGACCGTCGCCCGAACGCCAACATGGACCCGTACGTCGTCACCCGCCTGCTGGTGAACACCGTCTGCGCGGCCCTGGAGAAGAAGGACCTCGTCTGACCGCTCTCCCTCCCGCGGCTGACATGAAGGAAGGGCGCCACCCGGCTCACGGGCGGCGCCCTTTCCTCTTGCGCTAGGGGAGGCGGAAGTCCAGATCGGGGACGATCTCCGCGACGTCCATCTGCGCCTTCTGCAGGCGGCCCGAGTGGTCCCAGTTCATCGCCTGCCAGCGGGTGAACTGGTCGAGCACCCACATGCCCGACTGGCGGCTGCCGTTGCCCGACTTGCCGTTGCCGCCGAACGGGAGGTGCGCCTCCGCGCCCGACGTGGAGTTGTTGACGCTCACCATGCCGGCCGAGATGCCCTCGCGGAAGCGGAAGGCGTGCTTCGGGTTCGTGGTGTAGATCGAGCTCGACAGGCCGTAGCCGGGCAGGTTGGCGAGCTCGATGGCCTCGTCGAGGGTATGGAACGTGGTCACGCCCACGATCGGGCCGAACGTCTCCTCCATGAACAGCCGGTCGCCGGGCTTGACGCCGTCCACGACCACCGGGTGGTAGTAGAGGCCCCCGCCGTTGATGCTGTCGCCGTCGAAGTCGCCGCGCGGATTGTCCTTCGTGATCTTCCCGATGGTTCCCGACACCACCGTGTGGTGGGGCTGTATCCAGGTGAGGTATTCCTCGTACCGGTCGGCGAACTTCTGGTCGAGCAGCGGGCCGGCCAGCACGTCCTGCGTGGGGTCGCCGATCCTGGCCGCGGCCAGCGCCCGCGTGAACCGCTCGACGAAGGCGTCGTGGACGTCCTCGTGGACGATGACCGTGCCGAGGCTGGTGCAGCGCTGGCCGGCGGTGCCGAAGCCGGAGAACAACGCGCCCTCGGCGGCGAGGTCCAGGTCGGCGTCCGGCATGATCACCATCGGGTTCTTGCCGCCCAGCTCCAGGCAGGCCGACTGCAGGTGCCGCCCGGTCAGCTCGCCGATCTTCCTGCCGACCGCGCTGGAGCCGGTGAAGCCGACCTTGTGCACGGTGCCCTCCTCCAGCGCCAGCTCCAGGCCGCGGAAGGTCTCGGCGCCGTCGGCGAAGACGACATTGAGCACGCCGTCCGGCAGCCCCGCCGCCGTGAACAGCTGGAACATGGCGTGCGCGGAGGCGGCGGCGTACTCGGCGGGCTTCCAGACGACCGCGTTGCCGCACAGCAGGGCCGGTACGAGGTACCACGCCGGCACGGCGACCGGGAAGTTCCCCGCCGTGACGACCGCCGCGACCCCGACCGGGTTCCGGAACGTGAACAGGTTCTTGTCCGGCATCTCCGACGGCACCGTCTGCCCGTACAGCCGGCGGCCCTCGCCGAGGAAGAAGTCGCACGTGTCGACGATTTCCCGCACCTCGCCCAGGGACTCGGCGTACGGCTTGCCGATCTCCTCGGTCACCAGGCGGGCCAGCCGCTCGGTGTTGGCCTCGACCAGCCGCCCGATCGAGGCGATCACCCGGCCGCGCACCGGCGCGGGCACCCTGGCCCACTCGCGCTGGGCGTCCTTGGCGGTGCGGCAGGCGGCGGCGAAAGCGCCCGCGTCGGCCAGGCCGACCCGGGCGACCACCTCGCCCGGCCGGGCGGGGTTGGTCGAGTCATATGTGGTCGTGGCGGCGGCTTCCTTGCCCCCCACGATGGAAACGATCTGACGGCTCACCGATGCCCTCCTCATTGATCCTCCAGACACGACGCTAACCCCATCTCCCGCATGATCGCCTCTTGGAGGCGGGCGAGCGCGGAGTCGATCACGTGCTAGCTCTCCGAGGCAAGTCTGCGTAGCTCCGGGCCGTACGCGGGGTCGGCGAGGGCGGCGGCGAACTGGGCCTTGAGGTAGTCGAGCGGCGAGCCCGTGTCCCACCACGTGCCGTCGATCACCTGGCCGTACACCGGGTGGCCGGCGGCGGCGTGGCGGTGCAGGGCGTCGGTGAGGTAGATCTCGCCCTCGGGCTTCTCGTGCCAGCGGCGCGTCGCGGCCTCCAGCTCCTCGATGACTCCGGGGGTGACGACGTAGCCGCCGATCGCGGCGTACCGGGAGGGTGCCTGTTCCGGGGAAGGCTTCTCCACCAGGCCCGAGATGCGCAGCCGGCCGCCGCCGAGGTCCTCCTCGACGACGGGCACGCCGTAGCGGGAGGCGTCCTCGACGGCCATCGGCATCAGGGCCAGCACGGGCGCCCCGGTGGCCTCGTACGCGCTCTTGAGCTGCTTGGCACGCGGCACCTCGGCCACGAACACGTCGTCGGCCCACAGCACCATGAACGGCTCGTCGCCGATGACGCGGGCGGCGTTGAGCACGGGCGTGCCGTTGCCGTACGGGCCGTTCTGGTACAGGTACGTGATGTGGGCCAGCGACGACAGCTCCGCCACCGCGTCGGCCAGGTCGTCCTTGCCGGCGGCGCGCAGCTGCAGCTCCAGGTCGGCGTCGGGGGCGAAGTGCTTCTGGACGAGGTCCTTGCGCGGCGAGGTGACGATGGTGATCTCGTCGATGCCGGAGTCCACGAGCTCGCGGATGGTGTGCTCGATGACGGGCTTGTCGCCGATGGGCAGCATCTCCTTGGGCAGCGCCTTGGTCAGGGGCAGCAGCCGGGTGCCCAAGCCGGCGACCGGGATCACGGCTTTGTGGACCATGCGACTCTCCTTGATCGTGGTGGAGAGTGCCGACGTTACCTCAGCCGCATTCCGTGATCACCGCCTGGATCGTGTGCCGTGCGTTGGCCGCCATCGCCGGGTTGGTGTGCTGGTAGTAGGCGAGCTGGGTGAGCGCCATCGACAGCGCCCAGCCGCGGCCCCTGGCCCAGGTGTCGTCGTCCGGGTCCAGCGCGGCGCGGAAGATCTTCCTGTCGTCCGGCGGGAGCAGGTTCCACGCGGCGATCAGGTCGCTCGCGGGGTCGCCGACGCCGGCCGTCCCGAAGTCGATCACGCCGGTGAGCCGCCCGTCCTCGACCAGGAGGTTGCCGGGCATCAGGTCGGAATGCACCCACACGGGCGGGCCCTGCCACTCGGGCGTCCGCACGGCCGCGTCCCACACCGCGGCGGCGGCCGCCGTGTCGATCACTCCGTCCAGCTCGCCGAGCGCGTGGCGCGTCGCCCGCTCGACCCGGGCCAGCGGCCCCGCGCGGTAGGCCCGCGGCCCGCCGGGCAGGCCGGCCCGGCGGAACGCGGCCACGAACGCCGCCAGGTCCGCGGCCAGGGGCCCGGCCTCGGCGCCCGCTTCGGGATTGGCACCGGGCAGCCACCGGCACACCGTCCACGGCCAGGGGTAACCCTCGCCGGGGACGCCGGCGCCGAGCACCTCGGGGATGGCGACTGGCAGCAGCGGAGCCAGCAGCGGCAGCCACCGCTGCTCCTTCTCCACGTCCCCGACGCCCGACTCGATGAGGGGCAGCCGTGCGCACAGGTCGTCGCCGAGCCGGTAGACCGCGTTGACCGTGCCGGGCGAGGGGAACCGCGTGACGGGCAGGTGCGCCCACTGGGGGAACTGCGCGGCCAGCAACCGGCGCACGAGCGACTCGTCGGTGTCGACTTCGCCGGCGTGCATCTTGGCCATGCGTTAATCCTTTGCGTGGGCGGGGGCCGTCTGCGCAGACTGGCGCCGATGAGCAACGAGATGAGCAACGACAGGAGAAAGACCTGGGAGATCCGCGTCGGCGTCTATGCCTCCGAGGAACAGGCCGAGGATCTCCAGAATCGTATCCAGCGGCTGCTGTGCCCCGACCCGTCGCATCGCCCGCCGTGCCCGATTCCGTGGTCGATCGCGGTGTCCCCGGCCGGCTCCGAGCACGACGATCTCGTGGAGCAGTATCTCCTCGAGGCCCTGCTGGAGCAGATCCACCAGGGCGTCCTGCGGCCGGGGGAGGCACTCCCGTCCCAGGCCCGCCTGGCGGACGACCACGGCGTCAGCCGCGAGCGCGTCCGCAAGGTGATCGCGAAGCTGGGTGAGGCGGGCTTGGTGGAGACGGTGCGCGGCCGCGGCACCTTCGTCAGGCAGGCTGCGTGAGGATGAGCTCGGCGATCCGGCGGGGCAGTCCGGGCGACAGCAACGCGTGGCCCATGCCGGCGATGGTCTCCAGCCGCGCGTGCGGGATGGCGGCGGCGAGCGCCTTGCCGTGCGGCAGCGGCAGCAGCGGGTCCGCGGTGCCGTGCACGATCAGCGTCGGCGCCTTGATCGAGTCCAGCGGGGCGCGCCGGTCCTCGGTCATCCTCCGCCCGGCCTTGTCGTGGTTGAGCGGCGCGTCGGGGTTCGTGGTCCGGTCGTAGGACTCCTCGACGAACCGCCGGGCGGCGTCCTCGTCGAACGGCAGCACGCCGCCGTTGAGCACCCGCCAGGTCTCCAGGCCGGCGGCGAGGCGCTCCTCGCGCGTCGCGGGCGTCATGGCCGCCGAACGGGCGAGATGCTCCAGGAAACGCGGCTCGGGCGGCGGAAGGTCGGCGGGATCGGGCTCCTGCCCGGACAGCGCCCGCGCCCACGCGGGCCCGGCGTCGGCGCCCATCGGGCTGGACATGATCACGGTCAACGCGGTCACGCGCTCCGGGCGGTGCACGGCCAGCCACTGGCCGATCGCGCCGCCCAGCGACGCGCCGACGACGTGGGCGGCGGCGACGCCGTACGCGTCGAGCACGGCGAGCGCGTCCCCGGCCAGGTCGGCGAGCGTGTACGGCTGCGCGGCGAAGTCCACGCAGCTCGATCGGCCGGTGTCGCGGTGGTCGTACCTGATGACCTGCCGCCCGCCGGACACGAGCGTCTCCACCAGCTCGTCCGGCCAGCCGATGCCCGGAGTGGAGGTGCCCATGACGAGCAGCACCACGGGGCCGGCGGGGTCACCGAATCGCTCGGTCCACAGATGCAATTCTCCGGAGAGGGCGAATTTCTCCTCGATCGCAGCCATGCCCGCCAATTTAGCGTTTGACGCGCATTTCGTAAAAAGTGCGGAATTTAGTTATTTATGGTATAATAAGATTTACCAGGAACGGGGTGGGGCAGGGGAATCGGCCGAGCTCGCGATGTCCCGCTGTGTGATCACCGCCAGCTTCTCCGCCAGGTCGGCCAGGGCCCGCGAGGCCGCCAGCTCATCCCCGATCACGGGCACCGCCGGGTCGGACGGGTTGCGCCGGGCGTGTCCGTTTCCTGTCACTTCGGTGCCGTCGTCGGTGATGAGCGCCGCTTGCGCCGAGGTGTCGTCGCCGTCCTCGGTCAGCCGAATTCGCACGGTCCATTCTTTTGCTTTCATGGGCACACGGGCTGCCCTGCGCCGGCGCGGCGAAACCGTCTCTACAGGCGTTCGATCGTGACCGTGCCACGGAGGAGATGGCCGTTCGTGACACGCTGGCCGGCGCCGAGGGTGACGGTGAGCCGGCTCAGCGACCCTCCGTCAGTGCCATCCCCTGGAGGTATATACAGCCCCGCTATGCGGTGAAATCGGCAAAATCGAAGCCGGGTGACACGATGCAGCTCACCAGGACCGGCTCGTCGGCCGCCGGGCGGGCGGACTGCCAGACCCCGCCGGGCACGAGCGCCTGCGGCACCTCGCCGTCCTCCACCCTCGGGCCCAGCGTGACGGTCGTGTCGCCGACGGTCAGGGCGAGCGGGCCGCCGCGGTGCCACAGCCAGACCTCGTCCGATTTGACCATGTGCGGCACCGACTCCTCGCCGGGGTTCAGCAGGAAGTAGATGCCGGTGGCGCTGGAGCGCGGACCCTCGTACCCGTCCGGGTGGAACGTCACCGGAGAGCGCCACGTCTCCCGGAACCAGCCGCCCTCCGGGTGGGGGAGGAGGTCGAGGGCCGCGGCGACGGGCGGACGTTCGACGAAGGCGATCGGGGCGCCCGTGACGTCCCTGCGGAGGAAACGGGTGCCGTCGAGGACGAGTTGCCCCTCCAGCCGGCTGGCCAGGGCCGCGGCCTCGTCCGGCACCTGGATCGACGGGCCGTCGGGATAGGTCTTCAGCTCCACTTAGGAGAGTTTAGGGCGATATTTCGGGATAAATGTGGCTGAACCCGTGTCCGCGCGCATTCACCTGCCGTCCGGCTTGACATCCTGGTTCGTTCATCGCCGCATGAATAGATATGGAGCCCAAGGTGTACGCCACCAGCTTCCACGCCGGCACCGGCCCCGAGCGGGCGATCGACGGCGACATCGCGACGTTCTGGCACTCCGAGTACACGCCGCCCACCCCGCTCCCGCAGTCGATCACCCTCAACCTGGGGGCGGTCGGGCGGGTCGGCAAGATCGAGTACCAGCCGCGCTTCGACGGCAACCTCAACGGCACGATCCTGGACTACAAGGTGTACGTCAGCGCCGACGGCCAGGCCTTCACCGAGGTCGCGGCCGGCACGTGGGCGGGCGACGCCCGGCTCAAGACGGCTGCGTTCGCGGCGGTGGACGCGCGTTACGTGCGGCTGGAAGGGCATCGGGCGCTCGGCGGGTCGTACCTGTCCGCCGCCGAGGCGACCGCAGGCTGACGTCCGCGCCCTGTCCCGGCGTCTCCCGGCGAAATGTCGGTCGGCCTGGCTAGTCTGCGGCAGGTGATCGATCGGTGGAGCCGTGATCAGGTGCTCGCCCTCGCCCCCGACGCCTCCTCCCAGAAGGCGGCCCAGGGGGTGGCGGCGCCCGGGAAATGGACGTCGCGGGGCGCGACGGGCACGGTCGTGTACGGCGAGTGCAAGGGCAGCGGGGCCAAGCCCTACCTGGCGTGCGTCGACCTGACCGAGCCCGCGTACCGGTGCAGCTGCCCGAGCCGGAAGTTCCCCTGCAAGCACGCGCTCGGGCTGCTGCTCATGTGGTCCGCCGACGAGGTGCCCGAGGTGGAGGCCATGCCGCAGTGGGCGGCGGAGTGGCAGGAGTCCCGAGCCGAACGCGCCGCCAAGGCGGCGGCCCGGCTCGAGGCGGCCCGGCTTGAAGCGGCCGTGGCGAAGGCGGCGGAAGAGGACTCCGACCCCATGAGGCCCGGCTCGGAGGGCGCCGCGGATGCCGAAGCGGCCCCGGCCGCCGCCGGTTTCGGTCAGGTCGGCTCCGAGCCCTCCGGCCCCGGGCAGGTGGTCGCCGGGAGGTCCGGCGGAGCCGGCGTCGGTCCGGGCGGCCGGGCAGCCGTCGCTGGAGCGGGGCCGGCCGGTGCGGCTCTGGGCGGCGGCCCGGGCGCGGAGTCCGTGCGGCATGCGCGCGTCGCCGCCGGGCTGGCCGAGCTGGAGCGCTGGCTGGCCGACCAGGTGCATCAGGGCCTGGCAGGAGCGGCGGGGGACGACTGGGACGGATTGGCCAAGCGCCTCATCGACGCCCAGGCTCCCGGGGTCGCGAGCATGGTCTCCCGTCTGGCGCGGGTCCGGGCGGAGGACGACTGGCCGGGGCGGCTGCTGGAGGAATACGCCCTGATCAACCTGCTCGCCGTCGCCTACCGGCGGCGGGCGGACCTGCCCGCGCCGCTGGCCCAGACTGTCCTCATCCGTGCCGGATTCCCCGTCACCAGGGAACAGGTGCTGGCCGGGCCCGTGGTGCGCGACCAGTGGGACGTGCTGGGCCGGCGCGACGAGCAGCAGGACCGGCTGACGGCCCGCCGCGTCTGGCTCCGCGGCCGCCGCACCGGCCGGCCCGCCCTGATCCTGTCCTTCGCCCCGCAGGGCCAGCCCTTGGACGCCTCGCTGGTCACGGGCACCACCATCGACGCCGAGCTGACCTTCTACCCGGGCGCCGCCCCGCTGCGCGCTCTGGTCGCCACCCGCCACGGCACCGTCCCGGCATCGGAACTCCTCACCGAGCACGCCACGGTCCCGGCGACCGAGCCTGCCCCCGGCCACGGCAATACCCCCGCGACGGGACACGAGGCCCCCGCTGGGGCGGATCGCGCGACGGGGCACGAGGCCGCCCTTGGAGCCGAGGTCGTGGATGACCATGGCCCAATTCGTGCCGCTGCCTTCGGCGTCGGCCCGGCGCCCCGGCCCGCCGCTCGCCAGGGCGGCGCTTCCGAGCCCGAACCCGCCGCCGGTGCGGCAGACGCCCCGGAGGCCGTTCACGCGGCCCGGCCCGCCAGCTCGCTCCGGGCGGCGCCACCCCACACCGCGCCAACGCCACCCGCCGTCGTGCCATCCGCCGTCGTGCCGCGCGCCGCGACGCCGTCACCCCACACCGCGCCACCCGCCGTGCCGAGCGTCGCGACATCGCCGCCCGCTGCCGAGCCGTTCCCCGCCTCGCCGCCTCCTGCCGTCCCTCGCTCAGCCGGAGGGGGCCGAGTCGGGCCGGCGACCGTGCCGCCCGGCATGTCGCCGGAGGAGGCGCTCGACGAGGTGGCCAGGGCGCTGGCCGAGGATCCGTGGACCGAGTCCTGGCCGCTCGTGCTGACCGGCGTGGTCCCGGAGCGCAGGTCGCTCGGCGGCCTTCCGCTCCACCCCAGGTCCCGCGACCCCTGGCGGCTGATCGCCGTCTCGGGGGGACGCCCGCTCACGGTGGCCGCCGAATGGACGCCTCAGGGCGTGCGCCCCCTGACCACCTGGGACGACGAGGGAGCGGCGGTGATCCTGTGAGCGACACGGACGGACGGAACGACCGGGGATCGGGGGTGGCTCCATGAGCACCTGGGAGGAGATGGCGTCGGCGGCGCTCGTGGGCATCGACCGGAGGCCGTACCACGGGGTCCTGCTCGAGGACGCGGCCGTGGAGGTGGCCAGGCGGCGGGCCGGGCGGCGACCGGGCGGTGTGGCGCCTCCGGAGCCTGCGCCCGAGGAGGAGCGTCCCGCCGTCACCAGGCGGGCCGCCGAGCGCCTGGTCAGGATCATGGGCGGCGAGCACGAGAGACTGCTGCCCGAATGGCTGGCCGCCGCGGCCGCGACCGGCGGCCGCGTGCCCGCGTACGTGCTGCCCGAGCTGCTCGAACGCGGCCGCCGCGACCGCTCGATCCGCGTGCACCTCGGCGTCCTTGCCGGGCAGCGCGGCCGGTGGCTGGCCGGGCAGAACCCCGCGTGGGCGTACCTGCTGGAGGAGCCGACGGGCGAGACGTGGGAGCTGGGCGGCGCGGCCGACCGGCGGGCACACCTGCGCACGCTCAGGGCGGCCGACCCGGCCGAGGCCAGGCGGCTGCTGGAGAGCACGTGGGAGCGTGAGACGCCGGACGACCGGGCCGAGTTCGTGGAGGTGCTCGCCGACGGGCTGAGCATGGACGACGAGCCGTTCCTGGAGTCGGTGCTGGACGACCGCCGCAGAGAGGTGCGTCAGGCCGCCGCCAACCTCCTCACCCGCCTCCCCGCATCGCGCCTGTCCCAACGCATGGCCGAGCGCGTACGCGCGTGCGTGGCCGTCGCCGGCGACGTGATCGCCATCGAGGCCCCGCGCGAGTGCGACAAGGCCATGGAACGCGACGGCATCCGGCCCAAGCCGCCCAGGGGGATCGGCGAGCGGGCCTGGTGGCTCCAGCAGGTCATCGCCCGCGCGCCGCTCGCGGTGTGGGGCCGTCCGCCCGCCGCGCTGCTCCGGATGCGGATCCCCGACTGGGACGCCGACGTGAAGACCGCCTGGGTGCGCGCCGCCGTGCTGCAGAAGGACCCGGAGTGGGCGCGGGCGATGTTCGGCTGGGACCCGATCGCCGACCTCCTGGAGTCGCTGCCGCCCGACGAGCAGCAGGAGCTCGCCGCCGACTTCGTCCGCAAGCACGACCTGGACAGCCAGCTCATCATGGTCCTGGGCGGCGTGTCGTCCCACTGGCGCGAGGGCCTCGCCACGGCCGTCCTGCGCAAGATCGTGAAGGTGGCCGCCACCCAGCCGTGGAACCTCGGCGAGCTGGTCAAGTTGGCCGGCGAGCACATCGACCCGGCCCTGTTCCCGCTGGCCGAGAGCTACTCGCCGGTCGAGGCGATCCAGCAGGTGGCCGCGCTGCTGCGCTTCCGCGCCGACATGCACAAAGAGTTGTCCTCGCCAGAAACCCCGGTCACGAGACCGGGCAAGGAGTTTTCATGACCGTTCTGCGCCCGCACGCGGAAGATCAGTACGCCGAGGAGCTGGCGCTCCTCGCCAAGGACGACGACCGGCCCAGGCCGCCGGGCTGGAAGTTGTCGCCGTGGGCCGTCACCACTTACGTCCTGGGCGACGGTGACCGCGTCACCCCCAAATACGTCGGCGCCCGCCGCATCGTCGAGGTGGCCGTCGCCACGCTGGCCACCGACCGCGCGCTGCTGCTGCTCGGGGTGCCCGGCACGGCCAAGACGTGGCTGTCGGAGCACCTGGCCGCCGCCATCAGCGGCGACTCGACGCTGCTCGTGCAGGGCACGGCGGGCACCGCCGAGGAGGCCGTCCGGTACGGCTGGAACTACGCCAGACTGCTGGCCGAGGGTCCGTCGATCGAGGCGCTGACCCCGTCGCCGGTGATGCGCGCGATGGCCGAGGGGCGTATCGCCCGGGTCGAGGAGCTGACCCGCATGCCGTCCGACGTACAGGACGCCCTGATCACCGTCCTGTCGGAGAAGACGCTGCCGATCCCCGAGCTCAACCGCGAGGTGCAGGCCCAGCGCGGCTTCAACGTCATCGCCACCGCCAACGACCGCGACCGGGGCGTCAACGAGCTGTCCAGCGCGCTGCGGCGCCGCTTCAACACGGTCGTGCTGCCGGTGCCGGCCACCGCGGAGGAGGAGGTGGACATCGTGGCGCGGCGCGTCACCCAGCTCGGGCGGGCGCTGGAGCTGCCGGAGACGACGACAGGGCTGGCGGAGATCCGGCGCGTGGTGACGGTGTTCAGGGAGCTGCGCACGGGCGTCACGGAGGACGGGCGCACCAAGCTCAAGTCGCCGAGCGGCACCCTGTCCACGGCCGAGGCCATCTCGGTGCTCACCAACGGCATCGCGCTGGCCGCCCACTTCGGCGACGGCGTCCTGCGCCCGGCCGACGTGGCCGCCGGGATCGTCGGGGCGGTGGTGCAGGAGCCGGTGTCGGACCGGGTGGTGTGGCGGGAATACCTGGAGACCGTGGTCCGCGAACGCTCTGACTGGCGAGACTTCTACCGCGCCTGCCGCGAGGTCTCATGACCACCACCCCACCCACCCGGACCCCACCCACCCGGACCCCACCCACCTCGTCCGGCGCTGCGGCCGGCGGGGAGACCGGGGTGCCGGTCGGTGGTGGCGTGAGCGTGCCGGCCGCCGGGGTGGCCGGCGTGCTGGTCGGCGATGCGGCCGGGGTGTTGAGCGTCGGCCGGGCGCGGGTCTTCGTGCTCGGGGTGCGGCATCACGGGCCGGGGTCGGCGCGGGCCGTGCGGGCGGAGCTGGAGCGGCTGCGTCCCGACGCGATCCTCATCGAGGGCCCGCCCGAGGCCGACTCGCTCATCCCGCTGGCCCCCGACCTCGAGCCGCCGGTGGCGCTGCTCGCCCACGTGCCGGGGGCGCCGGCGCGGGCCGCGTTCTGGCCGTTCGCGGGGTTCTCGCCGGAGTGGCAGGCCATCCTGTACGGCACCTCCGCCGGCGTGCCGGTGCGTTTCTGCGACCTGCCCGCGGGCCACGCGCTCGCGGACGACCGCGATGATCGTGAAATGTCCGGCATGCGGGCCGATCCCATCGGCTCCCTGGCCGCGGCAGCCGGGTACGACGACCCGGAACGCTGGTGGGAGGACGTCGTCGAGCACCGCGGCGACACGGTGTCCGGCCCACCCCACCAGACCCCCTGGTTCGAGGTGATCGCCGAGGCCATGGCCGCCGTACGCGAGGGCTACGAGCCGGACGAGCGCGAGTCCAGGCGTGAGGCGTACATGCGCAAGACCATCCGCGCGGCGCTCAAGCAGGGCCACACGCGCATCGCGGTGATCTGCGGCGCCTGGCACGTCCCCGCGCTGACCGGCACCCTGCCGTCCGCCACCGCCGACAACGCGGTCCTGCGGGGGCTGCCCAAGGTCAAGGCCGAGCTGACGTGGGTGCCGTGGACGTACGGGCGGCTGGCCTCCTGGAGCGGCTACGGCGCGGGCATCACCTCGCCCGGCTGGTACCACCACCTGTTCACCGCCCCCGACCGGCCGATCGAGCGGTGGCTGGCCGAGGCCGCCGCCGTGCTGCGCGACGAAGGGCTGGCCGTGTCGTCCGCGCACGTCATCGAGTCCGTACGCCTCGCCGACAGCCTCGCCGCCCTGCGCGGCCGCCCCCTGGCAGGGCTGGGAGAGGTCACCGAGGCGGCCAGGGCCGTCCTGTGCGAGGGCGACGACCTGGCCGTGGAGCTGATCCAGCGGCGCCTGGTCGTCGGCGACCGGCTCGGCCACGTCAGCGACGGCACGCCGATGGTGCCGCTTCAGCGTGACCTGCGCGACCAGCAGCGGCGGCTGAAGCTCAAGCCCGAGGCGCTCGACCGCGAGATCGACCTCGACCTGCGCAAGCCGCTCGACCTCGACCGCAGCCACCTGCTGCACCGGCTCGGGCTGCTCGGGGTGGGTTGGGGCACGCCGGGGCAGGCCCGGGGCAAGGGGACGTTCAGGGAGACGTGGACGCTGCGGTGGCGGCCCGAGCACGATCTCGCGCTCATCGAGCACGCCGCGCTGGGCACGACCGTGGTGGCCGCGGCCGCGCAGCGGGCCGGGGATCTGGCGGGGGAGGAGTCGGCGGCGCTGGCTGAGCTGACGTCGCTGGTCGAGCAGTGCCTGCTGGCCGACCTGCCGCAGGCGCTGCCCGGGGTGCTGGCGGCGCTGTCGGCCAAGGCGGCGCTGGACACCGACGTCACCCATCTGATGGCGGCGCTGCCCGCGATGGTCCGCGCCCATCGGTACGGCGACGTCCGCGGCACCTCGGCCGACGGGCTGGCGGTGATCGTGCGGTCGATGCTGGATCGGATCTGCGTGGGGCTGCCGGTGGCGGTGACGGGCCTGGACGACGACGCGGCGGCGGGCGTGCTCAAGCACGTGGACGCCGTCCACGCGGCCGTCGCCCTGCTCAGCGAACCCCAGGCCGGCACGTCCGCCGCTCTCGCCGAGGGGAGCGGAGCCGCGCAGCGGGGGCGGTGGATGGCGACCCTGCGGGGGATCAGCGACCGGCCGGACCTGCACGGTCTCATTGAGGGGAGGCTGACCAGGATCCTGCTGGACGCCGGCGAGCTCGACGACGCGGGCGACCGCATGTCCCGGGCGATGTCCCGCGGCCACAACCCGGCCAGGGCGGCGGCATGGGTGGAGGGATTCCTGGCCGGGGGCGGGCTGCTGCTGGTGCACGACCCGCGCCTGCTGGGCCTGGTGGACGGCTGGCTGACGGGGTTGCCGGGCGACCAGTTCACCGACGTGCTGCCGCTGCTCCGGCGTACGTTCGGGAGCTTCGCCGCGCCGGAGCGCAGGGCCATCGGCGAGCGCCTGCGCTCGTCGGAGCGCGATCAGGAGCGAGGGGAGCAGGACGTGGACGAGCGACGAGCCGCCGCGGCCGCCGCTACCGTGCTGGCGATCATCGGGAGAGCGGGCATCGGGGAGGAAAGCACATGAGCACGCCCACACGAGGATCGGGCGAGGCGACCGGCGGCGGGCTCGACGAGCGGATGCGGCGCTGGCGGCTGGTGCTGGGAGGCGGCGACGCCGACGGCATCGGGGCCGGGCTGCAGGGGGACGACGCGCGGATGGATGCGGCGCTCGGGGCCCTCTACGACCAGGGCGGGCCCGGCGGATCCCGGCAGAGCACGGCCCGGGAGGGCGGGCTCGGCGCGTCCGCGCCGCGGGTGGCCCGCTGGTTGGGCGACATCCGCACATACTTCCCCTCGACGGTCGTCCAGGTGATGCAGAAGGACGCCATCGAACGGCTCGACCTCACCAGGCTCCTGCTGGAGCCCGAGATGCTCGAGGCCGTGGAGCCCGACGTCCACCTGGTCGGCACCCTGCTCTCGCTCAACCGGGTCATGCCCGACCAGGCCCGCGAGTCGGCCCGGGCGGTGGTGCGCAAGGTGGTGGAGGAGCTGGAGCGCAGGCTCGCCCAGAAGACCAGGGCGGCCGTGACGGGCGCGCTGGACCGCTCGGCGAGGACACACCGGCCCAAACGGGTGGCCGACATCGACTGGGACCGGACGATCCGGGCGAACTTGAAGAACTACCTGCCGGAGCGGAACACCGTCGTCCCGTCGCGGCTCGTCGGGTACGCCCGCCGCCAGCGCTCGGTGCAGCGCGAGGTCGTGCTCTGCATCGACCAGAGCGGGTCGATGGCGGCCTCGGTGGTCTATTCGAGCGTCTTCGGGGCGGTGCTGGCGTCGATGCGGGCGCTGAAGACGTCGCTCGTGGTGTTCGACACGGCCGTGGTGGATCTCACCGACCAGTTGCACGACCCGGTGGAGCTGCTGTTCGGCACACAGCTCGGCGGCGGCACCGACATCAACCGGGCCGTCGCCTACTGCCAGGGGCTCATCGGCCGCCCCGCGGACTCCATCTTCATCCTGATCAGCGACCTGTACGAGGGCGGCGTCCGGCAGGAGATGCTGCGCCGCGTGGCCGCCATGACGCAGGCCGGCGTGCAGGTGATCGTGTTGCTGGCACTGTCCGACGAGGGCGCGCCCTTCTACGACCACGAGAACGCCGCCGCGCTGGCCGCGATGGGGGTGCCGGCGTTCGCCTGCACCCCCGACGCGTTCCCCGACCTGATGGCCGCCGCGATCGAGCGGCGGGACATCGCGCAGTGGGCCGAACGGCACCTCATCGCGTGATCCTCAAGTGCCCGACCTGCTCAGGTCGGCGCCAGGCGACTGGGTGTAGAGGGTCAACGACCCAGTGCAGGAGCCCTGGGCTTGCGCCTCGCGGTCCGATCTGGCTGACCGGCTCGGGACGCACTGAGCCCGCTTTCCACGGCGGGCTCGTTGGGCATGTTGACGAATGCCCACACCGCGCCAGCCCGTCGGGAGACGTTGAGCGCGGCGACGTGGTCGGCCGGTCCAGCGAACCCGCACGACGCACAGCAAAAGACATCCCTGGTGGGGCGGTTGCCTCGTCCGGTGAGCCCGCACCAGGGGTTCGGGCACGTCTGCGAGGTATAGGCCGGATCCACCTGCACGAAGGCGACGCCGGCGCGGCGTGCCTTGTAGGCCAGGAACTCGCCCAACTGGTGGAACGGCCAGGTCGAGAGCGTGGCCCGCTGGGATGGCCAAAGCCGTACCCGGTCGCGGATCCCCGCCAGTTCCTCGACGGCGATGCCGCGTCCGGTGCGCTGCGCATCGGCCACGATCTCGTTGGCGATCACATGGTTGGTCTGGGTGGCGAAGCGGCGCTCCCGCTTGGCGCGCCGTTTCAGCTTCCGGCGCGCGCTTTTGGTTCTGCGCGCTTGCAGTTCGGCCCGGACCTTGGCCATCCTCCGGCGGTAGCGGGTGAGTTCCTCCCCGCTGTAGTTAATCCCGTCACTGGTGGTGGCCAGGTTGACGATCCCGCGATCCACCCCCAGCCACGCGCCCAGGTCGGCCTCCGGCGGTGCTTGGGGGATCTCACAGGTCGCCACCAGATACCAGGCATTGTCACGAAACAGCAGGTCGATTTCGCCCTTTCGGTAGGCGGCCAGTGTCTTGAGCTGGTCGGGCGAGCCGGTGAAGGCGATGTTCTTCACCCGGCCGCGCACGGTCCAGATGGAGATCGTGCGGCCGTCGTGCAGCCACGACAGGCAGCGGTCGTCGAACGGGTGGGCCGCATCAGGGCGGAAGATGATCGGCTTGGATTCGGCCTTGCGCCGTCGCCTGCCTGTGAGGCGGCCGTTGCGGATCAGCCCGCGCAGGCTAGTGTAGGCGTCGGCGACCTTCTTGATCACTTGCTGGGCCTGCTGCGCCCCCAGCCCGGCGGCCTTCAGCTCGCCGTAGACGCGAACGTACTATCGTGTGATCTGCGTCACTGTCATGGGAATCGAAGGCGTTCGAAGAGGTCGCAGTGTGGTTTCCACCTGTCTGCACACGTGGTTTCATATCCGGCTTACGGACCCGCGGGAATGCTTCGAGTCGTTCTCCGGCCAGATCGCCACGTACTACCGGGACTGTCGTTCGGCGAGGCTCCCGCACCTGCACACGTATGTTGACGATCTGATCGCCGGCGACGGCGAGGACCGCTTCCACTACGGCTTGGAGCTGCTGCTCGACGGCATCGGGGCGCGCATGCCCACGTCCTGATCCAGGTCCAAAGGCCGAGGTCGTCTAGGCCCTGCGCCCGATGTGCCGGCCTCCGCTTGCCCCATAGCGTGCCGGGCATGACGACGACTGTTGAGAGATCGGAAACGGCGGGCGTGGTGTCCGCTCCTTACCGGGCGCTGAGCTTCGGGCTGGTGGCCATCGTCACGCTGCTGGCGTTCGAGGCGATGGCGGTGGCGACCGCCATGCCCGTCGTGGCCCGCGAGCTGCGCGGCATGCACCTGTACAACCTGGCCTTCAGCGCCACCCTGGCGGCCAGCGTGATCGCGACGGTGCTGGGCGGGCGGTGGAGCGACCGGCGGGGCCCGGTGGAGCCGATCTCGGTCGGTGTGGCGGCCTTCGTGGCCGGGCTGCTGCTGGCGGGGTTCGCGCCGACCATGGAGGTGCTCGTCGCGGGCCGGTTCGTGCAGGGGCTCGGGGCCGGGCTGACCCAGGTGGCGCTGTACGTGCTGGTCGCCCGGGTCTATCCGGGCGCGTTGCATCCCAAGGTTTTCGCCCTGTTCTCGGCCGCCTGGGTCGTGCCGTCCATGGTCGGGCCCGCGATCGCCGGGTTCGTGGTCGAGAACGCCGACTGGCGGTGGATCTTCCTCGGCGTCTCCCTGATCGTCGTCCCGTCGGCGCTGCTGCTCTGGCGCGGCGCCGCCGGCCACGACCTGCGGCCCGGAGTCACCGTGCCCGCCTCCGGCCTCGGCCCCAAGCTCGCCTGGGCCACGCTGACCGCCGTCGCCGCCGCCCTCATCCAGTACGGCAGCGCGCTGAGGCTCGCCGGCCTGCCGCTCCTCGCCGCCGGCGTCGTCCTGCTGGCCGTGGCCCTGCCCAAGCTGCTGCTGCCCGGCTCCCTCAGGGCCGCCCCCGGGCTGCCGACCGCGCCCGTGCTGCGCGGCCTCGCGTTCGGCTCGCTCACGGCGGCCCAGGTGCTCATCCCCCTCATGCTGATGAACGAGCGCGGGCTCAGCGCCACCCAGGCCGGCATCGTGCTCACCGTCGGCGCGCTCGGCTGGTCCACCGGCTCCTGGATCAAGGGCCGCGGCCGCATGAGCCACATGACCGCCATCCGCGGCGGCGCCGCCCTGCTCGCGATCGGGCTCGCGCTGGTGACGCTCGTGCTGGTCGACGCGGTGCCGATCGCGGTCGCGTACGTGGCCATGCCCGTGGCGGGGCTCGGCATCGGCGCGTTGCACCCGACGGTGTCCGTCCTGGTGCTGGAGATGTCGAAGAAGGGCGAGGAAGGCCACAACAGCGCGGCCGTGGGCGTCGGCGAGTCGGTGTTCACCGTGGTCGCGGTCGCGGTCAGCGGCGCCCTGTTCACCGCCACCGGCGAGACCTATGCGGTGGGTCTGCTCTTCACCGTGGCGCTCGCCGTCCTGGCCTTCGCTCTGGCTCCGCGTTTGGTCCGTTCCCGCGCAGCAGGCACTATGGAGAGGACCGCGTCATAAAAGGGGGGTACATGCCGCGAGTGCGGGAGCTTGAGGTCTTCCGGGTGGTCCTGCCGTACGGCAGGAGGTCGGAGACCCTGCTCGTGAAGCTCACCGACCACGGCGGCATGACGGGGTGGGGTGAGGCGCTCTCCCCACAGCCGAAGACGTGGTCGAGGCTGGAGGAGACGCTGGCCGCCCTGATCATCGGGGTCGACTGGGAGCACCCGGACACCGTGCCGAGCGGCGACTCCGCGGTCGACATGGCCTGCTGGGACCTGTGGACGAGGATGCGCGGCGTCCCGCTCGCCGAGGCGATCGGCGGCACCCGCACCTCGCTCATGGCCACCGTGCGGCTCGCTCCCGACCCGTCGCCCGAGAGCCTCGTGAGCCGGGTCAACCAGCAGGTGTGCGCCGGGTACGGGCACGTCACGCTGGACATCCGGCCCGGATGGGACGTCGAGCCGGTGCGCGCGGTGCGGCAGGCGTACCCCGCGCTGACTTTGGCCGTCGACTGCGGCAACGCCTACACCGACCTCGGCCAGCTCGTCGCGCTCGACTCCTACGGGCTCGAGGTGATCGAGCGGCCCTTCGCCGCCGGCGACGTCTACGCCCACGCCTCGCTGCAGGACCAGGTGGCCGCGTCGGTCGCGGTCGAGGTCGGCTCGAGCGCCGAGCTCGACGACTACCTGACGCTGCGTGCCGCCCGCGTCCTGCTGCTGCGGCCGACCGCCTTCCCGTCGCTGACCGAGGCCCGCCGGGCGCACGACCGCGCCGCGGCCGCGGGGTGGGACATCCAGTGCGCGGGCGGCCAGGGAGCGGGGCTGGCAAGGGCGGCGACGGTGGCGGTGGCGAGCCTGCCCGGGTGCACGCTGCCGTGCGACGTCACGCAGCCGCCCCGCCAGAACCAGATCGTCACGCCGATCGTCGGCGCGAACGCCGGCGTCATCGCCGTCCCCCTGACCCAATCCGGCCTCGGCCACGACATCGACGAGACGCGGCTGCGGAGGATGGCGAAAGATTCCTTTCGTGCGTAAGGTGCGTACCTGATCGAGTCGCGCGGGCGGGTGGGGCGGCCGAGCCGTACGGGATCTTGCGGGGGGCGTGGATGACGGGGAAGGATCCGGACGAGGACGCCATCAGGCTGGCCGGTGAGTCGCTGGCCGCCGGGGATCCGGTGGGCTGGTTCGAGCGGCTCTACGCCGAGTCGGCGACCGGGGACGCGATCGTGCCGTGGGACTCCCGGTCGCCGCACTTCCTGCTCACCGAGTGGGGCGTCGCCGGGACGGGGCGAGCGCTGGTCGTGGGGGCCGGGCTGGGGGACGATGCCGAGTACGTCGCGGGGCTCGGCTACGAGACGGTGGCGTTCGACGTGAGCGAGTCCGCCGTGCGGCTGGCGAAGGAGCGGTTTCCGGACAGCGCGGTGCACTACCAGGTCGCCGACCTGCTCAACCCGCCCGCCGAGTGGCGGCACGCCTTCGACCTGGTCGTCGAGATCATGACGGTGCAGGCCCTGCCGGAGGAGTTGCACGCCGCGGCCATCGCCCGGGTGGCGGGGTTCGTCCGTCCCGGGGGCACGTTGCTGGTGATCGCCTCGGGCCGGGAGGAGGGCGGGCCGGTGTTCGCGCCGCCTTGGCCGCTGACTCCGTCGGAGATCGCGGCGTTCACGGCGGACGGGCTGGAGAAGGGCACGATCGAGGACCTTCGCGACGGGGAACGGCATCGCTGGCGCGCCACCTTCCACCGGCCCGCCTGATCAGTCCCAGCGGGTCGCCGCTCTCGTCCACCGCTGCTCGCTCACCCTCCGGCCGTTTCGGACGTGCCTGTCGAGGGCGAGCCCGCCGCGTTCGGGGTCCGTGCTGGATGCCGTCCACGTAGGCCGCCTCGCTGAGCAGGGCGCCGTCGGCGTCGTTCTCGACCGTCACGCCGGTGAAGAGCACGCCGTTGTGGAGGAGCCGGTCGTCGTCGTCCTCGTCGGTGCGCCTCGGTCGTGTGGTCGAGCTCGGACAGGATCAGCCCGAGCCTGGTCAGAGCGTCGGCGACGTCGGGAGGCTGCGCTCCGATCCCTCTGGGATCAAATGGGCAGAGGCAGCGGCAGGCCGCCCTTGTGCAGGTTGAGGTCGCTCGTGATGGCGCCGGTGAGGATGCCGGGCAGGAGGTGGAGGCGGCTGCCCGCGCCGATGGCGGCGTCGCGGAGCCCGTGCAGGGCGTCGACCGGGCCGCCTCCGAGACCCGCGACGACCATGGAGCCGAGGGCGGCGGTGGCGAGCAGGCGAGCGTGGCGGCGCATGTGGACCTCCCCGAAGGACGGACGGTGACGACTCCGCCAGGGGAACACGATCGGCCCTGGAACGGCGGCGACGCCACGGGGAGGAGGCTGGTTCTTTACGCTTCTGGAACGGGCGCCCACCAATCGTGATCTACTTTGTAAAGGCGCTCAGGACTGGGTCAGGGCGGCCTCCAGGAGAAGCGAGCCGGCGCCGAGCAGGGCGGCATCCCGGCCTGCCCGGGCCGGGGCGATCTCCAGATCGCGGGTGGCCAGAGGCAGGCACCGCTCCCAGACGGCGGCGCGGATCGACGTGAGCAGGGGCTCGGCGGCCGAGAGGCTGCCGCCGACCGCCACCACGTCCGGGTTGAAGAAGTTGACCAGGACCGTGAGGACCTCGCCGATGCGGCGGCCCGCGTTGCGTACCAGGCTGGTCGCCTCGGGGACGGCGTCGTTGACCAGGCCGACGATGTCGGCGGGGCGGCTCACCTCGATGCCGGACTCCGCCAGGGCCGCCGTGAGGGCGGCGCCGCTGGCGTACGCCTCCAGGCAGTCGGGGTGGCCGCAGGCGCAGATGACGGAGGAATCGGAGCGGACGCGGACGTGGCTGATGTCGCCGGCGGCGCCGCGGCCGCGGTGGAGGCGGCCGTTGACGATGACGCCGCACCCTATGCCGGTGCCGGCCTTGACGACCATGAGGTTCTCGTGGTCGGGCCACCATCGGGCCTCGCCGGCGGCCATCAGGTTCGCGTCGTTCTCGACGAGGATGGGCAGGTCGTAGCGGGTGGCGAGGTGGTCGGCGACGGGGAAGTCGTTCCAGCCGGGCATGCGTGAGGGGGTGACGACGCGCAGGGTGGCGGGGTCGACGGGGCCGGGGATGCCGGTGCCCACTCCGCGCAGGGGGACGGCGGGCGGCACGTGTTCCGCCAGCAGTTCGTCGAAGGCGTCGGCGATGCGGCCGAGGGTGGTCTGCGGGCCGTCGGCGATCTCGCACGGCCGCTCCTCCACCACGAGCGGGGTGCCGCTCAGGTCGAGCAGGCCGAGGCGTACGTGGTGGGCGCCCAGGTCGGCGACGGCCAGCACGCCGGCCGTGGGGGAGAGACGCAGGCGGCGGGGGCGGCGGCCGCCGCGCGAGGTGCCCGAGCCCTCCTCGGCCAGGAGTCCGGCGTCGATGAGCTCCTCGACGCGGAGGGAGACGCTGGACGCGGCCAGGCCGGATAAGCGGGCCAGGTCGGCGCGCGACTCGGCTTTGCCGGTGGCGACGAGTCGCAGCAGGTCCCCGTGTGCCCCCTGCACGGGCAGCCGCTCGTTCATGTGAGATACCTACCATGTCCAACTTGCGCCAACAACGTATTGACTTGCTCCGAAATTACCCAATACGGTCCGAGTTATCTTCGAAATCGAAGGAAGTGACCGTTCATGAAGAGGCTTGTCGCCGTCGCCGCGTTCTCCGTCTCCCTGTTAGCCCTGACGTCATGTGGTGAGTCCAGCAGCCCCGCCGTCCCGGGTGTGTCCCCCCAGAAGAGCGACGTGCTCGCCAAGGCGCCGGTCGCGACGGCGGCCGAGATCCTGCCCGGCTCCACCATGGAGAAGATCAAGCAGCGTGGCGAGCTCCTCGTGGGCGGCTCGCTGGACGCGCCCCTGCTGTCGCAGCAGAACCCCGCCACCGGTGAGATGGAGGGCTTCGACGCGGACATGGGCAAGGCGCTGGCGAAGTACATCCTGGGCGAGCCCAAGGTCAAGATCGTCAACTCGGCGTCGGAGACCCGGGAGGCGCTGCTGGCCAACGGCACCGTGGACGTGGTCTTCCAGACGTACACGATCACGGAGGAGCGGGCGAAGCAGGTCTCCTTCGCGGGCCCGTACTACACCTCCGGTCTGACGATCGCGGTGAAGAAGGGTACGACGGGCATCGCCAAGCCGGAGGACCTGAACGGCAAGAAAGTCCTGGCGGGCGCGAACACCCCGGCCATCCCGGCGATCAAGAAGCTGGCGCCGCAGGCCGAGATCATCACGTTCGGCAGCGACCCCGAGTGCATCCAGGCGCTCAAGCAGGACCGGGGCGTGGCGTACGTGCAGGACGAGACGATCCTGATCGCCGATGCCAAGAAGGACCCGTCGATCGAGATCGTGACGAAGCCGTTCACCACCGACCCGTACGGCATCGGGCTCAAGCACGGTGACGAGCAGTTCAAGAAGTTCGTCAACGACTGGCTGAAGAAGATGCAGGACGCCGGGGCCTGGCAGGAGGTCTGGAAGAACTCCATCGGGACCGTCGTGGCGGGCGAGGCGCCGCAGCCGCCGCAGATCGGCTCCGTGCCGGGGTCCTGATGGGAGTCCTGTTGGAGCACCTGCCCGAGCTGTGGCAGGGGCTGATCGTGACGTTCCAGCTCACCGCCGCGTCCTTCGCGGGCGCGGCGGTGCTGGGCGTGCTGGTCTGCGCCCTGCGCGTCAGCCCGGTGCGGGTGCTGCGCGCCCTCGGCACGGCCTACGTCGAGACGTTGCAGAACCTGCCGCTGCTGGTGCTGCTCGTGCTGGCGTTCTTCGGCCTGCCGGAGATCGGGATCAAGGCCGAGCCGCTGGTGACGGCCATCGTGGTGATCGCCGCGTACGAGGCCGCCTACATCGGCGAGGCGCTGCGTTCGGGCGTGAACTCGGTGGGGAAGGGTCAGGGCGAGGCGGCGCGGGCGATCGGGCTGACGTTCGCCCAGTCGCTGCGGCACGTCGTCCTGCCGCAGGCGCTGCGCACGGTCGTGCAGCCGATCGGGAACATCTTCATCGCCACCACGATGAACACCGCGCTGGCGGCCGCCGTCGGGGTCGTCGACCTGACCGCGAGCGCGCAGCGGGTGAACCTGGTCGAGGCCCAGCCGATCCCGATCTTCGTGGGCGCGGGGGTGGCGTACGGGCTGATCGCCGCTGTGGCCGGGTTCGTCACCGGCCGGCTCGAACGGCGGCTGGTGATCCTGCGATGAGCACCGTCCTGTTCGACGAGCCGGGTCCCCGGGCGCGCCGGCGCATCCGCGTGGCGACCGTGCTGGGCACGCTGGCCGCCGTCGCCCTGGTCGTGCTGGCCGTGCGGCAGTTCGCGGCGAACGGCCAGTTGGACGCCGCGCGCTGGCAGCCGTACGCGACCTGGCCCATGTGGCGTTACCTGCTGGACGGGCTGTGGTCGACGTTCCTGGCGGCGGTCGTGGCGGCCGCGTTGTCGATGGCGTTCGGGCTGGTCCTGGCGTTGGGGCGGGTGTCGCCGCGGCCGTGGGTGCGCGGCCCGGCCGCCGCCTACGTCGAGGTGGTCCGGACGATCCCGGCGCTGCTGCTGGTGTACGTGGTGCTGTTCGCGCTGCCGCGCTACGGGCTCGACCTGCCGCTGTTCTGGAAGCTCGTCGTGCCGTTGACGGTGTCGAACGCCGCCGCGTACGCGGAGATCTTCCGCGCCGGGATCAACTCGGTCGAGCGCGGTCAGACGGAGGCGGGCCTGGCGGTCGGCCTCACGCGGTTGCAGACCATGCGGCTGATCGTGCTGCCGCAGGCGGCCCGCCGGGTGCTGCCGTCGATCGTCAGCCAGTCGGTCGGGCTCCTCAAGGACACCTCGCTCGGCTTCGTCGTCAGCTACGGCGAGCTGCTCTACAGCGGCAAGGTCCTGGCCGCCTACAACGGCCTGCTCATTCAGACGTACCTGGTCGTGGCGCTGATCTACCTGGTGGTCAACGCGTCGCTGTCGAAGCTGGCCCGCATGTTGGAGGCCCGGCAAAGGAGGAATGCCCATGCCTGAACTCGCCGTCCTGGCCGAGGTGATCCGGTCCGGCTTCGTGGAGAGCGTCCACTACGGCAGCGCCGTCGGCCTCGACCCGTCGGGGCGGGCAGAGGTGGCGCTGGGGAAGGTGGACGCGCCGGTGCTGCCGCGCTCGTCCGCGAAGCCGTTCCAGGCGCTGGCCTGCCTCACGGCGGGTGCCGGAGCTCGGGCGCTGGCGGGGCCGCGGCTGGCGATCGCGGCGGGCAGCCACACGGGCGAGGACTTCCACGTACGCCTGGTGCGGGAGTTACTGGCGGATTACGGGCTCGACGTGGGCGCGCTGGGCTGTCCCGCGTCGTGGCCCGAGGACCGGGCCACCATGGAGCGGCTGATCAGGCAGGGCGCCGGTGTCTCCCGCGAGCGCATGAACTGCTCCGGCAAGCACGCCGCCATGCTCGCCGCGTCCGTCGCCAACGGCTGGGACGTGCCCGGCTACCTGTCGCCCGGCCATCCCCTGCAGCTCCACGTGCGCTCGGTGACCGAGGACCTGGCGGGGGAGAAGTCCGCGCACGTGGCGGTTGACGGGTGCGGGGCGCCGCTGTACGGGTTGTCGCTGACCGGGCTGGCGCGGGCGGTGCAGGCGCTGGTGCTGGCGGCGCCGGGGAGCGGGCCGCGGCAGGTGGCAGACGCCATGCGCGCGCACCCCGAGTACGTCGGCGGCACCGGCCACCAGAACACCGACCTGATGAGGGCCCTGCCGGGCGCCGTGGTGAAGGGCGGAGCGGAGGGTGTGCTGGTGGTGGCGCTGGATTCGGGGCACGCGGTGGCGGTGAAGGTCATCGACGGCAGCCCGCGCGCCACGTCGGCCATCGCACTGGGCGTGCTGCGGCGGATGGGCTGCGCCATCACGGCCGAGGCCGCCGCGTTCGAGCAGGTGGACGTGCTCGGCGGCGGCGTGCCGGTGGGGCGGATCGTCACCAGGCCTTAGGGTTTGGACGTGGGCAGTGGGCACAGCGCGAAGCCGCACCCCGCGGGCGTCGCCGTGGAGGCGTGGGCGGACACCCGCGAGGAGTGCCTGGCCGAGGCGGTGCGGGCGCTGGTGGAGACCTTCGCCCAGGTGGGCGACGCCGTCCCGGACGACAGTGTCGTGCTCGTCTCGGCGGAGGAGAGCGACGCGGAGCTGCTCGCCGCGGTGCTGGACGAGGTGGTCCGGCAGGTGACGGCGCGCCACCGGGTGGTGGTGGACGTGTCCGTCGACGAGCGGACCAAGGCGACCGAGGGGCAGGTCGAGGTCCGGCTCGCGACCGTACCGGTGGAGGCGGTGACCGGGGCGGTCGCCGTGCGTGAGGTGCGTTTCGGCAGGGCCGGAGGCGTGTGGCGGGCTCACGTGGAGGTCGAGAGTTTGTCCGACTAATCGGGAAAGGCGCGCTCCGTGGCGGAATGACTGCGTTTCGTGGGCTGGTAAGGCGGCGGACACTTTTGCTTCGCCGTACCGACATCGTCAGGGCCGAAGGTGGCTCGCGCGGGGCGTCCAAATCAGCGGCGCCCCTCGGTATGAGCAGGGAGCTTGACATGACCGACCTCGACCGGCGGGGATTCCTTCGCACCGGCCTGGCCGCCGCCACCCTCGGGATGGCCGCCGGCGGGCCGCTGGCCGCGCTGTCCGCGCGCACCGCGGACGCCTCGACGATGGTGAAGCGGGCTTTCAGCCCCGACTACGGGCCGCTGTACCCGGTCAAGGACCACACCACGGGTCTGGAGCTGCTCAAGCTGCCCCGCGGGTTCGAGTACCTGACGTACGGCTGGACCGGCGATCCGATGGACGACGATGGGCGCACCCCCGGTTCGCACGACGGCATGGCCGCGTTCAAGCCCAGCGACAAGCTCAAGGACCGGACCGAGGCCGGCGGGAGCGGCGGCGCGGGCAAGGGCCACTGGACCGTGCTGGTGCGCAACCACGAGGTCGGCGGTAACAACGGCGCGTTCGTCACCCCGGCCTACAACCCGTCCGCCGGCGGCGGGACCACATCGCTGATCTTCGACACGCGCCAGGGCAAGTTCCTGGAGAGCTGGGCCAGCCTCGGCGGCACCGTCCGCAACTGCGCCGGCGGTCCGACCCCGTGGGGGACCTGGCTGTCGTGCGAGGAGACCACGGAGATCAGGGGCTCCTACCGGCACGGGTACATCTTCGAGGTGCCGCACGACGGGATCGCCGACGCGAAGCCGTACAAGGAGATGGGCCGCTTCTCGCACGAGGCCGTGGCGGTGGACCCGGAGACCGGCTACGTGTACGAGACCGAGGACGCCACGCCGAGCGGCTTCTACCGCTTCCGCCCGAAGGTCGAGGGCGACCTGGGGCAGGGCGGCGTGCTGGAGATGATGACGATCGGCTCCTCCCCCTACACCACCTACAAGGACGGCACCGGCGTCGCCTACCCCGAGATCGGCTGGGTCGCCATCGACAACCCCGACCCGGGCGCGGGGGAGACGAGCGTCGTGCAGCAGGGCATCGCCAAGGGCGGCGCCTCGTTCGCCCGTCTCGAAGGCGCCTGGTACCACGACGGCAAGGTCTACATCGTCAGCACCAGCGGCGGCCCCACCGGGCAGGGACAGGTGTTCGAGTACGACCTCGCGGGCAACACCATGCGGGTGCTGTTCGCCTCGCCGAACGCGTCCGTGCTGAACAACCCCGACAACATCTGCGTCAGCCCGCGCGGTGGCATCGTGCTGTGCGAGGACGGGTCCGGCGTGGAATACCTGCACGGGCTCACCACCGACGGGGAGATCTTCCCGTTCGCGGAGAACGCGGTCGTCATCCCGGCCGGCGGGGTGAAGGGCAAGAGCGTGGCGCCGGGCACCTACACCGGCTCGGAGTGGTGCGGGTCGGTGTTCGACTCGCGGGACGGCGGCTGGCTGTTCGCCAACATCCAGTCGCCCGGCATCACCTTCGCCATCACCGGGCCCTGGCAGAACGGCTCCCTGTAGATCACTGGGCGGAGGGGCGACCGGGGTGCGGGCTCGGGCGCGGGGCCGGGACCCGGCGCCCCCACCACCCGGTGTCCCCACCCCCGGTGTCCCCCCCGGCGCCCCTGGCCTCCTCGGGGGCGCAGGGGTTTCCCTACCGAAGGGCTCCTGCCCGGACGAGCAAGGGGAGCACCCGGCTGCGAACCGCTGGGGCGAGCCGAGGCGCGTAGTCGTCGCGCCCGTCGGTCCACCCCAGCGCGGCGGGCTCGGCGGCAGGCCTCGGACGTCCCTCCAGCCCGGCCGTGAAAACCGTCATGCGCATCGGCAGACCTTCGAGCGCGGCCATGTCCTCGACCTGGCCGAGCAGGCTCATGTCGCGCGGCGCGACGCCGAGTTCCTCTTCCAACTCCCGAACCAGTGCCTCTGCCGGGCTCTCGTCCGCCTCGGGCTTTCCTCCGGGCAGGTAGAACACCTCCGGCGCGGCCTTGTTGCTCACGACGAGCAGGCGTCCCCGATCGACCACGGCCGCCGCCACCACATGCATCACACCGTCACCCGGAACCCCGGATGTCAAGGGATGAGCCCCGGGAATCGTGAGCCGGCGCCGCGAACCTATCGTGGAAGGAGGGAGCATCCGTCGAGCCGAAGGGACAGCTCCCGGGGAGGCCGCGATGAGGGAGCAATTCGTCTGGGTGACGACGCGCCGCATCAAGCCGGGCACGCTGGAGGAGCTCGAAAGGGTATGGCGTCCAGATCATCCGTACCCGGAGGAACTGCGCCAGGCCTACGCGTACTGGTCCGAGGACGGGCAAGAGATCACCGGGGTGTCGTTCTGGGATACGAAGGAGGCTTGCGACTCCTGGCGGCACTCCGAGGCCGAGGCCCGTCGCCGTGAGGCCATGGCGCCTTATGTCGTCGAGGAGCGAGAGGGCTTCTACCGGGGGCGCGAGCTCGCAGTCCCGGTACGGTAGTCCTTTCACGTCAGCGTGGCCGACGCGGGCGCCTCGTGACTCCCCGCATCAGCCATGCGGCACCCGCGTGAATGGTGAGCGCCAGGAGTCGATCAGATGAACGGCGCGATGCTACCGGCGAGCGACCCGGCGCCTCTTACCGGCTGAGGCGAGCGGCCGGCTAGGTGTTGGGCCTGAGAAGCCAGATCCACACCTCGTCGTCGTGCATGCCGCAGATAAGCGTGTATTCGCTGGTCACGATCTGGTAGCCGCCGGGAACGTCCAAGTCGGGGATGGCGTCCTCGGGCGGGATGGGGCCAGTCGCCAGGGCGACCAGGCGGTCGCGTACGCGTGCTTGAAGGTGGGAGGGCAGCCCTTTCATCGCCTCGTACGATTCGGGTCCCCAGCGCAGTTGGCGAACGGTCACTCGGTGATTCCGAACTCGGCCGCGACGGGCACGCCGGTCGCGTCGGCCCACCAGCCCTACTTGCCTCTTTGGTTCATCTCCAGGAAGTGCCGGCCATCCACAGGCCACGGTGCGGGGCCTCTGACGCGCTGGCCCACTCTTGCAATACGGCAGGCGCATGTACCTGTAGCCCGAGTTGCCCTCTTTCTGCATTCCCAGCAGTAGGCGATGGTGCTGGCCTTGGTGATGCCGAAGTCGACGAGCGGTGCTGAATGGGGTCTTACCCCGACAGGTAACGATGATCTGGTACCTCGACCAGCAGGGTGGGGCATACGACAGCCCACCGCCTCGCCAGGCAACAAGTGGGCCGGATAGCGCCGAAGGCGCGTGGGGTTGCCTGTCGCGGAGGACCATGCAGTCGGCTCTGGGAAGCTCAGAGGGCGCCGCCGCAGCCTTCCGTGAGGCCCTTGGCCGGGTTCTGGTCCTGTTGCTTGGCGGTCTTCTTCGGGGTCTTCCTCACCGAGGGGGTCGAGGAGGTCGTGGGGGAGGCCGAGGAGGTCGCGGCGACCGGCGGTTTCGCGGTGGTCGAGTCGCGGATGGCCTTGGCGGCGATGGTGCGGATCTTGGCCCAGTCCGGGTAGCCGGTGTTGATCAAGGGTGGCACGAACTGGACGCTCGTCACCTTCGCGTCCTTGACCTTCAGCGCGAGCGGCACCAGGTGCGTGAGCCACTGCCGCGGGATGTCGGTCCTGATCAGCTCCTTGGTCGCCAGCGCGATCCGGTTGAACCTGGTCAGCACCGTCGCCGGGTCCGCCTGGTCGAGCAGCGCCCCCAGCACGCACCGCTGGCGGCGCATCCGGGTGTAGTCGTCGCTGTTGGTGCGCGAGCGCGCGTACCACATGGCGTCTGCGCCCTTCAGCTTGCGCGTGCCGGCCTTGACCAGGCCCTCGTTGTACTTGCCGAACACCACGTCCGTCTCGACGGTGAGCGTGATGCCGCCGATCGCGTCGATGAGGCGGGCGAAGCCCCACATGTTGACCAGGGCGTACCAGTCGACCTTGACGCCGAGCGTGTAGCCGATCGTGTCCATGAGGACCTTGGGGCCCTGGTTGCGCTTGCCGCCGAAGATCTCGGGGTGCGCGTCGGCGTACTCCCAGACGCTGTTGAGCAGGTCGCTGCGCCCGCCGGCGGGGTCGGGCGGCAGCCGGAAGCCGTCGGGGAAGCGCTGGGCCATGGGGGTGCCGGGACGGAAGCGGACGTTCTCCAGGTTGCGCGGCAGGCTGAACAGCACGGTGTTGCCGGTCTTCACGTCGACGCTGGCCAGGTTCATGCTGTCGGTGCGCACGCCGACCCGATGGTCGTCGGCGTCGCCGCCGAGCAGCAGGATGTTCACCCGGTCGCGCCCGGCCCACGGGTCCTCGGGCTTCGGCTGGGCGGCGGGGGACTCGCCGTCGGCCGGGTCCTCCTGGAAGATGCCGCCGATAGCCTGGTTCGAGGTCCACGCGACCTGCCCCAGCACCCCGAACGGCACCATCACGAGGACGGCGAGCAGCCCCGCGAGTGTGCCCGTGACGATCTGCCCGGTCTGCGGCAGCCGTCCCGGACGCAGGACCACGAACGAGTGCACGATCAGCGCGAACCACGCCACCCCGAGCACGGCGACGACGACGATGACCGCGTTCAGCTGGGAGGCCTGGGTGAAGGAGCCCGCCAGGTCGTCGAAGTCGTTCGCGAGCCCCAGCGCGAGCAGCGTCAGGAGCCCCACGGCGTAGCAGGCGATCAGGGTCAGGCCGGTCTTGCGCCATCCGGCGCGCAGGTGAGCCGCCCCCGGCGCCAGTGCCGACAGCACCAGCCAGCCGAGGACGCCGCTCGCACTCACTGGCTCCTTCGCCTGCTGCACGCCATCCCCGTTTCCCCGCAAGTGTCACCCTAGGCCTCAATCGAGGCGGCAGCCTATGCACTGAATACGAAATATGTCTTTATCGGATGGTGAACATCAGTAACCGAATAATATTCGGGCATGGCCTTCTCTGAGATCGACTACGACGTGGACGACCGCGTCGCCACCATCACATTGAACCGTCCGGAGCGGCTCAACGCCTTCACCTTTGCCATGCGCAGAGAGTTGATCGACGCGTTCGATTTGGCAGACGCCGACGACGACGTGCGGGCCGTGGTGGTCACCGGCGCCGGCCGGGCCTTCTGCGCCGGGGCCGATCTCGGCGGGGGCGGCGGCACGTTCGCCCACCGGGAGCAGGCCGAGCTCGTGGACGGGGTCCCGCGGGACGGCGGTGGCACGGTGGCGCTCAGGATCGCCAGGTCGCTGAAGCCGGTCATCGGCGCGATCAACGGCGCCGCGGTGGGCGTCGGGGTCACGATGACGCTGCCGATGGACGTCAGGCTCGCCGCGGAGACCGCGCGGTTCGGGTTCGTCTTCGCCCGGCGCGGCATCGTCACCGAGGCCGCCTCGAGCTGGTTCCTGCCCAGGATCGTCGGCATCGCCCAGGCCATGGAGTGGGCGGCGACCGGCCGGGTCTTCCCCGCCGCGGAGGCGCTGGAAGGGCGGCTGGTCTCGCGCGTGTACCCGGACGGGGAGCTGCTGCCCGCGGCGTACGCGCTGGCCAGGGAGATCGCCGACAACACCTCGGCCGTCTCCGTGGCCGCCGTCCGCCGCCTGATGTGGTCAGGACTGTCGGCGGCCTCGCCGTGGGAGGCGCACGCGGCCGACTCCCGGCTCATGGCCGAGCTGGGCGGCGCGCCGGACACGGTGGAGGGGGTCACGGCGTTCCTGGAGAAGCGGCCGGCCGACTTCCCGATGAAGGTGAGCAAGGACTTGCCGTCAGGTATCCCGTCGTGGCCCGACAATCCCTATCGTGTCTAGCATGTACGAGATCACCGTTCTGGAGCTGCCGGACGACTTCGAGGGCAAGGTCGTGGCGACACTGGTCTCGCGGACGACCGGGTCCCGAAGGGCGGTGCTCTACCTGCACGGGTTCACCGACTACTTCTTCCAGGACCACCTGGCCGACCACTACGTCCAGCGCGGCATCGACTTCTACGCACTCGACCTGCGCAAGTACGGCCGCTCGCTTCTGCCGCACCAGACCAGGGGCCTGATCAGGAGCGTCACCGACTACTTCCCCGAGATCGACGAGGCCGTCCGCATCATCAGACGCGACCACGACGAGCTGACGATCAACGCGCATTCGACCGGCGGCCTGATCGCCCCGCTGTGGGCCGACCGCGTCCGCGGCCGCGGCCTGGTGCACGGCCTCGTGCTCAACAGCCCGTTCTTCGACCTGAACGTGCCCGCGCCGCTGCGCCTGGCCGCCGACCTGCTCAAGACGCCGCTGTCGTACACGCGCCGGGCGCTGCCGCTCGGCATCAGCACCGCGTACGGCCAGAGCCTGCACCGCGAGCACGGCGGCGAGTGGGACTACGACCTGGAGCTCAAGCCGCTGGGCGGCTTCTCGGTGCACGCCATGTGGCTGGCCGCGATCCGCCGGGCGCAGCGCCGCCTGCATCGGGGCCTCGCGGTGGACGTGCCGGTCCTGGTGCTGGCCTCCTCGAATGGCCTGCGGGTACGCGACTTCGTCCCCGAAGCCCGCTCGGCCGACATCGTGCTGGACCCGCGGCAGATCGCCCGCTGGGCCACCGCGGTCGGGCCGCACGTCACGTGCGTCCGCATCCGGGACGGCCTGCACGACCTGGTGCTGTCGGCGGAGCCGGTGCGCAAGCAGGTGTTCGCCGAGCTCGACCGCTGGATGAACGCGTATCTTGGTCCGCGTCTGGCGGATCGAGACACGTAGCGGACGAAGTCCGCACGCATGTCTACCAGGGGAACGAGAACAACCCGTAGTACGCGGCCGCCACCATCAGCAGGCCGGTGCCGCCCAGCACGCCCGCGACCGCGACGTGCTGCCAGCGGCTCGGTTGCATGCCCTCACGCAGCGCCGACACGAACGCCGCCACCGCCGTGACCTCCTGGATCAGCATGAGCACGGCGAGCGCCCGCACGACCAGCCATCCGGCCAGCACGGCGGGCCAGGCGCCCGCCTGGTTGATCGAGAACAGCACCAGCAGCGTGATGAACGCCACCACCGACGCCAGCAGGCCCAGGCTGGTCCACGCGATCCTGACCAGCCGGCGCCTGATCGGCTTCCACAGCCGGGCGTTGGCCTCGACCGCGATGTGGCCGCGGCCGCGCAGGCGTACGACGATGGCGGCCACCGGGCCGGCCACGTAGCCGACGGCGGCCAGGCAGATCGTCAGGCCCAGCATCGTGCCGCCCGCGTACCAGGGGGCCTCGGGGACGTCGGCGGCCTCGAACCGCTGCACGGGGGTGGCGCCCGCCATGTGCACCGACGGCTTCGCGGTGGCCGGCAGGCCGGTGATCCAGTTGGCGAGGGTCTCCAGGTAGCCCTTGGTGAACGGGCCGCCGTGGACGCGCATGGCGTGGTCGCCGTCGGCCATGAAGCGGATCGTGTAGGCGTCGTTGCCCGCCTTGTCCATCGCCGTGATGAGCGCCTTGGTGGACTCCACGAAGGGGATCGAGGGGTCCGTCGTGCCGTAGAACGCCAGGACCGGCTGCTTCATCTGGCTTAAAGCGGGCATCGCGTCGTAGCGCAGGAAGTCGAAGCCGACCCCGCCCATCGCCCGCGTCAGCAGGTCGCGCGCGCCGATCGGGGCGTGCAGCCGCAGCAGCTGCTCGTTCAGCGCCCAGGCCACCTGCCGGAGCGGGGAGACGTTCGGCGACGACACCAGCACCACGAACCCCACCGCCGTGCTCTTGGCCGCCGCGATCGGCACCACCCAGCCGCCCTCGCTGACGCCCCAGATGCCGACGCGCGCCGGGTCGACCTCCGGCAGGGTGCGCAGGTATTCGACCATGCGCAGCGCGTCGTCGGCGAGCAGGGAGAAGTCGCGCTCGCGGAAGTTGTAGCCGACCGTGCGCTTGTCGAACGCGATCGTCACCACGCCCGCCTTGGCCAGGAACTCGGCCTGCGGCGTGAACTCGGTGCGCGAGCCGTTGCCCGACCCCGAGACGAACACCATCGCCGGATGCCGGCCGGGCTTCGTCGGCACCCGGAGCGTGCCGTACAGCCGCTGGCCCTCCGCCGCGACGGAGATCTCCCGCCTGTGGATGGGGTCGACCGCCACCACCGGCTTCAGCTCGCTCGCGGGCTGGGCCGGGATCGTCTGGAAGGATGGATCGACCTTGAGCGGTGGCGGGTCGAACGCGGGCGGCAGCACATAGCCGACCGTCGCAAGAGCCACCAGCACCAGGCCGGCGGCGACGCTCAAGGTGCCACGGCCAGTGCGCATCGGCCTCCCCATGTGCGTAGAATTCCCCGCTGATCTTCCAGCCTACTCCCGGCTCTTGTGACGGCAGGGACCGCATTTGTCGGTGGGAAATGTTAGCTTCCTGCGACATGCGGATCCTGCACACCTCCGACTGGCATCTGGGGCGCACCTTCCACCGCGAGAGCCTGCTCTCGGGTCAGGCGGCGTTCGTCGATCACCTGGTGGAGACCGTGCGGGCCGAGCGGGTCGACGTGGTGGCGATCGCCGGCGACGTCTACGACCGCGCGTTGCCGCCGGTCGACGCGGTCGCCCTGCTCGACGAGGCGCTCGCCCGGCTGAGCTCGGCGGGGGCGCGGGTGGTGCTGATCAGCGGCAACCACGACTCGGCGCTGCGGCTGCGGTTCGGGTCCGCGCTGTTCGAGTCGGCCGGAGTGCACGTGCGTGCCTCGCCCGATCTGTCCTGGGAGCCGGTGCTGGTGGACGACGTGGCCTTCTACGGCATCCCCTACCTGGAGCCGGAGCTGGTGCGCGCCCAGTGGGAGCTGCCCAAGGGCGCGAGTCACACGGCCGCCATCACGTACGCGATGGACCGCGTCCGGGCCGACGCCGCCCGCCACCGCGCCTCGGTGGTGCTGGCCCACTGCTTCGTGACCGGGGGGCAGGCCAGCGACAGCGAGCGCGACATCAGCGTGGGCGGGGTGGCGCACGTGCCGCTGAGGGCGTTCGACGGGGTCGACTACGTCGCGCTCGGGCACCTGCACGGGCGGCAGCGGATGTCCGAGACCGTGCGTTACTCCGGATCGCCGCTCGCCTACTCCTTCTCCGAGGCCGGCCACGTCAAGGGCTCGTGGCTGGTCACGCTGGGGTCTTCGGTCGAGTTCGTCCCGGCTCCCGTGCCGCGGCCCGTCGGGCGGTTGCGCGGCGAGCTGGAAGACCTGCTGACACATCCGAGCTACGCCTCCTTCGAGGACCACTGGCTCCAGGTCACCCTCACCGACGCCGTCCGCCCCAAATCCGCCATGGACCGGCTGCGCGCCCGCTTCCCCCACACCCTCGCCCTCTCCTTCGACCCGGTCGGCGCCGTCCCCGCCGCTCAGCCCGCCCGGCTCAGTGGGCGGCCCGAGGCCGAGGTGGCGCTCGACTTCGTTCGCGAAGTACGCGGCGAGCCTGCCGCACCTGAGGAGGAAGACCTGCTAAGACAGGCCATCGAGGCGTCGAGGGCGAAGGAGACGATGGCGTAGATGCGGCCGCACAGGCTCACGCTGACGGCGTTCGGGTCCTTCCCCGGCACCGAGACGGTCGACTTCGACGCCCTGGCCGAGGCGGGCCTCTTCCTCGTCCACGGGCCGACCGGGGCGGGCAAGACCACGATCCTCGACGCGCTGTGCTTCGCCCTCTACGGCCAGGTCCCCGGGCAGCGCAACAGCGCCCGCAGCCTGCGCTGCGACCACGCTCCGCCCTCGGCCGGCCCGTCGGTGACGCTGGAGGTGTCGATCCGCGGCCGCTTATTCCGCATCCAGCGCTCTCCCTCCTGGCAGCGTCCCAAGCTGCGCGGCACCGGCGTCACCGAGGAGAAGTCCAAGGTCGTCGTCTCGGAGCGGCAGGGGTCGTCCTGGCACGGCCTGACCACCCGGCTGGACGAGGCCGGGGATCTCGTGGGCGGGCTCCTCGGCATGAACGCCGACCAGTTCTGGCAGGTGGCGATGCTGCCCCAGGGCGACTTCGCCAAGTTCCTGCGTGCCGACGGTGAGGAGCGGGCCAAGCTGCTGGAGCGGCTCTTCACGGTCAAGGTGTACGCGGCGGCGGAGTCGTGGCTGGCCGAGCAGCGCAAGCTCGCGTGGCGGGAGGCGCAGGAGCTCCGGCAGCAGGTGGACTTCGCCATCCAGCGGGTGGAGGAGGCGGCGGGCGACGACCTCCGCGCGGCTCTCACGCGGGTGGAGGGGCACTCGCCTGTGCCTGTCGCGTCCGAGGTGGCGGTCGGGCGCGCGGGCGACCGGCCCGGCGACGACGCGCCACCCACTCCTGACGTCGATCCCCTGGGCTGGGCCGGGGCTCTCCGCGACGCCGCGCGGGCCGTCGTGACGCGGACGGTGGAGGAGCACGAGGCGGCCGGCCGGGCGTCGCGGGCGGCACGCCTGCGCTTCGAGCAGGCCGCCGCCCTCGCCGACCGGCAACGCCGCTACGCCGAGGCGCTCACCGCCCGCCGCACCCTCGACGAACGGGCCGACGAGCGGGCCGACCTCCAGGCGATCCTGGACGACGCCGCCCGAGCCGACCGGGTGATCCCCCTCATCACGGCCGCCAGGCAACGCGAGGAGGCCGCCGCCAAGGCCCGCACCCTGGCCGCCGACGCCCTCGCCCGCGCCCGCCCCCTCCTCACCACCACACCCTCCGAAACGGGAGGAGACCCAACCCGCGTCGGCGGGGCGGAGGACGCGGTCGCCCGTGCGCGAGGGGACGTCGGCGGGTCACAAGGTGCGGCCGTCCCTGCGCAGGGCGCCGTCGGCCCAGTGGCGGACGCCGCCGCAAAGGCGAGCGGCGATGCCGCCCATACGAGAGGTGATGCCGCCGGGCGGGGAGGCGATGACGCTCAGGCGGGAGGTGAGGCCGCCGGGGCGCGAGGCGGTGGCCTTCACACGAGAAGCCAGGCCGCTCGTGCGGTGGCCGGTGTCGCAGGTTGGGGATCGGACGACGCTCGGATGGACGGCGGTAGGACGGGACAGGCGGCTCTCGCGCGGCCCACGGTGGCCGAGCTGGCGGCGTTGGAGCGGCAGCGGCAGGCGGAGATCGCGCGGCTGTCGGAGCTGATCACCGAAGAGGCCAGACTGTCCGTGGTCCGGCGCGACCTGCTGCGCGTGGAGGAGGAGCTCGCGGCACTGGTCACCGTAGAGGAGGACGTCAGCGCCCGGCTCGCCCTCCTCCCCGGCCTCATCCAGCAGGCCGACGAAAGGCTCGCCCAGGCGCGGACGGACGCCGCCAGGATCCCGGCCGTCGAGGCGGTACGCGACGCGGCCGCAGACCTGATCGAGATCGACAGGGAGCTGGCCAGGCTGACGGTGGAGCTGGACACGCTGACCCAGCGGGAGGCCGAGGTGTCGGCGGCCGACGCCGAGATCCCCGAGCGGCTCGCCGACGCGAGCGCGGCCCTGGCGGACGTACGCGCGCAGGCGGCGGCCATCCCCGCGGCGTCGGCGGACCTCGACGCCGCCAGGGCCGCCCTGGAGGCCACCCACCGCCGCGAGGCCCTGGCCGCAGAGCTGGAAGCGGCCGCCGCCGCGCACCAGGTGCTCGTCGACCAGGCCCAGACGCTCCGGGAACGCTGGCTCGACCTGCGCCAGGCCCGCATGGACGGGATGGCGGCCGAGCTGGCCCGCGACCTGACCGACGGCCGCCCGTGCGCGGTCTGCGGCTCCGAGCACCACCCCCATCCGGCCTCCCCGGCGCCCAGCGCGCCCTCCGCGGAGGACGAGCAGGAGGCCGAGAGCGCGCACGAAGCCGCCCTGGCCGAACGGGAGGCGGCCGAACGGGCCCTCGCCTCGCTCGAGTCCCGGCATGCGGCCGCGGTGGAGGCCACCGGCGGACTGGACGCCGACAGCGCCGAGGCGCAGGTCCGGCAGGAAGAGGAGGAGCTGGCCCGCCTTGAGGCGGTGGCCGGCCGCGAGCCCGCCCTGGCCGCCGCCCTCGACCGGGTCGAAGCCGAACGCGAACGGATCAGGGACCTGGCCAGGGAGATCGCCGAGGCTCTGGCCGCCCACCGCGCCCACCGCGCCCGCCTGGAAACCGAGCGCACCCGCCTCCACAGCCGCCTCACCCAGGCGATCCAGCCCGCCGAGCCCGCCGCTCGTCCCGAGACGGCCGTGGCGAGCCGGGACGCCGGTCCGCAGGCCGCTCCCGCCGCTCAGGCCGCTCAGGCCGCGCCCATGGGGACGGGCGCCGACCCTGAGGCCACCCTCGCCTCTCGGGTCGTGCCCATGGGAACGGGTCCGGTTCCCGATGGCGCGCTCGGGGAGGCGGTCGGGAGGACTACGGATGCCGGCCTGGAGGATGCGCAGGCCGTCAGCGAGGCGGCTCCCCGTGCGGGTGGTGGCGTTGACGGGGTCGTCGGTCGTGCGGGTGGCGGCGTTGACGGGGCGGCCGGTCGGGCGGGCGACCAGGTCGACGGTGCGGCTGTGCTGGGCGCCGCTGAGCGGGAGCTGCGCAGGCTGCGGGAGTCGGCCGCCCGGGAGCCGCGGCTGGCGCAGGAGGTCGCGGCCTTCCACCGGGAGCGGCAGGAGCTGGAGGAGCAGGGCCGGAGGGTGACGGCGCGGCTGGCGGCCTGCCGTACCCGGCACGAGGAGTTGAGCGGAGACGCCGCGAGGCTCACCGCGCGGCTCGACGCGGCGCGCGGCGGCGACGCGACGCTGACCGCCCGGCTGTCCAGGCTCGGCGACGAGGCAGAGCTGCTGCGCGAGGCGCTGGAGGCCACCCGGGCGGCGGTGGCGGCCGCCGACGAGCTCGACAGGGCCAGACGGCAGGCCGCGGAGGCGGCGGAAGAGGCGGGGTTCGCCGACGTGGAGGACGCGGAGGCCGCGTACCGGAGCCCGGCGGAGCGGGAGGGCAAGACGGAGGCGCTGCGGCGGCTGGACGACGAGCACGCCGCCGTCACCAGCACGCTGGCCGACCCCGAGCTGGCCGCGGCCGCGGCGGAGCCCGCCCCGGACATGGCCGCGATCGGGGCCGAGCGGGAGGCGGCCGAGCAGGCGCACACCAGGCTGGCGAGCCTCCGCGACCGGGCGGCGGCGCGGGCGCGGCGGCTGGAGGAGCTGCACGCCGAGCTGTCGGCCTGCGTCGAGCGGTGGCGCCCGGCGGCCGCCCGGCACCGGCTAGCCGAGCGGATGGCCGCCCTGGCCGGCGGCACGTCCGGCGACAACCAGTGGAACATGAGCCTGACGTCGTACGTGCTGGGCGAGCGGCTGCGCCAGGTGGTGGACGCCGCCAACGAGCGCCTCGACCACATGTCGGCCGGCCGCTACCTGCTGCGCCACGACCTGCGCAAGACGGCCGGCTCGCGGGGCAGGTCGGGCGGCGGGCTGGGGCTGCGCGTGGCCGACGGCTGGACCGGCGTCGACCGCGACCCGGCGACGCTGTCGGGCGGTGAGAGCTTCATCACCTCCCTGGCCCTGGCGCTGGGCCTGGCGGACGTGGTGACGGCCGAGGCGGGCGGCGCGGAGATCGGTACGTTGTTCGTGGACGAGGGCTTCGGCACCCTGGACGAGGACACCTTGGACGGCGTGCTCGACATCCTGGACGGGCTGCGTGACGGGGGCCGCGCCGTGGGCATCGTCAGCCACGTCGCCGAGCTGCGGTCGCGCATCACCGCCCAGCTCAAGGTAACCAAGACGCGCACAGGGTCTACGCTCACCGCCATAGGCGTCGGATGAGACAGCAAGGAGAAGGTCATGCGCGTCGTCGTCACCGGAGCCCACGGCAAGGTCGGGCGGGCGGCCGTCAAGGCGTTGATGGAGGCCGGTCATGAGGTGACCGCCGTCGACGTCACACGCCCGGTCTGGGAGCGGGACGAGCCGGGCGCCCCCCGCTATCAGCAGGCCGACCTGACCGACGCCGGTCAGGCGTTCGCCGTGGTGCGAGGGGCCGAGGCGGTGGTGCACGCCGCCGCCATCCCGGACCCGACCCACAACCCGCCGCAGGTGGTGTTCCAGAACAACGTGATGTCGACGTTCAACATGATCGAGGCGGCAGTGCGGTTCGGCGTGTCCCGGTTCGTGAACATCTCCAGCGAGACCGTGCCCGGGTTCTTCTTCCCCGAGCGGTCGTTCCTGCCCGACTACGCACCCGTGGACGAGGACCACCCGATCCGGCCGCAGGACCCGTACGCGCTGGCCAAGCACTTCGGCGAGCAGCTCATGGACGCCGCGGTGCGCCGCTCGGACATCAGGTGCATCTCGCTGCGGCCGAGCTGGGTCCAGCACGAGGGCAACTACGAGCGCAACCTCGGCCCCGTGGTGCGCGATCCGTCCCTGGCCGGGGCGGGTCTGTGGAGCTACATCGACGTGTACGACCTGGCGGACGCCATCGTCCTGGCCACCGAGTCCGGCCTGCCCGGCCACGAGGTGTTCTACATCGCCTCCCCGGACAACGTCGGCGGGCGCGACTTCGCCGAGGTCCTGCGGCGCCATTTCGGCGACCGGATCGAGCTGCGGCCGCTAGCCCGCCCGGACGCCTCGGGCATCTCCTGCGCGAAGGCCCACCGCATGCTGGGCTGGAACCCGAAGCGGTCGTGGCGCGACTATCTCGGCGAGGACGGGCGCGCTAAGCAGGCGTAGCGACCACCAGGCGGCACAGGTCCACGCTCACCGGGACGGGCGCGGACCTGGCCGCGACGGCCGGGACGTCGGCAACGCGCACGTGCTCGACGGCCCGCAGACCGTGCTTCTCCAGCAGCGCGGTGATCTCCTCGGGGGTGTGGAAGGTCAGCCAGGGCTCGCCGTGTTCGGCGGCCGCCGGCAGCGCGTATCCGGCCATGGTCTCGGCCTGCGCGTCCCGCGCCCCGGCGGGAAGGGCATATTCCATGACGAGCTCCGATCCGGGCGCGAATGCGCCGAACGCGGAAAGCGTCGCGGACACGGCGTCGGCAGTGAGATACATGCTCACGCCGAGCCAGCTGACGAAGGCCGGGCGTGAGGTGTCGAATCCTTCTTCAGCGAGCCGGACGGTCAGATTTTCTTTTTCGAAATCCACGCCGACGAACGTCAGGAAATCGGGTGGTGTTATTCCGGCGTCGAGCAGCAGGCGGCGTTTCCATTGCTGGGTGGCCGGGTGGTCGACCTCGAAGACGCGTGGCCAGGAGGCGCGGTAGGCGAAGGTGTCCAGGCCCGCTCCCAGGCTGACGTACTGCTCCAGCCCCGAGGCGCGCAGCCGGTCCTCGGTGTAGCGACTGCGGGCGGTGACCTGTGCGCGGGTGCCGGACAGGATGAGGTGCCCGCCGTGGAGGCGGTGGTATCCGATCAGCTCGCCGGCCCGGACGCCCAGGAGAGGCGCGGCCAGATGGTCGTCGAGAATGTGCGGGGGTTCGTCGACCACGAGGTGCGCCGCGCGGGCGGCCGCGGCCATCAATGCCGTTTGGCTCGGTTTCTCGCTGTTCGCGCGGCGATATTAGCCACGCCGATTATCGGGTGGCAAACACCATAACACGGAGAAGTCAATTACTTATAACGCTCACGTTTTTCTGTAATAACGCAGCCATGCCAGTCCGTCGGGAAGGCTCTGGGCGCCGACGAGGGTGAGGGGCGCGAAGGCGGGTGCGGCGCCGTGCCAGAAGCGGGTGGCCCGCTCGCCGGCCACGCATGGGTGGACGAGGAGGCTGAGCTCGTCCAGGAGCCCGGCCGTCATCAGCGCGCCGATGAGCGTGCCGCCGCTGTCGACGCGCACCACCCTGACCCCGTCCTCCTGGCCCAGCCTCTGGAGGGCGGCGGCGAGGTCGACGTGGTCGGCGCCCGTGACGATCTCGCGTACCCGCCGATCCGGCGGGCGCGGGGGAGTGGCCGCGCAGTGCAGGGCCACGACGTCGGACCAGTGGCCGGCCTCGCGCAGCGCCTCCCACCGGCTGACGCGGCCGCGGCCGTCGACGACGGCCAGCAGCGGCCCGCCCTCGTCCGGGCCCGGCCCCTCGGCCTGCGCCAGGGCCTGCTCCTGGGCGAGGACAGTGTCGGCGCCCGCCAGCGTGAGGTCTTCCTTCCAGGTCTCGGCCAGTTGGTAGAACCTCGCGACATCGGGCTCGAACCCGGTGGTCGCCCCGTCGACGGACACGCCCACGTGCGCCACCACATACGGACGTTGCGCCATGTCCTCACGGTACGTCGCCGCCGTCGCAGGCGAGGGGCGGATCAGTCGAGGGAACGGATCAGGTCGGGGAGCGTCGACAGGTCGTGGAGGAGGGCGGTAGCGCCCAGACCGGTCAGGCGGGCGGCCGGGGTGAGGCCGCCGGCGTACGCGAGACAGCGCATGCCCGCGCTCACGGCCGCCATCACCCCGAACGGGCTGTCCTCCACGACCACGCAGCGCTCCGGCGCCGCGCCCATCGTGGCCGCCGCGTGCAGGAACAGGTCGGGCGCCGGCTTGCCCCTGGCCACGTCCTCGGCACTGAACACCCGCCCCGCGAACCGGTCCGCCAGCCCCGTGAGCTCGAGGCTGTGCCGGATGAAGGCGTGCCGGCCGTTCGAGGCCACGCAGAACGGGAGCGTGAGCCCGTCGAGCGCCGCCTCGATCCCCTCGACGGTGCGCAGCTCGGCCTTGACGGCGGCGGTGTACTCGGCGATGAGCTGCTCGCGCCAGCCCGGCGGCGTCTCGCCGACGTGCTCGTCCCAGTACTCGGTCGAGCAGCCCACGAACCGTTCGGCGTACTCCGCCTCGTCGATGGACCAGCCCAGGCGCCGCAGCGCCGCCACGCCCACGCGTACGGAGATGGGCTCGCTGTCCACGAGCACCCCGTCGCAGTCGAAGATGACCAGATCGACAGCCAAACCCCGTTCCTTTCCGCGAGTCACCCGATCTGCAACCTAGCGGGACGGCGGGCGAGATGTGACATTGCGCAGGTGATACCGTCGGCGTACCGCTTCACAAGACGCTAGTCCGCATGGTGAGACACGGAGCATGACGACATCCCCCCAGGCCGCGGCGCCGAGCCGGAGCAGGATCGCCGCCGCCAGCCTCATCGGCACCGCGATCGAGTTCTACGACTTCTACATCTACGGCACCGCCGCCGCGCTGGTGCTCAACACCGCGTTCTTCCCCGACATGGACCCGGTGGCGGGCAGCCTCGCCGCGTTCTCCACGTTCGCCGTGGCGTTCGTGTCGCGGCCCCTCGGGTCGGCCGTGTTCGGGCACTGGGGCGACCGGATCGGCCGCAAGTCCATGCTCGTCGTGTCGCTGCTGGTCATGGGGCTGTCGACGGTGGCCATCGGGCTGCTCCCCGGGTACGCCGCCATCGGCGTCGTCGCGCCCGTGCTTCTGGTGCTGCTGCGGTTCACGCAGGGCATCGGGCTCGGCGGCGAGTGGGGCGGCGCGGCGCTGCTGGCCACCGAGCACGCGCCGCCCGGCAAGCGCGGGCTCTACGCGATGTTCCCGCAGCTCGGGCCGTCTGTCGGGTTCATCGCGGCCAACGGGCTCTTCCTCATCCTGGGGGAGGCGCTCAGCGACGAGCAGTTCGACGGCTGGGGCTGGCGGCTGCCCTTCCTGGCCAGTCTGCTGCTCGTGGTGGTCGGACTGTACGTGCGGCTGAAGATCTCCGAGACGCCGGTCTTCCAGGCGGCCATGGACCAGCGGCGCATCGCCAAGGTGCCGTTCGCCGGGCTCATGCGGGACCAGTGGCGGCGGGTGCTCCTCGGGGCCGGCGCGATGACGGTCGCGTACACGCTGTTCTACACCGCCACCACCTATTGCCTGGCGTACGGGACCAACACCCTGAAGATTCCGCGGACCACCATGCTCGCGCTGACCATGATCGGGGTCGTGTTCATGGCCGCGGGCACCGTCGTCTCCGCCATGGTCTCCGACCGCCTGGGGCGCCGCCGCACCCTGATCACCGGCACGGCGGCGGCCATCGGGTGGGGGCTGGTGATGTTCCCGCTGATGGAGACGGCGTCGGTGGTCCTGGTCGGGCTGGCGCTGGCGGGCGCGCTCGGGCTGATGGGGCTGATCTTCGGGCCGATGGGGGCGTACCTGCCCGAGCTGTTCAGGACCGAATACCGCTACAGCGGCGCCTCGGTCGCCTACAGCCTGGGCGGTGTGCTCGGCGGCGCGGTCCCGCCGCTCGTGGCCACCAGCATGCAGGCCGGCGGGCTCGGCGTGATGGCGGTTGGCGGGTACGTGTCGGCGATGGCGCTACTGAGCCTGCTGTGCCTGCTGGCGCTGCCGGAAACCGGCGACGAGGGCCTGTAATCGGGAAACTCACCCACCGCGGCGGCTTCGTGGCGTTAAGGTGATGCCACCGCGGTGAATGTCCAACCGTGGCGCCCACGGCCGCGCCGATGCCCATGGCAGGCGCGGCCGTTCTCATGTCACGCACCGGCCGGCGCAGGGCCGGGCCTCCTCCGACGACCTGGAGCAGTGACCCTCATCGAGCACGGCGACGGCTGAGCCGGACGTCAGGCGGGCTCGTAGCCCGGGAAGAGCAGCGACAGCTCGCGCGGATGGGCCGCGATGAGGCGGAGCTCGTCGTCCGTGAGGGGCCGGCCCGTCATCGCGTTGCAGAGCTGCACCAGCCGGAACGCCAGGTCCTCGTCCGCGACCTCCTCGATCCCGAGCCCGTTCATGACGTGCCGGAACCCGGCCTTGCCGCCGTACTCGCCGGTCAGCACCACCCGGCCGTCGCGGGCGTGCCAGTCCTCGGGGAACGGCCCCAGCGTCGCCTCGTCGTACAGCTCGTAGTTGCCGTGATCCTTCAGCGCGCCGTCGGCGTGGATGCCGGACTCGTGCGCGAACGCGTTCCGCCCCACCCCCACCTGGCTGTACGGCAGCGGCTGTCCGAACGCGTAACTCGCCCACAGCCCGAACCTGCGCGCCCATGACAGGTCCAGCGCGTCGCCGATCTCCGCGTTCAGCCCGAAGCCGTGCCGGAAGGCCAGGATCGTGGAGAGCAGGTCGGCGTTGCCGGAGCGCTCGCCGATGCCGTTCACGCACGTGTTGATCCACGCGTCCTGCCCGGCGTCGAGGTCGCCGAGCGCGCCCGACACCGAGTTGGCCACGGCCATGCCCAGGTCGTTGTGGCAGTGCGTCTCGATCGGCATCCCGGTGGCCGAGGCCAGCTTCGAGAAGCGCTCGCGGATCCGGTCGGGCGTGTCGCCGCCGATCGTGTCGCAGTAGCGCACCCGGTCGGCCCCCGCCTGCTTGGCCGCCAGCGCGAACTCCAGCAGGAACCCGTCGTCCGTACGCGAGCCGTCCTCGGCGTTCACGCCCACGGTCAGCGCGCCCGCGTCCTTGGCCACGCGGACCGCGGCCGTCATCTCCCTGATGATCGCGTCCCTGTCCAGCCGGCCCCGGAACTTGTTCTGGATCATGTAGTCGGATGTCGAGATGGACAGGTTGTAGTGCTTCAGCCCGAGCGGCGCCGCCTTCTCCACGTCCCGCGGCACGCCCCGGCACCAGCCGGACAGCCGCAGCTCCCCGAACGCGCCCGCCTCGGCCAGCGCGAGCTGTGCCTTCACGTACGGGACCTCGTGGAAGAGGAACGGGAAACCGATCTCGGACTGCGCCACCCCGAGCCGCGCCAAGTAGAAGTTGACCATGGTCTTGCCGAACTTCGACAGGCCGGTGCGCGCGGTCTGCACGCCGTCCCGGTTGGTCACGTCGAGGAAATGGATTTTGGGCATGCCCTCACGTTGACATGCTTGCTCAACATGGATCAATATTGATTTTCGTCAATATGGGGAGGGTTGCCGGGGTGGAGTGGATCGACGCGGCCACGGCGGCCGAGCGTCTCGGGGTCAAGCCGGCCACGCTGTACGCGTACGTGAGCAGAGGGGTGCTGGCCCGGCGGCACAGCGACGACGGGCGGCGCAGCCTGTTCCCGGCGGAGGAGATCGAGCGGCTGGCCCGGCGTGGACGGCCGCGGAACCAGCCGCCGGAGCTGGTGATCGAGTCCGGCGTCACCGCACTCGGCGCCGACCGGCCCTACTACCGGGGGGTCGACGCGCTGGAGCTGGCCAGGACGAGCGACTTCGAAGCGGTCGCCGAGTGGCTGTGGACCGCCGACCCGGGCGCGCCGCGGAATGCCGACCCGGGCGCGCCGCGGAATGGTGACCTGGGCGCGCCGCGGAATGGCGATCCGGGCGCGCTGCGGAATCCGGGGCCGTGGCGGTGTGAGGCGGAGGCGCTGCGGGTCGCCGTCGACGCGCAGCGGGGGCTGCCGGACGACCTCATGCCCCTCGACCGCCTCCAGGTGATCACCACGGTGCTCGGCGCGTCCGACTCCCTGCGCTACCAGCTCGATCCCGACTCCGTCGCCGCCACCGGCCGCCGCATGATAGCGGGCCTGGTGGACGCCCTGCCGAAGCTCGGAGAGCCGCGGGGCGAGTCGATCACCGAGCGCCTGTGGTCCCGTCTGTGCCCGCACCCCGCCCCGCCGGGGCTGCTGGCCGCGCTGAGGGCCGCGCTGGTGCTGCTCGCCGACCACGAGCTGGCCGCCTCCACCCTGGCGGCCAGGGTCGCCGCCTCCGCCAAGGCCGACCCGTACGCCGTGGTCCTGACGGGCCTGGGCGTGCTGGGCGGCCCGCTGCACGGCGGCGCGTCGTACGGCGCGGAACGCCTGCTCGCCGAGGTCACCGAGCCGGGGCAGGCTCCACGGGCGATCGCGGAACGCGTGCGGCGGGGTGAGCGCATTCCCGGCTTCGGCCACAGCATCTACAAGAACGGCGACGGTCGCGGCGGCCTGCTGCTCGACCTCCTCGAGGAGGCCGCGCCGGGGCACGAGCGGATCGCCGCGGGAAAGGCCGTGCTGGGGGAGATGCGCCGGCGCCGCCTCCCGGAACGCAACATCGACTTCGCCCTCGCCATCCTCGCCGCCGTGGGCGGCATGGTGCGCGGCGCGGGGGAGGCGATCTTCGCTGTCGCCAGGACGGCGGGCTGGCTGGCGCACGCCATGGAGGAGTACGAGCGCGGCACGCTGCTGCGCCTGCGCGCGTCCTACACCGGCCCGCCGGTACGCGGCACCTGACTGGTCGGCCCGCCAGTGCGCGGCACCTGACTGGTCGGGCCCGCCAGTACGCGGCGACTGACAGCCGGGCCCGTCGGCCGCCCGGCAGGCGTCCTGCCGGCAGGGCGTGAGGAGCGGATGACGGCAGTGTCCTCATCGGCGGGGCACGGGAACCGGCTGACCACGCCGCGCCGCCTCGCCGGCCAGCCGGGGTGCGAGTGCCCGTCCGCTGCCGATCATCATGCGCATCTGCTGCAGTCGGCCGCTGGGCAGGCTGAAGTCGGCCAGCGCGCGTTCGACCCGCACGTGAACGCCACCGGCCACCGGCGTGGCCTCGCCGACGAGCACGACATTCTCCTGATTGGTGAAAACCTCCGGATGCGCGTGGAAGGTGAGGCAGCCGCGGCCGCGCGCCGCGGCGCCCAAGGGGCCCGTCTCGACGATGAAACCGTCGTCCACCCGGCGGACGCCGGTACAGCGCAGCGGCAGAGGCCACCCGCCGGTGTCGACCGTGGTGAGCACCGGATTGCCGAGGCGGGCGGCGCGGTCGGCGTGCGGGCGCCATTCCGAGGGGTTCGTGGCCCACGAGCCGTGGCCGGGACCGGTGGGAGCCGGGTCGGACGACGGCGCCGTCACGGCCGTCGCCTCCCAGCGCCGCGGCTCGGCGTCGAGTCGCCCGCCCGGCCACCACAACATCCGCAGGGGCGTGACCTCGATCCAGATCCGGGCCCAGTACCAGACCTGGCGGCGCAGGAGGAACCACGGCTGCTTCGCGAACACCTGCGGGAACTTGGCCAGACTCCGGCGGACGTACAGGTCGGTGTTCGCCTGGAGATCGGCGTCGCGCACGGTCGCCAGCCCCTGCACGAGGACCACCGGCGCGTCCGGGATGCCGGAGCCCGTGGGGTCGGAGAACAGCAGCGAGACCCTGGGATCGCGCCGCGCGCGCTCCGCCTTGACGGGATAGGTCAGTCCCGTGGACACGTCGAGCGTGCGCCGGCCCGCGTCGTAGTAGGGGGTGAGCGGCCAGGTGATGGGGGCGCCGCTGCGCGTGAGTGAGGCGTACTCGGTGGTGATCGAGCGCTCGAACACGGGCAGGAGTTCCTGGGGCCAGTCCGCGTGATGGACGGGCGAAGAGGGCGCGGTGGACGGGCGCATTTTCTCCTCCTTCGGTAGAGATGGGAGAAGCGTGCCTGGTATGTCCTTGGCGCGGCTTAGGGCTGAATTAATTCGGACATGTAGTGGGCAAGTCATCCGCGACGGCGCATGTAGTCTTCGTCCGTGCAGGTAGGGGTTCTCGGGCAGGCCGAGATCGCGCACGGCGGAGAGCCGGTCGATCTGGGAGGACGCATGCAGCGGACCGTGCTGGCGGCGCTCGCCCTCCACCGCGGGCGCCCGGTCGCCGTGGACTCGCTCGTCGACCTGCTCTGGGGCGACGATCCGCCGCCCACCGCGCCGCAGACCCTGCACGTATACCTCACCGCCGTACGGCGGGCCCTCGAGCCTGGCCGTCCGGCCAGGACCCCCTCGAAGGTCCTGGTGACGGTCGCGCCCGGCTACGCGTTGCGGATCGCGGACGAGGCTCTCGACGCGGCGCGGTTCGACGCGGCGGTCGGCTCGGCCGGTCGGCGCCTCGGAGGCTGGTCCGCGGCCGTCGCCCCGCCCGAGCTCACGCGATCAGAACTCGTGCGGCTGGCCGGCCGGCTCGACGAGGCCCTCGCCTCCTGGCGCGGGATCCCGTACGTCGACCTGGGAGAGTCGCCGGCGGCGGTGGCCGAGCGGGCGCGCCTCGAGGAGCTTCGCCTCGTGGCGCTGGAGAGCCGCGCGGCGGCACGGCTGACGCTGGGCGAGCACGCCATGGTCGCCGCCGAGCTGGAGGCCCTCACCGCCGAGCACCCGCTGCGCGAGCGGCTGTGGAGTCTGCGCGTCCTGGCTCTGGCGGGCTCCGGCCGGCAGGCGGACGCGCTGGATGCGTTGCGGCGCGTGCGCCACATCCTCGCCGACGAGCTCGGCCTGGACCCGGGCGCGGCGCTGCGAACGCTGGAGAGCGCCGTGCTCCGGCAGGACCCGTCGCTGATCTGGCGCCCGGCCCCCGAACCGACGGCGGCGCCGGAGCCGGACCGGCCCCTTCCACCGCCTGCTCCCGAGCCGCCGACGCCAGCACTGGACGGGACCGTTCCACCGGCCGGTCCGGAGCCGGCGACACCTGCTCTCGGCGGGACCGCTCCGCCGGCCGCTCCCGAGACGCAGGGTGCTCCCGAGACGGCCGCTGCTCGGGAAGCGGCGGCACCCGCCCTTGACCCGGTCCCGCAGCCGATTCCGGTCGCCAGCGGGGATCCGCGGCAGTGGCCGCTCGTCGGACGGGCCGCCGAGCTGGCCACTCTGGAGTCCCTCCTGGCCGAGACCCTCGGGGCGACACCCCGGTTCGCCGTGGTCGCCGGTGAGCCGGGCATCGGCAAGACCAGGCTGACGCAGGAGCTGGCGGCCCGCGCGAGCACGCAGGGATTCGCGGTGCTCCTCGGGCGGTGTTCCGAGGACGAGGGCGCGCCGCCCATGTGGCCCTGGATCGGTGTGCTGCGCGCACTCCTGGACAGCCTTCCCGCCGCCGCACTGCCCGAGGCCGTACGCGGTGACCTGACCGAGCTGGCCGACCTGGCCTCGCTGCGGAAGAGCCACGGCCCGCCGTCCGACGCCCCTGCTCACTCCCCGGACGACGCGCACGCCGCGTGGTTCCGGCTGTGCGACGCGGTGGCGCGGGTGCTCGCCGCCGCCTCCTCCGTGCATCCGCTCCTCGTGCTGCTGGAGGACCTGCACTGGGCCTCCGCTTCCTCGCTGCGGCTGCTGCGCCACCTCGCCGAGGCGCTCCACACGGGCCGGGTGCTCGTCCTGGCGACGCGCCGCGCCCACCCGGAACACGACGGCGCGCTCGGGCTGGTGGCGGAGAGCCTCAGCAGGCGGCATGCCGTACGGGTGGACCTCGCCGGCCTCTCGGTCCCGGAGACGCGTGCGCTGGTCGAGGCGGCGACGGACCGGACGCCGAGTCCCCGCGAGGCCGAGCTGCTGCGGGACCGGACGGACGGCAACCCGTTCTTCCTGGTCGAGCTGGTGCGGCTGCTCGCCGGGCGGGGGTCGGGCGAGATCGCGGAGGGCCTGCCGGCGGCGGTCGCCGACGTCGTCGCGCGCCGCATCGCGCGCCTTCCCGCCGCGACCGGGGATCTGCTCAGAACCGCCTCCGTCATCGGGCGGCAGTTCGACCTGGCACTGCTCGCGGCGGCGCACGGGCTGGACGAGGAACGGGTCCTGGACGGTCTCGACCCCGCGCTCGCCGCCGGCGTCATCGCCGAGGAGGAGACGGTGGACCGGTTCCGGTTCGCGCACGCGCTGGTCCGGGACGTGATGTACGCGGGACTGCCGGCGGCGCGGCGAGCCCGCAGACACGCCGCGGTCGCCAGAGCCCTCGATGGCGGCGAGCGGCTTTCGGAGACGGCGCGGCACTGGCCGGACGGTGGGGAGCGGCTTTCGGAGACGGCGCGGCACTGGCTGGCCGCCGGTCCGGCGCACGCCGCCCGCGCCTGGCGCGCGGCCGCCGCCGCGGCGGAGCAGGCGCGGCGCCTGTACGCCCACGAGGAGGCCGCCGCGCTGCTCAAGGCCGCGCTCGACGCCCAGCGCGCCGACGCCTCCGCCACCCCGCTCGACCGCTACGACCTGCTCATGGCCCGCGCCGACGCCTGCCGCTGGGCGGCCGACCAGCAGGGACTGCACGTCGCGCTCAGCGCCGCGGTGGCGGAGGCGGAGCGGATGAACGACATCGTACGGATCGCCGAGGCAGCCGTCGGAACGGCGGAGGGCGCCATGTGGCAGATCCGCCCGTACGGGCAGGTGGACGAGAACGTCGTCGCCACCTTGCGGAAGGTGTTGCGGGAACTGCCGGCGCAGGACAGCGAGCTGCGCTGCCGGGCCGTCCTGGTCCTGGCGGGCGAGCTGTATTACAAAGCCGGTTCCTCCGCCTACCGGGACGCGCTCGTCGAGCAGGGACTGGCCATGGCGCGGCGGCTCGGCGACCCGGCGCTGCTGGTCTGGGCGTGCCAGACGGCGTTCCTGGCCTCCTGGCGAGCGGCGACCGCGGAAGAACGCCACCGCCTCGCCGGCGAGGCCCTCGAGGCCGCGCAACAGCTGAAAGCGCCCATGTGGGAGGCGGTGGCGCGGACGTTGCGGGCGATCGCCGCCGGCGAGACGGGTCGTATCGCCGAGATGCGCGAGGAGGCCCGCCGCGCCAGAGAGCTCGCCGAGCGGCTGCGGGTCACGTACGTGCTGGTCGTGCTGGGGGAGCTGGAAATTCCGTGGCTGGCGATGCAGGGCCGCTTCGCCGAATGCGGGCGCCTCATGGATCACCAGATCGAGCTCACCGCGGGCATGTGGGTGCCGAACCGCGAAGTGTCCAACGTCGCCGGGCCGATGCACGCCATGGTGTGGCAGGGCCGCGCCGCGGAGGGCGTGCCGGTCCTGAGCTCCATGTTGTCCGGTCCATTCCCGGTGGAGCTGCCTGTCGTGTGGCTGCTCGTCCGCGCCGGTCGGCTGGACGAGGCCCGCGCCGCCTGCTCGGGGGCGATTCCGCCGGGTGACAACTGGGCCTCGCTCCACCAGCACTGCCTGGCCGCTGAGATCGCTTTCGCGCTGGCCCTGCCGGGTCTGGCCGCCGCGGCGTACCAGTGGCTCTCCCCGTACGCGGGACGGGCCTGCAGCGCGGGGTTCGGGGCGGCGATCGGGCCGGTGGACGCGTTCCTCGCCCTGGCCGCCTGCGCCGCGGGCGAGCGCGAGATCGCCGCGAGGCACGCCGACGACGCCCTGCGGCTGTGCTCGGAGTGGGAGATCCCGCTGGCTGAACGCTGGCTGCGCGATCAACGGGACCAGGGCGGCTTCTGACGGTCGCGCGGCGCAGGCGTACGGCGGCGTTCACACGTGGCGGAACGCCGCACGCTCGCGCCGCTCGAACGGCCGGCGCCAGAACAGCCGCCAGATCACTTCCAAGGGCCGACCGGCCATGGAGTCGCGGACCCGGGTGAAATGCTCCTCGGGCAGCCGGTACAGCGCCCAGGACGCCACGAACGGCATCTCCCGCGGGCCGTACGCGGACTTGAAGTGCTCCTCCTCCAGGCTCTCCCAGTCGGCGTGCGTGAGATAACGCTGCACGAGCGCCATCGCGTCGCGCTCCTCGTGCGCCAGGTGCTGCCCGAGCCGCTCGTTCAGCGCCACGATCCGTACCTCCAGCGCGTCACGCGCGTCCGCGTCCGGCAGGGACGCCAGCCGGTCGAAGCCGACCGCGCACGACGCCAGCAACGGGTCGACCTCGCCGTGCTCGGCCTCCATGGCGTCCAGCGTGGCGCGGGCCTCCGCGTCGCCCGCGGCGTCCGCCCGCGCCCGCAGCAGCGGCCACAGGCCGGCGTCCTCGCCGGTGTGGTGCTTGTGCAGGATGTCGTAGAACCGCTCCCAGCGCTCGGCCAGCGCCTTCCACGTCGCCCTGTCCTCGACCGGCGTGGCGGGCACCGCGGCCCTGAAGGCGGCCAGGTCGCGGCGGAACGCGTGGTGGATGACGTACATCGCGATCAAGTCCACCGGCCCGGGCGGCGCGGCCGCCTGCCCGGGCAACATCAGCTGGCCGACAGGATGATCGGTGGCCTTGGCGGTCATGACCGTTCCCTTTCTCGTGAGCCCCCTCTGGAGGGCTGGACGGGACCACCATGCGGGGCGTCACTTCGAAGGGAGTTGTGCTGGAATTAAGGCCGCGCTCACGGGCTCCTGTCGACGTACGCCGCCAGGGCCCGCACCCGCTCCGCGTGCTGGTCGTGCCCGACGATCACCGGTGGCTCGTTGTACGGCATCGCGTCCGACGACCGCCGCAGCTTGATGTATTGCCCGCAGGCGTCGATCGCGTACGGCTCCATGTCGTCCTGCAGCGCCCCGATCACCGTGATCCCGTACGTCTCGCCGATCCTCCTGAACAGCGACACCGCCTCCCTGCGGTGCTCCTTGCCCAGGTTGCGTCCCAGCTCGTCGAGCACCAGGCACAGATGCCCGCCCCCGGCCGAGGCGATGGCCGCCGCGCACACCAGTTTGACGGCCTTCTCGTCCATGAGCGCGGTGTTGGCCCGCCGGTTGTACGGCACGAACCCCTGCCCCTCGCCGCGCCGCCACTTCGGCGTCACCCGCCACTGCCAGCGCTGCTCCGGGTCGGCGGGCGCGGGCGGCACGGGGAACTCCAGCGTCGCGCCGTAGCCTCCGTAGGAGGTGTCGAGCTTCTCGAACTCCTCCGCCACCCGCGTCAGCCGCGCTTTGATCGCCGCCGTCAGCGCCGCCCGGTGCACGGCCGTCGACTGCGCCGCCTCCTCCGCGCCCCGGGCCGCCGCCGCCAGGTCGCGCTGCCGGGTGACGAGCTGTGCCTCGATCTGCCGCCGCTGGTGGCGTTCGTACTCCTCCTGCCCCCGCAGGTAGGACGCCAGCGCCCCGCACACCGCCGCGAACGTCGCCTGCTCGCGCGCCGTGCTCCCGCCCCGCTCGCTCAGCAGGAATCGCAGCTCCTCCGGGATCTCCGCGTCCTCGTCCGGGAACGTGTCACGCAATGCCTGGTCGAAGTGCCGCTCGGCGATCCGCCACCACTCGTCGGCCGTGCGCGGCCGCTCCTCCTCCGGCAGCGCGTCCACCCAGGCGCGGGCCGTCTCGCCCGTGCCGCCCCAGTCGGCGGCCAGCGCCTCCAGCCGGAGCGCCTCGCGCTCCGCGGTGACCTTCGCCTGCTGGTCGCGGGCCTGCGTCCGCTCCGCCTCGTGCCGCTGTCGCCGGCCCTCCAGCCGCTCGATCTCCATGTCCCGCGTGCGAGCACGGAAGTCCAGCGATCCGGCCAGCCGCTCCGCCTCGGCGACCTTGGGGGACAGCTCCTCGATGGCCGCATTCAACTCGCCCAGCCTGGCCCGCCGCTCGCCCAGACGCGCCTCGACCTCGGCCAGGCGCACCCCGGCTGTGGCGCCCTCAAGCCGCCGCTGGGCCTCCGCGACGGCCTCTTCCTCGTCGCGTACGGCCTGCGCCGCCGCCTCCTGCGCGTCCTTGGCCCGGTGCAGCCGCTGCTCGGCCGCCTTGATCCGGGCCTCCCGCCCGGTCGCCACCCCGTCGAACGCCCCTACGACGCTCACCCCGGCCGCGCTGACCAGCACGGACCCGGGCAGGCCGGCGAGGGCGGCCGCGGCGGCATCGAGCTGCGCGGCGTCCACGATCACCGCATGCTCGTTCGGCCATCCCCGAAGGTCTCCCAGCGCGAGCCGCAGCCCGGCCCCGAGCCCCTCCTGACGTTTCCCGTAACGGGCCTTGAGCGCGGCCGCCCGCCTTTCGGCGTCGCGGGCTTGGGCGTCCCGGGCCTCTGCGTCGCGGGCTTCGGCGTGGTGGGTCTTGGCGTTGCCGGGCGGCGGGCCGGTGTGGGCGGCATCGCGTGCCTGCTCCGCCACGTCCAGCGCGTCCAGCAGTCCCGTCGCGCCGATGCCCGCCGCCGCCAGCGCGTTGAGCTGGGCCGCCGCGGGGCCGCCCTCCGCGTCGTCCAGCGCCGCCTGGGCCGACGAAACCTCCCGGTCGGCCACGCCGAGCGCCTTGAGCGCCTCGTTGAGCCGCAGCCGGGCTTCGCGCAGCTCCCGCTCGGCCGCCGGCACGTCGCGCCCGTCGGCGAACCTGCGGGTCTCCTCCAGCGCCGGGATCTGGCCGCGCAGCTCGTCGGCGGAGTTCTCCGCGACCGCGCGGTCGGCGTCGAGCTTGGCGGCCCTGGCCTGCAGCGCCGCCAGCTCCTTGCGGGCCTGCGACACCTGCCGGTCGAGCGTGTCCTCCCGCAGCGTGGCGATCTCCGCCTTCACCAGGGCGATCGCCTCGGCCGCCGCCTCGTCGGCCGCGCGGTGGCGTTCGAGGTCGGCGGCCAGCGCCTCGTCCCTGGCCGCGGCGTCGGCCAGCTTGCGCGCCTGCCTGCCGCGCCAGCACCGCAACGCCTCCGCCAACCGGACCCGCGCCTCGTCGCGCCGGTCGAACGTGGTCAGCAACGCCTTCGACTCCGCCTCGAACTCCGCCAGCCGGTCGGCCGCCTGCGCCGCCCGCACCCGCTTGGCGTGCTCGTCGCGGCGGGCCTCCCGCTCCTGCTCCAGCTCGGCGTCGAGGCCGGTGAGCGCGGCGATGGCCTCGAAGACCCGCTCGGGGGAGATCTCGTTGAGCGGCTGGGAGAGCAGGTTGGTGGCGACCTTGCTGCGTACGGAGGTCGACAGGAACGACACGCACCTGACGCGGTCGCCGTACAGGACCTTGGTCAGGTCGCGGGCCACCACGTCGCGCCGGCCGGCGGACCTCGGCAGCGACGCCCAGATCTCGTCGGCCCGCGCCACCCGCTCGGCCTCCGACGGGGAGGCCGCCAGGTGAACGCCCTCCCGCCAGCGGATCTCCAGGTGCGGCGCCTCCTGGTTGACCCTGAGCCACACGGTGAGCGCCCCGCCCGAGGTGTCCGGCACCTCGAACAACTCCCCGCTCGCCCCATCGCCGCCCGCCCCGCCCTCCAGGATGAGCTCGCCGGAAGCCGTGGATCCCACCGCCCCGCCGTCGGCGGCTGCGGCCACCGAGGGACCTCCGCCCTTCCCCGGGGCTCCGGCCGCCTGCCCCGCCCGGCTCGCCGATCCGGACGGCGCGGGCACGGAGGCGTGACGTGTCAGGTCGCTCCCGGAGGAGGCGCCGTTACCGGAGGCGGAGGTGCCGCTCCCGAGGCTGCCGGAGCCGTCCGCTCCGGAGGTGGAGATGCCGCTCCCGAGGCCACCGGAGGCGTCCGCGTCGATGGCGGAGCCGTCCGCGTCGCCTTCGCCGACGGTCTGGGCCGGAATGACGTTCGTGGACGGGGTGGGGAAGCCGTCCATGCCGGGCGGGCCGAAGACGCCCACGATGTAGCCGTGGTCGGCGCTCGCCCACTGCCGGGCGCCCGCCCCACTGGCCAGCTCCGCGTTGAACAGCAGCTCCGACACCGCCTTCGCGCCCGAGGCGAAGCGCCACTGCTCGTCTCCGAGCAACGCAGTGATGGAGGCGATGAACGACGACTTACCGGCGCCGTTGGAGTCCTTCGGCCCGGCCCCCGCCACGACGATGAGCGTCCCGGGGACGGTGGGCACCGGATGGGTCGACAACCGTGAGATGTTGACCGCCTGCACGGCGATCAGCACCCGGTCCCCGACGACGTTCTCCACCTGCGACACCTACGACCCCCGTAACCCTTACATTCGTCTCGTTCATCAGCAATCTCCGTGGACACTCCGGCCTTCAGGCCAGAGGAAACGGACCCCTGCGAAGCAGGACAGGAACAGGCCATGCGCCGCGTCGCAGCTGCCGGACATGCCGGTGGTGCACGCCTGGACGACACCCCGCCCGGTGGCGATGTCGAACGTGCCGGTGGTGCGCACCGCGACCCGGCTGGTGTGCACTCCCGCCTTATGTCCTGCGTGAAACGTAGCCATCTGGATGCACCTCCTGTTCGGGTGATGGCTCGGGCTGGTCAAAGAGGGCTCACCCGCCTACAACGGCGAACCGTCCACGGCGGGCGAGCCCCGGCCGTCAGACAGGGAAGCGTTTGACTTGGCCGACCTTCGAGCTCGTACGGCGGCTGCGAGCGGCGTGTTCGGCCCGGCCGCCAGGATCAGCTCCTCCTGCAGCCGCCGCCGCGCCGCCGGGGTGAGCCGGTGGAACTGCGGCCCGGGCACGTATCCGCCCGCCTCCTCGCCGGCCTTCACCTGGCTCAGCAGCCCGGCGTGCCGCAGGATCCGCAACGCCGCCTCCAGCTCGCCGATCGGCAACTGGGTGTGGCGGCGCAGCTCATCGGCGGGAGTGGGGTGCGGTGACAGCCACGAGTCCTCCGGGAGCAGCCCTTCGGCCCTCGGGATCGCCACCGAGTGCACCAGCACCAGGGTCAGCACTGCCCGCTCGCTCACCCCGAGCCGCATGCTCGCGGCCCGCATGCCGTGGGCCGGGGCCGGGGCTTGTCCCAGGGGAGCCGCCCCGGCGTCCATGCCCGTCCCGCCGTCCATGCCCGTCCCGGCGTCCACGTCCGTCCCGGCGTCCGTGGCGGGTCTGTCCTCCGACGGGTTCGTGCCGGTGGGCGTGCTCGTTTCGCTCGGGTTGGTCGCCGCCGATGGGCCGGCCGGGCCGGTGGCGGTGAGGGCGGCGGCACAGGCGTCGTCGTAGCCGGAGGTCCAGCGGTCGCGGTGCTGGATCAGCGTGCGGCCGCGCAGGGCCAGCATCTCGCCCAGCGTGTGGCGCAGCGCCGGGTCGCGCAACGCGGCGAAGCGGAGCTCCTGGACCGGCTCGGCGGCGTACTCCACCGCCATGAACGCCGCCACCAGCTCGGCCCGCCGCCGCTCGTCATAGGCCCCCAGCAGGTGCTCGAACTCCGCAACGCCGCCCTCGGCCCGCCCTCCGACGCCGAGGGCCGGGGGGAGCTCGGCGGGACGGGCGGCGGCCACGATGTCGGCGTCGCCGACCACGGTGAGCTCCGGTCGCTCCGGCCCGGGCAGGCGGCGTACCAGCTCCTGGAGCTGCGCATGCGACTCCACCGGCCACAGGGCGCAGCGCGGGCCGAGCACGACCACGCCATCGTCCATGACGATCCACGCCGATTCGTGCAGCCGGCGCAGCGCGCCGATCGCCCAGTTGCGCATCAGGTCGTCGGTGCGTCCGATCAGCGCCCGGTAGGTGTCGAGCACCAACTCCACGGGCGCCGGGTCCCCGGGCCACGGGTCCACGGACAGGTCCGTCCAGCAGCACTTGAGCACGGCGGCCAGGACGCGCCTGGACTCGCCCGACCGCTCCACGGGAACGGGCGCCACCTGGTATTCGTCCAGCAGCGAGGGCGTCACGCCGTCAGGCCACACCGGCAGCGCCTGACCGGTGGAGTCGGGCCACGTCAGGCGCACCATCCCGGGAGGCGCGGCTACCCCGGCCCCCAGCCACAGCGGCCCGCCCGCCCGCGCCCGCGCATGGGGGAGGCGTCCGTCGGCCGCCTGCGACGTGGCTCCCGCGTTGCCGGTCGTGCTCATGGGACGCGCTCCAGGTAACCGTGTGACAGCCATGCGGGCTCGCGCCCCGGGTCGATCGTGAGCTCATCGGACCACGTCAGCCGGTATGGCAGCTCGGGACGGAGATCCACGGTCGTCAGGTCGGCGAGGACGCGGCGGGCGGAGGGCCAGTCGGGACCGAGGACGTCGGCGAGCGCCACCCGCGACTTCTCGCCCAGCAACGACTCGGCCACCGATCTCAGCCGTTCGATCGCCGCGCCGGGCGAGGAGTCGAGCGAGTCGGAAGGCCCGGGGTCGGGCAGGTTGGAGCGCGGGGGAGTGGGCTGGGCGGGAGCCGGGCGGGGAGCTTCGTCCACGGCACGGGCGATGGCCGCCGGGTCGTGCCACGGCGCGGGCGCGTCGAACACGAACCCGTCGAGCACGGCGGCCAGCCGCTCCTTGGAGGCGGTCTGCGCGAAGGTCCGCCACGTCTCCGTCGGCAGCAGCGTCAGGTTGCGGGTGGTGCCGGCCGAGTCGGCCAGCCGCCCGGCGGCGCGGCGCGAGGCGTCGCTGTAGGCGTAGATCGCCGCTCGCAGGTCGGTGCAGACCCGGTCGAGCTCGGGCCAGCGGGTCAGGATCGTGCCGTGCAACCCCTGCGCGCGCCGGGCGATCTCCTCGGTGCCCCACAGCTTGGGGGCCTGCTCACGCAGCTCCTCGATCGTGCCCGTGGTGAGCGTGATCAGCTCCAGCGCCCACAGCCGGAACGCCCGCGCCAGGTTGACCGCGCTCTGCCAGGCCTCCTCCATGGTGGTGCGCGGATCGGCGACGTTGAGGTCTTCCAGCGCCAGCAGCCGGTGCATTTCCGACTGGCCGCCGTCGTCCATCATCCGCCGGATGAACATCAGCCCGACCACACTCGTGAACGAGGCCCGGTAACGCAGCTGGTTGGGCTTGGGGAACACCTCGCGGATCGCGCCCAGCCCCTTGAGCACCCGCAGCCGGTTGTCGAACTGGTCGCTCGGATAGGCCCGGCAGGCGAAGCGCATCTGCTCGTGCGTCAGCCACTCCTCGCCCGCCTCCGCGAAGGCCGCGAACAGCGTCTCGGCGATGTCGACCAGGGCCGGGTCGTCGACCACGGCGCCGCTGTCGCGGGCCAGAGCGGCGAACATCCGGCGATAGGTGGACAGCACCGCCTCGTCGGTGAGGACGGCGTCGAGCGTCAAGGGCTGATCGGACACGCGCTCTACGGTAGGGCTTCGCACCGACACTCTCCGAACCCACGACGAACTCACGACGACTCCACCACGAACCCATAACGGCTACCAGCCGGTACGCACGCATATGGGACGGTTGGACGCTAGGGTGATGCCCGGTAATACGGGGGCAAACGTTAAGTAATCGTATGTACGGGGTGAGTGACGAATGCGTATCCCCGGGCTCCGGGGCGACCGGGCCACGGCGGTGATCGCCGGGGTGGCGGCCACGATCCTGGTCGCCGCGGCGGCGTGGTTCGGCGTGGGGGTCTCGAGCGCCAACCCCAAGCTGGCCGACGTCGGCGCATGGCTCTGGACCAAGGCCAGAGGCAAGATCGTGCACGTCAACGGCCTGTCCGGCGAGGTCGACGGCTACCTCGACGACAAGGCGGGCCGCCGGCTGCGCGTGGTGCAGGACGGCGGGCACGTGCTGCTCGTCGACGAGAACACGGGGTTCGTCAGCCGCGTCGAGCCGAGCCAGCTCACCGTCGCCCAGACCCGCGACTTCGGCGCCGCCGGCCTGCAGCTGGCCGTGTCCGACGACTCCGCGTACGCGGTGGACCCGGCCAAGGGCACGGTCCAGGAGATCGACCCGGCCACACTCAACTCCGTCGGCGCGCCGATCACTCTGCCCGGACCGCTGGGCGCGGCCCGCATCGACGGCGGCGGCCGGCTGTGGGTGCCGGTCACCGCGAAGGGCGAGGTCGTCCCGGTGACCGAGGGCCAGGCGACGAGCCCGCTCAAGGTCGGCGAGCCCGGCGAGGAGCTGTCCGTCACGATCGCGGGCGGCCTGCCCGTCGTGGTCAACACCAGGGGCGCCACCGCCACGATCGTCGGCGCGGACGGCGGCGTCGGCGAGATCACGCTGCCCAAGGGCGTGGCCCAGGCCGCCAAGGGCGGCGCGCTCACCCCGGCCGCGACCGAGGGCTCGCTGGTGCCGATCCTGACGGCCGGCGACTCGGGCCTGCTCGTGGTGATCGACACCTCGTCCAACTCGGTGCTCAGCACCAAGTTCACCGCCGACGACCCGGCCAAGCTCGGCGTGCCGCAGGTGCTCGGGACCAAGGTGTACGTGCCCGACCAGAGCACCGGCGCACTGATCGTCTGGGACAGCGCGGCCGGCGGCCGCCCCACGACGCTCCAGGTGGCCGAGGGGCCAGGCCCGGTGGACGTGTTCGTCAAGGACGGCCTGCTCTGGGCCAACGACGAGAACGGCGACCGCGCCGTCGTCATCGACCCGGAGGGCCGCAAGCACGACGTGGACAAGGACGACTCGGACGTGCCGGGGCCGACGAACACGCCCAAGCCCCGCCAGACGCCCCGCGACGTGCCCACGAACACCGACGCCCCGCCGCAGCCCGACCCGGTCAAGACCACCACGGCTCCCCGTCCCACACGTACGCGCGAGACCGAGGAGCCCACGCCGACGCGCGAGCCCACCAAGTCGCCCACCCCCACGGAGAGCCCGACCCCGAGCACGTCCCCGACCCCGTCTCCGTCGCCGACCCCCAGCCCGCCGTCGGCGCCCGGGGCCGTGACCGCCCGCTCGGGCCCCGGCAAGGTCACCGTGACCTTCAGCCCGTCAACCGGCGGCAAGGTCGAGCGGTACACGCTCAAGACGTCCGGCACGGGCCGGGCCGAGCCGCAGTCGGTGGACGCGGACGGGCCGTACCGGTTCGAGTTCACGGGCGGGGACTGCGCGAACGAGTACACGTTCGTCGTGGTCGCCCACTGGTCGGGCGGCGAGGTCGAGTCCCAGCCGAGCGCCGGGGCCAAGCCGTGCGTGGCGCCGGGCGCGCCGACCGGCTTCGCGGCCAAGGCCAAGAACCGGGGCGCGGAGCTGACGTGGAACGCCCCGGAGAACGCGGGCGACGGCACGACGTACGAGCTGACCGGCGCCGCGACGAACAACTCGATCAAGGGCACGTCCTTCACCGTGGACGGGCTCAAGAACAACACGAAGCACGCGTTCAAGCTCAAGGCGAAGAACGCGGCGGGGGAGAGCCCGGAGGTGGCCACCACCGAGGTGGACCTGGCCTATCCGCGGCAGCAGTACCAGAACAAGAGCAACGACGACACCAACACCCTCATCCGGCCCGGACCCTCCAAGTCCGGAGAAGCCGGAAGCATCCCGAAGGGGCAGTACATCACGCTGACCGTGATCTGCCAGGTGAAGGGCGAGAACTACACCGACCCCTCCAACGGCGCGTCCAGCGACATCTGGAACCGGGTCGAGAGCCAGTACGGCAACGGCTACCTGAACGACACTCTCGTGGCCACCCCGGACGGCGGCTTCCCCGAGGGACCGCTCTTCGAGTGCACCGACTGAGAGGGGGACTCAGTTGACCCAGTACCACTACCAGGACCCGTTCGAGCAGACCGCGCAGCCGTACCAGCAGCAGCAACAACCCGTCCAGCAGGCGCCGCAGCAGCAGGCGGCGCTGGCGCAGCAGTTCGCCCAGCGCTTCCAGCTGCTGGCCGGCAACATCGAGCGGATCATCCGCGGCAAGCACGAGGCCATCGAGCTGGCCCTGATCTGCCTGTTCGCCGAGGGGCACCTGCTCATCGAGGACGTCCCCGGCACCGGCAAGACCACGCTCGCCCGCTCCATCGCGGCCAGCGTGGACGCGGAGTGGCGGCGCATCCAGTTCACGCCCGACCTGCTGCCCAGCGACATCACCGGCGTTTCGATCTTCAACCAGGCGCACCAGAAGTTCGAGTTCCACCACGGCCCCGTGTTCGCGAACATCGTGCTCGCCGACGAGATCAACCGCGCCTCGCCGAAGACGCAGGCCGCGCTGCTGGAGGTCATGGAGGAGCGGCGGGTCACGGTGGACGCCGAGCCGCATCCGGTGCCGAGGCCGTTCCTGGTGGTGGCCACGCAGAACCCGGTGGACATGGACGGCACGTACCCGCTGCCGGAGGCCCAGCTCGACCGCTTCCTCATGAAGATCTCCGTCGGCTATCCCGATCACGTCTCCGAGGTCGAGGTGCTGAAGGGCATGCCGACGGGGCCGCAGGTCGAACGGCTGCCCGTGGTGGCGCGCGGCTCCGACGTGGCCGGGATGATCGACTTCGCCTCGCGCATCCACGTGGCCGACCCGGTCTACGACTACATCGTGGCGTTGTGCGCGGCCACCCGTACCAGCCCGCATCTGCGGCTCGGCGCCAGCCCCCGGGGAAGCCTGGCGCTGCTGCGCGCCGCCCGGGTGAAGGCGGCCGCCGCCGGGCGCCACTATGTGGTGCCGGAGGACGTGAAGGCGCTGGCCGTGCCCGTGATCGCGCACCGCCTGATCCTCTCGCCCGAGTCCGAGCTGCGCGACATCACCGCCGCGGCCGTGCTCGGCGAACTCCTCGCCGGGATGCCGGTGCCGCAGGCGGCCTGATGCTGACTCCCCTGGGATGGGGCACGCTGGCCGGATCCCTCGTGCTGTACGCGGCGGGGTTCGCGCTCGGCTACCCCGAGCCGGTCGTGCTGGCCACCGGCGGGCTGCTGGCGCTGGCCGGCGCGATCGTGTGGACCGCGCCGAAACCGCGGCTGGAGGTGCATCGCGAGGTCACGCCGCTCAAGGTGCCGCGCGGGGACGCGGCCGTGGCGGTGCTGAGCGTCACCAACCTCGGTCGCCGCGGGCTGTCGGGGCTGCGGGCCCAGGACCGGATCGGCGAGGCCAGGCACACCGTCGACCTGCCGAGGCTGCCCAGGAACGGGGGGCGCACGGTGTCGTACCCGCTGCCCACGGACGTGCGCGGGGAGATGCCGGTCGGGCCGCTGACGCTGGTGCGGGCCGACCCGTTCGGGCTGACGCGCCGGGTCAGGGAGTACGGCCGCCCCGCCACGCTCCTCGTCCGGCCCCGCACCGTCGCGCTGCCCGTGCCCCCGTCCGGCAAGGCCCACCATCTCGAGGGACCGACCAGTGACAACGCCCCCAGCGGCACGGTCACGTTCCATACCCTGCGCGAGTACGTCGTCGGCGACGACCTTCGGCACGTCCACTGGCGGTCGAGCGCCCGCACCGGGACGTTGATGGTCCGCCAGCTCATCGACGCCAGCCTGCCGACCACGACGGTGGTGCTCGACACGCGGGACACGCTCGACGAGCTGGCGGTGGACGCCGCCGCCTCGGTCGCCGTCGCCGCCGCCCGCGCCGGCTTCCCGATCCGCGTCATCACGGGTGACGGGCCTCTGCCGGACACCAAGTCCGACGCCGAGGCCGTGCTCGACCGGCTCGCCGTCGTCCGGGGCGGCACGGCGGGCGTCGGCGAGGCCATGCGCCTGGCGCGGGGCGGAGGGTCCCTGGTGCTGGTCACGGGGGACCCGGCGGAGGCGGGGCGGGCCGCGGGCGTCCGCCGCCGCTTCGACCGGGTCATCTGCGTGTACGTCGGCACGGAACCGGTCTCGGTCCCCGGGGTCACGGTCCTGCCGATCACCTCGCTCGACGCGCTGCCGCTCGCCTGGGGGTCCCGATGACCCACCACCACGGCAACCCCTCGGATGCCGGCCTGCCCGGCACCGGGCCAGGCGGTCATGCGGCAGGCGGATACGGCCTGGCCAGCGCGTCGCCGGCCGGATCCGCCGCAGGCGGGACCGGGCACGCGGCCGGGCGGAAGGGCGGACGGCGAGCGGCTGGACGGCAGGCGGGCAGGGAAGTGCCGGGGACGGGCGTGGCGGCGGCGGCGCTGTGGCGGAGGCTGGTCGGGCTCGGGCTCGTGGCGGCCGTCGCCGGGGTCGCGGGCTGGGGGTTTCACCGGGTCTTCCCGAGCATGGAACTGCTTCTCGCCATCGTCCCCGCCGCCGTGGGCCCGGCGGTCGTCGCCGCGCTCACCGCCAGGCGCCCCCTCTGGCTGGCCCTCGCCCTCGACGTGATCCTCTGGTTCGCCGGCACCGTCCCCCTCTACCGTGGCCTGGAGCCCGCCCTGTTCGCCGACGTGGCGAACTCCTGGCACGCCCTGCTCACCACCCTTCTCCCCGCCCAGCCGGACCCCCACCTGCTCATCCTCGTCCACACACTCGTCTGGGCAGCGGCCACGACGGGCGCCGAGATCCTCACCCGCACCAGGACCAGGGTCGCCGCCGCACTCCCCGCCCTCCTCGTCTACGGTGTGGCGCTCCTGCTCGGCGTCGACGGCGAGGGCTCCGGCCTTCCGGTGGCCGGCACGCTGTTCGTGCTGATCGCCGCCCTGGCCACGCTCCGCGACGACCGCCCCCCGGTCTGGCTGCTCGCCGGTCTCCCGGCGGCCGCCGCGCTGGCCGTCCTGGCCATGGTCGTGGGCCCGCTGCTGCCCATCGCCGCGCAGCCGTACAACCCGCGCGACCACGCCGACCTGCCCCCGCCCGTCCGCGTGGACAGCGTCAGCCCGCTGGACCGCGTCTCGGCCTGGCTGCAAATCCCGGACAGGCCGCTGTTCACCGTCACCTCGGACAAGCCGCTCAACTGGCGGCTGGCCGTGCTCGACCGGTACGACGGCGTTCGCTGGACCTCCGGCGCCCGCTTCCAGCCGACCGGCGGCCGGGTGCCGGAGGGCGAGTGGACGGGCGAGGCGGACGTCGTACGGCAGAAGGTGACCTTCGACGGCCTGCCCGGCACCTGGCTGCCGGCGGCCGAGCGGCCGGAGCGGGTCAGCGGCGTGCGCGGGCTGGTGGTGGACCCCGAGAGCGGGGCGCTCCTGGCCGGGAGCAAGCCGGCCAAGGGGTTCAGCTACGAGGTGACCTCCCGGGTGCCCAGGCCCTCCAAGGAGGACCTGCTGGCGGCCGCGCCGGTGAACGACCCGAGCCTGACCTCGTTCCCCGACGGCCCGCAGAAGGCGCTGTTCCGCAAGCTCGCCCAGGAGGCCGTCAAGGGCGCCGACGAGCCGATGCGGCAGGCGTACCGGCTGCAGAGCTACCTGCGCACCAACGCCCGCTACGACGTCACCGCGCCCCCGGGGCACTCGCTCAAGGGGCTGGAGTTCTTCCTGCAGACCACGCACCGGGGGACGTCGGAGCAGTTCGCGACCACGTTCGCGCTCATGGCCAGGACGCTCGGGCTGCCGTCGCGGGTGGTCGTGGGGTTCCGGCCGGGGCAGACGTCCGGCGGCGTCTATCACGTCAAGTCGGGACACGTGATGGCGTGGGCGGAGATCAAGTTCGAGGGGCTGGGCTGGCGGCCGTTCTATCCGACGCCCGGGCGCAGCGGCGCCAAGGACGACCACGACGTCGTGTCGGCGGCCATCGAGGAGAGCGAGAAGCTGGAGGGCGAGTTCACGCGGGGCGGGGGGAGCGACCGGCCGGAGAACACCCGGCCGCAGGGCACGGGAGACGGCGGGGACCAGGGGAGCGGGCTGTCGCCGTGGGTCATCGCGGTGGCGGTGGGCGGCGGGCTGCTGGTGGCGTACGCCGGAGTGGTCGTGACCCTGCCGTGGTGGCGCAGGCGGAGCCGTCGCCGGGGCCCGGGGCCCGAGCAGCGGGTGCTCGGGGCGTGGCGGCAGGCCTGCGATGACCTGGGGCTCAAGGGCGATCACGCCCTGACGGCAGAGGACGTCGTCGCCCGACAATCAGGCAACATTTCGGCTCATCTCCGGCCGTTAGCTGATATATCCAACTTCGTTCGGTACGCCCCCGAAGCCGTCACCGACGAGGCCGCCACCGCCGCCTGGCAGCGCAGCGACGCCGTCCGCAGGGCCGTACGCGCCGCCACCCCCTTCACCGCCCGCCTGCGCAGACGCCTCCTGCTGCGATGACGCCCCGCGACCGCCCGCCTGCCCAGGCCTCTCCCGCGATGACGCCGCGCGTGAGAAGCGTCGAGGCGCAGCTCCTGCACCGCCCGCCGGGCCTGTCGGCGGGCGAGATCGTCCGCCGGCTGGCCGCGATGCAGGCCCAGGACATCCCGTCCGCCCTCCTCGCCTTCCGCGCCCGCTCGGCCACCCTCACCCGGGCCGACATCGACACGGCCTGGCACGCCCGCGAGATCGTCAGAATTTGGGGCCCGCGCGGCACGCTCCACTTCACCCACGCCGACGACCTCCCCTGGATCCACGCCCTGACCAGGCGCGACACGAACATCCTGCGCCGCCTCGCCGAAGAGGGCGTCACCGGCGACGACCTCCTCCCGCTCATCGCCGGGGCGCTCGAGGGCCAGGGCCCGCTCACCAAGGCCGACCTGGAGCAACGCCTGGCCGGAAGGGCCCGCGGCCAGGGCGTCGTGCACCTGGTGGCGCTGGCCGCGTACCACGGCCTGGCCGTGCTCGGCCCGCCCCGCGCCGGCAAGCCCACGTACGTGCACGCCGCCGACTGGCTGGGCGCCCCCGTCGTCCCCGAGCCCGACCGCGATCGCGCACTGAAGGAGCTGGCCACCCGCTACCGCCGCGCCCACCACCCCGCCACCCCCGAGGACCTGGCCGCCTGGTCCGGGCTGCCGCTCGGCGAGGCCCGCGCCGCCTGGCGCCTGAGCGCCGCCCCGCCGCCGCCCGCCGAGGAGGGGCCGGTGGTGCGGCTCGCGCCCGCGTTCGACGAGTACCTGATGGGCTGGCGGAGCAGGGACCCGATCCTCGCGGCCGAGCATGCCAGGGAGGTGTTCCCGGGAGGCGGTGTGCTGCGGCCGGTCGTGCTGGTGGACGGCCTGGTCAAGGGCGTGTGGGGGAGGAAGGGCGCGCAGGTGAGCGTGCGCCCGTTCGAGGAGCTGCCGGAAGGGCCGCTCGCCGACGAGACCGCCGACGTGCGCCGCTTCCTGGCTCCGCGGGAGCCCTGACGGTCCCGCGGGTGATCACGGACGGAGCGCCGCCGAGCGAGGTGTCGAGTGGCGCGCCGCCGGTGGGGCGGCGGCGCGCCGTAGTGGATGTGCGGTGGCGATGGGGCTCACCACAGTGCTCCTATCACCAGGCCGACGACGATCGCGGCCGCGAGGGCGACGCGGAGAGCGGTGAGCGCGCGCCGGCGGGTGACGGGGTTCACCGCAGGCCCCTCAGGAGTTCAGGCCCACGTGCTCTTCGAGCCGTTCCAGGCGCTGGACGAGTGGCTGGAGCTCGTTCCTGAGCGCAGCCGACAGCATCGCCGCCTGGTCCTGACCCTGGGCAGGGGCGGGGGCGGCCTGCTGGGTCTGGGCGCGGAGGTGGACGTAGCCGGCCAGGGCGGCCACCACGGCGCGGCGGGTGAGGCGGGAGTCGGCGCCCAGGGCGCGCAGGACCTGGCCGGCCGTGCCGTCGGGCTCGGCGACCAGGCCGAGCAGGAGGTGCTCGCAGCCGACGTAGTTGTGGCCGAGCGAGATCGCCTCGTTGACGGCGAACTCCAGCGCGTTGGCGGCCGGCGCGCTGAAGCTTCCGGCCGCGGGAGTCCCGGCCTCCGTGCCGGGCTGCTCGGCCCCGGCACCGGACTGCTCGGCCTCCGTGCCGGGCTGCTCTGCCCGAGCGCCGGACCGCTCGGCTGGTGGCGGCTGGTGGCGGGCGAGGTCGCGTTTCAGCTGGTCAAGGTCGATCTCCATGGCACGTAGCACGTGCAGCGCCAGGTTGCCGCCCTCGGCAAGCATGCCGTCTAGCAGGTGCTCGGTGCCGACGCGGCCGTCTGGCCCCGCCTGCTCGGCGGCGAGCTTGAGCACGGTGCGCGTCCTGGCCGTCAGATGGGTCAGCGCCCCGGTCGGGACGTCCAGGTTGAGGTCGGTCAGAACGGTTTGCCTGATGGCGGTGACCCGGCGCACGGCCTGCTCCAGCGCTCGCTGGCAGACCGCGGACACGGGGATTCCGGCCTGCTTGACGGCCTCCGCGAGCTCGTCCGGCAGATACACATTGATCTTCGGCATGCCCCCACTATAACCCCATTGGGGTTATAGGTCGAGACTTGCCAGGGCTTGTTCGCCTTCGGCGATCGCCAGGCGGAGCTCCCTGGCGAACGACGCCACCCGGTCCGGTCCGAAACGGGCGGACGGGGCCGAGATCGACAGCGCCGCGACCGCCGTGCCGCGATCGTCGCGCAGGGCGGCGCCGATGGCCGAGACTCCCCGCTCGGTCCCCTCGATGTTCAGCGCGTAGCCACGGGCCCTGACCTCGTCGAGCTCGCGCGCGAGCGCGGCGCGCTCCGGGGCCGTGAGATCGGGGTAGAGCTCCCACAGCTGGTGAGAAGGCAGGGCAGCGAGCAGGACCTTGCCGCCGGAGGCCAGCCGCGCGGGCAGGATCGTGCCCCTCCGGTCGCCCACGTGGAGCACCTGCGAGGACTCCACGCTGTCCACGAAGCGCACCTCCGTGCCGACCCTGATCACGAGGTTCACGGTCTCACCGGCCCGCGCGCACAGCGCCTCCATGACCGGCCTGATCCTGGCGCGGAGCTCGCGCAGGGCCGAGCCGCCCGCCCCGGCCGGCATGGAGGCGAAGAACGGGCCCGGCAGGTACGTGTGGTGCTCGTCCTGTACGGCGAAGTCGCGGTACACGAGCATCGCCAGAAGGCGGTGCGCGGTCGAGCGGGCGATGCCCAGCTCCCTGGCGACGTCGGAGACCTTGAGGCGGCCCTGGTCGCGCAGCATGTGCAGGAGCAGCAGGACGTTGTCGACGGAGCCGAGGGCGTACGCGGGCTTGTTCTTCATAGCAGAATAGTAGTGCCGTATAAAGAACGGCTCCCTTAGCGTGGGGTCCATGAACCCGGAGGAGAGGCTGTACGCCGATTTCGCGGCCGAGAACCTGATTCCGCTGTGGACCCAGGTCGGCGACCTGATGCCGATGCATCCCAAGCCCAAGGCCAGGCCCCACGTGTGGGAGTGGAAGACCCTTTACCCGCTGGCGGAGCGGGCCGGCGAGCTGGTGCCCGTCGGGAGGGGCGGCGAGCGCCGGGCGATCGCGCTGGCCAACCCCGGCCTGGACGGGGTGCCGTACGCGACGCCGACCCTCTGGGCGGCCATCCAGTACCTGGGCCCGCGCGAGGTCGCCCCCGAGCACCGCCACACCCAGAACGCCTTCCGCTTCGTCGTCGAGGGCGAGGGCGTGTGGACCGTCGTGAACGGCGACCCGGTGGCCATGCGGCGCGGCGACTTCCTGCTGACGCCCGGCTGGCACTTCCACGGCCACCACAACACCACCGACGCGCCCATGGCCTGGATCGACGGGCTGGACATCCCGCTCGTGCACTACACCGACACCTCGTTCTTCGAGTTCGGCCCCGACCAGGTGACCGACAGCACGACGCCGAGCGTGTCGCGGTCGGAGCGGCTGTGGGCGCACCCCGGGCTGCGGCCCGTGTCCGCCTTGGCCGCCACGCCCAGCTCGCCGATCGCCGCCTACCGCTGGGAGCACACGGACCGCGCGCTGGAGGAGCAGCTCGCGCTGGAGGACGAGGGGCATCCGGGAGTCCTGGAGCCCGGTCACGCCGCCGTCCGCTACACCAACCCGACCACCGGCGGCGACGTGATGCCGACGATCAGGGCCGAGTTCCACCGGCTGCGGGCCGGCACCTCGACCGCCGCGCGGCGGGAGGTGGGCTCGTCGGTGTACCAGGTGTTCGACGGGGAGGGATCGGTCACGCTCGACGGCGTGGAGCGGCGGCTGGGGCGGGGCGACCTCGTTGTGGTGCCGTCGTGGTGCGCGTGGTCGTTCCGCGCGGAGACCCGTTTCGACCTGTTCCGATTCGCCGACACACCCGTTTTCGAGGGGCTGCGCCAATACCGGGAGGAGCTCGTATGAGCATCGCGACCAACGGAGAGGGATGCGCGTGAAACTCGCGACGCTGCGGCTGCCGCGCCGCACGACGGCCGCCCGCATCGACGGCGACCATGCTGTGGAGATCGGCGCGCCCGACGTGGGGGCGCTGCTGGCCGATCCCCAGTGGCGGCGGATCGCGGCCGCCGCCGACGGGCCCAGGCATCCGCTGTCCACCGCCGATCTCGCGCCCGTGGTGCCCCGGCCGGGGAAGATCATCTGCGTGGGGCTCAACTACCGCACCCACATCCTGGAGATGGGGCGTGAGCTGCCGGAGCATCCGACGGTGTTCGCGAAGTTCGCCGAGGCGCTGGTCGGCCCGTACGACGACATCGTGCTGCCCGCCGTGTCCGAGGCCGTGGACTGGGAGGCGGAGCTGGCCGTGATCATCGGTGAGACCGCACGGAACGTCCCCGCCGAGCGGGCGGCGGCGTGCATCGCGGGCTACTCGGTGCTCAACGACGTGACGGCCAGGGACTACCAGTACCGCACGCTGCAGTGGCTCCAGGGGAAGACCTTCGAGGCCACCACGCCGTTCGGGCCCTTCCTCGTGACGCCCGACGAGGTGGACGTGGAGCAGACGACCCTGGCGTGCGAGGTGGACGGGGAGCTGGTGCAGCAGGCGGACGTCGGCGACCTGGTGTTCCCGCCCGCCGAGCTGATCGCGTACCTGTCCGAGATCCTCACGTTGCGGCCGGGGGACGTCATCGCCACCGGCACGCCGGGGGGCGTCGGACACGCGCGCAAACCGCCCCGGTACCTGACGGACGGCAGCAAGGTCGTCACGCGCGTCTCCGGGGTCGGGGAGCTGGTGAACACGGCGCGCCGTCGTGGTTGACCTCGGCTGGATGGATGCGGGCACCGCGTACTTCGAGTCCTGGGTGGAGGCGGTCGACCTCGATCGGGGGAGCGCGCTGCCCGGGTGGACGGGACGGCACGTGGCGGCGCACGTGGCCGCCAACGCGCGGGCGCTGGGGCGGCTGGCGCACTGGGCGCGCACCGGTGAGGAGCGGCCCATGTACGCCTCGCCCCAGGCGCGGGACGCCGAGATCGAGGAGCTGGCCGGGCGGCTGTCCGGCGCCGAGCTCGCGGGCCTGGTGAAGGAGACCGCCGTGGAGTTGCGGGCGGACCTGTGGCGGCTGAGCGAGGCCCAGTGGGAGGCACGGGTGCGTACCGCCCAGGGACGGGTGGTGCCCGCCACCGAGATCGTCTGGATGCGGACGCGCGAGGTGTGGGTGCACGGCGTCGACCTGGGCGGAAGGTTCGAGGATCTTCCCGGTGAGCTGGTGGACGCGCTGGTGGGCGACGTGGTCGGGCTGTGGCGGATGCGCGGCCAGGGGCCCGCGATGGTGCTCACGGCGACCGACAGAGCGACCGACAGAGCGACCGACAGCGAGGCCGGCGGGCAGGCGGTCTGGCGCGTCCCGGCCCCGGCCGAGGCGCCGCCGTCCGCGGGGTCCGGTCCCGTGCGGGCGCCCGAGGCCGATGCCGTACCGGAGGTGCGGGGCACCGCCGCCGAGCTGGCCGCCTGGCTCACGGGGCGCGGCTCTGCCCCTGCGCCCGGCGCCCCCGCCATCGGCCGCTGGTTGTGAGGGGCGAGGGAGCTCTTTTCGATGAGTGAAGTGCTGGTCGTCGGTGGCGGCATCGGCGGGCTGGCGGCGGCCTTCGCACAGGCCGGGACCGGGCGGTCGGTGCGGGTGCTGGAGCGTTCGGCGGAGTTCGGCGAGGTCGGCGCGGGTCTGCAGCTCGGCCCGAACGCCACCCGCGTGCTCGCCGCATGGGGCCTGCTCGACCGGGTGGTCGCGGCGGGGGTGCTGCCGCGGCGGCTGGTCTTCCGCGACGCCCTGACCGGTGAGGAGCTGACGCACCTGGACCTGGGGGAGGGGTTCCGGGAGCGGTACGGGGCGCCGTACGTCGTGGTGCACCGCAGCGATCTGCACGCGATCCTGCTGGACGCGTGTGCCGGAGCCGGCGTGGAGCTGGTGAACGGACAGTACGTCGAACGGGTGACGACCGAGGGCGGGCGGGCGCGGGCCCACTGCGCGGACGGGTCGGTGCACGAGGGCGACGTGGTGGTGGCGGCGGACGGGCTGCAGTCGGCGCTGCGGGCGCAGCTCGTGCCCGATCAACCCGAAGATTCCGGATATGTCGCCTATAGGGGGACGTGTTCGCTTCCTGGGGACTTCGACACCGCGGACGTGGTCGCCTACCTCGGCCCGGAGTGCCACTTCGTCCAGTACGCGCTGCGTGGCGGCGAGCTGCTCAACCAGGTGGCCGTCTTCCGCGGTCCCGGCGAGCTGGAAGCGGTCTTCGGCGGCTGCTGCGCCGACATCGGCAAGGGCCTGCCCTACCTGTGGCGGGACCGCCACTGGCCCATGCTCGACCGGCCGCCCGTCGGCACGTGGGTACAGGGCCGGATGGCGCTGCTCGGGGACGCGGCCCACCCGATGCTGCAGTACCTGGCCCAGGGCGCCTGCCAGGCGATCGAGGACGCCCACGTCCTGGCCGAGCAGTCGGCGGGCGGCGACTGGGACCGGGCGCTGGCCGCGTACCAGGAGATCCGCGTCCCGCGCACGGCCCGCGTCCAGACCACGGCCCGGCTGTGGGGCGACATCTGGCACGTCGACGGGGTGGCGAGGGTGCTGCGCAACGAGCTGTTCCGCACCAGGGACCTGTCGAGCCACACCTACGTCGACTGGCTGTATGGGAGCTGAACGGGGCCGCCCGGCGTGTGGACGGTCATGACGTCTCCCGACACGGACACCCGGGGCGCGTCGGCGCCGGGCACGATCACCGTCAGCACGCCGGCCGCCTCGGGAGACAGCACGGTCACCGCCTCCGCGGTACGCAGGTACCCGGGACAGACCAGCCCGGGGCGCACCGCCTGCCCGGCCCCGGGAAAGTGCAGCAGCGTCACCCGCCAGTCCCCGTCGCCGAGCACCACCCTGCCGTCGCCCCGGGAGACCACCTCCAGCGCCGGGTCGAAGTGCCACAGGCTCCGCAACGTCCCGCGCGCGACGGAGTCGTGCACGGCCATCAGGTCGGGGCCGTGGCCGACCAGGACGCGCCGGGTCCGCGTCACCCCGTAGGCGTCGTCGGCCAGCTCGAAGGACTGCCGCGACGGGCCGATCGAGGAGCCGATCAGGCGGGTGGCCTTGCCGGGTTTGAAAACCCCCGTCACGACGGGCACGTTGTGGGCCTGCGGCGAGCGGGTCCACTCCACGAACCCGGTCCGCTCGTACGAATGGAACCCCGCCTCCACGAGGATGCGGCGGCCCTGAGCCATGTAGGTGACGCCCAGGTGGTCCTCGTGCCCGTGCAGCCGCCGCCCCGGGCCGAACCTGATCGAGTAGTAGGCGGAACGCGGATCGTCCCAGGCGGTCCGCCCGAAGACGTAGCCTCCCTCGAACACCCGCACCACGGGCCCTTCATGGCGGAACCCGTCCGCGCGGGCGTCGGCCGGGCTGTCGCCGATGGAGACGAGGCGGCCGTCGGGCTGGGTGGCGTGCGCGATGTACGCCTCCAGCGCCGCCCGCCTGGCCACCAGCCGCTGCGGCGGCTCGGCGCCGCTCTCGCGGATCGCCCGGAGTGCCACGCCGAGCCGGCGGTGCACGTACAGGCCGTAGCGGGGGGCCTGCTCGTGCAGCACGCCCTGGGCGTCGATGGCCAGCTCGGCGGAGGCGGTCATCCTGCGGATCGCCAGGTCGCGCCAGCGTGCCCGGCCGAGCCGGCAGCCGACGACCAGCAGCGCGATGTCCTGGTCCAGGCCGTGGTTGTGGCCCTGGCGATAGAGCGAGGGGTCGGCGAGGATCTCGCCGTGCTCGGCCAGGCTGTCCCACAGGGCGGGGGTGCGTACGTGCTCGCTGAGGCACACCAGCGCGGGGGCGCGCAGCGCGACCGCGTGCTCGGCCCACGCCCACGGGCTGACGCCGGGGCGGTCGCGCGGGTTCTCGCGGATCCAGTGGGCGATCAGGGCGGAGGCGCTGTCGAGGTACGCGGGCTCGCCGGTCCGCTCGTACTCGGCGACGAGGCGGCCCGCCCAGCGCAGCGCGTGCAGGTTGAGCGCCCACGAGCGGTTGCCGTGGGGGTTCGCGGTCCAGTCGACGTCCGTGCCCAGGTCGACCGGCGGCAGGCCGACGAACGTCACCCGGCCGCGCATCACCTCCTCCACCTTGATCCCGGGAAACTGGTCGCTCAGGCAGATGGCCCTGCCTGAGGTCGTGCGGGCACGCCAGAACACGTCGCGGCTCCTGTTTCAGGGCGCGCGAGACCCACGCGCCGCGCTGCGGAAGGGCTACGGGAGGGCCGGACCCCGGTCGGTCCAGCCGGCGTCGAGGACGATCTCGGAGCGGCCACCGGCGTCCGTGCTGGACAGCACCTGCGAGGTGTCCGGGTCGATGATCAGGGTCCGCTGGACGCCGGAGGGCAGGTCGTAGGAGAACGCCTCGCCGGCACGGCCCCGCGCGTCCGTACGGGCGCCGAGGTAGCGGACCTCGGGGAGTTCGGCGATCGCGCGATAGGCGGCGGCGCGGACCGCCGGGGCCGACGGCTTGGTCCACAGCAGGCCGCTGAGCGCGTCGGCGAGCAGCCCCTCCGAGCCGGCGGGCAGCATCGCGGCCACCCGCTCACGCAGCGCGCCGGCCTCGGCGGGCAGGCTCTGGATCTGCTGGAACGTCAGGTCCCGCCCGGCCATGCTGAACGGCGACCGGCCCGTGACACGGCTCACCCGGCCCTGCTCGGCGGTCCACGCCTGGCCCTGCCTGGTCACCCAGAGCTCGGTCTCCCTGCCGCCGTCGTGCAGCTTCTTGACGTGCCAGTACGTCCCGGCCGGCCCGGAGGCGGCCGAACTGGCGGCCGCCAGGAGGATCGACTTCCCGGGCGCGGGAGGCTGAGTCATGGCGAAGACGAGCGCCAGCGTGGCCGCCACGGCAGGGATCATCAGCCATGACAGCCGCCGGCGCCGCCGCCGGGCCACCACGCGCCGCCACACCCGGTCCTGGGCGTGCGGACCGGGTCGCGGCCGGCCGTACAGGTCGCGGACGAGCTCCAGGTCATCCACGGACCAGCACCGCCTCGCCGAGCAGGGCGCGCAGCTTCTTCCTCGCGCGGTTCAGCCGCGAGCCGACGGTGCCGTACGGGATGCCGAGCGCGGTGGCGATCTCGTCGTGGCTGAGCCCGGCGAGCGCGACCAGCAGCAGGACGTCCCGGTCGCGCCGGTCAAGCCCGGCCAGGGCGGCGGCCAGCTCCGGGCGCAGGCTCTGGGCACTGACCCGGCCCGCCACCGTGTCCTCGTGGCCCGGGGCGTCCGCGTCGGGGCCGCAGCGGCCGAGCGCGCGCAGGGTGCGGGCCTCCAGGCGCCGGTGCTTGCCGATGAGGTTGGTGGCGATCCCGTAGAGCCAGGTGCGCACCGCCGCGCGGGACGGGTCGTAGGAGGCACGCTTGCGGAACGCGGTGAGGAACGTCTCGGCGACGATGTCCTCGGCGTTGTCGGGGCCGAGCCGCTGGGCGACGTAGGTGTGGATCTCGCCGAAGTAGGCGCCGAACACCTCGGCGAACCCCTCGGCGTCCAGGGCCCCCGGCGCGCGGGCGGCCCAGGGCACCGTGGTCGCGATGGTCTCCCCCGTCATGTGCTGCCTTCCGGTGTAGCAGTGGTCATTGGATATCACCCGATGCAGCGGTTTGCTTTCACGTGTTCCTTAGATCAGGAAACGGTGGGTCCGGTTCAGGAATCTGCGCGCCCCAGAGCAGCGGGCAGGCGCGTAACGCGGCTTGCCGGGCCGCGTCTGCCGGGGCGCGGTGAACAGACCGGGCCCCGGCGCATTGCGCCACCCGGCGATGACGAGTCCTGAACTGTTACATCCGGAGTCGTCAGGCGACCTTGGAAGAGGGCGCCGTCCACGTGTTGCACGCGCCCGGCTTGCCCGATTTGTATCCCTTCTCCATCCAGTACAGGCGGTTGGCCGGCTTGCCCTGGAACCTGTTCCGCCAGAAGTCGGGCACCTTGATCACCGGCTTCCAGTCCTTGACCACCCGCCCCAGGCTCTTCGCCGACACGCCCGTGAAGCAGTCGATCTGCAGGTCGTACCGGCGGTTGTGCTCCTCCATGACCGATTCCGACGCGCCGTTCTCAAGCCCCCACCAGGCTTGCACGATGCCGGTCTGCCCGGTGACGACCTCGCCCCATGTCCTGACGATGGACGTGAACACCTTGAGATCGTCCTTGGCCTTGATCCAGTCATCGGCCACCCGCACGCGAATGACCGTGCCGCAGATCTCCGAGAAAGAGCCGGAGAACTCCATGCCGGTGGAGCAGTGCTCCTTGTCGGACGCGTCCTTGAACTTCATCTCCACAGGCTGGAAATCCTTGATGGCCGGTTTCCACGCCATGTTCAGGCAGCCGACGAGCTTGGTGACGTATTTCCTGGTCGAGGCGCTGCTCGTGCCCTTGTTCAGCTTGCAGGCCACCTTGGCGAGCTTGGGGGCCTTGTAGAGCTCGTTGTGGGTCAGCTCAGGGGCGCCCTTGACCGGTTCGGCGTGGGCCGTGCCGGAGAGGAGGACGAGATCGGCGGCCGTCCCCGCTAATACGCGAATGATCATGGGGCTGGATCGTAGGGCCCGGCGAACGCCGGACGCTAGAGCCAGTCCCGGCGTTTGAACACCATGTAGAGGAGCGAGCAGACGGCGGCCATCAGGACGATGGCGAACGGATAGCCCAGCGCCCAGTGCGTTTCCGGCATGAAGTCGAAGTTCATCCCGTAAATGGTCCCCACCAGAGTGGGCGCGAAGAGGATGGCCGCCCAGGCGGAGATCTTCTTGACCTCCTCGCCCTGCCTGATGCTCGCCTCCGTCATCCTCGCCATCTCCGCGTTCTGCGCCTGCGTCACCAGCGTCGAGTTGACGACGAGGATGTCCTGCAGCATCTGGCGGAACGACGAGATCCGCTCGGTCACCGTGATCGCGTGGTCGGCCACGTCCCGCAGGTAGCTCTGCAGCTCGTCGTTCAGCCCGTACTTGGGAGCCCCCGCGATGAACGCGTTGATCATCCCCACGAGCGGCGCCGTGGCCCGCTGGAACTCGATGACCTCGCCGGACAGCTCGTACACCCGCCGCGACACCGACGGGTCGCCGCCGAAGACCTGGACCTCGATCTCCTCGATGTCCTTCTGCAACCCGGCCACCACCGGCGCGTAGCCGTCGACCACGGCGTCGAGTATCGCGTACAGCACGGCCTGCGGGCCCTGGCGCAGCAGCTCGGGGTCGGACTCCATCCGCTTGCGCACGGCCTGCAGGTCCGGCGCCTCGGCGTGCCGTACGGTGATCACGAAGTTGGCGCCGACGAAGACGTGCACCTCGCCGAACGCGACCTCCTCCACATCGTCCAGGTAGCGGGCGGCGCGCAGCACCACGAACAACGTGTCGCCGTACCGGTCGGCCTTGGGCCGCTGGGAGCCGACGATGGCGTCCTCCAGTGCCAGCTCGTGGAGCTCGAACTCCTCGCCGAGCTTGACCAACTCCCACTCCTTGGGCCGGTAGAGCCCGATCCACGCCATGCTGTCCGGCATCTGCTTGAGACGCTGGAAGGCGTCGGCCAGCGAGCCGGGGTTGTCGACGCGTTCGCCGTCCCGGTAGATCGCGTTGTCGATGACCGTCGGCCGGTACGGGGGCTCCTCCGTGGCACGCGGGTCCATCGAGTGTTCGGGCGCCTCCTCGCGTACGTCGCGGCCGCGCCTGAAGCCCCTGACCCTGGCCATGCACCCTCCAGAACGACTATGTCCGGCCGCGCGCCGTCGTCGACCAGTGCCGGAGATCGAACTCGTCGTGGTGGCGCACAATGCAATTGTCGTCAAATCCGAAGAATGCGTCGATTTCGGTGACGACCTCCCGCCGAGTGTTCGCGAAGGTGTCGCTGGTCGTCCAGTGCGCCGTTCCGGTGCGGTCGCCGAAGCGCGCATCGGGGCGGTCGCGGCTCCCCATGGCCGCGGGGTGCCCCTGCGCGCGAGCCCCTTCGAGAGCGCCCTCGACAGCCCTCGGGAGAGGGGCGCGGGGAGCGCTGATCAGCGCCACGTGCCGGTCATTCACCCCTCTATCAGAGCATGGCCGCCTCATGGCCCGGGCACGTGGCCCGCGGCCGGGCCGATCGGCATGACCGCCGGACGGTCCCGGCGAGGCGGGGCGGGAATGCCGAAGGCCCGGGAGAACGACTCCCGGGCCTTGCGGTTTTCACTTCATGGCGTTCAGCGCTTCACGCGGACATAGTCCTTGCGGCTGCTGGAGCCGTAGGTGTCCTCGTCGCCCTTGAACACGAACCGCCAATGCCCGGAGTTCCAGGCCTTGACCTTGGTGTACAGCCGTCCGCTGTCGCCGGACCAGAACGACTTGACGTACTGCCACTTCTTCGACCCCACCGGCTTGAAGAACAGCGCCACCTTGCCGGAATAGCCCTCCCAGGTCCCCTCGTCGTCGGCCTGCAGCTTGCCCGTGAACTTCAGGAACCTGCCGCGCTTGATCGGCTCGGGGTAGGCGTTGAACTTGATCAGCCGCGTGTCCGCCTTCTCCGGCGGGGGCGGCGGGGCGGGCTCGTTCACCTTGACCCAGTCGGCGTCGCTGACCGAGCCGTTGACGCCGCGGTCGCCCGCGTACTCGGCGCGCCACCAGCCGGAGGCGACCGCCTCGGCGGAGGCCCAGAAGCGGCCGTGGCGGCCGGTCTCGGCGCTGGTGACGTACTCCCACCGGCCCGAGCCGGCTGCCTTGAAGAAGATCCCCACGCGCTCGCCGGCCACGCCGCCGCGGCCGTCGATCACCAGGGCGCCGGTGAAGGTGAGCTTGTCGCCCTTGTCCACGGGGTCGGGGCGGGCGCCGAAGCCGACGATCCGGCTGTCGAGCTTCCCGCGCTTGACGATGACCAGCTCGCCGTCGCTGACGGAGCCCTTGGCGGCGGCCGTGGCCGCGAACTCCGCCCGCCACCATCCGGTCACGTGGGGGCGCACGGTGGCGGCGAACCAGCCGCTGCCGCCGGTCGTCACCTTGGCGACCTCGCGGTAGGCGCCGGAGCCGCGCTCGCGGAAGGCGATCGAGACGGTCTGCCCAGCGTACCCCTTGCCGTCGGCGAGGAGCCGTCCCGAGACCCGGACCGGATCGCCCTTGTCGATCACGTTCGGCCGGGCGTCGAAGCGGACGACGGCGGTGTCGAGCTTCTTGACGACGTCGAACGTGCCGTTCGCCGACTTGTCGCCGCCGCTGCCGTGGGCGATGGCTAGCCAGCTCCATTTACCGACATCTGTGGACTTGAACTCTTTTGTCCCGGTCCATTTCGTCCAGCTGCCGAAGGTCCCGCCCTTGGTGATCGTGATCGGGGTGTGAACACTCACGTCGCCCGGGGCCTTGAGCTGGAATTCGGCCGTGTCCGCGTTCTTGGTGAAGAAGCTGAACGTGGCGGTGGCCGGGCCGTTGGTGACATCGATCGGGCTGGGACTGATGGTGACCCGAGCGATCTCAGGTGCTGGAGGTGCCGCCGTCGCGGCGGACGGAGCGAGGGCTACCAGGGCCCCCGCGCCGACCATGACGGCGAGGGCGGCGACACGGATGCGTTGTAACATGCGGGTTCCTTTCTGGATACCCAACGGTTCAACGCGGCATTGAGGGTGCCACGTGTGTCTATTCAGTAGACGTGCATGTGGCCGGGGAAGTTGCGGATTCTGACAAACCGTAATAGATCAGCGTCAATGAGAGCGGTCCACAATATGTAACCGGTGTCCAGCAGACGGCGAGCCCGATCAAAGACATAATCGGTGGTGTGGCGCGCGACACTGTTGAGACTCATTTCACCGAAGCGGTTGCTGCGCTGAAGGCGGGCCCCGCGCGAGATCCCGGCCGGCCGGTCCGCGAGGGCACGACGCTGACCGGCGACCAGTGCAGGACCCTCTTCCGGCGCCAGCTCGACAGCAGGCTGCTCGACATCGCGGCCCGCTGGCTGCGCGAGCAGAACGAGGGCTACTACACGATCGGCTCGGCCGGCCACGAGGGCAACGCGGCCGTCGCCGCCGCGCTGCGGCCCGGCGATCCCGCGCTGCTCCACTATCGTTCAGGTGCGTTTTACCTCACCCGGTCGGAGCAGGCGGGGCGGTTGCCCGAGCAGGGCATCAGAGACGTGCTGATGGGCCTGACGGCGGCGGCCGACGAGCCCATCGCGGGCGGCAGGCACAAGGTGTTCGGCCATCCGGAGCTGGCCGTCATCCCGCAGACCTCCACGATCGCCAGCCACCTGCCCCGGGCGGTGGGGGTGGCCTTCGCCATCGAGCGGGCCGGGGCGCTCGGGACGCGTTCGCAGTGGGCGGAGGACGCGATCGCGGTGTGCAGCTTCGGCGACGCCTCGATCAACCACGCGAGCGCGCTGTCCGGCTTCAACACCGCCTCCTACGCGACCTACCAGGGTCAGCCCCTGCCGCTGTTGTTCGTGTGCGAGGACAACGGCCTCGGCATCAGCGTCCGCACGCCCAAGGGCTGGGTGGAGGCGGCCGCGCGGCGCCCGGGCATCGAATACTTCGCCGCCGACGGGTGCGACCTCGCCGACGTCTACGACGTCGCCGTACGCGCCGTCGAGCACGTACGCAGCCGCCGCTCCCCGGCGTTCCTGCACCTGTCCACCGTGCGGCTGATGGGCCACGCGGGCTCCGACGCCGAGGTGGCCTACCGCACCCAGCGCGAGATCCGCGCCGACCTCGAGCGCGACCCGCTGCTGCGCACGGCGGCCATGCTGGTCGAGGCGGGGCTGGAGACGCCGGAAGAGCTGCTCAAATGGTACGAGTCCACGCGCGAGCACGTGTTGCGCCTCGCGCTGGAGACCACCCGCAGCCCGCGGCTCGGCTCCGCCAAGGAGATCATGGAGCCGATCGCGCCGCGCCGGCCCGACCTGATCGCCCGGATCAGCCCGATGGCGGCGTCCGGAACGGCCAGGGAGAAGGCGTTCGCCGGGTCGCTGCCGGAGAACGACAAGCCGATGACGCTCTCACTGGCGATCAACCGCACGCTGGCCGACGCGCTCACCGTCTATCCCGAGATGATGGTGTTCGGCGAGGACGTCGCCAAGAAGGGCGGCGTGTACGGGGTGACCAGGGGGCTGCAGAAGCGGTTCGGCGCCAGCCGGGTGTTCGACACGCTGCTGGACGAGCAGGCCATCCTGGGGCTGGCGCTCGGCTCCGGGGTGTCGGGGCTGCTGCCGGTGCCGGAGATCCAATACCTGGCCTACCTCCACAACGCGCTCGACCAGATCCGCGGCGAGGGCGCCACACTGTCGTTCTTCTCGCGCGGCCAATACCTCAACCCGATGGTGGTGCGGGTGGCCGGCTACGCCTACCAGAAGGGATTCGGCGGCCACTTCCACAACGACAACGCGGTGGCGGCGCTGCGCGACATCCCCGGGCTGGTCATCGCCTCGCCGGCGCGGCCCGACGACGCCGCCGCGATGCTGCGCACGTGCCTGGCGGCGGCCCGGACATGCGGGTCGGTGTGCGTGTTCCTGGAGCCGATCGCGCTCTACCACACGCGCGACCTGTTCGACGAGGGAGACGGGGGCTGGCTGGCGCCGTACGCGCCGCCCGCGCGCTGGGCGGAGACCCACGTGCCGATCGGCCGGGCGCGCTCCTACGGCGACGGGCGCGACCTGATGATCGTGACGTTCGGCAACGGGCTGCGGATGAGCCTGCGGGCCGCGGTGCGGCTGACCCAGGAGGGGTACGGCTGCCGCGTCCTCGACCTGCGCTGGCTGGCGCCGCTGCCGGTGGACGACCTGCTGCGGGCGGCCGAGCTGACCGGCAAGGTGCTGATCGCCGACGAGACCCGGCACACCGGGAGCGTGTCCGAGGGAATCATCGCCGAGCTGGCCGACGCCGGATACACCGGCACCGTGGCCCGGGTGACCTCGGCCGACAGCTTCGTCCCGCTGGGTGCGGCGGCCGATCACGTGCTGCTGACGGAGGAGGAGATCGAGCAGGCGGCACGCAAGCTGCTGGGCTGAGCCGGCGGCGCGTGCCAACGGGCCATGACTTTGTCGGCGGATGACGGCTCGTCGGCGGGCGACGGCTATTGGCGGGCCACGGCGCCCCTGATGCAGGTCGGCTTGGACCAGGCGACCGTGGAGCGCTCCGAGATGCGCAGTGGCACGCCCACCACGAAGCAGTAGCCGGTGTCCGGGTCCAGGCCGGCGACGCGGGTCGAGGTGGTGCCCTGACCCAGGGCGGTGATGGGCTGCTCGCCTTTGTCCACCGGGGAGCGCTGCAGGACCACCGGATAGCGGCGGGCGGCGGCGGGGAGCGCCCAGCGCAGCTCCACCAGGGCGCCCTGGTCGGCGATCACCTTGACGTTCCTGGGGGCGAGGGCTGCTATGTCCTGCCGGTCGATCGCGGCGGTTTCCTGCGGTTGCTGCGTCTGGCTGGTCTGGCGGGCCGGGTCGCTGCTCTGGGGCGCCTCGGTCTGCTGGAGCGACAGGTACACGGCCGCCGCCGTGCCACCGGTGGCCACCACGGCCACGGCACCCCCGATCAGGAGCCCCCGCGCCAGCCGTCCCTTGCCGGTCGACGCCGCGCCGTCGACGGGCGGGACCGTCGCGGCCGATTGCACCGAAGGAACGGGCGGAGTCTGCCACAGCGACGCGGGCGCCCCCGCCTGGTGGCCACCGTGCGAGCCCGCGGGATACCCGCCGTGCTGCCCGCCAGGAATGGCCACCGGGACTCCGAGCTGCGGGGAGGGTGTGCCGCCGGACGTCAGCCCTGTCCTGTGCGCCCCGGGCATGGAGGGCGCGTTCGGGTCCCTCGAAGACCCGCTGCCGGCCCCCTGGCCCACGCCCGTGGCGGCGCCCGGCTGCGCTTCCGGTGCGAAGGGGGAGATCTGAGGGGCCGCGGACGGATGCCGGCCAGTGGACGACGGCCGGCCGTCCCCGGGCGACAGGTGGTCGCCGCCGGAGGGAAGGTACCCGCCCGTGCGGGCCGGATGATCATCCGCGCCGTCCGTGGCGGGGAAGTGGTGACCGGTGGAAGGGAGGGAGCCGCCCGTGGCGGGCAGGTGGTGGCCGGTGGCGGGGATAGCGCTGCCCGTGGCGGGGAGAGGGCTGCCGGTCGATGGGAAAGGGCCGCTCGTAGGGGGCAGGTGGTGGCCGGTGGACGGCAAAGGGCCGCCTGCGGGCGGGAACGGGGCGTCGGCGGGCGGGAGCGACGAGTCCGGGGCGTCGGGGCGGGGCCGGGGGACCGTGGACGTCGTCGGCCCGGGACCGGGATCCTGACCCACCAGGTCTGTCACCGGCAGGCCCAGCTCCGCCTGCACCGCCTGCAGATGCCGGGCGAACTCCCGCGCGGACCCGTACCGCTGCTCCGGCTGCTTGGCCATGGCCCGCAGGACCGTCTCGAAGACCACCGGCGGCACGTCGGAGCGGTTGATGGGCGGCGGCTCGACACTGAGCACCCGGTACATCAGCGGCGCGATCGACGGATCCGTCGGGTTGTGGAAGGCGGGCTGCCCGGCCAGCAGGTGGTAGAGGGTCGAGCCGAGCGAGTAGATGTCGGTGGAGGCGCTGTGCGGGGCGCCGGTGAGCACCTCGGGCGCGGCGTGCAGCGGGGTGAACGCCTGCGAGGTGGCCGAGATCTCCGACGAGTCGACGACCCTGGCCACGCCGAAGTCGGCGATCGCGAGCTCGCCGTACCGGGAGATGAGGATGTTCTGCGGCTTGATGTCGCCGTGCAGGACCCCGGCCTCGTGTACGGCGGCCAGCGCCCCCGCCAGCTTCACCCCGGCCCTGAGCACGTCGGGCACCGGCAGCGGCCCCTCCTTGCGGATCTTGTCGCGCAGGGAGCCGTTCTCGAAGAAGTCCATCGCGATGTACGGCTTGCCGGAGCGCGTCACGCCGGTGTCGAAGACGGTGACCACGTTCGGGTGGCCGGTGAGGCGGCCCGTGAGCTGCAGCTCGCGCTGGAACCTGCGCATGGTGCGCTGGTCGACCCGGTCGACGGACAGCACCTTCAGCGCCACGACCCGGTCGAGGCGCTCCTGGTAGGCGCGGTACACGACGGCGAACCCGCCCTGGCCCGCCTGATCGAGTACCCGGTAGCCGGGTGCGTCCTCGACTGGCAGCACAACACTCCCCCCTGCCCGTGTTGCGGAGCTTGCAGGCGAGTTTAGTGCGAAAAAGCGTGACTAGAGCGGGTTCATGAGGTACCCGCCGAACACCGCGGACGTGACGGACACCAGGAAGAAGAAGAACACGTAGAAGCCGCCGGGCAGGAACGTCAGCCGCGCCAGCTGGTCGGCGTCGGAGTCTCTGGCCTGCCGCCGGCGCCGCTTCTGCTGTAACTCGATGATCGGCCGGATCCCGCCGAACAGCAGGAACCAGACCGCCACCAGGGCGACGACCTGCTGGACCTCGGCGGGCGCGTACATGATCAGCGCGAAGACGGCACCGCCCGTCGCCAGCAGGATCAGCGCGCCGTACAGGTTGCGGATCAGCAGCAGCATGCAGACCAGGAACAGCAGCACGGTCCAGATCAGCAGCGTGATGCGCCCCTGCTCGGTGAGCCACGCGGCGGCCAGCCCGAGCAGCGGCGGCGCCAGGTAGCCGGCCATGGCGGTCAGCACCATGCCGGGCCCGGTGGGCCGGCCCCTGGTCAGCGTCACGCCCGAGGTGTCGGAGTGCAGGCGGATGCCTTCGAGCTTGCGCCGGGTGACCAGCGCCATCAGCGCGTGGCCGCCCTCATGGGCGATCGTGATCAGGCCTCTGGACAGCTGCCAGGGCATGCGGAAGCCGACGATCACGAGCGCGGCGAGAGCCGAGACCGCCACGACCCAGGGGTCGGGGTCAGGCTGAACCTTGATCAGGTGGGCCCAGAGCTTGTCCATCGAGGAGAAACCCTATCCGGTCGATCTGCTCGACGGCGTAAGTCCGTACGTCCTCACTCCGCCCGCCGGAACTCCGCGATCCCCACGCCCAGCAGCACGGCGCCCAGCGCCGCCACGACCCCCAGCTCCAGCAGCACCGGCACCTGGAAGCCGAACCACTGAACCCCGGGGTTCAGCATGGCGTCGACCTGCGGCGGCACGTCCAGATGGGAGAACACCGCCTGCCGCATCGGATCCACCGCGTACGTCATCGGATTGACCACCGTGAGCACGTGCAGCCACGACGGCAGGTTGGCCAGCGGGAACATCGCCCCGGACAGGAACATCATCGGCATGATCGCCATCTGCATCAGCCCGAAGAACGTCTGCATGTTGAGTGTCCGTTTTGACCCACATTGCGCTGACCTCGGACGACCCGCAGAATCCCCAGCTCAGCCCCGATTTTGAGGGTTTTTGATCTTAGTCGTTGATGGCCGCTGGGATCACCCCTTGTATCGCCTTCTCATGGCCCGGTCATGGTCCGGCATGGTCCCGGACCCACGGATACTCATGGTCCCGCATGGTCCCGGCCCATGAAAATTGTCCCAGGTCGGGGTAGGGTGGGACCCGTCTACCAAACAGTGAAGCCCCGGCCTGATGGGCAGGTCCGGGGCTTCTCCGACACCAGGAGGGCTTAGCTCCCGTGTCCCACGTTGACGATACCGAGGACGAGACCACCAGCCGCACCTATTACTTGATCCGGATCGGCATCATGGTCTCCACCATCTGCGCCGCCGGACTCTCCCTCGGAGACCAGAGCCAGCTCGCGGTGAAGGTCATGGGCTGGACCGGCTGGGGCGGCTTGCAGCCATACCTTCTTCCCGGCTCGGTGATCGCCCTGGAAGCCGTGTGCCTGATCATCTACAACGTCGTTCGTGACCACCGACGCAAGACGTTGATCTTCCGCTGGTCCATCCTGGCGACCTTCGTCTCCGCGAGCCTCAACATCATCTGGTCCAGGATCCACAACGGGTACGACTCTCCGGCCGAGTGGCTCGTGTGGTACATCGCCATGGTTCCCAACGCGATGCTTCTCGCTTCTCTGAAGGTCGGTACCTACCTCACGCCGCCCAGGAAGAAGAAGCCGCTTCCCGTCCCGCCGAATTCCGGGCCAGAGGATGAGAAGCAGCCGGTTCCCAAGCCGCCGGAGGACAAGAAGCCGGAGGAGAAGCCGGAGGAACTTCCTGCCCCGCCTCCTGAGAAGCCGGTACTTCCCAAGCCTCCTGTCCTCGTCCCGCTTCCCGCGTTCGGGAAGGAGGAGGAACTTCCTCGGAAGACGGTTCTCATCTGCCTCCAGGAGATCACCGAGCGGAAGTCAGCCAACCCGGAAGACGATCTGGCGGAGCTGTCTGGCGGCTTCCTGGAGAGGACCTACGGCCGGATCGGCAGGCGCGGCTGGACCAACGCCAAGAAGGAGGCGCTCCAGTTGTGGGAGAAGGATCCGGACAAGTGGCGGCAGCTTCTCAAGACGCGCGTGAGCGCCTGACGGCATAGCGAAGGCCCCCAGCTCCAGATCGGGAGTTGGGGGCCTTCGCGTTGGTCTGAAGTCTATGCGGCGAGAAGTGACAGCAGGTCTGGCGGCGTCCACGTCGGCGGCTTGAGGATCTTACCGTCCTCGCGCTTGTGGATCTTGCCGTCGGGCCACACCTTAGCGAGGTTGGCCGCGTGGACGGTGCGGATGGCCGCGTCCAGCGGGAAGCTGTGGACGAAGGCGGCACGGTTGACCGCGCGGTCGAGCAGATCGAGCGCGGCTGCCAGCTTCCGGCGCATACGCGCTTCGTCTTCGCCTCCGGCCGCCGTACCTTCGAGGTAGGCGAAGATGTCCAGGACGAGATCGTTAGCCTCGGCCATATCTGCGTCGTAGCTGAGTACGAGCTGCGCGGGCTCCAGCTCCAGCGCGTGGCGTGCGTAGGCGGTGACGTAGCGGACGTCGGCCAGCTCGCCCAGGAGGGCGGCATGTGTAGAGAGGACGTCCGGCCTGTATTCGTCGGCGGCCTGACGGACCTCTTCGACTTCCTCGGCGATGAGGTTCCGGCAGCGGGCGAGCAGGTCGTTGCGGGTCTGAGGGGTGACCCGCTGGATGGAGTAGGTGTCGAAGAACTCGGCGATAAGCTTCAGAATTTCGGGGGTTTGCAAACTACTTTTCCTCGGCTGAAGGGGATGACTCCACCAGCCTAGCCAACTCCTCTGGGGAAAGTTCTTCCAATACACCCCGATTCTCAAGGAAGAGAGCTACCGCCTCATCGCCCACTTTGCCGCGCGTGCTGACCTTGAAGCCGGACGGCAGTTTGCCTAGCTTGCCCAGGACGCGAAGGCTCTGGCGGATGGTGGCGTCGTCCCACTTGTCCTCGGTCGTGGTGGCGGTGTGGATGGTCAATTCGACCTTCGCGGCGAGGTCGCGGGCTGAGCTTCCGGTGATCATCTCTCCGATGTGCGGCTCTATGATCTTGAGAAACGCCTGCTCATGCTCGTTACAGAAGTCCATCGTGGCGACCAGGCTGAGACGAGCCGACGTTAAACGTAGAGGGTCACGGGTCTTAGGTAGGAGTCGGCCACAGATACGGCCTTCCTTCTCGTCCAGGAACCGGCAGAAGCGGCGGCGGTCCACGTCACTCTCCGTAGCTAACGGTGTCTGACTGTATGGGCACATCGTGCAGTATTTGGATACCGACTGTCAAACTGCTGAGCCACCAATCAGGTGTCAAATATGAGATTAGTAAACTTTCTATAAGACAAAGGCCCCGCACTGGTAGATCTGTACGGGGCCTGGCCAGGGGTTTATGGTGCTATTCGATCATTCGTTCGAGTCCGATTCGGACTGGTCAAGGGGGAACGGTCCTGTCGGCTTGGCTCTGAAGAACGCTTCAATAAGCTGCTTGGCCTGACGTCGCATGATGACACGGTGCGCCTCGCTCAGGTCGCGCCTGTTGCCCACGATGAACGTGAAGCGGTCCAAGATCGCAGCGAGGTTCCCTTTCTTGACGAGCGGCGCGCATCGGTCGCAGGCTCCCCATCGCTCGTCATACGCCTTGCCTTCAACCTGGGGGCTGTCTTCGTCCTGCCCCTCGTAAGGGACGAAGACCACGCCTTCGGTGACGAAGTTCCAGGAGATCCCCGTGGTCCCGCAGAAGTCGCAGACCGTGGCGGCACGGCTGGGCTTGCCAATAGTCGGCTTCGGTTCGTGATCGTCGATGTCCTTGGTGCCGACGGCATGACTGAAGACGGTGGCTCCGGCGACGTCCGTCCAGTCGAGAGGCGCTCGGCAGACGGCGCAGATGAGCGTGCCTTCCTCTGCTAGTTTCGCCGCCTCAGCCCGCTTGGCGGGGTTGCCGCTCATGCCGCGTCTCTGCTTGGCCTTCTTCTTCGTCACGTCTCTACTCCTACACCCTTGTGTCCTTGTGTGGCCGCCAACGTTGCATAGAGTTCCCCAGTTGTGCAACATTGGTTTCTCACAAGTCAGAACCATCCGGAGCACCCCTTGACCCGCTACCTCGTAGACCTCGAAGCCGCCGCCCATTACTCAGCGATGCCTGCCGACGGCACGGCCATCAGCTCCCCGGATTTGGGCATCGTCTACATGAATCGCCCCCTGGGCCTCATCGCCACCCTGTTCAGGGGCGACTTCCAGGACATCAAGCAGGCCGCCGACGCTGCATACGACACCTTCGTCCGCGTCCTGGAAGAGCACCTCCAGCCCGGAACTTTCGAGATCACCACAGTCAACGCCCGCAAGGCCCCCGAAGCACCGAAGGAGAAGATCTGATGCACAACCTGCCCGCCCGCGTCGGAGCGGCGGGACCGGCCGATCCGGTCGAGAGCTACATGCGCACGCTGGCCCCCGGCAGCCGCCGCACGCAGCGTGAGTGCCTGGATCACATCGCCTCCCTCATGAAAAATGCGAAGACGTCGGCCGACGAGGTGTCCTGGCACCTGATGCGGTATGAGCACACCTCGGAAGTCCGGGAGAGGATGTGCAAGAAGGGCTGGTCGGCCTCATACATCAACAAGCACTTGGCAGCGCTGCGCCGGGTACTCAAGGAAGCCTGGCTGCTGCGGCTCATGAGCGCGGAGGACTACCAGGCCGCGATCAACGTCCCGGCGGTCAAGGGCACGCGCGTGCCGCGTGGTAAGCACATTCCGGCCGACGTCGTCAGCACTGCTGTGGGGGAGCTGGAGAGCGATGGCACGCACCTGGCCACTAGGAACGCCGCAATCCTTGCCCTGTTCCGATACACCGGCATGCGGCGCGCGGAGCTGGGCTGGGCTCGCGTTGAGGACTACGACCGCGAAGCAGGCGAGATCAGGGTCATCGGCAAGGGCAACCGTGAGCGCAGGATCCCGCTCGATGGGCGAGCCGTGCGCCTGCTGGAGGCATGGCTGGCGGTACGTGGCGATGCGTCAGGACCACTGTTCATTCCCCTTGGCGGGAAGTTCGTGAGGGAGTCCACCTCGCGCGAGCGCTACCTGTGCGGGCAGGCCATCGCCGACATCGTCAAGAAGATCGACGCTACGCCGCACGATTTCCGGCGGACGTTGGTGGGTGATCTCCTGGACGCCAATGTGGACCCGGCGACGATCATGGACATCACCGGGCACGCGAGCTACCGCGTCATGCTCGGCTACGACCGGCGCAAGGGCGCTCGCGCACGGGACGCGCTGGCGAAGCTCGCCTGATCAGGCGTCCTGCTGTGAGGGCTTGCGCGGTTTCTTCGGGGGACGGGTACGATCCATCGGCCGCTCGCCTGTCGTGATCTCCCGGTAGCGGGCATACACCCCAGCCTTGGACATTCCCACTTCCCTCGCGATATCCGCGAAGGACAGGTTGTGATCGTCGCGCAGTTCTAGGATGACCTCGTCCCGGACGTCTTCGTTTCTCGGAGCGCCTTGCGGGCGTAGGTCCTTGAATCCGGTGTTGACGAGGTAGTAGCGGACGGTGGACTCGTGGACGCCCATCGCCTCGGCGACGGCGTCGAGAGACTTCTTCTCCTTGTAGATCTTGGCAGCCTCGCGTCCCTTGGCCGCTATGGGATCTTCGGCCGTCTCCTCTACCTCACTCATCCTGCGCCTCCGGCCCGATTTTCGTTGGTCCTACTCTAGCTGGGAGCGCCGGATGCGTCAGTTTGTAGATCGCGGGTTCGGCGTGCGATAGTGGCTCCGGAAGGTGCCCGCTGCATCTTTCTGTGTGTTTGGCATATGAAGCCTCGGTCTTGCACGGGCCGGGGCTTCTGCCATGTCAGGCCCCGATCTCTTTGGCGTCAGGGAACATGCGCAGGATCCCCACGCCGGTCGTCCGGTCGGCCGACGCATCGAGCACCCACGTGTCCTTGGTCAGGACGTAGGGCCACTTCGTCTCCTGGCGCAACTCCTCATACAGTCGCTCGGCCGCCGCTCGGGCCGCCGCCTCGTCGGCGTAGGCAGTGACGTACAGCGGATTGCCGAGAAGCTCGCAATGGGCCGCATCGAGCACCCCAGCTCCTTCCGGCTCGGCGGCCTCGCATCCGATACCGGCTGCTTCGAGCTTGCGGGCCAGGTCGCGGGCGGCGGTCGAGGTGGCAGCGGTCGCGCTGGCGGGATCTGAAGGAGCTGCCTGCGGGGACGGCGATGAGGAGAAGATGCCGCAGCCTAGAACGGTCCAGAGAGGGACCAGGAGGGCGGCCAGTCGTAACGCTCGCATGCCCGGCAGGGTACCGCACAGCCAAATGCGTGAGAGATTCCCCGATTTTCTGCTACTCAGTGTGCCATTCCATTTGCATTATCGAATGCTAGTGACTAGGTTTGGACTTAGAAAGTCCGAAACACACACAGAGTTCAGCGGAGTACCAGTGGCAAAGAGGATTGTAGAGACCCTGATCGACGACCTCGACGGAGGTGAGGCTTCGGAGAGCGTCGGCTTCGCTATTGACGGCGCGTCCTATGAGATGGACCTGTCCGACACCAACGCGAAGAAGCTGCGCGATGCGCTCGCGCCTTTCGTGGAGAACGCCCGCCGCGTCTCCGGTGCTCATGTGCGCCGCCGTCGCTCCAGCTCTGCCCTGAGCAGGGAGAAGTCCAGGGATATCCGGGAGTGGGCCAAGGCCCAGGGCATCCCCGTCAGCGAGCGCGGCCGGATCGCATCCACCATCGTGGAGAAGTACGAGGCCGCTCACTAAGTAGCACGCCAAAGCCCCCGACTCTACAAAGGAGCGGGGGCTTTATGCGTTTCAAGCAGCGGTCGGATTTTCGCCAGCGGGACGGTCCATCCATTGAGCTGCCCAGCACTGCGAAAATGCGTCGTCGGCGGGCGCGGCTTGCGGAGGAACCGGCGTCAGGTCAGGGTGGACTGCTACTTCCGGCGCGGGGAGATCGCGTAGGCTGCCGAGAGCGACGCGCACGATGGACAGATGCATCGTCGGTGCGAATCTCGCCTCGTCGATGGTGTTCTTAACCACTTCGAGTACCTCTGCCGTCGAAACGTCCCCCGAATCCGTTCCCGGTGCCAGGACGACCGCCGGATTGCTCGCTGCCCAGTGGGCCAAGCTCTCACGGAGGCGGTCGAGTACCTGGAAGATCTCGCCCTTGCAGGCTTGCATGCCGGTAATCACGGAAAACCATTCACGCGCTCGTGCCTGGCTGCTCTCCATCGCGTCCAGGAGCATGGCTGCCTGGCGCAGGGATCGAGTCGCATCTTCCAGCGACTCCACGACGCGCGATAGGTCGTTGATCACTTATCTCCACCCTCTGATTGCTATGTGGGATTAGCGGCCCGCTCCCCACGGCGGTCCGCGTGGCGCACGGCAGCATCCCCTTGGCTGCCGCGCCTTTATGGCAACGGCGTCACCAGCCGATTGCGCCCATCTGCTGTGCGGAGACGGGCTCGCGAGACGGCGACGCGGAAGTGTCGGTGTCCGCAACTAGGGTCTGCTCCTGGGTAAGCGGCTCGTCCTCGGCCAGAGCGGCGGCCGGAGTGAGGAGGAACAGGATCGCTGCGGCAGCGGTGCCAGCGGCACGCTTGAACATGTGAGTTATCCTGGGGTTTCGTGTTTACCGTGTGGCAAACAGGGTGAAAGACCACCTGCGGGTGGTGCATGGAATATGTAACCGGTGGGCTGGTTGTGACGTCTAGGGGTTTGGGTGTCGGAGGTGGACATTGTCCTAACTCCGCCACATCGCGCCGTTACGTACTTGAGACGTTCTTTGGATCGTTCTTAGACCCTTCGTCCACTGCACAACCATTTTTGACCTGATCTACCCATCAAGGAGATCTGGAGTTATGCTGCTTACCCGCGTGACATGACAAGGAGTAACGAAACGGGTGCAGAATGCAGCAGGTTCTCGGCTTGTCTCCAGCGGAGCGGCAAGTCCTTACGTACCTCATCGCTCACGGCTACGACCGGGAGGAGCTGGAGACACAGTTCGGTGAAGACGTCCACAGGATCATCGAGTCCCTACGCGACCAACGCGCCGTTTACGGCGATCCCCCGACTCCCGTACAGCCATCGCTCGTGTTCGGGCGCAAGCTTCTGGAGGAAACCTCCGTCATCGTGCAAAGCCAGGAAATGCTGGCTGACCTGGAGCGGCTCTTCCAGCTCCACTCCTTCCAGCACCAGGCCACGCAACCCTTCGAGCTGCTGTCCACCGCTGAGCAGGTGGGCACATACTTCGAGGCCGTCTACGACACGGCGCAGGTAGAGGTGGTCAACTTCTCCACCAGCCCGTACATCGTCACGTCCCAACGGGACAACCCCAGCCAGCGCCGGGCGGCCAACCGTGGCGTCCGGACCCGCATCATTGCCGAAGCGGCGGTGCTCGCCGAAGACAGCGGGCAATACGGCCTGCGGCATGCCCTCACGACCGGAGACGAAGTGCGTGCGGTGGACTCACTTCCCATGAAGCTCCTGGTCGCTGACCGATCTATCGGCATGATCCCGCTTCACCAGCCGGGACACCCTGACGTCGGCGCTGTGCTTCTCCTGCGCGGGAGTAACCTCCTCGAAGCAGTGGTATGCATGTTCGAGTACTACTGGGAACGCGCGATACCCCTCTATGTGGGCGAAGATGAAGTCGTCATCCGCTCCAGCAGCAGATATCGGCTGTCCCAACGGGATCGGGTCATCCTCGGGGCACTCCTGCGCGGCGCGTCTGATCAGACCATCGCCACCACCCTGGGCGTCAGCGTGCGGACCGTCCAGCGCGACATATCCGATCTGATGTCCATGGCCGGTGTCACGACGCGCATGCAGCTCGGCTACCTGGCACACATGCACGGGTGGGTGAACGATGTCCCACTTCGCTAAGTTCTTTCGCATTTGTCCGTAAACGCTTACGGTGTCTGGATCGGCTCCGGTGCCGAGGGAGGGAGCCGGAGGGAGGGGAGGCCCCGCCCCTGCTCGGGAGACACAATGATCCACCAGGTGGGAGGTGGACCGTCTCACGAGCAGAGGGGGCTTTCCGTCTCCGTACGCCGTCGGTCGGTCGCGTCGGTCAGGTATGGCTAGCCAGGACGGGCGTTACTCCGTCCCCAGGGCGGGATGTGCTACGAGGTCTAGCTTCCGGCCCGAATCCCCGTAGGGTCGGTCGTCGTCCGAGAAGTGGCGCTCTGCGCGCCCCAGCCTGAGCCTGCCGTGTTCCGATCCCCACCTCACGGAGTACGCCACACGCTGGGTCCGTGCCGGAACGGTGGCCTTCGTCGCGTGACGCGTTGGGGACCAATGACTGGTCGCCTGTAGCTTCAATCCCCTCTGGCCTGCTCGGCCTCTCACTACAACCGGTGGGTGAGCCGGTGGGAGGTACTCTTTCCGCCTCGTGCCTCCATGGCGGGCCGCCTGCCCTTGGGCAGCGCGGAGCGGGGGCTTCTGGTGCCCGCTGAACCTTGGGGGTTGTTCGACAGGCAAGATCCTAGACCCATCCATCCCGGTTCGGTAGACGTCTACCAAACTGGGATGAAAAGATTTCGCGATCGTCAGCCGCTCTCGCCCGCGCGCTGCGCGTCCAGCTCGGCCTGCTTCTGGCGGCGCGAGGGGTGGATCTTCTCCCGGATCACCACGCGGTAGCGCGTACGCTGCTTGCACGGCTGGTCCTTGACGGCCCCGCACTTGGGCTCAGGGCACATGACCTCGGCGCGCTCGTATCGAGCCGCCTGGTTCTTGACCCTGATCGTTCCCATGCGGGCCAGTCTACCGTCACTGGCGACGATCAGTCAGCGCCGATTTTCCTTCATGCCGAGATCGCCTTGCCGTCGATCAGGATGGGCTTGCGGTCGGCCAGCATGCCGATCAGCCGGTCCACCCGGCCGCGCTCGGCCTCGTAGTCCTTGCGGAGCTGGCGGGCGTCGCTCGTGCCGCCGTAGACCTCGTACAGGGCGTCCAGAAGAGAGTGCGCGGCCTGGACCGGAAGAGCGAACGACGGGTACGACTCCGCCGCCTCATCGATGTCTTCCCAGCGGTACACGTCCGGCGGTTCGACCATTCGGAGAATCTTGGTCGGGCCGTTGTCGTCCTGCTGGACGATGTAGAACCGCGTCTCGCGACCAAAGTCGTGATCCCGTACATACGCCTTAATCATGCCGAATCCGTTCAAAAGGGGACGAATAGCTCGACCCTATACATGATCCGGCTGGCGTTTGTAATGCCTACTTGGCGGCGTCCTTCTCGGCCCGCCTCTTGGCCAGCTCCTCCTCAGTCATCACGAAAGATCCCAAATTCGGCACGGTGTAGATGAGATCCCGCCGCTGCAACAAGGCGATCGTCTTGTAGACGGTGTTCTTGGCGATCCCGAATTCCTGCTGCATCTGGGTGACGCTGGGGATCGGCTGCCCCGGCTGGTAGGTGCCCTTCTTGATGCGCTCCTCCAGGATGACAGCCACCTGCTCATAGCGCGTCTGATCCGGCCGAAATTCGATCACGAGCCCGACGATAGGAGCCTCCGCCAGCGCTCCGGCGCGCGAGAGCGCCTATGCCAGCCCATGAGCTGGCATAGGTTGCACTAGTACGGTGTAGGCCGGTGACTATGCTGAGCAACATGAGCGCTGCTTCCGTACCTCTGCCCGAGATTCAGAGCTACACCGTTGAAGTCGATGGAGACGAGCTGGTTGCTCGCTACCGGGGCAACCCCCCGGTGCGCAGATGGATGATCGACATGGGGTGCCGAAGAACCGTCCGAGCCAAGACGCCGACAGAACTCATGGCTGATGCCGTGCGCAACCGCATCAAGATTTGGCGCGTGAGCACGTCCGCCGCCTATAGGCGAGTCTGCACTGTCAAGCACGCGAAGCGCGGTTGGAAGGCAGAGTGGTCCTGGGTGCCGGGGCGTGCGACATGAGTCCCCTGCGCAGCCCCGTGGATGAGCCGTACTGGGGATGTCCTGGGCAGTCCCCGCACCCCAAGCCGCCCCAGGAGGGTCACACCGTACTGGATTGGCGTGAGGACGTACCTCTTGGGAAGCAGTTCGAGGTCTGCCACTCGTGCGCCTGCCAGCGCATCTGGTATGAGGTGGTCCAGATCTACGGAACGCACTACATCCGCCGCGTCCACCGCGACGGCCAAGCACCCGATGCTTACTGCGGACCTTGGATGAGACAGACGCAAGCCCTGAGCCTCTTTGAGCACATCCTGGAAGGCCGAGCCTTCTAATGAGGTGCCCCTGCCCGAGGGCGGCTACATCGGGCAGGGACAGGGTCCCCCGGCTGGTCGTGCGCCCGTCCAACGGTGACCAGCCGGGGAACGTGTACCTGGAGGCACGCCTGGACCAGCAACACAGACGCCGGAAGCCGTATCCGACGGACACCCGTTGCCTCCAGGAGCTTTCATGACTTGACGGTGATCAAAGATCCCTGCTCAACCATCACCCAATCGCCATAGGCCAGCCCGAACTCCACGGGCGGCAGAAAGGTGACGATGTCGAGAGGTGCGATGTATTGGAAAACCTCCCAATTCACCGATGACGTGATCATCGGCTTGAGGGGCTTGTCCGGCTCCAGCGGCTCACCTATCTGGAACACGACAATGTTGCCGTACCTCAACGGCTCGTACGTACCGGCCTGGACGGACTTGCGGAACGACTCGAAGGCGTTATGAGTCACGCGGATGATGTGCGTAGGGTTACTCATCTCGCAGATTTCCACGTCCGACGTTCGACCGCCGCGACGGAACGCAAGGCCGGATCTCCCGGCCGCCGGAACAGCCTGGCGACGGCGAATCTCGGGCAGGCCGGATGGCCGGGCCGGAGCCGCTGGAGCACCCTGATAGCGGGTCTCAGGCAGGTTGTGCGTGGTCATGAGAAATCCTCTGGTAAGGCAACTGATCGCGCTGGTGGCCTTGCGGGAATGAACGATGGATAGCGCATGTTCTGGAGGTCTCCCGCAAGGCCCGGCATATGGCACCACCTCCTATCAGCGCGTTTTGATGGAGCGAAGAGCGGCTCGGCCTCCACACCCTCGGGCCTGCTGCACCCCTTCTGGAGACCCGGACTCACAGCGGGGACCACGATTCCGGGCCTCCGAGCAGCAACCGCTCTTCGCAAGGTTCTAGGCACGTCCGGTCCGGCGCGGATTAGGGTCTATGGCCAGCTCGAACCAGACGGCCACGCCGCTGTCTTCCTCACGCGTGCCCCATGCCTTGGCTATGTGCCGAATCAGGAGTAGCCCACGCCCGTTCTCAGCCATGGGGGCCGCGCGCTGTTCCGGAATCTTCCAGATCGGCCCCTCATCGACCACCTCCACGCGGTAGAGGTCGTCGGCGAGCAGTCCCCGTATGTGGACATGTCCACCAAGGCCGGACGATGAGTGCCGGACGGCGTTGGTCACGACTTCGGAAGTCAGCAGGCGCAGGTCTTCATGCAGGTCCGAGGCTCTGTCGAGATCCCGGCGAAGGGCCAATAGCCAGAAACCCGGAAACATTCGGGCAGTGGCCACCATCTCGGCCTCTCCTGGAAGCTTGACCTCGCCGATAAGCCGCATTTCCTGCGCTGTCACTGTCACCTCGCCACGTCCTCTTCTCATCGGTTCCGATGTGCCAGGATCGATAGCGCAGGCTCCTGCAACTCCGGAACATCTCCTCTGCGAATTCCCCGACTGTCACTGTCAACCATGCCGCTCACGAGCTACGTTGTCTCCAGAACCGATGTCAGGGCTATCCCAGACTTTTCCTGGCACCTGCCAGGTATTTCTGGCACCTCTCTGGCACCGACGCTTTGGAGGGATGCGATGCCTGCCGCCAAGGAGCTTGACCCGGATGCCAGTCCAGCGGCGCGCTTCGGCGCAGATCTTCGCAAATACCGCCTTGAGGCTGGTTTAAGTCAAACGCGGCTAGGCAAGGACGCGGGGTACAGTAAGTCGCGAATCGGAAATGTCGAGCGCGGGGACGAAGCACCCACCCGTGAGATGATCGTGAAGCTTGAGGAGGTACTTGGACTTGATGGGGAGCTGCTCCAGCACTGGCCCGCCATCAGCGGCGGCGCTGGCCCTGACTGGTTCCGTCCCTGGCCTCCTATCGAACGCCGAGCGCACTCCATCCTGACCTACGCGGCGATGGCCTTCCCCGGCCTCGTGCAGACTGAGGATTACGCGCGTGCCCTGTTCGCAGGAGAGCCGAACACCACGCCCAAGCAGGTAGAGGATGCGCTTACGGCACGCCTGGAGCGGCAGACGATCTTCAAGCGCGCCAAGCCCCCTGGATACCTGGCTGTGCTAGACGAAGGACTCCTGTATCGTCCAATCGGGGACGGTGACGTGGTTCGCCGTCAACTGGACCATGTGATCAAGATGGTTGAGCAACGTCTGATAGCCGTACAGATCTTGCCCTACGATGCCAGGTGCACGGCTGCGACAACAGGCCCCATCGTCTTGGCGCTGGAAGACGGAGTGCCAATCGCGGGACTTCTCGAAAACGCCCTTCAGGGGCGGGTCATCACCGACGCTGACGAGATAGCTCGGCTGATAGACCGACTCGACACCATACGGCGATCGGCACTTCCCCAACATCTGTCGGTGAAGCTCATCAAGGAGAGAGTGGACAAGTGGAATTGAGCAAGGAACTGCTGGCTGAGGTTGACGACCTCAACGGTTACGTCACCGCATCAGGAGGCACGGGCGGCGACTGCATCTATGCCAAGCCGCTGTCCAACGGCATGGTCGCCTTCTTCGACAGCGAGGCGGATGGGCAGCCCAAGACCATCGTGCGCGGTGCCGTTTGGAACAAGTTCATAGAGGGAGCCAAGTCGGGGACCTTCGACTTTTAGGCCCCACCCAGAAGGAAGCCCCTGGCATAGCGCCGGGGGCTTTCCTATGTCGATCATGAGCTGGGATGGGCGCTCTGGTGTCGCTCCAGTTGATAGCCGATCTCCCACAGCTCGCCGGACATTCTGGTGTCATTGACTTCGACCACCTGGCCATCGGAGGCGCGAGTCACGCGGACGATGCGGAGCAGCGCGACGCCCGGCGGAAGGTGGAGAGCCTCCTGCTCGGGCTCCGTGGGGATTGCTGCCACGACAGATTCGGACCACGCGAGAGGGCCGCGCCCCATCTCCTCCAGGCGGTCATAGATGCCGCCAGGCCCAGTGTCCGGCTCAGCCAGCACCGTCCCTCTTGCCACGCTGGCGGGGAGGTAACTGGTGGCGAGCTGCGTTGGCGTCTTGGTATCCGGATGGCCCATGACTCGGGATCGAATCACGACCTCTTCGCCGGGCTCGACGCCCAGAATCCGGGCGATGTCGTATGGCACAGGCCCCAATGAGACCGTCGGCGTCTCGACAGCAGCCCAGGGTTGTGCGGTGGGGTCGAAGTAGTAGCCGCGCTCATCTCGGTAGACCTGTCGAGCGCGGGTGAGTCGCTGGCGAGGGGGGTGTTCTCGGACGGTAGTGCCGCCCTTTCGGACGGGCTGGAGGAGCCCTTCAGCAGTGAGCTGGGCGACGGCGCGGCGTACGGTCGTCCTGCTACAGCCGAACTGTCTTTCCAGCTCCTCTTCTTTTGGGATCTTGGTTCCAGGGGGATACGCCCCACTCCTGATGGCCTCGCGAAGCTCGGCGGCGATGGCGTGCCAGCGTGCCATTAGGTCCTCCTTTGCCTCTCCCTGAGATTACATCACTATCTATTGACGGACAGGTGACGCAAGCCCACACTCCGGAATAGGTAGTTACCTATTTGTAGAGAGGAGGCGTACCAGGTGCAAGAGGACTTCGAGCGCGGGCGGATCACAGCCTTTTTCCGCCGAGTAGCCGACAGGATCCCTGTCGCCGACAGACCCTCGACCCTGGTAATTACCCACCTGCTGCAAGGGAGGCCACCCTTCCTGCACGCTGTGGCGCGTCTCTCCAACGTCGCGGCTGTACTGCCCAAGCCACGATCCATCGATCAAGACGCCTTGCGAGAGATCAAGGCAACGATGCAGGTAGACGACCTCAACCGGGCCAGATTCGGAGACCCCGGTCAGGTCCTTGCCTACCTCGAATCCCGCGTTCCGAGGCAGCGCGTCGCCATGCTCGACATCGGCGGCTACTTCGCTCCCGCACTCGACCATCTGGCCGCCCAGTTCTCGGGCGAGATCGTCGGCGTGGTCGAGGACACCGAGAACGGCCACCAGCGGTACGCGGAGCTGGACAAGCCTCCATGTCCGATCTTCAGCGTCGCGCGCTCGCCCCTCAAGGATCCGGAGGATTACTTGGTCGGCCAGAGCGTCGTCTTCTCCACCGAGGCCCTGGTACGTACTCGCGACGACATCCTGCACGGACGACCGGCCTGCGTGATCGGCTACGGCAAACTCGGCCGCAGCATCGCCGCCATGCTCCACGCCAAGCACATCGGCGTCACGGTCTACGACACCAACCCCATCCGGCGCTTGCAGGCGTTGTCCCAGGGGTTCCGCACCGCGCAAACGCTCGCCGACGGCCTGGCCGGTGCCGGGATCGTTGTCTGCGCCACAGGCAATCTCGCGCTGAAGGAGGACGACTTCGCCTGCATACCCAACGGCGCGTACATCGCCTCCGTGACCAGCTCTGACGACGAGCTGGAGCTGTCGGCCCTGCACGACCTCTACACCCGAGCACAGGTTTCCGATCACGTGACCCGCTACTCCACGACCGGCCACTACTTCTACATGCTCGCCGACGGCAACGCGGTGAACTTCCTCCACGGGGCGAGCGTCGGCAACTTCATCCTCCTCGTCCAGGCCGAGATTCTCGCGGCGCTGGCGCTGCTCGGATCCCGAGAATTCGAGCCCGGCATGTGGGAAGTTCCGGGAGACATCCGCAAGTGGATTGCGGCCGAGTGGCTGCGCTACTTCGATGGGGTGGCATGACCGACCAAATCCGCGAGGTACTCACCCCGTACCTCGCCGCCAATCCGGAGCGCGCCCCTGACGTCGTGGAGCTGATGGCCGCCCTCGCTGCGGGAGGCGATCTCACCTCGCGCAAGACCTTCCCGCTCCACGTCACCGCGAGCGCCGCCGCGATCAACGACAGGGGCAAGGTACTCATGATCCATCATCGCGGCCTGGATCGCTGGCTGCTGCCCGGCGGCCACGTCGAGCCCACGGACATCAGCCTCTACGGCGCGGCGCTGCGCGAGCTGGAGGAGGAGACCGGCATCCCCTGGCAGCACGCCGTCTCGCCTCCCACGCACGATGTCATTCCACTGGACATCGACGTCCACGTGATCCCTGCCAATGCGGCTAAGGGCGAGCCGGAGCACTTCCACGCGGACTTCAGATTCGCGTTCTGGGCCAAGGACTCCGACATCCGGCTTCAGTTGGAGGAGGTAAGCGACTACGCCTGGCGCGAGCTGAGCGACCTGCCTACCCCACGTCTGGTGGAAGCGGCCAGCCGCATCTGATCAACAGCGAAAGGCCCCAGAGCTATGGACTCTGGGGCCTTCACTCTCACACCCGTTTCCTGTAGATCTGCTCCAACTCGGCGTAGATGATCTCGTCGTCGAAGTCCGCCGCCTGCCAGCGGTACTTCAGCTCCACAGCCGACTCGTCAGCGTGGGCAACCCAGCAGTCCACCTCCAGGATCGGGCACCGCTTGTCCGGCTGGCCCCCGAGCAGATCCCAACCCTCAAGCATCTGCTCACGTGGCATATGCGTCCGCAGGAAGGCGTCGCCCCACTGCTTGACCTTCCGACCGTCGATCTCGGCCTCGAACATCATCGCCGTCTCGAAGGTGACCGCGCCCAGCTCCCCAGCCACGGCCCAGATGTGATTGGTCTCCAGGAGGAGGTCTGGCACCGGCCGGATCTCGCGTGTGCGGAAGACTCGACGAACAAGCGTCATCAGTCATCGTCCGGCGATATCAGGAGGGCTGCTGCCTCTTCCTTCGATCCCTCGGAGGCACCCTCCTGGGTCAGCTCCGCGTACCTCACAAGATCCTCACGGCGCAGGCGGTACCCGTTCTCGATGTTCACCCATGGACGGTCCCACCGGCTCCGCCCGCGCATGCTGGATGAGCCGTGCTCGTCAGCCGTGGCCAGCGACCGTGCCACCAGCTCGGCGTAACGCTCGGGCTCGTAGTCGGCCGTGGGGCGTAGACCAAGCTCCTTGTACTCGCGCCTACGCTCGGCCGCGAACTCCACCTCGTACTCGGCCAGCTCCTCAGCCGTCCCGGCGAACACCCAGTTCTCGATCTCGGTCTCCATGACCACGTAGAAGTCCTGGTCCCGGTCTGGCTTGATGTAGTAGTGGCTCACTGCTTCCTCTCGGGCTTCTGACCAAGTGGTTTGGGCGGCAGGAACACGCGCTCTCCGCCGACGATCGGCGCACCCTCCGGGCCGATCAACTTCTTGGTGATGATGAGCTTGGGCTTGTTCTCGCCCGTGCTTGGGAAGTACTGCCAGCGCCAATACGGCCTGCGGTAGAAGCGGACCGTGTACTCCCGGCCGGACGGCGACCTCGTCTCCTTGGTCTGATCCCCGCTGCCGGTCTGCATCCGGAAGCGCGTCACCTGAGTCTTGCCATTCAGGTTCGGGTGGATGCGCCGGGCCGACTGGAGCCGCGTCCGCGTCTTCTTGTCCCGCTCTTTTGGCTCCACAACTTCAAGAAGCTCCTGGGCGATGATCCGCCACCAGACCAGGAAGATCTGTACATACGGAGACCACTCGCGCTTCTTGGCGAAGTCGGGGTCCAGGCCCTCCTTCCACAGCTCCATGGAACCCTTGTCGCCGATCGTCCACACACACGAAGCAATCGGAAAGACGCGGGGATTGGCGTCCGGGGGGCCGTTCAGGTCGCTGATGCGTGTATAGATCAAGAGCATCAGCATGTGCGCGCCCGGTAGGTGGGCGTCATCGTAGAACGGAATCCGCTCGTCGTCTGCGGGGATCACGATCCACGACATCGCGGCCACCGGCATGGGCAGCTCGTCCGGGTCAGTCGGCGGCATGGGGTCAGGCAGCGGTTCCTCAAAGTACAGGAAGCCCGTGGGAGCAAGGATGTCCGTGGCGTAGGCCGTCTTCGACGGGTAACTCTCCCACGTCTGCTCAATGAGCTGACACACATCCTTGGGGGCCACGAAGGTCGGCCCACTCACCAGCTCGTCACGATTCAGCAGGCGCAATCCGTTTGCGGTACGGAGCTGGGCAGGACTAATCGGCCCGAGTGGTCTACCAGTCATGTCGGTCAGCAGCATTACCGACAGCATCATTCGCAGCCCGGCCTTATCGTCGCCGAAATATCGGATGAGGGAGAGGCGGCTCTTCACCGCCTCCTCCACAGCCGCTTTCTCGTCCATCACTCGTACCCTATTCCGCCGAATACTTCCCGGTCGGCCTCGTGGTGGTTCCTCACGATCTGCGCCCGCTCTTCAGGCGTGACGTCGAGTCCGCCGTTCTCCAGGATCCGGCGCACGTATCGGATGACGTCCTGCTCCTCATTGAACATCGCCAGGTCTACGTTGACGCCGAACGGCCCCTCCGGGAGGTGGTAGGTGATGTTGTAGTACCAGTCCTCCGGCGCGTCAGGACGGGAGATCTCAAGCTCATCGTCGCCGACGGTGAAGGTGATGGACTCGTTCGGCGTGTCCATCACGAGCACCGGACTGTAGTCCTTGAGCGCCTCCACGATGATGGCGGCGTCCTCGGGGTCCCAGGCGTTCCGGCGGACTTCGCTGACGTAGAGGCCCTTGCCCTGGTGGCCGTGGATGAGGTTCGCGTTCCGCAGGAGAGCGAGCGCATTCTTCATAGTGCTGACAGAGACGCCGTTCTTCTCCGCCATTTCCTTGATTGAGTGGAGCTGCTGCCCCGGCTCCAGGACGCCTCGGAGGATAAGGCGGCGCATGCTGTCCGCGATCTCCGTGTACGTCTGTGAAGGTCGGCTACCCTGGCTAGCTTGGTTACCCATGTCGAGGACTCTAGTGCACGGTCGATCACCTGTCTACCGGTTAGAGAAACGGCCCCAAGATGGCGTTGCAGTTTCTTGCACTACTCGCTTGCCGCTGGCTTGCCGCCCCTCCGGCCGCCTAGCGTGCTGGTCATGCCCAAATCGATCTACGACGAACTGTCCGACGTCTGCGCCGCCGTCATGGTCTGCGTCGAGTCCGACTTTCGGACCGACTGGCCCACCGAGGCGATTGACGCCATACTCGCGCGCCACGGCGAGAGCGCCGCCATCGCCAGCACCGCCACCCTCGTCAGGACCTTCTCCGAGAACTGGAAGGGAGTCGAGGGCGAGGCCATCGTGCAGGGGATCCTGGACAAGCTCATCAAGGAGACCGAAGTGCCCGGCGACTTCGAGGCTGCACGCGAAGCCATCGCCGCCGCAGTTCGCGGGGAGCCCTTCGTGCCAGATCCGAGCCTGGCCAGCTCCAGGGACGTCGTCTCCGCACTGCTCTGGGTAATCGTGCAGATGTAGTCATGAATGACGAAAGCCCCCGGATCTCTCCAGGGGCTTGTCTTCTAGCCGATCTTCCTAATCGCCGCTTTTCCCTCGGGGTGAATCTTGTCCGTGTAGAGGAATCCGGACTCGCTCGGCACGTTGGCCTTGACCTCGTCCTCGGGGAACCATCCCGCGCCCATGGACTCCACCGAGTAGACCTGGTCGTTCCGCCACTCGGTGACGCGGAACTTCTCCTTGTAGACCTCGAACTTCACCCGTTCTCCCTATCAGGCTCGTAGGTGTCGCCGTCGAACTCCTGCTCCGCCAGCCAGGCCAGCACCCGGCCCATCCCAATGTCGTCCAGGCCCTTGTACGGGCGCGGATCCTCCAGCAACGTCGGGATGCCGGACGCGGTCCGATCCTCGGCCCAGATGTAGTCCTTGCCGCCGAAGACGTCATCGATCCATATGGTCGGCCGGTCGCCAATGAACTTGGTCACCGGCCCGAACTTCGCCGTATAGCCGAATCCTGTGCCGCCGTACCGGCCGACCTCGATCTGCGGGAGGTCCTCCGGCAACCCGAGTTGCCTGGCCATCCATGCCAGTGCGGACGGCTCCGTCCTCCAGCTCGTCGCCCAGACGGCCTCCACGCGCGGCAGCACCTCGGCCAGCCAATCGGCGTGCGCCGGATTCACCCAGGCGAACCCAGACCGTTCCGGCCCGGAGTACATCCTGCGCTCGTAGCCGTCTGGCGCATCATCAGAAATCGGGTTGAAGACGCCGTCCACATCCATCACCAGATAGGGCTTCACAGCGAGCCCCCGTTCTTGAGCGGGTCGTCCTTCAGAGCTTCCGCAATCATCTGGTCCATCAGCATCTTGGCTTCGTCGGCCAGCCCCGACATGATGCGCTGGTACTCATGCAGCGCCGCCGTCTGCTCGGCCTGGTTTGCTCCCTGGGCCTTGCCGACGAACAGGTACACCTTCTTCTGATTCTCCTTGAGTACGTTCCAGGCCGCCTGGACCGCGCGCAGCCGCGCCATCTGCTCGTCGCTCACTCGTCATCCACCACTTCATTCAGCGGGAACTCCTCGGCGCTGGCCATCCAGTCCGTGGTCCAGGCCATTGTCCCGTTCTGCGTTATCCAGACCGTTCCGTCCAGGATCTTCTCGTTCGCGTAGACGGTCACGGCGTTGGACAGTCGCCGCACCGTGAGCTGCTCGCGCTCCTCCCGGCCGCACAGGACCTTGACCACGGCCTTGCGCATCTCCTCCTCTGTCGTGCACACAGCGACCTGAGTGGGGGCGAACGGCTCCAGTCCGTTCCGCCTGCGGTCGAGCGTCACCACCCACGCCTTCTCCAGCTCTGGCCGCTTCGCAGGCTCGGGCGTCACCGTCGGCGGCATGCACAACAGCGCGGCGGCCACGTCGTGCAGCGCCTCCATCTCGGCTTCGCGGTACTTGCGCATGTCCTTGTCGTTGAAGGTGTAGTTGTGCCCACCCCAGAACCAGAGCCGCTCGTACCGCTCGGCGAGTTCCTGCTGGACCGTCTCCATGTAGGCCAGCGCCACGGCGCTACCGGCCACGAGCGGGCGCAGGTGCCGGAAGATGTCCTTCTCCAGCGTCGGCTTGCTCACGCCGCATCCTCCTCCCACGTAAAGACGGTCTGGTCGGCCAGCCGCGCGACCTTCCATGTCTCGACCCAGACCTTGCTCCTGTCCTCGTCGGGCCAGCCGCCGTGCTCTGCGTACATTCGCCGGAGCGTCCGGAACACGCAAACCTTGTCCTCCGCCAGCTCCAGAACCTCACCGAAATTGATCGTCGGCTTGCCGTAGTGCTGGCCCACGAAGACGACCTTGTCTCCCAGCTCCAGCTCTTGGCCGATTGCGTCGCGGGTCACTTCGCCTCCCTTTCGGCCGCCCACTTGTCGAGCAGCTCGGCCAGCTCTTCGAGCTGCTCCAGGTTGAGCTTGGCCCCGAAGCGGATGTCGATGTGACGCTCGCGGATGCGCGTCATGGCGTCGGCGTAGCGCACGTCCCGCTCCGCCTGGGCGACCGTCTTGACGTGCGTCCAGGACTCCTTTTCGTTCTTGTTGCCGGTGTCCAGGCGGAACGTCGCCACGTGCTGGTTGTGGGAACCCCACTCGACGTCAAACAGAGCCCGGCGCACAGACGTCACCCTGCCCGGCCGTCCACCAGGAGGCTGGCTCTTGTCATAGCGCTGGAAGACGCGGACCTCGTCTCCCTCCTTGACCTCGATCACGACGCCTCCTGGCGGGCGAGCTGGAGGAAGGAGCAGGCGTGCTCCGGAAGCGATTCGAGAGACCTCGGTCGCAGGCGAAGACCGCAGTCGTCGCACAGGACACTGCCGGACATGGCGAAGTCCCTCTCAGCATCGTAGGAGATGGCCTCCGAGACCATGTCCCGGCTGAGCGTCCACTGGACGTGCCGGGAGTCGTTAGGCGAGATCGGCAAGAGCGACTCGGCGACGAGTCCCTCATCCCGGTAGTGGATGATGTCGGCCTGCTTGCCTTCGATGATGACGGGCATCCCGGCGTACAAATCAGCATGCGTGAGCATGGGTCTCCTGAGGGGTGGGGGATTTCAGGAGACCCATCTTCCTCTCCCGGTTTGGTAAACGCAAGCGGGCGCGGAGCGCCCGAAAACTACGCCTCCACCGTGACGTCCAGGCCCAGCTCCTTCAGCTCAGCCTGGAGGTCGTGCAGAGTGCTCGCCAGGCCCTCCATCTCGTCCTTGGCCTCGGCGAGGGTCTCGCGGTCGCCCTCCTTGTCAATCCAGGTCGTGGCGTACCCGACGAAGTTCTCCGTCGTCTCGATGTACTCGCCCAGCTTCTCCTCGATCGTTTCGAGGTCGGCCGTCAGGTTGGCCAGGGCAGTGAGGTGCTCGGCGATCTGCGGGAAGATGCCGCCCAGCTCCTCCAGCGCCTCGGCGTGCTCCACGAGGCTCGGCAGCTCCGTCTCCGTGAGCGACTGGACCTGAGTACGGCGGATCTCGGCATAGCCGGACAGGGTCTCGAACTCCGCTACGACCTCGGCCGCGTGGTCGCGGTTGTACGGCTTGCCCTGGAGCATCTTCTCCAGCGGGGTCAGTTTGGGCATAGGCATGCCAAGGGCTCCTGTCGCCAGGTGTGTGTTTGGGATGGCTCCACTCTTGCAGCCCCCGGCCGCCCGCCGCAACTGACGTCTGCGCAGGTCAAGATGCGTTTCAGAGGCCGTTTTTAAGGCTCGCGCACGCGTAATTAAGCGTTTCCCCAGCCCGCGAGGACCTCTCCGGCCCGCACTACGCGGGATTCTGGACGTAAACCTCGCCCGCAGCCGCGTAGAGCCACAATGTCACGGTTGCATAACACTGAGGTCCTGTCCGAGGAGCCGGTTAGGCTCCGGTTATGAACCTGCAAGAGATCATCGCAGCGAAGCGCCGAGAGTACGGAGCGGCCGAGTGGCGGCGCATGGAGCTGGAGGCCGAGCAGGCGACCGGCACGTGGATCGACTACCGGCGCGGTGTTGAGTGCTGGCGCTGCGGTCACACCAGCCGCCCCTGTGCCTGCCCCGAGTAGTCGCAAACGCGAAGGCGGACCTCCCGGCGACGTCTTGCTGTTCTTACGGGGAAAGCGCGACGGCAATCCTCGATGAAGGGCCGGGAGGCCCGCCACGTGCGCGGGAGGTGTTCATGTGGCCATAACCACCGTAAGGCTCTCTCGGGCCTCAATGGAGCCCGCGCACGCAACGAAGATACGCCTGCGCCCATGCTCCGGCAAGGCAATCACCAGAACTTGACGCCCTCACTCTGATTCGACCCAGAAGGTGGACGAGGCTCTGCCCGTGGCGTCGTACGTCAGCTTGACGATCTGCTCCGAGTCCGGCTGACCCAGGCACAGGCCGAACTCCTCCGCCAGCAGGCCCCGGTACTCCTCGTCCGAGATTGGCTCTCTGTGCCACGTCGAGACCGTGGCTGTTCCGTCTCCGTGATCACGCAGCACCGTGATCATCGTCTGCGGGTTCCCTCTGGACACGGGTTCGACCTTTCGCCGAATTAGCCCTAATTAATTGCTAATTAGCTCGAAGCGAATTAAATCTATTGCACGTGCAATTAAGGGACTGGCTCCTCGCGGTGTTAGGCGCACAGCAAGGAGCCAGCCGATGCTCCATCCTGCCAGCTCGACCAGCTCGACGGTCACCGAATCCCCGCAATTCCCCCGATTCGCCGCTTGTGACGTTACGTTAGCTAGCAGGTGCCGCACGTACAGGCCACTGTCTTCACTCTCTGTACTCCCGCCGCGTGGCTGGTCGGGCCGCTAGGAGGGACCCGCAAGATCATTTAAGGGTGGGGGGTGCCTGTCAAGCGCGAGCGGCTGTCACAGCGCGTTCTAGACCTGTTGCAGAACGCTAGAGAGACTTGTGAGAATGGCACTACTCACACATAGGACGTGACCAGGCACGATGTCACACAGTGATTTCTATACCATACGTGTCAAGCTCACGCTGTGTATCTAGACCAATCTCGGGGAAGCCCTACCGGCCACTGTCAGGAAATGATCTTCGGAGTCTGACAGTGCTGCCCGACCAACGGGAAACGGGAACGAATCCCCACTACTCTGGTTGGTTAACTGACAGCTATGTAAGGACATAAGCACAAAAGCGCTTGCAAGCCGCTTGCTCCAGCAATCACGGAATGCGCTTATATAAGTCAATTCGCATAGTTCCGACGGCGCGCGTGGCGCGCACGGAACGGGGGCACGCCGGGAAATCCATAGATGCCTCTATGCGTCTCTGTAGTACATCTAGGAGGCTCTATGGGCCTTGTTTGGTAGTCATTCCCCGAGCCCGATTTTCTCGCCTCTATGGTGCCTTGTAGGCCCGTAAATTCGTTCTCGGAAACCTATTGACTCTCTACTCGGATCGAGTAGTCTATGGATTGTTCGGCCAGCGGGAACGGCCGGACCGGTCGCCCCACGAGCCACGATCCCCGCAAGGGATACGGGCACGGAAGCGGGTATGAGGGCCGACAATTGCATATGACTATGAGCGTGGAGAGGGCTTGCCCTTCCGTGCCCCGACTTTTCCAGGATGCTCGCGTTTCAGCCTGCGCATTGCGCGGCGCGCTTGAGCGGTCGGTGACACGCACGGACGGCAAGGGTCTAGCTAGGTCTTATTTAGTCATGCGCGGGAGTCGGTCAGATTCTTGAGTATTCAATAGTGGATTTGGGAGCACTGGACTTGTACCAATGCCCTGATGTGCCTATCTCGCAGTGTGGCAAGCGCACTGTGAGACTTGCGCGATGATCTCTCGCCGAGATACGCGGACCGTTGTCTCGCCCCGAAAATTTGGGCTGGTTGACCGGGAGCCGCTGGGTCAAGTTGTGGGAGCGTAGGCACATGTGGTTAGCCACCACGAAGGGAGCGCGTAAGCGCACGTCGCAAGCCGTAAGTAGGTCTTGGACCGGTGCCCCGGCGCGGACAGCAACGCACGAACCTTATTCACCGCGCCACACGCTAGAGATTGGCCTAGCGAACCAATCTCTTGTGTGTTCTCTGTACGGGCAGACGCGCGTACCGGGAATATGCACAAAGGCGAATCGTAGAGAGGTAAGAGAATGATCACTCTCGAATACAACCCGTTCGCGAAGCAATTCGACGTCAAGCGGGATGGCGAATACATCGGTTTGATAGAGGAGAACCACGAGACTTACCGGGCGCGTAAGATCGGCTCAAGTTTCGCGAACACAACACAGAGCATGTGTGACGCAATCGACTTCATCACTGAGGGGAAGTAGGTAGAGGCATGGCAGACAACATCGCTCGGCAAGCGCTTATCAATCGGGCGCGGAAGAACAACCACTACTTGCGGCGCGGGCTCATCTCATGGGCGGATTGGGCCGAAGAGGTGCGCCATATCCAGGCGTACGCATGGCACGTGGTCGGCTAGTGATGGCGAAACGCTCGTCTCCCTAACCGGGAACGTGCGTCGTGCGTAGTTGGTCACTGCGCACCTGATGAGCCAAACCCAGCTCACAGCACCAACACACAGAAAGGCGGTAGACCCATGGCACAGGGACACATGGCGAACGTGCGGGCCGACGGGTACATGGCGCTCGTGATCGGAGCCGCGTTTTCGGACGGCTGGCATGTGGAGCAGACGGAAGAGGCTACCTACATCTTCACCAGAGGTGACGAGACGGTCACACTGCCGTTCGTGGAGAACATGCGCGACGCGTTCGATGTCCTGCACTTCGCCGAGCGCTACGGGCTCATGAGCAAGATCACTGGCAAGCGCTGACCTTACTTCCGTGTTTCCCTATGTGCTAGCGTCTACCAAACCGGGAGGCGCTAGCACACAGCTCACACGCCCTCACCAGGGCATCTCTGTGCCCACACCCCAGAAAGGCGGCAAATCATGGTCTCGTTCCTTCCGGATGGCGCGTACGACCGCGACCGTACCCAGACTCCCTACACGTGCCGAATCTGCGGAAAGGATAGCTGGGTATACAACCCAACCAACCCGAGCATGTTCCGGAGCACGCCGACGGCACACAGCTCATGTGAGAACGCGATCGGCTACACCAACGCTGACATGCGGCGTGCCACGCTGGCGGGCGATGAGCTGGGCGCGTTGCACCACTACGGCCGGTACCTCCGTGCATGCGCTGGTAACCCGGATCCCGACTCATGGGACCTGCCGTCGCTCCAGCAGTATCCCCACATTCGCTAGGCGAAACGTGCGTCTACCTAACCGGGACGCGCGTCATGCCGGGATTGGTTACCCGGCGTCTGACGAGCCAGACCGCGCACGGCAGAACCCCAACCATCACACAGAAAGAGGGACACCTATGTCTCGCGAGTCCATGACCTGGCTGAACACTCAGACTCTCATCGGCTTCGCCGCGAAGCGTGGGAAGGCGTGGCACTACCGGTCGGAGGAGCAGGGCGCGGAGTCGAACCACTACGACGGCGCTATCCCGCTGGAGGACGTCAAGCGGCGGCTGTTCCACTGGGAGCCGCTGGAGATGCCCATTTTCACCATCATCCCCGCACAGATCACGGCGGACGGCGTCCAGCCTGCCCGCATCGTGCGCTTCAAGGACCGTAAGTCCATCCTTCGCTCTGACGAGATGGAGACGGTCGGTATCGACGTCGCCCACATCAGCGCGCTTGCGGCTAACCCGCATGTGGAGCTGGAAGACCTGGCGGACAAGGGCGTCCTTGCTGGCTTGGACGGCAACGCGCTGGGTGTGTTCATGGACAGCTACCAGCCGCACCCGTACGCGCAATGGCTGCTCATGAACGTTGAGCGCATCCTTGACGGCAACCTCTCCATCGGCTCGGCCGGTCTGCTCAAGGGCGGAGCCCAGGCTTGGGTGTCCGTCGAAGTTCCCGAGAACATCAAGACGCCGGAAGGTGTGGACTTCCGCCCGAATCTGCTGGCCACCACGAGCTTTGACGGCTCGCTCGCCACCACATACAAGAACGTGGTCACGGTGGTTGTCTGTGACAACACGCATGCGGTTGCCATGCGAGAGAAGGGGCAGGCGTTCAAGGTTCGGCACAGTTCCAAGAGTCTGAACAAGATTCAGGACGCGCGGGCCGCGCTGAACATCGTCTACGACACGGCCGACGCGTTCCAGCAGGAGGTTAAGCGGCTGTGCGAGACAACGGTCACTGACAAGCAGTGGGCCGCGTTCATGAATGAGCTGGTGCCCGTTCCGACCGACCCGAAGAAGAAGCAGGGCATCACCATGGCGGAGAACAAGCGCGCCGAGTACGCCCAGCTCTGGAACTGGGATGAGCGTGTCAGCCCGTGGAAGAACACCGCATGGGGCGTTCTCCAGGCGGTCAACACCTACGACCACCACAAGGGCATCGTGAAGGGTGCCACGCGGGCCGAGCGCAACATGTCCAAGATGGTCAAGAACCACTTTGAAACCCTGCGTACCGACACGCTGGACACGCTGAACAAGGTTCTCGCGACGGTGTAGGCCGCTCATGGGAGCGTCTCTCTAACCGGGAGATGCTCCCACCCCTTCCCCGATTTCTAGGCGAGCTAGGGGGACGCACGGGCCGCGTGTCCGTGCCTCCCTCAGTTCGATGTGACGTCGGACTCCCCACACAGAAAGGCGGTAGATCCGTGCTGCTCAACAAGCTCCGCACGTCCGATGCGGTCGCTAAGTTCCTCCGGCAGGCCGGTTGTCTGGGTGTGCAGATGGACAGTAGGACATGCCCGGTCGCGCAGTACATGCGGCGGTGCTATCCGCAGGCAAAGAACATCTCTGTCGGATTGCGTTTCTCGCACATCAACCTCCGTTCTGGTCTGCTCGTGATCAGGCACTCAGATGCGGTCAAGCTGTTCGTTGAGAGTTTCGACAGCGGGTATTACCACGACCTGATTAGCAAGCGTAACGACGCCGACCAGCGTTAGCCATGCCTGCATATCCGCTCGGATTCATAGAGGCGCTCTCTGATGACTCGCCCGAAATCCGAGAGGATGCGGCGCGCTGCATCATCGAAGAACGCGAGGTAGAGCTAGCGGGCCTTCAAGCACGCCTAGCAGTCGCGAACACCGCAACCCGACGCCGGAATCTCCAGACGCGTCGCAAAGCCCTTAGAAACAACATCAGCGCTTGGCAGGCGTACATAGATGACGGCTGCCCGCGCTACGCACCTTCATAGGAGTGAGTGTGTCTGAGATCCACGAGAGCACGCCCGAGCAGCCTGTTTATCTGCGGTTCCTGGTCGGCCGAATGGAGTTGCTGCATCAGGTCACCATTCCGAGCGACAACGCGGGCCGCGTGGAAATGGCGCTGGTTGTTCTGCGACGGGAGCACGACACCACGCCTTACATCGTGTGCTACGTCAGCGAGCATTCCGCGAAGTTCGGGGAGTGGTTTGAAGGTTTCTACACCTCCGATCACGTCACCGCATACGTGGAAATGGCGCGACGGGCAAAGCTCTACGGCATCGAAGTCAAGTAGGCGAAACGCGCGCTACGGCGCGTGTCGTGTCGGGAGTCGTTACCCGATGCCTGATGAGCCAGACCACACAGAAAGGCGGGAGAAATGGCACCTCGCATTGACAAGAACCTGGTGATCGTTCTGGACCACACGCGATTTCAGGGGTTCGGTCACATCTACGCCAAGCCGTTCGTAGAGAACAACGGGTTCGAGCCGACCGGTAAGGGTGATCTCCTAGCCCCCGGACTTGGTAGCCGGTGGGGCTGGGAGCGTAATTACAACTGGCTGCGTGATCTCCGAACGTCAGCGCAATACACCATTGGGCACGCGGACGGAGGCTTGTACGGCTACGACATCCACTATTCACAGCCGTTCAGTGTCCAGCTCTACCAGGCGGAGGCGATGGTTAAGGCACTCCGCAAGATCCATCGAGAGATGGACAAGCTGAAGAGCACTCACGGCTACCCCGATTCCTATGGGGAGTACGTCGCGCACTTCGCTATAGCTATCGGCTGCAACCGCTTCGCCACCTGGCAGAACGGCACGCGTAGCTACATGTGGATGAACACAGCCGAGATGCGTACTTGGGTGGAAGGCGTCTTTCGCGAGGCGGTGGCGGCCTGACATGGAAGACGTACGCGAGGCTGACAGGCCCATGGTGGGCATTGTGGCCTGGTCCAATCAGGTCTGTGTCTACCGTCTCCCCGATTACGCCGATTGTTTCCAGTCGATTGCCGTTCTCTGGGGTGAATACCTCTCGGGAACGGTAGTGCTGGAAGTGACGCCGGACGCATGGGAAGCCGAGCGAGACGAGCTGCTTTCCGCGCCGGATATCACGGTAGCGACCTTCGGTTTCTAGGCGGTCTAGGGGGATGCGCGGACACGCGCCGCGCGTCCCTCAGTCCGATGTGACTCCGGACTATTCCCCACTGCTAGAAAACCGTGCGTCTCTCAAACCGGGAGGCGTGCGGCGCAACGCCCAAAGGATGAGCCGTGACACCTATTCCCCTCCCGGTTTCTGACGAGACGCACGAGCGTTTCGTGGCCAACATCATCTACACGTACGGCCACGCGACACAGGACCAGTGGGAGCGCGGTAAGACCTGGTATCACCAGGCTAACCAGCTCGCCGCGATGATCTCGGGTGGCGACGTAGTGACCGGTGCAGGCGTCATCGCTGCCCTGTCGAGTAACAAGCGGTGGAGCGATAACACGAAGCTGGCTGCTCGCGCGTTCCTGCGTGGCGAACCGTCGGGGCACGTCGGTGATGCCCTGACGAAAGCGGCTCGGATCATGGCGGGCGAGCGGCCTACTGATGTTCTCCCCATGTCCAGCAAAACGGGCCAGTTCTTTCTGTGCATCGCCAATCCGGCCGATCCTCAGGCGGTCTGTGTGGACCGGCACGCGCACGACGTAGCCGTTGGCGTGAGGTACGGCAGCGAGAATCGCGGCCTTAGCTCTAAGGCGCGCTACCAGGCCATCGCGGACGCGTACAGAGATGCCGCGCGGCGGCTTGATGTCCTTCCCCTGACGGTTCAAGCCGTCTGCTGGGTTGTCCAGATCGAAAGCAGCAACTAACACAGAAAGGCGGAAGTTATGTCCACAGAGTTTCTGACCATGGCTCGCGACGTGGCCCGTGAAATGGGCGGCTGGGATGTGCGGGGCGGTCCCTGGCCGAATCAGTTCTACATCTACGACGGCGACCAAAAGCTGTGCCTGACGTTCGACGACCTTGACGACACAGGCCGGGTCAACATCAGCACCAGCTACCCGGAACGGTCGGGCGAGGTATACGGCGTGAGGCAGTACAACATCGGCGTGTCCTTCAAGCGCGGGGCGGCGGTGATCGCCCGCGAGATCAAGCGGCGGCTTCTGCCTAACTACCTGGCGGAGTTGGAGCGCGTGAAAAAGGAAATCGCCGAATTCGTAGAGGCGGAGCGCCGACAGGTGGCCAACGCTAAGGCGATAGCTGGCGCTCTCGGCGTGGAGTGTGCGGCGGTTGTTCACCCCTCCGGCATCTACGTGCGTACCGGATACAGCGGCGACTACCAGGACGTTGGTCGCCCCGAATTCCGCGTGTTGGGAAGCGGAAATGTTGAAATCAAGATCCATGCGCGGGCCGACGTCGCGCTGAAGCTCGCCGAATTCATGGCGACAATCAAGTAACAACGGTCGCGAGCGCTTCTGGCATCGCCCGGATTTCCGGGCGGTGTCAGTGGCACGGCGAACGTGTCAGCCACACACAGAAAGGCGGTAATGATGAAGCTGCTCAGTCTGTTCAAGCGCACGCCGCGCTACATCGTCGAGATCGCGCACGACGAGCTTTATGCCACATGCCTTAACCCCGACTGCCCGATGGACCTGGAGCAGATCAAGCTCCTAGACAACGGGGATGAGGCGGCCTATCACATCGCGGTCTATCAGGTGTGCCCCGATGGCCACGGTAGCGAGTGCCCGCATGCCAATTTGATCGCCGACACCACCTGTATCGCGGACTACGGCCTTCCTACGGGGCGATACAGCACCCCGGACGACATCGGCGGATCTGACTATCTACGCGATGTCGCTAGCGGCATCTGGCCTGGAAAGGTGGCGGCGTAATGAATGAGCGGTCGCGACTCTGCGTGCCCATCGAGCGGGAGATTTACCGGCTGCTGCTGGAGCGCGTCCCGAACAATGCAGACCGGCTCCCCACGTTCGAGACCATCAACGATATGGACGAGCAGGTAGCCCATGCGGCTATGAACTGCATAGAGAACTATCTGGCGGACAACGGAAGCCTGTGGCACTTCACCAGGCGGAGGCGCGTACGCGAGTGGGCCGAGAACACCCTTAAGCGATTCGGTCTCTAAGAGAAAGGCGGATGTAATGAACGTTGCCCAAATCATCTGGTCTATGTCGCGGAGCCTCTCCCGATATGAGAATGCCCGCACGATCCTCGGAGAGACGTACGCGAAGCTCAGCCGTACCGATGTGCCCCCGCTAGACAGCGCACGGGAAGCGCTCGCGTACGTGACAGACCACATCGGTTATGCACCCGGTCAGTCGCCAGACACCACGCTCAATGACGCGGTGGCTGTGCTGTCCATGTACGTGGCGATTCTCACTTTGGCCGACAAGTACGAGAGCTAAGGGAAAGGCGGAAGTAATGGCACGCAAGGTAAAGCCGATGTGGACTCTCGTGCAGCACAGCGCTTATGGATGGGACCGCAAGGAGGGGTTCCGGCACATGGTAGAGACCAGGTCTGTTCTCGATCGTGTCCAGCAGCGGGAGATTGAGCGCCTGGGCGGCCTGCTCTTCGAGAGCTACACCGACGCCGATGAGGCGGAGTACCGGGAGAACTACCCCGAAGGTGCCGATCTCCTCGCCGGGAAGGTACGCGGCACCTTCGCCGAGTACAACCTTGACGGACTGAAGCTCTACATTCCCGCGAAAGACGACACGGCCTAACGGGTCCTCTGGTCACCATGCCTGCCCCGAATTCTGCGGTGGGCATGGGCGGCTGGGGCGTCCGCTAGGGCGATCACACAGAAAGGCGGGAGATGGGAAAGCACCGCAAGACCAGCATGCCGAATCCGACCAGCAACGTGGCCAACGAGCACGGCGCGATGCTGGCGAGGTTCGGAACGACGGCACCCGAGGCCGAAACTCTCCTCCGTTTCGGCTCTTTGGTCCTGTCCAACATCGCTACTGGCTTCGCTCCTGATCGGGCAACGGCGGCGGCGCTGCGCTCCTTCAGCGATCCGGAAAACGTGGTCGAACTGGGGGCGTCGGTCTGGGAACGCATCGAAACCGAATAACACAGAAAGGCGGTAGAACAATGCGAGACGTTCACCTGGAATTCCGGGACAGCGTCGGCTGGTGCGGGACGGCACCAGAGGATGAGAACAAGATCACGGATGACCGGCAGCTCGCCACTTGCGACGACTGCCGTACGGCATGGGAGAACTTCGACGCCTCCCACGATGCCGAGCTGCCGGAGGACTACGACGGGTCCGAGCCGGAGCTACTGGCCAAGATGCGCAGGATCCAGGCCGGTGTGGCGGGCCGCATCGGAAACACCCTGATCGACATGCAGAGCGCGAACCTCTGGGTGCAGGCATACGAGAAGGGCAACGACAACACCAAGGCCAAGCTACTGGAGATGGATCCGGGAACGGCGTGCCTTGCGCTCTGGCGCATTGTTGGGCGGTCGAAGTGACCGCCCTTGAGATTGCTGCTCGGGCCGCGTTCTACGCCCGGCAGCGAGAGGCACAGGCGGTCGTGACGGACCTGAGTCGGCGGGAGCGCGCGGCGCGGCGCTCGGGTGACCGGGCGCACGTACGAGCCATCCGGCGCGAGGTGCGGCGCATCCGCTCCGAGGCATCGGCCTAAACACCACACACAGAAAGGCGGTAGTAATGGCAGAGATCGAACAGCGGGAGATCCTCCTCCCCGAAGGCAATGTGTTCGTGTCCATCGAAGAGGCTCGGGGTGAGCGCGGGGAGCTGCCCACGTTGCGCGTGGCGACGTCAACCCACACAGGCACCGACGCCGTAGAGACCACGGTCAAGATCAAGGCGCACGAGTACACCTTCCTCATGCGGGTCATGCACGGGACGAAGAAAACGTGGTTGTACTCCCGCCAGGAGTGGCAGGAGGAGCACGGATGGCACACGGCAGACAACGAGCACATTCGAACGGCGGGCGGTAACGAGCTGGGCCGGTACTCTCCTACCGGCGAGCGGCTGGCCAACGTCGCCGTCATCGCAGCACAGGAGTACGAGAAGCTCGTACCTGACTGGCGCGTGCGCAGCAAGATCGCGGCCATGCACAAGGCCATGAGAGCCGATTGGCACAGCTACTACCTGAACACGCGCGAGGCGGTAGGGCTGCGGCTGCACTGCGCGGAGTTGGAAGAGGGTATTCGCGCGCTGCTGCCTGACCTCACTGAGGACCTGCCTCTGCCCGATTTCGCTCTCGACCTCAACCAGCCCCACTTCCGCGAGATCTACGGCGAACACGAGTGGTGGCACACAGAGGGCGACGTCTACGGAAACCCCGGCATGTGGCACGTGCCTGGCTGCCCGGTGACGTGGCGGGCCGGTGCGGTCCGCAAGGAAACCGCGCCCATCATGCGACTCCTGGTGAAGGGCGGCGCGCTGTGCGGCTGCGTGCCTGACAAGACCACGGCTGTGGAGATGCCCGACGGCAGCCTGCGATGGCGGCCAAGCGGCCTGGCCTGGCACCGCTGGGCGGTGGTTGAGAAGGTCGCCGAGGAGTCACGGCTGGTGAGCTGGCACCTGACAGAGGACGACGTCATAGCCGCTGTCGGGCGAAGCCAGAACCCCACGGCGTGGGCCGCTCGCGCATACCTCACGCAGCCCTAGCGGGTCCTCTGATCACCGCGCGTCTACCTAACCGGGACAGGCGCGCGGCCGGTCGGGGCGTCCGCTCGGGCGATCACCAACACACAGAGAAAGGCGGTAGATCCGTCATGCCCAAAGTCCTGATCTTCCCTTACCAGCGTCCCCAGAGCCGAGTTCCCGACGTGCGCGGCCTGGGCTGGGTGGCCCGTCGCGCCCTCATGATGCGGGCGTCATTCAAGCTGGAACGCCTGGAGAAGGGCACGAGCATCCTCATCGGCCAGACCTTCGACGGCGACGAGCGGACCAAGCTCAAGGCGCAGCTCCAGCAGATCAAGGCGGATCTCCGCGCTATCCGGAAGTACGCCAGCGATGGTTTCCCGGCTATCCGGGAGGTCTGAGTGCTCGCCCGATTTTTCTGCGGTGCCCCTGAGCTGAGCTGGGCAGAAGAGCACGGCGACATAGGGCCGTTGTTCATCAGCTTCAACCGCATTTCCCGGTTAAAGTTTCGGCCGATCATCATCACCACGGATTTCGCTATCGACTCAGGCGGCTTCACACAGCTTTCCAAGGGCGGTTGGCCTGATGGCTGCGAAGAGCCCTACATCGCCGCGATTCGCAGGCTCAAGCGGCACATCTGGAAGGGTGCGCAGCACCTTCAGTGGATTGCCCCGCAAGACTGGATGTGCGAGGAAGAGCAGCTAGCCAACACCGGCCTTACGGTGCTCGAACACCAGCAGCGCACCGTACAGAACTTCGTTCGCCTCACCGAACTTGCCCCCGATCTTCCATGGGCCATGGCGGTGCAGGGCACGAAACCGTCTGAGTATCTCCGCATTCTCGACATGTACGCGGATGCGGGAGTGGATCCCCACGCGCAGAAGATCGTCGGTGTCGGTTCGATCTGTCGTATTCAGCACACAGACCTGGCCGTAGAGATCATCGAGTCCTTGCACAATGCCGGGCTGCGGAAGCTGCACGGATTCGGGCTGAAGACTGAGGGGCTCGCAAAGGTCGGGCACCTTCTTACCTCCGCCGATTCGATGGCCTGGAGTGAGCACGCCCGGAAACAAAAGATCCGTCTCGACGGGTGTCCACACAAGCGGTGCGTCTCTTGCCCGAAGTACGCCAAGCAATGGCGGAACAGGCTCATCCAGCGCGGCCTAGCCGCTTAACACAGAAAGGGGAAAGAAATGACGGATCTCAAAGCCTGGCATATGAACGTGCCGGAGCTGGGCGCGTGGAACGAGGTCGCGACCGGTGCATGGCAGCTACACAACTTCGGCAAGCAGCTCGACGACATCGCCTTTCAGGTGCTCAAGCAGGCGCGGCACTACCCGAAAGCCGCTGAGCAGGTGATCACTGGGCTGAACGAGCAGATTGCCCACCTGGTCAAGCTTCGTGACGACCTGACCGCGTTCAACCAGAACCAGCGCTAGCCCCTACCCAATCACACAGAAAGAGGGAAGTAATGCCCTTCGACAACCCCTCCCTTCTCGTCACCTTCGTTGGTGAGGGTGAGCACCGGCACGAAGAGCTGGAGTTCGACCTGCTTGACGTCGAGCTGGCGGAGCTGCAAGACGAGATCCGGAAGGCCATTGGGCCGTGCTACACGATCGAGACGGACGACGACGACTGGGAAGGCGTTGCCGTCGCAGAGGCGGCGTCGGCGCACGACCTGTGGCAGCTCGCCCGGACGGCTCACAAGCTGGACTATTCGGAGGCGTTCTTGGCCTGGGTGGCGCACGTCCGGCCCTACAGCATCCGCAGCCTAAACCTGGAGGAGGCGGTTGAGGATTTCGGCAAGGAGTTCGTCGGAGCTTTCGAGAACTTCGAGGCGTACGGGCGTGACTCGCTGGCGGATGAGATCTTGCGCTTCCCGGCGCTGGATACGTTCTTCGACTTCGAGGGGTACGGCGAATGGCTGGCTTCCGACTACACATCGGTTGACCTGAACGCGGGCGGCTTCGCGCTGTTCAGGAAGGTCTGAGGCCATGGCCAACAAGGTCATTCGCAAGTCTGACGGTGCGCGCGGCCAGTGGGTCTTGCGGGCTCAGCCGCAGAATCACTCCATCTACGAGTGGCACGACACTCAGCCGATGTTCGCCCAAGAGATCCTTCCTCATAGCGATGTGGCCGACCCGCACGACCGCGAGGGCGGGCGCTGGGGGCAGGTGGCGGAGCTGGCGCAGGCTGCTTCTGGCGCGGCCGGAGTGCTGGGCGAGATCGCCGCACACTGCATGAACGGCGGTTGGTACAACGAGACGGAGCGGGACGCCAAGCGGCAGCTTGAGCGGCTGGAGCACATCACGGCTCTGATGCGCGAGCGCGTAGAGGCTGCGTGCTGTACCGGGCGCAATCGCTGAAGGTCTGACCGGGGTTGACTCCTAGAATCGAGTAGAGCTGGAGTCAACCCCGATCGGAGTACACCATGGCGTATTCAACGAGCATGTACCTGCCCGTCACAGTCATCAAAGCAATGAACGAGAAAGCGGAGAAGAGCGGCCTTACCCTATCCGCTGTTGCGGCGGCTCTCGTAACGAGAGCACGGAGGGGCGAACTTCCCGCCGAGTTTCTCATTCCCCCGAAATTCGAGCGGGGCGAGACCAAGAAAACCCAGAACGTCTACCTTTCAGACGATGTCTGGACGGAGGGCGAAGGCGCTGCAATAATTCCTGAAAAGGACCGCCCGCGATTCGTTACGGCGCTGATGTACGCCTACTCGCGGTGCCTGGTAGACGTGCAGCTAACCGTCACCATTACCTAACACACACAGAAAGAGTAGCGGAGCATATGAAGGACCGGGAAAGCATCGAGAAGCGGGCACAGGCCATCCTTGCCAAGGCCGAATCCGCAGCCAAGCTCGGCAACCATGAGGAGGCGCAGACATATTTCGCTGCCCTCTCTGAGATGTTCCACAAGTACGACCTTGACGCGGCAGCGCTGAAGCCGGAGACGGAGGCGGGCCGCAAGGCAATCAACATCGTCACGTACTCCTTCCAGGTGTCCAACCAAGGCCAGCACGGGCGCGAGCGCGTTGAGGCTCTGTACGAATTCATCTGGGCCATGGGCTGCGCCGCCTCCGTGTGGGGCTGCAAGCGCAACACCTACGGTGCGCCGATCCGCTTCGAGGTGCTCGGGCCGGATGACGTTATGGAGCGGCTCAAGGTCCTGATCCCGGCTCTTCTGCTCCAGATGGACGCAGCGGCCAGCCAGTCGGCGAAGGCGTACCGGGAGCGCGAGCGGAAGGGGATGGAGTGGTTCTACCGCGACTATCCAGGCGAGCTGGCGTACAAGGTCAAGATCTGGTACCGGTCCGTCATCGTCGGCTACGGCAAGGGCGTAGCGCAGAAGGTATACGAGCGCATGCAGGTCATCCAGGAGGAGGCGGCAGGCACCGGCAAGGACCTGGTCTTGCTGGACCGCAGGACCGCCGTTGAGAAGGCGTACGAGGAACTCTGGCCGGACCTCAAGCAGATGCGCGAGATCAAGACTCGTGCTGACGCCGTGGAGGAAGGGCGCAAGCTCGGGCGAGCGGCCGACCTGGGAGACCAGCGTCTCGGTAACGAGCGCACGAGCATCACTGCTTAGCCGGATTCGTGTCGGGGCGGCGTCCTACGATGGGGCGTCGCCTCTCTTCTTCCCCGAAATGCAGCAGATCAGGAGCAGATATGAGCACCCCCGACGAGGGCTACGACGAGCCGCGCGAGCCGATCGCCTGGAGCACTTACCACATCCACGGCACCGATGACGCAGCCGAGATGCACTGGGCCACGAACGACGATGAGGACACCGGATACCCCGGCGTTCACGCGCAGGACACCTACCGCTTCCAGCGGAACGAGCGCGGCACCGCGATTCAGCAAGCCGTCCGGCAGGCGGGCGGCGGCTCACGTCAGGGTGTCGGCCACAAGGTGTCGGTCTTCATCAACGGCGAGGAGTACAAGGGCGGCAAGGATTACCAGCCGACTCCGCCCCCGAAAACCTCTGTGCCGCTGGCGTCGGCGGAGATCGACAAGGATGCGTACTCCGGTTCTCCCGCAATTCGCTTCATGGTCCGCGACATGATCGGCAACGCTCACGGCCAGCTCGTCAGCCTGGAAGTGGCGATGAAGTTGCACGAGGAGCTGGGCCGCGCGATCCAGGAGGCGCAGCGGCAGCAGCGGGAGAGTGGCGAATGAGCTACAGCAGCGCAGGACCGAATTACACCCCCTACCTTGAGGCCAACGCGATTCTCGCAGCGCAGGAAAACGACCGTGAAGAGGTGCGCCGGATACTGCGGGAGATGCTGCCCGGCGAGCGCGAGCGGCTCGCGGATGCATGCGATGTGCTGAGAAACCAGATCGAATACATGAGGGGCGAAGAGTGAACAAGATTCACCGAAGTGTCATCACGTCGGCTCTGGATAATGCGGGCGTCGATACGACCGCCGAAATTCTCGACACCTACGAGACGCCTACCGAGCGGAGCGGATTCGGGATCGAATTTAAGTCGCACGGAGACGCCGCCAAGTTCTTCGTCGGCCTCGGAATGTACCTCTACAACGGGGAGGACGAGGACCGCGCTTACGAGCTGGCGGAGGCTATGGCCACCGGCTACACGGCCCGAAGCCAGGTCTACTTCTTCCCCGGCTGGGAGCTGGAGGACTGAATGAGCGGACATGGAGAGCACCAAATCTGGGCAGCCGAGACGGTCACCAACTGCCCGAAGTGCGACACCAAGGACATTCGGTCCGGCCCTGATCCCGAGATCTTGGGATGCCCGGCGTGCAACATAGCCTGGCGAAAGGGCACAGAGCTGTTCGTCTGCACCTGCGGCGGCTTCCTCGGTGACAACGACCAGGCCATCATGCACGCCCGCGAAAACGGCGTCTGCGAGACGTGCCTGGGCACGGGCGAGGCAACGCCGATGGGCGGGCCGCACGGCACTTGCACCTCGTGCGCCGGTAGTGGCGTTGGGTACTACGGAATCGAGGAGACGGTGACGCTCCAGGTCGTTCTCAAGGTCCGGAGAAGCGACATCAGGCCGAACAGCGACACCAACCAGCCCGCCGAATTCATCCGCAACGAATTCGCGACGCGAGCGCGGCGGATCCTCAGCGGGCAGTACCCGCCTGGTGATCCATGGGACGGCGTAGTCGTCGGCACCATTGGTCCGGCTGGTCGTTCGCTCACGATCTACACGGGCCGCGTGGCTGACGTGAAGGTGATGACTAACGAGATCAAGGCGGAGGACGCGGCGAAGTGACGTACTACGGATTCCCCGAAATCCTGGAGAAGGCGGCGGCCGACAAGGGCGTGACGACGGATGACCTCAAGGGGCAGCACGTCAGGGTGACGGTGGAGCTGGCGGAAGGCGACACGGCGGTGATCACCGGCAGTACGAAGAAGGAGTGGGTCGGGCCGGGCAAGGTCACCTACGTGTTCTGGCCGGATGGTGGAGTCGGTGAGGACGTCATCGAAGGCGCAACCTACAGGCGGAAGCCGGGTTACTGAGCACTCGCCTTTGTCGCCCGAATTCGGGGCGGGCGGCATTGGGGTCTGCTCAGGACACACAGAGACGGGAGAAAGAACGTGGCGATACACGGTAACTACGGCCAGCGCGGTGACGCTATGGACTGGGCCTTCGCTCAGATCCGGGCGGGCAAGGGAATGCGCCCGAATGAGCGGCTCGTGCTGCTCACCATGACGGCACACGCCGTGCGGGCGACCTTCGACGGTGACGGCTACAACTGGATAGAGGTGCCGGAGCTGGTGGAGCTGACGGGCCTGACGGAGCTGTTCCTGTCCATGGTGTTCAGGGACCTCACACAGCGCGGCCTGGTGGAGTGGGGCCTGCCCAGCACGCCGTACAAGTATCGCACGGACCAAATGCTCGGCATCCCGGAAGGAGTGCGGCTGCGGATATCTCGGGCTGCCTTCGAGACGATCAACGTGCCTGAGGAGGCTCTGCGCTATGCGTGAGCGCAAAATCATCGAGCTGTTCGATGACGGTACACAGATTTATGACTGGGACTGGTGGAAGCGGAATTACATCGCAAATCAGAGCCGAGTTTTCCGGGGCGACGCAACGGAGTACGAGCGGGAGTTCTGGGGTAAGGCCGTCTACTACGTTCGCGAGGTCGGTTCCCCGGTACTCTCTCCGGCGCTGAAGCTTCGCTGGAAGGCGATTCTGAAGACACCGTCTGAGCCGTGGAACAACGATTACGCCTGGTTCGAGGACGAGAACGGGAACAACTACGCATATAACGGCGAGGTTCTGAGCTTCTCCTACAACCCCGAATTCGAGTGCGAGGTGCCTCCGGTCGCGGTCCTGGACGGTCCCCTGACGCGCGAGATCCTGCGGGCGTGGTCGAAATGGTTCTTCGGTCCGGCCTACCACGTGACCAGAGCCACGCAGTGCGATCACGGATACAGGCTGAGCGACTCGTGCCCTGGCTGCGATGCCGACGAGGAGAGGATGAGGAAGAGCGCATGAGCGAGAACCTCAAGCAGAAGATCGTGTACGCCTACGTGGAGCATGGGGACTTCGAGCCTCACGGGCTGCTGGTGCGTGCGTCGCTGGGCGGCGTGACGACCATGACGGTGGCCGCGTACCTGGACGAGCTGACCGACGGCGACATCTACGTTCGGGACGGCAAGCCCATGGGGAACGCCCAGTACTGGTACAAGGGCATCGGCGATCTGGACCTCATCCCGGTTACTTTCGAGGCGGAGAACGCACTCCACGAGGGCGGCGACACGGGGGCGAAGATCACCATGAAGACCGCCGACGGCATGGTGGTTCAGCACTGGTACGCGTGGGGCATGGCCGTCATGACGCGGGGGCCGCTCGGTCAGGCGATCCCGGACCCTAGGCCGATCGTAGTTGTGAAGGAGAGCGAATGAATCCGCGCGGGTACGAGAGCACCGACGCCGTCAGGGACGCCCGGCACATCCGGGATTATCTGGGAGCGGAGTGGGACGTCACGGTAGACGCCTTGACCCTCCTCCCGAAAATTCCGGAAGGGGAGACGGCCGAGCACCTCTACGCCCTGGCGTTCTGCTACGAGGCGGGCGAGAACGTCTACCAGGTCAGGTACGGCCCCTTGGAGCGGCCAAGAGACCACATGCTGCTCTACAGCAAGTCGGGCCAGGCGGATGTGATGGCTCACTATCTCGAACGCATGGAGAGCTACGTTAACAGCCCTGAAGGCGGCATCTGAGCAAGTGATGGACGGCGGGTAAGATCCTTGCGAGAGTCGGACGAACGAGGATCTACCGCATGCCTACTCGCAGGGTCGTACATTCCACCACGACGGGCGACCGGCCAGCCGACGAGGGCCGGGACGTCGTACCTACCTGGGACGAGTACAGGCGTCCGTACTCGCTCGACTGGGTGAAGTCGCGAGGCAAACTGGACAGCCACATCAAGATCTCTCCCGAACTTCGGCAACGTGCCCAGGAGGAGTGTGCGAGCAGGGGGTTACGGCTGATCGACTATGTGATCATCGACGAGCACACGGTCTACATCCCTTAACTCAAAAGCCCTCGGCTGACGCCGGGGGCTTTTTTGTTGCTCAAACGCGGTTCCACCGCATTTCCCTATGATCCCAGTTACTAACTTTCCCTGATAATTTCGCCAGGGATCACGCCCATCTGCTTCAGCACGTCGTCTGCGGGCACGGCCTCGGGGAGCGCCTGCGCCTTCTCGGCGGCCTTGTCTCCGAAGAGCTGGCCAACGAGACCAGTCCCGGCCGCCGCGCGTCCGCTGGCCTTGATGGTCATGCTGAAGCCCTCGGCGTCCTGGGACATGACAGTGCTCAGCATCTTGTGCAGGACCTCCACCTCGCGCGTGAGGTTGGGGTCAGCGTAGCCGCCTTCCTGCTGCTCAGCGGCATACATGGCGGCTACGCGCTGGCTCTGGATCTCGATATACATATCCTGAATGCGGCGCTTCTGCTCGACTGTACGAGCCTCCACCGGCAGCTTGTAGACGCACGTTGCGCCGGGCTCGAACTCCTGGCATGAGGGGTTCAGGAAGCACGTATCGCAGAGCCGCTGGCTCTCTCCGCTGACATTGATCAGATTGAGCTTGCGTGTGGTGAAGTTCCCGTCTTCGCCGACAACGCGCTCTTCCACCTCTTCGACCCCGAATCCAGGGGCGATTTTCGCGGCTTCACGACGCCTGGGAGTTGCTAGCCTTTTCCGCTTCTCGGAGGGGTCGTTGGCAACTGTTTCGTCGCCTTCTTCCGCAAAACTCCATCTACGGTTTTCAGTGTCCACAGTAACTAGCCTTTTCTCATTCAGATGGTCGATGTACCGCTGCCAGCTCCACAGGGAAAGGCGCAACAGCTCGTTGGAGTCGCCGGACTCGATCAGCTCAGCATCGAACCCGTTCTTGACAAAGAGCTGCCGGTGACGCTTGCGCGCCTGCTCCGCGTATTTCTTGGGATACCTCTTCAGCTCATTTCCGGTCCAGACGATCGTGTCGTTGTACTGGCTGGGGGATAGCCACGAGGTACTCGCGGCCGAGTCCCACGGAAGAGCCTCAAGGATGTCCGGCTTCGTCATGGCAACGCCGTGTAGCTTGATTCCAGAGCGAGCCAGGGTACGGAGTACCGGCATGATGTCCCGGCCGCCCACGCTCGTCTGGGGGACGCCTACGCGCCCGTACGTGTCGGCCAGTTCCCGCAGGCGCGGCAGGCCGTCCTCTGCGTGCCAGATGGGCAGGTACTTGTCTCCGGCCATCTCGGCGACTTCGAGGTCTGTGAGCGGGTAGCAAGGGACGTCCCAGCCGCCGATGAGCGAGGCGCGCTCTACGTTGGCGGCGACGAATGCCTTGTACTTCTTCGCGAAGTCCATTAGCTGGTGTTCGCGATACTTCTCCGGATTGGCCCGTAGGCTGTACCCGCCTGAGTCGAGCAGGATTTCCGTATCATCCCGGAATTTCGTGGATAGGAGCCACGGGCGGACGAATTTGACGCGTCTGGAGAGTCCGATGAAGGAGAGCGAGACGTGGCGCACTCCCTGCGAGTGCAGGAAGGTACGCCACGATGGAATCTCAGCTCCCGCGTAGTAGAGGCGGGTCATCGTGGTTAGTCGGCGCTCCGGCCCAGGCGCTTGCTCCGGGTCTCGACCTCTTCAACGCTGGGGGAGCGGTAGCCCGGTGTCTTGGCGGCAGCCATGCGGGTTTCCCTGGGGATGCCGGGAACGAGGGCATCGACGTGGGTCCCGTATTCCTTGGCGTCCGGTGTGTCCTGATGGGACCAGGACGCCTTGACGCCGCTGCGGCCGGACGCGTCGATCCGCTGTGTTCCCCCGATCTGACGGGTCTGAACGGGGCGCTGGTGGAGCTGGGACACGGGGGTGCCTCCTCTTGGAGCCGGATTCTTGGTGGGGGTAGTGGACGGGCGGACGTCAAGGGCCTGCTGACCCGCGCCGACGGCGGGCTTTCTGGTCCTGCTGGACTTCGGCCTGGGAGCCTTGGGCGCGGCGGGCTCTGGCTCGCGGGTCGGTGCCGGGATCTGCTGCTGATTGACGGGGGAGGGCTGTACGGCGGCAGACTTGGGCGAGCTGAGGGGGCCGTAGCTGCGGGTAGAGCCGCCGGTCACCGGCTTGGGCTCGGCCGCTACCTTGGTGGCCTTTGGCTTGGGCTCAGCAGGCAGCGCACCGCCCAGCCTCCTGCCCGGCGTGATGGTGGGCTCGGTTGCCCGGATCTGACGAGCGTTGACGTTGCCCTGGGCGCGGATCTGTGCGGCACGAGCGTCTCCCTCTGCCCGGATTCGCGCTGCTGCCGCCTCGTGGTCAGCGATGCCGGGGGCAGCGGAGGCAGCGTCGAGCTTGCCACGCGCGATCTTGCGGGTAGCGTCGGCGCGGCCCTGGCCGACCTTGCGGGCGGCGTCGGCGGTGCCCTGTGCACGAATTAGGGTGGCCTCGGCCTGGTGGCCAGCGGCGGTGACGTCGTCGCGGGCGGCTCCGATGCGGGCGCGGGACTTGATCCGCTCGGCGTCGGCGGTGCCTCGGGCACGCAGGCGGGTTGCCTCGGCCTCGTGGTCGGCGGTGGTGAGTCCGATCTTCGCGGAGGCGGCCTTGCCCCGTGCCTTGATCTTGTCCGCGTCGGCAATGCCCGTGGCCCTGGTGCGGCTCGCGTCGGCATCTGCCGCTGCGTGCATGCGGATGTTGTCGGCCCTGACCTGGCCCTGCATCTGCGCGCCGTCGGCGACGCCCTTTCCCTTGCCGTAGGTGGTGGAGTAGGAGACGTTGAAAGCCGTCTCCGCCTTGGCTTCGCCCACCTTCCGGACAGCCTCGGCGTTGATGTCGCCCATGGTCGCTGCGTGGCTCTGGGCGGTGCGGTTCATCGCGTCCTCGTGGGACACGCGCTGCGACTGGAAATCCCCGGTGTGGCGGAGCTTCTGAGCGTGCTGGAATTCCGCACGGCGACCACCGGTAACCGTCGAAATATCCGCCTGTGCTTCGGAGTCGCGGAATGCTGCCCAGCGCTCGCGTGAGCGCGCCTGCGCCTTGGCCGCGTCGTGCGCCCGTGCGGCATCCCAGCGGATTCGCTGGATGTGCTGCTCCTTCTCGATGTCCTTGCCAACGCTGTAATCGCGCCTGTCGTAGAAGTCCTGCTGCCTGGTGCGGCGGACTTCCTCGCGGTATCGCTTCTCCCGCCTTTCCTTGAATGTGGTGAAGCCCCACTTCTGGGAACTCTTGGTTGCGGTGTTCTTGGCGTTCGTGCCCGGCGAAGACACCGTCGAGTAGTTAAAAGGGGATGCGGACACTTTCTCTCCTAGGCGGCATTCGCTTCGAGCTGGCGCGTGGTGTCGATGACGTGCTCCAGGTCGGCCCAGGCTCGAAGTCCGGGGCGGTGCCGCAGGTGGGTGTACCGGGGATGGCTGTAGAGCAGGGTTGCCTGGCCGACGTTGAACAGGTCAGCGCAGACGCGGGGATCGGGATCCACAACGAGGTCGAGAGGTCCGCCCGCGCGGAGCTGGGCGACCTGATAGAGGCGCTCGTCATGCATCGGGTGTCCGGGGCGGGGGAGGCTGAGCGATACGTAGCCGGTGAACTTCTCCAGGCGCAGCCACTCTTCGTCGGCCGGTTCGTCGGCGAGCAGGTGTACGCGGTAGCCCTGCATGAGGGAAGCAAGCAGGGTGCGGCCATGGTCGCTTGGCTGGCGGCTGATGGGGTCGCGGAGGATGCCCCAGATGGTGAGGGCGCAGGAGATCACAGGCGTACTCCGGGAATGGATGCGAGTTGGGACTTGAGCAGCTCGTTGTGGATGTCCTCGATCGACATGCTGGGCCGGTCGCGGAGCTGGGAGATTGCGCGGAGCGCGTTGACGACGCCGTTCTTCTTGTGGCTCTGCCAGCGGAAGTTGGCCCAGTCCGAATAGCCCGCTCCCTGGTCGGAGAAGGCAGCTCGACGGCCGGTGTGGATGTCCTCGAATAGGGCGGCGGCCTGAGCCTCAGCGAGGTTCATGACGGCTCGGGCGTTCGTCCAGGCCCCCGAATTCGGCTGCGCCTGCTCGGCGTCTACGGCGGCCTTGTGGAAGCGCTTGACGATCTGGGCAGCCTGGCGAGCCTCCGTGGCGATGGCGGACTTCCATGCAGGCGGGAACAAGCTGGCCGGGTCGCTGGGAAGCTTCGGCGGCCGGACGCTCCACGTGTCGGTGGTCAGGTCATACGCCGCATAGGGCCTGATGCTCCTGATGTCCAGGCCCGTGTTGACGTTGACGTAGAAGGTCAGCTCGTAGAACTGCTTCCCGAAACGCGTATGAGCGGTGCGCGGCCACAGGTGGTCACGGAGCAGGGTGTTGATGAGCGTGGCCGCTTCGCTATTGCCCAATCCCGCGTAGTTCGGGTTGTGCTTGCGGAAGGCTATCCAGTCCACGCCGAAAAGGCAGTCGAGGTCACCATTTCCGCGCCCGGCTGCCCACTGATAGGAGACGCCGGAACCGGCAATCCAGACCTTGCTCCATGCCTGTGGCCGGTGGAAGTGCTGGGACAGAAATCCGTACAGGGTATTGAGGACGTGAGTCCTTACCTCGGGCCGGATTTTCTGGCCCTGGAAGATGTTCGGGTCGAGATCGTTTCGTGGCGTCGAGAAGTAGCCGGATTCGCCTTGTGTGATAGCTATTCCGGCTGCTTGGCGGAGGTATTTGTTCTCGATGGCCACATTCCAAGCCTACCTTTTTAGGCTTTTAGCTCGTTAGTGCAGAAAGCGCCGGTCGCCCGGCGCTTTCTATATGGCAGCGTGGCTGATGACCTTCAATCCCATGAGTTTCAGTGACGCAACATATGCGAGCAGTTCGGTCATGTCGCGTCTGTCGTAGAAGCCTGGTCCGATCACGATGATCGCGTCTTGCCCCACGCCCTGAAGCCGGGTCAAATCATGCGCGTAATCAGCGTGGTGGCCCAGCTCCTTGAGCTTCCTTATGGTGGGCTCGGCGTAGCGGTAACTGCCTGCGATTATGACGAAGCGTTTGATCACTGGCCGGGCATCCGCATGTTCTGCATGATCTGCTGCGTCATGGCCTGCTCCTGAGAAGCTCGCGCAGCGGCCATCATGCCGTGGTGGACCTGCGCCGCCGTCTTCTGGGCCGCGATATCCGTGCGGGTGGTCGCGCACGCGCCGTCGATCTCATCAGCCGTCGGCTGGCGAACGGGCTTGATCTTGTCAGCCAGCATCGACGGGTCATCCGTCGTGACCACCATGCCCTGCGGCGTCATTAGGGTGACGTACGCCCAGGTGACCTGAAGCTCCTCGGTCTCCGGCCTCGTCTCGCCGATATTCGCAGCACCGCCAGTGTTCATCAGGCGTCACCTCCGGCGCTCGTGACGAGCTTGGTGTCCACCGGGAGACCCCACTCGGCGGCGACCAGCTCCCGAGCAGCAGCGTCGGAGAAGTCGGTCAGACGGCGGCGCAAACCGGCAGACTCACCACGGAGGTACGCGGCCTCCGCGTCGGCCTTGTACTCCGGAGTCATCTGGAGCTGCTCAGCTCGTGCCCGCCAGCGACCGGTCTCCCTCTTGGCGGCCTCAGCCTCGCGGTAGGCGTTGTCACGATCGCGGTAGGCGGTGTCGCGAGCACCCTGAGCAATGGCCAGGTCGTAGCGCAGATCATCCACGATCCGTTCGTGCTTCGATTTCCTAATGAACCACATATCTTGCTCCTATTCGTTGTAGTCGTAATACTTGGCCTTGTTGCGCCGCTGCTCGACGATCTGGTGGTAAGGGCAGAAATTGCAGAGGAAGGTGTTGGGCCGGTTCTTGTAGTCGAGCCCGGCTTCCTTGCGCTCAGCTCGGGTGTCCGGCAGAAGGCGCTTGCGGTCTGACATGTAGTCGCCGCAGTTCTTCGTCCTGTTGTGCTCTTTCCAGCACTTGCCAGCGTCTTCCTGGAAGGTGTTCTTCGAGTCGTAGAAGTGGTTGCCGAGACCCTCAGCGGTCCGGGCGTCGATTTGCTGGATGATCTGCTGGCGGATCTGCGGATCGGCCCAGTGCTCCTCCTTGATGTCCCGAATCAGCAGCCCGCCACCGTGCTCAGCACCCGACGGGAAACGGTGGCGGGAAACGAGGACATCAAGGAGATGGTCACCCTCAACGGGGCCTTCGTAGTCCGGCAGCTCCTCCATGGAGCCGCATGTGCCGCAAAGCAGTAGACGCATAGTGGTTCGGGTATTCCTTCTCAGGTGATGGGGGCGGTCCAGAAGAGGGGCCAGGTACGGGCACCAACGAGGCCGTCTGCCTTGACGCCCTTATCCGCCTGGAAGTCCATGACGATGGCCTTGGTCTGGGGGCCGAATTCGCCGTCAACGGTGATCTTCCAGCCGCGTTCCTTCAGCCGGGACTGGAGAAGCCGGATGTTCTTCTTGTCCACGGGCGTGGTGCCAGCGTGACATTCCGGAATGGCGGACTTGATGCCGAAATAGTGGCCGGAGGGAAGCGGAAACTTTGGCGCGGTCTTGACGCTCGGCTTGTCATCCTTCGCAGGCTCGGGCTCGACCTGGCCGGGCTCCGCGTACGAGGGGTAGCCGAAGCCAACGATGTTTCGGTAGCTGCGGTAGAGCTTCCTGAAGCCGTTGCTGACGTTGCCCTCATAGGTGATGAGCAGGCCGTCAGAGGTCCTACCGGCGACGACGCCGACGTGGTCAATGGCGGAGATGCCCTTGCTCGCGCCCCAGTCGAAATAGACGAAGGCACCCTTCCGGGCCTGGGTGCCGAAACGGCCCTTCTTGGCGAACCACTGGGCATGCCACACGGTGTAGGCGAAACATCCGGCCTGCTTGAGGGCGTTCTCTGCGACCTGCTCGCCGCCCTTACGCCTGCCCGCCTCGTAGGCGATCCACGCGAGGCTCATGTCACACCAGGCGGCGGCGTCGAAGGCAGCGTTCGCGACGCGGTCCCCGTACCACTTGCCGTACTTAGTGACGCCGCCCTTACCTTCGGTCGTGCCGATCTGCTCCTTGGCCACGGCCAGGAATTCGGCGGAGCTGATGCCGATCAATGCCGGTACTCCTCAACCCACTCAGGAAGCTCCAGCTCGTCCACGATGTGGATGGCCGGGTCGCGGTCGTGCTCGGTCAGGCCAGCGCCGTGCTTCGGCCGGACGGGGACGGGTTCCATGGGTGCTCCTTATCCCGGTTAGATAGACGGTCAGCGGACGCCGTAGCTGCGCCGGTAAGCGCGGAACTCGATGGCAGTGGGCGCGGAAACGGCACCATCGCGATTCGGCGTCGGGTCGTACTCAGCGCCCTCGCGCACGCCCTTAGCGAGGCTGGCGTTCATGGATCGCGGCTGCGGATAAGCCATGTCCGGTCCTCTTCCATTGCTGACGATGAAACGTACAAGCAATAGGTTATGGGGAGGAACCGGACTTTTTATAATTCAGCCGAGACGCCAGCTCGGGAGAAACTCGGCCAGCCGGTGAGAGGTGTACTGACTGGTCGAGAACTTGTCTTCCTTCTTGCGCATTTCCACGGGGCCGAGAACTTCCGTCTTCCCGTTATTCACGAGGTGCTCTTCCGGTGCTCCCTTCGGAGCCCACTTCTTCCCCTGTGCCTGGTGTTCGAGCGACGTCGCCATATTGAAGTCGCTCGGCCAGTCGTAATCGTCAGGCGAGATCCGGATACCGGCATGAACACCAGTCGGCCCAGGCCGCGAGTTGATCTTCAGCTTGACGCGGTCGAGCAGCCGGTCACCACGCCTGGACGGCACGTTGCCCAGATAGCCGTCCGGGTACTGGGCCTCCGGCGTACGCGGATCGTCACCACTCCGGCGCGCGTCCAGGACGTCCCGCCAGTTGACGGGCAGGCTCCCGCCTCCGCCTGTGGCCAGAGCCTCACTCTGGCCCTGCGGGACGTACCAGGAGTTAGCGGAGTACTGGCGGGCCATCAGATCCAGATCGATCGCTGCTCGGTCTGCTGCGGCTGTTCAGGCTGTCCGCCGTTGCCGCCCAGGCTGCTGACGCCGCTGACGATGTTGCTGGTAGCCGAATTCGCGAACTCGCCGACGCGAGAAGCGGTTCCGGCCGACGCGCCCATGCGGGTAGCGCCGCTGGCAGCCGTACGCGCGACTGCGCCACCGGCAGCACTGGCAACACCGCCAGCCTCACCAGCCAGCATGGGCAGCACACGAGAGGCGATTGCTGCGATTGCGGGAAGCGGCATTACATCCCCTGCCCGTACTGGCGCTTCGCCCAGAAGTCGCGGTTGCCGACGGCCGACCGGACGATCCGGGTGTTACGCAGGTTTGCCGACTCGGCCGGGTCGTTGCCGACGACCATCTGAGCACGCGGAGCGTAGGTCGCGCCGTGACGCTCGTGGGTCTGACGCCGGACGCCCTCACTCAGCGCGGCCTCGATCATGCCGCCCTTGGCATTACCGGACTTCCGAACGGGCTTGGTGTACGAGGACGGAGCGCCGGAGACGTTGCGGACGTTGGCCGCCTCCGTACCCATGGTCGGGAACTTGGTCGTGGTCTTGTCACCCACGATTTCCTCCAAAACGGTTATTGGAACCAGAGCAGCTTTTGATACGTGGACTCTGATACGCCGTTTCTAGAGGGAAGCACTTGGCCCGGCAGGAGCCTGTTTCTCTCCGATTCCCCGAATCCCAGAGTGCTGGGCTGGATCTGCTCCAGCACCGAAGTAGGCCGGTAGCCACCCTGATAAGGGCGCGTGCCAGACGACATGGCCGAAGATGCGAAGGCTTCGGTTCTGTTCTCCACTGCGCTCCTTAGCAACGGGTCTCTATCAGCCTACGGTCAATCGACGAGAATCTTGTAAACCAGCGCACTGACCTTGCCGTCCGCCATTTCTACCGTCGTGAAGCCGATCCTCGCGGCCAGCGTGATGCCGCGCGAGCCGACGTACGACTGAGCGATGGCGATACCCTTCGAGGTCTGATTCACCGCACCCGCCCCAATGGCTCGAAGGCTGACCTGCTTGCCGTTGTAGATGGCGTGGGCGATGGCGCTCGCAAGCTTCGCAGCGTCGCTGCTGGCAGACACGCGGAGCAGCACCGACTTGTCGTCATTCTCTTCAATCTCGGAAACCATGTGTTTCTCCTTTTCGGGTTTCCCAATCTGAGCCGTCTGTTTCAGATTAGGGAAAAGGAGCGCAAGGTTTATAACGAGAAAAGCCCCCGCCCGCTCAAGCGGGTCGGGGGCCTCTCCCAGGGATCACCAACACACACAGAAAGGAAAGTGCATGACTCCAGTCCGATCTGTGTCCTATTATGCCACACGTTCTGTGTGTAGCACTACCTCCTTGATTGCCCGAATTTCGTGGAGGCGGGCGTCAGAGCCGTATCCCTCGGTGAGATACTTAGCCATTCTGGCGAGAGTGTAGGAGTCGGCCTCGTTGTCGTTCTTGCACTCGATTCCCCACCTTTCCTTCACGCCGTCGATCACCTCCTGTTTGCTGGCGTTCCCCTTTCCGGAAGCAAAGAGTTTGACCTTGGTCGGAGCGATGATCGTGGGGTAGCAGGCTGGCTCGGGAAGGTGCCAGCGCAGTACCCGCTTTACCGCGTAGGCGAGAGATCCGGCCTCTTCCCGCCGGTTCTGGGAGTCGCGCGAGAATCCCTCCATCGCCACGTGAACCGGATACTCCGGCAGCAGACAGATCTGCTCCCCCAACCACCGTTCAACGTGCATGAGCCGGTCCACGCCCTTGCCGTACTTGGTCGCGGTGAATTTCACCACGGAGATATCGGCGTAGCCGTCGTACAGTCGCGTCAGGCCGAAGCCACCAAAGGACTGGTCGATCCCCAAAAAGAGGCTCACCAGGTCTCCACCAGCTCGGCCAGCTCACGCACCTTGAGCGGCATGTCGGACAGGTCAGTGGCCGAGAGGTCGAGCAGGTGGTCTTCCGTCCCTGGCGAGAAGTACTCGCTAACGTGATCGTTGACGGGTCCTACGCCATCGCGATGAACGCGAACCACCTTGAACTGACCGCGAAGCATGTGGACACGATCGCTCAGGGCCTTTGCCTCGTGGAGGAAGCGCACGTCGGAGATCACCACCCGCCCCGAGTTCGGGAGCTGCTCAAGTACCTGGCCAACCCAGACATACGGGTTGATCAGGCTCTTGACGGCCTCCCCGGTGACCTGGAGCAAACGACGGACCTCCGGGAACTTGCGCTTGGCGTCGTCCCATCCGAGATCCTCTACAAGATCGCTCACACGGCGGCAGGACCAGTCGAGCGGCACTCCACGGGTGTCCTCGAAGCCGGGAGCATCAATGATGGGGTCGATCTCCAGCAACAGCTCTTTGAGCCGGTCGGCGAAGGCAAACTTCCTGTAGCCGTGCTCACGGACCAGAAGGTCGGCTACCGTGTCCTTCCCCGCGCCCGCGTATCCGCTCAGGCCGATAATCCGGAGACTCACTTCGGCACCTCGTCATCAGGAATGCGCTGAATGCCGAAGTAACCGCTGCGCTTGACGACTCGCCACCACCCGACAACTACGCCCTTCCCGAGATAGATGTCCGGAAGCATCTTGTCGAAGTCGCTCCAGAACATCGGGAATTTGTGGCCGTTCCGGTCTTCCCAGAGAATCGAGAACGACGACGTCCGCCGGTCATATCCGGCGTACATCAGAGTCGCCAGGAAAGGCGTGACAGTGCGGCGAGTGATTCCCTGTATCCAGGACGTATCACGCACCATGTTGCCCTTCGAGTCGAAAGGCACGTCTTCGAGAATCATCATCAGCCGCCCGAACCTCCGCGTCCGCCGCCACCGAATCCGCCCCGAGAAATAACCGTTCCGGAACGGGTAGAGATGTTGGCGTTCGACGGCCGGATGGTGGTTCCGCCACGGACATATCCGCCATGGCTGGAGCCGCCGTAGATGTAGTAGAAAGCGCTGTGGCCTCTGTCGCAGTTCTCGTCAGCCACGATTCGATGCGTACCGTCCGGCTGCGGGGTACGTTCTACGCAGTCGGCGACCACGTCAGGTCCGGACGAGCAGGCCGTCATCACCAGGGCGGCAATGGTGGCGATGCTCGCGAGTTCGATCTTCTTGGAGGACTTTTTCATTCGCCCGACTTTCTGGAACGCGGCCCCGGTCCCTGTGCTCGCACAGCGAGTTGACGGAGCTTAATTTCAGCCTGGTCAGGGTGCGTTCTCATGACACTCCTGAAGTCATCGCTGAGCACGCACGCCACCAGATCGTTGATGGCCTTGCTCTGGCGCACCAGCTCCGGAGCGACCTCGCGCATGACCAGGTAGAAGGTGAGGTCTCGGCCGTATTCGTCGTCGGTCAGGCGCAGGCCGTCAGGGAAGCGCCTGGCGGTGAACTCCGGGTCTCCCGGCTTGCCGGGCCAGAAGTCCTGGACAACCTCATCCGCCAGCTTCTCCAGGTAATTGAGCGTCTCAGCGTTCACGCCGCCTCCAACAGCAGGTTCTTGGCGCGGACCATGAGATTGGCCGCCTTGGCTTCCCAGCTCTGGTCACCGCTCGACCGCAGCCATTCGCCGGAGGCCAGCTCCACGAGCAGGTCCAGCGTCGGCCGGTTCAGCTCGGCCTCGTACTGGGTGAGGAAGTCGCCGATCTCCTTGTTCCAGCGGGCGTCGTACAGCGCGTGGTGGACGATGCCCTGCTGGTCGGGGAGCTTCGGCCTTCCGAGCCTGCGGGCCTCCGTCATCAGGTCGTTCGTATACATGGGGACGTGCTTGGGAAGCTCCGCCATCGGCCCGAAAATCTGGGCCAGGCCGACGTGATCGTAAGCGCCGAAGTAGGCGAACAGCTCCGGGTGCGGCGTGTCGGCAACGAACTTGGAGACAGCCTCACGCATCTGGCTCTGGTACAGGACCTTGGACATGTCCTGGTGCTGGAAGTCCCAGCACTCCCAGCCGTCGGCCTCGGTCAGGCGCACTGGCAGGTGCGGGGCGACGTGCTCACGCAGGAACGCGTGCTCCTGGAGCGCGGTGTACGGCAGTTCTGCGCTGATCGCGTACAGTTCACGCCCATCGTCAGCGACCATGCCGATCGAGATCAGGTCGATCACGCGGCCGGAGTCGTAGAACTCCAGGTCGTAGTAGATCCTCACGCGTCCTCTCCCTCTTTGGTAGACGCGTCCTGCGGGAGGATGAAGCGGTCAGTGACGTCCACCCAGCCGGAAAGGCCGTAGTGGATCCCCGTCCATGTGGCGTACACCTTCGTCCTTTCCAGCTCGGCGTCCGACATGGCGTTGAGACGCTGGGTGAGGTGACCCTTGGTGGTGTAGGGCCGGTCGCGGTTGCTGCCAACGAGCAGGTAGATGGTCTTGGGGAGCTTCTCGTCCACGATGCGCGGGGAGCGGTCGAAGGGCGGGACGTCGAGAACGGTGTCAGACACAGGGATTCCTTTTAGAGTTCGAGTGAGAGGCCGCGCCGGGCGGCGCGGCCTGCGGGGGTGGTCAGCCAACGACGGTGAGGTTCTCGATCCGAGAGATGGTCACGGTGTCGGCCTGGTAGTACCGACCGTTGCCACGCGAGCGACGCTCCGGCTTGACGGTGACCTTGGTGACCGTCTTGTCGCTCTCCCAGGACCAGCCCTTCCGGGTGACGATCTTCGTGACCTCACCTTCGACCATGGAGTAGGAGGATCCGTACTCGGAGGCGTAGAGGACCTTGCTGCCGACGGTGATGTCCCTACCGCGCCAGTCCTTGATCACGATGTTCACTTCGACGGTGGGCTCAGCAGCAGGGGGAGTGAGGTAGGAAGGCAGGAAGCTGTTCATTTCAGTTCTCCTTAGATGAGGTCCGCGAAGGCGGCCGAGTCGATTTCGGACAGGACAGTGAGCGCCATACGCGCGAATTGCTGAATTTCGGCGTCGGCAGCGGGAGCGATGCGACGCTGGATGACCTCGCGCCAGGCCCGGAAATTGCCGGTGACGACCATTTCGACGGGCGTCATGTTCGGCAGGACGGCGCGGGCGGCTTCGCGCGCCTGCTTGCGCTTGAGGCCCTTGGAGATGAGTTCTGTGGCGAGGGAGTTGTACCAGCTCAGCATTTCCTCATAGCGAGCGGTAAGGGCCATGACCAGCTCGTGATCCCCGGCGATAGCGGGCGGAATGACCGGCTTGTCATCCGGCGCGCAGTAGCGCTGGCTGATGACGCTGAAGGACAGGTGCCGGTGTCTGGTGATCTCCGCCAGGAAGGCCCTGGAGACGTCCTGCACGTACAGCGTGGCGGAGGAGTGCTCCAGGATGGACAGGTGTCCCTGGGCGATGATGTGGGCGACGTAGTCGGCGTTCTTCTGCGTCGCCGGGTTCTTCTTCTCCCAGCTCTGGTAGCACAACCTTCCCGCGAATTCCGTCAGGGATTCGGTGTGGCCTGGCCAGCCGCCATCCGGCTTAGGATCGACTGGCAAGTACTTGAGCTTCTCATCCACGACCCTCCCGCCGTTGAGGCGAGTGGAGGCAATTACAGTGACTTCCAAATTGTGCTCCGGTTAGTTGTTCCAGCGATTGTTTCTGGCCTCGCGATCGGCGCGGCCGGTCCTTCTGGTGAGTTCGCGGGAGACGAGGAAGACATCCCTTTCCAGGGCCTCGTAAACGGTCTCCGTGAGTTTCCGAACGGCGTAGGCGTTGGTCACGACCTGGCGGGCCTCTACAACGTCGGGGTCTTCATCGGCGGCGGCTTTTGCGGCGGAGACTGATTTCGCGGCTTTGCCGCTGATGAGAACCCGAGCCCGGCGCACGTCCAGCTCTGCCTCCGCGTCCTTCTCATCGATCGCCGCCAGACTGAGTTGGCCTCCGGCGTAGGCGACCCATGCGTTGAGCAGGGCGAACAGCTCCATCAGCTCGGCGTCCGCCAGCTCCGTCAGGTCCTTCGGCAGTCGCGGCCGGGACTCGTCGGGCTGCTCGGGCAGCTCCAGTCCGGCGGCTTCCAGCGCGAGCGTTGCTGCGCGACTTGCTTGGCTGGTCGGCTTCGTCTCGGACGTCTTGGTTCTGCTGATTCGGCGCAACGTCGCTCCAGCACTGGGAGAAGTAGGGGCAGGCTTTACAAGTGGAGGAATCGCGGTCGAATTCGCGCTCTGGGATCGTCCCGGTTTGGTAGACGGCATCCTTGATCGCGGTGGCCTTCTCCAGAAGAGGCTCTACGACGGACAGGTCCAGCGTGATCCCGAATTCCTTCGTCGCCTGGTTGGGCTTGAATTCGTAGATGAAGGAGCCGCGCCGGACCTCCAGGCCCATGAGGCGCATCGTGATGTAGAGGTATATCTGGAGCTGGCGGACATGGCTAGGCAGCGGCTCCTGAAGGTCGGCCCACAAGCCGTCCAGGTCGTAGAGCTTCTTGCCCGCCTCTTCGCTCTCGAAGTAGTACTTCTGGAGCAGCTTGGGCGCGTCCATGCGGAGGGTTCCCATGCCGATCGTCTTGATTTCGATCAGCCGGGCCTTCTTCAGCAGCATGCCGTCGGAGTGGCCCTCAATCAGGAATTCCTTCTCGGCCCGAATCGGCACCTCGGCATACCGCACGGCCGGGGATTTGCACTGTGGGCAGGTGACCGGGTCGAGCTGAATGCCGGTAAGCCAGCCGCAGTGCATGCACTTCCACTGGCCGTAGAGGTCGCCACCCAGTCGGAGCCAACCCTGCCATTTGTCGTGGAGCGCGTGTCCTGTGGCGAAAATGCCTTCCTGCTGGAAGTTGAACTCGCCCTTGGTCATCAGCTTACCGGCGCGGGCGTTCATGATCCGGTAGAAGGTGTTGCGGGCGCACCAGTCGTCCTTCGCCATCTCCGAGGGGTGGATGACGTCGGTACGGCGGTCGATCGGCTTGAGGTGCTCGGCGGCCAGGTCGTTGGAGATGTCCCCGAGAACGTCCCAGTGCGTTCCCTTGCGCTTGCTGATTTCGGCGAGAGTGCCGGTCAGCTTTACGGCAGGTCGTCGTCCTCGTCCGCTGCCTGCGCCAGGATTTCTTCCTCCGGCGCGTCCGGTTCCGTTGGCGGGTGCCATTCCCAGTTCACCTCCTTCAGGGGAATCCCTGTGGCCTTAGCCTCTTGCCGCAATTTGTGCCGATCGTGGGGGAGCATTCCGCCCCACGTTCCGGCGCTTTCGTTGTTCACACAGGCGAATCTCAGGCAGTAGTCCCGAGCAGGGCAGGGGCCGTCGTAGACGTCGTTGCCGTTACAGACGCCCAGGACTTCCGGGTACTGCGCGGGGTCGAACCAAGGGTCGTCGTCGATATGTGGCCTGGCGTGGTGCACGCAACGAGCCCCGGCAGACCCCCAGTTGATCGATGGGATACGGAGACGCAGAACCACTACTCACCGACCATCTCGCGTAGATCTTCGTCGGCGATGACGTCCCACTTTCGGCCGCACATTTCGATCTGGAAGACCATGGTTCTGCCGTCCATGAGCGCTATCTTCTCCGCTTCCCGCAATTCCTTGTCCGTGAGCCGGTAGGAGGCGGCGGAGGTGGTTTTGCATTCGATGGAGAAGCGCGCGGATCTGACGTCGTTTTTTCTGACCCAGCCGTTTCCAGAACCCGAGTTTCGAGTGCCTTCCCACTGCTTGGCCGTCCGCTTCTCTTGGTTCTGAGAGGCTCGGTGTATCTTGCTCACTTCTGCTGACTCCTGCGCATCAGCCGCTCGGTGAGCCAACCCATCATGATGACGAAGACGGCGAGGTTCTCGGCGATCCGCACCACATTCCACTGGAAGATCCCAGCGACGACCGCCATGGCAGCCCACATGGCCATGAACCCCAGAACAGCGGACACGAAATCGAGCTGGTCCAGCCAGGTGGCCAAGGTCATGAGACGCTTACGCATTAGCGGCCTCCTTCACCCACGCCGCCGGAAGTTCGCCCTCGCGGGGCTTGCCCCAGAGGATCTGGTTGCCAGACGTGTGGAGGGCTTCCAGACCGACCTGTCTTGGCGGCCAGCACTCGCCGCCCTTGTGGTGCACGTCGAAGGCCGTGATGCCAGTAAAGGTCCGGTGACAGCCGGAGCAGTGAGCGCGGGTTTCTCCGCCCCACTCAGCAGGGCAACCGCCGCAGGTAATCATCAGAGCACCACCAGCACAACAAACAGAGCGATGAGACCGAGGATGAGCGCGCCGACGCCTGCGAGGATCCACACCACGCCGTCTTCGACACGGCGATCTCTTCTGTGAGCGGACATTCAGCACTCCCCGTTTTCGCAGCGCTTGCGCATGTCCTCGTATGCGCTCCAGATGGCGTCAGCGGCCAGGAGGGTGAGCATTCCGGCCAGCAGGCCGAGACCGAGGATTACCTTCATCGCGTGATCTCCCTGTGTGGGTGGGTCCAGTCGCAGGAGGGGCCACCTGCGCGGTAGCCGTCGTAGATCACGCACGTCACGTACCAGCCGTCAGACAGCCGTATCTGTGTCTCGGCCCAGAAGTTTCCGCCTGTGTCCTCGTGCGTCCAGGAGTAGATCACTGGGGGGTTCTGCTGGGCCACAGCCGGGGTGTTGGTGCTGCATCCAGCCACGATGCCGACCACAGCGCCAGCGGCAGCGGCGATCAGCCAGCCGGGCCTCACTAGTCTCTCCACATCTTCAGGCCGATCCACGCCATGCCGAGGAGGAAAGCGCAGAGGAGCAGCAATCGCAGGGTGTAGAAGATCTCAGCAGCCATTACTTGCCCACCTTCACCTGCGGCTTGGGCGGCTCCACCTTGGGAGGCGTGACGATCTTGGGCTGCGTCTGCACCTTCGGTGGGGTCACTACCTTCGGCTGCGCCTGCGTCGGCCGGACTGGCACGTAGCGGGTGGCGGTGGGGCGGTGGTTGATGTCGAACTCGATCTCGACGCCACCATCTCCACTCGCGCCCGTGTCGGTGTAGCAGGCGTCATTCGACCCGCAGGCCGACAAGGTCAGGGCCGCCGCAGCGGCGAGACCGGCGATGAGAGGGCGATTCACTGGGGGTTCTCCATGATCTGGGTGAGTAGGTCGATTGCTTCGGCCCGAAATTCTTCAGTCTTGGTCGGCTCGCCGGAGGTCCACTGGAGCGTCTGGAGGTAGTCCCGCATCGCGCGGGCGTTGTGCTTCCAGACGATGTCCCGGCGGATACCTGTAAGCAGCCGGTCGGCCTGCTCCTGGGTCCGGCACACGGCGGCGAGGTAGCAGCCGGAGCAGCCCTCCAGGTTGACCACGCCGTACCGGCCTTTCGTGTCACGAAGAAGCAGACGGGTGTTTCCCCTGTAGAAGCCGTCTTCGACTCGGAGGAGTACTTCGTGGCCGAGAACCTTGATGAACTCCTCCAGGCCGCCGAATTCGTCGCTCCAGTCGAGTTCGCTCATCGACTACCGATCATGTAAGCGAGCAGGACGTAGACAACAGCAGCGACGTAGCAAAAGCCGATGCCAGCGAAGATGTAGACGATGATGTCCCAGATCATTCGGATTCCTGCTCTCTCATGCGCTCGGAGTCGGGCTTTGCGGCCTCGATGAGAATCTTCGAGCGAAGCTCTTCTTGCAGGTCCAGCTCCTCGCGGATGCTGCCGAGAAGATCTTCCTTGCCCTTCCACTTCCGATCGCCGTAGGTGTAGATAGCACCGCCACGGCGGATGACGTCGTACAGAACGGCGTACACGAGGTATTCCTTGGCCAGGTCGTAGTCCCCCCGGAAATATCCGAGAAGGGGCGCGTCGGCGAAGTAGAAGTCCACGCTCGCGACCCGCTGCGGGGGAGCGCTCTTGTTCTTAACCGTCTTCGCCTTGATGACCTGACCGACGCGCACCTTGCCCTTTCCGGGGCGGGCTTCGTCGATGAACTCGTCTCGTGTGATCTCGACCCGGCACCAGAAGGCGTAATTCTTGGCGTTGCCGCCGGGCGTTGTTTTCGGTGTTCCGCGCGGGCTGTATCCGCCGATCTGGTCGCGCCACTGGTTGATGAAGAAACAGGTGAGTGCCCTGTCGCTGCCATCCATGCTGCGGATCATGGCCTCACCGACCTTGCGGAAGAACTTCCCGGTCAAGCGAGCGCCGACCGCCATGACGGCCTCGCTCATTTCCTTTTCCGACTCCTCAGAGGGAGTGAGGGCGGGGTAGGAGTCCAGGACTATGCAGTCAACGGTGCGCGAGGCCGCGAATTCCAAGATGGTCTGGTAGGCGAATTCCATCGCCTGCGTAGGGATGACGATTACTCGATCATTGTCTACTCCCAACTCTTCCGCGCGTTCGCGGTTGTAATGCTCGGCGGCTATCCAGAGGGTGGTGAATTCTGGGTTGAGAGCCTGGTTGGCCGCGATGGTCTTGAGGACGATCGTGGTCTTCCCGTGGCTTTCCTTCCCGATGATTTCGGTCCACTTGTTCGTGGGCCACCCGCCGCCGAGCATTACATCCAGCGCAAGGGACCCGCTGGTGATGTACTGCCCAGTCGCGATGTCGGAAGCGAGGGTGATCGAATTCTCCCCGTGCGTCTTCCGAACCTTGGCGATCAGCGCGAGTGCATCGCTATCGAGTCCCATGAGTGAGTTCCCTTTACTGACCATCGGCTTTGAACACGATCAACGCTATTGGGTCCGCTCGCCCCGGTTCCACTAACCTAGTAACTGGTTAAACGAGGAAATCCCCGCACCAACTGGCACGGGGATTCTCTGAGAAATGGCTATCTACTGCACGTCGCAGCCCGCTGCGGAGCAGGCGTACTCCTGGCTGCCGGTCGTCATGTCGTCGAACTCATAGAAGCTGAGGTCGGCCCAGCGGACGGACGGCATGGCCGCGACGGCGGCTTCGTACTCCTCCTTCGTGACCTCCTGGTAGGGGGCCTGCTTGTACGTGTGATCGGAGAAGGGGAGGAAGGAAACGCCGGACAGGTCGGCCCGGTGCTCCCAGACCCACTCCCGAACTTCGTCCCACTCGTAGGTGTAGGAGACCAGGGAGCGCATGAAGCTCAGAGCGTCGCCCTTGTCCGGGTCGTAGCCCTTGAGCAAGGCCGGGTTGTCACCGGCCATTCTCATGAGGGTGACCTTGTCTTCCAGCGTCAGGGCGTGAGCGATGAGCCGGAGTGCGAGGTCCTCGGGGAAGGGGCCGGGATCGGTGACCTTCGCGCCGCGAACCGAAACGGTGATGCTGGGCTTGTGCTCGCACCAGTACTTCTGGAACGCGAGCCACAGTTCGAGGTGCTCGATGGCGGTCATGTCCTTGCGGGTCAGTGCGCCCTTTGGAGCCCGCATGGGGAAGGTGAAGACCCAGTTGCTCGGCTGCATCACGTCGCGCTCGTGCGGAATCCCGGCGTCGATCATGAGAGCGGCCAGCGGGTCCTTCTCATCCGCCCGGACCGTGCGCAGGTAGTACGGCGCGTGGTAGGCGTGGATGCCAGCCGAGACGCCAGCGGCGGAGCTGGCGGTACCGGAGGGCTTGACACAGGTCGCGGCGGCGCTGGCCGGAATGCCGATCTCGTCGGCGAGGTTGAGGTTGACCCAGCGAACCGCGTCGCGGAGGTCCTCCAGCTCCGCCCAGGACCAAGGGTCGCCCTGACCGGCGGCCACGAAAGCGGGGCTGTTGACGATGCCCGTCTGGCTCACGCCCAGCAGGCGCTCATCTTCCGCGTTCTTCGTCCACTCCGGGCGCAGGATGTCGGTGTTGAACTTGGTCAGGGTGGACTGCCAGGTGCCGAGAATGGCGGCGATCCTGGCCTTACGCAGCAGGTCTTCGTGGGTGTCACGGCTCTGGACGACGACCTCGGACAGGTTGCACAGGCCATAAGGTCGCATAACAATTTCGCTACAAGGGTTGACACCATACTCAATATTGGGGTTACGGCGGCCCCAGCGGGAGGCGGTCCGGCGCAGAGCGTCACGGTTGATCAGGCCACGCTCACCGCTGCCGGAGGCGACCAGGTTGTCCCACTCCTTGTCGAATTGCTCGCGCGTGAGGCTGTCGTAGATGACGGCGGAGTTGTTGGCCAGGCTGCGGTGGGGAGCGACCGTCCACCACTCGCCCGACTTTGCCTTGGCCATGTCGGTGTCTTCGAGGTCGGACAGGCTGATCATCGCCGACCGGCGCACACCGCCCACGACGACGACGCTGGCGATCTTGCAGGCCAGGTCGTGGACTTCGAGGGACGTGAGCTGGCGGCCCTGGGCCTCCCACAGCAGCTCGGCGGTGTACGCAAACAGCTCGGCCAGAGGTCCGGGGCCGGAGGCCCTGCCACCGAAGGTCTTCAGCCGCGCTCCGGCCGGGCGGATCAGCGACAGGTCCCAGCCCGGCTGCTTGCCCTCGATCCACATGCTGCGCAGCAGCTCGCGGTAGGCGATGGCCCAGCCCTCCTTGGAGTCCTCCACGACGATCACGGTCTCTGGCGTCTCGAAGATCTCGGCCACGGCCGGGAGCTGGGAGATGTAGCGGTGCTCGACGGAGAATCCCACACCCGTGCCACACATGAGGATGTAGAGGATCTCGTGGAAGGCGGCCAGGTCGGCGATGGGGAGATAGCTACAGTTGAAAGCCGCCATGTTCTCCCGCTGAAGCGCGGGGCCAGCCGTCATGAGCGCTCTCATGGACGGCAGGACTTCCATCTCGCGAATCGCCTCGCGAACCTCGGCGTAGGTGTCAGCCGGAATCTCATAGGCGAACTTCTCGGCGAGGTGACCGCGCATGAAGTTCATGTAGCGGTCTACGGTCTCGGCCCACGTCTCGCGACGGCCTTCCTCCTCCAGCCACCTGGCATAGCGGGAAAGGACGATGTAGTTGCGAAACGGGTCCTTGAGGGAACCATCGGGGTTAAGAATGGTCACAGAAAGCGGCTTTCTCTGCGAAATTGCGGGGGGTTAGCTGACCGATCCGTTCGGTCCGATGTGCGCGAATACGTTGCCGAAGCTGAAATTGTTCGCGGTGCTGACCTGTCGAGCGGGCGCGACTGGCGCTCCAGGCTCGGTCGGCACATGCATGCCGGACGTGGAGTGCTCCACGGGATAGCCACAGGCGGTGCAGCGCGGCCGGATGTTGGGCTGGCCGGGCACTGGCAGGAGCGTGTCCTTGTAGCAGGACGGGCAGGTGGTCTCAGCCTGCGCGCTCTTGGCCTGGTGAGGCTTGTACTCCTGCGGCTGCTCAGGCTGATGCTGGGGCTGAGGAGCTGGGACGGGCTGCGGGCGCTGGGGGATGCCCTGCTGCCACCATGCCTGGCTTGCGGCCTGGGCAGGCTGAGCGGCCGGTGCCTGCTGCGGCCGGGCCTGGGCGAGACGCTGCTTCCAGAAGTCGCTCACTTCTGCATGCCTCCCTTGCGGACCATGGAGCGAAGTCCGGACGCTTCGTCGGCCATGAGGTTGCCGATGATCGCCGACGAGCAGATGGAGATGATCTGCGTGTAGCTGGCCTTGAGGGCGGCGAGCTGCTCGGGCTCCAGGTCCTCCAGGTCGGAGGGGTCCAGCACCTTCATGAGGATGATGTCCGTGCAGATCTGGGACATCAGCTCGATGCGCGGCTCGTAATGCTCGACGGCCTCGGACCGGGCATGGGAGTGGGCGTGCTCCATGTCGGCGGTGTCGCCGGACGGGGGAGTCAGACCCATGGCGATCATGCCCTGCACGGCCTCGTCACACGGGAGCAGGTCATATGCGAGGCGCGTCTGGTACATGGGCTTGGCGTTGATGTAAGCGGTCATTTGGCTTCGCTCCAGCGGTCTACGACTTTAGTGTCTGATTCAAGGGGGACGGATATGAGGTTCTTGATTCCCTCGCCAAGCATTCCCTCGTGGATTGCCACGCGAGCTTCTTCGATAAGGGTGTCGGGTACTAGTGTGACCAATTCGTCGTGAACAGTGAGAATGAGCTTCGCTCCCTCGGGCAGAAGCGAGTGTGTTCTCACCATCGCGATTTTGATGATGTCGGCAGCGCTGCCCTGAATGTGGCTGTTAATGATCTGCCGCTCTGCCTTCTGCCGAATCCACTTCGTGGGAGAGATCACATCCGGTACCCGGCGGATGCGGCCGGTGAGAGTGCGGATGTGCGGCGGGTTGCGCGAGCGCGCGACAGATAGCAGCTTCTTCTTGTAGGCGTAGATCTCCGGGAAGCTCGCCTCGTGCTGTCCAATGATGTTCTGGGCCTCGGTCAGCGGGATTTTCGCGACTTCGGCGAGGAGGTGTTCGCCTCCGCCGTATCCGATGAGGAAGTTGATTCTCTTCCCGTAGTCGGTGCGCTGCTCGCCAGTAACCTGGTCGTGCGGCAGATTAAGGATCCCGGCGGCGGTAATAGTGTGCGGGTCAATGCCGTCCAGGAAACCTTGATGCAGTGCGCCAGGTCCAGCGAAGTGAGCCAGAATGCGCAGCTCAATCTGTGAGTAGTCCGCTACGATGAGCTTGTAGCCGGGCGGCGCGATAAATAGCCCGCGAATACGCTTGCCGAGATCAGTACCGGGCCTAGGGATGTTCTGAAGGTTCGGCTCGGAGGAACTGAAGCGGCCAGTGACCGTCCCGTACTGTTTGAAATTCGTGTGAATCTTGCCGGAGTGGATCTGGCAGGGCCGGTCCTTGGCCGTGGCGTCGCCCAGGTAGCCGTAGACGTACGTGGACAAGAGCTTGCTGGATTCCTTGAAAGCCAGCAGAGCGTCCACCACCGGATTGCCTGCGGCCTTCTCCAGTGCATCGGCGTCCGTGGTGTAGTCCAGGAAGGTGACCCTCTCGCCCGCCTGCTTCTTCTTCTTGCCTCCGGCCGTGAGCTTGGTGGGCTTGATGCCCTGACCGCCCTTGGCCTTGGGGGAGTAGAGGACCTCGGCGACCTGGCGCGGGGCGTTGAGGTTGAACGCCTTACCGGCGCTCCGATAAACGTCCGCCTCCTGCTGCTCGATCAGCTTCTCCAGGTGGTCCTTGAGGCTGTGGAGCGCGGGAACGTCGAGAGGTGCTCCCTCCATGCCCATGGAGAGCAGGACTTCGAGGACGTCCATCTCCAGCCGGAAAACAGGGAAGAGACGCTGATCTTCGAGCCCCTTGAGGTTGCGGTTGCGCAGCCAGCGCGTGAAGCGGGTGTCGAGCAGGTTGTAGCGGGCGACGTCGTTGAAGAGGGTGGTGGCGATGTGCTTGCCGGTCTTGCCCTGGTCGTAGTCGGAGCCGAATTCCTCCCGGACGCGGGGCTTCAAGCCGTTCAACCGGTTCTCGTCAAGGAGCCACGAGGAGACCAAGGTGTCGTGGAACGGGGGCTTCGGCAACGAGCCGCCACGGTGCTTGGCGATCGAGATGGCGTCAAAGGTCAAGTTCTGGGCGACCTTCTCCCGGTCGCTCTCGAACAGCTCGTACGTCTCCTCGAAGACGATTGACGGGCGGAGCTGGGGAGGCGGCTCGTCCCATACAGGAACGCGGAAGTTCCGAACCTTGCCGTTCTTGTCGGTGCGCGGTTCCTTGCGCTCCCCGATGATCTTGTTGCCGATCGGGTGGCGCATGGGGATGACGGCGTCCACGCCGGGCGCGGAGAACGCGATCCAGGCGACATCATTTCGGATGGGCGTGGTCGCGTACTCGCCGATGGTCTCGATGTCCCACGCAAAGTGGTCGTGTCGGGAGATCTCCTTGACGACGTGCCGCAGGTGCTCGACGTCGGAGACGATGTGTCGTGCCAGGCGCATGTGTGAGGACTCCGGGGGTGGCGAGGCCCCCACGACCTACCGTCCGGCTGGGGGGTTACCGGGCGGAAAAGGGTTTGGGTCGTGGGGGCCTGGTTGTGTGGAAGAGCTGACTAGGCCGCGAGTCCTTCGGCCAGCTCTTCCAGGTCCTCTACGGGGTCGATGCGGACGGTGCCCTCAGCGTCGAACAGGTTCTCCATCAGCTCGTCGCGCTCCGCCTGGGTGAGCGGATCGATGTCCCACTCTTCCGCCAGGTCACGGGCCTTGACGGGGACGATGCTGTAGTCATACTTCGTCTGGCCGCCCGACTTCTTTTCGATGCGCTTGATGGCCCAGTACAGGTCCGGCTTGCCGTCGGCGTCGTCGAAGCGGTTGATGGGGCTGGTCTTCTCGCTGGTGGCCCAGTCGTGGATCAGGTCAGAAAGCTGCACGCCAGCGCGGAGGATGACGACCTTCGGGTCCCCGTCGTCGAAGGTCACGACGTTGAAGAGAACCCGTAGTGCGGGCTTCTTGTCCGTGACCTCGCACAGCGGACAGACGTTAACCTCCTTGCCCTTGGAGTCCCGCTCCGTGCCGTGGCAGGTGAACGACTGGCGGCCCTCCTGCTTGATCCAGTGCTCGCGGTAGACGGCGAACGGTTCGTCCTCCAGGAAGGCGATGATCTTGGGCTCGGAGCCGACCTTCAGGTTCTCACCGAAGGACTTACCGCCCTTGGCCTTCTCCTCGTTGTATCCGCCCCAGCCGCCAGCAGCGGAGGGGCCGACGTTGCGCTTCCCCTTGCTGGTGGCGCGCGGGGCCTCGTCGTCGGCGGAGCGGTTGATCTTACGGAAGGTGGGGCGCTGGGGCTTGGCCTCGGGGCTCTCGTGCTGCTCGTCGGTGTCGGGCTCGGGGGTGTACTGGCTGGCAGTGGGGGTGCTGGTCGCGCTACGGCGGGAAATGGAACGTGCCATGGTTGGGGGTGTTGCCTCTCTCAGGCTGCTTCTTGGTCGTGAACGTGGGAGCGGTTGATGGCCAGGTCGCGGAGCCGGATGATGTCGTCGGCCAGGAACGTGTTGACGATGTTCTTGGCGCGGTTCAGAAGCTCTTCGGCGGTCAGGTCGCTCTCGTCCGGGAAGTCGGTGTCGGCCAGCTTGACCTGGCCCCCGTTCTCCTCCCACTCGAACTGACCGAGATTCGTGCGGATGACGCGGCGGTAGCTGACTTCCATGTCAGGCGGCCACCTTCTGTGCCAGGGCGGCTTGCGCCGCGTCGAAAAGGGCTTGAACGCGGCGAGTGAAGGCCGTGCGTGTGATCTGGACGTTGTAGCGCTCCAGGACGCCCTCTTCGCGGGCGATGCGCACGATGCCGAGCATCATGTCTTCGCTGTAGTAGTAGCGGATGCCGTGCTTGGAGCCGGTGGCCGTCGTGGCGATGTTCTGCCAGAACGGAGAGCGCGGGAGCGTGCCGTTGGATCTCCAGAGGCGGATGACGCTGGGCTTGCGGTTGAGCATCTCGGCCAGAGCCGCGATCTCCCAGAACTTGATGGTCTTCGTAACGCCGCGCACCGTGACTTCCCGCTCGATGTAGGGAAGCTCGTACAGGCGGGCGCGGTCTTCGTCGGCCGGAAGGGCAGACCAGAGAGGGCGACCAGGGTGTTCCATGTGCGGCTCAGATCCTCTTGATCGTGTACGTAGTGGAGCTGGTGAAGAGCGATTGCAGCTCTTCGCGGGTGATCAGCCCTTCCTGCTGGAGGGCGAAGAGGGCGTCCTGGTCGATCTCCTCGATCTCGACCTTGCGGATGACCCGGTCCAGGAGGCCCTTCTCCTCTGCGAGGTCGTAGACGGCGTCCTCATCCAGGCGGATGCTCTCGCTGCGCTGGCGGACGAAGCCCTTGACCTGCTTCCCGCCGATTTCGATGGGCTCGGAGAAGCGGACCCTGCGGTGACCTTTGGCGTCAGTAACCCCCGCCTTGGCCGCGTAGGCGTCCATCGCATCCCGCAGGGTCTTGACCCGCTCCCCGAGCCTCTTGACGTCCTCGTCGAGGGCGAACTTCTGCCGTGCCGTCACCGTGATCTCCTCCAAGCTCGGCAGCGGCGCTGAGCTGGTCGGATTGCGGCGGATGGGCATGGGGGTCGTCCTCGTAGGGCTCGTCGGCAGAAACTATTAGAAATCTACCCCGATATTGCCCCAGTTACTTAACCCCCACCGGTAACGATCCGGACATCGAGGTTAGTAACTGTCCAGATCACCCGGCGGCTGCCTGCTCAGCATGCCGGGACAGGCTTCCGACCAGCGCAGACACGCTGCCGTCGGCGTCGGCTCCGTGACCATCCACGATGGCTGAGGCAACCGTGCCCTTGACTTGGAGCCGGTCGTACTGCCGGATCTCGATCGTGTCCAACGTCGGCACATCCACGATCGTCACGGTCTCATGCTTGCTGCTCGCCCGGCGGATCCGACCGTTGATTTGGATACGCTGACCTGCGGAAAGAGGCGGGTCGTAGTTGATCAGATGGGAGCCTCCGGGCAGGTCAACGCCATAGGCTCCGGCGTGACTCATCAAGATCACCCGAGTATCGGGGTCGCGATTGAAGGCATCAGCGGCCTCCTCTTTAGCTGCCTCCGACAGCTCCCCGTGGTACGCGACGATTCCGATATCAGGCCCGATATTGGACCGGAAAATCTGCTCCATACCCCGGTACCTACTGACAATCACCACCTTGTACGCCGGGTCAGCCGCCAAGATCTCCCGAACCTTGGTCGTGACCAGGTCCAGCTTGGGCGAGCTGGCCAGCTCCTTCAGGTGGTAGGCGGTGGCGAACTTCGCGGCGTACGCGGAGCCGGGAAGGTCCTTGGGGACCTTGCCTCCGGCCTCCTTCCTCGCCTGTGCCTGCTCGTACTCAAAAGCCGACGTCACCACCAACTGCGGGTGGTTGATGAGCATCTGCATCGTGCTGTAGACGGCCATCGCCTTACCGGCCTTGGAGGTCTCGTCGTAGCCGCCGTAGTAGGCCGCCAAGTCAAAGTCGCCAGAGCCGCTGACCTGCGCCAACTCGTAGGACAGGTCGGCCGCCGCCTGCCCGTACAAGGTGCGCGTCGCAACGTCCATGGTCACTGGCCACGTCTCGTAGAGCGTCTTGGGCATGTACGCGGCGACATCGGGGTCCTCGATCCGCAGCCGGATCATGGCCGGGGAGAGCTTCCGGTGCAGCGTCGGCAGGTTTCTGTACCGCCTCGGCCGTCCCCAGTGATCACGGACAATGTACGCCTTGTCGAAGTCTGAAGCGTCTCCAAGCAGCTTGTCGTCTACCCACTCCATGATCCCGAAAATGTTCTCCGGCCGGTGCTCCACAGGAGTCGCCGTCAGTGCCAACCGGAAGGCGGCCTTGACCGTGCGCAGCCGCTTTGCCCGTGTGGAGGTACGGCTGGACAGGACCGTGGCCTCATCGAGAATCACCATGTCGGCCAGGTGCTTGAACTTCCTGATGTCGCGGGCAACCGTCTCGTAACCGGCGATGACGTACTGCGGGCGGCGCTCGATCACGTCGGCGATCTGCCGCTTGCGCTGCTCGGGTGTGCCGCCGACGATTACGCACCACCGGTCGGTCGGGACGGTGATCTCGCGCTTGCCGACCTTCTTCGTGGTGGTCTCCACGTCGGTGTGCTCGGCGATGGCGCGAGCCCACTGGAGCCGGAGAGAAGCCGGGCAGATGATCAGGACCAGCGTGTCGTTACCGGCCTCCAGGATCTTCTCTGCCATGGCGATGCTCGTGACGGTCTTGCCCAGACCGGTGTCATAGGCAAGCAAGAGATTTCCCCGATCGGAAAAGCGGGGAACAGCGGGAGCTTGGTAGGGAAACAGGTGTGTGAGAAGCATGATCACCAACGCATGAGGGAGAAGGGCATGGCTCGTTCGAGCTGGGCATGGATTTGCTTGGAGGTGAGGAGGACGGTGTTGCCGTCGGCGTCCTTGTAGCCGCCGGGATCGCAGCCCCAAGGCAAGTCCTCGTGGGTGACGACGGCGACGGAGGTGTAGCGCTTGTGCAGCTCCCAGCCGACGTATTCGGCGGAACGCCAGCCCGCCTCGTCGTTGTCCATCCAGACAATGACCCGCCGGAACCTGCTCAGCAGGGCGATCTGAGCGGCGGAGACCTTCGCTCCGAACGTCGCCACGGGGTACTCCACACCGAACGTCGCCAGGACAGCGCAGTCCAGCGGGGATTCGATCAGGACGCCGGTACCCGGCACAGGCGGCGTCAGATGCAGACCGAAGACGGTTTCGCTCTTCTTGACGCCGTACGGCCGGTTGCGCACGTAGCCGGACGACTTGGTCTGCCAGCCCATGAGCCTGCCGGAGACGTCGCGGATGGGGGTGATCCACGCGGAGTGCTTGGGGTCCCAGAGGATCCCGAATTTCCGGGCCGCCTCCAGGAAGATGCCGCGCTTGTCCAGCTCGTCAGCCGGTGGATCGACGTACAGCGCGAGCGAGGCTTCGCTGATCTTCTTGCGCTCCGGCTCCGGCTCGCGCTCTTCGTACATGCGGGTGACGGCGGCCACGGTGCCTTTGCTGCGGATCCACGCGACGGCCTGGCCGTGCTCGACCCCGAGTACATAGGCGACCAGCTCGGCGAAGCGGCCGGAGAAGCCGCACGAGAAGCAATTGAACTTCCCATGATCGGCGTTGACCGAGAAGGACGGGTTCCGGTCCTCGTGGCCGAGACGCTCCAGGTGTGCTGGGCAGCGGGCGGAGACCTCGCCGTACTCCTCGCTGAGGATCTCCAGGCCAAGGGCTCCCATGGCAGCGGCCACGTCTCCGGGTACGACGTCGGCGAAGGCGTCCCAGCCCTTCGCGATCTTTTCCCGGTTAGGTAGACGGTTAGAAGCCATGGTTGTCGTCCGCGTCATCGTCGTCGCCGAAGGGGTTGTGCTCCAGCTCGTAGAACTTGCCTTGGACCCAATTCCGGTAGAACCAGAAGTCCATCGGGCTACCGTTGCGGCAGGCCAGGATCTTGATCATGGCAATGATCGGGTCCTCGGTCACCTGCACACCGATGAGCACGTCCGCCCACTGCTGGAAGCCGGAGGAGTAGCCGAAGCTGGCGAGGGTGACTTCCTCGCCATGCATCTTGGACTGGAGCATCTGGGTTGAGGCCAGGATGGGGATGTTCCGCCGCATCGCCCCGAATTTCAGGTGGGCGCAGATGTGACGCAGGGCCTTGTCCGAGCCGACATCCTCCCCAAGATCGTCCTGCATCATGTAGAGCCCGTCCACGACAATCAGGTCCGGCTTGAGCATGTCGGCCATGGCCAGGATCCCACTCGGGGTCGTGGAAGTATCAGGGTCGGTCGCAAGCCAGAAGTTCGGGAACAGCTCCATGCCCCTGACAGCGCGTTCGACCTTGCGGAATTCCTTGAGAGCGAGCGAGCCGTCCCGCAAGGCGTTATGAGCAACCATGGCCTCGATGGCGTCCAGGCGCTCTTCCTGCTCCTCGCGCGACATCTCGAAGCCGACGAACAGGATCTTCTTGCCCGCCTTCCACGCGGCAATGGCCGCCAGCAGCAGGAACGTAGACTTCCCGCTCTTGGGCCTGCCACCGAAGACGACGAAGTTCCCTCCACGCCAACCGCCGATGGCCTCGTTGAGCAGTTGGAACCCGGTAGTGATGCCCTTGAGCGCACCGTCATGGTCGCGGAGTTCCTGGTAGCGGTCCAAGCGCTCTTGGCCGTTTGCGGTGACGTCCACAGCCACCGACGTGGGCACGTCGGCCATCACGCCCGCCACGGCGGCGGCCAGGCCCTTGAGCGCCCCTTGGGTGTTGCCCGCCTGAAGGTCGTGAGCGGCGCGGTAGACCGCTGTGTCGAGCAGGAACCCCGTCCGCTTGTCGCGGGCCTGCTCCAGGACGTACTCCAGCGGCTCCAGCTCGGAGTCCAGCTCGTAGTTCGGGTACTCGCTGGCGAAGACGCGCTGGGAAGGAACCTTCCCGTAGCGGCCGTAGTACTCCAGGATGAAGTCCCAGGCGTCCTGGGCGGCGGGATCGGCGAACCATTCGCGCTTGACCCCGGCGTCCACGGCGGCCTTGAGGCCGTCGGCCCAGACGGTGTGGCTGATGATCTGCCGGAAGATGTCCATTCAGAATGCCCCGAGAAATTGCTTGTTGTGGCTGGTCACGATGCGGGTCCGGTTGCCGTAAGTGAACTGGCGGACAGGATCGCCGTCGTAGACAGCGCTGACGTACGGCATGTAGGCGAGCTGGCGGGCCAGGGCCTCCGGGCTGTCGGCTGCCCAGGCAGTACGGGCTGGGAAGTTCTGGGTACGGAGCACTTCCCGGATGCTGGAAGCGACTTCCTCCCCCATGAAGGTCACGAGTTCCACGTTGACGTCGGCCCGGAGGGTGAGCCGCCACAGCGCGGCCTCTGCCGTCTGGTCCCAGGCGAAGGCGTCGGCGGCCGGAGGCTTGGCCTTGCGCCAGCGGCGCGTGGGACCGGCGGCCGGAGGCGTGGCGATCACGGTCTCGAAGACCACGAGGACGGTCGGCAGCACCTCCGACGAGAGGTCACCGCCCTGCATCGTCGTCCATCTCCAAGATGGTGCCGGTGAAGGTCACCGTGATGTGGATGTGGTCGCCTTTCGGCGCGTGGAAGATCTCGCCCTGGGCGTTGTGAAAGCCCTCACTGGCGGCCTTCTCGTACAGGTAGCGGCCCATGTTCGCCTGCACAACATGGAAGTTCTCCAGGTCAAGCCAGCGCGGGAGGGTGGCTGTGGCGGTGAAGACCTTCCGGGTGATCTTAGGCACGGCGCATGTCCTTTCCGGCGAGATGGATGATCGTGAAAGCCTGGTGGGCGAAGGACGACATGCTGGCGTCATACATCTCGTCCCACTTCTCCAGCTTCTCGTTGGTGCTGGCCACGGTGGGCAGGCCGTCTTCGTACCGGCCGCGAATCAGGTCGGTGATCTGGGAACCGACGTAGCCAGATTCGGTGCGGTACTCCTTGCCGACGTCATCGATCACCAGCAGGCCGACCGTCCGCAGGCGCTTGATCCGCTTGGCGATCTTCGGCCCGGCGGTGCCAGCCACGACGGCGCGCATGTCGGAGAGCATGCGGCTGGCCTTGTAGTACAAGATCGTGTTGTCGTGCGTCCAGTGCACTTCGCTGGCGGTCATGCAGGCGAGCGTGGTCTTGCCGGTGCCGTGGGAGCCGATGAGGAGGATCCCCTTGCCGACGCGCGAGCGGTCCGTGGACGTCCGGCCGTAGTGCTGGTCGAAGTCGGCCGCGAACTTGGCGCAGGTGGCGATGGCCTGCTCGCTGGACGGGTTGTGGATCTTCCAGTCGTCGAAGCCTCGTCCCCGGCATTCGTGGGGGATCTGCGCGGTCTCCCAGCGCCAGGCGTAGTCAATGGGCAGCATTGGCGGCCTCCCGTTCGGCCTTGAGTTCGGCCCAGGTCTTGGGGGTGTCGTATTCGGTGACGTCGTCTTGGCTCAGGCCCCAGCTCTCGGCGTAGCCGTCGGCGGCCGGGTTGAAGTGGGTGTCGGCCTCCTCCTGCGCCTGGAGGCGCTCGGCCAGCGCGGCGCGGCGAGCCAGGAAGGAGACCCAGGCGACGCGGCCCCTGAGGTGGAGGCTGGGGTCGCTGGCGTAGATGTCGATCATGGCCCGGATCTGGTCCGGCGTGACGCCTGCCTGCTTCCAGCCGTTCAGGCTCTTAGCCAAAGCCGGAAGATTGACCGTGCCAACCTTGGCGGCGAGGTCGTCGCTGGCGCGCATGGTCTTCTGGAAGTAGTGGGCGAGGCCCAGGCCGGTGTCTGGGTTGATGAGCCGGTCCTTGGGAGCCGGTACGACCTCGGTCATCGGGAAGAGGCCCAGGGCCTTAGCCGGGTCACGCTCCGAGTCGCTCTCCCGGTTAGGGAGACGGTCCTTGGACCGGCTTCCCTTCGCCGCTCGCGCGGAGCGCGAGTGTGTGTTCTTACTACCTTCAGTACTTGGTACAACTCCGTAATTACTAAGGCCCGGATTTCCCGGATCCGGGTTTCCCGTATCCGGCTTTTCAGGACGTCGGCTCTGACCTGCGGTTTCTTGGGTGGGTTCCACGGGGAACTTGCCCTCGTTGTCGCAGAGCATCCTGTAGAGCTTGCGCGGGCGCTTGGTGGTCTCGTCGTACACGTTCTCGATGGCCATGTATCCGGCGTCTACCAGCTCCTTTAGTGCCGTGTAGATGGCGTCGCGACCCTCGACGAATCTGTTCATGAGGTCGCTCACCCGGCAGACCCAGTTGTCAGGGCGGGTCACGAGGTAGACCAAGATGCCGTAGGCGCGGGCGGAGATGATCCCGTCTTCGAGCAGGTCGTTCGCGAGAACTGTGTAGCCGCTGCGGCGGCGGCCAATGCGGATCTCGGAGGAGGCGTCAGCCACGTGTGGTGCTCCAGGAGTTTGAGCTTGAATATCGGCCTCGATATCTAAAGATTAGCTTGCGCTTGGCCGATTTATCCGGTAATGTCCGGATTGTTGATGGAGACAACACCTTGCCTTAGCGGGGGTCCCTTTCCTTGATCGGGGACCCCCGCTTCGTGCTTTCTAGGCGGCCTCGTCCGCCAGCAGGTTCAGCTCCTCGGCCTCGGTGCGGCTGATCTGCACCTTCTGCGCGCCCCTGGGCAGGCGGCCCGGCTTGAGCCGCGCGTAGCTGCCGTCCGCCTTGCGGATCACGGTGACCATGTCCTCGGCGGCGCGCGGCTTGCCGGGAGCGGTGTTGGCGGCGATGACCTCCTCGCGCTTTTGGGCCTCCTGACGCTGCGCCTCCCGGCGGTCCAGCTCCCTGGTCACGCGCTCGGCCACGATGGCGTCCACCATGCGGTAGAAGTCCACGATCACGTCGGCGGCCAGGTTGGTGATGCCGTCCTCGGTAGCCGTCAGCGGGCGCTCGGTCTGCGCTTCGTCCGGAGCGGCCCTGGGAGCCTCGATCTCGGGCTGGGGGTCCTCCGATACCGGGGACGGGCTGTTCTCCTCTGAGATTTTTGCGGTGCGAGCGTTTCGGGGCATCTCCGGCTCGTCCTCTTCCTCGGTTTCGGGTGCTTCCTCCTCGGCCGGAGCTTCTTCCTCCTCGTCGAACTCGATGTCGTCCAGGCCGGTGCTGCTCAGGGCCTTGACCTTGATGCCCCTCCCGGCCGCCTCGGTGGCGATCTCCTCCATGGGGCCGTCGTCGGTACCCTCCTCCCACAGCAGGATGAGCCAGCGGTCGGCCTCGCCCAGCTCAGTGTTGACGAGCTGGTCCAGCAGCTCGGAGACCAACGTCGAGCCGTCGATCTCGACTACCTGTTCGGCGCTCTCCGCGATAGCTCGTCCGCGCACGCCGAGCGTCTTGCTGGCCACAGCGCGGCGGATGTCGTTCTCGGTGCTGAAGTACTCGGCGACGGCGGCGACGCCGGGCGTGGTGTAGGTCCGGTCGGCAGGCAGCCAGACGTGGACCTGGACGTCGGCGTCCTCCGGTGCGATGGAGTCGATCCAGTCGGTGAGGGCCTGGTCGATGAGTTCCTGCTTCGGGTTGGCGGTTCCGAGCACGCCAACGGCAAGGGTGTAGTCAGACAAAGGGGATCCTCGACTCATGTGGTCGGATTGGGCACGGACAGTTCTACCCTCTCAGCGATGCATTTGGAAAGTCACCACGATATCGATCGTGAAACTGCGAAGCCCCCGGCGCAGGGCACCAGGGGCTCACGGGGCAGGTGATCAGGGCATGCGGGTGGTAGGCCGGATCATGACGGGACGCTCGGTTCGCTCGACCCAGACTGATGCCAGACGCAGCACCGCCACGAGAGCGGCAACAGTGCCCGTGTCCATCACCAGGGGCCACGGGCACCAGAGCAGGCCGACCGCCACGGCGATCACGAGAAGCGACTGCACGATGGTGGGAAGTCGGGAAGTTCCCGCAGCTAGGAGAACTTCCCAGACGACCCAGCACGTCAGCGCGGCCTGCGCTAGCGTGAGAAGATCAGCTTCAGGCGGCAAGGTCCTGCCGGTCCTTCACGAGCGAGTTCTTGGCCCAGTCAGACACGCCGGTCGGCTTCCACAGACCGAAGTGCGAAGCGACCGCGCCGACGAAGGCCGTGAAGGCGGTGATGAGCGCGCTCCGCCAGTCCCAAGCGACGCCAGCGTTGACGGCGTCCAGGGCGCTGGCGACGACACCACCGGCCACCGACAGCAGCGCGAGCAGGACGGCGCGCGTGCCGCCGCTCACGCTGGCCTTGGTGACCAGGCCGACCAGGACCGGAAGGACAGTGGAAATGGCAACGGTGAGAAGCTGGACGGTATACACCTGACTCCTAATTGTCGAGGTACGGGATCTTCCCGAATTCCGGGAACTCGACGATGACTCCTGTTGGCGCGGATTCGTCGAGCGCCTGCTTCAGAATGTAGCTGCGGCGCGCGAAGTCTTTGTAATGGAATGTGCCGCCGGAAGCGTCGGTGTATCCGTATCTGCGCCAGAGGTCGATGTTGCCTTCCTTCCAGAAGAAGTACGGTTCCATCGCGATTCCCTCTTCGAGAAGATGGCCTGCCACGAGGAAGTCTTCATCCCCTATCTGCGGCTGGGTGATCTGCGGTTCCCACAGCATGCGAACTCCGCCGTCCGCAGGTGCCTGGAAGACGGTGACAATGCGCTTCCACCCTTCCCCGGCTTCCGGAGCATCGATGCCGTCGGCGTAGGAAGCGGTCTTCCCGAGCTGCGCGCCCGTGGCCGGGTTGTAGACCTTCAGGTGCAGATCATCCATCCCCTCTGACTTGTAGATGTAGGCGGAGACGGTGTACCAGGCGTTGCCGCGCAGAATGTCGTAGGAGGTGAAGATCTGCTGTTGGACATCGAGCGGGCATACCACCCATTGAGCAGACTGCGTGTCATCAGGGAACGGAGACGGCACGTCGAAAGAACTCGACTCCACGCCGTCAGCACTGATACGCAGATCGGTAGCGGCGATGTTCAACCGGTCCGGGTACACGTACGGGACCAGCGAATTGGCCATGCGATAGAGCGTCGGTCCATTCGGGCCGGAAACTTGGACCTGGTACATGGTGAACTGCTGCCAGTTCGTGGCCGCGACATTATCGAATCGGATACCTGGTACGACGTAGGCGGCGCGCTTCCACAGGGTGCCGTCGGAGGTCGTAACGTCCTCGGGCGCGACGAAATCGCAGTAGATCCTCACCCACTCAGCGCCGTTCGCGCCCGTATTGGTGCCGCCATTGGAGCGGGCACGGACTGACAGGAGCGGGTCCGTCTCGGTCACCCCGAAAACCGCGAAGTCAGCGAAAGCGCCAGGCGGAATTGCCTGCCCCAGGTCCAGGCTTCCGGAGGAAGACCCGATGCCATGCCCGGCCGTCTGCCCAGCGATGGCGGCGGTCAGATCACCCGTGGAAGAGCTGGTGCCGCTGGCCTGAAGCTCGGGCGGGAAGGTGAGTTCCGCACTTCCCGTGCTGCTTCCCGTGCCGGACAGCGAAATCGGGTAGGTGATGTCCAGCATCAAGCCGCCGTCGGAAGTTCCGTCGCCGACTGCGCCGATGTAGATCACCGGGTAGGCGTCGAGGCTTCCGACGGAATCGGCGCTTCCGCTGGCACCCATGGGGCCGTACGGCCACAGTGCGAGCTTTCCAGTGGAGGAGGCCGTCCCCTTGGCTTCCATGCCGACAAGATCGCCGTCCAGGGAGCCGGTGGAAGAGGCGGTGCCTGCCAGGGTCGGCAGCAGCACTGTGAAGGTATCGAGGCTTCCTGTGGAGTTGGCAGTGCCGGAAGCCTGGGCATAGGCGATGCCCAGAGTGGCCGACGCGTGCGGGGTGCCTGACCATACGTGGCCAGGCGAGTCGCCATCCACATACGCCGTCTCGACACTCCCGCGTTCGAGCTGGAGGGCGTCAAGCCAGCCGTTCGCGGTACCGCCGTTGACCTCGGGAGACCACGTTAGCTCGTAGTACGTGACCTCGTAGTATCCGGTTCCGTCGCCGGATGGGCCGACGGAACCGTAGCCGTTGATAGTGGAGTTGTACTTCGAGTTCGCGAAGCTTGTGGTGGCAGACCAATGCGATTCGTAGTCCGGGTAGTCGCTGCCGTAGAAGCGGCGGTAGTAGGGGCCGGTCTGTACCCACTCCCCGGCCTTGAAGTACGTGTTGCCCATCGCCAGCCGCGCGACCAGGCGGTTAGCTCCCGCGCGTGGGGTCAGGTTGCGCAGCGCCCATCGGCCGGTCGCCGTGACCGTGAGCGTGCCGACCTGCTGCCGCTGGGCGTTGGTCTCCTCGGGCAGCATGTCGTAGACGGTGACGATCAGCCTGTTGTAGGTGGCACCGTTGGCGGCGGCGCGCGTGATCAGGTAGCCGCTCAGGGTGAGCGGCGCGGTTCCAGGGTCGATGGCGACCGTGGTCTCCATGCCCTTGGTCTGCGTGCTCGTCGTCGAGACGGAGAGCTGGAGGCCGTAGGAGCCGATCTGCTTCTGCGTGGTGCCGCGTGTCAGGGTCGCGCCGTCGCTGCTGGCCCAGCTCGTGGTGTTCGTCTCGAAGCTGGGGTTAGTCAGATAGTTCGCGTAGACGGTCACTATGCCTCCACGGCGATGCCGAATTTGGTATTGGCCTGGTTGAAAGTGCTTGTCGCCGTGGCGACCTGCACGCCGTTGCGAAGCACGGTGATCGACGTACCGCTAGCCTTGACGGTCAGCCGGTCGCCGTCCTTGACCGGCGTGGAGTAGGTGACGAGGTCCGTGATCGCCGCGCCGTTGACCGTCTGTACCTTGGTCCTGGTCGCGCGGATGTAGCTCGTGGTGCTGGCGGCCCGGAGGATGAGCGCCTGCACCATGCCCGTGGGTGCGTTGGTGGAGAAGGTGGCGGCCACCGTGGCGTTACCGCTGCCGTAGTCGAGCAGGGCAAAGGATCGCGCGGCCGGATCGGTGGGGCGGACGACGCCGTACAGATAGGAGTCGCGCTGGAAGCCGAGCATGCCATCGCCCACACTCCAGACCTTGCTGCCGTACTCGGTGGTCCGCCCGGACAGACGGCTGAGGGCTGAGATACCAGTGGGAGTGATCTTCATGCTCGGTGCGGAGGCATGGCCGATGGTTGAGCTGAGGGCCAACGTACCGCCATAGGTCATGTGCCAGTTGCCCACGCCGCTGGAGAAGGTGCTGTTGGGGTTGATCGGCACCGTGGGCGCGGCGGTGGTGGCGAGCTGGATCTCATCGACGTAGAGCGGCTGCGTCTGGACCGCGCCGCCCTTGTAAATGATCACCATCTCGGCCTGTGCGGCTCCGGCCGGTGCGTTCACTGACCCTGTGGTGACCTGTGTCCACGTCGCCAGCGCCGGAGTGATACCGACGATCGTGGAACTGATGTAGCCGCCCGCGCTGGTGAGCCAGTTGATGAACAGCTCCAGGTACAGGGAGCTGGACGGCTGGTAGAGCCACGCGGTTCCGGTGTAGGCGGTGCCTGCGGTGACAGGGAATCGGTCACAGACAACCATGGTGGTGTCGGTGACATGGTGGGTGGTGAAGGTGTCCAGCACGCGAGTGTCCGTCGCCGCCCCGAATTCGCGGCCCAGGAATGCGCCGCGCTCGTCGTAGAACTCCGCGTACACCTGTGCCGGGTTTACCGGCTTCGAGGTCGCCGTGTGCGGCTGGTGGGTGTAGGCGCTCAGGGTCAGCCTGACGCGCGTGTCGGTGCCGACCACCTGCCAGCGGTCGGAGATGCGCGGCGCGACGCCGAGACGGCCAGGCCGCACAGCCGTATACAGCCGTCCCTGGAAGGTCACCAGAGAGCCAGCCGGATACTCAGTCGTGGCGTCCCATGGCTGCGGCTTGGGGATGGGGATGCCGTGCGTGATCGCCGTCAGCGGCTTGACGGGCTGCCCGGCCGCCTCGGGCAGGCAGCGAGCGCCGATGTTGGCAGCAGCCGTGTGGTTGTTCTTCACTGTCACGGCATTGATGCTCAGGTGGGTTTCGAGCGGCTTTGGAGCGCCCAGCACCAGTTCCGTGGCGATCTTGTCATCTGTCGTCACGCTGAACGCCTGTGGTGCCCATCCGTGCTGGGACCGGCTGGTCGGATCGTAGGCCGCCGTCGCTGCGTCGAGCACGAGCAGCGGGTCCCACCAGGTGTTGCTCACGCGCTCGCCAGCGGGCGGCATCTGCGCATATCCGGTGGCTCCGGCGACCTTGCAGACGAAGTGCGCGCCCTCCAACTCAACGCGGTCGCCTACCTTGTAGATGATCGTCGGGTCCCACTCGCGTGGGCGGGGGTTGAGCATCTGGGAGCGGTCGGCCGTGAGCATGAGATTCGGTGACGGGCGCAGGGCGAGATCCCAGCCGGACGCGGCTCGCGCCTCGGCGATCATCGCGTCCATGGTGCCGCGCCGGGCCAGAAGGCTTGCGGCGTCGCGGACGAAGGCTCGCTTGCGTGCGCCGGACAGGCCGGGATAGGCGGGCAAGCCGAACTGCTGGATGAGAAGGTCGATACTTCCGATGTGCGCGAACGCCGGGTCCTGGCTGCGCCATGCGGCGGCGAAGGACGTGCGGACCTTATCCAGGCCCCACCCGATCAGCCCCAGATACCGCATGAGGGTCGAGTTGGTGTCGGCTTCGAGGTCGAGCCGGTTTCCTCGCATGATCTGGTAGTGGATCGGCAGACGCGACCACAGCCATGCCGCGCTCTTCATGTCGGCGATGTGCAGGCATGAGGCTGTGGCCGCCCACATCCACTGCCCGCCGAGCTGGAGGAACGCGGAGTAGTAGACGAAATGGCCGGGGGCTACGTAGATGTCGTTGTAGGAGTTCTCCGGTGTTTCCGAATCGAGCAGGATTTCGCCGTCGATCTCCGAGACGGGGTAACCCCACCGGTTCTTCAGCAGCCGGAAGCGCGTGAACTCGCCGGTTGGCGGATCCCAGGTGATGTGAACGGTCCGGTAGTCGCGGCTGTAGGCGATGAAGGAGTCCGGATTGAAGTTCGGCAGGTCCGGCTCAGGGCCGTAAAACCTGGTGCCGTAGTTATGCGTTAGATAGATGGCCAATGGATTCCGCTTTCTACAACGTTATCGGCAGTTGTCCAGGCTCCGCGCCAGCCGGTCATCTGGTACCACAGCTCGTCCCGGTATTCCATGACCTCGTCCAGCGTCGAGAATTCCGGGTGCGGGGACAGGTCGTAGAACCGATGCGAGTTGTCGATGATCTGAATCCGCGACAACGCCGAACCGCCTCGCGCGATATCAACGCGAGGAACCTGCCGCAATCCCTCGTATGTGCAGTACACGGTGTAGCGGCATTCGTCCGGCGGCGGGATGGGGATGCAGACTGGTGGTCGATCGCCCGGCACCTGGTCGGGCAGTGGGTCAAAAGGGACCGACTCACCCTCTCCCTTGTACTCGTTGCACCGGACCAGATGGGCTCGCAGATAGCAGTGCGCATCCAGCTCGCGCGTGGACGCATTCAGGTTCGTGCGGATTCCCATGCTGATCCGCGTGCCCTTGTCGAGCGTCTCCGTCCACGTGATGTGCTGGTGCAGGGCGCTGCGGTTATGGCTGCCCTCTTCCAGGACATGGCGCACGCCGATGTCATTGCCGTTGACTTCCAGGCGCAGCAGCCGGATCGCCTCATAGCGCTGTGTATCGTTGTTGGCCTGCCAGTCAACTTTGATGGTGAAGCACCACAAGCCGGATTCATTGAGCCGAATTCCGGTGCCGGTGCTCATGCCGAAAGGATCTTCGTCGGCGCGCAAGGTCGGCCGCTGCCAGATGTTCGGAGTCACGTCGAACTCGCGGATGCTTCCCCGGAAGTAGGGAACGTGCTCGCCTCGCGCCACTGACTGAATGCGGGCAGCGACAGTCCCGTGATCCGGCGTGAGGCCGCCAGGGTTGTTCGTGGCGCGCTGCGGCACGATTCCAAGCGTTCGCTGAATCGCCTCGATTTCTTCCTGGACGCGATTCATGTGGTCGGCCCACACGATATCGACGTAGTTGCGCTTGGTCGTCCATACGGGGATGGACTGTGGGTATGAAGCGGTCACAGTGCTTTCCTAAAAGCCGTAATGGACATAGCCGGGGAACCCCGTACGGAGATCGATATTGGAGTGCGTCCCGTCCCACCTGCCCGAATAGAGTGTGCCAGCGTTGGGAGACCTGTGGATTTCTACGACATTGCCGCACGAGTCGTAGGTGGCGCTGGTATTCAGATAGGGATGCCATCGAATGCTGTAGGGCTGCCCACATGGCCCTTGCGGCTGATAGCCGGTGTGATTGAGGCAGCCGTCATCCGGATAATGCTCCTGGCATCCGTCATCTGGAGGAGGCGGCGGAGGAGGCGGCGGATCAGGATCGAAGTTCGGGTTGGGCAGGCCAGGCCCACCCTGTCTCAGGCATCGCACCAAATGCGCGCGAAGATAGACGTTGACCGGCTCCACGATGCGCTCGGTGTCGGCGAGAATCGCGTGCAACGCAACGGTGATATCCGTGCCCTCCACGAGGTTTTCTTGCCACGTGACCGTGGTGGTCATGGAGTCGCGGTTTTTGTCGCTCTCCAGGAGAACGTCACGCAGGCCAACATCGCGCTGATTGATCTCCAGCGACAGCATGCGGGAGGTGATCTGCCGCTGGGACGCTGAGGTGGCCAGCCAGTCAGCTTTGGCCGTGATCATCCAATAGCCCGTCTGGTTGATCCGGAAGCCCGTGTTGTGCGCCATGCCGTGGGTGTCTTCAACGGCGGTGAGGCGCGGCCGGAAATACTCGTTGGGGATCACTTGAGCGCCGATGTGTGTTCCCCGGTAGGCGATCATCGGCTCGCCACGGGCGGAGGCCAGGATGCGAGCGGTCACCGTGCCGTAGTCGGGCGTCCTGCGGGCCGGGTTGTTGGTGGCCCGCTGCGGCATCAGGCCCAGCGTCCGCTCAATCGCCGCCAGCTCGTCTTGCGTCTGGTTGAAGTTCGCGGCGAAGATCGGATCCTGGAAGTCCCTCTTCGTGCTCCAGCCGCGCAGCGCTGCGGGATAGGTGGCTGGCATCAGACCACCCCGCCCGAGGTCGCCATGGTGATGGTGCCGAGCTGGGGCAGCTCGTAGGCGGCCATGACCGCGTCGGCCAGCACCGTCTGCGCGGCGTCGTGCCTGGCCAGTACCGGGATGGTGATGTTGACGACGCCGGGGATCGCGGTGAGCGCGCCGTAGACCTCGCCGATCGTGATCCGGCTGCCGAAGCCGTTGTCCGGGCTGTTGACCAAGCTCGTGAGGGTGTTGCGGACGTTGGTCTCCACCTGGAAACGGCGGTATGTCGGGGCCACGGTGAGCTGCATCGGAGTCGCCTCCGACCCGAAATTGACCTTGATGATCGTCGGGCCTTGGACGTTGACGCGCACACCGGCCGCGCTCGCGGAGGTGAGCTGCGCCGTCACGGAGTTGATCAGATCCACGCTCGGGGTCGTCCGGCCAGGACCGGCGATGTAGACAACCACGGAGCTGCTGACGTTGCTCACCGCATTGGCCGCGCTGACGCCGGGTACCGTGAGCGCGATCTTGCTGTAGTCGGCCAGCGTGATCGCACGGCCGAAAGCCGCATACGCGAGCGAGGCGTTACGCCGGATCTCCTCGATATCCTCGCGGTCGCCGCCGCCGACCATGGCCGTGGAGATCGGCGCACCCGCCGTGTCCGTGGCGATCGTGACGCCGTCAACGCCATCGGACATGGTCCAGATCTGGCCTGCGCCGAGATTTCCGTTGCGGCCCTCGCCGCTTCGATAGGTGGCGTAGACGCGGCTGCCGAGCGGAGGAATCATGCCGTTGACGCCGTCGCCGAAGTAAATGCTGGTGGTCCCCTCAGGGTCCGGCCGGACTGTGAAAACGGGGTCAGTCGGGCCGGAGTAGATCATCCGGGCGACGTAGGTCCACTCGATATCCGCGTACGGCGCTTCGACGTGGACGCGGATGCTGCCGTCGATCACCCCGATATTTGGGATGGCGAATCGCTGAAGCTCGGTGCCGTCCGAGGCTCCGAGCAGCAGCTTGGTCGTGGTCCGGCCTTCGGCCACGGGGACCTGGACCGTGCCGCCGTTGGCGGGAACGGTGACGTCCTGCGTGGACTCGAAGCGCAGGACGCCGTCGATCGCCTCCAGGTAGCGTGACGCGAAGCCTGTGCCTTTGGGGACGGTGACGGCCGGGCCGTCCGGATCGGTGACGAGAGTGACAGTGCCGGTGGCGGGAGTGGCGTTGTGCGCGACATAGCCGAGCACGTCGGCGATGGTCATGACCGCGTGCATCGTGGTCGCCGTAGGCAGGTAGCTCTCCGCCAGCAGGCGATCGATGCTGTAGTTGTTCAGGTCGGCGGCATGCGAGAACAATTCCGCCAACACAACGCCAAAGTCTGCCTCTGACCTGCTGGTCCATTCCGGGAGCAGGATCTCGGCGTGCCGCAGGAGGTCTCTCTTGATCTCCTGGTAGTCGGCGCTGGTGTAGTCGATGGGGACGTCAGCCACGCAGGCGCTCCCGCAGTCGGCCGCGCGAGTCGATCGACGCGGTATGGATGGAGCGCGCCAGCCCGTCAGGGGAGTCGGGCGCGTCGGTGCGCGTGTAGCGGATGTCGATGACGGCGATGCTCTGCTGGTCGGCCTTCGGGATCGGCTTGACGTCGTTGACGATCACGCCGGGTTCCCACATCGCCATCTGCGCCTTCGTGCGTTCGGTCAGCTCGACCGCGACCAGGCCGCCGCCCGGCTCGAAGATGTAGTCGTTCACGGGCACGCCGAACTGAGGCAGCATCACCCTCTCCTCGGGCTCAGTGCCGACGACCGTGACGATCCTCTGGACGATCTGCTTGGCCGGGTCATGGGTGGTGGCGATGCCGCCGTCCGCGCCGATCCGGAAGGGCAAGTCCATCGCTACCGGCATCAGGACGCCCCGTACTGACCCCAGCCGATAGCCTCTCCCGGTTTGGGAGACGCATCCTGGCCAGGAGCGGACTCCGCTGGACGGTACAGGAGCACGAGCGTCTCCAGCTCGCGAATCCGCGCGTGCGCGGTCCGCAGCCGAGCTTCGGTCACCACGGCGCGATCTTCGGCCGCGATGCGCGCCTGACGCTGAGCCTCCGCGTAGTCGGCCATATTCAGGGCCTCGTCCACGATTTCACCCGCTTTACAACTGGAAATCCGATTCGTACGTTTTCCAGTGTATTTGGGTGTTATCCGCCCTTTAGAATTTCGATTTCGGCCTGAAGTTCTTCGACCTTGCGCGAGAGCTGATCGACCGCCGCCCACAGCACGCCGATCATCGCTGTCGGGGACACGAACTTCCCGTCCTGGAGAACGAAGTCAGGAAGCGTCTCCGCCAGTGGGCCGACGCGCGTCTGTTGCTCCCGGTCGAACTCCTCCCGGTAGTTCCACATGCGCGACGGAGCATCTCGGACGATCTGCTCGGGGTCGAAATCCAGGGCTCGGATGTTCTCCTTGAAATCGGCGCTGGACATGTCCACATGAGTGGTCGCATATGAGTTGACGTAGCCGCTGGCGTCCTTGCCCCGATGGTGGACTCCACCGCCGGACAGATGGACCGATGAGCTGGAGCCGGAGAGATAAGCGGTGCCCTTCGGAGCGCGAATCCTGATCGGGTTCTCCGGATGCGTCAGCTCCAGCTCGGTCTCATCGTTGACCAGGTAAGCGAATTCCTTAATGTTGTGCGGGATGAAGTACTGCGGGTATCGCAGGTCCGAGTGCAGGAATCGGATCCAGACCTTCTCCCCGACTTTCAGCTTGGAGATCGTCATAGAGCCTGGCTCGGCCCACTCAGAGATGGTCTTACCGAGCACATCGGGTACGCGCACCTGAATGCGTCGCTTGTTCTTCGGGTCCTTCGTGGAGACCACGATTCCCCAGAAATAGCCCTCGTGGACCGGGCGCTTGTCCTCGCTCACAGGATCACCTCCTGCATCTGCGACGAACGCCATTTGCCGCCGCCCTCCGTGCACGCGTCGTTGAGCAGGGGAGCGGTCTGGTCTCGGTAGTTGTAGGTGTCCGGCGCATTCCTGGCCAGCTCTACATACGTCGTGAAGTCGATCTTCGCCATACCTGCCGACGGCGCGTTGATCGGAGCGCGCAGAGTGTGTGTCGTCGCCGTGATCACCCAGTCGCCTTTCAGCCGCTCGGCCATGGCGTCGCCCTTGAGCTTGATCGGCTGGCCGGGCTGAAGTCTCGTCGAACCCTTCAGCATCCCTTGAGCGGTCAAATAGTCCTGGGTGGTGACCTGTGCGCCGTCCAGCGTGAAGTCCAGCTCGCCCTGACTGTCGAGTCGCGTATCTGTGATGACCTCCTGCCGGGCCTTGCTGTCGCCTTGCGTGTTGAAGATCATGCGCTCGGATTTGAAGTCCACGCCGTAGGCCGCGTGCTCGATTTTCCGGCCGGTGGGATCGGGCATGTCGTCGCCGACGAACGCCCTGAACTGGTCGATGTGGTACCACTTGTTGCCGGACTTGTGGATCTCGAACTCCGGCGCGGTCGCTTTACGCGCGGCAGCCCAGGCGGCCGGATCCACGAAGTAGAGCACACCGTTATCGACCCAGCAGCGGCGGCCCGAGGCGGCGGCCCGCTCCTGGAGGAACGCGTAATCAGTCTTCCGGTCCTGGTAGACGTAGGTGTGCACGCGCTTGGTCCGGTGGGCGACGAAAGAGAGCCCGTGCTTGCGAGCTATCTCTTTGGCAATCGCGCTATCGGTCATGTTGCGCCAATCCTTCGTACGGGTGACCGAAAGCGCCTGCCCGTTGCCGACGAGCACATAATCCACCTGGACGTTCTGCTTCCGGATCGGCGATTCGGAGATGTAGTCGGCGTGGTGGATGTAGCCGTAGAAGGTGTGCAGATCGTCAGGCTCCCAGCCCCATTTCACCTCAACCAGGCTGTTCTCCTTATACACCTTGGGCTTGATGACGAACTGGCCATCCATCGGATAGTGGATGGATATATACATCAGCGTGTGCTCGGCGATCCGCTGCTCGATCCGAACTTCCAGCGCAGGTGGTGACACCTTCTGTCCACCGACCTTGAAATTAAGAAAGGGCTTACGCCAGTACATGCGGCAACCTCAGCATCATCCCAGGAGAGATCGACATCCAATCCAGAATCTCGGGGTTGGCGTCAGCGATCATGTACCACAAGCCCACATCCCCGTAATTCCGGTAGGCAATCAGATCGATCCGGTCACCTTCCTTCACGATGTACTGAGTGAAACGGAAAGCCCACGCCTTGTTTGGCCGAAGCTCCCGGCCGCGCACCAACTGCCCGCGTCTCTTGGTGTAGACGCTCCGCATGCCCTCGTATCTGCTGTCGGCCATCAGTTCGGCACCTCCCGAAGTCGTTCCAACGCTGAGTTGTTACCGAAGTCGTGCAGCGGATCCGGGTTGTAGCCGTTATCGCCACCCGCCGAACCCGAAAATTCGACCGTGTCCGGGATCAACGCCACCGTCATCTCGACCGCACACCGCGTCGGCACCATGAGGTGAGTCCAGTGCGTGTACTCCACCGAGAATTCCGTGATCGAGCCGAAATACCGCAGGGAGTTAGCCGACGTCCCGAAATAGAAACGCATCGGCACGAACACGGGCACGCCCGTTCCGGTCGTCTTCAGCGTTTCGGTGTTCCCGCCGTTATCCCGGTCCGTGGTGAAGTTCTGCGCCGTCTCCATGCCGGTCATAACCTTGAGCTGGTTGATGTCCACGTTGACACCATTGGCCCCCGCGCCACCGCCGACCGCTTCCGCCCACCTGTCGAAGAGCAAGCTGAAGGAGAGAATCTGGTTGGTGACGCCACGGAAAAGGCCGGGCGCGGTCGGATCCACACCCGACGACACCGCGATATTGCCCTCATAGCTCGGGTACGTCACGCGGACCGTGGAGGGGTTGAACAGGAACTTGAGGCCCTGTTTCCCCTGCCCCGGCATCGCCTTGTCCTGGACGATGTAGCCCCGGACCACGGTCTGCGTCTGCCCGTCCGGCCCGTAGGTCGCTTGGAGAGCAGCGTCAAAATCCGGATTGAACTGAACCACTTAACGCCCCTTCGATACACGCTTGGCCCGGTTGATGCGCTCCAGCTCCGCCGCGAATTCGGCAGCGGTCTGCCGTGCAGAGGCAGCGTTAGCGCCAGCCCCGACATGGAGCTGAATCGACCCAGGCCCGAAATTGAACGTCAACCCGCCGCCACCGCCGCCACCGGCCACGCGTTCGGCCAGTGCGTTCGGCGCGGTCGCTTCCTTCAACAGCGCGTCTCGGATCTTCTCGGCAGGGTTGCGCGGGATGACCATCTCGCCCTTGTGCAGCGTCGCCTGGTGCTCGTCCTCGGGAATCTCCCACGCGCCGTCGCGGTACCAGTGCCCGACATCCTTGCCGTTGATCTTCTTCTTGGAGTTCCAGAACGACCACGCCCCGAGCGGGGTCTTGTAACGCTGCTTGATGTAGCCCAGGCCCCACTCAATCTGGGTGGCCGGATTGGTGGCCCAGTCCTTGCCCGCGCTGGCCATCTTGCTGCCGGGGAGCGCCTGCGGAATGCCGTACGCGTCGCTAGTCGGGTTGTCCGCCTTGTGGTTCCAGCCGGACTCCCGCTGCCACAGAGCCTCCAGGGCCTTCCACTGCTTGCCCGTCCAGCCCATCTCGGCCGCCATCTGCTTGCCGATCTTCTTGTTGCTCTCGGCCGTGCCGGAGCCCTTGGGCACGGACGGGACTTTGACGTTGTTTCCCTGCTTGGTCTGCGGGTCCTTGGCCTCGGTAGCTGTGGCCGGATCCTCGCGTGCCTCCTTGATCGCCAGTTCGTTCTGCGCCTGCTCGATGTCGGAGGATCCCGTGGTGTTGGCGGCGAAGAACGCCTTGATCGCGTCTACTTCCTCCACCGACCCGAGCTGGTTGGCCACGGCCGTGCTGGGCGAGCCGGTACCGCCAACACTGGTTGAGCCGTCGCCGACGGGTTCCTTCTTGCCGCTGCTTGGCCCCGACCCTTCGACCTGACCAGGGCGTGGCCCTGGTTCTTCGCCCTGCGGTTGCCCTTCGCGGACGTCGCCCTTCTTCGGGATGTCACTCAGCGATACGCCGGAGCGCGGCCCCTTGAGCCACGACTTGATCATGACCGCGCCAGCGAAGGGGTTCGACCTGACGACCTGGATCTTCTTGCCCGTTCTGGGTGCGTGGACGAACGCGTTCCGGCTAATCATCATCCGCACGTGGCCGCCGCCGGAGGTGTAGATCAGGTCACCGGGACCGGCTTCCTTGGCAGAGACTCTGCGGCCCTTGGGGTCGTTCATCTGCGACCACGTGTCACGCGGGATCTTGATGCGCGCACCCTGCCAATAGGCGTACTGCACGAGGCTGGAGCAGTCGAAACCGACGGTGTTCCGGCCCTGCTGCGTGCCTCGGGTCGGACCCTTGATGTTGCCGCCGCCCCACGAGTATGGGAGGCCGACTTGGCTGAGCGCCGCTTGGATGACACCGGACGCGACGTTCGGCGAACTCTTCGACTCCTTCTTGGCCTCGGCCTTCGGCCCCTTGCCTGGAGTGGGATCCGGCGACGAAGACGAGCTTGCCTCTGTTGCCGGACCGGCCGGAGGGAGGATGGAGCCCAGCAGCGATTTGACATTGCTGCCGCCCGGCAGGCTGTCCAGGAGGCTGCCGCCGATGTTCAGGCCGGACTGGACAGTCGGGTTGACCGTGGAGACATACCCGGAAATGCGGACGAGCCACTGACCGAAGGCCGACTTGAAGAGGTTGTTGAACGCCTTGTTGAACAACGTCAGATGCTCGGTCGCGTCCTTCATGCCCTTCATGAAGGGTTCGTTCGTGTTCGCGTCCTTGGCGTTGGTGACGGCCTCGCGCCGCTTCAGGGTGTTGATCGTGTCGTCGGCGAGCCCGGCCTTCTTGAGCTTCTCCTGCGCCGCCGAGATCTTCTCGGAGTTGCCCGCAACTGCATCGTCGAGCGTCAGGTCAGCGAGCGCCTTCTTGTAATCCTCCTGGCCCATGCCGTGTTCGCTGACGGTGACGATGGCGTCGAGCTGGGCGCGGACGTTGGCCTTCATCTCCTCGTCCATGCCCTGCGTGTAATTGTCGAAGGACGCGGCGGCGAGCTGGCCAGGGCGCATGGACTTCATGAAGCCCTTCATGCCGACCTTCTCGCCGCCCCACGGTCCGTAGACGGCATCGAGGTAGCCGTAGAGGTTGTCGATGGTGCCGCCGTACTTGCCGCCGCCCTCGTAGGTGTCGCCGATACCCATCCGCAAGGACCTCATTTGGAACTGCGGGCTTCTCATGAAGGCTTCGAGGTTGGCCGTGCTCGTGGCCGACGCGTACGGGTTGGCCGCCGCCAGGGAGGTGAAGTCCTGCCACTCCTGCTTAGCGCTCGGGGAGCTGTTGAAATCGCGGGTTCCGACAAGGCTGCCCATCAGCCAGTTGGCGTTCTGGGCGTCCTGGTGGTTATAGGCCCAGAAGGAATAGGAGCTGGTCGCGTCCTGCCCGAAAATCTGCTGGCGGATGGCGTCGGCCTGGCTGACCGAATCACCGCCGTAGGACGTTGCAGGCATCTGCCGCGCCGCCCTGCGAGCGTAGGCGTGCATCTCCTGCATCTTGGTGGCCTTGGAGTCGCCGTAGGCGGCGGCGAAGTCCCATCCGAAGCTGAGCAGGCCGCTGAGCTTCGACGGGAGCTTGACTTCCTGCGCGGTAGGCCGCTGCGTCGGGGGGATGGAGGAGAACGGATTTCCGGGAACCATGCTTCCGGAGCCGCCCGGCGGGACGCCGCCGTTGTTGTACCCGCCTCCGCCGGTCGCGGCCAGCCCACCGCCACCACCAGAGCCGCCGCTGGAGTGACCGCCGTTGTTGTAGCCGCCGCTCGGCGGGGGAGTGCCACCACCGCCTCCGCCACCACCGCCGTTGCTCTGGCCAGAGCCTCCGCCGCCCCCTGCGGTCTGTGCGTTGCCATTGACGTAGCCGGTGCTGTAGGTCGGCGGCGTGAAGCCCTGCGGCATGACGTTGCCGAGAATGTAGCCGCCTGATGCCTGCTGCTGGCCAGGTGCCGCCTTGGCGGTGGGCAGATAGGAGCCTTGCCGGGAAGGCAGATACGACTGTTGGGCTAGGGGAACGGTGTTGTAGCTGCTCGTACCTGCGGAGAGACTGAAGCCGCTGCCGGTGCGCGACAACAGAGACAGGACCTTCTCAAAGGTCCGCTGGACCTCGATCAGGGTCTTGGTGTTGTCCCGCAGGTTCTTCGCGAGGTCGTTGCCCTCCAGCAGGTACGTCTCAGCCATTGGCGTTTCTCTGCCTCTCCAGACGCCACTTGGCGAGCGCCACGTAATACCGGCGCTCGCGCACGGTCAGAGCGCGTGCGTCACCGACACTCCACCCGTAGGTGAGGACAAGGTCAGAGTCGGTGTCCACCACGCGCTGCCAATCAATTCCAGCGAAACAGGGCAGCCAGGGTGACCTGCACCTTCTGCTCGTGGCCGCAGCCCGCGCAGGTGATGGGCACGCCCTCCTCGTCCGGGCCGACACGGCGGGTACGCAGCTCGTCCAGGATGGCGGCGCGGTCGGCCAGGCCCATCTCGCGCATGGCGGACTCGGCGGTTGGGTGACCAGCGACCGGGCGCACGTTACCCGTCGGGCCAGTCAGGGAGATGACCGTGCGCGCCAGGAGCAGCGTGTCGGCCTCGGCCACCGTCAGGTCCTTGTCACGGGTGGCCGCGACCACCTCGTTTTGGTCCTTGCCCCGGATCATGCGCACCTGCGCAGTGACGCCGCGCCTCAGGGACACCACGAACTCCGTGACTCCGGGCTCCGGGCTCTTAGTGATGGGGATCTCTTCCAGGCCCACGGTGACGCCGAGCTTCTGCTTGCAGCCCTGGCACGTCAGCTCATAGGTCAGCTTGTCGCCGTAGGTCGCCTTGCGGATCCCGAGCAGCAGTATGTCGCGATCACCCACGACGAGCTGGTTGAGGAGGTCCTGCGTCGCGGGCCGGTCGCCGATGAAGGCCGTGCCTCGCTCCAGCAAGGTACTGACGAACGCCTCCGGCGCGCTGGACAGGGCGGCTCGGGAGATGGCCTCCTCATCCGCGCCGGTCAGCTCCCGCACACGAGCGGTCCGAACTACTTGGCCGTCCAGGGTCAGGCCGCAGGCCAGCTCCACGACATCATCAGTGGGCGGCTCAGGCTGCGGCATGGGGTCTTCCAGCGCACGCCGTATCTCGGCTGCTGCCGTCGGATCTGTGACGGGATTGCGGTAGTGAATACCCGAGTTCTGGTCCAAGGCGGTAATTCTCCTTCGATATGCGACGGGTTCGTCTTACATAACGTTAGGAGAATTACCGCCTCAGATATTAACGTCAGCCCGAGCTTGAGAACTCGGCCGCGTTACCGGTCGGCGAGTTCGGGGCCAGACTGAACCCGAATCCCTCGTGGACCAGCGTCATCTGATTGACGATGATCTGATTGGAACCGGCATCCAGGTCCGAGAACGAAACGGTCGTCGGCCACGCGTTATAGAGCTTGAAACGCGCCCGGACATCGCCGTCGCCCTCCATGACCGGGTGAGACAGGACCATGATCTCCACGTCCACCCGGAAATCGTAGCCCTGCGTGGCCGGAGCCGATCCAAGACCCGAGTCGCCACCCGAGGAAACGGCCATGACGGTACGCATCCAGCGCATCATGAATCCGCCATCCTCGCCCACGACCAGGCCCTTGCTAAAGGTGACGGGCTGGAAATCCGTCTGGCCCGGAAGCTTGTGCGGACTGGTCGAATACCCGCCCTCACGGTAAGGGATGACATCGGTGTTGACGGAAAGTCCGGAGATGGACATGAATCCCGCGTTGACGGGCGTCTCCACACCGGAGGTGCCATTAGCGCCGCCCCGGCTGAATGCCACCTTGAACTTGAAGTTCCGCAGCGGGTCAGACGTCAGAAGGTGCCCAGTAGGCATTGCTCGCAGACCTCTCTCTTAGAAGTTTTCCTCGACGCTGGACTGTCCGTCCCACTGGCCGACCTTGATGACGATGAATTCGGCGGGATACCTGAGGGCCACCCGCACATCGACATTCACGCGACCCGCGTTGATGGTCTGCGGAGTGTTGTTCGCATCCGAACAGACGACGTTGAACGCTTCGCTTTCATTGCGTCCCGCAAGAACGCCCTGGCGGAGCAGATGCAGCAGATAGCGGTCGATCGTCATCTTGATGACCTGCCACAAGTCAGGTCCGTTCGGCTCGAACACGGCGAACTTCGAGATATCGACGAGCTGCTTCCGCAGCATGATGAGCGTGCGCCGGACAGGCACATACCGGTCGGGGAGTTCACGCTTCAACGTGCGCGAGCCCATGATGCAGATCCCGTTTCCGGGCACCAGTCGAATGACGTTGATGTGGTGATCCGCGAGGTCGTCCAGCTCGGCCGGAGTGAACTTGCACTCGGCGGCGAGAACGCCTTCCAGCTTGGTTTCCGTACCGGCCGGAGCCTTGGCCACATGCCGCACGCTGTCATTGCGCGCGAAACGCCCGAGAATAACGCCGCCCGGAGGCAGGAGCTTGACCGCGCCGTACATATTCGTCGCCGGGTCGCTGCACATCAGCCACGGCCCATAAACCGCCCCGTACGAGGTTGCGCGGTACGGGTCGGAACCCGTCACCAGGCCCGTGTAACCGGCGGCGATCTGAGAAGACGTCGCACCCTCGGCACCGCGCGGCCCGTCGATGACGACAAACACCTTGCCCGTGGACTCGGCCCATTCCAGAACCGGGTTGATGATGCTGTCGCTGATGACGCCCGGAATGTTGAGGTCGATGTTGTCGTCCAGGTCGCCCAGCGTCTTGGCCGCCGCAACCATGTCGTAGGGGGCAACACCGTCACTACCCGTGCCGAGAAACGCGTCCGTCGCCGGAATGACGTCATTGGTCGGGTGGTAGACGTACGTCTCGGAAACCTTCAGGTTCGCCAGCCGCACAACGAGCGAGCCCGCCCACGAGGAATTGACGATCGTGATGGCGTAGCGCGAGTCGTTGGGGTTGGACGACAGGTCCTCGAAACGCTCCACCTCGCGCCCGCTATTGCGGATGATCAGCGTGAAACGCCCAGCCGGAGCACCGGTCGGCACCACGTGAACCGACAGGGTGTTACCACCCACGCCAGGCGACATCGCGGTGACCTTGATGGCATCCTGGGGACCGCCAGAACCAGCCGGACGCGAGTCCTTGAGCGTCACCGTGGCGTACGTCGCGTCCGAGCGCGCCGACCTGACGATGTAGCACTGGCCGCCGCCATTCTTGTAGAACATGTAGACGGCGTAGGGAAGGTAACTGCCCTGCGCGGCGAAGCCACCGAAAAGAGTGACGAACTGCGCCCACGACTTGATCTTCGTCGGCAGCGCCGGACCCTTCTCGGTGATGCCGACAAATGCCGCGACGGCACGCGCATCACCGTAACCAGCAGCCCCGCGCGGCGACAGATCCTCTTCGATGTATACGCCTGGGGTTAGGTACTCGGCCACTGAACTCCTCTAATCCTCGTCGCCTTCGTAAAGAAAGTCGAAATGCTCTGTCTCTTTGTCGTCGCGCAGGGGCCGAAGTGTCCCGGCGACGTGATCGGGATAAGTGAGCCGTTCGATTTCCCAAGGCGTCATCTCAGAGAAGACGCGGACCAAGTAGTAAGTCTCGAATATCCGCTTGTTGTCGGAGTCCAGACGGGACGAGAACGTCGGCCCTGCCTGCACATCCATGGACACTTCCACCCCGATTTCCGGGATGAGCAGCGTGCCCGCCCGATGCGGGATCCTCGCCTCTTTGCCCAGCTCAACCGTCAGAAGCGTCTGATGCTCCTGCATCCTGGTGTAGACGCTGATCTGATAGTCGATGTCGAAAGGGATCGGAAACCCCGCGTAGTAACCCCAGCGCGCCCCAGCAGGAACCGGATCCTTTCCCTCGGGCGTGTACGGGATTCGCACACGGCCTCGGTGCTCGCGATCCGTTGCCTGATAGACACCTGTCCGAGTTAGTATCAGAATCGGGAAAGTCATATCAGCCGCTTCGGGCTCGGGCTGCGAAAACCGCACAGGAACAGGCTCTCCGAGACCAGGCAAACTGATCCCAGAGAGCCGCGCCTTTATCGCGCGATCCTCACGCAGAACCCACGGCATAGCTGGTTACGCGCCCCAGCCAATCGCGCCGAAAACAATCACAATGAACCGCCCTTACAAGAAACGACTACACAATTAGAGTAAGGGCGGAAGCGCAAACGTTTATAAAACGGGCTCCGTCACGGATTCTCCGGCAATTCCGGCTGAGCTTCCGTCGTGTACCACTTCGAGAACTGGGCATCGCCCCTCAAGTCCTCGGGCTTGAGCTGTATCGCGTCGATACCGGCGACGAGATCGTGCCTGCGTATCTGACCGAGCACGGAAATCCGGGTAACGCGGTAGACGCGGTCGTCGTACACCAACCTGTCCCTGACGTACTGACCGTGCTTGACGTCCATCGCCGCCAGCCCCGCCAGCTCCAGGCCAGCGACCGGCACCGTCACGTGCAAACTGTCCGTCCAGTAGAGACCTCCCTGCATCCTGTCCGGGTTGCCTTCCTCACGAATGAGGCGGATCACGGGAATCCGGATCGGGCCAGTGAAGACCCGACCGCCGGACGACGGCTCGTCATAGACGGGGTGGTAAGCCGACTCTGTGCGGCTGTAGCGGTAGTACTCCGCCCAGTCGCCCCACACGTCCTGGTGATCCACCATGGCGTCGTCGGCCAGGCCGCCTTCGTAGACGTGATCGAAGCGACCGCGCTTCCTGTCGAGACGGCTCATCAGTAGCCAAAGCCTCCCCAGACCGGGGACGGGATGCCGGACTCGTCCTCGTCAGGGATGTCACGGTCAGGGAGCTGGCGGATGGGCAGGCCGTGCTCGTCGTACTCTCTCGCGGCGAAGACGGGGACGTAGCGGCCGGTGAGGTAGGAGACACGGCGTAGCGTGCCCTGCTCGATCTTGTAGAGGCCGACGTTGAGCTGCTTGCACAACTGCTTGTAGCGGTCGGTCAGCACGTCGATCGTCCGCATGATCTGCGCCCAGCGCTGGCCGCGCGGCAGATGCGTGCCCTCGGCCGTGGAGATGTCCATGTCGGAGCTGGCGTCCGTGAGCATGGTCCACAACGCCTCGATCGTCGCCAGGATCGCAACGCAGTCGATCTCGATAGCAGGCAGGTTGGCCAGAGTCTTCTTCTCGCGCCGGATCTTGATGAAGCCTGTGCCCTCCTCGCGGAAGCGCGTCTGGAGGAACTGGCCGTGGCAGTGCTGCCGGGCTGCCGTGTCTACGAAGCGCGTGATCTCCGAATCGGCGAACATCGAGTACGCGGTACCGGACACTGCGAGGCGCGAGCCGACCGGCACCGGATCCACCAGCGTCAGCAGCCCCGTGCGCGTGTCCAGCAGGAAGAGCGCGGGATCGATCGGCGCTGGCACGCCATTGGTGACGATGCGAACCTGGACCGTCGCCGGGTCGATGTTGCGGACACCGACCTCATAGGAGTCATGGCCGCCGTCGAAAGACTTGAGGAAGCTTGCGCCCAGGTCGCCGATTTCAGTCCGTACCCGAGCGATGAAGTCAGCAGTAGTGGGCACGCTTCTATTCTCGGCTCTGCCCGATTTCTTTTGTTAATGACGAAGGCCCCCGAGAGATTCGGGGGCCTCGCCAACCATCCTCAGGGTAGCGATTCTGAGGAAGCCTAGGACTCGCTGATGGACAGCTTTGCGACGGCGATCTGAAGCGCCTGCCCATTGACGGGCTGCTGCGGGCTGTCCAACTGCCACTTGTAGAGCACCTTGCCGCTGGTGCCCACCGGAACCGTCACCAGCACCGCGTGGGTAATCGGCACCGTCACATCCTGGGTGACCGGGCCGAAGGTGATGATGCCGCTGTTGGAAATGACGCTCGGCCGGGCCAGCGTCGCATCCGTCCACGTGACAACCTGCCGCGAATAGCCCGGCGTGGTCAGCTCCGGGAGCGAGGTCATCTCGACGTTATCGGCCACATTGGCGGTCAGCAGCGCGAGATACGTGGAGAAGGTACCGGTGTACTCCAGGTTCTTCCCGACGTAGTAATTAAGCTTCGTCCGCGCCCCGTGCGCGGTGGGGTTACCTGGCATTGCTTACGACACCTTCTGGAACATGACGACGAACTCGGGAACAGGGAGGGCGAGGAAGCGAATGCACCCATCGATGCACGTGTACTGGAAGAGAACGGAGTCATATTCCGAGTAACCGATGCCGGGAGTACCGGACGGGTAGATGCCGAGGATCTCCACCTCAGTACCGGCAGGCAGCGCGCCGGGGCCAACGCCCCAGTCGTCAATGAGCCGCCAGGTCTCGCCTACCTCAGGAATGATCGTGGGGTCGCTCATTAATGCCAGACCAGGCCCTTCTGCTCCAGAATCAGAGCGACATGACTGGGGACGCGGTAGACGACACCGCGCTTGAAGTCATAGGACGTGCCCGGACCCACGGTCATCTGCTCGATATCGCTGTTCACCCGAATCTTGCGAGATGCCTCGCCGGTAGCGGAGCCGATCTGAATCTCGCCCGCGTCGGCCGCGACGGGCTCGGCAGGCTTGGTGTAATCGACCTCGGTCTCCTCATCCGCATTCAGCGGAACAGTGCCGGTGATGGTCGAGAGCTGACCGGCGCGAGCCGCCAGCTCCTCAGCGTGCTTCTCCGCCAGTTCTTCAGCGATACGCCCAGTGACGTCTTGCGGATTCTTGCGCGGACGTCCAGCCACAGTTTCTCCAAAACGTTGACGACGACTAGTCACATCAAGTTTGGAGAACGTCCCCGAAAAAGTGTTAATGTCCGATTCTCGAAGATAGCTGTTTTGCTTGGTATGCAATCTGATGAAGAGTTTGACGTCATAGCCCAGAAGCGTGTACCTTTGTCCGCATGAAGTTCCCGGACGGGAAAGAATGCCCGACCTGTCACGAAACCAAGACCGACTTCCGAGGCGACGACTGCCAAGCCTGTTACCGGCGAGCGAGGCGGCGGGAGGCGGGTCTGAAGCGAGACCCCGACAAGCCGCCAATGAGCGCGGAAGTCCTCACCGCCAACACGAAACGACTGAAGGCTCCTGCCGGTGCCTTCCTCCAGAAACCGTGTCTCGAATGGACCGGCCCGGTGGACAGCAAGGGCAATCCCCGCTACTGGGACTCCTCGCTGTACGTCGAAGGTGAGAAGAACAGCGGGCATGTGAACGTTCGCCGCTGGGTCGTCGCCCAGCGCGGCCCGCTCGCAGACGACGAACTCGTCAGGCTCATGTGCGGTAACCCCCTCTGTCTGGAGGAGAGCCACACAACGATCACCAACAAGTCGCAGGCTGCCAGGGACCGCAACACCAAGCGCGGCCAGAAGAATCGGGCCGAAGAGCTGGTTGAGCAGCTCCGCCTGATCATCCCCGAGAATCACGAGCTGGACGACGTGGGCACTGCCGACGCCTACAAGTTGACTCGTATCTATGAACTCCTGTGGGGCAAGCCCCACCCTCAAGCATCGGAGATCCAGTGAAGCTCTTCGTCAACAGCCACACGTTTCTGCCTGTCGAGTGGTCCAAGGCCGTAGGCCAGACGCATGTGCACAACAGCGCGCACCTGGTAGTCATCGCTGCGCGCAAGAGCGAAGGGCAGGCCATGCTTGTCGAGCGTGGACAGTCCGAAAGCCTGATGGACGCTACCAAGCTCGTCAGCCACAGCAGGCTCAGCACAGACCTGAAGCTTCTCACCGGGGCCGGAGTGATCGATCTGGAGACTCCCGCCGTCTACATCTTCAACCGTGGCGTGAAGAATGATCCGGTGTTCCGCGTCGAGCCCGACGGCACCCTCACCCCCGTGGCCTACTTCCGCTATGAGTCCAAGGTCGGCGGACGTGATCTGTTCATCGAGCCTGTTACGCCGCGCATGCTGGCGCGCGAGCGAGTGAAGGCGTTCCTGGAGGCTCGCGCCTTCGTCACCCAGGGGGGTCGGCACAGCACCATGGACAAGAATGTCGTCGCCGCCGCCGGTAACAAGGACGGCGAGGTGGTAGAGCTTCTGCGGGCCGATCTGGAGCTGCTGGTTTCGGAGGATCAGGCCGAGTGAAGCTGCGGTTCAGGTGTGAGATCCGGGTTGACCGCGACCGCTGGATGGACTGGCACGCCGACGGCAAGGAAGATCTGGATATCGCCATTGGCCACTACATCAGTGCCGGGATCGACTACCTCCCCGGATTCTGCGACACCGACGCCATCATCCGGCGCTGGGGCGGCTCCAAGCCGCAGACGTACGAGTGGACGCTGGAGGTCAGCGCAGCGAGCTGGGAGAGCTGGGCAGGAATCCGGCCCGGCCGGACGCGCCGAGACATCATCGACTACACGACGTACGCCATCCCCTGGATGTTCGCCGGGCTGGAGCAGACCAAGGCCGATGTCATCTGGCACGGCGTGACGCCCGTGGACTACTCCACGCCGGAGAAGCGGCACGAGCTGCTGTGGCGCTGGCCAACGTCGCGTTCGTGCGACTGCTGGGGCTCGTAGCAGAGGATGAGTGAGTGATGGACGAAGAGCAGTGGATTCTGGAGTACACCGACCACGGCGTCTTCTGGCGTGAAGATGCCGGAGAGTCTCGTAGACAAGCCCTCGCCTATGCCGACTTCCTCATGGTGGAGCGAGGCGCTTCCCTCGCCAGGCTGCTCCGGCCAGATGGCACAGTCGAGCTGGAGGACAAGGCGCTGGACGAGGCGGCTTTCAACTCAGGTGAGTAGCCGTCTCTCAAACAGGGGCAAGCCCCCAGCTCCCACGCGCGGAGTTGGGGGCTTCTTCATGCCCCAGTTAGACGTCCCAGAATCGCTCTGGTAGTCTCTGATACAGGGGTTGAACTGGAAGATCAGTTCGTCTCGATCAAGACCACGGACTGGTCCGTAATGAGACCCAGACCCCAGATAGCGTACCAGGCCAGGAGGTGCTCTCGGCCGAAGTCCTGGATGCCGCCGTCCCTCAGTTCGACCGGCAGCGAGATGGCGTGCCCGAAAGCGTTGTCACCCAGAACGACCGCCTGGTACACTGACTGGCCTGCGGGAACGTCGATCGCCTTGCCGAGAGAGACGTCCTCGTACTTGCCGCCGATCTCCGCCCGAGTGGCGGTCGTCAGCTTCGAGACCTGCGTGCTCTCGATGAACACGACGTCATCGATCCTGCCGATCTCGCCGATCTGGAAGTTCCCTGGGGACGCGTACTGGGTCATGTTGATCCAGTTCGGGTCGTCCCGGAGTCGGCGGGACTGGTGCGGATGTACGAAACACACGTACGAATCGCCCAACCTGGGTGTGTTTTTCGTACTCAGGGTCTCGACTGCGTCCTTGATCGCGGAGACGGTCAGGTGGTAGTTGCCGGTCAGGCCCATCCGCATGGAGAGCGTGCCCGCAGCCTCGCCCGGAACCTGGGTCGCGGTCGGCAGCGTGCCCAGATCGAACGGCGACATCCTCGTCTGCGGCGAGGTGGACATGATCTTGTCGTAGCCGTACAGGTGCGAGGTGGCCTGGAGGAGCGTGTTCCTCGCGCTCTCATCCAGGTAGGTCGCCATGTTGCGCCCGAGCAGGCGGCTGGCGGTGGCCATGACGTCGTCGAACGAGGCGTTCAGCAGAAGCTCGGTGACGCCGATCGCGTAGCCGTGCTCACTGACAGTAATCGAGAACTGGGTGGCGGTGAGCGCGGCGGTCTGCATCCGCACACCTTCAACGAGCTGGCTCGCCTTGCCCAGGTTGTTGTAGCGCGTAAAGTTGATCGAAAGTCCGGGCTGGACGCCAAGTTCAGTCTTCTTTACGGCAAATTGTTCGAATTTTAGCACCGGCATGGCCTGGAACAAGATCTCCTTGCTCCAGATGGTCTGGATGACCGGCGACAGCATAGAGTTAGCACCACCCGTGTACGCCGTCGGCGTGGCCGACAGGTTGGGGGTACCGGTGATTGCACTAGGCATGAAGAGACGTACTTCCTATCCGAAGATTCCACGGTTGGAAGCCGACGCTCCGATGACCTGGCCACGGATCTTGGCCCACTCGGAGATCGGCATGTCGTTTAGCTCGGCGTTGGAGTACGTCTTCGTGTTCAGAGAGTTGTCCATGGGGCCATCCATCGGGGTGTATCCGTAGGGAGACACGCCCTGCTGCTCGGCAGCCAGCGCAGTCTGCGCCGCTGCCAGCTCCGAAGTGATGGCGTCGGTCTTGGCGATCATCGTGGCGATGGACGCCTCGACCTCTTCGGGGCTGTTGCCGGTGATCAGGTCGAGGAGCTGGGGCGCGATGCGCTCCCTCTCCTCGTTCACTCGGGTCTGGATATAAGCCTGGAGCTGAGCCATCTCCTTCTCCTTCTGGAAAAGGACCCGCTCCCGCTCGCGCTCAGCCTCGATCGCGGCAAGCTTGGCCTCGAACTCGGCCTTCTGCTGAAGGACGAGATCCCGTACGGACATCTCCTCCTCAGCCTTCTGGCGCTCGGCCTCGGCACGCTGCCTCTCGGCTTCGGCCTTGGCGTCGTCCTCGGCCTTACGCGCGGCCAGCAGCTCCTCAAGCTGGGACTGCATCGTGCGCGTTCGCTCCTCGGCCTCCGTCAGGCGACCGTAGAGCTTGTCCTTCTCCTGCTGCCTCGCCCGCTGAATGTCCTCGGCGGTGTAGCGGCTATCAGAAGTCGGGGCCGGGGAAACCGGAGCGTCCACGACGTCTCCGGGCTGCTCACTGAAAATCTGGTCGGGCACTTAGCTCGAATCCTTAGAATTTGTTTTCCGGATTCTGGCGTTCAGGCGTCTTAGCGCCGTATGCCTGTGTCACGAGTTCGGTCATCAATGCTTCTTCGGCACCTGCCATGACTGCCGGTTGCCCGATAGCCGTGGGAGGCGTGTTGCCCGCAGTATCCGAATTCGTGGTCCCAGTGAGCGGGGCCGGGGCACCGTCACCCGTAGGTGACATCCCCGTCATTTGGAGAATAGCAGAAGCGATTTGCGCAGTAATAAGGTCCAGGGCTCCCTGTTCCTTAGCGTCGCGCACCTGCTCTTCAAACAGCTCTTGCAACTTCTCGTCGGCGAATTCCTCGCCCATATCCTTGAGAGCGCCGCGCTTGGACTCCAAGCCAAGGCCCATACGGAGCTGGATTTCGTTGAGCTTGATGAGGTTGTCCACCGGCAGCGGCGGAGGCCACTCACAAGCCGTCTGGTAAACGAGCGGGTCGCGAGGGTCAATGACCAACGGCTGACCGTCCTGGATGATGCCGTCGGTGTCCGGGTCGTACTTCAGAGTTTCAGGCTCGAAGAGAAACAATGTCCTCAAGATCAGCTCGTTGATACGCCGAAGACCCTGCGTGTACTGCCGCTTTTTTGCGTTGTATCTCTGCATCATCGGGAACATTTGCAGAGCGAGGGCAACGCCGGAGGTATTGGAGATCGGCTGGGCCTGACCCAAGGAACTCTCTGGGACGCCCATCATCTCATGCATGGCGCGCTTTAGCGTCTCCATCCATTGGAGAGGCCATTGCAGATCTACGCCGTTTTCGAGGTTGAAGACCTTGGCGTCCGGCGGCAAGCCACCCCAGATCTTCCGCGCGCCCTTCTCCAGGTTGTTCACGCGAGCGCCAGTGATCACCGTGACAGGTGCCGAGTGGTAATTGATGATGTCACAGATGGCTACGGCAAGCTCGTTGTACTGCTGGTTCAGGGGGATGATGTCCTCGATGTCCGACAGCCCCCACGGCGATCCCGAGACGGAAACATTGGGGATGTGGACGATCGGGATGACACCCAGAGGGTTCTTCCGCCGGTTGATGAGCTGGTCATCCACCCACTCTTCTATAAGGTCCTCGGTGATGATCTCCTGGTAGGTGAAGACCTTCCTGGTCCCATCATTCGTGGTGGCCCAGAATTTGTAGCGAAGGCGGAAGCGCACGAGCCTCTCGCGGTCGTGCGGATGCCATTCTGGGAAGCAATGCGCCGCGTTGAGCGGAAGCACACGCACACGACCCGCGTGCCAATTCCGGGCACGATCGACGTACGGCTTCTCGTACGCGATCTTCACGAAGCAGTCACCGCTTACCGAGCCGTTCTCGCCCATCTCGGCCAGCACGGTCGGCTTGTCGTTGTCCACCTCCCACACGCGGTTCAAAAGCGCGGGAATGATGTGTTCGTACTGCTTGGCAGACGTGAAGTGGACGCCACGGGAGAACGTGAAGTCGTTTACGAATCGGGTAAGCGCCCGAACGTAATTGAAGGTAAGCTGCGGCTCACCATATTCTCGACGGCTAGCCCAATGCCAGCCGAGATAGAAGGCCCAGTTCCGCGCATAAGTAGCGGTTGAGACGCGGACCGCTCACCTCCCATTCCTGGTCCGACAGTTCGACAAGACCAAGCGGGGAGATTGACACGGTCAGCCCGCTAGCCTGCTGGCTCGGACTGTAAAAATTGAAGCCGCTCAACCTGGCATCACCTCCTCACGCAAATAGCCCGAATTGCTCACACAATTCAGGCTATTTGAGTTGATGTGAAGAGTTGTAATGCCTAACCGAGCGCGACCAGCGGAACGCGATGGTCGAGCTTCATTCCCGCGAAATCGAGGTAGGGCGGAAGCGCCACCTTAGTGCCAAGGACGGACGAATACACATCGCCCGACCCGTACCGTTCGTCCCAGACGTAAGGCTGTACGGCAGGGATCTGCACTGCCATGGGGTCCGTGAACTCCACCATCAGCCAGGCCGTCCACTCACTGGAGCGTGCGGGGAGAGTACGGGGGAAGTCCATGTAGGTCCAGCCAGCTCCCTCCGTGTTGAGCGTGACCCCGTAGGAGACCCCGAGTGGAAGGAGCTGTGCATCCCCCGCCTCATTCTCCGGCGTGCCGTAGACGGCAGCTCGAACGCGGCCCTTGACATTGGTCTTGCGTACCAAGGCGATTGCCGCCCCACGAACGTCCTGACCAGCGGGCACCTGCATGCGAATGGCCCAGGTGCTAAGGAACTCGGGGTCCATGACGGCGGCGTTGGTGGCCCAGGACGGCGCGCTCTGCACCGGATACCTGTAGCCGACTCCGACTGGAGTATCAGGCAAAGGGACCTCTCTTCTTGAGTAGGGGGTGATCAGGCGGAGCGGGCGATGGCCGCGTTGCCCCACATCATCGTCTCTTCGAGATGAGTGATCGCCAGAGCCTTCTCCCGGCTTTCCGGGAGAAGCTCGTTCAGCGACCCGGCCAGATTCCGGCAGAGGCGGCGGATGGTCTCGTGGGCCACCACCGCCTTCTCATCCGGCTTGTGGTAGTTGAAGCGGTTGTCGAGATCGCCGGGCGTCATGATCAGTCGTTGACCTGAGCCGGGTTGGTCCGCATGTAGTGGCCACCCGAGCGAGTGACCTGCTCGAACTCGCGCTCGCCGTGGTTGCCCAGGCCGCCATGCGCGAACTCGCCCAGGTAGGTCGGAGCCTCCACCCACGCGGCGCTGCCGACGTGCGCCCGCTGCTGGAGCGTCTTCTCCGGCGGCTGGACCCAGGTCGGGGTGACACGGTTCGGGCGGCCGGGAGCCGTCACGTACCCGTTGTTGACGCCGAGCTGGAAATCCGACGGGACATCGGTGTCGCTGGCGATCCCCTCCTCGAAACGAAGAGGACCACGCCGCGCCTGGTTGGCGGCCATCTTGCGCTCATAAACCGGCGTGATCCGCTCGGGGATGTGCGGGGCCGGAGAGAGCGGCGAAACGTTCTCTGCCATTGATGAAACTCCTTGAAAGCCGTAGCGCTACATTTCCAGGCTAGGATCAGAGAAGTTTCATTTGTTAATAGAAGGGGTTGTTCGCCACTTCCATCACGGGCATCTGCGTCTCCTGCGTCAAAACACAGGCGAGCGCCAAACTATCGGCGTAGTCGTCGAAAGCGCCAGTTTCATTCGGAGCTTCCGCCATCATGTTCGGACCCTTGAATTCGACCTGGAGATCCTCCATCTGCTGCACGAAGCGCCGGTAAGTCCGCAGCCGCCGAGTCTTCGCATGCGCAGGCCAGCCGATCATCCGGCGTTCAAGGAGCTGGTTGAGATGCTTCCACCGCTTGCTCTGGTCACCGGCCATGGACCCCAGCTCCACGATATTCGCGCGAGGCATCAGGACCTTCAGGCGCGAGGCCACCGCGTCACCTACGCCGCCGACGTCGATGCCGATGGCGAAGATGTTGTAGTTCGAGAGAAATTCGGTGATGCGGTAGTACTGGCTCTCCCAGTCCATGCCTTCCAGATCGAGCCAGTTCAAGATCCGATGCTCATACATCCCGAATTCGTCGGGGCGATCCCAGTCCACCCAGACCACCGTCACAATGGTCGAGTCCTGCTTTCTGGCGGGGTCGATTCCGACGACCACGGGCGTCTGATGCCAGTACTTGACGGCCTCCATGCTCTTGTCGCCCAGAGAGTCCAGGACTTCGCGGGTCGTGAACATTCCCTTTTCGAGAAGCCACATCAGCCTGAAGGACAGCTTGAACTCGTCGGAGTCCTCGCCGACCCGCAAGATCTCCTTCTTGACGTATTTCCCGTAGCGAGGGTTCGCCTTCGCCGCCGCTTTCCAGTCGGCCTCGAAGTGATTGCACCTTGCGCCTCGACGGCTAGCCAGTCTCTTGTTGAGCTGGATCGCCTTGTAGAACACGCCCTTCTCATAGCTCGGAGTGCCGGTGAAGACCATGGTCGCGTTGGTGCTCGCGCCCATGGGGGCGATTGACTTGTTGACCATCCGGTCATCCGCGCCTTGGCACTCGTCAATCAGGATCAGGTGGTAAGTCCGGCCTTCAATGATGGCTCGCGGGTGACAGGTCTGCCGACGCACCAGGGAACCCGAGCGAAGCGTTACTGTCCGGCCCTTTCCCTTGAGCGCGTCATTGATTTCGGGCTCGGCCATGATTTCCACCGCGCGCTCGCTTGTGAGACGACTCACAATACGCGAGAAAAGGGTGTCCGCCTGGTCATCGACCGGCGCGAAAGCACCCACCCAGAGCCCCTCCTTGAAGTGCCCGAGAAGATCTGGGTAGATGCGCGCGAGGACCGGCAGCATAATCATCAGAGCGGCGACAACATTGGCGACAGTTTCAGATTTTCCGGACTGCCTGGAAAATAGGGCAGTGATCGTCGCGCCATCCCCGATAATCACAGACTCGATCAGCCGCCGAGCGAAGGGACGCTGATAGTGATACAGCGGATGGCCACTCAGAGTATCGACCACGACCATCAGCTTGTCCACGAGCATGGCCACAAACTCGGCCGTCAGCTCGTCCAGCTCGACTTCCGTATCAAGACGAGCCTGCCGCTCGGTCTCGGTCTCGTCCGTCAGCTCTTCATCAAGATATTCGTCGTCTACCAGTTCCACTATTCATACCCTCGAAACCCCCTTTTCGAGCGTACAAATAGAAAAAGCCCGGATATGAATCCGGGCTTCTTATGAGCCGTACGGTATCTGGCCCGGTGGTCGTCTCGGGATCCCAAGCTGGCGCAGCACGCGGGTCACCTCCGAGCGCTCCATGCCGAACATCTCCCCGAGCTTCGTTGTGGGGAGCTGGCGCACGTCATACAGATAACCAATGATCCGATTGCGCGCCTCCTGGCGGCTGATCGTGCCGCGCAGGTACTTGCAGGCCGCGCTACAGGAGACCGCCACTCGCTTGTCGGCGTAGGCGACGAAGGAGCCGCAGCCCTTGCAGTACAGGATCTCGCTCACCGCAGATGGCGCTTCTTGATGAGCTGGAGGGCGGTGATCACGTCGTCGATCGCTTCCAGGGGGACGATCGCGCCCGCGCCGTAGGGCTCGCGGCCGGGAGCCGGGTTGGTGACGTAGTCGATGATCTCAGCCACACGCTCGCCGGTCGCAAGGATCTGGGTGTCGCAGACGTGGATGGCCCGTGAGCCGAAGGAGATCTGCGCTATGACTGAGCGCTCCACAACCGGCTCGTCCGACACCGCTCCTCCAATGTGTGTGTAACTGGCCCAACGCTACAACAATCGAAATCTGTCGGAGCGCTGCGGTACCGTCGTCCTAGGTCGCTTGAGGGCGGCCTGTGGCAGCCTCCGGGCTGAGCATTGAAACGCACTGACGCCGCACGCCCTGCGCTGCGTGTGGCGCTTCCTGTCATGCCGACGAAGGAGAGGTGCGATGCCCGAGACCATGCCCGCCGCCGAAATTTGGGGCCGGATGGCGGCGCTGCTGGCCAGGAACCTGCCGACAGGCTTCAACGCGGACAAGATGCTGGACCGATGGCTCCCCAATCCCGCAGCCCAGTTCGCCTACCTCAACAGGTACGTCAAGTGGGCCAGAGGTAGGAAGCGCGTCACACGGCAAGCCATAGGCAAGGACAACAGGACCGACCTCATCTGGTCGCTTCACGCGGGGTCGCCCACGACGGCCGACGAGAAGACTTACCTAGAGCTGGCCGAGCTGCTCGACAAGGACAAAGATGCCCCGCCAGCTCGTCCGATGACGATGCTCGAAGAGGAGCAGTTCTGGCGCGGCGTCTACGCGGTCAAGTTCGAGGAGGCGGAGGGCTCTTAGCCCCAACCCGATCTTTACAAACAAAACCGCCATTCCACCTAATCTGGGAAAGAGTTCCCTGTACCGGAATGGCGGTTTTTGTGTTCATCGCAGCTCTCGCGGTCCTCGCAGCGGAAGACCCAGGTCTCTCGCTCGCGAATCCCATTGTGCTCGGCCCTATCGCCGGGTTCATCTTCGCCGTTTTCGTGTACGAGGTCATCGTGCCGGGCAAGACCTTCCGGCGCGAGCAGGAGGAAAACGCCCGGCTCCGCGAGCTGGTCGAGACCGTCATTCCCCTCACGGCGAAACTGGTAGAGGTATGCGAACAGAACACCGAACTGATCACGCGGAATACCGAAGCGTTTCACGAGGTGACGGCGCTCCTGCGGACCAGGGACCAGTAACGGACGTCGATATCATCGAGACCCACAAGCGCACTATGCAAGCGCACCTGGCGACCCTCGATGAGATTCTCGGCAACAATGCGCGGCTGCTGAGGGCTTGGAAGTTCTGATGTATCGAGAGATGTGCGTCATCAAGGACGGGTACCACTACGGCCCCGAAAACTGCTACCACACGCAGGAGCGGGACGAATTCGGCGAGATCAAGCCGTGGGGCTGGACCGTACAACAAGAAATCGCGCCGGAAACGCCATAATGGGACAGGTACGTACCTTCCCTTTGAAAGGCGAATAAGTGGCTAAGACCATTGACGGCGACGAAGCTTCGATCGGCTGGACCGTCCAGTCCCCTTTCCCGAAGCCCGATGACGTGGATCACCGCGTCGGCAACACCTTCACCGCCGACCAGCTCCCCGACCCCGAGGCCCAGCGCGCCGCCGGTATCGACCCCGACCAGTGGAAGCGCGGCATCGTCTTCGAGGCCGTGGAGCCCGCTGAGGCGGCCGACGAGGCTGGCGAGTAGCCAGACACCCCACACGCCCCCAGGCGCGCTCCTGGGGGCTATGGAGCACCGAGAGGAGTACCCGTGGCCGAAGAGCGCCGAGAGCCCATCCCTTCGTGGGACGACCTAGCGCGCTACGCGAAAAGCAAGGCCGACGAGTGGTCAAGGGAATTCCTCTCCCCGCCGCCCCGCGACGAGGACGGCAACGAGCTTCCCCGCATCGACCCCAGGGTTCGGACCCGATTCGGCCAGGACCAATGGGACCACATTGAATGGGCCGAAGACCAGGATGAAGACGACCTCCTGCCGTACCGGCCCACCCCCAGCTCCTTCCCGCCGCGCCCGAGAACCCAGGCGGCCGGATACAGCCGCAGGCGGAAAGAGCTGCGCGTCCAGTTCCGCGACGGCTCGCGCTACGTCTACTACCAAGTTCCTCCGAACGTGTGGAAGAACTTCAAGCGCGTCAAGTCGCCCGGCAGATTCATCAACCGCGTGCTGAACCATTACAGCTACGAGCGGGAAACCGAGCCGCTGATCGATGACCGCATCTACGATCGGTTCCGCACGAAGGGGTATCGCACGGCCAACCCCAGCACCTATCGCAGGCGCACGCGTTAACAAATCGGGCAGCAGTCTCAATAGGCTTCCGACATGCCCCAGACCTTCGACTTCGGCCCGAAACAGGAATCTGAGTTCGGCATGCAATACCGCAAGTACTTCGCCCATTGGATCCGGCTGAACCGGCTCGGTCCCGTCTTCGAGCGGCGCACCACCCTTACCCAGGAGCCGCCCTACCTCGTCGGCCGCAGCGCCATCCTCCATCTGTGGGGCACGAAAATCGGGCTGGTCGTCGGCAAGTGGACCGGAGAACGCCTAGACGAGGATAACGCCCTCCTCGCGGCGCTCAACTGCATCGACAAGGAAGAACTCCCGAAACTCGGCGAGAACGACACCGACTGGGAAGACGATGAGCCAGCCGGAGCATGAGCCGTACTTGCGCATCATCGAAGACACGATGCGCACACTCCTCGCCGAATTCGCCGACGGCGACCCCGACATTGAGTGGCACCTGCTGAATGAGATGGAACTGACATGAGCCTCTTCAAGCGCAAGCCCAAGACGCCGACACCCGAGCACCGCGACGAGATCCGGGAGAAGGCCGCCCAGCGCATGGCCCAGCTCACCCCAGCCGAGATCACGCACTACGCGGAGGAGTACCTGGGACTGACCTGGAAGTGCCTCGATGCCTACAAGCGCGAGGCTGACACCGCGTACCTGGTGGAGTTCCTGACGAACCTCTCCACGCTCGACGGCATCGCCGACGCCCTCGCCGTCCACCACGTGTGACCTACGCCACAAGTCAACCAGTTACTGGGTTAGAAGAGGCCAAGAGCCACCAACGGCCACGATTAACCCATGGCGACACGCAAGACCACCACCAAGACACCGAGAGACGTCATGTGGGACGTCCCCACCATCGCGGCCTTCATCGGCAAGGGCGAGCAGTGGGTCTACCGCAGCGCCCGCGCCCACGGCCTGAACCTCTTCGACATCGGCGGCAACAACCTCCGCGCCCTACGCAGCGACGTCCTCCAGTGGGCCTTCCGCAACGCCGACGACCCAGACAAGTGCATCCAAGCCGTCCTCCAAGAGGCAGCCTGAGACCAGGCACCACGAAGGCCCCAGCCCATCACGGACTGGGGCCTTCAGGCATCTCCTACGCAGCCACAGGCCGCCCGGCCTCCAACGCCGACCCGATGAGTACGCCACCCTTCCGCTTCTGATCCGCGATCAGGTGGTAGTAGCGCTTGAAGGTCGTGTTGATGTCGTCATGCCCCATGAAGATCGCCACAGCGGCGATGTCCTGGAGTTGGATCGTCATGTGCGTCCCGAACCAGTGCCGTAGCCCGTGCGGGATCAGCTTCTCATTCCCCACCCGGATCGAGGCCATCTGGAAGGCGTCCTGGAAGCTCGAACGACCCACGGGAAGTCCCGGCCTGCGAGGCGATGGGAAGAACGGGCCTTTGAGGATCCCGAAGGTCTCACAGTGCCGCTCGATCTCCTCTCTCAGGGTGTCGCAGATCGGAATCTCCCGGAACTCGCCTTCCCGCTTGCCCTTCGGCGGCGCGTACTTGGAAGCGGTAGTCCACTGCCTGGAGACCCGGAAGACGCCTTCCCTCCGCACGCACTCAGTTCCCGCCGCGCAGATCTCCCCGGCGCGAAGTCCCGCCAGACTTCCCAGGAACACCGCCAGCCGGTACTTCTCAATGATCTTGTCGGCCAGCTCCCAGACTTCCAACGTCTCAGGAAGATAGGCCACGGCATCGGGAACCGGCTCCAGCTCGACTTCCCGCGCCGGGTTGTCGAACCGGAAGTCCTCCTTGATCGCCGCGTCTAAGATCCCGCCCAGAATCGCGGACACGATCATGTCCACGTTCCCCTTGTTCACATCCTCGGCGTAGAGCCGGGTAGCGAGCTTCTCTACATCCGCCTTGTTGATCTTCCCGACCGGCTTCTTCTGGAACTCGGGGATGAGCTGGTTGGCGATCTTCGACCGGTAGGTGACCTTCGACCCCTCAGCGAGATCCCTACGGTTCTCCAGCCACTCCCAGGCGAACTCGTCGAAGGGCGGGCTCTCGCCCTTGAGATAGCCAGGGATCCGGCCCTGTGACTTCTTCAGGTCATTGATCTTGGTCCGCATGTCCGACGCCTCTTTGTACGTCTTGTACCGGCGCTCGAACTGGTTCCCGTTCTCATCCTGGATCTGGAGGCGGTAGACGCAGTTGCATCGTGACTTACCATGGGGGCAGTCGGTAACCCCGCGCTTGGGCAGGATCTTCCGAATCGTTCCTTCGCCCCAATTTACGCGGGCCATCATGGACCCACCCTCTCCACAAGCCGCTCCTCTCATGGACCCGTCATTGGCCGACCTTGAGGAGAGGGTACACGAGACCCCGGATTTACTCTGCCCGCCGGAATTGGGCGATGGATACGGAGAGTAGTATCAGGCCGAGCGCGCCGACGATGCCGACCTCCAGAAGCACCGGCACCTGCCAGCCGAACCAGGTCACTCCGGGGTTAAGCATGGCGCTGACCTGCGGTGGTGTCTCGATGTGAGCGAAGATGGCTTGCCGCATCGGATCCACAGCGTAGGTCATGGGGTTGACTACGGTGAGTGTGTGCAGCCAGCCCGGAAGGTTCGCTAGCGGGAACATTGCGCCGCTCAAAAAGATCATGGGCATCACTGCCATTTGAACGAGTCCGAAGAACGTCTGCATGTTCTTCATCCGCGCGGCCAGCATCACCCCGAAGGCGGTGATCGTGAAGGCGGCCAGGAACATCTCCGCCAGCAGCGTGATCATCAGCCCGGGCGAGTAGGGGACTCCCACCAGCCCCGCCATGGCGAGGATGATAACGCCCTGCGCGGTGGCCACGAGGGCGCCGCCCAGGCACTTGCCGACCACGATCGCCCCGCGTGAGACGGGCGCGACCAGCATCTCCCGCAGGAAGCCGAACTCGCGGTCCCACACGATGGACCCGGCCGAGAACATGCCCGTCATGATCACCGTCATGGAGATCATGCCGGGGTACATGAACGTGCGGAAGTCGATCCCCGGGATCGAGCCCTGCACCAGCGACCCCAGCCCGGTGCCCATGACGAAGAGCCACAGCACGGGCTGCACCAGCATGGACAGCATCCGGGTGCGGTCGTTGACGAAGCGCAGGATCTCCCGATGGAGCACGATCTTGATCGCCCGCAGGTCGTGCCCGGCGCCACGCGCGGGCACCCGGACGCTGATCGCGGCAGAGTCGGCGGCCATCGCTCATCGCCTCGCCATCGCTCGCATGAACGCCATGTTGCCGTTCTCGGCCTCGGCGTCGCGGATCGTGGAGCCGGTGTACGACATGAAGACGTCGTCCAGGGACGGCCGCGACACGCTCACCGACTTGATCGGCATGCCAAGGCCGGCGAACAGCTTGGGCACGAACTCCTCGCCGGAGGCCACCGCGAACGTCACCGCCCCCTCGCGCACGGCCGCCTCCAGCCCGAACCGCTCCCGCAACGCCTCGATCGCCTTGGCGTCGTCGTCGGTGTGGATCTGCACGCGGTCCTTGCCGACGCTGGCCTTCAGCGCCTCGGGGGAGTCGATGACCACGACCTCCCCGTGGTCGATGATCGCGATCCGGTCGCAGTACTCGGCCTCGTCCATGTAGTGCGTGGTCATGAAGATGGTGATGTCCTCCATGAGCCGCAGCTGGTTGATGTAGCCCCAGATGGCCGCCCGGGTCTGCGGGTCGAGCCCGACCGTCGGCTCGTCGAGGAACAGCACGCGCGGCGAGTGCAGCAGGCCGCGGGCGATCTCCAGCCGCCGCTTCATGCCGCCGGAGAACGTCATGACCTTGGCGTCCTTGCGGTCCCAGAGCGCGACCATCTCCATCACCTGGCGGATCCGGTCGCCGACCACGCTCTTCGGCACGCCGTACAGCTCGGCGTGGAAACGCAGGTTCTGCTCGGCGCTCAGGTAGCCGTCGAGTGTGGGGTCCTGGAAGACCAGGCCGATGTTCCTGCGGACCTCGTCGCGCTCGCGCACCACGTCGTACCCGGCCACGGTGGCGCTGCCGCCCGTCGGGTTGACCAGGGTGCAGAGCATGCTGATGGTGGTGGTCTTGCCGGCGCCGTTCGGCCCGAGGAAACCGAACACCTCGCCGGGCCGCACCTCGAAGGCGACGCCCTTGACGGCCTCGACCTTGCCGTACGACTTCCGCAGGCCCCGTACGGCGACCGCTGACTCTCCGGCCATTCAGTCCTCCGCCAGGATCTGGAAAACGGACTTACGGGTCTGCCTGATCAGCTTCTTGGCCTCCTCGACCTGCCGGTCGCTGGCCGTGCGCACGAGGTGGGCGAAGGCATCGTTGAGCTGCGCCCACAGCAGGCGCAGCTCGTGGTGGGCGTCCGGCACCGTGCGGGCGACCTCCTCCCACGGCGCCTCGCCGGCGTGCCTGGCGGCCTGCTCACGGCCCTGCTCGGTGAGCTGGTACGTGCGGCTGCCGCCCGACTCGTCGGCCGTCACCAGGCCCTCGTCCTCGAGCTGCTGGAGCGCCGGATAGACCGAGCCGGGGCTGGGCCGCCAGACGCCGCGGCTGCGCTCCTCGATGCCCTGGATCATCTGGTAGCCGTTCTGCGGCCCCTCGTGGAGCAGTGCCAGCAGGGCCGCCCTGACGTCGCCGCGGCGCACGCGCGGCGCGGGCGTATCCCAGTGGACCACCGTGCCGAAGCCCGGCCCCGGCGGAAACGGCGGCGAGCCCGCGAACGGCGGCCCGGCGAACGTGGCGGGCCCGCCCGGCGCACCCGGCGGTCCCGGAGGGAACGGGGGCGGTGGCGGCGGGGGAGTGGCATCCCAGAAGTCCGGGTCCTGCATGACGACCTCCAACTATCGAGATATCTTGACGATATATCTAGATAGTTGGGGCAGCAAGGGCATTTCTGGCATAGAGGCCTTTGTTAGCGAGCGTTAACAGCGGCGTCGATCGCCGCCCTGGCCATCGCGTGCAGCAGCGGCCGCATCTCCTGCCCCGGCAGCTCGCCCGCGCTGTGCGGGGTCGAGTTGAGCAGGCCGAAGACGGCGTGGGTGGCCGCGCGCAGCCGGGCGGCCGGGCACGCCGGATGCAGCTCGGCCAGCACGGTCACCCACTCCTCCACGTAGAGCCGCTGCAGCCGTCTGATCCGCCGCCGTTGCGGCTCGGGCACGTTGCCGAGCTCCCTGTCGTGCACGATGATCAGCGCCGGCTGCTCGGTGGCGAACCTGATCTGCACGTCGAGCAGCGCGTCGAGGGTCTGCCGCGGGTCCGGGGACGAGGTGGCGACCGCGACGGCCGACTCGCGCAGCCGCGAGCTGATGTCCAGCAGCATCTCGGCGAGCAGCGCGTCCTTGCCGCTGAAGTGGCGGTAGAGCGCGGGACCGGAGACGCCGACCGCGCCGCCGATGTCCTCGATCGAGACGCCGTGGAAGCCGCGCGCCGCGAACAGGCGGGCGGCCGCCTCCAGGATTTCCGCGCGCCTGTTGCGCCGATTCCGGGTAGAGGTGGCAGAGGCCGTGGTCACGTCTCACATACTAGACGCTTAGGTTAATGATGACTAACATTCGTGCCATGAGAGGGCACTCATGAGCAGCGACTGGCCGGTGCTGACGTCGGTGGCCGACCGGGGGAGCGCGGCGTACAAACGCAACGCCGAGCTCAACGAGCGGCTCGCCGCTGAGCTGCTCGAACGCCTCGCCGTCGCCGCGCTCGGCGGCCCGGAGCGGTCGCGGCAGCGGCACGTGGAGCGGGGCAAGCTCCTGCCGCGCGACCGGGTCGACGGCCTGCTCGACCCCGGCTCCCGCTTCCTGGAGCTGTCGCCGCTGGCCGCGAACGGCCTCTACGACGACCAGGCGCCGGCCGCGGGGATCATCACCGGGGTCGGCCGGGTCTCGGGCCGCGAGTGCGTGATCGTGGCCAACGACGCGACCGTCAAGGGCGGCACGTACTACCCCATCACCGTCAAGAAGCACCTGCGCGCGCAGGAGGTGGCCCTGCACAACCGGCTGCCCTGCGTCTACCTCGTCGACTCCGGTGGAGCGTTCCTGCCCAAGCAGGACGAGGTGTTCCCCGACCGCGAGCACTTCGGCCGCATCTTCTACAACCAGGCCACGATGTCGGCCCGCGGCATCCCGCAGATCGCCGCCGTGCTCGGCTCCTGCACCGCGGGCGGCGCGTACGTGCCCGCGATGAGCGACGAGGCCGTCATCGTGCGCGGCCAGGGCACGATCTTCCTGGGCGGCCCGCCGCTGGTGAAGGCGGCCACCGGAGAGGAGGTCACGGCCGAGGAGCTCGGCGGCGGCGACCTGCACTCCCGGGTCAGCGGCGTCACCGATCACCTCGCCGAGGACGACGCCCACGCCCTCGCCATCGTCCGCGACATCGTCTCCACGCTCGCGCCGCGCCCGCCGCGTCCCTGGGAGACGATCGACCCGGAGCCGCCCCGGCACGACCCGCGCGACCTGTACGGCATCGTGCCCGGCGACACCCGCCAGCCGTACGACGTGCACGAGGTGATCGCCAGGATCGTGGACGGCTCGCGCTTCCTGGAGTTCAAGGCCGAATACGGCCCGACGCTCGTCACCGGCTTCGCCCACCTGCACGGCCACCCGGTGGGGATCGTGGCCAACAACGGCATCCTGTTCAGCGAGTCGGCGATGAAGGGCGCCCACTTCATCGAGCTGTGCGACCAGCGCCGCATCCCCCTGGTGTTCCTGCAGAACATCAGCGGCTTCATGGTCGGCAAGGCCTACGAGGCGGGCGGCATCGCCAAGCACGGTGCCAAGATGGTCACCGCTGTCTCCTGCGCGCGGGTGCCCAAGTTCACGGTCGTGATCGGTGGCTCGTTCGGGGCGGGGAACTACGCGATGGCCGGGCGGGCGTACTCTCCCAGGTTCCTGTGGATGTGGCCGAACGCCCGCATCTCCGTCATGGGCGGTGAGCAGGCCGCGAACGTGCTCACGACCGTCGGCAACGCCGACGCCGACGCGATCAGGGCGCAGTACGAGCACCAGGGGAACCCGTACTACTCCACGGCCAGGCTCTGGGACGACGGCGTGATCGACCCGCTCGACACCCGCACCGTCCTGGGCCTGGCGCTGTCCGCGGCGGCCAACGCGCCGCTCGAGCCCGCCGGCTACGGCGTCTTCCGGATGTGACGCATGTTGTTCGACCGTGTTCTGATCGCCAACAGAGGCGAGATCGCCGTACGCATCGCCCGCACGCTGCGCGGGCTCGGCATCACGTCGGTGGCCGTGCACACGGCGTCCGACGCGGGCGCCAGGCACGTGATCGAGGCCGACCTCGCCCTTGAGGTGCCGACATATCTGGATATCGAGGCGATCGTGCGGGCGGCCCAGGACTGTGGGGCGCAGGCCGTGCACCCCGGGTACGGCTTCCTGGCCGAGAACGGCGCCTTCGCGCGGCGGTGCGCGGCGGCCGGGCTGGTCTTCGTCGGCCCGCCGGCCGAGGCCATCGAGGCGATGGGCGACAAGATCCGCGCCAAGGCCACCGTGTCGGCCGCCGGGGTGCCGGTGGTGCCCGGCGCGGCCGAGCCGGACGACGCGCTGACGGAGTGGCGCGACTTCCCCGCGCTGATCAAACCGTCCGCCGGCGGCGGGGGCAAGGGCATGGTGCTGGTGCGCTCGGCCGCGGAGCTGCCCGACGCTCTGGAGTCGGCCCGGCGTACGGCGCGGGCGGCGTTCGGCGACGACACCCTGCTCGTCGAGCGCTACGTCGAGCGCCCCCGCCACATCGAGATCCAGGTCCTGGCCGACGCCCACGGCGACGTCGTGCACCTGGGCGAGCGCGAGTGCAGCCTGCAACGCAGGCACCAGAAGATCATCGAGGAGGCGCCCTCGCCGTTCGTGACCCCCGAGACGCGCGCCCGCATGGGGGCGGCGGCGGTGGAGGCCGCCCGCGCGGTCGGGTACGTCGGCGCGGGCACGGTCGAGTTCATCGTGGATGGCTCCACCGGCGCCTACCACTTCATGGAGATGAACACGCGCCTGCAGGTCGAGCACCCCGTCACGGAGCTGGTGACCGGTCTCGACCTGGTGGAGCTGCAGTTGCGGGTGGCGGCGGGCGAGCGGCTGCCGATCGGCCAGGAGGACGTGCGGCTCGACGGGCACGCCGTCGAGGCCCGCGTGTACGCCGAGGACCCGGCCCGCGGCTTCCTCCCGACCGGCGGCCGCGTCCTGCTCCTCCGCGAGCCCGGCACGCCCGGGACCAGGGTGGACTCCGGGCTGGCCGAGGGCGGGATCGTGGGCAGCGAGTACGACCCGATGCTCTCCAAGGTCGTCGCCTGGGCGCCGGGCAGGGAGGCGGCGTACCGCGCGCTGGACCGGGCACTCGCGGGCACGGCCGTGCTGGGCGTGGTCACCAACGTCCCGTTCCTGCGCGCCCTCGCCGCCCACCCGGCCGTCCTGGCGGGCGAGCTGGACACCGGCCTGGTCGAGCGGGTGCTCCCCGACCTGGTCCCCGCCGTGGAGGTGCCCGGCGAGGTGCTCGCGGCCGCGGGGCTGGTCTTCCACGCCATGCCGCAGGGCCGCGACCCGTGGGAGATCACCGACGGCTGGCGGGTCGGCGAGCCCGCGTGGACGACCTGGCGGCTGGAGTCGCGGGACGGCGTGCACGCGATCCAGGTCCGCGGCCTGCCGGAGGAATCGGCCGAAGTGCTGTTGAACGGCGAGAAGGTCCCAGCCCGCATCCGGACGGACGGCGCCGGGCTGGCCGTCACGATCGGCGGGCGCACCGAGCACTATCTCCACGTCCGCGACGCCGACACGCTCTGGCTCGGCAGGGAGGGCAGGGCGTGGGCGTTCACGCGGCACCTGATCGGCGACCCCGGCGACCGCCCGGGCGCGGCGGGAGCCGCGGACGGCGTGGTCAGGAGCCCCATGCCGGGCACCGTCCTCGTCGTCAAGGCGCAGGTCGGCGAGCGGGTGAGCGAGGGGCAGCCGCTGGTCATCGTGGAGGCCATGAAGATGGAGCACACGGTCACCGCCCCGTGCGACGGCGTCGTGACCGAGCTGCCCGCCGAGGCAGGCAGGCCGGTCGACATGGACGCCGTCCTGGCCGTGGTGAGCACCCAGGAGGCGTGATGCCGTACCCGATGGAAGGCCTCCCGAAGCAGGTCACGATCTACGAGGTGGGGCCGCGCGACGGGCTGCAGAACGAGCAGGCGATCGTGCCCGTCGAGGTCAAGGCCGAGTTCATCGACCGGCTCGCGGACGCGGGACACAAGGTGATCGAGGCGACCAGCTTCGTGCACCCGAAGTGGGTGCCGCAGCTGGCCGACGCCGACGACCTGCTGACCAGGCTGCACCGCAGGCCGGGCGTGCGCTACCCGGTGCTGGTGCCCAACGTGCGGGGCTTGGACCGGGCGCTCGCCCTGGGCGTGGACGAGATCGCGATCTTCGCCAGCGCGACCGAGACGTTCGCGGCCAAGAACCTCAACCGGAGCCTGGAGAGCCAGTTCGACATGTTCGAGCCGGTCGTGGCCAGGGCGCTGGACCACGGGATCAGGGCGCGGGCGTACGTGTCGATGTGCTTCGGCGACCCCTGGGAGGGCCCGACGCCGATCCGGCAGGTCGTCACGGTGGGGGAGCGGCTGCTCGGGCTCGGCTGCTACGAGCTGTCGCTCGGCGACACCATCGGCGTGGGCACGCCCGGCCACGTGACCGCCCTGATCGGGGCCTTCCGCACGCCGGACAGGCTCGCCGTGCACTTCCACGACACCTACGGCCAGGCGCTCGGCAACACCCTGGCCGCGCTGAGGGCGGGCGTGACCACCGTGGACGCCTCCACGGGCGGCATCGGCGGCTGCCCGTACGCGGAGTCGGCGACCGGCAACCTCGCCACCGAGGACCTGGTCTGGATGCTGCGCGGGCTCGGCATCGAGACCGGGCTCGACCTGGGCAAGCTCGTGGCCACCAGCACCTGGCTGGCGGAGCTGCTTGGCCGGCCCAGCCCATCCCGCGTCGTACAGGCCCTCTCGAAAGGCTCCTCACCAGACTCGCGATTGGAGATTGAATGACTACTCTTGGTCACACGCCCCGTGCCCAGGCGACGCGGGGCACCCTCCCCCGTCCGACCTCAGGGCGGGGCGGGCAAGCGTCCGGAGGGACACGCACCAACGGGCCGACATCGGTTGCCTTGCGCAGCCCTTCAGCACCAGGGCATGACGGCGATCGGCATGGCCTGGCCGCCGGATCCCTCCCGGCTCAGGACTACCAGGCTGATCAGAGACGCTGACATGCTCAAGGACGAGTACGAAGAGCTGCGGAAAACGGTCCGGGCGTTCGCCCACGATGTGGTCGCGCCCGTGATCGGCGACTACTACGAGCGCGAGGAGTTCCCGTACGACATCGTGCGGCAGATGGGCGCGATGGGCCTGTTCGGCCTGCCGTTCCCGGAGGAGTACGGCGGGATGGGCGGCGACTACTTCGCCCTCTGCCTGGCGCTGGAGGAGCTGGCCCGCGTCGACTCCAGCGTGTCGATCACCCTGGAGGCCGCGGTGTCGCTGGGCGCGATGCCGATCTACCGGTTCGGGACCGAGGAGCAGAAGGCGCACTGGCTGCCCCGGCTCACCTCCGGCGCCGAGCTGGGCGCATTCGGCCTGACCGAGCCCGGCGGCGGGACGGACGTGCCGGGCGGCATGCGGACCACGGCCGTGCTCGACGGCGCCGAATGGGTGATCAACGGCACGAAGGCGTTCATCACGAACTCCGGCACTGACATCACCGCCGTCGTCGGCGTGGCCGCCCTCACCGGCGAGCGCGAGATCTCCACGATCCTCGTGCCCAGTGGCACCCCCGGCTTCACGGTGTCCAAGAAGTACTCCAAGGTCGGGTGGAACGCTTCAGACACCCGCGAGCTGTCCTTCACCGACTGCCGCGTGCCCGCCGCGAATCTCCTCGGCGAGCGCGGCCGCGGCTACGCGCAGTTCCTCCAGACGCTGGACGAGGGCCGCGTCGCGATCGCCGCCGTCAGCGTGGGCCTGGCCCAGGGCTGCGTGGACGAATGCCTGAAGTACGTCAGGGACCGGCGGGCCTTCGGCCATCCGATCGGCCACTACCAGGCCATCCAGTTCAAGATCGCGGACATGGAGGCGCGGGCGCACACCGCCCGCCTGGCCTACTACCACGCGGCCGAGCGCATGCTCGCCGGGATGCCGTTCAAGAAGGAGGCCGCGATCGCCAAGCTGGTCGCCTCCAACGCCGCCATGGACAACGCACGGGACGCCACGCAGGTGTTCGGCGGGTACGGCTTCATGAACGAGTTCCCCGTCGGCCGCTTCTACCGCGACGCCAAGATCCTGGAGATCGGCGAGGGCACGAGCGAGGTCCAGCGCATGCTCATCGCCCGCCAGCTGGGCCTGGGGGAATTGTGAACGGTGTTTGCGCAGCGCAGGTCGCACGATCTAGTGTCATTGCTCATGACGGCTGACGATCTTCTCATCAGGAGGGCGGAGAAGGCGGACGCGGACGAGGTGTTCGCGTTGGCGCGCGACTTCGGTCTGACGTTCCGGCCCGAGCGCCAGGCCTTCGACGCCGCCCTGCCCGAGCTGCTGGCGAACGACGACGCCCTGCTGCTCGCGGCCGTCATGGAGGGGCGGGTCCGTGGCTATCTGCTGGGGTTCGTCCATTTGACGCTGTTCGCCAACGGGCCCGTCGCCTGGGTCGAGGAGGCCATGGTCCAGTCGGGGGCGCGGCGGCAGGGGATCGGGCGGGCGCTGCTGGAGGAGTTCGAACGGTGGGCCCGCACGCGAGAGGCGGGCTACGTGGCCATGGCGACCCGGCGAGCGCCCGAGTTCTACCACGCGCTCGGCTACGAGGCCTCGGCCACCTTCTTCCGCAAGGTCCTGCGCTAGCCTCCTCCCCGGTTCTCCAAGGCCCTGTGCGAGCTTCTTTCCGCACATGCCGCTCGTTCGTGCCTTCATCAGAATGAGCGACGTCGCGCCCGGCGGCCTGCCCGTCCTCAAGCCGCCCCATCCATCCGGCCACCGGCGCTCCGGCCGGCGTCCGGCGGCGGTCCGCCCGGCCTCCTGCGGCCGGCTCTCCGTCGGCCTGTCCGTGCGCTGAAAATCAGCGGCGCCCGCCGGGAGGCCCGCCCTCTGGCGACAGCAGCGCCGACCCGTGCCAGGCGGGGGATAGGGCGTGCGGCGTGGCGCAGGGGGGTGGGCGGCGCTTGGCGCAGGCTGCATGGCGCAGGGGTGTGTGGCGCGTGGCGCTTTCGGGGCCGCGCGGGAGCACGGACCCCGGGGAGCCGGCACCGGCCGGAGTTTCTTGTCGCCTGCGGATGGCATCCTTGCGTACGTGAGTATCCACGCCGTCAGCCCCCGGTTCGTCGGGCGCGCCCGCGAGCTCGCCGTGCTCGGCGACGCGCTGACCAGGGCGCGTGCCGGGATGCCGTCCACCGTGCTCGTCGGCGGCGAGGCCGGGGTGGGCAAGACGCGGCTGGTCGGCGAGTTCGCCGATCGGGCCGACGACGCCAGGGTGCTCGTCGGAGGCTGTCTGGAGCTGGGCACGGAGGGCCTGCCGTTCGCGCCCTTCACCGCCGTGCTGCGCGCGCTCGTGCGCGAGCCGGGCCGCGACAGGGTGGCGGCGCTCGTGCCCGGGGGTGCGACCCGCGGCCTGGCGCGGCTGCTGCCCGAGTTCGGCGAGCCGGGCAAGGACGGCCCTGAGGCCAGGGCGCGGCTGTTCGAGCTCGTGCTCGGGCTGCTGGAGCGGCTGGCCGAAGAGTGCCCGGTCGTGCTGGTGGTCGAGGACGCCCACTGGGCCGACCGGTCCACCCGCGACCTGCTGTCCTTCCTGGTCCGTTACCAGCGCACCGCGGGGCGGCTGCTGATCGTGGTGACCTACCGCACCGACGAGCTGCACCGCACCCACCCGCTGCGGCCGATGCTGGCCGAGCTGGGCCGGGTGGAGTGGGTGGTCAGGGCCGACCTGCGCAGGCTCACCCGCAAGGAGGCCGTCGCCCAGGCGACCGGCATCCTGGAGCGGGAGCCGTCCCCCGCCGACATGGACCTGATCTACGCCCGCAGCGAGGGAAACCCGCTGTTCGTCGAGGCGCTGCTCAGCGAGGGCGGCGGCGGTGACGCGCTGCCCGAGTCGCTGCGCGACCTGCTGCTCGCCAGTGTCGAGCGGCTCCCCGACGAGACGCAGGAGCTGTTGCGGGTGGCCAGCGCGGGCGGGCAGCGCATCGAGCACGACCTGCTCTCCGCCGTGGCCGGGCTCGACGAGGCCGCGCTCTCCCGCGCGCTGCGGCCCGCCGTGGCGGGCAACGTGCTGGTCGTCGACGGCGAGGGCTACAGCTTCAGACACGCGCTCATCCGCGAAGCCCTCCACGACGACCTGCTGCCCGGCGAGCACACCCGCCTGCACACCCGCTACGCCGAGGCCCTGGAGCGCGACCTGTCGATCCTGCCGGCCCCGCGCGGCGCGATCGAGCTGGCCCACCACTGGCACTCGGCTCACGACTCCACCTGGGCGCTGGTCAGCGCATGGCACGCGGCCGCCGCGGCACGCAAGTCCACCGCGTACGACGAGCAGCTCGGGATGTTGTCCAGGGTCCTGGAGCTGTGGGACCAGGTGCCCGACGCCGCCGAGCGCATCGGCTGCGACCGGCTCGACGTGCTCAAGCAGATCGCCACGGTCGCCCACCTAGCCGGCGAGTACGAACGCAGCATCGCCCTGGCAGGCGCCGCCCTCGCCGAGCTCGATCACGAGGCCGACCCGATCAGGACCGCCGTGGTGCTGCGTCAGCGAGGCCTCACCCGCTACGACCTCGGCCGCCTCGGCCACGTCGACGACCTGCGCCGCGCCGCCGAGCTGGTGCCCGCCGAGCCGCCCAGCAAACTGCGCGGGCAGGTGCTCGAGAGTTTGTCGCGCATGCTCCACGGGGCGGACGACTGGCCGGAGAAGATCGCCACCGCCCAGCAAGCCAGGGAGATCGGCCGCCAGGTGGGCGACGCCAACGTCGAGGCCCACGCGTTGATCAACTTGACCTGGGCGCGCTTCGGCTACGCGGAGGTCGAAGCCCAGCTGGAGGCGTTCGCCGAGGCGCGCCGCATCGCCGCCGCCAGTGATGCGTACAACGCGCTGATGCGCTGCGCGATCTCCGAGTCCGACGCGCTGGAGGGCGCGGGGTGGCACGAGCGGGCCGCGCAGGTGGCCCGCGACGGCATCGAAAACGCCGCCCACTACGGCCTGGCCCGCACGTCCGGCACGTTCCTGGCGATCAACCTGGCCGAGCCGCTGGTGTCGCTGGGCCGGTGGGACGAGGCACTGGAGGTGATCGAGCACGCGCTCGACCTCGCGCCGCCCCCGCCCTACCGGGCCAGCCTGCAGGGGTTCGCCACGGACATCGCGCTCGCGCGGGGGCAGCTCGACCGGGCCGAGCAACTGCTGGCGTCCTCGCGTCACGTGCTCACGCGGGGTTCGTTCCGTGATCAGACCGTGCTGCCGCATCTGTGCAGGGAAGTGAAACTGCTGCACGCGCGGGGGCAGGTGGAGGAGGCGGTGCGGACGGCGGCCCGTGCCCTGGAGGAACGCGACCTGCTATCGACCCCGCGCTACGCCTGGCCGGTGCTGCTCACCTTCGCCGGCCTCCTGACCGCCGTCGTGCCCGCCGGGCTGCGACTCGGACCCGCCGCCGACACGTCCGGCCGGCTCGCCGGCACGTCCGGGCACCCTTCCGGCACGTCCGGCCATCCTGCCGGCTCGGCTGGCCAGCTCCCCGGCTCGGTGGGCCGGCCTCCCGGATCAGCCGGCCAGCCTCCCGGCGCACTCGCCCGGCTCGGCCTCTCCCTGTTGCCGCAGCTTCGGGCGCTGGGGCAGGAGCTCGGGGTCGAGGGCGATCTGCAGCAGGCGCAGCGGCTCACGTTCGCCGCGCTGATGGGGCCGGAGGCGGCGATCGACGATGCTGCCACGCTGGTCGCGTACCAGGTCAAGGCGTGGGATCTGGCGACAGAGGCGTGGGTGGGGCTGCGGCAGCCGTACGCGGAGGCCACGAGCCTGGTGGGCGGGGCGCAGGCGGCGCTGACGGCCGGTGACCGGCAGGGGGCGGCTGTGCGGTTGGGACGGGCGCGGGAGCTCGCCGGACGGCTCGGCGCCACGCCGCTGCTGGAGCAGCTCGACGTCTTCGGGCGGCGGGCCCGGATCGGCGGGTCCGAGGATGCCGGGGACGGGCAGTCGCTGGGGTTGACGGCTCGGGAGCTGGAGGTGCTGCGCGAGGTCACCAATGGGCGGAGCAACCGGGAGATCGCCGAGGCGCTGTTCATCTCGGTGAAGACGGTGAGCGTGCACGTGTCGAACATCCTGGCCAAGCTCGGCGCCGCCACCCGAGGCGAAGCCGCCGCGATGGCCCACCGCCTCCGCCTGTTCGACGACACCCTGTAATACACCCGCCGCCGTCACTTACTGCGGCGCCAAGTCGGGCGTCGTCCGCCCCGGCCCTCATGCCGCTTGTCGCTGGTCGCCGAACCGTCGGTCTGGGCTCGGCTACGGCGCTGGGCCGGCTACGGCGCTGGGCCGGCTACGGCGCTGGGCCGGCTACGGCGCTGGACTGGCTACGGCGCTGGACTGGCTACGGCGCTGGACTGGCTACGGCGCTGGACTGGCCGCGGCGCTGAGCCTCGTCACGGCACTGAGCCTCCTCACGGTGCTGGGACTCGTCACGGTACTGGGGCTCGTCACGGTGGTGAGACCCGCCACGAGGCCGGCTCTCACCACGGCCGCCGAGTACGTGTCCTGCGCGGGCTTCGCGCCTGGGCCGCGGCGATGTCCCGCATAGGCCTCGGGGCTCGTCCAGCGCCGACTCATTCGCCAGCGCCGTCGCGACCTGGCCGCTGCCGCTTCCTGGGCGGCGTCGGGTTCGCTCACCGCGGCCGCCGGCTGGTCTTCGGCTTGACCGGTGTCGGACTGCGTCGACGGGCTGGCGTCGTCGTCGGCCGTGTGACGTGGCAGCGGCCCCAGGAGTGCTTCGGCGCCGGGCTTGTTCGCCGGGGTCAGGCGGTGAGCTGGGCCTCGAGGCGGTAGCCGTCCACCGTGACGTACACCTGGTCGCCCGGCCGGGCATTCAGGCGCATCAGCACCGGCTGGAGGGAGTCGAAGACGGGCTGGTGGCCCTGCCAGACCAGGACGATGGCGTTGTCGCCCGGGCCCGTGACCGACAGCAGCGTGCCGGGCCGCATGCCGAGCTGGGCCGCGTACCCCTCCGGCACCGGCACCGGACCCCCGCGCAGGTGCTCGGGGGTGACCTCGATGCGCTGCCAGCGGCGCGGGTCCGAGGACGGGCTCGGCAATGGCGGGGGCGGCGTGGCCGGGGTGCCTGCCACGGGCAGCATGCCCGAGCGGCCGCCGGACAGCGCCGACAGCGTCGCCAGCGCGGCCGACGGGTCGATCGAGCTGGTCGCCACGGGCGGGATGGGCTGGCCGCCCCGGTGATGGTGGCCGTTGGCCCCCGGCGTGCGGCGGGGCAGCGGCTGGGACGGCGACGGAGCCGAGCTCACCGGATCGGAGGCGGTCTCGGGAGGCAGCGCGTCGAGCCACGCCTGGGCCGAATGGGCGCGGATGCCCAGCTCGGCCATGAGCTCCACGACGTCGGCGTCGGGCGGGCTCGCCGCCAGGAGCTGCCTCGTACGGGCCTGCAGACGGTGGAGGTCGCCCACCACCAGCCAGCCGTCCTGGAGCCTGCGGTCGGGCATGAGCGTCACCAGCACCCGCCACAGCGGCGTACGCAGCGAGGGGACCGTCACGGGGTGGGCCGGGTCGGCGCCGATGAGCTGGTCCTCCGTGGCGGCCGCGCCGAGCCACTCGGTCAGGCGGAACATGTGCCCGGTGACCGGGGCGGACTCCGACGAGCGGAGCCACTGCAGCACGCGTTCCTCGGCGGTGCGCTGCGCCTGGGACAGGGCCTCCTTCTCGACCAGCATCTTGTGCGCGAGCGTACGCAGGCTGACCGGGTCCTCAGCGAAGAGCCGGTGCACGGCCACGGACAATTCGAGCTTGTTGAGGCTGCGGAACAGATTGTCCACGACGCGGACCATGGCGTGGTCGGTGTCGGACGGCACGGGGCCGGACCCTGACGGGTACGCGGGCGTTCCCGTGCTGCTCGTGGAGCCGTTCGCGCCGGGGAGGGCGGGGATGGCCGGGATCGACCCGGTGCTCGGGCCGCCAGGGAGAGGTCCGCCCGGGGTCGAGCCGCCGGGGAGCGGAGCGCCGAGGGCCGGACCGCTTGGCAAGGAGCCGGTGTCGGGGCGTCCTGGCTGCGGGTCCGCCGGGCGCTGTGGGAGGCGTCCGGCCTGGCCGGGGGCGGGACGCTGGGGGAGGCCCTCGCCCGCGAAACCCTGCCGCGGGCCGTCACCCGACGGCTGCGCGGAGAACGGACCGCTCTGCGCGGGCGACGGCCCGGCCTGGCGGTGGGGTCCGCTGTCTCCGCCCGGCGCCGGGAGCGGCCCCGTCTGCCGCTGCGGGCCGCTCTCCGGTTGCCCCGCGAACGGCCCGGGCAGGCGCTGCGTGGCGCCGTCCGCCGGTTGCGCGGGGAACGAGCCGGTCGCGCGCTGGGAGCCGCTGTCCGGCGATGGCTGTGCGGGGAACGAGCCCGTCTGGCGCTGGGAGCCGGCGTCCGCGGCCTGAGCGGGGAACGCCCCGGTCTGACGCTGTGGCTGGTCGGGGAAGGAGCCGGTCTGGCGGTGCGGCCCGCTGTCACCCTGCGCGGGCGCGCCGAACGGGCCGGTTTGCCGCTGCTGGCCGGCGCCCTCCGCCGGCGCGCCGGAGGGACCTTCGCCATGGGACGCGGCAGCCTGCGGACCGCTCTGTGCGCCGGCCGGAGGACCGCTCTGCCCGACAGGCAGCGGACCACCCGGCGTGGCGGACGGTGAGCCGCTCGGCGTGGCGGGCGACGGACCGCTCGGGGCGGTGGCCGGCGGGCCGCTCTGGGCGGCGGCCATAAGGCCGTTCTGTGCGGCGAAGGAGCCGGTCTGGGGCGGCGCGGTCGCGGGCTGGACGGGGAACGGACCGGTGCCCCTCGCCTCGTCCGGCGAGGCGGCGGGGACCGTGCCGCGCTGCAGGGGGCGCGTCACCTCAGGGTGATCCGCCTGCGGGGCCTCGCGCTGGGCCGGGATGCGGCTGAGGATCTCGCGGAAGACGGACCCCATCACCACTTCGGGCGTGGCCGACGGCGTGCTGAGATCGCTGGGGGACAGGCGGCGCAGCCGCTGCCAGCCGCCGAGCCCGGTGACCGCGATACGGGTGGCCTCCGGCCAGCCGGGCAGCGCCGGATCCGTGTGGTGGACCGTCAGCGCGGGAAGCAGATCGGCCAGGGGCAGGTGATCCCAGCGGGAGGAGGCCAGCCGGGCCAGGCGTTCGCAGACCCAGTCGAGACCGGCCATGCCGAGTGCCTTCGACAGCGGGAGCGAGGACCACCACCCCGCGGGCAGGCGCGGATCGCCCAGCGCCTCGGCCACCTGCTGCGGTCGGCTCCAGCGCAGAGCAGGGACTAGGTCGCTCAGGCAGATCGATGACTCGACTTCCATCGGCGGACCTTATCCTCCCCAGTGAGCCGCGTGGTGCTGCCCGTAACGCATGTGGCTAATGGTGCAGCCTACGCGGCAAGCTATCAATCAGTGTGAATAGGGTAAAGACGGTTCAGATCCAAACCGTACCGTGGACGGCCGCCCACCTGGGCCACACATTCAGCACCTGTACGGCAACCTGCCCCCAGAGCGGCGTCGACGCGGGCACCCTGCAAGCTTGCTGTGAGAAACCCGGCCGCGAACGCGTCACCTGCTCCGGTCGAGTCTAGAACGTCGGCGGGCACGCCCGCAGCCCGGGCCACGACCGCTCCGTCCACCGCGGCCAGCGCGCCTGTGGCGCCCAGTTTCACGACCGATGTGCCATATCTCTCACTCAGCAGTTCGGCGGCGCGCTCCGCCGTCGTGGCGCCGCTGAGCAGGAGGGCCTCGTCGAGGTTCGGGATGACGAGGTCGGCGGGGGCGCTCTCGCGGATGAAACGTTCAACGCCGAAGTCGCGCAGCGGCCCGGTGGAGGCGGGGTCGACGCTGATCGCCACGCCCGCGGCCGCCGCGTCCGCCATCGCGGCCCGGGCCAGACGCAGGCCGGATTCGGCGAACAGCACGTACCCGGACAGGTGGAGCCGGCTCACGCCGTCCAGCAGCGCGGGGTCCCAGTCGTCCTCCGAGATCAGGCCGCCCGCACCGCGGTTGGTGAGCATCGAACGTTCGCCGCTCTTGTCCACCATCGCGATCACGACCGCCGTGGGGTGGTCGTGATCCACCGTCACGTGCGGGCGTACTCCTGCCTTGACCAGTTCGGCGGTGTGCCAGTCGCTGCTGTCGTAACCGAGTCTGGCCAGCAGGCGGGCGTCGGCGCCGAGGTGGGCGGCCCAGGCGGCGGTGTTCGCGCCGGAGCCGCCGGGACGCAGCACGATGTCGGCGGCCGTGTCGGTGCCCGACATGACCGGCGAACCATGCAATGCCACCACATCGGTGACCACGTCACCGATGACCAGGAGGCCGCGGTCGGTCACGAGCGGGCCCACCGCAGGGCGATCTGGGCCGCCAGGGCGGTGTTGCCGCGGACGGCGGCCAGGTTCGCCTCCAGGGAGGCGCCGCCGGTGCCGTCGACCAGGTAGCCCAGCAGGAACGGGGTGATCGCCTGTCCCTTGACGCCCTCGCGCTCCGCGGCGGCCAGCGCCTCGGCCAGCACGCGGTCGTGCAGCTCGGGGTCGAGCTGCCGGTCCTCGGGCACCGGGTTGGCGACGATCAACGCGGTCTCCTGGCCGCCGAGCGCGTCCTGGCCGCGCATGATGTCCGCCGCCTCGCCGGGCGACTCGATCCGCCAGTCGATCGGCTGGCCGGAGGAGTGCAGGTAGAAGCCGGGGAAGGTGTCGGTACGGTAGCCGACCACGCTCACGCCCCTGGTCTCCAGGCGCTGCAGCGTCGCCGGCACGTCCAGGATCGACTTCACGCCCGCGCACACCACCGTGATGCGGGTACGGGCGAGCGTGTCCAGGTCGGCGGACTCGTCCTGGTCCTCGGTCCAGCCCCGGTGCACGCCGCCGAGCCCACCGGTCGCGAAGATGCGGATCCCGGCGCGGGCGGCCAGGAACGACGTGGCCGACACGGTGGTCGCGCCGCTGGCCTTGAGCGCCGCCGCCACGGGCAGGTCGCGCTGGCCGAGCTTGCGCAGCCCCGACTCGGTCGCGATGCGCTCCAGCTCCACCTCGTTCAGGCCGATCCTCGGCACGCCGTCCAGCACGGCGATCGTGGCCGGCACGGCTCCGGCGGCCCGTACGACCTCCTCCAGCTCCCGCGCCACCTCCAGGTTGCGCGGCTGCGGCAGCCCGTGGGAGATGATCGTGGACTCCAGCGCCACGACCGGCGCGCCACTGGCCAGGGCCTCGGCTACCTCGTCGGACGGCTGGAGGATCGAGTCGGCGGTGCTGCGCATGGCGGGTTTCGTACTCCTTGAGTGGTCCTGGGCCCCGTTTCGGGGGAACGGCGAATTTTACGGCATTTGTTCCATTACGGGCGCCCAGCGACGGCCAGCTATTCGATGATCACACGAGGAATGCCGCACCGGCCAGTGAGACGGCGGCGATGAGGCCCGTGGCGATGCCGCCGAGCAGCACGGCCCTGCCGCCCTTGACCAGGTTCCGCACGTCGATGCCGGTTCCCAGGCCGAACATGGCGGCCGCCGTCAGCGCCCCCGTCACGTGCGGCACCGCGTCGGTGAGGGCCGATGGGACCCATCCGGTGCTGCGCAACGCCACCATGGCCAGGAACGCCGCCACGAACATCGGCACGACCGCCGGCCTCTTGCCCCGGACACCATCGGGCAAGTGGCCGTGAAGAGGGGCGGTGGGGCGGCTCCGCGCAGGGCTGGTTGCGCTCGTGGGGCTGCCGTGGGGAGGGGCGGCATGCATCGGGAGTCGGCGGTGGCGGTGGGACACCAGGGCGACCATGGGGGCGAGCAGGACGACGCGGGCTAGCTTGACCGTCACGGCGCCCGCCAGGACACCGGAGGCGGCGCCGATCGCGGCCACCTGGGCGACCTCGTGCACGGCGGCACCGGCCCACACGGTGAGCTGGGTGGGCGACAGGCCCAGGAGGGACGCCAGGACGGGCATCAGCACGACGGCGGCGGTGCCGTACAGGACGACGACGCTGAGCGCGTTCGCCGCGTCGTCGTCATCGCACGTGGGCGCGGCCTCCCGCATCGCGGCGACGGCCGCCGCGCCGCAGATGGACACCCCTGTGGCGACCAGCAGCGACGTGCCGGGGGTGAGGCCGAGCGCGCGGCCGATCCGCGGCGTCACCGCGAACGTGACGCCGGTCGCCACGGCCACGACGGCCAGGGTCTGCCAGCCCAGGGCCAGCACCTCCGGCACCGCGATCTGCAGGCCGAGCAGGGCGATCGCCACCCGCAGCACCCGCCTGGAGACGAACGCCAGCCCGGGCGCGAGCCGTCCGGGGATCCCGGCGAGGTTGGCCAGCGCCGCGCCGCAGACCACCGCTATCACGGCGGGGCTGAGCGCCGGAAGGAATTGGTTGACGATCAGTGCCCCCACGGTCGCCACCGCCGCCACCGCCACCCCGGGGCCGGATGTGCCAAGGCCGGGCACTCCATCACGAGGCCTCTCGCCTCTGGACCTCGCCGTGGGCGGCGCTGAGGCGGCTCCCGGCGACGTGCGCGCTGAAGTGGCCGGCGTGTGCGTGGTGCGCGGGGCAACTAGGGATGTGACATGTGGCGTCACGGCGGGTGGGCGGTCGCCTGTGGGCATGATCTCAGTGTTCTGAGCGCGGGGAGCGGCCGGTAGACGCGCGTTGCCTTGGAGGTCATACCCTGTGGCTATGAGTGGGCTGCCGGACCTGGATTCCCTGAAGCTCCTGGTGGACGTGGGCGAGCTCGGCAGCCTCGGCCAGGCGGCGCGGGCGGCCGGGATCGCGCAACCGTCGGCGAGCAAGCGCGTCGTCCAGCTCGAACGCCGCCTCGGCCTCCCCCTGGTCGAGCGCACGCCCAGGGGCTCCACGCTCACCGCAGAGGGCAGGATGGTGGCGGGCTGGGCGGTCCAGGTGCTGGCCGCCGCCGAGGAGCTCATGCGGGCCGTCCAGGCGGTACGCCGCGGCGAGGCGGCCCATCTGCGCGTGGCGGCGAGCATGACGGTGGCCGAGTACCTGGTTCCGAGGTGGCTCGGCGAGCTGCAGCATCGTGAGCCCGAGGTCCAGGTCGGGCTGGACGTGGTCAACTCCGCGGACGTCGCGGCCCGGGTGCTGGCCGAGGAGGTGGAGCTGGGGTTCGTGGAGGGGCCGAGCGTGCCGGAGGGGCTGGGCAGCCGCGTCGTGGGGACCGACCGGCTGGTGGTCGTGGTGGCCCCGGACCACCCGTGGGCACGGCGGCGCACCCCGCTGAGGGGAGCGGAGCTGGCCGCGACGCCGCTCGTGGTGCGCGAGCCGGGGTCGGGCACCCGGGAGACGCTGGAGGTGGCGTTCAAGGACCTGCGCCTGCACCGGGCCGGCCCACGGCTGGAGCTGGGGTCGAACTCCGCGGTCAAGGGCGCGGCGCAGGCGGGGGCGGCGCCGGCGGTGCTCAGTGCGTACGCGGTGGAGGCCGAGGTGGCCACCGGCCGGCTGGTGGAGGTGCCCTTGGTGGGCCTCGACCTCGTCAGGGACCTGTGCGCGGTGTGGCGGCGCGGACGCCCCCTCACCGGCCCGGCCACCACCCTGCTCGCCATCGCCTCCCCGCCGTGACCTCACGGGCAACGCGCACCTTCACCGCCTTCCACGACCAGACCCGCCTGCGCAAACGCCCGGCCCGCCGTGACCACGGCGACCTTCGGCGGTGTGCGTCACCCGTCTTCCACGACCAGACCGCCGCCTACCCAGAGGGCGGGTCCGCCGTGACCGTGGTGGCCTTTGGCGGTGTGCGTCACCCGTCTTCCACGACCAGACCGCCGCCTACCCAGAGGGCGGGTCCGCCGTGACCGTGGTGGCCTTTGGCGGTGTGCGTCACCCGTCTTCCACGACCAGACCGCCGCCTACCCAGAGGGCGGGTCCGCCGTGACCGCGGTGACCATTGACTGTGGGCGTGGTTTGGGTCGTAAAGTGCGGGGATGGTGTCGTATGACGTGGTTGTCGCCGGGGGCGGGCACAACGGGCTGGTCGCGGCCGCGTACCTCGCCCTGGCCGGTCGGCGGGTGCTCGTTCTGGAACGGTTCGACCACGTGGGCGGCCTGGCGATCTCGGCGCGGCCCTTCCCCGGTGTCGACGTGCGGCTGTCGCGCTACTCCTACCTCGTCAGCCTCCTGCCCGCCAGGATCGTCCGCGACCTGAACCTCGACTTGGAGCTGCGCCGCCGCCGCTACGCCTCCTACACCCCCAAGGGCGACACCGGGCTGCTCGTCGACAACGAGGACGCGGCACCGACGAAGGCCTCGTTCATGGCCGTCACCGGCGGCGAGGCCGATCACAAGGCGTGGCAGGACTTCTACGGCATGACCGCGCGGGTGGCGCGGACCTTGGCACCCACGCTGCTCGAACCCCTCCGCACGCCCGCCGAGATCGAGCGCCTGGTCGGCGCGGAGGCCTGGCGCGACCTGTTCCAGCGGCCCATCGGCGAGACCGTGGACGAGCGGTTCGGCGACGACACCGTACGCGGCGTCGTGCTCACCGACGCGCTGATCGGCACGTTCGCCGACCCCGCCGCCGACCTCCTGGCCAACCGCTGCTTCCTCTATCACGTGATCGGCGATGGCACCGGCGAGTGGAACGTGCCGGTGGGCGGCATGGGAGCGGTGTCCGGCGCGCTGGAGGCGGCGGCCCGGCGGGCGGGCGCCGAGATCAGGACCGGGGCGGAGATCATCGGGATCTCGCCGTCCGGGGAGGTCGCGTTCACGGACGAGGCAGGCGAGCACGCGGTGAACGCCGGGCACGTGCTGGTCAACCTGTCTCCGGCCGTCCTCGACCGGCTGCTCGGCAGATCGGCGACCGTTCCGGAAGGGGCGCAACTGAAGGTCAACATGGTGCTCGCCAGGCTGCCCAGGCTCAAGGACCCGGCCGTGGACCCGCGGGCGGCCTTCAGTGGGACGTTCCACATCAACGAGGGACGCGATCAGCTCGCCAGGGCGTACGCCCAGGCGGCCGCGGGGGAGATCCCGGAACTGCCGCCGGCCGAGGTCTACTGCCACTCACTGACCGACCCGTCGATCCTCGGGCCGGATCTCCAGGGCAGGGCCGAGACGATGACGCTGTTCGGCCTGCACATGCCCGCCCGACTTTTCCGGAAAAATCCGGAGAAAGCCCGCGAGGATGCCCTCCGCGCGACCTTCGCCTCCCTCAACGCCGTCCTCGCCGAGCCCCTCGAGGACTGCCTGCTCCAGGCCCCGGACGGCACCCCGTGCGTGGAGGTCAAGACCCCCGTGGACCTGGAGACGGACGCGGGCCTGCCCGGCGGCCACATCTTCCACACCGACCTGAGCTGGCCGTACGCCGACGACGACCGTGGCGGCGGCGGATGGGGCGTGGAGACCGAACACGAACGCATCCTCATGTGCGGCGCCGGCGCCCGCAGGGGCGGCGGCGTGAGCGGGATCGGCGGGCACAACGCCGCGATGGCCCTCCTGGTGTGACCTTGTATGATTGCGTCATCCTCGGGCTCAAAGTCCGACCCGTCACCTAGTGATCCTCATAAAACGCGCATAATCTCATTCATCGCGTTTTCATGATTCCCCCTTAGCGTTTGACCCATGAGTGAGCCCGCACGGTTGCTGGTAGTGGACGACGAGCCCGCGTTGCGCGAGGCGTTGCAGTCGAGCCTGGAGTTCGAAGGCTACAAGATCGTCACGGCCAACGACGGACAAGCGGCGCTGGACGAGCTGGCCTGCGAGTCCTACGACGCCGTGCTGCTCGACGTCATGATGCCGCGGCTCGACGGGCTGACCGCGTGCCGCCGGCTGCGGTCGTCAGGCAACCACATCCCGGTCCTCATGCTGACGGCCCGCGACGCCGTCGGCGACCGCGTGTCCGGGCTGGACGCCGGGGCCGACGACTACCTCGTCAAGCCGTTCGAGCTGGACGAGTTGCTGGCCCGGGTGCGGGCACTGCTGCGGCGCGGCGCGCTCAACGCGGGCACCCCCGAGGGCGAGGAGACGCTGTCGTTCGGCGACCTCCGCATGGACCTGACGACCAGGGAGGTGACGCGGGGCGACCGCAGGCTCGACCTCACCAGGACCGAATACCTGCTGATGGAGCTGTTCCTGGCGCATCCGCGCCAGGTGCTGACCCGGGACCAGATCCTGAGCGAGGTGTGGGGCTTCGACTTCGAGCCGACGTCCAACTCGCTCGACGTGTACGTGATGTACCTGCGGCGGAAGACCGAGGCAGGCGGAGAATCCCGAGTGATCCACACGGTGCGCGGGGTCGGTTACGTGCTCCGGAACACGCCGTGATCTGGAGCAGCCTGCGCACCCGCCTCACGCTGCTCGTCACGGTCGCCGTCGCGCTGGCGGTCGCCGTCAGCGCGGGCGCGTGCTTCATGATCGTCCGGCATCAGGTGTACGAGCAGGCGGACCGGCAGCTCGGTCCAGGGCCGGGCAAGGACCCGCGTGGGTGGTTTCACTACCTTGAGCAGAAATGCAGGCCCGACCCGGTGGTCGAGCCGCACTTCGGACCGATCCACTCGACCCAGATCATCTACGCTGACGGCAGCCCTCCCTGCTACGACGGACCGGCCCTGGTGGTCACCGACGAGGATCGGCAGGTGGCCGCCGGTACGTGGAAGGATTCCAAGCATTGTCACAACGGCGTCACCGTGGACGGCACGCAGGTGCGGATCCGCACCGAGCAGGTTGCTCCCGGCGTGGCCGTGATGGACGCGATGCCGCTCCGTGAAATCCGGGGCACCCTGCAGATCGTGGCGTTGATGCTCGGGGGCGTGGCGGCGCTCGGGATCCTGGTCGCGGCGACCGCCGGCCTGCTCATCGCCCGCGCGGCGCTGAGACCGGTGGGCCGGCTCACCAGGGCCGTCGAGCACATCGCGCAGACCGAGGACCTCGACACCCGGATCCCCGTGAAGGGCAACGACGAGATCGCCCGCCTGTCCTCCTCCTTCAACGCCATGACCACCGCCCTCGCCGGCTCCCGGGAACGCCAGAAACAGCTCGTCGCCGACGCGGGACACGAGCTGCGCACGCCGCTCACCACCCTGCGCACCAACATCGACCTGCTGCTGCGCAGCGAGCAGACCGGCCGCAGCCTCGATCCCGAGGCCAAGCGGCGGCTGCTGGTCAACGTGAAGGCGCAGTTCGCCGAGCTGTCCACGCTGGTGGCGGACCTGCTCCAGCTGGCCAGGGGCGACACCGAGCACGAGCCGCACGTCGAGCTGGCCTTCCACGAGGTGGTGACGGCGGCCGTGGAGCGCGCCAGGCTGCGCGGCGCCGAGGTCGTCACCGACCTCACCCCGTGGTACGTCGTCGGCGGCGCCGCCTCGCTGGAACGCGCCGTGCTCAACCTCATCGACAACGCCGCCAAGTTCAGCCCTGACAGCCAGGTCGAGGTGTCGCTGTCCGGTGGCCGGCTGACCGTCCGCGACCACGGTCCCGGGCTGCCCGAGGAAGAGCTGCCGCACGTCTTCGACCGGTTCTGGCGCTCGCCGTCCGCGCGTGGCCTGCCCGGATCCGGGCTCGGCCTGGCGATCGTGGCCCAGGCCGTGGCCGAGGCCGGCGGGAAGGTGAGCCTGGCGAACGCGCCAGGCGGCGGGGCGATCGCGACGATGGAGCTCCCCGGGAGCCCCATGCGTACCGACACGGTGGAGCTCCCCGGAGCCCCTATGCGCACGGAAACGCTGGGGTCCCTTCGGAACTCTCATCCGTAACTCAGACTCGAATAAGTCCCGTTAAAGACCGAAACCATGTGCTAGGCGCATGGAGACAACAGCAATACGGACGCGCCTGGTCGAGGTGGTCGTTCCGGTCTACAACGAGCAGCGCGCACTCCGCCCCAGCATCACCCGGCTGCACGCCTACCTCACCGGGAACTTCCCGTACGGCTTCCGGATCACGATCGCCGACAACGCCAGCACCGACAACACCTGGCAGATCGCCACGGAGCTGGCGGAGGAGCTCCCGCACGTGCGGGTCGTGCACCTCGAGGAGAAGGGACGCGGGCGGGCTCTGCGCCGGGCCTGGTCGGAGAGCGACGCCGACGTCGTCAGCTACATGGACGTGGACCTGTCCACCGACCTGGACGCGTTCCTGCCGCTGGTGGCGCCACTGCTGTCCGGCCACAGCGACCTGGCCATCGGCACCCGCCTGGCCAGGGCGGCGCGGGTCGAGCGGGGTCCGAAGCGCGAGTTCATCTCCCGCTCGTACAACCTGCTGCTCCGCTCGGTCATGGGCGCCCGGTTCTCGGACGCGCAGTGCGGTTTCAAGGCCGTCCGCACCGAGATCGCCCAGGCGCTGCTGCCGGGCGTCGAGGACGAGGAGTGGTTCTTCGACACCGAGCTGCTGCTGCTCGCCGAGCGGCACGGGCTGCGCATCCACGAGGTGCCGGTGGACTGGGTGGACGATCCGGACAGCCGGGTCGACATCCTCCGGACCGCGCTCGACGACCTGCGCGGCCTGGCCAGGGTGGCACGCAAGGCGCTGTCCGGGGCCGCGCGCATCCCGGTGCCCGCGCGGGTGCAGCGGGCCGAACTTCCGAAGGGCATGGCCAGGCAGCTGCCCAGGTTCGCGATCGTCGGGGTGGTCAGCACGCTGGCGTACCTGGCGCTGTACTCCCTGTTGCGCCAGGTGGTCCCGCCGCTGGCGGCCAACGCGGTCGCGCTGCTGGTCACGGCCGTGGCCAACACCGCCGCGAACCGGCGCTTCACCTTCGGCGTCACCGGCTCGGCCGGGGCGATGCGGCACCAGCTGGAGGGGCTGATCGCGTTCCTCGTGGGGCTGGCGCTCACCTCCGGTAGCCTGTCGCTGCTGCCCGCGGGGGTCTCCCACGGCGTGGAGCTCATCGCCGTCATCGTCGCGAACGCCGCCGCCACGCTCGTCCGCTTCCTCCTCCTGCGTGTGTGGGTCTTCAACCCGAAGCGGAGGACCGTACGATGACCACGACCACGACCACGACCGCGACGCGGCCCGCGCACCGGGCCGCCACGAGCCGCGCCCTGCCCGCCCGCGTGTTCCTGGGCGCCGAGGAGGATCCCCGCTGGTCGCACCCCGCGCTGTGGGCGGTGCTCGCTATCGCGTTCGTCCTCTACGCGTGGGGGCTCAGCGGCAACGCCAACTCCTACTACGCCGCCGCCGTCGTCTCGGGCACCCAGAGCTGGAAGGCGTTCTTCTTCGGCGCCCTCGACGCCGGGTCCTTCATCACCGTCGACAAGCCGCCGCTCGCCCTGTGGGTCATGGGGCTGTCGGCGCGGATCTTCGGCTACAGCACGTGGAGCATGCTGATCCCACAGGCCCTGGCCGGCGTGGCCGCCGTCGGGCTGGTCCACTCCGCCGTGCGCCGGGCGTTCTCCGAGGTACGGGCGGGACACGCGGCCGCCCTGGTCGCGGCCGTCGTCATGACGCTCACGCCGATCACCGTGGCGATCAACCGGGACAACAACCCCGACACGATCCTCGTGCTGCTGCTGGTGCTGGCGGGGTGGTTCTGCCTGGAGTCGCTGCGGACGGGGCGGCTGCGGTCGCTGCTGCTCGCCGCGATGTTCGTGGGGCTGGCGTTCAACACCAAGATGCTGCAGGCGTACCTGGTGGTGCCCGCGTTCGCGCTGACCTACCTGGCGTGCGCCCGGATCTCCTGGCTCAAGCGGGTGGGGCACCTGCTGGCGGCGGGTGCGGTGCTGGTGGCGTCCAGCGCCTGGTGGATGGTCATCGTGGACCTGTGGCCGGCGGACTCGCGGCCCTACATCGGCGGCTCGACCGACAACTCCGTCTGGGACCTGGTGGTCGGCTACAACGGCCTCGGCCGGATCTTCGGGCGGGGCGGGGCCGGCGGGGGTGGCGGTGGCGCCAACTTCGGCGGCGAGTCCGGGGCCGGGCGGCTGTTCAACGACGTCATGGCCGGGCAGATCTCCTGGCTGCTGCCGTTCTGCGCGGCGGCGCTGGCGTTCGCGGTCGTCATGCGGCTGCGCCGGCTCGGCGACGGGCCGTCGGGGGCGGCGTGGCTGGTGTGGGGCGGCTGGCTCGCCGTCCACTACGTGGTGTTCAGCTTCTCCAGCGGCGGCTTCCACCCGTACTACACGACTGCCATGGCGCCCGCGGTGGCCGCGCTGAGCGGGATGGGCGTGGTGGTCATGTGGCAGGCGTACCGGCGGTCGCGGGCCTGGGGGTGGGTGCTGCCGCTGGCGGTGGCCGTGACCGGCGCCTGGTCCTTCGTGGTGCTGCGCCGCACGCCCGACTGGGCGCCGTGGCTGGCCTGGGTCGTGCTCGGGGCGACCCTGGTGGCCGTGGCGGTGCTGGCACTGGCCCGGGCGCGGGCGCAGGTCACGGCCAAGGTGGCGGCGATCGCGATGGCGGCCGCGGTGGTCGCGGGGCTGGCGGGGCCCGCCGCGTACGCGGTCACGCCGCTGCAGTCCCAGATCAACGGCGGCAACCCGACGGCCGGGCCGTCGGCGGGCGGCATGGGCGGGTTCGGGCGGCCCGGAGGCATGCCCGGAGGCGGGTTGCCCGGCCGCGCGACCGGGCAGGAACGGCCGTCCGGGCTCATGCGCGGCGGCTTCGGCGGCGGGGTGAGCGACTCCCTGGCCACGTACCTCGTCGCGAACCAGGGCTCGGCCACCTGGCTGGTCGCGGTGAGCAGCGCCCAGCAGGCGTCGTCGCTGATCCTGTCCACCGGCAAGCCGGTGCTCGCCATGGGCGGCTTCACGGGCAGCGATCCCGCCATGACCGTGGAACGGCTCCAGGTGCTCGTGGCGTCGGGGCAGCTCCGGTACGTCCTCGTGGGCGGGAACGGCGGTGGTCCTGGGCGGGGGAATGCTGAGGTGACGAGCTGGGTGCAGGAGAATTGCACGGTGGTGGACGGTCAGGACGGTCTCTACGACTGCACCACGTAATTCCGAAAAGGGGCGCCGCGATTGTCGGCGCCCCAAATTTTTTTGGCCACGATATAGGTGGATAAGTCCGATTTTAGTAACACGATATTCCCTCTGACCTGGGGAAACTTCTTTCGGATCCAGTGCGAGGCGGCGCTTGGAGGGGTATTTTCGAGGCGACCAAGAAACGAGGAAGACCGGAGATACCTACGATCCCCGGTCCCCTCACCCCCCAAGGTAAGGGAGAACACCGTGGGCTTCAAGGAGATCTGCTGCGGGCTCGGCACGGCGCTGGACAACGAGTTCATCCGGGTCCGGGCAGACCAGGCCGAGCTCGCACAGGACCTCACTGAGCGGATCAATGGAGTGGCCAACCACGTCAAGGTCCTCGACGGGAAGGTCACCACGCTCGATGAGCGGGTCACCAGGGTCGAAGACAAAGTCGACAGGCTCGCAGCGAAGATGGACGCGAAGTTCGAGCAGGTGGATGCTCGGTTCGAGCAGATCGACGCCCGCTTCGAGCAGGTCGACGCCCGCTTCGAGCAGGTCGACGCCCGCTTCGAGCAGATCGACGCCCGCTTCGAGCAGGTCGACGCTCGGTTCGACAGGCTGGAGACCAAGGTCACCGGCATCCAGAGCAGCCAGACGGAGATGATGAGCATCCTCATCGCCATCCAGCGCAAGCTCGAAATCGACAAGCCGGAGGCCGACAAGGCCAGCGCCAACTAGCCCCACCCCATGCCGAAGAGCGGGCCCGTACACGTCACGGGCCCGCTCTTCTCATGAGCGTTTCGGTCTTGACAACGATGTCAGGCCCATTCTTGATGGTGCTATGGCCGCACCTCTGCTCGACGCCCGCGGGATCGTGAAGAGCTACGGCCAGGTCGAGGCGCTGCGCGGGGCGGATTTCGCGGTGTCGCCCGGCGAGGTGGTCGCGTTGATCGGCGACAACGGCGCGGGCAAGTCCACGCTGGCGAAGATCCTGTCGGGGGTCGAGCGGCCGGACGCGGGGACGATCGAGATCGACGGCGAGCCCGTGGCGTTCGGCTCGGTCGAGGAGGCCAGGGCCGCCGGGATCGAGACGGTCTACCAGGATCTCGCGCTCTGCGCCGACCTCACCCCCGCCGCCAACTTCTTCCTCGGCAGGGAGCGCCTCAAGCCCGGCCCCCTCGGCCTGCTGGGCGTGCTCGACAACGCCGCCATGCGGCGCGAGACCCGGGAGGCGTGTGAGCGGCTCGGCGTGCGGCTCGCCTCCCAGAACGCGCCGGTGTCCACGCTGTCGGGCGGGCAGCGGCAGGGCGTCGCTGTGGCACGGGCCGTGACGTGGGCGCGGCGCGTGCTGTTCATGGACGAGCCGACCGCCGCGCTCGGCGTCGTGCAGACGCGGCGGGTGCTCGACCTGATCCGAACCGTGCGGGACTCGGGCGTGTCGGTCGTGCTGATCAGCCACAACATGCAGGACGTGAAGGCGGTGTCCGACCGGGTCGAAGTGCTGCGGCTGGGGCGCCGGGTGGCCCGCTTCGACACCGCGCACGTCTCGATGGAGGAACTGGTCGGCGCCATGACGGGCGCGTTCGAGTGGGAGAACGGCGGATGAAGGCGCTGCGGCTGGGTGAGCGGCAGGTCGTGTGGATCGGGCTGGTGCTGGTCGCGTTGCTCGTGGCCTTCTCCGTGCTGGCGCCCCGTACGTTCCCGACCTCGTTCAATCTGCTCAACCTGGTCAGCGACGCCGCGATCCTGCTGCTCCTGGCCACCGGCATGACATTCGTGATCATCACGGCGGGCATCGATCTCTCGGTCGGCGGGGTGCTGGTGTTCTCCGCGGTGGTGGCGGCCGAGGTCATGGAGGCCACGGGGTCGCTCGCGCTGGGCGCCCTGGCGGCCGTCGTCACGGGGCTGGCGTGGGGCGTGCTCAACGGGGTTCTCGTCGCGCTCGGCCGCATCCCCGCGCTGATCGTGACGCTGGGCACGCTCGGCATGTCGCTCGGTGGCGCGCTGCTGCTCACCGGCGGCGTCGACCTGCGTGCCCCGGCGGAGCTCAACCTGGGGCTCGGGCTGGCCCGGTGGTTGGGCGTGCCGCTGATCGTGTGGATCTGCGCCGCCGTGACCGCCGTGCTCGCGTTCACGCTGGCCCGCACCCGCTTCGGCCGTCACACGTACGCGATCGGCTCCAACGCCGAGGCCGCCCGCCGCGGCGGCGTGGCCGTGCGCAAGCACCTCATCAAGGTGTACGGCCTGGCCGGACTGCTGGCGGGGCTGGCCGGGCACCTGTCGCTGGCCAAATACGGCATCACCGGCGTCTCCGCGCACTCCACCGACAACCTCCAGGCCATCGCGGCCGTGGTGATCGGCGGCACGTCCCTGTTCGGCGGGATCGGGACGGTGGCCGGCACGGTCATCGGCGTGTTCATCCCCGTCGTGCTGCAGAACGGCTTCCAGATCCTTGGCGTCCGCCCGTTCTGGCAGCAAGTGGTGGTGGGGGCGGTGCTCATCGCCGCCGTGTACGCGGACCAGTGGAGGCGCAGAACCCGGGACCGATAGGAGACACACCATGCGCAAGGCCATGGCCGCTCTCGGAGCGCTGCTGCTGATCGCCGCCTGCGGCGGTCAGGGCGGGGACGCCGGAGGCGGCGACCAGATCCGGGTCACGCTCGTGCAGGGCCTGGCCGGGGAGGAGTTCTACGAGACCATGGCCTGCGGGGCGAAGGCCAAGGCCCAGGAACTGGGCGTGACGCTGGACGTGCAGGGGCCGCAGAAGTTCGACCCGACGCTCCAGACCCCGATCGTCAACTCCGTCGTCGCGAGCGCTCCTGACGCGATGCTCATCGCGCCGACCGACGTCAAGGCGATGATCGCGCCGCTGACCCAGGCGAAGCAGCAGAACATCAAGATCATCCTGGTGGACACGGTGGTGGAGGACCAGAGCATCGGACTGTCCAGGATCAGCACCGACAACCTCAAGGGCGGCGCCGCGGCGGCCAAGGCGCTGTCGGAGCAGATCGGCGGCAAGGGCAAGGCGCTGGTGATCTCCACCGACCCGGGCGTGAGCACCGTGGACGCGCGCATCAAGGGCTTCGAGGAGGAGATCAAGGCCAGCCACCCGGGGATCGACTATCTGGGGGTGCAGTACTCGCACAACGACGTGAGCGAGGCGTCCAAGATCGTCAACGCGGCGCTGGCCAAGGACCCGGATCTGGCGGGTGTGTTCGCCACGAACCTCAACTCGGCCACCGGCGCGGGGTCGGCGCTGCAGCAGGCCGGGAAGCTGGGCGAGGTCAAGATGGTCGGCTTCGACGCGGGGCCGGCGCAGGTCAAGCAGCTCAAGGACGGCGTCGTGCAGGCGCTGATCGCGCAATTGCCCGGCGACATCGGGGCCAAGGGCATTGAGCAGGCGGTCGCGGCGGTCAAGGGGCAGCCTGTCACGCCGTCGATCCCGACCGACGCCACGATCGTCACCGCGCAGAACGTGGACCGGCCGGAGGTGCAGAAGATCCTCTACAAGGCAGGCTGCTGAGCTACGGCTGTCGCGGGCGGCCTTCGGCCGGTTACACAGCGCCTCGGCCTCGCCGGACGCCCCCTCCGGCGGCCGGGTGGCCGAGTGGTTAGGTCGCCGGGCCGGCTGTTGATCGGGCTTGCGCGGACGGCGCAAGGCATGGTCCTCCGGCGGTCAGGTGCCCGGCGGGTGTCCGCGTGGCCGGACCCACCAGGCGTCGGGCGCGCGCGGCCGTCGGGAAAGGAGAGGCGTCGCTGGAGGGCGGTTGCTCGGAGGGCGGTCGCCCGGCTCGGTGGGGCGGTGCGGTGACCCGGACGCCTGGCGCCAAGATGGCCGGGTGAGGCCATGCGAGGGCGGGCGGTGGCGATGAGTGGTAGCCGGGGCGGCGCGGCCGGTGGCAGACGGCCGGTGAAAGTCAGGCAGGGAGGGCGGCCAGGAGGAAGGCGAGGCGGGCGGCGGCGGACTCGACGTCCTCCGTCGTGCCCAGCCGGTAGCCCCACGACGTGACGAACGCGCCCTCCTCCGAGCACGTCACGGTCTCCGCGAGGGTGGCCGAGAAGCGATTGCGGACCGATACGTACGCCGGGTCGCTGGCCAGGGCCAGGCTCTGGACGGACAGGTCGGCGTGACGACCCGCGTGCCAGGCGAAGCGCTCGAGGCTGAGCGCGGTATCAAGCATCATGCGTCACCTCCGCAACGTCTCGCGACAGAATTGCACGATCTTGGGCCAGGAGGCAAGCAATTGCTGCGGTTAATGTGGTTTTTGTCTCCGGTAAGCGTGAAGAATGCGGATCATGACTTCCCGTCCGCCCTCGTCAAACTCCGCCACTTTCGCATAGTCGTCGAACGCCTGGACGTAGAAGGCGATGTCATCGGGATCGCGCAGGACGAGGTCCTTCGTCATTGTGGCCACGCCCACCATGGCCTCGTTGTAGATCCAGAACCCGTTGATCGGTGCGGAGGGCAGCTCCGTGCCGAACGGGATCACGCCGAACTCGACGTTGGGCAGCGTGCTCACGGCCAGCAGCCGGTCGAGCTGACCGCGCATGACGTCGGCCGGGGCCAGCATGGTGTGCAACGCCGTCTCCGGCACCACGAACCTGAACGTCCGGCTGCGGTCGTACAGGATCTCCTGGCGCTGCATCCGCACCCGCACCGCCGCATCGATCTGGTCGGCGGCGCTGTAGAGGCGTTTGACCTTGCGGAAGACGTGCCTGGCGTATTCGGCGGTCTGCAGCAGGCCCATGACGATGCCCGGCTCGAACGCGCGGAACAGCTTCGTGCGGGCCTCGAGGTCCCGCATGTCCTCCTGTATGGCGGCGAGGCCACTGCGATAGCGCTGCTTCCAGCTGTCGTGCCGCTCCTGAAGGGCGAGGGCCTGACTGATCAGCTCGTCCGTCGTATCGGGCGCGGCGCCCACGGCCTGCGCCCACACGACCACGTCGTCCTCAGTGGGGGTCTGCCGGGCGTTCTCCAGCCGGGAGACCTTGGACGGCTGCCAGCGCACGCGCTCGGCCAGCTCTTTGCCCGACAAATGGGCGGCCTCGCGCAATTGGCGTAGCTGGCCGCCGAGGTCGATGCGCGCCTGCTGAAACGACGTCACGCCGCAAGAGGCTAGTCTCGCTTGCGTCGATCATGCCAGCGTTGAGCGCAATTGTGATCAACCGGTTGCAGCAGGTGTTCCTCCGCTGGTCGGGAAAGCGGTTGCCGCCCCGTCGGACAGGACGCGGCGGGCGATTTCGGTGAGCAGCTCGCGGGGCACCTCCACCGCGGTCTCGCCGTCGAGGACGTCGCGGAGGTCCGCGAGCGCCTCCGGGTCGGTGACTTGGAGGCCTTGTACGACGATGGTGCCGCGGTCGGTCTCGTACAGGGTGGGACAGGCGCCCGCCTCCGAGGTGGAGCCGAGGAACCGCATGCGCATGACGATCCTTCCCCGAAAACACAAAGTGCAATTGCGCGCAATTGTACGCTTCTCTGAGAAGTATATGATCGTTTTTCCTGAAGATCCCGAAAATCGTGATATCCGGTCAGCCCAGAACGCCGTCCATGAACTCCCGCGCCCGCTCGAACAGCCCCAGCGTCGTCGCGTGCAGCAGGTCGCCGATGTCCTTGGGCGCCTTGCCGGCGAACGCCCGGGCGTGCGTGCCCTCCAGCACGATGCCGAGCTTGAAGCAGGCCATCACCGCGTACCAGTCGACGGCCGACATGTCGCGCTCGGACAGTGCCGCGTAGTACGCGACGAGCTCCTGCGGCGCCGGCAACCCCGGCACGTGCCCGTCGTTGGACGGCCAGGTGGCCAGCAGCCAGCCCAGGTCGAGCAGCGGGTCGCCGATCGTGCACATCTCCCAGTCCACGATCGCGGCCACGCGCGGGCCGTCGCAGGCGAACATGAGGTTCGCGAAGTGGTAGTCGCCGTGCATGATCCCCGGGGTGAAGGACGCCGGCAGGTGGCTCGTGAGCCAGTCCGCGGTCTCGCGCAGGCCGGGGATGTCGGGGCCGGGGTAGCCGTCGAGGGCGGCGTAGGAGTCGAGCTCCTTGAGCCAGCGCGGCACCTGCCGCTCCAGGAACCCCTCCGGCCGCCCGAAGCCCGGCAGCACCGCCGGATCGACCCGCCCCAGCTCCGCCAGCGCCGCGGCGGCCTCGAACCCCATCCGGTGCCTGATCGCCGGGTCCGAGGCGTGCGGCTCGGGCAGCCCCGTGGAGGGGTTGAACCCGTCCACCGGCTCCATCAGGTAGAAGACCGGCTCCTGTGCGGTCTGCGCGGCCACCAGCACCGGCACGGGCACGGCGGTGTCGCGCAGCGCCGCCAGCACCCGCGCCTCGCGGCGCAGCACCTCGTTGCTCTTCTGGCGGGCGTGCAGGGGCGGACGGCGCAGGATGTACGGGCGGCCGCCGCGCTCCAGGCGGACCATGACGTTCTGCGTGCCGCCCAGGACCGGCGCCACACCCGTGATCGGCCCGCCCGGCAGCCCCTCGGCGTCCATCCAGACGCCGAGCGCGTCGAGGTCGATGGCGTTGACGTCGATGTGCGTGGAGGTCATGTACCGCCCTTCGACAGAATGAAATTCTGGCCGCGACCCTACGAGAGCGCCGCCGACACGGTCAACCGAGCGCCTGCATGAACGGCAGGAACTGGCGGGCCCGATCCCCGGGCAGGCCGCCGCCCCGCACCATGCGCGTGACCCGCCACGCCTCGGTGATGCCGTGCTCGCCCGCCCACCTGATCATCGACTCGTGCGCGAGGTCGAAGTCCATCCGCACCTCACCGTCCACCTCCCGCGCCAGGTCGCCGATCAGCGCCCGCGCGGTCTCCTCGTCCCGTGCCACGACGGGGCCGATGACGGTGTTGTCGTCGTTGCGCCAGCAGTGACCGAAGCCGCCGTCGGCGATCCTGACCTGCTCGCCGAACGTGAACATCCGCCGCAGCGCCGCGGACCGGTCCGTGCCGAACAGTTCGGCGTCGAGCGCCAGGATGGCGTCGAGGTCGTCCGGGGTCGCGCGGCGGGTCCGCCCCGAGGGCTCGCCCGTGAAGACGCCCCCGTGCTTGGCGGCCACGCCGACGGCGCGGAAACCGAGCCGCTCGTAGAGCGGGCGGCCGTACTCGGTGGCGTAGAGCGAGACGGTCCGGGCGCCCGCCCGCTCCAGCACGTGCTCCATGAGCCGGCGGCCCAGGCCCCGCCGCTCGAACCTGGCGGCCGTGAGGACCATGCTGATCACCGCGTGGTCGTCGCCGTAGCAGGTCAGGACGTTCGTCGCGGCCAGGCCGTCGCCGTCCGGCGCGTCGATCCCGTACGGCTCCCCGATCTCGAGCAGCAGGCGCCATTTGTGACGCTCGGGGAGCCAGCCGCGATCCTTGGCCAGGCGGGCGCAGTCGTCCAGGTCGTCAGTGGTGAGACGGCGAGGGGTCATAGGCGACATCTTTCTCCAAAGGGGATGCCGACCTCAAAGTGATTACCGGTGAGAGGATCGCTCGATGGAGTACGTTGCGGCCATCGACGTCGGCGGGACCACCATGAAAGGCGGACTCGTCGCCCGTGACGGCACGATCCTCCGCCGAGAACGCCGTCCCACGCCCCGCGCCGAAGGGCCCGACCGGGTGATCGCCGCCATATCCGCGTTCGTCTCCGACCTGTGCCGGGCGGGGCCGGTGGCCGTGGGGCTGGCGGTGCCGGGGCTCGTCACGGACACCCACGCCGTCTACTCGGCGGCCTTCGGGTGGCGTGACGTGCCGGTCTCCGCGTTCGCGGACGTGGACCTGCCCGTGGCGCTGGGACACGACGTGCGCGCGGCGGGGGAGGCCGAGCTCGCCTACGGAGCGGGTGGCCGGGACGTGCTGTTCGTCCCGATCGGCACCGGCATCGCGGGCGCGGTCGTCCTGTCCGGCTCCCTGTACGGCGGTGCGGCGGGCTGGGCCGGGCAGATCGGGCACATCCCGGTCCGGCCGGACGGCCTGCCGTGTGGGTGCGGGCAACGGGGCTGCCTGGCGGCCTACGCCTCGGCCGGGGCCGTCGCGGCCCGGTGCGGCGAGACCTCCGCCGAGCCCGTCGTCCGCAGGGTCATGGAAGGGGACGAGGCGGCGGTCGCGGTGTGGGCGGAGGCGGTCGAGGCGCTCGCGCTGGCGCTGGCCACGTACACGCTGCTGCTCGACCCGGCGCTGATCGTCATCGGCGGCGGGTTGTCCCTGGCGGGCGACGCCCTCCTCGATCCGCTGCGTGCCCGGCTGCGGGAGCGCCTCGCCTTCCGCCCCGCCCCCGCCGTACGGGCCTCCCGGCTCGGCACGAACGCCGGGCTGCTGGGGGCGGGGCTGCTGGGATGGCGGGCACAGGAGGTCACAGGGAGTCCACACCGTCCGGGAGCAGCGCCGCGGGGATGTCCGTGACCCGGGCGCGCAGCTCCTCGCCCAACGCCTTGGCCTGCGGGTCCATGCGCGGGCTCGCCGCGACGCCCCTGCCGAGCAGGCCGTGGACGACGAAGTTGAGCGCCTTGATGTTGGGCAGCTCGTAGCGGTCGATCCGGTACGCCGCCAGGTCCGGGAGCAGCTCCTTGAGCCTGGCGACCGTCAGGTGGCCCGCCAGCCAGTCGTAGCGGCCGGCGGTGTCGGCCCAGACGCCCAGGTTCGCGTTGCCGCCTTTGTCGCCCGAGCGGGCCCCGGCGACGCGCCCCAGCGGCGCCCGCACCGTCGGCCCGCCGTCCCCGGCCGCCCGCCGCCTCTCTCCCCGGCCCGGCGGAGGGAGCGAGCCAGATGCCCTCGGCGCGGGCGGGGGTTCGATGCCGAAGGTGAGCTCGTTGCCGTCCATGAACACCCGCGGGCGGACCTCGTCGGCCGGGACGAGCACCGGCCAGTACACGCCGTACGGCGAGGCGTCGCCCGGCGGCGTGAGCCCGTAGAAGCCCGGATAGCTGGACAGACCGGTTTCCACCACCGCCGCGGAGAAGGCCCGGCCGACCTTGTCCCTGTTGGCGTCCATGACCGTGATCCGCAGCAGCCCGGCCTCCGTGAGCGCCACGTCGACCTGGTCGAACGACTCGCGCGGGATCCGCGCCCAGATCGCCTCCTCCGCCACGCGCGCCTTCGCCGCGACGTCCAGGCCCGTCAGCACGAGCGTCATCGTGTTCCGGTAACCGCCCAGGTAGTTGACGGCGACCTTGAGCGTGCCGGGCGGCGGCTCGCCCCGGACGCCCGACACCAGCACCCGATCCGGCCCGTCCTCCGTCAACGTGATCGTGTCGAACCTGGCCACCACGTCGGGCCCCGGATAGCGCGGGCCGGCGATCTCGTACACGAGCTGCGCGGTCACCGTGCCGACCGTGACCATGCCGCCCGTGCCGGGATGCTTGGTGATCACTGCCGACCCGTCGGCCCGCAGCTCGGCGATGGGGAAGCCGCAGTGCGCCAGGTCCGGCACGTCCTGGAAGAAGGCGTAGTTGCCGCCGGTGGCCTGGCAGCCGCACTCGATGACGTGCCCGGCGACGACCGAGCCCGCCAGCGCGTCGAGGTCGTCGGGACCCCAGCCGTACCTCCACATGCCCGGCCCCGTCACCAGCGCCGCGTCCGTCACCCTGCCGGTCACCACGACGTCCGCGCCCGCCGACAGCGCCGCCGCGATGGGGCGGCCGCCCAGGTAGGCGTTGGCGGTCAGCGGGGTCGCCGCCAGTTTCTCGCCGGTGTCGGCGTTGACCAGGTCGAGCGGCTGGCCGGTGAGGTCGTCGCCGATGACGTGGGCGACCGCGGGGGACAGGCCCAGCCGGGTGGCCAGCTCGCGCACGGCCGCGGCGCAGCCGGCCGGGTCCAGGCCGCCGGCGTTCGAGACGATCTTGATGCCCTTGTCGAGACAGGTGCCGAGCACGTCCTCCAGCTGCCGCAGGAACGTCGGCGCGTAGCCGGGGCGGCCCTTGAGGCGGTTGCCGGCCAGGATGAGCATGGTGAGCTCGGCCAGCCAGTCACCGGTGAGCACGTCGATGGGGCCGCCCTCGACCATCTCGCGGGCCGCCGAGAGCCGGTCGCCGTAGAAGCCGCTGCAGTTGGCGATCCTGAGCGTCATCGCGACGCCCACTTCGGCGGGCGCTTCTCCCAGAACGCCGCGATGCCCTCCTGCCCCTCCTCCGAGGTGAACCGCTGCTCGGACAGCTCCGTCATCTGGCGCAGCCCTTCCTCGAACGACAGCCGCGGCACCTCCCTGAGCAGCCGCTTCGTGATCGCCAGCGCCTCCGGGCCGCCCTTGATCAGCATCTCGGTGTAACGTGCGACCGTCGCGTCCAGCTCGTCCTCCGGCACGGCCCGCGACAGCAGCCCGATCTCGGACGCCCTGGCGGCGTCGAAGACCTCACCGGTCAGGAAGTATTCGGCCGCGGCGCGGGGATCGAGCCTCCTGAGCACCGGCACCGAGATCATGGCGGGCACGACGCCGAGGCGTACCTCCGTGAACGCGAACGACGCCGTCAGCGGCGCGATCGCGAAGTCGCAGGACGCCACCAGCCCCAGTCCGCCCGCCCGCGCGGTGCCGTTGAGGCGGCAGACGACGGGCTTCGGGCTCTCCCAGAGCATTGTGAAGATCTCCGGCAGCGACTCCGTCACCGGCGCGCCCGCCGCCCGCTGCTCCTTCAGGTCGGCGCCCGAGCAGAACACGGCGCCGGTGGCGGTCAGCACGATCACTCTGGCGTCCGCCTGGGCCAGCGCCCACCTCAGCCGGTCCTCCAGCTCGGCGAGCAGGCGTACGGACAGGGCGTTGCGGTTGTGCGGCGAGTCCAACGTGACGGTGGCGACGCCGTCCGTCAGGTCCTGGTGCACGAGGCTCGTCATCGGTCCCCCTCCTCAATGATCGCCAGTACGGCGCCCGCCTCCACCTGCTGCCCCTTCTCGACGTGCACACCCCTGACCACGCCGTCGGCCGGGGCGGCGATCCGATGCTCCATCTTCATCGCCTCCAGCACCAGCACCGACTGGCCCTTCTCCACCCGGTCGCCGGCCTCCACCTCGACCCGCAGGACGCTGCCCGGCATGGGGGCCAGCAGTGAGCCGGGGGCGACGTGCTCGGCGGGCTCGGGCAGGCGCGGCAGCGGGGTCAGCTCCGTGTGCCCGTCGGCGTGGTCGACGTAGACGGGGCCGTCCTCGTCGTACCGGGCGATGGCGAAGGTGTGGCGTACGCCGTCGCGCTCCAGGACCACCTTGTCCGGCTCCGCGCTGATCGTCGTCACGCCGTCGGGCAGCGGGTCGTAGACGATCTCCGCCTCCTTGAAGTGCGCGCGGCGGGGCTCGGAGCGGACGTTGCGCCAGCCGCTCGGCAGGCCGGCCAGCACCGGCGCGCGGCGGCGGTTGGCGGCGGCCACGGCCAGGGCGGCGGCCAGCGTGCTCAGCTCGTCGGGCCGCTCCTCGCCGTGGTCCGGCTGGACGGGGCCGTCCGGGCCGAGGAAGCCGGTGTGGGTGTCACCGGCGCCAAAGGCTGGATTTGTCAGGATTTTCAGCAACAAATCGCGATTTGTCGTGAGGCCGTGCAGCCGTGCGCCCCGCAACGCCGCGACCAGCTTCCGCACCGCCTCCGCCCGGCACGACCCGTACGCGATGACCTTGGCCAGCATCGCGTCGTAGTACGGCGAGACCACCGATCCGGACTCCACCCCCGCATCCACCCGCACATTCCCGGTGACCTCGAACCGCCGCAACACCCCCGACTGCGGGAGATAGCCAGCGTCCTCCGCATAGAGCCGCACCTCCATCGCGTGCCCGGACGGTGGCGGAGGAACCGGTGGCAACGCGGATCCTTCTGCCACCTCCAGCTGCAACCGGACGAGATCGACCCCATAGACCAGTTCGGTGACCGGATGCTCGACCTGGAGCCGGGTGTTCATCTCCAGGAACGCCACCCGATCGCCCTTGACCAGGAACTCGACCGTCCCGGCACCGACATAGCCGATCTTCCGCGCGGCCCTGATCGCCGCCTCGCAGAGCCGCGCGCGCAGCTCTGCCGAGGTCCCGGGAGAGGGGCACTCCTCGACGACCTTCTGGTGCCGCCGCTGGACGCTGCACTCGCGCTCGCCCAGCGCCCACACGGTCCCGTGCGCGTCGGCCAGCACCTGCACCTCGACGTGTCTGGCCCGCTCCAGCAGCGGCTCGGCGAACACGGCCGGATCACCGAACGCCGCCTCCGCCTCCCGCCGCGCCGAGGCGACCTCCCTGGCCAGCTCCCCGACCTCGCGCACGATCCGCATGCCCCGCCCGCCGCCCCCAGCGGACGCCTTCACCAGGAGCGGGAACTCCCCGGGCGATGCCACGTCGAACGAGGGCAGCACCGGCACCCCGGCCTCCGCCATCAGCCGCTTCGCCGCGATCTTGGAGCCCATGGCCTCGATGGCCGCGGGCGGCGGGCCCACCCAGGTCAGCCCCGCGGCCAGCACCGCCCGCGCGAACGCGGCGTTCTCCGACAGGAAGCCGTAGCCGGGATGTACCGCGTCCGCCCCGGAGGTCCGGCAGGCCGCGATCACGGCGTCGACGGCCAGATAGGTCTCGGCGGGATGGGCGCCGCGCAGCCGTACGGCGAGATCGGCCTCGGTCACGTGTGGCGCGTCCGCGTCGGGGTCGGAGAAGACGGCGACCGTCGAGATGCCGAGCGACCTGCAGGTGCGGAAGACGCGGCGGGCGATCTCGCCCCGGTTCGCGACGAGCAGGCGGGTGATCACGGCCGGAACACCCCGAACCCCGCGGGCTCCGGCGCCGGCGCGCTGTTGATCGCCGACAGGCACATGCCCAGGACGGTACGCGTGTCGCGCGGATCGATCACCCCGTCGTCGTAGAGCCGCCCTGACAGGAAGAACGGCAGGGACTCGGACTCGATCTGGGCCTCCACCATGGCACGCATCGCCGCGTCTGCCTCCTCGTCGTACACCTGCCCCTTGGCCTGCGCCGACGCCCGCCCCACCAGGGACAGCACGCCGGCCAGCTGCGCGGGGCCCATCACCGCGGACTTGGCGCTCGGCCAGCTGAACAGGAAGCGCGGGTCGTAGGCCCGCCCGCACATGCCGTAGTTGCCGGCGCCGTAGGAGGCGCCCATGACGATCGTCAGGTGCGGCACGGTCGAGTTGGAGACCGCGTTGATCATCATGGCGCCGTGCTTGATGATGCCGCCCTGCTCGTAGTCCTTGCCGACCATGTAGCCGGTCGTGTTCTGCAGGAAGAGCAGCGGGGTGCGCGACTGGTTCGCGAGCTGGATGAACTGGGTCGCCTTCTGCGACTCCTCGCTGAACAGCACGCCGCGGGCGTTCGCCAGCACGCCCACCGGATAGCCGTGGACGCGTGCCCATCCGGTCACCAGCGAGGCTCCGTAGAGCGGCTTGAACTCCTCGAACTCGCTCCCGTCCACCACCCTGGCGATCACTTCGCGCGGGTCGAACGGCACCTTGAGGTCTTCCGGCACGATGCCGAGCAGCTCGTCCGCCGGATATCTCGGCTCTTGCGAGGGCTGCGGAATGACGCCGAGCTTGCGCCAGTTGAGGGACCTGATGATGCGCCGCCCGATCCTGAGCGCGTCGTGCTCGTCCTGGGCGAGGTAGTCGGCCAGGCCGCTGACCCGCGCGTGCATCTCGGCGCCGCCCAGCGACTCGTCGTCCGACTCCTCCCCGGTCGCCATCTTGACCAGCGGCGGGCCGCCCAGGAACACCTTGGCGCGCTCCCGGACCATCACCACGTAGTCGCACATGCCGGGCACGTACGCGCCGCCTGCCGTGGAGTTGCCGAAGACGAGTGCGACGGAGGGGATTCCGGCTGCCGACAATCTGGTCAGGTCCCGAAATATCCGCCCACCCGGGATGAAGATCTCCTTCTGCGTGGGGAGGTCCGCGCCGCCGCTCTCGACCAGGTTGACGTACGGGAGGCGGTTCTGGAACGCGATGTCGGCCGCCCGGAGCGACTTCTTCAACGTCCACGGATTGGACGCGCCCCCGCGCACCGTGGGGTCGTTGGCCGTGATCACGCACTCGACCCCCTCGATGACGCCGATCCCCGCCACCATCCCGGCCCCCACCTGGAACTCGGTGCCCCAGCCGGCGAGCGGTGAGAGCTCGAGGAACGGCGAGTCGGGGTCGACGAGCAGCTCGATGCGCTCCCTGGCGAGCAGCTTGCCGCGCCGGCGATGCCGCTCGACGTATTTCTCCCCGCCCCCGGCGACGGCTTTGGCGTGCTCGGCGTCGAGCTCGGCGACCTTGGCCAGCATCGCCTCGCGTCGGCTGCGGTATTCGTCACCGGCTGGGTCGAGCCTGCTCCTGATCATTGGCCACCCTCCGTACTTGACGCCGGCGTCAATCCGATGGCCTGGGCCCACAGCCGGGTGAGGTGGTCGACGGCCACGTCCTCGTCGGCCTGCTCCCCGAGATCCAGCCAGACATGGGCGAAATGCTCCACCATTCCGCCGAGCATGACGGCCGTGAGCCTGGGGTCCAGCGACGCGTCCGCCAACCCCTGCTCCTGCAGCCGCCGCACCCCCTCCGCGCCGCGCCGCACGAACACCTCGCGCAGCTCCAGCAGCAGCCGCCCGAACCTGTCGTCGCCGATGGCCGCCTGCTCCAGCATGCGCATCAGCCGCGAGTTGGCCGCCCATGCGCGCAGGTAGAGCCGGTTGGCCGCCTCGATGCGCGCGTACGGGTCGCCGGAGGCCGCGTCGCCGACGACGCTGGCCGCGAACATCTCCCCGACCACCGCCTGCGCCACCTCGCCGAACAGCGCCTCCTTGGACCCGAAGTACGTGTAGAACGAGCCATGGGAGACCCCGGCCCGCCGGCACACGTCGTCGATCCGCACGGCGTCATATCCGTGCTCCTCGAACGCCTCCCGCCCGGCCTGCAGCAACGCGGCCCGCGTCCGCCTGCCCCGGGCCGTCAGCACCTGAGATCTGACGATCACGTCAACTACGGTAGCCGTCAGGTCGCCGGTGGGGAAGGGGCAGCGGTCGCGGGCCGATGGATGGCACGGGCTTACTTGCAGTGGCTCCAGCCGGACTTCCAGGTCGTGCGACCCCAGGAACCACCCCAGATGACGCACTTCTTGGCGGCCGGCAGGCGGACCGGGCCCGCGTAGGAGGTGAACATGCCCGGGTTGCTGCCGCTGGAGCCGCCCTTGACCTGGAGAATCGCGTTCATCTGAACCTTGTTCGGATGAACGAAGCGCGACATCGTGACTACGCAGTTCTTGCCTGCGCCGGAGTTGTACAGGAGGTACACAGTGGCGTTGAAGCTCAGGGCATGGGAGGCGATGATCTTGTAGCCCGCGCCGCAGACCGAGGTCGGCTTGTACGGGTTGGGCTTTGAGGCAACGGTGGGCACCGGCTTCTGGGTCGGCTTGGGAGCGCTGGACACTGTTGACGACGGCTCCGGGTTGTCCGGTAGCGTCGCCGACGGCTGCGTATCCGGCTCGACGATGTTGTCGTCCTGCTTCTTCTTCGTCCTAGTCGGAGTCGGGTCGGGCCGCTTCGTCGTCGTCTGGGGGCGCGGCTGGCTGGTCTCGACCGGTGTGGTCGGAAGCTGGGCGACCGGCTGCTCGGACGGTTTCTTCGGCCGCTTGGTCTTCTTGTCGATGGTCAGCGTGGGGACCGGCTGCACGCTGTCCGTGGGCACGGCGGGGTCGGGGGTCGGCTGGAGCGAGGGCGGCTCGCCGGGCTGGCCGGCGCCCGAGCCGTCACCCGGAGTGGTCTGGGTCGAGTCGCCCACGGCCACCACCGGGATCTTCTTGCTGTTCGCCTGCACCACCACGGCGCCGGCGACCACGAGCAGGGCCGCGGCGGCGACTCCGGACAGGGCGAGGGTCATGGTGCGGCGCTGCCTCGCGGGCGCGCCGTCACCCGGCCGCGAAGAACCTCCGGGGCCGCCGCCCGGTGCGGCGGGTCCTCCCGGTCCTCCCGGTCCTCCCGGCCGAGCGGGCCCGCCCGGGGTGCCGGGTCCGCCGTGGCCTGAGCCTCCACCGGGCGTGCCGTGTCCTCCGGGCGTGCCGGCTCCTGCGTGGGCACCCGGCGCTCCGGGAGCGCCGCCCTGGAACGGGCCGCCTGCGGGCATGCCGGGGCCTTGGGAGGGCATGCCTGAGGCGGCGGCTTGGGGGCCGCTCTGAAGGCCGCCGCCATGCGGCGCGGCACCGTGAGGGCCGTTCCCGGGCATGGCGCCCTGCGGGCTGCCGGCCGCCCCTGCCGCGCTCTGCGGGCCGCCGGCCGCCCCTGCTGCGCCCTGTGGACTGCCGATCGTCCCGGGTGCGCCGTGCGGGCTTCCGACCGCCCCGGGTGCGCCGTGCGGGCCGCCGAGCGTCCCGGGCTGAGGGCCAGAGGGATTCCCCGCCAGAGGGCCGAGCTGTGGGCCGCCGGGAGTGCCCGGCTGTGGGCCGCTGTGGGGCGAGTTACCCGCCGGCCCACCTCCCATGGGGGAGGCGCCCTGGCCGGGGCCGGAGTGTGCGGCGGCGGGGCGGCCGTAGGGGCCGGTCTGCGGAGGGGCTGTGGGCTGTGGGCCGGTCGGCTGTGTCCAGGGGCCAGGGTAGGTGTCCTGGCCCGCCGGAGAGGTGCCTGCCTGGCCCGTCGAAGAGGTGCCTGCCGTCACCGGCTCGATGGCGGCCTTCGGGGCCGGTTGGCCGGTGAGGCGGACGATGAGGTCGTCGGCGGTCGGGCGTTGCGCCGGGTCCTTGGAGAGGCAGGCGGCCACCAGCTCGCCCAGCTCCCCGTCCATCCCCCCGAGCTCCGGCTCCTCGTTCAGGATCCGGTTCATCACCACGGGAATGGAGTCCGCGCCGAACGCGGGCTTCCCGGTGGCGGCGAACACCATGGTGACGCCCCAGGCGAACACGTCGGCCGCCTCCGACACCGGCGCGCCGCTGAGCTGCTCGGGAGCCAGGTACGACGGCGTCCCCATGGCCATCCCCGTGGCTGTGGCGCCGGGCGAGTCCAGGGCGCGGGCGATGCCGAAGTCGATCACGACGGGCCCCTCGGGGCCCATGAGCACGTTGGCGGGCTTGAAGTCGCGGTGCAGGATCCCCGCGCGGTGGATGGCGGCGAGCGCGGTGGCCGTGCTGATCGCGAGCCGTTCAAGTGCCGCGCCCCGCCGCGGCCCCTCGTTGATGACGAGTTCACGCAGGGAGGGGCCGGGGACGTACTCGCTCACGATGTACGGCCGGCTGCCCTCCAGATCGGCGTGGAGCACGGGAGCGGTGCAGAACCGGGCCACCCGCTGCGCCACCGCCACCTCGCGCAGGAACCGGGTCCTGGCGTCGTTGTCCGCCACCAGGGCGTGGTGCAGCAGCTTGACCGCGACCTGCTCCCCGGAGTCACTCCTGCCCAGATAGACAACGCCCTGGCCGCCCTCGCCGAGCCGGGCGACGATGTCGTACGCCCCCAGCCGTCGCGGGTCGTCCGCCGCCAACGGCTGGAACTGATTCACGTCGGACCCCCATTACAACCCCAATAGATGAGGCAAAACGCTACCAGCGTGACAGTTGAGACGTCTGCCGGACGTATCAGAAGTTTCGTCTTCTGACGTGGCGAGTCAGCGTTTCGTCGCAGGTAGTGTGCGCAGCGACGACCAAGGTCACGGCTTGGTGAACTCCCCGGCCGTTCGTGTCAGATCGCCTTGCCCGGGTTCAGGATGCCCAGGGGATCGAAGACCGCCTTGATCCCGCGCTGCACCTCCGCCGCCACCGGCCCGGCCTCCATCGCCAGCCACCGCTGCTTGAGCAGGCCCACGCCGTGCTCCCCGGTGAGCGTGCCGCCCAGCTCCAGCGCGTGCCTGAACACCTCGTCCGCCGCCGCCCACACCTCGGGCGGCGGCTCCGCCGTCCCGCGGTCGAAGATGAAGACGGGGTGGATGTTGCCGTCCCCGGCGTGCGCGACCGTGCAGATCTTCACGCCGTGCCGGACCGCGGCCGCCTCGATGGCGATGATCATGTCGGGCAGCACGGAACGCGGCACGCACACGTCCTCCACCAGGCATGCCCCGAGCCGTTCCTTGGCGTCGTACGCCAGCCTGCGCAGTCCGATCAGCTCCGCGGCCTCCTGCGGGCTGGAGGACACGGCCACGAAGGAGGCGCCGTTGTCCATGCAGATCCGCTCCATGCGCTCGGCCATCGCCTGCGCGTCCGTCGCATCGGACTGGCCGATGAGCATGGCCGTCGTGCCCGCCTCCAGCCCGAAGTTGCGCAGGTCGTTGATGGCCTCCAGCGTGGCGCGGTCGAGCAGCTCCATGAGCGAGGGCTGGCAGCCGGCCGCCATGATCGCCGACACGGCCGCCCCGGCGTCCCTGAGCGAGCCGAACTCGGCCGCGAACGTCGCAGGCGCTCCGGCGGGCGCCCGGCGCAGCCGCACGGTGGCCGCGGTGATCACGCCCAGCGTGCCCTCCGAGCCGACGAACAGGCCCGTCAGGTCGTAGCCCGTGACGCCTTTCATGGTGCGCCGGCCGGTGTTCAGAATCCGGCCGTCGGCCAGCACCACTTCGAGGCCGAGCGCGGAGTCCCTGGTGACGCCGTATTTCACGCAGCGCAGCCCGCCGGCGTTGGTGGCCAGGTTGCCGCCGATCGTGGAGATCTCGTACGACGACGGGTCCGGTGCGTACATCAGCCCGTGCTTCCTCGCGGCCCGGTCCAGGTCGGCGGTGATGACGCCCGGCTCCACCACGGCGATCTCGTCGGCGGGGGAGAGCTCCTTGATGGCCGTCATCCTGGCCAGCGACAGGATGATCGCGCCGTCGCCGGCGACGGACGCGCCCGCCAGGCCGGTGCCCCCGCCGCGCGGCACCACCGGCACCCGGTGCTCGCTCGCCCACTTCATGGTGATCGCCACGTCGTCGCGGGAGGCCGCGAGCACCACGCCGAGCGGCTTGCCGGGCTCCAGGAACGTCCGGTCGCGGGCATAGGAGTCGATCACGTCGGGGTCGGTCAGCACGCGGCCGTCGGGTAGCGCGCTCACCAAGGCATCAATCGGTCTCACATAAAGCACCCTAGATGTACAAAACCGCTACCTGCAGCGGACCGCTGAGCGCGGCCCACCCTACGGTTTGCGCAGAGTGCTGCTTAGGGACAAACTGCCCGGGTGGAAGTCAGGTGCCCGGTGTGTTCGGAGACCGACCAGGTCGTGGCGGTCCCGGGCGCGGTCGCCGCGGGGACCACGTACAAGCTCGGGCGGGTGCGGCTGCCCGGCACGCGGGAGGTCGCCGACCTGCCCATGGCCGCGTCGCTGGGCGCCTCGAAACACGTCATGAGCCGCACCCAGCTCGCGGTCTGGTTGTCGTTCCCGAGCCGCCACTACACGCCGTGGGCCAGAAACCAGGGCTACGTCCTGCTCTGCGCGGCGGCCCTCGTCCACCTGGTCGTGTCGCTGGTGATCGCGATGGGCCAGGACCCGAAGTGGGGCGAGGTGCTGCTCGCCCCGTTCTGTCTGACGGGCCTGTTCTGGGGGCTCGGGCTGCTGAACGTGATCGGCTCGCACGGCGCCCGCAGGCGCGACAACCAGGAGGCTCCGGCCAGGGAGAAAGCCCTGGCCGTCTGGGAACGCCTCTATTACTGCACCCGCGACAACGTCGTCTACGAGCCGGGGGTCGGCGTCTCGTTCCATCCGAGCGAGACGCGCGAGTACATCTTCGGCTTCCGCGGCCCGCGTTAGCCCCGCTCCTCCGCGACCAGGCGGACGCAGACGGCCAGGCCCTCGATGGCCTGCTCCAGCTCGTCGAGCTCGGGGTACGTCGGCGCGATCCTGATCGTGCGGTCGTCAGGGTCGTCACCGTACGGGTGCGTGGCGCCCGCGGGTGTCAGCGCGATGCCCGCGGCCTTGGCCCTGGACACCACCTCGGCCGCGTGCGGCACCTCCAGGCTGATGAAGTAGCCGCCCTTGGGGCTCGTCCAGGTGGCGAGGTCGCCGAGCCGCTCGGTCAGCACCTTGTCGACCAGCTCGAACTTCGGCCCGATCAGCTCGGCGTGCCGCCGCATGTGCGCGGCCACGCCCGCGGCGTCACGGAGGAACTCCACGTGCCGGAGCTGGTTGATCTTGTCGGGGCCGATGGACTGCTTGGACGTGTTGTGCAGGAACCACTTCACGTTCGCCGGCGAGGAGCCGAAGAATGACACGCCCGAGCCGGCCAGCGTCACCTTGGACGTGGAGGCGTAGACGAACACCCGGTCGGCGTTGCCGTGCCCGGCGGCGAGCGCCAGCAGGTCGGCCAGCTCGGCCGGGGTGTCGGTGAGGTGGTGCACCGCGTAGGCGTTGTCCCAGAAAATCCGGAAATCGGGGGCGGCGGTGGGCATGGAGGCCAGCCGGCGGACGGTCTCGTCGCTGTAGACGATGCCGGACGGGTTGCTGTACTTCGGCACGCACCACATGCCCTTGACGCTCGCGTCGGCGGCGACCAGGCGCTCGACGACGTCCATGTCGGGGCCGTCGGCGGTCATCGGCACGGGGACCATCTTGATCCCGAACCGCTCGCAGATCGTGAAATGCCGGTCATAGCCGGGCACCGGGCACAGGAACGTGATCTCCGGCTCCTCCACCCAGCGGCGCTCGGCGCCCGGCATCGGCGTGAGCAGCGCGTGCACCACCGTGTCGTGCATGAGCGCCAGGCTGGCGTTGCCGCCCACGACGAGTTGCCCGGCCGGCACCTGGATCAGCGGCGCGAACAGCTCGCGCAGCTCGGGCAGGCCCTGCAGGTTGCCGTAGTTGCGGCCGTCAGTGCCGTCGGCCGCCCGGTAGGAGGCCGGCAGTTTGAGCATGTCGTTGGAGAGGTCGAGCTGGCGCGGCGACGGCTTGCCCCTGGTGAGGTCGAGCGAGAGCCCACGCTGGACGAGGGCGTCGTAGTCACGCTGAGCGGTCACAGAGATCTCTCCTCCGAATCGGTCCGTGACCGCAAGGATAGAAGAACTCCCGGAGCGGCCCGGTCATCATCCGGCATGTGGACGGCAAGCGGGGGCGGCACGTGGTCCGTGGCCCGGTCGCGTCCTACCGGCAAAGTCTTCGGCGGCGAATGTCAAACAACGACTTCACGCGCGGCTACCGTTGGCGTGGAATGGGTAGATCGGGGCAGGCCAATCTCCGTTGTGGAGGGAGCAGCCGTGACGACCGTTCGCGAGCCCTCGATCGAGCAGGTCCGGCGCCGCCGTACCGGCACCGTCATCGCCTCCTGGCTGTCGACGACCGACCACAAGGTCATCGGATACCTCTATCTGATCACTTCGTTCGGGTTCTTCCTCGTGGCCGGCATCATGGCCATGGTCATCCGGGCGGAGCTGGCACAGCCGGGCATGGATCTCGTCAGCCAGCAGATGTACAACCAGCTGTTCACCATGCACGGCACGATCATGCTGCTGCTGTTCGCCACGCCGCTGTTCGCCGGGTTCGCCAACGTGGTGATGCCGCTGCAGATCGGCGCGCCCGACGTCGCCTTCCCCCGGCTCAACGCGGTCGCGTACTGGTTGTTCCTGTTCGGCGGGCTGATGGTGCTGGCGGGGTTCTTCACCCCGGGCGGGGCGGCCGACTTCGGGTGGTTCGCGTACACGCCGCTGTCGACGTCGATCTACTCTCCGCAGATCGGCGGCGATCTGTGGATCATGGGGTTGGCGCTGTCCGGGCTCGGGACGATCCTGGGCGCGGTCAACTTCATCACCACGATCATCGGCATGCGGGCGCCCGGCATGACCATGTTCCGCATGCCGCTGTTCACCTGGAACGTGCTGCTGACCAGCGTGCTCGTGCTGATGGCCTTCCCGGTGCTGGCCGCCGCGCTGCTCGTGCTCGAGTCGGACCGCAAGCTCGGCACGCAGGTCTTCCTGAGCGACAACGGCGGGCCGCTGATCTGGCAGCACCTGTTCTGGTTCTTCGGCCATCCCGAGGTGTACATCATCGCGCTGCCGTTCTTCGGCATCATCTCCGAGGTCATCCCGGTGTTCAGCCGCAAGCCGCTCTTCGGGTACATGGGGCTGGTGGGCGCCACGATCGCGATCGCCGGGCTGTCGATGACGGTGTGGGCGCACCACATGTTCCCGACCGGTCAGGTGCTGCTGCCGTTCTTCTCGTTCATGACGTTCCTGATCGCGGTGCCGACCGGGGTGAAGTTCTTCAACTGGATCGGCACCATGTGGCGGGGCCACCTGACGTTCGAGTCGCCCATGTTGTTCGCCGTGGGCTTCCTCGTGACCTTCCTGATCGGCGGGCTCACCGGGGTCATCCTGGCCTCGCCGCCGCTCGACTTCCACATCACCGACACCTACTTCGTGGTCGCCCACTTCCACTACGTGGTCTTCGGCACCGTTGTCTTCGCGATGTTCGCCGGCTTCTACTTCTGGTGGCCGAAGATGACCGGCCGGATGCTCGACGACCGCCTCGGCAAGGTGCACTTCTGGACGCTGTTCATCGGTTTCCACACCACGTTCCTGGTGCAGCACTGGCTCGGACAGCTCGGCATGCCGCGCAGGTACGCCGACTACGGCCCGGCCGACGGCTTCACCTGGCTCAACCAGGTCTCGTCCGTCGGGGCGTTCCTGCTGGGCGCCTCCACGCTGCCGTTCCTCTACAACGTGTACAAGACGGCCCGGCGCGCGCCCAAGGTCACGGTCGACGACCCGTGGGGCTACTGCAACTCCCTGGAGTGGGCCACGTCCTGCCCGCCGCCGCGGCACAACTTCACCAGCATCCCGCCCATCCGCTCCGAGCGGCCCGCCTTCGACCTGCACTACCCCCGGGAGATCGCCGAGCAGCCGTCAGCGGTGGACGAGGACGAGACCCCCGCGCTCGGCCCTCACGAGCACGAGGGCGAGGGGGAGGGCCGCGCCTGAGCCGGGGGCTTCGCGGGCAGCCCGAGCGCTCTGAGCGTGCTCTTGAGGTACGCGGGCGCGCGCATCCAGCCGGGGCTCACGACGTTCTTCTGCGCGGGCGTGTGGACGACCGGCCGCTCGCCCGCGTACGGGTAGACGTACTGGACGACGACCGGCCGGTCGTCGCCCGGCTCGTACCAGTCGATCCGGTAGCGGGGCCCGAGCCTGCCGTCGGGGCGTTCGGCCGAGAACACGTCGGGCAGCCCTTCGAGCAGCGTGTTGTTCACGGCGGTGCCGGTGCGCACGGTGTTGAGCCGCCGGTCGTCGGCGGCCGTGCCCGGCTTGATCTCGATGGGGCGCGACAGGCCGGGGCCGGTCAGCGTGCCCCGCTCCACCAGCTTGGCGGTGGCCGGGGAGGCGATCGCCAGGGGGAGCAGCACCGCCGCGAGGACGACGACGAGACGTCTCATGCTCTCTCCTACCGCCGGATGGTCCGAGAGGTTCCCAGGAGATGACGGAGCCTGAGCCCGGCGAGCGTCCAGGCCAGCCGGGCCGCCGCCGCCCGCCGGCCGGGGGCGACGAGCCTGGCGCCCCGCCACAACAACGGTACGCCGCCGAGCAGCCGGACCGAACCCGTCTCGTCCTCCTCCACGGCCAGCGGTCTGGCACACGGTCGCCGGCCTCGTACGACGGGGAATTCCACCGGCAGGTGCGGGTCCCGGCACGAGCGGATCACCACGGGCACCGCGAGGATCCCCGCCAGCTCGGCCGCGATCGCCGAACAGCTCCCGCAGGAGCTGTCGGCGATCACGACCAGCCGCCTCATGACAGCAGCCCGGACGTCAGCGCGGTCACCGTCCCCACGGCGGTGGCCGCGGCCAGCACCCTGGCGTTGGCGTGCCACAGGTCGCTCCAACCGCCGTCGTCGCTGTGCGCGATGCTCGCCGCCGCCATGGCCCAGCGGGCGAACGCGAAGCCGGTGGCCGCCGCCAGTGCGCCGTACCAGGGCAGGGCCAGCAGCATCGCCAGCAGCACCAGGTGCGGCTGGGCCGACGGCGAGTACGTGCGCATGCCGGTGCCCATCTCGAAGCCGAACTGGATGCCGCCCGCGAGCCGGCCCTTGTGCACCACGTGCTCGGGCACCAGGCGGGCGTTCTCCGGCATCGGCACGCTGATCAGCCCGAACTCACGCAGGACGACGACCGCCGCGAGCAGCGCGAGCAACCCGAGCCGCACGGGCGCGGGGACCAGGGCCTGCACCACGCCGCCGAGCACCACGGCGACCAGCGCGACCGTCCAGGCTCCCAGCAACAGCCCCGCGCCGTAGACGGCCAGGGCACCACGACCGCGCCAGACCGACGCGCTCAGCAGGAACGCCGAGTTGTGGCTTCAAGGGCTGCCGGAGTTGGCGTAGCCCGCGTTGAGCCCCGCCCACAGGAACATCAGCGCGACGGCGCCCGATCCGGCCGGGCCCTTCACCGCGATGGGCAGTGCCGAGCCGAGGACGACCGGCACGGCCAGGACAAGCGGATGAAGGACCCGGCGCCGCAGGGCTCGGCTCATACGGCGCACATCGCGATGGTCAGGCCGCGATGGTAGGTGCCGTCCCGCCAGGTGACCGTGGTCATGGCGTCGGAGCACCGCCAGGCACCGTTCGCCCAGCGCCAGGCGTTCCTGCCGCCGCAGGACGTCGCGATGCGGACGACATTGGTGTAGCGCTCCTGGTCGGACGCGCCGGGCTTGTGCGTGCGGCTGCCCTCGAAATGGAAGCCGCCGCTGCACGGGTAGGAGCCCATGCGCCAGCCCCCGAAGCAGATGGCCCGGCCGTCCCCCCACCAGTTGTTGCGCTCCTGGATATAGTCGCCGAAGGGGGGATCGCAGTTGCCGGCGGTGTACTCCGAGGTCGGTCCGGCCAAGGCCGCACGGCGCGACAGCGCCCAGTCCATGGGGACGAGCGTGGCCGCCATCGCCGTGACCGCCAGGCCCTTCATCAGGTTCCTGCGGCTGGCGGGAAGTTCTGCGATCATGGCCCGGACCCTGCTCCGGGGCGCCCCTTCCGGCGCGGATCCCATCTCCGGAATCGACTCATAGCGCATGACTGCTCCCCGTTGGTAGAAGTTCGCTGAGAAGAGTGGAAATTTCGGTGTCGCCGTAAACGAAGCGGCGGGCCAGGACGGCGCCCGTTCCATCGATGACGGTGAGGCTCGGCGCGTATCCCTCGTACAGCGCCGTCCACAGATCCGGATCGGCCAGAACGACGCCCTTGGCGAAGGCGGCCGCCGCACCGGCGTCGCCGGTCACCCCGACCAGCCGGACGCCGGGCAGGTCGGCCGCCTGCAGGGACTCCCACACCCCCTGGCAGATCCCACAGCCGCCGTCGAGCAGCATCGCCAGGGTCGCCCGCTGCCCCGGCCCGGGAAGGAGGGTGGCGGGCAGCGTCCGGTCCTCGTCGGCCAGGCGGTCGGTGTCCGGGTTCAGCGCGGTCTGCTCCAGGGCCCTGAGCCTGGAGTACACGGCGGCCACGGCGATGACCGCGAAGATCGCGATGAGGAGGGAGAGCAGGGACAGGGCGAGCGGCAGGCTCATGCGGCCCACTCGACCCGCACGCCGCCCAGCACGGCCTCGACCATGGCGTGGTCCTGAGGATCCCCGAGCGCCCCCACCTCGGTGCCGTCCTTGGGGAAGATGACCGTGAAGACCGCGGTCGGGCTCGCGAAGGTGTAGCGCCACTCGAACGGCGTGCCGGCCAGTGCGGCCTTCTGCTCGGGGTCGAGGGCCAGCGCGTCCTTCCAGACCTCCATGTCGCCTCTCGTCATGCCCTGCCAGTCGGGCAGGGACTCGCGGGCCGAGCGCGCGTCGAGGGCCATGATCAGGACGCGGTCGTTGATCCCGAACACCGTCGTCCCGAACTGCTGCGTGCCGACCTGGACGCGAGGCGTGATCTTGGCGCCCTCCGGGCCGTCGGCGAACTCGACGGCGGCGACGAGGGCGTTGAGCACCGACTGGCGCGGCGCGGGGCCGTTGAACCAGGTGGTGACCTCGTGGTACGGCCCCGCCCAGATCAGGCAGCTGTTGGAACGGTCCACGGCCTCGTATAGTCGCAGGTCGTACCCGCGGCGGCGGAACGTCTCGACCCGCCCGCCGGGGAAGATGTGCGTGGGAACGGCCTTGCTGTGGCCGGCCGGCGCGAGGCTGAAGGCCCGCAGGAGCCCCGGCGCCGCGATCCGGGTGTGGCCGTGCCATTCCAGGGTTCCCGCCTCCAGCGGGAGGTCGACGGTCAGCCGTGCCCCGTCGGCTGCCAGGCGATTGAGCGCAAGCGTGGATGTGACCATGTGTCCCCCATTCGTCGGGTGCGTCATTTCGCACCGGCCGCATGATCCACGCGAACGATATGGGGATGTTTTCTCGGCATCAATAGATATCTTGATAATTCGGCATTCCCGATTATTTGGGGCAGGTCATATTCCCGGTCTTCCAGAAGCGGCCCGTTGGTGCTTGATTGGAAATGACGTTCGTCCGCTCGAGGGAGACCGGCGATGACAGGAACACGAACTCCCTTCGATCCCGAGACGGCGCCCTGCGGCAAGAAGGTCGGAGGTGAGCGTCTTCTCGACGATGACGGCTACGGCCTGCTGATCCGCGACCAGCTCTTCGAGTGCGGCTGCCGCAGGATCCGCCACGAGTACCACGACGGCAGCATCCATCTTTCCGCCGTCCGACACGACGGCAAGCGGGTAAAGGACCAGGTAGAACCCGACCACGGGAGCTGAGCGCCAATGATCGACGTGCTGATCGTCGGAGGAGGAGGGGCGGGTCTGCGTGCGGCCGTCGCGGTCGCCGAGGCGGATCCGTCGCTGAAGGTGGCGGTCGTGTCGAAGGTCTATCCGATGCGCAGCCACACCGTCTCCGCCGAGGGCGGCGCGGCGGGCGTGATCGGCCTCGACGACACGCTCGACGAGCACTGCTACGACACGATCTCCGGCGGCGACTGGCTGCCCGACCAGGACGCGGTCGAGGCGTTCGTGTACGAGGCGCCGCGCGAGCTGATGCAGCTCGAACACTGGGGCTGCCCGTGGAGCCGCGAGCCGGACGGGCGGGTCGCCGTGCGCCCGTTCGGCGGCATGAAGAAGATGCGCACGTGGTACGCCGCCGACAAGACCGGCTTCCACCTGCTGCACACGTTGTTCCAAACAACTTTGAAATATCAGGACATCATTAGGTACGACGAGTGGCACGTCACCAAGCTCGTCGTCGACGACGGCCGCGTCCACGGCGTCGTGGCCGTCGAGATCAGGACCGGCCGCATCGAGACCATTCCGGCCAGGACCGTCATTCTGGCCACCGGCGGCTGCGGCCGCGTCTTCCCCTTCACCACGAACGCGGCGATCAAGACCGGTGACGGCATGGCCCTGGCCTACCGCGCCGGCGCCCCGCTGAAGGACATGGAGTTCGTCCAGTACCACCCGACCGGCCTGCCGTTCACCGGCATCCTCATCACCGAGGCGGCCAGGGCGGAGGGCGGCTGGCTGATCAACAAGGACGGCTACCGCTACCTGCAGGACTACGACCTCGGCAAGCCCACGCCCACCCCGAAGCTGCGCAGCATGGAGCTGGGGCCGCGCGACCGGCTCTCCCAGGCGTTCGTGCACGAGCAGCAGATGGGCCGCACCGTCGACACCCCGTACGGGCCGGTCGTCTACCTGGACCTGCGCCACCTCGGCGAGGACAAGATCGACACCCGCATCCCGTTCGTGCGCGAGCTGTGCAAGAGCTACCAGAACCTCGACCCGGCCACCGACCTCATCCCGGTGCGCCCGGTCGTGCACTACATGATGGGCGGCGTCCACACCGACATCGACGGCGCCACCCCCATCGCGGGCCTGTACGCGGCCGGCGAGACCGCTTGCGTGAGCATCAACGGCGCCAACCGGCTCGGCTCCAACTCGCTCCCGGAATGCCTGGTCTTCGGCCGCCGCGCCGGGACCGCCGCCGCCGAGTTCGCACGGGCCCACCGCGACGGCGAGGCGGCGGCCGTCCGCAGCCAGGGCGACGACGAGCGGCGGCGCTTGGAACGCCTGCGCGAGGGCAGCAGGACCGGTGAGCGGATCGCCGACCTGCGTGAGCAGATGCAGCACACCCTGGAAGGGGCGGCCGGCATCTACCGCTCGGGCGACGTGCTGACCAAGGCCGTCGACACCCTCGCCGACCTGCGCGAGCGCGCCGAGGAGGCCCGCATCGAGGACACGAGCACCGCGTTCAACACCGAGTTGATCAACCTGCAGGAGCTGCACGTCATGCTGGAGATCGCCCAGACGATCGTGGCCTGCGCGCTGAACAGGGAGGAGTCGCGCGGTGCGCACCAGCGCACCGACTTCGCCGCCAGGGACGACGACGCCTACCTGGCCCACTCGCTGGTGCACCGCGCGCCCGACGGCACGCCGTCGGTCACGTTGCTGCCCGTGACGATCACCCGCTGGCCTCCGGGAGAAAGGGTTTACGGCCGTGACTGACACGAGGGAGCGAGTCGAGCAGGCGGCCGGCACCCGCACGATCAGGATGGAGGTCGCCCGCTACCGGCCGGGGGAGGATGCCGAGCCGGTCTTCCAGGGGTTCGACGTGCCTCTCATGGAGGACTGGGCCGTGCTCGACGGGCTCAACTACATCAAGGACCAGCTCGACGGCAGCCTGTCCTACCGCTGGTCGTGCCGGATGGGCGTGTGCGGCTCGTGCGGCATGACCGTCAACGGCGAGGCCAGGCTCACTTGCGGCACCTTCCTCACCGAGTACGGCGACGGCCCGGTCAGGATCGAGCCGCTGAAGGGCTTCCCGATCATCAGGGACCTGGTCGTGGACATCGACGACTTCCTGGCCAAGCTGTCGTCGGTGCGGCCCTGGCTGATCAGGGAGGGCGAGGAGCTCCCGCTGACCACCGAGTACGCCCAGACGCCCGAGCAACTGGAGGCGTACAAGCAGTACAGCATGTGCATCAACTGCCTGCTGTGCTACTCCGCCTGCCCGGTCTACGTGCTCGACCCCGACTTCCTCGGCCCGGCCGCCATCGCCCTCGCCCAGCGCTACAACCTGGACTCGCGCGACATGGGCGACAGGTTCGACGTGCTCAACCTGGACGAGGCCGTGTGGGGGTGCACGTTCGTCGGCGAGTGCACCCGCGTCTGCCCCAAGCACGTGGACCCGGCCGAGGCCATCCAGCGCTACAAGCTGACCGCCGCCATGCGCTCGGTCCTGCCGTGGAGCAAGAAGCGATGACCGACAAGACCATCCCCACCGCCGGGGCAGGCTACCGGCCGCGGCGCGACACGTTGTGGTTCGCCCGCAGCCGCAATTACACCGTGTTCGTGCTGCGCGAGCTGACCAGCGTCTTCGTGGCCTGGTCGATCGTCTTCGTGCTCATGCTGGTCGGCGCCGTCTTCGGCGGCACCCTTCAGGAGTTCGCCGCGCTGGCCGCGCAGCCCTGGATGATAGCGATCAACGTGCTGGCCCTGGCCGCGACCGCCTTCCACGCCATCACGTTCCTCAACCTCGCGCCCAAGGCCACCGTCGTCCGCCTGGACGGCTGGCGGGTGCCCGCCTGGATGATCCAGGGCGGCAACCACTCACTCTGGCTGCTGGTCTCCGCCGTGATCGCCTTCTTCGTCCTGAGGTCGCCATGAAGCACCGGACGCCGGAGCCGTACCTGTGGTTGCTGTTCAGCGGCGGGGGAGTGGTGGCCGCGCTCACGCTGCCGGTGCTCGTGCTGCTGTTCGGGGTGCTCATGCCGCTCGGCGTGATCGACTGGCCGGCCGCCGAGCACCTGCGGGCGCTGGTGGACAACGTGCTCGTCCGGCTCGCGCTGCTGGCGGTCGTCGTGCTCTGTCTCTTCCACGCCGCCCACCGGATCAGGTTCACCAGTGAGGAGCTGCTCGGCATCGCCAGGTTCGACCTCATCATCGCGGTGATCTGCTACGGCGGCGCGGTCGCGGGCGGGGTCGTGGCCGCGCTTCTGATGTTCTGATTTGTCGTAGTTTGATCACGTTTCAACAACGTACTTTACGACGGGTTGAGTCAAGCTTTAGCGTCCGGCATTGCATACCCCATGGCCATGCGCCCGGCCACCCCGGGCAGAGAGGGTTCCTGGTGCCCAGCACGAAGCGCTTATTAGCAACTCTCCCGGCGATCGCACTCCTCGGCGCCGCCCTGTCCGCCCCCAGCGCTCAAGCGGCGTCCGTCGCGACCTACGAGCCGTCGGCTGCCGACTTCTACATCAACTACGCCCCGCCCCAGGTCGACAAGGAACACGAGGAGCCCCGCCTCACCGATCGGAACTCCCGCTCCCTCACCCCCGCGGAGAAGTTCGACCGGAAGTTCACCAGCGGAAACCCGGCCGCCGGCCGCATTCTGGCCGCCCGCGAGGACCAGGCGATCAGGACCGGCCGCAACCCCGCTGAATGGATCTTCAAGAACTCCAGGCAGACCCGCACGGCCAAGCTCCTGACCCTGCTCGTCGAGTTCAACGAGCAGGCGGGCGACGACTTCTCCGGCTTCAACCGGCTGCGCACCGTCGACAGCGCGCCCGACGACTGCGTGGTCGAGCCGCCTGGAACGCTCAAGAACGGCCCCCTGCACAACAACATCCCCGACCCGGCGAGCCTGCCGCACAAGGACAACAACTCCTTCTGGGTCAAGGACTTCAGCCCCGAGCACTTCAACAAGATGCTCTACAGCGACAAGGGCATCACCGAGCGCGTGCGCCCCGACCTGAAGGACCCGCGCGACGGTAAGCCCGGCATCGACATCTCCGGCTTCACGATGAAGAAGATGTACGAGGAGATGTCGAAGGGCACCTACTCCGTCACCGGGTCGGCGATCGGCTGGATCAAGGTCCCGCACTCCGAGGCCTGGTACGGCGCCGCGGCCTGCGGCGGTGCCCCGCAGGACATGTCCGGCCACCCCGACAACCCGCTCGGCGCCCAGCAGCTGGCCATCGACTCGGTCAACGCCCTCGCCCAGGCCCAGCCCAGCTTCCGGTGGGCCGACTACGACGTCGAGGACATCTCCGACGCCGACGGCGACGGCAACCACCAGGAGCCCGACGGCGTCATCGACCACCTGGTGCTCGTGCACGCCGGCAAGGACAAGTCCGCCGACGGCGGCGCCGAGGGCACCTACGCCATCTGGGCCCACTCCAGCGCGGTCGCGGGCGGCTACAAGATCCCCGGCACCGACAAGAAGATCTCCAACTACATCGTGCAGCCCGAGGACTCCGGCGTCGGCGTCTTCGCCCACGAGTACGGCCACGACCTCGGCCTGCCCGACCTGTACGACACCTCCGGCCAGGCCAGCTCGGCCGTCGACTTCTGGGACCTGATGTCCAGCGGCTCACACTCCGGGCCGATCTTCCAGTCGATGCCTGCCCACATGGGCCTGTGGGACAAGTGGGTGCTCGGCTGGGCGAACCCGAAGGTGTTCAACCCCGGCGACGCCGCCAAGCTGGTCACGGTCGGCCAGTCCTCGCGCACGCCCAAGCTCACCGCCGACGGCATCCGCGTCAACCTGGCCTCCACGCCGCAGAAGATGATCGACGTCCACAGCGGCTCGAACGCCTGGTGGACCGGCCTGGACCAGGACTGGGCCAACCTCACGCTGACCCGTGACCTGCCCGTCCCCGCCGGGACCGATCTCAAGTTGTGGATGTGGAACAACTTCGTGATCGAGCAGGACTGGGACTTCGGCTTCGTCGAGGTCTCCACCGACGGCGGCCAGACGTGGGCCCAGCAGAAGGTCTACGACGAGGCCGGCAACGAGGTCAGCACGCCGGACGACTACCCGGACCCGAACAAGAACCTCAAGGCCTTCGGCAACAAGAAGTACGGCCTCACCGGTGACAGCGGCGGCTGGCGGCACGACTACGTCAACCTCACGCCCTTCGCCGGGCAGACGATCAAGCTGCGGCTGACGTTCAACACCGACGCCGCCTTCCAGGAGCGCGGCTGGCACGTCGACGACTTCCAGCTCACCAACGGCGGCACGGCCGTGTGGAGCGACGACGTCGAGGGCGGCGACAACGGGTGGAAGCCCGTCGTCGGCACGTTCACCAACACCAGCGGCCAGGGCTGGACGCGCAACAACGGCGAGCGCGAGATCTCCCGGTTCTACCTGGCCGAGTGGCGCAACTTCGACGGCTTCGACAAGGGGCTGCAGTACACCTACGACACCGACTACCAGCGCGACGGCGCCTGGAAGGTGCAGAAGCTGAAGTACAACGCGCCGGGCCTGCTGGTGTGGTACCGCGACTCGACGTACGTCAACAACAACCTCGCCAGCACCCTGCGGCTCCCGCCGAGCCTCGGGCCCAAGGGCAGCCTGCTGATCGTGGACTCGCACTACGAGCCGCTGCGCCGCACCGGCACCGCGGCCGAGAAGGACCCGTCGGCCAACAAGAACCTCCAGGGGCGGGTGCAGACGTCGAACGCGGCGTTCGGCTTCGGGAAGACGTACCCGTTCAAGGAGTGCATCGAGGCGGCGGACGAGCCGTTCAGCGAGTACTGCACGGACTTCCCCGCGCAGAAGGGCGTGCCGCACTTCACCGACGCCAAGACCTGGTACCCGGGTCTGGAGGTGCTCAACGGGGCGCTCGCGTACCGCGACTTCGACGCCTCGGTGGTCGTGCCGTCGAAGGGCGACCAGGCGTACACCACCCGCGTGGTACACGCGGACGGCACCCCGGCCACCGAGCTGTACGGCCAGGTGGCGGCTGGCTCGGTCCTCGGCACCGGAAACCCCGGTGACGAGGGCAAGGCGCTGGGCGTCCAGTTCAAGCTGGTCAGCCCGCTTCCAGGCAATCTGGGAGCGGTTGTCCAAGTGGTGCCGCCCAAGAAGTAGATTGAGGAGGGCCGCCGGGGTCCCCCGGCGGCCCCAAGGCCGGCCGCGTTCAGCGGGCGGCCTCAGGGTGCGATTTCTGCCCCTACGATTGATGACCATGAGCGAGCTGCGCACCAAGTCGGAGCACACTGAGGCGATCCTGAGGGATCGCCGGGTGGCGGTGGTGGTGAACACTCGCTCGCGCCGGGGCCGCCGCCACTACTTCGAGGTCATCGAGCAGATCCACAACCTCGGGTTCGAGCCGCTGGCCGAGCTGTCGGTCTACAACCCCAAGCGGCTGCGCGACCTGCTCGACACCGCCCTGGAGACCAAGCCCGACCTGCTCATCGTGGGCGGCGGCGACGGCACGCTCTCCTCGGCCGTGCGTCACGTGGCGCACCGCGACGTGGCGCTCGGCGTGCTGCCGCTCGGCACCACCAACAACTTCGCCCGCAGCCTCGGCCTGCCGCTCGATCTGGCCGGGGCCATCCGGGTGTTCGCCACCGGCAAGGTGGCCGACATCGACCTGGGCATGGCCGACGACCGGCCGTTCGCCAACCTGGCCAGCTTCGGCGTGTCGGTCGAGGTCGCGGGCAAGGTCAAGCCGTGGCTCAAGAGGGTCGTGGGGCGGCCCGCCTACCCGCTGACCGCGCTGACGATCCTGCCGAACCACCGGCCGTTCCGTGCGTACATCACGGTCGAGGGGCAGCGCCACGAGCTGCTCACCCACCAGCTCAACATCGCCAACGGCCGCTTCCACGGCGGCTGGCAGGTGGCCAAGGACATCAGCATCGACAACGGCATGCTGGTCGCCTACCAGCTCGGCTCGGGCAAGAAGCTGCGGCTGCTGGGCGAGACCCTGATCAGGGCCACCACCGGCCGCTGGCGCAGCCTCGCCGGCGGGCCGTTCGTGATGGGGCGGGAGATGCTGCTGGAGACCGACCCGCCGATGGCCGCCGACGTGGACGGCGAGGTGCGTCTGCGCACCCCGATCCGGCTCCGCGTGGTCCCCAACGGCGTCCGCGTCATGGTCCCGGCCTCCTTCGAGGACCGCTAGGCAGGCTTCCGCACGTCGCCCTGGGCGGCCTGCGCTCCTCCTCGCCGCGCCGTCCCTTGGGGAGCGATCCCTTCGGGAACGGAGTGGTGGGCGCGCCAGGCCCGTGTTCCGCACGTGCCGCTTCCTAGCACTCAACGCCACGGTGCCTGGCACCCTTCGACTCCTCCTCAGTGGGGACCCCACCGAAGAACGGGGCGGCGGACATGCGCGGGTGAGTCGTGGCGACGTGCGGGAAGGAGGCTAGGCCAGGTCCCGGTAGGCCGGGCCCAGCACGAGGGCCAGGTCGGCGGGCGGCGGGAAGACGCGCAGCAGCAGGTCCGGGGCGGCGGTCGCAGGGCGGCGCTCCGGGCGGTGCGCCGTCGCGCCGGGGGCGTAGAAGTCGGCCAGGCGGTCGGCGAACGGCACGTCGGCCACCTCCAGCTCCTCGCCGTCCTCGGCGGCCAGCGACCCCAGCAACTGCTCCTTGGTGCGCCCGCGCCACGCCAGCACCAGGAACGGGTCGTCGTCGAACGACTCGGCCAGCAGGTAGAGCACCGCCGACAGGTGCTTGCACGGGAAACCCCAGTCGGGGCACGAGCAGTCCATGTCCAGGTCGCGCGGGAACAGGTCGACGCCCATCGCGGCGAACAGCTCCTCGATCTCCGAAGGCATCTCCCCGGCCAGCAGTTTCGCCCGGTAGACGGCCTGCGCCGCGATGGCCTCCTCGAGGGCGGCCCAGCGGCTCTCGGCGTACGCCTCGATCCTGATCACGACCTCGTACGGGGTGCGCCGCGACCCCTGCACGGCGGCCCGCACCTCACCCGGGGTCAGGTCGATCGAGAGCACCTGGCCCTGACGGGCGTACGCCCGGCCGCGCGAGAGCCGGCCCTTGTCGCAGATGCGCTCCAGGATGTCGATGAACCGCCTGGACCACCAGGTCGATCCGATCGACCCGCGCCGGCTGCGGGCCTTGATCCCGCCCTCGACCCTGATCGGCCCGTCGTACCACTCCATGGTCAGCTCACCGCCTCCGCGGTCAGCTCGAACACCTCGCGCAGCTCGTCGGTGGACAGGTCCGTGAGCCACTCCTCGCCCGTGCCGACCACGCGCTCGGCCAGGGCCTTCTTGCGCTCGATCATCTCGTCCACCCGCTCCTCCAGGGTGCCCGCGCAGATCAGCTTGCGTACCTGGACGTTCTTGCGCTGCCCGATGCGGAAGGCGCGGTCGGTGGCCTGGTCCTCGACGGCCGGGTTCCACCAGCGGTCCACGTGCACGACATGGCTGGCGGCCGTCAGGTTGAGCCCCACGCCGGCCGCCTTGAGCGACAGCACGAAGAGCATCGGCTCCGGGTCGTTCTGGAACCGGTCGACCAGGCGGTCGCGGGTCTTCTTCGGCAGGCCGCCGTGCAGCCACAACACCGGCCGGTCCAGCCGCCCCGCGAGGTAGGGCTGGAGCATCGTGCCGAACTCGGCGTACTGGGTGAACAGCAGCGCCTTCTCGCCCTCCGCCAGGATCTCCTCCGACAGCTGCTCCAGCCGGGTGAGCTTGCCCGACCGGCCCGCCAGCCGGGAGCCGTCCTTGAGCAGGTGGGCCGGGTGGTTGCAGACCTGCTTGAGCTTGGCCATGGTGGCCAGCACCAGGCCGCGCCGCTCGATGCCCTCACTGCCGGCGATCTTGGCCAGCATGTCGTCCACGACCGCCTGGTAGAGCGAGGCCTGCTCGGGCGTGAGCGGGCACCACTCCTTGACCTCCAGCTTCTCCGGCAGATCGGAGATGATGGATTTGTCGGTCTTGAGGCGGCGGAGGACGAACGGGCCCGTCGCCCGCTTGAGCGCCCGCGCGGCCTCCTCGTCCTGGCGGGCCTCGATGGGCTCCTGGAACCTGGTCCTGAACCGCGACCGCGACCCCAGCAGGCCCGGGTTGGCGAACTCCATGATCGACCAGAGCTCGGCCAGATGGTTCTCCACCGGGGTGCCCGTCAGCGCCAGCCGGGTGGGCGTCGGGATCGACCGCACGGCCTGGGACTGCAGGGTGCCGCTGTTCTTGATCGCCTGGGCCTCGTCGCACACGACCCGGCGCCATTCGTGCTGCTTGAGCGTCTCCAGGTCGCGGTACGCGGTGCCGTACGTGGTGATCACCAGGTCGGCCTCCCCGATCAGGGCGGCGTCGCGGCCGCTGCCGTGGTGCACGTAGACGCGCAGCCCCGGTGCGAACCTGGCCGCCTCCCGCTGCCAGTTGCCGATCAGGGACATCGGGCACACCAGCAGCGTCGGGGTCTCGGCCCGCTCGTGGACGAGCAGCGCCAGCGTGGTGACCGTCTTGCCCAGCCCCATGTCGTCGGCCAGCACCCCGCCCAGCCCCAGCTGCGACAGGAAGCTCAGCCACGCCAGGCCGCGCTCCTGGTAGGGGCGGAGCGTGGCGTCCAGCCCGGCAGGGGTCCTGATCGGCTCCAGCCGCCGCTCGGCCTGGCCGGACAGCAGGTCGCCGAGCACCCCGTCGGCGTCGACCTCCAGCAGCGGCAGCTCGTCGTCGCTCTGGATGACCTGCTGGAGGATGTCGGCCGCGGTGGCCTCGCCCGTACGCTCGCCCTCCACGGCCCTGAGCGCGGCCTTCAGCTGCCGGTCGTCCAGCTCCACCCACTGGCCGCGCACCCTCACCAGCGGCACCTTGAGCCTGGCCAGCTCGGCCAGCTCCGCCTCGCTGATCGTCTCGTCGCCCACCGCCAGGTCGACGCGGAAGTCGACCAGCTCCCGCATGCCGAACCCCTGGCTCACGGCCGCCGTCTGCGTCTTCGTCCTGGTGGTCAGCTTGAGCCCCAGCCTCGTACGGCCGGCCCAGCGCGGCAGCTGCACCCCGAACCCGGCCGCCTGCAGCAGCGGCGCGGCCTGCCGCAGGAACCCGAACGCCCCCGCCGTGTCCAGCGCCAGTTCGCTCGGCCGCGGCACGCGCAGGGCGCGGTCGAGCTCGGGGTAGAGCCTGACGGCCCGGCCCAGACCGGCCAGCAGCTCCCGTTCCGGGATCGAGGGCAGGCCTGGCACCCGTTCGCCGCTCCAGAGCTCGGCCGCCGGCACGTAGAGGCTGGGGTCGTCGGCGGCCTGCAGCGCCAGCTCGACCCGCCAGTCGTCGATGTCGTCAGGCTCCAGCAGGCGGAAGCACACGCGTGCCGCGCCCTCGGCCGCCGTGGCGGCGGTGTGCCACTTCTCCAGCTCGAGGCGGAGCTCGGGCACGTCGGGGCAGGCGGGGTCGTCGCCGGTCAGCGCGGCCAGCCAGCGGTCCTGGAGGGTCTTGGGGCGGGCGACGAGGGGTGCGGTGAGGGTGTGGCGGACGATCGCGTCGGTGAACGCCTCAAGGGCCTCGCGGAGCACGCCGGCGGAGGGACGTTCGGTGCGGGACGTACGGCACGCGGGCGGCATGGCCAGCGCCAGCTCCCGGAAGTACGCGGCGTCCGCCCCCGTCACCACAGGCCGCCACACGGCCCGCGCGTCGGCCAGGGGGAGAGCCCACACACCTACGACCCCATCGGCCCCAGAGCCGTCGGCCGAGGCGCCACCAGCGGCACCGAACCTGCCTTCCCGCCCGCCGCCACCACCGCTACCAGACCTGGCACCGCCACCACCGCTGCCGGCCGAGACGTCGCCGCGGCTGCCGCCGCTTGGCCGGGTGGCGGTCGGTTGGGCAGCGACGCCGGCTGGAGCGGTCCCGCTCGATGCCGCGGCGGTCGCTCGGGCGCCGCCGTCGCGCTCGGCACCGTGATCGCTCACCGCCGCATCGCCCGGGGCGTCAGGGGCCATGGCGTCGCCCACGTGGCCGGTGCCGGGGACGGCAGGAGCCGGGCCGGGGACGAGCTGGGGGATGACGCGGCCGCGGCGTACCAGGTCGCGGGCGAAGTCGGCGACGGCGGCCCAGTGACGCATCGTGGCGGTGGCGGGATGCTCTCCCAGCACCCGCAGCGCCGCCGCGGCGGGCGGCACGACGGCCGGCACCTGCCACAGGCGCAGCCGCGGCCGGGCCACCTCCGCGAGCCGCCCGGTCTCCGGCGACGGCAGCGGCTCCTTGATCGAGCCGGGAAGCAGCAGCTCCAGCGTCCGGGCCGGCGTGTCTTCCAGCCCCAGCGCGTCGGCCACGTCGGACGCGGGCGCGGCGAACGGATGCCGCCGTGCCACGTCGCCCCCGCGCGGACGGCCGGACGGAGTCACGGCGGCCACGTCGGTCTCCGCCCAGAAGGCGAGCCCGTCCGCCGTCCAAACCCCGTGTACCAGCACCTCGGCAGGTTACCTCCGCCGACGCAAGATCGAGTCCGTCTGGCATCCGCGGCATGAGGTGCCCGTCCGCAACGGCGACGCCCTGGCGCCGCTCCCACCTCATCGGTGAGAAGCCCTCATTCATGAGCAGCGGCTTATATATCCCATACCTGGAGGAGTAGAATTCTTGGTATGAACCCTCCCGGATCGTGGTGTGAACGGCCCAAGCCGCAGGCTCCGCCGTGCGAGCTCCCGTCTCCGTGGAGCAAGCCGAAGCAGCCGGACAACTGGTGTGACGTGCCGAAGGACCCCGTGCTCTCGGTCCTCGGCTTCGTGCTCAAGGCCGCCAAGCGCAAATAGCGCGTGATAGAAGGCCTTGCGCCTGGGTAGTCGCCTTCCTCAGCGGAGGAGGCGAACGTGAACGACACCCACAAGCTGGTCAACGATCTCTCCGACCAGGTTTCCCGGCTGGTCAAGGACGAGCTCCGCCTGGCGAGGATGGAGCTCACGGAGAAGGGCAAGCGGGCGGGCTTCGGCGCGGGCCTGTTCGGCGCGGCCGGCACGGTCGCGTTCCTCGGCGGCGCCGCGCTCGTGGCCGCCGTCATCCTGCTCCTCGCTCTGGTCATGCCCGGCTGGGCGGCCGCCGCGATCGTGGCGGGAGCGCTGTTCATCGTCGCCGCCGTGCTCGGCATGATCGGTAAGAACCAGGTGAAACGAGCCACGCCGCCGGTCCCCGAGGAGACCATCGCGAGCGTCAAGGCCGATATCGACATGGTCAGGGAGAAGGCACGGCGATGAGCGAGACCGACCCCGGATACAGCGATCAGCACGCCGGTGACGTCGGCGCGCGGAGGGCGACCGTGGGCACGCCGACCGAGCGGGAGTCCATCAACGTACCCCCGACGCGCCCGGGTGCGGCGGAGAACGCGCGGCAGGCGGAGGCCGCCCGCGAAGAACACGAGACATTCATCCCGGAAGCCCCCATACGAGATGAACGGTCCGAGGCTGCGGAAAGCCTGCGAACCGAGGAGGAGTCTCTGCGCGGGGCGCGCGGGAGCCATGGCGAGGGAGAGGACGACGACGTGCGCAAGAACATCAGCCAGACGCGGGAACAGCTCGGCGAGACCGTGAGCGAGCTGGCCGGCAAGGCCGACGTGAAGGGCCGGGCGACCAGCGCGGCCGAGACGGCCAAGGGCAAGGCGACCGAGGCCGCCGAGATGGTGAAGGGGAAGACCTCGGAGGTCGCGGACAAGGTCAGCGAGGCCACGCCCGACCGGGTCAAGGACGCCGCCGAGGAAGCGAAGAAGCGGCCCGTGCTGCTCATCGCCGCCGCCGGCGCGGTGGCCGCGTTCGTGGTGCGCCGCATGATGAGGCGCCGCAAGGACAAGTAGTGCCGCCTTCCCCCCGTGACGTTCCGGACCGGCCCGGCGAGCTCCCCCGCAGAAGCTGGTGGAACGTACTGAGGCGGACCGTCGTCGAGTTCAAGGACGACCGGGTCCAGGACCTGGCCGCCGCGCTCACCTACTACGCGGTGCTGTCGGTGTTCCCTGCGCTGATCGTGCTGGTGGCGGTCTTCGGGCTGCTCGGCAGGAACGACACGGCGGCGTTGGTCGGCAGCGTCGTGGTGCTGGTGCCCGCCGAGGTGCGCACCCTGATCGTGAAGGGGGCGGAGGCCGCCCAGCACGGCGGCGGCGCTGCGAGCGTCGTGGCGGTCGCCGGGCTGGTGCTCGCCCTGTGGTCCGCCTCCGGTTACGTGGCGGCCTTCATCAGGGCGGGCAACGCCATCTACGACATCGAGGAGGGCCGCCCGTTCTGGAAGACGACCCCGCTCAGGATCGGCCTCACGGTGCTCGCGACCGTGCTGCTGGCGCTCGGCGCGATCGCGGTCACCCTCACCGGCGACATCGCCGAGGCCGTCGGCGGCGCGCTGAACCTGGGGCCGGCGGTGGTGGTCATGTGGAACATCCTCAAGTGGCCGCTGATGGTGCTCGTCGCCGCGGGGCTGATCATGCTCCTGTACTGGGCGGCGCCGAACGTGCGCCAGCCCGGCATGCGCTGGATCAGCCCGGGGAGCGTGCTCGCGGTGGCGCTGTGGGTGGTCGTGTCGGGCGGGTTCGCTCTGTACGTCGCGTACTTCGGCTCCTACGGCCGGACGTACGGAGCCCTCGGCGGGGTCGTGGTGTTCCTCGTCTGGCTGTGGCTGTCGAACATGGCGCTGCTGTTCGGCGCGGAGCTGGACGCCGAGCTGATGAGGGAGCGCCGCATCGCCGAGGGGCAACCCGCCGAGCGGGAGCCGTACGCGGTGCCCCGGGATCCGCCGCAGGGCGATAACCTGCCGGAATGATGCGTCATATGGTCGCCGCCGCCCTGCTGGCCACCTTCGCGGCCGGGTGCGGCGGCGGGACCGCGGTGAGCGACTACGGCACGGTGGTCAAGGGCGCCAAGGGCGCGACCGTCCGCGTCGAGGTGAAGTCCGGCCAGCGGTTCTCGCTGGCCGTGCCCGCCAATCCGTCGGTGGGTGACAGCTGGTCGCTGGCGGCGATGCCGGACACGAAGGTGGCCTCCTACATCAGCGAGGAGCACGAACGCGAGGGGGACGGGGTCGGCGCCGGCGGCACGACGTACTTCGTGTTCAACTCCAAGCGGCCGGGGACGACCGAGATCAGGCTGCACGACTGCTGGCGGTGCGGCCAGGACCGCACGCCGAAGACCGAGGAGAGCAGGCGGATGTCGGGCGAGGCCGTCTTCTCCGTCACCGTCACGGGTTAGTCTCCGATCATGGACTTCATCCGGGTACGCGCCTCCGCGGACGGCGCCGAGGCGATCTCGTACTGGACCGGCGACGTATACGGGTGGCAGGACGACGACGGCCCCCACCACCTGTTCGGGTTCGAGGGCGTCAACGTGGCCAGGGCCGTCGAGTCCGACGGCGGCTGGCAGCTGCTGACCAGGGAGGCCGCGCTCTACCTCGACCCCCGCACCCGGCAGGTGATCGACACCTGGGACAACCCGTTCACGGGGCGGGCCGTCGAGGTGCAGCACGTCTTCAACGACCCGGTCAACCAGCGGCTCGGCGCCTACCCGGTGCCGGTCACGCGCCTGGGCGGCCACGTGGTCTACAACGTCGACGTCCGGCTGGCCTACCCGTCGCCGCTCAAGGTCGCCGACTATCCCGAGAACTCGGCGAGCGACACCTACCGGGCACTGGAGCTGTTCCAGTTCTTCGTCTCCGCCGCCGATCTCGACTCGGGCGCGGCCGACGTGCCGTGCGTGTTCTCCTGGTGCCGGGTCTCGCCGTGGCTGCCGTGGATGGCGATGGGGCAGCGCGGGGGCGGGCTGGTCTACCACTGCCGGGGCGCGAAGGTGCCGGAGGTGCCCGAGCGGCTGCGCGAGCGCGTGGGGGAGCGGTTCCTGCACGCGCCGGAGGAGTGGTCGGGGCCCAACATGACGAGCTGGACCGCCTTCGCCGACCGGGCCCGCCGATGAGCGCCGACCTGTTCTGCGAGATCATCGCCGGTGAGCGGCCCGCCCACGTGGTGCGGTCCGACGAGGTCGCGGTCTCGTTCCTCGACGTGCGGCCCGTTTTCAAGGGCCACGTGCTGGTGGTGCCCAGGGCGCACGTGGAGACGCTGGGCGACCTCGACGACGTCGGGCCGTTCTTCGAGCGGGTGAAGGCCATGGCGCGGGCCGTCGAGGCCGGGTTGGAGGCCGGCGGCACGTTCGTGGCCATGAACAACCGCATCAGCCAGAGCGTGGCCCACCTGCACGTCCACGTGGTCCCCCGGCACAAGAAGGACGGGCTGCGAGGGTTCTTCTGGCCGCGTACGAAATACGACTCCGCCGAGGAGGCCGCCTCGTACGCCGCCAGGATCGCCGAGGCACTCTGACTGCGCGCTAGGCTCAGGCCGCGTGGAGTACCTGGTGGGGGTCGCCGTGGTCGCGGTGCTCATGGGCGTGCCCGCGATCGTGTTGTGGCGGGTCATGCGCGGCCGCCGCGAGCTGGGCACCAGCCCGGCCGAGCGGGCCACGTTCGAGACACTGCACACCGCCTCGCTGGCGGGGCCGCCGCTGCGGGCCGGGCTCACGGCCGACGGCGCCGAGCGTGCCTCCAAGCACCTGCGCGCCCTGCTGGGCTCGGCGGCCCTGGCGATCACCGATGGCGAGCGGCTGCTCGTGTACGACGGCGCCGGCGACGACCACCACGCCGAGCAGGCGTTCGAGCACGCCGCCGCCACCCTCAAGGACGGCCGCACCCAGGTCCTGACCATCGACTGCGACCTGCTCGAATGCCCGATCAGGCAGGCCGTGGTCGTGCCGCTGACCACTGACGACCGGGTCGTCGGCGCGCTGGCCGCCTACGGGCAGAGCGCCTCGGCCGGACTGGTGAGGGCCGCCCAGGAGGTGGCCGGATGGGTGGACTCGCAGCTGGAGCTGGCCGAGCTCGACCGTTCGCGCACCCGGCTCATGGAGGCCGAGGTGCGGGCGCTGCGGGCGCAGATCTCGCCGCACTTCATCTACAACTCGCTCACCACGATCGCCTCGTTCGTCCGCACCGATCCCGAGCGGGCCAGAGAGCTGCTGCTGGAGTTCGCCGACTTCACCCGCTACTCCTTCCGCCGGCACGGCGAGTTCACCACGCTGGCCGAGGAGCTGCGCTCGATCGACCGCTACCTGATACTGGAACGGGCCAGGTTCGGCGACCAGTTGCAGGTCACGCTGCGCATCGCGCCCGAGGTGCTGCCGGTCGCGGTGCCGTTCCTGTGCCTGCAGCCCCTGGTCGAGAACGCCGTCAGGCACGGCCTGGAGAGCCGCAACGGCGTCGGCCGCATCACGATCGTCGCGGAGGACGCCGGGTCCGAGTGCCGCATCAGCGTCGAGGACGACGGCCTCGGCATGGACCCCGACCGGCTGCGCCTCATCCTCGCCGGAGAGATCGTCCCGGCCGGCGGCGTCGGGCTGGCCAACGTGGACGAGCGGCTGCGCCAGGTCTACGGCGACGAATACGGTTTGGTCGTCGAGACCGGCGAAGGGGCAGGCACCAAGGTCAACATCAGGTTGCCGAAATATCACCCAGGCGTATCTGCCCGTTGACCTCGATCTTTGTTGTCGGTTTTATCACTATCTATGGCACAACTCCGGGTCCTCGCGGTCGATGACGAGCTGCCCGCCCTCGAAGACCTCTCGTACCTGCTGCGCGCCGACCCCCGTATCGGCGAGGTGGCCACCGCGAGGGACGGCGCCGCGGCCCTGCGGCTGCTCGACCGGGCCATCGCCGACGGCAGGCCCATCGACGCGGTGTTCCTCGACATCAGGATGCGCGGGCTCGACGGGGTGGTGCTCGGGCGGCTGCTGTCGCAGTTCGCCAACCCGCCCCGGGTGGTGTTCGTGACGGCGTACGAGGAGCACGCCGTGGACGCCTTCGAGATCAAGGCCGAGGACTACCTGCTCAAGCCGGTACGCCCCGAGCGGCTCGCCGAGGCCATCCGGCGGGTCGCCGTGTCGGCCGACGTGCCCGTCGAAGGCAGCGAGACCGACACGATCCCCGTCGAACTGGGCGGGGTGACACGGTTCGTCTCCAGCGCCGACGTGATGTACGTCGAGGCGCAGGGCGACTACGCGCGCCTGCACACCGCGGCCGGCAGCCACCTCGTCCGCATCCCGCTGGCCACGCTGGAGGAACGCTGGGCCTCGGCCGGGTTCGTCCGGGTGCACCGCAGTCACCTGGTGGCCGTCAAGCACATCGAGGAGCTGCACATAGACTCCGGCAAGTGCACCGTACGGGTGGGCGACACGGAGATCCCGGTCAGCCGCAGGCACACCCGCGAGCTACGCGACCTGCTGGTACGCCGCGCGCGGAAAGGCAGAACCGAATGAGCCCCGAACCGCGCCCCGGCCGCCGCGGGCCGCTCCCGCGCACCGACCCCGCGCGCCGCGACCCCTCCCGGCGGGAGGACCCGCCCCGCAGAGTCGACGCCTTCCGGCGGACGGACACGCCGCGACGTGTCACCGTGACGAGCCCGCGCACCGCCGCCGCCCGCCGCCCCCGCTACCCCGCCACCCGCGAGATCGACGAGCAGACGCGGCTCGGTGAGGTCTACATGCGCTCGCTGCTGCGCACGCAGTTCCGGCTGGCGCTGTTCGTCTGCACCGTGCTGGCCTGCGTGGTCGGCGGCCTGCCGCTGCTGTTCCTGCTCATCCCGGAGCTGCGCGAGGTGCACCTGCTCGGCGTGCCGCTGCCGTGGGCCGTGCTCGCCGGCCTGATCTATCCGGCCTTCGTCATCGGCGCGTGGCTGTACGTCCGCCAGGCCGAGCGCAACGAACGCCACTTCGCCGAACTGGTCGAACGCCGATGAGCCTGACCGCCGTCCTGGTTGTGGTCGTGGCGGCCGTGCTGATCGGGGCGTTCGGCATCAGGTTCTCCCGCACCACCTCCGACTTCTACGTCGCCTCACGCACGGTCAGCCCGCTCTGGAACGCCTCGGCCATCGGCGGCGAGTACCTGTCGGCGGCCTCGTTCCTGGGCGTCGCCGGGCTCATCCTGTCCTTCGGCGTCGACATGCTGTGGCTGCCCGTCGGGTGGACCGGCGGCTACCTGGTGCTGCTGGTGCTGGTGTCGGCGCCGCTGCGCCGCTCCGGGGCGTACACGCTGCCCGACTTCGCGGAGGCCAGGCTCGAGTCGATGACCGTGCGCCGCACGGCCAGCGTGCTCGTCGTGCTGATCGGCTGGCTCTACCTGATGCCGCAGTTCCAGAGCGCCGGGCTGGTGCTGCGTACGATCACCGGCGCTCCCGTGTGGGTCGGCGGGCTGCTGGTCGCCGTCGTCGTCGCGGTGAACGTGCTGTCCGGCGGCATGCGGTCGATCACGTTCGTGCAGGCGTTCCAGTACTGGCTCAAGCTGACGGCGCTGGCCGTGCCGCTGGTGTTCCTGCTGCTGGCCTGGCAGGCCGACGGCGCGCCCGGGGTCAGCGCGCAGGACGCGGCCACCTGGCAGATGCCGCTGTCCGGGGCCAAGGAGTACGGGCTTTACTCGACGTACTCGCTGATCCTGGCCACGTTCCTGGGCACCATGGGGCTGCCGCACGTGCTCGTGCGCTTCTACACCAACCCGGACGGCCAGGCCGCCCGCAGGACCACGCTGGTGGTCCTGTCGCTGCTCGGCGCCTTCTACCTGCTGCCCGCCGTGTACGGCTGGCTCGGCCGCCTCTACGCGCCCGATCTGGCGCGCACCGACACGGTCGTGCTGACGCTGCCGGCGAAGATGATCGGCGGCACGCTCGGCGACCTGCTGACGGCGCTGGTCACGGCCGGGGCGTTCGCCGCGTTCCTGTCCACGTCCTCGGGGCTGACCGTGTCGGTGGCCGGAGTGATCGCCCAGGACCTGCTCAAGGGCAGCGTGCGCTCGTTCAGGATCGCCACGCTCATGGCTGTGGCGGTGCCGCTGGGGCTGGCGCTGTGGGCGCGGGCGCTGCCGGTGGCCGACGTGGTGGGGCTGGCGTTCGCGGTGGCGGCCTCGTCGTTCTGCCCGCTGCTCGTGCTGGGCATCTGGTGGCGCCGGCTCACCACCACCGGCGCCTTGGCGGGGTTGTTCGTGGGCGGCGGCCTCGCCTGCGCCGCGGTGCTGGCCACGATCACGGGGACGTCGTACGGCGGCTTCATGAAGGCGCTGCTGGCCCAGCCGGCGGCGTGGACGGTGCCGATCGCGTTCGCGGTGATGGTGGCGGTGTCCTTCCTGACCCCGCACCGCGTCCCGCCCGGCGTGGCCAGGACCATGGTCCGCCTGCACACCCCGGAGAACCTCGACCTCGACCGCGGCGACTGGCGCCCCCGGTCCTCCTAGCTGATCCGCAACGCAGGGTAGCAAGACGACCACCATAGAGTTATGAACTGGCCCTGCAGCGGTCCCTTCCGCCCGGATCTGGCGTCGAGTGGCGCCGGCGTCACTACGGTCCGCACAGCCTTCGTCTTGCGGAGGTCGAACGGGACCTGTCTGAAGCAGGTGTCATCCAGGTCGAGGAGAGCGCCGACCCCTTCGCCGGATACCGCGAATGCATCGTCCACCTGATCGACGCGCCGCACGTCGACATCGATACCGAGTTCGCCGAAATCATGGACGGGGTTCTCGCTGAATATGGTCGATGGTCGGCAGGCCAGCTGCGCGATCTCACCTATCAGACCGGTGGACCGCCGCTCCCCGACCTTGGTTCCGGCCTCGCGCGGAACGGACGATGAGCCTGGCGGGGTTGATGACCTTGTCGAGGAGAGCCGGCAGCTCGCCGAACACCGGGCCGAGGCGACCCGACAGCTTCTGGAGGAATAGTGCCGGGTGGGGACTCTCCGAATCCCGGCTGAGGCGAGGTCGCCGCAGTCCGCGACGCGGTTCATAGCCGCCTGCGGCGTCAGCTCCGGCATCCAGCCGGGGCCGCGCAAGCCGAGCGCCGCCTCCCGGAGTAACGGACTCATGTAACGGCTTGCCCAGGCGGAACGGGTGCGGGTGTGCCAGAGGACGGGGCGGTGCGGGGTACGACGCTCGGTCAGCCCTTGACCGCGCCCGCCGTCAGCCCCTCCACGATGTAGCGGCGGATGGCGGCGAACAGCACGAGCGTGGGCACCACGGACACCACGGTGGCGGCCGCCATCGAGCCCCAGTCGATGTCGTACTGGGTGATGAAGGAGTTCATGGCCACCGGAATGGTCTTGGCGTCCTCGCTGTCGATGAAGGTGATCGCCAGGAAGAGCTCGTTCCAGCACTGGACGAACGCGAAGATGAACGTCGCCGCGATCCCCGGCAGCATGACCGGGATCACCACCCGCACCATGGCCTCCAGTCGCGACGCCCCGTCCACCTGCGCGGCCTCCTCCAGCGCGACCGGCACCCGCTCGTAGAAGCCGCGCATGATGATCGTGGAGAACGGCACCAGCATGGCGACGTACACGAGCATGAGCCCGGCGAGCCGGTTGAGCAGGTCGAGGTCGGACATCAGCAGGTAGAGCGGGGCGAGCGCGATGAACAGCGGGAGCATCTGGGTGACCAGGTACGCCATCATCACCGTCCCGCGGCCGGGGAAGGAGAAGCGGGCGAGGGTGTAGCCGCCCAGCACCCCGATCACGGTGACGACGCCGGCCGCGACCAGGGACACCATGAGGCTGTTGAGCAGGTACGTCCCGAAGTCGGCGAACTCGAACAGCTCCGCGTAGTGCTCGAACGTCACAGTGCCCGGCCAGTACTTGAGCGGCATCGAGAAGATCTCGGGCTTGGGCTTGAGCGAGGTGATGACGATCCAGTAGAGCGGGAACAGGGTAATCAGCAGCCAGGCGGCCAGCACCACCACTTTGGCCGCGGTCGCAACTCGTCTCATCTGGCCTTCTCGAATCTGGTCGCGTTGAGGTAGAAGACGCTGAACGACAGCAGCAGGCCGAGGACGAGCAGGCCGACCGCGCCGGCCCGGCCGTAGTCGCCGCCGATGACCTGCTGGATGAGGAAGGTCGTGATGATGTCGGTGCTGCCGGCGGGGCCACCGCCGGTCATCGAGTAGATGAGGTCGGGGAAGTTCAGGATCCAAATGATCCGCAGCAGCACGATCAGCGCCAGCGTGGGCCGGATGTGCGGCAGCGTCACGTGCCAGAACTGCCGCAGCCGCGAGGCCCCGTCGACGGCCGCCGCCTCGTAGAGCTCCTTGGGCACCGACTGCAGCGCGGCCATGATCATGATGGCGAAGAACGTCACGCCGTACCAGACGTTGGCCACGATGACCGACGTCATGGCCCACCCCGGCGTGGCCAGGAACCCGATGCGCTGATCGATGATCCCCGTCTTGAGCAGCAGGTCGTTGATCACTCCGAACTGCCCGTTGAACATCCACCGCCACAGCAGCCCGATCAGGAACCCCGACATGGCCCAGGGGAAGAACACCCACGCCTGGTAAAGCCCGCGCCCCCGGAAGTGCCTGCGGAGCAGCAGCGCCAGCCCGAACCCGAGGAAGAACTGGAAGAACAGCGACACGGCCACCCACGTGCCGGTGTTCCGCAGCGCCGTCCAGAACCGGTCCTCGGCCAGCACGGCACGGAAGTTGTCCAGCCCGACGAAGGGCGTCGAGGTGATGTCGAACAGGTTGTAGCGCTGGAAGGCGATCACCACCCCCCGGATCACCGGGTAGTACGTGAACAGCGCCACGAAAACCACGCCGGGCAGCAGGCACAGGGCGATGAACCTGGCCCGGCGGGCGGTGAAGGTGCGCGGAGGAGCGCTCATGAGACCTTCTTGGCCTGGTCCGTCCAGAAGGCGTCCCACGACTTGAGCACCTCGGGGATGCTCTTCTTGCCCGTGAGCAGGGACTGGACGTCTCGGTCCGAGTCGACCCCCCACTGGCTCCAGCCCGGGTAGTCGACCGGCCTGATCGTGATCACCTGCTTGGGGTCCTGCTGCGCCTGCAGGTACGCCTTCCACGCGCCCTGCGAGAACTGCGGGTCGTTCTGCGCCTGCTTGGAGATCGGGATGAGCGAGTTGCCCTTGGCGAAGGCGATGCTCTGCTTGGCCTCCGACAGGAACTGCACGAGCTTGACCGCCTCCTTCGGGTGTTTGGTGAAGGAGGTGACGCCCCAGCCGGCGTAGCCGACGGGCTGGAAGGCGTACCCGCTGGGACCCTTGGGGATGGGGGCGGTGGACCAGGCCGTGACGCCGCTGTCCTCCACCGTCTTGATCACTTCGGGGTCCTGGATGAGCATGCCGGTGACGCCGGAGGTGAAGCCCTGGACCATCTCCGGGTAGCCCCAGGACACCGAGTCGGGCGGGGACGCCTCCTTGAAGATCTTGACGTACAGGTCCATGGCCTGGGCGGCCTCGGGAGTGGAGAAGATCGTCCGCTTGTCCTTCAGGTAGAAGGACTTCTCGGGGTCGAGCTTGTCGCCGTTGTACGCGCTGATCATCTGGACCGCGTAGTCGGCGCCGCCCTTGCCGCCCCGGAACGAGTAGCCGAACCGGTCGCCCGAGGTCATCTTCTTGCCGGCCTCGTACAGCTCCTGCCAGGTGGTCGGCGGCTGCGCCATGCCCCGGTCCGTACGGTAGAACAGGGTCCGCTGGTAGAACCCGTACGGGATCAGGTAGGCCTTGCCCCCGACCTCGACGGCCTTCTTCTGGGCCAGCTCGGTCAGGTCCGACCAGCCGGGCCAGTCGGCGGTGGGCAGCTCGGCCAGCCAGCCGTTGTTGGAGAAGGACTTGGCCGTGTGGTCGCGCACCTCCAGCACGTCCAGGTCCTTCTTGGTCTGCAGGATCTGGGTGATCTTCTGGTCGGCGCTGTCGAGCGGCGGCGAGACGAGCTCGACGGTGACGCCCGGGTTGGCCTTCTCGAAGTCGGCGATCAGGGACTTGATGAGCTTCGTGCGCTCGGGGCTGGTCAGGCTCTCGATCATGCGGAGCCGTACCTCGTCCGAGGACGACGATCCGCCGGAGCCGCAACCCGCGAGCACCAGCGTGGCGGCGACCGCGGTCGCCAGGAGGGGCTTTCTCATGGGGAGCCTCCGCGGTGGTTCGAGTCAGCGCCTGGGGGGTTAGACAGCGCTGTCAGTCACGCTAGGCGACCGACCCCTTCCAGCGCTAGCCCGAGGTCCTTGATCAACGTGTCGGCGGGCTCCAGACCGACCGAGAGGCGGACGAGGCCGACCGGGATGCCCATGGTGGCCCGCACGCTCTCTTCGGTGGACAGCGCGGGCGCGTTCACCAGGCTCTCGAAGCCTCCCCAGGACACACCGATCCTGAAATGCCGCAATTTATCGAGAAAAATCGCGACCTCTTCCCGTGAATCGGTCGCCAGCTCGATGCTGAACAAACTGGAGAACCCCGACATCTGGCGGATCGCAATCGCATACCCCGGATGCGACGGCAACCCCGGATGGTTGACCGCCCGCACGGCCGGATGGTCGGCCAGGAACCGCGCCACCGCCAGCCCCCGCTCCTCGTGGGCCGCCATCCGCACGGGCAGCGTCCGCAGCCCCTTGATCACCTTGGCCGCGTCGTGCGGCGACATGGCGGCGCCGTAGAGCTGGTACTCGGTCAGGGCGAGCGGCCTGATCAACCGTGCCGGTCCCACCACGACACCCCCGACCAGATCGCTGTGACCCCCGATGTACTTGGACAGGGAGTGCACGACCAGATCGACGCCCATCGTCAGCGGCTTCTGGAAGATCGGCGTGGACCAGGTGTTGTCCATCACCGTCACCAGCCCGCGCTCGCGCGCCCACCCCGTCACCTCCTCGATGTCGACGACGGCGTAGGCCATGTAGGAGGGCGACTCGAAGTAGAGTAGGCGCGTGTCCGCCCTGATAGCGCTGTCACATCCCGCGAGGTCGCCGACGTGCGTATGCGTGACGCCGTACTTCTCCAGATACCGCAGGAACTGCGTGGTGGGCCCGTACACCGCGCCGAGCACCAGCACGTGATCGCCGGCCGACACGAGCGACGAGATCGTCGCCGAGATGGCGCCCATCCCGGAGCCGAAACACTTGGCGCGCTCTCCCCGCTCCAGCGCGGCCAGCTTACGCTGGGCGAGATCGACCGTCGGGTTGGTCCCCCGCCAGTAGACGTACCGCTCGTCCTCGTTCCTGACCGCCTCGCCGAGCTCCTCCGCGGTCGCGAACGTGAACAGCGAGTTCTCGAACACCGGCGGGTTGACCGCGCCCAGCACCCAAGGCTCGTCCTCACCCAACCGGCCACAGATCCATTCGTCATCCATGGGGGCAGAGTATGACAGCGAGGAAGTGCCGTCGCCTGGAGGAGGAGCGACGAAGGAGCGACGGGGGAGGGCGGCGGCATATGGCGACCGAGCCGCCGAACGGAGTGAGGCCATGAGCACAGCCGATGCGCGCAAGCCGACCATGGCGGACGTGGCCCGGCACGCGGGCGTGAGTCTCAAGACGGTCTCGCGGGTCGTCAACCAGGAGCCGCACGTCCGGGCCTCCCTGCAGCAGCGGGTGCACGAGGCGATCAGCGCGCTCGGCTACCGCCGCAACGAGGCCGCCGCCCGCCTGGCCAGGGGCGCGAGCATGATGACGCTCGGGCTGGTGATGGAGAACATCTCCAACGAGTTCTACTCGCGCCTGGCCGCCGCGGTGGAGGCGGCCGCCGCCGACCACGAGGCGCTGGTGGTGTTCGGCTCGTACGAGGAGAGCCCTGACAAGGAGCGCATGCTGATCGAGTCCATGTACGCGCGCGGCGTGGACTCCCTGATCGTCGTCCCGTCGGCGGCCGACCACGCCTGGCTGGCCGAGCACCCGAACCTCCGCACGGTCTTCGTGGACCGCGTCCCGCGCGGTCTGGAGAACGCCGACGTGGTGGTGCTCGATGATGTGCGGGGCGGGCGCGCGGCCACCGACCACCTGCTCGCCCGCGGCCACCGGCGGATCGCGCTGATCTCCGACGACGAGGGCCTGAGCTCGGTCCACGACCGCACGACCGGCTACCGCGCGGCGCTCGACGCTGCCGGGCTGGCCGCCGACGAGGCGCTGGTCGTGCGGGGCGTGTTCGACCCGTGGCGGGTCGCGCACGAGGTCGCGAGGCTCCTGGATCTGGCGGATCCGCCGACCGCGTTCTTCGCCACCAACAACCGGGCGGCGATCGGGATCCTGCAGGCGCTGCGGGAGCGTCCTGAGCGGCCCGCGTACGTCGGGTTCGACGACTTCGCGCTGGCCGACGTGTTCAGCCCAGGGGTGACGGTGGTCCGCTACGACGTGGCCCGGCTCGCCCGCGGCGCGGTGGACCTGCTGCTGAACCCCGCCCAGGGGTCGCGCCGGGTGAAGGTGCCGGTGGAGCTGGTGGCCAGGGGGTCAGGCGAGATCACGCCGATCGGTCGTCGGTGAAGGCCGAGTGGTGAGGGCACCGCGCGGGCGGCGGTGTTCTGGCCATCGTTTCGGAACACCTCCTCCTTGACACCCTCCATGGTGAGGCCGCTGCTGAGAAGGCTCATGGAGGGGCTGACGGCGGGCGCGGTCAAGGGCTGACCCAGTAACGGATGTCGCGGAAGCGGGCCTCGGCGCGGCCGTTCCCGTGGTGGTAGACGCCGTTCTTGAAGTGGCGGGTGGCCGGGCCGCGGTCGGAGACGGTGGCCACGCGCCGGTCGTCGAGGTAGACCTCGATCTTCCCGGCGGTGGCGTCGTGCGCGACCTTGAGGTTGAACCAGGTGTTGTACGCACCGGTCTTGAGCACGGTCCCGTTGTAGATCCTGATGGTGCCGCCGTTCTGGTTGAACGCGTTGACCATGAAGTCGGTCGCGGGGGTGCCCGCGGGGTGCCTGACCCGCAGGATCTGCATGACCGTGGCCCCGTCCGTGCCGGCGGGGACGTACACGTCGGCGTCCCACATGTGCTTGCCGGAGGTGTACTCCTGCTTCCAGCGCATCTCCGTGCGCGGGTCCGTGGCCGAGCCCTCCGTCATGGGCTCGTCGGTCGAGTAGACCCACATCCGGTGCGTACCGGTGGCCGAGTCGTACGCGTAGCGCTGGCTCAGGCTCAGGTTCCACGGCTTCTGCAGGTTGTAGGTGAACGTGGTCTGCCGCCAGCCGTCCGTGGGGTCGGCGGCGGCATTCGCGGGGGTCGCGGAGAGCAGCACGGCCAGCAGGGCGAGGGCGGAGGCCGCCGGGCGAGGTGACATGGATACCTCCAACGAATTTTCCGGCACGAGATTTTGCGGTGATGCGCGGGAGGTCCGCGGGTCTGCTTATCCGCAGGCTAGAGCCATTGGGAGTAGAAAGGAAGGTTTATTGAAGGTTTCAGCTGGCGATCTAGGTGGGTTGACGGAGTCAAATCCATGTGTCATACACGTCAAAGATCCGATGTATGGACTGTGAGCTGGAGACGTGATGACACCCCCCGACGATCACCCCTTGTCCCGCCGCGCCGTGCTCGGCACCGCCGCCGGCGGGCTCGCGCTCGCCCTTGCTCCCGCAGTCGCGCACGCCGCCGGGCACGCCGGTCCGTGGCGGCTGCGGGAGCGGTTGTCCTGGCCGGAGTTCCTCAAGGGCCAGGACCTCATCTGGGGCCGTATGCCCAAGGCCTGGCACGAGGGCCCCTTCCTCGGCGACGGCCTGCTGGGCAGCATGGTCTACCAGGAGCCGAACCAGAACAAGATCCGCTTCACCGTGCAGCACGGCCGCGTGCAGGACCATCGTCCCCAGTTCGGCAGCGGCTGGGGCACTTGCCGCCTCCCGGTCGGCCACCTGACCCTCGACCCCGTCGGCACGATCACCGCCGTCGACTGGCGGCTCAGCCTGTACGACGCCGAGGTCACCGGCACGATCACCACCGACCAGGGCGAGCTCGCCTTCACCGCGTTCGTGCACGACGAGATCCTGGTCGTCAAGGCCGGGGCGAGCGGCGGGGAGCAGGTGCGCTGGACGTTCCACCCCGAGGAGGCCGTCAGCCCGCGGTCGTCCACGGAGGCTCCACCGAGCGGCTACACCCCCAACCCGCCCTGGACCACCGCCACCGCCGACGGGATCGAGCAGGTGATCCAGCCGCTCACCGGAGGCGGGCAGACCGCCACCGCCTACCGCGTCGAGGACGGCACGCTCCTGGTCGCCGTGGCCCACAGCTTCCCGTCCGCCGACGCCCAGGAGACCGCGCTCGGCAAGATCCGCGACGCCCGGCCCTACGGGGTCATGCGCAAACGGCACCGCGACTGGTGGCACGACTTCTACGGCAAGAGCTTCGTCTCCCTGCCCGACCAGCGGTTACAGAGCTTCTACTGGATCCAGCTCTACAAGATCGCCTCGGCGAGCCGGGCGGGCGGCCCGGTCGTGGCCACCACCGGCCCCTGGCTGGAGCCCACCCCGTGGCCGGCGGTGTGGTGGAACCTCAACGTGCAGCTCGAGTACTGGCTCATCAACGGCTCCAACCACCTGGAGCTCGACTCGCTCACCAGCACGCTCCACCAGAACCGCGAGCAGCTCGTCAGGAACGTCCCCGAGGCCTACCGCGCCGACTCGGCCGGTGTGGGCCGCAGCTCCGACATGTTCTGCACCCGGAGCGTCGGCAGGCCAGGTACGGGCGCGGAGGTCGGCGACCTCACCTGGGCCCTGCACAACACCTGGCTCTCCTACCGCCACACCATGGACGACAAGCTGCTGCGCGACACGGTCTTCCCGCTGCTGCGCCGGGCGATCAACTACTACCTGCACTTCCTGACCCCGGGCGGCGACGGCAAGCTGCACCTGCCTAGCACGCTGTCACCCGAATACCCCGTCACGCCGCCGCAGGACACCAACTACGACCTGGCGCTGATCAGATGGGGCTGCCGGACGCTGCTGGACTCCGCGAGCCGGCTCCGCATCGACGACCCGCTCCGGGCAAAGTGGCAGGAGGTGCTGGACAAGCTCGCCGACTACCCCGTGGACGCCAACGGCTTCATGATCGGCGCGAACACGCCGTACGCGCAGTCCCACCGCCACTACTCCCACCTCCTCATGGTCTACCCGCTCTATCTGGTCAACTGGGACCAGCCGGAGAACCGGGAGCTCATCGAGAAGTCGGTGGTCCACTGGCAGTCGCTGACCAGCGCGCACCGGGGCTACAGCTACACCGGCGCGTCCTCGCTCTACGCCATGATGGGCCGGGGCGACACGGCGCTGTCCTACCTGGAGAGGTTCTTCGACCCGGCCAGCCGTTTCCCGTGCCGGGCCAACACCCACTACGCCGAGGGCGGGCCGGTCATCGAGACGCCGCTGTCGGCCGCACAGTCCATCCACGACATGCTCTGCCAGAGCTGGGGCGGGATCGTGCGGGTCTTCCCCGCCGTGCCCGCGGCCTGGCAGGACGTCACCCTGCACGACTTCAGGACCGAGGGGGCGTTCCTCGTCTCGGCCGTACGGCAGGGCGGCCGCACCCGTTTCATCCGGGTGAGGAGCCTGGCGGGGGAGCCGCTGCGGATCAGGCACGGGCTCGACGGGCCGCTCACCGCGGTGCTCGACAACGGACGGCCCGCCCAGGTGAAGGACCTGGGCGAGGGCATCGCCGAGATCACCCTCGGCCGGGGCCGGGAGGTCCTGCTCCACACCGGCCGCCGTCCCGATCTGGTCATCGCGCCCGTCAAGATAGCCAAGCCGGGGGAGCCGTGGGGCCTGCCGCCCGTCCCGCCGCCCGGGCCCACCACGCCGGTGGACCTGTCGGCCCACTTCGACAACGACGGCGTCTCCAGTCACGAGGCCATGACCGACGGGAACGTGGACGGCTCCGGCTACACCTACCCGGCCGAGGAGCTGCCGCCCGCCGGGCCGCTCACCCACGAAGGGCTGAGCTTCGTCTTCCCCGCCTACGGCGACGGCGTCGAGAACAACGTCACCGGCCAGGGCCAGACCATCACAGTGCCGCCCGGCACGTACGCCAAGGTCCGCCTGCTCGGGGCCGGCACGTCCGGCAGCGTCAGCGCCGCGCTGACCGCCGCGTACGCCGACGGCTCCACCGCCCAGGTCCCGTTCGTCCTGCCCGACTGGGGCGGCCAGCCCGGCGCCGGGACGACCGAGGTGCTGCGCTGTACCCACCGGCACGGCCAGAACGGCGCGCACACGCTGCGCGTCGGCCTGTTCGAGACGCAGGCGGCGCTCGATCCGGCCAAGGAGCTGCGTTCGCTCACCCTGCCCGCGCTCACCCGGCCCCAGCTGCACCTGTTCGCACTCTCCCTGGAGGGACCCCGATGACCGGAATCTCGCGCCGCGCCTTCATGGCCGCGACCGGGGCGGCCGCGGTGGCGGTCGGCACGGAGACGGCCGCCACGGCCGCGGTGACCTCCCCTGTCGCGTGGGCGCCCGCCACGCCCGGCGCGGACGTGCACGGCGGTGTGCTGGCCGACGCCGCGATGGTGTGGCGGCGTCTGCCCGGCGGGTGGCAGGAGGGGCCGTTCCTCGGCAACGGGTTCCTCGGCGTGCACCTCTACCAGAGGTCCGGCGAGGGCAACGTGCTGCGGTTCATGCTCAACCACTCGCTCGTGCAGGACCAACGGGGCCAGTGGGAGGCCGCGATCGGGTACTCGCGGCTGCCCATCGGCTACCTGACGCTGACCTTCGCCGGGACCGTCACGGCCGTGGACTGGCGGCTCGACCTGGAGCACGCCGAGCTGACCGGCACGGTCACGACCTCGCAGGGGAGCGTGCGGCTCAGCGCGCTCGTGCTCGACCAGCGGGACGTGCTGCTCGTGTCCCTCGCGCCCAGCGCGGGGGAGGAGACGGCGGCGTGGGGTTTCACGCCGCTGCCATCCCACACGACCAGAACGATCCGCCGCCCGCCCGACTACACCGGCAACCCCGACCCGGTGGTCGCCGACGGGCACGTCGAGCAGCCCATGCACGCGGGCGGCGGCTACACCACCGCCTGGCGCGAGGCCCGCCAGGGCTCCCGGCGCCTGCTGGCCGCCACGATCGCCTACGGCTACCCGGACTCGACCGGCGTCGAGCAGGCCGTGCGGACCGTGCGCCAGACGCTCGACGGCAACCCGGAGGCCCAGGTCCTGGCACACCGGCTCCGGTGGAAGCGGTTCTACCGGCGCAGCCTGGTATCGATCCCGGACAAGAGGCTGCAGCGCTTCTACTGGATCCAGCTCTACAAGATGGCCTCCGCCACCCGGGAGAACGCCCCGGTGGTGACCGAATGGGGGCCGTGGTTCCCCGAGGTGGGCAACAGCTGGACGAACATCTGGTGGAACCTCAACGTCCAGGTCGCCTATCCGCTGATCAACGGCTCCAACCACCCGGAGCTGGACGCCATCACCACGACCTTCCGGAAATATCACGAGAATCTCGAGCTGAACGTCCGCCCCGAATACCGCGACGGCGACTCCTGGGCGCTGTGCCATCCGGGCGACCGCATGCTCCGGCCGGGGCCGCGCTACGTCGGCATCCCGGGCGTGAGCCCGAACGACCACACGGGCAACCTCACCTGGGCCATGCACAACGTCTGGCTCGCCTACCGGCACAGCATGGACGCCGGCGTGCTCAGGGACGTGCTCCTTCCGGTGCTCACCCGGGCGATCAACTACTACGCCCGGTTCCTGGTGGAGGGCTCCGACGGCCGGCTGCACCTGCCCGAGACCCGCTCGCCCGAGTACGCCAACGCCTCCGACGCGACCTACGACCTGTCGCTGATCCGCTGGGGCTGCCGGACCCTGCTCAACACCGCTGCCCGGCTCCGCGTCGACGACCCGCGCGGGCCCCGGTGGCGGGAGATCCTCGAGCGGCTGGTGCCGTATCACAGGAACGATCAGGGCGTCATGATCGGGGCGGACGTGCCGCTCGCCGAGTCGCACCGGCACTACTCGCACCTCCTGTGGATCTATCCGCTGCAGGAGTCGCTCGACCGGCGCAGCTTCGAGCACTGGACGAGCATGCGCGAGCGGTGGCACGGCTACAGCTTCGCGGCCGCCTCCTCGATGGAGACGCTGTTCGGCAATCCGGAGGAGGCGCTGTCCCACCTGCGGTTCTTCATCGACGGCAACGTGGTCGACAACTGCGCGATCACGCCCAACACCATGTACAGGGAGGGGTCGAACTTCGCTATTGAGAGCCCGCTGGCCGCCGCCCAGTCGCTGCTCGACATGCTCGTGCAGAGCCACGGCGGGGTGGTCAAGGTGTTCCCCGCGGTCTCGGCCACCTGGGCCGACGTCTCCGTCGAACGGCTCAGGACGCAGGGGGCGTTCGTGGTGGACGCCTCGCGGAGCGAAGGGCGTACGGACTGGATCAGGGTCAGGAGCGAGGCGGGGGAGCCGCCCAAGCTGAGGCACGGCATCGCCGGGCCGTTCGAGGTGCGCGACGAGCGGGGCGGCCGGCTGCCGTACCGGGGGACGGACACGATCGAGATCCCGCTCCGCAAGGGCGCGACCGCCGTGGTCGCCCGGCGCGGCGTCCGCCCGTCGGGCGCGCGGGACGTCCCGGCGAACGGGAGCGCGGCCGCCTGGGGCCTGCCCTAGCGACCGTTCGTCGTGCTGAACGGACCATTCACCGCATACCCTGCCTAACTCATCGCCGGACGGAGGCGGCTCGGCGAACAACCCCTCTGCGGCCCTCCACGCCGGGTAGGTTCCCCTCTTACGTTGAGCGTGATCCGCATCACAGTGGAGGTCTCGTGACAACAAGAGAACATGACGCATCGGTCTATGAACAAGTTCAGGAGAGCAGTGAGTTCCAGGAGCTGAAGAGGCGCTTCCGCGCCTGGACATTCCCCATGACCGTGGCGTTCCTCGCGTGGTACCTGCTGTATGTGGTGCTGTCCGGGTGGGCGCGCGGCTTCATGGGGATCAAGCTGCTCGGCGACATCAACGTGGGGCTCGTCTTCGGCCTGTTGCAGTTCGTGTCCACGTTCTGGATCGCGTGGGCGTACGCCAAGCACGCGGAGAAGAAGCTGGACCCGATCGCCGACAAGCTGCGGCACGAGGTTGAGGAGAAGGCCAAGTGAGCTCGACCACGTTGGGAATGATCCTCTTCCTCGCCTTCGTCGCCGCCACCCTGGGGATCACTTTCTGGGCGAGCCGTCAGACCAAGACGGCCGCCGACTACTACGCGGGCGGCCGGTCGTTCACCGGCGTGCAGAACGGCCTGGCCATCGGCGGCGACTACATGTCGGCCGCCTCGTTCCTCGGCATCGCGGGCATCATCGCGCTGTCCGGCTATGACGGGTTCCTGTACTCGATCGGGTTCCTGGTGGCCTGGCTGGTCGCGCTGCTGCTGGTGGCCGAGCTGATGCGGAACTCCGGCAAGTTCACCATGGCCGACGTGCTGGCGTTCCGGATGAGCCCGCGCCCGGTCCGCACCGCGGCCGGCGTGTCCACGATCGTGGTCAGCATCTTCTACCTGCTGGCGCAGATGGTGGGCGCGGGCGCGCTGGTCGGCCTGCTGCTCGGCATCACCGGTGACGCGGGCAAGGCGTGGACGATCGTCGGCGTGGGCGCGCTGATGATCGTGTACGTGGTGTTCGGCGGCATGAAGGGCACCACCTGGGTCCAGATCGTCAAGGCCGTGCTGCTGATGGGCGGCGCCGCGCTGGTGACGGTGCTGGTGCTGGGCAAGTTCGGCTTCAACCTGTCGGCGCTGCTCGGCCAGGCCGCCGCCACCAGTGGCCCGAAGGCGAACCCCGGCAGCTTCCTCATCCCCGGCCTGAAGTACGGCACCGACGCCCAGGGACTCGCCGGCAAGATCGACCTCATCAGCTTGGGTCTGGCGCTGGTGCTCGGCACGGCGGGTCTGCCGCACATCCTCATCCGGTTCTACACCGTCCCCACCGCCAAGGACGCCCGCAAGTCGGTCCTGTGGGGCATCGGCATCATCGGCAGCTTCTACCTGCTGACCCTGGTCCTCGGCTTCGGCGCGGCGGCCCTGGTCGGCAAGGACGCGATCGTCGCGGGCGACAAGGCGGGCAACACCGCGGCGCCCATGCTGGCGCAGGCCGTCGGCCAGGAGATCTTCGGCCCGGTCGGCGGGACGATCCTGCTGGCGCTCATCGGCGCCGTGGCCTTCGCCACGATCCTGGCCGTGGTCGCCGGGCTCACGCTGGCCTCCTCCTCCAGCTTCGCCCATGACCTGTACGCGCACGTCTTCAAGCGTGGCACGGCCACCGAGCGTCAGGAGGTCGTGGTGGCCCGCGTCTCCGCCCTGGTCATCGGCGGCCTGTCGATCGGCCTCGGCATCCTCGCGCAGGGACAGAACGTGGCGTTCCTGGTGGCGCTGGCGTTCGCCGTGGCGGCCTCGGGCAACCTGCCCGCGATCCTCTACAGCCTGTTCTGGAAGCGGTTCAACACGGCCGGCGCGGTCTCGGCGATCTACGGCGGCCTTGTCTCCGCCCTGGTGCTGGTGATCTTCTCGCCGGTGGTGTCCGGCTCGGAGACGGCGCTGTTCAAGACGGCCGACTTCGCCTGGTTCCCGCTGAGCAACCCCGGCATCCTGTCGATCCCGATCGGCTTCCTGTGCGGCTGGCTCGGCACGGTGCTCAGCAAGGAGTACAACGCCGCCAAGTACGCCGAGATCGAGGTCCGCTCGCTGACCGGCGTGGGTGCGGAGCAGGCCACCCCGCACTGATCCCTGCCCCCCATCGAGGCGCCGCCTGCCCTGAGGCGCCTCCCGCCGAAGGCGCCCACTCCCCGCCCGGGCGTCTTCCGCACCGAGGGCCCGGCCTCCTCCCCGCGAGGCCGGGCCCTTCTGCGTGCCCCGCCCCCTTCGTCCGGGCACTGGCCGTGACCCCTTCCCGTGCAGGCACCGCACCGGCATCCCGCCGTCCGCCCCGCCGGGCCGCCCCACCGGGCCGCCCGGTCACCTCGGTCTGTGCCGTCCCTGTCGTCCGGGACCTCCGCCAGCGGGCCGACGGGGGTGCGCAGGTGGCGGTGCGGACACGGATAGGCATCGCCCCGGGCGGCGGCCTCCTCCGGGGCGGCGAAGTGATGCGGCGCCTCCGCCCCACCCAGGCGAGCAGGTGCGCCGGGCTGGACGCGCTCACGTGCCGCCGGGGCGGAGGCGCGCGTCTCGGCCGCATGCGGCTCGTCCCGATGCCCCGTCGTGGCCACGGTGACCTGCTCGTCCCGGGCGGGTGGTGGCGCGTGTGTCCGTCGTGCCCTCGTCCGGGCGCGGGCCGTGGCTCCCTCCCGTGCCGTCACCGCAAAAGCGCTCGCTTGCGGGCGGGGACATCGGGGGAGCGAAAAAGCGTGTAGGCAGGGCCTGACTGGGAAGGAGATGCGCGCGTCCCACATCGTTGGCGATCTTAACGACCGCGAAACGCTGTGAAATGAGTGGTTGACGGGATTTCAGCGGTATGGGTACGTTCTCAGATGTGTGAACGTTGCCACACTGGCCTGGGCGCCACGTGGCCGTATCGGCATGCCTGATGCTCCGCTTGATCAGTGTGGAGGCGAAACCCCCAATGAGATCCCCCGTCGTCCGTTGGTCCGTCCTGTCCGTGTCACTCGCTCTGGCGGTCACCTCTTGCGCCAAGGGCACCGGCGGCGGCGCGGCCCCGGCGCAGTCGCCCGGCCAGTTCAACCCGAGCGCCACGTTCCAGGGCACCATTTCCGTCATGGGCTTCGGTGCGACCGACGAGGTCGGCACGACCAGGGTGGAGAAGGCCAAGGCGTCACTCGGCGGCGCGGACGTGAAGCTCATCGAGGGCGACCTCGACATCCAGCAGTTCCTTTCCTCGGTCGCGGCCGGCGACCCGCCGGACATCATCTACGCCAACCGCGACCAGATCGGGACCTTCGCCTCGCGGGGCGCCATCGTGCCATTAACGGCGTGCATCCAGGGCGAGCAGATCGACACCTCGATGTACAACAAGAACGCGATCGCCCAGGTGACCTTCGGCAACGAGATCTGGGGCATCCCGGAGTTCAACCAGGTCCAGATCACGATGGCGAACGCGGACCTGCTCAAGCAGGCCGGCCTGACCATCGCCGACGTCAACGGCTCCAGCTGGGACAAGGTCACCGCCGCGGCCAAGAAGCTCTACAGCGCGCCCGGCGGCAAGCTCAAGGTGATCGGCTACGACAGCAAGCTGCCGGAGTTCCTGCCGCTGTGGGCCAAGGCCAACGGCGCCGACCTGCTGTCGGCCGACGGCAAGACCGCCCAGCTCAACAATCCGGCCGTGGTCAAGGCGCTGGAGTTCGCCGTCGGCATCTACGACGCGCAGGGCGGCTTCGCCAAGGTCAAGGCCGTGCGCGACTCGGCCGACTTCTTCGGCAAGGGCAACCAGTTCGCCAAGAGCGAGCTGGGCGCCATGCCGATGGAGCAGTGGTACGTCAACGTGCTCAACGACGTCTCGCCGAAGGCGCCGCTCGTGTTCGACACCTTCCGCACCCCGCAGGGGCAGCCGCTGGCGTACTCCTCCGGCTCGGCCTGGGCCATCCCCAAGGGTTCCAAGAACGCCGCGGCCGCCTGCCGCTTCGCCAAGACCATGACGCTCGTCGACTCCTGGAAGGCCGCCGCCCAGGCCCGCCTCGACAAGCGCAACCAGGAGAAGAAGCCGTTCACCGGCATCCTCACCGGCAACGTCAAGGCCGACGAGGAGGTCAGGAAGATGCTCACCTCCGGCGGCGAGCCGTGGGACTCCGGCGTCAAGGCCTTCTACGAGGCCAACGACCACACCTTCAGCCTGCCGGCCAACCCGGCCGACGCGGAGTTCAAGAAGGCGTGGCAGGACGCGGTCAACCGGGTGCTCAACGGCCAGGAGGACCCGCAGGCCGCGCTCGACAAGGCGCAGCAGGACGCGCAGGCGGCGCTCGACAAGGCGTGGGCCGGCTGGACGAAGCGTACGAACTGACATGGCCAGGTCTCATGCCAAGGCGCCGCGATGGCGGTCCATGCGGTGGATCGAGACCCGGGCGGCGCTGCTGTTCATCAGCCCGTGGCTGATCGGGTTCATGATCTTCACCGCCTGGCCCGTCATCAACAGCGCCTACCTCTCACTGACCGACTACGACGTCATCAACGACCCGAACTTCATCGGTTTCGACAACTACGTCACGCTCTTCGAGGACCCCAAGGTCGGGCTGGCGCTCAGGAACACGTTCATCTTCATGATCATGTCGGTGCCGACCCAGCTCGTCGTCTCCCTGGGGCTGGCGCTGCTGCTCAACAGCGCCACCAGGGCGACCGGCTTCTTCCGCACCGCGTTCTTCCTGCCGAAGATGACGCCGCCCGTCGCGGTCGGCATCCTGCTGCTGATGCTGTTCAACGGCCAGAACGGCCTGATCAACAGCTTCCTCGGGGTCTTCGGCATCGAGGGCCCCGCCTGGACCACCGACCCCGACTGGGTCAAGCCCGGCCTGGTGCTGATGAGCCTGTGGACGGTCGGGTCCTCGGTGGTCATCATCCTGGCCGCGCTGCGCGGCGTCCCCCAGGAGCTGTACGACTCCGCGCTGGTCGACGGCGCCGGCTGGTGGCGGCGCACGCTGCGCATCACCGTGCCGATGATCAGCCCGACGCTGTTCTTCCTGTTCATCGTGGACAGCATCAACGCGCTGCAGTCGTTCACCGAGGCGTACACCGCGTTCTTCGGCTCCGGCAACACCACCTACAGCAACGACGCCGCGCTGTTCTACGCCATCTACCTGTTCCAGCAGGCCTTCGAGTTCCTGCACATGGGGTACGCCTCCGCGCTGGCCTGGCTGCTGTTCATCGTGATCATGGCGATCACCGCCGTGCAGATCCTGGTGACCAGGCGCTTCGTCCACTACGAAGGGGGACAGCCGTGAGACGGCGGATCAGGCTGATCCTGACGTGGACCGCGCTGAGCGCGTTCGCCGCCGCGTTCATCTACCCGTTCGTCTGGCTGATCAGCGCGTCGTTCAAGCCGCGCAGCGAGGTGTTCGACCACCGGATCCTGCCCGAGACCTTCACCTTCGACAACTACATCAAGGTGTGGCAGGAAGCGCCGATGGCGCTGTGGATGTTCAACACGCTGCTGGTGACCGTGCTGGCCGCGGTGGCCGTGACGATCACCAGCGCTATGGTGGCGTGGGGCTTCGCCTACTTCCGCTTCCCGGGCAGAGGGTTCCTGTTCGGCGTGGTGCTGGCCACCATGATGCTGCCGGGCGCGGTCACCATGGTCCCGGTGTTCCTCATCTGGAACTCGCTCGGCATGGTCGGCACGCTGACGCCCCTGTGGGCTCAGAACCTGTTCGGCAGCGCCTTCTACATCTTCATGCTGCGGCAGTTCTTCCTCGGCCTGCCGCGCGAGCCGTTCGAGGCGGCCAAGATCGACGGCGCGAACAACTGGAAGATCTTCACGCGCATCGCGCTGCCGCTGTGCAAGCCGGCGGTCGTGGTGACGCTGCTGTTCGAGTTCCAGGTGGCCTGGACCGACCTGCTGCGGCCGCTCATCTACCTGCGCGACTCCTCCACCTTCACGGTGCCGCGCGGGCTGAAGGCGCTGCTCGACCAGTTCGGCTTCGGCGGCGAGTGGCATTGGGAGATCGTCATGACGGCCAGCGTGATCGCCACGGTCCCGATGATCATCGTGTTCTTCCTCGGCCAGAAGCACTTCGTCAAAGGCATCGCGACGACAGGCAGTAAGGGATGACATTTCCGGACGGTTTCCTCTGGGGCGCAGGCACGTCCGCGTACCAGATCGAGGGGCACCACGGCCGCGGCGAGTCGGTGTGGGACGTGTTCTGCCGGCGCCCCGGCGCGATCGAGGGCGGCGGCGACGGCTCCCGGGCCTGCGACTCCTACCTGCGCTGGCGCGAGGACATCGACCTGATCAAGGAGCTGGGGCTGCGGGCCTACCGCTTCTCGACCGGCTGGTCGCGGGTCATGCCGGACGGCACGCGTGCCGAGCCGAAGGCGCTCGACCACTACGAGCGCTTCGTCGACGCGCTGCTGGAGGCCGGGGTCGAGCCGGTGCTCACGCTCAACCACTGGGACATGCCGGCGGCGCTGACCTGGGCGCGGCGCTCGACCGTGAGTGCTTTCGCCGCGTACGCCGAGGCGGTCGCCGGCCGGCTGGCCGACCGCGTCACCTGGTGGATCACCCAGAACGAGCCCTGGATCATCGCGTTGCTCGGCTACCAGCTGGGCCTGCACGCCCCCGGCGTCGCCGACCTGGGCACGGCCGTCAAGGCCGGGCACCACGTGCTGCTCGGCCACGGCGCGGCCGCCGACGTGCTGCACGCGTACCCCGGCGCGAAGGCGGCCTGCGCGCTCAGCCTCTTCCCCTGCGACCCGGCCACCGACAGCGAGGCGGACTGGGCGGCGGCCGCCGGCTCCGACGGCTACGTCAACCGCTGGTACCTCGACCCGCTGCTCGGCGCCGGCTACCCCGACGACATGCGCGAGCACTGGGAGCGGGCGCTCGGTCGGCGAAATGGTGAGGGCCTCGACTTCGTCCGGGACGGCGACGAGGCCGCCATCGGCGGCCGCAGCGACTTCCTGGGCATCAACTACTACACCAGGCGCGTCATGGCGGCCGCGCCGCCCAACCCGTTCCCCTGGCGGGTGGTCGGCCCCAGCGGCGACGTGGCCAGGACCGACGAGGGCTGGGAGATCAACCCGGGCGCGCTGCGCGACCTGCTCATCGGGCTGAGCCGCCGCTTCCCCGGCACGCCGCTGATGATCACCGAGAACGGCGGCGTCTTCGGCGACACCCCCACCCACGACGGCCTGGTCCACGACAACCGCAGGATCGCGTTCCTGCGCGACCACGTCGAAGCCGTCCGCGCGGCCCTCGCGGCCGGCGCCGACGTGCGCGGCTACCTCCACTGGTCGCTCATGGACAACTTCGAGTGGGCGCTGGGCTACCGGCCCAGGTTCGGGCTCGTCCACGTCGACTACGCGACCGGCGTACGGACCATCAAGGATTCCGGGCGATACTACGCCCAGCTCATCGCAGGGGGCGGCACGGTCCCCGACCTGCCCAGGATCGAGGCATTCGGCTAAGACATGCACATCACCACCACCGACCAGGCCTACTTCCTGGACAGCGGTCACTACCGCCTGACCGTCTCCCGCACCGATCCCAGCGCCGAACTGGAGGGCTGGACGACGCTCAGCCTCCTCGCCTCGGTCAGCACCATGGGCGGGCGGGACGAGACGTACGAGACCCTCCCGCCCGTGCTCGTCGAACGCGGCAATGTGGCGATCATCGACTTCCCCCAGCGGACCACCCAGTGGGAGGCCAAGACGGTCCGGCTGACCTGCACCCCCGAGACGATCGCGCTGGAGGTGCGGGTCGAGGGTGACGGCGTGCTCAGCGACGTGACGCTGCTCGGCGGGCGGGCCGTGCTCAACTCCCGCGCGGCCGGCACGTTCCGCACGGGGCTGCACGCCCGGGGCGTCTTCAACCCCACCCCCACGCACCCCGTACAGGTCGTGCGGCCGGCGTCCACGCCGCTCGCGCTCACCGTGATCGGCGACGCCTCGCCGGGGCGCCTGCACGCGGTCTTCTCGCCGCCGCCGCTGGTGCTGGCCTTCACCAAGGAGGAGCCGGAGGGCGCCACCCAGATCCCCGCCGGGCCGTGGCTCGGCGCCTCGGTCCGCGCAGGGATCACCGACCTGACCTTCACCGAGCTCGCGTACGAGCCGCTGGACGGCGGGACGCTGCTGCGCTTCGACTACGAGGGCCACACGGTGGTACGCGGCTCGTGGGCCTCGCCCGCCGTCGTCTTCCGCGCCGCCTCCTCCCCCTGGGAGGCGATCGCGCACCACCGCGACGACCTGGTCGAGCACGGTCTGGCGCCGGCCGGGCCGGTCAGCGAGCGGCACGCCTGGTGGAGCGAGCCGATCTTCTGCGGCTGGGGCGCCCAGTGCGCCCGGGCCGACGGGCGGTCGCCGGTGGAGCTGTCCCGGCAGGACCTCTACGACGAGTGGCTGTCCCGGCTCGAGGAGCACGGGCTCGTGCCGGGGACCGTCGTCATCGACGACCGCTGGCAGCTCACCTACGGCGACCCGCGACCCGACCCGGCCAAGTGGCCCGCGCTGCGCGAGTGGATCGCGGCCAGGCACGCGCGCGGGCAGCGCGTGCTGCTGTGGTGGCGGGCCTGGTCGCCGGATGGGCTGCCCGCCGAGGAGTGCGTGCTCGACGCGGGCGGCCGCGCCGTCGCCGCCGACCCGTCGAACCCGGCCTACCGCCTGCGCGTCCAGGAGATCATGGAACGGCTGCTCGGCGACCTCGACGCCGACGGATTCAAGATCGACTTCACGCAGTGGTTCCCCAGCGGGTCGCACCTGAAGTCGTACGGCTCCACCTGGGGGCTCGCGCTCCTGCACGAGCTGCTGGCCACCCTGTACGAGGCCGCCAAGCGCGTCAAACCCGGTGCCCTGATGGTCACCCACACCCCGCACCCCGCCTTCGGCGACGTGAGCGACATGATCAGGCTCAACGACGTGCTCGAACGCGACCTCCACGACAACCCCGTCCCCGCCGTCGACCAGCTCCGCTTCCGCCACGCGGTCGCCGCCCACGCCATGCCGGGGCACCTCATCGACACCGACCAGTGGCCGATGCCGAGCCGGGCCGACTGGCTGGCCTACGCCCAGGCGCAGCCCGCGCTCGGCGTGCCCGCGTTGTACTACGTCGAGTCCATCGACAACTCCCTCGAGGAGATCACCGGCGACGACCTCCGGCTCGTCGCCCAGTGGTGGCGCCGGTGAGACAGGCCGAGGTCGTCGTGTACGGGGCCACGTCGGGCGGCGTGTGCGCCGCCGTCGCCGCCGCCAGGCGCGGCCTCGACACCGTGCTGCTGGAGCACGGCCGGCACGTCGGCGGCATGACGTCGGGCGGGCTCGGCTACACCGACCTCGGCGACCCGCGCGTGCTGGGCGGGATGGCCGCCGAGTTCCGCCAGGCCGTCGCCGACGCGTACGGCGTCGCGCCCGGCCACTACGCCGGTCCCGAGCCGCACGTCGCCGAGGAGATCTTCCTGTCGTGGCTGGAGCGCGCCGGGGTGGAGGTCGTGTTCGACGCCCCGCTGCGCACAGTGGTCGCCGGCGGCAACCGGATCTCCTCGGTCGCCACGGCGCGCGGCGACTTCGCCGCCGGGGCGTTCGTGGACGCGAGTTACGAGGGCGACCTGCTGGCCGCCGCCGGCGTGAGCTACCGCGTCGGCCGCGAGGACCGCTCGCTGCACGGGGAGACGTTCGCCGGGCGGCGCGAGGTCGTGCCCGGCATGCACAACTTCCCGCCGTGGATCTCCCCGTTCGGCGCCGACGGCTCCCTCCTCCCGCAGGTCGCCGACGGGCCGATGGCCGACGTGGGCGCCGGGGACGGCGGCGTCATGTCGTACGGCTACCGCGTCTGCATGACCACCGCGCCCGACCGGATCCCGTTCGAGCGCCGGCCCGGGTACGACGAGGAGCACTGGGAGCTCGGGCGGCGGCTCTTCAGGCACTGGCGGGAGCAGGGGATCGAGCCCCGGGCCGGACGGCTCGTCGGGCTGGAGCCGAACCTGCCGAACGGCAAGTGCGACGGCAACTCGCTCGGGCCGTTCTCGCTCAGCGTGCTCGACCGGTCGGCGTGGGCCTACCCCGACGCCGGGCCCGCCGAACGCGAGCGCATCCGGCTCCACCACCTGCACCACGCCCAGGACCTGCTGTACTTCCTCTCCCACGACCCCGAGGTCCCCGCGCACGTGCGGGAGGAACTCAGGCGGTGGGGGCTGCCCGCCGACGAGTTCGCCGACACCGGTCACCTGCCGCACCAGCTGTACGTGCGGGAGGCGCGGCGGATGCTGGGGGAGAAACACCTCACCGAGCACGACCTCGTCCAGGCGCGGCCGCAGGAGGACGTGATCGCGATGGGGTCCTACCACCTCGACATCCGGGAGGTGCAGCGGACCTGGCGGTGGGTGTACGAGCATCCCGACCCGGTGCCGATGGTGGTCACCGAGGGGTATCTGTCGGTGGGGGTGCCGCCGTACCCGATCCCGTACGGCGCGATCGTGCCGCGGCGGGAGGAGTGCGCGAACCTGCTGGTGCCGGTGTGCGTGTCGGCGTCGCACGTGGCGTTCTCGTCGATCCGGATGGAGGTCCAGTACCAGATGCTCGGCCACGCGGCCGGGCTCGCGGCGGCGCAGGCCGCGGGGAGCGGGAAGGCGGTGCAGGACGTCGACGTGGCGGCCCTGCAGGCCGGCCTGGTCGCCGCCGGCCAGGTGCTGTCGCTGTAGGCCGGCCTGGCCACCGCCGGCCAGGTGCTGTCGTTGTAAGCGGACGCTCGAACGGACGGGCCGGCCGGCGGCGTGCGGGCCGGTCCCTGTGTTGGAGCCGGCGGTCCGCCGCGTGGAGGGCCGGTTCGCGTGCGCGCGGAACGGCCCGTCGCGGGTCAGGCCGTCGTGCTCAGCGTCGCGCGCTCCAGTGCGGCCCGCACGAACGGCGGGATCACGCCGCGCAGGACGTTCGCCTCGTGCGCCTCGGCGCGGGCCAGCGCCTGCTCGGCGGCGGCCACCCGGTCCTCGGCGGCGCTCGCCGGCCCGGTGGGCGTGCCGTCCGGGAGCAGGTCGAGGGCGGCCAGGCCCGCCGCGGCCATGTCCTTGGCGGCGGCCACCCACGGGGCCAGATCCCTGGCGATCGGGCCGGGCACGTCCGCCGGCAACTCGGCGAGCCGCGTCAGCTCGGCTCGCAGTCGCTCGGCGGGCGCCTCGCCGTCGGAAGCGGAGGCCCCGAGGGCGGAGGCATCCGGGGCCGAGACACCGGGGGCGTCGGGAGCGGACGAATTCGGGGCGGAGGCGTCGGGAGCGGAGGACTTCAGGGCGGAGGCGTCGGGACCCGAGGACTTCAGGGTGGAGGACTTCAGGGCGGAGGCGCAGAGGGCCGTCAGGGCCGGGCTCTGGTCGTCGCCGGGCGGCCACGACGAGCACGCCTCCACCAGGGGAAGCAGCTCGGCGGCGCCCGGCAGCAGCCGCACGGCCCGCCGGTGCGAGCGCACCGGCTCGTACGCCGCCAGGTGCCAGGCGTAGTCGGCCACCGTCGTCAGCGCCAGCCGCGAGGCCGCCGCCTGCACCATCGGGTTGGCCGTGATCCCCGCCAGCGGCACTCCGTCGAGTTCGGTCGCCCGCCCGACCAGCGGCCCGAGGAAGACCCGGGCGAAGTCGAAGTCGTTGACCGGGAAGTTGTCCCACAACGCCACGCGGTGCCCGTACGAGGCCGCGGCCGCGGTCATGTCGTACGCCGTGATCTCGCCGACCACGATGTCGGACCCCGTCCACCAGACGAGCACGTCCGGTGGCAACTCCTCGGCCAGCCGGTCCCGGTACGCCGTGCGCTCCGTCCCCGCGTAGTCCGTCGGCACCATGGTCGGCGGCCGCTCCGCGCCCCGCGGCGCCAGGAACTCCGCCGCGAAGTCCCGGCACACGGCCGCGTGGGCGCTCGCGCTCGCGCCCTCCGCCGTGCCGAACACCGCCCGGTCCGGCTCGTGCCGCAGCTCCGGCGGGATGTCGTCGAAGAGCAGCGCGAACTCGCGCACGCCCACCCGCCACACCTGCTCGGCCTTGGCCCGCAGCGCGGCCCGCTCGGCGGGATCGCTGTAGACCATGGACAGGCCGGGGCTCAACGCGAACACGAACCGCACGTGCTGCGCCGCCGCCTCGGTGACCAGCTCCGCCAGCCGCGCCAGCTCCTCCTCCGGGTACGGCTCCCGCCATCGCTCCCGGTGGTAGGGGTCGTCCTTGGGGGCGTACACGTAGGTGTTGAGCTTGTGCCGGCCGGAGAACCGCACATGCTCCATGCGGTCGGCGTGGGTCCACGGGGTGCCGTAGAAACCCTCGATGGTGCCCCGCATCGGCAGGTCCGGCCAGTCGCGCACCTCGCACGCGGGCACGCACCTCTCGTGCTCCTCGCACGGGGCGGCGGCCAGCGCGAGCAGCGTCTGAGCGCCGTAGAACGCCCCCGCCGGGTCGGCCCCGACGATCAGCACGCCGCGGTCATCGGCGGTGAGCGTGTAACCCTCGGCGGGCAGCCCGGCCGTCTCATCGACCAGCACCTCCACCAGGACGGAAGCGCCGGCCGGGATCCCTGTCCCCGATGCCACCGCTCCGCTCCGCGTCCCGGCCTCCGCGGCTGACACATCGGCCCGCGCGCCACGTGCCCGCACGCCGATTGCTGGGGCGCTGTGCGCGTCCGAGCTGTGTGCGGCCGCGGCCGTGATCGGCTCGCCCCCGTCCTCAGCCGTGGCTACGGCCTGCTGGGCGCCGATCTCAGAGACGAGGGAGGGGGTGAGGGTGGCGTGGAGGGCGGTGAGGGCGGTGCCGACGGCGGCGTCGCCCTGGATCAGGCACCCGCTCAGATCCACATGGGACCCGCCGATCGTGGCCTTCTTCGGGCTGGGGACGATCCATTCCAGGGCATCCATTGTGGGAACGATACCGGATACAATCGTGCCTCGTGAGCAGTGATGTAACCGAAGTTGTGCCCGGGGTCTTCCGCATAGCGGACACCTGTCACGTCTACGTCGTGGCGGCTCCCGTGCAGGCGGGGGAGGAGCGCACCGGGATCGCGATCGACTTCGGTTCCGGCCGCGTGCTCGACCTCCTCGACGAGCTGGCAATAGACCGTATCACCCACGTCCTCATGACGCACCACCACCGTGACCAGGCACAAGGACTGGCCAGGGCGGTCGGGGCCGGCATCCCCATCCACGTCCCGCCGGTCGAGCTCGACCTGTTCGAGAAGGTCGGCGAAATGTGGTCGGGGCGCCAGCTCAGCAACGACTACGACCTGCGCGACGACCGGTTCTCGCTGCTGGAGCCGGTGCCCGTGGCGGGTGTGGTGCCCGAATACCGGACGGCCACGTACGGAGGCGTGGACGTGCGCGTGTTGCCCACCCCCGGGCACACACCCGGGTCCGTCACCTACGTGGTCGGAAAGGTCGCCTTCACCGGCGACCTCATTTATGCGCCCGGAAAGGTGTGGTCGCTGGCCGCCACCCAGTGGTCCTACACCGAGAACGAGGGCCCGGCCATGACCGTCCTGAGCTGCGAGCTCCTCCAGCGGGAGGAGCTCGAGGTGTTACTGCCGTCGCACGGCGAGCCGATGACCGACCCGGCCGGCGCGCTGAGGCAGCTCTCCGACTCCATGCAGCGGTACGTGAACTTCCGCCGCCCCCACCCCTGGGACGTGAAGGGCCTGCTGGCCAACCCGTTCGTCGAGGTGACCTCCCACCTGCTCATGAACAGGAGCGCCAATTCCCACAGCTACGTCCTGCTGTCGGAGTCGGGCGCGGCCCTGGTCTTCGACTTCGGCTACGACATGTCCACCGGTCTGGTGCACAACACCTCCCGCGCGGCCCGCCGCCCCTGGCTGGCCTCGCTGCCCGCGCTGCGCGAGCACTACGGCGTCACCGGCATCGAGGTCGCCCTGCCCACCCACTACCACGACGACCACGTGGCCGGCATGCCGCTGCTGCGCGACGTCGAGGGCACGGAGATCTGGGCGCCGTCCCACATGGCGCCCATCCTGGCCACGCCGCTTCACCACGACCTGCCGTGCCAGTGGTTCGACCCCATCCCCTCCGACCGGGTGCTGGAGCTGGGGGAGACGGTGCGGTGGCGGGAATACGAGATCACGGTGCACGACCTGCCGGGGCACACGTTGTTCGCGGCGGCGTACGAGTTCCAGGTGGACGGCCACCGGGTGCTGGTCACCGGCGACCAGCAGGACGGATGCGGCATCCCCGGCGAACGCCAGGAGACGCTGAACTTCCAGTACAAGAACAGGTTCAGGATCGAGGACTACCGCAAGAGCGCCGCCCTCTACCGGCGGCTGCGCCCCGACCTGATGGTCAGCGGCCACTGGAGGCCCCGCTGGGTGGACGACGACTACCTGCACATGCTCACCGAACGCGGCGAGGAGCTGGTCGCCCTCCACTTCGACCTGCTGCCGCTGGACCAGTTCGACCTGGGGGCCGACGGGGTGCTGTGCCGCCTCACGCCGTACTATTCGACCGTCCCCGCGGGGGGCGAGTTCACGCTCACGGCCACCGTGCGCAACCCCTTCCCCGAGAAGGCCGTCGCCACCATCGAGCCCATCGTTCCCCCAGGCTGGGAGCGCGAACACGGGTCACTGACGCTTAGGGTCCCCGGAGGGGGTATGGAGCAGGTGCATCTCCGTCTCGGTGCCGACGTCGTGCCGCGACGCCGCGTTCGCCTCGCAGTCGACTTGACCATCGGCGATCTGCGTCTCGGGCAGCACGCCGAGGCCCTGGTCGACGTGGTCGCGGAAGGGATTCGATGACCATAGAGCGGCGCACCCCCCTCAGCCGTTCCAGGCGACCCACGATCAAGGACGTCGCGGAGGCCGCCGGCGTCTCCCGCTCCACGGTCTCCCGGGCCCTCACCGGGCGCGGATACGCGGCCAGCGACGTGCGCGAGCGCGTGCTGCGGGCGGCCGCCGAGCTGGGCTACGTGCCCGACGTGATGGCCCGCACGCTCAAGCAACAGGTCAGCAGGTCCGTGGGGGTCCTGGTGAGCGACCTGCGCAACCCCTTTTACGCCGAGCTCGCGGCCGGGGCGAGCAGGGAGGCCCGCGAGCGCGGCTACACGATGGTGCTGGCGGACACGAGCCTGTCGGCCGAGGCGGAGAGCGAGGCGGCCGAGGCGCTCGTCGCGCTCCGGGTGGCCGGAGTGATCGTGACGCCCAACTCCTCGGTCGTGTCCACCTACCTGTCCTCCCATGGCATCCCGGTGGTCGAGGTCGACAGGCAGTTCGCGGCCGGCTCGACCGACGGCGTCGTGGTCGGCAACCGGGTCGGCGCCCGCACGGCGACCGCGCACCTCGTCGAGCTGGGGCACCGCAGGATCGCGCTGTTCATCGACGAGACCGACTGGACCACCGGCTACGAGCGCTACCAGGGCTATCTGGAGGCGCTGGGGGCAGGCGACATCAAGGTGGACCCCGACCTGGTCGTCTCAGCGGGCTGGGACGTCGCCGACTCGCGGCGCCGGGCGCTCGACATGCTGCGCGGGCCCGACCGGCCGACCGCCGTGTTCGCCGCGAACAACGTCCTGGCCGAGGGCGTCTGGCGGGCGATCCACGAGCTGGGGCTGCGCGTGCCCGGCGACGTCAGCCTCGTGGCCTTCGACGACGCGCCGTGGATGAGCATGGTCTCGCCCATGGTCACCGCGGTCTCCCAGGACACCTTCAACCTCGGTGCGACCGCCGTGCGCCGGCTGGACGAGCGGATCGTGATGCCCGAGGCCGATTCCGTCACCACCGTGCTCAACGTGCATCTGGTCGCGCGGGAGTCGACTGCGCCCCCGGCCATGATCTGACATTTCTCCCATCTCTTACGTTGACCCGTGGGAAAGGCCGCCCTAGGATCCCGTGTGGGAACGATGTCACAACCCTGACGCGGCACGCGTTCCCGCTCGGAGGCCCAATGCAGCACGATCTTCCCCCCGTCCTGTCCCTCGACATCGGCGGCACCAAGCTCGCCGCGGGCGTGGTCACCGGCGACGGCAGGATCCACGGCTGGCAGGTCACCCCCACCCGCAGGGACGAGGGGCCCCAGCGCGTGCTGACCAGGCTGTTCGACCTGGGCAGGAAGGCGGTCGCCGAGGCAGGCCTGCCGGAGGTGGCCGCCGTCGGCATCTCCTGCGGAGGGCCGCTGGACGCGGCCGCCGGCGTGCTGGAGTGCCCGCCACACCTGCCGGGCTGGATCGACGTCCCGGTGGTCGCGATGGCCGCGGAGGCGTTCGGCGTGCCCGCCGCGCTTGAGAACGATGCCACAGCCGCTGCGCTGGGCGAATTCCGGTACGGCGCGGGCCGCGGCACCAGCACGATGCTCTACCTGACCATCTCGACCGGCGTCGGCGGCGGCTCCGTCATCGGCGGGCGCCTGCACCGCGGCGCGGCCGGCAACGGAGGCGAGCTCGGGCACGTCATGGTGCGGCCCGGCGGGCGCAAGTGCACGTGCGGGCGCCTGGGCTGCCTGGAGGCGTACGCGTCCGGGACCGCCATCGCCGAGCGCGCCCTTGAGGCGCTGGCCTCGGGCCGGGCCTCGCTCCTGTCCGCCGTCGACCGGCCGACCGCGGAGGACGTGGTCCGCGCCGCCGCGGCCGGGGATCCGCTGGCGAGCGAGGTGTGGGACGAGACCACATGGGCTCTGGGAAGCGCGCTCACCGACCTGGTGAACGCCTTCGAGCCCGAGCTGGTGGTCCTGGGCGGCGGTGTCACCCGGGCCGGCGCCCGGCTCCTCGACCCCGTCGCCGCCGTCGTCGCCAGGGACGCCATGCCGCCCGCGGCCCGCAGCGCGCGCATCGAGCTGGCGCAGCTCGGCGCGGGTGTGTGCGTGGTCGGCGCGGGCGCCGTCGCCCACGACCTCCTCCTCTCAGGGAAGTCCTCTCATGCCTGACCGGCCCTCGCCCGCCACCCACCCGTCCCCCGCCACCGGCCCTTCGCCCTTCGGGGCGTCCGAAGCGTCGGGGCGTGCGTCCTTCGGGGCGTCCGAGGCGTCGGGGGGTGCGTCCTTTGGGGCGTCCCAGGTGCCCGGGCGTGCGTCCCGTGAGACACCCCCATCGTCCGGGGGCACGTCCGCCCAGGCGCGTCTGACCGCTGGGCGCGCGCCCCTCACGGACGGGGCAGTGCCGGGGACCGGCGGGCGCCGCCCGTCCCTTGCGGGCGGCGCTGCGGGCTCGGTGGAGGCGTCCCCGGCAGCGCAGGAAGAGGACCGCCCGGTGCGGGGGGAGGCGCCCGTGCTCGTGCGTGAGGCGTCCCCTGCCGGGCCTCCCGGCGTGCGGCAGGCGTCGCGCGCCGCGCAGGAGGCGTGCTCCGAGGTGGCGTCGGCGCGTTCGGGCGGGGCCGCCGGTTCGGGGGAGGCGTCCGGGAGCGTGTCTCAGAAGGCGGCGCCGCCGGAGGAGGGCCGGGCGCCGTCGGAAGGGGTGGATCCGGTGCCGGCGGAATTGCCGTCGGTGCTCGCCCAGCACGTGGAGGGGCACCTGGCGGCCGCGCGGGGCATGGCGGCGCTGGTGCCGGCCGTCGAGGCCGCAGCCGACCTGATCATCGAGACCTTCGCCCGCGGCGGCACCCTCTACACGCTGGGCAACGGCGGCAGCGCGGCCGACGCCCAGCACCTCACCGGCGAGCTGATCGGCCACTACAAGCGCGACCGCCGCCCCCTCCCCACGGTCACGCTCACGACCGACGCCACGGTCATGACGTGCATCGCCAACGACTACGCCTACGAGGACGTCTTCGCCCGCCAGGTCCAGGCGCTGGCCCGCCCCGGCGACGTCGTGGCCGCGTTCACCACCAGCGGCAACTCGCCCAACGTGGTCAGCGCCCTCCAAACCGCACGGAGCAACGGCGCGGTGACGGTACTGTTCGGCGGCGGAGACGGAGGCGCCGCAGCAGAGCACGCCGACCACCTCCTCCTCGCCCCCGCCACGGAAACGCCGCGCATCCAGGAGATCCACACACTGATGCTGCACATGATCAGCGAGAAGGTCGACGCTTGGGCGGCCGCATGAAGAGCCGGCCCGCCCCCATGGCCAACGCCCCCTCCGGCGCCCAGCCGCAGGGGCTGCCGCGCGCCCCCCGCCCGGCGGCCGCGCCCGACCGCACCCTGCACATGATCGGCAACGCGCACCTGGACCCGGTGTGGCTCTGGCCCTGGCAGGAGGGCTACCAGGAGGCCCGCGCGACGTTCTGGTCGGCGATCCACCGCATGGACGAGTACCCCGACTTCGTCTTCACCTGCGACCAGGTCGTGCTCCTGTCCTGGGTGGAGGAGTCGGACCCGGAGCTGTTCGCCAGGATCAGGGAGAGGGTCGCCGAGGGCCGCTGGGTCAACGTCGGCGGCTGGTGGGTGGAGCCCGACTGCAACATGCCCTCGGGTGAGTCGTTCGCCCGCCAGGGCCTGTACGGTCAGCGCTACCTGAAGGAGAAGTTCGGCGTCACCGCGACGGTCGGCATGAACGTCGACCCGTTCGGCCACAACGCCATGCTCCCGGCCATCCTGCGCGGCCAGGGCATGGACTCCTACTGCTTCCTGCGCCCGGGACCGCACGAGGCCGAGCTGCCCGGCACGATGTTCTGGTGGGAGAGCCCGGACGGCAGCCGCGTGCTGGCCTACCGGATCCCGTTCGAGTACTGCAGCCCGCCCGGCGAGGTGGCCGGCCAGACGGAGAAGGCGCTGGGCCAGCTCGACCGCTCCCTGAGCGACCTGATGATCTTCTACGGGGTGGGCAACCACGGCGGCGGCCCCACCAAGGCCAACATCGAGTCCATCCACCGCTACGACCGGATGGGCACGTTCGGCGAGCTGACGATGTCCTCGCCGCGCCGCTACTTCGACGAGATGGCCAAGCGCCTGGGCGAGCAGGGCCTGGCCGAGCTGCCGGTGTGGCGCGACGACCTGCAGCACCACGCGGCCGGCTGCTACTCCTCGCACTCCGGCGTCAAGGCGTGGCAGCGGCGGGCGCAGGCGGCGGTGCTGTCGGCCGAGCGCTGGGCCGCCGTCGCCGGCCACGACGCGCGCGCCGACCTGGAGCGGGCGTGGAAGCAGGTGCTGTTCAACCAGTTCCACGACGTGCTGCCCGGCTCGGCCATCGAGCCCGCCTACGACGACGCCCGCGACCAGCTCGGCGAGGCGATCGCGATCTCCAAGCGGATCATCACGCGGGCGCACAACGTGATCGCCCGCGACATCCGCATCCCGCAGGAGGACGGCACCCAGCCGGTGGTCGTCTTCAACCCGCACCCGTGGCCGGTCACGACCCGGGTCGAGATGCAGTACGGCCTCGCGCCCACCGGCGTGCACGTCGTGGACGAGGGCGGCGCCGACGTGCTCTGCCAGCGCATCCAGTCGGTCGCCACCACCGACGACAAGGGGCGCGGCGCCACCGTGTTCCGCGCGGAGCTGCCCCCGCTGGGCTACCGCCTCTACCGCCTGCGCCAGGGCGCCCCCATGCCGACGACCGGCCTGTCCTGCAGCGCGCACCACATCGAGAACGACGTCCTCCGCCTGGAGCTCGACCCCGCCACCGGCTGGCTGTCCAGCCTGCTCGACAAGCGCACCGGCGTGGACCTCATGGCGGGGGCGACCGGCGAGCACACCGTGATCTGCGAGGACCCGACCGACACGTGGGGACACCGGGTCGTCTCCTACGACTGGCCGGGCGAGGCCATGGCCACCACGGGCATCGTGCTGCGCGAGGCCGGCCCGCTGCGGGCCCGCATCCGGGTCGAGCGCGCATGGGGCCGCTCCACGATGGTCGAGGAGTTCATCCTGGGCGCGGGCGACGACGACGCGGTGGAGGTGCGGGTCACGCTGGACTGGCGCGAGCAGGCCCACCTGATGAAGCTGCGGTTCCCGGTCGCGCTGAAGTCGCCGGCGGCCACGTACGAGATCCCGTTCGGGCACCTGAGCAGGCCGGTCGACGGAGCCGAGGAACCGGCGCAGTCGTGGGTGGACCTGTCGGGCGACGGCGCCGGCCTGGCCGTGGTGAACAACGCCAAGCACGGCTACGACGTCTCGCCGCGCTCCCCGGGCCGCAGCCCCAGCATCGGGATCACCGCCGTGCGCAGCCCGGTCTACGCCTGGCACGACCCGCGGCTGCTGGACCCGGAGGGCTGCTACTCCTACCAGGACCAAGGGGCGCAGCGGTTCACGTACCTGCTGGTGCCGCACGCGGGCGACTGGCGGGCGGCCGGGCTCGCGCGGCGGGCCGCGCTGCTGGGCTCCCCGGCGCGGGCGATGCTGGAGAGCTTCCACGACGGCCCGCTGCCCGGCGCGCGCGGCTTCCTGGACGACGGCGGCGGCCAGGTCATGGTGACCGCGGTGAAACTGCACGAGGACGCGCCCCGCGACCTCGTCGTCCGGGCCGTCGAGACCACGGGCCGGGCCGCCGTCGCCACCCTCGACATCCCGCTGGCGGGGGTCAGGCTGACGGCGGACTTCGGGCCGAGCCAGATCCGCACGTTCCGGATCCCGCTGGACGATCCGCTCTCCGCGGTGGAGACCGACCTCGTCGAGCTGACCACCCGCAAGGGCGCGTTCACGGTGGAAGCATGGTGAGCGTCGAGGTGCTCGGCCCCGGGCCGTACACCGTCGACGAGCAGTGGGGCGAGCCGCTGCCGAGCGGCCGCCGCGAGCTGCGCCTGACCATCCGGTACGACGGCGCGGAGCCGGCCGAAGGGACCGTCCGCGTCAGCAGGTCCGTGCCCGCGGCCGACCCGTGGTGGCTGATCCCCGGCCTCTTCTACGGCGAGAACCGGCCCGCGGCCTGCGAGCGGATCTTCCCCCGCTTCGAGGGCGGCGCCGACCGGCCCGAGGAGATGGTGTCGTGCCGGTGGGGGTTCCGCGCGGATCGGGCGGCGACCCCGGCTGTCATGGTCTGGGGCGACATTTCGGGAACCGCGCTGATCGCGGACGAGGTATCGCCGCTCGGCACCACGGGCCTGGCGATCGAGCACACCGTTGAGGACACCGGCGGGGTCGCGACGATCTCGCTGCTGTTCCCGTACCGGGAATTCCCGATCACCTACTACGGCTCCGCGCTCCCGCTGCCCGCCTCCGCGGCCACGCACGTGTGGCAGCCCGGCGAGACGCACGTGATCACGCTGGCGGCGTGCGACCTGCCCGCCGACCGGCACGCGTACGCGCCGCTGCTGCGCGAGGACCGCGAACTGCGCCTGCCCGATGCGCCCATCCTGCCCTGGGAGAGCGTCGAGTCGGCGGCCGGCATCGCCGCCGACGGCCTCTACCGCTGGCACTACGACCCGGACCCCGGCGTGCTGCTGGAGACGGTGGGGTTCGACCGCGAGGTGAGCGGCACCAACGGCGAGCGCGTGGACCGGCAGGCCATGCACGTCGGCTGGGTGAGCGGCATCCCGTGGGCGGCGGCGCTCCTGGAGCACGGGCTGCGGAGGGGGCGGCCCGAGCACGTCGCCGCCGCCGAACGGGTCATCGGCTTCATCTGCGCCAACCTGTCGCCGTCCGGCACCTTCTGGGGCACCTGGTACCGCGGGTCCGGCTGGTCGCAGAGCTGGACCCCGGTCAAGGACGCCCTGCACGCCCGCACGCTGGGCGAGGCGACGCTGTTCCTGGTGCGCGCGCTGCGGCTGCGGCCCGATCCCGAGTGGCTGGCCGCGGCCCGCTCCAACCTGGACGCGATGGTCGCCCGCCAGCGCCCCGACGGCAACCTCGGCACGCTCCACCACGCCGCCACCGGCGAGGTCCTGTCCTGGTCCGGCGCCTCCGGCCTGACCTGGGTGGCCGCCCTGGCGGAGAGCGGCGAGGAGCACTACCTGCGGGCCGCCGTCCGCGCGGGGGAGTACTACGCCTCGTTCGTCGCGGACGAGTTCATCTATGGAGCCCCCGAGGACGTGGACCTCGCGCCGACCTCGGAGGACGGCTACGCGGCGGTGATCGCGTACATGGCGCTGCACCGCCGCACCGGCGAGCGGCGCTGGCTCGACCTGGCCCGCCGCGCCGCCGACTGGACGCTCACCTTCCGCTACACCTACAACGTCCGCTTCGGCCCCCGCACGCCCCTCGGCGTGTACGGCTTCGCCACGCGCGGCTCCGACCAGGCGTCCCCGTCGAACCAGCACGTGCACGCGTACGGGCTGGTGTGCACGGCCGAGCTGATCGAGCTGTCGGAGGCCCTCGGGGATCCGTACTACGCGGAGCGGGCGCACGAGACCCTGGAATGTTTCCGCCAGCTGCTCCCGGCCGCCGACGGCGACGTCAACGCCTACCGCGGCATGATCACCGAGCGCTACTACCAGACGGACTGCTTCCAGCCGAAGGGCATGTACCTGACGCTGTCGCACGCCTGGAGCGCCGGGGTGCTGCTGCTGGCCTGCGAGCAGGTGCTCTCCCGGCAACGGGCGGAAGCCGGCCGGGAACTGAGCGGGGACGCACAGCTGGCCTAGGCGCTCGCCGTGCCGAGGGGTGGGCGAGGACCCTGGGGTGGGTCCCCTTACGCTCGAACGTATGCGAGTGTTCGTCACCGGCGGCACCGGGGCGATCGGCGGTCACGCGGTCCCGGCGCTGCTCACCGCGGGACACGCGGTGACCGCCCTCGCCCGCACCCCGGCCAAGGCCGCCGCGCTCCGAGACCGCGGCGCCACCCCCGTCACCGTGTCGCTCTTCGACCGCGAAGCCCTGACCTCGGCGTTCGCCGGGCACGACGCGGTGGTCAACCTGGCGAGCGCCATCCCGCCGATGAGCAGGTTCATGAGCGCCAGGGCGCAGCGCGAGAACCACCGGGTGCGGACCGAGGGCTCGGCCGCGGTCGTGGACGCCGCGCTCGCCGCCGGCGTCGGCCGGGTCGTGCAGGAGTCGGTCAGCATGCTCTACCGCGACCAGGGCGACCGCTGGATCGGCGAGGACGCGCCCGTGGATCACTTCCCGCTGACCCGCGGCAACTTCGCCGCCGAGTCGAGCGCGCACCGGTTCGGGAAGGAGGGCGGCGGCGCGGGCGTGGTGCTGCGCTTCGGCTGGTTCTACGGGCCCGGGGCCGAGCACAGCGAGCAGATGTACGCCCAGGCCCGCCACCACGTCGGCATGGTCCTCGGCCGCCCGGACGGCTACGTCTCCTCCATCCACCTGGCCGACGCCGCCACGGCGGTCGTCGCGGCTCTGGGGGCGCCCGCGGGCACGTACAACGTGGTCGACGACGAGCCGCTGACCAAGCGCGCGTACGCCGACGCCCTCGCCCGCGCCGCCGGCTCCCGCCTGTGGCTCCGCGTCCCCGGCCGCGCCGCCCACCTCTTCGGCCACCGCCTCACGTCCCTCACCCGCTCGCTCCGGGTCAGCAACGCCCGCTTCCGCGAGGCCACCGGCTGGGCCCCGCGCTACCCGAGCGCCCGCGAGGGCTGGCTCGCCACCGCCGCCGCGCTCACCTGACGCGTGGGACAGTTCTTCGCCCTCCGGGCAAGGGATCGAGGCGCGGCCCTCAGCCCGGCCGGTTCGGGGGGGACGTCCTTGACGAAGATGAGCCCATCGCATTCGGCCAGGTGGTCTGGTTCCAGCGGGAAATACAGGTAGTCGGCGGACATGTCCGTGCGCAGGGCCGGTTTCCTGCCCTCGCCGTCGAGGGCCGCGGCCAGCCCGGGGGCGTCGACGACGTAACCGCTCCCGGGAAGCGTGTACAGCAGCCCCTCCACGGTGTCCGGGTGCGGGACGCCGAGTCCCTGGTGCCGGACGGTGCCGAGGGCCGAGGCCAGCCAGGCGTACCGGTCGCCCAGCCGGGCGCTGACGATCGACCCCGCGCTCCACCACTCCACCGGCAGGCCGGGCAGCTCCCACGTGCTCTTGTGCCGCTGGAGGTGCCGGTTCTGGGCGTAGACCAGCGTGGGCCCGTGCTCGGCGATCGCCTCGAGGTTGCCGGCCATCATCACGTCACGCAGCCCCATGAGCCGCGACACCCGGGGCGGGGACGTGTCGGCCATCCAGAAGTGGTAGCGGAGCAGGCCGGTCGCGGTGCGCCCGTGCAGGCACGCCCGCCACCAGGCCTCCCGCGAGGTCGCCGCGATCAGGTGGGGCGTCTGCGTGTCGAGCAGCGCGACCAGGTCGTCCGCGATGAGACGCAGCTCCCTGGCCTCGGCGGACCGGCCTGCGGACTGGGCGGGCTCCATGGCCGCCGCCGGATTCGTCCACTGTTCGTCGGCGCCGATCAGCCGGTCGAGCGTCTCCGCGGTGCAGGGAAGGAGCCCGGCGTCCACCGACGCGGCGAGGTAGCCGTGCAACGCGGTGAGCGCCTGCCGCGGGCTGGCGGCCACGGTCATCTCCAGCGGCCCGTCGAAGCCGAAGAACCGCAGCCGGTCCTCTGCGGGCCGGTCCTCGTTGTACGCGCGCATCCAGCGGACGAGCTCCCGAGTGGCAGGCGAGGCGCCGAACCCGTGGCTGAAGCCGCGCGCCATGACGTCGTCGAGCGTCCCCGTGCCCGCCGTGACGTAGTCGTCCACGGCCAGCCCCATGAGACAGTCGCTCTCGAGGGCGAACGACCGGAAGCCCTCGTGCTCGACCAGATGCCGGAAGATCTCGTTGCGCAGTTCGAGCAGCGCCTCCTCGCAGTGCTTGGCCTCGCCCAGCCCGAGCAGCCGTGGCCGGGCCGGGAGCGACCGGAGGAAGCTCGTGACGGCGGCGCCGTCGAGGGCGCGGGCGAATGGATCGGGGGTCATGACGGATCCTGTTCTCTTCGCGGACACCGAAGGCTTACCTCAACTGTATCGTTGAACTTTCTGTGTAAGCTTGAGGCCGATATCAGCCCTTTTTTGAGGTCAGACCTTCAAATCATGGTGAACGCGCGACTCAGGCCGGTGGACCTCGCCCGCGAGCACGGCCTGTCCACCCAGGCGATCAGGAACTACGAGCAGGCCGGCATCCTCCCGCCCGCCGCGCGCACGCCCCACGGCTACCGCACCTACACCCCGCTCCACGCGCAGGCGCTCCGCGCGTTCCTCGCTCTGGTGCCCGGCCACGGCCACCAGACCGCGACGTCGATCATGCAGGCGGTCAACCGGGACGCGGCCGAGGACGCGCTGGAGCTCATCGACGAGAGCCACACCCGGCTGCTCGACGACCGCCGCACCCTCCTCGCCGTGGAGAACGCCCTCCGCGACCTCGCGCCCGCGGCCGTGGACGACGAGCCCGAGCCCGGCGTCACGTTCATCGGGCCGCTGGCCAGAAGGCTCGGGATCCGGCCCGCGACGCTGCGCAAGTGGGAGCGTGCCGGGCTGGTGCAGCCGCGACGGGACCCGCGGACCGGTTACCGCGTCTACACCGCGGCGGACGTGCGGGACGCCCGGCTGGCGCACCAGCTCAGGCGGGGCGGATACCTGCTGGAGCAGATCTCCCCGCTGATCGCCCAGGTACGGGCCGCCGGCGGGCTGGCGCCGCTGGAGTCCGCGCTGCGCGAGTGGCGCGGCCGGCTGTCGGCCCGCGGGCGCGCGATGCTGGCCGGCGCGGCCGAACTCGACGCCTACCTCCGCCGCCGCTCCTCGGGCGACGAGGGCGCCGAATGACGCAGCAGGCGGCACCCGCCGCGACCTCAGCTCCCGACGGGCTCCGCGCGCAGCCTCGCCGAGTGCTTCACCAAGGTGATCAGGACCTCCCTGCTCGAGTCCCGCTTCCGCGCGTCGCACATGATGATCGGGATTGACGGGTCGAGCTGGAGCGCCAGGCGTACCTCGTCCAGTTCGAACGTCGGCGCCCCCTCGAAGCAGTTGACCGCCACCACGAACGGCGTGCCGCGCCGCTCGAAATAGTCCACCGACGGGAAGCAGTCCGCCAGCCGCCGCGTGTCCGCCAGGATGACCGCGCCGAGCGAGCCCTCCGCCAGCTCGTCCCACACGAACCAGAACCGCTCCTGCCCTGGCGTGCCGAACAGGTAGAGGACGTAGTCGTTGCCCAGCGTGATCCGGCCGAAGTCCATCGCCACGGTCGTGGTCCGCTTGGCCTCCACCGAGGTGAGGTCGTCGATGCCGACGCCGCGGTCGGTGAGGATCTCCTCCGTCCGCAGCGGCCGCGTCTCGGAGACCGCGCCGACCATCGTCGTCTTGCCCGCGCCGAAGCCCCCGGCGATCAGGATCTTGATCGCCGTCGGCAGGCGCGGACGCTCAGAGCGAGCGAAGACCATCGAGCACCGCCCTGTACATCTTCATGTCGTGCATGTCCACCTCGGATTGCGGTTCCTGGGCAGAGACGAGTTCGCGGTCGAACAGGTCGCCGAGCAGCACGCGGATCGTGCCGGCCGGCAGGTCCAGATGGGCGGCTATCTCGGCGACGGACTTGGGCTCGCGGCACAGCTGGAGGATCCGCAGGTGCTCGGGGTCCAAGCCGGCGTCCGGGCCCGGCGGCGGGCCGATCGCCAGTGCCATGGAGATCAGGTCGAATTTCCCGTGTGCCGGCTGCGTCCGGCCCCGCGTGACGACGTAGGGCCGGACGATCTCCGGGTCGACCCATTGCTCGTCCGTCGGGCCGTCCGTGCCGGTCACCGCTCGCTCCTGGCCACGGCCTCGGCGTTGCGGGCGCCCGAGGTGAGGTATTGGCCCACCCGGGCCACCATCATCGCCATCTCGTACGCGATCAGCCCGATGTCCGCGCCCTGCGCGCACAGCACGGCCAGGCAGGCGCGCTCGCCCGCCGTGGTCACGATGAGGAACTGGTTGCGCCACTCCACGACGGTCTGCCGCACCGCGCCCCCGGCGATGTGGTCGGAGACGCCCTTGGCCAGGCTCTGCAGCCCCGAGGCCACGGCGGACAGGTGCTCGCCGTCGGTGCGCTGCAGTCCGGCGGAGGAGGCCATCAGCAGGCCGTCGGAGGACAGCACGATGGCGTGTTCGGCCTCCTTGATGCGGCCGACGAGGTCGTCGAGCAGCCAGTTGAGGTCGGTGCCCGAGGTGGGGGTCATGGTGCCTCGCCTCCCGACTGCTCCTCAAGCATCCTGGCCGCCTCCGTGCGGCCGAGGCGGGTGCCTGACTGCAGAGATCCCATCATCGCGCGGATCTCCTCCGGCGAGCGCTCGTCATCGTCCTCCTCGAAGTCGGGCTGCGTGGGCATGTCGTCCCGCAGCGGCGGCGCAAGGTTGGCCTGGGGCACGCGCAGCGGCAGCCCTGACGGTGTGAACTCGGCCACGGGTTGCTGCTCCGGTTCCGCCGGTGGTTCAGGGTCTGGCTCTGGTTCGGGGGCGGGTGCCTTGGCCGGCGACGAGACCGGGGCGGGCGCGGGGACCGGGGCGGGCATGGGCGCCGGGGCGGGCACGGGCGGAGGGGTGGGCACCGGGGCCGGGCGCGCGGGCTTGAGGGTGCGCACGTTCTCCCCGGTGATGGGGCGCGCCGCCGTGGCCACGGCCGTCGGCCTGCGCGGCAGCCGCTCCCCGGCCTCGCCGCTCTGCGGCCGCGGCGCGGGGTCGAGCTGGACGAGGTCCTGCGGCAGCAGCACCACGACCGTCGTCCCGCCGTACGGGGACGCCTTGAGCACCACCTGGATGTCGTGCCGCTTGGCCAGCTGGCTGACCACGTAGAGCCCCAGCCTGGCGGTGCCGGTGATGCGGAACTCCGGCGGGTTCGCGATGCGCTCGTTCGCCGCCTCCAGGTCCTCCGGCTTCATGCCGAGGCCCCGGTCCTCGATCTCGATCACGTACCCGTTGGCCACGAGCTGCCCGCCGACCTGCACGTTCGTGTACGGCGGGGAGAACGACACGGCGTTCTCGATGAGCTCGGCCAGCAGGTGGATGACGTCGCCGACGGCCCGGCCGACGAGCACCACGTCGCCCATCGGCAGGAGTGTGACCCTGGTGTAGTCCTCGACCTCGGCCAGCGCGCCGCGCACGACGTCGACCATGGGCACCGACCGGCGCCACGTGCGGGCGGGGGAGGAGCCGGAGAGCACGATGAGGTTCTCCGCGTTGCGCCGCATCCGGATGGCCAGGTGGTCCAGCCGGAACAGCTCCTTCAGCTCCTCGGGGTCGGTCTCGCGGCGCTCCATCACGTCGAGCACGGTGAGCTGCCGGTGCACCAGGCCCTGCGTCCTGCGGGCCAGGCTGAGCAGGATGTCGCGGATGCTGCGGCGCAGCTCCGCCTGCTCGGCGGCCACCTGGATCGCGGTGCGCTGCACGGTGTTGAACGCCTGGCCCACCGAGCCGATCTCGTCGTCGCCGAACTCCAGCGGCGGCGCCTCCTTGGCCACGTCCACCACCTCGCCGTGGCCGATGCGCTCGACCACGCCGGGGAGCCGCTCGTCCGACAGTTGGTGTGCGGCGTCACGCAGCTTGCGGAGCTGGGCGAGCAGCGACCGGGTGGTGGTGATGGACAGGATGATCGAGGCCACGACGGCGATGAGGCCGAGCCCGCCGGCCAGGACGAGCCGGACGATCACCCCTACGGCGACGGGGGTGGCCCGCTCCACGAGGCGGTCGCCCGCGCCGAGCACCATCGCGTTGAAGTCGTTCAGTGCACGGTCGACCGCCTTCTTCCACACGGCGGCCGAGAACGGCAGGATCCCCACCTCGGGCCCCTGCTCGGTCACCTGCTTCTCCAGGGCCTTGAGCGTGGTGAGCGCCGCGCCCTCGGCCGTCCTCTGGTATGCGGCCTTCTCGCTGCCGGGCAGATCGGCCGCGGCCTGCTCGGCGATCAAGCGCCAGGCGCCCACGGTCTGCGTGAACTGCGCGTGCTCGGACGGCGTCAGCCGGCCTTCGGCGAGCGCGCCCGCGAGCAGCGCGTCCTCCCTGGCGATGACCTCCCTGGCCCGGCTCAGGGCCACCAGAGTGCGGGTGTCCTTGGCCAGGGCCTTGTCGTCGAGGCTGGCCATCGAGCCGTAGAGGGCGTAGATCGCGTCGATCACGTCGCTGTAGGCGTCGGTGGCCTGGATCCGGTTCAGCCGGCCGGCGTCGACGGCCTGCCGGGTGCCCTTGATCCCGTCGAGCCGCCGGAACACGTCGGCGAGCTGCGCGGCACCCGCGTCGTCGAGCGCCCAGTCGACGATGGTGGCGCTCGCGGAGTCCTTGAAGGCGGCGAGCGCCTGGTCGGTCCGCGTCCGCTGGCCATTGAGGTCGTCGCGGGCGCGGATGCTGTCGTCGCTCAGCCTGACCGCCGAGACGCGGCGCTCCTTCTGCAGCTCGACGAGGAGGGGTTCGCTGGGCTGCGCCAAGCTGGTGTCGAGCTGGGAGACCCAGAGCAGGTTGACGCCTTCGCGCAGGGTGACCCACGCGGCGAAGGCCCACAAGGCCGCCAGGGAGAGTAGCAGAGCGGTAATTTTGGTGCGCAGTCGCGTTGCGCTGCGGAAGCTCATCGTACCCACCCTGTGATGTGATTGCGGCGCCGATCGCCAGTACGCATGGGGCGACGGACCGTGACGATCAAGGGACTCTAGCGCACCGGCAAAGCGGCTCTCAAGCAACACAGAACACTTTGCTGCATGAATATCCCGTGTTTGACTCTATTGGTCAATAGTCTGGTTAATAACTATTCTTCCATGCATGAGTACTCCTAACTCGGGCGCATACTTCGGCATCCGCAACGACCTCGCCGATCGCCTGCTCGCGGGCTCCCATCAGCTCGCCGGAGTGCCCGAGCCGGACAGGAGCACCGTCCTGGACGCCGCGCTCGACGCCGTGCCGGAGGCGGTGCGGCTCCTGCGTCCCCACGCGCCCTCGCTGGCCGACGGCGACCACGCGGCCAGCCGGCTGGCCTTCAGCTGTCTGTCGGCCGCGGCGAGCTTCCCCCGCGCTCCGCGGTCCCAGATCGCCGAGCTCGGGGTGCTGGCCGCGATCCTGTTCGGCGTCGACGACATCGCCGACAACGTCGCGGCCCCCGCCTCCCCGCACGACGTCGCCGCGCTTTTCGGCCGGCTGTCCGCTCTGCTGTCCCGGGAGGGGGACGCCTCCGGGGAGGAGGAGACGGTGCGTGCCTGGAATGCCTGGTGCGCCCGCTTCCGCGGGTACGAGGGGGCCGCGGCGTACGCGCCGATCCTGGCGGAACAGCTCGCGCTCACCGGGGACGCCATGGCTCGCGAGCGCGAATGGGCCGGGGGTGGCGAGCCGTGGCCGGCGTACGAGCGGTATCTGGACAACGCCGTTCCGTCGTTCCTCTACCACGTGTGGTGGGCGGCCGCCCTGGCGATCCGCGGCCCGGCGTCCGCCGGCGCCGCGCACTGGCGGACCCTCCTCCCGGCCACCGATCTCGGCGCCGCCTGCCTGCGGCTGGCCAACGACATCCGGACCTTCGAACGGGAGAGGACCGAGGGCAAGCCGAACGCCGTCCTCGTCCTGGAGCGCGCGGGCATGACGACCGGTGAGGCGGTCGAGAGCGTCTCGGCCCACATCGCCGAGCTCAACACCGCCTTGGCGGCCGCCTTCGAGGCCCTGCCCGCCGAACTGGAGCCGGTCGCGGACGGGCAGCGCAGGTGCGTGGCCTTCGGCGGCGGCTGGTACATGGCCAGGGACACCCATGACTACACCGTCCGTGACCTGGCCGAGGACGCGCGCCGGGCCAGGTAGGAGGCGGCGAGCACGGCGGCGCGGGTCACCGCGAGCGGCGCGTACAGGTCCTTGTCGTGCCACAGCGGCGGATGGTCCGCGCGCATGAGGTGCTTCAGCCCCCGTTCCGCGGCACGCGGGCGCGACGGGTCGGCGTGCCCTCGGGTCAGCAGCAGGACCTGGATGGCGTAGGCGGTCTCCTCGGCGGTGCCCTCCCAACGGCCCCAGGAGCCGTCCGGCCTCTGCGTGTCCAGCACCCACGCGACGGCGGCCTGCACCGCCTTCTCCGACGCCTCCCCGCCGAAGGCGTCCAGCGCCAGCGCGCAGCTGACCGTGGCGTAGTACGGCGAGGCGTGCCAGCGGTCCGTCCAGCGTCCGTCCGGTTCCTGCCGGTCCCGGATCCAGGCGGCCACCTCGGCGATGGTCCGCTCGTAGCGGGGGGCCGCCTCGGGCCGGGAGGCCGCGTACTGGCCGAAGGCGTCCAGCACGTGCGCGTTGACGCTGACCGAGACGCCTTGTTCCCCCGGCCACGTGGAGAAGCGCGTGCCGGTGCGGAACCGCCACAGGCTGTCCGGCTCGTGCGGTGCTCCCGACAGCGCCAGTGCGTACAGCGCCACGGAGGTCGTGTCGGCGTCCGAGGGCAGCCCCGGTCCCGCGGCCGCGCCGCGGGGGCCGATCGCCGCCCGCAGGTCGGCCGTCATCTCCGGCGGCGTCTCGACGGGCACGCCGGCGCGCACCAGCCAGCTCAGCACCCAGGCCCGCTCGAACACCGTGATCGGCAGCCCGACCGGCACCGGGCCGCCGTGCAGCCGGACCACCGCCTCCAGGTGGCCCCGGGCCGGTTCGTAGGGGTCGCGTGGCTCGCCCAGCCAGGCGGCGGTCGCCGCGGGGGAGGCGCCGACGGTGCCGATGGGCGTGGGCCGGATGCCGGGTGCCCCCGCCGCCTCCAGACCGGCGACCTCCAGGGCGTGGAGCAGCTTCTCCGGGATCTCCGCGCCCGAGGCTATCCACGACCTGATCAGCTGGAGGGTGTCCTCGCTCATGCCCTCGGGCAGCGGCAGCGGCGGGTGGCCGGGTAAGTCCGCGAGGCGCCGGTTGATGAGGGACACCAGGCAGGGCACGATGTGCTCGATCGCCGGCATGTCGGGTAAGTCCATCCGTTTGCTCAGCCAGCCGCCCAGCACCCGCAGGCCCTCGTGAGCCGTGCGCATGAGGGTGTGCCGGTCGGTGCCCGGGTCGCCGCGGGTCAGCGCGGCCAGGATCGCCTCGGTGGCGCTCAGCGTCGGCACCAGGCCGTACCCGTCGGGCCCGCCCCACGCGCCGTCCCGCCGCTGGGCGCCGGTCAGGAAGTCGATCCGCTTGAGGTGGCCGGTCAGCCAGGGGGCGAGCGAGACCACCCGGCCGGTCTCGTACACCGAGGGCGACACCTGGCCCCACGGCCGCAGCATGAGGCTCGTGATCAGCTCTTCCGCGGTGTTCACGCCGCCGGCTCCACTCTCAGCAGGATCCTCTCCTTCGGCCGCGCCGACGCGCCCGCCGCCGTGGTGAACCTCTGAGGGTTGGCCAGCGTGAGGCGGTACCTGCTCAGCAGGGCGGCGATCACCAGGGGGGCCTCGACCTGGAACAGGTGCCGGCCGAGGCAGACGTGCGGGCCCGCGCCGAAGGGGAAGAACGCGTACCGGTGCCGCTGCGCGCCCTTCTCGTCCCGCCAGCGCTCCGGGTCGAACGTCAGCGGCCGGTCCCAGAACTCCGGCAGCCGGTGGGTGGTGTACGGGCTGACCAGCACCTGCGAGCCGGCCGCGACCCGGACGCCGCCGATCTCCGTGTCCACCGCCGCCTGGCGGGGGAACATCCAGCTCGCCGGATGGAGGCGGAGCAGCTCCTGCAGGACCATGCCCAGGTAGGGGAGCCGGGCGACGTGGGACGGCCGCACCGGCTCGCCGCCCACCACCTGCGCGATCTCCTCCCGGAGCCGGGAGTCCACCTCGGGATGGTCGTGCAGCACCGGCCACAGCCAGGTCAGCGTCATCGCCGTGGTCTCGGTGGCCGCGCCGTAGATGCTCACCAGGTCGTCGCGCACCTGTCGCAGATCCGCCGCGTCCCCCTGATCGCTTCTGGCGGCGACCAACGCGGACACCACTTCCTTGCCGCGTGTCTTCTCGCGCAGGGCCTGCTCGATGACGGGGCTGATGATCTCGTCGATCCGCTTCGCGGCTCTCAGGAAGGCGCGGTCCCCGGGGACCTTGATCGAGTACGGCGCGAACGGGAACAGCAGGCGGAACCCGATCGACGTGGCACACGTCGCGAACTCGGGCGCCAGCCGGGCGGCGGTCTCCCCGGTGATCCGGCCGCCGAACAGGACCTGGATGACCGCCTGATTGACGATCGTCATCATGTGCCGGCCGCCGTCGATCAGCCGGCCCGTCCGCGCGTGAACGTCCAGCTCCCGGACGCACCCGGCGATGAAGACCGCCATGTCCTCGGCCAGGGAAGCGATGTACCGGGCGGTGAAGAGCGGCTGGAGGATCTTCCTGGCCGACGCCCACTCCTCGCCGTCGCCCAGGATGCTCCTGCCGGTCAGGCGTCGCACGGGCCGCCAGAACATGCCCTCGCGCCGGAACGTCTTCCAGTCGGTTTTGAGCACCTGCTCCACATGGTCCGGATGCGAGATCAGGTACGGGCGGAAGGGGCCCAACTCGAGCCGCACCACCCGGCCCCCGGCCTCGACGCCGATCGTGGCCAGTGCGTTGACCGGGTCTTTCAGAAGCCGGGGGATGGCCTGGTGAATCGGGAGGACTTTCGGGCGGGTCACGGAGGCGTCCGTGGCAGGCGGCATGGCAGCGATCCCCTGATCCATATGCGATATATAGCTATAAGTCCGGCTATGTGACTTTTAAGCGTTTTGTGGATTCTCGCATGGAGAATAGTTGATGATCAAATTGGGGAGCGGCGGGCGGCTGGGGCAGGGGTGAGGCTGGAGTCCTGAATCGCCACGTATGCCCCCTTGGGGTGCTCTGGCCCGTTACTGCACGTCGCGGACATTTGTGACAAATGTCAATCTATGTAGGGAGTGTCCCATGTCGGACATGGGAAGTTCAACATCGAACGAGGTTGGAGCGCCAGTTGAGTCACAGCCTTCCGCTGGTCGGCGCCACGGTTGAGCGTTGCCGGCGCCTGTTCGAACCCGCCCTCCGTGAGGCGGTCTCCACGCTGGACCCTTGGGGCGCCCGGATGGCGGCGTTCGCGCTGGGCTGGTCGGACGCGGACGGCAGACCGTACCACGGGGACGGTGGCAAGGGCGTGCGGCCCGCCATCGCCCTGCTCAGCGCCGAGGCCGTGGGCGCGCCGGCGGAGTCGGCGCTGCCCGTGGCGGTGGCGGTGGAGCTGGTGCACGCCTTCTCGCTGGCGCACGACGACATCATCGATCACGACGAGCGGCGCAGGCACCGGGAGGCGCTCTGGAAGGCGTACGGCGTGGGCCCCGCGCTGCTGACCGGCGACGCGCTCCTGGCCTTGGCGGTGCGGGAGCTCGCCGGGCTGCCGGAGGCGATGAAATACCTGTCGGCGGCCCTGGTCGAGCTCGTCCGCGGGCAGAGCGCCGACATGGCCTTCGAGAACCGGCCCTGGCAGGGGCCCAACGCGGTGACGATCGCCGAGTACACGGAGATGGCCGCGGGCAAGACCGGCGGCCTGCTGGGGGCGGCCGCGGCGGCGGGCGTGACCCGGGGCGCGGCTTCCGGAGCGCCGGGGCTCGCGGACCGGATGTGGGAGATGGGGCGCGACCTGGGGGTGGCCTTCCAGATCGCCGACGACATCCTCGGCATCTGGGGCGACCCGAACGTCACCGGCAAGCCCGTATACAACGATCTGCGCCGCGACAAGAAGACCCTCCCCGTCCTGGCCGCGTTGTCCGCCGACCTCCCCGCCGCCCGCGAGCTCGCCTCCGTCCTCTCCACCGGGGTGACGGACGAGCCGTCGCTCCGCCACGCCGCCCACCTCGTGGAGGAGGCCGGCGGCCGCGCCGCCGCGCAGGCGCTGGCCGACCGCCGCCTGTCGTCGGCCCTCGCCGCCCTGGACGAGTGTCTCCCCGGGGCGACGGAACTCCGCGCCCTGTGCGCGGCTCTGGCGAACCGCGCCCGCTGAACACCCCGGCTCCCGCGCGGACCGTCCGCCTGCCCCTCCCGAGCGGCGGCCTCCGCCGGGAGCACCCCGGGGATGGCGGGCCGGCCCTGCGGGTGGTCAGGGGCGGGAGGCCTCGTCCAAGAGGGACAGCTCCTCCGCGCTCAGCCTCAGCTCCGCCGCCGTCATCAGCGCCTGCAACTGCTCGACGTCACGCGCGCTCGCGATCGGCGCCGTGATCGTCGGCTGGGCCGAGAGCCAGGCCAGCGCCACGGAGGCCGGCTGGACCGAGCGCTCGGCCGCCACCTTGCCCAGCGCCTCCTGGGTCCGGCGACCGTGCTCGGTCGCCAGGTATTCGGCGGCCTTCCCGGCCCGCGGGCTGTCAACGGTCACGCCGGGCGCGTACTTGCCGGTCAGGAAGCCGCGCGCCAGCCCGAAGTACGGCGTGCTGGCCAGCCCTTCCCTCGCCACCACGTCCCGCAGCTCGCCCTCGTAGCCCCGCTCGACCAGGTTGTACTGCTGCTGCAGGGCGACGTACCGGACCAGCCCCTCGTCGTCGGAGATCTTGAGCGCGTCCGCCAGCCGGCCCGCGCCGTGGTTCGAGGCGCCGATGTACCGGACCTTGCCCTCGCGCACCAGCGCGTCGAACGCGGCCAGCGTCTCCACCACCGGCGTGTCGTGGTCGTCCACATGCGCCCAGTAGAGGTCGATGTAGTCGGTGCGGAGCCGCCGCAGCGAGTCCTCGACCGCCGTGCGGATGGTGGCCGGGGCCAGCCCCTCCAGCCCTTCCAGCATGCCGACCTTGGTGGCGAGGACGAGCGAGTCGCGGTTGCGCCGGTCGGCCATCCACTCGCCGATGATCATCTCGGAGGTGGACTCGCCGGTCGCCCAGTGCGGATACACGTCGGCGGTGTCGATGAAGTTGCCGCCGCCCTCGACGTACGCGTCCAGGACCGCGAACGACGTCTCCTTGTCCGCCGTCCAGCCGAAGACGTTGGTGCCGAGCGATATCGGGAAAACGGACAGGGCCGTGGTTCCTATTGATCTCATCCCGCTATTATCCGCGCATCCAAAAAGGAGGCCTTCGATGGCTCCCCGGTTACGCGGTTGCCTGGTCGGCGCGGTCGTCGCCGGCGGATTGTTCCTGGTGGGCGTGGCGGTCCTGCTGCCCTCCGGCGAGCGCCGGGCCGGGCCGGAACCCTCACCCTCCCCGACCGGAACCCCGCAGGCGCGGGTGGTGGCGGAGCGGCGGCTCGACGGGCGCAGGATGGAGCTCACCATCAGGTCCCCGGCGCTCGGCGACGCCGTCACGAAGGTACGCCTCCTGCTCCCGCACCGCTGGGAGTCCCGCCGCGACTGGCCGGTGCTGTGGCTGCTGCACGGCGGGCTCGACGACCACACCTCCTGGACCGCCAGGACCGACGTCGAGGCGCTCACCCGCGACACCGGCGTGCTGGTCGTGATGCCCGACGGCGGCAGATGCGGCAGCTACTCCGACTGGTGGAACGGCGGCGACGGCGGCCCGCCGCGCTGGGCGACCTACCACCTGCGTGAGCTGCTGCCGCTGCTCGAATCCCGCTACCGCGCGGGCCCGCGCCGCGCGATCGCCGGCTACTCGATGGGCGGCCAGGGCGCCATGCTGTACGCGGCCGAGGGCCGCTTCGCGGCGGCGGCCTCGTTCAGCGGCGCCCTGCACATCCTCACCCCCGGCGTGCCGCAAGCCGTGATGGCCGGCACGGTGATCGGCTGCTTCGGCACCGACTGGAAGCGCATCTGGGGCGACCCGCGGGCACAGCGCTCCGTCTGGCGGGCGCACAACCCCTACGACCGCGCGGCGCGGCTCAGGGGCGTCGAGCTGTACGTGGCCGCGGGGGAGGGGGACCTGGTGGAGGACCTGGCGAACCGGGCGGCCAGGTCGTTCACCGCCCGGCTGGACGAGCTCGGCATCCCGGTGCGCACCCACTTCTACCGCGGCGGCCACAACCACGCGTACTGGGAGAGGGAGCTGCACCGGGCCTACCCGATGCTCATGGCCGCGATCGGCGCGCGCTGACCGCATCCCCGCCCAAGGGCGAGCGGGCGGGCGCGAGGTGAGAGGAGAGCGCCGGGGCGGGCGCGGCCCGGGGGCGTTGAGTCGGCGGGCGGCGGCGGCCCCGGATCGGTCCTGGGCGGCGGGCGACGGCCCCGGCGTCAGTGGTGTGCGGCTGGCGGCGGCCCCGGATCGGTCCTGGGCGGCGGGCGGCGGCCCCGGCGTCAGCGGTGTGCGGCGGACAGGTCGAGGTCGCGTGGTGTCAGCAGCCAGACCAGCAGGGCGGCCGCCAGCATCAGCGCCGCGCCCGCCCCGCAGGCCAGCGTCAGCGAGCCGGTGAACGCCGCCGTCGCCCGCCCGGCCAGCTCCGCGCCCGCCGCGCCCAGCTCGCCGGCCACGTCCAGTGCGCCGCCCAGCGACTCCCGCGCGATCCCGGCCGCCGGTCCGTCGTAATCGAGCGCGCCTCGGTACGCGGCCGCCGCGACGCTGCCGAGCACCGCCACGCCGAGCGCCCCGCCGATGTCGTAGCTGGTCTCCTCGATGGCGGCCGCGCTGCCCGACTTCGCGGCGGGCGTACCCGACATGATCACCGCGGAGGCCACCGCCAGCGCGCCGTTCCCGACGCCGATCAGCACCAGCAGGCCCGCGACCGGCCAGTAGCCCAGCGGCGCGGGCGCCACGACCAGCAGCAGGAAACCCGCCGCCATCACCGCCAGCCCGCCCGCGAGCACCGCGCGGGCGCCGATCCTGGCCGCGAGCGCCGGGGCGAGCGGCGAGGCCACGAGCGCGGCCAGCGCGGCGGGCAGCAGCCGCACGCCCGCCTCCAGCGGCGAGTAGCCCTGCACGAGCTGCATCCACTGCGCGAGCAGCAGCAGAACCGCCCCCATCGCGATCGACGTGGCCAGCGCCGTCGTCACCCCGGCGGAGAACGGCCCGCTGCGGAACAGCCTGAGCTCCAGCAGCGGATCGGGCCTGCGCAGGCACCGCGCGGCGAACCAGCCCAGCGCCACGGCCGCGACCGCCGTCGCCACCAGTGCGCCCGGCGAGGTGAGGCCGTGCTTGCCGAAGCTCTTGACCGCGTACACCAGCGCCACCATGCCCGCCATCGACAGGACCGTGGCGAGCGCGTCCCAGCGGCCGGGGCGCGGATTCCTGGACTCCGGCAGCAGGAACAGCCCGGCGCCGATCGCGGCCGCCATGACGGGGACGTTCAGCAGGAACGCCGAGTGCCAGGTGAAATGCTCCAGCAGGAACCCGGCCAGGATGGGCCCCAGCGCGGCGCCCACCGCGGCCATCGCCGACCACACGCCCAGCGCCCTGGCGCGCTCACCGGGGTCGGCGAACAGGTTGCGGATCATGGAGAGCGTGGAGGGCATGATCATCGCACCGCCGACGCCGAGCAGCGCCCGTACCGCGATCACCTCCGCCGGGCTGCCGGCGAGCAGCACCGTCAGCGAGGCCAGCCCGAACACCGCCAGCCCGGTCAGCAGCATCCGCTTGCGTCCCCACCGGTCGCCCAGCGCGCTCACCGTGACCAGCAGTCCGGCCAGCACGAGCCCGTACGCGTCCACGATCCACAGCTGCTCGATCGAGCTCGGCCGCAGGTCCGCCGAGAGTGCCGGCAGCGCGACGTTGAGCACGGTCATGTCCATGACCACGAGCAGCACGCCGGCCGACAGCACGACCAGGCCGGCCCAGCGGCGCCTGGCCGAGACGGGTGGTGTGGTGATCGTCATGAGTCCCCCCGCCGGGATGCGGCGCCATACAGGAAGGTGTCCATGAGCAGCCTCGGGGCGTCCCTGCGGGCGAGGTCGCCGCGGCGCAGGCCGTCGCGCACGGCCACCAGCAGCCCGTACATCACGTAGCCCACCCAGGGGGCGGGCAGCCGGTCGCTCAGCAGGCCCGCGCGCTGGGCGGCGGCGTAGAAGGCGTTCTCGCGCGCCTCCAGCTCCTCGGCGCGGCGCAGCAGCTCGGGGTGGACCGCGAGGGTGTAGTCGGTCAGGCCGAATCCGTACTCGTCGGCGATCTCGATGAAGGCGGCGAGCAGGGCGTTCAGCGCCTTCTCGAGCTCGTCCCGGTCACCGGAGGCGGTGGCCGCGTCGAGCCCGGCGGCCAGCTGGGCCTGCTCCCACTGATCGTGGGCGCGGTGGCCGAGGGCCACCATCAGCTCCTCGCGGCTGCTGAAGTGCCGGTGCAACGTGGCCCTGCTGATGCCGACCGCCTCGGCGAGCTGCGCCATGGAGGCGGACGGATCCTTGTTGAGGTGGTGGATCGCCGCGGTCATGATCTGGTCCCGGCTCATCGCCATAAGACATCACCGTATCAATCGAGACATTTTCGTCTCAGATGCTACATCATTGTGTCGTTCGGCCGGTGTCGTAGCCATGAAGCCGCAGGTGGCGCTATGGTTCGTGCTGTGGTGACGGGTGACGCGCGCACGCGCATCCTGGACGCGGCAGAGGAGCTGTTCGCGGGCTCCGGCTACGAGGCCACTCCGACTGCGGTCATCGCCAGGCTCGCGAAAGTGCCCAAAGGGCTGGTCTTTGACTATTTCCCGCGCAAGATCGACGTGCTCGTCGCTCTTGTGAACGAGCGCACGCACATCGAGGAGGGGCGCGAGGTCGACGCGGTCCCCGGCGATCCGGCCGGCACACTGGCCAGGCTCGCCCGCGGGCTGCCGCTGCGGGCCTCACCGGCGATGCGGCGCATCCTGTTCCGCGAGGCCGACACGCACGGCTCGGTCAAAGAGCGGCTCAGCCGCCTCAACGGCGAGCTGGCCCGGCGGGCCCGGTTCGCGCTGGAGCTGGCGTTGCCCGGGGCGCGCGGCGACGCGGCCAGGCTTGAGGCGGCGGCCGCCATGTTCGCCGCCGTCCTCATCTACCAGGAAAACCTCTGGCAGCTAACCGGCCACCAGATCGACCCCGACGCCGTCGCGGAACTCATCGCCCACGCACTCGTCTAGCAGCTCCTCCAGCGCCGTACGCAGGTGGGCGAGCAGGCCCCACACGTCGTCCACGCGCTCGGGGCAGGCGACGATGCCGAAGTCGAGCATGCCGTCGTACGAGAAGCAGGTGATGTTGAGGCCGCCGCTCATGTCGGTCAGGACCGACAGCGGGTAGTACGACAGCACCCGCCCGCCGCACAGGTACAACGGGAACTGCGGGCCCGGGACGTTGCTGACGATCAGGTTGATCGGCGGGAACGCCAGGCCCGCCAGCCGGAAGATCGCCGGCGTGGCCAGGCCGGACACCGGGGCGGGCAGCACGGAGCACAGCTCGCTCAGCCACGTCGCCGGGGCCAGCGCGAACCGCCGCTTGGCCCGGCCCATGGTCGCGCCGACCGCCTCCAGGCGCTCGCGGGGGTCGGAGACGTTCGTGGGCATGGGGGCGACCATGGCGGAGATCTGGTTGCCCACCACGTCCTTCGCCCCCGCCGTGCGGACCGCCACGGGGACGGCGACGATCAGCGGCTCCTCCGGCAGCGCGTCGCGCTCGCTCAGCCACGAGCGCAGGGCCGACGTGCACAGGGTCATGACCACGTCGTTGACGCTCATGCCGTTGGCCTTGGCGACGTTCTTGACGTCCTTGAGCGGGACGGAGCCGAAGGAGAGGTGGCGGCGGGCGCTGATGGGGCCGTTGAACGGGGTACGGGGGACGGACAGTTTCGGCAGCTCGGGGCGGTCGGGCCGGTCGCGGGCCACCATCCGCGCCGCCCTGGCGATGAGTTTCGCGCCGGGCAGGGACGCCGCCAGCGGAATGGCGTCCAGGTCCCCGGCCACCCTGACCACCGACTGGACGGCCTGGACCGGGTGCGTGGCCGTCCGCACGGCGGCTCCCGCCAGCATGCCGATCACTCCGGGAGTCTTGTGGTCTGCGCCGGGCGTGAGCCGCTCACCGTCGGACGCGTCGGCGTCCTGGCCCGTCGCCTCGCTCCGATCGGCGGGTCCTCCGCCGGGGACGCATCCGCTCCGCCGGCCCCGGCCGGCGAGGTCGCCGTTCGAGGACTGCGCAGGCTGCTCGCGGGCCGCCTGGTCGGTCGTGCGGAGCCGGCGGCGAGTGAGGTGGCCGTCCGGGGTGAGGTCGAGCAGGGCGGCCAGCGTCTCCGCGCCGGAGACGCCGTCGATCGCGGCATGGTGCACCTTCGTGTAGATGGCGACCCTCCCGCCCGGCAGCCCGTTGATCAGGTGCATCTCCCACAGCGGGTGCGCCCGGTCGAGCCGGCGGGCGTGGAGCCGCGCCACCGCCTCCGCCAGTTGCCAGTCGTGACCCGGCGCGGGCAGCGTCAGCTCGAACAGATGATTGCCGAGGTCGAAGTCCGGGTCCGGCACCCAGTAGGGACGGTCCAGCCCCAGGGGCACCTCGGCCAGTCGCAGGCTGAGCGCGGGGGACAGGTGCAGCCGGTCGAGCAGCAGCTCCGTGAGCGCCTCCCTGTTGACCGCCCCGTCCGCCGAGTCGAGGATCGCCAGTCCGGCCACGTGCGCGGCGGTGGTCGCCGTCTCGACGTTGAGGAACTGGGCGTCGAGTGCGGTCAGCTGGCGCATCTGCTCTCCTTTTCCCGGCGTGTAGGCAGCATCACATGGGGGGATTTCGAGAAGGTTTCCGCGAGAGTCTTTCAGATGAATTCAGCTTCGCCGAACAGGCGTAAAGGGAATCTCCAGCTCAGCCGGGATAAGTGACATTTACCTATCCGATGACAACCTGAATCGGGTGTTGCACGACCGCGTCGAAGTGATAGCCGGAAGGATGCCGGGGCGTGAACAGGGGCTGTGTGGCGCCGGTCTCGTCGGTCGCCCTGGCCATGAGAAGGTATTTTCCGGGGCGGCGCGGGGCCCACGAGACGTGCCACGGCAACCAGGCGCCGACCAGGTGATGCCCGTGATGTGCTGCCTCCCGCCAGTGGAGGCCGCCGTCGAAGCTGACCTCGACCCTGACGATCCTGCCCCGCCCCGACCAGGACCGGCCGTGCAGGACGAGCGGGCCGTCGAGAGGCAGGCGGGCATTCCAGGCGAGCTCGAAAGCGCTCTTCACCGGATTCGTCGTGACGTCCGCGTAAAAGACCGTGTTCCACGGGGTGAAGAGCTTCGTGGTTGAAACTTCTATGTCACCGAGCCATTTGATGGAGGCTATTCCCACCCACCCCGGCACCACCAGTCGCACCGGAAATCCATGGTCCGGCGGCAACGGCTCGCCGTTCATCTCGTAGGCCACGAGCACGTCGGCCATGGCCTTGCCGATCGGCAGCGGCCTGCGTACGTGGCCGTAGTGCTCGAAGGGCGCGTCGAGGCCGGACGGCAGCACGTCCACCGCCTCGGGCAGCACTCCGGCCTCCTCGAGCAGGTGTTTCAGCGGCACCCCTCGCCACCGCGCCACCCCGATCGCCCCCAGGCCCCACTGCGTGCCGGGGGCGGGGGCGTGCTGCTGCGTCCCGTAGAAGCGCCGCCCGTTCCCCGCGCACTCGATCGCCACGTCGTACGTGCGCGACGGCATGGCGCGCAACTCGTCGTAGCCGAGCTCGCGCGGGCGCCGGATCCCCGCGCCGTGCAGGCGCAGGCGCCAGGTGGTGACGTCGATGAGAGGTGTGGAGGTGTGGTTGCGCACGAAGAAGCGGTCGACCGGGGTGTGGTAGCCCTGCCCTGACATGGCCTCCCATCGCATCTCGGCACTCCCGTCGTGCACCTTGAACAGGTGGCCGGGCAGCGGCTTCACGATCGTCGCCGTGGCTTGCATCACCGAACTCACCTCCACAACACTCATTCCCTATCTGTAAACCATTTAATCTCCTCCGTTGTCTCTCCGTCCGGGAGAGCTCGGGAACGTTCTCTCTACCCGCCCTCTCCTCCTCCGCAACCGCCCGATGATCGCGGAGCTATCTTCCGGGGCAGATCACCGCCTCCGCCGCCCCGTTGATCGCGCGACTGATGGCAAGGGGGGAGTCGGTGCTGGTCGTGACCGACAGGGCGAACTGCAGGCGGCCGTCGGAGGTGGTGAACGTGACCGCGTTGAACCCCGGTGCGCCGCCCGCCTGCGCCTGCAGCGCGGGCTCACCCCCGCAGAGGCGCTCGGAGGGAGGCGGTGGGGCGGGAGCGTTGTCCGGCGGGTCGGTGATCACCCGCTGCAGGTCCGCGGGCAGCAGCCTGCCCTGCTGGAACGCCCGGGAGAACGCGCTGACGTCGCGCGCCGTCGAGACCACTCCGCCGGCCCCGTTCCCGTAGCTGGCGTTGAGCCGGTGCATGTCGTGCCGCACGCCCTGCGCGTCGGTGTGGTAGCCGTGCCCGTGCGGCCCCTTGATGCCCTGGGGCGGCCTGGCCGGCAGGTACGTCCGGCTCATCTTCAGCGGAGCGAAGAGCCGCCGGGAGAACTCGGCGGCCAGTGCATGGCCGGTCACCCTCTCGATGATCATTCCGAGGAGCGTGTAGTTGGTGTTGGAGTAGGTGAACTTCTCGCCCGGCTCCCCGGTACGCGGCCGGCTGCGTGACTTCTTCACCAGGTCCATCGGCGGGATGTACGTGGTCGTGTCGTAGATGTCGACCAGCGCTGGGTCGAACCAGTTGGGGATGCCGGACGTGTGCCGGATCAACTGCCGTACCGTGATCTCGCCGGCCCGCTCCACGGCGTCCTGCGCGACCACCTCCGGCAGGACGTCCGCGAGCTTGTCCTCCAGGCCCAACCTGCCCTCTTCGACCAGTTGCAGGACGATCGTGGCGGTCATCCGCTTGGTCTGGGAGCCGATCCGGAACCGCGAGTCTGCGGGGATCCGCCCGCCCTCGCCGTCGAGCAGCCGCGACCCGGCGGAGCCCTGGCCGGCCCGCTTCCCGTCCACGTACACCTCCCCGATCGCCCCCACCACGCCGGCGTTCGCGGCGAGGGCCTCCAACGCCGCCTGAACATCGCCCAGCCGGGGTGTGGCTGCGGCGGGGGCGGTGAGGCCCGTTGTCGTCATCAGCACCGCGCAGGCCAGAGCGGCGGCGCGTGCGGACGTCGAATGCTTCACAACAGTGATCCCTTCCGTGCGGGGACACGCGGGATCGTCCGTTCGGGGGCGGCCCGCGGACGGTCCCTGGCGACGATCATGTGCGGAGTCCGTTCTAGGCCCACGGGTGTTTCGTCGCCGTTTCCGTCAGGGGATGCCTCGCCGCCTGCGGCCGCCTCAGCAGCCTGGGTGTGATCAGCGGCCCATGCCGCCGAGCCCGCCGCAGTGGCTACAGCCGTGGAGCGGGTGGTCCCGTGACCGTCCGGAGGCCGTCCCCCACCAGGGCGTCATTGCGGGTCCCAGGTCAGGCGGCACGCCGGACGGGCCAGGCGGTGTCAGCGGCCCAGGAAGGACAGCAGGCGGTCCAGGGGCCAGGTGTTGATCACGTCGTCCGGGGTCAGCCACGCCCGCTGCGCGATCCCGATGCCGAACCGCTGGTGCGCCAGGTGCGGGATCGCATGCGAGTCGCTGTCGATCGAGAACTTCACCCCGTGGTGCTTGGCCAGCCGCACCAGGTCTGACGGAAGATCAGACCGGTCGGGAAAGGAGTCGATCTCCATGGCGGTGCCCGTGCGGGCGGCCGCGCGGAAGACGGCCTCCCAGTCGGCGTCCACCGCCGCCCGCTTGCCGATCTTGCGGGTCGTCGGGTGGCCGATGATGTCGACGTAAGGATTTTCGCAGGCGGCGATGAAGCGCCGGGTCATCTCGTCCCGTGACATCCCGAAATGCGAGTGCACCGACGCCACGCACACGTCGAACTCCCGCAGGATCTCCCCGGGCCAGTCGACGGATCCGTCGGGGGCGATGTTGAGCTCGGTGCCGTGCAGGAGCCGCATGTCGGGATATTTCTCTTGGAGCCGGGACAGCTGCCCGCGCTGCTCCAGCGCCTTCTCCAGCGTCATCCGCTGCATCACCAGGTCCGGCGCGTGGTCGGTGACGGCGTAATAGGCGTAGCCGCGGGCGTGGCCGGCCGCCACCATGTCGTCCAGCGAGGCGATGCCGTCGGTCAGGTCGGTGTGCGTGTGGAGGTCGCCCTTGAGGTCGGACAGCTCTACGAGCTCGGGTAGCTCACCCCGGAGCGCCGCCTTCACCTCGCCGCCGTCCTCCCGCATCGGCGGCGGGACGTACTGCATGCCCAGCGCCGCGTAGATGTCCTCCTCCGACTCGGCGGCGATCACCCGCTCGCCCTCGAACAGCCCGTACTCGGAGAGCTTCCAGCCCTTCTTCACCGCCATCTCCCTGATGGCGACGTTGTGCTCCTTGGAGCCGGTGAAATATTGCATGGCCGCGCCCCACGACCCGGCCGGGACCACGCGGAGGTCCACCTGGATGCCGGAGGTGGTGCGGATCGAGGTCTTCTTGTCGCCGGCCGCGATCACCTCGGCGACGTAGGGCTGGGCGCGGAGCTCCTCCATGATCGACTCGGGCGCGACCGCGAGGACGTCGATGTCGCCGATCGTGTCCTTCATCCGCCGCAGCGACCCCGCGTACGCGATGCGCTCGGCCGCCAGCGAAGCCATCACCTGCTCGGCCAGCGACATGGCGACGCCGATGTGCACCCGCCGGCCGGACTGCTCCAGCTGCTCGATGCCCTTGAGCAGATTGGCCAGCGTCTTCGCGCCGAGGCCCTTGACGCCGTCGAGGCGGCCGGAGGTGATCGCCTCGCGCAGCGCGCCGGTGGAGTCGATGCCGTAGTCCTCGAACAGCATGATCGCCGTCTTCGGGCCCAGGGTGGGCACCTTCGTCAGCCTGCGCACGCCATCGGGGACGCGCCCCCGCAGGTCGTCGAGCTGGCGGAAGCTCCCCCGCTGCAGGAACTCCTCCATCTTCTTGGCGATCGCCTCGCCGACGCCGGGGACGCTGCGCACGTCGACGACCGAGATGTCCTCGGGGAAGCCCGCGATGGCCTTGGCCGCCTTCTGGTAGCTCCGCACCCGGAAGGCGTCGCCGCCGCAGAGCGCGAACAACTCCGCGTATTCCTGCAGCGCCGACGCCGCCTCCTCATTTGCCCGCATGCGCCTACCTTAGGGGCTGGGGCCGACAATCCGGGATGGTCAGAACTGCACCTCGCGCGGCCGGTACGGCTCCGCCAGGAACGCCAGCTCCTCCTCCGACAGCGGCACGTCCACGGCGGCCACGGCGTCGTCGACGTGCCGGTCCTTCGTCGCCCCCACGATCGGCGCGGTGACGGCCGGCTGGTGCAGCAGCCAGGCCAGGGCGACCTGAGCGGCGGGCCGCCCGCGCTCGGCCGCCACCTGCGCCACCCTGTCGAGGATCAGCTTGTCGTTCTCCGGGTCGTAGAGGGCGTCGATGCGCGGGTCGGAGCCCGCCCTCGCGGTCGTGGCCGCCGCGCCCGCCCGGGCCAGCACGCCGCGGGCCAGCGGGCTCCACGGGATCACGCCCACACCCTGGTCGAGACAGAGCGGCAGCATCTCGCGCTCTTCCTCCCGGTAGAGGAGGTTGTAGTGGTTCTGCATCGAGACGAATCGCGTCCAGCCGTTGCGCTCGGCCACCTGCTGAGCCTTCGCGAACTGCCACGCCCACATGGACGACGCGCCGATGTAGCGGACCTTGCCCGCCTTCACCACGTCGTGCAGCGCCTCCATGGTCTCCTCGACGGGCGTCTCGTCGTCCCACCGGTGGATCTGGTAGAGGTCGACGTAATCGGTGCCCAGCCGGTCGAGCGAGGCGTCGATCGAGGACAGGATGTGCTTGCGCGACAGCCCCTGGTCATTGGGCCCCTTGCCCATCGGGAAGTACACCTTGGTCGCCAGCACGTAGTCCTCGCGCCGCGGGAAGATCCCCCGCAGCACCTTGCCCGTCACGACCTCGCTCTCGCCCTGGCTGTAGACGTCGGCGGTGTCGAAGAACGTCACACCCGCCTCGGCCGCCCGCCGGATGATCGGCTCGGCCTGGTCCTCCGGCAGCGCCCACTCCTGCTTGGCGGGATCGCCGTAGCTCATCATGCCCAGGCATACCCGCGAGACCTTCAAGCCCGTGTCACCAAGTCGCGTGTAATCCATACGGCCCACCATAGGACTCCCAAGGGAGCGGCCGATTCTCCGGCCCGCTCAGAGCGGCGACCGAGGAGTGATCATCGTGATGCCCGGCACGGAGCCGATCGAGGCCAGCGCCTTGCCGGCGTCGGCGAGCCCGATCGTGCGGGTGACGAGCTGGTCGGGATGCAGCACCCCCGCCCTGATCAGCTCGAGCATCTGCGGGTAGGCGTGCGCGGCCATGCCGTGGCTGCCCAGCAGGCGCAGCTCGTAGGAGATCACCCGGTCCATCGGCACCGGCGTCGGCCCGCCGGGCAGCAGCCCCACCTGGACGTGCCTGCCCCTGCGGCGCAGGCTCTCGACGGAGGCGGCGCAGGTCTGCGGGCTGCCGAGCGCGTCGACGGACACGTGGGCGCCGCCCCTGGTCAGCTCCCTGACCTGGGCCGCGGCGTCGCCGGCCGAGGCGTTGACGAAATGCGTGGCGCCCGCCAGCTCGGCCATGTGGAGCGCGTCGCCGCTGATGTCGACGGCCACCACGCGGGCCCCGGCCGCGGTCGCGATCATCACGGCGGACAGCCCCACGCCGCCGCAGCCGTGCACGGCCACCCACTCGCCCGGCCGCACGCGGCCCACCTGGGCCACGGCGCGGAACGCGGTGGCGAAGCGGCAGCCCAGCCCGGCCGCCGTGGCGTACGCCATGTCCTCGGGGACCGCGATCAGGTTCACGTCGGCGTGGTCGACGGCGACGTACTCGGCGAAGGAACCCCAGTGGGTGAAGCCCGGCTGCGTCTGCCGCTCGCACACCTGCTGGTCTCCGGTGGCGCAGGACGGGCACGTGCCGCAGGCGCAGACGAACGGGACGGTCACGCGCGCTCCGGGCCGCCAGCCGCGCACGTCGGAGCCGACGGCCTCGACCACGCCCGCGAACTCGTGCCCCGGCACGTGGGGCAGGGCCTTGATGTCGGGGTCGTGACCCTGCCAGCCGTGCCAGTCGGACCGGCACAGACCGGTCGCCTCGACCCTGATCACCGCTCCGTGTGGGGCCGGGGCGGGGGCGGGCAGCTCCCGCACGTCGAGGTCGCCCCCGAAGCTTTCAAACGCAACCGCTCGCATCTCACAAGCGTAGCTTCAGCGCCGGTTGCCGCAGGTCGCGCACTTCCTGCCGAGCAGGCGTGTCGACCGATAAGGCGTTGATCAGCGCAGGGTCAGGTGCCGCAGCTCCCGCAGGGCCTGATGCGAGGGAGATCCGGGTTCGGTCGTGTAGAGCACGAGACGGAGGTCGTCGCGGTCGGGCACGGGCATGACCTGGCAGATCGCGTCGATCGTGCCGACGAGCGGGTGGACGATCCGCTTGCGCTGCTCCCTGCGGACCTCGACCTCGTGCCGGTCCCACAGGTCGGCGAACTCGGGACTGAGCGCCAGCATCTCGGCGACCAGCGCCTGCAGCCTGCGGTCGCCGGGGTAGCGGCCGGCGGCGGCGCGCAGGTCGGCGACGGAGGCGCGGGCGAAGCGGCCCTTCTCCTCGTCGTCGAGGTATTCGGCGATGTCGGGGGACATGAAGACCCAGCGGATGACGTTCAGCCGCTCGGGCGGCTGGTCGTCCAGGCCGCCCATGATCGCACCGGCCATGGGGTTCCAGGCGAGGATGTCGTAGCGGGCGTTGAGGACGTAGGCGGGGACCTCCTCCAGGAACGCCAGCAGGTGCAGCATCCCGCCGGGCACGTCGTCCCTGATCGCCGGCGCCTCCAGCGTCTGCCCGGCCAGGTGGAACAGGTAGCCGCGCTCGTCCTGGCTGAGCATGAGGGCCCTGGACAGCGCGTTGAGCACCTGCCGCGACGGGTGCGGGCCGCGGCCCTGCTCCAGCCGGATGTAGTAGTCGACCGACATGCCCGCCAGTTGAGCGACCTCCTGCCTGCGCAGGCCCGGGGTGCGGCGGCGCTCGCCACCGGGCAGCCCCACCTCGGCCGGGGTGACGCGGGCGCGCCGGCTGCGGAGGAATTCGGCCAGTTGGTCGCGGTTCATGCCTTCATCCTGCGGCATGGCGGGCCGATCGTGGGTGGTACCGCCGATCCCAGCCTTTCCAGGTCTCTCCCGCACCCCCTCGGGCCTGCGCCAGCGTGGAGGCATGACGAAGATCGCCCTCATCACCGGTGCGAACAAGGGAATCGGCTACGAGATCGCGCGGTTGCTCGCCGGGCAAGGCGTCACCGCGATCGTGGGAGCGCGCGACGAGCAGCGCGGGCGGGCCGCCGCCGAGCGGCTCGGGCAGCCGTACGTGCGGCTCGACGTGACCGACGAGGACGGCGTGGCCGCCGCCGCCAAGTGGATCGAGCAGGAGTACGGCAGGCTCGACATCCTGGTCAACAACGCCGCCATCGCCGGCGACCCGGCCCAGGCCGTGCCCAGCGCCACCCCGGCGCGGGCGCTCAGGGACCTCTACGAGACGAACGTGTTCGGCGTCGTCACCGTGACCAACGCCATGCTGCCACTGCTGCGCACCTCGCCGGCCGGCCGGATCGTGAACATGTCGAGCGAGCTCGGCTCGCTGAGCATGGCGGCGGGCGCGGACAGTCCCTTCGCGGAGGCCACCTTCCTCGCCTACAACTCCTCCAAGTCCGCGCTCAACATGATCACCGTCCTGTACGCCAGGGAGCTCAAGGACACCCCGATCAAGGTGAACGCCGCCAACCCCGGCTACTGCGCCACCGACCTCAACGGTCACACCGGCTTCCGTACGGCCGAACAGGGCGCGGCGATCGCGGTGAAGCTGGCGACGCTGGACGAGGACGGTCCTACCGGGGCTTACCTGCAGGATGACGGCGTGCTGCCCTGGTGAGGTGTCAATCCCGGCGAAGCGGACAGAAGGGGGTGATGGGACGAGATCTGGATAAGGAGCGATTTACCGAAGCGGAGTACGTCCGCTTCGGGGAACGCCTCCGGGAGCAGCTCGGCGTGCTGCGCGAGCTGCTCGACACCCCCGGCTTCGGCCAGGGCCCGGCCACGATCGGGGCCGAGCTGGAGCTGTTCCTCATCGACGGGCGGGGCCGGCCGCTCCCGCGCAACAGCCAGGTGCTGGAGGCCCTCGGGGACTCCCGCGTGGTGCTGGAGCTGGGCCGCTACAACATCGAGGTGAACCTGACCCCGACGCCGCTGGAGGGCAGGCCCTTCGAGCTGCTCAGCGCCGAGGTCCAGGAGGCGATCATGAAGGTGGACGGCGCGGTCGAGGGCGGCGGCGCCGTGCCCATCGGCATCCTGCCCACTCTGGGGACCGAGGACTTCACCGTGGGCGCCATGAGCGACCAGAACCGCTACCGGGCGCTGAGCAGGGGCATGAGGCGGCTGCGGCTGGAGCCCTTCCTGGTCAAGATCGACGACCTGGAGCTGGCCGTGGAGGACGTGATCCTCGAGGCCGCCAACACCTCCTGGCAGGTGCACATCCGCACGCCGCCGGAGCGGTTCGCCCGGCTGTTCAACGCCGCGCAGCTCGCCATCGGGCCGGTGCTGGCCGCGTGCGGCAACTCGCCGTTCTTCCTGGGCCGGCAGCTGTGGGAGGAGACGCGCATCGCGCTGATGGAGGAGGCCGCCGACGACCGCGACGTGGAGCGGCGCGGGCGCAGGGACGGGCGGGTGACGTTCGGCTCGGACTGGGTGCGCGAAGGGGCGCACGAGTTGTTCGAGCGGTACGTGCGCGACTACGAGCCCATCGTGCCGGACCTGCACGAGGACGCCGAGCCGCACGACGTGCCCGAGCTGCGGCTGCACCAGGGCACGATCTGGCAGTGGAACCGGCCCGTCTACGACCCGGCCGGCGGCGGGCACCTGCGGATCGAGATGCGGGCGCTGCCGGCCGGGCCGACGTGCGCGGACATGGCCGCCAACACGGCGTTCCTGCTGGGGCTGACGTTGTCGCAGGCCGAGCGGGATCTGACCGGCTACCGGTTCGCGGAGGCGTACCAGAACTTCTACCGGGCCGCCATGGACGGGCTGGACGCCAAACTCTCCTGGCCGGGAGTGGACGGCGAGTTCGCGGCCGCCGACCTGGTGCTGCGCCTGCTGCCCGAGGCGCGGGAGGGGCTGCTCGGAGCCGGGGTGACGCCGAGCGACGCCGACCGCGCGCTGGGCGTCATGGAGCAGCGGACCCGGCTGCGCCGCACGGGGGCGGTGTGGCAGCGGGAGGCGCTGGCGCGGTTCGGCGGCGACCGGGAGCGGCTCGTACAGCGGTATCGCGAGCTGGCGTTGTCCGGACTTCCGGTGCATTTGTGGCGCTGACGCCAACCGTCGCCGTTCCCGTTCCGTCACACTTGGTAAAGCGACGGGAAAAGAGAGGAAGATATGGCGGCAACGGGGATGGTTTCCACGGACAAAGCGCCCTACGCCCTGAACCGGGCGACGGGCGACCTCGCCGACGGGGCGGCCAAGCTCGCGGGGGAGATCGGCGGCACCGCCGTCGAAGCGCTGCTGGCGCAGGCCAACAGGACCGCCGTCCGCCGGGGCGCGGCGGCGGCGCTCGGCTCGATGCGGGCCAGGCCGGCCGAGTGGTACGCGTTCGACGCCAAGGACCAGGACACCGCCGACTGGTATCCCCAGGGCCTGTCGTGCGGCGAGGAGTCCGGCTCCATCGGGGTGCCGGTGTTCGTGGCGAGCTGGTATTTCAAGCCAGAGGCGGGCGAGCGCGGGATCAGGGTGTCGTTCCTGAGCCCGCAGACGCTGAAATACCAGCACGCGCTGCTGGTGGCGGCCAAGCCGGACGGCACGTACGCGCCGATCGACATCCACGCGGGCGGCATCGCGATCGACGGCGACCTGCTCTACGTGGCCGACACGTACAGAGGACTGCGCGTCTTCGACCTGAACAACCTGCTCGACCTGCGCACGGCGCAGAACGACCTCGGCGACCCCACGCGGATCGGCCGGCACGGCGGCAAGTTCCACGCGTTCGGCTACCGGTACGTCATCCCGCAGACCGATTCCTGGCAGCTCGCGCAGCGGGGGCCGCACTTCTCGTTCGTGTCGATCGACCGCAGCGGCGGCACGGGCCGGCTGATCTCCGGCGAGTACATGAAGGACGACCCCGGTGGCTGGGTGGCGCACTGGGGCCTCCCCTTCTCCGGCGGAGAGCCCGACGAGGCCTTCGTGATGGGGCACCCCAAGATCCAGGGAGCCATCTCGCACGGCGGGAAGTGGTACCTGAGCCAGGCCGCCGACGCCACCACCAACGGCAAGCTGATCGTCTACGCCGACGGCGAGCCGCAGACCAGGCCGTTCCCGATCGGCCCCGAGGACCTGACGGTGCAGGGCGGCAAGCTGTGGAGCGTCACCGAGTTCAGGAACAAGCGGGTGATCTTCGGTGTGGCTCTTTGAGAGCCGTGGTCAGTCTTTGAGAGCCGTGGTCAGTCTTTGAGGTGCCGCAGGAGCACCTCGCGGTAGCGGGTGTCGAAGTCGTCGTAGCGGGCCCGCAGCTCCGCGCCGGGCCAGTCGGCCGGCAGCAGCTCCTCCGGCAGCAGCGGGTCGGCCAGCAGGTGGCGCAGCACCGCGGCCGACACCAGGAAGCCCTCGGCCAGCCCGTCGGCGCGCTCCAGCGCCCGCTTCAGCCGGCGTGCCTCGGCGGCCCAGCCGTCGAGGTCCCACAGCAGCGGAGTGGGGTCGCGGTGCGGGCGGCCGTCGATCAGCGTGCACTGCGCGGTGACGATCTCCGGCCACTCGCGCACCAGGTTGGCGGGCCGCAGCCAGGTGCCCTCACGGAGCTCGGCCAGGCGCAGCGCGGTCATGGTGTGCCGGAACGCGGCCCGGTCGGCCGGCGCGCGCCGCTCGGCGGTCACCACGGCCACCTCCCACGTGCCGTCCCACGGCCTGGTGTGCGGGTCGCGGCTCTCGTCCTGCCTGGCCTGGCGCTCGACCAGGCGCTCCGACAGCGTGTAGTAGCGGCCTTCCTGGAGCAGGTCGCCGGCCGCCACCATGCGCGACAGCGCCACCCGCACCGTGCCCTCGGCGATGCCGAACAGCGCGCCGATGCGCACCAGGTGGCGGGCCGGCAGGCGCGGGGGATGGTGGCCCAGCAGCGCGCTCAGCACGGCCGAGCGCGCGCTCAACGAATTATTACGCTCTTCCATCGCGTGTCGAGTATATGTAACACTCGCAGACATGGGGCGCTATCTCATCGAACCCTTCGACCGCAGCCACCGCTACGCCACCGAGCGCTACCAGGGCGCGACCGGCCGCAACTGGTGGACCTGCGATCCCACGCTGCGCCTGCTCATGCGGCGCCATCTCGGCGAGGGCTACGCCTGGGCCGAACCACACCTCGACCGGCTGGGCGCGCTCATGGGCGGGCTGGTGGCCGAGTGCGCCGAGGAGACCGACCGCAACCCGCCGCGGCTGGAGAAGTACGACAAATGGGGCAGGGACGTCAGCGAGGTCGTCATGCCGCCGTCGTTCCTGGCCGCCCGGCAGGCGCTCATGGAGGACAACTTCACCTCGCCGTCGTTCGCCCAGCAGGCCCGCGCCCATGGAGCGGATCCGGCCGCGCTGGGCGCCGCGTGGACGTACCTGCTGGACCAGGCCGACATCGGGATGGGGTGCGCGCTCGGCACGGGCGGCGACATGGTGGTGCAGCTCGCCGAGCAGCACGCGCCCGAGGACGTGCGCGCACGGGTCCGGGATATCTTCGCCAACGGCTACTTCTCCGGCGAGGCCGCTCAGATGCTCACCGAGCGGACGGGCGGCTCGGACCTGGCCGCGTTGGAGGCCTCGGCCGTGCCCGCAGGGGACGCGTGGCTGCTGTCGGGGTTCAAGTGGTTCGCCTCCAACGCCAACGGGTCCGCGTTCGTGGTGCTGGCGCGGCTTCCCGACGGGGCGGTGGCGCCGTTCCTGGTGCTGTGGGAGCGGCGGGACGGCAGCCGCAACGGGGTGCGGATCCGCAGGCTCAAGGACAAGCTCGGCACCAGGTCGGTCGCGTCGGCGGAGGTCGAGTTCACCGAGGCGGAGGCGTTCCTGCTCATGGACCTGCCGTCCGGGCAGTCCGAGGGCACCGGGGAGGGCGCGGGCTCTCGGTCGTCCGGGCTCGGCGTCATGATGAGGCTCACCAACGCCTCCAGGCTCAGCGTGGGCATGATGGGCGTCGGCGTGGCCAGGCGCGCCCTGGTCGAGTCGGTCTGCTACGCCCGCGCCCGGGAGGCGTTCGGCCGGCCGCTCATCGACCAGCCGCTGATGCGCCGCAAGCTCGCCGAGCTGATCGTCGAGGTCGAGGCCGCACAGGCGCTCGTCTTCGACGGGCTCGTCGGCCCGCGGCTGCGCCTCGCGCCCGCCCTGGTCAAGCTGCGCGCCGCCCGGCTCGGCGTGACGGCCGCCAGCGACGCGATCGAGGTGCACGGCGGCAACGGCTACATCGAGCAGTGGCCGGTGGCCAGGCTCCTGCGCGACGCCCAGGTCAACCCGATCTGGGAGGGCGGCGACAACATCCTCTGCCTCGACGTGCGCCGGGCCATGGCGCGCGAGCGGGCCCACGAGCCGTTCCTCGATCGGCTGCGCGCCGCGGCCACCTCCGATCTCGTGCACGCCCGCGTCGACGACCTGGCCAAGGCGATCGCCGCGTGGGCCGCGCTGGAGCCCGCGGTGGCCGAGGCGCGGCTGTATCCGCTGGCGCAGTTCATGGCCGACGTGTACGCCGCCGCGCTGCTGGAGGAGCAGGCCACGTGGGGGCTGGACGACGGACGGAAGGCGGTCGTCGCCCGCCTGTACGCCGAGGCGCACCTCGCCGACCACGGCCCGCTGCGCGGGATCGACCGCGCGGGAGAGGAACTGGAGCTCTTCGACGACCTCCTGGAGGGAGCCGTCGTCCTCCACTAAAGATCACTAGACTGTGCCGCCATGATCCAAGCGACCGGGCAGGAGCGGGTGGCGGCGCTGACGCCGCTGATCGAGGCGGGCCGGATCGACGAGCTGGCCGAGGAACTGGTCCGCCTCAAGCAGGACGTCAGCCTGGACTTCAGCTTCTGGGGATACGGCCCCGGTGAGTCCCTCTACGACACCCTCAAGCAGATGCCGGCCGGGTCCCGGGTGGAGCTGGTCACCCGCCTGCTGTCCCGCGCCGACGACGAAGTCGCGTCCGTCGAGGGCCTGGCCAGGGTCATCACCGACGGCATCTCCGTCTCGTGGACTCCCGAGGCCGCCGGGCTGTTCCTGACCCGCGCGGCACGTCACGAGACCTACTGCCACGGGAGTCTCTCCTGGATCCTGCAGTGCTGGCTCAAGACCGGCAACTCCCTCACCCCCGCCCAACTCGCGGCCCTCAGGCGCACGGCCGGTCGGCGTGTCCGGTCAGTGCGACCAGGCGGGTGGTGATCTGGTCCAGCAGCGATGAAGACGACAAAGACAAGGAGTCTCCCGGCAGGCGACGCGATGGTTACCTGGTGAAACGTCTGGACACGGACGATAGGCTCCTCAATGCAGATGCCTCAGGAGTGCCCGATGATCTGGTGTGGCCGGTATGGGGCCTCCAGTCGGGCCGCCTCCTCTCCGCTCAGGGACACATCCACCGCCGCGATCGCATCGTTCAGATGATCCACCTTGCTCGCCCCGACGATCGGCGCGCTCACGCCAGGCCTTCCGAGCAGCCACGCGAGCGCGAGCTGCGCTGGTGGCAGGCCTCGTTCGCCGGCGACCGCACGCACCACGTCGACGACGTCGAAATCTGCGTCCTCGTACATGCTGTCGGCCAGCCGGTCGCTGCCTGATCGAACCGTGCGCGGCCGGCTGTCGCGGTGGCGGCTCCCGGTGAGCAGTCCGCGTGCCAGTGGGCTCCACGGGATGACGCCCACCCCCTGGTCCACGCAGAGCGGGATCATCTCTCGCTCCTCCTCCCGGTACACGAGGTTGTAGTGGTTCTGCATCGACACGAACCTGGTCCAGCCGGCCGTCTGAGCAGTGTGCTGGGCTTTGGCGAACTGCCAGGCGTACATGCTGGAGGCCCCGATGTAGCGTGCCTTACCGGCCCGCACCACGTCGTGCAGGGCCTCCATGGTCTCCTCGATCGGCGTCTCATGGTCCCAGCGGTGGATCTGGTACAGATCGACGTAGTCGGTTCCGAGCCTGGTCAGCGAGGCGTCGATGGCGGTCAGCACGTGCTTGCGGGACAGCCCTCGGTCGTTCGGGCCCGGCCCTGTCGGGAAGTAGACCTTCGTGGCGAGGACGTAGTCGTCGCGGCGTGCGAAGAGCTTGGCGAGCAGCCGGCCGGTGATCTCCTCGCTCGCGCCGTCGGAGTACATGTCGGCGGTGTCGAAGAACGTCACACCGGCCTCGACCGCGCGCCGGACGATCGGCTCGGCCGCGTCCTCGCGCAGCAGCCACTCCCAGGAACCTGGATCGCCGTACGTCATCATGCCCAGGCAGATCCGGGAGACCTTCAGCCCCGACGAGCCCAGCTTCATGTATCGCATTTCGTCGTACCTTCCTGTGAGAGCGTGGTCTTCGCCGCGGCTAGAGGAGGCCGAAGTTCCCGATGGAGCGCGACCGAGAGCACCACGAGCCCGACTCCGGCGAGCTCGGCGAGTGAGGGGAGTTGCCGGAGCACCACGATGCCGATCACCGTTGCCGCGGCCGGAAGCAGCGCCACCAGCAACGCGTACGTAGACCGAGCCATGCGTGCCATGGCGAGTTGATCGCACACGTACGGGATCATCGACGAGCAGATCCCCACCCCGATCCCCGCGGCGAGCGCGATCGGGTCGATCATCGCGGGAGCGGCCTGCCAAACACCCACCGGCGCGACACACACGCAGGCGACGAGCATGGCGGCGGCGAGCCCGTCGATGCCGCCAACGCCGCGCAGACGCCGAGCCGTACGGTGGGCCAGCACGATGTAGGCGGCGAACAGCACCGCGTTGGCGAAGGCGAACACCAACCCCAGCGGCTCCCCCGTCGGCCGGATGCCGGTCAGCACGTAGACACCACCGACGGCCGCCACGAGTGCCGCGAGGTTACGCGCCGTACGGGCACCGAGCGCGGCCAGCACGATGACCGGCAGAAACTCGATCGCGGCGACGGTCCCCAGGGGCACGCGGGCGATCGCCAGATAGAAACAGACGTTCATGGCCGCGAGCACCGCGCCCCAGGCGATGATCGTACGACGACCCTCGGCATCGAGCCGGGTGAGCGTCCGCCAGGGGCGACGCCAGAGCGCGAAAACGAGTGCGGCGCTCCAGATCCTCAGTGCCGCGACCCCGAGCGGGGCGAGCCTGGTGAACAAGAGTACGGCGAAGGCCGGGCCGAGGTAGTGGAAAACGGCGCTCCCGATGAAGTAGGTCCATGGAGGCGCCGCGGACAGGACGGCGCGAGGACCGGTGGGCGGCATGACCCCCATCGTTGGCCAAAGCGTAATTTAGGAGAATGGCGAATCGAAGGATCAGACCCGAGCGGGCATACGAATCCAAGGAAATGGACGCCCTCGACCTTCGTATTCTGGCCGAGCTGCAGGTCGACGCCAGAGTGAGCTTCGCCGAGCTGGGCCGCCGGGTCGGTCTGTCGGCTCCCGCGGTGGCTGATCGGGTGCAGCGGCTGGAGGAGGCGGGGGTGATCATCGGCTATCGCGCCGAGGTCGACCCGCGGGCCCTGGGCTTTCCGGTCACCGTGATGGTGCGGATCCGTCCGGCGATCCGGGAGCTGCACCGCATCTCCAAGATCGCCCAGGAGGTTCCCCAGATCGTCGAGTGCTACAGAATGACCGGCGACGACTGCTTCTACTTCACGATGCACCTGCGGGCGGTCGACGAGCTCGAACCGATCCTCGACCTGTTCACCCCGTACGGTCACACGACCACGTCCCTCATCCACACCGCGCCCGTGCCACGCCGCCCCCTGCCCCTCGAGTGAGACTCGGGCCCGTCTTCCGATCGCCCTTACGGAGAGCCCTTGCCCAACAACTGCATGATCGGGATCTGATCTCCAAGTGCCCAGGTGCGGCCCTCTGGGCAGTCCCAAGCCTGTCCGGACTCGTCGGCGAAATACACCGGCGCCGACTCCTCAGCAGGCACCCGGCTGGGCTGTTCGGCAAGGATTTCCTTGACGACCTGCTCGGCCACACGAAGCCGGTCCAGGTCGTCTTCGGCCTCGGCTAGCTGGGATAACGATCTGGAACTCTGTCATTGACCGCCCGTCCAGTTCCGCGGAGCCCCTGACGGAGATCCGTCCGGGGCTCGGGTGCCGCTTGCGATGGTCGCTAGTCGAGTGCCACGCGAACCTGCGGTGACCAGCGGGTGCAGGTGGACCGGTGGAGGAGCTCTCCCCTCCTGCAGAGCTGGACCATGGCGGTCATATATGTCCCCCCGGGAGCCCTCATCGTGTACTTGCGGGCGCTGCCCGGTTGCACTTCCCACTGCGCTCCGGCGCCGGTGCGGAGGTTGTAGTAGTAGCCGGGGGCGGCAGAATAGCCGCCGTAATAGAGCGTGACCTTGTTCGTGCACGAGTTGTACCGGGCACCCAGGTACGGGGTGTCGTCGTACGTGTACCTCGTGGGGTTGCTGCCGACCCGGTAGCCCTTGCTTGACGTGCCGTCCCGGATGACGCACGGGTCTGCCGTGGAGGCCTGTGCCGTCGTGACGGCCCCGGCCGATGTCGCGGATGCCGACAGCAGTCCGGCGCCCATTAATGTCGACGCCATGACGGCGACGGCGAGCCTGCTAGCCTTCATGAGATTCCCCCCTGTCGAAACTGCCTTCCCCGACGACTTTGAAGGCGCGACTTCCCGGGCGCATGAGTAGCCCCTACTCAACCCGGCGCGGATCGTGTCCCGTCGCGCGGCGTCACTCGCACCCGTAGCGATCTTGCATGCGCATGACCTTGGGCCGGTCGCTGGCCGGGGCATCGGCATAGACGTACGCTCGGCACGTTTCCCCTTGGAGAATTCGCACGTCCCCCGAGGAGGGTCGCATGGCCGTACGCGTGGAGCGCCAGGGGCCGGTCGCCACCGTGGTGATCAGCCGGCCGGAGGCGCGCAACGCCGTCGATCGCAAGACCGCCGACGCGCTGGCCGAGGCGTTCCGGGACTTCGAGGACTCCGACGCCGACGTGGCGGTGCTGTGGGGTGAGGGGGGTACGTTCTGCGCCGGGGCCGATCTCAAGGCGCTCGACAACCACGTCGGCGAGGAGGGCGACGGGCCCATGGGGCCGACCAGGATGCGCCTGTCCAAGCCCGTGATCGCCGCCGTCGCCGGACACGCCGTCGCCGGCGGGCTGGAGCTCGCCCTCTGGTGCGACCTGCGGGTGGCGGAGGAGGACGCGGTGTTCGGGGTGTTCTGCCGCCGGTGGGGCGTGCCGCTGATCGACGGCGGAACCGTGCGGCTGCCCAGGCTCATCGGGGCGTCCAGGGCCATGGACATGATCCTCACCGGGCGGCCGGTCGGCGGGCGGGAGGCGTACGAGATGGGGCTGGCCAACCGGCTCGTCCCCGCCGGCACGGCGCGGCGGCACGCCGAGGCCCTCGCGCGGGAGATCGCACGCTTCCCGCAGACTTGCCTGCGCGGCGACCGGATGTCCGTTCTGGAGCAGGACGGGCGGGGGGAGGCGGAGGCCATGCGGAACGAGCTGCGTCACGGCCTGGTCTCGCTGCCGGACGCGATCGAAGGGGCGGCGCGCTTCGCGGCGGGCGCCGGCCGTCACGGCGATTTCTCCCACACCGGCGGCTGATCGCCTCGGGCTTCCTCCAAGCCAGGCCCGCCCAGCGGTCGTGTCGGCTGATTGTCGGGGCGCCCGCGTATCGTGACCCTATGCCTGACATCGAGGTCGCCGGGCGTGAGGTCCGCGTCACCAGCCCCGACAAGGTGGTCTTCCCCCAGGCCGGGCACACCAAGCTCGACCTGATCCGGTTCTACCAGGCCGTGGGCGAGGCCGCGCTGCGGGGCGTCTACGGGCGGCCGATGGTGCTCAAGCGGTTCGTGCACGGCATCGAGAAGGAGGCGTTCTTCCAGAAGCGCGCCCCGGCCAAGCGGCCCGACTGGATCGAGGTGGCCGAGCTCAAATACCGGTCAGGGCTGAGCGCGGAGGAGGTCGTGTGCACCGACCTGGCGCAGTTGGTGTGGGTGGTCAATCTCGGGTGCGTCGATCTCAACCCGCATCCGGTGCGCTCCGACGACCTCTCCCGGCCCGACGAGCTGCGCATCGACCTCGATCCGGTGCCGGGGGTCGAGTGGAGCGACGTGCTGAAGACCGCGCTGGTGGCGCGGGAGGTGCTCGCCGACTACGGGCTGGTGGCCTGGCCCAAGACGTCGGGGTCGCGCGGGTTCCACGTGTACGCGCGGATCGAGCGGCGCTGGCCGTACGCCAAAGTGCGCAAGGCGGCCGAGACCGTGGCGCGCGAGGTCGAGCGGCGCGCCCCCGACCTGGCCACCAGCCGGTGGTGGAAGGAGGAGCGGCACGGGGTGTTCGTCGACTTCAACCAGAACGCCTATGACCGCACCGTGGCCTCCGCCTACTCGGTGCGCGCCGTGCAGGACGCCCGTGTGTCCACGCCGCTGACCTGGGACGAGGTGCCCGGCTGCAGGCCCGAGCTGTTCACGATCGAGTCCGTGCCGCGGCGGCTGGCCGAGATCGGCGATCCGTGGGAGGACATGGATCTGCACGCCGGGTCCCTGGACGGGCTGCTGGAGCTGGCGGAGGAGCTCGGGCCCGCGCCCAAACCGCCCAAGGGGACGGGGCGCCGGCAGCAGACGATGCCCGTCATCGAGATCGCCAGGGCCGAGCACAAGGACGAGGCCATGGCCGGGTTCGAGCGGTGGAAGGCGCGGCATCCCGAGGTGGCGGCCAAGCTGGAGCCCGCTGACGTGCTGGTCGACGGGATGCGCGGGCGCAGCAGCGTCTGGTATCGGATCAGGGTCAACCTGCAGCACGTTCCGGAGGGGGAGCGGCCGCCGCAGGAGCCGCTGGAGGTGGACTACGACCCCTGGCGCGGCGCCGGTCCGGGGTGATCTGCCGCGGTGGCGTCGCGTGGTCCAGGGCGATCCGCCGCGGCGCTGTCCCGGCGGTCCAGCCGCTCCCTCGGCGTCGGTCACGCGGTCCGGGCGTGACGGGCGCGCAGGCGGGTCAGCCGCGGGTCGGGCGGTTGTAGCCCTCGTCGCCCCCGTAGACGTGCAGGTCAGGGTCCTGCTCGGGCTGGGTGGCGGGGCTGGTGGGGGAGGCGGTGTGCTCGGACGCGAAGTCGTCCGACGGCACCGGCGGGGGCGGCACCAGGTAGTCCTGCCAGGTGATCTCGCCCTTCGGCGTCGCGTCCGTGGTCAGGTCGCCGGCGCGCTGGGCCGCGTACAACCGGCCGGGGTAGTGCACCGAGAGGCACACCCGGCGCAGGTGCTGGGCGTGGCACCACGTCCGTACCAGCTCCGCGGTGTTCAGCACCTGCGGGCCGCCGAACTCGACCTCCGCGCCCAGAGGCCCGGCCCTGAGCAGCTCGGCCGCTCGCGCGGCCACCTCGCCCGCGTGGACGGGCTGCCAGAGCACGGTCGGGTCCACCGGCAGCACGGGGAGCGCGGCGAAGTCGCGCAGCCGCCGGTTGAGCCACTGGTGGAACGGGGTGGCGCGGAGGACCGTCCAGCCCAGGCCGCTCTCGCCGACCAGCCGCTCGGCCTCCAGCTTGTACCGGAGGTAGCCGACCGGCGCGCGGTCCGCGCCGACCACCGAGGTGAGCAGCAGGTGCCCGACCCCGGCCTCGCGGGCGGCGACGATCAGCAGCCGGGTGCCCGGGATGTCCACGGCGCCGCGCCCCTTGCGGCCGCTCGTGGCCAGGTGCGCGACCGCGTCCACGCCCTGCACGGCCTCGTCGACGCCCTTGCCGGAGAACAGGTCGCCCCACGCCCATTCGACGTTCCCGCGGCTCTCCCTCTTGGTACGGCTCAACGCCCGCACCTGATGACCCGCCTTGACCAGTGCGGGCACCAATGCCCTGCCGAGCGTGCCCGTGGCTCCCGTGACCAGAATGCGCATGCCAGGCCACTACCCCCGAATCCGCACCATTGACATGGGCGAGTCAGAGCGGGGTAGTGCCGCTGGCATGGCTCGAATCGCATCAGAATCGCTGATAGAACGGCTCGCGGAGTGGGGCGTCGACACCGTCTTCGGCCTGCCGGGCGACGGCATCAACGGCATCATGGAGGGGCTGCGGCGCCATCGCGACCGGGTGCGCTTCGTCCTCGTGCACCACGAGGAGGCCGCGGCCTTCATGGCCACCGGTTACGCCAAGGCCACCGGACGCCTCGGCGTCTGCCTGGCCACCTCCGGGCCGGGCGGCGTCCACCTGCTCAACGGGCTCTACGACGCCAAGCTCGACCACATCCCCGTGCTAGCGATCACGGGGATGCAGGAGACGTCCGTGCTCGGCACCGGCTACCAGCAGGAGGTCCACCTGGACCGGCTGTACGCCGACGTGGCCGAGTACAACATGATGATCACCAACCCGGTGCAGCTGCCGTCGCTGGTCGACCTGGCGGTCAGGACGGCGTACGCGCGGCGCGGCGTCGCCCATCTCACCCTGCCCAACGACATCCAGGTGGCCGAGGCCGGCGCGGAGCCGTACAAGAGCGTGGCCCCGGTCAGGACGCCGCAGACCACGCCCCTCTACCTGCAGCCGTCCGGCATCCCGCGGCAGGAGGACCTCGAGTGGGCGGCCGAGGTGCTCAACAACGCCGAACGCCCCGCCATGCTGGTCGGGCGCGGCGCCCTGCACGCCCGCCAGGAGGTCCTGGCCGTGGCGGAGGCGCTCGGGGCGCCGGTGGTCAAGACGCTGCCCGGCAAGGCGGTCATCCCGGACGACTCGCCGTACACGACCGGAGGGATCGGGCTGCTCGGCACCCGGCCGAGCGAGGAGCTCATGGACGACGCCGACGTGCTGTTCATGGTCGGCACGAACTTCCCGTACTCGAAGTTCCTGCCCGAGCCGGGCAAGGCGCGGGTGGTGCAGTTCGAGGCCGACCCGACCAGGGCGGGGGCGCGGATCCCGACCGACGTCCCGGTCGTGTGCGACGCCAAGGAGGGGCTGGCGGCGCTGCTGCCGCTGCTCAGGGGCCGGGACAGGAGCGCCCACCTGGCGAAGTACCAGCGGAAGATGGCCGACTGGCGGGCCGACATGGACGCGCTCGAGAACCCCGACCGCGACCCGATCGCCCCGCAGTATCCCGTCTCCATCCTCGACGAGCTCGCCGCCGACGACGCCATCCTGACCTGCGACACCGGCACCGTCGCCACGTGGGCGGCCAGGCACTGGACGATCCGCGGCGGGCGCGAGTTCTACCTGTCGGGGACGCTCGCGACGATGGCGAACGGCCTGCCGTACGCGATCGCGATGCAGCACGCGTTCCCCGGCCGGCAGGTCATCGCGTACGTCGGCGACGGCGGCTTCTCGATGCTCATGGCCGAGTTCCTGACGGCGGTCCAGCAGCGGCTGCCGGTCAAGGTGATCATCAGCAACAACAACTCGCTCGGCCAGATCCTGTGGGAGCAGATGGTGCTCGGCTACCCCGAGCACGGCGTGCGCTACGCCCAGCCGGAGGCCGACTTCTCGGCCTGGGCACGGTCGTGCGGCGGGTTCGGGGCCAAGGTCAGCAAATCCGAGGACGTGGCCCAGGCGATCGGGCAGGCCCTCGCGCACGACGGCCCGGCGCTGGTGGACGTGGACGTCAACCCGGACGAGCCGCCCATGCCCGGCAAGGTCTCCTACGAGCAGGCCAAGAACTTCGCCCAGGCGTTCCTCAAGGGGCAGCCGCACCGGGCGGCCATCGCGACCACGCTGTTCAAGGACCGGATCCAGAAGATGGGGGACTAGCGTTCGCGATCCCCGACGCGGTGTTCAGCAGCGGGTCGACCAGACGCGGCAGCTCGCGGGCGCGCCGTGAGGACACCACGATGCCCACGGCCGCCACGGCCCGCCCGTCCACCAGGATCGGCGCCGCCGCCGAGCACGAGCCCAGGGTCATCTCCTCGTACGTGAACGCGTAGCCCTGGGCCCGGACCGTGGCCAGCTCCCTGGCCAGCCGGCCAGGCTCGATGATCGTGTGCGGGGTGGGGCGTTCGAGCTTGCGGGCCAGGTAGGACTTGACGAACCAGTCCGGCTCGTACGCCAGCAGCGCCTTGCCCACGCCCGTCGGGTGCATCGGCAGGCGGCCGCCGGTCCTGGAGACGATGGGGACGGCGCGGCGGCCGTACACCTTGTCCACGTACAGCACCTCGAGCCCGTCGCGGACGGCCAGGTGCACGTTCTCACCCGTGGTGACGAACAGCTCCTGCAGCCACGGATGGGCCTGGCTCATCAGCCTGCCGGGGGCGAGCTGGCCCAGCTCCCACAGCCGCAGCCCCACGCGCAGCCGCCCGTCGGGGTCGCGGCTGAGCGCCTGCCACTCCTCCAGCTCGGCCACCAGCCGGTGCGCCGTGCTCAGCGGCACGCCGCTCCGCCTGGCCACATCCGTCAGCGTGAGCTGGGGGTGGGCGGCGTCGAACGCGCCGAGGATGGCCAGGACCTTCGACGTCACGGTGCGGCCCGGCTCGCGGGACCCTCCTGCCATGACGGCAATTCTTCCACTCAGTGGAAGTGCACGCTCGGCGCGGGTCGCCTCGACGCAGCATGCTTCCCTCATGCGAACTCAGGTCGGGATCATCGGCGCGGGCCCCGCGGGCCTGCTGCTGTCTCATTTGCTGCACCTGCGCGGCATCTCCTCCGTGGTGCTGGAGAAGCGCAGCCGCGACTACGTCGAGCGGCGCGTGCGGGCCGGCGTGCTGGAACAGGGCACGGTCGACACGCTCGTCGAGGCGGGCGTCGGCGAGCGCATGCTGCGCGAGGGGCTGCCGCACCACGGCATCGAGCTCAGGTACGGCGGCGCGGGCCACCGCATCCCGTTCGAGAAGCTCGTGCCGGGCAGGGCGATCACCGTGTACGGCCAGCAGGAGGTGGTCAAGGACCTGATCGCGGCCCGGCTCGCGGCGGGCGGCGACGTGCGGTTCGAGGTCGAGGACGTGGCCGTGCACTCGCTGGAGCCAGGGTCGGACACTGGGCCCTATGTGACGTTCGGCGGACAGCGGCTCGACTGCGACGTCATCGCCGGGTGCGACGGCTTCCACGGCGTGTCGAGGCCGTCGATCCCGGAGGGCGTTCTGACCGTCTTCGAGCGGGAGTATCCCTTCGCCTGGCTCGGCATCCTGGCCGACGTCGCGCCGTCGTCCGAGGAGCTGATCTACACCAGGACCGATCGCGGCTTCGCGCTGCACAGCATGCGCTCGCCCACCGTCAGCCGCTTCTATCTGCAGGTTCCGGCCGACACGAAGATCGAGGACTGGCCCGACGAGCGGATCTGGGACGAGCTGCGGGCGCGGCTGGAGAGCGTGCCCGGCTTCACGCTGACGACCGGCGAGATCACCGAGAAGGGCGTCACGCCGATGCGGTCGTTCGTGGTCGAGCCCATGCAGTACGGGCGGCTCTACCTGGCCGGGGACGCCGCCCACATCGTGCCTCCCACCGGCGCCAAGGGGCTCAACCTGGCCGTGGCCGACGTCCGCCTGCTGACCGAGGCGCTGGCCGCGTACTTCTCGACCGGCTCCACCGAGCTGCTCGACGGGTACTCCGAGGCGTGCCTGAAGCGGGTGTGGCGGGCGCAACACTTCTCGTGGTGGATGACGACGCTGCTGCACACCTTCGAGGACGACGACGCCTACGGGCGGCGGCTTCAGCTGTCCTATCTGGACTACGTCACCTCGTCGGAGGCGGCCGCCACGACGCTGGCCGAGAACTACGTCGGGCTGCCTTTTGGCCCCTGACCTTGGAAAATGCTTTAGGGTTGTTTGGTGGTCTTTGAGGAAGGATGGGCGGCTTCGCCCCTTCGGTGGTTGATGAACGTGCTCGGGCACTCCCAGCTCGCCAGGATGGGCAGCGATCCGGGGCTGGTCGCCGCGGTGGATCAGCACGCGGCGGTGCTGCGTGACGCGATCCCGCTGGATCGCGAGACCCTGGGCGACTACCTGCTCGGCTTCCTCGACGAGCTCCGGCACCGCGGCTGGTCCTTCACCGGCGAGCCCGACGCCGCGGCGCTGCGGCTCACGGCGGTGTGCTGGCTCGCCCGCGAACGCGGCTTCCTGAGCGACGAACTCCCCGCCTGACGCCTGACGGCTGACGCCCGGCGCCTGACGACGTCCGCTCGAGCCCCTCCCACCGGCCGCTCGGCTGTCTTGCCCGCCGCGTCCGCCGCTCGACGGGGCGCGGGCCCGCCGGCGGAACGGGCGCGTTGTGGCGGGCGTGTGGACCCTTCTCACGCGACGTGCGTTCGCTCACGCGATGTGCGTTCGGCGGGCATGCCCCGCGGCGAGGATGGCTCGTCCGCGGGGCATGGATGGCTGGCCCCGGAGGCGGGGCTGGGCGGGGCCGTTCCGGGTGCTCAGCCGGGAGGCATGTCGGAGCGCGGCGGCATGTCCGGGCGCGGCGGCGTCTCCGAGCGGGGCGGTGCCTCCGAGGGCGGCGGAGCCCCCGGCGTCGTGCGGATGGGCTCCGTCGGCTGGCTCATCGCCGCGGCGTCCTGACGCCCGCGCTGGTACGCCTCGGCCTGCGCCCTGGCCTGCGGGGCCTCCTCCTCGATCCGGCCCAGCCAGCGCTCCCAGCGCTGCTGCATCGGCCGGACCATCCCGCCGCCGACGCCGATGGCCACGATCGCCCCGATGGTGGCCAGGACGGTGATCAGGACCGGGGTCGTGACGGTGGTGGCCACGCCGATCTGGTTGAGCGCGGCGATGATGCCGAGCGCCCAGATGAACACGGATGCGGCGAGCGCCAGCCAGCGGCCGTAGGACAGCCCGCCGAGCGCGCCGTCGAGGACGTCCCTGACGGCCCTGGCGATGGCCCCGGCCACCACGACGATCACGATGGCGACGAGGGCCCTGGGCAGCCACGCCACCACGCCGTTCAGCAGCGCCGAGATCGGGTTCGGCCCGAAGACGCTGAAGGCTATCTGCAGGGTGATCAGGATGATGGCGTAGAAGACGATTCTCGCCAGCAGGCTGCTCGCGTCGTATTTGCTCCGCTCCAGCCAGCGGCGGACGCCGCTGCGCTCCACCGCCCGGTCGAACCCGACCCGTTCCAGGATCTTGTCGACGATCTTCTCCAGGACCTTGGCCACGATCCATCCGATGATGAGAATCACCAGGAAGGCAGCCAGCCGCGGAACGAACGTCGCGATCATCCGCCAGGCGTCTTGAAGGCCTTGGCCTATGTTGATATCCACGGTTTCCTCCTCCGAGGAGCCAATGCCACGGCGCTACCCGGACTGCAACGTTGTATGCACGCAGCGACACCTAAAGTTCGCGCTGGGCGACATTTCGCACGCAGGTCCGCAGTGCGCCCCGCTAGGGTGATCCCGTGCATCGCAGCCGTGTCTACGCCCTCCTCATCGACACCCCCACCCCCGAGGCCGAGCGCGCGGCGGCCTTCTGGGCGGCCGCGCTCGGCGCCAGCGCCCGCCCGCTCCCGGGCGAGGAGCAGTTCACCTCGCTCCACCAGGCCATCTCCGGACTGGTCACGGCCGTCCAGGCGGTCGACGACGCGCCCCGCTTCCATCTCGACATCGAGACCGACGACGTCGAGGCCGAGACCGCCCGCCTGGTGGCGCTCGGAGCGACCCAGGTGTCGCAGTGGATGGAGTGCCGCGTCCTGCGCGCGCCCGGCGGGCACCTGCTGTGCGTGCTGCCCGTGGAGAGCGACAGGGCGGTGTTCGAGGCCGAGGCCAACACCTGGCCGTGACCGCCGCCGACGGCCGGCCGAGGGTCAGAACGGGTTGGGGTCGAGGACGTCCGGCAGCGCGTACCCGCCGAGGAACGTGACGGCGGCGCGGCCCAGCACCAGGGCGACGGTCAGCAGGGGACTGCCGCGGCAGCAGGGGTCCACACCGGTGCGGCGCAGGCGCCATACCGCTCCGTGCTCGGCGATGACCCGTAGCCGCTTGCCGCCCGCGATGACCTCCTCGGGGTGACCGGGGTCCATCCCGACGATCACCGCGTCGGCCTCGGCGATGTCGTCCAGTCGGCCGGTCTCGACCGCGCAGCCGCCCTCGTGGAGCACGCGCCGGGCTCGCCGGAATGCCTGGCGAAGGTGGGCGTCGTGACGAGGACCCTCATGCGCCGCCCCGCACGGCCTTCAGGTGGGCGGCCGCGGCCTGCTCCAGGTGGACGAGGTCGGAGGCGACCGTGGCGAAGGTGAAGCCCTCGGCGAGGCGGCGGGCGGCCTGCTCCCCGGTCGGGTTGTGGATGCCGGCCGCGATCCCGGCCCGCTCGGCGGTCGTGCGGATGCGTTCCAGCGCCTTCTCGAACACGTCGGCGACCTGGGGATCGTTGGGGAACCGGCCGCCCACGGCCAGGCACAGGTCGGACGGGCCGACGTACACGCCGTCCAGGCCGGGCGTGGCGCAGATGGCCTCGAGGTTCGCCAGCCCCTCCGAGGTCTCGATCATGGCCAGGACCAGCACGCTCTCGTCCGCCTCCGCCGGGGTGGGGCCGATCCTGAGCATGGACCGCATGGGGCCGTAGGAGCGGCGGCCCGTGCCGGGGTAGCGGGCGGCGGACACGGCGCGGGCCGCGTCCTCGGCCGTGTCCACGAGCGGCACGATCACGCCCCCCGCGCCGTAGTCCAGCGCCCGGCCGATCACCGCCGGGTCACCGGACTCGACGCGCACCAGGCCCACCGATCGGCCGCCCGCGTCGACGGCCATGAGGTTCGCCAGCAGGCCCGCGTGGCCGATCAGCCCGTGCTGGCCGTCCACGGCGATGTAGTCGTACCCGAGCCTGGCCAGGCGCTCGGTGGCGACGGGGGCGTCGAGCACCACCCAGTAGCCGACGGCCTGTTCCCGGTTGCGGATCTTCCTGGCGAGCTCGGCTGCGGTCATGGCGGATCGATCTCCTCTGCGGCGATGCGGACGTGCTTGATGACTTTGCGGTGGTAGGTGTAGGGGACGTGCGGGCTTGCTTCGCCGGCTGCCCGGCCTGCGGTTCGCCGTTCCGCTGTCACAGGTCCGCTTCAAGCACGACATGGCCATGTTCGGGGTGCACGAGCTCTCGGAGGAGTGGTGACCGGACACGTCCTTCCGGTCAGGTGGAGGCGAGCCCGCGCCCGAGCGTCCGATCGAGGGCGATGCGGGTGAGCCAGGCCAGCCCGGCCGTGAAGAGCGGGGGCCACACGATCGGCCCGAAGGTGTAGCCGACCAGCACCGCGAGCGGGATCCACACGCGGTTCACGGCCTGGTGGAGCGTGCCGGGCGGGCGAACCCCGGCGAGCCGTGTCAGATCGGGCAACACGAAGAACACCAGCGCGGCGACCGTGGTCGGCAGGCCGTACTTCTGGCTCTCGAAAACGGCGAATGCGGCAAGGAACAGCGCGAAAGCGCCCCAGGCGATCCTCCTAGATCGGCTGCCCACGCCGGGGGTGCGTCGGCGAGGTGCGGCGGGTTCAGTGGTCACGCGCACAGCGTACAGATGACCTTCGCCAGAACACGGGCGAAGTTCGCATTCTGGGACGTGCTGGGCGGCGTTCCTTCTGGGCCTCGGGTGCCGACGACGATCGTGATCGACCCTGGGCAACAAGAAGCCCCAGCTCCCTGGCATGCGCCATGGGCTGGGGCTTTGCTTGCTGTTTGACCTGGCCTGCTGGAGAGCCTGGTGGACGATACTGGGATTGAACCAGTGACCTCTTCCGTGTCAGGGAAGCGCTCTCCCGCTGAGCTAATCGTCCGTATTGAGTTGGAACTCAGAGCGGAAGACGGGATTCGAACCCGCGACCCTCACCTTGGCAAGGTGATGCTCTACCACTGAGCCACTTCCGCATGGCGCTGCCCTTACTTTAGCGGATCCCGGAGGGTCCGCCGGTCGCCGAGGTGGAGACGGGATTTGAACCCGTGTAGACGGCTTTGCAGGCCGCTGCCTCGCCTCTCGGCCACTCCACCAGGAGTCTCGCTCCGAGCGGAAGACGGGATTCGAACCCGCGACCCTCACCTTGGCAAGGTGATGCTCTACCACTGAGCCACTTCCGCGTGAACCCCGGGCGACGTGCGCCCGGCCACGGGAAAACCATATCGTCTCCGCGGAGTGCCCGTGCGCACTCGGCGGTCCACGGGCCGAAATTCAGCCGATCATGCGGACGTCCTTCGCCATGACGAACATCACGCGGTGGCCGAGCTGGATCTGGTGGTAGCGGGTCTTGCCTGTGGTGGTGACGTGCCTGGACGGGCTGAAGGCGCCCGCGGCGTAGTAGGAGCCGGTGATGGTGTCGCCCACCGTGTACGTCTGCCCGGGGGCGATCGTGTACTGGAGTGGCGTCAGCGGCTGGTACGAGGCCTGCGTATAGGCGGACTTTTCGGGATAAGCCCGGCCGTACACCTTCGTGTCGGGCTTCAGCGGCGTGACCAGCGGGGCCTTGGCCGGGACGGCGGTGGGATTCGAGGCCGGATTGTGGAACCACGCCTTCTGGCCCAGGTACCAGATGGCCGTCCAGTCGCCCCGTCGCTCCGCGACCGCGAAGCGCTGGCCCGTCGAGGCGCGTGCGGCGTGGTCGTACACGCTGTACGAGCTCGGCTTGCCCCCGTGCTTGCCCACGTCGGTGACCAGCGGGGCGCTCTCGCTCGGCTCCGTGTGCAGCCACACGGTGGAGGCGCCGTGCGGCGGGCACTCCTTGCCGGATTTGGTGCTCTCGCAGCCGGTGAAGCGAGGCCGGTTGGCGTCGTACGAGGGGCGGATCATGACGGAGTCGCCCTCCTTCACGCCCCTCAGCGGCTTCTTCAGCAGGTCGAAGTAGTGGGCCCAGTCCCAGTACGGCCCGGGGTCCTCGTGCATGCCGGCGACGGTCTTGGGGGTGGTGCCCGGCACGTTGTCGTGGCCGAGGATGTGGTCGCGGTCGAGCGGGATCTGATGCTTGTCGGCCAGGTATCTGACGAGCTTGGCCGACGCCCGGTACATCGCCTCCGTGTACCAGGCCCCGCCCTTGGCCAGGTATCCCTCGTGCTCGATGCCGATCGAACGGGTGTTGACGTCCCAGTTGCCCGCGTGCCAGGCGATGTCATTCGTCGCCACGTGCTGGGCGACATGTCCGTCGCGAGAGCGGATCGTGTAGTGCCAGCTCACGTACCTGGGGTTGCGGACCAGGGCGGGGATGCCCTGGTAGGTGCCCTCGGTGTCGTGGATGACGATGTAGTCGATGTTCCGTGAGCGGAACAGGCGGTCGTGGTTGCCGTAGTCCCTGTTCTTCTTCTTGCCGAATTGCTGGTAGGCGGCGGGCATCCATTCGCAGGCCAGTGAGGTGGGGCACTCCGCCTGCGTCGCCGTCGGCACCGGCGGGCCGGCCTGCTCCGCCAGCCCGTTCTGGGAAAGCGGCCCGCTCATGGACGGTGGCAGCGCTTCACCCGCGCTCTCTCCGCCCAGGCTCTTCTCGCCCGCGCCCGGTTGCGCCCCGTCTGCGGTGCCGGGCTGCCCGTCGACGTCGAGCTCCTCCTCCTGGGCACCGACCGGCCCTCCGGCGGCGGAATCGATCCCTGCCCCGGTTTCCGTCCCGGCGGGGGAGCCCGTCCGGACCCCGGTTTCCGTCCCGGCGGGAGAGTCCTTCCCGATGGCGGAGTTCGCACCGACCGCGGGCACCGTCCCTATCCCAGGCGTTGCCTCGGCTCCGGGCGACGCTGCGATCTCCGGTGATGCTGCGACCTCGAGGGAGGCTGCGGTCGCGGGGGATGCCGCGGCTCCCGGGGATGCTACTGCCCCGGGTGATGCTACGACCTCGGGCGAGCCTGCGACTCCGGAAGTAGCCTCGACCGCCGGCGACGCCCCGGCACCAGGGTCCGCTCCGCCGTCCACGGCCCTGGCGGCGCCCAGGGAGGACTTGGCCTCCGGTCCTGCGCCCGCCTGTTCGCCCACCATCCGCGGCGGCCGCAGATCCGGTACGGGGTCGAGCCGCACCAGGTGGCCGTCGTCGGTGCGCCGCACCATCCCCTCCCGGATCACCGCGAACACCTCGTCGGCGAACTCCCGCGCCGCGACCGGATCGTCCGCCCCCGAGAAGCGGGCGATCGCCCCGTGCCAGGCGGCGGGGTCGCTGCTCGGCCGCTCCTGGAAGGAGGCGAGCAGGGCGGCACCGGCGCGGATGTTCGCGACGGGGTCCTCCCGCAGCCGGGCGGGTTCGACCCCGACCAGCCGCCCGGCCTCGGGCAGCGTCGTCCGCGGCGGGGACATGCGCAGCGCCGAGACCGGAGGGACGGCGGGCCGGCGCGGCATCGGGCGGGCGTCGTCCCCCCGGGCGTCCCCCAGCGCGTCGCCGATCGCGGAGGCGGACACCGGCAGCGCGTCCACCAGGTGCATCGGCCCGTACCCACCGGCCGTGCTGGGCAGCCCCGCGTGCGCGTCCCAGCGGGACCCGAGGTAGGCGACCCCGAGCAGCACGCTCACCGGCACCCCGAACTCCCGCGCGGCGGCGGCGAAGTCGCCCTGCCGGCCGGAGGAGGCGAGGGCGTTCCCAGGCGCGGTGAGCACACTGGCGGTGAGGACGGCGGCGAGCCAGAGGCGCATGACATCTCCCCGTAGAACGTCACGATACGACTACTCACCGTAGCCATTCTCGGCAGAGGAATGTGTCAGACGGGGCGGATGATACGCATGGGATCCGCTAAATCGCCATCCAATTCGGCATCCCAGTCATCGGGTGCAACACGCCCGCCGGCCGCCGATGAGCCCCCGCGTCGGCCCAATCGGCGGCATCACGGGCCCTCTAGAGTTAAACTCTGCCCGATATCGGGCAGAAAGTTGGCGTGTCTCGTTCCAGATGCGTAGTGTCCTCCTCTGTGTCCCCGGCCCGGCATCCCTACGAAGATCTCATCACGCACCTCACCAGGACGAGCCCGCTCGGTCCCGGCGAGGCGGCCCGCGTGATCGCCGACGTGCTGGCGTACTTCTCCGAGACCGTCGAGGAGTTCGTCCGCCGCCGTCACGGCGAGCTGAAGAAGCGCGGCCACACGAACGACGAGATCTTCCCCAGGATCAGCGCCGAATTACGCGTACGGCGGGTGGCCGGACCGGAGCTGTCACTCCGACAGCTCCGCAGGATCGTCTATGGATGACGGAGGAGACCTCGATGTGCGGAATCGTGGCCTACGTAGGCCCCAAGGACGCGGCGCCCATCCTGCTGGAGGGCATGCAGCGGCTTGAATACCGGGGCTACGACTCGGCCGGGATCGTGGTGTCCAACAAGGGGCTGAAGGTCCGCAAGTGCAAGGGCCGGGTGGCCGACCTGGCCAAGGTCGTGCCGGCCAGGTTCAAGGGCGGCCTCGGCATCGGCCACACCCGGTGGGCCACGCACGGCGTGCCGAGCGACGAGAACGCCCACCCCCACCTGTCGGCCGACCAGCGCATCGCGGTCGTGCACAACGGCATCATCGAGAATGCCGGCGAGCTGCGCGCCAAGCTGATCGCCGACGGCGTCGAGTTCGCCTCCGAGACCGACACCGAGGTGCTCGCCCACATGATCGCCCACGCGGTCGACGAGAACGACTCGCTGGAGGAGGCGGTCAGGAAGACGCTCAAGAGCATCGTCGGCACGTACGGCATCGCGGTCATCGACTCCGAGCGGCCCGGCGAGGTGGTCGTGGCGCGCAACGGCAGCCCGATCGTGCTCGGCATCGGCGAGAAGGAGATGTTCGCCGCCTCCGACGTGGCCGCGCTGGTCCGCTACACCCGCCAGGTCGTGCACCTGGAGGACGGCGAGCTGGCCGTGCTCAAGGCCGACGGCTTCCACACCTTCGCCAGCGACGCCCGCGAGACCGCCAAGGAGCCGCTGACCGTCGACTGGGACGCCGGCCACTACGACACCGGCGGCTACGAGCACTACCTGCTCAAGGAGATCTCCGAGCAGCCCGAGACGGTCACCCGCACCATGAGCGGCCGCCTCGACGAGCGTTTCCACGTCGCGCACCTCGGCGGGCTCAACATGGACGCCCGCGAGACGCGCGGCTTCCGCCGCGTGAAGATCATCGGTTGTGGGTCCGCGTACTACTCGGGGCAGATCGGCGCGCAGCTCATCGAGGAGCTGGCGCGCATCCCGTCCGACGCCGAGCCGGCCAGCGAGTTCCGCTACCGCAACCCGGTCGTCGACCCCGACACGCTCTACGTCGCGATCAGCCAGTCGGGCGAGACGTACGACACGCTCGCCGCCGTCCAGGAGCTCAAGCGCAAGGGCGGCCGGGTCATCGGCATCGTCAACGCCGTGGGCAGCGCCATCGCCCGCGAGGTCGACGGCGGCATCTACCTGCACGCGGGCCCCGAGGTCTCGGTGGCCTCGACCAAGGCGTTCACCTCCACCGCGGTGGCGTTCGCGCTGCTCGCGCTGCACCTGGGCCGGGTGCGCGACCTGTCGCCGGCCGACGGGCGGCGCATCGTGGAGGGCCTGCGCCGGCTGCCCGGCCAGATCGAGGACATCCTCACCCAGAGCGACAAGATCGCCGAGCTGGCGCAGAAGTACGCCCACCACCCGAGCATGATGTTCGTCGGCCGCGTGCGCGGCTACCCGGTGGCCAGGGAGGGCGCGCAGAAGCTCAAGGAGATCTCGTACGTGCACGCCGAGGCGTATCCGGCCAGCGAGCTCAAGCACGGGCCGCTCGCGCTGATCGGCCCCGACATGCCGACGGTCGCGGTCGTCCCCGACGACGAGCTGCTCGACAAGAACCTCACGACGCTCGGCGAGATCCGCACCCGCGGCGGCCAGGTCCTCATGGTCGGCCACCGCGAGCCGGAGGGCAAGCTGGCCGACGACGTCATCGTGATCCCCAAGAACGAGATCGAGCTCGACCCGATCCTGCTCACGATCCCCCTTCAGCTGCTCGCTTACCACGCCGCGGTCGCGCTCGGCCGTGACGTGGACAAGCCGCGCAATCTCGCCAAGAGCGTTACGGTCGAGTAGTTGGCGTCAATTCAGCCTCAAACCTCGTTATCCGGCTGAAGACGACATAAATTCGATACTGTGCGGCAGTTCGACCAACAGAGGCCCAATCTCGCACGCATGTACGACTACATGCTCGGCGGGACGGACAACTTCGCGGTCGACCGCCAGGCCATCGAGCAGCTCGCGGAGCTGATCCCGGAGGCGGTCCCGCTGGCCCGCGCCAACCGGGCCTTCCTCCAGCGCGCCGTGCGCTACGTGGCCGCCGCAGGCGTCCGTCAGTTCCTCGACCTGGGCAGCGGGCTGCCGACACAGGGCAGCGCGCACGAGGTCGCGCCCGAGGCCCGGGTCGTCTACGTCGATCACGACCCCGTCGTGGCCGCGCACGCCACGGCCCTGCTCGACGGAGCTCGAAATTGGGGCAGGGCCGTCTGCGTCGAGGCGGACCTGCTGGACGCCGACGACGTGCTGGCCAAGGCCGGGGCCTTCCTCGACCTGGACGAGCCGGTCGGGGTGCTGCTGGTGTCGATCCTGCACTTCGTGCCCGACTCCGCGCGGCCGCAGGAGACAGTGGCTCGGCTGCGCGAGCGGGTCGCCCCCGGCAGTTATCTGGTGATCAGCCACGCCACCACGAGGGGCCGCCTGGACGACGAGGAGCGTTCCAGGGGCGTGCACCGCGGCGCGGCCACCGCCTCCGGTGGGGCCGACCGCACGCCCGCCGAGATCCGCGCGTTCTTCGGCGACTTCGCGCTGGATCCGCCGGGGCTGGTGCAGGCCGTGGACTGGCGGCCCGACCGGCCGAAATTGGTCGGCGACTGGTCACTGCCGTCATCGCTTATGGCGGGCGTGGCGAAAAAACCGGCTATTTGAGCGAATAAATCGCGATATTTCGGGCGTGATGCCGTGATGATGGCGTGCGTATATGTGTATCTCTGTGTAATGCGTCAATAACTTGGAGTAAGGGGGACTCGGCGAAGCTCGGGGGAGAGGCACATGCGCCGTCGGCGGTTCTTCGCATGGTGGCTGGGCGTGGCCGCGTGCGCGGCCGGCTGCGGCACCCGGCACGTCACCGGCGGAGCCGCGGGGCTGGGGGCCGCGTTCTCGATCAATCCGGGCGGACGCCGCTGGAGCAAGGTCGGGCAGGCGTTCGCCGGCGCGGCCCGCGCGGCCGGGTACGAGACCGCCGCCGGCACGAAGATCACCGTGACCGGCCTGCCCGCGCTGGCCGCCGCCGAGCTGAACGACGGCCAGACGCTGCTCGAGACGGCCACCCCGCTGTCCAGGCTCTCCGGCCACGTCGAGGTCGTGGTCGTGCCGGAGAGCTCCCGCTTCAAGGACTTCGAGTCCTTCGGCGCCCACCTGCGTGACCGGCCCGGTCAGACGCTGCTGGCCGGCGCGCCGCAGGGGGAGCCCGCCCACCTGCTGTTCGGCCTGATCGCCAAGGGCCTCGGCGCGGACACCCGGCGGGTCGACTACACCGGCTACCCCAGCATCCAGGAGATCATGATGGCGCTCCTGTCCGGCAAGGCCGCGGCCGCCGCGGGACCGCTCGCTTACTGGCGCGAGAGCATCGGCGCGGGCCGGATGCGGGCGCTGGCGGTGTCCTCGGCCCGCCGGGTGCCCGGGTTGGACGTGCCGACGCTGCTGGAGTCCGGCGTACGGGTCGACTTCGCCGACTGGTCGGCCGCCTTCGGCCCCGACGAGATGCCGGACGACAGCCGCGAATCGGCCATCCGCATGTGCGAGGAGGTGACCGGCTCGCCCGGCTGGCAGGCCGCCTGCCGCGCGGCCGGGTGGCTGTCGATCCCGCTCAGCGGAGACGACTTCGCGCTGTGGCTCGCCTCCGAGATCGCGCGCACGCGGGGCGTGCTGCGGGACCTCGGGCTCATCGACTCCACCAAAGCCACAACATGCTGGGGTAGTTGCAGGCGCGGCCACTAGATGTAGGATCCTGCTCGTCGCTGGTTCGCCTCCTCGGGGGCGGAGCAAAAGGGAACCCGGTGCGATTCCGGGGCTGCCCCGCAGCGGTGAGCGGGAACGACCGCCGTCATTGTGCACTGGAGCGATCTGGGAAGCGACGGCCATTAGGAGCTCGATCGAGCGTGCCCGCGAGCCCGAAGACCTGCCGGCGGCTGAGACTGTCCATGGCCTCGAGGGAGGGCCGGGGGAGCGTCGCGGCCTGCCCGCCTGCTCTCGCGTGCCCTCACGGGGAGAGCTCGCGAGGAGAGAGCACGTGACGCAGGTCATCGAGACCGATCGACGGCTGGCCATCGAGGAGGCCGCCGCCCGGGTGATCACCGATCCCGCCAACTCCCGGGTGGCCGCCCGGCTGCTGGCCGACGAGATCGCCGACGAGGCGGCCGGGCACGGGGTGCGGTCGTTCTCCGAGTCGATCGCCGCCACCCACGCGGCCGGGCTGATCCACGACCGGCTGGCCGGGTTCGTCGCCGCGCACGCCGCCGAACTGGACGCGCTGGTGTCGGAGGAGGCCGACGGGCGCTTCGAGTACTTCGGCCTGCGGACCGTCCACGACCGCTACCTGCTGCGCCACCCCGAGACGCGGGCGGTGCTGGAGCGGCCTCAGCACTTCTTCCTGCGCGTGGCCTGCGGCCTGTCGGAGACCGTCGAGGAGGCCGCCGAGCTCTACGCGCTGATGTCCACGCTGTCGTACCTGCCCAGTTCGCCCACGCTGTTCAACTCGGGCGCGCGCCGGCCGCAGCTGTCGTCGTGCTTCCTGCTCGACTCGCCGCGCGACGAGCTGGAGGCGATCTACGAACGGTACGGCCAGGTCGCGCGACTGTCCAAGTACGCCGGCGGCATCGGCATCTCCTGGACCCGGGTGCGCTCGCGCGGCTCCCTGATCCGGGGCACGAACGGCCACTCCAACGGCATCGTCCCGTGGCTGCGCACGCTCGACTCCTCGGTCGCGGCGGTCAACCAGGGCGGCCGGCGCAAGGGCGCGGCCTGCGTCTACCTGGAGACCTGGCACGCCGACATCGAGGAGTTCCTGGAGCTGCGCGACAACACCGGCGAGGACGCCCGCCGCACCCACAACCTCAACCTGGCCAACTGGGTGCCCGACGAGTTCATGCGCCGGGTGGAGGCCGACGAGGTCTGGTCGCTGTTCGACCCGAAGGAGGTGCCCGACCTCACCGACCTGTACGGGGAGGCGTTCACGGCCGCGTACCGCGCCTACGAGGCCGCTGGGCGATACGTCCGGCAGATCCCCGCCCGGACCCTCTACGGCCGCATGATGCGCACCCTCGCCCAGACCGGCAACGGCTGGATGACGTTCAAGGACGCCGCCAACCGCACCTCCAACCAGACCGCCCGCCCCGGGAACGTCATCCACCTGTCGAACCTCTGCACAGAGATCCTCGAGGTCACCAGCGACGCCGAGACGGCCGTGTGCAACCTCGGCTCGGTCAACCTGGCCGCCCACCTGACCGGCGGTGACATCGACTGGGAGCGGCTGCGCCGCACCGTCCGCACCGCCGTGCGCTTCCTCGACCGGACCATCGACCTGGGCTTCTACCCGACGCCCGAGGCCGAGGCTGCCAACAAGCGGTGGCGGCCGATCGGGCTCGGCGTGATGGGCCTGGCCGACGTGTTCTTCACGCTGCGGCTGCCGTTCGACTCCCCGCAGGCCCTCGCCCTGTCCACGCGGATCGCCGAGGAGATCGCGCTGGCCGCGTACGACACCTCGGCCGACCTGGCCGCCGAGCGCGGCCGGCACCCGTCGTACGCCGACACCCGCGCCGCCGGGGGAGTGCTGCACCCCGACCACTACGTGGGCAGCACGCCGCCCTGGGACGCCCTGCGGGAGAAGATCGCGGTCACCGGCCTGCGCAATTCCCTCATGATCGCCATCGCGCCCACCGCCACGATCGCCTCCATCGCCGGCTGCTACGAGTGCATCGAGCCGCAGGTGTCCAACGTGTTCAAGCGCGAGACCCTGTCCGGCGAGTTCCTGCAGGTCAACCGCTACCTGGTGGCCGACCTGCAGGCCCGAGGGCTCTGGACGCAGCAGATGCGCGACGCCATCAAGCGGGCCGACGGCTCGGTCCAGTCGATCCCGGACATCCCCGACGACCTGAAGGTCCTCTACCGGACGGCGTGGGAGCTGCCGCAGAAGGCGCTGATCGACCTGGCGGCGGCGCGGCAGCCGTACATCGACCAGTCGCAGTCGCTCAACCTGTTCATGGCCAGCCCGACCATCGGCAAGCTCTCCTCGATGTACGCCTACGCGTGGAAGAAGGGCCTGAAGACGACGTACTACCTGCGCTCGCGCCCCGCCACCCGCATCGCCCAGACCACAGTGCAGGCCGCCGCCGTCGCGTGCTCCCTCGAGAACCCCGAGACCTGCGAAGCCTGCCAGTAAGGAGACATGTCGTGCTGCTCGACCCCGGAATGGACCTGACCCTCCGCCCGATGCGCTATCCGGACTTCTACGAGCGCTACCGCGCCGCCATCCGGAACACGTGGACGGTCGAGGAGGTGGACCTGCACTCCGACCTGGCCGACCTGGCCAAGATGACGCCGCAGGAACGGCACCTGATCAACCGTTTGGTGGCGTTCTTCGCCACCGGCGACTCCATCGTGGCCAACAACCTCGTGCTCAACCTCTACCAGCACGTCAACGCCCCGGAAGCCCGCCTCTACCTCAGCAGGCAGCTGTTCGAGGAGGCCGTGCACGTGCAGTTCTACCTGACCCTGCTCGACACCTATCTGCCGGATCCCGACGAGCGGGTGAAGGCCTTCGCCGCGATCGAGCACATCCCCTCGATCCGGGACAAGGCGGAGTTCTGCTTCAAGTGGATCGACTCGGTCAACGGGCTGGAGCGTCTGGAGACCGCCGCCGAGCGCCGCCAGTTCCTGCTCAACCTGATCTGCTTCGCCGCCTGCATCGAGGGCCTGTTCTTCTACGGCGCGTTCGCGTACGTGTACTGGTTCCGCTCCCGCGGCCTGCTCGGCGGCCTGGCCACCGGCACCAACTGGGTGTTCCGGGACGAGTCCATGCATATGGAGTTCGCCTTCAGCGTGGTGGACACGGTGCGGGCCGAGGAGCCGTCGCTCTTCGACGACGAGCTGGGCAAGCAGGTCACCGGCATGCTGGAGGAGGCCGTGGCCGCCGAGCTGGCCTTCGCCGAGGACCTGTGCGGCGACGGCATGCCGGGCATGGGTGTGGACCAGATGCGTCAATACCTCGAATACGTCGCCGACCAGCGATTGGTTAGACTCGGCCTGCCCCGCCGCTACGGCTCCGCCAACCCGTTCGCTTTCATGGAGTTGCAGGACGTGCAGGAGCTGGCGAACTTCTTCGAAAGGCGCGTCTCGGCTTACCAAGTGGCGGTTGAGGGCAATGTGACCTTTGACGAGACCTTCTAGGACATTGGGGGCATAAACGTGCAGTCTCCGGCGGACTGGCCGATTCTCGTGATTTCGGTGATCGGGTCGATCCTCCTGGTGGAAGTCGTGCGGCGGATGCTGAACAGGGCCGGGCGCAAGTTCGCGCTCGCCCGGCATCTGGTGGAGCACTGCACGTGGCCCGCGTTCACCGTCGCCGCCGTGGTGGCGTTCAACCTGGCCTTCCGGCCGGGCATGTTCGGCGACGCGCCGAGCGAGCGGGCCGTCGCGGGCACGGTGGAGCGGGTGCTCGGGCTGGTCACGATCGCCGCGGTCACGTGGCTGATCGTTCAGGCCGCGTACGCGCTGACGGACGTCATCCTCGAGCGGCTGGTGCAGGTCGAGGGCGAGCGCAACCGACGGGCGCGGCGGATCATGACGCAGATCGCGCTGGTCCGCCGCGTCGCCGCCGCGATCATCATCGTGATCGCCCTCGGCGCGATGCTCTTCTCGTTCCCGCAGGTGCGCGCGCTCGGCGCCGGCCTGCTGGCCTCGGCCGGGATCGCGGGCGCCATCGTCGGCATCGCCGCCCAGCCGACGATCGGCAACATGCTCGCCGGGCTCCAGCTCGCCTTCAGCGACGCGCTCCGCCTCGACGACGTCGTCGTGGTCGAGGAGGAGTGGGGCCGGATCGAGGAGCTCACGCTCACGTACGTGGTGCTGCGCCTGTGGGACGAGCGGCGGCTGGTCCTGCCGGTGAGCTATTTCACCCAGAACCCGTTCGAGAACTGGACCCGGCACGGCAGCCGGGTGCTCGCCGTGGTGTTCCTGCGCGTGGACTGGGCGGTGCCGGTGAAGAAGCTCCGGGAGGCCTTGTACGAGTTCCTGCAGGGCAACCCGCTGTGGGACCAGAAGGACTGGACGCTCCAGGTGACCGACGTGCTGCCCAACGGACTGGTCGAGCTCCGCGCCCTCATGAGCGCCGCCGACTCGCCGTCGGCGTGGGACCTCAAGTGCGACGTACGGGAATTCCTCGTCGACTACGTACGGGACAACTTCCCGGAGTCCCTGCCCCGCTTCCGCGTCGAGACCCCGGAGACGCGCGCCGGCGTCCCCCTCGACCAGATGCTGTAGCCCTCACCTCCTGGCGCGCGTGAGCCGCCAGGCGGTGACCCCCAAGAGGACGAGCAGCGCACCCCCGACCACCCACAGATCGGGCAACCGCACCCGCGCCGCCACCTCCTCCAGCCCCGTCTCCGGGACGGGCAGTCCCGCCATGCCGTCCGTGAGCAGGAACATCACCCCCAGCCCCGCGAACACCGCCCCCGACAGCAGCGACGAGCTGTGCACCCGCAGCCGCCCGACCGCGAACCCCCGGCCCCGCAACCACCGCCTGCGCCCCAGGTCGTAACGCTGCCACAGCCCGGCGAGCACCAGCAGCGGCGCCGCCATGCCCGCCGCGTACACGGCCAGCAGCGCCGCCCCCCGCACCCCGTCACCCGAGGCGGCCGCCACCGTCAGCACCGCGCCCAGCACCGGCCCCGCACAGAACCCCGCCAGCCCCGACACGGCGCCGAGAGCCAGCACGGCCCCCGCCGAATCGCCCTTGACGTGGGCCCTGAGCCGCTCCACCGGCCCGCCGAGGCTCCAAGCACCCCCGGTCGCCTGCACCACCCCCAGCCCGATCAGCGTCCACCCGGCAACCTCGACCAGCAATTCCTGACGTCCGTAGAAGAGCCGGCCGACCTGCGCGGACCCCATCCCGAGCGGCACCAGCACCGCGCACAGCCCGGCGTAGAACAGCAGCGTCCGCCCCACCAACTCCCTGCGCCCGGGAAAGGCATAGGCGAAGAACGCCGGAAGCAGCAGCGCGCCGCATGGGCTGACCAGGGAGAACAGCCCGCCGAGAAAGGCGGCCGCGTATCCGACGTCCGTCATCGCTCGCGGCGGGCCTTCTCGATCGCCTTCTCGAAGGCCGCCACCGGCTGCGCCCCGAACAACAGCTCCCCATTGATCAGGAACGCGGGCGTGCCGGGCATGCCGAGCCGCAACGCGAACTCCATGTCCATCGCGACCGCCTCCCGCACGGCTTTGTCCCGCCGGTCGGCGTCGAACCTGCCCACATCGAGCCCCGCCCGCCGTGCCGCCTCCCGCAGCCCGTCCCCGTCGAGCCGCACCTCCCCGGAGTAGAGCACGTCGTGGAACTCCCAGAATCTGCCCTGCCTGGACGCGGCCCGCGCCGCGACCGCCGCGGCCTCGGACGCCCGCCCCCGAATCGGGTAGTCCCTCCAGAACATCCGCACCACCCCCGGCTCCACATATTTCCGCCTGAGCACCGGCGCGATGTCCTGCGCGAACGTCCGGCACTTCGGGCACCGGAAGTCACCGAACTCCACGATCGTGACCGGCGCCTGCGCCGACCCCATGGCCAGCCGCATGTCGACAGGCGGCGGCGTGGGACCCTCCCACACCGGCGGACCGGAGCCGGCGGTCGGAGCCGGAGAGGTCTCCACGCCACTCGGCGAACTCACCGCGACCGCGGGCCTGGTCGCCTCCGCCCCGTCTCCGTCTTCCCGGTCGTCCGGCAGGGCGGCGACGGCCAGCATCCCCAGCACCGCCACCCCCGCCAGCGCCCCCACTGTGATCCGCCGCCGTTCGTTCCACACCCGCCCCATTCTCCCCCAGCCCGAATAAATGTGTGGCACGCGCGCCGATCACCCGTTTACCGTAGACATTGTCCAACGACGAAGGAGAACGCCGGCGGAGGCGGAAAGGGAGGCGGCGAAGTGCGCGACCTGAGCATCACGCGACCGCTCGCGGCCCTCCCCGAGCTGCCGCGAAGGCTTTCCGGATAATCCACAAAGGATCGCCGGAAAGCCGTCTCGAACATATCCGAGGCGGCTTTTCCATTCGTAGCCGAGTGTGGGGGAGTTTGGTCACCCCGCCTGCCTTGGGAGCAGGAGCATCGCAGGTTCGAATCCTGCCACTCGGACGACGGCCCTGAAAGAAAAGGGCCGCGGGCAACGGCCTGGCCGACGGGAATGGCGCCCCCCGGCCGGACCAAGCCCTCACCCCGGGCCCGGCCCACGCCAGCCCCGCCCGGGGTCCAGCGCTCCAGCCCAACCGGCAGAGAGGTGCCGTCTTGCCGCCGAAGTTCATCGCCGTCTCGGACTCAAGTACAAGATGAACAACGAGCTGGGCGAAAGAACGGCCGACGTAGGCCGGTACCAGTCGCTTGTGGCGAAACTTCGGTAGACGCGCCGGACTCAGCTAAGCCCTTCTAGCCCAACTTGGTAGAGGCCCACGGCCCAGACCCGTGGTGTTCGGGGTTCGAGTCCCCGGGGGGGCACACACTTATAGGGAAATTGCACAGCGCCCTCTGCGAGGGACCCAGAGCAGGAACTTCCCCAGCCGGTAGGGCGGAGCAGCGAAGGGACCAGAGCACGGGACTGCCCGGCTGGAATTGGCCGGGGAGTGACCCGGGCGGCAGGCGCCACAGCCACGGCATCACCACGATTGCCTCCTATAGATTGCCGAACCCCCATCAGGCGCTAGCTGGAAGATGCCGGCGTCTTCCGCTCCTCGCTCTCCGCGGCCTCCGCCTCCGGCGTGTCGATCTTCCGGACACCGAGCACGGACACCAAGCTGACCAGCGACAGCGCGGCCACATACAGCGCGATCGCGGTCGAGGAGCGGTACGTCGCGAACAGGGTGGTCGCCACGATGGGGGTGAGCGCGCCGCCGACCATGCCACCGATCGTGTAGGCGATGGAGATCCCGCTGTACCGGAAGCGCACGTCGAAGATCTCGGTGAGCAGGCCGCCCTGGGCGCCGGCCATGATGCCCTGCACGATCGCGGCAATGGTGAACGCCAGCGGCGCCAGACCCGCGTCGCCCGTGTTGACCAGGCCGAACATCGGCAACGGCCAGAGGACGGCGGTCAGCGCGCCCAGGATGTACATCCGCTCGGAGCCGAACCGGTTGGACAGGACCGCAGACGCGATGATCGTGCCGATCCACACCACGGTGGGATCAGCATGAGCAGTGTGCCGCGCTGGAAGCCCACCACGGTCGTGCCGTACGTGAGCATGTAGACGATCACGGTGGAGCCGACCGCGGGCGGCGCTATCGAGGCCAGGCCCGCCAGCACCAGATTGCGCGGCTGCCGCCGGACCAACTCGGCGAAGGGCACCTTGCTGATGGCGTTCTGCTGCTTGATCCGCTCGAACTCGGGCGCATCCTGCAGCCGGCCGCGGACCACGAACCGAGGATCACCAGCAGCAGGCGGTGGTCCCGCTCATGCACGGCACCGGCCTGTTCAACACGTTCGGGACGCTGCTCACCGCCGGAGAGGTGGTCTTCCCCGGCGGGACGAGGCTGGAGGCGGCGCGGGTCTGGCACGCCGTGGAGCGCCACCGCGTCACCAACCTCCTCATCGCGGGGAACGCGGTCGCGCGGCCCGCTGGTGGATGAGCTGGTCGAGGCCGAGAAAGAGGGCCGCCCGTACGACCTGTCGTCGCTGCGGACGGTGATCAGCTCCGGTACGACGTTCACCGACGACCTCAAGCGCGAGCTCCATCGTCGTAGCGGGGTGACCATCTACGACGGGCTGGCGGCCAGTGAGGGCGGACCCTTCGCGTTCGCCGTCACCGCCTCGGAGCACGACCTGCCCGGCCGTTTCCGCCCGGCGCTGGAGACGCTGGTCGTCGACCCGAACGGCGATCTCGTCCCGCCCGGCAGCGGTGAGGTCGGCATGCTGGCCTTCGGCGGAGGACTGCCGCTCGGCTACCACAAGGACCCCGCGCGCACGGCGTCGGCCTACCGGACCATCCAGGGCCGGCGGCACGTCATCGTGGGCGACTACGTCACATACGAGGCGGACGGCACGCTGCGCTTCCTCGGCCGCGGCAGCGGTGTGATCAACACCGGCGGCGAGAAGGTGTACCCGGCGGAGGTGGAGGAGCTGCTGATGGAGCACCCCGCCGTCGCCGACGCGGTCGTCATCGGGGAGCCGGACGACACCTGGGGCGAACGGGTCACCGCAGCGGTCACGCTGTCCCCGGGCGCCGCGGCGACAGCGCAGGAACTGCGGGATTGGCTACGCCCCCGGCTCGCCGGCTACAAGCTGCCGCGCCGGCTGGCCATCGTCGCGGAGCTCCCGCGCACCCCGAGCGGAAAGCTCGAGATCAGCCGCGTCCGCCGGCTGCTGCAAGAAGCCGAGGCGCCCCGGTGAGGCCCACGCGGCCACCCGGTGACGAGATCGTCGTCTTCGCCGTGGACACCACAGCCACCGGTCACCCCGCACAAGCCGCGGCAGGCCGGTCATTCACCCACATCGACGTAACAGAGGCACCACATGACTGAGCTGTCAGAAGCCAAGCAGGCGGACGGTGGCACACCGATCCCGTCAGGCCAGTTGTGGATCGACGGCGGCGCCGTCGCAGCGTCCAGCGGTCGCCGGAGGGATGTTCTCGATCCCGCGACCGGTGAACCGGTCACGACCATCGCCGACGCCGGCGACGCCGACGTCGCGCGAGCAGCGGCGGCCGCGCGAACCGCCTTCGACGACGGCCGCTGGTCCGGCCTGACCCCGCGCAAGCGCGCGGCGGTGCTCCTGCGGGCGGCCCAGCTGCTCCGCGAGCATGCGGAGGAGTTCGCCCGGCTGGAATCGCTGGACGTCGGCAAGCCCCTGATGTTCACCCGCACCGTCGACGTCCTCAACGTCGTCACCGGCGGCGGCGCGGCCGGAGCGGCCCTGGTTCGCGACCCCAACGTCGACAAGATCGCCTTCACGGGGTCCACCGCGGCCGGACGGACCGTCGCCGCCAGCGCGGGGGAGCACCTCAAACACGTCACCGTAGAACTGGGCGGCAAGGGCGCGAACATCATCTTCGCCGACGCCGACCTGGAGGCGGCGATCAACACCGCGGTGGCCGCCTTCGTCTTCAACACCGGCCAGTTCTGCATGTCCGGCAGCCGGCTGCTGGTGGAGCGTCCGGTCTACGACACCGTCGTCGAGGCGTTGCACGGCGCGGCCCAGCACGTCCCCGTCGGCGACCCCTTCGCCGAGGGCACGGTGGTCGGTCCGATGGCCGGGCCGCGGCATCTGGCGAAGGTGCGCTCCTATCTGGACCGGGCGGCTGACGCCCCGGTACAGGTGGTGTCCGGCCCCGCTCACGACGGCGGCGGCTTCTTCGTCCCTCCGACGGTCATCGCCGGGGTGACTCAGGACTCGCCCTTCGTCCAGGAAGAGATCTTCGGCCCAGTGCTCACCGTGCAGCCGTTCGACACGGAGGACGAGGCGGTGCGCTGGCCAACGGCACGCCGTACGGCCTGGCGGCGGGACTGCAGACCAGCGACATCACCCGTGCCCACAGGGTGGCCGCCGCCCTGCGGGCGGGAATCGTCTGGGTCAACGGCTGGTCTCTGCTCGACCCGTCCATGCCCTTCGGCGGCACGGGGCAGTCCGGTTACGGGCGGGAGAACGGCCCGGAGGCACTCAACGAGTACCTGCAGACCAAGTCCGTCGTCGTCAAGCTCGGCTGAGCCGTCCCCGTGTAAGGCAAGCAGGTGCATGCGTCTGGCATCCGACGATCTCTGCTACTCGGACAGGTGGCGGTTGGCTCGGCTCCAGGCCATCCTCCGGTCCGCTTCGTCGAGGAAGCCGTTGGCGACCCAGTGAGCTTGGGGCTGGTGCCCGGCGTCAGCCAGCAGGCGGACCTGCTCGATGACGTCCCGCTGAACTTCGATGACCGCATCGACCAGGCCCGTGGTCGAAGTCAGGCCGTAGGCCGCGGCGAACGTCTCCAGGCGATGACGCCGATCGGGGGGCGTGGGGTAGCGCAGCCAGCGCAGGCATTCGGCATCGTCGCGGAATGGTGCAACGTACTCGAGCGCGTAGGCGATGTCGTGCAGCCGAGGCCTGGGCCGGGCGTAATCCCAGTCCAGGATCCCGACGGGGCGCTTGTCGCGCCAGACGATGTTCCACGGGCCGAAGTCCCCGTGGCAGATCACCTCGTCATCGCGTGGTTCCGCCTCGCCGCTGGACCATCTGAGTCCCTGAGGCGGGCGAAAGCCGACGACCGCGTCGTGATAGTCGCGCAGCAGGCGGGCGAAGGACGCCAAACCCGAATCCTCGACCACCATGGCCCAGCCCTGAGGGCCAGATTCGCCGTCCAGGTAGGTGAGGATCTCACGGCCCTCCTGATCGATCCCCAGCACCCGCGGAGAGTAAGGGAAAGCCACCTCCTCCAGGTGCTGAAGCAACGCATGGACAGCCGGTGTCCAGGGGTGTGCGGGCCTGCGAACCGTGTTGCCGAGGCGCACCACCCTGCGATGCGCGGAATCCTGCAAGATCTCCTCATCCGCCACGTGATCAGAGATTACCTGCGGCACCCACTCCTCTTTCTGATGTTTGGGGAGGAAGGTGACCAAGTACGGGCGAAAGGGGGAGTGGTAGCCCTCTGGTCTGCCTCCGAACGTCCGGCCGCGCACGCGGATACTTCACAGGCGCACGGTGACGCCCCTCGAGGCGACGGCCAGGTCACCGGAGTACGACTGCGCCGCCGCGGCCAGCGCGGGCTCGGGCGGGGTGCCGGGCCACAGGTGCGTGAGGAGAAGCCGCGCCACTCCAGCCGCCGCCGCGGTACGCCCTGCCTGGAGGGCGGTGGAGAGATAGGGCGCGTCCTCTTCGGGCACCTCCTCCGGGTAGGTCGCCTCGGCCAGCAGCAGGTCGGCGTCTCGGGCCAGGTCCACCAGCGTGCCGGCCGGACCGGTGTCACCCGTGTAGGCCATCGTCTTTCCCGCGCCGCTCAACCGCAGCCCGGCGTTCGGCACGTGATGGGGCAACGCCCAGGTGTTCAACCGGAACGGCCCGATCTCCAACTCGCGCGAAGGGGCCAGGTCGTGCAGCACGAAGCTGTCTGCCAGCATCCGTTCGTCCAGCCGTAGAACGGCGTCGAGTGCTCCCGGCGGCGCGTACACCGGCAGTGCGGGCGGGCGCGCCTCCCCCAGAGCGCGGGCGCGCAGCAGCGGGTTCAGGTCGGCGCAGTGGTCGGGATGGCCGTGGCTGACCAGGACCGCGTCGATCTCCTCGGCCCTGGCGAGTGCCAGCAACCTGGGCATCGTGGCATACCCCGGATCGATCAGGACGCTGAACCCCTCCTGTTCGACCAGATAACCACTGCAGGCCTGATCGGCCGCGGGCCACGCCCCGCATCCTCCGAGCACGGTGAGCTTCACAACGCGCGAAGATACCGACCGAGTGGACTGGCGGCGCAGAGCCACTTCAGTGCCGTTCCAGGAGACCACTACCTTGCCGACCGTGGCGATGAGGGGCAGACCAAGTACAGATGAGAAGGGCGGGAGGCCGTGGTCTGGCCGGAACACGCGCATCGCCGCGCCCGGTTGCGGGCCGCAGCCGGCCGTCGGGGCGGCCGACGCGCCACTGTTGGCGCGGGGGATCTGGTCGACGACCTATCGGCACTGGCCGCGCAGCCCCCGTCGGGCGCGACGCTGATGGTGTTCCAGCGCTCGGTGCTGTACCAGGGCCTGTACGGGGTTCAGATCTCAAGTGGGTCTGGTCGGCGAACATCTCCTCGGGAACAGCTCATCACGATGCTCGGCCAAGAACGCGTGGATGCTGCCTGCCGGGATCAACTCCCGGCAGGTGCTCCACATATCCGGCCCCCAGAAGCTCCTAGCCAGAGCCGAGCGAGCCGACCGTCACACGCCATTCGCGCAGCTTGCGATCCTTGGTGACCTCCAGCTGTGTGTAGGGGTCCTGGTCGACGAGCGCCTGCGCCGCGGTCTCGTCCTCCGCTCGCAGGACGATCATCCCGGCCGTCAGGTCCGTGTACGGGCCGGCCGCGACGAGGCTGCCCTGCTCCAGGAGCTTGTTCAGGTGTGCGAGATGATCCTCGCGGCGCTCCGCCCTCAGTGGGGTGTCGTTGTATCCGTAGGTCAGGACGAACAGTGCCATGCCGGGATACTCCTTGTCTGCCTTTACCTTGGACGAATCGGGCCGGAGAGCCCGTACACCCGCCGGGCGTTGCCGGCGAAGACGGCGTGCTGGTCGGCGGGCGGGAGGTGAGCCAGCGCGTCCTTCCATGCGCCGACCAGTTGCGGCATGGTGGTCCAGATCTTCTCGACCGGGAAGTTGGTGCCGAACATGGCCCGGTCGGCGCCGAACCAGCCGATCACCTCGCCGGCGACCAAGGAGATGAGGTCGGGATCCACCCGGTGGACGAAGGTGCCCTGCCCGGTGAGCTTGACGACGATGTTCGGCCGCTCGGCGAGCGCGGTCATCCCGGCCCGCCACGACTCGAGGTACTCGTGGCCGATGAGCATGCCCGCGTGCACGAGGACGAAGGTGACGTCGGGGAAGGCCGCCGCCAGCTCGACCGCATTCGCCATCTGTTCGGGGAAGAGCTGCAGCTCGAACAGCCAGCCGAGGTCGGCGAGCGCGCCGATGTTCTTGCGGAAGATCGGATCCTTCATGCGGTCGGGCGCGGTGGCGAAGCGGAACTCCGGGCGCTCGTGCCAGTGCAGTTGCTGCCGGATCCCCCGGATCAGCGGCGTGAGCGCGGCCTGCCGGCGCATGATCTCCGGAGCGTCCTCGTCGAACATGTCGGCCGACGCGATGACGGCCATCGGCCGGCCCGTCTCCTGATGAACGTCGCGGAGCCATCGCACCTCGTCCACGACCCGGTCGAGCGGCCAGTTCGTCTGCACGTAGACCGACTCGGTGATGCCCGAGGCCGTGGCGTCGGCGACGTACTCGTCGATCAGGTAGTCCCGCCTGATCGGCTCGTACGGGCCGAAGATCCGCGGCACCATCGGCCCGGACAGCCACGGCAGGTCACCGGCCCGCCAGATGTGATGGTGCGAGTCGACGATGTCGCCCGTGTAGCGGGTCGCCTCCGACATGACGATCACTCCCCGTCCAAGGTCTGTACCTGCTCGTACGCCGTACGCAGGTCGCGTACGCCCGCGAGCGCGTCGACACTGCCGAGCACGGCCGACATGCCGCGGGTGACCGGCCGGTACGCCGGGTCGCAGGCGAGCGGCGACCACCACAGCAACCGGTGGCTCAGCGACGACAACCGCCGGACGGCCGCCTGCATGGGCCCGCAGTCGCCGCGTTCCAGGCCGTCTGAGAGCACGATCACCAGGGCGCCGCGCGCCACGGTGACATATCGGGCGTTGCCGAGGAACTCCTGGAGCGAGGCGCCGATCCGCGTCCCGCCCTCGGCGTCCAGGACGACGTCGCTCAGCGAGCCGACGGCCGCGTCGACGTCCCGTGCGCGCAGCGGCTCGGTGACGCGGGTCAGCCGGGTGCCGAAGGTGAACACCTCGACGCGGTCGAGGCGGCCGACCGCCGCGTGGGCGAAGCGAAGGTAGTCGGCGCTGTGCTGCTTCATCGACCCGGACACGTCGATGAGCAGCAGGACACGGCGTTGCCGCCGCGGACGGTTCCGCCGGCGCAACGTCACGATCTCGCCGTGGCCGCGCCAGGACTCACGGCAGATTCTGGCGAGGTCGATCCACGGACCTCGCCGGGCGGGCCGCCGGCGGCGCGACCGGACCGTCGGCACCGCGCCGGGCAGTTCCCGCCGCAGCAGCGAGAGCAGCGCCCGGTCCTCCCCGCTCGCCGGGCCGAACACCGGGCGTCTCTCGCGCTCCGAGGAGCCGGCCTTCAGGCCCGCTTCCCCGCCGAACGCCGCCGTGAGAGGAGCCTCGTCTCCCTGCCCGGGCGCGGGGGTCTCGTCGTCGGGGGACTCCTGATCGCGGACGGGCCGTGCCGTGACCTCCCCGAACCAGCGCTGGAACGTGGGGGAGTACACCTCCAGGTCCTCGCGGGATGCGGTGAGCGTGGCCGCCCCGATCCAGTAGAGGTGCGCGGCGTCGCGCGGCCCGACGGCCTCGATCGCTTGAAGGAAGACCTGCTGTTTGGGCACCGGCACGCGCAGGCCCTGATCGTGCAGGTCCCGCAGGAACCCGTGCACATGATCGCCGATGCGCACGACGAGGGACCGCTCAGTCACCGAACACCTCCGCGGCGTGGCGGCCGAGCAGCGCGAGATCCTCCTCGTGCTTGACGAGCAGCCCCGCGGACCGGCGCATCGCCTCCAGCCAGCTCGAACCCTCGCCGGCCAGCGCCTGCACCCCGCGGGCCCAGGAGACCGACTCCGCGATGCCCGGGCGCTTCAGCAGAGCCAGTCCGCGGATCCGATGCACGGCGGCCACGAGCCGGGCCGCGCTCCTCTCGTCCAGGCCAGGGGCCTGCGCCCGCAGGATCGCTCGCTCGCGTCCGGCGTCGGGGAAGGGGATCCAGTGGTAGAGGCACCGGCGCTTGAGCGCGTCGTGAAGTTCGCGGGTCCGGTTCGAGGTGAGGACGACGAAAGGGGCGCTCGCCGCTCTGATGGTGCCGATCTCCGGGATGGTGATCTGGAAGTCGCCGAGGAACTCCAGCAGAAAGGCCTCGAACTCGCTGTCCGCGCGATCGATCTCGTCGATCAGCAGCACCGCGCCGGAGGCCGCCCGCAGCGATCGCAGCAGCGGGCGCTGCAGCAGGAACTCCTCGCGGTACAGGTCGCCGACGGCGCGTCCCTCCACCTCGGCGGCCCGCAGGGACAGCAGTTGCTTGGGGTAGTCCCATTCGTACAGGGCCTGGGAGGCGTCCAGCCCCTCGTAGCACTGCAGCCGGATCAGCTCGCGGCCGAGGACTCGGGCCAGGACGTTCGCGACCTCGGTCTTGCCGACCCCCGGCTCACCCTCCAGCAGCAGCGGAAGCCCGAGCGTGCCGGCCAGGTGGACGGCGGTGAGCAGGCCCTCGTCGGCGAGGTAGCCCTCCGCGGCCAGCCGCAGATCCAGCGCGTCCCGGTCAGCCGGCACGGCCGGCCCGCAGTTCGTCGAGTCCGCGCAGCACCTTCTCCGGGGTGAACGGCATGCTCGTCAGCCGTACGCCGACCGCGTCGTACACGGCGTTGGCGATCGCGGGGATCGGCGCGTTCGCCGTCATCTCGCCGATTCCCTTGGCCCCGAACGGCCCGTTGCCGGCGGGCCGTTCGAGGAACACGCTCGTCTGCGCCGGGATGTCGGCCGGCCCCGGCATCAGGTACTCGGTGAAATCGACGGGGCCGTGCTCGCGCGAGTGCGGATAGTACGGCTCGGTCGACTCGAACAACGCGTGCGACAGGCCCATCCAGGCGCCGCCCTCGACCTGCTGCGTCGCGAGGGCCGGGTTGAGCGCCCGGCCGATCTCGTACGCGTTGTAGAGCCGCAGCACCTCGACCACGCCGGTCTCGTCGTCGACCGCGACCTCGGCCACCGTGCACGCGTGCGCCTGGCAGGAGTCCGGGTCCATCTCGCCGGTCTCCGGCACCGGGGTGCTCGGCTCCTTGAGGAAGATGCCCCGGCCGGAGATGGTCCGGCCCTGCCGGAAGTGCGCGGCGAGCGCGACCTCGCTGATGTGGATCTTCTTTTCCGAGGACCCTTTGAGGCGGACGAAGCCCGTGCCGTCGGTCTCCAGATCCTCCGCGTCGACCTCCAGCTCGTCGGCGGCGACCTGGAGCATGACGTCCCTGGCCTCGCGCGCCGCCACGATGACGGCGTTGCCGACCCGGTGGGTGCCGCGGCTGGCGAACGTCCCCATGCAGTGCGGGCCGGTGTCCGTGTCGGCGGTGTCGACGATGACGTTCTCGAGCGGGATGCCGAGGGTCTCGGCCGCGCATTGGGCGACGACCGTCCGCAGCCCCTGGCCGAGATCAACCGAGGAGAGCGTGACGACGAATCCGCCCATCGTGGTGGCGTGGACGAGTGCCTGCGACGGGTCGCCGCCGAGGTTCATCCCGGTCGGGTAGTTGACCGCCGCGTATCCGCGCCCGTGCCGTAACGCCATCGCTCAGCCCTCCGATCGCTCGGTCGACGACATCGCCCGGTACTCCGGTGGAAGGTCGTGTCCCACCAGGTCGGCGGCGCTCTGGATCACCTCGACCAGCGCCGTGCCGGAGGCGATCTTGCGATGTGCCTTCATGTCGCCGTCCCGGTAGGCGTTCTTGAGCCGAAGCCGCAGCGGGTCCATGTTCAGCTCCCGGGCGACGTGGTCCATGTGCGACTCCAGGGCGAAGTCGCCGATCGTGACGCCGAACCCGCGCATGGCGCTGGACGGTGTGCGGTTGGTGTAGACGCAGTAGGCGTCGACGTGGACGTTCGGGATCGTGTACGGGCCGGGCATGTGCGCCGCCGCCTTGGTGGTGCCGTACGGGCTGTGCCGGGAGTACGCGCCCGCGTCCACGTACAGCGTGATCTTGCGGGCGACGATCCGGCCGTCGTCCATGACGCCGTCCTTGATGGAGATGCGCTCGGCCGCCCGCGGGGACGACACCTGCATCTCCTCCGCGCGGCTGAAGACGTACTTGGCGGGCCGGCCGGTGAGCATGGCGGCGAGGCAGGCGAGCGGCTCGACGATGACGTCGACCTTGCCGCCGAAGCCGCCGCCCACGGTGCCCCCGACGACACGCAGGCTGGTGGGCGGGACGCCGAGGATGAGCGCGGTGTTGTCGAGGGTGAAGAAGGCGGCCTGGGTGTTGGTGTGGATGCGCAGCCGGCCGTCGCCCTGGGGGACGACGATGCAGCCGGTGGGCTCGGTCGGCGCGTGCTCGATCGGCGAGGAGCTGTAGCGGCCCTCGATGATGCGGTCCGCCTCCGCGAAGCCCCGCTCGACGTCGCCGAAGCGGATCCGGCGGCAGTGGTGTCCCTCGTACACGAAGTGGTTGGTGCCCGCCTGCTTGATGATCGGGGCGCCGTCGGCCAGTGCTTCTTCGACGTCCAGGACGGCGGGCAGGTCGGTGTAGCCGACCGCGACCCGGGCCGCGCCCTCGCGGGCGGCCTCCTCGGTCTCGGCGACCACGGCGACGATCGGCTCGCCGCGGTAGAGGACCCGATCCTCGGCCAGCACGGGCTCGTCGTCGGGCCCCACGCCGATCAGGCGCAGCACGGTGTACCAGTTGTTCGGCACGTCCTCGTGGGTGATGACCCGGAGCACGCCCGGGACCTCGAGGGCGCCGGAGACGTCGACCCGGTCGATGAGGGCGTGGTGCCGCGTGGACCGGTGGATCTTGACGTGCGTCATCTCCGGCAGCGTCATGTCCTCGAAGAAGACCGTGCGGCCGGTGACGTGACCGCGGGCGTCCGAGCGCGGGACGGCGGAGCCGATGACGGCGAAGTCGCCCGCACGCTCGCCCTTGAAGTACGCGGTGTCGATCGGGGTGACGCGCGCCATCAGACCTCGGCCTCCGTGGGCGCGGGCCGGGCGGGCACGGTCGGGGTGGGCACGGTCGGGGTGGGCACGGTCGGGGTGGGCACGGCCGGATCGCCGCGACGGCGTTCCGCGGCGGCGAGGACGGCGGTGATGATCGGCTCGTATCCGGTGCAGCGGCAGACGTTGCCGCAGATCGCCTCGGTGACATCCTGACGGGTCGGATCCGGCTTCCGGTTGAGCAGCGCCGTGGCGGACATGATCATCCCAGGGGTGCAGAACCCGCACTGCGTCGCGAAGTGGTCGACGAACGCCTGCTGCACGTCGTCGAGCCGCTCGCCGTCGGCCAAGCCCTCGATGGTCTCCACGGCGGAGCCGTCGACCGTCACGACGGGGATCAGGCACGAGACCACGGGCCGGCCGTCCAGCAGCACCGTGCAACTGCCGCACCCTCCTTGCGCGCAGCCGCGCTTGGCCCCCATCAGCCCGAACGTCTCACGCAGGGCGCTCAGCAGCGTCGTCGACGGCCGGGCGATCAGCTCCCGATCGGTGCCGTTCAGTTCGATCGTGACGATTGTCGAGGGCATGCGATCCCCTTCAGGCCCCGAGCAGGGCGCGACGCAGGTGGACGGGGTAGACCCGGGCGCGGTACCAGGCGGAGGCGTAGGCGTCGTCGAACGGCTCGATGACGTCCGCTTCGGCCGCCCGGGCGACGACCTCGGCGTTCAACGGCGCGCCCAGCAGCACGCGCTCCGCGCCGGCCGCACGCATCACGCGGCGTGCCAGGCCGCCGAGCGCGAGACGGATGTCGGCGACCAGGCCGTCCTCGATCGTGATCCGGGCCGCCACCGTGACGATGGATCCTGAGTTGAGGCGTCGTCGGCTCGCCTTGTGGAACCGGAACGTGTCCTCGGCCGGAGCGGCGAACCGGACCCGGGTCACCAGGTCGCCCGCCCGCAGGCCGTCGGTGACGACCCGCTCGAGCGGCTCCCGGCGTGCGCCGTCGGCGCCGAGCACGTCCAGCTCCGCGTCCAGGGCCAGAAGGGCCGCCGCCAGGTCGCCGTACGGCTGCGGCACGAAAAGGTTGCCGGCCACGGTGGCGAGGCTGCGGACCGGGGGAGAGGCGATCGAGCGCACACAGCCGGACAGGTAGCTCAACCGGGCGTCGTCCTCGATGTCCGCGAGCGTGGTGGCCGCGCCTATGGCGACCGTGTCGCCTTGGACGTCGATGCCGGACAGTCCCGCTCTGCGCAGGCTGACCAGCCGCAGGTCGCCGCCGGCTCGATCGTTCAGCCGGGCCATCAGGGAGGTGCCGCCGCCGAGGGGCACGGCCCCGGCCTGAAGTGCCGCCCGAGCCGCCTCAGGGCTCCCAGGTGTCTGAACGGATGTCAGCATGTGCACCCCAAATTATTGATATCGATAATTAACATACGTGGCATGATCTAAGAGTCAAGGGCGATCTGGGCACTCGGATGTCGCAGGAGGGTTGTTGTCAGAACCCACGGGGAACCCGTCCACCGTCCCGCGCTCCGCGCGACCGACGCTGAGCCAGCAGATCCGCGACGGTCTGCTGCAACGGATCGTCTCCGGCGAGCTAGGCGAGGGCGACCGGCTGATCGAGACGAAGATCGCCGCCGAGTTCGGGACGAGCCAGGCACCGGTCAGGGAGGCGCTCCGGCAGCTCGAGGGCCTCGGCCTCATCGAGGGCCAGCCTCGTCACGGCAGCCGGGTGCTTCCCTTCGCCGAGCAGACGATCCGCGAGGCGTACATCGTGCGGGCGGCCCTTGAGGAGACCGCGACGCGGCTCGCCATGCTGGCCGGAACCCTTCCCGCGGACCGGCTGGAGGAGGCGGTCGAGGAGATGTACCGCTGCGCCCGGGACAACGACGTGCACGGCATCGGCCTGGCCAGCGCGCGGTTCCACCGGCACGTCGTGCAGGCCGGCGGCAACGGGCTGCTGACCCGCGCCTGGGAGGCGCTGCAGATCGAGGCGCGCACGGCCATCGCCCTGGTGGTCGCCAGGCCGGAACTCGAGCGGGTCGCCGATGAGCACCGCGAGCTGCTGGACGTCATGCGCGCTGGGGACGTGGAGGTGGCCTGCAGGCACGCCCGCGACCACCAGTGGGCCTACGCCGACACGCCGCACGACCCGTACGGAACGCCGAAACGGTAGGCCCCCTACCGGCATGCGCGAGCGCTGCCGGCTGCCGGGCGGAGAGCTCGACGCCGGGCCGCTCCCGGGCGGCCGGGTTCGAAGTCAGGGCACGCCTGCCCCTCGCGCCGAGCGGGTCGCGCCTGTGAACGCGGCGGTGCAGTCCGCCGGGAGCGCACTGCTCGCCCTCCAGCGCCTATAATTTCGACAGGTGTCGAAGTAAGGAGTGCTGCCATGGCCGCCCCCACACCCGTCCCGTGCTGCGCCCCGATCGCCCGCGCGCCGCTGGCCGAGACGGAGGCAGCCGAGCTGGCCGGCCTGCTGAAGGCGGTGGCCGACCCGGTCCGGCTGCGGCTGTTGTCGATGATCGGCTCCCACCCGGGCGGGGAGGCGTGCGTGTGCGACCTGACCGACGCCTTCGACCTGACCGCGCCCACCATCTCCCATCATTTGAAGGTGCTGCGCACCGCCGGTCTGATCGACGGGGAGCGGCGCGGCACCTGGGTCTACTACTGGATCATTCCCGAGACCGTGGCCAGGCTCGGAGCCTTGTTCATCCCGCTGGCCGAGCCTGCCCCCGCCGCAGGTCCGGTCGACGTGGAGCTCCTCCCGGCCTGAGCGCCCCGCCACAACCGGCACCTCCCGCTCCGGCGCACCCTGCGTCGGTGAGGAGGCGGCGCCGGTCATCGCCCAACCAGGCGAGCCCACCTCGGGGTTCTTCCGCGCGCGCTCGTCAGTGACGCACATCACACTGCCGATTTCGGCTGCGGCGACGGATTCCCCCGCGGCGGCTGGTCTTGATCCGGACAGAACCGACCACCACTTCGGAGTATCCGATGTCCGATTCCTTCAAGACCGCCGTTGTCACCGGTGCCAGCCGCGGCTTCGGGCGCGCGATCGCCGCCGCACTCGTCGCCACGGGTGCCGGCGTCGTTGGCATCGCCCGCGACGAGCAGGAGTTGCGTGCCGTACGCGACGAACTCGGCGACGGCTTCACCCCCGTCGCCGCGGACGCCACCGACGAAGCGCTCGCGCAGCGCCTGATCCGTGAGCACCGTCCTGACCTGCTCGTCCTCAACGCCGGGGCCACGCCCCACATGGCGCCCCTGCACGAGCAGACCTGGGAGACCTTCAGCCGCCATTGGCACACCGACACCCGGCACGTCTTCACCTGGACCCGGGCGGCGCTGCGGGAGCCGCTGGCGCCGGGCAGCGTGGTCGTCGCGATGTCCAGCGGCGCCGCCCTGGGCGGATCCCCGCTCAGCGGCGGATACGCCAGCGCCAAGGCGGCCATCAGATACATGCGCGGCTACGCGGCCGACGAGTCGGAGCGGGCCGGGCTGAACATCCGGTTCGTCGCGCTGCTTCCCCAGCTGACCCCACTGGGAGGCGTCGGCTCGGCCGGGGTCGACGGCTACGCCGCGCGCCAGGGCGTCGATCGGGACACCTTCGTCGAAGGCCTGCGGCCGATCCTCACCCCGGACCAGGTCGCCAAGGCCGTCGTGGAGATCGCCGGCGATCCGGGCAGCGCTCCGGAGTACCTGGTCGGCGGGGCCGGATTGCGCCCGGTCGACTGAGCCGCCGCCTACAGTGGACCGCACAGCACCTCCGGGAGAAGCCGCCATGCACTCGGACGCCGAGTTCGCCGCCCTGACCGAGCCCTTCCGGCCGGAGTTGCTCGCCCACTGCTACCGGATCCTCGGCTCGATCCATGACGCCGAGGATCTGGTGCAGGAGACCTACCTGCGGGCGTGGCGCGCGTTCGGCCGGTTCGAGGGCCGGTCTTCGGTACGCCGCTGGCTGTACAAGATCGCCACCATGGCCTGCCTGACGGCGCTGGGCACGCGCTCGCGGCGGCCGCTCCCGTCGGGATTGGGCGCGCCTTCGGACGATCACCGGGTGGCCCTGGCTTCCCCGGAGCCGTCGGTGGCGTGGCTCCAGCCGGCGCCCGACGCGCTGTTCAGGGCCGGCGATCCGGCGGCGATCGTGGCAGGGAGGACCGGGGTGCGGCTCGCGTTCATCGCCGCGCTCCAGCTCCTGCCCGCCCGGCAGCGGGCCGTGCTGACGTTGCGCGATGTGCTGGAGTTCCGGACGGCCGAGGTCGCCGAGATGCTCGACACGACGACCACGGCCGTCGACAGCGCGCTCCGCCGCGCCCGGGCCCGCCTCGCCGAGGCCGGACCGGTCGAGGACGACCTGGCCGAGCCGGAGGAGGAAACCCGGCGGACCCTCCTCGACGGTTACGTCGACGCGTTCACCCGGGCCGACGCCGACGCGCTGGTCGACCTGCTGCGAGCCGATGTCGAGCTGGAGATGCCGCCGAACCCGATGTGGTTCACCGGCCGGGGGGCCGTCGTGGGGTTCCTGGCAGGCCGGGTGCTGCGCAGGGATCGGTTCCGGATGGTGCCCACCCTCGCCAACGGCCAGCCGGCGGTCGTCGCCTACCAGCGCGCGGGCGACGGCCGGTACGAGGGGCACGGTGTCCAGGTCCTGACGGTGATCGGGGCCCGGATCGCCCGCATCACGGCATTCAACGACCCCAGCCTGGTGCCCACGTTCGGTCTCGCGCCCGCGCTCATCCCCTGAGCGGCCGGCCACGGCGCCTCCCATCGAACGGATTCGACGAGCGCCGCCCGCAGATCACCGGCGTGGGGCCCGCCGCAAAGCCGAATGCTGACAGGTGCTCCCGTGACCTACGCTGTACGCATGCGCGTGACGATGCGGGAGGTGGCGGACCGGGCCGGCGTCTCGATCAAGACCGTCTCGCGTGTGGTGAACGGCGAGCCGCACATCCGTCCCGAGAAGGTGCGGCGGGTGCACGCGGCGATCGACGAACTCGGCTGGGTCCCGAACAGGACCGCCCGGGCGCTCAGGACCGGGCTGGTCGGGGTGGTCGGGATCGCCGTCACCGAACTGCGCCGCCCATACCTGGCGGGTCTCGTCGAGGCGCTCGTCACCGAGGCGGATCGCCGGGGAATGCTCGCCGCGGTCGAGCCGACGCGCGGCGATCCGGCCCGGCTCGAGGCGGTCCTCGCCGCCCGGGGGAAGACGTTCGACGGCGTGGTGGTCATCGGCCCGACGGCGCCGGTCGCCGACGGGCTGGACGACCGCCCGGTGGTCGTCGTGCAGGGTGGCTCATCGGACAGCACTGCGGACAGCGTCGATGAGGATGTCGCGGAGGCGGCGGCCCTGGTGGCGCGTCACCTCGCCGTCATGGGCCGGTCCCGCCCGGCTCTGCTCGGCGCCGACCAGCCTCAGATGCGCACCGCTCTGGCCCAATCCGGCATCGACCCCGCTGCCGTACCGTGTGTGGATCTCGGTGAGGTGGCCGACCGGCGTGCGGGCGCGCGAGCCGCCGCACAACTGCTGGAGCAGCATCCGGACGTCGACGCGCTGCTGTGCGTCAACGACGAAGTGGCGCTCGGAGCTCTCGCGGCGCTGGTCAAGCATGGAGTCGACGTCCCCGGACGGGTGGCGGCCGTCGGGTACGGCAACCTGGAGGACGGACGGTTCTCGACGCCGTCGCTCACCACGATCGACCCCGGACCGGCCCGGCTGGCGCGCAGCGCACTGGAATTGCTCGCCGACCGCCTCGCCGGTACGGCGCCGCGACGGCCGCGCGCGGTCGTGTCGCCCGTCGAGCTGGTGCGGCGTGAGTCCACGCTGGGCCGGGATCCGCGATGAAGCGCCCGACGCTCGCGGACGTCGCCGCTCGGGCCGGGGTCTCGGCGAAGACCGTGTCCAACGTCCTCCTCGGCCGCCCGCAAGTCTCGGTCACGACCCGGGCCAGGGTTCAGGCCGCGATCGACGAGATCGGCTACGAGGCCGGACACGCCACGAGCCAGGCCGGACGCGGGCTCGCCTCTGGCCGGACCGGCCGCATCGCCGTCGTCGTGCCGAACCTCTACCAGCCGTACTTCGCGGAGAACGCCGAGCGCCTCATCCTCGCCCTGGCCGAGCGCGGGTTCACCAGCACGCTCCGGATCGCCCATGGCGAGGCCGGCGAACGCGACGCGGTCCTCGGTGTGACGACCGCCGACGTCGACGGCGTCATCATCTGCCCCCACCACTTGAGCGACCAGCTGCTCGCCAGTGCCGTCCTGCGCCGCCCGGTGGTGGCCCTCGGCGGCCCGCCGCTCAAGACGCTCGATTGTGTGCTGATGGGGGAGCACGCGGGCTTCCTGGCGATCACCCGGCATCTGCTGGCCACCGGCCGGCGCCGGCCGGCGTTCGTGTGGAACGGTCCGGCAGGCGCCGTCCCGACCGGCAACCGGTACGCCGGCTTCGTCGCCGCCCTGGAGGAGTACGGCATCGAGCACGACCCGTCGCTCGTCGCCAACAGCTCGGACTGGGACCGCAGGGCCTCGGGTTACGAGGCGATGGCAGGCCTGCTGCGGCGTTCCGGCCCCAGCTTCGACGCCGCGGTGTGCGTCAACGACACGATCGCCGTAGGCGCGATGAAAGCCCTGCACGCGCACGGGATCCGCATCCCCGAGGATGTCGCGGTCACCGGCTTCGACGACACGGACGAGGGTGAGTTCACCATCCCGTCGCTGTCGTCGGTGAGCCCCGATCAGGGCGAGATGGTCGCCGCCGCCGTCCACCTGCTGATCGAGCGCCTCGACGGGTACGACGGCGAGCCCCGCCAGGTGCACACCGGTACGCACCTGCTGATCCGCGACTCGTCCGCGACCGCCTGATCCACCTTCACGACCGTGATCCGGCCACGTGCACCGCTGATTGTCTTGTCATTGACATCGCTGAACTAGCGCACCTAACATCGCTGAAACATTCAGCGAGATCTGGGTCACCCCCTCCGTCCCCCTTAGGAGGACCCCCATGGCCACGTCCCCGGTTCTGTCCCGTCGGGCCTTCGTCGTCGCAGCCGGCCTCACCGCGATCGCGGGCTGCTCCGGCAACAGCTCCAGAAGCGATCCGAACACGCTCCGGATCGCCGTCACCAAGCACGCGTTGACCAAGCCGATGAGCACGATGGAGTGGCCCAAGCAGCTGGAGAAGATCGCGGGCGTGAAGATCCAGTGGCAGGAGATCGCGGCCGACTGGGACCAGAAGAAGTCCACCATGCTGGCGGCGGGGGACGTACCCGACCTGATCATCGGCACGAACGCGATCACCAATTCCGACCTGGGCACGTACCGGACGCTGTTCGAGAACCTGGCCGACGATCTGGACGCGCTGCCGAACGTGAAGGCGATGTTCGCGGCGAAGCCGCAGCTGAAGTCGATGGCCACGCTGTCCACCGGCGAGATCTTCGCGGTTCCCGGCTACAAGCGGTTCTGGCCGACGACGGTCACCCACCAGTACATCAACAAGCAGTGGCTCGACCGGCTCGGCCTGGACGTTCCGTCCACCTGGGACGAGTTGTACACGGTGCTGGTCGCGTTCAAGGAACAGGACGCGAACGGGAACGGCGACAAGAACGACGAGATCCCGATGGACTGGTCGCCCGTCGGCACGGGCGGCTTCGGGTATTTCCAGCCCAGTGTGCTGCTCGGCAGCGTCGGCCTGCCGATCGCGGGCGGCGGTGGCCAGGGCTATTTCCTCGAGGACGGCAAGGTCGGCAATTTCCTCGTCGACGAGCGCTACAAGCGGGTGATCCAGTTCCTCCACCGTTGCTACGCCGCGGGCCTGGTCAGCAAGAACGTCATGACGCAGGACTACTCGGCGTACCAGGCCGTCGGCCGCGGCTCCGGCGACGTGGCCAAGGTCGGCTTCAGCTGGGGCTGGACGGCCAGCGACCGGTTCGGCGCCCAGCTGGCCGACCAGTACGTCTCGATGCCGCCACTGCTCGCGGAGGCCGGCCAGCCGACACCCGTGGCCTGGTCGTACGACTCCTACGCCGAGAACTTCCCGCCGAACCAGATCGTCGTGTCCGCCAAGGCGAGCAACAAGCAGGCGGCTCTCAAGGTCGTCAACGCCTTCTACGACAAGGAGATGTCACTGCAGGTGTTGTGGGGCGATCTCGGCCGGTACGTCAAGAAGGTCAGCGACAAGGAGTACGAGGTGCTCCCGCCGGCCGACTCCAAGGTCGACCCCTCGACGTGGAAGTGGACGGTCACCGTCGCGGACCTGGGCCCCACCTGGATCCGGGACGACATCGAGGTGAAGCTGCCGGCCGACCTGGACGAGGCCGTCGAGCAGACGAAGCCGCTGGAGAAGGCGCTCGCGAACATCGACGTGGACAAGGACGTCTACCCGTTCCAGTTCATCCAGATGACGCCTGACGACACCAACCAGCTGGCGCTGAACAACACCACGATCCTCAACGCCGCGATGACGAAGTTCGCCGAATGGGTCACCAAGGGCGGCGTCGACGATCAATGGGACAAGTACGTTCAGCAGGTCCAGGGCTCCGGTCTGCAGAAGAACATCGACATCTACCAGCGCTACTACGACGAGTACGCGAAGACGCGCTGATGACGGAATCGCTTGTCGCAGCACGCAAGTCCGTGTCCGGCGCCCAGGGGCGAACCGGTCTGGGAGCCGGCCGGCATGTCCGCAGGTACTGGCAACTGTGGCTCATGGTCCTGCCGGCCGTGGGATTCATCGGCCTGTTCATGTACGTCCCGATGTACGGTATCCAGCTGGCCTTCAGGGACTTCGACTTCACCGCGGGTCTCACCGGTGGTGACTGGGCCGGCCTGAAGTACTTCCGGCAGTTCTTCGACAGCCCGCTGTTCTGGCCGTTGCTGCGGAACACGTTCGTCATCAGCGTCACCACGCTCGTGGTGGGGTTCGTCGCGCCGATCGTGCTGGCGCTGATGATCAACCAGGTCGGCGGCGGCCGGCGTAAGAAGTTCATGCAGACGGCCACGTACCTGCCGCATTTCATCTCGATCGTCGTCATCGTCGGCATGCTGCAGGCGTTCCTCAACCCGTCCACGGGACTGCTCACCCGGGTCCTGGCCGTCTTCGGCCTCGACGAGGTGAACCTCCTCGGCGACACGTCGGCCTTCGTGCCGGTGTACGTGATCTCCGACGTGTGGCAGCACTGCGGGTGGAACAGCATCATCTACCTCGCCGCGCTGTCGCGGGTCGACCCCCAGCTGTACGAGGCCGCCAAAGTGGACGGCGCCAGCCGGCTGCAGCTCATCCGGCACGTCGACTTCCCCAGCATCGTGCCGACCATGGTGGTCCTGCTCATCCTCACCATGGGCGGTGTGCTGAACACCGGTTTCGAGAAGGTGTGGCTGATGCAGAACACCCTGAACCTGCCGGTGTCCGAGGTGATCGCGACGTACGTCTACAAGATCGGCATCCTCAGCACGCAGTTCAGCTACGCCACCGCGATCGGCCTCTTCAACACGGTCATCAACTTCGTGTTCCTGATCGCCGCGAACGCGATCGCCCGCCGCGTATCGAACTGGAGCCTGTGGTGAGCGCGACCTCTCCGCCGAGCAAAGGACTCTTCCGCAGGAAGACACCCGGCGACGTCGTCTTCATGCTCGTGCTCGGCACGGTCTGCGTGGGGATCCTGTTCGCGGTGCTCTATCCGGTCTACTTCGTGTTGATCGCGTCCGTGAGCAACCCGTCGCTGATCTCCACCGGCGAGGTGTGGCTGTGGCCGAAGGGCGTGAACTTCTTCGGCTATCGGGAGATCTTCAACGATGACCGGATCTGGACGGGCTACGGCAACACGTTGCTCTACAGCACGGTCGGAACCGCGTTGAACCTCGTCGTGACCCTCCCCGCGGCGTACGCGTTGTCGCGGCCGGAGTTCCGCCCGCGGCGGATCCTCATGCTGTTCTTCGTCTTCACGCTGTTCTTCAACGGCGGGCTGATCCCGACCTACCTGCTCTATCGCGACCTCGGCCTGCTGGACAACTGGCTCGTGTTCGTCCTGCCGTCTGCGGTGAACGTGTACAACCTCATCATCGCCCGCGCGTTCTTCGAGCACTCGCTGCCGAAGGAGCTGTTCGAGGCGGCGATGATCGACGGCGTTTCCTACCTGCAGTACTTCGCCAAAATCGCGCTGCCGTTGTCCAAGGCGATCGTCTCGGTGATCGGCCTGTACTACCTGGTCCAGCACTGGAACGACTTCTTCACCGGCATGGTGTTCGTCCGGGACAACGCCCTGCAACCACTGCAGATCGTGCTGCGTGACATTCTCCTTTCCAATCAGGCGTTCGCCGGTGGCACAGGAGCCTCCGGCGGCAGCGGCACCTCCTACGACCAGCAGTACGCCGACCAGATCAAGTACGGCGTGATCGTCGTCTCGAGCCTCCCGGTCCTGGTGCTCTACCCGTTCCTCCAGCGCTACTTCGAGAAGGGCGTCCTCATCGGGTCGGTGAAAGGCTGATGAAACACCTTCTCGCCTGGCACACGAGGGCGGGCGAGGTGGGCCTGCTGCTGCTCAAACTGCACCTGCTGTGGATCGTGTGGAGCCTGGCCGGCGGCATCGTGCTCGGCGTCTTCCCCGCGACCGCCGGGGTGTACGGCGTCATCCGCGGCGAGTTCCTTCCGTCCGCCGCGCCCCGCGAATTCCGCCGGCTGTGGAGGCAGGAGTTCCGCACCGCCAACGTGGTGGGCTACGTCTTCGCGGCAGCGTGGGCGATGCTCCTGGTGGACCGGCGGCTGCTGGAAACCGCCGACCTCGGTGTCGTCGAGCCGCTGCTCGGCGCGGTGCTCTGGGTGACGACGCTGTTCGTGTCGTGCATGACCGTGAACGTCTGGATCCTCGCGGCGCACTTCGCCGAAGGACCGTTCGCGCTCGTCCGCCGGAGCGCGATCCTCGTCCTCGCCCGCCCGGTCCAGGCGCTTTTCACGCTGCTCGTGGCCGGTGTGATCCTCTGCGCGTACTACCTCGTCCCCGGACTGGTTCCGGTCTTCGGGGTCGCCGCACCGGCCTTCGCCTCCTTCGCCTACGTTTGGAGCACCTCGGTCCTCCCTACGACTCCTGGCTCGTGACGGTCCCCCGGACGCCGAGCACGATTCATCGACCACCTCGTTTGGAGCCTTCATGACCATGACCTCCGCTGACGCCGTGCGCAGTCGCGAGCCGCTGCCGCTGACCGCGGTCACCATCGACGACCGGTTCTGGGCGCCGCGCCGCGAGCTGATCCGCACCCGTACGCTGAGGCACCAGGAAAGCCAGATGCGCCGGCCCGGTCAGCAGTTCGACGCCCTGACCCTGACCTGGCGGCCGGGAGACCCGGACGAGCCGCACATCTTCTGGGAGAGCGACGTCGCCAAGTGGATCGAGGCCGCCGGCCACTGCCTGGCCACCACCGACGACCCCGAGCTCGACCAGGCCGTCGACGAGGCGATCGAGCTGCTGGCCGGCGCGCAGCAGGACGACGGCTACCTCAACGTGTACTTCACCGTCGTCAAGCCGGGGCAACGGTTCACCGACCTGCGCGACGCCCATGAGCTGTACTGCGCCGGCCATCTCATCGAAGCCGGCGTCGCCCACTTCGAGGCGACCGGGAAGACCCGGCTGCTCGACATCGTCCGGCGCTACGCCGACCTGATCGACACCGTCTTCAGCACCGACGGCCCCTGTGCCGGAGGCTATGACGGGCACCAGGAGATCGAGCTCGCGCTGGTCAAGCTCTACCGCGTCACCGGCGAGCGCCGCTACCTCGACCTCAGCCGGCGGCTCATCGAGTGGCGCGGACAGCAGCCCTACTACTTCGAGCTCGAGCTTCAGCGCCGCGGCACCCCCGGCTATTTCGGCACCAGGCTGCCCCGGCGAGCCGAGGAATTGCGGCGGTTCCGCGAGTACAACCAGAGCCATCAGCCCGTGGCCGACCAGTCCGAGGTCGTCGGCCACTCGGTCCGCGCCATGTACATGTACAGCGCGATGACCGACCTGGCCGACGAGTACGGCGACGAGCGGCTGCTCCAGGCCGTACAGCGACTGTGGACCGACCTCACCACCAAGAAGCTGTACGTCACCGGCGGAATGGGCTCCGATCCCAGCATCGAAGGCTTCGGACCGGCCTACGATCTGCCCGACGCCCACGGCTACGCCGAAACCTGCGCCTCCATCGGCCTCGTCCAGTGGGCGCAGCGGTTGAGCAACCTCACCGGCCAGGGTCACTACGTCGACACCCTTGAACGTGCTCTGTACAACGGCGTCCTCAGCGGCGCCTCCGCCGACGGCACCCGCTACTTCTACGGCAACCCCCTCGCCAGCGGCGGCGCCGTCGCCCGGCAGGAATGGTTCCAGTGCGCCTGCTGCCCGCCCAATCTCGCCCGGCTGATCAGCGAACTCGGCCGCTACATCTACGCCCAAGGACCCGGCGAAGCCGTCGTCAACCTCTACGTGGCCGGCACCGGCCGCTTCACCCTCGCCGGCGGCGAGGTCACCCTCCGCCAGGACACGCGCTATCCCCAGGACGGACGCCTCGCCGTCACCGTCACCCCCGCCGATGGCGAAGCGGAATTCACCGTCTCCATCCGCATCCCCGGCTGGAGCCGGCGACCCGCCGTCACCGTCAACGGCGAACCCGTCCACCGGCCCGCCCTGCGCGACGGCTACCTCACCCTGCATCGTCGCTGGCGGGCCGGCGACCTGATCGAGATCGACCTCGACATGGAAGTCCGCCGAACCTGGGCACACCCCGCCGTCGCCTCCGCCGCCGGAAAGGTCGCCCTCGAGCGCGGGCCGATCGTGTTCTGCCTGGAGGGCGTCGACCACGACTGCCCCGTCCACACCCTCACCCTGGGCCGCGACACCCGCATCCACGCGGTCCCCGACGAGCGGACCGGCGTCGTCACCCTGCACGCCGACGCCACCACAGACGCCGACGCCGACGGCCTGCTGTACAGCGACCAGCCACCCGGCCGATCGAGCGCCGCGCTGACCGCCGTGCCCTACTTCTCCTGGGCCAACCGCGGCCCCTCCGACATGACCGTCTGGATCCGCGACGGCGGCGACGGCTGACGAAAATGCCCGCCACACCATCTCCGGCCTTCGCAAACACCGTCAGGCGTTCCAGAGCGCGGCAAGCTGCCGGGTGGCCAGCCGGGACGGTACGGCGCGGAGCAACGCGTCGCGTACCCACGCGGCCACGCCGGTCTGGGAGGTCAGCCGCGATTGCCGGTACGCCGCCCGCATCATGCGGTTGGCCCGGGGTCTGCGCTCGGCGTCGTAGCGCAGGAGCCGCTGGGCGACGTCCGCCGGCTCGGCGCCGGTCAGGTGGCGGGTGAGCGCGGCCGCGTCTTCGAAGGCCTGGCTGGCGCCCTGGCCGAGGTCGGGTGACATGGCGTGCGCGGCGTCGCCCAGGAGCGCGATCCTGCCGGCCGCGAACGAGGGCAGGGGTTCGGCCAGGCGGGTGATCGGGTCGACGTAGATGTCGGCGGGCGGGGTGGCCTCGATCAGCGCTGGGACGAGAGGGTGCCAGTCGGCCATCAGGGACAGCATCTGCCGGCGTGCCTCGTCCGCGCCGGGCGGCGTGCCGCGCAGGGCGGAGTCGGTGAACCAGTACAGGCGGTCCTCGCCGACGGGGAACAGGCCGAACATCGCCCCGCTGCGGCGGTCGACCAGCTGGCTGACGAGCAGATCCGTTACGAGGCCGGCAGGACGGGCCAGCATGCCGCGCAGGTCCAGCCGGCCGGTCCGCCGCAGCCCGGGGTGGCCGGGGAAGAGCTGGTCGCGCAGCCTGCTGCCGATGCCGTCGGCCGCGATCACGGCGTCGGCTCTGGCGATGGGGTTGCCGTCGCTGATCACGGTCACCCCGGTAGGGTCGGGCTCCAGGCGCTCGACCGGGGTCGCGGTTCGCACCACGCTCGCCGGCAGCGGGGCACGTAACGCCCGGTGCAGGTCCGCCCGGTCGACCATGGCGGGCGTCTCGACCTCCTGCTGCGCCTGGACCAGGTCGGTGACCAGCAGCGGCCGTCCGCGCCAGTCCCGCAATCCACCGTGGGTCCCATGCATGACGTGCCCGCGAATGCCATCGGCGAGCCCGAGCGCTTCCAGCGCGCGAATCCCGTTGGGCATGACGACGATCCCCGTCCCCGCTTCCCGGAGCTCGGCGCCCCGTTCGAAGAGGGTCACCTCATGACCCAGACGATGCAGCCCCACCGCGGCCGCCACTCCTCCGAGCCCGGCGCCGACCACCACGACCCTCACGAGAACCTCCTCGCCGATTCACTACGATCGTACTAGTACGGCTATTGGTAGCATGGTCGCATGCCGCCCACCAATCCGGCCCGTCGCCAAGCCCTGACCGACACCGCCATCGAACTGCTGGCGTCGTCGGGCGTGCACGGACTGACCCACCGCGCGGTGGAGAAGGCGGCCGGCCTCCCGCCTGGAACGGCCTCGAACTACTTCCGCAGCCGGGAGGCGCTGCTGGTGGCCGTCGCGGAGCGCATCGCCGAGCTGCATCACGCCGACACCGACCTGGCCATCCAGCAGCCCGCGACGCTGGTCGACCTGCTGACGGAATCGCTGCTCACAGCGGCGACCGTCTTGCGCAACCGCTATCTGGCGATCTTCGAACTGCAGCTGGAGGCCGCGCGCCGGCCTGCGCTCGCCTCGGTGCTCGCGGGTCTGCGGGACACGGCGTTGCACGTCACCGCCGGGCACCACGACGAACTCGGCCTCACCATCCCCCGCGAGAAGATCCCCGCCCTGATCGCGCTCTACGGGGGTGCGCTGTTCACGCTGGTCAGCGCGCCGTCAGGGAGCGTCAGCAGGGACGTGGTCCAGAACGTGGTTCAGGTCATCGTGTACGGCTGTGCCGGAGACGTCCAGCGGCGGCCTTGACCCGGCCGCACTGCCGGGGCTGCCTCAGCTGGAGGGGCGTGGCGACGATGAGCGCCGCCACCAGGGCCGTGGCCGCGGCGGCCCTTCACCGGTTGCCTCCGGCTCGGGCCGGCGTGAGGACGCGGCCCTCAGCGTGGGACCAGGTGCTACGTGCTGCGGCTACGGTGGCTGGAGACGATCAGCGGGCAGCGACCCGGCCGGGGCCGCCGTGGTGCGGCCCGATGGCACGGGCGACGGCAGGCCCGGTGGTGACGGGTGCCGGCCGACGGGTGAGGCCTCACGGCCGAGGGTGCGAGCGTGTCGCCGGCCTCCCGGGAGGTACGGCCGGGCTTCTGGGAGTCAGGTGCCGGGGGAGCGGGCAACAGCACCTCTTCCAGGCGCTGCATGAGCATCAGCCCGATGAAGGCCAGCAGGGGGACGGCGAGCGTCAGGAGAATGGTTCTTCACCCCCTGCGGCGGCATCTCGATGCGAGCCCGCGCCGGATCCCCGTGAACTCGTATCGCCGGGTGCCCGCCATGCGTGTGTCAGCCGTTGATCTCGATCTGCCGGGCGCGGCCCTGCTCGGACCCAAGCTCTTTCACCTCCATCGGGGAGGGGACGGCCGGCGGCCGCCCTCGATGTGCCGGGCTACCCGCGCCTTCTACCAATCCCCATGGCGGCTAAACCGTAAGGAATAACCGAGTCCGCTGAGATGCCGTGCGCCGCCTGCACAACATCGTCAAGACCGCCGCCCTGCTCGCCCTGCTCACCTCCGTCGTCCTGGCGCTGGGCTACTGGGCCGGCGGCCGGACCGGACTGGTCGTGGCCCTGATGCTGTCCCTGGGCCTCAACGTCGCGCGTACTTCTTCTCCGACAGGCTCGCGTTGCGGGCGATGCGGGCCCGGCCGCTCACCCAGGCCGAGGCGCCGGGCGTCTTCGCCATGGTCGCCGAGCTCGCCGCCGAAGCGGGTCAGCCCATGCCACGCCTGTACGTGAGCCCCATCCGGCAGCCGAACGACTTCGCCACCGGCCGCAGCCCCGGCCACGCGGCCGTGTGCGTCACCGAAGGAATCCTCGGCCTGACCGCGCGAGAGCTGCGGGCCGTGCTCGGTCACGAACTGGCCCACGTGTACAACCGCGACATCCTCATCTCCAGCGTCGCCGCCACCCTGGCCGGCGCCATCACCATGCTCGCCGACCTGGCCTGGATCCTTCCTGTGAGTGCCGACGGTGACGACGGCGAGGACGGCGGCCCGGGTCTGCTCGGCTGGCCGGCCATGCTCCTCCTCGGTCCCCTCGCGGCCACGCTGATCAAGCTCGCCGTCAGCCGTACCAGGGAGTTCGCCGCCGCCGACGACGGCGTCGCCCTCACAGGCGACCCCCTGGCCCTCGCCGACGCGCTCGAGAAGATCCACGCCTGGACGCGCAGGAGGCCGCTGCCCGCAACCGGGCAACTGTCCGGCGTCGCGCACCTGATGATCGCCAACCCGCTGAGCGGTCACGGGCTCGCCGCGCTGTTCTCCACCCATCCACCGCTGTACCAGCGAGAACGACGACCGAGCCTCCGGCAAGCATGCTCGCAGCCTTCCACCTGACGGGCGCGCTACACCCGCTCGCCGGGGCCAGGGGCAGAGCTTCCGGGTCGGGAACGTCGTCTTGAAGCCGGTGGACGACGCGGAGGAGGCCGAATGGTGCGCAGAGCCCTGATCTTCCGGCTGGACACCTCGGCCCTCTTCGAAGGCGTGGGCAGGACACTCCCAAGAGGAGCCGGCACGCTTCGCATGTGTCACCCGCCTGGTGGAGGAGCGGATTCACACAGATCCTGACTTCGGCACCTGACCCTGGCACTGGGGGGCGCGGGTCACACGGCAATTGTCGGTGATCGAATGTAAGGTCCCCGCATGGACGAGACATCCAGGAGCCGACGCGCCGTACACGCCTACGTTGACAGTGCCGAACGACGTGACTGGGAGACCTTCGGCGCCCTGCTCGCCGAGGATGTGGTGTACGAGATGCCGCAAAGCCGTGAACGAATCCGCGGGAAGTCGGCCTTCCTCCAGTTCAACATGGAATATCCCGGTGATTGGCACCTTCAGACACGGCGCATCGTCGCCGACGGCCGCCATGCCGCGGCGTGGATCGACGCGCGCGTCGGCGCCGAGCATCAGGACGCGTGCGTGTGGTTTGAGATCTCCGACGAGGGACTGATCAGCCGGATCGTGGACTACTGGCCAGAGCCGTATGAACCACCGTCTGGTCGCGAGCACCTCGTGGAACGCTGGTAACCCGGTCGCGGCCTCCCTGACGCCGCGAGCTCCGGCGCAGGCCCGGACGATCCAGCCGGTCGCCGGCACCGCGTGCACGCGGTCCGCGAGGTCCGGCCTCCGCGCATCTGCCTTCCCGATCGATGGGGGAGCGGCTCCTCCATGTGGCCGGTACGACTCCGCCAGGTGGCCGGGCAGGCCGAGCCCGCGGGTGGAAGCGGCTGATTCCGCCGACCGGCCACAGTGTGGAGCACCTGCCCGAACCCACTGAAAGGTCATGACGTGGAAGGTCTGCGCACCCTGTCCACCACCGCTCTGCACACCCCGGCCGCCGTCACCGGGACACAGGGGTGAAGGCGATGGCGCGCCGTCACCCCGCCGTCCGGATCGCGATGCGCGTCACCCTGGCGCTGATCCTGCTCGCCATAGTCGCCGCGGCCGGGACCTTCGCCGCCCTGAGCCGGGGCGGCGAGCCCCAGACCGAGGCGCACCTCGGCCCCCAGCCCCGCCTCGCCGAGCCGGACACCTTCCCGATCCCCAAGGTCAACGCGCCCGACGTGATCGGGTGGCCCGCGGGCAAGACCCCCACCGCGCCCGCGGGCTTCTCCGTCACGCGGTTCGCGGGCGACCTGGACCACCCCCGCTGGCTCTACCAGCTGCCCAACCGCGACGTCCTGGTCGCCGAATCCTCCACCCTGCCCAAGGAACCCGACTCGCCGGTGCGGCGGCTGCTGTCCTGGCTGCGCCGCAACGACGGCTCCACCGCCGAACGCAGCGCCAACCGCATCACCCTGCTGCGCGACACCGACGGTGACGGCGTCGCCGACGTCCGCAGCACCTTCCTGGACGGCCTCCGCCAGCCGTTCGGCATGGCCCTGCTCAGGCCCGCGGCCCCGTACGCGGTCGCCCCGGACGCCCCGCCCGGCACCGAGACCATGTTCTACGTGGCCAACACCGACGGAGTGTGGCGCTTTCCGTACCGGCTCGGCGACACCCGCATCACCACGTCCGGCGAGAAGATCCTCGACCTGCCCGCCGGCGGATACAACAACCACTGGACCCGCAACCTGCTGGCCGCCGCCGACGGCTCCAAGATCTACGTCACGGTCGGCTCGGCCGGCAACGCCGGCGAATACGGCCTGCAGGTCGAGCACCGGCGCGCCGCCGTCCTGGAGGTCAACCCCGACGGCAGCGGCGAACGCCTCCTGGCCTCCGGCATCAGGAACCCCAACGGCCTGGCCGTCGAGCCGGCCACCGGAACGCTCTGGACGGTCGTCAACGAACGCGACGTCCTCGGCGACGACGTGTCCCCCGACTACCTGACCAGAATCCGCCCCGGCGACTTCTACGGCTGGCCGTGGAGCTACTGGGGCCGCAACGTCGACGACCGCGTCCAGCCGCCCCGCCCGGACCTGGTGGCCAAGGCTCTGCGCCCGGACTACTCCCTCGGCGCGCACACCGCGCCGCTCGGGCTGGCGTTCTCCACCACCTTCCCCGAGCCCTACCGGGGTGGTGCGTTCATCGGCGAGCACGGCTCGTGGAACCGCGGCGACCCGGTTGGTTACAAGGTCGTCTACGTGCCCTTCGCCAACGGCATGCCCAGCGGCAAACCCCGGGACTTCCTCACCGGATTCAAGCCGGACCCCGCCGGCAGCACCACCTACGGACGCCCCGCCGGAGTCATCACCGACGCCGCCGGCGGACTGCTGGTCGCCGACGACGCCGGCAACACCGTCTGGCGGGCCGCACCCGCCAAATGACGCGTATCGGGCCACCTTCCGTCCTCACACCCAGGTCACGGCGACGACGGCGTTGACCGGGGCGACCATCCCAGCGGCCGTCCCCCGGCCCTTGCCTCGGGCGTCGTCGTCCCCCTCGGCGGCGATGCGGCGGCGATGCGGAGGCGATGCGGAGGCGGTGCGGAGGCGGTGCGGCGGTGGCGCAGAAGAGCACGACGGCGGCGAGGGCCGGCTTCACGCCGATTTCGGGACCGTTGGTTGATGGTCGACTCGCCGACGGCACGGGCCGCGGCCAGCGGCACGCCGGTCGCCAGGAAGGCCGCCGCGCCGCTGTCCTCGGGGCCTGTCGGTGACCGCTTCCGCCCGTGGGCTCGCTCCGGCGGCCACTTGGCGGACCTGCCCCGGCCAGTTGGGGGAGCCGCCGCGGCCCGTCGGAGGCCTAGCATCGGTGCCGTGCTCGACCGCTGGATGGAACGTCTCTTCGACGACCACGCGGCCGCCGCGCGCCTGGTGGCCCTGTCGGTGCTGGCCCTTGGCGACCTCCGGCTGCTGCACCGCCCGGAGCGGCCGGCCGACTGGGCGCTGGCGCTCGGCGGGCTGGCCGTCTGCCTGGCCGGCGTGCGCCTGCCGCTGATCGCGACCGCCGTGCTGTCCGGCCTTGTCGTGGCCGGCGACATGCTGGACACCAGCGTGAGCGTGCCGCTCAAGGTGATGGTGGTGGTGGCGCTGTTCGAGCTGGCGTTGCGCGGCGGCGGGCGGCGGCTCGCCGCCGGGGCGGGGGTGGCGGCGGCCTTCCTGGCCGTGCACGCCATGTCCGCGCCGTCGGCCGAGGTGCTGCCGACCCTCTTCCGGCTGGCGGTCCTGGAGGGCGTGCCGCTGCTGCTGGGGGCGTACGTACGGCTGATGCGCGAGAACGCCCGCCAGGCCAGGGAACGCGCCGCCGCCGAGGCACACCGGCGCCGGTCGGAGACGCTGGCCGCACGGGCCGCCGAGCGTACGGCGATCGCCCGCGAGCTGCACGACCTGGTGGCCCACCACGTGTCGTCCATGGTGCTGCGGGTCGGTGTGGCCAGGCACGTGCTGCCCGCAGCCGATGCCCGCGTGACTCAGGTGCTCGACGATCTGCACGCTTCGGGGAGCGCCGCACTGGCAGACCTGCGGCGACTGGTGGCGGTGCTGCGCGACCCCGCACAGGTGGACCCCGAAGGCCCGTTCTTCTCGTTGATCGACTGGACGGACCTGCCCGAGGCATTGGAGAGTGCCGTGGCGCGAGCCCGGCAAACCGGCCTCGCCGTGCGATCCGCGATCGATCCGGCGGTGTCCGGACTGGACTCGGTACGCGGGCTGACGGTGCTGCGGCTGGTCCAGGAAGGGCTGGCCAACGCGGCCAAGCACGCGGATAAACGCGCCCAGGTCGAGGTGTGCGTACGGGTGACGGACGGCACGGTCCACCTGGAGATCACCGACGACGGGACGCCGGGGAAACCCGTGGGGCAGGGGCATGGCTTGATGGGGATGGCGGAGCGGGTCGAGCTGCTCGGGGGCCGGTTCGAGGCGGGACCGGCGGGGCGCGGGTGGCGGTTGGCGGCCGAGCTGCCGCAGGACCGTATGGCGGTGTACGCGTGATCCGGGTGCTGCTGGCCGACGATCAGAAGCTCGTCCGCGTGGGGCTGCGCATGCTCTGCGAGTCCGACCCGGAGGTCGAGGTGGTCGGGGAGGCCGGCGACGGGCGCGAGGCGGTGCGGCTGGCCGACGTACTGCTGCCGGATGTGATCTTGATGGATCTGCGGATGCCGGGGGTGGACGGGATCGCCGCGACAGAACGCATCATGGCCGCCTGCCCGGCCAGCCGCATCGTCGTGCTCACCACATTCGACGACGACGATCATCTCTATCCGGCCCTGGCCGCCGGGGCGTTCGGGTTCCTGGTGAAGGACTCGCCGCCGGCGGACCTGCTCGCCGCCCTGCGCAGGGCCGTGGACGGCGAGCCGCCGTTCAGCCAGGGGGTGCTGCGACGGCTGGTGGCGCAGGCCGTACGCACGCGCGGGGCGCGGCCGCGGACGGCGCTGCCCGAGCTGCCCGAGCTGAGCCCGCGCGAGCGGGACGTCCTCGCCATGGTGGGCGCCGGGCTGTCGAATCGGGAGATCGCCGAACGCCTGTACCTCGGCGTGTCGACGGTCAAGACCCACCTCGCCAACCTGATGCGCAAGACCGGCGCCCAGAACCGGATCCGGCTGGCCGTGCTCGCCGCCCAGGCCGTGGAGAACGCGGAGTAGCGGCCCGGCGTCAGGAGCTCGTGAGGATGACGAGTCGCTGGGTCGCTCGGGTCATCGCGACATAGCGGTCGACCGCTCCTTCGATGCCCTGGCCGAACTCCTCTGGGTCGATGAGGACGACCAGGTCGAACTCGAGCCCCTTCGACAGCTCCGGGGTCAGCGACCGGACCCGGGGCCTCTCCTCGAACGTGGGATCGCCGATGACGCAGGCGATGCCGTCGGCATGCGCGTCGAGCCAGGTGTCGAGGATCGAGCCGAGGTCCGAAGCGGATCCGTGGACGACCGGGACGCCGCTGCTGCGGATGGAGGCCGGCACGTTGGCGTCCGGGAGCACGGCCCGGATGACCGGCTCGGCCTCCGCCATGACCTCTTCCGGCGTCCGGTAGTTGATGCTCAGGGAGGCCAGGGTGATCCGGTCCAGCCCGATCCGCTCGAGCCGTTCCTGCCACGACTCGGTGAACCCGTGCCTGGCCTGGGCGCGGTCCCCGACGATGGTGAAGCTCCGGGACGGGCAGCGGAGCAGCAGCATCTGCCACTCGGCGTCGGTGAGTTCCTGAGCCTCGTCCACGACGATGTGGGCGAACGGGCCGGCGAGCCGGTCCGGGTCGGTGGCGGGCAGCGCGGCCTCGTCGACCAGGGTGTTCCGCATGTCCTGTCCGCGCAGCATCGTCACCAGCCCTTCACCGTCGTCATCGGCCTCGAGCAGGTTGTCGACGACCTGCGCCATGCGCTCGCGCTGGGCGGCGACGGCGGCGTCGTTCCGGCGCTTACGTCGCGACGCCTCCGGGTCGCCGAGCCGCTGCCGTGCCGCGTCCAGGAGCGGCAGGTCGGACACCGTCCAGGCCTGGGGGTCATCGCGCTGCAGCTTCCGGACGTCGCCGGGGCTGAGCCAGGGAGCGCACATCCGCAGGTAGGCGGGCACCGACCACAGGTCTCCGACCAGGTCAGCCGCTTCGATGAGCGGCCAGGCGCGGTTGAAGGCCGTGAGCAGGTCCCGGTTCTGCAGCAGCGACTTGCGGAGCAGACCGGCCGAGACCTCGTCGTCCTCATGCTTGTCCACCAGGATCGTGAGCAGCTCCTCCCAGATCTGGTCGCGCGCCTCGTTGTGCGGGGTGCCGGGCTCCGGTGCGTCGAACGCCTCGGCCCAGTCGTCGGCACTCACCCAGATGTCGGACCAGTGGGTCGTGACCGTCATCCCCTTGGTGGGCGGGTTCTCGTAGAACCTGACGGCCGGCTCGATCGCCTTCACCATGTCCGCGGACGCCTTCAGGCGGGCCACGTCCGGGTCGGTCTCGACCGCTGCCGCGGCTCCCTCGGCGACAAGGTCCCGCAGGGTGCAGGTCTGCACGCCCTCCTCTCCGAGGCTGGGGAGTACGTCCGCGACGTAGGCCAGGTAGGGCTGGTGCGGACCGACGAACAGCACGCCGCCCCGGCGCTGACCCAGGCGGGGGTCGGAGTAGAGGAGGTAGGCGGAGCGGTGGAGGGCGACGACCGTCTTCCCCGTACCCGGACCGCCGTCGACGACGAGAGCGCCGCGGGATCCGGCGCGGATGATGGCGTCCTGGTCGGCCTGGATGGTGCCGAGGACGTCCCGCATCCGTGGCGACCGGCTGCTGCCCAGGCTGGCGATGAAGGCGGACTGGTCGTCGAGCGCGGCGTGCCCTTCGATCCCGTCGGAGGTGAACACCTCGTCCCAGTAGTCGCTGATCCGGCCGCGGGTCCAGCGGTATCTGCGGCGGCTGGCCAGACCCATAGGGTTGGCGTGGGTGGCTCCGAAGAACGGCTCAGCCGCGGGGGAGCGCCAGTCGAGCAGCAGCCGGCGACCCGCGCTGTCCGTGAGGCCGAGCCGCCCGACATACACGGGCTCGGGGGCGTCGGCGAAGACCATGTGGCCGAGGCACAGGTCCAGGCCGAAGCGACGCAGCGCACGCAGGCGGGCGGTCAGCCGGTGGATCTCCAGGTCCCGGTCCAGGGCCTGCCGGCCCGCGCCGCCGGGCGCCTTGCGCTCGGCGTCGAGGCGGTCGGACAGGTCGGCGATCGCCTGCTCGAGGCTCTCCGCGATGGCCGCGAAGTGCTGCTCATCGCCGGCGATCAGTGTCGGGTCGGCCTTGGGGGAGAGGTGGCCGGGAAGGTCAAACGCGCTGGTGGTCAGCGGGTTCACGTCATCAGCTCCGATGTGAGGTCGCTTGCGACCATCAGGGGTTACGGGTTCGCGTGTTCTGGGGGCCTGATCCCGGCGTGCTCGCGTGGTCACGCGGGCACGGGCGGCCTTTCCCGGGTGACCGCGTCGAGCAGCAGCTTCGCGGCCTCCGCCGCCCCGTCGGTGCGGATCGTGCCGGCCACGGCGGTCGCTCGTGCGCGGGTCTCGGGGGCCAGGGCCGTTTCGAGCGCGGCTGACAGGGACTCGCGGCGGCCCTGCGCGCGGATGGCCTCGATCGCCACCCGGGCGATGTCCTCCGAGACGTGGCGCATGCTGCCGAGGCCGACGTACACCGGCGGTGCGCCGGCGTCCAGGAACGCCGCCAACCCGGCCGGGAGCGGGCGCTCGTCCGGCAGCATCCACGCACCGGTCCGCACGACGTCGAGGTCCGAGGTCTCCTGCCACGGGCCCAGGGTCGGGTCCGCCGCCGGCCACGGCCGGCCGGTGAAGAGGAAGTCGCGGACGTCGTCCACCGGTGGCAGGCCGATCGAGGCCCGGTGGGTGGTGAGCGCCTCGCGGCGCAGCGCGTTGTAGGTCTGGGCGTTCAGGTCCCACAGCACCCGGTTGTCGATCACCCCCGGTGGGGAACGGCCGGCCCGGCAGCAGCGCCGGCGGCGTGTGGTGCGGGGTCACGCGCCGGGAGGCGTCCGCCGCCGACGACGGTCGCACCATCGAGCGCATCGGCGGGCCGACCGGCACCAGCGGGACGCCGACACGGGCAGGCGGCTCCGCGAACTCCTCGTCGGGCGGCGCGCACACCCGCACCTCCGCCCCGAGGTCCCGCAGCCGCACGGCGAGCCCCGCCATCGGTTCGACGTCCCCGCGCGACCCGTACGTCGCCAACAACACCCGCATTTCGCATCCCCCTTTCCGCAGGTTCCGGCCTCGGCCGACGATTCTGCGGCACGACCCGGGTCTTGCCGCAAGCCCCCGGGTCCGCTATACGTTGAGAGTGGAAAGGAGCGGGTCATCCCCTTTCCGTTGTCTGAGCCGCCTCCGGGCGAGCAGCTGGAGATCTACGACATCGCGAAAACCGTGCCACGCGGCAGGACCAGGCGGTGATCGCCGGATCAGAGCCGGCTGACTCCGGCAGCGCATCGCCGGTCCTCGGGGCGCGCAGCGGGGGTGCGTCCTCGGTCACTGGGCAGATGGACGGGTCGTCGAGACCGGAGTCGTCCGCGGTGCGCAGCCCGATGACCGCCGTCGTGGCGTCCGTCGGGTGTCCTGCCTCGAAGCTCGGCGTCGTCATCGCCGGAGGTGCCTCCGGAGGAATCGCAGCGTGGACTGGTGCAGCGTCGTGCGGTGCGGGACGGTCGCCCAGGCGTGGTCCGCGCCCTCGACGACTTCGAGTTCGGCGTTGCCGGCGTAGTGGTCCAGGTAACGGCGGGCGTACTCGAGGGGAGCGATGTCGTCCGCGTCGCCGTGCAGGATGTGGACCGGGCCGGTGTACGCTCGGGACCGCCCGTAGACATCGAGACCGGCGATGTCCTCGACGAGCTCGGGACTCATCCGGTAGCCGTCGGCGTCGAAGTAGCCCTTCTTCTCGATCTGCGCCGCGAGGCTCCGGCCCTTGAGGTAGCCGCTCCCGATCTCGAAGGGAGCCACGGCGGCCGGGGACCACAGGCACAGCGCGCTGATCCCGGGCTCCTCGGCGGCGGCGATGCCGGCGACCACGCCACCCATGCTCATGCCGAGCAGGCCCAGCCGGCCGGGGTCGACGAAGTCGAGGGTCCGGACCGTCCGCACCACCGCGCGGGTTTCGGCGATCTCGCCGCTGATGGTCACGTCGAAGAAGTCGCCGTCGCTCTCGCCGTGGCCGGAGAGGTCGAACCGGACCGAGGCGATCCCGTTGGCCTCCAGCAGCCGGGACATGCCGACGAAGGACGGCAGTTCGAGCCGGTTGGAGGCGAATCCGTGGACGAACACCGCGGTCGGCCAGAGGGTTCCGGCCGGGCCCTCGGGGATGTGGAGTGTTGAGCGCAGCGTCAGGCCGTTGTGACGGAAGTCGTGATAACGGATCAAGGGTCGCCTTTCAGATCGTCTCGCGGGCGGCGGCGTTCAGCTCGACCGGCTCTCCGAGCTGGGAGGCCTTGGGCAGCCGCGGCACCCAGACCAGGCCGATGACCGCCGCGACCAGCATCAGGCCGAACAGCGCGCCGAACATCAGCCGGGTGTTGGCCAGGGCGAAGGCGGGAGTGACCAGGGCGGCCAGTCCGGCGACGGCCCGGGTGAAGGCCATCGTCACCCCGCCGGCGGTGGCCCGCAGCAGGGTGGGGAACAGTTCCTGGGACCAGACCTTGTAGATGGACTCGCCGGCGAAGGCGTTGCCGAGACCGGAGATCAGCATGACGGCGACCAGGGCGAACTTGGTCGGCCCCAGCAGGGCGGGGAGCGCCCAGGCGACGACGATCAGAGCGGAGCCCGCGGCGAACCAGACCTGCCGGGCCGGCCGGTCGACCACCCGCATGAACACCAGGCCGGCGACGAAGCCGATCGGCAGTCCGAGGAGGGACAGCTGCGAGAACTGCGCGACCTCTCCCTTGGCCAGAGCGGTCCACAGGAAGGTGCCGAACTGGCCGAGGGTGTTCGCGCCGAGGTTCCAGGCGGCGTAGTACAGGCCGGTCGCCAGCAGGGCGTAGACGGCCGGGGCCCGGAAGAGCTCCCTGATGCGGCCGAACCGGATGGCCTCGGAGCCCGCGGTGGTGTTCGCGTCGGCGGCCCGGCGCGCGGCCGCCCATTCGGCCGACTCGCTCAGGGTCAGGCGAAGGAGCAGCACGATGACGGCCACGATCAGCAGGTGGGCGAAGAGTATGCGGCCGCCCAGCATGCCCTGCACGCCCATGAATGAGCTCAGCACCAGCACGGCCACGATGCCGGCGAGCCACAGCATGCTGGAGAACACCACCATGGTGCCCTTCTTGCCGGCCGGCGCCTCCTCGTTGACGAGGGCGAGCGACACGGGGAGATCCGCGCCGATGGCCAGACCGGTCGCGACGACACCGGCGTACAGCAGGGCCGGTCCCGGCGCCAGGAGCAGCAGAAGGATGCCGACCGCGTAGAGCATGAGTGAGAGGGTGAAGATTTTCCGGCGGCCGAACCGGTCGCCCAGCCGGCCGCCGAACAGCGCGCCGGCCGCGAACGTCAGCGTCTGCAGGCCCAGCAGGGATCCGATGGTCTCGGCGCTGAGCTGGAGCGCGGCGGCGTAGTAACCGCCGATGGCGATTCCCGAGGTCACCAGGGCTCCGGCGTCCAGATACGACGCCATACCGGCGAGGATCGCGGTCTTCCAGGGGTTTCTCGTGGGGTTTCCGATGTCGTGCATGGGGGGTCCTCTTCGTTGACTGCCGACGACGGGACGGTGGGGGCCTGAGAGGGCAGCGCCTGGCCGGAGCCAACGGAATCCTGCCACGGAGCGTTAACTTAAAGCTGTCACTTAAACGTGTAGGTTAACTGCTCGTAAGCTAGTCGTGGCGGTTGGCTTTGGCAAGAGGTTTGTCAGAGAGTGGGGTGCATGACCGGGACGTCTGGCGGTAGGCGGGTAACGAGCGGGGATGTCGCGAGGGAGGCCGGAGTCTCCCGCGCGACGGTGAGCTACGTCCTCAACGACACCCCTCACCAGAAGATCGCCGAGGAGACGCGCCGCCGGGTGCTGGATGCGGCCGCCCGGCTCGGCTACGCGCCGTCGGCATCGGCGCGCGCACTGCGGAGGGGGCGCTCGGACATCGTGCTCGGCCTGCTGCCGGACTGGCCGATCCAGCATGTCCTGGGACGGCTGATCCAGCAGCTGACCAAGGCCTTCGCCGAACACGAGCTCACCTTCCTCGTGCACTCGTCGGCTCCCCCCGCTCGGCCCCTGCGGGAGATCTGGAAGGCCATGACGCCTGCGGCGGTGCTGGCGCTGGCCGAGTTCCCCGAGGCCGAGGCCGAGGCCATGCGGGCGGCAGGCATCGAGGTCGTCATGGCGGCGCACGGTTCGGTACGCGGGGAGCCGCGGCCTCCTCTGGTGTTCGAGGAGCCGATCGGCGCGGCCCAGGCCCGCCACCTCGTCGGCTCCCACCGCCGGCTCGGCTACGCCTACCCGGACCTGCCGACACTCGACGTCCTGGCCCAGCCGCGCCTGGACGGCGTCCGCAAGGTCTGCGCCGAGCTCGGTCTCCCGCAGCCGGATGTCCGAACCGTCCCCCTCGACCCGGACGATGCCGCCGAGGCGGTGAAGGCGTGGCTCGCCGCCGACCCGGCGGTGACGGGCATCTGCGCGTTCAACGACGACGTCGCCCTGGCCGTGCTCGCCGCCCTGCAGTCCCTGGGGCTGCGGGCCCCGCAGGATCTCGCTGTGATCGGCGTCGACGACATCCCCGGCGCGGCGCTGGCACAGCCACCGCTCACCACGATCGTCCGCGACACCGCCACCCTCGCGCGGGGCCTGGCCCGCCGCGTCGTCGACGCCCTCGACGGGAAACAGGACCCTCCGGATCCCATCCAGGATCCGCTACGGGTTCACGTGCGGGAATCGGCCTGACGGCTCTGCGCCGGGTTCATTCGGGCTGTGGGCGGGCGTCGTTCGGCTGGTCGCCCTCCTCGTGGCCGCTTCCCAGGGCATGTCCGATTTCGTCAAGCCTGCTCGCCGCCTCGCCGACGTCCTGCGCAATGGCCTCGTACAATTCCGCCACGATCCCGGCCAGCGCCATCGACTCCGGTAACTCGCCGAAGATGGACGGGGTGAAGGGCGGGAGTGATCGCGCCGTCAGGTCTGAAAGGGTGCGGGCCGTTTCCTGGCATTCGCCGACAGCCTTCGAACGAGATTCGTCACTCATCGGACTCCATGCGCGACAGCGGCGTCGATGGACGGTCGGCAGGTTAGGCGAATGGCGATGTATGGCGAATCTGTCACATGACTGGCGGGGCGACCGCAGCCCTTGCATGGGGACGTCGAGGGCCGCGCGGAGGCTCGGCGGATGGGCGCCGCACGGTGACGACGACGCCGTTGAGGGCGGCGGTGCCCGTAAGGTCGTCGAGATACTCGGGGTCGGTGAGGTCGTTGGCGCTGACGCCGGGCACTGTCGCCGCCAGGCTGAGGGCCACGCGGTCGCGGGCGTGGCCGTAGCCGTGGGGGAGGCTGACCACTCCCGGCATGATGTCGTCGGTGCCCCTGACCTCGACGGTCACCTCTCCGGTCCGCGACTCCACGCGTACGCGTTCGCCGTCGGTCAGACCACGGGCGGCCATGTCGGACGGGTGCATGAGAAGCTCGTGCCTGGGCCGGCCCTTGGTGAGCCGGGCGGAGTTGTGCATCCAGGAGTTGTTGTCACGCAGGTGACGCCGCCCGATCAGCAACAGGCCGTCCTCGGGGACGGCGGTCAGGAGATCGGCGCGGGCGCGTGCCAGGTCGGCGATCAGCAGCGGGGAGGCGGCGTCGACACGTTTGCCTGGGGTCTGCAGCCGGGCCGGCATGGTCGAGCGCAAGGGTCCCAAGTCGAGGCCATGAGGGTGGCGGCGCAGCTTGGCCAGGGACAGTCGGTAGGGGCCGGTGCGCAGGGCCAGGTCCACGATCCGGGCCGGTGACAGGCGCATCAGCGACCGGTCCTGCAGCGAGCCGGAGCGGACCTTGCGCCGGTAGTGGCGGGCCAGGTCGCGGAAGATCTCCCAGTCATGGCGTGCGTCGTCCGGCCTGGGCAGCGGTGCGGGGACGTATCGGGCGATGTTGCGTACGGCCAGCATGGTGAAGACGAGATCGTAGTGGTCGCGCTGCAGCAGGTGGGTCGGTGGCAGGATCACGTCCGCGTGGCGGGTCGTCTCGTTGATGTAGAAGTCGACGCAGGCCATGAAGTCCAGCTCGGGCAGCGCCTGGTCGAGGGCGTTGCCGCCGGGTGAGGACAGCACCGGGTTTCCGGCCACCGTGAGCAGGGCGTGCACCTGGCCCTCGCCTGGTGTGCGTATTTCCTCTGCGAGGACCGCCACGGGCAGTTCGCCGGCGAACTCCGGCAGGCCGCGCACCCGGCTGCGCCAGCGGGCGTAGTGGCCGGGGTCGAGGCGGCCGCTGCCGATGAGGTCGACCGCCGGGCTGGGCACCAGGGTCCCGCCGGGCCGGTCGAAGTTTCCGGTGATCAGATTGAGGAGCTGGATGCCCCACTGGCACAGCGCGCCGAACCGCTGAGTCGACACTCCCGTACGGCCGTAACAGGCCGCCGCAGGGGCGGCGGCGAAGTCGTGTGAGATCCGTTTGATCGTGTTCGCGGGCACACCGGTGATCGAGGCCGCCCGTTCCGGTGTGTACTCCTCCAAATGGTCACGCACCTCCCGCAGGCCGTCGACGTAGCCGGCGGGGCGGGCCGGCCCTTCGTCCAGAATGAGCCGTACCATAGCCATGATCAGCACAACGTCGGTGCCCGGCCGGATGAAGTGGTGCTCGTCGGCGAGGCCCGCGGACTCGGTACGGCGCGGATCGAAGAGCACCATGCGTCCGCCCCGCTCACGCAGCCGCCGGATGCGTCCGGCGATCCCGGGAGCGCTCATCAAGCTGCCGTTGGACACCACGGGATTGGCGCCGAAGACCAGGAAGTAGCTGGTGCGGTCGATGTCGGGGACCGGGATCAGCCACTGGTCGCCGTACAGCAGATAAGAGACGAACTGGCTCGGCAACTGGTCCACCGACCCCGCGGAGAACCTGTTGCGGGTGCCGAGCATGCGCATCAGCGGGGTGACGTGGGTCAGCGCGCCGAGGCTGTGCACGACCGGGTTGCCCAGATACACCGCCACCGCGTCCGCCCCGTGCCGGGCCCGCGTCTGGGCGAGCCCGGTGGCGACCAGGTGGAGCGCCTCATCCCAGGAAGTCTCCTGCCAGCCGGACCCGGTTCGCCTGACCGGGCGGCGCAGCCGGTCCGGGTCGTCGTGAACGTCACGCAGGGCGATCGCCTTGGGGCAGATGTGCCCGCGGGCGAAGGGATCCTCCTCATCGCCGCGGATATCGGTGATCCGGTCGCCGGCCAGGGTGATACGCAGGCCGCACATGGCCTCGCAGAGATTGCACGCGGCGATCCGCGTCTCGCTCCGATCGTTGATCGCCCGCATGACGGCCTTCCATCAGGACTGGGCAGGACTGGGAGCTGCGGTCAGCGGCTCCCACCACGTCAGGGTCGCACGTGACCCTCGGGCCCGCATCCGTCGCATGACTGGACCCGCCCTCGACGTCAGCCGGTGAAAACGCGCTCGGCCTCGTCGCGATGGGTGTGCAGGTCCCAGTAGACGGGAGCGATCTGCTCGGCGGTGGCCGTCGGCGCCTGGGTGGCGGCGATGGCTCCGTACGGCTGGAAGTCCAGCTGCTGCTGCACATCGGACGGGGTGGTCCGGGACTCGTCGTCCGGGGCGAGCTCCCGCACCTGCGTGGTGATGTCCGGGTGTAGTCGACAAGGAGCACGTCGGCGTCGGTCAGCGCCCAGGGTGGACCTGGACCGGGGGGACGGTCTCCGTTCGGTCCGCCGAACGGAGACCGCGGGCTCGGTGGATCAGCCGGCTGCTGCCGTCACGAAGGTGAATGACCCGGACGGAACGCGGTAGACCGCATAGTTCCCCTCCATCCGGAGGAACGCGGCACGATGCGAGCTTGCGGTGGGACGCCGCTCCTTCGCCGGTACCCAGACTTCGGCAGTGGTGTTCGCGGGGATCTCGACGGTCAGCCTGAACCATCGCTCGCCTTTGCTCCATGCGGAGCGCACGACGCCCTGCGGCGTGGTGTAGCTGCCTTTCACGGAGGTGAGGTCGCCGACCGGCTTGGGCTGGATGACGAGGTGGCGGTAGGCGGTGGAGTGGCCGGCCTCGCGGATGCCGGCCAGGCCGGTGTGGAACCACTCCTCGATCTGGGCGAGGATCATGTGGTTCTTGGAGGCACCTCGGTCCCAGCGCTCGCCGATGGTGGTCATGCCGCCCGGGTTGGCGCTGGAGGGCTGCATGAAGAACCCGTAGCTCGGCTGATCGTCGGCCTGCAGCAGCTCCCACAGCACGTCGTCTCTGCCGCCGTCGGCCAGCGCCCAGACCGTCGGGGCCATGCCGATGGTGCCGCCGCTGAAGTGCGGGCCGTCGCCGCCCGGATGGTGGGCGTACACGAGTTCGACGAGCGCGTCGAGGACGGCTTGGCGTTCGGTGTCGGGGACGAGCCCGGCGTCGAGCGCGAGTGCCTGTGCCGTCTGGGTGGCGCCGGCGGTTCCGGCGTTGCCCGTGCTGGTGTAGCGGCGTAGCTCCCGGTTGTAGAAGTGGGCGTTGAAGGCGTCCTTGATGTCGCCGGCGAGCGCCTTGTAACGCGCGGCGTCGTCGGCGTGGCCCGTCAGCTCCGCCATCTCGGCCAGTTTGGTGATCATGATGTAGTAACCCCAGGTGCCGGTGATCCGGCCCGAGGTCTGGTCGGCCGCGACCCAGTCCGCGAGTGCCGCGTCGACGATGTGCGCGTCCTCGCCCGTCCCTGCCTTCTGGCGCTGGATGTAGTCGGCGAAGTCGACCATCTGGTCGTAGTGGCGCGTCATCGTGTCGGTGTCGCCGTAGAGCTCATAAAGCAGGGCGGGGACCAGGATGATGGCGTTGCCCCAGTTGATCTCGTCGCCGAAGCGTCCGCTGTAGCCCCAGTCGTAGACCGGGGTCTTCAGGGCCACGTTGCCGCGCATCGGGGTGTCGGCGATCGACTGTCCCTCCACGAGGTGCCGCATGTGGGTGCGCAGGTAGGCGGCGAGCTCGTAATTGCGGTGAATGGCGCCCATCGGCATCGTGTAGTCGGCCGGGTACGACAGCTTCTCGCGGCCGGGGCAGTCGGTGAACACCGACATCATGTTGGAGGCGAAGGAGTATCGGGCCATCGTGTGGATGCGGTTGATGCGCGCGTTGGAGGTGGTGACCTCACCCGCCACGGGTGTGGCGGCCTGCAGCCGGATGCCCTTGATCAGGTCCTTGGCCGGGGTGTACCCCTCCGGTAGGCCGGTGACCTGGATCCATTGCATGCCGAAGTAGTTGAAGTCGGGATGCCAGGTCTCTCCGCCGTGTAGTCCGGCCGTGGTGTAGGTGTTGAACAGGTCACGTCCACGGTTGCCGCCTCCTCCCATGAGGGAGGCCTGATCGACGGTTCCGTCGGGGGCGAGTGACTCGGCGGGCGCCATCCGGATGGTGACCCCGCTGGGCACGGTGCCCTTGAGGTTCAGCTGCGGCCACCCGCTGATGTTCTGGCCGAGGTCGAACACCCAGGTGCCCGGGGCCGGGTTCGTCATCGAGACGGGCGTGAATGTCTCCACGGCCTTCACCGGTTCGGCTGTGCGGGCGACGAGCTTGGTGGCGAGGTTCGGGGGCGGCGCGATCCCGGCGTCCACCCAGGACATGTCCGAGCCGTCGCGCCGCTTGGCGGTGGCCGACAGATCGGAGCCCGGCAGGTCCCAGCCGGCCTGCTCGCGCCGCGCGTCATAGTCCGAGCCGGAGTACCAGGCGTCGGTGACGAGGGCGCCGAGTGCGCTGCGCCAGCCGCGGTCGGAGACGACGACCTCCGCCGAGCCGTCGCCGTAGGCGATTTCCAGGCGCGCGATCAGGCGTGGCGTGACCGCGGCGCCGGCGCTCGGGTCGCTCGCGGCGATGTTGTTGCCCGAACCGGTCACCGTCGCACCGGAGGAGTGCGCCTTGGACAGCCCCGGTGTGAAGGTGATCCCCGTTCCGTCGGCTCCCGCCGTGCCGATCGCGGTGATCGTGCGGGATTCGAGGTTGTCGCCGCCGTCGCCGGTATCGATGTTGATCGTGCCGCCGATGTGGTAGCCGGTGACATCGTCCAGCTTCACGGTGGTCGCGCCGGCCGCGGCGTCGGCGGCCAGGGTGCCGCTGCCCTTCAACTGGCTCTGCCACCACGAGTACGGTGCGGTGCGTCCCACGGCCGGGTTGGTGACGCTGCGCCGCACGTAGGCAGGGCCGTTGCCGAGCCGGACACCGAGGGTGTTGGCTCCGGCGCGCAGGTCGTCGGTGACGTCGTAGGCGCGGTACTCGCTGGAGAGCTGATAGTTGGAGTAGCCGGGTGCCAGCACCTCGTCGCTGAGCTTGCGGCCGTTCAAGGTCGGCAGGTGCAGGCCCACGCCGGACAGGTAGAGACGAGCGCCGGCCACACGCTTCCTGCGGTCGACGTCGAACTGCCGGGCGAAGATCGGCATGGGCTGTGTCTCGGTGCGGCCCGGATACTCGATCCAGCGCGCCGTGCCCCAATCGCTCTGCTGCAGCAGGCCCATCTCCCAAGAGGTGGGCTTGCTCCAGTCCGACGGTTTTTTGCCGGCGTCCCAGACGCGGACCTGCCAGACGACCTTCTGACGAGAGGTGAGGGGCCGACCGGCGTAGCGGACGCCGGACTGGACAGCCGAGTTGACCTTGCCGGAGTCCCAGATCAGCCGGCCACGTTTGAGGTTCTCCTCGCTGGTCGCGGCCTGAACTTGGTAGGCGGTCTGCACGTCGCCCGGACAGGCGGCCCGCGACAGCGGCCGATGACACGGGTGAGCGGCGGCCTGCCGGGTCTCCTTCATGCGCCACCCCAGGGAGGGGGTGGGGTTGTCGAGGCCGAGCGGTTCGTCGTACCTGCCGTCCACCTGCAGGTCGACCACCTGGACGTACGACGGTGCGCCGCCGGCGGCCACGGCCGGTGGAACGCTGAAGGGCTGCGAGAGCACGAAGGTGAAGGACACCCCCAGTCCTGCGAGCAGGCGGATCCGGCGACGTAATTCGGACACAGGTCACTCCCTTCCCGGCGGCGGGAGGAGCTTGTCTAAATCGATTTAAGCGAGGCGGCGTTGTCGTCAACGTAAGCGCTGCGAGGTCTGCCGTCAAGAGGCGATACGGGTAACGGTGCTCGGTATCCATGCATGTCTATCGGGTGTAGAGGCAGGAAACTTAAATAACGTTACCCATCCAGATGTGGCTTTGGTCGGGCGTGACCGTCTCGCACCGCTGATGAGCTTGCCCGGGCCTTGAGCTCGTACAATCGGATCACACCTCGGGAGATGGAGTTTCATGGTCACGTCCGGTCGACGACGACGAGTGACGATCTCCGACGTGGCGAGCCACGCCCAGGTCTCCGTCACAGCGGTGTCGAAGGTGATCCGCAACGCCACCGGCGTCAGCCCGGCCATGCGAGACCGGGTCAAGACGGCCATCGAAGAGCTGGGCTACCGACCGCAGGCCGTTGCGCGCGGGATGCGCGGTCGCACCTTCACGATCGGCCTGATGCTGCCCCACATCAGAAATCCCTTCTTCGCCGACATCCTCGACGGTCTCACCGCATACCTTGAGAACACCGACTACCAGGCGTTCATGATCCAAGGCGGCGCCACCCGCAAGGTCGAGAGGCGGGCGGTGGACGCCCTCGTGGACCGGCAGGTGGACGGCATCATCATGGTCGCCCCGCTCGCCTCGAAGGCGCGGCTGGAGGAGGTGGCGAAGGAGAAGCCGACCGTGGTGCTCGCCCGGCACGAGGGGTCGGCGTTCTACGACTCGGTGTACGACGATGACGAGGCAGGCGCGGAGCTCGTCGTGAAACACCTCATCGAGCTGGGCCACCGCCGGATCGCCCACATCACGCACCAGGACGACAGCCAGGCGCCCCCTGCCGACCTGCTGCACAACATCCGGGCCGCGACCTATGAACGGGTCATGCGCGAGCACGGACTCGCCGACGAGATCGCCATCGCGACCAGCTTCTACAACGAGCAAGGCGGCTACGACGGGGCTCGTGAGCTGCTGGGCCGCTCTCCACGCCCCACGGCCATCTTCGCGGGAGCCGACCAGGCGGCGCTCGGCACCCTCGCCGCGGTCCACGACATGGGCCTCTCGGTCCCGCAAGACGTCTCGGTCGCCGGCTACGACAACATCCACCTGGCCGCCCTTTCCAACATCACGCTGACGAGCGTCGACCAGGACGGCGCCGTGATGGGCCGCGCCGCGGGCAAGCTTCTGCTGGAACGCATCGAAGGCCGGATGACCGCGGTGCGCTTCTCCGTGACCCCGAGTCTGGTCGTCCGCGGCTCCACGGCCCCGCCGGGGGGTTCGGCGGGTGCTCCGTCCACGGCGGTGACGCGGTAGCCCGGTCGGGGCCGCGCATGCTCCACGCCGGGCCCAACGGTGAAGCGGTAGCCCGGTCAGGGCCGCGCGTGCTCCGCCTCACGCCGGGCCCAGCGCGAGCACGACCTCGATCCATCGGCCACCCGGGCGGGCGAGGCGGCGGTGTCCAGGCGGAGTTCGATGCCGCCGCGACGGCCATTCGCGACCGGGCGCGGCTGGAGGGCCGCCCGCGGAGCGAGGAAGGTGTGTCGGCCGCCGCTGGCCGGTCAGAGCAGGGCTTCGGCGGTGATGGGGAGTTCGCGGACGCGGCGTCCGGTGGCGTGGAAGACGGCGTTGGCGATGGCGGGCGCCACACCGACGATCACCACCTCGCCCAGCCCCTTGACGCCGATGGGGTCGGCGGTGCGGTCGTCCCCGTTGAGGTAGACGGCGTTGACGTCGGGGACGTCGGCGTTGACGGGGACGAGGTAGTCGGCCATGTTCGCGTTGACGATGCGGCCGTCGCGCGGGTCGGTGACGGTGTGTTCCAGCAGGGCCATGCCGATGCCGCCGACGATGCCGCCGATCGCCTGGCTTTCGGCGAGCTTGGGGTTGATGATGCGGCCGGCGTCGTACACGCCGAACACCCGCCGGATCCGCACCAGGCCGAGGCGTTCGTCGACGGCGACCTGGGCGAACACCGCGCCGTAGGCGTGCGTGGAGAAGCGTTCCACCTCGTCGCCGGGGGTGTAGCCGCCGCGTGCCTCCAGGTGGGGGCGGTTGGTGCGGGCCAGCAGCTGACGGTAGGTCTCGCCGCGTTCGGGGTCGTCGCGCAGCTGCAGGCGGCCGTTCTGGACGACGACGTCGTCGGCGGAGGCGCCGTGCAGAGGCGAACCGGAGTCCTGGACGGCGAGCCGGATGGCCTCCCGGCGGAGCTTGTCGCAGGTGTCCTGGACGGCTGAGCCGACGCTGGCCATGGTCATGGAACCGCCGTGGGGCGGGGACGGCGGCATGGCCGAGTCGCCGAGCTGGAACCGCACCCGGGGCACCGGGAGGCCGAGGGCGTCGGCGGCCACCTGCGTCATGGAGGTGTAGGTGCCCGGGCCCATGTCGGAGGTCCCGCACTGGACGATCGCGGTGCCGTCGGCGTCGAGCCTGGCCAGGGCCTGGGCCGGGGCGCGTTGCGTGTGGTAGGTGGCCACGGCGACGCCGGTGCCGATCAGCCAGTTGCCGTCGCGGGCCGAGCGCGGCTTGGGATCGCGTTCGTCCCAGCCGACGGTGCGGGAGCCGACGCGGAAGCACTCGCGCAGCCGCCGGGTCGAGAACGGTACCCCGGTGCCCGGATCCCGATCCGGTTCGTTGCGCAGGCGCAGCTCGATCGGGTCCATGCCCAGCTCGTAGGCGAGCTCGTCCATGGCGCATTCGATGGCGTACGCGGCGGTGGCCGCCCCGGGGCCGCGCATGTAGGTGGGTGTGTTGATGTCCAGGGGGATGGACCGGTAGGTCTGGCGGACGTTGGGCGTGGCGTACACCATCTGCCCTTGGACCATCAGCGCCTCCCGGTAGTCCTCGTAGGCGGAGGTCTCGGCGCGTATGTCGTGCACGGCCGTGGTGAGCCTGCCCCGCTGGTCGGCGCCGAGGGTGAGCTTGTACTCGGTGACGGGGCGAAAGCCCGTGCCGGTGTACATCTGCTTGCGGGTCAGCACCACCTTCACCGGGCGGCGCACCTCGCGGGCGGCCAGCGCGGCGATGGCGACGTGCGGCCAGGCCCGCAGGGCGCTGCCGAAGGCGCCGCCGACGAACGGCGAGATGACCCGCACCGACTCCTCCGGGATGCCGAACACGGTGGCGAGGTCGCCCCGGGTGTTGAGGACGATCTGGGTCTTGTCCCACACGGTGAGCCGGTCGCCGTCCCAGCGGGCGATGGTGGCGTGCGGCTCCATCGGGTTGTGGTGCTCACGCTGGAGCCGGTACGTCTGCGCCAGACGGGTGTGCGCCCGCTCCAGCGCCTGGTCGACGTTGCCCCGCTGGTAGTTCTCCGGCTGGTTGGGGTTGCCGGCCGGGGAGGACATGTCGATCGCGGGCCGCTCGCCGTCGTAGGCGACCTTCACCAGGCTCGCCGCGTGCTGGGCGATCTCCAAGGTCTCGGCCACCACGACCGCGACCGGCTGGCCGAAGAAGCGGACCCGGTCGTCCTGGAAGATGCGCAGGCGCTCTCCTCGGGCGGGGTCGGGCACGCCGCGGAAGGGCCGGTAGGGCAGTTTCGGTGCGTTCAGGTGGCTGATCACCTTGAGCACACCGCGCTGGGCGACGGCGTCCCGGGTGTCGACGCCGGTGATCCGTCCCCGGCCGACGGTGCTGGTGACGATCACGCCGTGGACCACGCCTCGTACGTCGTGCTCGGCCGCGTAGGCGGCCCGGCCGGTCACCTTCAGCCGTCCGTCCACCCGGGACAGCGGCGTGCCCGCCGCGGGCCGTGCCTGCTGGGTCATCGCGTGCCTCCCACAGTGCGCAGTTGACGTTCGACGGTGCGTTTGAGCAGCTCCGCCTTGAATCCGTTGTGGCGGAGCGGGCGGGCGCCGTCCGCCGCGACCGCCGCGGCCTCAGTCCACAGCCGGTCCGAAGGACGGGCGCCGGTCAGCCGCCGCTCCACCGCCGTCAGCCGCCACGGCACCGTGCCCACCCCTCCGGCGGCGACCCGGGCGTCGCGGATGACGCCGCCGGCGATGTTCAGGACGACCGCCGCCGAGGTGAGCGCGAACTCGTAAGACTGCCGGTCGCGGACCTTCAGGTAGCCCGATCGCACGGGCTGCGGATGCGGCGGGATCTCCACCGCGGTGATCAGCTCGCCCGGCCGCAGGTCGTGCTCACGGTCGGGTGTGTCGCCCGGCCGCAGCAGGAACTCCGTCAAGGGCAGGCTGCGCTCCCCGTCCGCGCTCAGCAGGTGCACGGTCGCGTCCAGCGCCACCAGCGCCACGGCCAGGTCGGACGGATGGGTCGCCACGCACGCGTCGGACGTGCCCAAGATCGCGTGCGCGCGGTTGTAGCCCTCCAGGGCGGCGCACCCCGAACCGCGTTGCCGCTTGTTGCAGGCGGCGGTGACGTCGCGGAAGTACGTGCACCGGGTGCGCTGCATGATGTTGCCGCCGATGCTGGCCATGTTGCGCAACTGGGCTGACGCGCTCAGCTCCAGCGCCTGCGAGACGACCGGGTAGGCCCTGCGCACGCGCGGGTGCGCCGCGACGTCGGACATGCGCGCCAGCGCGCCGATCCGCAGCCCGCCGCGCGCCGTGGCCCGCACGTCCCGCAGCGGCAGATCGCTGATGTCGACCAGCGTGCCGGGACGCTCCACGGTCTCGCGCATCAGGTCGACCAGCGTCGTGCCGCCGGCGATGTAGCGGCCGCCGCGCGCCCCGGCGGTGAGCGCGGCGCGGGTGTCGGCGGGCTTGGTGTAGGCGAAGGGGTACATGTTCAGGCCTTCCCCGCGCGTGCGGCCTTGTCGACCGCGTTGACGATCTTGACGTAGCAGCCGCAGCGGCAGATGTTGCCGCTCATCCACTCCCGGATCTCCTCCCGGGAGCCGGTGTGGCCCTCTCGGATGCAGCCGACGCCGGACATGATCTGGCCGGGGGTGCAGTAGCCGCACTGGAAGGCGTCCTGCTCGATGAAGGCCTGCTGCAACGGGTGCAGGTCGTCGTCCTCGCCGGGGGCGAGCCCCTCGATGGTGGTGACCTCCGCGCCCTCCAACCGCACCGCCAGCGCCAGGCAGGCGTTGACCCGGCGGCCGTCGACCAGGACGGTGCAGGCTCCGCAGGCGCCGGCGTCGCAGCCCTTCTTGGTGCCCGTCAGCCCGAGCTGCTCGCGCAGCAGGTCCAGCAGCGAGGTCCGGTTGTCGATCTCCGCGGTGTGCCGCTTGCCGTTGACCGTCAGCGAGACGCGGCCGCTGACCGGCGCCGCGACCGCCGCCTCCGCCGGCTCGGTGCCCAGTGGAGACGGCCCGGGGAGCACACCGCCCGACACGGCCGCGCCTCCGGCAGCGGTGGCCGTCGTGATGAACGTGCGCCGGGACAGCGTCGATGCGGACTCCGCGGCGGCAGGAGCATGTGAGTCGGGACGTTCGGAAGACATCTGTATCCTCTCGATTCGGCGCGAAGGATTGTTGCTCTCACTCGTCGGCGTGCCTGCGGAGGCATGTCCGCGCCAAGCAGTCGGCGGGACGGGCGCCGCTGACCGCGTCCCTCGGCCACCACCCATGAAACCGCTGCTCAACGGCCTGTGGGAGAGCCTGCTGTGACACGTACTGACAGGGCACCCCTGGGCGAGCGTCCCACCGGCCCCCGCCCGATTCGCGAGCGTCAGTCGTCCTGCTCCAGCGCGGGGGTTGGTCAGAGGTTGAGGAGGGCCGAGCTCTCCGTGACAGGTTGCGTTGGAGTGCCGGAACGGCCTCGGACGGACAGGAGGTAGACGAGCGCGGCGAGCGCGGCGGAGGCGAGGGTGACGAGTCCGAGCGGGATGGCGGTGCCCGCACCGCCGAGGCCGACGAGAGGCGCGGCGAGGCCGCCGAAGGCGAAGCGGGCCAGCCCGAGCAGCGACGACGCCGTGCCGGCGATGTCGGGGTAGTTCGCCAGGGCGAGGGAGGTGGTCGGCGGGGACGTGACGGCCACGCCGCTGACCATCGTGACCAGCGAGAGGATCACGGCGATCAGGGGCAGGCGGAGGGCCGAGGTGACGAGCAGTCCGCCGGCGCCGACGAGGCACATCACGAGCCCGATCGCCAGGGTGCCCTTCTCCGACCACCGCTCGGAGAGGCGGCCGGCGGCGAAGCCGAACGCCATGAACCCGAGGGAGTTCAGATCGAACGCGAACGAGTAGCCCTGTGGGGAGAGCCCGTAGATTCCCTGCAGGACGTACGTGGCGCCGCCGAGGTAGGCGAACAGTGCGGCGCTCACGAAGCCGGCGATGAGCACGGTGCCGAGAAACATGCGGTCGGAGATCAGCCGGCGGAAGTCGCGCCCGGTCCGCGTGAGCCCGCCGGCGACGCGATGCTGCTCCGGCAGCGTCTCGCGGAAGACGACGAGACAGGCGAGGAGGATGGCCACGCCGATCGCGGACAGGAGCAGGAAGATGCCTCGCCAGTCGGTGACGGCGGCGAGCTGTCCGCCGATCACCGGGCCGATGACGGCGGCGAGTCCGCTGATCACGATCAGGTGGCCGTAGTAGCGGACGAGTTTGCCGCCGGAGTAGAGGTCGCGGCCTGTGGCCTGTGCGATCACGATGCCCACCCCGCCGGCCAGACCCTGGACGAAGCGCGCGGCGATGAGGGGCTCGATGGCCGGGCTGAGGGCGCACAGCGTCGAGGTGAGGACGTAGGCGAGGACACCGGCCAGGAGGGGACGGCGGCGGCCGAACCGGTCGGACACCGGTCCGGCGATGGCCTGGCCGATGCCCAGGCCGAGCAGGCACGCGGTGACGGTCAGCTGCGCGGCCGAGGTCGCCGCCCGCAGCTCGCCGGTGAGCGCGGGGAGCACGGGCAGGTAGACGTCCATGGAGATCGGACCGAAGACAGTCAGCAGGCTGAGGACGACCGCCAAGGGGCGGCCGATGGCCTGGTCACGGGTGGGCATAGGGGTTGGGGCGGCGTTCACACGGCCTCCTGCCCGGGGGCGATCGGGGCCGCCGCCGCATGTGCGGCGACGGCCGGCCTAGAAAGCGAGGTGACGACTGCGCGGTCGGCTCACGGGCGCAGGAGCACCTTGATGGCGCGGCGTTCGTCCATGGCCTTTGTAGCCTTCGGCGGCCCGCTCGAGCGGCAGCTCGAGGGCGAAGACCTTGCCGGGGTCGATCTGACGGTTCCAGATCAGGTCGATGAGCCGCGGTAGGTACCGACGGACCGGGGCCGGGCCGCCGTGCAGGTGCACGTGGGAGAAGAACAGCTCCTCGAGGCCGCCGGTGAGTTCCTTTCCGCGCCGAGCTGCTCGGCGGCCAGCATCGCGAGCAGGCCGACCGCGCCGTCGCCGACGACCGCGACCGGCTTGCCGGGACCGGCCTGCGCGGCGACGGCGCCGAACCAGCCGGTGCCCAGCACGTCCGACGCGGCCAGGAAGCTCGGGATGAGGTCATCGGAGGGAAGGTCTAACCGGCCCGGCAGATCTCGCATGTCCGGCCCGCAGATGCAGGTCGCGGGCAGGCGGAGGACGGCATCGGTCGGGGCGATGATCTTCGGGTCTTGGCGCTCTTCCACTCGGACGTCGCCGGGGGGTGCATCACGGCACCACGCATGATGGTGCTCCTTACTGGATTGAGATCTGGTTCACGGATCAGGTCTGGCCGTGGGCGCAGCCGCAGGTCCGCCCCGGGACGCCTGGAACGGGTCTGGTCTCGCACACAGCGGTCCATGAAACCTCAACTGCCCCTGACCAGGGAGTTCTTGGCAAAAGGTGTACTGGCAGGGCATCCCACACCAGAGGCTGCCGAGCGTACGGTCGAAATGTGGACAATCGCCAGGAAATCCGTGAGTTCCTCGTCTCGCGGCGAGCCAAGATCACACCGGAGCGGGCCGGGCTGCCCTCCGGGACCAATCGCCGCGTCCCGGGACTACGCCGCGGCGAGGTCGCCGCACTGGCCGGTGTGAGCATCGAGTACTACTCGAAACTCGAACGAGGCGCCCTCGCCGGAGTGTCCGCCGGCGTGCTCGAAGCCATCGCCCGCGCGCTCCAGCTCGATGAGGCCGAGCGGGTACACCTGTTCAACCTGGCCCGAGCCGCGGAGGGCACCAGCGCGACCGTGCGGCCCCGGCGGCGTGCGGTCAAGCAGTGGACCCCGCGCCGCAGCCTGCAGTGGACCCTTGACGCGGTCACCGAAGGGCCTGCCTTCGTCCGCAACGGCCGGATGGATCTGCTGGCCGCCAACCGGCTCGCGCGAGCCTTCTACGCCGACGTCTACGCCGATCCGCAACGGCCCCCGAACCTCGCCCGCTTCACCTTCCTCGACCCCAACGCCCATCGGTTCTTCCCGGACTGGGACCTATTCGCCGACACCTGCGTCGCCATCCTGCGCACCGAAGCCGGCCGCGACCCGCACGACAAGGAACTCCACGACCTGGTCGGGGAGCTGTGCACACGCAGCGACGAGTTCCGCCGGCGGTGGGGCGCCCACAACGTCCGCCACCACGGCACCGGCACGAAGACCTTCCACCACCGCGTCGTCGGAGACCTCACTCTCGCCTACGAGGGGCTCGAGATGGCCGCCGAACCCGGTCTGACCCTCACCATCTACGTCGCCGAGCCCGGCTCGCCCTCCGAGGAGGCGCTGCGCCTGCTCGCCTCCTGGGCGGCCGCGCAGGAGACGGACACCTCCCTGCGTGCGGCATCGACCGATTGACACTGCCCCACCCCTCACATCCCGCACTGGTCGCCGTCTTCCGCAAGCACTGCCACGCTGGAGAAACGTTACCTAAAAGATCTTGAAACCAATGAGATGAGCTGGGAAAATGACGGATACCGTTACCCAAAATATGTCTTGACACCCCTCCGTGTAACGCCTACGTTAACCCCATCGGGGAGTCGCTTAAAACGTTTCAACGTCCCTGGAGGGGTGTGTGAAGACCTCCCACCGCACGCTCGCGACGGCTGTGGCCGTCGTCGCGATGGCGGCCCTGACCTCCTGCGGCTCCACCTCGGAGCCCGCCGCCGACGACACCATCACCCTCTCCTTCATGACGGGCAGCGACCAGTCGACCGTGGACACGTCCAAGGCGCTGGCGAACGCCTTCATGAAGGCCAACCCCACCATCACGATCGAAATGGAGCACCAGCCGGGCGGAAGCGAAGGCGACAACATCGTCAAGACCCGCCTGTCCACCGGCGAGATGACGGACGTGTTCTGGTACAACTCCGGCTCGCTGCTGCAGGCGCTCAATCCCGCCCAGACCCTGGTCGACCTCACCGGCGACCCCGTCCTGGCCAACGTCCAGCAGGACTACCTGCCCGTGGTGACGCAGGGCGGCAAGGTGTACGGCGTCCCGGCCACCACGCTCACCGGCGGCGGCATCCTCTACAACCGCAAGGTCTACGACGAGCTCGGCCTGGAGGTCCCGAAGACCTGGGACGAGTTCATGGCCAACAACGAGAAGATCAAGGCGGCAGGGATCACACCGGTGATCTCGACGTTCAAGGACTCCTGGACGTCCCAGCTGTTCGTGCTCGCCGACTTCTACAACGTCCAGGCCGCGGTGCCGACCTTCGCGCAGGACTACACCGCCGGCAAGGTGAAATACGCCACCACACCGGCCGCGCTGGGCGGGTTCCAGCACCTCGCCGACGTGCACGCCAAGGGTTACCTCAGCAAGGGCTTCGGCTCGGCCACCCTCGACCAGGGCCTGAAGATGCTGGTGGAGGGCAAGGGCGCGCACTACGCGATGCTCAGCGGGCTGCTGCCGCCCCTGCTGGCGACCTATCCGCAGACGGCGACCGACGTCGGCTTCTTCGGTGTACCGGGCACCGACCCGGCCAAGCACGGCGCCACGGTCTGGGAGCCTCCCGCCATCTACGTCGCCAAGACCACCGAGCACCTGGACGCGGCGAAGAAGTTCCTTGCCTTCGTCGCCTCCCCGGCGGGCACCGAGGCCGTCAGCGCCGCCGTGCGGCCGTCGGGGCCGTACCGCGTCAAGGGATCCAAGCTGCCCGAAGACGCGATCCAGGTGGCCAAGGACCTGCAGGCCTACATCGACGACAGCGCCACGTCGCCGGCTCTGGAGTTCCTGTCACCCGTCAAGGGCCCCTCGCTGGAGCAGATCACCGTCGCGGTCGGCTCCGGGCTGACGCCGCCCGCCGAGGGCGCCGCCCAGTACGACAAGGACGTGGAGAAGCAGGCCAAGCAGTTGGGGCTGGCTGGGTGGTGACGAAGCAGCGGCGCTGATCCGGGGGGTCCGGACTCCTCCGGATCAGCGACCACCGCATTATCGCGCCATGACAACCCTGGCCGGGTGCCGGCGGGAACCTGGCGGGCATGGGCGGTGTAAGGAGAGCGTGTCCTCCCTCACAAGACGTCAGGCATTCGCGCTCGGCGCGGTGGCCGCCGTGTCGGCCTGCGCCGCCGAGCGGCCCGCCACGAAGGCCGCGCCCGCGGTCCCCGCTCCCAAGCCGGGCCGGCTGTTCGCCACCACCGCCGCCGGGCTGGTCGTGGTCGACCTGGCCAAGGGCGCGGTCAAGGCCGCCTACCCCGCCGCCGTGGCCGACGGCGCCTGGACCAGGATTCACCAGCTCAAGGACGGCCGCCTACGCAGTTACGAGGTCGGCACCGGCGCCCTGCTGGCGGACGAAACGGTCGACGGCCGGCAGATCAAGGCCGTCTCCGCCCGAATGATCGCCGTGGGGCCGCCGCCCGGGCCGCGTCGCCGTACCAGGATCACGCTGGTCGGCGACAACGGCACGCGTACGGTCGAGCTGGACGGCAACATCGAGCCCGAGGCGTTCTCCGGCGACGGCCGGATCATGTACCTGCTCGACCACCTGCCGCCCGAGGCGCCCGACCGCTACCGGGTGCGGATGTACGACCTGGACGCCGGCACGCTGCAGCCGCTGCAGACACGGGACAAGACACAGGTCCGGCCCGGCGCGGAGGAGGAGATGCGCGGGCGGGGGCGCCAGGCGGTGCTCGACCCCTCCGCAGGCGTCCTCTACACCCTCTACACCCACCAGGACGACCACCTGCACACGCGTGACCTGGCGGCGGGGCGGGACCAGAGCCCCGGCGTGCACGCTTTCGTGCACGTGCTCAACCTGGACCAGAGGTGGGCCTACTGCCTGGACCTGCCCGCGCCGTTCGGGCTGGGCCCGCACGAGGCGCACACGATCGCGCTGGACGCGGCCCGCCGGCGGCTGTACTCCTTCGACGCCTCCACCGGCACCATCGTGGTGGCCTCGACCGACGACCAGGTGATCCGCCGCAGCGGCCTGCTCGGCAAGCAGCCCGGGGGAGAGGCGTACGCCGCGGCGGGCGGTCGGCGCGTCTACGTGGCGGTGGGTTCGCGGGTGCTGGTGGCCGACGGGGAGACGCTCGCGCCGCTGGCCGCCTGGGCCCTGCCGGGCCCGGCCCGCGGCGTGACCTGGACGGCCGGCGAGTTGCTGGTGGGGGCGGGCGATCAGGTGATCAGGCTGGACCCGGACACGGGGGCCGGGCTCGGCGCCTTCCCGCTGCCGGGCCTGCAGGAGGTACGGCACGCCGAACGCATCCCAGGCTGAGGGGTGGCCGCGCCCCCGGCCGGGGCCCGGCAGGCGGTTCCGGCCATCACTACTGCTTGGGTGTGACGTTGACGGCGCTGCCGGTCGGGACCGGGATGATCGAGACCTTGCCGTCCTGGATGGCCTTGTAGAGGATCGCGCCCTGCGGCCCGAGCACCTTGGCCAGCTTTTCGAGCGACTTCAGCTCGGTCAGGGCGCGGGTGTTCTCCGCCTCCTGCGCCTTCTGGCGCTCCTGCGCGGCCTGCGTCTCCGTCTGGGCGTCCACGATCGACTTGGGCGGCTCGGGCTGGCGGATGATGAACTGCAGCCGTTCGAAGTACTGCCCCTGCGTCAGGCTGGCCACGTACTGGTTGGTCAGCTTGGCCATGTCCTGCTCCCACAGCGCCTTCTGCGCGGGGTTGGCGTACAGGTCGCGCCAGCTGTACTTGAGCGTCGCCTCGTCCATGGCCCGCTCGACGCTGTTGCCGATGTAGAACTGGAGCATCCGGGTCCAGCCGTCGGACTCGTACGCCGCGTACTTCTTGCCGATGTTCTCGTGGAATGCCTGCAGCTTCTTGCAGTCGGAAGCCGAGAAGTAGAAGGTGAGCCCGCCGGCCATGGTCATCACCTGGCCGTCCTTGCTGACCGACGTGATGGGCTTGCCCTCGGACGCCTCCCGGCCGGTGAAGTCGAAGGTGCGCTGGCCGTTGGGGTAGCGGTAGCCCTCGTCGCCGGGCCCCGAGACGTCACGGGTCGACGGCTTGAGGCACTCCTGGAACGTGGTCGAGCTGAACATGCCCGCGTCATAGACGATGCCGGCCTCGTCGGGCTCGACGTTCGTGACCGAACAGCCCGTGAGGAGCACGACGGCGAGCAGGCCAAGGGGAAGGGTGCGGGTCACTTCGAGATCTCCTCGGGTGGTGAGGTGGTCGGGGGTCGGTTCAAGCAGAGGCCAGCGATCATATTGGTGTCAGGGATGCCATGGACTGCTTGCGCGCGGCTTATGATCATCGGTACCTGAGGCCGGAACCACAAGGAGGAATCATCCGTGGGGGACAACTCAGAGACATGGCCGGCCGCCATCGACACCACCAGGCCCAGCATCGCCAGGGCGTATGACGTCGTCCTGAACGGCAAGGACAACTTCGAGGTCGACCGGGCCTTCGTCGCCGAGATCGCGAAGGTCGTGCCCGAGATCTACGACGTCGCGGCCTACAACCGGCAGATCCTCGGCCGAGGCGTCCGGCTCATGTGCGCCGAGGGCATCACCCAGTTCCTCGACCTCGGCTCGGGCCTGCCGACCGTCGAGAACACTCACCACGTCGCGCAGCGGGCGAACCCGCGGGCGCGGGTGGTGTACGTCGACAACGATCCGATGGTGCTGGCGCACGGGCGGGCGCTGCTGGCGGAGAACGAGAACACCGCGGTCGTCACCTCCGATCTGCGCGACCCGGCGTCCATCCTCGCCGACCCGGCCGTCCGCACGCTCATCGACTTGGACCTCCCGGTGGGCGTGATGCTCGTCGGCATCCTGCACCACCTGCACGACGACGAGGACCCCAAGGGAATCGTCGAGGCGTACATGGAGGCGGTGCCGCCGGGCAGTCACCTGTTCGTCACGCATTTCTGCGACTCCAGCCAGGAGGCGCGGGACGCCGAGAAGAAGTACCTCGCACTGCTCGGCACCGGGCGATTCCGGACCCCGGAGGAGATCACCGGGTTCTTCGACGGCTTCGAGCTGCTGGAGCCGGGGGTCGTGCCGCTGCCGCTGTGGCGGCCGGACGGGCCGGTGCCCGATCAACTGAGCGTGGGCCAGCGGCTCATGTACGGAGGCATCGCCCGCAAGCGATGACCTCGGCGCGCCTGGCCTGCCTCCGCCTTCTGAGAACGCCCCTCGCGGCCCGGACGCCGGCCGCTAGGAGAGGCAGGTTCTCCGGCGTCAGCTGAAGCGGTCCTTGGCCTTGTAGTGAGCGCCGGCGAACGGCAGGAACCAGCCCGTGCCGTTGGAGAACGGCACGGGCACCTTGGGAAAGCCGAGCCCGCGCCACGGGTTGGCCTCGGGACGGCCGTCCATCATGTCGGCGAGCGCGGCCCATGGAGGTGGCCCATCTGCACGCCGTGGCCTCAGTAGCCGCCCGAGTAGTACAGGCCGTTGTTCTCTCCGGCGTGCGGGATGCGGTCGTAGCTGGAGCCGACGCTGCCGCCCCACCAGGCCGGTGGGATGAGGCGAAGCAGGCCCGGCCGCCGAAGGCGAGGCGGTTGTCCGGGGTGAGCCTGATGTAGTGGCCGATGTTCTTGGAGTCGGCCACCAGGCGCGTTGGGGATGGGCGACAGCGCCTCAGGTGGGAGTCAAGAGGTGTCGGGAGGGGCGCAAGGTTACGGGTATGTTGCGGGCTCTTGACGCGCGCCTCCCGGCCTGCGTAGATATGACTGCGCAGACATGACTGCGCAGTCACATGGCTGACCTGGACAGACGCGAGGATCGGCCTTCCGCAGGAGAGTGACCATAACACGTGAAGTGAGGCGGGGCGCAAGCGCCTCCATGCCGCGAGGTGTGGACGTGGCGCGCCTGGCGGGCGTCTCGCAGAAGACCGTGTCCAGGGTCCTCAACAACGAGCCGTACGTCTCGACCGAGGTGCGTCAGCGCGTGCTCGCCGCCGCCGAGCAGCTCGGCTACCGGCTGAACAACGCCGCCCGCGCGCTCGCCTCCGGGCGGAGTCGTTCCATCGGCGTGGTGACGCTCGGTACGGCCCTCTACGGTCCCGCCTCGCTGCTCATGGGCATCGAGCGGGCCGTCCGGGCCACGGGTTATGCGCTTCGCGTGGTCAGCACCGTGGAGGGCGACCCCACGGGCATCGCCGGCGCCGTGGAATCGCTCCTGGAGCAGGGCGTGGACGGCATCGTCATCTCCGAGCCGATCGACGAGGGGGCGGAGCTCGTCCGCGCCGACGTGCCCGTCCTCGTCTTCGGCACGCCCCTGCCCTTCTCCGCCCCTCGGGTGGTGACCGCGGGCGTCGGCTCCGGCGAGCTGGCTCACGCGGCCACCGAGCATCTGCTGGATCTGGGGCACGCGACCGTCCGTCACGTCGCCGGGCCGCAGCGCTGGTATGCCGCCAGGGAGCGTCTCGCCGCCTGGCGCGCTGCGCTGGCGGCCCGCGGCCTCGGCGAACCGCCCGTCGTCGAGGGCGACTGGTCGGCCGCGTCCGGGTACGCGGCGGGACGCCGGCTGGCCGAAGACGGCGACCTGACGGCGGTGTTCGCCGCGAACGACGACATGGCCATCGGCGTCATCCGCGCGCTGCTGGAAGCCGGCCGCCGGGTGCCGGACGACGTCAGCGTCGTCGGTTACGACGACGTCCCCGTCGCCGCGTACGTGACCCCTCCGCTCACCACGGTGCGCCAGCCGTTCGACGCCGTGGCGACGGCGGGACTCCAGCTCCTCGTCCATGCCATCGAGCAGCCTCACGAAGACCTCCCTCAGGCGCCCGACCACCCGGTCGAGCTCGTCGTCCGCGCCTCGACCGCGCCCCCGCCCCGGAAGACCCCGGGACGCGGGCGTGCGACCTCTGGCTGATCAGCGTCGATCAGCTCCACGTCAGACCCGTCACGGCCACCGTGTGGCCCCTATTTCTCGTCCCCCCGTCCCGCCTGTCGCCAGGCGTGGCGATCGCCTTTGCCCATTGACGGGAGTTCTCCCATGCCCCCATCCAGTCATTCCCCCATCAGCCGCCGGCTCGTCCTCGCCACGGCCGGAGCGATGTCGCTGTGCGTGGCGCTGGCCGCGTGCGGCGGCGGCGCCGGCGGTGGCACCGCGTCGTCAGCCCCCTCGGCCGCCGCGGCCGTGAGCCAGGCCGAGATCGACAAGGCGATGTCCACCCCGACCGAGCTGACGTTCTGGACCTGGGTCCCGGACATTCAGCAGGAGGTCGCGCTCTTCCAGAAGAAGTACCCGGCGATCAAGGTGAAGGTCGTCAACGCCGGCCAGGGCGTGCCGCAGTACACCAAGCTCCGCACGGCGCTCAAGGCGGGCACCGGCGCTCCCGACGTCGTGCAGGTCGAGTACCAGTACATCCCGACGTTCACGATCACCGACAGCCTGCTGGACCTGCGGCCCTACGGGGCGTCGGCGCTGAAGGACAAGTTCGTCGACTGGACGTGGGGGCAGGTCAGCGGCCCGGGCGGCGAGGTTTGGGCGATCCCGCAGGACACCGGCCCGATGGGCATGCTGTACCGGAAGGACATCTTCGACAAGCACGGCATCGAGGTGCCGAAGACCTGGGACGAGTTCGCCGCCGCGGCGCGCAAGCTCCACGCGGCCGATCCGGACCTCTATCTGACCAACCTGGCTTCGAACGAGGCCGCCGCGTGGCACGGCCTTCTCTGGCAGGCCGGGGCGAAGCCTTATGTTAGCGCTAACAAGGGCGACATCACCGTCAAGGTCAACGACGAGATCTCCAAGAAGCTCGCCACCTACTGGGGCGGGCTCGCGAAAGAGGGCGTCATCGGCGTCGAGCCCGACTTCACCGACCCCTGGTTCTCCGCACTCAACAGGGGCAAGTACGCCACCTGGATCACCGCGGCCTGGGGCCCGGTCTTCCTGTCCGGCGCGGCCAAGTCGACCGCGGGCGGTCTCCTTCGACCAGGCCCAGAAGGGCAGTGTGACGCTTCCGGAAACGATCACGGCCGGGACGAAGTTCAAGATCGCCGTCGTCTTCGATGACACGCCGCTGATGTGGGATTCGGGCATCGTCCGGGCTGCTGCCGCTGAACGTTGATCCGAGGTGGGGCGGGCTGATGCGTCAGCCCGCCCCACTGCCCCCCTCTCAGGTCACAACTCGCCGCGATACCAGGCTTCGGCCTCGGCTTTCAGCGCGGTTTCGTCCGGTTTCCGAGGCCGCGTCCCATCGATCCAGTGGAGCAGCAGCCGCGCGAGGTGAGCCGCGTCCTCCGGCTGCACGGACTCATGGACGACGAGGTACGTGACGAGGGGGTCGCCGGCGTCGCAGCGGGCGCAGAGCAGGACTTCGCCGACGCCCCGGACCTGGTTGCGTGACGCGTTCGTCCAGGTGTGCGGGCGGCGCAGGACGGCCAGGACGCTGGGGGTGCGGCATCGGGGGCAGGTCAGGTCGCGGGTCACGACGAGCCGCCGATCGCGCCGGCGCCGAGCAGGGCTTTGACGTCGCCGTAGAACGCGGGCTCCGGGGTGACCTGGAAGGGCTGGAGGTCGAGGAGCACGCTCGCGGCGTCGTGGCGGTGGACGCGTACGTGGACGGGTGCGCGGCCGGGGTGGGCGGTGAGGATGTGCTTGAACTCCTGGACGAGCCGGGGGTTGAGCTGTGCTTCGTGGATCGAGATCACCACGGGGCGTTCGGTGTCCGGCCGGGAGATGTCGAGGAGGGTGATCTCTTCCCCGTAGATGCTCATCGTCTCGTCGCGTACGTTGATCCGTCCCCGTACGGAGATCACACGGTCCTGGGACAGCCCTTCGCCGTACAGGGCGTAGGTCTTGGGGAAGACCAGCACTTCCAGGGCGGCGTCGTGGTCTTCGAGGGTGACGATGGCCCAAGGGCTGCCTTGCTTGGTCACCTTGCGTTGCAGGGCGGAGACGATGCCGCTGACCCGGGCCGGGCCGTCCTGACGCCCGGAGGCCAGCAGGTCGGCGATGGCGCTGTCGCGGTTGGCGTTCAGGACGCGTTCGGCGCCGTCGAGGGGATGGCTGGAGACGTAGAGGCCGAGCATTTCGCGTTCGAAGGCGAGCAGGGTGGCCTGGTCCCACTCCTCCTGGGGGATCGCGATCGAGAAGGCGCCGTCGTTCCGGCCGGACTCGCCGAACAGCGAGTCCTGACCGTGGGCCTGGTTCCGCTTGACGTCGATGATCGCGTCGACGGCCTGGTCGTGGACGGCGACCAGGGCCTTGCGGCTATGGCCCAGGCTGTCGAAGGCGCCCGCCTTGGCGAGTGACTCGATGACGCGTTTGTTGCAGACGGCGGAGGGGACCTTGGCGAGGAAGTCGTTGAAGCCGGTGTAGGAGCCTTCGCGGTCACGGGTGGCGATGACGGCCTCGACGACGGCGGCTCCGACGTTGCGTACGGCGCCGAGGCCGAAGCGGATGTCGGAGCCGACGGCGGCGAAGTCCAGCCGGCTGGCGTTGACGTCCGGGGGCAGCACCTTGATGCCCAGGCGGCGGCAGTCGGCCAGGTAGACGGCCATCTTGTCCTTGTCGTCGCCGACGGAGGTGAGCAGCGCCGCCAGGTACTCCTGCGGATGGTTGGCCTTGAGGTAGGCGGTCCAGTACGAGACGAGGCCGTAGCCGGCGGTGTGGGACTTGTTGAAGCCGTAGCCGCTGAAGGGCACCAGGACGTCCCAGACCGCCTTGATCGCCTCGTCGGAGAAGCCGCGCCCGCGCATGCCGGCGGAGAAGCGGTCCCATTCGGCGTCCAGGACCTCTTTCTTCTTCTTGCCCATGGCGCGGCGCAGCAGGTCGGCGGCGCCGGGCGAATACCCCGCCAGGTGCTGGGCGATGGCCATGACCTGCTCCTGGAAGACCACCAGGTGGTAGGTGTCGCCCAGGATGGGCTCGAGCGCCTCCTCGAGCTCGGGGTGGATGGGCTCGACCGGCTGCTTGCCGGTCTTGCGCAGCGCGTAGTTGGTGTGGGCGTTCATCTCCATGGGGCCGGGCCGGTAGAGCGCGTTGACGGCGGCGATGTCGGTGAACGTGGTGGGCTGCATCAGCCTCAACAGCACCCGCATGCCGCCGCTGTCCAGCTGGAAGACGCCGAGCGTGTCGCCGCGCGCCAGCAGCTCGTACGTCGTGGCGTCGTCGAGCGGGACATCGAAGATGTCGATGTCGACGCCCTTGTTGGCGCGGACGTTCGCGATCGTGTCGCCGATCACGGTGAGGTTGCGTAGACCGAGGAAGTCCATCTTCAGCAGGCCCATGTCCTCGGCCTGGGTGAAGGGGAATCCGGTGATGACCGGGCCGTCGGCCTTGGGCTTGACCAGCGGGATCACGTCGATCAGGGGCTCGCTGGAGAGGATCACGCCGGCGGCGTGGACGCCGGTGCCGCGGGTGAGGCCCTCGATGCCGGCCGCGGTGTCGACCACCCGCCTGACGTCCGCGTCCTGCTCGTACAGCCGGCGCAGCTCCGCCGCCTCGCCGTGTCGTGGATGGCCGGTGTCGTGGATGGCGGCCAGAGGGATCTCCTTGCCGCCGACCGCCGCGGGGAAGGCCTTGGTGATGCGGTCGCCGAGAGCGTAGGGCAGGCCCAGCACGCGGCAGGAGTCCTTGATGGCGGCCTTGGCCTTGATGGTGCTGAAGGTGACGATCTGGCAGACCCGGTCCTCGCCGTACTTGCGGGTGACGTAGTCGATCATCTCGTCGCGCCGCCGGTCGTCGAAGTCGAGATCGACGTCCGGCATGGTGACGCGCTCGGGGTTGAGGAAGCGTTCGAAGATCAGCTTGTGCTCGATCGGGTCGAGCTGGGTGATGCCCGTGCAGTAGGCGACGATCGATCCGGTCGCCGAGCCGCGGCCGGGGCCCAGGCCGATGCCGTTCTCCCGGGCGTACCGGCAGATGTCGGCGACCACCAGGAAGTAGCCGGGGAAGCCCATGGCGTCGATGACCGACAGCTCGTAGTCGATCCGGTCGAGCACCTCCTGCGGCGGATGGTCGCCGTAGCGGCGGCGCGCCCCCTGCAGGGTCTCCTTGCGCAGCCAGCTGGACTCGCTCTCGCCCTCGGGGACGGGGAAACGCGGCGTGAGGTCGCGGTGGGCGAACACCTCGCCGTAGTCGCCGGCCCGCTCGGCGATCAGCAGGGTGTTGTCGCAGGCACCGGGCACCTCGGTGTCCCACAGCGCCCGCATCTGCCCGGCCGGCTTGATGAAGTAGCCGCTGCCGCTGAAACGGAAGCGGTCGGCGTCGGCGAGACGCTTGCCGGTGCCCACGCACAGCAGCGCGTCGTGCGCCTGAGCCTGGTCCTCGGTGACGTAGTGGGAGTCGTTGGTGGCCAGGGGCGGCAGGCCGAGTTCCCTGCCGAGCCTGAGCAGGTCGTCGCGGACCCGGCGCTCGATCGCCAGGCCGTGATCCATCAATTCCAGGAAATAGTTGTCAGGCCCGAAGATGTCGCGGTAGCGGGCGGCGGCCTCGACGGCCCGGTCGTACTGGCCGAGCCGCAGCCTGGTCTGCACCTCGCCCGAGGGGCAGCCGGTCGTGGCGATGATCCCCCGGCCGTGCTCGGCGAGCAGCTCATCATCCATACGCGGATATTTCTGGACATGCCCTTCGAGCCAGGCACGGGACTGCAGGCGGAACAGATTGCGCAGGCCCTGCGCGTCGGCCGCCCACATCGTCATGTGGGTGTACAGGCCGCGCCCGGAGACGTCGCCGCCCTCGCCGGTCTCGTCGTCGGACCGGCGCAGCGCGAGGTCGTCGCTGTAGTACACCGGCTGGCGATGCCGCCGCGAGGCGGGGGCCACATAGCTTTCGATGCCGATGATCGGTTTGATCCCCGCCTTGCGCGCCGCGTGGTAGAAGGCGTGCGCCCCATGCACGTTGCCGTGATCGCTCATCGCCACCGCCGGCATCCCGAGCCGGGAGACCTCGTCCATCAGCAGGCCGACCTTGGCGGCGCCGTCGAGCATGCTGTACTCGGTGTGCACGTGGAGATGCACGAAAGATCCCACGAATACCACGCCCTCTGGTTGTAAGCTCAGTCGCGAACCCGAGCATTCGACCCGAGAGCATGCGCGATTGTCCAACAACCAACACACCGATACGCCACAACCAACAGATGTGGACCTCGATCTGAGCACGGTCCGCGCCTTCGTCGCCGTCACCGAGGACCGATACTTCAGCGAGGCCGCGGCCCGGCTGGGCATCAGCCAGCAGGCCGTCTCCAAGCGGATCGCCAAGCTGGAGTCCGACCTCGGCGTGCGACTGCTCTTCCGCTCCCGCAACGGGGCCGGTCTCACCGAGGACGGCCGGGCCTTCCTGCATCATGCGCGTGCCCTCGTCGGCATCGCCGACCAGGCACTCGACCTGCTGCGGAGCCGACGTCGCGCCCTGCGGGTCGACGTGCTGGACACCCGGCTGCCCTCCATCGACCTGGTCCGGGCATTCCACCAGACCGTGGACGACGTGGAGATCGAGGTCATCACCTCCAACGGGCTCAGATCGGCACGCGGCGCACTCTCCCACGGCTCCATCGACGCCGCCCTCGCCCGCGTCAGCGGGACGCTCGAGGAGGACCTCCGGCACGTGCCGGCCTACCTCGAGCCGGTGCATCTGCTGGTCGGCCGCGACCACCCCCTCGCCGACCGGCGGCACGTGGAGGTGGAACGGCTGTCAGGGGTGACCGTGTGGATGCCCGGCAACGTCCCCGGCAGCGAGTGGGCCGAGTTCTACCGCTTCCTGGCGGACGCGTTCGACATCCGGATCGACGCCTCGGGGCCGGACTTCGGCTGGGAGTACTTCGTGGAGGGGATCGGCTCCGGCGGGCGCATCGGGTTCGTGGGCCCGGGTTGCCGGATTCCCTGGCATCCGGGCACGGTGCAGATCCCGGTCGTCGAGCCCGCGCCGGTTTACCCGTACTCGCTGCTCTACCACCGGCAGAACCATCACCCGGTGCTGGCCCGGCTCATCCGCTTCGTCGAGAGCACCTTCCGTCCGTACGACCCGCGCCGCCAGTGGCTGCCGGACCCCGACCGCGCCGCCTTCCTCGAACCCCGCTCAGCCGAGCTCTGGTGACGTCGCTCCGCTCGCCCGGCCGCACCCGCTCGTAGAACCCCCGGTCCCACGAGGGGGCTTCGCCGCGTCCGCACCCGCCGCGACGACGGCGCCGCCTGCCGTGGTGTTCTCACCGTGCTCTCATCGAGGCCGCCCGAGGATGTCAGTCGAACACCCTCGATCGTGCACCACCTTCGCGGTCCTGTCTGCCAGGGCGCCAGGACCGAATGTGACAAAGCTGGAGGAATGTCACCGCGAAACATGCAGGCCGACTCGTCGCCGTCGCCAGCACCGGACGCTTCGGCTGACCGGACGGCGGGGTGGTCTTCTGCGAGCATGACTGCCTACGTATATGCGTGAATGCGCAGATATGATGGCGCGGTGACCACAGAACTGAGATCTCGCCCTGACGCGGTCCCCGCCGCCGCGACCTCCCGCGCGGGTACGTGGTGGCGGACAGGAGCCGGGTCGTTGCCCGAGGTCCGCTGGGCCCTCGCCGCCACCGCGCTGTTCGCCGCCGGCGGTCTCGCCCAGCTGGCCGGGGCGCCGTCATGGTCGTGGTGGGCCCTCTACCTGGCCTGCTACGCCGCCGGTGGCTGGGAGCCCGGGCTGGCCGGGCTGCGGGCGTTGCGCGAGAAGACACTCGACGTCGATCTGCTGATGGTCGTCGCGGCGATCGGCGCCGCCGCGATCGGGCAGGTCTTCGACGGCGCGTTGCTCATCGTGATCTTCGCGACGTCGGGAGCGCTGGAGGCCGTGGCCACCAAGCGCACCGAGGACTCCGTACGCGGCCTGCTGGACCTGGCCCCCGAGCAGGCAACCCGGGTGACCGACACCGGTGAGGAGGAGCTCGTCCACACCGCCGACCTGGAGGTCGGCGAGATCATCCTGGTCCGTCCCGGCGAGCGGATCGGCGCCGACGGCGAGGTCGTGGCCGGGACGAGCGACGTCGACCAGGCCACCATCACCGGCGAGAGCCTGCCCGTGGACAAGCGGCCGGGCGACGAGGTGTTCGCCGGCACCCTCAACGGCGTGGGCGTCCTGAGGGTGCGCGTGACCCGCCCCGCGGCCGGGACGGTGATCGCGCGGATTGTGGCCATGGTCGAGCAGGCCACCGCCACGAAGGCGGGCACCCAGCTGTTCATCGAGAAGGTCGAGCAGCGCTACTCCGTCGCCATGGTCGCCGCGACCCTCGCGCTGTTCGCGCTGCCGCTGCTGTGGGGCGTGTCGCTGCAGGACAGCCTGCTGCGGGCGATGACGTTCATGATCGTGGCGTCGCCGTGCGCCGTGGTGCTGGCCACCATGCCACCGCTGCTGGCCGCCATCGCCACCGCCGGGCGCAACGGCGTGCTGGTCAAGTCCGCCGTGGTGATGGAGCAGCTCGCCGCCGTCGACCGGGTCGCCTTCGACAAGACCGGCACGCTGACCGAGGGCCGGCCGCACCTGGCCGCGGTCCGTGTCCTGGCCGGTGGTGAGGACGAGGTGCTGGCGCTGGCGGCCGCGGCCGAGGAGGGGTCGGAGCATCCGCTCGGGCGCGCCGTCGTGCGGGCGGCCCGGGAGAAGGGGCTGGACTGGGCACGGGCTGAGTGGTTCGAGGCGGTGCCGGGGGCCGGCGTGCGGGCCCGGGCCGGCGGGCGGCTGATCGAGATCGGCAGCCCCGCCGCTCACCCGGCGCAGACGGACGCGGCTGACGTGCAGAGTGCCGTGGCCGAGTTGGAGGAGAGCGGGCACACCGCCGTGGTGATGCGGGTGGACGGCGTGCCCGTCGCCGTGCTGGGCCTGGCCGATCGTACGCGGCCCGGCGCCGCCGACGCCGTCGCCCGTCTGAAGGCCGTGACCGCGGCGCCGCCCGTGCTGCTCACCGGCGACAACCCGCGGGCGGCGGGCAGGGTGGCCGGGCAGGTCGGGATCGACGACGTGCGTGCCGGTCTGCTGCCCGAGCACAAGGTGGCGGCGGTACGCGAGCTGCAGGAGCGCGGCGCGCGGGTGGCGCTGGTGGGCGACGGCGTCAACGACGCGCCGGCGCTGGCGTCGGCCCACACGGGCATCGCGATGGGCCGGGCCGGCTCCGACCTGGCCCTGGACACGGCCGACGCGGTCATCACCAGGGACGAGCTGGCCGCCGTACCGGCCGTTGTCTCCCTGGCCCGGCGCGCCCGCCGCCTGGTGGTCGCCAACCTCGTCATCGCCGGCACCTTCATCGCGGTGCTGGTGGCCTGGGACCTGTTCGGGGAGCTGCCCCTGCCGCTCGGCGTGGCCGGGCACGAGGGCTCCACCGTCATCGTCGGTCTCAACGGCCTGCGTCTGCTCCGTGACGCCGCCTGGCGCCGCGCCGCCACCCCGGCCTCCGGAGGCGGGGCGCGATGACCATGTCCGACCCCGTCGCCCTCCGACGGCAGGCGAAGGAGCGGGTCAGAGCCAGTCCTTCCGCTTGAAGACCAGATACAGCCCGAGGCAGGTCAGCGCCATCAGGCCGAGGGCGAAGGGGTAACCGTAGGCCCAGCGCAGCTCCGGCATGCCGGGCGGCTGGAAGTTCATGCCGTACACGGTGCCGATGAGGGTGGGGGCGAACAGGATGGCCGCCCACGAGGAGATCTTCTTGATCTCCTCGTTCTGGGCGAGGCTGGCCTGGGTCATCATCCTCATCTCCTCGTTCTGGGCCTGGGAGACGAGGGTGGCGTTGACGGTGAGGATGTCGGCGAGCATCTGCCGGAAGCCGTCGACCCGCTCGGCCACGGTGGTGGCGTGGTCGGCCACGTCACGCAGGTAGCGCTGGAGCTCTTCCTCGGTGCCGTACTTGGCGAACCCGGCGCTCAGGCCGTCCAGGATGGCCAGCAGCGGGCGGGCGGCGCGCTGGAACTCGATCACCTCGCGGGACAGCTCGTAGATGCGCCGGGAGGCGCCGGGGTCGCCGCCGAACACCTCCGTCTCGATCTCGTCGATGTCGTTCTGCAGACCGGCGACGACCGGGGCGTAGCCGTCGACGATGTGGTCGAGCACCGCGTACAGGACCGCTTCGGGGCCGCGGGCCAGCAGGTCGGGGTCGGCCTCCATGCGTTCGCGGACGGGGTGCAGCGTCGGGGCGTTGCCGTGGCGGACGGTGAGCACGAAGTCGGGGCCGACGAACAGGTGGATCTCGCCGAACACCACCTGCTCGGCGGCGTCGTCGTAGCGGGCGGCGCGCAGCACGACGAACAGGGTGTCGCCGTAGCGTTCCAGCTTGGGCCGCTGGTGGGCCACGACGGCGTCCTCGATGGCCAGCTCGTGCAGGCCGAACTCCTGGCCGAGCGCGGCCAGCTGCGCCTCATCCGGCTGGTAGAGGCCGATCCAGCCCATGGTGCCGGACTGCCGGCGCAGCCGGGTGCGGATGTCGCTGGGGGTGGCGGGGCTGTCGAGGCGCCTGCCGTGCCGGTAGAGGGCGGCGTCCACCACCTGACCGTCGACAGCGGGGGAGGGGCGGGAGCCGCGCGGGTCCATCGACTCCTCGGGGGACGGCTCTCGCGCGTGGACAGCGGCTCGGCGGGAGGGACGCAGGACACGCGACCGCCAGTCGGACATGGGGGACCTCCAGAAACCAGCGAGGCCACTCGGCACAGCGACGCCACCGCGCCAGGAGAGCGTCGGGGCGTGGGTGCGGGTGGCAACCGGGATGGACGGACTTCAGCAGGTGCGACTAGGAGGTTGACTGCTCATGCAGCCTCACCTCCTCGCCCTCGGGCCGATCCCGGCGGTACCGGAAGAACACGCCCAACATATCCCATAGCCCCTGACGAGCAGAACAAGTCCGGAGCATGGCACTCGTCAGTGGGGGAGCCTATTGTTGGCGACCATGGCTCGTACCCGTCTCTACCGTCACGGCGTCCTGGAAGCAGAGGGCTTTCCCGTTGCCGATGTGTCCGATCACGTGTCGGACCCGTCCTGCGCGATCTGGTTCGACCTGTGCACCCCCAGCGCCGCCGATCTCGCCGTGATCAGCGAGGAGCTCGGTCTGCACGAGCTCGCCGTGGAGGACGTGCTGCACGACAGGCAACGGCCGAAGCTGGATGTCTACGACAGCCATCTGTTCCTGACCGTCTACGGTGAGCGCCTCGACGCCGACAGCGGCCGGCTCACCTCCACCGAGATCAACATCTTCGTCACCCGCAACGCGCTGGTCACCGTCCGGGAGAACGACAGCTTCGACATCGGCGAGGTCGTCAGGCGCTGGGACAGCAGCCGGGACCTGGCCAAGCACGGTGTCAGCTTCCTGCTCCACGGCCTGCTCGACGTCGTCGTCGACGGCCATTTCCAGGTCATCCAGGCCCTCGACGACCAGATCGAGCAGCTCGAGGATCAGCTCTTCGACGAGGAGCTCGGCGGCCGTGAAATGCAGCGCCGCAGCTTCGCCATGCGCAAGAACCTGGTCCAGTTCCGGCGCGCCGTCCTCCCCATGCGCGAAGTGGTCAACAGCCTCATCCGGCGCGACCTCCACGTCGTCGAGCCCGCCATGGCGCCGTACTATCAGGACGTCTACGACCATGTGCTGCGGGTGACGGAGTGGACCGACTCCCTGCGCGATCTCGTGGGCAACATCCGCGAGACCTACCTGACCCAGCAGGGCTTCCGGCTCAACAACATCATGAAGAAGCTCACCGGCTGGGCGGCGATCATCGCCATCCCGACCATGATCACGGGTTTCTACGGCCAGAACGTCCCGTATCCAGGCGCGGAGCAGCCGATCGGCTTCTGGACCTCATCCATCGTCATCGTGGTCGCCTCGGTCGGGCTGTTCCTCGCCTTCCGGAAACGCGACTGGCTCTGACGTGCGCCCACGGCCACCTCGCCTTCGTCCGGGGTGCTCAGCGCCCCGACGGCGGCTCCCGGCCGTCACCGCGCGGGGCCTTCTGACCTTGGACAGTGCCAGGTTCTGTTCCGATCGCGGCGGGTAGTGAACAACTCTCACAGCGGCAACCGGCGGCGACCTGCCGAGCGCGGCGACATTCCATCCGAAGGTTCCACATGTCCGACCAGCAGTCCGACAAGCGTCGGCGGCCACGGGTCCCGCTCTGGCGGGGGCCGTCGCGGGCCGGTGCGGACGTGGAGGTCCGGAGGGAGCCGCCGGAGCTGTCCATGGACCCGCGGGTCGTCGAAGCCCCGCCGGTCGAGCAGAGCGTCGTGGACAACGCCGTCTACATCGACGGCCGCCGGGTCGAGTCGCCGCCCACGTTGGCCGACACCTACCGCTGCCTGGAGGACCGCCCCGACGCCGTGGCCTGGATCGGCCTGTACCGGCCGGCCGAGCACCAGTTGGTGTCGCTGGCCGAGAAGTTCGCCCTGCACGAGCTCGCGCTGGAAGACGCCATCGTGGCCCATCAGCGGCCCAAACTGGATCGTTACGGCGACATGCTGTTCGTGGTGCTCCGCGCCGCCCGCTATCTGGACGAGGTGGAGGAGGTCGACTTCGCCGAGCTGCACGTGTTCGTGGGCCGCAACTTCGTGCTCACCGTCCGGCACGGCGAGACCCCAGACCTGGGGCAGGTACGCAAGCGGATGGAGGCCGACCCGGACCTGCTCCGCCAAGGCCCCGAGTCGATCCTGTACGCGATCTTGGATGCGGTCGTCGACGGTTATGCCCCCGTGGTGGCGGGGCTCCAGCACGACATCGACGAGATCGAGACCGAGGTGTTCCGCAGCGAGCCCCAGGTCTCTCGCCGCATCTACGAGCTGTCGCGTGAGGTCATCGAGTTCCAGCGGGCCACGCGCCCGCTGATCAGGATGATCGAGAACCTGTCCGCCGGATTCCCCGGCCACGGCCTGGAGGAGGAGCTCCAGAGCTATCTGCGTGACGTCGCCGACCACGCCACCACCGTCGCCGAACGGGTGGACGGCTTCCGCCAGATGCTGCAGGACATCCTGACGATCAACGCCACCCTGGTCACCCAGGCCCAGAACGAGGAGATGCGGCGCCTCACCGCGTCCAGCCACGCCCAGAACGAGCAAGTCAAGAAGATCTCCGCGTGGGCGGCCATCCTGTTCGCCCCGACCCTGATCGGCACGGCCTACGGGATGAACTTCGAGCACATGCCCGAGCTGAAATGGGCATGGGGCTACCCGTTCGCGCTGTTCCTCATGGCCCTCATCTCGCTCGTGCTGTACGTGGTCTTCAAACGCCGCGACTGGCTGTAAGCACCATGGGGTCGCTCTCACCACGGCGTCCGCCGGCCCGAACGCCCGGCCGGCGTGGGAGTTCGGCCTCGAGGACTCGAGGCCGCGCGGCGGCGGTCGGGCGTCACGCGGAGGGCGAGGCGGGCTGCTCGATCGCCTCCCGCCGGAACTCGCGGGGCGAGATCCCGTACTCCGAGCGGAACAGCTTGCTGAAGTGGCTGGGATCCTTGATCCCCCAGCGTCCGGCGATGGCCTGGACGGGCAGGTGGGCCAGCGAGGGATCGCCGAGGTCCCGGCGGATGCGGTCGAGCCGCCGGCGGCGGACGTGGTCGCCGACGGTGTGGCCCTGATGCTCGAACAGCTTGTGGAGGTAGCGCAGGGAGACGTTGTGGGCGGCGGCGATCGCGCCGGGAGGCAGGTCGTCGCCGAGGTGGCGGTCGATGTGGTCCAGTACCCGCTCCAGCAGCGAGACGCCGTCGCCGGGCGGACCTGTCCGGGACGACTCGCGCAGGACCGACCCGAGCAGGCCGGTGACGTGGTGGCCCAGCTCGCGCCCGGTCAGCGGGCCCAGCTGCGGCGCCTGATCGGCCATCTCCATCAGCATGGCCGCCAGGATGCGTGAGGTGGGCAGCCGGAGGATGTCGCGGTTGGCGGTGACGCCGCGGGCCGCATCCAGGAGATGATCCGTCGTGCCCGGCGCGATCCTGATCAGGAAATAGCGATAGGGGCCGTCGAACCGCAGGCGGAACGGCCGCGCACCGGAGTAGAGCATGAACTCGCCGGGCGACATCGAGGCGAGGCGGCCGTCCTGCTCCAGCCGGCCGTGTCCGTAGCGGAGCAGGCCCAGCAGGTGATCTCCCTCCGGGCCGGTCGCCGACGGCAGAGAGCTCACCCGGACCCCGTCATCGCCGGCGATCTCGCAGGCGCCCAGCATGCCGAAGCGGTACGGCCTCATCTCCGCCTCGTACGGGCGCCCCTCGTCGCGCACGAGGACGGCGTCCGGCGCACGCGCACCCTGGCGTGCGGCGGGGTCGAGATAGCCGTAGACGAGGGTGCCGTCCTGTCTCCGCTCGATGGGCATGGCCGCTCCTCCACCAGCAGTCGCGCGTGCTTCAGTGTCGGCCCAAGCACTGGAAGACCACAAGTGTGCGCTCTCGTACCAGTCCGTCCATCGCATCGCGGCCATCATCTGAGCATTCCTACCGGTCAACGCGGTGAAAGGCGGACCAGGGCGTGGACGTTCTGCTCGCCATCTTGAGCCAGTTCGGGCTGTACGGCCTGCTCACCCTCGGCGTCGCGATCATCTTCGCCGCGCTGCGGGTGGTCAACCTCGCCCAGGGCGATCTGGCGATGACCGGGGCGTACGTGGCCGTCACCGCCACCACCGTGGCGTTCGGCTGGCGGGTGCTGCTGGCCCTCGCGCTGTGCGTCCTGCCGCTGCTGGCGATCGAGCGGGTCCTGCTGCGGCGCCCGCTCGCGGACGGCCTGGCCACGATGCTGGTCACCTGGGGTGTGGGAATGGCGCTGCGGCAGGGCGCCGAGCTGCTGTTCACCTCCACGTCCCGGACCGTCGCGGCCCCCGCGGGGGGCACGGTCGAGCTGCTGGGCACCCCCTATCCGGCGTACCGCCTGGTGTCCGGGCTGGTGGCCGTGGCAGTGATCGCAGGCGTCCTGCTGGTCGCCTACCGGACGGGCTGGGGGCTCACGATGCGCGCCGTCGCGGACAACCCGACGATGGCGGCGCTGCTCGGCACGGATCCGCGCCGGATGCGGAGCGCGGCCTTCGTCATCGGCGGGATGCTGGCGGTCCTCGCGGGCGCCCTGTACAGCCCGCTCCTGGCGGTGAACCCCACGATGGGCTTCGGCCTGCTCGTCCCCATGTTCTTCGCCCTGCTGTTCAGCCGCCCGGGCGCCCTCGGGACCGCGGTCACGGCGGCGCTCCTGGTGGCCGCCCTGGCCGTGCTGCTGCGCACCTGGCTCACCGACACGCTCGCCGACGCGCTGTTCTACATCGTCATCATCGGGACCGCGGCGCTCCGGTCGCGTTCCCACGTACGGAGGTTGCTCTCATGGTCCCGTCGCATCCTTTCTCCCGCACGGTCGTCCTGACCAGTGTCGCGGCGGCCCTGCTGGCCACGACGGCGTGCAGCGGCTCAGCGGTCTCCAGCGCCGCGGGCGACGCCGGGGCGCCGCTGAAGATAGGCGTGGTGGTGCCGCTCACCGGCCCGGTGAGCGAGACGGGGAAGGCGCTCCAGCGCGGCTTCGAGCTGGGCGTGCAGAAGGTCAACGACAGCGGGGGAGTGGGGGGCGAGAAGGTCGAGTACGTCGTCGTCGACGACGCCGGCGACCCCGCGACCTCCACCCAGCTCGCCCGCAGGCTCATCCAGCAGGACCGCGTGTCGATGCTGTTCGGCACCATCACCGGCGACACCGCCGAGGCCGTGAGCAGGGTGGCCGAGGACGCCAAGGTGCCGTTCGGCACGGCCATCCTGGGCGACACCGAGGGATGCTTCCCCTACTCGTGGGGCTTCGGCGAATCCACCCGCCAGATCCTCGAGCCCAGCGTCCCGGAGCTGATCCGCACGTACGGCAAGCGCGTGGCCATCGCCGGGTCGGACTACAACTACCCGCACTTCTACGCCGGCATCGCCAAGGAGATCGTCAAGTCGGCCGGCGGCACGATCGTCGCCGAGGAGTACAGCCCCCTCGGCCAGACCGACTGGCAGCCGGTCGTCACCCGGCTGAAGGAGGCCGAACCCGATGTGCTGCTGTCCATGGTGGTCGGCGCGGACGCGGTGGCCTTCAGCCGGCAGGCCCAGCAGTTCGGGCTGATCACCCCGAAGCTCGGCTACGACGGCGCGCCCTTGGACTCCGACTACTATCCGGCGCTCTCCGATCTGGTGAACGGGCGCACCCACGTCGTGCGCTGGACCGATCAGCTCGACGACGCCGAGAGCAAGAAGTTCGTGGCCGACTACCGGGCGAAGTACAAGTGGACGCAGCCCCTGCCCGAGGTCGCCGGGAACGCCTACTTCGGCATCCAGTTCTTCCTCGCCGCCGCCGGCAAGGCCGGCCGCAACGACGGGCAGGCGATCAACACCGAGATCGGGCGGTTGCGGTTCGACTCCCCGCTGGGGAAGGGCACCCACTTCGAGCCGGCCAACCACCTGCTGCAGGCGGACATGCTGGAGACCACCATCGGCCCCGGCGGGGCCTACAAGGTGACGCGCAACCTCGGCCCGGTCGCCGACAAGGTCGCCAAGCAGGGGTGCGCGTGAGCAGGCGGGCCGCGGCCGCCACCGCGCTGCTGCTGCTCGCCCTGGCCGCGGCCCCCTTCGGGCTCAGCGCCTTCGCCGTCGCCACCCTGACGCTCGGCCTGTGCTACGCCCTGTTCACCTATGGCCTGGACCTGGCCTGGGGACGGGCCGGACTGCTCAGCGTCGGCCACGCGGCGTTCTTCGGCTGCGGCGCCTACGCGGTGGCGCTCAGCGAAGAACACGACGTTCCCCTGGCGCTCGCGCTGGTCGTGGCCCTGGCGGCGGCGACGGGGCTCGCGCTGATCGTGGTCCGCATCGGCCTGGCGTCCGGCATCCCCGACGCGCCGCTCATCCTGCTGACGCTCGGGGTCAGCCTGCTCCTGCAGAAGGCGGCGACCACCCTCACGCCCCTCACCAACGGGACCAACGGCCTGACGGTGTCCACCTCCGACGTGGTCACGACCTACTACCGCACGCTGGCCGCCGTCGTCGTGGTGGTGGGTCTGTGCACCTGGCTGATCGTCCGCAGCCGGTTCGGCGCGCGGCTGACGGCGGCGGCCCGCAACCCGGAGCGAGCCGCGCAGTCCGGCATCGACACCGTCCGCGTCCGATCCGCCGCCTTCGCGGCCAGCGGGGCCGTCTCGGCGGTCGCCGGAGCCCTGTACGCGCCCGTCGCCGGCCTGGTCTCGCCGTCCGTCTTCGGCCTGGGACTGTCGACCAGCGTCCTGGTCTGGCTCGCCCTGGGCGGACGGGAGTCCACGCTGGGCGCCCTGCTCGGCGCGGTCGCGCTCACGACCGGCCAGCAGCTCCTGGGCACCGCCTGGCAGGGCTGGTACGTCCTCGGACTCGCCGCACTGTTCGTCCTGCTCGTCCAGGTCGTACCGGGTGGGCTGGCCGGGCTCGTCCGCACCTGGCTGTCGGGCGGCGCACCCAAGGTCACGCTGCCCCCGTCCGCCTCCCGGGGCGGCGGTTCCGGGGCACCACCCGCCTTCCAAGGGGCCGAGGCTCCGCCCGTCTCCCGGGGCGGACGGCCCGCGACGCCGCCCGAGGCCGGCCGCGACGCCGCGCTCAGCCTGCGGGGGATCGCCAAGTCCTTCGGCCCCGTCCGCGTCCTCGACGGCGTGGACCTCGACCTCCGGCCGGGCCGGTGCGTCTGCCTGATCGGGCCCAACGGCGCGGGCAAGAGCACGCTGCTGGCCATCGTCGCCGGCCAGCTCGCGCCCGACGCCGGCACGCTGCGCATCTTCGGCCGGGACGCCTCGGGCGTGCCGGTGCACCGCCGGGTGCGCATGGGCGTCGGCCGCATGTTCCAGATCCCCAGCGTCGTCACCGAGCTGTCACCCGCCGACAACATCCGGCTGGCACGCATGGAGGCGCCGGCCAGGGCCGAGCTCCCTGAGGAGTACCGGGACCTGGTCACCGACGACGCGGCGGCGGCGGGCGCCCTGCCGCTGGCCGACCGGCGGCGCCTGGAACTGGCCATGGTGCTCGCCGGAGCCCCGCGACTGGTCCTGCTGGACGAGCCGGCGGCCGGCATGGGACGGCAGGACGCCCTGCGGCTGGCCCGTGAGCTCAGACAGATCACCGTACGGACCGGCTGCGCCATGCTCGTCGTCGAGCACGACATGGAGATCGTCAGAGAGCTCGCCGACGACGTCGTGGTGCTGCACGGCGGCCGGATCATCGCCCACGGCGCCATGGACGAGATCGTGGCCGACACGGCCGTGCGCGAGGCATACCTGGGGGTGGGCTGATGCTCGTGCTGACCTCTGTATCCGGCGGATACGGTCAGGCCAACGTCGTGCGCGACGTGACCGCGGCCGTCGCGGCGGGCGAGCTGGTCGCGCTGCTGGGACGCAACGGGACCGGCAAGACGACCCTGCTGCGCACCGTGTTCGGCCTGGCCGACCGGCAGGGCGGAGAGGTCGTCTTCGACGGCCGGGCCGTGCCGCCGGGCCGTCCCGACCTGCTCGCCCGGTGGGGGGCCTCCCTCATGCCCGAGGACCGCGGCGTGTTCCCGTCGCTGACCGTCGCCGAGAACCTCCGGCTGGCCACGCGCAGGGGGTTTCGTCCCCGCCGTCGACCCTCGCGAGCTGTTCCCGCTGCTGACCGAGCGGGCCGGCCAACCGGCCGGCACCCTCTCCGGCGGGCAGAAACAGCAGCTCGGCGTGGCGCGGGCGATCCTCGCCGGCCGGCGCATGGTCGTGGTGGACGAGCTGACCCAGGGCCTGCAGCCCTCGCTCGTGGCCGAGGTGCTGGCCGGGCTGACCGCCGTCGCCGCGGCCGGCGTGGCGGTGATCGTCGTCGACCAGCACGCCGGGCTGATGCTCGACCGGTGCCATCGCGCCCTCGTCATGGAGGCGGGCCGCCTCGTGCTCGACACGCCGGTCGGCCCCGAAACCCGTCAGCGGCTCGACGAGCTGCTCATGGTCCGCTGATTTCCCTTTTGGAGCTGATATGGATCCCTTCTCCTCCGCCGTCGATCTCGCCACGGCCGTACGCAAGCGCGACCTGAGCCCCGTCGAGATCGTGGACACGTACCTGGACCGGATCGATCGCTATGACCCTTCCCTGACCTGCTTCACCTGGCGTGATGACGACGAGGTGCGCGCCGCCGCCAGGCGGGCCGAGCAGGCCGTCGCCGACGGCGAGGACCTGCCGCCGTTCCACGGAGTGCCCATTCCGATCAAGGAGCTGACCGACGTGGCAGGCCAGCCGGCCACCTACGGCTCCCTGGGTGTGCACGACCGGCCCAGGCCGGAGAGCGAACCCGTCGTCACGCGCTTCCTGGACGCCGGATTCCTGCTCATGGGCCGCACGAACAGCCCCGAGATGGGCGTGTTGTCCACCACCGACAACCGCCGCTTCGGCAGCACCCGCAACCCCTGGGACCTCGCCCACAGCCCCGGCGGGTCCAGCGGCGGCGCGGCGGCCGCGGTGGCCGCCGGGCTGAGCCCCGTGGCGCACGCCAACGACGGCGGCGGCTCGATCCGCATGCCGTCCTCCAGCTGCGGCCTGGTAGGGCTCAAACCCAGCAGGGGACGGGTCCCGCAGCAGGTGGCGGCCTGGGAGCACGCCACCGTCGAAGGGGCGATCACCCGCTACACGCGGGATGCCGCCGCGCTGCTCGACGTCATGTCCGTACCGGACCGGCTGGCCTGGTACCAGGCGCCCGCCCCGGAACGCCCCTTCGCCGAGGAAGTGGGGCGCGACAGCGGGCGGTTGCGCATCGGCCTGCTCACCCAGGCGCCCACCGGCATGCCGGTGGACCCCCTCTGCGTCGAGGCGGCCGAGCGGGCGGCGCGGCTCCTGGAGTCACTCGGCCACGAGGTCTTCCCCGCATCTCCGCGGTTCTTCAGCGAGGAGGCGATCATGGGGTACGCGCAGACGGTTCTGGACGCCGCCCTGTGGGCCATGCCCTACGATCAGCCGGAACTCGCCGAACCACACCTGCGCCGCCGGATGGCACGCGCGAGGACCAGGCACTCCGGCGAGTACGTACGGGCCGCGTGCCGCCTGCAGCTGGAATCCCGCGCCGTCGTCGCCCAGTGGGGCGGCGATTTCGACGTCCTGCTCACCCCCACCATGGCCTGCCTCCCGCCGCTCGTCGACGCCGTGCTCCAGGAGGCCAACGACAACCCCGACGGGCTGCGGGTCACGGAGACTCAGATGATCTCGTTCACCGCGGTCTGCAACATCACCGGCCTGCCGGCGATCAGCCTGCCCCTGCACGCCTCGCCCACGGGTCTCCCGATCGGCGTCCAGCTCGTGGGCGGCCCGTGGGACGAGGCCGTGCTCATCCGCCTGGCCTCCGCCCTGGAGGCAGTGGACCGATGGCCCCTGCGCCGCCCCTCGGGCTTCATGGCGGACTGACCGCGAACTGAGGTCCCGTCGTGGGTGCGCGTCAGGGACGGGTGCGGGGGCGAGGGCGGGCGGTGGGGATCGGCAGCGGGTCCACGCCGGGGACGACGGTGTTGGAGACGACGCCGATGCCCTCGACGGTGAGGGTCACCGTGTCGCCGGGCTTGAGCGGGGGCGGGTCCTGGGCGCCGGTGCGCCCCCACAGTTCGGCCAGGCAGCCGCCGTTGCCGCAGGTGCCGGAGCCCAGCACGTCACCGGTCCGGACCCAGGCGCCGCGGGAGGCGTAGGCGACCAGGTCCTCGAACGGCCAGGCCATGTTGGACAGCAGGTCGCGGCCGACGACCTCGCCGTTGACCTCGGCGGTGAGTGCCAGGCGCAGGAAGCCGTCGGCGTCGCGGTACGGCTCCAGCTCGTCGGCGGTGACCAGCCACGGGCCGAGCGTGGTGGCGGCGTCCTTGCCCTTGCACGGGCCGAGCCCGACCTGCATCTCGCGGGACTGCAGGTCGCGGGCCGACCAGTCGTTGAAGACGGTGTAGCCGTAGATGTGGTCGCGGGCCTGCTCGGGCGCTAGGTCCCGGCCCGGGCGGCCGATGACGGCGGCGACCTCCAGCTCGAAGTCGAGGACGTGGCAGCCGGGCGGCATCGGCACGTCGTCGTGCGCGCCGATCATCGCGTACGGGTTGGAGAAATAGAAGGTCGGCGCGTCGTACCAGGCGTCGGGGACACCGGTGGCACCGCTGACGCTCCGCCGCACGCCCTCGACGTGCTCTTCGAAGGCGACGAAGTCGCGGACCGCGGGCGGCTCGATCGGCGGCAGCAGCCGGACCTCGGCCAGGGGCACGGCCGCACCGGTCGCGGGGACGCCGGCGGAGCCGAGCACGTCGAGCAGATCGGTGCCCGGGGGAAAGGGCAGGATCGACTCGCCGCTCACGAGGCCGCAGCGGCGCGTGCCCTGGTGAAGGCAGGTGGCCAGGCGCATGGTGGCTCCCGATCAGACCGGCGGGGCGACGAACAGGCCGCGGTCGACGTCGTTGAAGGACTCCTTGGCGACGAGCTCGTTCATGGGGTTGGCGGTGCCCCACTGGTCGGTGACCTCGGGCTGGGAGAAGTCGTGGACGTGCGGGTGCCAGGCGTCCTCGTCCAGCTCCTCCAGCTCGGTGGTGTACTCGACGGTGTTGCCGTGCGGGTCGAGGAAGTAGGAGAAGGTGTTGTCGCCGGCCAGGTGGCGTCCCGGGCCCCAGATCATGCGGACCCCGGCGCGGAGCAGGCGGCCCGTGCCGTACATGTACTCGTCGAGTCCACGAAGCTCGAAGCTGATGTGGTGCAGGCTGGCGTGCGGGCCGCGGGCGATGGCCATGCTGTGGTGCTGGGGGTTGCAGCGCATGAAGTGCATGACCTCGCCCATGCGCGGGTGGGCGAGGGTGTCGGACAGGGCGAAGCCGAGGTGGGTCTCGTACCAGGTGCGGGTGACGTCGATGTCCGGGGAGTTGAGCACCACGTGGGAGAGCCGCACGGGCACCGACTCCTTGGGCTCCAGCCTGCGGTGCCGCCTGACCGCGACGTCGGCGGAGACCTCGACGGTGCGGCCGTCGACGTCGAAGAAGCGGAAGCCGTAGCCGCCGCCGGGCGTGTCGAGCTTGCCGGGCTCGCTGACCAGCCGCACCTCGGCGGCGCGCAGCTGTTCCGCCAGCGCGTCGACGTCGTCTTCTGAGGCGGCGCCGAAGGAGATCAGGTCGAGCCGCTTCTCGCCGGCCTTGCGCAGGCGGATGACGTACTGCTCGGGCGAGCCCTCGGCGGCCAGGAACGAGATGCCGGTGTCGCCGGCGACCTCGGTCAGGCCCCAGACGCCGGAGTAGAAGTCGCGTTGCTTGTCGTAGTCGGGCACGGCCAGATCGACGTGCCGCAGATGCGTGATCAGTCTCATCGATGGTCCTTCAGATCGAACAGGCGGACGGCGTTGCCGCCGCGGATCGCGTCACAGAGGTCGGGGGGCAGGCCGCTCGCGCGGAGGGCCGCCAGCGGGTCGGGGTCGCCCATGTCGAAGGGGAAGTCGGAGCCGAGCAGCACCCGCTCCCGCCCGGCGACCCCGGCGAGCGTGCGCAGCGCGGACGGGTCGTGCACGAGGGAGTCGAAGTGCAGCTCGCGCAGGTAGCTGCTGGGCTCGCGGGCGCAGCCGCGGGCGTCGGGCCGCGTCCGCCAGCCGTGGTCGGCCCGGCCCAGGTAGTACGGCAGGTAGCCGCCGCCGTGCGCGGCCAGCAGCCTCAGCCCAGGATGCCGGTCGAGCACGCCGGAGAAGATCAGATGGGAGAGGGCGACGGCGTTCTCGACGGGCTGGCCGACGATGTTGGACAGGTACCAGCGGTCGAGCCGCTCGTCGAGCGTGCAGCCGAACGGGTGGAGGAAGACCACCGCCCCGCTCTCGGCGGCGCTCGCCCAGAAAGGCTCGTAGGCGGGGTCGGACAGGTCGCGGCCGGGGGCGTGCGAGGAAATCTCCACGCCCTTCAGCCCCAGGCCGAGCGCGTGCTCCAGGGCCTCCATCAGGAGGGAGGGGTGCTGGAGCGGGGCCAGGCCGAGGCCGTACAGGCGGCCGGGGGCCTGGGCCACGTGCTCGGCCACGCCCTCGGCGGCCAGGCGGCAGATCCGCCCGGCCAGGCCGGGATCGGCCCAGTAGTGGTAGTGGTTCGGGGACGGGGAGACGATCTGCACGTCCACGCCGGCGGCGTCCATGGCGGCGAGCCGGTCGGGGACGCGGGTCAGCAGGCCGATCCGCTCGCCGATCATCCGGCCGGAGACGGCCAGCGCGTCGGGGCCGTTGCGCCGGGCGTCCAGCTCGCGGTGCGCGGCCAGTCCGGGATGGCCCTGGACGGCCTGCTCGATCTCGGGCAGCAGCACGTGCGCGTGCACGTCGACGGTGATCACGGGCGTTCGGTCACCATCGCGGCGATGCGGCCCATCAGCCCCGGGACGTCGGCGTCCCTGGCGTGCTCCAGTTGCCAGCGGGCCAGCTGCAGGGACGCCTCGACCACCGCCTTGACGCGCGCGTGGCGTCGGTCCATGAAGGCGTCGAACAGCTCCTGGTCCAGCCGGTCGGCGGCGAGCAGCAGCTCGGCCAGGACGGCCGCGTCCTCCAGGCACTGGGCGGCGCCCTGGGCGAGCGTGGGCGGGCAGGCGTGCGCGGCGTCGCCGATCAGGACGACCCGTCCGCGGTTCCACGGGCGGTCCACCAGCAGCCACTCGAACCAGGTGTAGTTGATGCGGTCCGGGTCGGTGATACCGGCGCTGATCTCCGCCCAGACGCCGCCGTAGCCCTCGGCGAGCGCCCGCATGTGGGCGACCTTGTCGCCGACCGCCTCGCGGGGCCTGGCCCTCTCCACCAGGTACGCGTACATGGTGTCCGGGCCGGTCGGGCAGTAACCGCCGATGAAGCAGGGGCCGCCGTAGGTCAGGTCGGTGCGCTCGACCTCCTTGGGGCGACGGGTGTGGATGCGCCAGATGCCCATGCCGTTCGGCTCGGGGGCGACGTCGATGCCGAGCAGGCCGCGCACCTTGGACCGGATGCCGTCGGCGCCCACGACCAGGTCATAGACGCGCTCGGTGCCGTCGGACAGCCGCACCCTGCCGGTTTCCGCGACCGCGTCCACCGTCGTCCCGTACATGGTCGTGGCGCCGGCGTCGCGCACGGCGTCGGCCAGGACGGCGGCCAGTTCCGGGCGGTTCATGCCGAGGGTCGCCGGCAGGTCGGGGCCGCCGGTGCGGGCGTCGGGGATCTCCGCGAGCAGCGTCCCGTCGGGGGCGCGCAGCCCGAGCGAGTCGAACGCGAAGCCCGCGGCGCTGACCCGCTCCCACACGCCGAGGTCGCGCAGCACCCGCAGCGCGTTGCCCTGCAGGGTGATGCCGGAGCCGAGCGTGGTGATCTCCGGTTTGATCTCGGCGAGCTCCACGGTGACGCCGGCGCGGGCGAGCAGGATAGCCAGGGCCGAGCCGGCGGTGCCGGCCCCGACGACGAGGACGTTGCTTACTGCTGGCATGGTCGTCTCACTTGAAGGCCAGGGGGTTGACGGGGGATCCGACCGCGCCGGTGACGGGCAGCGGGGCGGCGGCCAGGAAGAACTCGTAGACGCCGTCGGCGGCGCAGTGCGCGGCGAGGGCGTCCAGGTCCCACATCTCGCCGACGAGCAGGCCGATGTGCGGGATGGCGACCTGGTGCAGCGGCTGGAAGGCGCCGTCGAACTCGTTCGGGCGCACCTCGAAGCCCCACGTGTCGGTGGCGACGGCGGCGATCTCGGTGCGGTGCAGCCAGCCGGCCGTGGTGAACGACAGGCCCGGCGCGGGGCCGCCCGCGTAGTCGCCCCACCCGTCGCGGCGGGCGCGGGTGAGCCGGCCGGTGCGCACGCACACGATGTCGCCGCGGCCGACGGCGACGCCGTGCGCCTCGGCCGTGGCGGCGAGGTGCTCTTCCGTGATCGCGAATCCGTCCGGCAGCTCGCCGTCGTCGCCGTGGACGCGCCCCACGTCGAGCAGGACACCGCGGCTCGCGACGGGCGCGGCCAGATGCTCGATGCCGGTGACGAGGTCGCCCTCGCTGGTGACGACCTTGTCGGCGGGGCGGCCGTTCCACGCCCTGCCGTGGTCGAAGATGTGGCCCAGGCCGTCCCACTGGGTGGAGCACTGCAGCGGCATGGCGATCACGTCGTCCGCGCCGCCGAACCCGTGCGGGAAGCCCTGGTCGCCGTGGACGGCGTCCAGGCCGGTGTCGGTCATGGTGTGCACAGGATTGGTACGGCGGCGCCAGCCCTTCTGCGGGCCGTCGGCGTCGAAGCGCTGGGACAACGAGAACGACACGCCGAGCCGGACGAGGGCCGCGGCCTCTCGGCGTTTGGCCTCGTCGATGAAGTTGACGGTGCCCAGCACGTCGTTCTCGCCCCAGCGGCCCCAGTTCGAGCAGCGGGCGGCGGCCTCGGCGATGGCGCGCTCGGGGTCGGTGCGGTCCGCCATCACGATTCCTCGGCCACGCAGCGGTTGCGCTGGACGCCCAGCCCGCTGATCGTGCCCTCCATCACGTCGCCCGGCCGCAGCAGCCGGCCCCAGTGCAGGCCGTTCCCGGCGGGGCTTCCGGTGAGCACCAGGTCTCCGGGCAGCAGCTCGACGGTCTGCGAGGCGTAGGAGACCAGCCGTGCCACGTCGAAGATCATGTCCTTGGTGGACTCGTCCTGCATGACGTCGCCGTTGAGCCGCAGCGTCACCCGCAGGTTGGACGGGTCGCCGGCGAAGGCCGACGGCACCAGGTACGGGCCCAGCGGGGTGAAGGTCGGGGCGCTCTTGGCACGCAGCCAGTCGGTGCCGATCTCCGGCATGTCGCGGCGGAACACCAGCTCGCGGGCGGTGATGTCGTTGGCGATGGTGTAGGCCGCCACGTGCGCCGGCGCCTGCTCCGGGGTCACCCGGAAGGCCGGCCGGCCGATCACCGCCGCCAGCTCCAGCTCCCAGTCCGGCTTGGCGCACCAGGCCGGGATCACCACGTCGTCGTACGGCCCGGTGACCGAGGACGGCAGCCCGACGAACATGTAGGGCTGGTCCTCGGCCGCGCGGCGGTCCATCATCGCCGCGACCTCGGCCCGCACCTGCTCTGCCGGGCGGCCGCCGGCGGGCTCGTGCGCCACGGCCAGGTCGATCACGTGGGTGCGGTAGTTGGCCCCGGACTGCAGGATCTGCCGGGGCTCGACCGGGGCGTGCACGCGTAGCCGGGCCAGCGGCAGCCGCTCGCCCGACGTGGCCGCGGCGGCCTCGCCCAGCAGCGGCAGGACGTCGTCCCAGCGCTCCAGCAGCGCGCGCGTGGTCGGCTCGGGCAGGTCCAGCGCGGGAACGGAACGCAGGTCGAGAACCTGCTCGCCGGTGACGAGACCCGGGAAGGCCGGGCCGTCGCCGGTGGAGAACGTGCCGACCGCGAAAGGGCCGGCAGGGGGCGAAGATGTGTCCACGGTGTTTTCCTCCGGATGTGGTGCCCTTAACCTTGGGCTAACAGAGCAGATCTGAGAAATTGATTTGCCGTATGGTCGGCATCCATCAGACGGATAGGACAGGGCCCGCGTGAACCTCGCCAGCCTGGACCTCAACCTCCTCGTCGTGCTGCGCGCCCTGCTGGAGGAGCGCAACGTGACCCGCGCCGGGGCGCAGATCGGGCTCAGCCAGCCCGCCGCCAGCGCGGCGCTGGCCCGGCTCCGCCGCCACTTCTCCGACGAGCTGCTGGTGAGAAGGGGCAACCACTACGAGCTGACGCCGCTGGCCACCGCCCTGCGGGAACCGGCGGCCAACGCCTGCGCCATGCTGGAGCGGCTCTTCAGCAGCCGGCCCGACTTCCGCCCGGCCACCGAGCAGCACGACTTCACACTGCTCACCTCCGACTACGCCGTCGCGGTGTTCGGCGCCGAGCTCGCCCGCGCCCTGCACGCCGAGGCGCCCGGGGTCCGGCTGCACTTCCGGCACGTGCCGCCCGACATCGTGGAAACCGCCGACACGGTGCTCAGCAGCGTGGACGGGCTGCTGATGCCCCACGGTGTGATCAGCGGCTTCTCGACGGTGGAGCTGTACCGCGACGAGTGGGTCTGCCTGATCTCCGCCGACCACGCCGAGATCGGCGATCGGATCACCATGGACGACCTGGCCCGTCTGCCGTGGGCGGTCTACCAGCGGACCTTCGACGCGCCCGTCACCCGGCAGCTCAGCATGCTCGGCCTGGAGCCGTACGTGGACGTGTCCGTGCACAGCTTCCAGGCGCTGCCCGCCCTGGTGGCCGGCACGCGGCGGGTCGCGCTGATCCAGCGGCGGCTGGCCCACCTGCTGCACGGCCTCGCCCCGGTCCGCGTGCTGCCCTGCCCGTTCGAGGCGGTGCCCGTGCAGGAAGCCCTGTGGTGGCACCCCCTGCACACCCACGACGCCGCGCACACATGGCTCCGCGAGATGGCCGCCCGCGTGGCCGGTCGGCTGCCCGACCTCACCGACCTGCACCAGGCAGGAGGGAAAGACGGCTGACGGACCGTGAGCGCTCCTCCTACTCTCGGAGTACGCGTCCTCTCGGAGTACGCGTCGGAACCCACGAGGAGCAGCGATGACGCAGGACGGCACCGCCGGAGTTCCTCAAGCAGATCGAGCGGATCTCGGCCGTCGACGGCTCCACCGGCTGGGTGGCGAGCTTCGGCTCCCAGCTGGTCTACCTCGGCTCGCTGCCGCTGGAGACCCAGGCCAAGCTGTACGCAGACGGCCCCGACGTCGTCTTCGCCGGGGCGCTGTTCCCGGTTCAGCAGGCCACCCCGACGGAGCGCGGCTTCCTCCTCAACGGCCGCTGGAAGTTCGCCAGCGGTTGCGTGGCCGCCGACATCGTCTGCGTCGGCATCCCCGGCGACGACTCGACCTCCGGCAAGCCGCGCGGGGCGGTCGTACGCCCCGAGCGCCTGGAGATCGTGCGGGACTGGGACGTCGTCGGCATGCGCGGCACCGGCTCCTTCGACCTGGTCGCCGAGGACGTCGAGGTCGAGCGGGAGTGGACCTTCATCCGCGGCGGGGAGCCGGTGATCGACGAGCCGCTCTACCGCTACCCCGCGATCACGTACGCCGCCCAGTCGCTCTCCGTCGTCTCCGCCGGCGTCGCCCGGGCCGCCCTCGACCACGCCGAGGAGGCCGGCGGCGGCCGGGCGAGCATCACCGGCGCCCCGAAGCTCGCCGACCGCGCCTACTACCGCGCGGGCATCGCCGAGGCCGAGGCCGTGCTCCGCTCCGCCCGCGCCTACTTCTACGAGGCCGCCGACGAGGCCTGGCAGACGCTCGCCGCAGGCGGCCTGGTCAGCGACGAGCAGAACGCGCACATGCGGCTGTCGGCCGCCCACCTCGCCAGGACCGCCTCGGAGGTGGTCCACAAGGTCGTCTCGCTCTCCGGCACCGCCGCGATCCACCGCGACCACCCGCTCCAGGCCCTGCTCGGCGACGCGGTGGTGCCGCAGGAGCACGCCTTCCTCAGCCCGGCGATGTACGACGCCGCGGGCGCCGTCTTCATGGGCCGCCCGCCCACCGTCCCCGCCTTCCGCTGAGCGCGGGTGGCCGAGAGCCGATCGCTACGGCCGACGACGGGAGATCGCCCGGTCGAGGAGGACGGCCGGGATCGTGACCAGCGCCAGACCGGCGCCGATCCATGGGATGGAGCCGACGCCGGCGCCCTCATGGAGCGCGACCCCTGCCAGGACGGGAACGAGGCTGATGCCCAGTTGGAAGGCCGAGACAGCGGTGGCCCCGGCGAGGGTGGGCGCTTGTGAGGCGATGGCGAACACTCGCCCGTAGATGGCGGGGTTCAGCACGAATCCAGCGATCCCGAGGAGCAGGACGAGCAGGACGACGGCCACGGCGTGCTCGGCGAGGACTGCCAGCAGGACGGAACCGGCTCCTATCCCGATCGCCCCGGCCAGGAGCGCGTGGAAGGGCCGCCGGTCGGCGATTCTGCCCCCGATGGAAAGGCCGAGGAAGGCGCCGATGCCGAACAGCGTGAGGATCGCGGGAACGGCCACGGCCGGGATCCCGGTGACGTCGGTCAGGAACGCCGCGAGGTAGTTGTACGAGATCATGTAGGCGGCCGTGCTCAGGAGGGTCACGGTGTAGACGACCCACAGGCGCGGTCGTCTCATGGTGCGAAGCTCCCGCCGCACGCTGGGTTCCGCGTCCGCACGGGTCGCGGGCACGGCGGCGAACGTCAAGACCGCGCCGGCGGCGGTGAGGGCCACCACGGCCCAGAATCCGCCCCGCCACCCGGTGAAGTGACTGAGCAACGCGCCGGCCGGGCCGCCCGCCACCATCGCGAGGCTGAGCCCGCTGACGACCACGCCGGAGGCGCGTGCGGTGCGGCTGGGACTGACCAGGCTGATCGCGGTGACCGCTGCCACCGCCCAGTACCCGGCATGGGCCAGGCCGCACATCAGCCGTGTCACCAGCAACACGGCGTAGTCGTCGACGAGGAGGCCGGCCGCCACCGAGACGGCGAGACGCCGTCTCCTCGTACGTGGCGAAGGCGGCGCCGCACAAGCTCCAAGCGCTCCAGCGCCATCTGCAACCCCTGCGCCCCCGCCACGAGAACACCCGCGACAACCTGGCGTGGTACATGGGCGTGACCGACAAGCAGCCCTACATCGACCACGCGCGCCAGGTCCACCGGCTGGTCAAGCGGCTCCCGCACACCCGCGAGCAGCAACTGGCCCTGCACCACGCCCGTCAGATCCTCTCCTGGTACGAAGCCTTCAGCCTGAAGGACAACTACGCCTACCGCGACAGCCGCGCGGCCGAGAACCTGCGCTGGTGGCAGCGCTACACCGGCGACAAGGTCGCCTACTGGGCGGCCGCCGCCCACACGGCCGACGCCCCCGGCCTGCAGGTCGTCCCGGGCGGGCAGTCGGTCCGGTTCGACAGCGCGGGCTCCCACCTGCGGCGCTGGTACGGCGACGCCTACCGGTCCGTCGGCGTCACCTTCGACCACGGCACGCTCAACGACGGCCCCGGCTGCGGCACCGCCCCGGCTACGGTGCCGCGCCCCGCGGCCGACTTCGTCAACCGCGCGCTGGGCGACGCCGGCCTCGACGAATACGCCGTCGACCTGCGCTCTCCCGCGCCCAAGGCGGTCCTCGACTGGCTGCGCGCGCCCGCGAAGTTGCGTGGCTACCGGGCCTACACCCCTGAGCAGCCGCAAAAGTCGTACATGACCGGCGGCTCCTTGGCGCAGTGGTTCGACGTGATCGTCCACCGCCGGGAGATCACCCCTTGCACACCCCTCTAGCACCCGTCGCACGGATCACGTCGCCGGGCGCACGCCGACGGGGAACGGCGCCTGCGTCGCCTTCGCCGGAGCGGCGCCCGGCCCGCACAGCGCCGGCACCGTGTGCTCGCCCAGCGCCGCATCGATCGGATGGGGCACGACGGCGCCGTTCTCGTCCAGGCGCTGGCACCAGATGCGGTTTATCCCGAACGACACCTGGCGGCGGCCGTCCGGGCTGGACGCCGATCGCGTGCCCATGCCGAAGACGCCCCGTCGCTTCCCCCAGAACCGGCCGCAGGGCAGGTCGACGCGACGGCGCCCGCCGTACTCGCCCACGACATGTCGTACAGGCTCACGCGGCGGGTCGATCGCTCCGAACAGCGAGGTGTACGCCTTGGAGTGCGGCCCCGGGATGTGCGGCGTGCGCGGGAACGAGGTGTGCCGGAGGCCGGCGCGGTGGATCACGTCGCGGGTGCCCGTCACCTTCTCCAGCAGCAGGCCGGCGAACACGTGGTTGGTGTTGGAGTACGCCCCGGGCTCCGTTCCCGGCTCGCCGGTCGGGGGAGCGCCGAGGCGCGGTTCGGCGAGCTCTTCCTTGGCGAAGGTGCGGAGGCGGTTGGCGTCCAGGCTGGCGGGCGAGCCTTCCAGCACCGAGGGGAACACGTGGGGGAGAAAGTCGGCGATGTGGCTGGTGTGGTTGAGCAGCGTCCGTACGGTGACCTTCTGGCCGCGCTCGCCCGGCACCGGCTCGGGCAGGTGGCGGCCGATCGGGGCGTCCAGCTCGACGGCGCCGCGCTCCACCTGCTGGAGGACGGCCACGTGTCCGCCTGAGTACGACCGGCCTGTGCGTCCTTTGACGCTTTCCGGATCCGGACCCGGCGGAGGAAGCGTACAGCGGCGTGGAATCCACGACCATGGAGGAGCACGCCATGAAAATCCTAGGAACCACCCGACGTCTGGCCCTTCTCGCCGGGCTGTCCGCCGCCGCCGTCACCGCCCTGCCCGCCGCCGGTCACGCCGCCGCCGGAGCAACCGTCCAGGTGTCCGGCATCACGATCCTCTACACGGCGGGAACCGGGGAGACCAACCGCGTGTCGGTCTTCTCGGGCAGCGGCAAGATGACCGTGACCGACGTCGTCCCGCTCAGGGCCATAGGCCCGACGTGCAGGCAGGAGAACCCCAAGAGGGTGGCCTGCGATCTCAACGGCATCACCCATCTCTCTGCCGCGCTCGGCGACGGCGACGACACCATCTCGGTCACCGCCCGCCTGTCCGGCCGCATCAACGCGGGCGCGGGCAACGACGCCTACTTCGCCGGGAAAGGCCCGAACCCGACGAGCATCACGTACAGCGGTGGCGCGGGCGCGGACTTCGTCGTCTACGGCTCGACGGCGGTCAAGGCGAGCCTGAACGGCCTGGCCGACGACGGCCGCCCTTCCGAAGGGGACAAGGACAACATCCTCACGGATGTGGAGCACCTCACCGGTAGCTCGAAGGACGACGTCCTCATCGGCAGCAGCGCCGGCAACCGGATCGAGGGCGGGCTCGGGGCCGACGAGCTGCACGGCCTCGCCGGTGCGGACACGCTCCTGGCCAAGGACAGCGTCACCACGCGGGACCTGGTGATCGACTGCGGCGACAACGTCGACACCGCCAGCGTGGACGCCATCGACGTGCCCACCTCCGCCTGCGAGACCGTGACCAAGTAACGATCCCTTTACCTCGTGGGCCGGGGCTCCAGGTCCCGGCCCACGAGCCGGCAAAGGGGTATGCCTTACACCGTGCTGACCCTCAGCCCGCGGATCTCGTAGCCGCCGATGTCGTTGTTGAAGCTCACACGGGGGTGAGCGGCCATCCGCACGCCGTCCAGGGCGAAGAGACGGCTGAGGAAGACGTCGGTCTCGAGGATCGCGATGCCCGCCCCGGGACATCGGTGCGGACCGTCGCCGAAGGACAGTGCCGCGGCGTTCGCGGAGCCTCCGTCGACGGCGCGGCCGGGGCACACCGACAGCGGCTCGGCGCCCACGGCCAGCGGATCGGTGTTGGCCGCGTCGACGAGCACGTCGATCAGCGCGCCCGGCGGCACCGTGACGGGCCCGTCGGCGCCGGGCAGGTCGAGCTCCGCCGTCGTGCGGCGGCGCAGCCGGCCCACCACGGGTTCGAGCCGCAGGATCTCGTGCAGGATTGCCAGGCGCCCGGGCTCGTCCGCCGCGCGATAGCGCTCCAGCAGCGTCTCGTCGGTGAAGAGGTGCCAGGCCGCGACGCAGATGAACTCGCGCGTGGTGACCATGCCGGCGGCGGCGAAGGTCAGGCACTCGCCGAGGATCTCGGCGGCCGTGCAGCCCTCGGAGATCAGGTGGGAGATGAGGTCGTCGCGCGGGTGGCGGCGGTGGTCGCGGATCGCCGGGCGCACGTCGGCCAGGTAGACGCGCAGCCAGTTGACGTTCTGCCTGACGAGCCAGTAGATCCCGTGCACGCTGGTCAGCCCCGGCTTGCCGAACTTCTCGGGGAAGAAGCGCTCCAGCCGGAGACGGATGCCCGGCCTGCTGGAGGTGAGGCCGATGACCGCGCTCGCCACCTCGATCGCCATGCCGAAGCTCAGCTCGGACAGCTGCGCCCCACCCGCCGCCCGCAGCTTCGCCAGCTGGCGCTCGGCGACCTCCGCCATCAGGCCGCGGTAGTGCTCGTCCACGCGGCGGGGCGTGAAGAACTTCGCGGTCTGGCGCCGGTCCTCGCGGTGCTCGGGCCCGTCCCGGTAGAGGACGGGGCGGCGGACTCTCGCCGGCAGCTTCTCCACGGTCTCGATGCCCAGCCCGGCCTGGACGGTGACGTCGCTGCGCAGCACGGCCCGGGCCTGCGCGTAACCGCGGATCTGCCACGTGCCGTCGGCGGCCCGGCTGACCGGGCAGGTGTCCTGTGTGCTCGGGCGCTCGATCTTGCGAGCGTCGCCGCGGTGGTCGTTCACGTCGGCGCGTCTCCCGTCCTCGGCTGCCGGTGACCATGCTGGTGCCCGCACGGCGGAAGATCAAGGGACCGTCGCGCATGCGCGGCCGGCTGGACGGGTTCTTCCTGCGCCGGCCAGGCAGCACCGGCCAGGAGATCACCATTGACGGCGTCTCCGGCATCGTCACGGTGAACAGCTGACGCCTGCGCCCGTCACGGCAGCAGCCGCTCGGTGGTCTCCTCCCGCGACCTCTTCAGGAAGCTGACGAAGTCGCTCCCGCCGGTCCCCCGCGCCGCCTCCCCGCCGCGTTCGAACCGGGTGATGTAGCGGCCGGTGATGCCGATGTGCTGGGCCCTGAGCCGGGCCAGGCCGTCCACGGCCGCGTTGTACGCCTCGGCCAGCCGCGGCCGGGCGCCGCGGTGCCGCGCGACGAAGTCGCGGACCGAGGGCCCGGCCTCCAGATCCTCGATGAAGCGGCGGTGCGGCACGGGCATGTGCGCGCGCATGCCGGTCAGGAAGCCGGCCGTCAGCTCGTCGCGATGCCGGACGTCGAGTCCCGCGTCGAAGGCCTGGATGAGGGAGCTCTGGGCGGCGCTGCCGCCGGCCAGCACGACAGGTTCGCAGTCCACGCCCTCGAACCGCAGTCCCGGCGCGGACCAGCCGGTCAGGAACGGCCTGATCCGGTGGTAGAAGACGTGGGGGTCGCACCAGCGCTCGACGTCGAGCAACGCGTCGACCACGCGGTCGACGACCTTCCGGACGCCGAGCAGCGCCTCGGTGAGCCGGGCGTGGTCTCCGGCCGCCGCGGAGTGCTGCGCCCGCACGAGGAGGGGCGGCCCGGCGGCCCCCGCCAGCTCGACCCCCACGGTCGAGAGGTAGAACCACTTCTCGTCCACGCCGCCGAGGAACGTCAGCTGCGTGTCGATGTTGGACGTGCTCAGCGGCTCCGTCGCATCGAGGCGCCGCCAGTTGTTGAGGACGATCGAGGCATGGGCGACGATCGGCACCCGGCCCAGCGCTTGGGCCAGCTCGTGAAGAGGCCGTGCCACCGGGGCCGGGAGCGTGCTCGCCGGTGTGCCTGCGCCCCACACGTACGCGTTGGCGAGGAACGACAGCAGCAGCATGGCGCGCTCCTGCTCACCGTGCGACTCCAGCCTGTCCGGCGTGAGCACGGGCATCGACCCGAGCGCGGACCGGATGCGCCCTGTCATGATCAGGACTGAGATGTTCCGCCCGGCCTGCTCCCAGGGGCCGTAGTACGCCGGCAGCGCGTCCACCGGGTCTTCACCGGGCAGGAATCCGCGGTGCTCGTCGATGGCGTATTCGCTCAGCGAGGTCACCCGCGGTCTGGGGTCGCGTGCGTGCGTCGTCTCGGGGATCACGGGACGTCCTCAGGCGCTCTGACCGGCGGTGGCGATGCGGTCCAGCCAGTCCGCCAGCAGGGCGCGCTCCGACGTGGTCAGGGCGGCGGTCTGCGGCAGGACCGCGCGCAGGGCCACGGCGGCGGTGACCGGCCCCCCGCTGCGTGACTCGTCCGGCGGCGGGTCGGTGGTGATCGTGGCGATGGCCGACTCCCGGGCGATCGCGGACAGGGACAGGTCGCGCTGCTCCTCCGGCAGGGAGATGAGGGTGAGCGTCATGCCGCGGCCGGCGGCGTGGACCAGCACGGCCGCGCGTTCCTCGGTCATGCTCAGGCGGCCCGCTTCGGCGATGCGGTGGATGATGCCCGCGAGGAGCTCGGACGCCCGGCGGGCGGCCGGCGGCTCGCCGCCGGGGCGCGGGTCGCCGTAGATGAGGCTGTAGAGCGCCGGGTGCGACAGGCCGAAGCCGACGTGCAGGTCCCAGCCGCGGCGCAGGTCGGCCACCGGGTCGTCGGTGACCGGGTTGCTCTCCTTGCTGCGCAGGTACGTCTCGAAGCCGTGGCCGGCCACCGCGTCCAGCAGGCCCTGCTTGTCACCGAAGATCCGGTAGATGGCCGGGGCCTGCACCCCGGCCGCGGCGCTCACGGCACGGGTGGACACCGCGTCGCGACCGCCTTTGACGAGCAGCGCGGTGGCCGCCTCGATGATCCGTTCGCGGTGGTTCGTCGCCATGGTTACGACGATAACAGAAAATTGTTAGCGGCTTGATCCCGGCATGCGGGTCAGCGCTCGCTGTCGAGGTGTGCCATCTGCGGCGCGGCGTAGCGTTCGCCCGCGGCGGCGCCGGCCGGCACGGCCTGCTCGATGGCGGCCAGATCATCAGCGGTGAGGTGGACGTCGGCCGCGCCGAGGGACTCGGTCAGCCGCGTCCGGTTGCGCGCGCCGACGAGCGGCACGATGTCCTCGCCCTGCCGGGCCACCCAGGCGATCGCGACCTGCGCGACGGTCGCCCCCTTCTGTCCGGCGATGCCACGCAGCGCCTCCACCAGCGCCAGGTTGCGATTCAGGTTCTCGCCCTGGAACCGCGGGCTGCGGGTGCGGAAGTCGCCGGCGGTGAGATCCCGCTCCGCCGACCAGTGGCCGCTCAGCAGCCCGCGGGACAGCACGCCGTAGGCCGTGACGCCGATGCCGAGCTCCCGTGCCGCCGGCAGGATCTCGGCCTCGATCCCGCGTGAGAGCAGGGAGTATTCGATCTGCAGGTCGGCGATCGGATGCACGGCCGCGGCCCGGCGCAGCGTCTCGGCGCCGACCTCGGACAGGCCGATGTGCCTGACGTATCCGGCCTCGACCAGTTCGGCCAGCGCGCCGACGGTCTCCTCGATCGGCACGTCCGGGTCGAGCCGGGCGGGGCGGTAGATGTCGATGTAGTCGGTGCCGAGCCGCCGCAGGCTGTAGGCGGCGAAGGTCTTCACCGCGGCCGGACTGGCGTCGTAGCCGAGCCAGGCGCCGTCGGGACCGCGCAGGGCTCCGAACTTGACGCTGATCACCACCCGCTCGCGGTCGGTGCCACGCAGGGCGTCGCGGAGCAGCAGCTCGTTGTGCCCCATGCCGTAGAAGTCGCCGGTGTCCATCAGCGTCACGCCCGCCTCGAGCGCCGCGTGGACGGTGGCCAGGGACTCCTTCTCGTCGGCCGGGCCGTAGAGGTCGGACATGCCCATCAGGCCGAGCCCGAGCGCCGACACGGTGGGGCCGTGGGCGCCGAGGGTGCGCGTGTTCATGGGTTTCTCCCTGGAGTGTTTCCATCGCTAACAGAATTCACGATAGCACTGGATTGCTATCAGCGCTACCAAGAATCTGATGTCATCGATAGCTCGGGGGACGGCGTGCTCGCGGATGGCCCGGGCGACGTCCCTGGGGATGCGTCAGTTGGGGGTGATGGCCCGCCCCGGCGACGACCGTCACGGCGGCTCGCGGGAGTGCGTCCAGCAGGGCCTGTCCCTCGATGGTGAGCGGATCACGGGAGCCCACGATCACGTGCGCGTGCCCCGGGTATCGCCGCAGCTGAGCTCGGAGGTCCTCGCGCCACCCCGGCCTCGCGGCGTCGGCCAGGAGCCGGGCGGCGGTGGCCGCGACCGTGCCGGGCGAAGATCCGCCACGCTCGAGCGGGGCGCGCCCGCGTGGTCGCGGCGCCTTCGCTGTGGGCGTCCGTCAGGGGCGGACGATCGGCGGCAGCAGCCCGTCCAGGAGGCGCTGGAGGTTTTCGGCGAACCAGTCGCCGGGCGGGCCGGGAGGCGCGGCCTGCGCGACGGCGGCGAGCGTGGGGTAGGCGTCAGGGTCGGCGTCGCGGATCATCTGGCGGGCGAAGGTGTCGTCCGGGATGTCCATGTGGGCGTCGAGGAGTTCGCCGACGGTGTAGTGCCACAGCAACGCGTAGGCCACACGGCTGTCGCGCAGGGTGAGCCCGGCGCGGCGGAGGGCGGCGAACAGGCGCTCCAGGGCAGGCATGATCGCAGGCCCGGCGAGCTTGTCGGTGACGATCAGGCTGATGGCCCAGGAATCGCGGTGCAGGGCGTCGTGGATCGCGGTGAGCACGGCGGTGATCTCGGCGCGCGGGTCGCCCGCCGGCGGCGGGAGCCGGATTTCGCGGGCGACCTGGTCGAGCATGGCGACCATCAGCGCCTGCCGGTCGGGGATGTGGCGGTACAACGACATCGGCGCCGTGCCGAGCTCGTCCGCCAGGCGCCGCATCGTCACCGCCTGCAGGCCGTAGCCGCGCACCAGCCTCATGGCATGCTCGACGATCATGCGCTCGGTGAGCCGGCGGCGCGGCTGGCGGGTGACGATGGCGGAGTCCTTCCTGGCCGTGCCCGTCCTCTTCCCGCGACCCTATCGGTGGCCGCGTCTCACGTGGTGGAGGAGGGGACGCGCCAGCGTCGCGCGCGCGTCTGGGCGGCCCACATCGCGGCATAGCGGCCGCCGGAGGCGATCAGCTCCGCGTGCGTGCCGCGTTCGGTGATCCGGCCGTCGTCGAGGACCAGGATCTGGTCGGCGCCGGCCACCGTGGTGAGGCGATGCGCGACGACCAGCACGGTCTTGTCCGCGACCAGCGCGTCGATGGCGTTCTGGACGGCCACCTCGCTCTCGGTGTCCAGGGCCGCGGTGGGCTCGTCCAGCAGCACGACGGGGGCGTCCTTGAGGATCGCGCGGGCGATGGAGATGCGCTGGCGCTCGCCCCCGGACAACGATCCGCCGATCTCGCCGACGCGGGTGTCGTAGCCGTCGGGCAGGCGCGAGACGAAGTCGTGGACGTTGGCCGCGCGCGCCGCCGCCTCCACCTCCTCGTCGGTGGCGTCGGGGCGGGCCATGGCGATGTTGGCGCGAATGGTGTCGTCGAACAGGTAGACGTCCTGGAACACCACCGAGACGTGCCGGTAGATCTCGGCGGGGTCCAGGTCGCGCAGGTCCAGGCCGCCGATCCGCACCGTGCCGGAGCCCGGGTCGGCGTAGCGGGTGAGGAGCCGGGTGATCGTGGTCTTGCCCGATCCGGACGGGCCGACCAGCGCGGTCAGGCTGCGCTCGGGCGCGGTGAACGACACCCCGCGCAGCACGGGCGTCTCGCCGTACGAGAAGGAGACCTCCTCGAAGGCCAGGTCGAAGCGGTCGATCCGGGCATCGGGCGCGCCGGCGGGCAGCGGGCGGCTGCCGAGCACCTCACCCACGCGCTCCAGGGCGGCGTCGGTCATCTCGAACACCTGCGACATCGACGAGGCGGTGGCCAGCGGCTCGGCGAAGCGCACCGCGCCTGCCGCCACCGCCAGCAGCAGGGCGGGGGAGAGGTCGAGGCCGAGCACCAGCGCCGCCCCCACCGCCACCATGGCCACCAGGCACAGCTGCACCACGCTGGAGGCCAGTACGCCCGGCCAGGTCACCCGGTTCTGCATGGCGCTCATCGCCTCGCCCTGCGCGCGCAGCGCGTCGGTCAGCCGGCTGGACTGCCGGCCCGCCTGGCCGGTGGCCTTGAGCACCGCAAGTCCCTGGACGTACTCGACGATGCGGTCGGCCGCGCGGGCGTCGGCGGCGTCGATCCCGCGGAAGCCGGAGCCGGAGGCCCGCTGGATGCGGCGGACGAAGAACACCGCGAACGGGACGGAGACGGCCAGCACCAGCCCGAGCCGCCAATCCACCACCGCGATGATCACTCCGAGCACGGCGGGCACCGTGATCAGCTGCGTGAACAGCAGGCCGATGGTGGACACGCCCATCGTGGCGTTGGCGACGTTGCCGCCCACGACGGTGGTCAGGTCTCCGGCGGCGCGCCGTTCCAGCTCGGGCTGGGGCATGGTGCGAAGCTTCTCGCCGAGCCGCAGCCGCGCCTCGGCGAGCACGTCGGCCCACTTGGTGTACTGGAAGCGCAGCTCGTACAGGCGCAGCGCGGTCTCGGCCACGTAGCAGGCCGCGAACGCGCCGAACCAGCCCCACGCCGCGGCCTCGTCGACCTGGGGGCGGGTCAGCTCGTACAGCAGCGGGATCAGCGTCGCGTACGCCGCGGCCTGGACGACCGAGGCGGCCAGCGAGGACTGCAGGCAGCGCACGTATTCGCGCCGGTAGCCGCCCGCGGCCAGCATCATGAGGCGCAGGATCCTCCTCATCGGGTCACCGCCTTGTCTCCTGAGCCCAGCGCCCAGGTCCGGGCGCGCTGGTGGTGCTCCCACAGCCGCGCGTACCGGCCGCCGGCGTCGAGGAGCTGCTGGTGGGTGCCGCGCTCGGCGACGTGGCCGGCGTCCAGGACGACGATCTGGTCGGCGTCCGCCACGGTGGACAGCCGGTGCGCGATCACCACCACGGTGCGGCCCCGGGTGAGCTCGGCGACGGCGTCCTGGATCGCTGCCTCGTTCTCCGGATCGGCGAACGCGGTCGCCTCGTCCAGGACGACGATCGGCGCCTCGGCCAGCATGGCCCGGGCGATGGTGATCCGCTGGCGCTGGCCGCCGGACAGCCGGGCGCCGCGTTCGCCGACGCGTGTGCCGTAGCCGTGCGGCAGCTCCGAGACGATGAAGTCGTGGGCCTGCGCGGCCCGCGCCGCCGCCTCCACCTCGGCGTCGCTCGCCTCGGGGCGGGCGAGCCGGATGTTGGCGGCGATGGTGTCCTCCAGCAGGAACGGGTCCTGGAAGACCATCGAGACGTGCCGCAGCAGCACCTCGGAGGGGATCCGGCGGACATCGGCCCCGCCGACCAGGATCTCCCCTTCGGTGACGTCCCAGAACCGGGGGATCAGCCGGGCGACGGTCGACTTGCCCGACCCCGACGACCCGACCAGCGCGCACACCGTTCCGGCGGGGATGTCCAGGTCGACGCCGTCCAGCGCCGGGCGGCCCCCGTCATAGGAGAAGCGGACGTTCCTGAACCGGATGGACCCGTCCGCGGGCCGCTCGGGCCGCTCGGGCTCGGGCAGCGGCGGGATGGCCAGCAGGGCGGCGATCCTGGCGGCCCCGGCCTTTGAATCGTTGAGGTGATGGGCCAGCCACATCAAGGGCATGATCGACTCGATCGGCAGGGTGCCGATGACCAGCGCGACGACCAGCGTCCCCGGCGACATCGAGCCGGCCGCGGTCAGCCAGACGCCGGCCGCCAGGATGATCACCAGGGCGGGGAGCGGGGCCATCATCGCCCGGGAAAAGATCATCGCGCCTCGGCTGCTGTCCTGCCAGGCGGCGGTCGCCTTGGTGAACGCGTGCACCCGGGCGGCGAAGCGGCGGAACGAGGACGTGCCGTCGTCGAAGGTCCGCACCACCGGCATGCCCTGAACGAACTCCACCACGGCGGCGTTGATCGCCTCGTTGGCCTCGTCGTAGGCGCGGCGGGTCTCGGCGTAGTCGCGATTCGCCAGCCGCATGCCGATCATCACGATCGGCCCGAGCGCCAGCACGGCGAGCAGCAGCCGCCAGTCCAGCAGGCCGAGGGCGACCAGCGCGGCCACCGGCTGAGCGAGGGTGAAGCCGACCAGCGGCACCGAGTCGGCGACGGCGACGTGCAGCGCGCGGACGTCGTCCTGCACCACCTTCTTGACCGCTCCTGAGCCGAGCCGCTGCGCCTCGCCGAGCGGGATCCGCGCGAGGTGCTCGGCCAGCCGGGCGCGCAGCTCGACCTCCAGGTCGAAGGAGGCGAGGTGGGAGAGGCGGAACGACAGCGCCCGCAGCCCGAATCTGGCCAGCAGCCCGGCCAGTGCCCCGCCCAGCAGCCAGAACACCGTGGGGGCTGCCGGCTGAGGCTCCAGCAGCTCCCGCAGCGCCAGCGCGACCAGCGCGAACCCGGTCACGCCGAGGACGGCCGCCGCGACGGCCACCGCGATCGCGGCGACCAGCCGGTCCCGCACCGGCTCCATCACGGCGATCAGTGCCCGCCCGGGATCCGGGCCGGTGACCGGCGGTGAGATCGTGGCCGACATCACTGACTCCTTGGCGATGCGTACGCCGTACAAGACGGAATGAGTCTGAAGACGCGAGCTGACGACGATTATCGCCCTCGTCTGGCTTAGGCGAGCCTAACAGTATGCGTACATCGTTAACAAGGGAACGTGTGACAGGCACCTCAATCGGCACATATGTGGGCGATATGGACATAGCCATACGAACGCTCGAGGTCCGCTTTACGCCGCTTATGGCACGCTCCATGGATTGGGCAGCCGAGAGATCGGATTGAGGTCACCATGCAGATGCGTCGAGCAGGGGCGGTGCTCGCCTCCGCGACCATGGCGCTTGCCCTGTCCGCATGTGATGACGCAGGCGGCTCCAGTGTCGTGGAGAAGATCAGGAACAACGGGGAGGTGTCGATCGGCACGAAGTGGGACCAGCCGAACCTGAGCCTGAAGGACGGGGACGGCGATCCCGAGGGCTTCGACGTGGACGTCGCCGAATACATCGTGAAAGAGCTCGCCGGCGGCCGGAAGGTCACGATCACGTGGCGGGAGTCGCGGCAGGCGAACCGCGAGGCACTGCTCCAGAACGGCACCGTGGACATGGTCGTCGCGTCGTACTCCATCACCGCCGCACGCAAGAACTACGTGACCTTCGCCGGACCGTACGTCGTCGCCCACCAGGACACCATGGTGCGCGCCGACGCCTCCGACATCACCACGGCGACCGACCTGAAGCACAAGCGCATCTGCCAGGTGCCGGGCTCCAACTCCTACAAGCGCATCACCGAGTCGCCCCCGGACGGCCAGCTCGGCCTGCCCGCCCGGCTGGTCGCCGCGAACGACTACCCAGAGTGCGTGAAGAAGCTCCTCGACGGCGAGCTCGACGCGGTGACGACCGATGACATGATGCTCGCCGGCCTCTCCAGCCACGACCCGGACCAGTACAAGCTGCTGAACGACCCGTTCACTGACGAGCGGTACGGGGTTGGGCTGAAGAAGGGCGACGAAGCCACGTGCGAGGCGGTCAACCGGGCGGTCGCGAAGATGTGGCAGGACGGCACGGCCGCGAAGCTGCTGCGGAAGTGGTTCGGCGAGACCGGCCTCACCCTCCCCACGAAGCCGCCACCGGCCGAGAAGTGCGGTTGAGGCTCGACTACGAAGCCCGGCGCCCTTGCAGCCGGCGGGCCAGATCGGTGGCGGCCTCCTGGGTGAAGTTTCCGGTGATCTCGAGCTCGTCACCAGGGATCGGCTGCGTGAGCGTCGGCGCGGTCAGCACCTTGCCCTCCACCACGATCGCCAGCCGGTTGCGCGGGGGAGGCTGCTGGTGCAGGCCGGCGGTCAGGCGGTGGAACGCGTCCGCGTCCGCCTTCTCCAGGCGCACCTGCACCGTCCACTCCGTGTCGCCGGTCCGGATCCCGGCCTGGGCGTCGCCCACCCGCCGCACCGTGAGGCCCTCTGCGAGCCGGTAGCACGCCGTCCCGTCGGTGGCCGTCAGCGTGCCGCTCGCGCAGGGCGGCGAGCTCTCCTCCAGCACCGGCTGCAGGCTGAACGGCACCGGATCGGTCACCGGCTCCTCCCGCTCCCCGGTCTTCACCGCGACGACGGCCACCGCGGCGACGAACAGCAGGGAGAGCACGACGGAACCGGCCACCACCGCCACGACGAGCCACTTGAGCGAGGACCGCCGGGGCGGGGGAGGGGGCGGGGAGTAGGGAGAGGCCATTCCAGCTCCGGAAGATCGGGAACGCGTCCGCACTACAGCATCCACCACCGCGGCCCGTTCCGGGGAGATGCCTTGGCTGCTTGCCGTCTCCCGGTGAAGTCGCCTCGCCGCGGCTGCGGAGGGCTCGTTCGCCCCCGGGCCGCGGACGCTTGATCCCGTCCTCCGGCTTCCCGCGTCCCGGCAACGGGGCGGACGCCGGGGCGCGGATCTAGGCCGCCCTCCTCGTGGCGGGACCGGGGACCGGGCTCCCGGTCACCGCCGCCCAGTGATCCGCGTGGCCCCCGGTCCGCGCCAGGAGCGAAGATTCTGTGCATTCAACCTGCGTAACCGTATTTTTCGACGAATCTCCCTAAGTTAGCGGCGAGCGGGATGACCGTGATCTTCTGATCGCCGGAGGGAGACGGGGTGAAGACACGGTTGCGCCGGTCGCTGCGGACGCGGCTGGCCCTGCTCGCCGGCATCGCCATGCTGCTGCTGAACATCGTCATCAGCGCGCTCGTGCTGTATGGCATCCGGGACGATGCCCGCGACGTCCGGTCGCTCGAGGTGTCCGGCAAGGCCACGCGTGTGCTCATCCAGGTCAAGAAGAACCGCTTGCCCCCAGTGCTGGACCCGAACGGCCTCGACGGCATACAGGTGGTCGACGCGGCCGGGCGTCCGGTCGCCTGGACGCCGAGCCTGGCCGGCAAGCCCCGCCAGACGGCGGCCCTGTCCCATCCGGAGCGGGCCAACACCGTCGCGGAGCTCTGCGACCTGCCCGCGTTCCCCGGCCGGTGCCAGATCGTGGTCGCCTTGCGCGCGTACCAGCCGGACGGCACCTGGGTCATCTACGCCTTCGCCCCGGCGGTGCCCTGGTACGTCAGCCCGCAGGTGATCGCTTTCGAGATCTGCGTGACGGCGGGGCTGGTCGCGCTGACCTGGTTCGGCGTGTCGCGGGTCGTGGCCAGGACCCTCGCGCCCGTCAGCAGCATCACCACGCGGCTGGCCGAGATCACCACGGGCGGCGGCGGGATGCGCGTCCCCGTGCCGGAGACCGACGACGAGATCAGGGCCCTGGCCGAGACCGCCAACCAGACGCTGGAGCGGCTGGAGACGGCGATGCGGAAGCAGGAGGCCGCGATGGAGCAGCAGCGCAGGTTCACCGGCGACGCCTCCCATGACCTGCGCAGCCCGATCACCGCGATGCGGGCCCAGGTCGAGGAGGCCCTGCTCCACCCCGAGGAGACCGACTGGCGGGAGACGGGCGCCGAGGTGCTCGCCAGCCTGGACCGGCTCCAGGCGATCGTCGACGACCTGCTCACGCTGACCAAGCTGGACGCGGGCGCCCCGAGCCCCCGCGAGCCCGTGGACCTGCGCGAACTGGTCGTCACCGAGACCGCCAGGCCGCGTGCCAAGCGCGTCGTCACCATCCTGCACGAGGGCGTGGTGGTCATGGGCGATCGGCTGCAACTGGCCCGCCTGCTGACGAACCTGCTGGACAACGCCGAGCGGCACGCCGAGACGCGGATCGTCGTGACGGTGCGGCAGCAGGACGGAACGGCCGTGCTGGAGGTGCTCGACGACGGCGCGGGCATCGCACCCGACCAGCGCGAAATCGTCTTCCAGCGCTTCACCCGCCTGGACGACTCGCGCAACCGCGACGCCGGCGGCACCGGCCTCGGCCTGCCCATAGCCCGCGAGATCGCGATGGCCCACGGCGGCACCCTGACCATCGAGGACTCCGACGCCGGGGCGCGGTTCGTGCTCCGGATTCGCGGCCCGGGAGGCTGACCCGTGCTGCCCGCTCTCGCCGCTGGTGACGTAAGCGGCCGGCCATGGGAGCGGCGGAGACGGGTCAACTCTCGACCCGCCGGTGCGAGCCATCGTCGGCGCTCCCTCGCCCCTGGCTATAACGGAGCGGCATCGAGCTTCGTCGTGACGGCCGGGGGACCCAAGGTGATCACAAGAACGCGACGCGTGGCTCTCGGCGTGAGCCTGCTCGCCGCCGCCGTCTGCGTGCCGGGTCAGGCGGTGGCCGAACCCGAGCCGCCCGCCGCGCAGTCGGTGCTGAACCTCGTGCTGGACGGCGACTCGCTCTCCCTCCGGGACGCCTTCGCGATCCTGGAGGGCCGCCCCGTCTCCGCGCGGATCGCACCCGACGCCCAGGCGGCCATGAGCAGGACGCGGGAGGGAGCGCTGGCCGCGCTGGAGAACCAGCGGGTGTACGGCTGGAACCAGGCGCTCGGGCCGCTGAAGGACACCCCGCTGTCGCCCGCCGACGCCGAGCGGTTCCAGCGCAACGTCCTGCGCTCCCACGCCGCGGGCGTCGGGGAGCCGCTGCCCGACGACGTGGTCAGGCTGGCCATGATCCTCAAGGCGAACCAGATGGCCAGGGGAAAGGTCGGGGTGCGGCCCGAGGTGCCCCAGCGTCTGCTGGACATGGTCAACGCCGGGGTCGTGCCGCGCATGCCGCAGATCGGCTCACTCGGCACCGGCGACCTGCAACCGCAGGCGGCGGCGGGACTGGCAGCACTCGGCGAGGACGCCCCGGTGCGCTACAGGGGCCAGGAGGGACCCGCGTCCGAGATCCTGCCGAAGGCCGGGCTGCCCGCTGCCTTCACCTTCCAGGCCGGGGAAGCGCTGCCGATCATCAGCGGCAGCACGGTCGTGGCCGCCACGCTGATGGACGCCGTGCACCGGGCGAGCGTGCTCGCCGACCAGGCGGAGGGCGCCTTCGCCCTGTTCATGGAGGCGACCAGGGCCGAGCAGGGCTCGCTCGACGCGCGTACCCACAAGGAACGCCGCATCCCGGAGCAGGACGCGGTCGCCGCCCGGCTGCGCGCGATGGTGGCGGGCTCCGGCTGGATGACCGAGGAGGGGCGCAGGCGCCTCGACCCGGCGAACTACCACCCGCGGGTCCAGGACGCGGTGTCGGTGCGGGCGGCGCCGCACATCCTGGCCGGGCTGCGGCACGTGCTCGCCGACGCACGCCGGACACTGGTACGGGAGGCCAACTCCTCGACCTCCAACCCGCTGATCTTCAAGCGGGACCGGGGGCTGGGGTACGAGTTCGTGATGGGCGGCAACTGGGACGGCTCCGTCATGGGGCATCTCGCCGACACCTTGAACGCGGAGATCGCCGACGTCGGCGTGCTGTCGCAGGAGCTATCGGGGCGTCTGCTGTCGCCCAGATGGAGCTACGGCCTGCCGGCGAACCTGGCCGGTGGGGCGGTCGGGCTGAACTCCGGCATGGTGCAGGTGCAGACGGTGGCCGCGGCGCTGATCCCGGAGATGCAGGTCAGGGCCGTCCCCGCGGGGACGCTGTCGCGGCCGGTCAAGGACGGGCAGGAGGACCACAACACGATGGCGATGGCCTCCGTCCGTCACCTGCACGAGAACCTCGACCGGCTCGAGATCGTCCTGGCGGTCCAGTATCTGATGGCGGCCCAGGGGATCGACCTCATCGCGGGGAAGATGGCGGGCCTGCCGCTCGGCGCCGTCACGCGGAGCCTGCACGCGGAGATCAGGAGGCACGTCCCGCCCCTGGTGGATGACCGCTATATGACCCCTGACCTGGAGCGGGCCATCCGGCTGGTGCGCAACGGGAGCCTGCGGCCCTCCGCCGGGGCCGCGCCCGGGACGGGGTCCGTCTCGTGGACGCCCGCCTCCTGACCGGCCCCGGCAGGGGCTCCGGCGGTCAGCGCTTGTACGCGGCGACGACCTCCACCTCGACCAGCCAGCCCGCGACCGGGAGGTTGGCGATCTCGATCGTCACGCGGGCCGGGCGGGCGGGATTGACCTCCATGGGCGGGGCGGGGGGCGCCGTGCCGAGCGGGACGGGCACGGGCTGTCCGGTGGCCAGGTCCGTGTTGGCGAAGAACTGGCGGTAGGCGCGGTTCCAGCCGGCGAAGTCCGCCGCCTCGGCGCCCGGGGGCTTCTCCAGGTAGGCGCGCATGGAGACGACGTCGGCCAGGCCCAGCCCGGCCGCGGCGAGGTTGGCCTTGATGCGTTTGAGCACGTTGAGCGCCTGGGCCTCGGTGATGGTGACACCCGGGGGCAGGGTGCCGCCGGGGAAGTCGACGTGGCGTTCGGGGGAGTCGGCGGGGGCCGAGGGGTTGGCCGCCGCCGGGCCCAGGCCGCTGGCGGTGTACGTGGCCACGAGCTTTCCGAGCGCCACGCCGTCGGCGATCGCGGGGTTCGTGGTGCCCGCGGGCAGGAAGGGCTTGATCTCCTGCGGCCGGGGCGACCAGGTCGGGGCGGCGGCGGCCGCACTCGTGCCGAGGACGAGGACGACGGCCGCGGGGAGGGCGATGCTGCGGATCTTCATGCGGAGGTGTCCTCTCAGGAGGCGCTCATGACGCGCTGGTGCATCTCGGTGACGACCTTGCGGGCGGACTCCAGGGCTCCCGACTGCCAGGCGATCATGTGGCTCAGCCAGTCGCCCGCGAAGTACACGTGGCCGGCGGGCTTGTTGAGCAGCTGGTACGCGCCCTGACGGGACGGCCAGCTCACCCAGGCGCCCTCGATGTGCGGCTGGAGTTTCCAGGCGACGGACACCGACGACAGCAGCTCGTCGCGATACTTCGCGCCGTGGATCTTCATGCCCTGCTCGATCGCGCGGCGCTCGCGCTCAGCGGGCTTGAGCGCGGCGTAGGCGTCGGCCTGGGCGCCGAAGTTGTAGTAGCCGACGATCAGGCCGCGGGCGGAGCCGTACCCGTAGGAGGGGTACCAGATCGTGGCCAGGTCGAGGTCGGTGGCGGTGATGCCGCCGTAGATGTCCTCGTCGGTCTCCCACCAGCGGCGCCGGTACTCCAGCCCGATCTTGCCCGAGCTGGCCACGGCCGGGGTGGCGAGGGCGGCCTGGATCTGCGGGCCGAGGTTGTGCGTGGTCTTGGCGAGGATGTTCGGGGGCATCGCCGCGACGCACAGGTCCGCTGTGATCTTCTGCGTACGGCCGTGGCGGTCCTGGTACTCCACCTCCACGCCGTCCTGCAGATCGGTGATCTTGGTGACCTTGCTGCGCAGCTTGATCCGCTGCCGTCCGATCTTGCCGGCGAAGGCCCGCGGGATGGCGTCCATTCCGCCTACCGGCTGGAACATCAGCATCGCCTGGTCGTAGCCGAACTCGAACGCGAACCGCTGCCCGACGCCGCTCGCCAGCACCTCCGACAGCGACGGCACCGGCCCGAGCACCGTGCCCGGCTGCTCGCCCGCGCCCGGGTTGACGCCGTAGCCGCGCCGGGCGGTTCCGGAATACTTGAATCCGCTCGCCTTGTCGCCCACCGCGCCGAAGCTCGACAGGAAGGCGATCAGCCGCTCCTTGTCCTGCGCGGTCAGGGCTGCGTCCAGTGCCCCCGCGTCGGTCGCCCGCGACAGGAGCTCCGAGACGTAGCCGTACACGTCGGCCTTGGCCGTACGCCACCGGACGGGGGCCGTCATGTTCTGGTGGTAGATGTAGGCCTGGGCGTTGGAGTTGGTGAAGACCTCCAGGTCCACGCCCAGCTCGCGGCAGTAGTCCATGGTGACCATCCACTGCGCCAGCCGGGCCGGGCCCGCGTTCAGGTAGACGCCGTCGCCGAACCGCGCGACCTGCGTGGAGCCGTCGAGCTCGGTCACCCGGTCGCCGCCGCGGATGGTCCAGTTCCGGCCGCCGACCCGGTCCAGCGCCTCCAGGACCGTGCAGTCATAGCCTGCCTTGCCCAGCTCGTACGCCGTGGCCAGGCCCGCTATCCCCGCGCCGAGGATCACCACCTTCTTCGCCGACCGCCCGGTGAGCGAGAAGTCGGATGGCTGCGGCGGCTCGAACACCCCCTTCGCCGACGCCTCGGCCGACGGCGCGAGCCCGAGCGCCCCCATGGTCGCGAAGAGCGCGCCTGCCCCGCCGGACACGCCGACGGCGGAGAGGAAATCGCGTCTGCTGTACCCCAACACCCACCTCCAAGATCTTGCTGCAGGTGAGTCTGGGGAGGTTTTGTTGCCGAATGTCCGGCATCGTGTTGTCACTGGGTTTCTAGACGATCATTGGGCTTGAAGGGGAAGGTGAGGTCCTCACCCGCCTGCCGCGTGCCCGCACCGCGTCACAACGGGAGCGCGGCCGTCACCACGGTGCCGCCGCCCTCGCGCGGGCCGATCGCGCAGGTGCCGCCGATCTCGGCCGCCCGCTCCCGCATGGACGTCAGCCCCACCCCCGGTGACGGCTCCTCCGGCAGCCCGATCCCGTCGTCCGCCACGACCACCCGCAGGGTCCCGTCGTCGCGGCCCAGCGTGACCAGCGCCGAGGCGGCCCGGGCATGCCGCCGGACGTTGGTCAGCGCCTCCTGGACGATCCGGTACGCCGCGGTCTCGACCCCGGCGGGCACGTCGCCGAGGTCGCCCTCCACCCTGACCTCCACCGACGGTCCAGGGGACCGGCCGAACTCGCGGAGTGCGCCCGCGAGCCCCAGCTCCTCCAGCGCGGGCGGGCGCAGGCCGTCCACCAGCTCCCGCACCGACGTCAGCGTGCTGGTCATCTCCTCCCGCACTCTGACCAGCAGCTCGTCCACCGATCCCGGGTCGCGTTCCAGCCGTCGCCGTGCCTCGTCCAGCGTCATCGTGACGCTGGTCAGCGTGGGTCCGAGCCCGTCGTGCAGCTCCCTGCCGAGCCTGCGCCGCTCCTCGTCCCTGGTCGCGCTGATCCGCTCGTGCGAGCTCCTCAGGTCGGTGCTCAGCCGTACGGCGTGCGCCAGCTCGGCCAGGTGCTTGGTCATGACCGCCAGCTGCCGCCTGTTCGGCCACACGCCGGCCAGCAGCAGCCGCCCGGTCCGCCGACCGTGCCAGGTGAGGTCGACCGCCCGCGGCCGGGCGCCCAGTTCGCCGTCCACGAAGGACACCACCGGTTCCCCGGCCACCGCCACGCCCGCGCCGCGGGCGCCCAGCGAGGCCCGTACCACGGAGAGCGCCTCCGCCAGCGCCTCCGACGGGCTGCCGGCCCGCTGCACGGTGCGGCTGAGCAGATCGGCCGCCTTGTACGGGTCCCGTTCGACGTTGAAGAGCCGGTCCACCGACCGTTGCAGCCGCAACCGCGCCGGATGGAAGATCGCGCCCGTGGTCATCGCCGCGGCGAGCCCCGCCACCGCCCCGTAGTCCCCGGCCACGCTGTTGGCCGCCCAGATGAGCACCGAGTAGGTGAGGCCGGCGACGACCGCCAGCGTGCCGTACACCAGCGTGCGGTTGAGGATGAGGCTGATGCCGTAGAGCTGGTGGCGCAGCACGGCGGCGATGACCGCGATGGGGACGCCGGCCGCCAGGGCGATGCGCACGCTCGTCACGAACGGGTCATCGCTGGGTCCGGTGACCATCCAGTAGGTGACGAAGATGGCCATCGCCCAGAAGTACCAGGCGATCTGGCGGCGGACCTCGGGAGCGGCGGACCGGTACCGGAAACCGAGTGACACCACGCCGAGAAGGCAGAGCAGGATCATCGGAGGCCCGATCCAGGACTCGACCACCTCGGGGATCCTGCCGAGCGCCTCGACGCCGAACGGGTTCTCCAGCGGCAGGCCGAACTCGAAGGACGGATCGGGTGACAGGCCGAGCAGCAGCGAGTGACCGACCATGAGGACGAGGTTGCCGTAGAGCACCGGCCGCCACCGTTTGGACGGCAGCTTCCCGTCAGGGAAGAGCAGCGGCATGATCCCGCCGAACACCGGCACCGCCCACAACCACAACCAGAGGGACAGCCAGGCGAGGTAGGGCGTCAGCGGGCCCGGGTCGTGCACCGTCAGCCACAGCGATCCGGCGTAGACCAGGAGCCACACCGCCCAGATCACGCCCGTGCCCCACAGCAGCCAGGGGAACAGCAGCCGCGGCCGGTGCGAGATCAGGAACGCGCCCGCGGCGGGGAAGAACAGCCCGATCGGATCGAAGCCCATCTGCATCTCGTTCCAGGACTCCACCTGCTCGGTCAGCCACCAGGCCAGCAGCGTGGCCACCGGCGACAGCGCCGCCGGCCCCCACACGGCCGCCAGCAGGACCCGCCGGCCCATGCTCCTCATCAGCTCTCCCGTACAGGCAGGTGGACGACGACCTCGGTGCCGCCGCCCGGCCGGGCGGCGACCTCGCACGTGCCGCCGAGCTCCTCGGCGCGGTGGCGCATCCGAGCAGCGCCCTGGCGGCGCTGCTCGGGCAGGCCGATCCCGTCGTCGGACACGGCCAGCCGGAGCCTCCCGTCCCGCCGCTCCACGCGGATCAGCGCCGTCGTGGCCCGGGCGTGCCTGCGCAGGTTCGCCACCGCGTCATGGGCGATCTTGTACGCGGCCACCTCCACGGCGGCGGGCAGATCGGCCGGCGAGCCCGACACGTCCACGTCGATCTGCGGCCCCGGCGCGTCGGCCAGCGTGCGCAGGGCGCCCTCCAGGCCCAGCTCGCTCAGGTCGGCGCCGTCGAGCGGGGGCGGCCGCAGCCCGTACACCAGCTCGCGGGCGTCCACCACGGCATCCGTCATCTGCCGGCGCATCCGGGTCAGCAGCGGATCGACCGCCTCGGGGCCGCCGGCCAGGCTGAGCCGTGCCTCGTCCGCGCTCATCGCCAGCCTGGTCAGCGTGGGCCCGAGGCCGTCGTAGAGGTCGCGCCGGAGCTTGTGCCGCTCCTCCTCGCGGGTGAGGAGGATGCGCTCGTGGGAACGTTGCAATTCGGCGCCGAGCCGTACGGCGTGCGCCACCTCGGCGAGCTGCCTGGCCACCATGTCCAGCAGCGCCTGGTCCCTGGGCCCGCCGGCCACCATGACCCATCCCATGGACTTGCCGTGCCACTCCAGTCGCACGACGGTGGGGTCGGGGCCGACCTCGCCGTCGGACACCGTACGCATGCGGCCGCCGGGCAGCACCACCTCGACCGCCAGGCCTGGTGCGCCCAGGGCCCGCCGCGCCGCGGCGACGGCGGAGGCCAGCGCCTCGGCGGGCCCCGGCGCCTCCTGCACGCTCTGGCTGACCCGGTCGGCCAGCCGGTAGGGGTCGTGCTCCATGGCGAACAGGCGGTCCACCGCGCTCTGCAGCCGTAGGCGCACCGGCTGGAAGAGCATGCCCGCGACCAGCGCCGCGACCAGGTCGGACCAGGTGCCGAGCGCCGTGCCCAGCGCGATGACGCCGAAGTAGACGGCGCCCACGACGGCGGTCAGCGCGGCGTAGACAAGTGCTTGGTTGGCCAGGACGAGCGCGCGCCGTCCTCGCCGCATGCCGGACAGGACCGCCACCCGCACGAGCAGCGGTCCCGCCACTCTCAGCAGCATGAGCCTGATGTCCATATGTCGCGCACATCATAAGGCGCGTATAAAGCAACGTCTGCCCGTGCTGCCCCGTGTCCGGCCGGATGTCTCCCGCCGCGGCCGCCTGCCGTCGAGGCGCACCCGCATGGGCGGCCGCCACCTTCCGGAGCACGCGCCGGTGGCGCCGCATCCCGTCGCGCTCCTTGCCGTGCGTGCCGGCCGGCGTCTCCCGACGTATGTCCGTCGGCGCCCCGTCCCGCCGCCGTCTCGCGGTGCGTGCCGGCCGGTGCCTCGCGCCTCGGCCGGGCCGCCGCCACCGCATGTGACGCCCTGACGGCGGGCGCGCGGCCCGGCCCTGGAGAGATGGGCGCACTACGCCGCCCACGGAATCACGCTGCCCGCCGCCGGCCGCATGTCGCCCCGCCGCCTTTGGTGCGATGCTGCGCGTCGGCGCCCGCCGCCCCTTGGCGCGGGGGCGGGCGCGGGGGTCGGGCCGCCGTTTCCGGATGGGCGTCAGCGGGCGAGCCAGCCGCCGTCCACGGGGAGCACGATGCCGGAGACGTAGTCGGAGGCACGGCTCGCCAGGAACACCGCCGCGCCGCCGAGGTCGCTCGCCGCTCCCCACCGCCCGGCAGGGATGCGCTCCAGAAGGGACCGGCTGCGTTCGGGGTCGTCCCGGAGCGCCTGGGTGTTGTCCGTGGCGATGTAGCCGGGGGCGATGGCGTTGACGTTCACCCCCTTGGACATCCACTCGTTGGCCAGCGCCTTCGTCAACCCCGCGATCGCCGATTTGGACGAGGTGTAGCCGGGCACGTTGATGCCGCCCTGGAAGCTCAGCAGCGACGCCACAAAGATGATCTTGCCGCGCCCTCGCTCGATCATGGACCGCCCGACCGCCTGGCTGAGCACGAACTGGCTGTTGAGGTTGGTCTCGATGACCCTGTCCCACATCTCGATCGGGTGCTGGGCGGCGGGCTCGCGCTCGATGGTGCCGGCGTTGTTGACCAGGATGTCGACGCCGCGCCCTTCGAGGTCGGCGGCGAGCGCGGTGACGGCCGCCCGGTCGGAGAAGTCGGCCTGGAGCGGCGTGAAGGTCCGCCCCGCGGCCTCCACGCGGCGCGCCGCCTCGCTGCCCGACGGCTCCATTTTCGCGCTGACGCCGATGATGTCGGCGCCCGCCTTGGCGAGCGCCTCGGCGATGGCCAGGCCGATGCCGCGGCGTGCGCCGGTCACGACGGCCGTGTTCCCGGTCAGGTCGAACAGTTCCCGGCTCACGCCGCACCTCCTGAGACGTCCACGAGGATCTTCATGGCCCGCCCTGACTCCAGGGCGGCGAACGCGTTCGCCGTCTCGCTGATCGGCACGATCTCGGTGATCAGCTCGTCGGCCGGGATCACGCCGGCCCCGAGCAGCTCGACGGCGCGGTCGAAGTCGGCGCGCTGATAGACGCGCGCGCCCAGCAGCCGCAGCTCGCGCCAGAAGACGCGCTGCAGGTCGACCGGTCGCGGCTGCGGATGGATGGCCACCACGACGACGGTGCCGCGCACCTTCACCAGGTTCGTCACGCCGAGGACCGCCGCCGCGGCGCCGGACACCTCGAACGCCACGTCCGCGCCCGCGCCCCGCGTCCATTCCTCGACCCAGGTGACCTGGTCGGTGGCCGAGGGGTCGAGCACACGGAACCCCATGGCCGCGGCGGCCTCCCTGCGCAGCGGGTCGATCTCCACGACGACCACCTCCGCGCCCTCGTGCCTGGCGACGGTGGCGATGAGCACGCCGATGGGCCCGCCGCCGACGACCACCACGCGATCGCCCGGCGCGACCTCGGCGCGGCGTACGTCGTGAACGGCCACCGCGACGGGTTCGACCAGCGCCGCGTGGTCCAGGCGGAGGGTCTTGGGCAAGGGGACCAGGAGGCCGGCGTCGACGTTCCACAGCCCCTGGAGCGCGCCGGGGGAGTCGATGCCGACGAAGGTGAGGTTCTGGCAGATGTGCTGGTTGCCCGCGCGGCACGCGGGACACGTGCCGTCCCAGTCGAGCGGCATGACGGTGACGTGGTCGCCGGGAGCCCACCCTTCCACCCCGTCGCCCACGGCGGCGATGACCCCGCTCATCTCGTGTCCGACGACGGCGGGCGGCTTCACCCTGGCGTCCATGTGTCCGTGGAGGATGTGCAGGTCCGTGCCGCAGATGCCGGTGTAGGCGACCTCGATCTGCACCTGGCCGGCCTTCGGAGGCGGCGGATCCGCCTCGCGGATGCCGATCTCCCGATTCCCCAGGTAGTTGGCGGTCAGCACCGTTCGGGCTCCCATCGGTCTGGTGTCGCAGGCAGCAGCATACACATACACCACATCAAACATCAGATGAAAGAGTAGTGTTACTGGCAAAATTGCTGGGAAATGTCAGACTTTGCAAGCTTAGTCATCAGATGTATCGTCGCACTGGCTGACCCGACATCACTAATCGTGATGTTCCATGCGAGCCCCGCAGGAGAGGTGAATGACCGCGATCATCGGTGTCGACGTGATCGACGTCCGCTTCCCGACGTCGTTGAGCCAGGACGGCTCCGACGCGATGAACAAGGACGGCGACTACTCGGCCGCCTACGTCATGATCAGGACTGACGATCCGGACCTGTCCGGTTTCGGCTTCACGTTCACGATCGGCAGGGGCAACGACATCTGCGTGCTCGCCGCCGAGCAGCGCGGCCTTCCGCTGGTCGGCATGACCGTGGAGGACGTGGTCAAGGACCTGGGCGGCGTCTACCGCCACCTCAAGTCCGACTCGCAACTGCGCTGGCTGGGCCCCGACAAGGGCGTCGAACACCTGGCCCTGGCCGCGGTCATGAACGCCGTGTGGGACCTGGCGGCCCGGGTCGCGGGCAAACCGCTCTGGCGGCTGCTCGTGGAGATGACCTCGGAGGAGCTCGCTGACGTCGCGGACCTGTCGTACCTGTCGGACGTGCTCACCCGCGACGAGGCCGTAGCCCTGCTGAAGGAGCTGGAGCCGACCCGTGCCGAGCGCGTCGCCGAGCTGGCCGAGACCGGCTACCCGTGCTACACGACCAGCGCGGGCTGGCTCGGCTACTCCGACGACAAGCTGCGCCGGCTCTGTCAGGAGGCCGTCGAGGCCGGATACCGGCACGTGAAGCTGAAGGTCGGCGCCAACCTCGACGACGACGTCCGCCGGCTCCGCATCGCCAGGGAGGTCATCGGGCCCGACGCTCATCTGATGATCGACGCCAACCAGGTCTGGGACGTGCCGCAGGCCATCGAGTGGGTGCGCGCGCTCGCGGAGTTCGAGCCGCTGTGGATCGAGGAGCCCACCAGCCCGGACGACATCCTCGGCCACGCCGCGATCCGCCGGGCCGTCGCGCCCATCGGCGTGGCGACCGGTGAGCACGGGATGAACCGGGTGCTGTTCAAGCAGATGTTCCAGGCCGAGGCCATCGACTACTGCCAGCTCGACTCCGCCAGGCTCGCCAGTGTCAACGAGATCGTCGCGGTGTACCTGATGGCCAAGAAGTTCGGCGTGCCTGTGTGCCCGCACGCCGGCGGCGTCGGCCTGTGCGAGCTGGTCCAGCACCTGTCGATCTTCGACTACGTCGCCGTGTCGGGCTCGCTCGAGGGGAGGGTGACGGAATACGTCGACCACCTCCACGAGCACTTCACAGACCCGTGCGTCGTCAGGAACGGCGCCTACGTGCTGCCGGACCGCCCCGGTTACAGCGCCCGGATGCACGACGCCACGCTGGCGACGTTCACCTTCCCCGGCGGCGACTACTGGGCCAGGGCCACGGAGTCCTGATTCGCCGACAGATACTGCTCCACCGCGAGCAGGTGCACGCCCATGCGCAGGCGGGCCGCGTCGGGGTCGCGCGTCCTGAGCGCCTGGAGGATCGCCCGGTGCTCCTTGTGCGTGTCGAACTCGGCGCCCTCGGCGTTGATGGCCCGCCACAGGCGGGCCCGCACCGTCCGGCTGGCCAGCGCCTCGACCAGCGCCTCCAGTGTCGTGTTGCGCGACGCCCCGGCGATGAGGCGGTGGAACATGATGTCGGCGTTCATGACCGCCTCGTGGTCGATCGGCTCGGCCTGGAGCAGCAGCTCCATGGACGCCAGGATCTCCTCGGCCCGGTCGAGCTCCTCGTCGGTGATGCGCAGCGCCGCCCGCCCCACGGCCTCCGTCTCCAGCACCCGCCGCACGGCCTGGAGGTCGGCGACGTTTTCCGGCCGGTGCAGGTCGACGAGGAAACCGATGGGGCTCAGCAGCATGGCGGGGTCGAGCGCGGTCACGTACGTGCCGTCGCCCTGCCGGGTCTCCAGCACGCCGGAGATGACCAGCGCGCGGACCCCTTCGCGCAGCGAGCTGCGTGACACGCCGAGCTGGGCGGCGAGGTCCTTCTCCACGGGGAGGCGCGATCCCGCCGTCAGCGCGCCGTTGATGATCATGCGCTTGATGCCCTCGACCACGATGTCGGACTGCGATGCGCGCGGCTCGCGGGTAGTCATCTGACCAGTGTAAGGCCGTCGCCTCACGCCGCCGCCGCTTCTTCCCGCAATCATCAGATCAATCAGGGTTCATGTCGGGAAATCTTTGACAAAATCCCTATGAAAACTTGACATAACGCGAAGATTCATCAGATGATTCTCGAAAGCTGTCGAATCTCACTACTGCCATTCATCAGGGCGTACCGGCGGCTGCTCCCCCAGCACGAAGGAGGCGTCGCGTGGCGCAAACGCACCCCCGACTGATCAAGCCGAACTCAGGAGCCACCCGGGTCCGATGGATGATCATCTGGCTGGCGTTCGCCGGACTGTCGATCAACTACCTCGACCGTGCGAGTCTCGGCGTCGCGCTGCCGTTCATGGGGAAGGACTTCGAGCTGACCGCGACGCAGCAGGGCCTGGTCTTCGCCGCCTTCTTCTGGGCGTACGACGTCTGCCAGCTCGCCGCCGGCTGGTACGTGGACAAGGTCGGGCCGCGGCGCTCCTTCGCCCTCGCCGCGGTGTGGTGGTCGATCTTCACCGCGTTGACCGCGTTCGCCCGCGGCTTCTGGACCCTCATCACGTTCCGCTTCCTGCTCGGCGTGGGTGAGAGCCCGGCGCCCAGCACCGCCGCCAAGGTCGTCGGCACCTGGTTCCCGACCAGGGAGCGCGCCTTCGCGACCAGCATCTGGGACTCCGGCTCCAGGGTCGGGGCGGTCATCGCGCTCCCCGTCGTGACCGGCCTCATGGCGCTGCTGCACTGGCGCGCCGTCTTCGTCGTCATCGGCGCGGTCGGGGTCGTCTGGGCGCTCCTCTGGTGGAGGTTCTACCGGGACCCGCGCCGGCACCCCGCGGCGAACGCGGCCGAGGTCGAGTACATCGAGGGCGGCGGCGCCCGCACCGCGGAGACCGACGCCGAGGAGGCCGTGCGCATCCCGTGGCGGTCCCTCTTCCGCTACCGCACGGTGCTCAGCATGATGTTCGGCTTCTTCTGCCTGAACAGCGTCATCTACTTCTTCATCACCTTCTTCCCGACCTACCTGGTGACCGAGCGTGGGTTCTCCCTGCTGAAGCTGGGCTTCTTCGGGGCCATCCCGGGCCTGTTCGCGGTGCTGTCCGGCTGGGCCGGCGGGCTCCTGGCCGACCGCGCCATCCGCAGGGGCGCCTCCGTCACCCGGGTCCGCAAGACGGTCATCGTCGGCGGGCTCGTCGGCGGGTCGGTCATCATGTTCGCCGCAGTGGTGCCGGAGGCGTGGATGGCGCTGACGCTCCTGTCGATCTCGTACGGGAGCCTCACGGTCGCGGGCACCGGCATCTGGTCGCTGCCCGCCGACGTCGCCCCCAGCTCCAGGCACGTCGGCTCCATCGGCGGGGTCCAGAACTTCGCCTCCAACTTCGCCGGCATCATCACGCCGATCGTGGTGGGCGCGCTCGTCGACGCCACGGGATCGTTCGTCGTGCCGCTGCTGGTGATCGGCGTGATCGCCCTGGTGGGCGCGTTGAACTACCTCGTGGTCATGGGCCGGATCGAGCCGCTCAAGCTCATCGGCTCCGCTCCCGCCGGCGCGACCGGCTCCTGACGTCCGGCCGTCCCCGAGACCGGGGCAGGACTGTGGTCCCCGCGCGGATCGCTCGGGGACCACAGTCCTGTTCGGCGGCCGTCTCATCGGCCGAGCCGGTGACGGTGGAGGTGTTGCACCACCCGATGCCCGGAATTTTGGTACGTGACAGTCACTGGGTGGCTTGTCATGATCTGTCCCGTGGCCGTGAACCCGAGGGCGAGTGTGGCGATTCTCGGGCCAGTGGAGGTGGTCGCCGACCACCGGCACGTCGGCATGCACGGCGACGAGCCGCCGCAGAGCGTCATCCGGAGGCCCGCTGGCTGCTGGACGCCTGCGATCCGGACCGGCGCCGGAGCCGCGCGGGCGAGCTGTGCCTGGGCACGGTGGACTGCTGGCTGCTCAGCCGGCTCGGCGGCGAGCACGTCGTCGAGGCCGGCAACGCCTCGCGCACCCAGCTGCTCCACCTGGCGACGGGGGACTGGGACGCGCGGCTGCTGGAGCTGTTCGCGGTGCCGCGCGAGGTGCTGCCGCGGGTGGTCGCCTCCGTAGGCCCCTTTCCCGCCGTGCGCGGTCTGGCGCCGCTGCCCGACGGGGTGCCGGTGCAGGCGGTCATGGGGGACTCGCACGCCGCCATGTTCGCCACGCCGGATGGCGGCCCGGCGCGGTGAAGGCCACGTACGGCACCGGCTCGTCCGTGATGGCGGTCGGCGGCGCCGCCGCCGCTCCGGGGCTGTGCCGCAGCATCGCCTGGGACCTGGGCGACGGGCCGGTGGTCGGCGTCGAGGGCAACATCCGCGAGACCGGCCGGACGATCAGCTGGCTGAGCGAGCTGTTCGGCGTCCGCACCGACGTGCTGCTGGCCGAGGCGGAGGACGCCGAGCCGGACGGCGTGCACTTCGTTCCGGCGTTCGGCGGGCTCGGGGCCCCGCGGTGGGAGCCGGACGCCGCCCCCGTGGTGACCGGCCTGTCACCGGGCACCGGGCGGGCGCAGCTCGTCGCGGACGCACCGTCGCCCGCTCCGGCGAGCACGACCTGTCGGCCCTCGGCGCGGCCGACGCCGCCGGGCTCGCGGCCGGGCTGTGGACGATCAAGGGGGCTGGAGGCCCGGCCGCGCCCCGCCGACGTGTTCGAGCCCGCAGGCCGGAGCCCGGGGCCGCGCGGCGCCCAGGGCCGCCTGGCACGAGGCCGTGCGCAAGTCCCGATCCTGACGCCGCAGCCTGGACAATAGGGTGAATCGACCTCCAGCGGTGGAGAGGCAGTCGGCGGCGAGGGAAGGGGTGCGCGGTGGTCCAGAACGCGGAACGCAGGCGCGACACGACCAAGGATCACCTGCGGCTCCTGGCCAGGGTCGCACGCATGTACCACGAGCAGCACATGCGCCAGCCCGAGATCGCCGCCACGCTCAACATCTCCCAGCCGCGCGTGTCCCGCCTGCTCAAGGAGGCGGTCGAGCGTGGGCTCGTCCGCACTGTGGTCACGCTGCCCGAAGGCGTGCACACCGAGCTGGAGGAGGAGCTGCAGCGCCGCTACGGGCTGCGTGACGCCGTCGTCGTGGACGTCGAGGACTTCCAGGACGACGTGATCCCGCCGCTCGCCTCGGCGGCCGCCGCCTACGTCGGCGTCACCCTCACCGGGGGCGACGTGATCGGCATCTCGTCCTGGAGCGAGACCCTCCTCGCCATGGTGGAGCGCATGCCGCAGAAGAACACCCAGGTCGCCGACCGCGTGATCCAGCTCGTCGGCGGGGTCGGCAGCCCCGAGGCCCAGGTGCACGCCACCCGCCTGGTCGCCCGCCTGGCCAACCTCACCTACGCCAAGCCCGTCTTCGTGCCGCTGCCCGGCGTGGTCGCGACCAGCACGATCCGCGACGCGCTGCTGCAGGACCCGAGCATCCAGGACGTCCAGGCGCAGTGGCGCGAGCTCACGGTCGTGCTGGTCGGCATCGGCAGCCTCGAGCCCTCGCCCCTCCTGCTCAGCAGCGGCAACGCGGTCGGCCAGGCCGACCAGGAGGAGCTGCGGGCCCTGGGCGCGGTCGGCGACGTCTGCCTGCACTTCTTCGACGCCCAGGGAAAGCTGGTCCACTCCGGCTTCGACCAGCGGGTCATCGGCATCGACGCGCAGACGTTCCGCGCGGTGGAGCGCCGGGTCGGCGTCGCCGGCGGCCTGCGCAAGCTGTCGGCGATCAAGGCCGCGCTCTCCGGCGGCTGGGTGAACGTCCTGGTCACCGATCTGCCCGTGGCCCGCCGCCTCTGCGGCGACTGACGCTCATCCGAACCCGAATACGATGAACGCCATGGCGACGGAACCGGCCATCACGGGGTCCACCGCCCGCGAGATCACCGCCAGCGTCGAGCAGGCCGTCGAGTCCGGCGCCCTGTCTCCCGGCGCGTCGATGCCGTCGGTCCGGGGGCTGGCCGCGCGGCTCGGCGTGAGCCCCACCACCGTGAGCACGGCCTACCGCGAGCTGCGGCTGCGCGGGGTCGTCGCCGCGGAGGCCGGGCGGGGCACGCGCGTCGTGTGGCGGCCGCCGCTCGTCACGCGGCCGGCCGCGCACGCGCGGGCCGGTGTGCGCGATCTGGCCTCGGGCAACCCGGATCCCGACCTGCTGCCGTCGCTGCGGCCGGCGGTGCGGCGGCTGGACCCCGGCCGGCTCCTGTACGGCGCGCCCACGGTCGATCCCGAGCTGATCGAGGTCGGGCGGCGCCTGTTCGCCGACCTGGACGTCGCGGGCGAGCACGTCGCCGTGGTGAGCGGCGCCATGGACGGGCTCGAACGCGTGTTGTCCGCGCATCTGCGGCCGGGCGACCGGGTGGCGGTCGAGGACCCCGGTCACACGGGCGTGTTGGACCTGGTACGGGCGATGGGTTTCGCGCCGGTGCCGGTCGCCGTCGACGAGCACGGCATGCTGCCGGAGCCGCTGTCCGCCGCGCTGGAGCGCGGGTCGGCGGCCTGCGTGGTGACGCCGCGGGCGCAGAACCCGACGGGCGCGGCGCTGACCGCCGACCGGGCCCGCGAGCTGCGGCGCGTGCTGACCCCCCACGAGGGCGTGCTGGTCGTCGAGAACGACCACGCCTCGCTGATCTCGGGCGCCGGCTACGTCCCGCTCGTCCGCGATCGTGAGGCGGACGCGCCCGGGTTCGGCGCCTGGGCGGTCATCCGCTCCATCAGCAAGCTCCTCGGGCCGGACCTGCGGGTGGCGCTGGTCGCCGCCGACCGGCGGACGGCCAGCAGGGTCGAGGGGCGGCAGCGGCTGGGCGCCGGCTGGGTCAGCCACGTGCTCCAGCGGCTCGTCATCGACCTCTGGTCCGATCCGGCCACGCAGGAGCTCATCGCGCGGGCGGCCGCGACGTACGCCGAGCGCCGCGAGGCGGCCCTCGCGGCCCTGGCCGCGGCGGGGGTCCGGGCGACCGGGCGCTCCGGGTTCAACGTCGTCGTCCCGGTCGCGGAGGAGGCCCCGGTGCTGCGCGCGCTCCGCGAGGCCGGGTGGGAGCTCGGCCCCGGGGAGCCGCACCGGATCGCGGGCCCGCCCTTCGTCCGCATCACCACCGCCACGCTGGACCCGGCCGAGGCGGTGCGGCTGGCGGCCGACCTGGCCGGCGCGCTGGCCCCCGCCGAACGCCGCAGCCACTTGGCCTGATCGCCGGGTCCGGCACGCCGGTCATCAGCGCGGCCAGCTTACGCCGTCATCGGCGCGGCGAGTTCACGCTGGTCACCAGCGCGGCGAGTTCACGTCGGTCATCAGTGCGGCGAGCTCGGCCTCGCTCCCCCTGCCGCTCGCCGCGAAGGCGTCGATCACGAGCTGCCGCACCTCGGCGGGCTTGTCCTGGCTGAGCTTGAAGGTGGCGCGCACGTCCGTCACGTCGATCTCGAACGCGACCAGGCCGGGCAGGATGCGGCGCGCGTAGTCCATCGAGGGCCCCATGTCCCACCCGGGGTCGAGCGCGGCCACCGTGGCCTCGATCGCCTCCAGCATCGCGGCGGGGTCGTCGAGGATCCGCAGCCGGCCGCTGACGTGCACGGTCGCGTAGTTCCACGTCGGCGCGGCCGGCGTCACGCCGTACGTCACGGGGGAGACGTAGCCGTGCGGCCCCGTGAAGATGACCAGGACCGACGGGGACTCCAGCAGGCCGCGCCAGTGCGCGTTGGTCCGCGCCATGTGCCCGTAGAGCACGTCGAGCGGCGCGCCGTCAGGCCCCGGCCGGGGGATCACCAGCGCGTGTGTCGCCATCGGGGCGTCGCCCACGGTGCTCGTCAGGATGGCGAACGGGTTCTCGCGGATCAGCCGGTCGATCCTGGCAGGGCTGTCGGGACGGAAGGCGGGCGGGTTCCACACGGACGGCTCCCTTCTCGGAGCACGAGTGTATTGATACAGTAAAGCGAGTGTAACAGTACAGTTTGGCGCCGTCCCGAGCGGAAGGCCGTATGGTCGAGATCCCGCTGAAGACATCAGGAGGACACGTGGGATCGGCCCCTTCACCGCTGAACGCGGACATCGACGAGATCGTGCGGTCCGCACTCGCCGAGCACCGGGTCCCCGGGTGCTCCGTGGCGGTCGCTCACGGCGGCCGCCACTGGTACGGCGCCTACGGCCTGGCCCGCGTGGATCCTGAGCTGCCGTTCCTTCCCGACACCCGGATCCCGGTGGCCTCGATGACCAAGCCCTTCACCGCCACCGCCGTCATGGCCCTGGTCGAGGCCGGCGCCGTGGACCTGGACGCGCCGATCAGGCGCTACCTGCCCGACTTCAAGGTCGCCGACGAGGAGGCCGCCGAGACGGCGACCGTGCGGCACCTGCTCACCCACCGGGCCGGCTGGCAGGGCGACGAGGCGGAGTCGGTCGACGACCGCGGCGCGGGCGCCCTGGCCGCCCAGGTGGCGGGCTACGCCGTGCTGCCGCAGACCCTGCCGCCGGGGACGACGTTCTCGTACTGCAACACCGGCCTGGACGTCGCCGGGCGGCTGGCCGAGGTGGTGGGCGGCGACGCCTTCGAGTCGATCGTCGAGCGGACCATCCTGGAGCCCCTCGGCATGACACACTCGACGTTCTTCGCCGAGCGGGTCGTCTCCGCGCCGGCCGCCGCGGGCCACGTACGGGAGGACGACGGCACGCTGCGGCCGGTGCAGGACCCGTGGCTGCTCCCGCGCGGCGTCAACCCCGCCGGCGGGCTGATCTCCTCGGCCCGCGACCAGCTGCGCTGGATGCGCTGGTGGCTCGGCGACCTGGACGTGCCCGGCCCGCTGACCCCGGAGACCCGCGAGCGGATGATCGGCGAGCTCGTCCCGCTCGGCTCGACCGCCGCCACCGGGCTGGGCTGGCACGCCGACCACCTGCCCGGCGGGATGCGCTCGGTCTCCCACGAGGGCAGCCTGCGCGGCACGGCCACGGTCTGCCGGTTCGTCCCCGAGGCCGGGCTGGCCGTCGTGGTGCTCACGAACGCCGACGACGGCCAGCTCCTCTTCCGCGCCGTCACCGACCGCCTGTTCGCCGAGCTCGCCGGGATCCGCAAACCGGACAGAAAGGTCGACCGGCGCGTGGCGGAGCCGGTGCTGGCGGCCTACCCGGGGGTTTACGAGGCGACGAACCACAAGCACGAGGGCGCGCGCGTGGAGGTCACGGCCGGCTCCGGCACGCTGCGCCTGCGCGTGTGGGCCCCGCACGTCGAGGACCCCTACGACATGAGCGCCGGCCAGGTCGAGGGCGACGAGTTCGCCGTCGTTGACGGGCCCTGGCGGGATGAGCCCCTCACGTTCCTGCGCACGGCCGCCGGCGACCTGCTCGGGGTGCGCATCGCGGGCCGCGTCCTGCTCCGCGCCGGAGGCCCGTCGTGATCAGGTGCGGGAGGCGGCGTCCTCGTCCATCTGGTCCCACTCGGCCTGCGCGCGCCGGTGCAGCCGATTGCGCAGGTCGTGGAAGACCGCCGCGGCCCGCGGCCCCGGCCAGTCGTGATCGAGCAGCTCGGCGGGCAGATCGGGATCGAGGAACGGGAAGCGCCGCCACTCCTGGATGAGCAGCACCTGGCTGACGAACGCCTCCCGGTTGGTGGTGACCGTCGTCCCCTCGAAGCGTTCGATGAAGGCGAGGTAGCGCTTCTCCACGTCGTCCAGGTCCCAGGCGGCGCTGATCAGCGTGGCGGTGTCGCCTATGTCCGCGGACGTCCCGGTCCAGGCGTACGCCCGGTCGCCGAGCTCCAGCTCACGCACCACGTCGCGGACCGCGTCCGCCTTCGACGCCTCCGGGACGACCCACAGGCCCGGAGCGGGTGAGCCCAGCCCCAGCCAGGTCAGCCTGGTGCGCAGCCGGTGGCGCAGCTGCCGCTGGGTCTCCGGCACCCCGGCGGTCAGGACGAGCCAGCGGCCGTCCCAGTCGTGCGGTTTGCGCATGAAGCCGTAGATGCGCTCGGTGCCCTCGCGCAGCAGCCGGTCGGCGGACTCGGTGAGGCTCCAGCGCACCCGGCGGCCGTGCCGGGTGGAGGCCAGCAGCCCCTCGGCCGCGGTGCGGGCCAGGGCCTGACGGGCGGACTTCTCCTCCACGCCGAGCGCACCGAGCGCGGCGACGAGGGTGCCGGTCCAGACCTCGCCCTGGCGCGGCAGCACGAACTCGCCCAGGACCGTGAGCAGGAGCGAACGAGCGCTGGCGGCCGCCCTGTCACGCTGGCGCTCCGCCACGTCCGCACTCCCGTCCTTGTCCACGACGTTCATTCTGCCAGCACGGATGCGCCGCCCATCCGGCACCGCATGCGTCAGAAGAGTCCCGGGCTCAGAACGCGAACGCCTCGCGGACGGCCTGCGCGATCTGCCGCTGCACGGGATCGGCCGACGGGCCGAACATGCGCTCGTCCACCTCCGCCACAGCCTCCTTCGCCCGCTCCAGCAGCCTGGCGCCCTCCGGCGTGACCTCGATCGTCGAGGCCGACCCGGCCCGGGCGGTGTGGTCGCGGACCAGACCCGCGCCGGCGAGCGCCTTCACCGCCGTGTGAACGCTCTGCACCGTGGTCCCCGACATCCGCGCCAGGTCGCTGAACGACACCCCCGGCACCACGGCGATGTGGCCGAGCAGCCCGAGCCTGCTGACCGTGAGATCCAGCGGCGCGAGGGCGGCGTTGAGCTCGGTCTCGATCCGGCGCGCCAGCGTCAGCAGGATGATGGAGGCGCTCGTCACGGGCGGAGCGGGGCGGTCGTTCTCGATGCTCACCTCCCCAGTCTCCCCTACCGCGCCCGCCTTCCCGCCGGTCAGCGCGGGTCGCGGCGCAGCGGGTGGCCGGGCGGGACCTGCACCAGGACGATGCGACGGCCGTCGGGGTCGGCGATCCACAGCTCGATGAGCCCCCACGGCTCCTCGCGGGCCTCGCGCAGCACCGTGACGCCGGCCGCGCGCAGGCGTTCCTCTTCACGTGCCACGTCGCGTACCTGCAGCCAGAGCGCCACTCCCGGGCCGCCACCGTCGTCGGAGTGCCCGGACAGCTCCAGGAAGCCCTGGCCCAGGAAGAACACCACGCCCGGATGGTCCTCGGGCCCGAACTCGCGGTAGACGGCCAGGCCGAGCGTCTCGGCGTAGAAGCGGCGGCTGCGCGCGAGATCCCGCGGACGCAGCAGCACGCGGCTGCTCAGCACCTCCATGCCGCACCTGTTCCCGGCGGGCGGGAGGCTCACGCCCGACCGGCCGCTCGTCCGCGCCCTGGCCCGGGCCGGTCACCATGGCATCGCGATCGTCCGCGACCCGGCCAAGGCCGATCTGGTGCGCCCTGCGCCACGCCGGCGCCGCGCACCTCCTCGCGGTCGCGCGGGAGGCCGGCGCGCGCAGGTTCGTCACGCAGTCGCGGATCCTCGGGTACGGCTACCGCGACCGGCCGCTCACCGGGGACGACCCGTTCGGCGAGCCCGAGGGCGGGTACGCGGACTCCGTGGCAGCCGGCTGCCGCGCCACCGCGCAGCAGGCCTTCCAGGCCGCGGGCGTCGAGGGGATCGCTCTGCGCTACGGGTTGTTCTACGGGCCGCGGGCGTTCGGCGACCTGTTCGCCGGCATGACGCGGCGGCGCGTGCCGTACCTGCCGTCCGGAGGCCGTGGCCGCCGCCCACGGCACGCCCAGGCCGAGGTCCCGGCCGAGTCCCGGCCGAGGTCCCGGCCGCTGCTGCGGCCGGCCGCGCCCTACCTGGACTGGCTGACGGCCGCCACCTCGATGCGGGTGTCCAACGCGAGGGCCCGCGACGACCTGGGCTGGACGCCGGCGTACCGGTCGGTCCACGCCCGGCTCACGCGCCGACGCCGCCGATCCCGCACCCGCGTGACCGCGCGGGCGCCATCGATCCGGCACCCGGGCGACGTGGCCCGGCTTGGGTGGCGCGGCGCACCCGCGCGACTTCCGCCGGCCCTGCCTGGCCAGGGTGTAGGTACCTCCACCCCGGCGTGCATCTGACTGCATTCTCCGGAGACGGCCGCGCTCCTAGCGTCGAAGGCGCCACATATCCGGACCAGCGGCAGGGGGAGCAGATCATGAGCAAGGTCACGCGCCGTGGATTCCTCGGCGGGACGGCGGCCCTCGGCGGCGCGGCCGTGACGGCGGGCTTCACCGCGTCGGCGGCACTCGCGGGGACCTCCGGCGACCCGCCCTTCGGCCCCGTCGTCGTGCGCCCCGGCGACCCGCGCTACGACGACCTCACGGTACGCAGGACGAACCACCGCTTCCGCCCGCGGCCCGACTACTTCCACGTGGTCGGCTCCACCGAGCAGGTCGTCGCGGCGGTCGACGAGGCGGTCCGCGCCGGCCGCCGGGTCACCGTCCGCAGCGGCGGCCACTGCTACGAGGACTTCGTCGGCGACGGCGCGCAGGTCGTGATCGACATGTGCGAGATGTCGGAGGTGTATTTCGACGAGGAGCGCGGCGCCTTCGCCGTCGAGGCGGGCGCCACCCTGATGGAGGCGTACCGAACGCTCTACTTGGGCTGGGGCGTCACCATTCCCGGCGGCCAATGCGGGGGCGTGGCCGCCGGGGGCCACATCGCCGGCGGCGGGTACGGCCCGTTGTCGCGCCGCGACGGCCTCACGGTGGACTACCTGCACGCCGTCGAGGTCGTGGTGGTCGACCGCGCCGGCCGCGCCCGCGCCGTCGTGGCAACCAGGAACCCGGCCGACCCGAACCACGACCTGTGGTGGGCGCACACGGGCGGGGGCGGCGGCAACTTCGGGGTCGTCACGCGCTACTGGATGCGGGATCCGAAGGCCAAGGGCGGCGACCCGGCCAGGCTGCTGCCCAGGCCGCCTGCCCAGGTGCTGTCGGGCGCGGCCTACTGGCCGTGGGACGGCATGACGAAGCAGTCGTTCCGCCGGCTGCTGCGCAATTACGCCGAGTGGCACCAGCGCAACAGCGTTCCGGGAAGCCCGCAGGCTTCGCTGTGGGGCTCGCTCCTGATCACCGGCCGCAAGGAGGGCGGATCTCAGCCCGGCGGCATCGTCCTGCCCGCCCAGGTCGACGCCGGCGTCCCCGGAGCCGAGAAGATCCTGCGCGATCACTTCGCCGCCGTGGGGGAGGGCGTCACGCCCGAGGTGGGGGTGACGCCGATCCAGCGCAATCCGTGGTTCGAGGCGGTGCGGTCGAACTCGCTGGGCGCGGCGGCGGAGTCGGGCCGTTACAAGGGCAAGTCCGCCTACCTGCGCAAGCCGTTCACGGACGAGCAGGCGGACGTGGCCTTCGACGCGCTCGGGGAGATGACGTCGAACGGTCTCGTCTGGCTCCTGGCGTACGGGGGACGGGTCAACACGGTGCCGTCGGCGGCGACCGCCACCGTGGAGCGGCGGTCGATCCTGAAGGTGATCCACCTGGTCACCTGGGACGAGGGACAGGACGAGGCCGCGCCCCTGGAGTGGGTGCGCCTGCTCCACCAGCGGACGTTCGCGGCCACGGGAGGTGTGCCGGTGCCCGGGGGGAACTGCGGCGGCGCCTACATCAACTACCCGGACGTCGACCATGCCGATCCCGCCTGGAACACCTCGGGCGTGCCCTGGTCCACGCTGTACTACGGGGACAACTACGCCCGCCTGCAACGGGCGAAGGCCCGCTGGGACCCGCGCGACGTCTTCCACCACGCCCTGTCGGTCCGCCCACCCACATGACCGCCACCCACGCACCGACTTGTGCCGGCAGCCGCCCCGCGCCTCACGGCCACCGGCCCGGGACTAACGGCACAGGCCCCGGTCTAACTGCCACCGGCCGCGGCCTGACGGGCCAGCCGGTCCCGGCCTTACGGCCACCGGCATGACCGCTCCAGGTCTCATGGCGACCGGCCTCGGGTGACGGCCCTCCGGCGCGGTCACCGGCCACGGCGTAACGGTCGCCAGCCGGCATGACCGCGCTCGGCCCCGCTTGGCGGCCGCGGCCCCCGGCCGTATGGCACCGCTCCGGCCCGACGGTCGCCGGGAAGTCCGGCCCCGCCTGTCACGGCCGGTCGCTCCTGGCCCATCCGACCTGCCGGCGGCCCGGTCCGCCTGAGCCCGCGGCGATCTGTCGGTGGCGGGCCCCGCAGGAGCCTGGGCCGTCTGTCGTGGCTGGGTCCGCGAGCTCGGGGCCGGAGCTGTCGGTGGCCCGCTCTGCGCCAGCCCTGGGCCGTCTGACGGGGGCGCCGGGCTCCGATCCCTGGGCCGTCTGACGGGGGCCGGGGTTCGGTCCCCCGGGCCGTCTGACGGGGGCCGGGGTTCGGTCCGCGGATCGTCGGCCGGTGGTCATGGTGGGGCTTCGGACATGTTCATTGCCCAAGCGCTTGCTTCGATCAAGATGCGGTGTGATTCTTCGATTGGCGATCACGGCCGGCGCCCCAGCGCTCCCCGGGAGGCCGCTTCGTCGCGCCCGTACGCCACGTGAACGCCCCACGACCGAAGGGATTGGCTCGCCATGGCCGATGCGACGCAGAACCGTGCAAACCAGACCCCAGAGGGGCCCAGCCGGCGCACGCTGCTCCGCGGGGCCGCCATCGCCGGCGGCGCGCTGGTGACGGGGGTGACCGGCGCGGGGCTGGGCGGCGCCCCGGCCCGCGCCCAGGTCCAGTACGACGTCGTCGTGGTCGGCGCAGGCGCCGCCGGCATGACCGCGGCGCTGACGGCGGCCAAGCGGGGGCTGCGTACCGTCGTCGTGGAGAAGGCGCCGACGTTCGGCGGCTCGGCCGCCCGATCGGGGGCCGGGATCTGGATCCCGAACAACGAGGTCATCCTCGCCGCCGGAGTCCCGGACACCCCCGCCAAGGCCGCCGCCTACCTCGCCCGCGTCGTCGGCGACACGGTGCCCGTCGAGCGGCAGCAGGCGTTCCTGAACGCCGGCCCGGCCATGCTCTCGTTCGTGATGCGCAACAGCCCGCTGCGCTTCCGGTTCATGGAGGGCTACTCCGACTACTATCCGGAGCTCCCCGGCGGCATGCCGAACGGCCGCTCCGTCGAGCCGGACCAGCTCGACGGCCGCGTCCTCGGCGCGGAGCTGAACCGGCTCAACCCGGCGTACATCCCCACACCCGCCGGCATGGTCGTCTTCAGCGCCGACTACAAGTGGCTGACCCTCAGCGCCGTCCACCCCAAGGGGATCGAGGTGGCCGCCGCCTGCCTGTTGCGCGGCACGGAGGCCGCGCTGCGCGGCGAGAAGCCGCTGACCATGGGCCAGGCGCTGGCCGGCGGCCTGCGGGCCGGGCTGCTCTCGGCGGGCGTGCCGGTGTGGCTGAACACCCCGCTCGTCGACCTGCGTCTCGAGGGCGGCCGCGTGACCGGCGTGGTGGTGTCGAAGAACGGCACGCAGACGCTGGTCAAGGCGGCCCGCGGGGTCATCGTCGGCTCCGGCGGGTTCGAGCACAGCGCGGCCATGCGGGCCGAGTTCCAGCGCCAGCCCATCGGGACGAGCTGGACCGTCGGCGCCAAGGAGAACACCGGCGACGGCATCGAGGCGGGCGAGCGCGCCGGCGCGGCGCTGGAGCTCATGGAGGACGCCTGGTGGGGGCCCGCGATACCGCTGCCCGGCGAGGCGTACTTCTGCCTGGCCGAGCGCACGCTGCCCGGCTGCATCATGGTGAACGGCAACGGCGTGCGCTTCGTCAACGAGGGCGCCCCCTACAGCGATGTGGTGCACGTCATGTACGACCGCAACACGCCCGCCGCGCCGCACATCCCCGCCTGGCTGATCGTCGACCAGCAGTACCGCAACAGGTACCTGTTCAAGGACGTGGCCCCGCTGCTGCCGCTGCCCTCCTCCTGGTACGACAGCGGCGCCGTGCACAAGGCGTGGACCATCGAGCAATTGGCCCAGCAGATCGGCGTGCCGCAGGCGGCGCTGCGCGGCACGGTCACACGCTTCAACGAGTTCGCGGTGAACGGGAAGGACCTCGACTTCCACCGGGGCGACAGCGCGTACGACCGCTACTACGCCGACCCGTTCGTCAAGCCGAACCCGTGCCTGGCGCCCTTGTGGCTGCCCCCGTTCTACGCGTTCAAGATCGTACCGGGGGATCTCGGGACGAAGGGCGGGATGCTCACGGATTCGCGGGCGCGCGTGCTGCGCGAGGACGGCTCCGTCATCCCGGGCCTGTACGCCGCCGGCAACGCCAGCGCCGCCGTCATGGGCCACAGCTACGCCGGCGCGGGCTCGACCCTTGGCCCCGCCATGACGTTCGGCTACATCGCCGCCAACGACCTCGCCGGCCCCGCATGACCTGTACTGCCCGGCGACCCGCACTCTGGCCAGAGTGATGTAACAACTGCTACATTCCGCCGTGTGACCGCCGAACCTGTGCGGTGGGTGGTGCTGCTCGTGCGGCTGCCCGCCGGTCCCTCCCGGCACCGGGTCGCGGTGTGGCGCGAGCTGCGCCGGCTCGGTGCCGTGTCCCTGGGGCAGGGCGCCTGGACGGTCCCCGACGTGCCGGTCTTCGCCGACGGGCTGGCACGCGCCGTGGAGCTCGCCGGCACGGCCGGGGGAGAGGTGGTGGTGCTCGACGCGGCCGGTCGCACGCCCGCCGACTCCGAACGCCTCCAGGCCATGTTCACGGCCGCCCGCCGCGACGACTGGACCGAGTTCCTCGCCGACTGCGGCAAGTACGAGGAGGAGCTGGCCAAGGAGATCAAGCAGGCAAAGTTCACGCTGGCGGAGCTGGAAGAGGAGGAACAGTCGCTGGAGCGGCTGCGCCGCTGGCACCGCGCCCTGACGGCACGCGACGTCTTCGGCACCGCTCCCGAGGCCGGGCAGGCCGCCGAGCGGCTGGCGGCGTGCGCGGCGGCCTGCGAGGACTACGCCGAACGCGTCTTCACCGCCCTCCACCAGTCCCCGGGCGGCCCCTGATGCCCGGCGAGCGGACACGGGACGCCAAGCGCGCGGCGGCCACACCACGGCGTACGCGCCCCGGCTGGGATCTGGTGGCGTCGTCTGCGCGGGCCATCGGATGGGCTGCGTCGATGGCGCGGACCTTCGGGTGGGCGGTGACGGTGGCGCGGAGTTTCGGGTCGGCGGTGACGGCGGCGCGAGGCGCCGGGTCGGCGGTGACGGTGGCATCACCACGGCCGAGCGCCGGGCGCGGGCTGCTCCTGACGGGCTCGGCGTGGGTGCCGGGAGGGCGGCGATGACGGGGACGTCGTCCACCGAGGCGCCGCCGCGGCAGATGTGGCCGCTCTACGCGGCGGGCTTCACCACGGCGTTCGGCGCGCACGGCGTGGCGGCCAGCCTCGGCGGCCTCTCGCCGGACGCGGTGACGTCGCTGCTGGTCCTGGGCGGTCTCCTGGCCCTGTACGACGGCGCCGAAGTGCTGCTCAAGCCGCTCTTCGGCACCCTGGCCGACCGCGTCGGCGCTCGCCCGGTGCTGCTGGGCGGCCTGATCGCCTTCGCCTGCGCCTCGGCGCTCTACGCGCTCGCCGACAGCCCGGGCTCCCTCTGGGCCGCCCGCCTCGGCCAGGGAGCGGCCGCCTCCGCGTTCTCGCCGTCGGCCTCCGCCCTCGTCGCCAGGCTCAACCCGGCCGCCAGGCACGGGCGCGCGTTCGGCGGCTACGGCTTCTACAAGAGCATCGGCTACACGCTGGGCCCGCTGCTCGGCGGCGTGCTGATGTGGGCGGGAGGGCTGCGGCTGCTGTTCGGGACGATGGCGGTGCTGGCGGCCGTCGTCGCGGTGTGGGCCGCGCTGGAGGTGCCGCACGTGCCGCCGCTGCCCAAGACCCGGCAGACGGTGCTGGACCTGGGCCGCCGCCTGGCCGACCGGAGCTTCTGGCAGCCCACGGCCGCGCTGGCCGCCGCCACCGCCGCGCTGTCGGTCGGCGTCGGCTTCCTCCCGGTCTCGGGCGCTGCCGCGGGGCTCGGCACGGTCGCCACCGGGGCCGCGGTGTCGGTCCTGGCCGCCTGCGCGGCCGTCGTCCAACCGGCCGCGGGCCGGGCCCTGGACACCGCCCGGATCACCGTCCGCGCGGGCCTCGCCGCCGGCCTCCTGATCACCGCCGCCGGCCTGGCCTTCGCCATGGTGCCGGGTCTGGCGGGCGTGCTGGCGTCGGCCGTGCTGATCGGGGCGGGCACCGGGCTGATCACGCCGCTGGGCTTCGCCGCCCTGGCCGCCTCGACGCCGCAGGAGCGGCTCGGGCAGACCATGGGCACGGCCGAACTCGGCCGCGAGCTGGGCGACGCGGGCGGCCCGCTCCTGGTCGCCGCCGTCGCCTCCGCCACCACCCTCGCTCACGGCTTCGCCGCCCTCGCCCTGCTCCTGGTGATCGCCCCGGTCGTCACCCTCGCCACCGGCCTCCGCACCCGCCGCTGACGGCGGGGCCATGCACCCGAGCCGGGTTCGGGACCCGTCCCGCCCGGGCCCGCGCACACTCAGCGGATGACGGCTCCGTACCGCACACCATGAGGAGAATCATGCCCCCCAGGATCACCACTGCCCTGGCCATCGCCGCGTCCCTCGTCGCCGCCGCCCTCGCCCCGGCGGCTCCGGCGGCAGCCGCCACCGCCGCGTCCGCCGCGGCCAAGAAGCCGAACCTGCGTGCCTGCTACGACGGCAATTGCAAGATCACCATTACCAAGCGCGTGTCGTTCCGTCTCGATCCCAGCTTCGGCGTGACCAAGGTGTGGATCCGCTTCAACCAGAACATGGTGGAAGTGAGTGCCAAGGGCCCGGGCTTGGCGCTGGGAGGGGGCTTCAGCGAGGACGGCTCCACGACGCTCAACGGCATCACCTTCAGCGTCTCGTCACTGTCGAAGCGCAAGGCGGTGATCCGCCTCAGCCACCCGGGGTGAGGTCCCGGGTCGCGTCACGCAGCAGCAGCACCGCGATGTCGTCCGTGCGCTGGTCGAGCGTGGCCGGCTCGATGAGGGACTCCGCCAGGTCGGGCAGGGACAGGCCGGGGCACAGCGCGAAGTGGTCGGCCAGGTCCGCGATGGCGGCGTCCAGGTCGAACCCGGGCCGTTCGATGAGGCCGTCGGTGTAGAGGGTCAGCACGGAGCCGGGCGGCAGGTCCAGGTCCAAGGTGGTGTACTCGGCCTCCGGGTCGATGCCCAGCAGCAGCCCGGGGGACGCGTCGATGACCTGGGCCGGCTCGCCCGGCCGGCCCAGCAGCGGCGGCAGGTGGCCCGCGCTGGCCAGGCAGGCGGTGTGCCGTTCCAGGTCGAGGCTGACGTACAGGCAGCTGGTGAACCGGTCCGGGGAGAGCTCCATCAGCAGCCGGTTGGTGTGTGTGAGCACCTCGCCGGGGGTGGCGCCGGCGGTGGCGTGCGCCCGGACGGCGGTGCGCACCTGCCCCATGAGCGCAGCGGCGGTGACGTCGTGGCCCTGCACGTCGCCGATGACCGCGGCGGCCATGGTGTCGCTCAGGCGGATCAGGTCGTAGAAGTCGCCGCCGATGTCCATGCCGGGGGTTGCGGGCACGTACCGGGCGGCCCGGTCCAGGCCGGGCACCTCGGGCAGCGTGCGCGGCAGCAGGCTCGACTGCAGGCACTGGGCGAGCTGGTGCTTGACGTCGTAGAGCCGGGCCCGCTCGAACGCCTGCGCGATCAGCCCGGCGAGCGCGGTGAGCGTGGCGCGCTCGTCGGTGCTGAACTGGTGGGGACGGTCGTAGGCCAGGATGCACGTGCCGATCGGCCGCCCCGAGGTGACCAGCGGCAGGAACGCCAAGGCGGACATGTCGTCGATGCGGACGGCGGTCGGGTACGCCTGGTGCAGCTCTTCCCAGGTGGAGAAGAAGGCCGGTCGGCCGGAGTCGAACGGATGCCCCCTCGGTGACGGCGTGATCACTGGATGGCCGTCGAACGTGTCGATCGCCTGCCGGCTGTACCCGCGGGAGGCGGCCACCTGCAGCCTGCCGTCCTTCGAGGTGAGGATGGCCAGGGCCTGCACGTTGTAGACGGGCATGACGTGGTCGGCGACGAGGTCGAGCACCTCCTGCGCGGTCACCGCCCGGGCCAGCGTGGTCGCCAGGTGCAGCATCTCGTGCAGCGCGATCACCCGGGTGGGCCGGTCGGCGCCGGTCTCCGGCACCCCGGGGGCGCGGTCGAAGCCCGCCGCGGCGGGCGTGATGCGTACCGTGACCCCGGTCAGTCCGGGGAAGAGCCGGAATGTCAACGGCCGCCCGGCCGGGGTGCGCGCGGTGAACGAGGTGACCTGCCGGCCGACGACCGCGGCCCGGTAGCGGTCCTCGTACACCGGGTCGTCCAGCCACGGCAGCGCCTCCCACAGGCGCTCGCCGAGCAGCTCCCCGGAGCAGCTGCCGAGCAGGTCCGCGGCCGGCGCGCTGAGCAGGGTGACGCGGCCGTCCACGTCCAGCGAGCAGAATCCGTCGGGGAGCCGGTTGAGGCACTCCAGCGCCACCAGCTGCGCGTCCGGGTCGGCAGGGCGCGCGGGGCGGGGATCGAGGACGCGCGGCTGCGGCCCCGGAGCGATCGGGCGGCCCTCGTCGGCCGCCCGCCGGAGCACCTCGCCCATCCGGGCGCCGGCGGCCTTGAGCGTCTCGCGGTGGCGCGGGGAGAGCATGGGCGTGCGGCCGGCCGGCCACAGCAGCACGACGCCTCCCCAGACCGCGTCGCCGGTGCGGATGGGCGCGATGGCCACCGCGAAGTGGTACGGCAGCGCGAGCGCCGCCGACGGGAACGCGCGCGCCATCTGCTCCAGGCCGGACAACCAGACCATGCGCCGCTCACGCACCGCGACGGCGACCGGCACCGGATCGTTCGTCCTGACCCTGGCCCACATCTTCGCGATCGGGACGGGCATGCCGAGCTGCGCGTCCATCAGCAGCACCTCGCCGTCCTCGGCGAGGAGGTAAACGGCGCCGATGTGCGCGCCGGTGCTCACGACGGTCTCGACCAGCAGGTCGTCCAGAGGCGACGACGCGATCGCCGTGCCCGGGCTGGGGGCGGTCTCCTCCCGCACCGCCTCAGCCCGTTTCCTCGATCACGTCAGGTGAACAAAAAAATCGCTCGAAACCCCCCATAGGGGAAGAATACTATCCATACCGGCAGATAGTCGTTCACTTTGTGCTAGCGAGTGATATACCTCTGGGCGATGCGCCGCGGCCTACAGCGGGCCGCGGCGCCAGGGTCCGCGGATGGCGTACGTGCGGCCCGGCGGGTCCAGCGCCGCCGTGTCGCCGAGCTGGTTGACGAACAGCACCGAGCCGTCGGGGCTGAAGCAGGCCCCGGCGAACTCGCTGTCGTCGGCGATGTTGACCGCGAACTCGAACGGCTGCCCGCGCCGCGGATCCAGCCCGATCAGCCGGTTCACGTTGACCAGCCCGGGAGCCAGCGGATGCGGGTCGGCGTCGGCGGAGCCCGCGTCGTCCTCGCACAGCACGATGCCGCCGCGCGGCGTGAACGTCAGATTGTCCGGCGAGTCCAGCTCCCTGCGGCCCGGCGACTCGTACACCAGGACCAGCGTGCCCCCGTCGCGGCGGCCGGGCACGTACTGCCAGACCTGGCCGTAGCCCTCCAGGTAGCCGTCGGCGTTCGGCGGGTCGCCGTTCTTGGCGTCGCCGCCGCTGGTGGAGTTGAAGAAGACGCCGCCGTCGCCGTACCAGCAGCCCTCCAGACGGTTGAACTTGGCGCCTCCCTTGGCCAGGCCCTGCTGGGTGCAGGTCGGCGCGCCGCCCTCCAGGTCGGGGTCGGGGTCGTCGACGGTCACCCACTCGACCGGCAGCCGGGCGCCCATCGTCTGGCCCTCGCGGCAGTCGTAGTTGACGGCGCCCTTGATCTTGAGCATCTCCAGCACGCCGCCCGCGGCCAGGTTGCGCGGGTCCTTCGGCCGGAAGCGGTAGAAGCCGTTGGGCCTGCCGGAGTCGTCCTCCGTCTCGTACACGTACCCGGTGCGCGGGTCCACCGCGACCGCCTCGTGGGAGAAGCGGCCCATCGCCGTCAGGGGCTGGGAGGCGGCGGGCCGGCCCGGCTCGGGGCCGTTCAGCGGCACCTCGAAGATGTATCCGTGCTTGCGCGTCCACCCCTGGTTCGGGCCCGCGGTCGTCTCCTCGCAGGTCAGCCAGCCGCGCGCGTGCAGCATCCGGCCGCCGGCGCAGTTGACGATGGTGCCGTTGAGGCTCACGAAGTGCCGCAGCACCTCACCGCTGCGCAGGTCCACCTCCAGCGTCGTGGTGCCGGCGACGCCCAGTTCGTCGTAGCGCTCGGAGCCCTCGACGTGCACCCGGCCGACCGGGGAGCCGGGCGTGGTGCGGACCTCGTGGTTGCGGATGAGGCGGACGGTGTGGCGGCGGGTGCCGGGGAATGCCGCCATGCCGTCGTGGGCGATGGGGGTCGCCACGCCGTCGCTCATGGGGGTGCCGGTCCGGCCCAGCACGACGTACGAGAAGCCGGGGGGGAGGGCGAGGAGTTCCTCGCCGGTGTTCTCGGCGGGTGCGCGGCGCAGCGGCCCGTACCCCGTCTGATGCGGGTCGGCGGCTGGGCGGCCCGCGCTCGCCCAGGTCGCGTGGGCGGTCAGGGTCTCGATGGCCAGGCCGCTCGCCAGCACGCCGCCGGCGGTGGTCAGGCCGCGGCCGAGGAACGATCGTCGGTCGAGGTCGGTCATGGGCTTCCCCTCGGGACAGGATCAGCATGAACAAACAATGACGAAAGCGTAAACGCCGTAATCCATAGGGAAAGGACCCATTTATCGGGTGTCCGTGGACTTGCCTGCCCCCCGCGCGGCCGACACGATGGGCCGATGATCCTTCCCATCCCGGACACCCCGCTCCACCCCCTCCCGAACCTGGCCCGGCAGCTCGGCCTGGACCCCGGAGACCTGTGGGTCAAGCGGGAGGACCTCACCGGGCTGGCCGGCGGCGGCAACAAGGCCCGCAAGCTCGCCGCCATCGTCGCCGACGCCGTGTCACGGGGGTGCGACCACCTGGTGACCGGCGGGGGAGCGCAGAGCAACCACGCCAGGATGACGGCCGCCGCCGCCAACATCGCCGGCCTCGGCTGCGACCTGGTGCTCACGCCGGGTGACGAGAGCGGCAACCTGCTGCTCGACCGGGTGCTGGGGGCCCGCATCAGCTGGCTGGACGGTGGGCCGCTGCCGTACGCCGAGCTCGAGGCCGCCATCGAGGCGCGCGCCCGCGAGGTGGCCGCGGAGGGGCGCAGGCCGTACGCGATCCCGATCGGCGGCTCCACGGCGATCGGGGCCGCCGCCTACGCGCCCGTGGCCCGCGAGCTGGCGGAGCGGCTGGACCCCGGGCTGGTCGTGGTGGCGGCCGGCTCGGGCGGCACGCAGGCCGGGCTCGCGGCCGGGTTCGGCGACCACGGCAAGGTGCTCGGGGTCGACGTCGGCGCGCGCCCGGAGCTGGGCGCGGCCATCGAGAAGCTCGCCGCCGAGGCCGCCGACCACGCCGGACTGCCCCGGCCCACCGGCCGCTGCCGGCTGGACACGGCCCGGATCGGCGAGGGGTACGGCGCGCCGACGGACGAGGCCCTGACCGCGCTGCTGGCCGCGGCCAGGGCGGACGCGCTGCTGCTCGACCCCGTGTACACGGCCAAGGCGATGGCCGGGCTGTTCGCCGCGGCGCGGGAGGTCCCGCCGGGCACGCGCGTGGTGTTCGTGCACACCGGCGGCCTGCCCGGCCTGCTGGCCACCCGCTACGCGGACTGGCTCACCAGCGGGACATGAGCTTCCTGCGCAGCCGGACCGGAGTCAGCGGCGGAGGCTTCTGGCGCTTCCGCTCGCCGATCACCTGGAACAGCGCCCGCCGGTCCGTCATGTCACCCTTGCCGCTCGGCTCCCTGCCGAACAGCGCGATCAGCGTCGTCCGCACCCCGGTACGCTCGCTCCACTCCAGGAACGCGCGGTACTCGGCGGGGTCCTCGCCGGTGAACTCGTCGAACAGCAGCAGGCAGCCGTCGGAGAGCAGCGGCGTCACCCAGTCGAGCGCGCACGTCGTGGCCGACTCCAGGTCGGCGTCGAAATGCACCAGGCTCACCCGGTGCACCTCGGCGGCCAGCTCGGGCGTCAAGGACTCCTCGAAGAACCCCTCGACGATCCGCACCCCCTTGAGCCGCGGCACCGGCGTGGCGAAGGTGCCGGCCGCCAGGTTCTCGTAGCCCTCGGGCAGGCCCTTGAACGAGTCGCAGGCGTAGATCCGCTTGCGGCTCTGGCGGGGGTCCCACAGCCGGGACCGCCACAGCTCGTCCCTGATCACCCTGGTGGAGTAGCCCTTCCAGACGCCGAACTCGACGATGTGCCCGGGCACGGGCCGGGACAACTGGACGGCCATTTCCAGGACTTGGGCGCGGGACGGATAGGTGACTTTCCCCTTCAGCTCCAGCCAGTCCCCCTTGGCGCCTTTTAACCATGTTTCGTCGAGCAGCCGGTTTTCGGGCATGGGTATACCCCCGTGTGTTGACGATGGTGTCGTGCGCCAATGGAAGCAGCGATGCGGCGCACTTACCGTGCAAACCTACACATTGCTGCCTTTCATCGTCACTGGGTTGTAAGCATTCAGACGATCTAGGGCTCCTACTCTTGGCCCATGCTGACATTTCGATCCGCGGTCACGCTGATGGCGGCCGCCCTGCTGGTCACCGCCTGCGGCGGGCAGGGGGAGGGGGCCGGTAACCCGGCGGCGACGGCGGCCCCGCACGCCGCGAGTGCGTCCTCGGCCTCCAGCGGGCCCGCCGCCGCTGAGGCGGGGGTCCCGGAAGCGCTGAAGTTCTCGGCCACGACGCTCGACGGCAAGGCGTTCCAGGGGGAGAGCCTGGCCGGCAAGCCCGTGGTCTTCTGGTTCTGGGCGCCGTGGTGTCCCAAGTGCATGTCCGAGGCGCCGCACGTCAAGGCCGCCGCCGCCGAGTACGGCGACGTCGCCTTCGTCGGCGTGGCCGGGCTGGACACCGAGGCGGCGATGAAGGAGTTCGTCCAGCGCACCAAGACGGAGAACTTCCCGCATCTGTCGGACGAGAAGGGGGCCGTGTGGACGAAGCTGGGCGTCAGCCAGCAGTCCACGTTCGTGTTCATGAAGCCGGACGGCACCACCGCCAAGGCGTCGGGACCGCTCGGCAAGGAGCAGCTGGACGACCTCGTCCGCGCGCTGCGCGGCGGGTGACGGCGGTGGCCGGACCGTACGACGGGGCAGTGGCGCCCGGACCCCGCGGCGGGGGAGCGGTCGCGTGAGCTCCGCCGACCTCCCGCTCGCCCTGGCGCTCACCGCCGGGACCGTGGCCGCGTTCAACCCGTGCGGCTTCGCCATGTTGCCCGCCTACCTCACGCTCCTGATCGCCGACGAGGGGCCGGGCCGGAGGCGGCCTCTCGCGAGGGCGCTGGTGCTGTCGGGCGCCATGACGGCCGGGTTCGTCACGGTTTTCGGGCTGTTCGGGCTCGCCGTCACCGCGCTGGCCGTGTCGGTGGGCCGCTACCTGCCCTGGGCGACGATCGTCATCGGGGTGGCGCTGACCGGACTCGGCCTGTGGCTGCTGTCCGGGCGCGAGCTGCTCCTGCGCCTGCCCGGACTGGCCACCGGCCGCCCCACGACCTCGCCGCTGTCCCTGTACGGCTACGGCCTGTCGTACGCAGTGGCCTCCCTGTCCTGCACCGTCGGGCCGTTCCTGGCGGTCACCTCGGCCTCCCTGTCGGGCGGCGGGCTGTTCGGCGGGCTGGCGGCGTTCGCGGCGTACGGGCTCGGCATGGGCCTGGTCGTGGCCGCGCTGTCGCTGGCGGTGGCGCTCGCCCACGCCGCCGCGGTGGCCCGGCTGCGGCGGCTGCTGCCGTACGTGTCCAGGGCCGGCGGGGCGCTGCTGGCCCTGGCCGGCCTGTACGTCACCTACTACGGCTGGTACGAGCTGCGCGTCCTGTCCGGGGAGGCGGCCGACGACCCGGTCGTGGACGCCGCGACCGCCGTCCAGGGCTGGATCACCGACCGGTTGTCGGACGTGAGCCCGGCCTGGTTCGTCCTCGCGCTCGCCCTCCTGGCCGCGGCCGGCCTCGCGCTGCGGCGGGCCCGCCGCACCCGTCCGTCGCGCTGACCTCCGGTCACTCCTCCAGGACGCGCTGGGCGACGGCGAAGGCGGCGTTGGCCGCGGGGACGCCGCAGTAGACGGCCGTCTGCAGGAGCACCTCGCCGATCTCGTCCGGGGTGAGGCCGTTGCGGAGCGCGGCGCGCACGTGCATGGCCAGCTCCTCGAGGTGGCCGTGGGCCACGAGCGCGGTCAGCGTGACGCAGCTGCGGGTACGCCGGTCCAGGCCCGGCCGGGTCCAGATCTCGCCCCACGCGTAGCGGGTGATGAGGTCCTGGAAGTCCCTGGTGAACGGGGTGGTGCGGGCGATCGCCCGGTCCACGTGCGCGTCGCCCAGCACCTCGCGCCGCACCCGCATGCCCGGCGTGGCGGGCAGGTGGGCGAGGAGCGCGGCCGTGACGCGCTCGGGCTGGTCGACGTTGGCCAGGTGGGCGGCGCCGGGGAGCTCCACGAGCGTGGCGCCGGGGATGCCGTCGGCCAGCTCCCTGGCGTGCGCGGGCGGAGTCGCCGGGTCGTCCCGCCCGGCCACCACCAGGGTGGGGGCCTTGACGTCGGCCAGCGAGTCGCGCAGGTCGTAGGTCGCCAGGGCGTCGCAGCAGGCCGCGTACCCCTCGGGGTCGGCGGCGGCCAGGTCGTCCAGCAACGCCTGCGCGGGCCGGCCGGCGAACCAGCGCTTGGCCGTGGCCTCCAGCAGCTGCGCCGTGCCCCCGTCGCGGACCAGCCGTGCCCGGTCCCGCCACGCCTGCGGCTCGCCGAACGTGGCCGAGGAGCAGATCATCGCCAGCGACCGCACCCGGTCGGGGTGGCGGACCGCCAGGGTCGCGCCGATCGCGCCGCTGATGGAGACGCCCGCGTAGTGGAAGCCGCCGAAGCCGTACGCGTCCGCCGCCTCCAGCACCATGCGCGCCAGTTCGTCGACGGTGAGCGCACCGGCCTGGCCTCCGTGACCGATCGATCCGGCGGCGGGCGGAGGGGAGCCGCCGTGGCCGGGCAGGTCGAATCTGAGCACTCGGAAGGTCCGCGCGAGCGCGGCCAGCTGCGGCTCCCACAGGCGCAGGGAGGTGCCGATCGACGGCCCGAGGATCAGCGGCTCCCCGCTCTCCGGGCCGTCAAGCCGGTGCTGCAACATCGTCACTCCTCCTCCAGTGCCCGGTCGACGAGGACGCCGGCGGAGCCGGTCGATCCGGGCAGGGTTCCGGGCAGGGTCAGGTTGGCGCGCATGCGCTCGGGGTGTACGCGCAGGTCTTCGACCAGCTCGACGGCGTCGCGGGCGGCCCCGGCCACCAGGCGGAGCGCCTCGCGCAGCGGCTGCCACTCGGCGTGCCAGGCGCCGGAGGGGCGCTCGTCCTCGGCGGCGAGCGAGCCGTACAGGACGGCGGCCAGCGCCGGCACCTGGCGGGCCGCGGCGGCGATCATCACGGACCTGACCGGATTGTGCTTGTGCGGCATGGACGAGGAACCGCCGCCGACGCCCTCGGACAGCTCGCCGATCTCGGTACGCGACAGCACGAGCACGTCGGCCGCCATCTTGCCCAGCGCCCCCGCCGCGAACGCCAGCGCCCCGCCGAGATCGGCGACCGGTGTCCGCACCACGTGCCACGGGAGGATCGGCTCGGCGAGCCCGACCTCCCCGGCGAACCGGGCCACGAGCCGCAGCGCCACGTCCTCACCCGGCCGGCCCACGTCCGGCCGACCGGCCCCGCCGGCAGCCCACGTCTCGGCACGCGCCTGCCCCTCGACGTCTTCGTCCGCCGGCGCGGTGTGAGCGCTTCCCGCCTGGACGGCGGCGCTGTCCGGTGGCTCGGGGTGGAAGGCCGCCAGGGTGCCGGCCGCGCCGCCGAGCTGCGCGGGGAGCGCCTCACGCGCCGTGCGCAGCCGGGCCAGGGCGTCGGCGGCCAGCTTGCGCCACCCCGCCGCCTTGAGCCCGAACGTGGTCGGCACGGCCTGCTGCGTGAGCGTCCGCGCGGCCATCGGCGTGTCGCGGTGCTCGGCCGCCAGCCGGCCCAGCGCGGCCACCACCCGCTCGACGTCCCCCAGCACCGGTCCCAGCGCACGGTACGAGACCAGCATGAGCGCGGTGTCCACGATGTCCTGGCTGGTCGCGCCCCGATGGACGAAAGCCCCGAACGGCCCCGCGGCCGCGCGAAGATCCTCCACGAGCGGGATGACGGGGTTGCCGCCGGACCGCGCCCGGCGGACCAGCCCAGGCAGGTCGAACGCCCCGGCCCGCGCCGCGGCGGCCACCGCCTCGGCGGCCTCCGCCGGCGCCAGCCCGAGCGCCGCCTGCGCCCGGACCAGCGCGACCTCGGCGTCCAGCAGGGCACGCAGGACGGCGACGTCCCCGGTCTCCTCGGCCGCGCCCCGCATGGGGGACAACAGGCCCAGGTCCGCGGCGGGCGGGTCACCCGAAGTCAAGGAAGACCGTCTCCTTCTCGCCCTGCAGGTGGATGTCGAACCGGTAGACGCCCTCGCGCTCCCGCGCCGCGACCAGCGTCTCCCTCCGGTGCGGCGGCAGCGCGTCGAGGAAGGCGTCGGGGCCGAAGTAGATGCGGGTGTACAGGTGGTGGAGCAGGCCGCGGGCGAACACGCACACGCTGATGTACCCGTTGCCCGGCATGAGCGTACGCAGCGCGTACCGGCCGTCGGCGTCGGTCGGCACCCGCCCGAACCCGGTGAAGTCGAGCCCGTGCCGCCCGATGACCGCCCCGGTCACCGGGTCGCGCCGCAGCGTCCCCGGCGCGCCCGACAGGTCGCCGGACGGGTCGGCCTGCCAGAACTCCAGCAGCGCGTCCGGCACCGGATCGCCCGCCCCGTCGTACACGTAACCGTGGACGGTGATCCCGCCTGCGGCCAGGTCTCCGCCGCCCGGGAACGGCAGCGCGTAGCCGTAGAAGGGGCCCACGGTCTGCGAAGGCGTCGGATTCATCGGCCCTCCTCCATCCAGGTCGCCGACGGGCCGTCCAGCACGATGTCCCACCGGTAGCCGAGCGACCACTCGGGCACGGACAGGTCGTGCTCGTAGGCGGCCACCAGTCGCTGCCTGGCCCGCTCGTCGGTCACCGAGTTCAGCACGGGGTCGTACGGGAACAGCGGGTCGTTCGGGAAGTACATCTGCGTGACCAGTCGCTGCGTGAAAGCCGTGCCGAACACCGAGAAGTGGATGTGCGCCGGCCGCCAGGCGTTGACGTGGTTGCGCCACGGGTAGGCGCCCGGCTTGATCGTGGTGAACGCGTAGCGGCCCTCGTCGTCGGTCAGGCAGCGGCCCACGCCGGTGAAGTTCGGGTCGAGCGGCGCCGGGTGGTCGTCGCGCTGGTGCAGGTAGCGGCCGGAGGCGTTGGCCTGCCAGATCTCCACCAGCTGCCCGCGCACCGGCCTCCCGGAGCGGTCGAGCACCCGCCCCTGCACGGTGATCCGCTCGCCCAGCGGCTCGCCGAGATGCTGCTTGGTCAGGTCCGCGTCGAGCGCGGTGACGTCGGTGACGCCGAAGACCGGGCCGGTCAGCTCGGCCGCCTCCGGGTCGTCCACCGCGATCAGCGGCTGCTTGGGGTGGCGCAGCGCGCTGCTGCGGTAGGGGGCGAAGTCGCGCCGCGGCTGGTCCGCCTCCTCGCCGTCGTGGGCCTTGTGCAGCTCGGCGATCTCGCGGTCGATGTCGGATTGGGTGAGGGGTGGGGTCATAGCGGCTACCTTTCCAGTACGACGGCCAGGCCCTGGCCGACGCCGATGCAGAGACAAGCCAGACCGGTGCCGGAGCCGGCCGCGGCCAGCCGGTGCGCCACGGTGCCGGTGATCCGGGCGCCGGACGCGCCGAGGGGGTGGCCGAGCGCGATCGCCCCGCCGTCCGGATTGACCAGGGCCGGATCGAGATCGGGCAGCTCGGCCAGGCAGCCGAGCACCTGGGCGGCGAAGGCCTCGTTCAGCTCGACCGTCGCCAGGTCGCCGAAGCCCTTGCCCGCCTTGGCCAGGGCCTTCCGCGCGGCCTCGACCGGGCCGAGGCCGAAGTAGCGGGGCTCGAGCGCGCTGGCGGCCCCGGCAACGATCCTGGCGAGGGGCTCGCGGCCGCGCAGCCCGGCCTCATCGGTGAGCAGCAGCGCAGCCGCGCCGTCGTTGAGCGGCGAGGAGTTGCCGGCGGTGACCGTGCCGCCCTTGCGGAAGACCGGCTTGAGCCGTCCCAGCGCCTCCAGCGAGGTGTCCTCGCGGATGCCCTCGTCCCTCGTCACGCCGGCGATGGGCACGATCTCGCGGTCGAACGACGCCTTGGCCGCCTTCTGGTGGCTGGCCAGCGCGTACGCGTCCTGCTCCTCCCGCGCGATGCCGTGCTTGTCGGCGATCAGCTCCGCGCCCTCGCCCAGCGGCACGGTGTGCTCGGCCGGCATCTTCGGGTTGACCAGCCGCCAGCCGAGCGTCGTGGAGACCAGCTCCTGCCCGCCGGCGGGGAAGGCCCGGTCCGGCTTGGGCAGCACCCACGGGGCCCGGGTCATCGACTCCACGCCGCCGGCGATCACCGTGGACGCGTCGCCCAGCGCGATCATCCGGTACGCCTGGATGACGGCCTCCATGCCGGAGCCGCACAGCCGGTTCACGGTCGCGCCCGGGGTGGTGATCGGCAGACCGGCCAGCAGCGCGGCCATGCGGGCGACGTTGCGGTTCTCCTCGCCCGCGCCGTTGGCGTTGCCGAGGATCACCTCGTCGGGGGCCTCGACGCCGTTGCGCTCGGCGATCGCCGCGACGACGTGCGCGGCGAGGTCGTCGGGGCGGACGCCGGCCAGGGCCCCGCCGTGCCTCCCGAAGGGCGTGCGGACGGCGTCCACGACGTAGACGGTGTTCATGCGAGCACCTCGGCTTCCGTACGTTCGCGCAGCTCCGCCACGCTCACCCCCGGCGCGGTCTCCACCAGGCGCAACCCGTCCTCGGTGACGTCGAGCACGCCGAGGTCGGTGATGATCCGGTGTACGCACGCCTTGCCGGTGAGCGGCAGCGAGCACTCCTTGACGATTTTCGGTGACCCGTCCTTGGCGGTGTGGTCCATGATCACGATGACCTTCCCGGCGCCGTGCACGAGGTCCATCGCCCCGCCCATGCCCTTGACCAGCTTCCCGGGAACCATCCAGTTAGCCAGGTCGCCGGCGGCCGACACCTGCATCGCGCCCAGCACGGCCACGTCGATGTGACCGCCGCGGATCATGCCGAACGACAGCGACGAGTCGAAGAACGCCGCCCCGTCCCGCACGGTCACCGTCTCCTTGCCCGCGTTGATCAGGTCGGGGTCGACCTCGTCCTCGGCGGGGTAGGGGCCGACGCCGAGGATGCCGTTCTCGGAGTGCAGGATCACGTCCACGTCGCCGGGCAGGAAGGATGGGATGCGGGTGGGCAGCCCGATGCCCAGGTTGACGTAGTCGCCATCGCGCAGCTCGGCCGCCGCGCGGGCCACCATCTCGTCACGCGTCCAGCTCATGAGCGCGTTGTCCTCTTCTCGATGCCCTTGTCGGCGGCCTGCTCGGGGGTCAGCGCCAGAACGCGCTGGACGAAGACGCCGGGCAGGTGGACCTCGTCCGGGTCCAGCTCGGTCAGCTCCTCGACCTCGGCGATCGTGATGCGCCCGGCCATCGCGGCCAGGGGGTTGAAGTTGCGCGCGGCCTTGCTGAAGACCAGGTTGCCGTGCCGGTCGCCCTTCGCCGCCCGGACCAGCGCGAAGTCGGTCCTGATGCTGTGCTCCAGGACGTACTGCCGGCCGTCGAACTCGCGCACCTCCTTCGGCGGCGAGGCGACCGCGATCGAGCCGTCGGGGTTGTGGCGCAGCGGCAGACCGCCGTCGGCCACCGGCGTCCCGACCCCGGCGGGGGTGTAGAAGGCGGGGATGCCCGCCCCTCCCGCGCGCAGCCGCTCGGCCAGGCTGCCCTGCGGGGTCAGCTCCACCTCCAGCTCGCCGCCGAGGTACTGCCGGGCGAACTCCTTGTTCTCGCCGATGTACGAGGCCGTCACACGGGCGATGCGCCCGGCGGCCAGCAGGACGCCGAGGCCGCCTCCGTCGACGCCGCAGTTGTTCGACACGACGGCCAGGCCGGTGACCCCGGTGTTGTAGAGGGCCTGGATCAGCACATTGGGGATGCCGCTGAGGCCGAAGCCGCCGACCGCGAACGACGCGCCGTCATGCACGCCGGCCAGCGCCTCTTCGGCGGTCGCGACCACCTTGTCTCTCCGCACGACGCTCCATTCACCAGGAGTGTTCGCATAGTGAACTTTTGTCCACTATTGTGTGGTCGAGTATCTGTAATGAGAGGCGCTCCTGTCAAAGGACCACAGGCCGATCGAGGAGTGTTGATGGAAGCGGCCGGAACCCTGGAACGCGGCCTGGCCGTGCTGCGCGAGCTGACCCGCGACCCCGGGCGGCGCATGGGCGCCACCGACCTGGTCCGCGCGACCGGCCTGGCCAGGTCCACGGTGGACCGCGTGCTGGCCACGTTCGCCCACCTCGGCTACGTCCGGCTGGAGGATCGGCACGTGCGGCCGGCGCCGCGGCTGATGGAGCTGGGGGAGGCGTACCTCGCCTGCGGCGGCCTGCGTGACGTGCTGTCCCCGCCGGCCGAGCGGCTGGCCGAGGACCTGGACGAGTCGGTGTCGCTGGCCGTGCGGGACGGCGACGGGGTGCGCTTCATCGCCCAGTTCACCCGCCGGCGCACCATGTCCGTGGCCTTCCGGGTCGGCGACCTGCTGCCGGCCGACCGGTGCGCGGCCGGTCTCGCGCTGCTCGACCCGCCGGCGTCCGCGGCCCTGGACGACCAGCTCATCGAGCCGGGCCTGGTGGCGGTCGCGGTGCCCGTACGCGGCCCCGGCGGCGACCCCGTGTGCGCGGTCAGCGTGGTCAGCCACACCAGCAGGCACACCGCCGCCGGCCTGCGCGAGCACGCCCTGCCCCGGCTGCGCGAGACCGTCGCGCAAATGGAGGCGGCGCTGGCCCGGCCGGCCCCGGAGCCGGGGCGGGACGTCGCCACCGAGGACCTCTCACGCGCCGCCAAGAAGGAACTCGGCCCCGGCTACCTGCAGTCGCTGGCCCGCGGCCTGGCCGTGATGGTGGCGCTCGGCGCCGCGCCCGGGGGCTCGACCCTCGCCGACGCCGCCAGGGCCACCGGGCAGCCGCGGGCCACCGTGCGGCGCGCGATCCAGACCCTCGAACGGCTCGGCTACGCGGCCGCCGAGGGCACCCGCTTCGTCCTGCTGCCCAAGGTCCTGGAGCTCGGGTACGCCCACCTGTCCGGCCGTGCCTTCCGCGCCGTCGTGCAGCCGCACCTGGCGGACCTGGTGGCCCGCGTCCACGAGTCGGCCTCGGTCGCCGTGCTGTCCGGCGACGACATCGTGTACCTGGCCCGCGTCCCGACCCGGCGCATCATGAGCGTGGACATCACGGTCGGCACCCGCTTCCCCGCGTACGCGACCTCGATGGGGCGCGTGCTCCTGGCCTCCCTGCCAGAGGAGCGGCTGGACGCCATCACCCCCAAGCCGCTGTCCCGCCACACCATCGCCACCACCGCCGAGCTGAAGGCCGCCGTCCGCCAGGCCGCCGCGGACGGCTACGCCCTGGTCGACCAGGAGCTGGAGGAGGGCGTACGATCGCTCGCCGTCCCCATCCGCGACCGCGCCGGGCGGGTGGTCGCCGCCGTCAACGTCGCCACCCACGCCAGCCGCGCCACCCCCGCTGAACTGGTGCGCGACGTCCTGCCCGCACTCCGGGAGACCGCGGCCCGCATGGAGGCGGACCTCGCGTACGTCCACGGCCCGGCCTGGAACGGCGCCCTCCCCGAAACCCCCCGCCTCGGCCTCACATGATCGAGAGAGGCTGGAAGCATTCATCAGCCGGGTGGGCGACGCGCGGACGGGCAGGCTCACGACAACGGCATGGCCGGCCTGCACATACCGATTCCTGACGAGGGCGGCCCGGCGTCCGAAGCCGGTCCCGCTCCGATCCGGGGGAGCGCGGCCGCGGGTAGCTCCCGTGGCCGCGCTCAGGCCGGGTTACCAGTCGCCGCCCTCGTCTCCACCCTCGAAGAACTCCTCGGCGACCTCTTCGACGATTTCGCCCGCCACGAGGCCGCCTGCCACGCCCAAAGCGCCCGCGGCGGCCACCGCGCCCAGGCCGCCGCCGTGGCGCTCGTGGTCGTGGCCGCCGTAATGGCCGCCGTAATGGCCGCCGTGGTCGAACGAGGAGCCGTGGCCGTACTGGGAGAGGCTGGACAGCCAGCGGCCGATCTCGCCCGCCCAGTCGGTACGCATCGCGTCCTCGTGACTGACCGTGAAGTGGCCGATGGCGTCGCTGGAGGAGTAGCGGCCGGTGCGCTTGTCGGCCTCCAGCACCACCGTCAGCCCGGCCGGGGTGGCCACGAACGTGACCTCGACCTCGCCCACGACCCCGCGCTGCTGTGCCGGCGGGTGGAACTCGATCTCCTGGTAGAACGGCAGCTCCTGGTCCACCCCGTACAGGCGGCCGGCCTCCAGGTCGGCGGACCTGAACCGGAAGCCGAGGTCCAGGAACGCCTCCAGGATCCTCAGCTGCGACGGCAGCGGCTCGACCGCGACCATGTCGAGGTCGCCCTTGTCGACGGCCTTGGCGATGGCCAGCTCGGTGCGCACTCCCACCGCCATGCCGGTCAGCGGCTGGCCGCCGATCTCGCTGATCGGCGCCTCCCACGGCACCGGGATCGTGAAGGGGATCACGCGGTCCTCGCCCTTGCGCAGCGTGAACGGCCCGGAGACCTGGAAGCGGGAGAACTCGCTCATCCCGGCGCTCTCCCCGTCGCCGTGCTCGATCTCCACCCGGGCCACCAAGCCGAGGGTGATGTGCTCGATCTCGGCGTCGAAGTCGCCGCCCTTGAGCCGTACCTCGCCCTCCAGCGTGCCTCCCGGCCGGGTGCGCGGCGTGGACAGGACGGTGTCCACCGAGGGCGCGCCTACACCGAAAGCACCCAGCATCCGTTTGAAGACCACGGCTTTGCTCTCCCTGTCGAAGTTCGGTTGTGAAGATCGGTTGGTTGCCGCCGACCTCAACGATCAACCGTAGTGCGGGAGTTCCGCCGATACCGGGAAAGGCGCGGGTCCCGAGTACATCCCCGCCTGTGACGGTCCTAGAAAGATCGCCTGAAAAGTCGTGTAAAGGGCACCTGCCAGAACGGCTGATCGGCTAGGAATCTGGTCATGCCGAATAAGGATTCAAGGCTTACCAGAAGAGGGTTCTTGCGGGCGGGCGCCGTGACGTTGCCCGTGGCCGCGTTAGGCACTGCGCAGCCGGCTCTCGCCGCCACGGTCCAGACCTCCGGGGTGGCGCCGGCCGCGCTCGCCGGCTTCGACAAGGTGCTGAAGACGTACATCGTGGAGCGCAAGATCTCCTGCGCGCAGCTGGCCATCACCAAGAACGGCAAGCTGGTGCTGGCCAGGGGCTACCGCTACAGCGACGACCCGGCCGTCCCCGCGGTGACGCCGACGTCGCTGTTCCGCATCGCGAGCCTCAGCAAGCACATCACCGCCGTGGCGATCATGCGGCTGGCGCAGGACGGCAAGCTCACGCTGGGCGCGTCCGTCGCCACCCTGCTCGGCCTGTCCACCGCGGCCGACCCCCGGCTGGCGAGGGTGACGGTGTGGCGGCTGCTGCAGCACACGGGAGGCTGGGACCGCGAGATCTCGCGCGACTACCTCTACCTCGACCACACCATCTCCGGCACCCTGGACGTCCCGCTCCCGATCACCCGCGACCACATCGTCACGTACGCGAGCGGCCGTCCGCTCGACTTCGCGCCCGGCGCCCGGTTCGCCTACAGCAACTACGGCTACCTGCTGCTCGGCATGATCGTCGAGAAGGCCTCCGGCATGAGCTACGAGTCGTACGTCAGGCAGAAGATCCTGGCGCCCGCCGGCATCACGCGGCTGCGCCTCGGCCGCACGTTGAAGTCCCAGGCCGCACCCGGCGAGGTCGTCTACGAGTCGGACCAGACCGCCAAGACGGTCACCGACACGTCGGGCAAGACCGTCCCCGCCCCGTACGGCGGGTTCAGCATGGAGAACCGGGGCCCTGGAGGCGGCTGGCTGGCCTCGGCGGTGGACCTGGTGCGCTTCGCGAAGGTGCTCGACGCGCCCGGCGCGGTGCTGAACTCCACCTCCATCGCCAGGATGGTGGCCAAGCCCGAGACCGGCGTCACGGAGGACGGCGCGTGGTACGGCGCCGGCCTGTGGGTGCGCCAGGTGACGGGCCACCTCAACACCTGGCACAGCGGAGGGCTGCCGGGCACGTACACCTACACCGCAAGGCTGCAGAACGGCTTCACTTACGCCGCGCTGTTCAACCGGGGCGAGGAGAGCGGCTCGCCCGACTTCGACGTGCTGAGCCCCCGGATCAACGAGCAGATCGGCAAGGTCACCACCTGGCCCACCACGGACCTGTTCCCCCGCTACTTCTGACGGGCCCCGCCCGCTCCTTCGCAGGCCGGGTGCCGGGCGGAGGACCAAGAGGAGCATCGGCGCCGTTCGGTCCCCGGATACCGGAACCGGGGACGACGCGCCGATGCTCCCGGCCACGACTGTAGCCCTGCCGGCATCCTTCGTGGCGTCATTGGAAAGGTTCCGCTATGAGCCCGTTCCGGGACGCGGCCGGTGTGCGGCATGCCGGCAGGGGCCGGGCCGCTTGTGCTCCGCCCGCGATATCTGGCTTGTGAGCCGAGTCGATCGAATCTGTCACCGCTTGGTGGCACACTGTGACCGTGGCCAAGCGTAAGTATTTCAACACCACCGGCCCCTGCGACCCTCGGATCCACTACGTCGTGCCGTCGCAGCCCCGGCTTCCGGAGGCACGCCAGTTGATCGACCTGGATCGCTTCTTCGTGATCCACGCTCCGCGTCAGTCAGGCAAGACCACGATGCTCCATTCCCTGGAGTATGAGCTCACCAAAGAAGGCGCCGCCGTGGTGGTGGCGATCTCCTGCGAGGAGGCCTCCGTGGCGGGCGACGACTACGAGGCTGCGGAGTTGATCCTGCTGGATGCGCTCCGGTGGGCTACCGACTCGGCGCCGGGCTCCTGGCTTGAGGCCGCCCCGGGTGCACGGCTGGGCGCCGCCCTCCGGGCGCTGGCAGCCCAGTGCGAGCTCCCGCTCGTGTTGCTCATCGACGAGATCGACGCCCTATACGGGGAGAGCCTGAAAGTGGTCCTGCGGCAACTACGCATCGGCCACAACGATCGCCCCAGAGGCGTTCCCTTTCCCAACTCCGTGGTGTTGTGCGGGCTGCGGGACGTGCGGGAATACAAGATCGCCTCAGGTGGCGACGCCACCCGGCTCGGCGCGATCAGCCCCTTCAACATCTCGGTCCAGTCCCTTCGCCTGGGCGACTTCACCCGAGAAGACATGGAGGAGCTCTACGGCCAGCACACCGCCGAGACCGGGCAGGAGTTCACCAAGGAAGCCCTCGCCGCGGCCTGGAATTTCACCCGTGGGCAACCCTGGCTGATCAACGCCCTGGGTTGGGAGATCACCTTTTGGATGCGGGTCCCTCCAGAGGAGCCGATCACCGCCGAGCACATGGAGCAGGCCAAGGAGCGACTCATTCGCGCCCGCGCCACCCACCTGGATTCTCTTGTCGCCAAGCTGTATGAGCCGCGGGTCAAGCGCGTGATCGAACCGGTGCTCGCGGGCATGCCGATCGACTTCGACGCAGTCTTCACGGACGACTTCTCCTACGTGCGTGATCTCGGCCTGGTGGCCCTGGGATCTACCGTCGAAATCGCCAACCCCATCTACCGCGAGGTCATCCTCCGCGTGCTGGGCTTCGGTGTGGAAGTCAACGTCGCGCACGATTCGCGCTCCTTCGTCCTGTCCGACGGCCGTCTCGACCTGCTCAAGCTGCTGCGTGAGTTCACCGCCTTCTGGAAGCAGCACGGCGAGGCGATCTTCCGTGGCATCACCTATCACGAGGCCGCATGCCAGATCACCCTCATGGCCTACCTGCACAGGATCGTCAACGGCGGTGGTCTCCTCGACAGGGAGTACGCGGCGGGCACGGGCCGGCTGGACGTCTACCTGCGCTGGCCGTACGGCGAGCGGCAGGTGCAGCGGGAGGCCATGGAGCTCAAGGTGTGGCGGCCCGGTCAACGGGATCCGCTGGACGAGGGGCTCACGCAGCTCGACCGCTATCTGGACAGGCTCGATCTCGAGACCGGCTACCTGGTGATCTTCGATCGCCGTCCAGAAGCGGCGCCGATGGAGGACCGCGTCCGATTCGATCAGGACCGCACCCCGGCGGGGCGGCAGGTCACCGTTCTGCGGGCGTGAGGCGGGGGACGCCCCGGCGCAGGGCCGGGACGCCCCTCACGCTCAGCCCGACTGGCCGAACTGGTACAGAAGGGGGCCGTCGAGCCTCCAGCCCGGCTCGTTGGCCAGGATCTTCTCCGTGTGCGACTCGATCGCCAGGCGCCACTTGTTGTTGTTCGACAAGCGGAACACCTTCACGTCGCCACCGGCGTCGGCAGAGCCCGGCGCGTAGCCGAGAATGCCCTCATACCGGAAATCGCCCGAGGTCACGAGCTTCTCCCGCTCCGTGACGGAGGCGGTGACGATGTAGGACGCCTTCTTCGCCCAGCGGAGCCGGTAGAGCGGCTTGCCGCCGGGGAAGGGGGCGCGGGACACGTAGTAGAGCGGGGTCCGCGTCGTCGACCAGCCGTGCTTGGCGATCGCGTTCTGCTTCTCCGTCTCACTGGCGGTGTAGAAGAACCCGCCGTCCTTCGTCACCAGCTCGTAGACCTTCACCCGCTGCTCGGCGACGCTGGTCGCGGACCGGCCGGCGGTGGCCGAGGCCTGCGTGGCGACGCCGAGGGACAGCGTCGCGCCCAGCGCCACCGCGAGCCCGAGGCCGACGGGGCGGGTCATGCGGCCGAATGACAAGGCCATGGTCGATTCCCTCCGATAGCTGACACAACGGCGGCAAAGCTAGCAACGGGCCGGACGCCGCCGAGATCATTTCGAGTAACCTGGAAGTGTTCGCCCGGCGACGGTCCGTATCCCTCGCGCAGCGGCGAGGCGACCGCCACCAGACGGGTTGACACGGCGACACCCACCCCACGAAACTCTCCCGAAACACCGCAAGGTGCGTACTGTAAACGTTTACGGCTCGGAGTGGTCGATGCCCCTGCCCCGCTGGATCGGCGCCGCCGCGCTGGCCGCCCTCGCCGCGCTCTCCCTCCTCGCCGTGCCCGGCGAGACCGGCACGCGCGCGGGCGGAACCCTCACGACGGGCTCCGCGCCGTCCCCGGCACTGGACGGCGAGCGCATCGCCTATACCGCCTACCTCCCGTACGGCTACGACCGCGGCGCCACCCGCCACCCGGTCCTCTACCTGCTCCACGGCCGCGGCGACACCATGCAGGCGTGGACCCGCGTCAAGACCGTGCTCGACGACCTGATCCGCACCAGGCGAATCCCGCCGGTGATCGCCGTCATGCCGGACGCGCCGTGGAGCGGCCGCGGCAGCTGGTACGTCGACTCCCGCTACACCGGCGCCGACCTGCCCGGACGGCCGGTGGAGACGGCGCTGGCCCGCGACCTGGTCGCCCACGTGGACGCGACGTACCGGACGGCGCCGATCCGGGAGGCCCGCCTGGTCGGCGGCTACTCGATGGGCGGCGCGGGCGCGCTGCGGTTCGCCCTCGCCCACCAGGACGTCTTCAGCGCCGCCGCCGTGCTCAGCCCGGCCGTCTACACGCCGCTGCCGCCCGCCGACTCCTCCACCCGCGACCACGGCGCCTTCGGCCGGGGCCAGGAGAGGTTCTCCGACGAGGTCTACCGCGAGCTCAACTACCCCGAGCTGCTGCCCCGCCTGGACCCCGACCTCCCGGTGCGGCTGTTCGTGGCCGTGGGCGACGACGAGTACGCCAACCCCGACCCCGCCGACGCCCGCCACGACCTCGACTTCGAGTCCGCCGCGCTCTACAACGCCGCCCGCCGCTCACCCGCGATCTCCGCCCACCTGCGGGTCATGGACGGCGGCCACGACTGGTCGTTCTGGACGCCGGCCTTCGAGCAGGCCATGGCCGAGCTGGGCCCGGGATTGAGCGTCACGCCGCCGGCCGGGCTGCCAGCCCCGCTGCACGGCACGGCCGCCGCCGACTGGGCGGGAGGCGTCGCCGCCCACGCCGACGGCTCGCTTACCCTCGGCTACGCGGTCGGCGGCCCCGTGAACGGGCAGCCGCACGCGGGCCGGCTCGACGCCGCGCTGACCCGGATCGGCGGCTGGACCACGCAGCTCGGCACGGCGGCCGACGAGCGGCTGTACGGGGTGGCGCCGCTGCCCGACGGCGGCGTGCTCGCGGCCGGGTACACCAAGGGCGACCTCGACGGGCGGCACCCGGGCAACGCCGCCGACGACGCGTTCGTGGCCAGGCTCGGCCCCGACGGCGCCGTCCGCTGGATCACCCAGTTCGGCGCGCCGGACGCCGCCGACCGGCTCTACGGCCTGGCCGCCGCGCCGGACGGCGGCGCGTACGTGACGGGCTACACCCGGGGCGCGCTGGACGGGCCCAACGCCGGTGACAAGGACGCCATCGTCGCCAGGCTCACGCCCGCCGGCGAGCTGTCCTGGCTGCGTCAGTACGGCGGCGCGGGCGAGGACAAGGCCTACGGCATAGCCGCCGACGCCACCACCCTCTACGTCGCCGGCAGCGCCACCGCCGCGCTGCCGGGCACGTCCGCGCCCGGCGGCCTGGACGGCTGGCTCGCCGCCTTCACCGCGGCCGACGGGACGAGGTCATGGGCCACCATGGTCGGCGGCGCGGGCGACGACCGGCTGAACGCGGTGGCCGTCACCACGTCGGGCCTGGCCGTGGCCACGGGCGCGTCCGGCGGGGACGCGTACACGGTGGCGTACACCGCCCAGGGCCGCCGCCGCTGGCACCACACGCTCGCCACCTCCGCCGCCGACGAGGGCGCCGCCGTGACGCCTCTGCCCGGCGGCGAGGTGGGGATCGCCGGCTACACCCGTGGCCGGATCGGGGTGCAGGCAGGCGGCGCCGACGTGTTCGCGGCGCGCCTCGACGGGCGGGGCACGCAGCGCGCCGCCGTCCAGCTCGGCACGGCGAGGGACGACGCCGTCGACTCCTTCGCCGAGCCCAACCTGTACGCCGCCGCCACCCCCTCGGGTCAGATCGCGATCACCGGCCTGACCTACGGCACCCCGACCGGCGGCGCCGCCCCGGGCAACGGCGACGTCTTCCTGACTTCGGCCGATCCGGCTTAGAAGGTCACCAGCGGGTCGCCCACGAAGTCGGCGATGAAGTTGACGAAGAAGAAGCCGAAGAAGAGGAAGTTCAGGACGAGGATGATGTAATGCCACGGCCGGGGGCGGGCCGGGCGCGGGAGCTTGCTGTTCAGGTACATCAGCAGGAACGGATAGATCAGCGCGCCCAGGTTGGACATGTTGGCCGACCACTCCACCAGCCCCACCGGCAGCGTCTGGAAGATGACGATCGAGATGATCACCAGCAGCAGGAGCATGAAGGGGTAGTAGAACCTGCGCGGGTCGCCCTCGATGAGCCGGCGCAGGCGGGGGCTGGTGGCGTTGGCGGCGTCCGTCGTCACCCGCACCATCGCCTCGAAGATGCCGAGCTGCGTGGAGAACAGGATCAGCACGCCCACCGCCAGCGCGATGTAGAAGGCCGTGCGCCCGTACTCGTCGCCGAGCGCGCTCGCCACGAACGTCGGGACGTTCGCCCGTGTCGGCGTCTCGCCCGTCAGCGTGACCATCTGCCGCATGAGGATCGTGGGCAGCAGCACGCCGAGGATCGCGCCGACGAAGAACACGCCCCACATGTCCATGAGCAGCAGCCGGTACCATCGGCGCCACAGGCCCCTGTTGCGCTCGTCGTCGGGGAAGGTGACCCCGCTGGCCAGGATCTGGCGCCGCTCGCCGCGCAGGCCCGCGATGTAGCCGACGCGGTGGCCCATGCCGTAGCCCTTGTCGCGGTAGTGGCCCATGACGTACCAGTTCAGGCCGGACGCCAGCGCCGTGAAGCCGGCCAGGGCGCCGAGCTGGGTCGCGGTGATCCCGGCGGGCGGGGCGGCGGGGGTGATGAAGCCGCGGATGCCCTCCCACCACTGGCTGAACGGCACCACGAGCAGGTCGACGGCCAGCAGGGCGAGCAGGATGGAGCCGACCATCACCCAGTTCGCCAGCTCCAGGGCGCGGCTGACGCGACGCGCGGCCGCGGTGATGAGGAACACCAGCACGAGCAGGCCGATGGCCCACAGGCGCGGCTCCACCGCGTCGGCGGGCGGGGGCGCGCCGTGGACCAGCGCGTACACGCCCTGACCCGCCGAGGCGGCCCAGCCGCCCGCGATGAACGCGAAGATCACCACGAAGACGGACAGCGGCACCCAGAGCGGCCAGCCCGGCGGCACGCGCCCCCAGCCGACCACCGGCGTCTCGCCCGTGGCGACGACGTAGCGGGAGCACTCGACGTTGTAGAAGGTCTGGAGCAGCGCCGACACCAGGATGACCCAGCCGACGCCGACGAAGCCGTACTGGCCGACGCTGAGCGGGCCGAGCAGCCACTCGCCGCTGCCGATCGAGATGCCGAGCGCGATCAGGCTGGGGCCGACGGCGTATTTGAAGAGTTCCTTGGTGCCGATCTTGGAGACCTTGAAGACCTCCTCCGGCGTGGGCAGGTCGGTGACTTCGAGATCCGGGCGGCTGACTCCGAGTGGGTGCGACATGTCACTGCCTCCTGCCGTTCAGCGTGATCCCGAACCAGGGCGGGATCAAGACCCAATCGGCGAAGAAGCGGTCAGGCGTACTGGAGGTCGGCCTTGACGATGCGGCCGCCGCCGAGCGTGAAGTCGTAGTGCGCGCGCCATCCGTCCGAGCCCGCCGGCGCCCAGTGGACCAGCAGTTTCTGGCCGTCCGCGCGCCTCTCCACGACCGAGACGACGCGCAGGGTCCCGCCGATCACCTCGTTGCCGGCCCAGGTGCGGATCGCGTCGTGGCCGCGGATGCTGCGGCCGACGTCGACGATCTCGGCGTCGGAGGTGAAGGAGGCCACGAGCGCGTCCAGGTCGCGGGCGTTGACGGCATCGACGTACGCCTGCGCGGCCGCCACCACGCCGGCGGAAGGCGCCGGCGTTCCGGAAGGCGCCGGCGTGCTGCTTCCGCAGGCACCGGTCACCACCAGGGCCAGGGCGACGATCAAGGTACGGAGGCGTGTCGTGCTCATGCCGACGATGATCCGCGACCGGCCTTCGGGACGTCCAAGACCTCTTGCCATAACCCATGGCTATGGCCTCCGCGTGGCGTTACCCTCTGTTCGGGCATTCTCTACGTAGAGTGATGAAGCGTTGTCACTGCGACTACAGGGAGAGATCGTGAAAGGTGGCCTCATAGCCGCAGCTGGCGCTGTTGTCGCCGCGGTCGCGTTCGTCGGTATGGCGGGCCCCGCGAGTGCCGGCTCCTCCACTTGCGGCGTCGGCGTGAGGCAGACCACGTACGCGCTCGGCATCGACCGTTCGGGTGTCACCGCTGGCAGGATCACCACCACGGCCTGCATGGCCGTCCAAAGGGACCTCTACGTCGACGACCATGGCGTCGGCGACATGGGCGGCTTCCGGCTGCCGAGCACCTGGCTCGTCCGGTTCTAGAGGCTCTCGACCGGTTCTGTCCCGGGATGCGACACGTGCCCGGGGGCTCCTCGGCCCTCGCTTCGGGGCGCCCAACCCCTCATCCGCCGCGTGTCTCGTTCCCCGCCCTCGCACGCGGACCCGCCCGGGCGCCGACCGCGGTGACCCGGGCGTTGAGCCGATGCCGAGCCGCCTTACCGGTCGACGATCTCGTTCTTGCCGATGACCACGACCCCGCCCCGGGTCAGCGCGAACCGGGTGCGGTCGTACTCGAGGTCGAACCCGATCCGGGCCCCGTCCGGGATCACGACGTTCTTGTCGATGATCGCCTTGCGCACGATCGCGCCCCGCCCGATCTTGACGTTCTCCATCAGCACGGAGTCCTCCACCAGCGCGTGCGAGTGGAGCACCACCTTGGGCGACAGGATCGACCTGACCGCCGTGCCGCCGGACACGATCACGCCGGGCGACACCAGCGAGTCGATCGCCCGCCCCACCCGGTCGCCCTCGTTGTGCACAAACTTGGCCGGCGGCAGCGGGTCGTGCCCGGTGAAGATCGGCCACTTGTCGTTGTAGAGGTTGAAGATGGGATGCGCGGAGATGAGGTCCATGTGGGCCTCGTAGTACGCGTCCAGCGTCCCCACGTCACGCCAGTAGCCGCGGTCGCGCTCGCTCGACCCCGGCACGATGTTGTTGGCGAAGTCGTACACGTCGGCTCCGCCCGACTTGACCAGCATGGGGATGATGTTGCCGCCCAGGTCGTGCTTACTGGTCGGGTCGAGCGCGTCCTCCCGGAGCGCGTCGATCATGGACTGCGTCTTGAACACGTAGTTGCCCATCGAGGCGTACACCTCGTCGGGGGAGTCCGCGAGCCCCACCGCGTCCTTGGGCTTCTCCCTGAACGCGACGATCCTGCGCCCTTCCGGATCGGTCTCGATCACCCCGAACTGGTCGGCCAGCGACAGCGGCTGCCTGATCGCCGCCACCGTCACGTCCGCGCCGGAGTCCTCGTGCTGCTCGACCATCTGCCGCGGATCCATGCGGTAGATGTGGTCCGCCCCGAACACGATGACGTGCTCGGGCATCTCGTCGTAGATCAGGTTGAGGTTCTGGAACAGCGCGTCCGCCGATCCGGAGAACCACCGCGGCCCGAGCCGCTGCTGCGCGGGCACGGGCGTCACGTAGTTGCCCAGCATCGCCGACAACCGCCAGGTACGCGAGACGTGCCTGTCCAGGCTGTGGTTCTTGTACTGGGTCAGTACGACGATCTTCAGGAACCCGCCGTTGGCCAGGTTCGACAGCACGAAATCTATGAGCCGATATATCCCCCCGAACGGCACCGCCGGTTTCGCCCGATCCGCCGTGAGCGGCATGAGCCTCTTGCCCTCTCCACCTGCCAGTACGACCGCAAGCACCCTCCGGGACCTCATGCGGGAGACGCTACCCTCAAATGGCCGATCTATCGACAGATCACGGCAGGGTTAACTTCCTTCGTGTCCCGATTTGCCGCATCTTGCCCACCGATCGCGCTCTCACAGACGCCGCAAGCGCGACACCCGCGGCTTGCGGTGGTCGGCTGGACGCCGACCACCGTAAGCGCGACACCCGCGGCTTGCGGTGGTCGGCTGGACGCCGACCACCGTAAGGTCGTCTCATGCGTGTTGATCTGCTGAGCCGGGAGTACCCGCCCGAGGTGTACGGCGGCGCCGGGGTGCACATGGAATACCTGGCCAGGGAGCTGCGCCGGCTGGCCGACGTACGGGTGCGCTGTTTCGGCGCCGACCGCGACGAGCCCGGCGTCACCGCCCACCGGGTGCCGGCCGGGCTGTCCGACGCCAACGCCGCCCTGCAGGTGCTCGGCGTGGACCTGGAGATGGCCGCCGCCTGCGGGGGCGCCGACGTCGTGCACTCCCACACCTGGTACGCCAACTTCGCCGGGCATGTCGCGAAAATGCTCTACGGCATCCCGCATGTGATCACCACGCACAGCCTGGAGCCGCTGCGGCCGTGGAAGGCCGAGCAACTCGGCGGCGGCTACACGATCTCGTCCTGGGCCGAACGGACCGCCCTGGCCGCCGCGGACGCGGTGATCGCGGTGTCGGAGGGCATGCGCCGCGACGTCCTGGCCGCGTACCCGGAGATCCCGCCGGACAAGGTCAGCGTCATCCACAACGGCATCGACACCGCCGAATACACCCCCGACCCCGGCCTGGACGTGCTGCAGAAGCACGGCGTGGACCCGCGCAGGCCATACGTGATCTTCGTCGGCCGCATCACCCGCCAGAAGGGCCTGATCCACCTCCTGCACGCGGCGCGCTCCTTCGACCCCGGCGCCCAGCTCGTGCTCTGCGCGGGCGCGCCCGACACGGCGGAGATCGCCGACGAGGTGAAGCAGCTCGTGCGGGACCTCGACCGCGAGGGCGTCTTCTGGATCCAGGAGATGCTGCCCAAGCCCGAGGTGATCCAGCTGCTGACGCACGCGACGGTGTTCGTGTGCCCGTCGGTCTACGAGCCGATGGGCATCGTGAACCTGGAGGCCATGGCCTGCCAGACGGCCGTGGTGGCGACGGCGACCGGCGGCATCCCCGAGGTGGTGGCCGACGGGGAGACGGGGCTGCTCGTGCCGATCTCCCAGGGAGCCGACGGCACCCCGCACGACCCGGACCGGTTCGCCGCGGACCTGGCCGACCGCGTCAACGCGCTGCTGGGGGACCCGGATCGCTCCCGGGCGATGGGCGAGGCGGGGCGCGCCAGGGCCGTCGAGCACTTCTCCTGGGAACGCATCGCCCACCGCACCTTGGACCTGTACACGTCCCTCCGCCCCTGACCGTCGGCCGGCTGCCGCCCATGGGGCCGGATCGAGAGGACAGGAGCCGGCCGCCCGACGTCGGGCCGGTACGGGGCGGCGGGGCCGGCGACGGCGCGCGTGGGGAGCGGCCGGGGTGGCTGCCGGGCGTCGGGGCCGGTTCAGGGGCCGGGGAGTGGGGTGCTCAGACGAGGCCGCGGCGGCTGGCCTGGGCGCCTGCCTGGAAGCGCGTCTCGGCGTTCAGCTCGTCCAGGAGGTGGCGCAGGCGGCGGCGGAGGCTGCGCGGGCTGGTGCCGAGCTGGCGGGCGATGGCGTCGTCCTTGAGCCCGGCCGCCAGCAGCGCCAGCAGCCGGCGATCCTCCGCACCGAGCCCCGCCGCCCCGGGCGTCTCTCCGACCGGCTCCAGCGGGCCCGGCTCCTCCCCGGCGGGTTCCGGCGCGGAGCCGGGCTCCCGCCACAGCTCCGGCCGCACCGGCAGCGCCTCCCGCCACAGCCGCTCGAACAGCTCCACGAGCGCCACCACCATGGTGGACCCCTGGATCAGCACGCCACGCGTGAGCGGCGGGTCCATGTGCAGCGGCATGACGGCCCGCCACCGGTCGACGATCGCCATCTTGAACGGCAGCTCGGGCAGGATCCGCGCCTCCTCGCCCGCCTTGATCAGGCTGCCCACCTCGTCGAACGCCCCCGCGTGGTCGAACGCCCCCGGCGTGTAGATGGTCCGGTACCGGACGCCGTTGCGGAGCAGCCCGGTCTGCAGCGGGTTGTGGTAGTCCAGCACGTACGGGGGCCGGTCGAAGGTCAGCACCTCCTCCTTGGCCTCCTGCTGCAGCCGGACGTACCACCGCGCCTGCTCCTCGGGTCCCGCCAGGACCTCGAACTGGCCGCCCTCCCCGGGGTCCTGGCCGACGGTGCGGAAGGCGGCCTCGAGTTCGTCGGCGGTGTCGGTGAGCCGCTCCAGCTCGCTCTGGAGGCCGCGCACCAGTGAGCGGATCGCGGTCCCCGGGTTCGTCGCGGTCCAGCGCGGCGAACGCCCCCACAGTCGGCTGACCAGCCCTTTGGCGCGGAGTCTGCTCAGCGAGGACTGGATGCGCCCCGCGCTCTCCCCGCTCCGCATGACGAGCTCCTGAACGGTGATGCCGGGACAGGCCAGCACCCCGCGATAGATCCGCTCGTCGAAGGCGCTGATCCCCACGACCTCCAGCGCGCGGCCGTCCTCAAGCATGCCCACGATCTTGGCCACTTCCGGCAGTTGCCGCAATAGGCCACACCAACCACCTTGTCACCAAATTTCACAGACAATTAGAAAGCACGATGTGCTCCAGAGAATCACCCTCCTGGGTGTCGTGATAGCGGCCGTCGTGACGGCCGCCACGCCGTCCCACGCGGACCCCACCCCACCCCCGTCCACCACGGCGACCCCGAACCCGGCCCGACCGGAGAAACCGGCCGGGCCGCCGAAGACGATCACCCTCGTCACCGGCGACAAGGTCACTCTCCGCGCCCTCCCCGGCAAGCAGACCCAGCTCACCGTCAAGCCGGGCCCCGGCAGAGAGAAGGTCTCGTTCGTTCACCGCCGGGGCGAGGACGGGCTCAGCGTCGTCCCCACGGACGCCATGCCCCTTCTGGCCGCCGGCCGGCTCGACCCGCGTCTGTTCAACGTCACCCGGCTCGCCGCACTCGGGTACGACGACGCGAGCAGCCCGTCGCTCCCGCTGATCGTGACGTACCCCGGCCAGGCCGGCGCCGCCACGCTGCGCGCCGCGGGCGGACGCCCGCTGCCCGCGATCAACGGGGTCGCGCGGAGCGAGGCGCGCGCCGATGCCGGCGCGCTGTGGAAGACCCTGACGGGCCAGGCCAGGACGGCGGCGGACGCGCCCGAGAAGATCTGGCTGGACGGCAAGGCCAGGCTCTCCCTCGACGTCAGCGTCCCGCACATCGGCGCGCCGCAGGCCTGGGCGGCCGGTCACACGGGCGAGGGCGTCTCCGTCGCGGTGCTCGACACCGGCTACGACCCCGCCCACCCCGACCTCCAAGGCCTGGTCGCCGAGTCACGGAACTTCACCGACGAGCCCGACGTCCGCGACCTCAACGGCCACGGCACCCACGTCGCCACCACCATCGCCGGCTCCGGCGCCGCCTCGGGCGGCAGGTACAAGGGCGTCGCCCCCGGCGCCAGGCTGCTGATCGGCAAGGTCTGCGTGCAGAGCGGATACTGCCCCAACTCGGCCATCATCGAGGCCATGACCTGGGCGGCGGAGAACGGCGCCCGCGTCGCCAACCTGAGCCTCGGCGAGCCCGACTCGCCGGGCGAGGACCCGGTGGAGCAGGCCGTCAACAGCCTGTCGGAGAAGTACGGCACGTTGTTCGTCATCGCGTCCGGCAACGACGGCCCCCAGACGGTCGGCTCGCCGAGCACCGCCGACCGGGCGCTCTCGGTCGGCGCCTCCCACCGCGACGACGACACGGTCGCGGAGTTCAGCGGCACGGGCCCGCGCCAGGGCGACGGCGCGGTCAAGCCCGACCTGATCGCGCCCGGCGTGAACATCGTCGCGGCCAAGGCCCAGGGCACCGGCGCCCCGGACGGCGAGCCGTACACGACGATGAGCGGCACGTCCATGGCCACGCCGCACGTGGCCGGAGCCGCGGCGATCGTCGCGGGCAGGCACCCGGAATGGAAGGCGGACCGGATCAAGGCGGCGCTGATGGCCTCCACATCGCCCGGCGACGAGCTGGGCGCCTACGTTCAGGGCGCCGGCCGCGTGGACGTCGCGCGCGCCGTCTCCCAGCAGATCACGGCCGAGCCCGCCACGCTGAGCATGGGAGAGGTCGAGCTGCCCAGCACCGCGCCGCGGGAGCGGACGCTCACCTACCGGAACGACGGAGACGCGGCCGTCCGGCTGGACCTCAGCGTGGTCGCCAAGGACGGCGAGGGCGCGACCGTGACGCCGTTCAAACTCGGCGCCACGGCGGTGGAGGTGCCCGCGCGCGGCACCGCCCAGGTCAAGGTGACCGCCGAGCCGGGCCGGGTCGGCGTGTTCAGCGGCACGGTCGTCGCCAGGAACGCCGACGTCTCCGTACGCACCGGCATCGGCATGAGGGTCGAGCCGGAGAAGCGCGCGGTCAGGCTCGGCTTCACCGGCACGGACGGGCGGCCGGCCCAGGCCGCCCTCGCCGGAGTGATCGACCTCGACGCCAAGGACCAGCGCAACTACGACATCTCCGGCGGCGCGCTGGACCTCCGGCTGCTCAAGGGCCACCGCTACACCGTCGTCACCCTCATGCTGGACAGCGACGGCGCCATGGTGATGGCCGCCGATCCGGAGTTCACCCTCGACGCCGACCGCGTCGTCGCCGCCGACGCCCGCAAGGCCAGGGCCGTGGATGTGCGTACGGACGAGCCCACCGCCCGGTTGGCCATCGGCATGCTGGGCATGCTCCAGCTCGCCGACGGCGTGCAGCCGATGGGTGTGGACGTCGACCTGGCCGGCATGTGGGGCGCGGACCGCCTCCAGGGCATCAAAGCCATCCCCACGGCCCGGACGGCGAGCAAGAACTTCGCCTTCTACCGGTGGACGCAGTGGGCCAGGCCGAAGGGCGACGGCTCCTACGACGACAGTCCGTACTTCTACCACTTCATGAAGGCCGAGCCGCGCATCCCCGCCGACCCCGGCTACCGCCCGCGCCGCCGAGACCTCGCCGAGGTCACCTCCACCTACGCCGCGCAGCACGACGCCAAGCTGGGCGAGCACCTCGCGCTGCCGGTGCTGTACGGGACGGAGCTGGCCTGGATGCCGTACATCGGCGTCTCCCGGTTCACCCTGCCGTTCCGCAGGACCGAGTACTACACGCCCGCCGACACCGGCTGGTACCCGTCCTTCGTGCAGTACCGGACGCCGCCGGACGGATGGAACGACACCCACCAGTTCTTCTTCGGCGACACCACCCTCTACCGGGCCGGCGAGAAGAGCACCGACCGCTGGAACACCGGCGTCTTCGCGGCCGCGCTCGCCCCCGACGGCGACCTCAACTGGCGCGAGGAGAACACGCTGCAGTTCGCGGCCGGCCTGTTCGACGACGGCACGCCCGACCGCCTCTCCTTCGCCGAGTACACGACCCCGCAGGCCAAGCTCTACCGCGACGGCAAGGAGATCTTCGCCGCCGACTACCTGCCGGGCACGGTGGGCGTGCCCGCGGAGGGGAAGGCGAGCGAATACCGGCTCACCATGACCGCCGGCCGCGACCCGGGCCAGACCAAGGTCTCCACGCGGGTCAGCGCCGAGTGGAGGTTCAGGTCGAAGTCGGCCGAACCAGGCCGGCGGCAGGTGCTGCCGCTGCTGGCCGTCAAGATCAGCCCCGAGCTGGACGACCGCAACCGGGCCGCCGCGGGCCACCTGCGCATCCCGCTGCGCGTCCAGCGCCAGGACGGCTCTCCCGACCTGCCGCTGCGCCGGCTCACCCTGGAGATCTCCTACGACGACGGCCGCACCTGGCTGCCCACGCTGGTGCACCCGTCGGGCAGGCACATGTGGGCCGCGGAGACGTGGCACCCGGCCGCCGCCCGCGGCGCCTTCGTCTCGCTGCGCGTCAACGCCGCCGACACCGGCGGCAACGGGTTCAGCGAGACCGTGATCAGGGCCTATCAGGTCAAATGAGGTCGTGAGGGCCCCGTCGCGCCGTGACCGGCCGCGGCGGGGCCCTTCGCGTTATCTGGCGGGTTCGTGCTATCTGCTGGGTTCGAGCACGACGACCGGGATCTGCCGGTCGGTCTTCTGCTGGTAGGTGTCGTAGTCGGGCCACGCCCGGGCCATCACCCGCCACATCTCCGGTTTCTCGTCATCGGTCGCCGTGCGCGCGCGGGCCTTGAACCGGTCTCCCTTCACCTGGACCTCGACGTCGGGATGGGCCACGAGGTTCTTGTACCAGTCCGGGTGGTCGGGAGCACCTCCGTAGGAGGCCACGACCAGGTAGTCGTCACCGTGGCGCTGGTAGATCAGCGGCGTGGTGTACGCCTTGCCCGAGTTGCGGCCCTTGGTGGTGAGAAGGAGGACGGTGGTGTTGTTCCACTCGTGTCCCTCCGCCCCGTCGGTCTCCTGGTAGCGCCGGACATGTTCCTTTCCGAAGAGCATGCTGATCAGCTACCCACGGTCGGCGTGACCTCACCGTTACGCGGCGAGGTCTGTACGAGAAGTTGACAAGCCTGGCACACTGCATTTGTGTAAGCGCTTTCAGCACGCAATCATGAAAGCGCTTACACCAATCAGGGAGCAGCATGGACGTGACCATCTACGAGGTCGCCAAGCGGGCCGGCGTGTCGATCGCGACCGTGTCCAGGGCCCTGCGCGGCACCGGCCCCGTGGCGGCCAAGACGCGGGACAAGGTGCTCAAGGCCGTCGAGGAGCTCAACTTCACGCCCAGCCGCCTCGGCGTCAGCCTCGCCGAGGGCAGGCACGCCGCCAACGGCGTCGTCTTCCCCGACCTCGCCGGCCCCTACTACACCCAGGTCCTGCTCGGCTACGAGGAGGTCGCCGCCGAGCTCGGGCGCTCGGTCGTCATCCTGTCGACCAAGGGCCGCACCCGGGTCAACGACCTCATCAAGGACTTGGCGGGGAGGGTCGACGGCATGCTGATCTTCGGCCACGCCGCCCCCGACCCGCTGGTCGCCGAACTGGTGCGGCTCGGCGTGCGGCTGGTCTTCGTCTCCCGAGACCCGCTGCCCGGCGCCGACACGATCCGCAGCGAGAACGCCGCCTCGGCGCGGGCGCTGGCCGAGCACCTGGCCGGCCACGGCTACGAGCGCTTCGCCTTCCTCGGCGCGCCTCTGACCAGCGGCGACGACGTGGACGAGCGCTGGCGGGGCGTGCGGGCGGTGCTCGGTGGCGCCATCGAGGCCGTGGCCACCCGGGAGTACACCGTGGACTGCGGCTTCGACGCGGCCAAGAAGCTCCTCAAGGGCAAGAGACCCGAGGCGATCGTCTGCTCCGACGACGAGGTGGCGCTGGGGGCGCTGCTCGCCGCCGAGGAGCTCGGCCTCGACGTGCCCGGCGACCTGGCGGTCACCGGCTGGGACGACATCATGGCCGCCCGCCACGCCCGGCCGGCGCTGACCACCGTACGCCAGCCGATGCGCGAGCTCGGCGCCCGCGCCGCCCGCGCGCTCGACGAGCTGATCACCGGCGTCCGGGACACCCCGCGCCACCTCGTCCTGACCACCGAGCTGGTCGTCCGCTCCAGTTGCGGCGCCCACCCGCCGTCCGCCGAGCGCCCCGCATCCCCAGCACTCTCCGGCGGGCCCCGGCCGCTCCGCGACCCCTAGCCCTCAGCGCTCCGCGCGTCCGGCGACAGGCCCGGGAGCGCGGGGACCCGGCTCTCCACCCCCAGGAGGTAAGCAAGTGAACACGATCGACAGGTGCGCCGCCGTCGGCGGCCTGCTGGCCCTCGCGATCCTGGCCGCGGGCTGCGGCCGCGGCGCCGGCCAGGCGCCCGAGCAGGCGCAGAACGTCACGACCGGCAAGGTGACGGGGGAGGTCACGGTCTGGGCGATGGGCGAGGAGGGCAAGGCGCTCGGCGCGTTCGCCAAGGACTTCGAGAGCGCCAACCCCGGCGTGAAGGTCGACGTCACGGCCATCGGATGGGACGTGGCGCACGACAAGATCACCGCCGCCATCGCCGGCAGCGCCACACCGGACGTCAGCATGATCGGCTCGACCTGGTCGGGAGAGCTCGCCAAGACCGGCGCGCTCGACCCGACGCCGCCCAACCTGGTCGACAAGGCCGCGTTCTTCCCCGGCGCGTGGCAGACGGTCGAGGTCGGCGGCACGGCGTACGGCGTTCCCTGGTACGTCGAGACCCGCGTCCTCTACTACCGCACCGACCAGGCGAAGAAGGCCGGCGTCGAGCCGCCGGAGACGTGGCAGGAGTTCCTCGGCTTCGCCAAGGCGCTGAAGGACAAGGGCGGCGCCACCAAGGGCTTCCAGCAGAGCTACACCCTCGGCGCCTCCTGGCAGGAGGTGCTGCCGCTGATCTGGCAGGCCGGCGGCGAGATCGTCAAGGACGGGAAGTACACCTTCGACACCCCCGAGGCCCTGACCGCGCTCAAGCACTACGAGTCGATGTTCACGCAGAAACTCGCCCCGACCGACCTGCCGGAGAACGCCTTCCCGCAGAGCTTCGTCAAGGGCCAGGTCGGCGGCTTCTTCTCCGGCCCGTGGATGATCGGCGTGCTCAACAACGACGGCGGCCCCGAGTTCAAGGACAAGTTCGACGTCGCGCCCTACCCCAAGGGGCCCGTCTCGGCCACCAGCTTCGTCGGCGGGTCCGCCATGGCCGTGTTCAAGAAGGCGAAGAACCGCGACGCGGCCTGGAAGTTCCTGCAGTGGCTGAGCGAGCCGAAGGTGCAGGCCAAGTGGTACACCACGGTCAAGGCCCTGCCCGCCGTGCAGGCCGCCTGGCGGGAGCCCGAGCTGACCGGCGACGAGCAGCTGGCCGTCTTCGGCGAGCAGCTCAAGGACGCCAAGACGCCGCCGCCGTTCCCGACGTGGGAGCAGGTGGCGAAGGTCCTGGAGGCGGAGCTGGAGAAGCTGGCGCGCGGCCGCCAGACCCCCGAGCAGACGGCCAAGGCCATCCAGTCCCAGGCCGACACCATCGGGACGGGTCTGTGAGCCTGGCGGTCCCCGCGCACCGCGCGAGGGCGGCCGTCCGGTTCGCGGTGCGCCGGAGCTGGATCGGCTGGATGTTCATCCTGCCGTTCGTGGTGCTGTTCGCGGTGTTCTACCTGGGGCCGCTGCTCGTCGGCATCGGCATGAGCTTCACCGACATGCGCAGCACCGACGTGGCCGACCCCCTCGCGGTCGACGTCGTCGGCGTCGACAACTACCTGCGGCTCATGAACGACGGCGCCATGCGCAGGGCGGCGGTCAACACCGTCGTGTTCGTGGTCACGGCGCTGCCGCTGACCATCGGGCTCGGCCTGGCCGCCGCCGTCCTGCTCAACTCGGGGATCGCCCGCCTGCCGGCCGCGTTCTTCCGCCTCGGCTACTACCTGCCGAACATCACCAGCATCATCGGCATCGCCGTGGCCTGGAAGTTCCTGCTGGAGCCGGAGGCCGGGCTGGTCAACCGGCTGCTGGAGCTCGTCGGGATCCAGGGGCCCAACTGGCTGCAGAGCGAGAGCACCGCCCTGCCGTCGATCATCGTCATGACGGCCTGGCGCAGCTTCGGCTTCAACATGGTCGTGCTGCTGGCGGCCCTCCAGACCATCCCGAAGGAGCTGTACGAGGCCGCCGAGGTGGACGGCGCCGGACGGTGGGCCCGCTTCCGCTCGGTGACCGTGCCCGCGCTCCGCCCGGTGCTGCTGTTCTGCACCGTCTACAGCTCGGTCGGCTTCATGCAGTTCCTGGAGGAGCCGCTGGTCATGACCCGCGGCGGCCCGCTCAACTCCACGCTGTCGGCGTCGCTGGCCATCTTCAACCAGTTCGGCGTCGGCAACTACGGCTACGCCGGGGCCGCCTCGACGGTGCTGTTCACGGTGATCGTGGCGCTGGCCGTGCTGCAGCTGAGACTCGGGAGGAGACGGTGAGAAGGACCCGCCGCCAGCACGCGATCGTCTACGCCGGGCTCACGCTCGGCCTGGCGCTGGTCATCGGGCCGTTCGTGTGGACGGCGCTCAGCTCGTTCAAGCCCGAGCGGGAGATCAGGCGCGACCCGCCGACGTTCTGGCCCGAGACCTGGACGCTCGACAACTTCGCCGAGTTGTTCGACCGGGTCGACCTCGGCACCGCCTTCGCCAACAGCGTGATCATCGCGCTCGTGCTGGTGGCGACCAACCTGCTGTTCTGCTCCATGGTCGGCTACGCCTTCGCCAAGCTGGACTTCCGCGGCAAGAACGTGGCCTTCGCGCTGGTGCTGGTGCAGCTCGCGATCCCGGCGATCGTGGTGATGATGCCGCAGTTCGTGCTCATCGCGAAGCTCGGCATGGTCAACACGTTCATCGGGATCATCCTGCCGACCGTGGTGACGCCGCTGGGCGTGTTCATGATGCGGCAGTTCATCGCCGACCTGCCCGACGAGCTCATCCACGCGGCCCGGGTGGACGGCGCCGGGGAGTTCCGGATCTTCTTCACGATCATCCTGCCGCTGTGCGGGCCGCCGCTGGCCACGCTGGCGCTCATCACGTTCCTCGGCTCGTGGAACAACTTCCTGTGGCCGGCCGTGGTCGCGCAGAGCGAGCAGATGTACACCCTTCCGGTCGCGCTCAACATCCTCAACGGCAACGAGGGCACCCACTACAACCTGCTGGTCGCCGGCTCGGTCGTGGTGATCGCCCCGATCCTGTTCCTCTTCGTGTTCCTGCAGCGCTACTTCATCCAGGGCATCGCCACCACCGGCCTCAAATAGAGGAGCCCCCATGCGAAAGATAGTTCTGTCCGGTTTAGTCGTGCTGGCCCTGACGGTTCCGGCCACCCCGGCCCAGGGGGACAGCACCCTGCATCGCTACGCCAAGGACACCTGGCGGTCGATGGACGCCATGGTCGAGCCCGCCACCGGCGTGCCCGCCGACAAGGTGACCGGCGACCTCAAGACGCGGGCCAAGGTCACCTCGCCCACCAACATCGGCACGTACGTGTGGAGCACGCTCGTCGCCCGCGACCTGAGCCTGATCACGGGCCGCGACGCCACCGCCCGGATCGGCCGGGTCCTCACGGCGCTGGAGAAACTCGAGCGCCACGCCCCCACCGGCCAGTACTACAACTGGTACGACCCGGCCACCCTCCAGCTCATCCGCAGCTGGCCGGAGACCGGCGAACCGGTCCGTCTGTTCGCCTCCAGCGTGGACAACGCCTGGCTGGCCGCGGCCCTCATGATGGTCAGGAACGCCGTCCCGGCCCACACCGCCCGCGCCGACCGCCTGGCGAACTCGATGAACTTCAAGTCCTACTACGACCCGGCGGCCCGCCCCGACGCCGGCACCGGCCTGCTGCGCGGCGGCTTCTGGCCGGAGCGGCCGCCGGGGCCCGACGACTGCTTCGTCGAGAGCGACTACGCCGGCACCGGCACGACCGTCTACTCCACCTGCCACCATTACGGCGCGCCCGCCGAGACCCGCATCGGCCAGTACGTCGGCATCGCGCTCGGCCAGATCCCGCGCGAGAGCTACTTCGGCCCGTACCGCACCTTCCCCGACAACGGCTGCGACTTCGGCTGGCAGGAGCAGAAGCCGGTCGGGTCGTGGAAGCGGTACCTCGGCGTGAACGTGTGGGAGGGCACGTACGGCTACCGCGGCATGCGTTTCGTCCCCAACTGGGGCGGCTCGATGTTCGAGGCCCTCATGCCCGACCTGGTCGTCCCCGAGGCGAAATGGGCGCCGCGCAGCTGGGGCCGCAACCACCCGGTGTTCGTCAAGGCCCAGATCGAGCACGGCCTGAAGGAGGCCGAGTACGGCTACTGGGGCTTCTCCCCGTCCAACGACCCGCACGGCGGCTACCGCGTGTACGGCGTGGACCCGCTCGGCATGGACGAGCCCGGCTACACCTCCGACCGCGAGGAGACCAAGGTCGACTACGGCTACGAGGGCTGCCGCCCCGCACAGCCGGAGCCCGCGGCCTACGGCGACGGCGTGGTGACGCCGCACGCGAGCTTCCTGGCGCTGCCGTACGCGCGGGGCGCGGCCATGGACAACCTGGCCAAGCTGCGCCGCGACTTCGACGCCTACGGCCCCGGCGGCTTCTACGACGCGATCGCCGTCCGCTCCGGCGTCGTGTCAGCGTGGTACCTGGCGCTCGACCAGGGCATGGTCATGGCCGCCCTCGGCAACGTGCTCACGGGCGGCAACCTGCACCGCTACTTCGCAGGCTCCGGCGTGGAGGCCAAGCTCCGCCCGGTGATGCGGCTCGAGGAATGGGATGTCGGATGAATCGGGGAACCTCTTGATGAACACACCTGCCCACCGCGACTGGCAGGACCGCATCGGCCAGGCCTCCGGTGAGATCACCCCGGCCGCGCGGCCCGCCCTGGAGGCCCCCACGGGCCTGCGGGCGGTCCCGGGCGGCGGTGCGGTGACGCTCACCTGGGACCCTGTCCCGGGCGCCATCGGCTACCTGGTGCACCGGGACGGCGTGCCGGTCGGGCAGCCGGACGTGGACGTGCCCGCCGTCCCGTCCTGCCGGTACGTCGACACCGGCTACGGGCCGGCGGCCTACGCGGTGGCGGCGCTCTCCGCCATGGACGCGATCGGCCCCCTGTCCGCGGCCGTCCACGCGGCGCCCGCCGCCACCCGGGGCGAGGTGTCGCTGCGGGTCGACGCGTCGCGGGTCACGCGGCCGCTCCCGAGGCCGTGGACGTCCATGGTGGGCTCGGAGCACCTGTCGTACCTGCTCGAAACCGGCGAGACCGGCGGCAGGCCGATCGGCGCGGAGCTCACCGAGGCGCTGCGGATCATGCGTGACGAGCTCGGCGTCGAGACGGTCAGAGCGCACGGCATCCTCTGCGACGACCTGGGCGTCTACAAGGAAGGGGACGTCTACGACTTCAGCGGCGTGGACGCGGTCTACGACACGGTCGTCGGCCTCGGCCTGCGCCCGATCGTCGAGCTCGGCTTCATGCCGCGCGACCTGGCCGCCGACCCCTCCAAGACCGTCTTCGCGTACGAGGCGATCGTCTCGCCGCCCAAGGACTACGAGGCGTGGGGCGACCTGGTGCGGGCGCTGGTCGAGCACCTGGCGGAGCGGTACGGGATCCATGAGCTGGTCGACCACTGGGCCTTCGAGGTGTGGAACGAGCCCAACCTCGCCGTCTTCTGGTCCGGCACGCCGGAGGAGTACTTCCTCCTCTATGACGTCACCGCCGCGGCCGTGAAGAACGTGCACCCCGGCCTGCGCGTCGGCGGCCCCGCCTCGGCCGCGAACGGCTGGGTCGAGGAGCTGCTCGCCCACGTCGCCGAGTCCGGCGCGGCACTCGACTTCCTGTCCACGCACACGTACGGCAACGCCCCCCTCGACTGGCGCCCCGCCCTGGACCGCTACCACCGGGACGTTCCCATCTGGTGGACCGAGTGGGGGCCCACGCCCACCCACTTCCACGGCGTCGGCGACGGGCCGTTCGGGGCGGCGTTCGTGCTGCACGGCATGAAGTCGGCCGCGGGCCGGATCGCCGCACTGTCGCACTGGGTGGCCTCCGACCACTTCGAGGAGCTCGGCCGCCCGCCGCGGCTGTTCCACGGCGGCTTCGGCCTCCTCACCGTCGGCAACCTGCGCAAGCCCCGCTTCCACGCGCTCTCCCTCGCCGCCCGCCTGGGCGACCACGAGCTGCCCGCCACGTCGGACGGGGACGTGGCGGGCGTGGAGGCGTGGGCGGCCAGGCACGACGACGGCCGGATCGGCGTGCTCGTCTGGAACGGCACGCTCAACCACACCCAGGCGGCCGGCGCGCCTGAGCTGGCCCGCACGATCACCCTCACCGTCGGCGGCCTGGACGGCGACCGCTGGACGCTCACCCACCACCGCATCGACGGCGACCACTCCAACATCGAGGCCGTCTGGCAGGCCATGGGAGGCGGCGACTGGCCGGCGGGCGAACAGTGGGACAAGCTCCACTCCGCCAACACCGTCGACGAGCTCCACCCGCCCGTGACGGTCACCGGCGACACGGCCACACTCCGCTTCGACCTGCCCATGCCCGGCGTGTCCTTCATCGAGGCGACACCGGTCCGGACAGGGCCCTGAGAGCCGTGGGCAACCACATGCTCGCATAGCCAGCGCCCCCAACAGTTCATACTCTGTGCGCATGACCGATCCGGCCGAGGCGCTGGCCGCCCGCATCGAGCGGTTCGAGCAGGCCGCGGATCCCGAGCTGATCTGGGATCCCGCGGCTCTGGTCGAGGCCGAGCGGGCGATGCGGGCCTGCGCCGGCGACCGCTCCGACGCCGCCACGTGGCGCCTGATCGGCATGCTCCACCTGGCCCGCTACCGGCTCGACCAGCGCACCACCCAGGACGCCGCCGTGGCGGGCGCCTTCTTCGCCGCCGTGGCCGTGGTCGACCCCGGACGGCTGCCGGAGAAGCTGCGCGGCTCCAACGTGCCGCCCGGCGACTCGGCCGGCACCTGGGCCGGGCTGGTGGAGCAGGTGTTCCGGCACGTGGACCCGGCCGCGTACCGGCACGTCGGCCTGCTCATCCACGCCCTGGTCCGCCGCGCCGTGGCCCGCCCCACCGTGGAGGCCGCCGACCGGCTCGGGCAGCTGCTGTTACAGCAGGCCATGCGCTCCACCGACCCGTCCTGGGCGCCCGGCGCCCTCGCGCTGCTCGGCGGCGGCCTGGTGCGCCTGTACGGGCAGACGGGGGAGAAGGAGCTCATCGACGACGCCGTGCACGTGCTGTTCCGCGCGGCGCTCGGGGCGCCCGGCGACGCCGCCCGCCTCGGGGAGCTGGCCGCGGCCCTCGCCCTCGCCGCCCCCGGCGACGAGGACCTGATCGGGGCCTACCTCGCCGCCGCGGAATCGGCGCCGGGCACCCGGGAAAGGTCGCAGGCGCTGCTGGCGCTCCTCGACCTCATCCGGGCGCGGGCGGCAGGCTCGTGCCTGGACCACGACCTGCTGGCGTTCATCAGAGTGGGGCAGTGCGCGCTCGACTTCTGGCACGAGCAGTGGGCCCACCCCGGCGTGCTGGGGCCGTACGCCGCGGGGCTGGTCGAGTGGTACGTGGTCACGGGGGACGAACGCTCCCTGGAGGCCGGCCGCGAAATGCTGGCGGCCCTGGGCGTCACCCCCGACGAGACCGCCCCCGACGTGAGAGCGGGCCGCCCCAACAAGCCCGACGCGACGCCCGGCCGCTCCGGCGCTGTCACCCGTGGGACATCCGGCCTCTCCGGGGAGAAGGCCCGCCGCCTCGGCGCCGATCCCGTCGTCCGCCTCGGCCTGCTGGCCGACCGCCGCTGGTGCCGCTACGGCGTGACCGGGGAGCCGGCCGATCTGGAGGTGGCCATCGAGGCCAGGCGGGAGGCCGCCGAACTCGCCCCGCCCACACACCCCGACCGCCCCGGCCTGCTGACGGACCTGGCGACCGCCCTCCTCGAACGGGCTGTGGTGACCGGGGGAGACCCCGCCGAGCCGATCATCGCCGCCCGCACGGCCCTGGCCGCCTGTTCCGGCCGCGACCCCTCCAGGGCCGAGGCCTTGCTCCTGCTCGCAAGGGCCCTCACCCTGCACCTCACCCCCCGGACCGCCGACGAGGCCGTCGACGCCCTCCGCGACGCCCTCGCCGCCGACGACCAGTTGTCCCTGCGCGCCGAGTCGTACGGCCTGCTGTCGGAGGTCCTCCGCTGGCGCGCCACCCACCTGAGCCCCACCCCGCAGCGCGGCGGCGAGTGGCGGGCCGACGACCTGAACGACGCCGTGCTGGCCGCCCGCCAGGCCGTCGAGCTGGCCATGAAGACCTCCGGTGACCAGGCCCCCGCCCAGCGGCTGCTGGCCCTGGCCTTGCTCGACCGATTCTCCGCCCTGGGCGACACCCGTGACCTGACCGAGGCGCTGGCCCTGGCCCGGGACGGCGACACGGAGGTGCTGTCCCGCCTCAGCACTCTGCTCGACGCCCCCGTCCCCCCGCCGACGGACGAGCACCTCGCGCAGGCCGCCACCGAGCTCGCCCTGCGGTCCTCGGACGAGCACCTGACGCTCAAACTCCTCGACCTGGCCGAGCGGCAGGTCCGCCCGGCGGGCGACGCCGGCGGACGTGGGGCGTTCCTGCTCGCCACGGCACTCCGGCTGGGAGAACTGGGCCGCCTCCGCACCGCCAACACCATCCTGGCCCGCGCGCCGGCCGCCTTCGACGCGGAAGGCCGCCGCTCCGAGGCCGCCCACGCGCTCTCCAAACTGGCTCTCAACCATGAGGAGCTGGGCGAGCCCGACCAGGCACTGGAGGCGTTCGAACGGGCGGCGGCCGCCTACCGCTCGCTGGGCGAGACCCGGTCCGAGGCCGAGCAGCTGGCCTGCATGGGCGGCGTCCTCCTCCGGGCAGGCGACCCCGCCGGGGCCGTCGAACAGTACCTCCGGGCCGTCGCCCTGTCCGCGAGAGCCGGGCTGAGCAGGGAGGAGGCCGTCCACCAGATGCAGGCGGCCGAGGCGTACCTGGAGACAGGAAACCCGCCCGCGGCCCTGGCCTGCGCCTCCCGCGCCAGAGACCTGTACCTGACGCTCGGCGAGACGCAGGCGGCGGCCGGCGTCCTGATCCCCGCGGCCCGCGCCGCCGTCGACCAGGGCGACCTCACCACCGCGGTCGAACGCATCACCGCCTGCGCCATCGAGCTGGAGGCCGCCGGAGCGTGGGAGGACGCCTGCCGGGCTCTCGACGCCCACGCCGTCCTGCTCGCCGCCCGCGGCCACCGCCCGCAGGCCGCCGCCTGCGAGGTCCGCGTGGTCGAGATCGTACGCCGCCGAGGTCAGCGGCGGGAGCCCGCCGACGAGTGGTACCGCATCGCCCGCCGCCGCCGCGCCGCGGGCGATGCCGAGGGCGCCAGGTCCGCGTTCGAGCAGGCGGAACGCGAGTACGACTCCATCGGCCACCACGACGGCTCCGGCGCGGTCCGCTACAACCTGGGCGTGCTCGCGTACGCCGAGGGCGACGCCGAGCGGGCACTGGAGGCGTTCGGAGCGGCGGGGGAGACCTACGCCCGGCTGCGGGCGCCCGCCAAGGAGGCGACCGCTCTCACCATGCGCGCCGCCTGCCTGGCCGCTCTCGAGCGGACGGACGACGCCCTGCCCGACTTGGAGCGGGCCCTGGAGCTCGCCGCCGCCGAGGGCGACCTCGAGGCCCTGTTCACCGCCGCCCTCCACCGGGCGGTCCTGGACATGCGGCGGGGAGAGCTCCAGGAGGCGGAGGAACGCCTGCACGCGGCCCTTGACCTGGCCGGCGCCGACCCCCTCAAGGAAGGCGTGGTACGCGACCGCCTGGCGGCCCTCGCCGCCCGCACCGGCGACCTGCGGGCCCAGGTGGAGTCGCTGACCCTGGCGGTGACCGGCTTCCGTGACGCCGCGCAGGACCGCCTGGTCGCCATCGCCTCACTCAAGCTCGGCCTCGCCCTGGAGGAACACGGCGAGCACCGCCGCGCCAGATCCGCCCTGGAGGCCGGCCTGACGGCCCTCGCGGAAGACGACTCCGACGTGAGCCGGCACGGCGCCGCGGGCTCCGAGCCGCGTGCCGCCGGCGCCCACCGGACCGAGGCGCCGTTCGAGGTCGTCGCGGCGATGGCGGCGTCGGGCGGACTTGACGCGGACGTCCTGGCCCGGGTGGCCGCCATCCAGCTCGCCGTGGGCGACCTCACGCACGGTCGCGCCACGCTGGCCGAGGCCGTCACCGCGTCGCGTGCCGTCGGCGACCGATCGGAGGCGACGCAGCGGCTGGAGCGCCGGCTGCGCATCGAAGAGGCGGAGGCCTCAGGGGATCTGCGCCTGGCCCGCGCCGAAGCCGAGGCGGCCCTCGCCCACGCCGACCTGTCCTCCGCCGAGAGACCTCCGGCGGACGAGCGCTCCATCGAACGTCTCCCCGCCGGGGAGCCCTTCGCCGAGGAGTCTTCCGCCGCGGACCGCTCCCACCTCCTGGCCAAGCTGTCCGCCTTCTGCCTCGCCCTGGGTGACCCCGTCGCCGCCTACAGTCATGCCGCCCGAGGCTACGAGCTGCGCGACGACCGGGCTCCCGAACACCTGCGCAACCTGGGCGCCGCGGCCAGGGCGCTCGGCCGATCCGACGAGGCGATCGGGCATCTCACCAGGGCGGTCGAGCTGGCCCGCGACACGGGCTCGGCGCTCCCCTCCCAGCTCGTCCGCGCGCTCAACGCCCTCGCCCTGGCCCTGACCGACCAGGCCCGCTGGCCGGAGGCCGCCCGCGCGTACGACGAGGGGCTCGCCCTGGCCGCCGCCCCCGCCTGGCGCGCGCTCCGGGCCCCGCTGCTGTCCGGGCGGGCGGGGCTGCACCTCAAGCTGGGCGAGCTGGACGAGGCCGCCACCGCCTATCGGGAGGCCATCTCGATCGCCGAGGAACTGGGCGGCGGCCGGGCCGGGATCGGGGACGACTACGCCGACCTCGGCCTCGTCCACCTCCTGCGCGACGAGAGGCCCCAGGCCGTACCTCTCCTCGAACGAGCCCTGGAGATCCACCGGGCGAACGGCGACGACCGCAACGTCATCCTCGACCTGATCCTGCTCGCCCGCTTGAGAGAGCATGATCAGGAAGCGGCGGGCCCGCAGGAGCCGGTGCCGACGGCGTACCCGGGCAAGGCGCCTCAAGCGGCGGCCTGCCTGGAGGAAGCGCTCGCCGTGGCCCGGCGGGCCGGGTTCGGTGCGGGAGAGGCGATGGCGCTGGCCCACCTCGGCACGCTCGACGTCGCCCGCGCCGAGCACGCCCGCGCACACCACCGGCTCTCCGGAGCGATCGACCTGCTGGAGGCGCTGGGTCACGATCCCGCGCTGGCGACCGCCTGCCACCACCGGGCCGCCGCCGCGGAGCTCATCGGAGACCTGCCGGGCGCCCTCGCCGACGCCGAACGCGCTGGCCGGCTCGGCCACTCGCCCGCCCTGGACCGGGCGATGAGACTCGCCGTACGCCTGAGCCGTGGGACTGCGGCCTGGACGCACGTCGAACAGGCCAAGTCACGCGCCCTGATCGCTCAGCTGGGCCCCGACCGGTGGCCCGTGCCGGCCGGGCTCCCCGCCGAAGTGCTGGAGCGCGAGCAACGCGGGCTCGAGGACACGCGTGCGCTCCTCTCGGCGGCAGGCAGGACCCGCGACCCCGTCCAGGCCGCCGCCCTCGTCCGCCGCGCTCACGCCGCACAGGCCGACGTGGAGGAGCTGTGGCACCGCATGGAGCCCTTCGCCTCCGACTATGTGGCCCTGCGCCGCGGCACCCCACCCGGGCAGCCCGACCTGGACGCTCTTGTCGCGGGCGGCAAGGCGACCGCGCTGCTCGGCTTCCACGTCGGCGACGACTGCGTGACCGTGCTCGCCCACCGCACCGGCTGGCCCCAGCCGAGGGCCTTCCCCACCGCGGTCGGCCGCGATCTCCTGGCCGACTTCGCCCGGACCGTCGACGGCGAACGGCCCGGGCTCCTCGACCTCGCGGCCCGCCGCCACCGCCTCGGCGTCTGGCGCCGCCTGGCCGACCTGCTCCTCTGCGACGCGCTGGACGCCCTGGGCGACGACGACCTGGACCTGCTCCATCTCCTCCCGCACCGCGAGCTGCACCGCGTCCCGGTACACGCCCTGGCCCCCGGCGGCGGCCCCCTCCTCCTGGAGCGCTGCCCCGTGGCCTACGCCCCGTCCGCCGCCGTCCTGGCCCGGCTCACCCGGCGCGCCCCGTCACCGGGGGCCGGCCCGCCGCTCCGGCCGCTGGTCCTGGGCTTCGGCCGGGAAACGGATCTGCGCTCGGCCGAGGAGATCGCCGCCATCCTCGGCCCGGACCCGCTCACCGGCCGCGCCGCCACTGCCGCCGTCCTGCCAGGAACGTGGGACATCGTTCACCTTTCCGCCCACGCCGTGCACGACAGACGCGACCCGTTCGCCTCGGGCGTCCGCCTCGCCGACGGCGTCCTCACCGCCAGACGGCTGATGAGCATGGACGTGCGCGCCGGCCTCGTGGTCCTCACCGGCTGCGACCGCGCCTGCGACGGCCCCTGGGCGGGGGACGACGTGGCGGCGCTCGGCCACGCGTTCCTTCACGCCGGAGCCAGGTCCGCGCTCCTCACCCTCTGGCCGGTGTCCGCCGAGATCACGCGAGCCCTCATGCACGACGTCCACACCAGGCTGCGCGCCGGTACGGGCCGGGCGCAGGCGCTGCGGGAGGCGGTGCTGGCGCTCCGCGAGCTGTACGGGTCCGCCGAGCCCGACCTGTGGGCCCCGTACGTGCTGACCGGCCTGCCGGAATGACCCCGCGCGGCATGTTCACGTTTGCAGCGCTGAGCAGGGGAATCACCATGGAATGACGAATTCGAGCGACGCTGGGCCCGGCGACCACTCACACCACCACGGCCCCATCCAGGCCATCGCCGACCTCATCCTCCGTCACCACGAGCGGGTGGCCCGCGAGCGCAGGGAGCGGCAGCTGGCGGAGGCGGCCGAACGCGCGGGGTTCGACCTCGAAGCCGACATCGGCCACCCCAGGATGCACAGCCGCGAGGACCCCTTCGACCCGGACGCGGTACAGGAACCACAGGACAGCGGAAACGGGCGTCCTTAGCCGTCGAGCCACTTCGAGCCGGGCATCAGCGTGGCCACGACCAGGCAGCCGAAGAAACCGACCGCCAGCCCGACCGCGTACGCCCCGAACACGTCGGGCTCGCCGGCCAGCGCCGTCGCCACGCCGCCGCCCACCGCGGCCAGCACCGCGGCGAGGTCGCTCAGCCCCACGGCGCCCTCTCCGCGGCGCAGTGTCCGGTACGTGATCCACCCGATCACCAGCCCGAAGCAGATCGCGCCGAGCACGGCCATGCGACAACCTCCTCTGAAGGCGGCGGAACGTCACGCCGAGCGCCTTCCGCCGGAAGGATCTTCGCTCACCATGGCATGCGGCGCGCCCGCCTGACTAGAGGTACGACTTGGTCGCGCTCACCAGTTCGGCCGATCCGCCGGGCGTGTCGACGTAAAGGGCCGACTCGGGGGTGCGCTCGCGGACGTCCTGGTCGCGGATCGCGAACACGGCCGGAGCCACGCCCACGTCGCCGTAGCGCCCCGCCACGGCCTCGCCGATCGCCTTCCGCACGTCGCCGACCACCTCCCGCGCCGTGTGGCCGGGACCCGCGGCCGCAAGGTAGCCCAGCATGCCGGCGAAGCGCAGCTCCGTCTCGGCCGCCGGGCGCTGCTCGGGCAGCACGGGCCGGTCCAGCCAGAACACCTTGCCCGCGAGGAACGCCTCGTATCCGGCGCCCTCGCGGCCGAGCGCGCGGGGCGTCTCGGCGAGCAACTCCCCGAACTCGGCCAGGTCCGCCTCTGGCGGCAGGTCCGTCGTGACGAACAGGGGCACGATCAGCGAGTCGACCATAGGACCATCCCTCCGTGAGGTGCCTCATCGTAGGGTGCCGGACCGACAATCCCCGCTCCCGCCACACCGTGCCTTCCCCCGCCATCCCCGAAGCCCCACCCCGCCGACCGGGCTTGACTGTCACCTCAAAAGGGCGGGGGATTATAGGAAATCCTTGAGGGGGCAGGGGTGGCGCTCCTACCGCTCGGTCCACTCGTCCTCCAGCGCCGAGTGCACGATCGAGTCGCGCCACCCGTGCGGAGTGTGCACGTGGTGCCGGATGCGCCCTTCCTCGACCATGCCGGCCGTCAGCATCGCCAGCTGGGCGGGCAGGTTGGCAGGGGAGCGGGCGCCCCAGATGCGGTGCAGCCCGAGCTGCTTGAACCCGAACGACAGCAGCAGTCGTACGAGGTCGGTGCCGACGCCGCGCCCCCACACGTCGGGGTGGAGCCCGAAGCCGATCTCCGCGCTGTGCGGGTGCTCGGCCTCGATGTGCAGGCGGGCCACCCCGATCACGTCGCGGCGCTCGGCGTCGACCACGGCCATCACGTAGAGCAGGCGCGGCTCGGCCGCGGCCGCCTGCGTGGCCGCCTCGATCAGCGCGGCCACCTCGCCCAGGCTGCGCGGCGCGAACGGCATGTGCTGCGTCGCGGTGGGATCGCCGTAAATGGCGTGCAGGGCGTGCACGTCGGCCTCCGTGACGTCACGGAGGCCGAGCCGTTCGCCGTTCCACACCACGTGACGCATGCGGAGACGGTAACGCGAGTCCCGCGATCTTAACAAGCCCTTGTCAAGTGGCGAGTTGACTTCCGTAAGCTCGCGCGACAAGTTCGGCGACAGCGCTGTGCGAGCCGAGCGGCTCCGCGTGGCCGGCCTTGATCTCGGCGGCGGCCCGTTCCACGATCCCGGGCGGGGCCTCGTGGCCGATCATGCAGGGGGCGATCGCCAGCCGTTCGGCGCCCGCCGCGCGCAGGCGCTGGGCCGCGACGCTCACGCCGGGGTCGCTGTCGAGCGCGGCCGCGACGACCGGGAGCGTGAGCCGGGAGGCCAGCAGCACCGCGGTGGCCTGCACGGCGCGCACCGCGCGCTCGCCGCCGACCGTGCCGAGGATGACGGCGTCCACGGGGCTGGAGACGTTCAGCAGCCGTACGCGGTCGGCCCGCGCCAGGCCGCGCTCGGCGAGCCGGATGTGCAGTGCCTCGGCCAGCAACGGGTGCGGCCCGAGCGCGTCGGTCACCGCGGCGCCGGAGCCGGTGGCCGCCACGGCCTTGCCGATCTCCGCCATGACGACCGGGTCTTCCCATGTGAGCAGGGGCACGATCACGGCGTCGCGGCCGGAGGGCAGCGAGTCCGCCAGGTCGGTGATGCTCGTCAGCAGAACCTCGATCTGCGGGTTGTCGACGCGTACCACCGCCGCGATCTCCTCCGCCACGCCGGCGGTGTCGCCCGGGGTCGCGAGCACGAGCACAGGGGCGTCCGGCGGGAGGGACGTGGGCACGGGACGACGGTGGCGGCCGCCGCCCGGCCGGGGGGAACGTTCTCGTACAGGCAGGCTCACAGGCGCGCAGTTTATGCCTATTCGGTGGCCCTTGTTCTGCGAATAGATGGCGATTCCGTCACAACGCTGACCCGATGCTCGAGATCACGTCCAGATCCCCTGAAACGCTGACGTATCCGTACAAAACGGAAGCGGTTCGGCGTCAGCGCTCAGCGTGACGGCACGACCACCGACTGCGGATTCCCCGGAGCGTACACCGTGATGCCCTGGGGCAGCGACTTGAGCTTCTCGATCTCGGCGCAGGCGGGGCACTCGTCGTAGCCGTCCTGCCTGGCCCGGTTCGCCTCGGCCTCCGCCTTGGCCTGGGCGACCTTCGCCTGGGCCTCGGACACGGCCGCGGAGGCGGCCAGCGAGCGGTCCACCGCCTTCTGCACGTCCGCCGGCAGCGTCACCTTGGCCAGCGTGAACCGCAGCCCGGTCAGGAACTCGCCGCCCAGCGTGGCCGGCAGGTCGCGGGCGAGCGAGGCGTTGACCGCGTCCTGCACCTTGGCGATGTTGGCGTTGCCGTCCTGCGGCTTGAGGCCGGCGCTCTCCAGCAGCGAGCACGAGGGCACCAGCTGGGCGCAGCGCATGGCGCCGATCTGGCCGCGCAACGCGTTGTCGATCACCGGTCGCACCGCCTGGCCGAAGAACGCCGACCAGCCCTCCTCGCCCTCCCACGGGTAGAGCGAGCGGTCGTCCTGGGAGCGGAAGGTCCGGGTGCCGAACTTGTCGTCGAACTTCTTCAGCGTCTCGTGATCGAGGTTGAGCGTGAAGTAGAGGGTGCCCTCGATGCCGAGGTTCACGCCGTCGCTGCTCGGCACCGTCACCACGTCGACGCCCAGCGCGGTGGCCCGCCTGGCGTCGGCGGTGATCGTGTAGAAGCGCTGCTGCGCCGGATAGAGGTGGACGGACGACCACATGCCGGTCCAGGTCAGCCCGGAGCCGGGGTCGATCACCTCGCGTACCTTGTTGTCGTCGAACAGCCCCCCGTCGCGGACCACGGCGACCTGACCGCCGTCGGTGCTCTCCAGGCCCCCCACGCCCCCGAAGAGCAGGGGGACGGCGATCAGCGCGGCGATGACGGCCAAGAGGATCTTCATGCTCCTCCTCCTGCGCGGGCGGCGTCGGCAGCCGCCGCCCGCGGCTTTCGCGGCAGTCGAGTTACGCGAACGGCCCGACCTGGCCGGGGATGCCGCGCGGGGCGGTCTCCGGCTCGGCGGCGATGTCGACGTCCCGGGTCTCCGGCGCGATGGCCAGCCCCAGGGCGGTGACGGCGAGGGCGGCGACGACGTAGACCGACACGGCAACCGTCGTCTGGTACGTCTGGAACAGCTGGACCGCGATGATCGGCGCCAGCGCGCCGCCCACGATCCCGGCCACCTGGTAGCCCATCGAGGCGCCGCTGTAGCGCAGCCGGGTGCTGAACAGCTCGGCGATGAAGGCCGCCTGCGGCCCGTACATCGCGGCGTGCGTGACCAGCGCGATGACGGCCGCCAGCGCGATCAGCGGGAAGGACTTCGTGTCCAGCAGCGGGAAGAACGCGAACACCCACACCGCCGCCCCGACCACGCCCGCCAGGTACACCGGCCGCCGCCCCAGCCGGTCCGACAGCGAGCCGAACAGCGGGATCAGCACCAGCTGCAGCGCCGACCCGATGAGCACGGCGTTCAGCGCGTACGAACGCGGCAGCTCCAGCTGCGTCGTGATGTAGACGATGATGTACGCGGTGAACGTGTAGAACGCCACGTCCACCCCGATCCGCGCGGTGAAGGCGGACAGCAGCGCCCGCGGGTGCGTGCGCAAAACCTCGACGAGCGGCATCCTCGCCTTGGCGCCCTGCTGCTCGACCTCGGCGAACAGCGGCGACTCGGTCACCTTGAGCCGCACCCACAGGCCCACGAACACCAGCGCGCCCGACAGCAGGAACGGCACCCGCCACCCCCACGACAGGAACGCCGCGTCGGACTGCACGAACGACAGGATCGTCAGCAGCCCGGTGGCCAGCACGTACCCGGCAGGGACGCCCACCTGCGGCCAGCTGGCGTTGAAGCCGCGCCGCCGCCCGTCGCCGTGCTCCAGCGACATGATCACCGCGCCGCCCCACTCGCCGCCGAGCCCCAAGCCCTGCACGAACCTCAGCAGCGCCAGCAGGATCGGCGCGATCACGCCCACGGCCGCGTAGCCGGGCAGCACGCCGATGAGGAACGTCGAGACGCCCATCACCAGGAGCGTCACCACCAGCACGGTCTTGCGGCCCACCCGGTCGCCGAAGTGGCCGAACACCACACCGCCGAGCGGTCTGGCGACGAACGCCACGGCGTTGGTGGTCAGCGACGCCAGCGTCGCGCTGAACGGGTCGAGGGACGGGAAGAACAGCTTGGGGAAGACCAGGGTCGCCGCCGTCGTGTAGAGGAAGAAGTCGTACCACTCCAGCGACGTGCCGATCAGGCTGGCGAGGATCACCCGCCGGGTCTGTTGCGTGGAGCCTGACATCGATCGCTCCTTGCTTGTCTGAGGGAGAGTAGTTTCAACATAAGAATCGTTGAACAATTCGACAAGGGTTTTGCTCCATGATTCCCTGTTGAATGTGGATGACCTCGTCGCCGATCTTTCCCGGGACCGGCAAAGGCTGGGACGCAGCAGCATGGCCGAAGGTGTGGCCGACATCCTGCGCGACCGGATCACCGCGGGCTTCTTCCGCCCCGGCCAGCGGCTGTCGGAGGAGTCCATCTCGGAAGGGCTCGGCGTGTCACGCAACACGCTGCGCGAGGCGTTCCGGCTGCTCGGGCACGAGCGGCTGCTCGACCACAAGCTCAACAGGGGCGTGTTCGTCCGCCTCCCGTCCGTCGAGGACGTGCTCGACCTCTACCGGGTGCGCCGCGTGCTGGAGGGCTCGGCGGTGCGCCGGCCGCCGTCCCCGCAGGCGCTGGCCGTCATCAAGGAGGCCATGCGCGACGCCGAGCGGGCCGCCGCCGAGGACGACTGGCAGGCGGTCGGCACCGCCAACATCCGCTTCCACCAGGCGCTCGCGTCGCTCAACGACAGTCCGAGGATCGACGAGCTCATGCGCCAGCTGCTGGCCGAGATGCGCCTGGTCTTCCACGTGATGGAGAATCCGCGCGCCTTCCACGAGCCGTTCGTCCACCGCAACCGCACGCTGCTGGAGCTCATCGAGGCCGGCAAGACGGAGCAGGCCGCGGCCTATCTGGACGACTACCTCGACCACGCGGAGAAGCTGCTGGTCCACGCGTACGAGCCGAACCGCTAGCGTTGGCGCATGGACCGGATCTTCACCGTCGACGAGGCCCGCGCCCTGCTGCCCCGCGTCATCGAGGACGCTCGTGAGGTGATCGCCGCCCGCGCCGACCTGGCCGAGATCACCTTCGACCGGCAGGCCAGGGGGCGGTCCGAGCTCGGCGGCCTCCCCGAGCTCAAGGCGCTCGAGGCCCGCATCGAGGAGATCCTGAGCGGGTGGACGGGGCAGGGGATCGAGGTCAAGGGCATCGCGCCCGTGCTGGTCGACTTCCCCGCGGTGCTGGAGGGGGTGTCGGTGCGGCTGTGCTGGATCGAGGGTGAGCGGGAGCTCGCCTGGTATCACCGTACGGAGCTGGGCTTCGCCGGCCGCCGCCCACTCTGATCCGTCGCTCTTCTGACAGCCCCCTTCGGACCGTCCACCTCCCTCGTCGCCGCCCGCTGAGCTCAGTCGTTCACCTGGCGGCGCAGGACGTCCGGGTGGCGATCGGCGCCGCCGCCGTCGCGGGGATTGTCGTTCCCGGGGCCGTCCGCCTTGCTCGTCGTCTGACCCGGCGGCTCCCTGGTCTGGCCTGGTGGCTGCCTGGCTTGGCCCGGCGGCTCTTTGGTCTGGCCCGGTGGCTCCTTGGTTCGGCCCGGTGGCTCCTTTGTCTGGCCTGGAGGCGTGGGCCGGACTTCGGGGGACGCGCCGGCGGACTGTTTGACGGGCGGGGTCTTGACGGGCTTGCCCGTCCTGCTGGGCGGTGCCGTCACCGGAACCTTGACCGTGGGTACGGGGCGGGCGGGCGTCGTGCGGACGGCGACCGGTCCCGTGTCCGCGCCGGGCGGCGGCGTGCGCCCGCGGTCCCCGCCGGGCGTGGCGATTCTCTCCCGGGGCGCGGTGCGGGGAGCCGTGGCGGGCAGCGGGTGCGGCGTGGAGCCGATCGGCGAGGCGGTGGGCCGGGCGCTGAGCGAGCCCGGAGGCGGCGCCTCGGTGCCGCCCTCCGGCATGGGCACGGTGTCCAGCGTGGGGAAACTGCCGGGAGTGCCGAACAGCACCGCGGCCATGACGAGGTTGAGGGTCCCCGCGAGGACGGCGGAGATCCGCACCGCGTACGTCCGGCGCCGCCGCCTCCCCGCGGCGGCGTCCCGGCTCCCATCCGTCACGATGGGGGTGTCCATGCCGATGCCATGCCCTGTCCTTCGGCTGAGAGCGATGAACCGTTTTGATCTAGACATGGATGACCACGGCGGTCAAGGGGATTGGCGGGGCGATCATTCCGGCGAACGCGGCCGATCTGTGATCAACCGGCCACCCGGCGTCGCGGATCCGAGGAGGTGAACGCGCCTCCGGGCTGTTGAAGGACACGTCGTGCCGGGACTGAGGATGCGCCCGCGGAACGGGTTCTGGCGTCTGGCGCCGGGGGCATACGCTGCTTGCGTGGAGGCTCACTCGACAAAGGCGATGGCCGTCAGGGCCGTCGACCTCTGCGTGGCGCTGCTGCACGAGCAGCCGTCGGTCGAGTCGGTGTCGCACGTCCTGCGCCGGCACGGCGAGACCGGAGAACTCGGCCTGGGCGAGGACGACATCGCGGCCATGCGCGCGGCGGCGGCGCGGCTGCGCGAGGTGCTGGGCGCGCCTGACGCCGGCCAGGCGGCGGCCCTGCTCAACCGGCTGCTCTCCCGAGCCGCCAAGCCGCCCAGGCTGACCAGCCACAGGGGCACGACCCATTGGCACCTGCACGTGGACAGCGGGGACGACGCGCCGTGGGGGGCGTGGTTCCTGGCGTCGTCGGCGATGGCGCTGGCCGTGCTGCTGGCCGACTACCAGCGGATTCCCGGCGGGCTGTGCGCGTCGGCCGGCTGCGGGCGGCCGTTCATGGACTTCGGCGGCGGCAGCCCGCGCCGGTATTGCAGCACCCGCTGCGCCACCCGCGAACGCGTCGCCGCCCACCGCTCCCGCACCTCGTCCAGCGTGCCCGGCTGACGGCCTTCGAGTCTCGCGGGGGCGGGTTGCCTTACAGGCTCGTCCGGCATGCGGGCGGCTGATCGCCCTCGGGTCGGTCACCCCGTCGGTGTCGGGGACCTCCGCCGTGGTGCCGCCAGCACGGCCACGGCCGCCGCCTGCAGCGCAGCGCCCGTCAGCAGGGCCGCCGTGACCGAGTACGCCACCAGCGGCCCGGCCAGCGCGGACCCGATCGCGAACGAGGTGATCTTCAGGCTGGCGCCGGTGGTGAACACCTGGGCGCGCAGGCGGGCGGGCGCCTCGCGGTGCCGTACCGAGAACAACGCGGTCAGCTGCGGACCCTCGCCCGCTCCCACCACCGCCGCCGCCACCACCGCGACCCAGAACGACCCGGACACGGCCGCCAGCGCCGTCCCGGCCCCCAGAACCGCCGTCCCCCACACCAGCACCGTGTCCCACCGCCAGGCCTCGCCACGGGCGGCGACCACCGTGTTCGCCGCGAGCCCGCACGCGGCGGTGACGGCGAGCAGCAAAGCGCCGTACCCGCTCTCGCCGGTGAGCCGGACCCCGAGCACCGGAGCCGACACCACCAGTACGGCGAGCCCCGCACACGAGATCATCGATCCGGCCGTCGCCCGCCGCAGCGCCCCGTTCCGTACGATGACGGCGAACCCCTCGAGCATTTCCCGCCGCACGGACTCGCCCGACGCCCGGCCCCACCCAGCGGATCCACCGCTCACGACACCCGGCTCCCCGGACATCGCGCCATCGCCGCGCTCCCGCCGCCGCACCCCGTCGCCGGGCTCCCTGGACACGGTGCCGCCGCGTGCGGGGAGCGTCCAGGCGACGGGAAACGCGGCGACGAGCAGCCCCACGCACACCAGCACCGCCGCCCCGCCGCCATCGGCCGCCGCCATCACGCCCACCACGGCCGGACCGGCCAGCCCCGCCACGTTGTAGCTCATGGAGTCGAGGGCGTTCGCCCTGCCCATCCACTCCGCCCCGGCCACCAGCGGCAACTGCGCCGTCCAGCCGCCGGTGAGCGCCGGGCCCAGCAGGCCGGTCGCCACGGCCACCGCGACCAGGGCCGCGTCCGGCACCCGCCCCAGCCCGTACAGGACCATCAGCAGCCCGGCCGCGTACCCGGACAGGCACCATGCCAGCAGCCGCCCCGGCCGCCGCGCCCGGTCGAGCAGCACCCCGAGCAGCGGCCCGCCGACCGCGGCCGAGACGGTCAGCCCGGCCAGCAGCCAGGACGCCACCACGGGAGATCCCGTGACGGCCAGCCCCGTGACGAGGAGGGCGGGCCCGGACATCTCGTCTCCGGTACGGGCGGCGACCGCCCCGGCCATGTAACGGGATAACACATACAAGACGTTACAGGAGAGTGTGTGCCGGTGTTAGGAGGGGCGCACGAAGGGAAGGTTCCCCGGCAGGTCGGCCCGGCCTGTACGGACTGCGTGCCGCGCAGGCCGGGCCTAGCCGTCCAGGCGTTCGGGGACGTTCAGGCGATCACGCCGAGCTGGTGATGACCGCGAAACGGGCGCCGTGCGGGTCGGCGAGGAACGCCATGCGCCCGACCCCCTCCACGCTCGTCGCCGGAGCCCGCACCGTGCCGCCGAGCTGCTGCGCCAGGGCCACCGTGGCGTCGCAGTCGGGCACCTCGAAGTAGGCGAGCCAGTGCGGGCCGTCGCCGGGCTCGAGCTGGACGATCCCGGCCATCGACAGCGACTCGCCGCCCCCGGCGGGGGAGACCACGGGATAGGACATGTCGCCCATCGGCATGTCCGTGACGGACCAGCCGAAGACCGTCTCGTAGAAGGCGCGCGCGGCGGCGACGTCGGGGACGTACGCCTCCACCCAAGCGAGCGACCCCGGCTCCGTGACCATGCCGAGCCCCTTGGTGCCGCCGGGCTGCCACACGGCGAACCGGGCGCCGCCCGGATCCGCGAACACCGCCATCCGGCCCTGCCCCTCGATGTCCCACGGCGGGGCGATGACCGTGCCGCCCGCCTGCTCGATCGTCTTGGCCACGGCGTCGGCGTCGGGCGTCTGGAAGTATGTCAGCCACGCCGCGGCCGGGTTGTCCTCGGTCGCGTGGCTGATCCCGGCCACGGTCTTCCCGTCGATCTGGCAGAAGCGGTAGTCCCGGTGCTCCGGACCGAGCGTGATCGACCGCCAGCCGAACAGCCCGGTGTAGAACGTGACGGACCGGTCGACGTCGGGGCTGTTGACGTCGATCCAGCAGGGGGTGCCCGAGAGGTAGTCGGTGGTGAGCACGGCGATGCTCCTTCTCGTGTCCGTGACGAAGCGGCGGGTGGCCTCCTCACCTCACGGCGCGGTTTACGGCGCGGTTCGAGCGCGACGCCACTCGCTCCCGGCGTCTGCCAGCCTCGCACGAGCCGCCGGCAAAAGCGACCACCACGTCTGTCGAATACGTGTTTGAAGGATGGCGTAGACTCGGGACCATGAGAGCCGCGTTCCAAGCATCTCTGCTCGGTCTCGACGAGGAGCTCGGCCTGGGTCCGCTCGGCGACACGGTCCGGCGGACTCATCTCGATCGCGGCGCCTGGATCGACCTCCGGCCGGGCTGGGTGTCCGGGGCCGACACGCTGTTCGAGCGGCTCGCCGAGACGGTGCCGTGGCGTGCCGAGCGGCGGCGCATGTACGACAAGGTCGTCGACGTGCCGCGGTTGCTGAAGTTCTACGACGAGGACAAGCCCCTGCCGGACCCGGTGCTCGAGGACGCCAGGCGGGCGCTCAACGCCCACTACGGCGAGGAGCTGGGCGAGCCGTTCCGCACGGCCGGGCTCTGCTTCTACCGCGACGGGCGTGACAGCGTGGCCTGGCACGGGGACACGATCGGGCGGGGGAGCACCGAGGACACGATGGTCGCGATCATCTCTGTCGGCTGCCCGCGTCCGCTGTTGCTGCGCCCGCGCGGCGGCGGCCCCTCGATCCGCCATGACCTCGGCCACGGGGATCTGATCGTGATGGGCGGCAGCTGCCAGCGCACCTGGGAACACGCCATCCCGAAGACGGCCCGCCCCACGGGGCCGCGCATCAGCATCCAGTTCCGCCCCCGCGACGTCCGCTGACCCACCCGGCGTCAGCACGAGCCCGCCCGCCATCTGACCCCGCACGGCGGGCGCGGCACGGTGACGGGTAGCCGGGTGGCGCGTGGTGGGTGGCGCGTGTCTGTGGCAGAGGCGGTGGCCGGTGCGGCGCGCCCGTAGCCGCCCGCCGCCCGTAGGCGCGCGGGGCGGGGGCGGGGCGGGCTACTTCAGGGTCAGGCGGGCGATGCGGCCCTGTTCGCCTGAGGCCCAGCAGGCGCCGTCTCGGGCGCACGACACCGTGTCGAACGAGCCACCGTCGAACGTCTCCCAGTGCCGCCCGCCCGAGTACGTCACATCGCTCCCGGACGGCCCCACCGCGAGGGCGGCGAAGGGTGGGAACGGCAGCCAGGTCACACCAGACCGGTACGCCGGCGGCGGCGTGGCGGCGGCCTGCCAGCTCGCTCCGCCGTCCCTGGTCACGGCGCCGGCGCTGGGCGACTGCTGGTCCGGGCGGTAGTCGCCGCCGACCGCGATGCCCCGGTGCCGGTCGCGGAAGGCGAGCCCGAAGACGCCCCGCGCCGGGTCCCCGGCCGGGATCGGCGTGTCGGCCACCGTCCACGTACGCCCGCGATCCCCCGAATGGAACACCCGCGACCGCTCGGCCCCGCCGCTGGCCAGCCACACGTCCCGGCCGCCCGCCGTGACCAGGCACTGCCCGCTCGCCGCGAACCCGGCTTCACCCGGCAGCGCGTCGGGCATGCCGTCGGCGGGGAGCACCCGCCAGCTCCGCCCGCCGTCCTCCGTGGCCAGGATCCGGAACCTGCCGTCCACCGGGTCGCTCATGGCCAGCCCGTGGCGCCCGTCGAAGAAGGCCAGGCAGTCGTAGAACGCCCGCGGCTCGTCGTTCCTGAAGGTCTCCGTCCAGGTGCGCCCGCCGTCCTCGGTGCGGTAGACCCGCGAGTTCGCGCCCTCGCCGATGGACAGGGCCACGGCGCGGCGCGCGTCGAACGCCTCGATGTCGCGGAACTGCAGGTCGGCCGTGCCGGGTGGCGAGACGTTCTGCCAGCTCCGCCCGCCGTCCACGGTCCTCAGCACCGTGCCGCCCGAGCCGGAGGCCCAGACCACGTCGCGGCTGACGGGCGACAGCCCTCGCAGGCGCGCGGTCACTCCGGTCTCCTTGAGCTCCCAGCCGAGCCGGAGCGGTCCGGCGTGGGCGGGGGACGGCGCCGCGGCCGCGAGGAGGAAGGTCGCTGACATCGCGCTCAACGCGATTCGAAGCTTCATGTCGGGCAAACTAATCCAAAGGATCAACGCCGTCCATGGCATGAAATTTCGGGCGGGCGAATCTGGCGCCGCGTGGCCGGATCGGGTCGATCCGGCATCACCGCTCCCCGGGCGCCGCGGCGCGGCCGCGCGCGCGATCGCCGCGATCTTCGCGGGCGCTGACGCCGTTCGTGGCCACGGCCCTGTCCGGGAGGAGGGGACGCCATGGCCGCTGGTGGAGGCGTGGGACAGCGCCGGGCGGCGAGTGATTGTGCCGGGGCAGCACGCGGCAGCGCCGGGTGGCGTGCGGTAGCGTCCGGCCGGGCCGCGTGTCAGGCGGACTGGCGGGCGGCGCCCCAGTCCAGGAGCGCCTCGGCCGTGCTGAAGCGGCGGCTCGAAACCGACTCGCCGAGCAGCACGCCGACCAGCCGCCGCCCGTCCCGCTCGCCCGCGAACGCCAGGCAGTACCCGGCCGCCCGCGTGAACCCTGTCTTCAGCCCGATGGCGCCCGGCGTGCCGAGGAGCCGGTTGGTGTTGCGCCAGCTGTATGAGCCGTGCTCGCCGCTCGCGTCGAGCGAGTGGTACCGGGTCCCGGCCGCCTCGGCGATCAACGGATGCTGCAGCGCCTTGGCGGCCAGCACGGCCTGGTCGCGGGCGGTGGAGTAGCCGTCGCTGCCCGGCATGGGCAGGCCGTCGGCGTTGACGTACTGGGTGTCGTTCATGTCCAGCTCGCGGGCGGTCGCGTTCATCTTGGCGACGAAGCCGTCGACGCCGGGGCCGTACGTGCGGGCCAGGGCGTGGGCCGCGTCGGCGCCCGAGGGCAGCATCAGGCCGTACAGGAGCTCTCCGACCGTGAGGCGGTCCCCGGCGCGCAGGTCGGCGGTGGTGCCGCCGCCGTCCTCGGCGTACGCGACGTCCGCGGGCGCGATCTCGACCACGTCCGTCGGCTTGGCGGTCTTCAGCACGACATAGGCCGTCATCGTCTTGGTGAGGCTGGCGATCGGCATGCGTTCGCCGCCTGCCTCGTCGAAAAGCGCCTCGCCCGAGGAGGCGTCGATCAGGTAGGCCGCCCGCGCGTACACCGTGGGCGCGTCGGGGGCGGCAGGGGCGGCGACGGTGGCGAGCGGAGCCGGCACGTCCGCGTACGCGGGCGCCCCGAGCCCCGTGACCAGGGCAAGGGCACCGGTCAGGACGGCGAGACGGGCTTTCCGATTACGCATGCGTCCCAGGCTGCCGCGAACTTTGTGGTGGTTTTGCCGGAAATGGGGTTTGTGTCGGGTAAATCTTTTTCTGGGTGCTATTCAGCGCGCCACGCTTTCACCGGGCGCTCCAGAAATTGTCGATCACCCGTTCTCCCTCAAGCAGCTCGGAGAACAAATCCTCCCACAACGGCATCACGAGCTCCGGCGCGTACGCCCGCGACGTCTTCACCGCCTGCCTGCCCATCCGCACCCTCAGTTGCCGGTCCGCGACGACCCGCTTCAGCGCGGCCGCCAGCGCGTCCACGTCCCTGGGTGGCACGAGCACCCCGTCCACGCCGTCGGTCAGCACGTCGCCCGGCCCGGTCGGGCAGTCGAACGCCACCACCGGCAGCCCGTGCGTCATGGCCTCGATCATCACCATGGGCAGGCCCTCGAAGCGCGAGCTCAGCGCGTACACGGAGGCCTCGGTCAGCTCCCGGTCCAGCTGGTCGGTACGCCCGGGCAACGCCACGTGCCCGCCCAGCCCGTACTGCTCGACGAGCCCGGCCAGCTCGCCCCGGCGCGGCCCGGTGCCGAAGATGCGCAGCCGCCACTCCGGATGCTCCGCCACCACCTGCGCGAAGGCCTGGATCAGCAGGTCGAACCCCTTCTGCGGCACCAGCCGGCCGGCCGCCACCACGACGGGATCGACCTGCCGGGAACGTTCCTGATCGACCTTGTGCAGGGCGTTCGGGATCTGCACGATCGGGGTGCGGGGCAGGAGCCGCTGGTATTCGAGCCGGTTCGTGCGCGTCAGCACCGTGACCGCGTCGAGCCGCCCGTAGTGGCGGGCGATCTCCCTGCGGATGGTCTCGGGGTAGGCCGACAGGTTCATGTGCTCCTGGGCGACCCTGATGACGCTCCTGGGCGTGCGGCGGGCCGAGATCAGGTTCAGCGCGGGCCGGGTGGTGACGAGGACGCCGTCACGCAGCTTGGCGCAGTAGTCCATCGCCGCCCACTCCACGCGCTCGGTGAAGTAGCCGGCCGCGAACTCGCCGCGCGGCACGACCTTCCCGCGTACCCGGCGCCAGACCCTGCGCCCGAACGAGTCGGGCCGCCGGCCGGCGCGCTGGTCCACCAGCGTGGTGATCGTGACGCGCGGGTCCAGGGTGAACCGGGGCCTGTCGCGCCGCCGTACCACGCTGACCAGCTCGACGTCGTGTCCCGCCGCGGCCATCGCGTTCGCCTGGTTGACGACCGTGCGGACGGTGCCGCCCATGCCGTACGCGTGCAGCATGAGATAGCGGATCTTCACCTGACGTACCCCCAGGTCCGGGAAATGGGCTTCAGCGCCTCCGGGATCTGGTCCTCGCGGCGAGCATGTCCGGCTCTCGCGGGTGACCCGCTCCGGCTCGGCGCTGAGGCCTTCCTGGCGCGCTGGACGGCCTTCATGTAACGCAGCGCGTCCAGCGCGGCCTCCTCGGGCGTGCGCTTGTCCGGGCCGGCCTCGTGCCAGGACGTGGCGATCGAGGCGGGATGGCGGAGCAGGAAGAGGAAGCGGGCGTGCCCGAGCGCCGCCGTCGCCTTCGCGGCCAGTCCGGTGTTGAGGTGCACCCGCAGCCGCCGGATGTGCAGCTCATGGGGGGCGTGCAGGGCCGAGTGGGCGTTGAGTATCGACCGCAGGAGCGTCGAGCCGGACCGCACGGGAGACAGGAGGAACACGGGTGCTTCGAGCAGCCGGTCGGTTAGCGGATCCGCGGGCCGTCTGATCTCGGGGACGGGCGCGGGCGGCGGCTCTTTCCCGACCCTTTCGATCTGGAATCCGGTGAACCTGACCAGCGCTTTGTTGACCTTGCGCTGCCAGTTCATGCCGAGGCAGCGTACCGTCACTTCCTGGCAATTGCCTGGCAACCGGCCTGGCCGGCATGCGAGCCGGCCGCGCTAGCGGGGCGGCCTGACCTCGCGGTGGCGCACGGCCGGCGTGCCGCCCAGCTCGTCCAGGAGGTCCGCGAGCAGCGCCCGGCACTCCTCCAGCCGCCGCTCGCCGCCGCGCTCGGCCAGCCGCGACTCCAGCGCCTCGCGGGCCCGCCGGGCCGCCGCCACCGCCTCGCGGCCCCGCGCGGTCAGGTGCACCCGGCGGATCCGGGCGTCGCGCGGGTCGGCCAGGCGCTGCACGTAGCCGAGGCGTTCGAGCTCGGCCACGCTCTTGGACGCCGCCTGCTGCGTCACGCCCAGCTTCGGGGCCAGGTCGCCCACGGTGGGGCCGGCGTCGTCGACGAGGTGCTGGAAGACGTACCCGTGAGCGAACCTCAGGCCGGAGAAGCCCTGCTCCGCCAGGCTCTCCTGCACGACGGAGGCGGCCGCGAAGCCGACGAAGAGTGCCAGCGTCCCGGTGTCCAGGTCGCCGGGTCGGACAGGATGCATGACGCCATTCTGCAGTTGACAACCATAGTTGTACAACTATGGTTGTGAATATGACGGACCTCCAGCAGCACCCCAACGTGGACCTCGCCGTCCGCTACCACGAGGCGGTGTCCCGGGGCGAGAGCCCCGAGCCGTACTTCCACGAGGACGCCGTGCAACGCGAGCTGCCCAACGCGCTCTTCCCCGAAGGCGCCGTACGCGACCTCGACGGCCTTCGCGCCGCGGCGGAACGCGGCCGCACGACCATCAGCGACCAGCGCTTCAAGGTGCTCAACGCGGTCGCGGCCGGCGACCGGGTCGCCCTCGAGGTGCTCTGGAGCGGCACGCTCGCCGTCCCGCTGGGCGACCTGCCGGCCGGTCACACCCTGCGCGCGCACATCGGGACGTTCCTGGAGTTCCGCGACGGGAAGATCGCGGCCCAGCGCAACTACGACTGCTACGAGCGCTGACCCTTCGCTGACTCCCGCCACGCCGTCCGGAGCCGGACCTTCTGGTGATCAACCCGGCTAAGATCGAGGAGTGCCGGGCGTTCCACGCCTCCCTCGGCCTGGCCTGCGTGCGGAGCGGCACGTCGGCGGAGTGCGGGCGCGGCAGTGGCGAGGGGAGAGCGGCATGGACGAGGCGCGGCTGCCGGACGAGACGGTCCTCGGCATGCTGGCCGACCGGCTGTCGGCCGCGGCGGGCGAGCCCTGGCAGGTCCGGGACGGTCTCGTCAAGGGCCCGGGCACGGTCGCCGTCGTCCTGCGCGACGACCACACCGGCAGTCCCGGTCACCTCGACCTCGACGTCGTGCTCGACGTCGACGGCCCGGAGGACACCACGATCCCCGACTGCGTCTCCGGCTACGGCGCCACCGCGGAGGAGGCCGTCGACCGCGCCATCCAGACGTGGCTCGACACCACCGGGAGCACGATCCTGGAGCTTCTCGTCCAGGACGGCTCGTTCGCCGGCCACTTCGGCCCCGACCACCCCGACGGCTTCCCCGGCTGGCACGCCATCCACGGCGCCGTCACCGGCTGGGGCACCGGCGACGACCACGACGTCGTGCAGCAGTGGGCCGTCCAGCACGTGCTCCTCCCGCACCTGGCCCCCGCGCTGAAGGGCACCTTCCACCGCGACCACCTGATCGGCGTCAAGGCCTTCTTCGGCGGCGGCGAGGGGAGCGAGACCGCCGAGATCCGGGTCGACGGCGACCACCACGAGGCCGGATCACGCGTCCTGGCCGACCTGGACTGGCCCCGCCCGGCGTCCGGCGTGTCCTACGCCCGCACGTTCGTGCTGCTCGTGCACCACGAGACCGGCTAGCCCCGTGTCCGCACGGCCCGCCCCGTCGCAGGCCGCCCCCATGGAGTCGCCCACCCGCCCCCTCTTTCCCCGGGAAAGACCTCCGCCGAGGTGCGCTTCCCCAAGAGGGCGCGCTGCCCTGGTGGCCGGCGATCCGCCGCCGGGCGGCCGAGCGGGCCCGCGCGGGTGGTCAGGGGTGGAGGGGACCCGGTGCGGGAGGCTCTTCGCCGGAGAGCAGGGCGGCGGGGGCGGCTCGCATGAGCCAGGATCTCACCGCGACGCAGCGGACGCTCTGGCGGCCATCGCCGCGGGAACTAGGGAGGCGTCCCTGGTGGGCGAGAGGAGCCGGCCGCCGATCCGGACCCATGAGCGTCACTGGCCGGCCAGGCCGGTGTGGGCGACGCCGCGGACGATCTGCCGCTGGAACAGCACGAACACCACCAGCAGCGGCAGCCCGGCCAGCACCACGGAGGCCATGATCTGGGCGTAGCGCAGGCCGAAGGTGCCCTGGACGACGTTCGCCAGCCCCACCGGCAGCGTCATCGTGTTCGGGTCGGTGGAGACCAGGAACGGCCAGAGGAAGTTGTTCCAGGTGGTGATGAACGTGAAGATCGACACCGCCGCGAGCACGGGACGCGACAGCGGCAGCACGATGGTGAAGAACACCCGCCAGCGCCCCGCCCCGTCCACGAACGCCGCCTGCTCCAGCTCGGGCGGCACGTCCTGGAAGAACTTGTACAGGATGTAGACGATCAGCGGCGCGGCCACCTGCGGCAGGATGATCGCCCACCAGGTGTCGACCAGGCCGAGCGCGACCATCTCCGCGAACAGCGGCGCGATCAGCACCTGCGGCGGCACCATGATCCCGGCCAGGATGAGCGCCAGCAGCGCCCGCTGGCCGCGGAACTGCGTGCGCGCGAACCCGTAGGCCGCCATCGCCGAGAACAACACGGTCAGGAACGTGACGATCACCGCCGTGACCGTCGAGTTGATCGCCCACTTGACGATGCCGCCGGTCTCCAGGACCAGCCGGTAGGAGTCCAGGGTGATCTCGCTGGCGAACCACTGCAGCGGGATCTTGGTGGTCTCGTCCTCGGGCTTGAGCGAGGTGGCCACGGCCCAGGCGATGGGCGCCAGCCAGATGGCCGCCAGCACCAGCGCCACCGCCAGCAGGACGAGCTGGCTGAAGCTGAGGCTGAACCGCTTGGTCATGACGAGCCCTCCGCGCGCTTGCGGAACAGCCGGAGCTGTGCCAGGGAGACGATGACGATGATGGCGAACAGGATGTACGACACGGCCGAGGCGTAGCCGATGCGGTAGCCGGTGAAGCCGACGTCGTAGGCGTACTCGATGATGGGTCTGGTGCTGTCCTCGGGGCCGCCGCCGGTCATGAGGTAGATCTGGTCGAAGACCTTCAGCGACGCCAGCAGCTGCAGCACGATGATCAGGGCGGTCGTGCGGCTGAGCATCGGCAGCGTGATCGAGCGCAGCTTGTCCCAGGCGTTGGCGCCGTCGATGGCGGCGGCCTCGTACAGGTGCTGCGGGATCGACTGCAGCGCGGCCAGGTAGAGCAGGAAGTTGAAGCCGACCGTCCACCAGACGGTGGTCATCACCACCGACCACATGGCCATCGACGGGTCGCCGAGCCACAGGACGTCAGTGCCGAGCGTGCCGTTGATCAGGCCGTAGTCGGGCGGGTAGATCATCTGCAGCCACAAGATCGACACGACGGCCGACGGCAGCAGGAACGGGCCGAAGAACGACAGCCGCCACAGCCATTGCACGAACCGCAGGTGGTGCACCAGCAGGGCGAACGCCAGGCCGAGCAGCACCAGCGGGACCGTGCTCAGCACGGTGAAGACCAGCGTGTTCCACAGCGAGCGCCACATGCGGGGGTCGGCGAACGCCTCGGCGTAGTTGTCGAAGCCGACGAAGTCGTCGTTGGTGCCGGCGATGTTGACGCTCGACAGGCTCATCCGCAGGCCGAGCAGCGTCGGCCAGACCAGGAAGGCCACGTAGATCACCAGGAACGGCGCGACGAACAGCAGCCCGTGCTGCGTCCAGCCGCGCTTGACCTTGGCCTCGGCGACGGGGGCGGTGGCCGCGGGGGCGGCGACGGTGGTCGTCATCATCGCTCCTGGGCGGGGAAGGGGTTCGGGGCGGACAGCAGCCGGTTCAGCGACGCCTTGGCGGCGGCCAGGCCCTCCTCCGGCGTGCGCTCGCCGCTGATGACCGGGGAGAACGCCTCGCCGAACTCGATCCACATCCGGGAGGCCGAGCCGGTGAACCAGACCTGGGGATCGAGCGCGACCTCGGTGATGACCGAGCGGTACTCCGACTGGGGCTGCAGCGCGAGGTAGTCGGGTTCCTCCAGCGCGGGCAGGTACGCGGGCACGTGCCCGGCGACCGCCCAGTCGGCGCTGTTCTTGACGATGCCGGCGATGAAGCGGTAGGTCGCCCGCTCGACCTCGGGGTCCCGGTCGCGCTGGTGCGGAAGCACGAACGCGTGGCAGTCGGCCTGCGCCGCGCCGGTGCCGAAGACGTTGGGGAAGCGGGTCATGTTGAACGGGGTCTTGCGTTCCTTGAGCCCGGTGGTCTCCCAGTCGCCGTTCCAGAGGAAGGCGGCCTGGCCGTTGGTGAAGTTGGCGACGGAGGCGCCGTAGTCGGTGCGCCAGTCGCACAGTCCTTCCTTGCCGAGCTGGGCCATGAGCCGCAGTGCCTGGAGCGCCTTGGCGTCGTCGATCGTGATCTGGGTGCCGTCGTCCGACAGCAGGGTGCCGCCGCTCTGCGGATACAGCGAATACCACACGCGCCAGGGGCCCACCGTGCCGAGCCCGAGCGCGTCGAACGCCAGCGGCGGCTTGCCGCCCATCGCGTCCTTGGCCTTGCGCAGCATTGCCAGCAGCTGGTCGACGCCCGTGGTGGGCAGCAGCTTGCCGTCCGGGCCGAGCAGCCCGGCCTTGCCGCAGATCTCGGTGTTGTAGTACTGGACCATCGGGTGGGCGTCGAACGGGATCGCGTACAACACGCCGTCGAGGTGGGCGCGCTCCCAGATCGGCGGGCTGAAGTCGGCGCCCCGCAGGCCCACCTCCTCCAGCAGCTTCACGTTGATGGGGTCGAGGATCGCCCCGGCGCCGATGCCGGCCAGCCGGGCGAGGTGGAAGGTCGCCAGGTCGGGCGAGCGTCCGCCGGAGCCCGCCATCGCGATCTTGGTGTAGTACGGCTCTCCCCAGGCCAGGACGTTTTCCTCGACGAAGATGTCGGGGTTGTCCTTGGCGAACGCCTTGACCATCTGGTTCATGATGATGCCGTCGCTCGCGCCGAGGAAATGCCAGTACTGGACGCGGGTCTGGGACGAGCCGAGCCCGACCGGGATGGCGCAGCCCGTGGCGGCGGCTCCGGCGAGTGCCAGGCTGCCGCCCAGAAGGGTCCGGCGGGTTATATGGGGGGGACCTTGCACAGTGGCCTCTTCCTTCACCGAGCCGTTGCTTGCTTGGCCGTGATCTCGCGGAAGGTGTTCTCGTCAACAGTCGAGGGGTCGTGGCTGCCACAGGACGGTAGGGCCCCGCGGCGGGGCGGACCTTCGGGGAGTGCGCCAGGCCGCCGTGCCGACCCTGGGTGTTTCGTTCGGGTTACCCGAGTGTTAGCGGTAACACCAACCCTGTCAACCCCTGGTGTCACGATGCCTTTTCGCGATTCCCGACCTTGACCAGCCCTGCTGATAGCGCTAACAATCTGGAGCGACGTAACGCCCGCGAAACCCAGGAGCCACCTCCGTGCATCAGGCCAAACTCACGATCGATCCCGCGTTCAAGGTCGCTCCGGTGCGCCGGCGCACCTTCGGCACGTTCGTCGAACACCTCGGGCGCTGCGTCTACACAGGCATCTACGAGCCGGATCACCCCACCGCCGACGAGGACGGCTTCCGCCGCGACGTGCTGGAGCTGACGAGGGAGCTCGGCATCTCCACGGTCCGCTACCCCGGCGGCAACTTCGTCTCCGGCTACCGCTGGGAGGACGGCATCGGTCCCAAGGACCAGCGCCCGCGCCGCCTCGACCTGGCCTGGCACAGCACCGAGACGAACGAGATCGGCGTCGACGAGTTCGTCCGCTGGTGCCGCAAGGCCGACGCCGAGCCCATGATGGCGGTCAACCTCGGCACGCGCGGCATCGAGGCGGCCCTCGACCTGCTGGAATACTGCAACCACCCCTCCGGCACCACGCTGTCCGACCTGCGCGTCGCCAACGGCGCCAAGGAGCCGCACGCCATCAGGATGTGGTGCCTCGGCAACGAGATGGACGGCCCCTGGCAGACCGGGCACAAGACCGCCCGCGAGTACGGCCGGCTCGCCGCCGAGACCGCCCGCGCCATGCGCATGATCGATCCGGGCCTGGAGCTCGTCGCCTGCGGCAGCTCGGGCTCCGGCATGGCCACCTTCGGCGCGTGGGAGGCCGAGGTGCTGGAGGAGACCTACGACCTGGTCGACTACATCTCCTGCCACGCGTACTACGAGGAGAAGGACGGTGACCTCGGCAGCTTCCTGGCCTGCTCGACCAACATGGAGTACTTCATCCGCTCGGTCGTCGCCACCGCCGACCACGTCGGCGCCCGGCTGAAGTCGCGCAAGCGGATCGACATCTCCTTCGACGAGTGGAACATCTGGTACCTCTCCCACCATCAGAACGCCGAGCCCCGCACCGACTGGCCGGTCGCGCCGCCGCTGCTGGAGGACCACTACCATCTGGCCGACGCGGTGGCGTTCGGCGGCCTGCTCATCACGCTGCTGCGCAACAGCGACCGGGTCACCGCCGCCTCGCTGGCTCAGCTCGTCAACGTGATCGCGCCGATCATGACCGAGCCCGGCGGGCGGGCGTGGAAGCAGACCACGTTCCACCCGTTCGCGCAGGCGTCCCGGTACGCCGCGGGCGACGTGCTGCGGATCGAGCCGGTCTCCCCGTCGTACGAGACGGCCGACTACGGCGACGTGCCGCTGCTGGACGCGGTGGCCACCCACTCGGCGGAGGGCACGACGCTGTTCGCCGTCAACCGCTCGACCGACGGGCCGCTCTCCCTGGAGATCGACGCCCGCGCGCTGGGCGGCAAGCGGATCGTCGAGGCCACCACGCTCACGGACGCCGACGTCTACGCCCGCAACACGGCCGACGATCCCGACCGGATCGCGCCCCGGCCGAACCCGGACGTCGAGCACGACCCCATGCGGGTCCTGCTCCCGCCGGTCTCCTGGAACGTGATCAGGCTCGCCTAGCCTCCACCGGGGCGGCGCCTGCGGAAGATCCGGCCACCATGGAGCCGCCCCGACACGTCCCCTCCTTCCCCCGAGAGGACGTCCGGCTGAGGGAGGAGCGGAAGGGCAGTCGTGACAAGGCGCGGAATCGGAGCTAGTGGCGGGCGGCGGTGCTCTCGCGGACGATGAGCTCCGGCTCCACCAGCCGCCGCGCCTCCGGCTCGGCGCCCGCCATCCGGTCCAGCAGCATGTGGAAGGCGTACCGGCCGACCTCGCCGAAGTCCTGCCGCACGGTCGTCAGCGGCGGCCAGAAGTACGCGGCCTCGGGAACGTCGTCGAACCCGGCCACGCTCACGTCCTCGGGAACGCGCCGCCCCGCCTCGCGCAGTGCCCGCAGCACGCCGAGCGCCATCTGGTCGTTGGCCACGAACACGGCGGTGACCGCGGGATCGGCGGAGAGCCGGTGACCGAGCTGGTAGCCGGAGCGCGCGCTCCAGTCGCCCCGCAGGATCTCCGGCACCGGCCGGCCGGCCGGCTCCAGCACCTCGCGCCACCCCTCGATGCGGCCATTGGCGTCGAGCCAGTCGGCCGGCCCCGCCACATGCCAGACGGTCTCGTGGCCGAGGCTGAGCAGGTGTCTGGTCGCGCGCGCGGCGCCGGCGCGCTGGTCGACCTTGGCCACGGGCACGGGGATGTCGTCGCCCGCGTCCACCGCGACCACCGGCATCTCGGGCGGCAGGTGGCGCAGGCCGTCGGCGGCGGACTCGTGGGGCGCGACGATGATCACGCCGTCCACGGCCTGGGCGCGCAGCCGCTGCACGCCCTCCTCCATCGACCTGCGGCTGAGCGAGGGAAGGCTGGCGATGCTGACGTTGTAGCCGGCGTGCCTGGCGGCCTGCTCGATGCAGTAGAGCGTGGAGGCCGGGCCGTAGAGCGTGGTGTCGATGCTGACCACGCCCAGCACGCCGGAGCGGCCGGTGACGAGCTGGCGGGCGGCCTGGTTGGGCCGGTAGTCGAGCTCCTTGACGGCGGCCAGCACCCGGGCCCTGGTCTCGGCCCGGACGCGTTCGGGCGCGTTGAGGACGCGCGAGACGGTCATGGTGGACACGCCCGCGAGCACGGCGACGTCCATGAGCACCGCAGGCCTGCCCGCCCTGGATTTCACCGCGGCTCACCCCCTCGGCGGTAACGGTAACAGGCCGAGGGGGCGGGCGCGCGATCTTATTGTCCTCAATGGAGGTAGGGCCATCCGGCGGAGTCGTAGCCGAGGTGGTTGATGCCCAGCCGGGCGCGGCCGTCGTCGCCGTAGTAGTGGTAGAACAGCTGGTCGCCGTCGGAGTCGGCGAGCACAGCCTGGTGCCCGGGCCCGTGGACGCTCCCGTGCCCGGCGAGGATCTCGGTGCCGCCGCCGGCGGTCATCGCGCGGCCCGCGCGGTCGACGTACGGGCCGGTGACGGCGGCCGAGCGGCCCACCATGACGCGGTACGTGCTGGCGGCGCCCTGGCAGCAGGCGTCCCAGGAGACGTACAGGTAGTAGTACGCGCCGCGCTTGACGATGAACGGCGCCTCGATCGCGGTCGTGCCGCCGCTGCGGCGGGCGAGGTCGTACACGGCGGTGCCGGAGCGCAGGCCCGTGTTCGGGTCGAGCGGGATGAGCTTCAGCCCCGTCCAGAACGAGCCGAAGCTCAGCCACCACCTGCCCCGGTCGTCCACGATCAGGTTGGGGTCGATCGCGTTGTACGTGCTCGACGTGCTCGTGCTGATCACCAGGCCGCGGTTCGTCCACGCCCCGGACGCGCCGGTCGTGCTCGTGGCCAGGAAGATCGCGGAGTTGTTCGAGCCGAAGGTGGAGGCGGAGTAGTACAGGTAGTACGTGCCGTTGCGGTAGGAGATGTCCGGCGCCCACAGGTTGGCGCTGCCGCCCGTGTACGCCCGCGTCCACGGCGCGCCCGACGGGAACACCACGCCCGCGTTGCTCCACGCGGTGCGGTCGGCGGAGGTCTTGAGCGCGATGTTGTCACCGGTGTGGGCGAGGAGGTAGCCGCCGTTCGGCCGCTTCACCACCGTCGGGTCGTGGACGAAGATGCTGCCGGTGACGGGGAGCGGGTTCGGGTAGGCGGCCGCCATCGCCGTGCAGGCGAGGATCAGGGCGGCGGCCAGGGCTCGTTTCCAGATGCTCATGCCGGCCTCACAGACCATTGTTGGCAGGTGTTGTCGAGCCAGCTCCACAGGCGCACGTCCGTGCCGTCCCCGGTGCCGCAGTTCGCCACGTCGGCGACCTTCCCGGTGGCGGCGTTCATCAGGCGGACCCAGCCGCCCGTGGCGGTGTAGACGAGCCTGAAACGCTGGCAGGTGTTGTTGAGCCAGCTCCACTGGCGGATGTCGGTCCCGTCGGCGGAGGCGCAGTCGGCGACGTCGGCGACCTTGCCGGTGGCGGCGTTCACCAGGCGGCTGGTGTCGTCGGCCTGGTCCTCGATGCGCCAGCGCTGGTTGGCGCCGCCGTTGCAGGTCCACTGCTGGATGTTCGCGCCGTCGGCCGTGGCGCCGCCGGCCACCTCCAGGCACTTGCCGCTGTTGCGGTTGACGATGGTGTACGCGCTCGGCGTCGCGGCGGTCTCACCGGCGGGCGCGGGGAGGCTCGTGCCGGTCGCGACCGGGGTGCCGAAGTTCGGCGTGCCGTCGGAGTTCCAGGTGAACCGCTGGGCGCGGGTCGTGCGGTTGTTGTCGCAGCCGCCGGAGGAGGAGCTGTTGGCATGGTAGACGATCCAGGTCTCGCTGCCGTTCGGCGAGGTGAAGAAGCCGTTGTGGCCGGGGCCGTACACGTTGCCCGACCGCTGGAACACCGGCGTCGGCTTCTTCACCCACGACGAGGCGCTGAGCGGGTCGCCGCCGTTGTAGGTGAGCTGCCCCAGCTTGTAGTCCGGCCCCCAGCAGGCGCTCGCCGAGTAGATCACGAACGTCTGCCCGCCGCGCTGCAGCGCCACCGGCCCCTCGTTCACCGTGCCGCCCTGGGTCTCCCAGCTGTGCGCAGGGCTGGAGATCCGGCTGAACGTGCTTCCGCTGATCGTGTACGGGTTGCTCATCGGCGCGATCACCAGGCTCTGCGCGCTCCCGCCGATGAACCCGCTGCCGAGCAGGTAGAGCCGGCCGTTGAGGGTCATCGGGCTGGCGTCGATCAGCCAGCCGCCGGGGGTCAGGTTGGAGCCGGTGAGCATGGCGCGGTACGTGTACGGACCGAGCGGGTCGCTGCCCGCGCTCTCCAGCACGTGCGTGCGCTGGCTGTCACAGCAGGCCGCGCCGACCGCGCCCGCCGAGTAGTAGATGTACCAGCGGCCGTTGAACTGGTGCATCTCCGGTGCCCAGAAGTTGGTGCCCCGCGAGGCGGTGGTGTCCTGCCAGACCTGGACGCTCGGGGCGGTGGGAAGCCCTTGGAGGGTGGGCGACTTGCGGACGACCAGCGTGTTCGTGAACGACGTGTTGATGAGGTAGTAGTTGCCGTCGTAGTACGTCAGCCAGGGGTCGGCGCCCTTCTGGGACTTGAGCGGGTTAGTGTAGGAGGTGGCTGCCGAGGCGGGTCCCGTACCGGGGACCAGGGCTAAGAGCAGCAGCGCCAGAGCGGCCAGGACTCTTCTGATCATCGTCGAGCTCCTTGGTAGCGCTAACATTCCACGGCGGGATTCCGCGCATTGTTAGCGCTCATGTCAAGAGTGTCAATGGACCCTGAACGTTTCAGCGCGGTTAGCCTGCTGAGATGGACCTACACGACGGCCGCTTCACGGCGGGACCGGAGACCGGCCGGCTGCTGATCAGGACGGGCCGCAGCGGGCTGGGGGCGAAGGCCGGCCACGACCTCACTCTCGAGGCGACCCGCTGGCAGGCGGACATCACCCTCGCCGGCGGCGACCCGGCCGCCTCCTCGGTGACCGTGTCGGTGGACCCGGAGTCGTTCGAGATCCGGCAGGCTACGGGCGGTGTGAAGCCGCTGACCGACGCCGACCGCGCGGAGATCCAGAAGAACGTGCGCGAGAAGATCCTGCATACCCGATCCCATCCAGAGATCACGTTCCGTTCGACCCGGATCGCCGGGAAGGCGGAATCGTTCAGCGTCGACGGTGACCTCACCCTGGCCGGGACGACCAGGCCGATCACCGTGAACGCCCGGCTGGAAGGTGATCGCGTCCAGGGGACGGCCACCGTCGTGCAGTCCCGATGGGGCATCCGGCCCTACTCGGCGCTCTTCGGCGCGCTCCGGCTCCGCGACGAGGTCGAGATCGAGTTCGACCTCCGGCTCGCCGCCACCCCTTGACGCGGCTCGCCTGCCGGTGTTCTCCTGGGCGTCGACTGGCCGTCATCGGCCGGTGACGGCAGGTTGCTGAGAATCGCGCATGCGTGAATCTCTGTTTCTGGCCGCCCTCATCTCAACGTCACTCGTCGTGCCGGCCGGCCCGGCGCACGCCGGCTCCGGGCCCGCCGTCACGTTCGCCCTGATCGGCGACACCCCGTACGGCGACGCCCAGCAGGCCGCCTTCCCGGGCCTGGTCGGGTCCATCGACGCGGACCCTGACGTGCGCTTCGTCCTGCACGCGGGCGACGTCAAGAACGGCTCTTCCACCTGCGACGACGCCCGCTTCGAGACGCTGGCCGGACTGTTCGGCACCTTCGACGACCCGTTCGTGCTGACTCCGGGCGACAACGAGTGGACCGACTGCCACCGCACCGCCGCCGGCGGCTACCTGCCCACCGAGCGGCTGGAGGCGGTCCGCCGCATCTTCTATCCCGTCGCGGGACGCACCCTCGGCGGGCATCCGATGGGCGTGCGGACCCAGGCCCGCGACCCCCGTCACCGCGACTACCGCGAGAACGTGCTCTTCACCCGCGGCCGCGTGGTCTTCGCCACGGTTCACGTGGTCGGCAGCGAGAACGACCTCGCTCCGTGGAGCCAGCTGCCCGGCGGCGACCGGCCGCAGGAGCGGCTGGCCGAGTTCGAAGCGCGCAAGGCCGCCGCGCTGGACTGGATCGACCACGCCTTCGCCGTCGCCGAGCGGACGCAGGCGCCGGGGGTCCTGCTGCTGATGCAGGCCGAGCCCACGGACACGCCGGGATTCGCCGAGATCAGGGCCCGCATCGCTGAGCGGGCGCGGGCGTACGGCAAGCCGGTCGTGCTCGCGCACGGCGACGAGCACGTCTACGAGGTGGAGCCCGGCTACGCCGGAGTGCCCAACCTGACCCGCCTGGAGACGTACGGCGACACCGCCGCCCACTGGCTCCGGGTCACCGCCGACCCCACGTCACCCACCGTCTTCTCGTGGCAGCCGCAAACCGTGAAGGCCGGCTGAGGACGCCGGCGGGAGCCGGTCAGCGGCGGCGTCCCGGCCGCCGGATCCGCCTGCCGCCAGGCCCCCGCCGGCCCCTGCGCAAGCCGGTATTTCCGGATTGTCTCGCCCGTGTCAGAAACGGTGACAGCGGGAACGAGAATCTCATGACGGCCCCCGAACCAGAAGCCGGCCAGGTCTCTCTCAAGCGGGCGATCGGCCCCAAGCTCCTCGTCCTGTTCATCATCGGCGACATCCTCGGGACCGGCGTCTACGCACTCAGCGGCACCGTGGCCGGGCAGGTCGGTGGCGCCCTGTGGCTGCCCTTCCTGTTCGGCTTCGTCATCGCGCTGCTGACCGCGATGTCCTACGTCGAACTGGTCACGAAGTATCCGCGGGCGGCCGGCGCGGCGCTCTACACGCAGCTGGCCTTCAAGAAGCCCTTCTTCACCTTCATGGTCGCGTTCACCGTGATGTCCTCCGGCCTCACCTCGGCCAGCGCGGCGGCCCGCGCGATCGGGGGAGACTACCTGGAGGCCTTCTTCACGCTGCCGACCTTGGTGGTGGCCATCATCTTCATCGTCGCCGTCGCGGCGCTCAACTACCGGGGCGTCTCGGAGTCGGTGAAGACCAACATCGTGTTCACGCTGATCGAGCTCACCGGCCTGCTGGTGATCGTCCTGATCGGCGTCTACACCGTGGTCACCGGCGGGGGCGAGCCCTCCAGGCTGACGGAGATCGACACCGAGCAGGCGGGCGGCCTGATGTACGCCCTGCTCGGCAGCACCGCGCTGGCCTTCTTCGCGTTCGTCGGGTTCGAGGACTCGGTGAACATGGCGGAGGAGACCAAGGACCCCTCGCGCAACTTCCCGAGGGCCATCTTCCTCGGGGTGGCGATCACCAGCACCGTCTACATCCTCGTGGCCATCACCTCCTCCCTCCTGGTCGAGCCCCGCGTCCTGGAGCAGTCGTCCGGCCCGCTGCTGGAGGTGGTGAAGGCGGGCGGGCTCAGCTTCCCGCCGCAGCTCTTCGCGGCGATCGCCATCTTCGCCGTCGCCAACTCGGCTCTGATCAACATGATGATGGCGTCCCGGCTCGTGTACGGCCTGGCCAACGAACGGGTCGTGCCGCGCGGCCTCGGCTGGGTCGACCCGCGCCGCCGCACTCCGGTGATCGGCATCCTCTTCACCACCGCGCTCGCCATCGGCCTCATCTCGACCGGCGGGATCGCGGGGCTCGGCGACACGACCGCGTTCCTGCTGCTGTGCGTCTTCACGGTCGTCAACGTGGCCGTCCTCGTGCTGCGCAAGGACAGGGTGGAGCACGCGCACTACCGGACGCCCACCGCGCTGCCGGTGATCGGCGCCGTGCTGGCCTTCATCCTGGCCAGCCCGCTGACCGGCCGCCCGGCCGAGGTCTACGTCCGGGCCGGCGTGCTCCTGGCCATCGGCGTGGCGCTGTGGGTGATCAACTGGCTGGTGATGCGCCGCCATACCCCGGCCCCGGCCGAGTGATCGTCAAGCGTCAGGCGGGCGGGCAACCAAAAGGCCCCCGCTTCCGGCAGGTGCCGTGAGCAGGGGCCTTCTGATGTGGTGGACGATACTGGGATTGAACCAGTGACCTCTTCCGTGTCAGGGAAGCGCTCTCCCGCTGAGCTAATCGTCCGTGGAGGTGGCGACGGGATTTGAACCCGTGTGGACGGCTTTGCAGGCCGCTGCCTCGCCTCTCGGCCACGCCACCGAGTCAAACCCACTCCGAGCGGAAGACGGGATTCGAACCCGCGACCCTCACCTTGGCAAGGTGATGCTCTACCACTGAGCCACTTCCGCGTTGCTTCAATAACTCTAGCGGGTTTTCCGACCGGATGCTCACTTACGGAGCTGGCGGGCCACACTCCGCTCCGTGGCGGGCAGGCTGAGGAAGATCTCGAGGATCCTGGTGAGGCGGTGGACCTCGATGCGGTGGAAGGCCGGACCCTCCGAGCGGGCCAGGACGAGACCGAGCGCCAGCGGCGGCAGCGGGGCGTGGATGATGTGCAGACCGCCCTCGAGCGTCAGGGCCGTGGGGCGGGCGGGCATCTCCTCCGGGACGGCGAGCTCCTGCGGGGCGCGCCAGCTGGCGTACAGGACGCGGTTGTCGGCCGTGGTGGCGGCCCAGTCGGCGCTGAAGAGCACGGGGAGCGAGTCGACGAGCGTGGTCAGGGCCCGGTCGCCCGCCGTCGTGATGTATTTGAGTATCTCCAGCTCGGGGTAGGTGCCGGGGGCCTCGCGAGTCGTCCAGACGCCCTCCACGTGCACGCCCTGGACGCCTTCCAGGCTCTTGGCCAGAGCCTGCCGTGGCGTGCTGTCGGGACAGAAGATCGTGATGTCGTCCAGGGCGGCGCCGGCGCCCCGGTCGAGGACGGTGACCTGCGTGATGTCGGCCCCCGCCGCGCCCAGCACCTTGGTCACCTGCGCCAGGGAACCCGGTCTGTCGGGCAGCGTCAGGCGTACTCGAAGAAGCATCCATCCCCCTCCACCGAAGATCCCGATCACCAGCTTATCCGCGAATACCGGTTGCGGGCCGACCTGCGCTACAACTGACGGGGTGAAGATTGGGCCGATTGGGGTGTGGCCGCCGGTGGTGCTGGCGCCGATGGCGGGCATCACGAACGCGCCGTTCCGGGTGCTGTGCCGGGAGCAGGGCGCGGGGCTGTTCGTGTGCGAGATGATCACTACGCGCGGGCTGGTCGAGCGCAACCCCAAGACGCTCAGGATGATCAGGTTCGCCGAGTCCGAGAAGCCCCGGAGCATCCAGCTGTACGGGGTGGACCCCGACGTCGTGGGGCGGGCGGTCAAGATGATCGCCGAGGAAAACGTGGCCGATCACATCGATCTCAACTTCGGGTGCCCGGTGCCCAAGGTGACCCGGCGCGGGGGCGGCTCCGCGCTGCCGTACAAACGGGATCTGCTGCGGCGGATCCTGCGGCAGGCGGTGGCTAACGCGGGCGCGCTGCCCGTGACGATGAAGATGCGCAAGGGCATCGACGACGATCACCTGACCTACCTGGACGCGGGGCGGATCGCCGCCGAGGAGGGCCTGGCCGCGGTCGCGCTGCACGCCCGTACGGCGAAGCAGCACTACGGCGGGGTCGCCGACTGGGAGGCCATCGCCCGGCTGAAGGAGGCCGTGCCGGAGATCCCCGTGCTCGGCAACGGCGACATCTGGTGCGCCGACGACGCGCTGCGGATGGTGGCGCGCACCGGGTGCGACGGCGTGGTGGTCGGGCGGGGGTGCCTGGGCCGGCCCTGGCTGTTCAAGGATCTGGACAACGCGTTCAACGGCAGCCCCGAGCGGGCCCGGCCGACGCTCGGCGAGGTGGCCGCGATGATGGCCAGGCACGCCGAGGGGCTGACCGAGTGCTTCGACGTCGAACGCTACGGGGTGGCGGACTTCCGCAAGCACGTCGGGTGGTATTTGAAGGGCTTCACGGTCGGCGCCGAGCTGCGGCGGGAGCTGGCGACGGCGGAGTCGCTCGCCGCGTTACGCGCGGGGCTGGCGAAGCTGGAGCACGACCAGCCGTGGCCGCCCAACACGGACACGCCGCGGGGGAAGTCCGGCGAGCGGTCCAAGGTGCACCTGCCGGACGGGTGGCTGGACGACCCGTGGGACGGCGCGGTGCTGCAGGAGGCCGAGTCCGACATATCCGGCGGCTGACGCCACCGCGCCTCGCCGATTCCGACGTATCCGGCGGCTGATCCGCGCCCGGACCACCGTTCCTGCGGCTAGTGAGGCCCGCTCACCTCCGTGCCGCAGGGGCCGCCGCCGGTGGCGTGCTGCAGCTTCACGGGCTCGCCCGACATGGTGAGCGTCGGGTAGTACTCGGCGATGCGTTCGGCGGAGCGGCCGACGTAGTGGCAGATGAAGCTGCGCCTGAAGCGGTCGGTCGTGCTGTTCGGCTCGGAGCCGTGCACCAGGCTGCCGTTGAAGAACAGCACGTCCCCGGGGTTCATGTCGACGGGCACCTTCTCCAGCCCGGGCGGCGGCGGGACGTACTCGCGGGTGAAGGAGACGTCCTGGTCGGCCTCCTCGGGGCAGAACAGGTCCATGCGGTGCGTGCCGGGCACCACCTCGAGGCCGCCGTTGGCCCGGTCCACGCGGTCGAGCGCGACCCACGCGGCCACGCACGTGCCCGGCTCGACCCGGAGGTAGAAGTTGTCCTGGTGCAGCGCCTGGCCCCTGGCGCCCGGCGGCTTGAAGTAGAACATGCTCTGGGCTGCTATCGGCTCCTCGCCCAGGAGGTCGCGGAGTATCGCGGCGATGCGGGAGTCGAGCAGATACCGCAGGGCCAGGTCGTTCACCTGATGAGGATGCATGATCCGCGGGTAGTCGCGGAGGATGTCGTACGGCTTGCCCGGCTCCTGCGGCGTGGGGGAGAAATGCCCGGGGATCGGCCCTCTGGCGTGCAGGGCCATGAACTCGTCGCGCAGCGCGGCGACCTCTTCCTGCGCGAGGAGCCCGGGCACCAGCAGGTAGCCCTGATCATGGAAGTCGTTGAGCCTCATGTCATTCACGCTAAGGAGCGGGGTCGGGTAACGGTATGCCTGTGATTGCTGAGGACATGTCCATTCCTGCTGCCGAGCTGACGATCGTGGGCCACTACGACAAGCCGGCCGGGTACGGGACGCGCCGCCCTGCCGGGTCGCCGAGCTGGCTGCTGATGTGGACGCAGGCGGGCGCGGGGCTCGTGGCGCAGGGCGGCGCGTCGTACGAGGTCGGGACGGGGGACATGGTGGTGCTGGGTTCGGGGGTGGCGCAGCACTACCGGGTGGCGCCGGGGGCCGGGTGGTGGCGGTTCTGGTGGGTGCACTTCCAGCCGCGGGCGTCGTGGGCGGTGTGGCTGGGGCCGTACGCGCGGGGCGATGGATACCACTTCGTCCCGCGGGTGCCGGAAGCGCTGCACGAGCGGATCGACCAGGCGTTGGGGCGGGCGCTGCGGGACGCCCGCTGGGTGCCGCCCGCCGCACCCGCTCCGGGGCGGGACATGCCGACGCCCGCCGTCGTCGTGGCCGGGCCGGCGCGGGAGCTGGTGCTGGGGGCCGTCGAGGAGGCGCTGGTGCTGGCCACCGCCTCCGCGCGGCCCGAGGGGGCGCGGCAGTCCGGGGAAGGGGACGAGCGGGTACGCCGGGTGCTCGCGCTGATCGCCGCTGAGCCCGGCGCGCCGCACTCCGTCGCCTCGCTCGCCCGCGCGGTCGCGCTCTCGCCGTCCCGGCTGGCGCACCTGTTCGCCGCGGAGACCGGCCAGTCGCCCATGCAGGCGGTCCGGCTGGCCAGGGTGCGGCACGCCGCGAGCCTCCTGGAGGTGACCGACATGGACGTCGGCCAGGTGGCGGCGGCATCCGGCTTCGTCAGCCCGTTCCACTTCAGCCGGGCCTTCAAACGGGAGTACGGCCTGCCGCCCCGCGACTACCGCGCCCGCCTCCGCGCGGAGTCGTGACGGGTCCCGGGCACGAGGCGTGGACCGGCCACAGCACCGCCGACACACACCCCACTCCAGCTCCCGCCGGCCTGGCACGCGTGGTCGCCCCCGGTTGGCGGTGACGGCGCACTGCTGGACGCCGACCTCTCGAACCGGTCGCGGCGGCCTGCCGACGGCGGGCTCGAAGGCATGTTCGCCGACCTGCGCCTGGCATCGCGGCGCTCCGCCGGGGGCGCAGAGGTGCGCGACCTCCGCGGGCGCGGCCCGGTGCTGATGGCGAGCCTGTTCGCCAGGCCGGAGACAGTGAGCGGGGCCGTCACGGCCTCGCCGGTCAGCGGGTGACCGGGAGCGGGCCCTTGTCCGGGGTGAAGAGCTGGTCGTCCAGGTGGTCGACGGCGTACTCGATCGCCCCGGCCACCACGCACTCGTCCCCCAGCGTGGAGGCGCGGACCTCCGGCATGCGCATGCACACCCGCTCCAGCCTGTCCCGCAGCCGCCCGAGCAGCACGTCGGCCGAGCGGGAGAAGCCTCCGCCCAGGACCACCATCTGCGGATCCAGGATGAGCGTCATCGCGGCCGTGCCCACCGCGAGGTCGTCCACATACCGCTCGACGGCCTCGATCGCGACCGGGTCGCCGTTCCTGGCGGCGGCGAGGGTGAAGCCGGCGGCGTCCTCCGGCGGGGTGCCCTCCGGCACGCAGGCGCAGGTGTTCAGATGTTCGGGGGCGTCGAACCACCGGGACTCCGGGAGCATCGCGATCTCGCCGGCCGCCGCGCCGAACCCCCTGTGCACCTTCCCGCCGATGATCAGCCCGGCCCCCATGCGCCGCCCGACGTGCAGGAACACCACGTCCCTGGCCCCCCGGGCGACGCCGCGCCGGGTTTCGGCCATGGCGGCCAGGCGGCTGTCGTTCTCGATCAGCACCTGGCAGGGGAAGATCTCGCGCAGCTTGCCCGCCAGGTCCAGATCCCGCCAGGCGGGGACGGCGGCGGAGTAGATGACGCGGCCCTCGACGTCGATCACGCCGATCGTGCCGACCGCGACGGTCCAGACGTCGGCGACCGTCGTACGGCTGAGCGCCAGGCACCCCGACACGGCCCGCTCGATCGCCGCCAGCCGCTCCTCGAGCGGGGCGTCGGGCAGGACCGGCTGCCGGGTCTCGGCGAGGATCTCGCCGTCGAGGTCGGACAGCGCGGCGCGGATGTTGTGGCCTCCTATGTCGACGCCGACCAGGTAGCCGCTGTCGGCGCGGAAGCGGTAGCGGCGGGCGGGCCGGCCCATCGTGCCGGGGTTCGGCGGCACCTCCTCCACCCACCCCAGCTCCATGAGCTCGTCGGCCACCTCTTTCATGGAGGGCCGCGAGAGGCCGGTCCGCTCGGCGAGCGCCGACAGGGTGAGCGGTCCCGCCCTGCGCAGTGCCCGGATGGCGGTCAGCGAGTTGAGCTGCCGCAGCCGTGACAGGTCGCCGCCGCGTAGGTCCGCCATCGCCGTCCTTAACGTAGGTGTCCTCTGTTATTCGCCATTATGCCACCGCACGAGCCGTTGACCACCAATCAAAGCCGGTGCTACTAATGAAGCGCTCCTTCGTAAGTCGAGAGGAATGAGGACTGATGTCGTTCGCGGACATCGGCGAGACCACGTACGTCCCCGGCCGGGCGCGGGTGTTCGAGCACGGCTGGCAGTCGTGGAGCCCCACGGGCGCCTATCGCCTGGGGGAGACGCCGCCCCGGCCCGCCGACGAGACGATCCAGATCCTCGCCTACCGCCCCGGGACGCCGGTCCCCGACGGGGTCTTCCAGGGGGAGGGGCTGCTGGCGATCGAGCCTGGCGACGGCTCCGTCGAGCTGTGGTCGGCGCCGGGCCCGGGCCAGGTGCCGTCGATCAGGGCGCGCGAGGAGCGCGGCCGTCTGGTGGTCTCCGCCGACGGCCCGGTACGCCACCACCGCGCCGAAGCCGGCCTGGACCGGGCCCTGCGCGACTGGGCCGACACCATGGCCGAGCCCAGACGGTTCCCCGCGATCCCGCCCATGTGGTGCACCTGGTACGGCTACTGGGACAAGGTCACCGACGCCGACGTCATCGAGAACCTCGAACTGGCCGCGCGGCACGGGCTCCCCGCCGACATGTTCCTCATCGACGACGGCTACGAGGCCGAGATCGGCGACTGGCTGGTGGGACGGCCCGGCTTCGGCTCGCTGGAGCGCGCCGTGGACGCCGTCCTCGCGACGGGCCGGCGGGCCGGGATCTGGACGGCGCCGTTCCTGGCCGGGCACCGCAGCCGGATCTTCCGCGAGCATCCCGAGTGGCTGGTCGAAGGCGCGTACGCCGGCCGCATGTGGAACCAGGAGCTGGCCGTGCTCGACGTCACGCACCCGGGCGCGGCCGAGCACCTGGTGCACGTGTTCCGGACGTTCCGCGCGATGGGGATCACCCACTTCAAGCTCGACTACCTGTACGCGGGCGCGCTGGCGGGCAGGCGGCACGAGGACCTCGACCCGATATCCGCGTACCGGCGAGGGCTGGAGCTGGTCCGCGAGGGCGCCGGGGACGGGGCAACGCTGCACGGGTGCGGAGCACCGATGCTGCCCAGCATCGGCCTGGTCGACGTCATGAGGGTCAGCCCCGACATCGCGCCCACCCTGCTGCCCAGGTCGGGGGACATCAGCCAGCCGTCGCAGCTCGGCGCCCGCCTCACGGGGGCGGCGCGGGAGTTCCTGCACGCCCGGTGGTGGGTGAACGACCCGGACTGCATCATCCTGCGGCCCGAGGTGGAGGCCAGGGAGGAGTGGGCGGCGCACCTCGCCGGCACGGGCGGGCTGCGCGGGGCGAGCGACCCCATCGCGGCGCTGGACGCATGGGGCCTGGAGACGACCAGGCGGCTGATGGTGCCGACCGCCACGGAGCCGTCGTGACCAGCCACGCCGCCGACGCGCGCCTGCCGGCGGCCGCCGGGCCCGGGCGGCGGAGGAGACGGGGGAGAGGGTGGCAGGCGTACCTGTTCATCGGGCCCAGCCTCTTCGGCGTCGTGGCGTTCCTGCTGCTCCCCATGGTCATCGTGCTCGTCCTGAGCCTGTTCGACTGGGAGCTGCTGTCCGCCCCCGAGTTCGTCGGCCTGGACAACTACCGCCGCCTGGCCGCCGACGGCGGGACGTGGCACTCGCTCTGGGTCACGGTCGTCTACGTCCTGCTCTGCATCCCCCTCCAGACCGTCCTGGCCCTCGCCCTGGCGATGCTGCTCAACCAGCGCGTCAAAGGCGTCAGGTTCTACCGGTCGCTGTTCGTGATCCCGTGGATGGCCACGCCGATCGTCCTCGCCCTCATCTGGAACTGGATCTTCGACCCTCGCGACGGCGCGCTCAACAGCGCCCTGGCGCTGGTCGGCGTCACGGGTCCCGACTGGTTGTCCGACCCGGCCTGGGCGCTGCCCGCCGTCGCGCTGGTCAGCATCTGGCAGCACACCGGCTACAACATGCTGTTCTTCCTGGCCGGGCTGCAGGGCGTGCCGAAGGAGCTGTACGACGCGGCCGCCACCGACGGCGCCACCCCGGCGCAGCGCTTCTGGCGGGTGACGCTGCCGCTGCTCAACCCCACGATGTTCTTCGTCACGGTGACCAACCTCATCGGCGCCTTCCAGGTGTTCGACACCGTCTACGCGATGACCGACGGCGGCCCGAGCGGGAGCACCGAGGTGCTCAACTTCCGGATCTACCAGACCGCGTTCAAGGAGTTCGACTTCGGCTACGCGGCCACGCTGTCGACGCTGCTGTTCGCGGTGATCTTCCTGGTGACGATGGCGCAGGTCAGGTTCTTCGGCAAGCGCACCACCTACGACCTGAGCTGAGAGACCATGGTCAAGCGAATCCTGCTCTACGCCGCGCTCGCGATCGGCGCGTTCCTTTCGGTCTTCCCGTACCTGCTGGTGGTGCTGACCGCGTTGAAGTCGCAGGCGCAGCTCACATCCACCGCGCCGTGGCTGCCCGGCCTGCCGCCGACCGCGGACAACCTCGCCAGGATGCTCGCCGGGGACTTCCCGCGCTATGTGCTCAACACGGCCCTGATGACGGCGCTGCTGACGGCCGGGCAGCTGGTGTTCACGACGTTCGCCGCCTACGCCTTCGCGCGGCTGCGCTTCCGCGGCAGGGACGTGCTGTTCTGGCTGTACGTGGCCACGATGATGGTTCCGAGCGCCGTCACCATGATCCCGCTGTTCCTCATCATGCGGGAGCTGGACCTGGTCAACACCTGGTACGGCCTGCTCGCCCCGTACATCCTCGGCACGCCGTACGGGATCTTCCTGATGCGGCAGTTCTTCAAGAGTCTGCCCGCCGGGCTGGAGGAGGCGGCGCGGATCGACGGGGCGGGGGCGCTGACGATCCTGCTCCGGGTCCTGCTGCCGCTCTGCCGGCCGGCGCTCGGCACGCTGGCGATCATCACGGTGATCTCGTCGTGGAACAGCTTCCTCTGGCCGCTGATCATCACCAGCGGAGAGGACACCAAGGTGATCACCGTCGCGATCGCCACGCTCAAGGACGGCATCGGCGTCGACTATCACCTCATGATGGCCGGCAGCCTGATCGCGCTGGTGCCCATGGTGGCCGTCTTCGTCTTCTTCCAGAAGCACATCGTCAGGTCCGTGGTCCTCACGGGCCTCAAATAAGAAGAGGTCAGCGAATGTTGAAATCCCCCCGGATTCGCTGGGCCGGAGCGCTGCTCGGCGCCGCCATGCTCGTCGCCGGATGCGGCTCGTCAGGTGGGTCGGACAAGGTCACGTTGACGTACCGGCTCTGGGACGACCAGCAGAAGGCCGGCTACGAGAAGGTCATGGCGGCCTTCGAGAAGGCCAACCCCGGCATCGACGTCACGATCGAGCTGCTGCCGTACGACCAGTACTGGACCAAGCTCACCGCCGACGTGGTCGCCGGCACCGCGCCGGACGTGTTCTGGATGACCCCCACCCAGTTCCCCGAGTTCGTCACCAAGGGCGTCCTCGCCCCCGTCCAGCTCGACACCTCGAAATACCATCAGACCGTCGTCGGCTCGTTCACCTACCAGGGCAAGCTGTACGGCGTCCCCAAGGACTGGGGCATCGTCGGCCTGCTCTACAACAAGGACCTGTTCGAGAAGGCCGGCGTGGAGATGCCGGACAAGCTGACCTGGACGGCCGACGGCACCGGCACCCTGCTCGACACGGCGCGCAAGCTCACCGTCGACGAGGCCGGCAAGCACCCCGGCGAGGCCGGCTTCGACCCCGCCAAGGTCAAGACGTACGGCTTCGGGTCCTGGAACCACTACCAGACCCAGTGGATGAACTGGATCAGCTCGAACGGCGGCAAGCTCGTCGACAAGCCCTTCGGCAAGTACGCCTTCAACGACCCGGCCTCGGTGCAGGCCCTGCAGTTCGGCGTGGACCTCGTCAACAAGCACCACGTGTCCCCGCCGGCCACCCAGACGAACCCGCCCACCGGCAAGATCACCGACATGTTCAAGGCGGGCCAGATCGCGATGTTCCCCGCCAACAACGCGCTGCTGCCGTTCGTGGCCCCGGAGGCCACGTTCGAGCTGGGCGTCGCCCCGATGCCGGAGGGCCCGGCCGGCCGCTCGGTCAACCTCAACGGCCTGGCCGAGGCCGTCTACGCCAAGAGCGAGCACCCGCAGGAGGCCATGAAGCTGGCCGCCTACCTGGGCACCGAGGAGCCGCAGAAGATCATGGCCGACGGCGGCTACGTCTTCCCCGCGCGGGACGGCCTCGCCCAGGGCTACGTCGACTACTGGAAGTCCAAGAAGATCGACGTCTCGCCGTTCCTGGCCGAGTCGGAGGGATCGACCTTCCCGCTGCCGATCACCACCGGATTCACGGGCTTCGAGACGAAGCTCAACCAGATCTTCAACGAGATGTACCTCGGCAAGCTCACCCCGAAGCAGGCCGCCGACCAGGCCGTCGCCGAGGGCAACGCCACACTCGAGTAAGGACCCCCGATGATCACCCGGCGTTCCCTGTTCGCCGGGGGCGCGAGCCTGGGCCTGTCCGCCGCACTGGGTGCCGAACCCGTGCGCGCGGCGGCCCGCCGCGCCCCTCTGTCCGACCCGTTCCAGCTCGGCGTCGCCTCCGGCGAGCCCACGCCCGACGGCGTGGTGTTATGGACGCGGCTCGCCATGGACCCGATCGCCCCCGACGGACTCGGCGGCATGCCGAGCCGTCCCGTCCCCGTCGAATGGCAGCTCGCCAAAGACGAAAATTTCCGGCATGTCGTACGCCGCGGTGTCGAGCTCGCTCGCCCCGACGCCGCCCACAGCGTCCACGTCGAGCTCTCGGGCCTCGCCCCGGGCGCCGAGTACTTCTACCGCTTCAAGGCCGGCAACGAGCTCAGCCCGGCCGGCCGCACCCTCACCGCTCCCGCCCCGGGCACGCGCAGCCGACCGCTGAACCTGTCGTTCACCTCGTGCGCCGACTACCAGGCCGGCTGGTTCACGCCGTACCGCAGGATGGCCGAGGACCAGCCCGACCTGATCGCCTTCCTCGGCGACTACATCTACGAGTACGGCGACTACAAGTACCCGGTCCGCGACCAGGCCGGCGGCGAGTGCCTGGACCTGGCCGGATACCGGCTGCGCCACGCCCAGCACAAGGCCGACCCCGAGTCGCAGCTGGCCCACGCCATCGCGCCGTGGGTCGTGGTGTGGGACGACCACGACATCGAGAACGCCTGGGCCGGCGACGTGCCGGAGCAGCCCGACCCCCCGTTCCTCAAGCGCCGCGCCGACGCCTTCCAGGCGTACTACGAGAACATGCCGCTGCGCCGCGCCCAGAAGCCCGACGGCTCGTCGCTCCGGCTCTACCGCAGCATCCGCTGGGGCGCGGTGGCCAACCTGCACCTGCTCGACACCCGCCAGTACCGCGACCTGTACGCCTGCACGGGTAAGAGCGGCACGGTCGGCCCCGACTGCCTCGACCGCTTCGCGCCCAACCGGACGCTTCTCGGCCGCGACCAGGAGGCCTGGCTGGACGGCGAGCTGCGGCGTTCCCGCGCCACGTGGGACCTGCTCGGCCAGCAGGTCTTCTTCATGGAGATGGACTGGGCCAACGGCGAGGGCAAGGGCTACTCCAACGAGGGCTGGGACGGCTACGTCGCCTCCCGCGACCGCCTCACCGCCGCCTTCGACACCTACAGGCGCAACGCCGTCGTGCTCACCGGCGACGTGCACTCCCACTGGGCCGGCGAGATCAAGCGCGACTATCGGGACGCCGAGTCGAAGTCCGTCGCCGTCGAACTCGTCACCACCTCCGTGACCAGCGCCGGCAACGGCCTGGACGAGTACCCCAACACGCAGGTCCTGCTGAACGAGAACCCGCACGTGAAGTTCTTCAACGGCCGCCGCGGCTACGTCCGCACCCGGCTCACCCAGCGGGAGATGAAGGTCGACTTCCGCTCGCTGTCGCGGATCACCGAGCCCTACGCCCCCGCCTACACCTCCGGCTCGTTCGTCATCGAGCCGGGCAGCCCTCGACTCAACTCCGCCTGACAGGACCGCCATGCGCACGATCACGGCCGCCGCCGCGGCGGCCCTCCTCGTCCTGCCCTTCGTCCCGTTGGCCAGCGCCGCCGACGCGGCGTCGGGACCCCCGATGGGCTGGAGCAGCCGCTCGCTCGGCTGCTCGGTCTCCGAGGCGTCGGTGCGGAAGGCCGCCGACGCCATGGCCGCCCTCGTCCCGGCCGGCTACCGGTACGTCATCGTCGACGACTGCTGGCTGGCCCCGCAACGCAGCGGCGGCGCCCTCGCCCCCGACCCCGGCCGTTTCCCCGGCGGGATCAAGGCCCTGGCCGACTACGTGCACGGCAAGGGCATGAAACTCGGCCTCAGCCTGTCGGCCGGCACCAAGGCCTGCGCGGGCGGCGGTCCCGGCTCGTACAAGAGCGAGGCCGCCGACGCCGCCCAGGTCAAGGAGTGGGGCGTCGACTACGTCAAGTACGACTGGTGCTCCATCCCCACCGCCGACTTCCCCGGCCAGAACGTCCAGCAGATCGCCCAGACCCTCTACCCGCGCATGCGCCAGGCCCTCGGCGACGACGTCGTGTTCGCCATGAACAATGAGGACGGCAGCACCGTGCCCTGGCTGTGGGGCAAGGACGCGGGCGCCACCACCTGGCGCACCAACGTCTACAACCGGCCCATCCCCGACTCCTACGCGACCATGGTCGACATCTGGGAGTTCAACCAGCTCAGGGCCGAGTACGCGGGCCAGGGCAGCTGGGCCGACCCCGACCTGATCCAGGCCGGGCGCGGCGGGATGACCGACACCGAATACCGCACCCAGGTCACGCTCTGGGCCATGGGCGCGGCCCCGCTCGTCCTGCAGGCCGACCCGGCGGCCGCGCCGGCGGCGATCGTGGCCGACCCCGAGGTGATCGCCGTCGACCAGGACCCCCTCGGCGCCCACGGCCGGTTCGTGAAGACCGACGGCTGGTACCACGTGCTGTCGAAGCCCCTCGCGAACGGCGACCGGGCGATCGCGCTGTTCAACGAGAGCGACCGCGCGGCCACGATCTCCACCACGCTCGGCCGCTCCCGCTACCGGGTCGAGGACCTGTGGACCGGCGCGGTGTCCTCCACCTCGGGCGAGCTGGCCGCCCAGGTGCCCGCGCACGCGGCCCTGCTCTTCCGGGTAGCCGAGAGCCGCGAGCAGGCGCCGCCGCTGGTGACGTTCGAGGCCGACCCGCCGAAGTTCCCCGGCGACGACCGCCCGTCGGTGCTGGAGCCGGGCAGGACCGGCGAGATCGTCACCCGGGTCACCAACACGGGCGCCACCGCGCGGCTGCGCGACGTCGAGGTCACGGCGTCCGCCCCGCAGGGATGGCAGATCGCCGCCCGCACCCCCGCCAGGACCGGGCGGCTCGACGGCGGCGAGACCTTCACCGTGACGTGGGCCGTCACCCCGCCCGCCGACGCCGCGCCGGGGAACCACCAGGTGACCTTCGCCCAGGGCGACCGGACCGCCACGGCCGTCGTGACCGTCGCCACCGCGCCGGGGCCGGGCCGGACCTTCCTCAGCGACGTGGCCTGGACCAGCGCCAGGAACCACTTCGGCCCGGTCGAGAAGGACACCAGCAACGGCGAGCGCGCGGCGGGCGACGGCCGCCCGATCACCGTCGAGGGCGTCCGGTACGCCAAGGGCCTCGGCGCCCACGCGCCCGCCGACATCGAGTACTACACCGCCGGCCGCTGCTCGACGGTCGAGTTCCAGGCCGGGATCGACGACGAGGTCGGCACGGCCGGATCCGCCGGGTTCGAGGTCTGGGCCGACGGCGGCCGGGTGGCCTACTCGGGCCTGCTCACCGGCGCCATGCCCGCCCGCAAGGTCACCGCGTCCATCGAGGGCGCCCGGTTCGTCCGGCTGGTCGCGACCAACGGCGGCGACAACGCCACCTCCGACCACGTCGACTTCGCCGACGCCACCATCACCTGCAAGTAGAAGGAGATCCGTGATCGTTCCCAAGCCCGTCAAGCACGAGTCCAGGCCGGGCTCGTTCGTCCTCGACAGCCGCACCTCGCTCGCCGCCGATCCCGAGTTGAGCGAGGTGGCCGCCTGGCTGCGCGGCGAGCTGGCCCCTCTCACCGGCGGCGAGCTGCTGCCGGGACCGGGCTCGGGAACGATCACCCTCGCCCTCGGCGACCTGCCCCCGGAGGCCTACCGGCTGACCGTCGGACCGCAGGTCCAGATCGTCGCGGGCGGCCCTGCCGGGGCCTTCTACGGAGCCCAGACGTTCCGGCAGCTGCTCCCTGCCGCCGCCTTCAGGAAGGCCGCCAGAGGGCCTTTCACGGTGCCCGGCGCGTACGTCGAGGACGCGCCGCGGTTCCGGTGGCGCGGATGCCTTCTCGACGTCGCCCGGCATTTCATGACCAAGCATGACGTGCTGCGCTTCATCGACCTGCTGGCCCTCCACAAGCTCAACGTGCTGCACCTGCACCTCACCGACGACCAGGGCTGGCGGATCGAGATCCGCCGCTACCCCAGGCTCACCGAGGTCGGGGCGTGGCGCAGGGAGAGCCAGACCGGCTGGAACGGCGCCATGGACGGCCGCCCGCACGGCGGCTACTACACCCAGGACGACATCAGGGAGATCGTCGCCTACGCCGCCCGCCGGCACGTCACGGTCGTCCCCGAGATCGACCTGCCGGGCCACACGCAGGCCGCCATCGCCGCCTACCCCGAGCTGGGCAACCTCGGCACGCCGCTGGAGGTGCGCACGACCTGGGGCGTCGGCGTGAACGTGCTCAACGTCGAGGACACCACGATCGCGTTCTTCAAGAACGTGCTGGACGAGGTGCTGGAGCTGTTCCCCGGCCCGTACGTGTGCGTCGGCGGCGACGAGTGCCGCAAGGACCAGTGGAGGGCCAGCCCGGCAGCCCGGCGCCGCATCGCCGAGCTGGGCCTGCGGGACGAGGAGGAGCTGCAGAGCTGGTTCATCCACCAGTTCGACGCCTACCTGACCGAGCGCGGCCGCAGGCTCGTCGGCTGGGACGAGATCCTCGAAGGCGGCCTGGCGCCCGGCGCGGTGGTCGCCTCCTGGCGCGGCGAGCTGGGCGCGGTGGCCGCCGCCCGGCGCGGCCACGACGTGATCAACTGCTCCAACACGAGCCTCTACCTGGACTACCGGCAGGCGCCGGGGGAGGAGGAGCCGGCGCCGTTCGGGACCGTGCTGACCCTGGAGGACGTCTACGCCTTCGAGCCCGTCCCCGAGGAGCTGCGCGGCGACCCGGCCGCCTCCCGCGTGCTGGGCGCCCAGTGCGGCGTCTGGACAGAGCTGATCGACTCCAGCCGGCGCGTCGACTACATGGCCTTCCCCAGGCTCGCGGCCTTCGCCGAGACGGTGTGGGGCTCCGCCGAGCGGGACCTGGCCGGCTTCCGCGAGCGGCTGGTCGCGCACCTGCCCCGGCTGGACGCGATCGGCGTGGAGTATCGCCGCGCGGAGGGCCCGCTGCCCTGGCAGACCCGGCCGGGTGTGCCGGGGCGGCCTGAGGACCCGGAGCGCTGGCAAGCCAAGATCGACGCCTGGACGAGCAACCTGCGGACGCTCTAAAGGTCCACGGGGCCGCCGCTGCGCCAGTAGACGTTGTCCTCCCTGGACAGCAGGTCCTCGTCCACCAGATAGCGCCGCAGGGCCGCGTAGTCGTCGTGGAAGGCCCGCAGTGCCACGTTGACGTCCTTCTCGGGATAGCGCACCCCGGGCTCGAACACCCTGGCGATGTAACGCAGTACCACGAGCCGCTTGTCGCGGCGCATCGCCAGGGTCGTCAGCCGTCCGTCCACCAGGAACGTGCGCAGCACCCGCTCCTCGGCGCTCAGCTCCTCGGCCGGCTCGGCGCGGGCCCGCATCAGCTCCCTGAACCGCTCGGGCGTGGCCCGCCACTCGCCGCTCTCGTCACGCGCCGCCAGCCCGCCGGCGGCCAGCTTGTGGAGCGTCTTGGGGGAGAGCCCGCCGGCGTCGCCGAGCACCAGGGAGGCGAAGGCCCGCAACGTGTCGTCCTGGTAGAGCAGCCCGAGGACGCGCCTGATCTCTTCGTCGCTCACCCCTACTATTTTGTCCCATGATCGCACTGTTACTGGCGGCCACGATCGCCATCCCGAACAACTTCCTGCTGTACGAGAAGGACGCCGCCAAGAAGGACGACGACCCGGAGACCAACTGGTCGGCCGGCAGCAAGACCTCGGCCCGGCTCGTCGTCAACCCCTGCCAGAAGGCCGGGCTCGGCCAGAGCGGGCGGAAGGCGGCCAGGACGCTCACCTACACGGCGGTCCCCGACTACTCCAAGTCGGAGCAGGTCATCCTCTACTCGTCACCGGCCGGCGCGGGCAAGGCCATGCGTGACCTGGAGGCCGCGGTGCGCGCCTGCGGCACCAAGGCCTACCGCTACTCCGCCGCCGTCGTGGACTACGGCGACAAGGCGCTCAAGATCACGGGCCAGGCCTATCAGGGCAGGAAGGCGGCCGTCGGCGGCGAGCGGGCCCTCGTGACGCGCCGCGCGAACGCCCTGATCGTCTACACCGTGGGCGGCGAGTGGGGCAGGCCCGCCGCCGCCTCCGACTTCAAACAGCAGATCAAGGACACCAGACGCATGCTCGCCAAGGTGTGCACCATCGCCGACTGCTGAAGTCACCAAATGTCTCGATCTTGGGACATTGCCATGACACGACGCCGACGTTGGACGGAAGAAACTGAATCCCAGACAGGCGTGTGCCGGGACGCCCTTGCCAGTCCGTTCCGGCACACGGCTTGTCTTCACAGCCGGTTGAGCCCCTGCACGTGCAGCACGGCCCGGCCCTCCTCGTCCGACGCCGCCAGGTCGACCTGGGCGTCGATGCCCCAGTCGCCGTCGCCGGCCGGATCCTTGATCGTCTGGCGGACCTTCCAGAATCCGCTCTCCTCCTCGATGCGCAGCAGCGCGGGCCCGCGCGCGTCGGCGTCGGTGAAGATCTCCTCGTGGTCGGCGTAGTACGCGTCCAGCGCCGCACCCCAGTCCACGTCCGGAGCGAGCTCCTCCAGCTCCTCCTCCTTCTCCAGGGCGCACAGCTCGACCAGCCGGAACATGGCGTTGCGCACCAGAACGCGGAAGGCGCGCGGATTGGCCGTGACCGGGCGGACCTTGGCCTCGAGCTGCTCCTGCTTCTCCAGCGCCTCGGCCGGGTTGGCCAGCTTCTCCCACTCGTCGATCAGCGAGGAGTCGACCTGCCGGACGAGCTCGCCCAGCCACTCGATGAGGTCGACCAGGTCGTCGGTCTTGAGGTGCTCGGGCACCGTGCGCGACAGCGTCCGGTAGGCGTCGGCTAGGTAACGCAGCACCGTGCCCTCGGAGCGGGCCAGCTCGTAGAACTGGATGTACTCGCTGAACGTCATGGCGCGCTCGAACATGTCGCGCACGACGGACTTCGGGCTGACGGTGTAGTCGCCCACCCACGGGTGGCCGCGGCGGTAGGTCTCGTACGCCCCGAGCAGCAGGTCCTCCAGCGGCATCGGGTACATCACCTCGGTGAGGGCGTCCATCCGCTCCTCGTAGTCGAGGCCGTCGGCCTTCATCTGCGCGACCGCCTCGCCGCGCGCCTTCTTCAGCTGGGCCGACAGGATCTGGCGCGGGTCGTCGAGGATGGCCTCCACGATCGACACGATGTCGAGGGCGTAGCTCGGCGACTCCTGGTCGAGCAGGTCGAAGGCGGCCAGGGCGAACGTCGACAACGCCTGGTTGAGCGCGAAGTCCTCCTGCAGCTCGATGGTCAGCCGGGCCCGCCTGCCCTGCTCGTCGGGCTCCTTGAGCTGCTCGACGATGCCTCCGGCCAGCAGCGACCGGTAGATGGCGATGGCCTGGCTGATGTGCCGCCGCTGCCACTTGCGGTCTTCGTGGTTGTCGGTCAGCAGGTGTTTCATCGCCTGGAAGCAGTCGCCGGGCCGGTTGATGACGGCCAGCAGCATCGCGTTGGTGACCTTGAAGCGCGAGGTGAGCGGCTCCGGCTCGGCCTCCTGCAGCTTCTGGAAGGTCTCCTCGCTCCAGCCGACGAAGCCCTCCGGCGGCTTCTTGCGCGCGTAGCCGCGCCGCCGCTTCGGGTCGTCGCCGATCTTCGCGAGGGCCCTGGCGTTCTCGATGTCGTGCTCGGGCGCCTGGCAGGCGACGTAGCCGATCGTGTCGAAGCCCGCCCGGCCGGCCCGGCCGGCGATCTGGTGGAACTCGCGGGCGCGCAGCCGGCGCACCTTGTTGCCGTCGTACTTCGACAGCGCGGTGAACAGCACCGTCCTGATCGGCACGTTGACGCCGACGCCGAGCGTGTCGGTGCCGCAGATGACCTTGAGCAGGCCCGCCTGGGCCAGCCGCTCCACCAGGCGCCGGTATTTCGGCAGCATGCCGGCGTGATGCACGCCGATGCCGTGGCGGACCAGCCGCGACAGCGCCCGCCCGAACCGGGTCGTGAAGCGGAATCCGCCGATCATCGCGGCGATGGCCTCCTTCTCGGCCTTCGTCGACATATTGATCGACATCAGCGCCTGGGCCCGCTCCATGGCCGCGGCCTGCGTGAAGTGCACGACGTAGACCGGGGCCTGGCCGGTCTTGAGCATCTCCTCCAGCGTCTCGTGGAGCGGGGTCATCCGGTAGGAGTAGACCAGCGGCACGGGCCGCTCGGCGTGCTTGACCACGGACGTCGGCCGGCCGGTGCGGCGGGTCAGGTCGCGCTCGAACATCGACACGTCGCCGAGCGTGGCCGACATGAGGATGAACTGCACCTGCGGCAGCTCCAGCAGCGGCACCTGCCAGGCCCACCCGCGGTCGGGCTCGGCGTAGAAGTGGAACTCGTCCATCACGACCTGGCCGATGTCGGCCCGCGCGCCGTCGCGCAGCGCCACGTTGGCCAGGATCTCGGCCGTGCAGCAGATGATCGGCGCACCCGGGTTGACGCTGGCGTCGCCGGTCATCATGCCGACGTTCTCGGTGCCGAAGACGGCGCACAGGTCGAAGAACTTCTCCGACACCAGCGCCTTGATCGGCGCGGTGTAGAAGGTGCGCACGTCCCGCGTCAGCGCGGTGAAGTGGGCCCCGGCGGCCACCAGCGACTTGCCCGAGCCCGTCGGCGTGGCCAGGATCAGGTTGCTGCCGGAGACGACCTCGATGAGCGCCTCTTCCTGGGCGGGATAGAGGGTGAGCCCCCGTTCGGAGTTCCACTGGACGAAGGCGTCGAAGATGGCGTCCGGATCGGCGTCGATCTCTTCGGGCAGGCGGTCAACGAGTAGGCTCACGCTCCCTATCCTGCCGAAGTTTGCCCGATGGTCGAACCGCTCCCGCGCATCCCGGGTCAACCTGGAGCCCCGGGACCGTCACGCCCGCGCCCGCGGCGCGGTCATCAGCAGCCCGCCCATCAGCGCCAGCACCGCCAGGAACGGCCCGCCGCCGGGCGCGAAACCGCCTACGGTCAGCGTCAGCACCCCGCCGCCGACCAGCGTGGCCGCCGCCAGCATGCCGCCCCAGCCGGCGGCGCCGTACGGCAGCGCGGGCGGTGTCTCGAACCTGGCGAACACCTTGATCAGCGGCCACATGACCAGGCACAGCAGCCCGAACCAGAGCGGCCACCCGGCCCACCAGAACGCGCTGCCCGGGGCCGGTGTGTCGATCCGCAGGAGCACCACCACGAGCCCGGTCACCACGAACAGGGCCGGCATGTGCCACAGGTACACCGTCATGATCCGCGACCCGGCCCACTCCAGCAGCCGCCCTGCGTCCAATGGTCGCACTCGCACGGGGCTCCGCTGGTCACGCAAGCTACCGCTCTCCGCCCCAGGCTCGCGCTCCGTGTCGAACGGTCGCGCTCGCACGGGGCTCCGCTGCTCCGTGCGCAGCCGCAGCAGCCGCATCAGCCACGGCCGCAGCAGCACGGCCAGCCCGACCTGACCGGCGCCCACGGCGAGCATCGCGAGCGTGGGCGGCGCCATGTTGGAGATCTCCGCGCCGGGCAGGCCGATCATGCTGCCCGGGTACGGCCCGAACGCCACCAGCAGCGCCGCCGCCCCGAACCCGCCCGCCGCCAGCGCCCAGGGCCGCCGCAAGCGGCCCTCGGCGTAGAAGAAGCCCAGCTGATGCACGGCCAGCCACACGAACACGACGTTCAGGAAGCCCACCGCCTCGAACCCGGTCGAGAACCGCGCCACGTCCGTCACCACGGCGCCGGTCGCCAGCGCCGCCGGGACGAGGAAGCCGTGCCGTTCGTGCAGACGCAGCGCGTACGGGGTCGCCAGGATCGCGATCAGATAGACGGCGAGGAACCACAGCAGTTGCCCGGTCAGCCGCGCCCCCACCTCCAGTGGCTGCTCCGGCACGCCGAAGGTGAGCAGCACGTGGGGGAGCGGGATCCACACGGCCGCCAGCGGCAGCAGCGGCCAGGCCAGCCGCCGCAGCCGCGCCGCCAGCCACCGCGGCGCGCCCTGGGCGGACCGGCCGAAGCTGATGGCGTTCGCCGCGCCGCCCGCGAAGAACACCAGCGGCATGACCTGGCTGAGCCACGTCACCACCCACACGCCCGGGGTGGCCAGCGCGTTGCCCGTGGTCAGCCGGACGCCGTCGTAGGACAGCACCGGGATCGTCCAGTGCTGGAACACGATGAGCGCCATCCCCGCCACGCGCAGCAGGTCGATGAACGGGTCCCGCGCCTTGGGGGAGGCCTTCGCCTTGGGGGACGCGTTCGCGACCGGGGCGACCGGGCGGTCCAGGAGGACGGTCATGGGGGAGCCTCGATTCGGACGGAGCGGCGAGCCTGGGGGCGTAGAGCGGTAGCTCGCGTGACCAGCGGAGCCCCGTGCGAGTGCGACCATCAGACTCAGAGTCGATGGCTCAAGGCTCCCGCCGGGGCGGCCACGGCACATTGACGTGAGCCGCCGTCTCGAGGTCAAGATCGCACCACCGCCCGGGGTAGGGCTGTCCCTACCCCCACACGCCTGCGCACCCGCTCGTCACGCGCGGGCCGAGGCCCTAGCGTGAAGGTCATGCGCTCCCTGATGAGGCGTGTCCTTCTCGACACCCGTTACACGCTGGTCGGCTTCCCCACGGCCGTCATCGGCTTCGTGCTCATGATCGCCGGCTTCGCGGCCGGCGTGGGCACGGCGGTGGTCTGGATCGGGGTGCCGCTGCTGGCCGGCACGCTGATGGTCGCGCGCGGCTTCGCCGACGCGGAGCGCGGCTGGCTGTCCGACGTGCTCAAGCGGCCCCCCGTACGGCCGCGCTACAAGCCCGCCCCGCCCGGCGCGGGACGCTTCCGCCGGATCGTCAACCCGCTGATGAGCGGCCAGTCCTGGCTGGACCTGCTGCACGGGGTCATCAACTTCCCCGTCGCGATCCTGTCGTTCGTGCTCACCATCACGTTCTGGGCGATCCCCCTGGCCGGGCTGACCTGGCCGCTGTACGGGATCTTCCTTTACCGCATCCCCGACTACGAGGGGCTGCCCGAGCAGCTCGGCCTGGGCAGCGGCTACGTCGTCGACGCGATCTTCAACTTCTCCATCGGCGTGATCTTCGCGATGCTCCTGCCGTTCATCGTGCGCGGGGCCGCGCTGCTGCGCGCCGGGCTCGGCCGGGCGCTGCTGACCGGCGTGGCCGAGCTGCAGGAACGCATCGACGACCTGGCCGAGGGCCGGGCCGCCGCCGTGTCGGCCGAGGCCAACGCGCTGCGCAAGCTGGAGCGCGACATCCACGACGGCCCCCAGCAGCGGCTGGTCTCGCTCGCCATGGAGTTGTCCAGGGCACAGCGGCAGCTGGCGAAAGACCCGGAGGCGGCCCAGGCCACGATCAAGTCCGCGATCGCCGCCACCCGCGAGACGCTCGACGAGCTGCGCGCGCTCTCGCGCGGCATCGCCCCGCCCATCCTGTCCGACCGCGGCCTCGCGCCCGCCCTGGCCGCCCTCGCCGGACGCTGCACGGTCCCCGTCGACCTGGACGTGCAGACCGTCGAGCGCTACCAGGCCGCGGTCGAGAACGCGATCTATTTCGTCTGCGCCGAGACCCTCACCAACGTGGCGAAACACAGCCGCGCCACCGTCTGCACGGTCCAGCTCTCCCGCATCGGCGACGTACTGATGCTCACGATCGGGGATGATGGGGTCGGCGGCGCGCACGTCGCCAAGGGACACGGTCTCGCCGGGCTGGCCGACCGGCTCCGCGCCGTCGACGGGGAGCTGACGGTCAAGTCACCGGACGGCGGACCGACGTTGATCGTGGCGGAGGTGCCGTGCGGGTAGTCGTGGCCGATGACGCCGTCCTCATCAGGGAGGGCCTCGTCAGGTTGCTCGAGGAGTTCGGCTGCGAGGTCGTCGCCACCGTCGGGGACGGCGACGCCCTCGTGGCCGCGATCGCCGAGCACAAGCCGGACGTGTCGGTGGTCGACGTGCGGATGCCGCCGTCGTTCACCGACGAGGGGCTCAAGGCGGCCGTCGAGGCCCGGCGCGTGGTGCCGGGGGCGCCCGTGCTCATCCTGTCGCAGTACGTCGAGGTCTCCTACGCCGACGACCTGCTCGCCGACGCCCGTGGCGCGGTGGGCTACCTGCTGAAGGACCGGGTCGTCGACGTGGACGAGTTCCTGGAGGGCCTGCGGCGCGTGGCCGCGGGCGGGACCGTGTTCGATCCCCAGGTGGTGTCCCAGTTGATGGTGCGCAGGCGCAAGGACGATCCGTTGGCGCAGCTGACGCCGCGCGAGCGCGAGGTGCTCGGGCTGATGGCCGAGGGCAAGTCCAATCCGGCCATCGGGCGGCAGCTCGTGATCAGCGACGGAGCCGTGGAGAAGCACATCAGGAGCATCTTCAACAAGCTCGGCCTCTACGCGGAGGACAGCGATCAGCATCGCCGGGTGCTCGCCGTGCTGGCCTACCTGCGTTCCTGAACCCCTTCAGACCCTCGGCCGGCCCGCCGGGCGAGAGCGGGGCGGCTCGCCGCTCTCCCGGCCCCTCCTTGCCTGCCTGAGGGAAAACGCCGGCCGGTCCGCGCGGCGCTGCGCGCGGACCTGGCCGCTCGGTTGTCAGCCGAGCGCCTCGACCAGCTTCTTGCGCTGCTGGGCGCCCAGGCCGCCGAGGCGGCGCTTCTCGTCGACGCCCGCCTCCTCCATCAGCGCGGTGGCCTTGGCCGGACCGACGCCCTTCACGGCGCGCAGCGCCTGCGACACCTTGATCTTCTTCGCGATGTCGTCGTCCCGCTCCAGCAGCTGGGAGAACGTCATTTCGCCGGCCTTGACCTTCGCCAGCAGGGCCGTGCGGGCGGCGCGGGCCTCGGCGGCCTTCGCCAGAGCCGCCTGACGCTGCTCGGGGGTGAGAGTGGGAAGTGCCATCTCTGTTCTCTCCTCGGGGAGTTTACGATCGGGATTCTGTTACCCGTGGTGCAGTGGCTAATCATGGCGGATACCAGCGGTTCGTGTTGCGGAAAGCGCCCGCTCAACGTGTCCGCCACACCAACCCGGCCGCTTCGGCGCACGCCACGTCCTGCGCGACCGTGCCTCCGCTGACGCCTATGCCGCCGACCACGCGTTCTCCCTCACCGTAGTCCGCCCACAGCGGGATGCCACCTCCTACGGCGACGAATCCGCCTCCCGCCAGGCCCGCGAGCTCCCCTCCTCTGGACAGTTCCCGGGCCAGGTCGAGGGTGGTCGCGCGCAGGGCCACCGAGGTGTACGCCTTGCCCTGCGCGAGCACCGGCCCGGAGATCTCCGCACCGTCCATACGCTGGAAAGACACCAGATTCCCGCCCTCGTCCACGACCGCGACGGAGATCGCCGCACCCTCCCTGACCGCCTGCCTCATGGCCGCCTCGGTCATGCGGAGCGCGAGTTCCAGATCCACGCGTCACGTCCCTCGGTCAGGATTCTTTCGCGCATCGGTCTCTCCATGGGTACAGGCCCGCTCCGCGCCCCGGCAAGATCGCTGACTGAGGAGGGAGCGGATGTGGGTTATGGCGGGCTTTACCCCCTCAGCGTGGAATTCGTCACACTTTGCTGGTCGGGCGTGTCGCGGCCCTGGTCAGGGTGGTTCGCGCGCCACCGGTCGAGGCCCTCCGGAGTGAGGAAGGCGTCGAAGACCGACTCCATGGCGCCCAGGAGCGAGCCGCGCCAGCCCAGGGCCGAGCCCTCGATGCGGGGAGGGTGGTCGCGGCGGATCGCCATCAGGCCCGGCTCGCAGGCCGCCATGAGGGCGTCTCCGGCCCGCTCGTACAGCTCGACGCCGTGGCCGGACAGGGTGACCGCCTCCGGGTCGTGGGCGTTGACGAGGGCGGCGATGCCGCGGCCCAGGGCGCGGGCGTTGTCGGCCACCGCCTCGCGGCTCGTGGCCAGCACGTGCTCGGCCTGCTCGCGGCCCCTGCCGCCGCCGTAGGCGAGGCCGACGTGGCGCAGGAGGGCGTTCGCGCCGACGTCCATGCTCCAGCAGCCGATCGCGCCGCACGGGCATGGGCGGTCGCCGCCGGTGAGCGGCATGTGGCCGAACTCGGCGCCCGTGCCGCCGGCGCCGCCGAGCGGGCGGCCGTCCACGACCAGCACGCCGCCCAGGTCGAAGTCCACGTGCAGGTGCAGGCCCACCCGAACCCCTTGCAACCGTCCCCGCCGGGCCTCCGCCAGCGCCGCGAACGCGGTGTCGTTCCCCACGACGAGCGTCACCCCGGCGTCCCCGGACCGGCCCTGTTCCGGGCTCCCCGGAGCACCCACACCACCTCCGCTCCCCGCCCCGCCTTCCTCACCCGTGAGGCCGCTCCCGCCCGTGAGGCCGCTCCCGCCTTCGCCGGCAAGGTCGCGTCCGCCCAAAGGGGCGCGCCCGCCGGCACCGCGCTCACCGTGAACAGGGCGCTCGCCCGAGGGGTCCTCGACGTCCCCGTCCGTCGGGGTCGCTTGCCCGCGCGGCCTGCCCCGGCCGGGAACGGGCACGCCCTCGGCCGGCCTGCCCCGGCCGCGCCCGCGCTCGCCCGTGGGGGCGCCCTCGCCTGAGGGGCCCTTTCCCGGGAGTCCACGCCCGCCCGAGGTGCCGCCGTGCCGGGCCGTGGGGCGCTCGTCCGAGGTGCTGTGCTCGCCAGTGGGGCGCTCGTCCGGGATGCCGTGCTCTCCTGTGAGGCGCCCGTCCGGGAGGTGGCGCTCGTCCTCGGCGCTCGCTTCCCCTGTGACACCCCGGCGGCCGGCGGTGCCCGCTTCGGGCGTGGGGGCGCCGTCGAGGCCGTGGAGATGGACCTGGGCGGCGTGGAGGCCCAGGAGGGCGGGGACGTCGACCGAGCGCCAGCCCAGGTGGGCGATGTCCACGAGGCCGCCGTGGCGGACCGGGCCCGCCAGCGCCACGCCCACCCCGATCACCCGGTGCCCGAGCCGTCGCCATTCGGCGGCGATCGCCTCCCCCAGAGGGCCGAGCGCGCCCTCCGGAGTGCCGTCGTGGGGACGGGTCGCGAGCACCGTCGCCCGCCCGCCCAGCTCGCACGCCGCCAGCTCCCAGGCGTCCTCACGCACGTCCACGGCCAGGGCGAGAGGGCCGCAAGGGTGCGGCCCCGGCACCTGGGTCGGCCGCCCCCGGCCGTGCTCCGGCGCGGGCTCCTCGTGCAGCAGCTCGTCCTCGGCCAGCCCGGCGACGAGCACCGACGCCGTCCCTCTCGCCAGCCCCAGGTCGCGGGTCAGCTGTGACCTGGTGCGGGTGGCGCCGCAGTCATGTACGGCGCGCAGCAGGCGCACCCGGTTGTGCGCGCGGAGTTCGCCGCTGGTCCTGGCTCCATTCACGAACCCGAGTCTATGCTCTGGCCGCGAACAAACTGTATGCTCTGGCCGTGAACAAAAGCCTCATTGATGCCAGACGTGCTCGTGCCGGAGTTTTCGGGTTCTTCTTCCTGGCCGGCTTCGTGATGGGCCTGTGGGCGGCCGGACTGCCGTCGCTCAACGACCGGCTCGACCTCGGCCCCCAGCGGCTGGGCACCGTCCTGCTGCTGATCTCGGGCGGGGCGCTGGCGTCGATGCTGGCGGCCGGGCCGATGGTGGACCGATGGGGGAGCCGGCGGGTGTGCTGGTTCGCCGGGCCCTTCTCCGGTCTGGTGCTGCTCGGGCCGGCGCTCGCGCCCTCGTACTGGACGCTGGTGGCACTCGCGGTGGTGTTCGGGCTCGGGCTGGGGGTGACCGAGGTCGCCATGAACGCCCATTCCGTCGAGGTCGAGCGGCGCTACGGGCGGCCGATCATCTCCGCCTTCCACGGGACGTGGAGCCTGGGCGGGGCCGCCGGGGGCGGGCTGACCTCGCTGATCCTGGGTGCGGGCGTGGACGCCCAGGCGCTGCTGATCGCGGCGGCTGTGGTGGTGCCGTTCCTGTACGTCCCGGCGGCGCGGCTGCTGCTGCCGGACCCGCCGGAGCACGAGTCCGCGGAGCCGGGCGCCGGGCAGAGCGGCGGCTCGTCGCTGAAGTGGGGGCTGATCGCGCTGCTCGGGCTCGCCGCCTTCGCCGGGCACCTGAGCGAGGGGGCGGCCATCGACTGGGCCGCGCTGCACGCGCGCTGGGTGCTGGACACCGACCCCGCCCTGGCGCCCCTGGCCTACACGATCTTCTCCGCGGCCATGACCACCGTGCGGCTGCTGGGCGACCCGATCCGGGCCCGGCTCGGATCCGAGCGCACCATCCGGCTCGCCGGAGTGTTCGCCACGGTGGGCTACGTGCTCGTCCTCGTCGCGCCCATGACCCCGGAAGGGCTCCGGGTGGTGTGTGCCTGGACCGGGTGGGCGCTGGCCGGCGTGGGGCTGGCCACCGTGGTGCCGGTGCTCTTCAGCGCCGTCGGGGCGGCCGGCGGGCGCGTCGGGCGGGCGCTGGCCATGGTGACGGCCTTCGGTTACAGCGGGCTGCTGCTGGGGCCGGCGGTGCTGGGGTACGTGGCGGAGGCGACCTCGCTGCCGATCGCTCTGATCATCCCTGCCGTTCTCGCCGCCGTCGTCACGCTCGCCGGCACCCCGGCCATCCGCTCCATGGTCCGGCTCGCGGCCCCCGCCGCTCCGGTGCCCGAGCCGGTGCGCGACTGACGTACTGATCGCCGCCCTCGCGCGCGCGAGGGCGGCTATTTGCCCTTTCACCCCGCTGACCTGGTGTTATGCGATCGTGACTTGACCTGTACGTTACATCCAGGTTTCATTTGGGCCACACCGTAAACGTTTACAGTGCGAGGGTCGTAAACGTTTACACGATGGAAGGACAGCCTTGGCCGACGGTCCCACGATCAACACGATCGCCGCGCGCGCCGGTGTCTCGATCGCCTCCGTCTCGCGGGTCCTGAACGGCCTGCCGACCAGGCAGGAGACGGTGCGCAAGGTGATGGCGGCCGCAGACGAGCTCGGCTATGTGCGCAACGCCGTGGCCAGGTCGCTCAAGTCGCGCCGCACCCACCAGGTGGCCTTCGCGATGGCCGACGTGGGCAACCCCGCCTACCTGGCGATGCTGCGCCAGATCCAGCCCGTGCTGAAGGCCGCCGGCTACCGGCTCGTGCTCCACTCCACCGACGCCGTCGTGGCCGACGAGATCGACGTGCTGCACGGCCTCGGCGAGCGGTACGTGGACGGGCTGATCATGGTGCCGCTGCGGGTCACCGAGTCCCACCTCGAGATGCTGGCCGCGGCCAGGGCCCCCGTCGTGATCATCGGCTCGGTGCCCGAGGGGACGCCGGTCGACAACGTGCGCGCCGACTCGCGTACCGGTGTCAAGCTCGCCGTCGACCACCTCCACTCGCTCGGCCGCCGCCGGATCGGCATGATCAACGGCCCGCTCGACACCGTGCCCGGCGCCGCCCGCGGGGCCGCCTACCGTGAGGCGCTCGGCGACCTCGGCCTGCCCTACGACGAGGACCTCGTGCAGATCGGCGACTTCTACCGCGCCGAGGGCGGCCGCGCGGTGGCGGAGCTGCTCGCCAGGAGACCCGACGTGGACGCGCTGATGTGCGCCAACGACCTGATCGCGCTCGGCGCGCTAGACGTGCTCCGTGCGGCCGGGCGGCGGGTGCCCGACGACGTGGCGGTGGCCGGTATGGACGACACCGACCTGGCCGCGGCCTCCTGGCCGGCGCTGACCAGCGTGTCGCTCGGGTCGGCCGAGCGTGGCAAGGTCGCAGCCGAGCTGCTGCTCGACCGGCTTCAGGGCGGCGAACGCGAGCCTCGGGTGGTCACCGTGCCGCCCCACCTCATGGTGCGCGCCTCCACGGTGGGGGCAGAGGAGGGCGGGGCGTGACCGCGACCGCGACGAGGCCGGCGCCGCCTCGGCGCCCGCACGCGCGGCCCAGGCGGATCTCGCGAAGGACCCGCGAGATGTGGCTGCTCATGCTGCCCGCGCTGGTGCCGGTCCTGCTGTTCAGCGTCGGCCCGCTGCTGTACGGCATCGGCCTGGCCTTCACCGACGCCCGCAACGTCCGCAACCACGAGACGGCCTTCGTCGGCCTGGAGAACCTCGTCGAGCTGCTGGGCGCCGCCGACTTCTGGTCCTCCTTCCGCATAGGCCTGATCTGGGCGGTCTCGGTGACCGTGCTGCAGTTCCTGGCCGCGCTCGGCCTGGCGCTGCTTCTCAATGAGAACCTGCGGTTCAGGGGCGTGGCCCGGGTGCTGGCGGTGGTGCCGTGGGCGATGCCGCCGGTCGTCATCGGGCTGATGTGGAAGCTCGTCTACCATCCCGACGCGGGCATCCTGAACAGCCTGCTCGGCACGGACGTCAACTGGCTGGCCGACTTCTCGCTCGCGCTGCCCGCGATCATCGTGGTGGGCGTCTGGACCGGCATGCCGCAGACCACGGTGGTGCTGCTGGCGGGCCTGCAGGGCATCCCGAAGGAGCTGTACGAGGCCGGCGAGGTGGACGGCGCGGGCCGCTGGCGCCGGTTCTGGAACATCACGCTCCCGCAGCTGCGGCCCGTGATCGTGGCGATCACGTCGCTCGACTTCGTGTGGAACATCAACCAGTTCGGGCTCGTCTACGTGCTCACCCAGGGCGGACCCGGCGGCCAGACCCGGCTGCCGATGCTGTTCGCCTACGAGGAGGCGTTCCGCTACCGGTTCGCCGGCTACGCCTCGATGCTGGGCCTGGCCATGGCGATCGTCGTGCTGGCCGTGCTCGGGCTCTACCTGTGGCGGCAGATGAGGGAGGCCCGATGAGACGCCTGTCGCAGTACGTCGCGCTGGTCGCGTACATCGTCTTCCTGGCCTTCCCGCTGGTCTGGCTGCTGTCCACGGCGCTGAAGACGCCGCAGGAGATGGCGCTGGCCGACCCGACGTGGATTCCGCGCGAGCCGACGCTGGCCAACTTCGCCGACGCCTTCGGCGAACAGGACCTCGTGGGCGCGGCCGTCCGGAGCCTGGGCGTGGCGCTGGCCAGCAGCCTGATCACGGTGCTGATCTCGTTGCCCGCCGCGTACGCCATAGCCCGCCACCGCGGCCTGGTCAACCGGATCGCCATCGGGTGGGTGCTGGTCAGCCAGGTGTTCCCGTTCATCCTGATCATCATCCCGCTCTTCATGATCCTGCGGGATCTGGAGCTGGTGAACACGCTGCCCGGACTGGTGGTCGTGCACGTCACGTTCACGCTGCCGTTCGCGCTGTGGATGCTGCAGGGGTACGTGCGCGCGGTGCCGCCCGAGCTGGAGGAGGCCGCGGCCGTGGACGGCGCGACGCGGCTGCGCTCGATCGTCAAGGTCGTGGCGCCGCTGCTCGCGCCCGGCGTGGTGGCCACGCTGCTGTTCGCGTTCATCTCGTCCTGGAACGAGTTCATGTTCGCGCTCGTCATCCTGCAGAACCCCGACGTCATGACGCTCCCGCTCACGCTGGTGAGATTCACCGGCCCCGAGGGGGTGGCCAGGCTCGGCCCGCTGGCCGCGGCGTCGCTCATGGCGACGATCCCGAGCCTGATCTTCTTCGCAATCATCCAGCGGCGCCTGAAGTCCGGCCTGATGGCCGGCGCCGTCAAGGGCTAGGAGGCTCACATGCGAATCACGTCCGCTCTGGCGGCCGCGGCGATCGTCGCGCTCACCGCCGCGTGCGGCAGCGGAGGCGGCGGCGGATCCTCGTCCTCCGCCCCCGGCGAGCCGGTAAAGATCAATTTCCTCAGCCTGGCGTGGCAGAAGGAGTCCGTCGCCGCGAACAAGCAGCTCGTGGACGAATGGAACAAGGCCAACCCCAACATCCAGGTCACGTACGTCCAGGGCAGTTGGGACAACGTCAACGACCAGCTCGTCACCCAGTTCGCCGGCGGCACCGCGCCCGACGTCATCCACAACGACTCGCCCGCTCTGTCCGGATTCGCCACCGACGGCTACCTGCTGGATCTGAAGGACAAAGTGCCCGCCGAGCTGAAGAGCGACATCCCGCAGGCCGCCTGGGACACCGTCACCTTCGGCGACGGCAAGGGCGGGCAGGGCGTCTACGGCGTGCCGTTCCTGCAGGAGTCGCAGGTCATCATCGCCAACAAGAAGCTCCTCGACGCCTCCAAGGTGCGCATCCCGACCCCCGACAACCCCTGGACGTGGGACGAGTTCTCCGAGGCCGCCAAGAAGATGACCGAGGGTGACTCGTTCGGCGTGGCGTGGCCGATGAAGTCGCCCGTCAACAAGACCCTCAACCTGGCGCTGAACTTCGGCGGCACCTTCTTCCAGACCGGCGCCGACGGCAAGACCACGGTCAAGGTCGGGCCGGAGGAGCGCGAGGTGCTCCAGCGCATCCACGACCAGCTCTACAAGGACAAGTCGGCCGACACGGACGCGCTCGGCATGGGCACCGCCGACCCGCTGCCGGCCTTCTTCAAGGGCAAGTTCGCCCTGCTGCCCGCGGGGGTGTTCCTGCGCCAGCAGGTCGCCGAGCAGGCGCCCGACGGGTTCGAGTGGGTGACGCTGCCCGGGCCCAAGGGCACCACCGCCCAGCAGGGGGCGGTCTCCCAGACGCTGTCGATCGCGCAGGACAGCAAGCACCCGGACGAGGCCATGAAGTTCATCGCCTTCTTCCTGAACGGCCCCAACCAGGCCAAGCTCGCCAAGGGCGACTGGCTGCTGCCCACCTCCCAGTCGGCCGCCGCCGACCCGGCGATGACCACCGAGGAGAACGGCTGGGACGTGGCCACCGCCTCCGCCAAGAACCTCGTCGTGGCGCCGTTCCTCAAGGTGAACGGGTTCGACGAGTGGAAGAGCAAGGTCGCCACGCCGGTCCTCCAGGAGTTCTACGCCAATAAGATCACCATCGAGGAGGCGGCCAAGCGGCTCGTCGACGAGGGCAACAAGGTGTTGGAGCGGTACCAGCGGTGACTTATCGGGATAAAGCCCGGGGGTGTCTGCTCGGCCTGGCGGCCGGCGACGCCCTCGGGGCCCCGGCCGAGAACCTGTCGCCGGACGAGATCCGGCGGCGGTGGGGGCGGCTCACCGAGATCGAGGGCGGGGGCACGGACGACACCGAGTACGCCATTTTCGCCGCGTCGCTGCTGGTGCGGCACGGGCACGGCCTGTCCGCCGAGCTGGTGGCGGAGGCGTACCGGACGGAGATCATCCCGCGGGTGACCGGGCCGATGCGGGGGGCCGGATTCTCCGAACTGGGCACCGTCGAAGCGCTTCGACGTGGGCTGGAACCGCCGCTGACCGGTCTGGCGCACTCCCACGGCTGGTCCGACGGCCTCGCCATGCGCGCCGCCCCCTACGGGGTGTTCTGCCCGGGAGATCCGGCGGAGGCGGCCCGGCTGGTGGAACAGGACGGTCTGGTCAGCGGGTCCGGTGAGGGAATCCTGGGCGGGCGTGCGGTCGCCGGGGCGGTGGCCGCGGCCATGGGCGGGGCGTCGGCGGAGGTCGTCGTGCGCGCCGCGCTGTCGGTCATCCCGGCGGGTTCGTGGACGGCCCGGAACATCACGCGGGTGCGCGAGGTGCTCAGCGAGATGCGCCCCCATGCCGCCGCCACCTCCGGCGCCCGTCCTCCCGGCGGCGGTGCGACGGGAGGCGGGCCGGCGGAGTCCGGCGCGACGCGTGCACCGGCCGAGGTGGAGCTCGTCGAGGCGTTGCACCGAGCCGTCGTCGTCAAGCACTATCCGTGGACCGACATCGCGCCCGAGGCCGTGGCACTGGCCCTGGCGGCGTTCCTCGTGGGTGAAGGCGACGTCGAGGCCGCGGTGACGTTCGGGGTGGGCCTGGGCAGGGACGCCGACACGATCGGCGCCATCGCCGGGGCCATCGCGGGAGCGGGGCAGGGTGAGGGCGGCGTGCCGGCGCGGTGGGCCGCCAGGATCGGGCCCGTGACGGGCAAGTGCCTGCCCGTCGTGGCCGGAAGACACGTGCTGGACGTCGCCGACGAGCTGGCGAAAGGACTGTAGGAACCATGTCGGGGGACAGGATCAGGGGGGCCTTCGCCGGGCTCGCCGTCGGTGACGCCGTGGGCTGGCCCGCGTCCAGGCACCGGGCGGCGCTGCACGCCCCCTGGAGCAGACGCCTGCACAGAGAGCTCGACGCGTTCGCCGAAGAGCACCGGGTCACCACGCTGCCGGTGCCGTTCGCACTCAACCAGCCCACCGCCCCGCTGGCCGTCGGCCCGTCCGACGACGCCGAGTGGCTCGCCTGGACGGTGCTCACCATCGACCGCCCGCGGGCGGAGGCGTTCCGCGAGCTCGCCGCAGCGGACGTGCGGGCGCGGATCTCGGTGGCCACCGCGCTGGACAACCTGGCCAAGGGCGTCGAGCCGCCCGCGTCCGGGCACGACAACCCGCACCACTTCGACGACGCCGCCGCGATCAGGGCCGTCGCGTTCGGGGCACTCGGGAGGGACCCCACGCCCGACGCCCAGGTGACGAACGCCGCCGACGGCGTCCTGGGCGCCCAGGCCATGGCCGCCGCCGTGGCCGAGGCCGTGACGACCGCCGACGTCGGCCGGGCCGTGGAGGCGGCGCTGGCCGTACTGCCGCAGGACACCGCCATCGGGCACAACGCCCGCGTGGCGCTGGAGATCGCACGGCAGGCGGGCGACGCGTTCGCCGCCGTGCCCGCGCTCGACGCGGCGCTGCTCGACCACGTCTACAGCTACGGCGTGGGCGCCGCCCAGACGGTGCCCGTGGCGCTGGCACTGGCCGAGGCCGCCGGCGGCGAGCTCGGGAAGGCCGTGCCGGCGGCGGCGTGCCTGGCCGCGCTGGCCGACTCGGCGCCCGCGCTGACCGGCGCGCTGGCGGGGGCGTGCGGCGGGTACGAGGCGATCCCAGAGGGGTGGAAGGCGTCGGCCCGTACGCTGGCCGGTTGTTGCCTGCCGCACCTGGCGGGCAAGAATTTGATCGAACTCACGGAGGGAATCGCATGACGCCGCTTGAGGACAGGGCGACCGGCTGCGTGGCGGGTGCGGCGGTCGGTGACGCGCTGGGCGGCGCCACCGAGGGCTGGACCCCCGAGCAGATCATGGAGCGGTACGACGGCAGGGTCGAGGGCATCGTCCCGCCGTTCAACGAGGACTGGCGCAATGCCCGCCCCATCGCGCCGTACCACAAGGGCGACGGGCACATCACCGACGACACGCTGATGACGCACGCGCTGATCCGCGTGTACGAGAAGGTCGGCGGCCACCTCGACGCCTACGCCATGGCCGACCACCTCGTGCCCGAGCTGATGGGCGAGCGGCGCTGGATCCCCGAGCTGGAGGCCGAGGCTCTGCCGCTGCAGCGGGTCTTCCTGGCCGAGAAGTGGATCGTGGCCAGGCTGCACTACGGGCACGTGGACCCGCGCGAGGCCGGTGTCGGAAATATCGTGAACTGCGGGGCCGCCATGTACATCGCCCCCGTCGGCATCGTGAACGCCGCCGACCCCGACGCCGCCTACGCCGAGGCCGTCGACCTGGCCGGGGCCCACCAGTCCAGCTACGGCCGCGAGGCCGCCGGCGTCATGGCCGCCGCCGTCGCCGAGGCCATGCGCCCCGGCGCCACCGTCGACTCCGTGGTCGCCGCCTGCCTGCGCCTGGCCAAGGACGGCACCAGGGCCGCCATCGAGGCCGTCTGCGAGGCCGCCGCCGGGCTCGGGCACTGGGACGGCTCCTTCGCCGCGCTGCGGGCCGCCGTACGGCCGTACGACACCGTGGCCGACACCTACCGCGACCAGGGGCTGGGGGCGCGGCGGCCGAGCCGGCTGCACAGCATCGAGGAGCTGCCGCTGGCGCTCGGATTCCTGGTGATCGCCAAGGGCGACTACCGCGACACCGTCCTGGGCGGCGTCAACTACGGGCGCGACGCCGACTCGATCGCCTCCATGGGCGGGGCCATCGCCGGAGCGCTCGGGGGGCTGGGCGCCGTGCCCTCCGAGTGGGTGGAGCAGGTGGGGGTGGCCAGCCGTCTGGACCTGGTGGCGCCCGGCCTCGCGATCGCCGAGGTGGCGCGCCGGGTGCACGCCGACGACCTGGTACGGCGCCGCGCCCACGAGGCCGCCTTCGCCGACCTCGACCGCCGATGATCCGCCTCACCTGGGTCCAGCCGGAGGACCTGATCGGTCACGAGCTCCGCCAGGCCGCCGAGGACGGCCGGGACCCCGGGCTCGTACGGCAGATCGCGGACCGGTGGCGCGCGGCGGGCGGCCACGACGCCCCGCCCCGGGCCGGCGCCTCGGAGCCGGGCGCGGCGCGGCTGCGCGGCCTGGCCGAGGAACTGCTCGACCAACTGGCGGCCGTCCCGTCACCGCCGGCCGAGCCATCGGACCTGCCCGGCATCATCGCCGCCTGCCCGGACTGGCCCGCCCGGCATGCCGCCTCCGCACGGAACGCCGCCGGCCAGGGCACCCTCGGCTCCGACGCCCCCGCTTACGACGTCCGCTCCGGCCATGGCGGGAGCGGCGTCCATGGCGCGCATCAGACGCACGGCTCGCGGGGCACGCAGGCCGAAGAGAGCGGCCGCCAGGCTGGAGGGAGCGGCGGCCAGGCCGGAGCGGACGGCTGCGGGCGTGGTGTCGCCGTGGACCCGGCGCGGGTGCTGGGGGCGTGGCTCGGGCGGGCCGCCGGGTGCGTGCTGGGCAAGCCCGTCGAGAAGATCCCGCGCGAAGGCATCAGGCGGATCGCCGAGGCCACCGGCAACTGGCCGATCCGCGGCTGGTTCACCGCGAAGGGCCTGCCGGACGACATCGCCCGCCGCTGGCCCTGGAACCGCCGCAGCGCCGTCAACTCCCTGGCCGAGAACATCGACGGCATCCCCGAGGACGACGACCTCAATTACCCGCTGCTGGCCCTGACCGTCCTGGAGCGCCACGGCCGCGCCTTCACCACCGACGACGTGGCCAAGCTGTGGCTGGACGAGCTCCCGGCCGGCCGCACGTTCACCGCCGAGCGCGTCGCGTACCGCAACCTCCTGGACGGCGTCGAGCCCCCGCACACGGCACGGCGCCGCAACCCGTTCCGCGAGTGGATCGGCGCCATGATCAGAGCGGACGTGTACGGCTGGGTCAACCCGGGCGACCCGGCAACGGCCGCCGAGTACGCCTGGCGCGACGCCCGCCTCACCCACACCGCGAACGGCGTCTACGGCGCGATGTCCGCCGCCGCGATGTGCGCCGCCTCGCTGGTCGCCACCTCTCCGGAGGAGGTCGTGGAGGCGGGCCTGTCCGTGGTGCCGCGCGGCTCACGCCTGTACGAGGCCGTACGCCTGGCCGTCGAGGACGCCGCCCGCGAGAAGGACTTCGAGCGTGTCGTCGACCGCCTGCACGAGCGCCACGGCGCACTCCACTGGGTCCACACCATCAACAACGCCGCCCTCGTCGCCGCCACTCTCGTCCACGGCCGGGGCGACTTCACCGCCACGATCGCCGGAGCGGTCGCCGGCGGCTGGGACACCGACTCGGCCGGCGCCACGGCGGGCTCCATCGCGGGCGCGCTCAACGGCGGCGTGCCGGACCGGTGGCGCATGCGGGACAGCCTGACCAGCAGCCTGACCGGGTTCGACGGGGTGAGCCTCGCAGGGCTGGCGCGGCGTACTCAGGAGATGATGCTGTCATGATCTCGGTTTTCGGCAGTGCCAACATGGACCTCGTCGCGTACGTCTCCGAAGCCCCCAAACGGGGTGAGACCGTGACCGGTCACCGATTCCGCACCGTGCCCGGCGGAAAGGGGGCGAACCAGGCCATCGCCGCCGCCCGGGCCGGCGCGGAGGTGGCGTTCCTGGGGGCGGTGGGCGACGACGGATTCGGCGCGGAGCTGCGCGCCACGCTGGTGGAGGCGGGAGTGGACGTACGCGGCCTGCGCCAGGTGCCGGGGCCCACCGGCATCGCCCACATCGTGGTGGAGGACGACGGCGGCAACTCGATCATCGTCGTGCCCGGCGCGAACGGCACCGTCACCGGCCCCTCGGGCGACGACCTCGCCGCGATCGCGGCATCGCAGGCGTTGTTGCTGCAGCTTGAGCTTCCCATGGAGGCCGTCGTGGCGGCGGCGCAGGCGGGCCAGGTCGCCGGCGTGCCCGTGATCCTCACCCCGGCGCCCGCTCGGCCGCTGCCGGACGAGCTGCTCGACGCGGTCACGATGATCGTCCCGAACGAGCACGAGGCCGCCGCCATCACCGGCGTCACCGGCGCGGACGCCGCCCTGGACGCGCTGCTCGAACGGGTCGAGGAGGCCGTGATCACGCTTGGCTCGGAGGGCGCGCTGTACGGGTCGCGGTCGGGAGAGCGGCTGGGAGTGCCCGCGGTGGAGGTGAAGGCGGTCGACACGACGGCGGCGGGGGACACGTTCGTGGGAGCGCTGGCCGTGGCCAGGACCGAACGCCTGCCGATCGCCGACGCCCTCCGCTTCGCCTCCGCGGCGGCGGCGCTGTCGGTGCAGCGGGAGGGCGCCAGCACGTCCATGCCCACCCGCCACGAGATCGAGAACTTCCTCAGCTGACCGATCGCTCGTAGCGCAGCAGCACCGTCCGCGCGTCGAACGTCCGCGAATCCGTCAGCCGCAGGTCGAGCCGCTCCTTCTGCGGCGGGAACAGCGGCCGGCCGCCGCCGAGGACCACCGGGTGCACCATGATGTGGTACTCGTCGATCAGCCCCAGTTCGCCGATGGCGGAGGCCAGCTGCGAGCCGCCGTTCAGCAGCAGGTCCTGGTCCGACTGCCGCTTCAGCTCCGCGACCTCCTCGCCGAGGTTCCCGGAGACGATCCGGGTGTTCCATCCCGCCTCCTTCAACGTCGTGGAGAAGACCACCTTCGGGGTGCTGCGCCAGATGGAGGCGAACGTGAGGTCGTGCGGGTGATCCGAGGTCTGGTCGGCCGTCGGCCAGTAGCCGGACATCATCTCCCACACGAGGCGCCCGTACAGGAAGGTGCCGACGCGGGCGTGGACCTCGTCCCCGTACGCCGACAGCTCCGGCCCCATCTCCGTCCAGTCGAACTCCCCGTTCGGGCCGTCGATGTGGCCGTCGACGGAGGTGTGGACCCAGTAGATGAGCTTGCCCATGATGTGCTCCTCATGTCGTCTGTCGTCGTTCTCGTGACTGGGTCGGAGCCGCATCCGGGGTCTCTACATCCCCGCGAAGAATTCCTCGGTCAGTTTTCTCCGTCCGTCCAGCGGAGCCGGCAGGACCCGGTCGTCGGGGGCGGCGAGGATGACACGGGCCGTGGGGGGAAGGCCCGGGGCGGTCATCCAACGGACGCCGGCAAGCCGGTTCGGCGGGTGTCGGCGGGGCAGGGGGTGAAGATGAGCGAGAAACCCGACGAACTGCCCGAGGCGGTCGGGAGAGTGAACGGGGAGAGCGACATCGTCGCGGAGCGGTCGGGCGCCGAGACGCGGAAGACCCGCCGCCCCGTTCCCGCCGAGCCGCTGGAGCAACAGGAAACGCCCGAGGAAAAGGAGGACACGGACAGGGAGGACGAGGACGTCACCCGCCCTGACGCCGGCCCCACCGGCTGAACCCCCTACGGTCGCCCGGGCCGGTCGGTGTGCAGGTGGGCGAGGGTCTGCTCCAACTCCTCCCGCAGGATGCGCTCGGCGGACTCCCCGTCCCCCCGCCGCACCGCCGCGACCAGCGCGGCATGCGAGTCGTGCCCGGGATTGCGGTCCCGTTCCCTCAGCCCCAGCAGCTCCACCAGGTCGATCAGCCGCTCCCGCAGCACCGGTGCGAACTCGGCGAACAGGTCTGTCAGCACCGGGTTTCCCGCCGCCGCCACGACGGCGGCGTGCAGGGCGATGTCGGCGTCGACGAAGGCGGCGTCGTCCCCCGCGGCCGCTCCGGAGCGGGCCTCCAGCGCGGCCTCCATCGCCGCCAGGTCCTCCTCGGTGCGCCGCTCCGCCGCCAGCCGGGCGGCCTGCGTCTCGACCATCATCCGGACCTCGTACACGTCCGTGATCGCGGCCCGGCGCAGCCGGGCGGGCCAGTCCTCAGCCGGCTCCGTGGCGATCACGAACACCCCGGCCCCCTGACGCGCCTGCACCAGCCCCGCCCCGGCCAGCGCCCGCAGCGCCTCCCGCACCGTCGAGCGCCCCACCCCCAAGGTCTTGGCCAGGGCGTTCTCGCCGGGCAGCCGGGTGCCGACCGGCCACTCACCGTTCGTGATCTGCTCGCGCAGGTGCTCGGTGGCCTGTTCGACGAGCGGGCTGGGACGGAGGGCGCCGAGGGGCATCCGAAACCTCTCAGGTTGTCTGAGGACCTGTGTTGTAGTTAGTGTAGCGCCATGTACGAGTGGAACCGGCAACGTCCCAGTGCCATGCCCTGCCACCGCTACCGCCCCGCCCACGAGCGGGTCGAGGTGCCGGTCACCGGCCGTTCCTGGCCGGCCGCGACCATCACGCGCGCCCCACTCTGGGTGCCGGTCGACCTTCGCGACGGCAACCAGGCCCTCGCCGAGCCGATGGACCCGGCACGCAAGCGGACGATGTTCGAGCTGCTGGTCCGCATGGGGTTCAAGGAGATCGAGGTCGGCTATCCGTCGTCCAGTCAGCTGGACTTCGACTTCGTCCGGCACCTGGCCACACCGGGCGCGGTGCCTGACGACGTGACCGTGGTGGTCTTCACGGCGGCCAGGGACGACCTGATCGAGCGCACCTTCGCCTCGATCGAGGGCATGTCCCGCGCGGTCGTGCACCTCTACACCCCCACCGCGCCCACCTGGCGCGAGGTGGTGCTCGGCCACGACAGAGGAGAGCTGCGCGAGCTCATCATGGACGCGGCCGGGCACGTGGCCCGGCTCGCCGACGGAATGGAGGACGTCCGGTTCGAGTTCTCGCCCGAGGTGTTCAACCTCACCGAGCCGGACTACGTGCTCCAGGTGTGCAACGACCTGACGGCGCTGTGGGACGCCTCGCCGGACCGGCCGGTGATCCACAATCTGCCGGCGACGGTCGAGATCTCCACCCCCAACGTGTACGCCGACCAGATCGAGTACATGCACCGCCACCTCGACCGCAGGGACTCGGTGATCCTCTCCGTTCACCCGCACAACGACCGCGGCACCGGCGTGGCCTGCGCCGAGCTCGCCGTGCTGGCCGGGGCGCAGCGGGTGGAGGGCTGCCTGTTCGGCAACGGCGAGCGCACCGGCAACGTCGATCTGGTGACGCTCGCGCTCAACCTGCACTCCCAGGGCGTCGACCCGATGATCGACTTCTCCGACATCGACGAGATCCGGCGCACGGTCGAGCACTGCAACCGCCTGCCCGTCCCCGACCGCCATCCGTACGCGGGCGACCTCGTCTACACCGCCTTCTCCGGTACCCACCAGGACGCCATCGGCAAGGGCCTGGCCCACCACGCCAAGCGGGCCGCCGATCTGGGCCTCCCGCCGGAGGAGGCGCCCTGGGACGTGCCGTACCTGCCGATCGACCCCGCCGACGTGGGCCGCGACTACCAGGCGGTCATCCGGGTCAACAGCCAGTCGGGCAAGGGCGGCATCGCGTACCTGCTGCGCACCCGCTACGGCCTGGAGCTGCCCCGCCGCCTGCAGATCGACTTCTCGGCGGTCGTGCAGCGGGCCGTGGACGGCAGCGGCGGGGAGATCACGGCAGAGGAGCTGTGGGAGCTCTTCCACGCCACCTACCTGGCGCCGGGCGAGACCAGCGCGCTGGCCGAGTGGACGACGGCGCAGACCGGGCCGGGCACGCACGAGTTCTCCGGCACCCTGACGTCCGGCCGCCGCCTGCGCGGCACCGGAAACGGCCCGCTGTCCGCGCTGACCGCCGCCTTGGCCGCCGACGGGATCGACGTCGACATCCTGCACTACGCCGAGCACGCCCTCGGGCCCGGTCAGGGCAGCCGGGCCATCGCCTACGTCGAGGCCCGCGTCGGCGGCACGACCTGCTGGGGCGCGGCCCAGGACACCTCCGTCCTGACGGCCTCCGTCCACGCCGTGCTCGCCGCCGTCAACCGCACGCTGGTCACGCCCGCTCCCACCGGCTCCTGAGGCCGTCCGCCGTCAAGGCCGCGCCCGCTCGCAGCGGCGCTTGAGGCTCTCGGCCTCGATCCGTACGTAGCGGCGGGTGCGGGCGCCGGTCAGCAGCACGAACACCGGCGCCAGCAGGCCGGTCTGCGTGATGGAGAGCACGACCGAGACGCCGCCGCCGTCCCGCGGCACGAGCGTGTGGCCGGCCGCGATCGTCACGCCGGCCGTGGTGGTCTCCCAGGTGAACGCGGAGCCCGGGTGCAGCTCGGTCACCACCCAGTTGAGCGCGGGGATCCCGGGCTGCTTGATCCGCACCTTGCTGCCCGCGCCGAACGGCCCGTCGTCCAGCCGCCGCACGCTCGTCATGGTCGGCATGAAGTCCGGCCAGCGCGTCACGTCCGTCATGGTCCGCCACACCTCGTCCTCGGACGCGTCGATGGCGATGCCTGTCTCGAAACGCACCGGCGTCACCTCCCCGCCCGCGCGCGGGGTCCGGGCCGGCCGCTCACCTGCGGGCGGCCGTCTCGGGCATCAGGTGGGCGACGCACTCGTCCCGGTAGTGGAGCGTGCGGCTGCGCAGCCGCTTGGGGTCGGCGAGCACGGCCCGGGAGACCGAGGGCAGGACGGCGTGGCGTACCGACGAGAAGAGCCGCGCCACGTCGGCGGGAGTGGCGCCCTGCGCGCCCAGCCCCGGGGCGAGGATCGGCCCGTTGAGGTCGGTCAGCGAGTGCTCCGCCTTCGGGAGCGTGGCGCCCATGACCACCCCGACCGGCCCGAACGGCGTGTGGCCGGCGTTCGCCGCGGCCGCCCCGGCCAGCACCTGGTCGGCCACGAGCTGCTGCAGCCCGGCCGCCTCCGGGTTGGAGGTGCGGGCCAGCACGAACACGCCCGCGTCGTTGGCCACCGCCGAGGCGATCGCGCCCTCCAGCGACCCGAAGCCGAGGTACGGGCTCAGCGTCACGGCGTCCACGGCCAGCGGGCTGCCCGGGTCGAAGTAGGCCTCGGCATAGGCGGCCATCGTGCTGCCGATGTCGCCGCGCTTGACGTCGAGCAGCACCAGCGTGCCCGCCTCGCGCAGGTCAGCGATGGCGCGTTCCAGCACGGCGACGCCGCGGCTGCCCCACCGCTCGAAGAACGCCGACTGCGGCTTGACCACGGCCGCGACGTCGGCCACCGTCTCGACGACCGTGCGGCTGAAGCGCTCGAGGCCGGAGGGCGAATCGTCCAGCCCCCAGGCGTGGAGCAGCGCGGGGCTCGGATCGATCCCCACACACAGCGGTCCGCATGCGTCGAGCCTGGCTCGCAGGCGCCTCCCGAACGACTCGTTCATCACAGTCCCGACGATAGGGGACCAGCCGGTCGGCTGAACAGGAGACCTGCCGTTCCCGTTCGCCAGTCTTCCCGGAGTGGCCTCCGGGGTAGAGCAGCAGACATGTACGAGATCGCCCATCGGGTACTGGCGCTGCGCAGCGATCCGCCGCGTGACGTGGTCGTCACGGTCGGCATGCCGTACGAGGAGCCGACCGGGGAGTGGTCGTGCCCCTACCGGATCGACGGACTCGACGGGTGGGAACACGAGAGGAAGGTCACGGGGCTCGACTCGCTGGGTGCGATCGAGCTGGCGCTGGCGATGGTACGGGCCGCGGTGGCGGGCTCCCACGAAGCCAAGGAAGGGCTGCTGAGCTGGGACGACACACCGCTGGGGCCGCGGGCGCAGACGGTGTACGTCACCTGGGACAAAGAGCTCGACATCGCCTACATCGCGATGAAGCGCGAAGTGATCCCGGGCGAGGCCGTGCGGCAGGTCGTGGCGGAGGACGTCGTCCTCGACTACGGGGACTCCGGGCGCCTGCTGGGCATGGAGCTCATGAACGCCGCCGCCCGGCTCCCGTCCGAGATGCGGATGTGAGGTCCGTCACCGCGAGACGAGCCACCGCCAGCGCGGCAGTTCCAGCACCACCGTGACCACGGCCAGCACCGACACCAGCGCGGCCGCGAACGCGTGCCAGGCCACCCACGCCGCCGCCACCGCGGCCACCAGCTGGAGGAGGACGAGCGCGATCGTCACGTGCCCCGGCACGGCGACGATCACGTTGCGCTTGTCGCCCGGCGTGGAGAACACCGTCGGCAGCCCGATCAGCACCACGACCGACAGCACGGCCAGCGGCACGGAGTGCGGGGCGAGCGCCCAGGGGGTCGCGACCCAGGCGACCAGCTCGGCGGCGAACCGGAACGCCGACGCGACGCGGTCGTCCGGGCGAGGGGTGGAGGACACGCGCGTACCTTACATTTCACGACTCTCCCGTGCATGTGGCCACCGATCTCGACGGCACCCGGCCGACGGAAGCAGGGTCGTCGGCCCGCCGTGCCCGCCCACCCCCGCGGGCGGGCACGCGCGAGCTCAAGCGTCGTCGTCCGACACGCGCGAGGCGCCCGGGCAGCCGGCGGGCGCCTCGCTGAACACCTGCAGCACGCCGCCGCAAGTGGTCACCGGCAGCGACACGGGCTCGACGATCTCGTCGTTGAACACGGTCACGTCGCCGATGAGGGGGGCCGGGCCGGAGCCGCGGGCCTCATCGTCGGCGTGGGCGGCGGCGCCGGGGAAGAGCACGCCGGCGAGGACGGCCGCCGCGGCGCCTTTCAGCCGGTTCACCACGTCCATCCTCCGTACGGGACGTGCCGGGCTAGGCGGCAACCCGCGGCTCCTGCGGCCGATCCGCCGGATGTTCGCCCTGGTTGCTGCCCTGGAGCGGCCGGCCTCCCGCCATGATCCGATCGATCAGCGCCAGCGCCAGCGCCGAGACGACGAAGGTCAGGTGGATCAGTGTTTTCCATAGGAGCTCCCTGTCGGTGATGGCCGGTCTGGCCGCGTTGATGAAGATCTGGAGGAGGTGGATGGAGGAGATGCCGATGATCGCCATGGCCAGTTTGACCTTGAGCACGTTGGCGTTGACGTGCGAGAGCCACTGCGGCTGGTCGGGATGTCCCTCGATGCGCAGCCGCGAGACGAACGTCTCGTAGCCGCCGACGATCACCATGATGAGGAGGTTGGAGATCATCACCACGTCCACGAGGCCGAGGACGATCAGCATGATGGTGGTCTCCGGGGGCGAGCCGGCGAAGCCGAGGTGCACCAGGTGGGCGAGCTCGACCATGAACCGCCAGGTGTAGACGATCTGGGCGACGATCAGGCCCAGGTAGAGCGGCACCTGGAACCACCGGCTGAGGAACATGACGTAGCCGACGCGGGTGAGCGGCGACCGTGGCCCGGCCGGCATGCGGGCCACGGCCAGTTGCGCGGGCCCCACTACGAGGTGAGGACGTTGATGTGCTGGACGAAGGTCTGGACGTCGACGAGTGGAGGGCCGTTCGAGCCGAGTTGGTCGAGGACGAGGGGTGGCAGGGTGGCGGACGCCAGCGCCAGGGTGGCGACGGCGGTCAGGACTCGGGCCTTCAACGAATCTCCTTGCTGCTCTGTGCGCCTGTCGGCGGAAGGGGGATGGGAACGGGCCGGGGCCAGGCGGCGCGACGCGCTCGGTCGCGCCGCCCGCGCCCGTGGCCGGATGGGGAAGGGCCGGCTCAGGCCGGCGCTCCGGCCGGGCGGGTCAGGGGTGGAGGCAGGCGACGGCGGGCAGTTCGGCCGGGATGCCGGGAGCGGTCGGGTCGATGATCGTCGTGAGGTCGGTCGCGGAGCCGGCCAGGCACGTGCCCAGGCCGATGGGGTCCACGATGGCGTGGGAGGCGGGTGCGGCGAACAGGGTCATGCCACCGGCGATGATCGCGGCAGTGGCGATCCGGCGGGGGCTGAGAAGCATGGAACCTCCTGGGTAACGCTACGAACAGTCGTTGATCTGCTACCCAGAGTAATGAATCAGTAACATGAGTGTTCTGTAATGTTCTTCAGCCCGTGGGGTCCCAGCGGTCCTGGGCCGCCATGACCTCGTCGGCGTGGGCGAAGGCCCATTCGCCGAAGGCCCCGATGGGGCCGAGCAGCGTGCGTCCCAGGTCGGTGAGCTCGTACTCGACGCGGGGCGGCGCCTCGGCGTAGGCGTGGCGCGTCACCAGGCCGTTGAACTCCAGGCGCCGCAGCGTCTCGGTGAGGACCTTGGCGCTGATGCCGCCGATCTCCTCCTGCAGCCGGCCGGGACGCCGGGGGCCGTGGCGCAGGGACCAGATGACGACGGCGTTCCAGGTGTTGCCGATCAGATCGAAGGCGAGCCTGGCCTGGCAGTCGGCGAGGAACAACGAGGGCCTCCGTTAGGCACCGAATGGTGTGCGTCGGGATTTCTACAGTCCTCTCATCAGTAAAGCCCCTTACAAGGAGGAGGACGTACATGCGCATCGGGATCCTGGGCGCCGGAGGGATGGCGGACGCGCTGGGCACGCAGTGGGCCAGGGCCGGGCACGAGGTGATGATCAGCGGGAGGGACCTCGGCAGGAGCTCCGCCGAGGCCGGGAAGATGGCCGCGGCAGCGGGTGCGCCGGTCCTGGCGGGGAGCTGGGCGGAGGCGGCCGGGTTCGGGGACGTCGTGATGGTCGGCGTGCGGGAGGCCGGGCTCGGCGACGTGCTGCGGGCCTGTGGCACGGCGCTGCGCGGCAAGCCCGTGATCGACGTCACCAACGCCGCCGACCCCGCCGGGTACGACGCCGCGCGCCCGCTCGCCCAGCGGATCGCCGAGCTCACCGGCGGGCACGTCGTCAAGGCGTTCAACCTGTGCCACGTGGACGTGTGGCGGATGACGCCGCCCGTGTTCGACGGGCGGCCGCTCGCCGTGCCGCTGTGCGGCGACGACCCCGCGGCGCTGGAGGCCGTGCGCGCACTGGTCGCCGACCTCGGTTGCACGCCGGTGGACGGCGGCGGGCTGGGCCGGGCACGGCAGCTGGAGGCGACGGCGGCGTTCGTGATCGGCCTGTGGTTCGGCGGCGCCGACGCCCAGGCCATTCTGCCGCCGCTGGCCGCCTCCGGCACGCACCTTCCCGCCGAGCCCCGCTGACCGATCGGCGGGATGGCGGCGGCTTCCCGCGGTCCGCCGTACGCCCTGCGGTGTAGCGGCGATGACGACGGGGGGCGGATGACCGCAGCGCGCGGCGGCAAGATCCTGGAGGTCTCGTCACGAGGCCGAAGGAGAGATCAGTGGTAACCCAGGTCGCCGAATCAAGCGGGTACGTGACCGCGTTCAAGGTCGTCGCCGCGCTCAACGCGCTGGCGGTGCTCGCTCAGGCCGTGACCGCCGGGCTGCTGATGAGCGGGGGAGGGGCGGGCCCGCACGGCATGGGCGCGACGGCCGTGCACGTGCTGGGGCTGGCGCTGGTCGGGACGGCCGTGCTGATGTGGCGGCCCGGGCGCGGGGCGGGCTGGCCCGCCCTGGCCGGCCTGGCGGTGCTCCTGCTCGGGTTCGTCCAATCGATGCTTGGCGGCTCCGGGGCGGTGGCCGCGCACGTGCCGCTCGGGATGGGGCTCTTCGGGCTCAGCGTGTGGCTGCTCGTGTGGTCGTGGCGCCGCTGAGCCCGCCGGCGGCCATGGCGCGGCCGGCGGCCCTCCTGGCGCGAGCCAGGCCATCCCGTTCGGCTCGCCTGGGTCAGATCGGGTGCCTGGCCAGGTGGTCGGCCCGGCGGACGGGCTCGGGGAGGCGGTAGCGGGGGGCGAGGCGGAGGACCTGGTCCGTGGCGGTGTCCAGGGCGATGCGGTGGCCCTGGGAGACGTACACGGGCTTGACCTCGGGCTGCGTGCGTAGCGCCCGGCCGACGACGGCGCCCTCGTGCACGATCGGCGTCCACGCCCCCCGTTCCGGTCCGGGCGGCTCGTGGGCGCCGACGAACGGCGTCTTGCCCACACCCAGCGCCGGCAGGTCCGTCAGCACGCCGAGATGGCACGCGAGCCCGAACCCGCGCGGGTGCGCGAGCCCGTAGCCGTCGCACACCAGCAGGTCGGGCGTCACGGCGAGGCGCTCCAGCGCCGCCACCAGTGCGGGCAGCTCGCGGAAGGCGAACAGCCCCGGCACGTACGGGAACGCCGCCTTCCCCGGCGCCGCAACCTGCTCCACCACGTCGAGCGTGTCCGCGTCCAGGACGACCACCGCGGCCGTCAGTTCGTCGTCGCCGTGGTAGTGCACGTCCAGGCCCGCCACCAGCGCGAACGTGGTGGGCCCGGTCAGCTCCACGCGTCCGCGGAGCCGGTCTTGGATGGCCTCCGCCTCGGCGACGCCGGAGGGCCACGGATGAAGCCGCTGAACCTGCACCCGGCCCAAGGTATGCCATCAACCGGCCCCGTTCTCCACGTGTGCCGCCTCGTCTCAGGTCGGCCGGCCCGTGACCGTCGGCACGGTGAGCGCCGCGCGCCGCCGCTCATCGTGCCGCGGCGACCGTCCGCCGCAAGCAGCGCCGGCCCGACCGCAGCCGGGCCACCAAAGGCGACCCCTGCCTCGTGTTCGGCGCCTTCGATGATCTCCCCGGAGAAGGCCTCCGCCGAAAGTGCGGAGAGGTGACGAAGCAGCGCGAAAGGAGCGGAGCAGGATCGATCGCCCGAAGACGCGAGGGTCGACGGGGAGGTCCGTGCGGAAGAGCACTCGTGGCGAGGTGACGCGAAGGGGCGGGTCAGGCGAAAGATGCCGGGGTCGGCGGGGAGGTGTTCGGTAGCGTCGGATGTCATGGACGAGGTGCTGGTCGTGGTAGGTCCCGAAGTCGTCGCCGACGCCGGGCTGATCGAGGAGATCGCCGGGCGGGAGTTCGCTGCGCTGGGGGTGAGCGGGACGGTCGTGCACGCGCGGGACGCCGCCCACGTCGCCTCCCTGCTCCGCGACGGGGCGGTGGTGATCCCCGGGCGTTCGGGCGCGGTGCGGGAATTGATCGGGCGGGCCGCCGGGGCCGTGGTGTGGGTGGACGTGGAGCGGGTCGACGGGGTCGAGGCGGGGGAAGGGGCGACGCATCTGCACGGGCGCGGGCTGAGCGGGATCACGTGGGGGATCCGGCACGCGGTGCACCGGATGCGGCGGCCCGACCGGCGGCGCATCCCGTACGGACCGCATCCGGACCAGTGGGGCGAGCTGGTCACGCCGGCGGAGTCCGCGCCGGTCGTGGCGCTGATCCACGGCGGTTACTGGCGGTCGATCTGGGCGGCCGACCTCATGGAGGCGCTCCGCGAGGACCTCGTGGCGCGCGGGCTCGCGGTGTGGAACCTCGAATACCGGCGCCCCGACCTGCACGGATGGGAGGCGACCCGCGCTGATGTGGCCGCGGGGCTGGCCGCGCTCGGCGACTTCGGCAACGTGGCGGTGGCCGGGCACTCCGCGGGCGCCCAGCTCGCGCTCCGGGCGGTGGCCGACGGGGCGCGGGCGGCGCTGGCGGTCTCGCTGGCCGGCGTGCTCGACCTCGTCGAGGCCGACCGGCGGTGGCTCAGCTCCGGCGCGGTCGCCGCCGCACTCGGCGAGCGGGTACCCCGCGGCGCGGCGCTCGGCGAGCGGGTGCCCGGGGGCGCCGGATTCCGTGAGCGGCTGTCCGGTGGCGCGGCGCTCGGCGAGCGGGTGGGCGGTGGCGCGCGAGCCACCGGCGGCCGCTCGCCGCAGGCGGATGACGCGGCCGTCCGCCTGTACGCCGCCGCGTCGCCTCTCCTGAGGCTCCCCCTTGGGGTTCGCCAGCTCGTCGTCCAGGGCACGGACGACGACCTGGACCTGGTGGACTTCGGCCGCCGCTACGCGCGGGCAGCGCAGGAGGCCGGGGATGACGTGAAATATCTGGAAATGCCGGGCGACCACTTCGACGTCATCACCCCGGGCACCCCCATCTGGCAGGCCACGGCCGAGGCCATCGCCGCCGCCCTGGCGTAGCGGGGCACCTGGACACGGCCGCCGCGCCGCCGTAACAAGGGAGAATGGAGGTCTCGATCGTCGGCGGCGGACTCGTCGGCTGCCTGCTCGCCTGCTTCCTGGCCCGCCGCGACCACCACGTCACGCTCTACGAGCGCCGCCACGACCCCCGCGTCCGGGGCCCCGACCGCGGCCGCTCCATCAACCTGGCCATCTCCGAACGCGGCATCGACGCCCTGCGCCACCTCGGGCTCGACGGCAAGGTGCTGGCCGCGGCGCTCCCCATGGCGGGCAGGATGATGCACGCCCCCGACGGCGCCCTCACCTTCCAGCCCTACAGCGCCGACCGGACCCACGCGATCAACTCCATCGGCCGCGCCGACCTCAACAGGCACCTCCTCGACGCGGCCTCCGCGCTGCCGAACGTGGAGGTGCGCTTCGGCCACCGGCTCACGGAGCTGGACGAGCGCCGCGGGAGGCTCGAGTTCGGGACGCGCACGGTGGACGGGGTGCGCGTGGTGATCGGCGCGGACGGGGCGTACAGCGCGGTCCGGGCGCGGCTGCAGCAGCTGCCGGGCGTGAGCTTCAGCCAGGACTACCTGGACTACGGCTACAAGGAGCTGACGATCCCGGCGCGCGACGGAGAGTTCGCGATGGATCCCGGCGCGCTGCACATCTGGCCGCGCGGCCGGTCGATGATGATCGCGCTGCCGAACCCGGACCGCTCGTTCACCTGCACGCTGTTCTGGCCGCACGAGAGCATCGCCGCGCTGGACAGCCCGTGGAAGATCAGGGCGTACTTCGCCGATCACTACCCGGACGCGGTCAAGCTGATGCCCGGTCTGGTGGAGGCGTACCAGGGCAACCCGGTCGGGCACCTGGTCACGATGCACTGCTCGCCCTGGCACGTCACCACGGACGCCATGACGGTCGGGCTGGTCGGCGACGCCGCGCACGCCATCGTGCCCTTCTACGGGCAGGGCGCGAACTGCGGGTTCGAGGACTGCGTGGAGCTGGACCGCTGCCTGGACGAGGCGGGGGACGACTTCCCGCGGGCGCTGGAGCTGTTCGAGCGGCGCAAGGCGGACACCGACGTGATCGCCAGGCTGGCCCTGGACAACTTCGTGGAGATGCGCGACAAGGTCGGCTCCAGGATGTTCCTGGCGGGCAAGCGGGTCGAGCACGCCCTGGAGCGCGTGCTGCCCGGCTACGTCTCCCGGTACGAGCTCGTGTCGTTCACGACGATCCCGTACGCGGAGGTCGAGCGCCGCGTCACCCGCCAGCGCCGCTGGGCCGCGGCCGGGGCGGGGGCGGCCGTCCTGGCCGTCGCCTGGGCGGCACGCGGGCGGCGGGGCCCCGCGGGCGGGCGGCCGGCGGAATCCGGCCGTTCCTGACACCCGACCTCGGGGACAAAACGGACAACCCCATAGCATGTCGGGGTGATCGTCGGAGAAGCGCTGGGCCTGCTCGGAGTCGGCGCCGTGGCCGGTGTGGTGAGCACGGTCGTGAGCCTCGCCTCGATCGTCTCCTATCCGGCCCTGCTCGCCTTCGGCCTGCCCCCGCTGACCGCGAACGTCACCAACACCGTCGCCCTCGTCTTCACCGGCATCGGCGCGGCCGCCGGATCGCGGCCCGAGCTGACCGGCGAGGGCGGCCGGGTGCTCACCCTCGGCCCGGTGGCCGCGCTCGGCGGCGCGACGGGCGCGTTCCTGCTGCTGGTGACCCCGGCCAGGACGTTCGAGCTGATCGCGCCCTGGCTGATCGCGATGGCGTCGCTGCTGCTGGTCCGGCCGCCGTCCGGGCGGGTGCGCGGCGAGCACGGTGTGCTGGGCCGGGTGGCGTTGTTCGCCGTGACGATCTACGTGGGGTATTTCGGCGCGGCCGGCGGCATCCTCGTCTTCGCCGTGCTGGCGGCCCTGCTCGACCACTCCGCGGCCAAGCTGAACGCGATGAAGAACGTCATGACCGGGCTGGCGAACGCCGTGGCGGCACTCGGGTTCGCGATCTTCGGGCCGGTCGACTGGGGCGCCGCGCTGCCGCTCGCGGCCGGGTTCCTGCTCGGCGGGTGGGTCGGTCCGAAGATCGCGCGCCGCATGCCGGGCCACAGCCTGCGGTATCTGGCGGCGGCGTGCGGGCTGGCGGTGGCGGTCAAGCTGGGCTGGGACTCGTACGCCCACTGACCGCGTCGCTCCCGCCCGAGGCGCGCCCGGCGACGGCCGCGTGGCTCCTGAGCGAGGCGTGCTCGGCGACGACCGCGGCGAAGCGCATCGTGACCTCGCGCCAGATCGGCGTGGACACCGGCTCGTCGGCCACCGCCCTGGCATGGACCGCCTCGGGGTCGAACCCGTCGGCGCGCCACTCGCGGACGCGCGCGGGCAGCACCTCGGGATGGAACTGCACGCCCCATGCCCGCTCGCCCACCCGGAACGCCTGGTACGGGCACGCCGCGGTCTCCGCCAGCCAGACGGCGCCCGCGGGCAGCCCGGTGATCGCGTCCTTGTGGTGCTCCACGGCGGGCACCACCGGCGGCAGGCCGTGGAAGAGCGGGTCGCCGGCGGCCTCCGGCCTGATCGTGAGCGGGACGCTGCCGTTCTCCGGCGCGCCCGCGTCGCCCGTGACCTCACCGCCCGCGACCTCGGCGATCATCTGTCCGCCGAGGCAGATGCCGAACAGCGGCACGCCCTCCGCCAGCGCCTGGCCCACCAGCCGCCGGGCGTCCGCCAGCCACGGCGCCCGCGCATCGTCGCTCGGCAGGTAGCCGCCGCCCAGCATGATCATCGCGTCGTGGCCGAGCCGGTCGGGCAGGGGAGCGCCCTCGTGGGCGAGCACGACGTCCAGCTCGTGCCCGGCCTCGGCCAGCCAGCCGCCCACGCGGCTCGGGCCGCCGCTCCGGCTGTTCTGCACGATCAGCACGTCACCCATCACAGGCCTCCGCCATCCACTCGATGATCTGCTCGTCCACGTCTTCGACGCGGGTGAGCTTGAAGAAATGCCACACGCGCCCGCCCGGCGCGGGCAGCGCCCTGGAGATCAGCGGGTGCCCGACACGCCGGGGCGGCGCCAGGGCCAGGGAAAGACTGCGGGCCTTCGGGCGGATCTCGGCGAACTTCCGCTCGCTCTTGAGGAACACCCCGACCCGCACCGCGTCCTCGTGGATCGGCCCGAGGTGCGCGGTCAGCCGGTCGTAGATCTCCCGGTAGACCGGCGGGTGGGCGGCGAACGTCTCGTCCACCGTGCAGCCCGGCACGCACACGTGCCACTGCCGCTCACGGGCGAACTCCCGGTCGCACTCCGGGCAGACCCACCGCGTCACGACGGTCGCGTCACGGCAGGTTGGCCGCTCTGGCGGTGTGGCGCAGCAGCAGCGCGGTCGTGACCGGGCCGACGCCCCCGGGCACTGGGGTCAGCGCCCCGGCCACGCCCGCGACCGCGTCGAAGTCGACGTCGCCGGTCAGCCCGCCGTCGTCGGTCGGGTTGGTGCCCACGTCGATCACGACCGCGCCCGGCGCGACATGATCGGCCCCGATCAGTCCCGCCCGGCCGGCGGCCGCGACCAGCACCTCGGCGGTGGAGGTGACCGAGGCCAGGTCGCGGGTGCGCGAGTGGCAGACGGTGACCGTGGCGTGCCGGTCGAGCAGCAGGTGGGCGAGGGGCTTGCCGACCACGGTCGAGCGGCCGACCACCACGGCCCGCCGGCCTTGGAGCTCCACCTCGTAGTGGTCGAGCAGGGCCATGACGGCCGCGGCCGTGGCAGGCGGGAACGCCGGCAACCCGGCGGCCAGCCGGCCGAGCGAGAGCGGGTTGGCGCCGTCGACGTCTTTGCGCGGATCGATGGCCGCGGCCAGCTCCTGCGCCGAGGCGCCCTCGGGGAGCGGGGTCTGGAGCATGACGCCGTGCACGCCGGGGTCGCCGCCGAGCCGGACGAGGGTCTCGGCGATCTCCTCGGGGCGGGCCCGCGGCCCCAGGTCGACCACGTCGCAGGCGATGCCGACACCGGCCGCCGCCTTGGCGATCGACCGGACGTACCACAGGCTCGCCTCGTCGTCGGTGGCCACCACCACGGCCAGGCGTGGCTGCGGGCCCGAGGCGGCCTCGGCCTGGGTCTGGGCGCGGATGGCGGCGGCCAGGTCTTTCCCGGTCAGGGTCTTCACCGGTTGATCTCCTCGCGTACCTCGGCGGTCACCCAGTCTGCCCTGGCGACGGCCGCGTCCACGCCGGAGGTGCGGATGTTCAGCTCCTCGCGTACCCGCTCGTCCTTGATGCCGCCCAGGTTGACCTCGACGTTCACCCTGGCGGTGGTCAGGGCGGCGCGGGCGGCCTCGGCCGCGGCGGCCACGTCGGTGACGACGTTGCGGTTGGCGATCGGCAGCAGCAGCTCGCACAGCTCGATCACGCGGGCGGCGGCCTCGATGACGCGGGCGGGCGGCTCGGCCGCGCCGGCCAGCGCCCTGGCGATCGCGGCGCCGCGCTCCTCGCCCTTGGGCAGTCGGTAGGCGTCGGTGACCGCTGTGAACGCCGCCGCGTCCTCCTCGGCCAGCCGCAGCGACCGGGCCCTCAGCGTGTCGGTCTCGGCGATCACGGCGACCACGGTCTCGGCGTGGTCGGCGTACTTCTCGCCGGTCGTGTAGCGGGCGACCATGCCGAGCAGCGCGGCGGCCTGCGCCGCGTGCAGGGCCGCCGTCGCGCCGCCGCCGGGCGCGGGCACCCGGTCGGCCAGCTCGGTCAGGAAGTCGACGATCTTCAAGTCGCGCATGGCGGCATTCTGCCAGGCCACGCGGTGCTCAATCGCGGAACATCGGCCGTGTGGCGTCCTCGGGACCGGCGTCCGACTGGTAGTACGGCGACGGCGCGGGGGCGTACGCGGGGGAGTGGACCGCCGGCTCGGCGCTGGACCGCCAGCGCGACGGGAACGTCGAGACGACCAGCAGCGCCACGCCGAGGGCCAGCTGGAGTCCCGACAATCCCAGGGTGAGGTAGCCGTTCTGGAGGGAGGCGGGCAGGATGCCGTCCGGCATCAGCCGCACACCGCCGATCGTCTCCGCCAGCGGGATGGCGCCGACGCCGGTGAACGACAGACCGCCGAGGAGAGAGGCCGCGGGGGACAGGCGCGAGCCGGCCAGGAAGGCGAAGACGACTGCGGCGGCGACGAGTGCGCCCCATGCGGGCCAGGAGATCTGGAACGCCGCCTGGGCTTTGTCGGTGAGGTCGCCGACGCCGAACCACAGGCCGGCGGCGACCATGGGCGGGAGGAGCAGCCCTGCGACCACTCCCAAAGCATGACGGGCACCATTTGACATGACCGAACCCCGTTTGTGTGGTTGGTGCCCAACCTACCTTGCGGGATCCCTCGGCGTGGCGTGGTCGTGGAGCCGGGAGCAATCTCCTGACGCCGATGTGGCCCGGCATCGTCGCAGATCGTTTCTGCAAACTCCCTGTGAAGCGTGCAGTAGCACTTTGCCGGGGGCGGCGCGCACCGGCATCGTGGGCCGCATGAGACCCGCGATCCTGAAGACCGCACTCAGTGCCTTAATCGTGTCCGCGCTCGGCCTGGTGTCCGTCACCGTGCCCGCGCAGGCCACGTCGAAGCCCGATGTCTTCGCGCTGCCCAACGGCTTCCAGCCGGAGGGCATCGCGATCGGGCCCGGGCCGTACGCCTACTTCGGCTCCCGCGCGACCGGCGACATCTACCGGGCCGACCTGCGTACCGGGAAGGGATCGGTCATCAGCAAGGGCCCGGGGTCACCGTCGCTCGGGCTCAAGACCGACGGGCGCGGCCGGCTGTTCGTGGCCGGTGGCACGGGCGGCGACGCCCGGGTGATCGACCTGCGTACCGGCGAGGTCGTCAAGTCGTACAAGCTGACCACCGACCCGGCGTTCGTCAACGACGTCATCCTCACCGGGCGGGCCGCCTACTTCACCGACTCCCGCAACCCCGTCCTGTACAAGCTCGACCTCGGCCGCGGCGGATCCCTGCCCGACGAGGCCGTCAAGATCCCGCTCAGCGGCGCCATCCAGTACACGACCGGCAACAACGCCAACGGCATCGCACCCAGCCCCGACCGCAAGTCGCTGCTGATCGTCCAGTCGAACACCGGCAAACTGTTCGAGGTCGACCCGTCCAGCGGCGTCACCACCGAGGTCGACCTGGGCGGCGAGCTGCTCACCAACGGCGACGGCCTGCTGCTGTCCGGGCGCACCCTGTACGCCGTGCTCAACCGGGCCAACACGGTCGCCGTCATCTCCCTGGCCGGCGACGGCGCCTCCGGGAAGATCGCCAAGCGCCTGACCGATCCGCGCTTCGACGTCCCGACGACGGTCGCCGCCTACGGCAGCCGCCTCTACCTGCCCAACGCCCGCTTCACGACCACGCCGACGCCGGACACCCCGTACAACGTGGTCGCCGTCAAGCGCTGACCCGGGCCTGCTCCAGGTTCATCGGAGCGGGATCCGGCGTCGGGCGGAGCCACCGCCCTGGCGCTCGCCGCGCCGTGCTGCGAGCCGGCCTCCGAGGAGGACGGCGGGCGCGGCGGGCGCCAGGGCGGTCACCGTTGGGGCGGGCTGCCGCCCGGAGAGCGGGCCTATCCTCTCCCTGACGGCATCGTCGAGACGATCGGGGCGAGCCCGCCATGAAAGTGATCATTTTCGGGGCGACCGGCATGGTCGGGCGGGGCGTGCTCCGCGAGTGCCTGCTGGACCCCCGGGTGTCGGCCGTGCTGACGGTCGGGCGCGCCCCGACGGGGATCTCTCACGGGAAGCTGCGCGAGATCGTCCACGGCGACCTGCTCGACCTGGCGCCGATCGAGGATCGGCTGAGCGGGTTCGACGCGTGCTTCTTCTGCCTGGGCGTCTCGTCGGCCGGGATGAGCGAGAAGGACTACCGTCACGTCACCTATGACGTGACGATGTCCGTGGCGAACACTCTGGCCAGGCTCAACCCGGGCTCGACGTTCACGTACGTGTCGGGCGTCGGGACCGACGCGCACGGGCGGGCGATGTGGGCCAGGGTGAAGGGGGAGACCGAGAACGCGCTGCTGGCGCTGCCGCTGGAGGCGTACATGTTCCGGCCCGGCTACATCCAGCCCATGCACGGCGTCAGGTCCCGTACCCGGATCTACCGGGTGGCGTACGTCGTGGCGCGGCCCCTCTATCCGCTCCTGCGGATGCTGTTCCCGGGAGCGGTGACCACGACGGAGCGGATCGGGCAGGCCATGATCACGGTCGCCGAGCGCGGCGCCCCGAAGCGGATCCTGGGTCCTTCCGACATCAACTCCCTGTGACCCGCCGGCCCGCAGGCCGCGCTCCGGGTCTACAGCGCCGCGCAACGGCAGGGCTGATCGCGCGCGAACCCCTCATACCGGATGATGGAATATCCGGAAAGGGCTCAGCGCTACCGTAGCCGTCAAAGATTCAACAGTCATGGATGGTGACTAAAGTGCAGTTCGGAATCTTCAGCGTGGGCGACGTGACCACGGATCCCACGACCGGCAGGACGCCGACCGAGCACGAGCGGATCAAGGCGATGGTGACGATCGCGCTCAAGGCCGAGGAGGCCGGGCTCGACGTGTTCGCGACCGGTGAGCACCACAACCCGCCCTTCGTGCCGTCGTCGCCCACGACGATGCTCGGCTACATCGCGGCCAGGACCGAGCGCCTCATCCTCTCCACCGCCACCACGCTGATCACCACCAACGACCCGGTGAAGATCGCCGAGGACTTCGCCATGTTGCAGCACCTGGCGGACGGACGGGTGGACCTCATGATGGGCCGGGGCAACACCGGGCCCGTCTATCCGTGGTTCGGCCAGGACATCAGGCAGGGCATCCCGCTCGCCATCGAGAACTACGCGCTGCTGCACCGGCTGTGGCGCGAGGACGTGGTGGACTGGGAGGGCCGCTTCCGCACGCCGCTGCAGGGCTTCACGAGCACGCCGCGCCCGCTCGACGGGGTGCCGCCGTTCGTCTGGCACGGCTCGATCCGCAGCCCCGAGATCGCCGAGCAGGCCGCCTACTACGGTGACGGCTTCTTCGCCAACAACATCTTCTGGCCGAAGGAGCACTTCCAGCGGCTGATCGGCCTCTACCGTCAGCGGTACGCGCACTACGGCCACGGCACCCCCGAGCAGGCCATCGTGGGCCTGGGCGGCCAGGTGTTCATGCGGAAGAACTCCCAGGACGCCGTCCGCGAGTTCCGTCCGTACTTCGACGTCGCCCCCGTGTACGGCCACGGGCCGTCACTGGAGGAGTTCATGGCCGAGACCCCGCTCACGGTCGGCAGCCCGCAGCAGGTCATCGACCGGACCCTGCAGTTCAGGGACTACTTCGGCGACTACCAGCGCCAGCTGTTCCTCATGGACCACGCGGGGCTGCCGCTGAAGACGGTGCTGGAGCAGATCGACCTCCTGGGTGAGGAGGTCGTGCCGGTGCTGCGCGCCGAGTTCGCCAAGGGGCGGCCGGCCGAGGTGCCGGACGCGCCCACGCACGCCTCCCTGCTCGCCGCGAAGACCGCCTCAGCCGCCACCGAGCCGGTGGACGCCTGACCTGGCTGGAAGGAGAACCCATGAAGCTCGTCGTCATCACGGCGGGACTGACTCAGCCGTCCTCGACCCGCCTGCTCGCCGACCGCCTCGCCGAGGCGGTGGGGCGGCGGCTGTCCGAGGCCGGGAAGCCTCGGGTGATCGAGCTGCGTGAGCTGGCCGTGGACATCGCGAACGTCTTCGTGACCGGTTTCCCGAACGGCAGGCTGCGCGAGGTGATCGAGGCGGTCACGGAGGCCGACGGGCTCATCGTGGTCACGCCGATCTTCAGCGGCTCCTACAGCGGGCTGTTCAAGTCGTTCTTCGACGTGCTCGACAACACCGCGCTGGCGGGCAAGCCCGTGCTGGTCGCGGCCACCGGCGGGACCGCCCGCCACTCGCTGGCGCTGGAGCACGCGCTGCGGCCGTTGTTCGCGTACCTGCGGGCCGTCGTCGTCCCGACCGCCGTCTACGCGGCGACGGAGGACTGGGGCGGCGCGCAGGATCCCTTCACCGACGGGCTCGGCGAGCGCATCGAACGCGCCGCCGAGGAGCTGGCCGACCTGCTCCTGCGCCGCGCGCCCCAGGCCCGGACGGCGCGGGAGGAGGACGAGGTCGTGCCGTTCGAGCAGCAGCTCGCGGCCCTCCGCCCGCCGCACTGACCGCTGCTACGGCTGCATGGCCTTGGTCCGGTGCACGGCCTGGAGGAGCCCGATCGCGAGCAGGCCGGCGACCGTGGCCGAGCCGCCGTACGAGACGAACGGCAGCGGCACGCCCACGATCGGCATGAGCCCCACCGTCATGCCCACGTTCAGGAACGTCTGGAACGCCATCCACGACACCAGGCCCCCGGCCAGCACGGTCCCGTACGGGGATGCGCTGTGCCGCGCGATCGACAGCCCGCGCCACAGCAGCGCCCCCATGGCCAGCACGATGGCCGCGGCCCCGGCGAAGCCGAGCTCCTCGCCCGCGACGGTGAAGATGAAGTCCGTGTGCTGCTCCGGCACGAAATGCCCGGCCGTCTGCTCGCCGTTGAACAGGCCCTTGCCCGTGAGGCCGCCGGAGCCTATCGCGATGCGGGCCTGAGCGGCGTTGTACCCGACGCCGCCCGGGTCGGCCGCCGGGTTGGCCAGCACGAGCAGCCGCTCCAGCTGGTACGGCCGCACCAGCCCGAGCTTCCACGCCGCCACGGCCGCGCCCGCCGCGCCCACGACGAGCACCAGCAGCCACCGCTTGGGCGCGCCGGACACCAGCAGCGCCCCCGTCACCATGGCCGCGAACACCAGCATCGTCCCGAGATCCGGCTGCAGCGCGATCAGCCCGATCGGCACCGCCGCCAGCATCAGCGCCAGCACCACCCCGCCGAACCCCGGCCGCCGCTGCCCGTCGCGCAGCTCGCCCAGCGGCACCGCGAACGCCAGCGCGAGCGCCACCTTGGCGAACTCCGACGGCTGGAACTGCACCCCGGGCGCCAGCACGATCCACGAGTGCGCCCCGTTCACCCGCACCCCCAGCGGGCTCAGCACCGCGGCCAGCGAGATCAGCGCCAGCACGTACGCCACAGGCACGTACGCCCGCAGCACCCGCAGGTCGCACCGCGACACGAACCACATCAGGACCAGCCCGATGCCGACGGCCACCGCCTGACGGACGAGCAGAGCGTAGTCGCCCCCCAGGCGCGTGGCCGACCACACCAGCAGCAGCCCCGTCACGGACAGGGCCAGCGCGAGCAGCGTCAGCGTCCAGTCGGGCGAGGCCAGCGTGGGCGCCCACACGACCCGCCGCCTCCCGGTGACCGCGATCACCGCCGCTCCTGTGTGGGATGGTCGCGTGTGCTACCGCTCTCGGGCCTGACCGTCCGCTCCTCTGTCAGCTCGATGATGCCCTCCCAGATGTCCCGGGCCGCCGGCGCCGCGCCCTCCGCGCCCCGGCCGCCCTCCGACAGCACGACGACCACGGTGTAGGCCGGATCCGGGGCGAACGAGGCGAACCAGGAGGTGTCCCGCCGCCCGAACGACTCCGCCGTCCCCGTCTTCCCGGCCACCGCGACCTTGCCGAACGGGAACCCCTTGAACGCGCCCTCGGCCGTGCCCTTCCTCGGCACCTGGCTCAGCGCGTTCCGGATGAACCGCAGCGTCTCGGCCGAGGCGGGCAGCTTCCCCGCCACCGGCGGGGTGATCGCCCTGACGGTGGTCCCGTCGGGCCGGACGATCTTCTGCCCGACGCGCGGGCTGTGCAGCGTCCCGCCGTTGGCGATGGCCGCGTACGCGCGGGCCAGCTGCAGCGGCGTCACCAGCACGCCGCCCTGCCCGATGGAGAAGTTGGCCGCGTCGCCGCCCCGCCACACGCCGCCCCCGCGGCAGTTCTCCTTGGCGATCGCGGTCAGGTACGCCGCCCGCCCCCGGTCGGCCATCTCCGGGTAGCCCTTGACGGCACGGCGGCAGCTCTCCTTGCGCGTGGCCTGCCAGTACGCCTTCTTCGACGCGGCGTCTGGCACCGCCCCGGCCGCCTCGCCCGGCAGATCCACCCCGGTCGGCTTTCCGAAGCCGAACCCGCGGGCGGTCTTCTCCATCGTCTGCGAGCCGCGCTCCCACAGCTCGTCGGCGAGCCGATAGAAGATCGTGTCGCACGACTCCACCAGCGCCCCGTGCATGGTCATGATCCCGAGGTCGGCGCTGCCGAAGTTCCTGAACACCCGGTTGCCCACCATGTAGCCGCTCGGACAGTCGTAGAAGGCGCCGAGCCCGTACCCGGCGGCCGCGGCCGCCGCCACCGAGCTCACCTTCCAGGTGGAGCCGGGCGCCCACTCGCCCTGCACGGGCTGCGACAGCAGTGGCAGCCGCTTGTACTCGCGGGCCGTCACGCCGTCGGTCCACACGGCCGGGTCATAGGCGGGCAGCCCCGCCAGGGCGACCAGCCGCCCGGTCCCGGACTCCATGACCACGGCCGCCCCCGACTCGGCGCCGCTGGAGGCCACCGCCCGGCCGAGCGCCTGCTCGGTGAGGCTCTGGATGCGGGAGTCGATGCTGGTCACGAGCGTGTTCCCGGGGACGGGCGGGTCCTGGCGGAGCGTCCTGGTGACCTGGCCGGTGTTGTCCACCGCCACGTCGCGCCGGCCGGGTCGCCCGGCCAGCTCGCGGTCGTACACGCCTTCGAGCCCGTCGCGGCCCTTCGCGCCCTGCACGTACCCGAGCGTGTGCGCCGCCGCCGACCCCAGCGGGTAGACCCGCACCGGGCGCAGCTCCGTGCGTACGCCGGGGAAGTCCTGCTGCCGCTCGCTGATCTGCAGCGCCACCGGCGGCGTGACGTCCTCGGCGACGGGGATCGGCTCGTACGGCGACCCCTGCCAGCACGGCTGCGGCACCTCCGGCCCGCAGAGCCGGACCTTCTCCGCGATCTGCTGGTACGGCTGCTTCAGCACCCCGCCCAGGCGCTCCAGCACCGCCCGCCCTGCGTCCGGCTGATGGGCCAGCGCCACGGCGTCCACGGTGACCACGGGCCTGGTCCGGTTCGTCACCAGCGGCCGCCCGGCCACGTCGAGGATCTGGCCTCGGACGGGCGGCACCGGCACGGTCCTGATCCGCACGTCCGCCGCCGCCTGCACGTACTGGGCGCCGCTGACCACCTGCAGGAACCACAGCCGCCCGAGCAGCGTGGCCACCATCGCCACGACGACCAGCCGCAGGACGAACAACCTGGCCTTAGACACGCCGCATCGCCACCCTCGGCTCGGCGACCGCGGCGGAGCGCCGGCGGCGCAGCAGCACGGCGCTCACCGGCGTCCCGTGCGCCACCGTCCAGCCCAGCGTCCACGGCAGCGCCGCGACCACCGCCTGCCAGGGCTCGTCGCCGAGGGCCACGGCCGCGCCCGCCTGCAGCAGGACGGCGAGCGCGGCGGCCACGGCGCCGACCAGCCAGGGCCTGCCCTCGCGCCACCGGCCCTCCGGCAGCTGCCTGCCCTGCAGGCCTCCGGCCAGCAGGCCCGTCACGGCCAGCACCAGCGCCGTGCGGCCCACCGTGCCGTCGGCGGGCGGCGTCACGTCCGCGATCAGCCCGCCGGCCAGCCCGGCCACGCAGCCCCAGACCGGCCCCCTGGACTGCGCCAGCCACACCACGGCCAGCGCCACCAGATCGGGCCCGCCCCACGGCGACCTGTTCACCAGCAGCACCTGCAACAGCGGCGCCGCGAGCAGCACCAGCACCAGGCCCACGGCTCACCTCCCGGGCTCGGGCACGACCACCGCGACGAGGTCGAGTGCGGACAGCCGGGCGGCGGGCCGCACCAGCGCCGTGCGCGTGGCCGCGCCCGGCACGCTCTCGATCCGCTCCACCGCGCCGATGGGCAGACCGGCCACGTACGGCCGCCCGCCCGCCGAGCCCAGCGTCACCACCTCGTCGCCGACCCGGAGCGGCGCGTTCGGGTCGAACAGGCTCAGCCGCAGCCGGCCCTCGCCCGGCAGCCCCGTCACCACGCCCAGCTCGCCCGAGTCCGCCATGCGGGCGCCCACCGAGGAGCCGGGATCGGTGATCAGCGACACGGACGCGGTGGCCGGGCCCGCCCAGGTGACCTTGCCGACGAGGCCGTCGGCGTTGAACACCGTCACGTCCCGCACGACGCCCGCCGCCGACCCGGCGTCGATGGTCACCTTCTGGCCCTGCCCGAACCCGACCACGTGCGCGGCCACGCCCTGCAGCCGCGCCGTCGCCTGGCTCTTGCCTCCGGTGGACCGCAGGTCGGACCGGAGCCGGAGGTTCTCCTGCTCCAGGGCCCGCAGCCGGGCGTTCTCCTGCTCCAGGGCCCGCAGGCGGGCCTCGCCACCGACCGACCGGGTGACCGAGCCGATCGCGCTCTGGACCGTCCCGTACACCGTCGAGCCCGCCGACCGCAGCGGCGTCAGGGGCATGAGCGTACGGTCGACCGCCACGAGGGCCACACCGGCGAGGAGGACGAGCAGGACGATCGTCCGCTTCACCGCCTGGACCAATCGGGCAGCAGGACGTCACGCATCGCCTGGAAGCGCTCGACGCAGCGGCCCGCGCCCAGCGCCACGGAGTACAGCGGCTTGTCCACGACCCTGATCGGCATGCCGGTGGCCTGGCCCATGCGCTCGGCCAGGCCGCGCAGCAGCGCTCCGCCGCCGGTCAGCACGATGCCGTTGTCCAGCAGGTCGCCGGCCAGCTCGGCCGGGCACTGGTCGAGCGTCGTCTGGACGGAGTCGATGATGGTCTGCACCTGGTCCTCGATGGCCTCGCTGATCTCCTCCGACGTGATCGTCGCCGTCTTCGGCAGCCCGCTGACCAGGTCGCGGCCGCGTACCGGGGCGCTGGCGTCCGGGGCGATCGGCCGCGGCGCCCCCGGCGGCGGCGCGGCGTCCTGCTTGACCCTGGACCGGAACGGGTTCCACCGGCGGGGGGCGGGCGGCGGCTCCGGCTCCTCCTCGTCCACCACGATGGGCGGCAGGGAGTCCCCGTTGGCGGGGACGCCCACACGGTGCCGGCCGCGCGGGGCGATCTCGGCGTCCCGCGTGGGTGCGGGCCGCACCATGCCCAGATCGATCTTCAGCCGCTCGGCCGTACGGTCGCCGAGCAGCAGCGCGTGCTCTTTCTTGGCGTACGTGATGATGGCCTCGTCCAGCTCGTCGCCGCCCACGCGCAGCGACTTGGCGACGACGACGCCGCTCATGGAGACGATGGCGACCTCGGTGGTGCCGCCGCCGATGTCGACCACCATGTTGCCGGTGGCCTCGCCGACCTTCAGCCCGGCGCCGATCGCCGCGGCCATCGGCTCCTCGATGATGTGCACCCGGCGCGCGCCCGCCTCGTAGGCGGCCTCCTTGACCGCCCGCTGCTCGATGGAGGTGGTGCCGCTCGGCACCGCCACCACGATGCGGGGCTTGGCCAGGAACCTGCTGGGGTGCGCCTTCTGGATGAACATGCGCAGCATCCGCTCCGCCGCGTCCAGGTCCGCGATCACGCCGTCCTTGAGCGGCCTGATCGTGGCGATGTGCGGGGGAGTGCGACCCACCATGCGCTTGGCCGCCTTGCCGACGGCCACGACGGTGTTCTTGTGGAGGTTGATCGCGATGACGGAGGGCTCGTTGAGCACGATGCCCTTCCTGCGGACGTAGACGAGCGTGTTCGCGGTGCCTAAGTCGACCGCTATGTCATGACCGAGAAGACCCAATGCGAATGCCATGTGCGGCACAGCCCTTTCGACCCGGGATGGGCAGGGGGACGCTGCCCGCACTCGCGGCTGCCCTCAGCGGTTTCGCCACAAACGCGATATCTCTGTAGCCGCCGCCGTCGCCGCAGCTCAGCCCCATGCCCGTGAGCCCTGCCGCCGAGCCGCCACAGTGCGCGGCCGGAGTCTCGAGAAGCAGGCCGATTGGAGGCGCCGCCACGTGCCGCATGCCCGCGCAGCCGCTCACCGCCACGGATCATCCGCCCCCTAGGCGCCCGCAGGGCCGCGTCGGCCTTGGACGGCCCGCTGCCACCGGACAGCGGGGGAGCAGGACGCGACCGCCATGAGCCGCACCTGCCCTCTGACGAGCAGGGGCGTCGTCAGGCAGTCGGTCAGGCAGAAAGATCAAGGGCCACACCCCGTGTCAGGGATGTGGCCCTTGAGCTCGGTGGGCGATACTGGGATCGAACCAGTGACCTCTTCGGTGTGAACGAAGGAAGACATACAGGTCAGCATAGGCGACCTGTGCCCTGACCAGCGTCAACTGTCGGCCAGTGTCGGCGTGTGTCGCCTAGTGTCGGCCGCTTGTGACGCACAGCTGACGCACGAACTGATCCTTTAGGCGGGTTACGGAGCGTAAATCGCCTGGCCGCGGCGTCTCGGAATCCGCGGCCGGCATCGCGTCACGAGGGGCGGCGGAGTTGCCGCACCTCTGCGGACGGACGTTCCTCTGGCGCGTTCTCCTCGGCGCGGATGGTGCGGAGGAGCCGAAGGAACATCCTCTTGTCTTCGTCGCTCATCCCGGGGATCGCCCAGATGTGACGCTCTTGCGGATCCGTGTACGGGTTGTCCGACGTTGCCTGCAGCTCGTCGGGAGGCCGGGGCGGCAGCTCGTCGCGCTCAGCCATCCCTGCGTGGAGAAGCATCTCCCCCAGGTTGTAGCCGAGCGCTTTGCCGATCCGGCGTAGAACGTCCACCTCTGCACCGCGGTCCTCGGACAGGATCCGGTTGATCATTGAGGCGTGAACGTCCGCTTCGCGCGCAAACTTCGACTGGCCACCTCTTTCGAGGTTGTAGCCGCGTTTGGTGAGCTCTGCGTTCAACCACACGCCGAGCCGACCAGGAGTTTTGCCCACGGGCACAGATGATACCCCGTTGATCACGCGCCGCAATATGGGCAGTTGGGGCACCACATCCTGACCGGCCGGGTTTACCCACGTGAAGCCCGAGGTCTTGACTCCAAAAAATCATGACGCGCGGGTATTGCTATGCCGTTCGGCACAGCGCTACATTGAGGGCGCTTCGGTGTGCCGAACGGCACAGAACTCGCTCCCGAACCACGCCGAATGGCACAGAAATTGATTCTGGATCACCTGGAGGACCGCATGGCGCAGCACCGCGTGAGACTGCGCGCCGACGCCGTCAGAACCCGCATGAACGCCCTCGGCTACGACTCCGAGAGCGCCCAAGCCCGCGCCATCGGCGTCGTCCCATCCATCCACCACCGCGCGCTCAAGGGCGACCGCGAACCCAGCGCCTTCTACGCGCTGCGACTGCTCGGCCTGCTCGCCCCCAACCTCCGCGAAGAGATCGAAACCTTCCTCGACCTCGACCTCGACTTTGTCCTCGACCTCGGCACGGTCGAGGTTGAGGTCACCCAACTCAGCGAACCCGAAGCGGTGGCGTCATGACCGCCAAGAACGGCCGCCAGCCGGCCACCGAGCGCAAGACGCTCCTGCTCACCATCCCCGAAACCGCAGAAGAACTCCGCGTGCACCGCGACACCGTCTACACCTACATCGCCGACGGCCTGCTCAACCCGGTCGACCTGGCCCGCCCCGGCAGCAAGGTCACCTGCCTCCGTGTGCCGCTGGACGAACTCAAGGCGTTCATCGCCAGCCGCCCCCGCGTGCACGCCCCTTAGACAGCCGCAAGGCCCGGCCGAGCCACCGACCGAGCCTCACGAACCGACCCGCCATCCCTACTGCAGCAAGGGACCACAAGCCATGACAACCACTACCACACATGCCCCCGACAGGCAGCAGCACACGGTCACGACGGCAGGCTTACTGACCGCGTGTGACGTGCTCGCCATCGAAAAGGCGATCGTCAACGTCGCCTACTACGGCATCACCCCGGACGCCGCCGACCGGCAGGCCCTCGCGGTCGCCACCTACTGGCCCGGCTGCAAGATGCTCGCCCGGCTGGTTATCCGGCGCATCTTCGATGGTTACCCGCTGCCCCTCAACCAGCGCTGCACGCAGGTGCTGCTCGACCTCATCCACCGACTGCCCGCCGTATCCGAGGCCGACGAGGACGCGTTCTTCGCCACCCACACCGTCGCCGGCGTCACCAAGCCCGCAGACCCCGAGTCGACGCCGGAGAGCATGCTCACCCCGCACGACGTGCTCGACATCACCGCCGCGCTGCGAAACGTCACCGCCGCCGACTGCACCAGCCTCACCCCGCAGGACCGGCAGGCTCTCGCGCTCCTCACCTACTGGGACAAGACGCCGCCCGCCACCCGGATCTTCATCTCGTGGCTGGCCGACCCGACCCGGGTCGACGTCACCCTGCCGCTGCCCCGCGACACGGCCGCCCACCTGCTCACCCTGACCGATCTCCTGCCGGAAGTGTCCGAGGAGGACGTCGACGCCTGGCTGGCCGACCGCGACACCGAGACGCCGTGCGTCATCGACCAGATCATCACCGCCCTCGCCTCCATGATCGCCATGCACGTCGGCGAGCCGGGCGCGCACCTGCTCAACGGCGCGATACAGACGGTCATCCGCATCGGCAAGCCGGACGTGCCGTTGTCCGAGGTGCCGGACGTCGCCTCTGCGGAGATCGTGACCGCGATCGCCGATCTGGATGCTGATGGACTCCTGCCGGAGCCGCAGCCGGACCCGGCCCTATGGGCGCTCGCCGCCCACAACGCCGACTACGGCAACTCAGGATCCCAACGGACCATGCTGATCGCCGCCATCCTCGCCGCGAACGGGCACGCGACCGGCGACGACGCCGTCGAGCTGGCACGCACCAACAGCTTCGACGAGCGGGTCCGCGAGGCCGGGCGGATCGCCGACGACATGGTGAAGCAGATCCGCCGCAACAAGCTGACCGCCATCGACGACGCCCCCACGGCGGTGGCGCTGTGACGACACTTAGCGAGCCACGAGAAGTCCGCTACCTCGGCGCTGACTGGGACGCAGAGGCGCACATCGAGGACGTCGTGAACCCCGAGCGGATCTACACCGGACTCTGTGGGCTGGGGCTGAATCAGAGGAACCGCCTGGTCGCGCCGCGCGGACGATCCCTGTGCAGACTGTGCGGCGAGATCGCCGACGATGAGTTCTACGACCGAGCCGAGATCAGAAGGTTCTACCCCTCGTACAACGGCATCGGGTGGACGGGTAACGAGCAGCCTGCGGCGGTGGCGCTGTGACAACCTACCGCCTCGACCCGGATGGGCCGCACGACGACGACAGCATCCGACACGCCGCCCAAGCCTTCGCCGAAGCCGTCCGCGTCCTCAACCACGCCACCCGCAACCCGGACGCGCTCAAACACCCGGCCACCGTGCACGACGTGCTCGGCAGCCTCCGCGACGGCATGCAGCGCGCAGACCAGATGTTCGGCCAGCTCAGCAACCGGCTCACCCAGATGGCCTATACCGGCCGGCTGCGCCACACCCACGAGGACCCGTCCCGCGCCGTCAACGAGGCGCTACGCCAGATCGAACTCCTGCGCACCGACGCCGCCGTGATGGGCGAACGCCTCGACCGGGCGTTCAACGCCACCTCCGGCCTCTACCTCAGCTCCGACGACCAGGGCGGTGAGTGATGGCCAGGACGCCTACTCGGCTCAACCGAGCGCACATCCGACGCCACTGCGAGCGTGCCATCGCCCGGCGTCTCGGCTACGCAATGCCCGAGGCTGTGATCAACGTCTACGGGCAGGGCGACCACATCATCGTCCTCGTCAACAGCGGCGGCAACGCCCTGGAAATCGAGACGTACCTGAAGGAACGCGGCTACACCGCACAGCAGGCTGGCAGCGCACCTGACGGATACGGCTGCGCGGTCCGCGTCGGCACTCAGCCTGACAGTGCGACAGGCGGTGACCGCTGATGGCCACCCGCCCCCGCACCACCTGCCCCATCTGCACCCGCGACGTCGTCCAGCGCAAGGACGGCACCCCGGTCGCGCACTATCCGCCTCCCGGACGGCCCGAACTCACCTGCGGTGGTCGCGGATTCGGCGCTCACTGCCGAGGCAGCCACCCCGAGGGCGGTGACCGCTGATGGAGACCGTCGCCGACGTCCTGCGCACCGCCGCCAGCCTGGTTGAAACCCGGAAGGCCGTCACCGTGCACGGGGCCCTCTACCTCGCCCTCTGCGGCCCGCAGGACTTCAAGCCCGGCCAGCCGCTCCGCGTGCCGCTGTTCGCCGAGGCGTGCCGGACCTTCGCCGCCAGGGTCGGATACACCGGCCGCCGCCACCCTGGCGGGTTCCTCACCCGCTGGTCCGCCCGCCACAACGCAGACGCGATCGTGTCTGAACTTCGCGCGGCAGCCGACGCGGCGGCCGAAGCCGAAGCTGACGAGCTGGACTCGGTCAGCGTCCGCGACGCGGTGCGGGTCATCGCCCAGCAACTCGACATCCGCGACGTCGAGGCTGTCGCCCTGCTGATCGTCAGCGGCATCCCCGCCTTCCGGACAGACGGGCGGGCGCGGCTGCACCGCGGCGACGTCATCGCCTACGCCCACCACCTCGCCGCCACAGCCAGCAAGGACGGTGCCCGATGACCGAGATCAACCCCGGCGACACCGTAGACGTCGTCATCAGAGGCGTCCAGTTCGCCTACGAGCGCACCATCGACCATCGCGCAGGACTCACCTCTATCCGCGCCGACGACGGCCGCCGCTACACCATGCCCGCCCAGGCCGCCATCACGCCTCACAAGCAGCCGGAGCCGGACGCCACCGCCCCTGCTCTCGACTCCACCGAGCCCATCGCCAAGGCGCTCGCATTGCTCGACGCATGGGAGCTGGAGGGCTACATCGAGCCGTACGTCGCCGCCGGCGTGCGCAAGGCCCTCGGTCTGCCGCCCCGTCACTGGCCGCCGCAGCCCGGCGACGTGTGGGACGACGGCATGCCGTGGGACTCGCTGTGGTTCGCCCGCGCGTACCCCGAAGAGGGGGAGAACGACGCTTGGCCCACCCGCACCTACGTGGTCATGACCAACGTGAGGGGCGGCGGCAACACGAAATCGCCGCAGGAACTGCTCGAGTCAGTCCGTAGCTCCCGCGACGACCTCACGCTGCTCTACCGCCGCAAGGACGGCGCCCAGTGACCGCCATCTCAGAGACCGCCGCCATCATCGACGGGCCCGGCGTCTACGACATCCCCGAAGACGCCTACCACGCCGACCCCGTCCCCGGATGCAGCCTCTCCTCCTCCGGCGCCAGGCTGATCATGCAGCCCGGCGGGCCCGCCCGCTACCACTGGCAGCAAACCCACCCCCAGCCGCCGAAGAAAGCGTTCGACCTCGGCCACGCCGCACACAAGCTCGTGCTCGGCGCCGGCCCCGAACTCGTGCGGATCCCCGCCGACGAATGGCGCACCAAAGAGATCAAAGAGCAGGTGGCCAGGGCCCGCGAACGCGGCGCAGTGCCGCTCAAACCCGCCGACTACCAGACCGTCCACGACATGGCCGACGCCATCCGCCGACACCCCATCGCCTCCGCCCTCTTCGACCCCGCGCTCGGCGAACCCGAGAAGACACTCATCTGGCAGGACGAGCAGGCCGGGATCTGGCGGCGCGCACGCCTCGACTGGCTCCCCCGCCCCGACGACGGCCGGCTCATCGTCGGCGACTACAAGACCACGACCGACGCCTCCCGGGCGGCAATCGCCAAATCGGTCGCCAACTACGGCTACCACTGCCAGCAGCCCTGGTACCTCGACGGCGTCACCGCGGTCGGCATCGACGACGACCCCGTCATGGTCTTCGTCTTCCAAGAGAAAACCGCCCCCTACCTGATCCAAATCGTCGAACTCGACCCCGACGACGTCCAGGCAGGCCGCGAAGCCAACCAGCGCGCCATCGACATCTACGCCCACTGCCAGGCCACCGGCATCTGGCCCGGATACAGCACCGAAATCGCCACCATCGCCCTGCCCCGCTGGGCCAACACCACCTTCGAGGAGATCCTGTGACCGAGCTCGCCATCCCCAACCGGCCCGCCACCTCCTCGCTGGTAGCAGTGGACCCGCAGCCGTCCCCGCTCATGGTGTGGGCCATGGAGGTCCAGCAGGCCAGCCAGATCGCCGAAGCGCTGGCCCAGACCTCGTTCGTCCCGGCCGCCATGCGTGGCAAACCGCACGAGATCACCGCAGCGATTCTCGCCGGCGCCGAACTGGGGCTGCCGCCCGTCGCGTCGCTCCGGTCCATGGACGTCATTCAGGGCACACCGGCGCTGCGCGCGCACGCCATGCGCGGCCTCGTCCAGTCGCACGGCCACACCGTGCAGCTCGTGGAGTCCACGAAGGACCGATGCGTGATGCGCGGCCGGCGTAAGGGCGAAACCGAGTGGCAGCAGGTGGAGTGGGACATTCCCCGTGCCGAACAGCTGGGCCTGACCGGCAAGTCGGAGTGGAAGAAGCAGCCGAAGACAATGCTGGTCGCCCGGGCCACCGGCGAAATCTGCCGTCTGATCGCGGCCGACGTGCTGTACGCGATGCCCTACGCGGCCGAAGAACTCGGCGACCCCGACCTCGCGCCGCCGCCCGCCAGCGACAGCCGGGTCACAGCCGAGGAGATCCTGCGCCGCCAGCAGCCGGCCCCACCCAACAGCGCCACCACCGAGCGGATGATCTCGGAGCCGCAGCAGAAGAAGATGGCCGCGCTCATGCGCACGGTCGGCCTCACCGACCGCGACTCGGCGCTGGCGTTCGTCAACGAGGTCCTCCAGCGCGGCGACGACAACCAGGTCACGTCCCGCAACGAGCTCACCCTCGACGAAGCGTCCAAGGTAATCGACGCGCTCGACCGAGAGGCCGGCAAGAACAACGAGACGGCCGACGGAGACGCTGGCCAGCAGGGTGAGGCGTCGTCATGAGCCGCGCCTACTACGACCGCACCGCGGCCGAATGGCGGACCGCCACCGAAGCCGCACGGGCCGCCTCGAGCGACTACATCACGCTGCCCGTCCGCCACCTCGCCCTGATCTTCCACGGTTACGAGCAGCACCAGCAGGAACGCGCCAACGCCCTCGCCTGGATCGCGCGCGCGCGCAGCAGGCCGGGCACCTCGACGAGGCGTGTGCCGCTTACGGCAGGCACGCCCTCGGCGACCTCACCGACGACCAACTCGCCGACCACCTCCGCGCCACCTCCCAGCACCAGGAGAGGTCATGAACGACACCGTCGATATGCAGCGGCAAGCCCGCGCCTGGTTCAGGCATCTCCACCAGGACACCACGTGGATTCCGAAGGTCGGCGGGCCGATCCTCATTCGCGACATGGACTCCACCTGGCGGTATAACGCCGCCAACTGGCTCCTCCGCCGCGCCTGCGAGCTCTCGATCATGTACAGCTTCGGCGAATTCGCCGCCCTGACCTCGCCGATCAGCGGCCCCGCCCTGCGTCAAGATTCCGACGGCACAGCCGAAGACGAACGCCCGCTCTACCTCGAGATGCCGCCCGAGGTCCTTGCTGACCTCCTCCAGCAGGATGCCCAGCGCGCCGAGAATCCTGAGTCGTGGCTGAAGACGACGCCGCTCTACCGGGCGCTCGTCAAGGACCTGCCCGGCGACGTCGCCGCCCTCGCGAAGCACTGGTCCACCTGCGATCTACGCACCGGCCAGGGGACGGTCTGCTCGTGCTGGATGCGGCACCTGTCTGAGTGCCCCGTCAACATGCTTCGCGACATCACCGCGAACTGCCAGTGCCGCGACAACTCGCCGGAGTGGACGATATGACGTTCTGGACCGGCCGGCTCGCCGCCCTAGATTTCGAGTCAACGGGCGTTGACCCGAACGAGGCGCGGATCGTCGAGGCGTACATCGGCCTCGTCGGAGGCGGCGAGAAGCCAGTCGACCGGCCGCCCCTCTATATCGACCCGGGCGTGCCTATGCCGGCTGAGGCGGCCGCCATCCACGGCTACGACGACGCTTTCCTCGCGGTCAACGGCGTTGAACCGGCGGAGGGGATCGGTCAGATCGTCGCCGCGGTCAAGTCGGTGTGGCAGCAGGGCATTCCGCTGGTCGGCCACAACATCGGCAACTATGACCTGACCCTTCTCGACAGAGAGATGGTGCGGCACGGGTTCGGCCCGCTCATCAACCTGATGGGCGGCTCGTACGGACCTGTCATCGACACCAAGACCTTGTCGAAGCACATCGACAAGTGGCGCCGCAAGGTCAGCGAGGAGCAGAAGGCCCACGCGCTCAAAACCTGCGCCCAGGTGTTCGGCATCCGGTGGGTGGATGAGGAGGCGCACGGCGCCCGCTACGACGCCATCATCTCCGCCCGGATCGCCTGGCGGATGGGCACCATCGCGGCACTCCCGCGCGAGCAACGCCCGTTCATCCAAGCCGGGCGCGGGGACGACCGGCACCTGTTCGACGACCTCAACGTGCCGCTCGACGAACTATTCGCCCGCCAGCAGCGCTGGGCGCGAGAGCAGGCCGCCTCCTACCAGGAATACCTGCGCTCCCCGAAAGCCGGAGACAAGCGCGACGAGAAGGCCGTCATCGACGGGAGCTGGCCAGTCCAGGCCGCCCCCACCACGGAAACCCAACCCGCCACGGAGGCGATCGCGTCATGACAATCGAGCACGTCCACGACACCGAACAGGCCGACGTCGCCGAGGTCGTCGAAGAAACCGACCTGATCGTGGCCATTCTCCGCGGCTACATGGTCCGCGAACGCAAGCACGCCGACCAGTACGCCAGCGAAGCATCCCGCGCCCGGGCCCGCGCCACCGACCTGGAGAAAAAGGCGATGGAGTGCCGCGACCGGCAGCGCCGCTGGGAGAGGCTCCTCAAATTGGACGCGGCCGGCGACGACCTGTTGGGCGAACTCGTCAACGACCGAGGCGACGCCCAGACGATGCTCGTGCCGCGGCCTCGCCAGAGATTCCCGCTGGCGCACTCCCGCGAGTGGGGCAACATCCCGCACCTGGCCTGCATCTTCTGCGGCGGCGACCTCGGCGAGGCCACCGCCGCCGACGTGGAGGCGGTGCTGGCCGGCGACGACGTGCAGCCGAAGTGTGACGACTGCAAGGCCGCCGCCGAGCGGGGCGGCAACCCGTACCCGGCGCCGCCGAAAGACGCCGCCTAACCCTTCCGTTCCTTGACCGCGCGCCCGCCACGGGGGCTGGGCGCGCCATCCGCAAAAGGAGCATCCATGTACGACATCACCATCGAGGTGAGCCAGCTCAACCTCGATCCCATTCGGGCCCGCGCGTTCGACATGCGCTGGCTCACCGCCGACGGCAGCACAGCCGTCAACAGCCGCCCGATGGAACCGGCCACCGTGGACGGATCCGCACGCGCTGTCCTCGCGCACCTGATCGGTGTCGACGTGCCTGACCTCGTCAACGAGGTGCTGCGCCTCCGCGCCGCCCTGGCCGCCTACCACGACGCCATCGCCGACCGCGCTCCCACCGGAGGCACCCGATGAGCATCGAAACCCTCGACCTGTCCTACGCCGCCATCCTCAACCGGGCCGCCGACCGCATCGAGAAGTTCGGGCTCGCCGTCGAGGACTACACCGTCCCCGTCGACGGCGTCGACGAAAGCGAGTGGCCGGTCGACGTGCAGGGCAGCCTCGCCGCCGCAGCCGGATTCCCGCCTCACATCTGGGAGACCGAGGCTGTCGACTCGGCCGCGTTCCGACCCGTCCGCGACGTCGCCGACCTCCTCGTCGACCGGCTCGGCCTCGACCCGATCCCCGCCTGGGACGAGTCGATCGGCGGCTGGTCCGACGAACACACCGCCGAACACGTCGTCGGCAAGCTGCGTGAGATCGCCGCCAAGGTGGCGCAGAACGGCGGTGAAGCAGCATGAGCGACCGCGACCTGACCGTCTACCGCAGCACGCACCCCGACGCGCTCACCGCCTGGCACACCGCCGCCGACGCCCGCCAAGAGTGGACCAAGCAGATGCAGGCGTTCCTCGACGAGCACGGCTTCGGCAAACGCACTGTCTACGTCGGCCACTCGGGGCGGGTCCTCGGCATCGAGCACGTCGACGGCGAGGACGCCCCCGACGGCTGGCGTGTCGATCAGCGCACTGGCTACCTCATGCCCCGACTGAAGACCCGGGCGGGCAAGCAGATCGACGCCCGCCTCGCCGAACTGGTGCAGCCGGACCCGCGCAACAAGATGCCGGGAATGCCCATGCAGTGCTTCGTCAGCCTCGCCCTGCTCACCTGCGGGATGCGGATCATCCGCGACACCCTGTACGCCGAGTGGAGCCGCCCGATCCCCCAAGACCAGGTGGACTCGGCGATCTGGCAGAGGATCAAGCTGTCGGAGTACTACGCCGCCCGCGAAGCCGACGAGGCGGTCGCTGAACCGCAGAACGGCGGAGAAGCAGCATGAGCCTCGACATCGCCAAGCAGTTCGCCCGCGACACCGCCAACCACCGCCTCGAAACCCTGCACGACGACGGCCTGTACCGGCACATCCGGTTCTCAGCCCCGCCCAGCCTCGACTGGTTCGACCTGATCACGTGGCCGTACAACCTGATCGTCAACGGCTCCCACGGCTCCTACCACTTCTGCCGCTTCGGCGACGACACCGAGGACATGTTCGCCCTGTTCCGCGACGGCTCGGCCGGTCGCCGCATCAACCCGCACTACTGGGCAGAGAAAGTCCGCGCTGGCGAGGTGATGACCTGGTCCGAGGCTGCGTTCCGGCAATGGGTGCTGCAGGAGGCGGCCGAACTGGCGCCTGAGCACCCGGGCATGATGCGCGCGGTCAAGCTCCAGATCCTCGACAGCGACGAGCACAACCTCGAATACGAGGAGACTGCCCGCTACGCCATCGCGTCCTTCCGGCACAAGGGTCTGCGGCTCGCCTTCCCGGAGTCGTGGGAGCGGACGTTCCAGGACTTCCACTGGCAGTACCTCTGGCAGTGCCACGCCGTCGTGTGGGGCATCGCCAAGTACGACGCCACGAAGGCGACCGCCCGGGAGGCGGTGCCGACGTCATGACCCCCACCGCGCTCACCATCGCCGCCACCCTCGCCGCCGTCAGCGCGGCCACGCTCGGCCACTATCTCCGCCCCACCGCGCGCGCGAAGCGGCAGCACGCCCGCTATCAGCGACTGGTGCGCCGCCTGTGGGCCGCCGAATTCGAGAAGGTCCGGCTCACCGTCGAAGGCCGCATCGCCATCCACAGCCTCGAAACCCTGTGGCTCCGCCTCCTGGCCGACCACCCCGAACTGTACCGAACCCAGGACGTGCAGAGCGGAGGCGCCTGATGCGAGACCTCACCCACGCCACCGCCGAGCGGATCCTCGCCCGCGCACTCCACAACGAGGTCAACCACCTCGAACCGCGCGACCGCCTGCCCGCCATCCTCAACACCGCGCACGCCTCGCGCCGCTTCCGGCGGTGGACCCTCGCCGCCGCCGCCGTCCTACTCATCCTCGCCGGACTCCTCTACACCGCCGCCAACACCAGCGAGCCGGAGCCCGAGCGTCTTCCCGCCCACGTGACCCGCCTGCTGGAGGCATAAATGTCCACCACCGGCGCATCCGCCAACACCAAGCTCGAACCCTGCCAGGAACTCCGGCAGGCCGCCACCACCCTCCGCGAGACCGCGGCCAACGCCACCCGAGGTCCGTGGCGGCGAGTCGCCGACGCCGACCCCGACTTCATCACCAGATACAGCCCGAACCACATCGCCAACTGGGAAGGCGACTACCTCGACTCCGTCGCCAACGCGGGCGACGGCGAGCAGGCAAACCGGGACGCATCCTGGATCTGCCTTGTCAGCCCGCTGCTCGCCGAACCGCTTGCCGCGCTGCTCGACCACTTCGCGGCGAAGTACGAGCGGCTGCATGAGATATTCGGCGCTCCTATCTCAGGGCCTGACGACCGGCTGGCCAAGGGCGAGCCGGAGTTGCACGTCGACTTCGCCCTGGCTGTGGCTCGGGTCATCAACGGCACCGCCCCCACGGCAGGTGCCCGATGAGCCACCTCGCCAACGCTCTGAGCGCCGAGATCGACGACTTCACCGCGTGCGACTGCCTCGACAAGATCCTCGCCCGCGCCCGCCGGACCCGCCCGGCCGCGACTTCCCCCACGGCCGGGCCCGCACGGTGCGTCTACCGCACCGCCTGGCGCTACTGGGCCGCAGGCGTCCTCGCCTCGTTCCTGGCGATCGAGCTGCCCGGCCTGCGCACCCACGACGGCCACGGCACCCTCACCGCCCAACTCCGGCGCCGCCGGACACTCGCCGCCGCCGCAATCGCGGCCTTCGGAGCCTGGGCGACCGTTCACATCGGACTCCAGGGACGTGACACATGAACCGGCCCAAAGCGCGTGGTACTGCGGCGGAATCCGCCGTGGTCAAGACACTGCGCATTCACGGTTTCCCGCACGCAGAAAGACGAGCCCTGGCCGGCTGCCAGGACCTCGGAGACATCACCGGCTGCCCCGGCATCGTCTTCGAAGTGAAGGGCGGCGACGCGGCCCGCAACGCCTCCGACGCCCAGATCGCCGCATGGATGGTCGAAACCGAGGTCGAGCGCGTGAACGCCCGCGCCGAAGTCGGCGTGCTCGTCGTCCAACGCCGCGGCGTCGGAGCACAGAACGCGCACCGCTGGTGGGCGCACATCACCAGCCGCACCCTCACCGCCCTCATGGAACCGTCGATCGCCCTGTTCGACGAGGCGCCCGACGTGCCCGTCCGGCTCCTACTCGGCGACGTGACCCAGCTGCTGCGCTGGGCCGGCTACGGGACACCGCTCGAGGCCGAAGCGGTGGCGTCATGAACGCCACCGCGGTCAAGCCGCTGACGGTGCTGGAGCAGCTCCGCAACGTCCGCTGCGACCAGCAGATCCAGCAACGACACCTCGCCGGAATGATCGGCGTCGCCCCCAACAGCGTCGGCCACTGGGAACGCGGCATCTCCGCCCCCAACATCCGCCACGTCATCGCCTATGCCCGCGTCGTCGGCCGACGCCTCGTAGTCGCCCGCAACAACCAGGTCGTCGCCGACCTCGCCACGGTGCTACCCCGGCTGGCCGACCTGCGCGGCCGCCAGCGGCTGACGCGGTGCGACGTCGCCGAACGGCTGAACGCCGACTACGGATACGTGTCCGCGATCGAACGGCAGACCAGGACGGGGGTCGGAGTCCGGCTGTCGACGCTCGAGCGGTATCTCGCCGCACTCGGCTACCAGATCAACGTCGCGCCTCTCCCGGAGGGTGCCTCATGAGCAAGCACCGCCGCATCATCACCTGCATCTGCTGCGGACAGGACGGCCCCAGCCGCGCCCGCCGCCTCATCCAACCCTGCTACGACCGCCACAAAAAACGCGGCACCCTCACCCAATACCCGCGCGTCACCAACCCCGACACCTGGCACCCCACCGGCAGCCACGGCCAACGGATGCTCGCCCGCTACCAGCAGCTCACCAGCCTCCGGCCGCCGCTCAGCATCGCCCGCATCGCGTTCGAACTCGGCGTGTCCGAACGGCAAGTCCAACGCTACGCATCCGCGACACGAGCCACCGGCGCCATCTCGGAGGTGGCGGCTTGAGCGGACGACCCCGGCCCATCATCTGCCTCGACTGCGAACAGCGCGGCTTCCACGGCGGCCGCGGCCTATGCAACGCCTGCTACAGCCACCACACCCGGATGGGCACGCTGCACAAGTGGCCGACCGTGCGCGGCAACACCGCCTGGCAAAACAGCCACCTCCTCGAACCACTACCGCCGCCCCACCCAGAAGAGCCGGAGCCGGCTCACCACAGCGGCGACACCACCTGGGAGGCGCGCAGCGCATGCCGAGGCGCCGACGGCGAAATCTGGTTCCCCATTTCCGAGACCGGCGACAATCCGCAGGTCAAAGTCGCCAGACGCATCTGCCGCGGCTGCCCCGTCCGCGAAGCCTGCCTCAACTACGCGCTCACCACCCGGCAGGCGCACGGCATCTGGGGCGGCCTCACCTCGCCAGAGCGGCGCCAACTCGAACTCCGCCAAGCCGAAAGGGCAACGGCATGACCACCACCACGACCTACGACCTGTGGCAGCACGTCACCACCGCACTCGACTGGCTGGACGCCGCCAACGGCCGCAGCGAGCACGCGACCACCATGCAAATCCTGAAGATCACAGAGGAGGCTGGTGAGGTGGCCGCCGCCTACATCGGCATGACCGGCCAGAACCCGCGCAAGGGCGTCACCCACACCCGCGAGGACGTCGCGGGGGAGTTGTGCGACGTCGTCATCACCGCACTCGTCGCACTCGCCGCCATCACCGGCAGCACCGCCGACGCCCAGGCGGCACTCGACCGGCACCTCGCCCGCCGCAGACCCCGATTGGCCGCCCTCCTCGCCGAAGGAGTCACCGCGTGAACACCGCGACCACCGATATCGCCGCGACCCGCACCGGGTGGCGGGCATGGATGAGCTGGATCCGCCCCTGGTACATCGGCGCCGTCATCGGCGGCGACATCGAGGGCCACATCTACCCCGACTGCGAACGCCTCCTGCGCATCGAATCCGAGCCGCGGGAAGGCGCCGGCTGGCTCGACCCCGCACAGGGCCCTGTCTGCGACCCGTGCAAGGCGCGCCACAACGTCGGAGAGGAGCGGCCCGCATGAAAATCTCTGTGGAACCCAGCCTGTTCGCCGACCTCGTAGCCCGCGCCGGGCACCACACATCCGGCCCCATCGAACCCGTTCTCGCCGGGCTGCTCCTCGAAGCCGACGGCGCCACCATGACGGTGTCGGCGTTCAACCGCGAATCCTCGTTCCGCGCCACCATGCCGGCCGAAGTCGCCGAACCTGGGAAGACACTGCTGCCCGGCCGCCTCCTAGCCGACGCCGCCAAAGGGTTGGCGAAGCGCCACGACTTCCTGCAGATGGCGTCCACCACAGCCGAGACGACGATCACCTGCGGCAGCGCGGTGATGACGATCCGGGCGCTACCCGCCGACGACTTCCCAGCACTGCCCCAGCCAGCCGCCGCCGTCGGCACGGTGGACGCCGCGGATCTGCGCGACGCCGTTTCCCAGGTGGCGCCCGCCTGCAAACCGGAAAAACCGGTGAAGCCGGAGCACGCCGTCGTGCGGATGGACATCGACGGCGACGAGATCACGTGGGTGGGTGCAGACAACTATCGGATGGCCACCCGTATCACGCCGTGGAACCCCGGCACCCCGGACGCCCGGCTGGCGGCGCATGTGCCAGTGCGCGCCTTCCGCGACATGGTGAAGGACTTCGGCAAAGGCTCGGTGACGCTCGGCGTGAGCGACACCCTCGTCTCTCTCGCCAGCGCTGAGCAGACGGTGACGATCGGCCAGTATCAGATCGACGAATACACCGACTACAAGCCGCGCCTCGCCAAACCCCTCCCCACCACCGTCACAGTGGAGACGGAGGCGCTGCTCGAGGCCGTGAAACGCGTCGTGCTGTTCGCGGAAAACCAGGACGTCACCCTCGACATCGGGCCAGACGAAATCAGCGTCCACGCCGGCGACATCGCAGGCGTCGGCCGCGGCGCCGACACCGTGCCATGCGAAGTGGGCGGCGACACGATGACGCTCCGCTTCCAGCCGCCATTCCTCATCGACGGACTCGAAGGCGTCCACACGGAAAAGACCGTGATCGGCATGACGGCGCCCGGCCGCTACATCCTCATCTCATCCACCGACCAAGCGTTCAAGTATCTAGCCGTGCCGTTGAGAGCGCGATGAACAGGATCACCCTCGAAGAACTCGAGCGACCGTGCACCCGGTGTGGACACCTGCGGGCCGTCCACACCGGCGGCGCCAACGCGTGGGGTCGACTCGATCGACAAGTTGCTGCCAACCCCGACGACGCGCAATGGAGCGGGCAACAAGGTGAACAACCACGGGGACCTGCTCCTGCCAGGAGTGGCGGAGGCCATATCGACTGGGGCCCTTACGGGCTCGCGATCCGCCGCTGGGAAGCGGCGTCCGGCCGGCGAGCACCCCGACCAACCCAGCCTGGACGATCTGGACGCGATCAGCTAGCGCCCGCCTTCTCCGAATGGATGATGGGCCTCCCTGAAGGCCATGTCACCGGCATCCCCCGTCCTGACGGGATGAGCCTGGCCGGCTACCGCAACGCCCAACTGAAGGTGATCGGCGGAGGCGTGGTGCCGGCCCAGGCGGCGTACGCGCTGCGTATCCTCCTCGCCCGCGCAAGCCTGGAGGTGACGGAGTGATCATTGACCTGTTCGCGGGCCCTGGCGGCTGGGACATCGGGGCGACCCGGCTCGGATTCGAAGTGACCGGCATCGAACGCGACCACTCAGCATGCGAGACCCGCCGAGCCGTCGGCCTGGCAACCGTCGAAGGCGACGTCCGCCACTACGGGCCGGCCGACTTCCCCGAAGCGTCCGACCTCATCGGCTCCCCGCCATGCCAGCCGTACTCGGTCGGCGGCAAGGGGCGAGGCCGGGCCGCCCTCGACACCGTCCTCGCCCTAGCCGCCCATCTCGCCTCCCGGCAGAACATCACCCAGGCCCTCGCCGGCTTCGACGACGATCGGACCGGCCTGGTACTCGAACCGCTGCGATGGGCCCTGGAGGCGATCGACGCCGGGCGCCCCTACAAGACGGTGCTGCTGGAGCAGGTATCAACCGTGCTCCCCGTATGGGAAGCATTCGCCCGCATCCTGCGGGCGGAAGGCTACAGCGTCGCAACCGGGCGGCTGTCCGCCGAAGAGTACGGCGTACCGCAGACCCGCGTCCGGGCGTTCCTAGCCGCATCCCTGTCCGGGAAGGCGCGACTGCCGGAGCCGACCCACCACCGCTACCGCAAGGACGCCGTCCAAGGCCAAGAAGCTCTCTGGCTCCGCCCGTGGATATCCATGGCCGACGCGATCGGCTGGGGCATGACCGCCCGCCCCGCGTTGACCATCGCCGTCGGCACCGCCGCAGGAGGACCCGACCCGTCATGCGTCGGCGGATCCGGCGCCCGCGCCACCCTCTACGGCGAGCGCGACGCAGGCCGCTGGATCGACTGCACCCGCATCGTCGACGCCGACGATCTGCCCGCCTACCGGGGCGGGCGCCGCGACACCATCCGCCTCTCCGTCCAGGACGCCGCGATCCTCCAAACCTTTCCCGCCGACCACCCCTGGCAGGGGAGCCGGACCAAGCAGCTCGAACAGATCGGCAACGCGGTTCCGCCGCTGCTGGCCATGCATGTCGTCGCCGCGGCGACAGGACTCGATCTGCCCGCCCACATGCGTCAGGAGGCTGCGGCATGAGCAAGAACCTCACCTTGCAGGACCTGCTCGACCGCGGTGTTTCTTACCGCCGAATAGATCACTGGACGCGTAAGGGCTGGTTGCAGCCCGCCCATCAGGGCGGCACCGGTCACAACCGCGAATGGCCCCAGCACGAGTTGCAGGTCGCCGACCTGATGGGCCGCCTCGTCGACGCCGGCATCGCCGTCGACGTCGCCGCGCTCGCCGCCCGCGCCCACATCAACGGACGAAAGCGGATCCGACTCGCGTACGGGATCACCCTCACCATCGACACCGCGGAGGCATCGAGGTGACCGTCACCATCATCCGCGGCGACGCCCGCGCGCTCCCGCTCCCCGACAACTCCGTGGATTTGATCTGCACGTCGCCGCCGTACTGGGGGCTACGGGACTACCGCGACGGCGACCAGTCCCTGCCTGGCCAGATTGGCAACGAGCCCACTCCGTGGGAGTACCTCGAAGCACTGTGGGAGTGCACCCGCGAGTGGATGCGGGTCCTCAAGCCGGAGGGCAGCCTCTTTGTGGTGCTCGGCGACAAGTACGCCACCCGCTGGTCCTCCCGCTCCGAAGGCGCAGGACTGCACCACAGCCGAGGCCGCGACGCCCGCGGCGGCCGAAACACCACCGGCGTCCCCGGCAAGAGCCTCATCGGGCTGCCTTGGCGATACGCGCTCGGCTGTGTCGACCAGCTCGAGCTGATCCTGCGCGCCGAAATCGTGTGGGAGAAAGTCTCTGCGTTGCCGGAGAGCGTGACCGACCGAGTACGACGCGCCCACGAGCAGATCTTCCACTTCACCTCGAGGCCTCGCTACTACTCCGCCGTGGACGAAATCCGAGAGCCGCATCGTATGAAGCCGCAGCGACGACCGAACGGCCACAAGCAGCGCCAGCAGCTCGGCGTACTGCCCGCGCAGACATACTCCACCAGCCAGCGCGACGAGGTCGGCGTCGATGGGCACCCGCTCGGCGCACTTCCCGGCAGCGTGTGGAATGTCGCCGCCCAACCCCTCAAGGTGCCCGAACACCTCGGCGTCGACCACTACGCGGCGTTCCCGATGGAGTTCCCGCGGCGCATCATCCGCGGCTGGTCCCCGCCCGGCATCTGCACCGCCTGCGGCGAAGGGCGACGCCCTGTTGCCGATCGCAAGCCGATGATCTGGCGCGAATCGCCCACCATCGCCGGCCGCACCAACGGCAGGTCATATAAGCCTGCGTCCGGCACCATGCTCGCGCCCGCGGAAACCCGGATCACCGGCTACGCCTGCGCATGCCCCACACCCGACGCACCCACCCGACCCGCGGTCATCGTTGATCCGTTTGGCGGGACCGGCACCACAGCTTTGATCGCCGACCTGTACGGCCGGCACGGCATCAGCGTCGACCGCTCGCTCGACTACTGCCGCATCGCCCAATGGCGCACCCAGGATCCGGGCGAACGTGCTCGAGGCCTCAAGCAGCCCAAGCCGAAGCCCGATCCCAGACAGCACGAGGATCAGCCAGCGCTGTGGGATGACGAGGCGATCGCATGAGCGGGGACACCGATGCCCTGGATCAGCCGCTGCTCGACCTGCCGGCGGCCCGCCACCCGCACCATCACCGGCCGAGTCCGCGGCAAAAGCCTCTACAGCGCTCTCTCCTGCGACGACTGCGCACCCAAACACCGCGCCCTCGCACAGAAAGCAGGGCCCGTCGTAGAGGAGCCGCTCAAGGGGCGAGCCCAAGACCCCCTGTTCTGAGGCGCTGAACCCTCGCGCACCACCCAAGACCTCCCGCCCGCAGCTCCACCCGAGAACGATCCAGGGGGACCGGTTGAACGCCTCCCAGCAGGACCCAGAACCACCAGCGGCACGCCGCCGCGCCGCCGGGGCCCCACACGCCACCAAACCGCCGGAGGCGCCGTGAGCGCCCTCCGCGAATCCGCGCGCGCAGCCCTCACCGCAGGGCTGTGCATCATCCCCGCCGCGGCCAACGGCACCAAACAGCCCTGGCCCGACGGTCCCCGCTGGAAGACCTACGAAACCCAGCAGCCCACCAGCGAACAGATCGAGCGCTGGTTCGCCAACGGCCGCTACGACGGGTTCGGCATCGTCTGCGGACGCATCTCCGGCAACCTCGAAATGCTCGAATTCGAAGGGCGCGCCGTCACCGAAGGGCTCGTCGCCGAAGCCGCCGAAATCGCCGAAGCATCAGGGCTCGGCGACCTCTGGCGGACCGTGTTCAACGGCTACCGCGAAACCACACCGTCCGGCGGCATCCACCTGCTCTACCGGGTCGCCGGACCGGTCGCCGGCAACGTCAAACTCGCCGAACGCCCCTCCACACCCGACGAATTCACCGCCTACAAGCAGCGCGAACAAGCCAAAATCGACGCCATCAAGGACCCTGCCGCCCGGGCGCGGCGGCAGCGCGGCCTCGACAACATCACCCGCTGCGAGCAGGTGCCGCAAACACTCATCGAAACCCGCGGCGAAGGCGGATTCGTCATCATCGCCCCCTCCGCGGGCCGCACCCACCCCAGCGGGCGAGGCTGGACGCTCGAGGCCGGCGGGTACATGAGCATCCCGCTCATCTCCCCTGAAGACCGCGACGCCCTCCACCACCTGACCGGCGCACTCAACCAGATGCCGCCCGAAGAGGAGGAGATCAGCCAGCAGGTTGCGCCCCGCCGCCCCGCAACCGACCGGGTCAACGGATCAGATGGGCTACGGCCCGGCGACGACTACAACCAGCGCGCCACCTGGGATGACACCCTTATCGACCGGCTCGGCTGGACGAAGGTCTACTGGCGGGGCGGCACCACCTACTGGCGGCGGGCCGGCAAAGACCGCGGCGTCTCCGCGACCACCGGCCGCACCGGCGCCGACAACTTGTACGTTTTCTCCACGAGCACGATCTTCGAGCCGCGCAAGCCGTACAGCAAGTTCGCCGCGTACACGCTCGTCACCGAAGGCGCTACCAGCCAGGCCAGCTTCAGCGCCGCGGCGAAATCGCTACGCGCCGAAGGCTACGGCAGCCCTCTCACCGACCGGGCACCCCGGCCCGCCCCCGCCGCCGTCGAGATGAGCGTCGACGACCTGCCGCCGCATCCCGCCGACGACCCCGCAACCGAGCCCCACGACGATGGATGGGAGGCGCCGCCAGCGCGCCGCCGCGGACTCCTCCCCGACGACTTCTGGGACGCACGCCCCACCCTCCGCCACATCCGGCAAGCAGCCCACGCCCGCGCCCGCTCCGGCGACATCGTCCTCGGCGGCATGCTCGCCCGCCTCTCCAGCCTCCTGCCGCCCGAACTCCGCGCAGACACCGGCGTCGGCTCACCCGCCAGCATGAACATGTTCGTCATCCTGCTCGGCGCCTCCGGCTCCGGAAAGAGCTCCGCTGCGTGGATCCCCCGCAAACTCCTGCCCTGCCCGCCCCGCATCGACTTCCTCGACGAACTCCCGCTCGGATCCGGCGAAGGCATCGCCGAGGCATACATGGGCGAGCAGCAGGTCGAAACCGACGAGGTGTACCGGAGCGGCCCCCGCAAAGGCGAACGCAAAACCGAGACCGTGCGTATGCAGGTGCGGCACAACGCCCTCTTCTACGCCGACGAAGGCGAATCCCTCACCAAGCAGCTGTTCGGCAGGCTGGGCGCCACCGTCGGCGAATCACTGCGCCGCGCGTGGACCGGCGGCACCATCGGCCAGTTCAACGGTCACAAGGTCAACACCCGGGTCATCGAATCCGGCACCTACTCGCTGGGCATGGTCGTCGGTTTTCAGCCCGAGACCGCGCTGCCCCTCCTCGAGGACGCGCCCGCCGGTACGCCGCAACGGTTTCTGTGGTGTTCCTCCACCGACCCGTCCATACCCGAGGACGTCGTCGAAGAGCCCGGCCCACTCGACCTCGAGCTGATCCGGCGCGGCTTCGGCATCGACCCCAAGATTTCGTTCGCGACGCCGCTGCTGCGGCAGATCAGGGCCGAGGACCGCGCCCGGGCGACCGGCGAACTCACGCTGCCGCCGCTCGACTCGCACAAGCCGCTCATGCTCGTCAAGCTCAGCGTGCTGCTCGCCATCCTCGACAACCGGCTCGACGTCACAGCCGAGGACTGGCAGCTCGCCGAGCAAATGTGGGCGACGTCGTGCGAACTGCGGGACGCGCTGCTCGAGCATGCCGCGCGGCAGGCGGCCGAGGAGCACGAGAAGCGCACCAAGCTGCACATCGACCGGGAGCTTCGGGCGCACACGGCGAAGGCGAACTCTGACCGCAACGTCGAGCGGGTCGCCCGGCGTGCCGCCAAGAGGGTACACGAGGCCGAAGGCATGACGCGGGGCGCGCTCGCGAAGGCGATCGCCTACCGCGACCGTGATCTGTTGCCTGCGGCGCTGAATCTTGCTGAGGCGCTGGGGTGGATTTCCTGCGACGGCGACCAGGTGTCGCCGGGAGATGCGAGGCCGTCATGATGTCCGTTTTGTCGGTGTACACGGGGCGGCGTACACCCCCGAAATCGGGTGTACACGTGTACATGTACACGGGGTCTGGCATACCCCAAACGCGCGAAGCACATTTTGAAACTCATAATTGCAGGTCAGGGGTTTTAGTAGGTTTGCAGCGAGTCTTTTTTTCGCGCCGAACCCGATGTACACCTACACCTTGTACACCTTCGCGTAGGCGGCCCGTCTGATGGGCCGCCGACGCACCGCACTCCTCGACGCGCAGCCGTCCCTCTGGGGTGACGAGCCGACACCGTTCGCGGACGTGGCACCTCCCTCAAAGCCGGCCGCAAAGTCGGCACCACGACGGCGCCGCAACCACATGCTCGGCCTGCCCCGACCATGGCCCCAGCACATCCCCTGCGCCATGACCTGCCTCACCTGCGGTCAGATCGAAGGCGCCGGCATCTGCCCCGACGGATGCGCCATCGTCTGCGGCCGCCCACCCCGCACCGGCCCCGTCGAAGTCTGCCTGCTCACCCTCGTGCTGCCAGCCCGGGTCATCGGCGGCCGCGCCGTCGTTCTGTGTCCGCACTGCGACGGCACGCACTGGCACCAACCGTCGCCTGGCCGCCGGTATCGGGTCGGCCAGTGCCGCCAGCCCTACATCGTCCACCTCAACGAAGAGAGCACCCCGTGATCCGAGACAACCGCTTCCTCGTCTCGCGGCGGCCGTACGCCGTCGACCTGTCCAGCCTGCGAGGCACGCTGGAGCCCCGCCACGACGGAACCACCTACTACCGCGGCCGGATCGACGCCGTCTGGTACCGCCGACGCCGCGGCGTCACCGTCGCCTGCATCGGCACCCTGTGGGACTCCCAAGACGAGCAACCCGCCGACGCCGTGCAGTTCCTCGAACGGCACACCGACGGCCGGTACGGCGGCGACTGCGACGGACGCTGGGACGGCACCTCCTACTGGGGCAACAGCACACTCGAGCAGCAACACCAGCACCTCGCCGTCCTGCGGCCGATGCTCGCCAACTACCCGGAACTCCCGCCCGGCTGGGACGGGTGGTGGCGGTTCTGATGCTCCGCATCTTCTGGCCGCGGCTACTCCGCCTCCTCACCCGCAACCGCCACGTCCCCCTCGACGCCGAACTCCGCGCCCGCTACGGCACCTGGGGCTGGCTCACAGGCGAAGGCATGTGGAAGCCCACCACCCCGAAAGGACAGTTCGATGACGACTCCCACCGATGACCCGTTCTGGACCATCGCCGAAATCGCCACCAAGCTGCGCGTGTCGAAAATGACCGTGTACCGGCTCGCCGACGAGGGCGAGTTCCCCGGCACCATCCGCGTCGGACGGTCACTCCGCATCCCCGACAGCGGACTCCAGGCGTACCTCACCAACTGCCGCGTCGACGGCGCTGCGAGCGGCTCATGACCACGGCTGCGGGCGACCCCACACGCCAGTCGGACCCCACGCGCCCGGGCCGCTGGTGCGACCAGCACAAGCAGGTCGAATGCGCCAAGAGCCGTAAGGGCGGCGGCGTGTGCCACGGTGCCGCGATCTCCGGTTTGGACGCGTGCCGGATGCACGCCGGCCAACGCGCCGACGTCGCCCGCGCGAAGGGTGAGGCGCTCAGTGCGTGGCGTGCGAACCCCGGACGCCAGGATGTGTCGCCGAGCGAAGCCGTGATGGCGATGTTGCAGATGTCGTGGGCGCGCGTCCACGTCTACGCCGGGCTGTTGGAGCGGCAGGTGGCGGCTGCGGATCCGCCTCGGCCGGGCGGTGTCGGTCAGGGCGCTGGCCTGGTCGGTCACACGTTCAGCGCGTCGCCGTCGGTGGGCGTGTACGAGTCGGGCGAGGCCGTTCGGGCGCTGGCCAAGCTTGAGGCGGAGGAGCGGGACCGGTGTGTCCGGTACGCGAAGGTGGCGCACGACATGGGGATCGCCGACCGGGAGATTCGCTTGGCTGAGGCTCAGGGTGCTCTGATCGCCGGGGTGATCGGCCGGGTCCTGGACGCGGTGCTGCAGCGGACGCTCGAGGCGGTCGGCCAGAGTGCGGGGGCCCGGTTGAGGACGGCGTGGCCGGGCTGGATCACCGAGCTGGTGCCGCGGGAACTGCTGGCCATCGCAGGAGAGGTGGGGACGTGATGCTCGTTCAGGACGCCCTGTTCGCCGACGATGCGACGTCGGGTGCGGTGATCGACGGTCCGTTCCGGTACACGCTGTGGCGCACGTGGGCATCGAGCCTGCCGCTGTGCGGCTGGGTGATGCTCAACCCGTCCACGGCTACTGCCTTGTCGGTGGTGGCAATTACGGTGGATGCATGGGCGTCTATAAGGTTGACGATATTCAAGCCGTTCGGCTCTACGAGCAGGGCCTCAACATGCGGCAAGTCGCACTCCGCCTCGGTGTCAAGGCCGACACTGTGGGCCGAGCCCTTCGCCGCCAAGGCATCGATATTCGAGATGGTCGCAAGGTGGCAGTTGACGATCAGCAAATCGCGTCCATGTATGTGGCAGGCAAGACCCTCGATGCCATCGCCGACGAACTGCGCCTTAGCCGCTTCGTGGTGCGAGCAAGCCTGCAGCGCTCGGGGATTGAGCGCCGACAGTCAGCGGACTACCGTCGGATCCCCTTCGACCCAAGCGAAGCGGTGCGCCTGTACAAGGAGACCAAGAGTTCAAAAAAGGTCGCACGCGCCCTTCGCGTGCCAGAGGACGCGGTGTTGCGAACACTCCATGAGCAAGGGGTTCGCACACGTCGCAGACGATATGTGCTCTCGGCGGACGAGGAGCAACGTGTCGTGGATCTGTATCGGAACGGGAGAACGATCCGCGACATTGGGGTGGAACTTCAGGTTCCACAGCGCGCCGTGCGTCAAGCGCTCAGGCTTCTCAACATCGATCTATCAGAACGTGGCAGTGCCCTCGGTCCGCGTAAGGTTCGAATTGGCAAGGACGGGGTTTATCTCGGCGTTCGCGTTGACGACTCAGACCCGATGGCCTGCATGCGTCAGGCGGGTGGACTCGTGCTTGAACACCGCCTCGTCATGGCGCGGCACCTCGGACGTCCCCTGCTGCCTGGCGAAACTGTCCATCACATCAACAACAACGGGCACGACAACAGGATCGAGAACCTGCAGCTACGAGTCGGTCAGCATGGTCGCGGCTATGCACTTCAGTGCGCCGACTGCGGATCTCATCGAATTCAGCCTGCGCCGCTTGCCTGACCCTGCGCCCGGACTGGCTGGCGGTGGCGTCTGATGCATTTCCGTCACCGATGGGTCGAGGTCGAATGTATCGGCCGTCTCGTCACCGAACGGTGCGCGGTCTGCTCGAGGACGCGGACCCGCGTGCGCGGCCCTGTACGCGATTCTCCCGGTTCCGGCGTCCAGAGTGTCGCGACCGCCCCCGTAAACGGCTCTACGGCCGCCACAGCGCCGTCTACGGCTATTTCTGTGGACCTCCGCAATGCTGTGCCGCACAGAACATGCTTGGAGCAGTACCAGCGGCACGTGATCGACCAGCAGTCGCCCGACTACCACGGATAAGAGGAGAGCCGAATGTCGGTTGAAGTGACGATCGTCTGTGACGGTTGCGCCACGCTCCTGGCGGCGGGGAAGACGGCGCAGACCGCCCGCCGCTCCATCCCCGACCACCTGCCCGTGCGGCTGTCCCGCCCAGGCGGCAAGGACTACTGCGACATCGAGTGCGAGAGGGCCGACCGTGGCTGACGACACCGCGCACCTCATCACAAGCCTGCAGAAGGGCTACCTCGAGGCGACCGCCGAGCTGGCCGTAGCCGAGGCCGAGTTGGAGCGGCTGCGCGTCGTCGAGACAGCGAGCATCGGCGCGCACGCGCTCCTGGCCGACGCCGAGGCCGCCATCGCCCGCGTCCGCGAGATCCACGGCCGCGACGACAGCAACCCACACGGGCCCTGGTGCGGCACGTGCACGAACGTCTGGCCGTGCGCCACGTGGCGCGCCCTCGGCGGAGAGGAGCCCGACCGTGGATGACGACTACCGCCAGCGCTGCACCGACGCAGCCATGAAAGCCTGGGGCGAGCAGGCTGTGCTGTGCGACCACAGCCAGATCATCCCCATCGGCAGCATCGTGAACGCCGTCATCGCAGTACGCGACCAGGATGTAGAGACGCTGCGCTCCGAGAACGAGGACCTCCGCAAGCGCGCCGAGCTGGCTGAAGCGGCGATCGTCCGGGTCATCGCCAACATCAAGACCAGCAACCTCGAAGGCGAATGCCCGCCCGACCCATCCGAGTGGCAACGCGGCTACTGGGCCTGCGCCACCAGCGTGATCGGCACTGCCGGTGCGCCTTACGTGGACGCCGCCATCGACGCGATCAAGAGAGCGAGGGAACGCCGTGGATGACCGAGACTACGAGACCGTCGAAGCGGTGGACGAGAACGGCCGCCACATCACCCGGATCATCCACCACGAGCCGCCCGCCTCCGACATGACGCTCATCGCGACCGCTGAGCTTGACCATCTGCGGGCCCGGCTCGAAGCCACGGAGGCCGCGTTGGAAACGCTGCGCGCCCAGCTCGGCGATCACGGTGGCGGTCCGCGGCACTTCAAGTGCGTGCCGATCACCGCGTTCGCCGAGAAGGTGAGCGAGAAGCGGACTGCGTTCGCTCAGCGTGAGGAGGCGGTGAACGAGTGCCGTCGCGCGCTGGCAGAGGTCGCCCGGCTGCGCGCCGGCGAAGCCGACGACCTCCCGACACCCGGCACCAACTACACCCCTGCCCAATGGATCCACCGCTGGAACGACGCCACTCCCGAAGAACGGCTCACACGAGCAGAGCACATCCTCGCCGACACCGTCACCGCCAGCCGCTGCATTGCTGCGGACCACGACGGGGCGGTCGCCGAGAACGAGCATCTGCGGTGCCTCCACGTCAGGGCGCGCGCGGTCGCCGAGTCGTGGCGGGCTGCGGGTATGCGGCGCGCAGATGAGGACGGCGATTCGATGTGGGTCGGCCTCGCCCACGCCTGCGCCCAAATCCTGGCCGCTCTGGACGGCGGCACCGTTGAGGACGCCGACGGCAACCCCATCGAAGGAGGAACCCGTGGCTAACCTTCCAGAAGATGCCGTGAAAGCCGCAGCAGACGCGCTCTCCGGCCATTCCGGCCATTCCGGCCATTCCAGCCATCCTCCCGAGCACTGGCAGACCGAGGCCCAGGTCGCAGTGCAGGCAGCCGCCCCGATCCTGGCCACCCAGGCGCAGCGTGAACTGCTCGCCGCCGCCCGGGCATGCGTGACGTGCGGCGATGCCCATCAGTGCCGGCGGATCAACGACGGCGGCATGGGCCGCGACTCCTGGGCGCACCCGGCCGACGGCCACCCGTACCGGCAGTCGTCGCGAGCAGCAGCCGAGTGGATCGCCCGCCAGATCGGAGAAGCCCATGCTTGAACAGCAAGGCGCCCGGGCCTGGATCGCCCCGCTCGGCACGCCGCTCGACGAGCCTGGCTGGGTCGAGATCGGCACCATTCACGACGACGGACTCGTCTTCGAGCCTGAACCTAAGCCGCTGCCGGATTGGAGCGCGCCGAAACGGCTCACGATCACCTTGCGGGGCCGTGGCCGGTTCGGCTGGCGGTTCTACCAAACCTTCTGGCAGACGCCGGGCCCGCACGCACGGCGGGTGAAGCGCGAATACCACCGGCGGCGCCGATGACTGCCGCCTGGATCGTCACTGCCGTAATCAGTTGCTTTGCAGGGAACCGGGTGAGTGGACGCATCATCTTCCTGCTCAACCACCGTTCTCAGGCGTTCAAGACGATCGACTTCGTCATCCTCGGCGGCGTGGCACTGGTTGCTCTGATGTCGGCGTTCACCGTGCCAGCCCTGATCTTCTATAACCTCGCCACGGAGGTACACCGATGACCGGCCTCTGGATCCTCGCCACCCTCGCCCTCTACGCGGCCGGGTTCATGGCGACCGCCCGCGCCGCCAACATCCTCGACGGACGGTGGGAGTGGCTCCGGCTCGGCGACGACGACGACGTCATGGCCGCCATCATCTGGCCGCTCGTCTGGCTCGTCGTCATAGTTGCGCTGCCGTTCGCCCTGCTCTACCGCCTGGCCACCCGCGATCTACCCGCAAAGAACAGCACCACCGAGGGGGAGTAACACCGTGCCTATCGACCCGAACTCGTGTCCGGGCGTTTGCAACCGCCGATACCGGGAGGCGGTCAACGCCTACGACCTGGCCGTCGACCAGCACGTCGCCGCCATGCAGGAATGGCTCGCCCTGCCAGGCGACGACCGCGGACCTCGGCCGGAACCACCTGAGTTGCCGAGCACTCCGTTCACCGTTGGCGCGCCGATCTGGGACCCCGGCTGTTCCCGCCTCATCCGCGGCGCGCTCGCCGAGCTCGACGACACCGCCGCACTCCTGGCCGCTGCCGTCGACGGGCATCGCGGCGCCGCCCTGGCCGGCCCGAACGGGGCGACCGCCCCGGACCACAAGACGATCGTCGACACCTTGGACGAGGTGTTCGGGTTCTTGGTGGAGGTGGAGGATCAGTGGCGGCAGGCTCGCGGGTATCGGCCGCGCCCGCATCGGGCCCGCGGCGCCCACGCACGGGCGGTGTGCGTGGGCTGGTTGTTGGATCAGCTCGACGACATCCTGCTGCACCAGGGCAGCGTCGAGTTCGGGCTGGGCGTGCTGCGGTGGCAGCGCCGGTTGCGGGCGATGTCGAAGTCGGATCCGGCCAGCCGCCGGTCGCCGATCCGGTGTCCGCGCTGCCGGGAACGCCAGGTCTCGCGGCGTGATGACGGGTATTACGAGTGCCTGTGCGGCCGCCTGTTGAACGAGGCGGAGCATGACCGCGAGTATGCGGAGCAGGCCGACGAGCACGACCACCAGCAGCAGGAAGTCGGTGCGTCATGAGAAAGACCAGACCAGGCCAGGTCCCGAACGTACAGTGGCCCGAGCCCCGCAAGGCGGATCCCGCGTCCTCCCAGATCGTCGAACCTGCCCCCGCCGGTGTGAAGGTCTTTCTTGTCACGCAGGGCGAGTACTCGGAGTACTCGGTTGTGGCAGTGTTCGAGGACGGCCGGACAGCGGAGCGGTTTGCGAGCAAGCTGCCTGACGGCGACGTGCGCGAGATGGAGCTTCTCAGCCGGGATCCACGAACAGTGGTTCGGTACGGCGCAGGCATGGAACGGCGATGGAATCAAGGAACTCGCCAATGGGGCCCGTGGGGCAAGATCAAGACCTGGTCGTACGACGTCTGGGACTTCGAGACGGCCGCCCATACTCCCCAGGTGATCAAGCGGGAGAACTTCATCAGGGCCACTGACTGCGAAAGCCCAGATCAGGCGATTGCCCTGGTCGCTGGAGCGGAGGGATCGTGATCACAACGAGCGCGAGCGCGAACGCTGAGGATCAGAGGTCCGGCATGACGCTGGATGAGTTGGCGGCGTTCGTGCAGAACGCGCTCCGCCACGAGATCCCCGGTGACACCCGGCTATACGTGCGGGTGAACTTGAAGGGCGGCATCAAGCGGATCGAGACGCGGCCATGAGCAGCGGTCAGCCGGATTGGGAGGCGTTCGCCCGCACCATGGCCGCCGTCTCGAAAAGCCTCGAACACGCGAACCGGATCCTTGCCGGCCAGGCGGCGATGGGGTGGGCGTACCGAGGCGACCTTGCCCAGTTGCGGTTGACGTTGGCGACGATGATGCCGGACCAACTCACGGAGTTGTCGATGGCTGCGACGATGTTGGCGAGCATGGCCGACGAGGAGATGAGCAGCCGATGACCTTTGAGGTGTTCAAGCCCTCACACCGACGACGAGGCACGGGGGTGCCGCCTGGACGTCACGCGGCCCGCGACCGAGAGATCCGAACGGCATACGCGCAGGGCGAGAGCAGGACCGACCTCGCCGCCCGGTACGAGCTGAGCCACGCCCGTATCTGCCAGATCATCGCCGAAGATCAGGAGTCGAGTACCAGATGAGAAACTCGATTACCGTGGCAGGCCACGAGGTCAAGGTCGATCAAGGCGATTACGAGACCTTCGACGGCGACGGCAACCCTGTCATCCGGGCGACCGGGCACAGCACGTGGTGGTGCTCGTGCGGGGAGAAGGGCGCTGGCCCGAACGAGGAGACGGCGCAGGCCGTCCACGATCATCTCGGCGTCGACGAGGACGGGGAGATGCGGGGCGGCAGTTCGCGCCGTGCGACATAGGCGCGACACTCCCGTGACTCAATGGGCGTTCAGATCGCCTACCGAAGGAGTCGGCCGTGGCCTACCACTTGCCGGAACTTAACGCGGCACAGATCGCCCTCGACGCCCTCGATCCCCTCGACCCAGCCGAGCGCCGCCGCGTGCTCACATGGTTGATCGGCCGCTACAAGGTGGATGTGACCGACCTCGACCTCTCTATCGCAGTCGAGGCTGCGGACGCCGCTGGCCTACCTCCGGTCAGGGAGTAGAGCCGAAACCGACCTCGCTGGTCTCAGCGGATAACTGACATTATCCGCTGAGACGGCGTAGGATCTCAGTGGATAATGTCGCCTCCGGGGCACGGAAACCCGTGGCGAAACTCAGCGGATAATAAGGAGACTCTGTGGGCGCCTCCGTCATCCCGCTCCACCCCACCCCCGACACCACGACAGCCAGCCGAGACGCGCTCGCCGCGCTGCACCGCCACCTCGACCGGTGCAAACTGTCGGCCAACACGGTGAAGGCGTACAAGCGGCAGTCGCGCGCCTACGTCGACTGGCTGGCCGGACCCGAGGCCGACCACGACGACGCCTTCGCCGATGTGGTCGGCGCCGAGGCCGCCGTCACCACGTGGCGGCGCCACCTCATCGCCTCGAAAGCCTCCGCCGCCTCCATCAACCAGGCGCTCGCCGCCGTCACCCTCCTCTACGCCCAGACCGGCATCCGGATCGACGTCAAACGCGTCCGCATCCCGAAACCCGGCGAGCCCCCCGCACTCACCCGCGCCGAGCAGGGCCGGGTTGAGCGGGCCGCAGCCCGCCGCGGCGCCCGAGACCGGGCCATCATCACGACCATGCTGTACGCCGGCGCCCGCGTCGAAGAATGCGGACGCCTCGACTACGCCGACCTCACCCTCACCGCTCGGACCGGCAGCCTGCGCCTGCACGGCAAAGGCGACGAGGTCCGCACCGTCCCGCTGCCGCCGGTCGCCCGTGAGCATCTCGCCGCCTGGCTGGACGAGCGCGGCACCGCAGACGGTCCGTTGTGGACCGGGCAGCGTGGCCGCCTCACCGATTCCGGCATCACCCAAGTCGTGCTCGCCGTCGGCGAAGACGCCGGCATCCCGGGGCTGCGTCCGCATCGGCTGCGCCACACCTATGCGACCCGGCTGCGGGAGGGCGGCGCCGACCTCGCCCAGATCCAAGCCCTGATGGGGCACTCTTCGCTGGACACGACTGCCCGGTATTTTCGGGCGGGTGCCGCCGAGCGGGCCGCCGTCGTCGACCGCATCTTCGAGCAGTGAGGAGACAGTCCCGATGCACCCCATGAACGACGCCCAGCGGATCGACCACCGCGTCAACGACGAGGTCCACGACTGCATCCGCCCTGGCTGTGGCAAGCGGGCCCAGACCGCGTTCATCGCCCGCGAGCATGGGCGCTTCGCGGGACGGGACATGAAGCCGGGCGACTGGATCGATTTGTGTGCCGAGGACGCTGCTGACGTCTACAACGCGCAGAATCAGACCCGCGCCCAACTCCCCGACTGGTTGCGCGTGGACGCCAAGCCGGACCTGGACGAGCTGCTGCGCGATCTGCATGAAGGGTTGTGATCGGCCGATGGGTGACCAGGACATCCTCGACCAGATCGACGACGTCATCCACTGGGACGGGCACAGCGAAGACGCCATGGAGTGGACATCCGAGCCGCCCAACGCGCTCCAGCTGCCCGCGCCGCCGCGCATCGATTCCGAGGCGACGCAGCAGGCGTTGGAGCAGTTCGGCCGTCAGATGCAGGCGATCGTTGACGTATTCCGGCCCGTCGCCGAGCAGATGGCGCGCAACTTCGTCGAGATCGGCCGGGTGTTCGCCGTCATCGGGAACGCGCTGGAGATGAGCGAACCCTCCGAGGAGGAACGGTTACGGCGGCGGGCGATGAAATCGGAGTACGCCAGGCGCAGGAGAGGAAGGCGAGGGTGAGTAGCGTGAATGACTTGCCAAGTTGGGGCCATGTGATTGCCAGAACGGTCGTCTTTCTCGCGTTGGTGGCTGGAAGTCAGATCGTGGTGGTGTACCTGCTGACGGGCGAATGGTTCGGCAACCCGGATGATCACCCGTTGTGGGTGGGCCCGGTCTCGGGTGCGCTCGCGGTTGTGAACGCGGTGGGAACAGTCGTCGCCGGGCTCATGCTCTCCGAGTCGCAAAAGGAGATCGAGCGTGGATGACCTGGTCGCTTTCCTGCGGGCGCGGCCGTGAGCGACTGGCTGACCGACCTCAAGTTCAGGACCCAGATGAACGGCGGCACACCGCTTGAGGTGGCATGCAACCCGGACGATGCCGACCGGGTCCGCGCGTCCGCCGAGCAGGCTGGTATCGCCGATCTCATAGAGGTCGTGCCTACCTACATCGTCCCGCCCGGCTACGCGTACGTGCCGAACGAGCGGAACCTGTCCGAAAACTTCTACGAGGCGCTCCAGATCGAGCGATGGTTCTGATCGTCAGGGCTGAGCGCCTTCGACATCGGCTCTGCGCAGCGCCTGCAACATGTAGATCAGCGCCAGTCGATGCTGCTCTGCGACGCCGGGCGTCTGCCAGATGTGCTGCGCAGCCGGATCCTTGAATCGGTGCGGCCCGGTCTCCTGATTGTTGTTGCCAGATGTGGACATGTCGCCCTTGAGGAGGCCGTCGATGGTGCCTGCCTCCCATTCGAGCGCGCGTTCCAGCTTTGCTTTGATGAGATCGCTCAGCGGGGATTGCTGGGTACGGATACGCCGGAGATGAGATGTTGAGATGCCTGCACGTGTCGCGACTTTCTCCCACGGGAGATGAAGCGTGGCCCGCCGCTTGTCGATCTCGGAGATGAGTCGGCGTACGAGGTGGCTGTCGATGCTCATGCGGGAAGTCTCGGCGTACTGCTGATTGTCTGCAACTGCTCGCTTATGGGCGACCGCATGAGCGACGAGATGACCGCGACTCCGCTGATAGCGGCTCTCACAGATTCGCCGCTTTCTGTAGTCGGCTGGTATCTATGTGTGCCATGTCTGAGATCGAGCGTCTGCCGTGCGACCTGTTTCCGGTCGCCGACGGCGTGCTCGTCGTGCCGTACACCCTCCCGTTCCTGGTGCCCGACAAGGCGCTGCCGTTGACCGTCGCAGAATGGTTGGGCGTGACGCCGGGTTGAACGCGGTCAGGACCTTGTGTAACACTTCCTGCAGTCACGACACCTATGCCCTCACGCCCAGGCGCGGGGGCTTCGCGCATTTCCGGGGGTGCACCATCGACCCCGAGCCCGTCACCGCCACCACCGCCGCGAAACGCCTCCGCCGGAAGCCGGTCACGATCCGGCAGTGGGCGCGCCGATACGCCGCCCGCCAGCTCGGCACGATCGACCGGGCCGTCTACTACGACTGGGACGATCTCGCCACGATCGACGGGTGCATGGCGCGCGGCGAGGACGTCCCGGCGACACCGGAGGGACGTGACCGGCTGCGGGCCGAACTCCGCGCACGCTGGCGGAACGCCGCCTAGTTCTCGTCGACCAGCCGGATCGCGGCGGGACTGTACCGGAACCAGCCCATGTACCGGCGGTACGGGGTGGCGCTCCACTCGATGTGGCAGTCGAGCCCGGCACGGCCTTGATGCCAGCAGTCGAGGACGCCAGGATGCCACTGGCCGTCATCGCACAGCACGTCGACGACTTTGCGCGGGTGGACGCTGCTCTGCGGGCCGGCGTCGTCGAGCGTGGCCTGCCGCAGCATGGGGCGCGGGTCTTGATGCCACTCCGCGCACGTTCCGGGAACGATCACCATCCCGCCATTCTCGTACACCCGTTCGATGCTCGGCTAGGCGGGGGTGGATCGTGGCCACCGTCCGCCAATACCTCGCACCCGAAGAGGCCGTGTTCGGGCCGTCCGCATTCCCGCAGTACGTCCGCAACTACGGGTCGCAGTTCACCGTGTCGGGGCTCGCCTACGATGCCTCGGCGAGCGAGGTCGCCTACTGGAAATTCGCCACCTTCGGCTACGGCTCCGGCAACATCACCTGCGACGTGATCTGGTACGCCGACACCTCCACCACGGCGTCAGACGGGGTGACCTGGCAGGTGGCGATCGCCGCCATCACACCCGGCGTCGACACCCAGAACGTCGAAACAAAGGCGCTCGCCGCCAACCAGCAGGCCAGCACCGACCTCGGCGGCACCAGCCCACAGAAGCTGATGAAAACCACGGTCACGATCACCAACCTCGACTCGGTCGCCGCCGACGACGAAGTGTGGATCAAAGTCACCCGGCTCGTCTCCGACGCAGGCGACGATCTGACCGGCGACGCCATCCTCACCTCGGTCCGGCTCTCCTACAGCGACACGTAGGAGGCTCCCCGGTGGCTGTCCGTTTCGACGCCGACGGCGAGTCCTACACCAGGTCAACCGGCCTCGGCACAGTCACAAACTGGAGCGTCGCCTGCTGGGCGAAACTCGCCGTAGACCGGGCCGCGACCACCGTCGTCTGGCAGATCGACGACGGCGCCGGCGCCACCTATCTCCGCGTCAACGCATGGAACGGCACCGCCCTAACCTTCCAGACCAGCGGCAACAGCTGGTTCGGGCTCGCCGGCCACACCCTGGTCATCGACGAGTGGACGTTCATCGGCCTGTCATCGACCGCGAACCCCGGCCAAGCCCGCGTCCGCATCCGCACCGCCAGTTCCTCCACGTTCGTCGGCGGCTCTCCGACCCAGGCCAACGTCACCATCTCCGCCGCCACCCTGCGCATCGGCGACGGGCAGGGAGCGTCCGAGTGGCTCAACGGCAGCATCGCGGCGGTCAAAGCCTGGGATGCCGCGTTGACCATGGACGAGCTCGAGCTGGAGTCCTGGCAATACCTGCCGCAACGCACCGCGAACCTGCGCGCCTGGTATCCGTTCGTCCGGGTCGAAGGCACGGACCTCAGCGGCAACAGCCAGACGCTCAGCGGCGGCACCGGTGCGGCCCTCGACGACGGGCCGCCGATCTCGTGGTCGACCGGCCGGCACCGCACCGGCGTCCGCGTCCTCGACACGGTGACGGGCAGCCTGGCCGGAACCCTCCCGACAGCCACCGCCTCCAGCGCGGGCACGGTAACCGTCTCAGGGACGCTCACCGCCCTCGCCCCGGCCGCGACAGCGGACCTGACCGGAAACCTCAACACGAACCATCTCGCCGGTGTCCTGCCCGCGGCGACCGCATCCATGGCCGCCACAGTGGAAGTGTCCGGCAGCGCGGCCTCGACCATTCCCGCCGCGGCGGGAGCGTTCGCGGGCGAGGTGGAGATCCCCGCCAACGACATCACCGTCACCCCCGGACCCCTGGCCCGCGGCTGGCAGTCGACGCCCCCCGACCGCTCGTGGAAGTCCGGAACGGCTGGCCGCGGCTGGAAGACGGGCACGCCCACCACCTGACCGGGAGGTGCCGCGGTTGCTCACCATTCCCAGCCTGTCGACCGAGTACGTGAAGGTCCCGATCGTGGACGGCCCGGCGAATCTGACCTCGTTGACGGTGCAGATGGCGATCGTCGCGCAAGGTCAGGACCCGGTGTCCGGCGACTGGAAGTCAGCGTCCTGGGTTGGCACGTCCGCCGCTGTGTTGATCGGCCCGGCGACCGCGCTGCCGCTCGTCAAGGGGACGACGTACGGCGTCTGGGTGAAAATCACGTCCAGCCCCGAAATCCCGGTGCTCGGCCCGTTCGACCTCCACATCTCCTGAAGGGCGAGGTGAACGATGGCCTTCCGGATCCCCACCGCGGTCCGCAACGCGGCCTGTGACGCGATCGTTGACGCGCTCGACGCCGGCGCGGGCGCGGCCACGATCGAAGTCCGGTCGGGCAGCCAGCCCGCGTCGGCGAACGACGCCGCTGGCGGCACCGTGCTCGCCACCTTCACCCTCGCTGACCCTGCCTTCGGCGCAGCGGCCAACGGCGTCGCGAACCTGGCCAGCACGCCCCGCTCGACCACGGGCAGCGCCGCAGGTACGGCCGGCTGGTTCCGCGCTAAAGACAGCTCGGGCAACACCGTGTTCGACGGCAGCGTCGGCACGTCGGGCGCCGACATGAACCTGAACACGCTCACGATCAGCGTCGGCGTGACGGTCGAGTTGACCAGCGGCACCGTCACCATGCCCGCGGGCTGACGTGGCCGATCAGCACCAGCAGGCACGCTGGTGGCCGCGCCTCCATCTCGCCCTGACCTTCGTCTGGATCGCGTTGATTCCGCCGACCTTGCTGTGGTGGCGGGACAGCGTCACATGGGTCGCCCTGATGAGCCTGTGGGCGAACATCGCCTCGCATTTCGCCGCCTGGCAAGCCGCCCGCACCGAGCGCCGGCTTGACCACGACAACCCGTAACGCCCGCTCGCCGAGCTCCGCATCGGAGGAACTGTCATGCCGTTCAACGACCTCGGCAAGAATTCGTCCCTGAAGTCGGGCACGGGCGGCGGCGTCGCCAACATCATCACCCATGTCGGCGTTCACACGTTGACAGATCCCGGCACCGGGACGAACGCGAACGCCGGGGAAGCCACCGGCGGCTCACCGGCCTACGCGCGGCAGGCTGTCACGTTCGGCACCCCGTCCGGCGGCCAAGTCTCCAACACCGGCGCGCTTACGTTCGACGTACCCAGCGGCACCTACGGGTTTCTGACCTTCTGGAACGCGAGCACGGGCAACACGAACAACTTCCTGGGGTATGCGCCGATCAACGGCACGGTTAAAGGTTTCGGCACCGTCGACACGGCTGGGGTGACGGCGGACGCGATCCAGTCCGCAGGGCACGGGCTTGTAGACGGCGACCGGGTGATGGTCTACAACGTGTTCGCCGAGTCGCTCCCGGCCGGGTTGACCGAGGGCACGATCTACTTCGTGGTGAGCAGCGCGACGGACACGTTTGAGGTGTCGCTGACCAGCGGCGGCGCGTCGGTGAACATCACCGGCTCGGGAGAGCTGTACTTCCAGAAGGTGATCCCCGAGACGTTCGGGTCGCAAGGCCAGATCACGGTCGCGGTCGGCGCGCTCACCCTCGACGCCACCGGCATCTAGCGTCCCGCACGGCGATGGCCGCTCCAGCGTTCGAAGCGGCGGGCGCCGCCGTGGTCGACATTCTCGCGTCGGCCGACATCGCGGCCCCAGAGGGGACGGCGGCAGGCAAGCTCGTCTTGGTCACCATGTTTTTGGACGGCGACGCCCTCACCGTCACCCCAGCGGCCGGTTTTACGGCAGCGGAAGGCATCCCGTCCCAGATCACCGGCGTCAGTGGCTCCCACAGCCTGTACGTGTGGTGGAAGAGGCTCACGGGCGCTGACCTGGGGCCTTACACGTTTTCGTGGGGTACGGACCGCTATGTGGAGACGTTCTCCACCCTCTACAACAACGTCGTCGCCAGCGGGACACCTTTCGACAGCCCCACCGATACGGCCCAGGACACTGCCAACGACACCGTCACACCCGCCGTGGATGTCACCTCGCTGGGCCCGGACAGATTGCTCGTTTGGGGTGGCACGAACTGGGCGGGCGGCGCGTGGACGCAACCCACAAGCTTCGCCAGCCGCTACAACACTGCCGGGGTCGTCTCGCTGGCTGACCGTTCCTGGCCGACCGCGGGCAACTCCGGCCCGGTCACCGGCACGTGCACCGGCAGCGACAAGAGAACCGCTTGGCTCGGCGCCATGATCGGCACCACCGGCGGCGCCGCAGCGGCCGCTTCTCCGCCCTCGCGCCGTCCAGGCATGGGCGCGCTACTCCAGCTCTAACCTCGGACGGAGGCAGCCGTGGCAGCCCAAAGAGGCGTCTACACCGTCGTGTTTCAGGCGCAGACGATCGCCGCCGCGTCCGGCGACTACGACCTGTTCGAGCTGGACGCCGCCGCAGGGAAACCCGTCGAGATCGTGGCGGTGAAGCTCGGCAACAAGAGCGAGACGGGCGATGCCGGCGAAGAGATGCTCGAGTACGCGATTGTCCGCGGCAACACCACGACCGGCAACGGCACCGCCACGACTCCGCGCCCCCTGGACCCTAGCGACGGGGCGGCCAGTTTCACCGCCAAGACGGTGTCGTCGACCCCGGCGAGCGCCGGGACGGCCGTCACTCTCGTCGCCGACACGTTCAACATTCGCGCAGGCCTGCCGGAGATTTATCCGGAACTGATGAGGCCGAAGACGGCGGAAGCTGACCTGCTATGCGTCCGACTGATCACCGCGGTCGCCGACGATGTCACGTTGAGCGGCACGCTCTGGGTGCGGGAACTGTGACACATGCCGCTGTTCGGGCCCGCGGCCTTGCCGCCGCGCCGGCCACGCCGACTCGTTTTCACGCTGGGGGGTGTCGTGGCCGATAGCGCAGTGCCGATCACCCCCGGCAGCGGTGCGAACATCGACACGTACCAGATCGCGGGCGGCGACCACCAGCAGATCGTCCGCGAAGCGCGCGCCACCGCCATCACCACCAACACCTGGACGGTCAGCACGACAGCGTCCGCCTCGCAGATCGCCGCCGACGCAGGCCGCCTCACCGTCGTCATGGTTTCGTTGGCGAGCGCCCGCGTCTACCTGCGGTTCGACGCGACCGCGCCGACCGCGGCCGCCCACCACTGGTATCTCGATCCGGGCGACCGGTACGAGGTGCCGCCCGAACTCGCCACCCTGGCCATCAGCATGCTGGGCCAGTCCGCTGGCGGCACCATCCTGACCACGCTGGCGACGGCGAGCTGAACGATGCCGATCTCCCCGCGCGCCGTCTACTCCAACCCGGACATGTGGAACACGTTCGGCCACTCCTACCTGCAGTTCACCGGCGGCAGCGTGGATCAGACCGGCCGGTTTGATGCGATCTTCCGGGCGATGTTGGACATCGAATACACCAACTGGCGCAACCGGGCCGTGTCCGGCGCCCAGTTGATCCTGGAGGGCCGCAAGCTGGGCGGGTTCGGGCGCGTGTTCCAGGAGTGCGGCAAGAACACCGGACGGGGCGCCCCGTACACGGCGGACGGCGGCGCGCTGCTGATGTGCTACGGCATCAACGACCTCGGCGGCAACGGCACCGGGCCGTCCACGTTTACGGCGTTGCGGACCAACTTCATCCACACGATGCGGGCCTGCATCAGCTTGTGGCGGGCCGCCCGCGTCTGGGACAACACGTCAGCGTCCGGCATCGCCTACGGTGCCGGGTTCACGCAGGTGAACGGCACCTCCAACTGGTCGTTCGGCAGCAGCACACATGCGGCGACCGCGTTGACGAACGCCAACTTCACGATCACCCTGCCGAGCGATTACGCCGGCGAACCGGTCGTGATCTGCTTCGACAGTCAGTCCACGAACGGCGGCACCGTCACGTTCGGCGGCACAGCCGGGGTGACCGGCACTTTCTCCGTGTCGAACATCAACAACGTGCTGTTCAACCACAGCAAAGCGGTCAAGCGGATCACGAACCTGACCGCCGCCAACGCCGGACAGACGATCACCGTGACGGTCACCCAGTTGGACTCGGGCGGCACCGTCGCTTTCGACTGCTGGTGGCTGGAAGCCAAAGCCGCGCCTCCGATCATCGTGTGCAACGTCGCCCGGTTGCCCGCCAACGGGTACGCCATCTACACCAACTGGACCGGCACCGAAGCCGCCAAGGACGCCGAAGTCGTCGCACTCAACGGCGACATCAACGCGCTGGTCGCCGAGTTCGACGCGATGGTGCAGGTCGCCGACATCGACAGCGCGTTGAACAAGACCTCCGCCTATTTCTGGGATGGGTTGCATCCCAACGAGCTGGGGTCGGCGAAGTGCGCGGACGCCTGCATGACGGCGTTGCGCCGGATGAGTCCGACGACGGAGCACGGCATCGCCGTCAATTTCAACGTTCCCTCGCCACGGCAGGGAGCGGTGATCCGCAACCGGATCACCGGTATCTGGTACGCGCCCGAGCACACCTCGCAGGGCACAGCAGGTGTGATGACCGTCCAGACGCAGTATTGGCTGCCGTGGATCGTGTCCCAGGGCCGGGAACGCTACATCCAGATCGGCATCCCGGTCACCACCGGCGGCACCACCGGCGACACCATCCGGTGGGGCATCTACGACGACGTCGGCTGGCTCGGCTACCCGCAAAACCTGGTGACCGAGGTCACCAGCGCGGGCGTGTTCACGATCCCGCCAACCGCCGGCGTGATCGCCGCGTCACCCACCTCCGGCACCGGCTCGCTGAATATCACGCTGGATCCCGGCCTGTACTGGCTGTCGATCAAGTGCATCACGCATCCCGGAACCCAGGCCGTCGCCAAACTCAACGGCCCCTCGGCGTTCCAGCTCCCCAACGTCAACCAGACCACAGGTCTCGTGCTGCTGGGCTGCGGCTACCAGCTCGCGTCCCAAGGCACCGGTGCGCTCGCTGACGTCGCCCCTGCTCTGACTCCTGCGAACGTCGCTAACAACATGCCTGCCCTCATGTTGAAGCTGTTCTAGCCGGGGAGGCCGCCGGTGCCGATCCTGCTGCTGCCCCGCTCGAGCGCTACCGGCTCCACAGCGGCCGTCACCGGCGCCGCCTCTCAGGCGTTGGCGGCCCGGGCCGGCGTGGTGAAGGTGGCGCGCGTATCAGCCACCGCGTCGACCGCGCTGGCCGCCACGGGCGGTGCGCGGAAGACCGCTCCGGCGGTTGGCCGGGCAACGACCGCAGAGGCAGCTACCGTCACGGCGCGGAAGGTGGCCACGCCGACCGCCCGCGCGGCCACCGCATCGACATCGTCCGCGGCGGCACGGAAGGTCGGCCTGACGGGCGGGCGCAACCTGCTGGCCACCACAGCGACGGCGGCCGCCCGCAAGACGATGCCCGCCGCGCTGCGCGGTGTCCTCGCCTGCGCCGCCGCCGGCACGACCGCCAAGACCGCGATCTCGGCGGGCCGGGCAACGGTCGCCGCCGCCGCGTATGGCGTGGCCGTACACCGGGCGTCCGCGGTCGGTCGAGCGGACGCCGCCGTATCCTCGACCGCTGCGGCACGGAAGGCCGCACCGGGTTCCGCGGCCTCGCACTCGGCCCTGTCCGGGGTCGCGGCCCAAACAGCTCGTAAACCGGCATCTGCGACCGGCACAGCCGCTTTCGCGTCGCCGCTGACTGCCCGCAAGAGCGCGCCCGCGGCCGGTTCGAGCACCCTTGGGGTGGCGGTTCCTGTCTCGGCTGCGAAGACGCTACCGGCCAACGCCACCTCGGCGTACGCGACGGCGTCGTCGGCGACCGCCCGTCATCTCGCCGCGGCGGCAGCCCACAGCAGGCTCGCTCTTGCCCAGCAGGCCGCCGCAGCGAAACTCGCCGCAGCGGGGGGCCGTTCGCCGCTCGCGCTCCGCTCGACGGCCACGGCGGGCGGCGTCGACACGATCTCGGTCACCGCCCACGCCGGACTCGCGCTGACCGGCCGCGCCGTCACAGCCAAGACCGTTCAGGCTGCGGCCGCCGGGCTGCTGGCCTCGGCCGCGACCTCAATGCCCGTGAAGCGCGCCCCAGCGGTCGGGTCGGCGCCGCTCGCCTTGTCGGCGCGCCGGTCGCAACTCATCGTCCGCGCAGTCACCGCCGCCGGGTTCCTCTCCGTGGCAGGCCGAGGCGCCGCAGCCAAACGCGCCGTACCGGTCGGCCTGGCCGGGCTGCTGGTCGCCGGCACCGCGACGGCTCGCCGGGGCGCCGCCGCGCAGGCCGCGGCCACGCTCGCCGTCACCGGCCGGGCGTCCACCGCGCGCTGGGCGAGCAGCAACACCACCTGCTGTGCCGCATTCGTCGGCCGTGGGACGGTTGCCCGGATCGCGTCCGTGGCGGGCCGAACCCCGGTAGGGCTGGCAGCCGCGGTGGCCAGCACCCGCCGCATCGCCGTCGCAGGCCGCGCCGACCTGGCGTTGGCGTCGCACCTGGTGCTCGTCGTCGACAGCGGCCCGGTCACGGTTCCGCCCACGTCGGCTCCGCGGCTGGGCTTCTCGCCTGCCACGGTCCGGGTGACGCGGAGAGGGGTGCGTCCGCCCGCGACCGGTTGGACTGCGGGGCCGCCACGGTTGGGGAGGCATTGATGGCGTACATGCCCGCCACCAGCAAAGAGGACGTGTACGTGCGGTGGGGTGCGGACGCGGTCGGCCAGCCGGTGCAGATCGCGATCGTCCCGCCGTCGGCCGGGGAGCCTGGCGACGCTGATTACCGCAATGCGACGTGGGTGGATGATGAGGCGTCGCTGCTGGTCGGAGCCGGAACGGATGTGCCGCTCGCTCCCGGCGTGTATGTGATCTGGTCGCGGGTCACGATCGGCAGCCGCCGCCCGGTCCGACGGTCCGGGCTGCTGACGGTCGGCACGCCATGACGGTCCTGTCGCCGTGGGAGGTGGCCGCCCGCCACTTCCAGCCGAGACCGCGCCGCTGGCCCACGCCCGGGGCGCTCGCCCGCGCACTCGACCCAACCACCGTGCAAACCCCGGCGCTGGACGTCATCGATCGCGAACTCGTCGCCCTGGCCGACGGCGCCATCGACCGGCTCATGGTGTTCATGAGCCCACAGGAGGGCAAGTCGGTGCGGGTTTCGCACCGGTTCGTCGAATGGCTGCTCGTCGAAAACCCGGACCTGCGGGTCGCCATCGTGTCGTACGCGGACGAGATGGCCCGCCGGTGGGGCGCCGACATCAAACTCGACGCCCAATCCTTCGACGGCGCCGACGGCAGCGTCGACCTCGGCATCCGGTTGCGCGCCGACTCGCGGGCGGCGGGCCGCTGGCAGATCGACGGGCACCGGGGCGGCGTCTACTGTGTCGGTGTCGCCGGCGCGTTGACCGGCAAACCGGTCGACGTCATGGTCATCGACGACCCGATCAAGGACTTGGAGCAGGCACAGTCGGCGGCGTACAGGGATCGGGCGTGGCGGTTCTGGCAGGCCGTCGCTGTCCCCAGGTTGGGGCCGGGCTCCAAGGTGGTGCTTATCCAAACCCGCTGGCATGAACAGGACCTTGCCGGTCGGCTGCTCGCCCAGGACGCGGGCAGGTGGCGGGTCGTATCGATTCCGGCGATCGCCGAATCCGACGACGATCCGCTCGGCCGCCGCCCGGGTCAGGCTATGGAGTCGGCGCGCGGTCACCGCGACTGGGCGAAGATCCGAGCTGACGTCGGCGAGTACGTGTGGGCCGCGCTGTATCAGCAGCGGCCGGCCCCCGCGGATGGTGGTCTGTTCAAGCGTCACAGTCTGCGCCACTGGTCGAAGGGTGCGGAGGAGCGGCTGCTGCTCGACGGCCGGGTCGTCGATCTGCGGGACTGTTGGCGGTTCCTCACTGTCGACCTCGCCGCCAGCACCAGGACGAGCGCCGACTACACGGTGGCGGCGGTGTGGGCGATCGCTCCGGACGGCGACCTGATCATGTTGGACGGGGTCCGCGAGCGCATGGACCCGGCCGGGCATTGGCCCGCGGTGCGGGCGCTGCGTGAGCGGTGGGCCGCCGATGTCGTGTTCGTCGAGTCGCGCATGTTCGGCACCACCCTCGTGTATGAGGCGGGCACGGCTGGTGTTCCCGTGCAGGAGTTGCACGCCGACACCGACAAGGTGACCAGGGCGCTGCCGGCCACTGCGCGGGCGGATTCGGGGCGGCTGTGGTTTCCGCCCGAGGACCGGTTCCCGGACTGGGCCGATTGGCGGGACGAGCTCTTGTCCTTCCCGAACGGTGCGCACGACGACGTCGTGGACGTGGTCGCGTATGCGGCGCGGGTGGCGGGCGCCCACTGGCTGCCCATGGAGAGGCAGCGGCGCCCGAGCGCAAGTTCCGGCTACGGCAACGGCGTGATCGAGCAGGCGTACACGGCCGCGACCGGCAGCAGCGCGGGCCTCGATCTGATGGCGATCGACTATTAGGCGGGGTGAGTCGATGCCGGTCAACGCCCCCACCCGCGACATTGGCTACCTCGACCAGGTGTACGGCTACTGGCTTGGCGACCTGCTCGAGCAGATCCCCGACCTCATCTGGCCCCAGTCGGTGCAGACCTACGCCAGGATGCGGCACGACCCGCAACTCAAGGCCGTCCTATCGGCGTACACGCTGCCGATCCGGCGTGCCGCCTGGTCGGTTGACCCGGCTGGCTGCCGCGACGAGGTTGTCCAGCTCGTCGCCGACGATCTCGGGCTGCCGATCCTCGGCGCCGACAACAGGCCCGGCCCGGCGCGCCGGCGCGGAGTGCGCTGGGCCGACCACCTGCGACTCGCGTTGCAGTCGCTGGTGTACGGGTTCATGCCGTTCGAACGCCGCTACGAGATCGTCAACGGGCAGGCGCGTCTCATCAACCTCGGCGAACGGCTTCCCCACACGATCGGCGCCATCAACCTGCGCAAAGACGGCACGATCGACACCGTCCAGCAGGACGTCGGCACAACGCAGAAGATCCCGGCCGACCGGCTCGTCTGGTACGTCAACGAACGCGAAGGAGCTAACTGGGCAGGCCTCAGCATCTTGCGGCCCGCCTACGGCCCCTGGCTGATCAAGCATGAGATGTGGAGGGTGAACGCCACATCCATCCGCAGATTCGGGATGGGCGTCCCCTCGGTGGAAGCCCCAACCTCTGCGACTCCCGCCCAGGTATTGGAGGCGCAGCGGCTGGCGTCCGCGATCCGCGTCGGGGACCAGTCCGGAGTCGGGTTGCCGCCCGGCTTCAAACTGTCCCTCACCGGGCTCACCGGTTCGGTGCCGGACGTGATGGCGTTCGTCAGCTACTTGGACCAGCAGATGGCCAAGCAAGCCCTCGCCGGTCTCCTCGACCTGGGGCAAACCCCGAACGGCTCCCGCGCGCTGGGCGACTCGCTGAAGGACATGTTCCTTCTGTCGTTGCAGGCGGTCGCGGAGGAGATCGCCGAGACCGCCACCTCTGGCCAGCCGGGCATGGACGGGATCGTCACCCAGCTCGTCGACTACAACTGGGGCGAGGACGAGCCTGCGCCCAGGATCGTTGTCGCCGACGTCGGCTCCCGCCAAGAGGTCACCGCTGAGGCGTTGGACATGCTGATCCGCGCCGGCGCGATCACCCCGGACGCCGAGTTGGAGGCGTTCGTCCGCAACACGTGGAAACTGCCGCAGAAGGAGCAGCGTGCGCCGATAGCGGCGCCAACTCCTGCCTCGCCGGTGCACGCCGCGCCGCGCCGCCGCCCCCGCCAAAAGCGCGCCCAGGCCGCATCGGAGGGCGGGCAGCGACGCCAACTCACCCTGCTCGAGGCGCAGGCCGGGATCGACCCGGACGCCATCCACGCCGTCTGGGAGAACTCGCTCGACAGGCTTCTCAGCGACTGGCAGGAGATCAGCGCAGACTGGCGTTCCACGCTCGCTGAGCGGATAGCCGCGCTCGTCAACGCCGGGGATCTGACCGCGCTCGCCGGGATTGTGCTCGACACGACGGCCGCGGCGGTTCTCCTGGCCGAGGCCATGGTGGATGTCGCCAGGGAAGCGATCCGGCAGCTCGTTGCGGAAGCCGCATCGCAGGGCGTCGACGTCGACCCGCCGGAGCCGGACGAGGTCGGCCTGACCGCCATCGCGCGAGCCATCGCCGCGCTGCTGGCCGGGTGGTTGTCCGGCGCGGCCGGGCGCGAAGCGCTCCGCCTGGCGGTGCCGGGCGCGGATGGCGAGCAGGTCGCCGACGGTGTCACCGCCCACCTGGAAAGCCTCAGCGACGTGTTCCTGCGGGATCAGTTGGGTGCAGCCCTGTCGCAGGCGCAGGCGTCCGGCCGGTTCGCCGTGCTCGACGTCGCACCGGAAGCCCAATATCTGGCGAGCGAAGTTCTCGACTCCGGCACCTGTCCGAGCTGCCTGGAGATCGACGGGACCGCGTTCGACAGCCTCGACGAGGCCAAGGCCGCGTACGCGAACGGCGGCTACATCAGCTGCCAGGGACGCCTTCGCTGTCGCGGCATAGTGGCAGCTCTTTGGCCGGAGGGAGTGTAGATCGTGACTCCAGAGCGTGCCCTCGGGATCGTCATCCTGATCCTGGCGATCGCCATCATGGTGTTCCTACTGCTGAAGGTCATCTGACGTGGCCGATCTGGTTGTGCCGCAGGCGCCGCCGCTCGCGTCGCTGCCAGGCGTCGAACTTGTGCAGGCCGGCCAATGGGATCTGTCGACTGGCCGGGTGACGTTCAGCCGCGACGACCTCGCCTCCGCGGTCGCCGCCGTCGACTGCCCGGCTGTGCGCCGACCCGTTCTGAAGCTCGGCCATGCGGAGCCGGATCCGGACGAGCACGGCATGCGGTGGGACGGCGAGCCCGCGGTCGGCTGGATCGACAACATGATGCTCGCCGACTCCGGTAACACGGTGGTGGGCGACTACGTGGGCATGCCGGGTTGGCTGCGCGACATTCTGCCGTCCGCCTACCCGGACCGGTCGATTGAGGCCGTGTTCGACCACAAATGCCAGCTGGGCCACACCCACCCGTTTGTGATCACAGCGGTGTCGCTGCTCGGTGTTGTACCGCCCGGCGTCGGCACCCTCCGGTCGCTTCAAGACGTCGCCGCCTTGTACGGCGTAACCGCCGCCTCCACCACCGCAGCCGACGACGTGCCGGGCCGCGTCACGGTCACCGTCCACGCCAGCAAGGGAGCAGCCTCCATGCCCAATCCGCGACCAGCCGAGGTGGCCGCCGGCATCTCCAGCGAGGACGTGCGGCGCGCCTACTACGAGAAGGCGCCCTGGCAGGAGTGGATCTGCGAGATGCAACTGTCCCCGCTGCAGTTGATCGTGGTGGATGACACGACCGGCAAGTACCACCGGGTGCCTGTCCAGGTGGACGGCGAGGATGAGTTCAGCTTCGGCGACAAGGTCGAGGTGAAGATCCGGTACGAGGATGTGCCCGCCGACGTCACTGCGGCGGCGGCGACACAGACGATCGTGTACGCGTCCCGCGCCGAATCCCGCCCCGACCCCGCCCAGCAGACGCGGGCGGCCTCGGTTTCCGACACCGCCTGGTCCGACTTCTCGCAGGCCGACTACGACGTCGACCAGTGGCATCGCGCCTGCCTTATCCACACCCACGACGGCGACCCCGACGCCAAGTCCGCCTGCAAGCTCCCGGTGCGGGAGCCGGACGGCACCCTCAACCGGAACGCCGTGCACGCCGCCGCGGCCCGGATCGGCCAGCTCAAGGGCGTGACCGCAGACCAGAAGCAGGCCGCCGCGCGAAAGCTGGCCAGCCTCTACCGCAACGAGCTGGACGAGGACCCGCCCGACAGCCTCCTCGATCTCGCCGGCGAAACCGCCAACGCCTCCGCCCCACAGGCGGAGGCATCTTTGTCTCCCCCGGTCGAGCCGGCCGCGGGGCCCACCCCACCAACCGAAGGAGCGACTATGGCTCTGGACGAGGGCCTGCGTGAGCGGCTCGGCCTCGAGGCCGAGGCCGGCGACGAGGCCATCCTCGCGGCCATCGACGACCTGCTCGACAAGGCGACCGCGCCGCCGCCCGAGCCCACCCCGCAGCCGGAACCGGTAGCCGCCGCTGCGGCACTGCCGCCCGGCACCGTCGCCATCGACGAGGCCACCCTCGCCGACCTGCGGGAGAAGGCTGAGCAGGGCGTCGCCGCCCGCGCCCGCCAGCTCACCGAGGACCGCGACCGTACCATCGACGACGCCATCCGAGCCGGGAAGACGCCGCCCGCCCGCCGCGAACACTGGCAGAAGGCATGGGCCGCCGACCCCGAAGGCACCCGCGAGCTTCTCGCCTCGCTGGCGCCCGGGCTGGTGCCGCTCGAGGACGTCGGTGAGCCGGGCGGCGAGCCGACCGACCAGGCAGACGACGGCTCCCAGTACGACGGCATCTTCTCCCGGAAGGCGGTCTAAGCCATGGCTGACTACACGCCCGTGTACTACGGCGGCGCCGAGCCGTTCGCCATGACCGCCTCTGCCGCGATCACCGGCGGCCAGGTGGTGCACGCCTCCGGCGTCGGCACCGTCGCGCCCACCGCTGGTGCCTCTGGTTCCGTCGTCGGCGTGGCAGCCTTCGACGCCGCCTCCGGCACCCGGGTCACCGTGTGGCCCATCTCCGGAGTCATGCACGAAACCACCACCCCGGCCGGTGTCACCGCTGGTGCCGCGCTCGCCTCCGCCGCCTCAGGCGGGGTCGACTCCGGCACGCTCGGCACGCTGGCCGCGGCCGGCCATCTCATCGGCACCGCCGTGTCCACCGCCACCGCCGGCAACAAGTGCCGCTGGATCGGCCGCTAACACCCGGAAGGACAGATAAGGAATGCCTGGGACATACCCTCCGGCGCCGCCCACCCTTTCGGGCGACCTGCTCACCATCAGCCGCTTCCTGCAGCAGCCGACCGCCATCCGCAGGCGGCTGCGCACCTTCACGGACCTGCGGTTCGTGTCCGACCAGATCCTCACCCAGCGCTTCCGCTCCAGCGGCGGCGCTGTCATGTACGAGGTCAGCGAACCGATCGTCAACGCCCGCCCGGTCGAATCCGTGCCGCCTGGCAGCACCTATCCGAAGGACGTGCCCGGCACCGGCACCGCCGCCGTGGCCGCCGTGCAGAAGTGGGGGCAGGCGGTCGACCTGACCGATGAGGAGATCAAGCGGTCGGTGTATGCGGGCGACGCGGTCGACCGCGCCCTCCGCAAGGTCATCAACAGCATCATCAAGCAGGTCGACTCCGTGACCATCTCCGCGGTCGGGTCGGCGATCACCGCGTCCGGGGCGGCGACCGCCGCCTGGAACAACGCGACCACGGCGGCGATCCTGCGCGACATCGAACTCGCCAAGGCGGCGATCATCGACCTGAACCAGGGCTACATGCCCGACACCATCCTGCTGTCGTCCACCAAGTACGCCTACATGGCGTCCGACCCGAACATCGCCAACCTGCGCAGGCGGGAGTCCACCGACAACCCCGTCTACACCGGCAAGATCGACGTTATTGACGATCTGGCCGTCGTGGTGGCCCCCCTCTCCGCGCTGCCGTCCGACGACGTGTGGATCCTCGACTCCAAGCAGCTCGGCGGCATGGCCGACGAAGCCGAGGTCGACCCCGGCTACACGGTCGGAGACATGGCCGTCCAAGTCGGCACCACCCGGCTCGACAGCCGCGACGCGTGGGAGTTGCGCGGCCGTCGGCTGACCGTCCCGGTCGTGCAGGAGCCAGGCGCCGGACGCAAGATCACCGGCACGTGAGGTGGGTGACGTGGCGAAATACCAGGTGACGGCGCCGTGCGTCGTCCACATCCCCATCAACACCGTGGCCGGGCCCGCGCTCGGCACCTTCTACAAGGACGCGTTCCTGCCCGACGACGTCCCCCAAGAGAAGATCGACCATCTCCTCGCCAACAAGATGATCGTCGAGGTGGAGGAGGGCGGCGACAACGAGCCGTCCTCGCAGACCCCCGAAGACGTCGAGCAGGCCAGCACGGTCCAGATGGCCGAGCCTGCGGCGGTCAACTCGCGCTCCTCGAAGTCCGACCTGGTCGCCTACGGGGTGTCCCGCGGCGCCAGCCAGGCCGAGCTCGACGACATGACACGGGAGCAGTTGCTGGACCGGTACGTCCGCGGCCAGCAGCCGCAGTAGGTCGTGGTCCGGTCGGATGGTTTCCCCCGTAGCCGCCGGCCGGGCCGCCCGCAACCGTGTGAGGAGGGGTTGTGGCTGAGTCGTGGGCTCCACTGCTGGAGCAGGTCGCCGACCACATCCCCACCCGCACCCGATCGGCTGACACCCCCAGCGACGACACGCTGCTGGGCACGTTCAACGCGTCCACGACGCCGACTGGCGAGCAGGCGATGCGGCACATTAACCGTGCTGTGCGTGAGGTGCTTGCCGCGATCGGCGGGACGCTGCCCGCCACGCCGGCGTTCCTGACCGGGATGGCGACGGACACTGCCGCGCTCCTGGCCGCCGCCTCGATCGAGCTCGCCTACCCGGACCGGCAGGCCGACGTCAGCGTCTACGAACATCTCCGTCAGCAGGCCAACGACGCCCTGCAGCGGCTCATCAACGCGGTCAACGACGCCGGTTCCGGCACAGACGGATCCTTGCTGCCGGTGTGGGCCATGCCGGACCCGACCTGGCCCGGCGACTACCCCCTCTAAGGAGGTTGATGTGGCGGTTGGAGCAGGTGGCCGGGGTTTCCGCATCGACTTCAACGAGGCTGAACTCGACCGCATCTTCAAGAGTCCCCAGGGGCCGGTCGGCCGGCAGATGGCCCGCTACGGCGAAATCGTCACCCAGGGCGCCAAGCGGCGCTGCCCGGTCTCCCCGCGCGGCTCCGGCGGCCGCCCATCCGGCTATACCCGCTCCAAAATCGGTTGGGAACTCCACCGGGACGCGATCGGCCTCTACACCGACATCGCATCACCAGCCAAAACACCACAAGGCGAGCCGCTAGGCCTTTTTCTCGAGGTAGGCACGCGACCGCATGTGATCAGGCCGAAGAACCCTCGCGGCTGGCTGCGATGGGTCGGCGCCGACGGGCGTGTGCACTTCGCCAAGAAGGTCAACCACCCCGGCACCAGCGCTCAGCCGTACCTGCGGCCAGCGCTCGAAGACCTTCGCGGAGCCTGACCGTGCCCGGCTACGTCGCCGCCGTGACCCTCGTCCGCGCCTGGATCACCGCCCAACCCGACCTCGTCGGCCCTGGTCGGCCGATCGCGTTGGGCGCGTTCCGGCAGCATCCGCGTTCCCCCGGCCAAGGCGCCTACGTGCTCCTGTCGCGGATCGGCCGCGCCGCCGATCTGGTCGCCGAGGACGTGCTCGACAGCCCCCGCATCTCAGCGTCGATCTATGCCGGTACCGACGAGGCCGCCGAACTCGCCGCGACCGCTTACGCGAACGCGGTCGCAGCGCTGAAGGGCGCCCCGGCCGCGGTCGACGGCCACGCGTTCCTGGTTGCCGACGACATCGTCGGCCCGCTGCTCGTGGATAACCACGACTCCGACCGCGAGCAATGGCAGTTCCTCGTCGACGCCTCGTTCTACTGCCTCTGACCTGCGGTCTCTTCTCCGCTCGAATGATCCCCGCCTGACCTGACCTGGAGGACGATATGGCGGCTCTACCCCTGCAGGTGCTGGTCCCCGGCGGATCAGCATCGGTTCTCACCGCGGCCGCTGGCGGCGGCGACACGTGCGCCGCCGGTGACGGCGTGTTTTTGGAGGTGAACAACGGCGGCGGTTCGTCCGTGACCGTCACTCTCGTCACTCCAGGCCTGTTCGACGGTCTGACGATCGGCGATCGGGCTGTGGCGATCCCGGCCGGGGAACGGTGGAAGATTCCCGTCCCGCGGGTGTTCGCGAAGGCGGACGGCCAGTGTGACATCACCTACTCGGGCGTCACGTCGGTGACGGTCGGCTGCTTCAAGGTGTCCTGATGGCTACCTCCCGCCAGTCCAAGCAGGCTGACAAGAATGTCGAGCAGGCTCCGGCGACGCCGCCGTACTACATCGCCGAGCAGCCGCTGTTCATCGGCGACCAGTTCTCCCGCGCCTTCAACCCCGGCGACCACGTGCCGCCCGGCCACGTCGAGCAGTACGGCTGGCACGACCTGGTGCGCGCACCCGACGGCTACGACGCCCCGGAGAAGCCCAGCAATGACGAGCCTGAGACCGCCGATGGCCAGGCCACCAGCAGCAAGGAAGGTGAGTCCTGATGCCTCGTGGAAACCCGGCCAACCTCGCGCTCGGGCCCGGCACGCTATACATCGCCGTGCTCGGCACGCCTGAGCCGGCCGACCTGACCACGCCGTGGGCCAGCGTCTCGGCGAACTGGATCCAGCTCGGCTACACGGACGAAGGCTCTACGTTCAATTACAGCGTCGACTCGGAAAACGTCGAGGTTGCCGAAGAGCTTGACCCGGTCGCGGTCGCCCTCACCTCGCGTGAGCTGTCGCTGAGCTTCAGCCTGGCCGAGATGACGGCGGCCAACCTCAAGCGCGCCCTCAACGGCGGCACCATCACATCCGGTACTGGCATCGTCACCTTCGAACCCCCGGATCTGGGCGAAGAAGTCAGAACCATGCTCGGCTGGGAAAGCGAAGATCACACCGAAAGGTGGGTGTACCGCAAGGCGTTGCAGGTCGGCAACATGGAGGTCTCCCGCGCGAAGGGCGCCGCCAAGGCCACCATCAGATGCGAATTCAAGCTGGAACGTCCGGCCGCGGCTAAGGCGTTCAAGGCGATTATGGCGACAGCGAGGGCCGCGTGATGGCGAAGCGTTCCTACACCTCCAAGCCGCCCGCCGCGGCAAGCCAGAACGCGGTACCCGCGGTCTCGTTCGAGCTCGACGGCGTCGAATTCGAAGGCGAGGGTGCCATCAGCACGATGGACTTCGCCGAGTACGCACGGCTCGCCGCCGCAGGTATCGACTCGCAGGACCCATCCGGGGTGGCGATCATCGCTGATGTGTTCCTCGGCCTGCTCGGCGAACGCACCTACCAGCGGTTCCGGGCGCACTGCCGCCGCCACCGCACCGACGACGCAACCTTGGTCGAAATCCTCAAAGGGATCATGCAGGACGCGACAGAGGCGGCCACGAACCGCCCTACACAGAGGCCCTCGAGCTTGCCCGATGGGCCGCCGAACGACCCGGCTACTGCGAAGGTCGTTTCCTTCTCGCGGGCCACCGTCGAGGAGAAACCGGTCGAGGAGACACCTCCAGTGGTCTCCTACGGCTGACCGACCTGCCCCTCGCCGACTACCTCGATGTGATCCACGCGCTGTGGATCGAGTGGCGGACCGACTTCCTCCAAACCGCCGCACTGCTCGCGTTCGCCGGCGCAAAGGGGATCGAGGCGGACCCGCACGCCGAGTTCGACGACCTGTACGGCCCGCCTCGCCCTGTCCGCCGCACCCAGCAGGACCGTGAGGAGCGGATGCGGATCGTAGCAGCCCTCGCCAAGTAGATCGCGGAAAGTCGGCGGGGGGTGTCGATGCCTGGCACCCCTCTCGCCGAAGCGTTCGTGCGGGTCAGAGCCGACACCGACCGCGTCCGCGACGATGTCCGCTCCGAGTTCGGCCGGGCCGGCTCCGACGCGGGCGACGAGTTCGGCGCCCGCTTCTCCCAGGATGCGCTCGGCCGCTGGCACGACGACCGCGGCCGATTCGTGTCCGCCGCCGAAGCGCACGGCCGAGCCGCCGGCGACGGCTTCAACGACGAATTCGGTGACCAGCTCGGCGGCTCCGCTGACCGGTTGCGCGGAGAACGCCCACGCTTCCACGCCGAGGGCCGCCGGCTCGGCGAGGCCGCCGGCGACGGCGCCAACGACGGGTTCGGCGACCGGCTGCGCGGCATCGGCGACACCGCCGCCCGCGTGTTCGACGCCATCACGCCCCGCGTGTCCGGGCTGGCCGGCGGGTTCGGCAACGCCACGGTCGCCGCTGGCGGCCTCCTCGCCGAACTCGGCAAGCTCGGTGTGGCCGCGGGTGCCATGGCCACCCTCGCCGCCAGCGCCGCATCCGCCGCGGTCAGCGTCGGCGCGCTCGCTGCGGCGCTCGCCCCCGCTGCCGGGGCGTTGGCCGCCCTACCGGGGGCCGCGCTGCTCGGCGCGAGCGCCATGGGGACGCTCAAGCTGGCGCTTCACGGTGTCGCAGACGGGTTCGCCGCGGCGATCAGCGGCAACTACCTGAAGTTCATCGGGGCCACCAAGGACCTCAGCCGGGCGGCGCAGCTCGTCAGCTACGAGCTGTTCCAGATGGCACCGGCGTTCCAAGACCTCAAGAGCAGCGTCCAGGATGCCCTGTTCGAGCCGCTGATCGGCCAGATGTGGTCGCTGCTGCCCGCGATCCACGCAGTGGACGACGGCATGACCGGGGTGGCCCAGGCGTTCGGGCAGGCCGCGCTCGAGGTCGTCGAGTTCATCCGCGAGAGCGCGACCATCCACGCGATCACCGCGATTTTCAACGCCACCAAGCGGTCGGTAGAGGACCTGACACCGGCGATCCAGCCGCTGCTGGACGGGTTCCGCGCCCTGTCCATATCGGGCGCGTTGTTCGTCGCCGACCTGGCGCCCGGCATCGCCGCGGTGGCGGCCCGGTTCGGCGAGTTCATGGAGGAGGCCGCCCTGTCAGGGCGGGCCTTCCAGTGGATGCAAGGCGCGGTCGACGTCTTCAAACAACTCGGCGCGATCATCGCAGACGTCGGCGGCATCATCCGCGGCGTCTTCTCCGCGCTCGATGACGCTGGCGCTGGTGCGCTCGGTGTGCTCGGCCAACTCGTCGACGCCGCCCACGCCTGGGTGGAGTCGGCGCAGGGCCAGCAGGTGCTGGTCAGCATCTTCCGGGCGTTGGCGCAGGTCGGCCAAGCCTTGGTGCCGGTCATCACGGCTGTCGCGGCCGGGATCGGTCAGCTCGCGCCGCTCGTGGCTGATTTGGCGACGGCGTTCGGGCCGGTGCTGGTCGGCGCGGTGCAGGCGCTCGTGCCCGCCCTCCAGGCGGTCGCGCCCGGGATCATCGCCGTCATTCACGGGCTCGGCGCCGCTGTCGCCGCGATCGGGCCGGCGTTGACGCCGCTCGGCACCGCCCTGGCCGGGCTCTTGCAGTTGGCGGCCGGGGTGTTCCTGCAGATCGGCGTCGCCGCCGCGGAACTCCTGCCCGGACTTATTGCGGTGGTCGACGGCGTCGGCCAGGCGGTCGCCTCCCTCGGGGCTGCGCTGTCGCCGATCGCCCGGAACCTCTCCACCGCGTTCCAATCGGTCGGCCCAGTGGTGGCCGAGCTGGGGCAGGTGCTCGGCAGCGTTCTGGCCGCGGTGGCTCCCCTGCTGCCCATCCTCGGGGATCTGGTCGCGGTGGTCGGCGGCACCCTGCTACAGGCTGTATCGGCGCTCACCCCGCTGCTCGGCCCGCTCATCGCCGCGATCGGCCAAGTGGCGGCGATCGTGTCGCCGCTGATCGTCCAGCTCGGGCAGCTCGCCGCCGTCCTGCTGTCCCAGTTGCTGGCCACGTTGACGCCGCTGCTGCCGGTCATCGCAGAGATCGCCGCCGCGCTGGGCGGAGCCCTCCTGAATGCGGTCGCCCAGATCGGTGGCGCGCTGATCCCGCTGCTGCCGGTGCTCGTCCAGGTAGCCGACACCCTGGCGACCGCCCTGGTCGGCGCCATCAACACGCTCGCGCCGCTCCTCACGCCGATCATCTCGGGGTTCGGCGAGTTGCTGGCCGCGCTGGCGCCGCTCGCCGCCCAGGCCATTCAGCTTGGCGCCGCGCTGCTGGCGAGCCTGCTGCCCGCTCTCACCCCGCTGATCGACACCGCGACCGCGCTCGTGCCCGTCCTCGGCGGCGCATTGGTGCAGGCATTCACCACCCTGGTCGCCGCTGTCCAGCCGCTGCTGCCGCTCATCTCCCAGGTCATCAGCCAGTTCGTCGGCCAGCTCATCCCCGCGCTGGCCCCGCTCATCCCGATCGTCGCCCAGATCGCGGCCGTGCTCGGCGGCGCACTGGTCCAGGCGTGGGCCGCCATCGCGCAGGCGGTCACCCCGCTGCTTCCGGTCCTCGGCCAGGTCCTGCAGGTGCTGGGCGGCGCGCTGCTGGCCGCGGTGCAGGCGATCGTCCCCTATATCGGCCAGTTCGCGCAGGCAGCCGCATCCCTCGCCCCCGTCCTGGGCAGCCTGGCGACGGCCGCGCTGCCGATCCTGACCCAGCTGCTGCAGACCGCGGCACCGATCGTCGGCCAGCTCGTCGCTGCGTTCGGCCAACTGCTCGCGGCGGTGGCGCCGCTGCTGCCGATCGTCGTGCAGATCGCCGGAGTGATCGGCCAAACCCTCCTCACGGTGATCAGCTCGCTGTTGCGGGCGGTGACACCGCTACTTGCCCCGCTCGGCCAACTGGCTGCCGCGCTTGGCAACGCCCTCGCGCAGGCGGTGCGGGCCGTCGCGCCGGCGCTCGTGCTCATCGCCGACGCGATCGCCGCGCTGCTCCCCGCCCTGACCCCGCTGATCGAACTGGTCGCGCAGGTCGCCGCCCAGCTCGGCGGAATCCTCGCCCAGGCGGTCACGATGCTGGTGCAGGCGCTCACGCCGGTGCTGCCGGTCATCGTCCAGTTGGTGCAGCAGATCGGCGGCGCGCTCATCACCGCCCTGCAGGCCGCGGCGCCGGCGCTGCTGGCGATCGTCCAGGCGGTCCTCAGCCTCCTACCGGCGATCACCCCGCTGATCGGCTTGGTGGCGCAACTGCTGCAGGCGATCGTCCCACTGGCGGTCCAGTTCCTGCCGCTGTTCTCCCAGCTGATGGGCGCGCTGACACCGGTCATCACCGCCCTCGCCGGAGTCGTCACCCAACTGCTGGCCGCGTTGATGCCGGTCCTGAAGGTGCTGGTCGACGTCGCGATCCAGGCGTTGACGCCGCTCATCGGCCTCGTATTGCAGGTCGTGCAGGCGCTGATGCCGCTGGTGCAGGCCGTGCTGCCCGTGCTCGTCAGCCTCGTGCAGGCGGTCACCCCGATCCTGGCGCTGGTCGCGAACGTGTTCGGCCAGATCCTGCAAGCGTTGATGCCGCTGCTCGACGCGCTCATGCAGCTGGTGATGGCGATCCTGCAGCCGCTGCTGCCATTGATCGACGCGCTCGCCCCGCTCCTCACGACGATCATCGGGTTGTTCGCGCAGCTCGTGACCGCCGTGATGCCGCTCATCGAGGTGCTGCTCAACCTGATCACGTCGGTGTTGACGCCGCTGATCGGCATCATCGCCGACGTCATCTCGTGGCTGGCAGACCGGCTCGCCCCGGTCTTCGAGTGGCTGGCCGGGATCATCAAGGTCGCGATCGACGCGATCGTGCAGGTCTTCCAATGGCTGTACGACACCCTGATCGGCAATTCGATCATCCCCGACCTGATCAACGGATTCCGGGAGTGGTTCCAGCGCGGCGTCGACTGGGTGCGCGGCATCATCGCCTGGTTCGGCGAACTCCCCGGCATGATCGGCGGCTGGCTCGGCAGCGTCCTCGACCGGGTGTCCGAGGCGTGGAACAACATCCGAGCCGCCATCAGCCAGCGGATCAACGAGATCCGAGACACGATCGCCAACATCCTCGGCCAAATCGGCGACCGCTGGCGGCAGGCGTGGGACAGCGTCCGCGAGTTCGTCTCGGGCGCCTGGAACAACATCCGCAACGCGGTATCCGACGGCATCAACAACCTGCTCAACTGGTTCCGCGACCTCCCCGGGCAGATCGCCGGGGCGCTCGGAAACTTGGGCGGCACCCTGTTCAACGCCGGTCGCGACCTGCTCATAGGGCTGTGGAACGGAATCCAGTCGCTGTGGCAGTGGTTCCGCGACGCCATCTACAACTTCTTCGCCGGAATCATGCCGCAATGGGTCAAGGACGCCCTCGGCATCGCCTCCCCGTCGAAGCTGTTCGCCGCGATCGGCCGCGAGTTGCCGCCCGGCCTGGTGATGGGTATCGAGCACAGCCTGCCCATGCTCGAAGCCGCGTCGCAGACGATGGCGGACACCGTCGCCGGCGCCTTCACCGACGTCGCTTCGCCGGCGCCTACCTTCACCGGCACGTTTGCACCCGCTGTCGCGGCGGGCGGCGCGGGTGGCGGAGTCGTGATCCACGGCGACCTGGTGATGCCGATCCAGGGCGTCATCGACCCGTCGCGGCCGGACGCGTGGCGGCAGGTCCTCGTGCAGGTGCGGGACGGGCTGCGCGACATCGAGCGGGAGGCCTACGCAGGATGAGCACCCTCCAGCTCGGCCGCCTCACCCTGCGGGAGACCATGACGGTATCCGAGACTGTCCGGGACGCTGGCCGCACCCTCACCGTCCACGGCAAAGAAGTCACCCCGCTGATCAGCCGCACCGAACTGCTCGAGCGGCTGGAGGGCGTGCTCGGGCTGCGCGGCTCGCTCGTCCCCGCCATCTGGGAGGAGAAGTCCGAGCGGAACGGCTACTACACGATCACGGACGCGTCCGCGGACTACACAGACCGGTTCAGGCAGTCCATCGCGTGGGTTACCTGGAAGCTCACACTGGCCAGGCACGGCGGCGACACCGACGTCGACCTGGAGAGCAGACTCAGTGGCGCTGTGCGCGCCAACGATTTCAGCCTCGCGGGGGAGCGGTGGCATGCGCCGCCGGTCGGCGCCTACGGCTACTACACCGGCTCCACGTCGCCGTCCACGATGACGCGGGCGACGACGGACGGCGCCATCACCGTCTACCGGGCGCTCCCGGCCAACACCTCGCCACGGTGGGGGTGCGCGGTGGAGGACTATCTGCGAGGCCGCGCCCGAATCCTGTCCTCCGGGTTCGAGCGGGTCGGCACCGGGAGCACGCTGGCCACCGACAACTGGGAGCTCTCCAACGGCCTGGTGCGGGTGCGGCCCCTCACCGTCGGCGGATCGTTGGAGGTGGCCGCGTTCACCGGGTCGGCGTGGCGGCCGAAAACCTGGTGGGCGGACGTGGGCGGCACCCAAATCAGCCGCTGGGAGTCGGCCACGGTGCTGCGGAACGACCCGGAGCAGGTGATCGTGCGCTTGGTGGAGTCGCGGTCGCCGGTCGGCCGAGCCGTCCTCGACCTAACCCTGCGGCGCGGCTCGAGATTCGTCGAAGGGTATTTCCAGCGCGGCGACTCCGGGACGCTCAGCGTGTATCTGGCCACTGCTGAGACGATGACCGACTCGACCTCGTACGTGGTGCGGTCGACGGACGACGCCAACGGCAACAGGGCGATCGCCGGGTCGGCGAGGAACTTCGACCCGCACGCATCTGGAGGCCTGACCCGGACGGCGGCCACGGCGATGGACTTCTTTGTCGGCGTCGTCGCCGGCGGCGGCTCCGCAGTGTCCGGCGACCAAGCCACCAACCTGCGCGACCAGTACCTCGCGGCGCTGCCCGAGACGACTGCCGCGATTCGGAGGTGAGCAGGTGCCGGTCACGGAGACGCTGATGGGGCTCGGCTCCTGGTCCATCACCCTCGTCGAGGAAACCCCGAAAGACCTCTTGGACCGCCTGGCGTTCTTCGGCCACATCGCCGTACAGGCCGGCCGCCTCGACCCGGCCCAGTACGGCGACAACCTGCTCACCACCGGCCGGTATGTCGGCGTGCTCACCGGGCGGGACTTTGACACCACGAAGAAGATCAACGGCCAGGGGATGGCGTTGTGGTTGGGCGACTCCGACGACAAGGGCGAGATCTTCGAGACGCCGCTCAACATCACCGGCAAGACGTTCCCCAACGCCATCAGGGACATCCTCGGCTCCGGCACCGCGGTCATCGAGGGCGCCCTGTACAGCGCGGCCGGCACGTATACCGGCACGCACGTGTGGCAGAGCAAACGCAAGGCTGTCGACTACGTGTGCCAGCTGTTCAACTGCGAATGGCGGGTCAACGGCAACGCCACCCTCGACGCCGGCCCAGCCGCCAACCTGTTCGCCACCACCCCAAAGTGTGTGATCGTCCGAAACGGCGCCGACGGCCACGACCTCGCCCTCACCGGGCTGCCCGGCGACATGTCCCTGGCCCGGGACGTACAGGACTGGACCACCCGCGTCGTCCTCCTCGCCGAAGGCCAGGGGGAGGCGACCGCCACCGGCTCGGCGAACATCGCGTCGAACCCGTACGTTGATCTGCGCGGCCAGGCGGTCAAGCGGACCCGTCTCGTCTCCGAGTCGGGCACGTCGACCGGCAACGCCCAAGCGAGGGCGCAACTCCAGCTCAACCGCTTCTCGGGCACCCGCAACGCGCTACGGCTGTCCACCCACGACTACGAGGTGCGCGGCTCCTTCGCGGTCGGGGATTGGGTGTGGGTGTGGGATCCCGACTCAGGCATCGTCGACCCCAGCGTGGAGGTCACGTTTCGCGGACAGCGGTTCAACCCCTTGAAGTTGCGGGTGGCGGAGTGTTCGTGGCCGGTCACGGAGGAGATGACGGTCGCCTACCGGCACCAGGACGGCACCTGGCACGATCTCACCCCCTTTGTGCGGTTCGAGTCGGGTGCGACGAGCATTACGGTGGGCGAGCTCGGCCGCAGCCTCACGAACGCGGGCAGCGAACCTGTCGGGCCCAGGCCGATCCCCGACTCGACCATTCCCGGCGTCGTCACCTGGGTGACGCCGTTCCAAACGTCGGTCTACCTGGACGGGCTCGGCAACACCCGCGCCCGGATCATCGCCTTCTGGCAGCTGCCGCTCAACACTGACGGCTCGACGATCCTCGACGGCCACCACTACGAGATCGGCTACGGCATCTCCCCGGCCACCTCGTGGGAGATCGCCTATGCGCCGTGGGGCGACCTGCAGGGCGTCGTCAACGACCTGAGCCCTGGGGTCACGTACGACTTCCGGATCCGCGCCGTCGACCTGGCCGGCAACGCGGGCGCCTGGTCGGCGACCGTGAGCGCCACAGCCAACCCCGACACGATCCCGCCGTCGACGCCAGCCGCGCCGACCGTCGCCGGCTCCCGGCTCGCCCTCCAAATCAGCCACAACCTGGGCAAATCCACGGGCGGCACCTTCAACCTGGAAAAGGATCTCCAACACCTGGAGATCCACGTCGGTGCTACCAGCGGATTCACCGCCGACTCGACCACGTTGAAGGGCAAAACGCCGGCGACGGCCGCGATGATGCAGGCGCTGATCCCGGCGATCGCGACGGTCGAGGTTGAGGAGACGACGGCGCGGTGGGTGCGGGTCATCGCGGTGGACGAGGCGGGGAACCGGTCGGCGGCGTCTGCGTCGGCCAGCGCGACGGCGCTGCTGATCGACGACGCCCACATCTCGGACCTGACCGTGACCAAGGTGACGGCGGGCACGATCTCGTCGAACTGGTTGATCGGCGCCGAGATCCGCACCGCGTCTGCTGGTCAGCGCGTGGTGTTGAACGCCACCGGGTTGCACGGCTTCGACTCCGGGAACAACGAACTGGTCAGTCTGCTCAACACCGGGTCATTCACGTTGCGCAGCGCACCGTCGGGGTCACGTGTGCAGCTCGACACCTCCGGCCTGAAGGTCTTCAGCGGCACCACCGAGGTGGTGTCGCTGCTGGCGTCCGGCAGTTTCACGCTCAGGTCGGCCGCGAGCGGTGCCCGGGTCGAGTTGGACACGGCCGGGCTGCGGATCATCAATTCGGGCGGCACACAACTCGTCAACTTGGCCAGTTCCGGCTCTTTCACGCTGCGGTCCGCAGGGTCGGGGAGCAGGGTCGAACTCGACATGAACGGCCTGCGGCTGTACGACGGCGGCGGCAGCCAGACCCTGAACCTGGACGCCACCAACGGCAACGTCGACATGGTCGGCCGACTCACAAGCACGGTATCCGGCTCTTCGGCACGGCTTGTGATCAACCCGAACTTCGGCGCTGATCCGGAAATCCGGTTCTACGAGAACACGTTTGATTACCACTACATTACGTCTCATGTTGGAGCAGGTGTAGATGCTGTTCAGATGGGGTCGGTGACAGTCGGCGACAGAAAGGGGCTTCTGCAGCTGGCACCTGGAATAGTTGAGCTGATTCGCACGACCGGAGGGGCCACCTTTACGCATACCGGACTGAGAGTGAACGACACATGGTTTGATATGCATGGAATGCTGGGACAGCCGGGCAACAACAGCGTATGGGTCCGGGGCAGTTCTCAAATCGGCGGTTTCGCCACCGGATACACGATCTTCTTCGGTGGAACGATGGACTCGGCGATTTACCCAGTGATCTCGTTCTTTGACATCGGAAGTAACGTCTATGCGGCGATCAAGAACGGGGGCGGGGCATCGTCGTTCGGATTCCTGCAGTCGCAACCTTCTTCTGTTGATCCCCACGAGGTGACATATCTGGGATGGAGGATGTAATGGCGGCGATCGTTGATGTCCGTGAACACTATGATCGTGATGGCGTGGACCGATGGCAGTTTGATGTGCTGCAGGACGACGGCACTCTTCACGGCTATGTGATGCCGATTCACTGGCTGCCCCAGGTTGCTGCCGAGTACGGCCTGCCGATGGACGACTTCGAGCAGCTGCTCGACGTTGCGATCCACACCGCGCACGTCGACCAGGACCTCACCCGCGGCACCGATCCAGTCGCGCGCGCCCGCGCCGGGCGTCCGGTCACCCTGCACAATGCGGCCAGCCTGGACGAGGTGCGGGAGGCGCACCTCGCCAGGATCGCCGCCGTCAAGGCATCCGGGCGGCGGATCGACATGCCGAAGCCGGGTGCCAAGGCGCGGATCCCGGTCGCCGCCGCCGCGGACGGCCGGCTGGAGTACGGCGAGGTCGACGCGCACGCCAAGCTCGCGGCGCTCAAATCACGGTTCGGGCCGGACATGGAGATCAGGACAGGTCGCGGCACGACGACCGTCGGCGAGTGGCATCGCCAGGCGAACAAGGACCTCGACGAGCGGCTCCCCTACCGGAAGAGGACACGTGGAACCGATCAGCGTTGACATTCATGCCGTATTCGGCGAGGTCGAACGGCAACGTAACGACGCGCTGACCGAGTCGGCGACACTGCGCGCCCACGTCGCCGCACTGACCGGCGAACGCGACGAACTCCGCGCCGAACTGGAGCGGCTCCGCCGCGGCGAACAGCCCGACCGGCCGGTGGTGGCAGGCTCTGTTGAAGACTGACTAACGATGCTTGGTGATCGTCGTCCTCTTGCGGCGGCGCGCCCAAATCCACGGATACGCCATCCCCATCGTGCAGCACATCCACACGATCTCGCCGACCGTCCACGCCGGCTTCGACACCGACCTGCCGACGTTGCGTACTTCGATCGGCTTGTCCTTACCCATCCACGCCTCCTGATCCACGGCCGATAAGGGGACGCTCCGATCGTCCCTCACGTTGGCCCGAATCCGCGTGGCCGGATGCGGACACCCCAGAGACGTGCCGCCCTGCGTTTGAGGGTGCTCCGGCAGGGCGGCACACCTACTTCCATTCACGGCCTTCCGCCGGATCGTCCACGAGGGAGGACGTGAGTGCCCGATGAGCCGACACCGTGGGAACTCCACCGTTCGATGGAGGCCCTGCGCCGCAGTCTCGAATCCGGGTTCGCGTCCCTCAACTCACGGCTTGATCGCGTTGTGTCCAGCGAACTCTTCGCCGCATACCAGCAGGCTGTTCAACGCCAGTTCGACGATCACGAACGCAAAATCACGGCGATCGAAGCCGACCGCGAAGCCGACAAGAAGGAACGGGACAACTACAAGCGGCTGATCGGCCTCGCCGTTTTCACGTCGATCATCGCACCGCTGGTCATCCTGCTCTTCCAGCTCTGGCTGAACAAGGGGACATGATGGGCCGGCACAACGACGACGGGCTGTTTCGCGACCACGCCGATGACACCACCGTCAACGAGCCAGCCGAGAAGGAAGAGGGATCGCGGCAGCCGCGCTGGTGGCCGCTGCCGCTCGTCGCCGCTGTCATCTTCGCCGCTGTCATCTTCGCGATCATGCTGCAAATGCACGACTTGCGCGAGCGGGCGGACGTAGCGGAACGCAACAGCGAGGTACTCGCCGAGCAGGTGCGGGAGATGGGCGGCAAACCGAAGGTGACCCCGGATCCCGGGCCGCCCGGCGAACGCGGGGACCAGGGCGAGCCTGGCCGCCCGCCGACCTCGGCCGAAATCAGCGCAGCCGTCGCCGCCTATCTGCGCCAGAACCCGCCGTCGTCTGGCCGGGCGCCGAGCAAGGCGGAGATTGCTGCGGCGGTGTCGGCGTATCTACGCGAGAACCCGCCACCTGCTGGCCCGCGCGGCGAAAAAGGCGAGCCCGGAGAGACAGTGACAGGCCCGCCCGGGCCAGCAGGTGAACCCGGGAAAGACGGCGTGGACGGCAAGGACTCCACCGTCCCTGGCCCAAAGGGCGACCCGGGGCCGCCTCCGTCCGCCGAGCAGATCTCTGCAGCTGTCGAGGCATGGCTGCAGGCCAACCCGATCTACTGTTATCCGCCCGATCCGCCTGGCCAGGTCACCGGAAAACCATGGCGATGCACCGCCACCCCGCCCTCCTGAACCAACCACCTACGCCTGCAACCCGGAAGGAGCACCCTCACCGTGAGGCAGAACGAAGCCGAGCTCACCGCCACCAAAGTTGATCGGCAGCCGTGGGAAGCCACGGAAGACGACGAAGAGACCGTGCTCAAGGAGCGGTTCGGGCCGCCCGACGATGACGGCATCTACCGCGGCGAGGGGGCGTGATGCTGACCATCACACGCACCCGGACCCACACTTTTATCGAGTTCGCGAACCCGTTCCTGGTGTGCGAAGGATGCGGCCAGCCAGTCACCCGGATGCACCGCCACGAGCGGTGCGGCTGCAACGACCCAGAGGTGGATCGCAACCCGTGCTGCGGATCGTACGGCGAGCGCAGCACATGCCCATCGTGGGGACCTGTGGACGGTTGTACATGCGTGGCATCCCTCGGCTACATCCCCCACGGGCCTGCGGGAACCTCGGCGGTGAAGAAATGACGGCGGCGAAGATGCTGGCCGCGGGCCGCGCCGACCTCGGCCTGTCCGGCAGGCCGAACCACATCACCCGCGACTACGCTGCCCGGCACGGCAAAGCGTTTCTTGAGGCGCCGTGGTGCAACATGGCGATCACGTATTGGGCGCGCAAGTCCGGCAACGCCGCCGCCGTCCTTCCGGCCGGAGACCGGGCGTATACGCCGTGGCACGCCGACGACGGACGCGACCGCGGCCTGTGGTACGCCGGCACCGTCGAGAACCTGAAGAAGCATGCCCGTCCGGGCGCGATCGTGTTCTTCGACTGGGCCGGCACCAACACGATCGCCGCGATCGACCACGTGGGCGTCATTGAAGACGTCCTTGACGACGGCCGGGTTATCACGATCGAAGGCAACACCGGCGACGCGTGCAAGCGCCGCGTCAGGTCAGCAACGCACATCGCCGGGTTCTGGAACCCGCCCTACAAGCCCAGCACCAAGCCGCCTGCCGCGCCGGCAGCGTCGACCGTGGAGGACCTCGTGAAGAAGCTGCCCATGCTGGCGAAGGGCGCCAACAACTACGACGTAAAAACGGTCCGCGCCTGCTTGTTTGCCCGCGGCGGCCTCGACCCGGCCCACTACGGCGGCACGGACGGGCTGCAGGAGTGGCTCGAGCGGACCGACTTCGACGCCGCCCTCGACTCGGACGTGAAGGCGTTTCAACGGTCGAAGAAGCTTGAGGTTGACGGGATCGTCGGGCCTCGCACGTGGGCTGCGCTGCTGCGCGTGAAGTAGCCATGGACGGCCTGTTCGCCCGCTGGTGGCATCTCCGCCCGTACCCGCCCCTGGACGCCGCTCTGGAGCGGCCTGAACGCGTCGACGAGCCCGAGCCGGGCGTCGGCGACTGACCGGCCAGCAACGGCGCTGGCCTACCTGGAGGCGGACCCGTGACGGCCGCCTTTCTTCATGTCATCCATCAAAGGAGCGCCCTCACTATGCGCACCAGATTCGTGGCCGCCCTGGCGGCCCTCCTCATCGGCGCAGGCCTCGCCACGCCATCCTCCGCCGCCGCTGATGTGCCCGGCCTGGAGATCGTCCAGATCGGCTACAACGCCTACGGCGCCGACCAGCCGTGGAACCGCAACCAGGAATTCATCGACATCAAGAACACCTCCACCGAGCCCGTCGACGTCAAGGGCCTGCGCGTGGAGGACGCGTGGGCGCACGGCCGCGGCTCGGGCGCCGGCCAGTGCAACAACTACACGCTCACCTCGCTGCCGGGCGTCGTCGAGGCCGACGGCAAACTGCTGCTGTCCGCCGGCCACACGATCCGCGTCTACGTCGGCTCCGGAACCGCCGCGGTGTTCGGCGACGGCCAGATGCACGCCGTCTACATGAACCACAACGTGGCATGCGGGTATCGCGGACACTTCCTCAACAACGGCGCACAGCGCGACAAGGGCGCGCCGTGGGACACCGTCTGGATCACCCTCGGCTCGGCATCCGAGTCCAAGAGCTACAACTTCTCCCGCGGCTACACCGCCCACTAGGAGGACGTCATGCAGGTACGAATCTTCGGGTACGAGCCCGCGGTCTGGTTGTACGTCATCAACGCCCTGGTGGCGTTCCTGGCCACGCTGCCCGCGGTCGGCCTCACCGCTGAAACGTCCGGGTATGTGATGACGATCGCCAACGGCGTGGTCGCGCTCATCGTCGCGTTCCTCACCCGGCCGTGGGTCGTCTCCGCGCTCACCGGCGCCCTGTCCACGATCCTGACCGGGCTCGCCTCGTTCGGGCTGCCGCTCACCGAGCAGCAGACGGGCGCGTTCGTCGTGCTCACCTCCGCCGTGCTCGGCCTAATCCTGCGGGCGAACGTGTCGCCGGCGCCGGTCACGTCGGATTATCCGCCGGGCGCGCATTCGGACAAGAACGTGACGTCGCTGTAGACGTCCCGCGCTGGGGCAGCCCACACCCTGGCGTTGGGATGGTCCGCCGTCGGCCGGGGATGGGACTCACGGCCACGGCGGACACGGAACGCCCCGCTCGTCTCCCTCAAGGGAGGCGGGCGGGGCTTCTTCGCGTTTGTCAGCTGCCGTACGCGCCGGCGGGCGCCCGTACGGGCTCCCTCTCCCTTTCAGGGATCTGCCGCTGCTCCATGAGTTCTTGGCGGAGTTCCTCGACGTGGAGGCCGGAGCCGAGCGCGAAGAATGTGGGAGCCCACTGACCGACGAAGATCCCCCAACGGTCGGCCCTGTCGATGCCCTTAGTGGTTTCGAGCGCGAGTGAGGATGCCCAGGCCGCGAACGACAGCCCGATCGAGGCGATCCCGCACGTGTACAGGAACGAGGACCGGATGCCCATCTTGTGAAGTGTCTTGATCATGGCTTTCCTCCGTGAAGCTGCTGCCAATCTCCGTGCTGCCCCTGGGGGATATGCCGATGCGATGACGGTGGAAGATTCACTGTCCACTGGAGGGCAACGAATGGCAGGTGGCGGCGTGGAACGGAGCCGGGCGGGAAGGTCGGAGTTGCGGCGTGGGTGTCTGAGCCTCTGACCAGGGTGCAGCCAGACGCCCACGCCCCTCCACAGGAGGGCTACCGTCCGAGGTCGTAGAGCCGGAGGACCGCTTCACGCACCTCGGGCGGTGGCCGCTCTGCGCTGCGCTACTGGCAGTTGGTCCAGTCGCCGGCGCTGCCCCACGAGCAGGTATCGATCTTCTTCAGGTCTGAGCCTCGGTGGATGCTGGCCGTGTCGCCGTCGTTGTTCCACACGTACTGCCTGCGGTTCCAGTACACCGTCGACGTGCCGTCCTCTCCGCTGCCGCTGCGGACCGTGACCGTTTTGCCCGGCTTGAGTGTGAACGGGCCGAACCGGTACTTGTAACCGGTCTCGTCCCGCAACACCCAGCGCTCCAACTGGATCGTCTTCCTCGTTGTGTTCTTCAGCACCACGTACTCGGCGTTGAGGGAGGAGTTGGAGCGCCGGTCCGCGCCGGGGCTGTCGTAGTACACCTTCACGATCTGAACCGCCGGCGCGGCGGCCTGAGCGGGTGCGGCGGCCAGTGTGGACGCGAGCAGGGCCGTCCCGGCGGCAGCGGCGGGAGCGAGACGTCTGAACACGGGCGAACTCCTGAGAGTAGGGGGATGGAACGTGACAACAGTGTGACGGCGGGGATTGCAGCGGGGTTGCCGAACGGTTGTGTCCGCATCCGGCCAACCACAGCGGGCCGGCCGCTGGCCCGCACGGGTGTTCGGTCTAGGATCCTCTCGAACCACACGCACCACGGGGGAGACCATGGCCGACTACGACATCCCGCCAGATGCGATCAAAGCGCAGCAGGCTTACGACGCCGCGGATGCCGAGGTGCAGCGGCTTATCTCCCTCATGCCGTCCGGTGTCGCTGTAGCGGCCGGAGAGGCGACCATCCCGCCAGGGCTGGCCGACGAGCTACAGAGGGCGCGCCTGGCGCGGCTGGCGCGAATGGAAGAGCTGCGGGACCTGGACTGGTGGCAGACGGTGGACGACCCGATCAAGGCGGAGATGGCGCTCAGGAAGGCCGCGAGGCCAGGCGATGCCCCTGAGGGAACGGGATGACTTCGACCAGGTCGGCGAGGTCGACGTACACCGCGACCTCTCGGGGGTGCCGGCAGTAGCCGAGGGTGTAGGTTCGCCCGTTGATCTGCTGGGTGATTTTGAGGACGGCACGCTGGTCGAGGGTGATCGCGTCGATTTGGATGCCGTCAGGGCCGTGCCAGGTCACCACACCTGAAAACTGTACAAAACGGACACAGTGGGGTGTGAAGAAGCCCCGGCCTCACCAGAGACCGGGGCCGCAACAGCGGGCGACGTCACACGTCACGGCGTGCACCTCGCCTGCCTGTCTTCTCGGCGCGCAACGCCGCGGCCGCAGCGGCGCCCGCGATCAGGGTGGTGGTGGCGAGCGCGCCGGCGAGACCGAGCAGCACCTCGCTCAGCGACGGCGCCAGACGCCGACGGCGGACGACCGGGGTAGGTGATGACATGACATTCTCCATGGTGATCTAGATGGTGGGTTTGATAGCGCATACTGCAGGCACTCTGCCTGCACTTCGCAGGATCGGCACACCCGCTTGGCCACCTTCGGCGAGGCGCCCTTCTCCGGGAAGAACACCTCCGGGTCCGTCTGGGAGCAAAGGCCAGCGTCCAGCCACGACAGCGGGCGGTGGTCAGTGGCCAGGTCGACGTCCGCCACGGCCGACCTCGTCTCTGCGGATGAACTGAGCGGGCCGGGCGCCGGCCAAGCGCACCACGCCGACGATCACAAGGATCGCGAGAGCCGTGACCATGACGCCGACCGCGATCAGGAGCACGGTCAGGAGCGGGTTTGCGTCGGCGCCGGTTCTTCCGACGAGCGCCGTGAGGATCACACCGCCGCAATAGCCAGCGGGGATCCGATACAGGCTGTTCACTGTGATCTCCCTTCCTGGGGGTGCCGTGGTGGTGGACGTCAACGGTTCAGGGCGTACAGGCCATGGCCGACGCGGGCGATCTCCTCGTCGTTGGCGAGCGCGACCAGCGTGTTACGGACCGAGCCGATCCGAACCTCGCGGCCGCCGTCCTGGTTGACGACGTCGAGGATCTCCTCGGCCGTCAGCGCGTCCTCGGCGGCGGCCAGGGCAGTCACGACGCGGTCCTCCAGGCGTTTCTTCTTCCTCCCGCCGCGGCTAGCAGAGTCGCCGTCCGCCGACTGCGTCCGCTGCTCCTTCTCGGCGTACTCGTCGCGCAACGCCTGGCACAGCGCGGCCATGGCGGCAGGGTCGTGGCGGGCGGCGTACGCCTCGCCAGCGGCCTCCCACGACGCTTCCTCCAGCCGGGCGGGCTCTCCGGGGCCGTACAGGGCGAGAATCTCCGGGTCGAGGCCGGGCAGCGGCTCGATAGAGCCGATCCGCCAATGCCGCATCAGACTGGTCGGGGTCAAGCTCGTCAGCAGGTAGGCCATGCCCTGCGTGTCGCAGAAGTCGTCATCGTCGTCGTACGCGTCGAACTGGCTGCGCAGCTCAGGCTGCTTGAGCTGCTTGGGGATCGGCATGAGCTGCGTGCCCGGCTCCAGCAGCCCGTCCTTGGCCAGCTGCTGCATGACGGTGGACGTCCAGCGCAGCAGCGTGACCTCGCCCTCCTTGAACATGGCGCGCAGCGTGTCGCTGCCGCCGAGCTCTTCCAGGTGGGAGGCTTGGGCGTCCAGCTCAGCGCCGACGCCGAGCGAACCGCCGGCACGGCTCAACTCCCGCAGCAGATAGGCCGCTTCGTCCCGGTAAGGAGCGCCCCGCTCCAGCGCACGGTTGGCCTCGTCCAGGCGCACCGACATGAGCGGGTCGGGGTCGCCGATCAGGAACGTGTTGCGCCCCATCTTCCAGTAGCGGGGCTGCCGGGCGAGCGAGGCGACCGCGACTGCCGACCGCAGCATGAGGATGACCTCCTCCTGCGTGGTGGCGAACCAGTCGACGTTTCCCTCGGCCTCGGGCGCGGACTGGCCACCTTTCAGGTCGCCGTACCAGGTGACGATGCCGTTGCGCTTCTCGCACGCCATCACGTACTGCACGATCCGGGACTTGCCGGCGCCGGTGGTACCGAACACGAGCGCCCGCTGGGCTCTGCCGGTCCGCTTATCGAAAAGCCTGCGCCGGGCCGGGCGCCCGTTGTGGTGGCGGCCGACCACGATCCGGCCATGCCGGTCCATCAGCATGTCGGCGGGGGAGGGCGGCGGCATGACCGCGAGCGGGTTGGCCGGGTAGACGGTGACGATGGCGCGGCGCCCGTGCACCTCGACGACGACCCGGCCAGGGTCGTCTTCCACGCCTAGCGCCGAGCACAGCGCCTCGTGGTCGTACTTGACGACCTGGCCGGGCGGCGCTTCCAGCATCAGCTCGACGATCTCGCCGTCGGGGATAGCGACCGCGCTCATGTTTCAGCCCTCCTCGTCTATGCGGTCGGCGGGCCGGCCGGTGCGCACGCTGGTCAGCACGGTCCCGGGCATGGCGTCCGGGGCGATCCGGTTGGCCCACACCGCGGCCGGTGTGACGTCCTCGTCCGGCCGGCCGACCTGCAGCAGCCGATAGGCGGAGCCACGGCCGGGCACCGGCCCGATGGCTATCAGGTCTTCGGGGACGTCCATCAGCGCCGACAGTCGCATGATCGAGATGTCCGGGACCGGCTGGCCGGGGACGGCGGAGCGGACCACCGCCCGCACGGCTGTCTCGCCGGTCCGCTCGATGTCCTCTAGCAGTGTGCCGGGGGCGGCACCGCCGTCGATGGCGACCTTCTGCGCCCACCAGCGCGCTGCCGGATGGTCACACACCTCGGCTGGCAGCGGCGCGACAGTGGTTGACGGGACGCGCGGCGGCGGGGACACCATACGGCGGGCGACGTCGGCCGGGCGCGCCACCCACGTTCCCACCGTCCAGGTGGCCAGCGCCGCTGCCTCGAGCGGGTGGATACCGGGCACCCACTGTTCGGCGACCAGCAGACAGGCGAGGCTGCCGCCAGGCATCAGGTACAGCACGGTGGCGGTCGCCTTCTGGTGGCCATCAGGCTTCCACAGCCGCAGCGTGGCCAGCCCGCCCAGAGTGAGCGCCGCGTCGGCCAGCAGGGACACGCCGGTCCAGTGGCCGGTGAACAGACCCGCCGCAGCGGACGCAGCGCCGGCGAGCGTGGCCACGCGCCCCACAGCGCTGCGGACGACCTGCACGCGGCGTTGCATCTTGGTCAGCGCGTGCCACTGCGGCACTGTCACCTCCACGGGCGACAGTGCTGGCGGGTTCACAGGCCGGGCCACAATCGTCTCCTTCGGTCAGCGGTTGCTGTAGAACTCGGCCTCAGCCATCGGCACAGGCATGTGGGTGGCGGCGTCGGCGACCGTCCCGTAGTCGCCCTCGTGGGCGTCGGCGGCCTGCTGGAACAGGGTCGACAGGTCCTCGGCCGCCTCCGCCATCGCCTCGGCCTCGTTCAGCACGCTCCGCATGACGGCCGCGGCCTGATGGTGCTCACCCACGGTGTCGCGGTCGACGGTCAGCGACGCCATCTGCTCTGCCAGCCGATCCACCGACGTCGAGCAGCCCTCGACGTAGCGGTAAGTGGAGCGGACCTGCTGGCTCAGCCCGCGCAACTTGATCCCGGCCATGGTGAGCTGGGCGATGACGATGGTGTAACGCACCGCCGTCTCCAACACGCCGCCGCTCGCCTCCACCGCGGCGCCCGTCTGGCGCCTCTCCAACTCGCTCATGAGCTCCTCCTGCTACTCGTCGTGGTATTCGCGCTCAGCGGGACGGGTGTGGCCGGCATCGCGGACCGCGTCGGCCAGAGGCTTGTGGCGGGCAGCGGCGTTCGCGCCGGCGATAGAGATGGCCTCGGAGGCGGCGGGCAATGTGTCGGCGATCGCCATGGCGCGGGCGCGCACGGTGGCGGTCTTGTCCATCAACCTGACGACCATGCCTTCCAGCACGCCGGGCACCATCAGCTCGACGACCTTGGCGTGCAGGGATTCCAGCCGGGTGAGCAGCAACTCGCAGCCGTCCGCGGTGTGCCGGGCCGGGGCCACCCCGTCGAGAATCTCCTCCGCCATGTCGGCGTCGGCGTCGATCACGTCGTAGATGGTCAACTCTGCGTCGCGGTACTGCGTGCTGCGGACGGGCGCGCTCACGAAACGGGCTCCATTCGGGGTCGCTGCTGGTGTCGGCGAAGGGCCTGCGGGTAGCGCAGGGCGTCCTCCAGCGGGTGCTCCCGCCAAGACCAAGGGCTCGGGCGCCGGCTCTGGGGGATCGTCGACGCGCTCGCAGGACTCAACCCGCACGCTCCGGTCCGCCCCCGGCGGCGGGCGCATCCCCTCGAACCCTGGAGGAGGCGGGGGCGGCGTGCCGCCTGCTGTCGAGCTCCACGCGGTCGCGCCGGAGGCCTTGTGACGTCTGGTCCACCAGCGCTGCCGCGCGCCCCGATGCTTGCCGCGCTTGGGCCAGGTGAACCCGAAACTCATCCTGGAGCGCGGCTCGGGACGGGTTCTACGACGGCTCCAGCGCTTCAACCACCTGGCGCCGTGCTTCGCCGACTTGCGCACCCAGGACTTCCTGGAACGCCGACGCGGGCGCGCGGCCTCGCGTTCGGGGGCGACCCGGCGGTTCCAGCGTTTCCGCCCCTCGATCGCCTTGTCGCCACCGGGCCCGGGCCGCCGCTTGCTGGCCTTCCACCGCAGCCGGTCGTGCCGCGGCTTGCCCTTGTTGTCTGCCTTGCGCTTGCGGCCGCCGCCCGGGCGTCCGGATGTCCAGCCCTTCGGATCCTTGTCGCCGCCCTTGCCTCGGCGTTTGGGAGCCTTCCACCGCAGCTTGCCCGCAGGCTTCTTAGGAGCCTTCGGAGCCTTCGGGGAGTTCTTGTCGGCACCGCCCTTGGGCGTCTTCGGCGACTTGCCAGTGTCGGCGCCGCGGCGCTTCCGCCAGCCGAAACCGCCCTTGGCGGCGCCCTTCCGCCGCTTCTGCTTATCGCGCCCCCACGTCGTCTTGCCGCCCGGGCCAGCCTGGGGTGCATTGCCGCCCTTGCTGTCACGTCCCGGTCCTTTACGCGAACGATCCTGGCCGGCCCCGGGCCGATCGCCCCTGTCGCGCCGCTTACGGCCACCATCAGGGCGCGAACCCCTGCGGTCGCCGCCACCCGGGGAACGCAGAGACGACCTCTTGCCCCCCGATCCTCCCGAATCGGCGCCATTCGCTCTCCGAGCGCCGCTGGCGGCAGCCTTGGCCTGCGCCTTGTCGGCGTTGGCTCGAGCCTCATCAGCGAGCGCCTTCCGGCGGCGGGCCTGCTGCCACATGCCCTGCGCTGCCGCCACACCCAAAGCGGTGACCAGCGCTATCGCGACCGCGAGCGTGTCCCGCACGGTCGGATTGTCGGGATCCTCCGGCGCGGGCGGGACGAACCCGCCATCCTCGCCGCTGTCCTCGCCGGCGTCGGCCGGGGCCGGGACACCAGGCATCGTCAGGGCGAGCGGTGGCGCCATGTCCGCGACGCCGGGCAGCCGGGGCCAGACACCGGCCGGAGCGGACGGCGCGGCGCCCTCGGCGGGGCTGTCCGTCACGCCCGGGTCAGGGTCTGGTCTAGGGGCGTCGAAGGAGCCCGGCAGGAACACGCGAGGAAACTGTACGACCGAGCCGCCCCCGTCCTTGTCGTCGCTGCCGCTCACGACCGCCTCCTCTCAAGGGTTGACAGACAGTGACCGAATGAGGGAACCTCTCTCGCGCGCGCGCCGCGCGTACGCGCGCCGCGCATTACGCGCGCGCGAGGCGCACTCGGCGCATGAACATGAAGATGCGCAGTCACGATCCGTGACCTCCATGCCAGCGTGCTTCGGACTCCTCCTGCTGGGCGGCCCACGTCGCGAGCAGCTCCGCCAGCTCATACATCGCCCGCGGGTTGCGCTGGCTGCGCCGCGCCCGCCGCGCGGCGGCCTTGGCCCGGTCGAAGCACAACTTCGCGAACTGGGCGTCATCCTTGACAGCCTGGGTGCGCTCATTCCAAGTTCTGGCGAGGTTCTGCAGCCGGCGCAGCGCCTCCGGAGTCAGCTTGTCGACCGTCCCGTTCACGCCGGCCGCTCCTCACGGATCAGGTCGAGGAACTCCCTGTCCGACTTCGCCGACGCTGGCCGCGCGCCTGCCCGCCTCGGCTGAGCTGGGCGTTTGGCCGGGTCAGGGCCGGGCGCGAGCGCCTGCTGCTTGTCCTGCGCGGCAGCCTGCCGCTTCGCGGGGATCTCGTGACGGTTCCTGCGATATCGGGCCTCCAGCCGGAACGTCAGTCTGGCCGCAGCCTCAAGGTGTTCCTGGATCTCGGCGAACGGGGCGGTAACCCTCCAATGCCGCCACCACGCCTCAAACGAGCCGTATTCCGACGGCGGGTTCTCCGCCCACATGGCCTCAGCGTCACGCCGCATGTGAGCCACGAAGTCGGCATACTCCGACAGCGCCCGCCGCAGCTGGGCTGCGAACGCCTGCACCACCTCCGGGCGGTCCAGCATGTCCCCAGACCACTCCGGCCCGGACGAAGAAGTCCTACTCATCATCAATCCCTTCCTTCGAGCGCCTTCTTGACCTTGGTGGCGGTGCCGGTGCCGCACCCCAACGCTTTGCCGATCTTCTGGATGCCGGCGTCGGCGGGCAGCTTCCCGGCGGCGATCAAGGCGCGTGCCCGGTCCGTCAGAGCGTCGATATCGACCCTCGGACGGGGCGGCGGAGGGCTGTACCGGCGGCCAGCGTTTGCCCTGTACTCAAGGTGAGTACGGCCATCAGTACGGCCTGTACCGGAGGCCGCCGGGACAGGCAGCGCCTGCAGCACCGACCACAGCGCCGGCAGCACCCACACCGCGGTCACCGCCGCGACCGGACCAAGGCTGTGCACGATCAACGTCAGCAGATCGAAATCGACGTCGGGCGCGAACGCTGGCCAGCAGTTCAACACCAGCGTCAGAACGAGCAGCAGCGCCTCGGCGCGGAACAACTTCCGGCCGGGGCCGTTCTTGTCCTTGCGGTCGACGACCTGGCCGCGCATCGCGCTGTAGGCCTGCACCGCCACGGCGGCCAGCAGCGGCAGCGATAGGGCCGGCTCCACGCCGAACGCCGCCCACCAGGCGAACGTGTGCTCCTTCAGTTCCAGCGCCGTGGCCACCGAAGCCTGCACGCCGATACTCGACACCGCCAGGCCGATCGCGGCCGCCGCCATCACCATCACCGTGACAGTGCGGCGCACCTTGGCGTCGCGGTAGGCCAACGCGACCGGGTCCTGGGCGAGCTCGTGCAGCCGGGCGGCCTCGCTGACATCGCGGCGACGCTTGCGCACCTTGGGCGTGTCGATCAGCAGAGGCGCGTCGTCGTCCTGCAACTCCAGGAGGCGGTGCGCCTCGGCGACCTCGGCGCGCAGCTTGCGGACGCGGCTGGTGTTGCCTTCGTCGTCGTCGAAGTCGAGCCCATACTCGGGTTCAGGCTCGTCCTCGATGTAGGACTCGTCGTCGACCTCGGAATCCTCGACATCGGGCTCGTGGGCGGCCGGCTCCGGGAGGCGGGAGGCGACATAGTCCTCGAGCGCGGCCAGGCCGCGCGCGACGTCATCCTCGGGCGGAGGATCGGGCGACGGGGTCGTGGTGTTCATCAGACGGTCTCCGGGGTTCGGATCAGAGCCTGTAGGTGGGCGGTGGGCAGCGCCTGCGCCAGCAACTGCGCCGGGTGTGCCCCGGGCGCGGGCATCTGGTCGTGGGCGGTGAGCACGTGCCGCACGTGCACGAGCGGGTCAGGTTCGTCGCGCTCGGCCGCGGCGACGGCGGCGCGCGCGGCGGCCAACAGTTCGGCGTGCTCGGCGACGAGGAGCGCGGCCTGGGTCTGGTTCATCAGAACCCTCCAGGCGGTGCGTCGAGGACAGTCACACCAGGCAGAAACACGGAGTTGACGTGCCAGAATCGGCCTTCACGGTCGCTACGGAAGATCCGGCCGTATACCTGGTTGGGGTCGACCGCTACGCCCGCCTGGGTGCACAGACCCGGCAGCATCTTGAGCGCGATGCCGTAGGCCGCCTCATACTCGGCGGTGAACCGGCCACTGGCCAGCGCCTTGTCAACGGTCTGCTCTCCGATGTCCGACTGCCGACGGAGGTCCACTCGGAACTCGTACACCTCGGCGGTGCTCTCGTCCGGCGTGGACATTGCCATGTGGGGGACGGGGCCCGACGGCGATGCCTTCCTGATGGTGCGGCGGCGCCGCCACTGCCACCAGCGCGGCCGGGGCTCGGCGAGTCGATCGACGGTGTCGGTGAGTTCGTGCACGGTCTCGGCGACCGAGCCGACCGCGGCAGCGGTGGAGTCGGCGAACTCGACGCCCTGGTTCACGGTCGCGGTCAGATTGTGGACCTCAGCGCCGAGGTCCTCCAGCCCGTTCTGCAGGGCCTGGCCGGCGGCGGACACGTGGCCGGCCAGGTGCTGGATCGCGGCCGGCGTCTTGGCCAGCAGTTCCAGCGCGGTGGCGATCCGGGCGAGATCGGTGCGCATCGCCAGCATGGCCTGCGCGTCATCCTCGGGGTGGGGTGTGAAGAGTCGGTCGGCGGTCATGCGGTCACCTCCGCCAGCCAGCGGTCCAGTTCGGCGCGGGCGATCGGCCGCTGCCGGTTGAGCGGCACCATCCGGCACGTCTTCTCCAGGAACGCCTCGACAGCGTCCCGCTCGGCGTACAGTTCGCGCAGCCCGCCCCGGCACGGCACCGTGAGCGTGATGTAGTCCCGCACGGCGTGCGGCTTGACCAGCGGGAAACCGGACTCGCCGGTCGGCTTCTCCAGGCCGTCGATCAGCAGGTCGCGGTAGAGCACAACCTCGTGGACGCCGTCGTGGTCGGGGATGACGATCTCGACCGCGAACGGGTCGTCGCTGCGGTAGACGATGGTCGCCGTGTACGGCTCGTCGCTGTGCCGGGCCGCGTTCCACAAAAGGATCGGCACGTTAAGGATCTTTCTCATGCGGTCACCGTCCCGGTGAGCGCGGTGGCGGGCGGGGTCATGCCGCGGCCCATCAGCGCGGTGGTGAGCATCGCCAACGCCCGATGCTCCAGGTCGTCCAGGGAGATCTCCTCCACGCGGACGCCGGTAGCGACGCTGGCGTAGACCGGCCGGCCGGGCTCCCAGCGGAGACCGATCTGCAGGCCAGGCAGCTCGAGATCCGTACCGATGCACATGCCGAAACCGGCGTCGTCGCCGAGGTGATCCGTACACCACAGCTGATGCTCCGGCTCCGGCCAGCGCTGCGCGGGGATGCGAATGTCGGGGGTGTCGTGCATGATGATGGTTGTCCCTTCGCTCGTGCTGGTGGTCGGGACATGCGGAAGCTGGCGACCTCGGTCTGGGCGGATGGGGGTCGCCTTTCGCATGTCAGGGGAGATCGCGCGCATCAGACCGCGACCTCGTCAGGCTCGGCGCCCCACTTCGGCGCAGCCAGCAGCGCCTCCACGAACGCGCGAGGAACCTGCTTCTTGCTACGCACAGGAACGTGGGGGAACTCGCCAGCTTCGACAGCGCGGCGGACAGTGATGGGCGAGACGCCGAGAATCTCGGCAACCTCAGGGATGGGCAACGCCTGACGGCGATCCGGCGTGATCTCAACGCTCTTGCGGCTCACAACAACTCCTAGGGGCGCTTCACACTCTCTATATGCCTAGGCAAACACGTTGAACTATGCAAGTCAACGCATGGATGGACGTGCTTTCCTAGTTCACACATTTCCGCCTAGCCTTATCTCGTGCCGATCGATTTCAGTGACCCACGTCCGGCCTACCAGCAGATCGCCGACGACCTCCGAGGCAAGATCAAGGATGGTCGCATCAAGTTGGGCGAGCGGCTCCCGTCCCGCAAGGACCTGGCCAAGCACTACGACGTGGCCCCTGAGACCGTCAGAAAGGCCCAGAGCGAACTGGCCAACGACGGGCTGATCAGCACACAGTCAACTCGGGGCGTCTATGTGATCAAGACGCCGGAAGAGCCTGAACCGTCGCAGGAATACCGACAGGTGATGGCTGAACTTCAGCGCCTGACAGAGCGGGTTGGCGGGCTCGAGTCTCGCGTGCGGGCCCTCGAAGACCAGTGAGAACGTCCACACGCCTCTCCAAGCGCTCGATGCGACACGCCAGCGCGCGAAGCGCTTCGGCGACCTTGACGCACTCTGATGGACTCATAGATCTACCGTAGGAACGACACATGCCGCGCCGGAAGGAACGTATGCCGCACCGATGCAGCACTGCTGCGGAACTCTTGCAGCGCGGTTATTGATCTACAGGGCAGGAATCCTAGACTCACAGGAGACTCACTCAGCGGAGGAGCACGCTGTGGATGTCGTGAACGACTGGAACGGCGCGATGGCCGGCGTCCTACGCCAGGCATACCACTACTCCCAGCGTGAGTTCGCGAAACGTCTCGGGGTTGATCCTCGCACGATCGTGAAGTGGGAGGGCAACCCGAACCTGCAGCAGGAGTCAGAACAGCAGCAGATCCTGGACATGGCGCTCTGGACAGCTCCTGACCACGTCAAGGCACGTTTCGCGCACCTCCTAAGCCGCCAGACCGACCCAATACGCGACCCAACACGTGAGCCGCAGGTCGTGCCCGAGTCACAGGAGTGGACCGATGACGATATGAACCGCCGTGAAATGCTCCGCCTCTTCACCATGGCCGGCGCCGTCATCGCCACACCCCAGGCGAGTCAAGCTCTCGATCTCGACCGGATCGCCAACCGAGCCACCCGGCCCGACACCGAGACCATCACCCAGTACGAGACCCTGAACACCCATCTGTGGCAGGTCTTCATGCTGGCCAGCAGCAAGCGCAAGGTTTACCCGCTCGTTCAGGACCACCTCGCCACGCTCGTCGACGCCCTCCAGCGCTCCACGACCGAGACGACCCATCGCCAACTGTGCGCCCTCGCCGGAGACCTGTTCCAGCTCGCCGGCGAAATCCACTTCGACGGCAACCAGTACACCGACGCCGCCCACTGCTACACCCTCGCCGCCTCCGCCAGCAGAGAGGCGGCGGCCTACGACCTGTGGGCATGCGCCATGACCCGGCACGCCTTCATCGGCGTCTACGAACGCCAGTACGCCACCGCGGCACCCATGCTCGACCTCGCCGCCACGCTCGCCCGCCGTGGGAACAGCAGCCTGTCCACGCGCCACTGGGTCGCCGCCGTACGAGCCGAAACCCTCGCGGGGCTCGGCGACTTCGACAGCTGCCAGCGTGCCCTCGACGACGCCGAGCAGGTTCGCAACATGACCGGGACCATCCACAACGGCGGGTGGCTGCGTTTCGACGGCGGCCGACTCCACGAAGAGCGCGGCACCTGCTACACCATGCTCCGCCGCCCCGATCTCGCAGAGCAGGTACTCGCCGGCGCGCTCGCACACAACCTCACCACGCGCCGCCGCGGCGGCGTCCTGGTAGATCTCGCTTCCCTGGGTGTCCAGCGGGGCGACCGTGACCAGTTGCTTGATTACGGTCGCGCCGCCGTCGAGCTCGCCCGTCGCACCGGGTCCGGCGTCATCGCCCAGAAGCTGCGCGGACTGCAGGATCAGATGACCGCCCTACCGGTCGACGACCGGCTACGTGCGCTGCACAACGACATCAACGAACTGGCCACGGCCAGTTGAACCACGAGGGAGTTACCTTGCACGAGCCTGGCCGTATCTTCCGTGAGGCGTGGATCGCTGGTGTCCGCAAGCACTATCCGGGCGAGCCCAAGCCTGGGTACGTCACACCATGGGAGGAAATGCCCGAATGGGAGCGAGAGGCCGCAGCCCGGGTGGAAAGACAAGTATCCGCCTTCTGGGAGATAAGCCTCGGCCGCACGGCGAAACTCACCCGTGAGCAGCGAGGCCGGTTTATCGCGATCTGCTGGATCGCCCAGATGCACCTGCTCATCCCGAACCCGAAGCCGTCCTATGTGGCCGACTGGGCTGACCTGCCTGAGTGGCAGCGCGAGACCGACGCCGACATCTTCGACGCGATCGAGCAGTCGTTGACCGGGGTTGAGGTGCAATGAAGAGGCATGGAGGGGGGAGGCTGAGATCGTCTACCTGATTGGCAACCCTCAATCATCTCTATTTAAGATCGGCCGAACTGTCGATGTCACGCGTCGACTTGGCACAATCCAAAGCATGTCCCCTGTCCCTCTGGCCGTCCTGTGGACCCACTCTGGCGGCCGTGGACTGGAGTCCAACCTGCACCGCCACTTCGCGATATACCACTCACACGGCGAGTGGTACAACTTCGGCGATGAGGATGCGGTTGCACTGGTCGAAGAGGCGGTAGCGTCCAACGACTGGACGCTGACGGACCAGCCGGTGACTAGCCAGACCCTGTGTGCCGTTTGCCGACACGAGGCCGGATCTCATCGGCGCATCTCAGGATTAGCATGCAGCGCGACAGATCCAGACGGCGATTCCATTTGCGGGTGCCGCGGGTTCGCGACGCGCCGCTAGGAGCGCCGGTTGCCTAGTCATCGTTGTCCGATGTCTCGTTCTCTGCACCGCTTGCCGGGCAGCCCCCAGTCCCGCACCCTGTAGCGAAAGGGCATGACCGAACGTTTACCCTGTATGGACGATGCGACCGGGCCAGACCATACAGCGGGAGACGGGCGCGCGAGCACGTGGATCTCGCCCGATGGGATCAGGACCCGCGCAGAGTTCGTGAGCGCGTTGCGCGGACTGTGCAGGTATGGGGAGTCCGAATTTAGCCATGCCCAGATCGCGCGAGACTCCGGGGTCCACGTGTCGATCGTGTTCAGAATGCTGAGGGACGGGCGGCTGGCTGATCTGCCCATCATGCTCAGGATTCTGCGCGGACTCGGCCTTACTGAGGCCGACATCGAGGCTTGGGTGAAGGCATACGTAAGAGTCGTCGACGACTCCCGCCCGCCGCCACCTGTGTCCGGTACGACCAAGGCTGAGCAGGCTGCCCGGCGCGAACTGTCTGAGGCGGAGAGGGAACTCGCCGACGCCGACGAGTTGACGTTGCCGGCGTTGTGGAAGGTGACGCACGCCCGGCTGGACTACTACCACCAGATCGCCACTGGCCAGGCCCGTCAGTCGTTCCGCAACGCCCAGATCGCGATGGCTGTCGGGTTTGTCCTCCTGGTTGTCTTCGCCATCCTGGCCTTATATGCGCAGAGCACCGCAGCCGCGGTCGTCACTGGCGCGTTGGGCGCCACGTCGGCGGCGTTCGCTGCCTACATCGGCCGGACCTTCGTCCGCTCCCAGGAGGCCGCCGCCACCCACCTGCGCTCCTATTTCGATCAACCCCTTGAGTTCTCCCGCTACCTGGCGGCCGAACGCCTCCTAAACGGTATCGAGCGACTGGAGCCTGACCAGCGGGCCACCATCGCGGCCGACGTCCTCCGCGGCATCGTGCCGGCCGCGAACGCCCCCGGCTCAGACAATGACGACGCAGGGAAGGGATCAACGTGACATCAAGTCGTGTCTGGGGTTGAGTTCTCGGCGCCGTAGCTCCGGCATTTCGATCAGGTCACAGCCCGCTGAGCGTCGTGGTTGTGATGGCGGCTGCGGCGAGTGATCTTCTGAGGATGCGCACGACCTCCACGCAAGCAGCCTGGGCTCGTGCCGCCACGTCTCCGCATGGTCACATGCAGCTACCGAGCGATGCTCGGGCCTGCCGAGGTCCCTGTCCTTTTTGGGCGCGCCGTCGTCACCCCTCCCGTCATCCGTTCGGCAAGTTCTCTGACACGAAACTGCCGAGATGCGGCACTGTAGTGATCAAACCCTCTTCTCGCAGCGCTTTGACGGCTTTGCGGATGGTGTTGCGAGCAACGCCGAACTCCTGGACCAGGGTGGACTCCGAGGGCACGACCTGGCCAGGCCGGTATGTCCCCTCGATGATGCGGGTTTTCAGCACGTCTCTGACCTGCACCCACACGTACGCGTTGTCGCGGAACTCGATCACGGACAAACCGTACACGATCATGAACGAGGGTACTCAACCAGCGACGTCCGCGCTCGTGCATGAACGACCGTGAACGAGCATGATCAAGATTCCGAACATGGGTACGATCTGCAGCGGCGACACTATCCGTGCCGCTATAAGAGCCTTGCTTTTCGCCTCGGTTCAGGCCTCACGGCCCGGCGCGGACGGGCAGGTCAACGGCCCCTCCATCGCCCCGTGCAAATAAAAGCCCCATATACGCCCCTCCACGCAAATTCTGTGATCTCTACACACGGTGACCGAAGGTGGACACAGAGGGAAAACCGTGCGTAATCTCACCAAGCGCACACGTCGGGGAACCATTTGCGCAAGCGGCGAGTCTCCAGCGAGGACACGATGGCGAACGGCGACGGACGACAGCTAAGCGCCCGGCAAATGGTCGGCGCCCGGCTCCGCCACCTACGCCTCCACCGCAACCTCCTCCAGGAGACAGCCGCCAAAGCCATCAACGCATCGATCTCCAAAATCAGCCGAATCGAAGCCGGCATCCACCCGTTCCGGCGCGACGACCTCCTCAGATTGCTCACCCTGTACGGCATCCGCGACCACTTCCAGCAGGAAGCGCTGCTGTCCGTGGCCCTCGGCCACCGCGAACCCGGCTGGTGGGACAGCCACGACGTACCCCTGAAAGACGCCGTGCTGCTGCGCCACGAGCAGGTCGCCGACCTCATCCGCATCTACCAGCCGCATCTCGTGCCCGACCTGCTGCGCACCGAAGAGTACGCGCGGGCGGCATACCAGGCCCGCCACTACCCGTCGCCGAACCAGGCCGCCACGGAGGCCCACGTGACAACCGTGGCGCGCCGGCAGCAGACGCTCCGCGCCCGCGGCACCAGACTGTGGGCCGTCATCGACGAAGCGGCGCTCCTGCGGATCCCCGGCGGAGACCTCGACATGCACCTGCGGCAGCTCGACGCCCTGGCCGCCGCCAGCCAAACCCAGACGGTCACGATCCAGGTCATCCCCACGGCGTCGCCGTACCTTCCCGCCGCGGAGCCGTTCAGCATCTTCCGGGTGCCCGACGCGCACATCCTGACCGTGCACCGCTACACCGGCGACGAGATCACCGACCTGGCCGCAGCCGAACACTACGGCCTGCTGTTCGACCAACTCATCGGCGCGGCCGCCCGACGACGGGCGGAGACTTCGCAGATCCTCGCCGCCATCCGAAACCGCCTCCTCTCACCCTCAGGAGAAGCTTCATGGCCAGCACAGACGCCACCATCCCGTCCAGTGCCCGCATCTACGACTATCTCCTCGGCGGCCATCGCAACTACGCCGTCGACCGGGAGGCCGCCGAACTCTTCTTGAAGGCGTTCCCCAACGCACGCCAGAGCGCTCGAGCCACCCGCGGCTTCGCCCTACGTGCGGCCCGATGGATGGCCGAGCAAGGCATCACGCAGTTCCTCGACATCGGCTCCGGCCTGCCCACCGAACCGAACGTGCACGAGGTCGTCCGACAGGTTCATCCCGGCGCCCGGATCGTATATGTGGACAACGACGCGATCGTCATCGCGGAGGGGCAGGCGCTGCGCGACGAACCCGGCGTGATCACCGTCGAGGGGGATCTGCGCCGCCCAGCCGACATCCTCACCAACCCCAACGTGACCGGGCTGCTCGACCTCAGCCAGCCGCTAGGAGTTCTCACCGTCGCGATCTGGCACTTCATGCCCGACACCGCGCTCGAGCAGGCTCAGACCGAGTTGCGTAAAGGCCTGCCGCCCGGCAGCTACCTCGCGCTGTCGCACGGCTGCCTGGACACCACGCCGGCGGCCACGATCCGGGCCGCGGAAGCCCTGTACAAGCAGACCACGAATCCGCTGACGGCCCGCACCCGCGCCCAGATCGCGGCGCTGATGGACGGATACACGCTCGTCGAGCCCGGGCTGGTCGGCCTGCACGAGTGGCGGCCACGCCACGGAGACCCCTACCCGGAGCAGTCTGGAGAGGCGCTGGCCTGCGTCGGGATTCTCCGTTCAACGTGACAAGCATTCACGTTTTCCCGGATCGGCGGACGCATTTGGGTCTATTCCGCCCGTTTCGGGCATGACAGAAAACGATCGAACACCGGGGTAAGGCAATCCTTCCTCAAGCAGGTAATCGACTGTTTACGAGCTGGCGTACGCCATTAACTGACAGTCCCCATCCCGGAATACGGACATGGCGTACCTAGCGCCCACCTGCGAAGATGGTTGCAGGTAGTTGCAACAGCACCAACAGGAACTTTCCAGCAAATACGGCTTGACGTTCGAATCAGGCGAGCGTTTTGTGTCCTATACACGCAATACGGGCGAGGGATTCCGGACAAGTCCGCCTCTGCGCGGAGGGGCGCAGAAGCAGCAGGGGGTGAACGACCATCAACGGCGATGTCGACCACAAGCAGCACGAAGATCCAACACCCGGTCGCGCCGGCAACGCGTTAACAGAGGACATCGCGGACATCCGCGACATCCCGCCCGAAGCATGGAATCCAATCTTCGCGCAGCGGCGCATCATGGCGCTGACCGCCGAACTCGCAGACACCCAGGCGAAGCTCGACGACGCCCAAGCCCTGAACCACTACCTGATGACCATGGTGCGCAACCTCGAGGCCGAACTTCGCCGGCCGCTCGCGCCGCCACCCGAGGTTCAACGGGCCATGAGCGTACGCACCAGCCGCATGCACCCCATCACGATCACGGCAGGCGGACGGAAACTCGTCGTGGTCGCACCACCCGAAGGATTCGACGATCCAGTCGAGGTGTGGCGGAACGTCGTCGACTACTACGGCAGCGGGGGAGGGAACTGACATGGGCCGCCACCGGCTGAAGGACTACGACCTCGTCGAGGTATCGCCCGCGTACGCGCCCGCGGTCGCCCGCCGCGAACCGCCCGACGACCCCAACGGCCGGCTCATCATCGAGGTCGACGCGAGCCTGCGCGGCCAAGAACGCGAGGAAGCCATCGACGCCGCCCTCGAACCGGCCAAGCAGGGCTGGCTGGGCATCATCCCGGCGCCGCTGCTGGCGTTCGCGCACGAGCATCCCCGCGCCGCCGCAGCGATCGCCAGCGCCGGAGCCGCGGCGACAATCGGCATCGCAACGTTAACGATAACCAGCGTGCCTGACAGCCCCGGCGGCCAGCCGGGCGCGATCGCCGCGTCCGTGTCGCAGACCGCCGTAATCGTCCCGGCGTCGCCCGGCACACCCCCGCCGACCACTACGACCGGGCAGCCCTCACAGGGGCGTCCGGACCGTTCTGAGCCGCCGGCAGGCGGGGGACGTGACCCGCGCGGCAGCGACCGGCCAGCCCCCACATCGGAGACCGGCCGGCCGGTCACGGCGACACACCTGCCGCCCGCCCACCCGACGGCGGACCCGCAGGAGACTGTCGACCGGAAACCAGCACCACCCCCGGCCGCCTCCCCTACAGTGGACGCGCCACCACCAACACCCCGACCGGACCCGCTGCCTACCCGGCCGCCGGCCGCGCCGGTCCCATCGCCGACCCGGCCGCACGTCGACGTCGAGGCGGACGTCAAGGACCGCAAGGTCGGGGCCAAGGTCGGCGACCTGGACGTGGATGTGGACGTCGACGAGCTCGAAGTTGAGGTCGACGATGTGCTCAACGTCGACGTCAAGGAGCGGCAGGTCGGCGTCGGCGACCTGGAGGTCGACCTCGACAGGGTCCGCGACCGCCTGCGCCAGTAGGGAGAACCGCATCTCATGTCGTACATCCGCCAGTTCGGCGGCCTGGGCGAGGAGGGCTGATGGCGTACATCCGACGCATCCCTTCCGGCCTCTATCAGGCGACCGTCCGTTTGCCCAACGGCAAGCGGCGCACGAAGACGAACCGGTTGAAGTCGGTGGTCGACAAGTGGGCGCGCGACCTGGAAGCCAAGATCGCTCAGGGGGACACGCGCGACCCCCGTGCCGGGCAGATCAAGGTCGCCGACTGGCATGCGCGGGTCGTCGAGGCACGCGTCGTCGAGGCGCCGACGAAGGCGAAGAACGCATCCCTGTGGAAAACGCACTGCCTGCCGCAGTGGGGCGACTGGCCGATGGCCGCTGTCCAGCGAGTGGACGCCCAGCGGTGGGTGGGCCAGCTGCAGGAGACGAGGCGTGCCCGCCATCAGGGCAAGCCGGCCGACTTCTTCGACGACCCCGACGAGATCCCGACCCTGGCGGCCTCGACGATCCATGACATCGTCTACCTGATGTCGACCCTGTACCGGGCGGCGATGAAAGAGCATCCGCCGCTAGTGGTTGCCAACCCGTTCGGGGACCTCGACCTGCCTCGGAAGAACGCCACCCAGGTCGAGTTCTACGAGCGCACCGAAGCTGAGGCGCTGTACGCGGCTGTAGAGCGGCTACACGGCCCGAAGTGGCGGACCCTGGTCGAACTGGGCATGGACGTGGGTTTGCGGCCAGGCGAGGCGTACGGGCTGCACGGGCACCGCGTCGACTGGATCCGCGGCCTGCTGTCCGTGGTGGAGGTGGCCACCCGACAAGGGCTTCGGGAATATCCCAAGTCGATGAAGTCGAATCGGACCGTGCCTATCCCGGCCAAGACTCTCGAGGGCATGTCGCGGCTCATGGTGGGCCGGCCGAGGACCGCGCTGGTGTTCACGGCACCGGACGGCGGCGTGGTCGACGACGGCAACTTCCGCGACCGGATCTGGTATCCGGCGGTGGAGGCGGCTCGGCTGTGCGGCAACCGCTCCCCGCTCGAGGCCGGCGACGGCGAGACGTTCGCCGCGGGGGAGTGTGGCGTGATCTGCGACACGCCGGCGCACGGGATCCGACGCTTCCCGCCGAGGATCATGCGGCACACCGCGGCGTCGTGGTTAGTTCAGGCCGGCGTTCCGCTGTACGACGTGCAAGGCCTGCTCGGCCACGAATCGTTCGCGACGACCACCAGGTACAGCCACTTGGCGCCTGACGCCCACGACAAGGTGATCGCGGCGTGGCGGCGGCGTGGCGAGATGCCCGCCGAGCGTCAGCCGGGCTGATTTTTACCGAGCCCCAGGTCCTGGCAAGAGGATCTTGTTACCGAATCGTGCTGATCGCATCGCGGTAGATCACGATCTCCGGCTCTGGTCACTCTGTGTGCACTTCGCGGCGGTCTGACCGTCTTCGGCGTGCGTCAGGATTTTGCGCTCGTGACGCACCTACGACGCACGATCATCAAAAGGGCCCGATCCCACTGGTGTGGGACCGGGCCTCTGACGTGCTGGTGGGCGATACTGGGATCGAACCAGTGACCTCTTCGGTGTGAACGAAGCGCTCTCCCGCTGAGCTAATCGCCCGCCCTGCCGGCTCCTCACGGTGCCGACGGGGAAAACCATACCGCACTCTGGCACCTGCTGGCGAAGCGAAGCGATCGGGGAGGGGGCGGCAGAGGATGGCGACGGGAGGATTCAGGGTGAAAGGCGGCGGTTGCCCACCGGCGACAGGGGTCGGTGACATACCATCGTCGTGTTCCGGTAGGCATCGATCGCGATCTTTCGAGAGAAACGTTCATGGTCGGCGTGTCCGGGGCAGGCTGACAACACGCAAAACCCTTGCAAATACGACCCGATTGATGCCGTTTAGCCTGGTAGATGCCTAAATGTCCAGCTGTGATGTGCGTTACAGAAGGCCCCTGAAGCGGAATCTTTCCTACAGGTTTCTTCGTTCCGCGTCATAGCTCAGGACGAAGTCCGTCAGAGCAGTGAAAGCCCCGTAGAGGGGACCTTCGACGAAAAGGTTTGGCTGACGATGAACAGCACCACCGTCTCCGCCGAGCTTGGCCTTCGGCTTGTGGTCCCCGACCGTACTACCGTCCCCCTGCTCGCCGGACTGAGTTACACAGCCGACGACCCGTATGCCATCCGCATGGCCTTCCACGTAGGGAACGACGAGCCGGTCGAGTGGATCTTCGCCCGCGAGTTGCTGACCGTGGGCATCGTGAGGCGGGTCGGCGACGGCGACGTGCAGGTCTGGCCGGCGCGCGCCGACGGCGAGCGCACGCTCCACATCAGTCTCACGTCCCCGTTCGGGCAGGCGCTCTTCGAGGTGCCGCTGGCTCCTCTCACCGAGTTCCTGCATCGCACCTACGAGAAGGTGCCGGCCGGCCGCGAGACCGACTTCATGGATCTGGACGCCGAGCTGACCAACATGCTCTGGCCCTCCTGAGCTCCCCGCAGGCATCCCCCGTACGACCCCGTCACGCGCGGGGTCGTTCGTCGTTCACGGGAGCGACTCCAGGGCCTTCTTCATGCGGGCGATCTCGATGCTCTGCCCTGAGTAGACGTCCTTGGCCATCATCCTCATGCGCTGGTCCTTGCCGCCGGCCAGCTCCTCGCCGGCCATCTTCACCGCGCCCTCGTGGTGCCTGGTCATCAGCTGCAGGAACATGCGGTCGAAGGCGGAGCCCCTGGCGGCGCGCAGCGCGTTGAGCTCCTCCTGCGAGGCCATCCCGTACCCGGCCGCCTGGTCGTGCGCGTGCTCGCCCGGGACCGGGCGGCCGAGCTCGGCGAGCCAGCCGGTCATGGCTTGGATCTCCGGGGTCTGGGCGGCGGTGATCGAGCGGGCGAACGCGTGGATGACCGGCGTGGTGGTGCGGTCGTTCACGAGGGAGGTCATCTCCAGGGCCTGGCGGTGGTGGGGGATCATGGCCTCCGCGAAGCGCACGTCAGCGGCCACCGCCGACTTCGCCTTATGCCCGATCCGCTCCCCCGGCGTCGCCGTGCGCGCCGGGGCTCCCGGGCTCCCAGGCACCAGGACGGGCGCGTCCGTCCCGATGGGCGAAGGCTGCTGCACGGGCTCCTGAGAGCAGGCGGTAAGCGTCAATATCGCCATAACCATGACGAAGACGGTACGCATCCACGAACCTGCTGACATAGCTTCCATAGTGGACTACAAGACAAAGGGGTTACGCGTTGATCTCTGCCAAGTTGCGCGGAGCGGTGTTGTGTGCGGCGCTCATGCTGGTCTCCGCCTGCGCGGCGGGCCCTCAGGCAGGAGAGGGGCCGGCGACACCCGCGACCACGTCGCAGGAGACCAGCGCTCCAGCCGGCAGGGCCACCGGCACCGCGACAGGCGGTGTCATGATGAGTGACAACATCAAGCAGGTGGCCCACGTGCCGAGGACCGCTCCCTTCGACGGGACGGACGATATCAACACCGACCTGGCCTTCCAGGGCGACTACGCCTATGTGGGCAACTTCGGTGGTTTTTCAATCTATGACATCAGCGATCCCACCAAGCCGCAGATCGTGAGCCAGGTGGCCTGCCCGGCACAGCAGAACGATGTCACGATCCACGAGAACCTGCTGATCCTGTCCATCGACGAGCCGCGGGCCGGCCCCGAGTGCGACGCGGGGGAGAACGAGAGGAGCTGGGAGGGCCTGCGGATCTTCGACGTGAGCGACAAGAAGAGCCCGCGGTACGTCGGCGCGGTCCAGACCGAGTGCGGCTCCCACACGCACACGATGGTGCCCGCCCAGGACAGCCTGTACGTGTACGTCTCGTCCCCCGGCCCCGAGCCCGACTCGAAGACCTGCCCGGCCCCGCACGAGCTCATCCAGATCGTAGAAGTCCCGCTAAAGTCGCCTCAATCCGCAAAAATCGTGGCGAAGCCGGACATCTTCCCTGAGCGGCAGCACTCCGAGTTCGCCTCCGGCTGCCACGACATCACCGCCTACCCGGAGAAGAAGCTCGCCGCGGCCGCCTGCTTCGGCGACGGCGTGCTGCTCGACATCTCCGACCCGGTGAACCCGAAGGTGCTCCAGCAGCTCACCGACCAGGAGAACTTCCAGATCTGGCACTCGGCGACGTTCAACAACGACGGGACGAAGGTCGTGTTCGGCGACGAGCTGGGCGGCGGCGGCCAGGCCACATGCGACCGCAACACGCCGAACACGAAGGGCGCCAACGCCGTCTACGACCTGGTGAACGGCAAGCTGGAGAAGCGCGGCTACTTCAAGATCCCGCGGGAGCAGCAGCCGGAGGAGAACTGCGTGGCCCACAACGGCTCCCTGATCCCGGTGCCCGGCAAGGACATCATGGTGCAGGCCTGGTACCAGGGCGGCGTGTCGATCTGGGACTTCACCGACTCGGCGAACCCCAAGGAGATCGGCTACTTCGAGCGCGGCCCGAACCGGCAGGCCGGCATCGCGGGCTCCTGGTCGGCCTACTACTACAACGGCTACATCTACTCCAGCGACATCATGGAGGGCCTGGACGTCCTCGAGATCGACGATCCGCTCACCGACCCGGCCAAGAAGGTCAAGATGGACGACTTCAACGTCCAGACCCAGAAGAGCTACTGAGGCATCTCCTGGGGCCATGAGTGCGTCGACCGCGCCGCCGCCCCTGTGATGGCGGCGCCGTCGAGGCGCACCCGCTCGGGACGGATGCCGGCCCACGGCCATTCGACCGTCAGCAGGAAGTCCTGCGGCGGCGGCAGCGGGAACAACCACAACGGCATCTGGTAGAGGGTGAACGACGCGTCGCCGCGCACTCCTCCGGGAAACCAGGAGAGGCTCGGCGGCGCGCAGTCGTGGTCCTTGCCGGAGTCCACCTCGACGCCGTTCGCGTAGCGCAGGCTGACGTGCAGGGACGTGCTCTCCTCGCCCGAGAACGCCGAGTCGAGCTGCAGCGCCAGGCTGCGCGGAGCGGCGGCGTTGCGGGCCACGACGTCGAGGCTGAGCAGGCAGCCGGAGGTGTAGGCGTGGATCATCGGCAGCCGCACGGCCAGGGCCGGGGTGCGGGCGAGCACGCGCTCCACCGTGACGATCGCGCCCATCTCAGAAATCGGCGGCAGCGGCGCGCCGCCATCCCCACTCATCCGGACCCTCCATTGATCGGAGGCGATGTTGCCGGGAATCCTAACGTCGCCGTTCGATCGCGCGCGAGGAGAACGCCGGAACGCAGGGCGAATGGAGGAGGCCCCGCCCTGGTGAGGGGCGGGGCCGGGACGATCACGGGTCGAGGTCGGCGGCCGAGCGCTCGGCGAAGACGCGCATGGCCTTGGTGGTGATCGGGCCGGGGGCCACTGGCAGCTCGGTGTCGTCCACCAGCTTGATCGGCTGGACGTCGCGGGTGGTGGAGGTGAGGAACGCCTCCTCGGCCTCGTAGAGCGCCGACAGCGGGACGTCGGTCTCCTCGCCGCCGAACCATTCGAGCACCAGCGCCCGGGTGACGCCGGCCAGGCAGCCGGACTCCAGGGTGGGGGTGAGCAGGCGGCCGTCGCGGACGATGAAGATGTTGGAGCCGGTGCCCTCGCAGAGGTCGCCGGCGAGGTTGCCGAAGATCGCCTCGCCGCCGCCGCGCTTCTTGGCGTGCAGCAGCGCCTTGGCGTTGTCGCCGTAGGAGGTGCTCTTGACGCCGGCCAGGGCGCCGCGCTCGTTGCGCGGCCAGGGGACCACGGCGACGTTGGCGGTGGCGGGGAACGGCTTCTGCTCGTCCACGATGACGATGGCGGTGGTGCCCTGGTCGCCGCGGTCGGAGCCGAGCGGCCCCGGGCCGCTGGTGTAGGTGACCCGGATGCGGCCCAGCTCCCAGGCGGGCGCGGCCTCCAGGCACGCGGCGACGCCGTCGGCGATGGCCGCGAGGTCGGGCTCGGGCAGCTCCATGCGCTGGGCGGAGAGCTTGAGCCGGTCGAGATGCCGGGTGAGCGCGAACGACTTGCCGTTCACGATCTTGATGGTCTCGAACACGCCGTCGCCGACCATCAGACCGTGGTCGAAGACCGAGACGCTGGCCCGCGCGGGGTCGACGAGCTCCCCGTTGACCCAGACAGGGATGTTCATTCATTTCCTCCTGTGGATGCCAGTGCGATGAGCCTGGCTGCCTTGAGCTCGGTCTCGAGCCACTCGCGCCCGGGGTCGCTGCCCCACGTGATGCCCGCTCCCGTGCCGAACCGGATCTCGCCTGCCGAGATCCAGAATGTTCTGATGCCCACGGCCAGCGCCGCCCTCTTCCGATCGGCGTCGACCCAGCCCACGGCCCCACAGTACGGCCCGCGAGGTGCTGGTTCGAGCTCATTGATGATGCGCAGCGCCGACGATTTGGGCGCGCCCGTGACGGATCCGGGCGGGAACGTCGCGGCGAACAGCCCGGGCCAGCCCACCCCGGGCGCCAGCCGGGCGCGCACGGTGGAGACGAGGTGGACCAGCCCGGGATGGGCCTCGACCGCGCACAGCGACGGCACCTCGACGGAGCCGACGGCGGCGACCCGGCCCAGGTCGTTGCGGACCAGGTCGACGATCATGACGTTCTCGGCGTAGTCCTTGTCGAGCAGGTCGCCGGCGGTGGCGCCGGTGCCCTTGATCGGCCTGGACTCCACGACGTCGCCGTCACGCGACAGGTAGAGCTCCGGCGAGGCCGACACGACACTGAGCCCGGGGACGCGGATCACGCCCCCGTAAGGGGCGGGGTTGCCGGCGGCGAGCCTGGCGGCCAGGGCGAGGAGGTCGGCGTCGGGCGGGACGGGCGCGGTCAGGATCCGGCACAGGTTCGCCTGGTAGACCTCGCCCTGCTCGATGTAGCCGCGGATGGTCCGCACGCCGCGCTCGTAGGCGTCCCGGCCGAGCGAGCTGCGCCACTGGCCGGGGTGCGGCCCGTGCCAGGGGGCGGCCGGCTCGGGCAGGGGCGCCCGGCGCACCCGGTCGAACCGGGCGCACGTCACCTTGCCCTCGTAGTCGACGACGACGGCCCACCAGCCCTCGCCGTCGAGCGCGGCGAGGTCGGAGGTCACGTCTCGCAGACCGGTGGCGAGAGTGTGACCTAAATGGGCGAAGCCGTCGTACACACTTCCCATTCTCCCAGCAAATCGAGGAGCTCCAGCGTCGCGGGCAGGGGATCCTCGGGCAGGGCCGCGTAAACCTTGCGCATCGGCGCCATTCCGCGCAGCGGCCGCAGCACCAGATCGGGCGGTACGGCCCGCGCCGCGAGCTCCGGCACGAGCGTCACGCCGAGCCCGGCGGCGACGAAACCGAACTTGCCCGACCATTCGGCCACCCGCAGCCCGCTGCGCGGCGTGAACCCGGCGGCCGCGCACGCGGTGACCAGCAGCGTGGGCTGGCCGCGCGGGGCCGCCTCGATCCAGGTCTCCCCGGCCAGGTCGCGCAGGTCCACGTCGGCCTCGCCGGCCAGCCGGTGACCGCGGGGCAGCGCGACGAACAGGCGGTCCTCGCCCAGCAGCACGGTCCGCGGCGCGTCGGCGGGCAGCCCGGACGGATAGTCGCTGATCACCGCCACGTCCAGCGCCCCGGCGCGCAGCCGCTCCATCAGATGCCCGGTGAGCCCCTCGACCAGGCGCAGCTCGACGTGCGGCCGCCGCTCGGCGAAGCGCTTCAAGGTCTGCGGGACGAGATCCACGTTGGCGGTGGCGAACGCGCCCACGCGCAGCGTGCCGCCCCGGCCGCCGTGGATGGCGGCCAGCTCCTCGCCCGCCCGTTCCAGCCGGTCCAGGACGGCGACGGCGTGGCGGTGCAGGGCGGCGCCGGCGGGCGTCAGCCGCACGCCCCGGGCCAGGCGCTCGAAGAGCGGCCCGCCGGCGGCGCGCTCCAGCGCCGCGACGCGGCGGGAGACCGCCGACTGGGTGTAGCCGAGCAGCTCGGCGGCGGCGGTGAACGATCCGCTCCGCGCCACCTCGTCGAAGAGGCGCAGCGCGGCGGTGTCAAAGGCATTCACGTCAAGCATGGCTGGTATGCAATCTAGTCGGTGGTGGAATACCTCGCATCCGGGTTCACTGGGGCCCGTGATTGCTTTTCTCGGACAAGGGCGCATGGGCGCCCCCATGGCTCGGCGGCTGGTTGCGGCCGGGCACCAGGTGACGACGTGGCGGCGCGGCGCCGGAGTCTCCGCCGCCGCCGCGGTGGAGGGCGCGGACCTGGTCATCACGATGCTCAGCGACCCGGCCGCGGTACGCGAGGTGCTGACGGCGGCGCTGCCGGGGCTGCGTCCCGGCGCGACGGTGGTCGAGATGTCCACGATCGGCCCGGAGGCGGTGCGGGAGCTGCGGGCGCTGCTGCCGCCCTCGGTGGCGCTGGTGGACGCGCCGGTGCTGGGCAGCGTCGGGCCCGCCGCCGAGGGCACGCTGACCGTGCTCGCGGGCGGCGACGTGTCGGGCTGCCGCGAGGTGCTGTCGGTGTTCGGGTCCGTGCGGGAGCTCGGGCCGCTGGGGGCCGGCGCGGCCATGAAGATCGCCGTCATGAGCGCGATGGTGCCCGCGCACGTGCTGCTGGCGGAGACGTACGCGTACGGCGAGGCGCACGGCGTGGACCGCGAGGCGCTGGCCGACGTGCTGGCGGGGACCCCGCTCGGCGTGCTGGCGGAGCGGCTGCGCGCCCCGTCGAAGGAGACCCGCTACTCGCTGGCGCACGCGGCGAAGGACCTGGAGCTGGGCGCCTGGGAGGGCGCGTCGCTGGCCACGGCCGCCCGGGCGCGGCTGCAGGAGGCGCGGGCGGCCGGACTCGGCGAGCGCGACCTGACCGCGATCGCCGAGCACGTCGCAGATCCTCCCGGACCGCGCGCCGTGCCGCTCAACCCGTCGACGGTCCCGGCCACGAACGGCATGTACTCGCACGCCGTCCGGGTCGGCGACATGCTCTACGTCTCCGGCCAGGCGGCCTTCGACGAGCAGGGGAACCTCGTCGGCGAGGGCTCCATGGCGGCCCAGGCCGAGCACGTCTTCCAGGTGATCGGGCGCATCCTGGCCGATCAGGGGGCCACGTTCGACGACATCGCGTTCATCAGGACGTACCTGACGGACATGGACGCCCGCGCGGAGTACGGCGCGGTGCGCCGCAAGTACATCACCGGCACACCCCCGGCCAGCACGACCGTCGAGGTGTCGAAGCTGTTCATGCCGGGGCTGCTGCTCGAAGTGGACCTGATCGTGGCGCTCAGGCCAGGGCGCCCGTGACGGACTCGGCCGCCGCCACCACGCCGCCGTCGGCCACCAGGCGGACGGCGGAGTCGATCTCCGGCGCCAGGAACCGGTCGGGGCCCGGGGCGGGCACGGTCTCGCGCAGGGCCTTCACCACGGCCGCCGTGGCGGGCGCGGGCTCCAGGGGCGCGCGCAGGTCCAGCGCGCGGGCGGCGGTGAGGACCTCGATCGCCAGCACGCGCGTGAGCCCGTCGATCGACCTGCGCAGCTTGCGCGCGGCCGACCACCCCATGGACACGTGGTCCTCCTGCATGGCCGAGCTGGGGATGGAGTCGACGCTCGCGGGCACGGCCAGCCGCTTCAGCTCGGAGACGATCGCCGCCTGGGTGTATTGAGCGATCATGTGCCCGGAGTCGACGCCGGGGTCGTCGGCCAGGAACGCGGGCAGCCCGTGGTTGCGGGCCACGTCCAGGAACCGGTCGGTGCGGCGTTCGGACATCGAGGCCAGGTCGGCGGCCACGACGGCGAGGAAGTCCAGGACGTACGCGATCGGCGCGCCGTGGAAGTTGCCGTTGGACTCGACGCGGCCGTCGGCGAGCACGGCCGGGTTGTCGACGGCGCTGGCCAGCTCCCAGCCGGCGACGGTGGCGGCGTGCGCGATCGTGTCGCGGGCGGCGCCGGCGACCTGCGGCGCGCAGCGCAGCGAGTAGGCGTCCTGGACCCGGGTGCACGCCTCCGGGTCGCGGTGGCTGGCCATGATGCCGGAATCCCGCAGGATCTTCATCATGTTGGCGGCCGACAGCGCCTGGCCCGGGTGGGGGCGCAGGGCCTGCAGCTCCGGCATGAACACCCGGTCGGTGCCCAGCAGCGCCTCCACGCTCATCGCGGCGCTCACGTCGGCCGTCCTGACGAGCTTGGTGAGGTCGTCGATGGCGAGGACGAGCATGCCGAGCATGCCGTCGGTGCCGTTGATGAGCGCCAGGCCCTCCTTGGCGGCCAGCTCGACGGGCTCGATGTGGGCCTGCTTGAGCGCCTCGGCCGCCGGCTGGACGTTGCCGTCGGCGTCGCGTACGACGCCCTCGCCCATGAGCGTGAGGGCGACGTGCGCGAGCGGCGCGAGGTCGCCCGAGCAGCCGAGGCTGCCGTACTCGTGGACGATCGGCGTGATGCCCGCGCTGATCAGCGCGGCCAGGGTCTTGGCGGTGCCAGGCCTGATGCCGGTGTGGCCGGAGGCCAGCGTGCGCAGGCGCAGCAGCATGAGGGCGCGCACGACCTCGGTCTCCACCTCGGGGCCGCTGCCGGCCGCGTGGGAGCGGACGAGGGAACGCTGGAGCTGGGTGCGCAGCGCCGGGTCGATGTGCCGGGTGGCCAGCGCTCCGAAGCCGGTCGAGACGCCGTACGCGGGCAGCGGGCTCTCGGCCAGCTCGTCCACCCGCTGGCGGGCGGCCGACATGGCGGCCACAGCGTCGTCGGTGAGCCGGACGGCGGCCCCGTGCCGGGCCACGTTGATCACTTCCTGGAACGTCAGGGGCTCCGGGCCGACGTTCACGACTCCGTTGTCGCGCATGGTGGGACTTCTCTCGCTGCTAGGTAACCGGCGTATGCGATGTTAGCTCCTTACTCGGGAACAACTCCGACAGCCCCTCCCTGCCCTCGTCCGTGAGGATCAGTGCCCTCGGCACGCTGCCCCGGCGATACCAGCCGCGCGCGAACAACGCCTCCGTGATCGCCGCGCCCAGCGCCCCGCCGAGGTGCGCCCTGCGCTCGGTCCAGTCCAGGCACTCGGGGGCGAAGCGCCGCCTGGAGCGCCGCGCGCCCGCGACGTCCACGCCGAGCCCGGTCAGCAGCCGCTCCCCTTCGCCGGTCAGGTCGCAGCCCACGTAGTAGCCGCCTGCCCTGAGACCGTCGAGCAGCCCCACGCCGGCGCGTCCGGCCAGGTGGTCGTAGCAGGTGCGGGCCTCCTCCAGCAGCCTGGCCTGCCGGGACTGGCGCAGGGACCGCACCGGCGGCCGGGCGCTGATCCTGGCCAGCACCTCCAGCACTTCCGCCACCTCGTGCCCGGCCAGCCGGTAGTAGCGGTGGCGGCCCTGGCGCACGACGTCGACCAGCCTGCCATCCAGCAGCCTGGCCAGGTGGGCGCTCGCGGTGGCGGGGCTCACGCCGGCGACCCTGGCCAGCTCGCCGGCCGCCAGCGCCCGCCCGTCGAGCAGGGCCGTCAGGATGGCCGCCCGGGTGGGCTCCGCGATGAGCGCGGCCACGGGCGCGATGTCGGCGTCACGGGCGATGTACTCCATGCTCACGACGCTAGTACGCCGACATTTCGCCCGGTGTCGAAGAATGCCCTCAGCGCTTGCCGAGCGCCTTGCGGATCACCTCGCGGGCCCGGTCCATGACCGCCATGGGCGTCCCCAGCAGCACGTTCTTGACGGCGGACTCCGTGCCGGGATGCGGCCGGACCGGCGCGAGGGTCTCGGCCGCGCGCACCGCCGCCGCCATGGCCCGCCGCTCGGCGGCGGACGTGCAGGCGCGCAGCCGCGCGAACTCGTAGCGTTCCTCGCCTCGCGCGTGCATCGTGACGACGGTGCGCAGCTCGGCCAGACGCTCCCAGAACCGAGGGTGGTCAACGCCGTTCCGGTCCAGGTCGAGGAGGAGCCGTTTGGCGTGGTTCTCCTCGCGTAGCCGGTCGCCGACCACGCCCTGCCCGTTGTCGAGCTTCCTGCGCGCGTACGGGTGGACGATCTCCTCCTCGGCGGTCTCGTGCACGGAGAGCATGCGGGTCAACCGGGCGAAGGCCCCGTCCACCTTGTCCGGGGGCGCCTTCTCGACCTCGTCGAACAGGTCCCTGATCTGCCCGTGCTGTGCCATCAGCAAATCGATCACATCGTGTTCAGCCACTCCGAAGCCCTACCCGGGGGCCGCGGCGGGCACGCGCCCCCTTACCGAACGCGGGCCGTCCGGGTAACCAACGCGGAGGTTGCCTGGACGGTCGCCGGGTACGGGCGGCGACATGGCCTTCGAGAAGAGGCGATCTCCTTCAGCCACCGGCTGGCCCGCCACTGCCCCGACACCGAGCTCAAGCGGCAGCTCGCCCGGGTGCGCCACCTGGAGGGCCGGCAGCAGAAGGCGGTCAACTGGCTGCTGCCCCGCACGGCCTCGGTGCTGGAGAGCACCATCGCCTACGAGACAGGTCGCCGTGGACCTGACCGCCTGGGTGGCCCGCATGGAGCCACCATTGACCTGCACGCGCTCACGATCACGGCCGCCGAGCAGCAGACCATGAACTTCTACATGAACGTCGGCCCCTGCAGACGGAGCCCGTCGCGCGGCAGCTACCACTCGTTCCTGGAGACGGAGTCCGATCCGAAGGTGAAGAGCAGCTGGGAGCTGCACCTCAACATGGAGCTGGAGCACCCGCGGCCGGCCGCCGAGCTGTTCAAGCGGTTCGACGGCCGCGACCCGGACCAGGTGCTGGCCCCGGCCCTGCCGCCGCCCGTGACGTTCCAGCCGAACAAGGCGTACGTGCGCGAGCTGATCGCCACCCGGATCGATCAGACCACCCACTACCGCCTTCAGACCGAGGGCCCGACCCGGCCGGCCTCCAGCCGAGCCGCTGACGGAGGCTAGAGTCGGGTCTCACGACACGAGTCGCCCTCGTCACCGGCGCGTCCCGCGGCCTCGGCGCCGTGATGGCGCTCCGGTTGGCCGCCGACGGCCTGGCCGCCGCCGTCAACTCCCGCCGGGACACCGCGGGCCTCGATCAGGTGGTGGCAGAGATCCGCGCCACCGGCGGCACGGCCGAGGCGTGCCCCGCCGACGTCACGGACGAGGCCGGTGTGAGGGATCTGGTCGCCCGGGTCGCCGATCGGCTCGGCCCGGTGGACGTGCTGGTGGTCAACGCGACCGGGCCGCAGCCGTCCATCCCCCTGGCGGACCTCACCTGGGAGGACCAGCTCGACCAGCTCCGCTTCTTCGTCAAGAGCCCCACGCTATTGGTGCAGGCGGTGTTACCGGGCATGCGGGAACGCGGCGGCGGCAGGATCATCCAGATCGGCTCCGACATCGTCGACCGCAACCTGCCCGGCATGTCGGCGTACATCGCGGCCAAGGGCGCGCAGCACGCGATGACCGAGGCGTGGGCGCGTGAGCTAGGCCCGTACGGTATCACCGTCAACGTCGTCGCCCCCGGCTGGATCCCGGTGGAGCGGCACGCGGGCCTTGACCCGGACGCTTACGTCGCGGAGGTGCCCCTGCGCCGGATGGGCACGCCCGCGGACGTGGCGGCGGCGGTGTCGTTCCTGGCCTCGGACGGGGCGCGTTCATCACCGGGCAGCGCGTCACGGTCGACGGCGGCCACAGCTGAGCCCGGCGGCCGTATTCCAGTTTGGGGACTCGGCCAGGATTCGCTAGAGTTCTCTCGTCGCCCGGCGCGAGCGGGGCGGATGCGGAAGTGGCTCAGTGGTAGAGCATCACCTTGCCAAGGTGAGGGTCGCGGGTTCGAATCCCGTCTTCCGCTCGGAGCTTCCGGCTCGGTGGCGTGGCCGAGAGGCGAGGCAGCGGCCTGCAAAGCCGTCCACACGGGTTCAAATCCCGTCGCCACCTCGCAAGGACGATTAGCTCAGCGGGAGAGCGCTTCCCTGACACGGAAGAGGTCACTGGTTCAATCCCAGTATCGTCCACCATGACCGGCCTGCTAGAGACATGACCCTCTAGCAGACCAGTTGTTCTTCGATCTCGAGTAGGCGGCCCTGGCCTCACACGCCACGGTTGCCGGTCATGCCGCGTTCTTGGGTGTCCTGTCCTGGCCCGCGGCGATGGCCTTGCGGGTGTCGCGGATGTACGCGGCGACGTACGGATGCGCCGGATACAGCTCACGCACCTGGCGGAACTTGGGCAGCGCCGCGCGGTATCTCTTGGCGAAGAAGTCGTCGAGCGCGGCGTTGTAGACCAGCGACGTCCGCGACTGCACCGGCCTGACCCCCGCCGCGACCAGGTGCTTCTTGATGACGCCCACTGGCAGGATGTAGCTCTGGTTCTCCTGCGCGTCGTCCCCCGTGCCGGCGATCAGCGTGCCGATGACCTTGCCGCGCTCGTCGAACACGGGACCGCCCGAGTTGCCGCCGTACGACGGCGCCTGCGCCTGGATGTACGGCACCCCCGCGATGGTCGTGCGCCTGGCGTTGAAGGCGCCCTGGGTGAGCGCCGGGTACAGCTTCGACTTGGGATTGAAGGCCGGGCTGTTGGTGATGACGCCGGGGAATCCGTTGACGTAGAGCTGGTCGCCCACCTGCACGTCGGTGTCGTTGCCGAGCGGGACGGTGGGCAGGTTCCCGGCGCCGTTCATCTTGAGCAGGGCGAAGTCCTCGCCCGGGTAGTCGAGGCCCTTGGCCAGCAGCCGCAGCGGGGTCACCTTCGAGGTGGCGTCCATCCCGCCGCCGGGCAGCGCGCGCACGAGGCCGATGTCGCGTCGCAGGCCGGTCAGCCGCATGTGCTTGGCGTTGAACCGGCTGAACAGCGCCCCGGTCAGCTTGACCATCTCGTCGTCGGCCTGGGCGACGTCCGCGACGCTCTCGAGGTACGCCTTGACCTGTTCGGCGTTGAGGGTGGTCAGGGCGGTCTCGCCGAGGGCCGCCCGCACGAGCGACTTCGGCCGGTCGACGCAGTGCGCGCCGGTCACCATGTGACCGTTCGGCGTGATCCACCAGCCGGTGCAGTAGTACCCGCGGGCCTGGTCCTTGAAGCCGACCTTCTCCTTGCGCGGCTTGAGGTACCGGCCGACGTCCGACGCGGCCGTACGCAGGATCCACTTCATCTGGCTCTGCCGGTCGGCCGGGATGCGCCCCGCCTTCGCGTGCTTGCGAGCCTTGGCGGTCAGCCCGTCGAACGCCTTGGTGGTGTCCGGCAGTGGCACGACCACGGTCCCGGTGTACTTCAGCTCGATCAGCACCACCGCGGGATCGGTCTGCGCCGCCAGCCGGGTGCCGATCGCCACGTCGCCCGGCTTCGACGCCTGCGTCGAGACCTCGGCCGACGCGTTTCCCTGCGCGACCGTGACCCCGGCCAGGACCGCCCCCGTCATCGCCACCAACCGCCGTGCCTGCTTGCGCATCTCGCACCCCGTCTTCATTCGCTCGTGACGGGATTCTGCGGCGGGCCGCTGGCATTCCGCTTGTAACTCACATACGGGGAAATGTCAGGAGACTTCACCCCGTGCCGAGGCCGGCGTCGCGGGCGCGGGCGCGGGCCACCGCGGCCGGGTCACGCTCAGGCCCGGGATACGGTCGCGCCCGGGGCGGGCTCGGCGGCCGTGCGCGCTCACCCGCCGGTCACTTCCCGGTCACCATGAGGCGGGAGAAGACCCCGTGGGGGCAGAGGACGGGGCGTGGCGAAAACGACCCGCATGTTCTTGCTCGCGGCCGCCGGCTCCGCGCTGCTCGTCTCCGGCCTGTGCGCCCTGCCGCCCGTGGGCGGGTTCCTGCTCGGCCGGCCCTTCGCGGGGGCGCTGGTCTTTCCCGGGCTCGGCCAGGGACCGGCGGTGATCACGGCGGCGGCCCTGGCGGGGTTCTCCGTGACGCTCACGACCGGCGCCTACGTCGCGTTCAGGTGGTCGGGGTTCGGCGCGTCGCGGGTCGGGCTGGTGGTCTGCTGGTGCCTGGCGGGCGGGCCGGCCGGGGTGGTCGCGGTGCTGGCGTGGGCGCCGGAGCCCGGGGCGCGGGAGGCCGCGTTCCTGGAGCACGCGTCGTACGCCGCGTCCTGGGGCATGGCGACGGCGCTGGTGGCCGCGCTGGCGGCGCTGGCCGTGACCCGTACGCTGCCCGCCTCCGCCCCGGAGCCGAGGAACCGATCGTTCCGGCCCCGCCGGTGGGTGCTGCCGTGCCTGGTGGCCGGCTGGGCCGTGGTGTGGAGCGTGCTGGTCCGGGATCGGGAGCCGCTGCTGGCCTGGCTGCCGCTGTCGCTGAGCTACTTCGGCCAGGTGGCGGTGGTGCTGGCGGCCGTCGTGGCGAGCTATCTCGAAGGGGCGCTGCGGCGGCGATTACCGGTGGAGGGACGGCCGGGACGGGCGTTCGTGCTGGCGTGGATCGCGCTGTGCGCGGCGCCCATCGTGTACGCGGCCGTCGTCGCGATCGATCTCGGCATGCGCGAACGGCTGCTCGCCGACCCGCTGAACGCTGCCTGGGCGGTCGAGTACGCCGGTGACATCGGGGTGGTACTGGTGGCCGAGCCCGCCCAGATCGCCGTGCCGCCGCTGCTGCTCGCGCTGGCCGGGACCGGGCTCCAGTGGGTGCTCCCGGGCCGGGAGCGGCCGGCGGCGGCGCCGGATCCGGTGCGGCCCGACCGGCGGTGGGGCCTGCTGGTGGCGGTGGCGGCGCTCGCGCTGACGTACTTCTGCCTGGCCGTCACGTCGCGGTACCCGCTGCTGACGCGGCGGACGTACGACGAGGAGACGCCGCTGATCGCGCAGGCGCCCGCCTTCCTCGCGCCGCCCGACCCGTCGCTGGGCACGAGCGCCATGGTGTGGTTGTGGGCGGTGCCGGCGGTCTTCGGGGTGTCGGCGGCGGTCCTGGTCCATTGCGCGGTGCGGGGGCAGCTCGTGCGGATCTTCCCCGCCTCCGACTACCTGCTGCTCGTGGGGGCGCTCGCGCTGGCGGCGGCGCTGGGCTGGAACGCGGGCAGCGTGCTCGCCTACGCGGTGACCGGTGAGCGGCTGCTCGGCATCTCGCCGGCCGGGGAGGCGGCGCTCTTCACCGGGCTCGTCGTGCCGGCCTTCGCGGCGCTGCTGTTCATCGTGCACTCGCAGGTCGGCCTGACGAGGTTCGTCCGGATCGTCGAGTTGGAGGGCGAGGAGACCTGGAGCAAGCTGGTCGAGCGGTACCGGGCCTGGCAGGAGGAGGCGCAGGACCGCGTCCCGACGCGGCGGGAGCGCGGCGCGGTCGCCGCCCGGGCGGCCGGGGCGGCGACCGTGGTGGCCGTGGTGGCGGGGGCCCTTCACGGGTTCGGCGTGGCGGAGGCCCACGCCGTGCCCGTGCTGTCCGTCGGGCAGACGGCGCTGGAGAACGTCGCCACCGGCCTGTACGTCCTGCTCCTGGCCGGTCTGGTCTACCTCGGGATGGCGCGCTCGAACCTGAAGGAGCGCCGGCTCCAGCCCTGGCTGTCCGTGTGGGGGCTGTCGGTGGTGGCCGGCGGGCTGGCCCACCTCCCCCTGGACCCCGTGGCCGGGCTCCAGATGGGCTTCCTCGCCGGGCCGTTCGCGGCGGCCGGGCCCGTCGTCCCGGTGCGCCGCAAGGCCCTGCTGTACGCCGCCGCCGGTCTCGTCGTCATCGCGGCGGCCCCCGCCGTCCGCCCGCCGGCCCCCGAGCCCGTCGCGATCGCCGCGGTCTCCTGGCGGGAGCAGCGGCCGCGGCTGACGATCGACGTCTCCCATCCGCGCGCCACCGGCAGGGACGCGCGGCGGATCAACGCGGCGTTGTTCGCGCCCGTCGGCGAGCGCGTCCGCGACACGCTGCGCGACGTGCGCGAGAACCCGACCGCCATCGGCGTCGTGACCAGCACCTACGTCCTGGTGCGCAGCGACGCCGAGATCGTCTCGGTCCGCTACCTCATGAACGGCGAGCACCGGCGGGCGGTCAACTACGACCTGACGGCCGGGCGGGTGCTCGCCTTGAGCGACATCTTCACCCCGGACACGTTCACCCCGGCGGGCCGGCGGCGGCTGGCCGGCGCGCTGCGTCCGCTCATGCCGGCCGGCCAGAACCCGCGCACGGTCAGCGTGGACAACGACCGCCTGCTGGTGAACCTGGGGAAGGACGCGGTGGAGTTCACGTTCGGCCGCGGCTATTTCTGCGCCGGCTGCGAGCCGTTCACCATTCGGGCCTCGCGTCAGCGGCTGGCGGGTCTGGTCACGGAGCGCTCGTAGCGCGAAGATCATCCCATGGACGCTCAGGAGCAGGACGCGCGGGAAGAGGACGCCCGGGGAATGTCCGCTCGGGAAATCGCCGACCGCCTCGAGATCGCCGGCCTGCTGGCCCGCTACGCGCGCGCCGTCGACTCGGGGCAGTGGGACCTGCTCGACGAGGTGTTCAGCGCGGACGCGGTGATCGACTACACGTCGGCGGGCGGCATCAAGGGCACGCGGGACGAGGTCAAGGCGTGGCTGGCCGAGGTGCTCGCGCACTGGCCGGGCCGTCTGCACCTGATCGGCGCCCCCGTGATCGACTTCCGGGACGGCGAGGCGCACGTGAGCGCCCCCTTCACCGACACGCTCGCCCCGATCCGGGACATGGTGGCGGCGAGCACCGAGGGCTTCCTGCACGGCGGCGGCTGGTACCACCACCGCCTGCGCCGCACCCCGGACGGATGGCGCAGCACGGAGCTGGTGGAGGAACAGAGCTGGCGCACCGCCCGCTGAGCCGTCGCCTGCTCGCGCGTGGACGGGCGCGGCAGCCTGCATCGAGGAGCGAACGGGCGGATCGACAGTTCCGGCAGTGACCAGCCGTGTCCTGATCTGGCCACCGAACAACACGCGGAAGATCTGGGCGTGTGGGTCGGGTCGTCAACCCCTGAAAACGCCTGGTGAATCGAGGCGAAGCCCCTGGTCGCGGACGAGTTCATAGTACTGGGAGAAGGGCTCGAGGTCTTGTGCGCCGGCGACTCGCCACGCCTCTGCAGGCAGGTGAGGAACGCTACCGGTCACCCGAGGGACACCAGGCCGGCCACGCCAGGGCAAGCAGCCGACTGCCGGCAGGGCAACCAGCGCGCGAGGAAGCTCACGGGCACACATGTACACGCGAACGGTGGCTTGCCCTGGCCGTCCGGCCCGGTCGAGTTACGGTTGGCCGACGAGGAGATGCTGCGAAGCCACCGCTATGGGCGGTTTGAAACGCCTGTGAGCTGCCTGGTATGTCGGGCTTTGATTCATGGGTGCTGTCTGCGATGACCGCCAAATCGTGATCACCCGTCAACGCACCGGAGGGCGTGATCAGTTCCGCGCCTACACGGTTCTTGTAGACGGCGCCCAGGTAGGCTCGCTGCGCCCGGAGGCGTCCTTGAACGATGCGTTAACGTTGGTGAACGGCACACGAGCGAGGGTGCAGCAACCACATCGGCTATCAGCGACCATTGGCGATCTCCATGACGGCACTGGCCTCCCGATGACAACCTCCAGCGACCTCCATGCCACGAGTTCACACCGAAGAGGTCATTGGTTCGATCCCGGTATCGCTGCCACGCTCAAGAGCCGCTTTCCGACACGGGAGAGTGACTACGGTTCTTGGCACTGAACTGGGACGACCCCGCACCGGTCGATCAGGTGCGGCCGGCGTGAGGTCCAGGGCGCGGGCGATGCGCGACCTCGGCGCCATACTGCGGCGGCTTACCTCTGATGCGCGCCACCAGCCGTCCGACGCGCACCGGCCCGCCACGGGCACGACTGCTGCGTAAACCGTCGCGGGGTGGCCGGGCGGGCGCCGCCAGGAGCCTGGAGGGGGAGAGTGGGCATGGGAACCAGGCGCGCAGGGGCGTCGGACGGCGGGGAGGGTTTCGTGAACGAGGTGCCGGGCGAGGCGATGCGGGCGGTCGCGCGGGCGTACGGCCTGGGGGAGCCGGCCGGGCCGGCCGGGTACGCCGCGCGCGGCGAGCTCGGGCGGATCTGGCGGCTCGACACCCAGCGCGGCACCTGGGCCGTCAAGGAGCTGCTGGTGCCTCAGGAGGAGCACGACGCGCGGGAGGACGCCGGGTTCCAGCTCGCCGCCCGGGACGCGGGTGTCCGCCTGCCGCGGCCGGTCATGACGGTGGACGGCGACGTGCTGCTCGACGGCCGGTGGCGGGTCTACGAGTGGGTCGATCTGGCGGCCGGCGAGGTGGTCATGGGAGCCGAGCTCGGCGCCGTGACGGCCGAGCTGCACCAGGTCGGGCATCCGGCCTGGGGGCCGGCGACCCCGTGGTTCTCCGAGCCGGTCGGGAAGGCCGGGTGGGAGGCGCTGGCGGCGGCGGGCGGCGAATGGGCGGCGGCGCTGGAGCGGGCCCTTCCCGAGCTCGCCGCGCTGGACGACCTGGTGAGTCCGCCCGGCCCCGATTCCCTGACCACCTGCCACCGCGACGTCAACGTCGAGAACGTGCGCCGGGCGTCCGACGGCGGCGTGGTCGTGCTCGACTGGGAGAACGCCGGCCCGGCGCGGCCGGCGTGGGAGCTGGCGAAGATCCTCGTCGATCTCTCGCTGGAAGGCGCGGTCGCGGCCTATCGCGCCTACCGGGCGGCAGGCGGGCCCGCGGCGGTGGCCGAGCCGGCCGACTTCTCCATGGCGATCGCCGAGCAGGGGCATCTGCTGGAGTTCTACGTCCGGCGCGCCCTCTCCCCGGAGGAGTCCGGGGAGAACCGGAGCAGGGCCCGCGACCGGGTGAAGGCGATGCTGAGCCGGCCGCTGACGCCGGCGAGGATCGAGACTCTTCTGAACGTCCTGTGACACGAGGGCTCAGCGGCCGCGCAGGATCAGCCCGAGCCGGCGGCGCGAGCGCTTGGCGTGCCAGGCCGCGCGCTCGTTGACCTGGGGGAACGGCTCTTCGGGCACGGGCACGCCGAGGAACGCGCACAGCGGTCCCCATCCGTCCCGCACGTCGAACACCAGCAGCCGGTCGGCCGGGAGCGCGGCCTCGACCTCGGCGACGTGCCGCTCGTAGATCTCGAGCACGTGGGCGCGGTCGTCGACGCGGCCGTCGAAGATCCGGTCGATGACGGTCGCCCTGGCCATGCGCGGATACAGCGCGAAGTCCGGGGCCCGCCGCGCCACCAGCCAGCGCACCACCCGGCGGCGCAGGGGGAGCCGCCGCCGCTCGGCCAGGGCGCTGCGGAAGATGGTCTCGCTGACGCTGTCGTACCAGCGGCCGGGGTCGCGGACGGTGAGGATCACCTTGGCGTCCGGGTAGTGCGCGGCCAGCTCCCGCCAGTACGCCGAGGCCGGCCAGTCCAGCGCCGACCGGAAGCCGCGGAACACCTCGTCCCAGTCGCACAGGCGGCCCTCGCCGACGTCGAGCCACTGGCGCACCCGGTACGGCTCCGCGATGACCGCCGACATGTGGAAGCAGGGGCCGTACCCGAGGAGTTCGAGTGCCGCCTTCAGCGAGCGGGTGCCCGTCCGGCCGAAGCCCGCGCCGATCACCTTCACGTCGCGCTCACCACCCGCGTGCCGTCTCTGATGCGCCTCTGATCCGCGCCGTCTACCGTGAATCCAGTTCTATGACGACATGTCGGGAATGCACAGAGGAGCCGACCATGCTCTTCCCGCACCCCCTGCTCGACGCGCTGCGCGCCGCCCCCGACACGCCTGCCTTCGAGCACGCCGGCCGCACCGTCTCCCGCGGCGAACTGCTGGAGATGATCCGGCGGCTGGCGGGCGCGATGGCCGACGCGGGGCTGGGGCCGGGCCGCGCCGTGGCGGTGCGCACCGCCGTCACGCCCGAGGCGTTCGCCGCCCACATGGCCGCGCACGCGCTCGGCTGCCGAGTCGTGGGCGTCCGCCCCGGGTACGCCCCCGGCCAGCTCGCCCACGTGCTCGGCATGGACGTGGACGCGGTGCTGGTGGACCCCACGACCGCCGCCCCCGGGCTGTTCACCGCCGAGCGGGCGCTCTCACTGGGACCGTGCGCACAGGCGACCGACCTGCTGGCGCACCCCGACGACGGCCGGCCGCTCACCGCGGAGGCCCGCGCGGACGACGTGGCGGCGCTGGTGTTCACCAGCGGCAGCACCGGGCGGCCCAAGGGCTGCGCGATCACCTACCGGGCGCTCAGCGAGCACTGGGCGTGGCAGCCGCGCAGGTGGGGGCCGGTGGCGGCGGCCCTCGCCCGGGACTTCGAGCGCTACCTGCTGTTCGGCACGCTCGCCAGCATGGTCGTGCTGGAGTTCGCGGCGCCGTGCCTGCTGGGCCGCGGCACGGCGGTGATCCCGGAGGAGGACGGGCGGCCGCTGTTCCCGTACGCGATCGAGCGCCACCGCATCACCGGCTCCATCATCACGGTGCCGCGGCTGCACCAGATGCTGCGCCTGCTGGAGGAGGAGCCGGCGGACGTGAGCAGCCTGCGGGCGCTCATGGTGTCCGGCTCGCCGATCAGCGCCAAGAGGCTGGCGGAGGCGGCCGAGCGCCTCGGCCCCGTCGTCTACCAGGGGTACGGCCAGACCGAGGCTGGCAACGTGGCCATGCTCACGCCTGAGCACATCGCGGCGGGGCGCGGGCTGGACTCCGTGGGCCTGCCGCATCCCGGCGTCGAGGTCAGCGTGCGCGACGAGGACGGCCGGGAGCTGCCGCCGGGCGAGACCGGCGAGATTCATGTGTGCAGCCCGTACGTGATGTCCGGCTACTGGGGTGACGAGGCCGAGACCCGCGACACGCTCAGGGACGGCCGGCTGCGCACCCGCGACCTCGGGCACGTGGACGAGGACGGCTTCCTGCACCTGGCCGGCCGCACCCGCGACGTGGTCATGGTCAACGCCATGGTCGTGTACGCCGGCCCGATCGAACGCGTCCTGACCGCCCACCCCGGCGTGGCCGAGGCGTACGTGGCCGGCGCCCCCGACGAGGTCACCGGCGAGGCCGTCCACGCGTTCGTCGTCCCGTCGCCGGGGCGCGCCCCGGACCAGGCGGAACTGTCCGCGCTGGTCAGGGCCGAGCTGGGGGACGACAGCGTACCCAAGACGATCACGATGGTGCCCGGCGTGCCCGTGGCCGCCAGCGGCAAGCCGGACAAACGCGCCCTCCTGGCCAGGCACACGCCCTGAGCCGGCCTCTGAGCAAACTCTGAGAATCACCCGCCAACACTGATGTTGTCCTTTCAATCACTTCGTTGTGACGGAGGCGTCAGTGGCGGACAATGCCGTGGACTACCTGGTGATCGGCGCGGGCCCGGCGGGACTGCAGCTGGGTTACTTCCTGCACCGGGCGGGACGGACATACCAGATCCTCGAGGCAGGTCCCGCGCCGAGCCAGTTCTTCCGCACCTTCCCGCGCCATCGCACGCTCATCTCGATCAACAAGAAGCACACCGGCTGGGACGACCCGGAGCTCAACCTCCGGATGGACTGGAACTCGCTGCTGTCGGACGACCCCGAGCTGCTGTTCACCCGCTACAGCGACCGCTACTTCCCGCACGCCGACGACATGGTGCGTTACCTCGCCGACTTCGCCAAGGCCAACGAGCTGCGGGTCACCTACGACTCCCGCGTGGTCCGCGTCGATCGCCCCGGTGATCGGCGCGGCGCGTTCGTGGTGACCGACGAGCACGGCCGCCGCTGGGAGGCGCACCGGGTGATCGTGGCGACCGGCGTCACCCGGCCCAACGTGCCGCCCATCCCCGGCGTCGAGACCGCCGACCTGTACGCCACCGCCTCCACCGACCCGGCCGACTACGTGAACCGGCGGGTGCTCGTCATCGGCAAGGGCAACTCCGCGTTCGAGACCGCCGACAACCTCATCGAGACCGCCGCGGTCATCCACGTCGCCGGCCCCCACTCCGTGCGCATGGCCTGGCGCACCCACTACGTGGGCCACCTGCGCGCGGTCAACAACGGCCTGCTCGACACCTACCAGCTCAAGTCCCAGAACGCCCTGCTCGACGGGGACGTCAGGCGCATCGTCCGGCAGCCCGACGGCACTTACCTGGTCACGGTCGCCTTCGCCCGGGCCGACGAGGTCACCAAGGACATCCCGTACGACCGGGTGATCCTGTGCACCGGCTTCCGCTTCGACGCCTCGATCTTCGCCGACGGCTGCCGCCCCGAGCTGGCGATCGACGACAGGTTCCCGGCGCTCACCCCCGCCTACGAGTCGGTCAACGTGCCCGACCTGTACTTCGCCGGCACGATCACCCAGTCCCGCGACTTCAAGCGCGGCACCAGCGGCTTCATCCACGGCTTCCGCTACGGCGTGCGCGCCCTGCACCGCATCCTGGAGTCCCGCTACCACGGCGTCCCGTGGCCGGCCAGGATGCTCGCGGCCCAGCCGGGGCCGCTGGCGACGGCCGTCATCGAGCGGGTCAACCGCACCTCGGCCCTGTGGCAGCAGTTCGGGCTGCTGGCCGACGTGATCGTGATCGACGGAGACGGGCTCGCCCGCTATCTGGAGGAGGTGCCCTACGACCTGCAGGGCCAGCCGATCGGCGAGCGCGGCCACTTCGCGATCACCCTGGAGTACGGGCCCGACCACGACAAAGTCGACCCCTTCGACATCACGGTGGCCCGCCCCGCCCAGAGCGACTCCGCCCGCGCCCACGAGGGCCACTACCTGCACCCGGTGGTGCGCCACCACCTGCCGGGGGAGCCGCCGGTGGCCCATCACATCACGGAGAACCTGGAGAACGAGTGGAACTCCGAGGAGGTCCACGTCGAGCCGCTCCGGGCCTTCTTCGCCCGCCGGGCCGCGTCCGTGCCGGTCTGACCGTGGACGCGCGGACGCTGCGCGAGTTCGAGGCGGAGGCCCGCGCCCGCCTCGGCCCCGCGCACTACGACTACTTCGCCGGCGGCGCCGGTGACGAGGTCACGGTGCGGGCCAACGAGGCCGCCTTCGCCCGGCTCGGGCTGCTGCCGCGGGTGCTGCGGGGCGTCGGCAAGCTCCAGACGGACGTCACCCTGCTGGGCAGCCGCGCGGCCATGCCCGTGCTGGTGGCGCCGACCGCGTTCCACCGGCTCGCCCATCCCGAGGGCGAGCGGGCCACGGCCCGCGCGGTCGCCGCCGCCGAGACCATCATGATCGTCAGCATGGCCTCGACCGTCGCCGTCGAGGACGTGGCGGCCGCGGCCCCCGGCGCCGAGCTCTGGTTCCAGCTGTACATCCAGCCGGACGAGGCCTTCACCGGCGAGATCGTGCGCCGCGCCGCGGCGGCCGGCTGCAAGGCGCTGGTCGTCACCGTGGACTCGCCCGCGCTGGGGCTGCGCGAGCGCGACCTGCGCAACGGCTTCCACGACCTGCCCGAGCACCTGTGCTGTGAGAACTTGCGGGACGGCGACCGGGTCCGGCCCATCGTCATGGCGCCCGAGCTGTCCTGGGAGCACCTCGACCGGCTCAGGGAGACGACGTCGCTGCCGATCGTGCTCAAGGGCGTCACGCATCCGGCTGACGCCCGCCTCGCCCTCGACCACGGCGCGGCGGCGATCATGGTGTCGAACCACGGCGGGCGGCAGCTCGACACCGTGCCGGCCACGATCGACCTGCTGCCGGACGTCGTCGCGGCCGTCGGCGGCGCCGTGCCGGTGCTGCTCGACGGCGGCGTGCGGCGCGGCACCGACGTGCTCAAGGCCCTGGCCCTCGGCGCCGCCGCGGTCGCCGTCGGCCGGCCGGTGATCTGGGGACTCGCCGCGGAGGGGGAGCGGGGGGTGGCTCGCGTGCTCGGCCTGCTGCGCGCGGAGGTCGAGCACGCGCTCACCCTGTGCGGCCGCACCTCGATCCACGACCTCGACCCGGGCATGGTGCGGCCGTGTCGATCATGACAGGGCTGATCGCGATCGTGCCGGCCGTGGCCGTGCTGGCCAGCCTGCCGTGGTGGCTGCCGGGTCGCGTGGTGGCGCTGCGCGTGCGGGTCTTCAACCGGATCAACGGCGACGAGGGCATCCCCGTCCCCGGCGACCTGGTCGGCGTCGACCGGTTCAAGGAGCTCTACTCCCATCCCGCGGCGAACGGGCGCAGCAAGGGGGCGGCGCTGTCGGACCTGTTCTGGTACTGGCTGTCGCCGGGCCCCGAGATGCACCAGGAGCACCTGGAGGCGGGGGAGCGGTACGACGCCGTCGCCAGGACCACGCGGGCCCTGCTCGCCGTGCCGCGCGCCGAGGCCGAGGAGCTCGCCCGCCGCTGTGCCGCCCGCGCGCTGGACGGCCTCCGGGGGCCGGTGCGGCTGCGGGACCTGATGATGCCGCTCTGGGCGGAGTTCTCGTACGAGCTGGTCTTCGCCGAGCCGTGCCCGCGCGAGGCCCGCGACCTCATCGCAGGCAACGCCGACGACGTCGTCACCGCGCTCAAGTGCACCGGCCTGCGTCACATGGGCCGCCGCGAGCGCCTCACCCGTTACCTGCTCGGCCGGCTCGCCCACGTGCGCGTCCCCCTGCCGCCGGACCTGACGCCGCAGGAGCAGGCCTTCTACCTGCAGGGCGCGTTCTTCAACACCGCCGTCGTGCAGATGTCGGAGGCCATGGCCCACCTGCTGATGGTCCTCGCCCAGCACCCCGGCGTGCAGGAGCAGGCCCGCGAGGCCGACGACCGCCACTTCGACCACGTGATCGCCGAGACCATGCGGCTCTACCCGCTGTTCGGGATCGCGCACCGCATCACCACCGGCGACATCGAGATCGACGAGCGCACGACGATCCCGGCCGGGTCGGTGTTGTGCTTCGACTACCCCGAGTTCCACCGCGCCGGGTTCCCCGACCCCGACCGCTTCGACCCCGGCCGTTTTGACCGGCCCGCCAAGGAGCTCAACCACATCCCCTTCGGCGTCGCCGCCAACCGCCCCTGCCCCGCCTGGCGGCTGGCCCCGATCGCGATGCGGGCCGCCGCCCGCGAGGTCCTGCGCAGGTACGCCCTCGCCTCGTCCGCCTCGCACACCAGGTCCCTGCCCAACCGGGGACCGTGCCTGCTCATCCCGCGGGGCGCCCCCGGAGCCTCCCGCCGGAGCTCGGCCGCGCTGGCCTGGATGCGCCTGCGCGACCGCTGGGAGGACGTCTGGCGCAGCCTCGTCCAGCTCGTCCTCGGCACCTACATGGTGTGGGACGCGCGCAGGCAGCGGCTGTGCGAGCGCCACTTCGCCCGATGCCCCGTCACCCACCGCTGAGCGGAGAACCGGCATGGCCTTCCTGGTGACCGCACCCGACCCGAATCTCGCCCTGATACTGAAAGTCCTGCCCGCCCTCGTCGTCCTCCTGATCGCCGCCGCGATCTGCGGCCGGCTGGCGCAGATGGTGATGCAGCCGCGCGTGCTCGGCGAGATGGTCGCCGGCGTGCTGCTCGGGCCGACGCTGTTCGGCTGGCTGTTCCCCGAGGCGCAGGCCGCCCTGTTCCCGCCCGAGGTCAGGCCCGTCCTGTACGTGCTCAGCACCATCGGCCTGACGCTCTACATGTTCCTCGTCGGCGCCGGCATCGACCACGGCGCCGGCCCGCCCGGCGAGATGCGCAAGGCGTCCGTGCTGGCCGCCTCCGGGATCGTGCCCTCCCTGCTGCTCGGCTTCGGCGCCGGCCTGCTGCTGCACGGGACGCTCTCCCGCCCGGACGTCAGCCCGCTCCAGTTCGGGCTGTTCGTCGGTGGCGCGCTGTCCCTGACCGCCTTCCCCATGCTGGCCAGGATTCTCTACGAGCGCGGTCTGGAGAACTCCCCGATCGGCCGCCTCACCCTGCTGGCCGCCTCCATCGACGACGCCCTGGCCTGGTGCATCCTGGCCGTCCTGTCGGCCATGCACCTCGGCGCCGGCCCCGGGGGAGCCCTGCCCACCATCGCGCTGACCGCGGTGTTCGCCGTGGTCATGCTCAAGGTCGTCGCCCCGCTGCTGCGGCCCATGGGCAGGGCCGTCGCGCGCACCGGCAGGCTCGGCTCCGGCGGCATGTACGTCGTCGTCCTCGTCCCGCTCACCGCCGGCTGGCTGACCGACTGGATCGGCGTGTACTCCGTCTTCGGCGGCTTCATCGCCGGGCTGGCCATGCCCCGCGACCCGGCCTTCCGGCAGGTGCTGCACGGCCGCATGATGGAGATCGTCTCGACGCTGCTGCTGCCGACGTTCTTCACCTTCTCCGGGCTCAACACCCACCTGGGCGGCATCGCGGGCGGAACCATGCTGCTGGCGTTCGGGCTGATCCTGGTGGCCGGGTTCTGCGGGAAGTACTTCGGCTGCTCGCTGGCGATGCGGGGGATCGGGTTCGGCTGGCGGGAGTCGTACGCGGTGGGCGCGCTGATGAACGCCCGCGGGCTGATGATCCTGATCTTCATCAACATCGGCCTGGCCCAGGGCATGATCACGCAGGAGCTGTTCGCCATGCTCGTGCTCGTGGCGGTGCTCACCACCGCAGGCGCGCTGCCGCTGTACAAGCTCGCGCTGCCGGACCGGCTCGAGCGTTCCATCGAACCCGTCGGGGAATCTCCCCTGGAAGAGCGGGTTGTCAGGTCCAATTCAGGATGAAGTCGCAGATAGGACGAAATGTCGTGGTTTTAGAACGGGCCAATGGTCACGTGGACCTGGCGTTTCCCTGACACAGATGTCAACGTGGTCTGGTGGCTGGGACATCGGGCACGGCCGACCTGCCCTCCCGTCGGCTGCTGCTCATCGAAGATGACCGCGAGCTGGGGCACATGCTGGTCGACCTGTTCACCGAACAGGGATACACCGTCGACCTGGCACTGGAGGGGCAGCGGGGGCTGCACCTGGGACTGAGCCGCGCGTACGACGTGCTGATCGTCGATCGCGGCCTGCCCGCGCTGGACGGGATCGACCTGCTGCGGCGGCTGCGCCGGCAGGCCGTCACGACGCCGGTGCTCGTGCTCACCGCCTTCGGCTCGGTGGCCGACCGGGTCGCGGGGCTCGACGCCGGCGCCGAGGACTACCTCGTCAAGCCGTTCGACATCGAGGAGCTGCTGGCCAGGGTGCGGGCCCTGCACCGCAGGAACCTCGACCAGGCCACGCTGCTTCCGCTCGGCGGGGGCTGGCTGGACGCCGAGGCCCACCTCGTACGCCTGCCGAGCGGGGAGCAGGTGATGCTGTCGGGGCAGGAATGCCGGCTGCTCAGCGCCCTCGCCACGCGGCCGCGGCAGGTGCACACCCGCACGTCGCTGCGGCAGCGTGTCTTCGACGGCGCGCAGAAGGAATCGATCGTGGACACCTACGTCTACTACTTGCGCAACAAGCTGGGGCCGCAGGTCGTCTGCACCGTGCGGGGCGTGGGATACCGGCTGGGTGAGCTGTGAGCGGCGGATGGCGGCAGCCCCGTGCCCGGCGGGCACGGGCTGACGGCTCGCGCCCGGCGCGGCGATTGCTGAGCCGGTCCGCGCGCGCCGACGGCCGCGGGCCGGAGCTGCGGCTGCTGGTCCGCGCCAGGCGCAGGCTCACCGTGCAGGTCGCCGGTGCGATCTCGGTCGTGGTCGCGCTCGTCGGCGTGATCGTCTACTGCTTCATGGCGCACGAGCAGAGCTTCAACGCGCGGCGCGAGCTGTCGGCCGCCGTCCAGAGCGCCACCGTCGCCCGCCCGCCGCCCTGCGTCTGGCTGTACGAGCAGCGCGGCGGCGCCGTCCAGAGCTCGCCCGGCGCCCCCGCCGCCCTCCCGGTGCGCGCGGAGCTGGACCGGGTCGGCCGCGGCGGCGAGCCGCAGGTCACCCCGGTCGAGGCGGCCGGCCGCGCCTACCTGGTCCGCACCGAGCGCCGCGGCGGCGCCGTCGTCCAGGCCGCGATGGACCTGCGCTACCAGGCCGCCGAACGCAACAGGCTGCTGCGCACGCTCGCCTTCGCCGAGCTGGCCGGCCTGCTGGCCGCGGTGCTCGTCGGCCAGGTCATCTCCCGCCGCGCGATCGCCCCGCTCGGCGAGGCCCTGGCCCGCCAGCGCCGCTTCGCCGCCGACGTCAGCCACGAGCTGCGCACCCCGCTCACCCGGCTCAACACCCGCGCCCAGCTGCTCGCCCGCAGGATGCGCGGCGGCACCGACCCGATCCTCCTCGTCGACGAGGTGGACCAGCTGGTGGAGGGCAGCAGGCAGCTCGGCGAGGTGGTCGAGGACCTGCTGCAGTCGGCCCGGTTCAACCAGCTGCGGCGGCCGTTCGGGCCCGTGGACCTGGCCGCGCTGGCCGCGGAGCTGGCCGTGGCCGAGAACGCCCGCGCCCAGGTCCGCGGCGTGACGATCGAGGTCCGCTGCGACGGCTCCGGCGACCACGTCGTCCGCGGCGTGGAGTCCGCGCTGCGGCGGGTGATCTCGGCGCTGCTGGACAACGCCCTCGGCCACACCAGCCCCGGCGGCCACATCTGGGTGACGCTCACCGGCGATTCCGACGTGGTCCAGCTGACGGTCAGGGACGACGGCGTCGGACTGGACCCGGCCGATGCCGAGCGGCTGTTCACCCGGTTCGTGGGCGGGGGGTTCGGGCTGGGGCTGGCGCTCGTACGGGAGGTGGTGGAGGGCCACGACGGCACCATCACCGCCGGCGGGCGGCCGGGAGCCGGCGCCGTCTTCACCGTCCGCCTGCCCGCGGACACCTCCGGCCGGCCGCCGCACCCGCCGTCGGAGCCGGAGCCGGCCGCCCACTCGGCGTAGGGCCGCGTCAGCGCCTGCCTCGGCAGGGCGCCTCAGCGTCTCTCGGGCGTCTCTCTTTCGGACGTCTCTTTCGGACGTCCCGACAGGGACCGCATTAGCGGCCCGCGCCGGGGTAGGCGAGAGCGGATGCGCATCGAGGATTGGCTCCTCACCGACGAGGAACGCGGCAACCCGGCGACCAGGCTGCAGCCGTGGACGGTCGGCAACGACGTGCGCCCGCTCGTGCACGGCGCGACGTACTTCGCCGAGTTGCTCGACGGCCTGGAAGGGCTCGGCAAGGACGACCTGCTGCTGTTCGCCGACTGGCGCGGCGACCCCGACGAGCGGCTCGCCCCCGACGGGCCGACCGTAGGCGCGGCGATGGCCGCGGCGGCCGAGCGCGGCGCCCTCGTCCGCGGCCTCATCTGGCGCTCCCACCTGGATCAGCTGCGCTTCAGCTCTGCCGAGAACCGCCACCTCGGCGAGGAGGTCGAGGCCTCCGGCGGCCAAGCCCTGCTCGACACGCGGACCAAGCCGGGCGGCTCGCACCACCAGAAGTTCGTCGTCCTGCGCCACGACCGCGACCCCGGACGGGACGTGGCCTTCGTCGGCGGGATCGACCTGTGCCACAGCCGCCGCGACGACGCCGCCCACGAGGGCGACCCGCAGCGCGCCCCGATGCCCAGCGTGTACGGCCCTCGCCCGCCCTGGCACGACGTCCAGGTCGCCATCCGCGGCCCCGCGGTGGAGCAGGTGACGCAGGTGTTCTGCGAGCGCTGGGAGGACCCGGCCCCCGAGACCCGCGACCCGCTGCGCCGTCTGCGCGACCACGTCGAACGCCTCGACGACGCCCCCGCCCTGCCCGCGCCGGGGCCGCCCCCGCCGCGCGCCGGCCACCACACCGTGCAACTGCTGCGCACCTACCCGGCCAGGCGCCGCGGCTACCCGTTCGCGCCGCGCGGCGAGCGCAGCATCGCCCACGCCTACCGCAAGGTGCTGGCCCGCGCCCGCTCACTGATCTATCTGGAGGACCAGTACCTGTGGTCCACCGACGTGATCGAGCCGTTCGCCGAGGCCCTGGAGCGCGAGCCCGGCCTGCGTATGATCATCGTCGTGCCGCGCCACCCCGACCAGGACGGCTGGCTGGCCGGCCCGGCCAGCCTCATCGGCCGCGCCGAGGCGCTGCGCCGGCTGCGCGCGGCCGGCGGCGACCGGGCGGCCGTCTACGACCTGGAGAACCACCACGGCACCCCCATCTACGTGCACGCCAAGGTGTGCGTCGTGGACGACGTCTGGGCCGCGGTCGGCTCCGACAACGTCAACCTGCGTTCCTGGACCTACGACTCCGAGCTCAGCTGCGCCGTCCTGGACGAGCACGAGGATCCACGGCCGCCGCACGGCGCACCGTGTTCTACCCCCATGGCTACGCCCCACCGCCCCCGAAAGTTCGCCCGCGACCTGCGCCTGACCCTCATGGCCGAGCACCTGGACCTGCCCGAGGAGGAACGCGACACGCTGTGCGACCCGGTCGCCGCCTTCGAGGCGTTCGAGCGGCAGGCGTCGCGGCTGGAGAGCTGGCACCAGGGCGGAAGGGCCGGGCCGCGCCCGCCCGGTCGGCTGCGCCCCCACCCGGCCCCGTCCCTGTCGGGAACGCGAAGGCTGCTGGCCCTGCCGCTCTACCGCTTCGGCGTCGACCCGGACGGCCGCCCGGCGGCCCTGCGCCGCTCACGCCGCTTCTAGCCCACCCCGCCTTCGGCACCTGCACCGAAGCCCGGCTTCCCGAAGAGACCGGCCCGCCGCGCGATCGTCGTCGCCTCCCCGCACCTTCCGTCCCTGCCCCTGATGGACCTGCGCCCAGGTGCGACTCCCCTGGGAGACCCCGCCGGGGACGGCGGATGGCCGGATGAAGGGAGGGGCGGGTGTGATGACATGTGAGCGATGGGGCTATCGTGCGGCGGATGAGCGGACGTGGAATTCTCATCACCGGCGCCTCACGCGGCATCGGGCGGGCGATCGCGGCGGCCTTCGCCGCGCAGGGCGACCGGGTCGCCGTCCACCACCGGGACTCGGCCGACGAGGCGCACAGCCTCCTGGGCGCGCTCCCCGGGCAGGGCCACGCCGTCGTCCAGGGAGACCTGGCCGACCCGGAGGACGTGCGGCGCCTGGTCGGCGCCGCGGCCGAGGCGCTCGGCAGCATCGACGTCCTGGTCAACAACGCCGGGATCTACCTCCACCACCCCATCACCGAGTTGACCTACGAGCAGTGGCAGGCCGCCTGGCGGCGGACCCTCGACGTCAACCTCGTCGGCGCCGCCAACGTCATCTGGTGCGCGATCAAGCACATGCCCGCCGGCGGCAGGATCGTCAACATCACCTCGCGCGGCGCCTTCCGCGGCGAGCCCGACAGCCCCGCTTACGGCGCCGGCAAGGCGGGGCTCAACGCCCTCAGCCAGTCCCTGGCCGTCGCGCTCGCGCCGCACGGCATCGCGGTCGCCGCCGTCGCCCCCGGATTCGTCGAGACCGACATGACCAACGAGCACCTCAAGGCGCCGCGCGGCGACGCGATCCGCGCGCAGAGCCCGTTCGGGCGGGTGGCCCGGCCGGAGGAGATCGCCGCCGCCGTCCTCTATCTGGCGTCACCGGCGGCCGAATGGGCCAGCGGGGCCGTGCTCGACCTGAACGGCGCCTCGTACCTGCGGTGAGGGAGTGCCGTCGCCTGGAGGAGGAGCGACGAAGGAGCGACGGGGGAAGGTGGCGGCATCTGGCGACCGAGCCCGCCTCACGCAGTGAGGTTATGAACAGGTGACGGCCCAATCTCCCGGCAAAGGGTGGTGATCATGGCGAATTCGGGGGCTACAGTGGCTGTCACGGCACTTCGGAAACTCGCTCGGAGGGGGACGGTGTGGCCAGAGGCTGGGGTTGGGCGTTGGCATCACTCGCGGCCTCCGTCGGGGTGCTCCTGACAGGCACCACCCTCTACGTCCGGCTGGGCCCCCTCGCCGCGGTCGTCGCCGTGCTGCTGGCCCCCATCGTCCTGTGCGGCTTCGTCGTCGTGCACGACGTGCTGCGCCGCAGGGCCCTCACCACCGAGGAGCAGCACCGGCTCGCCCTGGAGCGCGACCACGTCAGGCGCACCGTCGACCTCGTCGCCGACCCGGCGCTGACCGAGGAGGAGCGCCTGGCCGTCCTCGACTCCTTCATCCCCAGGCTGGCTCAGGCGGCCGCGCCGCACCGGGACAGGTTCGTGGTCGTGTCCGAGCTGCCCGCGCCCGCGCGGGCGCTCCTGGCCCGCGCCCGGCGGGCCGTCAACGTGGTCTACCGGTCACAGGTCATGCACCGGCGTCTGCTGGACGGCCTGGCCAACGAGGTGCTGCTGCCGCGCCAGGTCTGGGAGATCGCCAAGCTCCTGCGGATGCAGGCGCAGCTGCAGGAGGAGCAGGACCGCGCCCGGCAGGGCGTGGTGACGCCGGAGCTGCTGGCCGTCCTCGAGCCCCAGCAGAAGGCGCTCGACCGCTCCGTCGCCGCCGTGACCGCCAGGGTCGAGGGCCTGGAGAGGTACGCCCGCCGCGTCCAGGAGGCCGACGCCGCCCTGCGTGCCCGCGAGGCGCTGGACAACAACGACAAATACCGCGAGCTGCTGGCCCAGACGGACGACGCCGAGGGGATGCGCGCGCTCGCCGCCCATGGCGACGCGTTGGAGGAGACCTTGGCCAAGAGCGTCCGCGAGGCCATCGAGGCGGGCCAGACCCTCGCCCTCTGATCGATTCTCCTGCAAGCCCTTCGCAAGTCGCCGCCTCTACGCTCGGTGCTCCCGGCGGCCACGGGGAGCAAGCCGGCCGCCGGGCTGTATCTGACGCCGCCGGGGATGCTCTGACTCCGTGAGGCGACGGGACCAGCGAAACGGGAGACCGCATGTCCGACACTCCGATGACCGCGGACGACGTGCTGCGCATCGCGGCCTACAAGGACCGGAGCCCGGCCCTGGAGGCCATGGTCATCGCCTACGCCTACCACCGCGTCGCCGCCGACCTGGCCGAGCACCTCGGCAGGGACGCCAACAACTGGTACTGCTACGCCACCTGGACCTCCAAGGCGGTGGGCGAGAGCCTGGACCTCACTCCCGACTCCCCGTTCATCCAGGACTTCGGCCGCCGCTTCGGGGTGCCGCGCCGCTTCCGCCGGCTCTTCCGCGCCACGCTCCTCACCCTGCTCGGCCCCAGCTACCAGCTCGGGCTCGCGCTGGCCAACCGCGCGATCTTCCTGGAGACGGCCAGCCTCGCGGTCAACCTGTGGAACGACACCCCCGACCGGTTCCTGAAGGTGAGCCCGGAGTCGAGCCTGACGCCCACGCCGCCGGAGTTCCTGACGGAGCTGCTGGAGCAGGCCGACGCCCGCTACCTGCGGGACGCCGCCCAGCTGATGGTGGAGGCGAAGCAGGCCGTCGACCCTGAGGCGCGGGCCGAGCTGATGCTGGGGGCCAACATCGCGTTGTCGGCGTACGAGCAGAAACGCGCCCAGAAGGCGCTGGAGCTGGTGCTCTACCGGCCGGTCAGGTGGCTGACGCGGGTGTCGTGGCGGGCGCTGATCTCCCTGGTGACCCGCCGCCCGTTCCCCAGATTCCGCCTGTACGCCGCCCGCCACGAGGACCAGCCGTGGCTGACCCGCACGCTCGAGGACCTGTGGGCCGGGCTCTACACCCGCCACCTGTTCTCCGTGCGCACGCCGCTGAGCGACATCAAGGTCGGCAAGCCGTTGGAACCGCCCGCGGGGGTGGACCTGGCGAAGGTGTGGGCGCCGATCCAGAACGAGCGCGTGCGCAAGCTGGCCGAGGAGTTCATCACCGAGGACCAGGAGGCCTCCACGGCGGGCGTGGCCAACTGGGTGTCCTACCCCGACCGCATGCGCTTCATCGTCAGCTACTTCCGCGTCTACCAGCACGTCAGCGCCCTCTTCGACGTGCCCTTCGACAAGAAGATCGCCGAAGGGCTCGCCGAGGAGATGGCGAAGGGCCTGGTGCCCCAGGCCGTCAGCGAGATGTTCAGGAACGACCCGGGGCTGCCCGCGATCCGGCGCAAGCTCTACCGCTACCCGACCGAGACCGACCCGGACGCGTACGAGATGGCGCACTTCGACTTCGAGCCGTTCCTGGAGGCGATCCCGCTCGACCCGAACGTCACATGACTCAGTCCAGGAAATCCCTGGTGATCTCGCGGGCCTGGAGGAGCCCGCGCAGTTTCGCGAAACAGCGGGCTCGGGTGGGCCCGATGCTCCCGACCGGCCTGCCCAGCTTGCGTGCCACGTCCACGTAGTGCGGCTCGGAGGTTTCCGTGAGCGCCCTGAACAGGACCCGCTGCGCGTCCGGCAGCGCCTCGACCAGCTCGTCGAGCGTGCCGGCCAGCCAGCTCCTGGCCAGCTCCCTGTCCACGTCGTCGGTGCTGCCGAGCGTGTCCAGGTCGGGCGTGCAGATCTCCTTCGTCCTCCTGGTGAGCTTCAAGCACTCGCGGAAGGCGATCGTGGCCAGCCAACCGGCCATCCGCTGCCCGTCGGCCACGCTGCTGAGGTTCTGCCAGGCCAGCAACCAGGTGGTCTGCAGCACGTCCTGGGCGTCCTCATGGCCGAGCCGGAAGCGGCGGATGCGCGCCTTCAGCATCGGGGTGAACTCCTCGACCAGGCGCTCCCACGCCTCGGGGTCGCCGTTCTGCGCGGCCGACACCAGCGCGCCCGTGTCGCGGCGTTCGATGGTCTCCAACTGCATGTCTGACTCCTCGCCGGTCCGGCTACTCGGGGGGCCATTTCCGGCCGGCAACCCAACGCTGCGCCTGAAGATCGGCGAGGGCTGTTTCGGGAGTGACACTCTCGGTGTGGTCCTCGTCACATCGGGGAGATCGCTTACCACCTGCTGCCCGGGCGGCGATTGCGGCCTAAAGTTCTTGCATGGACGGGCGCAGCGGGGTTCCACAGGACGTCCAGCAGGTCGCGGCCGTGCTGGCGGAGATCCCGTTGTTCCGCGTACTCGGAGAGAGCGGCATCCAGAGCACGGCGCGGGCCGGGCTCGCCCGCCGATACCGGGCCGGGCAGATCATCTTCCATCAGGGGGACCCGGGGGAGTCCCTCTTCGTCCTGCTGGACGGCCTGGTGAAGGTCGTGTTCACCACCGAGCACGGCGACGAGATCGTACTCAACATGCTCGCCCGCGGCGACACCTTCGGGGAGATGGCGCTGCTGGACGGCTCGCCGCGGTCGGCCTCGATCGTCACCGCGCGGCCGTCGTGGGTGTTCGCGCTGCCCAGGGCGCGGCTGCTGGAGCTCATGCGGGAGCACCCGGGGCTGGCCGACGAGTTCCTGCGCATGCTCGGGCACATGGTGCGCAGGCTCACCGGCCAGGCGGCCGACCTGGCCTTCCTCGACCTGGGCGGGCGGCTGGCCAAGCTGCTGCTGCAGCTGGCCGACAAGCACGGCAACACCGAGGGCGTGGTGGACCTGCCCGGCCTGACGCAGTCGGACCTCGCCGCGCTGATCGGCGCGACGCGGCCGGCCGTCAACCGGGCCCTGCAGTCGCTGGTGTCACGGCGCCTCATCGCCATCGAGGGCCGGACGATCAGCCTGCTGGACGTCGCCGCCCTGCGCAAGCGGGGCGGGCTCTGACCGAATCTGGAGTACGGGGCTCATGAACGATCGCAACGAGCGGCCCATGGACAGGGACGCGCGCTGGCCGGAGGAGCGGTTCCGGCAGCTGAGGCAAACGGCGGACCCGGAGATCGACGAGGTGGTGGCGCGCTACCTGAAGGAGCAGCCCGAGGGGCGGGGGCCGCTCGAGCTGGTGAAGGCGGTGATCGAGGAGCTGGGGCTGGCCAAGCGGGAGGCCAGGTCGCCCTCGGGCGAGCCGCCCGCCTCGCAGGTCTTCGACGCGCTCGACTTCGCCCAGCAGCTGCCCGACTGGGGCGACGACGCCGAGCTGCTGGCCAGGGGGCAGGCCGTGTTCGCCGACTACGGGCTCTATCAGTCGGCCGCGCTGTTCTGCAAGTGCCTGCCCATGGCGTACGTCGAGGTGTCCAGCGCCAAGGTGCTGGCCGGCGTCTCCGGCCTGGCCACGCACAGCCTCACCCGCCGGGTGGCCGAGACCGGCCAGATGCTCGTGGACGTCATGGGGTTGAAGGCCACCGGCAGCCTGCTGCCCGGCGGTCCCGGCCACACCACCGCGATCGGGCTGCGCATCCTGCACTCGTTCGTGCGCGCCCTGGTCGACGAGCGCTTCGGCGACCAGTGGGACACCGCGAAATACGGCCCGCCGGTCAACCAGGAGCTGCTGCTGGCCACCATCTTCGACTTCTCCGTGGTGACGTGGGAGGCGCTGGAGACCATGGGCGTGGTGCTGAACGACGAGCAGCGCGCCGCCCACCTCTACACGTGGAGCGTGTTCGGCCACCTCATGGGCGTGGAGGCGTGCCGGGAGGGGCCGCTGACCCTCGGCGACGTCGTGCCGGTCAGCGAACGCCTGGGCCGGCTCTACGAGTCCAGCCCCGAGGGCCGCATGCTCATGGCCAGGCTCCTGGAGGAGATGGAGGAGTTCATGCACCTGGGGTGGCGCAAGCTGCCCCGCAGCCTGGTGCACTGGGTCTTCCGCGACGCGAAATACGGCGCCGACCGGGTGCCGGAGTTGCTCGGCGTGCCCCCGGCCGCGTGGTGGTGCACCGCGCTGTTCACGCTGGCGCGGGCGGCCCATCGGCGTCCGTGGCTGGGCCGGCCGGTCGACGGCGTGGTCCGCTGGCTCGTGCGCCGGGCCGGGCGGCACATCGTGATCGCCCTGGTCGACCGCCACTCCGGCGGCCAGGCGCCGTTCCGCATCCCCGGCGAGCTGGCCCGCGCCTGGCGGATCAGGCAGTCGAAGACCGCCGTGAAAACCCGCGAGATCCGCCGCAGCGTCCGGCAGAATGTCCGGCAGAAAGTACGAGCGCCCGCGCGGAAGGGGCTGCGCGCGTGACTGCCCCGCACGAGCCAGGCACGCTGACCACGGCGACGATCCTGTTCACCGACGTGGTCAGCTCCACAGCGCTGCGGATCAGGCTGGGCGAAGAGCGGGCCAACGTCGTCTTCCGCCGCCTCTACCAGCTGCTCCACTCCGTGGTCACGGCGAGCGGCTCGACGTTCACCAAGAGCCTCGGCGACGGGCTGATGGCCGTGTTCGACTCGGCGACCGCCGGGCTCGACGCCATCATCGCGGTGGAGCAGGCCGTGGCCGACGAGAACGAACGCGCGCTGGAGAAGATCTCCATCAAGGCCGCGCTGGCCGCCGGCGACGTGTGCTGGGGCCACGACGACGTCAGCGGACTGCCGACCGTGGAGGCCGCCCGGCTGGTCGCCGTGGCGGAGGGCGGCCAGGTGCTCTGCACCGACCTGGTGCGGCGGCTGGCCCAGGGGCGCAGCCGGCACGAGTTCAAGGATCTCGGGCGGCTGCCGGGCAAGGGGCTGCGCGAGCCGCTGCACACCTACGAGCTGCACTGGCAGAACGCCGACCACCACCAGAGCGGCGGGCTGCCGACCTGGCTCGACAACGGGCACGTGCTGCCGTTCGTGGGCCGCGGCGAGGAGCTGCGGGCGCTCGACGGCGAGCTGGCGGCCGCCGAGTTCGGCATCGGGCTGGTCGTCCTCGAGGGCGAGCCGGGGGTGGGCAAGACCCGGCTGGCGTCCATGGTGGCCAGGCAGGCGCTCAAGCGGCAGTTCACGGTGCTGGCGGGGCGGTGCACGGATCCGGCGCGGCAGGCGTACGAGCCGATCGCCGGCGCGGTCGAGCGGCTGGCCCGCACCTCGCCCGCGCTGCTGCTGCGGGCCGGGATCGACCAGCAGTGCGGCCAGCTGGTCCGGCTGGCGCCGTCACTGGGCGCGCCGCCGCTGTCGCTGGAGGTCCCGCCGGCCACCGAGCCGGTCTCCGAGCGCTACCACCTGATGGCGGCGGCACGCACCCTGATCGAGCGGCTGGCCACCGTCCGGCCGGTGCTGCTCGTGATCGACGACCTGCAGTGGGCGACGCTGGAGTCGCTGCAGATGCTCCACGCCCTGATGTACGAGGCCGACGCCATGCCGCTGCTCATCCTGGCCACGTCGCGGCCGGTGCCGGTCGAGTCGGCCATGCCGGAGCTCCACAAGCTCACCGCCGGCGGCCGCGTCGTGCAGGTGTCGTCATTCGGGCTCGACGAGGTCTCCGACGTGCTGTCGGAGGTCCGCCCCGGAGGCGACGCCGAGCTGCTGCACCGCATCACCGGCGGCAACGCGTTCCTGATCAGCGAGGTGGCCAGAGAGCTCACCGCGGGCAAAGACCTCGACGCGCTGACCGTGCCCGACTCGGTCACCCGGATGGTGCTGGCCCGGCTGGCGCAGCTCCACCCGGACGCCAGAGAGCTGATCAGCCTGCTGGCCGTGGCCGAGCGGATGGAGTCGGCCGAGCTGCGCCTCGGCCTCGGCCTCGACGAGGCCCGCTTCGTGGCCGCCGTGGAAGAGGCGATGGGCGCCGGGCTGGTCACCATGTCCGCCCGCGGGACCTGCCGGTTCTCGCACGAGCTGACCAGGAACGCCCTCTACGCCACCCTGTCCCCGCTGCGCGCCGGGCTGCTGCATGGGCGCGTGGCCGACGCGTTGTGCCGGGCGGACCCGAAGGCCATGGAGTCGCGGCCGTACGTGGTGGCCGCGCACCTGCTGGCCGCCGCCGAGCACGGCCGCGACCCGGCCCGGGTGGGCGCGGCCGCGGAGGCGGCGGTGCGGGCGGCCGAGCACGCGCTGGAAGGGCTGGCGCACCGCGAGGCCGTCACCTGGTACCAGCGGGTGCTGGAGTTGCTGGCCGATTCCCCCGCCGCCTCCCTGGAACGCCGGGCCGAGCTGATGGTGCAGTGCGGCCGGGCGATGTGGCTGGCCGGCCACCCCGACGCCCGGCCGACCCTGGTGGCGGCCGCCGGCCTGGCCAGGCAGTGCGACCGCGGCGACCTGATCGTCACCGCGGCGCTCGGCGGCGACCGCGGCTTCACCAGCATCTCGGCCGCGCCCGATCAGCAGCGCATCGCGTTGCTGACCGAGGCCAGGCGGCTGGTCGACTCCACCGACGTGAGCACCAGGGCGCTGCTGGCCGCCCACCTCGCCGCCGAGCTGATCTGGGCGCCCGACGGTGAGCGGCGCTTCGCGCTGAGCGACGAGGCCGTGGCCCTGGCCCGCAAGTCGGGCGACCCGCGCACGCTCGCCCTCGTGCTGTGCCTGCGCAGCCTGACCATCATCCCCGCCGACCCTCTGCACCAGCGCCACCGCGACGGCGACGAGATGCTGGAGGCGGCCCGCCGCACGGGCGACGACCTCGTGTTGTTCAACGCGTGCGTGCAGCGGACGCCTCCGGTCCTCGACAGCGGCGACGCGGCCAAGGCGGCGGCGCTGCTCGACCAGGCCGACGAGCTGGCCCACCGCCTGGCCCAGCCGCACCTCCACTGGCTGGTCGGCTACTCCCGGGCGGGCCTGACCCTCATGCAGGGCGACCTCGCCCAGGCCGAGGCGGAGGCCACGGCGGCCCTGCGGCTCGGCTCCGAGATCGGCCGCCGGCTGGAGGCCGTGGCCATCTACGCCGAGCAGATCGCCGAGATCCGGCGGCTCCAGGGCAGGCTGTGGGAGCTGCAGGACCGGTTGCGCCGCGCCGCCCAGGCGCCCCGCGTGGACCCCGTGCACGCGGTGCTGCGCTACCTGTGCGAGCTGGCCGACGAGGAGGCCGGTCCGCTGCTGGAGCGCATCCTGGCCGGCCGGGGCGCGGTCCCGCCGCGCAACATGGCGCACCGGCCCGCGCTCGACAACCTGGCCGTGGCCGCCTCCCGGCTGAGGCGGGCCGATCTGGCCGGCCGGCTGTACGACTCGCTGGCCGCCGAGGGCGACAGCTTCGGCCACTCGACGGTGGCGCACCACTGCGGCCACCACTACCTGGCCCACCTGTCCATGACCATGGGCGATCCGCGGCGCGCCGCCGAGCACTTCGAGGCGGCCGCCGAGGTGCACGAGCGGCGCGAGGTGCCGCTCATGCTCGCCGAGTCCCTGCTGGACTGGGCAGACCTGCTGGACGGCGGCGAGGTGAGCGGGCCCAAGCCGGCCGACCTGCGCGCGTGGTGCGCCTCGCTGCTGTCCGGACGAGGCGCCCACCTCCTGGAGCGCCGGCTCCGCTGAGTCATTCCCTTCACCGTCATTCCTTCACTGTGATCTTGCTGAGCACCACGAAGCCGCCGAGCGCCCCCGCGGAGCCGGCGGCCGTCGTGGTGGTGAGGTTGACCACAAGGTCATAGGTGCCGGGGGCCAGCTGGCCGCGCATCGGGATGGAGGCGGTATATCGGCCCGAGCCAGGGGTGAAGGTCATCTCCACCGGTGGCGACGGGTGTCTCGACTCGCCGCCGCCCACCAGGTCGGCGATGATCTCCAGCTGCCATCGGCCGGCCAGCCAGTCGACCAGCTCGCCGGTCACCTCCCAGCTCACGTCCACGGTCCAACCCTCGCCGCGCCGAACGATAGTGGTGGGCTGCGCGCCCGGATCGACAACCTGCCCGTGAAGAGTGCCGGCCAGCTGCTCGGCCGGCACTTTCATCACCTGGAACTCTCCGGTTGCCATCTGTTCTCCTTTCCGGGTCGAGGACCAGGTCCCCGTGTGAAGGAGCAGAGAGGCGACACCACCGGCCAGATACGCGTCATTTCTGACGACTCTGGTCAGGCCTGATCGTTCCTGCCTATCGGAGGCGGACGACGTCGCGGTCGAGCCCGGCGACGCCGCCCACGCCGAGCAGCTGCGTCGTCCGTACGAGCTCGGCGCGCAACAGCTCCAGCACCCGCGTCACGCCCTGCTCGCCCCCGGCCATCAGCCCGTACAGGTAGGCCCGGCCGACGAAGCAGGCCCGCGCCCCCAGCGCGACCGCGGCGGCCACGTCCGCCCCGCTGCGGACGCCGCCGTCCAGGAACACCTCCGCGCGGTCGCCCACGGCGTCCACCACCTCGGGCAGCAGCTCCAGAGGCGTGGGGGAGCGGTCGAGCTGCCGCCCGCCGTGATTGGACACGACCAGGCCGTCCACGCCGACGGCGGCGAGCTCCTTGGCGTCGTCGACCCGCTGCACGCCCTTGACCAGCAGCGGGCCCTGCCACGCCGACCTGATCCACTCCAGGTCCCTGATCGTCACCGACGGGTCGAACATCAGGTTCGTGATCCCGGCCAGGTCGCGGGGCCCGCCCTCCACGGTGGCGAACCTGAGCGGCTCACTGGTCAGGAAGTCGAACCACCACGCCGGGCGGCGCACCGCCTGCAGCACGCTGCGCCAGCGCAGCGAGGGCGGGACCGTCAGGCCGTGCCGCACGTCCCGCAGCCGCGCCCCGGCCACCGGCACGTCCACGGTCACCACCAGGACGTCCATGCCCGCCTCCCGCGCCAGGGACAGCATGTCCAGGCTGCGGGCGCGGTCGCGGACGACGTACAGCTGGAACCAGTTCCACCCGCCGGGAGCCGCGGCCGCCACGTCGGCGGCGGACGTGGTGCCCATGGTGGACAGCGTGTACGGCACCCCCGCCCGCTCCGCCGCCCTGGCCACGGCCCGCTCGCCGGCCCGGTGCATCATCCTGGTGAACCCGGTGGGCCCCAGCACGACCGGCATCGCGATCCGCCTGCCCAGGATCTCGACCGCGGTCGCCGCCTCGGCGACGTCGCGCAGCACCCTCGGCCGGAACTCCACCCGGTCGAACGCCTCCACCGCCCTGGCCATCGACCGCTCGCCCTCGGCCCCGCCGTCCACGTAGTCGAACACCATCCGCGGCGCGCGCCTCCTGGCGAGCTCCCGTACATCGTGGACGTCCGCCGCCTGGGCCACCCGCCGGCTCCTGGACCATCGCGGCCTCTGGGGCAGCACGTCCCGCAGCTCCCGCCATCGGGGCAGGCGCCGTGGTTCCTTCGCATTCGCGTCGATGCCCAGGACGCTACCCGAGTCGGGTCGCCGTCTGACAGCCCGCTCACGTCAGGTACCCCCGGACGGGCGGGAACGGAGCAGCGGGCGCATCAGCGAAGGCCCTCGGTGAGTACGGTGGAATGATGATCGACGATCGCCGCCCCACGGCCCCCACCGGGGACGCGGCCCCGCGCACGGCCGGGCGTGACGCGCTCGTGGCCGGCTGGGTCGCGCTCGCGGGCGGCTCGCCGGCCTCGCGGGCCACCGGCGCCGAGCTGATCGCCCGCTGGGCCGAGCCGCACCGGCGCTACCACACCCCGCACCACCTCGCCGCCGTCCTCGCCGCCATCGACCACCTCGCCGAGCAGGCCGACGATCCGGTGGCGGTACGGCTGGCCGCCTGGTTCCACGACGCCGTCTACGACGGGCGCCCCGGATGGGACGAGGAGCGCAGCGCCCAGCTCGCCCAGGCCAGGCTGCCCAGGTGCGGCGTGCCCGCGCCCAGGGTCGCCGAGGTCGCCCGCCTGGTCCGCCTCACCGCCGCCCACGAGACCCTCGCCGACGGCGACGCCGACGGCGCGGTCCTGTGCGACGCCGACCTGGCCGTCCTCGGCGGTCCCGGGTACGACGCCTACGCGCGGGCCATCCGCGAGGAGTACGCCCACGTGCCGGACGACCTGTTCAGGAAGGGCCGCGCCGAGGTGCTGCGCCGCCTGCTGGCCACCCCGCGCCTCTACCGCACCGCGAAGGCCCGCGACCTGTGGGAGGACCGGGCCCGCGCCAACATGGCCGCCGAGCTAGCGGCGCTTGCGGCGGCGCAGCCCGGAGGCGATCAGACGCCGTAACAACTCCCGCGAACTCACCGCCTCCGCCCCCAGCGACACCGCCCGCGCGTGCACGGTCTCCGGCACGTCGTAGTGATCCCGGTCGAACGCCCGCGCCGGCACGCCCAGCCGCGCCGCGAAGTCGTGCAGTTCCTCCAGGGAATGATCGCTGACCAGGTGCGACCACATGAGGCCGCGCGGCCCCGGCCAGTTGGGCGGGTCGATGAGAACGGTCACGACGTCAAGGGTAGGACCCTGCCGCGCACCTCGATCTCGCCCAGGTCGGACACCACGACCCCGGCCCCCTGCGCGCGCAGCTCGCCCGCCGCGCCGCCCTCCCTGACGACTCCGACCACCAGCCCGAAGGCGCCCTTCTCGCCCGCCTCGACGCCGGGCAGCGCGGCGTCCACCACCGCGACCCTGGCCGGGGGCAGACCCAGGCGGCGGGCCGCCTCCAGGAACAGGGCGGGATCGGGCATGCCGGGCAGGTTCATCAGCGCGGCGTCGTCCCCGTCGATCAGCACGTCGAACAGGTGGGAGACGCCTGCCGAGTTCACCAGCTTGCGGCCGTGCAGGCTGGCGGAGACCGCCGCCGTACGGGCGCCGCGCCGCCGCAGCTCGTGCAGGAGCGCGACCGTGGCGGGGAACGCGGCGACCCCGTACTCGTCCACCTGCGCCATGAAGGTCCGGTCCTTGGCCAGGCCGAGCCCGTGCACGGTCGGCGCCCCCGGCTCATCGTCCGCCGACCCCTCGGGCAGCGTGATGCCGCGCGAGGCCAGGAACGTGCGGATGCCGTCGAGCCGGGGCCGGCCGTCCACGTGACGCAGATAGTCGTCGCGGATGTCGAACGGCCCCGAGCGGCCGCGCAGGAACGCGTCGAAGACGTGTTTCCAGGCGGCCGCGTGCCCCCGCGCGGTGTCGGTGACCACACCGTCGGTGTCGAACACGACGGCGCTGATCCTGGCGAGATCGATGACGGGGTCGATGACGGGTTCGCTCACACTGTGAACGTAACCGCTCTACCAGGCGACGGGTAGCTCCTTGAGGCCGTAGACGATGGCGAGCTCCCGGAACGGCGCCTCTCCCTCGACCCGCAGCGTCGGGAAACGGCGCAGCAGGGCGGGGAAGGCGATGCGCATCTCCATCTGCGCCAGCGGCGCGCCGATGCAGCGGTGGATGCCGTGGCCGAAGGCCAGATGCGAGGCCTCCCGGCCGGGCCGGATCTCGTCCGCGTCCTCGCCCATGGCCGCCGGGTCGCGGTTGGCGCCGATGAGCGAGCACAGCACCAGCTCGCCCTTCTTGATCGGCACCCCGTGCAGCTCCAGGTCGTCGCGGGCGAAGCGCGGGAAGGCCACCTGCACGACCGACATGTAGCGCAGGAGCTCCTCGACCACGTCGTTGATGTAGCCGTCGACCTCGCGCACCTTCGCGGCCTGCTCGGGGTGCTGCAGCAGCCACAGCGTGCCCAGTGCGAGCATGCTGGTGCTGGTGTCGTGCCCGCCGGTGAGCAGCCCGTCGGCCATGCTGGCCAGCGTCCGGTCGTCCAGCTCGTCACCGTGGTCGCGCAGCAGCTGTCCCAGCAGGCCCTCGCCGGGGTTCTGACGTTCCCTCGCGACCAGCTCCGTCAGGTAGGTCATCGCGTCGTTGATCGCCTGCAGCGACGCCTCGGGCCCGGCCGTGAAGTCGAAGCGGTCCTTGCTGATCTTCACGAAGTCGGCGCGCTCGTCGTACGGGACCCCCAGCAGCTCGCACACCACCAGCGACGGGATGGGCAGCGCGAACTCCTCGAAGAGGTCCACCGGCATGCTCTGGGCGCCCTTGGCCTCGATGCGGTCGAGCGCCTCCTCCACCAGGGCCTCGATGCGCGGCTCCAGCCGGCGCAGTCGCCGCACGGTGAACTCGGGGGTGAGGAACCTGCGCAGCCGCGTGTGCTCGGGCGGGTCGCGGAAGCCCAGGCCGCCCGGGTCCTCCTGGTTGGAGCCGAGGCCGATCACGCCCGCGAAGTCGTTGCTGAAGCGCTCGTGGTCGCCGAGCACCGCGCGGACGTCCTCCCAGCGGGTCACGAGATACACGGTCTGGCCGCCGGGGATCTCCATCGGGAAGACCGGGTGCTCGGCCCGGATGCGGCCGAGCTCGCCCACAGGGTCGAACCCGTCGCGCATGAACTGGACGAGCGGGAACTCATTGTCTGACATCGATATCCGTCCTGCTGGGATAGATCGCACTTCCGGGGATAAATCCCTCGACCGATGGTCCCATCAGGAACGGGTCTCCAGCGCCCTCCGAAAGGACGAATTTCATCTCAGACCGGCCGTGGTTCAGGTCACACCGGCCTCGCCGGCCACCCGGCCTCGGGCGCGGCGCGGGCGGGCGGCACGTCCGCATCACCTGACTCCGGCTCCGGCCAGAGCCCGGATCACCTAAGCGTCGCTTGCCCACGATCCCTCCTCTCGCCCGCATTGTGAGCGGGCTGTGACGGGGCGGCCAGGTTCGGCTCATGCCTGTCACCGACAGGAGAGGCCGATTCCGGCGGTGTTGAAGGTGGGAAAGCAGGGCAAACTGGGGCGGCAGATGGTGTTTGGCGTACAAGATGGCGACATTCTGCGATGATCTCGTCGCATAGAGCCGGAGCTAGAGCCCCCCACGGATAGTGACAGATGCCGACATTCGAGGAAATAGCAGCCTTCATCAACGAGAAGCCGCTCGCCACCGCTGTCATCGCGCTGCTCAGTCTTGCCGGGCTGGCACTCGCGTTCCTGATCATCAGGATCGCCTGGAAAGCCTTTGCCTGGTCGTTCGCCCGATACGTCGCCCCGCGTCCCATCGAGGACGTCCTGACCATCGCGGCCGCCTCCATCGCCACCGGTGTGTCCGCGCAGGGCATGTGGCGCTTCTCGGAGGACGTGCTGGGGCTCGACGGCCCGCTCAGGCTGCTGCTGTTCGCGTTCATCGAGATCGCGATCATCACCAGCGCCGTCCGCGCCCGCCGCAACATGCGCGAGAACTTCTCCGCCGGCATCGACGGCATCGCCGTCTGGGCGCTGACCTGCCTGACCGCCGTGCTGTCCAGCATGGACGCGCGCAGCCTGCCCGAGGCGGTCTTCCGGCTCGCCGCGCCGCTGGTGGCCGCCTGGCTGTGGGAGCGCGGCATGGCCATCGAACGCCACCGCATCCGCGGCACCGGGCGCATCAACTGGCGGCTCACGCCGGAGCGGATCCTCGTACGGCTCGGGCTGGCCGAGGTCAGCGACCGCACCGCCTCCGACGTCGACGCCCACCGCAGGCTCACCAGGGTCGCGCTGGCCGCCAAGCGCGCCAAGGCGCTGCGCGAGGCCGGGGCCCCCGAGCGCAAGATGCGCGCCGCGCTGGCCAAGCTCGACAAGGCCATGGACCAGGCCGTCGAGCACACCGGCCTGGCCGTGGACCCGGCCCGTCAGGAGGCGCTGCTGGCCCAGATCGCCGCGCTCTACAACACCTCCGCGCTCATCGACGCCGACCCCCGGGTGCCCTGGGAGCACGACGCCGAGCAGCACCCGGTGCCCGCCCGCCCGGCGCTGCCGCCCGCACTGGCCGAGCTCGTCAACGACGAGGACGAGGACGTCGAGGTGCTCGACACCACCCCGCAGGTCGTCTCCACCGCCGAGCGCGCGGCGCTCATGCGGGCCGCCCGCGAGTACTGGGACCGGCAGATCGCCAAGGGCATCGTGCCGCGTACCGTGGACATCGCCCAGGAGATCGGGATCTCGCTGGCCACGGCGCGCGAGTATCGTGCCCTGTGGAAGCTGGAGCCGCAGGCGCACGCCCTCATCGAGGCGCTGTACCAGCAGCACGGCATCGTCGACACGGGCGCCTTCCCCGTCATCGGGGCCGACGGGAGGGTGCTGACCAAGCACTGAGCACCACCGGGGGGCGGGTTTGTCGCGTGAGCGCACGCTCGACCGGGTCAGGAAGCTCCTGGCCAAGGCCGAGCGCACCGACAACGAGCACGAGCGGGCCACGTTCATGGCGGCCGCGTCGACGCTCATGGCCAAGCACGGCATCGACACCCTCCCGCCCGCCGGCACGCGGCAGGTCCCCGGCGACCGCATCGTCACCCTGCCCAACCCGTGGGCCAGGGAGAAGGCCCGCCTCGTCAGCCTGGTCGCGCAGGCCGTACGCTGCCGCCCCCTGCTCATCGGGCGGGGGGACGGCGGCCAGCGGGTGCACGTGTTCGGCTTCGCTGCCGACCTGGAGCGGGCCGACCTGCTGGCCACCTCGCTGCTGCTCCAGATGGCCTCGGGCCTGGCCCGCGTGCGCCTGCCGGAGGGAGTGACGGCCGTGCGGGCCTACCGGCGGTCGTGGCTGCTGGGCTTCATTGACGAGGTCTACCGCCTGCTGTGCGAGGCGGAGTCCCGCGCCGAGTCGGAGTCCGGCGGCCCCGGTACCGCGCTGGTGCTGGCCGACCGCCGGGCGGAGGTGGACCGCGCGGTGGCGGCCCACTACCCGACGATCAGGATGAGCGTCCCCCGCACCAGCGGCACCGGCTACCGCGACGGCGTCGCCGCCGGCCGCCGCGCCGACCTCGGCCGCACCGGCGTGACCACCGCCACCGCCGGCGAGCTCACCTGGTGACTTTCCGCTTTCTCGATGTCGAGCCCTTGGCGAAGATCGGGGACGCGTTTACCGGTGATCGTTTTGGTCTTCCGCCAATGGGATGATCAGGGGATCCACGCGCAAGAGCATCACCGGCTTGGCCGGCGCGTCGGGACGGCGGCGAGAAGCGGAACAAGCGTTTGGTAAGCCCTTTCCGTTGATCCGTTTGGGCGGGCGCGGAGCGGGCATAAGCGCGCACACGGAACGCAGTCCTAACGATGCGGACAGGTGGCCCGTGAACGCACCCCCTCGCCTCGTCGCCGCCGATCCTCTCCGCGACCTCGCCAGGGATCTCCTGGTCGCGGCCGGCGTGCCCGCCGACCTCGCCGCGACGGTCTCGGCGTCCCTCGTCGAGGCCGATCTGGCCGGGCACGGCTCGCACGGGGTGCGGCGGCTCCTGCCGTACCTCGAGAGGATCGAGGCGGGCGTGATCGTGCCCGGCGCCCGGCCCGAGGTGGTCTCCCGTCGCGGCGCCACCGCCGTCGTGTCCGGAAGGCGCGGGTTCGGGCAGGCCGCGGCCCGGCTGGCCGCCGAGGAGGCGGCGCGGCTGGCCGGGGAGCACGGCGCCGGCGTCGTGGCGATCAGGGAGTGCAACCACGTCGGCAGGCTCGGCGAGTACGCCGGGTCGCTGGCGGCGCAGGGCCTGATCGCGCAGGTGGTGGGCAACGCGGACCCGACCGTCGCCCCGTACGGCGGGCACCGCAGGATGCTCGGCACCAACCCCCTGGCCTGGGCCGTGCCGCGGGCCGGCGGCGCGGCCGTGGTCATGGACTGGGCGACCGCCGCCATGGCCGAGGGCAAGCTCGGCCTCCTGCGCGTGGCCGGCTCTCCGGCGCCCGAAGGGGTGCTCGTCGACCCCGCGGGGCGTCCGTCCACCGACCCGGACGACTTCTACCGGGGCGGTGCGCTGCTGCCCTTCGGCGGCCACAAGGGGTACGGCCTGAGCGTCCTCATCGAACTGGTCGGCGGCCTGCTCACGGGCACCGGCACCGCCTGCTCGCCGGAGTACGACGGCACGTTCGGCACGGTGATCAGCGCGGTCGACATCGCCGGGTTCGTCCCCCTGGAGAGCTACGTCGCCCAGGTCGAGTCCTTCTGCGAGGCCCTGCGTGCCTCCGGCCCCGGCGTGGTCGTGCCGGGGGAGCCCGAGGCCGAAGCGCGCCGGGCGCGGCTGGAGGAGGGGATCCCGGTGCCCGCACCGGTGTGGGCGGAGCTGGCGGCGCTCGCCGCGCGGCTCGGCGTTCCGCCGGCCTGACACCCCCCTTGGAGGTTAGATGTCCGCCACGACAACACCCGAGTTAAAGCGCGTCGTCCTGGGCGCCCTCGTCGGCACCGCCCTGGAGTGGTACGACTTCTTCATCTACGGCACCGCCGCCGCCCTCGTCTTCAACCAGCTGTTCTTCACCGACGCCGACCCGGCCGCGGGCACGATCGCCGCGTTCGCCACGTTCGGCGTGGGCTTCGTGGTGCGGCCGTTCGGCGGCGTCCTGTTCGGCCACCTCGGCGACAGGATCGGCCGCCGCTCCACCCTGATCATCACGACCGTCATCATGGGCGTGTCCACCGGGCTCATCGGGCTGCTGCCCACCTACCCCTCCATCGGCGTGGCGGCGCCCCTCCTGCTCACGCTGCTGCGGGTCTGCCAGGGCCTGGGCGCGGGCGCGGAGTTCGGCGGCGCGGCCACGCTGCTGGCCGAGCACGCCCCGCCCGGCCGGCGCGGCTACTACGCCTCCTATGCCCAGACCGGCGTGCAGATCGGCCTCGTGCTCGGCACCTCGGCGTTCCTGCTGGTGCAGCTGATGCCCCGGGAGGACTTCCTCTCCTGGGGCTGGCGGCTGCCGTTCCTGGTGAGCTTCGCGCTGATCGGGGTGGCGCTGTACGTGCGGCTGCGAGTGGCCGAGTCGCCGGTCTTCCGCGAGATGGAGCGCAGCCGCGAGATCGTCAAGCTGCCGATCAGGGACGCGCTGGCCCGCTACCCGCGGAACTTCCTCATCGGCGTCGGGGCGCACATCAACGACACGGCCGTCGTCTACACGCTCGCCACGTTCAGCGTCGCGTACGCCACCCAGCGGCTCGGCCTGTCCAGCCGGACGGCGCTGCTGGGCGTGATCCTGTTCGGGCTGACCGTGATCGTGCTCCAGCCCTTCTACGGGCGCCTGTCGGACCGGGTGGGGCGGCGGCCGCTCAACCTGTTCAGCGTGGTGTTCGTGGCGGTGTTCGTGTACCCGTACTTCGTCATGGTCGAGACCGGCGTGCCCGTGGTGGTGTGGCTGGCGATGATGATCATGGGGGCGCTCGGGTTCGCGCCGCAGGTGGCCGTGCAGCCGGTGTTCTACGCCGAGCTGTTCGGGGCGCGGGTCCGCTACACCGGGTTCGCCGCCTCACGGGAGCTGGGGGCGGCGCTGGCCGGGTTCTCCCCGCTGATCGGCGCGGCGCTCGCGGCGCGGATGGGCGGGCGGCCGTGGCTCGTGGCGGCGTTCCTCGTCGGGACGGCGGTGATCTCGTTCTGGGCGTTCTGGGCCTCGCGCGAGACCAAGGACGTCGACATCGCGGCCGTCGACCCGGTGCGCAGACCAGTGGTGGAGGAGTAGGACATGGACGTCAACGGGACGGTGGCCGTGATCACCGGCGGCGGCACCGGCATCGGCGCGGCCGTGGCCGAGAGTCTGGCCAGGAAGGGCGCGGCGGCCGTGGTCGTCAACTACTCGCGCTCGGCGGCGGACGCCCAGGCGACCGTCGCCCGCCTCCTGGAGCTGGGCTGCAAGGCCGAGGCCGTGGCCGCCGACGTGGCCGACGACGCCGCCGTGCGCCGCATGGCCCAGCGCGTACGCGACCGGTACGGGCGCGTGGACGTGCTGGTCTGCAACGCGGGCACGACCAAGTGGGTGCCGTTCCCCGACCTGGAGGGGCTCACCGACGACGTGTGGCGCCACATCATGGGCGTCAATCTCATGGGCCCCTACTACTGCGCCCGCGCTTTCGCGCCCGACCTGCGGGCGGCCCGCGGCGCCATCGTCAACGTCTCCTCCATCGCCGGCATCCTCGCCACCGGCTCCTCCATCGCCTACAGCGTCAGCAAGGCGGCCCTGATCCAGCTCACCCGCGACCTGGCGGTCGCCCTCGGGCCCGAGGTGAGGGTGAACGCGGTCGCACCCGGCATCGTGGCCACGCGCTGGCACATCGACCGGGTGGGCGAGCAGGTCTTCACCGAGATGGCGGCCAGGGAGGAGGCCAAGGCGCCGCTGCGCCGCACGGCACGTCCCGAGCACATCGCCCAGATGGTGACCGCGCTGGTGGAGGCGGACATGGTGACGGGTGAGGTGCTGGTGGGCGACGGCGGCCGGCACCTGGGCTACTGATGCGGCCGCCGGAGTCCGCCCAGGGCGGGCGGCGGGTCGCCTGCGGGCCGGCGTGGCCGGTGGCGCGGCGATGAGGCTGTCGCGGGCCGCGCTGCCCACTGTCCCCGCAGCCGCCCGGCCCCGGTTCCAGCCGGGCGAGCTGCGTACCGGGATCGTGCACCTGGGCCTCGGCGCCTTCCACCGGGCCCACCAGGCGCTGTACACCGAGGACGCCGGCGACCCCGCCTACGGCGTGTGCGGGGTGACGATGCGCAGCATGGCCGCCGCCGAGCTGCTGTCGGCGCAGGACCTGCTGTACTCGGTGCTCGAACGCGACGGTGAGCACGCCTCGATCCGGGTGTGCGGGATGCTGACGGAGGCGGTGGGCCCGGAGGCCGGGACCGCCAGGATCGCGGACCCCGGCGTGCGGGTGGTCACGATGACCGTGACCGAGCCCGGCTACCGGCACGACCCGGCCACCGGGCGGCTGCGCGCGGCCGATCCCGACGTGGCCGCCGACCTGGCGGGCGGCCCGCCGCGCACGCCGGTGGGGCGGCTGGTGGCCGGGCTGCGCGCCCGCCGCGCCGCAGGCTCCGGGCCGCTCGCCGTCGTCTGCTGCGACAACCTGGCGGGCGGCGGGCGGCTGCTGAGCGGCCTGGTGACCGAGTTCTGCGAGCTCGCCCGCGACGACGAGCTGCTCTCCTGGATCCACGACGGGAACGCCGCCTTCCCGTCCGCCATGGTCGACCGCATCGTGCCCGCCCCTGCCGACGCCGACCGGGCCGCCGCGGCGCGGCTGCTCGGCGTGGCGGACCGGGCGGCGCTGACGACCGAGCCGTTCCGGCAGTGGGTGATCGAGGACCGGTTCCCCGGAGGGCGGCCGCCGTGGGAGCGGGCGGGGGCGATGATCACGGGGGACGTGGAGCCGTACGAGACGATGAAGCTGCGCCTGCTCAACGGCGTCCACTCGGTGCTGGCCTACCTGGGGGCGCTGGCCGGCCTCGGCACGACCGCCGAGGCGACGACCCGGCCGGAGCTCGCCGAGGCGGGCCGCCGCTACCTGGAGTTCGACGCAGCGCCCACGCTCGCGCCGCCGCCCGGCGTGGACCTGGACGCCTACCGGGAGCGGCTGCTCGCCAGGCTGGCCAACCCGGCGCTGCGGCACCCGATCGCGCAGGTGGCCGCGGACGGGTCGCACAAGCTGCCGCAGCGCCTGCTCCCGGTGATCCGCGACCGCCTCGCCCGGGGCGCCGAGCCCCGATGGGCGGCGCTGGGGGTGGCCGCCTGGATGCGGTACGTCTCCGCGGGCCGGGCCGACGACGGCACGCCGATCACGGTCACCGACCCCCTGGCGGCGCGGTTGAGCATGCCGGAGGCGGACCCGCGTGAGGTGGCCGATCGGCTGCTGGGCCTGACGGAGGTCTTCGGCGAGGATCTGGGCCGGGACGCGACCCTGCGCGCGCTCGTCACGGACCTGCTCACCCGCCTGACACGCGACGGCGCGCTCGCGACCGCCCGCGACCCCTGACCCGCCGACCCGGCCGCTTGCGCCGCGCCGCGACCACCGGGGCCCCGCGCGGTCCGGCTCACCGATCGAGGCCCGGAACTGTGCGGCGCCCCGGGCCGGGGACTCCGGCCTCTGTGGTGGCGCGCCAGCCGGGGACTTCGGCACCGTGGGGCGCGCCGGCGGAGCGCCCGGCAGGTGCGGTGGGCCCGGCCGATGCGGCCGGGGCCGCAGTCCGGCGACAGTGCCCGTCATCGTGCGGCGGACGGCCGGACCGGGCGCCGGGTGGGGTGGGGTCAGCCGAGGGCGGCGGAGACCAGGGAGCGGGCCTCCTCCTGAACCTTGGCCAGGTGGTCGGGGCCGCGGAAGGACTCGGCGTAGATCTTGTAGACGTCCTCCGTGCCCGAGGGCCGGGCGGCGAACCAGGCGTTCTCCGTCGCGACCTTCACCCCGCCCAGCGCGGCCCCGTTGCCGGGAGCCGACGTCTGCACCGCCGTGATCGGCTCGCCGGCCAGCGACGACGCCGTCACCTGCGCCGCGGACAGCTTCCCGAGCACGGCCTTCTCCTCGCGCGTGGCCGGGGCGTCCACCCGGGCGTACGCGGGCTCGCCGAACCGCCCGACCAGGTCGGCGTAGTGAGCGCTCGGCGACTTGCCGGTGACGGCCAGGATCTCCGACGCCAGCAGCGCCAGGATGATGCCGTCCTTGTCGGTGGACCACACCGAGCCGTCCCGCCGCAGGAAGGACGCCCCCGCGCTCTCCTCGCCGCCGAAGCCCAGCGAGCCGTCGAGCAGCCCCGGCACGAACCACTTGAAGCCCACCGGCACCTCGTACAGCCGCCGGCCCAGCGACTCCGCGACCCGGTCGATGACGCCGCTGCTGACCATGGTCTTGCCGACCCCGGCGTCCGCGGGCCAGCCGTCGCGGTGGGAGTAGAGGTAGGAGATGGCGACGGCCAGGTAGTGGTTGGGGTTCATGAGGCCGCCGTCGGGGGTGACGATGCCGTGGCGGTCCGCGTCGGCATCGTTACCTGTGGAAATATCGTATTTGTCCCGGTTCGCGATGAGCGAGGCCATCGCGTACGGCGACGAGCAGTCCATCCGGATCTTGCCGTCCCAGTCGAGCGTCATGAACCGCCACGTGGGATCGACCTGCGGATTGACGACCGTCAGGTCGAGGCGGTGCCGCTCGGCGATCTCTCCCCAGTACGCCACGCTCGCCCCGCCGAGGGGATCGGCCCCGATCCGCACCCCGGCCGCCCGGATCGCGTCGAGGTCCAGCACGGACGGCAGGTCGTCGACGTACGAGCCGAGGAAGTCGTAGCGTCCCGCCAGGCCCAGGGCCTTCGCGTACGGGACCCTCCGGACGGCGCTCATGTCTCGCAGCAGCCGGTTGGCGCGGTCCTGGATCCACGTGGTCGCGTCGGTGTCGGCGGGCCCGCCGTGCGGCGGGTTGTACTTGAACCCGCCGTCGCCGGGCGGGTTGTGCGACGGCGTGATCACGACCCCGTCGGCCGGCCCCGACGTGCGCCCCCGGTTGTGCCGCAGGATGGCGTGCGAGACCGCCGGAGTCGGCGTGTAGCCGTCGCGCGTGTCGATCAGCACCTCGACCCCGTTGGCCGCGAACACCTCCAGCGCCGACACCCGCGCGGGCTCCGACAGCGCGTGCGTGTCGACGCCCAGGAACAGCGGCCCGTCGGTGCCCTGCGCCTGCCGGTATTCGCAGATGGCCTGGCTGGTGGCCACGATGTGGTCCTCGTTGAAGGCCGTCTTCAGCGACGACCCGCGATGCCCCGACGTGCCGAACGCGACCCGCTGCCCCACCTCGTCCGGGTCGGGATGCAGGGCGTAGTAGGACGTCACCAGGCGGGGGACGTCGACCAGGTCGGCGGGCTGAGCGGGCTGTCCGGCGCGATCGTGGCTCATGTAGGCCACTTTACAAATGGTGGCCGGACCGGCGGGTGACCGCGTGGCGGCGTGGGAAGGTACATTCCCGTCAGTCACCAGAATGGAGTTCTGTTTCCATGCGTTACGGCTACTACCTCGTCGAGCCGAAAGGCTCCGATCCGATCGGCGTGCTCCGCGACCAGATCGCGCAGGCCGCCGCGGACGGCTTCAGCTCGGCCTGGCTCTCCAACATCTTCGGCCTCGACGCCCTCACCGCCCTGGCCGCCGCCGGCGCCCAGGGACCCGCCATCGAGCTCGGCACCGCCGTCGTGCCCACCTACCCCCGCCACCCGGCCGTGCTGGCCCAGCAGGCCATGACCGCCAACGCCGCCCTCGGCGGGCGGCTCGCGCTCGGCATCGGGCTCTCCCACAAGATCGTCATCGAGGGCATGTACGGCTACGACTTCGAGCGCCCCGGCCGGCACATGAAGGAGTACCTCGACATCCTGATCCCCGCAGGCCGCGGCGAACAGGTCGAGTACGCGGGCGAGACGCTCAGGGCCAACCTCAGGCTCACCGGTCCGGGAGCCGGCTTCCCCGTGCTGGTGGCCGCGCTCGGCCCGCGCATGCTCAAGCTGGCCGGCGCCGTGGCCGACGGCACCGTCCTGTGGATGACCGGGCCCAAGACCATCGCCGAGCACGTCGCGCCCACGATCACGGCGGCGGCCGCCGAGGCGGGCCGTGAGCCGCCGCGCATCGTCTGCGCGCTGCCGATCTGCGTCACCGACGACCGCGACTCCGCCGTCCAGCGGGCGAACGAGATTTTCGAGGTGTACGGACAGTTGCCGTCGTACCGTGCCATGCTCGACAGGGAAGGCGCGGCGAACCCCGGCGACGTGGCCATCGTGGGCGACGAGAAGGCCGTGCTGGCCGAGCTCGAGGAGCTGGAGCGGGCCGGGGTGACCGATTTCGTGGCCTCCGTGTACGCCAACCGGGAACGCACACGGAACCTGCTGATCGGCGCGGCGAAGGGCTGATCGGGAGACATCTCAATAAACTCCGGCAAGGTGAAGCGCGTGCTGCAAGGCATCGATGTGTCCAACTGGCAGGGTTCCGTCGACTGGACCGGTCACGCCGAAGCCGGAGTGGCCTTCGCCTTCGCCAAGGCGACCGAGGGCGGCGACTACGTCGACAAGTGGTTCGCGCGCAACTGGAACGGCATGCGCGAGAGCTGGATGGTCTGCGGCGCGTACCACTTCGCCAGGCCCAAGGGCGACCCCATCGCGCAGGCCCGCCACTTCCTGGACACGATCAGGGCGGCCGGCGGGCTGCGGCGCGGCGATCTGGTCGCCCTCGACCTGGAGTCCGACGACGGGCTCCGGCCCGAGCAGGTCGCCAGGTACGCGCGCCGCTGGTGCCACTTCGTCGAGCGGCACGGCCACGTGCGGCCGTTCGTCTACACGTTCTTCTCGTTCGCGAACCGCGGAAACTGCGCCGGCCTGGCCGAATACCCGCTCTGGATCGCCGGCCCGGAGCACCCCCGCGGGCGGCCGACGGTGCCCAGGCCGTGGCGGGACTGGACCATCCACCAGTACGCCAACAGCCCGATCGACCGCAACGTCTTCCACGGGACCCGCAAGGAGCTGACAAAGCTGGGGTTTCACCCGCGATAGCATCGGTGTTCACCATCGAAGCAGCGCCGGTGCCGAGCGCCGGAGCGCGATCTCAAGGGAGTCACCGTGTCAGCCGAGCTACGCATCACCCTCGCCGGAGCCGAGCGTGTGGTCGCGGCCGGCACGACGGCCGGTGAGGCGCTCGAGGCCGACGGCCGCACGGTCATCGCGGCCCGGGTCAACGGCGTGCCCCGCGACCTGGCCCACCCGCTGGCCCAGGACGACGTCGTCGAGCCGATCGAGGTCTCCAGCGAGGACGGCAGGGCCATCGTCCGCCACTCCACCGCCCACGTCATGGCGCAGGCGGTGCAGGAGCTGTTCCCCGAGGCCAAGCTGGGCATCGGGCCGCCCGTGGAAAACGGGTTCTACTACGACTTCGACGTCAAGCAGGCGTTCAACCCCGACGACCTCAAGCGCATCGAGAAGCGCATGCGCGAGATCGTCAAGGAGGGCCAGCTGTTCTCCCGCCGTCCCGTCACCGACGACGAGGCGCGCGAGGAGCTGGCCGCCGAGCCCTACAAGCTCGAGTTGATCGGCCTCAAGGGCGGCGCCGACGCCGAGGAGTCGGTCGAGGTCGGCGCCGGCCAGCTGACCATCTACGACAACCTCGACGCCAAGAGCGGCGAGCTGCGCTGGAAAGACCTGTGCCGCGGCCCGCACGTGCCGTCCACCCGCTCGATCCCGGCGTTCAAGCTCATGCGCTCCGGCGGCGCCTACTGGCGGGGCAGTGAGAAGAACCCGCAGCTGCAGCGCATCTACGGCACCGCGTGGGAGTCCCGCGACAAGCAGGACGAATACCTCAAGCTCCTGGAAGAGGCCGAAAAGCGCGACCACCGCAAGCTCGGCGTCGAGCTCGACCTGTTCAGCTTCCCGCCGGAGCTGGGCAGCGGCCTTCCGATCTTCCATCCCAAGGGCGGGATCATCCGCAAGGAGATGGAAGACTACATGCGAAGGCGGCAGGCCGAGGCGGGCTACGAGTTCGTCAACACGCCCCACATCACCAAGTCGTCGCTGTTCGAGACCTCCGGCCACCTGCCGTGGTACGCCGACGACATGTTCCCGGCCTTCGAGCTGGAGGGCATCGAATACCGCGTCAAGCCGATGAACTGCCCGATGCACAACCTGATCTTCCGGGCGCGCGGGCGTTCCTACCGCGAGCTGCCGCTGCGGCTGTGCGAGTTCGGCTCGGTCTACCGCTACGAGAAGTCCGGCGTGGTCCACGGGCTGACCCGGGTGCGCGGCATGACGCAGGACGACGCGCACATCTACACCACCAGGGAGCAGATGGCCGACGAGATCAAGTCGCTGCTGAGGTTCGTGCTCAGCGTGCTGCGCGACTTCGGTCTGTCTGACTTCTACCTGGAGCTGTCCACCCGCGACGAGTCCGACAAGTTCATCGGCGACCCCGCCGAGTGGGAGGAGGCCACCCAGGCGCTGCGCCAGGTGGCCACCGAGTCGGGGCTGACGCTGGTCGACGACCCGGGCGGCGCGGCCTTCTACGGGCCGAAGATCTCCGTGCAGGCCAAGGACGCCATCGGCCGCACGTGGCAGCTGTCCACCATCCAGCTCGACCTCAACCAGCCCAAGCGCTTCGGCCTCGAATACCAGGCGGCCGACGGCAGCCGGCAGACCCCGGTCATGATCCACCGCGCGCTGTTCGGCTCGGTCGAGCGCTTCCTCGGCGTGCTGACCGAGCACTACGCCGGCGCCTTCCCGCCCTGGCTGGCGCCGGTCCAAGTGGTGGGCATCCCGATCGCCGACGCGCACGTGCCCTATCTGCAGGACGTCGCGAAGAAGCTGCGCGAGCGCGGCATCCGGATCGAGGTCGACGCCTCCGACGACCGCATGCAGAAGAAGATCCGCAACGCGCAGAAGGCCAAGGTGCCCTACATGCTGCTGGCCGGCGACGACGACATCGCCAACGGAGCGGTCTCGTTCCGCTACCGCAGCGGCGAGCAGAAGAACGGCGTGCCGGTCGACGAGGCGATCGCCGAGATCGTCAACGCGGTGGAGCACCGCGTCCAGGTCTGACGGCAACGGGGCGGAGCGGCCGTCCCCGCCGGGCAGTGGTTCGCCCGGGGGGAGGCCGCTCCGCCCCGCGTCCTACTTGGCCAGGGGCTGGCCCTGCTTGTCGGTGAACTTGCCGATCAAGATCATGATGAAGTCGATCAGCACCCACACGCCGAGGCCGCCGAGGGTGACGAGCTGGAGGATGCCCGTCCCGATCTTCCCGACGTAGAAGCGGTGCACGCCGAGCGCGCCGAGGAAGAAGCAGAGCAGGACGGCCACGAGCCATGACTTGGTCATGAGGGGGAACCTTTCGGATTTTTGGGGGATCGGCCGGGCGCAGGGCATGGCATGGCGCGCCCGACCGGCAATGCCTGCGGGAGATCTCGACCGCAGGGCATGAAACCCTAGCAAGGCGCCCCGGCCGTCGCTGGCATTTCAGATTTCATTGAATTAACAGGGAAATAGGCGGAATGTCACGGCGGGCCGCCCGCCGAAGCGTTCGGCCTGCTCGCGGGCGAAGCCCTCGATGAGGGTGCGTGCGTACGTCTCCGGGTCCTCGGTGGTGAGGGCCTCGATGTAGGCGCGGTGCTCCATGAGCGAGCGCACGCCGCGCTCCAGGCCGTCGGTGACGTCCACGGCGTGGGTGGGGGAGTCGGTGCCGGCGACGGCGACCCAGCGGAGCCCTTTCCAGGCGGGGGCCTCGGTGTCCGGAAATATCCACCTGTTGCCGGCGTCTGCGGCGGCGTCCAGCACCGCCCGCCCGACCGCCCGGTGATCTGGGGAGTTCCAGTACGTGCCGCCCCATGTGTCCGCCGGGTTCAAGGTGATCAGCAGCTCCGGGCGGTGCCTGCGGATGGCGGCGGCGATGTCCTTCCGCAGCGCGGTGCCGTACTCGATCACCCCGTCCTGATGGTCGAGGAACTCCACGGTCGACACCCCCACCACGGCGGCACTGGCCCGCTCCTCGCGCTCGCGGACCGGGCCGCTCTTTGCGGGTTCGAGCGTGTCGATGCCCGCCTCCCCGCGCGTGGCGATCACGTAGACCACTTCGCGACCGGCGTCGGTCCAGGTCGCGATCGCGGAGGCGCAGCCGTACTCGAGGTCGTCGGGGTGGGCCACGATGGCCAGGGCGCGCTGCCAGTCGCTTGGCATCGGTTCGAGCTGATCGGTCGTCATGGAGCACACCATAGACGCGCGGCACTAGCATGGCCGCGGACGCAGCGGGGGAGGGGCCGATGGGGCAGCGGGACGACGTCGTGGAGGCCGTCCGCGCCGGTGACCGGGCCGGCTTCGGGGAACTGGTCGAGGCGTACCGGCACGAGCTGCACGTCCACTGCTACCGCATGCTTGGTTCGTACACCGACGCCGAGGACATGGTGCAGGAGACGCTGCTGCGGGCCTGGCGGCGGCGGGAGACGTTCGAGGGGCGCGCGACGCTGCGGGCCTGGCTCTACCGCATCGCCACCAACGCCTGCCTCGACCTGCTGTCCGGGCCCACGCGCTCCCGTGAGGTCGCGGCCGGCGCCGGGAGCGAGCCGGGCTCGCCGTTCACCGAGGTGCCGTGGCTGCAGCCGTACCCTGACCGGGCACTCGACCTGGCCGTGAGCGATCCGGACGCGGTGACCGTCGCACGCGAGACGATCGAGCTGGCCTACCTCGCCGCCATCCAGCACCTGCCGCCACGCCAGCGGGCCGTGCTGATCCTGCGAGACGTCGCCGGCTGGTCGGCCGAGGAGACCTCCGGCGCGCTGGAGCTGAGCGTGGCGGCGGTCAAGAGCGCGCTCCAGCGGGCGCGTGCCACGCTCCGCCTCCACCTGCCCCAGCGCCGCTCCCAGTGGGGTCCCGCCTCCCCGCCCAGCGAGGAGGAGCGGGCGGTGCTGCGCCGGTACATGGACGCCTCCGTCGAGGGCGACCTCGCGGCGCTCACGGCGCTGCTGCGCGAGGACGCCAGGCAGACGATGCCCCCGGCGTCGCTGGTGTACGACGGGCGCGTGGCCATCCTCGACATGTGGCGGCCGCACCTCGTCGGACCGGAGGCGTGGGAGTGGAAGGCGCTGGCGACGTACGCCAACCGGCAGCCGGCCCTCGCCAACTACGGCCGCCGCCCGGGCGAGACCTCCTACATCGCCGTCAACGTCGACGTGCTGCGCATCGAGGACGGCCTGATCGCCGAGATCACGACCTTCGGCACCGAGCTGCACGCCGCCTTCGGCCTGCCCGAGACGCTCTGAAATTCCTCCTCCAAGACCGATTCCTTTTCCCGGCCGGCGCCGTCATATGGGCGCGACATCACTTCAGGCACTTCGGAGAAAGGGAACGACGATGGTGGAGTACCCGCAGCAGCAGCAGCCCGACGCCCAGCTCAAGGCTCTGGACCGGCTGGTCGGCACCTGGCGGGTGACCGGCGGCGCCCCGGGCACCGTGACCTACCGGTGGATGGAGGGCGGCTTCTTCCTGATCCAGGACGTGGACCTGGTGCAGGACGGGCAGCCGATCAAGGGGATGGAGATCATCGGCAGGGAGATGCCGTTCGGCGCCGACAAGCCGAGCGAGGACATCAAGTCGCGGTACTACGGAAACCGGGGCGACACCCTCGACTACGTGTACGAACTGGAGGGCGACACGCTGACCATCTGGGGCAATGAGAAGGGCTCGCCCGCCTACTACCGCGGCACCTTCTCCGCCGACGGCAACACGGTCAGCGGCGCCTGGGTGTATCCGGGAGGCGGCGGCTACCCCTCGGACATGACGCGAGCGGAGTGACCGCCCAACGGCTCCCCCGGGGACTCCGTGCCATGGTGCCGGACTCGCCCCTGCCGGGGCGGCTCAGCGGCGGCGCCCCGCGGTGCCGGACGTGCGTCTGCCGATCCGGCTCCGCGGCGGCGCCCCGAGCTCGGGGGGCCCACCGCCGGCCCGCGCCCGCTTCCGACCCGCTCTCGGGCCCTACCACCGGCCCGCGCCCGCTTCCGACCCGCCTGGGACGGACCCGGCTCCCCGCGCCCGGGTGCGGGGAGCCGGGTCTGGAAGGCCGTCGAGGTGCGCCTGCTGTCCTGCGTTGGGGGCGTTACCGTGCGGGGCTGGTGTCGGGCGACGGCGAGCCGAGGCCACGTGCCGGGGGGCGACCGTGTGCGGCGACGCCGGACGCCCGGTCGAGCGCCGCCGCTCCGCTCCCAGTCGTGCCGTCGTCGTGCGTGCGGGAGCAGCGTGGCCGTCCGGCCTTCCGACCCCATCCCGGAGCGACGGGGAACGGATCCGGCGGCGACGGAAGGCGGTGCACGGGCGATTGGATCAGGGGGAGGCGGAGCCGGGATCCTCGTCGGCCGGGTCGTCGGTGGGGGCGGGGCGGGCCTCGCCGGGCATGCGGACGTCGTCCACCGTCACGTTCACCTCCATGACCCGCATGCCCAGCATCCGGCTGACGTTCCTGGCCACGTTCGTCTTGACCTCTGAAGCGACCTCCATCACCACGTGCCCGTACTCGACCACGATCGTCAGGCTCACCGCCACCTGCCGGTCCTGGATCTGCGCGCTGACGCCCTGGTTGGCGCGCCGCGACCCGATGCCGATGCGGTCGCGTACGGACTCGAACGCCCGAGCCAGGTCGCCGCCCATGTCGGCCACCCCGGCCACCTCCAGGGCCGCCAGGGCGGCGACCTTCTCCACCACCTCGTCGGCGACCTTGATGCGCCCTTTCACGGTCGCACCCGGGGTGTACGCGGGCGGCTCGGCGGGCGGATCCGCGGGAACCGGTTCGGGGACGGGGTGTTCGGCTAACGCGTCGCTCATCGCGGCCTCCTGTAGGCGAATGCACAGGATTGTGCCGGAAGACCGCGCCGTTTGTCCGTGGTCCTATGCTGCTAGTTATGCACGATCAGGCAGGGGCAGGGACCCCGGACAACTTCGACCGTCTGTGGACCCCGCATCGCATGGCCTACATCAAGGGTGAGAACAAACCGACGGGCACCGGCCCCGACGACGGGTGCCCGTTCGACGCGATCCCCAAGATGAGCGACGAGGACGGCCTGATCGTCGCCCGCGGGACCACCGTCTACACCGTGCTCAACCTTTACCCGTACAACTCCGGCCACCTCATGGTCGTCCCCTACCGGCACGTGTCCGACTACGACGAGCTGCGGCCGGACGAGCTGATCGAGATGGGGGAGTTCACCCAGAAGTCTCTGCGCGCCCTGCGCAAGGCGAGCGGCGCGCAGGGCTTCAACGTCGGGATGAACCTCGGGCACGTGGCCGGCGCGGGCATCGCCGCCCACCTGCACCAGCACGTGGTGCCCCGCTGGGGCGGCGACACGAACTTCATGCCGGTCGTCGCCCAGACGAAGGTCCTGCCGCAGCTACTTCGCGACACGCGCCAGCTGCTCGCCGACGCCTGGGACTGACTCCTCCCGCTGCAGGAGCACGCCGATCCCGGTGGCCAGCAGCAGCGGCACCGCCAGGGCCAGCGCCATGGACAGCACGGCCGCGCCGGAGTCGTTGACGAGCATGCCGACCACGCCGCTGACCAGCGTGCCGATGAATCCGGCCCGCAGCGCGGGGGAGTGCTCGAACGCCGCCGGCACCACCCCGGCCGAGGCCTGCTCGGGCCGCACGATCGCGTACACGAGGAACGCCACGGCCACGATCACGATCGGCATCAGGTTGGGATTGAGCAGCGTGCCGAGCATGGCCTGCAGCTTGCGCCAGATGACCTCCAGCGCCTCGCCGGTCAGCACCTGGCCCACGAACCTGCCCAGGTGCGACTGCTCGCTGGCCGGCTTGAGGTAGTTGAGCCAGGCGAACGTCATCACGATCACCCCGCCGGCCACGCAGAACAGCGCCAGCTGCACCAGCGACACCCGCTTGCCCGACAGGATGAGCGCGGTCACCGCGATGCCGGGCACGAACGCGATGACGCCGCCGAAGTCGCTGCCCATCCCGGACCCGCCGAGCACCATCGCGGCCGCCCCCAGCCCGACGATGGCGGCCAGGCCGATCTTGCCCGGCCAGCGGTGCGCGATCGTGGTCGTGGCCAGCAGCGTGCCCGTGGCCAGCAGCGCGAACGGGATGTTGCCCAGACCGTAGTAACGGGCGCCCTGCTCGGCGCTGAAGCCCATGAAGCTGTTGAGCTGGAGCGTGGTGCCGGTGAGCAGGTCGGCGGCGAGCGTGAGCGCGGTGACGGAGGCGACCACGGCCAGCGGGCCGAGCGGACGGCGCCGCCAGGGCCCGGCCAGCGCCAGCGCCGTGATCACGGCCCACCAGGCCAGCATGGCGCCGAACAACTGCAGGTGGTTGGACCACGGCAGCAGGTTGACCAGGAACGAGGTGACCGGCAGCGCCGCCAGGGCCACGGCGGCCCGGCGCACCCAGGGCAGGTGCTTGTGGCGGCGCAGCAGCACGAACGCGAGCACGTAGAACAGGACCTGCAGGACCGCCAGGGCGGTGAAGTATTGCCCCTTCGCCGAGCGCATGGTCTGCGCGGTGGCGTCGGCGCGCTGGAGCCGTTCGAACGTGGCGCCCTGCTCGCCCACCTGGAACGGCACGCCCACGACCGAGTCGGGCACCGGCACGCCGGCCTTGGTCAGCGCGGTGGCGGTCAGGTCGGTCAGGATCGAGATGTCCGCGCGGCGGGTGGAGGACGTGCCGAGCAGCCGCCCCTGCGCGCCCGGCTCGCGGAGCGCGGCCACCCGCAGGTGGGGTACGGAGCCGTGGTCGGACAGGCCCGCGAGCAGCACCGTCGTGTCGGCGGGCAGGACCGACAGCAGCGCGCCGGCCTTGGCGTCGGCCAGGCGCAGCGCGTCGCGCCGCTGGGCGGCGGTCAGCTGGTCGGGCACCTTCGGCAGCCGGTCGGCGGTCAGGTAGGGGCGGATCAGGTCGTCCACGTCCATGGCGATCACCCGGCACTTCTCCAGGTCGGCGGTCTTCACCTGGAGCGGCGAGGAGCGGTAGGTCTGCACCGCGCCCTGCCGGTCGGCCAGCGCCAGCGCGGCGCCCGGGCCGATCGCGATCGAGCACTGGCCGGCCGCCTTCAGCGACTCGCCCAGGGTGCCGGCGTTGCGCTGCCCGGCCACGTCGATGAGGTAGCGGTAGTCGGGGATGACCGCGCCCTCGCCCTGCGCCTCGGGCATCGGGGGCGCGCCGCAGCCGTAGCCGACCGCCGACCTGGTGCCCGCCGACACGGTCAGCCAGCCGTCGTAGGGGCAGGTCACGTTGCCGACGGTGCGGACCGACAGGGAGCCGATCGCGCTCGACCTGGCCAGCTCCCACAGGTTGGGCGTGTCGGCCTGGGTGAGGTCGTTCCAGTGCAGCCCGGGCACCCCGATGAGCGCCACCCGGCCCGTGCCGTCCTCCGCCCGTGCCGCCGCCGCGGCTGACAGGCCCTGGCCGAGCAGCATCTGGCCGAGCAGCACGGCCAGCACGACTACCGCGCGCCTCACCCCGATGACCTCCTGCTGTCGCTGATGGCGGCGCCACGGTGGAGGACGGTCGCCTCCCGGCGCCACGAGACCCGACTACCCTCTCACGAAGTGGAGTGCGCCTTGACAACTGCGGAGAATCTTCCGCCTGGGGGCGGTGAAACGCCGGTCGCTCAATTGGGCCGGGCTCGGGCCAGCGGCTCCACGCCACCGCCCGGCGACGCGTGACCCCGTGACACGTGGTGCGTGCGCTGTCGGCGTACCACGTGCGGCCTCATGACACGCGATGCGCCCGTCCGGCGGCAGGCCCCTGGACCGGCGCCCCGGCCGGGCCCCGCCCCTCAGCCCGGGGCCGCCGCCCGCCGACGGCGTGGCGGTGCCGGGGCCCGCCGTCGCCGGCGGCCCCGGCGGTGTCAGGCCGGTGTCAGGCCGGGGTCAGATCTCCTCCACCTTCACCCGGACCGGCGCGCTCTCGTTGTGCAGGCGGTCGAGCGAGGTGATCAGGTACGTTCCCGCCGACTTGGCCGTGAAGGACGGCCCGGTGACCACGGCCACCAGGTTGCGGGCGTCCGTGGCCTGGCAGTCCTTGCCGGACTTCGGCACCTGGTACACCCCGTACGCCCGGGCCCCCTCAGAGCCCGTCCACGACACCGTCGTGCCCGAGACCTTGGCCCCCGCCGGCTGGGCCGGGGCCTGGCCGCCGCGCTCCTTCATCAGGGGCAGCAGGGCCGGACGGCCGTAGTGATCCTTGGCCACCCGGTCCATGGCGCCCAGCGGGTTGGTGAGCAGCTGCTTGGCGCTGAAATAGACGTCGCCGTCCACCTGCTCGTACTTGCGGTTGAGCATCAGGTGCGCCGACAGCTCGCCCGGCCTGGTCCAGGCCTTGTCGTCCTTGGCGCCGACCCGGTAGAGGGCCTGCCCGATGTACAGATGCACGCCGGAGCCCTCGACCGCCCCCGCCCACCACGGCGCCAGCGCCCTGTAGTCGGCCGCCTTGAAGCCGCGCGACCAGTAGAGCTGCGGCATCACATAGTCGACGGTGCCCGACTCGATCCACGCCTTCGCGTCCGCGAAGATCGAGTCGTAGGCGGACATGCCGTTGGTGGCGGACCCGGACGGGTCGTTCGACTTGTTGCGCCAGATCCCGAACGGGCTGATGCCGAACTTGACGTGGTTCTTCCGCTCGTGGATGACCTTGTCGACCTGGGCGATGAGCGTGTTGACGTTGTCGCGCCGCCAGTCGGCGAGGCTCTTGCCCTTGCCGTACTTGGCGAAGGCGGCCTTGTCGTTGAACTGCCCGCCCTCGCCCGGGTACGGGTAGAAGTAGTCGTCGAAGTGCACCCCGTCCACGTCGTACCGGTCGACGACATCGGTGATGACCTTGGTGACGTGCTCGCGCACCTGTGGCAGGCCCGGGTTGTAGTAGAGCCGGTCGCCGTACTTGACCGTCCAGTCCGGGTGCTGCCGCGCCGGGTGGTTGGCGGGCAGCTTGGAGACGTCGGCGTCGTACGAGGCGCGGTACGGGTTGAACCAGGCGTGGAACTCCAGGCCGCGCTTGTGGGCCTCGTCGATGAGGAACGGCAGCGGGTCCCAGCCGGGGTCCTTGCCGGCCTTGCCCGTCAGGAACTGCGACCAGGGCTCGATCGACGACTTGTAGAGCGCGTCGGAGGCGGGCCGCACCTGCACGAACACGGCGTTGAGCCGACGGCTGACGGCGCTGTCGAGAATCTTGACGTAGTCGGCCTTCTGCCGCTCGATCGACAGGCCGCTGCGGGACGGCCAGTCGATGTTCTTGACGGTGGCGATCCAGACGCCGCGCAGCTGACGCTTCGGGTAGCGGGCGTCGGCCGTGCAGGCGGCGGCGGGAGCGGCGGTGGTCGTCTTCTTCTTGCTCGCCGCGGGGCTCTCCGCGGCACCGGGGCCGAACGCGTAAGCGGCGCTCGTGGTGACGACGGCGAGGGCTGCGGCGGCTAGGAGTGGGCGTCCAGTTCGCATAGTGCCACCCAGTGTGACAGCTGCTCACGGATGGTCGGAACGAAGAAACGCAATAAAGTCGGGATCGTTCTGTGATGGAAAAACACCGCTGGGCCGGGAGGGACTCCAGTTTCCCTCCCGGCTCCTCAGCTCAATGCGCGGCCGTCACTTTGGAGGCGAGGTTCGGCGGCAGCGGCTCGTACCGCAGGAACGAGCGCGTGAAGGTTCCCGTGCCGTGTGACATGGATCTCAGATCAATCGCGTAGCGCGTGATCTCCAGCTCCGGCACCTCCGCCTTGACCAGCGTGCGGCCGGTGCCCACGGGCTCGGTGCCGAGCACGCGCCCGCGCCGCGACGACAGGTCGGACATGACCGACCCGACGTAGTCGTCGGCCACGAGCACCGAGATCTCGTCCACCGGCTCCAGCAGCAGGGTCGGCACCTTCGACGCCGCCTCCTTCAGCGCCAGCTGGCCGGCGATCTGGAAGGCCATGTCGGAGGAGTCGACGGAGTGCGCCTTGCCGTCGTACAGCGTGACGCGCACGTCCACCACCGGGTAGCCGGCGACGACGCCCCGCTCCATCTGCGCGCGCACGCCCTTCTCCACCGACGGGATGAACTGCCGGGGCACCACGCCGCCCACGATCTTGTCCACGAACTCGAAGCCGGAGCCCGAGGGCAGGGGCTCGACCTCCAGGTGGCAGATCGCGTACTGGCCGTGGCCGCCGGTCTGCTTGACGTTGCGGCCCATCGCCTGGCACTTGCCTCCGAACGTCTCGCGCAGCGGGACTCGCAGCTCGACCCGCTCGACCTCGACGCCGTGCCGCTTGGCCAGCCGGTCGAGCAGCACGTCGGTGTGGGCCTCGCCCATGCACCACAGGACGAGCTGGCGGGTCTCGGCGTTGTTCTCCAGGCGCAGCGTGGGATCCTCGGCCACCAGCCGGCCCAGCGCCTGCGACAGCTTGTCCTCGTCGGCCTTGGACTTGGCCCTGATCGCCACGGGCAGCAGCGGGTCGGGCATGGCCCAGGCGGTCATGAGCAGCGGCCGGTCGACCTCGGACAGCGTGTCGCCCGTCTCGGCGCGCGACAGCTTCGCCACGGCCACGACGTCGCCCGCGGCGCCCTTGCCGATGGGGCGCTGGTGCTTGCCCAGCGGGCAGGTCAGGGTGCCGATGCGCTCGTCCACGTCGTGGTCCTCGTGCCCGCGGTCGGCCAGGCCGTGGCCGGACACGTGGACGGTCATGTCGGGGCGCAGCGTGCCGGAGAAGACGCGCACGAGGCTGATGCGGCCCACGTACGGGTCGCTGGTGGTCTTGACGACCTCGGCCACCAGCGGGCCGTCGGGGTCGCATGCATTGACCTTGACCGGTTTGCCGGACAGGTCGGTGATCTCAGGCAGTGGGTGTTCGAGGGGTGACGGGAAGCCCTGCGTGACGACCTCGAGGATCTCCATCGCGCCGACCCCGAGCCCGCTGCACAGCACCGGGTAGAAGCTGCCGCGCGCGACGGCCTTCTCCAAGTCCTCGATGAGGACCTTGGTGTCGATCGGCTCGCCCTCGAGGTACCTCTCCATGAGAGACTCGTCTTCGCTCTCCTGGATGATGCCCTCGATCAGGGTGCCGCGGTATTCCTCGATCCGCCCCTCGTACTCCGGCCCCGGCTCGTTCTCGGTGCGGGTGCCGGTCGCGTAGTTGTAGAACTTCTGCGTGAGCAGCCCGATCAGCCCGTTGACGTGCCCGTTGGTGATCACCGGCAGGTAGAGGGGCGCCACGCCGTCGCCGAAGACGTCCTGGCAGGTGGCCAGCACCTCGTCGAAGTCGGCCCGCTGGTGGTCGATCTTGGTGATCACGACCGCCCGCGGCATGCCGACCTGGGCGCACTCCTCCCAGAGCATCTGGGTGAGCCCGTCGATCCCCTCGGAGGCCGACACCACGAAGAGCGCCGCGTCGGCCGCGCGCAGCCCGGCCCGCAGATCGCCGACGAAGTCGGCGTAGCCGGGGGTGTCGAGGAGGTTGATCTTGATGCCGTTGTGCACCAGCGGGGCCAAGGCGAGGTTGACCGACCGCTGCTGCCTGACCTCGACCTCGTCGAAGTCGCTGACCGTGTTGCCGTCCTCCACCCGTCCCGGGCGTTGAATGGTGCCCGTGGCGGCCAGCAGCTGCTCGACGAGGGTCGTCTTACCCGCTCCTGAGTGGCCGACCAGCACGACATTGCGTATCGCATCCGCCCTGTCGGCCACGGGTGCCCTGCCCGCGGCTCCCACGGCGCCGCCCGAACTTCTTTCCGCCACATCAGCCTCCAGCGTTGGTCGTTGTTTCCCAACGCCGCGCCCGCGCGGAAGGTGACAGAAACCGCATGGACGCGGTGTGTTCACCAAATACCCCTGTGGCGGATATCACAAGAGGTCCGGGGCAAAGAAAGTTGTCAGGCCCGTGCCGGCCTACGAAAGAAAGTTGTCAGGTCCGTGATGGCCTACGATCGGACGGCGATGCTCAAACTCCTGCGCCCGGCAATGACCCGGATACTCACGCCGCTGGGCAGGGCCCTCGTCAGCCGCGGGATCGGCCCGAACGCCGTCACGGCGATCGGCACCCTCGGCACCGTCGTGTCGGCCCTGACCTTCTTCCCCATGGGACTCCTCACCGTGGGAGCCCTCGTGATCACGGTCTTCGTGCTGTTCGACCTGCTCGACGGCGTGGTGGCCCGACTCGGCGGGAAGGGGGGCAGCACCTGGGGCGCGTTCCTCGACTCGACGCTCGACCGGGTCGCCGACGCCGCCATCTTCGCCGGCCTGATCTTGTATTTCGTCTCCAGAGGCGACACGCTGATGACCTCGGTGACACTGGTCTGCCTGATCGCCGGCGCCCTGGTCTCCTACGCCAAGGCCAGGGCCGAGGGGCTCGGGCTGACTGCCGACGTCGGGCTGGCCGAGCGGCCGGAGCGGCTGGTCGTGGCGCTGGTCGCGGCCTGCTTCTCGGGGCTCGGGGTGCCGTACATCCTGCCCGCCGGGATGTGGCTGCTCGCGGTGGCCAGCGTGATCACCGTGGGTCAGCGGGTGAAGCACGTGTACGAGCAGACGAGGGAGAGATGAGCGAGAAGGCGTCGTTCGGCGATCACGTCGTCGCCGCGGGCTTCGCGGCCGGCTGGAAGCTCGTCCCGCTGCTGCCCGAGCGCCCGACGGCCGCCGTCTTCCGGCTCCTGGCCGACCGGGTATGGGCCAGGCGCGGCAAGTCGGTGAGCCGGCTGGAGTCCAACCTGGCCAGGGTGACCGGCCTGGACGTCGGCAGCCGTGAGCTGCGCGAGCTCACCAGGGCGGGCATGCGCTCGTACTTCCGCTACTTCCACGAGATCTTCCGGCTGCCGTCGATGAGCACCGAGGAGATCGTGCGCCGCACCCACGTCATCGGCGCCGAGCACATCCACGACACCGTGGCCGCCGGGCGGGGCGTGGTGCTGGCGCTGCCCCACATGGGCAACTGGGACCAGGCCGGCGCCTGGCTGGTGGGCGTGGGCCACCCGTTCACGACGGTGGCCGAGCGGCTCAAGCCCGAGTCGCTGTTCCGCCGCTACGTCGCCTTCCGCGAGGGCCTCGGCATGGAGGTGCTGCCGCTGACCGGCGGCGACGGCCACAACTTCGCCACCCTGTCCCTGCGGGTGCGCAAGGGCGGAGTCGTCTGCCTGCCGGCCGAGCGCGACCTGACCAAGAGCGGCGTCGAGGTGCGCTTCTTCGGCGCCACCACCAAGGTGCCCGCGGGGCCGCCGCTGCTGGCCGTGCAGACCGGGGCCGCGTTGCTGCCGGCGACCGTCTACTTCGTGGGCGACGACTGGGGCATCCACATCCACGAGGAGATCCCCGTCCCGCAGGAGGGCACCAGGCAGGAGAAGGTCGCGGTGGTGGCGCAGCGGCTGGCCGACGTGTTCGAGAAGGGCATCTCCGAGCATCCCGAGGACTGGCACATGTTGCAGCGGCTCTGGCTGGAAGACCTGCGGCCCCATAAGGTCGGCCCATGAGGGTGGGCATCGTGTGCCCCTACTCGTGGGACATGCCCGGCGGCGTCAAACAGCACATCGACGACCTGGCCCAGGCGCTGATGGCGCAGGGGCACGACGTGTCGGTGATCGCGCCCGCGGCCGACGACGACGAGTTGCCTCCCTACGTGACGGGGGCGGGGCGGGCGGTGCCGGTGCCGTACAACGGTTCGGTGGCCAGGATGTCGTTCGGCTTCCTGTCGGCGGCGCGGGTGCGGCGGTGGGTGCGCACCGGCGAGTTCGACGTGCTGCACATCCACGAGCCGCTGATCCCGAGCCTGGGGGTGCTGGCCTGCTGGGCGGCGAAGGGGCCTATCGTGGCCACGTTCCACGCGTCGTTCCAGCGCTCGCGGGCGATCGCGGTGGCCGAGCCGCTGCTGCGCAGCGCGCTGGAGAAGCTCAGCGGCCGCATCGCGGTCTCCGACGCGGCGCGCAAGAGCCTGGTGGAGCAGTTCGGCGGCGACACGGTGCTCATCCCGAACGGCGTGACCGTCTCCCGCTACACCGAGGCCGAGCCGCTCGACGGGTGGGGGCCCGACGGCGCCACGATCGGCTTCCTGGGGAGGATGGACGAGGAACGCAAGGGCCTGCCGATCCTGCTGGAGGCGTTCTCGGTGCTTGCGGCCGAGCGGCCGGAGGTCAAGCTGCTCATCGCCGGCCCCGGCGACGCCAAGGACGTCTACGAGCGGGTGCCGAAGCGCTTCCACGACCGGGTGACCGTGCTCGGCATGGTGAGCGAGGCCGACAAGATCCGCGCGTACCACTCGGTCGACGTGTTCTGCGCGCCCAACACGCGCGGGGAGAGCTTCGGCATCGTGCTGGCCGAGGCGATGGCGTCCGGGGCCACGGTGCTGGCCAGCGACATCCCCGCCTTCCGCAAGGTGCTGGGCGAGGGGCAGGCCGGCGCGCTGTTCGCCAACGGCGACCCCGGCTCGCTGGCGCGCGAGGCGGCGGCCCTGCTGGACGCGCCGGAGCGGCGGGCCAAACTGGCCGCGGAGGCGCTGGTGGCGGTCAGGAAATACGACTGGTCGACGGTGGCGCGCGACGTCGTGCGCGTTTACGAGACCGTCACCACGAGCAGTGCGGGGCGGGTGGAGGAAGACCTGTGACGTCCACGATGATCGTGCTGATCGTGGGCATCGTCGTGGTGCTCATGGCCGTGTACGTGTCATGGCGGGCGGGCCGGCTGGACCGGCTGCACATCCGCCTCGAGCTGGCCCGCGAGTCGCTGGAGGCGGCGCTGATGCGGCGCCGGGCGGTGGTGCTGGAGCTGGCCGGCTCGCGGCTGCTGGACCCGGCCACGTCACTGGTGCTGGCCGCGGCCGCCCACGAGGCCAGGATCGCCGGGCCGGAGGAGCGCGAGCACGCCGAGAGCGACCTGTCGCGGGCGCTGCGCGCGGCGGTGGACCAGGAGCGGTTCAGGGAGAAGCTGTCGGAGTCGCCCGGCGGCGGCGACCTGCTGGAGGAGCTCGAGGCGGCGGTGGCCAAGGTGGTCTACTCGCGCCGCTTCTACAACAACGCCGTGGCGGTCACGCGGACGGCGCAGCGCCGCTGGCTGGCCCGGACGCTGCGGCTGGCGGGGCATACCGAATACCCCCAATTCTTTGAGATTGATGACAATCCGCCTGCGACTATGGCAACTGAATGACCAGGTTTGGGGAAGCCAGTAAGCTTCATCCCGTTTTTCGGGCTGAAGCGAGGAGAGTTACACGTGCGGCTACCCCGGATCATCACGGTCACGCTGGCCGGAGCGGCCGTCCTGCTGCCTGTCGCGGCCTGCTCCTCCGATGAGCCCGCCCCCGGGAAGGCGCCGCAGGCGGCCACGGCCGCGCCCAGCGAGGAGCCCACGAAGGAGCCGCCGGGCCACCCCTTCACCGGCCAGCCGTACGACGAGCTCAAGCCGGTGCTCGCCGTGAAGATCGAGAACACCGCGGCGGGCAAGCCGCAGCTCGGGCTGAAGAGCGCGGACATCGTCTATATCGAGCAGGTCGAAGCCGGCCTGACCCGGCTCATGGCCATCTTCTCCTCCAAGCTGCCGCCCAAGGTGGGCCCGGTCCGCAGCGCCCGCATCTCGGACCTGCACATCGCGCCGATGTTCGGCAAACCGGCCTTCTCCTACTCGGGCGCGCAGACCAAGATGCTGCCGCTCATCGCCGAGGCGTCGTTGTTCGACGTGGGCGACACCCGCAGCCCGGGCGCGTACTTCCGGCAGCCGGGCCGCGTCGCCCCGTACAACCTGTTCGGCCGGCCCAAGCAGATGCTGGCCAACGCGCCCAAGGCGAGCAAGGCCAAGGACATCGGCTTCACCTTCGGCGAGGCGCCGGCCGAGGGCGGCGTGGAGCGGAAGTCGTACACCGTCAAGTGGCCCGCCGCGCGCTTCACCTTCTCCTGGTCGGAGCAGAAGAAGCAGTGGATGATCTTCCAGGACGGCAAGAAAGACATGGCCGCCGAGGGCGGCCAGCTGAGCGCGCCGACGATCGTCGTCCAGTACACCAAGACCGAGCGCTCCCAGTTCCACGACAAGAACGACAGCTACACGCCGCTCGTGCACACCACGGGCAAGGGCAAGGCGATCGTGCTGCGCGACGGCAAAGCTTTCAAGGCGAACTGGGAGCGGGAATCAGAGAAGGGCGGCACGACGTTCACCACGGAGAGCGGCGAGCCGATGAACTTCGCGCCCGGCCAGGTCTGGGTGGCCCTCGCCAGCCGCAAGCCCGTCATCCCCTGATGATTTGCCGGTAATTCCTGACATGGTGGCATGTCGGGAAGGGGGCGCTTCAGGACCTACCATGGGCTTGATAACTTACCGATTCGCCGTTGAGAGCCCGTGAGGATGACCGTGTCCAGCAGCACGCCAGCAAGCACCCCCGTCACCGGAACCGCCCGCGTCAAGCGCGGCATGGCCGAGATGCTCAAGGGCGGCGTCATCATGGACGTCGTCACCCCCGAGCAGGCCAAGATCGCTGAAGACGCCGGCGCGGTCGCCGTCATGGCCCTCGAGCGCGTGCCCGCCGACATCCGCGCGCAGGGCGGCGTGTCCAGGATGAGCGACCCCGACATGATCGACGGCATCATCAACGCCGTGTCGATCCCCGTGATGGCCAAGGCCCGCATCGGCCACTTCGTCGAGGCCCGGGTGCTGCAGTCGCTCGGCGTCGACTACATCGACGAGTCCGAGGTGCTCACCCCCGCCGACTACGCCAACCACATCGACAAGTGGCAGTTCACGGTGCCGTTCGTGTGCGGCGCCACCAACCTGGGCGAGGCCCTGCGCCGCATCACCGAGGGCGCGGCCATGATCCGCTCCAAGGGCGAGGCCGGCACGGGCGACGTCTCCAACGCCGTCACCCACATGCGCACGATCCGCGCCGAGATCAAGCGTCTCACCTCGCTGCCTGAGGACGAGCTGTACGTCGCCGCCAAGGAGCTGCAGGCGCCGTACGAGCTGGTCGCCGAGGTCGCCAAGACCGGCAAGCTGCCGGTCGTGCTGTTCACCGCGGGCGGCATCGCCACCCCGGCCGACGCCGCGATGATGATGCAGCTCGGCGCCGAGGGCGTCTTCGTGGGCTCGGGCATCTTCAAGTCCGGCGACCCGGCCAAGCGCGCCGCGGCCATCGTCAAGGCCACCACCTTCCACGACGATCCCGACGTCATCGCCAAGGTCTCGCGCGGCCTGGGCGAGGCCATGGTCGGCATCAACGTCGACGAGATCCCGCAGCCGCACCGCCTGGCCGAGCGCGGCTGGTGATCCGGCGCGTCGTTGCAGGTCGCAGACCCGCCTCCGGTGAGATGATCCCCATTGGCGGGGGTGCCACCGGGCGACGGTGACGACGGAAATTTCCGAAAGAGGCGACATCCGCGAAGGATGTCGTCTTTTTCGTGTTGTGTGGTGTTCACTGCGCAGTCATGATCGTCAGTAAGGCTACGGGAGTCCCCCTCACCCTCGATCGTCCCAGGAGCCACACATGGCGAAGTTGAACCGCAGGCACTTCCTCGTCACCGGTTTAGCGGCCGGCGCCGCCGCGGCCATCCCGGCCACCGCCGCGCACGCCGACGAACCGGATCCCGCCGCCGAGACCGCCCACACGCTGGCCTCGCGCGGGCTGCGTACCGACCCGTTCACGCTGGGCGTCGCCTCCGGCGACCCCGACCACGAGGGCTTCGTGCTGTGGACCAGGCTCGCCCAGGAGCCCCTCGCCGAGGACGGGCTCGGCGGCATGCCCCAGCGGCCCTTCCCGGTGCTCTGGCAGGTCTACGCCGACGAGCGCTGCCGCCGCGTGGTCCGCTCCGGCGTCACCGTGGCCGCGCCCGAGTGGGGCCACAGCGTCCACGTCGAGGTCGACAGCCTCAGCTCCGACCGCGAGTACTGGTACCGCTTCCGCGTCGGCCCGTACATCTCGCCGGTCGGCCGCGCCCGCACCGCCCCGCACCCCCTGTCGTACGGCGGCGGCCTCGCCATGGCGTTCGTCTCCTGCGCCCAGTACGAGCACGGCTTCTTCACGTCCTACCGCAGGCTGGCCGAGGAGCGTCCCGACCTGATCCTGCACCTCGGCGACTACCAGTACGAGTACACCAAGAACACCTACAACATCCCCGGCGGCAACATCCGCCACCACGAGGGCCCCGAGACCGAGACCCTGGCCAACTACCGCCAGCGCCACGCCCAGTACAAAGCCGACCCCGACCTGCAGGCCGCGCACGCCGCCGCGCCCTGGCTGGTCGTGTGGGACGACCACGAGCTGGACAACAACTGGGCCGACGAGATCCCGGAGAAGCCCGAGGTCCCGCAGCCGAACTTCCTGTCCCGCCGCGAGGCCGCCTTCCGCGCCTACTACGAGAACATGCCGCTGCGCCGCACCTCCATCCCGCGCGGCATCGACATGCAGCTCTACCGGCGCATCCGCTGGGGCCGCATGGCCACCTTCCACATGCTCGACACCCGCCAGTACCGCGACGACCAGGGCTGCGGCGACGGCTACAAGAACTGCCCGGCCTCCGTCGACCCCGCCCGCTCGATCACCGGGGCCGAGCAGGAGGAGTGGCTGCTGAACGGATTCCACCACTCCCGGGCCCACTGGGACATCCTCGGCCAGCAGGTCTTCTTCGCCCAGCGTGACAACAACGCCGGCCCCGCCAAGGTCACCAGCCAGGACGCCTGGGACGGCTACGTCGCCTCCCGCCGCCGCATCACCCAGGGCTGGCTCGACGCCAAGGTGCGCAACCCCGTCGTGCTGACCGGCGACGTGCACGCGCACTGGGCCAGCGACCTCAAGCTCGACTACGACGACCCGACCGGGCCGTCCGTGGGCTCCGAGCTGGTGGCCACCTCCATCTCCACCGGCGGCAACGGCGCCGACTCCGACCCGGCCACGCACCCGTTCCTGAAGATCAACCCGCACCTGAAGTTCTACAACAACCAGCGCGGATACGTGCTGACGAAGATCGAGCGCGATCAGATGACGGCCGACTTCAAGGTCGTGCCCCGGGTCACCGAGCCGGGGGCCGAGGTCTACACGCGGGCCACGTTCGTCATCGAGGACCGGGTGCCGGGGGTCCAGCAGACGTACCTGAGGCCGCTCGACCCGACGCTGTTCCGCGAGAAGCCCATGACCGTCGAGGAGACGGTCCGCCTGGAGACCGAGCGTCCCTAGCGACCACGCGCCCGGCCGCCTCGGGGCGGCCGGGCCTTCTAAGATGTCCCACCATGGTGGGACAGGTCCTGTTGCTGGCCGCCGGGTTGCTCACGGCCCCCGCGCGTACCGACCTGTCGGTGATGACCTGGAACGTCTGCACCGGCACCAACTCCGACTGCCCCTTCTACCGCGCCTCCGCCGTCGAGCTGGCGCAGAACATCGGCGCCTACGCGCTCAACCAGCCGATCAAGCCCGATGTGATCTTCCTGCAGGAGTTCTGCACGGGCGCCACCGGCACGCTGGAGCACTGGCTGGAACAGCGCACCCGGCGGAACTGGACCATCGGCTCATGGGGCCTGGTCTCCCACGACGGCTCCCCGTACGCCTGCCACCCCGACCGCCTGGGCCGCCCGCGTGGCGCGCAGAGCATCGCCGTCGCGGTCGCGGGCGAGGCCGCCTTCGAGATCCATCCGCTGCCCGCGCCGCCCTGGTTCGTCAAGCGCGCCGTGCTCTGCGCGACCATCCCCGCCAGGAAGGTCCACGCCTGCGGCACCCACCTGTCCTCCGGCGCGCAGTACGACGACCGGCAGCCCGGCGCCCCCTACCGGACCAGGCAGATCAAGCGCCTGCTCGAGGTCGCGGCCAAGCCCGGGCATCGGGCCGTCCTCGGCGGCGACCTCAACGTCTCGCCGCCCGACGGCGGGTACGGCGGCGCCGCCGGGCGCCGCGCCGTCGCGGCGGTCTATCGGGCGTACCAGGAATGCGACCAGCGAGGCACGCGCCGCACCGGCCGCTGGACCCGCGAGGGCAAGAAGCTCGACTACCTGTTCGCCCCGAAGGGCACGGTGCGGCGCTGCCACGTCGAACGCCAGGTGACCCTGTCCGACCACAAGCCCGTCTACGTCAAGCTCGCCCTTTAGGAAGATGCGGGGCCATCCTGGTGTTGAATTGTCGGAACCCGCACCCAACGGAAGGATCGACTGTGCCCACGATCGGTGTACTCGCTCTCCAGGGAGACGTGCGCGAGCACGCGCGCATGCTCCAGGAGGCAGGTGCGACGGCCGTCGCCGTACGCAGGCCCGCCGAGCTGGACGCGGTCGACGCCCTGGTCATCCCCGGCGGCGAATCGACCACCATGTGGAAGCTCGCCGAGACCTTCGACATGCTCCAGCCGCTGCGGATGCGGGTCAAGGAGGGCATGCCCGCCTACGGCTCCTGCGCCGGCATGATCATGCTGGCCGACAGGATCGAGGACGGCATCGCCGGCCAGCAGACGATCGGCGGCATCGACATGGTGGTCAGGCGCAACGCTTTCGGCCGCCAGGTCGACTCGTTCGAGGAGGATCTGGACTTCGCGGGCGAGCGGGTGCACACGGTGTTCATCCGCGCCCCCTGGGTCGAATCCGTCGGCGCCGACGTCGAAGTGCTGGGCCGGTGCGAGCCTGGCGATAGGATCGTCGCAGTCCGTCAAGGTCCGTTGCTCGCGACGTCGTTCCACCCCGAGCTGACCGGGGACACGCGCGTGCACCGTTACTTCGTAGACATGGTTAGGGAGCTCTAAGTAATGTCCGGCCACTCCAAATGGGCGACGACGAAGCACAAGAAGGCCGCGCTCGACGCCAAGCGGGGCAAGCTGTTCGCCAAGCTCATCAAGAACATCGAAGTGGCGGCCCGGACCGGTGGCCCTGACCCGGACGCCAACCCCACCCTCTTCGACGCCATCTACAAGGCGAAGAAGAACTCCGTGCCCAACGACAACATCGAGCGGGCCCGCAAGCGCGGCGGCGGCCTGGAGGCCGGCGGCGCCGAATACCAGACCATCATGTACGAGGGCTACGCGCCGGGCGGCGTCGCCGTGCTCATCGAGTGCCTCACCGACAACCGCAACCGCGCCGCCTCCGAGGTGCGCGTCGCGCTGACCCGCAACGGAGGCTCCCTGGCCGACCCCGGGTCCGTCTCCTACATGTTCAACCGCAAGGGCGTCGTGATCGTGCCCGCGAACGGGCTCGACGAGGACACCGTGCTCATGGCCGTGCTCGACGCGGGCGCCGAAGAGGTCAACGACATGGGCGACTCCTTCGAGGTCGTCTGCGAGGCCGGTGACCTGGTGCCGGTGCGCAAGGCCCTGCAGGACGCCGGCATCGACTACGACTCCGCCGAGTCGAGCTTCCTGCCGACGTTGAGCGTGCCGCTCGACGAGGAGGGCGCCAAGAAGGTGTTCCGCCTCATCGAGGCGCTGGAGGACAGCGACGACGTGCAGAACGTCTACGCGAACTTCGACGTCAGCGACGCCGTCCTGGAGCGCCTCGGCGCGGAGTAGGCTTTCCCGCCTCCCTGACCGAGGGCTCGGTTCCGCCGGGCCCTCGCTCGCGCGTATCCGCAGTACACGCGGTTTCCACGTGCGAGAGGGCCCGTTGGCGGCGTAGGGTCGGGCGACGTGACTTCCCCCAACCCACCACAAGCGTCCTTCCGGGCGATCGGCTGGCTGCTGGTCCTGCCGGCCTTCCTCGGCGCCCTCATCACGCTGGTGCTGCCGACGGCGCAGACGATCTGGCTCAGCTTCCAGAGCGGCGGCGTCCTGAGGGAGATCGAGTACGCCGGACTGGCCAACTACGACGAGCTGCTGAGGGAAGGCGAGATCTTCCCGGCGCTGATGGTGACGCTCTCGCTGATCATCGTGCCGCTGCTCGTGGCCGTGCTGGTGGCGCCGCTGCTGGCGCTGGCCCTCGACCGGGCGGGCACCTGGCCGCGGCGGGCGGGACGGATCGTGACGTCCCTGGCGATCGTCACGTTCTCGCCGGTGGGGGTGGCGACGGCCTGGTTCCAAGGGGTTTCCCCGGAGGCGTCCGGCCTGCTCGCGCTGGCCCACGGGCTGCGTGACCCGGTCACGGCGCCTGCGGCGCTGCAGCTGATCATCGCCGCGGCCACGTTCGGCGTGGTGTGCGCACTGGGGGTCCTCGCGTACCTGCCCGCCCTGCGCGGCGGCACGCCCCTGCCCGCCATGATCGTAGTCGGCGTGCTCATGGCGATCGCCGTGGTCGCCGTGGGGTTGCAGACCTTCTCGATCGGGTTCGTGCTCACCCGGGGCGGGCCGAACGGATCCACACAGACGCTCATGGGGCTCCAGTACCAGCTCGCCTTCATCGAGGTCGAGCTGGGCGCCGGGGCGTCCGTGGCGACGCTCGTGGGGGTGCTCCTGGGCGTGCTGGGCCTTGTCGCGACCGCCGTCGCCGTGGCCTTCCGCACCCGCATCACCCTCATCCCCACCGCCGGCGCCCTCGCGCCGGGCGCCTCGGCCACCGGCGGACCTCCCGTTTCAGAGGCGCACGCTCCCGGGCCGCACGCTCCGGGGCCGCACGCTCCGGGGACGCCGCTCTCCGCTCCTCCGGCCGGCGGGCCGCCGCTCTTCTCCCCGCCTCCTCCGACCGGCCCTCCCACCGGCCCTCCTGCCGGGCCGCCCGGGGGCCCTCCCGCCGGGTCGTCCGGCGGCCCAGTCGCCGGTTCTCCTCTTGCCGGGCCGCCCACCGGAGGGCCCCCCGCCGCCGGATCCTCCGGTGCCGCGCCCACGCCGCCCTCCAGCCGCCCTGTGAAGACCGCCGGTGTGGTCGTCGGGGTGTCGGCGCTGGTGCTCTTCGTGGCCGTGGGCGTCGTGCTGACCTGGCCCTGGATCTCCGGTGCGTCGGCCTCGCCGGACAGCCCCGCCGGGGGGTTGCAGGCGCAGGTCAACACCTGGGTGCCCGCCATCGCCGGAGCGCTGGTCTCGGTCGGCGTCGCGTACCTCGCCGCACTCGGCATCGGCGGCCTGCGCCCCCTCGGCCGTGGGAGCGACTGGCTGCTGCTGGTGTTCGCGCCCTGGCTGTTCGTCGGCACCGGCCCCCTCGGCGTCGCCAACTGGCAGAACGTGTACAACCTCGGCCTGCTCAACAGCTTCCTCGCGCTGGTCCCGCCGCTCCTCGTGAGCGTGCCCGCCCTGCTCGTGCTCACCCTGCTGTGCAGGGGACTGGCCGAGCGCAACGACAGGGATTTCTTCGGCGGCGTCGTCCTGCCCTCGCTGCCCATGGCGGGCATCCTGACCGGGGCCGTCGCGCTGCTCAACGCCCAGGACCTGCTCTGGCCGCTGCTCGTCGCCGTGAAGCCCGCCCTGCACACGGCCCCCGTCGCCCAGGTGAACCAGCTCAGCCGGTTCGGCGCTCCCGGCTCGCTCGACGTCGGCGCCGCCACGCCGCTGCTCGTGATCGTCGTCGCGCTGCTGGCCGCCGTCGCCGCCCAGCTGTTCTACCTCGACAGGCTCGCCCTCTCGACAAACGATTCGCGTTCGCGTCCCCCGGCTGCGTAAGTTGGTCCGCTGTGGAAATTCGCGATGTGACCCCCGACGACCTCGACGCCGTCCTCGACCTGCGCAAGCGCTCGTTCGGACCGACCTCCGCGTCGGAGAGGGACAGATGGCGACGCGCGGTGACGCCGGTGCTCGGTGAAGGACGCTACCTGGGCGTGTTCGAGGGCACCAGGCTCGCCGCGGCCGCCCGGCTGCGGTCGCTCACGCAGTGGTGGCACGGCAGGCCGCAGCCGATGGCCGGGATCGCGGGCGTCACCGTCAACCCCGAGGACCGCGGCCGCGGCGTCGGCACGCGGCTCATGCGCGCGGTCGTCGACCGGGCCGCGGCGCTCGGCGACGCGGTTTCCACGCTCTACCCGGCGACCACCCCCATCTACCGGGGCGTCGGCTACGAGCACGCCGGAGCCCAGCACAACGTGCGGCTCCCGGCCGAGGCCCTGCGCGGGATCCGCCCGTCCGGGCAGGTCAAGCTGCGCAGGATGGGCCCGGACGACGCGGCCGAGCTGATCTCCGTGCTGCACCGCGTGTACGCGGCCACCCGGGTGAGCGGCCCCGTCTCGTGGGACGAGCGCACCTGGAGCCTGTGGCTGGAGGCGGAGGACGACTTCCTCTACCTCGCCGACGACGGCTTCGTGATCTACCGGTGGAAGGGCGACGACATCCTGGTCGACAGCCTCGTCGCCGGTTCGGCGGAGACGGCGAGGGCGCTGTGGACCTTGGTGGGCAGCGCGTCCTCGATCGCCCAGCACGTCATCGCCCCCGTGGCGCCCGACGACCCGGTGCTGTGGCTGCTGCGGGAGCGCGGCAAGGAGCAGGTCAAGCAGGTCCGGTGGATGCTCAGGGTGCTCGACGTGGCCGCCGCGGTCGAGCGCAGGGGCTACCCGGTGCCGGCGACCTGCGAGGCCGTCATCACCGTGGAAGACCCGCTGCTGGGCGGCGGCACGTGGCGGCTGGAGATCTCGGGCGGCTCGGGTGCGGCCGTCCCGGTCGCCGAGGGCGCGGGGGCGTCCGGCGCCGTGCTCACCGCCAATGGCCTGGCCGCCCTGTACAGCGGCATCCCGACCGCCACCCTCCGCCTCGCCGGTCTCATGTCCGGCGACGTCCGGTACGACGAGGCCCTCGACATGGCCTTCGCCGCCCGGCCGTACATGCTGGAGTACTTCTGACCGGGTGATCGCGGTGTAGCTTTCTGTCGCAGCGGGACGGCGTCCGGCGGTGGCCCGGAAGTCGCACTCCCTGCAGGAGCGCGGAGTCCGCGGATCTCAGCCACGGTCCGCCCTGGCCTGCCTGACGGACGCGTCAGATCGCGGGAGACACTTGTCCCGTCCGGAGACGAGCCTGCCGCGAGAGGGCCGGGCGTTTCACGATGCGCGGCCACCTCCGTCACGGTAGAGTCTCGTGCCGAACAGATGTTCGGCAGTGTGTGCGGGAGGGTGAGCCGGTGCGGGTGATGGGCGTCGACCCGGGGTTGACCCGGTGCGGCCTGGGAGCCGTCGAGGGGCGTCCTGGCGCGCCGCTGACGCTGGTGGCCGTCGGGGTGGTCCGCACCGGCGCGGAGGAGGAGCTCGGCGCCCGCCTCGTCGGCATCGAGGCCGGGATCGAGCGGTGGCTCGACGAGGTGCGGCCCGACGCGGTCGCGGTCGAGCGGGTCTTCAGTCAGCACAACGTACGCACCGTCATGGGCACCGCCCAGGCGGCCGGCATCGCCGTGCTGTGCGCGGCCAGGCGCGGGCTGCCCGTGGCGCTGCACACGCCGTCGGAGGTCAAGGCCGCCATCACCGGCAGCGGCACCGCCGACAAGAAGCAGATCGGCGCCATGGTCACCCGCCTGCTCCGCCTTTCCGAGATGCCCAAGCCCGCCGACGCCGCCGACGCGCTCGCCCTGGCCATCTGCCACGTGTGGCGCGGCGGCGCCCAGAGCCGTCTCGCCGAGGCCCTGGCCAAGGCCACACGAAAGGACACCAGGCTGTGATCGCGTCAGTCGCGGGAAAGGTCGCGGCCATCGCCCCGGACGCGGCCGTCATCGAGGTCGGCGGCGTCGGCATCCTCACCCACTGCACCCCGGGCACGCTCGCCACGCTCCGCGTCGGCGAGACGGCCCGCCTGGCGACCTCGCTGGTGGTGCGCGAGGAGTCGCTCACCCTCTACGGCTTCGCCGCCGACGACGAACGCGTGGTGTTCGAGCTGCTGCAGACCGCCAGCGGCGTCGGCCCTAAGCTGGCCCTCGCCATGCTGGCCGTCCACACCCCCAACGCGCTCCGGGTCGCCGTGGCGAGCGCCGACCTCAAGGCCCTCACGCAAGTGCCGGGCATCGGCCAGAAGGGGGCGCAGCGCATCGTGCTGGAGCTCAAGGACCGGCTCGGCACGCCCGAGGAGGCCGTCAACGCCGCGCTCAAGGGGGAGCGCCGGGTGGCGGTGTGGCGGGAGCAGGTCCACTCGGGGCTGGTGGGGCTGGGCTATTCCAGCAAGGACGCCGACGAGGCGATCGCGGTGGTGGAGCCCGACGCCGACGCGGAGCTCGCCGCCGGTCGCCAGCCCCAGGTCGCCGCCCTCCTCAAGGCCGCACTCCGCGCCCTGAGCGTCCGATGACCCCGCCCCGCACCCCCGCCCACGCCCTGGACCGCCTCGCCGCCGGCCATCCCGCTCTGGGTCACCCGGCTGCCGATCATCCCGCTCCTGGCCATCCCGCTCTGGGCCACGTGGCTGCCGGTCATCGCGTTCTCGGTCATCGCGCTCTCGGTCACGCGGCTGCCGGTCATCGCGCTCCCGGTCACTCCGCCCTCGCTCACACCGCCGCCGGTCACTTCGTCTTCGGGCCTTCCGGTCCGAGCCCCGCACACCGGAGGGACGCCGCGGTCCGGCGGCGCGATGACCGTCGCCCGCGCCCGTGTCGTCGCCCCATGGTGACGGCTGAGGGCCGTACGGTGAGAAGTCCGGACCCTGGGGTGCGGGTCTGGTGCCGGCAGTCGGAGGCGCCGTGCGGCGTCGGCGTGGCGTCCAGTGTGGTGGCCGTGGTGGTGTGGTTCCGGTGAGGAGGTGTGGTCGGCGTGGGGTTTGAGCGGGAGCTCGTGTCGCCCGATGCGGCAGGGGACGAGCTGCAGATCGAGGCGGCGCTGCGGCCCAAGCGGCTGGGCGAGTTCATCGGGCAGGGCCGCGTGCGCGAGCAGCTGTCGCTGGTGCTGGAGAGCGCGCTGCGCCGCCGCCGCCCGCCCGACCACGTGCTGATGAGCGGCTCCCCGGGACTCGGCAAGACCACCCTGGCCATGATCATAGCGGCCGAGCTGAACGCCCCGCTCCGCATCACCTCGGGCCCCGCGATCGAGCGGGCCGGCGACCTCGCGGCCATCCTGTCCACGCTGGCCGAGGGCGAGGTGCTGTTCATCGACGAGATCCACCGGATGGCCAGGCCCGCCGAGGAGATGCTCTACATGGCGATGGAGGACTTCCGGGTCGACATCGTCGTCGGCAAGGGCCCGGGCGCCACCGCCATCCCCCTCGACATCGCCCCGTTCACCCTGGTCGGCGCCACCACGCGGGCCGGGCTGCTGCCTGCGCCGCTGCGCGACAGGTTCGGTTTCACCGCGCACATGGACTTCTACGAGGTGAGCGAGCTGGAGCAGGTGCTCTACCGCTCGGCCAGGCTGCTCGGCGTCGACCTCCCCGCCGAGGGCGCCCACGAGATCGCCAGGCGGTCGCGCGGCACGCCCCGCATCGCCAACCGCCTGCTGAGACGCGTACGCGACTTCGCCGACGTGCGCGCCGACGGCGTGATCAACCGCGACATCGCCTCCGCAGCGCTCAACCTGTACGAGGTGGACGCCGAAGGGCTCGACCGGCTCGACCGGGCGGTGCTCGGCGTGCTGCTGAAGAAGTTCGGCGGCGGCCCTGTCGGCCTGTCCACGCTGGCCGTGGCCGTGGGGGAGGAGCCGGAGACGGTCGAGGTGGTGGCCGAGCCGTTCCTCGTCCGCCAGGGTTTACTGGCCAGGACGCCCCGCGGCCGGGTCGCCACGGCCGCGGCGTGGATCCACCTCGGAATGACCCCGCCGCCGGACGCGTTCGGAGCCGCGAATTTCGACTGATTACAGATCGGTTGCAACCATTTCAAATCGGGAACTTCCCCGCGCGCCGAAACGCTGCCTCGTTGCCGCGTTTCGCAACAAGCGCCTACACTCCGTGGCTTGGCTGGCTGTGTAGGCTGACGGGCTGAGCGGCGCGGCCCGACGCAACGCATGGAATTTCCGGCGCGAGGCCGGTGTCAACTTCTTGTACGACAATGGAAGGTCACCCCAAATGGACCAACTCATGAGCATCCTGCCGCTGATCCTGCTGGTGGTGGTGTTCTACTTCCTGTTGATCCGCCCTCAGCGCAAGCGCCAGCAAGAGGCGGTCCAGATGCAGAACTCCCTGACGCCCGGCACCCGCGTCATGACGACGACGGGCCTGTTCGGCACCGTGACCGCGGTGGACAATGAGGACGTCATCCTCGAAGTCGCGCCCGGGATCGAGACCCGCTGGGTGAAGGCCGCGATCGGCCGCGTCGTCGCACCTGGCGACGCCCCGGCGGCTTACGAGCCGGACGCCGACGAGGCGGGGGAGGGCAAGAACGAGTCCGAGGCCACCGTGGATCGCAACGACGGCCAGGACTCCGGCACCAAGCAGTCCTGACTAAGCTCTGCGACAAACCTCTATCCGAAAGAACTGACGACCAGTGGCCCGACCGACCAGTCGCCACAGCCGACCGGGGCGCACGCTCCTGGTGCTGCTGGCGCTCATCCTCGCCATGGGCGGGACGATGCTCCTGCAAAAGGCGTACACGCCCAAGCTGGGACTCGACCTCGCCGGCGGCACGACGGTGACTCTGTCGCCCGTGACCCTGAACAACGCGAGTCCTCCAGAGGAGATCCTCGACCGCGCGGTCAACATCATCCGTGACCGGGTCAACGGCACCGGCATCTCCGACGCGGAGGTCGCCAAGTCCGGCGACAACATCATCATCTCCATTCCGGGCGTCGGGCAGAACGAGGCCATCAAGCTGGTCGCCACCACCGCGGAGCTGCGTTTCCGCCAGGTCCTCGCAGCGGAGGCCACGCAGGTCCCGCAGGAGCTGGCCACCAACGCGCCCTCGCCGAGCGCCTCGCCCTCCGCGACGGGGGCCTCGCCCACGCCGTCGGGCAAGCAGTCGTCGGCCAAGCCGACCGCGACTCAGTCCGCGGGCGCGCCGAAGCCGACCACGTCCCCGACGGGCAAGGCGCTGTCGTCGGCGCTGACCGCGCCGACCCCGAGCGCGTCCGGCTCTCCGCAGCCGTCGGCCACGCCGAGCGCCGAGGGCAAGAAGCAGGAGTCCAAGAAGGGCCAGGACGCCAAGTCCACGCCGACGGCTTCGCCCAGCGCGCAGGCCAGCACGCCGCCCGCGCAGGACCCCAACGCCGGCATCAACACCGAGGGCATCGACCCGGCGGTGCTGGCGCAGTACAACAAGCTCAACTGCGCCGACCCGAAGAACCGCGGCCAGGGCGTCCAGGACGACCCGAACAAGCAGTACGCCGCCTGCCAGGACGACGGCAGCTTCAAGTACGTCCTCGACGTCGCCAAGGTCGTCGGCACCGACATCGACACCGCCTCCGCCGGCATCCCCCAGGGCAGGTCCGAGTGGAGCGTCCAGCTCGACTTCAAGAGCAAGGGCGCGGGCGCCTGGGGCGACCTGACCACCAAGGCGTACAACGCGCAGCCGCCGCGCAACCAGGTCGCGGTCGTGCTCGACGGCGTCGTCATCACCGCGCCCAACATCATCAGCCCGATCCCCGGCGGCCGCGCCGAGATCACCGGCAACTTCACCCAGGCCAGCGCCACCCAGCTGGCCGAGCAGCTGAAGTACGGCGCGCTGCCGCTGAAGTTCAACCGCAGCTCCGTGGACACGGTCTCTTCGACCCTGGGCCAGGACCAGCTGAGGGGCGGCCTGATCGCGGGCCTCATCGGCCTGGTGCTCGTGGTGCTCTACTGCCTGCTCTACTACCGGGGCCTCGGCATCGTGGCGGTGCTGAGCCTCGTGGTGGCGACGATCATCACGTACACGTCGGTGGTCGTGCTCGGCCACAACGCCAACTTCCGGCTGTCCCTGCCGCACATCATCGGCCTGGTGGTCTCGATCGGCATCACCGCCGACTCCTTCATCGTGTACTTCGAACGCATCCGCGACGAGATGAAGGAGGGGCGGCGCTCGCTGCGGGCGGCCGTCGAGGTGGCCTGGGTCCGTGCCCGGCGCACGATCCTGATCGCCGACGCCGTCATGTTCATCGCCGCGATCGTGCTCTACTTCCTGGCGGTGGGCGGTGTGGCCGGGTTCGCGTTCGCGATGGGCCTGACCACGCTGATCGACATCGTGGTGGTGTTCCTGTTCACGAAGCCGTTCATCGCCCTGCTGGCGAAGATGAAGTTCTTCGCCAAGGGCCACCCGCTGTCCGGTCTCGACGCCGAACGCATGAGCGAGACCGGCACGGCCGCCCGCACGACCACCCCGCAGGAGGCCTGAGATGGGACTCGCACGTCGCCTCTACCGCGGCGAGATCGACGTCGACTTCGTCGGCAAGTGGAGGCTGTGGTACAGCCTGTCCGGCCTGCTGCTGGCCGTCTCGCTGGCCGGTCTGCTGATCAACGGTCTCAACCTGGGCGTGGAGTTCAAGGGCGGCACGGTCTTCACGTTCAAGGCCCCTCAGACCTCCGTCGAGGAGGTCCGCGCGTCCGTCCTCGAGGAGGGCGTGCACCAGGCGATCGTCCAGTCGGCCGGCAACGAGGGCGGCTGGCGGGTGACCACCGAGAGCCTGCCGGAGGACACCAGGAACCAGGTGCAGACCGAGATCGCCAAGGACTTCAACGTCCCGGCCGGTGAGGTCAGTATCCAGGCGATCGGCCCGTCCTGGGGCGGTGAGGTGTCCACGAAGGCGTTGTGGGGCCTGGTCGCGTTCATGGTGGCGATCATTCTGTACCTGTCGATGGCGTTCGAGCCGAAGATGGCCCTCGCGGCGATCGTCGCGCTCATCCACGACCTCGTCATCACCGCCGGCATCTACGCCTGGTCGGGCTTCGAGGTCACGCCGGCGACGCTGCTGGGCTTCCTGACCATCCTCGGTTATTCGCTCTACGACGCGGTCGTGGTGTTCGACATGATCAAGGAGGTCACGGCCAAGCTGGGCCACACATCGAAGATGACGTACTCGATGGCCGCCAACAACGCGCTCAACCACACGCTGATCCGGTCGCTGAACACGTCGCTGGTGGCGATCCTGCCGGTGGCGGCGATCCTGTTCATCGGCACCACGGTGCTCGGCGCGGGCACGCTCAAGGACCTGTCGCTGGCCCTGTTCGTCGGCATGATCGTCGGCACCTACTCCTCGCTCTGCGTGGCCACGCCGCTGCTGGTGACGCTGAAGGAGCGGGAGCCGAAGTACCAGGCCATCGCCAAGCGGCTCGCCTCCACGGGCGGCAAGGGGGCGAAGGGCTCCAAAAGCGCGGCGGTAGCCAAGGGCTAGCAGCCGGGACCGCGTACACACCGACGACGCCCCCGCCCCTCACCGGGCGGGGGCGTCGCGCGTTGCGTGGACCCTCCCGGCGTCCAGGGACGTCCCTGGACGCCCCGGGACGCGCAGGACGTCCTGAGGTGGCCGAACGACGTCCGCGGCGTCACAGAGCCGCGTAGAGGACGTCCTGGAGGCCGTCCCCGGTCCGCGCGGGAGGCGGAATGCACCATCATGGAGCCCGGCACACGGCCGGTGGAGAGATGCGAGGGAAACGCCATGAGTGAGCTGAGCGCCATGATCCTGGACCGGATCAGGGACGTGCCCGACTACCCCAAGCCGGGGGTCCTGTTCAAGGACATCACCCCGCTGCTGGCCGACCCCGTCGCGATGGCGGCCGTGGTCGAGGAGCTGGCCGGGCTGTATCAGGTCGACAAGATCGTGGGGATCGAGGCGCGCGGGTTCATCCTGGCGGCGCCGGTGGCGTACCGGGCGGGGGCCGGGTTCGTGCCGGTGCGGAAGAAGGGGAAACTGCCCGCCGAGACCCTCGAAGAGTCCTACGATCTGGAGTACGGCTCCGCGACCATCGAGGTCCACCGCGACGCCTTCGCGCCCGGCGACCGGGTCCTCATCGTCGACGACGTGCTGGCCACGGGCGGCACGGCGAAGGCGGCCGTGGAGTTGGTGACCAGGGCCGGCGGTGACGTCGTCGGCATCGCGGTGCTCATGGAGCTGGCATTTCTCAAGGGACGCGAGCGTTTGCCGGAAGTGAACCTGCATTCCCTGGTGATCGTCTGAACCGGCCCGCGACGGTCCGGGTTCGCCGCCTGGATACACTGGGGGATCTGGACTCTAACGTGAGGAGCCAATTGCGTGAGGAGCCATTGCGGGAGGAGTCTGTGTGCCCCGTGATGTGGTCGTGCCCGACGTAACCGACTCCGGCAGTGCCGAGCCGGCCGGCGTACCAGCCACGCGCCGGCGGCGGTTTGGGGGTGGGGCCATGAACCCGGTGCTGGAGCCGCTGTTCCGCACGGTCCGCGCCACCCATCCCAAGGCAGACCTGCGCCTGATCGAGCGTGCCTACGACGTCGCCGCCTACCACCACCGCGACCAGAAGCGGAAGTCCGGCGACCCGTACATCACGCACCCGCTCGCCGTGGCCACCATCCTGGCCGAGCTCGGCACCGACGACGAGACGTTGTGCGCGGCCCTGCTGCACGACACGGTCGAGGACACCGCCTACAGCCTCGACGAGCTGCGCGGCGACTTCGGCGACACCATCGCGTCGCTGGTCGACGGCGTGACGAAGCTGGACAAGGTCAAGTTCGGCGACGCCGCGCAGGCCGAGACCGTGCGCAAGATGGTCGTCGCCATGTCGCGCGACATCCGCGTGCTGATCATCAAGCTGGCCGACCGGCTCCACAACATGCGCACCATGCGCTACCTGCCGGAGCACAAGCGCCACCAGAAGTCCCGCGAAACCCTGGAGATCTTCGCCCCGCTGGCCCACCGCCTGGGCATGAACACGATCAAGTGGGAGCTCGAGGACCTCGCGTTCGCCATGCTCTACCCCAAGCGCTACGACGAGATCGCGCGCATGGTGTCGGAGCGGGCGCCGCGCCGCGACCTGTTCCTGCAGGAGGTCATCGAGAAGGTCTCCGGCGACCTGCGCGAGGCGAAGATCCGCGCGGTGGTCAAGGGCCGGCCGAAGCACTACTACTCGGTCTACCAGAAGATGATCGCCAGGGACGTCGCGTTCGACGACATCTACGACCTGGTGGGCATCCGCGTGCTGGTCGACAGCGTGCGCGACTGCTATGCGGCGCTCGGCACCATCCACGCCCGGTGGAACCCGGTGCCGGGGCGGTTCAAAGACTACATAGCGATGCCCAAGTTCAACATGTACCAGTCGCTGCACACCACGGTGATCGGTCCCGAGGGCAAGCCGGTCGAGCTGCAGATCCGCACCCACGCGATGCACCACCGGGCCGAATACGGCGTGGCCGCGCACTGGAAATACAAGGAGGAGGTCGGCGCCCCCGGCCCCACGGGCAAGGTCAAGCCGGGCAGCGACATGGCCTGGCTGCGCCAGCTCCTCGACTGGCAGAAGGAGACCTCCGACCCGGGCGAGTTCCTGGAGTCGCTGCGGTTCGACCTGTCGGTCTCCGAGGTCTACGTGTTCACCCCCAAGGGCCAGGTCATCGCCCTGCCCGAGGGGGCCACGCCGGTCGACTTCGCCTACGCCGTCCACACCGAGGTGGGTCACCGCTGCATCGGCGCCCGCGTCAACGGGCGGCTGGTGCCGCTGGAGTCGCGCCTCGGCAACGGCGACACCGTCGAGATCTTCACCTCCAAGTCGCCCGACGCCGGGCCGTCACGCGACTGGCTGAAGTTCGTCAAGTCGGGCCGGGCCCGCAACAAGATCCGGCAGTGGTTCTCCAAGGAGCGCCGCGAGACCGCGATCGAGGCGGGCAAGGAGGCCATCGGCCGCGCCATGCGCAAGCAGGGCCTGCCGCTGCAGCGGCTGATGTCGGGCGAGGCGCTGCTGGCCCTGGCCCGCGACCTGCGCTATCCCGACGTGTCCGCGCTGTACGCGGCCGTGGGCGAGGGCCACATCGCGGCGCAGGCCGTCGTGCAGAAGCTGGTCGCCTCGATCGGCGGCGTCGACAGCGCCGAGGAGGACATCGCCGAGACCGCCCTGCCGACCCGGCTGCGCGGCCGTCCCCGGGGCGGGGGCGGCGCGGGCGTGGTGGTGGCGGGCGACGCCGACGTCTGGGTACGCCTGTCGAAGTGCTGCACCCCGGTGCCCGGCGACGAGATCGTCGGATTCGTCACCCGCGGGCACGGCGTGTCCGTGCACCGGGCCGACTGCACCAACGTCCAGCAGCTCAAGTCGCAGCCGGACCGGCTGGTCGAGGTGAGCTGGTCGCCGAGCGACGACAGCGTGTTCCTGGTGGCCATCCAGGTGGAGGCCCTGGACCGGCCGCGCCTGCTCTCCGACGTCACCCGCACTCTGTCCGACCAGCACGTCAACATCCTGAGCGCGTCGGTGACGACGTCGCGGGACCGGGTGGCGATCAGCAAGTTCACGTTCGAGATGGGCGACCCGAAGCACCTGGGGCACGTGCTGAAGGCCGTCCGCAGCATCCAGGGCGTCTTCGACGTCTACCGGGTGAGCGGCGCCGGCGGCTGACCCGGCCACCGGTCACCGCCGCACGGCTCACCCACGCACGCGGACCCGCCGCCGAGCCCAGACGCTGCCTGCTGCCTCCCCGCACAGGCCCTCGACGGCGTCGCCGTGTGGGGCGCGCTGGCGGGGGAGCATGCCGCGTCGGCGCAGGACCGTGATGAGGGCGGCTCTGGGCACGGGGATGCGCCGCTTCGGGGGGTGCGTGCGCCGATCGCGAGCGCGCGGATGCTGAGCTGGCGCGTGCGTGCGCCGACCGACGGCGCACGGGTGCTGACCTGGTGCGTGCGCTGGCCGATAACGCGCGGGTGCTGATCTGGTACGTGCGCTGATGTGAGGTGCGCGTGCTGTGCACGGCCCGCGCTCTCCCCGGCATCGGGTCGGCGGGTTGTGGTGCGGTGGAGTTCGGCGCAACGCGGACGGCGGCCGACGGATGCAGGGGCCTACGGGGAGCCCGGCGCCGGCGTGCTGCTCCCGTGATCTCGAGCCGGTGAGGGGGATGGGCCGGTTGAGCCGCGGAGTAGCGGCGCGCAGGCGAAGGGCCGTCGAGCCGCGGGCGCAGGCCCCCGGGCGAGGAAGGCTCGCCGGGGCGCGGGTGCCGGTGCGCGGTCAGTGGGGGCGGAGGTCGGGGAGGTTGACCACGATGGCCTCCTGGGTGCTGCGGGCGATCACCACCACGGCCTCCTGCGACGGGTCCGGATTCTCCTCCCGGTGCGGCACGTACGGCGGCACGAAGACGTAGTCGCCCGGCTTGGTCTCCAGCCGGACCTCCTCGGAACCTTCCAGGAACACGAACGAGGGCGTGCCGCTGACCACGTAGATCGCCGTCTCCGACGCCCCGTGATGATGATCGGACGACCGGGTGGCGGGCGCGACGTGGGTCTGCCCCATCCACAGCCGCGACGACCCGGCCGTGGCGCCGCTGATGGCGGCCAGCCGGCGCATGCCGGAACTCTGCGCCGTATCGCCCGAGAGCTCCCCTGAGGCCACGTGACGCAGCGGCCGGTGGAACGGGTCGCCCTCGGCCCTGTACCCCTCCCAGAGGCGCCCTCCCGCCCGCTCCAGCACGCCCGAGGCGACGCCCGCCAGGCGTACCGGGTCGGAGTGCGCGGCCAGCAGCTCCTCGGCCAGCTCCGGGTCGTGCGCGCGCAGCTCGCGCAGCAGCCACTTGCCGCTGCCCTGCCACCTGCGCCCGAACCCGAGCGCCAGCCTGGCCGTCTCCTCCACCACCTGCCAGCGGATGAACGTCTGCTCGCCGGCGTCGGTGGCTCCCGACAGGTCGTCCAGGAGATCGGAGAGGCAGTATCGGGCCCGCTCGGCCTGCGTGTCCGTCAGCCCGCCCGGCCCGGCCGCCAGGCGCTCTCCGAGCGCCGCCTGCAGGTCGCTGGCCCGGCCGCTGGTCCGGTCGGTCAGCACCGCGCCCTCGGCGCACATGCGCGCCAGGCTCGGCTGCCGCCGGTCGAAGTCCTTGTCGAGGTAGGCGCGCAGGCTGGTCTCGCTGTGCACGAACAGCTCCACCGGCCACCCACGCCACCGCAGCGACTCCCGGTAGGGCGTGGGCAGGCCGTCGAGCACCACCACGACGTCGAGGTCGGAGGTGCCGGTGCGGTGCTCGGTGAGCACGCTGCCGCCGACGAAGGCGTACAGGGCTCCCGGGAACATCTCCTCGACGAGGGCACGCGCGACGCTGACGGGATCCATGCCGTCAGCCTAGATCGCGGTGACCCTCCGCGTCCGCCCGATTCCCCTCGATCGGGCGGGAACGACGTCGTCAGGTCAGCTGAACTCGGCCAGCGTCCGCTCGGCCTCCGCCAGCCAGGAACGGCGGGCGACCAGGGCCTCCTCGGCCTCCTTGACGTCCTTGGCGCGGCCGGCGGCCTGCGCCTTGGCCAGCCGCTTCTCCAGCTGCTCGATCGAGGCGCGCAGCTGGTCGACCGTGCTCTGCGCGCGGGCCCTGGCCTCGGGGTTGGACCGCTTCCACTCGGCGTCCTCGGCCTTGCGCACGGCCTCGTCCACCTTGCGGAGCCCGCCCTCCAGCCGGTCGCGCTGCTCACGCGGCACGGGCCCGGCGGCCTCCCACCGCTCAAGGATGTGACGCAGAGCCGCCCTGGCCGCGCGTACGTCGGTGACCGGGAGGATCTTCTCCGCCTCGGCCAGCAGCTCCTCCTTGACCTGCGCGTTGGCCGCCAGCGAGGCGTCGCGCTCGGCGAAGACCGCCGACCGGGCCTGGAAGAACCGGTCCTGAGCGGCCTTGAAGCGCGCCCACAGCTCGTCCTCGGCCTCCCTGGAGGCCCGGCCCGCGCTCTTCCACTGCTGCATGAGCTCGCGGTAGACGGCCGCGGTCGCGCCCCAGTCGGTGGAGTCGGCGATCGCCTCGGCCTCGGCGACGATGCGCTCCTTGGCCGCGCGCACGCCCTCGCGCTGCTCGTCCAGCCCCGCGAAGTACACCTTGCGCCGCTTGGCGAACGCCGTGCGGGCCGCCGACAGCCGCTTCCACAGCGCGGCCTCGGTGACCCGGTCGATGCGGTCGGCGGCCTTCCACTCCTCGACCAGCTGCCGCAGCCGCTCGCCACCCGACTTCCAGTGGGTGGTCTCCTCCGCGATGCGCTCGGCCTCGGCGACGATGCGCTCCTTGACCGCCCTGGCCTCGGCGCGCGCCTGCTCGCGTGCCGCCTTGACCTCCTCGCGGCGCTGGGCCACCAGCTCCGTCAGGCCGTCGAGCCGGGCGGTCAGCGCGGCCAGGTCGCCGATGGCGTGGGCGTCTGCGACGGCCTCGCGCAGCTTGGCGATGCTGGCCTCGGCCTGCGCCGGCGCCAGATCGGTGCCCCTCACCCGCTGCTCGAGCAGCTGAACCTGGCCCGCCAGCTCGTCGTACTTGCGATGGAAGTAGGCCAGCGCCTCTTCGGGTTCACCGGCCTTCCAGGAGCCGACGGCCCGCTCTCCCTCGGCCGTACGCACGTAGACGGTGCCGTCGTCGTCTACCCGGCCCCACGGGTCGGTGCTCACCGTGTCCTCCCGCACTATCCATCAGACCCTTCGGGACTACTTCGTCCCTAGTTTGTATTACGTCAGCTCTTGCCGGCGATTGTCACGTCTTTGATTTCGACGGTTTCCTTTGGCGCCCCCGTCCCGTCGGCTCCGGGGGAGATGACACCTGCTTTGTTCACCTTGTCGAGGATGTCGAGTCCCTTGGTGATCGTACCCACCGGGGTGTAATCCGGGGTGAGTCCGATGTCTCCGTAAACGAGGAAGAACTGGCTTCCCGTGGTGCCCGGAGCCTGGGTTTTGGCCATCGCCATCACACCGCGCTTGTACTGGGCGCCCTGGAGGTTCTCCTCGGCCATCACGTAACCGGGGCCGCCGGTGCCGTCCTGGCTCTTTCCGTCGGCCTTGGCCGCCGGGTCGCCGCACTGCAGCATCGGGAACTTGTCGTTGCCCAGACGGTGGCACTTGCTGCCGTCGTAGTAGTTCTTCTTCGCCAGGAACTCCAGCGAGTTGGTCGTGCAGGGCGCCTTGGCGTTGTCAAGTTCGACCACGATGTCGCCCTGATTCGTCTTGAACGTCATCGTCTTCGTGGCCGGCGTGTTCTTCACCTTCGCCGGAGGCATGCCGACGTCCTTGACCTGACCGCCGCCGGGATCCTTGACGTACTCACAGGTGCCGGTCGCCGCGTCGTACGGCTTGGGCCCCGTGCTCGGCGGGGCCGAGGCGGTGTCGGCGGCCGAAGCCGTGGGCGAGGCGGCCGCCTCCGTCGCCGGGTCCTCTCCGCCCAGCAGCGCCACCGCGGTCACGATGCCGCCGATGACGATCACGACGCCCACGGTGGAGCCGATGATCGCGTTGCGCTTGGCCTTCTGCTCGCGCTCGAGACGGCGCTGCATCTGCCGCTCGTAGTGCTCGCGCGCCAGCTGCTTCTGCCGGTCCTTCCCCGTGGCCACCGCTTTGCCTCCCATAGTCAATCAACTGAGGTGGGCGAATCGTATCGGCCAACGGGTAATGATTCGCAGCCCGGCGACCCGCACCGGTACCCTTCGGTTACATTCCCATTGGCTTTTCGACGAGATCACCTGAGGCAGATGCTCATCGCCGGCTTCCCCGCAGGGGCCTTCCAGACCAATTGTTACGTAGTCGCGCCTGCCGCCGGTGAGGAGTGCGTCATCGTCGATCCAGGTCAGGACGCGACCGACGGCGTCGACGAGCTGCTGCGCGAGCACCGTCTCAAGCCGGTCGCGGTCCTGCTCACCCACGGCCACCTCGACCACGTGTGGTCGGTCGCCCCGGTCTGCGGCGCGCGCGACGTCCCCGCGTGGATCCACCCCGACGACCGCCACCTGCTGAGCGACCCGGCCGCCGGCTGGTCCGGCACGAGCGCCTCGTTGTTCGGCGGCCTCACGCTGAGCGAGCCCGACGACGTGCGCGAGCTCACCGACGGCGCCGTCCTCCAGCTCGCCGGCCTCGAGCTCGTGGTCGACCACACGCCCGGCCATACCAGGGGGTCGGTGATCTTCCGGCTGCCCGGCGACGACGTCGTGTTCGCGGGCGACCTGCTGTTCGCCGGCTCCATCGGCCGCACAGACCTTCCCGGGGGCGACTACCCGACGATTCTGCGCAGCCTGGCTACCAAGTGTCTGCCGCTGCCTGACGATACGGTCGTCCTGCCGGGCCACGGACCACAGACCACGATCGGCCGCGAGCGCGCCACCAACCCGTACCTGAAGGAAGCAGCGCCGCACGCCGGTCCCACACGAGGGATCTAATGAGCTTCCAAGCACCCAAGGGCACCTTCGACTGGCTGCCGCCCCGCTCGGAGCGGGTCCTCGCCGTACGCGAGGCGCTGGCCGCCCCGCTGCGCCAGGCGGGGTACGGCTACATCGAGACGCCGGTCTTCGAAGACACACAGTTGTTCGCCAGGGGCGTAGGAGAGTCGACCGACATCGTCTCCAAGGAGATGTACACGTTCCCCGACAAGGCAGGACGCTCCCTGACGCTGCGCCCCGAGGGCACGGCCTCGGTCGTGCGCGCCGTGCTGCAGCACAACCTGCACACCGGTCAGCTCCCGGTCAAGCTGTGGTATTCCGGAAGCCAGTTCCGCTACGAACGCGCCCAGAAGGGCCGCTACCGGCACTTCTGGCAGGTCGGCGCCGAGGCGCTCGGCTCGGAGGACCCGGCGCTCGACGCCGAGCTGATCGTGCTCGCCGCCCGCGGTTTCGCCTCGCTCGGCCTGAAGAAGGTCACGCTGCTGCTCAACTCGCTCGGCGACAAGGCCTGCCGCCCGGCCTACCGCGCCGCGCTGCAGGAGTTCCTGCGCGGGCTCGACCTCGACGAGGACACCAGGGCCCGCATCGAGATCAACCCGCTGCGGGTGCTCGACGACAAGCGGCCCGAGGTGCAGGCGCAGCTCGCCGGCGCGCCCCTGGTCGTCGATCACCTGTGCGCCGCCTGCAATGCCTACCACGAGGAGGTCCGCGCGCTGCTGACCGCGTCCGGGGTCGCCTTCGAGGATGACCCGAGGCTGGTGCGCGGGCTCGACTACTACACGCGCACCACGTTCGAGTTCGTGCACGGCGGGCTCGGCTCGCAGTCGGCCGTCGGCGGGGGCGGCCGCTACGACGGGCTGAGCGAGATGCTCGACGGCCCGCCGTTGCCGAGCGTCGGGTGGGCGCTCGGGGTCGACCGCACGTTCCTGGCCATGGAGGCCGAGGGGCTGCTCGGCGACGAGGCCGCACGGGCGCGCGTCCAGGTGTACGGTGTCCCGCTGGGTGACGACGCCAGGCGCCGGATGTTCCTGCTCATCAGCGAGCTGCGCGCGGCCGGCGTCGCCGCCGACATGGCCTTCGGCGGCAAGGGGCTCAAGGGGGCGATGAAGGGGGCCGACCGTTCCGGCGCCCGCTTCGCGCTGATCCTGGGCGAGCGTGACCTCGCCGCCGACGCCGTGCAAGTGAAAGACCTGACCACCGCTGACCAGACCGAGGTGCCGCTGGCCCAGGTCGTGGACGTCTTGAAGGGGAAAAGTGCAGTGAATGGCGCGTCAGGGCCGCTGCCGCCCCTCCTCTATCCGTACGAAGGGAAAGTGCAGTGATCCGCACGCATACGGCCGGGTCGCTCCGGGAGGAGCACGCCGGGCAGAAGGTGACGCTCGCGGGATGGGTGGCCCGCCGCCGCGACCACGGCGGCGTGGTCTTCATCGACCTGCGTGACGCCTCCGGCTCGGCGCAGGTGGTCTTCCGCGAGGAGGACCACGCCCACGACCTGCGCGCCGAATACTGCGTGAAGGTCGTCGGCGAGGTGCGCCCGCGCCCCGAGGGCAACGAGAACCCCGACCTGCCCACCGGCAAGATCGAGGTCGTGGCCGACACGGTCGAGGTGCTGAGCGAGGCGGCGCCGCTGCCGTTCCCGATCGAGGGCAACGTGGGCGTGTCGGAGGAGGCGCGGCTCAAGCACCGCTACCTCGACATCCGCCGCCAACAGGTGGCCAACGCGATCCGCGTCCGCTCCAAGGCCACCTACCTCGCCAACGAGGTCATGAACGAGCTCGGCTTCGTCTACGTCGAGACGCCGACCCTGACGCGCTCCACCCCGGAGGGCGCGCGCGACTTCCTGGTGCCGGTGCGCCTGCAGCCCGGCAACTGGTACGCCCTGCCGCAGTCGCCCCAGCTGTTCAAGCAGCTGCTGCAGGTCGCCGGGCTGGAGCGCTACTACCAGCTCGCCAAGTGCTACCGCGACGAGGACCTGCGGGCCGACCGGCAGCCGGAGTTCACCCAGATCGACGTCGAGATGTCCTTCGTCGACCAGGAGGACGTCATCGAGGTCGGCGAGAAGCTGATCGGCCGGCTGTGGCGGGAGATCGCCGGCTACGAGCTGCCGACGCCGCTGCCGCGCATGACGTACGCCGACGCGATGGCCCGCTACGGCTCCGACAAGCCCGACCTGCGCTTCGGCCAGGAGCTCGTCGAGATGACCGACTACTTCGCCGGCACGTCGTTCCGCGTCTTCCAGGCCGAATACGTCGGCGCGGTGGTCATGCCGGGCGGCGCCTCGCAGACCCGCAAGGAGCTCGACGGCTGGCAGGAGTGGGCCCGCTCGCGCGGCGCCAAGGGCCTGGCGTACGTGCTCGTGCAGGAGGACGGCACGCTCGGCGGCCCGGTCGCGAAGAACCTGTCCGAGGCGGAGAGCGCCGGGCTCGCGGGCAAGGTCGGCGCCGCGCCCGGCGACGCGGTCTTCTTCGCCGCCGGCCCCAAGCACGCCGCGCGCGACCTGCTCGGCGCGGCCCGCCTGGAGATCGGCCGCCGCTGCGGCCTCATCGACGAGTCGGCGTGGTCGTTCCTGTGGGTCGTGGACGCGCCCATGTTCGAGCCCGTCCACGACGAGGTGGGCCGCGAGATCGGCTGGACGGCCGTGCACCACCCTTTCACCGGGCCCAAGCCTGAGTGGGCCGACACCTTCCAGGACCACCCCGGCGAGGCCCTGGCCTACGCCTACGACATGGTCTGCAACGGCATGGAGATCGGCGGCGGCTCCATCCGAATCCACCGGGCCGAGATGCAGCAGCGCGTCTTCGACGTGCTCGGCATCTCCAAGGAGGAGGCCGAGAGCAAGTTCGGCTTCCTGCTGGAGGCCTTCAAGTACGGCCCGCCGCCGCACGGCGGCATCGCCTACGGCTGGGACCGCATCTGCATGCTGCTGTCCGGCGGCGAGTCGATCCGCGACGTGATCGCGTTCCCGAAGACGGCCTCCGGCTTCGACCCGCTCACGGGCGCGCCCACGCCGATCACCGCCGAGCAGCGCAAGGAGGCGGGCGTCGACGCCGCGCCGAAGAACGCCTGAGAAACGCGAAAGCCGGTAGGGCAGGTGCCCTACCGGCTTTCGCGTGAGCCCGCTGGGGAGCCGCTCAGGAGAACGTCATGTTCTTGATGATCACCGGGTTCTTCGGGGCGGTGGTGCCGCCGTCGCCGGTGATGTCGGCCTCGTTGACGAGGAGGTCGTTGCCGTCCTTGGCCATCCCGAGAAGAACGTCCATGCCCTCGCTGACCACGCCCACGACCGAGTAGCCCGGCTGGATCTGCTGGTTCTCGTCCGACAGCGAGAAGGCGAACTGGCTGTTGTTCTGGCCCGCCGCCTCCGCCGGCTGCGTCATGAAGACCACGCCCTTGACGGGGGGAATGTCGGCGTTCTCATCGGCGTACACGTAGCCCGCCGTGCCCTGGCCGTCGGTCGGGTTCTTGCCGTCGGCCTTGGCCTGCGGGTCGCCGCACTGCAGCAGGTGCACGCCGGACACGTCCGGAGTGACCAGGCGGTGGCACTTCATGTCGTTGTAGAAGCGCTTCTTGTTCAGGAAGCTGAGCGAGTTGACCGTGCACGGCGCCGCGTCGGTCATGAGGTCGACGACGACCTTGCCGCTGTTGAAGTTGATCGTCCACTTCTTCAGCTTCATGTTGGGCTTCTTGCCCGGCAGGCCCACGAACTTGTTCGGGACCGAGGTGTCACGCTTGTACGTGCACGTCACCGGCCCTGCCTTGGCGGTCGCCGTGGGACTCGGGAGTGGCGCCGACGCGGAGGCGGAGGCGGACGCCGAGGGCGTGCTCTCCGCCGACGCGGCGTCGGTGCCGTCCTTGTTGACCAGCGTGGTCGCGGCGAAGATGCCGCCCGCCACCACGACGACGGCCACGCCTGCGCCGATGAAGGTGTTCCGCCTGCCCTTGGCGGACTGTTCGGCCGCTGCGCGCTTCTCCTGCCGCTCCTTGTGCTCCCGCGCCAGCTCGCTCTTGCGGTCTTCGCCGCTCACCGCTTGTCTCCTTCATCTTTGCCGACACATGACCAAACAACTCCGCGCATGCTACCGGCCCTTGATATGTGCCGGACGTAAGTGGCGAAAGCCGTGATGTGCGACTTCTGAGGTCGCGAACCATATCGTGCTCGCATACGTAGGTGAAAAGAGCACGAAGGAGCCCCCCATGTTCGACCAGATCCTGGGCCTTCCAGCCCATCCCCTGATCGTCCACTTCGCCGTCGTCCTGACCCCCGTGCTCGTCGCCGTGGCCGCGGTGTACGCCCTGGTGCCGCGCTGGCGGCCGTACGTGGCCTGGGCGGTCGTCCTGCTCTCCCTGGCCGCCCCCGCGGCCGTCTACGCGGCCAAGGAGAGCGGCGAGAGCCTCAAGGCGGCCCGTTTCGCCACCGCCGACGGCGAGCTCGGCGCCCGCATCTCCGCCCATGAGGGCTTCGCCAACCCGCTGCTGCTGTCGGTGCTCGGCCTCGCCGCGGTCTCGCTCCTGCTCGTGTACGTCTCCCGCCCCGCCCGCGACTCCGTCGGCCGTGACCGCTTCGGCCGTGTCACGACGCTGATCCTGTCCGGTATGACGCTGGTGCTGGCCGCGGTGGCCGGCTACTACGTGTTCCAGGCCGGCGACTCCGGAGCGAGAGCCGTGTGGGGCATGTAATCTCGCGCTGTGGAGAGCTTGTTCGATTCAGCGGCTGAGGAGGCCACCCCGCAGCCCCTCGCGGTGCGCATGCGCCCCCGCACCCTCGACGAGGTCGTCGGCCAGCGGCACCTGCTCGAGTCCAGCACCCCGCTGCGGCGCCTGGTCGAGAGCGAGGCTCCCATGTCGCTGTTCCTGTGGGGGCCGCCGGGCACCGGCAAGACCACGCTGGCGTACGTCGTCTCCAACGTCACCAAGCGCCGTTTCGTCGAGATCTCCGCCGTGTCGGCGGGCGTCAAGGACGTGCGGGCCGCCATCGACAACGCCCGGCGCGAGCTGGGCATGACCGGCCGCCAGACCGTGCTGTTCGTGGACGAGGTCCACCGCTTCAACAAGGCCCAGCAGGACGCCCTGCTGCCCGCCGTGGAAAACCGCTGGGTCACCTTCATCGGGGCCACCACGGAAAACCCGTTCTTCTCCGTCATCTCGCCGCTGCTGTCGCGCTCGCTGCTGCTCACGCTGGAGTCCCTGACCGACGACGACATCCGCGCGGTTCTCGAGCGCGCCGTCGCCGACCCGCGCGGCCTCGACGGGCGCGTCACGCTCGCGCCGGAGGCGCTGGACCATCTCGTACGCCTCGCCGGCGGCGACGCGCGTAGATCGCTGACGTACCTGGAGGCGGCGGCGCTGCTGGCCGACGACATCACGGTCGAGGTCGTGGAGAAGGCCGTCGACAAGGCCGCCGTGCGCTACGACCGGCAGGGCGACCAGCACTACGACGTGATCAGCGCGTTCATCAAGTCGATGCGCGGATCCGACGCCGACGCCGCGCTCCACTACCTGGCCCGCATGATCGAGGCCGGCGAGGACCCGCGCTTCATCGCCCGCCGCATCGTCATCTTCGCCTCCGAGGACGTCGGCATGGCCGACCCCACCTGCCTGCAGACCGCCGTCGCCGCCGCCCAGGCCGTGCAGCTCATCGGCCTGCCCGAGGGGCAGATCAACCTCGCCCACGCCGTCATCCACTGCGCCCTGGCGCCCAAGTCCAACGCCGTCGTCAAGGCCATCGGCGCCGCGATCGGCGACGTCCGCCGCGGCCTCATCGGCCAGGTCCCCGGCCACCTGCGCGACGCCCATTACCCGGGGGCCGCCAAGCTGGGCCACGGCGAGGGCTACAAATACCCTCACGACTTCGAGCACGGCCTCGTACGTCAGGACTACGCGCCCGAGCAGATCCGCGACCGCCGCTACTACGAGCCGACCCGGCACGGCGCCGAGGCCCCGGTCGCCGACCGCTGGTCCAAGATCCGCGACTTCCTCCGCGGCTCCTGAACCCCGTGCCTCCGCCCCTTCGGCCCCCTCCTGCCCCTCCGGTCCCTCCGCGCCTCCCCCTCTTGCCCCTCCGGTCCCGCCGGCCCCTCCCACACAGACACCCGGCCGTGGCGTGCCACCCGCCCCGACGGGCGTCGCACCGATGAGGGAGCTCATGCGCTGAGTCGGCACCCACCCCCCGGGAGGGCCCGGGCCGCCCCCGCCCGGCGGCCCGGGCGCGCCGCTGCCGGCGGTGCAAGGCGCGCCGATGAGCGGCTCTTGTGTGTGGGGCGCGCCCTCCGGCGCCAGGCCGGCGGGATGCGGTGCGGTGGAGGTCGGCGCAACGGGGACGGCGGTCAGGCGGCGCATGGGCGGTGGCGGGCCGGACGTCGTCGGGGACGGGCGCGGTAGATTGGGCGCGCCATGAGCCAGTACCGCGCCTCCCTCGACGCCTCCATCGCCTTCAGCAACGGCGGTGACCTCACCGTTCACGGGTTCCGTGTCGACCTGCCCGGCCCCGACGCCTCCAAGGACCAGATCGCGGCGTTGTTCGTGGCCTCCCTGGGCCTGCTGATGACCGACACCGTGGAGCTGACCAACGTGCGGATCTTCGCCGAGCCGCACAAAGGCACCCGCGGAGGGCCGTCGGACGGGAGCCGCACCCGCCAGAGCACCGGCGGCGGCGCGCTGATCGAGCTCAACCACCTCCCGCAAGAGGGCGGCACCTACCTTGAGGCACCTCACGGCGATCTCCCCGCCATCCCGCTCCCGCGCACCGTCGACGTCCCCGCCGTCGTGGTGAGGGTGACCGGCGCGGAGCGGCGATCGGTGGACGTGGGATCACTGGCCGCCTTCGACGTCCGCGGCCGCGCCGTCCTCCTTCACACTGGCGTCCGCGAGGGCCACTGCCTCACGCGGGCGGCCGCGGCCTGGCTGGTGGAGCACGAGGCCGCGCTGGTCGGCACCGACGCCGACGGCCTGGACGACGGCACGCGCGAGGAGCGGCCCGCCCGCGAGACGCTGCTGAGCGCAGGCGTGCCCGTCGTCGAAAGGCTGACCGGCCTGGAGAGCCTGCCGCCGACCGGGGCGCTGTTCACGGCGGCCCCACCCCGCCTCAGGGGCGTCGCCCGCGTCCCGGTCCGCGCGTACGCCCGCGTCCCGGCGCACCCCTGAGCGGGTCGCGGACGCGTGCGTGAGAGTCGCGACGCATGGGTGACAGGCCGTGCGACGCGTATGTGAAAGCCGTACTAAACAGGCGTTCACGGGGAATCACAACCGTGTGAAGGCGACCGTTACCCCCGGCGGCGGCCTGTTCGGCCCCCAGTCGATCACCTGGAGAATCCACACCGAGTCCCTCGGCCGGCTCGCCGTGCTGCGCGCCTTCCAACTGCAGGCCCTGCACCCCCGCACCATCCGCGGCATCGCCCAGAACTGCCTGCTCGACGACCCGGAAGTGGCCCGCGCGCGGCTGCGGCGCCAGCTCGACTTCGTCACCGTGCGCACGTTCGGCACCCGTGAGCAGGCCGAGCAGGCGGCCGAGCGGGTCCGCCGCGTGCACGCCCGCCTCATCGGCCTCGACACCGACACAGGCACCCTGTTCCGCGTGAACGAGGACGACAATCTCCGCTGGGTCCACTGCGTGGAGACCTCCTCCCACCTGGAGATCGCCCGCCGCTGCGGCGTGCCGCTGAGCGGCGCCGAGGCGGACGCGTACGTGGCCGAACAGCGGCGCAGCGCCCGCCTCGTCGGCTTGCGCGACGTCCCCGGCGACGTGGCCGAGCTGCGCGACTACTTCGCCGGCATGCGCCCGTACCTGTCCGCCACCGACGAGGCACGCGACGCGCTGCGCCGCAGCGTCAGCCCGCAGCTGTCGGTCCGGCTGGCGCTCCTCACCCCGCCACTCGAGCTCGGCTCGCTGCCCGCCGCGGGCGCGCTCGCCTTCGCGACGCTGCCCGCGTGGGCCAAGGAGATGTACGGCTGCCGCGGCGGCAGAGCCTCCGAATACGCCGCCGACACGGCGCTCAAGGCGCTGCGCGCTGCCATGGCCGCCCTGCCGGAACGGCTGGTCGCGCCCGAGATCCGGGCGGCACGGGCCCTCATGAGATCGGCTGCTCAACTGCGGGGAGCCGGCGTGGCGGCCTGATAACGGCTCGCCGTCCTCACCAACGTTGTCCCTCGAACGCGATAGGGTCTTGGCGTTCCGGCCCAGCGTACGAGGGAGATGAGCGGATGCTTACCGCTGGAGAGGTCGCCGGGCTGATCGCCGCCACGGGCTGGATAGTCCTGGTCTGCGTTCTCGCCATGGTGCTCGTCAAGCTCGCCCGGCTGCTCACGGAGACGACCAAGGCGGTCTCCGACCTCAACAACCGCCTGGCGCCGCTGCTCGACGACATGAGCGTCACGGTCAACGAGACCAACAGGCAGCTGATCGCCGTCGAGGCCATCGCCAAGGACGTCAAGCAGGTCAGCGGCCACGCCGCCAAGCTGAGCGCGGTGACGCAGACCATCTTCACCGGGCCGCTGATCAAGGTGTCGTCGCTGGGCTACGGGGTGCGGCGCGCCATCGAGGCCCGCCGGCCGTCCCGGCCCAGGTCCAGGCAGCAGCCCAGGCGGACACGATGATCAGAAGGCTGTTCTACCTGTCGCTCGGCGCGTTCCTCACCTTCTGGGTGATGCGCAGGCTGCAGGCGCTCCACCCCGACCACCTCGCCCGCAGGACCGCCGACAGTGCGGCGGGCATGCTCCAGAGGGTGAGAGACTTTACCTCTGACGTGCTCGGCGAGGCCGCCGAGCGGGAAACCGAGTTGCGGGCGCGTTTCAAGCTCGACAACCCTGAAGATGACAACTGACTAATCGCAAAGGATGGCCAACATGGAGTCGGCAGAGATCGCCCGCCGCTTCCTGCGCTTCTTCGAGGAGCGTGGGCACAAGGTCGTGCCCTCGGCCAGCCTGATCGCTGAGGACCCCACGCTTCTCCTGGTTCCTGCCGGTATGGTGCCGTTCAAGCCGTACTTCCTGGGGCAGCGCAAGCCTCCGGCGTCCCGGCTGGCCACCGCGCAGAAGTGCGTGCGCACGCCCGACATCGACGAGGTCGGCAAGACCACGCGGCACGCGACGTTCTTCCAGATGCTGGGCAACTTCTCGTTCGGCGACTACTTCAAGTCCGAAGTGATCCCGTTCGCGTGGGAGCTGCTCACCAGGTCCGAGTCCGACGGCGGCTTCGGCTTCCCCGAAGACAAGCTGTGGGCGACCGTCTATCTCGAGGACGACGAGGCCTACGACATCTGGCGCAACAAGGTCGGCCTGCCCGAGCACCGCATCCAGCGCCGCGACCTCGAGGACAACTACTGGCACATGGGCGTGCCGGGTCCCGGCGGCCCCTGCTCGGAGATCTACTACGACCGCGGCCCCGAATACGGCAAGGAGGGCGGGCCGGTCGCCGACGAGGACCGCTACCTCGAGGTGTGGAACCTCGTCTTCATGCAGTACCAGCTCAGCGCGGTCCGCACGAAGGTCGACTTCGACGTCGCGGGCGAGCTGCCGGCGAAGAACATCGACACCGGCATGGGCCTGGAGCGCATGGCGGCGATCCTGCAGGGCGTCGACAACATCTACGAGATCGACACCACCTACAAGATCCTCGACAGGGCGGCCGAGCTCACCAAGTCCCGCTACGGGCGTGACCAGCGCGCCGACGTCAGCCTGCGGGTGATCGCCGACCACGTCCGCACCGGCACCATGCTCGTCGCCGACGGCGTCCTGCCCAGCAACGAGGGCCGCGGCTACGTCCTGCGCCGCATCCTGCGCAGGACCGTGCGCAACCTGCGCCTGCTCGGCTCCGGCGACGAGCGCTACATGCACGAGCTCACCGACGTCGCGATCAACGTCATGGGCGAGCAATACCCCGAGCTCAAGACCGACGCGCCGCAGATCCACGGGATCATCGACGCGGAGGAGGCGAGCTTCCTCGGCACGCTCCGCACCGGCACGGCGATCTTCGACGTGGCCGTCGAGGAGACCAAGCGCAAGTCCGGCACGACGCTGTCGGGCGCGCAGGCGTTCCAGCTGCACGACACCTACGGCTTCCCGATCGACCTGACGCTGGAGATGGCGGCCGAGCAGGGGCTCAAGGTCGACGAGGAGGGCTTCCGCCGGCTCATGAAGGAGCAGCGGCAGCGGGCCAAGGCCGACGCGGCGGCGAAGAAGACGGGCAACGCCGACATCTCGGTGTTCGGTCAGCTGCTGGAGGCGGCCGGCAAGGTCGAGTTCCTCGGCTACGACCAGACCGAGGCCGACACCAGCGTGGTCGGCATCCTCGTCGACGGCGCGACCGTTCCTGCGGCGGGCGCGGGCACGACCGTGGAGGTGGTGCTCGGGCGCACCCCGTTCTACGCGGAGGGCGGCGGCCAGCTCGCCGACCAGGGCGTGATCCGCACCAGCGGCGCCGAGGTCGAGATCGTCGATGTCCAGTCCCCGCTGCCCGGGCTCGTCGTCCACCGCGGCAAGATCCGCAGCGGCGAGCTGAGGGTCGGCGACGAGGCGCAGGCGGAGATCGACATCGAGCGCCGCCGCGCGATCTCGCGCAGCCACAGCGCCACCCACCTGGTCCACCGCGGCTTCAAGAACGCGCTCGGTGAGACCGCGGCCCAGGCCGGCTCGGAAAACTCGCCCGGCCGCTTCCGCTTCGACTTCACCGCGGCGGGCGCGGTGCCGCCGAGCGTGCTGCGCGACGTCGAGGACGAGGTCAACGCGGTGCTGATCAACGACCTCAAGGTCAACGCCTTCTACACCTCGCAGGCCGAGGCGCGGGCGATGGGCGCGCTGGCGATGTTCGGCGAGAAATACGGCGACGAGGTCCGCGTGGTCGAGATCGGCGACTACTCGCGCGAGCTGTGCGGTGGCACCCACGTCCACAGCTCCGGCCAGCTCGGCCTGGTCAAGGTGCTGGGCGAGCAGTCGGTCGGCGCGGGCGTGCGCCGCGTCGAGGCGCTCGTCGGCATCGACGCCTTCCGCTTCCTGGCCCGCGAGAGCGTGCTGGTCCACCAGCTCACCGAGCAGCTCAAGGCGCGCCGCGAGGAGCTGCCCGAGCGCATCGACGGCATCGTGACCCGGCTGCGCACGGCGGAGAAGGAGCTGGAGAAGCTCCGCTCCGCGCAGGTGCTCCAGGTGGCGGGCGAGCTGGTGTCGCAGGCTCGTGACCAGCAGGGCGTCTCGGTCGTGACACACCGCGCGCCTGATGGCACCGGCGCCGATGACCTGCGTAAGCTCGCGCTTGATGTGCGCGGCAGGTTCCCGGCCGACCGGCCGGCGGTCATCGTGATCGTCGGCGTCCCCTCCGACCGGCCGGTGGTGGTTGCCGCGGTCAACGAGGCGGGGCGCGAGCGGGGGCTCAAGGCCGGACAGCTGGTCGGCGTCGCCGCCAAGGCGCTTGGGGGTGGCGGTGGCGGCAAGGACGATGTCGCGCAAGGCGGAGGCACACGACCGGAGGCGATCGGCGACGCGCTGCGCCTGGTTGATGAGGCCATCACGGGGCAGCTCGGCTGACATGAGGTTCGGTTCACGGATCGGCGTGGACGTCGGCTCCGTACGCGTCGGCGTGGCCCGCAGCGACCCATCGGGGCTGCTGGCCACGCCGGTCGAGACCGTCAAGCGGGGCAAGGGCGACCTCGATCGCATCGCCGCGATCGTCGCCGAGCACGAGGCGATCGAGGTCGTGGTGGGGCTGCCCACGTCGATGTCGGGCCGCGAGGGGCAGGCGGCCGCGCTGGCCCGCGAGTACGCGACCCGGCTCGCCGCCCGGCTCGCGCCCACGCCCGTACGCCTGTTCGACGAGCGGCTGACCACGGTCGCCGCCACGCATGGGCTGCGGGCCAGCGGCGTCAAGGCCAAGAAACAGCGCGGGGTCGTCGACCAGGCGGCGGCCGTCGTGCTGCTGCAGGACGCGCTCGACTCGGAGCGCGCGACGGAAAGACCACCAGGCAGGCCCGTCGAACCGCCCCCAGCGGCCGACGGACCTGCCCAATGAGCCGGCGACCTACGGGGCGGGGGAGCGCGGCGCCGGCTCGCGGGCGACGCGCCGGCGTGGCGGCGGCCACGGGTTTGTCCGTTGTCGCCGCGCGCGTGCGCAGGGCGTCGTCGCTGGTGATGAGCCGGTCGGCTGGACGCGCGGGTACGGACGCGGTCGGCGGGGTGGTCGCATGAGCGGCACGCCCAATGAGCCGCCGAACGGCATGCCGGAGGACGAGGACGACGTCGGCGACATGATCCCGTTCCGTGCCGACGACCCGGCGCCCGAGTCCGGCATCGACGGGCCTGAGGCACGAGACGGCGACCGGCTCCCGGACGATGACCGGCCTCAGGACGGTGACGGGCTTCGGTATGGGGACGGCGGCCCGCTCCAGCCCGAGAGCGGGGACGGACCTCCGGCCGGCGAGGGGCCCGGGGCCGGAAACATGCCCGAGAGCGAGGACGACCCCCAGGACCGGGATGAGGCTCAAAAGGGGGAGCGATCCTCGGACACGGGGAGGTCCGAGCACGGGGATGGGCCCCAGGTCGGGGATGGGCTCCGAACTGGAGAGGGACCCCAGGCCGGGGATGGGTCCCGGGCCGGAGAAGCATCCCAGGGCGGGGATCGGCGCCGACGTGGAGGCGGCGGCGAGGCGGAGGGCGTTCCGCCGTCCGCCGTGCGGCGGCGGGCCGTGCGCAAGGCGGGCCTGGTCGCCGGGGGCCTGATCGTGTCCCTGGTGGCCCTGGGAGCGGGCGCGATCGCGGTGCTCAAGCCGCACCTCAGCCCCGACGACTACGAAGGCACCGGCAGCGGCGCCGTGACCGTCAGGATCGTCCCCGGCTCCACCGCGGAGGCCATCGGATCGGTGCTGGCCGAGGCCGGGGTGGTGGCGAGCACGGAGTCGTTCGTGCGCGCGACCGAAGATCGCGCGGTGGCCGACCGGCTCCGTCCCGGCCACTACCGGCTGCGCAAGGGCATGGCCGCGAGCGCGGCGCTGGACCTGCTGCTCAGCCCGGCCTCCCGCGTCGTTCGACGCGTCACCATCCCCGAGGGCATGCGCGTGAGCGAGGTGCTGACCCGCCTCGCGAAACAGGCCGGGCTGCCGCTCAAGGAGCTGCAGAACGTCGACAAGGCCCTGGTCGGCCTGCCGAAGTACGCGCCCGGCCTCGAAGGCTTCCTGTTCCCCGCCACGTACGAGATCGAGCCCGGCGACACCGCCGTGGACGTCCTCGCCGCCATGGTCGAGCGCTTCGGCGTCGCGGCCAGGAAGGTGAGGCTGGAGGAGCGGGCGGCACGCGTCCATCTGACGCCGCTGGAGGCCGTCACCGTGGCCAGCCTGATCCAGGCCGAGGGCGGCACCGACGACGACTACCCCAAGATCGCCAGAGTGATCTACAACCGCCTGGCGCGGGGCACCAAGCTCGAGATCGACAGCACGGTCCTGTACGCGCAGAACCGGCGGACACTAAGAGTCACCGAGAACGATACCAAGGTGGACCATCCTTACAACACCTATCGCCACAAGGGACTGCCGCCGGGGCCCATCGCCAATCCCGGTGAGAAGGCGCTGATAGCGGCCCTGCACCCGGCCAAAGGTGATTGGCACTGGTTTGTGACGACGGATCCGGCGCATAGAATCACCAAATTCACCAACAAAGAGAGCGAGTTCGTGAGATACCGGGAAGAGTTGAACAAGAACCTCGGGGCGAACTGATGTTCGTTGGGACCGCTCCCGTCCCTGCGCAAATGCCCCAAAAAGGGGCATGCGCCCTCTTTCCGTCCCTTAGCATGGCTACTCAGAGTGAGCCCCGCCGGTCATGGGAGCATGTCCGGCGGCTTCCCCCGTTCCGCTCGGTAACCCCTGCCGGTTGGGCACTTCCGCTTGACTCCCGGCCGGTCGTACCGGGAGATTGGCCAGCGAACCTATGAACGATCTCGATCTGAACACGCTGCTCGGCGCCGAGGACGACGAAGGTCAGCCCCGGCGCCGCACCCGAAGCTCCGGCAAGCGCGGCTCCAACCGCAGGCGGCGCAGGCGCCGCAATCGGGGCGGATTCATAGCACCCTTGCTCGCCTTCGTCGTGCTGGCGGGCATCATCGGCGGTGGCGGATACTACGGCTACCTCTGGCTCAGCGACGCCCTCGTGCCCGACGACTACACCGGTCAGGGCACCGGCGAGGTCGTCGTCGAGATCAAGGCGGGCCAGAGCGCGTCCGAGGTGGCGCAGGAGCTGGAGCGGCAGGGGGTCGTCGCCAGCGCCAGGGCGTTCACCAACGCGATCGGCAACGCGAACAAGAGCGCCTCGCTGCAGCCGGGGTCGTACAAGTTGCGCAAGCAGATGTCCGCGGCCGCCGCCGTGTCGATGCTCAACCCGGACAACCGGCTGCGCGCCAAGGTGACCATCCGGGAGGGCCTGCGCCTGTCCGACACCCTCAAGACGCTCGCCAAGGAGACCGGCAAGCCGGAGAAGGAATTCGCCGAAGCGGCCAAGAAGGTCCGCGCCCTGGAGCTGCCGCCGTACGCCAAGGGCAACCTGGAGGGCTACGCCTTCCCCGCCACGTACGAGTTCCAGCCCAAGACCACTGCGTCGCAGATGCTCGCGATGATGGTCGACCGGTTCAACCAGACCGCCAAGAGCGTGGACCTCGAAGGCGGCGCCAAAGCCCTCGGGCGCACACCGCACGAGATCGTGATCGTCGCCAGCATCATCCAGGCCGAGGCCGGGCGCGCCGAGGACATGCCGAAGATCGCCCGTGTCATCTACAACCGCATGGCGCACAAGCCGCCGATGACGCTGTCGATGGACAGCACGGTGATGTACGCGCTCGGCAAGTACGGCACCTTCGCCACCAACGCGGACCTGCAGAGCAAGTCCCGCTACAACACCTACAAGTATCAGGGGCTGCCGCCCGGCCCGATCGCCAACCCCGGTGACCATGCCATCGAGGCCGCGCTCAACCCGGCCAAGGGCCCCTGGCTGTACTTCGTGGCCACCGACAAGAGCGGCGTCACGAAGTTCGCCACCACCGATGCCGAGCACCAGGCGCTGGTCGCCGAGTGCAAGAGGAACGGCGGCTGCGGCGGCTGACCGTTCCGGCCGGGAAGTCGCCGTCCGCCCGGCTGCGCAGCGCGCCCGGCGGACGGCGATAAGGTCTTCCTGGCCGGAAGGAGTGACGATGCGGGCCGCTGTGTTGGGGTCGCCCATCGCCCATTCGCTCTCGCCCTACCTGCACAGGGCCGCCTATCAGGCGATGGGGCTCGACGGGTGGAGCTACGAGGCGTTCGAGTGTGACGAGGCGCGGCTGCCGGGGCTGCTGGGGGAGCTGGCGCCGGTGCGCGGGCAAGGGGCGGAGGACGCGGACGCCTGGGCGGGGCTGTCGCTGACCATGCCGCTCAAGCGGGCCGTGCTGCCGCTGCTCGACACCGTGTCCGAGCTGGCCGTCGAGGTCGGCGGGGCCAACACGGTGGTGTTCCGCGACGGGCGGCGCCACGGCGACAACACCGACGTCCACGGCATCGAGCAGGCGCTGGCGGAGGCCGGGGTGCCGGCGCCGCGATCGGCCACGGTGCTGGGCGGCGGCGCCACGGCGGCCTCCACGCTGGCGGCGCTGCGCAACCTCGGGCTGTTCTCGGCCACGCTGCTGGTGCGCGACCCCGCCAGGGCCGGTGGGACGGTCGAGGTGGCCGAGCGGCTGGGCGTGGCGCTGGCGGTGGAGACGTTCGACAAGCTCGACGTGCTCACCCGGGTGGATCTGGTGGTGTCCACGCTGCCGAGTGGCGCGGCCGACGCCTTCGCCGACCGGCTGGCCGGGGTGCCCGCCCTCTTCGACGTGGTCTACTCGCCCTGGCCGACCCGCGCCGCGGCGGCCGTGCAGGCGGCGGGGGGGACGGTGGTCGGCGGGTTCGCGATGCTGCTGCATCAGGCGGTGCGGCAGGTGGAGCTGATGACCGGCAGGACGGATGTGCCGGTGGAGGCGATGCGTACGGCCGGCCAAGCGGAGATCCTCAGGCGGGCGGCTCGAACGGGTTGATCACGGTCCCGCTGTGCCGTCGCGGGTCACCGTGCGCCTTGGCTCTGGCGCGATCGGCGCGTCCGAGACGGGAAGCGCGCACGCCTCCTCGGCGACGTCTTCGGCCATAGGGATGATCCGGTCAAATTCCCAGGTCAGAACTTTACGGCAGGAGATTTGGCCGGCGGGGATGATTCGAGGGCCCCGCGTGGTTGTGGTAATGTAGCTCTCTGATCGGTCCGGCATGCCTTGCTGGACGCGCAAGCGGAGGTCTCCCTCCCACCCGAGTCGCCGAAAGGTGGCCGGGTCCAGGATCACGCCGGACTACTCCGGGGAGCTCGAGGCCACGAAAGCCAAAGAGCTCAGTGGCCCCGCATGCGCGACGTGCGGGGCTTTTCGCGTTCAGCGCGGGAGGCCTCGGCACGACGAGCACGTAGGGATCGCAAACCTAGGAGGCCCCATCAGCACTGAGCCCCGCATCAACGAGCGTATCCGAGTTCCCGAGGTTCGCCTCGTGGGCCCGAACGGCGAGCAGGTAGGCATCGTCTCGATTCACGACGCCCTGAAGCTCGCCCAAGAGGCCGACCTCGACCTCGTCGAGGTCGCGGCCACGGCTCGACCGCCCGTGTGCAAGCTCATGGACTACGGCAAGTTCAAGTACGAGTCCGCGATGAAGGCGCGCGAGGCGCGCAAGAACCAGGCGCACACGATCATCAAGGAGATCAAGCTCCGGCCGAAGATCGACCCGCACGACTACGAGACCAAGAAGGGTCACGTGGTGCGGTTCCTCAAGGCGGGAGACAAGGTCAAAGTCACGATCATGTTCCGCGGACGTGAGCAGTCCCGGCCGGAGCTCGGCTTCCGGCTGCTGCAGCGGCTCGCGGACGACGTCCAGGAGCTCGGCTTCGTGGAGTCCCACGCCAAGCAGGACGGCCGTAACATGATCATGGTGATCGGTCCGCACAAGAAGAAGGCCGAGGCCAAGGCCGAAAAGGCCGCAGCCAGGGCACAGCGTGGCACTGAGGGATCTTCCGCACAGGAAGGATGACCTGCGGTTGGGGTTAGCCTTACATCGCGCCCCAGCAGCCACCGGCAGACGAAAGACGCCGCGACCGGGTCGGCCAAGCACCGGCCCGGCCACCGGCACGACCGAAACGAGGAGAGACGGCGACATGCCGAAGATGAAGACGCACAGTGGTGCGAAGAAGCGGTTCCGGCTCACCGGCACCGGCAAGATCAAGCGTCGCCGTGCCAACCGCGCGCACTACAACGAGTGGAAGTCGTCCACGCTGACGCGCCGTCTCAAGAACGAGGTCGTCCTTTCCGACGCCGACACCAAGAAGATCAAGAAGCTGCTCGCGAAGTAAGTAGCGCGATTCCCCGGGGAGAAGAAACATGGCACGCGTGAAGCGGGCGCTCAACGCCAAGAAGAAGCGCAGGGTCGTCCTCGAGAGGGCGAGCGGTTACCGTGGCCAGCGGTCGCGTCTTTACCGCAAGGCCAAGGAGCAGATGCTCCACTCGATGACGTACGCCTACCGTGACCGCAAGGACCGCAAGGGCGCCTTCCGCCGCCTGTGGATCCAGCGGATCAACGCCGCGGCCCGTCAGAACGGCATGACGTACAACCGCCTGATCCAGGGTCTGCGCCTGGCCAACATCGAGGTCGACCGCAAGATCCTCGCCGATCTCGCGGTGAATGACAGCCAGACCTTCGCCACGCTCGTCGAGGCCGCCAAGAAGGCGCTCCCGGCGAACGTGAACGCTCCGGCCGCGAGCTGAAGCAATTGCCTTAAGAGAGGGGCCCACCGATGACGGTGGGCCCTTTGCTGTACGTGGACATGCCGCTACGCGCGGTGCGCAGGGGGAGAGCAATGGCCGGGTCCGAGCTGACCAACGTGAAGTCGCCGCGGGTGAAGGCCGCCAGGCGGCTCACCAAGCGCGCCTTCAGGGATCAGGACCGCAAGTTCCTGGCCGAGGGCCCGCAGGCGGTGCGCGAGGCGCTCAAGCTCGACGGCGTCACACTGGAGCTGTTCAGCACCGCCGAGGCCGAGCTGCGCCACCCCGAGCTGATCACCGAGGCCAGGCTCAAGGGCGTGCCCGTCCACCGCGCCAGCGGCGAGGTCATGGCCGAGCTGTCCCAGACCGTCACGCCGCAGGGGCTGGTGGCGGTCTGCAAGCTCGTGCACGTCCCCCTGGAGACGGCGCTGAAGGAGCCGCGCCTGGTCGCGGTGCTCGCCCACGTGCGCGACCCGGGCAACGCCGGCACCGTCCTGCGGGCCGCCGACGCCGCCGGGGCGGACGCGGTGATCTTCACCGACGCCTCCGTCGACCCGTACAACGGCAAGTGCGTACGCGCCAGCGTCGGCAGCCTTTTCCATTTGCCCGTCGTCGTCGGTGCACCGGCGGCCGCCGCCGTGCGTCAACTGAAGGAGCGCGGTTTGCGCGTGCTGGCGGCCGACGGCGCGGGCAAGCACACGCTCGACGACGTCGACCTGTCGGGCCCCACCGCGTGGATCTTCGGCAACGAGGCCTGGGGACTGCCGGAGGAGCTACTCGCCGACGCGGACGATGTGGTCAGAGTGCCCATCTACGGACAGGCTGAAAGTCTCAACCTGGCCACCGCGGCGGCGGTATGCCTTTACTCCTCGGCTAGGGCGCAGCGAGTGCCCTAGGCGGCGGGAAACCCGCTATTGTCGGCGTTGTAGGCGGAGGAGGCGAGGTCGTGCACGGCGCAGAAACCGACGGGCAAGTAGTGGCCGCCGCGTGCACGATAGCCATCGACGATCTTCCAGACGGCCTCATCGTGACCGACCGATATGGGTGCGTGCTGGCCGTCAACCGGGCCGCGGCACGGCTGACCAAGATCGCAGTGGAGCGTGCGGTCGGCAGGCACATGAACGACGTGTTCCCCTTCCGCGACCACGACGGGCGCGACTGGTGGAAGGCGCTCGACCCCGAGGGCGGGCTGCGCACCCGCAGCCGGGTGCCGGAGCGCCCGCTGCACCTGCCCGGTGGCCAGGAGCTCCACGTCGCCGCCCGGCTCGTACGCGAGCCCGAGCGCGGCGGCGAGGTCGAGCGCGTCACGATCACCCTGCGCGACGGCGGCGCCCGCGCCCGGCTGGAGCGCAGCCGCGCCGACCTGGTCTCCACCGTGGCCCACGAGCTGCGCTCGCCGCTGACCAGCGTCAAGGGGTTCACCGCGACGATGCTGGCCAAGTGGAGCCGCTTCACCGACGAGCAGAAGCGCGTCATGCTCGAGACGGTCAACAACGACGCCGACCGCGTCACCCGGCTCATCACCGAGCTGCTCGACGTCTCCCGCATCGAGTCGGGGCGGCTGGAGGTGCGCCGCCAGGTCGTCGACCTGCCGGCCAGGGCGCGCAGGCTCATCGCGGGCCGGGTCGCGGCCGGCGAGACGGAAGACCGCTTCCGCCTGATCGTCGGCGACGACCTGCCGGAGATGTGGCTCGACCAGGACAAAGTCGACCAGATTCTGGGTAATCTGGTGGAAAATGCGCTGCGTCACGGGCGCGGCACTGTGACAATCGAGATCGAGTCCGTCGGATGGGGAGTTGCCGTGTCGGTGCGCGATGAGGGCGAGGGCATCGAGCCCGAGCTGGCCCCGCGCGTCTTCAGGCAGTTCTGGCGGGGCGGCAACAGCCGCAGGCGCGGCGGCACGGGGCTCGGCCTGTTCATCGTGAAGGGCCTGGTCGAGGCACACGGCGGCACGATCACCGTGCAGCGGGCGCCCGAGGGCGGGGCGGAGTTTCGATTTACCGTGCCCACCGGCACGCCCGACTTCGCCACTTCCGCGTCTGTGTAGTCCGTTGCACGGAGCTGGGACGCTGGAAAGCGGGATTCGGGCCCGGTGGGCCGACGCCACTAGACTCTTTTCCGCTCAAGCCCTGGATACGGAGCTCACTCTTGTCTGACTACGACCCCGTCGAGGTGACACCGCTGCATGCCGACGAGGTGTCGCGCATGGAGGCCGACGCCATCGCGGCGATCAAGGCTGCCGACAGCCTCGACGCACTCAAGCAGGCCAGGCTGGCGCACGCGGGCGACCGCTCGCCCATCGCCCTGGCCAACCGCGAGATCGGCGCTCTGCCGCCCGCCGCCCGCGCCGAGGCCGGCAAGCGGGTCGGCGGCGCCCGCCGAGCGATCAACGAGGCGCTGGCCGCCCGCCAGGCCGAGCTGGAGGCCGAGCGCGACGCCCGGGTGCTCGTCGAGGAGACCGTCGACGTCACCCTGCCGTGGGACCGCCGGCCGCGCGGCGCCCGCCACCCGCTCACGACGCTGCAGGAGCGCATCGCCGACGCGTTCGTCGCCATGGGCTACGAAGTGGCCGAGGGGCCCGAGCTCGAAGGCGAGTGGTTCAACTTCGATGCGCTCAACATCGCCAAGGACCACCCGGCCCGCTCCGACCACGACACGTTCTTCGTCGGGTCCACCGAGTCCGGCATGGTGCTGCGCACGCAGACCTCGCCGGTGCAGATCCGCGCGCTGCTCGAGCGCGAGCTGCCGGTCTACGTCATCTCGCCGGGCAAGACGTTCCGCACCGACGAGCTCGACGCCACCCACACGCCGGTCTTCCACCAGACCGAGGGGCTGGCCGTCGACGAGGGCCTGACGATGGCCCACCTCAAGGGCACGCTCGACCGGTTCGCCGAGGTGATGTTCGGCAAGGGGATCACGACCAGGTTCCGGCCCAACTACTTCCCGTTCACCGAGCCGTCCGCCGAGATGGACCTCAAGTGCTTCGTCTGCCGCGGCGCCTCGGCCGTGCCCGGCAACCCGCCGTGCCGCACCTGCAAGTCGGAGGGCTGGATCGAGTGGGGCGGCTGCGGCATGGTCAACCCGCGCGTGCTGGTCGCCTGCGGCGTCGACCCGGCGCGCTACTCCGGGTTCGCGTTCGGCATGGGCATCGAGCGGACCCTGATGTTCCGCCACAACGCCGAGGACATGCGAGACATGGTCGAAGGAGACGTGCGCTTCACGCTCCCGTTCGGAATGGAGATCTGATGAAGGTCCCGCTCTCCTGGCTGCGGGAGTATGTCGATCTCCCGGCGGTCACCGCCCACGAGGTGGCCGACAAGCTCACCGCGGCCGGGCTCAAGCTCGAGTCGATCACCTCGCACGGCCACGACGTCAAGAACGTCGTGGTCGGCGAGGTGCTCGAGATCGAAGAGCTCACCGGCTTCAAGAAGCCGATCAGGCACTGCAAGGTCGAGACCGGCGAGGCGGCGCCCCGCGAGATCATCTGCGGCGCCACGAACTTCGCCGCAGGCGACCGGGTGCCCGTCGTGCTGCCCGGCGGCGTGCTGCCCGGCGGGTTCGAGGTCGGCGCGCGCAAGACGTACGGACGCATGTCCGAGGGCATGATCTGCTCCGAGCGCGAGCTCGGGCTCAGCGACGAGCACGGCGGCATCATGGTGCTGCCCGCCGGCACGCCGATCGGCGCCGACGTGGTCGAGCTGCTCGGCCTGCGCGACGACGTCATCGAGCTGGAGATCACGCCCGACATCGGCTACGCCCTGTCCATCCGGGGCGTGGCGCGCGAGGCGGCGACCGCGTTCGGGGTGGCCTTCCGCGACCCCGCCGACGTCGAGGTGCCCAAGGAGACCGAGCCCGCGTGGCCGGCCTCGATCGCCGACCCGACCGCCTGCGACCGGTTCGTGCTGCGCGAGGTCACCGGCTTCGACCCGGACGCCAAGAGCCCGCTCTGGATGCGCGTACGCCTCACCAGGGCCGGCATGCGGCCGGTGTCGCTGGCCGTCGACATCACCAACTACCTGATGCTGGAGCTCGGGCAGCCGCTGCACGCCTTCGACCGGGCCAAGCTGACCGGCGAGATCGTCGTGCGCCGGGCCGTGGCCGGCGAGCGCCTCGAGACGCTCGACCACGTCGTGCGCGAGCTCGACCCCGACGACATCCTCATCACCGACCAGTCGGGCCCGATCTCGATGGCGGGCACCATGGGCGGGCTGGCGACCGAGATCTCCGACGAGTCGACCGCCATCGTCATCGAGGCCGCCCACTTCTCCGCCACCGGCATCTCGCGCGAGTCGCGCAGGCACGGGCTGGTGTCGGAGTCGTCCAAGCGGTTCGAGCGCGGCGTCGACCGGGAGCTGCCGCTCGTCGCCTCGTGGCGGGCGGTGCAGCTGCTGGCCGAGCTGGGCGGCGCGACCATCCAGCCTGGGGTCACGCACGCCGAGGTCGAGGTGTCGCCCGCGCGCATCGCGATCCCGGCCGGCTACCCGGGCACCGTGGCCGGCGTCCCCTACGCCAAGGAGACCGTGGTCGCCCGGCTGGAGCAGATCGGCTGCGTCGTGGTGGACGGCGACGACCCAGCCGTGCGCAAGGGCGGCGTCGACCCGACCGGGGTCGTGACCGGCGGCGCGCTGGCGGCCAGGCTGGCCGTCACCGGCGACGACATGATCACGGTGACTCCGCCGTCGTGGCGGCCCGACCTCACCGACCCCAACGACCTGGCCGAAGAGGTCATCCGGCTGGAGGGGTACGAAGGCCTGCCGTCGCTGCTGCCCAAGGCCCCGGCAGGGGCCGGGCTCACCGAGGGGCAGCGGCTGCGCAGGCGGGTCGGCCGGGCGCTGGCCGAGGGCGGCTACGTCGAGGTGCTGAGCTATCCGTTCATCAGCCCCGACGACTTCGACCGGCTGCTGCTGCCCGCCGAGGACGCGCGCCGCCACGCCGTGCGGCTGGCCAACCCGCTGTCGGAGGACGAGCCGCTCATGCGCACCACGCTGCTGCCGGGGCTGCTCAAGACCCTCGTACGCAACGTCGGCCGCGGCTTCACCGACGTGGCGCTCTACGAGAGCGGCGCCGTCTACCGGCCGCGCGACAACGCTCCCGGCGTCGCGCCGGTGCTCGGCGTCGAGCGCAGGCCCACCCCCGAGGAGTTGGCCTCGATCGAGTCGGCACTGCCCGACCAGCCGCTGCGCGTGGCGGTCGTGCTGGTCGGCGAGTTCGAGCGGTCCGGCTGGTGGGGCGCCGGCCGGCAGGCCTCCTGGGCCGACGCGGTGCAGGCCGCACGGCTGGTGGCGGCCGAGGCGCGGCTGGAGCTGTCGATCAGCGCCGACCAGCACGAGCCCTGGCACCCGGGGCGCTGCGCCGCCCTCTACGTGGGTGACACGCTCGTGGGCCACGCCGGCGAGCTGCACCCGCGGGTGATCGAGGCGTACGGGCTGCCGGCGCGCACCGCGGCCATGGAGCTGGAGCTGTCTCGCCTGGAGGCGGCCATGCCGGGGCCGGTCGAGACGCCCCCGGTGTCCGCCTACCCGGTGGCCACGCAGGACGTCGCCCTGATCGTGCCCGACTTCACGCCGGTGGCGGACGTGGAGGCGGCCCTGCGCGACGGGGCCGGGGAGCTGCTGGAGTCGATCCGGCTGTTCGACGTCTACGCCGGGGAGCAGGTGGGCGAGGGGAACAAGTCGCTCGCCTACTCGATGCGGTTCCGGGCAGCCGACCGTACGCTGACGGTGGAGGAGACCACGGCGGCGCGGGACGCGGCGGTGGCCCTGGCGGCCGATCGCGTAGGGGCTCAGCTGCGTAGCTCCTGAACCTGGTAAGGGCCGGTGCGGCGGGGTGCCGTGCCGGCCTTTCCGTTTCAGATGCGGTCGATCTCCGTGAGGTCGATCTCCAGGTCGAACGGAACGGTCAGCCGCAGCCTGTCTCGATGGATGCCCGTGAGGGCGTAGGAACTGGTGGCGGGGTCGAGTTCGTGGACGTAGACGACCGCTCGGCCGGTGTCGGTCTCGACCCGCCAGAAGTGCGGGATTCCGGCTTCGGCGTGGAGGAGCGGCTTGCGTTTCCTGTCGCGGGACCTGGTGTCGTCAGTGACGACTTCGACCGTGAGCTTGACGTCTTGCGCGAAGTAGAAGGTCTGGTCCGGGCCTTTCTGGGCCTCGGCGCGGATGACGATTACGTCCGGTTCGGGGCGTTGGTCCTCGTCGAGGACGATGGTCATCCGGCCGCGCACGAGGAGATCGTCGGGGGCTGTGCGGTCGAGCGCGTAGTGGAACAGCATCAGTGCCCGGCAGTGGATGTCGGTTTGCGGGGCGAAGAAGACCAGGCTCCCGTCGATCAACTCGGCGTGGTTGGGCAGTGCCGGCAGGTGATCGAGGTCTTGGGCCTTGAATCCCTCAGGGGGGCGGGATGACCCAGAACGGGAGGAAGTCAAGATCCTCTTCTGCGGTTGCCATAGCGCAATGTTAGTGCACTGCTGCTGTATGTGTTCACGTGTTCGACTCTTCATGCCGGGCTGGCAGAATTCGTTCGCATGACGCAGCTGCTGGTGTTCGGTGAGCGTGAGGACGCCGAGGAGGTCGCGGAGACGCTGGGTGAGTGGTTTCCGGAGCTTGGGGTGCCGCGCGTCGTGCGGGAGACGCTCGCAGGGGAGGACGACGCTGAGGACGCGCAGTGGCTGGTCGTCGTCGATGGGCTCAACGAGGACGTGCTGGCCAAGGTGGACGAGCTGGTGGAGCGGTACGACGGGTGGCGGGAGGCGGGCTGAGCCCCACCCTTATCGCTTTCTGCTCTTGTTGAGCGTCCGTTCACGCCCAGTGAATGCGCATACACGCGGAGGCGTTCGTCCGGCGTGAACAGCTCTCCCGCCGGAGGCCTGGATCGGGGAGAGTGGCGGCATGCGTGTTGCCGTGTTGTCCGACATCCATGGAGTGCTGCCCGCGCTCGAAGCCGTGCTGGCCGAGCCCGACGTGGCCGCCGCCGATCTCATCGTGCTCACCGGAGACCTGGCGGCGGGGCCGATGCCGGTCGAGACGCTCGACCTGCTGGCCGGGCTGGGGCAGCGGGCGTTGTGGCTCAGCGGGAACGCCGACAGGGAGCTCGTGGAGGCGGCCGGTGGGAAGGCCAGCCCTTACCCGATCTCCCAGTGGGCGGCGGAGCGATTGCGGGATGATCAGGTGGAGCTGCTGGCGGGGCTCCCGGCGCGGCAGACCCTGGAGGTCGGGCGGCTCGGGACGACGTTGCTCGTGCATGCGACCCCGCGCAGCGACGAGGAGATGATCCTGGTCGACAGTTCGCTGGAGCGGTGGGGTGAGGTGCTGGCGGGGGAGGGCGCCGACACCGTGGTGGTGGGCAACACGCACATGCCGTTCGTGCGGCTGGCCGATCGGGTGCTGGTGGTCAATCCGGGGTCCGTCGGGATGCCGTACGGGAAGGGCGGACGGGCGCACTGGGCGTTGCTGGACGGTGACAGCGGGGCGGTCGCCCTGCGGTGGACGCCGCTCGATCCCGCCCTGGTGGGGCAGCGGCTGGTGGCCGGGAGCGGGTTCGAGGGCATCGAGGAGTGGGTGGCGGAATACGTGACGAGCGTCTACTCCGACGCCGAGGCGTTGCGGGCGTTCGCCAAGGCCGAGAGCCGTTAGGGCTGCTGGGCCGCCGGCTCCTCCCTGCGAGCTCTCTCCGCCAGGGCGTGCTCGTCCGTTCTGGCGTCGTAGCGGCGGAACTTCGGCAGGGCGGCGCCCAGCGCGAGGACGGCGCCGACGCACAGCAGGCCGCCCGCGCCCAGCGAGAAGCGGGTGCCGCCGAAGTTGGCCATCAGGCTGGCGCGGGCGTTGCCGAGCATGGGGCCGCTGGCGTACGACAGCAGCTCGATGCCCGCCAGGCGCCCCCGCAGCTCCCGCGGGATGGTCTGGTTCCACATCGTCATGCGGAAGATGCCGCTCACCATGTCGGCCGCGCCCGCCAGCGCGATGCAGACGAAGACCAGCCAGACGTTCGGGGCCAGCGCGGTCAGGGCCACCGCCACGCCCCACAGCGCCGCCGCGATGATCACGCCGAGGCCCTGGCGCTGCACCCGGGCCGCCCAAGCGCCGGTGAGCGAGGCGATCAGCGCGCCCACCGCCCCGGCCGAGTACAGCAGCCCGAGCGCCTGCGGCGCGCGCAGCTCGTCGGCCAGGAACGGGAACAGCGCCGTCGCCATCGCGAACACCATGGCCGCGATGTCCACGAGGTACGTCCCCATCAGGTCGCTGCGTCCCACGGCGTACCGCACGCCCTCGACCAGCGATTTCAGCGACGCGGGCGCGGCGTCCTCGGCAGGGGGCAGCGACCTGATCCGCCACAGCAGCGCCAGCGACAGCAGGAACGTCAGCGCGTCCACCCCGTACGCGGCCGCCGGCCCCGCGGACGTCACCAGCAGACCGCCCAGGGCCGGGGCCACGATGGCGCCGAAGTTCCAGCGCAGGCTCGACAGCACCGCCGCCGCGCCCTGCTGCTCGTGCTTGACGACCTGCTGGAACACCGCCTCCATGCTGGGGCGCTGCAGGGAGGCGAGGCCGGTGGAGATGGCGCCCACCACGTACAGCACCCAGACCTGGGGGTTCGGCAGCAGGGCGTTGACCATGAGGGCGGCCGAGGTGACCAGGAGGCCGACCTCGCTCAGTACGATGATCTTGCGGCGGTCGAGGGCGTCGGCGATGGCGCCGCCCCACAGGCCGCACACCACCATCGGCACGAACTCCGCCAGGCTCACCAGGCCGACCGCCAGGTAGGAGCCCGTCAGCTCCTTCATCTGGTACGGCACCGCCACCAGGGTGATGAACGTGCCGAACATCGTGATGACCCCGGACGCGAACAGCAGGCGATAGTCTCGCGAATCGCGCAGGGGGCTCAGGTCGATGGAAACCTGACGAAGGAGACGCTTTAGTCGATCGGGCACGAAGTTAAATTGTCGGGCGCGGGCCAAGCCCGGGGCAAATCGTTTTCACCCGCGCACATGGCAATGGCCCCGGGAAACCCGGGGCCATGCGGAGGGTCAGGCGGGGACCTTGTCCAGGAAGCCCAGGACCTTGCGGATCCTGCCGTCCTCGGCCAGCTCGACGACGTCGAAGCCGACCGCGACCGGCTCCCCGCCCGCCGGGCCGAGGTGCCAGGTGAACCTGGCGATGTGGTGGTGGGCGTCGTACACCTCGCCCGGGGTGAACACCAGGCCGGGGAACATCCCCTGCGCGCCCTCGATCACCGCGGCGATCCCGGCGTGACCGGCCACGTCGGCCAGGGGGTCGGTGTAGGTGGCGTCCTCGGTCCACAGCTCGGCCACGGCCTTGGCGCGGGCGTCGGCGTCGGTCTCGTTCCAGGCGGCGACGTAGCGTTCGACGAGATTCATGGTCTTCCCTTCCGACTACTGGTTGCGGGCCTTGCGCAGGCCCATGATCTGCAGCTCGGCGAACCCGGCGACGACCAGCGCCTGGGCGATGGCCCAGATGGCGCCGATCGTGGTGTAGTCCAGCACTCCGGTGACGACGGTCGCGACGCTGCCCAGGGTCCAGATGATGTTCAGGGCGATCACGGCCTTGGTGGCCGCCGGGCTGATCGTCCTGCGGGAGGCGAGCAGGCCGACCGCGGCGCCGTACGCGAGCAGGAAGACGCCGATCCCGCGCAGCAGGGCCGCGTCCGGGCCGAGGAGGTCGCCCACGGGGCCGGCGAAGGCCAGGTAGACCAGCCCGTTGCCGCCGGTGACGACGGCGTCGGCGGCCAGCGCGAGGCGCAGGAACTTGGCCTTGTCGGCGGTGACGGTGACGGCGGTCATATCTGGCTCCTTACACGTGGTTCGTGGTGACACTTGAAAGATGTCAGCCACCGCGTAGGGGCCGCGATTACGCGTCAGGTAAGCGAGGCCGGTGACACCCCGGCCGACCTGGGGTGACGCCGTCAGAATGTGACCGTGGTCACCGCGCGCGGGCCGGCTTCCGGTAGGTGACGACCTTGTCGCCCTTGCCGGGGAACGCCATGATCAGCAGGCGCTGGCCGTTGTCCCGCTCGCCCTTCCAGTCGAACCAGTCGTAGTGCACGCGGATCCGGTATGGGCCCCGGTAGCCGTCGAGCGCGAGGTCGGGCAGCTCGGCGCCGCCCAACGAGTCCTCCAGCACGATCGAGTCGCCGGCGCGCTCGTAGCCCACTTCGACGACGTGGTCCCAGCCCTTGGTCTCGACCGGCGGGCGGCGGGCGTAGGTCTCGACGGTGACGCACACGTCGAAGTCGGAGTGGGACAGCACCATCAGGTGGCCGGGGCGGGCCGCGACCAGGCCGTTGTCCTGGGCCTTGTCCAGGAGCTCCATGCCGGCGGGGTCGTAGTCGTCCTCGGGCAGCCCGTAGGCCTCCATGACCCCGTAGTCCGTCCTCTGGGGTTCTTCGATCCGGGCCGCCATGACCGGCTTGATCAGTGGGCGGTGGCGGGGGGTGGCGTCGCACATGCGCTGGGCGTCGGCCAGCCACTCCTCGATCTCCCGGTCACGGGCCGTCTGCTCGGCCTGGACGGTCGTGGCGGCGCTGGGGCAGATGTCGGCGAGCTGGTACGTGAGGCTCTCGCGCTGGAAGCCCGCACGGGCGAGCTCAGCCGGGTCGTTGCGCGTGTGGACGCCGCACAGCCGCCGCCCGTGGACCAGGAGCACCTGGTCGGGCGTGGTGGCGGCGAACCGGAACCGGTCGTTCCGCCGGATGCCGCAGACGTACTTCTGCTCGGCCGTCAGGTCCGGGTCCTTGTACCCCCCGGTCTCCGAATCCATCTGTGGCTCGCAGTCCTGGGCCGTGGTGACCGGGCCGCGGGACTGGTCGGCCGCGGGCAGGAAGGCCAGCGTCACGAGCGAGGCGAGACCGGCCACGAGCACGTGGTGGCGCAGGCGCTCGGCCGGGGCGGCAGCGTACAGGAGCAGCAGGAGGAGGGCGGAGGCGAGCAGGGCGGCGCAGTACCACAGGGGCGAGATGCCGGTCAGGACGAGTTCGTCGTTCTTGACGAACAGGTCGTCGGGGTACATGCGCAGTGCCCGGTCGGGCGGCCCCCACCATTCGCCGGGAGCGTAGGTGAGCACGCTGCCGGCGCCGACGGCGGCGGTGAGCGTCAACGCCGACATCGTCACCCGGAGCAGGCGCCGGGTCCGGCGCAGGATCGCGACGAGGACGAGGACGGCGGGGGCGCCGACGCCGACGATGAGGTCGAAGGCGAGCCACGCGACGGTCGCGGGGTCGCTGCCGTCCTCGCGGATGAAGCGCTCGATCTCACCCCTGGGCCCGAGCCAGAACGGCATCCCCCGCATGAGGTTGACGGCCGCGGGGAGCAGCGGGAGCACGACCGCCATCGCGGGGAGCGGCCATCGGCGGGCCGGTGCCCGCACGGGCCGGGGCCGGGGCGCGGGGAGCGGGCTCCCGAGATCGTGCGCGGAACGGGCCTCCCACACCGTCCCGAAGACGCTCAACGTCCCGAGCAGCGAGTAGACCAGCAGCGCGAGGGGCACTTCGCCCGCCGCCCACATGACCCCGAGCGAGCTGGGCTGGAGAAGGTTCAGCGTCAGCGAGAGGGCCCCTATCCCGACCGTGGTCCTGCTCCAGCGGGGATCCTTGGCCTGGGCCGCCAAGATCGGCACCATCCACGCCAGCAACGTCAGGTCGGACAGCCTCAAGACGCCCTCCAGCTCGTCGGGGAAGCCGAGGCCGAACGACACGGTGAGGACGATGCCGTTCGCCAGGGACAGCAGTCCTCCGGCGAGCACGGCCAGCCGCAGCCACCTGGCCACGCGCAGCACCAGGAAGTACAGCACGACGGTGACCAGGGACAGGAGGTCGCCGGGGATGCCCAGCCACCACTCCCACCATGGGAGGACCCGCACGACGACGGAGTACGCGACGCTGATGTACAGAACCCGTCGCAGGAGGGTGACGCGCCTGTCCGCGACGGGCGGCGCGCCGCGCACCGGGCCGCGCAGCACCTGCCACCAGGCCCAGCTCCGCACCGCGGCCACGAGGCCCAGGAGCAGCAGGACCCACCACGAGACGGTGAGCCCGTCGAGCGGTTCCTCCCGCACGAGCGGCCACCAGACGAAATCGATCGTGCCGGTGGCCAGCGCGACGACGCCGAGGGCGATCGCCGCGATGACATATGCTGCTGCGACGGACGCGGCGATTCTGCCGAAACGGTAGCGAGGCACGAGGCACTCCTGGGGGGGTTGGAGCGCCAACTGTAGCGAGCCGCCGAAAAGTTGATCAAGCGTTTCCGAGGATCTCCCGGCGCAGGCGGGTCTTGAGGATCTTGCCGCCGGGGTTGCGGGGCAGCTCGTCCTCGCGGAACCAGACATGGACGGGGATCTTGAACTTGGCGATCCGGCCGGCCAGGAACGCCTGGAGCTCCTCCGGTGTGACCGATCTGCCCGAGGTCAGGCGGATGACCGCGCCCACCTCCTCGCCCAGCTCGTCGTGCGGCACCCCGATGACGGCCGCGTCGTCGACCGCCGGGTGCTCGAACAGCGCCGCCTCCACCTCGGCGCAGTAGACGTTCTCGCCGGCCCTGATCACCATGTCCTTGGCCCGGTCCACGATGTAGACGAAGCCCTCCTCGTCGATCTTGGCCAGGTCGCCGGTGTGCACCCAGCCGTCGACGAAGGTCTCCGCCGTCGCCTCGGGCCTGTTCCAGTAGCCCAGGATGACGTTGGGGCCGCGGACGCACAGCTCGCCCACCTCGCCGGGCGGCAGCTCGCCGCCCATGGGGTCCACCACGCGCACGTCCACCACGGGCGAGGGCAGGCCGATGCTGTCGGGCCTGGCATGGTAGTCGGCGCCGCCGTTGCCGACGGCGAGGCCCGTCGTCTCGGTCATGCCGTAACCGTTGGAGGGCGCGCGGTCGGGGAGGTTCTCAGTGATGCGCTCCAGCAGCTTGGGCGGGGCGGGGGCGCCGCCGTAGCCGAGTGTGGTCAGGGACGACAGGTCGTACTTGCCGAAGTCCGGGTGGGACATGAGCTGCCAGGCGTTGGTCGGCACGCCGATCATGGCGGTGACCTTCTCCCGCTCGATCAGGCGCAACGCCTGCTCGGGGTCCCATTTGTACATGAGCACCAGGCCGCCGCCGGTGAACATCATCGTGGTCATGGCCGAGAAGCAGCCCGTGACGTGGAACAGCGGCACGGTCAGCAGCGTGATCCGTCGGGTTCCGGCCGCCGCGGCGAGGTCCTTGCCCGACATCGCGACCGCGCGCATCAGCCCGTAGGCCACGGTCATGGGAGCCTGGCCCAGGTTGCGGTGGCTGCCCAGCGCACCCTTGGGGTTGCCGGTCGTTCCGGAGGTGTAGAAGATCGTGGCCGGGTCCTCGGGTGACAGTTCGACGTCGGGGAGCTTCACGTCGGCCGCGACCTCACCCATGACCTCGTCGAACGCACGCGCCCCCGCCGGGGCGTCGCCCCTGGTGACGATCATCGGCACGCCCGTGGAGGCCAGCCGCGCGGCCCGCTCGCCGTCCGCGATCAGCACCTTCGCGCCGGAGTCGCGTACGCCGTAGGCCAGCTCGGCCTCCGTCCACCAGGCGTTGAGCGGGACGGCCACGGCCCCGGCCGTCAGTGCCGCCGAGAACGAGACCACCCATTCCGGGAAGTTGCGCATGGCCACGGCCACCCGGTCGCCCTTGCGCACGCCGTACTCGTCGATCAGGCGATGGGCCAGCGTGGCGGCGCGGCGGAAGTGGTCCTCGAACGTGAGGTGCTCGTCCTCGTACACGAGGAAGACCTTCTCGCCGTGGAACCTGCTCGTCTCCAGCAGCGCGCGGAAATGGGCGGGCGCGTGCTTCCATGTGCGTACCCCGGTGTCGCCGATCTCCTCCATCTCGAAGAGCTGGCCGGGGCCGGTGAGCTGGGCCTGGACCTGGGCGTGCGTAAGCGACATCTGCAGAACGCTCCCCACGGGTGGACGATTATTCTGTGACAAATCACAGTACCGACCGGTAGGTATGCCGCGCTAGGGCTTCCCGTCCTGTGAAAATTTCATAACTGGTCCGATAGTTTCATGCTCCCAACTGCTGCTTTAAGGGCCGCCCAGGATCGGCATTGACCCTCCACTTGCATGTCAATACCGTCTGCGGTGCGATCCAAGAGGGATCGAAACTTTCGGATCGAGTGCCTGCCTCCGGAGGTAGATGTTCGTGCTTTCGTCCTCGCTCGCCAGAGTCCTCACCGTGGTGGGGACGCTCTTGGCCTTCCTCCTGCCCGCCACGTCGGCCGACGCGTCATCGCCCCTGCGCACGCACGCGGCCGCCCGCGGCAAGTTCATCGGTGCGGCGCTCGCCACCGGCCCGCTCGCCAACGAGAGCGCCTACCGCACCATCGCGGCGACCGAGTTCAACCAGATCACCGCCGAGAACGCGATGAAGTGGGACGCCACCGAGCCCAACCAGAACCAGTTCAACTTCTCCGGCGCCGACGCCATCGTCAACTTTGCCACCCAGAACAACCAAGAGGTCCACGGCCACACGCTGGTGTGGCACAGCCAGACTCCGGGCTGGGTGCAGGGCCTGAGCGCCAGCGCGATGCGCTCGGCCATGCAGAACCACATCAGCCGGGTCGTCGGCCGCTACGCCGACAACGCGGCCGTGGTCTCGTGGGACGTGGTGAACGAGGTCTTCGACGACAACGGCGGCATGCGCACCTCGTTCTGGTACAACACGCTCGGCCAGAGCTTCATCGCCGACGCCTTCCGCGCCGCCCGCGCCGCCGACTCCAACGCCCGGCTGTGCATCAACGACTACAACGTCGAGGGGATCAACGCCAAGAGCACCGCGATGTACAACCTGGTCCGGTCGCTGCGGCAGCAGGGCGTGCCGGTCGACTGCGTCGGCTTCCAGGGGCACCTCGCCATCCAGTACGGCTTCCCCAACGACATCCAGCAGAACCTGCAGCGCTTCGCCGACCTCGGCGTCCAGGTCCGCATCACCGAACTGGACGTGCGCATGCAGATGCCCAGGGACGCGAGCAAGGACGCCACGCAGGCCACCTACTACCGCAACGTCGTCAACGCCTGCCTGGCCGTGACCGCCTGCGCAGGAGTCACGATCTGGGGCTTCACCGACAAGCACTCGTGGGTGCCGGACACCTTCCAGGGTCAGGGCGCCGCGCTGATCTACGACCAGAACTACCAGCCGAAGCCGTCGTACAACGCCGTGCACGACGCGCTCGCCGGCGGCACGACCACCGACAACACGCCGCCGACCACGCCCGGCACGCCCGTGACCGGCACCGTCACCTCCAACTCCGCCTCCGTGACGTGGCCCGCCTCCACCGACACGGGCGGCAGCGGGCTGGCCGGATACAACGTCTACCGCGAGCAGGGCGCCACCGACCCGCTGCTCGGCCAGAGCACCACGAACTCGATCACGCTCACCGGCCTGACCCCCAACACCCAGTACCAGGTGTACGTGCGAGCGCGTGACGGGGCGGGCAACTTGTCCGGCAACTCGCCGACGGTGGCGTTCACGACGCAGTCGGGGCCGGGCGGCGGCCCGTGCACCGCGACCGGCACCGTGCAGAACCAGTGGAGCACCGGGTACGTGGTGCAGCCGGTGACCGTCACCAACACCGGCACCTCCGCCATCAGCGGCTGGACCGTCACGTTCACCCTGCCCGCCGGCCACCAGCTGACCGGCTCGTGGAACGCCTCGGTGTCGGTGAGCGGGCAGACCGTCACCGCCAGGAACGCGGGATACAACGGCAACCTGGCCCCGAACGCCAGCACCAGCTTCGGGTTCCAGGTCAGCCGGCCGAACGGGAACACTCAGACGCCGTCCGGGTACACGTGCGCCTGAGCGTTCCGCGAATCCCCTGGACGCCCTCCTGCCGCCCAGGGGATTCTTCCCGCCGAAGACATTGACAGGTGAACCGTCGAGGCCTGTCGTCCGCCGTAGGAGATGAACGGCATGAACGAATGGGATTCCACCTCGTAGGCGGGCAAGAGGGGTACTTCGCCGCGCGCGAGACCCCGCCCTCCTGAGGATCCGCCCGCACGCCACGGTCGTCCGGCGGCCAGCCGGAAGTCGCGAGGGCAAGCCCTCCCTCAGGATGGGTGCAGTTGACGTTCGTGCCCTGGCAGTCGAACCGTTACCTGAACCTGTTCTTCCGGGTCTAGCCGCCGGGCGGCCCCGCCCAGGAGGCCTGGGCGGGGCCGCGCCGGGTCAGTACGGTCGCTGCAGGTGGCGGCCGAGCGACGGGTCGTACAGGCGGTCCGACACCAGGACCGTCCCGTCCAGGGTGGTCGGGTGGAACGCGCCTCCCAGCCAGCCGTAGCGGCGTGGCTGGGAGGGCACGCCGAACTCGTCGTAGCCGATCACGGTGGCCAGGCCGCCGTCGAGTTCCAGCTCGGTGCCCACGTGCCCGTCGACGGTGAGCAGCTGGACGCGCACCGATCCGGTCGCGCCCGTGAGCGCGGCCAGGTCGCCGCCGGCACCGGCCACATGACGGACGACCGCGCCGTTCCCGGCGGTCCAGGAGGGCCGGTCGCCGTCGGAGCCGTAATGGTGGACGGTGACCGCACCCGTCTCGTCGGTCTCCGACCGGATCCGGCCCGCCGGGTCGCGCGTCCACCGCAGGCGCCGCTCGCCCGAGGTCTGCTCGGCCGGCAGGCCGTCGGCGAAGTAGCCGACGGTGCGCCCGCCCGGCAGCGAGGTGGTGCGGCCCGCCGCGTCGTAGCCGTAGCCGTCACCGGTCAGCCTGCCGTCGGCGGTGTAGGCGTACGTCGTGATGCTCGCGGCGGAGTCGTCGGCCACCGGGCAGTCCTCCTCCGATGCCTGCACCGCCAGCCGGACCCGGTTGCCCGCGCCGTCGTGGTCGTAGCGGCGCAGCGTGCACAGCGGGAAGCCCAGCTCCAGCGCCGAGGCGAGCTGGCCCGCCTTGTCGTAGCCGAGCTGCCGCTCGGTCATGGTGTCGGTGCGCAGGTGCAGGAGCACCTGGCCGTGGGCGTTCCGGCCGACCTGGTCGATCATCAGCGGGCCCTCGAGCCCGTCCCGGGTGTGGATCCGGGCGTAGATCTGCCCCCGCTCGTCGTAGGCGGTCTGCGTGTGCAGCCCGCCAGGCAGGTCGGCGGCGACCTGGCGGCCCTCGGCGTCGTAGCGGGCGGTGAAGGTGCCCGCGACCGAGTCGGTGACCGAGGTGGGCAGGCCGCGCGGCTCGGCCGCGTGGTCGTAGGCGTAGACCCTGGTGGACGGGGCCGAGTCCGTGACCTTGACCGGGCGGTCCAGGTCGTCGTACTCGGTGCGGGTCTGGCCGCCGTCCGCGTCGGTGTGGGAGATGACCCTGCCGAGGCGGTCGTAGGCCGTCACGATCTTCTCCGCGCCGCGCCACCGCTCGGTGGGCCGGCCGGTGGCCGGGCTGTAGCCGATGCCGATCTCGGCCTCCCCGCCGGACTTGGTGGCGATGGGCCGGCCGGCCTGGTCACGCCTGATCGTGGTGACCGTGCCGCCCTCGGTCACCGTGTGCGGCCGGCCGGAGGCGGTGTCGTAGGTGTACGTGCGGCCGCCTTCCTGGCACACCAGGCCCGCCCACTCGGGGCGTCCGCCGCACGGGGCGCCGCCGGTCGCCGTGTAGAGGACGGGAGCGGGGGTCTCGGCGGAGACCGTCCGGCCGCCGGGGTCGCGGACCGTCCTGAGCCGCCGGCCGGTGGCCCAGTCGTAGGCGATGGCGGTGGTCCTGACGTCCACGGCGGGCCTGGACTCGCGGCCGACGATCACGGCGCCGGCCTTGACGGTCGTCGGCAGGTCGCGGGCGGTCGCGGAGGCGGGCCGGCCCTCGTCGTACGCGCTGACGGTGCGGGTCCTGGCGCCGATGGCGTACCCGGCGGGCAGCTCGTCCACGTCCGACTCCAGGTTGACGATGTGGACCGGGCTCAGCTCCTCCACCTTGCGGCGGCCGGAGGGGTCGTAGACGGAGCGGGTGGACAACAGCTCGGCGCGCTCCTCCGGGCTGTAGCCGGTGATGGCCAGCTCGACGAGCCGGTAGTCGGTCTCGGGGCGTTGCGACAACTCCCTGTTCGAGGCGGTGAGCACCCGCACCGCGTGGCCGAACCGGTCGTAGTCGGCGGCGGACAGGTGCCCGCCGGGGGTCAGCACGTTGATCGCTCGCCCGGATCCGTCCAGGTACGTGACGGTTGGGCGGGTCGTGGAGCCAGGCGGGTGGACCGCCGTGGCCGTCGCGGGCGCCGCGGCCTGGCCCCAGGCGGCCACGTCCTTGGCCGTCATGTCCGCCGGGCCGCCGCCCGCCCTGGTGAGGGGCACGCCGTAGCCGATCGTGGTCTTCGCCTCGCCGGCGACCTGGTCGGCGGTGCCGGGCTTGAGCGTGGCGCGGGTGACGGAGCGCAGGCGGCCGTCGGCCTCGTAGGCGAAGGTCCACGGCAGCTCGCCGGGCGGGGTGAGCGTGGTGACGCGGCCTGCGGAGTCGTAGCCGTAGAGCGTCTTCAGCGGCGGGCTGATCCGCGGGTCCCACGCTTCGGCGAGCCGGCCCGCCGCGTCGTAGCCGTACTGGGCGATCACCGCTCCCTTGAGCGAGACGGTGGCCAGGCGTCCGGTGGCGTCGTAGCCGAGGTCGAGCGTGTGGCCCGACCGGGTGATCGACTTGAGGCGGCCGGACTCGTAGACGTGGCCGGCGGGGACGTACACGTCGCCCTGCTTGGTGAAGGAGGTGACCTCGCCGCGGGCGTCGGTCAGCGTGTACGTGCCGGTGAGGGTCAGGTCCTCGGCACCCGGCTCCGGCTTCCAGCCGTCCCCGGCCCTGGTGAACTGCACCGGCGTGCCGTCGGCGCGGGTCAGCTCGACCGAGTTGGGCGAGGTCTCCTTGAGCAGGGCCAGCGCGGGCGACCACGCGCCGCCGGGGTCGCGCGAGGAGGCCGTGCGGGTGAGCGTCAGGTCGTAGGCCCCGCCCGCCGTGGCCCGCAGGCGGTAGTCGCCGGTGAGCAGGTTCAGCGTGCCGGGGCCGACCTCACTGGTGGCGGCCCGGGTGGCGCGGCGGTCCACGACGACCTCGGCCGGCCGGGACTCCGCCGAGGCCCCGGACGAGCCCGAGACGAGCGCGCGCACCTGGACCGCGGCGTCGCCGAGGTGCGTGCCGGCGTCCCACACCAGGCCGGACGCCCCGTTGGCCGCCGCCACGGGCCAGGCGGTCAGCGGCTTGCCGTCCGCGCCCGTGACGTTCGCGACCGGCAGGTCCGCCCAGGCGTCCGACGCCGAGCGCCGGTACTGGAACCTGGCCTGGGTGAAGGCCGTGCCCGTCACGGAGAGCGGCACCTTGCCGGTGCTGCGCAGGCCGTCCGCGGGGGCGGTGAGCGAGGCCACGGCCGCGCCGGACCCGACGTTGAAGGTGTAGGCGGTGGTCGGGGAGGCGTTGCCGGCCTTGTCGACGGTGTACACGCTGAGCGTGTGGGCGCCGGTCGTGGCCGGGGTCAGCTTGGCGGTGACGGCCGCGCCGGTGGTGAGCACCTTCGTGATGGCGCCGGCGTCGAGCTTGTAGGCGATCCAGCCGGTGTCGGCGTTCGCGGGGGTGAGGGTGAACGTGCCGGCCTTGCCGGCGTCGCCGTGCCAGCCGCCGTCGTTGGGGTAGTCCGCCGAGGTCACCTTGGGCGCGGGCGGCTTGGCGGTGTCGACGGAGAACTCCTTCGTCTGCCATTGCTTCGAGGTCAGGGAGCCGTCGTTGGCCCACGACCGGAACCAGTACGTCTTGCCGTTCGCGAGCTTGCCGGCGGGCACGTTCGCGCCGGAGAAGCCGTTGCTGGCCACGTATGCGCCGTAGAGGTCGTCGATCAGCATCGTCTCGCCCGCGTACAGGTCGAACTTGCCGCGCACGTTGCCGCCGTCGGGGTCGCGCACGTGGGTGCGCAGCTGCGGGGTGAGCGTGTTGGTCCGGAGGGTGCCGTCGTACTCGGTGAACGGTGAGACCCAGGTCGAGACCGGGGTGCTCGGGTAGGAGTTGTACGTCACCGAGATCACCGGGACGTGCGATGGGGCGTTGCCCGAGTGGAACCTCTTCCAGGCGTACTTGTCCGACTCGTTGGAGGCCCGCAGGCCCATGCCGGACTCCTTCCAGCCCTGGGTGGCGTAGTGCTGCACCAGCGAGGTGACGTTGGCGGTGACCCAGCCGTCGGCGCAGCCGCTCCCGTGGCCCTTCGTCTGGCTGGAGGAGGCGTACTCGGCGGCCATGTGCGGGCCCGGCCAGCGCGACGACTTCGAGGCGCGGTCGGCCGACCAGACCTCCCACGATCGGGCGTCGCAGGACCAGGAGTGGTAGTTCCAGAGCTTCAGCGTGGCCGAGATGATCTTCTTGCCCGCGATGCCGGGGGTCTTCCACGTGATGAACGACCGGGCGACCTGGCCGCTGCCGTTGTTGCCGATCTTGAGCTCCTCCGCGCCCGACTGGTCGGTGCCGTAGCCCTCCTGCACGAACGTGTCGAAGACCTGGCCCAGGTTGAGCGACGGGTCCACGGTGACGGGGTACGTCGTGGCCGGGTCGTTGAGGAAAGCCGGGTCCGGGGTGAGGACGAGGTCGTTGCCGGAGACCTTCATCTCCACGGGGACGCGGCGCAGGTGCTCGCCGGAGATCGGGTGCTTGGTGGCGTCCCACATGACCGGCGCAGGGATGGTGACGACGGCCTTGCCCTTGGCGTCCACCAGCTCCACGCCGCCGTCGGCGGCCTGGCGCGGCCGGAGGCCCGGCGCCTTCAGCCCCAGCGTGTACGTCAGCGGTGTAGCCGGGCGGGACTTGAGCAGCAGGAACTGCTCGGCGCCCGTCCTGGTGGCGGTGACGACCAGGTCGGCGCCCGGCATGACATCCGGGTACGTGGCCGTCTCGCCGGACAGGCGCGGCGTGGGCAGCGCGCCCTTCCACTGCATGGTCACCTTGGCGGCGCCCTCCCCGATCGTGATCAGGTCGGTCGGGCCGGCCGCCTGCCGGGACAGCCCTGAGCGGCCGCCGCCGAACCTGAGCGCCCGGCCGTGGCCCCGGGTGACGATCTCACCCGACGGCGCCCTGGTGAGCGTGATGTCCACCGGGGCCCACGCGCCGTCGCGGCGGAACCTGACGGGGCCCGCGAACGAGTCGACCGTGAGCGTTCCGTCCGGGTTGGCGTAGGTCGTGGTGGTCTCGGTGCGGGCGTCGGCGATCTCGACCCGCTTGCCGGTCAGCCGGGCGGACAGCCGGGCGGAGGCCTCGTCGGGCGCGCTCGGCTCGGCCGTGAGACGGGCGGGGTCGCTCGGGTCGTCCGCGGGGTTCGTGGCGCTGGCGGCCGGTGGCGGCGACGCGGCGGGTGGTTCGGCGGCCGCGGGCGACGGGGGAGAGGCCAGAGGGAGAAGCAGGAGGGCGAGGCCACCGGCGAGGACCCGTGGCGTGAGGGCAGGCATGAGGGCTCCGGGAGGTGTGCGCGTAGGGCGACGCCCCCGCCGCGACCGGCGGGGGCGTCAGGATGAAGCGGGGTTACTTGCTCTGGCAGCTCTTCTTGCGGACCTCGTACCAGGTGATGCCCGGAGCCTGGAACCGGACCGCGAAACACTGGTTCTTCCTGGCGGCTTCCCGGACCTTGTAGATGGCCGAGGCGCCGCCCGCCGTGTAGGCGATCTTGCAGATCAGCTTGGCCTTGCCCTTGAGCTTGTCGCAGGCGCCCTTCATCGCCTCGATGGCGCCGGCGACGCCGGCGACGAACCAGGCGTTGTAGATCTTCTTGGTGAGCTTCTTCGAGAAGATGAGCCGGCACATGGCCTTCCACCACTCGCACTGCAGCTTGAGCGCGGGGTCGGCGACCACGGGGTAGGCGGCGCCCGCGTGGTCCACCGTCTGGATGAGCGTCATGCCCTCGACCCGGTACGAGGTCGGCACCGGGTTGCCGTTGGCGTCCTTGGCCCAGGGCAGGTCGATCTCGGCGAGATAGAAGTCGTTGTTGTAGATCAGGACGGTGCCGTCGTCCTCCTCGACCTCCAGCATGGAGCCTTCGGGGGCGGTGATCGGGAAGCGGTACTCCGTCGGCGCCGAGGCGTCCTTGATGACGGTCAGCGCCCGGGCGATCTGGCCGGTGCGCTGGTGTGCGTAGGCGACGCTGGGCTGCTTGGCGGCGTAGGTGACCAGGCCGGGCAGCGGCTGGTTGCCGTTGCCGGCGGCGTCCGGCATGCCGATGCCGATGTCGGTCTCGCTGACGGTCGCGACCAGCGTGCGGTCGGGGTCCGTCGCGATGGCGAACGGCCGCTGGACGTCACCGTCGGGGATCTCGGTCGGCGGGACGTTCTTGGCCTCTTCGACGATGTCGGGGACCACCTGGGTGAGTGCTGCGAGGGCGGGGTCCTCCTGCGCGAAGGCCGGGGTGCCGGCCACGTTCACGCTGCTGAGTGCCAGGGCGGTCGCTAAGGCGACGACGAATGCCCGAGCGGAAATGCGCATGGATGTCCTTCCACGTGCGGTGGGGGGCATTGCACAAACGCCGTAAACGTAAAGATCATCGGCGACCGTTCGGGTGATCTTGGATGGAGCGGCCGTAAACGTTTGCCGTCTTCCAGGGTTCACTTGCTCGCTCACTCACCGTCACCACGGCGTCAGGCCAGGTCAAGCCCACCGGGCCCGGACGGGAGCAGGTGTTTGGCCACGTGGGCGGTGGGCGTCCTGGGCAGGGGCGTCCAGTTGCTGCCGGAAACGCGGCACCTTGTACGGCGGCGGCCGCGCGGCCGTCCAGTCACGCGGGGCAACCAGGCCGAGCTCACGCGTCGCGGTGCAGCCAGCCCCGGTCGCCGCCGCGGTCCGCGGCGGCGGCGAGCACCTGGGGGATCGTGGCCGGGACGGCGGCGGGCGATCCGGGGACGGTCACTGCTCCAGCGTGATCCCTTCGCGCCGGAGGTCCTCGATGACGCCGTCCACCAGACGGGTGGCCACCGTGTGGTGCAGCCGGCCGTCGTCGCGCAGCTCGCGCACGGCGGGCACCGGGTCGGGGTCGGCGAACAGCCGCTCGTCGGAGTAGTCGACCGGCCGGCCCGTCGGATCGACGGTCCAGTAGGAGGCCTCGAGGGCGATGCCGTTCGGGTCGCTGAAGTAGATCGAGCGCAGGAACCCGTGGTCGACCACGTCGGTGACCTCGCAGCCATGGGCCTTGAGCCGGTCGCGGAGCCTGATGAGCGCGTCCTCGTCCGGCAGGTGCAGCGCCAGGTGGTCGAACTGCGCCGCCTTGGCGTACGGCACGCCCGCCGGCTTGGCGAAGCTGTCGAGCTGCTGGTCGGTGTACTCGAAGAAGGCGACGGTGTTGCCCGGCGCCACCTCGAAGAAGTAGTGCTTGAACGCGGGGAGGGCGAGGGTGGTGACCAGGCGGGCGTCGAGCACGCCGTGCCAGAACCGCACGGTGGCGTCCATGTCCGCGGTCACCAGGGCGAGATGGTGCACGCCCCGCCAGTGCACCGTGTCTGGGGTCGCAGCCATGCGTCAACCGTACGCCTTTCAACTATCTCTGGTAAGTCAGGACTTCGTGTCCAGGTGCGGGCGGACGTGGTCGAAGAACAGCCGGATCTGCTCGCGGACGTCCCCCTGCACCGGCCAGAACACGAAGGAGTCGAACCCGAGCCGGTCGCGGTAGTCCAGCAACGCGTTCACCCAGTGCTTCGCCGAGCCGTTCAACAGGCGGTCGTTCCGCTCCGGCACCCGGTCGGAGATCGTCCCCATCACGTTGAACACCCGCCGGATCCGGCCGGGATCGCGGCCGGCCGCCGCCGCGGCCTCGTCGATGTGCCGGTGCATCCCGGGGACCTCGGCCAGGTCGAGGTAGGCGTTCGTGGGCAGCCAGCCGTCGGCGTGGCGGCCGGTCACGGCGAGCATCCTGGGCTTGAACGAGCCCACCCAGATCGGCACCCGCGGCTCGGGCGGGGGGCCGGCGCTCGCCTCGTGGAGCCGGAAGTACGTGCCGTCGTGGTCGACGGGCTCCGGGCCCCACAGCCGCCTGATCAGCGGGATGGCCTCGTCGAGGGCGCTGATCGCCTCGCCGAGGCGGGGCCAGGCGCCGCCGAAGCCGGGCGTCATCTCGTACGGGCCACCCACGCCCAGCCCGAGCACGAATCTGCCGCCGCTGACGAACTGCAGCGTGGCGGCGGCCTTGGCCAGCATGGCAGGCGGGCGGAGCGTCAGCGGGGCGACGTTGGGCGCCAGCAGGACCCGCTCGGTCCGGCCCGCCAGCAGCGCCAGCAGGGAGAAGGTCTCCAGTTCGGTGGGAATGTACGGGTGGTCCGAGATCGTGATGAGATCCGCGCCGAGGTCCTCGGCCAGCCGTGCCGACTCCACGAGCCGGTCGAAGCGCCGGGGCGAGGCCGGCAGCGCGACGCCATAGACAGTTCGTTCGCTCATATGCCCGACGTTAGGCAACCGGCCCGCGCCGCACATGGGCCGCCGGCCGCCCCTGCCGTCGGCCCTTCGGCCTAGGACCGCCGGCCCGTATCGTCGGCACATGGCATCGTACCGGGCTCGCCGTGCCCGACGGCGACACCGAGATCGTCCTGTCGACCGGCTCGGCCTCGCTCCTGCCTGGCAATCCGCTCGTGCTGGTGGACCTGTCGAAGGGCCGGTACCGGCGAGGGCGGCACCGTGACGGGGTCAGCCCTTCACCGAGCCCGCGAAGCTGAAGGAGCTGGCGAGGTATTTGTTGACGGCGACGTAGAGGACGACCGCGGGCGCCGTGTAGAGGATGGAGAAGGCGGCCAGCTGCCCGTAGGCGACCTGGCCGTATTCCGAGAAGAAGGTGTAGACGGTGACCGCCGCCGGTTGTTTCTCCGGGGTGTCCAGCAGCACGAACGGGGCGAAGAAGTTGCCCCACTGGCCGACGAACACGAAGATCGCCACTACCGCGATCCCCGGGGCCATCAGCGGCCCCACCACGGCCGTCAGGGAGCGGACCCAGCCCGCGCCGTCCACCCAGGCCGCCTCCTCCAGGCTCACCGGTACGCCGTCCATGAAGTTCTTCATCATCCAGATCGAGAACGGCAGCGAGCTCGCGGTCAGGAACAGCACCATCGCCGGGACGGAGCCGTACAGGTTGAAGCGGAAGAACATCGCGTAGACCGGCACCAGGATCGCCGTCACCGGCAGCCCGGTCGTGAACAGCAGGGTCAGCATGAAATGGCGGCGGTAACGGAGCTGGTAGCGCGACAGCGGGTACGCCGCCAGCCCCGACACGAGCACCGTCAGGATCGCCGTGGCGCCCGAGATGACGATCGAGTTGATCAGCGGGAGGATGATCGTCTCCCAGGTCAGCACGGCTTTGAAGTTGTCCAGGGAGAAGGCGAGGGCAGGTGACGCGGACAGCGTGGCCTCCGGCTGGACCGAGGCGATCAGGACCCACAGGAACGGGCCCAGGAAGGCCAGGGTGATGAGCAGGAGGGCCAGCCCCGCCGCGCCCCTCGCGGCCAGCCGCGTCATGCGCCCTCCTCCACCTTGATCAGACGCAGGTAGACCAGCGAGAACAACGCGCCGATCACCAGCAGGACCAGGGCGATCGCGGAGCCGTAGCCGATCTCGAAGTAGCGGAACGCCTGCTCGTACATGTACAGCGGCGTCGTCTGGCTCGCCGTCCCGGGGCCGCCGCCGGTGAGGGCGTAGATGAGGCCGAAGCTGGCCAGGGTCTGCAGGGTGATCAGCATGAGGTTGGCCATGATCGATCTGCGGATCAGGGGGAGCGTGATGTGGAGGAGGCGGCGTCCCGGCCCGGCGCCGTCCACGGCGGCGGCCTCCACCAGGTCGGCGGGGACCTCCGAGAGCGCGGCCGAGTACACCAGCATCGAGAACGCCGTGCCGCGCCAGATGTTGGCCAGGATGACCGCGACCATCGGCGCCGTGTAGAGCCACTCCTGCTCGATGCGGAGGACCGTGTTGAGCGTGCCGTCCTCGGCCAGGAACGAGAACCAGCAGGCCGCGGCCACGACCTCCGGCACCACCCAGGCGGCGATCACGACGCCGTTGACCACGCTGCGCGTCACCCGGCCGCGGCCGCGCTGGAGCAGGGCGATGATCAGGCCCAGGGTGTTCTGGCCGATGACGGCCGAGCCGATGACGAAGACGAACGTCAGGAAGAAGGAGTTGAGGAAGCTCGGGTCGCCGAAGAGCTTGACGAAGTTGGCGAACCCGACGAACTGCGAGTTCACCGAGGCGGAGCCGGTGAGCGTCTCGTTGGTGAAGGCGATGTAGACGCTCCACAGGATCGGCCCGGCCAGGAACAACGCCAGCAGCACCAGGGCGGGGCCGAGCGGGAGGATCCAGCGCAGTGCCCCGCGCCGTGCCGGGCCGCGCGCGGGCGGGCTCGTCACGGGCGGGGACTGCGGCGCCGTGGCGACCGTCATCGGGCCAGGACCTTGTCGGGGCCTCCCACGGCCGCCGGCAGCGCCTTGACGTAGGCCGCCGTCGCCTCCTCAGGGGTCTGCGCGCCCGTCGTGACCGCCTCCATGGCCTCCTGGATCTCGGTGGAGACCTTCGGGTACTCCTCGAAGGCGGGCCGGTAGTGGGTGACCGAGGCCAGGTCGGTCCAGAACTTGATGCTCGGGTTGCCCTCGGTGTACTTCGGGTCGGCGGCCACGTCCTTGCGGGCGGTCAGGTCGCCGGTGCCGACCGAGTACACCATCGAGTTCTCCTTGTTGGTGGCCACGGTGATGAAGTCGAACGCCTCCTGCTTGTTCTGGGTGTAGGCGCTCATCGCCATCACCCAGCCGCCCGACATGCTGACCGCGCCCGGCGGCTCGCCGTTCTGGGTCGGCATGGGCGTCCAGCCGATCTTCTCGGTCCACTGAGGCCACGGCTTGGTGCCGGTCGCCTTCCAGGCGGAGGACGCCCAGGCGCCGTCGAGGGAGATGCCGAGCTCGGCCTGGGGGAACCACTCCAGGGTGATCTTGTCGCCGAGCTTGGCGTTGTGCGCGTCGGCCTGCTTGGGCCCGAGCTCCTCGCGGTAGATCGTGTTGATGAAGGTCAGGGCGTCGGTGAAGTTCTTGCCGCCGGCCACCCACTTCTTCTGCGTCTCGTCGTAGAGGGTGCCGCCGGGGGTGCCGTACAGGAGCATCTCGAAGCCCTGCATGGTCGACGCCTCGCCGTGGATCTTCGTGGAGTACATGGTGAACGGGATGACACCGGGGACCTTCTGCTTGATCGTACGGGCCGCCGTCAGCACGTCGTTCCAGGTCTTCGGCTCCCACGGGACGGGAAGTCCGGCCTTGGCGAAGACGTCCTTCTGATACCACAGGCCGCGCGTGTCCGTGCTGACCGGGACGCCGTAGATCTTGCCGTCCGTGCCCTTGGCGGCCTGTTTGACGGAGTCGGGGAACTGGGTGTTCCAGTCGGGCCACTTGGCCAGGTAGTCGTCGAGCGGGGCCAGCTTGCCGGCCGCGACGTCCGCGTTGACCTGGAACGTGTCGTGGTAGTAGAGATCGGGCGCCGAGTCGGGGGAGCGGTTGAGCAGCGCCAGTTTCGTGTAGTACGCCTCGTTGTTGCCCTGGACGGCGGTCAGCTTGACCTTGACGCCGGGGTGGGCGGCTTCGTACTGCTTCTTCGCGCCGGTGAGCATCTTCTCCAGATGCGGCCACGTCGGCTCCACCCTGTAGAGGACCTCGAGTTCCTTGCTGCCGGATGCGTCCTGCGCGGGGTCGGAGCCGCAGCCGGCGAGGGCTGTCAGCAGCAGGAGGGAACCGGCCAGCGTCCGTTTCATCACGGCCTCCCCTTGTTACCTTGAGTTGACTGGAAGGTAAATCTTTTTGATTTACTTAGTCAATACTTTGTGTTGACATATTGACATGCAGCTCGGCGCGAACCTGCCCAAGATCGGCAGCTACAACCGGGCCGTGGTGCTGGAGACGATCCAGGCCTCCGACGGCATCAGCCGGGTGCAGATCGCCGCCCGCACCAGGCTCACCGCGCAGACCGTCTCCGTGATCGTGCGCAGGCTGCTGGAAGAGGGCCTCGTCGTCGAGGACGGGTCCGTGCCGTCGAGCGGCGGCAAGCCCAGGACGATCCTGCGCGTGGACCCCGGCGCCGGGTACGCGGTCGGCGTGCACTTCGACCCCCAGGAGATCTCCTGCGTGCTGGCCGACCTCGCGGGGCGGCCGGTCGCGCGCTCGCACCTCGCGGTACGGACCGCGCTGAGCCCCGAGGCGGTCATCCGGCAGATGGCCAGGGCGGCGCGGCGGATCCTGCGCGAGGCGGGCGTGCCGGACGGGAAGGTCCTCGGAGTGGGTCTGGCCTGCCCCGGCCCGCTGGACGGGGACGGGGTGATGGTGTCACCGCCGCGGCTGCCCGCCTGGGACCAGGTGCCGATCAAGCGGCTGCTGTGCGAGCACACGCGGTTCCCCGTGACCGTGGACAACGACGCCACCGCCGCGGCGATCGGTGAGCGGTGGGCCGGGACCGCGCGGACCACGCCCAGCTTCGCCTACCTGTATCTCGGGACCGGGATCGGGGGCGGGATCTTCCTGGACAACCAGGTCTACCGGGGGCGGTCGATGAACGCGGCCGAGTTCGGGCACATCACCGTCGAGCCGGACGGGCCCGAGTGCTACTGCGGCAACCGCGGATGCGTGGAGGCGCTCTGCTGCCCGAGCGCCATCGAGGCGGCGCTGGGCGTCCCGCATGCCGCGGCGTGCGCGGCGGCCGCCCGGGGCGAGCCCGCCGCGCGCGAGGTGATCGAACGGGTGGCGCGGCGGCTCGCCGACGCCGCCGTGAGCGTGGTGAACATGCTGGACATCGACCTGCTGGTGCTCGGCGGGCCCGCGCTCAGAGAGGTGGGGGAGATCTACCGGGAGGTGATCGCGCAGGCCGTGACGGACCGGGCGCTGGCCCGGCGGCTGCACGCGGTGCGGGTGGAGACCTCGCCGATCGCGGCCGACGCCGCCGCGATCGGCGCGGCCTCGCTGGTCTTCCACGCCACGTACGCGCCCCGGCTGAGGACTACCCTTCTCGGCGGCTGAGCAGGGCGTGCAGCGCCGTGCCGAACTCGGCCGGAAGACGCAGGTAGCCCACGTAGTCGCCGGGCAGCTCCACGACCCCGACCCCCAGACGGCCCGCCACGGCTTGCGTGCAGGCGCGCATCAGCCCCTGGGTCTCCACGCCGCACGCCAGCACGAGCGGGGCGGAGGGCGGGACTGCCGGTACGTAGCGGCAGAACGAACGCTGTTCGTAGCGGAAGCTCGTCTCCAGATTGGCGGTCATCCTGGTCAGCATGTCGCGCAACCAGGCGGGCAGGCCGGGGGTCGGCCCCGCCGGCGGCATCACGCCGGTTTCCTCGCCGAGCCTCCGCGCCGCCGGGCCGAGGCCCGCGCGCTCGCAGATCTCCACCGTCTCCTCCACCAGCGCCCGCCACCGGGCCGCGTCGGGGAGCAGCTCGAACGCGGGCGGCTCGTGCGCCACCAGGCGCCGGACCCGGCCGGGGTGGCGGGCCAGCAGGTCCAGGGCGATCAGGGCGCCCGAGTGGGTGGCGAACACGTCCGCCTGCTCGGCGCCGAGCGCGTCGAGCAGGCGCAGCGCGTCGCCGGCGTGCTCCTCGACGCGCTGCTCGGACGGCGGCCCGGCCAGCGGGCTGCGGGTGAAGCCGCGCCGGTCGTAGGTGACGACCGTGTGGCGACCGGGGAGCGCCTCGGCCAGCGGCCCGGCCATCCCCGCGTCGCTCCCGCCGCCGAGGATCGTCAGCAGGACCGGCCCTGAGCCGCGGACCTCGTAGTAGAGCTCCGCGCCGGGCACGGTGAGTCGTCCGGTGTCCATGATCTCCTTTCCGGGAGACGCAGACCGGCAACTCTAGACCGCCTGCCCCGACCGGCCAAGCGGCCGTGGCGGGTTCACGACAAGTCGGGATCTGGCCACACCGACCTCATGGACACGGCAGATCCGGATGACTAGGAATTCGGTATTCGTGCTTGCCGATTCTCGGGAGGTCCTCCCATGCCGCGTGGATTAGGGCGGCGGGCGGCGGCGATGGCCGGCGCCCTGGCCATGGCCGCCGCGCTGCTCGCGGTCCCGGGCGCGTACGCGTCGGCGGCGGCCGGTCTCTGGCCGCCCGTGACGCTCACGGGCGCCGCGGCCGGTGACGAGATCACGCTGATCACCGGTGACCGGGTGCGGGTACGGGCCGTGGACGGCGAGCACAGCGCCGTGACGGTCACGCCGGCGCCGCGGGCCGGCGGATCCGTGCCGACGTTCCAGGTGCTGGAGGCGGAGGGCGAGGTGACCGTCATCCCCGGCGACGTGGCCGCCCTGGTGCCCGAGCGGCTCGACACCGCCCTGTTCAACGTGACGGAGCTGGCCGAGCAGGGCTACGGCGCCACCATCCCGCTGATCCTCACCTACGCGGGCGCCACGGCCAAGGCCGCCATCCCGGCCGTGCGGAAGGTCCGCACGCTCGAGAGCATCGGCGGCGCCGGCGTGACCGTGGCCGCGGCGGACGCTCCCCAGCTCGGCGCCGAGCTGGCGAAGCTGGCCTCCCCGCGGGCCCGCGCCGCCGGGCCGCTGGCGGGCGTGTCGAAGATCTGGCTCGACCGCAGGATCAAGCCGGTGCTGGAGCACAGCGTGCCGCGGATAGGCGCTCCCGAGGCATGGGCCGCCGGGTACGACGGCACGGGCACGACCGTGGCCGTGCTCGACACCGGCGTGGACGCCGCACACCCCGACCTCGCCGGCCGGGTCGCCGACCGGCGCGACTTCGTCGCCGAGCCCGCCCCGGGCGACCCCCACGGCCACGGCACCCACGTCGCGAGCACCGTGGCGGGCGCCAAGGGCGTCGCCCCGGGGGCGAAGCTGCTCGACGGCCGCGTGCTGGCCGCCGACGGTCACGGCCAGGCGTCCTGGATCATCGACGCCATGGAATGGGCGGCCGGCGACAAGCACGCCGACGTCGTCAACCTGAGCCTCAGCGCCTCCGGGACGGGCGGCCCGCTCACCGACGCGGTGTCGCGGCTGACCGAGCAGTACGGCACGCTGTTCGTCGTGGCGGCCGGCAACGACGGTTGCGACCGGTGCGTGGGCACCCCCGGCGACGCCCCCGAGGCGCTGACCGTCGGCGCCGTCGACAGGGACGAGCGGCTGGCGGGGTTCTCCAGCCGCGGCCCGATCGCCGCCGACGAGAGCGTCAAGCCCGACGTCACCGCGCCCGGCGTGGAGATCACCGCCGCGCGGACAGGCGGCGGCCACGTCGCGATGTCCGGCACCTCCATGGCCACCCCGCACGTCGCCGGCGCGGCCGCGCTGCTGCGCCAGGCCCGCCCCGGCCTGACCGGTGGCGAGCTGAAAGCCCTGCTCATGGCCACCGCCGAGCCGGGCCGGGACATCCCGGTCGACGCGCAGGGCGCGGGCCGCGTGAACGTGGCCGCCGCGCTCAAGGGCTCGGTCACGGCCTCGCTCGGCTCGGCCCACTTCGGCCGGATCCAGCCGGGTGAGCGCAAGAGCGTCACCGTGACGTACCGCAACCACGGCCAGGCCCCTGCCCAGCTCGACCTGACGGCCGGCGGCGCGTTCACCGTCGAGCCCGCCAAGCTCACCGTGCCCGCGTCCGGGACCGCCCAGGCCGAGGTCACGCTCGAGGCCGCCACGCCGGGCCGGCTGCGCCAGGAGCTGACGGCCGCCGTCGCGGGCGGCGCCCCCGTGCGGACCCTGCTGACCGGCACCGTCGAGGAGAAGCGCGTCGAGCTGCGGGTCCGCGGCATCGCCAGGGACGGCCGCACCGCCCGCGGCGGCTTCACCGTGCTCAACCTCGACGAGGGCACCCTCGTCGGCCGCGTGCTCCCCGGCGACCCGTCCCGGCCGTGCACCGAGCAGAAGTACGGCTCCGGCACCTGCCTGCTCGTCAAGCCCGGCATCTACTCCGTGCTCGGCCACGTCTTCACCATGCCCGCCACCCAGGACAGCACCGCCGCAGGCAAGCCGCTCAACGAGAGCCTCCTCGGCGACCCCGAAATGGAGATCACCGAGAACACCGAGGTCGTGCTGGACGCCCGCAAGGCCGTCGAGGTCGAGATCGAGACCCCCGACCACAGGACCAAGCGGAACACCGGCGCCGCGGCCGCGCTCATGTGGTACCGCTCGGGCGGGCAGGGCGCCGCACTCCGCGGCGGCACCACGATCTCGCCCGGCGCGCAGATCGAGGAGCGGCTGTTCGTCCAGCCCACCAGGAAGGTCACCAAGGGCGCGTTCGTCGTCGCCACCCGCTGGCGGCTGAAGGCCCCCGAGATCGCCCTCCGCATCCCGGGCCTGGCGCTGGACCCCCAGTACGTCGACCCCGTCCAGTTCAGCGACTTCTCCGGCGAGTACCCTCGCCTGGACGGCACCCGGCTGCTCATGGCCGTGGACGCCGGCCGGGGCGGCGCCGAGGAGATCAAGGCCCGCGACCTGCGCGGCAAGCTGGCCGTCATCCGCCGCACCGACGGCGTGCCGGTCTCCGCCCAGTCGAACGCGGCCGCGGCCGCCGGAGCCGCGATGGTGGCCGTCTACAGCGACCGGCCCGGCGCCGACGTCACCACCGGCGGCAACCGGGTCAAGCTCGCCGTCCCGACCGTGCGGCTCACCCACGAGGAGGGGCTGAAGCTGGTGGAGCGGCTGCGCCGCCTGCCGGTGCCGGTCCTGGCCGAGGGCGAGGCCGCCAGCCCGTACGTGTACGACCTCTACCTGCGCGAGCGGGGCCGGGTACGCGACTCGCTCAGGTACGTGATCCGCTCCCGGTCGCTGGCCAGGATCGAGACCGGCTACCACAGCCAGCTCGCGGGCGACGTCACCGTGAACGAGGCCCGCTTCGCCTTCGAGCCGTGGGACACCGTCTCGATCTCCACGAACCACCCCATGGCCGCCGTGCCGCGCACCCGCGTGGACTACGTCACCCCCGACCCGGAGGTGCGGTGGAACACCTCGGCCATCAGCCCCGAGCGGGCCTACAACAACATGTGGCCGCACCCGGACACGCCCCGCCTCTCGCTGTCCTCGCCCGAGTTCAGGGCCTACCGGGCGGGGGAGCGGGTCGGCCGCACGATGTTCGAGCAGCCGCTGCTGCCCGGCGTCAACCCGCGCAACCCGCTGCGCAGGGAGGGCGACCGGCTGCGGATCTCGATGCAGGGCTTCGTGGACGCCGGCGGCAACTACGGCGAGGCCTACACCAGCCCCTTCGAGCGCGGGCTGAAGACCGCCTTCCGGCTCTACCGGGGCGACACGCTGCTGTGGCAGACGAACCACCTGCCCTCGGGGACGGGGACGCTGCCTCCGGAGCGGTCGGAGTACCGGATCGAGTACGACGTCGCCAACGAGGCCGAATGGGCCAGGATGTCCACCCGCACCCGGGCCGTCTGGACGTTCTCCTCCGAGCGCACCGAGTCCGCCACGGTGATCCCGCTGCTGCTGGCCGCGTTCGACGCGAAGGTGGACCTGAGGAACCGGGCCGGGTCCCGCACCCTGGGCCTGAGGCTGTACCACCAGGAAGGCGCCGAGCAGCGCGCCGTCCGGGACGTCTCCCTGGAGGTGTCGTACGACGACGGCGCCACGTGGAAGCCCGCCCGCCTCCGTGAGAGGGGCGAGCGGGCCTACGAGACGACCCTCGACCGGGCGAGGTCCGGCTTCGTCTCCCTGCGGCTCAGGGCCTCCGACGTCGACGGCGACACGCTGTCGCAGGAGGTGATCCGCGCCTACGCCGTGCGCTGACCGCGGGCTACCTGTTCACCAGCCAGGCGGTCTCGGCGTAGATCGACGGGGCGGGCTCGGGGTCGGCGGCCCGGGTGAGCATGGCCTGGGCGACGCCGGCCTTGAGCAGGGCCGCCAGGCGGACGACCGGGACCAGGGTCAGGGCGAACGCCAGGCCTGCGGCGGTGTTGACGACGACGAAGGCCAGGTCGTTGTCGGGGAGGCCGAGCCACTCGGGCCAGCCCAGCTCGACGCCGGGGATGCGGGCGATGATCCACCCGTAGAGGGGGAAGGTCAGGCCGGCGACGGCGCCCGCCCACCACACCGTGGTGAGCACGAAGGAGAGCAGGGCGAACGGGAACGCGACGATCCCGTGCAGCAGGTCCAGCCAGGCCTGGCCGTTGAGGATCGGATTCATCAGGCGGCGGAACCAGCCGGCGCCGGCCGGGGCGGGCGCGTAGCGGGGGCGGGCGACGGGGTGACCGAGCACGCCGGGCAGCGCGACGCGTTCGACGTCGGCGAGATTCCTGGTCAGAGCGGCGGTCGCCGCCAGGACCGGCAGGCCGACGAACGCGACGGCGGCGCCCAGGCCGGCGGAGACGCCGACGACGACGATGGAGAAGGACATGACGGCCATCGGCAGGCCGAGCAGGACGTAGCGGGTGTCGGTGAGGAGGCGCTGGAGGGTTCTCATGCCGGAAACGCTACGAGCCGGCCACTCGCCGATCGATCCTGCTCGCGGCCCTATGGAAGGTAGGGCGCTCCCTACCCTGCTCATGGCCTCGCTCCACGAGGCGGGCTCGGTCGCCCCATGCCGCCGCCTTCCCCCGTCGCTCCTCCTCCAGGCGACGGCACTCCCTCACCGGAAGCCGCGGTCGGCGCGGTCCCGGCGGAAGGCGTCCAGCCGGTCGAAGTCCAGATCGTGGACGGAGACGGGGTCGTCGGTGGCGGTGAAGAAGCCCGCGCGTGTCTCCGGGCAGGGGTTGGCCAGGCCCGTGACGCCCGCGCACGGGTGGCCGTGGTAGGTGGTGTCGTGGTGCCAGTCGCTCACGGCCACGTACGTCATGAACTCGTACGCCCGGGCCACGGTCATGTGCTGCCACAGCTCGCGCGCCGGGGCGGGGCCGTCCCAGCGCGTCACGGAGAAGGCGGGCACGAGCACCGCGTCCAGGCCGTCGCGCCCCGCCAGGCTCGCGGAATACCACAGGTCCGCGCAGAGCAGCACGTGCAGGCGGCGGCCGTGCAGTTCGAAGCCCTCGCCCGGCAGTCCTGGGACGATGCCGGAGCGCAGCTCCAGGCCGTAGGGGTGGGCCTTGGCGTACTCGGTCAGCAGCGTGCCGCCCGCGTCGAACACCGCGCCCCTGTTGACGGCACCAATGACAGCACCGTCGGCAGCACCATTGACGGGGCCGTCGTAGTGCGACCCGCCGACGACCGCCATCCCGGCGCCCGTGGCCAGGTCGCGCACCCGGCGGAGGTAGTCGGAGCGCGGCAGGCTTGCGCCGGCCAGCTCGGGCAGGAGGATCACGTCGCCGGTCCGGCCGGTGACGAGCCGCTCGATGGCGTCGAAGTTGGCGTGGCCGTCGGGGGACCAGTGCGGGGGCTGAGCCAGGAGGATCTTCACATCCTCCATCGTGGACCGACAGGTCAAGCGGCGTTCATGCGGCCCTCGACCGTCGCGTGGTGGCCTCCAGCACGTCCTGCCAGAGGTCGTCTGCCGGGGTCGGGGCGCTCTCGTCGCCGACCAGGAGGCGGTTGCTCGCCAGGGTCAGGGCGACGTCGCGGCCGGGCACGAAGCCGATCGCGCAGCCCACGAAGCCGGGGTGGCCGAGCACGGTGACCTTCTCACCGTCCAGGTCGAGGGCGTAGCGGCGGAAGCCCAGCGCCTGCCCTGGGTCCGGCCCGGCGGCGAAGAACTCGCGGGCGACCTCGGGCCGCCACAGCCGGTCGTACTCCTCGTACCGGGACATCGCCCGGCAGTATTTGAGCAGGTCCGGCACCGTCGAGAACAGGCCCGCGTGCCCGGACACCCCGTCGAAGGCGTGGTGGGCGTTGCCGTCGGCCACCTGCCCCTGCACGGGCCCGCGCCGCCATCCGGCGAAGTCGGTGCTGCGGTACGGCACCGGGTACGGCCGTCCGGTGTCGAGCATGGTCATCTCGATCCGGTCGTCCAGGGCGCTCATGGCGACCTCGGCGCCGGTGGGGCGGGCATATGTGGTACGGGTGAGGCCGAGCGGCCGGGTGACCAGCTCGGCCACCGCCCGGTCCAGCCTCAGCCCGGTCGCGGCCGCGACGATCTGGCCGAGCAGCACGAAACCGAGGTCGGAGTAGCGGCGTGCGCGGCCCGGCCGGTAGCGCGGCGGCGGCAGCCGCGGCTGGATGTAGAGCGGCCACCACTCCCACAACCCGCCCCGGTGCAGCAGCAGGTCCCGCACGGTGATCGCCTCGTAGGAGTACGGCAGGTACGCGCTCAGCGGCGCGTCCAGGTCCACGAGCCGGTCCGACACCAGGCGGATGAGCGCCGTCGTGGTCGCCACGACCTTCGTGACCGAGGCGAGGTCGTGGTAGGTGTCCAGCGTCATGGGCGCCTCGCCCACGCGCTCGCCGCCCTCCCAGCGCACCGTCCGGTGCCCGGTGCACTCGGTCAGCTCGAACGAGGGCGTGCGGACGGCCATGATCAAGCCCGCGGGCGCCTCTGCCCGGGTCTCCGCCTGCGGCCTCATCGGGTCAGCACCAGCGAGCGCGGCGGCTCGGCGAGCGGGGCGGGCAGGACGAGCGGGCCGGCGCCCGGGGTGAGCGTGCCCAGGATGCGCGGCGCGCCCGCGCCGGTCCCTCCCGGCACGGTGCCCGGGAGGCCGTGCGCGGTCAGCCAGCCGATCAGGGCGAACGCGATCGCCTCCTTGTCGTCGGCGGGCGCGCCGTACGCGTCGGAGGGCGCCACCTCCACGCCGGGCAGCGCCGCCCGCAGCCCGCGCATGACGACCGGATTGCGGCACCCGCCCCCCGAGACGACCAGCACGCCCACCCCGGCGGTCCGCACGTCGCCGGCGACCGTGCGGACGGTCAGCTCGGTCAGCGTCGCCACCAGGTCCGCGTCATCCACCTGCGAGCCCGCCTTCGCCAGGGCCGCCTCCACGTAGCCGAGGTGGAACAGCTCCTTGCCGGTGCTCTTCGGCGCGGGCAGCCGGTAGTACGGCTCGTCGAGCAGCACCTCGAGCAGCCGCTCGTCAACGCGTCCCGACGCCGCGATCGCGCCGTCCTCGTCGAACCCCCGCTCGTTCAGCCCGCGGCTCCTCACCACGGCGTCGATCAGCGCGTTCGCGGGCCCGATGTCGTAGGCGGACACCTCGCCCCCGCGCACCACGGTCATGTTGGCGATGCCGCCCAGGTTGAGCGCGGCGGCCCCGCCCTCGCACCCGCCCAGCAGCAGCCCGTCCAGCACCGACACCAGGGGCGCGCCGTGCCCGCCCGCCGTGATGTCCCTGACGCGCACGTCCGACAGCACCGGGACGCCGGTCCTCTCGGCGATCCACGCGGGCTGCCCGATCTGCAGCGTGCCGCGCGCGTGCGCGTCCTCCACCCAGTGGAACACCGTCTGCCCGTGCGAGACGATCAGATCGACCGGACCGCCCCGCGCGATCGCCGCCACCGCGGCCGCCGCGAAGCTCTGCCCGATGAGCGTGTCCAGCACGCACACCTCGGCCAGTGTCGTCTCCGCCGGCGGCAGCGCCGCGATCAGCCTGGCCCGCAGCTCTGCGGGGTACGGCGTGCTCGCCGTGTATCCGACCCGCCCCTCCAGCACGCCCTCGGCGAACGAGAAGTCGACGATGGCCACGTCGATCCCGTCGTGGGACGTGCCGGAGATCATGCCGAGAGCCCTCATTGTCACTTTCCTCGGTTGCGCGGGTCGAGAGTGCCGACCCTACCGGTCCAGCTCGCAACATCTTTCACAGCCCGGATTCACCTGGGGTTCACTGGCTGTCTCTACCTTGTAGGCCCATGAGCTGGAAGTACCGGGCCAACGCGACGCTCGAGGGCCTGACCGGATACACGTTGACGCGACGGCTGCGGAAGGAGCCGCCCAAGCCGCCACCGCCGCCCAAGGTGCCGCTGGAGCTGCAGAGACTCCCCGGCGACACGGTGCGGCCGCCCGTCGACCCGGAGCACGACCGGCTGCTGCGCGAGCCCGTTTTCCTGCTGTCGTCCGTGCGGTCGGGCTCCACGCTGCTGCGCGTCATGCTCAACAGCCACTCCCAGGTGCACTCGCCGATCGAGACGCACTTCCGGCGGATCACCGTCGCCCTGGGCACCGATCCCGTACGGCAGGCCATGCAGGCGCTCGGCCACACCCACTGCGACATCGAGCACATCGTCTGGGACCGCATGCTGCACCGGGAGCTGACCCGCAGCGGCAAGCCGATCCTGTGCGAGAAGACACCGAGCAACGTGTTCGTCTGGAAGCGCCTGGCCACCTGCTGGCCGGACGCGCGCTTCATCTTCCTGCTGCGCCACCCGATGTCGATCGTGCAGTCGTGGCACGAGGCCGACCCGGTGAAGCGGCCCATGGAAGAGGCCGTGCCGCGCACGCTCAACTACATGACGTACCTGGAGGAGGCCCGCACCCACCTGGAGGGGCTGACCATGCGGTACGAGGCCCTGGTCGCCGACCCGGAGGGCGAGCTGCGCCGGCTGTGCCTGTTCCTCGGCGTCGAGTGGGAGCCGGGGATGCTCAACTACGGGAACAAGGACCACGGCGGCTTCGTGAAGGGCATCGGCGACTGGCGCGACAAGATCCGCACCGGCACCGTCGTCGCCGGCCGGCCGCTGCCGAAGCCCGACGAGGTGCCCGAGGAGCTGCACGACATCTGCCGTAAGTGGGAGTACATGTCCTGAACAGGACCGGTCCTCAGGGTGATGGTTGTGAGTCTGTGACAGAGTTCGCCTGCCATTTGCCCGCGATTCGCCCCCGGCTCCGATATGTTGCCCTTCGTGATCAACGGGCCCTCGCGCCGTGCTTTACTTGCCGGAACCTTCGCCAGTCTCGCCATGCCGTCCGCCGCGCAGCCGGCCGCCGCCGACAGCGGCCTGCCGTCACGGCCCAACATCGTCGTCATCCTGGCCGACGACCTGGGGTGGGGTGAGATAGGCAGCAACGGCCAGCGTCTGATCCGCACGCCGAACCTCGACCGGATGGCGGAGGAGGGCGTGCGGTTCACGACCGCGTACTCGGGGGCGCCGCTCTGCGCCCCCTCCCGTTGCGCTCTGCTCACCGGGCTGCACGCCGGGCACGGCACGGTCCGCGAGAACCCCGAGGGCGGGCCGCAGTTCGCGCTGACCGATGCCGACGTGACCTTCGCCGAGCTGCTGCAGCTGTCCGGCTACCGGACGGCCTGCATCGGCAAGTGGGGCTTCGGGCCCGAACTGGCCGGCCATGCCTCGCATCCGAACATGCGCGGCTTCGACGAGTTCTTCGGCTACATCGGGCACCGCCACGCCCACCAGTATTTCCCCAAGTACCTGTGGCACAACGGCTCCAAGGTGCAGCTGGACGGCAAGTCGTACGCGCCGCACCTGTTCCGCAAGCGGGCCATCGAGTTCATCAAGGAGAGCGGCGAGGACCCGTTCCTGCTCTACTTCCCCACCACCCTGCCGCACTCGCCGAGCGTCATCGCCGGCGACGAGGGCCGCTACGAGGACATGCCGTGGAGCGGCCCGAACCGCCGCCACGCCGCGCAGGTGGACAGGCTCGACAACGACGTCGCCGCGCTGCTGCGCACGCTGCGCGAGGCCGGGGTCGCCGAGCGCACGCTGGTGCTGTTCACCAGCGACAACGGCCCGCACCGGGAGAAGGGCGTGACGCCGGAGCTGTTCGACTCCAACGGGCCCCTCCGCGCCGACAAACGCGACGTGTACGAGGGCGGCATCCGCGTGCCGCTGATCGCCTGGTCACCGGCGTTGCGGCCGCGCGTGGTGAAGCAGCCGGTGGCGGGCTGGGACGTCCTGCCGACGCTCGCGGACCTGGCCGGCGTGCCCGTCCCGGCGAACCTCGACGGACACTCCTTCCGCGGCCTGCTCACCGGCGACGGCGCACCCAAACACGATCATCTGGTGTGGAACCGGCCGGACAAGGCGCAGGCGATCCGGCGCGGCCGGTGGAAGGCGATCAGGTTCGCCCCCAACATCGCGGGGGCCGGGCCCGAGGGCCGCGTCGAGCTGTACGACCTCTCCACCGACCCCGGGGAGCAGCTCGACCTCGCCGCGGACCGGCCCGACCTGGCCGCGGAACTGCTGGCCACGCTCGACGCGTCGATCGGGGACGACCCGCGCATCCCGTACGGGCTGAAGACCGAGATCACCGACGGTCAGATCGTCGTGACGCTGCAGAACGGGTCCACCGTGCCGTGGAACGAGGTCAGGCTGGGACTCGACGGGCCGCGCCGGGCCCGCGCGCACACGGTGGCGCGGGTGGACCCGGGGATGGCGATCTCGGTCGGGTTCCCGCTGCCCGCGGCGCGAAGCCGGGGCCGCGTCGTGGCCCGCGCCGACTTCGAGGCCAGGGGCCGATCCCAGCTCTTCCGCAAGACACATCGGGGGACCCCGCTCAGCGCCGACGCCGTCCCCTGACCTCGGTTCTCCCGCGGCCGTCAGGGCAGGCAGCCGACGTGGGCCAGGGCCTGCTTCAGCAGCACGCCCTGGCCGCCGACCATCTCCTCCTGGACCATCGGCGAGGCCGCCTCCTCGGGCGTGAACCACACCAGGTCCAGAGCGTCCTGCCGGGGTCGGCAGTCGCCCGCGACCGGCACGATGTACGCCAGCGACACGGCGTGCTGACGCGGATCGTGGTAAGGGGTGACGCCGGCCGTGGGGAAGTACTCGGCGACGGTGAACGGCTGCGGTGACACGGGGATCTGGGGGAGCGCCACGGGGCCGAGATCCTTCTCCAGGTGACGCATCAGCGCGTCGCGGATCCGCTCGTGGTGGAGCACGCGTCCCGAGACGAGCGCCCGGCTGACCGTCCCGTCCGACGCGATGCGCAGCAGCAGGCCGACGCGGGTGACCACGCCGGTTTCGTCCACGCGCACGGGCACGGCGTCGATGTAGAGGATCGGCATCCGGCCGCGGATGGACTCCAGCTCTTCCGGTGCCAGCCAGGCAGGCGTCGTTTCGGTCTTTTCGGTCATTGGCTGATCGTACGGCCTCGCCGCCGGTGTGCTGGGGCCGGGTCGGGAAGAGCCCGGCCCGCCAGCCACGACGCCGTGCAGATGGCCAGCACCATGCCCAGGAACGGCAGGTATTCGATGATCTTCCGGTTCATGTGAGGTCCTTCCTCGCCAGCCGCCTGCGCTGCGGCTGCACGGTGAACTTCGGGTCACGGGCCGACTCCATCCCGGCCCGGAAGATCCCGAACCGGGTGCACGCCGACCCCGCCAGCAGGGCCGCCCCCGCCGCGGCGGCCGCGATCCTGCTGCGCCGGCCGGCCACGATCCCGGCCAGCGCTCCCGCGAGCGACAGCGCCTCGCCGACGCGCAGCAGCCTGCTGCGTTTGAGCGGCTCGGCCAGCGGGCCCAGCCTGCGCTCCATCCGGGTGGCGGCCGCGCACTCGGCGGCCGCGCCCAGCAGCGCCGCCCGCCGGGCCGGCCCGGCCTCGCCGGCCGGCGCGGCCAGCATGCCGAGCCCGCCCGCCGCGGCCAGCGCCGATCCGGCGAACAGGAACGGCATCTCGCGGTATCCGTCGTGCCAGGCGGGAACGGCGGTGTCGCTGATCAGCGCGGCGGTGTACGTGGCCACCGCGGACCCCGCCAGTCCGGCCCCGAGGGTGGCCGCCCGTCCCAGCCCGGGGAGGCGCCCGGTCACGTCGGTGGCCGCCGCGCAGCCGGCCTGCGGGCCGTACGCGGTCAGGATCCACGTGCCGACGCTCATCGGCGAGGTCACCTTGAACACCCGCAGCATGTTGACGAACCGCTCCGGCCTGCCCAGGTCGTGGATCAGCGAGTACAGGGAACCGCCCAGCGCGCACAGGGCGCCCACCTTGGCCGCCCTGGCCAGGCGGGGCCTGCCGGTCAGCTCGGCCGCGGCCGCCAGCGTGGAGGAGGCGCCGGCCAGGCCGCCGAGGAACAGGTAGCCGGCGATGTCGGGCGCCTTCCACGTCGGCTCGTTCAGCACCGGGCGTCCGTAGTAGGAGCGGGCGTTCGCCTCGGGCACGGCAGGGCGTGCGTGCCTGGGACCGGCCGAGCCCGGCGTCGCCTCCCGCTCGGTCCGCAGCTCCGCGGATCCGTCCAAGCGCACATCGGTCTGACTCACGACGACCGCCTCCTCCAGGGGCTCACGACCGACCACCCCGTCGCCCGCCGTCCCCGCAACGCCGCCACGGCCGCGCGGGCCGCCCTCCGGACGGGAGGGATTTCGGGGAGGAGCAGGCCGGCCGAGGTCCTTTGAGTCGGGAGCAGGGCGGCTGGGGGAGGGGAAGGGCGGGGTGAGGTCCAGAAGGCCAGGGCCGCGCCGGCGAGCAGGGCCAGGGCCGCGACGCCCGCGTGGCGCCACATCGAAGGCAGGTCCCTGGTGGTCACCACGGGGTCCGGCGGCAGGCCGTAGACCTCGGGCTCGTCGAGCAGCAGGAAGAACGCGCCCGCCCCGCCCACACCGTCGCCGGGATCGTGACCGTACAGGCGGGCCGAGGTGACGCCGGCCCTGCGCACCTGCTCCAGCCGCCGCTCGGCCCGCTCACGCAGCTCGTCCAGGTCGCCGAACTGGATGGAGTCGGTCGGGCAGGTCTTGGCGCAGGCCGGCTCCTGCCCGGCCCCGAGCCGGTCGTAGCACATCGTGCACTTGGCCGCCGTGCCGCCACCGGGACCGGCGCCGTCGCGCTCCCGCTTGCCGATCACCCCGAACGGGCAGGCGGGCACGCAGTAGCCGCACCCGTTGCACACGTCGTCCTGCACCACCACCGTCCCGTACTCGGTGCGGAACAGCGACCCCGTCGGGCACACGTCCAGGCAGGCGGCGTGCGTGCAGTGCTTGCACACGTCGGAGGCCATCAGCCAGCGGAAGTCCTGGTCCCCGAGTCCCGGCTCCTGGCGGCCGAGCGGGCGGCGCTGCTCGACGAACGCCACGTGCCGCCAGGTGTCCGCCCCCAGCCCCAGGGTGTTGTCGTACGACATGCCGGTGAAGGACAGGCCGTCCGCGGCGAGGGCGTTCCACTCCTTGCACGCCACTTCGCACGCCTTGCAGCCGATGCAGATGCTCGTGTCGGTGAAGAACCCCACCCTCCCGGTGCCGATCGCCATGGCTCACGCCTCCGTTCCGGTGTCGCCGGTCACGCCGGCCTGCTGCCGATAGGACAGGACGAGCTCGAGCAGCGCCGCGCCCCGCGGCCGCCGCCCCGGCCGGATGTCGGCCGACAGCGCCTTGACCTCCTGGATGTGCGAGTTCGGGTCCAGCGAGATCGACGACAGCTCGTTGGCCGCATCGCCCCTGGCCAGGCCGTTGGGCCCGAAGTGGAAGGGCAGCCCGATCTGGTGCAGCGTCCGCCCGTCCAGGCGCAGCGGCGCGATCCGGTCGGTGACGAGCACCCTCGCCTCGATGGCGCCCCGGGCGGTGATGATCGTGGCCCAGTCGCCGTGCACCAGCCCCCGCTCGGCGGCCAGCTGGGGCGACACCTCGCAGAACATCTCCGGCTGCAGCTCGGCCAGGTACGGCGTGTGCCGGCTCATGCCGCCGGCCGTGAAGTGCTCGGTCAGCCGGTACGTCGTGACCACGTACGGGAAGACCGACGCGCCCGGATCGTCCCCGCTCGGGTGATAGCGGTTGTCCTCGTGCGGGTAGATCTTGCGGGCCGGGTTGCGCTGGTGCCCGTACAGCGGATTGGCCACCGGCGAGTCCTGCGGCTCGTAGTGCGCGGGCAGTGGCCCGTCCACCACCCCGGCGGGCGCGAACAGCCACCCCTTGCCGTCGGCCTGCATGATGAACGGGTCGATCCCCGACAGCGCCGCCACGCCCCGCGCCTCCGGCGGCGGCCGGTGGTCCGGGCTCTTGTCCGCCTCGAAATCAGGCACGTCGTAGCCGGTCCACCGGTTCCCGTCCCACCAGACGAGCTTCTTGCGCTCGCTCCACGGGCTGCCATCCGGCCGAGCCGAGGCCCGGTTGTAGAGGATGCGCCGGTTGGCCGGCCACGCCCACGCCCACTCGGCGGCGATCCAGTCCTGCTCGGCGGCCGGCTTGCGGCGGGCGGCCTGGTTGACGCCGTCGGCCCGCACGCCGCAGTAGATCCAGCAGCCGCACGCGGTGGAGCCGTCGCCCTTGAGCTCGGTGTAGCCGGACAGCGGCCGCCCGCGCTCGTCCCAGCCGTTGATCTCGGCCTGCACCGCCTCCGCGTCCGGCTCGGCGAGCGGGCCCTCGACCGGGTAGTCCCAGGTGAGGTCGAGCACGGGCGCGTCCATCGGATCCCGCGAGCCGGCCAGCTTCTCCCTGATGATCCGGCCCAGGTGGTACATGAACCACAGGTCGCTGCGGGCGTCCCCCTCGGGCTCGACGGCGGCGTGGTGCCACTGGAGCAGCCGGTTGGTGTTGGTGAAACTGCCGCTCTTCTCGGTGTGCGCGGCGGCGGGCAGGAAGAAGACCTCCGTGCGGATGCGCTCGGGGGTCAGCTCGCCGGTCTCGATCTCCGGGCCGTCCTTCCACCAGGTGGCGCTCTCGATCAGGTTGAGGTCGCGCACCACCAGCCAGTCGAGGTTGGCCATGCCGAGGCGCTGCATCCTGGCGTTCGCCGAGCCGACGGCCGGGTTCTCGCCGAGCAGCAGATAGCCCTTGCAGGTGCCGTCGAGCTGCGCCAGCACCGTGTCGTACGTGCTGTGCGACCCCGTCAGCCTGGGCAGGTAGCCGAAGGCGAAGTCGTCGTCGGGACGGGCGGCCTCGCCCCACCACGCCTTGAGCAGGCTGATCAGGTAGGCGGGCATGTTGGCCCAGAAACCCTTGGGCGGCGAGTCGGCTCGCAGAAAGTCGCGCAGGCGCTCGTGCTCGTGGGCGTGCGGCATCGGGATGTAGCCGGGCAGCAGGTTGAACAGCGTCGGGATGTCGCTGGAGCCCTGGATGCTGGCGTGCCCGCGCAGCGCCTGGATGCCGCCGCCCGGGCGGCCGATGTTGCCCAGGAGCAGCTGGAGGATGCTCGCGGCCCTGATGAACTGCGAGCCGTCGGTGTGCTGCGTCCAGCCGACCGCGTACACGAACTCCGACGTGCGGTCGGGACCGGAGTTGTCCGTCAGGTGCCGGCACACCTCCTCGAACAGCCGGCGCGGCACCCCGCACACCCGCTCCACCATCTCCGGGGTGTAGCGGGCGAAGTGGCGGCGCAGGACCTGGAGCACGCAGCGGGGGTGGCGCAGCGTCTCGTCGCGCTCCGGGGTGCCGTCCAGCGGCGCGCCCGTGGCGCCGTGCATCTCCGGGCGCCCGGCCCGCCGCTCGAAGCCCTCGTCCCCGGCGCCGGCCGCGGCGATCGTCTCCATGCCCTCGTACTGCCAGGTGGTGTGGTCGTAGCTGCGGGTGCCGGGGTCGAAGCCGGAGAACAGGCCGTCGAGGTCCTCGGCGTCGCGGTAGTCCTCGCGCAGGACGGTGGCCGCGTTGGTGTAGTTGACGACGTACTCGCGGAAGTACAGCTCGTTGTCCAGCACGTGGTTGATGATCCCGCCGAGGAAGGCCACGTCGGAGCCGGCCCGGATGGGCACGTGCAGGTCGGCGAGCGCGCTGGTGCGGGTGAAGCGCGGATCCACGTGGATGATCACCGAGCCGCGCGCCTTGGCCTCCATCACCCACTGGAAGCCCACCGGGTGCGCCTCGGCGAAGTTGGAGCCCTGGATGATCACGCAGTCCGAGTGCTGCAGGTCCTGCATGAACGTGGTCGCACCGCCACGCCCGAACGACGCGCCGAGCCCCACCACGGTCGAGCTGTGGCAGACCCGGGCCTGGTTTTCGATCTGCACCACGCCCAGCGCCGTCAGCAGCTTCTTGATGAGGTAGTTCTCCTCGTTGTCCAGCGTGGCCCCGCCCAGGCTGGCGATGCCCATCGTGCGGGCGGTGCGCCTGCCGTCCCGCTCCCACTCCCAGGTCTCGCGCCTGGTCGCGATGATGCGGTCGGCGATCATGTCCATGGCGGTGGCCAGGTCGATCTCCTGCCAGTCCGCCGCGCAGGGCGGCCGGTAGAGCGCCTTGCGCCGCCGGCCCGGGGAGGTGGTGAGCTGGAGGGTGGCCGCGCCCTTCGGGCACAGCCGCCCCCTGCTGACGGGAGAGTCGGGGTCGCCCTCGATCTGGACGACCTTCTCATCCCTGACGTACACGTTCTGGGCGCAGCCCACCGCGCAGTACGGGCACACCGACTTGACGACGCGGTCCGCCGTGGCCGTCCGCGCGCGCAGTGCCGCCGTCCGAGCGGATTTCACCGCCTCCCCGCGCCCGGACAGGTCCTTGCCGCCCAGCTGCCGCAGCAGCGGCCACCGGAGATCCACGGCTTCAGCCCCCCGCCGCCGGCCGCACGCCGCTCATGCGGCGCGCAGTCCCCAGCCCGTCCGCGGGCCGCCGTTCGCTCGCCGGCCTCGCGCCCACGCCCGGCGGCCGGCGGGCGGCGGCACGGGGCCGATCATGCGAAGACCGGGCCTCGCGGGCGCGCGGCGACGCCTGCGGTGTCGGTCTGTGCGGACGCCGCGACGGCGGTCGCGGCTGCTGCTTCGTGGTCGGCATCGTTCCCCCCGGCGCCATGCCCCTGGTCCGACTCCTGCCCTCGGCAGGCAGACGGAAAACCCAGGTCAGAGGGGGGTCAGAAGACGCGGGCGGCGGCCTCGTCCCAGGCGGCGGCCTCGCCGGAGGGCTCGTAGCGGCGCAGCGGCTCGGCCGCGGCGACCAGCGAGCGCATCTCCGCCAGATCGGACACCAGCCCGGCCGCGCGGGCCTGCACCAGCACGTTGCCGAACGTGGTCGCCTCCGCCGGCCCGGCCACCACCGGCAGCCCACAGGCGTCCGCGGTCAGCTGGCACAGCAGCTCGTTGCGGGACCCGCCGCCCACCAGGTGGACGACCTCGACGTCGCGCCCGGACAGCTCCATGGCCTGCCGCACGGCCCGCCGGTGCCCGAGCGCCAGGCTCTCCAGCACGCACCGCACGTATCCGGCCGGCGTGGCGGGCGGCCGCTGCCCGGTGCGGCGGCACTCGGCCGCGATCCTGGCCGGCATGTCGCCCGGCGGCAGGAACACCGGCTCGTCCGGGTTGACCACGGCGGCGAACGGCCGCTCGCCGGCCGCCGCCTTCAGCAGATCGCCCAGGTCGGAGCCGGGCCAGTTGCGCAGGCACTCCTGCAGCAGCCACAGGCCCATGACGTTGCGCAGGTAGCGGACGGTGCCGTCGATGCCGGCCTCGTTGGTGAAGTTCGCGGCGCGGCTCTCCGGCGTCAGCACCGGACCCGGCAGCTCCACCCCGGCCAGCGACCACGTGCCGCACGAGACGTACGCGAACGCCGGGCCGGTGGCGGGCACCGCCGCCACGGCCGAGGCGGTGTCGTGCGAGCCCACCGCCCGCACCGGCGCCGACCAGCCGATCTCGGCGGCCACGTCGCGCCGCAGCCCGCCCACCGCCTCGCCGGGCTGCCGCAGCGGCGGGAACAGCGCGGACGGCAGGCCCAGCCGCTCGATCAGGGGGGACGCCCACGCCCTGGTCCGCACGTCCAGCAGACCCGTGGTCGAGGCGTTGGTGACCTCCGCGCCCACCTCGCCGGTCAGCCAGTAGCCGATCAGGTCGGGGATCAGCAGCATCGTGGCGGCCTGGTCGAGCCGGTCGGCCAGCAGCTGGTAGATCGTGTTGAACGGCAGCACCTGCAGCCCGGACACGTCGTACAGCGCCTCCGCGCCGACCTCCTCGGCCACCCGCTCGGCCACGCCCCGCGTGCGGTCGTCGCGGTAGTGCACCGGGTTGCCCAGCAGCGCGCCGGACTCGTCCAGCAGCCCGTAGTCGACCGCCCACGAGTCCACGCCGATCGACGAGACCGGCCCGGCGGCCCGCAGGCCCGTCAGGATCTCGCGGTAGAGGCCCAGGATGTCCCAGTAGAGGCGGCCCGCCACGCGGACCGGGCCGTTGGGGAAGCGGTGGGCCTCGGTCAGCTCCAGCCCGTCCGACAGGTCGGCCAGCATCACCCGGCCGCTGGAGGCGCCCAGGTCCACGGCGGCGAAACGGCGGCTCATTGCGTCGACTCCCTCGCGACCAGCTCCGGCTGGAACATGATGTGCTGATGGGCGTGCGTCTCCGGATTGTCGCACTCGTCCAGCAGCAGCTCGGTGGCGATGCGGCCGAGCTGGTAGGTGGGCTGGCGCATCGAGCTCAGCGACACCGTCGAGGCGGCGGCGAAGTCGATGTCGTCGTAGCCCATCAGCGCCACGTCCTCGGGCACCCGCACGCCCGCGCGCAGCAGTGCGCGCAGCACGCCGAGCGCGAGCAGGTCGTTGGCGCAGAAGACGGCCTCGGGCAGGGGGCCGGCGGTGAGCTCGGCGGCGGCCTTCTCGCCCGCGCGGGCGGTCATCGTCGTGGCCTCCACCACCCGCAGCTCCCCGGGGTCGAGCCCGGCGGCCAGCATCGCCGCCTTGGCGCCCTCGCGGCGCTCCATGCACTGCCTGATCGTCAGCGGGCCGGTGACGTACGCGACGCTGCGGGCGCCCTTCGCCAACAGGTGCGCGACCGCGGCCCGGCCGCCCGCCACGTCGTCCACCGCGACCGCGCACTGGTCGGGCCGGTGCGCCGGGTGGTCGACGAGCACCACGCTGATGCCGTGCTCGCGCAGCCGGTCGAGCCGGGCCGGGTCCTCGCCCGACGGGGTGATCAGCACGCCGCGCACCCGGTGCTCGGACAGCACCCGCAGGTTGCGGTCCTCCTTGTCGGGCGAGCCCGCCGAGTTGCCCAGGATGACGGCGTAGCCCAGCTCGCTGGCGACGTCCTCGACCCCGGCCGCGACCTCGGTGAAGAACGGGTTGCCGATGTCGATCACGCTCAGGCCGATCGTCCTGCTGTGCCCGGCGCGCAGCGTCGAGGCCGAGCCGTGCCTGACGAAGCCCAGCTCGCTGATGGCCGCCTCCACGCGCTCCCGGGTCGCGGGGGCGACTTTGCCGGGCCGGTTCAGTACGTTGGAGACCGTGCCTGGGGAGACGCCGGCGTGCGCGGCGACGTCCTTGATGCTGACCATGGCCATGGAGCCCAATTAAAACGTACAAACGCAGGGGATGCCAGTCAGTGCGTTGACACCGGTCTGGACCGCGCTTTAACGTCGCGCGGCGGTAGTAAAACGTTCTATTAGCGGAGGGCTCGTGATCCGGGTTGCCATCGTAGGGGCCGGCGCCATCGCCGTCCACAGCCACGTGCCCGCCGTGCGGGACCACCGCGACCGCGCCGAGCTGGTCGCGGTGGTGGACGTCGACCAGGTCAGGGCGAAGTCGTTCGCCGCCGAGCACGGGGTGCCGGCCGCGTACACCGAGCTGGGCGAGATGCTGGCCGCCGAGCGCCCGGACCTGGTCCTGATCTGCACCCCGCCGCATCTGCACGTCGAGCAGGCCATCGCCGCGTTGCGCGCCGGGGCGTGGGTGTGGTGCGAGAAGCCGGCCACCCTGTCCCTCGCCGAGTACGACAGGATCGCGGCCGAGGAGGGCGCCGGCGGGCCGTACATGACGGTCGTCTACCAGCAGCGCTTCGGCTCGGGCGCCGAGCACCTCCGGGCCTTGGGCGACCGCCTGGGCAGGCCGCTGGTGGGGCTCTGCCAGACGACCTGGCACCGCGGCGACGCCTACTACGCGGTCCCGTACCGCGGCAAGTGGGCCACCGAGGGCGGCGGCACCACCGTGCTGCACGGCGTGCACCAGATGGACCTCATGCTCTCGGTGTTCGGCGACTGGAGCGAGATCCGGGCCATGGCGGCGCGGCTGGACCGGCCGATCGAGACCGAGGACGTGTCGATGGCCATGGTCAGGTTCGACAGCGGCGCGATGGCGTCCGTCGTCACCAGCGTGCTGTCGCCGCGCGAGGAGAGCTATCTGCGCTTCGACTTCGCCGACGCCACGGTGGAGCTGCGCCACCTGTACGGCTACCGCAACGAGCACTGGAGCTCCACCTCGCCCCTCTGGGACCCGCCCGAGGACCTCCCCAGCAGCCACGCCACCCAGCTCGGCCTGCTCCTCGACGCCTACGAGCGCGGCGAGCGGCCGCCGGCCAGCGGCGCGGACGGGCGGCGGGCGATGGAGTTCGTGACCGGCCTGTACGCCTCGGCCCTCACCGGCCGCCCGGTGCGGCGCGCCGAGATCACCCCGGAGAACCCCTTCTATCACCGATTGAACGGTGGCATTGAAACCTTCTTCGACGACACAGCCACCCCATGACGGCATGGTGACCCCGGCCGCGCGGCCGAGGGACGATTTCTTGCCACTTGGCCAGCGGAAACGGTCATACGGACACGGGGGAGGTCTTGTGCGCCCGTGGCGAGGAACGTTTTAATCCCCCGTAAACGCTGGCATAACAAGCTGTGAGCGCTAACGGTTATTCGAAAGGCAGGCTCATGCCGGATGTCATCGCCTACGGCGGGGACTGGAATCCCGAGCAGTGGCCCGAGGAGACGTGGGAGCAGGACGTCGCGCTGATGCGCGAGGCCGGCGTCAACCGGGTCAGCGTCGGGATCTTCTCCTGGTCCATGCTGGAGCCCGTCGAGGGGGTGTTCGACTTCGACTGGTTCGACCGCGTCATGGACCTGCTGGCCGCGAACGGCATCCAGGCCAACCTGGCCACCCCGACCGCCTCGCCGCCGCCGTGGTTCTCCGACGCCTACCCCGAGGCGCTGCCCGTGGACGCCGACGGGCGGCGGCTCTACCACGGCAGCAGGCAGGCCTTCTGCCCCAGCTCGCCTATCTACCGCGAGAAGGCGCTGCGCATCGCCGAGAAGGTCGCCACCCGCTACGCGAGCCACCCGGCGCTGGCGATGTGGCACGTGCACAACGAGTACGGATGCCACAACGCCCGCTGCTACTGCGACACCTCGGCGGCGGCGTTCCGCGCCTGGCTGCGCGCCCGCTACGCCTCCCTCGACGAGCTCAACGACGCGTGGGGCACCGCGTTCTGGTCCCAGCGCTACGGCGACTGGGCCCAGATCCTGCCGCCGCGCGCCACCCCGAGCTTCCCCAACCCCGGTCAGCAGCTCGACTTCCGCAGGTTCAGCTCCGACGCGCTCGTCGAGCTGTACGTCGCCGAACGCGACCTGCTCAGGTCGATCACCCCGGACGTGCCCGCCACCACCAACCTCATGGCGGGCGCGCACTGGGACATGGACTGCTGGGCCTTCGCCGCCGAGGTCGACGTGGTCTCCACCGACCACTACCTGGTCGGCGCCCGCGCCGAGCCGCACATCGACCTGGCCTTCGCAGCCGACTACGCCCGTTCGCTGAACGGCGGCCGGCCCTGGCTGCTGATGGAGCACTCCACCAGCGCCGTCAACTGGCAGCCGCGCAACCTCGCCAAGAAACCCGGCGAGCTGCGCCGCAACTCCCTGCAGCACCTGGCCAGGGGCGCGGACGGGATCATGTTCTTCCAGTGGCGGGCCTCCCGCGCCGGCGCCGAGAAGTGGCACTCGGCGATGCTGCCCCACGCGGGCACCAACACCAAGATCTTCCGCGAGGTCGCCGCGCTCGGCGCCGAGCTGGCCGGGCTCTCCGACGTGGCGGGCAGCACGGTCAAGGCCGACGTGGCGATCCTGCTCGACCACTCCAGTGTGTGGGCGCAGGACCACCCCGCCCAGCCCACCGCCGACCTGGACCCGGCCGAGGAGACCAAGCGCTGGCACGCCGCACTGTGGCGGGCCGGCGTCACCTGCGACCTGGCCCACCCCGAAGGCGACCTGACCGGCTACCGCCTGGTCCTGGTGCCCGCGCTCTACCTGGTGAGCGAGGCGGGCGCGGCCAACCTCGAGAGCTTCGTCCGGCGCGGCGGGGTGGCGCTCGTCGGGCCGTACAGCGGGATCGTCGACGAGCACGACCGGGTGCGGCTGGACGGCTACCCGGGCGCCTGGCGGGACCTGCTCGGGGTGACCGTCGAGGAGTTCTTCCCCCTGGACGGGCCGATCCGGCTGGAGTCGGGGGGGACGGGGACGGTGTGGAGCGAGCTCGCCCACGCCGCCGGGGCGAAGGTCCTCGACTCGTACGCCACCGGCGAGCCGGCCTGGACCCGCAACGAGTGGGGCGACGGCGCCGCGCACTACCTGACCACCCGGCTGGACGACGAGGCGCTGGCCCAGGTGCTGTCCGCGGTCTGCGCCGAGGCCGCCGTCGAGCCCGCCGCCACGGCGGACCCGGGCGTGGAGGTGGTGCGCCGCTCCCACCCCGGCGGCCGCTCGTTCCTGTTCGCCATCAACCACACGCAGGCGGACGCCGTCGTGACGACTCGCGGCGGCCACCGGCTGACCGTGCCCGCCGGCGACGTCGTGGTCACCCCCGCCTGACGCCCGCCCCCGATGACGCCGCCCCCGCAGTGGCCGCACCCAGGCACCTGCGGCGACGGTCCAGCGATCGGCCCTGCCCCGGTTCATGTCGCCCGCCAGTGCGCCCTGCGACGTCGCGAACGGCGGCCGCCGCCATCCGCGGCCACCCGCCGGTCGGGCTGCGTCGCCCGGTGCGGCCGGCGGCGTCTGGGGGCGGGCCCATGGTGACCCGCCCCGGCCGCGGCGTCCTGACGACCGAGCGGTGGTGCCCAGCCCAGGCCCCGGCCCCGGCCCCGGCCCAGGCCCCGGTCTCCGGTCCGACCCCGACGCCGCCCCCGGCCCGGTGTCGGCCGGGACGCGGCAGCGGCGCCGAATCGGCTGAGCTTGTCATGTCCGTTGGGAAAGCGCTTCCCCGAGAGGCGTGCCATCCCATCGATCACCCCCTTCCCCTACGGAGGTGCACCCTCGATGTCCGAGATCTCCAGAAGAGACGCACTGAAGGGCATGGCCGTCGCCGGCGCGGCCGTGCCGCTGGCCTCGATGCTGGACTCGCCCGCCCTGGCGGCCCTGGCCATCCCCGACGTCACCCTGAACTGGCTGGAGGGCAAGCCCGCCGAGGCCCCCGGCACCACCTGGGGCGTCCCCTGGCCCAAGGGCGCGGTGCCCAAGGAGCAGCAGTTCGCCCTGGCCGCCGCCGACGGCACCGCCGTGCCCGTGCAGACGTGGCCGCTGGCGTACTGGCCGGACGGCACGCTCAAGTGGACGGCCCACGCCACCACGCCGGACGTGCCGAGAACGGAGACGTACACGCTGCGCCCCGGCACCGCCGCCGCCCCTGCCAAGCCGGTCACGGTCGACGACAAGAAGCAGTACGTCGACGTGGACACGGGCGTGATCCACGTGCGCGTACGCAAGGACGGCACCGAGCTGATCTCCCAGATCTGGCGTGGCGAGACCGAGATCGCCCGCAAGGGCCAGCTCGTCAGCCTCCGGCAGGGCAAGATCGACGACGGCGACGACCGCACCACGGAGGTGGACCCCTACCTCAGCGACATCGCCAAGGTCGAGGTCGAGCAGGCCGGCCCGGTCCGCGCGGTGGTCAGGATCGAGGGCCGCCACACCTCCAAGAAGGGCAAGTCCTGGCTGCCCTTCACGATCCGCCTCTACTTCTACGCCGGCGCGGAGAGCGTGCGCATGACGCACACGTTCGTGTTCGACCGCGACGGCCAGCACGACTTCATCGCCGGCCTCGGCGTGCGCTTCCGCGTCCCGATGCGCGACGAGGCGTACAACCGGCACATCCGGTTCGTCGGCGACGGGCACGGCATGCTCGCCGAGGCCGTCAAGGGCATCACGGGCCTGCGCCGCGACCCGGGCGCGGCCGTGCGCAAGGCGCAGGTCGCCGGGCAGCGGCTGCCGGACATCGCCACCTGGGACACCCGCGTGAGCAGCCGGATCCACCTCATCCCCGACTGGGGCGACTACACCCTCTCCCAGCTGTCCTCCGAGGGCTTCACGCTGAAGAAGCGCACCAAGAAGGGCTACGGCTGGGTCCCCGTCGACCAGGGCAGGCGGGCCTCGGGATTCGGCTACGTGGGCGGCGTGGGCGGCGGCCTCGCCTTCGGCATGCGCGACTTCTGGCAGCGCCACCCCACCCAGCTCGACATCCGCGGCGCCGCCTCCGAGGAGGCCGAGGTCACGGTCTGGATGTGGTCGCCCGAGGCCGGCCCGATGGACACCCGCTTCTATCACGACGGGCTCGGCCAGGACACCTACCCGGAGCAGCTCGAGGGCCTCAACATCACCTACGAGGACTACGAGCCCGGCTTCGGCACGCCGCTCGGCATCGCGCGGACGACCGAGCTGACGTTCTGGGCCCTGGCCGCCACCCCCGACGCGGCCAGGCTCGGGGCGATGGCCGACGCCGTGCGCACGCCGCCGCTGATCGTCGCCCCGCCCGCGCACCTGGCCGCCGCCAAGGTGTTCGGCGGCCTGTTCAGCCCGGTCGACCGCTCCACGCCGGAGAAGAAGACGATCGAGGACCGGCTCGACTTCCTCTTCGACTACTACAGGAAGCAGGTCGAGCAGCGTCACTGGTACGGGTTCTGGGACTACGGCGACATCATGCACACGTTCGACGAGGACCGGCACGTGTGGCGCTACGACGTCGGCGGCTACGCCTGGGACAACTCCGAGCTCTCGCCGGACCTGTGGCTCTGGTACGCCTACCTGCGCTCGGGCCGGGCCGACGTCTTCCGCTTCGCCGAGGCCATGACCCGCCACACCGGCGAGGTGGACGTCTACCACCTGGGCCCGTGGGCCGGGCTCGGCACCCGGCACAACGTCCAGCACTGGGGGTGCAGCGCCAAGCAGCAGCGCATCTCGACCGCCGTCTACCGGCGCATCTTCTACTTCCTGACCGCCGACGAGCGCACCGGCGACCTGATGCGGGCGCTGGTCGGCTCCGACAAGACGTTCATGGCGCTCGACCCGCTCCGCAAGATCCGCACGGCGCCGTACGAGCCGAACCCGGAGGCCCTGGCCATCGGGCTGGGCACCGACTGGAGCGGCCTGGCCGCCGCCTGGCTCACCGAGTGGGAGCGCGGCGGCGACCCGATCGCCGAGAAGAAGCTCAAGGCCACGATGCGGACCATCGCCGCGATGCCCAACGGCTTCGTCACGGGCGAGGGCCTCTACAACATCAACACCGGCGAGTTCGCCCCGGCCGAGAAGAAGGTGTCGGTGTCCCACCTGTCGGCCATGTTCGGGCAGGTCGAGATCTGCGCCGAGCTGATCGACCTGGTGGACATGCCGGACTTCGAGAAGGCGTGGCTGCAGTACTGCCGGCTGTTCAACGCCACCAGGGCCGAGCAGGCCGCCGAGACCGGCGCCCACTTCGGCAACCTGATCCTCCGGCAGGGGCACTCCCGGCTGACGGCGTACGCGGCGGTCCGGCTCAAGCGCGACGACCTCGCCGCCCGGGCCTGGAGGGAGTTCGCGACCGGCGACGGGTACGCCCCGAACCTGCCGTGGAAGTCCGAGAAGGTCACCACCACGCTCAACCCGACCGACGAGGCGGCCTGGGTCTCCACCAACACCACCGCCCTGTACGGCCTGGCCGCCATCCAGAACCTGGCCCTGGCGGGCGACAAGCTCGCCCCATGAACCCCCGCGCGCCGCCCCCTGCCCCCCGCGGCGGGCGGCGCGCGGCTCACCCACGGCGGCGCCCGGACAGCGGGGCGGTGATTAAAACGTGTCATCCTCGACGCGCGGTCCGCATCGCGGCAGGAAGTCGGCGGCGCATTGACAGCGAGCACCAGGAATCATAGTTTCCTGCACGACGGATTAAAACGTTTTGAAGGGAGTGCCAGTGCAACGCGTCTGCTTCCTGCTGAAAGTCCGCCCAGAGCGGCTGGCGGAGTACCGCGAACGCCACCGGGACGTCTGGCCGGAGATGCGAGAGGCGCTGTCGCGCACCGGCTGGCACAACTACTCGCTCTTCCTCAGGGACGACGGCCTGCTCGTGGGCTACCTGGAGACCGAGGACTTCGAGGCCGCCAGGAAGGCCATGGCCGAGACCGAGGTCAACGCCCGCTGGCAGGCCGAGATGGCGCCGTTCTTCGAGGATCTCGACGGCCGGCCCGACGAGGGCATGGCACCGCTGACCGAAGTGTTCCACCTGGATTGATCGGGGAGTCATGACTGATATCAAGGCCGCGCTACGCGCACAGCACATCGAGACGCCGTCCTGGGCCTACGGCAACAGCGGCACCCGGTTCAAGGTGTTCGCCCAGCAGGGCGTGCCGCGCGACCCGTACGAGAAGCTCGCCGACGCCGCCCAGGTGCACGCCTACACGGGCGTGGCGCCCACGGTCGCCCTGCACATCCCGTGGGACAAGGTGGACGACTACGCCGACCTGGCCCGGCACGCCCGCGACCTGGGCGTCGGCATCGGGGCGATCAACTCCAACGTCTTCCAGGACGACGACTACAAGCTGGGCAGCGTCACCAACCCGTCCGCGCGGGTGCGCCGCAAGGCCGCCGACCACCTGCTCGAGTGCGTGGACATCATGGACGCCACCGGCTCCGACACGCTGAAGCTGTGGTTCTCCGACGGCATCAACTACCCGGGCCAGGACGACATCAGGGCCCGCCAGGACCGGCTGGCCGAGTCGCTGGCCGAGGTGTACGAGCGCCTCGGCGAGGGGCAGCGGTTCCTGCTGGAGTACAAGCTGTTCGAGCCCGCCTTCTACGCCACCGACGTGCCCGACTGGGGCACCGCGTACGCCCACTGCGTCAAGCTCGGCCCCAAGGCGCAGGTCGTCGTGGACACCGGCCACCACGCGCCGGGCACCAACATCGAGTTCATCGTGGCGTTCCTGCTGCGTGAGGGCAAGCTCGGCGGGTTCGACTTCAACTCGCGCTTCTACGCCGACGACGATCTCATGGTGGGGGCGGCGGACCCGTTCCAGCTGTTCCGGATCATGTTCGAGGTGGTACGCGGCGGCGGGTTCGACCCCGCGGCGAATGTGGCCTTCATGCTCGACCAGTGCCACAACATCGAGCCCAAGATCCCGGGCCAGATCCGCTCGGTCATGAACGTCCAGGAGGCCACCGCCAAGGCCCTCCTGGTCGACCGTGAGGCGCTGGCGGCAGCGCAGGCCGAGGGCGACGTGCTCGGGGCGAACGCCGTCTTCATGGACGCCTACAACACCGACGTGCGGCCGCTGCTCGCCGAGCTGCGGGAGGAGATGGGCCTGGCGCCCGACCCGATGACCGCCTACGCCAAGTCCGGATATTTCGAGAAGATCGCCGCCGAGCGCGTCGGCGGCCAGCAGGCCGGCTGGGGGGCCTGAAAACCATGGATGTCATCAACCAACTGCTGGAACGCTCGCACCGCCTGGGAGCCGACCCGCGCAACACCAACTTCGCCGGCGGCAACACCTCCGCCAAGGGCACCGCGCCCGACCCGGTGACCGGCGAGGACGTCGAGCTGCTCTGGGTCAAGGGCTCCGGTGGCGACCTGGGCACGCTGAAGGAGTCCGGGCTGGCCGTGCTCCGCCTGGACCGGCTGCGGGCGCTCAAGGGCGTCTACCCGGGCGTCGAGCGCGAGGACGAGATGGTCGCCGCGTTCGACTACTGCCTGCACGGCAAGGGCGGGGCCGCGCCGTCGATCGACACGGCCATGCACGGCCTCGTCGAGGCGGGCCACGTCGACCACCTGCACCCCGACGCGGGCATCGCGATCGCCACCGCCGCCGACGGCGAGGAGCTGACCCGGCGCGTCTTCGGCGACCGGGTGGTGTGGGTGCCGTGGCGGCGCCCCGGATTCCAGCTCGGCCTCGACATCGCCGCGATCAAGGACGCCAACCCGCAGGCGATCGGCTGCATCCTCGGCGGCCACGGCATCACCGCCTGGGGCGCCACGTCCGAGGAGTGCGAGTCCCGCTCACTGGAGATCATCCGCACCGCGGAGGCGTACCTGGCCGAGCATGGCCGCCCTGACCCGTTCGGCTCGGTGATCTACCAGACGCCGCCCGAGGCCGAGCGCCACGAGCGCGCGGCCGCGCTGTTCCCCGTCATCCGCGGGCTGGCCTCCACCGACGTGCGCACGGTCGGCCACTACACCGACACCCCCGAGGTGCTGGACTTCGTCTCCCGCTCCGAGCACCCGAGGCTGGCCACGCTGGGCACGTCCTGCCCCGACCACTTCCTGCGGACCAAGGTGGCGCCGCTGGTGCTGGACCTGCCGCCGGACGCGCCGCTGGAGCAGGCGGTCGAGCGGCTGCGCGAGCTGCACGCCGCCTACCGCGAGGAGTACACCGCCTACTACAACCGGCACGCCACCCCCGACTCGCCGCCGATGCGCGGCGCGGACCCGGCGATCGTGCTGGTGCCGGGTGTCGGCATGTTCTCCTTCGGCAAGGACAAGCAGACCGCGCGCGTGGCCGGCGAGTTCTACGTCAACGCCATCAACGTGATGCGCGGCGCCGAGTCCGTCTCCACGTACGCGCCCATCCCCGAGTCGGAGAAGTTCCGCATCGAGTACTGGGAGCTGGAGGAGGCCAAGCTCCGCCGCATGCCCAAGCCCAAGCCGCTGGCCACGCGCGTCGCGCTGATCACCGGCGGCGGCTCGGGCATCGGGGCGGCCACCGCCCGCCGCCTGGCCGCCGAGGGCGCCTGCGTGGTGATCGCCGACCGCGACCTCGGCGCGGCCGAGAAGGTCGCGGCCGAGATCGGCGCGAACGCCTACCGCGTCTCCGACGCGGCCGTGGCCGTCGGCGTGGACGTCACCTCGGAGGAGCAGGTCGCCGCCGCCGTACGGGCCGCCGTGCTGGCCTTCGGCGGCGTGGACCTGGTCGTCAACAACGCCGGCCTGTCGCTGTCGCGGGCGCTGCTGGAGACCACCCTCGCCGACTGGGATCTCCAGCACGACGTCATGGCGCGCGGCTCGTTCCTGGTCTCGCGGGAGACCGCCCGCGTGATGATCGACCAGAACATGGGCGGCGACATCGTCTACATCTCCTCCAAGAACGCCGTCTTCGCCGGCCCGAACAACGTCGCCTACGGCGCGGCCAAGGCCGACCAGGCCCACCAGGTCCGCCTGCTGGCGGCCGAGCTGGGCGCCCACGGCATCCGCGTCAACGGCATCAACCCCGACGGCGTGGTACGAGGCTCCGGCATCTTCGCCTCCGGCTGGGGCGCCAACCGCGCCGCGGTCTACGGGGTCGAGGAGGAGAGGCTCGGCGAGTTCTACGCGCAGCGCACCCTGCTCAAGCGCGAGGTGCTGCCCGAGCACGTGGCCGCCGCGGTCTTCGCCCTGACCGGTGACGACCTCACCCACACCACCGGCCTGCACGTCCCGGTGGACGCGGGCGTGGCCGCGGCCTTCCTCCGCTAGGCCGTTCTCCGCACGACCGCTGCTCCGTGACCCGCCGTCGCCGGAGCGGCACGTGCGGAGAACGGAGCTATGAGTAGGCCGCCACCATCCCGACCAGCATTCCCATGAAGCCGGCCGTCGTGACCAGGGCACCTCCGATCACGGCGGCCCGTCGGGCCCTGCGCGACGCGCCCGCCCAATACATGATCACGTAGGGCAGGAACCCCAGCCCGCCGACGCCCAGCGCCGGCAGCGCCAGCGCGGCCAGAACGCCCCTGGTCCCCGCCGGGGCCGCGCGATCGCCCTCCGGCGTGAGCTGCGCCCGCGTCACGTCCCCCGCCTCGGAGTCCGGCGAGGCGTCCACCGTCACGGGAGCGCCGCCGGAGTCCGGCGTGAAGACCCCGTCGCAGTCGTAGCGACCCTGCCCCAGCGACTCGCACGAGACCACCCGCAACGTCCCCGGCGTCCCGATCCGCCCGGTCGCGAGATCGAGGTCCTCGACCGCGAACACCATCGGCAGCACGCACACGCCCAGCCAGAGCACCACGAGCACGACGCGCCCCATGCGCCCCGGGCCCCTCCCTACAGGTGTGACGAACTGCACATCGGGCAAGAAATCGCTCATATGTCCATCTTGGTGTACGCCGCTTGGGGTTCACCTGGAGGTCACTGGAACACCCGGCTTGCATATCTATCCTATGGAGTGCATCATCTTCACAAGCAAGGTCATGAGAGATGATGCATGAATATGCAGGAGGGCCAGATGAGGGCAGCGATCGCCGGAGCCAGCGGCTACGCGGGCGGGGAGCTCCTGCGACTCCTGCTCGGCCACCCCGAGTTCGAGATCGGCACGCTCACCGCGGCCTCGAGCGCGGGCAGCCGCCTCGGCGCCCACCAGCCCCACCTGCCGCAGCTGGCCGACCGGATCATCGAGGACACCACGGCCGACGCGCTCGCCGGCCACGACGTCGTCTTCCTGGCCCTGCCGCACGGCCACTCGGCCGCCGTCGCCGCCCAGCTCGGCGAGGAGACCGTGGTGGTCGACTGCGGCGCCGACCACCGGCTCGCCGACCCGGCCGCCTGGCAGGAGTTCTACGGCGGCGAGCACGCCGGCACCTGGCCGTACGGGCTGCCCGAGCTGCCCGGCCAGCGCGAGGTGCTCAAGACGGCCACCCGCATCGCGGTCCCCGGCTGCTACCCGACCTCCGTCCTGCTGGCCCTGACGCCCGCCTTCGCCGCGGGCCTGGCCGGCCCCGACGTGGTCGTGGTGGCCGCCAGCGGCACCAGCGGCGCCGGCAGGGCGCTCAAGCCCAACCTGCTCGGCAGCGAGGTCATGGGCTCGGTCAGCGCGTACGGCGTGGGCGGCGTCCACCGGCACACCCCCGAGATGGAGCAGGGCCTGTCGGCCGTCGCGGGCGCCCCGGTGCGCGTGTCGTTCACGCCGACGCTGGCCCCCATGAGCCGCGGCATCCTCGCCACCTGCACCGCCCCGGCCGCGCCCGGCGTCACCAAGGAGTCGCTCCGGGCGGCGTACGAGGTCGCGCTGAAGGACGAGCCGTTCGTCACCCTCCTCCCCGAGGGGGTCTGGCCGGCCACCGCCATGACCTACGGCGCCAACACCGCCGCCCTGCAGGTGACGCTCGACGAGCGCGCCGGCCGCGTGGTCGCCGTCATCGCCATCGACAACCTCACCAAGGGCACGGCCGGAGGCGCGATCCAGAGCGTCAACCTCGCCCTCGGCCTGCCCGAAGAGCTCGGCCTCCCGCTGACGGGAGTCGCCCCGTGACATCGACACCCCATCCACCCCACGACGTGAACCCCACGCTCTGGGAGTCCACGAAGGAGGCCGCGTGAGCGAGCGTAGCGAGCGAACAATCAGATACAGCAGCTTGCTCACGCGACCGACGAAGGAGGTCGCGTGAGCGTGACAGCGCCACTTGGTTTCAGAGCCGCGGGCGTCGCCGCCGGGATCAAATCCGGCGGCGCCCGCGACCTGGCCCTCGTCGTCAACGACGGGCCCAGCCGCGCCGCCGCCGGCGTCTTCACCGCCAACCGCGTCAAGGCCGCCCCGGTGCTGTGGTCGCAGCAGGTCCTGGCGGGCGGCCGGCTGCGAGCCGTGGTGCTCAACTCCGGCGGCGCCAACGCCTGCACCGGCCCCGAGGGTTTCCAGGACACCCACGCCACCGCCGAGAAGGTCGCCGACGTCCTCGAGGACTCGGCGGGCGAGGTCGCGGTCTGCTCGACCGGCCTGATCGGCGAGCGGCTGCCGATGGACGAGCTGCTGTCCGGCGTCGAGACCGCCGCCGGCCAGCTCTCCCGCGACGGCGGCCTGGCCGCGGCCGACGCCATCCGCACCACCGACACCGTCTCCAAGATCTCCTTCCGGCGCGGCGACGGCTACATGGTGGGCGGGATGGCCAAGGGCGCCGGCATGCTCGCCCCGGCCCTGGCCACCATGCTCTGCGTGATCACCACGGACGCCGACGTGAGCAGCGAGGAGCTCGACGCGGTCCTCCGCAAGGCGACGGCCAGGACGTTCGACCGGCTCGACACCGACGGCTGCATGTCCACCAACGACACCGTGCTTCTGCTGGCCAGCGGGGCCTCCGGGGTCAAGCCGGACCCGGCGGAGTTCGAGCGGAAGGTCATCGAGGTCTGCGCCGACCTGGCCAGGCAGCTCCTGGTGGACGCCGAGGGCGCCACCAAGGCCATCGCCATCGAGGTCGTCGGCGCCGCGTCCGAGGACGACGCGGTCAAGGTCGGCCGCTCGGTCGCCCGGTCCAACCTGCTCAAGTGCGCGATCCACGGCGAGGACCCCAACTGGGGCCGCGTCCTGGCCGCGGTCGGCACCACCGACGCCGTCTTCGAGCCCGACCGGCTCAACGTGGCGATCAACGGCATCTGGATCTGCCGCGGCGGCGCGGTCGGCGACGACCGCTCCAAGGTCGACATGCGCCCCAGGGACGTGACGATCACCGTCGACCTGTCGGCGGGGCCGCACACCGCGACCGTCCACACCACGGACCTGACGGCCGACTACGTCCACGAGAACTCGGCGTACAGCACATGAGGCTCACCACCGCGCAGACCAAGGCCGCGGCCCTGATCGAGGCGCTGCCCTGGCTGACCCGCTTCCACGGCGCGACCGTCGTCATCAAGTACGGCGGCAACGCCATGACCGACGAGGCGCTCAAGGAGGGCTTCGCCGAGGACGTCGTCTTCCTGCACCACGCCGGCCTGCGCCCGGTGGTCGTGCACGGCGGCGGGCCGCAGATCAGCCGCGCGCTGGAACTGCACGGCATCGAGTCCACCTTCACCGCCGGCCTGCGGGTCACCACGCCCGAGGCCATGCAGGTCGTCAGGATGGTCCTGGTCGGCCAGGTCAACCGCGACATCGTCGGCCTGGTCAACCGGCACGGCCCGTTCGCGGTCGGCATGTCCGGCGAGGACGCCCACCTGTTCACCGCGGTGCGCAAGCACGCCGTCGTGGACGGCGAGCCGGTGGACATCGGCCAGGTCGGCGAGATCATCAAGGTCGACGCCGGCGCCGTGAAGGCCCTGATCGACGACGGCCGCATCCCCGTGGTCTCCAGCGTCGCCAGGGGAGACGACGGTGAAATCTACAATGTAAATGCCGACACCGCGGCCGCCGCGCTGGCCGTGGCGCTCCAGGCGCAGAAGCTGATCGTCCTCACCGACGTCGAGGGCCTGTACGCCAACTGGCCCGACGACACCGACGTGATCGACGAGCTCACCGCCGACGAGCTGGAGACGCTGATGCCCACGCTGTCCAGCGGCATGGTCCCCAAGATGGAGGCGTGCCTGACGGCGGTGCAGGGCGGGGTGCCCCAGGCCCACGTGCTCGACGGACGCGTCCCGCACTCCCTCCTGCTGGAGCTGTTCACCAATGAAGGAATCGGAACGATGGTGATGCCCTGATGACGCTCTTCGAGAGGTTCGAGAAGGCCTTCATGCCCAACTACGGCGTCCCCCCGGTCGCCCTGGCGCGCGGCGAGGGCAGCCGCGTGTGGGACGTGGACGGCAAGGAATACCTCGACTTCATCGGCGGCATCGCCACCAGCTCGCTCGGCCACGCCCACCCCGCCCTGGTCGAGGCCGTCTCGCGGCAGGTCGCCACCATCGCGCACACCAGCAACCTGTTCCTGCACGAGCCTGAGGTGCTGCTCGCCGAGAAGCTCATCGAGCTGCTCAACGCCCCCGCCCGGGTCTTCTTCGCCAACTCCGGCACCGAGGCCAACGAGGCGGCGTACAAGCTGGCGCTCAAGTACGGCCGCCGCGAGGGCCGCTCCTACTTCGTCGCCGCCGAGAACGGCTTCCACGGCCGCACCATCGGCGCCCTGTCGCTGACCGGCAAGCAGTCGATCCGCGACCAGTTCGGCCCGTTCCCGGTCGCCGTGCGCTTCGTCCCGTACGGCGACGCGGACGCGCTCAAGGAGGCCGTGACCGGCGACTGCATCGCGGTCTTCCTGGAGCCGACCCAGGGCGAGGCGGGCGTGGTCCCGCCGCCGGACGGCTACTTCGAGGCCGCCCGCGAGATCTGCGACTCGACCGGCGCGCTGCTGGTCGCCGACGAGATCCAGTCCGCGATCGGCCGCACCGGGCACTGGTTCGCCCACCAGGCCGACGGCGTCACCCCCGACATCCTGACCCTGGCCAAGGGCCTGGGCGGCGGGCTTCCCATCGGCGCGTGCATCGGCTTCGGGGACGTGGGGAAGCTGTTCCAGAAGGGCGACCACGGCTCGACGTTCGGCGGCAACCCGGTCTCGTGCGCCGCCGCCCTGGCGGTGCTGGCCAACGTGGACCTGGAGCACGTGAAGTCGGTCTCGGCACGGCTGCGCGCCGGGCTGGAGGCCGTCGATCATCCGCTGCTGAAGGGCGTGCGGGGGCGGGGCCTGTGGCTGGCGGCGGTGCTGAACGAGGAGCGCTCGGCCCAGGTGCAGCAGGCCGCCGCGGCGGCGGGCTTCCTGGTGAACGCCCTCCAGCCGGACGCGGTGCGCATCGCGCCGCCCCTGGTGGTGACGGCTGACGAGGTGGACGCCTTCGTGACGGCGTTCCCGGCGATTCTGGCGGAGGCGGCAAAGTGACCAGGCAAGGCGCGGACTCGGCGCAAATCAGACACTTCCTCAGGGACGACGATCTGTCGCCCGCCGAGCAGGCGGAGGTTCTCGACCTCGCCGCGGCGATGAAGAAGGACCGCTTCGGCTACCGTCCCTTCGAGGGCCCGCAGTCGGTCGCGGTGCTGTTCGACAAGCCGTCGGCCCGCACCCGCGTCTCCTTCCACACCGGCATCGGCGAGCTGGGCGGCCTCCCGCTGGTCGTCGACAACGTCTCGGTGCTGATGGGCCGCGGCGAGCCCACCAAGGACATCGCGCGGGTGCTCGACCGCCAGGTCGCCGCCATCGTCTGGCGCACCACCGGCCAGGAGCTCATCGAGGAGATGGCCGCGCACTCCCGCGTGCCTGTCGTGAACGCGCTCACCGACGAGTTCCACCCCTGCCAGATCCTGGCCGACCTGCAGACCGTCCAGGAGCACCTGGGCCGGACGGCCGGGCTCACGCTGACCTTCCTCGGCGACGGCGCCAACAACATGGCCCACTCCTACCTGCTCGGCGGCGCCACGGCCGGCATGCACGTCCGCATCGCCGCCCCCGCCGGCTACCACCCCGACCCGGTCGTCCTGAACCAGGCCGCCACCATCGCCGCGCAGACCGGCGGCTCGGTGGTCACGATGTCCGACCCTGCCGCGGCCGCCGAGGGCGCCCACGTGATCGCCACCGACACGTGGGTGTCCATGGGCCAGGACGGCAAGGAGCAGCGGGTGGCCGCGCTCATGCCGTACCAGGTCAACGCCGAGCTGCTGGAGCACGCCGCGCCGGACGCGATCGTGCTGCACTGCCTGCCGGCCTACCGCGACTACGAGATCACCGACGAGGTGCTGGAGGGGCCGCGCAGCGTCGTGTGGGACCAGGCGGAGAACCGGCTGCACGCCCAGAAGGCGCTCCTGCACTGGCTGGTGACACACGTGCACTCGCGGAGCGAGGGCACCAACGGACACGGCGACCTGGTCGCAAGGCCGACGGAGGAGGCCTTGTGACCATCCCGATGACCAAGGCGGCCCGCCAGGCGAAGATCACCGACCTGCTGCGGAGGCAGGCCGTGCGCTCCCAGCCGGAGCTGGCCAAGCTGCTCGCCGAGAGCGGCGTCGAGGTCACCCAGGCCACGCTCTCCCGCGACCTCGACGAGCTCGGCGCGCTGAAGCTGCGCGCCGAGGACGGGTCGCTGGTGTACGCGCTGCCCGGCGAGGGCGGCGACCGGATCCCGCTCACCCGGCTGGGCACCGGCGAGTCCCCGGACGCGCGGCTGCACCGCATCGCCGAGGAGCTGCTGGTCGGGGCCGAGGCGTCGGCCAACCTGGTCATCGTGAGAACCCCGCCGGGCGCCGCCCAGTTCCTGGCCTCGGCCATCGACCACGCCGACTGGGAGTCGATCCTCGGCACGGTGGCGGGCGACGACACGATCCTCGTCATCAGCCGCGACCCCACGGGCGGGCAGGCCGTCGCCGACGCGCTGCTGAAGGTCGCCGACCGGCGCAGCTGAGACTTCGACATTGGAGAAAGTGCAATGACCGAGAGAGTGGTCCTCGCGTACTCGGGGGGCCTGGACACCTCCGTGGCGATCCCGTACCTCGCCGAGAAGATGAACGCCGAGGTGGTCTGCGTCGCCGTGGACCTCGGCCAGGGCGGCGAGGACATGGAGGTCGTCCAGAAGCGCGCCATGGACTGCGGCGCGGTCGAGTCCGTCGTGGTGGACGCCAAGGAGGAGTTCGCCGCCGACTTCTGCGTGCCCGCGCTGCAGGCCAACGCCCTCTACATGGACCGCTACCCGCTGGTGTCGTCGCTGTCGCGCCCGCTCATCGTCAAGCACCTGGTGTCGGCGGCCAAGCAGTTCGGCGGCACGGTGGTCTCCCACGGCTGCACCGGCAAGGGGAACGACCAGGTCCGCTTCGAGGCCGGCCTGGCCGCGCTCGCGCCCGACCTCAAGGTCGTCGCGCCCGCCCGCGACTTCGCCTGGACCCGTGACAAGGCCATCGAGTACGCCGAGGCCAAGGGCCTGCCCATCGAGACGTCGAAGAAGAACCCGTTCTCCATCGACCAGAACCTCTGGGGCCGCGCCGTCGAGACCGGCTTCCTGGAGGACATCTGGAACGGCCCCACCGAGGAGGTCTACTCCTACACCGCCGACCCGTCCCAGCCGCGCGGGGCCGACGAGGTCGTCATCACCTTCGAGGCCGGCGTCCCGGTCAAGATCGACGGGCGTTCGCTGACCCCCTACGAGGTGATCGACGAGCTCAACAAGCGCGCCGGCGCCCAGGGCGTCGGCCGGATCGACATGGTCGAGGACCGGCTCGTCGGCATCAAGTCCCGCGAGGTGTACGAGGCGCCGGGCGCGATCGCGCTCATCACCGCGCACATGGAGCTGGAGAACGTCACCGTCGAGCGTGACCTGGCCCGCTTCAAGCGCGGCGTCGACCAGCGGTGGAGCGAGCTGGTCTACGACGGGCTGTGGTTCTCGCCGCTCAAGGACGCCCTCGACGCGCTCATCCTGCAGGCCCAGAAGCACGTCTCCGGTGACATCCGCATGACCCTGCACGCAGGCAAGGCCACCGTCACCGGCCGCCGCTCCGAGGAGTCCCTGTACGACTTCTCGCTGGCCACGTACGACACCGGCGACACCTTCGACCAGTCCCTGGCCAAGGGCTTCGTCCAGCTCTTCTCACTTCCCGCCAAGATCGCGGCGGCCCGTGACGCGAAGAAGGGCTGACTTGCACTATGGTCGCCGGGGGAAACGTGGAGGAGATGACGGTGAGTGATGGCAAGCCGATGCGGCTGTGGGGCGGACGCTTCGAGAGCGGCCCGTCCGACGCGCTGGCCCGGCTGTCGGTGAGCGTGCACTTCGACTGGCGGCTGGTGCCGTACGACCTGGCCGCGTCCAGGGCGCACGCGCGGGTGCTGCACAGGGCGGGGCTGCTGAGCGACGAGGAGCTCGAGCGCATGATCGGCGCGCTCGATGACCTGGAGCAGGCGTGCAAGGCGGGCGAGTTCCGGCCGACGGTCGCCGACGAGGACGTGCACACCGCGCTGGAGCGCGGCCTGCTGGAGCGGCTCGGCTCGCTCGGCGGCAAGCTCCGCGCCGGACGCTCGCGCAACGACCAGATCGCCACCGACCTGCGCCTCTACCTGCGCGATCACGCCCGCACGGTCGTCTCGCGCCTGGTCGAGCTGGAGACCGCGCTCATGGCGCAGGCCGAGCAGCACGCCGAGACGGCCGCGCCCGGCATGACGCACCTGCAGCACGCCCAGCCGGTGTCGTTCGGCCACCAGCTGCTGGCGCACGTGCACGCGTTCGCCCGTGACATCGACCGGCTGATGGACTGGGACAAGCGCACCGCGGTGTCCCCGCTCGGCTCCGGCGCCCTGGCGGGCTCGTCGCTGCCGCTCGACCCGCAGGCCGTGGCGGAGGAGCTGGGCTTCTCGGCCGCCGCGCCCAACTCGATGGACGCCGTCTCCGACCGCGACTTCGCGGCCGAGTTCCTGTTCGACGCGGCCATGATCGGCGTGCACCTGTCGCGGCTCGGCGAGGAGATCGTCCTGTGGGCCTCGCAGGAGTTCCGCTGGATCGAGATGGACGACGCCTACTCCACCGGCTCGTCGATCATGCCGCAGAAGAAGAACCCGGACGTGGCCGAGCTGGCCCGCGGCAAGTCGGGGCGGCTCATCGGCAACCTGATGTCGCTGCTGACGACCCTCAAGGGCCTGCCGCTGACCTACAACCGCGACCTGCAGGAGGACAAGGAGCCGGTGTTCGACGCGGTCGACACGCTGCTGCTGGTCCTGCCCGCGATGGCCGGCCTGGTCGCCACCATGCGGGTCAACACCGCCCGGCTGGAGTCCTCGGCCCCCGACGGGTTCGCGCTGGCGACCGACCTGGCCGAGCTGCTGGTGCGGCGTGGCGTGCCGTTCCGCGAGGCGCACGAGGCGGTCGGCCACCTGGTGGTGTGGTGCCAGGTCCACGACAAGGACCTCGGCGGGCTCACCGACGACGAGCTGGCGAAGGTGTCGCCGCACCTGACGCCCGACGTGCGCGACGTGCTCAACGTGCCCGGCGCGCTGGCCGCGCGCAAGGCATACGGCGGCACCGCGCCCGACCGCGTCCGCGACCAGCTCACCGCCCTCCGCGAGGCGGTCGACGCGCAGGCGGCATGGGCGGCGGGAAGCTGAGCTCCGCCCCGCTCCGGCGGAGCTTCTTCGAGCGGCCGTCGCACGAGGTGGCGCCCGACCTGCTCGGGCGCGTGCTCGTGCACGGCCCCGTGGCCGTGCGCCTGACCGAGGTGGAGGCGTACGGCGGCCCGGGCGAGGACCCGGCGGCCCACACCTACCGCGGCAAGACACCCCGCAACGCGGTCATGTTCGGCCCGCCGGGACACCTGTACGTGTACTTCACCTACGGCATGCACTTCTGCGCGAACCTCGTCTGCCTGCCCGACGGCCACGGCTCGGCCGTGCTGTTGCGGGCGGGTGAGGTTGTGGCGGGTCTCGACGAGGCGCGCCGGCGACGCAACGGCGGCCGCGCGGGCGCGCGCCCGCTCATCGCGGACCGCGATCTCGCCCGCGGCCCCGCCCGGCTCGCGGTGGCCCTCGGCCTGCTCCGTGAGCACAACGGCCTCGACGCCATCTGGGAGGGCGCGCCGCCGGCCCCGGTCATCGGCGACGACGGCACACGGCGGCTGACCGGACGTCCGCGTGACGCCGTCACCGTGTTCGAAGGGCTGCCGGCCGATCCGGCCCTGATCAGGTCAGGGCCGCGCACCGGCGTCTCGACGGCCAGGGAGACCCCCTGGCGCTTCTGGATCGACGGCGACCCGACCGTGTCGCCGTACCGCGCTCACGTGCCGCGCCGTCGCAGCGCCGCGGCCACCTCCGTGGGGGAGGCGCCCAGTTCGTGAGGACTGAAGATGTGCAGGTGGTCGCCGGTGTCGATCTCCAGCATCTCGGTGCGGAGCCCCCACCGCGTGCGCACGTCCACCTTGATGTCCCAGATCGCCTCCCAGGGCACGTGCCGCCTGCCCGCGAACCCGTGCACTACCGTGATCCCGCTCTCGTCGGCCGCCAGCCGCACCGGGACCAGCACGTCACGCAGCCCCATCGCGCCGATCAGCACGGCCGCGGGAACGGCCAGGATCACGCCGCGGACGTCGCCGTCGATCCACCAGTAGACGGCGAGCCCGGCACACGCCAGAGCCCCTAAGATCTTGAAAACGGCCAGCTCGCGACGGACCCTCCACATGGAGACTGAGCGTATTCCAAGTGGCGGGCCACCGACGCGATCAGGCACCCTGTATCCATCCACATGTCCCATTGACTGGAAAGCCGGCACCGTGACCGACATTCTCGATGAGCTCGAATGGCGCGACGTCCTCGCGCAGACCACCGACATCGACGCCCTGCGTGAGGCGCTGTCGAAAGGTCCGATCACCGTCTATGCCGGTTTCGACCCGACCGCTCCCTCGCTCCACGTCGGCAACCTCGCCACGCTGCTGATCCTCACCCGCTTCCAGCGCGCCGGGCACAAACCCATCGGCCTGGTGGGCGGGGCGACCGGCCTGATCGGCGACCCCAGCGGCCGCAGCACCGAGCGGGCGCTCAACACCGCCGACGTCGTGGCCGAGTGGGTGCAGCGCATCCGGGTCCAGGTGGAGAAGTTCCTGTCCTTCGAGTCGGGGCCGAACGCCGCCACGCTGGTCAGCAACCTCGACTGGACCGCCGAGCTGTCGGCCATCGACTTCCTGCGCGACGTGGGCAAGCACTTCCCGGTCAACCGCATGCTGGCCCGCGAATCCGTCTCCGCGCGCCTGGCCGGCGAGGGGCTCAGCTACACCGAGTTCAGCTACCAGATCCTGCAGGCCAACGACTACCTGGAGCTCTACCGGCGGCACGGCTGCACGCTCCAGCTGGGCGGCAGCGACCAGTGGGGCAACATCACCGCCGGCGTCGACCTGATCAGGCGCGTCGAGGGCGCCCACGTCCACGCCCTGACCGGCAAGCTGATCACGAAGGCCGACGGCACCAAGTTCGGCAAGACCGCGGGCGGCGCCGTGTGGCTCGACCCCGCGCTGACCTCGCCGTACGCGTTCTACCAGTACTGGCTCAACGCCGACGACCGCGACGTGATCCGCTTCCTGAAGGTGTTCACGTTCCGCTCGCGCGAGGAGATCGACGAGCTGGAGAAGGCCGTCGCCGACCGCCCGTTCGCCCGCGAGGCGCAGCGCACGCTGGCCGAGGACCTGACGACGATGGTGCACGGCGCCGACGAGCTGGCCGCCGTGGTCGCCGCGTCCAAGGCCCTGTTCGGGCAGGGTTCGCTGGAGGAGCTGTCGGAGGCGACCCTGGAGGCCGCCCTGGCCGAGGTGCCGAAGGCCAAAGTCGCCGCCCTGGGGACGCCGTTCGTCGACCTGATGGCCGACAGCGGCCTGGTGGAGTCCAAGTCGGCGGCCCGGCGGGCCGTCAAGGAGGGCGGGGCGTACCTCAACAACGTCAAGATCACCGACGAGGCGTACGTGCCGACCGCCGACGACCTGCTGCGCGGCCGGTTCATGGTGCTGCGGCGCGGCAAGAAGTCGATCGGCGGCGTCGAGGTCGGCTGACGTCCGTCCAGGGCCCCTCCGCTCGGCGGAGGGGGCCCGGTCACTTGCGGGTGAACAACGCCACGGTCAGTCCCGGCAGGTCGGCGGAGTGCTTGGCCAGGCTCAGTTCGAACCCGGCCCGCTCCACCTCCCCCACCCTCGGGATCCCGTCGCCCTCCAGGCCCGACTTCTTGCTCCCGCGCCAGACCACCCAGACCCGCTCGCGCCCCTCCAACGCCGCCGAGACATCGGACCGCTCGGGGTGGCCGAAGCCGTCGGGGGAGGGCTCGTCGCCGGACCTCAGCACGTCGACGGGCATGAGAGAGTCCGCGTAGTAGTCGAATCCCGTGCGCAGCTGGCTCTGGCCGTAGACGATCGCGTCCTCCGGCTCGGCCTTGATCACACGCAGGGCCCACGGGATGTTCTCGAACCGGCCGTTCTCCTCCCGGATGTCCACGTGGTCCGGGAAGGACAACACGCACCCGAGCACCACGAGCGCCGTCCCCGCCACCACGTGGAACCGGGGGAGCGCCGCCACGGCCAGGCCCGCCAGCAGCGCCAGCGCCGGGGCCGTCACGAACAGGTAGCGGTCCACGTAGACCGGCGTCACCAGGTGGGAGACCGCGAGCAGCAGCAGCGGCGGCAACACCAGCCACCCCAGCAGCGCGAACACCCAGGGCCTCCCCGCCGCCTCACGGACGGCGCTTCGATCCGTCGCCTCATGGACCGCAGCCGCCTCAGCGGCCGCGCTCCGAGCCGCCGCCGCGCCGGCCACCCTCCAGAGCAAGACCGCGCCGGCCAGCGCCAGCGTGAACAACACCACGCCGAACGCGGTCGTGCCCGCCGCCATCTTCGGGAACTTCAGCCACACCTCCGGACCCCGCTGCGGGATCCAGCTGATCGCGTGCCGCTCGCCGTACCCGATCAGGCCCAGCACGGCGGCCGGGACGCACCCGACGGCCAACGCGGCGAACACGCGCGGCAGCGCCCCACGGCGGGCCAGCGCCAGGTGGGCGGGCAGGACCAGCACCGCGAACAGGTGCGTGGAGCACACCAGCGCGACCGCCACCCCATAGAGCACCCACCGCCCGGCGGCGCCGGGACGCTCGACGGCACGGTGCAGAGCCCAGAAGGACAGGACGACCGCGGCGGCGGCGAAGGCGTACGACCTGGCGAAAGCTCCGAAATAGGACACCGATGGAAGGATCGCGAAGACGCCGGCCGCGATGACGCCCGCACGGGTGGAGTGCAGGCGCCGCCCCAGGTCGGCCAGCAGCCAGGCCGCCACGCCGATCGCCAGCGCCGACGGCAGCCGCAGCCACAACTCCGCCATGCCCGCCTTCACCCAGACATGCATGAACAGGTAGTACGGCAGGAAATGGCCGTCGATGTGCTGCGCCAGCTCCCACATGCCGGCCAGGGACCGCCGGGCGGCGCTGACGGTGGCCAGCTCGTCGCCGTTCAAGGTGGCGGCGCCCGTTCCCGAGAACGCCGCTGCCCCGGCGAGCAGCGCCATCCACCACGGGGTCGAGGTGCGGCGGCGTTCGGCGGGGCGGACGGGGGGTGCGAGAGTGGCGGCAGTGGTCACCGGGGCAGGATACGCGCCGTAGGGTCGGTCGTATGGCCAACGTGATCGTATTTGACCTTTATGGCGTGATCGCCCGTACCCAGAGTGCCGCGGCTCGGCAGCAGATCGTCGAGCTGGCGGGGGTGCCGGAGGAGCGGTTCTGGGAGGCGTACTGGGCGTGCCGGCCGCCCTACGACGCGGGCCAGGACAGTGTCGCGTACTGGGGCGCGGTGGCGGAGCGGCTCGGGACGCGCTTCGCCGACGTGCCCGCCCTCATCGCGGCCGATCTGGAAAGTTGGTGCCACGTGGACGGGGACATGGTGGCGGTCGTGCACGAACTGGCGGACCAGGGGCATCGGCTGGGGCTGCTGTCGAACATCATCGAGGAGCTGGTGCCGATGTGGGAGTCGCGGCACGGGGACTGGCTGGGGCGGTTCGCGGCGCTCACGTACTCGTGCCGGATCGGGGTGGCCAAGCCGGAGCGGCGGGCGTACGAGATCTGCGCGGAGGCGGTGGGGGCGGCGCCGCAGGACATCCTGTTCTTCGACGACAACGAGGTCAATGTGGTGGCGGCGAGAGAGGCGGGGATGCGGGCGGAGGTGTTCGCGTCGCCGGAGCAGGTACGCGCCCTGGCACAGACGATGGAGCTCGGCCGCTGACCTCCCGCGCTTCCGCCACACCGCCTGCGCCTCCGCCTGCGCCTGCGCCTGCGCCTCCGCCGACATCCTCGCCGCGGCCTTCACTCCCGCTGTCGCAAGTCCCGCCCCGGTGCCCGTCCCGAGCCGGCCGCCCGCACACCAATGTCGACGGGGGTTCTCACCATCGCGCCCCCGCCATCGCCGCCGGTGTCGCCCTCGCCGTTCGGAGGCCGCTCCGCCGCCCGAACGGCCCCGCCTGCTCGGCGATCGAGCTCGATTCACGATCAGCGATGGGCGGCGGCTTCGAGTGTGAGTAAGGCGGCCAGGGCGGCGTCCTTGTGGTCGCGCGTCCAGGGCGTGCCGACCTGCGCTCGCAACCCGTCGACCCGGCCCGTCGCACCCGGGCCGAGCACATGTGCCGAGGTGTCGCGCAGCTGCTTGAAGTCGTACCGGCTCACCGCGAGCCCCGCGCTCCGAGCCCCGTCCATCAGCGCGTCGTGGTAAAGCTCCCCCTCGGCACCGTGCAGGAAGTGGTGCTTGCTCAGCACCGTGGCCAGGTCGTCGGGCAGCGCCATCCGGCCGGCGCCGACCGCGCCCAGGTCGAGCGCGACGCCGAGCACCTCATGCCCGTCCCCGCCCAGTTCCCGCGCCGCCGCGCCGAGCGCGTCGCGGGCGGCCGTACGCTCGGCCCGCTCCACGGCGGCGATCAGCTCAGCCGCCTCCGGGAGCTCGAGCCCGGCCGCGGCGTGATAGGGCTGGTCAGGCAGCGAGGGATCGGCGAGCAGCGTCACCCGTTCGCGCAGCAGCACCCGAGGTGTCTCAGGTGTGCCGCCCACCGCCACCAGCACCGCCCACCCGCAGTGATCCTTGACCCCGAGCACCGCCGCACCCAAGCCGCCTCACCTCCACGCGATACATGTCGGCTTCATAACGGTACGGCCGCTGCGGCCCTTGATCGAGTCCCCGGCAGCGGGAACCTCGACCGGCTGGGGCCTGGCGATTTGACGTGTCGCGGATCGCGACCTAATCTTTCACTTCGCCCCGGGAGTGAGCCGGACACCGATCAGGCGGACGGGCCCCCGGGCAAGCCCCTTGAAATGACGAGCCACTCGGCAGAGCCGCTTCGGCGTGCTTGTGTCCGAGTCGTTCCTGGGCACGCCGACTCACCGGAAAATCGGTTGATTCGACAAGCCCCGGATGAAACGGTAAGTTGTGAGGGTTGCCCCGGAAGCGGGGTGCACCATCCTAGGCAGGTTTGACCGGCTGATGCCAAATCCCTGGATTTGACTAAGAATCGGTCAATCTGATAGGGTAACCAGGACGAGAGTAGCGCCTCCAGGGCGAGATCCACACCAGGATTTTGCACCAGGATGCACGCGTCCGTTTCTTGAGAACTCAACAGTGTGTTAAAAGCCAGTGCATGTGCATCACACATGTAACACCCCGTCATTGGATTGACGGTTTTGCTTGGACAGTCTGTCCGAACAGGCATTGTTTGGAG
>NZ_VJYI01000002.1 GCF_008065375.1 Nonomuraea sp. SYSU D8015
TCGGCGCAGGCTTCATTCCGCAAACGGGTATCGGACTCCGCTTGAGGTCCACAACGAGTACCTGAGCCGGCAGCTCGCAGCATGAAGTGATCATCAGGAAGCTGTCCGGAGAACGCGGGGCTCCTCAAGCCTCACATCCCAATACCGGCCGAGATTACGCTGCCAGCGACGCCCAGCATCACGCTACACCCGTTGGTTCGCAGCCACTGAGCAGTCTTCTGAAGGCGCATCCTCGACATCGCCTGGCCCGCGGTCGGCTCGATCGCCGCCGGCGCGGCGGTGGTGAGTCTGCTCATGTCCATCGTCGCCGGCACGAGCGGTGACCCAGTGACGGCGGGGTTCACCACCAGCCCCCGCGGATAGGCCGCCCGGGCGCACATCCCAGGAGGTGCCGGGGACGGCCCGGCAAGCGCCGTCCCCGGCCATCGCGATACCTCGGGCCAGGCGCCAATGCCCCGGCGAGAGTGTGAGCAGCGAGCCGCCGGGACGGCCCCCAGCTGTGCCTCTCGGAGACCGCAGACGTCATCATGCGGCTTCCGATTCGCGATTCGGTGGAGGCTGGTGCGCTTGCGGCAAACACCTGTCCTGTTTTGACTCTTGGGGCGGCTTCCAGGCGCTCGCACACGGTCCCGCCAGGCCTAGGCCTGCTGGAGTCACGCGTCTATAACCACAGAGCGCCGGGGCGGCGGCTCGGGAATCAGGTCATCGTTGAGCACGGCCCCATGGCCCGGAGCACACCGGTCTGGGAGGGCTGGACAGGGCGCGCCCGCGTTCAGCCGATAGTCCGACCGAAGCTTTGTCTCACCCGGGATCGTGGCGCAGCTTCCTATCCCTTCCTCCCGCCGGCTGACCGTCAACGCGGCGAAATTTGACATCGGTGTGCCTGCACGGGTTAAGGAGACTCACGGTGTTAACTGCCTGTGTCCGATCAACTTCGGACAGTCACGACATCGTTCATGTCAGAAATGGAGTGCCTCATGGGCACAGCTACACGGATGACCATCATCGCGGGTGCGATCGCAGCGACCCTCGCTGCGGGGGCCGCTGCAGCCAGCGCGGATTCGGACTCGCCCAGCGCCACCGCAAGCAACACGGTGGGAACCTTCTACGGCAACAACCTTCAGATCCCGGTTACCTTCGCCGTCCCGGCCAACCAGATCCCGGTTACCGCCGCTGTCCCGGCCAACCAGATCCCGGTTACCGCCGTCCCGGTCACCACCTGGAGGATGGGCATCCCCGTCCTCGGGACATGGGCGCCGGGACTCAGGGTCACGTCCCACTAGCCATAAGGTCGCGGCCCCTGGCGTAACAACACGCCAGGAGCCGGAAACAGGCCGGGGCCCCTGCCTGCGTCAGCAGAGCGACAGCGGCAAAGGGCCCTGGCCGTCGCAACGGCAACCGTAAGCCGGCCCGAAGAGGGTTTCCACTCCTGGAAAATGCGTAGGCACGACCAGGGCCATCAGGCAGCGCGGCGGGCCGTTCGGTGAGCTCGCTCAGGTGACAGGCACGGCTTCTGCTGCTGGACGCGACAGCGCCTCCGGGGTGAACTCGCCCGCCAGGACACCGGCGACGAACGCGTCCACTTCAGCGTCGTTGAACGTCAGCGACACCCACGGAGCGCCCTCTCGCCACATCTCCCACCAGTCCAGCGTCCGCGCGGACCAGCAGAACCGGGCCGCCGTAGGTGCCGAGCTGCTCGGCCGCCAGAGCGGACACGAACACGGCCCAGTCGGTGGCGGCGAACTTCAGCACCGGGGAGGCGTCGCCGAGTTTGGAGTCCCTCACCCACACCTGGCCGTCGCCGCGGTCATCCTGGAGACACGCAGCTTGGCGACGATCTCCGCCACGGTCCAGTACGGATCGTCGTCGGCGGTGGTGTGGTGGGTCACGGCTGGGTCCTTCCTGGAGTGGTTGGCGATGGGCGGGTGTTCGGCACAGGCTTGGGGTTCTCATGGCCGCTGCCAAGTGCCAGCGTGGGGCGGCTGGTTGGGCTGGCGGCGGGGTGTGGACGATGTAGGGCTTCCGGGCGGCGCGGCAGCGGACACGCGGTAGTGGCGGGGTGAGCCTGGTGGTGCTGGATACCCAAAGCGTCCGCGCAGCGGCCGGAGTGCCATCGAACACGACCGGGCGGGACGCGGCCAAGAAGGTATCCGGGCGCAAGCGCGGCCTCGCCGTGGACGCGCTAGGCCTGGTCATCGCGGTGGTGGTGCTGGCCGCCTCGGCACACGACAACACCGCCGGAATCGCCCTGCTGGACCGGGTCGCCGCCGCCACACCGCCCGGCAGCGTGCGTACCGCCCTGGTCGACCAGGGATTCAAGGGCTCGGTCGCCTCCCACGGCGCCACCCACGGCATCGACGTGAAGACCGTCGAGCGCAACCCCGCCGACACCGGGTTCGTCCCCCAGCCCAAACGGTGGGTGGTGGAGCAGACCTACGGCACGCTGGCCCTGCACCGCCGGCTGGTGCGCGACCATGAACACCACCCCTCCAGTTCCGAATCGCGCGCGTCCTGGGCGATGACCGATGTGATGGCTCGCCGCTTGACCGGCACCTCCAGCCCATCCTGGCGCCCCACTGACCGGCGACGATCCCGGCAGGCACCTGCTGGACCGGATCGACCCGCGCGAGACGGCCCTGACCTGCGAGATCGAACGGTCACGAGCCCAGATCGACGACCTGACCGCCAAGCTAGGCGAACTCGACGAGGCCATCGATCACCTGCGGATCAACCGCGAAACCCTTCTCCAGCTCGCTGACTAGCCCGACCCGGCACTCGATGTCGAGTCGCGCCGTGTGGGCGAGGATGCGGCAGTCGTCTCGTAAGCGCCGATTGAGGAAGGGCTGTCGCCGCATGATCTGCGGGACTGGCACAGCACGCTGATCCATGGCAACACCCCGCCGAAACTGCGGACGACCGCATGGGGCATATCTCTCCGGACATGCGGGGAATGCGAGGTACCTACACCGACATCCTTCCGCAGTGGCGCGTGGAACTCCGCGCGTTCCCTCAGGAGGTGTGGGAGCGGGCGCTGGCAGAGCAAGCCTGGTTCAGCCTCCACTCGCCGGTGCGGATGCTGGACGACTTGCTGGCTCCGTTCCGTGACGGCCGCAAGACGCCGATTGCCCCGTTCGGATCAAGTGGCAAGGTGATCGAGTTGCGGTCATGGGATGCCCGACAGACCAAGGTCACCGCATTTTCGTCGCACTCGATCAAGAAAGCCCGGTCCGAGATGATCTCGGCCGGGCGATTCACCTGTTCAGAATGAGAGCCCCCAAACGGAATCGAACCGTTGACCTTCTCCTTACCATGGAGACGCTCTGCCGACTGAGCTATAGGGGCCTGTCCGTCGCTGCGGACAGGTGTAACCATACACGGCACTCAGCGATGATGCGAACTGGTTCCGGCTCGCGCGATCCCTTCGGCTTCCGGCCGCGCCGGCAGCTCGATCACCTCGCACAGATCGGCCAGATCGACGTGCTGCGCCACCTCCGCCACGGACGAGCAGTCGGCGACCACCCACCCGTGCCTGCGCACCCGCAGCACCTGCCGCCCGGCCCGCACGGCGCCCACGACCTCATAGCCGTCGAGACCGACCCATCGCCTTTCCATAGCGGCACAGAGTAGCCTCCGGGTCTCTCAATTTTCGTCACGCCACAGGCGTTACAGCCATACCGAGTCGGCAGGCGTTCAGAGCCGGTAGTAGCCCGCGAAGTCCTTCAGGCGCGCGATGTCGTCGATGCGCACCACGGCGCCGGTCTCGGGCGCGTTCATCATCTTGCCCCCGCCCAGGTAGATGCCGACGTGGTGGGTTTTGACAGACTTTTTCGTGATTTTTCCAAAGAAGACGAGATCGCCGGGCATGGGGGACGCCTTCACCCGGCGCGTCCTCCGTACGTGATCATTGGTGTTCCCCGGCCCCAGCACGTCCTTCCCGTGCGCCAGCGCGTACACCCACCGGGCGAACCCCGAGCAGTCGAGCCCACGCGTCCTCGCGGCCGGGCAGGGTTTGATCCGCCCCTTGTAGCCCCTGCAAGTGCCGTTCGACGGCCCGGGGCGCGGCGCGTGGCCGCCGCCCCACGCGTACGGGATGCCGCGCTGTTCGATCTCGTACGCGATCTGGACGATCAGCGGCAGCGCCCGCGTCCCGAGTGGCATGGAGGCCGTGGCGGTCAGCAGCATCACCCCTGCCGCCGCCACGGCTAACCGCCGCCGTCCCATCCCGTCCCGCCCCCTGAAATCCATCGGACGTCGGGATTCATCCTGCCTTATCTGGCTTTATCGGGCCTTGAGGGTGAGTTTCACGGTGCCCACGGTGACGTTCATCCCGACCGTCCCCTTCGCCTTACGCGGCTTGGTGGTGAACGTGAACGTCGCCTTCTCACCGCGCGGCAACTCGTCGATCGTGCAGCGCACCGCCGTGCCGCTGAAGGTGCACCCGGGCGCCCTGACCACGCGCTGTCCGCCGAACGCCCGCCCGGAGATCTTGACGTTCGTGACGGGGTGCGGGCCGGTGTTCGAGACGGTGACCGTGTACGTCTTCCTGCTCCTCGCCGCCCCCGTGACCGATACCTCGGCCGGCGGGTTCGCCATGGCGTTGAGCTGGGATTCCGATCCGTTGAACAGGTTGCCGCCGCCGACCAGCGGCCCCTTGTCCGCCGACTGCCAGAAGGTGTGCCTCGTCCAGCTCTTCGGCAGCTCCCCGGGGTCGGCGCCCCAGCGGGCGAGCCAGAGCGGGTTGGACTTGAACTTCGTGGAGTTGCCCGTGCAGGTCTGCCACCAGCTCGTGGTGGTGTAGATGATCGCGTGCCGGCCGGTGCGCTCGCGGTACCTCTTCGTGAAGTCCTTCAGCCAGGTGACCATGTCCTCCGTGGACAGGTCGTAGCAGTTGTTCTTGCCGTTCTTGTCCTTGTACGGGTTGTCCTCGATATCCAGCACGCCGGGAAGGGTCTGACCGTCGGCGACCCAGTTGCCGCCGTTTGCCAGGAAATGTTCAGCTTGAGTCACCCCATCGGATTCGTGGGGTTGCGCAAAGTGATATGCACCGCGAATAAGCCCGGCCGACGCGGCGCCCCCGTACTGGGCGTCGAAACGGGGATTTCGATAGTTCGTCCCCTCGGTGGCGTGCACGAACGCGAACTTCCCGCCCCCGGAGACCACCTTTTCCCAGTCGATGTCGCCGGTCCAGTTGCTGACGTCGACTCCGGGAACACCATCGGCGGCCTCAGCGACCCCGCCACCCATCCCGAGCGCCATAATCGCCGCGAATAACCCCACACGTATCACGCGCAGATCATTGCGGAGCCCCACACAATTCCGCAAGTCCAGAAATGTCAAGCGATTTCGAGGTATCGAGCCAATACACCGGCCCCAGCCCCAACGGCTCCGCCCCGGCCACCCACTCCCGCCAGCGGGCGTCGTCGACGTCGGCGTCGCAGTGGACGGCGTGCCGCACGCGGCTCTCGTACCGGCGTCTGGCCAGCTCGGGCGGCACGTCGCACCAGACCTCCCGCACCCGCTCCGGCGCGACCGCCGCCTTCGCCAGACCGGCCAGGACGACCGGGCGCAATGGCGCCGGCCAGGGACTCTCCAGCACCGCACCGCGCCCGGCGCTACGCAGGAGCGTCCACATGCTCTCGCCGGCGGCCGCGCCCAGCATCCGGCTCCACTCCCGCACACCGATCCCGGCGGGCCGTTCGAGCATGTCGGCCAGCGTCTCCTTGAGGTCGTCCTTGCTGAAGACCGGCAGCCCCAGCTCCGCTCCCAAGGCACGCGCCACCGTCGTCTTGCCCGCCCCGGGAAGCCCGTTCACCAGCACCACGATCACGAGCTTGAAAATAGCCTGCGCAACACCGGAAAACAGCACTTCAGAACCCCGGAATCCGCCTCCGTCAGCACGCCGCCCGACGTGACGTTTCCGCAGGTCAGAGCCTTATATGTAACATATGTTCGCGTTTGCCAAAGCCGCTTTCTCCTGCTCAAACTTGATTCGATCCTCCATCGAGCCCCCGACCTTGGGGTTTCTTCGCCATGCCCGCAGGAGACCGACCATGATCCACGCCCGGGGCCTGACCCGAACCTTCAAAGTGAAGAAAGAGACCGTCGAGGCCGTCCGCGGCATCGACCTCGACGTCGAAGCCGGCCAGCTCCTCGCGTTCCTCGGCCCGAACGGCGCAGGAAAGTCCACGACGCTGCGCATGCTCACCACCCTCCTGCCGCCCACCTCCGGCACCGCCACGGTGGCCGGCCACGACGTGGCCACCGACCCGGCGGGCGTACGCTCCCGCATCGGCTACGTCGGCCAGCGCAGCAGCGCGGGTGAGGACTTCCTGGTCCGCGACGAGCTGGTCACCCAGGGCCGCTGCTACGGCCTGCCGGTCAGGGAGGCGACGGCCCGCGCCGACGAGCTGCTCGACCTGCTCGACATGAGGCCGCTGGCCAAGCGCAGGCCCGGAACGCTCTCGGGCGGCCAGCGCCGCCGCCTCGACATCGCGCTCGGCCTCGTCCACCGTCCCGACCTGCTCTTCCTCGACGAGCCCTCGACCGGGCTCGACCCGAAGAGCCGCGCCGAGATCTGGCAGCACATCCTGCGGCTGCGTGAGACGTACGGGACGACGCTGTTCCTCACCACCCACTACCTGGAGGAGGCCGACAGCATGGCCGAGCGGGTAGTGATCATCGACAACGGGCGGATCATCGCCGACGGCACCCCCGAGCAGCTCAAGAACGACCTCGCCGGCGACCGCATCACGCTCTCCACCAGCACCGAGGAGGAGGCCCGGCGGGCCGCCGCGATGGGCGGCGGCACGGCGGAGGGCACGACCGTGCGCCTGCGGGTCGCCAACGCGCCCGCCGCGCTGCCGGAATGCCTCCGGACCCTGGACGGGGCCGGCATCAAGGTCACCACCGCCGAGACCGCCCGCCCCACCCTCGACGACGTGTTCCTCGCTCTTACCGGGAGAAGCCTCACCGATGACGACATTCCTGCGTGACACCGCCACCGTGTTCTCCCGCGAGTTCAAGCCCTCGCTGCGCGACCCCGCGGGGCTGCTGTTCGAGATGGGGCAGCCGCTGCTGTTCCTGTTCCTGTTCGGATCGCTGCTGGACGGGGCCACGGGCACGTCGTGGCAGTGGTTCGTGCCCGGGATCCTGGTCATGATGTGCCTGACCGGGCCCATGTCCGCCGGCTACACGCTGCTGGTCGAGCTGATCGGCGGCTCCATGGAGCGCATGATGGTCACGCCGCTCAACCGGACGGCGATGCTCGTGGGCAGGTCTGCCAAGGCGATGATCGTCCTGCTGGTCCAGGCCGTGCTGATCATCCTGCTGGCGATCCCGCTCGGTTTCGAGCTGTACGCGGCGGGCGTGCTGGCGGGGCTGGCCCAGCTGGTCGTCTTCGGGGTGGGCCTGGGCGCGTTCTCGTTCGTGCTGGCCATCAGGTCGGCGCCGAGCGGCACCCTGTTCTACGTCGTCAGCCAGTCCATCCTGTTCCCCCTGCTGCTGCTGTCGGGCGTGCTGCTGCCGCTGGAGACCGCTCCGGCGTGGCTGCGGACGATCGGGCAGTTCAACCCGGTGACGTACATCGTGGACGCGCAGCGATCGCTCTTCGCCGGCGACCTCGCCGACCCCTCCATCTTGTACGGCACCGCGTCCGCCTGCCTGATCGCCGCAGCCGGCCTGTACCTGGGCAACCGCGCCATGCGCCAGGGCGTGGTCTGATCAGGGACTGATCGCCAGGAACAGGAACGCCGCGAACAGCACCAGATGCACCCCGCTGTGCATGAGCGTGGCCCGCCCGGGCACGACCGTGAGCGTCGAGACCACGGCCGTCAGGGCGAACAACACCAGGTGGGTGCCGCCGAGCCCGAGGAGCAGCGGCCCGTCGAGCCAGATCGACGCCACCGCGATGGCCGGGATGGTCAGCCCGATGCTGGCCATCGCCGACCCGAGCGCCAGGTTCAGGCTGATCTGGACCTGGTCGCGCCGGGCCGCCCGTATTGCGGCGATCGTCTCGGGCAGCAGCACCAGCAGCGCGATCACGACGCCCACGACGGCCTGCGGAAGCCCGGCCGACGACACGGCGAGCTCGATCACCGGCGACTCGACCTTGGCCAGGCCGACCACCGACACGAGCGCCACCAGCAGCAGTCCGAGACTGGTCAGCGCGGTGCGCCCGGAGGGCCGGGGCGCGTGCTCGTCCGGTTCGAAGGGCGCACCGTCCTGCGTTGAGCTACCGTTCTCGGGACCTGAACGTCCGCCGGTTCGGGCCACCGGCAGGAAGTAGTCGCGGTGGCGTACGGTCTGGGTCACCACGAAAAGCCCGTACAGCGCGAGGGAGACCACCGCGGCGAAACCGAGCTGCGCCGGCGAGAACGCCGGCCCCCGCGCACTCGTCGTGAACGTGGGCAGCACCAGGCTCAGCGTGGTGAGGGTGGCCACCGTGGCGAGCGCCTTACCCGTGCCCTCGGCGTTGAACACCGCGATCCGCCGCTTCAAGGTCACGGTGAGCAGTGACAGTCCCACGATGCCGTTGCAGGTGATCATCACTGCCGCGAACACGGTGTCGCGGGCCAGCGTCGCGGTCCGCTCACCGCCGGAGACCATGAGGCTGACGATGAGCGCCACCTCGATCACCGTGACGGCCACGGCCAGCACCAGCGAGCCGAACGGCTCCCCGACGCGATGCGCGATCACCTCGGCGTGGTGCACGGCGGCCAGCACGGCGCCGGCCAGCAGCAGGGCCACGACGATCACGAGCGCGACGGGCAGCTCGCGGCCCCAGGTGAGCCCCAGGGCGAGCAGCGCCAGAGCGGGTATGAGAACGGTCCACAACCTCGCAGCGTTACGGAGCACGTACAGGGTGTTCTCCCATCTTCATAAGTCGAACAAGGGTTTTACCCTGATCATGCCTTGACATCCGTTTTAAGGGAGAATGAGAGTGGCTTGATGACGCAACTGATCGCGACCAGCACCGTGCCCTGGATCCCCGTGGCACACCGCCTGGACGTCATCCTCGCCACCGCCCCTCCGCCTGTGGACCGCACCACGTCGGCGTTCGCGTTCGTCTCGGACGGGCTCGGCAGGACCCTGATGACCTGCGTGGATCGGGAGGGGCGGGGCTGGGACATCCCGGGCGGCCACCTGGAGCCCGGCGAGAGCGCGATCGACGCCGCGGTACGCGAACTGCACGAGGAGACCGGCCTGCTGCTTCCGGCCGCCGCCCTGTCGATCTTCGCCTGGCAGCGAATCGAGCTCCTGGACGCCCCGCCCGCCGGCTACCGGTACGCGCCGTTGACGTACATGGCCATGTTCCGCGCCGTCGTGCCCGGTCCGGGCGCGCCGACCCGCCCGGCGGCCGGCTCGGAGAGCACGCACGCCGGCTGGATGTCACGTGAGGAGATCGAGCGCCACTGCGGGCACCGTACGTGGCTGGTGCTACTGCAGGGCGCGGGCCCGCTCTAGATCCTCATCCGGCCGGTACATCCGCTCGGGGATGCGGGCGAGCGTCGACGGATGCACCTGCGGCCCCAACCCGTACAGCTTCTGGAAACTCATGATCAGCGGCCGCCAGGCGTCGGGGTCGACGCGATCGTCCGTCCCCGCCATCCGGATCTCCTCGTGCACCCAGACCCGCTGCACCCGCACCTCGAACGCCAGCACCCCGCCGTCGTCGCCGACCGGGTGCACCGCCTCCACCACGGCCTCCATGTTGACCGGGCACTCGGCCACCCGCGGCGGCGCCACCGTCTCGGAGGCGACGGCGGTCAGCCCGGCCCGCTCGAACTTGTCCGCCACGTGCCGATACCCCCGTTCCCACTTCCGCTCGGGGACGGGATCCGACCCGGTGGTGAGCGCCAGCCGGTCCACGGCGGAGGCGAGCGCGTCGGACGGCAGATTCAGTACGCACTCACGTGTCCTGACCAGGTTGTGCGCCGTCTTGGCCCGCGCGCCCAGCCCGAGCATCGCGCGCCAGCCGAGCCAGAAGGCCGAGGACATGGGGGCCAGGTTGGGGGTCCCGTCCTCGTTCGTGGAGGAGATCAGCACCACCGGCGTGCCGAAGTAGAGGATGTTGGGCTCGATGCGGGTGTGCCTGTCTACAACAATGCTCATACAAATACTGTCGACCCTCGTCACAGCGCTGCGCTGGCGGCCATCGGACGCCCTATTTCAGCCTCCGGCACCCCGCGTCACAGCGCCACCGAGGCGAGCGCTCAGGGCCGCCTTGACCTCCGGCCACTCGTCGGCGACCACGGAGAACATGGCCGAGTCCCGCAGCTTCCCTTCCTCTCCCGGCGCCCACGACGGCGACCAGCTACGCAGGACGCCCTCGAACCGGGCGCCGAGACGTTCGATGGCCCGCCGCGAGCGCGCGTTGCGGGCATCCGTCTTGAGATCGACCCGCACCACCTTCAGCACCTCGAACGCGTACGTGAACAGCAGGAACTTGGCCTCGGCGTTGATCCCGGCCCCCTGCGCCGACGCCGCCAGCCACGTCCAGCCCACCTCGATCGCCCGCAGTTCGCGCCGCCCCGGCCACATCCGCGGATCCCAGAACGCCGTGCACCCCACGGCCCTGCCGTCCGCCACCCGCACCTGTGCGAACGGCGTCAACCCTGGCCGCTCCAGCTGGTCCTTCAGGTAGGCCCCCATCTCCTCGGCCCTCGGCACCAGGGTAAAGCCGTAGGCGGAGCGATCCTCCTCCGCCGCCCGCGCCAGATCCGCCGCATGACGCATCTCCAGGGGCTCCAACCGGACCAGGGACCCCCGTAGCACCGGAACGTCGAGCCGCACGCTCATCGAACCCTCCTCATCGTCCCTGGCATTGGCACCTTGCCCGCTCGCTCGCGGGCAGGTTGCCGGACCGTCGTCGGGCCAGGCCCCTCGGATCCTCTGGATGAATCTCGGTCCAGCGATGATGCCCGCCCTCGTGCCGCGCCGTCAACGCGAAAGCGCTCACATGACATCTGGTACCGTATGATGTACCGTACAGCATACGACTGAATGGAGAGGCTCCTATGTACCAGCCGAGCGACGAGGAACTGAAGAGCGTCGAGGAGTGGTTCGCCGAGTACGACGCGCTGGCCGAGCAGGGCGAGATCGAGAAGCTGGCCGATCTGGCGGTCTTCCCGATGAACCTGGCCACCGACGTGCCCGAGGGGTACGCGACCGTACGACAGTGGACGCGCGCGGAGTACATCGAAGCGATGCAGGAGTCCATGGGCGGTGGCACGGCAGGGCTGGGCCTCGAGTCGAAGAGGACACCGCACTTCCTCTCCCCGAACCTGGTGGTGGTGGAGACGGAGGCGACGATGACGATCGAGGGCCGGCGGCAGAGCATGCACTACGCCGACCTCCTCGTGCGCACCGAGGACGGATGGGCCTTCCAGACGATGATCCAGGGCGGCTGGGGTCACGGCTGGGCACCCGCGAAGCGCGGCTAACCGACGATCGGGCACCGGCTCGGACCGGCATCCCTGACCGGGCCGGTGCCCGACTTGCATGAGAGTCCGGCCGTCGCAGCGCTCACCGGGGATTGAGCGCGGCGAACGCCTCGTCCAGGAGATCCTCCAGGTCGTGCTCCCCGTCGGAGGCCGTCCAGTGGTCGAGGGCGATGTTCAGGCAGTCCAGCGCCGCGGCGGCCTTCACCGACACCGCCAGGGTGGCCGGCACCGAGAGGCCCCCACGCTCGGCGAGGGCCTCGGCCAGGAGGGGCCGCCAGCCGTGCTGCTGCTCCAACTGCCGTGCGCACAGAGCACGGGTGTCCCGCACGAGCCGCATCATCGACAGGAGCCCGGCCGAGTCCTGCCGGTACTGCGCCATGACGGTATCCAGCGCGCGCCGCAGGGCCGTCCAGTCGTCCTCCTCGGACGGGCGGGCGCGCAGGGCGTCCGCGACCTGGTCGCCGTGGGCGTCGAAGGCGCTGAGGACGGCATCCTCCTTGGTGCCGAAGTAGCGCAGGAAGGTGCTGCGGGACACCCCGGCCGCCTGTGCCAGGTCGTCGATGGTGACGTTCTCGAATCCCTCACGGCGGAAGAGGTCGAAGGCCACCTGGGCGAGCTCGGCCCGGACGGCGGCCCGGGCGATGTCTCTCGTGCTCCTCGTACGCGCTGCTCTGGTCACCCGGCGAACCTACCTCCCCCTCACCACGGCTTGCAGTATCGAGCCTTAGTCGCTAGTCTGACACTCAGTTTCATCTTTGACATCATATTTCGATATAGCGACTGCCAACCGATACATCTGCTGGAACGGAGACATGACACCGTGACCAAGACCCTCGGGCTCATCGGCAGCGGCATGATCGGCAGCACCCTGGCCCGCCTGGCCGTCGCCGCAGGCCTGGACGTCGTCGTCAGCAACTCCCGCGGCCCCGAGACGCTCACCGAGCTGGTCGCCGAGCTCGGCGACCACGCCCGCGCGGCCACCTCGGAGGAGGCCGCGCGTGACGGTGACCTGGTGGTGGCCACCGTCCCGCTGAAGGCCTACGCCGAGCTGCCCGCCGCGGCCCTCGCCGGCAAGACCGTGATCGACACGATGAACTACTACCCGGACCGCGACGGCCGCCTGGCCGAGCTCGACGCGGGCGAGCTGACCTCCAGCGAGCTGGTGCAGCGGCACCTGTCCGACTCCGTGGTGGTGAAAGCGTTCAACAACATCGACTTCCGTCGCCTTTTCACCAGCGCCCGCCCCTCCGGAGCCGCTGACCGCAGCGCGCTGCCGATCGCCGGGAACGCCCCGACCGCCAAGGCCGAGGTGGCCCGGCTGCTGGACACTCTGGGCTACGACGCGGTCGACCTCGGCGCACTCGCGGACAGTTGGCGCAGCGAGCCGGGCACGCCCGTCTATGTCCAGCCGTACATGGCACCGTGGCCCGACGGGCTGGGCCAGGAGGAGGCACAGCGCTGGTTCTTCGAGACCCCGGGCGTCCCGGTGCCCGGTGAGCGGGTGAAGGAGCTCACCGGCGCGGCGGTCCGCGGCCCCGCCGGCGGCTACGTCCCGGGCTGGGCCGGAGACTGAGCCGCGGTGCTCGCGCTCGAAAACCAGATGAGCGTCGGATTCACGAACTGGGATGATCCGACACTGTGGCCAAGGGGACGATTCTCAAAGACCTGATCAGTGTGAGACGCTCCGGCAAGCCCGTGAGGGTCACCCGTTCGATCGCCGGCGCGGATCAACTCGACGGCTACGTGGTCGGCATCGGCGGCAAGTGGGTGTTGCTGCACACCGTCTCCGACGACGTCCGTCTCGACGGCTACTCGGCTGTGCGCCTCGGAGACATCGATGACGCGACGCGCTCGGGCTGGAAAGGCTCTGCCATGACCCATCGTGCCCTCACCTTGCGGGGGGAGCGCTTCCGGCCTCTGACGGACGTCGACCTGGACTCGACCGCGGGTCTGATCAGGACACTGACCAGCTCGTTTCCCCTCCTGGCCGTCTTCGTCGAAAAGATCGACCCGCATGTCTGCTCCATCGGTCGCGCTCGCGGCATCACCCGGAAGAAGCGGTTGCGTCTCCAGGAGATCGGGCCGGCGGCGGATTGGTCGTCCACGTGCGGCGCGACCAACAAGACATCAGACATAACGCGGTTCGACGTCGGCGGCGGATACATCGACGCGCTCCACGCAGTCGGCGGAGACCCTCCAGAATGCTGATCCTCTGACGGTCGCAGCGGGAGACGCCTCGGAGCCGGGTCAAAAGGGGAATGCGCGGTCCTGGTCGCGGACGGTGATCCACTGGAGCTCGCAGAACTCCTCGGCCGCGAACCCCAGCCCGAATCGCCCCCACCCGCTGTCCTTGACGCCGCCGAACGGCATGTGCGGCTCGTCGTTGACGGGCTGGTCGTTGACGTGGACGATGCCGACGTCGAGCGCGGAGGCCAGGCGCAGGCCACGACGGCTGTCGCCGGTGATGATCGAGGCGACGAGGCCGAAGTCGGAGTGGTTGGCGCGGGCGACGGCCTCCTCGGCCGAGTCGACCTCCTGCAGCACCACCACCGGGCCGAACGTCTCGCCGTGCGCGATCTCGGCCTCATCGGGGACGTCGGCGAGCACGGTGGCCGGGTAGCACGGCGGTGCGGGGACGCCGCCGGCCAGGACGCGAGCGCCGAGCCCGACCGCCTCCTTGACGCGACGGTCGAGGAGGGCCAGCGCCCACTCGTTGATCACCGGGCCCACGACGGTCGCCGGGTCGGCCGGGTCGCCCGTGGGCAGCGCCGCCGCCCTTGCCGCGAACCGCTCGGCGAACTCCCCGGCCAGCGGGCGCTCGACGTAGATCCGCCTGGCGCACATGCAGACCTGCCCCTGGTGCACGAACGCGCCGTAGATCGCGGCGCCGACGGCGTACTCGAGGTCGGCATCGCCCGCCACGATGAGCGGGTTCTGGCCGCTGAGCTGGAGCACCACGCGCTTCAGGTGCCTGCCGGCCTTCTCCGCGAGCCGCCTTCCCGTCGGCGTCGAGCCGGTGAAGTTGATCCGCTTGACGAGCGGGCTGGCGAGCAGCGCGTCGCCGATGCCGCCGGCCTCGCCGGGAGCGTGGGTGACGACGTTGAGTGCCCCGGCGGGCAGGCCCGCCTCCTGGAGGATCTCGGCCCAGAGCGCGCCGCCCGTGTACGGGGCCTCCTCGGACGGTTTCAGCACCACGGTGTTGCCCAGCGCGAGCGGCCCGACGATCGACCGCCCGGCGAGAGTGAGCGAGGCGTTCCACGGCGCTATCGCCGCGACCACGCCCACGGGACGGCGTACGACCTTCGCCTGAGTGCCCTCGACGTCCGACGGCAGCAGCTCTCCCGCCGGGCGGTAGGCCAGGTGGGCGGCCTGGCGGAGCAGCTTGAGCGTGAAATCGAGCTGCACGACGCCGAAGTGGCGGCCGCAGCCGGTCTCCGCGGCGAGCGCGCCGAGCACCTCACCGCCGCGGCGCTCCAGGATGTCGGCCGCGCGCAGGAAGACCTGCTGCCGCTGCGATGGCAGCGTCCGAGCCCAGCCGCCGAACGCCTCGTGGGCGGCGGCGACGGCCCGGCCGGCATCGTCGGCGTCGCCGGCGGCGACCTCACCGAGCACCTCGCCTGACCATGGGGAGAGGTTCGGGTACGAGCGCCCGGAGGCGGATTCGACCCATTCGCCACCGATGAAGTGCCCGACGCGTGGCTTGCGCCAGCCGCTCTGTGTTGAACGGTCGCTCTCGGGGCCTGACCGTTCGCCGCTCTCGGTGGGCTCCGCTCCGGTCATGGGGTTCGCTCTCTCGCTCGCGTCGTCACGTACGGCCTTGAGAGTGCCATCGCGTGGGCAGCAGTCAAAAACAGTTCGAATATCTGGAACTGCATGGCCGTATTCTGACCGCTGTGACCGATGTCGACTCCCCCCGCCCGCGCGGTCGCACGGCGGCCGACTCCTCCTTCTCCGTCTCGCTGGAGCGCGGCCTGCGCATCCTGTCCGCTTTCACCGGCAACCGCTCGATGCTGGGGATCGCCGACCTGGCCCGGGCGGTGGGGCTCAACAAGAGCACCACCCACCGGTACGTCGCCACGCTCACCAAACTCGAGTACATCCAGCAGGACCCGGAGACGAGGAAGTACTTCCTCGGCCCGCGCGCCGTGGACCTCGGGTTCGCGGCGATCGACTCCATGGAGCTGACCAACGTCGCCTGCCCCCTCCTCCAGGCGCTGGCCGACGAGACCGGCTACACCGTCAGCATGGGCCTGTCCGACGGCCCGGACGTCGTCTACGTGGACCGCAGACGCAGCGTCCGGCGCAACTCGCTGGCCATGGACCTCAACCTGCACGTGGGGTCCAGGCTTCCGGCCTACTGCACGTCGATGGGGAAGGTGCTGCTGGCGTACAAGGACGCGGCGGCGGTGCGGCAGATCCTCGACCACACCGACCTGGCGCGCCGGGGGCCCAAGACGATCACCAACCGCGAGCAGCTCACCGCGGCGCTCGCCAGGGTGCGCCAGAGCGGCGTGGCGGTCAACGACGAGGAGCTCGCACCGGGTCTGCGGTCGTTCGCGGCGCCGGTGCACGACCGCTCGGGCGAGGTCATCGCCGCGATCAACGTCGCCATTTACCTGACCGTCGCGTCGGCCACGGTGGAGGCGCTGACCGGACGCATCGAGCCGCCGCTGCGGCGCACCGCCGCCGAGATCTCCAAGCGCCTCGGCTATCGGCCCACGTCGTAGCCGCTGTTCCAACGACGAAAATCGCGTTCGAACCCTCGGAACAGCATGTTGCTCTGGTGTTGACGGCACCGTACCGTCGGCTCAACTTTCCGCCACCCGGGCCAAGGAGTTCGGGCGTGAGCGACACCATGACGGGCCGCGCCACGTCGCCGGTGAGCGCGTACGGCGGGCGGGAGGGCTCCGTCAGCTCGTCGTCCGGCCTGCTCAAGCTCTCACTGCGCATGGGCGGCTGGCACGACATGGACAAGGAGGAGGCGGCTGTGGGACTGCTCGACACCATCGATTGGCAGGGGAACGTCTTCAAGAGCGGCGCGTGGACGGCCGGCCGCGGTGGCGACTACGCGGTCGTCGAGCCCGCCACCGGCGCCGAGCTCGGCCGGATGGGGCGGGCGACCCCGGAGGACGTCACCGAGGCCGCCGCGAGCGCCGCCGCGGCGCAGAAGGAATGGGCGGCGCTGCCGCACACCGCCCGCGCCGCCGTCCTGCGCAAGGCCGGTGACCTGTGGCAGCAGCACGCCGACGAGATCAGCGGCTGGAACGTCCGCGAGGTCGGCACGGTCCCGGGCATGGCCGGGTTCGCCCTGCACGTGGCGGCCGAGGAATGTTACGAGGCCGCCTCCCTGCCCAGCCGCGCGATCGGCGAGCTGCTGCCCTCGGAGCAGCCGCGGCTGTCCCTGGCGCGCCGCATACCGGCCGGCGTGGTCGCGGTGATCTCCCCGTTCAACGTCCCGATCATCCTCGGCATCCGCTCGGTCGCCCCCGCCCTCGCGCTCGGCAACGCGGTCATCCTCAAGCCCGACCCGCGAACTGCGGTCACCGGCGGCACGCTGATGGCCCGCGTGTTCGAAGAGGCCGGTCTGCCGCCAGGCGTGCTGCAGATGCTGCCCGGCGGACCCGACGTCGGCGAGGCTCTGATCGCCGACCCGCACGTGCGTGTCATCTCCTTCACCGGCTCCACGGCCGTCGGCCGGCGCATCGGCGAACTGGCCGGCAAGCATCTCAAGCGCGCCCACCTGGAGCTCGGCGGCAACTCGGCGCTGCTGGTGCTCGACGACGCCGACGTGGACGCGGCGGTGAACCTGGCCGCCTGGGGCTCGTTCTTCCACCAGGGCCAGATCTGCATGACCACCGGCCGCCACCTGGTCTCCGAGCGCCTCTACGACGACTTCGTGGAACGCCTCGCCGCCAAGGCCGGCCACCTGCCGGTCGGTGACCCGGCCACCGGCCAGGTCGCGCTCGGCCCGGTGATCGACGCGGGCCAGCGCGACAAGATCCACGCCCTGGTGAGCGCGAGCGTCGAGCAGGGTGCGAAGCTGGCGGCCGGCGGCTCCTACGACAACCTCTTCTACCGGCCGACCGTGCTGGCCGACGTGCCGTTGACCGCGCCCGCCTTCGCCGAGGAGGTCTTCGGGCCCGTCGCCCCGGTCACCCGCGTGTCGTCGGTCGAGGAGGCCGTGGAGCTCGCCGCGGACGGCGAGTACGGCCTGTCGCTGGGGATCGTGACCCGGGACGTGATGCGCGGCCTGGCCGCCGCCGAGCAGATCCCGACCGGCATCGTGCACATCAACGACCAGACCGTGAACGACGAGGCCAACGCGCCGTTCGGCGGCGTGCGCGCCTCGGGCACCGGCTCCCGCTTCGGCGGGGCGGCGGCCAACATCGAGGCGTTCACGGAGACCCGCTGGATCACCATGCGCGGCGAGCCGCCGCAGTATCCGTTCTGATCGTCGACAGCGGCCGCGGCCCGGCGCCGGTGATCCGGCGCCGGGCCGTCGTCGTCGCTGAGGCATGATCAGCTGGTCAGCGGGCCGAGTTCGCGGACGACACCGGCGAAGGCGCGGATGAGGTCGTTCTCCGCCTCGCTACGCCATACCAGTGCGTACGGCAAGGCCGTCATGTCCCGTACGGGCAGATACACGATGTCGGGGCGGGGCCAGTAGCGGGTCACCTGGATCGGGAAGAGCGTGACCGTCTCCCCGAGGCTGGTGAGCATGAAGGCCTCCTCGAGATGCTGGACAGCGGAGCCTCGTTCGATCGACCGTCCCTTGGGCGTCTCCAGCGGAATGTAGCCGTCGAACCAGTAATCGGGGCCGACTCGATACCGACGTGCTGAAAGTCGCCGACCATCTCCACGGAGACCGACGAATAACCGGTGAGCTCATGGTCGCGGGACACGGCCAGCACTCTCGGCTCTTCGAACAGCACGGGGCCCACGGTCAGGTCGGCTTCCTCGACGGGCAGCCAGGTGACCAGGACGTCGATCTCGCCACGTCGCAGCCCGGCGAAAGGATCGGCGAAGGGCGCGTGCAGGATGTGCAGCCCCCACTGCGGGTACTGGGCGCGGAACGTGTCCCAGTAGGGACGCAGCTCGTGGACGTTGTTGGGCATCATGCCGACCCTGAGCGCGGCGGTCTTGCCCTGGGCTGCCAGGCGCGCCTTGTCCATGCTGTGCCGCAGCCCCTGGTAGACCTGGCCAAGGTCGTCGCGAAGCTGCCGGCCGACCGGCGTCAGCCGGACATTGCGGCTGTCGCGGTCGAACAGCAGGGTGCCGAGGGCGCGTTCCTGCTTCTTGATCGCCTGGCTGACCCGGGCGACCGATACGTGCAGCCGTTCGGCGGTGCGGCCGAAATGCAGCTCTTCGGCCAGCGTCAAGAAGATCTCGATGTCACGGAGCTCCACGCACGCCCTATCAGTCACCCGTCCGTCAATTGTGGCGTTAACGATCGTTGCAGGATTCGTCGTTGTTCGCCCCGGGGTCCGGCTGAATGCTTGATCACACCCCGTACCAGAGCATTCAGGGAGTGCGGGCTGGACCGGCCGGACCGGCTGCTCGGCTTCGCGCTGCCCGCCGCCGAACGTCTCGGCGATCGCCGGTCGCTCAGCTGGCTGCACTACATGCGGGGTCAGGCCCGGCAGTACGGCAGCCGACCGGCGCAGGCGGCGCCGGACTACGAGGCGGCACGCACGCTGATGGCCGAGGCCGGCGACGTGCACGGCGAGGTGCGGGTCCTGCAGCAGCTGGCCGAGCTGCGCATGAAGGACGGCGACTACACCTCGGCCATCGAGCTCCTGCGCCAGACGGCCGCGCTGCTGCCCGAGGGCGAGGTGGTGGAGACATACGTGGTCACCCGCGTGCGCATCGGCTACGCCCTGGTGCAGCTGGGTGAGTACGGTCAGGCCCACGCGATCGTCTCCGGTCTGCTCGGCATGGCCCGTGATCCCTTGAGCCAGGTGACGGGATACCGGCTGTATGAGGCGTCCAGCCTGTCCGACGTCGCCGTCGCCCTGCGCCACCTCGGTCGGCTGGAGGATGCCCTGGCTCGGCACGCGCAGGCGCTGAAGATCGCCGAGGAGGCCGGGGAAGCGCAATTCGAGCTCGGCGTCCTGATCCCGTACGCCCAGACCTGCCTGGCCGCCGGCGACCGCGAGGCGGCCGCGGGCCACTACCGCGCGGCGCTGGACATCGCCACCTCACTCGGCCTGCGCCATCTGGGGGCCGTCGCGGGTGACGCACTGGCCGAGCTGGAGCGCCCCATCGGTGTCCCGTCCCGTCCCGGGACACCTCGGCAACAGCTGCTCGTGGCAGCGAATCCCTAGGTCAACGGGGTCGCGCGGGAGCGTTCCGCGTCCCGCCACCCGATGCCGCGCCTTCCCGGGACGGAGCCGCGGCACGAAGCTGTTCGCCATGACCACGACGACGTCTTCACTGCTCGCCGACCTGGACGCGCTGCCCGTCCTGTGGGAGGTGGACGGCACCGTCGCCGCACCCGTGGAGGCGGTCGCCGGGCTGCTGTTCGCCATCGAGGACGGCCGGGTGGGCGACGACAACCTGCTGGTTCTGGCGGGGTCGTGGGCTGCTCGGCGCGGCGCGATGACGGTTTCCGCCGTGGGAGCCGGTAGCTATCACGCCGAGTTCGCCGGAGCCCCCGGCCCTGTGCGCGTCGAGCTGCACCGCGGGCTGTGCGCGATGGCGGTGCAGAGCTGGTACGGCGGCGTGCACGAAGCACTGCCGTCGGCCGGCGGCACCCGAGTGGTCCACCGCGTCCACCAAGTGCTCCCCGAGCATCCCGGCTTCCGCGCCGGGATCGCCGAGCTCGGCATGCACGTCCGCATGTCCCGCGATCTGCAGCGGGTGCTCCGAGCGATCGCCGACCGGCTCGGCTGCTAAGCACCATCCCGACCTTCGCGTACGTCCTCGCGTACCACAGACCCCCGCCAACGCCTGTAAATCGCCACTCCGCAGGCGCAACACCGCGATCCCCTCGTACGAAAGGAAAAGTTCATGGAGAAACTCGCTCTCGTCGTGGCCGGGAAGACCGTCGTCGGCCTCACCGCCGGCCCTGGGGTCGCCTCCGCACAGACGGACCGCGACCGCAAGAAACACGATCACGCCGAGACCCAGAAGGTGCTGACCCAAGCGGTGGCCCCGGCGGCCACCAGGGCGTCGTGGTCGAGGTCCGCGACAAGAACAGGACGTAGTTCGGTCGAGGCTCAGCTTGCCGGCGTTCGCCGCCACCCTGGTGCTGCAACGAGCAGGCTCTCCTCCGGCGGCGGCTGCTGCGGCTGACCAGCGCGCTTGGCCGCTGCCAGCGTTCGACCGGCGGGAGCGACGCACACCGGCCCGCTGCCTGCCATTGATCGGCACCGCCGGGTGATGGATGTTGGGGGGACGAGTGGCAGCGACCAGAAGCGACCCACGAGGAGTTCGACATGAGCGATGCCGCGCCCCCTGCGGTCACCATGCCCACCCGGCGTCAGCGCCCCCTCGATCCCCCGCAGGAGCTGGAGAGGTGGCGCGAGGAGGCCCCGGTCCGCAGGTTACGGTACGCCGACGGCCATGTCGGCTGGCTGGTGACCGGCTACGCGGCGGCCCGTGCGGTGATGGGCGACGGCCGCTTCAGCACCCGGCCCGAGCTGCACCATCCATCGACGCCGCAGATCGCGCAGCACCAGGCCATGCGCCGGCCGCCCGGGTTCTTCGTACGCCTGGACCCGCCCGAGCACACCCGCTACCGCAAGCTGCTGACCGGCCAGTTCACTGTGCGCCGGATGAAACTGCTGGAACCGCGGATCGCCGAGATCACGGGCGCCACGCTCGACGCGATGGTGCGCACCGGCCCGCCCGCCGAGCTGGTACGCGACTTCGCACTGCCGATCCCCGCCCTGGTGATCTGCGAGCTGCTCGGCGTCCCGTACGCGGACCGCGAGAGCTTCCATCGGCAGGCGGCCACGCTCGTAGCACTGGGGGCCAGCACCGAGCAGAAGCAGCAGGCGATGAACGAGCTGAACGCCTACGTACGCGCCCTGGTCGCCGACAAGCGGGCCAGACCGGCCGACGACCTGATCAGCGGCCTGTCGTCCGGCGGGGAGCTCACCCACGACGAGCTGTCCGGCGTGGCCATGCTGCTGCTCCTGGCCGGGCACGAGACGACGGCCAACATGCTGGCCCTCGGCACGTTCACCCTGCTCGGCAACCCCGGCCAGCTCGCCAAGCTGCGTAGCGACCCCTCCCTGGCACCGGGCGCGGTGGAGGAACTGCTGCGCTACCTCACGGTGGTCGACTTCATGGTCCGGACGGCGCTGGAGGACGTGGAGCTCGACGGTCACACGATCAAGGCGGGCGAGACGGTGACTGTTTCCCTGCCCACCGCCAACCGAGACCCGCTGCGGTTCGCCGATCCCGGGGCCATGGACATCACCCGGGACGCGACCGGCCACCTGACGTTCGGACATGGCATCCACCAGTGCCTGGGCCAGCAACTCGCCCGCAACGAGATGCGCATCGCCCTGCCCGCGCTGCTCGACCGGCTGCCGGGGCTGCGCCTGGCGGTGCCTGCCGAGGAGGTGCCCATGCGGTCCGACATGCTGGTCTACGGCGTACACCGGTTGCCGGTGACCTGGTAGCCGGGCGCGTACGGCGGGCCTCATTCCTTCTGGAGGGCGGAGAGGGCCCGGTGGAAGCGGGTGAGCAGCAGCGCGGCGGTGGCGGCGAGTCCGGTGAACAGGCCGAGCCAGGTCCCTAGCGTGTCCAGCCCGGCCGGTACGGACAGCAGCCAGACCGCGGGCAGTCCCACGAGCCAGTAGCCGACGAGGGTCACCCGGAAGCCGCCCTTGGTGTCGTCGAGACCGCGGAGGAGCCCGACCCCGATGTTCTGGGCGCAGTCGACGAACTGCATGACGGCTGCGACCATGAGCAGGCTCGTGGCGATCCCCGTCGCGGTGCCGTCGCCCGCCTCCAGGAACGCGCGCAGGACCAGCTCCGGCAGCGCCAGGTAGACCAGGCCGACGACACCCATCGCGATGGCGCCGCAGGCCAGGGCGGCGCGCGCGATCCGCCGGGCCCGCTGCGGATCACCGAGGGCGACCTCCCTGCTGACGCCTATGGAGGCGGCGTGCGACAGGCCGACCGAGATCTGGAAGACGATGTAGACCAACTGGTTGACGGCGGTGTGCGCGGCCAGGGCGGCGGTGCCGAAGGTGCCGACGAGCAAGGCGACGAGGGAGAAGAAGCCGGCCTCGGAGCCGTACGTGGCGGCGATGGGCACGCCCAGCCCGGTGAGCCCGCGCAACGTGGCCGGCCGGGCTCGCCAGGCACGCAGGTCGAGCATGGGGGCGAGTTCGGGGTCACGGCGGGCTGAGGCGTACAGGGCCAGGAAGGTCAGCAGGTAGACGGAGCTGGTCGCGAGACCGATGCCGGCCAGGCCGAACGGGCCCATCAGGGCCGCGTTGAGCACGCCGTTGACCACGATCGAGGCGAGCGTGATGCGCAGCAGCGCCTGCGGGCGGCGCATCCCGACGGTGAACTGCCGGATCGCCTGGAACCACAGGCACGGCACCAACCCCGGCGCCAGCGCCCACAGCATGGGCCGCATGCCGTCGATCACGACCGGGTCCTGGCCGAGGAGCCCTACGCCCTCCCCCACGGCGACCATGAGCACGGCTCCCCCGACGCCCGCGACGGTGGCCAGCGCGAGCGCGGCCCGGATGAGGTCGCCGAGGTCTTCCTGGCGAGCGTGCGCGGCGGCCACCTGGTTGCCGACAGCCGTGACCAGGCCGACACCCATGGTGCGGAACTGGTTGAAGATCACCATGGCCAGCCCGCCGGCCGCCAGCGCCTCGACGCCGAGCAGCCCGAGCATGACGGTGTCGGTGGTGGTCAGAGCGACCTGGGCGAGCTGAGTGAGAGCGAGCGGTACGGCCAGCGCGGTGAGCTCACGGGTGGTCGTTACCTTGCGCATACGCTCCCTTTAGGGTAGGCAAACCTAAGCAAAAAGTAATGCATGAATGGGGACAAAGTGGACCTTAGTCGGCGTCATCTCCTCGCGTCAGCCGGGGGTGTCGGTCTTGTGGCGCTGCTCGCTGCCTGCGGTGGCAGCGGTGGATCCGCTCCCGAGTCCGCGGCCACGACGACCGCGCCGGCCAAACCGGTCAGCGGCGGGACGCTCCGGATCGGCGCGCTCGGCAGGGTGAGCGCGATCACCCGCGACCCGCACGGCACGCAGGCCAACGAGAGTGACTATCTGATCATCAGCCTGATCTACGACACGCTGACCGCCCCCGGCGCCACCGAGAACACCGCGCCCCGCCTGGCCGCGAGCTGGAAGGCCGACGACGACGTCAAGACGTGGCGCTTCACGCTGGCGCAGGGCGCGACGTTCCACGATGGCACGCCGGTCACCGCCGAAGACGTCGTCTGGTCGCTCCGCCGGCTGCGCGAGACTCCGAGCGGCGCGGCCCGGCTGCCGGGCATCAAGACGGAGAACATCGAGGCGGACGGCGACACCGTGGTGCTGACCTCCGACTATGCCAACGCCGACCTGCCGCTCCTGTTGCGCCTGACCACGTTCGTGATGAAGAAGGACACCAAGGAGGTGGCGGACGCGCCGGGCAGCGGGCCGTTCAAGCTGGAGTGGTACCGCGACGGCAATGCCCGCCTGGTGCGCAACGACGCCTGGCACGGTGGCGAGCCGTACCTCGACGCGATCGAGGTGAAGATCTTCGAAAGTCCGCAGGCCATGGCCAACGCCCTGCTCGGCGGCCAGATCGACGTGGCTTCCAACGTCGGGGCCGTCGCCGCCAGGACCGCGGCCGCCCGTCCCGACGTCCAGGTGCTGCGCCGGCCCGACGACATGGCGATGCCCATCGTCATGCGCACCGCCGAGGGCAGCCCGTTCGCCGACCCCAAGGTACGCGAGGCGCTGCGCCTGGCCGTCGACCGCGAGGCCATGGTCAAGCAGGTGCTCAGCGGGTACGGCAAGGTCGCCAACGACGTGCTCGGCACCGGCGACCCCGCCTACGCCGAGGACCTGCCGCAGCGCGCCCGGGACCTCGCCAGGGCCAAGCAGCTGCTGCAGGAGGCCGGGTTCGACCTGTCGAAGACGTACCAGCTCAGGACCACCGAGGACATCGCCGGCCTGGCCGAGTCCGCGGCGCTGTTCGCCACGCAGGTGCGTGAGGCCGGCGTGCAGATCGAGGTCGTCAAGGAGGACTCCGGGACGTTCTGGGACAAGACCTGGCTCAAGGGCGACCTCTACACCACCTACTGGGGCACCAACGACTCGGTGATCTTCTTCTCCAGCAAGGTCATGGTGACCGGGGCCGGGCAGAACGAGGCGGCGTGGAGCGACGCCGAGTTCGACGAGACGTACAAGCAGGCCGTGGGCACGCTGGACGAGACGACGAGAGCGCAGGCACTACGCAAGATCCAGGAGATCCAGCACGCGCGCTCGGGGTACCTGCTGTGGGGCATGGCCGACGGCATCGACCTGGCCGCTTCCACCGTGCGTGACCTCCCCAAGCTGCCCGGGTACGGACGAGTGCAGCTCGAGCGGGTATGGCTGGCTCGGGCATAGCGGCGATCACTCGCCTGGCCTGGTTGCTCACCCGCCGGATCGCCCTGCTGGCCGCGCTGCTGGCGCTGGTCTTCGCCGTCGTCGAGGCGCTTCCCGGCGATGCCGCCGACGCGACGTCCGAGCGCGGTGAGAGCGTCGCGGACGTCGAGCGGCGGCGCGTGCTGCTGGGGCTGGACCAGCCGGTCGCGGTGCGGTTCCTGCGCTGGATGGCCGGGCTGCCGAGCGGCGACCTCGGCGTCTCCGCTCGCGGCGAGCCGGTGCTGAGCCTGCTGGCCGGACCGTTGCCGAACACCCTGCTGCTGGGTGGGCTGGCGCTGGCGGTCACCGTCGTCGCCGCGCTCGGGCTCGGTTGCTGGGCGGCGCTGCGGCCGGGATCGATGACCGATCGGGTCATCTCGGCATCGGCGACCGCGGTGCTGGCACTGCCGGAGTTCGTGATCGCCGTGGCGCTGGTGCTGGTGTTCGCCCTGTGGGCCGGCCTCCTGCCTGCTGCCACGCTGGCCGGTCCCGACGGCGCGCCCGCAGCGTGGAGCATGCTGGTGCTGCCCGTGCTGGCGCTGGCGATTCCGCAAATCGGATGGAACGCTCGGATCGTTCGCGGCGCTCTCGCCGACGAGGCCAAGGCCTCGCATGTCGCCGCTGCCGTGCTGGACGGGCTGCCGTCACGCCGGATCCTCACCCACCACCTGCTGCCGGGCGCGCTGCCCGCGATCGCGGCGGGTGTGGCGACCTCCACCGGCATGCTGCTCGGCGGGGCGGTCGCGGTGGAGACGATCTTCAACTACCCGGGCGTGGGAGCGCTGCTCGCCGGCGCGGTGGCCGATCGGGACACCCCGATCATCGCGGGCGTGGTGGCGCTGACCGGGGTGGCGATCACCTGCGTGCTGCTGGCGGCCGACGCGATCCGGGCCTGGGCGGCGGGAGTGCGCCGGTGAGGCGCCCCGGCTCGGGCGTGGGCGGTCGGACACCGCCGGTGCTGCGCATCGTGCCGGCGCTGTTGCTGCTCCTGCTCACCGTCGCGGGCCCGCTGCTGGCGCCGCAGCCGATGGACCGGCCGGTCACGATCCCGTACGCCGCCGCTGGGGCGGACGGGACGCTGCTCGGCGGCGACCAGCTCGGCCGTGACGTACTCAGCAGGCTCCTGCACGGCGGGCGCGATCTGGTCTTCTCCTCCCTCATCGTGGCGGCGCTGGTCACCGCCGTCGCCGCCGTGCTCGGCGTTGCCGGGGCGCTGCGACCCCGTCTCGGGCAGGTCGTCGAGCGAGTGGCGGACGTTCTCATGCTGCTGCCGGCCGTGCTGGGCATCCTGCTCGTCACACTCTCCTGGCCGGGCGGCGGCCGGCTCGCGCTCGTGGTCGCGGCGGTGGCACTCGCCATCCCGTACGCGGTGCGCTTCATGGCCGCCGCGGCGGCGCCCGTCGTGGTCACCGGGTACGTCGAGTCGGCTGTCGCAAGCGGCGAGCGCACCTGGCACCTGATCTTCCGTGACGTGCTGCCGAACCTGCGCTCGACCGTACTCGCCCTGTTCGGCCTGCGCTTCGTCTCGGCCGTCTACGTGGTGGCCACGGCCGCGTTCCTGCAGATCGGACCCCAGCCGCCGGAGGCCGACTGGGCGCTGATGATCCGCGAGAACTCCCCCGGCCTCGTGCTCAACCCTTGGGCCGTACTGGCCCCCAGCATCGCGATCGGCCTGCTCGCCATGAGCGTCAACCTGGCGGCCGGCGCCCTCAGCCCCAAGGCGGAACGCACATGACCATCCGCGCCGTCGTCGACGCGCTGACCGTGGCCGCGCCGGACGGGCGCGAACTGGTGTCCGGCGCCGGCCTCACCGCCCGCGCCGGGCAGGTCCTGGCGCTCGTGGGCCCCTCGGGTTCGGGCAAGACCACGCTGCTGCGGGCCATGATCGGTGACCTCCCGGCGGGCACGGCCCGCCGCGCCGGGACGGTCGAGGTGCTGGGCGTGGACGTGCTCGGCTGCGGAGCGGCGGAGCTGCGCACGCTGCGCCGTACCCGCGTGGCCTATGTCGGCCAGGACCCGGGCTCGGCTCTCAACCCATGGATGCGCGTGGACAAACTGGTCACCGAGACCGGCTCGCGCGAGGAGGCGGCCGCACTGCTCGAAGAGGTGCGCCTGACCGGCATCCCAGGGCTGCTCAGACGCCGGGCCGGCGAGCTGTCCGGCGGCCAGCAGCGCCGCGTCGCACTGGCCAGGGCGCTGGCCCGCCGTCCTGACCTGCTCCTGCTGGACGAGCCCACTGCCGGCCTCGACCCGTCGCTGCGCGACGAGATCAGCGCTCTCCTCCGGCACCTGGCCGCCGAGCGCGGGGTCGCGGTGGTGCTGTCCTGCCACGACCGGGAGCTGGTCGACCGGCTGGCGGACGAGGTGCTCGAACTTCCCGGCGTGGCACTCTCGCAGCCTGTACGCGGTACGCCCTTCGCTCCCTCCGCCCGGCAGGCCGAGGAGTCCGGGCTGCGGGCGCGGGGGCTGCATGCCGAGGTAGGCCTGCGACGGATGCGGGTCCTGCAGGGTGTGGACCTCGACGTGCCGTCCGGCACGGCCGTCGCCGTGGTGGGGCCGTCCGGCTCGGGCAAGACCACGCTGCTGCGCGCGCTGGCGGGCCTGCACCCGTTCTCCGCCGGTACGGTGACGCTCGACGGCGCCGTCCTCCATCCGGACGTCCGCAAGCGCAACCGCGAACATCGCCGCAGGGTGCAGTTCGTGCCACAGAACCCCATGGGCGCGTTGAACCCCTCGACCACCGTGTCCGCAGCCCTGGCCCGTCCGCTGCGTCTGCACCGCCGCTGCCCTCGCTCGGCCGTCCCCGGCCGCGTGACCGACCTGCTGGAGCACGTGGGCCTGGGGCCGGAGCATGCGAGCCGATACCCGCGCGAGCTGTCGGGCGGCCAACGACAGCGGGTCTCCATCGCCCGAGCTCTGGCGGCCGAGCCCGACGTGCTGATCTGCGACGAGATCACCTCCGCCCTCGACGGCGACACGGCATTGGCGGTGATGGAACTGATGGGCCGGCTACGCCGCGACCGGGACATAGCGGTGGTGTTCGCCTCGCACGACCTGCCCTTGGTCGAGAAGTACGCCGACACAGTGGTCACGATCTCGCCCGGAGAGGACGGGCGCTAGGGGCTGACTCGAGGCTTGACTTTGGGTCTTGTGGGATGCGGTCTCTCGTGCCACGATCGCAATAATTCTTAGGAAACTTTCCTAAGAGTTGTAATTCACCCCCTGGGAGTACGAGGTGCGCAAGAGTACGATCGCCGCCGCCGTGGCGGCCTCCGGAGTGCTGGCGCTGCTGCCCGCCTCCGCGGCCAACGCCCACGGCACGATGTCCAACCCGCCCAGCCGCGTCTACGTCTGCAAGAACGAAGGACCGGAGACGCCCAAGTCGGCCGCCTGCAAGGCCGCCGTGGCAGCCGGCGGCACGCAGGCGTTCTACGACTGGAACGAGGTCTCCCTCCTGGAGGCGGGAGGACGGCACCGCCAGCTCATCCCCGACGGCAAGCTCTGCAGCGCAGGACGCGACAAGTATCGCGGGCTCGATCTGCAGCGGGCCGACTGGCCGGCGACCCAGGTGCGGCCCGGCAGCTTCACGCTGACCTATCACGCCTCCGCGCCGCACGCCAACAGCAACTTCGAGTTCTACATCACCCGCCAGGGCTGGAACCCGACCATGCCCCTCAAGTGGTCCGACCTGGTCCACATCAGGACGTTCACCGGCCAGAACCCGACGACGTTCACCAACTGGACGATCAACCTGCCACAGCGCAGCGGCCGGCACATTCTCTACTCGATCTGGCAGCGCGTGGTCGGCAGCAACGAGGCCTTCTACACCTGCTCGGACGTGGACTTCGGCGGTGGCGGCACCCCGACGCCCACCCCTACACCGACCCCCACGCCGACCCCGACGCCTACTTCCAGCCCCACCCCCACTCAGCCCGGGGGAACGTGGAGCGCGGGCACCGCGTACCGGGTAGGTGACAGGGTGACGTACGGCGGGCTGGCCTACGAGTGCGTGCAGGCGCACACGGCGCTCCCCGGCTGGGAGCCCCCGAACGTGGCCGCCCTCTGGAAGCGCGCCTGACACTGTGGACACGTCGCGGCGGCGCTCGGCCTCCCGCCGACGCCGCCGAGGCGCGCCAGAGCCGGGTGGCGCGGAGGCCAGAGTGGCACCGGGCGGCGATCGCGGAAATGAGCCGGGTGCTGACCGTCAGTTGACGGGCGCCCCGAACCACTTGGGCATCTGGCCGAGCAGATCCTGCTGATCTTCGCCGACCCACGCCACATGGCCGTCCGGTCGCAGCAGCGCCGCGGGCACGTCGAGTTCGTCGCTGACGTCGACGACGTGGTCGACCCGATCCGCCCAGCCCGCCACGGAGAGCCGGCCTGTCTGGTCGAGCAGCAGTCCGCGGCCGCCGTGCATCAACTCGTAGAGGCGCCTTCGCTTCAGCGCCACGTCCCGCATCCGCCGGCCGAGCAGCTCATGCCCCTCGCCGAAGTCGTAGCGCACCCCGATCGCGACGATCTTCTCGATCAGGTACCGGTTCACGTCCTCGAAATCCATCAGCTCCACCAGCAGCCGGCGCACTGCCTGAGGACCCGGCTCGACGGACAGCAGCTCCATCTGCGCGCGGGTGTTGTTGAGCACGTCGGCGGCCACCGGGCGCCGTTCGGCGTGGTAGCTGTCCAGCAGTCCCTCCGGCGCCCAGCCGGCGACCTCGGCGGCCAGTTTCCAGCCGAGGTTGAACGCGTCCTGGATGCCGAGGTTGAGGCCCTGACCGCCGGTCGGCGGGTGGATGTGCGCCGCGTCGCCGGCCAGCAGCACCCGGCCGACCCGGTAGCGGTCGGCCAGGCGGGTGGCGTCGCCGAAGCGGGACAGCCAGCGCGGTGAGTGCACGCCGAAGTCGGTGCCGGCGAACACCCGCAGCTGTCGCTTGAACTCCTCGAGGGTCGGCGGCACCGTGCGGTCCTCGGCCACCTCCTCGGCGGGCACGAGGACGCGGTACACCCCATCCCCGAGGGGCCCGAGGCCGAACAGCTTCTGGGTCTTGCGGATCTCGGCCACCACGGCGGCCACCGTCTCCGGCGGCACGGCGACCTCCATCTCGCCGAGCAGCGTGTCGACTCTGGAGGGCTCGCCGGGGAAGCCGACGCCGAGCAGCTTGCGCACCGTGCTGCGGCCGCCGTCGCAGCCGACGAGGTAGCGCGAGCGCAGCTGCGTGCCGTCGGCCAGCTCGGCGGTCACCCCGTCCTCGTCCTGGCTCAGCCCGGCCAGCTCGCAGCCGCGCCGGATGTCGGCGCCGAGCTCGGCGGCGCGCTCGGCGAGCAGGCGGTCGGTGGTGGGCTGCGGGATGCCGAGGACGTACGGATGCGTGGTGTCCAGCCGGTCGGGCGAGGACTTGGTGATGCCGGCGAAGAAACCGCCGACCGGGTATTTCTGGCCGAGCGCGAGGAACCGGTCCACCACACCGCGCTGGTCCATCACCTCGATGCTGCGCACGTGCAGGCCGAGCGAGCGGACGACCTTGGTCGGCTCCGCCTCCTTCTCCAGCACGAGCACGTGCACGCCGTGCAGCCGCAACTCGCCGGCCAGCATCATGCCGGTCGGTCCGCCGCCGGCAATGATCACGTCAATCATGAACACCCCATTCAAGAGGTTGCATTTCGAAGACTGCATTTCGGCCGGCTGCTGTACTTACAAATCCCTGATTTCTTCAGGTTCTGGCTTCGGTCGGAGATTCTGCAGCACGACCCGGGTCTTGCCGCAAGCCCCCCGTCGCGCTATAGATTGAAAATGGCAAGGAATGCGAATCTCCTTGCCATTGTTCTTTTGCCGTGGACGGCAAGCCGTCACGGCGAGGCCACGTACACCGTCTGGGCGGCCACCAGGGCGGCGTAACAGCCTCCGTAGGTGAGGAGCCGGGAGAGCAGGGCGCGTGCCAGGGCGCGACGTCCTCGCGAAGGGTCCTGGGTCACGACGTCGATCTGCCGCCGCAGCGTGCTCTTGCCCGCCCCGGAGGGGCCGACCAGTTCATTGGCAACATCAAGCGGTCGTGAGCAGGCCGCGCAGGACATACGGCATGATCCCGCCGTGCCGGTAGTAGTCAGCCTCACGCGGGGTGTCGAGGCGGAGGCGGGCTTGGAATGTGACGTCGTCGGCGGTGACGGTCAGCGTGGGCGGGAGGCGCGGTCCGCCGAGCGCGGTGAGACCGGTGATGGTGACGACTTCCCGGCCGGTGAGGCCGAGCTCGTCCGCGCCTCTGTGCGGAAGGTGGGGTGGAAGGTGGTCATGTGCTTCCTCCTAGACCAGGCGAGACCGACCAGCCGTCGCCTGCGATGCCGCATACTTTGCTTCGTTATAACCTATGACCTCAACCCCCTCCTTTCCGAAATGTAACGCGATAGTCCAGCTTGATGGCATATAGCGGCTATGACGAGCAGAACTTGCCCAGTCGACCTGCAGTCCGGTCTCTTGCCGACAAGTCGGGACAGCGGGGTAGGTTATAACCGTCACCGACGAGACAGGACACCGATGAGCGAATCAGCAGCCGAGCTCTACACGACCAAGGCGGACTTCGCCTACCTACGCGTCAAGGAGCTGATCCTGTCCGGGAAGCTGCTCCCCGGCTCGGTCATCGCGCAGGCTCAGCTGGCCCGCGACATCGGCATCAGCACCACTCCCCTGCGCGAGGCCCTGCGCCGGCTCAAGAGCGAAGGGCTGGTCGAGCTCGACGCCCACCGCGACGCCCGCGTCGCCCCCCTGGCCGCAGAGGAGGCCCGCGACCTGCTGGAGCTGCGCCGATCCCTCGATCCACTCGCCGTCGCACTGGCCGCCGAACGCCGCACCAAGGCCGACATCGCCGCCATGCGCGCCGCCCACGAAGGCCTCAAGCCGCTTCCCGGCAACCCCGCCTACGAGCAGCTCGTCGCCCACCGCAAGTTCCACACCGCCCTCTACTGCGCCTCGCACAACGACGTGCTCATCCAGACCCTCGACGGCCTGTGGGACAAGGCCGACCGCTACCGCCGCCTCGCCCTGGAGGTAGAGCGCGGCCAGGCGGCCCGCGACCGCAAGGCCGCCGAGCACGAGGCCCTGCTGGAGTACGTGATCGCGGGCGACGCGGAGGCGGCCGCGGCCGTCATGCGCGAACACATCGACACCAGCCTGGGCGCCCAGGCCGCCTGGCGTCTGCGCAAGCACCACACCGATGCGGAGTCTCCGGGCGAGGGAGATGCCTGAGCCCTGGCCTCGGCACGCCGCCCTGCTGGCGCACTCCGCCGGCACCCAGGTCATCACGTTCGTGCTGCGCCCCACCATGTCGTACCGCGCGATCGAGCTCGACGTGCCGACGGCCTGGCTGGGAGTGCTCGGCGCCTGCTTCGCCCTCGCGCCGCTGCTGCTGGCCCTGCCGGCCGGCCACGCCGCCGACCGCTACGGCGAGCGCCGCATCGCCGTGGCCGGCGCGCTCCTGATCGCCGCCTCCGCCGTCGCGTTCACCACGCTCGGCCACACGGTCGCCGGGCTCGTGGCAGCCGGCATCCTGCTCGGCACCGGCCACCTCGGCAGCGTCATCGCTCAGCAGGCGCTCGTCGCCAACACCACCGAACGCGGCCACCACGACACCGCCTTCGGCCACTACACCTTCGCCGCCTCCCTCGGCCAGGCCGCAGGCCCGCTGATGATCGCCGCCCTCGGCGGGCAGGGCGCCATCCCCGACACCGGCCGCATCTTCGCCTGGTCGTGCGGCCTCGCCGTCCTGCTCGTCGCACTGTCGGTCCTGCTCCCGGCGAGCCGCCCGCCGGCCCGTGCCCACGCCGAGCACGGCGACCATGGCGGCCTGCGAGCGCTCCTGCGCCGGCCCGGCATCGCCCACGCCCTGCTGACCAGTTGTGTGGTGCTGGCCGCGGTCGACATCACTCTGGCGTACCTGCCCGCGCTCGGCACCGAACACGGCCTGGCGGCCGGCACCGTGGGTCTCCTGCTGACTCTCCGCGGCGCGGCCTCCATGACCTCGCGTTTCTTCCTCGGCCGGCTGGCGCGTGCGGTGGGCCGGCGCAGGCTGCTGGTGGTCAGCACGCTCTCCGCGGCCGTCGCCATGCTGCTCACCCCGGTGCCCATGCCCTTGTGGCTCCTGGCCGCGCTGCTCCTCGTCGTGGGCTTCGGGCTGGGCGTCGGCCAGCCGCTGACCATGTCGTGGCTCGCCGAGTCCGCCCCTCCGGGCATGCGCGGCCGTGCCATGTCACTGCGCCTGGTCGGCAACCGCACCGGCCAGCTCTTCATCCCCGGCGTGGCCGGTCTCATGGCGGCCGCGCTCGGCGCCGGGGGCGTCCTGTTCGTGACCGGGCTGAGCCTCGGCTGGGCCGGCGTGGCCGCCCGCCGGCTTCCGGCCGATCCCTAGAAGCGACCCCTGACGATCACGCCGGGGACATGACCTCATACAAGTTGCGGGCCGCGTCGACGAAAAGCAGACCACGCGGACACAACGGGTGGTCGATACGGCCGTTGTCAGGCTGAGCAGGATGGTTGCCGACGAGCACCCCGGGCGGCCGGCGGGAGGCATTGAAGTCAGCGGCCCGTGATGCATGGGCATGTGCCGTTGCGATGCCTGTAGTCGTAGAACCTTGGATGCCCGCAGTAACAGATGCTCGTCCACATGCGTTCGGGGTCAGTGGACTGCTCGGGTCCAGCTCCGCATGCAGGGCAGACGGAAGGTCCGTCGTCTGCTGTGTGAGACGGCTCCATGACGGCACTGTACGGCGGCGACGGCGAGCCGGAGGCCGTTGCGTTGGCCGGCTGCGGCGTAGTGGCCGTGATCCCGTTCCCTACCCTTGTCGAGTGCCGAAATCCACCCGGGCGTGCGTTCGGGCCGAGGAGAACGACGGGCTCAGGTCTCCGAAAGCGCGGACCTCGAGTCGCCGAGGTTGCCGTGAGCCTCCGCGGAAAGGTCCTGCCAGTCGTCCCAGGTCTTGAGCCGATCGGCGTACGCCTGCTGGATCATCGGGTAGAAGCCCTGGCCGAAGAGCACCCGCAGCGGCGGGTTGTCGGAGTCGACGAGCTTGAGGAGTGCCCGGGCCGCGGCGGCCGGGTCTCCGGCGGGCTGCTTTCCGGCGAGCGCGCCGAGTCGTCGGCGGAGACCGTCGTAGGCCGGGTCGGTCTGGGACATGTGGCCGTTGGCGAGCGGATCCGGGTTCTTGCCGTCCCTGGTGGCGAAGCCGCCGGGCTCGATGATGGTCACCTTGACGCCGAAGTCGGCGACCTCGCCGGCGAGGGCTTCGTTCAAGCCCTCGAGGGCCCACTTGGAGGCGTGGTACGCGCCGCCGAGCGGCATGGCGATGACCCCGGCCGCCGAGGACAGCTGGACGATGTGCCCGGAGCGCTGCTCTCGCAGGTAGGGCAGCGCGGCTTGGACCACCCACACCGCACCGAACAGGTTGGTCTCCAGCTGGTCGCGCAGTTCCCGCTCGGTCAGCTCCTCGACCGCGCCGATCTGGGCGTAGCCGGCGTTGTTCACGATGACGTCGAGCCGGCCGAAGTGCTCCTTGGCCCGCTCCACGCTCTCGAAGACGGCGGCCTTGTCGGTCACGTCCAGCTCGAGCGGGAGAATCGCGTCGCCATGGGCGGCGACCAGCTCGTCCAAGCTTCCCGTGCTCCGAGCGGTCGCGGCCACCTCGTCGCCGCGGGACAGGGCGGCCTCGACGAAGTTGCGGCCGAGGCCGCGGGACGAACCGGTGACGAACCAGACCTTGCTCATGATGTCTTTTCCGTTCCTTCTGATTTTGATGGCGGACGACTCGCGGTAGGTTGCGCGGCGGCTACCAGCCGACGGGGCCGAGGCGATCGATGAAGGTCCCGGTCGGCCCGTCGGCGTCGATCATCGCGAGTTTCACGATCGGGTCCGTGCCCTCGGTGACCGTCAGCTGACCGGTGTGATGGTTCATGTCGGTGGCGGCGAATTTGCGGTTGGCGACCTCGCCGGGGGTGACGACGTTGAATTTGATATTCGGAAGCGCCTGGGCGTACCGGACGGTGATCATGTTCAGCGCCGCTTTCGACGAGGTGTAGGCGAGCTCGTGCATTTTCGAGACGGGCTGCTCCGGATCGGTCACGACCGCGAAGGAACCGCCACCGCTGGACACCATCACCACCCGCGGATGGTCCGCCGCCTGCAGCAGGGGAAGGAATGCATGCGTGACCCTGATCGGTCCGTACACGTTGGTGTCGTAGACGGCATGCACCTCATCGGCCGTCGCCTCTGCGGGCGCAATGAGGTTTCCTGGCGCGCCGGCGTTGTTGATCAGCACATCCAGCCGGTCGGTGTGCTCCCGAACGAACCGTACGGCGTTGGCCACCGACTCGTCCGAGGTCACGTCCAGGGGGACCATGACCACGTTGAGGCCGCCGTCAGCCAGCTTGTCGGCTGCCGCCCTTCCTCGGCCTTCATCACGCGAGCCGAGAAAGATCGTCCAACCCTGTTCCCCGAGCCGCCGGGCGGTCTCGAAGCCGAGTCCCTTGTTGCCTCCGGTGATCAACACCGAGGTCTGTTCCGAGTTCGTCATTAGTCCTCACCCGTGGAATTGTGTGCCGCGGATCGTTCGCGCGACATGCTGACGACCATGAGATGCCGGCCGCCCGATCCCCGTGACAGCACTGCCATGTGAGGTGCGCCACTGGATCACGGGTGTCACACAGCGGTGAGGGCCGGCAGGCCGATCCGATGGGTGGGAGCGATCAGCCGTAGTGGCCCCTCCATGCCTGACGCGAGTGAGGGTCAACACTCGTTCCAGGCGAGGGACGTAGGACCAGGCCATCCGCGGGATGACCGCCGGGGCGACTCTTCAGCCCGGCGGTCTCCGTCAGTGCGTCTGTACGTTCGCCACCGCGGAGCGCGGAAGGAATCGGCCGCGCTCACCCGCCCTTCACGACGGCGCTCCGGACGTCCGCCGGGCGTCTGAGCAACTCGTAGGTGCGGGCCAGATCGGCGATCCGCTGGAGTTCTGTCATGTCCAGCTTGGCGGGATAGGAGCCGAGCGCGACGCCTGCGACCTCCGCCTTGGACATCCTTATGTAGGTGGGCAGCGCCTGGCGCACCTGCTGGGGATCGCTCGCGATCAGGCGCTGCGCCTTGGTCAGCGCGCGCTGGAAGGCCGCCAGTGTGCGAGGGTTTCGCCGGATCCACTGGTCGGTGGCCGTCATGCCCGCGGTGTGCAGGTTCACGAAATCCGCCGTCATCGCGTCCTCCACGATCCGCACGTGCCCGGTCTCGCGGCCCATGGTGACGAACGGCTCGGCCAGCAGGGCGGCGTCGACCCGCCCCTTTTCCAGCGCGTCGAGCATGTCAGGGGAGGGTCTCTCGATCAACCGCACGTCCGTCAACCTCAGCCCGGCCCGCTTCAGCACGGCTGACAGCGCCAACGGCCCGAGCCCTATGAGGTTCGGGATCGCGAGCTTCTTGCGCTTGAGGTCGGCCGCCGTCCTGATCTTCGACTTGGCGTTCACGGCGACCGCGAAGCTCCCTGGCGCGGCCTGGTACAGACTGGAAACGATCTTGACTTCCTGACCGTTGTCGTTCGCCACGAAGGCCGTGACGTAGTCGGTCTGCGCCAGGTCCAGCGCGTCACTCAGGACCTGAGGCATCGCGGCCGCCGGGCCGGTGATGGTCACCGGCTCCACCGTCAGCCCTTCCTCCTTGAAATAGTTCTTGGTCAAGGCCACGAATACGGGCGCCGACTCCACCGTCGGCACCACCCCGACCTTGATGGTGGACTGCTCGGGCGGCGCGGACGGGCGGGCTGCGGCGCGCGGCTCCGCGGGCAGTGCCCGTACCCCGACGGTGGCGGCGAGCACGATGACGACGACCACCGCGGCGGCGGCGAGCGCAATGAAGTTGCGCCGCCTGCGCTGATGGATCTCTATCGCCCTGGTGCCCAGGTCGCGCTCCGGCATGTCGTCCGCGATGCGGCTGAGCTGGTCTCCGAGCCAGGTCATCGGCGTGCCCCCTCACTACGGGCCGGGTCGTCCAGTACGGGCAGTCTCGGCGCCAGTTCCGGCGCCAGCGCACGCAGGCGGGCCAGCGCGTGGTGCGCCTGGCTCTTCACGGTGCCGACGGAGCATCCCAGCAGGTCGGCGACGTCGCGTTCGGTGCGGTCCTCGTAGAAGCGCAGGACGAGCACCGCACGCTGCTTGGGCGTCAGCCGCATGAGCGCCTGGCGCAGGACGATCCGCAGGACGGCGGAGTCCTCGGGCGAGTAGGCGCGGTCGGGTGGGTCGGCGCTCGGAACCTCGTCGGAGTGGCGGCGGCGCCGCCACGAGATGTACTGGTTGACCATGGTCTTACGCGCGTAGGCGTCGAGGTTGTCGATGTGGCGTAACTTCGACCACCGCCCGATCATGCGGACCAGCACACTCTGCAGGAGGTCCTCTGCAAGGTGGACCTCTCCGGTTAGCAGGTAGGCCAGGCGCATCAACGGGCGTTGGTGAACATCCACGAACGCCCGGAAGCTGGCATCGCGATCCAACGTCTCTCCTCGTGTCGGTACCCTCCAAACGCTCTGGGGGCGGCGAAAGGTTGGCACTCCTGAGGAGCCGGCGTACGGGAGAGACGGGTGCTCACACCGTCCCGCAGCCCCTAACCGCCAACCGCATGCCGCCCCTTGCGCCGCTCGACCAGCCGCATCCCCACGAAGACCAGCACGGCCAGCGCCACCGCGGCGATGACCGCGTTAGTGCCCATGCCCACGTAGGTCTCCACCAGCGACCAGTTCTCCCCCAGCGTCCAGCCGGCCAGCACGAAGAGGGTGTTCCAGAGCAAGCTCCCGGCCGTGGTCAGGAGCGTGAAGATTCCCAGCGGCATGCGCTCCACCCCGGCGGGGATGGAGATCAGGCTGCGGAAGATCGGGATCATCCGGCCGAAGAACACCGTCTTGCGCCCGTGCTTGAGGAACCATGCCTCGGTCTTGGCGATGTCGGAGACCTTCAGCAGCGGGATCCGGGCGGCCAGGGCCAGCGTGCGCTCGCGGCCGAGCAGCGCGCCCACCCAGTACAGCGCCAGCGCCCCGATCACCGAACCGGCGGTGGTCCACAACAACACGGCGAGCAGGTTCATCTCTCCCTGGGAGGCGGTGAAGCCGGCCAGCGGCAGGATCACCTCGCTGGGGAGGGGCGGGAAGAGGTTCTCCAGCGCGATCGCCATCCCGGCTCCCGGCGCGCCGAGCATTTCCATCAGGTCAATCAGCCATTCCGTCATGCGTCTGAGACTAGGAATGATCAGGGTCTGGTCACCATGAGGCAGGTGGCCGTTCAGGGGTGGGGGAAACCACAGGTGCCGCCATTGGGCGCGCCTCAGCTCACCGCCTGCTTCACCAGCGCGGCGATCCGTGCCTCCACCGCGGCCGTCACCTCGGTCAGGGCGAAACCGGCAGCCCACATCGTGCCCTCGTCCAGCTTGGCCACGTCGCTGAACCCGAGCGTGGCGTAGCGCGCCTTGAACTTCGCCGCAGGCTGGAAGTGGCAGACGATTTTGCCGTCCAGCGCATAGGCGGGCATCCCGTACCAGAGCTTCGGCGCGAGGGCCGGGGCGCTGGCGGTGATGACGGCATGGACGCGCTCGGCCATGATCCGGTCCGCTTCCTGCATCTCGGAGATCTTCGCGAGTACGTCCCGCCGGTCCTGCGCCGCCTTGTCGGCGTGTGAGCTGCGCCGCGCCGCCTTCTTCGGAATGTTCGTGGCCGAGGCCGGCCCGTCGCCTGCCTCAGACGGATGCGGCCTCCCAGACGAACCCGTCGGGGTCGGTGAAGGGCCCGGCATCGCCGCCGATCAGGATCCGGTGTGATCCGGTGCCCTCCTGGGAGACGCCGGTGTCCTTGGCGAGGGCGCGGCGCGGGTAGAGCGCCAGCGTGACGGCCGACGACGGGGTGTCGAACTCGACGTACTTGCCGCCGAAGCTCTTCCCCACGGCCAGGCCACGGTCGACGTAGAACCGCTTGCTCGCCTTGACGTCCGCGACTCCCAACAGCAGCACGACCTGGTCGATGTGCCGGGCGGCAGGGCCGGTGTCCTTCTTCTTCGAGGTCGCGATCTTGCAGATCGTCCCGTCCGGGGCGCGTACGACGCCGCCGTAGCCCCAGAATCCCTTCGTGGCCGGCCTCAGGATCGTGGCACCGGCGTCGAGGGCGGCGCCGACGAGGGCGTCGACGTTGCCCGGCTGGGACACCACGAGGGACAGCGCGAACCCACGGAAGCCGGTCGTCGGCGCGTCCGAGGCGCGCACGTTCACGTACGGCCCCAAACCGAAGGCTTCGTAGAAGGCGTCCACGGCGGTGGGGTCGGAAACTTCCAGGGTGACGGATGCGAAGGAGGTCATGGCAGGTCCTTTGAGCGAGGTGGGTTGGTCGTCTTGTCGGCGGGGCCGCTACGCGGCCGATAGGGCAGGGGCAGGTCCGCTGCTCACCGGTCCTGGATCAGCCCGAGCACGTTGCCGTCGGGGTCGATGACGGTGGCCACCAGGCGGCCGCCGCCGACCTCGTGCGCGGCCTCCTTCACGGTGGCCCCCGCGGCGATCACCTCGGCCAGCTTCGCCTCCATGTCCGGCACGTGCCAGTAGGCCACCGGCGTGGTCATGCCCTGCGGTCCACCGCCCGGCACCAGTCCGATGTGCTGGCCCTCGGCCTCGAAGCCGACGTAGTAGGACGAGTCGGTCTGCGGCGCGACACCGAGCAGGGCCGCATACACCGCCTTCGCCTTGGCCAGGTCGGTCACGGGGTGCAGCACCGTCTTGATTCCCTGGGTGGAAGAGCCGGTCATGGTCACTCCTGTCGTCATGGGTCACATCGACCCGCCGTTTGCGTGTTCATAGCTTTTCTCGCGGCCTGGCCGGTCCACATCCGTGGCGACCACGGAACCGCACCACGGATCGACGGCACGGATCGCGCACGGTGGCCATTGCGGATGGGGTGGGGAGGGATGCGGCAAACTGGGACAGTGGCGACAGGAGTGGAGATCTCGCCTCGGGAAGCCGAGGTGCTGGAACTGGTCGGGGCCCGTCTCAGCAACGCCGAGATCGCGGCACGACTGTGCATCTCGGTACGGACGGTAGAGAGCCACGTCTCCTCGCTGCTGCGCAAGCTGGAGGTGCCGGATCGGCGGGCGCTCGCCCAGCGTGCGCCCGAGCCGGCCGGCGCCGGCCCGTCACGTCGGGCAGCGGTTCTGCCCACCCTGCTGACCTCGTTCGTCGGCCGGGTGAGCGAGCGGGCCGAGCTGATCGAGATGATCAAGACACACCGTCAGGTGACCGCGGTCGGTCCCGGCGGAGTGGGCAAGACCCGGCTCGCGTTGACGGTGGCCGCGGAGGCGGCCGGCGAGTACTCCGACGGGGTGTGGTTCGTCGACCTGGTCCCGGTCACCGATCCGGGCATGATCGCCACTGCGGTCGCCGGGGCGCTCGGCCTCGGTGAGCAACCCGGCCGCGACATGACCGGGTCCGTGGTCGCCGCGCTGGCCGACCGTCATGCGCTGCTGGTGCTGGACAACTGCGAGCACGTGGTGAACGGGGTGGCGCTGTTTCTCGAGCGGCTGCTGGCGACGTGCCCTCGGGTGACGGTGCTGGCGACCAGCCGGGCACGGCTGATGGTGCCGTTCGAACGGGTGTATCAGGTCCCGCCGCTGTCGCTGCCCGTCGATGGTGAGTCGGACGCGGTCATGTTGTTCATGGAGCGGGCGGCAGCGGTCGGTCGGCCGCTGGATCCTCCGCTGCGCGACCAGATCGCCGCGATCTGCGAGCGGCTGGATGGGATGGCGCTGGCCATCGAACTGGCCGCCGCCCGGTATCCCACGCTCGGTCTTGACGGCATCACCGCCGCCCTGTCCCACCCGCTCCGGATGCTCACCGGCGGCTCCCGTGCCGATGAGCGGCACCGTTCAGTACGGGCGGCGCTGGACTGGAGCCATGCCCTGCTGGAGCCGGCCGACCGGGCGCTGCTGCGCCGGGTGTCGGTGTTCGTGGCGCCGTTCACGGCTTCGGCGGCGGCGGAGGTCGCTGGGGGCGAGGAAGGCCTTGTCGCCGAGGGACTGGCCCGACTCGCCGAACAGAGCCTGCTCGTGGTGACGGCCTCCCCGGGCGGCACCCAGTACCGGGCGCTGGAGACCATCCGCCAGTACGGCACGGAGCGGCTCACCGAGGCCGGCGAGTTGGCCGACGCCCGATCCCGGCATCTTCGCTGGTGCTTGGCCAAGGCCACCGGCCTGGCGGAGGCAGGAGCGGACTGGCGGGCCCGCTTCGACGCGGTGGCCGACGACCTGCGCGCGGCCCTGGCGTGGGCGGCCGACCAGTCAGAGCAGCGCGCGGGCGCCTACCGCCTCGCCCGGTGCCTGGCGGGGCTGACCTTCGTCCGTCACCTGACCGGCGAGTCCCAGCAGCGCTACGAGCAGGCGGCCGCGCTGGCCGACGACCCCGCCGCCACCGCGTCGATGCTCCGGCAGGCCGCGGCCGTCGCCGGCTGCCGGATGCACGGTGATGACATGCACCGCCTGCAGCGCGCGGCAGCGGACGCCGCCCGCCGTGCGGGCGACACCGCCGGCGCCGCCCGTGACCTGGCGACCGCCGCCACCAACGCCTACCGGTTCTCCGGCAAGTTCGTACGGAAGCTTCCGCAGGAAGAGGCGATCGCGCTCATCACCCAGGCACGGGAACTGGCCGGCGACGACCCGGCCGCCCAGGCCGCGGTGGCGCTGGCCGAGGCCGGAGTGCTCTACGACGCGTTCGGCGCCGCCCAGGGCCCGCCCGACAACGCCGTGCCGGAGACGATCGCGCGCGCCGGACGAGCGGTCGAACTCGCCCGCCGGACCGGCGACCCGCTCGCCGAGTCCGCCGCGCTCGACACACTCACCGGCGCCCAGAGCTGGGGCGGTGACACGTTCGCCGCCGCCGATACGGCCCGGCGCCGGATCACGCTCCTGTCATCCACGCCGGATACCCCGGCCGGCACCCACGAGCTGGTCGACGCACTCGGCATGGTCACCGAGGCCAGCCTCGGCGCGGGTGACGTGCCGGGCGCCCGCCGGTGGGCACGGCAACTGGCCGAACATCCGTCTCTGGCGGAGGTCGGCCACCTCGCCACGTACCGGCTGCTGATGGTGGAGGCGCTGGCGGGCAATGCCGACGAGGTGCTCACGGGCAGTGTCCGGTTCCTCGACGCGTGGCGGCGGTCGGGCAGCCCGGCCCAGCCGGGCCTCAGCCCGGCGGTGGCCGGTGTGGCGATGATCCACGGCCTCCGCGGCGACCAGGAGGCCCAGGGCGAATGGCGGGAGGTCCTGGATCAGCTCGGCACCTCACCGGGGCGTACCCATGGCTACGGGTCGGTCTTCGACGCGATGCTTCTGCTGCACCACGGGCAGGCGGCGGAGGCGCTGGAGCGGATGGCGCCCGAGCCCGACCAGGTGTGGAAATGGGTCACCTGGATCTGGCTCCACTGGTATGTGGCGCTGCGCACCGAGGCGGCCGTGCTCGCCGGGATCCCCGACGCCGGCGACCGTCTGGCCGACGCTCGGACCATCGTGGCCGGCAACCCGGTCGCCAGCGCCATCGTGGAGCGAGCCCAAGCGCTGCTCGACAACGACCAGGAGCGACTGCTCGCCACGGCAGACGCGTTCGACGCCGCCGGCTGCCGCTACCAATCGGCGCGGACTCTGGTGCTGGCCGGCGGCGACCACGCTGACCGCGGCGCGGCCGCGCTCACCGATCTCGGCCTCATCTCGATGGCCCCAGTGGCGGTGGCGGCTCGTTCCGATGGACGCGCGGCAACGTGAGTCTGAGTCGACTATGACGCCATCACCCTGTGGGCCGAATGGATGTCCGTGAGCGGAAGGTGCGGCGGTAGGTGTCCGGAGGCACACCGACCGTACGGTTGAAGTGCCGGCGCATCGTCGTCGCGGTGCCCATGCCGGTGGCCGCCGCGATGGTGTCGATGCTGTCGTCGGTGGTCTCCAGCAACTCCTGGGCGTGGCGGATCCGCTGAGTCAGCAGCCATTGCAGCGGGGTGGTGCCGGTCACCGACTTGAAGTGACGGCCCAGGTTGCGCGAGCTCATCCGCGCCTGCCTGGCCAGGTCCGTCACGGTCAGCGGCTGGTCGAGCCGTTCGATCACCCAGGGGAACAGTTCGGCGAGCGGGTGGTTGTCCGGGGCCGGCACCGGGGTGGTCACGAACTGGGCCTGGCCACCGTCCCGGTGCGGCGGCACCACCAGGCGGCGGGCGACCGTGTTGGCGATCGAGGAGCCGTGGTCGCGGCGGACGAGGTGCAGGCACAGATCCATGGCCGCGGCTTTGCCGGCGGAGGTGAGCAGGCTGCCGTTGTCGACGTACAGGACGTCCGGGTCCACCTGCACCTGGGGATAGCGGGCGGCCAGGTCTTCGGTGTGCGCCCAGTGGGTGGTTGCGCGCCGTCCGTCCAGCAGGCCCGCGGCGGCCAGCACGAACGCACCCGTGCAGAGGGAGGCCACGCGTGCGCCTGCCTCGTGAGCCGCACGCACCGCCTCGACCAGGTCGGCGGGTGGTTCCACGTCGACGTCGGCCCAACCGGGGACGATCACGGTGTCGGCGCGCGAGAGTGCGTCGAAGCCGTGGTCGGGCTCCAGCCGGAACCGGCCGACCCGTACGGCGACCGGCCCGCAGACGGTGACGTCGTACCAGGGGACTGTCACGCCGTCCGGGACAGCGGCGAAGACCTCGTACGCCAGGGACAGTTCGAAGTGCAGCATGCCGTCGGTGACGGCCAGCGCGACAGTACCCATGTCCGGAATTGTACGAGTGATGGCGTTCCGGACACTCACGGTTCAGCGCCCGCCCCCGTCAGGATGTCCTCAGTGGATCATTCGAGCACAGGGAGAACCCATGGGATCGGGGCAGATGGTGGCGGTGTTCGGCGCGTACGGGCACACCGGGCGGTTCGTGGTGGCACAGCTGCGGGAGCGCGGGTTCGTCCCGATTCTCTCCGGCCGCGACGCCGGCAAGCTGCAGGCGCTGGCGGCGTCTTATCCCGGACTCGAGGCGCGGCCGGCGTCGGTCGACGATCCGGGCTCGCTCGACCGCGCGCTGGCCGGTGCGGCAGCCGTGATCAATTGTGCCGGGCCCTTCGCCACGACGGCCGCCCCCGTGATCGAGGCGGCACTGCGCGCCGGGATCCCGTACGTGGATGTGGCGGCCGAGATCGAGGCCAACGTCGACACGTTCGCGCACTTCACCGACCGCGCCCGCGCCGCGGGAGCGGTGATCGTCCCCGCGATGGCCTTCTACGGCGGCCTCGGCGACCTGCTGGCCACCGCCGCGATGGGCGACTGGAGCGCGGCCGACGAGGCGCACATCGCGTACGGGCTGAGCAATTGGCACCCCACCGCCGGGACGCGCGCGGCGGGCAAGGTCTCCCGGGAGCGGCGGGACGGCCGGCGCGTCCGCTACGCGAACGGGCGACTGGAGTACCGCACCGACAACCCGCCCACCCTGAAGTGGCCCTTCCCCGAGCCGATGGGCACTCGGGAAGTCATCGGGGAGTTCACGATGGCCGACGTCGTCACCATTCCCAGTCACCTGTCCATCCCCGAGGTGTGCACGTACATGGCGATCGAGGCGGCCAGGGACATGTCGGACCCGGACACACCGACACCGGCCGCGGTCGACGAGCGTGGGCGGTCCGCCCAGACCTTCCTCGTCGAGGTCGTCGTGCGCTCCGGCGGCAGTGAACGGCGCGCTGTGGCAAGCGGCCAGGACATCTACGCCGTCACCGCTCCGCTCGTCGTGGAAGCGGTCGACCGCATCCTCACCGGACGGACCAGGACCGTCGGCGTCGCCTCCGCCGGCGAGATCTTCGACGCCCCCGACTTCCTTCGCGCACTGTCCCCGCACATTACCCTGGAACTGCACCCATAGCGGACAAACCACCCAGCGCTGCACGCCGGGCCGCTGTGGTCGCGTTCGCGTCGCGCCGGTGGGTGGTGGTGACGGGCCTCTCGTGTTGTGTCCGGGTGTGAAGGCCGTCACCAGCGGAACCGCGCCGTGGCTGGGGCGCCGTAGCGTCCGACGGAAATCAACGCAGTCGCCCGACCTGCGATGATAAGGGCCTATGAACGTCTATGGCGTGTGTGCGCAGTGACGGTCGGTCGGTCGTCGCCACGGTTCGGCAGAATTGCTGACGTGAGAGTCGGATTGCTGGGACCGTTCGAGGTCCGGAACGGCGACGGGGCCGTGGTGGAGGTTCCTGGGATTCGGCTGCGCGCACTGCTGGCTGCACTCGCCCTCGAACCCGGCCGGATCGTCACGCGTGCGAGGCTGGTGGACTGGATCTGGGGGCAACAGCCGCCCGCCGACGAAGTGAACGCCTTGCAGGCGTTGGTGTCCAGGCTGCGCAGGGTGTTGCCGGACGGTGTGATCGAGGCCGATTCCGGCGGGTACCGGCTGGCCGTGGCTCCTGATGCCGTGGATGTGTGCCGCTTCGAGCACCTGGTCGGTCAGGCCCGTGCCGCCGAACCCGCGGAGCGGGCGGATCTGCTGCGCTCGGCCTTGGCGTTGTGGCGCGGTACGGCCATGGCGGACCTCGCGCTACAAGGCAGCGATGTGTTCGACGCCGCGGTCGCGCGGCTGGACGAGCTCTACGTCGCCGCGCTCGGGGACCGGGTGGATGCGGACATCCGCCTCGGCCGTGGCTCGGAGTTGGTCTCCGAGCTGACCGAGCTGGTTGCCACGTATCCGCTGCGAGAGGGGTTCGTGGCGGCCTTGATGCGGGCGCTCGCCGAGGCGGGGCGTGGCAATGAGGCGTTGACGGTGTACCAGCGGACGCGCGAGCGGCTCGCCGAGGAGTTGGGCGCCGACCCATCGGCCGAGCTCTCCGCGCTGCACACCGCGTTACTGCGTGGCGAGCTGGGCGGGCGGGCGGAGAACCGCAGGACGAACCTGCGCGCCGAGCTGACGAGTTTCGTCGGCAAGGACGATGACATCTCCGCGGTCGCCGGCCTGGCCGTCAAGCACCGACTGGTCACTTTGACCGGGGCAGGTGGCTCCGGCAAGACCAGGCTGGCCACCGAGACCGCGCGGGCGATGCTCGCCGAGCTGCCGGATGGGGCGTGGCTGGTCGAACTGGCCTCGGTGCGGGCAGGCGGTGAGCTGGCGCAGGCCGCCCTCACCGCGATCGGCCTGCGTGACCAGGCAGTGCTCGGCGGTGCGCGGGGCGGGGAACCGGTGGATCGGCTCATCGCCGCGGTCCGGGAGCGCTCGATGTTGCTGATCCTGGACAACTGCGAGCACGTGATCGAGGCGGCCGCGGCCTTCGCGGATCGGCTTCTCGGGGAGTGCCGGAGGTTGCGGATCCTGGCCACGAGCAGGGAACCGCTCGGCATCACCGGGGAGGTGCTGTGGCAGGTCGAGCCACTCGCGCTGCCCGCGAACGGAGCAGACCTCGCCGAGACCGGGTCCTCGCCCGCGGTGCGGCTGCTGCGGGACCGCGCGGAGCTGGTACGTAAGGACATCGGCTCCGACGCGCACACCTTGTCGGCCATGGCGCGCATCTGCTGGGCGCTCGACGGGATGCCGCTGGCGATCGAACTGGCCGCGGCACGTCTGCGCACCATGTCCGTCGATCAGCTGGCGCGTCGGCTCGATGACCGATTCCGTCTGTTGACCAGCGGCAGCCGTACGGTGCTTCCCCGGCACAAGACGCTGCGCGCGGTCGTGGACTGGAGCTGGGATCTCCTGACCGAGGCCGAACGCGGCGTGCTGCGGCGGCTGTCGGTGTTCTCCGGCGGGGTGAGCCTGGAAGCGGCCGAACGGGTGTGCGGGGACGAGGTCGCCGGGGAGCAGGTCTTCGACGTGCTGACCGCGTTGATCGAGAAGTCGCTGCTGCTCGCCGACGGCGAGGTCACGCCGCGCTACCGGATGCTCAACACCATCAGGGAGTACGCGGCGCACCGGCTCGCCGAAGCCGGGGAAACCGAGCAGGCGCGCCGGGCGCACCTCGCTTACTTCACCGAGCTGGCCGAGACGGCGGAGCCGAACCTGCGCCGGGCCGGGCAGCTGGAATGGCTGTCCACGCTGAAGGCCGAGCACGACAACATCAGGGCGGCCCTGCGCGGGGCGATCGCCGAGGGATGGGCCCAGGAGGCGATGCGGCTGGTCGCGGCCGCGGGCTGGTACTGGTACCTCAGCGGGCACAGGGCCGAGGGCGCGGAGTTGAGCATCGCGGCGGCCTCGCTGCACGGTGAGGTGTCCGATGAGGTGCGGGCGATGGCGTACGTCATGGTGACGGTGTTCGTGACCTCCGGGGTCAGCGGCGATCAGTATCAGGCGCGGGAGTGGATTCAAGAGGCCCACCGGTTGGCCCAGCGCAGCGGGTCTCGCCACCCGCTGCTCGGGTTCGTCCAGCTGTGGGAGCGGATGCTGCACGCCCCGACGGAATTCCTGCCCGCGCTCGAGCCGCTCATCGCCGGCGACGATCCGTGGGTGCGCGCGCAGGCCAGGCTCAGTCGTGGCCGATTCCGGTTGACGCTCGGCGCCGACGAGACGGACGTGGACGTCGACGCCGAGATCGCCCTTGCCGAGTTCCGCACGCTGGGTGACCGGATGGGGATCTCGTTGGCGCTGACCTTCCTGGCCGATCGACTCGCCATGCGCGGCGAGTTCGCACGCGCGTGTGAATACCACGAAGAGGCGGTTGTGGCGCTGACCGAGGTAGGCGCGATGGAGGACGTGGTCGGGGTGCGGGCGCGGCTGGCTCAGCTGTACTGGCTGCTCGGCGACGAGCGAGCCAGCACGCTCGCCATGGCGGAAGCGCAGCGGTGCGCGGGCGGGATCGCCTGGCCGGACACGCTTGCCGAGCTGGCGCTTTCGAAGGCGCAGCTGGCGCACTGGCGTGCCGAGCCGGACAAGGCACACGAGCACCTGGCCACGGCGCGGGCGGTGCTGGGCGACGCGGAAAAGGCCGACTCCATCCGTGCCGTGACCATGCACCTGTACGGCTACCTCACCGAGGATCTCGACAAGGCCCGCGTGTATCGGGCCGAGGCGTTCCGCGCGGCCGCGGCCACGGATCACCCGCATCCACCGACGATCGCCGAGATCTTGATCGGGATCGCGGATCTCGCGCTGCGCCAGGGGCAGTACGAGCAGGCCGTGCGACTGCTCGCGGCGAGCGACAGCGTGCGCGGTACGCCGGATCGCTCGCAGCCGGACGTTGCCAGGATCGCCGCGGAGGCGCGGAATCGCCTCGGCGAAGCCGCGTTCGCCGAGGCGACCCGCGACGGACAGCGGCGGGATTGGCGTGAGCTGGCCGAGATCACGCTCGCTTCGTGAACGTCGCACGCGCCCACAGGTAGCCGGCCAACGAGAGCCCCACACACCAGGCGATCGCCGTGATGGCCGATCCCGCCGACGGCGTGCCGGTCAACAGCCCGCGCAGGGTTTCGATGATCGAGGTGAACGGCTGGTACTCGGCGAATTGCCGCGCACCCGGCCCCATCGTGTCGGCCGGCACGAACGCGCTGCTCAGGAAGGGAAGGAGCATCAGCGGGACACCGGCGAGGCCCGCGTTTTCCGGTGTCTTCGCGGCGAGTCCGGACGCGACGGTCAGCCAGCCGATCGCCAGCACCGTCAACACGATGATGCCGATCGCGCCGAGCCACTCCGGGAAACTCGCCGACGGCCGGAATCCCATCAGCAATGCGACCCCGATGATGATCGCGATGGCCACCAGGGTCCGCAGGATGATCGCGAACACGTGCGCGTTCAACACCGCGGCCCGGGACACGTCCATGACCCGAAGCCGGTTGATGAATCCGGTCGTCATATCGGAATTCACCGCGGTCGCGGTGGGTCCTATGCCGTAGCCGATGGTCAATATGATCAGCCCCGGCGTCGCGTAGTCGACGTAGTCGGTACCGACGTCGAACGCGCCGCCGAGTACGTAGACCATGAGGAACATCACGAAAATCGGCACGACTATGGAGTTGAACAGGGTCAACGGATTTCGCATCGTGTGTCGGAAGTTGCGCCGCACCATGGTCGCGGAATCCGCCAGGGAAGCTGAGATGACGTTCATCGTGCGCTGATCTCCTTGCTTTCGTGACCGGTAAGGGCGAGGAAGACGTCATCCAGGTCCGGTGTATGCACCGACAGTTCCTCGACTTCCAGGGAATGCTCATCGAGCCGATCGAGCAGGGCGCGCAATGACCTCACCCCGCCGTCGCCGGGCACACGCAAGGTCAGCTCTTCGTCGTCCTTTGTGGACCCGTGCAGGACCCGTGCCGCGACGTCGAGCTCGTGCCGATTGGTGAACCGTAGCCGGACATGACTGCCGGGAACCCGGCGCTTGAGCTCATCGGCGGTGCCCTCGGCGACCAGCCGGCCCTGATCGAGTACGGCGATCCGGTCGGCGAGCTGGTCGGCCTCCTCGAGATACTGGGTCGTGAGGAAGATGGTCGTACCGTCGGCGACCAGTTCCCGGATGATCTCCCACATCGTGCGGCGGCTGCGCGGATCCAGTCCCGTGGTGGGCTCGTCCAGAAAAATGAGCTGCGGCTGGCCGACCAGCGTCATGGCAAGGTCCAGCTTGCGGCGCATGCCGCCGGAGTAGGACGCCGCCAGTTTGCTCGCCGCTTCGGCCAGGTCGAACCGGTCGAGCAGCCGGTCGGTGATTCGTTTGCCCTCCTTCTTGGGCAGGTGCAGGAGATCCGCCATCATCAGCAGGTTTTCCTCACCGGTCAGCAGGTCATCGACCGAGGCGAACTGCCCGGTGACCCCGATCGCCGCACGCACCGCCTTGGTTTGCGTGGCCACGTCGTGCCCGGCGACGACCGCCTTCCCGGCGTCGGGGGTCAGCAGCGTGGTCAGCACGTTCACCGTGGTGGTCTTCCCGGCGCCGTTGGGCCCGAGCAGGGCGAAGATCGTGCCGGTCCGGACATGCAGGTCGACGCCGTCGAGCACGACCTTGTCTTTGTATGCCTTCCGCAGCCCCGAGGCCGCAATGGCTGAACCGTTCATGGCGTCCAGCGTCGCCGACCGCCCTGATACCGGGCCGTTGCCATCCTGACGCGGGCGCTGACACGACACCGCATCAGCGGCCGATCGCCGCCGGTACCCTTGCCGGCCCGTTCTCTACTGGGAGTCGGCGGCGCAACTCCGCGAGCGCGAGGTCCCGGTCCAGCCGAGATACCAGCAACCGGTCGGTCCCCAGCCGACCAGCCCTCGCGCCGGCCGTCGACCATGCGGTGCCGGTGTCAGCGGCCGTGTCAGGCCGGCGACGGCCCGGTATCAGAGCGGTCGGCAACGCTGGACGCCATGAACGGTTCCAGAACGGATGTAAAGGACCACACAACCATGTCCATCACCCTCACCGACCAGGACAAGATCACCCTGTGGACCGCCGCATGGGGCGCCGTCTCGCTGATGTCCGCCGCCGGTGCCGCCGGCTCGGCCCACAGGGCCGGCACCGAGGGCTCCATCGCCCTGACCTCCGCGACCGGCCTGGTCGGGCACGTGCTCGCCAAGAAGCCCAAGGGCGCGAAGCTGAACGGCAAGTCCGTGGCCGAACTCGCCGACACCGTGCTGCCGGCCCTGACCGCGGCCATGAGCCTGCTCAAGGAGCAGGCTCCGGCCGAGGCCGGCAACTTCCGCAGCACCGTCATCATCGCCATCGACGCAGCCACCCGGACCCACCAGGGCGAGCCCAGCCCCACCATGGCGGAGATGGCCCGCAAGATCACCGAAGCCCTCGACGCCGCTTGACGCGCTGAATGCAACGTAGCTTCCGAGCCACTCCAAACACGTACGATCGCGAGACGAGGAAAGTCATGGGTGAATCCCTCCACACCGTCACGGCGATGCCGACGGCGCGTCAGCCCGGCTGCCCCTTCGACCCGCCGGCAGAGCTGATCGACGCCCGCGGGCACGGCCCGATCAGCCGCTACCCCTTCCCCGACGGACACCAGGGCTGGCTGATCACCGGCTATGACCTGGTCCGCTCGGTACTGGCCGACCGGCGGTTCAGCTCCCGCAAGGAGCTCATGCGCCACCACCCGCTGATCGACTACGGCGACATCGAGGTCCCTCCGGCGCCGCCCGGCGAGTTCCTCCTCATGGACGACCCACAGCACAGCCGCTACCGCAAACCCCTGGCGGGCAAGTTCACCGTCCGCCGGATGCGGCTGCTCACCGAGCGCGTCGAGCAGATCACCGCCGAGCACCTGGACGCCATGGAGGAGACCGGGCCGCCGACCGACCTGGTGACCGCGTTCGCCAAGCCCATCCCCGCCATCATGATCTGTGAGCTGCTGGGCGTGCCGTACCAGGACCGAGGCTCCTTCCAGGAGAACATCGACAAGTTCATGAGCGGGGAAACCAGCGACGAAGACCTGTTCGCCGCCTACACCGCGACCCAGCACTACCTCGGCGAGCTGGTGGCAGCCAAGCGCGCCAACCCCACCGACGACGTGCTCAGCGACCTCACCGACAGCGACCTGACCGACGAGGAGCTGAAGGGGATGAGCCTGATCCTGCTGGCGGCCGGGCTCGACACCACCACGAACATGCTGGCGCTGGGCACCTTCGCCCTGCTGCGCAACCCGGCGCAGCTGGCCGCGCTGCGCGCCGATCCCGCGCTCGCCGACCGGGCCGTGGAGGAGCTGCTGCGGTATCTGAGCGTCGCCAAGACGTTCATGAGGACGGCGCTGCAGGACGTCGAGCTGGGCGGCCACACCATCGAGGCCGGCACGACGGTCATCCTGTCGGTCAACACCGCCAACCGCGACCCCGAGCGCTTCACCGATCCCCACGTGCTCAATCTCCGCAGGCAGGACGGCGGGCACCTGGCCTTCGGCCACGGCATCCACCAGTGCCTGGGCCAGCAGCTGGCCCGCGTCGAGATGCGGGTGGCGCTCCCCGCGCTGCTCAACCGCTTCCCCACCCTGCGGCTGGCCGTACCGGCCGACGAGGTCGCCCTGCGCCCGGAGACAGCCGACATCTACGGGGTCAAGAGCCTCCCGGTCACCTGGGACGCCTGACCGCGAGCCAGTGACGGGTGAGGTCGCGTACGGCCGCCCGCCACCACTGTGGTGGCGGGCCTACGGCGATCGCGACCGCGGTCTAGTCCATGCCATCCGACTTGCTCGCAACACAGGCAAGATCATTGCACCGATATCTCGTGCAGGCGGTCAGGCCGTGCCGATGTACGACCGTGGACAGACGGGGAAGTTCCGACCGTGGTCAGACGCGCTGCGCCGGGATGGTTTGTCACCGTGTTCATGTGATCGAAGTCGGAGAGTCGACGAAGCAATACGGCTCGACGCTCGCCTTGGACCGGCTGTCCTTCCAGGTTCCCCCCGGGCGGGTGACCGGCTTTCTGGGGCCCAACGGCGCGGGGAAGTCCACGACCATGCGCGTCATCGCCGCGACTCCTGATTCACCTGTCACGCGGCCGTTTCGCTCTGGCTGAGCGCGGATGTGAGAGCCGCGGTCAGCCTCACGAGCGGGCCCGGTCCTCGCCACAGCGGCCAGGCCTGGCGGCTGACATGCGGGCGGTGCACGGCGAACGCGTTCCGGGGGCGGCTGTGTGCTCTCTCCCCATCGGATCCGCCGGCCACCGATGAATTCGACGACCGGGCCCGGTCTACACCTACACACTGCAAGCCGCGCACATGATCAGTGGAGGGACCATGAGCACAAACGCGCTCCCGCCCGTCGTCGACGCCGACACCTGGCAGCGTCAGCTCGAAGCACTGCGTGCCCGCGAGAAGGCCGCGACCCGGGAGCTCGACGCCATCGCCGCCCAGCGCCGCCGCCTGCCCATGGTGAGGATGCCGGACTACACCCTCGAGGGCGAGGCCGGGCCTATTCGGCTGGCCGACGTCTTCGAAGGCAAGAGGCAACTGATCGTCTACAACCACATGTGGTTCCCGGGCAAGGAGTGGCAGTGCCCGGGTTGCACGGGGTTCACCTCGCAGTTCACCCGGCTGGAGTTCCTGGACGACTACGATGCCCGGTTCGTCATCGTCACTCAGGGCCCGATCGACGAGGCACTCGCCTACAAGCGGCGGGTCGGGAACAAGATGGACTGGTATTCCACCGCGAACAGCCCCTTCGGCGCCGACGTCGGCGCACCTCCCGGCGGAGGCTTCGCCGTCAACGTGTTCCTGCGCGATGGCGACACCGTGTATCGCACGTGGCACACCAACGGCCGGGGCACCGAGCAGCTCACCCACACGTTCGGGCTGATCGACCTGCTGCCGTACGGGCGGCAGGAGGAGTGGCAGGACTCGCCCGACGGCTGGCCGCAATCGCCCACCTACAGCCGGTGGGCCACCGCCAAGGACATCGCCGCGCTCTACGGCCCGGATACCGCTTAGGGACTTTCGTTCGGCTCATCGAGCGCACCAAAGGAAGCCGTGATCGAGCCGGGACATGCTCGAACACTCCAGTACGTGGATCGGTCTCCGGGGGTCGCCCGACGCTCAGCCCGCGGGCTGTCTGATCGCTTCAACCCCGGAATGCGTTGACCGCCGGGACGGAGGGAATGGGGTCCTCTCTCGCGGCTCGGCCACCCGGTCGATGTTCAGCCCCGCGTCGATGAACGCGCTCAATCGGATCCGTCCTCACGACCCCGTGCGACGGCGTCGACGGCCGACCCTGGCGATTCACCACCCGCCAGTTCCGTCGCAGCAGCGCCTGGCTCATCGCCCACCAGTCCTTCGACGTGGTCGCCGGGAAGATTCAATACAAGGATGCTCAGGTCGCCGTCTTCGAGGGCCACGCCGGCACTTCTGCCTCCAGCTCCCCCGGCGAGGCCCGCTTCCTGCTCGGCAGGACGCCGGAGCGCGCCGACCGGCTCGAGGAGGCGCTCCCGCACCTGCCCATGGCCACCGCCGTGCATGCCGAGCCCGACTACCTGGGGTCGGTCGGCAGGGTGGAGCGCGAACCGGCCGCCTGAGCCCGCCGTAGCAGCAGGTGCATGAGGCCACCCGCCACGAGACCCCAGAAGGCCGAACCGACGCCCAGCCAGCTCACGCCCGAGGCGGTGACCGCGAAGGTGACGACCGCGCCCTCTCTGCCGTGGGCCTCGGCGAAGGCGGACGAGAGCGCGGAGCCGAGCGCGCCGAAAAGGGCGAGCCCGGCCACGGCGGTCACCAGGACGGGCGGCGCCAGCAGGACCAGGGCGGCGGCGGCGCTGGACAGCAGGCCGAGACCGATCATGGAGACGCCCGCCGTGACCGAGGCGATCCACCGGCGGGAGGGGTCCGGTGCCGCCTCGGGTGAGGCGGCCAGCGCGGCGGTGATGGCGGCCAGGTTGATGGCGTGCCCGCCGAAGGGCGCGCCGAGCGCCGAGGCCGCCCCCGTCGCCAGCAGCACCCCGCGCAGCGGCGGACGGTAGCCGTACCCGGAGAGGACCGCCATGCCGGGGACGTTCTGGGCGGCCATCGTGACCAGGAACAACGGCACGCCGATGCCCACCACCGCGGAGAGGCTGAAGGCGGGTGGCGTGATCTCGACCACCGGCACCAGGCTGAGGTCTCCGGGAGAGTAGGCGATCGCGATGACCGCCACCGCGGTCGCCAGTGCCCCCGGCACCGCCCACGTGCGGGCGAAGCGGTAGAGCAGCGCCCAGACCAGGATCACCGGACCGGCCAGGTACGGCACGTCGAGCATGGCTTGGACCGGCGCGAGACACAGCTTGAGCAGCACCCCCGCGAGCATCGCGGCGGCGATCGGGCCGGGGATCGCCGCGATGGCGCGGCCCAGCCACGGGATCAGCCCCGCCGCCATGATGAGCAGCCCGCAGACGACGAACGCGCCCACCGCCTCGGCGAACCGGCCGTCCGCGGTCAGCAGGAGTGCGGCGCCCGGAGTGGACCAGGCGATCGCGATGGGCATCCGGTACCGCAGGCCCAGCACGATCGAGACGGCCCCGACGGCGACGCAGAGCGCCATCAGCCCGGAGGCGGCCTGCCGTTCGTCGGCCCCGACGGCCCGTAACCCGGCGAGGATGACGGTGAAGGAGCTGGCGAAGCCGACCAGCGCGGTCACCACTCCGGCGATGATGGGCTGCATGCGTTCCATATACGGAACATACAGGATCGGACAGGATTGCCTCATGACAGCCGCGAGCGGCGACCCGCGCGAGGTCGGCAGGAAGGTGCGCCGACTCCGCGCGGGAGCGCGGGATCTCGCCGTCGCAACCGGCCAGGCGAGCCGGTGTGGGCAAGGCCGTGGGTGCCGAGCCGGTCCTCGCGTCGCTGCTGATCCGCTACCCGGCCACCCCCGCTGTCGCTCTGAGCGTTTTTCGCACGGGCATGCATCCTTGCGTGTCGAGGAGAGGGAGATAGCGAGACACGGAATCGGTTCAGACCGAAATCAGCCAGGCGTCTTTCACGTCCGGGATATCGCGAGCCGATGCAGTCGCTCGTTGATCTTGTAGTAGAGGTTGCCGTACCCGTCGGCCGTCAGCCCTTCCATCCCCGGATCCGTCCGCAGCACGGTCAGCACTTTCGTCGACTTTGCGATCTTGAAGATCTGGTCGCCGAGCGTGCCATACACGTGGCCCGGATCTTGCGGCACGGTCAGCAGCACCCCGTCACGCCAGGCGAGGCTGGGCCTGGCGGCGTAGTCGGGATCGGGGAACAGCCGTTTCGCCGTGATCGTCCCGGGCGTGGCCGGATCGAGCGTGAACAGCGAACCGCCCGCCAGCCCCCAGAGCTCGCCGTCCACCTCCGTGAGCGCCGTGACGGCCTTGGGCGCCGTCAGCGGGAGCGGATGCAGGCGCACGGCGCCGGCGGCGGCGTCGTAGGAGAAGAGCGTGGCCGATGCCCCCGGCGCGTAGACGGGGTCGACGCCCAGCGCGCCGCGCGTGGAGGTGCCGCCGAACAGCCTGCCTCCCGCGTAGGCCAGCGAGACGACGGACTGGTTCGGCACCACGCAGACGGTCCGCCCGGCCGTGCCCTCCTTCCAGACGGTGAGGGCGCCGCTGCGCTTGCCGTACTTCGGGACCGTGCCCATGTAGACGGCGCCGTCCGGGCCGCCGGCGAGCGCGTACGGCCGGTCCTGCGGCGGCGGGCCCTTGCCCGGCTCGCAGTCGTCGGCCTTGTCGCCCGCCTCGCCGCCGGTGTACAGGAGCGTGGGCGGCCAGGAGCCCGCGGGGTCGTGGCGGTAGAGCCTGGCCGACGGGTAGACGCCGATGTAGAGCCGGCCGTCGTGCGTCAGCAGGCTGTCGGTCTGGTTGAGCCCGGTGAGGGTCCGCGTGTCCGGCTGGCCGTCCTTCTCGTCGCCCCGCAGCGGGTCGTAGACGCCGTTGCCGCCGGTCAGGTAACCGCCGGTGTAGATGCGGCCGTCGGGTCCCGCGCCCAGCGCGTTGATCGCGGCCGGCAGTTCGGGGGTGCCGGAGACGACGCGAGTGCTCCACTGGCCGCTCGCCGGGTCGTACTTGAAGATCCTGGTGCCGTCCACGGCCGCGCCGAGGCCGACCAGCGTGCCGCCGGACCAGGTGTAGCCGGTGACGTCGAGCCCGGGCCGGACGGAGGTTGCCTGGACGGATCTGGTGCCCACGTCGTAGGAGTGGAGCAGGCCGTCCTTGACGAGCCAGACCTTGCCATCGCGGGCCGGGGAGTGGTGCAGGTCCACGTCGGTGATCGCGGCGTCGGTGACGGCGGCGTGCGAGCCGTCGGCGTTGCGTACGACGCGCAGGACGAGCAGTGTGCGGTCGATCCAGGCGAACAGCCTGCCGCCGGTCCAGGTGAGCCCGCCCACCATGGAGTTGTGTGCGTAGGCCGCGGGAAGGAGGCTGTCCACTCGCCCCGTGACGTTGTCGAACCTGACCAGCGCGGCGTTCGTCCCGGTGCCCAGGTATGTGGCGTTGGCGTCCGGGTCGTGGGCGAGGCTGCGTACGTACTGCGCGCCGGCCACGATCGGCTGGTTCCCGATCGTGGTGAAGGCGCCGTCGTCGTACTTGAAGTAGCGGCCGTCGTTGTACGTGCCGCCGTACACCTTCCCTCCCGCTCCGGGCTCCAGGTCCCAGATGAACGAGTAGCCGCCCTCGGCCCGCCCTAGGTCGGTGACCGTGGACTGGCCAGGGACGTGCCGGTAGAGCTTGGAGTTCGGATAGGTGCCGAGGTAGACGCTGCCGTCGGTGGCGGTGGCCGCCGCCCACCCGCCGACGGTGGGCGTGGCCGAGGTGTCCGGGATGACGATCTTCCTGGTCACCCTCTCGGTGGCGAGGTCGATCACGGCGAGCTGTGGGTTGACGTCGGCGGTGCCGGTGTAGAGAGCGTAGGCGCTGCCGCCCGCGAAGGTGGTGGCGTTGGGCACGGTGCTGACGATCTGCACGCCCAGATCGGTCACGTCCTTGGTGATCAGCACCTCGTCCCAGTAGGCGGTGCCCACGTCGGCCACACCCGAGTAGATGAGGGCCGAGACGGTGGCCGTGCCGGCGGGCGCGACGCCCGAGGCCGTGACGCGGTTCCACCGCCTGCCCGTCGCCGAGGCGTTCGCACCGCCAGCGAGAAGACCGCCGGAGGCATCCCTGAAACGCAGATACAGATGCGCGGCGCCGCTGTCGGCCCAGACCTCGGCGTGCAGCGTGTAGCGAGTCCCCGCCGAGGCGGGCAGGCCCGGCACGCTCTCTCTGCCGTAGGCGGCAGCCGGATCGGTGTCGGTGACGCGCGCGGTGGTACGCCCGTCCCAGGTCACGGCGTCGACGCCGCCGGCGGTGTGCGAGCCGCTCCAGCCGGTCAGCCCATCGTCGAAGCCGTCGTTGACGATTCGCAGGTCGGCCGCCTGCGCCGGTGTGAACGGCACCGCGAGCAGCGCCGCCAGGAGCGCCGTCGCCACCGTTCCGCGCAGGGCGCGTCTCACGCGCCTCTGCCTTTCCTGCGGACGGACCGGCGTCGAGTGCGCCGCCGGATCGGCCACGCTAATGGACCCTCCACGAGGATCTGCACGGTACCACCTCCATTGGTGTTCATTCGTGCGCCATAACGGTCCCGACCGTAACCTTGCGATCGACTCCCGTCAATGTTGTGATCGCCGTCAGCGAGCTCCCCGTGGGGCGACGAAAGCGGCCATGTACGGAAGTCGGTGGGTCAGCCAGTCGCACGGCCTCTCGCCTGCCGTCCTCCGAACCACCCTGAACGTGCACGGCACCCGGCCAACCGCGGACGCCATCCTCAACAGCATCCACCTCGCCGGACTGCACGACACATCCCCGCCTGGGCGACGCCGACGCCGCTGGGCCGGCGCGGCGAACTGCCGCCCGTCCCGGTGCGCGCACTGCCCGCCTGGGTCGCCGAGCACGTCAGCGCCGTCGCGGAGGAGATACAGACGCCGCTCGACCTGGCGGGCTGCGTCAGCCTGGCCGCCTCGTCCACTGCCGCCGGTGGACGCGCGGTCGTCAATGTCCCGGGGCTCATGGGTGGAGCCGTGAACGTGGTGGCCATGCCATCCCTCGTGGGGATCGGCCGGGCGGGCGCTGTGATGAAGGTGTCGTCTCAGTCGGCGATGACCAATGACCGCGCGTGCCGAATCCTGACGCGGACGTTGCTGCCGATCGGGGGAAGCTCGGTGGCGAGCACGTCGCCGGGGTGCAGGCACGTCAGCCGGCCGGTGGAGGTATCGACGTCGACGCGGGTGGCGATGCCGAGTGCGACGGTCCGGCGCAGCGTTCCGGTCACCACCCGTACAGCATCGGTTTGGTCGGCGGGATCCTCGGACGGGTCGAGAACGAGTTGGGTGTGCTCGGGCCGCGCCGCGAGGGTGTGCGTCCGGCCGGTGAGAGCCGCCGGGAGGAGGTTGGTGTAACCGAGCAGTCGGGCCGTGTCGGCGTCACTGGGGCGGTCCAGCACCTCGGTGGTCGGCCCGTGCTGGCGGATCCGGCCGTCGATCAGCAGCGCGGTGTCCTCGGCGAGGGCGAGGGCCTCCTGCCGGTCGTGGGTGACCAGGATCGTGGCGGTGGGCTGCCCGGTCAGCGCGGCACGCAGGTCGGCGAGCAGGTCGGCGCGGGTAGTGCTGTCCAACCCGCTGAACGGCTCGTCGAGCAGCAGCACCCGGGGTCCGACCGCGAGCGCGCGGGTGATGCTGACCCGTTGAGCCTCGCCTATGGACAGGGTGCCGACATCCCGGTCGGCGAGGGGCGCCAGGCCGAGCGACTCGATCCACGGCCATGCGCGGATTCGGGCCTCGCGGCGGCTCATGCCGCGAAAACGCAGTCCGCTGATCACGTTGGCGGCCACCGTGCCGCGGCGCAGGATCGGCCGTTGCAGCACGGCCGCGATCGCCTCGCGCATCAGTGACCGTGTCGCGGGGCGGCCGTCGAGCAGGATCTGTCCGCTGACACGGTGGCTGGTGAGCAGGCCCAGCGCGCGCAGCAGGGTGGACTTGCCGGCGCCGTTGGGACCGAGCACGGCCAGCGTGCGTCCCGCCGCGACGTGCAACTCCGGCACGCTGAGCAGTTCCCGGCCGCCGGCGTGCACACGCAGGTCTCGGCACCCGATCCCGGTGCTGAGGCCGCTCACCGCGGCACTGTCCGTCGCTGTTGCGTCAGGGTCAGCGACAGGTTCACGCCGAACGCGATCAGCAGCAAGATGATGCCGAACGCGATGGCGAGCGAGAACTGGCCCCGGCTGGTGGCCAGTACCGCAGCGGTGGTCAGCACCCGGGTCTGTCCAGCCAGGTTGCCCCCGACCATCTGCGCGGCCCCGACTTCACTGACCACTGCGCCGAACGCGGCCATTGCCCCGGCCAGCAGCGGCAACCTGGCCTCGCCCAGCAGTGCCGCGAACGCGCGGATCGAAGTCGCTCCCAGAGCCTGCATCTGAACCCGGAAGTCGGGATCGACCTGTTGCAGCGCGGCCGCGACCAGTGCGACCACGATCGGGGTGGCGATCGCGGCCTGGGCGATGACCATCGCGGTCGGGGTGTAGAGCAGCTCGAGCCCGCCCAGCGGCCCGCTGCGCCACAGCAGCACGGTGACGAACAGACCGACCACTACCGGCGGCAGGCCCATCCCTGTATTGGCTGCCGCCAGGACGATCCGCCGGCCCGGGAAGCGCGCCAGCGCCAGGGCCGCGCCCAGCGGCAATCCGATCAGCAGGGCGATCGCGGTCGCGCTCAACGAGACTCGCAGGGTCAGCATGATGATCGACCAGCTGTCCTGGTCCCCGGAGAGCAGTAATCCGATCGCGTCTATCAGCCCGTCGAACAGCACGTCCATCAAATAGCTCCCCGGCCATGCTCACTGGCCCAGTTTCGCCTCGTCCGCGCCCGCGTCCGCGGTGAACAACGGCTGGCCGAACTTCGCCCGCCCGAAAGCACCGATGAGCCGCTGCGCGGGTGGGGCGACGATCCAGTCGGCGAATGCCTTCGCTCCGTCGGGCTGCACCCGATCGCCTGCCTTCTTGGTCATCTCGATGACGTGGTAGACGTTGAGCAGGCCCGGATCGCCCTCGCTGAGCACCTCCAGCGCCAGGGTGCCGCGCTGGGTGAGATAGGTGGCCCGGTCCGACAAGGTGTAGGCGGCCTTCTCACTGGCGACCCGCAGTGTCTCGCCCATGCCCTGCCCGGTGGACTGGTACCAGGATCCGCCTGGGGTCACCGCCGCCTTGGACCAGAGGTCCTTCTCCTTGGCATGCGTACCCGACTCATCGCCCCGGGAGAGGAACACCGCCCGCGCGGCCGCGATCTTCTTCATCGCCTCTGCGCTCTTCGCGCCCCGTATCTTGGCCGGGTCGGCCCGTGGGCCGATCAGCACGAAGTCGTTGTGCATCACCAGCCGCCGCGAGCCGGCGCTGCCCTCGGCCACGAACTTCGCCTCCGCCGCGGGGGAATGCACCAGGAGCACGTCGGCCTCCCCGCGACGGCCCAGTTCGATGGCCTGCCCACTACCGACCGCCAGGGTCTTGACCTGCCAGCCGCTGTCGCGGGTGAACGCCGGCAGCAGCTCATCGAGCAACCCGCTGTCCTGGGTGCTGGTCGTCGTGGCCAAGATCAGTGACTTCTCCGCCGAAGGGTTCGCCACCGGCCCGCTGGAGGAGGGGGCGCTCCCGCACCCGGCCAGTAAGAACGTCGCGACCCACGCGCAAATGACTACCAAGAGCCTTCTGCTCATCACTGTGGCCCCATCTGTGCTACTTCAGAGCAGTGCAAGTGTAAATTATCCAAGCGTGACCCGATATCGGGAGATTTGCACCGACCTCGCCCATCAGATCAGCGCGGGGACCCTCCACCCTGGCGACGAGCTGCCGGGGGTCCGCGATCTCGCCCAGCAGTGGCACACCACGGCCTCCACCGTCAGCCGGGCACAGCGCCGGCTGGCCGACGCCGGCGTGCTGGAACTGGCCGACCGTCGCCGTGCACGCGTAGCCCCCGGCGCTGCGCTCGCCGCCCGCCGGTTCCTGCACGTGGACTCGGTCTTCACCCTCGCCGGCAGCGACGATCCCGCTCTCGACCTCCTCACCGGCGCGCTGGACGGAAAGCTGAAAGTCGTCACGCGCGAGGGCAGTGTCGCCGGCCTCAGCGCGGTGCGTCAGGGCCACGCCGACGGCGCCGCGATCCATCTGCTGCACCACACCGGGGTCTACAACGCGCCTTTCGCGCTCGGCATGCTGCGGGGCCTGGAACCGCACTTGATCCACCTCTGGCGACGCGAGCAAGGGCTGATCGTGCCGCCGGGCAACCCCCACCGCATCACCGGCATCGCCGATCTCGCAGAGCGGCGGGTCTCCACCCGACGCCCGGGCACCGGGACCCGAATCCTTCTGGACCGGCTGCTCCTGGCCGCCGGTCACGACCCGGACAGGCTCCGGGGACCGCAGGTCGGCTCCCATCTCGAGGTCGCCCTGGCCGTCGCCACCGGCACCGTCGACGCCGGCCTCGGAGTCCGCTCGGCCGCAACCGACCTGGGCCTCGAGTTCATTCCCCTGACCTGGGAGGACTTCGACATCGGGCTGGCCGGGCACGCCCTCGACCCGGCTGCTCATCTCACCGCCGCACTACGCACGCCGACCCTGCGTGACAGGATCACCTCACTGGGCGGCTACGACACCTCAAGGTCTGGCGACGTCACGAAACTCTCCGACACGGAGCCGAGCGGGGCCCGTGTGCCGGGGAGTGGTCAGCGTCGCCGAGCGGTGTCGAGCACCCTTTCCCCGGAAAGAGCCGACGCTTTTACAGCTCGTGACCGTTCCGGCTGAGCCGACAGCTGAACGCTGGACTTAGGCGGGCGTGCGGTTCACCAGGACGCGGGCGAGCACGACGGTGATGACGCCGGCGAGAACGACGGACAGCAGGCCGACGCGCAGACTGGCGAGGTCGGCGACGAATCCCACCAGGGGCGGGGACAGCAGGAATCCGCCGCGCAGCAGCCAGCTGACGATGGTGAGGCCGGTGCCAGCGGGCAGTCCGGGTAGTTCGTCGGCGGTGTGCATGGCGGCAGGGACGAGGGTGGCCACGCCGAGCCCGGCGAGGGCGAAGCCCGCCAACGCGGTGCCCACGCTGGGCATGGCGAGGGCGGCGCCCATGCCGACGGCGGCGAGAGCTCCTCCAGCACGCACGACGGTGCGCTGGCCGAAGCGGTCCACGACACGGTCGCCGGTGAGGCGGCCGACGGTCATGGCGATCTGGAGGGCCACGACGGCCAGGCCGGCGGTGGCGGCACTGGCGTGCAGGTCGCCGTTGAGGTAGAGGGCGCCCCATGACGCGCCGGCGTCCTCGACGAGGGCGCCGCAGGCGGCCAGCACGCCGAGAGCGGCGAGCATCCGCACGGCCGAGCCGGTGAACGAGCGCCAACGTCCGTGGGCCGGTGGGGCGGCCGGGTGCCCGTCCGCTGCGGCGACGTCCTGGGCTTCGGCGGGGCGTTCGGCGTCTTCGGGGCCTGGCAGCAGGAACCGGTAGGCGACGAGGGCGACGATGCTGAACAGCGTCGCGGAGATGCTCAGGTGGACCGCGAGGGGGATGTGGAGGCCGGCGGCGGCCGAGCCCATCAGGCCGCCCAGGACCGCGCCGATGCTCCACACGCCGTGCAGCGAATTGAGGATCGAACGCCGGTAGAGCCGTTGGACCCGCAGGCCGTGGGCGTTCTGCGCGACATCGACGACCGCGTCCAGCGCGCCGATGACGAACAGCACGAGACCGAACGCGATCCAGTTCGGCGCGAAGGGGATGGGCAGCGTCGCGATGGTGGTCGCGACGATCCCGAACGCCGCCACGCGTGCGGAGCCGAACCGGCGGATGGCGGCGCCGGCGAGCAGCCCGGCCAGCAGCGCGCCGATCGAGTACCCGGCAAGCGCGGCGCCGAAGACGGCGTTGCTCACGCCGAGATCGGCCTTGATCTGCGGGTAGCGCGGGACGACGTTGAAGAACACGGCGCCGTTGGTGAGGAACAGCGCCGCGACGGCGGCGCGGGCCAGGCGTGCCTGACGGGTGGGCGCGGCGAGGGGAGCGGCGGCAGCGGACATGCGGCTTTCCAAACGTAGGTGCGAGGGAAGGGGTCAGCGCAGGAACCGGTGGATGGCGTGGCGGATCTGCTCGGACGTCATCGGGTCGGTCGACAGGGCGCTGTGCAGCACGAGCCCTTCGATGAGTGCGTCCAGCTCCCGGGCGGTGGTGGCGTCGAAGTGGCGTTCCAGCGCCTGCCGGCTGCGCGCCATCCAGGCCTGGGTGACGGCCCTCAGGGCCGGGTTGCGTGCCGCGGCCACGTACAGCTCCACGGAAAGGACGAGGTCGTGCCGCGAGCCGAGCAGGTCGTCGGCCACCAGCGTGATGACGGCCTCGACCGCCGCGTCCCGGTCCTGCGCGGCGCTCAGCCGCTCGTCGAAAACACGGGCCACCGACTCGGCGTGCCGGGTGAACGCCTCGGCGAGCACCTCCTCCAGGGACGCGAAGTGGTAGGTCATCGAGCCCAGCGGCACGTCGGCAGCGCGGGCGATCTCCCGGTGCGTCGTCCCGGCGACGCCACGCTCAGCGATGACCGTGAGCGCGGCGTCGATCAGCCGGTCCCGTCGTCCGGGGTCGTGCCGGCGAGGCCGCCGTGGGACGGGTGGCCGCGGGGCGGTGGGGCTGCTCATGCCGTACCCGGCTCGATGGTACGGATCACGCGGGCGGGGTTGCCCACGGCGACGACGTTCGCCGGGAGATCCCGGGTGACCACCGCGCCGGCGCCGACGACGGTGTTCTCCCCGATCGTGACCCCGGCCAGGACGATCGCCCCGCTGCCCAGCCACACGTTGTCACCGATGGTGATCGGCTTCGCGGCCTCCCACTTCGCCCGGCGCAGCTCCGGATCGACCGGGTGCGTCGGCGTCATGAGCTGCACATATGACCCGATCTGCACGTCGTCGCCAATGGTGATCGGCGCGACGTCCAAGGCGACGAGACCGAAGTTGGCGAACGACCGGGCGCCGATGCGGATGTGGCTGCCGTAGTCGACCCGCAGCGGCGGCCGGATCTCCGTGCCCTCACCGACCGCGCCGAGCAGTTCGGTGAGCAGCCCGCGCCGCTGCTGCGGATCACGGGCCGACGTCGCGTTGTACGCGTCCATCAGGTCCATCGCACGCAGCATGTGCTCGGCCAGCTCTGGATCGTCGGCGATGTACAGGTCACCGGCGAGCATCCGCTCACGCATCGAGCGATCATCAAAGTCAGGCACCATACGTACAAGCGTACACATCCAATGTACGCATGTACATATCGGCGAAAGCGCGACAGCGTGTCCGCCGACACCGGCTTCTATCTGGACCTGGCCGTCCCGGACGACGACGCGCGGAACATATCAGCGCAACTCGCGGCCCCAGCAGCTGCAGGCCGGTCAGCTTGGGGTGTCGGCGAGCTGGGTGACGAGGAAGTCGAGGCGTTCCTCCTCACTGTCCAGGGGAATACGGCCGCTGTCCGACAGGGTGGCTATGCCGTGCAACGCGCTCCAGATGACTTCGGCGAACAGTTCGCGTCGCGCGTTGTCCGGGCGAAGACAGCTGACGAATTCGTCGAAGGCGGCGCGCAGTGGGGGCGGCGTCTCGGCGTGCGCGAACTTCACGTCGGTCGGCATGACGAACATGGCCTGGTAGAGGGCGGGCCGCTCGGTAGCGAACTCCAGGTAGGCGCGGCAGACGGCGTGCAGGGCCTGCTGTGGCTCGGGGTTGGCCAGCCGGGCACGGCGCAGATGGGCGGCGAGTTCGCCGAATCCGTCGATCGCGACGGCACGGACGATGGCGTCCTTGCCGCTGAAGTGGCTGTAGAGCACGGGCTGGCTGTACTCGACGCGCTCAGCGAGCCGTCGCGTCGTCACCGCCTCCCAGCCTTCGGCCTCGGCGAGTTCGCGGGCTGCTGTGATGATCAGCTGATGGCGTCGGGCGCGTTCGCGTTCACAGCGCTCTTTGATGGCGGACATGGTCTAGCAACGCTAGACATTCTGTCGCAGGTATCCCTATCATCGACCCGACAACTAGCGCCGCTAGACAATAGGCGCTTCTTGCGCCGCAGGTCGCAGTCGGTTTCGGCATCCCCGGCACACCGACCGAGGACCGCAGCTTCCAGGCATGGCTGACCGTCAAGGCCGTGCGCGACATAGCCTCCGGGCTCTTCATCTTCATCGTGCTGGCCGGCGGGTCACCCCACCTGCTTGGCTGGTTCATGCTGGTCGCCACTGGCATAGCCGTGGGCGACGCCTTGATCGTGCTGCGCAGCAACGGACCCAAGGCGGCCGTCTACGGCATCCACGGCGGCACCGCAGTGGTGATGCTGGCGATCAGCGTGCTCCTCCTCATCGCGTAACCGCTCCTCACGCCGCCTCGGCGGGGTATTGCCTCCCCTGACGGATGGGCGAGTCGGGTGCGGACTCGGCCTCGTCGGGTAGCCGGGACGCGTTGTCGCGCCCCGGCCCCCTGGTAAGTCCTTGTAGTGATTGATCGCCAAGACGTCCCTTGGTGTGCTGACGGGCTTGGTGTCCCGACACACAAGGAGGACGTCCGTGAGCCGGGGCAGCAACGGCCTGTCGCGAACGAACCACGTCTGCAATCTGATGGCCAATGTACGGAAATGCGCTCAGAACGAGATCCGCCTAATCCCGCGCCTCCGGCCTTAGCTGCCCCTCGCACAGAGGGTGCTGGGCGCATTACCCACGATATGGGCATGTCGGGGAGGCATGACCACAGAGCAAACACCAGGCACGTCAACGCTCTGCGCCAGGCGACTTGATCGGGCGCCGGCGTGGGTGGTCGGAACGGCTCAGCAGCCGCAAGGCCATCAGGGGGAACACGACCACTGACAGGAGGCCCGCTGCCACCAGCGCGGCGGCGTTCTCCGGACGGATGGCGTCCAGCTTCAGGCCGATCGTGGCCGCGGCCACGATCACCGGCAGCGATGTGGCCTGCAGGAGTCCGCTGGCCATGACGTCCGCGCACGACAGACCGGCAGCGCGGTAGGCCAGTGCGGGAAGTCCGCGAACCAGGAGAAGCGCGGCTAGGAACATCGGCACCCGCAACACCGTCCCAGCGTCGGCGAACAGGGCGCCGAGATTGAACTGGATGCCGCTCGTCACGAAGAACACCGGCACGAGAAACCCGTAGCCCAGCCCCTCGAGTTTGATGTGAAACTGCGGGTGGGTCCGTTCCGCGTCGGGGTCGATCAACCGGAGCACGGCTCCCGCGACGAAGGCACCGAGGATGGCCTCGAACCCGAGATGCAAGGCCATCGCGGACAGTCCGACGACGAGGAGCATCGACAAGCGGACCCGGACTTGCGCACTTGTGTCCGCCAGCTTCTCCACGGCCCGGGAAAGCCACATGGAGCGCCCCGCCTGCATCGACGCCAGCACAATGAGTACCGCCAGCCCGACAAGGCTGAGGAGCAGCAGCAGCCTGGAGCCCGGGCCCGACGAGTGCTCGGAGAAGAGCAGCGACAGCAGCACCACAGCGCTGATCTCACCGGCCGAGGCTCCGCCGATGGTGAGCTGGCCGACCGGCCGGTCGATCGCACCGACGTCCTTCAAGATGGGAATCAGCAACCCGAGTGACGTGGCCACCAAAGCAGTGCCGATCAGCAGCGGGCTCTCGGCCAGCCCCGCTACGTGCAGCAACAGGCCGACGATTGCGGCCAGTGCGACCGAGCCGAGCAGGCCGGCGCTGACCAGTCGTGCCCGGGGCCCACGCAGCCGCCGGATGTCGATCTCAAGTCCGGCCAGGAACAGAAGGAAGCCCAGGCCGATGACCGACAATGCTTGGACGGCGGTGTCCGCCGCTACCACGTTCAACACCGCCGGGCCAAGGACGACGCCTGCCACGATCTCCAGGACCGCGCCGGGTACGGGAAGGCGGGGCACCGCGGCGAGGAGGAACGGGACACCGGCGGCCACCGCCAGCACGATCAGCAGGTTGTCGTACGACATTCCGGCGGTTACTCCTCTGGGGCTTGTCAACGTCACGCAGGTCCCGCCGCAACTGGCCCAGCCTGCCGCCCGGCCGGCCTGACCTGCGCGCTGACGCGGGGCTGAGCTCGAGGCCGGCCTCCCCGCCCACGGTTACGGGCGAGGGGCCCGGCGGTCCCGGCGCTCTTCGAGTTCTTCGGCGCTCACCGGGATGAGCATCGGCTGTCCGGCCACACCGAACATCGTGACGACGAATTCGGTTTCGGCGTCCGGAAGGTTGTTGGCATCCTGGTAGTGGATGAGGTCGCCGCCGGGCTCCCAGAACGTCTCTCCGGCCTTGACGACCCGTTGTGGTTCGCCTTCCAGCTCGAAGATCATCTCGCCTCTGATCATGTAGCCGAAGGCCGGACCGGTGTGGCGGTGCGGCGGGTTGCCCTCACTGCCCGGCGGCAGAGTGACCAGGATTGTCATCGCCTCGGCGTTGTCGGGCATAGGCGGCGGCGAGGGCACCGACGAGATGAGTTCGATCTTCGGCGGCGGCGTAGTCGCGTTGGGGTTCTCGAGGTGGTGCGAATGTTCGGTGCTCATGGGCTCCTTCGTCCTCTCTGATCGTTTCTGTCGTCGGGTCGGCTTCAACCAGTCGGTGTAGCGGGTGGGGCGATGCGGGCGTCCTTCTTGGCGGTGAGGACATCGCCGTGGGCGACGGCGAACAAGCCGACGTGTCGTCGATGATCACAGGGCGACTGATCAGCGCTTACCCCGGCTATGCAACCGGCGCACTACCCGCGCGGGTCATCGACCTTGATCTTGTCCCCTGTGTTCGAGATGAAAATGACCAGCAACTTCGCCGGTTTTGTCCGGCTGATGTTTTCCGTGAGCACATGGTGGGCGCCCGGCGGCTCGACCCAGTACTCGCCCTGGCGGAAAGTGCGCACCGGCTCGCCACTGATCTGGCTACGCAAAGTGCCTTCGAGCACGTAGGCGTACACGAAAGTGTTGCCGTGCCGATGCGGCACCGCGCGTGAACCTGGCGGGAAGGCTGCGATCGCCGAGGTGAACGTCTTGCCCCTGACATTCGGAAGCGTCTGTTCCAGCAGAGTCGTGAGCGTCTCGGTCGGCGGCGGCGAACCCGTGGCGGCAACCGGCACCTCGGCGGCACCCTGCGCCTTGCCGGTCGCACGCTTTGCTACGGGAGCACATGCGGCGGCCGTGGCCACCATGCCGGCAGCCAGAAAGCCACCGGCGAGCCGTGCTCGGATCATGACGGCTCTCCTATTCCTGCTCGGACTTTTGAAGCTTCCCTGCTCGGACTTTTGAAGCGGACGGGACGATCGCGAGGCGTCCCGGCTTTCGCCCCACGGGCTTACTGCTCCGACTCGCCACACCACCGGACACGGCCCGAAGGGGCTCACCTCGGCGTGGCGTCTCGGTCAGGCGGAGAGGTGTTGCCTGAGTACGCTGCCCAGGCATTTCGAAGACCTGCCAAGGGCGAATTCAAGCCTTGGTGATGGTCTGCCCAGGCACAGTCGGTGTCGTCGTGTCGAGCCGGCCAAGAAGCGAACCGCGACGAGCCACACGGCCGGGTGCCCCGCGGGAGGGGCGGCAGTTCACGCGGCCTAGAGTGATACGCGTGACTGAGCAGCAACGCGTCAACATCGGCAAGCAGCACCCGGCCAGCTACAAGGCTCTCATCGCCTGGTCGACGGCGGCAGAGGAGGGCGCCGCGGCGGCAGGCCTCGACCCGCTGCTGGTCGAGCTGGTGAAGATCCGTACGTCGCAGATCAACGGCTGCGCGTTCTGTCTGCGCATGCACACCCGCGACGCGCTCAAGAAGGGCGAGAACCCAGACCGCCTCGCGGTGCTGCCGGCATGGGCAGAGACCGGCTACTTCTCCGAGATGGAGCGCGCGGCCCTGCGCCTGACCGAGGCGATCGCGCGGGTGTCGGATGGTCATGTGAGCGACGCCGACTACGCGGCGGCCGCCGCAGTGCTCTCCGAGGATCAGGTCTCGGCGGTCGCCTGGCTGTCGACCGTGATGAACGCCTTCAACCGCGTGGCGATCACGAGCCGATACACCGTCGCCGGCAGCTGAACCGGCCTGGGGGTTCCGCGAAAATCGGCGGCCTTCCAGCCCGCGCTCCACGCAGCCCTGGCCCGGCCGCCCCCGTCGACGAGTTCGTGCGCGGGAGTGGACGGAAACCGTCGCACCTGCCCCACGCCGTCCGCGCACGTATCCGGCTATTCGCCTGCCGCGACCCTGATGATCGTCTTGCCGGGGGTGCGCTGGGCGGCCGCGAGCGCCGAGGGCGCCTCGGCGAGCGTCAGCACGGTCCCGATGATCGGGCGGAGCCGTCCGTCCCGGAGCCGCCGGGCCAGGTCCGCGAGCCGGGCGCGATCGGGTTCGACGACGAAGAAGATCGCCTGCCCGTCTCGGGGCCGGACCGTGGGTGGGGAGGCGATGGCGACGAGCGTGCCGCCGGCGCGCACCAGCGCGGCCGAGCGGTCCCGGAAGTCACCACCGATCACGTCGAACACCACGTCGACCTGACCGGCATCGTCCAGGGGATCGGCCTCCAGGTCCAGGAAGGCATCCACGCCGAGCCCGAGCGCCGTGTCCCTGTCGCGGGCCCTGCCGGTGCCGATCACTCGGGCTCCCGCCTCGCGCGCGAGCTGCACCGCGATAGAACCGACACCGCCCGCGGCGCCGTGGATCAGGACGGTCTGACCGGCAGCAAGGCGGCCGTGGTCGAACAGGCCCTGCCATGCGGTCAGCCCTGAGATCGGCAGTGCGGCAGCCACGGTGTGGCCGACGTCGGCCGGCAGGGGCGCGAGGTTGCGGGCCTCCACCGCCACGTACTCAGCCAGCGAGCCGTCACGGGCCCAGTCGGTCAGCCCGAACACCCGCTGGCCGACGGTCAGGCCGGTGGTTCCGTACCCCAACTCGACGACGACACCCGACACCTCATGCCCGGGCACACTCGGCGTCCGGTCGCGCCCCGCACGATCGGACCACGTTGCTGGCCAGTCGAGCTCTCCGGGGGTGAACGCCGCAGCATGCACCCGCACGATGACGTCGTTCTCGGCGGCGTGGGGGTACGGCACTTCCGTCAGGGAAAGCCCAGCCAGACCGGCGGCGCGGTCTCGGACGGTGATGGCCTGCATGACAGGTCCTCGCGAGCGGTGGAATTTCGGACAGGACGAACGTACCCGCGTGCGTTGGGGTTTGATGCGTGCGAACTCACCGCGGCGAGTCGCCGGATCCGCCACCGCCAGCAGCGCCGCCCGGACAAGCTTTATGCAGGTCAACGTCCCGTCTCAGGATTTCCCGTAGATCCTTCGCCGAGGCATGCGGATCGCGGGCCCGGGCATGGTGGAAGGACCAGATGACCCGTCGCTGAAGGAGGCCTTCCGTGGCCATCGTCTCGCGCGGCTTTCGCGGCGGGCCCAGGGCGGCGACCGGCTCCCACCCGGTCCGTATCTGGTCGAGGACTTTCCCGAACCCGGGCTGGTGGCCCGCTCCCCCGGATGCGCGGAGGTGGTGCTGCGCCTGGTGCGCGGCCTCGGCACGGCCTGGCTCGACCTCCGCGGCGCCGTGTCCCTGCGCGTGTCCCTGCCGGACTGACCGACCTGGCCCACGACGCCCCTCGCCACGCCGCGGGTCCGGGTGTTTCCGCCCTGGAAGCATGCTGGAGTAACGATCAAGGAAAGGAGATCATCGTGCGGATCGCAGTCGCCGGCGCCACCGGGAACATCGGCTCGCTCACCGTCGCCGCGCTCCAAGCGAACGGGCACGACGTCGTGCGCATCAGCCGTTCCCACGGCGTGGACCTGTCGACCGGTGACGGTCTCGACGACGCCCTCACGGGCGTCGAGGCGGTCGTCGACGCCACGAACCTGGCGGCGACCGAGCGGGCCCAGGCGGTGGCGTCCTTCGGTGCGGCGACCCGCAACATGCTCGCCGCCGAGGAACGGGCCGGTGTCCGCCACCACGTGCTGCTGTCGATCGTGGGGCTCCATCGTGTCGAGGGCAACCCTCACTACGAGGGCAAGCGGGAGCAGGAGCGCCTCGTGGCGGCAGGGCCGGTCCCCTGGACGATCGTCCCCGCCACGCAGTTCCACGACTTCGCCGCGACGGTGGTGAGCTGGACCGAGCGGGACGGGGTCGCCACCATCCCGCCGCTGCTCGTGCAGCCGATCGCACCCGCGGACGTGGCCGAGGTCCTCGCCGAGATCGCGACCGGCGAGCCGAAGGGGCGCTACGTGGACGTCGCCGGGCCCGAGCCGCAGGACCTCGTGGACATGGCCCGGCGTACGAACGAGGCCCGCGGGCGGAAGGTGAAGCTCGTGCCCACATGGTCGGGGCCGCTCGGCACCGAGATGGCCGGCAACGTGCTGCTGCCCGGAGAGAACGCCCGCATCGCGCCGACCACCTTCGACGAGTGGCTCGCGGGCGAGGCATGAACGACCGCCGGGTGAGCGTCTTCCCGGCGGCGGGGGGAGAGGTGATGTCTCATGTGCTCGAGCGTGTCCGCCAATTTGGGGGAAGATCCTGGACGGGTTACGGGCGACTGCGATGCGCCCGAGGGAACGGACTGGACGGTGGGCGTGGATTCCACCGTGGTACGCGCCCACCAACACGCCGCCGGCCGACTTCCCCTTAAGGGGATACCGTAGATCACAAACCGGTCAAGGGGCGAGAGGCGCTGGGCCGCTGCCGGGCCGTAGCCCAGAGCACTGGCAAACGCGGGCGGATCTACCAAGGCACCATCGACGTTGCTGATCCACTGCCCTAGAACCACACCTCATCCAGCCTGTCCCAAAAAACGTGGACGCGATCTCTCCCATATCGGTCGATGAGCGCGGCGGCAAAGGCGCGGTCGCGTGGACTGACGCCCACCCCAACCTTGTTGATCTCCTGTTTGACGCCGACCTGAACGATAAGAGGGCCCTCCCTCAAACGGCGCCAGAACTCCTCCTCGGAAGCGAATTCCCCAGAACCCCAGAGCGCGTGCAATCGGGCGTCCTGGTCATCGCTGATGGTGTCCTGCAGGCGCCGCAGTTCCCGCAGGGTGTAGCGCTGTGCAATCACGTTGAGGTGTTCAGGATGGGCGAGCAGGCGACGGACCTTCGCGGCCACCGCAGATGCCTCCGAGGAGGTCGGGACGATCGTCACCCCAACGGGACAGCTCGGCCATGTCCGATTCCAGCTCCCGCTGCTGCCGCATAACGGGATCCGGCGCTCGCGAGCGCGCGTTCTGTTCGGCCACTACTCGTATCCCATGGCTGGGATGACATCTGCGAGTGCTCGTTCGATCAGCGCGCGGGTGTCACTGTCGAACTGGTCGTTGCGGTGGTCGAGGCTGCGTGCGCGGAACGTCGACGTGGTCGCGAAGTCGTCAACGCCAACGCTCTCGAAGAGCGCCTTCCGCTGGGCCGGCCAGTCCGCAGCGAGATCCTCGGCTCTGATCTCAACGTATCGCTTGGTGTCGAGATCGGCGGTCGCCTTCCAGGCGAGCCATCGGTCATAGATCGGCTTGAGCCAGGCGAGCGCGCCGTCGACCGTGGACGGTGCCCATGGCTGGTCGACGTGCGACGCAACCACCGCGACCGGGTGGCGCTTGATGTGGACGATGGTGGCCTCAGGGACGAGTTCCCAGAGGAAGTCCATGCACAGAAGGTTGAACGGCGTCTTCTCGCACCAGGTCGGCTTTCCCGCGTCGGCAGCTGCCCCGCCGAACATTACGTCGACTGCGCGACGAAGGATTTCGAGGAGTTCGCTCCGATCGCTGAAGTACTTCGGGATCGCCCGCCGGTAACTCTGATGCTCGAACGGCCCGGCGGCCCAGTCGGTGTGGCCGAACCCTGCCGCAGGCACGAACTGGTCGAACGTGGTCGCGACGAGCTCCGACCACAGCCGTCCCACCGCGTCCCAGTAGTGCCGCTCGCCGATGGCCTCAGGAACGGTATGACCACGATCGATGTCTCTCCTGCTGACCAGTCGCACCGTAAGGATGTCGCTCAGCCTGCGGAGGGCGTCGTCCCCGACGTAAGGGTCGTATCGAATCGTGAGTGCATCCGCCAAGTCCCTGAAGCCGCCCGGGTCGACAATGAACCTGGTCTCGATTGGAATCCTGTGGATCTGCGGGTGTTCGCCGAGAATGTTCGCGAGTTGCGATGTTCCCGACCGACCGACCGGTGCCGGCGACGAAGATCGGCGGAGGATAGGCCACGGCGAAAAACTCAACTCGCGACTCACCGATGTGTCAAGTGAATTGCCGCTGGCCACCTGCTCCTGCCCACCTGCGCATGCCCCGCCTGTCGGAAACATGATGGTGGAGATCGTGTGCGGCCTTGGCGTGCGCTTCGATGCAGTCCCGGCCATGACACCGCCGTCGACGTCCCAGACGGCGCCGGTGACCCAGTCGGTCTGATTGGACAGGAGGAAGTCGACGGTGGCGGCCGCGTCGTCGGGAATGCCGGTACGGCCCAGAGGGTGAAGGTGTTGAAGCCGTCGAGTGCGGAGTCGACGTCCGCCTGACGGCAGCCGGCCGGAAAGAGTCTCAACGCCGAGGGCCTGAGGAGATCACGGAATGCGGAACCCGCGAAAGGTCACGTGTTTCCGAGCCTCGAAGCCGAGCCGCTCGTAGAGCGCGATCGCGCCGGTGTTCGCCTCGGCGACGTGGAGGAAGGGACGTTCGCTCCGAGCCGCGATGCGCGCGGCGAGCGCACTGACCAGGCGGGCGGCATGGCCTCTCCCACGTGCCTCGGGGGCGGTGCAGACAGCGCTGATCTCGGTCCATCCCGGAGGTCGGAGCCGTTCGCCCGCCATTGCCACCAATGTGCCGTTGTCGCGTACGCCGAGATAGGTACCGAGTTCGTGGGTGCGGGACCAGAACGGTCCTGGTTGGGTCCGCGCAGCGAGCTCGAGCATCTCAGGCACGTCGTCGACGCCCAGTTCGACCACCCCCGCGTCTGGCTCGGCATCAACGTGACCGGGGTGGCTGCCGGCGGGACCGATCATTTGAAGGCCGTCGAGGGTGAAGACCGGCTTCCAGTCCGCAGGCGGGGTCGCCGGGCAGCTGAACAGATCGGCGAGCTCGCCGCGACCGAGCAAACGAGCGAGATCGGCCCACTCTGCCGCGTCTGGGTCGGTGGATACCGTGGAGAAGGTTGCGACTTCCGGGAGGTAACCGGCCGCCCGGCCGAGCCGACGGGCCAGATGTGTGTGGTGGCCGCGGAGCGACTCACCGACCGGGTCGTCGAGTGAGACGGCGTCGCGGTTGACCATTGTGCTGTGCCTCTCGTGTCGTGCGCGCGTGGGAGTTGGCGGTTGCCCGATGCTATGCCGCTCAAGCCTGTGGCCGGCACCGAGAGCACGCCACGCGTTTCGCGCCTCGTGGGCCGGGCCTATTGGGCCTCAGCCTTCGTCCGGGTGCCCGTATCGCGATGAGCGGGAACGGGCGGCGGGCCTCAGTCAGGGTGCATCCGCCCACTCTGGCGCTCATGCATGCCACCTTCGCCTGATGCGTCTCGCGTACTACGGCGACCCCGCAGAGCGCCGATGACGAGGCAGGGTCAAGGGATGACCGGCGCGCGCGTTCGAGTCCGGCGAATGGACACGAGACACTCACCATGGTCGTTTGGCGACGTCACCGGCCGTCTGGTCGCTCCGCCGCTCCACCGGGGCCGGGGGCGGGGCGGGTGAGGCGGGCCATGGCCCGATACAGCGCGATGGGTGCAGGAGCCTGCGCCAGAGGTGGGGGGTCGGTGCCAGGGGCCGCGTAGGCGCGCAGCATCTGGCCGACCAGGCGGCGCCAGGTGTCAGGGGCGGCATCGTGGGTGGCGGCGACGACGCCGGCGTTGGCCATCAGCAAGATGACGAGGTCTTCTGGGGTGAAGTCGGCGCGCAGGTGGCCGGTGGCCTGGGCGCGGGCGATGAGTTCGAGGAATCCGTTGTAGGCCTCGGTGCGGCGGGCTTCCAGTGCCTTGGCGGCGGGGAAGGTCATGGCCAGCACGTCGGCGAAGCCGCGGTCGGCGGCCTGCATGGCGCACACCGTGTGGATGTAGCCGGTGAAGCCGTGCCAGGGGTCGGGGTCGGCGAGGGCTTCGGCAGTGGCGGCGGCGTAGGCGTCCATGCGGTCGGCGAAGACCGCGTTGATGAGCTCTTCGGGGGTGGCGAAGCGGCGCGACAGGGTGGCCTTGCCGACGCCGGCTTCGCGGGCGATGCAGGCCATGGAGACGCCGAGCCCGTGGCTGGCGTACAGGCGGCGGGCGGCGGCCAGGATGCGCTCGCGGTTGCGTTCGGCGTCGGCGCGCAGCCCCGTTTCGGGCTGCCGGTCCGGGGAGGAGTCGGGGTCTGCGGCGGCTGTCATGTTTCCATTCTACAAGTGGAACAGGCTACCCAGTTTCGTTGTTAGGCTGTCATCATGGAATCGGGTAGGACGTTCCAATTCCCGAAGGGTGCAACCCATGCGTGCAGTGACCCTGGACTCCGTCCCTGCGACCCCGGCCGTGACCGAGGTCGACACTCCCCGCCCTGAGGCCGGTGAGCTACTGGTGAAGGTGGCCGTCTCCTCGATCAACGGCTTCGACGCCGCCACCGCGGCCGGCTACCTGCAGGGGATGATGGAGCACCGCTTTCCGTTGGTGGTGGGCAAGGACTTCGCGGGCACCGTCGAGGCTCTGGGCGAGGGCGTGGACGGTTTCGAGGTCGGCCAGGCGGTCTTCGGCGTGGTGATGAAGCCGTTCCTGGGCACCGGCTCGCTGGCCGAGCACGTCACCGTGTCCGCCGGCTACGGCGTGGCCCCCCTCCCCGACGGCCTGTCCGTTCAGGAGGCGGGCGCGCTGGGCCTGGCCGGCACCGCGGCGCTGGACAGTCTCAACTTCGTCGCCCCGGCCGACGGCGAGACGGTGCTGATCTCCGGTGCCACCGGTGGGGTGGGCGCGCTGGCCGTGCAGCTCGCCGCCGCCCGCGGCGCCCGCGTGATCGCCACCGCCCGCCCCGGTGCCGAGGCCGACTTCGTCGCCGGCCTGACCGGCACGCCGGTCCACCTCGTGGACTTCGCCGGCGACCTGCCGACCGAGGTCCGCGCCTTCGCCCCAGGGGGTGTGGACGCCGTCCGGAAGTCCACCACCTGCCGTACCCGCAGCCAGCGCCTCCCCGCGGCCGAAGACCTTGAGACCGCACGGCAACTGTGACAACTCTCGTGGCCTTGCCTGCGGCATCATCCCACGCATATCCCGGATCTTGATAATGCTTCCGCGTACTGGCGGCCTGCATTCACAGATAGTCCCGCCAGAACGGCCTCCGGCCCGACGGTGACCTGGGCGTCAAGCCGCTGCCCGAGATGGCCTCTCTCCACACCACCACCGCCCCGCTGGTCATCCTCACCAATCAGAACGACCTCAGCGCGGCCAACCAGCAACTGTCCCACGTCCGCGGCGACACCCTCCACATCCGGCTGGAGATGTCGGCCTCCGCCGCGAGCCGCTACGGAATCAAGGTCAGGCGCAGCCCCGCGGGAGAGGAGGAGACACTCCTGTCCTACAACAAGAACGACAAGACCTTCTGCGTCGACCGGACCCGCTCGGGCGCCGTCTCCAGCCTGTTCGCCGACCTGGGCGTCCAGTGCGGCCCTGTCACTCTCGCGGGCGATGTCCTCACCCTGGACGTGTTCCTCGACAAATCCATGCTCGAGGCCTACGCCGGGGGCCACAAGTCCATCACCACCCGTGTGTACCCCGCCCGTGACGACTCGCTCGGCCTGGCCCTGTTCGCCGACGGCACCGTCACGGTCAAGTCGCTCAAGGTCCGGGCGATGAAGTCCGCCTTCACCGGCTGGATGCTTGAGCCCAAGGCGTAGCTGCGGAGATAGGGCGAGGGTGTTCATGCTCGGGCTGTGATGACCGAGCATGAACACCCTCGCCACCGCACTGTACGTGTCGCGCGACCGGGCGGATGGTCAAACCGGGGTCGGCGGCACTGAGGAAAGCAGGCCGTCGATCTCCTGCGGACTGGGTGGCACCGCGCCCTCCCGGGTGCACACCACGGCCGCAGCCGCGCATCCGTAGCGCAACGCGTCGCTGACCCGCTCCGCAGTGAGCTCCCCCTCGCCGAGAACCGTGAGATAGGCGGCGGTGAAGGTGTCGCCCGCGCCGACGGTGTCGACGAGCTCGACGACGGGAGCAGGGCAGTTGATCACCGAGCCGCCGAGGATCGCCGACGCGCCGTCGCCACCCCGGGTCACCACGACCAGGCGCTCTCCCGGCCACGCCGCCCAGCGCTTCGCCGCGTCCAGGTCCGGCTCGCCGGGATACAGCCAGGCCAGGTCCTCCGCGCTGACCTTGACCAGCCGCGAGAGCCGTACACACTCCTCGACCAACGTGAGCGCAGACGCCCGGTCACCGATGAGCGAGGGGCGGATATTGGGGTCGTAGGAGACGATGACCCCGGCGTCGGCCGCGGCCCGCATCACCTCCCGGACATGTGCGGCGCCGGGCCCGACGAGCGTGGCCAGCGATCCGGTGTGCAGGCAGGTGACGCCGTCGAGCGAGACCGGACCGGAAAAGCGCCAGTCGAACCGGAAGTCGTAGGACGCCGACCCGTCGTCACCGATCCTGGCGAAAGCCAGGCTGGTTGCGGCACCGGGGACGAGCTCGCCTTGCCCGACCCCGTGCCTGCCGAGATGGCCCCGCAGCAGTTCGCCGAAGAAGTCGCCGCCGATCTCGCTGGCGAGTCTGACCGGTTGCCCCAGCGTGGCAAGGGCGACCGCGACGTTGAGCGGGCTGCCTCCCGCGACGGCGCTGAACCGCGATGCGTCGGGGGAGCCGATCAGGTCGACGATGCTCTCGCCGATCACCAAGAACGTCATGTGCCCTCCCCTCGTGTCGGCGACATGGTGACATGTGCTGAATCGATTCTGCAAGCGCGGAGGCTCGTTCCACGGGCATTACGACAAAGTTTCCGGCGCCCTCTTGACCTCCCTCGATATGCAGGCTTACGTTTGCGCAAACGTTTTTGCTCAGCAGCGGTTCGGGGTGCACCGCATGAGCCCCAGGCTGATGGGAGAGGGCACCATGCCTCACAACTCAGGGCTGTCCCGACGCGATCTGTTGAAGTGGACGGGTGCATCGGGCCTGGCGGTACTGGCCACCGCGTGCGGCGCCGGCGGGACGACGAGCGGATCGGGCGCGGGCGGCGCCAAGGCACTCAGCGTCCTGGTCGAGGCGGGCGGCAAGGCGGAGCTGACGAAGATCGCCGAGGCGTTCACCGCGAAGACCGGCGCGAAGGTGACGTTCATCGAGCTGCCGTACGACGGCCTGTTCAACCGGCTGTCCGGCGAGCTGTCCTCCGGCACCCTCAGCTTCGACGTGGCCGCGCTGGACGCGATCTGGCTGACCGCGTTCGCCGGGGCCGTACGCCCCCTGACCGAGTTGTTCACCGCGGACGTCAAGGCCGACCTGTTCCCGGCCCTGGTGACCGAGGCGCAGGTCGGCGGCACGTTCGTCGGCATGCCGGTGTGGACGAACGCCGAGATCCTCTTCTACCGCAAGGACCTGTTCGAGGACGCCGACGAGCAGGCCGCCTTCAAGAAGAAGTACGGCCACGAGCTCGTCCCGCCCACGACGTGGGAGCAGTTCAACGACGCGGCGGCGTTCTTCACCCGCGGCGGCAAGCTGTACGGCACCGACGTCAAAGGCGCGGTCGAGACCGAATGGCTCGCGCACATACTGCAGGCCGGGTCGCCGGGCGTGGTCCTGGACGCTTCGGGCCAGGTCATCATCGACAACGAGCAGCACCTGAAGGCGCTGACGTTCTACAGCGACCTGAACAACAAGCTCAAGGTGAGCCCGCCCGGCGCCGCGCAGCTCGACTGGGCGGGCGCGCAGAACCTGTTCAACCAGGGCAAGACCGCGATGATGCGGTTCTGGGCGCACGCCTTCCCGCTCATCCCGAAGGACTCCCCGGTGTACGGCAAGGTCGGGGCCGCGCCCATGATCGGCGGAGCGGCGGGCGTGGCGGGCATCCCCGGCCCCTGGTACCTGTCGGTGCCCAAGGCCACCAAGCAGGCCGACCTGGCCACCGAGTTCGTCAAGTTCGCCTACGACAACAACGCGATGGCGATCGAGTCCTCGCTCGGGCTGGCCGCGCGGAAGTCGGCCTTCGAGCAGTACGCCGACAAGCCCGGCTACGAGCACTTCAAGCCGCTGCTGGAGACCCTCAACGCGACGGCCACCAAGCCACGCCCTGCGACGGCCAAGTGGCAGCAGATCGTGGACACCGTGCTGATCCCGACGCTGCAGCAGTCGCTCAACCCGAACGCCGACTACACGGGCCTGCTGGCCGCCGCCAAGGACAAGGTGCAGAGCCTTGCCCAGTAGTCCGAACCCCACGGTGGGCCGGGCCGATCCCCGACCCTCCGGCGGCGACGTCCGGGCTGGTGATCACGTCAGGCACCGGCGGCACCGGCGGGGTCGTGGGCTCACTGACAACCGGTTCGCCCTGGCGTTGATGGCCCCGGCAGCGGTGTTCCTGGCGGTGTTCGTCGGCTGGCCGCTGGTCAAGCTGGTCGTGGACAGCCTGTACGACATCGCCCCGCTGGCCGGGACGCGCGAGTTCACCGGACTGGGCAACTACGGCCAGGCACTGACCTCGCCCGAGTTTCTCGGCGCCGCCGGCCGTACCGCCCTGTACACGGCGCTCGTGGTCACACTGGAGTTCACCCTCGGGCTGGCGGCGGCCCTGCTGTTCAACGCGTTGGGCAGCCGGGCGAGGTGGATTCGGACCCTGTTCCTGTACCCGCTGATGATCGCCCCGGTCGTCGCGGGCCTGCTGTGGCGGTTCCTGCTCATCGACAACTTCGGCATCGTGAACGAGCTGCTCACCCGGCTCGGCATCATTGACGGACCCGACGCGATCGGCTGGCTGAGCGACCCGGACATCGTGCTGTTCTCGGTGGCGCTGCCGGACATCTGGCTGACCACCTCGTTCATGGCCCTGGTGCTGTTCGCCGGACTGCAGAACATCCCGGGCGACGTGCTGGAGGCCGCCCACCTCGACGGCAGCGGGCCCTGGCACACCCTCACCCGGGTGACGCTGCCGCTGCTGCGGCCGGTCATCGCCGTCGCGCTCGTCGTACGCGGCATCGACGCGGCGCGGGCCTTCGACGTGATCCTCATCCAGACCAACGGCGGCCCCCAGTCGGCCTCCGAGACGCTCAGCCTGCTCATCTACCGGACGATGGTGCGGTTCGGCGAGCCAGGCCTGGCCAGCGCCATGGGCACCCTCTATCTGATCGCGATGCTGGGCGTGGCACTGATCGCGGTCGCCACCATCTGGCGGCCGGGGAAGGGGGCGCAGCGATGACCCCGCGCACGAGCACCCGCACGCTGCTGTGGGCGCTGCTGACCAGCATCGTGGTGCTGTACGCGTTCCCGTTCGCGTACCTCATCCTGACCTCGCTCAAGCTGCCCACCGACGCCATCGCCGTGCCGCCGACGGTGCTGCCCAAGGCCTGGAGCCTGGAGAACTACGGCACCGCCCTGGCCACGCCCGGCGTGATCCCCTCGTTCATCAACAGCACCTCCACCGCCGTGATCAGCACAGTGCTGTCGGTCCTGCTCGCGGTCCCGGCCGCATACGGGATCACCCGCTACGGGACCGTGAGCGGGCGGATCTTCATCATGCTCGCCCTGGTCACCCGGATGGTGCCACCGGTCGCCATCGGGGTCCCGCTGGTCACCCTGATGAGCACCGCGGGCATCACCGACACGCCGACCGCGCTTGCCCTGGCCCACACGACGATCTCGCTGCCGCTGTCGATCTGGCTGATGGCCAGCTTCTTCGAGGCCGTACCGCCCAGTCTCGAGGAGGCGGCCGTGGTCGACGGCTGCACGCGGCTGCAGGCGCTGGTGCGGATCGTGGTGCCGGTCGTCGGCGGCGGCATCGCGGTGACCGCGATCTTCGCGTTCCTCGCGTCCTGGAACGAGTTCCTGTTCGCGCTGCTGCTCACGGCGGTGCGGGCGCAGACGACACCGATCGTCATCGCCAACTTCCAGACCCAGTACGGCCTGCAATGGGGGCCCATGACCGCACTGGCCACGCTGTACTCGGTCCCCGTCGTCCTGTTCACCCTGCTGCTCCAGCGGCGGATCGTCGCGGGCATGACCCTCGGCGCCGTCAAGGGCTGACCCACCACCTCGCGAAAGGTAATCGAGAAATGCAGTTCTGGCAGCCGACCAGCCCGCTGGGCGGACTTCCGCGCGTCAAGGCCGGGCGATCGCTGCGATCGTCCAGCTGGGACCGCACCGGCGGCAACCGCGACTTCGCCGTCGTCGCCCCCGGCGAGACTCATGTGCTCGCCGACATCGAGGGCAGCGGGATCATCGAGCACATCTGGCTGACCACCCGGTGCTACTCGGAGAAGTACCTGCGCAAGCTCGTCATCGAGATGTACTGGGACGGCGAGGACAATCCCAGCGTACGCAGCCCGCTCGGCGACTTCTTCGGCGTCGGCCACGCCACCTGCACGCACTACGTGTCGCTGCCGCTGAGCATGGTCTTCGGCCCGCGCCGCGGCCCCAAGGGGCCGTTCGCCGCCGCGATGAACTGCTACTTCCCCATGCCGTTCGGCTCGCACGCCAAGATCGTGCTGCGCAACGAGAGCGACATGCCGGTGGAGAACTTCTTCTACTACGTCGACTACGAGCTCACCAAGGAGCCGATCCCCGACGACATGGGCCGCTTCCACGCCTATTACCGGCAGGAGAAGCCCTGTCAGAAGGTCGTGCACCCCGCCGGCGCGGAGAACCCCCCGCCGTGGGAACTGCCGGGCGTCAACCTCACCGGGGACGACAACTACGTCATCCTGGACGCCACCGGCACCGGGCACTACGTCGGCTGCGTGCTGAGCATCGACAACTTCGACGCCTCCAACCAGCAGTTCACCTGGCCGGGCGAGGGCGACGACATGATCTTCATCGACGGCGAGCAATGGCCGCCGTCCCTGCACGGCACCGGCACCGAGGACTACTTCGGCGCCGCGTGGGGATTCCCCAGCGGGGCGTACGCCGGGCCGTATCACGGGATCTCACTGGCCAGCAGCCCGCAGGAGCACTTCGGCCTGTGGAGTATGTACCGCTTCCATATCGAGGACCCGGTTCGCTTCACCAAGTCGATCCGCGTCACCATTGAGCATGGTCACGCCAACGACCAGGGCAACGACTTCTCCAGCGTCGCGTACTGGTACCAGCTCCACCCGCATGCCCCCCACGCCGATCTCCCCCCGGTCGAGGAGCGGCTGCCACGCCGCTGGCCCGAGCACGGCCTCTGGGACGAATGATGCGGCCGGGTACGCCATCAAAGGATCCACCAGGGGACAATGGAGAAGAGGAGAGACGCGGTGACCAGGCGGCCGAGCATCCGTGACGTCGCGCGCGAGGCAGGCGTGTCCATCACGACCGTCTCCCGCGCGCTCAACGACGTCGAGGGCGCCCGGCTGCCCGACGACACCCGTCGACGGGTACGCGAGACGGCCGAGCGGCTGGGGTATGCCCCCAACAAGCTGGCCCGCGGCCTGCGCACCCAGCGCAGCCACATGCTCGGGCTGATCAGCGATCACATAGCGACCACCCCGCACGCCGGCCGGCTCATCCTCGGCGCCCAGGAGGCGGCGATGAGGCGGGGGTGGGCGTTGACGCTCATCAACACCGGAGGCGACGCGGCGGTCGAGGCCCGCGGCATCGAGGCGCTGCACCAGCAGCAGGTCGACGGGGTGCTGTACGCCACGATGTACCACCGGATCGTCGAGGTCCCGTCCGAGCTGCGCGGTCTCCCGCTGGTCCTGGCCGACGGCAGGACCGGAGGCGACGGGCCACCCGCCGTGGTCCCGGACGAGGTCCGGGGAGGGTACGACGCCACCCGGGAACTGCTCGACCACGGCCACCGGCGCGTGGGACTCGCCCTCAACAGCGACGACGTCCCCGCCACCCACGGCCGCCTGCGCGGTTATCGCCAGGCGCTGGAGGAGGCGGGCATCGCCTACGACCCGGAACTCGTCGTACAGGAGGAGTCCGAGACCACCGGCGGCTACCTGGCCTGCCGCCGGCTGCTGGAGCGCACTCCCCGGCCCACCGCGATCTTCTGCTACAACGACCGCATGGCCATGGGGGCCTACCGCGCGGCCGCCGAACTCGGGCTGCGCATCCCCGCGGACGTGTCCGTCGTCGGCTTCGACAACCAGGAGTACATCGCCGACGGCCTGTACCCCGGCCTCACCACGCTGCAACTGCCCCACTACGAAATGGGCGCCTGGGCCGTCGATCGCCTCATGGAGCTGATCGACGACCCCGCCCGGAACGCGGGCGATGTCCCTGTGCGGACTCTGCCCTGCCCCCTCATCCGCCGGTCCTCGGTCGCGGCACCGTCCGTCTGAGGCGTACCGGCGTCATCACCGGAAAGGCTTTTCGTGCTGCGTCTCGACGACCACTGGGTCTGGGACTTCTGGCTCGCCGACGACGGCGAGACCTACCATCTGTACTTCCTCAAGGCGCCCAAGGCGATCGGCGACCCCGACCAGCGCCACTGGAACGTCTCGATCGGCCACGCCGTATCCGCCGACCTCACCGACTGGACCGTACTCCCGGACGCCCTCGCCCCCAGCACCGGTCCCGCCTTCGACGACTACACCACCTGGACCGGCTCGATCGTCCGGGCCGACGACGGCACCTGGCACATGTTCTACACCGGCACCAGTCACGCCGAGCGCGGCCTCAAACAACGCATCGGCCTGGCCACCTCGGACGATCTGCACACCTGGCACAAGCACGGCACGGCGGCGATCCTGGAAAGCGATCCGCGCTGGTACGAGCAGCTCCAGACCGCTCAGTGGACTGACGAGGCATGGCGCGACCCCTGGGTCTTCCGCGACCCCGGCGAGGACGGCTGGCACATGCTCATCACCGCCCGCTCCCGGGTCGGCGACCCCGACCAGCGCGGCGTGATCGGCCACGCCCGCTCCCACGACCTGCTCACCTGGGAGGCGCAACCCCCGCTCAGCGCACCCGGCACCGGCTTCGGCCACCTGGAGGTCCCTCAGGTGGAGATCGTCGACGGCAGCCCCGTGCTGCTGTTCTCGTGTCTGCGCACCGAGCTGGCGGAGGAACGGCGCCTGACCGGGGAACGCGGGGGCGTCTGGGTGCTCGAACCCGGCGACCTGCTCGGACCGTACGACCCGCTCAAGGCGCGACGACTCACCGAGGAGTCCCTTTACAGCGGCCGCCTCACCCGGGATCGCGGGGGCGCCTGGGTCATGCTCGCCTTCCGCCACACCGACGACGACGGCTTCATCGGGGAGATCACGGACCCGATCCCCGTACGCCTCGAGCCGGCTCACGGCTTGCAGAGCACCCAGCCACTCCCGATGTGACACCCGCCTGCTCAAAAGACCTTCGGACGGCCTTCGACACAGCCGGCTGATTCGTCACCGGTGCCTGGGCAACCGCGGCACCGCCGACAGGCATGCCCGCAGGTAACGCCGTGCTCCCGGGCCGGAGCACGGCGCGCACCTCAGCCCAGCGAACTCCACCTGTCCCTCAAACCCGGATATCGCACCCCCAACCCTCAGGAGGAACGCATGACCGAGAAAGACTCCGGCATCGCCCGCCGCATGCTGCTCAGAGTGCCGGCAGTCGGCGCTGCGGCGGCCGGCTTAGCGGTGCTGTCTGGCCAGCCCGCCGCATCCGCCAAGGCCAACAAGCCGCCCACGGTGTACGACGTCACTGCCTGGACCCACTCCACCAATCCGGCCATCACCTGCTACACCGACATCGGCGCGCTGATCAACGACATCATCGCAGACATCAAGAAGCGCCAGCCCGACCAGTCGTCGAAGCCCGGCGCGGTGATCTACATCCCTCCCGGCGACTACCCCCTCAAGACGAGGGTCACGGTCGACGTCAGCTACCTCACCATCAGGGGTGACGGGCACGGCTTCGCCTCCTCCAGCATCCGCTACAACGCCGGGGACACCTCGGCCTGGCACGAAATCTGGCCGGGCGGCAGCCGGATCCGGGTCGAGAACACCGACGGCAGAAGCGAGGCCTTCCTCGTCTCCCGCAGCGGGGAGCCGCGGCTGAGCTCGGTCGTCTTCGACAACTTCTGCCTCGACGGGCTCTCCTTCACGCCGAACCAGAACTCCTACGCCAACGGCAAGGTCGGGATCCGGGTCGACACGGCCAACGACGCCTTCCGGATCGAACGGATGGGGTTCGTCTATCTCGAGCGCGCGCTGGTCATACGCGACGCGGACGCGCTGAGCGTGCACGGCAACTTCATCGCCGAATGCGGCAGCTGCGTGGAGCTGATCGGCTCCGGGCAGGCGTCGAAGGTCACCGACAACCACGTCGGCGCAGGCTACATCGGCTACTCGATCTTCGCCGAACAGCACCAGGGGCTGCTGATCGCCGGGAACAACATCTTCCCGCGCGGCAAGAGCTTGATCCACCTCCGCAACACCAACCGGTCGTCGATCACCGGGAACCGACTGCACGGCTTCTACCCCGGAATGCTCGACTCGGACGGGGCCAACAAGGAAAACCTCATCAGCGGCAACCACTTCCGGAGGGAACCCGAACCCTGGGGGCCGATGCAGCCGTACGACAACGGCAAGGACGACCTGTACGGGGTGATCCACCTGCGCGGTGACGGCAACATGGTCACCGGCAATCTCTTCGCCTATGACGTCCCTCCCGCCAAGATCACCCCCTCCGGGGCCAAACCCACGATCATCCTGGTCGCCTCGGGGCACAACAACCACCTGTCCAACAACAGCCTGGTCAGCAACGTCGCGGCGAACGCCGTGGTGCTCGATGGGAGCACGCACGGCACGAAGGTGATCGACAGCGCCACCGCCTCGCAGTTCGTCGCCCACACCTCGGACCACACCTTCCGCGCCACCCCCTGAGCCGGAGCAGGCAGCGGTGGCGCTGCCGCTGGACGCGCCGGGCGGCTCCGAGGTCCCGAGCAGCCGGTTCGCGGCATGTAAGGCGTCGGAAACGAACTCTTGCCAAATATCTGCATCAGGGCAAGGATGAAGAACCGATTTGATGAATCGTTTCTTCAAGGAGAATCATGGGCAAGCCGCGGATCAAGGACGTCGCAGCCCGAGCGGGCGTAGGCGTCTCCACGGTGTCCGTGGTCCTGAACAACGTCGAGGGCGCGCGCGTCGGCCCCGAGACCCGGGAGCGGATCCTGGCCGCCGCCCGCGATCTCGGCTACACCTCCAACCCGATCGCACGCAGCCTTCGCACACGTAGGACTCAGACGATCGGCTTCGTCGGCGACGACATAGCGACCACCCCGTTCGCCGGGCGGATGATCCAGGGAGCTCAGGACGCGGCCTGGCAGGCCGGCTACCTGCTCTTCCTGGTGAACACCGGAGGAGAGCACGCGCTCGAGCGCCACGCCGTTCGGGCGCTGCTCGACCGGAGGGTCGACGGTGTCATCTACGCCACCATGTACCACCGGCACGTCGAGATCCCCGAGATGCTGGGCGACGTGAGCACCGTCATGCTCGACGCCTGTCCCACCGACGGCTCCATGCCGTACGTCGTGCCCGACGAACGCGGCGGCGCGGCTGCGGCGGTCGGCGAGCTCCTCCGCGCGGGTCACCGGCGGATCGGATTCGCCACCGAAGCGCTGGACGTTCCGGCGGCATCCGGGCGCCTGGCCGGCTACCACGAAACGTTGGCCGCGGCGGGGATCCCCGCCGACCCAGAGCTCGTAGCAGCCGAGCACGGCACCACAACGGGAGGCTACCGAGCGGCGAGCCGCCTTCTCGATCTCGACGAACGGCCGACCGCGATCTTCTGTTACAACGACCGGATGGCGATGGGGTGCTATCGTGCCGCGGCCGAACGCGGCCTGCGCATCCCCCACGACCTGTCCGTCGTGGGGTACGACGATCAGGACCTGATCGCGCCCGAGCTGTCCCCGGCGCTGACGACCGTCGCCCTCCCCCACTACGAGATGGGGATGTGGGCGTTCCACCGGCTGCTGGGGCTCATCCAGGACGACCCCGAGCAGAGGGAGCAGGGATATCTCATGCCGTGCCCGCTGGTCAGGCGGGACTCGGTCGGGCCGCCGCCGCGGTGAGACGCGACGGCGACCCAGTTCACAACCCGCGGCGGGGGCACGGCCGCAAGCCTCAAGCTCTGATCCTGTTCTTCCTGTTTCAGCGGGCCTTCATCGCCGGCATCGCTGACACGGGTCCGAAAGGTTGACCTGACTCCGCGGCTCTCCGGCCACTGGAGGCCGGCCGCATAGCTCTGCCATTGCGAGAACCGAAGTGTCCTTCCGGAGAAGCCGGCCTGGACGGCCCCGTCCCACGCCCGTGGGAGTAACCGGAGCTCCAGCGGCCATGCGTAGGCCTGGATGGGACTCTCCCAAGCTCTTGATCCAATGGGAACACCTTGGGAACGATCAGCCGTAGATGCCCGGTGAACCCTGTGGACGGCATGACACAACGCGAGAGGCCAGGCACCGCGTTTCCGGTGGCGACGGGCCTCTTCCCACTGACGTGACAGGTGGGCAGCTACGTATAACGATCAAGCTCCTCTTATGGGCTAGACCGCAGCGATAGCGACAGACCGCGATCGAAGTGCCTGCCGCCCGACCATGTTGCCGTCGTGCTAAAGCAGCGGTGAGGGCTGAACGCTACCGGTGGCGAAGAGTCGACGAACGAAGGCCTCACGTCTTGGAACCCTGATGGCCCTGACAGCGCATGGCCTCACCCCGCAACCAGAACACGCCGGACACGGCCATCACGGCCCTTCATCGTGCCTGCACAACCACCCAAGCGAAGCTCCGCGGCTTTCCCGGTTGCAGCTCAGCGACCTCGATTCGCTGCATCAAACCCACATCGACGAGGACCAGCGAACCGTTCACGTCTCGTGTGATCCACCGAGTGTAAGCGGTCATGAGAAAATCCCGGCTGGCGGCCATGTCGGTCCAGGTAGGTGGCCACCTGGTTCCTGGTAGACGGCCAGGAGAAATCCGACGGTCAACACTCTCCTGCCCGACCTCGCCCGGGCTGAGCGCTCCCCCCGACCACTACTCTGTGGAGATCACATCCAACCGGCCTCCGAGAGGGCGGACCCACTGTTGTCCCCGGGCGAATCGGTCGACGTCCAAGCGCACGCCAGTCATCGCTTCCACGGTCGCCAGCGCGGTCTCCCACTCAGGGTAAGGAGCGGAGGGTGTCACACCGGCCTGGTCGTCTGTCCGCTTCTGATCGGCAAGAGCGCGCAGGGCCCCCAGGTAAGAATCCAGAGCACGGGGATCTGGGCCCCAGCACTCTGAAGCCTGGGGATAAAGGGTGTCCACCTCGGTGACGAGCTGCCCATCGGCCGCGTGGAACAACCTGTTCGCAGCGTTGATCAGATACCAGAAGCCCCACGCCTGCGCCTTCTCGGTCAGACGGGCCCATATGTCGGGCCCGTCGATATAGACGTCGGCCGCCAGCACGACCACGCCGTGGTCGCTCTGTTCCAACACGGCATGTTCCGCCGGTTCCAGCACCGTTCGGAGACCCGCCGTGTTGGGGTCAGCGCCCAGTCGGCGAGCGACATCGGCGACCGTGAGGGGCTCCTCACGGCCTCGCACCACCATCCAGAACAGCGCGTTGGTGCTGCCATCCTTCACCCGTTCCAGATCCTTCAGGAGCTGTATGTAGTAGTTGATCATCTCGGGCGTGACCGGACTCATGCGTCTCCTCCTCGACAAGCGAGGCGACAGGATAGCGACCGATCACGACGCTTTTCGATCACGAGGACCCCAACCCGCCCACAATCGCCACCAGGCATCACTGTGGCGTCAAACCCGGCATCTGGCTCACATCGGCGATGGCACGCTGTCGTCTGCCCAGGGCCAGGCTCCTCCTGGGGTTGTTCCGCTCGAGCAGGGTGGCCATGGGCCTTCAGAAGTGCTGGCCACTCACCAGGAGGATTCCTGGCCGTGTACCAGGATGCTCGTGGCCATCCACCAGGAGGGCACCACGATCTGGCGCGGCCTCGCCTAACTCGACGCCGTCCCGGCTCTACCCCTCACCCGGAGTCCGGACCGGGTGATACATAGCGTGGCGGGATGAGCTAGTCAGGTGTCCGCCTCAGCGCGGCACCTCACTGGAGATGCCCCCGCCCCGCATGCATCCCACCTGCCTGTTAGCCAGCCCGGCTGGCGGGCCCCACCTAAGGGCGTTGCCCGGGCTCGTCCACCACGGCGATGGCGGTCCGGGTGGATTGGCGGTAGACGGCGCCCGCCTCGATCAGCCGGCCGCCGGTCGGGCTGGGGCTGGGGCTGAAGGCCGATTCGCCGCCGCGCCACACGAAGAACCCGTTATGGAGCGTGTGGTCGCGGACGGCGGTCTCTCTGGTGCCGCGGTAGGCGAAGGTCTCCGGGTCCAGGAACAGTTCCGAGCGCAGCCATCCGCGTGCCTCCAAGCTGACCGCCAGCGCCGGACGCCCCTCCGGGTCCGTCGCCGCCTCGTTCACCGTGACCCCCGGCAGGAGCGCTATGGCGCGGAAGACCGTGGCCTCGACCTCGGGCGGCACCAGGTTGTCGGAGAGCAGGGTGCGGAGCAGCCCGAACATGAACTCGTCACCACTGACCGGATTCGGGGCCGCCTCGTGACCGGCGAACCTCTCGCGTATCCGCTCCACCACCGCCTCGCGACGGGCCGTGCGCTCCCGGAACAACGCCAGCAGCGCCTCGGGATCGGTGGGCAGGGCGGCGATCGTGGCGTAGTCCTTGGGCGTGTTCCCGCCCAAGTTGTGGATCTCCAGCTTGCCGTCGCGGTCGTGGGCTACCAGCTCGCCGTCGGCGCGTCGCCAGGCGGTCTCCGCCTCGCTCTCCAGCGGCGTCCGCGCGGTCACTGTCTCCCCGTCGTGGGCCTTGTGGAACCAGGTGCGGGTCTCGGTGTAGATCCACTGATCCGGGCGCGGCTCCCCGAAGGACCTCGCTTGTGCCGCATCGGCCGCCCTGGCCAGGACCACCTGCGCATGGGCCGCCGGGGTCGGTCCGTCGTAGAGCTGGACCGCCGTCAGGCCCGCCGTCACGACCACGGCCACTGCGGCCACCGCGAGCGCCCGTACGGCCCACTTGCGCCGTGCGACACGCGCCGGAGTGAGGCGCCGGTCGACGGCCGCCCGGCTCAACAAGCCCGCGGGACCCCGGACATCCCCCAGCGAAGCCGGAGCCAAAGCCGAAGTCGAGCCCGAAGCCGAAACCGCAGAGCCCCCGCTCGCGCGCTCCAGCAAGGCCATCCGTGCCGCGTGCCGTACCTCAGCCACCGGTGGTTCCGGCTGCCCCCACGCCTCACGCAGCGTCTCAAGATCGTTCATCATCGCTCCTCCCCAGGGCCGCCTGGATCCTCTTGCGGGCACGATGCAGCCGCGAGCGGGCCGTACCGGCCGGAATGCCGAGCGCCCGGCCGGCCTCCTCCGATGTGAGCTCGGCCCAAGCGACGAGCAGGAGCACGTCACGGTCGGCACCGGAAAGCCCGGCCAGCGCTGCCGCCAGCCGCTTGCGGTGGGCGGCGGCGTCCAGCGAGGACGCCACACGGTCGGCGTGATCCTCGCCCGGCTCCTCGGCGCCGGTCCTGGCCAGCGCCCGGTACTGGCGCACCTCGGCCCGATGATGGCGGGCGATGAGGTTGGAAGCGATCCCGAACAACCACGGCCGCGCGTCGGCCCGGCTCACGTCGTACTGCTCGCGCTTGTCGAAAGCGATCAGGAAGGTCTCCGCCGCGACGTCGTCGGCCAGGCTCCGGCCCAGCCGCCGGTCGGCGTAGGCGTGGATGCCGTCGTAGTGGCGGTCGAACACGGCGGCGAACTGCTCCGGCTCCCGCCACGAACGCCGGATGAGCGCGGCGTCCTCGACGGCCTGAACCGGCATCGTCACGCTCACCTCTCGGTCCTTGGTTCCATCGATCCTGCCCTTCTGTCACACCTCCTTCGCCGACCGCCGGAAAAGTGTTCGCGGGCGAGGCGATCACCACGGTCGTGCGACACCCGCAGCCGCCACAGCGCCAGGCTGTGCCCGGGACGGTCCAGTGACGTGGGCCAGCCGCTACGAGATCACCTCCAAGCCCCGGCCGGCCAACCGGGTCAGCGCCTCGACGCGAGTCATCATCCGCACCGCCTCACCGCGGCCAGTCGATCGGCCTGCGCCGACATTCTCCGGTGTGCCTCCGGTTCGGCAGGTGACCAAGCCCAGCGCCTCCAGTGCTCGACGCCCTCGACGAAGACGCGAATCGGCAACGAGCTCTTTAGGTACGTGCGCTGGAAGAAGCTGCACGGCAAGCACAACGGGGCGAAGAGCATCGAGGAACGCCGACGTTGCTGGACCCTTGACTACTCAGACGAAGGCTTCCACCTCGATGTTCTGCCTACCATCGCCGACGTCGAGCACCCGCCTACCGGGATTTTGCTCACCGACAGGGAGCACCGCTGGTGGCAGCACAGCAACCCGATCGGATACGTCGAGTGGTTCAAGCATCGCTGCGAGATGAAGTCTTACTTGGCCGAGGCTGCCATGAAGCGGCATGTGAACGTGGCCGACGTCCCCGAGTGGGAGATTCGCACCGCGCCGCAGCGCACCGTCCAGGTCCTCAAGTGGCACTGCATGCTGCGCTTCGCCAAAGACCCTGACAACCGGCCCCCGTCGATTTTGATCACCACGCTGGCCGCCCGGACCTACAACAGCGAGCGTGACCTCTTCACTGCCACCTCCAACGTCCTGAGCCGCATGTTGGCCTTCGTCGAGAACCGCAAGGGCACGTGGTGGGTGCCGAACCCCGCGCACGAGGAGGAGAACTTCACGGACAAGTGGAACGAGTACCCCGAGCGGCGTTAGGCCTTCTTCAGCTGGCACCGCGACATCTCTTCCGTGCTCTCCGACCTCGTCCGCATGGAGACCAAGGGCCTGGACATCATGGCCAAGCGCATGTCGGAGAGCTTCGCGCCCGACCCCATCATGCGGGCGTTCCAGCGCATGGCGAGCGGCAGCTAGAACAGCGGCAGGCCGGCGCGCAGTACATGGCTCCAACGGGCTTGCTCACAGCGACAGCCGTCGGACCCCGCGTCCGTGACCACGTCCTCCATGGCCACCGTGCCGACCCGCACGATTGGCCTCGCCCAACAGTTCGCCGCGATCGTGAGCGTGCTCCCCGGCGCACGCGGCACCGTGCGTCGCGCCGAGCTCAGGTGCATCGTCCAGCTACAGCCGACACCGGCGAGCCGGATCTACACGGTTCGTGTGGTCTATCGGCACGCCCGCAGACCACACGTCACCGTCGTGGATTCCCCCGCTTGCTCTCCATCCCGGCGCCCACGCGCTGCCTCACGTGTACCCCATGAACGAACTGTGCCTGTACTACCCAGGGCAGTGGAGCCATGACATGCTACTTGCCAAGACGATCTTGGTGGACTGCTGAGTGGCTGGTCCACTACGAGCTATGGCTGATCACGGGGCGTTGGGCCGGCGGCGGTGATGGCTGCTGCGCCGGGTGGGCTGGGATCGAGCAGCATGGCCATGGTGTTGGCGAGCAAACGAGGCGACGTGTTGGTCAGGCAGTACGGGTGGCGGCAGCTACTTCTGCGAGGTGTCGTGCAGGGTGGCCGTCAGGAAGTCCGCCGCCTGCCCCAGAGCGAGTTGGGCGGCCAGTGTGTGGCGCAGCACGTCAAGGACCGCGAAGCCGTGTACGGCTCCCACGTACCTGGTCGCAGCGACGGACACGCCGGCGGCACGGAGTTTGGCTGCGTAGGCTTCGCCCTCATCCCGCAGGACGTCGGCCTCGGCCGTCACCACGAGGGCGGGCGGCATGCCGGCGAGCTCGGCGACCGGTGCGCGCAGGGGTGAGGCGGTGGCCTGGGCGCGCTCTACCTGGCTGGTGGTGTACTGATCCCAGAACCAGATCATCGCTTCCCTTCGCAGGTAGCCGTCGGCGAAGCGGCGGTAGGACGGGGTGTCGAAGCCTGCGTTGGTCACCGGGCAGAACAGCACTTGAGCGGACAGTCTTACGTCGCCACGCCGCGCGGCCAGCAGAGCCAGCGCGGTGGCGAGATTGGCGCCCGCGGAGTCACCCGCTACGGCCATCCGGCGACCATCCAGGTCGTAAGCGTGGCCGTGCCGGGTCACCCAGCGGGCCACGGCGTAGCACTGCTCCAGCGCGATCGGGTAGCGGTGCTCGGGCGCCAGGCCGTACTCCGGGAAGACGACCGCCACCCTGCTTCTGACCGCGAGCTCGCGCACCACGCGGTCATGGGTGCGGGCGTTGCCGAAGACCCAGCCGCAGCCGTGCAGATAGACGACGACCGGCAGCTGGCCGGTGGCGTCCGGCGGCCGCACGATCCGCGCCGGAGGTCCATCCGGAACGGTCAGCCAGTCCTCCACGACCGACGGCTTGTCCGCCTTCGTGCGGTGCAGCCGCTCGTAGGCCTTCCTCCCCTCGACGGGCCCCAACTGGTAAGCGTAGGGCGGGTTGGCGAGTGACCGGACGAGCTGCGCGGCGTCCGGTTCCAGGATGGGGGTGCGCAGGGAGCTGGGAGAAGCCTCGTACACGAGTGTGAGGCTGGCATCGCGAACCTGTTCTGCTCTTCTGTCAGGTGACTGGTTCCGCCAAACTGGATCTAGAGTTCGACCTGTGGGTGAGCCTCAAATGATCGTCGGCCGCGAGGCGGAACTGGCCAGGATCGAAGACCCGGCGACGCAGGCCGTGGTCATCACCGGCGAGCCTGGGATGGGCAAAACCGCGCTGCTGCGCACCGCGGCTGCGGAGCAGTCACGCACGCTGTGGGCACAGGGCAGCCAGAGCGAGACGGACCTGGCCTTCGCCGGACTGCATCAGCTCGTACGGCCGCTCCTGCCGCAGGTGGAGGCTCTGCCCGCCCCGCAGCGTGAAGCGCTTCTCAGCGCCTTCGGCCTTGGCCCGGCGGCCCCACCTGACCCGATGCTGCTGGGTCTGGCGGCGCTGTCACTGCTGTCCGGCGCAGCGGAGCACGGCCACCTGCTGGCGGCGGTCGACGACGCCCAGTGGCTCGACCAGGAGACACTGCGCGTCCTCGGGTTCGTCTCCCGCAGGTTGGAGGGGGAGCCGATTCGGCTGCTGCTCGGCGTGCGCGGCACTCAGCCGCCGACGCAGCTCGATCGTGGTGCCGTCCACCTGCCGTTGGCGCCCTTGTCGGAACAGGCCGCACACCAGTTGCTCGATCTGCAGCCCGATCCTCCACTCGGTCGCGTACGGTTGCAAATCCTGCGGCAGGCAGAGGGCAACCCGCTGGCCCTGATCGAGCTTGCCAAGACCGGGCCGCAGAGCGACGAGACCGGCCTGCCGCTCACCGAACGGTTACGGGGCATTTTCGCCGCCCGGCTCGACGACCTGCCGCCCGCCACCAGACGGCTGCTGCTGCTCGCGGCCGCAGCCGACAGCGCCGACCTGTCGGCGGTCCTGACCGTGGCCAACGGCGAGGCCGCGGACTGGTGGCCCGCCGAACAGGCGGGCCTGATCCGGGTGGAGGGAAATCGCGTCGTTTTCCGCCACCCGCTGGTCAGATCGGCGATCTACCAGGCGGCCTCCTTCGCCGAACGTTCGGCGGCGCATAGGGTGCTGTCGGACGCTCTGCCGGATGACCCCGACCGCAGTGTCTGGCACCTGGCGGCGGCCGCTCCTCATCCCGATGAGGCGGTCGCCGCGCTGCTGGAGAAAACGGCTGACCGGGCTCGGCAGCGCGGTGGTTTCGCCGCGGCCGCGGCGGCTTTGGAACGGGCCGCCGAGCTCAGTCCCGATTCCGGTGAGCGGGCCAGGCGGCTGGTGTTGTCGGGGCTGATGGCAAAGTGGACAGGGCACGCGGGTTGGGTGGAGGAGATCGCGCGCAAGGCGTTCGCGCTGTCGGAGGACCCCGAGGCGCGGGCCGAGGCCGCGCTTCAGGCGGGATGGGCGATCTCCACCACCGGTGACCATGAGGGCGCTCTGCGCTGGCTACTGCCGCTGGCCGAAGCCACGACCGGGCAGCGTGGAGGGCCCGCGCTCAACGCGCTGGGCACTGCGGCCACCGTGGTGTACCAGTCCGGCTCGGCCGAACATCGCCGCAGGCTGCGCGAGATCACTGCGCGGGTCGTACCGCAGCCTGATGAGACGGACCGGATGTGGGCGCTGGCGGCGACCGACCCGTTCGGCGACCGCGATCAGGCTCTGGCCCACCTGCGGGCCACCCCAGCACACGCCGACGGCCGCCTGCTGATCCTCGGCGCCATCGCCTACGTGCTGGATGAGCCCGAAACCGTCGTGCGGTTGCTGGGTGAGCTGCTGGACCGTATGCGGCGCGCCGTGACCAGCGGCGGCAACGCGCTGGTGGCCGCCACACTGGCGTGGGCCCATCTGGAGACGGGCGCGTGGCGGCAGGCCCGCGAGGTGCTGGATGAGGCCTCCCGCGTCGCACTGGAGACCGACCTGAGGCTTGTCGGTGCCAACACCCTCACCCTGAGGGCCACTCTGGCGGCCCTGCAGGGCCACCCCGAGCAGGCCCGCACGGCGGCCGCCGAAGTCATGGCGAGCATCGATCCCCGGCGTAGTCTGGCGATGGCCATGCGGGTCCGGCACGCCGCGGGGCTGGCGGCGCTGGCGGAGGGCGACCACCACGCGGCCTACGAGCAGCTTTCCGGGCTGTTCGAGGACGACGGCATCCCGGTGCACTATCACGCGTCCTGGTTCGGGGTGGCCGACCTGGCGACCGCCGCAGTGAGGGTGGGCGAACAGGCCAAGATGCGGGCCGTGCTGCAGCTCGGCGTGCCGTACCTGGCGGGCCGGAGCTCGGCGCGGCTCACCCAGTTGCTGCGCCATGCCGTCGCGCAGCTCGACCCGAGCGAGGAGCGCTACCGGGAGGCGTTGGCCGATCCGGAAGGGGAGCGTTGGCCGTATGAGCGAGCCCGGGTGCGGCTCGATTATGGGCGATGGCTGCGGCGCGAGCGGCGCGTGAGTGAGGCGCGACCGCTGTTGACCGCCTGCGCCGAGGTGTTCGAGCGACTCGGCGCCCGTCCCTGGAGCGACCGGGCCGGCAACGAGCTGAGGGCTGCGGGCGTCACTGCGACGGCGACCCCCGATGCGCTTGCCGAGCTCACTTCACAGCAGCGGCAGATCGCCCGGCTGGCCGCGCGAGGGCTGACCAATCGGGAGATCGGCGAGCGGCTGTTCCTGTCGCCTCGCACGGTCGGCTTCCACCTGTACCGCATCTTCCCCAAGCTGGGCGTCACCTCCCGCGCCCAACTGCGCGACATCGTCGGCGCTCACGACGAAGCTCACCCGAACGGGTGAGATTCGGCGCCGCACGCATGCCCGGCTCCCCTCCATTCGCGCGATGCGCAGTCGTGCGGCCCGTAGTTGGTTGGCCGCATGGAGACAACTGTTGTACTGGTGCACGGCGCCTTCGCCGATGCTGGGAGCTGGGCGGCGGCCACGAGCCGCCTGCAGGAGGCGGGGCTGGCGGTGCTCGCGCCCGCCAACCCGCTGCGCGATCTGGAGGCCGATGCCGCCTATCTGGTCTCAATTCTGGCCGGGATCGATGGGCCGGTGCTGCTGGCCGGCCACTCCTATGGCGGAGCCGTCATCACCAACGCCGCACTGCGCAGCGAGAGCGTGGCCGGCCTGGTGTACATCGCCGCCTTCGCCCTGGACGAAGGAGAGAGCCTGGCCGACATCGGTGAACGCTTCCCCGCCCCGCTGTTCGCGCCCGCGCTGCGCCCCGCCGGAGACGGTGAGTTGGTCGTCGACCCCGGCTCGTTCGCCGCGGTCTTCGCCGCCGACCTGCACCATGCCGTCACCGACGTGCTGGCCGTCTCGCAGCGGCCCATCACCCGGACGGCGCTGGCCGGCCGCTGCGGTCCTCCGGCATGGAAGAGCCTGCCATCCTGGTATCTCATCGCCGAGGACGACCAGGCCATCCGCTCCGACGCCCAGCACTACATGGCTCAGCGCGCCGCCGCCCACACCGCATCGGTGGCCGCCTCACATGCCGTCACCGTGTCACGCCCAGACGCAGTCGCCGAACTGATCATTACGGCGGTGGAGCGGATCGCCGCTCCTGCTCCATGACCGAGCGAGCCAGCTGGACGCGGGAGTTGACACCCAGCTTGGCGAAGATCGAGCGCAGGTGAGTGCCCACGGTGTTGGGCGACAGCATGAGTTCGGCCGCTGCTGAACGGTTGGAGTGGCCGCCCGCGATGAGGTGCGCCACCCGCCGTTCGGCATCGGTGAGCGCCTCCCACCCATTCACCGCGCGGGTGGATGCGTTCTTCCAGTGGTTGCGCCGTACCCCTGCGCTCTGGAGGAGCCGTTGGACGCGGCGGGCCTCGCCCGTGGCGCCCAGCGCGGTGTAGGCATCCCACGCCTGGTCCAGAACAGCGATCGCGGCCTCTGCCGATCCGGCTTGCAGGAGCGCCGCGCCGTGGTCGGCCACCGCGTGAGCCTGCCACAGCGGGCAGGGGCTGAGCCTCAGCAGAGCGACCGCGGTCCCAAGCAGGTCGGTGTCGCCCGTGACCAGGCCCATGGCTTGGGCTGCCATGCCGCGTGCGGTGGCGACCTCGGGGTTGCGCTCGGCGTACTCGTCCGCCCACCTGGCCAGTTGCCAGGCCAGCTCGGCATCGCCGGAGCGTAGAGCGATGCGGGCGGCGGGCACGGGCCAGTCGGGTAGCCCCGCGGGCCGCTCGACCCAGCGGAATCGGCTGTCCAGCAGCGGCAGGAAATCGGTGCGCAGGATGCTGCCGGCAGTGCCGTGATCGCGCTGGGCGTCGGCGGTCATGGCCTGGGTGAGCACCAGCATGGCCGCGTTCTGCTCCCGCGCCCGGGCCAGGTGCTGGTGCGCGGTGGCGAGCTCGCCACGCAGCAGCGCGATCCGGGCCAGCATGGCGCAGGTGACGTCGTGGAAGACGGGCTCGCCCAGGTCCTCGCCCAGCTGCAGCAGGGTTCGCAGATCGGCCTCGCACTCGTCGAGGTGGCCCAGGCCGTAGTTGTGCAGGGCTTGGGCCCAGGTCAGCGCCGGCACCTGCCAGGTGCCGCCCTGCCGCTCGTTCTCCAGCCTGGCCTGGATGAGCAACTGGCCGCCGGTGGCGTAGTCGTCCAGGTGCAGCAGCGAGGTGATCTCGTCGGCGCCGGGGCTCCGCCCGGTCAGCGTCCGCAGGTCCTGAAAGTGGCGTACCCCGGCGCTGTGCCGGCCCTCGTTGACCGCGATCTCGGCCAGCGCCCACAGGGCGGTCGCCTGCGCCTCGGCCGAGCCGATCCGTACACCCTCGTCCAGCGCATGCTGGCCCGCTCGCCTGGCCTCGGCCAGGTCATCGGCTCGTGACAGGGTCAGGGCGCGCAATCCCAGCAGCTGCGCCCGGAGCGTCTCGCTCAGCCCGTCCAGAGTCAGCGCGCCGGTCACCCGCTCGGCCAGCTCCGCCACCCGGCCGATCTCCCACAACGGCCCTGCCAGGCGGACCTGCAGCCGGGCCACCTGTTCCGGCCCGGCGCCTGCCGCGATCAGCCGGTCGGCCACCTCGACGGCGTGGCTGCCCTGCCGAGCCGCCACCAGCACCTCCACCGCCTCCAGCCCGACCTCCGCGCGACCCGGATCGTCCTGGCCGACGAGATCCAGAGCCCGCTCGATGAGCGCCACGGCGGTGGTGGGGTCCAGGGAGCCGACCTCTGCGGCGGCCCGGCGCAGCAGCCGCACCGCTTCGACGTCGCCCGGCCGTGCGCCGGCCAGAATGTGCGGCGCGACCTCCAGCGCACTCCGGCCGACGGCGGTCAGGTGGCGGGCGGCCGCCGCGTGCAACGCTCGTCGGGCCGAGCGGGGCACATCGGCGTAGACGGCCTGACGCAGCAAGTCGTGGCGGAAGGAAAGGCGCAGACCGTCATCGTCCAGCAGACCGCCCCGTACCCCTGCCTCCAGCCATTCCACGAGCGCCATCGGCGACTCGTCCAGCAGCGCGGCGGCGTCCTCGATGGTGAAGGAGCGGCCCAGCACCGCCCCCACCTGCAGCAGGCGCAGCGCGGGCGTGGGCAGCGACTCCAGCCTGCCCCGCACGCCCAGCACCAGTCCCGCCGGCAGCTCGCCATCCATCTGCCCGGCCGCCAGCCCATCGAGCAACTCGACCGCGAGGAACGGGTTACCGCCCGCCCCGCGCAGCAGCTCCCGCAGCCGCCCGTCGGGCGGCTCGCCCAGCCGGTCGACGGCCACCTCCTCGATGGCCTCCTGGGACAATGGCCTCAGCACGATTTCCTCGGCGGACAGCGGTGTGCGCGAGCGCGTAGTAAGCACCCAGACCACAGGCGAACCCGTCAACCTGCCCGGCATCACCCGCAGTGCGAACATTGTCAGCGGATCAGCCCACTGCACGTCCTCGACCACGATGAGCACCGGGCCGCGCATCGCCCGCTCCTCCAGCAAGGCCGCCATGCGGTCCACCAGCCACAACCGGCGATCATAGAGAGAGACCAGGCCCGAGAAGTCTGCCTGCGACAGCAGCGGAGCCGGCCCCGAGCGCAGCGCCACCACCAGCGGCGCCAGCGGCGCGATCTGATCGGACTCCTCGGCCTTGCCCGCGCCCACCAGGAAACCGATCCGCGCCGCCTGCGCACCGATCTCGGCGGCCAGCGCCGATTTGCCGATGCCCGGCTCACCCCTGATCAGCAGCACCGCGCCCTGACCCGTCCGCACGGCCGCGCGAAGCACCGCAAGGGCGCGGGCCATCTCCTCGGCGCGGCCGCGCAGGACGGTGGGGCTCATCCGCCTGTCCTCCAAGCTCAGCTACCGCTACCGTACGGCCTTCGCCGCCCGGCCGATCACCTCGGCCACCGCATCCGGCCGAGAGACCGCCACCGCGTGCGAAGCCGATACCTCGATGGTCTGCGCCTTCATTCGCTTGGCCGCGAAGCGCTGCGCCGCCGCCGGAATGGCGTTGTCGGCGCGAGCCACCACGAACCACGAGGGCACGTCATGCCAGGCCGCGCCGGCCGTAACCTCGCTCAGCGCGCCCAGCTCAAGCGGCCGCTGCGAGGCCGCCATGACCTTCGTCAGGCTCAGGGGGAGGTCGGCTGCGAACGCCTCGCGGAAGACGCCAGGCTTGATCGAGATATCTGTGCCCTCGCCGCCGCCGGGCAGCGGGTAGTGGGCGGCATCCAGGTTGTCCGGCACCAGCAGGGAGCCCTCGAACTGGGAGGCGGCCTGGATGGTGGCCTCACCCTCGTCGGGGGCGTAGGCCGCGACGAAGACCAGCGCCTTGACATCCGGGTCGTCCTTGGCCGCGTTGGTGATGACGGCTCCGCCGTAGGAGTGGCCGACCAGGACGACGGGCCCGGTCACCGTGTTCAGCACGCTGCGCAAATAGGAGGCATCGGAGGCCAGCCCGCGCAACGGGTTGGCCGGAGCCTTGACTGGGTAGCCGGCGCGCTGCAGGCGTCCGATGACACCGCTCCAGCTGGAGGCGTCGGCGAAGGCGCCGTGCACCAGCACCACTGTGGGCTTGGCGCCCCCCGCCGCTGTGGGCTTCGCGCTCGCCGCCGTCGGCGAGGTCATGGAGACGACGCCGAGCACCACGACCAGCAGGCCGAGGAAACGTTTCATGATGACGTCCTTCCGGAAAAGGTTGGAAGATCATCAAAAGGGCCCCGCAGCGTTTCCGGCATCGCGCGGATGGGTGAGACGAGCGGCGGGCCACCCTTCTCCCGCTCACCCGTTCACGCGATGCCGCGCGAACTCGCCCGCGATGACATGGGGTTTCCGCGACGTGATGGAGGAAGGAACCTCATGAGCACCATCGTGCTGATCCACGGGCTCTGGATGACCCCGCGCAGCTGGGAGCACTGGATCGACCGCTACGGCGCGGCCGGCCACACCGTGCTCGCGCCCGCCTGGCCCGGCATGGAGGCCGAGGTCGAGGAGCTCAACCGTGACCCCTCGCCGATCGCCCGCCTGACCATCTCGGCCATCCTCGACCACTACGACGCCATCATCCGTGCCCTGGACGAGCCGCCGATCATCATGGGCCACTCCTTCGGCGGCACCTTCACCCAGGTGCTGCTGGACCGGGGGCTCGGCTCCGCCGGCGTGGCCATCGACTCCGCCCAGGTCAAGGGCGTCATGAAGTTGCCGCTGGCGACCCTGCGCTCCACCTTCCCGGTGCTGGGCAACCCGGCCAACCGCAACCGGGCCGTGCCGCTCACCCCGGACCAGTTCCACTATGCGTTCACCAACTCCCTGTCGGAGGAGGAGTCGCTGGCCGTCTACCGCCGTTACCACGTCCCGGCCGCCGGGCACGTGCTGTTTGAGGGCGCGCTGGCCAACTTCAATCCCCGCGCCGCCACCCGAGTGCATTTCGACAACTCCGACCGCGCGCCGCTGCTGTTCATCTCCGGAGGTCAGGACCACGTCATCCCCGAATCGATCAACGCCGAGAACGTCCGCCGCTATCACAAGTCCGGCGCGCTCACCGAGCACGAGGTGTACCCCGACCGCACCCACTACACCCTCGGCCAGGACGGCTGGGAGAAGGTCGCCGACCACGCCCTGTCCTGGGCGCTGGAGCACGCACGCGCCAGTTGAGGTTCAGTGGCGGCCGCCCGGCCAGATGGCCAGGGCCTGATCGGCGAGGCGGTGCAGGTCGGCGCGGCCGGCGCCACCGGTGGCTTGCACCGAGATGCCCTGACCCACCGCGGTGAGATAGCGCGCCAGCGCGTCGGGGTCGGCGTCTGGTGACAGATCGCCAGAGGCTTGCGCGCGTTCCAACCGTGTCCGCAACGCGACCACGCCGGCCGCCCTGCGGGCGGCCAGGTCGCGGCAGACGGGCTCGGCGTCGGAACCGCAGGCCAGGGCGCCTTGGACAAGCAGGCAGCCGTGTGGCCGACCGGGCATGGTATAGGCGTCGGCGGCGCCGTGCAGCAGCCGCTCGGCCACCCCACGCGCGGTCGGCTCCGTCAGCGCTTCAGCGATGAACGCGCCAGGGCCCTGGAGATAGCGATCGACCGCAAGGCGGAAGAGATTCTCCTTGTTGCCGAAGGCCGCGTACAGGCTGCGCCGGTTGATGCCCATGGCCTCGGTCAGATCGCTCAGCGACGTCCCCTCGTAACCCCCGTGCCAGAACAGCCGCATCGCCGCCTCCAGCGCCTGGTCGACGTCGAACTCACGCGGCCGGCCTCGTGCCACGTCTGACTCCCTTCACCGGAACGGGCGGAATACCGCCCGGTGGCCCCGTGTTGCAGCCACCACGAAATAGTAACCGATCAGTTCGGAATTTAGTTCCGTGCAAGGAGCAGTCATGACGCAGCAGCTCACCGGCAAGGTGGCACTGGTTACCGGCGGATCGCGCGGCATCGGCGCCGCAATCGTGCGGCGCCTGGCCCGTGACGGCGCCCGCGTCGCCTTCACCTACAGCAGCACCAAAGATCACGCCGAAGCGCTGGTCGAAGAGATCACGATCACCGGCGGGCGGGCATTGGCCATACAGGCCGACAGCGGCGACCCCGACGCCGTCCGCCAAGCGGTCGCACACGCCGTGGATGCGCTCGGCGGCCTGGACATCCTGGTCAACAACGCAGGGGTGGCGCACGTGGCACCCTTGGAGGACTTCCCGCTGGAGGAGTTCGACCGCATGGTCGCGGTCAACGTCCGCGGCGTCTTCACCGCCATCCAAGCCGCCGCTCCGCACCTCGGCCGAGGCGGACGGATCATCACCATCGGCAGCATCAACGCCGACCGCGTCCCCGTACCCGGCATCGGCGCCTACTCGCTCACCAAGGCCGCCGTGGCCGGACTGGGCCGCGGGCTTGCCCGCGAGCTCGGCCCGCGCGGCATCACGGTGAACACCATCCAACCCGGCCCCACCGCCACGGACATGAACCCCGACTCCGGCCCCTTCGCCGAAGCCATGAAGGCCATGCTCCCCGTCGGCCACTACGCCCAGCCCACCGACATCGCCAGCGCTGTCGCCTACCTGGCCGGCCCAGAAGCGCGCTTCATCACAGGCGTGGCCTGGGACGTCGACGGCGGCTTCGCCGTCTGACCCGCCCTACCCGCAACACCGATCAAGGAGACAAACACATGCCTATCGGAATCATCGGGGCCGGCGCCATCGGCCAGGCCCTCACGCGGCGCCTGGTCGCCGCCGGGCAGCAAGTCTGGATCAGCAACAGCCGCGGACCCGACTCCCTGCAGAGCCTGTCCCGCGCCCTCGGCCCCACCCTGATCCCCGCCACGGTGCCCGATGCAGCCGCCCAAGAGATCGTCATCCTCGCCGTGCCCTGGCGTCAGCTACCCGCCGCCGTGAAAGCAGCCGACGTGGACGACTGGAGCGGCCGCATCGTGATCGACACCACCAACCCACTGGGCCCGCCGGACTTCAAGGCCGCCGACCTGGGCGGACGCACCTCAAGCGAGGTCGTGGCGGATCTCGTACCGGGTGCGAGCCTGGTCAAGGCGTTCAACACCCTGACTCCTGGAGTCCTCGGCGCCGACCCGCGCACGCCCGCCGGACGCCGCGTCATCTTCCTCTCCGGCAACGACGCAGGAGCCAACGACCGAGTGGCACGACTCATCCAGCACGCCGGATGGGCGCCGATCGATCTTGGCGCGCTCTCCTCCGGCGGTCGGCTCCAGCAATTCCCAGGCGGGCCCTTGCCGACCCTGAACCTCCTGCGGGAGACCTGATCCGCCTTGGATGTCACCATGCGCCCAAGCTGAGAACCGCGTGACTGCCAGGTATGCGGCTTGGTCAGATTCCGTCGATAAATGCCGGGGACTCCTGCAGCGACCATGAGTGACCAGATCGGCGGTCACGGCCCCGCCCCCTTTAATCTCAACTGCCTGGGGCGTTACACCTTCGGGGCCTCGCAACCTCGCGATGAACGGCCTCCGGCCCCCTCCGCCATCCGGCCAGCATCGACGACGAGGACGAGGACGAGGACGAGGACGACGGCACCTGACCAGTCGCCACTGATTCCCGGCGGGCAGTTTAGGAATTGCTCAATGGCGCCCTCAGATCCTTTTAATCGTCGCCGGACACGATCGAGCACATGAGACATCACCTGCCCCCCGCTGCCGAGAAGACGCTCAGCCGGCGGTCGTTCATGAATCGCGTACTGCTGTCCGGCGGCGTGGCGGCCGTCGCCGTCATGGCGGGCGCCTGCGGCTCGAACAATGGCTCCACGTCCTCCTTGCCCTCGTCGTCCGCCGCCGGCGGCCCGCCTTCAGGCGGGCCGGGGGAGGGCCGGGGGGTGGCACACCGGTCGCCTATGCCGATTTCAAGGGGATCACCACCGACGGTACCGTGGTCCCGGACATGTACTCGATCCACTCCACCGGAGTCAGCACCGATGAGGTGCGGGCTACGGCGACCGCCTTCCTCGCCGCGCTGTCGACGGACCAGAAGGCCGAGACACTCTTCGACGTCGAGGCTGACGAGTGGTTCAAGTGGAGCAACGTCCACTCCTACGAGCGCGCGGGGGTCTCACTGGCGGACCTGAGCGATGCGCAGAAGACGGCCGGGTTCGCGCTGCTGCAGGCCGGGCTGAGCGCCCGCGGGCTGAAGCAGACCCGCAACATCATCCGGCTCAACCAGGTCGCCGGAGAACTGATCAAGCAGACCGACCAGTTCAACGAGGAGGCCTACTACTTCACCGTGATGGGCACACCTTCCGCGACCGCCCCGTGGGGCTTCCAGTTCGAGGGCCACCATCTGGCCATCAACTACTTCGTGCTCGGCGACCAGGTTGTGATGACGCCGACGTTCATGGGCACCGAGCCGGCCTCCGGCACGTACAACGGTGAGAAGATCGTCCTGTTCACCGATGAGACCCAGGCCGGCCTCACGGTGATCAACTCTCTTACGAGCGCGCAGAAGGCGAAGGCGATCGTCTCCTCCAGCAAGACCCGCGACAACGAGAAGGGCGCCGCGTTCCAGGACAACGCGCAGATCCCCTACCAGGGCGTTCAGGGCAGCGCCCTGGACCCCGCCCAGCGGCAGAAGTTGCTGGACCTGATCGAGGTCTACGTCGGCAACATGGACGAAGGCCACGCCAAGGTGAAAATGAAGGAGGTCGCCGCCCACCTCGATGACACCTACTTCTCCTGGGTCGGCGCCACCGACGCCGACGCCGTCTTCTACTACCGGGTCCACAGTCCGGGCATCCTCATCGAGTACGACGCCCAGCAGCCCGGACCGCTGGCCGCCTCGTACGGCGCCACGCAGGGCGGCACCCCCACCCGCAACCACATCCACACCGTCGTACGCACCCCCAACGGCAACGACTACGGCATGGACCTGCTCAAACAACACCTGGAGACCGGCCACTCCTGAAAGGGCTGGGCCACCCAACACCTGGCCTACCTCGACGCTGGCAACGCCGACTGGACCGCACCGGCGACCATGGCCTCCCGGCTGCAGAGCGTGGGCGTCGCCAACGTCCGCGGCTTCTCGGTCAACGTCTCCAACTACTACACCACCAGCCAGTCATCCACCGACGCCAACGCGATCGACTCCGCGCTCGGCGGCACCGCCAATCGTTTCCTCTACACCCTCAAGGTCAGGCGAGAGCGCTCGCGGCCGTGACGGCGTCGTGCTCGTCGTTGAAGTAGTGGAAGCCGAAGCGGACCCGGTCGCCCAGAGCCGTGGCCCGCACGCCGCGCTCGCGCAGCCGCATGGCGATGCCGTCGGCCCGGCTAGTGCGCAGGACGACGATGTGGGAGGCGGGACCGCGCGTCACCCTCCGCAGGCCGGCGACCTCGGCCCGCTGGGGCAGCTCGCCTGCGAGGGCGAGGCAGTGCCGTTCGACGCGCTCGGCGTCCAGCGAGCCGAGCTTCGTCACCTAGGTGATGGCCCGGCCCAGTTCCTCATGCGTGACGCCGTGCCTGAGCGCCACGTCCCCGAACGCCTTCTGGAGATCGTCGAACACGACGCGCAGCCGCTTGTTGAACTCGATGTCAGTGCGGGGGTGTCAGTCGTTGTCACAGTCACTCCGTTCCGGCGTCGCCGTCGATATACGGCGCACCTAAGTTCCGAAAACTGTTGCGAATGACGGGGGCGTGGAGCATAGGGAGTGTCAGCCTCGTGCGTTCCAGACGAGGGGTGCCTTGCGGTTCCAGGTGTCCTTCTCAAGCGTGTCGAGGAGGAATCGGGCAAGATCGGCGCGGTTGATCCGCGTCCCCGGATTCCCGGTACCGGCCTCGGCGGCGCGCAGAGAGCCGCTCATAGGCTTGTCGGTGAGGGCGACAGCTCGGGCGAGGGTCCAGTCGACGTCGGAGGCGCGAAGGAGCTTGTCGACGCCGTGGTGGTCGTCGTAGCCGACCTTGAGGTTGGAGACCTTGATCAGGGCCTTGAACACCGGGTTGAGTCGGGCCCAGTCGTCTCCGGCGCCCATCGTGGAGATCAGGACGATCCGGTGGATGCCCTCCTCCTCCATCACCGTCAGGGTGTTGCGGGTGACGTCGGTCATGAACATGGGCGGACTGACGGGTTTGGCCCAGGGGTTGTCGGAGGCGCGGGAGTTGTTGAGTGCGCTGATTACCGCCTCCGTTCCACTGGCGGCCTTGCGGATGTCGTCGATGTTGGCGGGCGTGCCCTGGATCAGTTCGACGCCGGCCGGGGCCTGGACGGCGTCGGGGTTGCGCACGAGGGCCCGGACGTGGTGGCCGCGCTCTGCGGCCTGGTTGAGGACGTGGAGGCCGGTGCGGCCAGTGCCGCCGAGGATGAGCAGGTTGGACATGGTGATCGATTGCCTTTCGGGACCGGCCGGGCCGGTCGGGAGACGGTCGAGGCCGGTCAGGCGGCCTGCCGGCCGCTGATGGCTGTGGCCAGGCTGCGTGCCTGGGCGTGGGCGTCGGTCAGCGACGCCTCGTGGAGGGGAGGAGAGGGGCAGGCACCGGCACGTGCCGAGCCATGGTCAGCTCGGGCGTGACCGTCGTCACCTTGGGGCCGAGCATGGTCGGGTCACGGTTTCCAGCGCCGGCACCAGGTGGTCCATGCCGTGCTTGGGGGCGCCGGGGCCGTAGCCGCCGCCGCGCGCGGAGATCAGCACGGCCGGGCGGCCCGCGGCGGGAGCGGGCCCGGTCGAAGCTCAGGGTGCGGCCGTCGACCATGATCTGGTCCAGCCGTGCCTTGAACGCGGACGGCATCGTGAGGTTGTACATCGGCTCGGTGAACAAGTAGGCGTCGGCGCCGAGGAATTCCGCGATCAGCTCGTCCTGGATCGCCATGGCCTTCGCCTGCTCGGGGGTGCGCTCGGCAGGGTCGGTGGTGCGGGCGGTGATGCCCGCCGCGCTGGGGTGCGGCGCGGGCGAGACGGCCAGGTCACGGTGGACGACCGCGCCCTTCCACTCCTCACGGAAGAACTGGGCGACCTGACGGGAGACGGAAAACCTCGCCGTGCGAGGACTCGTCGATGTGCAGCAGGTACGACATGGAGAAGTCAGCCATTCAAAAACGATCAAGGGTGTGTCGGGAGCGAACGGTGGAGGTCAGCTGTGGGCCGGCACAGCGCAGCCGTCGGGGCCGCAGACCGGAGCGTCGCCGTCGGTGCCCAGGGTGAGCGGGTGGGACTCGTCCCAGGCCGTGCGCAGCACCTCGAGAAGGCCATCGCTGTCCTGCGCCCCGGAGATGCCGTACTTGCCGTCGACGACGATGAAGGGCGCGCCGGTGGCACCCAGGCGCTGGGCGCGGGCGGCGTCGTCGCGGACCTGCCGCTGGTAGCGGTGCTCGGTGAGCGCCTGGCGAATGTCCTTCAGGTCCAGAGCGATCTCCTGACCCAGGCCGAGCAGGTCGTCCAGGCTGAAGACCGGACGGGCCTGACCGAAGTAGGCACGAAAGATCGCGTCCCAGGCTTCGCGATTCTTGCCCTCGGCGGAGGCGTGGGCGAGGAACTCGTGCGCCAGGTCGGTGTTGCCGACCAGGTTGTCCAGCACCTTGTAGGGGCTGAGCCCCTCGGCCTCGGCCAGCGCCTCGATCCGGCGGGTGGACACCTCCGCCTGGGAGCCGTCTATGCCGTGCCGGCGCAGCAGCGCGTCACGGACGCTGAAGGTCTGGTCCACGGGGAACGAGCTGCTCAGCGGGAACGAGTGGTGGATGACCTCCACCTCGTCGCCGTGCTCGAACCGCTCCACGGCCCGGTCCAGACGGTGGCTGCCAAGTCCGCACCACGGGCAGGTGACCTCGGCCCAGATCTCGATCTTCATGACGCGCCTCCCATACCTGCGCTTCAATCCCTACTTTTTGTTCGTAGCGCCATGATGGGCCAGTATGGAAGTCGATACAAAAGGCACATCAGTGTCTGTACCGGAGAGGAATGTGCGTCATGGAGGTCACGAGAAGTTCGGACCGCGCGGCAGCAGTGGGGCCCTGCGCCGCCATCCCCGCCGAGCACATGGCCTTCATCCGGCAGGTCCTCGACCGCGTCGGCGACAAATGGAGCTTGCTCGTCATCGCAGTCGTGGAGTCCGGCCCGCTGCGCTACACCGACCTGCAGCGCCAGGTCCCCGGAATCTCCCAGCGGATGCTCACCCTCACGCTGCGCCAACTCCAGGAGGATGGTCTGATCACCCGCACCGCATACGCAGAGGTTCCGCCGCGCGTCGAGTACTCCCTCACCCCGCTGGGCCGCGGCCTCCACGAGATCGTGACCTCCCTGATCGGCTGGGCCGCGGACCACCACGACGAGATCCGCGAGCACCGAGCCCGCGCCACTGCACCGTGAAGATCGCACTGGGCGAAGGCAGACGTGCACCCGGCCCACCGGCTTGCTCACCCGGGCCGTGCCCGTGCCATGGCGGCACTGGGCATCGTCGTACACGTCATCGCCACCGACCCCGCCGCTCGACCTGCCCGGCTGGTGCCCCTGATCCTGTGAAGCTCGATCAGGTTCATGACGGTCGCGTCGCGGGGATGCCCGATCTCGGACACGACCATCTCAAGATGAGCGTTCGCGATCAGAGCGCGGAGTTTCAGCACCGCTTCTGCTCCGGCCAGGCCCCAGCGTGTCCGGCCAGGTCGAACCGGCCGGATGTCCTGATGGCCCCCCGCGAGCCGCGACTCCGACGATCGCCTGCTTGCGCGCGGCTCACACCACAGCCGCAGTGGTGAATGCGGCGCCATCGAACCGAGATCATCGCCCCCACGACCAAGTCCAGCGCGACCTGCAACCAGGTCGGCGCCTGATCGGCTGATGTGGCAGGGGGGAACTTGGGGCTCTGCAGCGCGCTTGATCCTTTGGGAACGCATTGGGAACGATCAGCCGTAGACGCTCTTTGAACCTCGTGGACAACCAGGCACAACGCGAGAGGCCCGTCACCGCGTCTCCGCTGGTGACGGGCCTCTTCCCGCCGGTGTGGCAGGTGCAAGGTTCGAACTTGCGTAGGCTGAGCCGACGGTTTACGCCGGGTCGGTAATCCAGACCCCGATAGGTCGCTGAGCTGGCATTACAGCCTTGGCCGTGGTTTCTGCCTGCGGCATCATCCCGCGCATATCCCGGATCTTCCTACCACGTACTGGCGGCCTGCACTCACAGATAGTCCCGCCAGAACGGGACCGTGGCGTACGGCTGCCATTCCTCGTCACGTTCGGGGCGCGGCTCCTGGAACTCCTGGGTGATGTAGTCGGCCAGGTCCGTGCCGTAGTAGATGATGTCCCAGCCCCGCATGGACAGGACGGGATGCCCGTGGGTTCCACGGCCGGCCGGCAGGAACCGGTGTGCATAGAGCGGGACCATTCTGGGGACGTCCGCCAGCCGGAGCCGGGCCGTTTCGACGGCTTCCAACACATCGCTCGGCCGCTCGCCCCAACTCGATCGCCAGTGGCCGTGCTGGACATCCCACAGGAGATAGTCGACCGGCCAGGCGACGTGCTCTCGCAGAGCCTCGGGATCACCGTTCCGCCAATCAGGCCAGGGGTTCTCCCACGTCTGCCCTTCCTCCCAAGGCTGACGCACCGGCAGCCCTGCCGCCAGGAAAGCCCGATGATCGTCGGCGAACTCGAACCCGTACTCCTGCTCAATCCGCGCGAACTCGACCTCGGAGAGCCCTCGCTCGATCTCGCAGCAGTCCAGCTCCGCCAGCCGACGCGCGGCCTGCACACCGAGGCGGAGACCTTCCTTACTGATCACTGAGTTGCACCCTCGTCTCCTGATTGATGGGGCGAATAGCCTGGCGATCATGTGTATAACTTGCGGCGGTCGCCACGCTGGCCCCGCCTCTTCCCGCGGTCAGGGATCATCCAGGACCTGCCCATCCTGTTGATCACTCGTTCGGCTCCAGTCTGCTTGTGCACGCACAGGTAGCCTCTCGAAGACCGCTAAGACAGCACAGGCAGACGACGGAACATGACGGCCGATCTGCCATGTGTCCCCTACGCTGCATCGGCTCCTGGTGAGCCTGCGGTCTCCCCGAAGAGCAGAGCACATAGCAGGGCCGTGAGCATGAAGCCGGTCACCGCAGGGACCCCTATGAAGAGGTAGAGCGCGAGCTTGTCGTCGGACACCCAGGAGTCATACTCCGGCTGGATGAAGGCGACCGCCAGCATGGCGAAGGGTGCCACCAGCCCAACGGCCGGCCATACAGGCAGGCGGGCCAGTAGCGCGGCGAGCATGCTGAGCGGGAAGGGCGCCAGCGCGAACGCCATTGCCAGCTTGAGCTCGGAATCCGAATCACGAGTCGGCCAGTGGAGGAGGAGCAGCAGTAAGAACGCCACCGCGGACCCTGCCAAGGCCGACCTCAATAGGAGACGCACACAGTGATTGTTACGGATCGTGGGGGGACAGGTCGATGGGAGCGAAGCGGCCGGTGCCGACCTAACGATGCCGCTGGCGTCGCGACGAGGTAGGGCCGACAACGGAAACGCCGTTTTGCTGCGGTGGCGTGTGGTGCTGACTAGCGTGCCGGGTATGCCATTGCAGGAGATTCCTCCGAGCAATGATCGAAACCTGTGGATCTGACGGGAAGGGGTGTACCTTCCCGAATCATCTGATCATGGTTTCGAGATAAGGCCGACGCGCCAACGTCGGTCGGGAAGGCACACCCGTGCTCACCGTAGTGCCCGAACTGCCTGCCTGCGACAGCGCCCCGACGGATTCCTCCTCGTTGATCGACCAGATCCTGCGTGAGGGTGCCCGCAAGATGCTCGCCGCCGCACTGCAAGCCGAGGTGGACGCCTACATCGCCACCTTCGCCGACGAGCGCGACGAGGCCGGCCGCCGCCTGGTCGTGCGTAACGGCCACCACCAGCCGCGCGAACTGCTCACCGGCGTCGGCGCGATCGAGGTCAAGGCGCCGCGGATCAACGATAAGGGCATCGACGAGGCCACCGGCGAGCGTAAGCGGTTTTCCTCGGCGATCCTGCCCGCCTGGTGCCGCAAGACCCCTCAGGTCACCGAGGTGCTGCCACTGCTGTACCTGCACGGCCTGTCCTCGGGCGACTTCACCGCCGCGCTGGGCCAGTTCCTCGGCAGTTCGGCGGGCTTGTCCGCGTCGGTCGTCACCAACCTCACCGAGACCTGGAAGGCCGAGCAGCGCGCCTTCGCCGAACGCGACCTGTCCGGCGTGGACTACGTCTACCTGTGGGTCGACGGCATCCACGTCAACATCCGCCTCGAAGAACACAAGCTGTGCCTGCTGGTGATGATCGGCGTGCGCGCCGACGGCCGCAAGGAACTCGTCGCGCTGACCGATGGCTACCGCGAGTCCACCGAGTCGTGGGCCGATGCGCGACCCTCCCTGCCAAAATAGACAGAGGTAGCAAACAGGCATGAAACTCTGTGCTGAGGGTGGGGAAGGAGACATCCCTTCGTGGGAGCAAGCAAGCCGGATCCGGAGGCCCCTGACCCTCAGGTGCGCGAACGCGGGCGTCCGCGTTCCTACTCCGCCGCCTACAAGGCCCGGATCCTGGAGGAGTACGACCGCCTCGACAAAGCGGGTAAGGGCGCGTTGCTGCGCCGGGAGGGCCTGTACTCGTCACTGATCTCCAGCTGGCGCACCGCGCGGGATCACGGCGCGGAGCAGGCGCTGGCCCGCCCGGCCGGACGGCCGAAGGCCGACCCGCGCGACAAGCAGATCGAGAAGCTGCAGGCAGAGGTCGAACGGCTGCGCGCCGAACTCGGCCAGACCCACCAGGTCATCGAGGTGCAGGGAAAGCTCTTCGCGCTGCTGGATCAGCTCGCCACCAGCAGCGAGACGCCACCGGGCCGGGGCGAGCAGTGACTGAGACCTTCCAGGCCGCCCAGGCCGATGCGATCGAGGAACTGGTCCCGCTCCTGGGGCGGCGCAACGCATGCACGGCGGCCGGAGTGTCGCAAGCGACCTGGTATCGCCACCACCGCCAGAGCCCGGCGTCGCTCCGGCCCGCCCGGCCGCGCAAGCCGCACCCCGCCGCGTTGTCGCAGGCCGAGCGTGACCAGGTCCGCGCGGTGCTGAACGAGCGCTTCGCCGACGCCTCCCCGGCCACGGCCTACTACAGCCTCCTCGACGAAGGCGTGTACCTGGCGTCGGAGTCGACCATGTATCGCATCCTGCGTGAACATGGCGAGGTGGGCCAGGACCGGCGCCGGCAGGCCACCCATCCACCCCGGGTCGTGCCCGAGCTGGTCGCCGACGCCCCCAACCGGGTCTGGGCCTGGGACATCACCAAACTCCGCGGCCCGGACAAGGGCGTCTGGTACTGCCTCTACACGATCATCGACCTGTTCAGCCGCTACGTCGTCGGCTGGATGGTCGCCTCCCGCGAGTCGGCTGACCTGGCCAGACGTCTCATCAGCCAGACCGCGCGCAAGCACGGCATCGACGAAGGCACCCTCACCCTGCACGCCGATCGCGGCAGCTCGATGACCTCCAAGACCCTCGCCGAACTCCTCATCGACCTGGGCGTGGCCAAGTCCCACTCCCGGCCCCGGACCTCCAACGACAACCCCCACGTCGAAGCGAGCTTCAAGACGCTGAAGTACTGTCCCGCCTTTCCAGGCCGGTTCGGGTCGATCGAGCACGCCCGCGTCTTCTGCCAGGAGTTCTACACCTGGTACAACCGGGATCACTTCCATTCCGGGATCGGCTACCACCATCCCATCGACGTGCACTACGGCCGCGCCGCCGCCATCCGCGACCGGCGCGCCGCCGTCCTAGCCGCCGCCCACGCCACGCACCCCGAACGGTTCGCCAGCGGCGGCCTGCCCACCCCGCCGGACCTGCCCGGCCCCGCCTGGATCAACAAGCCCAAGACCAACGAACCGAAGGACGCCACAGAGAAGACGATACAGAATTAGCACAGCTCAACTGCCTTGATCAAATTGACAGGTTCCGCGATGCCAAGCGGCGCGGGATGCGGGCTCCGGTGCTGGCCATCGGGGACGGCGCGCTCGGCTTCTGGGCCGCGTTGGGTGAGGTGTTCCCGCTGACCAGAGCCCAGAGATGCTGGTTTCACAAGATTGCTAATGTGCTCGGGGCGCTTCCGAAGTCGGCCCACCCTGGCGCGAAGAAGGCGCTGGCGGAGATCTGGAACGCCGAGGACAAAGAACACGCCCTGACCGCGGTCAAGGACTTCCAGGCTGCCTACGGCGCCAAGTATCCCAAGGCTGTCGCCAAGGTGGTCGATGACCTCGACGAACTGCTCGCCCTACTACGACTATCCCGCGGAGCATTGGGTGCATCTGCGCACGACCAACCCGATCGAGAGCACCTTCGCCACCGTCCGGCACCGCACCAAGGTCACCAAGGGGCCGGGCTCCCGCGCGGCCGGGCTGGCGATGGCCTTCAAGCTGATCGAGTCGGCGCAGAAGCGCTGGCGTGCGGTCAACGCGCCCCATCTCGTCGCCCTGGTCCGCGCTGGGGCCACCTTCGTCAAGGGCAAGCTCGTCGAGCGGCCCGAGGGATCATCGGCTGTCGAGGGCCAGTCGATAGCCGCCTAAAAGATCTTGATCCACAGGTCTTGACGATAGCTCATTCCTCCGCCTGTGGGTCCCTATAATCCGGACGATCCGTTCTGGCAAAGAGTCTGGTCGGTGCTGGAACGGGCGCGGATTGCCTCTGGTGCGGGGTCAGTTCACTCGAGAGGAGTACGAGCGGGCCTGTGCTGAGCTGGAGTTGATCCCGTTGAATGACGAGGAGTGCTTCAGCCGGGAGATCAAGGATCGCCGTGCCGGCCCGCCTGATCACACCTTCATGGAGACAGTCTCCCTGCGGCTTGCCCATGATCGGGGGTGGGGGATCATGGCTCAACTTCGGCAGGAACGCAAGGACCTGCGCTGGGAGTTCGAGCGGCGGTTCCCGCGTGGGATGTCGCGGCAGGACTATGAGGAGGTGTGCGCGAATCTCGGGCTACAGCCTGCGCCGGATGAATCCATTCGGGCCATGGCCGCCAACTACCTCGTGCGGGAGGAGATCGAGGACCTGCCCGACATCAATCTGTTCGTGGCGAACTTCCGGGACATGGGGATGTTCAGCGAGAGACGGCGCGGAACTGCTGGAGCGTAATCCCGATTGGAATTGACATCCCGCTTGCAAACGGTCTGACCTTCAGGCGCAATAGCCTCGACCTGCACAGAGGACGGTCCGCGAGTGACCGTGATTGACCGCTGCTGACCGCTTGTCCCGGGTAGAGATACGGCGATGTTCGTCCTTCACAGTCCGGTCTCGTGGTGGACGTGTCTCTTGTCCTGCGGCTCTGCTCTTCATCCGGCGAGCGGAAGGAGAGGTCCGGCAACCTCAATTGCCACCGGGACGTTACCCGGCAAGCGCTCGACCCGAGGATGGCCGATTCGACTCTCGGCCGGACGAGATTCCCGATGTCGACGACCCGGACATGCCCGTCAAGGTCAACGCGAGTTGGTTCCGGATGGCGTCGGAGTTCGGCCTCTTCAACGAAGATCGCGAATTTCTGCTGCTAGTCAACTACGCAGACGAAGAGGACGAGTGGGAGGACCACTACGAATGGGTCCAGGTGCGTCTTCTTGACGAATGGGACCTTGCTGCAAGCGGGGTGGAGCAACTGCGCAGCTGGATCGCCGGGACGTTCACGCCGCGTTTCGTTCCGGAGTTCCGCATGGTGTCCCTTGACGGCCAGACGGTCATCGAAACCACTGTGTGGGGACGTGGCACCGTCAGCACCATCGCCATCCGGCCCTCTGCTACCGCTCCTGCCCGCGGTACTGAGGAGACTGCCCGACGTTAGCAAGATCTTGGTAGCTGCTCGGTTCGCCACCATCCGATCCGCCTACGGCTTTACAGGGTGTTTCGGTTTATGGCTCCCGCGCGTCCGTGACCTGCGACATTGGGCCCTCCGCATCAGACATTCGAGGCAGCCATCCCGCGCATGCCCCGGATCTTGTTAATCATGCTCCAGCCCAGGAAGCCGTCGCCCAACCGTCGATCCCGACGACCTGCGTCGGGCAGACCCACGCTTTGTGTAGCGTTCCAGCATGAATACAGCCATCACGGTTGCAATCATCGCCGCCCTGGGCGCCTTCGTCACAGCGTGTGTCCAGTATGTAAGCAAAGTTCGAGAGGAGAAGCGCTTGGCTCAGCTCGCGCAGGTTGAGATGGACACTCGCATTGCAGCTTCGTTCGCGGCTTTGATGTCACGGGCTCACGGTCGAGGGGAGACCGTACTTAGCGAGTCCACAGCCCAAGGAATTTTGCAGGACGGCGGAGCCTTCGCACAGCAGGTTCAAGAGACATTAGCCAAGGTGGCTCGTGGAGAAGAAGGACCCGAAGCGGTTAGACGCGTAGATCTGGCTTTAGACGCGACTCTGCGCACGTATGGGGTTGGCACGGCAGATATGGACGCGGCAATTCAGGTCATCGCGGCCTTGGGGCTGCGACACCCGATCCTGACACGAGCTGCAGTGGTCGGGGTGAGGGGGCGCAACGAGTTTCGACCCGTCGATGGCGCTGCGGAGATCATCGATGCACTACAACAACGTGAGGCATACGACGCGCGCCTTCTTCGCTGGGCAAAGAGAACGCGTCCGGCGTACTGGCTCAAGCGCTCCGCCCAGAGGGTCTCCCCTTCGCTTGACTCGACGACACCACATAAGTGAATCGCCCCATGAACCAGCGCTTCGTTTGTCGCCGAGAGACTACACATTCGCGGCTGTGGATTGGTGGGATCCTCATAGATGCGGTGAGCCGGGCTGAGGTGCGTAGCCCTGGCTCGGCGATCGCCTCGGGTACGTATGGCGGTCAACCGCAGGAGGTTGATCGTCGTGGTGCGTTTGTACGCAACTACACGCCTGTTTGATGCCGACAGTTTTACAGCGCGTGACCGTTCCTGTCCGTGCAATGCCCCTGACCTGCGGTGCTATGTTGTTCGGACGCCACAGCCAGCAAGATCATTGCACGCATATTGCACGAGCCCTCGGCCCCTCCGCGTTATCTGCGTGCAGCTTTCGCCGAGCTTTCATCCACAATGGACCAGTGCGAGGACCGTGGGTGCATGCTGGCCGACTCTGGACGAACGGCGATCCGTTCCTCGCTGTCGACGCTTCACTGCGCGGCGCGTGGCGTGGGTTCAGCGACAGCCAATACGACGACATTGTGGATCTTGGCCCGGAGGACACCAGCATCCCGGTCGGAGCCGGCTGGGCAGCCCTCGTCGGCGCGGACGGAGTCGTCCGCGATGACAGCTGGATGGAGGTCTTTCAAGGAGAAGACGGCGGCATCGCCGTCGTGCAGGCATCCGGTCCCGACTACCCACGTGTGCTGACCGAGGCCCTCCGCTACCCGGACACCGATGATGAAGACGGTGCCCCGTTCATCGTGCACAGTGGCGAGATCGCCTTGTTCAGCGCCGCGTGCGACGGCACCGGACCACACTCGCAACCCTTGGTGCCTGCCCGACCAGGACCGGTGCCGTCGGTGCACGGACGACCATCGCACGACAGCGATCCAGGCCTTTTGATAACGACGATGTACACATCGTTGGCGTTCAAGGTGCGCTGGTACACCCAGCTAGACGAAGAGAGCTGTTTCGCCCGGTGGCTGCTGACCCCTGCATGAACCTTGTGATCAGCACGTGCCCAAGTGGCCACCATCGTCGCCGAGGCAGCCGTCGGCTACAGAAGGGACAACAGATGATCACTTTCGACGGGACCTTCTATCGCATCACGGATCCGGAGTTCGAGATGACGATCCCGGCATGGGAGGGATACGAGCCGGACACCGCCGATGAGGCGGACGCGACGATCACTTTCCGCGACGGCTCACGCCGATATGCGACCTTCATGACCCTGGATGTCGTCCAGCGCAACATGGACAAGAATGCGCGCACCGGTGAGTGTCTCGGTGGCAGGTACTTCTGGTGCTCGGACTTGATCATCGTTCAAGAAGCGGGGTTCGAGGGTATGGCGGCCGCGATTCGCGATCTGATCTCGTCTGGGGACATCGAGGGAGCATGCGGCCTGCTCGGCCCTCGCACCGATGGCGAGAAGAATTGAACGCCCCGGCCCCGAGGGGAGCGGCCCGGGTGAGGGAATCGAACCCCGCCGTCAACTTGGGAACTGCATCGATCGCGATCCCTGTAGCAGGGGATTGCTGGTCGCAGGGGGAGTCGGTGAGGTCGTGAGTGACCGTGGTTGACCGCTCGTCACCTTGGTTAATGGCCCGCCAATGGCCCGACGACCAACTTTCGACCTGGCATGACCTGAGCACAGAGTCCTAGCCTGTGCGCCGTGAGAGTCGAACACAGCGCAACATTGCGGATCATGAGCGATGTGCACAGTCCCATCGAGATCTCTGAGGCATTAGGGGTGCGGCCTTCAGCAGTCACCCATACTGGCGATTGGGAACTCGAAGCATCTGCTCACGGCAACGAGGCCTCACTCGAGGAACTCATCAGGGCAGTAACTGATCCTCTTCTTGGGCTTGCGGACAAGCTCGGCTCACTGGCCAGTCAGGGGGCAACGATCGAACTGCACCTTACGCGTGACCTGCTCGGGCCGGTGGCGTCTTCGGAGCGGTGTAAATAGCTCGACGAGGTAGGTGCCGTGAGTGGATCTTAGGCGGCCTCGGTAGCGAGTTCCAAGGCCGGGTCGTCGGTCGGGCGGAGCTGAGTCGGCGGGTGGAGCAGCGCCCGGCGGAGGTCGTGCAGGATGCGCAGGCCCTTGCTGGTCAGGGTGAAGCCGCGCCAGCCGCGGGCGGCGCGATCCAGCACCGCCCAGACCAGCGACACGCAGGAGGTTTCGCCGGGGAAGCGGCCGATGACCTTGACGCGGCGGCGGGTCTCGCCGAAGGTGCGCTCGATGAAGTTGGAATGCCGGATGCGCTTGTGGTGCTCGAGCGGGAAGCGCAGGTAGGTGGTCAGGCTTTGGCGGTCGGTGAGCAGGCACTTGACCGCCGCCGGGTAGCGGCCTGACCAGGTATCGGCGAAGGCGTCGATGCGCCACTGGACGAGGTCAACCAACCCCTGGCCGACCGTGATGTCATCGCCCAGCTCGCTGAGGTCGAAGATCTGCCAGTAGGCGGCCTTCACCTCGGCCTGGTCGCCGGCGCTGACCTTCGCGAGCACGTTTCTGGCGCGGTGAACGAGACACCTCTGGCGCAGTGAGGTGGGGAAGACCTGCTCGGCGGCGCTGATCAGGCCGGGCGCGCCGTCGGAGATGATGAGCAGCGGCGGGCGCAGACCGCGGGCGACGAGGTCGGACAGGAAGTCGTGCCAGGCGTCGGTGGACTCGGCCGCGGCGGCGGCCAGGCCGACGAAGACGGGCTTGCCGGCGGTGGTGATGCCCCAGACGGCCAGGATCGGCTCGGCCCGGCTGCCATCGTGCATCTTGAAGTGCGAGGCGTCCAGGAACAGGTAGTCCAGCTCGACGTGCGTCAGGTCGCGGCGGCACCAGGCGTCGTACTCGGCCACGATGGCCTGGCAGATGGTCGAGACCGTGGACTTGCTCAGGGCGGCCTCGGGGCCGAGCGCGTCGGCCAGTGCGCCCTCGACGTCACGGACGGACAGGCCACGCACGAACGAGGCGATCACGAGCGTTTCCAGGGCGTGGGTGCGGGTGACCCCGGTGCCGAACAGGCGGGAGGCGAACTTCTCGGTGGTGCCGCGCAGCTTGGGCCGGGCGATGGTGATCGGGCCGCTGGTGGTCTTGACGGTGGTCGGGCAGTGGCCGTTGCGGTAGCCCGGCCGCACCGGGGCCTCCTCGTCGCCGCCGGTTGCGGTGACGGTTGCGGTGACGGTGGCAGTGCGCTGGTAGCGGGCCCGGCCGAGGAACGCGTCCACCTCGGCTTCAACGGCGGTCTGGATGATCAGACGGGCACCGAGCCGGGCGACGTCCTCGATGACCTCGACCAGGTCACGGCCGTCGGCGAACAGGGCGTCGATCTCGGCACGGATGGCCTGGGTAGGCGATACTCGACGGGTCACGAGCGTGGGGCCTTTCTTCGTGCAGAACTTGGCGGTTCAACACGGAACCTACGCTCGTGATCTATTTACACCGCATCTCGGACGCGACCGCTCGGGCCAGGAGTTGGTGCTCTGTGCTTCATGTTGGACGCCCCCGTGATCAAACTCCTGGGGGAGGTCGGCGCCGAAGTGTGGATCGACGAATACGACGAGGTCGAGTGGGAGCACAACGCGCATACGCCGTCCGCCTGATCATCCCGTCTGCTGTCGACCCGCCCGAAGGGGAAGCGGGCCAGGGCCACGGGGTCAAGGTGGAGCGCCCCGCTGGACGAACGACCTTGACCCCGTGGCCCTGGTCTGCTCGGCTTGTCCCGGGTCGATGGTGGACGGGATGATCAGGCTTCCACCTCAGCCACTTACGAGCCCGGCGTAACGTGTGGCGATCATCCCGGAGCTGGAGCGCCCCCGCCGGAGACGCCCGTGTTGTGTCTGCGGATCTCTGTCGCTAGTCCTCTGACATCCACGGGCTGGGTTGTGTCCACGTGGTAGGTGTGGTTGAGATTGAGCGGCTCGGCTTCGAGCATCCGCTGTTCCCAGTGCTGATCGCTGACGAGGATCCCCTGATGGATCGGGTGTCTGCTTGCTTCGCGTTCTTCGTAGCGCCGACGTGCGATGGCAAGGGGGACTGTGCACCTTACTTCGTGTGCTGCCTGTACTCCTGCACGGTGGAGTCCGCCTACCACCACTGGTCGCAGGCTGGCCGGCCAGAAGCTCTCCAGTACCGCGCCCTGACGGCTGTCGGCAAGTAGGGCCCAGAGGGTCTCACCTGCGGCGGAGCCGAGTTGCTGGCTCCACTGGCGGCCGGTGAGTCCTACGGGTGGAGTCACGCCGATCTGGTCTGCCAGCGTTTCCTTGATGCGGTCCTTGCTGAACAGGGGGAGACCAAGTTCGTGGGCGAGTGGCTTGGCCAGGGTGGTTTTGCCTGCTCCGGGCAGGCCGTTCACGAGGACCACGAGCATTGGCTGATATTAGATCATGGCGTGCTGCTTGCGCGGCCCGAGCACGGGCGCGCGCGAGAACGGCCCCCAGGCCGCACGCGCAGCGTGCGGCCGAGCGCAGGGCCGCGCGGCGGCGCGGAGCGCCGCCCTTGATACCTAACAGAGCTATTCGGCAGTGCGCTAGCTATGTCTCGTTGCCCAAGGAAATCTCTTCGAAGAACGCGATAAGGAGAGAATCACTTCTCAGACATCATCCTCCTACACAAGGGCGATTCAATAAGATCGACGAACTTAGAATGACCATCTATGGATGGCTCCCAGACGATCTCGCCATCGATTAAACGGATGACAATCGATCCAGCACAGCACGAACCGCTCGGCTTCCCCTTAGCCGGACGATTGAGTAGATGGCCGGGGATCAGTCGCTCCTCCAGTGCATGACACGCCTTACTGAGCTGGGTACACACCAACTGGACTTCAACACCAGACGATGCAATTCCAGCGACAATATCGACCCTAGGGTTCCGAAAGACGTTACGTCCATGGCTAAATATCACTAGCCGAGGCCTAACAGCCATACAGAGTCTACGCGCAAATTCCGCTTCATCAGATGCGCCCGATCTCCCACCATGATGCGGAAACACCAAAACGGGCGCAGAGATATCTCGGCCACTATCAAGTATAGCCGTTAGTCCTTTGTCATCGAGATCTCCAGGCAACAATACAGCACGCTCACCATCGAGACTTACTCGCAGAACAGCCGACATACCATTTGACGAGATAGAGCCTTGAGGCCTTTTTGCATTAGATTGCCCACTAATAGCGTAGGCAATACCAGGGTGCACGATCTCCACGCCTACGCGACCCGCCGATAAGGAAGGGTTAGCACCAACATTGAGGTTGGTAAAGACGCCCAGCCGACCCTCGGAGTGGTAATCCTGTGCAGCATACATCAGGTCGAGGAAGAGCTCGCTAATCTTCGTTGGATCTGGATTGACCCATAGATTTCCAACGCGGATGTCGGGGTGCGCCAAGAGCGCTGCTGCACCACGGATATGGTCAGCGTCCGCATGAGACAGGACGAGATTTCCTATATCCGTACATTGCATCTGTTGAAGGTCCGCTAAGGCCGTCAACTCCTGAGCAACGTCGACTATCATGTGCGCCTGCCCATCGTAAACGATAGAGCAGTTGCCATGCCCTACATCCAAGATTGCTATCTCGAGAGGGGGCATCGGTACACTCATCGGAATCTCAATTCGATTTTCACTATCAGTCACTTGGTTCGACAGCTTCAAGCCACTTCATCACGGGAGGCACCGCAAGCGCAAAGTCCGTGAAATACAAATCCTCATGACTTTTGGCATAGATATTGACATTGGCCATGAAGCGCTTGCCTACAAGATCTTGCAGGGGTAGATCCACGCAGTCAGTGATTAGGTTGGCAGCCAACTCAACTGTTTCAACTGGCCTCCAAGCCGCAATAACTACTTCAGCAATCGCCTCGACACCCACTTTTCGAAGGCCGCACACCCTTACCACGGTACGATAAGGAACCCTATCTGAGGCCGGGCCTTCTATTTGCTCTTTCTGAGCGGCAACTAGCGCCTCGGACAATTCGTCCGGTTCAAAACGTTTGCTGAGCAGCCGCGGAATCTGTGCACGATAGCGACGTATCGACGAAGATTCGTCCAAATCTATATAACTTGAGATCAGGACAGCTGGAATCCGACGAGCGTTTGACTTCGCAACAACCTGGGCACCGTCGAAAGGAACTCTTACGATACGCGAGAGTCTGTGGTCACATACAAGCCCTTTTGCTTCTGCGGCCACTATGTCCAGCAGTGCATCTACACTGGGCTGAATTGGAGAAATAATAACCGGCTCAAAATCACAGTCGAAAACTATTTCAGAAGTGCGCTCCGCATCGTCCAAAGAGTCGTCAACTATGGCTACCTTGTCACCTGGTCGAAGTGGTGCTTCGAGCGTCGCTGTCATGGCTCCTCCCCATTCGATCAGCCTTTGATCTCTAGGACTGGCTGAGTGAGCGCACTCGTGGAATCGTCAGATGAAACTCTGCCCCTCCCAGCTCACCGGTCGCTACTGCGACAACTTTTCCTCGCAAGTCAGCGACTACATCGCGAACGATTGTTAGCCCTAGCCCCGTACCACCCTCTCTGGTACTAAATCCTGGCAGCCAGACCTCCTCTGTTGTTAGCCCACGTATACCAGTCCCGTTATCAATGAAGGAAAGATGAACAGTCTCCGGGCTGAGATCACACCTGATGATGAGAACTTTCGCCAAATCATCCATTGGACTGGCCGGTCCTCCTGGCTGCGCAAGAGGAGGAGATGCGGTCGTTGTGAATTCAGCCACTGCGTTAGCCAAGATGTTCGCCACAACTGCTTCCACTGACGCAACGGTAGCATTTATCTTTGCTGCGTCGGTTGGCATTTCGAGTCGTACTTCGACCTGCGCATCATCCAAATACGGCTTGAACGTCTGTAGAAGCTCGCTGATCACTGGCTGAATCTCCACAACGCCAGGTCGACGTTTGCGATTCTTCAATAGCTTAAGTGGAAGTTCAGCGAAGGTCCTAAGTGAGCCAACGGCCTTTTCGATCAGGGAAACAGGCTTGCCAAGGATCCTCTCATAATCATCAGCAAGAGTATGCTGGCCTCGTCGTTTGATAGTCTTAATCATCTGCTCGATTGAGTCGACGGGGCGGAGAGTTTCGTGTGCGAACACCGCAGTAGTCGTTCCTACTGTTGCGAGGGTCCTATAAAGAGCTAGGTCGTTCTCTATCACTGCAATGCGCTCTTGGAACGCCTCACGCTCCTGTTGTACCGCCTTGCGGACGATTTGCCGTGTTTCTCTGGGCGCACTTTGGAGGGCGCGGTCAACTGCGTCTTGCGCCTCTTTAATTTTGGTCTTTACGGTCTTCTTCTTGGCTGCGTTGTCCCTATCGCGCCATTGAATTCGTGTAGTAGCCGCCCACTCTAGAACTGCTCGAATGAACTCACGAAGCTCACGAAACGATAGATTCTCTACATAGCCACTTCGATCGGTTTTGGGGACTAGGCGGTTCTCTCCATCTCCGAGGATTACTCTTCCGACAGAGGTGTTTGTTGCAGGCCGTAGTTCTGGATTTGATGTCCGGAGTGCGTTCATAGCGACCCAGTCATTTCCTGGATCTCCGTAGGGATGAACACGAAGTCCTCTATGATAGAGGTGGAGTCCTCCGAATTGTTTGAGCCAGTTACTCACAGTCTTCTGCAGGCCCGGGATTCGATGCCCATCTGGACCATAAGAGACTGTGTTCAAATTGAACATCCACAGTTCGAGTTGAGCAGCGGGTGGTGACATAAACTGTGGTGTAGCCCCCGCCCTATAGTCAGGGCTATGGCGTATCACCTTGTCTGTTTCTGCCTCCGCCAGCACCTTGCCGTGGCGGTCTACGAGTGACGCCACTATAGCGCCATCCACGTTGAGGCGGGCCCTGAGAACGAAGTCGCAGATCTCAAAGAACCCGTGGCCTACAAGTTTTTCCATCGCAGAGAATTCAGGCGATCTAAGTTCGGCCTTGAATCCCGTATTTGAATTTGGGAATGGGCCTGTTAGCATCACCAGCGAGCGTGCGAGTCTCTCTACGTCGTTGTTTGTGAATTCTGTAGCTACGTTAGAAATCTCAATTGTGGTCCCCGGCGGCTCTGTCGTCCCCGCTCTGATAATGGTCAGATCTATGTCCTCGACCGCTACGGCCGACTCGAACAGATCCCAGTTGATGACCAGTTGGTACTCTACGCCAGGTTCAGAACGTGGCCGAGTTCGTAGTTCGACCTGCCGGCCCAACCGTAGTGCAGCTAGTCGCCCTAGGCCCTTTTCGCCGACTTTTCGCCGCCCCCCTGGGGTGTACTCGCTATCCACCTTGCCTGAGCGTCCTAGCAGGAGGAACCCATCATGTATCTCGCGTGGCGTCATTCCGTCGCCAACGTCGCTTACTTTAATCGTTCCACCCGGAGTCTCAACGTTTATCAGCTCAATGACACACTTCGTTGCATCAGCATCATATGAGTTGCGTACGAGCTCGATGATGCCAAGGTCTGGATGCGGCACGAGTTCCTCGCCCAGACGTCGTAGAATCTCCGGCGCGAAACGCATTCTCGCCAGGCTAGATTTCTCAGGCATGATATTCCACTTCGATCTGGCGTTCCCTAAGGTTCACGGCATATCTTCTAGTCGATTCATAGGGACGTAGATGCTCGGATCATCGCATAGAGCGAGCGGCAGGTCTAGTAGCGCTGTCTTGGTTAGGTGACGAGTGCGGATACGTTCATCAAGCCAGGAGGTTACATCGGACGCCTCAAGCAGGCGCTTGAGGCGCGCGCACGAGAGCTGCCTAAGATCCTTCGGCTTGACGATGACGAGATGATTCTCTACAGCCACTTCACCCAGCGATGCATCGATGATCGAAACTGACAGGCGCTTTCCCGGCGTACGGGTAGGTGCTGATGTGCGGCGGAGGACTAGAAAGGGAGCCTTGTGGAGTCTCCCATTGAAATGACGCTTCGGGGCCTCCGTCACCGTCGCGCCGACGGGCACGTCCTGGACAGTCAAATATGGGACTAGAGGACCTTCGACTGCATGCCTATGCGGCACAACGTCGCCGATAGAAATGTCGGCTACATCGCCTAGTCGACGACGCGTATCTGTCGACTGCTGTCTTTCGTACCAGGTATGCTTCTCGGCGTGACGTGTGATGTGGTTAGTCTTCCTCTGAAAATGTGCTATGAAGACGTCAACGTCCGTCCATGGGTCAAAGAGTCCGACTGGCTCTAGTCTTATTATCTTCGCTACCTGTTCCACCTCCGCCCTCCAGCGCGCATAGCGGCTCCCCGACCGTAGAACATCAGGGAGAACAGTGGCTATTCGTGTGCCCGAATCAGATCTCCGGAGAACCTCAAGCGTGAATGGAGCTGCCTGTGACGCTAGCCCTTCGCCCCAGCTCTGCGGCTCAGGCAAAGACACGCGCGCAAAGGGTGGATTCAAAAGTATCAAGCGTATGCCCGAATAGTTTGCATTTTTTTCTAGCCCGTCTCCTTGGCGGATATTTTTTAGCTCCGGAATATTTTGCATGCTATCGATTCCCGCTCTGGCTTTGAGTGCCAGCTTAAGTCGATTGCGGGCAACCTCGGCTAGAATGCCGATCTTATCTATACCGAACACACTTCTATCGACATAATCAATAATTTGGCTGCTGGTCCACGTTTTTGGCAGAAGGGAGATCGCGCCGATCAGTAGGTCTCCTGCGCCGCATGCGGGGTCCATAACTGATATTCCGCGCTTAAGTAGAGCCGAATAGGGAGATAGAAGCTTAGTTCGAAGTTGAGTACCGGTGAAGAAAGTACTGTTCGCTCTCCGGGCTTGAACAGATACCCCCCGACGCAAACGCTGGTACGCCATGCCGTCCAGATGCGCCGCCACGGCTGTTGAGTCCAGACGCGTCTCGGTCTCTTGCAGGATCGTCAGCAACTCGTCGTTGTAGCTGCTGTAGGGTGCGAATGCATCGGTCGGTATCACAGAATGAAGATACAGGGAAGGGCTACTGTTTCGGGAGTGGCGTAGCGATTTACTGCGTCCGTGGATGGTTATGGTGACGAGTGCGGCCATACGCTCGGCCCTCCCGGGGCTCGGCCCCTAGCGAAGCGCCGCGCATGGTGTCCTCGGTGGCGGGGCTGACCGATGCGATGCTGACCTACCTGCATGTGTGTCGACGTAGGCGGCCTCATGAAGCTAGTCGAGCAGGTCTGGGCGACGATTCGCAAGAGCTCGCCGCGCAGTCAAGAACCGTTCGTGGAATTCCACGGCGAGCGCTTCTCGGCGGTAATGGTGCTGTAGTACGCGGTTGAGGTCGCCAGCGCGGTTGACCAGATCGGTGAGGGATCTACGTTCGATGTCGAAAGCAGCCATACCGTGGTCTACGGCTGCGTCGAGGTCGCCGCGCCGGGCGTGAACGATGCCGAGATCTATGTGTGCGTCGGCAACGCGCATGGGCGCGTTGGACGTACCGTCCGCGCGGGTGTGCATCTGGATGGTTTCGCGGGCGTGTTCTTCGGCGCGGTCGTCGTCGGCGAGCCAGGTGTAGCAGGTGGCGGCGTAGAACACCCACTTGGAGTGGTCAAACACAAAGTGGTGGTCTGGGTGTTCTGGGATTGGAAGGCTGCCGAGCACGTCGGCACCGCGGGTTAGAGCGCGGTCGGCCTCGCGGCGGTCGCCGATGCGGGCCAGGCCGCGCGCCTCTTGCAGGGTGAGTTGGACCATGGCGCTGCTAGTGCCGGCTACGGACTGGCCCATGCGGGCGGCCGTCACGACGTCCTCGTATCGGCCCTCGACGAGGGCGAACCAGGCTGACATCTCGTGCGCCCATCCCATTAGTTCCCCGTGCCCTACTTGGCGGCCCATTTCGAAGGCGGTCCGTCGGGCGGTCTCGGCCTCCTCCCTCTCCCCTAGGTCGTAGTGGACGCATCCCAACAGCGCGGTGAGCCAGCCAGTGATGACGAGCAGCTCGCGGTGCTGGTCGAGGGTGAGGCGCCCGGCGAGTAGGTGGTTGATCTGGGCGAGACGTTTTTGTGTGCGGTCGCGCAGTGTGCCAGCGGGGACCACTGGATAGGCGCGGCACAAGAGGTCGACGGCCTCGGCGAGTGCTTCCAGCGTTCCCGTTCCGACGTCGGACGCCTGGAGCTGCTGGGCGAGCTCCATCGTCCCATACAATTCAGCCTCGGCTTTCAGGGCATGCATCGGGATCACTTGCGCCTCGATAAGGCGACTGGCTGTCTGCCTGTTCGGTGAGAACCCCAGCGCTTCGGGTTCCATGCCGGTCAACTGCGTGAGTGCCAACCGGTACGGCGTGCGTGGCCAACGGACTTCGCCGGCCTCCCAGCGTCGGACCCGTTCCTCGTCACACGTGAGGCGTTCGGCGATGCCTACCGGTGTGGCGTTGATGCGGTCGGCCATGTCGGCGCGTGTGAGCCTGTTCTCGTTGCGCCAGGCACGAAGTCGCACGTTCGGGATGTAGTCGGGCATCTGCGGTTCTTCCTCCCGGCTGGGGGCTCGAAAGGGGAAACAAGGGGGCCGTTCAGGGGTCCTGCTCAGATGCGGTTGCCGGTGGACTTGTCATCAATCAACCACGGTACGTCACGCGGCCTCCCGCCACAGGGAACGCCGGATGAACGAGGAGATGGCGACGGTGATCCGGCCTGATGAGAAGTGCGATGGTGCGCCCTGCCCCGCATGCCGGGGACGCGGGATCAAGCTGCGTGACTCACGCCGTGCGCTCCTCATCGACGACAGCGACGGAGAGCCGTCCACAAGTGGGGAGCGGGAGTGTCTCGACTGCCTCGGAAGCGGCCGGGCCGAAGGGAGCGAAAGGTGAATTCGATCATGCTGGCGGCGATGGCCAGCTTCGCGCAGGACCAAGACGAGGGCAACATGCTCGTCCGACTGCGTGACCAGCTCACGAACCTCGGTGTCCACGCCGAACTGCGGGACAACAACAGCGCGCTCATGGTGCATCCCGCTAGGCCTGGCCTGCCGGTGTGGGTATTCGTCGGGTACGGCGGGGCCTACTACTCGTGGCAGAACGCCGAAAGGCGTCACCCGACGAACGATCCGGAGGGTGCGGCAAGCGTCCTGGCTGAGTACATCGCCAGGTGATGACGGGCACGGCGAGGTGGGTCGCTCCCGGTCGGAGGGGAACGGGCGCTCATCCCACCCGCCTCGTCGTGCCTCCTCTCTCGGCAGGCAGCTTCAGCGAAATCCCACGTCGCCATCCCCCGGGGCCGTGCGCTGGTCTACCTGCCGAGTTCGTTCGTATGGCCGTCGCTTCTTCAATCCGCGTGGACACACAGTGGCGATCCGGTTACGCTCAAACTTAGTAAAACAACTTGTCGGGTGCTGGACGGTCATGATGTCACTAGAGTCCGTGCCACCGAAGTATGCACAGCTTGTGCACACTCTTCAGCGGCGTATCGAGTCAGGGGACTACCCGCCGGGCGCCCTGCTGCCGAGCGAGAACCAGCTCATCCAAGAGTTTGGCGTCTCCCGTCCCACTGTTGTCGCCGCTCTGCGGGTGTTGCGTGAGCAGGGTTGGATCGAGTCTCAGCAAGGCAAGGGACGTTTCGTCCGTGGTCGGCCCGCGCTGGCATCGCGCGAAGGGAATCGACCTGGACAGGCTTATTTGACCAGGCCGGAGGCCGACTTCGCGGGTGAGGTCATCGAAGTGGGGGCGCGAGCCGTACCGAACCGAGTGGGCGCGCTGCTGGGCTTGGAGCCCAAAAGCCGGGCTTTCGTGCGTCGGCGCTTGATCGCGCGTGAGGGTGAGCCGACCGACCTGGTGTCGCTGTGGGTGCCGCTGGAGGTCTCCGAAGGGACCGATCTGACCAGTGGCGAGGCGCTGAAGCAAGGGTTGCGCGAGCATCTCCAGGCTCGCAAGGGCGTGCGTTTCGATCACATCCTGGAGCAGATCACCGCCCGCATGCCCACCTCCGACGAGGCAAAGCAACTGGCCATGCCCAAGAATGCTCCCCTCTTGGCCGTGTTCGGCGCGGTTCGCGAGGCGTCTGGGCGGCCGTTGGCCGTGGTGGAAGTTCTGCTTCCTGCGGATCGTCACGAGCTGGAAGACGCCTACCCGATCTCGTAGGGAACTACGACGATCTGATCATCATCTTCGTAGATCACCTTGCCAGGGTCGGCCACTTCGAGGCGCACGCACTCCACCCTATGAGCGGCGAGGATCGCCAGATAGCCCGGCACCCTCTCCATGAGATGACGAGCTGACGGCTTGAACCAAGCCGCGGCTCCAGGGTTGAGCTGCCGATCGTAGACCGTGGGGTCCACGTCTGCGGGATTGGTGAAGTTCGCTTCGTACCAGGCGTTGTTCTCGCGCCTGAACCGTTCCTCTTCCTCCGACAGTCGCCCTTGCATGGCCAGGCTGTTGACGAGGCCGAACACGCCAGGGTACGTCCCTCTTCCGTTTGGCGTGGGGCTCTGGAACCTCACGTACATCGGCACTCCTCTCACGATCATCTCGCTTGCCGCGTTCTACCAGCTTCCTTAGTTGGCGACCAACCTACTTAGGCACTTGACCTAGCAAGCTACGCAGAGTTACCGTCTAACTACTTGACAGGTCGAGTGCCTGACAGCCAAGAAGAGGAGGAGTTATGGCTCTGCAAGGCCCCATCCCCGTCACCTTCGCCATGGTCTTCCCGCACGGCTGCTACATCGTCGGCGAGGTCGAGCCCGTCAAGGACTTCGACGCCTCGTCCAACGGCCGGTTCGTGCAGTCCCGCGACAAGCAGACCGGAGAGCTGGTCTGGCAGGTCGCGGTCATGGACGGTGACCCGACCCTCAAGCCCGCGCAGAAGACGGTCGCTGTCAAGATCCTCGCGCCGGTACAGCCGGTGCCACCGTCGCCCATGCCGGGCCTGCCCTTCACCCCCGTCGAGTTCGACGGGATCTCCATCACCCCGTACGTCAACGGCAACGGCCGACTCGCGTACTCGATCAAGGTCCGCGAGATGCACGCTCCACGCCCGACCACCCAGACCGCCCCCACGAGCAAGGCCGGAAAGGACGCCGCCTGATGACCCGACGCCGTACCCCTCGCAACAGCGTGATCCGACTGACCACCGGACACGCCGCCCGCACCATGAACCACCCGTTCACCCGCCGCGAGCCCGTCCTGGCGCTCGACTTCGGCGCCACCTCCGTCCTGGTCACCACCAGCGGACCCGTGACGGAAAAGGACCTGGAGTTCGCGCGCCAGCTCGCCCGCGAGGCCCACCGCTTCGCCCGCTCCATGGAGCGCAGCTTCTACGGCCTGCCCGACGGTCACGGGATGGCGGCATGAGAGAGCACCGTCCCTACACCTACGTCACCTTGTCCATGCACCCCGAGTCCGCGCCGCACGTCGGGGTCTCCTTCCACACGTCGCGCCTCAGGGTTCGCGCCGGAATGCTGCTCAGCAATCCGCGACCGTACCTGGAGTTCGGCTCCCACGAGGCCGACGTGCACATCTCCACCACGGGAGCCGGGCCGGTCACCGACGCCGACCTGGCCACCGCCCGAGAGATCTTCAACGCCGCCGCTCGCTACCTGGCCGACTGCGAGTGCCTGCACGCAGAACAGTCGGCCAAGGACGCCAGCGACACGGCGGCCTGACACGAAGCGGGGCCGCTGGAAGCGGCAACTTCCGGCGGCCCCTCGGTTCTCCCCTGACTGCACATCACGAGAGGGTTCCAGCTTATGTTCAAGCGGCTGCCTGGCGATGAGGCGCGCAGCCTCGTCTCCACCACGCCCGACACGGCCGTCGTCTTCCGCCCGGCCGTGCTCAAGACTCCTGCCGTCGTCACTCTGCTCATCTACGGCTGGCGCTTCCTCGCCGGCCTCGTCCGTACGATCTGGCGGCATCCTGTCGCCGTCGCCGTACCGGCCGCCCTCGGCGTCAGCTGGGCTTGGTACGGCTGGCCCCTCGCGGCCTGCATCCTCGGCATCGTCGTCCTGGCCCTGGTCTCCTGGGCCTTCACTGATCGTGACTCCTTCGCCCGTCTCGTCGGCTGGCGGCTGCTGGCCTGGTGGCGGCTCGTGTTGGTCTACCGACGCCACTGGCAAGCCGTCATGGATGTCTCCGGCCTCGCCAAGCGTGTGCATGGGCACGACTACCTACCCGGCCTCGTTCGTGTCCAGTGCGACGGCTGGGCCGATCGCGTCACCGTCCGCATGCTCAAGGGTCAAGCGGTCAAGGATTGGGCCGACCGTATCGACAATCTCGCCCAGGGCTTCGGCGCTGCATCCTGTCGCCTCGCTCTTGTCAAGGGCGGTCGCCTGCTGCTGACCTTCCCGCGAAGCGACCCGCTCGCCGAGCCCATACCAGCACTTCCTATCCCAGAAGAGCCGACCGTGGGACCGGTCGAGATCGGTAAGCAGGAGGACGGGCAACCACTGCGGCTCAAGGTGCACGGCACGCACGTCCTGATCGCGGGTGCGACTGGGGCCGGGAAAGGCTCGTTCCTCTGGGACACGATCCGCGGCTTGCTCCCGGCCATGCGAGCGGGCCTCGTGGAGGTTTGGGCGCTCGATCCCAAGCTGATGGAGCTGTCCTTCGGACGGGAGCTGTTCCAAGGCCGGTACGCTGCCGACCCTGCCGACTGCGCCGATCTGCTTGATGAGGCCGTCAGCGTCATGCAGAAGCGTGCGGCGCGCTTCGCCGGTCTCCAGCGCTCGCATGTCCCGACGATCGAGGATCCGTTCGTCCTGGTGCTCGTCGACGAGGTCGCGTTCCTGACCGCCTACCAACCCGACAAGCAGCTCCGCCAGCGCATCTCCGCAGCGCTGGCCACGCTCGCCACGCAGGGCCGCTCAGTCGGTGTCGGCGTCATGGCGGCACTCCAGGACCCACGCAAAGAGGTCATGAACATCCGCAACCTGTTCCCCGACAAGATCGCGCTCAGGCTGGACGAGTCGGAGCAGGTGGACATGGTCCTCGGCGACGGTGCACGGGATCGAGGCGCCCTCGCCGATCACATCTCACCCGTCCCGGAGCAGGGCGCAGGCGTCGCCTACATGCGTCTGGAAAGCTCACCCGAGCCCATCCGCGTCCGGGCCGCTTACGTCTCCGATGCCGACATCCGCGCCATGGTCGCGCAGTTCGGGGAGGCCGCGTGACGACACTCGCCCACTTCCTCGACGGCCTTCGCTGCGCTACCTGCCACAACCTGAACGTTCTTTGGCTCGACCCGGTCCGCGCCCAGGTCGAGTGCTGCGAGTGCGGCCAAACCGCGCTCACCGTCACTGACACCGACGAAGGGAGGACCGCATGACCCATGCCCACGATCGCGCTCTCCCCCGGGCCATCCGCCAAGCCATGCCCATGGCCCGCGACGTACTGGAAGAGGTCGCCAAGCTCCACGGCGTCTGCATTCGGCCCGTCCCGCTCAAGCGGCTCGACACCCACACCGGCAAGTGGGAGATCATCGACGTACCGTGCGGGGCAACCCTCGACAGCAAGTGCCCGCCGTGCGCCAAGCGGAACAAGCAACTGCGCAAGGCCCAGTGCCGCGAGGGCTGGCACCTCGACGCCGAACCCGCCATCACACCCAACGAGGCCAACGAGGAACAGCGCTGGCTCGTCGAGTTCCGCGCCGACTACCAAGCCCAGCGCGACGCCGCTGAAAAGGCTGGCGACGACACAGCCGAGCTGGATGCGATCATCACCGGCCTGGATGAGGAGATCAACGCCGCAGGCATGCGCGGCAACGTTCTCGGTCGTAACACCGCCAAGCGCTCCCGCTCCACCAGGCGGCGGCAGGACGCGCCGGACCTGCCCAAGCGCAAGATGACCAACACCACCCTTGGACGCACCTTCCAAGGCGCAGAGGGCAAGATCTACCGGCCGTCCCTGTTCGTCACGCTCACCTTGCCCTCGTACGGCAAGGTTCGCGACGGCGTACCGGTCGATCCGGACAGCTACGACTACCGGCGCGCCGCTCGGGACGCGCTGCACTTCTCCAAGCTGGTTGATCGCTTCGTGCAGAACCTGCGCCGCGTCGCGGGCTATGACGTGCAGTACTTCGCGTCTGTGGAGCCTCAGAAGCGGCTCGCCCCGCACCTGCACATGGCCATCCGCGGCACTCTGCCCCGCGCCGAGATCAAGCAGATAGCCGCCGCTACCTATCACCAGGTCTGGTGGCCGCAGGCCGACGAAGTCGTCTTCGACGGCGATCACATGCCTGTCTGGCAGGACGGCACCGGCTACCTGGACCCGGCCACCGGCGAAGTCCTGCCCACCTGGGACCAAGCCCTCGACGCTCTCGACGAGGACGCCGAACCCCTCCACGTCATCCGCTTCGGCGACCAAGTCGATGTCCAAGGCGTGCTCGCCGGAACCCCGGACGCCGACCAGTGCATCCGCTACCTGTCCAAGTACCTCACCAAGTCCATCGGCGATGCCCTCAGCGGCGGCCAGGCCAAGCAAGAGCACGCCGCCCGCATGCTGGACGCTCTCCGCTACGAGCCATGCTCACCCACTTGCCCGAACTGGCTGCGCTACGGCGTCCAGCCCAAGGGCGCCAAACCCGGCATGGTCCCCGGCCGCTGCCGTGGCAAAGCCCACAAGCCCGACCACCTCGGCTACGCCGGACGCCGCATCCTCGTCTCTCGCAAGTGGAGCAACAAGACCCTCGCCGAGCACAAGCAGGACCGCCGTACCTGGGTCCTGGAAGCCCTCGGCCAGGCCGACGAGCCCACCGACCCACACCGCTACGTCTGGCGACCCGTACCGGCCGGAGACGCCAACGTGCCACCTCTCGCCGTCCGGCTCCTCCGCTCCGTCCACGAACGCCAACGCTGGCGAGCCCACCTCCGCGAACTGGAGGCCAGAGCAACCGGACAAGATCTTTCGGCAACCGAGGATATGGGGAGGGCCGCATGACGAAGCACGACGAGCTGCTGACCGTCCGCCAGGTCCTCGACGAACTCGGCGGCGTATCCCGTCGCACCTTCTACCGCTGGCGCGAGATCGGCAAGGCACCCGAGGGCATCCGCCTGCCCAACGGCGAACTGCGCATCTACCGCAGCGATCTCAACGCCTGGCTCGAATCCCTACGGAGCGCCGCATGACGACCTCATACGACGTGAAGTTCTTCGAGATCAGCCGCAACAAGTCCAGCAAGACGCCTTCGTACGTCGTTCGCTGGTCGGTCGCCCGCAAGCGCTCCTCCAAGACCTACCGAACCAAGGCCCTGGCCGAGAGCTTCCTGTCCGACCTACGGCAGGCGGCCAAGCGCGGTGAAGCGTTCGACATCGAGTCCGGGCTGCCCACGTCCATGATCAAGGCCAAGGACGCCCAGAGCGTTCTGGAGTTCGCCCAGGCGTTCATAGAGATGAAGTGGCCACACGCGGCGGCCAAGAGCCGAGACAGCATGTCCGACGCTCTCGCAACGGTCCTGCCCGCACTGACCAAGGACCGCGCAGGCCGCCCGGACGCTCGCGCCCTTCGCACGGTCCTTCGTAAGTGCCTCCTCCTGCCCGAGGACAAGCGACCGGACGTACCGCAACAGCACGCCGCTGCAGTGGCCTGGCTGAAAGCCGCCTCCCTGGACCTGGCGAGCCTGGAGGAGGCCAAGACGGTACGGCTCGCCCTCCACGCCCTGACGCTTTGCCTCGACGGCAAGGCGGCGGCCTCAACCACGATCGCCCGCAAACGTGCCGTCTTCCACGCCCTCCTGGAGTACGCGGTGGAGCTGGAGGAACTTTCGGCAAATCCGCTGCACAAGATCAAGTGGAAGCCGCCCAAGACCACCGAAACTGTAGACCCCCGAGTCGTGGTGAATCCTCGCCAGGCACAAGAACTGCTGACCGCAGTGACCTACGTAGGACGTCGAGGCCGTGGCCGGCGGCTGATGGCTCTCTTCGCCTGCATGTACTACGCCGCCCTGCGCCCGGCCGAAGCGGTCGGCCTTCGACTCCAGGACTGCCACCTACCTGTGTCGGGCTGGGGCCGGCTGACGATCGACGTATCCCGGCCAGAGGTCAACACCCAGTGGACGGACAGCGGCGACGCTCACGAAGAACGTGGCCTCAAGCACAGGGGCAGGCAAGACGTCCGTCCGGTGCCCATCCCGCCAGAGCTGGTCAAGATCCTCCGCGAGCACATCGCCGAGTACGGCACCGCCAAGGACGGACGTATCTTCCACAGCGAACGCGGCGGCGTCGTGGCCTCAACGGCCTACACCGAGGTCTGGCAGGATGCCCGGCTCCTGGCCTTCACGCCCGCCCAGGTTGCCTCTCCGCTCGCCAAGCGCCCATACGACCTCCGGCACGCGGCCGTCTCCCTGTGGCTGAACGCGGGCGTCTCAGCCCCAGACGTGGCCGAACGAGCCGGACACAGCGTCGATGTCCTGCTCCGCGTCTACGCCAAGTGCATCGACGGCCAGCAGGAGATCGCCAACAAGCGAATCGGCGACGCGCTCGCCGCATGACCACGTGCCCGACCGCACCCAGAGCCCCGGCCCACCACCGGGGCTATTCCTCTTGGCCGCGCATTGGCCGAATCCGGCGTCCGATCTGCGAAAACGTCGCCAAGATCATTGCACGTATATTGGTGGACCAGCGACAACAGCCCGCTCGCGGCGGCATCCGGCTGCACACCCCCGAAATGCAGAAGAGGCCCCGTAGGGCCTCTGAGCTGCGCTTACTGCTGGTGGCAGGTGCAAGGTTCGAACTTGCGTAGGCTGAGCCGACGGTTTTACAGACCGCTCCCTTTGGCCACTCGGGCAACCTGCCTTGTCTTCCGCTCTCGCGGCGACACACAGAAGAATAGCGGACTCTGGAGGTGCGCGTGACACCGGTTTGTCCCGTGCCGGATTCGGCGGCGGGCTTCGCGTAACCCGGTGGCGGCCCCTGGCGGGCGGCTGGTTCGTTGCTGCGCGCGGGGCGGGGCAAAGTGTGATCATCGGTGTACACGGGCGGTGTCCTGCGCGGTGCGCCGATGCTGGCTAGGCTCGTTCGCTGGGTCCGCGTGTTCGCTGGGTCCGCGTTCGCGTACGCCGGGAAACTGGGATCCGCGTAATGCTTCGCAGCTGAGAGGGTGGGTGTTTTGGCTGATTCGTCTTTTGACATCGTCAGCAAGATCGACCGTCAGGAGGTCGACAACGCGCTGAACCAGACGGTCAAGGAGATCGGGCACCGGTTCGACTTCAAGGGCACCGGGGCGAGCATCAGCTGGTCCGGGCAGAACAACATCGAGATCAAGGCGAACAGTGAGGAGCGGGCCACAGCCGCGCTCGACGTGTTCAAGGAGAAGGTCATCAAGCGAGGGCTCTCGCTGAAGATCCTCGATGCGGGCGAGCCCAAGTTGTCGGGCAAGGAATACCGCATGCTGGTCAGCCTCAAGGAGGGGATCGATCAGGAGCATGCCAAGAAGATCTCCAAGATGATCCGCGATGAAGGGCCCAAGGGGGTCAAGGCGCAGATCCAGGGTGAGGAGCTTCGGGTCAGTTCGAAGAAGAAGGATGACCTACAGGAGGTCATCTCGCTGCTCAAGGGCAAGGATCTGGATATCGCGCTGCAGTTCGTCAACTACCGTTGATTTGCGGTCTGCTGGCTGGCCTGTGGTGCGCTTCTCCCGAGCGGCACGCGGTCGTGGGGGTCGCGGGAGTCGTGAGAGTCGTGGGAGTCGCGGAGGGGCGGGCTGGCAACGGGCGGCAGTTCTGCGGTCCGGCAGTCGGCTGGGTGGCGGATGCCAGGCGGTGGGTGCCGACTGGTGGTGGGTGGCGGGTTCGGGTGCATGGCCGGGCGCGGGTTGGGGCGCGGGCGGCCGGCCATGTGCCTTCTTGTCATGTGCTGGCCGCAATCTCCTCGCGCTGTCACCGTAAGCTCGGTTGTTGTGACGATGATCCCCCTGCGCCGTTTTACGGCGCGTGCGCTCCCCATCGACAGCCAGGACCGGGTTCTCCTGCTGCGCGGCTTTGATCCTGAATCGCTCGAGCGGACGCCGTTCTGGTTCACCGTCGGCGGGGCCATGGAGGACGGCGAGACGCCGGCTGAGGCGGCGGCGCGGGAGTTGTATGAGGAGGCCGGGATTCGGGTGGGGGCCGAGGAGTTCAGCGAGCCGTACGCGACCGGCACCATCGAGTTCACGTGGGGCGGGTACGCCTTCACGCAGGACGAGGTCTTTCTCGCGGTGCGGGTGGGCGACGCGGTCGTGTCGTTCGAGCACATGGAGCAGATCGAGAAGGATACGACGACCGCCTACCGGTGGTGGAGCGTGGAGGAGCTGGAGGGTACTGAGGAGATCATCTATCCCCGGGATCTCGCGACCATTCTCCGGAAGGTCACTGAGGGCGGCGGAGGACTCGCGTAGCGCCGGCGATCAGGGCCGTCGCGAGGATCCAGCCTGAGACGATCAGCGCGTACGCCAGCCACTGCGTCCACCCGCCGGGGTCGAAGAGCTCTCGTTGGCCGAATGCGGGGATGGGGAGGAGCAGGTCAAAGGTGTAGCCGAAGGAGTTGAAGTCGGGGCTTTCGGTGGGTTTGAGGGCTCTGGGTGGGTTGACGGCGAAGACGACGGTTCCGATCGCCAGGAGCAGGGTGAACCACACGCCTGCCAGCCATGGGCGATAGCCGTAGCCAACCACGGCGTCGAGGAGCCGGCCCCACATCCGGCCGGCGAGGCCCTGGGTCCGGCGCCTGGCGCGGAGCTTGGCCAGTTGGGTGCGGCGGGCGAGCACGTCGTTGCCGTCACTGAGGTACCAGGCGGCCAACTGCTCGTACGGCTGCGGGCGGAAGCCCTCCGGGTCCCGGGTGACCCAGTCGATCCTTTGCGTGACGCCGCGACCGCGCAGGCGGTCGTAGGTCAGGCCGTTGAGGCGGAGCTTCTCGGGCCACGTGTCGGGGTCGTCCTGCAGCGTGCCGATCTTGGAGTGCGCGAGGGTGACGACGCCGTCGATCTGCTCGGCGGGTTTGAGGAGGAGCTCGCGGGCCTCCATGTGGGTCAGGTGGAGGGCGTAGCGGGTGTCGGGGCTGCGTACGGTGCCGCGTAACTCGAACGTCCCGTTGATCCGTGCGCCGCGGAGGCGTATGCAGCCGTCCGCGCGGAATCCGTCGCCGCAGCGCAAGATGTCCTCGACGACCACATTGTCGGCGGTGAGCGCCTCCTTGCCCGGATTGCGGAGGGTCGCGTCGTCCAGGAGGAGGCCACCGTTCAGCCGCGCGCCGACCAGGGCGACGCCGCCTGTGAGCTCGGCCATGTTCAGGTGCATGCCGGAGTCGACGACGACGGTGTTCGCGTACAGAGCCCATTCGCCGTCGTCGCCCACGATCTTGGTGCCGCTGAGCCACAGACCGCTCTCGAACTGGGCTCGGCCGACGCGTACGGTGCCGGTGATGTTGGAGCCGGACAGGCTGAGGTGGCCGGCCACCCGCATCCCGCCGCCGCTGAAGCCCGGAAAGGTGCAGTCGGTCAGGCGGATGGTGCGGGTGGTGGAACCGGTGAGGTGGATGGGTTCGTCCAGATGGCAGCCGGTCAACACAAGTTCGTGCTCGATGGCGCCGCCGAGGATCGCGAGCTGGCCGGTGATCCGGGCGCCGCGCACGCGGACCGCGGGGGCCGAGCCGGCGCCCGCGTCGCGCGCGCCGAGCAGCAGGGAGACGATCACCTTGGCCCGGATCGTACGCTCGGGGCCCCAGGTGTCGCCGTCCTTGGGGGCGTTCTCTCCAGCCGGGACGCCGATGACGCGCGTGAACGGGCCCAAATCGACGAAATCACCTGTGGGGAACGCGTTCCAGAGCTTGCGCTCGGCCTCCGTCAAGCGGGGGGATCGGCCCATGCGATCGCTCAACGCCGATAGCCGGCCATGCGCTCGAGGCGGGCGACGCGCTCGGACGTGGGCGGGTGGGTCGAGAACAGGCGACCGAAGCCGGAGCCGCTGAACGGGTTGGCGATCATCATGTGGGAGGCCGACGTGAGGCGGCTGTTCTCGGGCAGCGGGAGCTTGCGCGCACCCATCTCGATCTTGCGGAGGGCCGAGGCCAGCGCGAGCGGGTCGCCGGTGAGTCTGGCGCCGGCCTCGTCGGCCTGGAACTCTCGTGTACGGGAGATCGCCATCTGCACCATCCCGGCCGCCACCGGCCCGAGCAGCATCATGAGCAGCGCCCCCACGAAGCCCGGCCCCTCGTCGTCGTCCGACCCGCCAAAGAACACGGCCACATAGCTTAGCCAGGTGATCATCGTGGCCAGCGCGCCGGCCACGGACGAGATGAGGATGTCACGGTTGTACACGTGTGACAGCTCGTGCCCGATCACGCCGCGGAGCTCGGCCTCGTCGAGCAGCTGGGTCAGTCCGTACGTGACGCACACCGCCGCCTTGCGCGGGCTCCGGCCCGTCGCGAACGCGTTCGGCTGCACCGTCGGCGAGATGTACAGCCTCGGCATGGGCTGGCGGGCCTCGGTGGAGAGCTCTCGCACGATCCGGTAGAGCGTGGGGTGTTCGACCTCGCTGACGGGCCTCGCCCGCATGGCCGACAGCGCGATCCGATCGGAGAAGAAGTAGGCGGCGCCATTGCTCACCAAGGCCAGCACGAGTGCGATCTGCACACCGGTGCCGCCGCCCAACCACGCGCCCACCGCGACAATCAGCGCTGACAGGCCGCCGAGCAGGACGGCGGTGCGCAGACCGTTGTGGTGCAAGGTTCCCCCCTTCGTGGTCTGGGTTCACCACGTCCAACGATGACGACCCGGCTCTTCGTTCCCCGCCGTGCTCAGCTGAGGGCGGAGCGCGACCTCCGGCAGGATCAGGGGTTTCAGCCGAAGGCCGACAGCGCGGTCGCGTCGAGGACGAGTTGGGGCGCGATCGAGAACAGGATCGCCACCCCCACGGCCAGGCCCATGGCGGGCCAGATCGCCGGGGTGGGCCGGAGTGCCTTTTCCGTGGCCGGGGTGAACAGGCGTGCCGCCCAGACGGCGTAGTAGTAGAGGCCGATCACGGTGTTGACCGCCATGACCAGCGCCAGCCAGGCGGTGCCGCCCTCCACGATCTCGCGGAAGACGAAGACCTTCGCGAAGAGCCCGGCCAGGCCCGGTGGCAGACCGGCCAGGCAGACCAGGCAGAACGCGAGCGCGACGCCTGCCGCCGGGCTGCGGAAGACCAGGCCGCGGTAGTCGTCGAGCTCGTTGCGGGCGGCGGTCCTGGAGACGAGCAGGACGACCGCGAACGCGCCGAGGTTCATGGCCGCGTAGATGACGAGGTACGCGGTGGACGCGCCGACCGCGCCCGGGGTGCCGACCGCGAGCGGGGCCAGGATGTAGCCGGACTGCGCCACCGAGGACCAGGCCAGCAGGCGTACGGCGGAGCGCTGGCGCATGGCGAGCAGGTTGCCCGCGGTCATGGTCAGCGCGGAGACGATCGCGACGATCGGCGCCCAGGTGCCGGCCTGCCCGGACAACGCCACGACGAGCACCAGGATCAATCCGGCGAACCCGGTCGCCTTGGAGATGACCGAGAGGAGCGCCGCCACCGGCAGCGGGGCGCCCTGGTAAACGTCCGCTGCCCAGGCGTGGAACGGAACCGCGGCGATCTTGAAGGCGAAGCCGGCCACGACCAGGACGACGCCGACCGTGACGACCGCGGGCAGGCTCTGATCGGCCGTCGGCACGGCGCCCTCCACCACGCCCGGGGCCGGGATCCGACCGCTGAAGACGGCGGCCAGGCGGGACAGGAAGACCGTGCCGGCGACGCCGTACAGGAGGGAGACGCCGAACAACATGACCGCCGTGGACACCACCGACACGACGAACAACTTCACGGCCGCCTCCGACGAGCGGCCGTCGTAGCGCTTCAACGCGGTGAGGGCGAACACCGGGAGCGAGACCAGTTCGAGCGCCACCACGAGCATGATCAGGTCGCGGGAGGCGGGCAGGGTCACCGCACCCACGAGGGTGCAGAGCAGCAGGAAATACCACTCGCCCACGGGGATGCCGCCGCCGGCCAGCTCCGTCATCGACATCAGGACGACGACCACGGCGGCCACCAGCACCAGGCCGGCGAAGACGAGCGTGAACCCGTCCACGACGAAGGAGCAGAGCGCCGCCTGGGGCTGCAGGTTCGGAGGGACGCAGAACGTCCGCATCGGCGGGCCGCCGGTACTGGCCGACTGGGCGACGACGAAACCCAGGGCGGTCAGCACGCCCGCCAGCGTGATCAGCCCCAGCGCGGTCTTCCCGCGCGGGAGGTTGGGGAGGAACGCGTCGAGCAGGAGCACCAGGCCGGCCACGACGGCGAGCACCAGAGGAGGTGCGATGACGAAATAGTCGATCTGCTGGATCATGAGACGGCTCCCAGCAGGGCTTGCACAGCCGGTGTGGTGAGGGAGAGCAGGAGCCCCGGCCAGAGGCCGAAGAGCAGGATCAGGGCCACGAGGGGTGTCCATGCCAGCAGTTCGTGGCACTTGATGTCGTCTGTGTCCCGGGTGTCCCGGGTGTCCGGGGCGGCCGTCAGGGTCGCCGTCGCCGTGCCTTCCTGGGGCGAGTCGAGCGGTACGACCGGGCGTTCGTCCGGGGTCTCGTGGACGAGACGATCGTCGACGGCTTCGACCGGCGTGACGCGGAGAGGGCGTCCGTGGGTGACGCGAGAGAGCATGACCAGGAAGTACGCGGCCGTCAGGACCGCGCCCAGGCCGCCGATCACCATGTAGGTGAGGAAGAGGCCGCGGGGAAGGCCGTTCGCCGGCTGGAAGGCCCCGAGCAGCGCCAGCATCTCGCCCCAGAACCCGGCCAGGCCGGGCAGCCCTAGCGAGGCGATCGACGCGAACGTCAGCACCGAGCCCAGCCTCGGCAACGTGGCCAGCATGCCGCCGCCCAGCGACGGCATGTCGGCGGTGTGGTAGCGCTCCTTGACCGCTCCGGCCAGGAAGAACAGCAGGCCGGTGATCAGGCCGTGGGCGATGTTCGCGAAGAGCGCGCCATTGATGCCGGTGGGGGTCAGCGTGGCGAAGCCCAGCAGGACGAAGCCCATGTGGCCGACCGAGGAGTAGGCGATCATGCGTTTGAGGTCGCGTTGGGCGAGACACGCCAGCGCGCCGTACACGATGCCGACCACGGCGAACGCGCCCAGCCACGGCGCCACCGCGGCCGCTCCCTCGGGGAGGATGGGGATGGCGATCCTGGCGAAGCCGTACGTGCCCATCTTCAGCAGCACCCCGGCCAGCAGCACCGAACCGACGGTGGGGGCCTCGGTGTGGGCGTCGGGCAGCCAGGTGTGCAGCGGCCACATCGGGGTCTTGACCGCCAGACCGACCCCGATCGCCACGAACGCCAGGATCTGGATGGACCTCGCCATTCCGCTGCCGTGGGCCGCGCTCAAGGCCTCGACGTCGAGCGTGCCGGTCTGCGCCCAGACGAGGAGCAGGCCGAGCAGCATCACCACCGAGCCGAGCAGCGTGTAGAGGATGAACTTGATCGACGCCGCCCGCCGGCCCTCGCCGCCCCAGATGCCGATCAGGAAGTACATCGGGACGAGCACGATCTCGAAGAACACGAAGAAGAGCAGCAGGTCGAGGGCGAGGAACGTGCCGATCATGCCGACTTCGAGCACGAGCAGCGTGAAGACGAGCGCCCTCGGCCTGGCCGTCATGAGCTGCCCGGACGCGCGGCCGCCGGCCCAGGACAGATAGCCGAAGCACAGGAACGTCAGCAGGGCCGTCAGCGCGATCAGCGGCAGCGAGATGCCGTCGACGCCGAGGTGGAACCGGAGCCCGAGGCCGGGGATCCAGGGGAAGTCGACCTCGAACTGCATCTGCGCGGGCCGGGCGTAGTCGAACGTCGCCAGCAGGAGCGCGGCCAGGGCCAGGGTGATGCCCGACAGGATCAGGCCGTACGCGCGCAGGGCCGGGCGGAGGGCTTGCGGTGAGATGACGAGGGCCAGCGCGCCGAACAATGGCACGGCGAGCATCGCGACGGGAAGCCAGCCCATCATGCGGTCCTCACCGCCCCGGAGTTCACTGATGCTTGGTGGCGGCTGGGGGTGGGCCCGCTGATGCGGACGTCACCGCCCCCAGCGGCCGCCAGAGCTCGCCGCCCAGCCCTGTGCCCGCTCATGCGGACGTCACCACCTCCAGCGGCCGCCAGGGCCCGCCGCCCAGCCCGGAGCCCGCTCATGCGAACATCACCGCCCCCACCGCGATCAGGAGGACACCGGCCAGGAGGCCGCTCACGTAGAGCTGGACATTGCCGTTCTGGGCCAGGCGGAGGATTCCGGACAGTCCGCGGGCCGATCGGCCGGAGCCGCGTACCGCCCCGTCCACGACCACGTCGTCCGTCCTGACCACGAGCCCGGCCAAGGCCAGGATCGGGCGGACGAACAGCGCGGCGTACAGGGTGTCCACGTAGAATGCCCGCTCGCACGGCGCCCGCAGCGGACCCAGCAGGCGAGCAGGGTCGGCGATCGGGTCCATGCGCCAGAACGCGTACACCGCCCCCGCGCCGAGCAGTGCGAGCACGACGCTGATGGCCGCCACGCCCACGTCGAGGTGCGGCTCGGCGGCGAAGCCCAGCAGCAGGGCTGGGACGGCGAGGAGGATGAGGGGCACGAGCATGGTCCGCGGCGCCTCTCTGACGTCCACGACGTGGGCTGTGCCGGGCTCCGGCTCGGGAAGCGCCACCGCCCTCTGCTCGCCGAAGAACGTGCGGAGCCAGGCCCGGGTGGCGTACGCGCCCGTGACGGCCACTGTGGCGAGCGCGCAGCCGTACAGCAGGAGCGCCGCCGCGTCGGTCAGCCCGCCGGTCACCAGGGCGTCGTCCATGGTCGCCAGGATCGCGTCCTTGCTGAAGAACCCGCTGGCGGGAGGGATGCCCATCAGGGCGGCGAAGCCGATCGTCATCGTCACGAACGTGATCGGCAGCTCGCGGCGCAGGCCGCCCATCTGGGTCATCAGGTTGGACCCGACGTGGTGGATCACCGCCCCGGCGCACAGGAACAGCAGCGCCTTGAACGCGCCGTGCGTCATCAGGTGGAAGATGGCCGACGTGTCGGAACCCGCGGCCAGGCCGCCGGCCATGTAGGCGAGCTGGCTGACCGTCGAGTACGCGAGCACGCGCTTCAGGTCGTCCTGGGCCAGGGCGGCCAGGGCGGCGCCCAGCATGCCGAGCGCGGCCAGCACCGCCAGCACGTCCAGCGTGGGAGGGGCCTCCTGGAACACGCCGAACAGCCGGGCGACGATGAAGATGCCGGCGGCGACCATGGTGGCCGCGTGGATCAGCGCGCTGATCGGCGTCGGGCCCGCCATGGCGTCGGGCAGCCAGGTGTGCAGCGGGACCTGGGCGCTCTTGCCCGCCACGCCTGCCAGCAGCAGCATCGTGGCGGTCACCAGGGTGGCCTGGGACATCTCCGGCACCTTCGCCAGGACGTCGGCGATCCGGAAGCTGCCCGCAGCCAGGCCGAGCACGAAGATGCCGAAGAGGAACCCGACGTCGCCCAGCCGGGTCACGAGGAACGCCTTGACGGCGGCGCGCGAATTGCCCCGGTCTTCCCACCAATGGCCGATCAGTAGGTACGAGCAGAGACCCATGATCTCCCAGCCGACGTAGAGGACCAGGAGGTCGCCCGCGTACACCACGAGGAGCATGGCGCTCGTGAAGAGGCTGACGAAGGCGCTGTAGGAGGGGTAGCGCGGGTCGTCTCTGAGGTAGCCGACCGAGTAGAGCTGTACGGCCAGGGCTACGAGGGTCACCAGGACGCCGAGGATGGCCGACAGGGCGTCGGCCTGGAGGGTGAGCGAGATCGGGATGCCGCCGGTCGTCACCGTGCCGTAGGTCTGGCCTACGGGCTGCGGTGGTGTGGTGGCCTCGTAGAGGAAGGCGAAACCCGGACCCCAGGCCAGCCAGGTGGCCAGCACCGCTGAGACGGCGGTGGGGACGACTGCCGTCCAGGCCGCTCGGGTGTTCGCTCGCTCGCCGGCCTTCGCTTCGGCAGATCGCCGGTGTGGCCAGCGGGAGAGGAGGAGGCCCGCGAAGGCGGCGAGGAAGGGCAGGAGGACGGCCAGCAGCGGGAACGTCGTCATCGCCGGCCACCTCCACGATTGACGGGCTGCTCTCCGCTGCGGCCGCCGTCTGTTTTCGCCTGGGGCGTCTGAGTGTCTCGGTGCTGATCGGCGTCGGTTGCGTCTTGCTGGCCAGGGCCGGCTGCGTCGTGCTCGCGGCCCTGGCGGGAGTCGGCTGCGTCGTGCTCGCGGCCCTGGCGGGAGTCGGCTGGGTCGTGCTGGCGGTCCTCGCCGGGGGTGGGTGAATCGGGGGACGACTGGCCGGACCCGGATGTCGCCCCTGCCTGGCGACCTGCGCCTTTCTCGCGATCTGGGCTCGGCTCGTCCGGTGCGCCGGACTCGGGCACTGCGCTCGGCTCGTCCGGTGCGCCGGGCTGGGGCGCTGCGCTCGGCTCAAGCGCCGCGCTAGGTGCAGAGGCTGCACTGGGCTCGGGCGCTCTGCCAGGCGCGGGTGCGCGGACAGGCGCGGACGTTGGAGACGGTGCGGACGTTCGGGCGGGCTCCAGTGTGCTGGTTAGGGCAGTGTGGGTGGTGGCTGAGGTTTGTGGGGCTATGGAGGCCGTGACGGTGGACGGCGGCGGTTCGTCGGCCGGTTCGGCGAGGTCGCGGAGGTGGTCGATGTCGACCGTGCGGCGGTTGCGATAGAGGGCGAGGACGATCGCGAGGCCCAGGCCCACCTCTGCGGCCGCGATGACGATGACGAAGAGTGTGAGGACCTGACCGCTGTGCAGGCGGTCGGCGAGCCACACGTCGAACGCCACCAGGTTGAGGTTGACGGCGTTGAGCATCAGCTCCACCGACATCAGCACGAGGATCGTGTTGCGTCGGGCGAGCACGCCGTAGACGCCGATGGAGAAGAGGAGCGCGGAGACGACCGCCGGATAGACGATATGCACTAATGACCCCCGGTTTGATCGGGTGCCGAGGTACCGCCGGTCTGATGGGGTGCTGGTTTGTCCACGGTCTGCTCGGATGCCGGTGACTCCTGGGATTGCTCGGCTGGCAAGGAGTCGCGCGCCTGGTGGGATGCCAGAGAGTCACGCGCCTGCTCGGATGGCAGAGAGTCGCGTGTGTGATCCGGTGCCGAGGGGGCTCTCGTCTGATCAGGTGGCGGGGAGTCCGCCGGTTGATCGGCGGGTGAGCCGCCAGGGATGTCCGTACGGGACAGGACGATGGCACCGATCAGTGCGGCGAGCAGCAGCACGGACAGCGCCTCGAACGGCAGCACCCACGTCGCGAACACGCTCGCGCCCAGCTCTTTGGCGGCGCCGGGGCCGGGTTTGAGCGGTGTGTACGCCGCGCGGAACCCGTCGATCACCACCGTGACCAGGATGGCCGCCGTCGCCAGCGCCACCAGGGCCGAGACCAGGCGGTTGCCACTGTCGAGATCCGCGGAGCGGCCGATCGGGGCGCGTGTGAGCATGATGCCGAACAACAGCAGCACGACAACCGCGCCCACGTAGATCAGCACCTGGACCCACGCCACGAACTCGGCCGTGAGGACCAGGTAGCAGCCGGCCAGGGCGCCGAAGCAGACCACCAGCCAGAGGGCGGCGTGGACGAGTTGTTTGGTCGTGACGACAAGCAGCGCCGATCCAACCGCTACCGCGCCCAGCAGCAAGAAGACGATCTCTTGCCCGGTGGGTGACAGGTAGGAGGGCACCGCCTCGGTCACGAATCCTCCTCGGACTCCCTTGTCTCGTCAGGGCCGAGCCGCCCGGGCGGGCGGATGGACCGTGGATCGGCCATCCTGCGCCTGCGAGGGCTCGGAGCAGAAGTTTGCTCCTCCTGGTCGGGCCGCGGCTGCGGTTGGCCCGAGCCTGTGGACAACTCTTCTGAAGGTGGCTCGGCTGTGGATGAAGCCGGTCCGCTTGGCTGCTTCCCTGTGGAGGGGGCTTCCGTGCTCTCTCCCCGCTCCCCAGTGCCGGGTCTCTCCGCCGTCGACTCCGAGGGCTGGTCCGCCGGCGACTTGGCGGTCGACTCCGCCGTCGGCTGCGGGGTCGGCTCTACCGCCGCCTCGGATGTCGGCTCTGCCCCCCGCTCGCGAGGTACCGGAGGCCGTGGAGTCGGCCCTACCGGTGGCTCGGTGCTCGGCTTGCCGCCCTCAGGGCCGGCCGGGCTCGCGGGGCCGACCGGGCTCGCGGGGCCTTTCCGCCCCGGTGTGGTGGGACCGGCGCCCGGCCGTGCAGTGCCGGTCACGGATTCGGGGCCTGAAGGGCTGGCCGTGCGGGTGGCATTCGGCTGTTGGATCTGAGTCGTCGTCGGCTCCGCGCTCGTGTCCTCCGAGGCGGCTTCAGGGGTATCGCCGGTGGTCCCAGTAGCGGCGGATGTCGCTGGTCCAGGCTTGCCGGGTTCGGGCTTGCCGGGTTCGTATGCGGCGGTGTGCGTTGGGACCGCCGCTGAAGCCTGCGTGTCGGCCGTATCGGCGGATGCCGAGCCTTCCCGGTGAGATGTACCGTCGGCGACTCCGTCAGAGGGACGCTCAGTGGATCCGCGGGGCAGACGGTCAGCCGCTTCCCCGGCAGGACGGTTGGCGGTTCCGCCAACAGGACGATCGGCCACTTCGCGAGCAGGGCGATCAGGAGTTCCGCCGGCAGGATGGTCCGCCGCTTCCGGGGCAGGGCGATCGGCGGCTCCGCGAGGAGGGCGATCGGCAGTTCCGCGCGCAGGGCGGTCAACTGCTTCGCGATCAGGGCGATCGGCGGCTCCGCCACCAGGGCGGTCGGTCGCTTCCCGGGTAGGGCGTCCAGTTGCTTCGCGCGTGGGGCGATCGGGGGCTGCGCGGGCGGGGCGGTCGGGGGCGGGGCGGCGGGGGGCGGCGGTGAGTTCCTTTGGGGGCTCGGCGCCGGGGTCGTGGGCCGGGGGCGGCGGAACCGTTTGCGTCCAGGTGGCCAGCCTGTCCTTCTCGTGCAGGAGGTTGCGGATGTCGCCCTCGGCGTACTCGAACTCCGGGGACCAGAAGAGCGCGTCGAAGGGGCACACCTCGATGCAGATCCCGCAGTACATGCACAGCGCGAAGTCGATGGCGAAGCGGTCGAGCACGTTGCGCTGGCGAGGGCGGCCGCCCTCCGGGGCCGGGATCGTCTCCTTGTGGGAGTCGATGTAGATGCACCAGTCAGGGCACTCCCGGGCACAGAGCATGCAGGAGGTGCAGTTTTCCTCGACCAGGGCGATGACGCCGCGGCTGCGCGGCGGGAGGGCGGGCTTGACCTCGGGATATTGCTGCGTAACGGATTTACGCAGCATGTGGCGAAGGGTTATGGTCAACCCCTTTGCCAGGCCTACTCCCGGAATCCTCCCCATGGTCAACATCATTGCGCACTTGGCGGCTCACGTGAATGAGCCAGAGCATTGTCCCCAGGTTTTCCACAGCTATCCACAGGCTAGCAGGAGGTTATCCACAAGCTGAGCACATGCCCGGTATGAACCTCGGCGGGGCGATAGTCTCTCGGCCATGCAGCAGAGCCATCCAGTCCGTCCCAGTGGCGGGGCGTGGGCGGCCGCCGTCGTGTGGGCCTCCCTGCCTCTGTTCACGTGCGGAATGGCGACCCCGTTCACGATCGGGTTCGCGGCGTTCTGGCTGCGCAGCGCCTTCCAGGTCGTCGCCGCCTCGGTCTATCTCGTCTGCACGGGGTCCTTCCTCATCGGGGCGATCGCGTACGACGACATCGACCTGGCCCCGGCGCCGATGCAGGTGCTGGTGTACGGCGGGTTGATGGTCAGCTGGATGGGCGGCGTCATCCACTCGGGGATCCTGGTGCCGATCATGGTACGGGCGCGTCTCAGGCCTCTGCCCCACCGGCAGCATGTGACTCATCATCCTCAGCACCATCATCATCAGCAGCAGCACCCGCAACAGCCCCTGAATCTGCACCAGCGGACCACGGAGCCCAGCTACCAGCGGCGGCCCGGGGAGCCGGAGTGGATCGGGCACTATCGGGTGACCAAGTCGCTCGGGCGCGGCGGGCAGGGGGCCGTTTACCTGGCCACGGCGCCCAACGGGGTGCGGGTGGCCGTGAAGGTGCTGCACGATCTGGTCGACGACACGGCGCGGGCGAGGTTCGCGCGTGAGGTGGAAGCGGCGCGGCGGGTGGCGACGTTTTCCACAGCCCGGGTGCTCGACGTGAACATCACCGGGCAATACCCGTACATCGTCAGCGAGTACGTGGAGGGGCCCTCGCTGGAGCAGCTCGTCAGGCAGCACGGGCCGCGGGACGAGGACAGCCTGACGCGGCTGGCGTTATCCACAGCCGGGGCGCTGGCCGCCATCCACAAGGCGGGGATCGTTCATCGTGATTTCAAGCCGAGCAATGTGCTTATCGGACACGACGGGCCGCGGGTGATCGACTTCGGGATCGCGCGGGCGCTCGATCAGGTCACCATGACTGCCGGGAAGATGGTGGGGACGCCGCCATACATGTCGCCCGAGCAGTTGAGCGGGGAGGCTGTGGGGCCGGCTTCCGATGTGTTCAGCTGGGCTGTGACCATGGTGTTCGCGGCCACGGGACGGCCGGCGTTCGGAGAGGACTCCGTGCCTGCGGTTTTCAACCGGGTGCTGACCGTTCATCCGGACCTGTCGCCCTTGCCCCCCGCGTTACGCGGGGTTGTTGGCGCCTGTCTCAACAAGCGGCCCGAGGAACGGCCGTCGGCTTCTGACGTGATGCTGGCGATCATCAACTGATCCCATACGAGCCTTGGCTCGTCGTTGGCTCACAGGCCCCGCCCACGCGCCGCGCCCAAGGGGCGAGTGCCTGGTGGCGCGCATCGCCGTGGGCGCGCGCCGCGCAATGGGTGGTGACGCCATGTCATGGCAGCTATGGATGGTCGTTGCCGCGCGCCGCCTGCTCGATGCCGGCCAGCACTAGGCAACGCCATGTCACGGCTTGGGAGACATGCGTGGCTGGTCCCAGCGCGAGAAGCGGGTGCTGCTGAGGTTGTTGAACAGCGGACGGGGCTGAGGTGGTGCCGGGTGGCAGAGCCGACAGTCGCTGCACGACCAGGAACAGGTCGTGGCGTTTGGCGAAGCGGTCCATGTCGTTCGGAGGCCAGGGGCCGGGAAGGTGGTGGAGGGGGTGCTCCATCCTGTCGAGGATGAAGAGGCCGGTCAGGTTCTCGTGGCGGTAGAGGAGCAGGGTGAATACCTCGCCGATGTCCACGCCCAGGCGGAGGTCGGCGATGATTTCGTTGCGCTGGATCACCTGAAGCTTCTTGGAAGATTTACCGACGAGGTACGGGCCATCGGGCGGGCCCACGATGGATCCCTGGCTGACGCGCCAGCGGTGGATCCTCGAAGTCAACGGACGGACGACGAGCAACGCCGGGCTGAAGAGCAACGCCAGCCATTTCACGTCCACTAAGTCGAGAATGACCCGGCCGATCGAGGCGACGCCGCGCCACGCCGCCCACATCCCCATGGACGCCAAGTACGCCATCACCCCAATGCCGAGGACTCCGGCGCAAATGGCCGCCGGTTTACGCCATGTGGCAAGGGAGGGATGCGGCAGCCCGCGTACGCGTTGCCAGCCCGGGGCGCGGCCGGCGAGTACCGTCTGCACCTGCTGCGAACGCCTGGTGCGGGCGTCGACCAGCGGGATTCCGGCTCCCCGTGCGAAGTCCTTCAGGTGAGGCGGATGCCAGTCGCCGGGCAGGTCGAGCAGGACCAGGCCATCGGCGTCCAGCGCGGCAAGCCCCTGAACGGCAGGGGAACCCCGCTTCCGGCCGGAGGCTTGCGGATCATATCCGTAGTGGTAGAGGACGGCCGGTGTCACGCGTACTGAATGGCCGGAGACGGGGTCGGTGACCGCCAGAGTCCCTTTGTCACCGGTCAGAACGGTTTTCGGGCATCGGGCCCTCTTGGTCGCCCCCGCCACTGGAACAAGCTCGCGCACGCCTCTCCCCCCACTGGCCCCCCTGTTCCCGAACGACGGATAAGGCGAACGTAAAGTTTCCGGCCCTACGGCCCGACGGGTCAGATAAGGACCTTGACGACGCCGGTGAGGGCCAGTTGCACGAGGGCGAGAGGCACGAGGCCGGCCCAGGCGAGCTTCTGGAGCTGGTCTTCGCGCAGCCGAGGGTAGGACACCCGGAGCCAGATCACGACGAATGCCAGCACGAAGACCTTGATGAGGGTCCACAGCCAGCCGGGCAGGAACGGGCCGTGCCAGCCGCCCAGGAACAGCACGGTGGTCAGGAAGGACAGGACCACGATCCCGGCGTACTCGGAGAGCATGAACAGGGCGAAACGCATGCCGGTGTACTCGGTCATCGGGCCCATGATGATCTCGGACTCGGCGATCGGCATGTCGAACGGAGGCCGCCGCAGCTCAGCCAGCCCTGCCAGGAAGAACACCACGCCGCCGATGGCCTGCCACGGCAGCCACCACCACTGCCACGCCTCGACGATCCCCGGGAGCGACAGCGTCCCGGCGGCCATCGCCACCGAGGAGGCCGCCAGCACCAGCGGCAGCTCGTACGACATGAGCTGGGCGGCCGACCGCATGCCGCCGAGCACCGAGTACTTGTTGGCCGAGGCCCACCCGGCCATGATCGAGCCGAGCACGCCCACGCCCATGACGGCGAGCACGAAGAACAGGCCGAGGTCGAGGTCGACGGCCACGCGGCCGCGGTCGATGGGGATGGCGATGAGCACGACCAGGTACGGGACGAGCGCCACCCCGGGAGCGATCATGAAGATGCGGCGGTCGGCCGCGGCCGGGATGACGTCCTCCTTCTGGGCGAACTTCACCCCGTCGGCGATGAGTTGGGCCCAGCCGTGGAAGCCGCCCGCGTACATGGGGCCGAGCCGCGACTGCATGTGCGCCATGACCTTGTGCTCGGTCTGCCCGATGATCAGGGGCAGCGCCAGGAACACGATGAGGATGACGGCGAAGCTCAGCACCACGTCGAGCATCTGGCAGCTCCCAGTCGTCTCAGCGCCGCTTCACGACGCGGTCGGTCACCGCCGCTGCACGGTGCGGTCGGGCGGTAGTGGCGGCAGTGGTGGTGGAACTTCGGCTGACCGGCCCTCCATGGGTGACCGGCCCTCCACGGAGTGGGCCATCCTGCCGCTCCCGAGGTCAGCCATCGGGTGTCCCCCAGTCGGCGGGGACTCCGGGTGGAAGGGTCTTGCGGCGGCTCGGGGCGCCGTGGCCGGACTCGCCGGGCTCCTTGGCGCCGGGCCAGGGCTTGGCCACGCGGGCGGCCAGCACGAACTCCTTGCGCAGCGGGTGGCCTTCGAAGCCGTCGGGTAGCAGCAGGGGCACGAGGTGGGGATGGCCGTCGAAGATCACGCCGAACATCTCGTACGTCTCGCGCTCGTGCCAGTTGGCCCCCCGGTAGACGCCGACGGCGGTGGGCAGGTGCGGGTCGGCGCGTGGCACGCTGGTGCGCAGCAGCAGGCGCTCGCTTGCGACCGGGTTGTAGACGTGGGCCACGACCTGGAAGGCGTCGGGCGGCTCGTCGACGCCGGTCAGCCAGTCGAAGAACTCGTAGCCGAGGTCGTCGCGGACGAACGTCAGCAGCTCGATCCAGTCGGCGGGGGCGACGTCGATCGTGGTGTCGCCGTACGACTCGGAGACCGAGGCGCGGTCGCCGAAGCGCTCGACGAGCCGGGCCGGGTTCATGCTTCGTCCCTTGAGTGCGAGCGGGACCACACGTAGCGGTCGCTGAGCTTCTCCTGGGCGATCTTCTCCTGGAGCTTGGTGATGCCGTAGAGGAGGGCCTCGGGTCTGGGCGGGCAGCCGGGGACGTAGACGTCCACGGGGATGATCTGGTCGACGCCGTTGGTCACGCAGTAGGAGTCCCAGTAGGGGCCGCCGGTGTTGGAGCAGGCGCCGAAGGAGATCACGTATTTCGGGTCGGGCATCTGCTCGTACAGGCGCTTCACCGCCGGGGCCATCTTGTCGGTGACCGTGCCGGAGACGATCATGAGGTCGGCCTGGCGTGGGCCGTTCGCGAACGGGATCACCCCGAACCTGATGAAGTCGTGCCTGCTCATCGACGTCGCGATGAACTCGATCGCGCAGCAGGCCAGCCCGAAGTTGAACACCCACAGCGAATAGCGGCGGCCCCAGTTGAGCACGAAGCGCATCGGCTTCGGCGCCAACCGCGAGATCGGGCCGACCGTGGGCATCGGGAGATCCGTCGCTGCCATGCTTCCATTCTTGCGCGGATCGCAGGTGAGGCAAAGAATGCCGTGATTGGGCTTCTGTGAACGAGTGTGACAAAGGGGCGTTCAGCGGTATCGGGCACTCCCTTCCGCGTCCGTGCCGATCCCCGCGAGCGGGCCAGCGGAGGCCCCCGGGCAAGCGGGACAGCGGCGCGTGAGGGCCAGTGGGGCAAGCGGGCAAGCGGGCCTACGGGGCGGCGGGGCCAGCGGGGCTAGCGGGGCGGCGGGGCTAGCGGCGCGACACCGCGACGCGGTCGATTGCCGCGAGCGCGAGAAGCGGTCCGAGCGGAAGGATGCGGTCTGGTGAGGACAAGCCGCACGAGCGCGGAATGAGGCTTGAGAACGGGAACGGCCCGAGCACGAAAGACGCCCCGAGCGCGGGAGACGGTCCGGGCGCGGGAGACGGTCCGGGCGCGGGAGACGGTCCGGGCACGCCGAAGCGGCCCGCGTGGGGAAAGCGGCGCTGGTCCGGGTAAGGCAGTGCAGCCAGGCCAGCCCCAGTCGGTGTGGCTTGGACCAGGGGTGCGTCCGGCGAAGAAGGGCAGGGCGGGGATGAAGAAGGGCAGGGCGGGGATGCGGTCCGGTGGGACGTGGCAGGACGAATGATGCGGTCCGGTGGACGCTGTAGGACGAATACGGTCCAGTGGGACATGGCCGGTTGGCCGGTCGCGAGGCAGAGGGCCGTACGGAGGGCTAGGTCCAGGTGAGGACGCGCTTGCGCCAGGCGTACACGATGCCCAGGGCGATGAACCCCAAGAACACGAACATCTCCACCAGCGTGCTCATCCCATAGCCGGGAGCGTCGAAAACGGTGGCCCAGGGGAACAGGAAGACGGCGTCCACCGCGAACACGACATACAGGTACGTGAACACGTAGTACCGGACCTGCGACTGCGCCCACCCCTCGCCCACCGGGTCGACCCCGCACTCGTACGTCGTCAGCTTCTCCGGAGTGGGACGGCTGGGGCGGAGGAGGCGGTTGGCCATGAGGGCCCCGGCCACGATGGCGACGCCGATGGCGAGCAGTGCGGCGACCAGCACGTACGACCCGAAATAGCCGTCCATGACGCGATCGTAACCCAGCCGCCCCCGCGAACCCATGCCGTCGAGTCCCAAACCAGGGGTCGGTCAAAAGCTCACACACCATCCCCCCAAATCGGAGTAAACAGAAAGATCAACCACATAACCTGACAGACATGCCCAAACCGCGATTCTTTTCCGGAATCGCTCTGCTGGCCCTCTTGGCCGGAGGATGCGGCCTGGCCGGCGCCTCCCCTGAGCGGGACGTGGTGGTTCCGGCAGAGCCGACGTTGATCGACTTTGTCGACCCGGCGACCGTCACCGGCCTGTCCACCAGGACGCTCACCGAAGGGAATTCCTCCACTAGCGTCCGATACGCCTACATCAAGTACCCGGAGCTCGCCGACGCGCCCGCGCTCAACCGGGCGCTGGCCGAACAGGCGCGACGGCAGCTGCGGGACTTCCGCGAGCGCACCCGGAGGCGCGGCGTCCGCCCGCGTCCCGAGCTGAACGTGGACTGGCAGCTCGCCGCCGCCTCCTCCCAAGCGATCGCGGTACGGCTGCGCACCGGTGAGTTCCTCGGGGCGGGCTGGGGCAATTCCACACGGACGCTCTGGTTCGATCCGCGCGAGGGCAAGGCGGTCGGGTCCACGGAGTTGCTGAACGGGCCGGAGGCACTTCCACGGCTGGCGGCGCTGGTGAGGGAGCAGCTCGAGGGGCGCGGCGCGCAGGTCGAGCAGGACGTGGTGACGGGCGGCGGCGACGAGTTCGACTCGATGGCGTTCAACCACAGCGGAGACCTGGTGGTCGAGTTCGACGACTGCCAGATCGGGCCGTGCCCGCTGGGGCGGATCGCCGTGGCGGTGCCGGCGGGACAGGTGGCGCCGCTGCTGTCCGCATTCGGACGGCGCGCCCAGGAGGGCGTCCAGGGCGATGACGTGAGCGGCCCGTTCCCCCACGTGCCCGCGCACAGCCCCGCCGCGGCCAGCAACAAGGCGGGGACCGTGGACTGCGCCAAGGTCAAGTGCGTCGCGCTGACGTTCGAGGACGGGCCTGGGCCGCACACCGGCAGGCTGCTCGACGTCCTGCGGAAGGAGCGGGCGCGGGCGACGTTCTTCACGGTCGGCAGCAGCGCCGCTGCCCAGCCGGAGCTGCTGCGCAGAATGAGCTCGGAAGGTCATCTGGTCGGAAACCACAGCTGGGCGCACCGGGACCTGTCGAAGCAGCCGACCAGCAGAATCGCCGACGAGCTCGGGCGCACCGAGGCCGCGGTGGCGGCGGCGATTGGGCAGTCGCCGACGCTGGTGCGGCCGCCGTACGGGGCCGTGAGCCGGGATCTGTACGACGTCGCGCGCACGATGGGCTTCGCGTTGGTCACCTGGGACGTGGATTCCAGGGACTTAGAGGGTGGGAAAGGGGCGGACATCGCTGCCCGGACCGTGCGCGAGACGCATCCAGGTGCGATCATTCTGATGCACGACATTCATCGGGAAACCGTTGACGCTGTTCCGGACATCCTCAAAAGGTTGCGCGGGAAGGGATACAGCTTCGTCACCGTTCCAGAGTTGTACGGTCCTGCACACATGCAGGCCGGACACCTTTACAGGTCAGGAGCGAGCCGTCCCGTAAGCAGCCCCTGACGTAGCGCACGTGTTGGGGGGACGTATAGTTGGCGCTCGTGACCCGAACCGTCCTGTTCGCCCGCCTGCATGTAGACCTCTGCAGGCTCGCGTCCGGGCTGTGTCGTCGTTGTTCTCCGACCTCACCCTGAGAATTCCGACCGCGTATACCCGCTTACGGCGGGGTGCAAACGCGTGACCTTCCGAGGATCTAGCATGGATACAGAGAACGCGCCCAACGCAACCGCGCCTAGGCGCGTCGAGGAGGACTGAGCTGTGACGAAGCAGGTCCAGCAACTCGACCGCGTGATCATCAGGTTCGCTGGGGACTCCGGCGACGGCATGCAGCTCACCGGCGACCGTTTCACGGCGGGCACGGCGGAGTTCGGCAACGACCTTTCGACGTTGCCCAACTTCCCGGCTGAGATCCGCGCGCCCGCAGGCACCCTGCCCGGCGTCTCGAGCTTCCAGCTCCACTTCGCCGACCACGACATCCTCACGCCCGGCGACGCGCCGAACGTGCTCGTGGCGATGAACCCGGCGGCGCTCAAGGCCAACCTGGGCGACCTGCCGCGTGGCTCGGACATCATCGCCAACACCGATGAGTTCACCAAGCGCAACCTGCAGAAGGTCGGCTACGACGCCAACCCGCTGGAGGACGACTCGCTGCGCGAGTGGCGGGTCCACGCGGTGCCGCTGACCTCGCTCACCGTCAAGGCCCTCGAAGGCTTCGACCTGTCCAAGAAGGACGCCGAGCGGTCGAAGAACATGTTCGCCCTCGGCTTGCTCAGCTGGCTCTACCACCGGCCGACCGATCACACGATCAAGTTCCTCGAGCAGAAGTTCGCCAAGAAGCCCGAGATCGCCAAGGCGAACATCGCGGCCTTCCAGGCGGGGTGGAACTACGGCGAGACCACCGAGTCGTTCTCGGTGTCGTACGAGGTCAAGCCGGCGCGGCTGGCGCCCGGCGTCTATCGCAATATTTCCGGTAACCAGGCCCTCGCCTACGGCCTGATCGCCGCCGGCGTGCAGTCCAAGTTGCCGCTGTTCCTGGGGTCCTATCCGATCACCCCGGCCAGCGACATCCTGCACGAGCTCAGCAAGCACAAGCAGTTCGGCGTGCGCACCTTCCAGGCGGAGGACGAGATCGCGGGCGTCGGCGCGGCGCTCGGGGCCGCGTTCGGCGGCGCGCTCGGCGTCACCACCACCTCGGGTCCCGGCGTGGCGCTGAAGTCCGAGACGATCGGCCTGGCGGTCACCACCGAGCTGCCGCTGATCATCGTGGACGTGCAGCGGGCCGGGCCGAGCACCGGCATGCCGACCAAGACCGAGCAGACCGACCTGCTGATGGCGATGTACGGCCGCAACGGCGAGTCCCCTGTGCCGATCGTGGCGCCGATGTCGCCGAGCGACTGCTTCGACGCGGCCATCGAGGCGGCCAGGATCGCGGTGAAGTACCGCACTCCGGTCATGCTGCTCTCGGACGGCTACCTGGCCAACGGCTCGGAGCCGTGGCGCCTGCCCGAAATTTCCGACTTGCCGGACATTTCCCAAGAATTTACGACCGCCCCGAACGGCGAGGACGGCCAGTTCCTGCCCTTCAAGCGGGACACCGAGACCCTGGCCCGTCCGTGGGCCATCCCCGGCACGCCGGGCCTGGAGCACCGGATCGGCGGCATCGAGAAGGCCGACGGCACCGGCAACATCTCCTACGACCCGGACAACCACGACCTGATGGTCCGCACCCGGGCCGCCAAGATCGCCGGCATCGACGTGCCCGACCTCGAGGTCGACGACCCCGACGGCGACGCCAAGGTGCTCGTGATCGGCTGGGGCTCGACGTACGGGCCGATCGCCGCGGCCGTGCGGCGGATCAGGAGGGTCGGCGGCAAGGTCGCCCAGGCCCACTTCCGCCACCTCAACCCGCTGCCGGCCAACACCGGCGAGGTGCTCAAGCGCTACGACAAGGTGCTGCTGCCCGAGATCAACCTCGGCCAGCTCGCGCTGCTGCTGCGCGCCCGCTACCTCGTCGACGTGATCAGCTACAACCGTGTGCGCGGGCTCCCGTTCAAGGCCGAGGAGCTGGCCGGAGTCATCCAGGACGTGATCGACAGTGACTGAGCTCGTTAACGGGAAGGGCCTGTCGCTCGTTCCCAAGACCGACGTCAAGCAGACCCTGAAGGACTTCAAGTCCGACCAGGAGGTCCGCTGGTGCCCCGGCTGCGGTGACTACGCGATCCTGGCCGCGGTGCAGAGCTTCCTGCCCGAGCTGGGGCTCAAGCGCGAGAACATCGTGTTCGTGTCGGGCATCGGCTGCTCGTCGCGGTTCCCGTACTACCTCAACACGTACGGGTTCCATTCGATCCACGGCCGCGCGCCCGCCATCGCGACCGGGCTGGCGGCCTCCCGCCCCGACCTGAGCGTCTGGGTGATCACCGGTGACGGCGACGCGCTGTCGATCGGTGGCAACCACCTGATCCACGCCCTGCGCCGCAACGTCAACCTCAACATCCTGCTGTTCAACAACAGGATCTACGGTCTGACCAAGGGGCAATACTCGCCCACGTCGGAGGTCGGCAAGATCACCAAGTCGACGCCGATGGGGTCGCTGGACAAGCCGTTCAACCCGATCTCGCTGGCCATCGGCGCCGAGGCGTCGTTCGTGGCCCGCACCATCGACTCCGACCGCAAGCACCTGCAGTCGGTGCTGCGTGAGGCGACCGCGCACCGCGGCACGTCGCTGGTGGAGATCTACCAGAACTGCAACATCTTCAACGACAACGCCTTCGAGCCGCTCAAGGACCCGGGGGTGCGCGACGACATCACGTTGCGGCTGGAGCACGGCCAGCCCATCGTGAGCGCCTCCAAGGCCGTCGTACGGGCCGCCAACGGCGGCATCAAGGTGGTGGCCCGCGACAGCGTGAGCGAGGGCGAGATCCTCGTGCACGACGCGCACAGCCCCGACCCGTCGATCGCCTTCGCGCTGAGCAGGCTGGACGAGCCGGCGTTCGAGCACGTGCCGATCGGCGTCTTCCGCAGCGTGGACCGGCCGACGTACGACGGGCGCATGGCCGAGCAGCTGGAGGAGGCCGCGGCGCAGAAGGGCCCCGGCGACCTGAGCGAGCTGCTCATGGGCGGGGACACCTGGCGCATCAACTGACCGCCGATTCCAGCACGCCGAAGCACCGGACGCCGCCCCCTCGCGGGGCGGCGTCCGCCGTGTAACGGCCCCTAGTCATAGCGGGATACCCCAGTGACGGGGGACGGGGGTGCTGATGCGCACGCGAAGCTCGATCATCACCATGGACGTACCCGGCCTGCGTGCCGAGTTCTTCGTGCCGGCCGGGCGGTTCGGCGAGCGGGGCCGCCTCGACGAGGGCGACGTGCGCGAGCTGGCGAGAGCGGGCATGCGCGTGGGCTCCTACGACAGGCAGGAGGGCGTGACCTGCGCCTACACCACAGCCCCGCCCCGAGGCGAGGCGCATGGTGAGGGTGTCCCTCGTCAGCGCGCACGAACTCGACGCGGCGGAGCTCTCCGCCTGGCACACGTTCCAGGGGCAGGACCTGCTGCTGCGTAATCCGCGCCGCAGCGGGACCGTCCGCGGGGCGGCCGTGGTTCAGAACGTGGCGAACGGCGGCCGGGCCGTGCCGGCACCATCAGAAGAGGAGCACTCATGACGTGGAAGGGCAGGCGGGCCCTGGTGACGGGGGCCTCGGGCTTCATCGGCGGGCACCTCGCCGCACGCCTGGCCGCGCTGGAGGCCGACGTCCACGCGGTGAGCCGCAGGGCTCAGGCCGCCGGGGCCGTGAGCCGCAGGGCTCACGCCGCCGGCGGGGGTGACGGCGGCACGGTCCACTGGCATCAGGCCGACCTACGCGATCAGCAGGCCACGGCCGAGCTGCTCGCCGAGGTCTCCCCCGACGTCGTCTTCCACCTGGCCAGCGAGGTCAACGGTGCCAGGGACCCGGAGATGGTCCCGGTCACGCTCGCCGGCAACCTCCAGACCACGGTCAACCTGCTGACGGCCGCCGTGCGCCACGAATGCCGCATGGTGCTGGCCGGCTCGATCGAGGAGCCCCGGCCGGGCAACGGGCACGCCGCCGCGCCGTCGCCGTACGCGATGGCCAAGAGCGCCGCGTCGGGCTACGCCGATCTGTACCGCCAGCTGTGGGGGCTGCCGTGCACGATCCTGCGGCCTTCCATGGTGTACGGGCCCGCCCAGCCCGACACGACCAAGCTGGTGCCGTACGTGACGCTGGCGCTCCTGCGCGGCGAGGAGCCGCGCCTGACCAGCGGCGCCAAGGTGGCCGACTGGGTGTACGTCGACGACGTGGTGGCGGCCTTCGTCTCCGCCGCCGTCGACGACCGGGCCATCGGGCAGTCCTTCGACGTGGGCACCGGGGTCAAGACCTCGGTACGCGAGCTCGTCGAGCTGCTCTACGGCATCGCGGGCGCCGCCGCGCGGCCCTCCTTCGGCGCCGTGGCCGACCGGCCGCTGGACATTCCGCAGGTGGCCGACGTCGGCCCGGCTTTCGACCTGATCGGCTGGCGTCCCACCGTGGAGCTGACGGACGGCTTGCGGCGCACGGTCGCCTGGTACGCCAGGAAGGCGGCGTAACGTGCGCATCGCCGCGGTGATCGTCACCTACAACAGTGCCGAGGTGCTGAAAGACTGCCTCGACTCGCTTCCCGAGGCGGCCACAGGGGTGGAGCTCGTCGCGGTCGTGGTGGCGGACAACGCCTCGCACGACGCCGGCCCGGCCATCGCCAGGGAGGCCGCCAGGGCGGCCGACGGCCTGCCCCTGACCGTGGTCGACCTGGGAAGGAACGCCGGTTACGCCGCGGGCGTCAACGCCGGTCTCGACACGCTCGGCCTCGACACGCTCGACGCCGTCTACGTGCTCAACCCGGACTGCCGGCTGCGTCCGGGCTCGATCGCGCCGCTGGCCGAGGCGCTGCGCCCGGCCGGGCGCGGCATCGCGGTGCCCAAGATGGTCCACCCCGACGGCTCGCTCCAGCCGTCGCTGCGGCGGACGCCCACGCTGGGCAGGGCGGTCGCGGAGGCGCTGCTGGGCGGCACGGTGGCGGGGCGGCTGTGGCGGCTCGGGGAGACGGTCACCGACCCGCGTGCGTACGAACGCCCGGCCCCGTACGCCTGGGCCACGGGGGCGGCGATGCTGATCTCGGTGCCCGCGCTGCGCGCGGTCGGCCGGTGGGACGAGTCGTTCTTCCTCTACAGCGAGGAGACCGAGTATTGCCTGCGCGCCGCCGACCTGGGGTGGGCGACCTGGTACGAGCCCCGCTCGGTGATCGAGCACATCGGCGGCGCCGGCTACACGGACCCCGCCCTCGCCGCGCTGCTGGCCGTCAACAAGGTCAAGCTGTTCAGGCGGCGCAGGGGCAGGCTCGCCGGCGCCGCCTACCACGTGGTCCAGCTGCTCGGGCAGGCACTGCGCGCGTTGTCGGGACGCGCCATCGCCCGGTCCTGCTTCGCCGCGCTGCTGCGCCCCGGCCGGGTGAACGTGCCATGAGGCTCACAGGGGGATCTTGTAGATGTGGTAGGAGTATTCGGCCTCGAAGGAGTCGGTGAAACGTCCTGACCCGTCGATGGGGACCGTCCGCCCCTCGAAGAGCACCTCCGCCTTGTCGGCCTCGACCCCGGCGGGCAGGGTCAGCTGGTGGCTGCCCGGCTTGGCGTCGCGGTCGAGCATGGTGAAGACGTAGAGGGCGTCGTCGTGGACCTTCAGCATGGTGTCGAGCCCGTCGCCGAACCTGTGCGTGTAGGACTGGCTGTTGAGCACGGGGGCGAGCTGGGTGATCCGCTTGTTCAGCTCGACGACCATCGGCCTCGTCCTGTCGCCGCAGCGCTCTCTCAGCACGTGTTGCGACTGGCACGGGCCGCCGAAGTTGTGGTTGAAGTAGATGATCCCGCGGGCTTCGTGGATGAGTGAGCTCATCACGGCGCCGGCCAGCTCCTGTGGTTCGATCGCGCGCTTGTCGTCGACGCCGGGCCAGCCCACCTCCACGATCGCGTAGACCGGCTGCAGCCGTCCGTCGAGGGAGTCGAGCCTGCGCAGCTTCTCCACGACCATGCCGTAGTTGGCCGATCGCCGGCACTGCTCCAGGGGCACGTTGATGTAGTTCTTGGCGTCCTGGCAGATGCCCTCACTGGTGTACCAGTAGACGTCGGCCGAGATGATGTCGGTGTAGTCGTTGACGAACCTGCGTGCCTCCCGGTCGTTCTGCCAAATGATGACGCCTTTGCCGTAGTTGGCGTAGTGGGGGCGGCCGTCCTTGGGCAGCCGGCCCTTCTGCTCCTTCATCACGGTGTAGCCGCAACTCTGGCCCTCGGGGACGCAGAGAGGCCCCTCGCCGGGGTGGTTGCCCGTCCATTTCGCATCGCCGGGACCCGCCCACATGTCGGCCTCGTCGTCGATCACCCAGCCGACGGTCTCGTCGCCGTGGCCGTCCAGCGGCTTGTCGGTCAGCGCCCACATGCCGCTGTCCCGGACGCGCTCCGCCCTGCTGGTGCTGGTCAGGCCCAGGTAAGTGTTCAGGCCCAGTGCCTTGTCACCGGCGGCGTCGCCGGGCTCGACGACCGACTCCAGCCAGACGCCGATGGGGAAGAACGAGGGATCGGTCCAGCGCGCGGCCGTCGCGTCGAAGCGGCCGTAGTAGGCGGGGCCTCCCTCCCACGGCACCTTGGGCAGCGCCTCCAGCGACGTGCCCTGGGACGGCGTGGCGGGCTGTGCCGTCGTGCCGGCCTGCGGCGGCGTCTCGCCTGCAGAGGGATCCTGCCGCCCCGTCTCGCGGGGATAGAAGTAGATCAACGCCAGGACGAGAACGAGGATCACCACGCCGAACACGGATAAAGGGGGCAGCTTCCTCCCCATCGGCTCTCCTCAACCTCTGTCTGACGGCGCTTCGGCCATGGCCATGAGCTCGGCGGCGCGAGAGGACCACGACGCGCCGAGCACGGACTCGCGCAGCGCCTGAGGCTCCCGCGGCCCGCCGTCGTCCAACGTCGAGCGGATGGTCGCGATGAATGCGGCGGGATCGGTGGCGACCCTTACGCGATCAGTATAGTTCGCGAGCTCCGCGAAATCCGTGCTCACCACGGGGAGGCCGAGCGCCAGATATTCCTTGAGCTTGATCGGGTTCGCGTGCCGGATCCACGAGTTGTCCAGCCACGGCATGATCGCCACGTCGAATCCGGACCCGTACGCCGGTATGTCGTCGTAGGGGCGGAAGCCCAGCCAGTGGACGTTCGGATATTTGGTGAGCCGCTCCATCGGCACAGTGGCGTCCCCGATGAGCACGAGCGAGACGTCGGGCATGTCCCCGGCGATCCGCTCCAGCAGGTCGAAGTCCACCAGGTAGTCGTCGAGGGCGCCGAAGAAGCCCACGCGCGGCCCGGGAATGTCCGCCAGGTCGGCGGGCAGCCGGTCCCGCTTGGTGAAGTGCTCCAGGTCGACGCCGTGGTCGAGGAAATGCGCGCGGTCCCCGGTCCGGTCGCGCTCCTCGGCCATCAGGGCTCGGCTGACGTAGAGGACATGGTCGGCGCCGCGCAGCAGCGCGTCCTCCAGCTTCTCGATCGTCTCGGTGTCCGACTCGGGGAACGCCGAGTGCCTGTCCGACCGGTTGAACACCAGCGCCCGCCTGCGCATCGGCCGCACCACGTCCCAGGCCGTGGGGATCGTCGTGACGATCACGGGTGCGGTCAGCCCGAGCGCCCGGCACACGGCCCGTACCTGGGCGCGCACCAGCACGGCGTTGACCCGCCGTAACAGGGGCGAGCCGTAGAAGGGCAGCGGCAGCGGCGACATCACGTAGAAGCCGGGCGACGGCCTGCGGACGAACTTGGCCACGCTGCGCAGCTTGCGGGCGATGCGCCTGAGCACCTGCGTCGATTTGCCGGGCGTCGGCATGCGCATGCCGATGCTGTTGACCACCAGCACCTTTCTGTGCTCGGCCACCGAGCGCATGAGCTGGAAGTCGGAGTGCGCCCGGTTGTGGTACCACCAGTCCTGCGCGGAGAAGCAGACGTAGCCGGGCGGCTCCGGCCTGCGCGGCCACCGCGGCATGGTGAGCAGGGCGCGCAGCGCATGCCGGTGCCGGTGGCCGGAGGCGCGCCCTTTGGCCAGCGCGCGCAGACCTTCGTTGAGCATCACCGCCGCGCGCATGGCCAGGCCCCTGAGCCTTCCGTGACGCTCGCGGTGCAGCCGGACCCGGTTGGTCGCCGACAACGCCCACAACATGGCCGACGACGTCTGTTCACCGCCGAGGTGCACGGCCCGCGCCCGCGGCTGGTAGCGGACGGCGAAGCCGCGTTCCCCGGCCCGCAGCATGTACTCGGTCTCCTCCGAATACAGGAAGTACCGCTCCTCCAGCGGGCCCAGCGCCTCCAGGCAGGCGCGGGCGACCAGCCACGCGGCGCCCGTGGCCCAGTCGGCCGTCCCCTCGCGGGCGTAGGCGGACCGGTCCACCACCAGCTCTCCGAGAGGGGCGAACCGGCCGGCCCGCTCGCCGCCGAGCACGGCCTCCCCGATCGCCCTGAGCACGGTGGGGCGCCTGCGCAGGGACCAGGACAGGGCGCCGTCCTCGTCGGTCAGCTCCGGCACGGCGATCCCGGTCCCCGGCACGGCCAGCGTCTCCCGCAGCCGGGCCACGGCGTCGATGTCCAGCCGGATGTCCGGGTTGAGCACCAGTACGTCGCAGCCCGGCGCCGCGGCGATGCCCGCGTTCACCCCGGCCGCGAACCCGCTGTTACGTTCCAACCGGATGATCTCCGTGCCCGGGTCCACGCGCTCCACCATCTCGACCGTGTCGTCGGCCGAGGCGTTGTCGACCACGATGACCCGCGCGGGGCCCTGGTCCCGCAGGGCCAGGCGGACGGACTTCAGGCAGTCCGCGACCACCTCTCTGCTGTGGTACGTGACGATCACTACCGCAAGCATCGTTCACCTCTCCCGCAGGCGGATGCGCAGGCCCTGGGCGAGCAGGCGCAGAGCGAAGGGCGCGTCGTGGACCAGGTAGCGGCGGGCCAGGCGGCGCGGTTCGAGCGCGAGCCTGTGCAGCCACTCGCCGCCGCTGCGCTGCAGGAGCGCCGGGGCGCGGCTGAACTGCCCGGCGGCCATCGGGATGCCCGCTCCGCACCCCAGGTGCCAGGCGCCCGGCAGCTCCGCGCGCAGCAGTGCGATCATCCGTTCCTGCTTGGGGAAGCCGAGGCCCACGAGCACGAGGTCGGGCGCCGCGGCGCTCACGCGTTCGACGACCTTCCGCAGCCGCCCGGGATCGGCGTCGAATCCGTACGGAGGCGAGTACGCGCCCGCCACCCGCAACCCCGGGTACCGCTCCGCCAGCACGCGCCCCGCGGCCTCCGGCACGCCCTCGTCGCCGCCGACCAGGTACACCGAGCGGCCCTCCGCCGCGGCCCGCTCCGACAGCGTGAAGACGAGGGAGGCGCCGGTCACGCGCTCCTTGATGGCGGCGCCCGCCAGCCGGCCCGCCCACACCACGGGCATGCCGTCGGCCACCACCACCTCGGCCTGGGCGACCAGTGCGGCGAGCTGGGGGTCACGGGTGGCCGCGCGGACGATGTCGACGTTGGCTGTCACGATCCAACCGCCCCGCCGGGACCGCCATCCGGCCGCCACCGTGTCGGCCAGCCCCGCCTCCGTGATCACCATGACGTCGATCGCGCCGACCCGCACCCGGGCCGGCATGGCCGAGGGCACGAAATGACCTGCGGAAATACGATCGCCCCCCCGCGTCCGCTGCCGGCCTCGATGCCGCGGCACCATCCCATAATCGGGGGATATTGGCGGGTTGTTACGGCCGCCGAGGTTAACAGTGAAGGACACCGAGAAAACGCCGTTTTTGAGGGCTCGTCATGAAATATATGGGGGCATGAGAGTAGAGCCTGGCGCCCTCGACGGAGTGCTGCTGTTCATCCCGTCCCCTCACCGCGACGACCGCGGGCTGTTCACCCGGACCTTCGACGCCGACGTCGCCAGGCAGGCGGGCCTGACGCCCGAGGACTTCATCCAGGACAGCCAGTCCAGGTCACGCCGCGGCGTCATCCGCGGGCTGCACGGCCGCGCGGGACGGGGCGAGGCCAAGCTCGTCAGATGCGCCCGCGGCGCCCTGTACGACGTCCTCGTGGACGCCAGGCCGGACTCGCCCACGTTCGGCAAGACGATGGCGGTGACGCTGGACGACGAGAGCTTCGTCACGCTCTACGTCCCGCCGGGGCTGCTCCACGGCTTCCAGGCGCTCACCGACCCCGCCGACACCTGCTACCGCATCGATCGGGCGCACGATCCCGCCGAGGATCTGGCGGTCCGCTACGACGACCCCGATCTGGGAGTGGCGTGGCCGCTGCCCGCCGCCGGGATCAGCGAGCGCGACCTGGCGGCTGGCTCGTGGGCCGAGCTGCGCCGTCGGCTGGGCGCGGGGTGATCCGATCGGCCTGGGCGGCCCGCAACAGGGCGCCTGCCGCGCCGACCAGGACGAACGCCAGCCCGGTCGCGGTCGCGAACGAGATCAGGTCGAAGGTGAACGACCCGACGAGCGGCACGACCAGGCAGGCGGCGAGAGTGAGGCCGAGATCGCGGACGCCCGGGTCGGCGCTGAGGTATCTGGACTTGAGCGCCGAGTAGAAGGCCACCACGAACAGCGCGGCGAAGGTCACCACGCCGACCAGCCCGGTCTCCACCATGGACAGGATGTACTGGTTGTCGAAGATCTGATGCTTGGGCGCGTACCAGGTGCCGGGCCCGCGGCCGAGCCAGAAGTGCTGGGCGATCTCTCGGGTGGCGACCGCGTAGTCGTGCGTCCTGTACTGGATGCTGGGGTCGTGCCCCAGGTTGACGAACAGCCCGAAAATGGCGTTGATCAGGCCGGGCGCGACCACCCTGATGACCACCAGGAACACCGCGGCCACGATCAGCGCCTGCACGCGGCGCCGTCCCGGCCACCCCGCGAACAACACCAGGCCGACCATCGCCAGGCTCAGCATGGCCGAGCGCGAGACCGAGAACATCAGCCCGAGCCCCACCAGCAGCGTGCACACCCACCAGCGCAGCGCGGGCTCGCCCCGCATGCGGGCCTTCGTGGCCAGGTGCACGCCCAGCGGAAGGATCATGGCGCAGGTGACGCCGAACTCGATGGGGTGCCCTGTGGTGGCGGCCACCCTGCGCAACTCCCCGCGCTCCAGGACGAAGACGGCATCGTCGCTGGTGTAACGGAGGATCGGCAGCTCCAGGTACCGCGTCAGGTCGAGGGCGAACAGGAACTGGAACGCTCCGATCACCCCGATCACCGCTCCGCAGACCACGATCGTCTTGAGCAGGAAGTCCAGGCGGCGGAACCCGCGGACCCCGTCGCAGACCGTGAGCCCGATGCCGACCGAGGCGATCATCAGCACGAAGGCGTGGTCGGCCATGTCCAGCTCGTCGGCTTCGAGGTAACCGGCGGTGGCGAAGCCGTAGGTGGCCACCATGGCGGTGAAATAGGCGAACAACGCCGTGCGTACGGGCGTGCGTCCTTTGGCCGCCCCCAGCGTGAGGGTGAGCTGCGCCAGCAGCCAGAGCAACGCCGCGCCCAGGCTCACCACATTGGCCGGGGTGAGCGAGAGCGGCAGCAGCCTGAGCACCAGTTGCGCCGGAACGATCAGCAGCGCCACGGTGAAGACGGCCGCGATCGTCGCGCCGTCCACGCGACCCGGCAAGGGCGGAGCGCCGGGCAGGACGCCGGGCGAGATGCTCCGTGAGGCGCCGGACGCGACGCCGGGCGGGTTGGCGGCCACCGGTTACGACCCCTGCTCCACCGTGGCCAGCTCCTCGGGCATCGGCTCGGCGTCCCGCGGCCGCCCGCGCTCTGCCCTGCGCGCCCGGTAGGCCCGCAGCGGGCCCGCGAGGTTGTCGGCGACGAAGGCGGCGCACAGCGCGCCGATCGTCCCCAGGCCGAGCGCGGCCGCCGCCGCGCGCGACTTCCCGCCGCGCTGCGGCATCGGCTTGCTCGGCGGCACGGCCTCTCTGATCGTGATGTACGTCTCGGCAGGCGCCTGCACCTGACGCTGGCGCAGGTCCAGCTCCTGCTCGATCCGGTCGATGACCTTCAGCGCGATGGCGGTGGCCGCCTCGGGCCGCGTGCTCTCACCCTCGACGAACACCAGCGGGCCCGTGGCCAGGGACTCCAGGTTGTTGGTGCCGTTGGTGACCGCGTAGGCCGGGTCGCCGTCGACCTCGACGCCCATCTCGGCCACCATGTCGGGCGTGCTCATGGCGTTGATCAGCATCGAGGCCGCCACGCTCAGCCCGTGGTCGAAGTTCAGCAGCGGATTCACCCTGCTGATGGGCGCCTTCGGGTCGCCCGGCTTGACCCCGCCGCTGGTGGGTGTGGTCAGGACGAGCACCGCCGACGTGGTGTACGTGGTCGGGATCGTGGAGTAGGCGACGAACGCCCCGCCCACGGCCAGCAGGAAGGCCGGCACCACGACGTACCACCGCCGGATCAGGACGAGAACGGTCCCCCAGAAATCCACGCGCCCTCCACCTTTTGCCCACCTCATACATGTCGCGCGGACGGGGGTGGAGCGTTACACAAATGCCTGTAACACCACCCAGACCATGACGATAAGGAGGCAGAAGGCGCATCTCGCCGCGCGGGGGAACTGGAGATCATCTTCATGAGTTCTTTGGCCGTCGTCACGCCCACGTACGGACCCGACGCCGAACTCTTCGCCCACCTGCACCGCTCCGTGCTGGAGTTCACCTCCGACGACACCGTGCACCACGTGGTCGTGCCGCCGTCGGACCGCGCGTTGTTCGCCGGCTACGCGGGGCCGCGGTGCCGGCTCTGGACCTACCCGGAGATCCTGCCGCGGCGCGTCTTCCGGCTGCCGGGCGTGGCGATGTGGGTCAACGCGCTGCGCCCGTGGCCGCCGCTGCGTGGCTGGATCATGCAGCAGGCCGCGAAGATGGCCGTCACGGCGCGGCTGGACGCGAAGGTGGTCCTGGTGGCCGACTCCGACGTGGTCCTGGTCCGCCCGGTCTCCCCTGACCTGTTCGTCCGAGACGGCCGGGTGTGCCTGTACCGGCTCGACGACGGCGTGCACGAGGGCATGCCCGACCACGTCACCTGGCACACGGTCGCCCGCGAGCTGCTCGGCCTGCCCGCGTCGGCCACGCTGCCGCTGCCGGACTACGTCAGCTCGCTGGCGTGCTGGGATCCGGCCGTCGTCAGGGGCATGCGGCAGCGGATCGCCGAGGTCACCGGCCGTCCCTGGCTCGATGCCTTCACCTCTTACCTGCAGGTCTCGGAGTTCATCTGCTACGGCGTGTACGTGGACGAGCTGCTGGAGACCCCGGCCCCGATCAACAACACGCTCTGCCATTTCATGTGGGACACCACCCCGCTGGACCAGGCCGGCGCCCTCGCCTTCGCCGACCGTCTGCCGCCCGAGGCCGTGGGCATGATGATCTCCGCCAAGTCCCGCACCCCGATGGCGGCCAGGACGGCCGCCATCCGCCGCTGCGCTCAGGTGGTGGAGTCCGGCTGATCGTCCTCCGGTTTGATCGCCGGGAAGGTCTGGGTGTCCGCGTCCCCCAGCTCAGCCGTGTCGGGCGCGAACTCCGTGAGAGCGCCCACCTGCGGCTTTGAGCCGTTGCCCACGACCGCCTCGGCCGGCTCTTCGGCGGGCTTGCGCACCGGTCCGTGCCCGAACTTGACGAGACTTCCCTCCATGGGGTCCGCGAAGGCGTCGGGCGCGACCTCCATGACCAGCGCCGGCTCGGCCGCGCGTTCCGGTGTCGCCTCCGCCTCGGGCTCGGGCGCGTTCTCCGGCTCGGCGGAGCCACCGCGAGACTGCCGTAGCCGCTGGTAACCGTAGGCCAGCCCGAACCCGGCGACCAGTGCGGACAGCCCACCGCCCGCCGCGGCCATCAGCTTGCCCTGGATCTCGGGCTTGGGCACGGAGGCAGGCATCACGTCGAGGATGCCGATGTGCGTGCTGATGGGCGCTCCCAGAGCCGTCTGCCAGTTGGCCAGCTCCACCCGCACCCGGCGCTGCGCCTTGGCCATGACGTCCCGGACCACGTCGGCGGAGGTGCTCTCCACCTCCAGATAGATGAAGGGCCCGTTGGTGCTGATGCTCAGCAGGTCGGGATTGGTACGGCCGTCGTTGATCGTCAGCGTCGTGGGCCCGTCCTCGGTCACGCCGAGTTCGGCGGCCACGTCTTCGGTGTTCGTGGACAGGATGAGAATGCCCGCCGTGGTCCGCAGCGCGTCGCTGAACTGCAGCAGCGGGTTGGTGAGCCCGGGTTTGCGCTGCGGCTCGGTCTCCAGCGTTCCGCCGGTGGCCGGCACGGTGAGAACCATGGACGCCGTGGACACGTAGCTGCTCGGCATCAGGAAATATCCCGCCAGAGCGAGCCCGATCGTGGCCAATGCGATGGGCGGTCCGACGAGCTTTTTCCTGGCCAGACCGAAAATAGTCTTCCAGAAACGCACTATATTCCGCCCCCGTCAGCGTTGTACCGGTACAAACAGGAAATCGCGCTGATCATTGGACTTGTTACACCAGGCGGGCCATGGACAAAAGCTTGCGGCTCCGGTGCGCCACCGTACGACGCTGGCGACGCGCGTACATGCGCAGCACGGCGCTCCGCGCCCGGCGGCGCTGGGCCGGCGTCAGCTCCGCGTCCGCCACCCACCGCAGCAGCTCGCGCAGCTGCAGCGTGTTGGCCATGCGGGCCTGCCAGGACGGCACATCGAGCCTGCGGGCCACGCCGGCGATCCGCTCGATCCGCGTGTTGCGGTGCGCCAGCACCTCGGGCACGTGCGCCCATGGCCCGGCCAGCGCCAGCTTGGCCGCATAGATCTCGTCCTCGCGCAGCATGTTCCGTCGCGGGATCTCGGTCGCGGGGCCGCGCCGCAGCAGGCCGTAGAGCGGGTCCATCAGCAGCGGGCTCTCGTTGAGCAGCCGCAGCATCTCGCCGAAGCGCTCGACCGGATCGTCCGAGCCCAGACCCGTGCCCTCGTACGCGCTGGTCCTGGTCACCCCGTCCGGCCCGGTGTAGGCGACCTGGGTGGTGACCAGGATGATCCGTTCGTCGGCCGCGAAGGCCGCCATGGCCCGCGAGAGGCAGGCCGGGTCCAGACGGTCGTCATCGCCGATCCAGCGCACGAACGCGCCGCGGGAGATCCGCGCGGCGTGCATGAAGTTGTTGAGCAGGCCGACGTTGTGCGGGTGCCGGTGGTAGACGATCCTGCGGTCGCCGGCCGCCAGGTCTCTGCACAGCTCCTCGGTGCCGTCCGTGGAGGCGTTGTCCGAGATGATCAGTTCCAGGTGCCCGTAGTCCTGCGCGAGCACCGATCGGACCACGGGCTCCAGCCGGTCGGCGCCGTTGCGTACCGGCAGGGCGATCGACACCAGTTCAGACTCGGCCATGAGCCCTCCCACCCATCAGTCGTCTCAGTGCCACCGGCGGCGTGGCGAACAGCGCGAACACGAGCAGACCCGAACCGCCGACGGCGAGGAGCTCGAGCAGCGGATCGCCCTCGAACGCTCCGGTGAACAGCACCATGAACAGTCCGGCCGCCACCGTCGCCAGCGCGGGACGCACGAGTCCGGGGATCACCGGCTTGATCCGCACGCCCTGCCGGTGCAGCAGCAGGATGCTCAGGGGCAGCGCGACGAAGACGGCCACGGCCGCGTGGCCGATGGCCGCGCCCCGGATGCCGCCGAAGTGCGCCCCGGCCATGAGCGCGGGCAACAGCGTGACCGCCCAGCCGAGGTTGAGCCAGACCGTGCTCTTGGTCGCGCCGATGGAGATGAGAATGTCCGTGACCAGGAAGGACGTGACCATGCGCACGACCATGAGGACGGCCAGGAAGCGCAGCACTCCCGCCGCCGCGTCCCAGCGGGGCTCGTAGAGGAAGGCGACGAGCGGGTGCGCGAGCGTGGCCATGACCAGCGCCGCCGGCATCACGAAGGTCACGAGCAGCGGAACGGATCGCCGCACGCCTTCCGACAGCGAGTCGCCGTCCTCGGCCAGGCGCGAGAAGCTGGGCAGGGAGACGTAGCGCAGCGCCGTGCCGATCAGCCCGGGCACCCAGCTCGAGACGTTGAAAGCGAGCAGGTAGTAGCCGAGCTGCTCCTTGCCGAGTATCGCGCCCACGACGATGAAACTGGAGTTCATCAGCACGGCCTCCAGGCCGAAGCCGGCGGCGGACGGCAGGCCGAAGCGCAGCAGCCGCCCGGCGACGGCCCGGTCGTAGCCGAACTCGAAGGGCATCTTGGCCAGGGCGAGCACGATGGCGCCCGTGGCGACCGCCGCGGCCACCTGTCCCCACGCGAAGCTGTAGGCGCCCGCGCCGCCCGCGGCCAGCGAGATGGCCAGGGTGGCGTTGACGGCGAAGCCCGCGAGGTTGGCGATGGCCAGCTTGTCCTGCGCGAATTCGCGCATCAGCGCGGCGCTGCGTACCGCGGTCACGGCCTCGACGAGGATGACCGCCGTGAGCAGCCGCACCACCCCGGTCGCCTCCTCGCTGCCGGCCAGGGCGGAGAAATAGGGTGCTCCCACCCAGAACACCGCGTAGAGGCCGGTGGCGAAGCCGAACGCGAGCACCGTGGCGGTGGGCGAGATCTCCTCGAGCCTGCCTCGCCACTGGATGACGGCGGCCATGACGCCCGCGTCCTTGACGACCATGACGAACTGCGTCGCCGCCAGGGCGACCGCGTATATGCCGAAGTCCTCGGGCGCGAGGAGGCGCGCGAGGACCAGACTCATCACGAAGGAGGCCGCCTTGGTCACGGTGTTCCCGAGGAGGCTCCATCGCAGTCCACGGCCGGCCTTGCGGCCGATGGATTCGACGTTGTCGTTCATTCCCGCCTTTTCATACGACCCGTTCCAGCCAGATCTCCCGCCAGAACGGCACGAACTCGCGTGGGCAGTTGAGGCTGTGCACCCCCTCGCAGACGACCTCCTCAAGCACGATGCACGGGTTCTTCATGTGGAGCATCCGCCCGGTCTTCTCGTCGATGCACCTCTCGACCCTGGCCTGCACCCGCGCCGTCTTCCCGCAGTAGCGCGCCATCTCCTCCTCGAAGCCCATGCCGCGGTTGAGCAGGTCGGCGTTGAGCGTGCCGAGGATCTCCTCCTTGGGCCTGACCCTCACCAGCTCGCCCGGGCGCAGGTCGAGGTTCTGCGCGGGCGTCGTTCCCGCCACGCGGCCCTTGAGGAAGCCCCACGGCAGCCCGTCCTTGAGCCACAGCCACCGGGGCAGCACGCGCTTGGACAGGTGCTGCAGCCGGTTGAACAGCCCGATGGCGATGCCCTGCAGGGTCTTGAGCGGTCCCGCGTTGCCTGAGCGCACGTCCGTGACGTATTGCGTGACGTCCTTGAAGGGCAGGCAGGCCGGCGCCGCCCGCAGCAGCTCGGTGGCCTGGCAGGAGAAACGTTCCTCGCCGCCCTCCCCCGGTGGCTTGCGCGTGTTGGCCTCGAGGAGCGGCAGCAGCCGCTCGCCCTGGCGGGCCGGTGCGGGCGCCGCGTCCGGGCGCTTGATCCAGGCTTCCTTCCAGTACATGGAGCAGGCCGTCTGGCAGCCGCCGTGGGCGGACCCGTCACAGCGGGCGCCCGTCAGGTGGACGGCGCGCTCCATCTTGCGCAGCCCGGTGCGCGTCTGGGTGTCGCACAGTTTGTGCGCCACTTTGTGCACGGTGATCCGCCGGCCGCAGTAGGCCAGCATTTCGGGCATGAACGGGAGCCCGTCGAGCTCGCCCCGCTCGTCCAGCGTGGCGCGGATCTCGGCTTCCGTACGTACTTCCACCAGGTCTCCGACCCTGAAGTGCATCACGCCAGCTCCTTCACCAGTCCGGCATCCTGCAGTGCCCTGGCCGCCTCCTCCACGGCCGTGAACGGGAGTTCCGCGCGCTGGGCGATGTCGAGCAGGCTGTGCTCCCCGTCGGACAGGTTCAACACCCATAACATCGCCATCTGCGCCTGTTTCGTGTCGCTCCGCCCGCCGAGTGAGCCGTACAGGCCGCGCCGGCCGAGTTGCGGCTCCCCGTAGGGGCTGAGGTTGAGCAAGGTGCGATCGCCCTCCAGCACCCTGGTGGCCTGCCAGAGGGTCTCCAGCGTGTCGGCCAGGGCGGCAGAGGTGACGAAATCCGGGTTGTCCCCTGAGGTGTGATATTCCGGATATCCGGCGTACGGCGTCCTGGTCAGGCTGCCGACCGGCAGGTTGAAGCCTGGCGAGCAGAACTGCCGCTCGTCGTAGCCGTACGGAGAGAAGTCCACGATCGTGTGCGGCCGGTCGCGCAGCACGAGGGCCATCGCCCGGTCGATGGGGGTGTCGCCGCGCCTGCTGCGCTTGTACGTCAGCGCGCCCCGATCGCCCGCGCAGGCCAGCGTGAGTCCGTGCTTGATCCGGCCAGTGCGCTCCCGGTTGCGCGCCAGCCACGTGATGGCCCCGATCGTGCCCGGCGCGAACAGGAACCGGTAGGTGTGGCGCGGCCTGTCCAGCCGCCCGGCCAGCGCGGTCGCCACGGCGATCCCCGCCAGGTTGTCGTTGGCCAGCGACGGATGGCAGACGTGGCAGGAGATGAGCACCTCGTCGTCGGTGCGCCCCGGCACCACGTGCTCGGCGTAGGTCAGGTGCCCGTCGGCCAGCGTCGAGTCGATCACCACCTCGTACGGCCCCTCGACCATCCCGTCGAGCGTGTTCTGGCTCAGGCAGAACCCCCACGTCTCGGCGTAGTACGAGGTCCGGTACGGCACCAGGTCCGGCTGCTCGGGCAGCGTGTGCAGATGCGGCCGCAGCTCCTCCAGCGTCATGGTGGCCGACACCGGCACGCTGTAGCCCACGACGTGCAGGTTCGAGCGCCGGAAGTCCACCACCCGCTCCCCGGACGGGTCCTTGACGTAGGCGTCGCGGATGTTCCACTCCTTGGGCACCGTCCAGTCGAGCACCGGGGTCCCGGTCGGCACCTCGTGGACCTCCAGCTCCAGGTGGTCGCCGACGACGTCCAGCGTGGCGCGCACGCCGTCGCCCGTGATGGAGCGGCACAGCGGGTAGAGCCGCTCCACCAGGGCGTGCATCTCCTCGCCGGTCACGTCCGCAGGTCCTCGGCGACCGTGCCGGCCTCACGGCGGCCGGCCAGCCAGGCCAGCCTGGTGAACCGCTGCCGGAAGTCGTCCGCCGTCAGCCTGTGGCTCCGGTAGGCGTCGGCCAGCTCGACGACGCCCGCCTTGACCGTCCACCGGGCGTGGAAGCCGGGCAGCGCCTCGCGGATCCGCGTGAACGAGACCCGGTACGAGCGCGGGTCCGCGCCGGTCTCGCCGGTGATCACCAGCCGCGAGCCGGGCACCGCCTCCACGACGTGCTCGGCGATCTCGGCCACCGTCAGGTTGTTCTGCTCGCCGCCCACGTTGAACGCCTTGGCGTGCACGGCCTCGCGCGGCGCCGTGAGCGTGGCCAGGAAGGCGCCGGCGATGTCGGCCGCGTGCACAAGAGGCCGCCACGGGGTGCCGTCCGACAGCACGCGGACCTCCCCCGTCAGGTGGGCGTGCCCGACGAGGTTGTTGAGGACGATGTCGGCCCGCAGCCGCGGCGAGAAGCCGAACGCGGTCGCGTTGCGCAGGAACACCGGAGTGAAGTCGGCGTCGGCCAGCTCCAGCAGATCGTCCTCGACCCGGACCTTCGACTCGGCGTAGGGGGTCACGGGGCGCAGCGGGGCGTCCTCGTCGAGCAGGTCGTCGCCGCCGGCGGCGCCGTACACCGAGCACGTGGAGGCGTACAGGAAGCGGCGCACGCCCGCCTCGCGCGCCAGCCTGGCCAGCCGCACCGAGGCGTGGTGGTTGATGTCGTAGGTCAGCTCGGGCGCCAGCGCGCCCAGGGGGTCGTTGGAGAGCGCCGCCAGGTGGATCACCGCGTCGACGCCCTCCAGGTGCTCGGGCCCGACGTCACGCAGGTCGACGCGGTGGCCGGGCGGGTCGTCCGGCGCCGGGCCGAGCACGCAGGCGGCGAACAGCCCGGAGTCCAGGCCGACCACCTCGTGGCCCGCCTCGGCCAGCACGGGGGCCATGACGGTGCCGAGATAGCCCTGGTGCCCGGTGAGCAAGACGCGCATGTCGATCAGCCTCCAGCGAGGTCGAGGGAGAGTTTGTGCAGGTAGAAGGCCTCGGCGTAGCGCGCGTGACATTCGATGCCGCGGATCCTGGCCAGACCGAGGAACGCTTCTCTGTCGAACCAGGGCCGGTGCCGCTGCGACGGGTAGTGCTCCCAGAGCAGGGCGACCTTGCGCTCGGCGAGCGCGAGGTCGAGCGGCTGGTACGCGTTGGGCCGGCCGAGATCGCCGTCCCACTTGAGGATCTCGTAACCGAGCGTGAGGTGGTCGCGGAAGGCGGTGGGCACCAGCCGCGCCAGGCCTCTGTGGTCCTGGTGGGCGTCGCCGGCCTGGGGAGCGAGGATGAGGTCCGGCTCGGTCCGCAGGCGCAGCTCCTCCACCGCGGCCTTGGCCTCGTCCCAGTGGGCGGGCAGCCGCCCGTCGGGCACCTTGGCCACCGTGACCCGCAGGTCGGCGTCGGGACAGAACGCGGCCAGCGCCGCCCGCTCCTCGTCCTCGCGCTGGGTGCCGCCGCCCGACAGCACCAGGGCGTCCACCCGGATGCCGGGATGCGACGTGCAGATGGCCAGGAGGGTGCCGCCGGCCCCGATGGCGATGTCGTCGCAGTGAGCGGCCAGGGCGACCACTCTGCGCAGGCCGCCGGGCACGAGCCGGATCATGCCGTGCGCTCCCACAGGGCCCACGGCCGGTCGCCGCGCGAGTAGGCGCGGTCCAGCTCCAGGCGCTGGTTGACGGTGTCGGTCGGCCGCCAGTAGCCCCGGTACGGGTAGGCGAGCAGCCGCCCGCGCTTGGCCAGCTCCCGGCAGCCGTCCACCAGCAGGTCACCGTCTTTCGGGATGTGATCGAAGATTTCCTGGCGTAAGACGAAATATCCGCCGTTGACCCAGAGCGGCATCTCGGTGACCGCGGTGATCTGGTCGACCAGCCCGTCCTCGGTGATCTCGACGCAGTGGAAGGTGCCGGGCGGGGGCACGGCCATGAGGGCGCCGCCCGCGTCCGACGCGGCGAGCTTGTCGATGATCTCCGGCAGCGGCGCGTCCGTGAGCACGTCCGCGTAGTTGGCCAGGAACATCTCCTCGCCGTCGAGGTGGTCGCGGACCCGGCGCAGCCGCTCGCCGATCGACGACTCGACCCCGGTGTGGATGAACGAGATCGTCCAGTCGGAGATGTCGTTGCCCAGCAGCTCGACGTCGCCGCCGCGCAGGACGAAATCGTTGGAGGCGGTCTCCTCGTACTTCAGGAAGAAGCTCTTGATCTGCTCCGCGCCGTAGCCGAGGCAGAGCACGAAGTCCTTGTGGCCGAAGTGCGCGTAGTAGCGCATGACGTGCCAGAGCAGCGGCCGCGGCCCGACGAGCTGCATGGGCTTGGGCGCGTCGCCCGGCGCGCCGGTGCGCATGCGCGTGCCGTACCCGCCGCAGAAGAGGACGACCTTCACACGATCTCCAGGGAGGGGATGGGAAAGACCAGGCGGCCGCCCCACTGACGGACATACGACAGTTGTTCGACCAGCTCGTCACGCAGGTTCCAGGGCAGGACGAGCACATAGTCCGGCCGGTCGGCGGCGATCCGGTCGGGCGCGAAGATCGGGATGCGGGCGCCGGGGGTGAACTTGCCGTGTTTGTACGGATTGCGGTCCACCGTGTACGCGAGCAGGTCGGGCCGGATGCCACAGTGGTTGAGCAGCGTGTTGCCCTTGCCCGGGGCGCCGTACCCGACGACCGTCTTGCCGTCCTCGGCGGCGTCGATGAGGAAGCGCAGCAGGTCGCGCCGGACCTTGGCCACCCGGGCCGCGAAGCCGGCGTACCCCGACAGCTCGTGCAGCCCGGCCGCCTTCTCCAGCGCCAGCACGTCGGACACCTGCTGCGACGGCGCGCCCGCGGTCTCGGCCGGCTTGGCCCACACCCGGATCGAGCCGCCGTGCGTGGGCAGCAGCTCGACGTCCACCACGCTCAGCCCGCCGCTGGCCAGCGCCCGCTGCGCCGAGGCGAGCGTGTAGTACTGGAAGTGCTCGTGGTAGATCGTGTCGTACTGGTTGCCCTCGATCAGCGTGAGCAGGTGCTGCACCTCGATGGAGACCAGGCCGTCGTCGGCCACCAGCGTGCGCAGCCCCTCGGTGAAGCCCACGACGTCCGGGATGTGCGCGTAGACGTTGTTGGCCACGACGTAGTCGGCGGTCCCGTGCTCGCGCACGACGGCCCGCGCGCTCTCCGGGGTGAGGAACGCCGTCACCGTCGGCACCCCGTTCTCCCTGGCCACCGTCCCCACGTTCACCGACGGCTCGATGCCCAGGCAGCGCACGCCGCGCTCGACCACGTGCCGCAGCAGGTAGCCGTCGTTGCTGGCGACCTCGACGACGAACGAGTCGGGCCGGAGACCGAGCCCGGCCACGAAGGACCGGGCGTGCTCGACCCAGGAGGTCGAGTAGGAGGAGAAATAGGCGTAGTCGGTGAAGGTCTCCTCGGGGGAGATCAGCGGCGGGATCTGCGCCAGCCAGCACGAGGTGCACACGCGCAGGTGCAGCGGGTAGGCGGGCTCGGGCTCGTCGAGCTGCTCGGCCGTCAGGATCCGCTCACAGGGCGGCGTCGCCCCCAGGTCCACGACCCCGGTCAGGTCCGTGGACCCGCACAACCGGCAGACTGTCATTCGCACGCTCCAAAGATTGGTATTTCGCTGGGCCCGGTGATCTCGTTACTGTGCGGTTCATGAAGCCCCTCGGCATCGACGGCGCCTGGCGCCACACCCCGAACGTCCACACCGACTCCCGTGGCTCGTTCCTGGAGGCGTTCCGGGCGGCCGACCTGCCGCGGCGGTTCGACCTCGCCCAGGTCAACTGCTCCGTCTCCCGCGCCGGGGTGCTGCGGGGGATGCATTTCGCGGACGTCCCGCCAGGTCAGGCCAAATATCTGATGTGCGTGTCCGGCAGTGTCCTGGACGTCGTCGTGGACATCCGGGTGGGCTCGCCCACCTTCGGGCAATGGGAGTCGGTGGTCCTGGACGACGAGACGGGCAGCGCCGTCCTGATCGCCGAAGGGCTCGGGCACGGGTTCATGGCGCTGAGCGAGCAGGCCACGGTCGTGTATCTGTGCTCGGAGCCGTACAACCCGGGCCGGGAGCACGGGGTCAACCCGCTCGACCCGGCGCTCGGCATCGCGTGGCCGTCCGGCCTGGAGCCCGTGCTGTCCGACAAGGACGCCGAGGCGCCGTCCCTGGAGGAGGCCCGCGTCGCCGGCCTCCTGCCTGACTATCAGCGCTGCCTGGAGTTCTACGCCACATTGCATTGACGGCCTCCAGCCAGGACGGGCCAGGCCGCGTGCAGCGCGGTACGCCAGTGGCGGATCGGCTCCCATCGGGTGTGGGCCAGCACGCTGTTGGCCGGCCGCCGGGCCGGGCGGGGGAAGGCCGAGGTCGGCACCGGGCGCACCCGCTCGGGGTCCTCGCCGAGCAACGTGAAGATCTCCCTGGCGAACCCGCACCAGGTGGTCTCCCCCGAGCTGGTCCCGTGGTAGACGCCCGGCGGCAGGTCCGACTGCGCCAGCCGGACGAGGTAGTCGGCCAGGTCGGCGGCCCACGTCGGCTGCCCGCGCTGGTCGTCCACCACGTCCAGCACGGGCCGCTCCCGGGATAACCTGATCATGGTCCGCGCGAAGTTCGCGCCGTGCGCCCCATACAGCCAGGCGGTGCGCACCACGTAGTGCCCGTGCTCCAGCGCCGCCCGCTCGCCCGCGAGCTTGGTCCGGCCGTACGCGTTCACCGGCCCGGTCGGCGCGTCCTCCGGGTACGGCCCGTCGCCGGTGCCGTCGAAGACGTAGTCGGTGGACACGTGCACCAGCCGCGCGCCGACCAGGTCGCACGCCTCGGCCAGCCAGCTCACGGCGTGCCCGTTGACCGTCAGCGCCTCGGCCTCGTGCGTCTCGGCGTCGTCCACCGCGGTCCAGCCGGCGCAGTTGATCACGGCTCTGGGGCGGTAGGCGGACACGAAGTCGCGTACCGCTCGTTTGTCGCACAGGTCCAGCTCGGCCCGGCCGAGCGCGAGCACAGGCTCGCCGGTCAGGGCCGCGCGATCGAGGACGTCGGCTGCGAGCATGCCGCCGGCCCCCGTGATCAACCACCTCATCCCGCCTCCAGGCGTGGTCAGTCGCGTCTCATTGCCGAGCACCCCGCGGCGCGCAGGCTCACGCGCTCCACCAGTCCCGATGCTCGGCGTACCAGCGGACCGTGGCCTTGAGCCCCTGCTCGAACGGGATCTCCGGGCGGTAGCCGAGCGCCCGCAGCTTGGAGTCGTCCAGCGAGTACCTGCGGTCGTGGCCCTTGCGGTCCTGGACGTGCTCGACCAGGTCCCAGTCGCGTCCGCAGACCTCCAGCAGGCGCGCGGTGAGCTCCTTGTTGGTCAGCTCCGCCGTGCCCGCGATGTGGTAGACCTCCCCCGGCCGGCCCTTCTCCGCGACCAGCCGGATGCCCGCGCAGTGGTCCTCGACGTGGATCCAGTCCCGCACGTTGCCGCCGTCGCCGTACAGCGGCACCTTCTCGCCCCGCAGCAGGCGGGTGACGAACAGCGGGATGATCTTCTCGGGATACTGGCGCGGGCCGTAGTTGTTGCCGCACCGGGTGATGGAGACGTCCAGCCCGTACGTGGTCGCGTAGGCCTGGGCGATCAGGTCGCCGCCCGCCTTCGCCGCCGCGTACGGCGAACGCGGCCGCACCGGCGCGGACTCGTCCCACGAGCCGACGTCGATCGAGCCGTACACCTCGTCGGTGGACACCTGGACCACCTTCGGGACCCCCGCGTCCAGGCACGCCTGCAGCAGCGTCTGGGTGCCCAGCGTGTTCGTGCGCATGAACTCGGCGGCGCCCTCGATGGACCGGTCGACGTGGGACTCGGCGGCGAAGTTCACCACGAGGTCGTGCCCGGGGACGACCTCCCTGAGCAGGCCGGCGTCGCAGACGTCGCCGTGCACGAACTCGTGGCGCACCCCGTCGAGGTTGGCGCGGTTGCCGGCGTACGTGAGCTTGTCCAGGACGGTCACGTACACGTCGTGAAGGCTCCGGGCGAAGTGCGAGCCGATGAACCCCGCACCCCCCGTCACCAGGACTCTTGTCATGAAGAAATCTGTACCTTGCTGTGATCGCCCAGCACGAGACGGTGGGCTCTGGGCGTGTTGGGGGCCGGGGTGACCTCGACGTCGTGGCCGATCAGCGACGACTCGATGCGGCCGACCCCGGCGATGGAGGCCCTGGGCAGCACGATCGAGTACTCGATCTCGCTGTCGGTGACGGCGCAGCCGGCGCCGACGGAGGTGAAGGGGCCGACGTAGCTGTCGCTGATCCGCGCGCCGTCCCCGATGATCGCCGGACCGACGATGCGGGAGCGCTTGACCACCGCGCCCCGCTCGACCACGACCCGGCCCACCAGCTCGCTGTCCGCGTCCACGTGTCCCCTGACCTGCGGCTCCACCGACTCCAGGACGAGCCGGTTGACCTCCAGCATGTCGGTGACGTTGCCGGTGTCCTTCCAGTAGCCGGAGATCACCGAGGACTCGACCCGCAGGCCGGCCTCGATCAGCCACTGGATGGCGTCGGTGATCTCCAGCTCGCCCCGCCACGACGGCTTGAGCTCGGCCACGGCCGCGTGGATGGCCGGGCTGAACAGGTAGACCCCGACCAGCGCCAGGTCGCTCTTGGGCCGGGCCGGCTTCTCCTCCAGCCCGACCACCCGCCCGGCCGCGTCGAGCTCCGCCACCCCGAACTGGCGCGGGTCGCCGACCTTGGTGAGCATGATCTGGGCGGCGGGCCGCTCGCGGGCGAACCTGTCCACCAGGCCGTTGATGCCGCCCACGACGAAGTTGTCGCCCAGATACATGACGAAGTCGTCGTCCCCGAGGTAGTCGCGGGCGATCAGCACGCCGTGCGCCAGCCCGAGCGGCGCCTCCTGACGCAGGTACGTCACCTGCAGCCCGAACGCCGAGCCGTCCCCCACCGCCGCCTCGATCTCCGCGTACGTGTCCCCGACCACGAGGCCCAGCTCCGTGATCCCGGTCGCCGCGATCGCCTCCAGCCCGTAGAACAGCACCGGTTTGTTGGCCACGGGCACCAGCTGTTTCGCCGAGGTGTGGGTGATCGGCCGAAGCCGTGTGCCCGACCCCCCGGCGAGCACGAGTGCTTTCACCGCTAGTAAGCCCCTTCTCCACGGGTGACGACGGCCCAGGTCTTCCAGAGGATCTGCAGGTCCAGGATGAGCGACCAGTTCTCGACGTAACGCAGGTCGAGCCGTACGGACTCCTCCCACGTCAGGTCGGAACGGCCGCTGACCTGCCAGAGCCCGGTCATCCCCGGTTTGACGACGAGGCGGCGGCGGACGTCCGTGCCGTACTCGGCGACCTCTTCCGGCAGCGGCGGACGCGGGCCGACGAGCGACATCTCGCCGCGGAGGACGTTCAGCAGCTGGGGCAGCTCGTCGAGCGAATATTTACGGAGGAAAGCGCCTACCTTGGTGATCCTTGGATCGTTCCTAATCTTGAAGAGCACTCCGTCGAACTCGTTGGCTTCGAGAAGCGCGCCCTTGAGCTGTTCCGCATCGACCACCATCGTACGGAATTTCACGACACGGAACTCTTTGCCGCCCTTGCCGACTCTTGTCTGGAAAAAGAGCGCGGGGCCCTTGCTGGTCATGCGGATCACCAGCGCGATCGCCAGCAGCGGCAGGGCCAGGAGCAGCAGCGCGGTCGCCGCGACCACCCGGTCGAAGACGGTCTTCACGACCTGCTTGGTGCCGTCGAACTCGGGATGCTCCACATGAAGGAGCGGCATCCCGGCGACCGGCCTGATGCTGATGCGCGGCCCGGCCACGTCGAGGAGCGCCGGGGCCACGAAGAGATCCGTACGGGCCGTCTCCAGGCTCCAGGCCAGCCGGCGCAGCGCGGCGCCGTCCAGCTCCGGGCAGGCCAGCACGGCCACGGCGTCGGCCCGCTCCTTCTCGGCCACGTTCGCCACGTCGCCGAAGGAGCCGAGCACGGGGATGCCGTCCAGGTCCACGTCCATCGAGTGCTCGGGAAGGCAGGCTCCCACCACCTGCATTCCGTGATACGGCTGGCGCCTGAACTGCACCACGAGGTCGAGGATCGACTCCCGGTGCCCGACCGCGATCACCTGGCGCATGTAGTCCCCGGCCGCTCTCCTTCGGTGGAGACGTTTACGCATCCGGTAGCGGTAGTAGAGCGTGGCGAGCAAGGCCAGCGGCAGCATCGCCATCACGAAACTCCGCGCGATCGCCGTCTGCGTGGCATAGGCCATGATGGCGACCGCGGCCATCAGGCCGACGCCGCCGTTGAACACCGCCTTGAACTCATCGGTGCCCTCGCCGTTGGCGCGCTGGCGGTACGCGCCGCCCATCATGAGCGCGACGGGCCAGGCGACGACCAGGCCGAATCCCAGGAGGAACTCGACCCATGGGATGTACACGCCGGCCAGCAGCCGCACGCCCAGCACGCAGACACATGCGAGCAGCGCGCACATCGTGTCCCCGTACAAAAGGAGCCGTAAATACGCCCGCGTCCAAATGCTGGACGCACGGCGTGGCACGGCCTCGAGGAGCACGACAGCGGACTCCCCAGTCCCCACCCTCATAGCACCACCCTGTGACAACTCCGTGCACCGCGATAACTTGACGTTCCTTGAATCACATGGGTTGACAAGTCCCACGCACTTAAGGGCGGCGGCCCCCACTAAAGAGTAAAGATCGATTCCGGCGGGGGGAATAACGTCAAACGTCCACAATCGGACGCTTCATGGGCTGCCTCAGGGCTTGACGGAACGGTCCATCGGATGCTGCCGTCCCGTACCGGGAAATGCAGGGGTTACGGCGGCTTTTCTACACATTGCCGCAATATGAAGGATCTTAGTCGTACTCCAGATCCGGCAGCGCGGACGGCGGATCGGGGCTGCGCCAGACCACCACTACGCCGTCGTGCGCGGACTCGGCGGCCAGGGCCAGCCGGTCGAGGTCGAAGTCCGGCAGGTAGCGCAGGCGGGCCAGAAACGTGGCGTCGGTGGCGGAGCGGGGCACGACGCAACCCTCGCCGTCGCGGTCGAGCAGGATGAACAGGACGTCTTCCCCGGATTCGGTGACGACACGGACCTCCACCACGTCCTCCCACGCGAGGGCCTCGACGCTACCGTCCGCGTAGTGACGAGTGACGCCTTCTTCCGTGACATACACGTAGGAGTCCGGCATCGGATTGCCGTGCATGGGCGCGATTCTTGCGAGTTCCATGGCGGTCCCGCAAGGGTTCGCGCTCAGTCGGACTCGTCGACACCCCAGGAATGGCTGAGATGCGCCGCCACCGCCGCCCTCGCGGCGTCCGCGGGACCGTGCGCGATCTCGTCGAGCAGCTCGCGGTGCTCGCGCACCAGCACGTCCCGGTCCTTGTAGACCTCCTTCAGCCGGACCAGGCCGAGTCTGGTCTCCGCGGCGAGCACGCCGTAGAGGCGTTCGAGCCGCGGGCTGCCGACGGCCTCGATCAGCGCCTGGTGCAGCGCCATGTGCTCGGCCACGCTGTCGGCCCACGGCGCCGCGGCGGGCAGGGCGGCCATCCGGTGCAGCGCGGCCTCCGCCCTTGGCACCCGCTGCCCGGCCACCGCCTGCGCCATGAGGTCCTCGAGGGGCCGGCGGACGTACATGAGGTCGTTGAGGTCCGAGATCGTCACTTCCGGGACATAGGCGCTGCGATTGCGCTCGCGCCTGAGAAGCCCCTCGTGGACCAGGCTCGCCAGGGCCTCGCGGACGGTCGGCCTGGCGACCCCGTACGCCGCGGCGATCTCCTGCTCGGGCAGTGGGGTGCCCGGCGCGATCTCTCCGGAGAGCACCCTGCTGCGCAGGGCGTCGGCGAGCGCCCCGACGGTGGAGACGGGTCTGAGCGGCAACGTCACGCCTGCGACTCTAACGCCCTTTCCGTGGCCGTCTTTTCCGGCGCTGCGGCTTCTTCCCGCGCGGCTGCCCTTTCCGGCACGGCCACCGCCACCAGGCTGAGCGCGAGCAGCACGAGCCCGGCGATCGAGACCGGCGTCAGCCGCTCCCCGAGGACCACGAGGCCGAGCAGCGCGGCGACGGCCGGCTCGGTCAGCGCCAGGGTGGCGGCCGTGGCCACCGGGGTGGTCCGCAGGCCCCGGCCGTACAGGAAGTAGGACAGAGTCGTCGTGCCGAGCCCGAGGTAGAGCACGGCGATCAGTCCTCGCGGCTCCGCCAGCCAGCCGACGCCGTGGAGGAGAAGAACAGGCAGCATGATCACGGCTGCCCCGGCGAACATGACTCCCATGACGGCCTCGGAGCGCGCCCCTTCGCCGATCGCCCGGGCAGCCACGACCACGTAGAACGCGTACAGCAGCCCGCCGAGGAGCGCGAACAGGACCCCGGACACCACCTGACCGCCTGCCTGGGCCCCGCCGCCCACGATCAGCGCCGCGCACCCGCAGATGGCCGCCGTCGTGGCCACGGCCCACCGCCCGCTCGGCCGCCGCCCGTCCAGCAGCCAGGACAGCACTCCCGTGAAGACCGGCCCGCTGCCGATGGCCACCACGGTGCCGATGGCGACGCCGGTGCGCGCGACCGCGGCGAAGAAGCACAGCTGGTACGCGGCCACCGCCACGGCGCCCAGCAGCAGGCCCGGCCTGATCGCCCGCCTGAGTCCCGCCCCGGCGAACACCGCAAGGGCCGCGCCTCCGATGACGAGCCGGGCGGCGGCGAGGGCGACGGAGTCGGCGGAGACGAGCAGCCCCGCGGTGCCGGCCGTGCCCCAGAGCACGGATGCGGCGATGACGGCAAGAGGTCCGTTCTTCACACCGACCATTGTCTGACAACTAGACAACATGCGTCCAGTGTATTTGATGACACCGCGCACTTCGGCGAGGGTCTTCTGGAGAAAGGAGGGCCGTGCCGGCGGCTCCACACCGGCCGGCCTGCGACGGAGCGAGACGCGTCTAGACGATCTCTTCCAGCAACTGGTCGATCGTCCGCGCGGCGGGGGCGGCCACGTCGCCGGCGTAGTCGTCGAGCACGGCGAGCGCGTCGTGGATGTCCGGAAGGCTCTTGCGGGGCAGCGCGAGGATCGTCTCGTCCTCGACGGTGATCGATCCCTCCACCTGGAAGGCCGTGGAGCCGGCGGCGATGGAGACCTCGAAACGAACCTCGCGGCCGTCGGGCAGGGTGAAGGTGGCGCCGACGCGGGCTCCCGCGGGCGGGAGGAAATAGGAGAAACGCTCGCTTCGCACGAAGGGATGGCGTAAGTCAGCGAGAAGCTCCGACGACCGGTTCAAGGCCGCCAGCAGCCCGGCCGCGGCCAGACTCTCGCTGTCCACCCAAGAAAGGGTAGATCAGCGGGCCACCCCCTGGCCATGGATCGGCGTCAGTCAGTGGTCAGTCGGTGGCGAGCCGGGCGTGCCGCTCCACGTCGTAACGGACGCCGTCGTGGCGCAGCTTGCCCCGCTCGATGCCCTCCGGCCGGAACCCCGCCTTGGTGGCGACCCTGCACGAGGCCGGATTGTTCGTACGATGCCCCAGCTCGAGCCGGTAGAGCCCGCGCTCGTCGAACGCCCACCGGACCAGCTTCTCGGTGGCCGCCACCGCGATCCCGCGCCCCCTGGCCTCCGGCACGACCCAGTAGGACACCCAACCGGTGTCATGCGTGTCGATCTTCGTCACCGCCACGTTCCCGACCACCCGCTCGCCACCCGCACCGTCGATCACCACGGCGAAGGCGTGGCCGGCCCCCTCCCATGAGGCGATCCACCCGCGGGCGTCCTTCAGCGTGATGATCGGCCAGGCCGCCTGCCGCCGCAGATCGGGGGCTTGGAAGGCGTCGAGCACGGCCGGCGCGTCGCTGTCGCGCCACTCTCGCAGCCGGACGTTCACAGAGATCACATTGCCCGAGATTACCCTGGATGCACCTGCTGTCTGAGTTGCCCGATCTCGTGGGTGGCCTCGAAGTCGTCGACCAGTTGCTGGGGCGCGGTCAGGCACCACGCCTCGGCCACGAGCTCGAACAACTCGTCGGCCTCGATGCGGTCGAGATGCACCACCACCCACCCGAACCGCCCGGCGGTGAACTGCACCTCGAACACCTCGGGCCGCTCGGCGACCAGCGCGATCTGCTCCTCGATCGTGGCCTTGAGCCCGACGGTCTCGGTGGCCTCCCAGAGATAGCCGAACCCCTTGCCGCGCACCTTGAGGCCGATCCACTCGCCGCCGTGGCTCATCTTGACCTCGGGCAGCTCGTCCAGCATCGCCAGGAACTCATCGACGCTCACACCCATGCCGCCTGTGTACCAGACCCGGCCGACACTTCCCACTTCGCCCGTCGGCCCCCATGGCGTTCCGGCTAACGTGAGGCCCGGGCGAGAGAACGCCCGCTGCCGACTGTTGAGGAATCTGGTGGCCGACACACGTACCAAACTGCTCGACGCCGCGCTGGAAACGCTCAGGAAACACGGCATCGCGGGCGCCTCCGCCCGCACCATCGCCGCCGCGGCAGGCGTCAACCAGGCCCTCGTGTTCTACCACTTCGGCAGCGTCGACCAGCTCCTCGCCGCCGCCTGCGAGCATGGCTCGCAGCAGCGCATCGCCCTCTACCGTGACCGCTTCGCCGCCGTGACCTCGCTCCGCGAGCTTCTCGACCTGGGCCGCGCGCTGCACGCCGAGGAACGCGCCCACGGCAGCGTCGCGGCGCTCGCCCAGCTCCTCGCCGGCAGCCAGACCGACGCCAAACTGGCCCCCGCCACCGCCGCGGGCCTCCACCTGTGGATCGCGGAGGTGGAGCAGGCCCTCCGCCGGGTCCTGGCGAAGTCGCCCCTGGCCGAGTTCGTGGACGTGTCGGGCCTGGCCAAGGCGGTGGCGGCGGCGTTCGTCGGGCTGGAGCTGTACGAAGGCGTGGACGCCGAGGGCGCGGAGCACGCGCTCAAGGCGCTGGAGGAGCTGGCCGTGCTGGTGACGGCCCTGGACGACATGGGACCGTTGGTCCGGCGCGCGGCCCGTGCGAGGCTGCGCAGGACCGGTCACTCGTAATAGCGGACTTCCAGCACGTTGCCGTCGGGGTCGGGGAAATAAATCGTCTCCGGTGCGATGCCCCGGGCGCCGAACGAGTTGGTCCCCGAGCCGGTGATCTCCACACCGTGCTGTTTCAGCCGGACCTGGAGCGCGTCGAAATCCTCGCTGCTCACGGCCAGGCACAAATGGTTAACCGGATGCCCGGAGCTGCCCTTCACGCCCGTGCCCTCGTCCACGCCCCTGATGGCGTCATAGGCCATCAGGTCGATGATGGTCCCCTCGGAGATGCGGACGCTCGGAAAAGCCGCCTTCCCCTCGCGAAACTCCTCGGCCCGGACTCCCGGCAGGCCGATCACCTCCGTGTAGAAATGCAGGGATCTGAGCTGGTCGGCGACCCAGCAGACGAGATGGTCAAGGTGTGCCTTCATGGAAACCTCCACTCATCTCCAATATCTGTCCCACAAATCCCGCTGTCCACCTGTGTCATCAGCCGCCCACCAATAGCCGCCTGTCCGAAACAGCCGGTTAACGCGGAGTTCGCAGCGATGGAATCCGCCGCGAAGCGGCATTCCCCGGCACAATGATGGGGTGACGCAAACCACTGAGGCGGCCCGCATGCCGTCCACCGTGAGGGCGGTCAGATTCATCCTGACGCTCCAGGTCGCCTTCAGCCTGGTGGGGCTGGCCATCCTTACCGCGTCGCCTTCGCCACTTTCGAGGCCCCGACGTTCCTGCTCCTCGCCTACGGCACGGCGACGACAGGCCTGGCCGGCTGGCTGCTGTCCCGCTGGCCCGCCCGCAGAAGGCGGCTCCTCTGGGCGGTCGTCGCCTACGAGGCGTACTTGTTCGCCAGCCAGCTCGCCATGCTCACCATCGAGTCGGACCTGACCTGGCTCAGAATCCTCCACCCGAACGTGCTCTTCCCCGTGGCCATCGTCGTCCTGATGCTTCTGCCCGCGGCCCGGCGCTGGTTCGAGAACTGAGCAGAGCGGATAAATTGCGCAATTCCCCTCATGTTTGGATTTCGTACGGCATGATCGGAAGATGAACGCATCGCTGCGGGCCGCGCTCGTAGGGGCAGTGGTCGGGTTGACCCAGTTCATCATCGTCTGCTGGCGGGGAGACGACATCGGCGCCCTCGACGCGCTGGGGCTCATCAGCGTCCCCTACGCCTTGGGATTCTTCCTGGCCAGATGGGGCAGGTTGCCGCGCTGGTGGGGCGTGGCCACGGCGGGGCCGGCCATCACGGCGGCGTTCCTCATCGCCAACATCACTTTCCTGAAGCTGCCCACGAACCTGAGCCTGGACGACTGGCAGGCGGGCCTCGCCTTCATGGCCGTGGGCGCGACCAGCTACCTGGCCGCCGGCGGCCTCTTCATGCCGATGCACCTCGGACTTCGCGCCCTGACGGTGGGCGGCGTCGCCGTCGCGTACCTGGCCGTGGGATCGGCACACGACACGATCATGGAATCGGCGCGAGCCTACCGGCTGGCCCACGCCGAGACCCCGCTCATCGCACCCACGTTGCCGGATCACTCGCTCACGTACGTGGAGTATTCAGAACCCTGGCTGGAGCTCCACTATCAGCGGGACGGTCGCGGCTCCGTCTACATCGCCGTCGGGCCGGAGACCACGGCCACGCCCAAGACCGCCTGCAAGAAGTCCCTTCCCTGGCGGGACTTCGACACGGAGGCCACATGCCGGCAGGTCGCACCGGGCGTATGGCTCCACGACGGCCGGCTCGACAAGGCGGTCTATGGCATGAGCGGCAACGCCTTGGTGCGGGTCGAGGGCACCGCGGTGACCGTTGAGGACCTGGTCGGTGTGCTGCGGACGTTCCGGCCGGTCTCGGCGGAAGAGCTGGCCAAGGTCCCAGGGAACTGAATGTTGTTCTGTTACTCCTGAAACGGGCGGTTCTGAAACCGTTGTCTGTTCCTGGAGGGATCTGTGGTGCTACGGTGGCCTTCCCGTCGCGCTCCGTCGCGAAGCGACAGCGGACAGCCGCGTGTCGCCCCGGGAAGAGCACGTCAGAGGCGGCCGCCAGGCTTCGCCGCCACCGTCCCGAGGACCACCGATGTCAGCAGATGCACCGCAGCGCAGGCTCTCACCGAAGGAACTGACGGTCCTGGCCTTTCTCGGCACGACGATCGTCATGATCGGCGTGTGGCTGTGGGCGGTGTCGGTCTCGCCATCCGGGGCGAGGGTGCCGATGGCGCTGGCCGGTGGCGGCTCGGCCCTGCTGCTGTCCTGCGCCGTCGCCACGATCGTGCACCTCGTCGCCGCCGCTCGCGTGCTGCGTGAGAGGGCCGCGCAGTCCGACGCCCGGCTGGCCCGCCTGGAACGTGAGGTGCTGTGGACGGCCGAGAAGTCGGTCCCCGCGATGGCCCGCCGGCTCCGCTCCGGCGCGCCGGCGGCGAACGCGCAGAACCTACGGCCCGGCCCGCCCCAGACGGCCGTGAGCGCGCTGGCCGGCGTCCCGCAGCCCACGGACGGCGCTTTGCGGCACCTGCTCGCGGCGGCCGGGCAGGAGCTCGCCGCGCTCGAACGCGACCGCGCCGCCGCCCAGGCGGCCCACGCCGCGGCCGAGGCAGCTCATGCGGCGACCGTGGCCGAGATCTCCCGCGTGGCCACCGAGATCCTGCCCGAGCTGGTCAAACGCATCGAGACGGAGCGGGTGCCGGCCGAAACGGCGCTGGACGGGATCCGCCTTCCCGAGCTGGGCCGGCTCCACGACCTGCTGACCGACACGGCCCGCCACCTCGGCGACGGCGAACGCAAGGCCGCCGCGGTCATGGCCGCCTGCGCCGGAGCCGCCGCCCGCGTCCAGGCCCAGGCCACCAGCCTGCTCGCCCGCCTGCGCGAGCTGGAGGAGCAGTACGGCGACCACGAGGAGATCTTCGCCGACCTGCTGGACCTCGACCACCGCGTCTCCCAGATGAGCCGCCTGGCCGACAACATCGCCCTGCTGAGCGGCGGCCGTTCCGGACGGCGGTGGACCCGTCCGATCGTCATGGAGAGCATCCTGCGTGGCGCGATGGGCCGCATCAACGCCTTCCGCCGCATCCGTCCGCACTCCACCAGCACCTCCGCGGTCGTCGGCTACGCGGCCGAGGGCGTCATGCACGCGCTCGCCGAGCTGATGGACAACGCCACCACGTTCTCCGCGCACGGCACGGAGGTCCACGTGTACGTGGACGAGGAGGACGCCGGCATCGTGATCACCATCGAGGACAGCGGCCTCGGCATGCGCCCGCGCGAACGCCACCACGCCACCAGGCTCGTGACCGAGCCCCTCGACCTGCGTACCCTGTCCGGCACCCGGTTGGGTCTGGCGGTGGTGGGCCGCCTGGTCGACAAGTACGGCCTCACGGTCAGCTTCCGGCCGTCCGCCCGCGGCGGCACCGGCGTCGTGGTGCTGATCCCCCGCCAGCTGATCACCCAGCCGAGGCCCGCCGCCGATCTCCCTCCACCCGCCCTCCCTGCGGCGCCGGAGAACGAGACCGCGCCGGAAGAGAGCGGCGATCTGCTGCCCCGACGGCGGCGCGGACAGACCCTGGCGGAGGCTATGAAGACGCAGCAGCGTCCGCCGGCGGCCAGGCCCGCGCGGAGCGGCCAGGACGCGGCCGCCAGGCTCGCCGCGTTCCGCCAGGCCGGCGGCCGCGGGCGCACCTCCGCCCCCGCACCGGGCGACTCCTGATCACGTAGAGAGATTGGCGTTTCGATGAGCACCACCGATATCACGCAGACCCTTGACTGGCTGCTGGAGAACCTCAGGGAGAAGACCCCGGGAATCCGGCACGTGCTGGTGCTGACCAGGGATGGCTTGAAGATGTGCTTCACCGGCGGCCTGGAGCGCGACGCGGCCGACCAGCTCGCGGCGCTCGCCGCCGGGATCCAGAGCCTGTCGTTGAGCGCCTCCGCCGAGTTCGGCGACGGCGCGGGGGCCGGGCAGGCGATGGTGGAGTTCGCCGGTGGGATGCTGCTCATCGTGCCTGCCGGGGAGGGCGCCCACCTGGCCGTCGTCGCCGACGAGGACGGCGACGTGGGGCTGATCGCACACAACATGAACGAGCTGGTGGAGCAGATCGGGACGTACCTCACCGCGGCGCCGCGGCAGGCGGCGGGAATCGGCGACCGTCCATGAGCCGGCGATCCGTCGACCGAGAGGATCCCGACCGGCTCTACACGGTCACCGGCGGCCGCACGCGTGCCGATGAGACCGCCTTCGACTCGGTCTCCCTCATCGTCGGCGAATGCGAGCCCACCCCGGGCATGCAGTCCGAGCACGCCAAGATCCTCCAGCTGGCCCGGCGGCCGATGGCGGTGGTCGAGATCTCGGCGGAGCTGCGGTTGCCGGTCAGCGTGGTGAAGATCCTGCTACGCGACCTGCTGGACACCAACCGCATCACCGTACGCCACCCGTCGGCCATCACCCGCGCCGGCCGTCCCGACCCCGAAACTCTGAAGCAGGTGCTCCTTGCACTCCACGACCTCTGACCGGCTCTCGAGCCGGACTCCGCTACGCGAGACCGCCGTGGACGCACTGAAGATCGTGGTCGTCGGCGGCTTCGGCGTGGGCAAGACGACCCTGGTCGGCTCGGTGAGCGAGATCCGCCCGCTGAGCACCGAGGAGGTCATGACCCAGGCCAGTGTGGGCGTCGACGACGCCAGCCGGGTGCGCGGCAAGAGCACCACCACGGTGGCCTTCGACTTCGGCCGCATCACGCTGGACGCCAGCCGGGTGCTGTACCTGTTCGGGGCCCCGGGCCAGCAGCGGTTCTGGTTCGTGTGGGACCAGCTGTTCGCCGGCAGCCTCGGGGCCGTCGTGCTCGTGGACACCCGTCGCATGGAGGACTCCTGGTACTCCATCGACCGGCTGGAACATCACCGGATGCCCTTCGTCGTCGCGGTCAACCGCTTCACCGACGGACCCTCGCTGGAGGCCGTGCGGGAAGCGCTGGCGCTGGCGCCCGACGTCCCGCTGATCGACTGCGACGCGCGGAAGCGCAGCTCGGGCAAGCATGTGCTGATCACGCTCGTGGAGCACCTCACCCGTCTGCACGAGGGGAGCACGCAGTGACGCTGATGGAGGGTTACCCGCAGCACGCCGACGCCGTGCGCCTGCCCGAGGCCCCCATCCACGACGACCCGGCCGCGTTCCACAACGAGCTGCGCCGCACGTACGGGCCGGTCGTCCCGGTCCTGCTCGACGCCGACGTCCCCGCCTGGCTGGTGATCGGCTATCGCGAGCTCCACTACGTCACCAGCCAGCCTCAGCTGTTCGGCCGCGACCCCAGGCGCTGGAACATGCTCGACCGGCTCCCCGGCGACTGGCCGGCCAGGCTGTTCGTCACCTGGCAGCCGAACCTGATGTACTCGGAGGGCGAGGAACGCCAGCGCCGCGGCGGCGCCGTCAGCGACGCCCTCGACGCCATCGAGCGCACCGAGCTGACCCGGATCTGCGAGCTCGTCGCCGACCTCGTGACCGACCGGTTCTGCGGCGACGGCGAAGCCGACCTCGTGGCCCAGTACGCCCAGCGCATCCCGGCCGAGATCGTCACCCGCCTCTTCGGCCTGCCGGAGGTGGACCTGCCGGACCTCGTCCAGGACATCCACCACCTGCTGGACGGCGGCAAGGAGGCGGCCTCCGCCTACCCCCGGGTCCATGCCCGGATGGAACGCCTCGTGGCACTCAAGCGCGCCCGCCCCGGCCACGACGTCACCTCGCGCCTGCTCGCGCACGCCGCCCGGCTCACCGACGAGGAGACCGTCTACGACCTGATGGTGCTGGTGGGCGCCTCCCACGCCGGGAGCGCCAACTGGATCGGCAACACGCTGCGCCTGATGCTCGTGGACGACCACTTCTCGATGACCCTGCAGGGCGGCCGCAGCAGCGTGAGCGAGGCGCTCAACGAGGTGCTGTGGAAGGACACGCCGACCATGAACATGCCCTCGCGCTTCGCGGTACGCGACTGCGAGGTGGCCGGCCGCCGCATCCGCCGCGGCGACCTCGTCGTGCTCGGATTCGCCGCCGCCAACACCGACCCCCAGGTCCAGCCCGCCGCCCATCCTGCCGGGTCGGGCGCCAACCGCGCGCACATGTCCTTCAGCCACGGCGAGTACGGCTGCCCCTTCCCCGCCCCCGAGCTCGGGGAGATCATCGCCAAGACGGCCGTGGAAGTCCTCCTGGACCGGCTGCCGGACGTCCATCTGGCCGTGCCGCCCGAGTCGCTCCGCTGGCGCCCTTCCCTGTGGGCGCGCACCCTGGAGTCCCTCCCCGTCCTCTTCACCCCGACGGCCCCGGTGGGGAAGATCAGCTGGCACTGAGCCCCGACGCCGGACCCGGCTCAGCGCCCACCGGGCGGGCCAGAGCCCAGTCCGGCATCGCGGGCCCGGGCCACCGCCGCGGCGCGGTCATTGACGCCGAGCTTGCCGTACACGGCGCTGACGTAGTTGCGGACCGTCTTGTCGGAGACGTAGAGCCTGGAGGCGATGGCGGCGTTGGACAGCCCGCGCGCCATCAGGTCGAGGATCTCCACCTCGCGCTCAGTGAGCTCGGGCAACACCGGGTTGGCGACGGCTCGCCGGGGCTCGACCCCGACGAGCCCGGCGAGTGCCCGGGCGGCGTTCGGGCCGAAGTACGCGCCGCCGTCCCGGCAGATCTCCAGCGCCCGCAGGATCTCGGCCCGGCCCGCGCCCTTGAGGAGGTAGCCGCGGGCGCCCGCCCGTACGGCCGCGGCCAGCGAGTCGTCGGACTCCAGCATGGTCAGGACCACGATCGCGACCTCCGGCAGCTCCTCCAGCAAGCGTCTGGTCGCCTCGACGCCGTTCATGACCGGCATGTGCAGATCCATCAGGACGATGTCGGGAGCGAGCCGCACGGCCAGCTCGACGGCCTCGGCCCCGTCACCCGCCTCGCCCACGACCGTGACACCGGGCCGGCCGGAGAGCGCCGCGACCAGCCCTTCCCGATACATGGGATGGTCATCGACGATCAGCACACGCATGTCTCACACCTCGGCTCTCGGCAGGCGCACGCGGATCTCCGTGCCGCCGCCGGCTGCAGTAAGAATCTCGCATTTCCCGTCGAGCTGGGCAGCGGCCTCGGCCATGGACTCCAGGCCCACGCCCTGCCGCCACCACCCGGTGCCGGAGCCGGCCATGCCCACGCCGTCGTCCCGTACCGAGAAGTGCAGTGCGTCCGGCGCCAGGTCCAGTTCGATGTCGCAACCGCTGGCCCGCGCGTGCCGGGCGGCGTTGGCCAGCGCCTCGCCCACGATGCGCAGAACCGCCGCCTCGATGGCGGCGGGAAGCGGGGGCAGGCCGTGCTCGGGGAGGCGCAACCGGACCGTCAGCCCGGGCCGGTCGAACCCGGCAGCCTGTGCGCGCAGCGCCTCGGCCAATCCGAGATCGTCCAGGGCGGACGGGCCGAGGCCGTCCACGATGCGACGGACGTCGCCCACGGCGCCGGCCAGCCACGTGCCGCACCGCTCGGCGAGCGCACTCGCCGCGGCCGGATCGCTCGCCACCAGATCTCGAAGGGTCTCCAGTTGCAGGTGCACGGCCGACAGGCTCGGCCCGAGGTGATCGTGCAGATCCCGGCGCAGCCGGCGGCGCTCCTCGGCGCGCGCGGCGACCAGCGCCCGCCTCGACCGGTCCAGGTCCGCGGCGAGCCGGGCGGCGTGCGCGGCCGCACCCGCCTGCCCGGCCAGAACGTGCAAAAGCCGCGCCTCGGCGGGGCGGAACCCGCCGGCGCGCGGCCGGGTCAGCAGCAGTTCCCCGACCGCTTCCCCGGCATGCATCAAGGGCACCCGCACCGGGTCCGCGCCAAGCTCCTCTCCGTGGCGGGACTCCGGCCCGTCCAGCACCACCACCCACACGGCGGGGACTCGCAGGATCCTGGCCACCTCACCGGCCAGCCGTTCGAGGGCCTCGGCCGGGGCCGCCGCGGTCTCCAGGGTGGCGCCCAGCCGGCCCAGCGCGTCGTACGGGTCCGCGGCGTCGCCGTACAGCAACCGCTGTACCCCTCTCTGCAGGAACCTGTGCATGGGTGCCACGCCGATCGCCACCACCGCCGCGGCGACGAGAGGAGCCCCCACGCTGCGCCCGAGGAGATCTCCGAGCAGCGCGACGACCACCGCGTAACAGAGGGCGATCTCGGCTGACATGAGCGCCCAGACCAGCCCACGGCGCAGGACGGTCTCCATGTCCCACATCCGATATCGCTGGATCGCGAGCACCACGGAGATCGGCAATGGCAGGGCCGAGGCCGCCAGCAGCACCCCCGCACCACGCGCCTCGACCGCCTGGGCGACCACCAGCAGGAGCACGGTCCCTGCCATCCCGGCGGCCACCCAGGCCAGCTGACCACGCTCGTCGCCCACGGCACGGCGGAGGCGGACGCCCAGGGACGCGAGCCCGCCCAGGGACGCGATCGCGACCATGGCCAGGCAGACCGGGAGCACCGCCGCGGCGCCCGCCACGCCCACCGGATTGGCCAACCCGCTGCCGGCCAGCGCCTGATCGTCGCTGTCCTGCCACGGCAGCAGGGCCCACGCCGCCGATCCCACCACCACGGAGGCGCACCCGACGTACATCAACGGGCGGAACACCCCGGTCGGCCGCTCGCCCGAGGGCAGCCAGTAAGGGACGACGGCCGCCACGATCACGTACGCGGGCAGCCAGCTCCACACCGACAGCCAAAGCATGATCAGGTGGCCGGGCCAGCCCCGTCCGGCCGCGATGGCGGCGTACTCGCCGGTGAAGACACTGGTCGCGGCGCTCGCGCTCACCGCGACGAAGAGCCGGCCCAGCGTCGTCCGGTCGCGCCGGATGAGGAACGCGCCGGGCGGGCCGTACACCATGGCCGTGATCGAGATCCACAGCCAGTAGTCGTCGGCGAACCCCAGCGGCGACTGCAGCCGCAGGACGAACCCTGCCAGAGTCGCCACGGCGGCGGCTCCCGCCACCAAGTCCCCTATCATCACCTGACGCGAACGCATAGGGAGAATTGTCCGCTATGCGATGTCCCAACCACACGGGACATTTCGTCCCTATTCGGGGAGGAGGCAGCCGCCTCAAGCGGCCCGGGACAGGACTCCGCCAATGTTCTCGGCATGCGGCACATGGGCCGCGATCTACCGAGGAGTACCAACCATGAGCACGTCCCCCACCATCCGCAGGCCCTTCCTGCTCACCACGGCGATCGTCGCAGGCCCGCTCGCCGGAGCGCTCTACTTCGTGACCGATCAGGCCGGCCTCCCCAGGACAGAGGCGGCGGACTACCTCGCCCAGGTGGCCGCCGACCGGAGCGCCTATGCGATCAGCACCCTGCTCTACATGGTCTTCGTCGGCTGCTTCATCCCCACGGGGCTGGCCGTGATGCGGGTGCTACGCGACCGTGCGCCTCTGGCGGCGACGATCTCCGGCGTGCTGCTCGCGCTGGCCGGCGCGCTCGGCCTGATCGTGTCGGGCATGCGGCCGATCGTCCTGGCCTTGGCCCCCGAGGGCCCGGTCGTCGCCGAGGCCGCCGCGGCCTACCAGCGGTATCAGGCCTCCCCGTGGTTCGACTTCGTCATGCTGCCCATGCTGGCCTCGGTCCTGATCGGGCTGGTCGTGCTGGCCGCCACGATCCTGCGGACCGGCGCCCTCCCGCGGTGGACGGCCGCCCTCCTGGTGGGTGGATTCGTCCTGTCCAGCGGTGAGTTCCCTCCGGCCGTCACGATCCTGGGTGGAGTGATGCAGCTGGCCGGCTTCGTACCGCTGGCCGGCCGGCTCGTCACCGAGCGCCGGGCGGAGCCCGCTCTCACCTGATGTCCACGCGCGGCCGCACTTCCATGGAACGCAGAAACGACATTGTCCTGACCTGCGCCGACATACCGGAGCGCGCTCTGCACCCCTAGATATTGAAAGCGCGAAACACACTAATTCACACGCATTTTATGTGGCATTTCATTACGATGCCGCCATGAAATCATTACTCGCCGTTCTCACGATCGGCACGCTAAGTGTTTTACCCGCTACGGCCGCAGCCGCCGACGCCGAATCCACTAGGTCGCTGAACGTAGTGGCGATGGGCGACTCCTACGGGTCCGGCACCGGCGCCGGCGACTACGAGCCGGGCACCGAAGGCGGCTGCTTCCGCAGCGCCAACTCCTACTCCTCCGTCATCGTCAACGAACTCCGCCAGCGGGGCAAGCAGGTGAATTTCACGAACGTCACCTGCAGCGGCTCGGCGATCAGAACACTGCGGGAATCGTTCAAAGGCGAGCCCCCTCAGTTCGACGCGCTCAAGCACAACACCAACGTGGTCATGCTGAGCATCGGCACCGGCGATATCGATTTCGCCGGATTCGGCGGACTGTGCATCCAGGCGGACTGCTCCGGCGCGCCCGCCGCGGCGATCAGAGACCTGCTGCCGGGCATGGGCGAGAAGCTGAAGGCTCTCCTGATCGACATCAAGGCCCGCAGCCCGCGGGCCAAGATCGTGCTCACCGGGTACGGGCAGCAGGTCACACCAGGCGAGAACGCCCAGGGCGTCCCGCTGGACCCGATCTGCGACAGCCAGGTGTTCAGCGCACAGGAGCGACTGGAAGGCAACCAGGTCGCGAGAGAACTCGACGCGACGCTGAAGAATGCCACGTGGGCCGCCAAGACACAGGGGGTCAACGTCCGGTTCGTCAGCCCCTATGTGAATTCGGTCAATCTCCGGCCCGAGTTCGAGGGCCATTCGTTGTGCCAGGCCGAGCCGCCCTTCTACCGGGGATTCGACGCACTGGCTCCTGGCCAGGAGGGCATCGACGCGGTCCTGCACCTCAACCAGCAGGGACAGGCGGCCATGGCCGACCTGGTCCAACGTAAGATCCCCTTCTTGGCCGGCCCGGCGACGCTCTGAAAGCCGGTCGATCGAAAAATGTGTCTTGGCCCCGGAAATGCGGGAGCTCCGGGGCCTTCACATACGTGGGGTCGTCCTCTTCACGAGATCTCCGCCTGGCGCCTCTGAGACCTCCCCGGCTTCCGACAGGTGGGCGAGGACGGTCGCGGCGATCGTCCCCAGTGCCTGGATCTGCTCGGGGGAGAGCAGATCGATGAAATGGCGGCGGACGGACTCGACATGAGCCGGAGCGGCCTCCTGGATGGCGCGCAGGCCGCCTTCAGTCAGCACGATCATCGCCCCTCGGGCGTCGCCCTCGAACTCCTCCCGCCTGACCAGCCCTCGCTGCTCCATCCGGGAGATGTGCCGTGACAGGCGGCTCTTCGACCACAGCATGCGATCGGCCAGTTTGGTGAGCCGCCATCGATGGTCCTCGGTGGACGTCAGCGCCGAAAGAACGTCGTAGTCGGGGGCCGACAGCCCCGAGTCACGCATGAGATCCCGGCTGACCTGCGCATCCAGGAGCAGCCGCATCCTCCGGTAGCCGATCCAGGCCCTGAACTCGGCGTCGTCCAACCAGCGTGGCTCCATGTCCGCCGAGTTTAGTTGACGTGTAACCAACCTCAGTCTTAAGTTTACAGGTAAACCACAGACTTAGGGAGTGGTCGTGTTCGGATTGGGCATCTCGACCTCGGCGGCGCCTGGGGCCGACCCGGCAGGGGACGCGCGGGCGGCCGAGGAACTCGGGTTCGACTTCGTCTCGGCCTCGGACCATCCCTGCGGGAGCGCGCCATCGTACGAGGTGTGGACGATGCTGACCTGGGTCGCGGCCGCCACCTCGAGGATCAAGGTGGCCACGCGGGTGCTGGGAGTGCCGTACCGATCGCCCGCGATGGTGGCCAAAATGGCCGAGAGCCTGCACCGGCTCTCCGGCGGCCGGCTGATCCTGGGGCTCGGCGGCGGTTACTCGGATGAGGAGTTCCGGGCGTTCGGGCTCGGGGTGCCCACGGCGCGGGAGAAGGTCGACGGCATGGTGGAGGCGATCCACATCATCCGGGGCCTCTGGTCAGAACCTCGCTTCACGTTCGAGGGCACCCGCTACCACACCCACGATGCCGCCATGGAGCCGAAGCCGGCCGGCCCCATCCCGATCTGGCTCGGCACGTACGGCAAGCGGGCCCTGGAGGCGACCGGCCGGCTGGCCGACGGCTGGATCCCGTCCCTCGGCTTCGCCCCACCGGAGCAGGCGGCCGTCATGCGGGAGCGCGTCCTGTCCCACGGACGTGCCGTGGAGTGCGTCTACAACGTGTCCTTCCGCATCGGCGGCCGCGCGGGCGAGGAGGCGGTGGTGGCGGGCTCGGCGCAGGAGGTGACCGACCGGCTCGCCGGATTCATCGGCCTGGGGTTCACGTCGATGAACTTCACGCCCGTCGGCCCGAACCCCCGCGAGCAGGCCGAACGCCTGGCCACGGATGTCCTTCCGCTGCTACGCCTCGCCGGCCCCGGATCTTGAGAGAGTGGCGCGGGCCGTCAACCCCTCACCTGTACCAGCTGTCGCCGGACGAAGCCGCCCGGCGCTCCAGATAATCTTCCAGCGACCTGGCGACCCGCTTGCGTTCGCCGGTTTCGTGATCCCACACGTACACATCGTCCGACCGTTTGGCCGGGACCCGGACGCGGCTCGCCATCGGCGACCTCGCCGATCCCGACGCGCTCCAGCGGGCCTGCACAGGCGCCGACGCCGTTTTCGGCCTGTCGGTGCCGTTCGGCGAGGGCGGCAAGGATGAGGAGGTCGCGCAGGGACGACTGCTCGTCGACACCGCCGCCCGCCTCGACGTCCACCTGGTGTACTCCTCTGTGCGCGGCGGCGACCGGACGGTGGCCGCCGACATCGACCACGCCGACAGCAAGCAGCTCATCGAGGCGTATCTGCGCGAGCAGCCGGTGCGCGCGACGGTGCTCGGGCCGGTGTACTTCATGGAGAACGTGCTCAACCTCGGCTTCAGCCGGCTCGGCGACGGCATGCTCGCCAATCCGCTGACTCCCGGCAAGCCGCTCGACCAGGCGAGCGTGCTGGACATCGCCGGCATGGCCGTCCATGCCATCGAGAACCCCGACGAGCTCGTCGGCGAGCGGATCGACATCGCGTCCGATCGCGTCACCGGGCAGGAGGCGGCCCGGATTCTGAGCGAGGTGCTCGGCCGGGATATCCCCTACCAGCAGCTGCCGCTGGACATGGTGCGGCAGTGGGCCGGCGAGGAGGTGGCCACGATGTTCGAGAGTTTCGAGAACAACACCGATTTCCTCGACATCGAGACCCTGCACGCCACATACCCCGCCGTGCGCTGGCACAGCTACGCCGAGTGGGCCAAGACGGTGGACTGGGACAGAGTCCTCGCAGGCGATCTCAGGCAGTAGTTGGTTGCGCCTCCCGAGCCGCGACCGGAACTCAGCCCATAAGTCCGACCCCGACGATCACGAACTTGATGCGGTCTCCGATCGTCCAATCCCACATGATCATGCTCCTGGCGGTGTCCCTCGTCCTCACCCCCGTCCAAATCCCCAAGGATTTCCTGCTGAACGAGAAGGTCGCCCGTGCGCCCCTGTCGGAAATACAGAAAGACGAGGAGTCGTGGGAGATCAGCGACAAGCTGAACGAGCCCTTGGCGCTGAACCCGTGCGGGCGCAAGCGGGCCACGACGGCGGACCGGTCGGCCGCACGCACTATCGTCCACAACACAAGCGCGCCCTCCTACTACGGCGAGCAACTCGTGATCTACCGGAACGCCAAGGCGGCCAGAAGCGCCATGCGAAAGCTGCTCGCCGACGCCAAGCGGTGCGGGGCCCAACCGGACGGCAAGCCGTACAGCTGGGCCGACGACGGGAAGACCCGGTGGGTGGTGAATCGCACGCGGCTCGGGAACGAGGCTGCGCTGATGCGCCTCATGATGTACGACAAACTGAACAAGGAGTGGTCGCCCCAGTTGGCGGGCATCGTGACGCGCAAGGGTCGTGCGCTGATGATCTACTCCGGTGATTTGGAATCCCTCGGCCACCCGCAGAAGCGAGCCCTCAAGACCCTCCACCGCACCGCCGCCAAAATGGCGGCGAAGGTATGCGCGCTGCCCTCAGTCTGCTGATCGGCCTTCTCACGCTGCGACGACGGTTCCGGGCGCTGGTTTCTGACGACGCACGTACCGCCGGCCCAGCACGCCGTACCAGATCATGATCGGCAGTTGGAGGGCGTACCCGACCTGTTCCAGCGCAACTGTGGGGCCGTCGGCACCGGTCGCCCACGGAAGCGCGACCGCGGCCAGGCCGGAGAGCGCGGCGATCAGGCCGGTGACGCGGAGCCCGGCGGGCATCGGGATGCCGGCCGCTCCGGCGGCCGTGGCGGCGACCCACAGCAGCCCGGCAAGGTTGACCGCCCACTTGGCGGTGAGCATGACCGCCAAGGCCACCGTGTCGGCCGCCGAGGCGGTGGAGCGGGCGGCCAACTGGGTCAGTGCCAGGTTTCCCGCGTCATGCAGCAGACCCGCCAGCCCGGCGGCGGCCAGCAGGCCGCCGGCCAGCGTCACCATGTGAGGTCTGGGCGTCTCGGCCGGGCGGGCGGCCATCGTCAGCCCGGCAGCGGTCAGCGCCAGCCAGCCCAGCACGTCGAAGGCCAGCTCGGTCAGATGCAGGCCGGGCTTCGCGCCCACCGCGGCGAGCGTGGCGGCGGGATCGGACGGATTCAGGGTCAACCCTGATGGCACCGCGATGGCCGCACCGGCGATCATGGCTACCAGTGAGGTCAGCAGCAGCACGCCGGTGAGCCGGCTGTGTGGGTTCGGATCGGTCATGGCGGTGACGGTAGAACCCTGACACAAGGGCAAAGTCAACACGCCGGGGAAGGGGACGCCATGTGGCGGATCGGGCAACTGGCGCGCATGGTCGGCGTGTCCGAACGCACGCTGCGCCACTACGACAAGATCAAGCTGCTCGTCCCCGCCGCGGTCGACCCCGCCACCGGCTACCGCTGGTACGGCGTGGCCGAACTCTCCCGGCTCGAACGCATCCGCGGACTGCAGCGCCTCGGACTGCCGCTGCGTCAGATCGCCGATCTGCTGGACGCCCCCGAGACGCAGCTACGGCAGGCCCTGACCGAGGTCGTGACGGGCATCCGGCGCGACATCGCCACGCTGACCGCGACCGCCGCCCACGCTCAGGACCACCTCGTCACACCGATGTCGATCCTGCCCCAGCAGGCCACCGTGGGCCCGCGCCGGCTGCGCGTCCGCCGGCTGCGTGTGGACCATCCGTCCGAACTGGCCGCCATCTGCCCGGCGCCGCCGGCCACTCTGCTGACCTGGCTCCACGGGCCGCCGACGGGCCGGTTCGCCGCCGCGGTGACCACCGATCGCGCCGACGACCGGCTCACCGTGCGCAATCGCGCCGACGACCGGCTCACCCTGCCCACCCGCACCGTCGTACGGGCCGTCGTGACACCCGCGGCAGGTGTCGTCCGCGCCGGGCAGGACCTGTTCGCCTGGCTGCACCGCCACCACCTGGCCGTCATCGGTCCCACCATGGAAGAGCACCTCCTCGACGCCGAGGGCGCCCACGCCGTCGTCCTCGAGGTGCCGGTCCATCCACGACAGCACACCCCCGCCGCGTGACCGTCGATCGCCGTCGGCGCCGGGCTCCACTCAGGACGGGGTCCAGCGCATGGCGAGGAGCAGGGTGTCGTCGCTGTGCAGCACCTTGCGGTGCATCACGCGCACGATCGTGTCGGTCAGCTCCCGCACCGGCGACGCCCGATGCCGTCCCGTCAGCTCCGCCAGTTCCTCGAGCCCTGCGTTGAGGTCGCGCCGCGCCTCCACCAGGCCATCGGTGTAGAACAGCACCAGCGCGCCGGGCGGCAGCCGCCGCTCGGCGACCGCGTCGCTGCCCGGCTCCGGGTAGCCGAGGCCACGCCCCCACGCCTCCATGTAGGCGGGCGGCTCTCCGGGCGCGACGATCAGCGGCGGCGGATGTCCGCCCGTGGCCACCCGGAGCGTTCCCGTTCGCGGGTCGAAGCGGGCCACCAACAAGGTTCCGACCAGATCGGGATAGACAGGCTGCAAGATCGAGGCGGCTCGCCCGATCAGGCTCTCCAGCGGAGACCCGGCGAGGGACAACACCCGGACGGCGTGGATGATGTTGAGCGCGGCGCGGGTGCTGGCCACGCCGTGACCGGCGGCGTCCACCACCACGATGTGCAGGACACCGTCCGGCAGAACGATCACGTCGTAGAGGTCGCCGCCCGTGGGTGCGTCGTCCTCGGCCGAGGAGTAGTACATCGCGAGCTCTACCTGCTCCACATCCGGGATCGGCGGGCGCAGCGCGTCCTCCAGCTCCCGGAAGATCGCCCGGTGGGCTCGCCGAAGCCGCTCGTCCCGCTCCTCCAGCTCCACGACCAGGGCCAGCACACCCTGGTTGGTGTTGGCCAGCTCGTCCTTGAGCTTGGCGAGCTCGTCCTCCAGCCGCCGGATACGATCCCGCGCGGCGGCTTCGGTGAGTGGCTCCATCACTTCTCCCTGAACGCCACGACCGTGGCGTCGTCGCGGTAGCGCCGATGGTCGCGCGCGAGCAGCCCCACCAACAGCGGAGGCGCCTGGGTGAACAGCCGGTCGCCCGCCGCGCGCAGCCAGGTCGGCGCGATCCCGTCGCTGTGCACGACCACCGTCGCCCCTGGCCGCAGCGGAACGGTTTGGACCCGTAACGGGGGAATGCGTAGTCCGAGTGTCCCCGGTTGCGGGGCCAGGGGGACGGGCGGGCCGTCGCCCTCCAGCACCGCCGCGCTCACGTTGCCCACCCCGCAGAACTCGACCTCGGTGGCGGCGTGGGGCAGCCGGACCAGCGCCGCGGCGGCTCCTCTGGTGTGCCGGAGCACGTCGTGGATCGCCTCCATGGCCTGCGGCAGGGGACGCGCGGGATCGCGTAGGAAAGAGTCGGTGGCCGACCGGCTGGCGCGGGCCGCGTCCGGACCCCGGCCGAGGCCGTCGGCCACGAACGCCAAGGTGGCGTCGGAGGTCTCGGTCAGTACGTAAGCGTCGCCGCTGCTGTCCTGCCCGACAGCGGGGAGCCGGAGCGTGCCGACCCGAGCGGGGGAGGCGGCGGCGCAGAACCGGGCGAAGATCGCGGTGCCACGCCGCGGGTCGGAGAAGATCCCGGACGTGGTGGCCAGGCGCCGCACCGCGCCCAGCCCGCTCCCCATCGTGCCCGTGCTGCTGTAGCCGTCGGCCAGGCAGCGGCCGATGTCGTACATGCCCGGCCCGTGGTCGACCGCGAGCAACTCCAGGCCGCCCGAGGGCGCCGGCTGGACCAGCAGCGCCCCGCCGTGCGTGTGCTTGGCGATGTTGCTGGACAGCTCGGAGGCCACCACGGCCGCCCGTTCGGTCAGCAGCGGTCCCAGGCCCAGCGTACGGGCCGCCTGGCGGGTCACCGAGACGGCGTGGGGGACGGCGCTCTCGTGGTCGATGCGCACCTCTGTGGTGATCATCGTTCGCCGGCCCAGCGAGTGATCACCACCGTCGTTCCCTTGCCCGGCTCCGTCTCGAGGTGGAACTCGTGCACCAGTCGCTTCGCGCCGCCCAGCCCGTGACCCAGGCCGGGGCCCGTGGAGTATCCGTCGATCAGCGCCGCCGCGGGGTCCTCCATCCCAGGCCCCTCGTCGGAGATCGTGAGCCGGAGGCCGGCCCGCGGGGGCGGGACCAGGTGCTCGATCACCAGGCTGCCGCCACCGCCGTGGACGTAGCAATTGCGTACCAGCTCGCTCGCCGCCGTGATCAGCTTGGTCTGGGCGACGAGCCCGAACCCGGCCTCCAGAGCCGCCGCCCGCACCGCGTGCCGCGCGGCGAGCAGGTCGTCCTCGGCGCGAATGGGCACTGCGCACACATGCCCGGTCGTCACGAGTTCCCTATCCGACACGCGATCCTCCCGGCGGGGACAGCTTCTTCATGGCGTGCTCGACCGAGAGCGCGGTCTCCACGCCGGGGAGGGCCAGTCCGAGCTCGACCAGGGTGATGGCCACCGGGTAGCGCATCCCGGCCACGACCACGCGCGCCCCCAGCAGCCGCGCCATCGTGGCGATCTCCACCAGGATCCGCGCCGCGAAGGAGTCGATGACCTCCAGTTTCGTGATGTCGAGGATCACCGCCTCCGCCCCGACGGCGCTCACCTGATGGCTGAGCTCGTCGGCGAAGAGCACGGCGGTCTTGTCGTCCAGCTCTTTGAGCAGCCCCGCCAGCAGGACTTTGCCGAGCCGCAGGATCGGTATCTCTGATGAGCTCATGGAACGTTCAGCAGGGTGCTCTCGCCTCGGGTGTCCTCCCCCGGCGAGACGTCGTCGACCATGCGCATGGCCGCGGTCAGGGCGTCCGCCAGGGACGAGCGTGTGATGATCTCCGACAGGTCGATGCCCAGCCGCGCGATCATCTGGGCGATCTGCGGACGGATGCCGCTCAGGATGCAGTCGGCGCCCATGAGCCGCGTGGCCGCCACGGTCTGCATGAGGTGCTGGGCGACCGCGGTGTCCACAGTGGGGACGCCGGTGATGTCGATGATCGCGACGGCGGCCTCGTTCTCCTGAATGGCCTGCAGAAGACTCTCCATGACGATCTGCGCCCGCGCGCTGTCGAGCGTGCCGATCAGCGGCACGGCGAGCACCTTGCGCCAGAGCCGCACGACCGGGGTGGAGATTTCCAGCAGCTGCCGGTTCTGCCGCTGGATGATCTCTTCGCGGCTGTCGACGTACGTCTGGAAGGTCAGCAGCCCGGCTGCGTCCAGCAGCCGATGGATGAGTTGTGTGGCCTCCAGCCGCAGCTCGATGTCGGAGATCTCCTCGGCCAGCACCTCCAGGCAGGCGTCCTTGAGCGCGAAGATCGCACCCGCGATGGCGGTGGCCGAGACGCCGAGCCTGGCCCAGCGGTGCGAAAGGTCGGTGACCGCGTTCTTGATCGGCGGGAAGCCTGTGACCACGTGATCGAGCGGCACGGCGGCCGCCAACCCCTCGCGCAGACAGGCGATGAGGGTCTCCGCCTCCTCGCGCAACTCCTCCGCGTCGACCGCGCCCGGGGATGCTAGCCTGCTCTCCTGCGCCACGACCCATGCGGCCGCGATCCGGTCGCGATGCTCGCCTATGACCCGCGCGATCTCCCCTCTCGCGCGCTCCATGTCACCCAACATGGACCCTCTCCATACCGACGGTTAGTTGTCGTAGGACAAATATATAGGATCTTGACGCCTCTTGACGGCCTCGTTATTTGCTATTGTGCAAATTGTTTGCGTGCGCGTCCTGCGCTGGGAGAAGAGGTCATCCGTTGGGCAGCATCCCCGAAGGCTTCCACGCCGTGCAGCAGGCCATGCACGCGGCGCCGCCCTATGCCGTCGTCGAGGCGCTGCGCGACGCGGTGACCCTGCACTTCGCCGTCGAGCAGGTGGAGGTGCTGCTGGCGGACTACGCCGTGATCACCCTGCGTCCCGTTCTCGAGGAGCTCGTGCCGGGCGTGCCCGGCGTGGCCATCGACGGCACTCCCGCGGGCCGCGCCTTCGCCGCCCAGGAGACGCAGGCGGACGGCGACGTGCTGCACCTGCCGGTCAGCGCGTGTGGCGAGCGCGTCGGCGTGCTCAGCCTCCGTTTCGCCGAGCCGCCCGGCGCGGCGGCCGTGGAGGAGCTGCGGGAGATCGCCACCGCGCTGGGCCACGCGCTGCGTGGCGCCGACCGCATCACCGACCGCTATCAGCGCGTCCGCCGCATGGCCCGGCTCACACTCGCCGCCGAGATGCAGTGGGGGCTCCTGCCCGGCTGCGGCCATCAGGGCGACGGTTACCGGCTCGCCGGGCAGCTCGAGCCCGCCTACGCCGTCTACGGTGACAACTTCGACTGGACGTGCGGACCGCGCTGGCTCACGCTGTCCGTCACCGACGGCATGGGCGCGGGCATGGAGGCCGCGCTCCTCACCACGCTCGCCATCACCGCCCTGCGCAACGCCCGCCGCTCCGGCGCGGACCTGGAAGAGCAGGCAGGGCTGGCCGACGAGGCCATCTACGCCGAACACGGCGGCCGGTTGCACGTCTCGACGCTGCTCCTGAGGTTCGACGCCGCCACCGGCGAGGCGTCCCTGGTGGACGCCGGATCCCCCAGGGTGCTGCTCATGCGCCGCGGTCAGGTCCGCCGGATCGAGCTGGATCAGCAGCTTCCGCTCGGCATGTTCGGCAACACCTCCTACACCGAGCAGCGCGTCGCCCTGGAGCCGGGCGACCGCCTCATCATCGCCAGCGACGGCGTCTACTCCTCCCGGTCCCGAGGTGGAGCGGAGTTCGGTGGATCGCCGCTGGAGAGCCTGGTGAAGTCGACCCGCATGCAACCTGCCGACGAGGCGGTACGCACGATGATCCGCGGCCTGCTGGACTTCCGGCGCGGCATGGAAGTGCTGGATGATGCAGTGGTGGTATGTCTGGACTGGACCCCAGATCCGACCATCGGACCGCGGTCGTCCGGAGCCGACTCCAGGCGAGATCACTCATGACCGGCATCACCTTACTGAGTGGATAGCGTGTGAAAGACAAGCCTGTTCCACCCGTTGAAGAGCCCGAGTCCTTCGTCGGCCACCTGCCGGCGGCGGAGTGGGCCGTCATCGAAAGGGAAGCGGCGGCCCTGGTGGCCGTATGGGGGCGGTCACGGCAGGCGTTCGCGACGAAGGTCTCCTCCATTCAGCTCCAAGCCCTGCTCGCCATCGAACAACACGAGACGATCAACCTGGGCCGCCTGGCCGCGGCCCTCGGTGCGGTGCCCTCCTCCGCCAGCCGCCTCTGCGACCGCCTGGAGGCGGCGGGGCTGGTCCGGCGCTCGCACTGCGAAGAGGACAAGCGCGAACTGACGCTCTCTCTGACGCCGTCGGGCCGTTCCCTGGTCGAGGAGCTACAGCAGCGCCGCCGCGACGACCTGGTCCGCGTCCTGAGCGAGATGCCCCAGTCGGGACGCATCGCGCTGCTGCGCGGCCTGCAGGCCTTCGCCCGCGCGGCCGACAGCATCATGGAGCGCCAGGCACCGGAAGTCGACGACGACTGGATGAGAATCGCCTCTCGACTCCTCGCATGACCTCCTCAGGACATTTGACGTCCGTCAGGAGTGAGACTTCCGGTCAGAGTTTCCGTCTCCCTTCCCCACCGCCGACGGTGAACCGCCACTCCCCTTCGCTGGTCGCCGTGCCGCCGCTACCGCAGACGCTCGATGGTCCCCGGCGGCCTCAGACGGGGACCACCTTCACGGTCTTCCCACACAGCTTGCTCATGTCGTCCTCATCCGAGGTAAGAACGATGACGGGCCTCACCGAGTGCAGCGCAGTAGCCGCAACCACTGCGTCGATGGCGTACTTGTGACCATGCAGGCGAGCATCGCGAAGAAGCTCGATTGCCCTTGACGAGATCTCCTCGGACACAGGCTCGACCTTCAGCCGGGACAGGTACCACCGGAGGCGACCGTTCTTGAGCCGAACATCTTGCGCCTCAATGGGCGTCATCGCGCTGACCACAACCCGAAAGTCGTTGTCTTGCGCCTCCCGCACGAACGCGGTGACCCGCCGGTCGGCCTCGCACCACTTGACGAGTCCTTCACAGTCGAGAACCACGGTGCCCGCGCTCAGCCTGCTTCGTACGCGCGCCATCCATCCTCCTGGAGTTCCGGCGCGGACTTGACGTGGCGGAACAGCTCTGCCGCCTCATCACGCAAGGGCTGCGGAATCGGCCCTGAAGCGGCCTCATTCGCCTGAAGGGCCTCTTCCAGAAGATCCCGCTCGATCTGGCGCTCAACAGCGGCATCAACATAGGCCGAGAAGCCTCGAGCCCCGACTCGTTCTCGGACGGCTCGGATGTTGCCCGCCCTAAGAGACACGCTCACCTTCGCCGCAGGCCCGTGTCCGGGGGCGAACTCTCCTTCAGGCATACTCATGGGAAGAGTTTACTACCCGAAGTAGCAAAACGCCGTACCCATCCAATCTACATCTCGCCAGAGGCCAGGCCTTCCGGGCGGGCGACACTGGTCTGCTATTCGGTGTCCTTGGGGTGTCGAGGCAATGCATAGCTCACCCAGACAGTACGGGTGGCGTCGTCGATGACATAGCGCACACGCCCACCGCTGGTGACCTCGCATTCCCACTGCTCCAAGTCCTTGCCGTTGTGACGATGAGTCGCGAGGTCGCCGCGTAGGCGATGTTGCCGGTCGTGGCTGGAGCCCGAAGGGGATCAACCCGCAACGTCTCGAAGCATCGGCGTGTATTGGCCAGGGCATGGCGGCACAGCTCTTCCCACCCCGTGACCGCGTCGCTGGTACCGAACCGGACATCCCACTCGTCATCCGGCGGTGGAACCGTGACTCGATCCCCGCGCTTCGGGCTCATTGATCCTGGCAGTGGCCCGCCAGCCCGCGATGACCTCCTCTGTGGTGGAATCAACATCCAATTCGGCCGCATCCGAGAGCGCCTCAACCAGTTCCAGAGTGAAGGCACGCAGTTCGTCCGGAGACAGGTGGCGAACCCAAGGGAACACCTCCGGCATGGCTATGACCAGCGCATGCGCCGTAGGATCATGCTTGATCTAGGCAAGGAACAGTCGGGATGCGGTGGCCAGCGTTCGTTCGCGCTCCTCCTCACGGTCCGCCGCAGTCAAGTAAAAGTCTGGAGCATCCCGATGTGTGACACGCACGCGTCCCAGGCGTGCCGCACGCTCGGCGACCGCTCAAGGATTTCTCGACAAGTCGGAAAAGTCACGGCGTCGGCATGGCTGGCACTCATTCCATGAGTGAATGTCAGAACACATTCTGACGTGAGCGGCTCTATCCATAGCGGTCGAGCGCGACCCCTCCGTTCTGCTCAGCACCTTCCACCGAGCCACCATGACGGCAAACGGCGTTGATGGCGGCGAAGCGCAGGGCGTCATAGTCAGAGAATGTCGCACTCGACTGATTCCATCTCCTCGACAACGGACGTGCGTGTCCTGGGACGAAGACGAGAGGGAGTTGGTTGTGACGAAGCTGATCAAGCACTTGGTGGACGACATCAAGACCGATGCCGGGCGGTGCCTCGTCACAGACCTGGCTGCCCTCAACGGAGAGGACGAGGCTCCATGGGATGCCGACTGGTTGGCGACAGGAAACATCCCAGGGGTCGCCGTCGGCCGTAACGGCGCGGAACTGGAGACGGTGCGGGACAGCCCGGTGTACGTCCGATACGAATTATGGACCGGCGAGCCTCCTCTGCCGGAACCATCCTGGGACGACTCCTGGACCGGAGAGATCTACCTACGGTCCGGCCGAATCAAGTTACAGGACTACTACGAGGAAGGCTACGAACAGCAAGTTTTCGATCTAGGCCAAGAGGATTCCATGTGGACGACCCGAGTCCAGCACAAGAGATACAAGAACGACCAAGAGCCCGACTTCCCTCAGGACATATACCAGGTCGACCTCTACCGGCTCCAATTCTGGCCACCTGACAGCAGGAGCCGCTAAAGCAAGCAAGAGCCTCCAAGCAGGCACGGCGGACCGCTTGGAGGCTTGCCGATCATGCCTGACCCTCGGAAGAGATTGTCAGGCCTCACCGGAGGTCAGACCGACCGGGCAGGACACTCCGGTGCCACCGATGCCGCAGTATCCGTTGGGCACCTTGTACAAGTACTGCTGGTGGTAATCCTCGGCGAAGTAGAACGGCCCGGCCTCGGCGATCTCCGTGGTGATCTCGCCGTAGCCCGCCGCCTTCAGCACCTTCTGGTACGCCTCCCGCGACGCCTCAGCCGCCTTCTGCTGCTCCGACGAGTGGTAGTAGACCGCCGACCGATACTGCGTCCCCACGTCGTTCCCCTGGCGCATGCCCTGGGTGGGGTCGTGGGCCTCCCAGAAGACCTTCAGGAGCTCCTCGTACGAGACCTTCGCCGGGTCGAACACGACCCGCACGACCTCCGTGTGCCCCGTGAGGCCGGTGCAGACCTCCTCGTACGTCGGGTTCGGGGTGTAGCCGCCCTGGTATCCGACCGCGGTGGTCACCACCCCGGGGGTCTGCCAGAACTTGCGCTCGGCGCCCCAGAAGCAGCCCAGGCCGAAGTCGGCCACCTCCAGGCCCGGCGCGTACGGCGGGGCCAGGGGGGCGTCCAGGACCGCGTGGCGGTCCGGCACCGGCATGGTCTGCGTGCGGCCCAGGAGGGCGTCCTCCGGTCGGACCATCGATGTCTTGTTGCCGCCGAATAGCCAGCCCATCGCGCTACCTCCATCGGTCTCTCCCAGCCTACATAGGCCGCAACACTTAAGGAGATCTACATATTTCCATATAGTGGATGGAATTTGTGATTAAAGATGGTAATGGGCGAAGATAGCGTACATGCCTGACCTTCGGCGCGGTGTCTTGTACGGGATCGCCGCCTACACCATGTGGGGGCTCTTCCCCCTCTACTGGCCCCTGCTCAAGCCCTCCGGAGCCGTCGAGATCCTGGCGCACCGCATGGTGTGGTCGCTGGTCGCCGTGGCGGCCGTGCTCCTCGTACGCAGGCACTGGTCCTGGATCCGCGAGCTCGCCAGGCAGCCGGCCAAGCTGGGGTTGCTGACCGTGGCCGCCGTCGTCGTCACCCTCAACTGGGGGACCTACATCTACGCGGTCAACACCGGACATGTCGTGGAGAGCGCGCTCGGGTACTTCATCAACCCGCTCGTCAGCGTGCTGTTCGGCGTGGTGCTGCTGCGGGAGCGGCTGCGGCCGCTGCAGTGGACGGCCGTCGGGTTCGGGACGCTCGCGGTGCTCGTGCTGACGCTCGACTACGGGCGGCTGCCGTGGATCGCGCTCACGCTGGCGGTGAGCTTCGGGGTGTACGGGCTGGTCAAGAAGAAGGCCAACGTGGCGGCCACGGAGGGGCTGGCGGTCGAGACGCTGGTGCTGCTGCTCCCCGCGCTCGGGTATATCGGTTTCCTGCAGGCGAGCGGGGAGGCCACCTTCCCGCACCAAGGGGTCTGGCACGCGGTGCTGATCGTCGGCGCCGGGATCATCACGGCGGCGCCGCTGATCTGCTTCGGGGCGGCCGCCATCCGGGTGCCGCTCAGCACGATCGGGCTGCTGCAGTACATCGCGCCGATCCTGCAGTTCGCGTGCGGCGTGCTGATCGCCAAGGAGACCATGCCGTCCAGCCGGTGGATCGGGTTCTCGATCGTGTGGCTGGCCTTGGCGATCTTCACGTACGACAGCATCCGGACGGCGCGCCACGCCGCCCGGGCCAGGAAATCAGCCGGAACGCTGGACCACGTAGTCACATAGCGCCAAAAAGGCGGCGCGGGCCGGAATGTCAGGCAAGCCGGAAATGTCGGCACGGGCCCGGTCCGCCCACGCCTCCAGCTCCGCCCGCGCCCGGTCCATCGCCGGATGGGCGCGGAGCAGGGTCAGCGCCTCCTCGACGTCCTCCTCGGCCACCGGGCCCGACAGCAGCGACGTCAGCCGGGGCGAGTCGTCGGCCGCCAGCGCGTACAGGACGGGCAGGGTCTTGATGCCCTCACGCAGGTCGGTACCCGGCGTCTTGCCCGACTGGACGCCGGTGGAAGCCACGTCCAGCAGGTCGTCCCCCAGCTGGAAGGCCACGCCGATGGCCTCGCAGGCGCGGCTGAGCCGCTCCTCGACGTCCGCCGGAGCGCCGGACAGCAACGCGCCGAAGCGGCCGGAGGCGGCGATGAGCGACCCCGTCTTGTCGGCCAGCACATTGAGGTAGTGAGCGATCGGGTCCTCGCCGGCCCGCGGGCCGATCGTCTCGCGGATCTGGCCCTGGACGAGGCGGGAGAACGTCTGCGCCTGGATGCGGATCAGCTCAGGGCCGAGGTCGGCCAAGATGTCGGAGGCCTGGGCGAACAGGTAGTCGCCGGTGAGGATCGCCACGGTGTTGTCCCACCGGGCGTTCGCGGACGGGGAGCCCCGGCGCACCGGGGCCTCGTCCATGACGTCGTCGTGGTAGAGCGAGCCCAGGTGGGTCAGCTCGATGACCACCGCGCCGGGCACGACGCCCGGCGCCGACGGGTCGCCGAACTGGGCGGCCAGCAGCACCATCAGCGTGCGGAACCGCTTGCCGCCCGCCTCGATGAGGTGCTTGGACGCCTCCGTGACGAAGGCGTCCTCGCTCTCCACCGACGAGCGCAGGAGCTTCTCGACCGCGGCCAGTCCGTTGGCCACGTCCTGCGCCAACCGCTCGTCCTCAATAGGAAGGTCAACCACGGGAGGCGCAGACATAGAGATTCCCCTTATCTAATGAACAGGCTGCGAGCAGCGTCGTCGGCAACACCGAGCACGGACTCCGGGTAGAGCCCGACTCCTACGGTAACCAGGAGGGAAACGGCGATGACCGCCACGGTCCCCATACTGGGCACCGCGATCGCCGGGCCGTCGGCCGCAGGCTCGCTGAAGAACATCAGCACGATCACGCGGACGTAGAAGAACGCCGCGATCGCGGAGGCCACCACGCCCACGACGACCAGGCCGGTCATCCAGCCGCCCATCGAGTCGCCGACCTGGGTGCCGCTGTCGAGCGCCGCCGCGAACACCGCGTATTTCCCGAAGAAGCCGCTCGTGAGCGGGATGCCGGCGAAGGCCAGCAGGAAGAAGGCGAACACCCCGGCCAGCACCGGAGCGCGCTTGCCGAGCCCGGCCCAGCGCGACAGGTGCCCGGCCTCGCCGCCGGGGTCGCGCACCAGTGTGACCACCGCGAACGCGCCGACCGTCGTGATGCCGTAGACCGCCAGGTAGAACAGGATCGCCTTCAGCGAGCCGGCGTTCTGCTGGGCGGAGCCGAACGTGGCCATCACGCCGACGAGCAGGAAGCCCGCGTGCGCGATGGACGAGTAGGCGAGCATCCGCTTGATCTCGGTCTGCGTGATCGCCAGGATCGAGCCGACGATCATGGTGAGCGCCGCCACGACCCAGATGACCGGGCGCCAGTTCCAGTCGAGGTTGCCCAGACCCACCCAGAACACCCGCAGCACGGCGCCGACGGCCGCGACCAGCGTGCCCGAGGCCATCAGTGCGGTGATCGGGGTGGGGGCGCCCTGGTAGACGTCAGGCTTCCAGGCGTGGAACGGCGCCGCGCCGATCTTGAACAGCAGGCCCACGCCGAGCAGCGCGAACCCGATCATCAGCAGCGGGTCGAGCCCGGTGCCCGACGACAAGGCGCGGTTGATGCCGGGGAGCGTGACGGTGCCCGCGTACCCATAGACCATCGCGGTGCCGTACAGGAAGAACGCCGACGAGAACGCGCCGAGCAGGAAGTACTTCATCGACGCCTCCTGCGACAGCAGGCGGCGCCGGCGGGCCAGGCCGCACAGCAGGTAGAGCGGCAGCGACATGACCTCGAGGGCCACGAACATCATCAGCAGGTCGTGCGAGGCCGGGAACAGCAGCATGCCGCCGACCGCGAACAGCACCAGCGGGTAGACCTCGGTGTGGCCCACCCCGCCGCTCACGGACTCGGCCTCCTCCTCGTCGGCGCTGCCCGGCACGGCCGCGGCCGAGGCGACGAAGTGGCCCTCGTCGTTGATCAGCAGCACGCACACGAACGACAGGACGAGGATGACGCCCCAGATGAACAGCGACGGCCCGTCCACCGCGACCGCGCCCATGGCGGCGGGCGCGGTGGGCACCTGGCCGCGCAGCACCTGCAGGAGCACCAGCGCGAACGCGCCGGCCAGGCTCAGCAGGGTGAGCGGTACGTGGATCGCCTTACGCAGGTAGCGCGGCGCGAACGCCTCGACGAGCACGCCGATGACAGCGGCGCCGAACACCACCAGTAGCGGCGCCAGCGTGCCGTACTCGATCGTCGGCGCTGGAATGGCGGGGTTCACTGACCTGTCCCCTTCTCAGCGATGGTGGAGACCGGCACCTTCACGTTGGTCACCGTCTCTTTGACGGACGGGGTGATCACGTCGAGCAGCGGCTTGGGGAAGAAGCCGAACCCGATGATCAGGGCGACGAGCGGCGCCAGCACGAGGACCTCGCGGGCGTTCAGATCCTTGAACGCCTTGACCGGCTCGGCGGTCGGCCCGTTCATGGCCCGCTGCACCATCCACAGGATGTAGACGGCCGCGAGGATCACGGCCAGCGCGGAGATGACCGCGGCCACCGTCAGGGCGCCCGAGCCGTGCGCCGGGCTCTGGTACGTGCCGATCATCACCATGAACTCGCTGACGAACGACGACAGACCCGGCAGCGAGAGCCCCGCCAGACCGGCGACCAGGAAGAAGCCCGCCAGTACCGGCGCGACCTTCTGGACGCCTCCGTAGTCCCCGATGAACGGCGAGCCGCGCCTGGCGATGAGGAAGCCCGCGGCCAGGAACAGCGCGCCGGTCGCGAAGCCGTGGTTGACCATGTAGAGGGCCGCGCCGGACTGCGCGATCTCCGACATGGCGAACACGCCGAGCACGATGAAGCCGAAGTGCGAGATCGACGTGTACGCGATGAGCCGCTTCATGTCGGTCTGCCCGATGGCCACGATAGCGCCGTAGAGGATGCTGATGACCGCCAGCACGACGATCGGCATCGTGAACGCCTTCGCCGCGTCCGGGAACAGCTCCAGGCAGAAGCGCAGCATGCCGAAGGTGCCGACCTTGTCCAGCACGCCCACCAGCAGCACGGCGGCCCCGGCCGGAGCCTGCGCGGCCGCGTCGGGCAGCCAGGTGTGCACCGGCCACAGCGGCGCCTTGATCGCGAAGGCGATGAAGAACCCGGCGAACAGCCACTTCTGCGTCGTCGGGTCCTGGATGGCCCCGATCAGCTCGGGGAACATGAACGTGCGCGTGTCCACCTTGGCCACGAAGTACAGCCCGATGACCGCGACCAGCATGAGCAGGCCGCCGAACAGCGAGTACAGCAGGAACTTGACGGCCGCGTAGGACCGCTGGGCGCCGCCGTACGACCCGATCATGAAGTACATCGGGATCAGCATGGCTTCGAAGAACACGTAGAAGAGGAAGATGTCGGTCGCCGCGAAGACGCCGATCATCATCGCCTCTAGCACGAGCAGCAGCGAGAAGTAGGTCTTCACCGACCGCTTGGGCGTGATCAGCGTGCCGTCCGCGGTCTTGACGCCGTCGGCGTCGTGCCAGGAGGCCAGCACCACGATCGGCACCAGCACCACCGACAGGGCGATCAGCACGAGCGCCACGCCGTCGACGCCGACCGCGAACTTCACGCCGAAGCTGGGGATCCAGTCGTACTCGGCCCGGAACTGGAACCGGTCGCCGCCCGGCCTGAACCCGGCGGCCATGACGCCCGTGAGCACCAGCACCAGCAGCGAGACCAGCAGCGTGACCTGCTTGGCCAGCTTGTCACTCCCCTTGGGGAGCAGCGCCACCACGACGGCGCCTACCACGGGCACCGCCATGAGTATCGGAAGCCAGGGTGACATCAGATGGTCCCAACGAGGAGCAGGGCGCCGGTCAGCAGGGCGGCACCGATGAAGATGGACAGCGCGTACGTTCTGGCGAAGCCCGTCTGGAGCCGCCTGAGGCGCCCGGAGCTGCCGCCGATGCCCGCGGCCAGGCCGTTGACCAGCCCGTCGACGCCGCGGTTGTCGAAGAACACCGCGATGCGGGTCAGCCACTGGCCGGGGCGCATGAAGAGCGACTCGTTGAGCGCGTCACCGTACAGGTCGCGCCGGGCGAACGTGGTGAGGAACGACCCGCGCGGCTGCACGGCCGGCACCTCGGCCCGCCCGTACTTCATCCAGGCGTAGGCCGCGCCGATGGCGACGAGCGCCAGGGTGACGGCGCCCGGGACGCTGGCGAAGTGGAAGACCGGCGGAGTGGGATCGCCGCCCACCGCAGGACGCAGGAAGGTGTACAGCGTCCCGCCCATGACCAGGTAACCGCCCAGGAAGAGCGCGCCGACCGAGAGGATCATCAGCGGCAGGGTCATGACCAGCGGCGACTCGTGCGGGTGTGCGCCCTCGACCCAGCGCTTCTTGCCGAAGAAGGTCATGAAGACCATCCGCGACATGTAGAAGCCGGTGATGCCCGCGCCCAGCACGGCCAGCCAGCCGAGGACCTGGTTGTGCTCCATCGCGGCCTCGATGATGCCTTCCTTGGTGAAGTAGCCGGAAAGCAGCGGGAACCCGATGATCGCCAGGTAGCCGATGAAGAACGTGGCGAAGGTGACCTTCATGTACTTGGCCAGGCCGCCGTACTTCCGCATGTCGACTTCGTCGTTCATGCCGTGCATCACGGAGCCGGCGCCGAGGAACAGATCGGCCTTGAAGAAGCCGTGCGTGATCAGGTGACCGATCGCGAAGGCGTAGCCCGCCGGGCCGAGGCCCGCGCCGAGCATCATGTAGCCGATCTGCGACATCGTCGAACCGGCCAGGCCCTTCTTGATGTCGTCCTTCGCACAACCGATGATCGCACCGGCGAGCAGCGTGGCCGCCCCCACGATGGCCACGGCGAGCGCGGCCCCCGAGCCCTCGGGGAAGAAGTACGCCCCCGACCGGACCACCAGGTAGACGCCGGCGGTGACCATGGTCGCGGCGTGGATCAGGGCCGACACGGGCGTCGGGCCCTCCATGGCGTCGAGGAGCCAGGACTGCAGTGGCAGCTGCGCCGACTTACCGCAGGCGCCGAGGAGCAGCAGCAGGCCGATGGCCAGCGTGGTGCCGTTCTCCTCCACGATCGGCTTCAGCTCCGCGAAGGAGAGCGTGTTGTACGTCGTGAAGATGACGAACATGCCGACCAGCAGTCCGAAGTCGCCGACGCGGTTGACCACGAACGCCTTCTTGGCCGCGACCGCCGCCGACGGCTTGAACTGCCAGAACCCGATCAGCAGGTACGACGCCAGACCGACGCCCTCCCAGCCGATGAACAGGCCCACGTAGTTGTCGGCCAGCACCAGCAGGAGCATCGCGGCGACGAACAGGTTGAGGTAGGCGAAGAACCTGCGCCGGTGCTCGTCGTGCGACATGTAGCCGATCGAGTAGATGTGGATCAGCGACCCGACACCCGTGATCAGCAGGGCGAAGCTGATCGACAGCGGGTCGATCAGCAGCCCCATGTCGATGTTCATGTTCGGGATGAACGAGTAGAGCTCGACGGCCCGCCGGCGTTCGCCCTCCCCGAACCCTATGAGCTCGAAGAACGCCAGCACCGCCACGACGAACGAGGCGAGGGACATGGCCACGCCCAGCAGATGGCCCCAGCGGTTCGTGAACCGGTTGAACACCAGCAGGATGAACGCCCCCAGCAGCGGGAAGGCGATCATCAACCAGGCGCTGCCGATCACGCCGCCGGTGTGCTGGGTGATCTGAGCGATTTCAGATTCCACCAGTCACCTCTTAGTACTTCAGCAGGTTGGCGTCGTCGACCGACGCGGACCTGCGGGTTCGGAAGATCGTCACGATGATGGCCAGGCCCACCACGACCTCGGCCGCGGCCACCACCATCACGAAGAACGCGATGATCTGGCCCTCCAGGTTGCCGACCTGCCTGGAGAAGGTGACGAACGCGAGGTTGCAGGCGTTGAGCATGAGCTCGACGCACATGAACACCACGATCGCGTTGCGCCGGATCAGCACGCCGAGTGCGCCGATGGCGAACAGCAGGCCGGACAGGACGAGGTACTGCGTCGTCACTTGGTCACCTCATTGCTCTCGGCGCTCTTCTCGGCCTCGGTGGGCGCCTCGTCGTGCTCGACCGTGTGCTTGATCGCCTCGGCGAGCTTGGGGTCCTCCGGCAGGTGGCCGTGCTCGACGTCGTAACGCGCGATGTAGCGGTTGACCGAGGACTCCGCGGCCGTGCCGTCCGGCAGCAGGGCCGGCATGTCGATCGCGTTGTTCCTGGCGTACGTGCCGGGGCCCGGCAGCGGCGACGGGCGGTCGCCGAGGAACCTGGCGCGGGACAGGTCCTTCTGCGTGGGCTTGTCGGTGACCCGCTCGCGGTGCGCGAGCACCATGGCCCCCAGCGCCGCGGTGATCAGCAGCGCCGAGGTGATCTCGAACGCGAACACGTACTTGGTGAACAGCTGCAGCGCGATCGAGCGGATGTAACCGCCCTGCGCCGTGGCCTGCGTCAGCCCGACCTCGGGCGCGAAGACCGCGTTGCCCACGGCCAGGATGATCAGCGTGGCGAAGCCGACGCCGGCGAGCACGGCCCAGACGCGCTGCCCCCTGATCGTCTCGACGAAGGAGTCGGACGAGTCCACGCCCACGAGCATGAGCACGAACAGGAACAGCATCATGATGGCGCCGGTGTAGACGATGATCTGCACCGCGGCCAGGAAGGGCGCGTCCTGCACCGCGTACAGGACCGCGAGGCAGAGCATCACCGTGCCGAGCATCAGCGCGGAGTACACGGCCTTCCGGTTGAAGACCATGCCGAGCGCGGCGCCGACGGACACGACGGCGAGCACCCAGAACGTGATGGTCTCACCCATTGGTCCGCCCCAGCCGGTAGTAGTCCTCTTCGGTCTCACCGAGCCGCATGGGGTGCGGCGGCTGCTCCATGCCCTGGGTCAGCGGCGCGAGCAGCATCTCCTTGGTGTAGATGAGGCTCTCGCGGCTGGCGTCGGCGAGCTCGTACTCGTTGGTCATGGTGAGCGCGCGGGTCGGGCAGGCCTCGATGCACAGGCCGCAGAGGATGCACCGCAGATAGTTGATCTGGTAGGTGCGCCCGTAACGCTCGCCCGGCGAGTAGCGCTCCTCCTCGGTGTTGTCCGCGCCCTCCACGTAGATCGCGTCGGCGGGACACGCCCAGGCGCACAGCTCGCACCCCACGCACTTCTCGAGCCCGTCAGGCCAGCGGTTGAGCTGGTGACGCCCGTGGAAGCGAGGAGCCGTCGGCTTCTTCTCCTCCGGGTAGTTCGTCGTGACGGGCTTCTTGAACATCGTGTGGAAGGTGACCCCGAAGCCCTTGACGGGGTTCAGCCAATCAGTTAGTCCCACTGGGAATCTCCTTGTGCTGCACCCCGTGGTAGTGCGGCAGATCGAGCGGCGGCACCGGGAAGCCACCGGCCGTCGGCTCGTTGGACAGTTGCTCGAACTCGGCCTCGATCTCGGCCTTCTCGGCTTCCTTGCGCCGCTGGTTGACCGTGTCGAACCGCATCCAGATGGCCAGCGCGCCGACCGCGATGATCGCGAGCACGCCGACGCCGATCATCCTCTCGTTCTCGTTGAGCATCACGTTCCGCACACCGGCCACGAGCAGGATCCAGGCCAGGTTGACCGGGATCAGCACCTTCCAGCCCAGCGACATGAGCTGGTCGTAGCGCACCCGCGGCAGCGAGGCACGCACCCAGATGATGAAGCTGAAGGCCAGCACGAACTTGATGAAGAACCACAGCACCGGCACCCAGCCCGTGTGCGCCCACTCCCAGTCCATCGGCAGCGGCGCCCGCCACCCGCCGAGGAACAGCGTCACCGCGATGCCCGCGGCGGTGAACGTGTGCAGGTATTCGCCCATCATGATCAGGGCGAACTTCAGCGACGAGGAGTATTCGGTCTGGAAGCCGCCGACCAGCTCGCCCTCACCCTCGGGCAGGTCGAACGGGATGCGGGCGGCCTCGCCGAACATGCAGATCACGTAGATCAGGAACGACGGGGCCAGCAGCACCACGTACCAGAACTGCCCCTGCGCCGCGACGATCTCGGACGTGGACAACGTCCCGGCGAAGATGAACACCGCCACGAACGACAGGCCCATGGCGATCTCGTACGAGACCACCTGGGCCGCCGACCGCAGACCGCCCAGCAGCGCGTACGGCGAGCGCGACGACCACCCGGCCAGCACCACGCCGTAGACCGACACCGCGCCCATGGCGAGCATGAACAGCACCGCCACCGGCAGGTCGACCAGCTGCAACGGCGTCTGGTGACCGAACAGGTCGACCATCGGGCCGAAGGGCACGATCGAGAAGGCCAGGAACGCCGGGACCACCATGATGACCGGCGCCAGCAGGTAGAGCACCCTGTCGACGGTCCGCGGGAAGATGTCCTCCTTCAGACCCATCTTCAGGCCGTCGGCCACGGACTGCAGCAGACCGAACTTGCCCGCCCGGTTGGGGCCGTAGCGGTTCTGCATCCGCGAGATCAGCTTGCGCTCGTACCAGACGCCGAACAGGATGCCCAGCATCAGGAAGAGGAAGAGCATCACGGCCTTGATGATGGTGATCCACACCGGGTCCTGGCCGAAGTTCGCCAGGGTGGGGGGATCGGCCGCGAGAACGTGAGTCATGAGGCGCTCCCGATCGTGACGATGTCGCCGGCCACCGCGCGCAGGTCGCGGGTGACCGAGCAGCCGCCGGAGTTCGCCGGCACCCAGACCACCCGGTCCGGCAGGTCGGCGACGCGCACCGGCAGGGTGACGTTATCGCCCACGACGAGCTTGTCGCCGTCGGAGACCCCGAGCTCGGCGGCCGTGCTCTCGGAGATCAGTGCTTCGGCGGGGCGGGCGGTGCCGGCGAGGTACGGCTCGCCGTCCTGCAGCCGGCCGTCGTCGAGCAGCTGGTGCCAGGTCGCCAGCAGCGCCTGGCCCGCCTCCGGCACCTCCTGGGTGCGCGTGAGGGCGTTCGGCGCGCTGACCCGGCTGCCGCGCCAGGCGCCGAGCGTGGACAGCTCGCGCCGGACGGCCTTGGCGTCCGGCAGGCCCAGGTGCACGTCCATGCGGTCGGCCAGGTTGCCGATCACGGCCAGGTCGGACAGCAGGCCCGGCACCTTGAGCGGCGCCTCGAACGAGCGGCCGCGGCCCTCCCAGTTGACGAACGTGCCGGACTTCTCCTGGACCGCGGCCACGGGAAGGACCACGTCGGCGCGGTCGGTGACGGCGCTGGCGCGGATCTCCAGGCTGACGATGAACGGCGTGTTCTCGAGCGCGTCGAGCGCCGCCGCCGGGTCGGGCAGGTCGTAGGGGTCGACGCCGGCCACGACCAGCGCGTCGATGTCCCCGGAGCGGGCGGCGGCGAGGATGTCCGTGGTGTCGCGGCCCGGCGTGGCGGGCAGCGAGGTGACGTTCCACACCCGGGCGACCTCGGCCCTGGCGGTCTCGTCGTCCACCGGGCGGCCGATCGGCAGCAGGTTGGGCAGCGCGCCGGCCTCGATCGCGCCGCGCTCACCGGCCCTGCGCGGGATCCAGGCGAGCCTGGCGCCCTCGGTGGCGGCGGCGAGGCGCACCACGGCGGACAGGGCGCCCGGCACGGTGGCCAGCCGCTCGCCCGCGAGGATGATCGTGCCCTCGGGCAGCGTGCCGACCAGGTCGCCGATCGCGTCGGCCTCGGCGCCCGGCGCGGTGCGGATGAGCGTGCCGCCCATCTTCTCCAGGCCGAGGGTGGCGAACGGGGCGATCGAGGAGACCTTCAGGCCCTTCTTCATCCACGCCTTGCGCAGGCGCAGGAAGACGCTCGGCGACTCCTCCTCGGGCTCGAACCCGACGAGCAGCACGTGTGGTGCGCTCTCGAGGTCGGTGTAGCTGACGTCGATGCCCTTGCCGGCCACCGCGTGGGCCAGGAACTGCGCCTCCTCGGCGGAGTGCGGCCGGGCGCGCAAGTCGATGTCGTTGGTCGCGAGCGCGAGCCTGGCGAACTTGGCGTAGGCGTAGGCGTCCTCGACCGTGACCCGGCCACCGACCAGCACGCCCGCCTTGCCACGGGCCTTGGCCAGGCCCTCGGCGGCGACGGCGAGCGCCTCCGGCCACGAGGCGGGCACGAGCACGCCCTCCTCGTTGCGGACCAGCGGCGTCTTGAGCCGGTCGGGCTGCGTGGCGTAGGTGAACGCCCAGCGGCCCTTGTCGCAGTTCCACTCTTCGTTGACCTGCGGGTCGTTGCCCGCCAGGCGGCGGGTGACGCGGCCGCGCCGGTGGTCGGTGCGCAGGGCGCAGCCGCCGGCGCAGTGCTCGCAGGAGCTGGGCGTGGACACCAGGTCGAACGGGCGGGCGCGGAAGCGGTAGGCGGCGCCGGTGAGCGCGCCGACCGGGCAGATCTGCACCGTGTTGCCGGAGAAGTAGGAGTTGAACGGCTTGCCGTCGGCCGTGCGGACCTGCTCCTTGGCCCCGCGCTCGAAGAACTCGATGAGCGGGTCGCCGGCGATCTGGTCGGAGAAGCGGATGCAGCGGGCGCACTGCACGCAGCGCTCGCGGTCGAGCAGCACCTGCGTGGACAGCGGCAGCGGCTTGGGGAAGGTCCGCTTCTGCTCCTGGAACCTGGACTCGCCGCGGCCGTTGGACATGGCCTGGTTCTGCAGCGGGCACTCACCGCCCTTGTCGCAGACCGGGCAGTCCAGCGGGTGGTTCAGCAGCAGGAACTCCATGGCCGCCCGCTGCGCCTTCTCCGCCACCGGCGAGGTCAGCTGGGTCTGCACGACCATGCCCTCGGCGACCTCGATCGCGCACGACGGCTGCGGCTTGGGGAAGCCGCGGCCGTTGCCCGCGTCGGGGATGTCGACCAGGCACTGGCGGCAGTTGGCCGCCGGGTCCAGCAGCGGGTGGTCGCAGAACCTGGGGATCTGGATGCCCAGCAGCTCGGCGGCCCGGATGATCAGAGTGCCCTTGGGGACACTGACCTGGAACCCGTCGATGGTCAGGGTCACCAGGTTCGTTTGCGTTTCTACGACGGTCACTGCTCACCCCAGAGAGTGGACTTCTTCGGGTCGAACGGGCAGCCGCCGATCTCGAAGTGCTTGAGGTACTCCTCGCGGAAGTACTTCACCGAGGAGTGAATCGGGCTGGTCGCGCCGTCGCCGAGGGCGCAGAACGAGCGGCCGAGGATGTTGTCCGCGATGTCGGTGATCGTGGTCAGGTCGTCCTCGGTGCCCTGGCCCTTCTCCAGGCGCTTGAGCACCTGCTTGAGCCAGTACGTGCCCTCGCGGCACGGCGTGCACTTGCCGCACGACTCGTGCGCGTAGAACTCGGTCCAGCGCAGCACCGTGCGGACCACACAGGTGGTCTCGTCGAAGATCTGCAGCGCGCGGGTGCCGAGCATGGAGCCCTTGGCGCCGACGGCCTCGAAGTCGAGCGGCACGTCGAGGTGCTCGTCGGTGAAGATCGGCGTGGAGGAGCCGCCCGGGGTCCAGAACTTGATCTGGTGTCCCGCGCGGATGCCGCCGGCCATGTCGAGCAGCTCGCGCAGCGTGATGCCGAGCGGGGCCTCGTACTGGCCTGGGCGGGTCACGTGGCCGCTGAGCGAGAAGATGCCGAAGCCCTTGGACTTCTCGGTGCCCATGCCGGCGAACCAGTCGGCGCCGTTGGCGATGATCGAGGGAACACTGGCGATCGACTCGACGTTGTTCACGACAGTCGGCGAGGCGTAGAGGCCCGCCACGGCCGGGAACGGGGGCTTGAGCCGGGGTTGACCTCTGAAGCCTTCCAGCGAGTCGAGCAGCGCCGTCTCCTCGCCGCAGATGTACGCGCCCGCGCCGCTGTGCACGACGAGCTCCAGGTCGTAGCCCGACCCGAAGATGTCGCTGCCGAGGTAGCCCTTCTCGTACGCCTCCCGCACGGCCGCGTGCAGCCGCCGGATCACGTGCAGCACCTCACCGCGCACGTAGATGAAGGCGTGGTTGGCCCGGATCGCGTAGGACGTGATGATGACGCCCTCGACCAGCGCGTGCGGGTTGGCCATCATGAGCGGGATGTCCTTGCAGGTGCCCGGCTCCGACTCGTCGGCGTTGACGACGAGGTAGTGCGGCTTGCCGTCGCCCTGCGGGATGAAGCCCCACTTCATGCCGGTCGGGAAGCCGGCGCCGCCGCGGCCGCGCAGGCCGGAGTCCTTGACGGCCTGGATGACGGCGTCCGGCTCCATGCCCAGCGCCTTCTTCGCCGCTTCGTACTCGCCGTAGACGTCGAGGGTGAAGGAGTTGGGCTGGTCCCAGTTGGCGGTCAGGACCGGTGTCAACGTCGTGCTCATGCCTCGGGGGCCTTCCATCCGTTGGCCTTGGCGACCTTCAGGCCCTCGAGCGAGGGTCCGGCGGCCGACGGGCCGTCTCCCGCGAGGTCGTCGGGCAGGCCCGCGAGCACGCGAGAGGCCTCCTTGAAGGTGCACAGCTTCTTCGGGCCGCGCGTGGGCCGCACGTCCTTGCCGTCACGCAGGTCGTCGACGAGCTGCTTGGCGGACTCGGGCGTCTGGTTGTCGAAGAACTCCCAGTTGACCATCATCACGGGGGCGAAGTCGCAGGCCGCGTTGCACTCCAGGCGCTCCAGCGAGACCTTGCCGTCGGGGGTGGTCTCGTCGTGACCGACGCCGACGTGCTCCGACAGCTCCTCCCAGATCTGGTCGCCGCCCATGACCGCGCACAGCGCGTTGATGCACACGCCGACGTGATAGTCGCCGGCGGGCTTGCGCTTGTACATCGTGTAGAAGGTCGACACGCCGACGACCTCGGCCTTGCTGAGGCCGAGCATCTCCGCGCAGAACTCGTGCCCGTCGTCGGAGACGTAGCCGTCCTCGGACTGCACGAGGTGGAGCAGGGGCAGCAGGGCCGACCGCGTCTTCGGGTAGCGGCCGATGATCTCCTTGGCGTCCCGCTCCAGACGCTCACGGACTTCCGGTGAATACGTCACCGGTCCACACCTCCCATGACGGGGTCGATAGAAGCCACCGCGGCGATCACGTCGGCGACCTGGCCGCCCTCCGCCATCGCGGGGAAGCTCTGCAGGTTGCAGAAGGACGGCTCGCGGAAGTGCACGCGGTAGGGGCGGGTGCCGCCGTCGCTGACCACGTGCGCGCCGAGCTCGCCCCTGGGCGACTCGATGCTGGCGTACGCCTGCCCGGCCGGCACCCGGAAGCCCTCGGTCACCAGCTTGAAGTGGTGGATGAGGGCCTCCATCGAGGTGCCCATGATGTGGGCGATGTGGTCGGGCGAGTTGCCGAACCCGTCGGGGCCGAGCGCGAGCTGCGCGGGCCAGCCGATCTTCTTGTCCTCGATCATCACCGGGTCGCCCTTGAGCGGACCGGCGATGCGGTCCAGGGCCTGCTCGATGATCTTGAGGGACTCCTCCATCTCCCTCATGCGCACGAGGTAGCGCCCGTACACGTCGCAGGTGCGCTCGGTGGCGACGTCGAACTCGTACGTCTCGTAGCCGCAGTAGGGCTGCGACTTGCGCAGGTCCCACGGCAGGCCGGCGGCCCGCAGGATGGGGCCGGTGATGCCGAGCGCCATGCAGCCGGTCAGGTCGAGGTAGGCCACGTCCCTGGTGCGGCGCACGTAGACCGGGTTCTCGTCGAGGAGCTTGCGGATGTCCTTGATCCGCTTGGTCATCTCCTTCAGGAACTCGCCGACCTTGTCGACCGTGCCCGCGGGCAGGTCGACGCTGACACCGCCGGGACGGATGTAGGCGTGGTTCATGCGCAGGCCGGTGATGTACTCGAACAGGTCCATCACGAGCTCGCGGTCGCGGTAGCCGAAGAGGAACGGCGTGGTCGCGCCCAGCTCCATGCCGAACGTGCCCATGGCCACCAGGTGCGAGGCGATGCGGTTGAGCTCCATCATCATCACGCGGATGGCCTGCGCCCGCTCGGGGACGCGGTCGGTGATGCCGAGCAGCTTCTCCACGCCCAGGCAGTAAGCGGTCTCGTTGAAGATCGGCGAGAGGTAGTCCATGCGGGTCACGAACGTGGTCCCCTGGGTCCACGTCCGGTATTCCATGTTCTTCTCGATGCCGGTGTGCAGGTAGCCGATGACGCCGCGGGCCTCGGTCACCGTCTCGCCGTCGAGGGTCAGGACCAGCCGGAGCACGCCGTGGGTGGACGGGTGCTGCGGGCCCATGTTGACGACCAGGCGCTCCTCTTCGGTGTCGCGCGCGCCGGCGACGACCTGGTCCCAGTCGGCCCCGTTGACCGAGTAGACCTTGCCCTCGGTCGCCTCGTCGTACGACGTGCTCACGAGTAGTACCTCCTCTGGTCGGGAGCGGGGATGGTGGCGCCGCGGTATTCGACCGGGATGCCGCCCAGCGGGTAGTCCTTGCGCTGCGGGTGGCCGTCCCAGTCGTCCGGCATCATGATCCGGGTGAGCGCGGGGTGACCGTCGAAGACGATGCCGAAGAAGTCGTACGTCTCCCGCTCGTGCCAGTCGTGACCAGGGTAAACGCTGACGGTGGATGGGATGTGCGGGTCGGCGTCCGGCGCGCTCACCTCCAGGCGCACGCGCCTGTTGTGGGTGATCGAGCACAGGTGGTAGACGGCGTGCAGCTCCTCGCCCGCGAGGTGCGGGTAGTGGACGCCGGACACGCCGAGCGACAGCTCGAAGCGCAGGGCCGGGTCGTCGCGCAGCTTCTGGCAGACCTCGACGAGGCGCTCGCGCTTGACGTGCAGGGTCAGCTCGCCGCGGTCGACGACCACGCGCTCGATGGCGTCGTCGAGGCCGAGGCTGTCGACGATCTCGTCGAAATAGCTCCCGTACGGGCGCGGCGTCGACACCTGCGGCGCCCGGCGCACGACGAGGCCGCCGTAGCCGGAGGTGTCGCCGGTGTCCTGGGCGCCGAACATGCCGCGCCTGACGACGGGCGACTCGGGCACGGCCGGGACGGGGACCTCGGGGGTCTCCCCGCTGTCCGGGCTGCCGGGGAGGTTGTCGGGCGAGGTCACTTCACGGCCCCCTGGTCGATCAGCGGCAGCGTGCGCAGCGCCTGCTGCTCCAGCTCGTCGATCTGCTTGGCACGGTGCGCACCGAACTTCATGTTCTGGATCTTGTCGTGCAGCTTGACGATGGAGTCGATGAGCATCTCAGGCCGCGGCGGGCAGCCGGGCAGGTAGATGTCGACCGGCACGATGTGGTCGACGCCCTGGACGATGGCGTAGTTGTTGAACATGCCGCCGCTGGAGGCGCACACGCCCATGGAGATGACCCACTTGGGCTCGGCCATCTGGTCGTAGATCTGGCGCAGCACGGGGGCCATCTTCTGGGAGACGCGCCCGGCGACGATCATCAGGTCGGCCTGGCGGGGAGACGCCGAAGCGCGCTCCATGCCGAAGCGCGCCAGGTCGTAGTGGGGGCCGCCGGTGGCCATCAGCTCGATGGCGCAACAGGCGAGCCCGAACGTGGCCGGCCATACGGAGTTTTTACGCGCCCATCCGGCGGCCGCTTCGACCGTGCTGAGGATGAACCCGCTGGGGAGTTTTTCTTCAAGTCCCATTTTTCAGTCCCAGTCCAGACCCTTGCGGCGCCACACGTACGCGTAGGCGACGAGCACGGTGACGATGAACAGCAGCATCTCGACGAGCGCGAACAGCCCGAGGCCCGAAGAGAGCACGCGGCCGAGGTCGTCCGTCTGCGGAGCGAACGAGACCGCCCACGGATAGAGGAAGATGATCTCGATGTCGAAGACGATGAAGAGCATCGCCGTGACCATGTATTTGAGCGGGAACCGTCCACCACCGACGGGCTGGGGCGTCGGCTCGATGCCGCATTCGTAGGCGTCAAGCTTGGCGCGGTTCCAGCGCTTGGGGCCGGTGAAGGGAGCGATGGCGACCGAGAAGATCGCGAAGCCCCCCGCGAGAACGGCGAGCACCAGGATGGGCACGTACAGGTCCATCGCTACGCCTCCTCTGGAGTCGCCGCGCGCGCGGGCGCGCAGCCTGATCTGATATTTCTGGGGTTCATGCTGGTGGGGCGACCTTCGAGAGTGCGTTGATGATCATGTCTGACGCATCGCCTCGCCGGTCGGTGAGATTACCAAGGAGTTTGAGAGCGAAGCGCATCAGCCTCGGGTGAGGGAGCCCGTGCCTGGTGCCGAAGCTCATCACACCCGGCTTCCCAATTGCCTCGACGAACAACCTGCCGAGCGTGAAATATCCGCCGTAGGCGTCCTTCAGTGTCTTGGGGTAGGTCCGCAGGATCCGCTCGCGCTGCGCGGGCGTGGTGCCCTTGAGCGCCTTCGCGATGACCTCCGCGGCGATCTCGCCGGTCTCCATGGCGTACGCGATGCCCTCGCCGTTGAAAGGGTTGATCGCCCCGCCCGAGTCGCCGACGAGCACCAGGCCGCGTGTGTAGTGCGGCTGCCTGTTGAAGGCCATCGGGAGCGCGGCGCCGCGGATGGGCGCCGTCATGTTGTCCTCGGTGAACTCCCAGTCGGCCGGCATGGCCCTGCACCAGCGGCGCAGCAGGTCGCGGTAGTCGATGTTCTTGAACTGGTCGCTGGTGTTGAGCAGCCCGAGCCCCACGTTGGCGGTGCCGTCGCCGACGCCGAAGATCCAGCCGTAGCCGGGCAGCAGCGTGTCGCCGTCCCACAGCTCCAGCCAGATCTCCAGGTAGTCGTCGTCGTGGCGCGGGCTCTCGAAATAGGTGCGGACGGCCACGCCCATCGGCCGGTCCTCGCGCTTGTGCAGGCCCATGCCCACGGCCAGCCGGGTGCTGTTGCCGTCGGCGGCCACCACCAGGCGGCTGCGGAAGGTGCGACCGTCCTTGGTCGTCACGCCGACGATGTGACCGCTGCGGTCGTCGAGGACGGGACCGGTGACGGTGACGCCCTCCATCATCCGCACGCCGTTCTTGACCGCGTTGGCCGCGACGATCTCGTCGAAGTCCATGCGGGTGCGGACCAGCCCGTAGTCGGGGAAGCGCTCGAGCTGGGGCCAGTCGAGCTCGAATCGGTGGCCGCCGCCGACGACGCGCAGGCCTTTGTTCCTGATCCAGCCGGGGGCGTCGACGTCGACACCCATGTTGAGCAACTGCTTGACCGCACGCGGCGTCAGCCCGTCGCCGCAGACCTTCTCGCGGGGGAACCTGGTCTTCTCCAGGAGCAGCACGTCGAGACCGGCCTGAGCGAGGTAAAAGGCGGTTGCGGAACCGGCGGGACCGGCGCCGACGACGATGACGTCGGCGTCAACTGCGTTCATCGTCGCGCCCGCTTCGCCACTCGTTGGCTCCTGCGTCGCTCTCTCGCGGCGAGCTCCTGCGCTTGGGTGTGGCTGTTGGCACGGTCACTGGACTGTCCTGTCCTACACACGCGAAGGCCTCGGGGTGTGGCGCCTTCGTTCCTTTGTGAACCCCTTCACAAACTTGTCGGCCCGCAGTCTACTGCTTTTCCGTCACATAGTGGCAGTCGGGGGTGCGCTTTGGACACGACGAAGCCCTCCGTCGGAGGACGAAGGACTGTCACGCGCGCACCCGGCGCCGATCAGACGTCGAACTCGGAGTTGCGCACTCCGCCGATGAAGGCGCGCCATTCCGCCTTCGTGAAGGTGAGGACGGGTCCGGTGGGATTCTTGGAGTCGCGGACGAGCACCTCACCGCCGGCGCTCACGGCGAACTCCACACACTCGCCGGCTCCACCGCTGAGCGAGCTTTTGCGCCATTCGCCGGGCGCCACAGCGGGAGCGTTACTCATGGGAAGTCGATCCTCCTGAACCACCGGTGTCACATCAGTCCCATCATCAATGAGACCGGTCTCGCGCGCGCGCCGACACGCCACAATTGGATTACGATCTCCGATTCACAGAGCCGCGAGCGAGGCGATGAAGTCCCGCGAGCGCTCTTCGCTCATGGCCGCCTCCGCGAGCAGGCCGAACACCAGAGAATACTGATAGGCCGTCTCTTCGTCCTCCGACAGCGTGAAAGACGGATAGTTCTCGTAGTAGACGATCTCGTCGGAGACCCGCCCCAGCACGGGCATCGAGGGGAAGCTCAGGAGGATGAAGTTGGTGACGTCGGTCGGATGCGACTGCTCCAGCCGGAGCACCTGGATGGTGATGTTGGGCAGGTCGCTCAGCTTCACCAGGTGCTGCAGCTGATCGCGCATCATCTTGTCGTCGAGGTCGCCGAAGCGCCGGCGCAGCACGGCCTCGTCCAGCACCGCGGAGTAACGCAGCGGCGGCTCCTTCGTGAGCACCCTCTGACGCAGCATCCTGGCCCGAGTCCGGCGCTCGATCTTGCTGGGGGGCACCAGCTCGATCGTGCGCATGCCGATCTGCATCGCGTAATCGCGCGTCTGCAGGAGTCCGGGGAGGGAAAAGGTGTTCCAGACCCGGACGTCACTCGCGCCGTCCTCCAGGCCGAAGAGCTCCAGGACGGGTTCGGGCACCAGGTCGGCGTAGGCGTCCCACCAGCCCTTGGCGTTTCCGTTGGCGGCCAGCGCGAGCAGGAGCTCGCCCCGTTCGCCGTCCACTTCGTAGTGCGCCAGGAGCTTCGCCACGTCCTTGGGGGAAGGTGCGACCTGCCCCGTCTCCAGCCGTGACACCTTTGACGTCGACCAGCGTAACGACTGCGCGACCTGTACGCCGTTGAGCCCCGCATCCTCGCGTAGCCGCCGCAGCTCAGCAGCGAGCTTCCGGCGGCGGAGTGTCGGATTGATTTCTCCGATCACTCGAGCTCCCTCCGAGAATTCAGTAGATATGCCCACAAATGTGGCGAGGCAATCGTCACGAGGAAGACCGGCTTGTGTCCCGTAAAGAGTCCCTGCCGTCATCCCAGCGGGAATTGCACGGGGCCTCCCACAGGCACACCCTCAGAGTAGCCCGACAAATCGGCCACGGGCAGGAAGAGGGGAGATGAAACAAGGATTTTCCCGCGCGAGCGGGCGGATGGTCGTGACCCATCCGCCCGGGACCGCGCAAGATCCCGTTCCAGGGACGGCAACCGGAGCCGCGGACATGACCGACGCTACACCCGGAGGCGGACAGCGCAAGGGCGTATGGGCCCGCCTGACGACTGCCGCCGACCGGTGGATCTGGCAGCGGCCCAACCAGTTGGCGCGTGAGCAGGGCTGGGAGATCGACAGGTCGAGGTGGGGCGGGCGGACGTACCGCGACCCGCGCTTCGACCAGCGGAAGAAGGAGCTCCTCGAGAACGAGCCCGAGAGGGGCCCATCGCAGAAGGACGTGGCCGGCCAGACGCCGTCCACGTTGTCCGGCTCGGAAGCCTACTACCGGAGGTCGGCGAAGATCCCCCGGGCGCACGACCTCGTCGCCGTCGCCGGCCTGCTCTGGCGGTGGCGGGCGGAGCTCGCCCTGGCCGGCGCCACGCCGCTGGTCGTCGTTCCGCTCCTGCTGTGGACAGGGCCGTGGGCGCCGCTGCTGGCCGTGGCGGCCGCCGCGGTCTGCCTCGGCCTGCCGATCGTACGGCGGGCCGCGACGCGGCTGGTGGTCCGGCACCGCTTCCAGAGCCTGTGCCTGCGCACCTCGATGCGCACCCCTGAGGGACGCATGCCGCTCGTCGTCCACACCCAGTCCATCCCCGGTGGTGTGGCGATGCTCGTGTGGTGCAGGTCGGGCATGAGTCCCGAGCTGATCGAAGCCCACATTCCCGAGATCAAGGTCGCGTGCTTCGCCAAGGAGGTGACGATCTACCGGTCAGAGCGCTGGGCCCACCTGCTCACCGTTGAGCTCAAGCGGGCTTGAACCCCCTGTGCATGGCGACGATCCCCATCGTGAGATTGCGCCAGGCCACCCGTTCCCAGCCGGCGTCCTGGATGGTCCGGGCCAGCGTCGGCTGGTCGGGCCAGTCTCTGATCGACTCGGCCAGGTATTCGTAGGAGTCGTCGTTGGACCCGAAGACCCTGGCCACCTTGGGCAGCAGCCGCATCAGATATTCGCGGTAGACCAGGTCGAACCCGCCGAACGTCACGTGCGAGAACTCCAGGATCACCAGCCGCCCGCCAGGCCTGGTCACCCGCAGCATCTCCCGCAGCGCCCGCGCGGTGTCGTGGACGTTGCGCAGCGCCACCGAGATCGTCACCGCGTCGAAGGCGTCGTCGGCGAACGGCAGTCGCAGCGCGTCGCCCGCGATGAACGGCACCCCCTCCCCACTCAGCGCATTGCCGCCGTGGCGGCGCACGCCGGTGCGGAGCATGCCGAGCGAGAAGTCGCAGGCGATGGCGCGGGCGCCGAGCCTGGTGAAGGCGTCGGTGGACGTGCCCGTGCCGGCTCCCAGGTCGAGGACGACCTCTCCGGGCCCGGCGTCCACGGCGGCGGCCACCGCCTTGCGCCAGAGCCTGACCTGCCCAAGGGAGATCACGTCGTTGACCAGGTCGTAGCGCCGGGCGGTGCGATCGAACATCGCGGCGACCTCGTCCGGCTGCTTGTCCAACTGAGCGCGCGTCATGCCTGAAAGCTTATGGCCATCGGGGACATTTGACGGAAAGTAGCAACAGGACTACTGACCGTCTGCTACTTGTTGGTGAATGCTTGCCCGTGTCGCCCTTGCGGCGATCATCGCATCGGCCCTCGTCGCGGAGGGGCGCCCCGCCGCAGCGGCTCCCGTCGCGCACACCCGCGTGGTGTCGGCCGACCCGATCGACAGCACCCCCCACGTGCTCGACGGCATCGTCAACGCCATCGCCGTCGTCGGCCGCACCGTCGTGGTCGGCGGCGATTTCAGCGAGGTGTCCGACGCCGCGCGCACCACCGTCCTGCCGCGGGACAACCTGTTCGCCTTCGACCTGCCGACCGGCCGGATCCTGCCCGACTTCGCCCCCGTCGTGTCCGGCCCCGTCCACGCGCTGGCCTCCGGCGAGCGCGGCACCGTCTACGTCGGCGGCGACTTCCACGGCGTCAACGGCACGCGCTCCGCGGCGCTGGCCAGGCTCCGTCTCTCCGACGGCTCCGTGGTGCCCGGCTTCGCGCCGCGCGTCGTCGGCGGCTCGGTCAACGCGCTGGCCAGCCAGGGCGGAAAGCTCTATGTCGGCGGCGACTTCGTGGCCCCGCGCGAGGCGCTGGCCAGGCTCGACGCGACGACCGGCGCGGCCGATCCCGGCTTCGACATCACGCCGGGAGCCTCGCTGACCTCCGACGTCAAGGTCTATTCGCTGGCGGTCTCGGGCCGGCGGCTCGCCGTGGACGGCTCGTTCACCACGCTCGACGGCCACTCCAGGCCGCAGCTCGGGCTGATCGACATCGGCGGCCCCGTGGCCAGGGTCGCGCCGTGGCGGACCGCGGCGTACGCGCGCAAATGCGGCTCCGCGTTCCCGTCGTACGTGCGCGGCCTGGATTTCGCGCCCGACGGCAGCCATTTCGTCGTCGTCACCACGGGAGGCCCGTACCGCGGGATGTGCGACACGGCCGCCAGGTTCGAGACGTACGCCAAGGGCTCCGACATCCGGCCCACCTGGGTCAACGCGACCGGAGGCGACTCGCTCTACGCGGTGGCGGTGACGCGGGCGGCGGTGTACGTCGGCGGCCATCAGCGCTGGCTGGACAACCCGCGGGGCCGCGACTCGGCCGGCCCGGGAGCGGTGTCACGACCGGGCATCGGCGCCATTCATCCGCGTACCGGAAAGGCGCTCAGTTGGAATCCGACGCGGGAACGCGGCATCGGGGTCAAGGCGTTTTCAGCGCATGAGAGTGGACTACTTGTCGGTAGTGACACAACGAGACTCGGACGGGAGTACCATGCCCGGATTGGCATGTTCCCTCTGCCCTAGTCGTCTTGCGGCTTCGGCCGGTCGAGCTTGTCGCTGATGCGTGCGCTCACGGCGTCACGCTGCTTGGACAGCAGCACATAGCTGGCTATGCCGCTGACCAGGAAGGCTCCGCCGATCAGGATCAGCGGATGCGACAGGCCAACCACCGGAAGGACCAGCCACAACACACCGAAGGCCACGATAAACAGGCCGATCCGCGACGCGGTGTAAACGAGAACAGGATGCACGGGTTCGAGGTTACTCGGGCCCGGGCGGCGGTCGCTCTTCGCATCGGGCGCGAGCGCTGCTACTGTTCCCAGTTAGGGAGTTTCGTAAAGAAACACCCACGAGAGCCCCAAAGAGGCTCTATCATATAACAATCGGGCAGTCAGCTGATAACAACCCGTGATCTTTGCAGAAAACCACGGATAAATCAGGCTTCGCTCGACACACTGGTTACCTGTCCGCCCGCTGGCAGGAAGCGGGATGCGAGGGGGAGAGATTGGTGGAGAGTAGCAGCGAGCGTCTGCTGACCCCAGGAGAGGTTGCCGCCCTCTTCCGGGTAGACCCAAAGACGGTTACGCGCTGGGCTGCGGCAGGCCGCATCAGCAGTATCCGCACCCCCGGAGGGCACCGGCGGTTCCGCGAGTCGGAAGTGCACGCCCTTCTCCGAGGCGAGGACGTTCTAACGGCCGACAGGCCGGCAGGTGAGTCCCCGCGCGTCTGACGTTCCGCGCAGACGGTGATCCTGCGACCCGGCAGGGTCACCGCTGGCGGAACCCACTGTTCGCGTGCTTCCCGGCCACACTTCCGTAGGGCAAGCACGGGGCGGCGCCAACCGCCGACCGTGGCTGGCGCCTGTCCGATCGCCCGATCAGGGTCTTCCTCCTGCTCCACCCTGCTCGATCAGGCGTCTTCCTCCTGTTCCGCCTTGAATGCCAGGAACTCGCGTTCCAGGTCGTCGTTCTCCTCTTCCCAGCGCCGGCGACGCAGCCGCGCCTCCTCCTCCGTGAGCGACTCGTCCAGCCACTGCTCGTAGCCGGGGTCGCCGGGCTGCAGCTCCACGTACGCGTCGCCGAATAGGCGCCCGTCTTCGCTGGTCAGGCTCTGCGGTACGCGCAAGGTCCCGTCCGCGAGCCGGATGACGTACATGACCGAATCACCTAGATTCCGTAGCGCCGGTTGAAGAACAGCATGACGTTGAGCGCCATTCGTGTGTCACCCCCGAGCATGTCGACGAGGGCAGGTCGCTGGCGGGAGGCGATGGCGGCGAAGGCGTCGGCGAAGAACTCCTTCCTGCCGAGCCCGCCGCCCTGGCGGTGGAAGCCCGAGGCCAAGATGGGCCTGGCCTTCTCGTAGAGGTGAACGAACTCTGGCGAGTCGGACACCCATTCTCCGTACGCCGAGTCGATGTCGTCGATGGCGTGGCCGACCTCGTGCATCATCACGTCAGGGGTGGGTGAGGGCCGGTCGCCCACGACGATCTTGCGGTCGCCATACGCGCCGGCGCAGATGTCCCACGTGGCGCGCCCGGAGGGCAGGGGGGCGCCGCGCAAGTAGCCCATGTCGTCGAGGTCGGGGACGCCGCCGGGGCCGACGTAGATGCCCTCCAGGCCGTTCGCGAGCTTCTCCTTGAGCCGGTCGGGCAGCCTGGCGAGGCTCTCCACGGCGCGTACGACGTCGGCCGGCGGCGGGCCCTGCCGGGCGTCCCACTGGCGGTGCAGGATCGACTCCAGCTTGCCGCAGTGGCGCAGGCCGTCGCCGAGTGACGGCACGTCGGGGCGGTTCGGCTGGGCGCGGGGAGGCCGGTCGTCGAGCTCGAAGTCGTACCAGGTGTAGCGGGGGCGCTCCATCACGGCGGCAGGCAGCTGCTCGTGGCGTTCGCGGACCGCGAATCCGTCCCAGGTCTCCTTCGGACGGCCATCGTGGCGTTCGGGCCGCTCCTGCCGTTCAGCGCCCGGCCAGAGGCGTCGTTTGGCGCCGTTGAGCCCTTTGCCCTCGGCGCGAGCGCTCCGGGCCTCCTGGCGCCTCTCACGGGCGTTCGACCAGAACGACCGCTCCGCGCCCTGCGGCGCCTCCGCGCGGCGCGCGAAAAGGTACGACCCGCGCCGCCACCAGCGGCCGCGTCGATGCCTCCCCTTGTCGCTGGACCCCCTGGAGTTGGAAAAGGCCATCGCACCTCTCAAGGCCCCGTGGCGCCCCTTCGGCTCCGCCGCATCGGCTTCCACCGTACGACGCGGATCTTCCCCTAGTCACCCGAAATGGGGCAACCGGAAGCACGATCACGTCGCAGATGGCTTACAGTTCGGGCATGGCAGGTGTTCTGATCGGCCTGGCGCTGCTGGCCTTCTGGCTTTTTTCGATGTTCGACGTGATCACGACACCCGAAGACGAGGTTAGGAACGTACCAAAAGCTCTCTGGATCCTGGTCGTCGTGCTGATCCCGCTCGTCGGCGGCCTGATCTGGATGGTGCGCGGCCGTCCGCGGGCGCCGCGGCAGGCATGGCCGGTCCCCCCCGGCCCCGGTGTGCCGAAGGGTCCCGACGACGACCCCGAGTTCCTGCGCGACCTCGATCGCCGCATGCGGGGCGGTGACGACCTGGGCTAGTTGCCGACGTCGGCGTAACTGTGCAGCCCCGAGATGAAGATGTTGACGCCGATCAAGTTGAACAGCAGGCAGGCGAAGGCCACCAGCTGCACGATGGTGGCGGCCCTGCCCCGCCAGCCGGCCGTCACCCTGGCGTGGAGATAGGCGGCGTAGGCCACCCACGTGATGAACGACCAGACCTCCTTGGGGTCCCACCCCCAGTAACGGCCCCAGGCCCGGTCGGCCCACAGCGCACCCGCGATCACCGCGAACGTCCACAGCGGGAACGCGAACACGATCGCCCGGTGCGCCACCCGCTCGAGGTCCTCGCGGGTGGGCAACCGGGAGAGCCCGTCACCGCGGATGAGATAGAGGATCCCGGCGACGCCCGCCATCGTCAGCAGGCCGCTGGAGATGATCGCCGCGGTGACGTGGATGGCGATCCAGTACGAGTTCAGCGCGGGCACGACGGGGCCCGCGGCGGTGTAGAAGAACTTGACGGCGAGCCCGAGCCCGAGCGCGGCCGTGACCATGACGAACGCGCCGAGGAAGCGGACGTTGTGGCGGAGCTGGGTGCCGAGGAACGCGGAGACGGCGGCGAAGCAGATGGCCACCACGAACTCGTACATGTTGCCCCACGGCCACCGCTCCACGGCCAGGCCGCGGGTGACGATGGCGGCCAGGTTGGCGGCCCAGCCGAGCCAGGCGAGCGCGAGCGCCACCGTCCCGGCCCTGATCGCCCCACGCGGCTGCCCGGCCGCCTCAGAGGCCCCGGGCTGCTCCGCGCTGGAGGCGTCGGCGCCCTCGCCTCCCGATCCGGCCGCGCCCACCGCCACCGGCTGCTTGACGGCCTGCCGCTGGGCGTCGGCCCCCAGGGCCGCCGCCTTGCCGGGCCGGAAGCGCCCGAAAGCCAGCTCCATCGCGAAACCGACCATGGAGACGACGTAGAGCAGGACCGCTGCGACGACGAAAAGATCGCTCAGCCCGGCGAGTTGCTCAGCGGACATCCTTCTCTCCTGCCGATAGAACCTTGACGATGTCGGCGAACTCCTCGGCGAAGCCCGCCGCGGAGCCCTCGGTGCGGGTCAGGCCGCCCACCTCGACCGTGCCGCCCTCCTTGACCCGGACGAAGACCCTGCGGCGCCGGATCATGAGCGAGAGCGCGATGGCGACGACCGCGACGGCGGCGAAGACCAGGGCGGGCACACGCCCCGGGTCGTAGGCGATCTGGAGCGTCATCCACTCCTTGACCCCGACGAACTCCAGCTTGCCCGCCCCTTCCGGCAGGTCGATCGACTGCCCCGCCGCCAGCGGCTTGGGCACGTTGGAGCCCATGACGAGCGGCTTGAGCTTCTTCATGACCTCGGGCGGCGCGAGCTCGTAGACCGACTGCGGCCGGCCCGAGCGCAGGCCCAGATCGCCGGAGAAGGCCCCGACGAGCTGCACCTCGGGGTTGAGCTCGTCGGGGAAGGCCGAGGCGTACGTGCCGTCGGTGAGCGGCACGCTGGTGGGCAGGAACCGCAGCAGGAACCCCAGCTGCGACGGCTGCGCGTCCGGCGCCTTGACCACGCATCCCGAGGTCATCGTGGGCTTGTCCTCGATCAGGCAGGGCACCGCGCCCTCGAAGGCCACCTGCCCCTTGCCGTCGGTGACCTTGAAGACCGGGGCGTAGCCGTTGCCGATCAGGTAGACCTGCGTGCCGTTGACCTCGAGCGGCGTGTTGACCTTCAGCTCGAAGTCCCGCGTGGGCGCGCCGGGCGAGTCGTTGACCTTGAGGTGGGCCGAGTAGTCGAGCGCCTGCCCCCGCTTGTCGCCCTCGACCTGGTAGGAGACCTTGAAGTCGGTCAACTGGAGCGAGAACGGCTCCAGCGACTCCGCCGACACCTGACTGCCCGGGATGTAGCGGTCGTAGGCGGCCACCGTGTTGGCGAACCCGTCGCCCTCCACGACCAGGACGTTGCCGCGGTAGCCGTACAGCGAGCCGGCGCCGATCGCGAGCAGGATGCCGAGCAGCGCGATGTGGAAGAACAGGTTTCCGGTCTCGCGCAGGTAGCCCTTCTCGGCCGAGACCCAGCCGTCCCCGGTCACGACGCGGAAGCGCAGCTTGCGCAGCCGCCGCGCGGCTTCCTCGACGCCCAGGTCGCCCTCGAACGCGGCCGCGTGCGGCAGCCGCGACAGGTGCTTCGGCGCGGCGGGCGGCTTGCGGCGCAGCTCGCGCAGGTAGGTCGCGGTGCGCGGGACGATGCAGCCGATCAGCGAGGTGAACAGCAGCAGGTAGACGGCCGCGAACCAGGTCGAGGTGAACACCTCGAACAGCTGGAACCGGTCGTACCACTCGGCCAGCGTCGGGTTCTGCTCGTAGAGGCGGGCCACCTTGTCGGGCTCGACGCCGCGCTGCGGCACCAGCGAGCCCGGCACCGAGCCGAGCGCGAGCAGGAACAGCAGGATCAGCGCCGTCTTCATCGAGGTGAGCGTGCGCCACCCCCACCGCAGCCAGGCCGTCAGCCCGAACCCGGCCTGATTGGGCGACTGCTCCTTCTCCAGCTCCTGGACGCTCATCAGATCACCGGCTCGAACGCGCCGATCATGCCCTGCATGGCCGCGATCATCTGCCCCCACAGCCCGGTCACCAGCAGGACCCCGACGGCCACCATCATGCCGCCGCCGATCCTGGTGATCAGGCGCGAGTGCCTGCGGATGGCCCGGAACGTGCGCAGGGCCTTGGTGTACGCCAGCGCCGCGCCCACGAACGGCAGCCCGAGGCCCAGCGCGTACGCCAGGGCCAGGACGGCGCCACGGGCGGCGCTGCCCTCGTTGAGCCCGAGCGTCAGCACGACGGCCAGCGTGGGCCCGATGCACGGCGTCCACCCCAGCCCGAACACCACCCCGAGCAGCGGCGCCCCGGCGAGGCCCGCGGCCGGCAGCCGGTGGATGCGCACGTCGCGCATCAGCCCCGGCACGACACCCAGGAACGCCAGCCCGAGCAGGATGGTCAGCACCCCGAGGATCCGCGTGATGATCTCGGCGTTGCCCAGCATCACCGACCCGAGCCCGCCGAACAGCGCCCCGCTGAGCACGAACACCAGCCCGAACCCGGCCACGAACAGCGCCGTCCCGAGCACCAGCCGCCCCCGCTTGGGGTCGGAGCTCATGCCGGTCACGTACGACAGGTAGCCGGGCACCAGCGGCAGCACGCACGGCGAGAGGAACGACACGACCCCGGCCAGCACCGCGATCGGCACCGCCAGCAGCAACGACCCGGAGGCCACGACGTCACTCATCGCGCACCTTGGTCACCGCGTTCATCAGGTCGGTGTATTTGACCGCGCCGAGCGCCCTGGCGGCGATCCTGCCCTGCTTGTCGATGATCAGCGTGGACGGGATGGCCGCGGGCGGCACCGTGCCCTGGAAGGCCAGCGCCACCTTGCCCGGCTGGTCGAAGATGGACGGGTAGCCGGTCTTCTCGGTGCGCTCGAAGGCCAGCGCGTCGGCCTGTCGGTCCTTGAAGTCGACGCCGAGGAACTCCACGCCGCTGCCCTTGGTCTTGGCCGCGACCTCCTTGAGCACCGGCGCCTCCGCCCGGCACGGGCCGCACCACGACGCCCAGAAGTTGAGCACCACGACCTTGCCCTTGTGCGCGGCGAGCGAGGCGGTGCCGCCCTCGAGGGTCGGCCCCTCGATCGCCGGCGCGGGCTTGCGCTCGCCGGCCGCGAACACCTGCATCTTCCCGTCACCCGCGACGAACCGGGTGTCACCTGCCTGCGGCTGACCGGTCTGGTTGCCGGCGCAGCCCGCGACCAGGACGGTCAGGAGAACGAGGGAGATGGACTTGGCGCGCACGGAGGAAGATCTCCTTGTACTACAACCGGTAGAGCTTGCAACTCTACCGGTGACGCCGCGCGCCCCGGACATCGGGACCGGCATACCGCCGGAAAACGACCACCTCACGACCTGCCCTGGCACGCGCCGCCTGCCTCGTCCCCCGGCTCCCGACCACGCGGGTCCGCGGTCACCGTGCTGTCAGGCGCCGGGGATGGAGGGCCCGGCGTCCAGCGACCCGGCCGGCTCGCTGTAGCCGACGCTGACGAGCCGGTTGCCGTCGAACGTGAGCGTGGTGAGACTGGCCAGCGCGCACTGCCTGCGCCTGGGGTCGTGCCAGAGCCTGCGGCCCTCGGCGGCCGACCTGATCGCCCAGATCGGGAGCTGGTGGCTGACGAGCACCGCCTCGTGCCCGCGCGCCGCAGCCCTGGCGTCCTCGATCACCGACTTCATGCGCTGGAGGATGACCGGGTACGGCTCTCCCCAGGACGGGCGGAGCGGGTTCCAGAAATAGCGGTAGTTGCGCCAGTCGCGGAACACCCCCATCCCTTGCCCCACCCGGCGGCCCTCCAGGAGGTTTCCCGCCTCGATCAGGCGGACGTCCTGCTGGATCTCCAGGCCGAGCTTCTCGGCGAGCGGCGCCGCGGTCTCCAGCGCGCGCTCCAGCGGCGAGCTGTAGAGGGCGACGATGTCACGGCCGCCGACCGCCTTCGCGACCGTCTCGGCCATGAGCTGACCTGTCTCGGACAGGTGGTAGCCGGGCAGCCTGCCGTACAGGATGCCATCGGGGTTGTGCACCTCACCGTGGCGCAGCAGATGGACGACGGTGGTTTCAGCCATGGTGCGGACAGCCTATCCGCTCGGGCGCGCCGCGCGCCCAGGGGCCGTGTTCGCCTGGAGTTCATCGGGAGATAACGTCGCGGGGTGAGCCCCGTTGTGTCCATCGCCCTCAGCTGACCGCCGGCGCGCCCTCAGCGGCGGCTGTCGGTCAGGCGTCAATTGAGCGCCCAGGCGTTCTCTTGCTGCCTGCTCGCGTCCGCGAGGGCCTCGACCAGGGCCCTGATCGCGGGGCGGCGGGCCGCGTCCGAGCGCCACACCGCGTAGATCCGGCGCGACTGCCGCGGCCTGAGCGGCACGAGCCGGACGCCGCCGGGCACGCAGTCCCGCCCGAGCCGCGGCACGATCGCGCAGCCCAGGCCGGCGGCCACCAGCGCCAGTTGCGTCGGGTATTCGTCGGCCATGCAGGCGATCACCGGCTCCAGCGAGGCGTTGCGCAGCGTGAACACCAGCCAGTCGTGGCAGACGGTGCCGGGCGAGCCGCTGATCCACATCTCGCCGTGCAACTGGGCCAGCTCCAGCTCCCTGGCGTCGGCCAGCGGGTGGTCGGCCGGCAGCGCCACGTCGGCGACGTCGTCGAGCAGCGTGGACTTGGACAGCCCGTCGGGCATGGCCATGGGCCTGTTGAGCCAGTCCTGGATCACGCCCAGGTCCAGCTCGCCCCTGGCCACGTCGCGCACGACCCGCTCGGGCTCGCGCTCGATGAGCTGGATCCACAGGTCGGGATGGCGGCTGCGGAGCGAGCTCAGCGCCTTGGGCATGATCCCGCGGGCGGCGGTGGGAAAGGCGGCGATGTTGAGGCGGCCGACGACCTGGCCGCGCAGCGCCTCGAAGTCGGCCTCGGCGGTCTCGACCAGGGCGAGGATCCGCTCGGCGTGCTCGGCCAGCAGGCCGGCGGCGTCCGTCAGCCGCACGCCGCGGCCGTTGCGTTCCACGAGCCTGGCGCCGGTCTCGCGCTCCAGCTTGGCGATCTGCTGCGACACGGCCGACGGCGTGACCATGAGCGCGTCGGCCGCGGCTCCGACCGACCCGTAGACGTGGACGGCGTGAAGGGCCTTGAGCCGGTTCAAGTCCAACATGTAAGCCACTCTAAAGGGTTTAGCGTAGAAAGTCTCGCTTGTCGTTGAATGTGTAGCAGAGGAAAATAGATGCATGAGAATCCTCAAGACGAAGAAGCAGCAGCCGAGCTCCCCCTCGTACCTGAAGGCGCTGGCCGAGCAGGCTCGCGAGCAGCGCATCCGCTACCAGAAGCCCACCCGCTGAGTGCGCCCCCGCCACCTCGCCCTCGCCGTCGGCCTCGCGGCCGTCTGGGGCTTCAACTTCGTGGTCATGCAGGTAGGGCTGCGGCACTTCCCGCCGCTGCTCTACGCGGGGATCAGGTTCGCCATGGCCGCGTTCCCCGCCCTGCTGATCGTGGGGCGGCCAGGAGTCCCGTGGCGCTGGGTCGCCGGGGTGGCGGCCACCATCGGAGTGGGGCAGTTCGGCCTGCTGCTCGTGGGAATGCGGGCGGGCATGCCGGCCGGGCTCACCTCACTCGTCCTGCAGATGCAGGCGTTGTTCACCGTGCTGTTCGCGGTGACGCTGCTCCGGGAGCGGCTCACCGCACGCCGCGTCCTCGGGCTGACCGTCGCGTTCGGCGGGCTGGCCCTGGTCGCGTACGACTTCGGCGTGTCCGGCCCGATCGGCGCCTTCGCCCTCTGCGTCGCCGCGGCGGCCGCCTGGGGCCTCGGCAACGTGGTCCAGCGCCGCGCCGCCCCTCCGGACTCGCTCCGGTTCATGGTCTGGGTCAGCGCCCTGTCCGCGCCCCCGCTCCTGCTGCTGTCGCTGTGGCTGGAGGGGGTGCCCACGCTGAGCGCGCCTGCCGAGGGCTGGCTGTCGCTCGTGTACGTGGCGTTCGTGTCCACGCTCGGCGGATTCGGCGTCTGGGGGTGGCTGCTGCGCCGCTACGACGCCTCGGTCGTGGCGCCGTACACGCTGCTCGTGCCCGTCTTCGGCATGTCGTCGGCCGCCCTGGTCACGGGCGAGCCGCTCACCTGGCTCAAGCTGGTGGCGGCGGCCCTCATCGTGTGCGGCGTGTTGTACGCCGGCACGCGGCCCCGCGCTACAGAACGGCGGCGGCAGCCTTCGCCGCAGCCGGAAGCGCTTCGGCCACGCGGTTGATCGCCTCGTCGTCGTGCGCGGCCGACAGGAACCACGCCTCGTACGCCGACGGCGGCAGATAGACGCCCTGGTCCAGCATCGCGTGGAAGAACGCGGTGAAGGCGGCGGTGTTCTGTGTCTTGGCCTCGGCGAAATTCGTCACCTCGGCCTCGGTGAAGAAGATCGAGAACAGGCTCCCCGCACGCTGCAGCCGATGCGGCACCCCGGCCGCGGCCAGCGCCTCGGAGGCCGCATCCCCCACGGCGAGCGCCGCGGCGTCCACGCGCGCGTAGGCCGCGTCGTCGAGCGCCCGCAGCGTGGCCAGCCCGGCCGCGCACGCCAGCGGATTGCCCGACAGCGTGCCCGCCTGGTAGACAGGCCCCTCGGGGGCGAGATTGGCCATGACGTCGGCCCGCCCGCCGAACGCCGCCGCCGGCAGCCCGCCGCCCATGACCTTCCCGAACGTCATCAGGTCGGCCTCCACCGGGTCCAGGCCGTACCAACCGGCGGCCGAGACCCGGAACCCCGTCAGCACCTCGTCGACGATGAGCAACGCGCCGTTGGCCGTGCAGAGCTCGCGCAGGCGCGCGTTGAAGCCGTCGCGCGGCGGGACGACGCCCATGTTGGCCGGGCACGCCTCGGTGATCACGCACGCGACGTCCGCGGCGGCGAAGGCCTCCTCGACGGCCTCGATCGAGTTGTACGGCAACACGATCGTGTCCGCCGCCGACGCCCCGGTCACGCCCGGCGTGTCGGGCAGCCCGAACGTCGCCACCCCGGACCCCGCCGAGGCCAGCAACGCGTCGACGTGCCCGTGGTAGCAGCCGGCGAACTTGATCACCTTCGACCGCCCGGTGAAGCCCCGCGCCAGCCGCACCGCGCTCATGGTCGCCTCGGTGCCGGAGCTGACCAGCCGCACCTTCTCGACCGGCGCCACCCTGGCCACGATCTCCTCGGCCAGCTCGACCTCGCCCTGGGTGGCGGTGCCGTACGAGAAGCCGTCGGCCACCGCCCCGGAGACGGCCTCGACGACCGCGGGGTGCCGGTGCCCGAGGATCATCGGCCCCCAGGAGCAGACGAGGTCGACGTACCGGTTGCCGTCCACGTCGGTGATGTAGGGCCCCTGGCCTGAGGCCATGAAGCGCGGCGTGCCGCCGACCGCCCCGAACGCGCGCACCGGGGAGTTGACCCCTCCGGGCACGATCTGGCGGGCGCGGGCGAACAGGTCCTCGGAGTTCTGCGTACGGCTCACCCGCCCCACATTATCCCCGCCCCCACCCGCCCCCGGCGTGGGGACGTCCGGCGAAGACCGGACCCGCCCCGCGCCAGGACGCCGGCTCACCGACCGAGCGCCCACGATCCCCTCAAGCAGGGGGGCCGGTAAAGCACAGCCGGCAGCGTGCGGGCCGGGGCCGGACGGAGGCTGAGGCACCGTCGCAGGAAGCCCGGGCCGGGAGCGCCGAGGCAGTGGCAGCACGGTCGGCGCGCACTGGGGCGGCCGAACGCGGCACCACTGCGCCGTGTCGCGAAGCGCGGCACGGTCTCGAGCCCCTGAGCGCCGCGACGGCGGGACGTGGGACGGCGGAGACCGGCGCACATCGACGGCGGCCAACCAGGCTCCAAGCCGCCGGTACGCCCCAGGCCCGTCAGTCGGCGAGCCACTCCAGGATGCGCAGTGGGTCGGGAAGGGGACGCCCGTCCGGGAGCCGGAGCCAGGAGACGGGCTGGCCGCTGGGCAGCGTCGAGGGCGGCGCGAGGACGTAGCTGTCACGACAGTGCCAGCGCAACCCCGGCGTGTCCTCGATGGTCGCCGGATCACAGTCCAGGTGACACGACCACCACTCGTCCTCGTCCTCCGGGTTGCCCCGCGTGGCCACGTAAAACAAGACCCGGTCGCCTTTCGCGGCGACCGGGCCCGGGTGTGCTCCGGCGGCGTCGATCCGGGTGAGGGCCGACAGGCCGGTGGCGAGGGGTACGTCGAAGACGTCGAACACGCGTCCGGTGGGCAGAATCACACTGGCCTCGGGCTCGGCATGCCACCAGCGGGTGAGCTGAGCGGGATCCGTCGTGGCCTGCAGATGCCAGGCGGGGGACAGCGGATGGGCACCGGGGTCGGGACATCCGAGGCGGTCACAGGAGCACGCACGCGGACCGTTCCGCAGCGGATAGGCGCCGGGCACGACAGGCCATCCCATAGCGGCGTATTCGAGCACAGAGGCGATTCGCGTCGGCCGCGGCCGTTTTTTGGTACGCCGAGCCAGTGGTACCCCCACCATTGGTGTCTCCCGTCAAGTCCCTCGCACGCGCCTGAGGAGGTCCCGGCTCCGGGCGGGCGATCGCACACGCGGGACACACCAGCACTTGTTATCGCACTCTAACGCACACGTCCCACGAGTTGACGGAAAACCCCTTGGTTTGACCTCGATGGATCCGCAGCGACGCGCGGACATCCATCGAGGTACGCGAGCGGAAGCTCGCCGATCAGATGCGTCGCGCCACTTCCGTCGCCCAGTACGTCAAGATCAGGTCGGCCCCGGCCCGCTTGATCGCGACCAGCGATTCCATGATCGTCCGCTCGCGGTCCACCCAGCCGTTGGCCGCGGCGGCCTCGATCATCGCGTATTCGCCGCTTACCTGGTAGGCGGCCACCGGCACGTCCACCTCGGCCCGGAACTGGGCGATGATGTCGAGGTAGGCCAGCGCGGGCTTGACCATGACGGCGTCGGCGCCCTCGGCGAGGTCGAGCCGGAGCTCGCGCAGCGCCTCCTCCAGCGGCCCGGCCGGGTCCTGCTGGTGGGTGCTGCGGTCGCCGAACTGCGGCGCGCACTCGGCGGCGTCGCGGAACGGCCCGAAGAAGGCGGATGCGTACTTGGCGGTATAGGCAAGAATCGGGATATTTCCGTAACCGGCCCCGTCGAGCGCCGCCCGGATCGCCCCGACCTGGCCGTCCATCATCCCGCTCGGCGCCACCATCTGGGAGCCCGCGGCAGCCTGCGCCACCGCGATCGAGGCGTACCGCTCCAGCGTCGCGTCGTTGTCCACGTCACCGGACGGGGTGAGGATCCCGCAGTGCCCGTGGTCGGTGAACTCGTCGAGGCACGTGTCGGCCATCACCACGATGGAGTCGCCGACCTCGGCGTTCACATCCCGCAGCGCGATCTGCAGGACGCCGTCGGGGTCGTCGGCGGCCGAGCCGCGGGCGTCCTTCACGGCCGGGATGCCGAACAGGATCAGCCCGCCCACGCCCGCCTCGGCGGCCTCGTGCGCGGCCTTGCGCAGCGAGTCGCGGGTGTGCTGCACCACGCCCGGCATGGAGGCGACGGGCTGCGGCTCGGCGATGCCCTCCTTGACGAACAGGGGCAGGATCAGGTCGGCGGCGTGCAGCCGGGTGCCGGCCACCATGCGCCGCAGCGCGGGGGTGCGGCGCAGCCGCCGAGGCCTGGCCACGGGGAATCGCGCGCTCATCAAGGTCTCCTTCTCCTCGCGCCACGGCGGTTCTGTGAGGGCCGGCGCGGGGTGTCGCCCGCGGCCAGGGCCGCCTGGCGCTGCTTGGCACCGAACTCGGCCAGCGCGGCGGCCAAGGCGGATGCGGATGGTTTGTCAGCCATGACGTCGACCCGGAGCCCGAACTCCTCGGCGGTCTTGGCCGTCTGCGGCCCGATGACCGCGATCACGGTGACGTTGTGCGGCTTGCCCGCGATGCCCACCAGGTTGCGCACGGTGGACGAGGACGTGAAGAGCACGGCGTCGAAGCCGCCGCCCTTGATCGCCTCGCGGATGGGCGCGGGCGGCGGCGCGGCCCGCACGGTGCGGTACGCGGTGACGTCGTCGCACTCCCAGCCCAGCTCGGTGAGCCCGGCCACCAGCGTGTCGGTCGAGATGTCGGCCCGCGGCAGCAGCACCCGGTTGATCGGGTCGAGCATCGAGTCGTACGGCGGCCACTCGGCCACCAGCCCCTCGGACGACTGCTCGCCCGACGGCAGCAGGTCGGGCTTGACCCCGAACTCGACCAGGGCCCGCGCGGTCGCGTCGCCCACGGCCGCCACCTTGAGGCCGGCGAAGGCGCGGGCGTCGAGGCCGTATTCCTCGAACTTCTCGCGTACGGCCTTGACCGCGTTCGCGCTGGTGAAGGCCACCCACTCGTAGCGGCCCGTGACCAGGCCCTTGATCGCCCGGTCCATCTGCTGCGGCGTGCGGGGCGGCTCCACCGAGATCGTCGGCACCTCCTCCGGCACCGCGCCGTACGCGACGAGCTGCTCGGACAGGCTGCGCGACTGCTCCTTGGTGCGCGGCACCAGCACCCGCCACCCGAACAGCGGCTTGGTCTCGAACCACGACAGTTTGTCCCGCAGCCCCACGGCCTCGCCGACCACGATCAGCGCGGGCTCGGTGAAGCCGGCGTGCTTGAGGTCGGCCTGGAGCCGGCCGAGCGAGGACACGACGGTGTACTGCTCGGTGGTGGTGCCGCCGCTGCTGACCGCGACGGGAGTGGTGTCGGGCTTGCCGCCGGCGATGAGGGCCTTGCCGATGGCCACGGCGTCGCCGAGGCCGTTGTAGATCACCAGCGTGCCGCGGCAGGCGGCGTGGTGGTCCCAGTCCTGCTCATGAGCGGCGTCGACGATCCGGAACTCGGGCACGGCCGTCGCCGGCGGGATGCCCGCGTAGGTCAGCACGGCGGTCGCGGGCGGCACGCCGGGCACGATCTCGAAGTCCACCTCCGCCGCGGCGCAGGCCGCGACCTCCTCGGTGATCGAGGAGAAGAGCATGGGATCGCCCGCGCACAGGCGCACCACGACCTGCCCGCCTTTGGCGCGCTTGACGACCCCGGCCTTGACGTCGTCGCCCTCGACGACCTGGACGCCTTCGCGGCAGTGACGCAGCAGCGGGCGGTGCGCTTCCTCGCCGAGCACGACGGCGTCGGCCTTGCCGAGCAGCTCGGCGGCGCGGAGCGTCAGCAGGTTGGGGTCACCGGGACCCGCCCCCACGAACGCGACGAAACCGGAGGTTGGACTATCGGAGCTCAATGGGAATGCTCCCCCATCAATCTGTCGGCGCCTTCGGCGATCATCTCGGCCGCCAGGCGGCGGCCCAGGTTAACAGCCTCCGAAGGAGAGCCGGCGGTGGACTTGCGGACCGCCTCGCGGCCGTCGATGGCGACGACCACGGCGGTCAAGTTCAGAGTGTGCCCGTCATCGACCGCGAACGCACCCACTGGTGCCGAGCAGCCGGCCTCGAGGGCGTTGAGCACGGCGCGCTCCGCGGTCACCGCGGAGCGGGTGCACGGGTCGTCGAGCACGCTCAGGAACTCGATCAGATCGGGCCGGTCAGAGCGGCACTCGACGGCCAGCGCGCCCTGGCCGGGAGCGGGCAGCAACTCCTCGATCTCGAAGATCTGGGCGATGTCCGCGCTGCGGCCGATCCTGGTCAGGCCGGCCGAGGCCAGCACGACCGCGTCGAGCTCGCCTGATGTTACCTTGCCGATGCGGGTGTCGGCGTTGCCGCGGATCGGGACGTACTCCAGGTCGGGGCGCAGCGCGCTCAGCATGGCGATCCGGCGCGGGGAGCCGGTGCCGACCCGGGCGCCGGACGGGAGGTCGGCGAACTTGTGCGGGCTCACCAGCGCGTCCCGGTGGTCGTGGCGGGCCGGGATCGCGGCCAGCGTGAAGCGCGGGTCCTGCGTGGTCGGCAGGTCCTTCAGCGAGTGGACGGCGAAGTCGATCTCGTCCTCGAGCAGCTTGTCGCGCAGCGCGGTGACGAACACGCCCGTGCCGCCGAGCTGGGCGAGGTGGGCCTTGGTGACGTCGCCGAAGGTCGTGACGCCCACGAGCTCGATCGCACGCCCGGTGCGCTCGGTGTAGGCGTCGGCCACCATCTGCGACTGCGTGGTGGCCAGCAGGCTCCGGCGGGTCCCCAGCCTCACAGCTCCACCTCTCTCACGGCCTCGGGCACCTTCGGATCCAGGTTGAACAGCTCACGCAGCGCCTCCGCATAATGATCGCCTCCGGGGGAGGTGGCGAGCTGCTTGACACGCACGGTCGGCTCGTGGAGCAGCTTGTCGACGATCCGCTGAATGGTCATGGTGACCTCGTCCTTGGCCCGCTCGTCGAGGTCGGGCACCCGCATGAGGAGGCGGCCGAGCTCGGACTCGACCACGCTCGCGGCCTTGCTGCGCAGCGCGACCACGGTCGGCGTGACCTTGGCGGCCCGCTCGGCGTCGAGGTAGGCCCGCAGCTCCTCCACGACGAGGGCGCGTACGGACGGGACCGCGTCGCCCTCCCGCGAGCCGATGCCGGACTCCTGGATCGTCTCGAGGTCGACCAGCGTGACGCCGGGCACCTGGCGCACGGCCGGGTCGATGTCGTGCGGCAGCGCGAGGTCGAGCAGGAAGACCGGGCGGCTCAGCATGGCCGGCGTGATGACGTGGCGGCCCGCGCCCGTGCAGGTGATCACGATGTCGGCATCGGCCAGCTCGCGCTGCACGGCGGAGAACTCGACCGCCCGGCCGCCGACGTTCGCGGCCAGCCGGGCGCCGCGCTCGTACGTGCGGTTGGCCACGACGATGTCGGTGACGCCCGCGCGCGCCAGCGTGACGGCGGCCAGCGAGCTCATGGAGCCGGCGCCGACCACCAGGGCCCGCTTGCCTGCCAGCTCGCCCGCCAGCGCGAGGCCCGCCGTGACCAGCGAGGCGCCGGCCTGGTCGATGCCGGTGTCGGTGTGGGCCCGCTTGCCGACCCGCAGCGCCTGCTGGACCAGGTCGTTGAGGGTGGCTCCGACGGTGCCGTGGCGCTGCGCCAGTTTGAGCGCCCGGCGGACCTGCCCGAGGATCTGGCCCTCGCCGACGACCATGGAGTCGAGCCCGCACACCACGGAGAACAGGTGCTCGACCGCCTGCTCCTCGTAGTGCACGTAGAGGTGCGGCGTCAGCTCCTCGACCGGGACGCCGGAGTGCCGGCTCAGGAGGTGGCCGATCGCCGTGACGGCGGCGTGGAAACGGTCGACTGTGACGTAGACCTCGACCCGGTTGCAGGTCGAGACCACCATGGCCTCCGCGACGCAGGGGTCCTGCTGCACGTCGTGCAGGAGTTTGACGAGGGCGTCACCCGTCACGGAGACGCGCTCGAGCAGAGCCACCGGAGAGGTCCGGTGGCTGAGTCCGATAGCCAGAACACTCATTGACTGTCCACCGCCATGAGTGGCCCCCCAGCCTTGCGTTGCTCGTGGAACGCGAGAATCTGCAGTTCGATTGATAGGTCGACTTTACGGACATCGACGCCGTCCGGCACGGAAAGCACAACTGGGGCGAAGTTCAGGATGCTGGTGACGCCTACGGATATCACGCGTTCGCAGACCTCCTGCGCCGCCTCCGCCGGTGTCGCCAGCACCACGATGGAGACTCCACGCCGTTTGATGACGGCTTCCAGTTCATCGATGTGCTCAACATTCAACCCCGCGATGGTGTCACCCACGACTTCGGGGTCGGCGTCGACGAGCGCCGCCACCCGGAAGCCTCTGGAGACGAAACCGCCGTAGTTGGCCAGCGCGCGGCCGAGGTTGCCGACCCCGACGATAGCTACCGCCCAGTCCTGCGTCAGCCCGAGCTCGCGGGAGATCTGGTAGACGAGGTATTCCACGTCATAGCCTACGCCGCGCGTGCCGTACGAACCGAGATGTGACAAATCCTTGCGGAGTTTGGCGGAGTTGACGCCGGCGGCCACGGCCAGGTCCTCGGAGCTGACGGTGGCGATGCCCCGCTCGGCCATCCCGTGCAGCGCCCGGAGGTACAACGGCAGCCTGGCGACCGTCGCCTCGGGAATACCGCGGTCACGGGGCTGGGACGGGCTCTTCACGTGCCGGAGCTCCAGGGGACGGGCGGCTTGGGGACCGCGTGAACGGGAATCGAACCGTCTTTCAGGTTAATCCCTTTGTGAACCGGTGCACAAAGTCACCCGGGTAGCGTGGTGCCATGCATCGCATCACGCTGATCGGCAAGCCCGGCTGTCACTTGTGTGACGACGCGCGTGAGGTCGTCGCCAGGGTGGCCGACGAGCTCGGCGTGCCGTGGGAGGAGGTCAGCATCGAGAGCTCCGAGGAGCTCAGGGAGAAGTACTGGGAGATGATCCCGGTGACGTTGATCGACGGCGTGCAGCACGACTTCTGGCGGGTCGACGAGGGCCGCCTGCGGGAGGCGCTCAGAACATAGCGGACGGCAGCGGCACCACCTTCGCGGCGTTGACGTTGAGCTCGATGACGTTGGTGGCCAGCACCATGGACTGCCGCTCGTTGACGAACCTCTCGACGTGCGGCTGGCGCTGGTGGTCGCGGTAGGCCACCTCGTCGCGGTAGAGCTCGTAGACGATGCGCTGCAGAGGGGCCGACTTGACCGCGTGGCAGGCGTAGACCAGGGTGTCGGGCTCGCCGCGGCGCACGGCCTCGACCGTCGCCTCGGCCAGCCGGTCGAACGCCTCGCCCGCGCCGTCCATGATCGTGAAGACGGTGAGGAGGCCGTAGATGTTCGGCGAGGGCTTGCCGGAGCCGGACTGCGGCTGGGCTTGGGGCTGGGGCTGGCTGGGCGAGAACAGCTCAGCGCCGGAGAAGAGCATCCCCGTGGCCGGCCCGGACGGCGGCGGGCCGGGCGGCATCGCGTAGTCGGCGCGCTGGGAGGGCATCCCCTGCTGCCGCGGCGGCACGCCCTGCTGCTGGGGCGGGACGCCCTGCTGCTGGGGCATGCCCTGCTGGGGCGGGACGCCGTTCATGATGTAGCCGGTCGACGGGCCCGCGTCGGGGGCCGGCGGCGCCATGCGGGCGGCGTAGTCGACCTCCCTCTCCCCGGCCCGGTATTCGGCCACCAGGTCGCCCAGACCGGCCGGCCTGCGCGGCGGGGTGGGCGGCAGGTCCGCGGCGGGCGCGGGCTCGGGCATGGCCCTGCGCCCGCGTGGGGCACGCTCGTCGGGCGGCATCGGCCGCTCCTCCCTGTGCTGCGCGCGTTGGGGCACCTGCTCCTGGGGACCGGAGAGGTCTTCCTCGTCGTCCTCGTACGGCGCCAGCGGCCGCAGCACGGTGTACCAGATCGCCGCCCCCGCCACCGCCAGCAGCGCCGTGGTGAACAGCGGCGGCACCGCGAACCTCATCGCGCCCACCAGCGCGATCCCCGACGGGACGATGACCAGTGACGCGTGCAGGTTGTCGGTGTCGTATTCGTCGCCGCTGCGCCACTTGAGCCCCGCGACCACCAGCATGGCCAGCATGACCAGCACCGATACGGCGTGCACGCCGATCAGCAGGTAGGTGGGGAAGATGCCCCAGAACGTCGAGGCCGCGGGCAGCACCTTGCCCATGTCGCTCGACTTGAGCGGATCGAAGATCATGATCACGCCGGCGACGATCGTCAGCGCGATGCCCATGAGCCAGGCCAGGAACCGCGGCGGCACCCGCTCGGCCAGCAGTTGGATCATGCCGACGGCCAGCCAGAGCGGCGCCAGCATCGACCCCGTCACTTGGTAGAGCCGGAACGTGACCGATCCGAACCCCGTGAGGTAGCCGATGCCGATCACACCGAGTGACAGGCACAACGCCACGGCCGCGACGGTCCAGGCGATCAGCCAGCCCTCGGGCTCGTCGCGCAACCGGCGGATCAGGGCGCCGGCCGCGAAGGCGGCGAGGAGCGCACCGGCGAAACCAAAGACAGCAACGAGGATCTCCATGGTGACTCCAATGCTGCCGGACGATGCCTCCCAGCCGGTAGCCGAAGAGGGAACAGGTCGAACCTCACCGTATCCGCCGATTACGCCTAGTCATGCCAGCACGCTGTGGATTGTGGAATTTCCGGTTGATTTCTAGAGTGTTCGAGCACGCCGCACCCCTTACCCCTAGGGATACCGGATGCCTGACTCGTCGCCGTTCGCCGGGCTGCTTGCTCCAGCGGTCGCTGGACCTGCCCGGACGGGCGAGCTCGCCGTGCGCGAAGAAGTACGTGAGGAAGCACGCGAAGACGTGCTCGACGACGTACGCACGCTCGTGCTGCACGCCAAGAACGGAAGCACGGAGTCCTTTGGCACGCTCTACGACCGATATGTGGATCTGGTCTACCGCTACATCTACTTCAGGGTCGGCTCCCACCAGCTCGCCGAGGACCTGACCAGCGAGACTTTTCTTCGGGCGCTGCGCAGGATCGCCGACTTCACCTGGCAGGGCCGGGATTTCGGCGCTTGGCTCGTGACCATCGCCAGGAACCTGGTGACCGATCACTTCAAGTCGGGGCGGTACCGGCTGGAGATCCCCACGGGGGAGATCATCGACGTTCCGCTCGACGGCTCGCACATCCCCGAGAACGCCGTGGTCACGGCCATCATCAACGACCGGGTGCTGCGTGCCGTCCGAGATCTCAATCCTGAGCAGCAGGAGTGCGTGGTCCTGCGCTTCCTGCACGGCCTCTCGCTCGCGGAAACCGCGCTGATCATGGGGAAGAAGAGTGGAGCGATCAAAGCGCTGCAGTTCCGCGCCGTACGCGCGCTCGCCAGGGCGCTCAAGCAGGACCTGGCGTAACCTCTCCCATCCACTCCTCGTTAGGCAGGTGTCAAGGCCAGACGGGAGCTGTCATGGGTAGCGCGCGCAGGCGGCGGGAACGCGTGCTCGAGCACCTCACCGAGCTGCGACGCCTGCCCATCGGCGGCGCGCCGGAGCCGGCCTTCCGCGCCCGGCTGCGTGCCGAGCTGCTCTCGGGCGCCCTCGCCGAGGCCGCCGAGGAGCCCGCCTCCCCGGCCGCGCCCCGGCACGCCCGCCGCCGCCCGGCGCGGAGGCGGCCGCTGCTGTCCCATCTGGCCACGTTCGGGCTGGCGGGGGCCATGATGGTGGCGGCGTTCGCCACGTACCAGTCGGTGCCCGGAGACTCGCTCTACCCGCTCAAACGGGCCGCGGAGAGCACGCTCGTGCGCCTCAGCGCCGACGACGCCGCCCGCGGCGAGCGCGAGCTCAACTCCGCCAAGACGCGCGCCAAGGAGGTCGCCTCCCTGCTCGGCTCGTCCGACGACGGGCCGCTGGTCAGCAAGACGCTGACGGAGATGGAGGCGTCGACCCGGTCCGGCATCCGCAGGCTGGAACGGGCCGAGCCGCGCTCTCCTAAGATCAAGAAGTTCGCGCGGGACCAGAAGAAGGTCGTCCAGCCGATAGTCCCGCGGCTCGACCAGGAGCAGCAGGCCAAGGCGGAGAGCTATCTGAGCTACATCGCCGGTCTGGCCGCCCCTCAGTGACTCCCACCTTGACGTGAGGGCGGCACGACGCAGTGGATGATCGGTGAGAGCCGCGCGGGAGGGGCGAGCTTGCGGGATGCCGGCCTGGCAGGTAAGTAAGCTGAACCCCATGTGGCGGCTATTTCGACGACACGAGGTGGAGCCCGAGGCCGCCGGCGAGGCCGCGGCGGAGGCGGCGGTCACCGTTGCCCCGGTCGAGCCGGACCTTCAGGCGGCGGCCTTCTTCGACGTCGACAACACCATGATGCGCGGCGCCTCGATCTACCACTTCGCCCGAGGGCTGGCCACTCGCGGCATGTTCACCACGTCCGACCTGTTCAAGTTCGCCGTGGGGCAGGCGGTGTTCCGGCTGCGCGGCAACGAGAACCCCGAGCACATCGCGGTGGCCCGGGAGACCGCGCTGGCCTTCGTGGCCGGGGCCAAGGTCGACGACGTCGTACGCCTCGGCGAGGAGATCTACGACGAGGTCATGGCCGACCGCATCTGGGGCGGCACGCGTGCCCTCGCCCAGGCCCACCTGGACGCCGGCCAGCGGGTCTGGCTGGTCACCGCCACGCCGGTGGAGCTGGCCAGGGTCATCGCGCAGCGGCTCGGCCTCACGGGCGCGCTGGGGACGGTCGCGGAGACCAGCAACGGCGTCTACACGGGCCGCCTGGTCGGCGACCTGCTCCACGGCCCGGCCAAGGCCGAGGCGGTCCGCGCGCTGGCCCGCCGCGAGGGCCTCGACCTGACCCGCTGCACGGCCTACAGCGACTCGGCCAACGACCTGCCCATGCTGTCCCTGGTCGGACAGGCGGTCGCCATCAACCCGGACAGCGAGCTGCGCGAGCACGCCAAGAAGCACGACTGGCCCATCAAGGACTTCAGGACGGGCCGCAAGGCCACGCTGATGGCCCTGCCCATCGCCGCCGGCGCGGGCGCGGTGGCGGGCGGCGTGGCGGCGGGCATCGCGCTCCGCCGCCACTACCGGGGGCGCTAGCCCTTCAGCAAGTCGAACAGCCTGCTCGCCTCCGGCTGCTTCCACTGGAGGCGGTGCTGGTCCTCCACGTACGGCTCCGACGGCACCGTCACCAGGTTCACCTTGGTCTTCGACAGCTGGGTGGCCAGCTCGTACATCGGCTCCAGGCCCAGATCCGTCTTGACCGACTTGCGAACCTCACCCAGGAATGTCTTGAGCCGTCCCGGGTCGGAGAGCGACGTCCTGGCCTTCTTCAGCATGGCGAGAACGAGCTGCTGCTGGCGCTTGATCCGCCCGATGTCCGAGCCGTCGCCGTAGTAGCGCAGCCGGACCCAGCCCAGCGCCTCCTCCCCGTCCAGGGTGTTCTTGCCGGCCGGCAGCTTCAACTTCGCCTTCGGATCGTCCACCGCTTTCGGCACGGTGACCTCCACGCCCCCGAGGGCGTCCACCATGCCCTTGAATCCGGTGAAGTCCAGCTCGACCGTGTGGTGGAGGGTCAGCCCGGTCAGCTTCTCCAGGGTCTTCCGCAGACAGGACGCGCCACCGGAGTTGTACACCGAATTGATCATGTCCTTGCGCGCGGGCTGACCCGAACAGCTCGGGATCGTCACCATCGAGTCGCGCGGCACGTTGACGGCCGTGGCCTTGCCCCGGTCTGCCGGCACATGGACGATCATGATGGTGTCGGATCGCGAGCCGCCGCCACCGGGCATCTTGGCCGTCTGCGGGCCATACTCGGCGTTCTGCCCCTGGCGGCTGTCCGAGCCGATCACCAGCACGTTCCTGGTGCCGCTCACGTCCACGGTCTGCGGCCCGGCGGGGGGCGCGGCGGTCTGGCGGTCGGCGATCAGGACGGTGGGCACGGCGACCGCGGCGGCCGTGGCGACGGCCACGAGCCCGGCGGTCCACCAACCGGCCCATCGGTGTCGCGGGCGGGCCCGCAGCAGGCGATCGCGCTGGCGGACGAGCGTGGCGGGCGGCTCGTGCTCCAACTCCCGGCCGAGGTCGCGGAGCAGCCTCAGGTCGTCCATCGTCACTCCTCCTCCATGGGGTTGGTGTCGCCGAGCGCGGCCCGTACCTTCCGCCTGCCCCTGTTGAGGCGGGAGCGCACGGTTCCGACGGGGATGCCGAGCGCCTGTGCGACCTCCTCGTACGTGAGATCGCCCCAGGCGATCAGTAACAGCACGTCGCGGTCCTTGGCCGGCAGGGCGGCGAGGGCGCCGGCCAGCTCGCCGCGTACGGCCTGGGCCGTGACACCGGCGGCCACCCGGTCGTCGGGCGACTCGATGGCGGACTCGACAGGGGCCCGCAGGAGCGCCCGGTAGCGGGCGGCCTCCTTGCGGTGGTGCCGGGAGATGAGTTTGGTGAGGATGCCGAAGAGCCACGGCCTGGCGTCCGGGTACGCCAGGTCGTAGCTCTCCCTCCGGGAGAACGCGATCAGGAACGTCTCGCCGACGAGGTCCTCGGCGGGCTCGGGGCCGAGCCGTTTGGAGACGTACCGGTAGAGCATGGCGGAGTAGCGGTCGAAGAGCTCGGCGAACGCCTCAGGATCGGTCCACGAGGCGCTCACGAGCTCCGAGTCCGCTCCCCTGGTGGCGGGTTGCAGGATCATCTCCGCCCTTCTGTGGGGAATCGGTCACCGATGTCTTGCCACAACCCGCCCCATGGGTTCACGGCGAAACGGTGGTCACAGCTCCTTCAGGAAGCCCCCGTCGACGGCGAACTCGGCGCCGGTCGTGCTGCCCGAGCGCGGCGAGACGAGCAGCGCGACCACGTCGGCGATCTCCTGCGGCCGGACCAGCCGCCCGGTGGCGAGCTTCATCATGCCGGGTGCGACCTGCGCGATGACCTCCTCCTTGGAGGCCCCGGCCATGCCCGCGATGACGTCGGCGGCCCCGCCGTCCTTGGTCCACCAGTCGGTGAGCACCGGGCCGGGCGAGATCGTGTTGACCCGGATGCCCTGCGCCCCGAACTCCTCCGACACCGCCTTGCTCACGTGGTTGAGCGCCGCCTTGGCCGCGCCGTAGTCGACGTTCATGGCTCCCGGCTGCCGGGCCGAGCCCGAGGAGATGTTGACGATCGCGCCGCCGCCCCGCTCGGCCATGACCGGTACGGCGGCGCGGATCATGCGTACGGCCGAGAACAGGTTGAACTCGAACATCGCCTGCCAGTCCGCCTCCCCGGGCGTCATGAACCCGACCCGCGGCAGCGTCACCCCGGGCGGCGGCCCGCCGGCGTTGTTGACCAGGATGTCCACCCCGCCGAACTCCTCCACGGCGCGGGCGACGACCTGGGCGGGCGCCTGCGGGTCCATGAGGTCGACCGCGACGTGCGTCACCTTGGCGTCGACCGGGGTGCGCGAGGCGGCCACGACGTGCGCCCCCTCCTCGGCCAGGGTGCGGGCGACGGCCAGGCCGATGCCCTTGGACGCGCCGGTGACGACGGCGACGCGCCCGGAAAGCTGAAGATCCATGGGATATGTCCCTTCGGTGTCAACGATGAGTCGCTCGGAGAACACCGGGGACGCCCGGCCGGTTGCGCTACAGGAACGGCGGGAACGCGTGGCCCCTGCGCAGCCGCAGCTCGTGGAGCATCTGCTGGATCACCTCGCGCACGTGGTCGGTGATGTTGAACACCAGCATCGGATCGTCGGCCGCCGTCGGCTCGTATTCGTCGGTGCGGATCGGCTCACCGAACTGGATCATCCACTTGGACGGCAGCGGCACCAGCCCGAGCGGCCCGAGCAGCGGGAAGAACGGCGTGACCGGCAGATAGGGCAGCCCGAACATCCTGGCCAGGAACTTCAGATCGCCGATCTTCGGGTAGATCTCCTCGGCGCCCACGATCGCGGTGGGCAGGATCGGCACCCCGGCGCGGATGGCCGAGGCCACGAAGCCGCCGCGGCCGAACCGCTGCAGCTTGTAGCGCTCGGAGAACGGCTTGCCGACGCCCTTGAAGCCCTCGGGGAACACCCCGACCAGCTCGCCCTTGCGCAGCAGCCGGTCGGCGTCCTCCCGGCAGGCCAGCGTGTGGCCGGTCTTGCGGGACAGATGGCTGAGCAGCGGCAGCTGATAGACCAGGTCGGCGCCGAGCAGCCGCAGCGGCCGGTGCGCCTCGTCGTGTATGGCCACCTGCAGCATCAGCGCGTCGACCGGCAGCGTGCCGGAGTGGTTGGCGACGACCAGTGCGCCGCCCTCCTCGGGGACGTTCTTCAGCTCGACCGTCTCCACCCTGAACCAGCGGGTGTAGAGGGGCCTGACCAGCTCGAGGAACACCTTGTCGGTCAGCTCGGCGTCGTAGCCGAACTCGTCGACCTCGTAGTCGCCGGTGACGCGCCTGCGCAGGAAGGCCAGGAAACTGGCGAGGGAATCAGGCTCCGGCTCCGTGAACGACGGCGCGGCGCTGATCGGGATCACTCGCGCGTCGTCCTCTTCGCTGGGAACGCTCAACTGGGCACACCTCCGAACGGATGCAGGCCACGAGAGCGCAGGAAGTCGTCGAAGGCCGCCCCGGTCGTGAACTTGGGCTTCCAGCCGAGCTCGGCCTCCAGCCTGCCGGTGTCGACCGCGCGGCCGTGGCTCATCAGCCTGAGCTGCTCGGGCGAGTATTCGACCAGCCCGATCCTGCGCGCGGCGTTGCCGAGCATCTTGAACGCGGGCGAGAGCAGCGGCAGCGACGGCCGCCCCGCCCTCCTGGCGCACTGCGAGAGCAGCAGCACGCCTGCCCCGGCCACGTTGAACGTGCCGGGGTGGTCCTCGGTCGCCATCCGGCGCAGCACCTCGACCGCGTCGTCCTCGTGGACGAACTGCAGCCGCGGGTCGAAGCCGAGCACGGTCGGCAGCACCGGCTGGGTGAAGTAACGCGTCAGCGGCGAGTCGACGCCTGGACCCATGAAGTTGGCGAAGCGCAGCAGCGACACCGTCACGTCGGGACGGCGGCGCGCGAAGCCGCGCACGTAGCCCTCAATCTCGACGGCGTCCTTGGCATAGCCGTGGCTGGGGCCGTCGTGCGGCTCCAGGTCCTCGGTGAACACCGCCGGATCTCGCGGCGACGAGCCGTAGACGGCGGTGGTGGAGCGGACCACCACACGCCGGACGGTCGCCGACCGCTGGCAGGCGCCGAGCAGCTGCATGGTGCCGATCACGTTGTGCTCTTTCATGGCGGCCCTGCCACCGCTCCCCGAGGGAGCGCTGACGAGGCTCATGTGCACAACGGTGTCGATATCCGCGGCCGCGATCACCTGGGCGATGTCGGGGCTACGCAGATCGACCCGGACGAACTCGATCCGGCCGAGGGAGATGCCGCCGTCCCGCGTCAGCGAGAGGGGCGGCACGGTGTCGACTCCGATGACACGGCTGATGTCCGGGTCCGCAGCCAGAACGCTCGCCACCCGGGCGCCGATGTGGCGCGAGACCCCGGTGACGAGCACGGTGTGGGTCATCAGCGCCTCGCAGCTGCGTTGGTTACTTCTTGTTACGCCGCTGGATGCGCGTCTTCTTGAGCAGCTTGCGGTGCTTCTTCTTGGCCATCCGCTTGCGGCGCTTCTTGATAACAGAGCCCACGGGACCCCCTGGTGCTGGTAGCAAGTCTGATCGGAGTGCGAGCGCACACCGGCTCACAGACTACCGGCGATCCACGGTAGATCGCCCCTCAGGGGGGCGAGAGCCCGGTCGCGTCGCGGCGGCCGGGCCTCTCCCGCGACAGCATTCACGGCGTGACCATCACGTCGCTACGTCAACCTGCCTCGATGTAGGCCTCCCGTAGATAGTCGTGTACGGCCTGCTCGGGCACTCTGAACGACCGGCCTACCCTGATGGCCGGGAGCTCGCCGGAGTGTACGAGCCTGTACACCGTCATCTTGGACACCCTCATGACCGTCGCCACTTCTGCGACGGTCAGGAACTTCACCTCGCTGAGAGGTCTTTCGCCTGCACCCATCGGACGCCTCTTCCGCACGTGTTTCCGGGTTATCCCCACTGGTGCCATTGCTCACGCACGTGTACTGCCGTCAGCGTAAGTCGGGACTCCGAGTGCGCAAACCCCCTATTTTCTCTCTGGACGGAGCCACCTGTCAGCCGAACCAGCAAAGTCGCTGGCCAGCAGCCGGGCCGAGCACCTCACTCGGACGTTGGAACTGTCCAAGTTGCCACACATAAGAGTCGCCGGAGCCGCATCAAAAGTTGGCAAAGGGACGGCGAGCCCCTTGGAATGCAGGCGCGAAAAGACGGTATGGGGATGACCGAATCGGTCTCATAGGGCTCGTGAGACTTGAGTGACGAGCCGAGCCGTCAACGGAGCGTAATAACGTGGTAGCACATTGTCGTCGAGCGGGACGACAACGTCGATCTTGCCTTCCGCCTCGCCGACGAACAGCCCTGGGTCGTTGCTGTCGGCGAACGCCACCGTCGGCACGCCGGCCTCACCGGCCGCCCCCGCCCAACCGTGGTCGGCGATCACCAGGTCCGGCGGCTCCCCGCCGAGTTCCTCCAGCATGTGCCGCATCGGCGCCGCGTCGTGGGTGTGCACGAATCCGCCCTTGTCGTCGAGCATCGCGACGTCCTGGAGGTAGCGGATGCGGCGCGGGCGGCCGAACCCCGAGCCCGCGTACGTCCACCCCTCGGCCGGCGTCAGCAGCCGGGCGCCGCGCTCGGCGCACAGGGCGGCCAGCGGCAGGTGGATGGCGAGCAGCCCGGTGGGGTGTCCGGTGGCGAACAGGATCCGCGGTTCCGGCCGCGACAGCATCGCCGCGATGCGCTCGGCCATGGCGTCGACCGCGTCGATCGTCAGGTCGGGGTCGATGGTGTCCTGGCCCCAGCGGTGGCCGGGGTCGGCGACCACGCCCGCGGACTTCGCCATGAGCGCCAGGATGTCGCGGTAGGACCACGGCTGGTCGAACGTCAGGCCCAGCCGGTAGTACGGGTCGCCGTTGGCCAGAGAGCTGTAGTGGTCGAGGTTGTTCTCGCGGGAGGTCGCGACGTCGCCGGCAATGCGGCTGCGGACAAGGTGCTCGCGGAGTTGGTCGCGGCTCAGCACAGCATTCCTTCGCTAGGGCATCGGGTCGAGGCCGTGCAGGGGGAACACCGCGTGCCGGGTCGCCATGACCGCACGGTCAATGGGGTCCGCTGGGTCATAACCGCCAGACAGGTCCTGAAATTCCGGGTTACGGCCGTCTGTCATCGTGAGCGGCGGCGTCTCGCCCGTGCGCTCCCTGACGAACCCGCGCCACTCCTGAGGGGTCGGCGTCGTGGGATCGATGGGGTGACCGGCCAGTTCGGCGATGAGGTGCGTCCACACCCGCGGCACGACCTGGACCAGCTCGTACCCGCCGCCGCCGGTCGCGATCCACCGCCCGCCGGCCGCCTCATGGGCCAGGCGGTGCAGGGCGGCGTACGCGGCGCGCTGGCCGTCGACGCTGAGCATCAGGTTGGCGAGCGGATCGAGCGCGTGGCTGTCGCAGCCGTGCTGGGTCACCAGGAAGTCGGGCCGGAACTCGTGCAGCAGCGGCGGCACGACCGCGTGGAAGGCCCGCAGCCAGCCGGCGTCGCCGCAGCCCGCGGGCAGCGCCACGTTGACGGCCGTGCCGTCGGCGCCGGTCTCCTCGGGGAAGCCGGTGCCGGGGAACAGCGTGCGCGGGCTCTCGTGCAGGCTGATCGTCAGGACCCGCGGGTCGTCGTAGAACATGGCCTGCACGCCGTCGCCGTGGTGGACGTCGACGTCCACGTACGCGACCTTGCCGACGCCCTGGCCGAGCAGCCACGCGATGGCCAGCGCGGGGTCGTTGTAGACGCAGAAGCCGCTGGCCACGGCGGGCATCGCGTGGTGCAGCCCGCCGGCGATGTTGATCGCGTGCTCGGCCGTGCCCTCCCACACCGATCGGACGGCGGCCAGCGAGGCGCCCGCGATCAGCGCGGAGGCCTCGTGCACCCCCGCGAACGCCGGGTTGTCCGGCGTGCCGAGCCCGCAGCCGAGGTCGGGACGGCCGGAGGCGGACACGCGCTTGACGGCCTCGATGTAGTCGCGCTTGTGGACCATGGACAGCTCGTCGTCGGTCGCGGCCTCGCATCCGGCCAGCTCGACCTTGTCGAGGACGCCGAGCTCGCGGGCGAGCGCCATGGTCAGCTCGACCCGCACGGGAGCGAGTGGATGGCTTGGCCCGAAGTTGTAGGAGGTGAGAGCGTCGTCCCAGATCACCCGCGCCGACCGGCTCATCCCAAACCCTCCAGGTGCTCCCTCGCCTTGCGCCGACGTTACCGCAGCGCAGACACCTCGTTGTAGTCCGGGTGCATTTGGCGGAGCTCGCTCGGCGGTGCTGAGACGGATGTCCTCGCTGCGCCCCGGATCCATCTCAGCGCGGAAACCTGACTTAGGGTTTTAGCCGTGCGCATGGCACGAACCTTCATGAAGATCGTGCGTTTCTTCCGACGCCCCCGGGTCTTCGACACGGCGCTGGTGGTCGTGATCTGCCTCCCGGTCGTCCTCGGCATGATCTCCGTGATCCTCCAGGGCCACACGCGGACGGCGCTGGGCGCGGCGCACTACCTGGTGGGCGCCCTTTTCCTGCTCATGCGGCGCGGCCGGCCGATCCTGGTCGCCGGGCTGGTGGCCGGGCTGGACGTCGTGGGCATCGCCACGCAGATCGTGACGTCCACCAACGTGCCCTCGGCCATCGCGTTCTACAGCGTCGGCCGCTACACGGCCGGCCGGGCCACCAAGGTCACGTCGGCGGCGGGATTCGTCCTCTACGCGGCGGCGATGGAGGGGTTCTGGCGCCTCTATGCGGGTCCGCAGGGGGGCTGGGTGGCGGCCCTGTTCGCCGTCGCCGTGCCCGTGGGCGTCGGGCAGCTCGTGCGGCTCAGGACCGAGCTCAACGAGCGCAGCAGGCGCGAGGCCACCGAGGCGGCCGTGCGCGCCGAGCGGCGGCGCATCGCCAGGGAGCTGCACGACGTGGTCGCCCACCACATCACCGTGATCAACGCCCTGGTCGGCGGCGCGCGGGCCACGCTCCCTCCTGAGCAGGAGGTCACCAGGGGCGCGTTGGAGAGCGCCGAGCAGACCGCCCGTCAGGCGATGTCGGAGATGCGCCGCCTGCTCGACGTGCTCAGGGCCGAGGGCAACGAGGGCCCGGACGCCGCGACGGGCGTGGGCGCCGAGCGGCTGCCCACGTTGATCAAGGAGGCCAGGTCGGCGGGGCTGCCGGCCAGCCTGACCGTGACCGGCGAGCCCGTGGAGCTGCCGGCCGCCGTGGACCACGCCGTCTACCGCATCGTGCAGGAGGCGCTGACCAACACGCGCAAGCACGCGGTCAGCGCCAGGGCCAGCGTGCGGCTGGCGTACGAGCCGGCCGCGGTGGAGGTCGAGGTGATCGACGACGGCCTGGCCAAGGGGGCCGGTGCGCCGGGGTTCGGTCTCGGCGGCATGGCCGAGCGCGTGGCGTTATGCGGCGGCCAGCTGTCCACAGGCCCGCGCCCGGAGGGTGGTTTCCGCGTACACGCCCGCATCCCCCTGGAGAGAGCATGATCAGAGTGCTGTTGGTGGACGACCACGAGCTGGTGCGCAAGGGCTTCAAGCTGATGCTGGACGCCCAGCCCGACCTGAGCGTGGTCGGCGAGGCCGCCGAGGGCGCCGAGGCGGTCGAGCTGAGCAGGCGGCTCCGGCCCGACGTGGTACTCATGGACCTGCACATGCCCGGCCTGGACGGCGTGCGCGCGACCGAGCTGATCACGGCCGAGCTGCCGGAGGTGCGGGTGCTCGCGCTGAGCACGTTCGACCTGGACGAGAACGTCGTAGCGGCGCTCAGGGCGGGCGCCGACGGCTTCCTGCCCAAGGACGTCTCCCCCGAGGAGCTCATCGAGGGCGTACGCGTGGTGCACCGCGGCGAGTCCGCCGTCGCGCCGCGCCTGCTGACCAATTTGATCGGCACCTTCGTACGTGCCTCCCGCCCGAGGGCGGTGCCCGCGCAGCTCGCCGGGCTGACCGACAGGGAGCGGGAGATCCTCGTCCTGATCGCCCGCGGCCGGTCGAACCCTGAGATCGCCGCCGACCTGTCCGTCTCCCCCTCGACCGTCAAGAACCACGTGACGAGCCTGTTCGCCAAGATCGGCGTGAGGGACCGGGCGCAGGCCGTGATCGTCGCCTACGAGGCGGCGCTGATCCACCCTGGAGAGTAGGAGCAGAGTCCTAGACATCCTCGCCGAGAACGGTTCCGGGGCAGGAAGAAACCGCCCGCTCACGACGGCACGCTTGGATCATGACCGCGATCCGAGCAACGAACCTGAGCAAGCGCTACGGCGGCACCGTCGCGGTGGCGGACCTGTCGTTCGACGTCGAGCCCGGTCAGGTGACCGGCTTCCTGGGCCCCAACGGGGCCGGAAAGTCCACGACCATGCGCATGATCCTCGGGCTCGACCGGCCGTCCGGCGGCTCAGTGCTCGTGGACGGGCGGCCGTACCACGAGCTGCGGCATCCGCTGCGCAAGGTGGGCGCGCTGCTGGACGCCAAGGCCGTGCACGGCGGGCGCAGCGCGCGCAACCACCTGCTGGCCATCGCGCAGAGCAACGGCCTCCCGGCGAGCCGGGTCAACGAGGTGCTGGACGCGGTGGGCCTGCGGGAGGTGGCCAAGCGGCGGATCGGCGGGTTCTCGCTGGGCATGTCCCAGCGGCTGGGCATCGCCGCGGCGCTGCTCGGCGACCCCGAGATCCTGCTCTTCGACGAGCCCGTCAACGGGCTCGACCCCGACGGCATCCTGTGGATCCGCACGTTCATGCGCAAACTCGCCGCCGAGGGGCGGACGGTGTTCGTCTCCAGCCACCTGATGAGCGAGATGGCACAAACCGCCGACCACCTGATCGTCATCGGCAAGGGGAAGCTCATCGCCGACACGAGCGTGGAGGAGTTCATCGGACGCAGCTCGCAGGGGTACGTGCGGGTCCGCTCGCCCAGGCTGGCCGAGGTCGCCGAGCTGATCAAGGTGGGCGAGTTGCACCCCGACCACCTCCGGGTCACCGCGATGAGCACCCTCGAGATCGGCACCCTCACCGCGCGGGCCGGCATCCCGCTGGAGGAGCTGACGTTCGTGCAGCCCTCGCTCGAAGCGGCCTACATGGAGCTCACCAAGGACAGCCTGGAGTTCACGTCATGATCGACATTTTCAGGTCCGAATGGACCAAGATCCGCTCTGTCCGCTCGACGGTGTGGACGCTGGCCGTCACGGCCGTGCTGATGGTGGGCCTCGGCGCGCTCGTCAGCGCCGCCGCCAAGGGCTCCACCGATGAGGCGATACCCGCCGGCCAGGCGGCCGTGCTCAGCCTGTCCGGCGTCATGTTCGCGCAACTGGGCATGGCAACACTGGGCGTCCTGGTGATCTCCAGCGAATACCGCACGGGCGGCATCCGCACGTCGCTGATGGCCGTGCCCCAGCGCATGCGCTTGCTGACCGGCAAATTGGTGGTCTTCGTCGGGACGGCGCTGGTGGTCTCCGTGCTCGCGTCGGCGGCGGCGCTCGTCGTGGGCCTGGCGATCACGCGACCGGCGTCGATCGAGGTCGGCCAGGTCATGGAGCCGCTGGCGGGGGCCGGCCTCTATCTGACCGCCTGCGGGGTGTTCGGGCTGGGCCTCGGCACAATGATCCGGCACACGCCGGGCGCGCTCGTTTCGGCCATCGCGCTGATGCTGGTGCTCCCTCAGGTGATGAACCAGATACCGGGGAAATGGGCTCAGACCGCGGCCGAATACTTCACCACCAACGCGGGCATGCTGGTCGTGCTCCCGGGCCGCGACGGCTCGCTCGGCCCATGGAGCGGATTCGGCGTCTACCTGGCGTGGATCGCCGTCGCCGTGATCGCCGGCGCCGTGCTGATGCAGCGCCGCGACGCCTGACCCCCCGCCTACTCGGCGCGGAGGGCGATCACGGGGTCCAGCCTGCCTGCCCTCCGCGCCGGCGCCACGCCGAAGAACACCCCGACCGCCGCCGACACCCCGAAGGCCAGCGCGATCGACCACCACGTTATCGAGGCCGGCACCTCGGTGAAGGCGACGATGGCGAGCGAGCCGCCGACCCCGAGCACGATCCCGACGAGGCCGCCGATGGTGGTCAGCAGCACCGCCTCGATGAGGAACTGGGCCAGGATGTCGCGCTGCCTGGCCCCCAGCGCCTTGCGCAGCCCGATCTCGCGGGTGCGCTCGCGGACGCTGACCAACATGATGTTCGACACGCCCACACCGCCGACCAGCAGCGAGATGCCGGCGATGGCGGCCAGCACGCCGGTGAGCATGCCGAGCACGTCGCCGATGGTGCCGAGCAGCGCGGTCTGCGTGACCGCCGAGAACTGCTCGCCCGGATAGCGGTCCCGCAGCGCGGCCGTCACCTTGTCCGACAGCGGGTCGATCTCGTCGGGCCCGGACGCGCCGACCGCCATCCCGTTGATCCGCTCGATCCCGAGCAGCCGCTGCGCCGTCGTCACCGGGATGTGGACCTCCTGGTCTCGGGAGAGCCCGAACGTCTGCCCGACCTCGGCGTACACCCCCACCACCCGGAACCTGGCCCCCGAGACGGTCACCTGACGTCCGATCGGGTCGAGGTCGCCGAACATTCGGTCGGCCACCTCCGAGCCCAGCACCGCCACCCTGCGCCGGGTGTCCACGTCGGTCTCGCTCAGGGGCCGGCCCTTGTCGAGCGGCCGCTCGAAGATGTTGACGAGGTTCTGGTCGGTGCCGACCACCGTGACGAACGCCTCCGTCCGGCCCACGCGCACGGTCTCGCCCGACTGCAGCGAGACCGTCACCTTCGACGGGTCGCCCACCACGCGCCGCACGTACGCGACGTCGGAGAGACCGAGCTTGCTCTGCGTCGGGGCCGCGCCGAGGCTGATGCGGCCTGGCACGACCAGGATGATGTTGGTGCCGAGGCCGGAGATCTGCTTCTCGATCTCGTCCTTCGCGCCGGTGCCGATGGCCACCAGGATCACCACGGCCAGCACGCCGATGATGACGCCGAGCATGGTCAGCGCGCTGCGCAGCCGGTTGACCCGCAGCGCCTCCAGCGCCATCACGAACGCTTCCCCGCTTCTCACGCGGTGTCCTTCTCGATCAGCCCATCCCGTACGTGGATCTGGCGCCGGGCGTGGGCCGCGATCTCGGCCTCGTGCGTGACCAGCACCACGGCCACGCCGCTCTCGCTGTTGAGCCGGTCGAGTATGGCCATCACCTCGGCGCCGTTGGCGGTGTCGAGGTTGCCGGTCGGCTCGTCGGCCAGCAGCACCTTGGGCTCGCCCACCAGCGCCCTGGCGATGGCCACGCGCTGCTGCTCGCCGCCGGACATCTGCGACGGCCGGTGCCCCACCCTGTGCTGGAGGCCCACGGCCTCCAACGCCGCCCGGGCCCTGGCCCGCCGCTCGGCCCTGCCGACCCCCCGGTAGACCAGCGGCAGCGCCACGTTGTCCAGCGCGCTGGTGCGACCCAGCAGGTGGAAGGACTGGAAGACGAAGCCGATGGTCTTGTTCCGCAGCTCGGCCAGCTCGCCGTCGGACAGTCCGGCCATCTCCACCCCGTTGATCCGCAACACGCCGGACGTGGGCCGGTCGAGGCAGCCGAGCAGGTGCATGAGCGTGGACTTGCCGGAGCCGGAGGGGCCCACGATGGCGGCGAACTCACCCTGCTCGATCGTCAGCGACACGCCGCGCAGCGCCTCCACGACCACGCCGTCGAGCTGGTAGCGCCGGGTGAGGTCCACCGCCTCGATGGCCGGCGTCATGACAGGCGCTGCCCTTGGCGTACGGAGTCCGCGCCCTTCACCACGATCCGGTCGCCCACGGACAGCCCGCTCAGCACCTCGACCACCGCGTCGCCCTGCGCGCCCAGCTTGACCACGCGCCGCTCGGCGACGCCGTTCCTGACCACCCAGACCACGCTCTCCCGCCCGCTGGAGACGACGGCCGAGGCGGGCGCGGCGACGGCGGACGGCGACTCGCGCACGGTCAGCCGCGTGACGGCGCTCATGCCCGGCTTGGGCGTGGGCGCCTTGGAACCGTCGTCGAAGGTCCCCGCGCCGAGCGTGAGCCGCACGGGGTAGCTGACGCCGCCCGTGGTGCCCTCCTTGGGGGTGACGCCGATGCCGGTGACCGCGGCCGCGTACGTGGCGCCCGGCACGGCGTCCAGCTCGACGGCGGCCTTCACGCCCTTCTTGACCAGCAGCACGTCGGTCTCGTCCACGTCGGCGTCCAGAAGCAGCTGAGAGACGTCGGTGACGGTGACGACGGAGTCGCCCGCCGAGACCGGCACCCCCGTCGCCACCGGCGTGCCCGTCGCGGATCCGCCGGAGGGCACGGAGGGAAGCTGCTGCCCCCCGCCGGGGAGCTGGCTGAGCAGGCCCTCGACGCCGCCGCCGCCCCCGGCGCCCGAGACGCGGCCCAGCGTGACGACGCCGCCGAACGGCGCCTTGATCGTGAGCGACTTGACCGTGCTCTCGGCCGCCTTGACCGCGGCCTTGGCCTGGGACCTGGAGGCGGCCTGCAGCGAGGCCATGGAGCCGGCCAGGCCGGTGGTCACACCGGACAGGACGCCGTTGATCGAGCGGTTGAGCTGGGCGGTGATCGCGGCCAGAGCCTTGGTCTGCGCCTTGTGCTGGGCCTGGGCCAGGTCGATGGCGTTCAGCAACTGCCTGCGGGCGCGGGCGTCCTCGACCTTCTTCGCCTCCCTGCGGGCCCTGGCGAAGTGCGCGGCCACCTTCCGGTCGAACGCGCTGGTGTCGAACGACGGCAGGCTCACGTTCGGAGCGGCCGCACCGGCGGGCGCGGCCATCCTGGAGGCCTGGCGGGCCTGTTCGAGCTGGCTCTGGGCCTGGGGCGAGCGGATCTTGGCCAGGATGTCGCCCTTGCGCACGCGCTGGCCCTCGCGGACGTACAGCTTGGCGACCGTGCCCTGGGCGGGCGAGCGGAGCGTCGCCGAGGCACGCGCGCCCACCGTGGCGGGGGCCTCGACGACCTCGGTGACCGGGGCACGTCTGACGTCGCCGACCTGGACGGCGGGCGGCTCCTCGGAGGTGCAGCCGGTCAGCGTCAAGAGGACGAGCAGCGGCGCGACGCCGCGACGTAACGTCACCCGAGACATCGTAGGAGCCGGTAGCCTCGGGCCGCCGACCGGCTGTCAGCGAGCCCTCAGTGAATCGCTAACCCGAGGCGAGCTGGCGGCCGCGGTCGCGGGCGGCCTCGATGGCGGCCAGGAACGCCGCCCGCACCTTGTGGCGCTCCAGCTCGGCGATCGCGGCGATGGTGGTGCCGCCCGGCGAGGTGACGGCCTCGCGGAGGATCACCGGGTGCTCGCCCGAGTCGCGCAGCATGACGGCGGCGCCGACGATGGACTGGGTGACCATGTCGAGCGCGGCGGCCCTCGGCATGCCGAGCAGGATGCCCGCGTCGACCATGGCCTCGACCAGGTAGAAGAAGTAGGCGGGACCGCTGCCCGACAGGGCCGTGGCGGCGTCCTGCTGGGACTCGGGGATGCGCAGCACCTTGCCGACGGGCTTGAGCAGGTTTTCCGTGAGCTTGAGGTGCTCCTCGCCCGCGTGCGCGCCCGCCGAGATCACGCTCATCGCCTCGTCGAACCTGATCGGCGTGTTGGACATCACCCTGACCACGGGGACGTCCACCCCGAGCCGCTGCTCCACGAACGACGTCGTGATGCCGGCCGCCGCGCTGATCACCAGCCGGTCGGCCGGGACGTAGGAGGCGATCTCCGCCAGGAGCGTCGCCATGTCCTGCGGCTTGACGGCCAGAATGAGCGTGTCGGCCGCCTTGGCCGCCTCGGAGTTGGAGACGGTGCGCACGCCGTACGTCTCGCGCAGCGCCTGCGCCCGCTCGGGGCGGCGGGTGGTCGCCATGATGTCGTCCGGCTTGAAACCGGCGCGCAGCAGCCCGGACAGGAGGGCCTCGCCCATCTTGCCCGTGCCCAGAATCGCAATCACCCTGGCAGCCTACTAACTCCCCACCCCCTCATCGGGCCACCCCACCGGGGGTGCGGGGTGCCGTCCTTTCGGGGAGAGAGGACGAGACACCGCCGTGAGGCGACCAAGGGTGCGGTATGCCGCCCTTCGGGGAGAGGGGACGAGGGACCGCCGTCAGATGACCGGGATACGGAGTGCCGCCCTTCGGGGAGAGAAGGGCAGGGACCCGCCGTGGGAGGGCCGGGGGTGCGGGGTGCTGTCCTTCGGGTGGGGAGGTGGGCAAGGCCCTGGGCACCGGACCCACCGCACTGCCCTGGGGCGGCGTGGCGGGCGTCGCCCCGCCGTGCCGGCGGACCGCCGCCCTCCGGAGGAGGGGACGAGGGCCGTCGTCGGCTGGACGGTGACGCAGGGGGTGTCGGGGCTAGTGGCGGGAGAGGAGGGAGCGGAGGAAGAAGGTCAGGTTGCGGGGGCGCTCGGCGAGGCGGCGCATGAGGTAGGCATACCAGTCGTCCCCGTACGGGACGTACACGCGCATCTGGGCGCCCAGGCCGGCCAGGCGGGCCTGCTCGTCAGGGCGGACGCCGTACAGCATCTGGTATTCGAACCCGGTCGCGTCGCGCCCGCTGAGCACGGCGAGCGTGGAGGCGATCCGCACCAGCCTGGGGTCGTGCGTGGCGACCATGGGATAGGCGGTGCCGGCCATCAGGACCTTCAGGCAGCGGACGAAAGAGCGGTCGATGTCGCGCGGCCTGGTGTAGGCGCCGGGAGCCGTGTACGCCCCCTTGCACAGGCGCACCCGTGCGCCCGCGAGCTTCTCGCAGCGCTCCAGCGCGTCCGGCAGGTACGCCTGCACCACCACCCCCACATCGGGATGCTCCCTGCGCAACGCGGTGTGCACCGAGTGCAGCCCCCGGATCGTGTCGTGCTCCTCGGCGTCGAGCGTCACCGTGACGTTCCGGACCGCGGCGGCCCGGCAGATGGCGGCGGCGTGCTCGAGCGCGAGGTGCTCCGACAGCCGCAGCCCGAGCGCGGTCAGCTTGACCGACACGTCGGCGCCCGCGGGCAGCAGGTCGAGCAGCGACAGGTATTCCCTGACGGAGGCCTCCGCGTGCGCCGGATCCGCGACCTCCTCTCCCAGGTGGTCGACAGTGACGAGCAGACCTCTGCGGGTCAGCTCACCGATCACCGCGCCGATGTCGTCGGCGACGTAGCGCCGGACCACGTCCCTGGTCAACGGCGAGGTGGAGATGACACGCTCGGCGCGTTCGCTCTTGGAGACGGCAAGGAGGGCCTGACGGAGCACGTGAACCACACTAACTCCGGCATGACGCTGAACCAGGGACCTACCGGATCCGTCGTAGGAGTATGCGCACAATGACGACAGCGACTCTTCTGGCCGGATCCCTGGTGCTCGCGACGAGTTGTGCCACCGCGCAGCCCGCTGAGCAGGCCGCGTCCTCGACCCCCGACGCGCCGGTCGCCGTGAGCCCGGTCACCACCGCCCCCACGAAGGAGCCCCAGCCGGTCAAGCCGACGGGCAATGCCGTGGACGTCCGCAAGGTCGGCTGGACCAAGGCCAAGCCGATCGCCAAGGGCAAGAAGGTCCAGCTCACCTGGTGGTCCGGTGTCGCGCCGTGCACGGTGCTGCACAAGGTCAAGGTCAAGGAGACCGCGAAGAAGGTCACGATCACGCTGTACGAGGGCACGGCGCCCAAGGCCAGGAACGTGTCCTGCATCATGATCGCGGTCGAGAAGACCACCACGGTCAAGCTGAAGAAGGCGCTCGGCAAGCGCAAGATCGTGGACGGTTCCAAAGTGTGACATGTCCACTTACGGACAACCCCAGTGACAACTGATCGATTTGTTGCGATACATCGATCAGGACACGCAGGCGACGGGGCGCCGGCGATGATGTCACGCTCCAATGGGGGGATCCGTGAGACGGCTCTCGCACTGCCTGTTTTCGGCTGCCTTACTTCTGACGTCCTTGATCGCCCTGTCGCCCCAGGCGGCGGCCCTGCCTCAACGATTCCAGAAACAGACCGTCCTCAGCGGCCTGATAAGCCCCACCAACATCGAGTTCGCCTCTGACGGGCGCGTCTTCGTGGCCGAGAAGGGCGGCTACATCAAGGTCTTCGACTCGCTCGCGGACACCACCCCCACCGTGTACGCCGACCTGCGCACCAAGGTGCACGACTTCTGGGACCGCGGCCTGCTGGGCATGGCCCTGCACCCGGACTTCCCCGCCGACCCGCGCGTGTACGTGCTCTACTCGTACGACGCCGAGCCCGGCGGCGCCGCGCCCCGCTGGGGCCAGGCGAACGAGGACTACGACGAGTGCGCCTCCCCGCCGGGGCCGACCGCGGACGGCTGCCGCATCACCGGCCGCCTGTCCGTCATCTCGCCCACCGGCGCGGAGACCCCGCTGATCACCGACTGGTGCCAGCAGTACCCCAGCCACTCCATCGGCGACCTGGAGTTCGGCCGCGACGGGATGTTGTACGCCTCGGCCGGTGACGGCGCCAGCTTCGAGTTCCCCGACTACGGCCAGGACAACCTGACCAGTTCGGACGTCGTGCCCGACAACCCGTGCGGCGACCCGCCCAACGCGGTGGGCACCGCACTGTCGCCGCCCTCCGCCGAGGGCGGTGCGCTGCGCTCCCAGGACCTGCGGACGAACGGCGACCCGGCCGGGCTCGACGGCACCATCATCCGGATAAATCCGGACACAGGGGCCGCCGCCCCCGGCAACCCGAACGCGGCCAGCTCCGACCCCAACGTGGCCAGGGCCGTCGCGCTCGGCCTGCGCAACCCGTTCCGCATCACCAGCCGTCCCGGCACCGACGAGATCTGGTCGGGCGAGGTCGGATGGGGAGCGTACGAGGAGATCAACAGGATCGCCAACCCGACCGGCGGCGTGGCCAACTTCGGCTGGCCCTGCTACGAGGGCCCGTTCAGGGAGGACGGCTACGAGGCGCTCAACCTGACGATCTGCCAGAACCTCTACGGCGCCGGCGCGTCGGCGCACGCCCAGCCGTACTTCGCGTGGCACCACGGCCAGCGGCTCAACTCCGGCGACACCTGCACGCCCGGCGGCCAGTCGTCCTCCAGCGGCATCGCGTTCTATGACAGCGGGCCCTACCCCGACGCGTACGACGGCGCGCTGTTCTTCTCCGACTACAGCCGCAAGTGCGTCTGGGTGATGACCGAGGGCTCGAACGGCCTGCCCGACCCGGCCTCGGTCTCGACGTTCGACACCGGCATCGGCACGGTCGAGCTGGAGACCGGGCCGAACGGCGACCTGTTCGCGGTCGACTTCGACAACGGCAGGATCGTCCGCTACATCTACAACAACAACCCGCCCACGGCGGTGATCGACGCCACTCCGACCTCCGGCGCCGCCCCGCTGACGGTCAATTTCTCCGGCACCGGATCGAGCGACGCCGACGGCGACCCGATCACCTACCAGTGGGATCTCGACGGCGACGGCGAGCTCGACGACTCCACCGCCGCCACGCCGTCCCGCACGTATTCGGCGATCGGGTCCTACGTGGTCAGGCTCCGGGTCAAGGACGACAAGGGCGGCCAGGGCGACGCCACCGTCACGATCAACGTGGGCAACTCCGCCCCAACGGCCGCGATCAGCAGCCCGACGTCGGCCACCACCTGGGCGGTCGGGGAGACGATCGGCTTCTCGGGCACCGGCACGGACCCCGATGAGGGCTCGATCCCTGGATCCCGCATGTCGTGGAAGCTGATCATGCACCATTGCCCCGGGGCCTGCCATGAGCATGAGATCACCACGTACACCGGCGCGTCCGGGTCCTTCCAGGCGCCCGACCACGAATATCCGTCGCATCTGGAGCTGCGGCTGACCGTCACCGACCAGCACGGGCTGACGGACACCAAGAGCGTGCTGCTGCAGCCGAAGACCGTGAACCTCACCTTCACCACCAATCCGCCGGGCCTCCAGATCGGCTTCAACCAGGAGCAGACGGTCACCCCCTTCACGCGGACGGTGATCGTGGGCTCCGGCAACTCCATCACGGCACCGTCGCCGCAGGGCGACCAGGGGTTCGACGCCTGGTCGGACGGCGGCGCGGCCACGCACAACATCACCGCGCCGGCGACCGCGACCACGTACACGGCGACGTACAAGACCGTCCAGACGCCCGCCGGCCTGGTGGCGGCGTACGGCATGAACGAGGGCGCCGGGTCGGCGGTCGGAGACGCCTCCCCGGCCGGGAACGCCGGCACGACCACGACCACCACGTGGTCGGCGAGCGGCAAGTACGGCAAGGCCCTGTCCTTCAACGGGACCTCCAGCTGGGTGACCGTCAACGACTCGCCCAGCCTGCGCCTGACGACCGGGATGACCCTGGAAGCCTGGGTCAGACCCACAACCGTCAGCAGCTGGCGCACCGTCCTCATGAAGCAGCACAGCGGCGGCCTGGCCTACGCCCTGTCCGCCGGCAGCGACACCAACCGCCCCCACAGCGTCATCCACACCACCGGAGAAGTCGACATCGGCGGCACCGCCTCACTCCCCCTCAACACCTGGAGCCACCTGGCAACCACCTACGACGGCACCACACTGCGCCTCTACGTCAACGGCACCCAAGCCGGCCAACGCACCGCAGGCGGCCCCATCCGCACCGACAACGGCGTCCTGCGCATCGGCGGCAACAGCATCTGGGGCGAATACTTCAACGGCCTCATCGACGAAGTCCGCCTCTACAACCGCGCCCTCACCGCCGCCCAGATCCAGACGGACATGAACACCCCGATCGGCGAGGAGCCGCCGCCCGACACCCAGGCGCCGACCGCGCCCGGCTCGCCCGCGGCCGTGGGCGGCGCCGGCAGCGCGCAGCTCACCTGGACCGCCTCGACGGACAACGTGGGCGTGGAGGGCTACACCGTGCACCGGTCGACCACGCCGAACTTCACGCCCTCGGGCGCGAACCAGGTCGGCTCCTCGCAGACCACCGCGTTCACGGACGCGGGCCTCGCCGCGGGCACCTACTACTACCGGATCCGCGCGTTCGACGCCGCGAGCAACCAGAGCCCGTCCTCGGCCGAGGTGTCCGCCGCCGTCACCGCGCCGCCGGCCAACCCGGGCCTGGTGGCGGCGTACGGCATGAACGAGGGCACTGGATCGACCGTCGCGGACGCCTCCGCCACGGGCAACACGGGCACGCTGACGAACACGACCTGGTCGGCGTCCGGAAAGTTCGGCGGCGCGCTCGCCTTCAACGGCTCGTCGAGCTGGGTGACCGTCAACGACTCGCCCAGCCTGCGCCTGACGACCGGGATGACCCTGGAAGCCTGGGTCAGACCCACAACCGTCAGCAGCTGGCGCACCGTCCTCATGAAGCAGCACAGCGGCGGCCTGGCCTACGCCCTGTCCGCCGGCAGCGACACCAACCGCCCCCACAGCGTCATCCACACCACCGGAGAAGTCGACATCGGCGGCACCGCCTCACTCCCCCTCAACACCTGGAGCCACCTGGCAACCACCTACGACGGCACCACACTGCGCCTCTACGTCAACGGCACCCAAGCCGGCCAACGCACCGCAGGCGGCCCCATCCGCACCGACAACGGCGTCCTGCGCATCGGCGGCAACAGCATCTGGGGCGAATACTTCAACGGCCTCATCGACGAAGTCCGCCTCTACAACCGCGCCCTCACCGCCGCCGAGATCCAGACGGACATGAACGCGCCCGTCAGCTGAGCCATTCACCCACGCAGACCCCCGGTGCGCGCCCACCGCGCCGGGGGTCTGCCTTCGTCATGCAGAATCTGGAATACGGTGACGCTCACAAGGGTTGAGTCGAGTAGGCTCAAGTCGTTTGACAAAGACAGCAGGTATCCATAGCTTGAGTCTGACCGACTCAACTTTGACTACAAGGACGTACTCATGGCACGTGCGGTAGGTATCGACCTTGGGACGACCAACTCCGTCGTCTCGATCCTCGAGGGCGGTGAGCCCACCGTCATCGCCAACGCGCAGGGCTCGCGGACCACGCCGTCCGTGGTCGCCTTCGCGAAGAACGGCGAGGTCCTGGTCGGTGAGGTCGCCAAGCGGCAGGCCGTCACCAATGTCGACCGGACCATCCGCTCGGTCAAGCGGGAGATGGGCACCAACTGGTCCCAGGAGATCGACGGCAAGAAGTTCTCGCCGCAGCAGATCAGCGCCTTCGTGCTGCAGAAGCTGAAGCAGGACGCGGAGGCCTACCTCGGCGAGAAGATCACCGACGCGGTGATCACCGTCCCCGCCTACTTCAACGACGCCCAGCGTCAGGCCACCAAGGAGGCCGGCCAGATCGCGGGCCTCAACGTGCTCCGCATCATCAACGAGCCGACGGCGGCGGCCCTCGCCTACGGTCTCGACAAGGAGAAGGACCAGACCATCCTGGTCTTCGACCTCGGTGGCGGCACCTTCGACGTGTCACTGCTCGACGTCGGTCAGGAGGACGGCCACGGCTTCGTCGAGGTCAAGGCCACCTCGGGTGACAACCACCTGGGCGGCGACGACTGGGACCAGCGCGTCGTCGACGAGCTCGTCAAGCGTTTCCAGAACGCCCACGGCGTCGACCTGTCCAAGGACAAGATGGCGCTCCAGCGTCTTCGTGAGGCCGCGGAGAAGGCCAAGATCGAGCTGTCCAGCCAGTCCGAGACCAACATCAACCTGCCCTACATCACGGCCTCCTCCGAGGGCCCGCTGCACCTCGACGAGAAGCTCACGCGCTCGGAGTTCCAGCGACTGACGGCCGACCTGCTCGAGCGGACCAAGGGCCCGTTCCACCAGGTCATCAAGGACGCCGGCATCAAGGTCTCCGACATCGCCCACGTGGTGCTCGTCGGCGGCTCGACCCGCATGCCCGCCGTCACCGAGCTGGTCAAGGAGCTGACCGGCGGCAAGGAGCCCAACAAGGGCGTCAACCCGGACGAGGTCGTCGCCATCGGCGCCGCCCTGCAGGCCGGTGTGCTCAAGGGTGAGGTCAAGGACGTCCTGCTGCTCGACGTGACCCCGCTGTCGCTGGGCATCGAGACCAAGGGCGGCATCTTCACCAAGATCATCGAGCGCAACACGACGATCCCCACCAAGCGCTCCGAGGTCTTCACCACGGCCGAGGACAACCAGCCGTCGGTGCAGATCCAGGTCTTCCAGGGCGAGCGCGAGATCGCCTCGTACAACAAGAAGCTGGCGACCTTCGAGCTGACCGGCATCGCGCCGGCTCCGCGCGGCATCCCGCAGATCGAGGTCACCTTCGACATCGACGCCAACGGCATCGTCAACGTCTCCGCCAAGGACCTGGGCACGGGCAAGGAGCAGTCGATGACGATCACCGGCGGCTCGGCGCTGCCGAAGGACGACATCGAGCGCATGATGCGCGAGGCGGAGTCGTACGCCGAGGAGGACAAGAAGCGCCGCGAGGAGGCCGAGGTCCGCAACAACGCCGACGGGCTCGCCTACCAGACGGAGAAGTTCCTCCGCGAGAACGACGACAAGGTTCCCGCCGACATCAAGACCGAGGTCAACGACGCCCTGTCCGAGCTGAAGAAGGCTCTGGAGGGCACCGACACCGACGTCATCCGCACCTCGGCGGAGAAGCTCGCCACCGTCAGCCAGAAGATGGGCTCGGCCATCTACGCCGCGAGCCAGGGCCAGCAGGCCGGCGGCGAGGGCGCCCCGCAGGACGCCGGCGCCGGCGCCGGTGACGGCCAGAAGGCCGACGAGGACGTGGTCGAGGCCGAGATCGTCGACGACGAGCCGAAGAAGGACAAGTGATGCCGCCGCGTGAAAACGGGCACGAGGAGCCGGTGATCCGCGACAATCGCAAGATCGACCCGGAGACGGGGCAGGTCAGGGAGGCCACCGCGGCCGGGGAGGCGGCCGAGCAGCCGCCCGCCGGGGCGCAGGCGGGGCCCTCCGCCGACGGCGAGCTGGCCGCCCAGCTCGCCGAGCGGACCGCCGACCTGCAGCGCCTCCAGGCCGAATACGTGAACTACCGCAAGCGGGTCGAGCGCGACCGCGCTGTGGTCAGGGAGCAGGCGGTCGCGGGCGCGCTGATGGAGCTCCTGCCCGTGCTCGACGACATCGGCAGGGCCCGCGACCACGGCGAGCTCACCGGCGGATTCGCGAAGGTGGCCGAGTCGCTGGAGGCGGCCGTCACCAAGCTGGGCCTCAGCTCCTTCGGACAGAAGGGCGAGCCGTTCGACCCCACCGTCCACGAGGCGCTGATGCACAGCTACTCGGCCGACGTGACCGAGCCGACCGCGATCGAGGTGTTGCAGCCTGGATACCGCATGGGTGACAGGGTGCTCCGCCCGGCGCGGGTGGCCGTGGCAGAGCCCGCCGAACCGGAGGACGTCCCCGCGGCGTCCAATGGCGAAGCACAATCCGAAGAAGACAACTGACGAGGACGAAGGGCCGTAGATGAGCACCAAGGACTACCTGGAGAAGGACTACTACGCCGTCCTTGGTGTGCCCAAGACCGCCACCGCCGAAGAGATCAAAAAGGCCTACCGCAAGCTGGCCAGGCAATACCACCCCGACAGCAACCAGGGCGACCCGACCAAAGAGGCCAAGTTCAAGGAGGTCTCGGAGGCGTACGACGTCCTGTCCGACAGCAAGCGCCGCAAGGAGTACGACGAGGCGCGCACGCTGTTCGGCTCCGGGGTGGGCGCGGGCCAGCGGGCCGGCGGTGGCGGATTCCCGTTCGACTTCGGTGACCTGTTCGGCGGGACCGGCCAGCAGAGCGGCGGCGCGGGCGAGCGGCTCGGCGACCTGTTCGGCGGGCTGTTCAACCGCGGCGGCTCGACCCGCACCACCACGTCCAGGCCGCGTCGTGGCCAGGACATCGAGTCCGAGGTCACGCTGACGTTCACCGAAGCGGTCGAGGGCACCACGGTGTCGCTCAGGCTGACCAGCTCGGCCGCGTGCGCCGCGTGCACCGGCACCGGCGCCAGGGCGGGCACGACCCCCAGGGTCTGCCCCACCTGCGAAGGCACCGGCGCGGCCAGCCGCAACCTGGGCAGCTTCGCCTTCTCCGAGCCCTGCCGCGACTGCAAGGGCCGCGGGCTGATCGTGGACGACCCCTGCCCCGTGTGCGAGGGCAGCGGCCGGGCCAAGAGCACCCGCACCATCCAGGCCCGCATCCCCGCCGGCGTGGCCGACGGGCAGCGGGTCAAGCTCAAGGCGAAGGGCGCGCCGGGCGAGAACGGCGGCCCGGCCGGCGACCTCTACATCCAGACCCACGTCAAGCCGCATGCCGTGTTCGGCAGGTCGGGCGACAACCTGACCATCACCGTCCCGGTGACGTTCACGGAGGCCGCGTTGGGTGCCGAGATCAAGGTGCCGATCCTCAAGGGGATGCCCGTCACGCTGCGCATTCCCCCGGGCACTCCCAACGGGCGGACGTTCCGGGTGCGCGGCAGGGGCGTGGCCCGCAAGGACGGCACGAAGGGCGATCTGCTCGCCACCGTCGAGGTGGTCGTGCCGAAGACGCTCGACGACAAGTCGCGCGAGCTCCTGACCGAGTTCAACACCGCGACCGCGGGGGAGGACCCGCGCGCTGATCTCATTCAGCGAGCCAGAAGCGAGTAGCCGATGGACGCCAATTACTTCGATCTGTCAGACGACACACCCGTCTACGTGATCTCGGTGGCCGCGCAGCTGTCCGGGCTCCACCCGCAGACGCTGCGTCAGTACGACCGGCTGGGGCTGGTCAGTCCTGGGCGCACGGCGGGGCGCGGCCGCCTCTACTCCACAAGAGACATCATCCAGCTCCGCGAGGTGCAGCGGCTCTCCCAGGAGGAGGGCATCAACCTCGCGGGCATCAAGCGGATTCTCGAGCTCGAGAACGAAAATCTGCGGCTGCGTGAGGAGGTCCACCGCCTGCGCGCCGAGATGCGGATGGTGCGAGCGTTGATCCGCTACGAGCTGCCACCGGGGGCCTAGAAGCACATGGACTACAAGCTCACCCAGAAGAGCCAGGAAGCGCTCTCGGGTGCCATGCGGCGTGCCGCCGCGGAGGGCAACCCGGAGATCGCCCCGGCTCACCTCCTCACCACGCTGCTCTCGCAGACGGGCGGCACCGCCGTGCCCCTGCTCGAGGCCGTGGGCGCCGACTGGCGCACGCTGCGGGCGCGGGCCGAGGAGCTGCTCGCGGCGCTGCCGAAGGCGCAGGGCGCGACGGTGGGGGCGCCGTCGAGCTCGCGCCAGCTCCTCACGGTGATGAACACCGCCGCCCAGCACGCCAACCGCCTGGAAGACCTCTACGTCTCCACCGAGCACCTGCTGGTGGGCCTGGCCGCCGACGGCGGCCAGGCGGCCGAGCTGCTCAGGTCGCAGGGCGCGACGCCGCAGGCGCTGCTCGACGCGTTCGAGAAAGTACGCGGCCACGCCCGCGTCACCAGCGAGACCCCTGAAGACACCTACCAGGCGCTGGAGAAGTACGGCGTCGACCTCACCGAGCGCGCCCGGTCGGGCAAGCTCGACCCGGTGATCGGCCGCGACTCCGAGATCCGCCGCGTGGTCCAGGTGCTCAGCCGCCGCACCAAGAACAACCCGGTGCTGATCGGCGAGCCCGGCGTCGGCAAGACCGCCGTCGTCGAGGGCCTGGCGCAGCGCATCGTGGCCGGTGACGTGCCCGAGTCGCTGCGCAACAAGCGGCTGATCGCGCTCGACCTGGGCGCGATGGTGGCCGGTGCGAAATACCGCGGCGAGTTCGAGGAGCGGCTCAAGGCCGTGCTCTCCGAGATCAAGGAGAGCAACGGGCAGATCGTGACGTTCATCGACGAGCTGCACACCGTCGTCGGCGCGGGGGCCGCCGAGGGCGCCATGGACGCCGGCAACATGCTCAAGCCCATGCTGGCCCGCGGCGAGCTGCGCATGATCGGCGCGACCACGCTCGACGAATACCGCGAGCGGATCGAGAAGGACGCCGCGCTTGAGCGCCGCTTCCAGCAGGTCTACGTGGGCGAGCCCACGGTCGAGGACACCATCGCGATCCTGCGCGGGCTGAAGGGCCGCTACGAGGCGCACCACCAGGTGCAGATCGCCGACAGCGCGCTGGTGGCCGCCGCGGCGCTGTCCGATCGCTACATCACCAGCCGTTTCCTCCCCGACAAGGCCATCGACCTGGTCGACGAGGCCGCCTCGCGGCTGCGCATGGAGATCGACTCCCGTCCCGTGGAGATCGACCAGCTCCAGCGCAACGTCGACCGCATGAAGATGGAGGAGCTGGCCCTCTCCAAGGAGACCGACGAGGCCTCGGTGCAGCGCCTCGAGCGGCTGCGCCGCGAGCTGGCCGACCGCCAGGAGGAGCTCAACGCCCTCGTCGGGCGCTGGGAGCACGAGAAGGCGGGGCTCAACAAGGTCGGTGAGCTGAAGAAGCAGCTCGACGAGGCCCGCAGCGCCGCCGAGCGGGCGCAGCGCGACGGCGACTTCGAGACCGCGTCCAAGATGATGTACGCCGAGGTGCCGCGGCTGGAGCAGGCGCTGAAGGCCGCCTCCGAGGCCGCGCCGCCGGACAACGCCATGGTGAAGGAGGAGGTCGGCGCCGACGACATCGCCGAGGTGATCTCGTCGTGGACCGGCATACCCGCCGGGCGCCTGCTGGAGGCTGAGACGGCCAAACTGCTGCGGATGGAGGAGGAGCTGGGTAAGCGGCTCATCGGCCAGCAGCGGGCCGTACAGGCCGTCTCAGACGCCGTACGCCGGAGCCGGGCCGGCATCGCCGACCCCGACCGGCCGACGGGCTCGTTCATGTTCCTCGGCCCGACGGGCGTGGGCAAGACCGAGCTGGCCAAGGCGCTGGCGGAGTTCCTGTTCGACGACGAGCGGGCCATGACCCGCATCGACATGAGCGAATACTCCGAGAAGCACAGCGTGGCCAGGCTCGTCGGCGCGCCTCCGGGTTACATCGGCTACGAGGAGGGCGGCCAGCTCACCGAGGCCGTCAGGCGGCGCCCGTACACCGTCGTGCTGCTGGACGAGGTCGAGAAGGCCCACCCCGAGGTCTTCGACATCCTCCTCCAGGTGCTCGACGACGGGCGGCTGACCGACGGCCAGGGCCGCACGGTCGACTTCCGCAACACGATCCTGATCCTCACCTCCAACATCGGCTCGCAGTTCCTCGTCGACCCGAAGCTGGAGAACGGCGCCAAGCGCGAGGCCGTCATGGGCGCGGTGCGGAGCTCCTTCAAGCCGGAGTTCCTCAACCGCCTCGACGACGTGATCCTCTTCGACGCGCTCGGCTCGGAGGAGCTGTCGCAGATCGTCGACCTGCAGGTCGAGCGCCTGGCCCGCCGTCTGTCCGACCGCAGGCTGACGCTGGAGGTCACGCCGGCGGCGCGCGAGTGGCTGGCCCTGACCGGCTACGACCCGCTGTACGGCGCCCGCCCGCTGCGCCGCCTCGTCCAGTCGGCCATCGGCGACAAGCTCGCCAAGGCCGTGCTGTCGGGGGAAGTCGTGGACGGCGACAAGGTCACGGTGGAGCTGGGCGACGACGAGCTGCTCATCCAGCGCGCCGCCTGACCCGCTCCTGTACGCGAAGCCCGGAGATCCAGCGGCGATCTCCGGGCTTCGGCGTGTCATGACACGGTCATCCGGGCGTTCAATTGGTAAGGTTCGGCCCTCTCTTCGGACAAGCCCCATGTCGGCCGTCGCGCCCGCGACTACGTTCTGCGTTCGTCACATCACCGACATCAAGGGGGCGTGCGGTGTCATCCCACAAGATCCGGAGCATCATCGCGGCGGCCGCCCTGGCCGCGGGCATCTCCTGGCTCGCCGCGGCACCCACGGACGCCGGGACCTGCGGCAAGAAGAGGCACGCCTCGGCCGAATGCGGCGAGAGCGTCGAAATGCAGGTGGACGACACCCTCCCCGGCAGCGCGAAGCTCACGCCGGAAGCTGCCTCCCTCGCCCTGGCCGCCGGTCGGCTGGCCAGGGAGCTCGGCCTGGCCGGCCTGGCGAGCGCGCGGCCCTCGCCTGACCTGCTCGACCTCGGCGGCATCGTGGCGACCTGGGGCATGCCTTCGGTGAGCTCCGCCTCGCCGGAGCTGTTCCCCACGGCCCGCGGGCCGGTCGGGATGGAGGACCTGGCGACCGAGGCCCACGTCCCCGACCTGCCGTCGCTCCCCATCCCGGGGACGCCGCTGGAGGAGCGGATCCCGCGGGACATGACGCTCGGCCGCGGCCCGTTCCCCAACGGGGTCACGGCCGCCGACGACGACGAATACGGTCCGGACGACCGCAAGAGCCCGGCGGACGGTCTCGAGAAGCCGGTGCGGGAGGTCGGGTCGAAGGTCATCACCGAGCTCCTGCCGAAGGCGGTGGACGGCGTCGGCGGGGCTTCCGTACTGAGTGTGCCGGGCATGCCGGGTGTTCCGGGACAGGGTGCGGGGCTCGAGGGCCTCACGAGTCTGGTCAAGGGCTTCGGTCTGCGGTGAGCGCGCGGCGTTCCAGCCATCCCGTCCGGGCGCGATCCGTGCCTGCCGCGCCCGGCGTCCCCTAACCGAGGGGGTCGCGGCCGGCCGCGAGCCGCGACCCCCTCGCCCCAGCCCGAACCCCCGTTTCCGGCTCTCCATGAGGATGCGTGTGTCCGGCACCACGGGACCCTGAGCACCGCCAAGGGCCCACGTCGCCGCTGAAGCGCCACGGCGTGCCGCCCCGCGCGCGTCCGGACGCACAACGACATGGATGCGTGTGTCGACGGATGGGATGCACACGCATCAAATCTGGAACGTGCCCGTCAGTGGACGAGCGCGTCCAGTTCGTCCTCGGGGAGCCCGAGATCGACCCTGATGCGGTAGCGCGTCCGCAGCGCCGCCACATGCTCGGGATCGCTCTCGTCGGACCCCAGCGCCGCCTGGGTGGCCCAGTCGAGGCCGCCCTGCAGATCTCCGTACGCGACCAGCGTCTCGGCGATCGTGTGCGCGGTCGCCGTGGAGACCCCTCCCTCACGGCGTATCGTCTCGATGACCTCCCTTGCCTCATCGGGCCTGTCGAGCTCGAAGAGCGTGTCGGCGATGCCGGCACGCGGGTCGAAACCCGCCTCGCCACCGTCCTCGACCGCGCGCTGGAAACACTCCATCGCGCGCGCGGGCTGGCCTGCCGCTCGCCACTCCTCGGCGGCGAGGACCAGGATGGACGCCCTGGAGACGTCGCCGGACGTGTAGTCGAGGGCGACGTCGTACAGCCGACTGGCCAGGGAACTGTGGTCGTCGGCCAGCAGGGCCTGCTCAAGCAGACGATCAAGGTGCTCACGGGTCACATGCGCCACACCGCGAGACTACCGAGCCGACCGGCGCTTTGCCCGGTCAATGCGCATCGCCGGTCGACCCCATATTCGGTAACGTCTGGTCCAATCCTGATTACAGTACGCGTGTTTGTGCACGCCACAGGGCATATAGCAGTCGCTCTGCGTCCCGCGAGCGGAAGGGGCTGTGATGGGCATGTCCAAACAGACGACCTTCGCGCTGGCTTGTGCGGTCGTATTGTCCGCTCTCGTCCCGGGTGTGGCAGGCTACATGTCGGCCCGGTGGGAGGCCATCGAGGCGGCAGAACGCAATCTGCGGGCGCTGGAGGCGAGGCTGGATCTCCGCGAGGCGCGTGACGCGCGCCCGGTGTCGTTCCCGGCGCCATGCGTCCGCACGCCGCCCACGCCGCGGCTCCAGCAGCTGCCCACCACCGCGCTCGGCGACCGGCGGCACTGGCCCGGTGACGTGCCGGCCTGGACTCCCGGACCGCTGGACGAGGCGGGGAACGCCCCCGAGAGCGAGCAGTGAGGCGCCCTCGTCAACGAGCGCCCAGGCGGGCCTCGAGGCCGTCGAGCACGGTCTGGAGGCCGAACTCGAAGCGCTGGCCGGGCCCGTCGTCGCCGGGTGCGTCCATGCGGGCCCGCAGCCGCGGGAACCGTGACGCGATCTCGGCGATCTGCTCGATGGCCGCCCGTTCCCGTTCCTCCGGATCGCCGCCGGCGCGACGGAGCCGCCGCCTCCAGGCGGCGTCGGACGCCTCGCCGATGGCCTGACCGAGGGCGAAGACGAAGACCGCGTTCATCGCCCACTCCACCTGCCTGCCGGTGAAGCCCGCCGCCTCGTAGACCCCGATGAGGTGGTTGTCGTGGCGGGCCTTGCCTGGGCCGTAGATGAGGTGGGTGCTCATGGCCGTCACCAGCCACGGATGCCTGATGACCATCGCGTGGAGGTTGCGCGCCATGGCGGCGGCCGCCTCCCGCCAGCCCACCTGCTCGACGTCGGGCAGCTCGATCTCGCCCCACACCTCGTCGGCGGCAAGGACGACGAGGTCGTCCTTGTTCTTGACGTGCCAGTAGACCGCCGTGGCGGCGGAGCCCAGCCAGGCACCGAGGCGGCGCATGTTGAGCCCCTCGACCCCCTCGGCGTCCAGGACCTCGACGGCGGCACGGACGATCTGCTCCCTGGACAACGTCTCACGCGGCATGCGCCAAGCATAGACCGCACTTGCACTAAGTTCGAAAGCTACTTGCACTTAGTACAAGTCTCGGCGTACGGTCGCCTTGCACAAAGTTCAAGTCATTGCCCGGCAAAGGAGTGCGCCATGAAAACCGACGTCCACACCCGGCGCCCGCGCAGCGTCGTGCTCGCCGCGGTGCTGCAGTTACTGACCGCCGTCCCGTTCGTGCTCGGGACCTACGTCGTCCTCGCCCACGGCGCCCGGGCGCAGGCGGCCGCCGAGGCGGAGGTCGCCCGGCAGGGGCTCCCGCCCTCCCTCTTGGACCAGCACGGCGTCAGCTTCGGCAACAGCACGTCAGAGCTGCCCTTCGCCGTCGCGATCGTGCTGATCCTGGCCAGCCTCGCCCTGCTCAACCTGAACGGAAAGCGCCTCGGCCGCACCCTGTCCTGGATCTTCCAGCCGATCCTCTTCGTCGCCGGCGCCGTCATCGTCCCCGGCCAGGTGTTCGTCGCCCCTCTGCTCGAGTCCGCGTTCAAGAGCTCGGGAGACCCGGCACTCGCGCGCATCGACGTGGTGTCCCTGGTGGACTCGACCACCCAGGTCATGCCGGGCTGGCTGCACCACGCGGCCGTCGCCAAGCTCGCGCTGACGACGCTCGGCTCCGTGCTCGTCGTCGCGCTGCTCGCCCTGCCGTCGGCGCGGGCGCACTTCCGGGGCCGGTGAGCGCGCCCTACGCGGGCGGCGACCAGGACCTCAGCTGGCGGGACAGGAAACCGCGGATCAGCTGCTTGGCGGCGTCGACGATCTCGGGGTCACCGTCGGGGTCGCGGCGGAAGGCCAGCTTCAGCACGGCGTCGCCAGCCTCGACGGCCACCAGCACCGCCAGGTCGAGCGCCGGGCTGTCGGCCAGCCCGAACTCCTTCAGGAACAATCCCCGCAGCCGCCCCGCGATCACCGTGTTGTTGTCGGAGTCGGAGTCGAGCAGGTTGAGGTCGACGGCGTCGCCGAAGTGGAGGCTCTTGAAGCCGGCGACGGTGCGGTGCATGTCGACGTACTCGTCGATGATCGCGTCGACCGCCTCCCACCAGCCGCGGTAGTCCTCCTCGAGGAACCTGCGGTCCACCCTGCGGACGAACTCCTCGACGTTGCGCCGGGTGAGCTCCTGGGTGATGGCTCGCTTGTCGGGAAAGAACTGGTAGACCGACCCGATGGCCACGCCGGCCCGCTCGGCTATGCGGGTGGTGGACAGGGCCTCGTATCCGGCCTCGTCGAGCAGCTCGGCGCAGGCGTCGAGCATGCGCTCAACCCGCCGGGCGCTGCGGCGCTGTGCGGGCCGCCGCCTGAGAGCTTGGGGCTGGGCGCAATCGTCATCCATTTGCGGCGAAGACACGTATGCATCTTCTCCCGTTCGGGCGATCGTTACTTGCAAATTTATGGATTTCTCGTTGCCCGGCTCAGCCGCGCCAGCCCTCGCATCGCCCTGGGCGAAATCCTGGATAGTGCATAGCCTATTTTGCCTTCGAGGTTGACCGGTACCACCGCCTGATTCCGGTGCACGGCCCGCAGAATGTGGGCGGCCACCCGCTCGGGGGGATAACGGCGCAGGGCCAGCCCACGCACGGCCTCCTCCCGGAGGTCCCGTCCCACGTACGTGGCGTGGCCGGCCAGCGGAGTGGACACGAAGCCCGGACAGACGGCGCTGACGCCGATCCCGTGCCCGGCCAACTCCGCCCTCAGGCAGTCGCTGAGCATCTTCACGGCCGCCTTCGACACCGAGTACGCGGGCAGCACCCGGGACGGGGCGAACGCCGCCAGGGAGGCGACGTTGACGATGTGCCCGCCCTGGCCCCGCTCGACCATGGCGGCGCCGAAGAGCCGGCACCCGTGAATGACGCCCCAGAGATTGACGTCGAGCGTCCTGCGCCAGTCGTCCACCGTATGATCAAGAATGGGCCCGGCAACGACGATCCCGGCATTGTTGACCACAATGTCCGGCACCCCATATTCAGAGATGATTTTTCGCGAAAAATCCTCCATTTGATCGATATCGGCGACATCTACCTGCACGGCCCACGCCGTACCGCGAAGGTCCTTCGCAATGCCTTCCGCCGCCCGCGCCGCCGCGCTGTCGTCGATGTCCGCGCAGACCACCTCGGCCCCGTGGGCGGCGAAGGCCCGCGCCGTGGCCAGCCCGATCCCCGACCCCGCCCCGGTGACCACCGCCAGCCGGCCCCCGAACGCCCCGCGCCGCACCCCCGCCCTCCGCAGCTCCCTCGTGGGCGCCGCGCCGTCGACGTGCGCGGCGAACTCGGCGATCATCCCGGCCACGAGGTCGGGATGGCTGCGTTGCGCGTAGTGCCCGGCCGCGACCCTGCGATGCCAGAACCTCGGCACCCACTGCCCGATCGAGGCCAGCAGCGCACGCGTCACGAAAATGTCCCGGGTGAGCTCGACGAGCTGCACGGGCACGTCGACGACCCGCGGATCGAGGCCGTCCCCGCGCCCGGCGCCCATGTTGCGCCGATAGAGCCACAGCCCGTTGCGCGCGTCCTCCACCAGGGTCTCGGCCGGATGCCCGTCCCTCGGCCCGACGCCGTCGCCGTACCCGCCGGCGACGAGACGGGGCAGGAGCGATCCCCAGACCAGCTCCGGCACCACGGGAATGCGGAATCCGGCGATGTACCACGATCGGGTCAGTTGCGCGGCCACGTCGCGCCGCCTGCCGTGCCGCAAGAAGTGGGCCGCGTGCCGCAGCCCAGGACCGCCGACGCTGGTGTACGAGGCCACCCGTTCCGCGACCTCGGGCCGGCTCACCGCCTCCCATCCCTGCAGCGCCCCCCAGTCGTGCCCGACGAGGTGGACCTTCGGCTTGCCCACGGCGTCGATCACGGCACGCAGATCGTCCATCAGCCGGTCGAAGCCGTAGTCGCGCCCGTCCGAGGGCTCTGTTGACGCGCCGGCCCCGCGCACGTCGTACCGCACCACGTGGAAACGGTCGCGCAACCGCTCCACCACCTCGTCCCAGACGCGGTGGGTGTCCGGATAGCCGTGCAGCAGCAGGACCGTCGGAGCGGCCGGGTCGCCGTCCTCGAAGACCGCCAGCCGCACGTCACCGGACTCGACCCGCCGCATCGCGACCTCCTACGGGACGGTTGAGGGCCGGGCGGAGAGCCCGGTGCAGGAGCGCAGCGCCTTCCAGTCGGCCACGGCCTGGGTCTTGGCCGCCCCGGTCATCGGGACGGGGACGCCGCCCTGGATGGTGGCCGGGGTCCAGCGCTCCTTCAAGATCTTCCGTCCCTCGATGGTCAAGGTCAAGACGCCGGTCCTGCCGGTGGTCGCCGGGTTGGAGTTGTAGAAGACGAAGTTGCCCATCCCGTAGTTGACGTAGGCGTTCTTGAGATATCCGGATCCGAGCAGGATGTGCGCGTGCCCGCCGACGATCACGTCGGCGCCCGCCTTGACCAGCTTGGGGGCGAGCGAGAGCTGCGCCTCGTTGGGGCACTTCTGCATCTCGGTGCCCCAGTGCAGGTGAACGATCACGGTGTCGGAGTTCTTGCGCGCCTGCCGTACCGCTCTCAGCAGGCTCGCCTCCTCCTTGGCCGAGGCCAGCCCGCCCTTGTCGGCCGTGGCCGTCCACGACGCGATGAACTCGGCGTCCAACACCTGCGTGGCCCCGATGATCGCCACCCGGTTCCCGTTCACGGTCTTCCTGAACGGCTTGTACGCCTCCGCCGCGTTCTTCCCGATCCCCACCACGGGATACTTGCTGCGCTTGATCGCCGCCAGCGAGTCGGCCAGCCCGCTCTCCATGTAGTCCATGCCGTGGTTGTTGGCCATGGACACCACGTCCACCCCGGCGGCCTTCAACGCGGTGAACGCGGTGGCGGGCGCCCTGAACGTGAACTGCTTGCCCGGCGCCGGCGTCCCGCCGGTGGTGATGGCCGTCTCCAGGTTCACCATCGCCAGGTCGGACTTGCGCAGCACGCTCGCGATCGGCCCGAGCGCCGTGCGCGGATTCGACAGCCGGGGCCGCAGGATCCCCTCGAAGTGCACGTCACCACCGAACGAGATCGTGTACGGCCGCCGCTCCGGCGTGGGCTCCTCCGTCGGCACGACGGCCGCCTGCTGGTCGATCTGCTTGCGCTGCTGCTCCGTCTCGGGCGCCGAGGAGCACGCGGCAAGCGACGCGACGACCGCGAACAACGGGAGGGCACGGGGGAGTCTCATCTGCCGCCACTTCCGCTCGGATCCTGACTTTTAGGGATCGAGCATGCCATGTCGGACAGATCAGCGGGCAACCCCCATCAATTTGCTCATCGCAGTCCTGGTCTCGTCGTCCATCGGCGTGTAGACGATCACCCGGATCTCGGGCACGGTCGTGAGGCTGGTCGTGCTGAAGCGCAGCTCCCCCACCTCCACGTGCTCGAACACCTTCACCCTCGGCCCGGGGTCGGCCACGTCCTGCCTGGCCCACAGCCGGGCGAACTCGGCGCTCTCCGCGCTGAGCCGGCGGACGAAGTCCTGCCAGCAGGGATCGTCGGCGTGACGGCTGTAGGCACCCCTGAAGACGGCGACCGCCCGCGCCAGCTCCTGATCGCGATTGATCAACCGCGTCGTGGGGTCGGCAGTGAGGCAGGTCACCCAGAGCGAGTTGCGCTCCCCCTCGGGCGCGTTGACGAGCTCGGGGAACAGGGCGGCGTAGGCGGCATTCCAGGCCAGGGCGTCGCAGCGGCCGTTGGAGACGACGGCCGGCATGTCGCCGAGCCTGTCGAGTATGCCCTGGAGCTCGGGCGTCACCTGCCCGGAGTCCGCGGGGGCGGGCATCTCCACGTGCCCCGCCAGCCGGTAGAGGTGCTGCCGCTCGGCGCTGTCGAGCCGCAGCGTGCGCGCGATGGCGTCGAGCACCTGGGTGCTGGCGTTGATCGGCCGCCCCTGCTCCAGCCACGTGTACCAGGTCACGCCGACCCCGGCCAGCTGCGCGACCTCCTCGCGCCGCAACCCCGGAGTGCGCCTGCGCGGCCCGGGCGCCAGATCGACCATCTCGGGGGTGATCCGCTCGCGACGTGTACGCAGGAACGCCGACAAATCCGCACGTCTCGCCTCTGCCACCGTCATGTCCCCACTATGCGGGCATCAGGCAACTCTTATCCAGTTACCACCAGTACCAGTATAAAGGGGCTCTCGTTACTGGTACTGAACTGGCGGCAAACTGATCAGCATGACGCAAACTGCCGCTTTGACTCCTTCCGTGGACACAAAACCACAGAGAGGAACCCAAGCCAGCGGCCTGCTCCTTGCGATCATCCTCGTGGGGCAGTTCCTGGCCATCCTGAACGTCAACATCGTCAACGTGGCCACACCGACGATCGAGGCCGACCTGCACTCCTCAGGCGCCGGCCTGCAGATGATCGTCGCCGGATACACCATTGTCTACGCCGTGCTGTTGATCACTGGGGCCAGGGTCGGCGACCTGTTCGGCTACCGCAACGCGTTCCTGTGGGGGCTGGCGGCGTTCACCGCCACCACGCTCGCCGCGGGCCTGGCGCCCTCCACCGGCTGGCTGGTGGCTTTCCGCCTGCTCCAGGGCGCCGGCGCGGCGATGATGATGCCGCAGGTCCTGACGTTGATCCAGCGCAACTACCAGGGTGCGGCGAGGGGCCGGGCGATCGGGCTGTGGTCGCTGACGGTCAGCGGCGGCATCGTGGTCGGCCAGGCGCTCGGCGGCATCCTGCTGGGCTTCGGCGCGGGCTGGCGGATCGTGTTCCTGGTGCTGGTCCCCATCGGCGCGGTGCTGCTGGCGACCGGGTTCAAAGTGCTGCCGGCCGACGAGGGGGGCGGCCGGACGGGGCTCGACCCGTGGGGCCTGGTGACCCTGTCGGTGGCGGTGCTGCTGTTCGTGGTGCCGCTGGTGCTCGGCCGCGATCTCGGCTGGCCGCTGTGGGGCTGGATCTCGATGGGAATGAGCGTGGTGACGTTCGGGGGGTTCGTCCGCATCGAGCGGTGGGTGACCGCGCGTGGCGGCCGTCCCCTGGTGGACGCGCAGGTGCTGCGTGCGCCGGGCATGCGGCCGGGGCTGGCGATCCTGCTCTTCGGCCCGGCCACCTGGGGCGCGTACCTGTTCACCTCCGCCCTGCACCTGCAGAGCGAGCTGCACCTGTCGCCGCTGGCCTCCGGCATGATGCTGGTGCCGTGCGCGCTGGCCTTCGGCCTGGTCGGGCTCTTCTGGCCGCGACTGCCGGTCCAGTTGCAGCGTCCGCTGGTGCCGTTCGGCTACGTGGTGGCCGCGCCCGCGTACCTCGGTCTCGGGTTCTTCGCCGACGGCGGGGTGGCGTACGCGATCATGAGCATGCTCATCGGCGCCGGGCTCGGCGTGCAGGTCGCCGTGACCAACATGGCGACCGAGCAGGTGGACGGCGCGTACGCGGCGGACGCCAGCGGCGCGCTGCTCACCGTGATGCAGCTCGGCCAGGTGATCGGGGTCGCCACGGTGGGAACGTTGTTCATCACGCTCAGCCAGGGCCACTCCACGGTGTCCGCGCCCCTCGGCGCGGCGTTCGCCATGGCGGGCCTGGCCGTGCTCGCCGGCCTGAGCTCGATCTTCCTCGTCCGCCGGCGCGTGCCCTCATCCGCCTGAAACCCCACGGTCGGCACGAAAAAACGGCGCGTCCTGAAAAAGGACGCGCCGCGCGCGTGTTCCAGCGGAATTCTTCCGGAGCTCGCCGCTTTTCGCCGTCAGCCTTGAAACGGCTCCGGTAAGGCCTCTTATCACACCGGAAAATCGCGGCGGCGTGGGCAGCGGTCGACGCCGCGTGGCCGGTTGATCATCCGAGGGGATGCTGTGCCATGATAGGTGCGGTGTTCAAGCCGAGGCCCGTGCGGGCCTTGCGGGGAGCGGCCCTGCGATGTTGCCGTCATCAACGTCGCCGGGCCGTTTCTTTATCAGGCGCTCGTGGCCAGTGTCGCCAGGTCGAATTCACCCTCGCGTACGCCGGAGGTGAACGCGGCCCACTCCGCCGGAGTGAACACCAGAACGGGACCGTCCTGCTCCTTGCTGTCACGCAGCGCGACGTTTCCGTCGGAGAGGGGGGCGACCTCGACACAGGCATCTGCGCCATTGCAGAAGGTGCTCTTCCGCCAAGCCGCCTTCGAAGGGTGGTTGTGCATTTTCTCCCCAAATAGCTAAAGGGGCTCCGTTGCCCCTTGTTGAGGTGGTCGTCTCTAACGCCGCCAGAGCATGGCCTTGCGCTGAATGAGGACTCGGGACTCGTCCTCGTCCAATGCCTCCGCCTTGATGTGGTCGAAGGCGGTTTCGTATCCAGCCACTCGTGCGAGGTCTTCGACGAAGCTGGCAGTATACAGCTGCTCTAGGTACACAACATCGTCAAATGCCGCAAACTGCAGGTGAATAAAGGTACCGGTGTTCACCGGATGAAGGGAGTCCATGGTCAGGACGTGCACACCGACATGCGGCAGCATGGATATCTCCAGGAGATGCTCCATCTGTTCACGCATCACCGAAGGCTCGCCGAAGCGGCGCATCAGCGCCGACTCGTCGAGCACGACCGTGAGCCGGCAGGGATCCGGCCGGTGCAGAACACGCTGCTGCCGATCGAGGCGGGCCTCGACGCGGCTGCGGACACCGCTGTGCGTGATGCGCGCGATGCCCCGGGAGGCCAGGATGACCTCCCGCGCGTAGTCCTCGGTTTGCAGGAGGCCGGGCACGATCTGGGGTTCCCACGATCGCTGAGAGATCGCCTCCGCCTCCAGCCCCAGGAATCTTGTGTACTCCTCGGGCAGAGAGTCTTCGTAATCCTCCCACCACCCCCGCTGCTCCGCATCCCGCAACAGGCCGATGAGTTCGTCAAGTTTGTCTCCATCGACGCGATAGAGCTTCACCAGCGCCTTGATGTCGTCTGTGCTGGGCATGGTCCTGGCGGCCTCGATGCGGCTGACCTTGCTCGGGGACCAGCCGAGCTCTTTGGCCGCCCTCGCCCCGGTGAGCTTTCGCCGCTCGCGCAGCAAGCGCAGCTCCTGGCCGAGCCGGAGCCTGCGCACCGTGGGGCTGCCCTGCTGCGATGGCACCGTCCACTCTCCTTGTCGGGAAGGAAGGTGTAGCCGGAAGGAATGGTTTGGGGCCCGACTTTCGGGGCCGTTCGCCCAATCTTACACTGCAAGTTGCACGAGTCGTGCCGATTGGCCTTGCCAGAAGGCTTTCACGGGTAGAGCGTAGGAGCAAGACGAGTTCCGCGAAGCTCCCCCAGGTAGAGGAGCTCTTCCAGCTAGCTCCCCCATCTAGGCGGATCCGACACTTCTCGTGCAAGTTGCATGGCAAGTCCAGAGGCAAGATGCGAAGAAATTCAAATCTTCCTTGCTCAAGGTATTGCAGCAGGGCGCACCTGGGGGGACGATCGGGTAGACGGAGGTTTCTCGAGTGTGAGGAGGCCGGGCATGACGACATCGCCGCACGCACCGGGCTTCCCGCTCATGATCGCGTGCCCGCACGCGGGCCGTCACGCCGGCAACGTCGCCGTCCCGGAATCGAATCTCAACCCCAGGGAGGGCGCCTGCCGGAAGGATCGCGAAATCGCCTGACGAGTGCAGCGCTACGGAATCGAGCGCATGTGGGCTCAGCCGAGCACAAAAAGTGCCGGCCGACGCCGATGACCAGTTCCCCGCATATGGGCTGCCACCCAGCGACGGAACCGGTCATCAGCCGTCGGACCGGCAAAGAAGCCACCTCTAGAAATGCCGCGAAAGGGGTCTTCTATGTACTCACAAGGTACCAAGGGACTCAGCCGAATCAAGTCCCGGATCCGGGAACTCATCGCATGGGCCGATCGCGAAATCTGCATGGAGCCCGACGAATTCGCATACCGCATCGGGTGGACCGTGACCAAGACGGGATTCGGCGCCCGTCGCTACCGGGATCCACGCTTCGACCAGCTCCGCCTGCCCCGCCGGGTGCACGAGGAGGTGACGTGAGGTGCCGAGGAACCCGCGCAACCAGATCTACCCGGCCAACGAGGACCTGCCCGCCGCCCGGGGCGGCGGGCCGCTCGTCCGGCTCTGGCGCATCCGCACCGAGTTGCTGATGCTCGCCGCGCTTGCGCTGTTCACGCTGACCGTGCTGGGCGCGACGCGGGAGGGCCAGTGGGTGCCCTTCGTGCTGCTGACGAGCGCGATCTCGGTGCCGGCCGTCACCAGGACGGGGCGAAACTGGATCACCGCCCACTTCTGGTGCGTGGTGTCCAGGCACCGCCTGCAGCGGGTCTGCCTGGAGACGACGATGCACACCAGGGCAGGGCGGATCCCCCTGGTTCTGTGGATCACGCCGACGACGACCGGCGAGAAGGCGCTGATCCTGACGCGGGCCGGGATCTGCGCCGAGGAGTTCGAGGCGTACAGCGAGGAGATCGCGGCCGCCTGCTGGGCCAGGAGCGTGAACGTCTACCGGCACCGCACGCGGGCGCACCTGCTGATCGTGGAGATCGTCCGGCGTGACGAGGTCCCGGGCGCCGCCTCACCGGGGCTGGACCGGCTCTATGGCCGGCACGCCTGGGTCTCGCTCCGGCCCGACCTCGAGGAGCCGCCTGATCTGCGCACCCCGGTCATGGTGCCGCAGGTCGGCTAAGACCCTGGGAAGGGAATGGGGCCTGATCCCAGGGGCAAGCCCCGGAGACCGCGGGGGCTCCGGGGCTTCCGCATGCGCCGGGTACGGGCCAAGATGAGTTCAGCTGGCGAACTCAGGAGGCGTGATGACGTCGACCGTCCACCGGACTTGTCCGCTCTGCGAGGCCGTCTGCGGCCTGACGCTCACCCTCGACGAGGGCGGGCACGTGACCAGCGTCCGCGGCGACAAGGACGATCCGTTCAGCAAGGGGTTCATCTGCCCGAAGGGAGCCAGCCTCGGCCGGCTGGACGAGGACCCCGACCGGCTGCGCAAGCCGCTCGTCCGGGAGGGCGACCTGTGGCGCGAGGTCGGCTGGGACGAGGCGTTCGCCGCCGTGAAGGCGGGCCTCGACCGGGTGACCGACCGCCAGTCGATCGCCGTCTACCTCGGCAACCCCAACGCGCACAGCATGGCGGGGGCTCTCTACGGCGCCCCGCTCATCAAGGCCCTCGGCACCCGCAACGTGTTCTCCGCCAGCACCGCCGACCAGATGCCCAAACACGTGGCCAGCGGCCTGATGTTCGGGCACCCGCTGGCCATCCCGGTCCCCGATCTCGACCGCACCGACTACCTGCTCATGCTGGGCGCCAACCCGCTGGAGTCCAACGGCTCGCTGTGCACCGCGCCCGACTTCCCCGGCCGGCTGAAGGCCCTGCGCAGGCGCGGCGGGCGGCTCGTCGTGGTCGACCCGCGCCGCACGCGGACCGCCGCGCTGGCCGACGAGCACGTGTTCGTCCGCCCGGGGACCGACGCGTACCTGCTGTTCGGCATGGTCCACACGCTGTTCGCCGAGGATCTCATCACGCCTGCCCAGGAGGTCAACGGGCTGGCGGAGGTGCGGGAGGCGGCCAAGCACTTCCCGCCGGAGTCCGTCGCCCGCCGCACCGGGGTGCCCGCCGACGTGATCGTGCGGCTGGCGAGGGAGCTCGCGGCGGCGCGTACGGCCGCCGTGTACGCCAGGATCGGCACGTGCACGGCCGAGTTCGGCACGCTGGCCCAGTGGCTGGTGGACGTGCTCAACGTGCTCACCGGCAACCTCGACCGGCCGGGCGGCGCCATGTTCCCCAAGCCCGCGACGGAGTTCGGGGCGCGCCGCCGGCCCTACCAGGTGGGGCGGTGGAGGAGCCGGGTCCGGGGCCTGCCCGAGGCGAACGGCGAGCTGCCGGTGGCCACGCTCGCCGACGAGATCGAGACGCCGGGCGAGGGGCAGGTCACGTTCCTGATCACGATCGCGGGCAACCCCGTCCTGTCAGCGCCCCACGGGGACAGGCTCGATGCGGCCTTCCAGCGGCTCGACTTCATGGTGAGCGTGGACCCGTACCTGAACGAGACCACCAAGCACGCCAACGTGATCCTGCCACCGCCGCGGGTGCTGCAGTCGGGGCACTATGACTTCGCGCTGCTCGGATTCGCCGTACGCAACTACACGCGGTATTCACCGCCGCTGCTGCCGCTGGACGGGCAGCCGTCCGAGGCCCAGATCCTCGCCAGGCTGGCCATGATCGCCTCGGGGCTCGAAGGTGACCTGGACGCGTTCGTCATCGACGAGATGCTGCGCAAGGCCACGCAGACGCCGGGCTCCGGCGTCGAGGGCCGCGACGTCGCCGAGCTGCGCGACGCGCTGGAGGGCGAGACCGGCGGCGAGCGCAGGCTCGACCTCATGCTCCGGCTCGGCCCGTACGGCGAGTGGACCGGCAAGGGCGACCTGTCGCTGCGCAAGCTGCTCGACAACCCGCACGGCCTGGACCTCGGCCCGCTGGAGCCCCGCCTGGACGAGGTGCTCAAGACCGCCTCCGGGCTGATCGAGCTGGCGCCGCCGCAGCTCATCGAGGACGTGGAGCGGCTGCGGAGCAAGCTGGACGAGGAGCCGCCGGAGATCGTCCTGATCGGACGGCGCCACCTGCGCTCCAACAACAGCTGGCTGCACAACGTGGGCACGCTGGTCGGCGGCAGCAACACCTGCACGCTGCAGATCAACCCGGCAGACGTCGCCAGGCTGGGGCTGGACGGGGAGGCCGTGGTGCGCTCGGCGAAAGGCCAGGTCACGGTGCCGCTGGAGCCCACCGACACCATCATGCCCGGCGTGGTCAGCCTGCCGCACGGCTGGGGTCACGCGGGCAGCGCGCAGAGCGTGGCCGCCGAGCACGCCGGGGTCAGCGTGAACGCGCTCACCGACGAGTCAGCCATCGACGTTCCATCTGGTAACGCAGTGTTCAACGGAGTTCCGGTCAGTATTTCACCAACCGGGGTGATCAACGCACATTAGGGTGTCGCGCGTGACTATCGCGCCAGAAGAGGACCGCCTGACCGCCCAGATCTCCTTCGCCATCGAAATCGACAAGTTGAAGCGGATCATCCGCCGCAACCATCTCATCGACGGTTCGCGGCGGGAGAACTCCGCGGAGCACTCCTGGTACGTGGGCATGCTGGCGATGGTCCTCGGCGAGCATGCCCCGCCGGGGACCGACCTCCAACGGGTGGTGGCCATGTTGCTGGTGCACGATCTGGTGGAGATCGACGCCGGTGACGCGTTCGTCTACGACCCGGTGGAGGTGGCCGCGCAGCCCGAGGCCGAGCGGGCGGCCGCCGAGCGCATCTTCGGCCTGTTGCCGGAGGAGCAGGCTGCGTGGGTGCGGGAGCTCTGGGACGAGTTCGAGGCCCGGAGTACACCGGAGGCCAAGTTCGCCAAGGCGCTCGACCGCTTCGCCCCGATCCTGGCCAACCACCACACCGAAGGCGGCACGTGGCCGCTGTTCAAGGTCAAGGCCTCGCAGGTGAGGGAGAAGGTGCGGATGATCGAGGAGGGCTCCCCCTCGCTCGGCGCGTACGCCCTGGAACTGGTTGAACTCTCCGTGGCCAGAGGGCACCTGTCCGAGTGATCCCCTCGCGGCCGGGGTAGGGGACTGTCGTGAAAGAGTCAGTACGAGCGAGACGTCGGCAATTGCGGGGTTTCGCCGGGCCGGTTGCCCTAGCCGATCGGCTCGAGAAGTCGAAGGCCATGGACAAGCCCGTCAGAGTGCTGGCCAAAGCCGTACGCCGGCGCATTCCTCCCGGCCGACTACGCGACCTGCTGCACGGCGTGCCCCTGGGCGAGCCGCTGCACCCGCCGCTGGCCTCGGTCAGCCTGGGCTGCTGGATGTCGACGGCCGTGCTGGACCTGGCGGGCGCCGACGCGCGGGCCGCGCGGCTGCTGCTGGCCACGGGCGTCGCCAACGCGCTGCCCACCGTGGCCGCCGGGCTGACGGACTGGTCCTCTCTCCACCGCGAGCAGCAGCGGGTGGGTTTCGTCCACATGCTGTCGAACCTGACCGCGTTCAGCCTGTTCTCCGCGTCGCTGGCGGCCCGCCTGCGCGGCCAGGAGCGCACCGGGAAGATATTGTCCTTCACCGGGCTGGGCATCGGCATGCTCGGCGCCTATCTGGGCGGCCACATGGCGTACCGGCAGGCGGCGGGGGCCAACCACGCCCCGCAGGTCACCCACCTGGTGCCGCTGGGCTGGCACGACCTGTGCCCCATCAGGGATCTGCCGGACGGCCGGCCGGTGGCGCGGCGGCTCGGCTACATCCAGCTCTTCGTGCTGCGCCAGGGCGACGGCGTGACCGTGCTCGCCGACCACTGCCCGCACCTGGCCGGGCCGCTGCACCAGGGCCGGCTGGTCATGAGCGACGGCGAGGCGTGCGTGGTCTGCCCGTGGCACGGGAGCACGTTCCGGCTCGCGGACGGCTCCGTGCGGCACGGGCCCGCGACCGCTCCCGCGCCCACGTTCGAGACGCGGATCCGGCGGGACGGCACGATCCAGGTCCGGCCCGGCTTGACCTGAAGTTTGGTTGAGGTCCTACCGTCCTTTCCATGGGAAAGATTCTGGTGACCGGCGCGACCGGGAATGTGGGCAGGCATGTGGTTTCCCAGCTCGCGGACGCCGGACTGGCGGTACGTGCGCTCGTCAGGGACCCCGGGCGGGCGCGGCTGCCGGTGGAGATGGCGCAAGGCGACCTCACCGTGCCGGAGACGCTGCACCCGGCGCTGGAGGACGTCGAGAGCGTGTTCCTGCTCTGGCCGGGTTTCACGGCGGACGGCGCGGCCGAGGTCGTGGAGGCGATCGCCAAGCACGCGCGGCGCGTCGTGTACCTGTCGGCCAACGTCCCCGACGAGCCGGTGACGCACTACCACGAGATCGAGCGGCTGATCCGGCATTCGGGGACGGCCTGGACGTTCCTGCGGCCCGGCGGTTTCGCGGTCAACACCTTGGGGTGGGCCGGGCAGATCCGGCAGGGGGTCGTGCGCTGGCCGTACGGGCAGGCGTCCAGGTCGCTGATCCACGAGAAGGACATCGCGGCGGTGGCCGTGCACGTGCTGACCTCGGGCGGACACAGCGGGGCCACGTACGTCCTCACCGGCCCTGAGCAGCTGACCCAGGCCGAGCAGGTGCGCGTGATCGGCGAGGTGACGGGGCGCGAGGTGCGGTGGGAGGACCAGGCGCCGGACGAGGCCCGCGAGCAGCTCATGGCAGCCTGGGGCGACCCGGCGTTCGTGGAGGACGCGCTGCGGGCGTGGGAGGGGTTGGTGACCGTTCCCGAGCCCGTCACCGGCACCGTGGAGAGGCTGCTCGGCAGGCCCGCGCTGACGTTCCGCCAGTGGGCGGAGGACCACGTGTCGGACTTCAGGTGACCTCGTCGGCCGGGTGCTCGACAAGTGCCAGGATGCGGCTGGACATGAACCGGGCCGTGCGTACGGGGGTGCCGCTGCGGGTGACCTCGCTCACCTCGACGAGCCCCCGGCGCGTGGCCACCTCGACCCGCCGGCCGGCGCGGGTGGCCCTGATCTCATAAGTACGCGGGGTGCCGCCCGCGTCGATGACGATTTCCACCCGGTCACCCTTCATGTCCGGGTTATACCCATTACCGCTATCCGTACACCAGTACGATAATTGCGGTGACCCCCACGGCCACGATGATCCCCCGCAGCACGGAAGACGGGATCCGCCGCCCCAGCGTGGCGCCGAGGTAGCCGCCCGCCACCGCGCCCAGGGCCACCGCGAGCACGGCCTGCCAGTCCACGTCCGCGACGATCACGAACAGCACGGCCGCCACGGCGTTGACGACCAGCGCGAGGACGTTCTTCGCGGCGTTCACCCGCTGGAGGTGGTCGTCGAGGAAGCTGCCGAGCAGGCCGATCAGCAGCACGCCCTGGGCCGCGCCGAAGTAGCCGCCGTAGACGCCCGCGGCCAGCACGCCCAGCCACAGCGCCGCGCCCCCGTGCGGATGCGTGTGCTGGCGCCGCTCGGCCAGCCGGCGGTTGAGCGTCGGCTGCGCCAGGACCAGCACGCAGGCCAGGGCGATCAGTGCGACCACGACGTACTCGAAGACGTCGGGGTCCAGGAACAGCAGCAGGATCCCGCCGATCAACGCCCCGGCCGCCGAGGCCGCGCCCAGGCGCAGCAGGCGGGCACGCTGGCCCAGGAGTTCGGCGCGGTAGCCGTACGCACCGGTGAACGAGCCGGGGACGAGGCCGACGGTGTTGGAGACGTTCGCCGTGATGGGGTCGACGCCGACGGCCACCAGAGCCGGGAACGTGATCAGCGACCCGGACCCGACGACCGCGTTGATGGCGCCCGCCAGCACCCCGGCCGCGCACACCACGACCAGTTCCCACCCCGTCACGAACCCTCCCCGACTCAGGCATGGGCGCAGCCTGCGCCGGCCGCGCCGCGCGCGGCCCACCGTAGGCGCGTACCCGCTGCCTGCGGCGGCCCGCTGCACGCGGCCCACCGTAACGGGAGATCGTCAGCGGGTTGTCAGGGGGTGTCCGGACCCTTGGGGGGCGAGAAGAGGCCGCCCAGTCCCTCCAGGACCTTGCCCATCTCCGACGGCACGATCCAGATCTTGTTCGACTCCCCCCTCGCGATCTCCGGAAGGGTCTGCAGGTACTGGTACGCGAGCAACTGCTGGTCCGGCTTCCCCTCGTGGATGGCCTTGAACACCATCCCGATCGCGTCCGCCTGCCCCTTGGCCCGCATGGCCTGGGCCTCCGCCTCCGCCTGCGCCCGCAGCACGGCCGCCTCGGCCTCGCCGCGCGCCCGCAGCACCGACGCCTGCTTCTCGCCCTCCGCCGCCAGGATCGCCGCCTGCCGCTGCCCTTCGGCGGCCAGCACGGCAGCGCGCTTGTCGCGGTCGGCGCGCATCTGCTTCTCCATCGAGTCCTGGATGGAGGCGGGCGGGTCGATGGCCTTCAGCTCGACCCGGTTGACCCGGATGCCCCACTTGCCGGTCGCCTCGTCGAGCTCGCCGCGCAACGCGGTGTTGATCTCCTCGCGTGAGGTCAGCGTGCGCTCCAGGTCCATGCCGCCGACCACGTTGCGCAGGGTCGTGACCGTGAGCTGCTCGACGGCGACGAGGAAGTTGGCGATCTCGTACGTGGCCGCCTTCGGATTCGTGACCTGGAAGTAGATCACGGTGTCGATGGAGACCACCAGGTTGTCGGAGGTGATCACCGGCTGCGGCGGGAACGACACCACCTGCTCGCGCAGGTCGATCATGTCCTTGATGCGGTCGATGAAGGGCACCACCAGGTTCAGCCCCGGTGTCAGCGTCCGGTGGTAGCGCCCGAGCCGCTCCACGATGGCCGCCGTGGCCTGCGGGATGATGCGGATGGTACGGACCATCCCGAAGCCCACCGCCGCGACCACGACGAGGGCGACGATGAGCTGCTCGACGGACATGGCGACGCTCCGAAGTCGAAGGAACCGACTCCGTAGATCCTATTTCGTTTCGGCTTTGTGGGGCCTTTATGCGTATAAAACGTGATCAGTATGCGCGGGCGTACCAGCGGCCCTCCGCGCTGCGCTCCAGCGACAGCGGCACCCCGAACGTCTGGGACAGGTTGTCGGGCGTCATGACGTGCTCCAGCGGCCCCTGGGCCACCACGGAGCCGTGCCGCATCAGCAGCCCGTGCGTGAACCCGGCCGGCACCTCCTCCACGTGGTGCGTCACCAGCACCAGCGTCGGTGAGCGGTAGTCGCCGGCCAGCAGGGACAGACGGCGCACCAGGTCTTCGCGACCGCCGAGGTCGAGCCCGGCCGCGGGCTCGTCGAGCAGGAGCAGTTCGGGGTCGGGCATGAGGGCGCGGGCGATCTGCACCCGCTTGCGCTCGCCCTCGGACAGGGTGCCGAACCGCCGCCTGATCAGGTGGGCCGCCCCCATCATGTCGATCAGCTCGACGGCCCTGGTCACGTCGTTGGAGTCGTATTCCTCGGTCCAGCGGCCCATGATCCCGTAGGAGGCCGTCAGCACGAGGTCGATGACCTTCTCCTCGGGCGGGATGCGCTCGGCCAGCGCGGCGCTCGCCAGCCCGATGCGCGGCCGCAGATCGAAGACGTCCGCCTGGCCCAACCGCTCGCCGAGCACCTCGATCAGACCCTCACTCGGATAGAGCAACGTGGCCGCGACCTGCAGCAACGTGGTCTTGCCCGCACCGTTGGGACCGATGACGACCCACCGCTCGTCCTCGCTGACCGTCCAGTCGATGCCGCGCAGCAGGGCCGCTCCGTCGCGCCTGACGGCGACGTCCTGGAGCCGCAGCACCTGACCACCCATCCCCGAACCTCCTTTTGGAGTCACCCTCGGGACAAACCTATTGCAGGGCGAGCGCTTATCGTGGATCGGTGCGCCCTGAATCGCCTGTCTGTCCCGCCCTGGTCGCCTGGGGCAACGCGTGGCTCGCCGGCCATGTCGGCCTCGACGAGGCGGCTGACCACGTGGAAGTCGTCGGCGGGCCCGCCGTCGCAGGTGAGGTTCCGCTCCGTAAATACCTCGCAAACCTGCGTGTCGGCGGGCTGCGCGAACTGCGTCTCGCCCTGCCGGCGCCCGGCGACCCCCTCGGGCTGTCGGGCCCCGCGTCGTTCAACTCGGCCGCGATCGACGCCGGTCAGGCCGTGATCGCGGTGCTCGACGACGGCAACCTCGGGCTGGTGCCGGTGCCGGACCACCGCGGGTCGTCCTATGCCGGGGTACGCCTGGAGGTGCACGAGTCCGGGCCGGTACGCCACGACCTGCCGTCGCTCGCCGAGGCCGAACGAGACCTTTCCGACGCCATACGCTCGGCCACCGAGGCGTTGACCTCGGTCGAGGGCCCCGCACAGGACCGTCCCGAGCTGGGAGGCCGGGGCGGTGAGCTGGCGCCGGGCTATCCCCCGCGCGCGCACCGCGTCTCCACGCTGGCCACGCGGCTGGCCGCGGTGCTGCACCTGGCCGACGACCGGGGTCTCACGTCCGGGCAGATCGCCGCCCGCGGCGCCGCTCTGCGCGAGCTCGACCGCGCGGTGCGGCGCGCGCTCGTGGCCGCCCACCACGCGATCTTCGAGCCGCTCAGGAACCACTAGCCGCGTCCTCGGCCTTCCACATCCTGACCAGCTTGTCCTCGCCCGCCGAGACGACGGCGACGCGGTCGCCGACGGAGACGATGCCGACGGCGTACACGCCGCTCTTGTGTGCCTTCACCGGCTTGCCGAGCGCCTTGCGGGTGTCGGGATCCCACAGCCTGATCGTGCCGTCGGTGCTGCCGGACAGCAGTACCGTGCGATCACCCATGGTGCCGAAAGACAGCGCGTAGATGTTCTTCTTGTGGCCGGACATGGTGCCGAGGGTCTTGCCGTTCTTCGGATCCCAGATCCGGATTTTTCCGTCCTTGCCGCCCGAGGCCACGACCGTCTTCCCGCCGACCTTGCCGACCGTGACCGCGTACACGCCCTTCGAGTGGCCCTTGTACGCCTTCCCGTACGCCTTGCGCTTGGACATGTCCCACATGCGCAGGGACTCGTCCCCACTGGCCGAGATCGCGATCGCGCGGTCGCCGATGTGCGTGGCGCTGAGCCAGTTGACCGGCTTGCGGTGGGCCCTGATGCTCTTGCCCATGGCCTTGCGTTTGTCGAGGTCCCAGAAGCGCAGATAGCCGTCGGCGTCGCCGGTGACCGCCACCCACTTGCCCTTGACCTTGGTCACGGCGGCTGCGAAGACGGACTGGCCGTGCCAGCCGAGGATCTTGCCCTTGCGGGTCTTGAGGTTCCACAGGCGGACGCTGCCGTCGTAGCCACCGGAGACGGCCACGGGGGTCTTGCCCATCATCGCGCCGGCGACGGCGTACACCTCCTGGCTGTGGCCCTTCATGGTGGCCAGGGACTTGTGCTCGGCCAGGTCCCACAGGCGTACGCGGCCGTCCTGGCCGCCGGTGACCAGCCAGGTCGTCTCGTCGCCGACGGACACGGCGGAGAACGTCTGGACTCCCTTGGTGTGGCCCTTGAGTGACTTGCCGTCCTGCTTGCCCACCACCGGGACCGTCGTCTGCTGCTCGGTCTGGGCGGGGGCGGGCGTCGTGGTGACCACCGTGGGCGTGGGTGTGGACGTGATCGTCGGCGTGGGGGGCGGGGTGGGGGTGAACGACGTGGTCGCCTGGGTGAGGGTCTTCCCGCCCGGGTCCGAGGTGCTTCCGAACATCTTCGGGCTGAAGTACAGCACGCCGCCGGCCAGGACCAGCGCCACGGCGAGCGCGCCCGCCACCATGGCCGCCCGTCGCCGCCTGGCCTTGGCCGTGTCGGACCGCTCCCCGGCCTCGACGTTCTCGAAGAAGGCGTCGTTGTCGCCCCGGGGCGGCTCGCCCTTCTTCGACCGCCGGGGACCGTCCTGCCCTTGGCCCGGCGCGTGTGGATTCGGCGCCGCGTTCATGGGATAGGGCGGCCGGTATTGCCCGCCCGGCGGGGGTTGCGGCGGCACGAACGACCCGGCCGACCGACCAGAGGCCGGCTCCTGCTGCTGCGCCCCCGGCACCTGCTGCGCCGCCGGCGTGAACGGCGCCGCCGCCTGCGGGGACAACGGTGTGTACGGTGCTGGCGGCTGCTGCGACGACGCCCGGGGTCCGCCGGCCGGGTACCCGGCGTTGGCGGGAGGCGCCGGCGGGCCCGCATAGGCGTCACCCGACGGATTGGCCCAGCCGGACGCCGCATGTCCCGCCGGCGCAGGCCCTTCGGGGCTGACCCACCCGGCCCCGCCGACCGGCTGCTGCACCCCCGGAGGCGCCCACCCGACTCCCGACGCCACTCCGCCGCCCCCGGCAGCCTGCCCCCCGGAGCCGTGCGGCCCGACGCCATGCGGCCCCGACGCGTGCGGCCGGGACGCATGTGGCCCGGAATCGCGCGGGCCAGCGCCATACGGGCCAGCGGCGTGCTGTCCCGACACCTGCGGTCCGGACACCTGCGGCCCAGCGGCCTGGGGACCGGAGCCCTGCGGTCCGGCCGCATGCGCTCCAGTGCCCGACGATCTCTCGGCAGGCGAGCCCGAGGGCACGGCGGCCGCCGGTGACCCTCCGGGGCTGGCCCAGCCGGAGGCCGGAGGGCCGGAAGCGGCCGAAAGGCCGGGCGTGGGTGAGGGGGGTTGCTCGGCGGCCAGTTGGGAGCCGGTGGTGAGGGCGACCTCGTCGTCGAGCCGAGGCGCCGCCCCCTGGTTCTCCAGCAGCGCGAACAGCACGTCGGCCGCCGTGGGCCGCTCCTCGGCGCGCTTGTTCAGGCACGACTGCACGATCGGCCGCAGATCGTCGGGCAGCGCCGACAGGTCCGGCTCCTCGTTCATCACCCGGTAGATGACCGCCGGCAGGCTGTCCTGCCCGAACGCGGGCCGCCCGGTGGCGGCGAACACCATGGTCAGGGCCCAGCTGAACATGTCGCTGGCGGGCCCGACCCGTTCGGCGGAGATCTGCTCAGGCGACATGTACGCCGGCGTCCCCACCACCCCGCTGCTGATCGTCATCGCCGAGTCCAGCGCCCTGGCGATGCCGAAGTCGATCACCCGCGGCCCGTCGCTGCCGATCAGCACGTTGCTCGGTTTGAAGTCCCGATGCACGATGCCCGCCCGGTGGATGGCGGCCAGCGCGGTGACCGTGCCGACGGCCAGGCGGTAGAGCGCCCCGCCCGTACGCGGCCCCTCCCGCTGCACCACGACCTGGAGCGACACGCCGTCGACCAGCTCGCTGACGATGTAGGCCTGCTCGCCGTCCATGTTCGCGCCGAGCACCTGCGCGGTGCAGAACTGAGCGACCCGGCGCGCCGCCGCCACCTCGCGCATGAACCGCTCGCCGTCCAGGCCCGGTTTGTCGAGGCGGGTGTTCAGCAGCTTGATCGCCACGAGCCGCCCGTCGGGCGCCTCCCCCTTGAAGACGATCCCCTGCGCCCCTTTGCCCAGGCGGCCGAGCAACCGATAGTTGCCCAGCGACTGCGGATCACCCGGCTGTAAGGGGTGCGTTTCCGGCACCTGGTCCTCCCCCTTGTGCTAGACCCCCGATCACAAGCGTGATAGGCCAGCGCAAACCCCCGCAAGCCATCCCAGGTCACGAAAGATCATCACTCATTGCGAAAAAGTTGCCCTTCGCAATAATCGTGGAGATGATCGGGGATTTCCAGCACCGTAGGGGGAGCCGTACATGCGTAGAAGCTTCAGCGTGTTCTTAGCCGGCGGACTGGCCGTCGGCGCCCTGGCCGCGCCGGGCCAGGCCACCGCCGCCACAACCGCCACAACCGTGGCGCCCGCCGCCACCGCACGGCTGGCGCCGTACTCGAGTTTCGAGGTCTCAGTCAAGCACACCAAGCGCACCAAGCGCGGTGGCAAGATCACATACTACGTCAAGGCCAAGAACCTGGGCCCGCACTACGCCGACTACTACTGGATAGGCGGCGAGGTGCCGAAGGGCGTCGTGCCGACCCTGCGCTGGGGCGGCCCCAAGGGCACGAAGTGCACCTGGGAGGACCGCTGGTTCTGGTGCTGGAGCCCGCTGCGTCTGGAGAAGGGCGAGACCGACTGGCTCAACTTCCAGGTGACGCTGAAGAAGGGCACCACGGGCGCCGCCACGGCCCGCCTCGGCGTGATGTCCTTCGACGTCGACCAAGGCATGGAGAACTTGAGCGAGGAGGAGTTCGAGCGTCTCGGCGTCAAGGGCTACCACTGGCTCAAGAAGGTGAAGACGACGATCGTCTCCCCGCCGCGGCCGGGCCGGCCGACGCGTGGCTACACTCCGCCGCCCCCGGTCAAGGAGTTCAACCCGCCGTCCAGCCGCGTCGAGACGAACAAGAAGAAGGACACCTGACCATCAGCCCAGGCCGTGGCGCACCGCGTAGAGCGCGGCCTGGGTGCGGTCCTGTACGCCCAGCTTCATCAGCACGTTGGAGACGTGGGTCTTGACCGTCTTCTCGGCGACGGCCAGGCTCCTCGCGATCTCCCTGTTGGACCGGCCGGCCGCGATGAGCGCCAGGACCTCGCGCTCGCGGTCGGTCAGCGGGACCGGCGCCGGCACCTCGGCCTCGTCGGCGGCCCGGGACAGCATCGCCTCGGCCGCCTCGGGGGCGAGCAGCACCTGGCCGCCGTGCACCGCGCGTACCGCCTGGACGAGCGCATTCGGATCGACGTCCTTGTAGAGGAACCCGGCCGCGCCCGCGCGCATCGCCGGGCCGACGTCACCGCGGTCGCTCACCGACGTCAGCACCACCACTCTGGTCTTCGAGCCGGCCAGGCGCTCCAGCGCGCCGTGTCCGTCGAGCACCGGCATCTTCAGGTCGAGCAGCAGCACGTCGGGGCCCAGTTGCTCGACCAGCTCGACGGCCTGCGCCCCGTCGCCCGCCTCGCCGACGACCGTGATGTCATCCTGCAGGTCGAGGAATGTCCGCAGCCCCTGCCGCACCACCGGATGATCGTCGGCGATCAGCACCCGGATCACACGCCCACCTCCACGCGTACCGTCGTCCCCCGGCCGGGGGACGACTCGACGGTCATCACCCCGCCGACCGACTCGGCCCTGTCACGCATCGACACCAGCCCGAGCCCGCGCGACTCCGCCTGCTCGAAACCGCTGCCGTCGTCGCGCACGATCAACACCAGCTTGCCGTCCTCGTACGACAGGCGCACGAGGACGTGCGTGGCCCCGGAGTGCCTGAGCGCGTTGTGCAGCGCCTCCTGGGCCACCCGCAGCACCGCCACCTCGACCGCCGAGTCCAGCGGCGGCAGCTCGGCGCACTCGAACGCGACCACGGACGGGTGGAGCCGGTCGAGCAGGCGCACGTGCTTGCGCAGCGTCTCGGACAGCCCGTGCCGGTCGAGCTCGGCCGGGCGCAGCTCCACGATCACCGCGCGCAGCTCGGAGAGCGCCTCGCCGGCCAGGCGCTGGACGCGTTCGAGCTCCACGGCGGCCTTGTCGGGGGCCTGTTCCAGCATCGCCCCCGCGGCCTGGGCGCTGAGTCGCAGCGAGAACAGCTTCTGCGTGACGGCGTCGTGCAGCTCTCTGGCCACCCGGTTGCGCTCTTCCAGCATGGCCAGCTCGCGGCCGCGCTCGTAGAGCCTGGCGTTGGTCAGCGCGATCGCGGCGTGCGCGGCGAACAGCGTGAGGAGGTCCTGGTCTTCCTGGGTGAAGCCGCCGGGCGTGCGCTTGTTGGCCAGGAAGATGATGCCGAGCACCTCCTCGCCGTCGCGGATGGGGACGCCGAGGAAGTCTTTCATGACCGGGTGCGCCTTCGGCCAGTATTCGAACCTCGGGTCCTTGCGGATGTCGGGGAGCCTCGCGGGAGCCCCCTCGCGCAGCATCACGCCGAGCATGCCATGCTGTCTCGGCAGCGGCCCGATGGCGTCCCACTGCTTGTCGGTGATGCCCTCGGCGACGAACTCGGCGAACGAGCCGTCGTCGTCGGGCACGCCGAGCGCGGCGTAGCGGGCGTCGAGCAGGCGCTGCGCCGAGCGTACGATGACCTGCAGCACCTCCCGGACGGACAGGTGCCGGGTGACGGCGAGCACCGCTGAGCTCACCGCCTGCAAGATCTCGTCTCGGTCGGCCCTCACGGCATCCACCCTATGGTCCTAGGACGAAGTGCCCAGCCCGGACGGACCTTCAGCCCGATGTCCGCCGTTCGCCGCGTTCCTAGCGTCGAAGCCATGACGAACACCGCACTCATCACCGGCGCCTCCCGCGGACTCGGTCTCGCGCTGGCGCGGTCGCTGGCAGGTTCGGGCTGGAACCTCGTGCTCACCGCCCGCGGGGCGGACGACCTGAAGCGGGTCGCGGCCGAGCTGGGCGCCACCGCGATCCCGGGAGACGTGGCCGACCCAGCGCACGTCGAGCGTCTGGCCCGGGCGGTGCCTGAGCTGGACCTGCTGGTCAACAACGCGAGCGACCTGGGCGTGACGCCGTTGCCGCCGCTGGCGGGATACCCGCTGGAGGCGTTCAGGGCACTGCTGGAGACGAACGTGACCGCTCCCCTCGCCCTCATCCAGGCCACGCTGCCGGCCCTGCGTTCCGCGAACGGCGCGATCGTGAACGTGACCTCCGACGCCGCCGCCGGCGCGTACGAGGGCTGGGGCGGCTACGGCGCCAGCAAGGCCGCACTGGAGCAGTTGTCGAACGTGCTGGCCGCCGAGGAGCCCGGCGTACGGGTCTGGTGGGTCGATCCGGGCGAGATGAACACGCGCATGCTCGCCGACGCCGTGGGCGCCGAGGAGGCGGCGTCCGCCACCGACCCGGCGAAGGTGGCCGCGACGCTGCACGAGCTGATCGGCTCCCGCCCGGCCAGCGGAAAAGTGAGCCTGCAATGACCGTGGCACTCGACTTCGTCCTGCCGCCCGGCCTGTCGGCCCATGAGCCGCCCGAGGCCCGGGGGATGTCCAGGGACGCGGTACGGCTGATGGTCTCGCGCGGCGACTCGGCCCCCGAGCACCACCGGTTCCTGGACCTGCCGAAGCTGCTCGACCCGGGGGACCTCATCGTGGTCAACAACTCGGCGACGCTGCCCGCGGCGATCAGGCTGGACCGGCTGGCCGTGCACTTCTCCACCGCGAGGGAGGACGGCACGTGGCTGATCGAGCTGCGCCGGCGCACCGCGAAGGCGTCCGAACCGTACGGCGGGGGCGAGGCCGGCGAGTGGCTGCCGCTCCCCGGGGGGGCCACGCTGCGGCTGATCGAGCGGGAGACGCCGCGGCTGTGGCGGGCACAGCTGGATCGCGACGTGGAGCCCTACCTGCGCGCGTACGGGGTCCCGATCCGCTACTCGTACGTGGGGAAGGACTGGCCGATCGAGGCCTACCAGACCGTGTTCGCGACCGTACCGGGCAGCGCGGAGATGCCGAGCGCGGCGCGGCCGTTCACCGCGGACCTGGTGACGGCGCTCGTGGCGCGCGGCGTCGGGATCGCGCCGATCACCCTGCACACGGGGGTGGCCTCGCCGGAGAAGGACGAGCCGCCGTACGCGGAGCGGTACGAGGTGCCCGCCTTCACCGCGCGGCTGGTCAACCTGGCGCTCCGGAGCGGCAACCGGGTGGTGGCGGCGGGCACGACCGTCGTACGGGCCCTGGAGACGGCCGTCGGCGCGGACGGGCTGGTGGCCGGGGCGGCGGGCTGGACCCGGCACGTCGTCACACCCGAGAGCGGCGTGCGGGCCGTCACCGGGTTGATCACCGGTCTGCACGAGCCGCGCTCCAGCCACCTGCTGATGCTGACCGCGATCGCGGGCGAACCGGCGCTGGCGAAGGCGTACGAGGAGGCGCTACGGGAGGGATACTTGTGGCACGAGTTCGGCGACACACACCTGATTCTAAAGAAATAGTCTTTACATAGATTTTGCCACCGTGATAGGAACAGCCGACGTTTACGGGGGCTTGATCGAAACGCGTCCCCGTGCCCTTTTCTCACCGGAGACGTTGAATGCGCAACTCCCTTCCCAAGGTCGCCACGCTGGCAGCGCTGGCCGGCGCCCTGCTCATCCCGGCTGTTCCCGCTTCCGCCGCCGCTGCCCCGGTCGCCGCCAAGGCCGCGGCCGCGGATCCGTACTCGGCTTTCGACGTCAAGGTGAAGGCGTCCAAGACGGCCAAGGCCGGCGGAAAGATCAAATACACCATCGTCGCCACCAACAAGGGCCCGCACTACGCCGACGCGTGGTTCGTCGGCGGCGAGTTCCCCAAGGGCGTCGACATGAAGAGCATCAGGTACGACACCAACCACTCGAAGATGAGGTGTGAGCTCGTCTCGGCCCGCGCGTTCTGGTGCCCGCCGACCGAGGTCATCGAGGTGGGCGACTCGGTCACCCTCGCCTTCTATGCGAAACTGAAGAAGTCCGCCAAGGGCACGCAGAAGGCGACGATCGGCATCGTCTCCTACAACTTCGACCAGGGCATGGAGAACTTGAACAAGGAGGAGCTGGATCGCCTCGGCGTCCCCCGCTTCGGCTTCGAGAAGTCCGTCAAGACCAAGGTCGTTCGCTGAGCCCGTGCCCGGTCCGAATGCCGCACCTGCTGCGCGACCATCGGACCGGGCGCAGTACCGTGGCTGGATGTGGACCAGCGCACCCTCCTGATCACCCTCACCGGCCCTGACCGGCCCGGTGTCACGTCGCGTCTTTTCTCCGTCCTGTCCGGCTTCCCCGTGACGGTCTCGGACATCGAGCAGGTCGTCATCCGAGGCCGGCTCACGCTCGGCGTGCTCGTCGCGTACGCGGGCGGGCCGTCGACCGGCACCGGCACGACACTCGGAGCCATGTGGACCGCCGTCGAGCGGGTGGCGGAGGACCTCGGCATGGAGGTCGAGCTCTCCACCGGCTCCCAGGCCAAGGAGCAGCGCCGCCGCGGCCGTCTGTCGGTCAGCGTGCTCGGCGCCACGCTCCAGCCGGCCGCGATCGCCGGCATCGCCGGGCGCATCGCCGCCGCCGGCGCGAACATCGACCGCATCGAACGCCTCGCCCAGTGGCCGGTCACCTGCATCGAGATGTCGGTCTCCGGCGCCGACCCCGACGCGCTACGGGTCGAGCTGGCCGCCGAGGCCGCCGCCCAAGAGGTGGACGTGGCCGTTCAGCGCACCGGCCTGTCGCGGCGGGCCAAGCGGCTGATCGTCATGGACGTCGACTCCACCCTCATCCAGGGCGAGGTCATCGAGCTGCTGGCGGCCCACGCCGGGTGCCTGGACGAGGTCGCCCGGGTCACCGAGCACGCCATGCGCGGCGAGCTGGACTTCGCCGAGTCGCTGCGCAAGCGGGTGGCGCTGCTCGAAGGGCTGCCGGCCGAGGTGTTCGAGCACGTGCGCAAGGAGGTCGTGCTCACGCCGGGCGCCCGTACGCTGGTGCGCACGCTCAAGCGGCTCGACTACCGCTTCGCCATCGTCAGCGGCGGCTTCACCCAGATCACCGACGGCCTGGTCGAGGAGCTGGGCATCGACTACTCCGCCGCGAACGTCCTGGAGGTCGTCGACGGGCGGCTCACCGGCCGGGTCGTCGGCGAGATCGTCGACCGGCCGGGCAAGGCGAGGGCGCTGGAGCGCTTCGCGCGCGAGGCCGGCCTGCCGATCTCCCAAACCGTGGCCATCGGCGACGGGGCCAACGACCTCGACATGATCGCGGCCGCCGGGCTCGGCATCGCGTTCAACGCCAAGCCGGTCGTCCGGCAGGCCGCGGACACAGCCGTCAACACCCCGTACCTCGACTCCATCCTCTACCTGCTGGGGATCTCACGGGACGAGGTGGAGGCTGCCGACGCCGAGGACGGCGCGCTCGCGGCGCGCTGAGGCCCCGCCTAGCTCTCCTTCGGATCCCAGCGCGTGATCAGACGACACTCCCCCGGATACAGGTCCGCCCACGCCGACTCGACCTCGATCACCGCGAACGCCCCCGGCCGGAAGGCGTAGTCGCCTCCGGCCAGGCCCAGGGCCAGCTCGTGGACGCCCGGGTTGTGCCCGCACAGCACCACGGTGCCCAGCTCGGGATCAGACCGGCGGACGAGCTCCAGCAGCTCTTCCGGGTAGGCCTCGTAAATGTCGCGCTCGTAGCTGATTTCTGCCTCGGGGAAGGCGATCTCGGCGGTGCGCCTGGTCCTGACCGCCGGCGAGCAGAGCACCACGTCCGGCCGGAGGCCGGCCGCCCTGATCTCGTCACCCGCCCGCTTGGCGTCCTGCTCCCCGCGGTCCGTCAACGGCCGCTCCCGGTCGGCCAGGCCGGGGACCTGGGCGGCTTTCGCATGCCGCAACACGATCAATGTGCGCACCGGATCATCCTGTCCTCGAGGCCCAGGTGGCCAGTGCGACGAGCACGGCCAGGATGACGAGCATGGCCAGCAGAATGAGGCCCAGGGTCTTACCGCCGCTGGGCTGCTTGTCATCTTCCACGTGCCCAGTTTCCCATCGCGGGTTCCCGGTGCCACGCCCACCTACCGAACCGGCCTCCGGCGGCTGTTCGAATGCGGTGTGCGCCCGCCCCGGCACGGGCGCACACCCGCACTGCGCCCCCCGCCAAGCGAGCTCGGCCCGACCGAGCCCGCCAAGCGAGCTGCGTGCCGGCACCACATCGCCGCCAACGAGGAAACGCCCACAGTCCACTGCGCGGCGCTAAATGCACAAAAACGCCCGCTCCCACACACGGGAGCGGGCGTTTCGCTTTCTGAAGCGGGGTTACGACGCGACGGTCTCCTGCTCGCGATCGTTGTCGTTGTCGGCCGCCGGCTCGATGGCCACCGACCGCCGCTTGGACACGATGATCGCGCCGACCACCACGGCCACCGCCACCACCGTGACGACGATCCGCACCGCCGGGTTGCCCGCGTACAGGACCACCGCCGGAGCGACCAGCAGCGCCACCAGGTTCATCACCTTGATGAGCGGGTTGATCGCCGGCCCGGCCGTGTCCTTGAACGGGTCGCCGACCGTGTCGCCGATGACCGTCGCGGCGTGCGCCTCGGAGCCCTTGCCGCCATGGTGCCCGTCCTCGACCAGCTTCTTGGCGTTGTCCCATGCGCCACCGGAGTTCGCGAGGAACACGGCCATCAGCGTGCCGCAGGCGATCGCCCCCGCCAGGAACGCGCCCAGCGGCGCGTACCCGAGGGCGAAACCGACCGCGATAGGCGTCATGATCGCCAGCAGGCCGGGCGTGGCCAGCTCGCGGAGCGAGTCGCGGGTGCAGATGTCCACGACGCGGCCGTACTCCGGCTTCACCGTGCCGTCCATGATTCCCGGGTTCTTACGGAACTGGTCGCGTACCTCGAAGACGACCCGCATCGCCGCACGCCCGACCGCCGTGATCGCCAGGCCCGAGAACAGGAACACGACCGAGGCTCCGACGATCAGGCCGACCAGGACGTTCGGGTTGTCGATGCCGAGGCTGAAGTTCTGGAACTGGCCGAGCGCGCCCTTGATCGCCGCGTCCGCCTTGGCCAGCTCGCTCTCGACGGCGGTCCTGAAGGCGCCGAACAACGCGGTCGCCGCGAGCACGGCCGTGGCGATCGCGATGCCCTTGGTGATCGCCTTGGTGGTGTTGCCGACGGCGTCCAGGCTGGTGAGCACGCGGGCGCCGTCGCCCTCGACGTCGCCCGACATCTCGGCGATGCCCTGGGCGTTGTCGGAGACCGGGCCGAAGGTGTCCATGGACACGATGACGCCGACCGTGGTCAGCAGGCCGGTGCCGGCCAGGGCCACCGCGAACAGCGCGAGCGTCACGTTGCCGAAGCCGAGCAGGAACGCGCCGTAGACCGCGCCGCCGATGATCAGGGCCGAGTAGACGGCCGACTCCAGGCCGACGCTGATGCCGGCCAGGATGACGGTCGCGGGGCCGGTGCGCGAGCTCTCGCCGATCTCGCGTACGGGACGCCGGTTGGTCTCGGTGAAGTAGCCGGTCAGCAGCTGGATGGCGCTGGCCAGCACCAGGCCGATGAGGACCGCGCCGACGGCGATGATCCGCGGGTCGGCGTCGGACTGGACGGTGGCGTCGGTCAGGGCGGCGAAGCTGTCCGGCAGATACAGGACCGCGGCCACCGTCACCAGCACCGCAGAGATCGCGGCCGAGATGAAGAAGCTGCGGTTGATCGCGGCCATGCCGTTGCGGTCGTTGTCGCGCATCCGGGTGACGAAGATGCCGATGATCGCCGTGATCACACCGATCATCGGGACGATGAGGGGGAACACCAGCCCCTCTTCGCCGAAGGCCGCCCGGCCCAGGATGAGGCTGGCGACCAGCATGACCGCGTACGACTCGAACAGGTCGGCCGCCATGCCCGCGCAGTCGCCGACGTTGTCGCCGACGTTGTCCGCGATGGTGGCGGCGTTGCGCGGGTCGTCCTCGGGGATGCCCTGCTCGACCTTGCCGACCAGGTCGGCGCCGACGTCGGCGGCCTTGGTGAAGATGCCGCCGCCGACTCGCATGAACATCGCCAGCAGCGCGGCCCCGAACCCGAACCCTTCGAGCACGCCGGGCGCGTCGCCCTGGTAGATGAACACGACCACGGCCGCGCCGAGCAGGCCGAGGCCCACGGTGAACATGCCGGCCACGCCACCGGTACGGAACGCGATGCGCATGGCGCGCTTCTCGCCCTCGTCGTTGGCCGCGGCGGCGACGCGGACGTTCCCGCGCACGGCCAGCCACATGCCTATGAATCCGGTCAGCGCGGAGAACACCGCCCCGACCACGAAGAAGATCGAACGCCCGATGCGGACGTCCGTCTCCCCGGGTAGCAGGAGCAACAGGAAGGGAATAATGACGACGAAGATCGCCAACGTGCGGAACTGGCGCGCCAGATAGGCGGCGGCGCCTTCTTGTACGGCACGGGCGATATTTTGCATGCGCTCGGTGCCCTGGCCGGCGGCCAGCACTTCGCGTACGAGGCCGCCCGCGACGGCCAGCGCGATCAGTGCGACCGCGGCGACCACGATCACGATGGTGAGATTGTTTCCGCTCAGGACCAGATTGGACGCTGGCTCCGCTGCCAGCATGTGCCTGCTCATCGTTCTCCTCGGCAAGACCGGTCGTCCTGCCCGGGCGGTGCCTCCCGGCTACCTCGGCGGGTGTTGCGGCACCATCCGGGTTGTGGGTGCCGCTTCCGGTTGAATCCGCGTTCCGCCGGATCACCTTGGCCGGTGCCGGGAGTCTACGCAGGCAGGGAACGGATATGAAGGCTCCGAAGGTCACTAATTATGCGTGTGTCCAGTAAGTCCCTGACAGTGCCCCGATTTGGGTTCTGACAAGTGGAATTTCTCCTGGTTTACGGTCATGACAAGCCACCAATATGGTGGGACCGAAACGTGGGATTGGATCAAGGCCGAGGCTGTCGCCGCCCAGGCCTCGGCTGGGCCTCTTACGCCCCATCAGCCACTGCCGCACGACCCGTTCCGCATCAAGCCGGCACACTGTCCGGCGACGTCGACCCCACGCCGGCCTCCGCCTCCGTCTTCGGTGCCGACCGACAGCTCGTCCTCACCAGAGCTGTGGCGGGGTCACCGTCGCGCGGCCTATGTAATGACCGTCCCGCCGGCGGGCGTGTTCGTAGACGTCGCGTTCCTGCCCGTAGCCGCCTGCTGTTGCCGGTCGTGACGGGCGATGGCGCAAGCTTTGCTCTCCGACATCGGCGATGACAACCCATACTGACCGGCGGTGCCCGAAAGATCCGTTCTTGGCCTAGTAGCGGCCGAGGGTGCCGCGGCGTCGGGCGAGGTGTTCGAGCCGGTTGAACAGGAGCACCCCGGCGGCCGTGATGAGCAGCGGCTGGGCCAGCAGCCAGCCGAGACCCCAGCCGGTGGGGAGCGCGGTCAGGGAATGGCCACCGAGCAGGATGTCCCGCATCGCCTCGATGCCGGGCGCGATGGGTACGATCAGCCGGCTGAGGAAAGCGATCGGATCAGGCATGACGGCCAGGGGGACCAGGGTGCCGCCGGCGATGGCGTAGACGGCCACGGACAACTGGGTGATGATCTCGATGCGCTTGAACACCAGGGTCAGCCCGCACAGGATCAGGGCCAGTCCGCAGGTGCCCAGCACGATGGAGGCCAGCGGCACGATCACCTGAGCGTCGAAGGGCAGCCGCGCGCCCTGGACGGTGACGGCGGCGGCGCCGGTGACCAAGACGGCCAGCGCGGTGGGCAGGGCCGCGATCACGGCGGCGACCTGCCGGCCGAGGATGCTCGCGGCCGAGGGCAGCGGAGTCAGGTACGTCTGCTCCAGGACACCGGACTGGATGTCGCCCAGATAACTCCAGAACACCCGGTTGACCTGCTCATGGATGAAGGTCAGCGCCACCATGCCGAGCAGCACCGGCAGCAGCAGGTCCGCACGCAGCTGCCCACGTCCCATGAACAGCACGATGAGCAGGTAGAAGAGCGGAAACGTGATCATCTGGATGACGGTTTCGCGCCGGCCTGCGAGCAGATTGAGCAGTCCCTTGCGGACTTCTGCGGCGAAGCCGCGGGCGAAGGTCATGACGACTCCAGGGCTCGGCGGTGGTTGCGGACGAACAGAAGACCGGCCGCGGCGGTGAGCGCGAGGGTGTGGGCCAGCAGCCACGGCAGAGCGCCGTCGGTCCAGAGCCGGCTCAGAGTCCGGCCCTCGAACAGCGTCTGGGTGAGCGCCTCGATGCCCAGCGTGGTGGGCAGAACTCTGGCCGCCGCCGCCAGCCAGTCCGGATACAGGGCGAGCGGCAAGAAAGAGCCGTTGAGCAGCAGCACGAGCGAGGTGAAAAGCGACTGCAGGGCGCCGATCACCGGGGAGACCAGCGCGAGGGCGGCCAGCAGGAAGGTGAAGGCCAGCGCGTTGACCCATAGGAGCCCGGCGGGCAGGAGCGCCGCCCAGCGCCAGGGGATCGTGATCCCGGCCACCATCATCGGGACGAGAGCGGCGACCGCGGCCACGGCCAGTCCGAAGATCGAGGCGGTGAGCAGCCGGCCGAGCATCGGCAGCCACGGCGGCGCCGGTGTCATCTGGGCCTGGGTGAAGGTGCCGGCGCGTTTCTCCTCGATGAGGTCGGCCACCATCACCAGGCCGGCGTACTGCAGGAACCAGTAGCCGCCGATGGCGACCAGGGTGTGCGGCAGCAGGTCCTGGCGCAGTGCGCCCTGGCCCAGGACGAACTGCAGGCCGAGGTACATCATGGTGCTGATCAGCAGCGTGATCAGATGTCCGGCCGGGTGCGCGAGCTGGACGCGCAGCCCCTTGCCGATCTCCGCGCGCAGGACATTAAGCAGCATGGGACGGCTCGCTCACCAGGGCGAGGAACACGTCCTCCAGATCGGGCTGCACCTGGGTCAGGGACTCGATGACGGCCCCGTGGGCGCGCAGCCGCTCGACCACGTCGTACACCTCGCGGGGCTCGTTCACCCGCACGCCGATGGTGGTGACGCCCTCGCGGGTGACGGCGTCGAAGCCGGGTGGCGCGGCGCCCTCGAGGCGGATCTCGTACCGGTCGCGTTCGCGGAAGCGCGCCAGCAGCTCACGCGTGGGAAGGTCGGCCACCAGCCGTCCCTGGCGCATGACGGCCACCCGGTCGCACAATTCCTGAGCCACATCCAGCTGGTGGGTGGTGAGCAGGATGGTGGTGCCGAGCTCGCGAGCCTGCTCGGCGATCCAGTTCTTGACAATACGGGTCGCCTCGACGTCCAGGCCGAGCGTCGGCTCGTCGAGCAGCACGATCGGCGGGTCGGCGATGAGGGCGGCGGCGATCGCGACCTTCTGCTGCATGCCACGCGAGAAGCCGCCTACCTTGTCGTGGCGCCGCTCCCAGAGGCCCAGATCGGTCAGCAGGTCCTGGGCGCGCTCGGCCACCCGGGGCTTGCGCATGCCTTTGAGCCGGCCGAAGTACATCAGGTTCTGCCAGGCCGACAGGCTCCAGTAGACGTTGCGCGAGCCTTCCAGCACGGCGCCGAACTGCGCCATCGCGGCCGAACGCTGCCGGGCCACGTCGAAGCCGCCCAGCCGGACCTGTCCCGAGGTGGGGGTCAGCAGTCCGGCCAGCATCTTGATGGTGGTGGTCTTGCCTGCGCCGTTGGGGCCCAGGAAGGCGAAGACGGATCCGGCGGGGATACGCAGGGACACCTCGTCGACCGCCGGGGCGTGCGCCGCGCCGTACACCTTGGTCAACGCGTCGATCTCGATCATGTCATCTCCTCGATTCGGGAACCCCCGGCCCCGCGCTCGGGGCGGGACCGGGGTTCGGGGGCCATGTTCCGGGCCGTTCTTCCGGGGCCGGAGTCGCGAGCCGAAGTCGCGGTCGGGGCCGGGGCGGGTCCGGGGCCGGAGTCGCGAGCCAGAGTCGCGGTCGGGGCCGGGGGCGGGTTAGGGGGCGGGTCCGGGGGCCGAGGCAGGCGGTCAGAGCTCGTCCAGAACCTCGATGTCCTCAGCGGTGGCCTCGCGCGTCAGCGCGAAGGCCGCGGAGGCCTCGGCGTTGCCGGGTACGGCCTGGCGCGCCGTCTGCAGGCCGGCGGCCGAGTCCCAGCGCCATACGCCCACCCATGTGGTGTCGTCCACGCGGCCGAGCCGCGCCTCGATGAGTCCCGGGGCCGCGGCCCGGGTGGCCGCGACCAGCGCCGCGTGCCGGGCGCGCAGCTCGTCGGCGTCGGCGGGGTCGATCTGGAAACGGGTGACAGTGATGACCGACATGACTGGAGTCCTTCTCTAGAGTTGACTTCTAGCGACGTTTTCTAGAGATAGACTCTAGCCATGAGCGATGTCAAGCGGCCCAGCAAGCGGACCGACAAGGCGCGCCAGACGCGGCGGCGGATCCTGGAGGCGGCGCGCGAACTTTTCGTGCGCGACGGCTACGGCGCGACGAACCTGCAGGACGTCGCCGCCAAAGCCGAGGTCGCAGTGCAGACGATCTACTTCGTCTTCGGCAACAAGCGCGCCCTGCTGAAAGAACTCGTCGACGTGACGATCGCAGGCGACGACGAGCCGGTGGCCACGATGGACCGGCCGTGGTACCGCGACGCGCTGGCCGCTGGCACCGCCCAGGACATGCTGCGCGCCTACGTCGCGGGCTCGACCTCGGTCCTGGAGCGGGCCGCGCCGATCGGCAAGGTCTTGGAGGGGGCGGTCGCGAGCGACCCCGAGGTCGCCGCCTTGTGGCCGCAGGACGTCGATCCGCGGTACGCCGTACACGAAACGGCGGCCAAGGCGCTGGCCGGCAAGCCGGGCGCACGGGCGGGGACGTCCGTGGAGGAGGCCGCCGATCTGCTGTACGGGCTGCTCAGCCCGGAGTTGTACCTGGTGTTCGTCCGCCAACGGGGCTGGTCGCGCGAGCGCTGGGAGAACTGGGTCGGCGAGACCCTACGCGGTCAGCTCTGCCAGGCCTGACCGCACCAAACCTGCGCGGCCGGGCTGGCCTGCCGACCGGGCTGGCCTGCCGACCGGGCTGGCTCCGGCGGCGGTCTTGGCGGGGGCGGTGCATGCGGCACCGCAGCTCGTCCTGCTCGCCGACCGCCTCGCCGACCACGCCTCGCCCGCTACCGCGCCGAGGTCTTCGCCTGGCTCGTACGGCGTGCCCAGCGCGCAGGAGAAGCCACGCATCTCACGCCCGAAAGCATGACAAGGCATGTCATGGCATGGCCAGGGCGGCATGACCACGCGCCACTCGAGACCCGTGGTCATGCCGCCTCGAAAGGCAGGGTACGAAGCCCGCGGTCCACACCTCACTGAGGCAATGGTGCCCGTGCGCCGTAACGGCGGTCGGCCCCGTGCGGGTCAGAGGGCGTCTCCCTGGAGGCGCCCCGCCACGGTCGGCGGGTGGCGCCTCGTTGGCTTGCCGTACAAGAAGGGTCTTGAAAGATTCCGGGCGCCTGGAAGGCGCCCGCGAGTCAGACACGGGATGCCTACGACGTCGGCACTCCCTTGCCGGCGGGCCAGCTCATCCGGATGTCGGTCCCCTTGGGGGTGGGAAGGACCTCGACGTCGTCGGCCAGCCCCGAGATGACCGCGAGGCCGAAGTCCGTCATGAACGAGTCGGAGAGCATGCCGAGATCGAGAGGTTTTTCCTGCTGAATCTCTTCGCTCGGGGCATGGTCGCTGACCGTGACCTCGAAGCGCCCGGCGTCGTCACGCAGCTCGATGCGGATGGGCTCACCCGGGCAGTGGGCGCGGTGCGCCTCCACTGCCCGGGAACATGCCTCACCCACGGCGAGCCTGACCTCGTCCAGCAGGGACTCCTCCACGCCGGTGCGGCGAGCTATCGCCGTGGCCACCAGCCGCGCCGTCCGCACGTGTGCGGGGAGTGCGCTGAACGTCAGCTCGACGGTAGCCATGCTACTTGTCTTTGCCGTGAGCTTCCTTGGCCTCGTCGACCGAAGCGTAGATCCCGAAGACCTTGGTCAGGCCGGTGATCCGGAAGATCTTGAGAATGCGCTCCTGCGTGCAGACCAGCTCAAGGGAGCCGTCGTGCGCCCGAACCCGCTTGAGCCCCCCGACCAGGACCCCCAGGCCCGTGGAGTCGAGGAAGTCGACCTTCTCCATGTTGACGAGAAGGTGGAAGTTGCCCTTGTTCACCAGGTCGATGAGGAGCTCACGCAATCTCGGCGCAGTGTAGACATCGATCTCACCCTCGACCTCGACGATGGTGAGTCGGTCCTCGTTGTGGTGATCCAACTTCAGATCCACAGATCCTCCAGCGCCTCGCCTGCGAAAGTACTCTTGCCGGACTGGCAATCTGGAACGTGGCCCCAGACTGTCCGACCCTGCCGCGCGGCATTCAACCACGCGTCTGGCTTGTGTCTATACGAAATCACGATTCCCGACGACTTTGCCCATGGATGCAAGACTGGAAACAGTGACTTCCACGCCATCCTCCCCACAACAGGCAGGTCCACTCCTCCGCCACCTGCTTGGTATTCCCGCACGTCATGAGCGTGTCACCCATGTGGAGCATGTTCCAGCACGTCAGGCGGGTCAAGTCCGATGGCCCAAATGGGCCCCAGAAGTGCTTGTTACGCGCTTGGCGAACCGCGGGGTGACAGGACTCTGGCCTCACCAATACGAGGCCGCCGACCTGGCGTTTCGTGGCCGAAACGTGATCATCTCCACAGGCACGGCGTCCGGGAAGTCGCTGGCGTACCTCACACCCGCGGTCGCCTCGTGCCTCGACGGCGGCACGGTCCTGTACCTGACGCCGACCAAGGCCCTGGCCGCCGACCAGCTTCGCGGGCTACGGGAGCTGCGCATCACGCAGTTGCGCGCCGCCTGCTTCGACGGCGACACGCCGTTCGAGGAGCGCACCTGGGTTCGCCAGCACGCCAATTACGTGCTGACAAATCCTGACATGCTCCATAGGAGCATTTTGCCGAGACACTCCCAGTGGTCCTCGTTCTTCCGCCGCCTGCGCATGGTGGTCGTGGACGAGTGCCATGGCTACCGCGGCGTCTTCGGCTCCCACGTCGCCCAGATCCTGCGCCGGCTGCGCCGCGTCTGCGCCCGGTACGGCTCGTGCCCCACGTTCCTGCTCGCCTCGGCCACGGCGAGCGACCCGGGTGTGTTCGCCATGAGGCTGACGGGGCTTGAGATGGACGAGGTGACCGTGGACGCCTCTCCCAAGGGGTCGACCACCATCGCGCTCTGGGAGCCGCCCCTGACCGACCTACGGGGCGAGGGAGGGGCACCTGTGCGGCGCACGGCGACGGCCGAGGCGGCCGATCTGCTCGCGGACCTCGTCCTGGCGAACGTCCGCACGCTCGCCTTCGTCCGTTCCCGGCGAGGCGCGGAGACGGTCGCGCTGTCGGCTCGCGCCAAACTCGCCGACGTCGCCTTCTCAACCCCCTTCACCGGTACGCCACGCGCCCCCCAGAAGCCGAACGCCGAGCCCCCCACCATCCCGGCCACGACGCCCCTCGATCCTGCCTCGGCAGACGCCTCCGCCCCGCATGGCGGGCCGGGCACCGCGGCGGAGGGCGCCATGGGTCCACGACGGCATCTACGCACTCCCACCACCGCGGGCACCCCTACCGCCGAGCCTCTTGGGGAGCCGACGGCGACAACCCGGGCAGCGCACGGCGACGATGCGACGAGCCATCGCACCGCGGCAGCGCCGCCCACCGACACCACGGCGGGCCGCCCAGCAGGAGCGAGCACGACCTCCCCAGCCGGCCGCCCCACCCAAGCGGGGACAACCTCCCCAGCGGACCGCCCAACCCGAGGGGGCACCACCTCCACGGCGGACCGCCCAACCCAAGCAAGCACCACGTCCGCGGAGAGCGGCCCCACGCCTGGCAGTGCCGCGCCCACACCGGTAAGCCCGACCCTCAGCAGCGCTACGCCCACACTGGCAAGCCCGACCCTCAGCAGCGCCACGCCCACGGAGGGCATGCCGGCCACCGGGAAATCCGCCTCCACCGCAGAGGGCTCTGCCACCTGGCCGCTGCCCGAGCCCTCCAACCTCACTGACTTCACGGACCTGGCCGAACTCCCCAACAAGATCGCCGCGTACCGGGCCGGCTACCTCGCCGAAGATCGCCGCCTCCTGGAGAAGGCTCTCCGCGAAGGCGCCGTCATGGGCCTGGCCACCACGAACGCCCTCGAGCTCGGCGTCGACGTCTCCGGCCTGGATGCCGTGCTGATCGCGGGCTGGCCGGGCACCCGGGCCTCGCTGTGGCAGCAGGCAGGCCGCGCGGGCCGCGACGGCCAGGAGGCGCTCGCCGTACTGATCGCCAGAGACGACCCCCTGGACACCTACCTGGTCCACCACCCGCAGGCGCTGTTCGGCCAGCCCGTGGAGGCGATCGTCCTGGACCCCGACAACCCGTACGTCCTGGGCCCTCACCTCTGCGCCGCGGCCGCCGAGATCCCCCTGACCGAGGACGATCTGCCCATCTTCGGCACCACCACCGCAGACGTGCTGGACGCTCTGGTCGGTCAGGGTTTGCTGCGGAGGCGCGAGGCAGGGTGGTTCTGGACCAAGCGTGAGCGCGCCACCGACCTCGCCGACATCAGAGGTGGCGGCGGCGCCCCGATCCAGGTCGTGGAGTCGTCCACGGGCCGCCTGCTGGGCAGCGTGGACGAGCCGTCAGCCCACACCACCGTCCACACGGGCGCCGTCTACATCCACCAGGGCGAGACGTTCTTGGTGGAGCTCCTCGACCTGGAGGCCGGAGTTGCCCTGGTCTCCAGCGCCAACCCCGACTACTCGACGTTCGCCCGGGACATAACCGACATCTCCATCCTCTCCACCCAGCGCTCCCACCCGCTGGGCCCCGGCACGCTGCACTTCGGCGAGGTGGAGGTGACCAGGCAGGTGGTCTCGTACCTCAAGAGACGCCTCCAGTCAGGCGAGATGCTCGGGGACGAACCCCTCGACCTGCCACCCCGGACCCTCCGCACCCGCGCGGTCTGGTGGACGCTGCCCGCGTCAGCCGTGGCCCCTCTGGCGGAGGCGGGCATCGACCTCGGCGGAGCCGCTCATGCCGCCGAACACGCCTCGATCGGCCTGCTCCCCCTGTTCGCCACCTGCGATCGCTGGGACATCGGCGGCGTCTCCACCGAACTGCACGCCGACACCGGCCTGCTGACGGTGTTCGTGTACGACGGCCACGAGGGCGGCGCGGGTTTCGCCGAACGCGGCTACGCCCGCGCGACGGAATGGCTGACGGCCACACGCGAGGCCATCGCCTCCTGCGAATGCGAGCGCGGCTGCCCTTCGTGCATTCAATCCCCCAAATGCGGCAACGGCAACGACCCGTTGGACAAACGCGGCGCCATCCGCCTCCTCAACACGCTCTTGGCCGCCGAATGACCAATCCCGCACGCACACAGCCGAATACTCGTCGTCCGCCAGCATCCCACCGTTGATCAGGCGAAGCGCACGCTGTCATGAACCACCCATGACCCAATTCAGGCATATTTGCTGACAGAGTCAACAAACCCTGACATATTCAGCCCCGACACTTTTACTAACTATGCGTGCCTTTATTCCGACGAACTGCGTAGGCCCGCTTATCCTCATCGTCTCCGCGACCATCCGCGTCATCGTCATCCGCGGCCCAGAAATCGGCGGCTCCCGGCTGCGGCCGTTCCCAGAATCCACTGTCCTCCATGGACCTGGGCGACGGCGGTAAGTAGTCGTCCCAGCGATCCTCGATCCGTATGACGGCCCTGGGAACCAAGGTGGACGGCTCCGCCACATCCGTCACCGCGGAACTGGGCAGAGCAATCCGAACCGGCTCGTGACGAACCACATGCCCTTCCTTGACACTTCCCGCCTCCCCCGCCTCCCCGGCGGCGGCGCGCGCCTCGCCGCCGCCCAAGGGCAGCACGGGTCCAGGCAGGTCCTTGCGCGCGTGGTCGACCAGGACCGTCCGCGGAAGCCCCTGGACGCGCGAACCATCCGCAGGGGACGTCCCCTGTGCCCGCCCGCTGTCGGCGCCGATCGGCTCCTGAACGCCCGGCCGGCCGCCGGAGGATGCCCCGTGAACTCTCAGCCGGTCCCCGGAGGAGGCCCCGTAAGCTCCCGGCCGGTCACCGGAGGATGCCTTGTGAACTCCCGGCCGGTCGCCGGAGGATGCTGTGTGAACGCCCGAAGCGCCGACCGTGGGGGACTCCTGAGCGCCCACGCGGCCTGCCGAAGGCACCCCCCGGACTACCGGATCATCCGCCCGAGCCGCCACGCGCTGGACAACCGGATCGTCCGTCCGCCCCCGCTCCTGACTCTCCGCACCGTCGACCGAGGACAACCCTCGATTGCCCGGGTGCTCCGCCACAACCGATTCCTCACCGCCCCCTGAACGGTCGGGCGAGGGCCGCTCCCGACCTTCGCCTGACCAGTGGTCGCGCGAGGATCGCTCTTGACCACCACTCCGGCCGCCGGCTGAGGACATCGCATGATCAGCCGAACGATCGACCGAGGACGACTCCGCAACGCGAGACTGATCCGGAATGCGGGTCTTGGCCACGGCGAGGATCACAGCGGGCCTGCGCCGAGGTGGTGTGGCAGGGGGCAGGACACCGTCGTCGTCCCCTCGCGCCGCACCGGCCACCGGCACGGCCCCTTCCGGCCCTCCAGCCGCGAGAGGGACGGCAGCCACGGCCGCACCCGTGCCGGCAGGGGCTTGGGGATGCCTTCCTCCCTCGGTGGCGAGCGCCCTCCGGCGAGCCCAGGCACCGGCGTGAGCGCCTAGCAGCAGCAGGAGCAGACCGCCTGCGATGTAGAGGCCGTACTGCCCGATGTTCGCGATCGGCGACTCGTCCGACTGGGCCTTCACGCCGCCGGCCTGGACGGGCGTGGTATCTGCACCGTTCTTGGCGCCTTCCGGGGTGAGGCCGTCCGTCTCGCCGCGATCGTCCGCGGTGGGGATCGGAAGATTGCCGTCGGAGTCGGTATCGGGGATGGCGGGCAGTTTGGAGACCCCCGGCCTGCGTGTGGTCGGCTTGCTTGTGGGCTGGGTCTGCTTCTTGGCAGGCAGAGTGGGCAGCGGATCGACCCTCTTGCTTTCCTTCGGCGTCCCCCGCGTCTTGGGCGCTTCCTTCTTCGGCTGGGCAGTGGGAGGAGTGGGGACCGCGACATAGGCGGCGCCCGACTCGCCCGATCCGATCGACCCGCCGTCGCCGTCACCCCGGAACGCCTTGACCGTGAACCCCACCTTCTGCCCCGCCGCCTTGGGCGGCACGGTGAGCGTCGCCTTGCACGAAGAGGCGTCACATGCGCTGTCCACGGGCAACCGCCCGACGATGCCGGACTGAGTGTTGGACACCTCGTACGACTGCAGGTCGGGCTCGGCCCCCTTGCTCCAGGTCATGAGGACTTTGGTGGCGCCCTGGAGGCTCGCGTTCACGTTGCCCGGCGTTTCAGCGGGCCGCCGCAGCTTGAACGTGGTGCTCGCGTACCTGGTCCCGGTGATCTCGCCCTTGAGGGTCACGGTGAAGGTGCCATTGGGGGCGTTTCCGGCGTCGAACGTGCCGGAGATCGTCTGATTCGCTCCACCTTCGGCCACCTTTTGCATGGGCGTCGACGGCCCTTCGACGTACAGGCCCATGCGCAACTGCATCAGCCCCGTACGCGCGGAGACCGTTACGGACGGACTCGAGACGACCTGGCCGTCGGCGGGCGCGGTGATCTGTCCGGAGGAGTCGACCTGCGCCACAGCGGCCGCCGGGGCGGAGCCGCCGAGCACGATGGATCCCACCGCGACAATCCCCGCGGTCACCACTCTGCCAACTACCGTCACGACGCTTCCCTCCATCGAGAGCCTCGCGCCGCCCGGCCGCCCAGATGGGGGCGTCCCGAGCGACGACCGGAAGTGCAGTCCGCCCGGCGATACGGTCACCGACCGCCCCCGGACCAGCACCCTAGCGACTTTGTTCCGGCTCTCCCAGACTCCGTGTCACAGACGGCATGGACCGAGGGTAAGCGGAACGTTACGTGAGATATCCAACTCTTGGACACCATGTCCAAGAAGTCGTGACTCGATTGCGACCTGGCCTCAGAAGCCCCACGCGCTACACCACCCCACTCCACGGTCCTGACACCTCCATGGCGCACAGGGCAGCGTTTTAGTCATCTCCGTCCCAACGGATGCAGGGCCGTCATAAGCGTTGTCCCGCAAAGGAGAGGAGGCGACCAGTCGAGTCACGCCTACCTCACAACGTCCGTCGCGTCAGGCGAGCCCCAGGCCATCGGTCGGGTCAGGCCGACCCCGCGCCACCGGTCGGGCACGGCCAGCCCCGTGCGCCGGTCGTGTGAGGCCCATCCTGCGTCATCGGTCGCACGCCGTCGGTCGGGCCGTTGATCGACCTGTCATTCCCGGTGCTCGCCCCTCCGCCGCGTCAGGAGACCGTGTCAGGGAGAGCTCCTCCAAGGAGAGATGGCTAGGAATCCAGCTCCACGGGGGGCGCCTCTGCAGGGCCGGCTCGTGATCTGCCCATCACGGTTCGCGTGCCGACCACAGGCAGCGAAATCGGTAACGCCGTCCAGACGTCCGCCACGTCGTCGTTGATCTCGCATCGGGTCAGTCGGACGCCGTTCTGCGTGGCCAGTGCCGCGGCTCTGGCGCAGGCGCCCTCCGGGTCGAAGAGGGCCATCCTGGCGGCCGCCAAGGCGCTCAGGTCCGCGGCGGTGTTGACGCGATGGCGGGCCACGCGTGCAGCGCCCACCGTGGCGAAGGCCGTGGCGATGGCCATGAGCAGCCCCATGAGGGCGACGCCCCACAGCGTGGCAGAACCTCGTTCACGGGGGTTGATTGCTACCTCCCAGGGGGTTGATTGCTACCTCTCATTGGCTGGTGGCGTGGTGCTGGGCATGGATGCCTTGCTGAAGGTCGTTGGGAGCCATGGAGCCGATCGATGCGGCTGGGCCAAGGCTTAAAACAGGCAGCGCGGCGTCATTGGCTTGCTCTTCTGTGGTGACGCGGGCTGGGTGTCAGGGCTCCAGGGCATTGAAGGCTCCATGGCCTCCTAGGTCGTGGAGGTCGTCATGGTTCGGTATCGGCGATGGCTTCGGCAGAAACGCGAACCGCCGGTAGTGACGATCCCCATGCCGGGCGTACTTGCACTGTGATCTGCACTCTTGTCGTCTCTACGTCGCGGGTCACGTCTACTTGAGCGTCTGCGCGTGTGGCCGAGCGGGCGACGTGGCGAACTTGATCAATTGGCTCGCCCCTGGCGGCGGCCCGGGCTGCTGCGCGAGCCGCGTCCACGCACTCCAATTGGACGCCTACGGCCTCAATCGCCCATAGTGCGGCGGCCAGGACCACCATGAGCGCGGGCAGCATCGCGGCGGTCTCAGCTGTCACCGAACCCCGCGATGCCGACCGCTTGCCGTCCGTGGAGGTCCGCGCCCGGAGGCGGGTCATCCGCTGTTCGTGTTGAGGGCTCGGTCGATCAGAGATGTGAGCATTTCCTGAACCTCTGGGCTGCTGACCACTTTGAAGAGAAGCGCGGCGAACGCACAGGCTGCGATGGTTCCTACGGCGTACTCGGCTGTGGACATGCCTCGCTCCCGGTTGGCGGCTGCGTAGTGGAGCCACCTGTTGGACCGTCTCCGCGGGCTTCGCGATGTGGCTCGGTCGTGAAGAGCGGTCGTCGGTGTCTCGTTCGAGAGATTGTCGGTGTGGATGGCTGGTGCTGGGTGCTTGGACGCTGCGTCAACGTCCCTTGTGGGCTCATGTGCAGCGTTAGCGGCTTCAGTGGCGCTGTGCGTTGTGGGTTCACCCGAGGCGACGTCGATCGGGTTGTGAGCGCTGATGCGAGCTACGGCGCTGGATGAGGTGTGATGCGGGTTGCTGGGATTCACCTTGCGAGCTGTGCTGTCCGGCGTCATGGCGGTGATCGCTTCTGGAATGGCGTTGATGGTGTCTGGCGTGGTGATGGGGCCATGCATCGTGCCTCCAGGTGTCGGCGGAGCCGGGATCTCGTCCGGCGGGGCTCTTAGGTTCGCTCAGATCGACCGGGACTCGACGTGCCGAGCGGCGTTCTGTGGATGAAGACGCCGTGGTGCACAGCCTGTGGACAACGACGCCGCAGATGAGCGTGCTCGGCGTTGGCAGGCGGGTGGTCAGCGCTCGGTGTTCGATGCTCGGTGCGGCAGCGAAGGCCATGGCGACGACGAAGCCGGAGCCCTGGTGCGCAAGGCAATTACCGAACTCGTGGTGGGACGGAAACGGTTGTACGGGGCACGGCTTTGCGGAGGAGGGGGTGGGGGTGAGGAGCTAGAGAAGCTATGGGAGGACGATTGTGGAAGCGAGGCCGGCTATAACCGGGACGATGCCGAGCAGGACGAACGCCGGTAGGAAGCACAGGCCCAAGGGGGCCACTGCTTTCACGCCGACGCGCCTGGCCGAGGCGACGGTGGCGGCTCTGGAGGCCTCCCGGGCGTCGTCGGCCAGGCGGGTCAGGACGTCTGCTACGGGTGCGCCGCTCTGGGCTGCTCGGGTCATGGCTCGGGAGAGTTGGCCGAGGGCGGGGTCCTTGGCCAGGAGACCCCAAGTCGGCTCGGGGTCGGCGCCCAGGCGTAGTTGGGTGCTGACCCAGGCCAGCCGCTGGCCGAGTGGGCCGCCGATCGCGTTTGCGGCGATCTCGGTGGCGGCGCTTACCGGACGTCCGGCGAGGAGGCACGCGGTCATCAGGTCGGCGGCGAATGGGAGGTCCTTGGCGATTTGTTCGCGCTCGTGCTGGGTCTGCGTGGGCTCCTTTCTGTGGAGGTAGACGCCGGTGGCGGGGGCGATCAAGAGGCCGGCCAGGATTCCGACGATGCCGCCGATCAGCGCTGCGGTCGCCAGTCCTGCGCAAATGGAGGTGATGATCGCCTTGCGGGCGATCGGGCGTGCCTCCTCGCCGCTGGGAGATAGCCAGGTGGGCTGGAGCTGATCGACATCCGAGCCTGATGAGGATGCATTTCGGCGGTCGTGGAGGTTCTGGAAGGGCAACGGGGCTGGTGGAGGAGGATGAGGCCGGCTGCCGGGATCCTTGTGTGGAGGACGGAGCCGGGCCAGGCGTTCCTGCGGCGTCCTGGGTGAGAGCCACAGCCACGCCGCCATGCCAGCGCAAATGGCTGATACCAGTAGGAGCATTTTGAGTGATCCGATCGGGTCGGTGGGTCGGGTGGCGAGTGACTCCGTCTGGCGTGCGCTCGGATCCCACGGACGGCGCGAGGCTCGGTGCGCTGCACAGCGCGAGGCTCGATGCGCGGCCGCGCTGAGACTCAGGGCACGCGGCCGGGCTGAGACTCGGGGCACGTGGAGGCTCGGGGCACGTGGCGGCGTGGAGGCTCGGGGCAGTGAGCGGTGGCCTTGAGTTGCGTGGCCGGATGCCTTGGTAAGGAGCCTGGGCCAGAGTGAGGATCAGCTCTGGGCTTGGGTGGCCATTCTGTGGGTCCACCACAGGCCGCAGGCGTCGAGGGTTACCCCCGTGACCAGGCATGCGAGGCCCGGGACACTGCCGAACAGGAAACCCAGCGGGTGCATGTTCAGGGCTGCGGCCATCAGGAGGCCGAGGGCAGGGAGGACGGCGAGCATTCTGGCCGTGGTCCGTGGGCCTGCGAGCTGCGCTGCTACGTCCTGGCGGTGCGCCTGGGACGTGCGTAATGTGCTTCCCACGCGTTCGACGAGGGCTGCCAGGCCGGCGCCCACGGTGACGCTCACGTTCCAGCATGCCGCAAGGTGGCGTAGGCCTTCGCCTCCCTGGGGCGGGGCCGAGGCGGCAAGGGCGGCGGAGACGTCGCCGCCGTCCCTCGCCGCTGCCAGGACCGGACGCAGGGTCTCGGGCTCGGGGAAGTCCACTGCGGCTATGGCCCTGGACAGGGCCTCTCCTGGGGTGCGGCCTGCGGACAGCTCTGCCGACAGAGCCTGACAGAGCTCGATCGACGCCAGTCGCCAGGCTTCGGCCCGGCGGGCAGGAGATGGGCGGATAAGGAGCTTACGCAGGGAGCGCCATTGGGGCCTCTGATGGCTTGAGGTCAGTTTCGACAGGCGGGATGTGGCGGTGGTGGGACCTGTCCACAGCCATACGGCGCAGGCTGTGGACAGCGCGGCCGCCCAGGCGGCGATCATTGTCGAACGTGCCTCCAGTGTCGCCATTGCGGTCGTTGTCGTCGTGTCGGTGACTGGGAGAGTAGGGAATCGGCTTGAGGGGGGTTGCTGATCATTCGTCCCCCTTGTGGAGTTCAGTGGGTGCGGGTGTTCTGCTGTACGGCGTGGACGAAGGTGGCGTAGCCCGGACCGGATTGCGGGTTGCCCCTTGGGTCGAAGGTCAGCGCGGGGATCGATTCGACGAAACCCGTGGAGCTCATGGTCAGTAGGCAGATTTCGGCTATGCGTCTTCGGCCGTTCGGGCGGTCACGGGTCAGGTGGATGACGGCGTCCAAGGCCGCGGACAACTGGCTGTGCACGGCCTCTCTGCTGAGTCCGGCCGCGCACCCCAGAGCCTCCAGGCGGGGCGGAACATCGGCCGCGGTGTTCGCGTGTAGCGTGCCGCAGCCGCCCTCATGGCCGGTGTTGAGTGCGGCCAGCAGATCCACGACTTCGGCGCCGCGCACCTCTCCGACCACCAGGCGGTCCGGGCGCATGCGCAGTGCCTGGCGCACCAGGTCGCGCAGGCCCACGCCGCCCGCGCCCTCGAGGTTCGCCGGGCGCGTCTCCAGGCGTACGACGTGCGGGTGCAGCGGGCGGAGCTCGGCAGAGTCCTCAACCAGGAGGAGGCGTTCGCCTGGATCGGCCAGCGAGAGCAGGGCGGACAGGAGCGTGGTCTTGCCGGTGCCGGTGCCGCCGGTCACCAGGAAGGCCAGTCTCGCGGCGACCATGGCGGTCAGCAGCGGGACTGCGGACGGCGTGATCGTGCCTGCCGACACGAGATCGTCGAGTGTGAACGTGCGGCGCGGCGGCAGGCGCAGCGACACGCAGGTGCCACCGGGAGCGACGGGTGGGAGCACCGCGTGCAGGCGTACGCCCCCCGCGAGCCTGGCGTCCACATAGGGCGAGGCGTCGTCCAGACGCCGGCCCGCCGCGGCCGCCAGGCGCTGGGCCAGCCTGCGGACGGCCGCGTCGTCGGCGAAGGTCACCGACGTGCGGCGCAAGCCGCTGCCGTCGTCTATCCACACCTCGCGTGGGCCGTTGACCAGGACGTCCGTCACGTCGGGCCGGGCCAGGAGCGGCTCAAGCGGGCCGGCGCCTATCAGGTCGGCGCACAGGGCACGGGCGACGGCGAGGATCTCCGCGTCGCCGTACACGGCCTTCTCGGCTCTGAGGGCGACGGCGACCTGAGCGGCACTGGGCTCGGCGCCCGTGCGAGCGAGGCGCACGCGGACGGCCTCCACCAGCTCTGGGGACACGGTGGCCGCCGACTCCGCGGAAGAGGAAGAAGAGGCCAGAGGGTCGTCCATGGAAAGCGTAGGGGGCTTCGGGGAAGGGGTCGAAGGCTCCAGGCGACGCGACAAAGAGGTACTTGTCGGCTTCACGGTGGTTGCTCCTGCGTTCGGGTCATCTGCTGTGCGCGGCGGCAATCGGCACGCCCGCATTCGGGTGGGGTAGCAGGCGCGCGGGCATGGCGGGGCCCGTCATGCGGCTAGGACGTCTCGTAGGAGGGAGGCGCACAGGCCGCCGAGCACGGTGCGCGGGCCAAGCTTGGGGAGCTCGCCGCGGTTGAGAGTGGCGGTGAGTCTTGGCTGGTCAGGGAGGGTGCCGACGCAGGGTATGCCGAGCGCGGCGGCCGCCATGTCGTCGTCCACGACGCCTGGGCGGAGGATCGTGCGCAGGTCTGAGGTGTGTTTGCGGGCCTCCCCCACGACCTGGACCGTGGACAGGATTCCGCGTACGTCGGCCGCCGCGACCACCAGGGTGGCCTTCGCCCTCGTGAGGGCCTCGACGGCGGCCGGGTCGAGGTGGCGCGGGAGGTCCACGACCACCAGGTCGAAGCCCCGCTGAGCGGCTTCGAGGACCGATCGCATGGCCTGGGCGGGGATCGCCGCCACCTCGCCCCGGTGGAAGGACAGGACCGCCAGGTCGCCGAACGACGGCAACGCCGCCTGCAGGGCGCTGCAGCCGATCCGGCCCTCCCTCGCCACCAGGTCTCCCCAGCGGGCGCCCGGCGCCTCCTCGTGGCCCAGCAGCGCGTCGATGCCGCCGCCCAGCGGATCGGCGTCTACGAGCAGGGTGCGGAGGTGGCCGCTGCCGGAGGCGTGCAGGGCCAGGCAGGCCGACAGCACGCTCGCGCCTACCCCGCCGCAGCCGCCGATCACGCAGATGACCGCCCCCGAGCGGGGCTCCGGCTCCATGGCGTCCGCGAACCGCTCCACGAGGTGGCGTTCGTCGCCGGGGAGGCTCACGACGGACTGGGCGCCGACCGCCACGCATTTTCGCCAGGTGTCCGGGTCGTCCGGCTCTCTGGTGACGAGGAGCACCTGGTCTCGGGCGGGGGGTGAGGTCGCGGCCACGGCCTCCGCCTGGTCGGCGCCGACTGCTATGAGCGGGGCGAGGTTCCAGTAGGGGCGGGCGTGGGCGGGAACATGGGCCACGTCCAGTTGTGCGCCGGCTGCGGCGGCTATGCGGACCAGGTCGTCGAGCAGGGCGTGGTCCTCGGTGATGACCAGGGGACGGTGCATCTCGGCCTCCCGTTTCGGTGGGAGGTCCAGGGTGCTGTGGATCGCCGGTGCCGCGAGGGGGCGAACGGGGTTCTGGGGATAGGCGGTGTCGAAGGTGGCGGTGCCTGTGGACAGCGGCCGGCCCAGCCGCCGCGGGCAGTAGGCCCGGTAGCGGAGGCAGCAGTCAGTGCTACGAGGCCACAGGTGCGGGGACTACACGAAGGCGGCTCACAGAGCGCGGGCGACGAGGGCATGCGGAGGCACGGGAGCGCGGACCAACGGAGCGCTGGCAGCCCTGGAGAGCGCAGGCCGCAAGGCATGAGGCGCGGGGGCCGGGGCGCGGGGGGCGCTGGCGGGCGAAAAGGCGAGCGAGCCCAGGAGTGCGCGCCGAGGAGCGCGCAGGTGCAGGGGTCGCGCAGACGCAGGGGTGCGTGCCCAGCAGCGCGCAGCGCGCGGGGCGGCGCGGAGTCGCGGGAGCGTGAGGGCGGGGACGGTGCCGCAGCGCGCTCGGGCGTGAGGCCTCAGGAGCGCGGACCAAGGGAGCCGGGGGTGGGTGAGGCTGAAGGCACCGGGGTGTGGGTGGGAAAAGGGGCGACCCCCGCCGGGGGGGAGAGCGGGGGTCGCCTGATCGGTCCGGCTCCGGGGGGGTAGAGCCGGTCCCGTTTCAGAAGAAAGCTTTCATCACTTCACCTGAGCCTGGCAAGGGACTTGCAAACCTATCCTGCACAAGGCCCCTCCAGTTTCCGGCGATACCACCGTATGCTGCCCGATCGGATCGAGTTTCGTCGAGCAGCAATCTCGCATTTTCGCCAAGTTTTTTCGCCGACTGATAACGATCACATAAAGATGATCACAGAGAGTGATCGTCACGGCCGGGTAACGCCGATCGGCGCCCGCTACACCCCCTATGCCCCGATGATCGCGCCCATCCGCAAGTAAAGGTCTTGGCCCAAGGGGTTCCCATCAGGGCGGATCCGTCGTAGAAAGGTGTCACGGACCACTTGTCCGGGTGCATCAGCCGGGCACCCACGCGCGACCAGCCGCGGGAGGCGCGTCGTGACGGGCTTGACCCGCTCCGACGGATAGAGGTGCACGCTTGGTAACCCGGCGTGATGCGCCGGCAGACGGCGTCTCGTTCTGAGGCGCCGTCAGCTATGTCAGCCGCCCCGCCGCGCCGGTCGTCCGCGGCGGCAGCGCTTCGCTCAGCCCCTTTGCATGGCCTCGCAGATCGCGGTCGTCTCCCGCACGCCGAGGGTTACCGCGGAGGCACACTGTTGTACCCACTGCGCGACGCCCTCGGGCGTCCCGTTCAGGTACGCCCGCAGCCCCTCCCCGTACGGCAGCTCCAGATGCCCCACCTCGACGGCCACCAGCGACTTCGGGTCCAGCCCGTACTCGACCAGGGTCAGCCGCTCGGCCGAGCGCGCCACCACCCCGTCGGCCGTCCCGAACGGCCGCAGCACGGCCAGCTCCGCGTGCACCACGGCGGCGAGCACGATCGCGGGGGCCTTCGTCGGACGTTCGAGCAGGTCCATCAGGCCGTCCACACGGACGGCGGTCTCCTTGGCGTCCGGCGCGGGCCCCAGGCCGAGCGGGTCCGGGGCCTCGTCCTCGGTACGGGGGCGGCCCAGCGCGGGCTGGGGCGCGAGACCGGCAGCCGCGACCGTGTGCAGGCGGGCCAGCACCTGCCTCGGCGCCCGGCGCCAGGTGGCGCCCAGCCGGCCCATCTCCGCCGACGCGCGCAGCGCTCCCTGGACGAGCGGGTCATGGACCTCGTCCCGACGCAGGGCGTCCAGTGGCACGTCGACGCCCTCGACGGCAGCCGACGCGCGGGCGCCGCGCAGGGACGACTCCGTGGACACCGCGGGGCTGGCCCGGCGCAGCACGCGGTGGCGGTAGAGCCGGTCGACGGCCTGGCGGGCCTCCTCCACCGCGTCCGGCACACCGGGGAACCGCGCGATGACGGCCAATGGGTCACTCACGGACCCGACCTTACCCGCGAGTACGACCCGCTCCTTCAAACAGCCCCCAACGCCCGAACAAGCCCCCCGAACAAGCCCTTCCGCCAAACAGACGCCGCCATTGAAGAGATCCCGGCACCTCACTGCCTGTGAATGTCGGCCATCCGGACCACCGTCAAAGAGGCCGCGCCCGGGGGACCCATAATCCCGTTCCGACGCAGCCGCATATTTTCCCGATTTCAAGATGACAACATTTCAGCCGCATTTGTAATGCAGTCTGATAAGAGCTCCCCCATCTCCGCCCACACGGTACAGACCTGTCTAGACCTCTTGTGTGTAGTGGCCGTGAGCTGGTGAAGTGGGACACGACCTATCCAACCTGGCCATAGAAGGAGCACGAGGTGGCCCCGGAGACCCCTGGCACCGAACCCCAGGCGCTGTCCAACCTGCTGCAGGAGAACCGCCGGTTCGCACCTCCGGCTGACCTGGCGGCGGCCGCGAACGTGACCGCAGCCGCATATGACGAGGCCGCCGCAGACCGTCTCGCCTTCTGGGAACGCGCGGCCGAGCGGCTGACCTGGGCCAAACGGTGGGACAAGACCCTCGAATGGAACGCCCCCTTCGCCAAGTGGTTCATCGGCGGCGAGCTCAACGTCGCCTACAACTGCGTCGACCGCCACGTCGAGGAGGGCCGCGGCGACAAGGTCGCCTACTACTGGGAGGGTGAGCCGGACGGCGACACCCGGACCCTCACCTACAACGACCTGAAGACCGAGGTCAGCAAGGCCGCCAACGCCCTTCAGGAGCTGGGCGTCGGCAAGGGCGACCGCGTCGCCATCTACATGCCCATGATCCCCGAGCTGCCGATCGCGATGCTGGCCTGCGCCCGCATCGGCGCGATCCACTCGGTGGTGTTCGGCGGGTTCTCGGCGAGCGCGCTGAAGAGCCGCATCGACGACGCCGACGCCAAGTTGGTGATCACGGCTGACGGCGGCTACCGCAGGGGCAAGCCGAGCGCGCTCAAGCCGACCGTGGACGAGGCCGTCGCCGAGTGCCCGCAGGTGGAGCACGTCCTCGTCGTACGGCGTACCGGCCAGGACGTCCCCACGAACGGCAAGGACGTGTGGTGGCACGACCTGGTCGACCGCCAGAGCGACCAGCACACCGCCGAGCCCCACGACGCAGAGGATCCGCTGTACATCCTCTACACCAGCGGCACCACCGGTAAGCCCAAGGGCATCCTGCACACGACCGGCGGCTACCTCACCCAGACGGCCTGGACGCACCACGCGGTCTTCGACCTCAAGCCGGAGACCGACATCTACTGGTGCACGGCCGACATCGGCTGGGTGACCGGCCACTCCTACATCGTGTACGGCCCCCTCGCCAACGGCGCCACCAGCGTCATCTACGAGGGCACCCCGGACACCCCGCACCGCGGCCGGTTCTGGGAGATCGTGCAGAAGTACAAGATCACGATCCTCTACACCGCCCCAACGGCGATCCGGACGTTCATGAAGTGGGGCGACGACATCCCCGCCAAGCATGACATGTCCAGCCTGCGCATCCTGGGCTCCGTCGGCGAGCCGATCAACCCCGAGGCGTACGTCTGGTACCGCGAGCACATCGGCGGCAACCGCTGCCCGGTCGTCGACACCTGGTGGCAGACGGAGACCGGCGCCATCATGATCAGCCCGCTTCCCGGCGTGACCGCGGGCAAGCCCGGCGCCGCGATGCGCCCGCTCCCCGGCATCACCGCGGACGTCGTCGACGACCAGGGCAACAGCGTCCCCGACGGGGGCGGCGGGTTCCTCGTGGTCAAGGAGCCGTGGCCGTCGATGCTCCGCACGATCTGGGGCGACGACCAGCGCTACATCGACACGTACTGGAGCCGCTTCGAGGAAATGTACTTCCCCGGCGACGGCGCCAAGAAGGACGATGACGGCGACCTGTGGCTGCTCGGCCGCGTGGACGACGTCATGCTGGTCTCCGGCCACAACATCTCCACCACCGAGGTGGAGAGCGCGCTGGTCAGCCACCCGAAGGTGGCCGAGGCGGCCGTGGTGGGCGCGACCGACCCGGTGACCGGGCAGGCCATCGTGTCGTTCGTGATCCTGCGCGGCAGCGCCGAGGAGAGCGACGACATCGCCACCGACCTGCGCAACCACGTGGCCAAGACGCTCGGCCCGATCGCCAAGCCGCGGCAGATCCTGGTCGTGCCCGAGCTGCCCAAGACCCGCTCGGGCAAGATCATGCGTCGTCTGCTGCGTGACGTGGCCGAGAACCGCAGCATCGGCGACGTCACCACCCTGGCCGACAGCACGGTGATGAACCTGATCTCCGAGAAGCTCCCCTCGGCCAAGTCCGAGGACTGACACCACCCGATAACGGCGCATGTCCCGATAAGTCGGGGCATGCGCCTTCCCATTGGGCGCGACCTTCGCCGGGCCAGTTCCCGACGTGGCCGCGCCGAAGCCCCGGGGAGACAGGGGGCGGGGCGTCGATCGCGTTCCGGCAGGGGGCGCGGCCGGACGCACGAGGCCTGGGCGTTATCTTCTCCGATCGGGTAGATCTGGGAGTCTAAGGAGCTCCACTGCCGGGACATGGCGGCGATACGCAGCACGTTCGGCTACGCGGGCGTCGCAATGCGCAAGATGATGATTGACACGGCCACCGGGCCTCGATAGGAGACGTTCATGCCGCAGACTCCCGAGGAAGAATCCCTGGGCTCCCTCGTCGCCCAGGCGAGCGCCCATATCTCGTCCCTGGTCCGCTCGGAGATCGAGCTGGCCAAGGCCGAGTTCAGGTTCGACGCCAAGCGGGTCGGCACGGCAGGGGGGCTGTTCGCCGCGGCTGCGTTCATGGCGCATCTGTGCTTGATCCTCGCCTCCTTCACCATCGCGTACGTGCTGGCCCAGTGGCTGCCGAATTGGGCGGCGTTCCTCATCGTGACCATGTTCTATCTGGTGGTCGCGGCTCTGCTCGTGTTCATCGGGATCAGGCGGCTCAAGGGGCTGGCGGGGATGAAGCGCACCGCCAGGTCGATCAAGGGACTCAAGGAGATCGCCACCCCCGAGGAGCCGGCGCTCCCCGCGACACTCCCAGATCGCGAGCCGGTGACCCGCGATGGCAGCTGACGAGTCCGTCGTACAGATCCAGGGGCCCTGGACGCACCGCGCGGTGCACGCGGGCGGCACCCGCTTCCACGTCGTCGAGGCCGGCGAAGGGCCGCTGGTCCTGCTGTTGCACGGGTTCCCGCAGTTCTGGTGGACCTGGCGGCACCAGCTCGTCTCGCTGCCGAAGGCCGGATACCGGGCGGTCGCGGCCGATCTTCGCGGCTACGGCGGCAGCGACAAGCCGCCGCGCGGCTACGACCTGCCCACGCTGGCCGCCGACGCGGCCGGGCTGATCCGGGCGCTGGGCGAGACCGGGGCGATCGTGGTCGGGCACGACTGGGGAGGCCTGCTGGCCTGGACGATGGCCGTGCTCGACCCCAAATGTGTGCGGCGGCTGGTCGCCGTGTCCGCGCCCCATCCGCTGCGGATGCGCAACGCGCTGCTGACCGACCCGTTCGGCCAGCTCAAGGCCAGCGGCGGGGCACTGGGATACCAGGTGCCGCTGCTGCCCGAGTTCCGTCTCACTCGGCGTGACGCGGCGCTGGTGGGCCGGTTCCTCGAGGACTGGTCGCGACCGGGCTGGCCGGAGGCCGAGGACGCGCGGGTCTACCGGGAGGCGTTCACGATCCCGGCCGTGGCGCACTGCGCGCTGGAGTACCACCGCTGGTTCGGCCGCTCCCAGTTGCGACCCGACGGCCGCCGGTACGCCCGCGCCATGCGCACCGAGATCGAGGCCCCCACGCTGCAGCTGCACGGCGCCCTCGACCCGCGCGCCCTGCCGCGTACGGCGCAGGGCTCGAGCCGCTACGTGGCGGCCCCGTACCGGTGGCGGCTGCTCGAAGGAGCCGGCCACTTCCCCCACGAGGAGATTCCCGACGTGTTCGACACCGAGCTGCTCGGCTGGCTGGCAGACCCGGAGCCCGACCGATGAGAGACCGCGACCCCGAAGGCCGGCCGCGCCAGGCCAGGCCGCGCGACACGTTCGGCAGGCCGCTCCCCTACGGCTCGCCGGGCGTGCCCAGAGTGCCCGACGACTACGCGCCCACCACCGAGCAGGCCCTCGCCGACGGCCGCCGGTTCCTGAGCGAGGGGCTGCCGTTCAACGCGCACGAGGTGTTCGAGGGGCGCTGGAAATGCGCCCCCGAGGAGGAGCGCGACCTGTGGCAGGGCCTCGCGCAGATCTGTGTCGGGCTGACGCATCTGCAGCGCGGCAACGGGCGCGGCGCGGTGACGCTCTTCAGCCGGGGCGCGGCGAAGGCGCAGGCGTACGGCGGCGCGTACGACGCCGTCGGCAAGGCCGCCTCCGACCTGAGCCAGGACAGCGACCCGGAGCAGGCGATCGCCCTGATCCTGGACAAACTCCCCGAATAGGGCAGATAGGGGGCCGCTGTGGTCCGGTGACGTGCCCGATCAGCGCAGCGCCGGGCCAGTGACGTGCCCGATCAGTACAGCGCCGGTCGGATGACGTGCCGGTCAGCGCAGCGCGGCGAGTACGCGATCAGCGTGACGTCCAGCCGGAGGTGAGTCAGTCGCACTCCTGCGTGCTGGCCGGCACGGTGTCGTTGCGGCCGGCGGAGGCGTCGGGAGCGACCTCCTCGGCCGTCAGCACGTAGCCGGTCTCCTTCTCGTTGACCGCCGCCGCGAAGATCACGCCGTAGACCCGGCCGTCGACCGTGAGCAGCGGGCCGCCGGAGTTGCCGGGCAGGACCGTGCCGCGGATCGCGTACACCTGGCGGGTGACGGTGTTCTCCCGGTAGATGTCGGGGCCCTCGGCGTCGAGCCGGCCGCCGATCCTGGCCGGCTCGGCGGTGAACCCCTTGCCCTTGGGGAATCCTGCGATGATCGCGTTGTCGCCCCGGCCGCCCTCGCCGTCGAAGGCGAGCTGCGGCAGGCTGAGCCCGGGCACGTAGAGCACGGCGATGTCGCGGCGCGGGTTGTAGCGCACGACCGTGGCCGAGTGTCTGACGTTGTTGTGGTCGATGACCTGCAGGTCCCTGGTCACGCCCGCGACCACGTGCGCGTTGGTCATGATCCGGCCGGGGGCGTAGACGAATCCCGTGCCCTCGATGTGCTTGTTGCAGCTCTCGGCGTTGCCCTGCACCTTGACGATCGCCCGCCGGGCCCGGCCGAGCCGGTCGCCCTGCAGCACGCTCTGGTCCGGCGGCGGCACGTCGATGATCGTGCCCGCGCCGATGGCGTCGAAGACCGGCGGGAACTCCGAGCGGTCGATGAACTTCTTGAACGGCTGCTGCCAGTTGCGGGCGGCCTGCGGGATCGCCTCGTCGACCGTGGTGAGCAGCGCGGAGTTCTTCACCTGGTCGACGAGCGCGGTGAAGCTGGTGGAGATGATCAGCGACCCGATCAGCCAGGCGAAGATCAGCACGGACAGCGCGCTGGCGAACGTGCCGCCGACGGCGTCGGCCAGCTTGGCGGGCTCCCAGGTGACGTGGCTGCGTACGACGGCGCCTATGGTCGAGGAGGCGAACTGGCCGATGGTGGCCGACAGGAAGACGATCACGATGGCCAGCAGCGCCTGCGGCGTGTCGCCGTCCACGACGGCCTTGGCGATCGGTGGCGCGATGAAGATGCCGAGCACGGCGCCGCCGGCGAACCCCACCAGGCTCATCGCCCCGATGATGAAGCCCTGGCGGTAACCCGAGATGCCGAAGGCCACCATGAGGCCGATCAAGATGAGGTCAAGCAGATCACCGCGCACGCTTCAAAGGTAGCCAGCGATACGGTCAAGCGTGCACGTCTTCGGCCAGGACGGCGTCACCCTGCTTACTACCTTGGGCGGTATGCCGCCGGCCGAGGGAACAGTGCGCGATCTCATCGAGGCAGCCCTGCACGACAGCGACCCTGACGGCCCGCTGCGCTGGCACGTGATCTCCGTGCTGCGCCAGCGCGGCGACCTGGAGTCCTTCATCGAGGCCCGCCGGCTGTGCGCGGCGGACAGCGTGGCCGAGCGGTTGCTCGGGGTGGACATCATGGGGATGCTGCGGCCGTTCGTGGACCGTACGCTGCCGGTGTTGCGTTATCTGGCCGCCAGCGAGCACGACGCCATGGTGCTCTACTCGGTGCTGATCGCCTTCGGGCATCTGGGCGACCCGCGGTCGTTGCCGTCGGTGATCGAGCTGGCCGGGCACGACGACGCCAGAGTGCGGTACGGCGCCGCGTACGCGCTGCACCACGTGCTCGGCGACCCGCCGGACCCGGCGGGCCTGGACACGCTGCGCATGTTGGCCGGCGACAGCGACGCCGACGTGGCCGGCTGGGCCTCGCTGGGCGTGGCCTTGCGGTCAGCGCACTAGCTCGAGCGCTGCCGCGGTCAGCGCGCCAGCCTGAGCACCTCCGGAGGCAGCTCCTCCACGCGCGAGCGGTCCCACGGCAGCTCCAGGCCGGCCTCGCGCAGCACCGAGTCCAGCACCATCGCCGTGAAGCCCCACACCAGCATCCCCCGCACCCGGAACGCCGGTCCCGCGATGCCGCTGAGATGCCGCAGCATGGTCCGGTTGCCGGGATCGACCAGTTCGGCGATCGGCACCCGCTCCACCGAATCGACCTCGTCGGGCGAGGCCGCGTGCACCGCCGACGGCTCGCGCCACCAGGCGATCACCGGCGTGACGCGGTTGTCGCTGTAGGTGAGGTAGAGCTCCGGCATCGTGCAGAGCACGTGCACCCCGCGCGGGTCGAGCCCGGTCTCCTCCTCGGCCTCGCGCAGCGCCGCCGCCACCGGCCCGCCGTCCTCGGGGTCCACGCCGCCGCCCGGGAAGGCGGGCTGGCCCGCGTGCCTGCGGCCGCGCGTGCTGCGCTGGATCAGCAGCACGTCAGGGCCGTGCGGGCCCTCGCCGAACAGCATCAGCACCGCGGCGTGCCGGCCTTGTCCGGCGGGTGGTCGCAGGTATCGGGGGACGCTGGTCCGCTGCGCCTGCGCCGCCAGTGTGTCGAGCCAGTCGGGCACTTGGGTCACGCATCCTCCAACACGCCGGGGGTTCCGTCACTTCCCGGAGGTCGTCGCCCCCGCGTCTCACCGCACGCTCCCTGCACCGCCTCACTTCGGCTGAGCCCCTTGGGAGACGGGGCATGAGGTGGGGTCCGCTGGAGGCGCGGTCTGAGGGGGAGCTGAGCTCTGAGGGCTGGGTCCGGGGATTTGTGGGACGTGGCGCGACGTCCGGCAGACAGCGTTCAGGAGAACGGGCCGTTCCTGACGAGCTTCTGGGCCTCGGCGGACGAGGTCGGGCCGGTGCCGTACGAGGGGCAGAGCGCGGCCAGCGGGCAGACGCCGCAGGCCGGGCGCCGCGCGTGGCAGATGCGACGGCCGTGCCAGATCACCCGGTGCGAGAAGATCGTCCACTCCCGCCTGGGCAGCAGCGCGCCCACCACGTGCTCGATCTTGACCGGATCGGTCTCCTCGGTCCAGCCGAAGCGGCGCACCAGTCGCTGGAAGTGGGTGTCAACGGTCAAGCCGGGCACGCCGAACGCGTTGCCCAGCACCACGTTGGCGGTCTTGCGGCCCACGCCCGGCAGCTTGACGAGGTCGTTCAGCTTGCCCGGCACCTCGCCGCCGTGGCGCTCGCAGATGGCCTGGGCCATGCCGATGATGCTGTTGGTCTTCGCGCGGAAGAACCCCGTCGAACGGATGATCTCCTCCATCTCCGACCGGTCGGCGGCGGCGTAGTCCTCGACCGTCGGATATTTCGCGAAGAGGATGGGGGTCACCATGTTGACCCGCTTGTCCGTGCACTGCGCGGAGAGGATGGTCGCGACCAGCAGTTCGAGCGGGTTGGTGAAGTCGAGCTCGCAGTGGGCGTCCGGATAGGTCTCCGCGAGGATGCGGTTCATCTTGCGCGCCCGCCGCACCAGTGCCAGCTGGGTCTCCGGCTTGCGCCCCGCCGCGTTCGTCGCCATGCCGCAAGAGTAGAACGCCTTCCGCGTGCCCGATCCATGCCATCTCCAAAACCCGTTGAACCCGGGACGTCGCGGAGCGCGTACAACGGGCGACCACGGGAGGAAAACATGCGACTGTCACATGCGCGACGGGCGAGGGACGACCAGGCCAGGGGAGCGGCGCTCGCCGACTTCGTCCGGCGCAACGGCCCGCTGAGCGGCACGGCGCTGCACCGCCTGGCCTGGGCCTGCGCGGCGGCCATGGCCCGGCTGCACGCGCGCGGCACGGCGGGCCTGCGGCTCGGCCCGCAGACGGTGGCGCTCGGCACCCGGGGCCAGGTGCTCATCGGCTGGGAGGGCGCGGCGACGGTCCGGGACGACCGGGCGATGTCAGAGGACATGCGGGATTGGGCCGATCTGGTGGTGTTCGCGGCGACCGGGTCGCGGCGCGGCGATCCCGACGTGCTGCCGCCCGTGCTGCGCACCGCCGTCGAGCGGTGCCGCCACCCGGATCCGGAGGTCCGTCCCGCGGCCGCACACGTGCTGCGGGCCCTGCTCGGGCACTCCATGGCGACCGCCGTCGCCTCGGTCGACGACCTGCTGGCCTGCCACGAACGATGACGAGCCCACAAAGGAGGCCATAAAAGGGGGTAGGCCTGCCCAAACCACTCTGCCGTTCCCATAACCTGTGTGTGCCGCCTTGAGTGGGGTGAGTCACAATGGCAGCAGAGGAGGCAGAGTGAACACCGACGATGTGCTGGGCAAGGCCCCCCTGTTCGCCGCGCTGGACCGCGAGAGCGCAGCCGCGCTGCGTACGAGCATCACCGAGGTCCAGCTCTCCAAGGGGCAGACGCTCTTCCACGAGAACGAGACCGGCGACCGGCTCTATGTCGTGCTCGAAGGCAAGATCAAGCTCTCCCGCACCTCACCGGACGGCAGGGAAAACCTGCTGAGCGTGCTGGGGCCGAGTGAGATGTTCGGCGAGCTGTCGCTGTTCGACCCGCGGCCGCGTACGGCCACGGCCACGGCGCTGACCGAGGTGCGGCTGGCCGGGCTCGGACACGACGACCTGCGCCCCTGGCTGACCGGCCGTCCCGAGGTGGCTCTGCACCTGTTGCGCGCGCTCGCGCAGCGCTTGCGCCGCACCAACGACGTGCTGGCCGACCTGGTCTTCACCGACGTGCCCGGACGCGTGGCCAAGCAGCTGCTCGACCTCGCCGAGCGGTTCGGCACCAAGACCGACGACGGCGTGCGGGTGCACCACGACCTGACCCAGGAGGAGCTGGCCCAGCTCGTCGGCGCCTCCCGCGAGACGGTCAACAAGGCCCTGGCCGACTTCGCCGGGCGCGGCTGGCTGCGCATCGAGGCCAAGGCCGTGACCATCCTCGACATGGACCGGCTCTACAACCGCTCCAGGTAGTCCAGCTGGGCCCGTACGGATATCTCGGCGGCGGCCCAGAGGGATTTGTCCACGTCCGCGTACACGATGCGGACGATCTCGCGCGGCGTGCGCGCCCCCTGCGCCTGCGCCGCCCTGATCTGGTCGAGCCGCTCGCGCCGGTGCGCGATGTAGCCGTCGAGCGCCCCGATCGGGTCGGGCAGCACCGGGCCGTGCCCGGGCAGCAGCGCCCGCGCCTCCAGGCCCTCGGCGGCCGCCCTGAGCCGGTCGAGGCTGCGCAGGTAGTCGGCCAGGCCGCCGTCGCCGGCGATGATCGTGGTCCCCCTGCCGAGCACCGTGTCGCCGGTCAGCATGGCCCTGTCAGCGGGCAGCCAGAAGCACAGCGAGTCGAACGAGTGGCCCGGCGTGCCGTACACGTGGATCTCCAGGCCCGCCACGGTCACCACGTCGCCGTCGGCGAGGCCCTCGTCGCCGAGCCTGTGGCGCGGATCCAGGGCGCGCACGGGGGCGTTCACCATCCCGGCGAAGCTCTTCGCCCCGCCGCTGTGATCGAAGTGGCCGTGGGTCAGCAGGATCTGGGTGACACGGCGATCGGCGAGGTGGTCGCGCACGCGGCGCAGGTGGCGGTCGTCGTCCGGGCCGGGGTCGACGACGACCACCTCCTCCCCCGCGCCGATCACCCACGTGTTGGTGCCGTCGAGCGTCATGATCGAAGGGTTGGGCGCGAGCAGGTTCTCGGCGTGCTCGGTACGGGAGCCGTCGGGCGTGCCGATCGGGATGTGCAGGCCGCTCATCTCATCACCAGCCGCATCTCGCCCTCGATCTCCACGGCCCTCGGGACGATGGTCACGATTTCCCTGTGAGCCGCGAGGACGTCCGACACGCCGGCGTGCGCCGACAGCTCGGTCAGCGTGTGGTAGGTGGGCGGCATCAGGAAGATCTCCCCCTGGTGCGCCAGCTCGACGGCGTCGGCGGGCCGTTTCCACACGACCTGGTCCGCCTCCCCGCCGACGTCCCGCGTGCGCTGGCCCTCGGGGAGAACGGCCACGAAGAAGCGCGTGTCGAAGCGCCGCGGCTCGATCTCCGGCGTGATCCAGTGCGCCCAGGGCTTGAGGAGGTCGGAGCGGAGCACCAGGCCGCGCCGGGCGAGGAAGTCGGCGAAGGCGAGGCTCCGGTCGATCAGCGCCAGCCGGTCGGCCTCCCAGTCGTCCCCCGTCGTGTCCGCCACCACGGAGTGGGGCCCCGGGCCGGCCAGCAGCACGCCGGTCTCCTCGAACGTCTCGCGTACGGCCGCGCACACCAGGCCGCGCGCGAGCTCCTCGCTCGCGGCGAACGCCGCCCCCCACTCCGCGGGGGACGGCCCGGCCCAGGCCACGGCCTGGTCGGTGTCGCGGGCGTCCACCGACCCGCCGGGGAAGACGTACGCACCCGCCGCGAAGGCCATGGTGGACTTGCGCCGCAGCAGGTAGACCTCGGGGCCCTGAGCTCCGTCCCGCAGGATCACCACCGTGGCGGCGTCCCGCGGAGGCACCGGCTCGACCCGTCCGGCGAGAACCTCCCTGGCCCGCGCGGCGAGCTCGGCTGGAAGCGGAAATCCGGTCACATGACCTCCTCCTAGAAGTGACATATCACCGCTCAGGCGACTTCCGCGATCAGCTCCACCTCCACGGGCACGTCGAGCGGGAGCGAGGCCACGCCGACCGCGCTGCGCGCGTGCTTGCCCGCCTCGCCGAACACCTCGACGAGCAGCTCACTGGCGCCGTTGCCGACCTTCGGCTGGTCGCTGAAGGCCGGATCGCTGGCCACGAACACGACGACCTTGACGATCCGCACGACCCGCTCCAAGTCGCCGATCTCCGACTTGAGCGCGGCCAGGGCGTTGAGCGCGCAGATGCGGGCCAGCCTGGCGCCCTCCTCGGTGGTCACCTCGGCGCCCAGCTTGCCGGTGCCGGCCACCTGACCCTCGACGATGGGCACCTGGCCGGAGGTGTAGACGAGGTTGCCCGTGCGCACGGCCGGCACGTACGCCGCCACCGGCTTCGGCGCCTGGGGCAGCGTCAGGCCGAGCTCCGCCAGCCGCTGCTCCGCCGTCACTGCTTCTCCCGCTTGAAGTAGGCGACCAGCTGCTCGGGCGTGGCGCCCTGCACGATCTGGACCAGCTCCCAGCCGTCGGAGCCGAAGTTGTCAAGGATCATCTTGGTGTTGTGGATGAGCAAGGGGGCGGTGAGGTACTCCCATTTCTTCATGGGGGCAACATTAGTGTGAGCAATCTCAAAGGGTGGGCACCGGCTTGCGTCAAGTGACCGTTCGGTAGCCTCGAATCGTGGACTCTCCGGACACGGATTGGGACGGCGTGCGGCTCCACGTCGTCACCGGGAAGGGCGGCACAGGCAAGACGACCGTCGCCGCCGCCCTCGCGCTCGCCCTGGCCTCGGGCGGCCGCAAGGTGCTGCTCGTCGAGGTGGAGGGCAGGCAGGGCATCGCGCAGATCTTCGATCTGCCGCCACTGCCGTACGAGGAGCGCAGGATCGCCGTGGCGCCGTCTGGCGGGGACGTGTACGCGCTGGCGATCGACCCCGAAGAGGCCATGCTCGAGTACATGGAGATGTTCTACGGGATGCGCCGGGCGGGCCGCGCGCTGACCAAGATGGGCATCGTCGACTTCGCCACCACCGTGGCCCCTGGCTTCCGCGACGTGCTGGTCACCGGCAAGACCACCGAGGCGGTGCGCAGGCGGGGCAAGAACGGCCGCCGGGTCTACGACGCGGTCGTGCTCGACGCGCCGCCCACCGGCCGCATCACGCGCTTCCTCAACGTCACCCAAGAGGTCGCCGGGCTGGCCAAGATGGGACCGATCAAGAACCACTCGGAGCTGGTCAGCGGTGTCGTGAAATCTCCTGAGACGGCGGTGCACTTCGTGACGTTACTGGAGGAGATGCCGGTCCAGGAGACGCTCGACGGCATCGCCGAGTTGCGTTCCGCGGGGCTTCCTGCCGGCGGGATCTTCGTCAACATGGTGCGCGAATCCCAGCTGCCCCAGGTCGCTCTTGACACAGCTGTCAAGGGCCGGTTCGACGTCGGGGAGCTCGTGCTGGGGCTCAAGGCCGTCGGGCTCGCCGACGGCGCGGAGGCCACGGCGCTGGCCGAGGCGCTCGCCGAAGAGATCGCCGAGCACGCTCACCGCGCCGCGTTGGAGCGTGCCGAGCGCGAGTCGCTGGCCGAGGCCGGCCTGCCCAGCTACGAGCTGCCGCTGCTGGCCGACGGCGTGGACCTGGCCGGACTGTACGAGCTGGCAGAGAGCATCCGCACCCAGGGAGCAGCGTGAAGAAGCCCGCCAGGCTGGACGTCGACGCGATACTTGACGACCCGCACACCCGGATCATCGTCTGCTGCGGCGCGGGCGGCGTGGGCAAGACCACGACCGCCGCGGCGCTCGGGCTGCGCGCGGCCGAACGCGGCAGGTGCGCGGTCGTGCTGACCGTGGACCCCGCGCGGCGGCTGGCCCAGTCGATGGGGCTCAGCGAGCTCGACAACACTCCACGGCTGGTCCAATCGTCGGACAACGGCGGGCAGCTGTTCGCCATGATGCTCGACATGAAGCGCACGTTCGACGAGATCATCGAGGCGCACGCCGACCCCGAGCGGGCCCGGCAGATCCTGTCGAACCCCTTCTACCAGTCGCTGTCCTCCAGCTTCTCCGGCACGCAGGAGTACATGGCCATGGAGAAGCTGGGCCAGCTGCGCCGCTCGGACGAGTGGGACCTGATCGTCGTGGACACGCCGCCGTCACGATCGGCGCTCGACTTCCTCGACGCCCCCGAGCGGCTCGGGCGCTTCCTGGACGGCCGGTTCATCCGGCTGCTGACCGCCCCGGCCAAGGCCGGGGGGCGCAGCGCCTTCCGGCTGCTCAACGCCGGGTTCGGCTTGATGGCCGGGGCCATGACCAAGCTGCTCGGCGCGCAGGTGATCAAGGACCTGCAGACGTTCGTGTCCGCGCTCGACGCCGTGTTCGGCGGGTTCCGGCAGCGGGCCGAGATGACGTACCGGCTGCTGCAGGCCCCTGGCACGGCCTTCCTGGTGGTGGCCGCCCCCGAACGGGACGCGATGCGCGAGGCCTCCTACTTCGTCGAGCGGCTCGCTGAAGAGCGCATGCCGCTCGCCGGCCTGGTGGTCAATCGCGTGCACATGTCCCCTGCCGCCGCGCTCTCGGCGGCTCGCAGCGCCGCCGCGGCCGAGGACCTTGAGTCCAAGGGCGAACACGAGCTGACCGCCGCCGTGCTGCGGCTGCACGCCGGGCGGATGCAGCTCACCGCTCGCGAGAGTCGCGAGCGGGAACATTTCGTCTCGGCCCACCCCACGGTGCCCGTGGCGCAGGTCCGCGCCATGTCCGAGGACGTTCACGATCTGGCCGGCTTGCGGCAGATCGGGGAGCTGCTGGCGAGCTCATAGAGGTACGGCCGGCGGACGGCGCCGGCCGTACTCGGCTCGCCGGGCCTGGATCAGCCCGCGATCAGCTCATTCGTCCGCTCGTACTCTTCCTTCGCCGACTCGAGCAGTTCTCGCCACGAGTCCACGTCTGGCCGCCGTCGAAGCAGCGCGCGACGTTCCCGTTCGGTCATACCGCCCCACACCCCGAACTCGATGCGGTTGTCCAGCGCATCGGCGAGGCACTCGGTACGGACCGGGCAACCCCGGCAGATGAGCTTCGCCCTGTTCTGCGCGGCGCCCTGCACGAACAGGGCATCCGGATCCGCACCTTTACAGGCGGCACGGGAGGTCCAATCCGTGATCCACATTTTCGACCCCACTCCCCTTAGGTGGTCAGTCGTCATTTGGGGCCGACGGGCGCGGGCGCCGAGCCTCCGTATTCAGTTGCCGCAGAGGAGAACGTACGCAACTACCCGTTCGGGCCGACAGACCCCAGAGGACCAAATTCTCGCGGCGGTCTTGACCGGGAATGACTAGTCACCCCCACCAGTCAAGGCGAAATGGGGTCGGGCTACCGATTAGGTCAGTCTTTCGACGTACTCTTGGTAGCGTGCAAGCGCAGCGCAAAGATCGCTCCAACCCCATCCTGGCCCTCCTGCGTCTGATCATCGCAGGGACGGCCGCCGGGGTGCTGGCGGCTGCCGTGGCGCTGCCCGCGGTCGGGGGAGCGGGCATGGGCGCGAAGAGCGCGGTGGAAGCCCTCGATCTCAAGCCCGAAGAGCTCGACGAACCCCCTCTTCCCGAGCGCACGATCCTGCAGGACGCCAACGGCAAGGAGATCGGGCGCTTCTACTACGAGAACCGCCAGTCCGTCCGGCTCGACCAGGTCGCCCCGATCATGCGCACGGCACTGATCGCGATCGAGGACTTCCGTTTCTACCAGCACGGGCCGATCGATGTAGAGGGAACGACCAGAGCCCTCGTGAAAAACTTCACTACCGGCGGTGTGACGCAGGGCGGTTCGTCGATCACCCAGCAGTACGTCAAGCAGGTGCTCGTCAACAAGGCCCAGACGCCCGAGGAGCAGGCGGCGGCCATCGCCCCGACGGTCTCGCGCAAGCTGGCCGAGCTGCGCTACGCGATGGCGATCGAGCGCAAATACACCAAGGACCAGATTCTCGAGAAATATCTCAACATCGCCTACTTCGGTGCCGGCGCCCACGGCATCCAGGCCGCGGCCAAGCGCTTCTTCGACAAGCCCGCCTCCAAGCTCAACCTCGTCGAGGCCGCCACGCTCGCCGGCGCCGTGCAAAACCCCGCCAGGACCGACCCCAACGTCGGCCCCGAGTCCCGGGAACGGCTCCTGCAGCGGCGCAACATCGTGCTCGACCGGATGCTCGAGCTCAAGATGATCACGCCACAGGAGGCCGTGGAGGCGAAGGCGAAGAAGCTGGGCTACAAGGACATCGAGTTCCCTGGCGGCTGCGAGGCCAGCAGATATCCGTACTTCTGCCTCTACGTGCAGTACGAGATCCTCAGCAACGACGAGTTCGGCGCGAACCCGGACGAGCGCCGGAAGCTGCTCCAGCGCGGCGGCCTGACGATCAAGACCACGATCGACCCCAAGATGCAGGCGGCCGCCGAGAAGGCGATCAAGAAGTACGTCTCCACCAAGGACAAGCCCGTGGCCGCGCAGGCCATGGTCGTTCCCGGCACCGGCGAGATCAAGGCCATGGCGGCCTCGCGGAAGTTCGGCGGGAGCAAGAAGAAGAACGAGATGAGCTACAACATCGTGGCCGACGCGGCACACGGTGGCGGCACAGGCTTCCAGCAGGGCTCGACCGCGAAGGTCTACACGCTGGCCGCGGCGCTCGAGGACGGCATGAAGTACGGCGACGGCTTCCCGTCCCCCGCTGGCTACAAGGCCGACGGATACAGCGCGTTCAAGAACTGCAAGGGCCAGAACGTCGGCGACCCGTCACATACGGTGCGCAACTCCAGCGAGAGCAGCGCCGGCTTCAAGACCCTCGAGAGCGGCACCTGGGGCTCGGTGAACACGTTCTTCATCAAGCTGCAGGAGAAGGTCGGGCTCTGCGACGTGGTCAAGATGGCCAAGAAGCTCGGGGTCAAGCGGTCCGACGGGCAGAAGCTGTCGGAGGTGGAGACGTTCACGCTGGGGGTCAACGAGGTCGACCCGGTCACGATCGCCAGCTCGTACGCGGTGTTCGGGGCACGCGGCAAATACTGCAAGCCGCTGGCCATCACCGAGATCACGAACCGGGACGGCAAGGCGAAGCAGTACAAACCCAAGTGCTCGCAGGTCCTGGAGGAGGAGATCGCCGACGCGGTCAACGGCATCCTGTCCGGTGTGTTCACCAAGGGCACGATGACCGAGGTCGGCGGCATCGGGCGGGACGCGGCCGGCAAGACCGGGACCACCGACAACTACATGTCGGCCTGGTTCGCCGGCTACACGCCGAACCTGGCCTCGGCGGTCAGCCTGGGCGACCCGCGCGGCGCCTCCGGCCACAGGCTCACCAGCATCACGATCGGCGGGCGGTACTACTCGCAGGTGTTCGGCGCGTCCATCTCCGGGCGGATCTGGAAAGACTCCATGATCAGCGCCTTGAAGGGGATCGAGCCGGTCGAGTTCACGCCGGTTGATCGGTCGCGGTTCGGCGGGTGCACGGAGAACTGCGCGCCCAAGCCCAAGAAGAAGAAGGACGAGGACGGCCCCCGGGACCCGTTCGACATCTTCGACCCGCCCGGCAACGGCGACGGGCCACCGGACCGCGGGCCCGGGGACGGGCCGGGCGGCGGCGACGGACGGGGTAACGACTTCGGCGACGGACGCGCGGACGTCGGGCCCCTCTTCCCAGGCGGCTGAAGCCCCGCCTCCTCCGCCTCTTGAGCGGAGGAGGCGTCCCCCCCACGGTCTCGGGTGCCCGAGAGGGCAGCCTCAGGCCGCGTGCACCAGCCCAGGCCGCCTGCGCCATGGGGCCATGGGGCCCACTGGGGGTGGGCGCTGGGCACCGCCCCACAACCCATGTGCAGGTCCCGAGGAAACGTGCCGCAGAGGCCTCAGGGGCACGTGCGCCGCCTCTCGGAGAGAGACCTCCCACCCCGGCGAGACCACCTGCCACGTCGCCGGGGACGGCCTGCCATCTCGCAGCCGCACATGCGTCAGCGCGCGCCACGCTCATTTGGAGGAGGCGCACTCATGGGGACCGATCCGGTGCCCACGACCGTGAGGGCCGGTCTCATGCCCACGACCGTGGGGTCGGGTCCGTGCCCACGGCCGTGGGTCGGCTCCCGGCTGGAGTCTGGGGCGGCCATCAGCATGTGCCCCGGTCGGGCATCCCGGTCTGGCCGGCCGCCGCGGGCGCGGCGGACAGCGGCTGGGGCGCTAGAGCCCGAGGCCAGGAGCCAGAAGTAGGAGCCCGAGGCTAAGAGCCCGAGGCTCCGGCGGCGAGGCGGGCGCGTACCGTGGCGGCCACCCGACCCCCCTCGGCCCTCCCCGCGACCTTCGGGTTGACGACCTTCATGACCTGCCCCATGGCCTGCGGCCCGGACGCCCCGACCTCGGCGATGGCGGCGTCCACGAGCGCGACCAGCTCCTCGTCGGACAGCTGTGCCGGCAGATACTCCTCCAGCACCCGCTGCTCATCCAGCTCCGCCTGGGCCTGCTCGGCACGCCCGGCGTTGCTGAACGCCTCGGCCGCCTCCCGCCGCTTCTTGGCCTCCTTGGTCAAAACTTTGATGATCTCGTCGTCGGTCAGCTCCCTGGCCTCCTTGCCGGAGACCTCCTCGACGTTCACCGCGGCGAGTGCCATGCGAATCGTCCGGAGACGTACCTCGTCCCGGCTCTTCAGCGAGGCCGTCAGGTCGGCCTTCAGCTTGTCTTTCAATGCGCTCATGCGGTCCATCTTGCCGTCTGTGCGAACACCTCGCGCCGGATGTCGGGCATCATGAGTGGGTGAGGAAAGCCGTCGCAGTGCCCCTGTCCATGCTCGGTCTCGGCCTTGCCGGGCTGGGCTACGCCACCGTGGTGGAGCGCAACTGGTTCCGGCTGCGCCGCTTCGACGTACCCGTGCTGGAGCGCGGCCAGCGTCCGGTGCGCATCCTCCACCTGTCGGACCTGCACCTGACGCCGCGCCGCACGATGTTGATCAACTGGGTCCGCTCGCTGGGAGCGCTGAAGCCGGACCTGGTCGTCAACACCGGCGACTCGATCGCGCACCCGGAGGCCGTCCCCTCACTCCTGCACGCCCTGGAGCCCCTGCTGTCCCGCCCAGGCCTGTTCGTGTACGGCTCCAACGACCTGTACGCCCCGAAGCCGAAAAACCCGGCCCGCTACCTGTGGCGCACCTCGAAGAACGAGCGCCGCCAGCACGTCCCCTCGCTGCCGTGGGAGGAGCTGGGCGCGGGCATGGCCGCCGAGGGCTGGCTCGACATGAACAACACCACGGCCCGCATCAAGGTGGGCGACTTGGACGTGGCGGTGGCGGGCATTCACGACTCCCACATCTCCCGCGACCGCTACGACCTCGTGGCCGGCCCCGCCCCGTCGGACGCAGACCTCCGCCTGGGCGTCATGCACTCTCCTGAGCCCCGCAACATGAGCCTGTTCGCCGCCGACGGCTACCAGCTCCTGCTGGCCGGCCACACCCACGGCGGCCAGCTCTGCATCCCGTTCTACGGCGCCCTGGTGACGAACTGCGGCATCGACCGCGCCAGAGCGAAGGGCCTGAGCCGCCACGAAACCGCCTGGCTGCACGTCTCGGCCGGCCTCGGCACCTCCCCCTACGCCCCGGCCCGCTTCGCCTGCTTCCCCGAGGCCTCGCTCCTCACCCTGGTGCCCCGCCGCTAAAGGCGGTCACAAGCACCTTGGGAGTCCGCTAGACTTTTCCAAGCACGCGCAAGACGGCGTGCGCCGGGGTGTAGCGCAGCTTGGCAGCGCGCTTCGTTCGGGACGAAGAGGTCGTGGGTTCAAATCCCGCCACCCCGACAGAGTTAGACCAGGTAGAGGGCTTGATCCGCTGAGCGGGTCGGGCCCTTTTCCGTTTCTGGAAGTCGATATGACCAGGTTGTGATCCTGCCACGCCTCACCTGCCTTGAGCTTCTGTGCGGCCTGACGTACGTGATGCTGCCGGAGTGCCTGAGCGGCCAGCGTGGGCAGTTCCAGCGTGCGGCGTGATTTCCGGGTCTTGGTGTCACCTCCTACTCGGTCGGCGCACCACACGTAGATGGCGAACTTCTCGTGGTTGAGCCCCACCTTGGTCACGGGTTGCCACTCTTTCGGCTGCCGGATGTCGGGATGGCTCGGCGGAGAGGACCTCCGCCTGCTCGGCGGCCAAGCGGGTGCCAGTGCGAGCGGCTGTCCAGCCTCTTTCGTCGCCGTCGGGCAGGACACCGACGCCTCGGTCGTGCGAGCCACGACGACAGAGGGCCAGGAGGTCGCCTCGATCTCACCCTGCAGCACTGCGACGTCGACCGCAGGACTGGCCGGGGCCGAGAAGGCGCTCATCCCGTCACCGTCCCAGCGGCCGCGGTAGCGAAGAAGCGTGCGCGTGCACCCACCAGGCGAGCGGAAGTGCGATCAGCACCACCGCCTGGATCGCGAGCAACGCCGGAACGATGCCCCAACGGTCTGCCACCAGGCCGGCTCCCAGGGCGACGAGCGCGTAGAGCACGCTGCCGAGCAGCGACGCAAGCGAACCCATCGTCGCGCGTTCCCGGTCGGTGAACTCACGCTGCAGCAACGTCTGCTGGGCGATTGTCGACATGCCGTAGGCCGGTGACCCAAGCAGCACGGGCGAAAATACCGTCGGCTTGACCAGCGCCACGAAGTTCGCCACGTTGTCGAACAGCTCACAGAACAGCAGAGTGCGGGCCGCGCCCACCCGGCCGATCACCCAACCACTGACGCGGAAGCCGACGAAGGCCACGCCATGGCCGAAGGTGCGCCACAGGCCCAGCGCCCAGAGCGGCCACAGCCCTGCCACGAAAACAGGCGACAACTGGGCCGCGCTTTCGCTGCTGTAACGAAGCGCCGACACCAGAGTCATCCGGCGGAGCACCGGATTACGGCGGATGCCGCGCAGGGCCGATCCCAGATGCGCCAGCACGTTCGATTCCAGCGGGGCGTGCACCCGCGGTTCCCGGACCCGCAAGGCGATGAGCACGCACAGCACCTGCGGCACGATCGACAGCGCGACCACCACACGCAGCGACCACGCGCCGGCGACCACGCCACCTATGGCTGCCGCCAGTGCGAGCGCGATCTGGAACATCGAGTTCACCCGGCCCGAGTGCCGGGGGAACTCCTCCTCCCGGCCGGCTTCGAGCAACGTGTCGTAGAGCAGAGACTCGTTGTTGCCGCTCCACAGTGAGGTCGCCAATCCCTCCAGCACAACAGCTGCCAGGAGGAGGCCGTAACCCGAAGCGCCGGCGTACCCGAGATGGGCGGCCACCATGACGACGGCACCGGCGATCATCGTGCCGCGTCGGCCGAGGCGGTCGGAGAGCACCCCGGTAGGGACTTCGAACACTGCCGAAGACAGCATCTTCACCGCCAGGAGGCTGGCGGCAGCGGTGTACGAGCCGGTGACTTGCGCGAAGTAGATGACCATAATCGGCCCGTACATTCGGAAGTCGCCGAAGAAGTTGAACCAGCTCAGCAGGCGGACATTCCGGTTGACAGTCTGATCAGCGGAGTCCGGAGCAGGCGGAGCTGACCTCGACCGTTGAGATTTCCTGCCGAACGGGGCAGCGATCAGGCGTTCGACCAGGACACGTACACGGAGCAGCGAAGAATGACGAGCGGACACAGCAGAACTCCCGGAAAGGCGAACGGAGGCGCCAAACAGCGCCAAGGGCCGGTGACACGTGTCACCTCGCCCCGGCGACCGGGATGTGTGCTGACTTTGCTGCTACACGCGCGGCGTTACAAGCCTGCGACTGCGGTCACCAAGGGGCGAACGGAAGCTCCGGTCATCGTTGTAGACATCAGTGCTCCTCAATTCCCCAGGGGACGGGATTCCGCAACAGCTTCAACTGTAGCGACCGAAGGACCTACGTGGCCGCTGAATCACGGACACAACGGCGGGTAACCGCGCCTCATGGCGGCTCGAGCCAATCCAGGATGGGTGCGGAGAACGGGGGCGTCCTCGGGGAAACGCCCGTCGTTGTCGTCGGGAAGGTATTCGTTGATCATGAATTCCTCCCCCCTCGGGGGAGCCACGGGAGCCAATTTTGGGAGCCAGCGCCTTACGGCTCCCTCAGACTCCCCACACCCTCCCCGGAGGGGTTCTCTAAGGTGAGAGGCACCCCGATCGACTCAGATCGACATTCCCAGACTCCCCGGTGTTGTTCGGGGCGAAGAGGTCGTGGATTCAAATCCCGCCACCCCGTCGTGTGAGCACCTTTGATGTGCCTTGAGCTTCTGTGCGGCCTGACGTACGTGATGCTGCCGAAGCGCCTGAGCGGCCAGCGTAGGGAACTCCAACGTGTGGCGTGACTTGCGGGGTCTTGGTGTCACCTCCTACTCGGTCGGGGCGCCACACGTAGAGGGCGAACTTCTCGTGGTTGAGCCCGCCTTGGTCACGGGTTGTCACTCTTGGAGGATTGGCATCCAGGCAAGCAAATAATCCCAGCACAGCGCGCGAGGGCTTCTCGGTACGGATGCCCGTCATGAGGCTGATGACCACGTAGGCGCGGAGTTCGGACGACTCTGCGGCCGGGAGCACCGCCTCTGCCTGTTGCCGGGTCAATGCCTTGCTGGGCCGCCCCTCCGCGCCCTTGGGTGTGGTGACCAACTCGGCCACGTTCCTGACCACCATGTCCCGCACCTGAGCCTGCCGGATGGCACGCGTCAGGACGCTGTGAACGTCTGGCAATGTGCGGATGGCCAGTTCGCTTGCGAGCCGGTCAAGCCACTCATCCACGTGATCGGCGCGTAGCTGCTCACAGATCCGGGGCGGACCATGTCAACATCGGCCGTTGTTACGATCCTCCGCATGCGCAGCGCAGACGCCGCAGTCGACGGAGAGGACGTGCGTCGGGTCGTCGCTTTGGCTATCGACGCCCTGAGGCATGCAGATCCCCAGGCGTGGGAGGCCAAGGCGGGCACGCTCGAGTGGACGTGTTGGGAAACGCTCGAGCATTTGGCCGATGACCTGTTCACCTACGCCGCGAGATTCGGCCTCACGGAGCCGCCAATGTCCGCGGTGTCGCCGTTCCGGACGAGTAGCGACCGAAGCGGCGGACCGGCAAATGTCATCTTTGTTGACCGGGCCGCGGGCACAGAGGGCCTCATGATCGTCCTGGAGGCGTGTGGAGGCCTGCTCGCGTCCGTCCTCCGCACTGCTTCCTCGGCCACCGTTGCTTACCACGTCTTCGGGCGCTCGGATCCGGAGGGCTTTGCCGCGATGGCCGTTGTCGAGACCCTCGTACACACCCATGACATCGCTCAAGGGCTGAATCTGGAGTGGTCGCCGCCAAGGGAGGTGTGCGAACGGGTCGTGAAGAAGCTCTTTCCCCATGTCTCCATTGATGGTGATGCGTGGGAGGTGCTGCTGTGGGCGACTGGACGCACTGCTCTCCGCGATCGCCCACGACTCACCGAGTGGCGCTGGTACGGCACGCAGGGCGCGTGACCGCCTGCGGCACAACTCTGACCACTCGTGGCCGTCTAGCAGTGGTCGATGCGCTGCGAAAGGTCGTGAAGCACGGGAGACAAGAGCCTGGCGATCGAATCATCTGAAGCTGAACAGCTCGAAATGGATGGCCGAGGACGGCAAGCCGGCGGCTCGGAAGCCACGCTCGAATGACTCCAGCATGGGCAGTGGGCCGCACATGTAGACGTCGGTGAGGAAGCCTCGGCCGCAGGCCTCCAGGACCTGGGCTGTGGTCAGAGTGCCCGAGGTCGAGGATACGTTGAGGTGGACCCGCAACCCTGGATGAGTGTCGGCGTGGGCACGGATTTCCTCCCAGTACAGCACTTCATCAGCGTGCCTGACCGTGTAGAACAGGGTGATTTGCCGGTCGTTGCCGTCCGGCATGTCACGTAACCAGCTGAGGAACGGAGTGATGCCGATCCCGCCGGCGATCCAGAGTTGGCGCCTGCCGCCGGTGCGGTAGTCCAGCATGCCGTATCCGCCCTCCACCGTGGCCCGGCAGCCGGCTCGCAGGGTCGAGGACAGCCGAGAGGTGTAGTCGCCACTGGCTTTGATGGTCAGGCGTATGTCCTGCTCGGCAGGGGCGCTGGAGATCGTGAACGGATGTGGCTCCCGCAGGCCGTGCTGGTGGAAGGTCACGAACACGAACTGCCCTGAGACGAATCCCAGCCGCCGCTCCTTGCGTGGCCGCAGAGTGATCTCGACGGTGGCCGGCGTCAGCCGGCGCACCGTTCGGACCTCGTAGGCGAATCTGGGCCTGGTGAATCGGGCGAGCAGGGTCGTGTGGAGGAACGCGGCGATGCCCACCACGTACGCGCCGATCAGGATGGCGAACGGCACCGTCGCTGTGCGCGTCACCTGGTCGACCAGCAGCGTGTGGGCAAGGCTGATGGCGAAGAACACGCCGATGAGGCGGTGGGAGCGGCGCCAGATACCGTAGCTCAGAGGACCGATGGTGAGGATCGCCAACAGGGTGATCCCGGCATAGGCGATCAGGCCGGAGGGTGTTCCCCCGGGTGAGCCCAAGGTCCATGGGATCGTCACGACGTGGGCGGTGAGCAGGACGAACCCGGCTCGGCCCGTCCGCCGGTGCGCGGCGTACATTCGGTCCAGGCCGCCGAAGTACGGCTCCAGGAATCTGGCCCGGGTAGCCAAGACCAGCGCGGCCGCGAAGAGGATGACCGCCGTGGTCGCGAACAACTCTGCCATGACCTGCTGGAAGTGCCGTACCGTATCCGGCGGCCAAAGCGCCAGCGAACACGCGGCATTGACGATCGATACTCCGGCGATCACCCGTGGACCGATCATGTTCGGGAGCGCTTCCAGACCGGGGCCCAGCCCACGACCACCGCTCCCAGGCCGACCACGAGGTGCACGAGGGCGTCGTCGAACGCCAGCGCCTCCACCCCGTCCAGCCAGCCCGCCTCACCGGCGACGCCGACGGCCAGCCAGAACGCTCCCAGCCACCTGGTGGCCAGTCCGGCGTGGCGCCCGTGGCAGAACACCGCCGTCGCAAGCCACAGCGCTCCGGTGACCAGGTGCAGGATCCCGTGGACCGGCTCTGGTGTCTCCCACCCTGGCACGCCGGGGAGCACTATGAAGCGCAGCGCCCCGACGACCACGAACCCGGTCCCGACTACCAACGCCCATATGCGAGTCATGGGTGACAGGCTGGCGACTGACGTCTGTCATCCGCGTCCGCCCCGTGCGGCGTCCCGTGCCTACTGCGGGCGCGGTACGCCGGCGCTGATGCTGACCAGCCCGCTCTGGTACGCGAAGACCACCATCTGGGCTCGGTCACGCGCGGACAACTTCATCATGGACCTGTTGACGTGAGTCTTCACGGTCGCCGGCGACAGATGCAACTGCTCGGCGATGTCGGCGTTGGTCAGGCCCGAGGCGACCAAGGCCACGATCTCAAGCTCGCGCTCGGTCAAGGGTGACGGCCCGGCCGAAGGCCGGGCATGGCCGGGCTGCTGGAGGAAGTGGGCGATCAGCCGCTTGGTCGCCTGCGGTGAGAGCAGCGCCTCCCCGCGGGCGACCGTCCGGATGGCGTCGAGCAGCTCGTGCGGTTGCACTCCCTTGCCGATGAAGCCGCTGGCGCCGGCGCGCAACGCCTCGAACACGTACTCGTCGATCTCGAAGGTGGTCAGCACCAGCACGCGAACCCCGGTGAGCGTGGCGTCAGACGTGATCGTCCGTGTCGCGGCCAAGCCGTCCACCCCCGGCATGCGGATGTCCATCACCACCACGTCAGGGAGGTGCGCGCGGGCCAGCTCCACGGCCTGCGCGCCGTCGGCGGCTTCGCCGACCACTCCCAGGTCATCGGCGGAGTCGATCAGATACCGCGCGCCCTGCCGGATCAGTGGCTGGTCATCGGCCAGCACGACCCGCACTGTCATCCGGCTGCTCCGGTCCCTTCGGCGACCAACTCGGCGTCGGCGCGGATCGGCAGACTCCCTCGCAACACGAACTCGTCATGCCGGTCGGGTCCGGCCGTGAGCGAGCCTCCAAGAGCGTGGACACGCTCGGTCACACCTGTCAACCCGTGTCCGGACGATGGCTCTCGCGCCGCGGCGATGCGGTTGCGAACTTCGATGCCGAGGGTGCCGCCTTCCGTCCACACCCGCAGGCAGGCGTGGCCATCCCCATGTTTGTGTGCGTTCGTCAGCGCTTCGTGGATCACCCAGTAAGCCGACAGGTCCACGGTCGTGGGGAGGTCATGCGGCATGTCCGTGTGGTCCACCCGCAGCCCGACCGCCGCGAACCGATCAAGCATGCGTGGCAGGTCGGCGAGGCCCGCCACCGGCTCCACCGGCGGCGGCTCGCCGTCACGTAGCACGCTCAGCAACGTTCCCAGCTGGTCGAGTGCGGTACGGCTGGCGGCTTGCACGTGACCGATCGCCTTCGCGGCGGCTTCCGGCTCCCGGTGCAAGGAGTGTCCGGCCACGCCCGCCTGCATGCTGATCACGGCGATGTGATGAGCGACCAGATCGTGAACCTCCCGGGCGATGCGCAATCGCTCCTGTACGGCCCCGTGGCGGGCGCGGTCCTGCCATGCCGCCAGCAGCTGCCGTCGGCTCCGCGCCGCATCTCCAGCCGCCGCTCCCACCAGGACGGCAGCGATCAAGGGCACCGGTGTGTCCTGCCCCGTCCATGCCTCCGGCGCCACAATCATCGAGCCGCCCGCGATCGCTGCTGCCGCGCCGACCCCCGACACCAGAGCCACCAGCCGGCTGCTCGATCCTGCGGCCGCATACCCGGCCAGCGCCATTGCCGCACCGGCCGACTCCTTGAGATCAGCGGGCACGGCCACCACCACGACCGTCATCGGCAGTATGGCCGCGAGGGCGCGTCGCCACGAGCCCGTCAGGAACGCCCTGCCAGGTCGCGCATGTCGCCAGCGCAAGCCACCGGCGATCAGCAACGCTGCTCCGAGCAGCGCGTCGGCCGCGGACGTGTCGAGGTCGGCAGGCATGGCCATCAAGGCACCGACGGTCGCGACGGCCAGTGAGGCCCTGGGCCATACCGCCCGTGCGACTAGCGCAACAGCCGACAGGAGGACGGCGCCCAGAAGTGGCCACGTCACACGCCAGGCGTGTCCGGTGACCAGGCCTCCCGCCGCCATCGCACACAGCATCAGACCGAGCCAGACGTCGGTCACCCATTCCGGCCGCTCCACCGGGTCAGCCTATGCACCGCAGGTCCTGTACGCATCGTCCTGAGGTAGGGCATGACGTACCACGATCGCGGTACCAAGGCCTCGCGATCCTGGACGCACGTGCGCCCGGGTCCATGCCGTGCTGCTCGGAGGGCCCCGGGGGCTTCCCCTCGAAGCCGGTCCGGCAGTCGCCGAGACTCAGCGTCGCAGATAGGAGGGGCGGCGACCGGGGCCGTCGGCTGTTCCCGGCCTGCGGCGAAGCTGCCGACCACGCGGCGAACGCGGCAAAGTCCAAGGCCGGCGAGGCGGTCCATGACGTTGCTGTGCACGCTGGCCAACGCGTGCGGATGGGCCCCTCTTTGAGCCTGGCTCTCTGTACGCAACCGGGCGGCGACCGGCCGGCTACCTGTTGCGTGCTGCGGGACGCCTGGCCGCCACCGACCCGGTCTGGTCACCGAAGGTCACCTGGCCGCCGGGGACATCCTGCTCCCCATCGTCGGAACACCAGTGACGACGTGTGGATCAGGAGGCCCTTGCTCGGCTTCATGCTCGCCGCCGAGCTGTGGGACTACGGCGCACTCCACGGCATAGCCGCCCGCGTCGCCGCGGCCGCCGGCGCGGCTCCGCTGGTCTACCCGCGCATCCACCTGACCGCGCTGCGGGGCTGGCGAGAGGAGGCAGCGGAGCTGTTCGCCGGCGTGGGCCCGCACATGACGCTCAGCGTGCAGTGGGCGACCGCCGTGCTCAACAACACCTGGCCGACTGCTCGGCAGTGATGAAGGCCGCCGAACGCGGCGACCTCGAACTGGCCGGGCTGGCACTGCCCGACCTGATCGAAGCGGCAGTGCGGTGCGGGCGACCGGCGAGCACGCGCGCAGCCGGTCGGCGCAGACCCCCGACCCCCTGATCGTGCAGGAGGTGCACATCGCCCGGCTGGTCGCGGCGGGGGGCCACCTCCAAGGAGGCCACGGCCAATCTGTTCCTGTGCCCGCGAACCGTGGACGCGCACCTGCGCAACATCTTTCCGCAAGCTCGGGCTCGCCTCTCGCAGTCAGCTACGTGGCCGCTCGGAGATCCGTTTAGCCGCATGGTCGTGGTGAGTCGGGTAAGCAGTCTCGGGTGAGGGCTGTTCCTCGACCAGTGCCTCGCACCGAGGCAGTTGGCACACAGGTCGATGGATCACACCTTCTCGGCCACTACTCGCACGTGATCGACGGTGAGCAAGCGAATGTCGTCGACATCGGAAGTCAGGATCGTCACCCGACCCGGATGCTGGAGAGCGGTCGCACACAGTATGGCGTCGATGGCGTACTTGTGACCATGCAACCCCGCGCCCCGCAGCAAAGCCGCGGCGGACTGAGCGACAGCCTGGGTGACCGGCTCCACACGTAGGCGGGACAACGTCCACTTCAGCGCGACATCGTTGATCTTCGGGTGAATCACCTCGACCAGCACTGCAGCCGAGGTAGCGACCGGAAGATCCGCGTCACGAGCCGCAGCCAGCCACTCGTGCACCTCCCGATCCCGGTGCACCGCCTTCGCCAGGCCCTCACTGTCCAGGACCAGGACACCGCTCACGCGGCGGCCCCCGCCCCCGGCTCATCCCCGATTAGCCGGGCCCGCTTGGCCGCCACGGCCGCCGGGTCGGCAGGGCCATGAATCTCTTCGAAGTCGGCGATCAACTCGTCCAGATTGTCCCGCTCGATCTGACGCTGAGCCGCTCTCTCCAGGTATGCGGATATGCCCCGCTTGCCGACCCGCTCGCGGATCGCCTGAAGCGTGCCGGCGGTGAGGGTGACAGAGATCCCGCTGGCGGGGCCGTCGCCGGGAAGAAACTCAAGGTCGTCAGCCATGAGGCCATTATGGCATTGGAAATGCTATATGTGGAACGCGCCCGTCGGGCCAGCAATGCCCGTCGCGAAGGACCGAGGGCGACTTTCACATTCAGCAGTTGTCTGCGCTGTAGGCGGCCGCCTGGAAGCGGAAAAGCTGGGCGTACGGGCCGTTTCGGGCCATCAGTTCCTCGTGGGAGCCCTGCTCGGCGATGGTGCCGTCGGCCACGACGATGATGTGGTCGGCCATGCGCACGGTGGAGAAACGGTGGGAGACCAGGACGGTGATCCCTTCACCGGCGGTGCGGGTGGTCGTGGTGAAGCGTTCGTAGAGGTCGTGTTCGCTGGCCGGGTCCAAGGCGGCGGTGGGCTCGTCGAGGATCAGTACCTCCGGCTTCTCCCGCATGAGAGCGCGGGCCAGAGCCAGGCGCTGCCATTGCCCCTGGGACAGGTCGACGCCGTCGAAGAGGAATCCCAGTTGGGTGTCCACGCCGTTGGGCAGCCGCTCCACGAAATCGGCTCCCGCCGCGTGGATCGCCTCGTCGACCTGATCCATCCGGGGCAGGCTGCCGATGCCGACCGCATGCCGCACCGGAAGCTGGAACTTGACGAAGTCCTGGAACGCGGCGGTGGTGCGCTGCCGCCAGGCGGTCAGGTCCGTCGCGGCCAGGTTCTGGCCGTCCACCTTGATCGTGCCTGATGCCGGCTGGTACATGCCGGTGAGGAGCTTGACCAGTGTGGTCTTGCCCGCGCCGTTCACCCCGACCAGGGCGACGACGCTGCCCCGGCGCAGGTGGAAGCTGACGTCGCGGAGGACCGGGGCTTTCGAGCCGGGGTAGGCGAAGGTCACGCTCTCGAAGGTGATGCCGCCGCTTACGGGATGCTTGTCGCCGGTCGGGCCATGTGCGGCGGCGTACTCGTGGAGCCACGTGTAGTGCTCGGTGACCTGGCCGGTCTGGATGACCCGGCCGATCTGCTCGACCACCTCCTGGATCTGCCCGCGCAACCGCGCGCCCAGGACCAGAACCAGGACCGCGTCACCGAGGGTCGCCAAGCCGCGGGCGGCCAGATCCGCGGTGAGGGCCAGGACCAGGAGATAGCCGGCGCTGAAACAGATCCAGCCGAAGGCGTTCCAGCTGCTCGCCCGCACCCGCGCCCGGGAGATCAGCGTCGCGTACCGGTCCCAGGCCTTGGCGGCCTCCTCGTCGATGGCCGCGGACGCACCGCTGACGCGCAGTTCCTTCGCGGTGCCCGCGTCGGTGCACATCCGGTGCAGCATCTCCTCCAGGCGGCCGTGCCGGGCCGCCTCCTTCTCCGCGTCACGCAACCGGCGCAGCGTCCGGGAGTTGATCCACAGCGGCAGCAGAGCCAGCGGGGCCAGCAGGGCCAGCCGGGGATCGACCGCGACGAGCAGCCCGACCGACAGCGCGATGCTGATGACCCCGGCCGCGGTCGCCGACAGACCCAACGCCAGCTGAGCCAGGGTCCGGGAGCCGCGGCGAAGAAGGAAGATGCGGTCCAGATGTTCGGGATGTTCGAGGTGCGCGACGCCGGGCAGGCCCGCGACCAGACCGAGGATCTCGTCGTTGACCAGGATGTCGACCCGGAGGACCAGTTCGAGGATGAGGCTGTGCAGGACCGTCCGGCCCGCGGTGGAGGCGGTGTAGGCCACCGCGCCGAGAGCGCCCGCCGCCAGCAGACCGCCGACGGTGCCCAGGCCCGCCGCGTCGACCAGCCAGCGCTGACTCAGCGCGAGGAGGGCGACGGCCACCGATTGGAACGCCACGAGGACGGCGACCAGGAGGGTGATCCACGGGCTTGCCTGCCACGTGAGCCGGAGAGTGCGTCTGAGAACCTTCATCAGTTCTCCACGAATCGGGACGCCTGGAGCTCGAACATGCGTGCGTAGTGGCCATCAGCCGCCATCAAGGCATCGTGGTCGCCCTCTTCGAGTATCGAACCGCCTCGCATGACGACGATCCGGTCCGCCTGCCGCACCGTCGAGAGCCGGTGCGAAATCAGCACGATGGTGGCGCCCTCCACCCCGGAGACGACATCCCGGTTGAAGTCGGCCTCCGCGCGGACGTCCAGGTGCGCGGTGGGCTCGTCCAGGATGATCAGGTTGCGGCCGTGGCCCACGGCGAAGAAGATGCGGGCCAGAGCGAGGCGCTGCCACTGGCCGCCGGACAGGTCCACGCCGTCGTGCACCTCGCGGCTGACCACGGTGTCGACCCCGTGCGGCAGGCCGCCGGCGTTCCATCCGGCCCGTTGCAGGGCCTTTTCGATCCCCTCGCGGTCGTCGCGGTGTTCGGGGGCGCCCATGGCGACGTTGTCGGCCACGGTCAGTGGGTATCGGTTGAAGTCCTGGAACATCACGGCCATCCGGCTCGGGTCGGACATGACGCGGCCCTCGTCCGGCTCGTACAGGCCGGCCATCAGCTTGATCATCGTGGTCTTGCCCGCGCCGTTGTCGCCGACGATGGCCAGGACCTCACCGGGCTCGATCCGCAGATCCAAACCGTCAAGGATCTTGCCGGTGGTCGGGTAGGAGAAGGAGACGTTCTCGAGCCGGACTCCCGCACCGGGTTCCGGGGGTCTCGGTTGCGGGGGTGTGCGGGTGGCGAGGGAGTCCATCGCCCGTACGGCGCCGAGTCCGGTCTCGACCTCGTACTCCTCCATCCCGATCGCGGTGACGCCGAGCACGGCGAAGGAGGCCACCAGGCAGGTGACCAGGTCGCCCTGCGTCATGTGGCCCTGCTGGACGGCGAGGCCGAGAAGGAGGAAGGCGAGCAGGACCGCGCCGAACGACAGCACGAACGCCATCCGCTGATGGACGAGGATCTCACGGCGGGTCTGCCAGATCACCGACGCCAGGTGCCGGGCCTGAGCGGTACGCCGCCCCACCGCCCAGCCCGCGAGGCCGAAGACGCGGATCTCCTTGCCCGCCTCGCCGCCCGCGCTCACCTCCGACCAGTAGTCGGTCTGCCGCCAGGGTCGCGCCTGGATGTACACCACCTCATGGAGGCGGAGAAGCTGGCGCCGGACGATGGAGCGGACGGTCAGCGCCGCGGCGAGCAGGGCGACCGCGGTGACGGGCGAGTAGAGGGCCAGCACCCCGGCCGCGAGGACGGCCCCGGTCGTCCTGGACATGAGCACCACCTGGGCCACCGCGGCGGAACCGGCGGAGAGGTGCTGCCATCCGCCCAGGTTCGAGGCGCGGGACAGATCATCCGCGTAGGCGGGATCCTCCAGATGCGCGATCCCTTTGGGAGCCGCCGCCGTGGCGCGGAGCCGGCGGCGTATCTCACCGTCCACTCGCGTGGCGGCCACCTGTCGGAAAGCCTCCTTGGCCGCGACCGCGATCCCTTCCAGGATGAGGAGTCCGGCCAGTGCCCACAGGGCCGCACTCGCCTCGCCCGCGGCCATCTGCGTGATCAGTCGGCCGCTGACCACCGCGAGAAGCGTCGGCAGGGCGGCCAGGCACACGCTGATCACGCCGAGTATCGCGGCGTGCGAAGCCGGCAGTAGCCGGAGCAGCCGTAATCGGTCCTGTACGACCTGGACCAGCGTCCCCACATGAGCTCCTTCCGGGCACATGAACGGTAAGCGTTTTCCCGAGGACAGGCAAAGTCTTTTCGACGTGCGGGTGAGCAAGCGACCGTCGGCGGCGCAGCCGATGCCGGGCCACATGGAGGCACTGCGGGAAATCACACGGCCATGACGACCTGCCGGACGCGGGTCAACAAGCCCACTTGACGACGCTCTTGCGCTCGATGATGCATTGGGGGCCGTTGGCGATGTTCGAGCCCCCGTGGATGTTGTTGCTTTTCACGGAGCCGTTCACATTCGAGAAGTTGCCGCTGTTCACCTGGCGGCCCTTGCTCCGGTAATTACCGCTCTTCCATGAATTCCCGCTGTCTTTGGGTATCCCATGAGCAAAGGCGGGGACGCCGGGGAGCAGAGCAGGTTCGGCCGATGGCGTCGACATCGCGGAGGCCATCAGCACGACAACTGCGGCCTTGCGCATCGATGCCCTCACGTCGGGTCACCCAGCAGGGACTGTGAGCCGTTGGCGGTGTTGCCGCCGTCGCCGATGTTGTTGCTCCCGCTCGAGCCGTTGCCGTTCGAGAAGTTGCCGCTGTTCACGGGATTCCCCTCGCTCTGGTAGTTCCCGCTGTTGGTGGAGTTTCCGGAGTTCTCCGGGCCGTTGACGCAGTTCGTCGGGGAATTGGGCGCCGGTGAGTTGTAGCTGACCAGGCGATTGCCGCACACAACGCCGGGGAGTGCACTGATCACGCTGCCGAGGTCAGCACCTACCAACCTGGCGAGCAGGGATTCGGCTTGAGGCGGCGCGGCCGCCGACGCGGTGTTCGCAGTCAGCAGCGCGCTACATCCGACCACGACCATCGCGGCGATCCGCACGAATGTCCTCAACATATCCCCGCCATTCTCGCGAGCATGACTCACCGACGATAGCATTCAGTTACAGGTAATCACGGACTGTCATTGTGGTGCGCCGCCTTGGCCGGACCTGAGTGAATACCGAACCCACGCATTGCGGCGGGCTTGACAGGCGTGCCTATGATCCCCCATGCCTCCCCTCACGCTTCCCCGCCAGCATGCCCGCACGGCCCGTTTCAAGCTCGGCATCCCCAGAGACTTCACCATCTCTCCGGACGGCACTCGGGTGATCTACCTGCGGTCCTCGGCCGGGGACGACCCGGTGAATCGGCTGTGGACGCTGACGGTGGCCACCGGGGAGGAGCGTCTGCTGGTGGACCCCGGCACCCCGTCCGGTGCGGCATTGCCGGAGGCAGAGCGCGCACGCAGGGAGCGCACCCGCGAACGGGCGAGCGGCATCGTGGCCTACGCCACCGATGCCGCCGTCACCAAAGCCGTCTACGCGCTCGCCGGCGAGCTGCACACCGTCGACCTGCTGACCGGCGCGATCACCCCGCTCGGTGCGACCGGCTCCGACCCGCGTCTCGACCCGGCCGGGCAACACGTCGCCTACGTGTCCGAGGGCGCTCTGCACGTCGACGGCAGGCCACTGCTGACGCCCGACAACCCCGACGTGACCTGGGGACTGCCCGAGCATGTGGCGGCCGAGTCGATGGCCAGGCACAGGGGCTACTGGTGGGCGCCCGACGGCACGCGCCTGTTGGTGGCCCGCGTCGACAACGCCAGGGTGAGCAAGTGGCATCTGTCCGAGCCCGCCGACCCCGGCAGGCCGCCCAGAACCATGGCCTATCCGGCGGCCGGCACCGACAACGCCGACGTGACGCTCTGGCTGACCACGCTGACCGGGGAACGTACCGAAGTGGTGTGGGACAGGACGGCGTTCGAGTACGTCGCGGCGGTGTCGTGGACCGGACAGGGCCTGCTGGTGCTCGTGCAGAGCCGCGACCAGCGCACCACCCGAGTTCTGGAGGCCGACCCCGAGACGGGCGCCACCGCACTCCTGCGCGAGGACACCGACGACGCCTGGCTGGAGCTCGTGCCCGGCACGCCCGCCCGCACAGCCGGAGGGGAGCTGGTCTGGACGGCAGACCGCGACGACACCCGCCGCCTGATGGTGGGAGACGACCTGGTCACACCTCCGGGCCTGCAGGTGCTGCGGATCCTGGCGGTGGACGGCGACACCGTGCTCGCGGAGTGCTGCGACGAGCCGACCGAACGCCACCTGTACAGCTACTCCAGGTCCGAAGGGCTGGTCAGGGTCACCTCCGAGCCCGGAGTGCACACCGGGACGCGCGGCGGCGGCGTCACGCTGCTCGTCACCCGCACGTTGGAGGAGCACGGGGTGCGGGTCACGGTCACCGATGGACGGGTGACCACACGGATCGCCTCGAACGGCGCGATCCCGGTCCTGCGTCCGAAGGTGGAGCTGGTGTCACTGGGCAAGCGGGAGCTGCGCGGCGCGATCATGTTCCCGGCCGGCCACGTTCCGGGCTCGCGGCGGCTGCCGGTGCTGCTCGACCCCTATGCCGGACCGGCGGGCGCCCGGGTCCTGCGAGGGCTGGACGACTTCGCGGTCTCGCAGTGGTTCGCCGACCAGGGCTTCGCCGTGCTGGTCGTGGACGGGCGCGGCACGCCGGGCCGGGGACCGGCCTGGGAGCGGGCGATCCACCTCGACAAGCTGAGCGCGGCGCTGGAGGACCAGGCCGACGCCCTGCACGCGGCCGCCGAGCGCTTTCCAGACCTGGACCTCGGCCGGGTGGCGATCCGCGGCTGGTCGTACGGCGGTTATCTGGCGGCCGCGGCCGTGTTGCGCCGCCCCAACGTCTTCCACGTCGCCATCGCGGGCGCGCCGGTCACCGACGCCCGTCTGTACGACACCCACTGGCAGGAACGCTACCTGGGCCACCCCGACCAGCACCCCGAGGCCTATGACCGCAGCTCCCTCATCGCCGATGCCCCGAACCTGCGCCGCCCGCTCATGCTCGTGCACGGCCTGGCCGACGACAACGTCTTCGCCGCCCACACGCTGAGATTGTCCGCCGCGCTGCTGGCCGCAGGCCGCCCGCACACCGTCCTGCCGCTGTCCGGGGTCTCGCACATGGCCGCCCAAGAGGAGGTCGCCGAGAATCTGCTCCTGCTGGAGTCGGACTTCCTGCGCCGTAACCTTCCCCGGCACTGAGGCTGTTCGAACAGGGCGATGATGAGCGGCAAGGCCACGATCAGGTGACCCCTTGCCTCAGCGGGTCGGCGCGGACGCGCTGTCGGTGGGGTGTTCGACGACTGCCGTGGGTTCGCCGTTCGGCACGGAGTCGGTTCCGGCCGGTCGGTCGTAGATTCCGACAGCCCACCGGCCCGGCCGTTCACCGACCTCGGCCGACAGCCGTTCGAGCACTTCGGGGTCGAACAGCGCCCGGGACTGAGCCGCCTCGTCGCAGCCCCTCGACTTGATGGCCGACGGGCAACCGGTGACGGCTTTCGCCACCTTCTTGACCGGGGCGTCCGCCGGGAAGACCCAGACCTGCATCGACTGTGGGCGCTTCAGCCAGTCGGAGGGCGCCGAACGCTCGTCGTGGTGCCCACCCGCCGAATCCCCGCACCGTCCGACTCCACCACCCCGTTCGCCGCCCTTGAGCTTGCCTGCCGTGACCACCCATGCCCGGGGATCGTCGCAGACCACCTTGTACCCGGTGGAGAAGCTGGACGGTGAGAACGTCACCGTCCGGGCGACGCCCATCGTCTCGAACCGTTGGGAATGGATGAGGGGGAGGTCGAATTCCACGGCTCCCAACCTCACGTTGAACATGTCGGGGAGCTTGGGGCCGGGCTCGATCTGGGCCGAGTTCACGGGAGGCTGGGCGGCTGTCGCCACGTTCGCCCGGGGTGATCTGGGCAGCAGGCCGTTCACCAGTCCGACGGCGGTCACGGCCAGGACGACCGCCGTCCCGGCCGTCAGCGCCCGCCGCGTACGGCGTAGACGCCGGCCTCGCCTGACGATCGCGTCGAGACGAACGGACGGTTCGCCGCCGCCCTGTCGGTGGGCCTGATCGGTCAGGAGTCGTCGCAGGTCAGTCTCGGTATGCCTCATCGCTGGACTTCCTCCAGGCTCATCGTCCGAATGTCTGGATCAACCCGAAGACGGCTCAGGGCCCGGCTGAGCTGGGTCTTCACTGTTCCCAGCGAGCAACCGACGATGTCGGCGACCTGGGAGAGCGTTCGTTCCTCGAAGTAGTGCAGAACGATCACCGCACGCTGGCGTGGGGAAAGTGTGCCGATCGCATTCCACAGCGCGGCTTGATCGTCTATCTCCGAGGCCGCGTCGCGTGGATCGGGCGTCTCGGGGAGCGTCTCAGCGGGGACCTCCCCGCGCCAACGCCTGCGCCACCACGACGTGTGGGTGTTCACGATGATCCGATAGACGTATGGATCGGGGTTGCCCTCGATCCGCCGCCAGGCGAGCCAGGCCTTGGCCAGCGCGGTCTGCACCAAATCCTCGGCCGTGCCCCAGTCCCGGGCGAGGAGATACGCCATCCGGCACAGCCGTAGATGGCGGTGTGCCACGTACTCGGCGAACCCGTCGTCCATCCATCATCTCCGTCTCGTCGTCTCCGGTGATGACTACTGGTTGGGAGGCGCATTCGGATGACAGGTGTCCGGTACGAGATCGCCGATGGCCCGTGGCGGCCCTCGTGTCGTCCGCCGGCCCCTCGTGCGCGATACGTCCATGGGGGCACGGACAAACGAGGGTTCCATGGAGATTCGATCGCTGCAGTATGCCGTGACGCTGGCGGAGGAGCTTCACTTTGGGCGCGCGGCGCGGAGGCACCACATCGCCACGCCACCCTTCGGCCGGCACATCAGGCGTCTGGAACGGGAGCTGGGCAGCCCGCTGTTCAAGCGTACGAGCAGGCGGGTGACGCTGACGACGGAGGGGGAGCGCTTCGTCGGCCGGGCCAGGGCCATTCTCGCCGACATCGAGCAACTGGCCGCGAGCCTTCGCGCGGACGGCGGGGTGCCCTATGCCCATGAGCCGCACCGCCACTCCGGCCCGCCGCGGGCGTGCTCGTGTTGGGGAGGCCGGTAGCGTCCGGTGTCATTTCCAACCAATCGCACAGGTCGGGGGGGGCTGATCCCGAACCTCGGTAAAGTCGGATCATGCCTTCCGGTGACAGCCGAATGATCCCCCGGCTGGAGCAGCGTCTGCGAACGGCACGCGACCGGACGTCCGTCGGACGAACCGCGGAGTTGGCGCTGTTCCGGTCGGCCCTCGGCGGCGACCCCGGCGCCTTCGCCATGCTCTACCTGCATGGGGCGGGCGGCATCGGCAAGTCGGCGTTGCTGCGGCGCCTCGGGGACGAGGCCCGTGCCGCGGGTCGTGCCGTGGTGGAGATCGACGGACGGATGACGGGGCTCTCGCCGGACGTGTTCGAGGCGCAGGCCGCGGAGATGCGTGCTCCGACGCCGCCGCCGGGACGCTCGACGACGTGCTGGAGGTCGTCGAGGGCGCGGACGCCGGCGACGCGGGCATCGTGCTGGACACCTGGCATCTCGCCAAGCTCGGCATCACCCCGGCCGACCTGCGCCGCGTCCCGACGTCGAGGTCATCTCGGGCGACCTGCAGGCACTGCCCCTGCCGGAGATCTGCCGCCGGGCGTACACCGCCTCCGTGGCGCATCTCCGCAGCCGAGTGTAGCCCGACCCACGTCTGACAGTTTTCTGTGAATTGTCACCGTCATATGTATGGCTACCTCACCGGCATCACCATCAGCGTCTCCGACACCGACGGCGACCTGCGCTATGACACGAGCGTGTCCGCGTACTTCGATGGGCAACTGCGCACGGTCTTCGATTCGGCCAGCGCGCGCTGGACCGGCTCCATCCCGTAACGAGACGACGATCCCGCGATGACCATGGCCGTGAGGACGGACGCTTCACAGCCATGGCATCCAGAAAGCGGTCAGGCGCTGTGGGTGGGGCCCGTGAGCTCGGCGAGCGCGTCGTCGACGGACGGGAGCAGTTCGAGGGCGCCGTCCTCCTGGCCGATCAGCCCTCCGCCACCGGTCACGATCATGCGTCCGCCGGAGGCCTTGGCGTGCCGGTTGGCCGACCGCAGGATGTCGTGGCCGTGCGGGTCGGCCGCCACCAGCCCCTCGGTGTCCACGACGAGCAGCGGCGGCATCCTGGCCACGAGCATCTTGACCAGGTACTGCTGGAGAACCAGGCACGCGGCTCCCTCCAGCCGCCCCGTCAGGGACAGCAGAACCACGTGCCCATGCTGGTCGAGCCGGATGTCGAAGTCGGGGTCCGCCGTGTTGATGCCTGGTTCCGTGGGATTCATGACGACCGTCCATGGCGGGAAGGGAGACGTACACGCCATCCGCATGACCTCTCCGGGGCAGCACGTTCCGACGAATGCCGACCAGACTTCCCGGCTCACCTGCCTCGACGATAGCAGTCTCTTGCCCTATGCAACGACGGCGTCACCAGAAGAGGTCTCGCGGCGGGTGAGGAGGTGGACCTGCGGGAAACCTCGCTGAGGGTCCTCGCCGGGGGCGATCACCAGGCGGGCCACCTCGGTGAGCCCGGCCTTGAGCAGCAGCTCGGCCACGCCGTCCGGCGAATACCGGTAGGCCAGGGACACCTTGTGGTCGTACGCCTCCGACAGCGGGTCCGGTCCGTCGTACGCCTGGAAGGACAGGAGCAAGTGTCCGCCGGGCACGAGCACGCGGTGGAACTCGGCGAAGATCTCCGGTAGCCGCTCCGGCGGGGTGTGGATGATCGAGTAGCTGGACAGTACGCCGGCGAGCGAGGCGTCCCCCACCTCGAGGGCGTCCATCAGGCCCACCTCGAAGCGCATCCCGGGATGGGCCTCGCGGGCCAGCGCGATCATCTCCGGCGACAGGTCGACGCCGAAGGCGGTGACGCCGAGGGAGTGGAGATGCGCGGTGATGTGGCCGGGGCCGCATCCCACGTCGGCGACCAGACCGCCGTCCCCGGCCCGCACCAGCTCGGCGAAGACCGAGAGCATCGCGTGGTTGAGCGGGCTGGCGCAGAACCAATCGCCGACGAACTCGGCGTAATGGGAGGCGACGGAGTCGTAGGCGGCACGGGTCGCGGTGAGGAAGTCCGGCTCAGTCATGGAGGGCCATGCTAGGGCATCCGAGCTCTGGTCTTGATCGTCCAGTCTCGGCCGTCATCGTTGAAAGTTTCACCGGTGCGGCGTCCGTCGTCGCAGCTAGTCCGGTCGCCCTGGTGGCGGTGGTTGAGGTCCGGTCGTTCCGATGCCTACGGTGCTGACAACAGCACACGGCGATCCGGTCCCGGTCCAAGGAGTCCGTCATGCGCGCCCGTGTCATCCCGGCCCTGATCTTGGCTCTGCTCGCGCTGTTCGTCACCGCTCCCGAGGCACGCGCCCAGGTGACGGGCGGTTTCGACTTCTCCAGGGCGGAGGTGTCCGTCACGGGGCTGCAGGTCCCGTGGGGGTTGGCGTTCCTGCCGGACGGCAGCGCGCTGGTCTCGGAGCGGAACACGGGACGGATCCTCCAGGTCCGGCCCGGCCAGACGCCCACGCAGGTCGCCACCATCAGCGGGGTGAGCGCCTCGGGCGAGAGCGGACTGCTGGGCATCGCGGTGTCGCCCACGTACGCGCAGGACGGCTGGGTGTACGCCTACTTCACCAGCACCAGCGGTGACAACCGGCTGGTCAGGCTCCGGCTGAGCGCCCCGCAGACCCAGACGGTGATCTTCTCCGGCGTGCCGAGCGCCGCGATCCACGACGGCGGCCGCATCGCGTTCGGACCTGACGGCATGCTGTACGTGGCCACCGGCGACGCCAACAACACCGCCAACGCGCAAAACCTCAATAGCCTGGCCGGGAAGATCCTGCGCATGACGCCCACCGGCGGGGTGCCGTCGGACAACCCGTTCTCGGGCTCCCGCGTCTGGAGCTACGGCCACCGCAACGTGCAGGGCCTGGCCTGGGACGCGCAAGGCAGGATGTACGCCACCGAGTTCGGCCAGAACACCTGGGACGAGGTCAACCAGATCGTCGCGGGCGGCAACTACGGCTGGCCCACGTGCGAGGGCACCTGCGGCAACACCTCCTTCCGCAACCCGATCGTCACCTGGACGACCGCCCAGGCGTCGCCGAGCGGCCTGGCGTACGCCAACAACACGCTCTTCGCCGCGGCGCTCCGCGGTCAGCGGCTCTGGGCGGTGCCGCTGAACGCCAACGGGTCGGCGGGCACGCCGGTGGCCGAGCTCCAGTCCGCGTACGGGCGGCTGCGTGCGGTCGCGGTCGGGCCGGACGGCTGGCTCTGGGTGGCGACGAGCAACCGGGACGGCCGGGGCACGCCCGTGGCCCAGGACGACCGCATCATCCGCATCCCGCCGGCCGCGACCGGCGGCGACACCGCTGCGCCGACCGCCCCCACCAACCTGGCCGCCTCGGGCACGACCGCCACCGGCACCACGCTGTCGTGGACGGCCTCGACCGACAACGTCGGCGTGACGGGCTACGACGTCCTGCGCGCGCCGGGCGCGACCGGCGGCGCGTTCACGCAGGCCGGCTCCTCGGCGACCACCTCGTACACCGACACCGGACTGACCGCGAACACCACCTACCGCTACCAGGTACGCGCCCGCGACGCGGCCGGCAACCTCTCGCCGGTGTCCAACACGGTCACGGTCACCACCAGCTCGGGCGGCACCACCGGCGGCTGCACGGCGACGGCGACCACCCAGACGCAGTGGAGCACCGGCTACGTGATCCAGCCCGTCACCGTCACCAACAACGGCACTTCCCCGATCAACGGCTGGACGGTCACGTTCACGCTGCCCAGCGGCCATGCCGTCACCGGATCCTGGAACGCCGCGCTGACCGTCGCCGGCCAGACCGCCACGGCCAGGAACGCCGGCCACAACGGCACGCTCGCTCCCGGCCAGAGCACCACGTTCGGCTTCCAGGCCGGCCGCCCCAACGGCAACACCCAGCTGCCGTCCGGCTACCTGTGCACGAGCCCGTGAGCGCGTGCCGGTGGAGCGCCGGATCACTTCACCGGAGTCCGGTGCGCCGACGGTGACTGATGCCCGTCCGCGGCCGGTTCAGGTCTGGCCACCGGGCGCCGCCACAGCGGGATCGTGGCCACCACGACGAGCACCGTGCCCGCCGAGGTCAGCAGGCCGCCCTCGCCCAGCAGCCGCAGCCACACCATCGGGAACGGTCTCGACGGTGAACAGGGCGACCGCGACCGCGGCGGGGACGACGGGCTCGACCGCGCCGGGCACGAACACCATCAGCGGGTAGTGGAAGGCTCCCCAGGCCAACGTCCAGCGGCGAGCCGGGCGCGAACTCGGCCAGCCCCGTCAGCCAGGCCGTCCCATATCCCGTCCCCACGCAGAGCGCGGGAATGAGCCAGGCCAAGGCCTTGATCCGCAGAGGGGCCCGGCGGAAGCCCCAGTCGATGCGGCGCGTGGCGATCAGGGCGGCGAGCGCCGGAAGGAACGCCTGGCCGAAAAGGGCGATCTGGGCGAGGACAGGGGATTCGTCCGGATGGAGCGCGCCCGCCATGATCACATGAGGCGGAGGTCCCGGTCCCGCCGGGACCGGGACGCGATCCCAGAGCGATCGGGACCCGGCCCATTGGCGCGGCGGTCCTTCTACGTGCTCAACGTGGGCGCGGTTTCACGCCGCGCCGAAGATCGTCTTCTGGCGGCGGCGGTGCCCCCGGCTCAGCAGCGTGAGCAGGAGCGCGAGCGCCGGTCCCGCCAGCCGGCGCAGCCCGCTCATCTCGTCCGGGCGCGCGTACTGCCCGAGCAGCCGCTCCTCCTCCTCGATGTGCTCGTCCAGCAGGTCGGCGAGGGCGCCGAGGGCCACGGCCATGCGCTTGGCGGCCACGGGGACCTTGCCGAGCCGGGTCGCGTACCAGGTGATCTCCTCCAGCAGCGGGTCCAGCCGGGCGTGGTCGTCGGACAGGTCGCTCAGGTCCACCTCGGCGTCGGCCGAGCGGACGACGACCGGCCACAGCACGGTGCCCTCGGCCCGGTGGTGATGGTGGATGCCGTCGCAGAGCTTGGTGGCGAACGTGGCGATCGCCTCCAGCCGCGCCGCGTCCACGCGCTCCTCGCCGGCGGCGATCTCGTTCATCAACCTGGCCAGCCGCCGCGTGTCGCCGCGCATGGCGCGGTGGGTCATGCGGAATCCGAGCAGGTTGGGTGCCATCTGGTGCGCTCCTCTTTCTTCAGGGGACACCAGCGTCCTCTCCCGCCCTTTCACGCGGCTTGGCGCCGACTCGGTGTCGACCCACCGACGGACACAAGAGCTACTACTGAGCCAGCGCCTTCTGGTAGCAGCGGGTCAGGGGCGCGTCCACGTATTTGCCGTACGGTTCGGTGAGCGTGTACGCGCACCGCTCGTACAACGCGATGGCCTCGGGCTGCCGCACGCCGGTCGCCAGCCGCAACCGCCGGTAGCCCATCCCGCGGGCCAGCTCCTCCAGTGCCGACAGCAACGCCTTGGCGATCCCCCGGCCGCGGTGATCGGGCGTCACGTACATCCGCTTGAGCTCCCCGGTGACGGCGTCCACGGGCTGGACGGCGCCGCACCCGACGGCCCGGCCGTCCAGCGACGCCACCAGAAACCTGGCCCCGGCCCGCACCTGCGAGCGCCCTTCCGGCCCGTAGCGGGCCACCAGCTCGGCGAACGCCGCGTCCAGCAGCGCCGTCAGCTCCCCGTCGTCGGCGGTCCGCTCCTCGATCAACATGGCGACATAGTACGAATCGTCGTTTTCGACTCTTTCGGTGGCCGACACCTTCTGACCCGGGCCCCACGACCGCGTGCGCCGTCCGCCGGCACCGGCCCCGTTTCCGCCTGACCACCGCTTCCTCCCCGCCCACCGCACTTCGGCGGAGGCCCGTGAGGAGGAAGGGAAAAGGGAGGTGTGTCTTGTAGCGGTCGAGCCTACGACGAAGCGGGACGTGTGGGCGGGGATGTGCCGGCTGCCGCCGGGTGCGCTAAAGGCCGAGGGCCTGGGCCGGGTCGGCGATGATGCGCTGGATGATCAGTCCGGCCGCGCCCAGCACCGCCGCGTCCGCGCCGATCCCCGAGACCACGAGCGGGGGCGGCGCGCCGCGCATCTGCCCGAGCCGGCCCCCGAGCCCCTCCGTCACCGGCTTCCGGAGCCAGGGGAAGAGCGGCGCGAAGACCCCGCCGAGCACGATCCTGCCAGGGTCCAGCAGGTGGACCGCAGAGGTGAGCGCCACGCCGAGCGCGTGCCCGGCCCGCTCGCACGCCTCCAGGGCCCGCCGGTCGCCCGAACCCAGCGCGGCCACCAGCTCGGCCACCGAGTCCAGCGGGCCGAGCAGGGCGTCCTGGCCGGCGTACACCTCCAGGCAGCCCCGCCCGCCGCACCGGCAGGCGGGCCCGTCGGGCACGACGACCACGTGGCCGAGCTCGCCGGCCAGCCCGTACGTGCCCCGGAACACGGTCCCGTCGACGACGAGCCCGGCGCCGATGCCGATCTCCCCGGACACGTACAGGAAGTCCGTGTCCCGCGAGCCGAACCACAGCTCGCCCAGCGCCGCCAGGTTGGCCTCGTTGTCGATCGCGAACGGCAGGTCGATCAGATCCGCCACGCGCACGTCGCGCCAGCCGAGATGCGGCGCGTTGCGCAGCACCCCACCCTCCACGGTCCCCGGCACGGCGAGGGCGGCGCCGATGATCCGCAGCCCGGACTCCTCGGCCTCGGCCGTGGTCTCCTTCACCAGGTCGCGCAGGCGCTCCAGGATGTCGGCCGGGTTGGAGTTGCGGTTGTCGGCCGGCCGGGTGCGGCGCAGCCGTACGGTGCGGGCGAGGTCGACGACGCAGGCGGCCAGGTAGTCGATGTTGATCTCCAGCCCCAGCGTGGCCACCCGGTGGCCGCTCAGGCTCACCGCCACGCCGGGACGCCCCCGCTCGCCGCCCCGCACGGCGCCGCTCTCGGTCACCACCCCCGCCTCCAGCAGGTCCGCGACCAGGCTGGACACGGTGGTCTTGGTCAGCCCGGTCATCTCGGCGAGCGCGGCGCGGGTGTGAGGTCCTGTTCGGTGGATGGCATCGAGGACTACGGCCAGGTTACGGGCACGCATGGAATCATGCCGGACCCCTCTTGACGGCACCCTGCCCACCTCCTCAGGATTATGTACAGATTATGGACTAATCTCGAGGAGCGCTGGCAAATGACCGCATTCACCCCGACCCCAGACGACCGCTTCACCTTCGGCCTGTGGACCGTGGGATGGCAGGCCCGCGACCCGTTCGGCGACGCCTCCCGGCCGCCGCTCGACCCGGTCGAGACCGTCCACCGCCTGTCCGAGCTCGGCGCGCACGGCGTCACGTTCCACGACGACGACCTGCTCGCCGTCGAGCCCGACAGGGAGAAGGCCATCGCCGCGTTCAGGAAGGCCCTGGACGAGACCGGCATGAAGGTCCCGATGGCCACCACGAACCTGTTCACCCACCCGGTCTTCAAGGACGGCGCGTTCACCAGCAACGACCGCGACGTCCGCAGGTACGCCCTGCGCAAGGTCATGCGCAACCTCGACCTGGCCGCCTCGCTGGGCGCGAGGACGTACGTGTGCTGGGGCGGCCGCGAGGGCGCGGAGTCCGACGCCGCCAAGGACGTCAAGGCCGCGCTCGACCGCTACAAGGAGGGCCTGGACCTGCTCTGCCAGTACGTCCTCGACAAGGGCTACGACATCCGCTTCGCCATCGAGCCCAAGCCGAACGAGCCCCGCGGCGACATCCTCCTGCCCACGATCGGCCACGCGCTGGGCCTGATCAACGAGCTGGAGCACCCCGAGATGGTGGGACTCAACCCGGAGGTCGGCCACGAGCAGATGGCCGGGCTCAACTTCGTGCACGGCATCGCCCAGGCCCTCTGGCACGGCAAGCTCTTCCACATCGACCTCAACGGCCAGCACGGCCCGAAGTACGACCAGGACCTGATCTTCGGCCACGGCGACCTCAAGAGCGCCTTCTTCCTGGTCGACCTGCTGGAGCACCACGGCTACGACGGCCCGCGCCACTTCGACTACAAGCCGCTGCGCACCGAGGACCCGCAGGACGTGTGGGACTCGGCCGCCGCCAACATGCGCACCTACCTCATCCTCAAGGACAAGGCCGCGAAGTTCCGCCAGGACCCCGAGGTCCAGGAGGCCCTGCGCAACTCCCGCGTGGACGAGCTGGCCCGGCCCACCCTCGCCGAGGGCGAGACCTGGCAGGACCTCGCCAAGGACGACTTCGACGTCGAGGCGGCGGCCGCGCGCGGCTTCCACTTCACCCGGCTCAACCAGCTCGCGCTCGAGCACCTCATGGGGGTACGTGGATGAGCAAACCCATCAGCGTCCAGCTCTACACCGTCAGGGAGCCGCTGGCCGCCGACCGCGACGGCGTGCTGCGGCGCATCGCGGAGATCGGCTACCGGGCCGTGGAGCCCTACGATCCCACCGCAGACCCCAAGGGCTTCCGCCAGGTGATCGACGACCTGGGGCTGGGCGTGTCGGGCACGCACGCGTACGCGCTGCTCAGCCGGGAGCCCGCGGAGGTCTTCGACGCGATCGCCACGATCGGCGCCGACCTGGCGATCATCCCGGGTGGCATCGCGCACGAGGAGTTCACCACCCGCGACGGCCTCCAGCGCACCGCCGACCTGCTGAACGGACTGGCGGACAAGGCCGCCGGGCACGGCATGCGGATCGGCTACCACAACCACTGGTGGGAGATCGAGCCGCGGATCGAGGGCCGGCACGCCATCGAGGCGCTGGCCGACCTGCTCGCCCCCGAGGTGTTCCTGGAGATCGACACCTACTGGGCGGCGGTGGGCGGCGCCGACGTGCCCGCCCTGCTCGGCCGCCTCGCGGACCGTACGCTGGCGCTGCACGTCAAGGACGGCCCGGTGGTCAAGGGCGAGCCGCACACCGCGGTGGGCCAGGGCGTCATGCCCGTGCCCGGCATCCTGGCCGCCGCCCCGGACGCCTGGCGTGTCGTCGAGCTGGACGAGTGCGCGACCGACGTCTTCACCGCCCTCGCGGACAGCCACGCCTACCTCACCTCATTGGAGAGCTCTTGAGCAACGGCCCCGTCGGCGTCGCCCTGGTCGGCGCCGGGAACATCAGTGGCCAGTACCTCCGGACCCTCACCGCCTTCCCCGACGTCCGCGTGCTGGGCGTCGCGGACCTCGACACCGAGCGCGCCGCCGCCGTGGCGCGCGAACACGACGTGCCCGTCTCGGGCCCGCTCTCCGCAGTGCTCGGCCTCCCCGAGGTCGAGCTCGTCGTCAACCTCACCATCCCGTCCGCCCACGCGGCCGTCGCGCTGGAGTCGCTGCGCGCCGGCAAACACGTGTACGGCGAGAAGCCGCTCGCCATGGACGCCGACGAGGGCGCGAAGATCGTGGCCGAGGCCGCCAACCTCGGCCTGCGGGTCGGCGGCGCCCCCGACACGTTCCTCGGCGCCGGGCTCCAGTCGGCCGTGCACGCCCTGCGCTCGGGCCTGATCGGCGAGCCGGTCGCCGTCACGGCGGCCACGCAGAGCCTCGGCCCGGAGTCCTGGCATCCCAACCCCGAGTTCTTCTACCAGCCCGGCGGCGGTCCCCTCTTCGACCTCGGCCCCTACTACCTGACCGCCCTGGTGTCCCTCCTCGGCCCCGTCGCGCGGGTGGCGGCGAGCACCCGCAGGGGGCGCGAGCAGCGCGTCGTGGGCTCGGGACCCAAGGCCGGGAAGATCTTCCCGGTGGACGTGCCGACGCACGTCAACGCCCTGCTCGACTTCCCGGGCACGGCCACGGCGTCCGCCACGTTCAGCTTCGACTCGGCCGTCAACCGCAGGATGATCGAGATCATCGGCACCGAGGGCGCCCTGTCGCTCCCCGACCCCAACACCTTCGAGGGGCCGCTGCTGGCCCGCGGCCTGCACGACACGGACTGGCGGGAGCTGCCGCTGTCGGGCACGACGGCGGGGCGCGGCATCGGCGTCCTCGACATGGCCCGGTCGATCCGCGCGGGCACACCGCACCGGGCCTCGGGCGAGCTGGCCTACCACGTGCTCGAGCTCATGGTCGCCATCGCGGACTCGGGCGAGCACGCGGAGTTCCGCCCGATCGCCTCCACCGTGACCGCGCCGGAGCCGCTGCCGGCGGACTGGGACCCCTACGCCGCCACCCTGTCCTGATCGCCGCCGGGGGCTGCGGGCAGCGCCACCGCCGCCCCCGGGGCACAGCAGGCATGATTACGGACAGTTATGTCAGCCTTGCGCAATGACACTATCACGGGAGAGCTTCCCGCACGTCAACGAGGTGACGGGCCGGCCGAACCGTCCGAATGCGTTGGCTTGAGCCGACAGGAACCGCGACAATGGCCCGATGGCTGCACGTGGTGAGAACGATTGGGTGTCCAAGTTCGCGGACGAGGTGATCTCCGAGGCGGAAAGACGCGCGCCCGGCGAAACCATCGTGTGCGCCTCCGGCCTGAGCCCGTCCGGGCCGATCCACCTGGGCAACCTCCGTGAGGTCATGACCCCCCACCTGGTCGCCGACGAGATCCGGCGGCGCGGCGTCGCCTGCGTCCACCTGCTGTCCTGGGACGACTACGACCGTTTCCGCAGGGTTCCCGCGGGCGTCGACCCGTCGTGGGCCGAGCACATCGGCAAGCCGCTCACCTCGGTGCCCGCCCCTCCTGGCAGCACGCACGCCAACTGGGCCGAGCACTTCAAGGCCCCCATGATCGAGGCCATGGCCGAGCTGGGCGTGCGCTGCCGGACCATCAGCCAGACCGAGCAATACACCTCGGGCGCCTACCGCGAGCAGATCCTGCTGGCCGTACGCGAGCGGGCGCGGATCGACGCCGTGCTGTCGCGGCACCGGTCCAAGCAGGTCGAGGACTATTTCCCGTACAAGCCGTACTGCGACCTGTGCGGGCGCGACCTCACGACGGTCACGGCGTACGACGACGAGACCACCGAGCTGGCCTACACCTGCGAGTGCGGCTTCGGCGAGACCGTGCGCCTGGCCGAGCACGACCGCGGCAAGCTGGTGTGGAAGGTCGACTGGCCGATGCGCTGGGCGTACGAGGGTGTGATCTTCGAGCCGTCCGGCGTCGACCATCACTCGCCCGGCTCGGCGTGGACGGTCGGCGGCAGGATCGTGACCGAGGTGTTCGGCGGGCGGCAGCCGATCGGCCCGATGTACGCGTTCGTCGGCATCACCGGCATGGCCAAGATGAGCAGCTCCAAGGGCGACGTGCCCACCCCGGCCGACGCGCTGGAGATCATGGAGGCGCCGGTGCTGCGCTGGCTGTACGCCCGCCGCAGGCCCGCCCAGTCCTTCAAGATCGCCTTCGACCAGGAGATCCACCGCCTCTACGACGAGTGGGACGCCCTGGGCCGCAAGATCGAGGCGGGGCAGGCGCAACCCGCCGAGCTGGCCGCCCACGACCGCGCGGTCCGCACGGCCGAGGGCCCGCTGCCGGCCACCCCGCGTCCCGTCCCCTACCGGACGCTGGCCTCCATCGCCGACATCACGACCGGCCACGCCGAGCAGACCCTGCGCATCCTGCGCGACCTCGACGGCATCGGCGACCTCGACGAAGCCCGCCCCCGCCTGGACCGGGCACAGCGCTGGGTCGACACGCATCTGCCCGCCGACCAGCGCACGCGCGTGCGCGAGTCGCCCGACCAGGAGCTGCTCGACTCGCTCGGCCCGGGCGAGCGCGAAGCGCTGCGGATGCTGGCCGACGGCCTGGACGACGACTGGTCGCTCGACGGGCTGACCACGCTCGTGTACGGCGTGCCGAAGCGCCAGGCCGGGCTGACCCCCGAGGCCGAGCCCACTCCGGAGCTGAAGGCGGCCCAGCGGGCCTTCTTCGCCCTCCTCTACCGGCTCCTCGTCGGCCGCGACACGGGCCCGAGGCTGCCCACGCTCCTGCTGGCCGTGGGCGCCGACCGGGTGCGGAAGCTGATCGGCACGTGAAAGGCGCCGTCCTGATCACCGGCATCTCGGCCTCGGGCAAGTCCACGGTGGCCCAGGCGCTGGCCGAGCGGCTGCCCCGCGCCGCCCACGTACGCGGTGACGCGTTCCGCCGCATGGTGGTCTCCGGCCGCGCCGACATGGCGCCGGAGAAGGCCGAGGAGGCCGTACGCCAACTCCACCTGCGTTACCGGATCGCGGCCACCGCGGCGGACCTCTACGCCGACGCGGGCTTCACCGCGATCGTGCAGGACGTCGTGCTCGGTGCGGACCTGGAGCTCTTCACGACGTGGCTGCGCACCCGCCCGCTCCACGTGGTCGTGCTGGCCCCCGACGCGGCCACGGTGGAGCGCCGGGAGCGCGAACGCGCCAAGACGGGTTACGCGGACTGGACGGTCGCGCGGCTGGACGAGGTCCTGCGCCTTGAGACCCCGCGCATCGGCCTGTGGCTCGACACGTCCCGGCAGACCCCTGAGGAGACCGTGGACGAGGTCATCGCCAGGGCGGATGAGGCAAGAGTGACTTGACGTAGACCAATGCAAGGCAGTCTCAAGCGCGCTGCATGTGTGGAGGAGGACCTTGACTACATGAACAAGCAGCCATCCGCCGCCAGCGTCAGTGTCATCGTGCCCGCGATGAACGAGGCCGAGAACCTTCCCCATGTCTTCGCCACGCTGCCCGACTGGATCGACGAGGTGATCCTGGTCGACGGCAACTCGACCGACGACACCATCGCCGTCGCGCGGAGACTGCGCCCCGACCTCCGGGTCGTCGTGCAGACCAGGCGCGGCAAGGGCAACGCGCTCATCGAGGGCTTCCAGGCCGCCAGGGGCGACATCATCGTGATGATCGACGCCGACGGCTCCACCGACGGCCGCGAGATCCGGGCCTTCGTCGACACGCTGCTCGCCGGCGCCGACTTCGCCAAGGGCTCCAGGTACGCGCCCGGCGGCGGCTCCGACGACCTCAGCCCGTGGCGCTCGCTCGGCAACAAGGTCCTCACCGGGCTCACGAACCTGCTCTACGGCACCCGCTACACCGACCTCTGCTACGGCTACAACGCCTTCTGGGCGCGCCACCTGGAGGCCCTGGACCTCGATTGCGACGGTTTCGAGATCGAGACGCTGATGAACGTCCGCGCCGCCCAGGCCGGGCTCGTCATCAGCGAGGTCCCCAGCCACGAGCGCTCCCGCATCCACGGCACCAGCAACCTCAACGCCGTGCGCGACGGCTGGCGCGTGCTCAAGACGATCCTGCGCGAGCGTGCGCGCGGCACCGCCGTGACGACGCAGACCCAGGTGGCGCTCGCGAAATGAGGAATGACATCCTCTGACAATGCGCTACATAGTGATCGGAGCTGGGGCAGTTGGCGGAACCATCGGTGCCCGCCTGCACCAAGGCGGGCACGACGTCCTCCTCGTCGCGAGAGGTGCGCACTACGACGCGCTGAAGAGTGACGGCCTGCGCCTGATCACCCCCGAGACCACCGAAACCCTCGACATCCCCGCCGCCGACGGCCCCGTGCCCGCACGCGACGACGACGTGCTCATCCTGGCCACCAAGTCCCAGGACACGATCGCCGCGCTGGCCGGCTGGCCGGAGGACCTGCCCGTGGTGTGCGCCCAGAACGGCGTCGCCAACGAGCGCATGGTCCTGCGGCGGTTCTCGCGCGTCTACGGCGTGTGCGTGTGGCTGCCCGCCCAGCACCTGGAGCCCGGCGTGGTGGCCGCGCACGGGCATCCGTACTCGGGCATGCTGCAGGTCGGCCGCTACCCACAGGGTGTGGACGACCTCGCCGAGGAGATCGTCACCGACCTCGGCAAGCGCGGCCTCGTCGCCCGCGCGGTCCCCGACGTGATGCGCTGGAAGCACGGCAAGCTGATCGGCAACCTGGCCAACGCCGTGGAGGCCCTCGTGGGCCGTGCCGACGGCATGGCGACGGTCGTGGAGCGGGCCAGGGCCGAGGCCATGACCGTGCTCGACCGGGCCGGCATCGCCTACAACACCCCCGAGGAAGAGTTCCAGGTACGCGGCCACCAGGTGGACGTGCGTCCCGTCGAGGGCGTCTCCCGCGGCGGCGGCTCCTCGTGGCAGAGCCTGGCCAGGGCCAGCGGCTCCATCGAGGCCGACTACCTCAACGGCGAGATCGTCCTGCTCGGCCGCCTGCACGGCGTGCCCACCCCGGTCAACGAGGTGCTGCGGCGCGAGGCCAACAGGCACGCCCGCGAGCAGCTCCCGCCCGCCTCGATGCCGCTGGAGACCCTCGTGGCGCTCATCGACGAGCGTTGTGCGGCCGAATCCCGCTGACCTTCAGATCATCCTCATCGCGCATAGCCCAACGCTGTGTGGGCAGTTGAAGCGCCTCTGACGACAAGGGGTGAGTTGGATGATTCTCTTGGGTCTGCTTCTGGTCCTGCTCGCCGTCGGCGCCGTCGCCCTGGTCCTCACCGAGGAGACCAGCAGGTACATCCTGTTCGGATACACCTTCGAGCTCAACCACCTGGAGATGTTCCTCGCCGGGGCGGCCACCGCCGCCGTCCTGGTGCTGGGTCTCTGGCTGCTGAGCTCGGGCTCGCGTCGGACGGCCAGGCAGCGCCGCAGGCTGCGTAGTGCCAGGGCGGAGGCCTCCAGCCGGGTCGCCCAGCTGGAGGACGAGAAGCGCGATCTGGAACGGCGGCTGGAACGCGAGCACACCACGTCCGACCGGCTCGTGGCCCGCGGCCCCGACGGTTCGTGATCACACCGGCTGGCGCGAGGGCATGAGCTTGCCCTCGCGCCAGAGCGCGAACCCCGTGATCAGCGCCCCCAGCCCCTCCCAGAGCCCGACGCCGAAGAACTTCGCCGGCGCCGCCCCCGTCACCACCAGCGTGGTGAAGACCGCGAACGTGACCAGCCGGAACGGCACGGTCCAGCGGAAGAACGGCGTGTAGTCCGCCGACGCCGCGAACATGTAGTAGACGCCCATGTTCACCGCCGCCATGGACGAGGCGGCCATATAGACCAGCGTGTAATCTCCGGCGGGCCGCACCTCGAGCACCTCGAAACCGAGCATGGCCAGCAGCGTGCCGGGCGAGATCAGCCCGAGCAGGCCGAGTGCGAACGCGAGGAATCCGAAGACCGCGATGGTCCATCCGGAGAAAGAACGCGGAAGACGCACAGAAATCCTTCCAAAGGGGGGTGTAATCTGCGAGGCGATCTCATCATGCACCCGGAGGTCGCATGCCCCCCAAGCGTGGCCGTCCCATCGCCGTGAAACTCCTGATCCTGCTGCTCGTCCCGCTGGTGTCCCTTGTCGGGCTCTGGGCGTTCGCCGCGGGCCTGACCGGCGGCGACGGCATGCGCCTGCTCGCGATCAACGATTTGGCCTCGAATCTGGCCACTCCGTCGGAACGGGTCAACATCGAGTTGCAGCGGGAGCGGCTGACCTCGGTCGAGTTCCTGGCGAGCGGCCGGGGTGCTGACGTGCTCGCCAGGCATCGCGAGGAGACCGACCGGGCCGTGTCGACCTTCCGCACCCTCGTCAAGTCCGTACGCGACATGTCGCCCGAGATGACCGCGCAGCTCAATGCGCTCAACAGCAAGCTGGACCAGCTCGCGCAGGTCCGGCGCGACGTGGACGGCCGGGCCGTCGAGCCGCTCGACGTGATCGAGGTCTACAGCCAGATCGTGGACGCCTCCTTCCGCCTGTACGACGCGATGGTCCTGGTGCCGGACATGGCGCTCTACCAGCAGGCCAAGGCGGTGACGATGCTGGGCGAGGCCAAGGACGTGCTGTCCAGGGAGCGGGCGTTGATCGCCGTGGTGCTGGCCGCGGGCAGGGTGGAGCCCGAGGAGCGGGAGGCCTTCACGGGGATGGTCGCCACCAGGCGGCTGCTGTTCCGGCAGGCGCTCTCGCACCTGGACGGCGGGCTGCGCGGGCCGTACGAGAAGCTGTCCACCTCGCCCGTCTACAAGGAGTTCCTGGAGGTCGAGGACGCCATCAGGGGGGAGGCGGCCGCGAACGGCCTGCCCGCGACGGCGGCGACCTGGTCCATCGACGGCGAGAACCTGTGGCGGGCGGTCGAGCGCAACCAGGCCGCGGCCGTCACCGGCATCACGCAGCGGATCATCCCCACGGCCGTCGGCATGCTGATCAAGATCGGCGTGGCGGGCGGCGTGGGCCTCGTCGCGGTCATCGCCTCCATCCTGCTCTCGCTCCGCTTCCGCAAGCGCCTGGTGCGCGAGCTGGCCGGGCTCCGCGACGCCGCCACCGAGCTGGCCGAGGTGCGGCTGCCCGGGCTGGTCAGGCGGCTGCGCACGGACACGTCCGGGCCCACGCCGGCTGAGGTCGCGCCGCTCCAGGTCAGGACGCACAGCGCCGAGGTGGACGACATCGTCGAGGCGTTCAACCAGGTGCAGTCCACGGCCGTCGAGGCCGCCGTGGACCAGGCCAGGCTGCGGCACGGCGTCAGCCAGGTCTTCGTCAACCTCGCCCGGCGCAACCAGTCGCTGCTCCACCGGCAGCTGCTCCAGCTCGACAGCATGGAGCGGGCCGAAGAGCAGCCCGAGATGCTGGCCGACCTGTTCAAGCTCGACCACCTCACCACCCGCATGCGGCGGCACGCCGAGAGCCTGATCATCCTGTCCGACCACGCGCCGGGGCGCGGCTGGCGCAATCCGGTGCCGATACTCGACGTGCTGCGTGCCGCCGTGGCCGAGGTGGAGGAGTACGAGCGGGTGGAGGTGCTCCAGACGCCGCCGGTCGCGCTGCTGGGCTCGGCGGTCACGGACGTGGCCCACCTGATGGCCGAGCTGATCGAGAACGCCACCCTCTTCTCCCCGCCCGCGACCAGGGTGGACGTGCGGAGCACCACGACGCCGCACGGCCTGATGGTCGAGGTCGAGGACCGAGGGCTCGGGCTGCCGCGGGTCGAGCTGGACGAGCTCAACGACCGGCTGGCGACGACGCCGGAGTTCGACCTGGCGCAGAGCGACCGGCTCGGCCTGTTCGTGGTCGGCAGGCTGGCGGCCAGGCACGGTATCAAGGTCACCCTGACGCCCTCGCCGTACGGCGGCCTGACCGCGATGGTGGCCCTGCCGTCGTCGCTACTGACCGACCAGCCGGTCCTGGCCGGGCGCTAGATAGGTCGTCGCACCGGACTCCCGTGCGGCCACCGCGGCCAGCAGCCGCTGGTGGGCGTGGCTCGCCAGCAGCCGCCCGGCCTCCTCGACCGTGAAGAACCCGTAGTCGTCCAGCTCCTCGGCCTGCAGCGTGATCGACACGTCCGAGGCCACCTCGCCGCAGTCGAACATGAAGTTGACCAGCGGATACGGCAGGCCGGGCGCGTGGTCGACCCAGGCCACGGTCAGCAACCTGCCGACCTCCAGCTCCAGCCCGACCTCCTCGGTCACTTCCCTGGCGCACGCCTGGGCGGGATGCTCGCCGGCGTCGATGATGCCGCCGGGGAAGTTCCAGTGGTCGCGGTAGTTGGGGTCGACCAGCAGGACCCGTCCCTTCTCGTCAGTGATGTACGCCGCCGCACCTGCGATCACCCGGTTGACCGTGGCCCAGAAATCGTTCACACAGGCACTATGGCAGAACCCGGGAAAGCGCCCGGGCGCCTCGCCGCGTCACAGACGCAGGAAAGGCTCGCTGAAGTGGGCGGTGGCGAGAATCGCGTGCTCGGTCCTCAGCGTGCCGAGCACCTCGGCGCGGGTGCGCGCGGCCGCCTCCTGGTCGTCGTCGTAGAGGTAGCGCACGGCCGGGTCGTCCAGTTGGACGGGATGGAGCACGAGGTCACCGGTCATGGCCATGTCGCCCACGCGGACGATCTGGTGGCCCGGCGTGTGCCCGGCAGCGAGGTGCACGTGGATGCCGGGCGCGACCTCGGCCTGGCCCTCGACGACCTGCAGCTGCCCCTTGATCGGGGTGATGAGCCGGTGGAGCGACGGCCCCTGGGCTGCGTCCAGCTCGGCCTGCTGGAGCACGTAACGCGCGTTCTCGAAGGCGGGCCTGCCGTCGTCGGTCACCACACCGCTGGCGTGGTCGCTGTGCAGGTGGGTGAGGACGACGGTGTCGATCTCGGCGGGTGTGACGCCCGCCGCGCTCAGCTCGGCGGCCAGCGTGCCGGGAACCGGCGCCCAGCTGGACGCCGGGGAGTCGGCGCCGCCGATGCCGGTGTCGACCAGCGTGAGACGGCCCGCCGCGGAACGCAGCAGATAGCAGTGGAAATGCAGGACCCACGGCTCGTCCGGGAGCCCCGCGCCGGGGAACATCTCGGCGAGCGGGCGGCGGATCGACGCGCCCATCGGGCCCACGGCGTCGCAGAGCGGCGTCACCTCGACGCCGGACACGGTTATCGGTTGATGCGGCACGCGCCTCAGACTAGGCGGCGACGGGCGGGCGCGGAACGTACTCGTTCTCGAGGTCGGCGGCGTAGACGGCGCGGCAGCAGTTCGCGCACCGGTACATGATCGGGCCTTCGTCCAGCTCGTGGTGGCACCGCGGGCAGTTGGCGGTCTTCATGGTGCTCTCCCCCAAGGAAGTCTTCTCTGTTGGTCCTATGGAACCCTCACCGAGTTGCAGGGGTCCTGCATGTCACTTGATGACACGATGCCGCTGCCGCAGTGTGGGATCTGTGCCCTCTGATACACCGGCTGCGGTAATTTTCCTCGCAGCGCGGTGTCGAGAAGAACATTGTCACGCGCCGTGTCGCGGACTTGTGAGCGAAGACACGAGAACCGCCCGGGAATAGTCCTAGAGGGCTAGGCGTTTGATGGGTCGGAACGTGTGGTATGTTCCCACCAGCGTTGAGCTCCAGCTCCGCTGATCTTCATCTCAGCCTCGCCCCGCGTGTTCGAGGGGCCCGGCTTCCTTTCATCACTCGCCGGTCTTCGCCGTCCGGCGCATTCTCCCCCAAGGGGTTCACCATGTCTGTTCACACCATTCCTCAGCAGCGCGCGGACGTGCCCGTCCGGCAGGTGACCGGCCTCCTGGACATACGCGACAAGTCCGCGTTCATCCGGGCCGAGCACCTACCAGGGCCGGGCGACGTGCGCGTGCCTCCCGACAAGATCCAACAGTTCGACCTGCGGCCCGGCGACCACGTCGTCGCCACCTTCGCGGGCAACAAGCTCGCCGGCGTTCAGTCCGTCAACGGCTCCACGCACTGGCGTGACCGGCCCCGGTTCGCCGAGCTGACGCCCGTGCACCCGACCGAGCGGCTCGCCATCGAGACCGAGTCGCTCAGCACGCGCGTCGTCGACCTGTTCGCGCCCATCGGCAAGGGCCAGCGCGGCCTCATCGTCGCACCGCCCAAGGCCGGCAAGACCATGGTCCTGCAGGCGCTGGCCGCCGGGATCGCCCGCAACCACCCCGAGGTGCACCTCATGGTCGTGCTGGTGGGCGAGCGGCCCGAGGAGGTCACCGAGATGCGCGCCACCATCGACGGCGAGGTCTTCTCCTCCACCTTCGACCACCCCGACCGCGACCACGCCGCCGTCGCCGAGCTGGCCATCGAGCGGGCCAAGCGGCTCGTCGAGGCCGGGCGGGACGTGGTCGTGCTGCTGGACTCGCTGACGCGGCTGGGGCGGGCGTACAACAACCTGGCGCCCGGCGGCGACCGCGTGCTCACCGGCGGCATCGCCGTCAGCGCGCTCTACCCGCCCAAGCGCTTCTTCGGGTCCGCGCGCAACGTCGAGGGCGGTGGCTCCCTCACCATCCTCGCCACCGCGCTGGTGGACACCGGGTCGCGGATGGACAACAGCCTGTACGAGGAGTTCAAGGGCACGGGGAACATGGAGCTGCACCTCGTGCGCGAACTCGCCGAGCGGCGGCTGTTCCCCGCCGTGGACCTGGACACCTCGGGGACGCGGCGCGAGGAGATCCTGCTGCACGCGGAGGAGCAGCAGGTCATCTGGCGGCTGCGGCGGATGCTGACCGGGCTGGAGCGCCGGCAGGGCCTCGAGCTCCTCGTCGACAAACTCCGCTCCACCCCCTCCAACGCCGCCTTCCTCCTCGAGGCCAACGCCTGACCCCTTCCGCTCTCGTCGCGCCCGCTCTGAGCCCCCGCGCCTTCACCCCATCGCCCGCCCGCAGCATGGACCAGGCCACATCGCCCCACCGGTCCCGGCGCGCGCCATGCGCCTCGCGCCCCCGCCGCGTGGACCTCCGCGGGCCGGAGACGCCGTGTGCGGCCGCCATGGGCGCTCACCACCGCAGGCGCCGTGCCACAGCTGCGTCGCCGGACAGTGTCAGCCGTCACGCGGCACGTTGCCGGAACAGCGGGCATGCACGTGCCGGCGTCCGGACGGAGGAGACCAGAATGGGGCGCATGCTGGGTGACATCGTCGAATACCTCATATGTCCTGTCTGCCGCGCCGATCTGCGGCTGGGCGAAGGCGTGCTGCGGTGCGCCGGTGGGCACGCGTTCGATGTCGCCAGACAGGGGTACGTCAGCCTTCTCGTCGGATCGAGGCCGCCGGGGACGGCCGACAGCGCGGCAATGGTCGCCGCCAGGGCCGAGTTTCTCGACGCCGGCCACTACGCCCCGCTCGCCGACGCCGTGGCCGAGACCGTCCGAGAACACATCAGAGGCCAAAACGCTCCACTAGAACGTGAGTCTCCTACCGAAACGAATGACGGCGAGGAGTTGAGGGCGTACCGTGGGGCGGGAATGGAGGCCGGTTACGGCGTGGGACCAGCAGGCGGTCCTGTGTCTGACCGGAACGACGTCGAGGGTCGCCACGCGGTGGGCAGGACCGCGCCGGTGATCGTCGACGCAGGCGCGGGAACCGGGCATTATCTGGCGACCGTGCTCAATGCCGTGAGCGATGGCATCGGGATGGCGTTCGATGTGTCGAAGCACGCTGTACGCCGGGCGGCGCGGGTGCATCCGAGGGCGGGGGCATTCGTGGCCGACGTCTGGCGGCCGCTCCCCATCAGGGATGGGGTGGCCGACGTGGTGATCGACGTCTTCGCGCCCAGGAACGGGCCCGAGTTCAGGAGGATCCTGCGGCCGGGCGGCGCCGTGGTGGTCGTCACGCCTACGCGGACGCACCTCAGCCCGCTGGTCGAGGAGCTGGGGCTGCTCTCCGTCGACGAGGAGAAGGACCGCAGGGTCGCGCGGAGCATGGAGGGCTTCGCGGAGACCGGGCGGCGCTCGATCGAGTTCGACATGGAGCTGAGCCCCGGCGAGATCGCGCAGGTGGTCGGCATGGGCCCGAGCGCGTGGCACACCGACGCAGCCGATCTCGATGAGCGAATCGCACGATACGTCTCCCGAAATGTCGCCACAAAGCGGGCGGAAAGTAAGGAGAAAGTCGTGACGCACGCGGCCTTTCAACTGTCCGTCTTCGAGCGACCGCACGAGTCAAGACCTGTTCCTTGACGGACATGTGCGACTGGTGTTACTGATGGGGCATTTAGTCCGAAATTCCCCCACATTCCCGAAGCATTTCTCCCACACAGGCGCAATACTGGACGGCATCCCGAGCCCGGAGGCGCGGGACATCAATGGGAGGGGGCGCGCCGGATGAAGGCGGAGGAACGCTGGCAGGCCAGGTTCCGGGCCTCGCGCATGACGCTGCCCTCCTGGGCGCGTCAGGCTCCGAACCGCTCCATCTACCGCTCCAACGCCACCGGGAAGTGGGAGGTCTACGCCTGGGACCGCGTGACGGGCGCCACCCGGCAGGTCACCGACAGGCCCAAGGGCACCGCGTACGCCGCCGTCGACCCGACCGGGCAGTGGATCTACTGGTTCGCCGACACCGAGGGCGACGAGTTCGGCATGTGGTGGCGCCAGCCGTTCACCGGCGGCCCCGACGAGCCGGTCGCCCCCGGTTTGCCGCCGGGCCAGCCCGGCGGCATCGCGCTGTCCACGACGGGCCTCGCGGCCATCACTCTGGCCGGCGACGGCTTGTTCCGAACCCACCTGGTACGCGACGGCGAGCCGTACCGGCTGCTGTACGAGCACACCGAGGCCTCCTGGGTGGCCGACATGTCGCTCGACGGCTCACTCATCGCGATCAACCATGGCGAGTACGGCGACTTCCGCCACCCCGCGCTCCGCGTCGTCCGCCCCAACGGCGACACGCTGGGCGAGCTGTACGACGGCCCCGGCAAGGGCGTGATAGGGCTCAGGTTCGCCCCGGTCGTGGGCGACCGCCGCCTGCTCGCCCTGCACGAACGCCGCCAGCGCCACGAGCCCCTGGTCTGGGACCCGGTGACCGGCGAGCAGCGCGAGATCTGGCTGAAGGACTCCGGCGACCTGGACGCCGAGTGGTACGACGACGGCCGCGGCCTGCTCATCCTGCGCGACGACCGGGCCCGCAGCCACCTGCACCGCTACGACCTCGCCGGCGGCGGGCTGACCCTCATCGAGACGCCGCACGGCGTGATCGACGAGGCGGCTCCCCGGCCCGGCGGCCACGTCGAGTACTCCTGGTCCAGTGCCTCCCATCCGCCGGTCATCCGCTCCAGCGCCGGTCAGGTCGTGGTCCCCCCGGGCGGCCCGGCGGCCCCGCCGAGCGTGCCGGTCGAGGACCTCGACGTGGAGGGCGAGGGCGGCCGCATCCATGCGCTGATCTCCAAGCCGGAGACCGGCACCGCGCCCTTCCCCGCCGTCTTCCTGCTGCACGGCGGGCCGACGGCGCACGACCGGGACGCCTTCTCACCCGAGGTCGCGGCCTGGGTGGACGCGGGCTTCGCGGTGGTGCGGGTCAACTACCGCGGCTCGACCGGCTACGGCTCGGCCTGGCGCGACGCGCTGCACGGCGACGTGGGGCACATCGAGCTGGCCGACGTGGCCGCCGTACGCAACTGCGTGGTCGAGCGCGGCATCGCCGACCCGGACCGGCTGGTGCTGGCGGGCTCGGCGTGGGGCGGCTACCTCACGCTGCTCGGTCTCGGCACCCAGCCCGACCTGTGGGCGTGCGGCATCGCGGCGGTCCCGATCGCCTGCCACCAGACCTCGTACGAGGACGAGGCCGAGAGCCTGCGCGCCTACCACCGGGCGCTGTTCGGAGGCTCGCCCGACGAGCATCCCGAGCGGTACGCGGCAAGTTCGCCGATTACCTACGTCGACCAGGTGAAAAGCCCGCTGCTGATCCTCGCCGGTGAGAACGACACGCGGTGTCCGCTGCGGCAGATCGAGAAATACGTGGCCAAGCTGGCCGAGCACGGGCGCGAGCACGAGGTTTATACGTACGACGCCATTCGCGGGTCACTGGTGGTCTCTGAGCGGATCGCGCAGATCGCGCTGCAGCTTGAATTCGCCAGGAAACACGTGGCCACACATTGACCTCTGACATCCTGTAAAGAGTTGGCTGACCTGCGGTCTTGATTGACGGCGTCCTCCGCTGTCACCATCACGCGCACCGCCGTTCACTGGGAGGCGTCCATCGAGCACCACACCGTCCACGTGCCCGCGAACCGGAGCACAACGGAGCGCTCGCCATCCTGCTGGGCGCCGCCCGCCCCTCCGGGCAGCACCAAGCCCGGGTCAGCGGGCGCGGAGGACCACGATGGCGAGGTCGTCGGCGCTCGGCTCCGAGGCGAACTCGGCCGCGCCCCTGCGGATGCGTTCCGCCACCGCCCTGGCCGACAGGCCGGCGCACTCGGCCAGCAGCTTGGCCAGCCCGCCGTCGTCGTCGAGCAGGCGCCCGCCGGAGCGCCGCTCGGTCACCCCGTCGGTGACCGCCAGCAGCACGTCGCCGTGGTCCAGATGAAGGGTGTCGGCCTCGAACACGACCTCGTGGAAGACACCGAGCAGCGACTGCGGCGTGGTCACGGCCTCGACCGTGCCGTCCGGCTTGAGCCGCAGCGCCTCGGGATGCCCGGCCGACACCATGCGGATCTCCAGCCCGGTCTCCACGGGCGTGATGTCGCCGTGCAGCAGCGTGAGGAAGCGCGCGCGCTCCCCTTCCTCCAGGATCGCCTGGTTGAGCCGCCCGAGCACGGCCGCGACGCCGTACCCCTCCCTGGCCAGCAACCGCAGCGTGTGCCGGGCGAGGCCGGTCACGGCCGCGGCCTCCGGGCCGGTGCCGCAGACGTCGCCGATGGCGAACCGCCAGGAGTCGTCGCCCGCCTTGAACAGGTCGTAGAAGTCGCCGCCGACCTCGTTGACCTCGCCCGCGGGCTCGTAGATGACGCCGTAGTCGAGGCCGGGGACCTCCGGCTCGTTGGGCGGCAGCAGGCTGCGCTGCAGCGCCCGGTTGGCGGCGGCCTGCTGGGCGTAGAGCCTGGCGTTGTCCATGGCCAGCGCGGCGCGCCTGCCGATGTCCTCGGCGAACTGGATGACCTCGTCGGGGAAGCGGTCGGGCCGGCCCAGGCACATCATGCCGAGGCCGCGGCCGCGCGCCGTCAGCGGCACGGCGAGCACCTGCGAGTCGGCCAGGTGAATGGTGGAGGTGACCCTGGTGTCGGCGGCCGAGACGTCCATGTCCGCCAGCTGCTCGCGCAGCCCGTCGATCCTCGCCTCGTCGGCGTGCCACAGATAGACCAGCCGCAGCGGCCCCGCGGCGCCGTCGGAGGTGTAGACGGCGCACCAGCTCGCCAGTCTCGGCACCACGACCTGGGCGATGATCGCGGGCACCATGTCGGGGTCGAGAGTGCCCGCGAGCAGGTCGCTCGCGTCGGCAAGGAACCCCAGCCAATGCGGCCCGCGGGAGCTCTCCTCCAGCCATTCGGCTGCCACTCTCTCCACGGAGCCAGGTAGCGTGAGCCTAGCCCAGTGGACACGGGAATCGCCCGCAAAGGTGACTCCCCACTCTTCGACGTTCGCGGAAGGAGCTTTTGGATCACTCGGGGAGGCGCTTCGCTGCCGGAATTCGACCTGGACAGCGTCCCCAAAATGCTTCCAAATCACCTCAAATGGCTCGTCAGCGACTTGCTCGGCCAAGTCTCCCGCAACCTGCTCGGCGGTGTGGAGCACGCCACCGGTGGCCCACGCGGTCATCACTTCGCGCGTGAACCTCATCGCAGCCGTCACAGCGGTCTCGCCGGGCGCGAACGTCGCAGCAAGCAGCGCATGGGGAGAAGCAGTCATCCCAACGTGCCTACCACACTTCTCACTGACTTGGGGTAAATCCAAGGACAGGACTACGAGCTACTCATCGTGACAGACTTGAATCACTCGCCGAGGCCCGCAGCGAGTGAAGGAGGCCCCATGACCACGGCCAAGGCCGCGCCAAGCCCAGAGGAGAGGACGTACACCGAATCGGATCTCGTTCCCATCCTGGAGACCCTCTTCGCTTGGCGTGACGGCGACTTCCGGCGTCGGGTGCCTCATGCGCCCCCTGGCATCATGAGCGAGGTCCGGCTGCTGCTCAACGAGGTGGCCGACCGCCGCGAACATCTCGCCAACGAGCTCGTACGCGTCCGCAGGGAAGTGGTCAAGGAAGGCCGGTTCAGCGAGCGTCTGACACCGGGCCCGGGCGTCGGCGCCTGGGCGGAGAGCGTCGAGTCGGTCAACCAGCTGATCGACGCCCTGGTGAGCCCGGTGAGCGGCGCGGCCGACGTCATCGACGCGGTCGCCAAGGGCGACCTGTCGCGGCGCATCGACCTCGACCGGTCGGCCCGCGGCGAGGTGCGCCGCCTGGGCAAGGCCATCAACGGCATGGTCGACCAGCTCGCCCTGTTCAACTCCGAGGTGACCAGGGTGGCCCGCGAGGCCGGCACGGAGGGCCGCCTGGGCGGCAGCGCCAATCTGCGCGGCATGTCGGGGAGCTGGCGTGACCTGACCGAGGCCGTCAACACGATGTCCTCGCGCGTGGCCGCGCAGGTGCGCGACATCGCGGTGGTGACCACGGCGGTGGCCAAGGGCGACCTGAGCCGCAAGGTGACGGTCGACGCCGTGGGCGAGATGTTCGAGCTGAAGAACACCGTCAACACGATGGTCGACCAGCTGTCCGGCTTCGCCGAAGAGGTCACCCGAGTGGCCCGCGAGGTGGGCACCGAGGGTCAGCTCGGCGGCCAGGCGCAGGTCACCGGCGTGTCCGGGGTCTGGAAGGACCTGACGGACAACGTCAACTTCATGGCCAACAACCTCACCTCCCAGGTGCGCAGCATCGCGACCGTGGCGACGGCGGTGGCCCAGGGCAACCTGTCGAAGAAGATCACCGTTGACGCGCAGGGCGAGATCCTCCAGCTGAAGGACACCCTCAACACGATGGTGGACCAGCTGTCGTCCTTCGCCGACGAGGTCACCCGAGTCGCCCGCGAAGTGGGCACCGAGGGCAAGCTCGGCGGCCGCGCCGAGGTGAAGGGCGTGTCGGGCGTCTGGAAGGACCTCACCGACAACGTCAACTCGATGGCCAACAACCTGACCTACCAGGTGCGCAACATCGCCCAGGTGACCACGGCCGTGGCCAACGGCGACCTCACCCGCAAGATCGACGTGGACGCCCAGGGCGAGATCCTGGAGCTCAAGTCGACCATGAACACGATGGTCGAGCAGCTGTCGTCGTTCGCCTCCGAGGTGACCCGAGTCGCCCGCGAGGTGGGCACCGAGGGCCAGCTAGGCGGCCAGGCGCAGGTCCGCGGCGTGTCCGGGGTCTGGAAGGACCTGACGGACAACGTCAACTCGATGGCCAACAACCTGACCTCGCAGGTGCGCCAGATCGCGGCCGTGTCGTCCGCGGTGGCCCAGGGCAACCTGTCGAAGAAGATCACCGTCGATGCCCAGGGCGAGATGCTGCAGCTGAAGGACACCCTCAACACGATGGTGGACCAGCTGTCGTCCTTCGCCGACGAGGTCACCCGGGTCGCCCGCGAGGTGGGCACCGAGGGCAAACTGGGCGGCCAGGCCCGGGTGCAGGGCGTGTCGGGCGTCTGGAAGGACCTCACCGACAACGTCAACTCGATGGCCAACAACCTGACCTACCAGGTGCGTAACATCGCCGAGGTCACCACCGCGGTCGCCAACGGCGACCTCACCCGCAAGATCGACGTGGACGCCCAGGGCGAGATCCTCGCGCTCAAGACCACCATCAACCGGATGGTCGACCAGCTCTCGTCGTTCGCCGCCGAGGTCACCCGAGTCGCCCGCGAGGTGGGCTCGGAAGGCCAGCTGGGCGGCCAGGCGCGGGTCGAGGGCGTCGAGGGCACGTGGAAGCGCCTCACCGAGAGCGTCAACGAGCTGGCCGGCAACCTCACCACGCAGGTGCGCGCCATCGCGACCGTGACCAGCGCCGTGGCGCGCGGCGACCTGACCCGCTCGATCGCCGTCGAGGCGCAGGGCGAGCTGGCGGAGCTGAAGGACAACATCAACTCGATGGTGGCCAACCTCCGCGAGACCACCCAGGCCAACCAGGAGCAGGACTGGCTCAAGTCCAACCTGGCCCGCATCTCCCGGCTCATGCAGGGCCACCGCGACCTCTACGAGGTGGCCAAGCTCACGATGAGCGAGCTGACGCCGCTGGTGTCGGCGCGCTACGGCGCCTTCTACGGCATCGATCCCGAGGGCGACCACGAGCTGGTGCTGATCGGCGGCTACGGCGTGCGCCCCGACCGGGCGCCGCGGCAGCGGTTCGCGATCGGCGAGGGCATCGTCGGCCAGGCCGCGGCCGAGGGCCGGCCCATCGTGCTCGACGACGTGCCGCCGCAGTTCATCACCATCGACAGCGGGCTCAGCCAGTCCACGCCCGCGCAGATCGTGGTGCTGCCGATCCTGTTCGAGAACCGCGTGCTCGGCGCGCTCGAGCTGGCCTCGTTCACCCCGTTCGGCGAGGTGCACCTCGACTTCCTGCGGCAGCTCGTCGAGACCATCGGTGTCACGATGAACACGATCATCGCCAACTCCCGCACCGAAGACCTGCTGACCGAGTCGCAGCGGCTCACCCGCGAGCTGCAGGAGCGCTCGGACGAGCTGCAGCGCCAGCAGGAGGAGCTGCGCAGGTCCAATGCCGAGCTGGAGGACAAGGCGGCGCTGCTGGCCAAGCAGAACCGCGCGATCGAGATCCAGAACTTCCAGATCGAGCAGGCCCGCCGCACCCTGGAGGAGCGGGCCGAGCAGCTGGCCGTCTCCTCGCGGTACAAGTCCGAGTTCCTCGCCAACATGTCGCACGAGCTGCGCACGCCGCTCAACAGCCTGCTGGTGCTGGCCAAGCTGCTGACCGAGAACGCCGAGGGCAACCTGACCTCGCAGCAGGTCGAGTTCGCCCGGACGATCCACAGCGCGGGCTCGGCGCTGCTCCAGCTGATCAACGACATGCTCGACCTGTCGAAGGTCGAGGCGGGCCGGATGGACATCCACCCGATCCAGGTGTCGCTGCCGAAGATGATCGACCTGCTGGAGGCGGCGTTCGCGCCGCTCGCGCAGGACAAGGGCCTCGCCTTCAGCGCGGAGGTGGAGCCCGGCGTGCCGCAGGAGCTGCGCGCCGACGAGCAGCGCCTGCAGCAGGTGCTGCGCAACCTGCTCTCGAACGCGGTGAAGTTCACGCCGCGGGGCGAGGTGAAGCTGCGGGTCTCGATGGCGCCGCCCGGCGTCGATTTCGACGACGACACGCTGCACGACGCCCGCGATCTGCTGGCCTTCCAGGTGATCGACACCGGCATCGGCATCGCGCCCGACAAGCGGGACGTCATCTTCGAGGCGTTCCGGCAGGCCGACGGCACCACCAGCAGGAAATACGGCGGCACCGGCCTGGGCCTGGCGATCTGCCGGGACATCGCCAGGCTGCTCGGCGGCGAGATCCACGTGGACAGCGAGCTGGGCAAGGGCAGCACGTTCACGCTCTACCTGCCGGCCTCGTACACCGGGCCGCTGGCCGCCACCGACGGCGGCGTGGCGCGCCGGCAGCTGATGACCTCGCCGACCGACGAGCCCGCCACCACGGTGCCGGAGCCGCCGCTGCCGCTCGACCTGCCGATGCCCGAGCTGGTCGAGCCGCCGATCGAGACGCCCACCCAGTGGCAGGGCGACGACCCGCTCAACGGCACGAAGATCCTCATCGTGGACGACGACATCCGCAACGTGTTCGCGCTGACCAGCGTGCTGGAGCGGCACGGCTCCACCGTCGTCTACGCTGAGAACGGCAGGGAAGGGATCGAGCAGCTCGAGCGGAACGAGGACGTCGCTCTCGTACTGATGGACATCATGATGCCCGAGATGGACGGATGGGCCACGACCTCGGCCATTCGGCGCATGCCGCAGTTCGCCGACCTGCCGATCATCGCGCTGACCGCCAAGGTCATGCGAGGCGATCGCGAGAAGAGCATCGCCTCGGGCGCGTCCGACTACGTCCCCAAGCCGGTCGACGTGGACCGGCTGCTCGAACGCCTGCGGGGCTGGCTCAGCCGCGGCCGGGGGGCCACGACCGACTCATCAGCCGAAGGGGCGTGATCGATGCCGGATCGTGCGAAGATCCTGCTGGTCGATGACCGTGAGGAAAACCTCATCGCATTGGAGGCCATACTCAGCTCGCTCGACCTGGTGCCGGTCCGTGCCCGGTCGGGTGAGGAGGCGCTCAAGGCGCTGCTCAACACCGAGTTCGCGCTCATCCTGCTCGACGTGCGGATGCCGGGCATGGACGGGTTCGAGACGGCCGCGCACATCAAGCGGCGCGAGCGGACCAGGAACATCCCGATCATCTTCCTGACCGTGGTGGACAGCGCGCCGGACTACGCTTTCCGCGGGTACGCGGCCGGTGCGGTGGACTATCTGACGAAACCGTTCGATCCGTGGGTTCTGCGGGCGAAGGTGTCGGTGTTCACCGAGCTGTACAACATGAACAAGCGTCTGGCCGAGCAGGCGTCCATGCTGCGCGAGCGACTCAACGGCGAACTGCCGCCCGGGGCCGGTGATCAGGCTGCGGTGTTGCCGGAGCTGTCGCGGCGGTTGACGGCGGTGGAGGATGAGCTGGCCCGGATGCGTGAGCTGGTCCGCAAGTCCCAGGACCCGGCGCTGGCCGCCCCGCTGTCGGACCTCACGGACCGAGTGACCCACCTACGCGCCGGCTTCGACGCCCTGTCCTGACCTCCGCACCCTCCGACCCTGCCGCCTCGGGACGCCCGCCCTCCGGACGTCCCGAGGCGGACGCCTTTCCGGCTACCCGTCCGGTCTGGGGGCGTCCCGGCCTGGGGGCGTCCCGGCCTGGGGGCGTCCCGGCCTGGGGGCGTCCCGGCCTGGGGGCGTCCCGGCCTGGGAGCGCCCGGGTTCCGGCCGCCCAGCCCCCGGCCGTCGCCGCCCGTCCCATCCCACAGATGCCCGTATGCCCAGGCGCCGCCGAGTATGGGCCGATGCGGAAGAGGGCGGCCCACGGCGGCGACGCGGAAGCATCCGCGCGAGCCCAGCCCGCGCGGCCAGGGCAGCCGCGGACGCGCGGCGGTGGCCGCGCGGCCACGGGCAGCGGCGGACGCGTGGGTCAGGGCGGCGGCGGGCGTATGGCCCAGGCGCCGCCCCGGACACGGGTCAGACCAGCGAGCGGACCACCACGGTCTGGTCGCGGCCCGGGCCCACGCCGATGGCGGAGATCGGGGCGCCGCTCATCTCTTCCAGCGCCCGCACGTACGCCTGCGCGTTCGGCGGCAGGTCGTCGAAGGACTTGGCGCTGGTGATGTCCTCCTGCCAGCCGGGGAACTCCTCGTAGATCGGCGTGGCGTGGTGGAAGTCGGTCTGCGTCATCGGGATCTCGTCGTGCCGCACGCCGTCCACGTCGTACGCCACGCACACCGGGATCCGCTCCAGCCCGGACAGCACGTCCAGCTTGGTGAGGAAGTAGTCGGTGATGCCGTTGATCCGGGTCGCGTAGCGGGCGATGACCGCGTCGAACCAGCCGCAGCGGCGGTTGCGGCCGGTGGTGACGCCGTACTCGCCGCCGGTCTGACGCAGCCATTCGCCCATCTCGTCGGTCAGCTCCGTCGGGAAGGGACCGGAGCCGACGCGGGTGGTGTACGCCTTCAGGATGCCGATGATCTTCGTCAGCCGGTTCGGCGGGATGCCGGCCCCGGCGCAGGCGCCGCCCGACGTGGGCGACGAGGACGTGACGAACGGGTAGGTGCCGTGGTCGATGTCGAGCAGCGTCCCCTGCCCGCCCTCCAGCAGCACGAACTTGCCTTCGTCCAGCGCCTTGGACAGCACCAGCGAGGTGTCGGCGATGTGCGGCTTGAGCCGTTCGGCGTAGGCGAGGTATTCCTCGAGCACCGCCTCGGGCTCGATGCCGCGCCGGTTGTAGACCTTGGTCAGCACCTGGTTCTTCTCGGTCAGCGCGACCTCGATCTTCTTCGCCAGGATGCCGGGGTCGAGCAGGTCCTGCACGCGCACGCCCATGCGGGCGATCTTGTCGCCGTACGCGGGGCCGATGCCGCGCCCGGTGGTGCCGATCCTGGCCTTGCCGAGGTAGCGCTCGGTGACCTTGTCGAGCGCCTTGTGGTGGGGCATGATCAGGTGCGCGTTGGACGAGATGAGCAGCCGGTCGGCGGAGATGCCCCGCGCGGCCAGGCCGTCGATCTCGCCGAGCAGCACGCCCGGGTCGATCACCACGCCGTTGCCGATCACCGGTACGACGTCCGGCGAGAGAATTCCGGTCGGTAGCAGGTGGAGGGCGTACTTCTGGTCGCCGATGACGACCGTGTGCCCCGCGTTGTTGCCACCCTGATAGCGGACGACGTAGTCGACGTCGCCACCGAGCAGGTCGGTGGCCTTGCCCTTGCCCTCATCGCCCCACTGGGCACCAACGAGAACGGCAGCCGGCATGGTTTTGTCTCCCGAGCACAAATCGAAACCCCTGGCGCAAGCGCGACAGGGGCTCTTGCGTAGAGAGACTACCCGAACGTGCCCAAACACCCCAAGGGCTAACCCTTGGTGAGCGCGTCGTAACCAGATTCTGAACTGTCCTTGAGGAATTGCAGGCAGCGCTCGGCCTCGTCCTTCTCGCCGATCGCCTGCGCGGCGCGGGACAGCGCGTACAGGCAGCGCAGGAAGCCGCGGTTGGGCTCGTGCTCCCACGGGATGGGCCCGTGGCCCTTCCAGCCGCTGCGGCGGAGCTGGTCGAGCCCGCGGTGGTAGCCCGTGCGCGCGAACGCGTAGGAGGTGACGGCGTGCCCCTGGGCGAAGTACTCCTCCGCCAACGCGGCCCACGCCGCCGGATAGGCGGGGAAACGGGCGGCCACGTCAGAGGCCTTGGCGCCGGCTTCCAGCGCCTCCCTGGCCTCGGGCTGGTCCGGCAGATGAGTCGGGGGCGGCCCGGCGAGAAGGTTATCCATAGGACAAGTCATACCCGCCGGGCCACGTAAGTGGCTAGGAGATCTTCGTCCCAGCACTCTTGAGGTGCTCGCAGGCCTCGGCCACGCGGGCCGCCATCCCGGCCTCGGCGGCCTTGCCGTACGAGCGCGGGTCGTAGGTCTTCTTGCTGCCCACGTCGCCGTCGACCTTGAGCACGCCGTCGTAGTTCTTGAACATGTGGTCGGCGATCGGGCGGGTGAAGGCGTACTGCGTGTCGGTGTCGACGTTCATCTTGACGACGCCGTACGAGATCGCCTCGTGGATCTCCTCGAGCAGGGAGCCCGAGCCGCCGTGGAAGACCAGGTCGAACGGCTTGTCCTTGCCGTATTTGGCGCCGACCGCGTCCTGGATCTCCTTCAGCACGCTCGGCCGCAGCTTGACGTGCCCCGGCTTGTAGACGCCGTGGACGTTGCCGAACGTGGCGGCCAGCATGTAGCGGCCCTTGTCGCCGACGCCCACGGCCTCGGCGGTGGCCAGCGCGTCCTCGGCGGTCGTGTAGAGCTTCTCGTTGATCTCGCCGACGACGCCGTCCTCCTCGCCGCCGACGACCCCGATCTCCATCTCCATGATGATCCGGGCCCGCGCGCACTTCTCCAGGAGCTCCTTGGCGATCTCCAGGTTCTCCTCGAGCGGCACGGCCGAGCCGTCCCACATGTGCGACTGGAAGAGGGGGTCGAGCCCCTTGGAGACCCGCTCCAGCGAGATGTCGATCAGCGGCCGCATGAAGCCGTCGAGCTTGTCCTTCGGGCAGTGGTCGGTGTGCAGCGCGACCGTGACCGGGTATTTCTCGGCCACGATTCGCGCGTACTCCGCCAGCGCCGTCGCGCCCGTGACCATGTCCTTCACGGTCGCTCCGGACAGGAACTCGGCGCCACCGGTGGAGACCTGGACGATGCCGTCGCTCTCGGCCTCGGCGAAGCCGCGCAGGGCGGCGAGCAACGTCTGAGACGAGGTCACGTTGATCGCCGGATAGGCGAATCCACCGGCCTTGGCTCGGTCGAGCATCTCAGCGTAGACCTCTGGAGTCGCAATAGGCATGATTCATCTCCCTGAGAAGTTACGGCTTCGCGCCAGCGCCCCCAGTATTCCGGCTCACTACCCGCTGTGGTAGAGACCATGTGATGGATCCGCAGCGCGTGCCGTCGGACGCGGCCTGAAAGCACGCGTCCCGGATGGTCACGTCCGGGACCTCCCGTCCGGGTAGGCTCTCCGCGTGGACTGGCTTTTGAATCTCCTCGACCCGACGTGGTGGCTCACGATTCTTGGCGCTTTCGCCACGGTCGGCGTCCTGGCCATCATCTTCGCCGAAACGGGTCTGCTGCTCGGGTTCTTCCTGCCCGGTGACTCACTGCTGGTGGCCGCGGGGATTTTCAGCTCTGCGTCGGTGGCCGCGGGAATGGGCATCGAGCCGCTCTCCCTCCCCGTCCTGTTGATCGGCACCCCGCTGTGCGCGATCGCGGGCGCCCAGCTGGGTCATTTCCTCGGTGCGCGATTCGGCAGGAAACTCTTCGACAAACCGGATTCGCGGCTGTTCAAGAAGGAGCACGTGATCCGGGCGGAGGAGTTCTTCGAGAAGTTCGGCCCGGCGAAGGCGGTGATTCTGGCCAGGTTCGTGCCGATCGTCCGCACGTTCATGAATCCCGTCGCCGGCGTGCTGGAGATGTCGCCCAAGCGGTTCTTCCTGTGGAACGTCGTCGGCGGCGTCGTCTGGACCGAGGGCCTGATCCTGGTCGGCCACTTCCTCGGCGGGCAGGTCGATCCCAAGCAGATCGACAAGTACATCCTGCCGGGCGTCTTCCTCATCGTGCTGATCTCGCTGATCCCGATCTTCGTCGAGGCCGTCAAGCACCGCCGCGCGGCCAAGAGCCTGCCCGAGCCCAACGGCAAACATCACCGCGCGGCCGATCGCCACTGACGCGACTATCGGGAAGGGGAGCATGCCAAAAGGTACGCTGCCCACTGTGGGACGCCACAGGTCAGATCCGATGGGCCTCGCCCGCCTGGCGCTCGCCGTCCTGGCGGCAGGGGCCGTGGTGACACTCCTGGTCATCGGTGGTCGCGCGCTGATCGGCACGCTGAGCACACCCTCAGAGGCCGAACGCGAGCGCGAGCGCGCCTCCGCACTGGCCACCGCCGGCACCGCCGCGTCGGAGGACGCCGGCGCGCAGGTGCCTACCGTGCGCATCGAATGCCTGGCAGAGACCTGCCCCACCGTCACGGTGCGGGTGCCGGGCGGCGACGTGCTCCAGCACCGCGAGATGAGCAAGGGCGAGGAGGTCAACTACTTCGAGCCGGAGCTCGACGTGGTGCTCAGCGACGCGGGCACGGTCCGCGTCACCGAGAACGGCAAGCTCCGCGACCAGGGAGAGCAGGGCGCGAAGCAGTCGTTCACCGTGCGCGCGCCCGACTAGAGCCCCAGCTCCTCCGGGGTGAAGGCGGTGCGGTAGTCGAGCCCCTCGCCGACGACCCGCTCCTTCGCGCCCCGGTCGACGATCGTGGCCACGGCCACCACCTCGGCCCCTGCCTCCCGCAGCGCCTCCACGGCGGTCAGCACCGAGGAGCCGGTCGTGGAGGTGTCTTCCACGGCGAGCACCCGCCGCCCCTTCACCTCCGGCCCCTCGATCCTGCGCTGCAGGCCGTGCTGCTTCGTCGCCTTGCGCACCACGAAGGCGTCCAGCACGCGCCCGCGCGCGGCGGCCGCGTGCAGCATCGCGGCCGCTATGGGATCGGCCCCCAGCGTGAGCCCGCCCACCGCGTCGTAGTCGAGGTCGTCGGTCAGGTCGAGCATCACCTTGCCGACGAGGGGCGCGGCCACGCCGTCGAGCGTGATCCGCCGCAGGTCGAGATAGTAGTCCGCCTCCATGCCCGAGGAGAGCGTGACCTTGCCGTGGACGACGGCCTTCTTCTTGATCTCGGCCAGCAGGTTGTCGCGATCTGTCATGGATCCAAGCTTAGGGTCCTGATCAGGGCAAGGGCCTGCCCGTATGCCCTGGGCAGCGTCCGCACCCGTACCCGGGGGCGGCGGCCGTACAGGATCTCGGCGGTGCGCAGCCGCTCCACCTTGTCCGCCAGCAGGTCGTCCTCGCGCGTGACGGCCCCCACGCGCGTGGGGGCGAGCAGCGCGAGCGTCTCGTCCCCGGGGAAGGCCCGGCGCAGCGCCGTGGCGAGGTTGAGCGCCGCGGTCAGCCGCTCGGCCAGCTCTTCCGCCCTCCCGCACGGCTCCGCGACGACCAGGCACATGCCCGCGGACGAGCCCCGGTAGAGCTGCGCCAGCCGGGTACGCAGGTACGCCACCGTGGCCAGCCCCGTCAGGGGATCCTCACAAGCCGGCTCCATTCCCACCGACGCGAAGTCGGCCCAGCCCGCCGCGAAGGCGCGCAACGCGGCGAACGGCGGCTCCCCCCGCCAGGACACGGCGAAGAGCGCCGCCAAGTCGTCCAGGCCCTGGGCGATCTCCACTCCCGCGGCCGCCCGAGCCGCGCCCAGGGCCCGGCAGGCATGCGCGAGGTCGCCGCTTCCGCACACGGCCTCGATCGCGCTCTCCACCTCGGGCGTCCACCAGTCGCCGGCCCCCGGCCAGCCCTCCGCCATGCTCCTGCTGCGCCAGCGCGCCAGCACGTCGTCCTCCATGCCGGTAAAGACGGCGTCCCGGTTTAGTCATGACGGGGAATGCGGAATGATTGCGCGGGGCAACCCTTCGTAATCGTGAGGTCACTATGGGTGTCGAAACGCCGCAAAGCGACGCAGATCTCCTGCAAGCAGCCAGGGAGGGAAACGCCGCTGCCTACGGGCAGCTCTACGAGCGCCACGTCGCCGCGGCCCGCGCGCTGGCCCGGCAGCTCGTCCGCGGCACGGAGGTCGAGGACGTGGTCGCCGAGGCGTTCACGAAGATCCTCGACCTGGTGGGCAGGGGCGGTGGTCCCGAGTCCAGCTTCCGCACCTACCTCCTGACCGTGGTGCGACGCACGGTCTACGACCGCTCCAGGATCGAGGGCCGCCAGCTGACGACGGGCGAGATCGAGGACTACGACCCGGGGGTGCCGTTCGTCGACCCCGCGCTGGTCGGGCTGGAGAAGTCGCTGATCGCGCGGGCATACCTGTCGCTGCCCGAGCGGTGGCGGGCGGTGCTCTGGCACACCGAGGTCGAGCGTAGCAAGCCGGCCGAGGTGGCGCCCCTGCTGGGACTGTCGGCCAACGGCGTGGCGGCGCTGGCGTACCGGGCCAGGGAAGGGCTGCGGCAGGCATACCTGCAGATGCACCTGGGCGCCCAGCCGGAGCACGAGTGCCGTCCCGTGCTCCGCAAGATGGGCGCGTACGTCAGGGGCGGGCTGACCAGGCGCGACTCCAAGACGATCGACGAGCACGTGAGCGGCTGCGAGGAGTGCCACGGGATCCTGCTGGAGCTGACCGACGTCAATCGAGGGCTGCGAGTCATGGTCGGGCCGCTGATCGCCGGGCCGCTCTTCAGCGGCTACGCGGCCACGCTCGGCAAGCCGGCGGTCGTCGGGGGCGACGTGGTCCTGCGGGCCTTCGGGTGGCTCCTGCGGCCGCCCAAGCGCCGGCAGGCCGTGACGGCGGGCGGCCTGGCCGTGGCCGTCACCGCGGCCGCCGCGCTCATGCTGGTGCCGGAGGAGACCGCGGCCAGGCGGCCCCCGCCGATCGCCCAGCCGCCCGCGACCGTCCGGCCGGCGCAACCGAAGCCCAGGGAGGAGCCCGCGCGGGTGCCGCCGGTCAAGACCAGCAGCAAGCCGGGCGAAGCCCAGCCGGGCAAGGCCCGGCTGAGCGCCACGATCGCCCCCCTCGGCTCGCTCGTGCGCGCCCAGCCCGGCATCGTCGCCATCCGGTTGCGCAACTACGGCGAGGCGCGCAGCGAGGAGGTGGTCGCGTTCGTCGACCTGCCACGTGGCGTGACGATCATCCCGACGGCGCGGCGCCACCAGGCCGCCGCCCTCCTCGCCCCCGCGGGCACGGTGGACGGCTGGGTCTGCCGGCCGTCCGAGGGCGGCGCCCGTTGCGCCAGGGAGCCGCTCGAGGCCGGGCAGGGCACCGCGGTGTTCCTGCGGGTGCTGGTGGCCGCGGAGGCGCCGGAAGGCGCGGGGCCCGCCGTACGCGTCGTGTCCGGCTCGGTGCGGGTCAGCGCACGGGCCGAGGAGGGCGTACGCGCGACGGGCGCGCCGGCCCGCTTCGCCACCGACGGCAAGGTGACCGTCAGGGCCATCGGCAACTCGCTGCTGAGCTGCCCCGAGGAGCGGGCGGGCTGCACCCAGGCGCTGCGGAGGCAGGGCGACCAGCGCGACAACGACCTGTGGCCGATGACCGCACTCGACCGCGACGACGTGTCCGGCACCGCCGCCTCCAGCGCGGCCCACCTGTCGGTGCCCAAGGGGAGCCGGGTCGTGTGGGCCGGGCTCTATTGGTCGGCGAGCGGCGACCGGGCCGGGCCCATCAAGCTGCGGCCGCCGGGGCGGCCGGCGTACGTGCCGATCCGGCCGTCCCACGTGGCCGTCCGCGAGCTGCCCGCGGGGCCCGTCTACCAGGCCTTCGCCGACGTCAGCGCGCTGGTCGCCGGCGCGCGCAGGAACGGCATGTGGTGGGCGGCCGATGCGCCGCTGCGTGAGGGGGTGGCCCGGCACGCCGGATGGAGCCTGGTGCTGATCGTCACCGATCCCGCGGAGCCGTACAGCCAGGCCGTGGTGCTCGACGCCGCCACCGTGATCGGCGGTGCGTCCCGGCGGGTGCGCATCCCGATCGGCGGCCTGACCCCCGCTGCCGTGCCCGCCAGGGTCGAGCTGGTGACCTGGGAGGGGGACGCCGACCTCGCGGGCGACAAGGTCTCGCTCGGCTCGGGCGCGCTCACCCCCGCGGGCGGCGACCGCGATCGGGCGAACGTCTTCGACGGCTCCTCGGGCAGTGGGGCCGAGATGACGTTCGGCGCGGACGTCGACACGGTCGGCGCCGAGCTCGGAGTGGATCCCGGGCTGACGATCGCCACGGACAAGGACGTCGTCCTGTTCGGTGTGGCCGCGTTGAGCGTGCGTGCGCGATCGTGACCGTGAACGGGACAAACTGGTACGGTCTGCCTGAATGGCCTGGCGTCTCGGCGGGCGGCATTCCAATCGTCGGGATTAACCCTCGCACGATCACCTGCTTTCATTACCCTGAGAGAGGGCCGCCGAGTCCGGTCTCTGACGGTGCAGAGCCAGCAAGGTCGGACCACCATGAAAGGGGCGGTGTCAGTGGATCGCTGTGCGCTGTTCGTGGACGCTGGCTATCTGCTGGCTGACGGAGCGATGGCCGTGCACGGCACACGCCATCGCGAAGCGGTCGCCTGGGACTACCCCGGGCTGCTCCAGCTGATGACCAGCCTGTCGCGCGAGCGCACCGGCCTGCCGCTGCTGCGGTGCTACTGGTACGAGGCGACGGTCGAAGGCCGCCGCACGCCGGAGCACGACGCGCTGGCCGACATACCGGGTCTCAAGCTCAGGCTGTCCCGCATCCGGCCGGGTCGGCGCGAGGGCGTCGACGCCCAGGTCCACCGCGACCTGATGACACTGGCCCGCAACAACGCCATCTGCGACGCGGTGGTCGTGAGCGGGGACGAGGACCTGGCGCAGGTCGTGTGCGACGCGCAGGACCTCGGCATCCGAGTGAGCGTCATCCACATCGCCACCGACGGCGGCTGGGCCGTGTCGCGGTCGCTGCGGCAGGAATGCGACGATCTGGTCGAGCTGGGGGCGGTCCACCTGCGGCCGTACGTCTCGCTGGTGACCGGCGTGACCGAGTCGTCCAACGGGCACCACTCCCAGCCGCTCAGCAACGGGCACGCCGGGCACTCGCTGCCACCCTCGCAGCCGTCGTCCCTGCCCCCTTCGTCCCTGCCCTCGTCGCTGCCTCCCACCACGCAGTCCACCGGCAGCCACGCCGCCGGCTCGGTCTCCTCCTCACACTCGAACGGCCAGCCGTCGTCGAACGGGCCGGTGTCGTCGGGGCGCGGCCGTTCGTCGTCGTCCCAGCCTCCCGCGCTGCCCACGTACACGAGCTACCAGGCGGAGCAGCCGCCGCCCGCGGCCCCGGTGACCGGGCCCATCCAGGCCCAGCCCCAGGCGGAGCCCCAGCCCCAGGCGCGGCATCAGGCCCAGCCGCAGTCGCCGAGCACCGGGCAGTTCGCCTCGCCCTCCAGCGGCGGCACCTATCAGCCCGCGCAGCTCGGGCCGTACACCGGGCCGCAGCCCGCGCCCGTCACGCCGCCGCCCGCCGCCACCGCGGGGGCCACCACGCTGTCCGACGCCGTCAAGGCCGCCCACCGGGAAGGGCACGACTTCGGCGAGTCGGTCGCGAGGGACGCGCCGGCGCTGTGGCTGGAGGCGGTGCTGGCCCGCAAGCCGCGCATGCCGTCCGATCTGGAGGCCCGGCTGCTGCAGGGCTCGTCCCTACCGATCGACTTCCTGCTGCACGACGAGGTCCGCCACGCCTTGCGGCGCGGCTTCTGGGACGCACTCGAACGCGCCCGCCACTGACCCACCCGCCTCCTCCTCACACCCTTCACCCCCCACCCCGGCCCTCGGCCCGCTTTACAACTCGCGCATCCCGGCTCTCTTCCCGGCCTTCGCCCCGGCTGCTTCCGGCCCACCGCATCTCGGCCCGCTTCCCGGCCACACCCCTGCCACCGTTTCCGGCCAGCCACCATGCCCCTCATTCCGGCTCTGCGCCATCCGTAGCAGGCGAGGCGCTGCTGTCGCGACGGCAGCGGCGGGCAGGCATGCGAGAACAGCGACCACGGCACGGCGGCCTACCTGGGTGATGCCTCAGGGGGCCGGGGCTCTTAAGGTAAGGCCATGCCTCGTTTCCGCCAGATCCTGGACACCATGGCCCCCTACAAGCCGGGCAAGGCCGTCGCGGCCCCCGATGGGAGGTCGTACAAGCTCTCGTCCAACGAATCCCCGTACGACCCGCTGCCCTCGGTGGTGGAGGCGATCGCGGAGGGGGCTCGCCAGGTCAACCGCTATCCGGACCCCGGGTCGATCAAGCTGACCGAGGCGATCGCGGAGCGCTACGGCGTGCCGTTCGACCACGTCGCGCTCGGTCCCGGCTCGGTCACGGTGCAGCAGCAGCTACTGGAGGCGGTGGGCGATCCCGGGGCCGAGGTCATATACGCGTGGCGGTCGTTCGAGGCGTACCCGCTGCTCTCGGACCTCGCCGGGGTGACGTCCGTACGGGTGCCGCTGGCCGGCGAGGACCACGACCTGGACGCCATGGCCGAGGCGGTCACCGACCGGACCCGTCTCATCTTCGTGTGCAACCCGAACAACCCGACCAGCACCGCGATCCGGCGCCGCGAGCTGGAGGCGTTCCTCGACCGGGTGCCCGAGGACGTGCTGGTGGTGCTCGACGAGGCCTACCGCGAGTACGTGCGCGACGAGGACGTCCCCGACGGTCTCACGCTCTACCGCGACCGGCCCAACGTGTGCGTCGTGCGCACGTTCTCGAAGGCGTACGGGCTGGCCGGCCTGCGGGTCGGCTACATGATCGCGCACGAGCCCGTGGCCGCGGCCGTGCGCAAGACGATCGTCCCGTTCGCGATCAACCATCTCGCCCAGGTGGCCGCCCTCGCCTCGCTGAAGGCCGAGGACGAGCTGCTGGAGCGGGTCGAACGGGTGGTCAAGGAGCGCACCCGCGTCCGCGAGGCGCTGATCGCGCAGGGGTGGACGGTGCCGCACAGCGAGGCCAACTTCGTCTGGCTGCGGCTCGGCGAGCGCACGCTCGACTTCGCCGCCGCCTGCGCCGCGGAGGGAGTGGCCGTGCGGCCGTTCGCCGGGGAGGGCGCCCGCGTTTCCATCGGCGACCCGGAAGCGAACGACGCGTTCCTCGCCGCCGCCGACGCGTTCCCCCGCTAGACCTTGACCTCCTCGGGCGCGGGTGTCCTGGCCTTGGCGCGTCGCTCGGTGGACACCACCAGGGCGACGCCCACCAGGATCACCGCGCCGCCGATCAGGATCTGAGCCGTCACGTGCTCGTTCACCACGAGCATGCCGAGGATGACGGCCACGACCGGGTTGACGTACGCGTACGTGGAGACGAGCGAAATCGGGGCGTTGCCCAGCAGCCAGGTGTAGGCGGTGAAGCCCACCAGCGAGCCCACCAGGATCAGATAAACCAGCGCCACCCACGACCGGCCCGAGACCGCCGCGAGGTCGAGTCGCTCGCCGAGCGACAGCCCGGCCACGACCAGGCCGGCACCGCCGACCACCATCTCCACCGTGCTGGCCGCCCACACGTTGGCCGGCATCGGGATGCGCGCCGACAGGAACGAGCCGATCGACCACGACAGCGAGGCCAGCAGGATCACCACGATCCCGGTGGTGCTCGCCGCCTCCCCGCCGCCGTTGAGCGACAGCGCGGCGACCCCGCCGAACCCGACCAGCACCCCCGCCAGCGTCAGCAACGCGGGCCGGTCTCTGGCCACGATCCTGAACACCACGAGCCACAGCGGCACCGAGGCGACGAGCAGCGCGGCCAGGCCGGTGGAGATGTGCTGCTCGGCCACCGCGACCATGCCGTTCCCGCCGGTCAGCAGCAGTAATCCGACCAGCGCGGCGCCGCCGAACTGGCGCGGCGACATCCTGAACGCCGCCGTGCCCTTCTTGATCAGCAGGAAGCCGCCGAGCAGCAGCGCGGCCGTGACGAACCGCAGCGCGCCGCTGAGCATCGGGGGCATGGTCTCGATGGCGATCCTGATGCCGAGGTACGTCGAGCCCCACACCACGTAGACGATCGCCAACGCGCCCCAGACGAGAAGAGAAGCGCGGCTGTTGTCAGGGGTGTTTGCACTCATGGCTCATGACCCTACCGGGCGAGTGCGACAAAACGCCCGCGAGTATCGGACTTCGGACTGGCAACGGGAGAGCGAGGACCAGGGGCCCATCGGAGCCGCCGCACACCACCATATCCCGGCGCCCACCGATCGGCCGTCTACGCCCGCCTACAGCCCCGTACAGCACCCTTCCCGGCGGCCCGCGGCCCACAACAACATGGCCGATCAACCGAAACCGCCCGGGGCCAATACCAGGAACGCCCCAGCAACCACACGAGCGCCCGGAAACCATGTAAAGCTCTCCCGACTCGCCGCAGAGTCGGGGGTCAGAAAAGTTTGGTGCCCCCGTCCGAATCCTGTCGATCGGGGGCGTCCGAGAACATACCCGCATCTACGCGGGTCAACCAATAACTTCACAAGGGTCAATGCACAAGTTCGCAATCCTGACATCGCTTGTCAATGTGCAGGTCGTACGCACGTCATGGCCGACCACGTAACCGGCCCGGAGGGCGCCGTAACGGCGGCCCGCCGGTGAAGGGTCAGAGGCCGTCTCCCTGGAGGGCCCTCAACCGAAGTGCGGCGGGTGGCGTGCCGTCGGCACCGCCGTACAAGATCATGGTTTTGATGGGTTGACGGGCCCGCCGCCTACGGAGGGGAAGGGGACGGCGGACCCGCGTAATCAACGAGAACCCGCTACCTGGGGCCGAGTTTTTCCACGATGAGGCGGTACAGCTGCCGCGGACGACCAGGTTGCGGTGTGCGGTTGGGCGGAAGCGGCCACGCGAGTCCCTCGTCAACCAACGTGCGCAACAACCGCCGAGCCGTGCGGGGCGTCACCCCCAGCATCTTGCCCGCGCCCTCCGCGTCGACCACGGTGTCGCCGCCCTCGAGCTTGGCCGCCAGCCTGGCCAGCACCTCCACTCCCTTCGGCTTCAGTGCGGTCGAGCCCGCCGGCGGCATTCGCGGGGCCGGGATGAGCGCCCGCCCCTCGCGGTCCACCGCGAAGCCCTGTGCCTGCTTGCCGGCCTGGGTGCGGGCCAGCGCGGCCCGCGCGTGCGACTCCGCGTCGTGCGTCGTGCGCCCCATCCCCACGCCGACCTCGACCGCCAGCCCCAGCTCGTCCCTGATCCTGGCCGCGAACGGCAGCACCCTGAACCCGTCCGTCGCGGCCGCGATCGACCCTCTGGTCGCGGTGACCAGGTAGCTGTGGTCGTCGATCGGCCAGACGGTGGCGTTGATCCGGTTCGACTCCTGGACCAGCAACCGGTGCAGGGACAGCCGCAGCTCGTCGCGCCAGTAGCGGGGCGCGGCGCGGCGCACGGGCTCGCGCAGCGTCGGCACCTCCACCAGCACCACGGTCAGCTGCGACTCCTCCAGCCGGTGGTGCGCGCCGAGCAGCGCGGCCGTGTGCAGCGCCGTGCGCACCGCCGCGGAGGTCGGCCGGATCCTGATGACCGGCACGCCCGCCGCGTGGAGGCGCTCGGCCACCGCGGGCAGGCACGTCAGGGCTCCCGTGGTCGCGCCCTGCCGGGCCAGGCGTTCGTGGTAGGCCGCGATCGTGCCGGTGGCGCCCGGCTCGTCGCGGCTGTGCACGTCGGTGGCGGGGATGCCGAGGTCGGTGTACGCCTCCTCGACATCGGCCCTGCTGACCACGTCGATGCTGACCCTCTGGGGGTCCATGCGGGTGTCGAGCGCGGCCTTGGCCAACGCCGCCACCAGTGCTGCTCCGCCGAGTTGGACGTACGTCGCGGGCATCGTCAGCACGCCCGAACGCCTCGCCAGGTCATAAGGGACCGGGCTGGCGAACAGGCACGCGTCGACACCGGGACCGAGCCGCGTCACCTTGTCGGGAGCCTCCTGCTCGTCGCGGTAAGCGGCCGCGACCAGGCGACACGGCAGCGGTGCGGCGGCGTGACCCATCAGCATGACGCGCTCCACGAGATCGTGGGGCCCGACCACGCCGATGGTGAGGTCCGGTGTCATAGCGCCCGGGCGTGACACTCGGGGAGTTTCTTCGGCCCTCTCGACCAATGTTCGTCCCATCCTGCCATCCGTTGCAGTGCTCTCTTTTGGAACGATCGCTCGCGGGGGCCGAAATGTCACGCCCGACTTTTCCGGAAAGCTGTTCAGGTTGACCGCCCGACAAGATGTCTCAGCAGCTCAACGTGGTTTTTCTCGCGGTTTTTAGCTTTCGGAAATCTCTCGTGTAATGTCCGCGCCCAGAGCCCGCATTCGCGCCGCGAGATGTGCGTGACCGCGGTCGATGAGGTATCCCGAGTCGATCACGGTCTCACCCTCGGCGGCGAGCCCGGCGAGCACCAGCGCGATGCCCGAGCGGAGGTCGTGCGCCGTCACCTGGGTCCCGGTCAGCGGCGTGCGGCCGCGTACGATGGCCCGGCTGCCCGCAACCTCGACGTTCGCGCCCATCTTGTTGAGCTCTCCGGCCAGGGCGAACCTGCCGTCGAAGATGCGCTCGTGGATGTAGCTGGTGCCGTCGGCCAGCGCTGCGACCGTCATCATCGGCGACTGCAGGTCCGTGGCGAAGCCGGGATAGGTGTCGGTGATGATGTTGATCGGCCGCAGCGGCCCGCCGCAGCGCACGTGCAGCACCGCCCCCTGCCTGGCGAACTCGACCCCCATCTGTTCCAGCTTGTAGCGTACGACGCCGAGGTCGAGACCGGTGCCGACGAGGCTCAGCTCGCCGCCGGTGATCGCCGCCGCCATCGCGAACACGCCGGCGTCCAGCCGGTCGGGCATCACCGTGTGCTCGACGGCGTGCAGCTCATCCACGCCCTCCACGGTGATGAACCCGGTGCCGCCGCCGCTGATGCGCGCGCCCATTTTGGTGAGCATGTCGATGACGTCGAGCACCTCGGGCTCCAACGCGGCGTTCTCGATCACGGTGGTGCCCTTGGCCAGGGCCGCGGCCATGATGAGGTTTTCCGTGCCGGTGTGGGACGGGGTGTCGAGGTAGAGCGTCGCGCCGGTCAGCCCGGACGCCTTGACGTGGATGACGGTCTCGCCCTCGTCCACGACCGCGCCCAGCCTCTTGTAGCCGAGGTAGTGGAAGTCGAGGTTGCGGCTGCCGAGATTGCAGCCGCCGACCCCCTCCACGATCGCCTCGCCGAGCCGGTGCAGCAGCGCCGGGGTGAACAGCACCGAGCCGCGGAATCGCCTGGCGATCTCGGCGGGCAGGACCGGGCTGTCGACCTTGGAGGCGTCGATGACCAGCGTGCGCTCCGACTCGTGCAGCTCGACGTACGCCCCGACGGCCTCGGCCAGCTCGACGGCGCGGCGGACGTCCTCGATGATCGGCACGTTGCGCAGGACGGTGCGGCCCTTCGCGGCGAGCAGAGCCGCACCGATCATGGGGAGCACGGCGTTCTTCGCGCCCTGGATGAACGCGGTTCCACGCAGTGCGTTGCCACCGCGCACGCGGTAACGGACCATTCGTGCGGCTCCTTGAAATCAACGGTGAGGCTTGATCGGGCCAACAGTAGTCGCTAACACCACATGACCCAGCCGAATCATCCGCTAAAGGCAGACCCCGTGAGCCGCTCATACGCTTCTAGGTATCGCTGCCGGGTGCGCTCGATCACGTGGTCGGGCAGCGGAGGTGGGGGGTTTCCGGAGGCTTTGTCCCATCCCGATTCGGGCGACAGCAGCCAATCTCGTACAAATTGCTTGTCGAAAGAAGGCTGGGCCCGGCCCGGCTGCCACTGGTCGGCCGGCCAGAACCGCGACGAGTCCGGCGTGAGCACCTCGTCGCCCAGCGTCAGCACGCCGTCGGAGTCCCAGCCCAGCTCGATCTTGGTGTCGGCCAGGATGATGCCGCGCTCGCGGGCGATCTCCGCGCCGCGCGTGTAGACGGCCAGCGTGATCCGCCGCAGCTCCGCGGCGGTCTCCGCGCCGACCTCGGCCACGACCTGCTCGTACGAGATCGGCTCGTCGTGCTGCCCCACCGGCGCCTTCGTGGAAGGCGTGAAGATCGGCTCCGGCAGCCGGGACCCGTCCTCCAGGCCCTCCGGCAGGGGCACGCCGGAGACCGCGCCGCCGGCGCGGTATTCGTTCAGCCCGCCGCCCGCCAGGTAGCCCCGGGCCACGCACTCGACCGCCACCATCCGCAGCGGCCGGCACAGCACGCTGCGCGCGTCGTCGCCCGGCGCCACCACATGGTTGGGCACGATGTCCTTGAGCTGGTCGAACCACCACAGCGACAGCTGGGTGAGTATGGTCCCCTTGTCCGGGATGGGGGTCTCCAGCACGTAGTCGAAGGCCGAGATCCGATCGGAGGCGACCATCAGCAGCAGGCCGTCGTCGGTCTCGTAGAGATCGCGGACCTTGCCGGAGTGCACGTGCTTCATCGGGCGATGTCCGTCCTGTGGTGGGAGCCGCGCAGCTCGATCCGCCCGACCAGGTCGTAGGCGTTCCTGCGCGCGCTCTCTTGGTCGGGGCCGTGGCCCACGACGCTGAGCACCCGGCCGCCGTTGGAGACGATGTCGTCGCCGGCCCTCTTCGTGCCGGCGTGGATGACGTACGCGTGCTCGGTCTGCTGCAGCCCCTTGATCACGTCGCCCTTGGCCGGCGTGTCGGGGTAGTTTTCCGCCGCGATGACCACGGTCACCGCCGAGCCCGGCTTGAACACCGGGTCGAGCCCCAGCTCGCCGGTGGCGCAGGCCATCAGCAGCCCGCCCAGCGGCGTCTCCAGCCGGTCGAGGATCACCTGCGTCTCCGGGTCGCCGAAGCGCGCGTTGAACTCGACCACCTTCGGCCCCTTGGTGGTCAGGGCCAGCCCCACGTAGAGCACCCCCTGGTAGGGCAGCCCCCGCCGGGACAGCTCGGCGATCGTCGGGTGCACGACCTCCCGCATGACCTGGTCGGTGAGCCCCTCCGGCGCCCATGGGAGCGGCGTGTAGGCGCCCATGCCGCCCGTGTTGGGCCCCGCGTCGCCGTCGTAGGCCCGCTTGAAGTCCTGTGCGAGCTGCAGCGGCACGGCCGTGCTCCCGTCGCACAGCGCGAACAGCGACACCTCCGGGCCGTCGAGGTATTCCTCGATCACCACGCGCTCGCAGGCCCGCGCGTGGGCGAGCGCCTGCTCGCGGTCGTCGGTGACCACGACGCCCTTGCCCGCGGCCAGGCCGTCGTCCTTGACCACGTAAGGAGGGCCGAACTCGTCGAGCGCCGCTGCGGCCTCCGCCTCGTTGGCGCACACCCTGGCCCGCGCGGTCGGCACGTCGGCCGCCTTCATGATCTCCTTGGCGAATGCCTTGGAGCCCTCGATCATGGCGGCCTCGCTGGAGGGCCCGAAGCAGGCGATGCCCGCCTCGCGCACGGCGTCGGACACCCCCGCCACGAGCGGCGCCTCCGGCCCCACCACCACGAGATCGACCCGCAGCCGTGTGGCCAGCTCGGCCACCTGCCCGGGGTCGAGGGGGTCGACGGGATGGACGGTCGCGACCTCCTCGATGCCCGGGTTGCCCGGGGCACAATGGAGCTCGGCGACCTGGGGGTCGAGCTTGAGCGAACGGCACAGGGCGTGCTCACGCCCTCCGGAGCCAATGACTAGAACGCGCACACGGTCCATTGTCGCAGGCCCGTGACCAGGGGCAGGCTCCTGGTCTCCAGGACAGCAAATGCCGGAATAGGCGACAATCTTTGTCGAGTTCTACCTGAGCGGCCGGTCTCTGGGCAGGTATCGTCGGTTAGGTTCACCGTCCTGTGGTAGCTTGGGGCGGCTTTGCGGCGTCTCTTGTGATTGGAGGTGGTCCGGGATGAATCCTGGTGATCCCAGCAGTACGTGCCTCCGCACGTACACCCTGTGTACTCCCGACCACTCCAATCCGGCAGCCTGATCCTGCCTCCACGCATGTGTGTTGATTGAGGTGACCTTCTTTCTCGCGTGGAGCGTGCCAGGTCGGGCGGAAGGGGACTGCCATGCGCTCGTCCACGCTTTTCCGTCGCATCAACCGTCACCACGTGCAGCCGCGCGCAGCGCACCAGATCGTCAAGCCGGCGCGCGAGGTCTGCGTGCCACCCGTTGACTCCATCGTCGAATTCGGCGCCTACGTCCAGGGCAAGAAGGTCCCGGCCATGGGCATCGTCGAGGCGCTCGATCTCGTACGCACCCACAACGACACCCCCGACGGCGGCAAGGCGTTCGTCTGGGTGGGCCTGCACGAGCCCGAGGCCCCCGAGGTGGAGTGGCTCTCCGAGGTGTTCGGCCTGCACCCCCTGGCCGTCGAGGACGCCGTCAAGGCGCACCAGCGGCCCAAGGTCGAGCGGTACGGCGACTCGCTGTTCATGGTGCTCAAGACCGTCGCCTACCTCGACCACGACGAGCTGACCGACAACAGCGAGATCATCGCCACCGGCGAGATCATGGTGTTCCTCGGCGTCGACTTCGTGGTGACGGTGCGGCACGGCGAGCACTGTCCGCTCACCGCGGTACGCGAGCGCCTGGAGGACAAGCCCAAGCTGCTCAACCGGGGTCCCTCCGGCGTGCTGCACGCCATCGCCGACCACGTCGTCGACCAGTACCTCCAGGTCGCCGACCTCATGCAGCTGGAGCTGGAAGAGGTCGAGGCCACCGTGTTCGCCGACGTCAGCTCCCGCGACATCAACCGGATCTACCAGCTCAAGCGCGAGATGCTGGAGATGAAGCGGGCGGTGACCCCGCTGCAGGCGCCGCTGTCCGCGCTGCCCCAGCGCCGCGCCATCCCGTCGGAGATGCGTGAATACTTCCGCGACGTCGGCGACCACCTGTCCAGGGTGTGCGAGCAGGTGGAGTCGTCCAACGAGCTGTGCAGCTCGATCCTGCAGGCCGCCCTGGCCCGCTCGAACGCGCTCGCCAACGAGGACATGCGCAAGATCTCCTCGTGGGTCGCCATCCTGGCCGTGCCCACGATGATCGCCGGCATCTACGGCATGAACTTCGACTTCATGCCGGAGACCAAGCAGGTCTGGGGCTACCCCGCGGTGCTGGCCCTCATGGTCACGGTATGTGTGCTCCTGCACCGCGGCTTCCGCAGGAACGGCTGGCTCTAGGAGTCACGCCACGCTCACCGGCTTGAGCGGGCCGACCGGCTCGGGCAACTCCAGGCCCCGCTCCCGCCACAGCTGCCGCATGCGATCGGGGTAGTCGGTCACGACGCCGGACACCCCGAGGTCGAGCATCCTGGCCGCCAGCGCCGTCTCGTTGACCGTCCAGACCGCCACGTCGAGCCCCGCCGCGGCCGCCTGCGCCATCAGCGCCTCGTCCACCATGACGTGCTCGGGAGAGAGCGTGGTGGCGCCTGCCGCGCGGGCGGCGGCGGGGACGTCGTCGCCCAGGCCGCCCTCGTGCCAGTGGAGCGTGTCGAGCTCGATGAGCGCGAATCTGCGCGTGCCCGGTGCGATCGTGGCGGCGTGCCGGATGATCCGCCAGTCGAAGCTCAGGATCGCCACGTTGCCGAGGCGGCCGTGCCGGTCGAGCTCGTCGACGACGAGCTCGGTGAACATCTCCGGGTCCGGTGTCAGCTCGGGCCTGGTGGGATCGGACTTGAGCTCGACGTGCAGCCGCACGTCCTCCGCGTCGTAGGCGTTGACCAGCCCCAGCACCGCGCCCAGCGTGGGCATCCGCGTCTCCGGGAAGGCCGCCTGGGTCAGCGCGAAGGGGTCGTCGAGGTGGCGCGGCCACCGCACGCCCACGTCGAGCATGCGCAGCTGGGCCAGCGTGAGGGCGTTGATGGGCTTGCCGACGTACGGGTAGAGCGGATCGCCGGAGCGCAGCGGCCGCGTGTCGGCGCTGGTCACCGCGGAGACCGTGAGATCGTGCGTCAGCACGAGCCGCCGGTCGGCGGTGAGCGCCACGTCGAACTCGAGCGCGTGAACGCCGAGCTCCATCGTGCGGCTCATACCCGGCAGGGTGTTCTCCGGCCACAGGCCCCGAGCACCCCGGTGACCATGAATCTCAACGCGCACAACCGGGACCCTACCTGCCGTGGGGCGCTCCTAGGCGGTGCCACGCCGTGTCCTTTTTATCCTGCTACGCCCGGTCGTGCCGTAACCGGCGGACAATAGGCTGTTCTCTATGACGGAGGTTCTCAAAACGGCTCATTTCTCGACAGTTCGGGCATGGGTCGATGGGTGGGTCATCTCCCGCAACGCCCCCAAACCGGTACGCGAGCCCTGGGGCCTGCGTGTGGACGTCGGCCTCCCCGGCCACGTGTCCCGCCACATCGTCGCCGCCCCGACCCCGGGGATCCTCCGGCACCTGACCACCACGCTCACCACGCCCGGCACCTGGCTCAAGCTCTGCGCCCCCGCCGACGCCGTGGTGCCCCTGCTCCCGACCCCGTGGGCGCTGAAGGACCGCGAGTTCATGATGACGGCGCCTTTGCCCCGCACCGCCCCCCCGGAGGCCCCGCCCGGCTACACGCTGGCCGTCACCACCAGAGCGGGCGTCACGGCGGCCCGGCTGCTGACGGCGGCGGGCGAGGTCGCCGCCCGCGGCCAGTTCGCGGTGGCGGGCCGGGCGGCCGTGGTGGACCAGGTGGAAACGGCGGCCCAGCACCGCCGCCGCGGCCTCGGCACGGTGATCATGCGCACGCTCTCGTCGGCGGCCGCCTCGATGGGGGCCCGGACCGGCATCCTGGTGGCCACGGCGGAAGGCCAAGCCCTGTACGAGACCCTGGGCTGGACCCTCCACACCCCCATGACGGCCGTCGTCCTCGCGCCCTGACGCACGGTGAGATGATCCTGGGGGTCGAAGAGGGGAGCCGCTCCATGGGGCATGTGCTGGTGACCGGGGCCACGGGCGGGATCGGAACGGCGCTGGTCGGCGCCTTGGTGAAGGCAGGGCACCAGGTGACCGCCGTCGGGCGCGGCGTCGGGCGGCTGGGCGTGCCGGGGATCGAGGCCGACCTCGCCGAGCCCGGGACGATCGCCGCCGCCGTGGGCGAACTGGGCGACGTGCAGGCGCTGGTGCATTGCGCGGGTGTCTCCCCCATCGCGGCCGTCGCCGACACGGATCCGGAGACCTGGGAGCGGGTTCTGGCCGTGAACGTGGCGTCGGCTGCGGAGCTGGTGCGGCTGGCGCTGCCCGGGTTACGACGCTCCCGAGGTCATGTGATCTTCGTCAACGCCTCGCCCGGGATGACAGGGGTTCCCCGGTGGTCGGCGTTCGTCGGGAGCAAGGCGGCGCTGCGCGAGCTCGCGGACTCGCTGCGCGAGGAGGAGGCCGCCCACGGCGTGCGCGTCACCACGGTCTATCCGGCCGCGACCGCCACCGAGCTGCTGCGCGAGGTCAGGAGCGCCTTCGGCCGTCCGTACGATCCCGAGCGCTGCATCCGCCCGGAAACGCTCGCCGAGATGGTCGTCTGGGTGCTCGCGGCCCCGGCGGACTCGTACGCGGCCGAACTGGCCGTGGTGCCCGCGCCGCGATGAACGGGATCACTCCTTGAGCGAGCGGAGCATCGGGGGGTGGAGGAGCTCGGCGGGCCCGCGGCGGTAGAGCTTGGCGGGGCGGCCGCCGTCTCTGGTGGTCGTGGAGCCCGTCTCCACCAGGAAGCCCTCCGCCTTGGTGACCTTCCGGTGGAAGTTTCTGGGGTCCAGGGAGCGGCCCCAGACGATCTCGTAGACGCGGCGCAGGTCGGCGACGGTGAACTCTGGCGGGCAGAAGGCCGCGCCCAGCGAGGTGTATTCAAGCTTCGCGCGGGCCCGCTCGACGCCGTCGAGCATGATGCGGCGGTGGTCGAAGGCCATGACCGTGAGGGAGTCGACCGGCTGCCAGCTCATGTGGGCCTTCTCCGAGGCCGGCAGGTCGGGGGCGAGGCCCAGGTAGGCGACGCTCAGGACGCGCTGGCGGGGGTCGCGGTCGGGGTAGCCGTACGTCTGGAGCTGCTCGAGGTGGACCGGCGCGCCCGGGAGCCCGGCCCGTTCGGAGAGGATGCGGTGGGCGGCGGCGGGAAGGTCCTCGTCCAGTTGGATGAAGCCGCCGGGCAGCGACCAGCGCCGCAGGAACGGCGGATTGTCGCGGCGCCACACCAGGGCGCTCAGCGCGTGACATCGTACGGTGAGCACGACCAGGTCGACGCTGACCGGGACGCTCGGGACCATGGACGGCACGTTACACGCACCTACGTGCGGGTAGCGAACGGCCGCCTAGGCCGCGAGGCGGACGTGTAAGGGCTCGGTGGTCGCCTTGCCCGACGGGCCCTTGACCGTGATCCTGATCCACTCCCCGGCGGGCACCTGGGTCCAGTCGAACGGCACCCAGGCCGTGACCATGCCCTCGGGGAGTTCCTCGATCGGGCTCTCCTCCAGCCAGCCGACGGCGGAGACGACCATGTCCTTCGTACCGCCGGACCACTGGACGGTGATCGTGGCGCCGCTGAAGTTGTAGCCGCGGACCTCCACCCCGTCCTGGACGTCGCGGGATCGCCTGATGGCGTCCACCGCTATCGGGCGTTGCCAGTCAGACGTGATCTCCTCTTCCAATGACGGGCGACCGCAGGTCATGAAGTCGCTCCACATATAGCTGACGACCTTCTGCACATAGCGCCCCGCCATGGTGACCGCCTGGTCCAGGCGCTTCTTGTCGGTCTTGCCGCGGGTGCCCTGCGGGGTGCACGGCTGGTCGCCCGACGGCTCGAACGCCTCCACGTTCGCCCACAGCTGGACCTGGTAGCCCTGCTGGATCATCTCCTCGCGGGCGAGGGACATCTCACGGTAGTAGTCGCGCGTGGACCCGTGGTACGCGGTCCCGTACGTGGACTCCCCGACCACCGGACGCAGCCGCTCGTCCACCTCGGTGTCGCGCTCGTCGGACCAGAACAGCCCCACCTTGCCGGTGCCCCGGCTGTCCTGCGGCGCGATGATGCCGACCCCGGTCTTCGCCAGGGCCTTGAACCCCTCGGCCACCTGCTTGGGCGTCTGGCCGAAGGGCACCCGGCGGCGCGCGTCCATGTACGGGCTGATCAGGATGGGTTTGCCGGACAGTTGCTGCTCGACGATCGTGTGCTGCTCGGCGTACACCTCCAGCGTCGGGTTGGAGGCCAGCGTGTCGGACATCTGGACCTCGAACGGCTGGTAGACGCCGCCCAGCGACGCCCGGTCGGCGAAGCGCTCGCCGTAGTCCTGGAGGATGCGCCGGGTCAGCGTGGTGAGGGTGCCGATGTGGTGCTTGTAGGCCCTGGTCGGGGTCTTGGGGTCGCGCGGGGCCAGCGGCAGCGACGGGAAGATCTGCATGCCGAACTGGTCGCCCAGGTCGAGCAGCTCCTTCAGGCTGTCCTCGACCGCGCCGGCGATGAGGATCAGGTCGTAGGACCGGCCCTTGCTGGAGAAGTCGCAGGTGGCGTCGTCGGAGCCGTCCGGCTGAGTGATGAGCCGGAAGTAGGTGCGCTTGCCCGCCTTGATGGCGTGCTCCATCTGGGGGCAGCGGAACAGGCCCGGGCCGAACGACTCGTCCGTCCGGTAGACGTACGTGCGGCCGATCCTGTTGCCCGGGTTGGCCTGCTCCAGATCGCGCTGGGCGGCATCGTGGCAGGTGAGACCGTCCTCCTGGCAGGCCTTGTAGAGGGAGTCGAGCTCGCCGTCCCTGGTCATGATGTCGCCGTCGCCGGAGACGGTGCGGAACTGCAGGCCGTACCCGATCCTGATGATCGTGTCGCCGCCGACGTCGTGGATCTCCTTCAGCTGCTTCCGCCACGTGCAGGGATTCGACTTGGGCATGATCCAGTAGCCGGTGACGGCGTACGGGGCCTTCTCCTTCGTCGCGAACGTCCCGCAGTCGTCGGTGAACTCGCTGCTCTTCGGCGTCTGCTGGGTCGGCGTCGGGCGAGCCGCGGCGGTCTTGGCGGGAGTCACGGGACGCTCGTCGGAGGACGGCTGGATGACGATGACCACGGCGGCGACGACGGCCAGGACGGCCGCGCCCACGACGAGGAAGAGCCAGCGCACGTTGAGAGACCCGCCGCCCGTTATCGCTTGACCCCTGCCCAGGACTCCAGCTGAGCGACGAACCGCTTGGCCGAGTTGGGCCAGTGGTGGTTCGCACGGGCCGCCGCATAGCCGCGCGCACCCTGCGCGCGCCGCTCACGAACGTCGTCCCTGAGCGTCAGCACGGCCTGGGCGACGGCCTTGGGGTCCTGCCAGGGCACCACGACGCCGCTGTCGTAGCGCTCGACGAGCTCCACGGCGCGCGGCGACGGAGTGGTGATGACGGGGATGCCGTGCGCCATGTACTCGACGATCTTCGTGGGCATCGAGTGCCGGTAGTTGGGCTCGTCGTGCAGCAGCGACAGACCGGCCAGCGCCCCGTCGAGCCGCTTGAGCGCCTCGTCGTTGGGCATGAAGTCGCGCCACTCCAGTAAGCCCTCGGTGACGGCCTGGTTGAGCATGGGGCGGCTCTGCGGGTCGGCGTACCCGATCAGCTCCACGGCCACTCTGTACGGCTGCAGCAGCTTGGCCACCTCGACCGCCTCGATGACGCCTCGGGCCCTGGACAGCCAGCCGAGGTAGACCACCCGGTCGTCGCCGGGGGGCGTCACGGAGTCGGGCACCCAGGTCTCGTTGGGCACGATGGGGTGGGCGTGCTTGAACCGCCCGGCGTACGCCGTCTCGGCCAGGATCAGGTGGAGGTGGCGCTCGGCCGTGCCCTCCATCAACCGGGCCAGGAAGCGCACGGGCGGCCGCAGCGGCGAGGGCAGCCAGGGCTTGAGCGAGAGCGTGGCCGGCGTGTCCTCGTGCACGTCCCACACCACCGGCGGCCTGTTGCGCACACCCCACACGGCGAACAGCAGCTCGGGGTCGTGCACCAGGACGAGGTCGACCTTGTCGCGCATGCGCTTGAACAGCCGCCGCGCGGCCCACACAGCCGGGAAGCGGTTGCGCTGGGATGCCCTGGGCAGGTCGATACCGGTGACCCAGGGACGCGGGACGACGCCGAACGCCGTGAAGGAGGCGGCATACGTGACCTCATGACCGGCATCCACGAGAGCACGGATCTGCCGGTGCAGGATCCGGGCATCCTCGGGGTTATGCACCACCGTCATGACGAGCACGTGCACTGCGCGCAGCCCTCCGTCGCTACAGCCGCTCGACGCGTTCACCCTCGGCGAGCACGCCGCGGGTGTCGAGCACGAGCCTGGCCTTCGCCTCGACCATGTCGAGGTCGAACGCGGCATGCTGCTGCAACAGCAGCGTCACGTCAGCGTTGACCACGGCATCGGCCAAGTCCTCCTCACGCGGCACCGGGGTGCCGTCTACCGACCACTCCTTGACGTACGGGTCGGCGAACGAGAGCTCGGCGCCCAGCTCCAGCAGCGCACGCGCCACCGGCAGGGCCGGAGTTTCCCGCTCGTCGGCGATGTCCGGTTTGTAGGTGACGCCGAGCATAACCACTCTGGCGCCGTTCACGGGCTTCTTATGCCTGTTCAGCAGTCTCTGGACGCGGGCCACCACGTAGGACGGCATCCGCTCGTTGATCTCCTGGGCCAGCTCCACGAACCGGAACGGGTAGCCGAGCTTGCGCACGGTGTACGAGAGGTACGAGGGGTCGACCGGGATGCAGTGCCCGCCGACGCCCGGCCCGGGCAGGAACTTCTGGAAGCCGAACGGCTTGGTGGCCGCGGCCTCGATCGCCTCCCACAGGTCGATGCCGAGCTCGTCACAGAAGATCGCCATCTCGTTGACGAGGGCGATGTTGACGTGCCGGTAGGTGTTCTCCAGCAGTTTGGCCATCTCGGCCTCGCGGGTGCCGCTGACCGGCACCACCTGCTCGATGAACAGGCTGTAGAAGGCGGTCGCGCGGTCCCGGCAGGTCGCGGTGTAGCCGCCGACGACCTTGGGGGTGTTGCGCAGGCCGAACTTGGGGTTGCCCGGGTCGATGCGCTCGGGCGAGAAGGCCAGGTGGAAGTCCTCGCCGGCGACCAGGCCCGAGGTCTCCAGCAGCGGCCTGGCCACCTCGTCGGTGGTGCCGGGCCAGGTGGTGGACTCGAGCACGACGAGCGTGCCCTTGCTCAGGTTGCGGGCGACGGCCTTGGTCGCACCCTCCACGGCGGACAGGTCCGGGCGGTGATCCTCGTCCAGCGGGGTGGGCACGCAGATGACGATCGTGTTGCTCCGGGCCAGCACGGTCTCGTCCAGCGTGGCGGTGAACCCGTTGGCCAGCATGTGCTCGAGGTCGGCGTCGGTCAGGTCGTCGATGTAGGACCGGGCGGCGTTGAGCGCGTCGACCTTCGTGGGATCGACGTCCACGCCGACGACTCGCAGACCGGCGGCCACCGCCTCCTTGGCGAGCGGCATGCCGACGTAGCCCAGGCCGATGACAGCCAAGTCTATTTCTGTCACAGCTGTGCCTTTGGGAGCCGGAAACAACACTTCATGGTCGCAAAGGTTATCTCAAGTCCACCTAGCTCACGCCTAATGCGACAGAAACCGTCACAAGACGCAGCCCTCCTGAAGGTCATCATTCGGCCAAAGATCGGTAAAGGGCTCGATAAGTCTCGGCAACGCGGCTCCACGTTCGCTTGGCAGCCACTTCCGCCCGCCCTGCCTCACCCATCTCGGCCCGCTTGGCGGGGTCGTCCCTGAGCCCGGCGAGCGCCTTCGCGAGCGCCTCGGGATCGCCGGGCGGCACCAGCAGCCCGGCGCCGTCGGAGCCGACGAGCTCAGACAGAGCAGGCAGATCGCTGAGCACCACGGGCTTGCCGAGCGCCATGGCCTCGACGGGTTTCAATGGCGTAACGAGTCGGCATACGCGCAGGTCCTCGCGGGGACAGGCGAAGATGTTGATGGCGTCCTGGGCCTGCAGCGCCTCCTCGGGGCCCACCCGGCCGGGCAGGATGGCGTCGGTCAGGCCGAGCTCGCCGACGAGCTCGAGGAGGTTGTCGCGCTCGGCGCCGTCGCCCACGATGAGCACCCGCACCGGCGTGCCGCCGTCGCGCAGCAGAGCGGCGGCCCGCAGCAGGGTGGCGAACCCCTCGTAGGCCACGATGCTGGACACCGAGCCGACCACGACCTCATGGGGCTCGATGCCGTACGCGGTCCTGAACGAGGCGCCGTCGTAGTGCGCGGTCAGCAGGGAGTCGTCCACCGCGTTGGGCGCCAGGTGGATCTTCTCCCTGGGCACGCCGCGCTCGACGATCTCGGCGGCCATGGTCTCGGCCAGCGTGACCACGGCGTCGGCCTCGCGCATGAGGAAAGCCTCACGCTCGCGCTGGAGCACGTGCCGTTCGCTGCCGACCCTGATCGGGTCGCGGGAGGCCCAGGTCTCCTCCAGGAAGCCGCGGACCTCGTACACGAACGGGGTGCCCGTGCGGTCGCGCACGGCGTGCGCGACGGAGCCGTTGCGGTGGTCGGTGGCGGCGTGCAGGATCTGCGGCCGCAGCTGGGTGACGAGCGTGGTGACCGCGTCGGCGCCCCTGACCATGCGGCCGCGCATCTCGAACGGCACCTCGCCGTGCCCGTCGGGCAGCAGCCGGTAGTAGGGGATGCCGTCGATCTCCTCGTACGGCGACGCGTCCGCGTGCCCCTGCATCATCGGCCAGCCCCAGCTCGTGACCACGTGCGGGTCGAGCCCGGCGGCCTTCTGCGAGGTGACGATGCGGTGGGTGCGGACGGTGTATCCGGCCTGCGTGAACGGCAGCGCGTTGGTGACCAGGTGCATGACCCGGCCCTGGACCCGCTCGAGGATGGCCACCTTGGGGCCGGGCGGGATCGGGTCGGGACTGATGGCGGCCAGCTCGCCGCGGTAGTAGGCGGCCCTGCGCTTGACGAACGGATATTTGGTGTGGGCCTCGAGCACGGCGGCGGCCTGGCTGACCCGGCCGGCGTTCCAGTGCTCCTTGGCCTCGTTCCAGGGTCCCTTGAGCACGCGCATGCCGAACTTGCGCACCAGGCGCCGGGCCCGGCGCGCGGCGGGCCACGCCATGCTGCCCACGATGGGGCGCAGCCGGGGCGGGAGCGCGTCGGCGGCGGCCTGGGCCACGCGGACGGGGTCGGATCTGACCTTCGTCACGACGACGCGGGAGACGATGATCGGGTGCTGGACGAAGCCCTTGAGAAGTCCACCGACGCCGGCACGGGCGGACTTCGCGGAAACCTTTGAGGAGTCTTGACGACTGGCGTCGGATGCCACGGTGGGACCGTACCATAGGCAGCGTTTTTTCCCTTCCGCTATGAAAGGCGAGGTCAATGAGGGAGAACCCCCTGGTCCTGCACGTTTTGGGTGCTCGTCCCAATTTCGTGAAAGCGGCCCCGGTGGTCCGGGCACTCGGTGAACTCGGCGTGCGGCAGGGCATCATCCACACTGGTCAGCACTACGACGCGCTGATGTCCGACGTGTTCTTCTCCGATCTTGGTTTGCCCGATCCGGTGGCGAACCTGGGGGTCGGCTCGGGCAGCCACGCCAAGCAGACCGCGGCCCTGCTCATCGGCCTGGAGGAGGTCGTCCAGGAGCAGGAGCCGGACCTGGTCGTGGTGTACGGCGACGTGAACTCGACGCTGGCCGCGATCCTCGTCTGCGCCAAGCTCGGCGTGCCGACCGCGCACGTGGAGGCGGGGCTGCGCTCGTTCGACCGGGGCATGCCGGAGGAGGTCAACAGGGTCGTCACCGACGCGCTGGCCGACCTGCTCTTCGCCACCTCCCCCGAGGCCCTCGCCTATCTGGCGTCGGAGGGCGTGCCCGCGTCGAAGGTGCACCTCGTGGGCAACCCCATGATCGACAGCTTGTTCTCGGCGCTGCCGTCGCTGGACCCGGCGCCCGTCGTGGCGCGGCTGGGCATACCCGATCGATATGCCGTGGCGACCCTGCACCGCCCCGCGAACGTGGACACCGCCGAGGCCGCCAAGGAGCTGGTCGACGCCGTGCTCGAGGTGTCGCGGCAGGTTCCGATCGTGGTGCCGGTGCACCCGCGCGGCAAGGCGCGTCTGGCCGAGGCGGGGCTGGTGGACGGAGAGACGATCAAGGTCATCGAGCCGCTGGGGTATGTGGACTTTCTCTCACTCGTCCGCGGCGCCTCGCTGGTGGTCACGGACTCCGGCGGCGTGCAGGAGGAGACGACCATGCTGGGCGTCCCCTGCCTGACGCTGCGGCCCAACACCGAGCGGCCGATCACGATCACACACGGCACGAACCGGCTGGTCACGCCCGCCCTCCTGCCGGCCGCCGCGGAGAAGGCACTGGCCGACGGGGCCGCCACGCCGGCCGGGGAACTTCCGGTGCTGTGGGACGGCAAGGCGGGGCCGCGGATCGCCACGGTGATCGAGGCGTGGCTTCGCGGTGACAACCTGGCGCCTGCTTCGCAGGCCAAACGCCCCGAATAGCCTTCGCTTCCGACGTAACATGACGTCCGATGAGAAACCTGCTGAATGGACTGCCGCTACGGCCTTGACCAGGCACGACAGTGGGGCGGCAGGCCAATGAGCAGGTTTCTTGTCGGCTCCCCATCGAGCGATAGGCGCATGACCATGGCAGAAAACCCCGAGCCCCCCGCGTACCAGCGACTTGGCCCCGTCAACTGGCTGCCCGAGGAGCGCAAGGTCGTCGAGCGGTACGAGGCGGAGCTCAGGGAGCTGCGGCGGCGACTGGAGATCGCCGAGGCCAAGGCCGCGTACGCGCAGTGGAAGCTGGAGGCCACCCAGGCGAAGCGGACGTTCAAGCTGGGCGAGGCCCTGGGCGCGAAGAGCCCGGGGAAGATCGTCGAGGCCGTCCGGTCGAAGGACAAGGCGCCCAAGCCGCCGATGCCGGTCAACGAGGCGATCGAGCTGGCGAACAACCGGCCGCCGCTGGTCGAGGTGCCGCCGGCGAAGTGGCCGAACGGGCCGGTGAACAGGCCGGACCTGAAGGTCGCGGTGATCCTGGACGACTTCTCCAGGATGGCCTTCCGCTACGAGTGGGACCAGATCGAGTTCGGGCTCAAGGACTGGCCGGAGATCTTCGCTGAGAAGCGGCCCGACCTGCTGTTCTGCGAGTCGGCCTGGCACGGCAACCAGGGCCGCTGGCGCTACCAGATGACCGGCACCAATGCCCCCAAGGAACCTCTCAGGGACCTCGTCGCCTGGTGCAAGGAGGAGGGCATCCCGACGGTCTTCTGGAACAAGGAGGACCCACCGAACTTCGACTTCTTCATCGACACGGCCAAGCTGTTCGACTACGTGTTCACGTGCGACGGCGACATGCTGCCGAAATATCGGGAAATTTTGGGACACGACCGGGTGGACGTGCTGCAGTTCGCCGCCCAGCCGCGCGTGCACAACCCGATCCAGCAGCGCCAGGGCCGGCTGCACGACGTGGTCTTCGCCGGGATGTACTTCCGCGACAAGCACCCCGAGCGCCGCGAGCAGATGGAGGTCGTCCTCGACCCGATCCGCGAGCTGGGGCTGCACATCTTCGCGCGCAACGGCGAGGTGGACGAGAAGTACGCCTGGCCGGAGAAGTACCGCCCCCACATCGTGGGCGAGCTCCCCTACGACCAGATGCTGGCCGCGTACCGGATGTACAAGGTCTTCCTCAACGTCAACTCGGTGCTCGACTCGCCGACCATGTGCGCGCGGCGGGTCTTCGAGCTCTCGGCCTGCTCGACGCCCGTGGTGTCCGGGTGGTCGCGGGCGATCGAGGAGACGTTCGGCGACCTCATCCCGATCGCGCGCGAGCCGGTGGAGTCGTACAACCAGGTCCTGCACCTGATCAACAGCCCCGAGCTGCGCGCCAGGATCGGGCACCTGGCGATGCGCGAGGTCTTCGACAAGCACCTGTTCTCGCACCGCGTGGACCAGATCCTCCAGGACCTCGGGCACCAGGTGACGCCCAGGGCCCGCTCGATCTCGGTCGTGCTGCCGACCAACCGCGCCTCCCAGATCGAGCACGCCATCTCGTCGGTGGCCCGGCAGATCCACCGCCCGCTCCAGCTGATCATGGTGCTGCACGGCCTCGACATCGACCCGGTCGTGGTCGCGGACAAGGCCCGCATGGCCGGCATCACGGACGTCGTGGTCCTGCCCGCCGACGCCTCGCTGTCGCTGGGCGCCTGCATGAACCTGGGCATCGCCGCCGCCGAAGGCGATCTGATCGCCAAGATGGACGACGACAACCTGTACGGAGACCATTACCTGTCGGACCTGGTCCGGGCGTTCGACTACTCCGACGCGGAGCTGGTCGGCAAGGGCGCGCACTACGCGTACTTCGAGGGCATCAACACCACGATGCTCCGGCTGCCCGGCCTGGAGCACCGCTACTCCTTCCTGGTCCAGGGCGGCACGTTCCTCGGCAAGGCGGACATGTTCCGCTCGTACGGGTTCGCGGACATCACCCGCGGCGAGGACACCGAGCTGGTACGGCGGCTTAAGGCGGACTCCGTCAAGATCTACTCGGCGGACCGTTTCAACTTCGTCTACTGGCGCAGCGCCGACGCCGCGATGCACACGTGGCAGGCCGACCACATCAAGCTGACCCGCAACGCGCAGTTCTCCTTCGTCGGGCGGCCGGACGCGCACGTCCTGATCTGACTGCCACTGCCGCGGCCACGGGGGCGGCGCGCGGCGGGCGGGGAAGCCGGTGGACACTGGGGGACAGCACACATGCATACGAGCCTGGTCATCGAGCGGCTGGATCAGGTGCCGGTGACGTCGACGCCGGGCCTGTCCATGCTCGCGCTGATCACCGACGCTCCGCGTTACGCCGCAGGTCGCTCGACGTCGTGCTCCACGACCTCCCGGCGTGGTCTGGATCGGCTACCCGCTGCACGGGCCGGCCGACGGCGCCCCCGCGGGCGGCCGTGACGACCGCCTCGGATTCCTCGTCGGCGACGTGCGGTCGGCCATCCTGCCGAGCCTGGAGCGGCCGCTCACGATGGGCGCGCTGGCCAGGCGTCAAGTGCGCGCTTTCAGCGGGCCGAACGCGGTGACGTACCACTGCGACCGGCTGGAGTCGGCGGAGCTGATCACGCGGCATCGGGACGGCTGGCAGATCTACGTCCGCCGCACGAAGCGCGGTTCGGCCCTCATGAGCCTGTTCACCTGGTGACGCGGGCCAGGTTCTGGTCGGCCAGCGTGGCGAGCTCGTACAGGCCGTTCGGCTTCACCTGCCGGCCGACCACGAGCATGCTCATGATCAGGGTGCCGCGTCTGATCATGACGGAGCCGATCTGGGCGGCGTTCTTCTTCACGCCCGTGGCGGTGGTGAGGTAGGCGCGCGACTGGTCGCCCTTGGCCGGCATGGGCAGGGCGCGGGTCTTGTAGGACACCTTGGAGCCGCCGATGTCGGCCGAATAGGTGGTGCACTGCTGAGGCAGCGGGTCCGGGAAGGTCGCCGACGGGAGCGACACGACGGCCTGGGTGATCGAGCCGCGGTCCGCGGCGAAGGCGATCACTGCGGCGGGCGCCTTGGCGACGTCCGGCTTGGCGGCGTCGAGCTGGGCGGCCCCGGCGCACTCGGGGCGCTCCAGCCTGGCCTGGCGGACCGCGGCGAGGCCCTGCTGGGTGGACTTGAGCGAGCCGAAGGCGCCCACCTCGGGGCCGTACGAGATCTGCATGCCCTCGGGCACGGGAAGCAGTGCGGCGCGGAGCCTGGCCGCCTCGGCGGACGACGACTGTGACGCGGCCGCCGAGGCGGCGGGCGCCGGGGCCGCGGCCTCGCCGGACGAGCATCCGGCAAGGGCCGTCATGCTCAGACATATGCCGGAAATGGCCTTAAGCATGCGCTCTCCAATTCACTCTGGCGGCATTCACGCGGGGCGAGCCCTCGCGTCCCCCTCCCCAACCCCAAAACGCCAGAGGAATATCGCGAGGGCTCGCCTGCATGAAAACGCTAGAGGAATCGCAGGTCGCGCATCCGGGTAACGTCGCTATTCGCGGGATTCAGCGGTTTTAAGAATCTTTTCCGGTTCGCTGCCGTTCGGGCTCGCGCCATTGAGCAAGGCCCGGGCCAGACCCAGTCCGGTGCCGCCCAGTGTGAGCGCTTTGGCGAGCATTTCCTCGATGCCCTGAGCGCCGTTCAGCACCACCATGTGGTCTACGCCGCCGAACGCCTTCGCGCCCGCCTCGACGATTTCCGGCCAGCGTTCGGCGAGCTGCTGGGCGATGACCGCCTCCTGGTTCTCCTTGAGCGCCTGGGCGCGGGCCTTGATCGCCTGGGCCTCCGCCAGGCCCTTGGCCTGGGCGGCCTCGGCCTCGGCCAGGCCCAGCGCCTTGGTCGCCTCGGCGTTGGCCAGCCCGCGTGCCTGCGTGGCCTGGGCCTCCGCCTCACCGGTGACCTTCGTGGCCGCGCCGGCGGCCTCACCGCGCAGCCGCACGGCCTCCGCCTCGGCCGCGGCGGCCTGCTTGACCTGGGAGGCCTGCGCGACCGCGCGCAGCTCCGTCTCCCTGGCCTCGGCCTCGGCCTGGGCGATGCGGGCGTCGCGCTCGGCCTGGGAGAGCGTGACGGTCTCGTACGCCTTCGCGTCGGCGGGCTTGCGTACCTGCGACTGAAGCCGCTGCTCGGCGAGCTGGGCCTCCAGCTCGGCGGCCCTGGTCTCCTGGACCACCACCTCCTGGCGGGCGGTGGCCTCTGAGAGCGGCCCCGCCTGTCTGGAGGTGGCCATGGCCTGGTCGATCTCGGCCTGGTAGGCGGCCTCCTTGATGCGGGCGTCGCGCCGGGCGGCGGCCATGTTGGCGGCGGCGATCTGCTCGGCCTCGGTGGCCTCCTGGTCGCGCTGGGCCTGCGCGATGCGGGCGGTGGAGGCGACCCTGGCGGCGTGCGGCTTTCCGAGGTTGATGATGTAGCCGGTCTCGTCCTCGATCTCCTGGATCTGCAGCGAGTCCACGATCATGCCGAGCTTGCTCATCTCGTCGGCGGCCGAGGCCCTGGTCTCGCTGGTCAGGCGCTCCCGGTTGAGGATGAGGTCCTCGATCGTGAGGTTGCCGATGATCGAGCGCAGGTGACCGGTGAACAGCTCGTGGATCGCGCTGGTCATGAAGTCCTGCTGGTCGAGGAAGCGGCGGGCGGCGTTCGCGATCGAGACGAGGTCGTCGCCGACCTTGTAGATCACCACGCCGCGGATGTTCACGGGGATGCCCTGCTGGGTGACGCAGGAGACCTGGAGGTTGGCGGCCCTGGTGTCGAGCCGCAGGCGCCTGGCGGTTTGGAACCCGGGTAACACGGCGGTGCCCTTGCCTGTGACGATCTTGAAGCCCAGACTGTCGGCGCCCTCCGCGCGCCCGCGGGCGCCCAGGCCGGAGATGATCAGGGCCTCGTTGGGCTCCGCGACCCGCCACACGGCCTTGAACAGCAGGATGATGACGACGACCGCGACGACGACGGCGCCGGCGGCGATGTAGAGCTCGGGGGACATCGGTGCCTCCCTAGACGAGAGCTTTGGCCACGTACACGGTCCGCGGGGGGAAATACTCCACGACCACGACGATGGATCCCACCGGAATCTCCTCGTCAGGCACGCTGGGGTGCGCGTAGAAGGCCTCGATGCCGCCCCTGATCGGGATCATGACCTCGCCGACGAGCCCTGGGCCGATCTTCCCCGTGACCCTGCCCTGCCTGCCGACCACCGTTCTCCCCCCGTCGCGATATTCCGGACGCTACTCCAAACCGGCATTCACGGTAATAGGCCGCGCAAAAAGTTCCTCGAGACGCTGCGCGTCCCGGCGCGGCAATTGGCCGCGCTGTCGATGATCGCGCCATGAGCTTGAGCCCACGCGACCTCGGGATGAACCGGTCTATTTCCCGTCGCGACTTCTTCGACGGCATAGCCGTGAGCGCCTTTGCGTCCGTGGGCATGACTGAGACGGCGCGGAAAGCCGCCACTCCCCCCGGGCCGACCGGATTCCTGGGCGGCTCACCCGCGGCGCTCGCCGTGCCGCACGCGCTCCGGGACGGCCGCTTCTGGCAGTACGCGGATCCGCCCGAGCCCACCGGGGAGATCTACGATCTGGTGGTGGTCGGCGGCGGGCTCAGCGGAGTGAGCGCGGCCGACGAGTGGCTGCGGCGCGACCCCGGCGCACACGTGCTCGTCCTCGACAACCACGACGAGATCGGCGGGCAGGCCCGGCGCGCCGTGTTCCATCGGCAGAGCGGCCGGGCGCACGCCGACACCGGCCTGGCCGACGCCGTGATGTGCGACGCGGAGACCTTCGGGGCCGACACCCTGGTCAGGCTCACCGGCGACTGGGTGGCCAGGCTGCCCATCGCCGAGCAGGCCAGAGCCGACCTGCGCCTGCTGCGCGACGACCCGCCCGACTGGCTGCCCGGGCTGCCTGCCGAGGGCAAGCAGGAGCGGCTGGCCGGGCTGACGTACTCCGCCTTCCTGCTGGAGGTGTGTGGAGCGCACCCGGACGTCGAGCGGTTCCTCCGGACCGTGCCGGGCCCGGAGTGGGGCTACGACACCCGGGCGCTCGGCGCGATCGACGCCTGGGGCACCGGCTATCCGGGGTTCGCGGGCCTGGGGCTCGACGCGGACAAACCCTCCCGGTTCAACTCGCCGACCGTGAAGAAGCAGTGGGGGATCGCCGATCCCGACGTCTACCACTTCCCCGAGGGCAATCAAGGGCTCGTCCGGACGATGGTGCGCAGGCTGGCGCCCGGCGCCCTCGACCAGCCGGGAGCGCGGGCGCGGTTCCGGCTGTCCAGCCCGGTCGTGTCGGTGCGCGACGGGGACGCCGCAGCGACCGTGGCGTACTTCGACGGCCACCAGGTCATGAGCGTCGAGGCCCGGTCGGTGATCCTGGCCTGCTGGAGCGCGGTCATCCCCTACCTCGTGCCCGACCTGCCGCACGACCAGCGGCAGGCGCTGCGGGCGGCGGTCCGGGTGCCGCTGCTGCACGCCACCGTGCGGGTGCGGGGCTGGGACGCATGGGGGCGGACCGCGGTGCGCGAGCTCCGGCGGGTGCGGTGGACCGGCGCGTACTGGTGCCTGACCGAGCTCGACGTCCCCAGCCGCCCCGGCCGGCCGGCCGCGGTGCACCTCCTGGCCACGCCGTGCCGGTCGGAGCTGGGGCCCGTGGAAGGGGCCGCAGAGGGCCGGCGCGAGCTCATCGAGACGCCCTACGACCGGCTGGAGCACACCATCCGCGACCAGCTGACCCGGCTGCTCGGTCCCACCGGCTTCGACCCGGCCGGCGACATCGAGGCGATCACGATCAACCGCTGGGGGCACGGGAACGCGCCCGAATACTGCCGGCCGTGGCACCCGTTCTACCCCGACGGGCCGTTCCCGGCGGACGTGGCGCGCCGGCGGTTCGGCAGGATCGCCATCGCGGGATCCGACGCGGTGCCGGCGGCCCGCGCCGACGCCGCCGTCACCGCCGCCTTCCGCGCCGTGGAGGAGCTCACGCGATGAGACCGTGGACCCGCGTCTTCCTGATCGGGCTCGTCCTGTGGCTGGCCACGGTGGTCACGACGGGCTGGACGCGCAACTCCAACCTCGTCCCGACGGTCGTGTTGTTCGGCAGCTTCCTGGTGCCGGTGACGTTCGTCGTGTGGGCGTACGGGCGCGAGCGCTCGCCCCGCGTCACGGTCGAGCTGATGTTCAGGGCCTTCGTGGTGGGCGGCGTGCTGGGCGTGCTCGGCGCCTCGCTGCTGGAGAGCTGGCTGGTCCGGCCCTCGCTCGTGATGTACGTGCTGGTCGGCCTCATCGAGGAGGGCGTGAAGCTGGCCGCCCTGATGTTCGTCACCAGGCGCATGACCACGCGCTCGGCCATGGACGGCGTCATGCTCGGCGCGACGGTCGGCTTCGGCTTCGCCGCCTTCGAGAGCGCCGGCTACGCCTTCAACGCGCTCTTCACCGGCGACGGCCTGTCGCTGACCCAGCTCGTCGAGACCGAGGTGCTGCGCGGCATCCTGACGCCCGTCGGGCACGGCCTGTGGACGGCGATCGCCGGCGGGGTGCTGTTCGCGGCGGGCGGCCGGATCAAGCCTCCCGTGGTGCTGACCTACCTCGGCGTCTCCCTGCTGCACGCGCTGTGGGACTCGATGAGCGCCATCGCGATCGCGATCACGCTGGTGCTGACCGGCCGGCCGTGGCAGTTCCAGCTGCTGCGGATCGGCCGGGTGCCCCGCGTGACCGAGTGGCAGGTGCACCTCTACACCCTGGTGAACTGGGCGGGGCTGCTCGTGATCTCGCTGGTCGCCCTGGCCTGGCTGGGGGTGGTCGTCGCCGCAGGACGCCGCGCAAGAGAGATCGTGTCCCAATAATCACGGTAATGAACGTCTTGCTCCCACTGCGCCGGACGCATAAACGGTGCTAGTCTCCTGTGCGATCTTCCGGAGGTGTATTTACACAACAGGTGTGGAAATGCCCCCGACTCGAGGTTGGGACATGGGTTCGCAAAACCGGTCAATTCGGTTCAAGATCTTCTTATTGCTGCTGCTACCCCTCCTGTCTCTGAGCGCGCTCTGGGGTTTCGTCCTCAACCTCACCATGGGCGACGCCCAGTCACTGCTCCGTGCCGGAACGTTGTACCGGACCATCGGCGTCAAGTCCACCGATCTGGGCCTTCAACTCCAGGCCGAGCGCGTACGCTCAGCGGAGGCGCTCACGACGCGTGAGCTCACCGAGGCGCTCGGCGGCCAGCGCTCCCGCACCGACCGGTCCGTCACCGAGTTCCGTCAGGCCGTCAGCGAGGCCGGGGGCGCACTCGGCGACGACCTGCGCCTTCCGCTCGACACCCTGATGGGCGCACTCGACCGGCTGGGCTCGATCAGGGCCGACATCGACAACGGCCTCAGCTCCCGCCTCACTGGGCTGAACGAGTACAACCGCATCCTCGACTCGATCTTCCTGCTCTACGACCACCTGGTCACCGTCTCCGACCTGGCCATCCTCCAGCAGGCCTCCTCGCTGCAGGCCATGGGCATGGCCAGGGAGTACATCGCCAGGGAGAACGCCCTCGTCATCGGGGCGCTGGCCGACCGGCGACTCACCGGCCCCGAGACCGCCGCCTTCACCGAGTACGCCGCCTCCAGGAAGTTCCTCCACGCGCGCGGGCTCGCCGGGCTCGACGTGACGCTTCGCCGGCCGTACGAGCAGGTCTTCGCCTCCGAGCCGTTCCAGAGCTTCGCCGCCATGGAGGCTCGGATCGTCAGGACCGGCGCCCCGCCTCCGGACGCCGACGCCTGGACCGACACGATCGACAAGCTCACCGCCCAGTTCGACCAGCACGGCCTGGCCGCGTCCCAGGAGCTGGCCGCGCGCACGTCCGAGGCCGCGACCGCCACGGTCGTCAAGATCGCGTTCGCGGGCGGCATCGGCTTGATCGCGGTGCTCGCGTCGATCATCATCTCTGTACGGTTCGGTCGCCGGCTGGCCGGAGAACTCGGCGCGCTGCGCGGCGCCGCGGTGGAGCTGTCGGAGAAGCGGCTGCCCGACCTCGTCGAGCGGCTGCGCAAGGGCGAGGACGTCGACGTGGCGAAGGAGGCCAAGGCGATCAAGGTGAGTGGTTCCGCTGAGATCACCGACGTGGCCAGGGCCTTCGGTTCCGTGCAGCGCACCGCCGTGACCGCCGCGGTCGGCCAGGCCGCGCTGCGGCGCGGGGTCGGCCAGGTCTTCCTCAACCTCGCCCGGCGCAAGCAGGGTCTGCTGCACCGCCAGCTCGCGCTGCTCGACGGCATGCAGCGGCGCACCCACGACCCCGACCGGCTGGAGGAGCTCTTCCGGCTCGATCACCTGACCACGCGCATGCGCCGGCACGCCGAGAGCCTCATGGTCCTGTCCGGCTCCGCGCCGGGGCGGGCGTGGCGCAAGCCCGTGCCCGTGATCGACATCGTGCGGGCCGCGGTGGCCGAGGTGGAGGACTATACCCGGGTCGACGTCGCGGCGATGCCGGTCAGCGCCTTCGACGGGGGCGCCGCCGCCGACCTCACCCACCTGATCGCCGAGCTGATCGAGAACGCCACCATCTACTCGCCGCCGGACACCGTGGTCAAGGTGCGCGGTGACCAGGTGAGCAACGGCTACGCCATCGAGATCGACGACAAAGGGCTGGGCCTGCCGCCCGCCGAGTACGCCGCGTTCAACAAGGTCCTGGCCGACCCGCCGGAGTTCGACCTCGCCGACAGCGACCGGCTCGGCCTGTTCGTGGTGGCCAGGCTGGCCGCGCGGCACGGGATCAAGGTGATGCTGCGGCGCTCGCCCCTCGGCGGCACGACCGCCATCGTGCTGGTGCCGCGCGCGCTGGTGACCGAGCAGACGGCGCTGACGGCCGGCGACGGCGGGGAAGAGATGGCCGCGCTGCCGAGCCGTACGCGGAAGAAGGCGCTCGCGGTGGTCACCTCGGGCACCCATGCCGGGCTGCCCAGGCGGGTGCGCCAGGCCAGCCTGTCGTCGCGGCTCAAGGAGTCCAAGCCGGAGCCGTCCCAGCCTCACGAACCGGAGAAGCAGACCGGGCGCTCTCCCGACGAGGTACGCGACTTGTTCTCCGCCTTCCAGCGGGGAACCCAACGCGCCCGAGAAGAATCGAGTAAGGGGGATGCATGAGTGCGCCGACCACCAACACCGGTGAGCTCAACTGGCTGCTGGACGATCTGACCTCCAGGGTCGCGGCCGTACGCCAGGCGGTGATCTTGTCGACCGACGGCCTGGCGGTCGGCTACAGCAAGGGCTTGAGCCGCGAGGACGCCGAGCACTTGTCGGCCGTGGCGGCCGGTTTCCAGAGCCTGGCACGCGGCACCGGCCGCCATTTCGGCGGCGGCGACGTGCGGCAGACCATTGTGGAGATGGAGACGGCGTTCCTGTTCGTCACCGCGGCGGGCCAGGGCACCTGCCTGGCCGTGATCGCCGATGCGAACGTGGACGTCGGCCACATCGCCTACGAGATGGCGATGCTCGTCAAGCGGGTGGGCCAGCACATCACCACCAATCCACGCGCTGGGGCGTCATGAGCGATAGCCCGCAGTGGTTCGATGAGGAGGCCGGGCCCCTCGTCCGGCCCTACGCCCTCATCCGCGGCCGCACGCGTTCCTCGGGGGACGCGTTCGACCTCGTCGCGACCGTGCGTGCCATCGGCGAGCCGACGGGCGAGCTCGGTCCCGAGCAGCAACTCATCCTGCGGGCTGCGCGCAGTCCGATCTCGGTGGCCGACCTGGCCGTCGAACTCGACCTGCCAGTCGGCGTCGTCCGGGTGCTGCTCGGCGACATGCGTGACCACGGCCTCATCTCGGTGACGTCGTCCTCCGCCGGAGGGGCGCGGACGAATGAGCGCATTCTCAAGGAAGTGATCAATGGACTCCGTGCTCTCTGAGGACCCCGTCGCACTGAAGATCCTCATCGCGGGCGGCTTCGGCGTCGGCAAGACCACCCTGGTCGGGTCGATCAGCGAGATCAAACCACTCCGCACGGAGGAGGTGCTCTCCGACCGCGGGATCGGCGTCGACGACCTCGACGGCGTCGAGGCCAAGACCACCACGACCGTGGCGATGGACTTCGGCCGCATCACGATCCGCGAAGGGCTCGTCGTCTACCTGTTCGGCACGCCCGGGCAGGAGCGGTTCTGGTTCATGTGGGACGAGCTGTCCTATGGCGCGCTGGGCGCGGTCGTGATCGCCGACACCCGGCGGCTGACCGACTGCTTCCCATCCGTGGACTACTTCGAGCAGCGCGGGACGCCGTTCGTGGTGGCCGTCAACTGCTTCGACGGGGCCGAGCAGCACAGCGTGGACGACGTGCGCATCGCGCTCGACCTGGACGACGACGTCCCGGTGATGCTCTGCGACGTACGGCGGCGCACGTCGGCCAAGGAAGTGATGATCACCCTGGTCGAGCATTCCCTCAGGACATTGACGTCGGCAAATTAGGATCCAGGCCCGGATCCGGAGCGGGGTCCAGGGCGCCCTCAGCGCGAGCGTGAGCGCCCTTCCGGCGACCCTGGACCAAAATGGAGCCTTCGGGGCTTCAGAGCGCCCTGAGGCCGTTGATGACCTCTCGCAGCAGGCTCTCCGTCGACGAGGACGCCCTGTCGCGCCCCTCACGCACTGAGATCAGGCCGTACTCCAGCAGGTCGCTCAGAAGCACCCGCGCCACGCCGACGGGCAGGCCCACCTCCGAGGCGAGCTCGACGACGGGCTTGGGCCGGCCGGCCAGGCAGCTGATCACCCGGCGGTGCTGGGCGCTGAGCTCGGCGTTGGCCGGGGCGGGCAACCCCGTCGGGACGACGGTCGCCAGCAGGTCGAGCGTGGAGGACGCGGGTCTGGTGCGTCCACGCGCGACCGCGTACGGCCGTACGACGGGCCCCGCCTCCTCGTCGACCCACTCGTGCTCGCGGCTCACGGCTGAGATCCCCCATCCTGGTCGCTGTCCTGCCGCCCGCGCTGCCAGCCGGACTGGAGCGAGGAGAGCAACGCCCTGGCCTCCTCGGGCGAGCGCTGCTCACCGGCCGGCGGTCCCGCGTGCGGCGCCTGCTGGAGCCGCTGCGGCAGGCCGTTCTGCCGCTGGCGGCGAGGCAGGCCGGTCGGCCGGTCGCCGGACGCCTGCTCGTCGGAGTCCGGCTGATCGGCGGGCCGCTCACGCTGCGGCAGGCTGGTCGTGGTCCGGTCCCGCTGCGGCAGGCTCGTGGTCCGCTCGCGCTGCGGGAGTCCGGTGGTCCGCTCACGCTGCGGCAGGCCGGTGAGCCCGTCGCGTTGCGGCAGGCTCGTGAGGCCCTCGGGCTGGGGCAGGTCGGTCGACCCCAGCTCCGTCTGCTGCGTGAGTGCGGGGCCCGTGCCGCGCTTGCTGGTGCGCACCCTGCGCGGCAGCTCGCCATCCCCCGTGGTCTCCGGTCGGACGACCGACACGGAGACGGACTCGAACTCCAGCGGCTGCACCGGGGTCGCCATCGGCTCGACCAGCTCTCCCGGCACCAGCACGATGGCCGTGGTCCCCCCGTACGGGGACGGCTTGAGCGTCACCTTGATGCCGTGCCGGGCGGCGAGCATGCCCACCACCGCGAACCCGAGCCGCTCGGTCTGGGCGGCGTCGAAGTCGGGCGGGCTGGCCAGGCGCTCGTTGATGGCCCTGCGGGTGGCCTCGTCCATGCCCAGGCCGCGGTCCTCGATCTCGACGGCGAAGCCCCTGCCCACGATCTCGCCGCGTACGGAGACCTCGTTGCTGGGCGAGGAGAACGAGGCGGCGTTCTCGATCAGCTCGGCGAACAGGTGCATCAGGTCCGCCACGGCCCCGCCGGAGACGCCCACCTCGGTCATCGGGTAGACCCGCACCCGGGTGTACTCCTCCACCTGGGCCGCCGCGCCGCTCAGCACGTCCTCCATCGGGATGACGCCGCGCCACCTGCGGCCCGCGGAGCCGCCCGAGAGCAGCACCAGGCCCTCGGCATGGCGGCGCATGCGGGTGGTCAGGTGGTCTAGCTTGAACAGACGCTCCAGCGCCTCGGGCTCCTCCGTCTGGCGCTGCATCTCGTCCAGCAGCTTGAGCTGGCGCTGGAGCAGCGACTGGCTGCGCCTGGCCAGGTTGCGCAGCGCCTCGGACAGGCCCTGGCGCAGCCTGGCCTGCTCGACGGCCGCGTCCACGGCGGTGCTCTGCACGCTGTCGAACGCCGCCGCCAGGTCGCTGACCTCGCTGGTGGCCTTGTCGCCCACCCTGATGGGCGGCGCCTCGGTCTCGATGTCCACGCTCTCGCCCTTGCGCAGCTTCGCCACGACGTCGGGGAGCCTGACCTCGGCCAGGTCGAGCGCGGTACGGCGCAGCGCCGCGAGCTCGCGGGTGATCCTGCGGCCGACCCGGATCGACATCACGACCGAGAAGATCACCGCGATCAGTCCGAGCACGCCGGCGACGGCGGCCCGCACCACGATCGCGATGCCCGCGGGCTCCATCCTGGCCAGCAGCTTGTCGCCGGTGCGCCAGATGGCCTCTTGGTATTCCTTCTGCACCTGGTCGGCGACGCCCCGCCAGAGCTCGATGTCCAGCTGCTGACCGTCGATGTAGCTCTCCACCAGGTTCTCCATGGTGACGTACCTGGGGGAGTAGTACATCTTCTCGAACGGGGCCCGCAGCTCGGTGTCGAGGTTGGCCAGGGCCTTCGGGAACAGGCGCGACCTCGACCCGTCGAGGGCGGCCAGCATGTGGGCGGTCGGCATGCTCGGCTGGCCGTTCGCGGCGACGACCAGGGCGTGCTCGCGGCTCATCAGCTCACGCACCTCGTCGGCGGCGATCAGGCCCTGCGCCTGGAGCGCGAGCTGGAGGTCCGTGCTGACCGTCAGCCGGGAGTAGAGCAGGTGAACCTCGTCGGAGATCTTGGCGTACTCCGTGACGAGGGCGGTGGGGGTGAGCCTGCGCTCGTCCACCTTCCGCCTGATGTCCGGGAGCCGGTCGATCGCCGCGTACACGGTCTGGAGCTGGTTCTTCATGTCCGCCGTGAGCACGGCCTGCACGTCCTCGGACAGCCCCTGCTCCTGGAGCTTCTTCCTGTTCGAGTCGACCTTGGCGCGGGCCTCGGCCAGCGCGCCCGGGTTCGTGACGGTGCCCGCGATCCGCTCGGCGGAGGCCAGCCGCTCGGTCTGCAGGTTGCCGACGAGGCCGTCGGCGTTGTTGATGACGCCTGTCCAGATGGTCTCGACCTTGAGCAGGTTGAGCGCCTCTCCCGACGTGGTGCTCGCGGCGAAGCCCCAGAGCGCGATCAGGGAGATCAAGGGGATGACGAGCAGCGTCGAGATCTTGAATCGGATGGATCTGCCCGATGCCATGACACCTGCTCCCGGATAGAAGATCGCGGGAGAGAATAGCACCGAAACACCTGGTTTTAAGATCGACTAGCGATAATCAAGTGATATGTCGGGAAATTTAGGCCCGTACGCGGACGCCTCGTAGCGCCCCGCCACCGACCCGTGACACCACGCCAACACGCTGACGCCACACGAGCCAGGCCAGCCAGCCCGCCAGCACACCCAGCAACGCCACCTCGGCGCCCAGCAGCAACCGCTCCACGAGACCGATCATCACCCGGTCGCCCGGCATGGCCACGTACGTGATTGCCAGCAGCCCGAACCCCCCGGCCAGCGCCACCCACTCCACGGCCCGCGCCACGGGCTTCCAGTCGGCGCTGGCGGCCAGCCTGGGCACCAGCAGGGCTCCGGCGGCCGGGAGGCTCACGAAGGCCGCCACGGACACGTACCGGTGGATCTGGGCCGCCAGATCGAGGTCCGTGCCGATGGGCGTGGTCGGGACGATCGAGGCCACCACGAGCGCTCCCGACCACACCATCAGCAACCGCTCCGGCATCCCGCGGACCGGCGCCCCCGCCGCCCGCAGCCCCGCCAGCAACGCCAGCGACCCGATCCCGAGCACCGCCATCGCGACCTCCGTGACGCCCCCGCGGTCGGCCACGGCGTATTCGCTGATGGTGACGTTCATGGGGTCCAGATACGGGTCGGGGTCGAACTGTCCGACCACCACCGCGACCACCGAGAACAGGATCGAGCCACAGGCGATCAGGGGATAGAGCCTCTTAGCTGCGGTCATGGGGCAACTCTCCCGCCGCGCCCCCGTCCCCCACATCCGGCTCGATCCCCTAGCCGCCCCTGACCCCGACCCTGAGTTCCCCGGAGTCCCGGTTTCCACCGCTTCGCGATCTTCCGTACGCTCGGTCGGCGTGCCACGGCGCGTGGCGGACACGAGGGGACGGGTCATGGTGAAGAGAATCGCCCGATTAGAGATCGGGTTGATACTGGCGGGGCTGATCGCGATCGCGGTTCTCCGCCCGCACGGCTTGTGGGGTGACGGCGGAGGGCGCCACGAGAATCTCACCGAGTTATTGACGACCGGCGAGGCGCCCGACGGCAAGTATTCATTGATCGGCCCGATTTTCTCGGCCCCGCTGTGGCTGGCCGGTCAGTTGCTGAACGCGCGGGAGGCGTGGGTCGCGCACTACAACGGCGTCGTTTTCGCTTTGGGCCTTCTGGCGTTCTACTGGATGTTGCGCGACCGGATGCCCCGCGAGGTCCTGCGTACGTTTCTGCTGTTGCTGGTCTTCGCTTCGATGTTCGCCAAGCACGTCACCCTTTACTACGGGGAGGTGTTCACCGCGGTCCTGGTGGCGGTCGGCACCCTCGCCGTGGTCACCGAGCGCCGCGGCGGGTGGGCGGCGATCGTCATTGGAGTGGCCAACACGCCGGCCTCCCTGGTCGGCATGGGGTTTCTGGCCCTCAGGCGAGTGTGGGACACCCGCCGGGCCTGGTGTCTGCTCGCGATCTTCGCGGCGGCCGCCCTCGTGCTGGCCGAGGCGTGGATCCGGCGCGGCAACCCGTTCCTCACGGGGTACGAGTCAGGAAACCAGGGCCACCGCTCGGTCATGCCGTATTCAGGGCTGCCCGGCTTCAGCTATCCGCTGTTCTTCGGGCTGCTGTCGCTCCTGCTTTCCTTCGGGAAGGGGCTCGTGTTCTTCGCGCCCGGTTTCTTCCTGCCGGTTCGAGAGAGGCTGAAGGAGTTACGGGCCGACGCCGATCTGGGCGCGCTCCACGGCATGTGGATGGCTTTCACCGTCGGCCTGCTCCTGCTCTACGCCAATTACTGGGCCTGGACCGGTGCGCATTTCTGGGGACCGCGATATCTGCTCTTCGCGTCCCTTCCCGCCTGCCTGGTGCTGGCGGTGCGCATACACCGTCCCTACGACACCCTCCTCCCCAATGTGCTGACCCTGGCGGCCGTCGCCCTCTCGGTCTGGGTCGGGGTGAACGGGGTCGTCTTCGGCGACAGCGCCGCCACGCCGACCGGCTGCCTGGTGGGCGGGACGATGTACGAGCCGCCGCTGTGCTACTACACCCCGGAGTTCAGCGCGCTGTGGTACCCGTTCGTCGAACCGCCGGTCCTGGACACGGCCCAGGTCGTCTCCCTGGTCTTCGGACTGACCGCCGGCGCGTACGTGCTGGCGCGCCCGGCACTCGTCGTGTTCCGCCAGCTGTACGACCGGCTGGTCCCTTCGCCGCGAAGAATTCACTGATTCAACATTGCCACTTCGGTATCGTGCGTCCCAATTGCCCCATAATCGTCCGCGCCCACACATGAGCGTCGAGCAGCCGCGGAGAGCGAGCATGAACCACCAGAACATCATGGACCGGCGCGGATTCCTCGCCCGGGCCGCGACCGCGTCCGCCGGGCTCATCGCCGGTCCGGCGGTTCTCTCCTGGCTGCCGGCGTCACCGGCGTCCGCCGCCGCGAGCGCGGTGCTGCCCTTCGCCGACCACTACAAGACCAACGCCACGGCGAACCTCACCCCCGAGACCAACGCGGCCGTCGCGATCCTCTCGGACATGGCGAGGGTCTGGAAGACCGGTACGGCCTGGGACGACGGCACGCCGCTCATGCCCGACGTCCTGCGCGCCAACGTGGGCTACTGCGTCAGGGTCACCACGACCCGGACGGACGCGCAGGCCAAGACCGCCTTCATCTTCGACAGGCAGCACCAGAGCTACTCGATCATCGATGGCCTGGGGCCGCTGGCCGCCCTGTACAAGACCGGCGCCAAGGCGGTCACCAGCATCACCTCGGCGCCGGACGGCACCCCGCCCACCACGATCAGCGATGCCGTGCCGCCGGGCGCGCCCGCCGGTTCGGCGATCGGCGCCGGCTCCCCCGACTCCGAGCTGGGCAAAGTGGTGCAGCTCGTCAACACTCTTCGCGGCGCGCACTCGTCGAGCAACCCGAGCAAGTTCGCCTTCCAGTACCCGCGTCCGTGGCGGCTCACGAACGACAGCAGGGTCGTGGACACGGGGAAGAAGGACGACCTGGGCTACCCGGTCTACGACTCCGACGTGGTCGTCGCCCCGCAGCTCCTGCGCCAGCGCGCGACCAATCCGGCCGAGGACGGCGGGTACGTCAGCGGGCACGCCAACGCCGTTTTCCTGGCCGCCCTGGCCTTGGCCTACGCCGTCCCCGAGCGCTTCCAGGAGCTCCTCACCCGCGCCTTCGAGGTGGGCCATTCCCGCATCGTCGCCGGCATGCACTCCCCCGTGGACGTCGTCGGCGGCCGCATCCTCGCCACCGCGCTGGCCGCGGCCATCCTGAACGACCCGGCGAACGCCGAGCTCAAGGCCGCCGCCCGCAGCCAGGCGGCCGCGTACTTGCAGGCGAAGACCGGCATCACGGCCGACACGCTGCACGCCCACGCGCACTCGGCCGGCCCGGCCGCCGACCCGTACGCCGACCGCGAGGCCAACAGGCGCTACGTCACCCCCCGCCTCACCTACATCCTCCCGAGGCGCGGCAGGTACGTCGCGATGGAGGTGCCCAAGGGCGCCGAAGCGCTGCTGGAGACCCGATTTCCGTACCTCGGCGCGGCCGGCCGCCGGGAGGTGCTCCGCACCACCGCGCTGCCGTCGGGGTACGTCATCCTCGACGGCCCCGAGCCGTGGGGACGCCTGAACCTCTTCGCCGCCGCGGACGGCTACGGCGCGTTCGACGGCGACGTGACCGTGACCATGAACGCCTCCGACGGCGGCTTCAGCGCGGCCGACACCTGGCGCAACGACATCGGCGGCCGTGGCGGCCTCACCAAGACGGGCACCGGCGCGCTGACCCTCACGGGCGACAACCGCTACACGGGCGGAACCTCCGTCGAGGCGGGCACGCTGGTGGCCGGCTCGCCGGACGCCCTCGGCCGCGGTCCCGTCACCGTGCGCGGCGGCCGGCTGGCCGTGACGGCGGCCGGCGTCCGGGTGCGGGACGGCTACCGCCAGTCGTCCGGCGGCGTGCTGGAGGTGACGCTCTCCGCCGACTGGGCGATTCCGCTCACGGTGGCCGGAGAGGTCGTGCTCGACCAGGGCAGCGTGCTGCAGATCAAGCTGGACGGCGCTCCCCGTCCGGGCAAGGTCGTCCAGGTGATCCGCGGCGGCCGGCTGCAGGGCAGGTTCGGCACCGTCACGGTCGACGCCGCCGGAATCGAGGCCGTGCCGCTCTACACGGCCCACGGTCTCTCCGTCCGCCTCGTGGCCCGGTAGGCGCGTGGTCCGCCCTCGGCACGCGTCGGCAGGGCGCGCCTTGCGCGGGTGGGCCGGTGGGAAGCCGATAAATGCCTTGCCTCCGCTTGGTCACGCCATAAGGTGAATGTCGGGGCGTTAGGGGGAAAGGATGTCACGCAGTCCACGGCGTACCACGTTGGCCACCGTGGCCGCTTCGGCCGGCGTGTCCGTGGCCACCGTGTCCAAGGTGCTCAACGGTCGTCAGGACGTGGCGCCGACCACTCGGTCGCTGGTGCAGTCCCTGCTGCAGGATCACGGTTACGTTCCGCGCCCGTCGCGCCGCGGCAAGGCGGAGACGGCCGCCACGGTCGAGATGTGGGTGGACGAGCTGTGCTCCTACTCCGTGGAGATCATCAAGGGCACGATCGAGGCCGGAGCCCAGTCGGGCGTGGCCGTCATCGTCGGCAACACGCCCGAGACGGCCGGCGGCGCCATCTCCTGGGCCCGTGACCTGGTCTCCGCCGGACGCCGCGCGGTGATCACTCTTGGCACCGGCCCGACCCCGGCCCAGCTCGCCGCGCTCTCACGGGCTCGCTTACCCGTGGTCGTCATCGACCCGCTCAACCTGCCGGACAGCCCCGTGATGAGTGTGGGCTGCACCAACTTCGCCGGCGGTCTGTCCGCCACGCAGCATCTGCTGGAACTCGGCCACCGCCGCATCGCCTACATCGGAGGCCCCGAGACCACGGCCGTCAACCAGGCACGCATGCACGGCTATCGCGCCGCCATGGAGAGCGCGGGCGTGCCCGTGCGCCCCGAATACGTCCTGACTCCGGGCTTCTGCTACCCCCACGGGGTGGAAGGAGGAGCCGTCCTGCTCGATCTGGACCCGGCGCCGACGGCCATCTTCGCCGCCGGAGAGGAGAGCGCCCTCGGCGCCGTCCAGGCCGCCAGGGCCCGGGGCCTGCGCGTTCCCCAAGACCTCAGCGTCGTCGGCTTCGACGACACCGACCTCTCCACCATGACCTCACCGCAGCTGACCACCGTACGGCAGCCACTGCGCGAGATGGGCATCGTCGCTCTGCGCACCGCGCTGCGCCTGGCGGCCGGCGAGACGATCGAGGCCCGCCACATCGAGCTCGCCACCGAACTCGTCGTCCGCGACTCGGCCGTGCCCGCCTGACGGCAAGGCTCGTTCGACGCGTCACTCCTGCGGGATCAGGCGAGCCAGCTGCGAGGCGTTGACCTGCGCGTAGTCGCGGTAGCAGTTGTTCATGAGAACGTGGGTCGCCTCGGTGTCCTCGGCGAGGCGCCGTAGTTTGGGCGCCCACTCCCGCAGCTCATCCTCCTGGTAGAGATACCCGAACCGTTCGTGGATGTCCTTGCTGGTCCATTTCTTCGAATGGCCGTGGAACCGCACCACGGCCAGGTCCGCGGTGGCGGCGAGCACGGGCGGGATGGAGTCGGGGTAGCCCTGCGGCATGTCCACGCTCACGTACGGCAGCCCGTACGAGGTGAGGAAATCCAGCGTCTCGGCCTGGTTGTCCTCGCTCATCCAGGTGTGGTTGCGGAACTCGACGCAGATCCGCAGCGGATCGCAGCGCGCCTTGCACTCCAGGATGTACTCCTTGTTGCGCTTGCCGATGGGGAACCAGCGCGGGAACTGGAACAGGATCGCGCCCAGCCGGCCCGACTCGTGCAGCGGCGCCAACGCCGTCAGGAACCGGTCCCACACCTCCTCGACCGCCTTCGGGTCCAGGTCGCGCAGGTAGAGGTTCTTCTTCGGCTCCCCGAGGCGCTCCCGCAGGTCCTTGTACAGCGCCGTCGGCTTGGTCGGATGCTGGGTCAGCAGTGAGAACGCCTTGATGTGGAAGGTAAATTGGGCGGGAGTGCGGTCCCGCCACAGCGAAACCGTGCTTTCGGCGGGCGGCGAATAGTAGGACGAATCCACCTCTACCAAGGGGAACTGGCTCGCATAGTAGCGCAGCCTGTCTTCCGCGGACGTGACGTCGTCGGGATACCACCCCGAGGCGAGCAGCGTCCTGTCGGTCCACGAAGCGGTGCCCACCAGGATCCGGCCCATGCCTCACCCGTACCCGAACGCTCCCTGCCGAGACCTGCCCTCCAGGTCCGCGACGTCCTCGCCGACGCTCTCCCAGAGCCTGAACACCCGGTCCGAGATCTCGCATCATCTCGTCCGGCGTGGCCATGAGGGCCAGGCGTCCTTCTGCGAGCACGATCCTCTTGAGCGCCGAGCCCGGCGGGAGCGTGGCTCGTCACGCCGCTGAGCTCGAGGACGGTCGCCGTCGTATTCGGCGCGTGCGTTCCTCCCGGGCCAGGCGCACGGGTATGTCCGTGCGCCTGGCGCCGGGCACTGTCAGTCCAGGATGTGGCCGGTGGCTCGGGCGTAGCGGTGGCGGATCTCGGGGACCGCCTCCCCCTCATACGTCGCCGTGTCCTCCGACCGCCAGTCCGGCGTGGTCAGGAGCGTGGCGGCCTGGTGGGCGGCGCCGTTGGCGACGTATTCGGCGGGCGGCGGCACCGTGATCGGGACACCGAAGATCGTCGGGGCGATGCGGCGGACGGCCTCCGAGCGGGCGGCGCCGCCGATCAGCAGCACCCGCTCCGGCCGCAGGGCCAGCGCGTCCAGGGCGTCGGCCAGGCCGCACAGCATGCCCTCGATGGCCGCCCGCGCCAGGTGGGCGGGGGTGGAGGTGGCCAGCGTCAGGCCATGGATGGAGCCGGTCGCGGTCGGGCGGTTGGGGGTGCGCTCTCCCTCCAGGTACGGCACCAGCGTCAGCCCGCCCGCCCCCGGAGGCGCCTGGAGCGCGAGGTCGCTCAACTCGTCGAGGCCGACCCCGGCGATGCGGGCGGCGGCGTCCATGACCCTGGCGGCGTTGAGCGTGCACACCAGCGGCAGGAAGCGCCCCGTCGCGTCGGCGAAGCCGGCCACCGCGCCCGAGGGGTCGGCGCTGGGCGACTCGGCGACCGCGAAGACCGTCCCCGACGTGCCCAGGGACACCACGACGTCGCCGGAGCGGGCGCCCACGCCGAGTGCGGCGGCCATGTTGTCGCCGGTGCCCGGAGCGATCAGCACCCGTCCGGAGCCGGGCGCGCCCTCCCCGCCCGTGACCGTGGCGACGACCTCGTCTGCCGGCCCCAGCACCCGAGGCAACAGCGGCACCGATCCGAAGGCGGCCTTCAGCAGGTCGGTGCGGTAGGACCCGGTCGAGGGCGACCAGTAGCCCGTGCCGGAGGCGTCGCCGCGGTCCGTGGTGAGGTGGTCGAGGGGCGGCGTCGGGGCATCCTGCCACGCGGCTGGGGAGAAGGGCGCTCCCGAGGCCAGCGCGCCGGCCAGCCGCCATGTGAGCCAGTCGTGCGGCAGGCACACCGCCGCTGTGCGCCGGGCGTTGTCCGGCTCGTGCTCGGCGAGCCACCGCAGCTTGGTCACGGTGAACGACGCCACCGGCACCAACCCCACGGCGTCGGCCCACGCCTGCGGCCCGCCCAGCTCCTTGATCAGGTCGGTGGCGGCCTGGGCGGAGCGGGTGTCGTTCCACAGGAGGGCGTCGCGTACGACATTTCCGGATTCGTCCAGGCAGACCATGCCGTGCTGCTGCCCCGCGACGCTGATGGCCGCGACGCCGTCAAGCCCACCGGCCTCCTCGAGGGCCTGCAGCAACGCCGTCCACCAGTGAGACGGGTGCACCTCGGTGCCGTCCGGGTGGCGGGCCCGGCCCTCGCGCACCAGCGCGCCCGTCTCCGCGTCACGAATGACGACCTTGCAACTCTGCGTCGAAGAATCGACCCCAGCGACCAGCGTCACCCACGAACTCCTAACAAGTGCTCCAGCGCCAGCTGGTTGAGATGCGTGAAATGGTATCCGCGCCGCGCCGCAGCGTCGGGATCGAACTCGTCTCGGGCCAGGTCGGCCAGCGTCTCGCCGCGGTTGAGCGTGGGCAGGCCGAGCTCCTCGACACGAGAGGCGCGCAGGGCCTCCCGCACCTCCGGATCAGCCCGGAAATTACGCGCTTTCTCGCGAAGGATCAGATATGTCCGCATATTGGCGGCGGCTGACACCCACACGTCCGCGGGGTCCTCCGTACGCAGCGGCTTGTAGTCGAAGTGGCGCGGCCCGTCGTAGCCGCCGTGCTCCAGCAGGTCGACCAGGAAGAAGGCGCTCATCACGTCGCCGTGCCCGAAGATCAGGTCCTGGTCGAAGCGGGGCCCGTGCTGCCCGTTGAGGTCGATGTGGAACAGCTTGCCGTGCCACAGCGCCTGCGCGATGCCGTGCACGAAGTTGAGCCCGGCCATCTGCTCATGGCCGACCTCGGGGTTGAGCCCGACCATGTCGGGGTGTTCAAGCTCGCTGATGAACGCCAGCGCGTGCCCGATCGTCGGCAGCAGGATGTCGCCGCGCGGCTCGTTGGGCTTGGGCTCGATGGCGAAGCGGATGTCGTAGTCGCGCTCGCGGACGTAGCCGCACAGCAGGTCGATGGCCTCCTTGTAGCGCCCGAGCGCGGCCCGCACGTCCTTGGCCGCGTCGGACTCGGCGCCCTCGCGGCCGCCCCAGCACACGTAGGTGGTGGCGCCCAGGGAGGCGGCCAGGTCGAGGTTGCGCATCACCTTGCGCAGGGCGTATCGCCGCACGTCGCGGTCGTTGCTGGTGAACGCGCCGTCGCGGAAGACGGGGTGGGTGAACAGGTTGGTGGTGGCCATGGGCACTTTCAGCCCGGTCTCGGCAAGCGCTTTCCGAAACGCCGCGATCGCCCTGTCACGATCGGACTCGACGGCGAGCAGGTCGTCGTCGTGGAAGGTGACGCCATAGGCCCCCAGCTCGGCCAGCCGGTGCACGCTCTCGACGGGGTCAAGGGGAGCACGGGTCGCGTCTCCGAACGGGTCGCGCGCCTGCCAGCCGACCGTCCACAGACCGAACGTGAATCGATCATCAGGGGTTGGCTCGTACATATCCCCGATGCTCCCCTTGGGATCAGTTGTTCACAAGCCCGAGGGGTCGCGCCCCACGCTGATCTCTTCCGCGATCTTGCGTATTTCCGCCACCTCGAGGCCGGGAGCCTTGGGCAGGTCGCGCAACAACGCGTCCATGACCACGGGCACGGGCTGGCCGGCGAACCGGCTCGCAATGCCATGGACCGCCCTGAACAGCGCCTCTTCGGTGTCGTGCATCGGCATCTCCTCGTTCGGGTACGCGGAGAACGCTACGGCCTCCGCACGACAGTTTCTCGCTCTCCCTCCCGCGTGTTCGGGTCGGCCGCGTGGATGACGGCCGAACAGATCTCGTCCAGCTCGCGTACCTGCTGGGGTTCGAGCACGTCGAACAGCGTCCGCCGGACCTCCTCGACGTGCCCGGGAGCGGCGGCGGCGAGCGCGGCGTACCCCTCGTCGGTGAGGACGGCGAAGTTGCCACGGCGGTCGTCGGGGCAGCGCTCGCGGCGCACCCATCCGCGCTCCTCCAGGCGCGCCACGGCGTGCGAGAGCCGGCTCTGGGAGCTCTGCGCCCTGGTGGCGAGCTCGCTCATCCTCATCGTCCGCCCAGGCGCCTCGGAGAGACGCACGAGGATCACGTAGTAGGTGTGCGGCATGCCCGCGTCCCGCTGGAGCTGGCGGTCGAGGGCCTCGTTGATCAGCTGGGTCGCCGTCATGAACTTCCGCCAGGTCCGCTGCTCGTCCTCATCCAGCCATCGGGTCATGGGTCCCAATTTAGTTGAACTCTCATATACTTAGGGCCGGATTCTGCTGAAAGGGGATCACCATGCCGGTCCAGCGGCTCAACCACGCGGTCCTGTACGTCCGCGACGTGGAGCGCAGCGTCGCCTTCTACCGCGAGGCCCTCGGCTTCGAGGTGGTGATGGGCATGCGCGGCGCCGCCTTCCTCCAGGCGCCAGGCTCGACGAACGACCACGACCTGGGCCTGTTCCAGATCGGCGAGAACGCCGCTCCGTCGCCGGCCGGCCGCACCTCCGTGGGGCTCTACCACCTCGCCTGGGAGGTCGACACCCTCGCCGAGCTGGAGCGGATCGCCGCCAAGCTGACCGAACTGGGCGCGCTGGTCGGCGCGTCCGACCACAGCACCACCAAGGCGCTCTACGCCAGGGACCCCGACGGGCTGGAGTTCGAGGTGTCGTGGCTGGTGCCGGCCTCGCTGCTGACCGACGAGACCCTGGCCGGGCGCGCCGGCATCCGCCCGCTGGACCTCAGGGCCGACAAGGAGCGCTACGGCGCGGAAACGCGCGGCGGCGTGGGCGTGTCGATCCCGGCCTGAAGTACCGTAGATATGTCCGGCTTCTGCCACGGAGAGCGGTCATGCCTAGCGATCCTGATCACGTGCTCGACGCCATCGACGGTGTCGTCGACGAGTGGGAGACGCTGAGCGCCGACGCCATGCGCTGGGCGCCTCCCGAGAACAAGAGTCCCGACTTCATGACGGAGATGACCGAGATCTTCAGTCCTCTGGTCAACGCGTTCTCCCAGGCGCTGCGGCCGGTCAGCGACGCGTTCGAGCGTGTCCTGCACGCCTTCGACGAAGACGACGACCGACGCGACTGACGCGGCCGACGCGGCCGCCCGTGACCGCCGCGCCTGCCGCCACCGCGCCTGTTATCGCCGCGCCCGTCACCGCCGCGCCTGCCGCCGGCCGGCCGTGGCCGTCTCGGCCGGCCGTCGCACGGCGCCTTCGGCGTGCTGCAGGCCGAACACCGAGCCCCCGTAGGCCTCGCATGTTCCGCCAGAAGGAGTGCTCGGTCTAGGCGCTCCTGCTTTCCTCGACCTGCTTCGGCGGGTGCCCGCATCGCCGCCCGCACGGCGTCATCCCGGGAATCGATCGTTGGACCAGCGCTCGCGGCACTGTGCGCGGAGCCGTACGAGGTGATCCTCGACAGCGACCGCGTGGGGATGCGGCTGCGCGGCGCGCACCTGGCCAGGGCCCGCGACGGGGAGCTGCCCAGCGAGGGCGTGGTGCCGGGGGCGTTGCAGGTGCCGCCGTCCGGCCAGCCCACGCTCTTCCTGGCCGACCATCCGGTGACCGGCGGCTACCCGGTGATCGCGGTGGTGTGCGACATCGACCGCGCCGCTCAGCCCGGAGCAGGCCCGGCATCTCTTCAGGAACGGCCTGCGCACCCCCACCTCCGGGTGGTCGGCCGGATGGACGCAGGCGAACCTGATCGCGCTGCCCAAGGAGCGCGCCTACGACTTCCTGCTGTTCGCGCAGCGCAACCCGAAACCCTGCCCGGTGCTGGACGTGACCGAGCCCGGCGCCGTCTCCGCCTCGATCTTCGGCGGCGACCTGCGCACCGACCTGCCGGCCTACCGGGTCTACGAGTACGGCGAACCGGTGGCCGAGGTCACCGACGTCGTCTTCTCCTGGCGGGACGACCTGGTCTGCTTCCTCATCGGCTGCAGCTTCACCTTCGAAGCCGCGCTGCTGGACGCGGGCGTTCCCGTGCGGCACATCGCGGCGGGGACGAACGTGCCGATGTACCGCACCGACCGCGCCTGCCGGCCCGCCGGGGAGCTGTCCGGGCCGATGGTGGTCTCCATGCCCCCGATCCCGGCCGACCTGGTGGCGACCGCCGTCCGGGTCACCTCGCGCTACCCGGCCGTGCACGGCGCGCCGGTGCACGTGGGCGACCCGCGCTCCCTCGGCATCGCCGACCTCGACCGGCCCGACTTCGGAGACCCGGTCGAGGTACGGCCTGGCGAGATCCCGGTCTTCTGGGCGTGCGGAGTCACCTCGCAGGCGGCGGTGATCCAGTCGCGCCCGCCCTTCGCCATCGCGCACGCCCCAGGGTCCATGGCCATCACCGACGTCCGGGACAGCTCCTACCTGATCCCCTGACCCGCTACTGATCGGTGGTGCGGCGCCGCCGGATGCGGCGGGGGTACGCCTTGGCCGTCTCGGCCAGCCGCATGGAGTGCTCGGCCTGCTTGCGCCAGTGCCCGTAGGCGTCGCCGCGCTGCGCCAGCCGGTCGAGCTCGCGCATGGTCGTGAGCGGGATGAACGCCGGCTCGGCGTCCCGCCACGGCGTGCCCGGCAGCGGCATGAACGTGTGCGTGTGGATGCGCGCCCCGAGGTCGGCCAGGTCGGCGGCGAGTTTCAGCGAGGCGGCCTGGTCGTCCTCGTCCTCGCCGGGCATCCCGAAGATGAAGTCGACGTTGGGCCGGAATCCGTGCTCGACCGCGATCCTGACCGCGTCGCGCACCGGCGAGGTGTCGTGCCCGCGCCCCGAGGCGGCCAGCACCCTGTCAGAGCCCGACTGGGCGCCGATGATCAGGTTGTCGTTGGCGACGTACCGCTTGAGCAGCCGCATCGCCTCCGGCGTCACGTGCTCGGGCCGCACCTCCGACGGGAAGCTCCCGAAGAACACCCGCCCGTGCGGCGGCAGCTCCTCCTTGACCCCGGCCAGCAGCTCCTCCACCGCCCCGAGATCCGGATCGGGGCCGGGGGAGCCGTACGAGAGCGAGGTGGGCGTGATGAACCGGATGTCCTTCAGGCCGCGCTCGACCATGCCGCGCACGTGCTCGCGCACGCTGGCGACCGACCGGTGCCTGAACTGGCCGCCGAACATGAACGGCGTCTGACAGAAGCGGCAGGTGTAGCGGCAGCCGCGGGTGATCTCGATCGGCCCGTTCCTGCCGACGAAGGACGGGAACGCGTCCAGCGGCAGCTGCGGCGCCGGCCTGGTGCGCAGCGCGACCCCGTCGGCGTCCCTGATCGCCAGCCCGGGGACGGTGGTGAGCGGCGCGTCCTCCTGGAGGGCGCGGACGAGCGAGATGATCGTCGACTCCCCCTCGCCGATGCCCGCCAGGTCCCAGCCCGCGTCGATGACCTGCTGCGGCTCGGCGGTGGCGTGCACGCCGCCCGCGATGTGCAGCCCCCGGCCGCCGCTCAGCTCCTTGACGGTGGCCAGCTCGGCCGCCATGGCGTCGGCGTCCGGCGAGTAGAACGACCACAGCACCAGCACCCGGTCGGCTTCGCTGTCGCGGATGTGCTCCGCGGTCTCCTCGGGGGTCGTGCCCAGCCGCAGCTCGTGCTCCACCTTCGCGGTCTCCAGGGCGGCGAGCAGCGCGTGCACGCCGTACGTCACCGCCTTGCGGTATCGGACCACCACACTCACATGAGCCACCATTGGACTCTATGACAGGACTGGGACGCTCCTGCGTCGCGTCCACGAGCCGGTGACGCGACCGCCCTGGCCGGGCCCTGATCCAGAGGCGCGATCACGCTAGACTCGTGCCATGCACTGGCGACATTGATGACTGACCAGAGGCCGGCGCTGGGCGCGCGGACCTCCGAGGCGACGAGCACTCGGAAGTCCTCGTTCGTCCTCAGCTGGAAGGCCTCATGCTCGTCCCGAAACTTTACGCCTACTCGTTCGTAGGCGATTTCATCCTGCTCTACCCGGTGTACACGTTGTTGTTCCTCGACACCGGGTTGTCCGTCGCCGAGATCTCCTCCCTGCTCGTCATCTGGTCGGTGACCGGCATGGTGCTGGAGGTCCCGTCCGGCGCCTGGGCCGACGCCGTGTCCAGGCGGCTGCTCCTGTGTCTCGGCCCGCTCCTGGCCGGCGCCGGCTTCGCCCTGTGGATCCTCTTCCCGTCCTACTGGGCGTTCGCCGCGGGCTTCGTGTTGTGGGGCGCCCAGGGCGCCCTCGTCTCCGGCGCCTACGAGGCCCTCGCCTACGAGGAGTTGGAGCGGCTCGGCCAGGAGGGCCGATACGCCGCCGTCATGGGCCGGGCCGAGTCCTTCGGCCTGGTGGCGGTGGCGGCGTCGATGGCGCTCGCCGCGCCCGTGTTCGCGGCCGGGGGACACCTCGCCGTGGGGGCGGCCAGCGTGCTGGCCTGTGTCCTGGGCGCCGCCGTCGCCCTGACGCTCCCCGAGCACCGCTCCCCCGGCGCTGACACGGAGGGAAGCTATCTGGCGGTGCTGCGGGCCGGTCTCGCGGAGGTCCGCGCGGATCGCGGCGTGCTCCACGCAGTGCTGCTGCTCTCCTTCGTCACGGCGATCTGGGGAGCATTGGAGGAGTACGTGTCCGTCCTGGGCGTCGAGGTGGGCGTGGCCAGGGCCGCCATTCCCGTACTGGTCCTCGTCGTCTGGATCGGCGCCACGGCCGGCGGCCTGCTGGCCGGCAGGGCGCAGGGCATGTCACCCCGGGCCTACGCCTTCACCGTCGGGGGAGCGGCCCTCGCCATGGCCGCGGGGGCGATCAGCGGACATCCGGCCGGGTTCGCGCTGATCGCGGTGGCGTTCGGGGCGTTCCAGCTGGCCGGCGTGGTGGCCGACGCGCGGCTCCAGGAGCGGATCACCGGTCCGTCCCGTGCCACCGTGACGTCGGTCGCCGGTCTGGGCACGAACGTGGTCACGCTGGCGGTCTACACCGCCTACGGCGCCGCCTCGTCGGGCCTGTCGCACGGCGTGACGTTCGCCGTCCTGGTGGCGCCGTACGTGCTGGTCGCCGTCCTGGCGGCCCGCCCGCCGGCGCCGTCGCCCGTTCAGTAGCGGGACGGGATCCGCTTGGGCAGGGGCGGCGGTGCGGGAGCCTCCTCCTCCGGCTGCGGAGGAGGCGGCTCAGCCGGCGCCGCCGCCTTGCACCGCCACCGGGACGGGAACGCCGAGGCGGCCAGCAACAGGCAACCGGCCGGGAGCGACCAGGTGCCGAGCAAGGTCTTGTATGCCTCGGGATATTCTCTCGGCAGGAAATCCCACCACAGCATGTGGTCGCCACCCATGCTCAGGCGCACCAGCAGAGACGCCCCCAAGGCGGTGAAGGCCAGGCCGGGCAGCAACGAGGCGAGCGGCGACAGCCTCGACCCGGCCAGCACACCGATGAGGACGAAGGCGCCGATGAACATCGACATCGGTATCCAGTCGATGGTGAGCTGCGCCAAGAGGCGATAACGCTCGGCGGCGCCGTATGACAGTCCTACCGCGATCAGGGGTGTGGCCAGCAGTCCTGCGCCGGCGCCGAGCCAATGACGAACACCATTACGCACAGAGAACACCTCCGCAACGTGACCTTACCCACCCACCCTCCGCACCACCGTTTATTGCGGGAAATGTCCGATTCGGGGCCATGGCCAAAACCCGGCCATAACACCGAAATAGAGACCCTTTGATATCTGACGCTGCCCGTACCAGCCGTTAACTTGACAGCACCCCCACCCGAGGAGTGCACATGTTGAGTAAGCGCTGTGCGCTGGTGGGCGGCGTCATCTTAGCCGTCTGCCTCGCAACCCCCCTCAGCCCAGCCGCAGCTGACCCTGCACCTCAATCCGCCTCCCCACCAGCAGCTCCCCCGTCCATGATCGACGCGCTGGAACGCGACCTCGGCCTCTCCGAGGCGCAGGTCGTCGCCAGGCTCGCCAACGAGGAACGCGCCGCGGCCGCGGAAACCGCACTGACCGCGCAGCTCGGCGCATCGTTCGGCGGCGCCTGGCTGAGCGACGACGCATCCAAGCTCATGGTCGCCACCACCGACGCCAACGCCGCCCCGGCCATCGAGGCGAAGGGCGCACAGCCGGTCCTCGTCAAGCGCACGCTGGCCGACCTCAACGCGGTCGTGCAGCAGCTCGACCGGGCCCCGCGGCGGGCCACGGCAGGCGCGACGCTCTGGTACGTCGACGTGAAGACCAACACCGTCTCCGTCCAGGCGCCCACGGTCCAGGCCGCCGACGCCCTCGTGGCGGCCGCCGGCGTCGACCGGAGCCTGGTCACCGTGTCGGCGACGGCCGAGCAGCCGATGACGTACATCGACATCGTCGGCGGCATGCCGTTCTACATCGGCTCCAGCCGCTGCAGCGTCGGCTTCTCCGTCACCAGGGGCAGCACCCCCGGCTTCGTCACCGCCGGGCACTGCGGCCGGGCCGGCGCCAGGACCACCAACCCCACGGGCACCTTCCAGGGCTCGTCCTTCCCCGGCAACGACTACGCCTGGGTCGCCGCTCCCGGCAACAACCCGACGCCCTACGTACGCGGCTCCGGCGGCTCGCTGGTGACCGTCCGCGGCTCCACCCAGGCCTCGGTCGGCGCCTCCATCTGCCGCTCCGGCTCCACCACCGGCTGGCGCTGCGGCATCATCCAGCAGCACGGCGCCACGGTCCGCTACCCGCAGGGCACGGTCACCGGCCTGACCAGGACCAGCGCGTGCGCCCAGCCGGGCGACTCCGGCGGCTCGTTCATCTCGGGCAGCCAGGCCCAGGGCGTCACCTCCGGCGGCTCCGGCAACTGCAGCATCGGCGGCACCACGTACCACCAGCCGGTCAATGAGATCTTGAGCGTTTACGGTCTCACGCTGCGAACAGGCTGAGCCTCAATGCTCCGGACCTGCTGACCGAAAACCCGCGCAGCGTGCCCACCAGACCCGGGCACGCTGCGCGTCCGCTTCATCGATGACTTTTCGCCGCTCGCCCGGTCTGTCTGTCGTACCCATCCCTTACAGACAGAGGAGTGAGCCGATGAGACGCCCCAGCCTGGGCAGCCTCCTGCTCGCCAGCACCGACCCCGAGCGCCTGCGCGCCTGGTACGCCACAGCGCTCGACCCCGAGGACGTCTCCGACGTCAACGGCTACCGGATCCTCAAGTTCGGCGAGTTCTTCCTGCTCATCGACACGCGGGACGACGTCGCCGACAAGAATCCCGAGCCCGGCAGGGTGATACTGAACTTCGACGTGGACGACGCCCAGGCCGTGGCGGCCCGCATGGAGAAGGTCGGCGTGACGTGGCTGGCCGAGCTCGAGGACCGCGACGGCAGCCTCTTCGCCACCGCGATCGACCCGGACGGCAACTACGTCCAGATCATCCAGCTCAGCGAAGAGCACCGGAAGGGGATGCAGTGATGTTCGGCTCGACAAAGGCCTTCAGCGGCTTCTCGGTGAACGACATCGCCGCGGCGAGGAAGTTCTACGGCGAAACCCTGGGGCTGCGGGTCACGGAGGAACACGGCCTGCTGACCCTGCACATAGCGGGCGGCACGGAGATCCTCGTCTATCCGAAGGAGGACCACACCCCGGCCACGTTCACGATTCTCAACTTCCCGGTGGACGACATCGACAAGGCCGTGGACGAGCTGGTGGCCCGCGGAGTGCGTTTCGAGCGCTACCCGCACATCAAGGCAGACGAGAAGGGCATCTTCCGCGAGGCCGGCCCGCCTATCGCCTGGTTCACCGACCCGGCGGGAAACGTCCTGTCGGTCCTGCAGGTATAAGCCGGACGGGTACGGCTGCGGGAAAGCGGCGTGTGCAGGCGCGCTCCAGCGGGAGCGCGCCGGCCCGCTCCGGCCGCTCCCGGCCGCTTCTCGCCGCTCTGCGGCTACGGGAGCGAGATGAAGAGCATCTCGCCCACTTTCCGATACCCCACGCGCGCGTAGACCTGCGCGGCCCCATCATCCGCCGGAGTGAGGAACGGCGTCGTGATCCCGGCTTTGGCGCCCTCACGCGTCAACAGCGCCGTGACCGCTCCCCCGATCCCCCGCCGCCGGTGCGAATCACGTACCGCGATGCCCGCGACCTCGGCGACCCCGCGATGCGGGCTCCCCACCTGCCCACCGCCCACGACGTCCCCCGTCGTCGTGTCGACGGCGGCGGCCACGAGCCCACCCCCGTCCAAGACCCTTCGAAGCCGCGCGACGTCGTGGTCGCTCGCCTCCCCCGCCCCGAAGGCCTCGTTCATCACCCGCGCCACCGGCCAGAGCTCGGAATCCTCGCTGACCAGCGCGACCCGGAGGGCGGGATCGTCCACAGGAGCGTCCGCGACCTCGCCCGGCGGGCAGACCAACAGCGGAAAACGGCCTTCCTGCTTGAACCCGGCCGCGAGCAGCGCGCTCTCCACCTTCGGCGCGGCCGCCGGCACGTACTCCAGCCGCGGCGTCCTGCTCCGCTCCCGGAACACCGCGACCAGCTCGGCCACCTCCTCCGCCGTGGGCGCGCTGTCATCGTCAGGGATGGCGTAGTTGAAGGGGAGCGCGTCGTCCTTCTCATCGAACCGGACCGTGAACCCCCCGACCCGGGTCGCCCCAGACCCCGCCACCGACCTGAGATAGGCGTGTACGTCGGCTGCCAGCAAGTGAGATCCTTCCCCCTCGATCGTCGATCCGCCCAACCTAGGCTTCGGCGGATTTCCGGACAACCGAATTAGCGGCGAGCACATGTTCGGCGAACCGCAGGATGGCGAGCCGTCGTTCCCCGAGTGCCGTCGCCTCCCAGATCCGCCGCTCGAGCAGCACACCGCGCTCCTCCAGACCGAGATGCCGGATCCATTGGCGAAGGCGTGTGGGGAACGGCAGGTAGTGTCCCTCGGCGGCGAACCAGGCCACGTAGGCGTGCTTGACCAGTTGCACGGCGAGCTCATGGAAAAGCCACCCGTCGTCCCTGTCGGCGCAGTCGCGGAGGGCGTCGGCGTACTCGGGCAGCTGCTGCCCCAGCGCGTCCATCACCTTGGTGATCAGCTGGGCGGACGGGCCGCGCATCGACTTCCGGATGCCCTGCGCGACCCGGTCGCGATCCACCAGCAGTCTCCCGTGGACGAATCCGGCCACCGCGTGCAACGGCTGGGGCCACGCCCGCTCCTGCCACCCGTCACCGGCCTCGACCAGCGCGCACCACGCATCGAATCGCGTACGCGTGTAGTGGGCGACATCGACGTCCCACCCCGAGACATGGAGCTTGTCCAGCCCGAACGCGGCGTCGTGAAACTGCGTGGTGTCGGTGCAGGGATCGCTCAGCTCCTCAGCCGGCCGCCGCGCGGGCAGCGGCAGCTCGTCCTCACCCCAAATGATCACGATGTCCAGATCCGAGTGCGCGGTGAACCCGCTGAACACCGACCCCTGCCCATAGGCGAAGTCGATCCGCGCCCCGCACCCGCCGTAGGCCTCCACCACACGCCGCGCCACCTGCTCAGCCGCATCGTCCGTCGGTCCGCCCACAGTGGACATCCAAGCACGGGAGGACGAGATCACTGTGGCAGCCGCCCATCACGCCGCGGCGTCGAGGCGGACGGGCTCAGCCGAGTACCGTTTGCCCCATGTTCGCCACCTTCGACACCGTGGCTTCCCTTTATCAGAAGGCGCGCCCGACTACCCGGCCGATCTGTATTCCGAACTGCTCGCGATGACGGGGGTCGAACCGCCTGCGCACCTCCTCGAAGCCGGATGCGGCCCCGGAAAAGCCACACACTCTGGCAGAGCTGGGATTTCAGATCACTGCCGTCGAGTTCGGTGAATGATCACTTCATCGTTCGAGGCAGTGATCAGATCCTGCCTGACGAGGCGGGTGATGACGCGAGCAACTTCGCTTGGCATATGGCCGGGCGCCATCCAGACGAGGTCGGTCATGATGGCCTTGCGCGCGGCGCGGCCGGCCTCCCCGTCGTCCACCAGAGCGTTGATCATGACAGAGGCGTCGACTACGAGCACCGGCAATCTCCGGTGGTCTCAGCCAGTTGATCTTCCCGCTCACTCCGCGCCTGGCGGACGAGTTCCGCAGTCTGCCCAGGAGTGCTGTGCATGCCATCGTCCCGCCCCTCGAACTGGGCAATGAGGTCGATGTTGCGAGAACGGCGCGCGTCCGCCATCAAGAGCCCCAGCATGTACGCCTGCGCGGACTGCCCATTGGCACGAGCTCGCGCTGCGATGGCGTCGGCGACGTCATCTGGAACATCGCGGATCTGCATATTCCTAGGCATGCCTTCGTTTTACATGCAGACACCCAACCCGTTCGGACCGCACCGCTGTGAGCTGGGCGGGCCCTGACCTTGAAGGCTCGTGATTGATACGCTGATCGTCATGGGAGCTGGAGAGGCATCTCTGCGGCTAGTGGACGTGACGTTGGCGTTAGAGACGACTCTCACCGCCCTGAGGGCTGTAGGGGCCGACCCGATGTACCGCGTGGGTGGCACAGGTGCCGCTCTACTGCAAGGTGTTCATCTTCCTGTCGGAGATGTTGACCTCTTGGTGGCTCGGCGGAAGGACGTGGACGCGTTCGCTGCCGCCCTTTCGTCCTTTCCCTGTCTGTATGCGGCATCTTGGCTTCCCGAGAGTTCGCAGTATTTCGCTAGGTACGAGGTGAACGGGGTCCATTTAGAGATCAGCACGGTCGAGCAGGAGACCGACTCCGATGGGATGGAGTGCGTTGGCCGTGGCCCGTGGCAGCACTACGTCCTGATCAGGTGTGGCACGCACCGCGTTCCTGTCGTGCGCCTGGAACTGCGGTTGGCCACAGAACTCTTGCGTGATCGGCCCGATCGATACGAACCTCTCCTCGACCACATGGCGGCGCACGGCTTCGATGCAGATCTTCTGCATAGGGCTATGACTGCTCGCGGTCTTTCGATGGAACGCCGGCGCTTGGTTAACGACCGCCTGGCCCATTCCTCTCCCCGCTCCGGGTAGCTGCCGGGGACCGGAGTTCGATCGCCCCCAGCCACGTCCCGCCCGAACTCCTCGCCCGGTTCAAGGCCCACCGTGAGACGCAGGATGCCGAGCGGGAGCGGGCGGTCCTCGGCCACACCCGCGTGACGACCACCGAGCGCTACACCCACGTTTCCACACCGCTGATGCGCGATGCGGGCTAACGGCTCGCTTCAGCTCTCTGGGGATGGCCGTTGCAACCAGGACTGCAACCATGACGCCTTTGAAGATCGAGAAGGCCCTCTCCCCGTACTCGAGAAGAGGGCCTCTCACCTGCGGAGGATCGGGGATTTGAACCCCGGATGGGCGGTAAACCCAAACCGCATTAGCAGTGCGGCGCCATAGACCTGACTAGGCGAATCCTCCTGGAAGCCGTTGTGGCTCAGCACAGCGTACCGGCCTTCTGGCGAGGCGGCAAAGCGATTGCGTTCCCGCGTCCTCCCCGGGATGGTTCCGATGCGGTTCCCGGGGTCTCGCTGGATGGTTTTTCCGCCTTCGTCAAGAGTTATCAACAGCCTGTGGGTAACTGTCTGTGGATGAAGCCCGCCCAGAGCGTGGGCGGGCTTCACAGGCTGTGGATAACCTCGGAGGCAGTCTCAGGCGGCCGGGTTGGCCTCGCCCTCGATCTCGATCTTGATCTTCTTGCCCACCAGCACGCCGCCGGTCTCCAGGGCCTGGTTCCAGGTCAGGCCGAACTCCTCGCGGTCGATCTCGGCGCTGATCGAGAAGCCCCACACCGCGGCGCCCCACGGGTTCGTGCCCGCGCCGCCGTACTCGACGGTGAGCTCGACCTCCTTGGTGACGTCACGGATGGTGAGGTCGCCTACGACGGTGAACTCGTCGCCGGAGTGGCCCACCACACGGGTGCTCTTGAAGGTGATCTCCGGGAACTTCTCGGCGGAGAGGAAGTCGTCGCTGCGGAGGTGGCCGTCGCGGTCGGCGACGCCGGTGCTGATGCTGTCCGTCTGGATCGTCAGCTCGGCGCTGGACTCCAGGGGGTTCTCGGCGATCGTGACCGAGCCCTTGAAGGTGCCGAAGCTGCCGCGGACCTTGCTGACCATCATGTGCTTGACCACGAAACCGATGGTGGTGTGGGCGACGTCCAGGTTGTAGGTGCCGGCGGCGGGGAGGGTCAGGGACTCCCAGGTGCGGGTGGTCATGGGGTTCTCCTTCAGAAAGCTTGCGGTGCGGATGTCTGCGGCAACAAATGTCTACACGAGGAATATTCCGCTCGTCAACTATCGTCCGCTAAGGTATGACTGTGATGAACTTTGACGACCCCCGGCTGACGGCGATGGGACTGCTGTCCGAGGTGCATGCCGGCCTCATGGCCAGGTTCCAGCCGGTGCTTGCCGCGGCGGGGTTGTCGGAAGTCGACTTCGAGACCGTCATCCGGCTGGCCCGCACCCCCGGACAGCAGCTGCGGATGAGCGATCTCGCGGCGCAGACGGGGTTGTCCACCAGCGGGGTGACACGCGTCGTCGACCGGCTCGAACGCCAAGGACTGGTGAAGAGGCGGGCGTGTGCCAGCGATCGGCGAGCGTCCTATGCCGCGCTCACCGAGGCCGGGCGGGAGCGGCTGGAGTCGATGCTGCCGGACCATCTCCAGGACATCGAGGCGACCTTCACGGGCCTGCTGGACGCCGAGGAGCTGAAGGCGTTCCTGGGCATGCTGCGCAAGATCCGGGACGTGGTGCGGCCCTGTGCCACCGTCGGCGCCGAAGGGCACCACATTCCAGCCTCCGGGGAGGGCGAGTGCACCCGCGCGGGCGAGCCCGACATGGCCGCCACCCCCGGAGGCGAGCGCGACACAGCCCCCGCCGCCTCCACCTGACCGCCTGGAGCCCTAGCTCCGCAGGCCCAGGGCGACGCGTAGCTTGGCCATCCCGCGCGACACCGTGCTCTTCACCGTGCCGACACTGATCCCCAGCGTCTTGGCGATCTCCGGCTCCGTCATGTCCTCGTAGTAGCGGAGCACGATCGCCGCCCGCATCCGTTCGGGCAGCTCCTCCAGGGCCTGCTGGAGCTGCTCGTGAACCTCCCCGCAGACGACCGGCTCGGACGACGCCGTCACCTCGGGCAGCTCGTCCGAGGGATACTCCTCCAGCTTGCGCCGCCGCCACTGCGAGATGTTGATGTTCACCATGGCCCGCCGTACGTACCCGTCCAGCGCTCCCCGGTCCTCGATGCGCTCCCACGCCAGGTACGTCTTGGTCAGCGCGTTCTGCAGCAGGTCCTCCGCGTCCAGAGGGTGCCCGGTGAGCTGGTGGGCGGCGCGCAGCAGCGCGGGACCGCGGGTCCTGACGTACTCGCGGAACTCTTCTTCCCAGCCGGCGGTCTGCATCGTGGCCAGAATCGCAGCTAGATGCCCTATAAGGCCTGAACCGGAATTCAGGTTTCGGCCCGCCGACGATAAAGGTAGGCCAAGGTCGGTGGCGGTTTCTCCGCCGACGGGTGTCAAGTACCTCCCCCGGGGATGCGTATTTTGCTCTTGTCCACGCGCTCCGGCGTGAGGCGCCCCCGAGTCGTGTGAACCTAGTATCCGAGCGAGGGAGGGGCGGGATGGGTCATCCGAGCGTTGAGCGCCGCCGGGTGCTCGCCGCGGCCGCGCTCGGCCGCGAGTCCGGCGTGCCAGGCCCTGATCCGGGCAGCGGAGACCCCATGACCGCCGTCGCCGGCGAGATCCTAGACGTCAGCCCCCATCTCATCGTCATCGAGACCCCGGAGGGCACGGAGGAACGACTGGTCATCGCGCCCTGGGCCACCGCCTGGCACGGCGCCGACGCCGCTCCCGCCGATCTCCCGGTGGGTTCCATGGTCATCATGCGGGCCCTGCGCGACGGGCGCGTGGTCGAGCGGATCTGGGCGGACACCACGCGCATCACGGGGACGATCCTGTCGATCAGCGGGCGCAAGGACCTGACGGTCGAGCTCGACTGCGGGCCCCACCGCGGGCACCGGACGATCGTCATCCCGTATCGGGCATCGGGGCGGCTGCAGGTGCGGCATCCCAAGTTCGAGCCCGGCTATCTCTTCGACGCGATCGGCATCAGGCGCGACGGCACCGGTCTGGCGTTGCTGCCGGCGACCTCGCAGCCACCGTATCCGGCCCGCGCCGTGCCGCCCCCGCCGCCCGCGTACGCCGGCCTCCAATCGCGCATCTCGGGCACCGTGACCTGGTCGGACATGTTCGACGAGGAAGAGCGCGGCGCGGCCTACCCCATGCTGGAGCGTCCCGACACCGGTTGTCCCGACGCCGGCGTCTCCTGCGCGGGACTGCCGTACCTCGCCCTCGGCTCCCTCCTCCAGATCAGGAACATCTGCTCGCGCCGCTCCGCCAACGTGCCGGTGGTGGCCTGCGGGTGTGTGGCCGGGCGGTTCTGCGACCGCTGCGTCGAGTGCGACACCTCGCCGCGCGGGCGGATCGCCGAGCTTTCGCCGTTCTCCTATGTGGAGCTCGGCGGCGACCTCGTGAAAGGCTGCTTCAACGCTCAGATCGGATTGGGATGACGCACGTGCTGGAATCGCAGCTGCCGATCCTGATCGTGCTGCTGGTCCTGGGCACGGTCGCCAAGGTCGCCACGGTGCGGTCCGGAGGTGAGCCGGGAGCGCTGTCCCGGCTGGGTCCGGCAGTGCTGGTCCCCGACCGCATGAAGGCGCCCGTGATGGTGGCGTGCGCGGCCGGCGAGCTGGTGATGGCCGCCGGGCTGCTGCTCACGACGCATCCGATCTTCCGGTGGGGCACGGTCGCGTTCTTCGCGCTGTCCACGTACGTGCTGCTGGAGCTGCGCAGGCGGCGGCCCGACGCGGGGTGCGGGTGCTTCGGCGAGGTGAGCTCGGCGCCGGTCGGGCTGCGCTCGATCGGCCGGACGGTGGCGCTGACCGTCATGTCGGTGATGTCGGTGTGGGCGCCGGTGACGGGCTGGGAGGCGGCGATCCGGCCGTCGTGGCTGATGGCCGCGGGGGTGGCCGTGCTGCTCGCGCTGTCGCCGGAGATCGAGGAGATGATCGACAGGGTACGGTTCCGCGCGCCGTGCGAGCAGCGCCGCGGCCCCGCCGAGTCGGTCGTGCTGTCCAGGCTGCGGGCGAGCGGCACCTGGCGGGCCCACGAGGGCGAGCTGGCCTCGGCCGAGCCGTACGACAGCTGGCGCGAGCTGTGCTGGCGCTTCTTCGCCTTCCGCGACCAGGACCAGAACGACGTGGTGTTCGCGGTCTATCTGAGCGGGCGGCGCCCGGCGGTGCGGATGGCCGTGGTCAGCGCGGAGGACAGCGGGTCTCTGCCGGAATATACGCCAGTATCGGCCTGACGCTAGAGAGTCGTAGATTTCCCTCGACAGGCATGGCGATATAGCTCTATTGGGCTGTCTAGCTTCCCCACTAGACAGCCCAATAGAGGTCTAGGGGCGTCGCTCAAACCGGTTGAGCGCGCAGGAACTTCCCGAAATGCGGCACCGTGAACGCGATCTGACCGCGCTCGGCGCTGTAGATGAGCCCTTTCTTGATGAGGCTGTCGCGGGCGGGCGAGAGGCTGGACGGCTTGCGCCCGAGGGCGTCGGCCACGTCGGCGGTGGCGACCGGCTCGTCGCCGATCTGCGCCATGGCGTGCATGTAGTCGCGCTCGGCCGGGGTCGCCCGCTCGTAGCGGCTGCCGAAGAAGCCGACCGCGAGCTCCTCCTCGGCCTCCGGAGCCGAGACCTTGACGTCCTCCAGCGTGATCGGGCTGCGGGGCGCGAGGTCCCAGGCGACCTTGCCGTAGGCCTGCACGAAGTAGGGATAGCCGTCGGCGGCCTCGTAGAGCGCGTCGAGGGCCTCCGGGGTGAACTCCACCTCCTCCTCGCGCGCCGGCAGGATCAACGCCAGGTCGGCCGCCTCGCGGTCGAGCTTGTCGATGCGCGCGTAGCGGAAGAGCCGCTCGGAATAGCTCTTGCTGGCCGACAGCACGCTCGGCAGGTGCGGCAGCCCGGCGCCCACGACGATGAGCGGCCCACCCGACTGCGACAGCTCGTGGCAGGCGGCGCAGAGCGCCGAGACGTCGGCGGCCGGCACGTCCTGCATCTCGTCGATGAACAGCGCGATGCCGACGGCCAGGTCGGTGGCCACGCCGGCGGCGTCGACGAAGAGCTCGGTGAGGTCGATCTCGAGATCTCCCGAGTCGGCGCGCCCGCGGCTGGCGGGCACCTCGATGCCGGGCGACCAGTGCGACGTGCCCTTGGCCGCCGCCGGATCACGCATCGCGAACGCCTTGAGCACGCCGAGGAACTCCTCGATGCGCTCGGGCGCGCGGTGGCGCGGGGCCAGCTCGCGGATGGCCATGTGCAGGGCGGCCGCCACGGGCCGCCTGATCGACTGGTCGGGCCGGGCCTCGATCTTGCCCGTGCCCCACAGCCGCTGCATGGCCATGGACTTGAACGTGTTGAGCAGGACGGTCTTGCCGACGCCCCGCAGGCCGGTGACGACCATGCTCCGCTCGGGGCGGCCACGGGCCACGCGCTCGAGCACGACCTCGAACTGCTGCAGCTCTCGGTCGCGCCCGGCGAGCTCCGGGGGACGCTGTCCGGCGCCGGGGGCGTAGGGGTTTCGCACGGGGTCCACGCTCTCGGACTTTATTGCCGGATATAGCGGCCGTCTTAGATTTGGGAAGAAAGCGCTACGGCGTGTCCGAACAGGGGCCGGTGCGAGCACCGTCATCGGACACACCCCCTCTCACCAGGCCGAACCCTTGTTCGATTGCGGTACCTAAGACTGTAGCGCGGACTCGAACACTCATGCGATGGTTTCGAGTAAAAGATCTTTGCAACAGTGCGGACCCTCCCGTGCGTCTGGGTGTTGTGGAGGATTTCGAGGATTTCGTCCGCGCCCGGGGCAAGGCCCTGCTCAGGTACGGCTACGTGCTCACCGGCAACGCCGACGACGCGGCCGACCTGGTGCAGGAGGCGCTGCTCAAGTTGAACGGCGCCTGGCGCAGGGTCCGCAACAAGGACAATCCCGAGTCCTACGTACGCACGATCATGGCCCGCCAGCACGTCAGCTGGTGGCGCAGGCGACGCAGGGAGCACGTGACGGACGACGTGCCCGAGGGTTCCTACACCGACGATCACACCTTCGGCGAGCTGTGGAAGGAGCTGGCCACGCTGCCGCGCAAGCAGCGGGTCGTCCTGGTGCTGCGTTACTACGAGGACCTGTCGGACCAGGAGATCTCCGACATCCTCGGCATCTCCCGCGGAACCGTGCGAAGCCAAGCCTTCCACGCGCTCAACGCACTGCGCGTCAAGCCATCGGTACTCGAAAGGGGACGGACATGAGGACCGAGGAGGAGCTGACGGGCGCCCTGCGCGCGGCGGCCGAGCACGCTCCCGACGAGAGCGACCTGCTCGCCGGCGTCGAAACGCTCAAGCACCAACGGGCCAGGCGGCGCGTGCGCACGCTGGCGGCCGCGGCCGCCGTGGTGGTCGTGGCGGTAGGGGGCGCCGGACTCCGCGGCGCCTTGTCCATCGGGGGCGAAGGCGACGTGGCCACGACCACCACCCCGGTTCCGTTTCCGGAGGTCACCAGGACGGTCACCCTCGATTCACGGCCCGAGAAGGCGGTGCCGGCGGCGAAGCTCTGGCCCACGGCGGTCCTCACCGTGCCCACCATGAACGCCGAAGGCATGAAGTACGAGCCGATCACCGGCATCGGCGTCACACAGGTCCTGCTCCTCGCATCCTCTCTGGAGGGAACCAGGATCGAGGTGTACGACGCCGCCACCAAGCGGGCCCGCGTGGTGACCACGGTCCCCATGAAGCCCACCGCCGTCCCGCCGACCGTGACCGCCGACGGCAAGAACGTCGCCTGGATGTCCTCCGGCACCAAGCGCGGAGTGTCGGTGCGGGAGATCTGGACGGCCCCGCTGTCGGGCGGCAAGGCGAGACCGGTCGCCACCATCAGCGGCCCCCCGGCCGACATCGACGCGCTCGCGATCAACGGGGACCGGATCGTCTGGTCGGAACGCCGCGGCGACGTGTGGAGCATCCCCCTCTCCGGCGGCGCGGCAGCGCGAATCCCCACCGGTCGCGGACTGCGCCTGCTGAGATGGCCATGGGCCAGCGACGCGCCCGCGGGGCCCGACAGCAGCGTCCGTGGCCAGAGCAAGGTCGTCGATCTGACGACCGGATCCACGATCAAGGTCGTCACGCGGCCCGGGACGCAGGGACTGCGCTGCGGGCCGTTCTGGTGCTTCGGACACGACGAGACGGGCGCTTTGGTGCAGCGGATCGACGGCAGCAACCTGCGATACCTCGACGACCGCGGCTTCTGGGGACGGCCGGCGATGGCGCCGATCCTCAACCGGTTCGTGCTGAGAGGCAGCGGGATCTACGACATCGCGACCGACCGGGCGGCCGCCATCGAGGGCAGGTGGACGGCCGTGGCCGCCGGGCATCCCACGATCGTCTACTGGGAGGGCGGGCGGGGTACCTTCCGCGTGCTCAACTTGGCAGCCGTACCACCTGCGCAATAGCGTTCGCACCATGCGGACCTTCGCGAATGTTCAGGAGCTCAAGGCGGCCGTCGGCGAGACGTTCGGCCCCACCGAGTGGCGCACCGTCACCCAGGAACAGGTCGACACCTTCGCCGACGCCACCGACGACCACCAGTGGATCCACGTGGACGTGGACCGGGCCAAGGAGGGGCCGTTCGGGGGCACGATCGCGCACGGCTACCTCACCCTGTCGCTGCTTCCGGCGTTCATGTTCGAGATGGTCAAGGTCGAGGGCATCGCGATGGGGGTCAACTACGGCCTCAACAAGGTCCGCTTCCCGAGGCCCGTGCCCGTCGGCGCGCGGATCAGGGCCGTGGGCGAGCTCACCGACGTCAAGGGCACCCCGGCCGGTTACCTTTCCAACCTGAAGATGACGATCGAGATCGAGGGCGAGAAGCGGCCTGCCTGCGTGGCCGAAACCCTCAGTTTGTACGTCCCCGCCGAATAAGCCCCGTTTCACGTGCAACACTGACGCGCCCTCAGCGATCCCTGGGTTCGTGGAAGACTTCGACGAGTTCGTCCGAGCCCGGGGGGACGCGCTCCTCCGGTACGGCTATGTGCTGTCCGGCAATTCCGAGGACGCGGCCGATCTCGTACAGGAGGCGCTGGCCCGCCTCGGCGACGCCTGGACCCGCGTGCGCAACAAGCACGACCCCGAGGGGTACGTGCGCACGACCATGGTCCGGCTGCACATCAGGTCGTGGCGCAGGCGGCACCGGGAGGATTTGGTCGCCGCCGTGCCGGAGCGCGGCGAGCACGACCGGTACGGCGACGCCGACCTCTGGGCCGAGCTCCAGGAGCTGCCCCGCAAGCAGCGGGCCGTGCTCGTGCTGCGTTACTACGAGGACCTGCCGGACCAGGAGATCGCCGACATCCTCGGCGTCTCCCGCGGAACCGTGCGCAGCCAGGCCGCCCGTGCTCTGGACAAGCTCCGGATCAAGCGAGTGCTGCAGGAGGCACGATGAGAGGCGAACAGGACCTGATCCGGACCCTGCGGACGGCCGCCGAACAGGTGGAGCGGATCGACCTCGCCGAGGCGGTCGCCGCGCGGCGGCGCTCCCGGCGCACCAGGCAGCGGTCGCGGACGCTGCTCGCGGCGGCCGCGGTGGTGGCGATCGTCGCCGGCACGACGTTCGCCCTGTCCGGCGGCCAAGAGCGGCGGCCCCAACCCGCCGTGACCCCTTCCGCCCCGGCATCGATCACGCCAGCGGGGAAGTTGTGGCCGCAGGCGATCGCCAAGGTGCCGGCCACGAACTCCACGGGCTGGAAGATGTACCCGGTGACCGCGCTGAGCCCCACCGAAGTGTTGCTGATCGCGAACTCCGCGTTCGAGAAGGCCGGACGTCTGGAGGTGTACGACATGGCACGCAAGAAGACCCGCGTGCTCGGCGACATCCCCAGCCCCAGGAAGAAGTACTACCTGCAGCACATCGCGGTGAGCTCCCGCTACATCGCCTGGTACGGCGAGACACCGCAAGACCCCGACAAATGGGCGGATTTCTGGATCATGCCTCGCGCGGGCGGCACGCCCAAGCGGCTGGCCGAGGTCGCGGCCGACGTCGACCGGATCGGTCTCACCGACGACGCCCTGGTGTGGTCGCTGAAGGCGGGAGGCGGCGTCTACCGCATGCCGCTGACCGGCGGCTCCCCGTCGCCGCTGCCCGGCACCAAGGGGCTCCGCCTGATGTCCTGGCCCTGGGCGGGCGGCTTCGCGAGCGAGCGTCCGGACGCGAACCAGACCCGGGTCGTCAACCTGGAGACCGGCCGCTCCGCTGACGTGTCGTTGCCCGACCAAGTGGAGATGATGCAGTGTCACGCGGAGTGGTGCACCGGCATCGTCGACAGCCGCATGGTCGTGCAACGTGTGGACGGCTCCGCGAGGAAGACCCTCCCGTTCGAGCTCCGGCCGCACGGGGCGCGCTGGCTGCTGGGCGACCGGTATGCGCTCTTCCAGGTGTACGAACCGGATCGGGAGAAGAAGGGGGTCCCGCTCGGCGCCGTGTACGACCTGGCCACCGGCGTGACGGCCGGGCTCGGCGAGCGATCGGGAGCCCCGCTGGGAGGAAATGTGGGGATGGGCGGAAGTTCGTCCTCCCCGTCCTTGACGCCGTTCTGGGACGCCGACCTGCAGTACTACGAGAAGTGCGGCAGTGGAGGATGCGAGATCAAGGGGCGCGGAGGCGGCAAGGAGTACACCGTCGTGAACCTCGCCGCCGTCACACGATGATCGCCACGATCGCCGCCACGGCGAGCAGCCCGAGGTAAGCCAGCACGAGCCGGGTGTCCCTGAGCAGGCATTTGCTCCGGGTCAGCCCGGCTCGGCGCGCCTTCCAGTAGCCGGCGAAGCCCAGCACCGCGAACCCCAGAACCGCCCACGGCCCCAGCAGCCAGGCCAGGAGCGCGACCGTGGCGTACACGCACAGCCGGAGCGGGTCGTAGGGCTGGGCGTCTTTCACCGGGCCGCCTGGTCGGGTGTCCTTCATCGGGCCACCGCCGAGAGCCGTTGCCGGGAGAGTTGCGGCCAGGCCTGCACGGCGCAGAAGGGCGCGCACTGGTCCTGCTCGGCCCGCGTGCCCACGTGCACGCAGCACTGGGTGAGCCGCTCCTCGATCATGGTCGAGATGTCCATGAACGGCTTGACCGTGATCCGCACCACCCGCTCCCCCAGCATCCTGCGGAGTTTCCTGCGCCGGCCCGGCAGCGCCGAGGAGGCGAGGGTGAGGAGGGTGGAGACGCCGAGGTCGCAGTTCTCGCAGATGTTGCGCCACAGGTCGCCGATCTGCGGATGCGAGAGGGAGGACTGCTCCGAGAGCAGGCCGAGCAGCGATTCCTGTACGGCGAGGCGTAGCTCGCGCGGGATCTCGGAGTCGGCGATGCGGTTGGAGACCAGGCCCAGGTTCTCCTTCAGGCGGTCGTGGCCGATCAGCGCGGTGAGGGAGCGCCACTGCCGGGCGTCGTCACGGATCAGGTAGCCGACCGAGCAGCAGTGCGGATGGGAGCAGGGCAGGGCGGTGAGGTCGCGCCAGGTCACCAGGCCGCCGGTCTGCGGGCCGAGGCGCTTGAGCACGCCGGTGTGGGTGAGCCTGTTCATGGGGTCGATGGCGCCGGACCGGCCCGAGCCGAACTGGGGCTGCAGGGAGACGCCGCCGACGTACGGGGTGTCGAGCGCGAGGCGTACGACGTCGCCCATCTCGCCGTCGTTGACGTCCAGGGCCGCGGTCATGACCAGGGTGGTGAAGATCTCCCGCTCCGACAGCCGCTGCACGGCCTGGGCCTTGAGGTGACGCAGGTCGCCGCCCCGGTGGTGTTTCGAGGCGTGGGCCGAGGAGCCGTCGTACTGGAGGTAGACCTCCACCCGCTCCCTGTGCTCGGTGAGGAGGTCGAGGAGGGAGTCGTCCCTGGCCACGAGGACGCCGTTGGTGTTGATCAGGATGCGGGTGATCGGGCGGCTCGTCAGCTCTTCCAGGAGGGTTTTGAGCTCGGGGTGGAGGGTGGGCTCGCCGCCGCTCAGCATGAGGACGTCGAGTTTGCCGTTCTCCCGTTTCAGGCGCTGGTCGACGTTGGCGAGGACGTCGGGGACGGGGACGAGGCCGGGGAGGTCCGGGGAGCTGTCCGCGAAGCAGGTGGGGCAGCGCAGGTTGCAGGTCTCGGCGATGTCCTCGAGGAGGATGCAGGTGTGCTGGGTCTGCATCTCGGGGAGGCCGGTGAGGTAGGCGAGGGGGATAGGGAGGAAGTTGCCGGGCGTATCGGGGATGTGCTGCTTCGTGGGAGCGGTCCACTCCTCCAGATATTTGAGGATTTCTGGGTCTTCGTCGTACAAAGTCCGGATGAAGCCGTGTTCGCGGCAGCCGCGCTCCAGCCACACCTTGCCGTCGCGTTCGGCCAGATAGCCGCTCAGCCGCTCGACCTGGTCGAGGTCGCGGCCGTGGCATTCCGGGCAGAACGCGTTGACGTACCTGAGGATGCGGTCGCCCCGCAGACCCATCCCTGCGCTCATGTGAAGACCTTCCGCTGGAAGAGGGGATCGTAGTAGCCGCGCCGCCAGCCGTACGCGAGCCTGAGCGCGAGCAGCGGCAGCCCGGCCGTCAGGAACCACTGGGGGCCGGTCAAGCCGAGCCAGAGCGTCTCGTTGGCTCTGGTGAACTCGACGAGGAAGCGGAAGGCGGCGTACGCGGCGAGGTAGAGCGTGAACAGTTCGCCGGGCTGCGTGAGCCGCTTGCGCGCCCACATGAGCGCGGCGAACGCGGCGAGCTGGAAGATGATCTCGTAGATGAACGACGGGTGCATGGCCTGGCCGGCCAGGCAGCCGGGGCACTCGGGCGTCGACGCCGGGGCGTGCACGCCCCAGGGCAGATCGGTGGGGCGGCCCGGGGCCTCGGTGAGATGGCAGCCGATCCGGCCGACGGCCATGCCGAGCGCCACGGCCGGGGCGAACAGGTCGCCGGTGCGCTCCTTGTAGCCGATGATCTTCTTGGCCACCAGCACGCCGACGTACGCGCCGGTCAGGCCGCCGAGGATGCTGCGGGAGCCGTACAGCCAGAGGTCCTTGAGGTCGAGGGTCTCCAGCCAGCCGGCCAGCCGCATCCCGATGGCGCCGCCGACCAGGGCGCCGGTGACGGCGATCAGCGACTGCTCGTTGAGCGCTCCCCGGCGCCGGGCCTCGCGTACGAAGACGACGGAGGCCACGAAGACGCCCAGGCCGACGAAGATCTCGTGGAGGGGGAGCATGTCAGGCGTACAGTTCCGGGTTCAGGCCGGTGCAGATGCCGGCGGACAGGATCGACCACAGCGCCCAGCCGATCATGAGCCCGAGTCCCAGACCCTTGGTCCAGGGGCGTCGCATGAACAGCAGGCCGCCGCCGACACCTAGGCCGATGAGGGCGAGCACTGTCGTACCCGCCGCCACGTAGATGTTGCCGGCGCTTTCGGCGCCCATGGAGGCGAAGAGGATGAAGAAGAAGATGACGGTGTTGAGGACGCTGTAGACGATGAGGCCGACGAACATGAGCCCGATGAGCAGTCCTGCGGACCCGGCGCCGGACGGGGGTGGTGGCGGCGGTGGCATGTAACCGTGTCCGTACCCCTGTCCAGACCCATACCCGTACCCGTATCCATGCCCGTGCCCGTAGGGATGCGGACCGTCCGGCGGGGGCGGGCCATCGGGAGGGGGCGGGCCATCGGGAGGGGGCGGGCCATCGGGAGGGGGCGGTGGCGGCATGTTCACGAGTACAACCCCGGATTGAGCCCCGTGCACCAGCCGGCGCTGATGATCGACGTGAGCGACCAACCGATCATCAGCCCCAGCCCGAGCCCGATCGACCAGGATTTCCGCAGCAGCACCAACACCAGCCCCACGCCGATGCCCACCAGCGCCAGCAGCCCGGCCGCCACCCCCAGCGCCACCGTCGACTCGAGGTTCAGCGCGACGACACCGACGATCACGTTGACGACGGCGTAGGTGAAGACCCCGGCGAACGCCAGCCCCACTATCACCCCCGTGTTGCGCGGCGGCTCGGATGGCGGAGGCGGCGACGAGGGCGGCGGCATGCTCACGCCGCACACATTACGGCGCTAAGTGCCCTCTGAGTAGTAAATCGCCGCCTGCACGCGGCTCTTCAGTCCCAGCTTGTTGAGTACGCGGCTGACATGCGTCTTCGTGGTGGCCTCCGCCATGTCCAGCTCCTTGGCGATCTCGGCGTTCGACAGGCCTCGCCCGATGCAGGCCAGCACTTCCCGCTCCCGAGGCGTCAGGCTCTCCGGATCGGCCGCCGGCTCCCTGCGCGACGAGGCGGTCGCCTGCTGGGCGAAGGCCGCGATCAGCTTCCGCGTGACACTCGGCGAGATCAGGCCGTCTCCGCGCGCCACCAGGCGTACCGCCTCCACCAGCGAGTCGGCCTCGGTGTTCTTCAGCAGGAAACCCGCCGCGCCGGCCCGGAGGGCGCCGAAGACGTACTCGTCGACGTCGAACGTCGTCAGGATCAGCACGTCGCAGACCCCCGCCAACTCCCTGGTGGCCGAGATGCCGTCGAGGCGCGGCATGCGTACGTCCATCAACACCACGTCGGGCCGCAGCTCCCGCGCCATGGCCACGGCCTGCTCCCCGTCACCCGCCTCCCCGACGACCTCGATGTCCGCCACACCGTCGAGGATCAACGCGATCCCGGCCCTGACCGCCGCATGATCGTCAGCCACCAACACCCTGATGGTCACCGCCCCGCCTCCAAACCTCTCATCACTCAGAAGCAGCCGTACCGGCGGCCGCGGACGTGAACGCCGAACCGCTCTGCTCATCGGAGGTAGGGAGCATGGCCATCACCCGCCACCGATCTTCCCAGTGCCTTCCCGGCGACGTATCAGACTCGGCTGAGGGGGCGGCCACGACGCCGGCCTCGAAGGAACCGCCGACCAGAGAGGCCCGCTCCCGCATGCCGATCAGCCCCGCTCCGGCCCCGGGCAACCGCGCCCCATTCCCGCCCAGAGCGTTGTCCACGGTGATCACCACCCGCCCGGCCTCGTACGCGACCACCACCTCCACCGGCGAGTCCCCATGCTTGAGCGCGTTGGTCAGCGCCTCCTGCAGAATCCGATACCCCGCGAGGTCGACGGAGGCCGGCACCTCGCGCCGCTCTCCCTCAATCCGCGACTCGACGCCGAGCCCGGCCCGCCTGACCCTCGCCACCAGCGTCTCCGCATCGGCCAGCCGCGGCCGGGTGGCCTCCACCTCGGCGTCGTCCCCTTCCTGACGCAACAGCCCGATCATGGATCGCATCTCCGCCATCCCCTTCACGCTGTTCTCCCGCACGGACTCCATGACCTTCCGTACGGTCCCCGGATCGAGATCCTTACGAGAGAGCGCGGCCGTGGACTGGATGGCGATGGCGCTGAAGTGATTGGCGATCATGTCATGCAGCTCGCGAGCCATCCGCGTCCGCTCGGCGGCGATGGCCGCCTGCCGATCCAGCTCCGCCAGATGCGCCACCTGCTCGGCCCGCGCCCGCTCGACCGCCGCCCGATCCCGCTGCTCCCGCAGCACCAGCGCCGTCGTAACCGGCGTGACCAGCACCAGCCCCGCCTGCACCCCCATGACCGCCAGCATCCGCCAATCCTCCGCGATGAACCCGGCTATGGCCCCACCCGCGACCGCCAGCACACTGGTCACCCCAAGCAGCACCCGCGCGAACCCGGCCGGCCCATAGAGCGCCGCGGCGTACAGATTGTCGGTGAACACGAGCACGGTGCCGAGCGACGGCCCCACGAACCCGTCGACGGTGACCGCGACCACCCCGAGCCCCAGCGAGACCAGCGGCGCCCGCTGCCGCACCACCACCCCCGCACAGGCGATCGCCAACGGCACGACCAGCACCCACGCAGGCACTTCCCGCTCGAGATGGGCGCGCCCCGCGATCAACACCACACCCACCGCAAAGGCCACCCCGGCCCCCAACGCCGCCCGCTTCATCCCTCCATCCCACCACCCCGAACCCCCCGCCGCCCTCCTGCGAGCGACCCGCCTGTGGATACACCCTTCGATGTATCCCCACCCCTGGTTTCGGGGGCCGGACGGGCCCACGATTGCGTTAACTGGTTCGAGTCACTCTCAGAACCCGCTATGCTTGCTTACGCAGCGAGCGGCCGTAGCTCAATGGATAGAGCATCTGACTACGGATCAGAAGGTTAGGGGTTCGAGTCCTCTCGGCCGCGCTCCAGCTCAAAGGCCCTCTGGGATGATCCCGGAGGGCCTTTTTCGTGGCCGTACAGCAGCGTTGTACAGCAACGAGGCCAGTCGAGCTTGTCATTCCGGAGCCCTGAGGCCCCGCCGGAGGCTGCATTGAGGGGTTGCATCCTGTACCGAGGTACAGGGTTACCGTCGAGCTACAGGCGACGAGTTCGACGAGCCGTTCGTGACGGCGCTGCGTGGACTGGAGCGCGTGGGGCCGAGGCATCTGCGGCTCACGTTGGAAGGCGGTTCGCAGGTGGAGGAGACCGTGAGGGACCTGACCGCCCAGGAGACGTGTTGCTGCTCCTTCTTCGCCTTCTCCCTGGCCCCCGGGCACGCGCGGCTGGTCGTGGATGTGGAGGTCCCCGCCGTTTCATGTCAGGGTGCTGGACGGGCTGCAAGATCGCGCGATTCAGGCGGCTCCGTTGCCGTTCTCCGATCTGGCGGCGGCAGGCGCGAACGCCGACGTCTAACTGATCGGCAGCCTATGGTCACCCGCGGCGAAGAATTCCCGTCAGGCAGGCCAGCCCACCGGCCGCCCGCACATACTCGCCGATCTCCAACTCCTGGACCTCAACACCGGCGGCTTCGAGCCGCCGCCTGATGGCGGGGGCGCGGCTGGGCATGATCAGTCGCCGGGGCCCGAGCACAAGCATATTCATACCCCTGGCGACCAGCAGCTCGTCGTCCGCCGGCACCTCGATCAGTTCATGACCGTGCTCACGCAGCAGCGCGCGCAGTTCGGGACCACAGGCGGCCGCGTGCACCGCCGCCAACCGCTCGTCGACGAACATGACCGTACCGAGCAGGTGCTGGACACCTGGCCGAAGCGGCGTCGTCAGCACGCGTACCCCCTGCGGGGCCAGCACCTCGCGTACGGCCTGTGCCCCGCCGGCGTTCGTGCGGAATCCGGTGCCGACCAGCACCGTCGTCTCGTCGATCCACAGCGCGTCCGCGCCTTCGAACGTGGCCGTGCCGGCGACCGTTCTCAGGATCGGGTAGCCGGCCTGAGCGAGAGCCGCGGCGGCGTGGCGCTCCTCGCCGGCGCGCTGCTGCGAGGCGGTGCGGGCGATCAACGCGCCTTCCGGAGTCATGAAGAACAGGTCGCGCATGAAGACCACGTTGGGCGAGGCCGCCGGACGCGTGAGATGCACCTCGACGCCGTTGCGCCGGCACGTCTCCGCGATCGTCTCGGTCTGCGCCCGCATCGCCGCCAGGTCGACGGGGCCGACCATGAGCTGCTCTTCGTAGCGGGTGATCTCGGCGAAGCTGTCGGGCGGCCAGGCGAGCAGGACGGCGCGCAGCGGAGCCGTTTCCGATCGGTATCCGCAGGTCGTCCACAATTGCCCGGCGGCGACCTCCTCGGCGTGGGAGCCTGCGCGCTGCGACCACCCTGGGCCGCCGAAAGTGCTCGGAAGCTCAGAGCCAGTCGTCTTCGGACTCATACCCCATCCTCGTCGCGGTGGCACGAGTGGCGTCGTCGAGAGCGCTTTTGATCGTGTCCCACCGTGTCCGCCAGCGGCCCGGCGCCGGTGGCGCCGTGGCGACGACGGAGTCGATGCCCTCCCACGCGGCGGTCAGCAGAGGGCCGTCGAAGGGAACGCCGAGCCACTCGGTCAGCCGCGCCAGGCAGGCGACCCTGCTCTCCGCGCTCGTGACAAGGTCTTCGAACCGCATCCGCAGTGAGTCGAGCCCTCCTTCCTCCAAGTCGTCGAGTATCGCCTGGTGCGCGGAGCGCCACTGGAATGCGCAGACCTCGGCGAGCGGCGCCTTCCGCAGTTCCTGCCATCCGGGCGGCAGGTCGAACTTCCACCACCACCGGTCGTGGTAGCCCTCGATGTCCAGCGGATCGACCATCCTGTGGGCGTGGAAGCCGTGGTAGTGCCAGCCATCGAGCAGCCCGTTGATGGAGGCCGCCGGATTCCGGGTGAGGTGGATCACCCGCAATCGCGCCCGGGGGAAGAGCGCCCGCAGAAACGGCAACCTGTATGCGTTGCTCGGCGTCTTGATCACCAGGGGTTTCGTCTCGATCTCCACCTCGGTCGCCCTCTGCCAGACCTGGGTGAGCACGAACGGCGGCTCCTCCACCAGGACGTCGCCGGGTGCCCCGTGCCGGCCGAGCTCCGGGACCTCATCGTGGAGGAGGGATCGAGGCATGTCGTAGTACCAGGGGTTGGCGTCGAAGGCTCGCGACAGCGCGAGCTGGAAGCGGGCCGGGTCACGCAGCTCCCCCGGCGCCCATCCGCCTTCCTCGCGCAGTCTGGCGAGCACGCGGCGGCCCTCCGCGAGCCAGTCGGCCAGGTGGAAGTCGATTGCGGGCCACTGGATGGCGAACCGCCACGCGCTGTCCAGCAAATAGTGGTCGTCGTCGGCGACCAGGGAGGCGCTCCGCCCGGCATCGAGCGCGAGCTCCACGTCGAGAATGCGGCGCGAGCGCGCGTCCAGCCTGTCCAGGTGCCAGGCGTCGAGGCGGTCGGAGTCCGCGCTGTCCGGGTACGTGAGGTCGACCAGCCGGAGGAACGGGTTGATCTCGGCGCGGAGATGGAGCAGATCCGGGGACCTGCGGAGAAGCTCGGCCAGCATACTGGACCCTCCGCGCGAACTGGAGGCCAGAATGACGACCTCCCGAACCCGGCCGGTGAAGTCCTCGACGGCCGGACCCCGCAGGTGCCGCAGCGTCTCCAGGCGCTCCGAGAGGATTTGCGACCCTTGGAGCAGGGGGGAGCCTGCCATCAGTACGCAGGCTTTCTGACGGAGTACACGCACCACCGCCACAGGTCCCGCACGGACCCGTTCGGCAGCACCTCGAACGGATGCACCGCACGCACTTCCCGGGGGGCGTCGTAGTAAAGGCGGTAGATCTCCTGGCGCCGCGCCGGGGTGGTCTCGTGCGTGTCGATCCAGCGGTCGATCGACTCCCAGAGGAAGTACTCCTCCATCTTCAGGTCGGTGAACCCGCCGCCGAGGAGCAGCCCGCGGAAGTCTTCCTCACGGAACATCTGGTAGAGCAGCGGCTGCTTCTTCTTGAAGATGCGGAACATCCAGAAGGCGTCCTCGTCCGCGTACGGCACGATCTGACCCACGATGAACTGCCCGCCCGGGCGCAGCACCCGGAAGATCTCCGAGATCGGCTTCTCCGGCATCGGCAGCAGGTGCAGCACCTCGCGGTTGACGACGAGGTCGAAGCTCGCGTCCTCGAAGGGGAGGTCATAGACCGTGCCCTGGTGGACGACGTCCAAGCGTTCCGACGCCAGCCGGACCATCTCGGGGGTGATATCCAGGCCCACGCTCTCGCCGACCTTGCCCTTGAACGCGTTCCCGACCACGCCGCTGCCGCAGCAGACGTCGAGCATCCTGGCGTTCTCCGGCACGGCGCACAGCTCCGCGTGCCGGGTGAGCAGCCCTTCGTCCGTGAGCCAGGAGCAGGAGTCGTGCCAGTTGCGCGAGCGGATGCCGAACTGGCGCTGGTAGACCTTGTAGTCGATCTTCAGTTCGCGTTGCTGGTAGCGCGCCGTACGGCTGGCGAGCCGCGCGGCCAGGCGGGCGCGCGTGGCGTCGAGAGCGCGCCCGACCACCCGCCGGCCGAGGTCCTCGTCGGCCTCCAGGAGATCGAGGAGCGACTGTTCGACGGCCGTGCGGACGAAACGCTCCGCCTCGGGACTCTGCAGGCGCTTCTTCGTCTGGCCGTCGTATCGCGCGTTCTCCATCTTGAGCGCGATGACGGCGGTCAGGCCCTCCAGGACGTCGACCGCCGTGATCTTCTCCCCGCCGCCGGTCTTCTCGACCAGGCCGTGGGCGACCGCGTACCGGTTGATGGCGGCGGCGAGGGCCGCTCGGAGCCCGTCGACGTGCGAGCCCTGCTCGGTGCGTACGCTGTTGACGAAGCTCCGGATCTCCTCCGCGTACCCCTCGGTCCAGTGGAAGGCGACGTCGAGGGAGAAGGAGTCCTGGCGCCGGCTCACGACGATCGGCTCGGGGTGCACCAGCACGGCGTCGCGGTTGCGGTGTTCGAGGAAGCCGCGTACGCCCGTCTGGTAGCTGAGGACGACGTGCCTGCCGTCTCGCTCGTCGGTGAACTCGACGGTGAGGCGCGGATGCAGGAAGGCGACCTCCTCCAGCCGATCAAGGATGATCTCGGCGGAGAAGGCGCGATCTTCGAAGATCCCGGCGTCGGGGAGGAAGGTGACCTGCGTGCCGCGCCGGTCAGAGGGCCCGAGCCGCTCCAGCTCGCCCAGCGCCACGCCTCGGGAGAACCTCAGCTCGTGCTCCGCGCCGTCGCGCCACACGTTCAGCCGGAGGAGCTCCGCCAAGGCGTTCACACAGGCCAGGCCCACGCCGTGCAGGCCGGCGGAGGTCGCGTACGAGTCGCCCTCGAACTTGCCGCCGGAGTGCAGCGTGGTCAGCACGACCTCGCAGGCGGGCCGCTTCAGCTCCGGGTGGAGGCCGACCGGGATGCCTCGTCCGTCGTCGCGGACGGAGCAGGAGCCGTCGGCTCCTAGGACCACTGAGATCTCCTGGCAGTAACCGACCTCCGCCTCGTCCACGGCGTTGTCGATGAGCTCGAACACCAGGTGGTGAAGTCCCTCCACGCCGGTGGAGCCGACGTACATCGACGGGTTCCGCCGCACGGCCTCGAGTCCGGTGAAGACGACGATCGACGTCTCGTCGTACGGTTCGGCGAGAACTTCTCCCTCGGTGTTCATCCCACCTGCCCCATGCGTTCCTCCATGGCCGCCAGTGCCTGATTGAGCTTCGTCACGTGCGTCTTCTTCAGCGCGCACAGCGTTTCCAGCCAGCTCGCGACGTCCGCGAAGCCCTCGCTGTGGGCGATGGCCGCCAGTCTGGGGTAGAGCTCGTCGGCCTCCTGGAGCCCGCCCGTGATCGACGAGGCGAGGTTCAGGTGGGTCTCGCCTATCGGCTGGTCCGTCGCGGGATCGGCGACGTACTGGAGGAAGTCGAGGTGCCCGTGGGCGGCGCACGCGACGCTCTCGGCGAGCTCGCCCAGGAGCTTGGACACCTCGAGATGGCCCTCGATCTCCGCGATCTGCGCGAAGTAGGCGTAGCGCTGTGCCGTCATGGACTCGGCCACGAAGGCCTCCCGCATCCCCTCAAACAGGCTCCTGCTCAGCTCGCTCACGGATGCTTCTCCTCCTTGACGAGCTCGAACGGGTTCTGCTCGAGCGCGTCGTGGACGAGGTCGTACACCCAGACGTGCTCCCTGTCCTTCTCCCAGATCACCTTCCTGTCCGGCTGGCGTACGGCGGTGAGGGCACCGAGATGGCTCCAGGCGGGGTCAGAGGCGGCCAGTTCCTCCCGGTAGTAGGTCTCGCAGTAGGCCGGCAGGTCCGGGCCGCCGTTCCGCAGGTGCTCGACGAGGGAGACGCCGTCGGTGTCGGGCGCGGGCACACCGAGGAACTCCAGGATGGTGGGCATCACGTCGGCCAGCCGCACCTGTGCGTCGATCACCCGGCCCGCGCTCTCGCCGCCGGGGGGACGGATGATCAGCGGGACGAGCTGGGTGGCGTCGAAGAGCAGTGCGCCGTGGCCCTTCTCCTCCGGGTGGCCGCGCTCGCCCGCGTGGTCGTTGTCGTACCAGCCGCCGAGGTCCTCGCCGTGATCGGAGAAGCAGACGACCAGGGTGTCCTCCAGGTCGAGGCCGTCCAGCAGGTGGCCGAGGCTCCGGTCCATGTAGGCCGCTTCGCCCTCGTACGGATTGTCCACCGGGACGCCCACGTCCTCGGGCGCCTCGTAGGGCCAGTGGGCGTCGAAGTAGTGCGCGAAGAGGAACATCGGCCGGTCCACGGTCCGCGCCCAGGCCAGGGCCCGCTCTGTCACCAGGGGGGCGCGCTTGAGCGCGGTGCCGCGGAGCTCGACGTCGACGACCTGCAGCGCGTCGCGGCCGTCGGCGAGCGGCGGAATCCAGTCGTCGTAGTGATCGAAGCCCCGGGAGTGGCCGTACCAGGCGTTCATGCCGGGGCAGGAGACGACGGCACCGGTGGCGTACCCCTGGCGCGACAACAGCATCGCCAGGGTCTGAACCTCGGGATTCAACTGTTCTTTGAACAGATGACGGATGCCGTGGCGCGGTGGCTGCAGTCCGGTCAGGACGGTCGCGTGGCTCACCGGCGTCAACGGCGAGGGGGAAACGGCCTGGGTGAATGTCGCGCCTTCCCCGCGAAGTCGTTCGATCGCAGGAAAACGCCCTGAGTAAGCGACGTCAGCTCGAAGGGTGTCGAGGGAAATGAGAACAAGATTCACTACGCCTCCATCACAGACTTGGCCGCCCGAGTCGATTCCTCCGCCGATTGCCTATCAGCACAAATTTCGCTCAACGTACATTAAGACCGCCGGCTTCTCAAGGGTCGCATCGCGAATGACTTCGAGTAATATTCCATGACGTCCCGTGACGGTGGACGGACCGGCGGGCCGGGCCTGGCAATTGACGAACGCCATACGTAGCATGAGGCGAATGACGGCGGGCACCACGGACGGTGCCGTCGTTCGCGGAACGGGGTCACCAAAGGAGAGAAAGCCGATGTATGACCACGTCGTCCTGGTATCGATTGACACGCTTCGCAGCGACGTCATCTCCGCCAATCCGTATAAACTCTGGCCAGGTAAATATCCGCAATCGACCGCGCCGAAAACCGCTGTGCTGGACGATCTCGCAGCTCAGGGCGCCTTCTTCCCGAACACGATCAGCGCCGCCCCCTACACCGCCGCGGCCCACGGGGCAATCTTCACCGGCCAGTATCCCCTTCGGAACGGGGTGCACGAATTCTACAACGGGCGGCTCCGCAGTTCCTCGGTCTTCACCTACGGGAAGCGCGCCGGACGGCGCACGTTCATGAAGGTCGATTTCCCGATAATCCTGGGCCGGGAGCTGGGATTCACCCGGGATATCGACCTCTATCTTATGGAACAGGACGACGAGTTCATCGACGCGGTCGCGGCCGCCGACTCCACGGTGGCATGCGCGCATTTCGGCGGCGTGCACCTCCCCTACGGCTTCCACAATCTCAGGTTCGGCGGGGAGGACTATCGGGCCAAGGTGGCGGAACTCGAGGCGAAGTTGCCCCCCGACGTTCCGCCGCTCACCGATCAATTGATCGAGAGCTTCCGCGACGACGAGGACACCGATCTGTTACTGCGTTACAAGCAGGCTGTCAACCACCTCTACTTCAGCGGCCGGTATGACGAATTGTTCCAAATCTATCTGGACGGGGTGGAACACTTTCTCCGGTCGCGGCTGGAGCCTTTCCTCGCCCGGCTGACCGAGCGGATGACGCGCACCGGCAAGCGCATGCTCCTGGTCGTCTTCGCCGACCACGGCCACGAGTTCGACGAGATGACCTACGGTCACTTCAACTCGATGTCCGAGGGCGTGCTCCGGGTCCCGCTCATCGTGGTGGGGGACGACGTCGAGCCCGCGCTGCACCCGCAGCGCATCCGCACCGTCGACATCGCGCCCACCGTGATGGAGCTCGCCGGCATCCCCACTCCTCATACCGGGGTCTTCGACGGGACGTCCCTGGCCGCGGTGGTCCGCGGCCAGGCCGAGGTGCCCGGCCATCTGCCCGCGGTCTCCGAGGCGTACACGTCGGACACCAAGGAGTTCGTGGAGTATCAGAAGCGGCAGTTCCGCGGGGAGAGTCAGGGGCCGCTGCGCCATGTCCTGGTTGGGCAGAGCGCCCACCTGGGCGACCGGCGGATCATCCGCCGGCTTGGCCGGTATCGCCAGAACTTCGACGGCATCGAGCCGATCGACGTCACCGTGCTGGAGCGGTTCGACGACCGGCTGGTGCCGCACCCCGACGACGGCGACCCGGCGGAACTGCTCGCCATGCTGGAGGACTACGGCCGGGCGCGGCAGCCGTCGGTCGACGTCCCGGTGCGCGCGGAGATCCGCGACCAGCTGCGCGCGCTCGGCTACACGATCTGAGGCCGACCCCCGGGGGCCCGGCCTCTCACCTGGCGGGGCCACCGGCCAAGACCTCCTTGATGCCGGCGAGGATCCGCGGATCGACGAAGCGATGGCGGGAATTCAGCTCATCCAGCGCCTTCTCGAAGGCGGGCTCCTCGCCGAACTCACAGGACAGCACCATGTTCCCGCCGTAGTCCCGGCCGTCGATCCGCAGGGCACCCGCCCTGACCACGTCCACCATGGCATCGGCGTCTCGCAGCAGGGACTCCGTGACCGTGCGGACGGGGAACTCGAAGGCCCGCCGCACGCTGCGCAGGGGCTCGGGACGCGGCCCCGGCCAGGTGCCGAGCAGCAGGCGGAGCAGGCAGGAGTAGGTGTTGCACCCGGACGCCGCGCTGGACAGCAACGTCGTCCCGCTGACTCGCGGGTTGATCTCTATCAGGTGGAAGACACCGTCCTTGTAGATCATCTCGGCTTCGACCGCGCCGTTGACGTCCAGTTCGTCGCAGAGGCGCACGAGGCGGCGGGCGTCGGCCTCGAAGAGCTCGTCCGCCTCCGGACGCGGAGCGGCGTACCGCACGTTTCCGAACAGGAACGAGGGAGCGCCCCCCGTGGGGCCCTTCCAGATGATGGGCTGGATGTGGTAGTCACCGTTCCGACCGACGATCTCGACCGAGCACAGTTCGCCGTCCAGACAGCGTTCCAGCAGCATGTTGCCGTCCGCAGGAGCGCTGAGGTGTTCGTCCAGGGCCTCGGCGTTCTCCAGATACCGGATCCCGTTGCCGAAGCTGTCCCACAGGGGCTTGGCGAGCAGGGGATAGCCGATGTCGTCCGCCTTGCGCCGGAGGAAGTCTCGGTAGCCCGGTATGGGGAGGACGCGGCCGCCGAGGATGTCGCCGTCCACCGCGACGTCGCCCGGCACGGCGAAACCACCGCGGCGCAGGAGCGCCTTGGTCTCGCTCTTGTTGGCCAGCAGGAAGGTGGTGTCCACCCCGTGCATGACGCCGCGGATGCCGTCGCGGGCCAGTTCCGCCGCGACCAGGGCGTCGCGCATGGCGTTCTCGTCCCGCAGCGAGATCGAGACGAACCCGTCGGCACCCCAGCGCCTAATGCTCGCCGCGATCTCCGCGACGCTCGCATCTGCGGGCAGCCTTTCCGACGTGCCAGGGAAGTCGCCGGGACCGCAGTCGCCGTCGGTGAAGAACAATCTCGCCTCGATCCCGGCCGCATGGAGGTCCTCGCGCAGCTCCTGGATGTGAGGGGCGGCGCGCTGGATCTCCACCGAGCGGAGAAAGGCCACCCGCCGTACGTCAGAGGTGGACACGGCGGCTCCCCTCGGCCGCGCGCCCGCGGATGTTCCACAGGCTCCTGCGGATGTAGGTGCGCTGCAACCAGCGGTCCCGCCCGTCGTAGCGGGCCGTGAACTGTGTCCGGGCGTGCAGCCCTTTGCGGTTGTTGACGAGCAGCGCCTGCCCTGGGGCGAGCCGCACGACACGGGCCACGTCAGGGTGACGGCAGGCGGCCTGGAGCCGGTCGAACGCCTCCGACGCCGCCGATGACAGGCAGCGTACGCCGTTGGCCGCGACGGCGATCTCGGGCGAGTGATCGGGCCCCGACACGATCGCGATGGGGTCGGAATAGACCTCCTTGCCTGCCGCGAACATGCGTACGTAGCCGCCGGGCGCGTTGAGCTGGAACAGCGGCGAGCGCAGGACCTCGATCACGTCCTCGTCGAGCACGCGCAGGATGTCGCGGCCGTCGGCGTACCACGTCTCGGCCTCCTCGTGGGGGTCCGAGCGCAGGCAGTTGAGGACGAGGAAGTCCGGATTGGTGATGTCGTAGCGACCGCCCGGGTCGTGCACGATGTCGTTGTGGAAGTTGAGGAACACCTTCGATCCCTGGCTCGTCTGCGTGGCGGCGCCGGCAGCGGTGGGGGTGATGTCATGGACGATCCGGCCGTCCTTCTCCGTCACGAAGCCGACCGGCTCGCCCAACAGCCCTGACAGTCCCAGCAGCACGCCTTCGGCCACGAACGTCGGTTTGCCGGCACAGGACCCGCCGTCGGTCGGTGTGGGCGGCAGTTCGGGGTCCGTCGGCAGGTTGCTGACCATCATCACGGCCGGCGTGTCGACATGGCGGCCGAAGTCAAGGATCTCCCGCAGCACCGCCAGCGGGAGCCGGGCGAAGATCTGGTGGGTTCGCGTCATGGCGTCGTCGACGTCCCGCGCCGGGTCGGGCAGGTGGAGCAACAGTTGCTGAAGGTCGTCGCGGACGTCATCGGCAAGCGTCAAGCTGACCAGACCCGTGTCCGGCCGGTGCGATTCGGTCATCGTCATGGTGGTGGCCTTTCTCCTGGACGTGAGAACCGTCGAAGCGGCGCCGGTGGTAGTCGAGCATGGTGAGCAGGTCGGCGGCGGAGACCCTGGGCTCGGCGCCGGCGCGTCCCGTCGCGATGGGCATGCGTCCCGTCGAGGCCCACTGGAGCCGGCCCGCGGAGTCGATGGTCGTCCGAGCTTGGTTGGCGTTGTCCGGGTGCAGGCAGTAGGGCACGTCGAGCAGCCCTTTGCGGAAAGCGCCGATCAGGGCCTGCCCGATGTTGGCGTGCTGGTCGAGCACGGCATCGATGAGCGTGCCGGCCTCGCGATAGACGGCTTCGGCGGCATCGTCGTCGTCATCGGGCTCCGCCCCGGCGGCCGCGGCGGTGGCCCACCTCAGCGCCTGCACGTTCTCCGCGATCGTGGGGATGCGGAAGGCCTCGGCGACGGTCTTGACGATCAGCCGCTCGCTCCCGGTGCTCGCCGCGAGCCGGGCGCTCTCCTCGATCAGGGATCGGGCGCCCAGCGCGCTCTCCGGGAAGACCCCCATGAAGGTGTAGATGGTGATGTGCCAGTCGGCCCCGGCGAGCCGCTCGCGGGCCAGCCTGCGCAGCGCCGTGATGGCTCCGAAGTCCTGCCGGTGATTGGTCTGCTGGGCGTAGCTGAGCGAGATGCTCCTCAGCCCATGTTCGAGGAAGAAGAGTCCTTCCAGGATGTTCAGCGCCACCAGCAGCCCCGGCGGGCACAACTGGCCGAGCATGCACCCGCTGAACGACTCCAGGTGCACGGGCGCCCCCGGCCCCCGGTACTCCGACAAGAGCTCGCAGGAGCGAGCCCATTCGGTGACCGCCGCCGCCAGCGGCTCCCTACTGTAGGGCAGGCAGTACGAGACCGGTCCGCCCTCCGTCGCGGTGATCCCCGCCGCGAGCATCTCCCGGAAGATCATGTACGGCCGTGGCGAACCGTGCCTGATCTGGATGGGGAAGCGGCTCTGATCGAACGCCCCTATCAGCTCCCGCGTCCTGGCCGCCCCGTGCGCCAGCAGCGGGTAGCCGTTCAGCGGGGTGCCGCGCAGCAGCTCCTCACGAGCGCGGTCGAGGTTGCCCGTCCTGGTGAAGCTGTCGAGCGTGATCGTGCCGACCGTCCCGGCCCCCGCGTTCCTGACCGCCCGCAGCCCCTCCAGCATCCGCCACGGATCGGAGAACCCCATCCGGGTCTGCGTCACCAGCCCGTCGTGCCGCGCCACCCGCCCGCCGAAGAATCCGAGCTCTGTCATTTCTCCTCCCACACATCAGTTGGCAGCGGCGGCCTGGCCGACATGCGCGAGAAATCGAGGAAACTCCTCCGCGGCGGCCGCGGAAGCGAAAACGGCGTCGAACCCGAGGCGCAACAGGTTGCGCACGTCGTCGTCCGGGACCGCGCCGTCGACATTCAGCTTGCCGCCGACAACGACCGGCAGGCTCCGCAGTTCGGTGCGGTTCCGCACCGCCTGGATGAAGCCCGGCGCCTCGATGAGCCCGTGACCGTTGACGGTGCTCAGCACGAGCAGGTGCGGCCGTTCCCTGAGGCAGCAGTCGACCACTTCCACGACCGGCACGCAGGAGCCCAGGTTGTGCACCGCGAATCCGTGATCCTCGAGCAGCAGCTGCAGAAACATGAGATTCCAGGTGTGCGCGTCGGAGGCGATGGTGCAGACCACCGCACGGGGTTTGCCGACTTTTGTGTCCATCGCGTCATCCGCCGGCCATGACGAGCTCCGGGTCTATATCCATTTCCCGGACCATGCGCTCGACCGCGGAAAAGTCGCGCACCAACAAATTGTTTCCGATGGCACGTCTGCAGTCCTCCACGATGTCCGTTGCTTTGGCTATCCCGGCGTGGCGCAGAATTCCCGGCCACGCCGCGAAATCGTGCATGCCGAACGCCCGCACCGCCCTCGGCAGCGCCCGCGCGAACGTCTCCCGCTCCGACCGGCTCATGTTGGCGTACAGCTCCCTGACGACCTCCGCCATCACCGACCCGTGCGCCGTCTCGTCACGCGCGTGCAGCCTCGGCACCAGGGAGTGCATCGGCTGGATCGTCTCGTCCCGGGAGAGCAGTTCCAGATAGGCGTTCACGCTCACCTCGGTCACCGTGGTCCAGGCCAGGCTCAGCAGGTCCCGTTGCCGGCGGTCGCCAGTCTCCTCCTGCTCGGACACCAACTCCCGGTAGGTCACCGCGTGCGGCAGCGCCGGCTCCGAGGTGATCCCGCGCACCTCGCGCGAGCGGTGCATCGCCATCATGTGCATGTAGGTGTGCCAGGTCTCGTCCACGTGGGCCTGCTGCACGGCCTGCTTGATCTCGATGCGCTCACTTCCCGGGAACACCCCGTGCACGATCATCGCGAAGGTGGGATTGGCTATCTGCTCCTCCGCGGTGATGACGCGGGCGTTGTACAGCAACCAGGCGTAGGTGAGCACGAGCTGCCGCTGGTCGGACGAGGCGGCCAAGAAGTCCGGGTGTTCGGCGAACGGCAGGAATTTCTCCGGGTAGTCCGGCACCGCGGGATCGTGCGGATCCGGGGGCTCGGCCAGCGACTCCATGTGGCTCCTGATGGTCGCCCGCCGCGGCCAGGCCGCCGATATGCGGCGCAACGCGTCCAGGTCGATCCCGCTCTCCGTCAACGCATTATCCTGATTTCTCATGGATTACCTCCTGAATGGTGTCCGCGAGAATATCCATGCCATCGTGCAGGACGCTGTCCTCGATCGTCAGCGGCGGCATTATCTTCAGCACCTGGCCCGTCGCGCTGGAGGTCTCCAGCAGCAGCCCCTTCTCGAAAGCGGCCCGCGATATCCGGGCGGCCACGGAGGGTTCGGAAAAGAACAGGCCTCGGAGCATTCCGCGGCCGCGCTCCGTGGCGCCCGCCGCGGTGAGCGAGCGCACGCGTTCATCCAGCAGCAGACATTTCTTGCCGAGATCGGCGGTGAATTGCGGTGACGACCACAGGTCGAGGGCGACCGCCGCGGTGACGAAAGCGAGATTGTGCCCTCGGAAGGTGCCTGCGTGCTCGCCGGGCCGGAGCACGTCCAGCTCGGGCCGGATCAAGGTGAGTGCCATCGGCAGCCCGAAGCCGCTGATCGACTTGGCCAGGCAGACGATGTCGGGGGTGAGTCCCGCCTCCTCGAAGCTGAAGAAGGACCCCGTACGCCCGCAACCGGCCTGGATGTCATCGACGATCAGGACGATCCCCCGCCGGCGGGCCGCGCTCTCCAGCCGCCGCAACCAGGCCGGGCCGGCGGCGGCCAGCCCGCCCTCGCCCTGGACGGTCTCGAGGATGATCGCCGCGGGGGCGTCGACGCCGCTGCCCGCGTCGTCAAGCAGTCGTTCGAGGTAGTCGAGCGTGTCGACGCCCTGACCCAGGTAGCCGTCGTAGGGCACGCGGGTGACGTCGCCCAGGGTGACGCCGGACGCGCTGCGCCTGGCCAGGTTCCCCGACACGGCCAGCGCGCCGAGAGACAGGCCGTGGAAGCCGTTGGTGAAGGCGATGACGTTGGTGCGTCCGGTCGCGCGGCGGGCGACCTTCAGCGCGGCCTCCACCGCGTTGGCGCCGGTGGGCCCGGTGAACTGGACCCGGTAGGCCAGTCCGCGCGGCCGCAGGACAATGCGGTCCAGCCGGTCCAGGAACTTCGCCTTGGCCTCGGTGTGCAGGTCCAACGCGTGGACGGGGCCGTCGGCGGTCAGGTAGTCGATGAGCGCCGCCTTCATGGCGGGATGGTTGTGGCCGTAGTTGAGCGCTCCGGCTCCGGAGAGGAAGTCGATGTACGATCGCCCATCCCGGTCCCATAACGTATGTCCGCGCGCCCTGACGAACACCGCGGGGAACTTCCTGCAGTAGGTCCTGACATTGGATTCGAGTTCGTCGAAGACAGTGCTCATAGCTCTCCCGGTGGCATCAGCCGTCGTACGTGACACAGTCCGCCGCGGCGCTCTGGAGGTCCTGGATCACCTTGGACAGAGCGGCGGGGTCGTCGGCCTCGGCCCAGATCGTGAAGATCTTCTCCAGCCCGCCACGCCGCCAGTCCAGGACCTGACCGCGTCGGACGCCGCCGTCCACCGCCCAGACCCCGGCGAGCGCACGGAAGTCGGCCGGCGTGCGCGCCTCCCGTACGGTGACCTGCCTGGGCGGAGGCAGGACGCGGAAGGCGATCACGGACCTGTCGAAGGCCACGTCCCGGGGAGCGATGTCCCGGTCCAGGGCGATTTCCAGCGCCAGCCGGAACGGGTCGAGGTCGCTCGCCCGGCGCAGCAGGCGGCCCGTGGTGCCACCCATCCGGCCGTTGACCTCGATGACCTGAGGGCCATCCGGAGTGAACTTGATCTCGACGTGCGTGATGCCGGTGGTGATGCCGACCGCGTGGATGGCGGCTTCCGCCAGCTCCAGCACCTGGGACCGGAACGCGGCGGGCAGGGTGTCCGGTGCGAGGAAGCCGCTTTCCCGCAGCGGCGGGGTCAGCGGAAGCCGTTCGATGATCGCGAAGTGCCAGCAGCGGCCGTGGCTCACCGCGCTCTCGACCGAGCAGTAGTCGCCCAGCCAGGGCGTGGCCGGGTGGCGGCCGGGGACCAGCATCTCCTCCACGACCCAGCCTCCGGACCTGGGCGAGGGCGAGATGGCCGCCAGATCCGCCCAGGAGGTGCAGAGGTAGACGTCGACGCTGGCCGTACCGCAGGCGGGCTTGATGACGGCGGGGAAGCCGATCTCCCGCACGGCCTGCGCGAACCCCTCCGGCGTGTCGACCGCCACCTGCCGGAGCGAGGTGACTCCCTTGCTGTTCAGCAGCGCCCGCTGCTCGACCTTGTCGGTGAGCGCACCGGTGGTCTCGGGCGTGTGGAAGGGCAGCCCGAGTCGGGCGGCCAGCTCCGTCGACGCCGTCAGCATGAACTCGCTGAAGGTGACGACACCGTGCACCCGGCCGTCGACCCGGTCGGCGACGACGTCCCCGGACAGCTCGGCGAGATCCAGGACGTCCGCCACCTCCTCCATGAACGGAAGGACGAGACGGGTGTGCTCGTCCCGGCTGTCGGCGACGAACACGACCTCGCACAACCCGTCGGCGGCGTCGACGATCTCCGCCGGGCTCGCGGAGCCGAGCCCGTAGGCGACCAGCGCGGTAGGCAGTGCTGATGTCATGATTGCTCCGTTGCCTCGATCCGGAGGGGCAGCCTGGTGATGCCCTGAATGAAGTTCGAGCGCAGGCGGGAGATCTCTCCGGCGAGGGAGTAGCTCAGCCCGCTGGTCATCAGCAGGTTGAGCAGGACGGAGAGCTCGGTCTGGGCGACCGTTGCGCCGATGCAGCGGTGGATGCCGTGCCCGTAGGACAGATGCTGGTTGGGCGAGCGGGTGATGTCGAAGCTGCCGGGATCGGCGAACTGCTTCTCATCGCGGTTCGCTGAGACGTTCCACAGCGTCACCGAATCGCCCTTGCTGATCAGCTTGCCGCCGACCAGCACGTCCCGTGACGCCACCCGCTGCACGTAGGTGTTGGTGGAGCTCCACCGCACCATCTCGGCGACCGCGCCGCCGACCAGGCCGGGGTCGGCGCGCAGCATGGCCTGCTGGCCGGGGTTCTCGATGAGTGCGAGCAGTCCCGCGCAGGCCGTGTACGAGGAGGTCTCGTTGCCGCCGACGGCCACGTTGAGGCAGTTGTAGAGGATGTCCTCCTCTGGCCACGGCCGCCCGTTGAGCTCCGCACCGAGCAGGATGCTCAAGAGGTCGTCTCCCGGATTCCTGCGGCGTTCCCGGATGAGGTCGGAGAACAGGTCGAACATCTCCGCCTGGATCTCCGCCAGCCTCAGCCGTTCGTCGTCGGAGACGTCGACGAAGGTCGGGTCCCGGAAGCCGATCATCTTCCGCGTCAGCCCGACCAGCTCGTGTGCCTGCGCGTAGGAGGCGCCGACCATGACCATCAGCCCGGCCGCGGGGAGCTCGGTGGCGATCTCGGTGGCGAAGTCGCACCCTCCCTCGGCCCGCGCCCGGGCGAGCGCGGCCTCCACGAGTTCGGCCACCTTCGCCCCGATCCGGCGGACGATGTCCGGCGCGAATGCCCGATGGATCTGCTGGCGTAACAGCCGGTGCCGCGGCGGGTCCGTGGACACCAGCATGCGGCCGGCCGCGGTGTCCGCCTCGTTGCGGTACGATCCGCCGAGCATCGCCCCGCCCTGCGAGCTGAAGGTGGCGTGGTCGTTGTACGCGGCGGCCACGTGCTCGTACGTGGTCAGGGCCCAGAAACCGGAAGCGTCCTCGTTCGGGTGCCAGTGGACGGGATCGTTCGCCCTGAGCCAGGCGAACATCTCATGGTGACGCCCCGCCACGAACTGGTCGGGATCCATGAGGTCGATCACTGACCCGTTCACCGGCCCTCCTGCTCGGCGCTCGCCAGGGACGCGTCGATGAGTTCCGCGAGGTCTTTCAGCACGCTGACGTCGAGGACCTCCTTGAAGCTGACGGACAGGCCGAGGTCGCGCTGGATCGTCCTGCGTACCCGGAAGGCGAGCAGGGAGTTACCGCCGATCTCGAAGAAGTCGTCGGTCGCCCCGATCCGCTCGACGGCGAGCAGGCTCTCCCAGACGTCCGCCAGATACCGCTGTGTCCCCTCGCGCGGCGGGACGTGCTCGGACCAGCGGCGCCGGTGTTCCAGAAGGAGCCGCTCCAGCTCGTCCCTGTCACGCTTGCCGTGATCGTTGGCGGGAATCTCCGGCAGCATGACGATCATGCTGGGGATCATGTAGTCGGGCAGTTCCTTGGCCGCGAACGCGCGCAGATCCTTCGGGGGCAGGGTGTCGTCCGTCACGACGAAGGCGGCCAGCCACACGTCACCGCCCTCGCCGGCGGGCAGGACGGCCACGTCCCTGACCGTGGGATGCCGGCTCAGGGCTCGCTCCACCTCTCCCGGCTCGACCCGGTAACCGCGGATCTTCACCTGGTCGTCGGCACGGCCGACGAATTCGAACAAGCCATCCGCGCGCTGCCGGGCCAGGTCGCCGGTGGCGTACATCCGGCCCTCGGCCCCGGCGAAGGGATCGGGGAGAAACCGTTCGATGGTGAGGTCCGGCCGGCCCAGGTAGCCGCGGCCGACGCCGGCGCCCCCGATGTGCAGCTCGCCCACTTCGCCCGGCGGCACGGGGCGCTTGTCCCCGTCGAGCACATAGGCGGTCACCCCTTCCAGAGGCCGCCCGATGGGCACCGTCTCCTCCTCAGGCCCCACGTGCTCCACCTGATAGGCCGTGCAGGCGGTGGTCGTCTCCGACGGGCCGTAGAGGTTGAAGAAACTCCCGGAGAACTCTCCGGCCAGCAGGTCGCGACAGGTGGAGGGCAGGAGGACATCTCCTCCCGTGTGCAGGATCCGTAACGGGGAGAATGCGTTCCGATCGACCCGGACAATATGATTCAGCGCCATGGTCGGCGCGAGCATGACGCTTATTCGCCGCCTGCGCAGCTCGCGCTGCAGGTCCGAATTGAGCATTTCGGATATCGACGGGACGATGACCAGCTCGGCCCCGTGGGCGAAACTGCACCAGGTCTCGAAATGGAAGGCGTCGAAGGAGATGTTGGAGACCTGGGCGGTGCGGTCCCCGGGAAGCAGCGGGGGCAGCCCGCTATTCGTGGCGAAGGCGACCAGGTTGCGGTGCTCCAGCACGATCGCCTTGGGGACCCCGGAGGAGCCCGAGGTGAACAGCACGCAGGCCGCGGCGTCCGGCGGGATCCGGACGGCGGGCGCGGGAACGGCTTCGGAGGCGGCACCGCTCTCCCACTCGACCACGGCCTCTCCGAAATGCGACAACCTGCGCCGTCCGCCCGGCTCGGCGAGGACTAGCCTGGCGCCGCTCTGCCCGATCATGAGGTCGCGCCGGGCATCCGGGTACCGCAGGTCGATGGCGACGTAGGCGGCGCCCGCCTTGAGCACCCCCAAGATGGCGACGAGGGTGTCGACCGAACGTCGCAGGCAGAGGGCCACCCGGTCCTCGGCCACCACGCCGCGTTCGGCCAGCAGCCCGGCAAGAACGCTGGAGCGGCGGTCCAGCTCCGCATAGCTCAATACCTGGTCGTCGTCGCTGACCGCAGGCTTGCCAGAATATGCCTCTCGCGTTTTCATAAACACTTCTACGAGGTTATTCATTACTGCTCCCCGTCTTGACATATATGTGCCGAGAACTCAGACTGAGGCCTGAAACTTCCCGAAAGGAATTCACATGCCAGCATCTCCGAGAATCGTTATACACGAGGATGTCGGAGCGTTCGAAAAAGCAGCTGAAGAATGGTCCGCGACAGCGCCTTTTCCCTTGCTGGCCGGCCCGGAGATCGAACGGGCCGCCCGCTGGCTGACGGGCACGAGCGAGCTCGGCGCGCTGCCCGCCGTCTCCCCGGAGCCACGCCCCGGCGTGGTCGTCTCCTGCGGAGAGCCGGCCGTGGGCGCGCTCGCGGGGCTCCTGGCCAGGGCCACGGAGCGGGCGCACGCCCATGTGTCCCCGTCCGGCGTGGCGGACCGGCTCGCCGCCGCGGGCGAGGACTTCGTCGCGCTCGTCGGCCTGCCGGAGGACATCGAGGCGATCGGCGACTGGATGGGGACGCGGGCGCCCCTGCTCGGCGTCGTCACCGCACGCGGTCTGTCTGCCCTGTCCGCGCTCGTCTACCGCTCCCTTGTGCTCCCCGACTTCCCCGCCGCGCCCGACCGGCGCCTGGTTCACCCGTCCATGCCGGGCTCTCAGCACGCCGACGTGATCGGTTACAGCGACAAGGAGTTCCTCACCGACCACCGGTCCCGCCTGCTCGTCCTGCGCAGCCATGGCAGGGAGTGCTGCGTCCACCTCCCCGACGGGGTGATCTGCGGCCGTTCCGACGTGCCCGGCACTCGTCCGGAGCCGGCGCCGTCCGGCCGCCGTATCCCCGCGTGCATGCTCGGCGCCGGCTGTTACCGGCACGACCTCGAACCCGAGGACCGGATCCCCGCCCGCACCCTCGCCGGCGACGTGATCTACGTGCACGCGTGCGAGCCGGTCGTGCCGGGAGTGAGCGCGATGCCGCACTCCGTCAACGTGGCGCTGGGCTTTCTCGATGGAACGACGGTGGCTGTCGTCGGCGCCGTGGGCAGGCAGCGGTCCGACCCGAACGCCGAGAAAGTGCTCGCCGCCGCGCTGGACGACGGGCTGCGCCTGGGCGAGGCGGTGCGGCGGCTCAACGAGCATGGCAAGCGCGTCGGCGGCGAGATGAGCGTCGCCGGACTGCTGGGCGACCCCGCCATCATCGTGCCCGCCCGCGCACCGGAACACCGTGCGGTCCGGCCCGCGCCGAGGAAGGCCGGCAGCGCGAACGAGGACGCCGTCCCCCTCGATCCCGCGCACCTGCGCGAAGTGCGCCACCTGACCAGCGAGGTGCTGCCCGCGCTCCAGATCATGCCCTGGGTGGACGTGCCCGTGGATCTGGCGGAGCTCGCCCGGATCGACGCGGCGGCCCTGCTGCTCGCCGGCGCCTGTCTGCAGCCCGGCAATGCCGCCGCCGAGCGCGTTCCCGGCTTGGTTCGCGACCTGGCCGACGACCTGGCCGCGCTGCAGCAGCGCGCGCTGGAAGGGCTGGCGCAGAACGCGTACGACACCTGGTGGCAGTTCGGCGGACCGGCGCGGACGACCGTCTACCGGCAGGTCGACGCGTCCGCCGAGCCCTGCCCCCACTGCGGGCGCGGGACGAGCCGCCGGGTCACCTACCGTCACGGCACGCGAGAGGCGCTGGAACTGCGGGTCGGCCTGTGCCGCCGGTGCGGGCCGTGGGAGTGGCAGGTCGGTCCCGAGAAGAGCGCGGTCCGCCATCAGGCCCCCATCGACGTGATCGCCTGGCTCGGCGAGCCAGGAAGGGTCACGATGCGGTTGTCCAATCCCCTGGAGCGCACCGTGCGCGGGGCCACGGCGTTCTGCTTCGCCAACGGCGGCTACGAGGGCCTGCAGAAGCCGGCCGCCTGGCCGATCGTCCTGAAGCCAGGAGAGGAGCGCGAGGTGAGCGCCGCGGTGCACATCCAGCGCAACGCGGTCATGCCGGACCTGCACGAGGCGATGTTCATGACGCTGCTGGACGGCGTGCTCACCGCGCTGCCGATCTTCTTCGACGTACGCCCCACCCTCGGCGATGCCGCACGCTGAGGACTGTTCGCCGACGTGGCCCACGCCGTCCCGGGCTTCCGGGACGGCCCGCGGGCGGCGCTCGCGGGCGGCGGCCATCCCCGTCATGCCGGATAGATGGAGGGGTCGTCCAGCGGCAGCTTCAGCCAGGAGATCATCTGCCGGAGCTGGTGGTAGGCGGCCAGCCGCTGCTCGTCCGAGTCGGCCTTCTCCGCCGCCTCGATCGGCTCCCAGAGGCGTGGCACCATCACGGGCCCCAGCTCCAGCAGTCCCCCGCTGCCACCGGTAGCCCATCGGGCCAGGACATATCGGGCGATCGCCCCGATGGGGATGTCCAGGTTGGCCGACATGCCCCGTAGCGTCACCAGAGGGTCAAGGCGGCCGTAGAGCTCCACGTCGGACTTGAAGTTCGCGTGCGGGTCGTCGGCCGGCCACTCGGCCCTCCAGCGTCGCAGCCGTACGACCTGCTCACCCGTCTCGTCCGTCCAGACGTCCTGGGATCTGTCGTCCATGCATGCCTTCCTTATGACCTGGTCGCCATGGGAGCCAGGTCCCGCACGCGAGCCTTGATACGGAGCCACCGGATCACGGCCTCCCGTGACCACCGGCGCATGTGGTTGTCGTCGTGTCGCAGGGAGCGCAGTTCGACGAGGGCGCGCAGGGCGAGGTCGTATCCGCGGATCCCGATGTACGAGGGCCGGGGCGTCCGGCGGCTCTCCCGCACGTCGTAGCCGAGCTGACCCATGAGGGATCCCGCGACCGCCTCTACCTGAAGCCGTTCCTCCTCCCAGAGCGACGAGCGATGGCTGCCGATCTTGGCTGCCGTGATCGGGCGGCCGACGTTGCGCCACGACTCCGACATGCGCGCGATCCGCTGTGCCGACGGGGACTGGTGGTGGCGCAACATCGCGGGCTCCACCTCCACCTCGAGGAACGCGCACAGTCTCTCGACCTCCCCCGCCGGATCGGTGACGAGGTCCTCGTAGCGCAGCCGGTGCACGGTTCCCGGACCCAGCCGCCGGTGGGCCAGGAGCGCGCGCTCCTGCTGTGCGCGCCACAGGCGGGCGGTGAGGTACGGATGGCAGTGCCCGAAGACGGACCGCTTGGCCGAGGCGGCGACGTCGCGCGGATCCCGGACGAGCCACACGAACTTCGCGTCCGGGTATGTCCGGCGCACCTCGTCGACATGGTCGACCATGAAGGTGCTCTTGCACCCCCACCGCTCCTTGTTCTCCGCCCGCCGGTACTGTTCGTAGATCGCCGAGACGAGGCCGAAAAGGTCCGTGCCGGCCTCGGCCACCACCAGTTCCCGGTCGATGCGGTGTGGCCAGGGATGGATGTGGGTCCGGAGCAGTCGCAACGCGTCCCGGGCGAGGGCGCGCCGGTTGGCCTCGACGGACAGGTCTCCGTACGAGGCCGCGATCGGGGACAGGTACCGCATGAAGTGCGGCGGATGAGGCACCGTGATCTGCGAGTGCGCGTCGAGGATGAGCCTGAGCATGTTGGAGCCGGACCGTTCCGTCCCGATGATGAGAACGGGACTCCTGGACCGCCGCGGCGCCTCCGCGAGGAGGGCGCCGCGGCTCGTGCTGGGGAAGCTCATCCCGTCAGACCCCGAGGCTCTCTGTAGCCATGCGCTTGGCGCCGCACGTCATCAGGCTGCTGCCGGCCTCGGCCACCTCTGGGCTCGCGACCCGCTCCAGCGTGAAGCGCTCCGAGCCAGGCACCAGCGGCGCCGCCGCGGAGCTCCACTGAGAGCGCCAATTGGGCCCCGCGTACGAGGTCGAGCGCTCTGTGCCGTCGTCCGGCTGGGGATGGAAGTAGTGGAAGTACTCGGGCCAGTGCTTGAAGTCCATCACCGGACCCGGCTGGTAGGCGTCGTAGATCCGCTTGTAGGCGCTCCTGCAGGCGCTCTCGGGCAGGCCGCTGACGTTGAGGAACTCGTCCTCGTGGAGAGCCTGCTCGATGGAGAGCCAGTTGAGGTGGTCCAGTTCGGTGCGGATCAGGCCCTGCTGGATGGACTGCTTGTAGACGGTGGTCCCGGGCATCGCCGACAGGTACTTCACCCGGGTGACGTGGTTGTAGGTCTCCGCGAACTCGACCATGTGGCTGAGCGATTCCTCGGTCTCGTTCGGCAGGCCCACGATGAGCAGCGCCCCGAACCGCACACCAGCGTCGAACGTCGTCCGCATGGCGCGCACGGTGATGTTCTCGCTGTTGCCCTTGCGCGCCTCGCGCAGCACCTCTGACCCGAGCGACTCGACGCCGTAGAGGATGATGTCCGCGCCCGAGTCGCGCATGGCGTTGATGCGCGGCTCGTCCATGTCGGCGCAGCGGGTCAGGCACGTCCACCTGAGGTCGTGGCCCTTGATGACATCACACATCTCGAGCGTCTGCTTGCGGTAGGAGCTGAACGTCAGATCCACGAAGAAGGAGAACTCGATGTTGTACTGGGTCTTCAGCCAGTCCAGGTCGCGGTCCATCTTCTCCGGCGACTTGGCGCGGACCTGTGGCGTGGTGCGGTAGCAGAAGGAGCAGTCCATCTTGCAGCCGCGGCTGTACGACGAGATGATCTGCGGCTGGAGCCCCATCGGGCTCTTCGCCTGCGGCCACAGGTCGAGCCGCATGCGGGGGAGCGAGTCCAGGTCCATCATCTGCCCACGCGGCGGGGTCGACTTCGCCCGGCCTTCGGGCGTCCGGTACCAGATCCCGCGGATGTTCGGCAGGTCCTTCTCCCACCGTCCCGCCGCGTAGCTCTCCATGAGCTCCAGGATGGTGATCTCACCCTCGCTGATCACCGCGATGTCGCACTTCGTCTGCTCCATGAAGATGCGGGGCACGGACGTGACCAGCGAGCCGCCGCAGATGATCGGCAGATCCGGCCTGGCCTCCTTGACCAGCTCCATGAGTTCGGTGCAGAACGGGAAGTTGTCCTCGAAGGTGCAGATGCCCAGAACGTCGGTCCCGCTCATCACCTGCTCGTACGCGGCGCGGAGCGGGTCGGGCGTATAACGTACGTCCACGATCCGAACCGGATAACCGGCGTTGTGGAGAACCGTGGAGATGTACGATGCGCCCTCGTAAGGAGAGGTCAGGAAGAATTCCCATCCTCGTGGCATTGTGAAGGGCGACGGCCCGACGACGAGCGTGAACCTGGGGAGAGAATCGTCAGTGGGGACCGGAGTAGTATCCTGCTCTCTCATCTGGGCCATGTACCGATGATCGACGCTCTCGTTCGCGTCCGTGTACAGAACCGGGGACAAAGACAATTGCCGTGCCATGTGAACCCTTCCTGTTCGCCGCCACCCGGGCAAATGCACAGAACACAAAGAACACGGATGTTGGCTAGCAGCCTACCCACGAACAGCCGAATAAGAGAGCCTTGACTTTGCCCGGAAATTATTTACAGTACACACCCACCACTTACTCTGTGTTATGAAAAGCTTCCTACCGTGATAACGAATAGCATGTTGTCGGTTAACATGCCATCCGATTCACGTACCGCATGCAGTTTGCGGAACGGCTCGGACGCCGAGCGATAGACGTCGCGGATCGCCTCACGACGATCTTCATCGATGGCGCCGTTGTCAGACCAGACGTCAACGTCCTCGACGGATATGTAACGCTCGGTGACCACCGAATCGCACCCGACACCGGTCAGCAGAGCCTCGAGATCTTCAGGGAGGAAAAAGTGGCGGCGGACCGGATTTCGCAGCCGCAAGATCTCAAAATACTCATCACGATCCTCCGGCCCGTACGCGCACAGGTTGACGAGCACGATGCGCCCTCCGGGCTTCGTGACGCGCGCCATTTCGGCCGCCGCGTCGGGAAGCGTCATGAACTGCAGGCCCTGCCGGCACACCACGATGTCGAAGGCGTCGTCGGGAAAGGGCATGCTCTCGGCAGGGGTGATCACGAGTTCGTCCAGATGCGGCTCAGCCTGAGCGGCCATGTCGGCTGTGATGTCGGCCCCGATGACCCGCGCGACCCGGCCCTTGAACAGGCGTGAGACGAGGCCGGTGCCGCAGGCCACGTCGAGCACCCGATCGTCCGGGCCGGGGTTGGCGTGGGCGAGGATCCGCGAGCCCAGGACGTCGTCGGTGCACCACGAGCTCGACGCGTCGTAGGTGGCGGCACGGGCGGAGAAATGGCGGATGACGTCATTCTGGCTGATCGGCACGGTGGCCACCCTTCATCGGTCGGCGTTTCGGGAGGTTCGAAGAGCTCTTTCTCCGGGGGACGGCACGATGAACAAAGCCGGGTACTGGCACCACAGGTGCCAGAACGAGATGCCCATGAACCGGGAGACGGCCAGGTGAAAGGCGACCGCCGCCACCCCGAGCGCCTTGCGGTGCCGCCAGCCGAGGACGAGGGCCGGCAGGAAGGACAGCTCGAATGCGAGCGTCCCCCAGCTCATGGTCTTGATCAGGGACTTGTGCGGGTAAACGCGATGGCCCGCCGGGGTGCCCAGGAGCGCGATCGATCCCTCCAGCGTGCGCCCCGAGGTGAACCATTCGGAGCCGCCGTACCGGAGCTTGGACAGGGCGGACTGCGCGTAGAGCACACCGGACCCGAGCTGCATGAACGCCAGCGCCATGGACTGCCGCCTAACGCCGTCCGCCGTGGCCGGCCTGGGCTTCAGCGCGAATTCCGACGAGGTGTCGACCGCGCCCAGGACCAGCAGGTTCACGTTGAGATGCGAGTTGTAGTTCCAGCTGCCGGGGAAGAACTCGGCGACGTGCCCGTTGAGCCAGAAGAACTGCGCGGCGGCCAGCAAGCCGGCCCGGCGCCTGCCGGTCACGCCCCAGACGGCGACGGAGGCGAGCGTGCCGGCCCGCAGCAGCTCGTACCCCCGAGCCGACAGGGGCGGCAGCCGGCCCGGTCTCCCGCGCAACCGCTCCATCGTGTCGCGATGTTCCTGGAAGAAACGCCCCTTCGGCAGCTTGGCGATGGTCACGGCGATCGCCCCGGCCAGCGCGAGCCGCGTGGCCCCCGCCCGCCACGCCGCGTCGCTCTGCTGGAAGAGGATGGCGCGGAGTCTCTTCATGCGGTGTCTTTCGGCAGACGGCAGGAATACAGCAGCTTCGTGTCGTGCAGCGGCCCGCCCGCCCGCGGGTCGTAATCGGCAAGGTCTATCCACGTCTCGAACACGTCCATCCCCGTGAAACCTCGTGGGCTCTCCGCCCGATACGAGGCCTTGACCTCGTCGAACGCCTGCCACGGCGCATCGTTGAGCCCTTTGAGCACGCTCGCCGTGAACTGGTCCTTGAGATCATCGTCATCGCCGAGATACACGGCGCCACAGATCGCCACGACGCGGAAGAACTCCAGCGGCAGCAGCCCGTACACCGGCAGCATCGGATAACTCCGAAACTCGTCGTACAAGGTCACCCGCGGTTGTGCGAAGCGTTCCGGCAGGCACCTGTTGAACATGTTGTACGAACACAACGGCCAGCGATTTCGGTCCGTCCAAGTATGAGCGGCCTGAACGGCAAAAAATGTTACGCCGGCGCCGATCAGCAGCTTCTCCCACAAGGAAGACGCAGAGCTCGCGACGCCCCCGATAGGCTTGAGACGCATGCCCATTACGGTCGATCACTCCCTAGATCAAGCGTGCTCAGCATCTGTGGGACACTCACAGGTGTCAAGACATCGAGTGGAAAATCAGCTAGCATGCGTCCCATGCTGGCGATCGAGGCGCTGGACCTTTCACGCGTTTTTCACGTTCGATCCGGCTGGCTGCGCACCCGGCGAACCGAGACCATCGCCGCGCGTGGGATCAGCTTCGAAGTGCGTTCAGGTGAGCTATTCGGGCTGCTCGGCCCCAATGGCGCGGGTAAGACCACGACCATTAAGATGCTCAACACCCTGCTGCTTCCGACGAGTGGGACCGCGCGCGTTCTCGGGCATGATGTGGTACGCGATCCGATGGCGGTGCGGCGTCGTATCGGCTATGTCTTCGGCGGCGACCGCGGTCTTTACGACCGATTGACGGCACTGGACAACTTACGCTACTTTTCCGAACTCTACGGGGTGGATCCACGCGAACAACGTTCGCGGATCGCAGAACTCCTGGAACTCGTCGGATTGGCGGGCAGAGAGAAAGAACGAGTCGAGGGCTATTCCCGCGGAATGCGACAGCGCCTGCATATCGCCCGCGGCCTGCTGAACCGCCCCAGCGTGCTCTTCCTCGACGAGCCGTCCATCGGGGTGGACCCGGTCGCCGCACGTGACCTGCGCCGCACGATCGCGGAGCTGGCCGACGCGGGCACGACGGTCCTGCTGACCACTCACTACATGGCCGAGGCCGACGAACTGTGCGACCGCATCGCCGTCATCGCCGGCGGGCGGATCCGGGCCAGCGGCACGCCCGCGGAGCTGAAGACCCGGGTAAGGTCGCGTGACGTCCTGGAACTCGAGGTCTACGGCGTGGACGACACGCACGTGACGCGCCTTCGGGACCTCCCCAGCGTCAGGGACATCGCCGTCGAGGAACGCGGCCAGGCGCAGCTGGTGATCCTCCAGGTCGATCAGGGCGCGGACCCGCGCCGGGACGCCTTGGACGTGCTCGACGGCCTGCGCGTGGGCCGGATCGTCAACCGGGAACCGACCTTGGAGGACGCGTACGTGGCAATCGTCGAAGAGGCCGCGCGAAGCGCCGCCGGCTCCGTGCGGGCTCCGGCGTGAGCAGCGGACTTCCGCCAGTTGGCACACCGGTGAGCGAGCCGCGGCCGTACGTGGAGCGGGTCGGCCCCTACCGCTTCCTTCGCCTCATGGCGATCGGAGTGCGTACCCACGTGCTCTACATGTCCCGGTCACCGCTGCAACTGGGCGAGGCCGTGGTGACCCCGGTCGTCTTCGCCACTCTGGCCTTCTACCTCTTCCGGGCCGGCGGCCAGGGCGACCAGCTCCTCCAGGCGTCCGTCGGAGCCGGGCTCATGGGCACGTGGAGCTCGGTCCTGTCCGGATCGGGAGCCGCCGTGCAGAACCAGCGATGGCTCGGCACGATGGAGACGCTGGTGGCCGCGCCGACGCCGCTGGTGCTCACGCTGCTCCCGATCACCGTGTCGACCGCCCTCGTGGGCTCCTATTCCATGGCGGCGACCCTGCTCTGGGGCGTCGTGCTGTTCGGCGTTCCCCTCACCTTCGCCGATCCGTTGATCTTCGTCGTGGCGCTGCTGGTGTGCCTGCTGGCCCTCGGCGTCGTGGGCCTGCTGCTCGCCTCCACCTTCGTCTTCCTGCGCAATGCCAACGCGCTGGCGAACTCGCTCACATACCCGATCGCGATGCTCTCCGGAATGCTCGTGCCGATCAGCGTGCTGCCCGAGTGGACTCGGCCGATCTCGTGGGTGCTGCCCACGGAGTGGGGCACCAGGGCGGTCACGACCGCAGCCGGCGGAGGTGAGGTGATCTTGCCGATGGTAATGGCGGCCGTGCTCGGCGCCGTGTACGTGATCCTCGCGCTGCTCGCCCTCGCCCATGTGCAGGACCGCGCTCGCCGCGCCGCGACCCTGAGCCTCGTGTGATGGGGCGGCTCGCCTCGTCGGCGCGCCTGGTGGTCGTCGGCGGCATGCTCGCGTACCGGGCCCTGTTCAACTGGACCACGCCCGCGATGTTCGTCGGCACCCTGCTGGCCGCCCCGCTGCTGCGGCTCGCCTTTTTCGTCTACCTGGGCCGCCGGCTGGGCATCGCCGACGACCGCTTCTTCGTCCTCGGCAACACCGTGCTCGCCGCCAGCTTCGTCTGCGTGTACGGCGGCACGATGGCCGTGGCCAACGAACGACGTTACGGGACCCTCGGGGCGATCCTGCTGAGCCCGCGCGGCCGCCTGACGCTCTGGCTGGGCCGCGCACTCCCCTACGTGATCAACGCCATCCTGGTCGTGGCCTTCACGCTCGGCGTGTCCGTGCTGGTCTTCGACGTCGAGCTGGCACCTGGGGAGCTGCTGGCCCTGGTGCCGGTCTTCCTCGCCGGCATCGTCTCCTGCGCCGCCTTCGGCCTCACGCTCGGCGCGATCGGCCTGCGCGCCCGCGACGTCTTCCTCACCGCGAACGTGGCGGCCTCGCTCCTGCTGCTGCTCACCGGAGCCAACATCCCGGCCTCCGCGCTTCCCGGTTGGATGGCGGTGGGCCGGGCACTCCCGCTCACCCACTCCGTGGCCGCCACACAGGCCATCACCGAGGGGAGCGGGCCGGCCGAGCTCCTGCCCTACCTGGGATGGGAGCTGGCGGTCGGCCTGGGCTACGCCACGCTCGCGTGCCTGCTCCTGCGTTACTTCGAGTACGGCAGCAGGCGCCGGGGCACCCTCGACACCGTCTAGCGGATCGTGTACCGGGCCCTGGCGTCCTCGATCACCTGACGGAGCTCCGGCTCACCCGCCGCGCCCAGGACGAGCATGAGCGGCCACGGCGTGGCGATCTCCTCTCCCACGGCGCAGTTGATGTGGTAGGTGATGACGTGCGGGTCGGCGTCGAGCTCGTCCCGGCTCGGCACGTGGGTGACGGCGCCCGCGCCACCCGGGATGTTGATCCCGGCGACATGGGTCCATCCGTGCCGCGGCGCGGCCTCGGCCGGGCGCGGCTCACCGAGCAGTTCCAGGGCCCACAGCCGCCGCAGGTCGACTCCGTCGCGGGCGAGCACCATGTCCAGCAGCGGGCCGCCGCCGAAGCGGCTGGCGATCTCGGAGGCGACGAGTTCGCCTTCGCGCGTGCGGAAGAACTCCAGATGGCTGGCTCCCGACGTCAGCCCCATCGCCGAGTTCACCGCCCGGTGGAGCTTCTCGGCCTCGGCGATCAACTCGACATGCTCGGCCCGGTCGAGCAGGATCGAGCCCTCCTCTCCGGGGGAGGCCGACAGGCGCGGCCGGACGTAGCGCCCGACGGTGAAATGCCAGGGTTCTCCCCCGCTCCACACGGCGTCCGCGTGGAACTCCTCGCCCTCGACATACTCTTCGGCCATAAGCTGGCGTGACCGCACAACCGGCGGGATATTCAGCGACCGCAACGCCGGCACGAAGTCCTCGGCACGGTCGATCCGCACGGTCGCCATCGCGCCCATGCCGCTGACCGGCTTCACCACGACGGGGAAGCCCAGCGATCGTGCGATCTCGTCCGGTTCGGGAGGCGAGGCGGGATCCGGGATGGAGACGAACCGTGCGCAGGGCACGCCTCCCTCGCGGAAACGCGCCTTCATCGCACGCTTGTCCCGCACCGCCACCGCGCTCTCCAGCGACTCTCCGGCCACCCCCAAGAGCTGCCCGAGCAACCCGGCCCCGTACTGGCTGAACTCGGCGAAACTCGCGATCCGGCGTACCTCGACGCCACGCAGCCGCAGATCGGTCGCCACGGCCGCCAGTTCCTCCAGCGAGTTGAAGTCGCTGATGCGGTACACCGAGGCGGCCTGCTCGAGCAGCGCGTCGTCCGGATGGCCGAAGTCGAGGTCCCACTGATCGAGAATGACGTGGACGGGCTCCTCACCGCACAGGAGGACGCCCAGTGCCACAGGTTCCCACTTGCAGAAGACCATGGCCATGGGCCACTCCAATCAGGACAGTTTCTGAAGCGTGTCAGCCAGGTCGTCGAGCCTGCACGAGATCCGGTCGCCCGAAGACATATCCTTGATCGAGACCGCGTCGCCGGGATCGCGGGTGACGACGAACCGCGCCCGCCGGACGTCGGCATACTTCATCTGCACGCTGTGCTTGGCCTGTGCGGGATAGAGATCGACGTCGAACTCGCCCATACCGCGGATCAGGGCGGCCAGGCGTGCGTCCTCGGTCGGCGCCGCTCCCGACGTCACCACGATCAGCGGGCGCTCGCGCGAGACCTCGGGGAACCGGTCCGTCCCCTCGATCGCTGCGATGATCCGTGAGATTCCGATGGTTCCGCCGACGCCCGAGAGGCTGTTGCGCTGGTAGAGGCCGGTCAGGTTGTCGTAGCGACCGCCCCCGCCGACGCTGCCGACCTCCGGGGCGTCGAGCAGCTGGATCTCGTAGACCATTCCGGTGTAGTAGTCGAGGCCGCGCACGATGCTCGGATCGAAGCGGATCGAGCCCCGGCCTCCGGCGAGTTCGAGGGTCTGGCGGACCTCGGCCAGCCCCGTGGCCGCCTCACCCTGAGGCGGGATGAGCTGGGAGACGGCGGCGATCGTGTCCTCGTTCGTCTCGCCTCGGCAGGCGATCAGGGCCAGGACCCGTTCGACGGCCGCGTCCGGCACCCCGACCTCGCGCAGCTCGGCGGTGACCCCTTCCTCGCCGATCTTCTCGATCTTGTCGAGGGCGCGGAGCACGGGGATGATCCGGTCGTCGAGGTGGAGGTCGGCGAGAAGACCGTTGAGCACGTGACGGTTGTTGATCCGGACGACGAACGGGCCCACGTCGATCCGCGAGAGCACGCTCTCGGCGATCGACACGATCTCGGCATCGGCGGAGACGCCTGAGTCCCCGATGATGTCGGCGTCGCACTGCAGGAACTCGCGGAACCGTCCGCGCTGAGGTCGATCGCCCCGCCAGACGTAACCGATGTTGTACGCGCGGAACGGGAAGGTCAGCGACGACTGGTGCTCGGCGACGAACCTGGCCAGCGGCACCGTGAGGTCGTAGCGAAGCCCGACGCGCCGCCCGCCGCGGTCCTCGAACTCGAACATCTGCTTGTCGGATTCCTCGCCGCCTTTGCCCTTGAGGATTTCGAGGTACTCGATGGCGGGCGTCTGGATGGGATCGAATCCGTAGGAGGTGAACGTGTCCTCGATGACACGGAGCATCGTGCGGCGGTAGAGCCCCACGGAAGGCAGTAGGTCGGCGAAACCCCGCAGCGTACGGGGCTGGATGATGTCTCTGTTCATGGCGAATCCTGCTCACGCGGACGGTTATGGGCACAGGGCGGCCCGGGAAACGGGCGCGACGGCTCCTTGCCGAGGGCCCTACAGCGCGCGGCCGTCGCGGACGAGGGCGACGAGACCGGCTAGGTCCACGGCCTGTGAGGAACCGTTGCGCATATGTCGCAGCGTGAGATGACCGCCGGCGTCGGCCTGGACGACCAGCGGGACGTTGAGGGACTCCGCGATCCGGAGGCCTTCCTTGGGAGAAGCCGCGTCGAAGATCACTTGTGTCGGCTGACCGGCCTCGCGGAGTGCGCGGGCAGCCCGGAGGACCGCCTGACTGTCTCCGCTGACATCGGTCATGACGAGGATGGTAGCAGGGCCCCCGGGGAGGTTCCACGCGGTTGCCTGGTCGGCGAGCAACGCGCACAGCCTGGTCAGGCCGATGGAGACGCCGACTCCCGGGTGCACCGAACCCATGACGTGCCCGAGCAGGTCGTCGTACCGTCCCCCGGAACCGATCGCCCCCCAGTCCTCGTGCCCGGCCGCGAACGTCTCGTAGACCGTGCCCGTGTAGTAGTCGTGTCCCCTTGTGATCGAGAAGTCCAGGCAGATCCGCCGGTCCGGCACGCCGAGGTCGGACAGGGCCGCCATGACCTCATCGAGTTCGTCGAGTCCCCGGTGGTCGGCCCTGCGCAGGGTCAGCAGCTCCCGCGCCTCCTCCACCGTCCGGCAGGCGAGCAGCCTCCCGACGTCCTCCGCCACGGCGGCCGGCATGTCGGCGGCGACCAGTTGCGCGACGGTCTCCTCGCGGGGCTGGCGGCCCCCCTCGTCGATGATGTGCACGACCGACCTGGTCCGGTCGTTGTGCAGGCCGTGACCGGCGAGCAGCGCCGCCAGGACGAGGCGGTTGGAAATGCGGATGGTGAACTCGCCGACCCCCATCCTGTCGAATGCCGCCACCAGCGCCGCCGCGATCTCCGCGTCGTACAACGGGCTCAACTCGCCCCGCCCGATGATGTCGATGTCGCACTGGTAGAACTCACGCCAGTGCGAGGCGGTCGGGCGTTCGGCGCGCCACACCTTGTTTATCTGATAGCACCGCAGCGGATAGACGAGGTCGGATCCGTGTTCCGACAAGTATCGCGCGAGTGGCACCGTGAGGTCGTAACGGAGGCCAAAGCGCCGACCCGTGGACGTCTCGTCCGGTTCGAGTACATCGAAGATCGGCTTCGCCATACCGCCGTCGGAGTACTGCGCTCCACCTGCCAGAAGAACCTCGAAGGGCTGGACAGCGGCGGTGTCAAGAGGCGTGAAGCCGAATTCTTCGAAACCTTCGGCAATTGCTCTGATGAGGTGACGTTCGAAGGCGATCTGGCTCGGCAACCACTCCGGGAAACCGGGCAGACCGTTTTCTCCAGGCCCCACATGCCCCTCCGCTTCGGACGAAATCACGGACGTGACCTGCACTTTCTTCTCGTAAACGGGAAGAATGCTGGTGTTTCGCCTACATAAGCCGAGTCCGACGGTAGCAGATCGTCCGCAGGAATTCCCAGTCGCACATGTGGCGCAGGTACGACGGCCGAGGAGTCCCGCCTTCACCGGCGGTGACGTCACTGACCTCAACACCATTCCGGCCAGGCCGATGATGGGCATTAATCGGCACCGAATATCGGTTTCCGAAAGCCCGAAACGGGCCGGAATCAGGCCTCGCCAAAGATTACCCCCGGCGAAGCACCGATGTGCCGCACTGACGATACGGGAGACGTGCGGGCCGGGTAGCTGACAGCCTGCCTGGTGCCGCTCACCTGTCGCGGTGCCGGTCGCGTCCACGGGAGTGGTGTACAGCAGCCGCGTACAGCAACACCGTCTCACACCATCACACGCCGCCGGACCGTATGTACTACCTGAGCAGGGACAAACGTGGTCGGCGAGGCATCCGCCCTTCCCTACGGATCAGAAGGTCAGGGGTTCGAGTCCTCTCGGCCGCGCACATGCGAAGGGCCCACTACCAGGGAGAATCTGGAAGCGGGCCTTAGTGTTCGTCAGGACAACCTCGGGATCTTGCTAACACCCTTGCTAACACAGGGACATCCAGCAGACTGCGCGATCATGTGGGCATGGTCTTTGCAGCCCCCTCGGAACGCCTCCCCACAGGGCCGGGCCTGATCAAGGTGTGGTTCCAGTTCACGCCCCCGGGAAGGCTGGCTTCCCTACGACACCGAAGGGCTTTGGGCCACGCGCTTGAGACGGGCACCGCTCGTGTAGCGAACGTCCCATTTCTGCAGGACGGGGTCGCCGAGGGCGACGTGGTGCGCTTCACCACCGACGACGGTCTTCCCTGGGCCTGTGAGCGGGTGGAAGCGTCGGGCACTTGCACGGTGCGGGTCCTGCCGGTGCCTGATGGACCGCTGGGGCGAAGCGCTCAATTAACGAGAGCACTCTGCCGGGGATCCGCACGTCTGCCGGAATTCGCGCCGTCTCCGCAGCCTGCTTTTCTACAACGCGAGCACTAGTTCGACGGCGATTATGACGTCGAGAACACCGCACCACTCAGCGTGGGAGCGGGCCACGACCTTGTCGAGCTTGAGATGAACGAAGTCCCAGATGCCGTGGAGCAGCCAGCCTGCGGCAACCAGATAGCGGCCGATGTCGGGATCCAAGACCAGCCCGGCCAGGGCGATCGCGGCGAATACGAACATTCCCAGCGCCTGAATCCGGAACTGTTCCGACCCGCGCAGTTGTCCGTCAATAGCTGCCCAGATCAGGACGATCAGCGCCATGCCGGACAGGACGGCGGCCGGTGAAACCACGTCAAGGATGCGCAGAGCGATGATGACCGCGAATCCGACCACGATTGTCGGCCATGAGGCCTGGCGTCGCCCTAACTTGGCGATCACCAGGTAGCCCAACTGCAGGAGCACGAGGGCGTCCGCGAGGGTCGCGATGCCTTCGGCCGACTCGCTTCCGCCGAAGGTCAGGGCGGACATGCCCAGAGCCAGGGCGGTGGGCCAGCGCCGGACGAGCCAGCGGGCGATGTCACGCATGCGAGGCACCTCCGTACTCGTTGTGATCTGTCGCATGCCGATCTCCTGGGTCATGGGCGGCACCCCGCCAGCCGGGTGAAACCGCTGTGGAAGCGACCAGGCGCAGGTCGGTCCCGCTGCCGAGTGTGGGCTCAACAGGGCGGACGCAACCAGTGCGTGAGGCACGAGGTAGACGTGGGATTCGCACCGCAGCCGATGTGCACTCTGCATGTGCCGGTCGTCGGGACCACATCCGGCCGGCTCGGGTTCGCCGATTCCCGACGCCCGGACGTGGCCGTCATGCGAACTGACGGCGGCCGTGAGAACTCTGTGGGTGCCAGCGGGGACGTCCGCAGGCCGCCTACGGGGAGAATCCAACCCGGTGATCGTTTCCGGTCACAGCACTACCTAGCTTCCGGGACTTGTGACCCCTCAGTGGATCGGCGTGATCGGGACCGCCATCGGTGCCGGGATCGGCAGTTTGGTCGCGATTGTCAGCCCGCCGGGCGGGGCGAGCTTCCTCGCGTACCCGCTCAGATCGGTCATCGGCGCACCCGATAGCGCAGGTGGAGTACCCGGTTGCCCCGGATCACCACGTCAGGATCCTCCAACAGGTGCTGTGCGTCGACCGACCCGAAGTAGCGCTTGCCGGACCCGAACACGACGGGTACGACGTCCATGCGCACCTCGTCGATCAGGCCCGCGGCAAGCACCTGGCCACCGACGTCGCCAGCGGCGACCTCGACCATGCGGTCACCCGCAAGCTCCTGCGCCTTGGCCACGGCTGCCTCGACGCCGTCGACGAAGTGAAACGGCGCCTCGGGGTCCCAGCCCTCGGGCATCGGCCGGTGCGACACGACGACCACGTGGTCGATGCCACCCGGAGGCTTCCCGTCCCAGCCGTCCGTCAGGTCGAAGACGTGGCGGCCGACGATCGTGACTCCGATCTGGTCCCAGTACGGCCGGGTGTAGTCGTAGGACGTCTGCGACACCTTCAGCTCGCCGCTCTCGTCCAACGGGACGTCACCGCTGGACAACCAGTCGAACAGCGGTCCGGGCTGGTCATTCTCGTCCGCGACGAAGCCGTCCACCGACACCGAGCTGTACATGACCACCTTGCCCACGGGGCTCTCCTCTGCTTTGGGGTGCCCCAAATTAGCGTGTCGTGAGCCGTCGCTCTTGTAAGAAATCAATCGGCCGGCAGCGGCCAGCCGTCCAGCGCGTGGCCGGGATGTTCGCGCAGGAACCGCCGCCGGACTTCGACGTACCGGGTCGGCGTGAGCCCGGTGAACGCCCGGAACTCGTGGCCGAAGTGGGCCTGGTCGAAGTAGCCTGCGCCACCGGCGAGGTCGCCCCAGTCGACCGGTCCGGCGGGGTCGATCGCGAACACGGTGGCGGCGAAGCGGTAGGTGCGGGCCAGCCGCTTCGGCGTGACGCCGATGAGCTCCTTGAACCGCTGCGCCAGATGGGTGCTGCTGACACCGGCTGCCACGCTCAGGTCGCCGATCGCCACCGCCCCGCTGGTCGCCGCGATGACGCTGCTCGTATGGCGGACCAGCCCCAGGCCGGCGGTCTCGCACAGCCGTCGCATCAGCTCCTCCTCGAGCAGCGTCAGCATCTCGTGCGGTCCGTCCGCCGTGGCCAGCCGGTCCCGCAGCTCAGCAATGGCGGGCCGGCCCCAAACCTGCTCCACCGTCACCGGCCGGTCGCACAGCTCGGCCGCGGGCATCGGCAGGAACGGCGCCAGCCCCCACGGCTTGAAGTGCACGCCGACTGACCGGGTCCCCGGTGGGTAGCCGAACTCGAAGGCGCGGGTGGGTGTGGTGACCACGCAGCCGTCGGCGTACTCGGCCGTCTCGATGTCGGTGCCGGCGCGGATGCGGAAGGGCGCCCCGAGGTTGAGGATGAGCAACGCCGCCGGCATCGGCGGCAGCGTCAGCCGGGCGTACGGCGGCGTGCCCTCCAGGTAGTAGAGGTCGTCGATCAGCCCGGCCAGCGGCGGTCGTGGCGCTCTGGACACGTACTGCACGTGTCACAGCATCGCCGATGCACGGGCGGGCCACCAGGTCGTCGCGCAGACAGCCCGGGGGCCGACCAGCGTAGAGAGGCGATCGCGAAAGCGCGACCGAAAGGGCCGCCGCTTCGCGAGGGGACGACGGCCCAGGCGGACGATCGGGCGGTCAGGTTGGCTTGTCGAGTGCCGTGAGCCGCTGCGCCGCAGTTGCCGCAGGCAGCTACAGCAGGTCGCGGACGACCAAAGTGCCGGCGAGGTGGTCGTGCAAGGTGCGAGCGACCGGGTCGGCCACCGACCACAGAATGTCCACCAGGAGCACGACCAGCCCGCACTGTGACACGCAGACCAGGACGCGGAAGACGAGAGCGCGGACCGCGGCCCTGCGCCAATCCGGCCAGCGGCCGATGTGGGCGCAGACGACGCGGATGCGCATGAGCCGCTTGCCGAACGCCCGTCCCGTCAGGAGGAAGGCAACGAAGATCAAGTAATCGAAGGTGAACGCCACTGCCCGGCGTCCGGCGAACCCGCTCGGTCAGGTGTACCTCACGGTCCGGGGTCGGCAGCACCAGCAACGCGAAGATCAGGAGGGCTGACTGCGCAGGCCGTAGGCGCTCGCCACGGTCGCGAACCATTCGCCGCTGAGTACGGGCATCACTGAGCTGAGCAGCCGTCCTCAGCCATGTACGAAGGGGCGCCGGTCCGGCGATCGCGAGAAGCGCCCTCCGGGATGACCCGGAGGCCTTTTCGTGGCCGTACAGCAGAGTTGTACGGCAAGCCAGACTTGCAGCGGGCACAGCGCTGCCGCTGGATGATTTCTGGCTGCCACGATCCGCTAGCCAGGCGTTGTGCCGGTCGTCGGCCGCACTGAGACGCCGTACTGTCGCGATGCCCTATGACGCCGCGGCAGACTCGGGCGTACTGGGCGTACTGGGCGTAGGGGGCGGTTTGCCTGGTACGGGGTCGGCTGGAGGTGTTGAACGGAGTGTCTCCTGGACGGCGGTGATCTTGCGGATGACGCCGATCGCCAGCACGGCCGCGATCAGCATCAGCCCTATGCCAACCACCTCCAAGCGCAGGGCGAAGGCGATTCCCTCCAGGTCGATGGGGAAGAGGTAGAGCCGGCCCCAGGTCACCTTCGCCATCACCCAGGCGGTCAGCCAGGCCGCCCACCACGCGTTGATCAGCCCTTTGGCAGAGCCTGGTGGTGTGGAGGCGCGCCAGATGTCGTCCACGATCTGTTTGGGAATCCAGAACCAGCTGATCGGCATCACCCATCCTGCGATCAGCCAGGACCTGCCGTGCCGGTGACCGGTCAGCGAGAGACTCACGGCGTTGGTCCTGACGCGGAACAGCCAGGCGAGGAACCCGGCCGCGGCCACGAGGAAGATGAAGATTCGCGCGGCCCCGGATCCTAGAACGAGCAGTTCCCCCGTCCGCATCGCCGCCTCGGGGACGGAGTTGAAATCACTGGCCATACGATCCACGAGCCACGCGTACCAGAGGTTGATCCCCGCTGAGGCAACCCCCACGAGGGAATCGCCCGCCACACCGGCGATCGCGAAGATCGCGAGGCCACCGACCGGGCGTAACTGCCGGGGCTGATGACCATAAGGAGAGAGATGCATCGCTCAGAGGCCTTCAGGAGAATAGGGGAGGTGTACACCAGTATGTATCCCCAAGATCCCGAAGAGGATCAGTCATCCCATCCGGGATCCTCTCGTGACCAACCCGCAGCTCTCCGCTTTCTGATTGTCTGAGCGAAAGTTTCTGTGACCAGCTCGCCATCATCGGTGAGATTCCCGCCACCCCATAGGGTGCCCTCGACTTCGCTTACGATCTGCTACTGACACGGAGGATGAGTTACGTTTCGCTTGAGGGCCGAGGCCTTCGGGAGGCGTTCCTGCGGTTCGCGGAGCACCACCACGAGGTGCCCATGGAGCTCGATGCGGTGTGGCACGTCCATGCCCTCCGTACGCTGACGCAGGCGGTGGTCACCGCGCTGAACGCTGATCTTGCCGTGGAGAACCTGGCCGACGACCTTGCGGCAGCCCGGTAACCATCCGTTGCCGGCTGAGAAGCTGGAGGTCAGCGCGACCCTTTTTCAGCGCGAACTGGGTGGCATGCCTTGGTCTTCGTCAGGACGATCTCGGGATCGTGCCAACAGCGTGGCACCCGGGTCGCTCGCCTGGCGAAGACGTCCACCGCCGACGCTTCCGCCGCACGCATTACGTGGGCGTACAGGCGGAGCCTGATCGATGGGGCGGCATGACCGAAGCGGGGCACGACGACGTGGACGGGCACTCCCGCCGCACCCCCGGCCCACTCGGAGATCCAGTCAACCTTGGCCCGCGGGATCGGGCTCAGACCGTGGTCCAGCCGTACGAACCGGGACTGGCACGTCTGGTCTTCGCCTGGCGGGCACCCGTACGAGCAGGGCCAGCCAGCCGGGCAGCCACCAGTTCCATCGGCCCATCACCGCGACGAACGCCGACAGCGGCAGTGCGAGCCGGTCGTCCTGGCAGATCTCGCCGCCGAGTCCGTCGCCGCCTCCGCAGCCGTGGACCTCGGCCGTCCTTTGAGCTCCAAGCGAGCGAACCCGTCCTCATCTGCGGCGACCGCACGCGCCTGCGCCAGGCCCTGGACAACCTCCTGGCCAATGTACGTGCGCATACCCCTGCGGGCACGCGCGGCGACGGTGACCGTACGGAGAGAGGGCGATGACGCGGTCGTCGAGGTGCGCGACGAAACTCCCGGGCTGAGCCCTGTGCAGGCAGGCACGTGTCTTCGAACGCTTTTACCGCGCCGATCCCACCCGCCGCTCCGGCACCGGCCTCCGGCTCGCCATCGTCACGGCTGTCGCCGCCCACGATGGGCACGAGCCCTGCCGTCCGACTCGGGCGCCGCGTTCGAGCTCCGGCTGCCACGCGGGTGACCACCGCGGTCGTCAGCAGTAGTCACGGCCTTGCTGGTGGTGTTCGAGTGAGCGGCGATCGGCTCCACCCGCGTCGGGGTCGTTCTCGAAACGGCCGCGGGAAAGTTGACGGGATCGTTGCCGTCAGCTCGACGAGCCGGCCGTCCTCACCGTCAGCTTCAGTCCGCCGTCAGCGACCTCCGCTTCCAAGGCGTAGGAGCCGCGACACAGCTGAACCTGGGCTACAGCAACATGCCAGGACCAGCGCCACTCTCGGGGCGTGCGGTGTGCGAGGTGTTGGCCCAGCCATGGAGCGACACGAGTGCTCCTCTGCACGGCCTGGGGGTCGTCGTCCGCCGCCGGTGAAAAACCGGGTGACATCTCGCATCGCTTCCGGAATGTTGTGCGGGGCCGATGAGTTTTGTCGGTGGCGTCAGTCAGTCTTTGCAGAGCCACCACTGCTTGTGAGACCCCCAAGGCTGGGGCACCAGCCACGACTCATGTCTGACAACCCTAATTGAGGTGCCGTGTCCATCCCACAGCTTGACTCGCCTGCCAAATCCGAGACCGCCGTTTCACGTCGCACCCCGGCCGTGATCCGGCTGCTGGTGCTCGCCACGTTCGTGGTCATCCTCAACGAGACGATCATGATCAATGCGATCCCGCGGCTGATGAGCGCTCTGCACATCACCGAGCAGACCGCACAGTGGCTGTCTACGGCCTTCATGCTGACCATGGCCGCTGTCATCCCCATCACCGGATGGTTCCTGCAGCGGGTGTCCACCCGCAGTGCGTACGCCACCGCGATGGGTTTGTTCCTGCTCGGCACGGCGTTGGCCGCCGTCGCGCCGTCGTTCGAGGTGCTGCTGGGCGCCCGCATCATCCAGGCGTCCGGGACGGCCGTGATGATGCCGCTGTTGATGACCACGCTGATGCAGGTGGTGCCGGAGGAAGACCGCGGCCGGGTGATGGGCAATGTCACCCTGGCCATCTCGGTCGCGCCGGCCATGGGCCCGACGGTCTCGGGGGTGATCCTCCAATTCGGGTCCTGGCGGCTGCTGTTCGCCGTGGTGCTCCCCATCGCCGCCCTGATCACATGGGGCGGCCTGAAGCAGCTCAAGAACGTCGGAGAGCCCCAGTTCAGCACCATCGACTGGTTGAGCGTGGTCACTGCCGCCGCGGGCTTCGGCGGCCTGGTCTACGGGCTCAGCCAGTTCGAGGGCGGTGACGCCCGCGTTGCCGCGGCCATCGTGGCGGCCGGCCTGCTCGCCATCGCCGTCTTCGTCGTCCGCCAGTTGTCGTTGCAGAAGCGCGGTGTGCCGCTGATGGACCTGCGTACCCTCCGCCACCGCACCTTCACGGTCGCGCTGATCCTCATGTCGGTGGCCTTCATGGCGATGCTCGGCTCGATGATCTTGCTGCCGCTTTACCTGCAGAACGTCCGTGAGCTCAGCGCCCTGCAGACCGGACTCCTCGTGATGCCGGGCGGTCTCGCGATGGGGCTGCTCGGTCCGACCGTCGGCCGCCTGTTCGACCGGTTCGGCGGCCGGGTTCTGGTCATCCCCGGCGCGATTGGGATCATGCTCGCGCTCGCCGGCTTCACCCAGGTCACGATGACCATGCCGTTCTGGCAGCTCCTCGGTCTGCACGCGCTGCTGATGGTGGGTCTGGCCGCGACCTTCACCCCCGTATTCACTCTCGGACTCGGAGCGGTTCCCCCGCAGCTCTACTCCCACGGCAGCTCGATCCTCAGCACGCTGCAGCAGGTCGCCGCGGCCTTCGGAACCGCGCTCGTGATCACTGTGATGAGCGCGCGAGCCGATGCCCTGAGATCCGCAGGGGCCTCGGAGGCGCTCGCCAATCTCGACGGCATGCGGCTGGCCTTCATCATCGGCGCGGTGCTGTCCGTCGTCGTGGTCATCACCGCCTTGCTTCTGCCGGCTCGAGCGGACAGCGCCGGCGAGATCGAGGAGCACGGCCGATGAAACCGGCGTAACGGCGTACCAAAGGCCCGTCACCCGACGAGAAACACGGGGACGGGCCTTTGTTCGTTCTCCACCCATGTCAGGCAGCCGCAATGATGACGTCGAAGGCCTGCTCCGATGGGAGACGCAGTCGGGGATCAGTGGCGCCGAGGCAGCTGCGTGCAGTGCCATCCGGGTCCGGACCGCCGCCCGGAAGAGGACCGGCGAATGACCTGTCGACCTCGGCCACGTGGTCAGAAAATCACCGCCTGGCTGAGGTCAGCAGATCTTGTAGTCGGCCCGGCTCGAGTTGTACGAGCAGGAGTCGATCAGCTTGCCGGACGCGTTCCGCAGGTAGGCGGTGTCCTTGGTCTGGTTCCAGATGTAGGCGAAAGTTGTCCCGCCAGTCCTGTTCCAGTAGCGGGTGGTAGTGGTGTCCTTACCCTTACCGGTCCGCACGGTGACCGTCTTCCCGGCTGCGAGGGTGAACTTGCCGAATGTGTAGACGTGGTCGGGCCGGGTCGTCTTGTCATGCAGGGTCCAGCCCTTAAGACTGACGGCCTTCTTGGTGGTGTTCTTGATCTGCACGTATTCGCCGTTCAAGCTGCTGTTCGAGCCGGAGTCCGGCGAGCCTGGCGAGTCGTAGTAGATCTTGATGATCTGGACGGCCGGGGCGGCCGCGTAGGCGGGCTGGGAGACGGCGACCACGCCGGCGGTTAACACGGCGGACGTCAGCAGGGATCGGATACGCACAGGGACGCTCCCGGGATAGGCGATATGGCCTGAATCGATCATATTGATGGCGTTAGGTGTAGATGGACCGTTCCCGTATCGGTTTGGTATCCGTCGCATCAGATGGCGAAGGAGGCCGGGCAACGGTTGGGCTCGTAGGCGTCCAGCGCCACGTTCGGCTTGTCGTCAGAGTTGCGGTTCGGCTTCTTTTGTCTTCTTGAACGGATGGCTCGGCACAGGGCATAGGCGACTCCCGGGTATACGTGGGATACGTATCAAAAACGATACGAGCAGTGCGAGAAACGCCGCCGATCAATCGCTATAAACCGGATCGCATATCCAGCTCCTAAAAGGCGGAGATCATGACCACGGAGGAGTATGCCATCGAGTCGCAAGCGTCTTGCCGTAGAACGGGTGGCGCTGCCGAAGAGGCCGAAGTGGGCCGAACGCCCCTCGTACTTCGGTGAGCGTGCGGTGTTGATAAACCCAGCCGCTGAGTTTCCGGCGCAAGGACGCGTATTCTCCGGTCGCCAGCGTTCTGTCGGTCCCCAGCCGACCGCGTTCGCGGGCGAACCCGCCGAGACAAGGCGGAGGTAGTCGCCCCGAACTACCCCCCGATCAGACCGAGAATCTCGTCCGTGGTGCGGACGTCGCCGAAGGAGCGATAGATCGTATACAGGGTCGCGTTGTGGTCCTCGTCGCGCCGGGCCGCGTTCGCGTCGGCGACCATGACGACCCGGTATCCGAGCGTGCTCGCGTCCCGCGCAGACGACTCACAACACACGTTGGTCACCGTCCCGGTGATCAGCACTGTGTCGATGTCACGGGCCTTCAGCAGATCCGGCAGTGGGGAGTATCCAGGGAAGAAGGCGCTGGACGCCCTCTTCTCCACCAGAAGATCCGCGTCGTCCACCTCGAACTCGTGCCACAGCCGCGATCGTAACGGCCCCTCCCCGCCGCTGCGCCGGTAGGTCTCGGCGATCTCAGGGCCGAAGAACTCCTTCGCGGCCTTGGACGGCTCGCCCCCTTCCGGCAGTACCCATGCGACCGTGCCGCCCGCCGCACGCAGCGCAGAGGCGAGTCGCGCGATATTGGGCACGATGCCGCGGGTGTACGCGTTCTCCAGCGCGAAGAACGGCACCATGTCGATCACCACTAGTGCCGTCCGGGTGGGCGCGAGCTTCGTGTAGGCGTGCCGTCGACCGCGGCGAGCCTCTTGCCTCGCGTACTCCCGCTCCTCGATCCGCCACGCATGCGTCCTGCGCTCCATGCCGCGAACCTATCGACCGGCCGGGCGGGTCGGCGCAACACCGCCCCTTCGAGAAATTTCTCGGGGCCGTGTCGATTCCGGCGGTGTGCGGTCGACGCGTTGGTGAAAGGACAGGTGAGCGGTCCGGTTCACATCGTAAAACCGGGCTCGCACCAACAGACAGCACGACATGAGCAGGGCCAAGCCCTCGGAATACCCTGGAGATGAAATGAGCACCGTGGTGATGCACAACGTCGTGTCGGTGGACGGCTTCATCGCCGACGTGAAGGACCAGGTCGGCCCTCTGTTCGACTGGTACTCCAACGGCGACACCGCGCTCGACGCAGGTGGCAGGATCAAGGTCTCTCGGGTCTCGGCCGAGTACGTCAAACCGATGTGGGCGCGGATCGGGTCGATGGTGATCGGGCGTCACCTGTTCGACATGACCAACGGCTGGGAGGGGACGCCCCCGGTGGGCGAGCACGTGGTCGTGGTGTCGCACCGGCCCAAGCCCGACGGATGGCACCCGGAGGCGTCGTACCACTTCGTCGACGACGTGGCACAGGCGATCGCGAAGGCCAAGGAGCTCGCAGGGGGGCGCACCGTCTCCGTGGCGGCGGGCGACGTCGGCGGTCAGGCATTCGCCCTCGGCCTGGTGGACGAGGTGGCGATGGACGTCGTGCCCGTGGTCTTCGGCTCGGGCAAGCGGTATTTCGGGTCGGTCGACGCACAGCATCTGCTCGAGGACCCGCACGTGGTGATCCAGGGCGACCGGGTGCTGCACCTTCTCTATCGGGTACGCCGCTAGGTGACTCCGATTGGGACGATCGGGTCCAGTCCTGGCGTCTCTCACGTGTCATCAGAAGGGCGGATGCAGGGATCGTCGCCCTGTGGAGGGGCGGATGGCCGGCGGTGCAGGACGGCGACGGCATCCTTGACGTCCGATCAACGCCGCGGGAACACTCAGTCGGTCGGCTGCCTGATCCGCTGACGGACGCGTTCCATACGGGCCACGGTGCGCCTCGGTCGCCGGCTCCCAGCTTCATCCGCCGCTGCAAGGTGTACTGGACGATTTCTCCCAATGGCGCGTCCGGGAGTTTCTTCCAGGACTTCGGCCGCTCCACCAATAACCGTCGCTCGACTTCCTCTTCGGCGCCTTCGTCAACGGCACCGATGGCCGCGTCGAGGATCTGGTTCGCCCGATGAGTAGCGCGTTTATTGCGCCGAATGTTCTTACGGGAACTCCTCGTTCTCTCCGTAGTCGTTGCGACGGTTCTTGGTGTAGCTCAGACGCTTCTTCTCCTGCGGGCTCTTACGCCTCATGCACCCTCCCGTGCCTGGCCCTACTTTCGCCTGCGCATTATGAGCCACAGGACGAAGAACACCGTACCGGCGACAGCTCCGACCATGACGAGCAGCATCACAAGCAACATGAGAATTTCCGGCAGGCCCAGGTTCACGATTCTCCTTTGCCGAGAGGTTACATGAGGGAAACGTACGAGGATCACGTGAAGTTTCCGCAAGGGCTCCTAGGGTGGCACCGTTTCGGACATCTCATCTATGTCGGAGATGTGAGGCAGGTACGCGCCCTGGTCCCGCCGTGACGATCCCCGACCCGTTGCGCATATCTGCCCTGATCAAGCGGAGGCGCTGGCATACTCCCCCGCGTGCCATCCTGTGTCCCCCGTGAGGATGCCCGTTATTTCGGCGGCGCCATTCCGACCATGGTTCTCCACTCGGCGGAGGCCGTCGTGCAGCTTCCCAGCTTCCGGCTCCTTCCGGGCGGCAGGCCGTCGACCTGTTCCGGCTGGGAGCTCATTCCCGGCGTGACCTTTTCCATGGTGGAGGGGCCGGGGCGGTTCCGGCTCATGGTGGAGGGGATCACTCATCGGGACGAGGTCGATGAGCGTTTCGCGTGGTTGAGCGCCGTGGATCGTGCGGGTGGGGCGGTCGTGGTGGTGATCCATTCCCTCGACACCCCATACGCGTACGAATGGGGGGCGCTGGCTGAGAGCGGGCGGGCGCGCGGCGGGTATATGCCGGTGATCCGGCGTTCTCGATGAACCATCGCCTGGGCGATAAGAGGCCGGGATTTACCCCTTCCAAGGCTAACTATATGCATTAATCTTGCCACTGTGAGTAATGGCATCGTCGTCCGTGTGTCGCGCCGCATCGGGCGGCGGGGCGCGTCACTCGCGTTCGTCGGGCTGCTCAGCCTGGCCATCGCCGCCTCCCTGGCGTTCGCGCCGGCCGACCAGCGCGCCACTCCCGGCTACGTCGCGCTGGCCTCGGTCGCCCCACTGGCCGTCTGGGCCTGCGCCTGGTGTGTCATCGGCGGCCTGTGCCTGGTGCAGACGTTCATGCGCTCCGACCGGGTCGCCTTCGCCGCCGCCACGGCCCTGCTCGTGCTGTACGGCCTGGTCTATCTCTTCTCGACCTTCACCGGAGTCAACCCGCGCGGCTGGGTCGGCGGGGCGGTCTGGCTGGCGTTCGGCGGCTGGATCGCGCTGATCGCCACCTGGCCGGAGGCCGTGAGCGTGCACAGCCTGCCCGGCGCCGGGGCCGCGGCCATCGTCGTCGCGGACGCCTCCGGGATCATCATGTCGTGGAACCCGCAGGCCGCGGCGTTGTTCGGCTGGAGCACGGACGAGGCCGTCGGGCGGCCGCTGACGCTGCTGATGCCGGACCGTTTCCGCGACCAGCACACCGCGGGGCTGGCGCGGGTGCGGGCCAGTGACCGCTCGGAGCTGGCCGGGCGGATCATCCCGTTGGTGGGCCTGCGGCGCGACGGCAGCGAGTTCCCCATCGCGCTGACGGTCAACGCCTGGCACAGCGACGACGGCATCACGTACACCGGCGTGATCCGGCCCATGAGAGGAGGCGGCAGTGCCCGGGGTGAGTGACATCCTCATCCAGTTCGCCGTGGGCGTGGTTCCTCTCGGCGTGGCGTACCTCGCCTTCAGGTCCGCCACCGACGCCAACAAGAAGACCCAGCAGACGGCGCTCCTGCAGGCCGAGCGTCAGGCCGAGATAGAACGTTCCAAGGTCGACGCCGAGGCGTTCGTCCGGGCGAAGACGATCTACGAGGACGCGTTGAGCCAGATGGAGAAGCAGATGGAGCGGCTCCAGAGCCATTCCGCCCAGCTCAGCACCGATCTGGCCAACGAGCAGAGCACCTCGACCGCGATGCGCGACCACGTCCGGACGCTCCAGGCGCAGATCCGGGCGCTGGAGCGGACGGTGATCGCCTTACGGGCCCAGCTCGTCGCCGCGGGGCTGTCCCCGGTGCCGGTCTCGGAGACCACCGGCCCGCACACGCTCGGCCGGCGGACGGACGATGCGCGGTAGACACGCGTTGCGCTCATCTGTCACTATTTCGTACATGATCGTGAGAAAGGACGACGCCACCCTCGTGCGGTGAGCGCTCTCGTGCGGCGGGAAGCCGCAGAACTCCGCGAACAATGGCTGGGCCGGGCGTTGTCGACGCTGCCCGCCGACCGTCCGGCCGCCGAGGCCGCCATCTCCGAGCTGTATCACCTGATCGGGCTCACTCCGCCGCGCTTCCACTGGGTCACCTCACCGGTCGCGGCCCTGGTGACCGTTCCGCCGGGGGTGCGGGCCCGGGAGAGCGTCGATCGCCTGCCCGACTGGCCGCTGCCCGCCCGGTTCTCCGCCCTGGTCGCGGAGTTGTGGCGGCAGCTGAACGGCCGGATCCCCCCGCGGCAGCGGTCTGTCGACCAGCTGATCCGCCAGGAGATCCGTTATCCGCTCTCCATGTCCGTGGCCAACGTGCTGCACCCGCCGCTGCGGGCGGGGCACGACGGGCCGTTCCGCCAGGTCAGTGGCTGGTACTCCACCCAGTGCCCGTCCTGGGTCGCCGAGTACGAGGCCCTGCACCTGCTCGCCGGTGTCGCGTTCTCCACCGAGCAGCGGCGCCTGATCGGACTGTGGGCGACGCTGGCCGGATCGTGCGGCTGGTGGTGGCCGCGGCCGGACGTGTGCGTGGTCTCCGAGCGGCCCGCCCTCGTGCACACCGAGCAGTCCGATGACGACGGGCGGGTGCGGCTGCACTGCGCGGACGGCCCGGCGATCGGGTACGCGGACGGATGGGACCTGTACGCCTGGCATGGCACCACCGTCCCCGCCTGGGTGATCAGGGATCCGAGCGTGACACGGATCGCCGAGGAGGCCAACGTCGAGGTCAGGCGGTGCGCGATCGAGCGCATCGGCTGGGGCGCGTACATCGAGCAGGCCGGCTTGAGGTTGGTGTCCGCCGCCCCCGATCCCGGCAATCCCGGCTTCGAGCTGCGGCTCTACGACATGCGCAGGGAGACGAAGGTGCTCCTCGCCGTCAACGGCTCGCTCGAACGCGACGGGACTCGCCGCCGGTACGGCCTGACCGTGCCCGGCTGGCTCGACGACCCCATCGCCGCCGCCGGCTGGACCTACGGGCTGTCCGGCGAGCAGTACTCCAGACTTCTCCGCCGAACCTGAGGTGATTCACATGACCATGACCCTGCTCGACCAGTCGCTCAGCATTCCCGTCCTCGACGGCCTCCAGGCCCAGGGCGACCTGATCGTCATCCCGTACGCCGTCGTCGCCTCGTCCGTCAAAAGGTGGTCGGACTGGGTTCCCGTACCGCCCCAGGGCGTCGAGCTGCTGCGCGGCGGCGCCGGGGGCAATGCGCACACGCTGGTCGCCGAGCCCGGCACGTGCCTGTGGACCAATCGCGTGACCGACTTCGACATGCTGGCGATCGGCATGTTCCGCGCGTCGGCCGTCGTCTACCTGCTGCATCCCGAGCACGGCGCCTCCGGCTGCGCGCCCGGCACGTACGTGGTCCGGCGGCAGCGCGAGCACGAAGGCCGCCGGTCCCGCCTCGTGTGCGACTAGAGCCCGTACTAGAGACCGTGCGCCCGGGCCAGCAGCTCCGCCGAGCGCATCCACGCCTTCCTGTCCGGCGCGGAGAACACGACGATGAGCTCGTCGGCCCGGGCGTGCTCGGCGAACCGGTCGACGTACTCCTTGACCTCGTCCGGATCCCCGACCGCGGAGTACTTCGCCATCTGCAGGATCTGCTGCCCGGCCGGCGACTCGAGGATCAGGTCGGCCTCCTCCGGCGTGAACGTGCGCCCCCGCCCGAGGAACCTGCTCACCCTGAGCCGCTTGGCCGCCAGGAACTGCTCCTGCGCCTCCTCCGCCGTGTCCGCCGCGATCACGTTGAGCGCGGCCATCACGTACGGCTCCGCCAGCTGCGCGGACGGCCTGAACTCGCGCCGGTAGAGCGCGACGGCCTCCTCCAGCGCGGCGGGGGCGAAGTGCGAGGCGAACGCGTACGGCAACCCCAGCGTGGCGGCCAGCTGGGCGCCGAACAGCGAGGACCCGAGGATGTACAGCGGCACGTCGGTCCCCTTGCCGGGGGTCGCGTTCACGCCCGGGATCCGCGTCTCGCCCGTCAGGTAGCCCTGCAGCTCCAGCACGTCCTGCGGGAACGCGTCCGCGTCGGCCGGGGTGCGGCGCAGGGCACGCATGGTCTGCTGGTCGCTGCCGGGCGCCCGGCCGAGCCCGAGGTCGATGCGCCCGGGATGAAGGGTCTCCAGGGTGCCGAACTGCTCGGCGATCGTCAGCGGGGAGTGGTTCGGCAGCATGACGCCGCCCGCTCCGAGGCGGATCGTCCGAGTGTGAGCGGCCACGTGCGCGATGAGCACGCTGGTCGCCGAGGACGCGATGCTGTCCATGTTGTGGTGCTCGGCGTACCAGATCCGCTTGTATCCGAGCTCCTCCGCACGCTGCGCCAGAGCCACGCTGTGGGTGAAGCTGTCGCTCGCCGTCTCGCCCTCGCCGATGTGCGCCAGATCAAGGATGGACAGCGGCAGAGCCATGGGTACGCGCCTTTCGCAGAGCGGGCATTTGTGACCTGGCTCTTGGCAACAGCCGTGAAGGCGCGGATATTTCGCCGGGCCCCCGCGGGGGAGGGCCCGGCGACGGCGGCTCAGGAGGCGGTGCAGGTCACCGGGGACGGGGTGCCGTTCTGGCCAGTCCAGCTACCGGTGAAGCCGAACGTGGTGCTCGCGCCGGCGGCCAGGTTGCCGTTCCAGCCGAGGTTGGTGACGGTGACGGAGCCGCTGCCCGAGAGGCTGCCGTTCCAGAGCTGGGAGATCGTCTGGCCGTTCGGGAACGTCCAGCCGACCTTCCAGCCGGAGATCGCCGACGAGCCGGCCTTCACCGTGACCTCACCCTGGAAGCCGCCCTGCCACTGGCTGGTCACCTTGTACGTCGCGGTGCAGCCCGCCGGGCCGATGGTGGGCGTCACGGTGGGGGTGACGGTGGGCGACGGGGCGGCGATGGCCAGGTCGTACGCCCGCTGCGGCACGAACTGCCCGGCGGCCGCGATGCACCCGTCCGCCTCCCCCGGCGGCTTGACCCAGAGGAAGGCGTCGATGGCCGGGTCGCCGGTGTTCGTGGTGCTCCAGGTGCCGGTGGCGCGGCCGGGCGGGTCGCACCACTCGCTGCCGGACGGGCCGTTGCCGTTGCGGCTGGTGTCGATGACGGCCTTCAGCCTGGACACGCCGGTCGCGGCGATCACGTTCTTCGCGTACGACACCAGCCCGGGCGTCGAGCGGTAGTTGGAGGTGTTGACCGCGATGCCGTCGGCGCTGTTGGCCACGTCCGCGCCGGTCAGCCGGGAGGCGGCCTCGGAGGCGGACAACCAGCCGTCGTGACCGATGTCGAAGTACACCTTGGCCTGCGACCTGAGTTTCTTGCCCGCGTATGCCATGGAGGCCTTGACCTCGGCCTGCTCGGCGGCGTTCATGCAGTTGGACATGATCGCCAGGGCGTCCGGCTCCAGGACGACCGTGGCGGGGCGGCCGGCCAGGCCGAGCGCGATCTGGTCGATCCAGGCGCGGTAGGAAGCGTGGTTCGGGGCGCCGCCGGCGCTCGCGCCGCCGCAGTCGCGGTTGGGCATGGCGTACACGACCATGATCGGGATCTTGCCGGCCGCCGCGGCGGCGCCGACGTACGCGTCGACCTGGCCGCGCACGGTCGAGGGGTTGTACGTGGCGAACCACCGGCCCTGCGGCACGGCGGCGATCCTGTCCCTGATCACGGGAGTGCGGGAGTCGTTGGGGTTGGCGGCCACCCACATGGCGGCGTTGGTCTGGGGATCCACGTAGAAAGCGGAGTCGGCGGCCTGGGCGGTGGACGTGGAGAGGACGACCGCCCCCGCCGCGGCCATGGCGGCCGCGGAGAGGAGCACCGCCAACATGGGCCTTCTGCGAGACATGCAATCACTCCGTAGGTCGTGTGGGAGCGCTCCCACCGGCACCCCGGATGGTAGGGAGACGTCACCGCGCGCTCAAAGACCTCCGATCGCTGCGACGCCCGTATCCCCAGGCCAGAGCGGCTCTGACCGGTGAAACTTTCACTCAGCCAGGCACGCCTCGAAGACCGCGGTCAGCCGGTCGACGTCGGCCGGCGTCGGCTCCTCGGGGCCGAGGCGGCGGCGCAGGGCGCCGATGCCCAGGAAGACCGCCGTCGCCATGCGGGCCCTGGCGTGCGCGTCCCGGCCGCCGAGCTGCGCCTCCAGCGGCTGGAGCACGGCTCCGACCAGGCGCTCGCGGGCGATCTCCGCGACTTCGGGGTGTTGGGCCGAGCGCTCCAGCGCGCGGAGTATGGGGCTGTCAGGGGGATGCCGCATGCGTTCGGCGGCGTACTCGGCCAGCCGCCTCGGCAATCCCTCGCTGTCACCCCCGAACACCGCGCTGATGGTCGGCTCGCCCTCCAGCACCGCGCCGAACAGCCCGGCCTTCGAGCCGAAGTAGCGGCCAACCAGCGCGATGTTGGCGTCCGCCGCGGCGGCGATCATGCGGACGGTCACCTGCTCGTAGCCGTGCTCGCCGAACAACGTGCGCGCGGCCCGCAGGATCCGCTCACGGGTGGCCTCCCTGCCGCGCAGCCGGGTCACCTGGGCGCTCATGCCTGGAACTCTACTCAAGGGCCCCTAACTTGTCGCACGGCTAGTAAACATGCGTATACTCAAGTCGGATGAATCTGTACGAAGGGGATGTTGTGACGTGGTAGCCCAGGCCCGGACCGCCTCCCCCACGACGGGGACCTACACCCATCGCGAGATCCTCGAGGTCATGTCCGGGCTGATGCTCGCGATGCTCACGTCGATGATCTCGACCTCGGTGGTGAGCACGGCTCTGCCGACGATCGTGGGCGAGCTCGGCGGTCAGGACCAGTACTCGTGGGTCGCATCCGCCACCATGCTGACGATGACGGTGTCGACGCCGTTGTGGGGCAAGCTGTCCGACCTCTTCGGGCGCAAGCTGCTCTTCCAGACGGCGCTGGGGTTGTTCGTCGCGGCCTCGCTGGTGGCCGGCCTGTCGCAGAACATGGGGCAGCTCATCGCGGCGCGGGCCGTACAGGGCCTGGGCGTGGGCGGTTTGTCGGCGCTGTCGCAGGTGATCCTGGGGGACATCGTCTCGCCCCGCGAGCGCGGCCGGTACTCCGGCTACATGGGCGCCGTCTTCGGGATCTCCACGGTGGCCGGGCCGCTGCTCGGCGGGTTCATCGTGGACGCCGACTGGCTGGGCTGGCGCTGGTGCTTCTACGTCGTGGTGCCGTTCGCGCTGGTGGCGTTCTTCGTGATCCAGAAGGTGCTGCGGCTGCCGAAGGTCAAGCGGAGCACCTCCATCGACATCTGGGGCGCGACGACCATCACGGCCAGCGCGAGCGCGCTCATGCTGCTGCTGACGCTCGGCGGCACCGAGTTCGCGTGGAACTCGGGCTGGACGTACTTCCTGGCCGCGGTCAGCCTGCTCATGCTGGCCCTCGCGGTGCTGGCCGAGCGGACCGCGGGCAACCCGATCCTGCCGCCGCGGCTGTTCCGCGACCGTACGTTCGTGCTGACCAGCCTCGCGTCGGCATTCGTGGGCATGGCGTTGTATGGCGCGATGATCTACCTGCCGCAGTACCTGCAGATCGTCAAGGGGCTCAGCCCGACGCACTCGGGCCTGATGACGCTGCCCATGGTGGTGGCGTTGTTCGTGGCCGGCGTGGTCTCCGGCAAGATCGTCACCAGGACCGGCCGCTGGAAGGTCTTCCCGGTCGCGGGCCTGCTGATCGTGGCCGTCGGGCTCTTCCTGCTGTCACGGCTGCACGTGGACTCCGGCGAGTGGCTGATCGGCTTCGACGTGGCCGTCCTCGGCCTCGGCCTGGGCCTGTCCATGCAGATCCTCATCCTGGCCGCCCAGAACGGCTCCGAGCTGCGCGACATGGCCTCCACCACGTCAGGCGTGTCGTTCTTCCGCTCGCTGGGCGGCGCCGTCGGCGTGGCGGCGTTCGGCGCGATCCTCACCAACCGGCTCAAGGACGAGATGGCCGGCATGCTCCAGGCCGCCGGGATCACGCTGCCCGGCGGCTCGGACGTCCAGCTCGGCAGCCCGGAGGCCATCCAGCGGCTTCCCGGGCCGATCAAGCACATCGTGCTGGAGTCGTTCACGCGCGGTCTGGAGACCGTGTTCATGGTGGGCGTGCCCGTCGCGCTGCTCGGCTTCGTGGCCGTGATCTTCCTCAAGGAGCTGCCGCTGCGGGGCGCCACCGTCACCACGCCGCCGCCCAGGCCGCTCGGCAAGGACGACCTGGTCCTGGCCGGACTGCTGCTGGAGCTCGTGGCCCAGCGCGTCGAGCGGGCGAACGGCGAGAAGTCCGCGCTCCTCACCGCGGTCGCCGACATGGCGCCACCGGACGGCCGCTCCGAACGCGAACGCGCCGGGTCGGTCGCGCGGACCGTGCTGCGGCCCGCCTCACGTGCCTTGATCGCGCAGGCCGCGCCCCCGCAGAAAGACCTCGTGACAGGAGGAGTCTCGCGATGATTCGCAAATTCGTGGGCGCCGTCGCGGCGTCCCTGGCGGCACTGGCCGGGCTCTGGCTGATGATCGCACCCTTCGCGCTCGGCACCCAGCCTGAGAACGCGGACTGGACCGACCCCACCAGGATCGAGTTCTTCACCGGCCTCGGCGTGGCCGTCGTGGGCCTCGCGGGCGTGATCTGCTTCGCCCTGGCCATCCATGAGGAGCTCGTGGCGCGGGGCCTGGTCGTCGTGCGGCCGCGCCGGGTCGAGGCGGAGCCCGAGCCGGCGCCGGTCGCGCCTCCGGCGTCCTCCGCCGACCTGGCTGCTCTGCTTGCCCCGCTGGTCGAGGCGCTTCGCAAGGACCTGAGCAACAACGGTGAGCACCGTCTGGAGAAGATCCGATGAAGGCGAAGCTGGGCGTGTCCGCCCTGGTCCTGCTGTTCCTCGGCGGCCTGTGGCTGGTCGCCGCTCCGTTCGTGGTCGGCTACCAGCCGCGGGGGGCCGCGTATGTCGACGCGACCGTCAACGACCTGTGGGTCGGCGGGTCGATCGCCGCCCTGTCGTTCGTGTCCCTGGTGATCTACGCGGCCGACGCCCTGCGCGAGCTGGCCCGCCGCGGCGAGCACAGCCACGACTGACAGTGTCCGGTGGTGCTGCCGACCCCCCGGTGGGGCCACATTGGCGAAACGTGCCCGTCGTACGGTGCTGACAGTGCCCTGACCAGGCGAGATGTCGCATATGGTGGCCAGATGAAACGTGCTGCAACCATGGCGTTCGTGGTGCTCGCGTCCGTTTCGTGTGGCGCGGCGGAGCCGGTGCCGCCCGCTCGCGTTCCCGTGACATCCACTACCGCATACGAGAAGCCTGCTTCACCGGCGGCCACGCCGAGCCCGACGGCGCCGCCCGCCTTCAAGGCCAAGGTCTCGAACGTCTCCCGCGACCGCCTGCCCTACTCGTGGCGGCCCGGCTGCCCGGTCCACTACCGGGACCTGCGGCTGATCACGCTCTCCTACTGGGGATTCGACGGCAAGCCGCACACCGGCGAGCTGGTCGTGCGCGAGACGGTGACCGACGACATCGTGACGGTGTTCAGGAAGCTGTACGGGTGGCGCTGGCCGATCAAGCAGATGAAGCTGGTGGACGCGTACAAAGCCGACGACTTCGACTCGATCGAGGCGGACAACACCTCCGCCTTCAACTGCCGCCGGGCGACCGGGTCCAGCAACTGGTCCAACCATGCGTACGGGGAAGCAATAGATATCAATCCCCGCGAGAACCCATATGTCACTGCAAGTGGTAGCACCGCACACGAAAATGCCGAAAAGTTCACAGAGCGCCCAATGAAGGGTAAAGGTGTGATTAATCCTGGGGACAAGGTGGTTAAGGCCTTCTCCCAGGTGGGCTGGGAGTGGGGCGGCTACTGGTCCGGCGCCAAGGACTACCAGCATTTCTCCAAGGGCGGAGGCTGAGACAATCTCCCCATGGCGGCTAAGGACGGTGACGGCTGGACCGAGTGCGCCCAAGGCCACAGGCATTGGGGGCGGCATGGGGCGTCCGGCCTCCTTCTCGTCCATCACGACGAGTGCGGCGTGCCCTACGTGCTCATGCAGAAACGCAGCTGGTGGAGCCACCACGGAGGCACGTGGGGGCTGCTCGGCGGGGCAAGGGACAGCCACGAGGACGCCGTCACGAGTGCGCTGCGCGAGGCCATGGAGGAGGCGACGCTCGGCGCCGAGGGGCTGCGGGTGCAGGGCGTCTACGTCGACGACCACGGCGGCTGGACGTTCGACACGGTGATCGCCGAGGCGGCCGAGCTGCTGGCCGCCGCGCCGGCCAGCCGCGAGAGCGCCGATCTGCGCTGGCTTGCCCTGCCCGAGATCACCGAGCGGCGGCTGCATCCGGGGTTCGCGGCGACGTGGGGCGAGGTCAAGAGCGTGCTCAAACCGGAGATCATCGTGCTCGACGTGGCCAACATCGTCGGCGCGCGGGCCGAGCACGGCTGGTGGCACGACCGGGCGGCGGCGGCGACCCGGCTGCTGGACGACGTGGCGGGGCTCAGGCTGGAGCATCCGATCCTGGCGCAGTGGTTCCCCAGGGTGATCGCGGTCGTGGAGGGCGCGGCCAAGGGCGTGCCGGCCGTCCCCGGGATCGACGTGGTCGCGGCCGCCGGCAGCGGCGACGACACGATCGTGGAGGTGGTGAGGACGGCCAGACCGTGGGAGCGGGTGGTGGTCGTCACCGCCGACCGGGCGCTGCGCGAACGGGTCGCCCAGCTGGGAGCCGAGACCGTGGGCCCGAAGTGGTTGTTGTCACAGCTCCACTAGGGCCACGCCGTCGAAGGCCGCTTTGAGCCCCGTCACCTCGAGCACGCGCTGCAGCACGCCGTGCACGCCGACCAGGCGCAACGAACCCGCGTGCGCGGCCACCCGGCGCTGGTGCTCCACCAGCGTCCACAGGCCGCTCGAATCGCAGAACTCCAGCCGCGCCGCGTCCACGACGATCTCGACCCTGCCTTCGGCGAAGAGCTTCGCCAAGGCCTCCTTGAGCAGCGGTGCGGTGATCTTGTCGAGGTCACCCACGAGGCGCAGGAGCGCACCCGACTCAACGCACTCCACCTCGACGTCGAGATCCGCCACCTCCTGAACGTACACCCCTGTCACCACAGCCGCTATCGTGGTTTCCGCACGGGAGGGTTCGCATAGTGGACGAGTGCAGCCGCCTTGAAAGCGGCCAGGTCAGCGATGGCCTCGTGGGTTCGAATCCCACACCCTCCGCTCAGTCCCGGACGGCGAAGCCGTCGCCCACGCAGGCGGCGAGCTGCAGGTAGGCGTCCCTGGTCGACTCCTGCAGGCGGTCCAGGTCGATCTCCGCGCCCTCCTCCAGGTGCGGGTCGTACGGCACCCGGATCACGGCGCGACACCTGGCGGCGAAGTGGGCCTCCAGCTTCTTGATGTCGACCGCCGACTTCGAGCGCGGCCGGACGCTGCACAGCACCACGGTCGCGTTCTTCACCAGATCGGCGTAGTGGTGGGCCTCCAGCCAGTCGAGCGTGGCCGAGGCGGCCCTGGCGCCGTCGACCGACGGCGAGCTGACCAGGACGATCTGGTCGGCGAGCCCGAGCACCCCGCCCATGGCGGAGTGGAGCAGGCCGGTGCCGCAGTCGGTGATGCAGATGGAGTAGAAGTTCTCCAGCACCTGGGAGACGGCCTGGTAGTCGGCGCCGCTGAACGCCTCGGAGACCGACGGGTCGCGGTCGGAGGCCAGCACCTCCAGCCGGGAGGGCGCCTGCGAGGTGAACGCCCTGATGTCGACGTACCGCTTGACCTGGTCGCGCTCGTTGAGCAGGTCGCGCACGGTGGCCGAGGTCTCCAGGACGAGCTTGTCGGACAGTGTGCCCCGGTCGGGGTTGGCGTCGACGGCGATGACGCGGTCGCCGCGCATCTGCGCCAGCGTGGCGCCGAGGCCGACCGTGGTGGTGGTCTTGCCGACGCCGCCCTTCAGGCTCAGCACGGCCACACGGTGGTGTCCGGTGGTCACCGGGGTGCGAGCCCTGGCGATGAGCTCACGGCGGCGGCGCACCTCCGGCGGCTCGCCCGGCTTGATCCAGCCGCCCGACGCCTTGTAGACCAGGCGGCGCCAGCCCTTGGACGGGGCGTTACGCCGTCCGCGAAGCAGGGACTCCGGGTCGAGGCTGTCGGCGGTGGGCCGGCCGGTGACCGGCGGCCGCGGCGGGGCCGCGAACACCGGAACCGGGGCCGGACGGCGGCGCGGCCGGGGCGGCGGCGACGTGGGGATGTCGCGCTCCGCGGGCCGCCATTCCTGGTGTTCGGTCCACTGGGGACGCTCCGGCTTCTGCGGCGGCTCCGGACGTCGTTCGGCGGGCTCGGCCCGCTGCCGGGACTGGGCCGGCTCCTCCTTGGGGAGCGGCTCGGCCCATTTCGGGCGCTCGTTCCTGGGGAGGGTGTCGGCCCAGGCCTCTGTCTCCTCCTCCGCGGGCGCGGGGTCCTCCGCGCGGGCCGGCTCCTGGGCGGCCGGCGGCTCCTCGGCCGGGCGCGACCAGTCGGACGACGGCTCCTCGGCCGGGCGCGACCAGTCGGACGACGGCTCCTTGACCGGCCGGGTCCAGTCGGACGACGGCCACGAGGAGTCCTCTTCCTGAGTCTGCTCGGAGGTGTCCGCCTCGGCGGGAGGCGTGAACGACAACGCGTAGCTGTCGGTGTCGTCCGGGCGCGGCAGCGGCTTGAGCGGGGCGTGGAACGGGTCGTCAGCGCCGGTGCTCGGGGGCGGGCTCTTGGGCTCCTCCCTGGTGGCCGCCGTGTCGAGCCACTCCGCGGCCTCGCTCTCCGCCTCGGGAAAGTCCTCTGCCGCCTCCGGGCCGTACACGGAGTCGACGGCCGCGCGGAACAGCGGCGGCGTCGGCGTCTCGTGCTGCGTAGGGACGAGCCGCCACGGGTCCTTGGGGTACGGCGAGGAGACCGGCTCGTCGGCGGATGCGGTCGAGGCGCTGACGGAAACCGGTGTCTCTTCCGTGTCCTTGATCGCGTCCAGCCAGGCCAGCTGTTCCTCGAGAGATTCCTCTCGATCGTGTCTTGCCACCGTGTTCCCCCTCGGGTGGGTCTAAAGGGGCAGCAAATACCTTGCAGAGTAACGCCACGGGTTGCCGAGGAGCCCGGCAACCCACAACTTCTTTGCCCGGCTACCGTGGTTCGCATGCGAGCCATTGAGATCACCGAGCCCGGAGGGCCAGAGGTGCTGGAGTGGCGCGAGGTGCCGGAGCCGCGTGTCGAGCGCGGTGACGTGCTCATCGACGTGGCCGCCTCTGCGGTCAATCGCGCCGACGTCCTGCAACGCAACGGATTCTACGACCCTCCGCCCGGTTCGCCGCCGTACCCGGGGCTGGAGGTCTCCGGTGTGGTGGCCGAGGTCGGCGCGGACGTCGAGCACTTCCAGGTCGGGGACCAGGTGTGCGCCCTGCTGGCCGGCGGCGGTTACGCCGAGCGCGTAGCGGTGCCGTGGCAGCAGGTGATGCCGGTGCCGGACGGCGTGTCGCTGCCCGTCGCGGCGGCGCTGCCGGAGGCGGTCTGCACGGTCTGGTCCAACGTGTTCATGGTCGGACGGCTGCGCAAGGGCGAGACGCTGCTGGTCCACGGCGGGGCCAGCGGGGTGGGAACGTTCGCCGTCCAGCTCGCCAAGGCCCTCGGCTCGCACGTGGTCGCCACCGTCGGCACGGCGGCGAAGGCCGAGCGCGTCCGTCAGCTCGGCGCCGACGAGGTGGTCAACTACCGCGAGGAGGACTTCGCCGAGAAGGTGAAGGCCGACGTCATCCTCGACATCATGGGCGCCAAATACCTCGCGGGAAACGTCCGGGCGCTCCGCTCCGGCGGCCGGCTGGTGGTCATCGGGCTGCAGGGCGGCCGCAAGGCCGAGCTCGACCTCGGCGCGCTGCTCGCCAAGCGCGCCTCCGTCCACGGCACCACGCTGCGCGCGCGGCCGGTGGAGGAGAAGGGCGCCATCGTCCGCAGCGTCGTCGACAACGTGTGGCCGCTGGTCGCGGCCGGTGCGGTGCGTCCGGTGGTACACGCCGAAGTCCCCATGCCGGAAGCGGGCGAAGCACACCGTATGTTGGATTCGGGGGAGCACGTCGGCAAGATCCTGCTAGTACGGTGAGACATATGAATGCTGAGGAGAACAACACCCCCCACATCGTGGTGGTGGGCCCCGACTTCCAAGGAGGTCAGGGCGATAACGGCGACGAGGACCGCTCAGTCACCAACCTGGTCGAGCAGCCCGCCAAGGTGATGCGCATCGGCAGCATGATCAGGCAGCTCTTGGAGGAGGTGCGCGCGGCCCCTCTCGACGAGGCCAGCCGCAAGCGGTTGAAGGAGATCCACGCCTCGTCCATCAAGGAGCTCGAGGACGGCTTGGCGCCCGAGCTGGTCGACGAGCTGGAGCGGTTGTCCCTGCCCTTCACCGACGACAACGGAGCGCCGCCGAGCGAGGCCGAGCTGCGCATCGCGCACGCCCAGCTGGTCGGCTGGCTTGAGGGGTTGTTCCACGGCATCCAGACCACGCTGTTCGCGCAGCAGATGGCCGCGCGTGCCCAGCTTGAGCAGATGCGCCGGGCGCTGCCCGGAGTGCCGCACGGCGACGAGCAGCAGCGGCCGCCGGGCGGCTCGGGGCCATACCTCTAGAAGAGCGTCTCCAGCACCTGCGCGACGCCGTCGTCGTTGTTGGCGGCGGTCACGTGGTCGACCGCCGCGAGCACGGCCGGGTGCGCGTTGGCGACCGCGTACGACGTGCCTGCCCAGCTCAACATGGGCAGGTCGTTCGGCATGTCACCGAACGCGATCGCCTGCGAGGGCTTGATCCCGTGCTCCGCGGCGAGCGCCGCCAGGGCAGTCGCCTTGGTCACGCCCTGCGCGCTCATCTCGATGAGGCCTCTGCTGCTGGAGTGCGTGGCGGTCACCAGGTGCCCGACCAGCTCGTGCACGACGGCCTGCAGCTCGTCCGCCCCCATGCTCGGGTGCAGGGCCAGCAGCTTGGCGCACGGGCGCCCCGTCACCGACTCGACACACACCGCTCCCGCGATGCCCTTACGGTCGAGGCCGCCGAGGAGGAAATCGGACTCATGCGCAAAACCTGCTTCATACTCGACCGAAAATACGAGACCGGACACGTTCGCTCTTAGCTGAGCGACGACTTCCTCCAGTACGTCGACCGCGATGAGGTGAGATTCCACTATCCGCTCGGTATGGAGGTCGTAGATCAGGGCCCCATTCGCACAGATTGCGAGCCCGTGGTGACGTACCGCACTCGCCACCCCTCCCATCCATCGGGGCGGCCGCCCGGTCACGAACACCAGCACGGCGCCCGCTGCCTCGGCCTTCGCGAAGGCCGCGACCGTACGGGGAGACACGGTTCCGTCCGTGCGCAACGCGGTGCCGTCGAGGTCGGTGGCCACTAGACGGGGCGCGGGATGGCTCTGCATAACAGGTTCCAGTTTGCCCGGTGATGCCGCGTGACAGAAATCTTCCATGGGACGGGAACACCAACGGTCCAGAATGGTGTTAGATGGGTTGGCGTTGTATTAGCTGATCCCGTAGTGAAAACCAGCATGACTTTGTCTGAGCCACCCCGGGTTGCTGCTGTACGACACACCGGGACCCACGAGGTGTGGGTCCCATAGATTCACATCCTGAGGGAGAGCTTTTATGGCTCAGGGAACCGTCAAGTGGTTCAACGCCGAAAAGGGCTTCGGCTTCATCGCCCCGGACGGCGGTGCGCCGGACGTGTTCGTTCACTTCTCCGAGATCGTCGGCAGTGGCTACCGCAGCCTTGAAGACGGCCAGCGGGTCGAGTTCGAGATCACGCAGGGCCAGAAGGGGCCGCAGGCCTCGCAGGTCCGCTCCATCTGACCTGTAGTTAGCAGTAGTTGGCAACTGAGACCGGGGTCCGCTCCCAGCGGGCCTCGGTCTTCTGCTTGTGTCAGGTTGGTCACGGGACGGGCGCCTCCCGAACCGCCGGATGGTCCATGCCGTCGATCCCTACATGAGGAACGCGTGGTTATGTCATCCCGTGACCGTTGCCGGGGTGATCGTGCTCCTGGTCAACGACCACCTGCTCAAGCAGGTCTGGCCCGGGTTCGTGACGGGCAAGCTCAGCGACGTGGCCGGCCTCGTCGTGGCGCCCGCGCTGCTGGCCCTGCTCCTGTGGCGGCGCGCCGATCTCGCCGCCACCATCCTGACGGGAGTGCTCTTCGCGCTCGTGAAAACGACGGAGACGGGCGCTGAGGTCGCCTCCCATGTCTGGACCCTCGTGGCGGGCCCTTCGCGCGTCCTGGCCGATCCCACGGACCTGCTGGCCCTGCCCGCGCTCGGCCTGGCCTGGTGGGTACGCCACCGCACCCTCACATCCGCCTCCTCGGCCCGGTGGCGGATCATCGTGGCGATGCCGCTGGCCGTCCTCGCGGTAACCGCGACCGCCGCGGCCCCTCCACCGCCCTCCGCCGCCTCCGTCGAGGTGAAGGACGGCCGGATCACCGTGTACGACGACGTCACCGGCACCTGGTGGGTCTCCGACGACAGGGCCGCCACCTGGTCCGAGAGAACCGGCGCCGCCTCTGCGGACATGATCGACGACACCCCGCCGGCGGGTCGGACCGACGCGTGCGTCCCCTACCAGGCCACGCGCTGCTACCGGCTGGTGCCCGGGGAGATGGCCGTCCAGCAGTCCGACGACGGCGGCAAGACCTGGAGTCTGTCGTGGTCGGCGTCCGCGGACGACCGCGAGCGCCTCGTCAGGCGGTACGGCGACGATGCCTCACTGAGCTCGCAGAGCCTGGCCGTGCTGGGCTGGCGCGGTGGCCACGTCGTGGTCGTCGCGAACGGCCCTGACGGCATCCTGGTCCGCGACGAGGCGGGCACGTGGCGCCGCGTCGGCTGGCCGGGCCAGGGCGAGACCAGGGAGGTCGACCTCGGCCCGGAGATCATCATGGCGTTCTTCCTGGCCGGATGCATGCTGTTCGGCGCCGCCGGGGCCGGGCTGCGCGAATACAGCCGCACGTATCTGGGAGTCGCGACGGCCACCTGCCTGAGCTTCGCGGGCGCGGCCTACTCGAACGCTCCCATCGGCTCCGGCGAATACATGCCCTTCTTCGACACCATGGGGTTCCTGCTCAGACTCAACGGCGTCATCGTGGTCCCCACGGGGTTCGTGGTGTGCCTCGTGCTGCTCTGCGTAGGACGGGCCCGGCCCGTGCCGGTGGCCGTCGGGGTGCTGGGCGCGCCGCTGGCCGGTCTGGCCGTCTACCTGCCCTTCCGCGGCTGGGCGGAGGGCACGCCCGGGCCCTACTGGGTGGCCGTCGCGCTGGCGGCGCTGCTGACCGGCCTGGTGCTGCTGGCGGGCATCGCCCTCATCAGAGGGGACGCCCGCCGGGCGGACGGCGCTACCAGGCCGGACTGAGCACTGCGCTACTTGGCCGGAGTGAGCACGTCGAGCCCCACGTACGGGCGCAACGCCTGGGGAACCACCACAGAGCCGTCGGCCTGCTGGTGGTTTTCCAGGATCGCCACGATCCAGCGGGTCGTGGCGAGCGTACCGTTGAGCGTGGCCAGATGGCGCGGCTTGCCGTCCTTGTCGCGGTAGCGGGCGCCGAGCCTGCGGGCCTGGAACTCGGTGCAGTTGGAGGTCGAGGTCAGCTCGCGGTAGCGGCCCTGGGTGGGGATCCACGCCTCGCAGTCGAACTTGCGGGCGGCCGACATGCCGAGGTCGCCCGCCGCCGTGTCGATGATGCGGTAGGGCACCTCGATCTTGGCCAGCATCTCCTTCTCCCAGGCGAGCAGGCGCTGGTGCTCCTCGTGGGCGTCCTCGGGCCGCACGTACGAGAACATCTCGACCTTGTCGAACTGGTGGACCCGGATGATGCCCCTCGTGTCCTTGCCGTACGAGCCCGCCTCACGGCGGAAGCACGACGACCAGCCCGCGTAGCGCAACGGCAGCGCGTCGGCGTCGATGATCTCCTGGGCGTGGTAGCCGGCCAGCGACACCTCCGAGGTGCCGACCAGGTAGAGGTCGTCGTCGGGGAGGCGGTAGATCTCCTTGTCGTGGGCGACGTGGAAACCGGTGCCCTGCATGGTCTCCGGCTTCACCAGCACCGGCGTGATCATCGGCGTGAACCCGGCCTCGATCGCCTGCTGCATCGCCATGTTGAGCAGGCCCAGCTGCAGGCGGGCGCCGACGCCCTTGAGGAAGAAGAACCGCGCGCCGGACACCTTGGCGCCCCGCTCCATGTCGATGGCGTCGAGCGCCTCGCCCAGCTCCACGTGGTCCTTGGGCTCGAAGTCGAACTCGCGCGGCTCGCCGTGGGTCTCCAGGACCACGTAGTCGTCCTCGCCGCCGGGGGGCGCACCCTCCTCGACGATGTTGGGGACCGATTGGAGCAGCTCGTCGAGCTCCGCCCCGAGCTTCTCCGCCTCCGCCTCGGCCGCCTTGACCTGGCTCGCGAGGTCCTTGGCCCGCTGGAGCAGCGCGGTCTTCTCCTCGCCCTGCGCCTTGGAGACCGACTTGCCCATGCTCTTCTGCTCGGCGCGCATGGACTCGAACGAGGTCAGCGCGGATCGGCGGCGCTCGTCGAGGTCGAGCAGCGTGTCGACGACGGCGTCGTCCTCACCGCGGGCACGCTGCGACGCCCGGAGCCGGTCGGGATCCTCACGAAGGGTACGCAGGTCAATCACAAGGGAAAGGCTACCGGCGCTCAGCAGCGCCCCGCCCCCGATTTCCACCGCCCACGGACACCCCTGCCCTCGCCCGCGACCCGCCCCCTCGAACCGCCGCCCCCCGAACCGACTCCCGGACCCGCCTGCTTCACGCACTCAACCTGTGCGCCCGTCACGTCCGCCAGGTTGCCCACCACACGCGTTGCGCCGAACACCACCGCACCCCAGCCCACCGACCCGGCGCCGGGAAGTCCCGGGCCAGGGCGAGCGGATCCGCGCCTGGCCGCCCCAACCCCTCGTCCGCGCCTGGCCGCCCCAGCCGCGTCCGCGCCTGGCTGCCCTAGTCTGAGGAGGCGGCGCTCGCAGGCCGCCGCCCTCTCCCTGAGATCGACTCGGGGCGAAGAGTTGACCGAAGCTCGTGGGGGGCGATCAGACCTGACCGGCGCGGATGCGTGCGAGCCACTCCCCCGCCTCGGCGAACTCGGCGTCGGCCGTCCCCCGCTTGATCTGCGGTGCGATCCCGTCCGCCCGCGGGTAGCTGCCGAGGAAGCGCACCTCGCCGCAGATCCGGTGGAGGCCGGAGATGGCCTCGCCGACCCGGGCGTCGGCCACGTGCCCCTCGAAGTCGAAGTGGAAGAAGTAGCGCCCGATCCCGTCACCGGTCGGCCGCGACTCGATGCGCGTCAGGTTGACCCCGCGCACGGAGAACTCGGTCAGCATCTCCAGCAACGCGCCCGGGTGGTCGTCGGCCAGGAACACGACCAGCGTGGTGCGGTCGGAGCCGGTCGGCTCGGGGAGCGGCCCGGGACGGCTCACCCTGACGAACCTGGTCACGGTGTCGGACCTGTCGCCGATGTCTGTGGCCAGCTCCACCAGCCCGTAGTGCTCGCCGGCGATGCGGGCGGCGATGGCGGCGTCGTACGGAGACCCCGGCAGCGACACCTCCTGGGCCGCGGCCGCCGTCGAGGGCGCGGCCACCACGACCGCGTCCGGCAGCTCGCGCGAGATGAAGGCGCGGCACTGGGTGATGGCCGCCGGATGCGTGTAGACCCGCTTGATGTGCGGGATCTCGGTGTCGGGCCGGGCCAGCAGCGAGAACTGCACGGGCAGCAGCAGCTCGGCCGTGATCAGCAACGGCTCGCCCCAGGCGAACTCGTCGAGGGTCGTGGTGATCGCGCCCTCGATGGAGTTTTCCAGCGGGACCACGGCCCCGTCGGCCTCCCCCGTGCGGGCGGCGTTGAGCGCGGCGCTCACCGTGGCGCAGGGCAACCGCTCGGCGGTGGGGTCGAGGAGCCGAAGGGCTTCTTCGGTGAAGGTCCCTTCCGGTCCGAGATAGGCGAGTCTGGGCATGCATCAAGGGTATCCGCAGGTCGCAGCGTGCGCGCGGCCTTTCCTGACCTGCGGCGATCCCGGCGCCCGGCCCAACGCCCGGTACGGGCGCGGGGACCAGCACGGCCTGCGAACAGAGCGAGCCCGGCTCCCGGCACAACTCCGGTTAGAGCGTTCCAGACGCCCGGCACGGGACCAGTGGCCCTAGACCCAGCCGGGCGGCGCGCACCGCCTCTTCCTCCTCCGGCGACAGCGGCTGCTGCCCCTTCCCGCCCACGATGGGCCGCACGTAGGTACGGGTCTCGCTCTGACCGTTGATCGAGGTCAGGACGATGCCGTCGCCCAGCCCGTTGATCATCGCGATCGAGAACGACAACCGCCCCGACATCTCCGAGAGGGCGTCGTAGCGGCAGACGGCCACATCCCTGATGGCCTTGAGATCGCCCATGCCCTCGGCGGTCTGTCTGGCCAGCCTCCGCTGGCAGTCCTCCACCGCGGCCCTGGCTTGACGGAGCGCCAGATAACCGATCATTACGCCACTGACCCCGGCGACGACGCCCACGATGACCCATGTGGTAACGAGCACGGCACAGAGGGTAATGGCTGAGTCAGGGGATCTCTCGCCGTTTCGGCAACCAGGACACCAACATCCATACGAGAGCCAAGGCCCCGAGCCCGAACCCGTTCTGAACGATCTTCCCGAGCACCAGGCTGACGCCCGGTATGTCCGCGGCCTTCAGCGACACCCCCCACCACGGAACGGGCACCACGTAGTACAGCCACACTCCCGCCGCCACCCGCAGCCTGACCGGGTCGCGCCCGTCGCCCACGATCGCGCCGAGCACCACGACCACCCAGGCCAGGTGGTGGATCCAGGCGACCGGCGAGAGCAGCACGGCCATCAGGCCGACGAGGGCGACGGCGGTGAGCGGGTCGTCCGCCTTGTACGCGTCGCGGGCGCCGCGGAAGCCGTACCAGCCGACCGCCGCCACGATGGCCAGCCAGAGCACGGACGTCAGCCCCTCAGGCCAGTAGAGGCGGAGGAGCATGCCGCGGATCGACTGGTTGGTGGTGGCCTCGTTCGCACCGAGCCGGGTCGGGTCCAGCAGGGCGGAGAACCAGAAGTCCGCCGCGTCCCCCGGGATCACCGCGAACGGCAGCAACGTGAGCACCGCCGCCACGAACGACGCCATGAAGAACGTCCGCCACTGCCTGGTGACCAACAGGTAGATCAGGAAGACGCCGGGTGTCAGCTTCACCGCCGTGGCCAGCCCGATCAGGAACCCCCGGGGCCACCACGGCCGCCTGGCCACGCAGTCGGCCAGGCACAGCGCGACGAGCATGATGTCCACCTGGCCGAACCGCACCTGGTCCCTGATCGGCATCAGGTACGTGCAGGCCACCATGAGCAGCCCGAACACCCACGGAACGTACTTCCGCAGCGCCGGTCTGAACGACAACGCGACCGTCACGGCCAGCGCCACGAAGATCCCGGCCGTCCACACCCACTGCGCGGTGTCCCAGGACATCTTCGCCAGGACCACGGCCAGCATCGCGGCGACGGGCGGATATGTGAACGGCAGCAGCTGCGGCGCGGGCGTGAAGTAGTCGTACACCGGCCGGCCCTCGAGGAGCATCTGCCCCCCGGTGCGGTAAACGTCCAGGTCGACCAGCCGCTGATCGTCCGGATTGGTGAGCCAGGTGTGCACGAGCGGCGCCACGGCCGCCGCGACGACCAGCGCCACGATCCCCCACGCCCACCACTGCCGCCGGATCACCTGCACCTCGCCACTTGTCACGGTCTGGCACGTTACCGTGGGCTGTTGTCGATCGAGGGCAGACACTGGGGGTTCCGTTCATGCCAAACGACGCCATGCCTGGCCCGCACGACGGCCGGCACGGGGCGCGTCGCGTACGGCCTGCACGCCCGTACCTGCCCATTGTCCGCTGCGCCGCACTGCTCATCGGCCTGGTGACCCTCGCTCCGCCGACCACAGCGCATGCGGCGGCTCAGGTCTCCTACGCGCAAGGACCGACTTTCCAGGAGCGGGTAGCGGGAGAACGCGCCTTTCGGTGGCACGTCCCCCACGGGCAGATGTCCAGGCGTGGGGAGCTGTGGGATCAGACGCCCTTCGGATCGTTCGGGCACGATCAGACGGCCCTCTCACCGGTTGGGCGGGGCCAGACCGCTCTTGGACCGGCCGGGCACGGCCAGATGTCCCTCGGAACCGGCGGGCACGCTCAGGCGGTTGCGGGACAGAACGAACGCGGGGGGCAGGACGCGGACGGGCTGCGGCCTACGGAGCCCTCCGGCCGGCAGCGAGCGGCGGCTCAAATTCAAGGGCGGGTGGCGCTCGTCGGGGTGCCTGGGCTGGAATGGAGCGATCTCGACCGGACCCGCACGCCCAACCTGTGGAGGCTCGTCGAGCAGGGCGGTTCCGCCTCCCTCTCGACCCGGGCCGTGCCGCCGCCCGAGCGGGGCATCACCTGTCCCATCGCGGGCTGGCTGACCGTATCCGCAGGCCAGCGCGCCGGTACGGAGGGCAAGGGCTGCCCGTCCCCCGCGGCTCCCCAACCCGCCGGCGCCGGAGCGGACGCGGGCGCGACGGTCCCGAACTGGGCGGCGCTGACCGCGTACCAGTCCGATACCGGTTACGACGCACGTCTTGGCACCTTGGGGCAGTTGGTGGTGGACGGGGGTGGGAAGGTCGCCGCCGTCGGGCCGGGGGCTGCGGTTGGCGGGGCCGACAGGTCCGGAAATGTCGCCAAATATGCCTCAACGCTCGATGCTCTGGGCGACGCGGCCCCGTACAACCTGATCGTGGTCGAGGTCGCCGACCTCGCGAACGCCTGGGCCGGCCGGCCCCTCGACGAGTACGGCGTCCCGGCACCGCTGCCCGCCGCAGCCCGCCAGACCGCCGTTGCGCAGGCGGATCGGCAGATCGGCGCCCTGGTCGGCAAGCTGCCGCCCCATACGACCATCCTGGTGGCCGGCACCTCCGACGTGACCCCGAACGCCCATCTCCACGTCGCGATCGCCGCCGGCCCGTCCCCGAGCGGCCGCCCGTACCCGCACGGCTACCTCACCACCACCTCCACCCGCCAGGAAGCCCTGGTGACGATCACAGACCTGACCGCCACCGCGATCCAGCTGCTGGGCCTCACCGCCCCGCGCGAGGTGGTCGGCCGTCCCTGGCAACCCGGCGGCCCCGCCCCCGCCACGCCGCAGGGCACCGTGACGGAGCTGGCGGACGGGGATCTGGCCAGCCAGGTCCTCCGCGAGGTACGCGGCCCGTTCTTCACCGTCCTGGTGACGGTCCAGCTCCTCTTCTACGCCTGGGCCGCCCTCGCCCTCCGCCGCCGCCGGACCACCACCACACGTCCCCCTAACCACCACACGGCCGTAGAGGCCGCCGACGACCGCACCACGGACGCTCTCGGCCACCGCGCCGCAGAGGGTCCCGATCGCCGTTCCGTGGACGCCCGCAGCCCTGCCATGGACGGTGTGAGCGGCCGCGCGGCGGACGGTGTGAGCGGCCGGGCAGCGGACGGTATGAGCGGCAACGCCGCTGGCAGCACGAGCGGGCCGGCCACGTACGAACCCGGCGCCGCCGTGTCCTCAACGGGCACCCACCTGGACGCGAGCACCTCCAAGCTCCTGCGCGCCGTCCAAGTGGTCGCCGTGGTCAGCGGGGCCATCGCCGTCTCCACGTTCCTGGCGCAGCTGGTGCCCTGGTGGACGTTGCCGGTGCCGATGTTGTCCGTGATCGTGACGATCCTCGCCATCGCCGGCCTGATCACCGCCGTCGCCTTCGCAGGCCCCTGGCGTGCTCACGTGCTCGGCCCGCTCACCACCGTCGCGGCGATCACGTCGCTCGCTCTCCTCGTCGACGTCATGACCGGCTCCACGCTCCAGGTCAACGCCGTGACCGGCTACGAGCCCGTGACCGGCGGGCGGTTCTACGGCTTCAGCAACATCGCCTTCGCCGTCTACGCGACGGGCACCGTCCTGGGCCTGGCCGGGGTGGCGCAATGGCTGCTCGGCAAGGGCGTGTCCAGGGGCGTGGTGGTCGCGGCGTGCACGGTGTACGGGGGGTTCGCGGTCTTCGCGGACGGATGGCCGTCGTGGGGTGCGGACTTCGGCGGGGTGCCGGCGTTCGTGATCGGGCTGTCCGTCTTCCTCATCCTGCTCTCCGGCAAGCGGGTGTCGGTGCTGAGGCTCCTGGTCGTCGGCCTGGTGGGGGCCGGGGTCATCGGCGCTCTGTCGGTCTTCGACTGGCTGCGTCCGGAGGATCAGCGGACCCATCTGGGCACGTTCGTGCAGCAGGTCATCGACGGCCAGGCGTGGACCGTCGTCGGCCGCAAGTTCAGCGCCATGATCGGCGTGACCGTGGGGAACTGGTCACTGACGCTCCTCTCGCTGGTGGCGCTGGCCTTCCTGTTCCTGGTGCTGGCCCGCCCCTCGCGCTGGGGCGCCTCCGCGCTCGGTCAGGCGTACGCGCTGGCCCCGGCACTCAGGGCAGGCCTGTTCGGCGCGCTGACGTGCGCGTTCGTCGGCTTCCTGATGAACGACTCGGGCATCGCCATCCCCGCTATGGCGCTGACTGTGGCGGTGCCGCTGACGCTGGCAGCCTGTGTGCGGGCCCTGCAGCTCGCCAGGCCCACACCGCCAGAGCCACCGTCAGAGCGAGCAGCACCCACGCGATCTGAGGCCGGACCACGGTCATGAGCCACTTCAGGTCATCGGGCTGGTCCTCGACCCGGGCGGGGAGGTAGGCGAGCGACAGGGCCAGCAGGTGGGCGACCACGAACGCGTCCACCCCGGAGGCCGCCACGAGCGCCAGCATCCCGAACGCCAGCCCGTCGTACCAGGGCAGGATGTACGGCGTGGCGAACACGTACGCCACCACCAGCGCCGCCGCCACGGTCGGCGCGTCCAGCCCGTTCGCGTCCGGGCCGGCCAAGGGTGCGCGGGACGCCCAGCGCAGCAGGCACCATGCGACGAGCGCCAGCACCAGCAGCGAGCCGATCTGGATCTCACCGCGGTAGGCGCTGCCGGTGCCCACGATCGACTGGAGCCACCCCTGGACCAGCTTCCAGAAGGAGGCATGCGAGATCGACTTGCTGGTGCGCGTCACCGGCGCGATGGCCTCCGGGCCGACGATCGCGTATCCCGCCACCACCAGCGCGAGCGCGCAGGCCGCCATGAGCGCCAGGCGAGCGGGGCGGCGGCGCAGCTCCCAGGCGGGGCCGAGGGCCACGAGACCGGCGTTGACCTTGATCGCCACCCCGAGCCCGAGCAGCGCGCCCGACCCCACGGGGCGGCTCCTGGCAAGGAGCGCGGCGACCATGCAGGCCACGGCCAGGGTGTCCACGTGCATGCCGGCGACCAGGTGGTAGAGGAGGAGCGGGTTGGCCGTCCAGAGCAGGGCGGCGCGCAGGCGTCTGGCCGGGTCGGCCCTGGTGAAACGGTCGATGAGGAGGCCGGTCGCGATGAACGCCGCGGCGTTGAACAGCGCCAGAACGAAGATCGTGAGCCGGAGAGAGTCGCCGCCGAGCCAGCTCGCGGCCGCTTGGAGCGCCGTCGCGACCGGGCCGTACACGCTCGCCTCCTCGCGCCACGGCTCTTCGACCGCGTCGGCGACGGGGTCGCCGGGCAGGTCGACGGCGCCATGGGAGTACGGGCTGAGGCCGAGCGTCACCATGCGGCCGTAGGCGGCGTAGTTGAGGTGGTCGCCGGAGCCGGAGGGAGGCAGGAAGGCGAGGATCCCGGCGGCCAGGCAGCCGATCAGCACCAGCAGGCGCGCGCTCGGCAGGCCCCGGCTCACCCCGGTCGGCGCAGCCCCCAGGAGGCCTGCGTCATGGGCGACGCCGGCTGAAGCGCGGCTCCCGACCTGGATCGGGACTCTGGTGCCGGTGGTGGTGGCCGAGGAGGTGCTGCGGATCGCGAGGAGGGCGATCAGGAGGCCGAGGCCGCCGAGGACGAGTGCCGTCGCGGCGAGGGCGATCGTCAGGTGGGGGTTGGGGTGGACGTCGAGAGAATACGGCGGGTGCCAGGCCGGGCCGGTCAGCGCGGGGACCATGGGTGACGGGCCCAGGAGGCCGATGGTGATCGTCAGCAGGATCGAGGCGACGATCGCCGCCGCGGCCGCTCTCGCGAGCCGGCCTCGTGCCATGTCGCGCCGCGTCTCCGAAGTCACCCGCAAATTCCAGCACACCGGCCGGACGCCTTCGGCCGGATGGTCCCTTCCTGTGGAAAACGGGCCCCAGCCGAGCGTTCCGCCCAGAGACGCGATGCCAGCAGCTCAGGACGAAGACGCCGCCTCACGGCTCAGGGCGGGAGTGTGTCCGGGAGTCCGCCTACCGGCGCACAAAGCACCGCGGCAACTCAAGGCCTCAGCCAGAAGGTGGCAGGGCAATCCAGGCACAGCGGCCGACCCGGCGAGTGGATGCGGTGGCCCACCGGAAGTCCGGCGTGCCATCGAGTCCGGTGAGCGTGGGCACAGCGGCCGACTCCAGGAGCGGGCGCAGTGACCCACCGGAAGTCCGGCGTGCCATCGAGTCCGGTGAGCGTGGGCACAGCGGCCGACCCAGGAGCGGGCGCAGTGGCCACCCGGCGGCCGGCGGTGCGGCAAGTCCCGGAGGTGCCCGTGCGGCGGTCCGGCTCGATGGTCCGGTGCTGCGGGCGTGCCGGAGATGGTCAGCGTTTGCGGTGAAGTTTGTCGAGGTTTTGGGTGACCAGAGGGTCGCGGATGGCCAGGGCACGCGCCACGTCCCGGAATTGGATCGCGCGGTGGAGCTGCGCCCGCCAATCCGTCCCCGTGGCCCGATGGGCCATGTCGACCTCGACCTCCCTCACCCGGAACCCCTTGCGCACCAGGTCGATCGTCATCGCCGTCTCCACGCCGAACCCGTGCGCCAGCGGCCGGGCCGCCTCGAAGGCAGCCCTGGTCAGGCAGCGCTGACCGTTGAGCGGCTGGGCGAACTCCAGGCCGGTCGCCCGGCGGATGCCCTCCCTGGACAGGCGTACGACCAAGCCGTGGCCGCCGAGCTTCACCCGGGTCGTGAACACGGCGATGGTCACGTCGGCCTCGCCCGAGCGTACGGGCTCGACGAGCGGCGCCGCCGCGCCGGCCGTATCGCCCAGGTCGGCGTCGAGGAAGAGCAGGTGACGTGGGGCGGCGTCCTCGTCCAGGAGGCGTACGGCCTCCGCGCCGCTCTCCATCGCCGCGGCCTTGCCCCGGTTGCGGCTGTGCCGCACCACCCGGGCGCCGGCGGCGCGCGCCACCCGGCCCGTCTGGTCACGCGAGCCGTCGTCCACGACCACGACGAGGTCGACGCCGGGCAGGGCCGCGGCGGCCTTGACGGTGGCCGCGATGCGGTCGGCCTCGTTGGCGGCCGGGATGACGACCGCCGTGTCACCGGTCACGGACCGACACCCCTGTCACGCACCGACCCCGTCATGATCCCTCGGCGATGAGGAACTCCTGCGGCACCTCGTCATGGACGACGAACACCGAGTCGAGCCCGGTGACCTGCAGGATCTTGCGTACGGCGGGACGCGGGGAGGCCACTTCGAGCGACCCGCCCTGCTCTTTCATCCGTTTGAGCGCCGACAGCAGCACGTTCATCCCCGTGGAGTCGCAGAAATCCACGGCGGACATGTCGATGACCACCCGGCTGGGCCCGTCCTGCAGCAGCCGAGTGAACTCGGCCTGCAGGTGGGGCGCCGTATAGAGGTCGATTTCCCCGGTGACCGCAACGAGTGCGCACCCGGCATGTGATCGAGTCGAGACCTTGAGCTCCACATGGGCAGGCTAGCGGCGCGGAGCCTTCCGGTCACGTTGTCACGCCGATAGGGCAACCACAGGTTTTTGTCCTCCGTTTGGGCTCCATGGAAACGGAGAGTACGCGAAGCTTGACAGCGTGACACCGACACAGTCGCCACCGCATCGAGAAGGAGGGACCAGGGCACGGTTCGCGGGCCCCGCATCGATGAAAGCCGACAATCCTGAAGATCCTCAACGCCAAGGGCTCCGAGAACGCCTGGAGTCCATCCTCATCCGCACGGAGAAGGCCACCTCATGGCATGACGAGGCAGGCCGGCTCCGTGGTCTGGTGAACCACGAGGGCTATGTCCCCATCCGCACCCGGCTGGCGACCGAAGACCTCGAATTCCTCGCCGGCGCCCGCGCCGAGCTGCTCAGCTTCGCCGAGCTCGGGCTCCGGCTGCTCGATCTCCACCAGCCGAGGGACGCGGGCGGCATCACCAGCGACGCCGCGCATCCGATCCTGCGGTGCCGGAGCTGCATGTGGCGCTGGCCATGCCCGACATTTCGCGCAATGTGGGAGTCGTTCGGCGCCCATCAGAACGCGAACCAGCCCAGCGGCGCGAAAGACGCGAAGAGCGCGGCGGTCAACCCCTGACCAGGGGGAGCCGGATCTCGAACCGGCACCCCGGCCCGTCGTTGACCACCTCGATCATCCCGTCGTGCGCTTCCACGATGCCCTGCGCGATGGCGAGCCCCAGCCCCGCGCCACCGTCAGCGGTGGGAGTACGCGCCGCCTCCCCCCGGAAAGCCACGTCGAACACCCGAGGCAGATCCTCCTCGGGAATCCCCCCGCAACAGTCCGTCACGGACAGGCACGCCATGCCCGCGTCCACCCCGGCCCGCAGCACCACGGTCCGGTCCGACGGCGTGTGCCGGATGGCGTTGACCACGAGGTTCCCGAGAGCCCGCCCCAGCGCCCCGGCGTCGGCCTCCACCGGCACGGGGTCCGCCGCCTCTGCCGTGAGCACCACGCCCTTGGCCCGGGCGAGCGGCTCGGCGCCCGCCAGCGTGTCGGCGACCAGGTCGGCGAGCCCGATCCTGGCCCGCGAGAGCCGCAGGGCCCCGGCGTGGATGCGCGACAGCTCGAACAGGTCGTCCACCATCGCGGACAGCCGCTCCACCTCCAGCTTGATCTGCCGGTGGTAGCGCGCCGTCGTCCGGGGGTCGGCCACCACCCCGTCCTCCAGCGCCTCGGCCATGGCACGCATCCCGGCCAGCGGTGTCCGGAGGTCGTGGCTCACCCAGGCGACGAGCTCGCGCCGCGCGCCCTCCAGGGCCTGCTCCCGCGCGTACGCCTCCTCCAGCGTGTTCGCGATCTCCTGCAACTCGGCGGGCAGCCCCTTGGGAGCCACGAAAGGCATGTTCCGCACGGCCGCCACGAGCCGCCTGCTCTCCTTCACCACCCGTTTGGCCAGCACGAACGCCACTCCCAGCCCCACCAGCCCGCCGACGGCCACCACGCTCAGCACGAAGTCCCTGACGACGCCCTCGAGGAGCATCTTCATGATGATCCCCACGATGCCGGCGAGGGTGGCGGCGATGGCGACCACCACGACCACGGCCATCATCACGCCGATGGATCGGGTGCGCAGCCACCACATCACCCCGATGCCCGCCAGCGCGACCAGCAGCCCGAGCCCGGCGGCGACGGCCACGACCATTGGCAGTTCGGAGGCGACCGGCGGCATCGCGAGCGCCATCAGGCGCCGCCGTCCAGAGGCTCGTACCGGTATCCGACCCCCCACACCGTGACGATCCTGCGCGGCGCCGTCGGATCCGGCTCGATCTTCTCCCGCAGCCGCCGCACGTGCACCGTCACCGTGGAGGAGTCGCCGAACGACCACCCCCACACCTGGTTCAGCAGCGCCGACCGGCTGAACGCCTGGCGCGGGTTCCGCATCAGGTACGCCAGCAGGTCGAACTCCCGCGCCGTCAGCATCACCTCGTCCCCGCGCAGCCGCACCTCATGAGCCCCCACGTCCACCATCAGCTCCCCGTCGCGCAGCACGCCGGTGCCGCCGGTGACGGAGGCGCCCCTGGCCCGCCGCAGTACGGACTGCACGCGCAGCGCCAGCTCGCGCGGGCTGAACGGCTTGGTCACGTAGTCGTCGGCACCCGTCTCCAGGCCGACCACCCGGTCGATCTCCTCGCCGAGCGCGGTCAGCATGATCACCGGCACCGGCCAGCGCTCCCTGAGCTTCCTGCACACCTGCAGCCCGTCGACCTTGGGCAACATCAGGTCGAGCACCATGAGGTCCGGCGGTCGCGCCAGCGCCCGGCGCAGCGCCTCGGCGCCGTCGCCGACGCATTCGACCTCGTGCCCGTCGCGCTCCAGATAGCGGGCGACGACCTCGGAGACTGTCGGGTCGTCATCGACCACCAGGATGCGCGTGTTCACCATTTCACGGTACGGCCGGACGTGGCCGAAGTGAGATGGACGTCATCGGTTCGTAAGCCTCGCGGATCATGCCGGGAGGACGTACGGTGGCTGCATGGGTAGAGTCGTGATGCTCGTCATAGGGACCTTGCTGGGTCTCTTCGTGGTTTTCAACTTCCTGCTGCCGCTGCTGGCAGGGTTGCTCAAGATCGCTCTGATCATCGGTGTGGTCGCTCTGCTCGTCTTCATCGCGGTCACCGTCGTGGGCAAGTCCTCTCGATCACATTGACGCTTTTCCTGCTCGATCCGTGGCTGGCCGGGATCACCATGGTGGCGATCCTGCTGCTGGCCACGTGGGCGGCCACGCTGCTGCCCGTCCTCAGCGGGGAGCCGGTCGGCTTTCCGCTGATTTACGCGCGCCGTACGGCGTTCCAGCGCCAGCGCGATCCTGACGCGGCCGGACGTCCGCGTCCACGAGCCCCTTAGGCACGCCCCGCTTCCCGAAGTTCCCGAAGCGGGGCTCGCCCGACGTGTGAGCCCTGATCCTCCTCCTTGATCGCTGGAAGGGCTCATGATCGATTCTCTTGTCACGTTCGTCATCGGCATGTCCGGGGGCAGTGCCGCCCTCGCGATCGTGTTGTTCACGGTGGCGGTGCGGCTTTTGCTGCTGCCGCTCAACGTCCGCCAGGCCCGTACGGTGAAGATCCGCGAGAGGCTCGCGCCCAAGCTCCGCGAGTTGCGCAAGCGCCATGCGCGCAATCCGGAGCGGCTGGCCAGGGAGACGAGCGCGTTGTTCGCCAAGGAGGGCAGCTCACCCTTCGCCGGGATCCTCCCGATGCTGGCGCAACTGCCGTTCATGTGGCTGATGTACCGGATGGCCACGCATCCGACCGCACTGGCCGGTCATGACCTGTTCGGGGCGCCTTTGGGGCAACAAGTCGCTGGAATCGTTGCCAATTACGGTCTTATAAGCGGACCAGTTTTGGTCTTCGTTCTGGTCATCCTCCTGGTCACAGCGGTGGCATGGCTGTCCGCAAAGCAAATCAAGGTGACCGAAGAGCAGCCGGAGCTCATGAGGAAGATCGTGAAGCTGCTGCCGTACGGCTCCGTGCTGGCCACGCTCGTGCTGCCGCTGGCGGCGGGCCTCTACCTGCTGGTGTCGACGGCGTGGGCGACCGGCGAGCGCGCCGTGCTGGCTAGCCGGCCTCTTTGAGGGTCGCGACCTGCCCGTTCATCGACGCTTTGGGGGCGGGCAGGATGGCCCACACCGTGGTCGTGTCCCCGTCGTGGCGTACTCCCCAGCTCTCCGCCACGTATTCCACGATGCCGAGCCCCCGGCCCCCGAGGGAGGACAGGGTCGGGCGGCCCGCTCGCGGCTCCGTGGCCGCGCCCCCGTCGCTCACCGCCACTTCGATGTGATCGTCACTTCGCAGCCAGGCCACCCGCACCATGCCGGACGGAAGCGGATGCGCGTGCCGCAGCGCGTTGCTCAGCAGCTCGCTCACCACCAGCACGGCATCGTCGATCGCTGCGGAAAAGACACCGCTTTCCTGCAGGTCAGTGCTCAGACGCTGGCGGGCGACGGCGACGCTGGACGGCGCGTACGGCAGCAGCACCACGCTTGACACACCCACCTCCCCGTTCCCTGTGCCCCCCGCGGGAACACTCCCCGGTACGACCGAAATGCCCCGCTACTCGGTCCCAGAAACCGCATCTCGATCACAGCTTGTACACATTGGACGATAGATCAGCGCAACCGTGACCACCTCGTTACCGCATCGGTGTGTCGGATCCGATAGTGGAAGCACGCCTCAGGACCAGCCGCATCCTGGTGCCTCCTTCCGGCCTCGGATGAGCGCTCACGTCTCCCCCCTGTGCTCTTGCGAGGCTGCGGACGATGTAGAGACCCAGCCCTACTCCACCAAACCTCCTCCGGTCGCCGCTGTCCACCTGGACGAACCTCTCAAAGATTCGCTCCCGGTCAGGAGGGGCGATTCCGACGCCCTCGTCGTCCACCACCACGACGACGTTGCCGTCCTCCGGCCAGGCCTCGACGCTGATGAGCCCGCCCTTCGGCGAGTACTTGAAGGCGTTCTCCAGCAGCTGCCCCAGGACGATGTCCGTGGCGAGCGCGTCGCCCATCACAGGCGGCAGACCGTCCTCGATAACGACCTCCACCCGGTGCTTGTCGGACAGCACGGGCAGCCCGAGCGTGGCCGCGTGGATGCGCTCGGCCAGATCGAACGCCTCGATCCGCACCTTGAGCTCGTCCGCCCCCGCCCGGGCGCCGAGCAGCAGGTGATCCATGAGCTGCCCCAGCGACCTGGCGCGCTCGGCGATGGTGTGGACGGCGGAGCGGCGCTCGGGGTCGCTCATCTTGTCCCAGCGTGAGTCCAGCGTGCTGGCGAACCCCCGCACGATCGTGATCGGCGTGCGCAGCTCGTGGCTGGTCGTGGCCAGGAACAGATCCTTGGCCTCCTCCAGCTCCTTGGCCGTGGTCACGTCGCGGAAGTCCACCACCACCTCGCCGGTCTCCTCGATCTGCGCGCTCACCACGTCCAGCCAGCGCCCGCTCTCCATCTGGAAGGTGAGCTTCTCCCCCGGCTTGGGCAGCGGGAACGGCGGCGGCCCGCCGACCACGGCCGCGGCGGGGAAGGCGGTGATCTCGGCGGCGGCGGGGTTCCACCGCACGACCCGGCCTGCCTCGTCGAGCACGGCGATCCCGTCGGCGCTGGCGTCGAACACGGCCTGCTCGTGCGCCCGCTGCCGCACCGCCTCCTGGTAGGCCACCGCGTTGCCGACGGCGATGCCGGCGTGCCCGGCCAGCAGCTCCAGCAGCTCCAGCTCCAGGTGCCCGGGCGAGCGCCGGGCGAACAACGCGTACAGGGCGCCGTACGGCCGCCCGCCGACGGCGGCCAGTCCCAGCGCGATCGTGTGCAGGCCGTCCAGCCGCGCCCACACGAGGTCGTCCAGCCCGCTGGATGCGAGCAGCACGGTCTTGCCGGTGCGTAACAGCCGGTCCACGAGGCTCGTCCGCAGGTCGGTGGTGGTGTCCCGGATGCCGTCCGGCAGCTGGTACGTGCTCACCAGCCGCAGCCGGTCACCCTCGATCAGCACGAACCCGCCGGCGTCCGCCCCCGTCAGCTCGGTGAGGCTGGCGGAGATCCGGTCGAGCACGGCCGACAGCTCCAAATCGGAGTTGATGTCGCCGACCACGTCGGTCAGCCTGCGCACGAGCCTGGCCCGGCGCGCCATGCGGTTCTTCGCGACCTCGTCGGTCCTGGCCAGGTGGTGGACGCAGACGTAGCCGGCCACGGCGCTGCCCAGCCGCAGCGCGCTGATGTCGACCCGCACGTCGAGGACGCTGCCGTCCCTGTGCAGACGCTTGGTGCGCAGCGACACCTGGCCGCCGGTGCGTACGCGCTCGAGCACGGCGTTGTGCTCGGCGGCCAGTTCCGCCGGCACGATCGGCGCCCGGCGCCCGAGCATCTCCTCGGCCGTCCACCCGAACAGCCGCTCGGCGGCGTCGTTCCAGACCAGCACGGTCAGGTCCCTGTCGACCGCCACGACGGCGTTGGGCGAGCTGGCGAGCACTGCGCGTGCGAGCTCGTCGTCACTACCGGCCCATTCGTCCCCCACTCCTCCATAGTGCCCGTGGCGCGGCGCGTCCGCCGGGCGATCCGTCCGATACGCTGCGGTCACGGCGATTTCTCGAGGGGTTGGGGCACATGACGAGCGGCGATCTGGATGCCCTGCTACGCGTGACCTCCAACACCTACCGGGGGGAGACGCCGCCGGACATCGCGTTCGGCACCTACGACGGCGCGGTGGGGCGGCTGGTGCTGGCCGTGACCGGCAAGGGCATCGCCGCCTGCTCCTTCGAGCCGGAGAACGACGTCTTCGAGCTCGTCTCGCGGCATGTGGGCACGTTCATCGGCCCCGATGCGCGCCGGCTCGACCCGGTGCGCAGGGAGCTGGACGCCTACTTCTCCGGCCGCCTGCGGACGTTCGCCACGCCCGTCAACCTGACGCTGGCCACGCCCTTCGCCCGTACGGTGCTGCAGAAGACGATGGCGGTCCCGTACGGCACGACCACGACGCTGGAGGAGATCGGCGCGAGCATCGGCCGGCCCCGCGCGCTGCGGGCGATCGGCAACGCGCTGGCCTCCAACCCCGTCTGCGTGATCGTGCCGTGCCACCGGGTGGTGCGCGAGGACGGCGCGCTCGGCGACTACGCGGGCGGCGCGGCCGCCAAGCAGCACCTGCTCAACGTCGAGCGGCGCGCCGCAGCAGCAGGCCGATGAGCAGCGTCACCAGGCCGGCCACCAAGGCCCCGCCGAGTGCGCCGTTCATCCACGGCTCCCGGGTGAAGCCGATGGCCTCGCGCGCCTGGATCCAGAACTGGCCCCACGCGTTCTCGGGGGATGTCGAGGCGGTCAGCCAGTAGGCGACGAAGCCGAGCGCCCACGGCACCAGCATCGGCCAGCGCGCGGGCGCGTCCTCGGCGGTGTTCCAGCGGTCGGAGCGGGCGAAGACGAAGTAGTCCACGGCGAGCACCGTGAACATCGGCACGAACACCGCGCCGATCACGCCCAGGAACGTCCCGTACGAGTTGACGTCCACGACCAGCGCGATCGCGATGGTGAACACGCCGATGGCGGTGGAGAAGACCCGCCGGTCCACGCGCGGCATCAGGTTCTGCAGCGACATGGTGGTCGAGTAGACGTTGGCGAAGGACTGGTCGGTCTCGCGCAGCACCAGGATCGCGAAGAACAGCGCGCCGAGCGGCGCCGCCACGAACGGGGCGAACACCGCCGTGGGGTCGGCCTCCACCGCGGCCGCCCCGGCGATGGCCACCGCGTACACGCCCAGGCCCAGGCAGGCGACCTGGGCCAGCGTGTAGCCGCCCACCACGCCGGCGAAGGCGGCCCTGCTGGACCTGGAGTGCCGGGCGAAGTCGGCGGCCATCGGCACCCACGACACCGACAGCGCGATCACGTAGTCCACGGCGGCGGGGAAGGCGGTCCAGGACCCGCCGGTGTGCGCGGGGGCCTCCGACACCAGGAACCAGGTGAACCAGATCATGGACACGATCACCGCGATGGTGACGTACCGCCTGATCAGGCGGACCGCGCCGAGCGGCCAGATCGTCAGCGCCGTGGTGAGCACGCCGGCCGCGATCACCCACACCGGGTACGGCACGCCGCCGAAGATCGCGGAGGCGGCCTTGGCGATCACCCAGAGCTCGAAGGCGCCCCAGCCGATCATCTGGACGATGTTCAGCACCGTGGGCACGTACGACGCCCTGGCGCCGAACAGCCCGCGGAGCAGCACCATCGAGGGCTGTCCCGTCTGGGTGCCGGGAATGGCGGACAGGCCCACCATGGACGTGCCGATCAGGCTCCCGACCACGGTGGCGGTGAGCGCGGCGACGAGGCTGAGCGGCGCGTTGCCGAGGGGGTTGAGCAGCCAGATGGCCCCGGAGAAGCCCAGGAGGCTGACGCCCAGATTGGCCCAGAGGGCCCCTTGATCGAGGACGCCCAGCGTCTTCGGCGGCGTTCCTTCGAGGGTCAGCGGAACTTCGTCGACGACATGCGTCATCGCACACTCCCTACGCCGGCATTACCCGGACAGGTTCAGGCGGTCGGCAGCGGATGGATAGCTGCCCTCTCAGCCCGGCACCCCGAGCTCCCGCGACGATCTGTAGTTTGCGCCCTCATGATGCCTCAATGACCGTCAAATGGCCATAGTGGGCGAATTACAGTCAGGCGACGAACGGCTGCTGTCCCGTCTCGCTGACCATCGGGCGGCGCGCGGCCTCCCACGACTGCATGCCGCCGCCGACGTTGACCGCGTCGCGCCCGAGGTGGTTGAGCCAGGCCGCGACCTGCAGCGACCGCCCGCCCACCCGGCAGACGACGTAGACCGTGCGGTCACCGGGCACCTCCTCGACCCGCTCCTGGATCTGGGTCATGGGGATGTGCACGGCGTCGGGCGCGTGGCCGGCGACCCACTCGTCCGCCTCGCGGACGTCGAGCAGGTAGGCATCGTCGGGAACGGCACTGGCCTCGATCTCAGGAACGGTCATGCCTCCATTGTCTCGCGCCTCTCGTCGTAGGCAGCACGCGCCGCGGCGATCTCCTCCTGGTGCTCCTCGGTCCAGGTGACCAGGGCCTTGATGGTCTGGTGGAGGGTACGGCCGAGCGGCGTCAGCGCGTAGTCGACCCTGGGCGGCACGACGGGGTGGACCGTACGGGACACCAGGCCGTCACGCTCCAGGTGGCGCAGGGTCACGCTGAGCATGCGCTGGCTGACGCCGTCGATCTCGCGACGCAGCTGGCTGAAGCGCAGGCTCTGGCAGTCGAGCAACGCGATGACCAGCAGCGACCACTTGTCCGCGATGCGGTCGAGTATCTGCCGGACCTCGCAGTCCTCCCGCGTGTCCCACTGACGCACGTCGTAGTCGTCGTCTTCCACGGTTCTCTCGCAGTAACTGAGTGCCCGCAAAGTGCCGTCTTCCATGACATTTCATGCTGGCCCAGGATGGTGACGGTTACAAGAGATAACCGACATCCCAATTCGTAACCGGGGGTTTCCCATGCCTGCCCGTTCCTGGGGCGTACTCGCCGTGCTCTGCGGCGCCATCTTTCTCGAGGGCATCGACGTGGCCATGCTCAACGTCGCTTTGCCGTCCATCAGGGCCGATCTCGGACTGTCCACGGGCATGCTGAGCGGGGTCGTGAGCGCGTACGTGCTCGGCTACGGCGGTTTCATGCTGCTCGGCGGCCGGGCGGCCGACCTGCTGGGCCGCCGCCGCATGTTCCTGCTCTGGCTCGCGGTGTTCCTCGTCTTCTCCGGGCTCGGCGGCTTCGCGGAAGAAGGCTGGGTCCTGCTCCTGGCGCGCTTCGTCACGGGCGTCGCGGCCGCCTTCATGACGCCGGCCGGCCTCTCGTTGATCACCACGACGTTCCCCGAGGGCAGGCTGCGCAACCGGGCCCTGCTGATCTACGCGGGGACGGCCGCGGGCGGCTTCGCGCTCGGGCTGGTGATCGGGGGTCTGCTGACGGCGTTCGGCTGGCGCTGGGTGTTCTTCGCGCCGGTGCTGATGTCGGCGGCGATCCTGCTCGCCGCGCTCCCTCTGCTCAAGGAGCCGGACGCGCAGCGGCCTCCGGCCCGGGGCTTCGACCTGGCGGGCGCCGCGAGCATCACGGGCGCGATGATGCTGCTGGTCTACGGCGTCGTACGCCTGGAGCACCCGGCCGACGGACTGCCGCTGACCCTCGCGGCCTTCGCCGGCGGGCTGGCGCTGCTGGGGGCGTTCGTCGCCATCGAGCGCCGCACCGCGAACCCCCTGGTCCGGCTGGGCATCTTCCGTTCCGGCTCGCTGGTGCGGGCCAACGTGATGGCCGCGCTGCTCACGGCCTCGTTCTTCGGCTTCCAGTTCCTGGTCACGCTCTACCTGCAGGAGCTGCGTGGCTGGTCCACCATCCAGACGGGCCTGGCGCTGCTGGCGGCCGCCGCCGACGTGGTCCTGGCCCCGACGCTCACCCCGTGGCTGGTCAACCGTTACGGCAACGCCAAGGTCGTCCTGGGCGGCCTGCTGTCGGGCCTGCTGGCGTACGCGTTGTTCCTGAACGTCGGCCTCGACTGGGCGTACGCGGCCATGCTGCCGTCGATGCTGCTGATCGGCCTGATGTTCGCCTTCGTGTACGGCCCGCTCACGATCGTGGCCACGGACGGCATCGCCGAGGAGGAGCAGGGCCTGGCCGGCGGGCTCATCAACTCCTCGTTCCAGTTCGGCGCTGCCCTCGGGCTGTCGGTCGTCACGGCGGTCAACGTGGCCGCCCTGGGCGCCGCCACGGGGCCGGAGGCGGGCCTGAGCGCGCTGCGTACGGCGCTGGTGGTGCCGGTCACGGCCACGCTCTTGGCCGCCATCGTCGCCACCGTCGGCCTCCGCGCCCGCTCCCGGGCCGAGGAGCGCGTGCCGGCCGGGGTGTGACCTACTTCAGGAGCCGGGACAGGCGGCGGTCGGCCAGCGGCTTGCCGCCTGTCTGGCAGGTGGGGCAGTACTGGAGCGAGGAGTCCGCGAACGACACCTCGCGGATCGTGTCACCGCATACGTCGCAGGGCTGCCCCGTCCGGTTGTGCACCCGCAGGCCCGACTTCTTCTCCGCCTTGAGGTCCTTGGCCGCCAGACCGTGCGCGCGTTCGACGGCGTCCCGGAGGGTGGTGACGATGGCCTCGTGCAGATCGGCGATCTGGGCGTCGGTCAGCGTCGCCGCGATCTTGAACGGGGACATCTTGGCCGCGTGCAGCACCTCGTCCGAGTAGGCGTTCCCGATGCCGGCGATGACCTTCTGGTCGCGGAGCAGGCCCTTGATCTGGGTGCGGTTGCCGCCCACGATGCGCTTGAGCGCGTCGACCGTGAAGGACTCGTCGAGAGGGTCGGGGCCGAGGGCTGCGACGCCGGGAACTTCGTCCGGATTTTTCGTGACATAGACGGCCAGGCGCTTCTGTGTGCCCGCCTCGGTGAGCTCGAACCCGGGCGCCAGGCCCTCGTCGTCGGGCGCCAGCCGCACCCGTACGGCGAGCGGCCCCTTCCCGGGCCGGACCGGCTTCGCGCCCGACAGATCGTCCCGCCACCGCAGCCACCCCGCGCGCGCCAGGTGAATGACCAGGTGCAGGCCGTCGCAGTCGAGGTCGAGGAACTTGCCGTGCCTCGCCACGCCGGTGACGGTCAGCCCGCCGAGCGCGGTGACCGGCGGGTCGAACGTCTTGAGCGCCTGGATGGCGACCACGTCGACGCCCAGGATGGTGCGGCCCACCGCCCGTTCGCGCAGGAAGTGCGTGAGAGACTCCACCTCGGGAAGTTCCGGCATGCCACCAGGGTACGCGCCCCACTCCGTCCACAGCCTGTGGACGACTACGGGACGTCCCAGAAGGCCAACTCGTGCGCCATCCCCTCGGCGAACAGCTCCTCCGCCCTCGCCGGATCGGGGGCGGCCTCGTCGATCATCTGCCCGATCCGCACGGTGAGCGCCGCGAAACCCGGGTCGGCGTAGGTGTCCACCCACGCCCGGTAGCGCGGCTCGGCCGGCGGGTCCTCCGCCAGGATCCGCCCGAGGCTCGAATACCCCCACATGCACGGGTAGAGCGCCGCCAGCCCTTCCCCGTAGGAGGCCGCGGACTCCAGCAGGAAGGCCGTGTACGCGGCGCACGCCGGCCCCTTCACCGCGCCCTCCAGATCGGCCCCGAACTCCGCCGACAACGACCGGTGCAGGCTCAGCTCGTCGTGGTACGTCGTGTGCGCCAGGTCCACCAGGTCGCCCAGATGCGCGTCGGGCGCCTGCCAGGCCAGCCGGGAGAACACCCGGACGTAGTCCAGCAGGAACAGGTAGTCCTGCTCCAACCACGACCGGAACACCGGCTCTGCCAGGTCGCCCCGGGCGATGCCCGCCACGGTGGGGTGCTCCAGCTGGGACTGGAGCAGCGGACGGCCGATGGTGTGCAACCTCTCCGAGATAGTCATGGCTGGGAGGTTAGTGTCGAAGCATGACTGTGACGATCGCCGAGGAACTCCTGCTGCTGGCCTACAACGAGCAGGGCAGACCGCTCGTCAATACGACACAGCTGGACCCGGCGCTGGCCGGCGTGCTCCTGGCCGAGCTCGCCGTCGAGGAACGGGTGGAGCTTTCGGACAAGAAGCTCAGGGTCAAGGACCCGGCACCGGTCGGCGACGCCGAGCTGGACGCCACGCTGGCCCGCATCGCCGCGGAGAGCAAGGAGCGCAAGCCTACGTGGTGGGTGCAGCGGCTCCAGTCCCACAAGGTGCGCAAGCGCCTGCTCGCCAAGCTGGCGGACGCCCGGGTGCTGAGCGAGGAACGGGGCAAGGTGCTGGGTGTCTTCCCCGTCACGCGCTGGCCGGAGGCGCATCCAGGGGTGGAGGCGGATGTCAGGGAGCGGGTGTCCGCCGTGCTGGCGGGCGTGGACCCGGACGCGCGCACGGCCGTCCTGATTGCGATCATGCATGCGGCCAAGCTGGACCGGAAGGCGTTTCCCGGGGCGAGCAAGGAGCGCATCAAGGAGATCGCCGAGGGCGCCTGGGCCGCCGACGCCGTCGCCAAGACCATCGCGGCCATCAACGCGGCCGCGACGGCCGGCGCCGCCTCCGCCACGATGGCCGCCGCCTCAAGCTGAGCCCTCGCCCTTGCTGACACCCGGGCTCTCCAGGCCCCCGCATGGACAACAGCACTCCGGCCAGGGGCCCTGTCGGGCCGCACAGGCCGACCGCAAGAGCGGGCCCACCGCGGGTGTGGGCGGCGGCTACGGGGGCCATCGCCAGCGGGGGCCGGCTGAGCCGACGTGCGTATTGCGCGGCGCGCAAAGCGGCGACGGGCAGCAACGCACCCGACACCCCGACGCACGAAGGCGCGCAGGCCCCTAAGCGGCCCGCCGACCGCCGTGCCCATTTGCCAGGAGGGCGCGCACGCCCGGAAGCGGCCCGCCGACCGCTGTTCCCGGTTGCCAGGGGGTTGCCGCCACGCCACAGAGCCCGTGAGCGCCCGCTGCGCCGCTGACCAGCGAACAGCCCCCGCGCCAGGCGAGCAGAGCCCACGCCGGGCTGCCGAGGCGGGCTCGGGCGGCGGGGTGCGGGCGCGGGCCGCCAAGGCTGCACGAGCGCGAGCAGCCTTGGTCGACGGGGAGGCTGGAAACAGCCCCCCGGTCAGTTGGCGTCGAGGATGCTCTTCGGGACCGGCTTGTCGTTCTTCAGGGCGTCGAAGAGACCCAGGGCCTTGTTGCGGTCCCACTTGACCGCCGAACCGCCACCGGCCACGATCTCGTTCCCGCCGAACGGCACCACCGTCGTCACCGGGCTGTCACCCATGGACAGTCCCAGCGAGAGCATGTCGAACACCCCCGTGCCACTGTCCACCTGGACGGCGTCGGTGGCGCTCATGGCCAGCGGAATGGACGTGAACGGGTTGATGAGCACCCCCGGGCTGGCCGCCTTCTTCACGACCGCCCCGAGGAACTGCCGCTGCCGCTTGGTCCGCTCGAAGTCGGGCAGCGCGCCGCCCTTGCGCGTGCGTACGTATCCGAGGGCCTGGGCCCCGTTGAGGATCTGCGTGCCCTTCTTCAGCTTGAGCCCCGCCTTGGGGTCGTCCACGTCGGCCCGCACATTGATCTCGACGCCGCCGACCGCGTCCACGATGTCCACGAACCCGGCGAACCCGATCTCCATGTAGTTGTCGATGCGCAGCCCGGTGGCCGACTCCACGGTGCGGGCCAGCAGCTTCGGCCCGCCGATCGCGTAGGCGGAGTTGAGCTTGTCGCGCCCCCTGCCGGGGATGGTGACCGCCGAGTCGCGGGGCAGGCTGACCAGCGTCGGCTTGTCGCTGCCCTCGGGGATGTGCAGCAGCATCATCGAGTCCGTACGCTGCCCGACGGCGCGTCCGGTGGCCAGCTTCTTGCGCTCGGCTGCCGACAGTCCCTTGCGGCTGTCGGAGCCGACCAGCAGCCAGTTGGTGCCCGGCGTGTCGGCGGGACGGCCCTCGTAGTCGTCGAGGACGCCGTCGATCCCGTTCAGCCGCGAGTCGATCCAGAAGATCATTCCCACGGCCGTCACCAGGAGCGCCACCAGCAGCGCGGCGACGATCTTCACGATCAGCCTGGCGGACGGCCGCTTGCGCGGGCCCCTCGGCCCTCTCGGCCCTCTCCGCGGAGGGCCCCCCTCACCGCCGCCCCTGGATCGCAGCGGTTTGATGGGGCTGTTGCCGGACCGGGCCCTGCCGTACACGCGCGAGCCGGCTCTCGGCGGCTCCCCCGGATGAGCGGTCTGCGGCGGCGGCTCGGGGATCTGGGAAGGGGCGGGAAGCTTGTGCGTGGGCGCCGATGCCCCGCTGGAAGGAACATGGTAGGCGGGCGCACCACCCGAGCGCAGGCCGTCGTTCTGCCGCGGAGGCAGCGGGCGCCCGTCGCCCGGCGAGCGCATGGCCCGCGTCCGGTCGTCCTCTGACACTTCGCCCCTCTTCCCTTCGGTATGCCATAGACGGTACGTCGAACGCCCCCAGCGTGCGGAGTCTCCCAAGGTCTCTCCATGGAAAATTACCGGGAGCCAACAGAGCGTAATGGAGATCACACCGGAGCCGGCCTTCCGTACCGGCGACAACACCCATGCGGTCACACCGGAACGATCAACCAAGCGACCGTTTCACTGGCATTGTCGGGAGTTCTCCTCACTCTCTCGGCCGCCCCGTCCGGGGCCGAATCCCCGCCGCCGACCGGCAGGACGACGTGAGCCTGCGGCTGGGGAGCTAATCCGCACCGCGGCCGCCGGGCTCCGAGTCGACGCTTCCGGCCACGGCCCCGAAATCCATCGCGATGGAGAGTTCTGAGCACGCCCGGCGGAGATTGGACAGGCAGAAATCGAATGCTCCGCCAGGCGTCAACTCCGCGATCTCCATTTCCACCGCCACTCTGCGATTTCCCCGCAAGGACGCCGGAAAATACGTCCGCAGACGTTCGCACAATTCCTCGTCCGGCACGGAGTCGTCCCGCCGATCGCGGATGTCGCCGTAAACGGAAACGCTCCATACGGTGTCCGGCCGGACGGCGGTCAGCGGGTCCAGCGGCGGCCGCAGGGGATCCTCCTGCACGTTCCTGATGCGGCACGTCATCCGCCGGCCGACCGGGACCCCGACGTCCGTCAGCACGCGCAGCAACGACATCCAGACCAGGTCGATCGTCTGTCCCCGGTGGATGCGCCGGCAGGCGGGAAATCCAGGCAGAGGAACCGCTTCACCGGGTCGAAGGTCTTCAGCCCGAACGCGAGCCCCGGCGTCGACGGGGCGGGGTGGGTGAGCACGGCGTCGCGCAGATCCTGCTCGTTCCAGTACGTCGCCGCCGCCTGGACGCAGACCCGTGGCTTCCACACGTGTCCACTTCACACCCGATCCGCCGGCGGCGCCAGCGCGGGTCTGATGGGGGGCCGTGCCGGAAACATAGTTGCCACCTGCTTCGTTACGGTAGGGATGACGTCTAGTGAAAGGATGATCGTGTCCGCTTCGGACCCGTGGAGTCTTCGCCCGTGCTGGGGCACGGGTTCCTCTGAGAGCTCACTACGGTGAGCGCCTATTTGGGGCTGCTGGCCCTGTTCCTCCTCACCGCCGCGACCGGTTACTTCGTCGCCCAGGAATTCGCCTTCGTCGCCGCCGACCGCGGCATCCTGCGTGAGCAGGCCGCCGCTGGTGACGCCGCCGCCGAGAAGGCGCTCCGGGTCACCTCGCGGCTCTCCTTCATGCTCTCCGGCGCCCAGCTGGGCATCACGGTCACGGCACTGCTCGTCGGGTTCCTGGCCGAGCCGGCGATCTCCGTGCTCGTCCGCCCCTGGCTGGAGGGCACCGGGATGCCCGACGCCGTGATCTCCGGGTTGTCCGTCGCGGCGGGCGTGTTCGTGGCGACGGTCGTCCAGATGGTCCTCGGCGAACTGTTCCCGAAGAACCTGGGCATCGCCAGGCCGGAGCCGGTGGCCAAGTTCCTGGCCGCCTCGACGCTGGTCTACCTGGCGGTCGTGGGCCCGGTCGTGCGCCTGTTCGACTCGGCCGCCACGCGCCTGCTCAGGTGGGTCGGCATCGAGCCCGTCGAGGAGGTGGAGCACGGCGCGACGCCGGAGGAGCTGTCCCGCATCATCGAGGAGTCGACCCGGGCGGGCGAATTGCCGCCCAGGCTGTCCGACCTCCTGGAGCGCGCTCTGGAGTTCGGCGACCGCACGGCGGAGGAGATCATGGTGCCCCGCCCGCGCGTGGTCGTGCTGCGCGGCTCGCAGCCCGTCTCCGACCTGCTCGAGGTCATGCGCGAGTGCGGCCACTCCCGCTATCCGGTGCTCGCCGACGACGGCGACGTGATCGGGGTGACCGGCGTGCGCGAGCTGCTCTCGTCCGGCGTGGACGAGGGCGAGATCGTCACGGTCACCCGCCCGGCGCTGCTGGTGCCCGACTCGCTGCCGCTTCCCTCCGTGCTGGACAGGATGCGTACGGCCAACGACGACATCGTCTGCGTCATGGACGAGTACGGCGGCCTGGCCGGCGTGATCACGATCGAGGACCTCGCGGAAGAGCTGGTCGGCGAGCTGCTCGACGAGAACGACCCCGAGCCGGTGAGCGCCGTCGAACGGCCCGGCGGCGTCTGGGAGGTGCCCGGCCGGCTCCGGCTGGACGAGGTCGAGCGCGCCACCGGCATCTCGCTGCCGGAGAGCGATGACTACGACACGCTCGCCGGCCTGGTCCTGGCCAGGCTGGGCAGAATGCCGGAACCGGGCGACACGGTGACCGTGCCGGTCACCCAGCCCACTGACGACCCGTTCGCGGAGGACGAGGCCGAGCAGGTCGCGCTTCTCACCGTGATGTCGCTGAACCGCCGCGTGCCCGAATGGGTGCGCCTGGCGCCGCGGCAGCACGCCCAGCCCGTGGAGGCGACGCGATGACACTGCTCCTCCTCAGCCTCGCGCTGCTGGCGCTCAACGCGTTGTTCGTGGCCGCCGAGTTCGCCTTCGTCTCCTCCAGACGCCACCGCCTGGAGGAGATCGCCGCAGGCGGCAACCGCCTCGTCAGGATCGCCGCCAGATCAGCGGTGGGGGGCGGCCGCCAGCTCTCCCTCATGCTGGCCGGCGCCCAGCTGGGCATCACCCTCTGCACCCTCGGCCTCGGCCAGGTGACGGAACCGGCCCTGGAACACGCCCTGGAGCCGGTTTTCGGGGCCATCGGCATCCCGGAGTCACTACGTCTCCCGATCGCCCTCACCATCGCCCTGGCGCTGGTGACGTTCCTCCACATGGTGATCGGCGAAATGGCCCCCAAGTCCTGGGCGCTGACGCACCCGGAGCGCGCAGCCCTCCTCCTCACCCTTCCGTTCAGGGCCTTCACGCACGTGATGCGCCCCTTGCTCTCGAGTCTGAACGCCCTGACCAACGGCATCCTCCGCCTCTTCGGCGTCCAGCCGAGAAACGAGCTGGCCACCACCCGCACCCCCCGCCAACTGGCCATGCTGGTAGGCGAGTCAGGCCGAATGGGCCTCCTCGACAGAGCCGAACACGACCTCCTGACGAGGGCCCTGCGCCTCCAGGCCGAGGGCATAGAGCGCCTGATGGTCCCCCTCACCAAGGCAGTGATGGTCTCCCCGGAAGCCACGGCCGAGGAAATCAGGGCGACAGCCGCGGAGAGCGCCCACCTCCGCCTCCTGGTAGGCGCTGACGACCAGGTAGTGGGTGCCCTACACGCAAGAGACGCCCTCCTGAACCCGAAGGGCAAGGCAGCAGACCTGACGCACCCACTGCCGAAGCTGCCCTGCGTGACCCAGGTCCCAGAAGCCGTGACAGCGTTGCAGGACGCAAGATCCCACCTGGCCCTGGTGACCAACCAATCAGGCACGGTCATAGGCATGGTGAGCCTCACTGACCTGCTGGGTGAACTCCTGGACACGAGAACGGCAATGTGACGTAAATCACATTAAAAGTATGGTCAAGCGATCAGAAAGTGATCTGCAAGCGAGGACTCCTACAGTCCTCCATCGGCACCATCCAAAAGCAAGTACGTCCCGGCTCTTGCGATCCGGGACGTACTTCGTCAAGGTGGGTCTGCCAAAGAACGAGGGCCACCACGACGGACGGGGGTCTGGGGGACCTCCCCCAGAAGACGCTGGGGGTCCGGGGGTCATCCCCCGGGAGATACGACGAGGGGACCCGAGGGAGCTTCTCCGAAGGAGAAGCGACCAGGGGCCCCCAGTCACCGAGGTGGGCGAGGAGGGATTTGAACCCTCACGTCCTTTCGGACACACGGACCTGAACCGTGCGCGTCTGCCGTTCCGCCACCCGCCCTTTGTTGGGTGCGGAGAAACAGTAGCACGGAACAGCCACTGGTACTGAACCCGGATACGATCGCATAAGACACGGGAGCGGAGGAGCTGGGCGCGACAGCCGACGGGCGCCGGGGAACGCCGCGACGTGGAACAAGCGGAGCCGGGCGCCGTACGCGTCTGGGGGCCGCGATCATATGCACGGAGGAAGGGAGGTACCCGGTGGGAGTCCTTCAGCGCTTCGAGCGAAGGCTCGAAGGCTTGGTTGAGGGGGCCTTTGCGCGGGCGTTCAAATCTGACCTTCAGCCGGTCGAGGTCGCCAGCGCGGTTCAGCGGGAGATGGATGAGCGTGCGGCGATCGTCGCTCAGGGTCGTACGCTCGTGCCCAACGACTTCGTGGTTGAGCTGTCCACGACCGACAGCGAGCGGCTTGAGGTCTACGCCGACAGCATCAGTCACGAGCTGGCCAACCTCGCCAGGGAGTACGCCAAAGAGCAGGGCTACTCTTTCGTGGGACCGGTCCGGGTTCGCTTCGAGACCGCCGGTGACCTGGCTGTGGGCTTGTTCCGCATCAGGTCCGGCGTCATCCGCGGCGCGACGGTCGAGCAGGACGAGATCCGCCAGCCGGCGAGCGACCTGCCTCCGTCCCGGCCGCACGCGTTCAACGGGCGGCCCAGGCTGCTCGTCTCCACCCAGGACGATCCGCAGGGCGACCGTTCCTACGAACTCACCACTCCGGTGACCTTGCTCGGCAGGGGCACCGACTGCGATCTTCGTCTAGTCGATCCGGGCGTTTCGCGGCATCATGCTGAGCTGCGCGTCGAGGGCCAGACCGTGGTCCTCGTCGATCTGGGATCGACGAACGGCACTTTCGTCAATGGCCAGCCGGTACGCAGGATCGAGCTCCAGAACGGCACGCGAGTGACGCTGGGGCGCACGACTCTGGTGTTCCGGCGCGATTAGGGGTAGACAAACGGTCCATGTCCGAGCTCACGCTGCTGCTGATCCGGCTCGCCTTCCTGGCGGTGCTGTGGTTCTTCGTCATTGCCGCAGTCGGCGTGATCCGGACTGACTTGTTCGGTTCACGCACGGCTCCCGCGGGCCCGCGCAAAGCCGCCAAACCCGCCAAACCCCCGGCAAAGCCCAAGAGCAAGAAGGGCGAGCCACGCCAGCTCATCGTCACAGGTGGCCCGCTGCAAGGCACCACCATCGACCTCACGGAGACGCCCATCACCATTGGCCGGGCAAACGACGCCACGCTGGTAGTCAGCGACGACTACGCTTCCAGCCGGCACGCCCGGCTCTTCCCTCAGGACGGTCAGTGGATCGTGGAGGACCTCGGGTCCACCAACGGCACCTACCTCGACCGCTCAAAAGTCACCCGCCCGACCCCGGTGCCGCTCGGTGTTCCGATCCGCGTCGGCAAAACAGTCATTGAATTGCGCAAATGACCATCGCACTCCGCTACGCCGCCCGCTCGGACGTCGGCCTCCTCCGCGAAGGGAACGAGGACTCGGCGTACGCTAGCGGCCGCCTGCTCGCCGTCGCCGACGGCATGGGCGGGCACGCACACGGCGAGGTGGCGAGCTCAGTCGCCATCGCCGCCATGGCCTCTCTGGAAGAGGCCCACCAGGGGGGTGACCTGCTCAACGCCATCGAGGCAGCGGTACGCGACGCCAACCGCAAGCTGCACGAAATGGTGGGGCGGGATCCCAGCCTCAAAGGCATGGGCACCACCCTCACGGCCATGCTCTGGAACGGCACCCAGGTCGCCCTCGTTCACGTCGGCGACTCGCGCGCCTACCTGCTCAGGCGCGGGGAGCTCTACCAGATCACCCATGACCACACGCTGGTGCAGCAGCTCGTCGACGACGGGCGCATCACGCCGGAAGAGGCCGCCACGCATCCGCAGCGCTCGATCCTGCTGCGCGCGCTCGACGGCAGCGGCGAGGTCGATCCCGACCTCACGCTCCGGGAGGCGCAGGTGGGCGACCGCTACCTGCTGTGCTCGGACGGGCTGTCCGGCGTGGTGAGCGCGGAGACGCTGCACGCCACGCTCACCAACATCGACGACCCCGAGGAGGTCGTCCGCCAGCTCATCGACCTGGCGAACAGGGGTGGAGGGCCGGACAACATCACATGTGTGCTGGCCGACGTCCTTGAGATCACCGATGGGCAGCAGGTGCCCGCCGAGGCCGCCGTCGTCGGCGCCGCGGGCATGAACCGGCTGCGCGGCAACTCCCCGATGGATCAACAGGACACCTCGCCGGGGCGAGTGAGCGCGGTGACCGCACCCCAGCCGGCGATCACCGATGACGACTTCGACGAGCCGGTCGGCGCTCAGGCGCCCCGGCGGTCGGGGCGCCGTCGTCGCGTGTGGCCCGTGCTCGTCACCGTGCTCGGCGTTGGCATCGTCGCCGTCGGCGTCGGCGGCTACTTTGGATACCAGTGGACGCAGGACCAGTTCTTCGTCGGTGCTAGGGGCGACGAAGTGGTCGTGTTCCAGGGGATCAAGAAGGAGGTGGGTCCCTTCCAGCTCTTCAGCGTCTCCAGGCCCACAGGACGGAAGATCTCCCAGCTGTCCGAGGCCGACCAGGCGCTGATCAAGAGCGGCATCCCGGTGACCACCGTCGACGAAGGCATGGCGAGGATCAACGCGTTGAAGTTCTCCGGCGATCAGCAGAGCGACACGCCCACGACCGCGTCGCCCACCCCATCCGCGAGCGCGACCAAGACGAAACAGCAGTAAATGAGCGAAGTCGCCGACTCCCCCGTCCCCATGCCGGCCAAGCGCCGCGCGGCTCAGCTGATCATGCTGACCTTCGCGGTGCTGCTCGTCATGGCCGCCTACGCCAACGTCGGGCTGGCCATGAACGGGGAGGTCCCCGCGGGCATGCTCACGTACGGCTTGAGCCTTGGCGGCCTGATGCTGGCGGCCTACCTGGTGCTGGCCAAGTTCGCCCCGTGGGCAGACCCCTTGATCCTGCCGCTCGTGACGCTGGTCAACGGCCTGGGGCTGGTGATGATCTACCGGCTCTCCGAGTCTCCCTCGAAGCTGCCTTCCGCCAGGCTCGCCTCGCCCAACACCCAGTTGCTGTGGACACTGATCGGCATCGTGCTGTTCAGCCTCACCCTGATCTTCCTGCGCGACCATCGCATCCTCCAGCGGCTCACCTACACCGCGGGCGCTGTGGGCCTGCTTCTGCTGGTCTCGCCGTTGACCCCGCTCCTCGGCCAGGAGATCAACGGCGCTCGCATCTGGATCGGCGTGGGCCAGCTCCGGCTCCAGCCCGCCGAGTTCGCCAAGCTCGCACTGGTTGTCTTCTTCGCCGGCTACCTGGTGGCCAAGCGCGACGTGCTCGCCCTCGCCGGGCGCCGGTTGCTGTTCATCGACCTGCCGCGGGCCCGTGACCTCGGCCCGGTGCTCATCACCTGGGGTGTCAGCCTCGGCATCCTGGTGATGCAGAAGGACCTGGGTTCCTCGCTTCTGCTGTTCGGCACGTTCATCGCGATGCTCTATGTCGCCACGCAGCGCATTTCCTGGGTCATCATCGGCATCCTCCTCTTCGTGGGGGGCGCGATCCTGGCCGGCATGGTCTTCGACCACGTCCAGCAGCGCTTCGAGGTCTACCTCAACCCCGACGACCCCGAGCTCTACCGCGCGATCGGCGGCAGCGAGCAGCTCATGCAGGGCCTGTTCGCCCTGGGCTCCGGCGGCATCCTCGGCACGGGGCTGGGCCAGGGGCACCCCGAGCTCATCCCGCTGGCGTTCTCCGACTTCATCTTCAGTGCCACAGGCGAGGAGATTGGCCTGACGGGCCTGATGGCGCTGCTGATGATCTACGCGTTGATCGTCGAGCGCGGCCTGCGCACCGCGCTGTCGGCCCGTGACCCCTTCACGAAGCTGCTGGCAGGCGGCCTGTCGTTCATCCTGGCCTGGCAGATCTTCATCATCGTCGGCGGTGTGACCAACCTCATCCCGCTGACCGGCCTCGTGACGCCGTTCATGTCCCAGGGCGGCTCGGCCCTGCTCTCTAACTGGATTCTTATCGCGCTCCTGGTACGAACGTCAGACGCCGCCAGACGCCCCCCACCCCAGGCGATCCAGAACGAAGGATTGACGCAGGTGTTCCAGCGATGAACGGCACCCTGAAGCGCGTGGCCGTGGCCGCCCTGGCCATGTTCGCCCTCCTGATGCTCAACGTGAACTACCTCCAGGCGGTCAAGGCGGAGGAGCTTCGGGACAACCCGCTCAACACCCGCAACTTCTTCGACCGCTACGCCATCGAGCGCGGCCGGATCACCGCGGGCGGCAAGGTGCTCGCGCAGTCGGTCGAGACTAAGGACCCGAACTTCAAGTTCGTCAGGCAATATCCCGAGGCCAAGCTCTACGCGCACGTCACCGGCTTCTTCTCGCCGGAGAGCGCGAGCGCGATCGAGCAGAGCGAGAACCAACTGCTCGACGGCTCCAGCGCCGACCTGCTGCTGCGGCGCAGCATCGACCTGTTCACCGGCGAGGCCGCCAAGGGCGCGAACGTCGATCTCACGATCAACCCCAAGGCGCAGAAGGCCGCGTACGACGCGTTGCGGCAGAGCGGCAAGCGGGGCGCCGTGATCGCGCTCGATCCGAAGACCGGCGGGATCCTGGCGATGGTGTCGCTGCCGACGTACGACCCGACCGAGCTGTCGGGCACCGACAAGGCGAAGGTCTTCACCCGCTACGACGAACTCGCCAAGGAGAAGAGCCAGCCGCTGCTCAACCGCACCATCGGCCAGACCTACCCGCCCGGGTCGACGTTCAAGGTCGTGACGATGGCGGCGTACCTCGAGGACGACTCCTCGCGCGGCCCCGACACCACCGTGAAGGCCCCGCAGCGGCTCCCGCTGCCCAACACGAACATCAGCCTGCCCAACTACGGCGGCGCCGCCTGCGGCTCCGGCCAGGTGACGCTGACGTTCGCGCTGGAGAAGTCCTGCAACACGCCGTTCGCCCAGATGGGCATGGATCTGGGCTACGACAAGATGAACGAGCAGACCGAGAAGTTCGGCATGGGGGAGCCGATCTCCGTGCCGATGAAGGTCGAACAGAGCGACTTCGGAGACGAAGAGGACAAGGCGGCCCTGGCGATGGCCTCCATCGGGCAGCGCAGCAACCGGATGACGCCGCTGCAGATGGCCATGATCGCCGCCGGCATCGCCAACGACGGCACGGTGATGAAGCCGTACCTCGTCAACAAGATCACCGACGCCAAGGGCGACACCGTCGACGAGGCCCGGCCCGACGAGCTGACGACGGCGGTCAGCTCCGAGACGGCGGGCAAGCTGCGTGAGATGATGGTGAGCGTCGTCAACAACGGCACCGCAAACCTGGCGCAGGTTCCAGGCGTCCAAGTAGCGGGCAAGACGGGCACCGCGGAGACGGCCGACGGCCAGCCTCCGCACGCCTGGTTCATCTCCTTCGCGCCCGCGGACGACCCGAAGGTGGCTCTGGCGGTCATCGTCGAGTCCGGTGCGGCCAACGTCGGCGCGGAGGCGACCGGCGGCCACACGGCCGCGCCGATCGCGAAGGCCGTGCTGGAGGCGGTGCTGAAGTAGTGAGTGACGGTAACCTGCTGGACCATGCGGCTCCGTAACCGCTACCTTCTGGTCTCCCGCATCGCCACGGGCGGTATGGGTGAAGTGTGGCGCGCCCATGACGAGCTCCTCGGGCGCGAGGTGGCCGTCAAGATCCTGCGCAGTCACATCCACGCCGACCCCGCCTTCCGCGAGCGGTTCCGCAACGAGGCCAGGATCACGGCGTCGTTGGCCGACCCCGGGGTCGCGCAGGTCTTCGACTACGGCGAGCAGAGCGACCTGGCCTACCTCGTGATGGAGCTGGTCCACGGAGAGCCGCTGTCGGCCATCCTGGCCCGCAACGGCGCCATCGGTCCGGAGGTGGCGCTCGACGTGGTCCACCAGACCGCCAAGGCGCTGCACGCTGCGCACGCGGCCGGGATCATCCACCGTGACATCAAGCCGGGCAACCTCCTCGTCACGCCCGAGGGCGTCATCAAGGTGACGGACTTCGGCATCGCGCGGGCGCTGGAGGCGGCGCCGGTGACGCAGACGGGCACCGTGCTGGGCACCGCCCAATACGTCAGCCCCGAGCAGGCGCAGGGCTTCACGCTCACGCCGGCGACCGACCTCTACTCGCTGGGCGTGGTGGCGTACGAGTGCCTGGCGGGGCGCACGCCGTTCCGCGGGGACAGCCAGGTGGCGATCGCGCTGCTGCACCTCAATGAGCTGCCGCCGCCGCTCGGCGCCGACGTGCCCGCACCGGTGCGGGAGCTGGTCATGGCGCTGCTGGCCAAGGATCCCGCGCACCGGCCCGCCACGGCGCTGGAGGTGGCCGACCGGGCTTACGTCCTGCGGGAGTCGCTGGTCGGCGCCGAGCCCGGGGCCGACCTGAGCATGTTCACCGACCCGGCGGGCTTCCGCGTACGCGAGCCGTCGCCGGAGGACGAGCGCGACACCGACGACCTGGCCCCGGCCACCGCGCTGGAGGCGCGGCCGGGCAAGCGACGAAAGGGCGCCAGGACTCTCGCGGCGGTGGCCACGGCCGGATGTGTGGCCGCGGTGGGGCTCAGCGCCATCACGTTCGCCGGCCGCCCGCCGGTGGAGACGACATCGCCCGAGGTGACGGACCCGACGGAGTCGGCGGAGCTGACGCCCGAGCAGGCGCGGCCCACCAAGACCAAGGCGCGCACACGCCGACCCTCGGTGGTTCCGGTGAAGTCGCCGAGGCCGATAGCCTCACGGTCGGCTACGGTAAGCAAGTCGGTAACTCCTACGAAGAAGCCGACACCGAAACCGACACCGACCACGCGGACCGCAACACCAACACCCACCAGCCCAAAGCCCACCACAACTCCGACAACTCCGACACCGACCGCCTCGCCAGACCCGGGTGAGACAAACCCGCCCAAGGAGGAGACGTGACGCGCCAGGGGGTCGATGATGGACACCGGCGGCCCCCCGAGCAGGCCGGCACCCAAGATGAACGGTAAGGGACAGTGCAGGAAATGACTCAGCCTCGGCTACTCGGAGGTCGTTACGAGCTCGACGGTGTCGTCGGGCGCGGCGGCATGGCCGAGGTGTATCGCGCCCGAGACATCCGGCTGGACCGCATAGTCGCGATCAAAACCCTCCGGTCCGACCTGGCACGCGACCACACCTTCCAGGCCCGGTTCCGCCGCGAGGCGCAGTCCGCCGCCTCCCTGAACCACCCGGCCGTCGTCGCGGTCTACGACACCGGCGAAGACGTGACCGACGGCACCCCCGTGCCATACATCGTGATGGAGTACGTCGATGGCAGGACGCTGCGCGACCTGCTGCGCCAGGACCGGCGGCTGCTGCCCGAGCGCGCCATCGAGCTGGTGGACGGCATCCTGCGGGCGTTGGACTACAGCCACCGCGGCGGCATCGTGCACCGCGACATCAAGCCGGCCAACGTGATGATCACGCGGGCGGGCGACGTCAAGGTGATGGACTTCGGCATCGCCCGCGCGATGGCCGACTCCGCGGCCACGATGACGCAGACGGCGCAGGTGATCGGCACCGCCCAATACCTGTCGCCGGAGCAGGCGCGGGGCGAGCGGGTCGACGCGCGCAGTGACATCTACTCCACCGGTTGTGTGCTCTACGAGCTGCTCACCGGGCAGCCGCCGTTCACCGGCGACTCTCCCGTCGCGATCGCCTACCAGCACGTGCGCGAAGAGCCGATCCCGCCGTCGCAGATCGACCGCGAGATCCCGCAGTGGGCCGACGCCATCGTGCTCAAGGCCATGGCCAAGGACCCGGCCCAGCGCTACCAGAGCGCGGGCGAGATGCGGGCCGACATCCAGCGGGCGATGTCCGGCATGCCGACCGACGCCCAGACCATGGCCATGACGAGCAACTACGGCCAGGGCACGCGCATGATGACCGCGACGCAGGCGGCCACGGGGCCGGCCACGCAGCGCACCAGCGCGGTCCCGCCGTACGACTACGGCGACGGCGACGGCGGCGGTGGCCGCGGCGGGCGGCGCAGGGCCTCCGGTGGCGGCAACGCGGTCAAGACGGCGTTGTGGATCATCATCCCGCTGCTGATCATCGGCGGTTTCGTCACCGTCGGCTACATGGTGTTCGGCACCGGCAACACGCAGACGAGCACGCAGCTCACGATCCCCGAGCTCGCCTCGCAGTCGCGGGATTACGCTGAAGATCAGCTCACGGGCATGGGGCTCAAGCCCGAGGTGGTGCAGGAGTTCAGCTCCGACGTCAAGAAGAACAGCGTGATCCGGACCGACCCGGCCGCGGGCGCCAAGGTCGACAAGGGCCAGACCGTCAAGCTGTTCGTCTCCAAGGGCCCTGAGAAGAAGAAGGTGCCTGCCAACCTCATCGGCCTGAAGCAGGAAGAGGCCATGAAGGCCCTGCAGGCCGAGGGCCTGGTGGGCACGGTCAAGACCAAGGTGTCCAGCAGGCCGCAGGGCACGGTCATCGACACCAAGCCCAAGCCCGGCGAGGAGATCGAGGAGGGCGGCACCGTCACCCTCTTCGTGCCTCAGGCGCTGGGCGAGGTGCCCAACGTGACCGGCCTGACCGAGGAAGACGCCACGAAGGCGCTGAGGGAGGCCGGCTTCAAGACCAGGGTCGTGCCGCAGGCCAGCGACGAGGCCCCGCAAGGCACGGTCATCACGCAGAACCCGGGCGCGGGCGAGAAGCTGCGGCCGAACACGACGGTGACGATCGTGGTGTCCACGGGTCCGGAGCAGCAGCCGACGGATCCGCCGTCCACCGACGTCCCGACCGATCCTCTGCCCACGGAAGAACAGTCGGAGTTCCCGACCGACGAGCCGACCGACGACAGCCCGATTGACGACGGCGACGGCGGTTTCTGAGGCTCGGGCAAGCGGTGAAGGGCCGCCCGTCCCGCGAGGGGCGGGCGGCCCTTCCCTTACGAGGCCCAAAAAAGAACGCCCCCGCCGCTCGGGGGCAACGGCGGGGACGCTCATTTGTAAGTCGCCGTACGGGCGAAGTTCGTTACACGGTTTCGCGCAGCCAATTTTGGAGCAGGGTGTGGCCGTGCTCGGACAGCACGGACTCGGGGTGGAACTGGATGCCCTCGATGGGCGCCCGGCGGTGGCGCAGCCCCATGATGACGCCCTCCGCGGTGCGCGCGGTCACGTCGAGCACGTCGGGCACGGTCTCGGGCAGCACGGCGAGCGAGTGGTAGCGGGTCATGCGCACCGGCGAGGGCAGCGACTCGAACACGCCCCTGCCGTCGTGTGAGATGTCGCTGGTGCGGCCGTGGAAGAGCTCGGGCGCGCGGGACACGGTGGCGCCGAAGGCGACGGCTATGGCCTGGTGACCGAGGCAGACGCCGAGCAGCGGCTGCTCGCGCGCTGCCGCGTGGCGCACGAGGGGGACGCTGACGCCGGCCGCCTCGGGGGCGCCCGGACCGGGGCTGATGAGCACGCCGTCGAAGCCGTCGGCGTCGCTGACGCGTACGTCGTCGCGTGGCCGCACGTCGCAGTCGGCGCCCAGCTCCCGCAGGTACTGCACGATCGTGTGGACGAAGCTGTCGTGGTTGTCCACGACCAGCACGCGGCTCATTTCGTTACGGTCACCTCGTCGAGCGTCACCAAGGGCTCCAACACCGGAAAGACGACATTCCAGATTACGTCCACCTCGGCGAGGACCAGGACGATCGTCGCAGGCACCGGGGTACGCGCGGCGCCGGCCGACTCCCAGGCCCGGAGCGCAGTCCCCATTCGATCAGGGCGTTCGGGGCACGGCGAGAGGTCCTGAATCGCCATGACGTGCGCGTGGCGACTATTCTGGACCACACTTCAATTAGGCTCGACAAAGAGCCTGCGGACGATCCGGATGCCCCAGGCCCTCAGCAGGAGTTACCCAGTGCCCAAGTCCAAGGCTCGCAAGAAGGCGGTCTACACGCCGCCGCAGAGGTCTCAGCAGGTCAAGGTCAGCCCGCGCTGGCTGGCCCCCACGATGGTCATGGCGTGGATCATCGGCATTCTGTGGATCGCGGTCTACTACGTCGCGCCGCAAACCCCCTTCATCGGCGACCTCCAGAACTGGAACCTGCTGATCGGGTTTGTTTTCATCATCTTCGGTGTGGTGCTTTCCACCCGCTGGCGTTAGGTCTTTCCACAGCCTTTTCCACACCCTGTGGGCGCGCCTCAGGCGCCGGCCAGGATGGCCGACGCCCGCACCACCACGAGCACGGCCAGCAGCGCCAGCGCTCCCACGATCGCCAGGACCTGCCACAGGGTCCGGTTGTTCTTGGGGGCGTAGGCCATGGCCGCCGCCAGCACGGACCCGGTGATGAGCCCGCCGATGTGACCGGTCCAGCTGATGCCTGAGACCAGGAACGTGATCACCAGGTTGATCGCGATGAGCACGGCGATGCCCCGGACGTCCATGTTGAGTCGACGGCCGACCACGAACACCGCACCGAACAGGCCGAAGATGGCCCCGGACGCGCCCACCGTGGGCTGGTTGAGCGGGTCGAGCCAGAGGCCGAGCGTCGAGCCGCCGAGCGCGCTGATCACGTAGAGGGCCACGTAACGCACATGGCCGAAGGCGCGCTCCAGGTAGGGGCCGACGACGTAGAGCGCCCAGGAGTTGAACAGGATGTGGAAGACGCCGCCGTGCACGAACGCTGCGGTGATCAGCCGGTAGTACTCGTCGAGGTGGGCCACGCCGTTGGGCCACATGGCCAGCTGCAGCGTGACGTCGTTGCCCAGAAGGTATTGAGCGCCGAAGATCAGGACGTTGGCGACCAGGATGGTGTAGGTCACGAACGGCGTGCGGACGACACCGCCGCCGAAAGTGGACTTGGCCTGGCGGATGCCGCGGTTGCCCTCGGCCACGCACTCGGGGCACTGGAAGCCGACCGCGGCGTCACGCATGCAGTCGGGGCAGATGGGCCGCTCGCAGCGCTGGCAGCGGACCCAGGTTTCCTTGTCGGGATGCCGGTAGCACGTGGGCACAGCCTCAGCCGGCTGCTCCGGCTGAGGGGGCGGGCTGGGCGGCTGGCTGGTCATGACCGAAAGCCTATGGCTTGTGCGGGCGTGCCGCGTGCCCGCGCGCCCCGCCCCCGCCGTACGGCCGTCACCCCGCCCCGGACCGCCTGCCACCCCGCCCCCGACCGCCTGCCGCCCCGGCCCACGCGCGCCGTGGAAGGCACGTCCGCACCACACCTTAGGCACGTCCGCATTCCACGTGAGCGCGCCCCACGATGCGTCTGGAGACGCGCCACCGGCGCGTCGACGCCACGGGGCACCGCGCGAGGGGCGGATTGCGTGGGAGGCACGTCCGCGGCGCGTCGTGGGCCGGGTCAGCGGCGAGCGCCGGTCGGGACGTGCCCGTCCCCCCTCAGCGTCCTGGGTCAGGCCTGGACGCGGTCGATGGTGACCGACTCCAGGATGACGTCCTCCACCGGACGGTCACGGCGGTCGGTGCGGGTCTTGGCGATGGCGTCGACGACGTCCTGCCCCTCGATCACCTCACCGAAGATCGTGTGCTTGCCGTTGAGATGCGGCGTTGGCACGACCGTGATGAAGAACTGCGAGCCGTTGGTGCCCTTGCCGAAGCGGATGCCCGCGTTGGCCATGGCCAGCAGGTACGGCCGGTTGAACCAGAGGTCGGGGTGGATCTCGTCGTCGAACTCGTAACCGGGACCGCCGATGCCCTGCCCCAGCGGGTCCCCGCCCTGGATCATGAAACCGGAGATCACCCGGTGGAAGATCGTGCCGTCGTAGTAGCGGGCGGTGCTCTTCTCACCGGTGCCTGGGTGCGTCCATTCGCGCGAGCCTTCTGCCAGCTCGACGAAGTTCCGTACCGTCTTCGGGGCCTTGGTAGGGAAGAGTTCCACCTTGATATTGCCGCGATTGGTCTGCAGGTTAGCGATCAGCTTCTCAGCCACGAGACAGCTGCCCCCCTCTATGCGCAGGGTTGGTTTTGTGGTGTTTTGAGGACTATGGCCGTTCGGCCTCCAGAGCCATCCTCCCATGGACGGCCATGATTGAGCCGCCTTGTCCAGGGAAGGTCAGGCTCGGGGCCCCAACGACAGGGGAGGTTGTCGTGTCCCTGACAATGAAGAGACGCCGCGTGGCCATAGCAACACCTGCCACGTGGATGGGCCGTGTGAAGGCCCAGGCCGTGCGAACCGGCTACCGCATGGCACCTGTGGCGGACCAGGCCAGAATGGCCGCCGCCCAGCGCATCGAAGACGCCCGCTACTGGGCGGCGCCGCGGCTCGAGTCCGCGGCGCACGGCTTCGAGGACCAGGTCGCTCCCAGGGTCAGCTCGGCGCTGACCAGGGCGGCCAGGAAGATCGACCCGACACCGTCGCGGTCGACGCGGTGGCCGATGTTCATCCTCATGACCGGCCTCGCGGTGGGGGCGATCGGCTACATGGCCTACCGCCGCAATGCTCAGCAGTGGACCGAGCACATGAAAGATTCCGCTTCGGATGCCTCACGATGGGTCAACGAGAAGGCGGAAAGGACCGCCGAGTCCGCAGACCGGATCGCGGCCAATGTGTCTGAGAAGGCGGACGAGACATCACGCAAGATGTCCTGATCTCGCCGAGAAGCGCGCCCTCGACCGTAAGGGGGCGCGCTTCTCCTTGTTCCGGGGTTCCCAACTCCGGGTCCGGGCTCCGTTGTGCAGGGTCCGAGCCCCGGGTGTGCAGGATCCGGGCTCCGGTGTTCAGGGTCAGGGTTCCGATCCGGGTCCAGGTTCCGCGGCGCGTTGCCGCACACGGGGCCGTTTGACGCTTCACCAAGCGCTTGCTACAACCCGGACATGGCGCTGTCACCCCTCGACGACTACCCCGTCCACCAGACTGCCCAGGTCATGCGGCACGTGGCCACCTCCGACCGCAACTTCTACGACCGCTACTACTTCAACTGCCACGCCGGCACCGACGAGCTCATGCTGATCGTCGGCCTCGGCCAGTACCCCAACCTGGGCGTCACCGACGCCTTCGCCTGCGTACGCCACCGCGACCTGCACCGCGTCGTCCGGGCCTCACGCGAGCTCGGCGTCGACCGGATGGACACCGGGATCGGCCCGTTCCGGGTGGAGGTCGTCGAAGGGCTCAAACGGCTCCGCGTGGTCCTGGAGCCGAACGAGCATGGCCTGTCCTTCGACCTGCTCTGGGAGGGCACGATCCCGGCGACGCTCGAACCCCGCCACTTCCTGCGCTGGCAGGAGCGCGTGATGTTCGACTCGGTACGCCTGGCGCAGACCGGACGCTGGTCCGGGCACATCCGGATCGGCGAAGACGATCTGGCGGTGACCCCCGACCGCTGGCTGGGGACGAGGGACCGCTCCTGGGGCATCAGACCGGTCGGCGAGCCAGAGCCGCCCGGCATCCAGGCCAAGAACCCCGGGACGTTCTACTGGCTCTACACGCCGATGCGGTTCGAGGACCACGCCATCCTGTGCATCGTCCAGGAGGACGAGCGCGGCCGCCGGGTGCTGGAGGAGGCCGTACGCGTCTGGTCGGACGGGCGGGAGGAGGAGTATCTCGGCCGGCCGGACTACCGTCCCGTCTACGCCCCCGGCACCCGGGACGTCGTCCAGGCCACGATCACCTTCTCGCCGCCCGGCGGCAAGCCGTTCGACGTGCACTGCACCCCCCTCCTGCCGGTGCACCTCATGGTCGGCACCGGCTACGGGCTGGAACCGGACTGGCGGCACGGTATGTACCAGGGTCCGGGGCCCGTGGTGCAGGGCGTGACGTACCGGCTGCCCGACGACGCGGGCCGGATGTGGGGCCTGGTCGACGCCGTCGGGCGATTCGAGTACGACGGGCTGGTCGGGCACGGCCTCTTCGAATACTGGGCCCTGGGGCCGCACCCGTCCTTTAGCGACTGACTACTCGGACTTCTTGCAGACGATCTTGACGGTCTTGGCGACGCCGTCCTCACCCGGCTTGACCCCGACCTGGGGGAGCGCTTCCGCGGGCAGGGCGGGCACGGCCTTCATGACATCGCCCTCAAGCTCGGCGGGCGGATCGACGGCCTCCACCTCGGCGGGTGGCGTGACTCCTTCCGGAGCCTTCTCCGCGGGGACGGCCCGGATCTTCACCGCCTCGTCCGGGTCGATCTTCTTCACCTTCCCGTCGGGGCCGACCACGATGCCCACCGGCTTGCCGGGCTCGCCCGCGGGCAGCTCGATGGTCTGGCCGTCGCTCGTCGTGCACGTCGCCTTGGCGCCCGCGGTGGAGGGTGGCTCGCTGGCCAGGGCGGACCCGGCCAGGCCGGTGAGTGCGAGCGCGCAGACCGCGCCGAGCACCGCGAGACGTCGCTTGAACATGGATTCTCCTCACTGGGTTCGGTCGAACGCCCCAGAGACTGGCCCGCGGCACCTGAAAAGATCCTGAAGAAACCCTAAATGATCTTCAGGTTGGCTTTAGGTGAGCTGAGGCACCCTGGACGGCGTGCGAGTGCTACTGGTGGAGGACGAGGAGCGGCTGGCCGACCTGATCAAGGGCGGGCTGGCGGGCGAGGGCTTCGCCGTGGACGTGGCCCACGACGGGCGCGACGGGTTGTGGATGGCCACCGAGAACACGTACGACGTGATCGTCTTGGACGTGATGCTGCCCAGGATGAACGGGTACGCGATCTGTTCCCGGCTGCGCGAGGCGGGCAACTGGACGCCGATCATGATGCTCACGGCCAAGGACGGCATCTACGACGAGGCCGAGGCGCTCGACAACGGGGCCGACGACTACCTGGCCAAACCGTTCTCGTACGTGGTGCTGCTGGCCCGGCTGCGCGCGCTGGTGCGGCGCGGCGGGCGGGAGCGGCCGGTGACGATCACCGTGGGAGACCTGGTGATCGACCCGGCCGGGCTGCGGTGCCGCAGGGGCGAGGTGGAGATCGCCTTGACGCCGAAGGAGTTCGCGGTGCTGCACGCGCTCGCGCGGCGGGCCGGCGAGGTGGTGTCCAAGAGCGAGTTACTGGCCCAGGCCTGGGACTTCTCCTACGACGGCGACCCGAACATCGTCGAGGTCTACATCAGCGCCCTGCGCCGCAAGATCGACGTGCCCTTCGGGCGTACGACGCTCATGACGGTCCGCGGCGCCGGCTACAGATTGGAGGCGGCGTGAGGCTCGGGCTGTGGTGGGGGCGCATGGCCATGGGGTTGTCGTCCGTGCGACTGCGGGCGACCGCGGCGGCGACGCTGGTCGTGGCGCTCGCCCTGGGCGTCGTCACCCTGTTGCTGGTGATCGTGCTGCGGGGGAGCCTCGTGGACAGCGCGGGCGCCGAGGCGGCCAGGAAGGCCGAGGCCGCGGTGCCGTACGCGGCGGCCATCGAGATCGCGCCGGGCGCCCCGCTGACCGTGCCCACGGAGAAGGTCCCGGCGCAGGCCGCGCCCACGGACAAGATCCCGGCGCAGGCCGTGCCCAAGCAGCAGGGCGTGGTTCACCTGCAGGAGGGCACGGCGATCGCCGACCCCGACCTCGTGGTGACCGCCCAGCGAGGGGATGTGATCAAGGAGTGGGCCCAGCCCGGCGAGTACGCCGTGGCCGCCATGAACGTGGTCACCGCGACCGGCCCGGCCACGGTGTTCTCGAGGGTGTCGCTGGCGGGCGCGGAGCAGGCCCTGCGGACGTTGTACGGCGCGCTGCTGCCCGGCGTGCCGGCGGTGCTCCTCGTGGTGGCCACCATGACGTGGCTCTCGGTGGGCCGCGCGCTCGCGCCGGTGGCCGCGATCCGCGCCAAGGTCGCCCACATCACCGCCCGCGACCTGCACGAGCGCGTCCCCGTACCGGACTCGAAGGACGAGATCGCGGCGCTGGCCACCACCGTGAACGGCACACTCGACCGGCTGGAGACGGCCGTGGAGACGCACAAGAGGTTCGTCGCCGACGCGGCGCACGAGCTGCGCAGCCCCATCGCCACCCTGCGCGCCCGGCTGGAGCTGGCCGAGCCCAGCGAGCTGACCAAGGAGGCCCTGGCCGACGTGGAGCGGCTGCAGTCCCTGGCGGCCGACCTGCTCATGCTGGCCAAGCTGGACGCGGGCGAGCCGCTGCGCACCGCCGAACTGGACCTCGGCCAGGTGGCGGCCGAGGAGTCCCTGCGGGCCAGGCGGCGGCCCGACGTGCGGGTGGAGTTGGACATCGAGCCCGACGTGGTGATGAAGGGCTCCCGGGGGCATCTCGACCGGCTGGTGACGAACCTGACCGACAACGCGGTGCGGCACGCCGCCTCGACCGTGCGCGTCCGCGTGCGTGCCGAGGCGGACGAGGCCGTGCTGGAGGTGCTCGACGACGGCCCGGGGATCCCGTTCGAGCAGCGCGAGGCGGTCTTCGACCGCTTCACCAGACTGGACGAGGCACGTGCGAGGGACGCCGGCGGCGCGGGGCTGGGACTGTCGATCGCGCGGGACATCGCGACCCTGCACGAGGGGACGCTCGTCTACGCGGGCGGTGGATTCGTTGCCAGATTTCCCTTGTGTCACACGTGAACGTGCTCGCGAACCCGGTCCCCTCCACCTGGGCTGTGGGGCCCGGACTGCCGCGTCGTCGGCGGACTGCTTGACCGGGAGGTAGCCGAAGGCGACGATCCGCTCGCCGTCCCTGGCCGCGAGCGTGCCCGCGGCCAGGTCGATCAGCGGATCCATGACCGGGAACCTAGGTGAGCCGCGCGGAGCACCCCAACTGCTTCGCGATGCGGGTGATGCCTTCGGCGAACCCCTGGCGGGTGCGCTCGCCATAGCCGATGAACAGCTGGTTGGCCAGCGCAACCGCCCAGTACGGACCCGCCACGCTGTAGACGCGGTGCTCCACGCGCGCGCCCTCCGGGTGGCCGGTGACCGACCACTCGCCGCGATACCACCAGCCGCCCTGATAGGCCACGGTGCGGTCGCCGAGCTCCGTCTTCGTCACGTGCGCGGGCCGGTCTCCCACGAGGGCCTGCCAGACCTGCTCGACCGGTGCGGTCACCACGCCGGAGACCTCGGTGATGAGCCGCTTGGTCATGGCCTGCTCACCCTGGTGTTCTGGAAGGACGCGAAGCGCCAGCCCTCGGGTGTGCGCAGCGCGGTGAGCGTGACGATGGACGCGCGGCTCGGGTCCTGCTCACCGTCCACCGTCGAGCCCCCGGTGATGATCGCCAAGGCGACGTCGTCGGAGAGGCTCCTGATCTGCGGCTCCCCGTCGCCTCCCGCCAGCTTGATCGAGGTCTTGAACAGGTCCCGGTGCACGTCCTCGATGGCCTGCCGGCCCTTCAGGTGCAGCCCGAAGAACGTGATGTAGTCGGCGTCCTCGGTGAACAGCCCGGCGTAGCCCGCGGCGTCGCCGGCGTTCCAGGTCTCCGCCAGGCGTGAAAGCAGGCGGACGATCTCTGTGGACATGGCACAGCTCCCTTGGTCGCGGCGCCTATCCTGTGAATGCGAGTTCGGGCAGGGCAGGCGCCCTGTTCGGATGTCCGGCCGCCGGGGTGTTGGCGCACCCCGGCGGCCTCACATGGGGGTGGTGGGAGCCCAGTCGAGCTCCCCCCTGTCTAGTCGGCCGAGCAGGTCTCTGATCCAGTCCAGCTCGGCCTTCTTGACCGCCTGCTCGTACTCGACCTCGAGCAGGAGCACTTCGGGCAGGCCGCTGTCGACCAGGCCCCGCCGATGGGCGTCCATTCCGGCCAGGATGCCCTCGATTGCGGCGGCGCGGCGGCGCAGCGCGCCCTGGGCGTCGGACATCGGCAGGCAGCCCATGAGCGAGACGGCCGCGACGAACACGCGGCGGTCGGGGTCGGGACGCTCCAGCAGCTGCCGCAGCCGCGTGGTCAGCTCTTCGCGGCCGTCCTCGGTGATCTCGTAGACCGTGCGTTCCGGCCTGCGGCCCTCGCGGTCGGTCTTGATGGGCACGATCAGCTCGTTGCCGGCCAGGCGCTCGATCGCGTGGTAGAGGCTGCGGGGCAGGCCGGTGATGTAGTCCTTGTGCGTGTCGACGATGAATCGGTGCAGCTCGTAGGGGTGGGCGGCGCGCACCGTGAGCAGGGCCAGCACGGTCAGGCCGACCAGATCGTGGCGTCGCGCCATGATGCCTCCTCCCATATTGCAAAATGCATTATATCGCCATGAGCCCTCAGGCGTCGAGCTGGGTGAAGGCGCGGGAGATGGCCTGCCTGGCCACGTCCTCGGGGTAGGGGAACTGCTTGATCAGGTCGCGCAGCCCCTCCACGTGCGCCCGCTTGGCCAGCTCGGCCACCAGCGCCAGCTCCGCCTGCTGCGCCTGCGCGAACGCCCGGTCCACCACCGCGCCGTGCCCGGGCACGATCACCGGCTCAGGCATCTCCGCCAGCATCGCGGCCACGGTGGCCGGCCAGTCCAGCGGGTACGAGTCACTGAACGCGGGCGGCGCCCCCTCCTCGATCAGATCGCCCGCGAACACCACGCCGGCGTCGGGCACGTGGACCACGACGTCATTGCTGCTGTGCCCGAGCCCGAAATGCCGCAGGTGCACGATCCGGCCGCCGATGTCCAGGCTCGCCGCGGCCGTGAACGTGTGGTCCGGCGGCACGATCGTGACCTCCTCCAGCTCCTCCCGCCGGTCCGGCAGCTGCCCCATGACGTCGGCGCGGTGCTGCTCGCCGTACCGCTCGATCTCCTCGGCGCACCTCGCGTGACCCCAGATCTCGGCGGGCCGGAAGAGCGCGTTGCCGAAGTAGTGGTCGAAGTGGGAGTGGCTGTTGACGACCGTCCACGGGCCCGGGGTGATCCGCCTGACGGCCTCGATGAGGTCGGCCGCCTCCCGGTGCGAGGTACGCGTGTCGATCACCAGGCAATGCCCGTCGTCGCCCACGACCAGTCCCGCGTTCATGTCGAAAGACCGGTGACGCCGGACGTAGACCCGGTCGCCGATCTCCTGCCACTGCTCATTCATGCCAATGAACCCTACTTTTCTGATCAGCACATGGCATATGACGCCTCGGGTGCTGAGATCACTCCTGGCGGAGGTACGCCAGCACGGCCAGCACCCGCCGGTGCCCGTCAGCGGCCGGCGGGAGGTCGAGCTTGGCGAAGATGTTCGCGATGTGCTTGGCCACGGCGGCCTCGGTGACGACCAGTTCCTTGGCGATCGAGGCGTTCGAGCGGCCCTCCGCGATCAGGCCGAGCACCTCCTGCTCGCGCGGCGTGAGCCGGCTCAGGGGGTCGCGCCGCCCGCGGAGGAGCTGCCGCACCACTTCCGGGTCCACTACCGTGCCGCCCGCGGCCACCCGGTCGAGCGCGTCCACGAACTCGCGCACGTCGCCGATGCGGTCCTTCAGCAGGTAGCCGACGCCCGCCCCGGCGCCGGAGTCGAGCAGCTCGGCCGCGTACGTCTGCTCGACGTACTGGCTGAGCACCAGCACGGCCAGCTCCGGATGCCGGGCGCGCAGCTCCAGCGCCGCCCGCAGCCCCTCGTCGGTGAAGCGGGGCGGCATCCGCACGTCGGTCACCACGGCGTCGGGCCGGTGCTCGGCGACGGCGGCGAGCAGCCCCGGCGCGTCGCCGACCGAGGCGACCACGGTGTGGCCGAAGCGTTCGAGCAGCCCGGCCAACCCCTCCCTGAGCAGGACGGCGTCTTCGGCGATCACTACGCGCACGGGATCTCCACTCTCAGCAGGGTAGGACCGCCGACCGGACTGGACACCGACAACCTTCCCTCCACCACGGCCAGCCGGTCCGCGAGGCCGGTCAAGCCGGTGCCCTTGGCCGGGTCGGCGCCGCCGACGCCGTCGTCGCGGACCTCGACCACCAGGGTGCCACGCTCGACCCGGCCGGTGACGGCGGTGCGGGTGGCCCGGCTGTGCTTGGCGATGTTCGCCAGGGCCTCGCTGACCACGTAGTAGGCGGTGACCTCCACGGGCGCGGGCAGCCGGCCGGGCAGCTCGATGTCGACGTCGACGGGCACGGGGGAGCGGCCGGCCAGGTCGCGGGCCGCGGCCGCGAGCCCCCGGTCGGTGAGGATCGGCGAATGCACTCCGCGGATCAGCTCGCGCAGCTCGGCCAGCGCCTGTTTGGCCTCGTCGTGGGCCAGGCCGATCAGCCGGCCCGCCTCGGTGTCCTCGGGCAGGTCCAGCCTGGCCATGCCGAGGGACATCGACAACGCGACCAGCCGCTGCTGGGCGCCGTCGTGAAGATCCCGCTCGATCCTGCGCCGCTCCATCTCGAACGCGTCCACCAGCCGGGCCCGCGACCGCAGCACCTCGGTCAGCTCCGACGCCTGGGGCGCGAGGACCGCCCTGGTCATGGCTCCCCTGGCGCCGCCCCAGGCGGCCACCGTGTACGCGGCCACCGGCAGCAACACCACGCCCACCACGCTCGCCACGGCGCCGGCCGCCTGCGCCACCGGCTGGACGACGGGAGACAGGATGAGCAGAACGGGGCCGACGACGGTGAGCCCCACCATGAGGAGGTCGATCCACCACATCGCGAGCAGCGTCATGAGCGCCAGCCCGGCCTCCCGCAGGCGCCGGTCCGGCACCTCGGGCAGGGGCACGGCGTCCACGAGCCGCAGCCGCCGCCGCTCGAACCGGGCGACGGGCATCAGGACCAGCGCCAGCGCGACCGGGCCCGTGATCACGCGGAGCGCCTCGGGGACGGCGAGCACGGCCGCTGCGACGATCCCGGTCGCGATGCCCGGGACGACGCTGGCCAGCAGGTACGCCACGCACCGCCAGGGCCAGGCCGACCTGAGGAACGACAGCGGGCGCCGGGCGAGCGCGTCCAGCGCGGTCCTGTTGAGCACCCTGTGACCGTAACAACGGGTGCGCGGGCAGGCAGTAGTGCTGGATTCACCTTTCACCCTGGCGGCGCACGTACGGCATGCCCTTCCATACGCCCGAGCCGTACGGAGGGTTGCCTACGCGGCTATGGTGAGAAACCCCCGCACACAAGGAGCAGACCCCTCTTGGCTCACCGCGCACTGGCCATCGCCCTGCTGCCCGCCATCGAGCTGCGGGTCCTCGCCGTGCTCGGGTTCCCGCCCGCGCTGCTGTTCTACGGTGACTCGTTCGCGTTCCTGCGCGAGGAGCTGACGCCCGGCACGACGAGGCCGTCCGGATACTCCCTGCTGCTGGCGCTGCTGCGGCCCGCCCACAGTCTCACGCTCGTGACGGTCCTGCAGCACCTGCTGGGTCTGGCGCTCGCCATCGGGGTCTACGCCCTGCTCAGGCGACGCGGCCTGCCGGGCTGGGGCGCCACGCTGCTGGTCACCCCGCTGCTGTACGACGAGTTCCTCGTCCTGCTCGAACACATGATCATGGCGGACGCGATCTTCATCGTGCTCGTCACGGCCGCCGTCGCGCTCATCGTGTGGCGCGTCACCCCGGCCACGGCCGCCGTGGGCGGGGCGCTGCTCGGCCTGGCCGGCATCACGCGGACGATCGGCCTGCCGCTGCTGCTGCTCACGGCCGCCTACCTGCTGATCAGGCGGTACGGCTGGCGCCCCCTCGTGGCGTTGGTGGTGGCCGGGGCGATCCCGCTGGGCGCGTACGCGACCTGGGCCAAGGTGGAGAAGGGCAAGTTCGCGCTGACCGAGGCCGACGGGAACTTCCTGTGGTCCAGGACCATGAGCTTCGCCGACTGCGACGTGATCAAGCCACCGGAGCGCCTGGCCGTGCTCTGCCCGCAGATGCCCGTCGAGCAGCGGCCCTACCCGCCGTACTGGCTGTGGGAGAGCTTCTCGCCGCTGCTCAAGGTGCCGGGGACGGCCAATCGCAACCAGTTGGCCGGGGAGTTCGCCAGGGCGGCCATCCTCGCCCAGCCCGGCGGCTACCTGGGAGCGGTCGCGACCGACCTCAAGCAGCTGCTGCGTTGGGAGCGCACGGCCGTGGACGAGAAGACGCCGTACAAGTTCCCGGCGGCCGAGCGGCCGATCAGCGCGTCGGTGCGGGGCGTCGCGGAGTCGTACGAGGCCGGGCCGGCCGCCACCCGCGTGGTCGAGCCGTTCGCCGGATGGCTGCGTGCCTACCAGCGGTTCGGGTATGTGCCGTTCCCGCTGCTGATGCTGGGTCTGGTGGCCGCGCTGGCGCTGGCCGTGGCGCGACGGCGGTGGGACGCGCTGCTGCCCGCGCTGGCGGCCCTCGCGCTCGTCGTGGCGCCGCCGTTCCTGGCGGCCTTCGACGTGCGGTACGTCATCCCGGCGATCCCGCTCGTCTGCCTGGCGCTGGGGCTGACGCTCGCCCGCGGTGAAGGATCCGGCCCCGGCCGGCGGTCCTCGCGATCCAAGCGGGAAGCGGTGAGCAGCATTGCCACGTGAACGGCAGGCTGCTAGCGTGCGCCTGTAAAGAAATTCTTACACCTGATGGGACGTTATGACGACGGCCGGGCCCACCGGCGACGACCTCGTCGAGATGCTGGCGGCGCTGGCCAACCCGCTGCGGCTGCGCATCGTCGCGAGGCTGGCCGACGGCCGTGACTACGTGAGCCATCTGGCGCGCGAGATCGGGGTGAGCCGCCCGCTCCTCCACATGCACCTGCGCCGGCTCGAAGCCGCCGGCCTGATCGTCGGCACGCTGGAGCTGTCGGAGGACGGCAAGGCCATGAAGTACTACGAAGTCACCGACTTCAGCCTGCACCTGACCGCGTCGGCGCTGGCCGAGGCGGCGAAGACGTTGACCAGGTCGGACCCGCAGAAGGGTCCCGGAGCCGAGGAGCACTCCTGATGACGGATGGGGCAATGTCCTGGCCCGAGGCGATCTTCTACCTCGGCGTGCTGGTTCTGGCCACCTTCCTGATCGCCCTGTTCGTCGTGGGCGCCTTCGACGCGCGGAAGCAGAAGCTCCAGGCCGCTCAGGCGGAGGATCTGCGTCAGCTCGTACGCCGGTTCGAGCAGCTCGCCGAGAACACCCTGGACGCCCAGCAGCGCGTGGCTGCCGACGTGGCCGAGTTACGCTCGCGCGCGGCGTCGATCGAGCAGATCCTGCGCACTGTGGAGTGAGCTCCGGCCCTCCACGCACTGCGGCCTGACTCCGCCGCAGCCGTTGGCGGAAGGCGGAAGTGACGGAACTCCCATCGACCGGTCGCGCGTTCTTCCGGCATGACGAGGCCGCAGCTGGCGTGTCCCCTCTGCCAAGGCACCGATTTCCAGCAGGAAGAGGGTCGGCTGGACAGCAGGTGGGGAATCACATCGCATCGGATGACACTGATGATCTGCCGACGATGCCGCTACATCCTGCACTTCTACGACAAGCACTCCATTTTCGACTTCGACTGAGCCCACGCCTCGGTCACGCGGATCCAGAGACAGGTCCTTGGCGGCCCGTAGCCGATCGCTTTCATGCCGGGCGGGGGCGTATTCATGGCCGGGCGGGGGCGTTGCGACTGCGGACCTGCGGCAATCGCATCAGCTCGGGGCCCGCCCACCGCAAGAGGACGATGCTCAGGCCGATGGCGGTCGTGAACAGTCCCGAGCAGGCGGCGACCAAGCCGATGAACCCCTCGCCGTCAGGGTCTCCTATCCCGGCCGGGGACCCGTCCGCCCACGTGGACGTGGCCAAGCCCTGTGTGGTGACGAGGACGCCGAAGACGGTGGTGATCGCGCCCAGCGCGTAGCCCGGCGGGCGGCGCGGCTGCGTCACCGTGAACACGATGCCGGTCAGCAGCCCGATCGGCACGGTCAGGACCTGGACCATGATCGGCAGAGGGCCAGGTATCGGAGGACCGCCACGGGCATCATGATCCTGGACGTGGCGGAGGGTCCGCCACGGCATAATGACGCGCGATGCCGAAATTTCAGGGGCTGTCCGACTATGCGGCGGCGATCGCCCCGATCATCAACGCGGCCCACGTCAACCTGCACGTCGCCGCCCGGCGGGCGGTCACCGAGCTCGCCGAGACGTCAGGCGTCACCCCCGGCTACCTGTCCGACCTGCGGTTCACGTTCCCCCTCCGTCCGGTCACGCGGGCGCAGCTCGCCGCCGTCTACCGCTACCGGGAGGCGGCCGAACGGGAGGACGGCGTCCAGGAGCACCTTCGCGAGGGCACGCTGACCGACGACGGCGCGCTGCGGCTGACCGGCAAGGGCATGGCGTTCATCCACCGCCTCTACGAACTGCACGCCGCGGCGGCCGGGCGCGTCTGGGCCGGCTGCGACCTGCCGGGGCTGGCCGGGCTGGTCGGCAGGGTGCTCGACGGGGCCGAGCGCGTGCCGGGCGGCGCGCTGGAGGCGGTGGCGCCGCCGTACGAGCCGGAATGGGCGACACCCGGGGTGCTGCTGTTCAACCGGCTCGCCGTACTCCGCTACCACCGCGCCGACGCGCACGCCGCCGCCTGGCAGGCGGCGGGCCTGTCCGCGGCCGAGATCGTCGGCCTGACGGACGGGCCCTCGCGCGCCGGGATCGAGGCGGACACCAACGAGCGCGCCGGTGCGGCGTACGCGACACTCTCGGACAACGACCGGGAGACCTTGTACGACGGCCTGCTGAAGCTCGTTTAGAACGGTTACTGGAGCGCCGCCAGCAGGCGGCCCACCTGGGTGCGGTCGTTGACGCCGAGCTTGTCGTAGGCGGCCTGGAGGTGGTTGGCCGCCGTCCGCGTGGACAGCGTCAGCCGGTCGGCGATCTCCCGGTTCGTCAAGCCCGCGGCGGCGAGCCGGACGATCTCCCGCTGCCGCGGCGTCAGCTCCGGCGTGGCCAGCTCGACCAGTGCCGGCGTCGTGACGCCCGGGCAGCGCCTGGCCAGCGCCCACGCCCTGGTCTGTGCGCCCCTGGCCAGCGTGCCGCGCCCGGCGTCCCGGTACGCGGCCGCCTCCTGAGCGGTGGCCTCGGCCGCGTACAGCACCAGGCCGAGCCGCTCGAACTCCCCCGCCACCGCCGCGAGCTCGGCCGGGTGTCCCGTGGCCCGCGCGTGCCTGGCGAACAGCCCGGCCAGCGGCCCGTCCACGTGTTCGGCCAGCGCGGACAGCCGGTCGGCGGCCAGGTCGGGCGAGCCGAGCCGGACCAGGTCGTGCAGAGCGAACATCAGCCCGCCCACCTGCTCGTGCTTCTCGGCGAGGTCGGCCGCCGACACGCACAGGCGCACCGCCTCGTCCAGGTCGCCCTCGGCGGCCGCCACCCAGACCGCCGCCTGCAGCACCGGCTGGCGGGTGAACGGCCAGCGCGCCACCGGCTCCTCCGCCTCCGCGAGCGTCTCACGAGCCTGCTCCACCCGGCCCAGCAGCGCCAGCGCGTGGGCCAGCTCCCCCAGGCACCGGCCCAGGTACGGCGTGCGTACCGGCAACCTGGCGGCGTCGTCGCGGCACCACCTGGCGGCCTCCGCCGCCTCCCCGCGCAACCTGCTGACCAGCGCCCGATAGGTGCCGAACCCGGTCACGGAAAGCTCGCCCGCGGCCAGTCCCATTCCCTCCTCGGCGGTACGCGCGGCCTCCTCCAGCCGCCCCGAGAACGCCTGCGCGGCGCAGCGCGCGTCCAGCAGCGTCGGAAGCGCGTGCGGCGCCTCGTCCCCCCAGCCGGCCACGTCCGCCAGCGCCCGATCGGCCACCGCGATGGCGTACTGGAACCGCCCGGAGTAGGCGGCGATCCACGCGTCCAGGCCGGCCGCGTGCGCCGTGCCCCTCACCGTCGCCGGCCTGCACGCGAGCGCCCGTGCCAGTGACCCGGCGGCTCCGCGCAGCCGCCCGGCCAGGAAGTCGGCCACGCCGCGGTAGATGTGCGCCTCCTGCCGCAAGACCGGGTCGGAGATCGTCTCCGCGGCCACGTCGAGCAATCGGCACGCCTCGGCGTCCGTCCCCGTCCACGCCAGGTTGATCCCCAGGCTGATGGCGTGCTGGGCGCGTTCGCCCTCGGTGACCGCGTCCCGCGCCGCCCGCCGCAGCGCCGCCAGCGCCGAGTCGGCGTCGCCCAGCACCATGAGGATCTCGCCGAGCAGCGCGACCGTGGCGACGCCCGCGCCGGCGTCGATCGCGGCCCTGGCCAGCCGCGCCGCCAGCCGCGGATCCTGCCGGCCCCAGGCCAGCCGCGCGGCCGCGGCGAGCGTGCCGGGGTCTGCGGCCGAGCCGCTGTCCAGCCGCCACACGGCCGCCCGCAGCCGGTCCTCGCGCCGCCGCAGCCCGGTGGACTCCAGCGCCTCGGCCAGCATCCGCCGCAGGCGCCGGGTGCGCAGCGTGCCGCAGCCGGCGCGGACGACCTCGCCATACAGGGGGTGGCCGAGCCGCAGTTGCGCCCGCCGGCCCTCGGCCACGCTCACGACCAGGCCGCGGTCCTCGACCCGCTCCACCGCCTGGGCCGAGGTCAGCGACGCCAGCAGCTCGGCCCCCACCGGCTCACTGAACGCCACCAGCTCCAGCACCTCGCGCTCGTCCGCGTCGAGGTGGCCGATCCGGTCGCTCACCAGCTCGCGCAGGCGCGTGGTCACGGACAGCTCGCCGCGCCAGTGCCACTGCCCGTCCCGCTCGGCCAGGCACCCGGAGGCGCGGCCTGCGTGCACGACCTCGCGCAGGTAGAGCACGTTGCCCCCGCTGACCCTGGCCAGGTGCCGTACGGTCTCGCCGGCCACCTCGCCGCCGAGCGCCCCCGCGAGCACCTGCCCGACCTCTTCCCCGGTCAAGGGCGGCAGCTCGACCCTGGTGATCAGCTCGTCCTTCCACAGCGCGGCCACGGGCTCCGGCTGCGGCTCGCCGCTGCGTACCGTCACCAGCAGCCTCGCCTCGCCGCTCTCGGCGAGGTAGTGCACCAGCGCCGCCGAGGCCGCGTCGAGCCGGTGCGCGTCGTCCACGCTGACCAGCAGCTCACTGGCGCTTTCCGGCTGCCCGGCGGCATGCAGGTGGCGGGCGGCCCAGCGCAGCAGGTTCTCGCCTTCCTCGGGCGGGCCCGTCAGCACGTGCGCGAACGAGCCGAACGGGATCATCGACGCGGTCTCGGTGCCGAGCGCGCGCACCACCGCGTATCCCCTCAGCCCGGCCAGCGCCTGCGCCGCCAGCCTGCTCTTGCCCACTCCTGCCTCACCGGCGATCATCACGCCTGCTCCCGACCGCAGCGCCTCCCGTACGGTCGTGAGCGGCCCCCCTCGCCCGACGAACGGCCATCCGCTCCCCAGCTGCTCGCTCATCGCGCCTCCTCTCGCCGTCATCGTGCGTCAGGGCGGTTCGCGGAAGGTTCAGGCCGGGGCTTGTCCGAGGCCGGCGGCGTCGCGAAGGAGGTCGAGCAGGGCGTCCGTGCCGCTGAACGGCACCGCCTCGCCCCCGACCTCTTCGAGCACCCCGCGGAGCTGGCCGCCCGCTTGCTCGGGCTCGACCAGCCGGACGATCACCGTTCTCATATGGGAAACGATCTCGCCGACCGGTTCAGGTCTGGTTCAGGTGGGGTACGGGGCGGGCTCCACCTCCAGCTCGCGCATGAGCTCCGCGTACATGTGGTAGCGCCTGCGGGCGTCGCCGCGGCGGCCGGCCAGGTCGAGCACCCGCACCAGGCCCAGGTGGGCACGCTCGTCGTAGCGGTCGCGCTCCAGCAGCCGCAGCCAGTAACGCGCGGCCTCGTCGTGGTGGCGCTCGACCGTGCGGGCGGCGGCCAGCTTGGCCGCGGCCTGCACGTACGCAAGCCTGGCCTGCTCGCGCAGCCCCACGGCCCAGTCCGCGTACGGGTCCTCCTCGCAGAACTCACCGCCGTAGGCACTCTCGGCGGCCGCCCACCGCTCCAGCGCCTCAGCGGTGTGGCCGGCCTGGTCGAGCCTGGTGGCCGCGCCCACCATGTCCAGAAATTTCTCGACATCGACATCGACGTGCGACAGATCCAGGCGCAACGCGCCCTCCTCGGAGACCACGATGTCGTCGGGAGGGCGTCGGCGCTCGGGATCCAGCACCGCCCGCAACGTGGAGACCATGACGTTCAGCCGCCTCAACCCGACCGCCTCGTCCTCCTGCTCCGGCCAGAGGATCTCCACCAGGCGCTCCCTGCTGATGCCGCTCCCCCGTCGGCTGACCAGGATCTTCAGCAGGTCGCGGGCCTTGCGCGACTGCCAGGCGGTACGCGAGACGGGCACGCCGCCCAGCAGCACCCGGAACGTTCCCATGGTCTCGACGACCACCCGCGCCGCCCGCTCCGGCGCGGCCCGGCCGATCAGCGCGTCGATCCGGTCGTCGAGCACCCGGCAGCCGATCGCGTGCATGCGCTCCCGGACGCGGGCGGCGGTGTCCCGGCCGGTCGCGGGATCGGACAGCGCGGCCCTGACCAGCTCCGCCCTGGCCTGCCCGACCGGGTCACCGAGCGTCGCCCACTTGCGTACGGCCTCGTCGGCGAGCTTGGGATCTCCGTCGAGCTCCGCGCGCAGCTCCGCGATGGAGGCCTGGGCGGCGTGGTCCCTGCGCCGCACCGCCAGGGGCTCGGTCTCGTCGAGCGTCGCCCTGGCCTGGTCATGCCGCCCGGCGGCCAGCGCCACGCGGGCGCTCACGATGCGGGCCCGCACTCCGGCGATGCCCTCGGCGTACTCGAGCGCCTGCTCCGCGACGCGGGCCGCCTCTTCCGGGTCGTCGTCGCAGAGCAGCTCGGCCAGCCCGTTGAGCGCGTAGGAGACCGACTGCACGTCGCCGGGCGGCGCCTCGGGGATGATCCGCCGGTAGATCGCGACTGCCGCCCGGCGTTCGCCGCGCAACGTGTGGATCTCGGCCAGCCTCAGCAGCCCGAGGGTGACCAGCCGGGACCCCATCACCTCCCACCCCGCCACCGCCGCGGCCGCCTCGGTGGCGGCCTCCTCCAGGCGCCCGAGCCCGATCAGCGCCTGGGCCCGGTTGGCGGCGTTGAGCGCCGCGTACGGGGCGAACGACACCAGGTCCGTCAGCCGGGCCGCGAGGTCCGTCTCGGCCACGGCCTCGGCGCAGGCGCCCTCGTCGAGGTAGCGGGAGGCCCGGTTGGCGTGGATGCGGATGAGCTGGAAGACGTCGCCGGCGCGTTCGGCGTACTCCAGGGCCCGCAGGTAGTGGGCGTCGTTGGCGCGGCGGTCGCCGTCGAGGGCGGCGAGCATGGCCAGCACCGTGTTCGCCATCGCCAGAGCGGCCGGATCGCCCACGCTGACGGCCTGCTCCAGCGCCCGGTCGGCCAGCTCGGCGCAGCCCGCCCGGTCGCCTCTCATCCACAGCACGGAGGCCATGGAGGCGGCGCACATGGCGGCGTCGGCGGGCGGGAAGCCGTGCTCATGGCCCCTGCGGTAGGTGGCGAACGCCGCGTCGTAGTCGCCCCGCAGGTGGTCGATCAGGCCGAGCCGCCTGGCCACGAACGCGTCGAACGCGGGGCCCGCCGCGGCCTGGACGAGCAGGTCGCGGGCGCGATCCCAGTGGCCGCGGCTCTGCTCGGCGACACCCGCCAGCTTGAGCATCGGGGGAGAGCGCCTGGCGGCCTCGGGTAACAGCTCCAGCGCCGCGATCACGTCGCCGCGCTCGGCCAGGCGCAGCCCGTACGTGTCGAGGAGGGAGGCCGTGAGGCCGGTGTGCCCGGTCGCGACGGCGGCGCGCAGGGCGAGCTCGGGCTGGTCGTGCTCGGTGTACCAGCGGGCGGCCACAGCGGCCACGTCGTGGGCCTCGTGCCGGTCGAGCGGAGCGTGCGCGGCCAGCACGTGCGCGCTGGTCAGGGTGAGGCGGTGTCCGTCCTGGCCGGCCTCGAGGAACAGGCCGCGGCTGGTGAGCGACTCCAGCGTGTCGGGCGGCGCGCCCAGCGCCTCGGCCAGGCCGCCGGTCAGCACGGGCAGCACGGTGGCGGCGCGCAGGAGCTCGCGCATGGGCGCGGGCAGGCCCTTGAACGCGTCGAGCGTGAGGCGTTCGAGGGTGGCGGAGGTCGCGGCCAGGCTCTCGGCGGTGCGCGGCCACGTGGCCGGGTCCTCGCGGGCCAGCGCGTCGAGCGCGGCCCGCACGGCGGCGGGCCAGCCGCCGCAGGCCTCGTGGAGCGTGGCGGCCACGGCGGCGCCCGGCTCCCCCAGCCGGTCACGGGCCCAGGCGGCGGTCTCCTCCGGGGTGAGCGCCAGGTCGGTCGCGTCGAAGTCGAGCACCTCGTGGTCCTGGCGCAGCCGCGCGGTCGGGAACGGCAGCGGCTCCCGCGACGCCGTGACCACGTGCAGGTGCCGGGGCGCGGCGCGGACCAGCGTCTCCACGTAGCGCACGGCGCCCGGCGCGCCCGCGATCGCCTCGACGCCGTCGAAGACCAGGGCGAGCGCCCGCCGCAGCCGCCTGGCCAGCGCCTCGGCCAGCGCGCCCGCCAGCATCGCCGCCCTGGACAGCTCGTCGGCGTCAGGACCGAGCGGCGCCTGCGCCGTGGTGACGAGGTCGGCGGGCAGGCCGGGCACCGCCTCCGACAGGGCCGCCGCCACGGCTCCGGCCAGCGTGGGCAGGTCGCGGTCGGCCGGGCCGAGCCGGTGCAGCACCGCGCCGACGGCCTGGCTCCATCCGGCCAGCGCGATGGATTTCCCGTAGCCTGTAGCTGCCACGAGTGTGGTGAGCCTGTGCGTCAGCGCCCCGTCCAGCCGCCGGTCGAGGGCGGGACGGGGTTGCACCCACCCTCGGTCCACCCCAGAATGCTACGCCCGCCCTCGTAGGCGACTCCATAGTTCGCAAAGTGCCACCTCCCGGTAACCAGTGGGTAGGCGCACTATGGTCGTACTTCTTACAGGAGGCACCGTGGAACAGGATCTGCCCGGCGGTGCGAGGCTGATCGTGGGGGTGGACGAGTCCCCGGCCTCGCGCTGGGCGCTGGCCTGGGCCATCGGGGTGGCCAGGCTGCACCGGATGGCCCTGGTCGCCGTGCACGTCAGCCGCGCGCCCGTCCACCCTTTCCCCGAGGCGCTGCCCGTGCAACAGGCCGTCAGGATGGGCGAGGAGGTGCGCTGCGCCGAGGTGATCGGCGCGGCGTTCGACGACGTCGCGGGCGGCGTGCCCGACGATCTCACGACGGCGATGGTGGGCAGGGTCGGCGATCCCGGCTATCACCTCGTCGATCTGGCCAGGGAGGGCGATCTGCTGGTGCTCGGCCGGGGCCGGCGCGGGCTGCTCAGCAGGATCTTCCTGCCGTCGACCAGCATGTACTGCGCCCGGCACGCGCGCACCACCGTCGTGATCGTGCAGCAGCCCGCCGCGCCCGACGACCCCGAGATGTCAGGGGAGCGAAGCCGTCGGTTCTGGAGCCGCCGACATCCGTAGGGACCGCTTCACCAGGCGCAGGCCCTCGGGGATCCGGTCTTTCGCGATCGCGCCGTAGCCCAGGACGAGGCCGGGCTGCGCCGGGGGCTCGCCGCAGTACGCCTCCAGTCGCTCGATCGCCAGGCCGGGCGCGGGGCGTACGGACACGCCTGGCGCGAAGCGGGCACACAGGTGCAGACCGGCCGTGGACGGGACCGGGCGCAGGCGGTCGTCCCCCGCGAGCATTTCCGCGATCATGGCGTGCCGGGCGGCGTACTCACGGGTCGCCTTCCTGATGTGCCTGGCCAGCAGCCCTTCGTCGATGAAGCGGGCCAGGGCCGCCTGCGTCGGCAACTCGCTGTGCCAGTCAGACAGCTGCCTGGCCGTGCGCAGCGCCGGGGCGAGCGAGGCGGGGGCGACGAGGAAGCCGAGCCTGAGCATGGGGAGCAGGGTCTTCGAGAACGAGCCCACGTAGATGACGCGTCCGGCCCTGTCGAGGCTCTGAAGGGGCTCGAGCGGCCGCTCGCCGAAGCGGAACTCGCTGTCGTAGTCGTCCTCGATCACCACTGCCCGGCGGCGCTCGGCCCAGGCCAGGAGGGCGGCGCGGCGGGCCAGCGACATGGGCGTGCCCAGCGGGAACTGGTGGGACGGGGTGACGTACACGATGCGCGCCGCGCTCGGGATGGCCTGGACGTCGATGCCCTCGGCGTCGACCGGGACGCCGGTCACGCGCGCGCCGAGCGAGCGGAACAGCAGGCGGGCGGGCGGGTAGCCGGGCTCCTCGACGGCCACCACGGCGCCGGGCTCGATCAGTACGCGGCCGATGAGGTCCAGCGCCTGCTGGGCGCCGTTGGTGACCAGCACGTCGCCGGCGCCCGCGTGGACGGACCTGCTGATGCCGATGTGCCGGGAGATGGCCTCGCGCAGCGGCTCGTGGCCGGCCGGGTCGCCGTACGCCGCGGCGCCGGAGCGCAGCTCGCGCGTCACCAGGCGGCGCCAGGTCTCCATCGGGAACAGGCGGGGGTCGGGCATGCCGACGCGGAAGTCGTACGGGGCGGTCGCCACGGGCCTCGGCGTCTCGATCTCCCGCCAGACCGCACGCGGCAGCACGACCCCCTTGGGCGCCGCCCTGCCGCGGACCGGCTCCGCCGACACGAACGTGCCCGCCCCCGCGCGGCCCACCAGGAACCCGTCGGCGACGAGGCGGTCGTAGGCGAGCGCGACCGTGTTCCTGGAGATCTCCAGACGGCTGGCCAGCTCCCTGGTCGGGGGGAGGCGTTCGCCCGATCTGAGCCGGCCGTCGAGTATGGCGTCGAGGAGTTGCCGGTAGACCTGCGCGGCCAGGTCGCCGCGGCCTTCGAGCGTGATGTGGACGTCCATCTTGGCCCAATCAAATTTCCGGAAATTGGAGCTTATAACGGGACAAATGCGGGTTGAAGATGGGGGCATGACAGAGCGAATGGATCTCGGATCGCTGGCCGGTGAGGCGTACAAGGCGATGGCCGGGCTGGACAGGTTCGTCGCCGCCAGCACCCTCCCCAAGCCGCTGCTGGAGCTGGTGCGCCTGCGCGCCAGCCAGATCAACGGATGCGTTTACTGCGTGGACATGCACAGCTCGGACGCCAAGCAGGCCGGGGAGAGCGACGCCCGGCTGCACGCGGTGGCGGTCTGGCGGGAGGCGCCCTTCTTCACCGACCAGGAGCGGGCCGCCCTCGCCTTCACCGACGCGGCCACCCGGCTCTCGACCCACGATGTCACGGACGACGTCTGGGAGCAGGCCGCCGCGCACTTCAGCGAGCCGGAACTGGCCGCGCTCGTCGTGGCCGTGGCCACCATCAACGCCTGGAACCGGATGGGCGTCGCCACCCGGATGACGCCGGAGTCGTACAAGTCATGAACGGCCGGCGCATCCTGGCTCAGGTCGCGAACGGCCGGCGCCGTCCACCGCAGGACGTGACCGGCCGCCGTACGCTGCCGCAGGACGTGACCGGCCGCCGTACGCTGCCGCAGGACGTGACCGGCCGCCGGCTCCTGGCGCAGGCTCAGTTCGTGAACTCCGTCGGAGACGGGGTCTACCTCGTCACCTCCGCGTTCTACTTCGCCAGGATCGTCGGTCTCCCCGCCGCCGAGATCGGCCTCGGCCTCACGCTGGGTTGGGGCGTCGGCTCGGTGGCCGGTGTCCCGCTCGGCCACCTGGCCGACCGGCGCGGCCCGCGCGGCGTCGCCGTGGTGCTGGCCCTGCTGACCGCGGTGGCGGTGGCCTCGTTCATGTTCGTCCGGTCGTTCGCGCCGTTCGTGCTGGTCGCCTGCCTGTACGGGACGGCGCAGACCGGTCTGTCGGCCGCCCGCCAGGCCCTGCTCGCCGGTCTGGTCGAGCCCGCGGAGCGGACCGTCGTGCGGGCGGTGCTGCAGGCCACGCTCAACGGCGGTCTGGCCGTGGGCGCCGCGCTGGGCGGGATCGCCCTGTGGCTGAACACGCCTGCCGCGTACCTGACCTTGTTCGCGCTCGACGCCGTGAGCTTCCTCGTGGCCGCGGCGCTGCTGGCCCGACTGCCTGCCGTACGGCCCGCGCCCGTAGCAGCCGCCGCCTCCGCCGCCACCTCCTCCGCTGCGTCCTCCGCTGCCCGGCCGAAGCTGAGCGTGCTCAGGGACCGTCCCTATGCGGTCGTCACGCTGATCAACGCGGTGATGCTCCTCTACATGCCGCTGCTCAGCGTGGTAGTGCCGCTGTGGATCGCCGAACGTACGTCCGCGCCCTCCTGGGTCGTCTCGGCGTTGCTGCTCATCAACACCGGCGGCGTGCTGCTCTTCCAGGTCCGGATGGCGCGGCGGGTGAAGGGGCTGCGGAGGGCGTCGTCGTCGGTGCGTCAGGCGGGGCTGGTCATGCTCGCGGCCTGCGCGGTGTTCGCGCTCAGTCCGTACGGATGGGTGTTCCTGCTGGTGGCGGCCGGTCTGCTGGTCGTCGGCGAGATGCTTCTGGCGGCGGGGGCCTGGGAGATCAGCTTCGGGCTCGCCCCGGACGACCGGCAGGGCCAGTACCAGGGGTTCTTCGGCAGCGGCGTGGCCGTGGCCAGGATGCTCGGGCCGGTCGCGCTCACCGCGCTCGTGCTCGGTGGCGGGACGCTCGGGTGGCTGGCGGTCGGGGCCATGTTCGTGACAGCCGGCGTCGCCATGGCACCGGCCGTCAGGTGGTCTGTTCGCACGGCGGCTGGGCGACGGCCTCCTTGCTGGTCGGCTTGACCACGCGGCCACCACGAGCCCGGCGCGGCGACCAGGCTCATCCGGCCTTCTCCTCTGCATCGCGTCCGGGGCCGGGCTGTGCGCGTCAGCGGCTGTGATCGTGGGTCGCCGACGGAACGTGCCCATCCGACAGGGTGGCCGGCATCGTGAAGCCGGCCGTACGTACCTTGTCGCCGTGCCGGAAGTCGAGGAACAGCCGATAGTCACCGTTGCTCGGCACCTCGGCGTAGAAGGTGATCTCCGGCCCCGCCTTCTCGCCATCCTCGGGATGCACGTGTAGATAGGCCAGATCGCCGGCCCTGAGCGCCACGAGATGGCCGTACGCGCCGAGGTAGGGCTGCAGGTCGGTCACCGGCTCGCCGCCCTTGTTGACGGTGAGGGTGAGCTTGCTGGACTGGCCGGCGACCACATTACCCGCGAGGTTCACCGTGTAGTCGTCGACCGTGGCCGTACGGCTGACGTGTGGAAGCGGCTCGGGCTGGAAATCACCTGGGGCCTGTAGATCCGCGCCGAGTGTGAGCTTCTCGCCGCCTGTGGGGAAGAAGTCGGCGAAGGCCCGGTACGTACCCGCCTTGGGGAGCGTCAGCTTGACCGACCACACTCCATCAGCGCCCATCTCCGGATGCACGTGCTGGAAGCTCGTCAGGTCACGTGAGACGACGATGAGGTGCATCTTCTTGTCGTGCTCAACCTGGTAATCGGTGACCGGCTTGGCATCGGGCCCCGTGATGGTGAACCGGAAGTCCATCGGCCGGCCGGTCACGGGTGTGGTGAGCGGATTGAGGGTGTACCCGTTCTGCGACACCTGGAGCCCCCCAGGGGTCTGCTCCTGAGTAGTGGCACCGCCGTGCTCGTGTTTCGTGGTGGCGCCCCCGCCCCCACGACCCTCCGCCATCTCTTTCGCCAGCACCACAGCAGGATGGTTCTGGATCTCCGCCGAGCTCTCCGTGGGCCCGACCATGCGCCCCACGCCCAGCGCGCACCCGAAGACCACGACCAGCCCCACGGCGTAGGCGCCGAGCTTGGCAGGCGCGTTCATGAGCGCCCGGCCTCTTCCACCGCGGTGTTCATCACGGTCTCCCTTGACTGACGTGCATGCCCTCGGCCTTCGGGACTCTTCATCAGGTACGGACCCGCACCCCCGTACGGCCGCTTGTTCGCTAAGAGCGTGGCCACACCCACGCCCACCGCACGCCGACCCGCGCACCGACCCACGACATACGGCATGATCGAGTCCGACGCGTCCTGAGACAAGGTCACCACCAGGCAGATCACCACGGAGGGACCCGATACGGGATGACATGTCGTTACTTTGAGTAATTACCAGCAAGTCGATGTGCGAGATGGGACAGGTATGGTGGGGATCCTGAACACTTGCTCTTCGCCCATTCCGCACATCTGGTCCGTGCGGAACACAGGGACCGCAGCCATCCCTTGCTAGGCTGCTTGTCAACCGTTGGGTCTCACCCCGGCAGGTGAGGCCGTCGAAGAAGTGGGGTCACACCGTGAAGAAGCTGCTCGTTCTGGCGCTGATCGCCCTCGGGGGGTTGCTGATCTGGCGTAAGGTGCAGGCCGACCGCGCAGAGCTCGATCTCTGGACCGAGGCGACCGGCAGCGAGAACTAACCGACCGGCGAGGCGATGAGTGACATCGTCCCCATCAAGTTGGTGTGCCTGGATCTAGCGGGCACCACGGTCGGTGACATCGCCATGGTCGAGCGCGCCTTCGCAGAGGCGATCGCGACCCAAGGCATAGTGCCCGGGACCGGAGCGTACGCGCGAGCCATGGTTCACGTGCACCGGTCCCGGGGCTGTCCCAAGATCGACGTCTTCCGCGGGATCTTCCCGGGAAACGAGGCCCAGGCACAAGCGGCGAACCTGACGTTCGAGCGCTCCTTCGAGGGCACTCTGGACCGGGCAGGTCTCGAGCCCATGCCTGGAGTCATGGAGGTCCTCGACAAACTCCGCGGCACCGGCATCAAGCTCGCCTTGATCACCGGCTTCAGCCGCGCCACGCTGAGCCGCATCCTCAGCGTCCTCGGCTGGCACGACAAGATCGACCTCGCCATCTCACCCGAGGACGCCGGCGGCCGCGGCCGCCCCTGGCCGGACATGATCCTGCACGCCGTGCTCCGCCTGGAAGTGGACGACGTCCGCAACGTGGCAGTGGCCGGTGACTCGGAGAGCGACATGCTGTCCGGCCGCCGCGCCGGCGCCTCGATCGTGGCCGGCCTGATGACGGGCGTCCACAGCCGCGAGCGCCTCCTGAAGGGCGGCGCCACCCACATCCTGGACTCGATCATCGACTTCCCGAGTTTGGTGCTGAGCGACGACCTTGGCACGACGCAGGTGGCTTCCTCCGCCCGGTAAGCTATCTTCGTCGAAGGGGCCTTAGCTCAGTTGGCAGAGCGCCTGCTTTGCAAGCAGGAAGTCAGGAGTTCGAATCTCCTAGGCTCCACCAGGCGAAACGCCGCCTCCCAAGATCAGGAAGGCGGCGTTTGTAGCTTCTTTCTGTAGCAGCGGCTTCACTCGAAGAGCTTGTGAATCTTGTCGAGCGCCTCTTGCTTGGCCTCTTTGTCGACATGGGTGTAGATCTCCTGCGTGGTGGTGATCCGAGCATGCCCGAGGATCACTTGAGCATCACGCGGCGGAACGCCGAGGGTCTTGAGAAGTGATCCGACTGTATGGCGGATGTCATGGACCCGAATACGGCGAATCTTGTAGGTCTCACAGAGGCGGTTGTAGGTCCGCACGAGGTTGCTTGGCTCGACAGGACGACCCGTCCGAGTGGTGAAGACGAGATCAGTGTCTGGCCAAGCTTCGCCGCAGAATTCGCGATCTTTCGCCTGTTCCTCCTGACGCTTCTTCAGGGCGGCCCGGACGAGGGCGAGCAACGGAAGGTCTCGTTTGCCCGCCGTTGTCTTCACCGGCCCAATCCGGATCTCTCCCTGAATCCGCTGGATCTGCTGACGGATGCGGATCTCTCCCGAGTCGAAGTCCACATCTGACCAGCGGAGCCCCAGGGCCTCCCCGCGGCGCACGCCGTACAGAACGAGCAGCACGAACGCCGCATAGAGGGGGTCGTCTTTCGCAGCGCCGAGGAAGGACTTAGCCTCAGCCACGGTCCAAGGAACGATCTCCTTGCGCGGGGCCGAGGGAATTTCGACCAGCCGAGCCACATTGCGACTGATCAGTTCTTCCCGCATGGCCCGCGTGAGCGCCGAACTCAGGATGGTTCGGAGGATCTGAGCCAACCTCGCGGACTGCCCGTCTTCGATGCGCTGATTGATGAAGATCTGCACGTCAGCCACCGTGAGCTTGGTGAGCCGCTTCTTGCCCAGGCCCGGCTTGAGGTAGAGGCGGATATTCGACTCGTACAGCGAGTACGTGGCCGGGCGACGCTTGACCTTGATGACGTTCTCTAACCAGTAGGCCAGATACTCCCCGAGCTTCCACGACGTGTCCGGCACGGGGATGCCGCGCCGGGCTTTCTCCTTGGCTTCAAGGAGCTTGTCATTGACCTCATCCCAGCTCCGACCGTAGACCACCTGCCGTTTGCGCTTACCCGAGACGGTGTAGGTGTAGTACGCGCCGACCCAGTAGCCGTCCGCCCGTTGGTAGATCGATCCTTCGCCGTTCGCCCGCCTACGACGTCCCTTGTCCGTCATGACGCGGCCTCCTTTTCCAGGGCATCGACGTACTCCGCCAGCGCCCGTGCCGTGATGAACCTGAACTTGCCGTCCTTGACTGAACGGATCTTGTTGGCGCGCAGCAGCTCATAGAGCGCCGACCGGCTGATACTGAGCACCTGAGCGGCCTCTTTGGGCCGATAGAGCAGCTTGTCCATGTGTCACCTCTTCTCGTGGTTTTCGTCGATCTCCTCTCTGGCTGTCTGGGCGTACTCGCGGGCTTTAGCGGCGGCGGTGAGCGCCAAGAGAGCGTCTGCTTGGGTGCGCCAGCCGGTTCCGGCGTAGCTGAGTAGACCGACAATGAGGGTGGTGTCGGCGTCGTCGAGGGTTTCCGCGGTTCGGTGTTGGCGTCGGCGCCAGGTTTGCCGCGCTGCGCGGAGGACTTTGAAGGTGGTGGAATAGCGGCGGCTTTTGGTGGTGAAGTGGCCTCGGAAGCCGAGCATGTGTGCCCAGCGGCGGAGGGCTTTGAAGTCCTCGTGTGGGTGATCGCCGAGTGTCCAGGCGGCGCGGATGAGTCGTCCGAAGTGAGTGTGAGGTGGCGCGTAGATGTCGAGGTTGTTCTCGGTGATGCGCCGGGAGACCGCGCCCACAGCTTCGGTGCTTTTGGTGGCGTATTTGGCCAGGTACGACGCTACGTGACCGTCTGTGATTTCGCCATCGCCGGAGAGCTGGACGTGCCGGACATCGAGTTGGTCTCCCCAGGTGATGTCCCAGCCGCCCGGCTTGCGAGGGTGGTCGAGAGTGGCGAACCAGGTGTTGTGTATGGCTTGCTGGAGCGCGTCTGTCAGGTCGTCAGCGGTGATCTCAAGTGGTGGTGGGATGATCGCGTTGTCCGGATCATGGCCATCGAGACGGATCAGGGCGTGGAAGTGGACGAGTCCCCGTGCTTGGAATTCGGCGACTTTGGCGTAGCGGACGACGACCTTGACGCCGAGCTGCTTTGCGCGTCGGTCGAGGACGCGCCGGAGGGCAATCATGGTGCGTCGCCACAGTTCGGGAGCGTGGGCGTTCCAGATAACGGCTCCGGCGTAGTCGTAGCAGTCCGGGCACAGTGGCCGGCCAAGGCATCGTTCGTCTTCGCGGTGGATCCTGGCGCAAGAGATTTCGCGTCCGTGGCGGCAGTACTCCCGGTTGCGGCGTGGTCGGCAGGGGATCTGTTTGCCGCTTTTGGCTGTGCGGCGGGTGTGGACCAGGCCGTAGGAGGGTGCGGTGAGGGTGGCGAAGACGGCGGGGTGTTGGCTGACAGTGTTGGGGACACCTTTGCCGCCCGCCAGTCCGGAGCGGATCAGGTGGTAGGCGTCGCGCCGATAGATCTGGGAGCAGGCTGGGCAGACGGCTTCGCGGCGGTTGCCGCAGGAGGTGTAGAGGATGCCGTCGGGGTGGTCGGTGGTTTGGCGGACGTCGAGGAGTTCGCCGGTAGGGGCGACATGGGCAATCTCGCCTTGCAGTCGTACGGGGTGGGTGCAGCCACCGGTGGTCATGGCATCGGATAGCCATTGGTCGTAGTCATCGCGGGCTGCTCGTTGGATCAGGTCGCGCATCAGGGGTGTCTCGGCGTTCGCTCCCAACCCCGGGACCGTCACGGTGCCGGGATTGAGGGTGACCGTCGAGACAGTCACGGGGCTACCTCTCGCGAACGACGCGGAATGACGCCGCATGACGGGCAGCGGCGCGAAGCGCCACCTTGCCGTTTGAGGGAGCGTTCCAGACGTCGATCACCAGCCCAGATGCGGGCCACGGTGAAGCCGATACCGGCAGCTTTGATTACTGCCAAGAGACGAGCGCCTCGTCCGGCGCGGTGTTCGGCCAGGCGGCCGTCTAGGTCGCCGGAGGTCCAGCCCGTGTAGTGCTTGGCATGTTTAAATGGTCGGTCGAAGTGCAGCAGGTAGACGGTTCCGGTGCTCATGAAGCATCACCGCCCCACCGTTGTTGGGCGGCTTGCCGAGTGATGCCGAGAGGTCGGGCGATGTCGGTCCAGGAGTAGCCGCAGGCGCGCAGGCCCGCGACGGCTTGGGCGATGGTGGTGTCGAGTTCTTGGGCTAAGGCGATGGCGTCGGTGAGCGCTTCGATGTCACCAGTGGCGATGCGACGGCCGTAGGCGCGTATGACGCGTCGGACGAAGGCGGCGTAGTCGTCGTTTTCGACGACCCGTCGTGGCCGGTTTGCTGTCAATGTCGGCTTGACGCTGGAATCGCGAAGGAGGCCCGGTGCTCTACCGGGTGCGGAGGGAAGGTGATGGGGTTTCATGCGACCTCACCACCGTCAAGAGCGTGAAGATGACGGCGGCCTCGGAGTTGGGCCGCGTAGTTGGCCAGGTAGATGATCTCCTGGTCTGTGAGGTAGGCGGCTTTGATGCGGCGGGGGATGCCGTCTTCGGCGCGGAGCCAGCCGACGCCGCGTGCTTGCGGGTCGATGGTGGTAGCGGAGTAGCCTCGGTCGGCCCAGCCGTGGCCGAGGATGGTGTCGGAGGAGGCTTCGGTGGAGCAGCGGAAGGCCCACCGGTAGCCGAATAGGTCCCGCATGCTGGTGGGGACGATGTCGGCGGAGGGGCGTTGGGTGGCCTCTACGGGCAGGATGCCAGGGGCGCGGCCTCGGGCGACGATGTCGCGGTTGAGGGCGTTGAATTCCTTCTGGGCAGCGGGTGTGCCGACCGTGGCGGAGAAGTAGCCGATCTCATCGACGATGACCACGTAGGTCGGGAAGTCGAGATCGGGTGTGATCTTGCGTTTGCCGACCGAGAGTAGCCAGTCGGTGCGGTCGTCGATTTCTCGTTGGAGCCATTTGAAGGTGTCGATGGCTTCGTCGATGGAGGGGCCGATGAAGCGTTCGGCGCAGTCGCGCCACATGCCGAGTTCGACTCGTTTGCCGTCGACCAGGATGAGGCGGCAGTCCAGGGACAGGGCCGCGTGCGCGACGATGAGTTGCAGGGCGGCGGACTTACCGGCGCCGGGTTCGCCGCCGATGAGCATGTTGCGTTCGGCCAGGCGGACGTGGACGGAGGCTCCGTTTTCGTCCAAGCCGAGGTGGACAGGATCCCAGATGGAGAGGGAGCCGACCGGTATGGCGGCGGGTTCAGGTGTCATCGTGGGTCACTCCCCACGCGTTGCGGACCTCGGGGGGCTGGGTCTCCAGTTCTTGGAGGCAGCCGCCGCAGAGACCGTCGTCGGGACGGGGGCCGTACATGGCGTCTTGGCAGCGGACGCAGGCCCATTCGTCGAAGAGCATGATGGGTTCTCCGTTTCGGGGTGTGGAAGGGGGAAGCCCTCGCGCCTGTGTGGCACGAGGCGTCGAGGGCTTGCCCGTGTGCGTGGTGATCGGCCCCGGAAGGGTTAGGCGTCCGAGGAGGCTTGGTTCTGCCTGTCGCGGATGAGGGGGACGATCGTGGTGGAGGCCGCCAAGGTGTCGCGGCGGATGATGTCGAGGGTGACCAGGTGGGTCCAGCGAGGGTTGACCTGCACCCGTGCATCACGGGCGTAGCAAGCGGTGCGGATTTCGCTGATGTGCGCTTCGATGTCCTCGACGCAGATTCCGGCGCGTAGCCAGAGGTGGGCGCGTTCGCCCACGCTGGTGGGGCGGATCCACAGGATCAGCGGCAGCCGTCCGGCTTTGGTGTGCAGACGGTGTGCTTCGTGACAGAGTCGCTGGAGGCGATGCCGGGTGATCAGGCACCAGGCGTGCGCGAAGATCCAGCGGCGGATGGGAGCCACGGCGAACAGAGCCGCGAAGGGCAGCAGCCACGCGCCGAGGGCAACGAGCAGGAGCGGCCATCCGGTCAAATTCCAGGTGGCATTGACCCAGTTGCCCAGGAAGGCCGCGGCGAGCACGACCAGGGCGAAGAAGATGAGTTCGGTACGCCAGCGCCAGAGGCTTCCAGCAGCGCTGTTACTGACCATGACCATGGTGCGGTCGTGGGTCTGGTACGGGTTGTTGCGGGGGTTGCGGAACTGACTGCGTGATCTGCTCATGGCAACCACCGCTGCTCGTATTCCGCGAGGTCGTCTTTGATCGAAATCATGGGTCCGTAGGAGGGAACCAGCGGTTCCCCGCAGCCGCACTCGCATCGCTGCGCCATGCAGCGGTCGAATTCGGCTTCCAGCCAGCGAATGGCCTGGTGATTGATGTTCATGCCGACCGCCGTTCCGGCTGCGCGTCAGCAGCCTTGAGCTGGTTGAAACGAGGGTCGCGGTAGGTCCGGCTGGCGAAGCCGGTACGAGTGGTCTGCCAACCCATCCGGGTGGCGATGTCGTCGTCTCGGGCGCAGATGCGTTCGTCGAGGTACGCGACTAGGCGCACGCAGGATCGCTTGATACCGTCGAACATGACGACGGCTCCCTTCTCTCTTGGCTTGAGGTGGGGTTGGTTGTTGGGGCCGGGCTGGAGGCGGCAACCTCCAGGCCCGGCATTTCGGTGATCAGGCGACGGTGAGAGCGCCGCTAGGAGCGAACTGGTTGGGTTCGCACTGGTAGAACATGACGTTGAGGCTGTCTACCTGGAGTTGCTGCTTGGCGAACTCGTAGATTTCGGTGAAGACAGCGTGTCGGGTCTGCTGGTCGGTGGCCCAGATTCCCGTGAGCGTGTTGCGGCGTTCCCCTCCTCCGACTACGGGGGCAGAGACGGTGATGACGTAGAAGTAGGTCATGGCGGTTCCCCTTGCTAGAACGGGATGTTGCCGTCGGGCATGGTGAAGCCCGTGTAGGACTCTTCGGGGGTGTCGTTCTGCTGCTGGTTGGGGCAGGTGAGCTGGTGCAGCTCGGTGGAGAAGTGCAGCGCGGCCAGGAGGAGGTTCTGAGCCTCGGTGAGCTGGTCGTGAATCGCTTTCTCGTCGATCTCGCCTCGGTCGTAGAGGCAGGTGCTTGCTTCGCGCTGGATGGCATCAGCCAGCCTGTTGGCCTCGAAAACGGCCGTGTCGAACAGGGTGGCAGCGTGATGAAGCTGCGCGTCATGGAGGTAGGCCATGCCGTGCTTGCGTTCGGGCTTGTCGGTGTCCTCGGTCGGAGTGATGCCGTTGACGCTGGGCGTGATGGACATGTGCTGTTCCCTTCTGACGGGGGTTGTGCTGGACGGTGTACGCGGGATGAGTCGCTTCGACTCGTGAACTAGGCGGCTTTCTGGTTCGGCTGTGCGGGCGTGATCTGCTCGGCGCGGAACGCGGTTCCGTTGCGCTCTCCCTGAACCCAGGGGATCGCTTCGAGCCCGATGAAGTGCACGGGCATTCCAGGGCCAACTCTCGGCTTGTCTCCAGCCACGGTGACCCGGATGACCTCGGCACCGTCAGGGGCCATGGCGACCACCTGAACAGTCCAGAGCGCGCGGCCCGTCTCCTTGCCGTTGATCTTCTCCATACGCTGCCGGCCCTCGCTGTCGTTCTTGGGCTGCGGCTCCTGCGACGCCGTGAACGCGACGCCAGTGGTGTCCAGCTTGAGACGCATGATGCTGACTCCTTTGACTATGAACTGGCTTGAGCCAGTTGGACTGGCTGATCCCGATTGAAGTGGCTTAAGCCAGTATGGTCAAGGCTCTAGAACGAGAAAGTTGGCAGAACTGGCCTGAGCCACTAACGTCAGTGGCGTAAGCCAGGACAGGCCGTCCTGCATACCGCGAAAGATCACCATGAATCAGCACAAGGAAGGGGAGCCCGACGACCGCAAGCCGAGTCGGAAGATTGCCGACGAGCTCCGGCACGCGATCGAAACAGGGGAACTGGCCCCCGGCTCCAAACTCCAGTCCGAGCGCGAGCTTGCCGAGAAGCACGGCACAGCCCGCAACACCGCCCGCGCCGCCATCCAGCTCCTAGCCGAAGAAGGCTTGGTCACCCCCGAGCACGGCCGAGGGGTCTTCGTCCGCAAACAGCAACCGTTGATCAGACTCGGGAACGATCGCTACTCGCACAAGTACCGAGGAACCGGCCTCTCACCCTTCTTGCTGGAGTGCGCCAAGCAGGGCAAGACCGGACGGTTCGAGGTCCTGAGCATCGAGCGCATCCAGCCGCCCGCCGATGTGGCGGAGCGACTCGGAGTTTCGGACAAGACCAAGTCAGTCCTTCGACGCGAGAACGTGTTCTGGGCCGACGATGACCCGGTGCAACGGGTGACCACCTACATCCCATGGACCCTCGCAAGGGGGACTGGCCTGCTACAAGAGGACATTCCACACCAGTACGGCATTCACGGAGTATTCGAAGACAAGGGCCACGTCATGCATCGCATTCGCGAGGAGATCAGCGCCCGCATGCCACGCGCCGAGGAAGCCCGCCACCTCCGGACACCACCTGGAGTACCGGTGATCGACGTGCTACATACCAGCCTTGACCAGACAGGCAACGCCTACGAGCTGACCCGATTCGTCATGCGTGCCGACATGACCGGCCTTCTCTACGACGTTCCAGTGGAGTGAACGCATGCGCTTCGGCGGCCTGCTTCGACTAGGTGCACTTGCACTGCTCTGGGGATCCGGATTTCTCTGGATCAAGATTGCGCTCCGAGGATTCTCGCCCACTCAGGTCACCCTGATCCGCCTTGTCCTTGGAGCGCTCATTCTCGTGATCCTGGTCTACACCCAAGGCCGGCACCTTCCGCGCGGATGGAAGCTCTGGGGGCACCTGGTAGTAGCCGCACTCTTCGCGAACGCTGCCCCATACCTACTCTTCGCGATCGGCGAGCAGACCGTCGATTCCTCCGTCGCCGGAATCATCAACTGCACGACCCCTCTGTGGACGATGATCCTGGCATATCTCACCCGCCATGACACAACAATCAGCTTGCCTAGAACCACGGGCCTACTTGCCGGTTTCGCAGGAACAATCCTGATCTTCGCGCCCTGGTCCACCAGTAACCAGATCGCCTCTTGGGGAGGTCTCGCCTGCTTCGCCGCCGCTGTCTGCTACGCGATCAGCTACCTCTACATGGACCGTCACCTCACCAACCGAGGTCTACCGCCGATTGTTCTCTCAGCTTGCCAGCTCACCGCAGCCTCGGGACTACTCCTGGCCACAACACCCTTCGGCGGACTCGCCCCAATCAGCATCAGAGCGGATACTCTGGTAGCGATCACCATTCTTGGAATCTTCGGCACAGGCTTCGCCTACGTCCTGAACTACCGAATCATCCAAGATGATGGAGCCGTAGTCGCTTCCGTAGTGACCTACCTGCTTCCAGCCATCGCGGTGATTCTCGGATGGGCGGTCCTGACTGAGATCCCTCAGCCAACCGCCTTGGTTGGCATGCTGATTGTCCTGCTAGGCGTTGGACTGACCCGATGGCGGAAGCCATCGCCGAAGAGTGCGACCGTGAGAGCGAAAAGAGGAAATGATCTTTGACTATCAAGATGAGCTACAAAACTAGACGCGCATTGTATCGCCTCCTCTTAGCTCTCGCCGTGATCACAATCGCTCTTGGCGCAGGTCAGCTACTCTTCAACTTAGCCTTGGACAGAATGGCAGAACAGGGAACTCAATCTCTTGAGCGTTGCATCGCTGAGGCGAAGAAGGACAATGAAGCGCTACTAAGCGTTGCACGTGACCTCTTTCCAAAGGACAGCATCGGTAACATATACGACTTCGATTCGTGCGACTCCGCAGAAGGTGGATGGGTAAGTCTTGATGTATTTTCCTCGACACAGAAAGAAGCTCTCGAAGGTTTTTATGCAGCAGGATGGTCTACGGTTCCGCCCGCTGATCAAGCTTGCCAAGGCTGGGAATGCTTCGCCGGGGCCATGAAATCCATTGATGGACGAGTGATGTATGTCCTCTTGACCCGCCAGGACCAGAGCAAGATCGAAGCCACGCTTGTTTACTGGTGAGAACTTTCTCTACTGCTTCAAGGGCGCGCTCTCGCGCGCCGGAATGCTGATCACCGCACGTGGCATAGCGCAGCCGCGCCGCACTAAGTCGAGCATCGGAGCGCACGCGCATCGCGCGAAAGACCGAGGCGAGCGCGGGGAACGTCGGCGGTCGGGGCTGCGGTCGCCGGCCCCGCTCTTACGCCTTGAGGGCGACGGCGGGGCCGGCACCGCGCCAGGCCGTACCCGCGCCGAGGTCCGCACGAACCGCGCGCCGTAACGGGACAGGCCGGGCGCCGCACGCCGGGGGCCATCCCGCTCCGGGAGCACCGCCATACCGAATCGTTTCGGAGCCGGATCAGATGGGACCCACGAAGATCTCCCAGGGGGACACGGCCACGCTTCGCGCGGTGAGGCCGTGCGGCCTCACCGATAATCAAGCTTATTGTCCCCCTGGAAGATCTTCCCCATCAGATCCTGCACCACCGCAACGATTCGTCAAAGCGGCACACCCTCCACGGGATCGGCCCTGCGTCTGTAGCCACATCATGTAGCAACAGTCCTGGATCATGGCGTCTCTCCCTGGACTGCTGACCCGTCCGATGGCGACAAATACCGGCTCTGGACTGATCGTCTGCCGTTTGCAAGCAGGAAGTCAGGAGTTCGAATCTCCTAGGCTCCACCAGCAAGAACACACCCCCGCTTAAGATCGATAAGCGGGGGTGTGTGTCTATCTGAGTGACTACGTATCTTCGGCCGCAGGGAAGATGGTGTCCATCGCTTCGGCACCCTGCAGGAGCACAGGCCGCAGCTGGAAGCGGTAGACCGTCTCAGTGACCACGGTGGTCGCGTGGCCCACCAGCTGCGAGATGTCCTCGATCGGCACTCCCGAGTCCGACAGCAGCGACACGAAGCTGTGCCGAAGCTCCCGCGGCGTCCACTCCGTGCCGGCCAGGCCCGCGCTGTCGGCCACCTTCCGGAAGTCACGCCGCACGTTGGCCGCACTCAGCGGTGTTCCGTTCTTGGTGCAAAACACCAAGCCAGTGCCGGTCGACGCGTGCTCTGTGCCGACATGCTCCTGCTGCTGGACCTCCATCAGGAGCCGAAGCGCCTTGACCACTCGCGCGGGCAGCTTGAGCGTGCGCCGGGACTTGACCGTCTTCGTGTCGCCCTTCTTGCGGACCGACCGCCAAACGTGCACTGCGAACTCGCGGTGATCCCAGCCGATCTCGGTCACGGGAAGCCATGCCTGGCGCTTCTCGTCGAAGGCCACCACGTGCGGCCACGTCAACGCGCGCACCTCTTCAGTACGTGCCCCAGTGAGCAGCGACAAGAGGATGTAGGCGCGTATCCGAGCCCCGGCCTGTTCGGCGGCGTTGATCAGCGCTTCGGCTTGAGCCACCGTGAGCGCACGTGATGGCCGGCCATCACGTCCTTCTGGGACCTCGCAGAGCTCGACCACGTTCCGCTTGACCTTGTCCCGCTTCATGGCGTTCTTGACCGCACGGTTGAGGATGGAATGGATCAACTTGAGTGAGCGCGTGCCCAGCCCCGCGGCCTTGCTCGCCAGCCACTTGTCGACATCCTCCACCGACAGTTCCCGCAGCTTGCGAGCTCCGAGATCCGGAGTGATGTGCAGCCGTGCGAACCCTGTGTAGAGCTCGACCGTGTCTTCGTCACGGCTCCCGAGGGCATGTTCGAGCCAGTACGTCACCGCGTCAGCCACCGTGTAGTCGTGCGGTGCGAGGGCCAGCCCGTCTTCGTAGTCCCTGATGATCTCCTTGAGCTTGTTCTTCGCCTCGGTCTTGGTCTTGCCGCTGCCGCGCTTGACGATGCGCTTCCCGGCCGGCGTGTAGCCCACCGTCAGCGAGGCGATCCAGCGCTGCCGCTTGTCGTCCCAGTGCAGGCCGCCGTCGCCTCTGCTGCGCCTCTTAGCCATCAGCGCGCCCCCGCTTCCCGCTCAAGCAGCGCGATGTACTCCTGTATGGCAGTCGAGGGAACCAGACGGGTCCGTCCTTCCTTCACCGTGCGCAGACGGCCCGAGCGAATGAGCTCATAGACCGCCGAGCGGCTCTGCCCAAGGAGTGCCACGGCATCCGTAACCCGATAGAGCCGCACCTCCTCAACTGTCTTGGTCATGGATACTCCTCCTTAGGCGGGCCGAGCGAGTCGATGAGCAGGGATTCGCCGCGGCTGTAGCCCTGTCCGGCGAAGCTCCAGTGCGCGAGCACGAGCGTGCTGCCGTCCTCGTATCGATCGACCCCCAGCTGCGCGCGACGATGCTCGGCACGTTCGTCGCGGATGGCGCCGAGGGTGGTCGAGTAGGCGCGGGATCGGGTGGAGAAGTGGCCACGAAAGCCGAGCATGTGAGCCCACTTGCGCAGCCGTAGCCCGACCAGCTCCGGGTGCGCCTCCGGGTTGCCCAGCCGCCACGCCGTCCGGATCAGCCGCGCCGCGTGCGCGCTGGCGCCGTGCTCGCGAAGCCGGGACAGATCGTGGGCGTGGATGCGCCGGTCGAGGGTGCCGGACGTTTCCGCGGCTTTGGTGGCATATTTGGCCACGTACGCGGCCACGGCCTGCTCCGACAGGTGGCCGTCAAGGTCACCACCCTCGATCGGCTTCACGTCCACCTGGCGGCCCCACACCAACTCTGTGGTGGGCTGGCCAAGGTCGGGAGCGGTCAGCCGGACGGCAGCCGCGGCCGAGCCGACGGCGTTCTCGATCAGGTCGATCGTGGCCCACGAAGGCGGTTCGATCACGTCGGCCGAATCGTCGGTCCGCCCGTCGAGACGGACAACGGCGTGAAAGTGCACGACGCCGCGCGCTTGGTATTCGGCGACCTTGGCGAACGACACCCGCACCGCCCTGTTGAACGCGGCCTGGGTCAAGCCCGCGGCGGCAGCGAGATGCCGGCGTAGGTAGATGGTGAAGCGGCGCCACAGCTCGCCCGCGTGGGCGTTCCACAGCACGTGCCCGACGTAGTCGTAGGAGTCCGCATCGAGCGGTTGGCCCAGGCGTGTGTCGTCAGCCTTGTGCCGCTCGAAACACGCCGGACCGGTCCGCCGAGGGTGGCAGACTCGCCGTACCCCGTCCTTGTCGGGTCCGCGGTGCACCGGCCCGAACGACGGCGCGGTGAGCGTGAGGAACACCCGCGGGTGGGCGCGCACGGTGGCAGGCACACCCTTCGCGCCGCCGAGCAGCCCGGCCCTGATCAGGTGGAAGGTGTCACGCCGATACAACTCGGCGCACGACGGACACCGCGAAGCGCGTCGATTGCCGCACCTGATCAGCAGGTGGCCATGCGGTTCGCTCGCGGTGCTGTAACTCGACAGCACTTGACCGGTCGCAGCGTCCAAGGTCATGGACTCGCCAACGAGTCGCACCGGCTCGATGCAGCCGCCGAGCCGGTGAACTTGCTCGACCCAACGCGTGAGGTCTTTGCCAGAGCGCCGGGCCAGGTCGCGCATGACCGGCCCGACGCAATCGGCGAGCAGTGTAGGGGTACTCACTGAGCCGCCACCACGCCCGTGCCGTCGCAGGCGGAACACTTCACGTTCGTGCGCTCGCGTTTGCCCTCGACGAAGCGCCTGACCACGAAATAGCCGTTGCCCTTGCACGACCGGCACGCCCGTGGCAGCTTGCTCATTCGGCAACCCTCCTCACTTCGACGACTTGGACACGGACCCGGCAGGCATCGCACTGCCGATCAGCTGGCAGACGACGCCCGCAGGCGATCAACCGGCGCTGGCCGTTGGCTTTGACCTCGACCGGCCGCAAACAGGGCCCGCCATCGGCCTGGTCGACCACGCGGCGTGTCACGCTCCACGGGTTTTCCGTCACACCCACGGCCGAGGTCTCCGTGATCTGGACGCGGTAGCGGCTCACTGCTTGGCCTCCGCCTTGCCCGTGCCATTGCAGCTGCTACAGCGGCGCCAGCCCCGCACACTGCGAGGGTCGAACACCGACGACGGCACCCACCCCGCGCCCCGGCAGCGCGAGCAGCCGAACACCTTGCCCGTGCTCATCGGCCGCACCTCCGGCAGAAGATGGCCGTGGCGTAGTTGACCGTCCGGCAGTTGCGGCACGCCCACGTGTTTGGCGTGGTCGGCGGCACCTCCGGTACGCGCCCGGTCATGAGCCAAGCCTTTCGATGTCCCCGACTCTCACCCGGCCCGTGCCGCGACAAGCGGCGCACTGGCGCACCGTGCTGGGACCGCGACGCCACCCGGTCCCGCTACAGCGTCGACACGGCTGACTGGTCTTCATAGCCCGGCCACCTCCCCCGGGCGAACCTGGTCGGCTGTGATGCGGCCGGTGCCCTTGCAGCGCGGGCAGTCCATGACCCCCGCAGAGCCGCGACGCTTGCCGGAGCCGCCGCAGCCGCCGACGCATTTCATGGTGGGTTCGTGGTGCATACTGAAATCTCCTTTGCTCGATAGCGAGGTGAAGGAAGCGCGGCCTACGGGACGGCGGACGCCGGCCAAGCTGAGCCGTTCCGTGGGCGCGCACCCAACAGTGCTTCACGCGCTGTCTGTGTATTGCTAATGGTGTATTGCGATGTGGATCTCCTCTTCGGAGGAGTTCCGGTACGCCGCGTTCAAAACGGCGTAGCATCGCGCTTGCTCTTGTTTTGTGCCGGTTCTCATAGCCTGCTCGTATTCGCGCGCAGCGGCCTTGAGTTTCCAGACCTGCGATCCTCGTGCCATCTTGCGTGCTCCTTGCTCTCGTGACCTTTGCCGGATTACGTGAAGCTGACCCAGAACGAGTAGCGGCAGTTCGGACAGCCGACCTGCAAACCGCGATCGCCCACCAGCAGCGCATCAAAGCGCGCCAGGCGAGTCTCATACCGGCAGTCAGGGCAGCTCACTCGCTTGTCATTGACGCCAGCCAAGACAGACATCTGAAAGTCACCTCCTTTCTACCGGTCGCATTTCGGGCATGTTCTCGTGCGCACGTACAGGTAGCCTGTGCATATCGAGCAGCGCGGCGCAGACCCGCACGGGGAGATTTTCGTTCGCCTCATTTCGTCCGCGCTTTCAGTCGTGGTTGTCGATACCGGTGCCGTTACAGTCCCGACACGTCCGGCTTTCGGAATCGATCCCGCTGCCGTTGCAGGTACAGCATGCATACGAAGACAGCGGGATAAAGCGTCTGTTCCTCATTCGAGGTCCCCTTTCCTTCTCGTTTGTGAGTGGCTTTCCATGAGCCGTCCTCCACTACTGGTGGACGGCCGGATGCAACGTCACTCACTTGGACTTGAGAAGCCCCCTACCGCCGCATTTCTTACACACGCGTCCTTCGGACTCATAGCCTTTGCCCATCTTCCAGACCTGATGCTCGCGGCGACCGTCCCCGCCGCATTTGTCACACTGCAACGGCGGCACAAACCGGTTGCTGAAAAGTCCCACGACACTTCACCTCCTCTCCGCGTTTGCCTTAACGTGCTTCTAATGCCCGCTATCGTTCTCCGGTCCCGGCGCATCTGCCGCAGCGTATGGAAACACCTCCGCTGTGGAATCCGCCCACGCCCTTGCACCACTTGCATTCCTTCTTCTTCGTGTCCGAAGTCTTGCGATGCCGACCTGCCATGTTCGCCTCCTGTTCGTCGCTGATTGACTGATTTCGACTAGGGAATCTTCCGGTGCCACGGCATGCCCAGCACAACCGAACAAGCTGTACTTTCCACCGGAACAGCCACCGCTTTTCCGTCACTGTGCGGCAGACGAGTTTGCGGCCCTCGCATGCCTCGCACACGTCAATCAGCGGCGGTGAAGTCGACCGGTACGCCATTACAGGGAGCCGCGACCCTGGCATGTGAAGCACTTGCGGCGAACCTCGATAACGAGCAGCTGACCGTGCTTGAGTGTGGACCTCATTTCGCCGATCTTCCCTACGCCGCGACAGGTCCGGCATTGCCCGCCTCTTGCCATGACGATGTATCCTTTCGTGAACGTGAGCTGCGGAAATCCGCATGTGGTTACCGTGTGTCCTATTCAGCTCAGGACCGCGCCGAAGAAAACGGCGAGCTGGTTAGCGCCGTTCAGAATCCCGTCGAAGACGCCGTTGACGGCGCCTGCAGCCTGTGCCGGACGGGTGAACAGGTAGAAGACGGCGAACGCTATGGCCCCGTAACCGAGCCAGCGACGAAGTCGGAACATTAGCGGCCACCTCCCTTGACCGCGCCCTCGTAAGTCATCAGCGCGTGGTGGTCGTCCATGCGCTGCTCGCTGATCGCCAGAACCTCATACGAGATCGGTCCGAAGTCGCGGACCGTCTTGTAGTGGTCTCCGCCGCTGGCGGGCGCGCCGATCAGTTCGGCCACCCGGTCCACGACGGTGCGCTTTTCCTCGTCGGTTCCGCCAGGGAAGACGGTGATGCTTTTGCCCGCACTGGGCACCGGCACCTTCGGGTTGTTGGCGAGGAAGTTCGCCAAGGCGCGCAGGCCCGCGATGAATTCGCAGCGGACTGTTGAATCTGTGGTCATCATGGGGATCGTTTCTCCTTTCGTGTACTTCTCGGGTTGAATCCGATTGACCGGCCTGCGTACCGTGGAGGACGTAGGCCAGCCGACCCATTCACGTCCAAGGGTGTTTAGTAGTTGAGGCTGCCGTTCTCGATGCCGCTCTTGATCTGCTCGAAGTCCTTATCCGTGAGTTGCCGTGTTTCCTCGGCGAACTCCGCGAGTTTCTGTCCCGGCTTCAGGTCGAAGTACTTCTTCAAACTCGACACGCCTTTTCTTCCAGTCATCGCACTTCCTTTCTCTCTGGCCTTCCGTGAGCCGCCCACCGGGGAAGTGATGGGCGGCCGGACGCAAAGTCAGTCCTCCAGGCGAGCGATCAGGCTTGTGGCCAGCTCCGGCGCGATGTGCATCCGCGCCCGCAGCAGTTCGGCAGTGATCGGCCGGTCATGACTGGCCTGGTGTTCATCGGCCAGACGCCGCGCATACGCCACCAGCGACGGTGACACTGCCGGCAGCTCTGGCTCGACGTCCGCATGCACGGGTGAGGCTTGCTCCAACGCAGGCACCACCGGTTCCTTCGCCTGCTCGGCCACCTCGTCGATGCGATCGAGGTCCACGCGCTCAACCGACCGCGGTTCCCCCACCTCCGGTGCTGGAGACGAGTCTTCCCAGACCAGCCCCAGCTCCGTCGTCCGCGACGCCTGGCCATGGCCTGCCCGGCGTTCGATCATCGACATGGCTATCAGGAACGCCCCCGCCGGGGTCGCCGCGAGGATCCAGCCCCACGCGCTATCGGGTGCTTCAGCCAGGTTCGCCGCCAGCGTCAGCACGATCCCGCCCGCCAGCACCAGCGACGGCCACGAGATCAGCCCGCGGCGACGACGGCCGGTGCGCTTGTCGCGCTGGATCTCCCGCGCCGCCATCACGCACACGAGGTCGATGCACACCGCGACCGCCCAAGCCCGCCACCCGTGCTGCCCGTACTTTCGCGCCAGGCTGGAGATGTGATCGAAGGAGCCGACCGCCGCGATCACCGCCAGCACCACCACCGGCCCCGAGTCGGCCAACACGGCACTGAGACGGCCTTTCGTACGCCGGTTCATGCGACCACCCGCTCGAAGTCCGCATCGAACAGCTCCGGTTGCACGTAGCCCGCAGTCCTGCGGCCCGGATACAGCCGCTCCGGGTAGACCCCCACAGCGCTGCGCCAGTCCAGCCCAAGGACCGCGCCGAGCACGGCCGCGGCCACCGGCGGCGCGACCACGTCCGCGACCTGAAGAAACTGCTTGGACCGCGAGCCCTGCCAGGCAAAGTCCGCGGGAAAACCCACCAGCAGCCCCGCCTGTGACGAGGTCAACCGAGCGCCGTCCCCGACCCGCCGCCAGGAGCGCGCTTTCTCCGTCAGGCACCAGGCAGGCCGGTCCGCACAGAACTCGTTCCCGCCGACGCTGCGGCGGTTGCCGCGCGTGTTGACCCACTGTCTGGCAGGCCAGCCGAGCGCGTCGGCCATCGACGTCGGGCCGAAGACGTCCGCCCGGTTCGGCAGATGCTCGGCAGGCGGCGCGAACCGGCCGCAGCTCCACCAGGAGCGCATCGGCATGCCGGCCAGGTCCGGCGTGTGGTAGCGGGTGGCGATCAAAAAGGTTCGCATGCGGCGACTGGCCACGCCGAAGTCCTCAGCGGCCAGCGTCACCACAGCGCAATACCGAAAGTCGTGCACGGCGGCCAGCTCGGCCGCCATCTCCCGCCACAACGGCGCGACCGCGGGTACCTGCTCGGCGACCACCCACTGCACGTGCGGCAGCCGCAGCGCGAACCGCAACGCCTCGATCACCAGCGCGGAACGATCGTCCTGTACCTGGCGATATACCTCGGCGTAGGCGTCATCCGGGCAGCACCCGGCATGTGCGTCACCCAGCCGTTCCACTGCAAGCCTGAGCGCGGCTTGGTCATGCTCGCGCAGCCCGGAGCCTTTGCCAGCCACGCTGAACGGCGGGCAGGGCGAGGTGATGACAACGCCCCGCACTCCGGCGAACTCGTCCGGATCCAGCTGCGGCACGCTCGCCTGCGATCGGCGGAACCCGGCCGCGCGTGCTGTGGCGCACGCGTCTGCGTCGATGTCGTAGCCCAGGATCGGCTCCTCAACGTCGAGGATTCGCGCGCCCTGCTCGACGCCACCCGGCCCGGCATACAAGTTGAGGATCACCCTCTTCACCTCCCTTCGTTGTCCAGCCGCTTTGTTCGGCCTCGGCGCAGACCTTGTGACACGGGCGTTGATCGTCATCGCATAGGAAGGACGGCATGCCGCAGACGCGACACGGCAGGCGGCGACCGCCGTTCCAGTGGTTGACCGCCTTGGGGTTGCGCCGCTTGTCTCCGCTCCAGTCCAGGCGTGCATTCACGCTGCTCTCCCCAATCGGGCACGGATCGGGTAGGGACCTGGCGTGATCAGGGCTCACGCCCGGCCCAGCCGGAAGTGATCTAGGCGGCGTCGTCCATGTCGGGATCGGCGTACTCGTCGAAGTCGGAGTCGTCCACGTCGATGACAGGACCGTCCGTCAGCAGCGCCCACGACGGAGCCATCTCGGCATACTGCTCGGCGGCGGCTTCGGCCTCTTCCTCCAGCACGTGCACCGAACGTGCGCGATGCCAGCGGCTATCGGAGCCGATCACCACCGCCGTGCCCGGCCGGTCCGCCGCGATCTGCCGAGCTGCCGCCACCGCGCGGCGGTCCATGTCGCCCAGGCACATCTTGGCCGTCTCGTCATCGTTGACCATGTGGCAGACTCGGCCGGTCAGCTGCGCCCGCAGCGCGGTGACGCCCTTGCCCAGGTCCGAGCCGATCCGCTGACCGCACACGAACAAGTAGATGCCGAACGCCCGGCCGAGCTGGGCAATGCGCAGCAGCCGTGTGGCGACCGCGGCCACCTCTTCCTTCTCGTTGTCCGGATCGGCCATCAAGAACAGCTCGGCCATCTCGTCCACGAGTACCACGATCGGGATCGGCCTTACCGCCTCCGGCAGCCGCGGATGCCAGATGTTCTTGACCCGGTACTGCCGGCAGAGCTCCATCCGCGCCTTGATGACGCCGAGCAGGTCCGCCAGCAGCACGGCGCATTCTGAGCGCTCGGTGGCCAGTGCCGACAGCCGAGCCCGGTACGGGGTGAACTCCACGCCGCCCTTGAGGTCGAAGCCGACCAGCGCCACCGGTTGCGGCGCCAAGCCCTTGATCAGCGCGTTGGCCAGGTTCGACTTTCCCGACTGGGTCGCGCCCACGTTCAACCAGTGCGGCACCACCCGGAAATCGATCACGTACGCGTTGCCGTTGTCCAGCAGGCCGACCCGCACCCGCAGCAGCCCGTCCCCTGTGACCTGAAGGCCGGCCGCCATCTCCAGCGGATCGACCAGCGTCGCCGCCAGCGTCACCCGGCCCGGCTGCCACGACACCAGCCGCACGCTGTGCACCCGCCAGGCGTGCGCCAGCTTGTCCAGCACGTCCTCGTAATCTTCTGGCGTCTGCCCGTCATGTAGCCGCGCCGTCACCTGAAATCCGACCGGAGTCGGCCGGACCAGGCCCAGCCGCGGAGCCTTCTCCACCTGCACCCGGTGCAGCTTGCGGCGCTGCTTGACCATCAGCCCGTGCATCAGCCGCCACCGCCCATCGACTGGAGCGCCTTACGGAAGCCTTCCTCGTCCCAGCCGCTGAAGTACGCCATCACGTGACGCTTCTGCTGCTCCGAGAGCGAATCCAGGATCTGGGACAGCTCCTCGTTGGTGAGCTTCCGTCCCTTGGCCCCCGCCATCACTCGGCCCCCCAACCCGGGAAGCCCGGCACACTCCAGCGCCAGCGACGCACACGCTTCGACAGGCCGCAGCCCGATGCCACCGACCGCCACGTGCCGTACACCGTCACGACCTTGATCGGGAAACCGAATACGTACCAGAACGACACCGGCGCCCACCGACGCCAGAGCCGCAGCGTCACGACCAGCGTCAGCAGGCTCACGCCTGCCCACAGCAGGAAATCCCGCATACTAGAACCCGTCTCCTTTCCTCTTCTGGTGGTTGGAGGCCCCGGAGCGGCCTGTGCCGCCAAGCTCTCGGCCGCTCCGGGACTCACCCTCTGTTTTGACCAGCACGCCGGTAGGACCTCGCACGTAACGGCGCATAGCGTTCTTCGCCAGCTTCGCCTCTACCGCCGCGTCCAGATTCACCCCTGTCATCTCGGCCAGGCCCACCACGAAGATGACCACATCGGCCAACTCCTCACCGAGCTTGTCGGGATGCTTGCGGTACGCCTCGAACGCCTCCGACAGCTCCGCGTGCGTCAGCGCGAACTCCAACGCCACATCGGTGGTGTTGAAGCCTTTGGCGACCTTGTTCGCCCACGCCTCACGCTGCACCAGTCGCAAGATGGCCATCACAGGCCCCCCTTACGCAGCGCTCGGTCGTAGCAGGTAACGGACGCGCACACCCACACGACGCGGTTGCGCAGCGAATCGAAGTCCTCGACCACGTTGTCGAGGGCGCCGCATGCGACGCACACGTGACTGTCCATCACGCGTCACCCCGCCTGACCGCCTCGTAATGACAGTGCGCGCACCGCCACACCATGGCGTTGTGCCGTGCATCGAACTGCTCGGCCAGGTTCCGCCCCGCCTTGCAGTCGACGCATCGAGGCGAGCCCATCAGGCCGCCTTCTCCACTGCCGGCCGCACCGCCTCACAGCGGAAGCCCATGCCCGAGCGACCGTTCATCTGCCAGAAGAAACAGACCAGCCCCGTCAGGCGAACCTTGCTGCCGACCTGGATCTGCGGGAACGTCTGACTCGGGAACGTCACCGTGATCACCGGGTTGCGCCGGTCATCGTTCGGCATCGGCAGCAGCGGCAGCGTGTACAGCTCACGCCCCTCCGCATCCCTCTTCACCTCACCCGTCGCCCGATCCACGATCTTGGGCTCAGGCTCACCCGCGACCGTGAACGACAGAGACGACGTGTCCACCGGAATGTTCCGCATTAGCACGCTCCTCTTCTTTGCGCCGTAACCTCTAGTCACCTACTCGACTAGAGGAGCTACTACATGTATAGAGGAGTAGAGCAGGTGTGTCAACGACTAGTGCGCAGGAAGTTCGTAGGACAACAAGAACGCATCGCCCGACATGATCGTGTCGCACACCTCGACTGCCGCTCCCTGGAGGTCGTACGCCGTGCGGATCAGCCGGAACACAGGAGTGCCCGAGGTCAGGTTCAGCAGCTTGGCCTCTTCGCGCGTGGGAAGCCGGGTGGAGACATCCTCCACGAACCGCTCCAGGGTGTGCCCTTGATCCTCGATCCGCGCGTAGATGCCGCCCGGTCCCGGGTTCGGTTCCATGATCTTAGTGCCGCGGGCGATGTCCACCGGGATGTACGAAGTCGCGAGCTCCACCGGATGCCCGTCGCGGAGGTAGCGACGACTACGAGATACCACAGTCTGATCAGAACCGGTTCCCAAGCGGTCGCTGATCTCTTTGGAAGGTCTGACCTCACTCACCGAGATCATGTCAACTTCCGACCTAGCTCCAACCGCCTCCGACTCTGCGAGGAAGGCAGCCTTCCCATCCTTGCGATGCCTTCGAGCGAAGCGATCTGACGCCAGGCGCTTCACCGGAGGCCGCCTACGAACGAAGACGCCACGACCGTGCTCGGCAACTGCCAGCCCTTCATTCCTCAACTCCTGGATGGCTTGGCGCACCGTCATACGAGCCACGCTGTAGTGCTCGATCAGCTCCGCCTCTGACGGCAACTTCTCACCCTCACGAAGCCGGCCACTTTCTATCGCCTGCCGCAACTGGTCCGCGATCTGACGGAACACAGCGCGATCGCTGGTCGGATCGATCTGGTTGACCAAGATCCCCTCATTGAGCACGCCAAACTCCTTCACTCGTCTGTACATCCACTACCGATAGCCTATCCATGGGAGGTAACCGATGGCCGATCTCAATCGGCGCCACTCTGTGAGCGTCGCTGGCGTCGTTGTCGACGACACCGGCCAAGCCCTACTCACGCGCCGGGCCGACAACGGCGAGTGGCAGGCTCCAGGCGGCGTGCTCGAAATCGGGGAGACCATCACCGATGGCGTCCGTCGCGAGGTCCTTGAGGAAACCGGACTGATCGTAGAACCGCTAGCCCTGACCGGCGTCTACAAGAACATGGCACGTGGCATCGTCGCGCTCGTGTTCCGTTGCAAGGCTACTGGTGGCCAGCTCTCGACCAACGACGAAGTCACAGCCTTCCACTGGGCATCCGAAGACGAGATCCGCGACATGGTGAGCGAAGCTTTCGCCGTCCGCATCCTTGATGCCCTCCACGAGGGAGCACCCGCCATCCGGCACCACGACGGAGTCAGCCTCATATGACCCCTGGTGCTCCCAGGTCACCTGTTACAAGTTTCCCTGCGGTTTCAAGCCCGCCGCGCAGCGGCGGGCACACCGTGATCACGGCAAGAGGCGTGTGCTGGACGTTCCCGGCAACGATGAAGATCGAGAAATGGCCGGCATGCAGACGCAGGACTTCCACCAGAGTTCGGGGGAGAAACGTCGGAGCTGGGACGGTGTTGCAGCACGGAGGCTCACCTGACCTCCACCAGCTCGGGATGATGACTACCAGGAGGACCGAGCGTCAGCCTGCCCAGTCCATCACCACCGGACCCGCATTGCAGACACGCACCCCGCGCGAAGGACAGTCGATCAGGCAGCCCGGCCCCTGCGCGCTCGCTCGCGGCGGGCTGCGGCCTTGGGGGCCGGTCCCGCCGCGGCGGCGCGCGTGCCGCAAGCGGCACCACCCAGGTAGTGATGACCCAGGTACGGCTTGACCGCATCGCTCTCCTTCCAGGTCTTTCACCACCCCAGCGCCCACAGTGAAGGCCACGGCACGCCACCCGTACGGCTCAACACGCCCACGACGAGGATGGCGAAAGCCCTCACACTCATAGGCACCGATCAAAGGTGAAGCGGCGAATGCGCGACCCCGGGGAAGGCGAAAGAAGGAATGGGGCTCCGCCCCAAACCCCGGCCCTCCTCGGAGATGGCCAAGATCGCGCAAATGTACAGGTCAAGCGGACGTTCCCCGTGGTCATCTCCTCGCCGGCCACCACAAGGGACACCAGACCGGCCGCACCAGGTCAAGCCGCCATCGTGCACGCAGGATAACCAACGCACGCGGAAGGTCACCGGGAACATGGACACGCGAACGACGGCTTGACCTGGTGCGTCCGGCCCGGCATGGCTGCGCCTGCCCGACGAGGAGATGACCACAACCCCCGCCCTTTGGACTGGCTGACGCCAAATCCCACGACAATAACGAGGGGCGGACGATGCAGTCATGAGATGACTATGCTCGAACTCTTGTTCTCGAAGTAGCGCACCCATCTTCCCTATAGAGTGACTATCCGGTTTAGATGCAGGCATTTCCCAACCCAGAGGTGGACAAGATGGCCACTCTGTGTCAAGAAAGTATGAAGGGAGGGCTGGAGATGGGAAAACCTGCGGATCTACTCTGGAAGAGCGAGCCTCGAACGCTACTCAAGCACCAGATCTACAGGAAGTACCTATACTGCTGGATGGGAAAGATCTGTCAGCGCTTCACCGCTGCGTCAATCGTGGATGCGTTTGCAGGCCCTGGCGTCTATGTCGACGGGCCCGATGGATCTTCAGTTGTGACTGCAAAAGCGTTCCTTGAGCATGCTCGTTTAGAGCGATTCAACTATCTGTCGCTCTTTTGTGTAGAGAAGCGTCCGGATAGGCGTGAGCATCTTGTCAGCGTAATGGCAGAGCAGCGACGATCGCCGAAGCTAAAGATCGAGATCATGCCTGCTGGTGGAATCGAGGAGCATTTTGTTGATCTCGACAGGCGGGTTCACGGTGCAGGTCCAAGAACGCCAACGCTCTGGATTCTCGATCCATTCGACATCTCTAGCGTTCCTTTCGACTTGGTGAAGGCATGCCTGGCTCGCCCGTATGACGAGGTGCTAATAACCTGGTTTTCTGACGAGCTCTATCGCTTCTGTGAGCACGAACCAAAGCACGCCGCAATAGATCGCCACTTCGGCCATTCGGAATGGCGGAAAGCGCTAGAAGTTACAGGCGAAGCGCCGCGCAAGGAGGCACTTCTTGGGGCGTATCGGTTAGGACTAGAAAGCCTCGATCACATCAAGACCGAAGCGATCTCGATTTCCAGTAAAAATGCCCATGCTCGTTACTCCATCGTGTTCGCCACTCATAGCGATAAGGGGTTGCAGTGCTTCAATCAAGCCAAATGGAGCATCGACCCGCATCGCGGCAAGTCGGTTAACGAAAAGGCGGTTAGCCAGGATTCCTTGTTTGACTTCGAGCCGGATCTTGGGCCGCTGCGCCAGAAACTCGCAGCCCTGGCTGGACATGCGCACACGTTCGAGTCACTAGCGGCTGCAACAATTAGGAACGGCTTCAAGGAGACGCATCTGCGCACGGTCCTCTCGGAGATGGCCGCTGACGGTACCGCCATACGGGAACACCCGCTTGATGCTAAATCGCCCTGGCCGCCGGGGTCGCTGATCCGCTTCTATGCGCCTGATGTCGACAGCGAAGTACCACTTTCGAGTCCCGCGAGTGCTCCGTGAGGGAATTCGTCCCACGTGCGACCGTCCAACTCCCTGCCGCCAGCCTTAGGCGTGCGACCACCGACCTGTTTGAAGAAGAAGGCAATATCCGCCTCTACGCAGCGATCTCGTATCTCCCGTACCCAGTCGAGATCCAGTGGGCGATGATCTGGGCCACTCTCTCCTCCGACGATCACCCAGTCGATATTGGATAGATCCAGTGAAGGCAAAGGGCCGAGTAGAGGTTCAAGAGATAAGAACCGTACAGTTGCGGGAGTCTTGCGTAGATAGTCGGCGCGGCGGACATATTCATCCGACTCGATCGAGGTTCCCAGCCATACATTGGGAAGTGGCCATGGACCACCAACAGCCTCGGCTATTCGTTCTGTCACCTTGGCCATGCGTTCGGGGCGTTTGGTGAGGATCTGGTAAGTATGCTGTGGAGTCTTCGCCATCGTTCCCCAAACTTGTGCGACGAACGAGCTAGGGATTTTGGCATGGAACAGATCTGACATGGAATTCACGAAGACGATCCGCGGTCGGCGCCAACGAAGCGGCTCTCCAAGCGCACTTGTGTGCTTCGTTACGCCAAACCCGGGGCCGCTCGTGCGGGGATCGCCATCGTTCCGGTACTTGGCCTGTCCCATGGCCTTGAGACGGGAAGAGAGACGTAGCGCATAGCAGTTGTCGCATCCGGGCGATATGCGATCACAACCAGTTGTTGGATTCCATGTCGCCTCTGTCCACTCGATCGAGCTGCGGTCTGCCATGGCGCACATTCCTTCTCTGCGGCGCAAACTTCCGTATGAGCCCTCGCCTACGTACTAGTGGTACACGCCAACACCGACAGAACCGGACTATTCCCCCAATCTCCGGCTCAATCGTGACCTTTGGGCAGCATGACCCTGGCCCCTGTGTCATCCGTGCAAGTGGAGACGCACCGATATCCGCGATACGAACGTACCGATGGACCACGAGGTTCGGGCACTTTTTGCAGAACCATCGCGGACTAGTTGTTGGCCGTCCTGCTTGGTCCGTAGGGAAGGTGCAGGGGTCGGGTTCGCAGTTCAGCAGCAAGGTGCAGCAACCGCGTCTACCAACAGCGCATCACCGAGGTCGTTACCACTCGCCCCAACGAGCACAAGCGACCTGCATCGCCTTCCATGCCGGCACACATCTCGGAGCCGCCGACCCTCCGTGCCCACGAACAGAACCGGCCACGCCATCGCTCGGCTGAGCCAACTGCCGCTTACTGCTCGAGTACCTACAGCAGCATCCCCAGCTCTTCGCTCCCCCTCAGAGCCACGCACGTCACGTCCTGCGTGCCCTCCGAGGATGGAGGCAGACTGGATGATCCGCCGAGGAACTTCCGCATTCTTGATGTTGCCGCTTCTCCACCAGGGACATTACGAGTACCCTTGTTGATGCGTATCTATCCTCATTGAGCTACTAGCTAGCAGGAGCGGAATGGGCGAGGTTAAAAGAAGCATTCAAAAGCAACGGTCTTGGGCTGCTTGGTCGGGAGAGCTCTCAGATTTGCGTCGGATTGGGCGCATGATTGAGGAACTCTATGCAATGCGTGTAGAGATAGCTTCTGAGGAAGCCAAGAAGCTACGAGAAGACGCCGGGCAAGCAGCAGCTATGCAAGGAATCCAACTTAGGGACATCTTTGCCACTAACGTTACGTTCGCAGGGAACCACCTCGATGAAGTTCCAGAGTATCCATTTATGGGACTTGTTCTTCTCGACGAGGATCAGATCTCGGGCAGTATTGACGATGTATTTTCCGAGATAGATCGACGAAGCATTAGAAGACTTACGTTCATAGCAGCACTGCAGCCAAGAGAACGACTAATACTTAGATTCTCTCGCCATCAAATGCCTGCCGTGACTCTTGAGGTTGAATCTTCCGACACTGGATGGGCTCGACAGGCGCTTGCAAAGCTTGCCGACGAAGTCGACAAGGGCGTTCCTCGTTGGTCGTTTGTCTGGGGGCCAGGAGAGCGAGCGTTTTATACCAATGTTGCTGCATCTGCGATCGTAGGACTTGCCGTCGGCGTCTCTGAACTAGCTTCCTCTTTAGGAGCAAATTTCGCCATTGGCATGTTTGTATTCATGGGCATTTGGATTTTCTCGATGTCTGCCTCCCGCCTCCGAGAGTTTATTTTTCCTCGCTTCGAAATACTTGGAGACGGTTCTCAATCGACGGGATCGAGGCGGTTGGCTACCCTTACGCTGGTTCTACTCTCAGTGCCAATCGGTGTATTCGTTAATTGGATCTCGTAATGGTCCAATTAGCCAGGACGGGCATTTTTGACGTGCACCACCATTTCGCTGCCTCGGTAGACTCCGGCACACCCGTGGGGTCCAGCCCTCCCCTGAGTGTCCAACTGAGTGACAACGCCCAAGTACACGGTGGACGCTCATGGACCATCCTGAACACCTCACCCAAGAACACGCGCACGTTTCGCCACATCGCATGTTCGTTCAACTTCGTTTGCAAGCAGGAAGTCAGGAGTTCGAATCTCCTAGGCTCCACCGCAGGTAGAAGCCCACTTCCCATGATCGGGGAGTGGGCTTCTCGATCTTGTACGACTGCAAAGTACAGCAACGGCTACATACTGGAGCTAGAGCTGAGTTGACTGCCTGTCCGCGTAGGGGCTGGGGGGCGTCGCCCCTCCCTCACCTGGAGAGGGGATAGTGGGGTCGCTAGCGCTGGTTTCCCGGACGTAGGGCGACACGTACCTAGGCAGAGTTTGATGACCGCGCGTGCAGACGCAATACCGGCGAATCGGTGTGACAAGGCTTGCAGAGGAGTACCAAGTTCTCGCAGGTATCCGATCCACCACGGGAGCGCGGCACTACATGTGCCCGCTCCAGCCAGACCGAAAAGTCTGCCGCACTGTCGACGAGAGCTCGCCGCCCGCGACCCGAACGAAATCCTGCACGCCGTCCGGCGCAACCTGGCGCTTCCGAACAAGGCGGTCGTGCTTCGCTGGCTCAACGGCGGCCTCTTCCTCGCCCTCGCGATCCTCGTCTTAGGTCTGCCGGCCGAAATCCCGAACGTCTCCCCTGACGACCAAGACGACGCGCGCGGCGCGATGGCCACGGGCCTGATCCTCCTGGCCCTTCTCGTCAACAGCGTCCTGTCCAAGTGGCAACGGCGGATCAAGCGGCAGGGCCTCTCCGACCGCATGGCAAGCGGCCACCTCACCGCCCGAGGAACTGCTCGCGATGCTGTACCGTGCCGGCCGTGCCGATCATCCGGGCAATCCGGTCTCCCGCGGCAGGAACTGGGAGACGCCCGAGACGGATTTCCTGGTCAAAACCCTGACCGAGTGTCCGCCGGAATCGTTGACCCATGTCGTGGACGTGCTGCGGGATCTGGACGCGGCGCTGGGGCACATCGCCTGGATGGTGGACAAGAAAAGCACAGATCCGATCCCGCGCGGAGTATGGGCCTCTGCACCGCAGCTCCGGCACCCCGGCCTGCTCTTGTCGCTCATTCAGTACGACAAACGCTGTCCGGGGCAGCTCGAACGCCTCGCTGCCGCGCACCACGACCGGATCAGGCGCATCGTAGAGCGGGTGCCCGAGAGCTGACGGCCCCATACGAGCGGCATGGTCGAAGCCGCGCTCACGTTCGACAGAAGGGTCAACCACATCAAACGCTGGATGACGGTAACTCCGCGCCCACCGATTCGTACGTGAACGTATTACATGTCGAAGCACCCGACCCCGATTGCCGGCGTTACGCCAGAGAGATTAGAGATGAGCGGTATATCGTCGGTATATCGGGGCTATGACCAGCGGAGTGGTCAGATCAGGGAGCGTGGGGAGCGACGAGGAGCCGTTCACATCCAGCAAAACCTGCTCGGCCTGGACCGGGCCCAGGTCCAGCTTTTGAGGCCATTCGGCGCCACACCGTGCTCGTCATGGCGGCCCTGGCCATTTCTGCGGCGAGCATGGGTTTTCGCCAGTTGATGGGAAGATCTCGACAGTGGTAGCTTCCGTCCTCATGAACCCGCCATTTCCGCGAGTCCGCAAACTCCTGCCTGCGGCATTGCTTGCACTCGCCGCCACCAGCCTCGCGACGGTGGACGCCTCCGCGTCGGCGTCCGCGAATGTCTCAGCAGACGCAGGAGGTAAATCTGCAGCCATTCTTCGATTCACATACGAGAACGGGTCGAGGACCTCCGGCAACCCTAAACTGGGATTCAACGAATGTTGCACCCCTCGACCCTCGATCCAGGTCGATGATCTGCCGAGGACCGGAAAATACGCGGTCCGCTCTGTTCTGAAGTACGGCGATCAGATGGCTGCCGGCGGCACCAGGGCGGAAAGCCATACGATGAACATTGAATCCAGCCGTTTCAGATCCGGCGAGACCTTCTATTATGGGTTCAGCATCTACCTGCCGAGCACCTGGCAGAGTGATTCAAGAGAAGACATCGTGTTCCAGTGGAAGCCTTGGCGCGACACGTGCGAATCCGACAAGTATCCCAGCGCGTTCCTCGGCGTGCAGTCCAATGGAAAGTGGCGGCTGCGGGTCAACTCCGACAGTAAGGCCTGCTCCACGCCGGATTCCGTCCAGAAGACCAGCTACGACCTCGCCGACGTGAAGCCGGGGCAGTGGCACGACTTCGTCTTCAAGTATGTATGGAGCTACGGCAGCCAAGGCCGAATCGATGCGTGGTATCAGACCCACAAGAATCCTGGATGGCGCCAGGTCTTGAGCGCCACCGGTCCCAACACGTTCAACGATGCGGACGACACTGAGGGCTACCTGAAATGGGGCCTCTACAAGCCTGCGTGGAACACCGGGCCGACCGACGTCGACAGCCGTACGATCTTCCATGACAACATCGCCGTGGGCACATCATTCAGCGAGGTCAACCCGGCGGCCACCTAGGGAGTGTCTGACAAACGATCGACGCTCACGCTTGAATAGTCGATCGTGGTGCGACGTGGTGAGTTGACCGACAAGGCGTGGGCGCGGATCGAGTCGTTGTTGCCGGTGGCCGATGGCCGAGGTCGTCCCTGGCGGGGGCATCGGCAGGTGATCGACGGCATTCTGTGGCGGCTGCGGACCGGCGCGCCATGGCGGGATATCCCGGAGCGGTACGGGCCCTGGCAGACCTGCTACGAGCGGTTCAAACGCTGAGAAGAAGACGGCACCTGGGCTCGGCTGCTGGAGGAGATGCAGGTCAAGGACGACTCCCTCGGCCAGGTCGAGTTCACCGTCAGCATCGACTCCACCATCGCCCGCGCTCATCAGCACGCCGCCGGTGCCCGAAAAAAGGGGACAACGGCGGGACGATCGATACGAAGCAATCGCAAAACCCGGCAGGCGCTCGGACGATCCCGAGGCGGGCTGACCACCAAACTGCACCTGCTCGTCGAAGCCCGCGGGTTGCCATTGACGCTCCATTTGCCCGGCGGCAACGTGGTCGACTGCACCGCGTTCGATGCGGTGATGGCCAAGTTCCGGCTGCGCCGCCCGGCCGGCGGCCGGCCCCGCACCCGACCCGACACACTGATCGCCGACAAGGGGGACTCCACTCTCAAGATCCGGCTCGACCTGCGCCGACGCGGGACCAAGGCGGTCATCCCCGAACGGCGAGACCAGATCGCCAATCGCAAGCGTAAGGGCAGTCGCGGAGGCCGCCTCCACGCCTTCGATGCCTGACCTACAAGCAGCGCAACCTGGTCGAGCGCTGTCTCGGCAAGCTCAAGCAATGGCGCGCCATCGCCACCAGCTTCGACAAGCTGGCCAGCCGCTGCCTGGCGGGTGTCACCATCGCCTCGCTCATGCTCTGGCTCCGGCACTCCGAAATGTCAGACACTCCCTAGGCTCCGCCCCAAGTCAAAGGCCACTTCCCGTGATCGGGAAGTGGCCTTTTCGATCTTGTGCAGAAGCAAAGGCCGGCACTACCCGGCTTTCATTGTTCCGTCCGTCAGGCGACTGGGCCGGGGCAGCGTGCAGCCCGGAAGGGACAGGTCCAGCACTGAGCCGGGCGCCAGGCAGGCGGGCACGCCGGCGACCTGCTGGCCGTAACGGGCGCCCTTGCGCACCGTCACCCGGCCGGCCGCGTCGACTTCACACGGGTTGTTCTCCGTGCAGCTCTTCCCGTCGTCGTTGCTCGTGTTGTGCAGCCCGACCACGGTCTGCCCGTCCGGGGCAATCAGCGGTGACCCAGAGGCGCCGTGCCCTGGTTCGCAGGCGCTGGTGTACCTGAGCGCGTCCTCCTGCTCGTACCCGCCCTCACGCAGCCTCGGCACCACGGCCTTCACCGCGCAGCTCCAGCGGCGGCCCCAGTTGCCTGACAACAGGCTCACCCGGTCACCGGCCGCGGCCGGGGTTGTGGTGAGGTCGAAGACCTTGGCGTCGGCGGCGGCCAGCTCCGCGTAGGTCCGGTCCAAGCGGTACAGGGCGATGTCGGTGCCGGTCATGGTGGCATAGACCAGCCGGGTCGTCCTGGCCTCGACCTTGGGATAGCCCTCGCGGTCGGTGATCGTGACCGGTTGGGCGGCCGGCTGATCGGAAAGCGCCGACCCCGGCGCAGGGCGGGTGCCCTGGACGCAGTGGCCGTTCGTGAGGAGCAGGGCGGGATCCTCCGCCCGGGCGGTCACGGTGCGGACCACGGCGCCGGAACAGTCACCGAACTGCACGGCACCCTCTAGGGACGGCATGTGCGGTTCCGGCGGAACTGCGGTGCCCGTGACGATGCCCCGGATCCACTTCCGATACACCGACACGTCGCTGTATACGGTCGGTGTGTCGTTGCCGTTGCTGCCGCTGACCGCCCCGGCCAGCAGCCAGCTGCCACCGCGGCGGACCAGCGCCGGGCCACCGGAATCCATGTTGGTGGCCGAGATGCTTCCGTCCGGGCTGCCCACGCACAGTTCACGCGCCGCGGTGATACCACTCACTTCGCATTCCGAGTCCGGCTGCACCATGGTGTCGGCCTCGCGCAGGCGGTCCGGGTAGCACTTCGGCGCGCGCTCGTCACAGGTCACGCCCCAGCCGATGATGCGGGTTGCGGTTCGATCGGCCGGCGTGGCCGGCGCGATCCGCGCCGGCTTCGCCCGAACCGGGGTACGCAGGTGCAGCAGCGCGAGATCCTTGCCGTAGACCTCGGTGGAGTACCGATAGAACTTGTCGACCTCGGCCACTTCACCGCCGGAGGTCACGCTCAGGGAGCCGATGCGCACCCGCCAGCCCCGGGGGGTGCCGACCTTAGCCTGATTCGGCGTGCGGGCGCAGTGGCTCGCGGTGACCATCCACTGCGGCGCGATCAGCGTGGCTCCGCAGACATGGCCGTCCGCGCGCGGGGATTCGGCGCGTTGTAAGGAGCCCATGAACGAGTACGGCCGCACCGACTCGACACCGCCGCGCAGGGCGAACGACGGAGTCGCGGTGGCCGCCAGCGCGGCCAGCACCACGGGAACGACGAGAAGCGAACGTAAACACATAGTGAAGGCCGCGAGTGCGACATGAGTACGAGGGAGGAGGAGTGTATTGGGCATGTTTTACCTTCGGTGGCCATGGCCGCCCGGCGGTCGGGAGGAGTGTGTGGGCAGAGCAGATGGAAAGCTCCGCTCCGAGAGATCGGTACGCCGCGGTGGCGCACATCAGCCACCCTGCGCGGTACAGGCCTCCATGCTGTCGCGGTCGCGTATCGGCGGCCGCTTGGACGCGTATGGGGTGTGTATCAGCGCCCAGCCGCGAATCGCCCAGCTTCAGGAGGCATTGGGTGTGACGGGCGCCACGATGCGACGACCAGCACCCGACGGCCTTGCCCAACCATCGTCCCACCAGTACGGAGATCGCCCCTCCTACAGACCTAGCAAGAGCAGGCCAAGATGCAGGACCCTTCTCGGTCCGTACGGCGGACCGGCGCGCATTGATTCACGGCTGATACACGGCTGAGCCGTCGTGGAGGCCCGGCTTCGACAACATGGACACGGCATCGCGCGGAGTGACCGAGGCGCGCTGTCGCGGTGCACCGCTCGCCGGAGGGGGCCGACGATGTCTTCGTACTCCCACAAAGAGAGTCCTTATATTGTCTTGAACTATCAACCATATTCGGGGAGCAATGTCGGTTTCGGATATCGGTAGCAGACCGTCGGCCCCCGTCACCGTGCTGCTCGTCGAGGACGACGAGGTGATCCGCAAGACGGTCGAGATGGCGCTGGAGCGCTACGGCTATCGTGTGAGCACGGCGGGCGACGGTCTGACCGGCCTCGAACTGTTCAGGGAGCAGCGGCACGACGTGCTGCTGCTGGACGTGATGCTGCCGGGGCTGGACGGCATCGGGCTGTGCCGGAAGATCAGGGAATCCAGCATGGACCCGATCCTGATGATGTCCGCGCGGGGTGACGCCCTGGACGTGGTGTCGGGTCTGGAGGCGGGAGCCGATGACTACGTCGTCAAGCCGGTCGACACCTCCGTACTGGTGGCCAGGATCCGTTCCCTGCTGCGCCGCGCCTCCTTCGCCCCAGGCCCTGAGCGCACTCCCGAACCCGCTGCCGGCGGTGCCACCGATTTGGTCTTCGGGGACCTGACCATCGATCCGCAGGGTCTGGAAGTACACCGGGCCGGCGAACCGGTCGCACTGGCCCCCACCGAGTTGCGCTTGCTGCTGGAGTTCGCGGCGAATCCAGGGATCGTGCTGGACCGGCAGACACTGCTGCGCAACGTCTGGGACTACGGCTGGGACGGGGACAGCCGCGTCGTCGACCTGTGTGTGCAGCGGCTACGCAAGAAGATCGGCCCCGACCGTATCGAGACGGTCCGAGGCTTCGGCTACAAGCTGCGGCGCTGAGGTGAGACCCGCCATCGCCCGGACGGCACATGGGCTGCTGAACTGGAGGTCGCTACGCTGGAAGATCGCCGCGCTGGTGGCCGTGGCGTGCTGCGCGGTCGCGCTGGCCCTTGGAGTGCTGGTCCACCAGAGCACCTCTGAGCGTTCCATGAGCCTGGGCAGGGACCGGGCTTTCAGCGAACTGCTGGTCGTGGTGGACGACTACCGGCGTACGGGCAGGACACCCGCTTATGCGGATCCCGCGGAGATTCCCCCCGTGCTGCTCCAGCAGGCCAGGAGCACCGGACAGTACATCACCTGGTACGACGACCGCCGGCCGGACATTCCCTGGATGTGGGCGGTGCAGTCAGTCGGTGGCCAGGCGCTGGCCGTGAAGATCGACATGGGGCCCGAGATGCGCAGTCTGCGGGCCCTGGACCGGCACATCGTGATGGCCTCTCTGGCCGTGCTCGCCGTTGTCGTGCCCCTGGGGGCGTTGGCCGCAGAGTTGCCCAACAGGCGGCTGAGGCGGGTGGCCCGTACCGCGCGGCGTATCGCGGACGGCGATCTGGAAGCCCGGAGCATGGTGGGCGGCCGGGGCGGCGACGAGATCAGTGATATCTCGGCCACCGTCGACTCGATGGCCGACAGTTTGCGGGACCGGCTGCTCAGTGAACAGCGCTTCACCGCCGATGTCGCCCATGAGCTGCGTACTCCGCTGATGGGCCTGGTCATCTCGGCCGAACTGCTTCCGGAGAGCGAGGCGACCGAGCTGGTCAGAGATCGGGTGCGGGTGCTGCGAACGCTGGTGGAGGACCTGCTGGAGATCTCCCGCCTCGACGCGGGCGTGGAGCGGGCCGATCGCGTTCTGGTGCCGCTGGGCCGGTTCGTCGAGGAGTCCGTAGGCCGGACGGGACTGCAGGTCCAGCTGACGGTGACCGGTGATCCAGTCGCCGACACCGATCCGCGCCGACTCGACCGGATCATCGCCAACCTGGTCGCCAACGCCCACCGCCACGGACGCTCTCCTGTCGAAATCACCGTGAACGACACGGCGATCGTCGTACGCGACCACGGCCCCGGATTCCCCGACGAACTGCTCGCAGACGGACCGCAGCGCTTCCGCACCGGCGCGGCCGGACGCGGGCGGGGCCACGGCCTGGGCCTGATCATCGCCCTTGGCCAGGCACAGGTGATCGGCGCCGGGCTGGCCTTCGCCAACGCTCCGGACGGCGGCGCGATCGCCACGCTTCACCTGCGGGGCGATATCAGCTCCGAGGCTGATACCAGTCTGATGCTCCCCAAAGACTGCTGAAGCTGGGCAATCCACGGCCGTGGCTGACACACACCCGATACGTATCCAAGCGGCCGCCGATACGCGACCGCGACAGCGCGGAGACCCTCACCGCGCATGGTGGCTGACGTGCGCTGCCGCGGCGTACCGACCTCTCGGAGCGGAGCTTTCCATGTGCTCTGCCCACCCGCTCCGTCCGAACGCAGGGCGGCCATAGCCACGAAAGAAGACCATGCCGAGCACACTTCGCCTCCCTCGTACTCGCGTCGCACTCGCGGCCTTCCGCCTGCCTCGCGGGCCTGCTGGCCGGTTGCGGCAACGCCCATGAGTCGAGCGGCCCGCCGAACAACTCGTCGGCTTCCGTGTCTGATTCCGATTCCGCCGGTACGCCCGACGAGAAGTACACCGAATGGGAGGTCAAGTTCCGGTCGTGCCTGAGCGACAAGGGCTTCGAGCTTCCGAAGGAGGCCGGGAAAATCGACTTCGGCGACCGGCAGGACGCGTACGAGGTAGCGAGGGACGCCTGTATCAAGAAGATCGGCAAGCCGCCGACGGCCTCCGGCGACCAGCCCGCCATGTCCGGCGAGGAAGCAAAGGAGAAGGAGCTCAAGACCCTCCAGTGTCTCCGCGACCACGGGTACAACGTCAAAGATCCCGCTCCCGGACAGGCCGCACAGGTCGAGGTGCCTGATGGCGTCTCGCGGGACGGCTTGAAGGAGTGCCACGGCAAGTGACGTCCGAGCATTCCTCCGGGGAAGCCAGGAGATGAGCCCGCGCCGCGGGGACACGACCGCACGTGGGTGCCGGCGATCGCATCCCTCGCTGCCATCGCCCTCGGCGCGGTCGCGACCTTGGTGGTGATCCGGTCCGGGGGCGGCGCTGCCGAGGAGACAGAGGTTCCCTGTCGATCGCCGGGACTGTAGCCGACCATCCTGGGATGCGGAACACCCTTCACTTCGAGATCGAAGGCTTGGACCAGACAGATATCCCGGCACTCGTGGACGCACTCGTCGCGGTGGAGAAACGATTTCCCGTCCTGGGGCGCCGAATGAGCACTCTCTGGAAGCCACCCGTATGGACGATCATGAACTGAGCTGGACGGATCTGAATGGCCAAGGCGCCAGCGAGCAGTGCGGCCAACGGTTCTGAATAACCCTGGAGATCATTTGAGTACCTACGGATCAGATGTCGGCAGGGGCATCATGGGGTTATGAGGCTCTTCACAATCCAAGGTGTAGTCGTGGCCTGAAGCCGCCGGTTTCCAACAGGGATCTGGCGATGTCGTTGGTGAGGTTGCGGAATCCGAGGGCGGAGCCGCGTCGCTCTTGCGTCCGCGGTGCTCGTGGATGGCCAGTTGGACACGTCGGCGGCATCGGTCGAGTGCGTCGCCGGCCAGACGCACGACGTGGAATGGGTCCATGACCGCGACCTCGTCGGGCAGTTCCTCGCTGGCGGCGGTCTCGAACCCGGTGAAACCGTCCATCGCGACGACCTCGACGCGGTTGCGCCAGGACTCTTCGCGTTCGGCGGGCCAAGCCTTGAAAGCCTGCTTGGAGCGGCCTTCGACCATGTCGAGCAGCCGGGCAGGGCCGATGCCGTCACGGATGCCGGTCAGGTCAATGATCACAGTGACGTACTTGTCGCCACGCCTGGTGTGGCGCCACACGTGCTGGTCGACGCCGATCGCGGTGACGTCGTCGAACCGGCCGGTGTCGTCGATGAGGACGCGCTTGCGGTGAGGTACTGGCAGACGATGGCTTCAAGCGCCCACCGCAGCCCGCGATGCGAGAGCTTCGCCCGCGGCTCAGCCGCCTTGGTGGTGTCTTGCCGCCACACGTGCCCACAGTCGATGCAGCGGTAGCGGCGGATCGTGAGGTGAAGGATCGTGGGCAGCCAGCCGAGTGGCTCGTGCGCCAGTCGCCGGGTCACGGTGTCACGCGGTGTGCCATCGCAACCGCAGCGGCGGCACCACTGATCGGACTCGACGACCCGGCACGCGAGAACCGCACGATCCGGGGCGAGTCGCTGACCGGTGACTTCGAGCCCGAGCTCGTCAAGGCGGCAGAACGTAGTCATGCCAGCGCGGGCGAAGCCCGCCTCAGGGGTAGCGTCGTGCAACGTCGAGGTCTTCCGGATGGGCTTGGTGTAGGAACCCCCCATCCTCGGGAGACCTCGACGCCTACGTCAGGGACCGGCGGTGGCAGCTCACCCGCGTCGGTGGCCAGGTGACCGGGGCAGGAAATACACCGTGGCTTCGGTCGCGGCTGGTGGGCCACTTAGCTCTGGGGCATTCAGCGGCTGATGTCGTCCAGCTCGGTCAAGTCCTCATGAGAGAGGGAGAGTCCCGCGCCGGCGATGTTCTCGCGCAGGTGTGCCGTCGATGACGTGCCGGGGATGAGCAGGATGTTCGGTGATCGCTGCAGCAGCCAGGCCAGTGCGACGGACATCGATGTCGCCTCCAATCGAGCGGCGACCGCCGAGAGCGCCGAGGACTGAAGCGGGGTAAAGCCCCCGAGGGGGAAGAAGGGCACGTACGCGACGCGTTCGGTGGCGAGCCGGTCGATGAGCTTGTCGTCGTGGCGGTGGGCGAGGTTGTACATGTTCTGCACGCACACGATCGGCGCGATGCTCTGTGCCTCGGTGACCTGCTCCTCGGTGGCGTTGCTGACCCCGAGGTGGCGGATCAGGCCCTGCTGCTGGAGTTCGACGAGCGTCTCGAACGCCTCGGCGAGCGAGCCGGGCTGGGGACCTTCGGCGTTGCCGAGTCGGAGGTTGACCAGGTCGAGTACGTCGAGCTGGAGGGACTTGAGGTTGTCGTGGACCTGGCGGCGCAGATCTTCGGGTCGCCGGGCCGGAGGCCAGCCACCCTGTTCGTCGCGGGTCGCGCCCACCTTGGTCACGATGTGCAGCGACTCGGGATAGGGGTGCAGTGCCTCGCGGATCAACTCGTTGGTGACGCGCGGCCCGTAGGCGTCGCTGGTGTCGATGTGGGTGATACCGAGGTCGACCGCTTCACGCAGAACGGCCAGGGCGCCCTCGCGATCGGCGGGCGGCCCCATGACCCACGGGCCGGCCAGTTGCATGGCGCCGTAGCCGAACCGGGTGACGGTCAGGTCACCCAGAGTCCAGGTGCCGCCGGGAAGCGAGGAGGGTGTGCTCATCCTGTTGCCTTTCGTCGTGCACTTGAGGGGTGGCGCCTGCTGCCTCCCTGCAGCAGTATTGGAGAGAAACTTCCTTCCAGGAAGTAGGCACTCGTGAGTGCGTAACCCACCCATCGGCGAGAGGTGCGATCAGTGACGACGATGAAGGCGGCCCAGAAGAGGGCTCAGGCCAAGGTGGAGTACAACGCGTTCCTGGCAGGGTGCCCCAGCCGGCAGCTGCTCGACCGCATCTCGGACAAGTGGGTCGTCCTGATCCTTTGTGCGCTGGGCGGCGACAACAGCCCTCGCCAGCCCGGTGCGGCACACGCAGACGCTCCGAAGGCGATGCGTTACTCCGAGATCTCTCGTCTTCTGGCCGGGGTCAGCCAGAAGATGCTGACCCAGACGCTACGGTCGCTGGAGCGCGATGGTCTACTCACCCGTACCGTGACGCCCACCGTCCCTGTCACCGTCTCCTACGAGCTGACCGACCTCGGTCTCTCGCTCCACCACATGACGCGCGGGCTCAGAAACTGGGCGCAGACGCACATGGCGGAGGTCCTCGCAAACCGCGAGAACCACGACGCTCGCACCTCCTGACGACTCACATCCAACCGTCCAACAGCTCCATATTCTCGGCGCTGCACCCTCAACTGCGAAGAGCCGGTTATGAATGCACACGATCGTGAGGCATGGACCATCGACGACATACGGCGCGAGTTTGAGCGGTATAGCGCGTTGGTAAACGCCGCCGACCTGGCCCCGAGCACCAAGAGCACCTACCTGGTACATGCTGATCGATTCGTGCGCTGGCTGGCTGGCGAGGTGCACATTGCCCCCGGCCGGCGTCCGTCCGTATAGACGGGAGGACCAGGCCGGCGAAGTGCGCGTCGCGCTGAAGCGAGCAGGTGGGCGGGCGCGATCGTCGTGCCATTAGCGTGCCATTAAGGGCGGTCAGCAGCGGTCAATCACGATCACTCGCGGACCGTCCTCAGCGCAGGTCGAGGCCGTTGCGCCTGAAGATCGGACCGTTTTGCAAGCAGGAAGTCAGGAGTTCGAATCTCCTAGGCTCCACTCCAGGTCAAAGGCCACTCCCCGTGATCGGGAAGTAGCCTTTTTTGATCTTCTGCAGCTGCCGCAAGGAACCTCTGTGTCGTTCACTGGGGGCGAGTGACCGGAACTACCGTAACGAAGTGGTCCAGGCCTTTGAAATCCTGGGGATTGCAGGTGTACAGAGGGAGCCGGTTCGCAATTGCCACACAGGCAATCATCAGATCTGCGGTGCGAGGGCGTGGTCTGCGTCCTGAGGTGATGGCAGCCGTCCACAACTGGCCGTACTCGCGAGCGGCAGTGTCGTCGAAAGGGAGGGGATCGAATTCGGCTTCGGCGGTCTGCAAGATCTTCATTCGCTGGGCGAGTTCCTGCGGGCCTGTGGATACCAAGACGCCGACCGACAACTCCGCTGTGGTGATGGCACTGATCAACATCTCATCGGGGAGTTCGTCAGGATCGCTGCCGGCGCGCAGGATGAGGATGTTGGTGTCGAGCAGGCCTAGCGCGTGGGTCATCCCTCGTCCTCAGCGAATTCGCGTCGGCCGTATGCACGATCGTAAGGATCGAAGAAATCGTCGTTGACGTGGCGCTCCATGTCCTCGCGATATTTACGGTCATCCAGTCGCGGCATGCCACGCGACACGGCGGCGAACTCAGCGCGCGAAACGGCCGGGCGCCGGCGGCGGAGAGGGACCAGATCACCGATGTGATGGCCATTACGGGTAACGGCGTACCGCTCCCCACGCTCCAGGCCATCCATGATCTCCGCCGACCGGGTACGCAGGTCGCGTTGAGATATCTCATGGGAGCGATCAGGGTCCGGAGCGCTCACATCTGAAAGGCGACTGCGTTGTGCCATCCGGTGCTACAAGGTGGCACCCCGGGACGAGTATCGAGGCCCCAGGGGCAGTAGTGAATGGGAAGTGACCGGATGTGGGGCGTCCGTTCGGGAGACCGCTCTTGGCCGGCCCCTTGGTCCGGCAGAGGTTGCGCTTGATGAGCAGGTCATCCACAGCTGTGGACAGAACGGCCTTCAACAGGCGGTAGGCCTGGCCACGGTGACCTCGCGGACCCTGGCCGGCGACTACCCGAACGACCTGTCCTCAGGCCGCGGTCTTGGTCTTGATGAGCGGCGCGTCCCGCGACAGCTCCCGGAACCCGACGCTGTAGTAGAGCCCGCGCGCCTGGGGATGCCCCGGCGCACCCAGGCAGGCGACCGTCATACGAGTGGCCCCGGCCGCCCGCGCCAGATGCATTCCGTGCAGAAGCATCGCCCTGGCCAGCCCTCGACGCCGGTAGTCCGGATGCGTCCCGACCGGCTCGAACTCGGCGGTCTTGTTCGCCTCGTCGAGCCACATGATCGTCGAGGATGCCATGGTTCCGTCCGGCGCCTCCACCAGGACATGCAGGTCGCCGCGATACCCCGCCGCCTGCCGGACGCCCTGGTAGGCCTTGGCCGTGTACGGCGAGGGGGCCCAGGCGTCCACATGGGCCCGGACCGCAGCCTCCGGCCCGGCCTCCTCGGCGGTGCGGAACCGGAATCCGTCCGGCAGTGCCGGCTTTTCCACGTCGATGAGGTCCCGCTCGTTCATCTGGGTCCAGGACCCGGCGTCGCCGAGCGCGGCCGGGTCGTTCTCATAGCCGTGCGCCGCCCATCGCTTCAGCGCGAACTCATCGGCGGCGCTCGGCAGCACCGTCCGCTCAAGGTCCGCCGCCGTATCGTCGTACCAGTCGATCACCTCGTCCACCAGCCCGGCGTGGTCGGGACAGACCTGATACGCCAGATAGGCGCCGGTGACGTCCTTCACCGATCCGTCGCTCCGCCTCACCTGGTGCGGAAGCTGAGCCCAGCCCCACGCCACCAGATCCCCACCAGAAAACCACAGCCGACGCCGCCAGCTTGCGCCGTAGTCGGCGTGCCCCTTGCCCCAGTTCCAGGCCAGTTCGCCGAACGACGCGTCGGTGTTCACCAGGTCCGGGCGGGTGGCGGTGACCCGCTGCGCCAGACCCTGCATGAGCTGCACGTCCGCGGCGGTCACAAGCTCAGAGTTCGTCATAGTGCGCCACTGTGGCAGGACTCCACAAAGCCGTCGAACCGTTTTTCGGGGCCGCCGATCGCAGCAGTCAACAGCTGGACGACACCACGAAGACCATCCATACACATCCGGTGCTCTGACTTGCGTTTCCCCGGTGAGACATGATCGGCATGCGTCTTTTGCAAGCAGGAAGCCAGGAGTTCGAATCTCCTGGGCTCCACCCAGACAGAAGGCCACTTCCTCACGTCAGGAAGTGGCCTTCTCGATCTCGTAAAGCTGCGAACAAAGAGGCTCTTCCATCCTGATCGTGCACGTCGGCAGCGTGTGCGCAGAGGGCGGGTTGGTGCGGGGATGGCGGGCCTATCCACACCCGGGTCGCCGGTGTCTTCTGGGTGCCGTGGCGTCCTGGAGGTGACCCGAATGGAGGAGCCGTTGCGCACAACGCCTTGCCATACTTGCCTGCCGCTCGGACCGGCGCCTTCGTCGATTGGACGGCTGCACCAGGAGCGCGGCCCCGTGACTCATCAAGCGCCGGGCGTAGGTTCCTCGGTGCCGAGGAGTTCGGCCAGCGTGGGTTCGGTGCCGGCGCCATCGGGCGGGAGCGCCTCGGGCTCGGCGCGGGCGGGACCGTCGTTCTGTGCGTTCGGGGATGGCGCGGCCGGAGGGCCTCCGTCGTTGACGGCTTGGGCGACCTGCTCCACGAGTGTGCGCAGTTCAGTCTGGCCGAGGCCGCGTACGCGCTGAGCCGAGACCTCAAACTCCGCTCCGTCTGGGCGGCGTACGGTGACCCGCGTGTCGGAGGTGCGGTGTCGGATCCAGCCGATCAGGGCGGCGGCGAAGACCACGGCAACGGGGCCCAGCTCCACCAACACGGTCGCGACGGACTGACTCATGCCGCCGCTCTGCCGACGCTCTGCGATCAAGTGCACGCGCCCGCGGAGCCGCTGCTGACCGTTCAGGTACGTGGCCAGCTCCTTTTCCTGCTCGCCGGGTGCGCGACCACCACCGCGTACCCGCATGCTGACCCTCATTCCCTGGAGCTCCTTTTCGTGCCGGCAGAGCGGCCGGAATTGATCAACCGGCTCGCCGGTAACCATCTGAATAGCTTTTTCAACTTATTGCCAACGCATGGTCGGGGTGGTGCATACTACCGGATGCTCATTCTCATCGGGCGCACCCCACATGGAGGCGGACATGGAGCCGCAAAATTGGACAAACACCCTTGCCGCACCCATAAATAGCACATCTCCAGACAGGGGACCTGCTTCTATCCCATTGATCGAACGGCTTGCCGCCGGCCGGCCCACCAACTTCCCGAGTGTCGCAGTTTGGTTTAAATCGGGCATATTTCGTAATTTCCGGGGAATGCTGGCAGGCCTTGTCGCGGCCTGGTTCTACGTCCCCGGCGCGCTGGCCATGGCGGCAACGCTAGCGATCATGCTGGGAAGCTACGCCTACGTCCTCACACCTCTGATCGGCGAGCAGGCGCTTCCCTGGCCGATACGGAATCTGCCGCTCATAAGTGACGCTGCGGAAAATCTGCTCTTCCGGTCGAACGGCGTTATGGCGGCTCTCCTAGGTGTGCTCCTCGGGGCCACGATGGGGTTCGTCTTCGGTGTCATCTGGGTCTTCATAGGCCCGTTCGAGGAGAGTGTGGTCGACGGAATCGCCACGGTCTTCGGCTCGGTGGCCATCGGTATCGCGGTCGGTATGCTCTACGCGGCTTATCGCGTATTGTTCGAGCGGCGAATACTTCAGATCAACGGGGCGCGCCGGCTCAGCCGCCGTGAGGCCGAATTCATTCTGCCGCTTGTGGCGGAGGCAACCGCCCGGCTAGGGCTGACGAATCATCCATGCGTACTCATCGACGACACGAGGGAGCCGAACGCGTTCGCATACACCCGGCACATCGTGATCTGCCGGGGGCTCCTCGAGGAGTTCAACTACGATCGAGAGCCGATCGCTGCGGTCCTCGCGCATGAATTGGTGCACTGGCGCAACGGAGATGCACTCTCCGCGGTGTTCGTCCGCGGAGTCGCGCTTCCGCTTTATCTGCTGCAGGCGGGCGGAGGTTGGCTGCGCGCCCGAGCGCGTAATTCAGTGCTGAGGTTTCTTGTCTGGGTCGTCTTCTGGCCTGTCTTCGTCACCGTCCAGTACTTCGTTGTCCCAATGCAGTCGGCCGATTCTCGACGGGCGGAATACCGCGCCGACGAGGGAGCCGTGCTGGCGGGGCACCGCGACGGGATGCGCCAGGTGCTGAATCTCCGCCGTTCCTTCGAGGACGGACGCAATGGCTGGGTGGCGGCGGTCTGCGCCTCGCACCCGCCGAACGAGTTGCGACTGGAGCGGTTGGAAGAGCCCGGGAAAGACTATCGCCTTCCGGACAAGGACTCCCCGGCAATGCCTCTACCCGTGCTGTTGACCAACGACCTGGACTGACAGGGCGTCCGATGGCCACCCTCACCGCATGTCCGAAGTGCCGCACGGCGGTACCACCGCAGCAGTCCGCATGCCTGCGCTGCGGGCAGTCCGTGGACGCTGTCGTCCAGGCGTGCGCCGCCTGCGAAAGCCGCAACGATCAGGACGCTCGTTTCTGTGCTCGGTGCGGGCATTCGCTGGCCGTGCCTGTCGCGCGGCCGAGCATGCCCGCAGTACCGGTCGACACGACGAATGTTTTCGTCGACTATCGGTCGCACCGCGTGCCGGTACTGATTGGCCTGGCCGTCTTTCTCGTTCTGGCCGTGCTGGTCAGCGGCCTCAAGGTCGTCGAGAGTTCGTTCTTCCGGCCGGAGTCGACCGTGGCCCGGTTCTTCGACGCGCTTCGCGACCGGGACGCGGCCCTCGCCCGCAGCCTGCTGGTGCCGACCGACGACATCGACAATCCAGTGCTGCTGCAGAGCAAGGTGCTCAAGTCATCCGGTTACATTCCGCCGGCGGACGTACGCGTGGAGGAAGCGCAGAAAACCGAATCCGAGTCCGAGGACGACGAGGTGACCGTCCGCGCGAGCTTTACGCTCGATCAGGAAAGGCGCTCGGTGACCCTCCGTCTCCGTCGCGACGAGCAGCGCGTCGCCGGAGTTTTCCACCGGTGGCGCATCAAGGGTGGTGTGTACCAGATAACCGCCCATGCCTCTGGGGCGGAATCGCTCCTCGTGGCAGGCGAGGTCGTTCCCGTCAATCGCTCGTACGTCATGCTTGATGCCTACCCGGGCGGATACCGAGTGTCGCTGCCCGACCAGCCGTTGTGGGAGGCGAATCCAGTCGTGGCGTACGCGGGTACCGATGTGGCCGGGTACGCCGTGGACGAGGTGTCGCTGGAGCCGGTCATCAAGAGCAGCGCGCGGGCCGCGATCGACCAGCAGGTGCGGTCGTATGTCGATAACTGCGCCAAAAGCACGTTGCTCGCGCCGGAGAACTGTCCCTTCTCGGCGGCCTCCTGGTACGAGGTGCGGAATGTGCGGTGGAAGATCGTCACCTACCCGGAGTACGTGGTGGAGCGCGGCTATTCCGGTGAGGTGACGTTGAGCAGCACCGAATACGGCGAGGCGAGCGTAACCGGGCGCGAGGTGTACGGCTTCAGCAGTGGGTCTCAACCCTACGAAGAAACCACGCGGTTTTATGTTTCCGGCAGCGTGGTCGTTCTGGAAGGAGCGGTCACGTTCGTGCCGGAACAGCGGTAACCGCCGATGCCTCCACCACGGCGCAGGCGTCAGCGGCGCGCTTCAGCCTCCGCTCGATCTCTCGTGGGTGCCGCCCGAGCGAGGAGCGGGCCCCCGCCAGCGCGGTGACCGCCTTGCTCATCGCCTCGGTCTGCCACGCCGCCGGCTGGCGCGCTACCGAGAACAGGCGCTCGCAGAGACCGGCAATCCGGGCGTACGACGCCAGAGTGGCCGCCGGCTGGGCCTCTGCGGCGACCGTCCCCGTATCTGGGGGGAACTCACTCGCCTCGACGAGGTCGTACAGGCTCGGGACCTCGTCCTCAAGCGACTCCTGGAACGCCAGAACCCGGTCCAGCATCGCCTTCGTGAGCTCGTCGCCCTCGCCGCGCAGCTTCTCGACGGTCGCGTCCACGACCTCACGCAGGTCCTTCCGCAGCACGCGCCGAGACAGCAGGGTGATGGTGGCCTCTTCATCGCCCTTGAGCTCGCGCTTGAGGTCCACGCATGATCGCGCGGTCCGGATGAGGTCGCGCGCGTGGCCGCCGGACCATGCGTGGCAGAACAGCACGAACACCTTGGAGAAGTCGCGCGCCCGCCGGGAGATGAGCGTCTGTGACTCCTCCAGCGACAGCGGACCGACCGAGATGATGGTGTCGAACGCGGAGTCGAACACGTCCCGCACCGGCACTCCCCGCGCGGCGAAGCTGTGCATGGCGTCGGTGGACACGGAGAGGACGAAGTGTGCCTTGGCGACGTGGAACAGGTCCTTGAGCCCATTTATCGCATCGACGGCCTCGGCCGGATTCGCCAGCTTGTCCAGCTCGTCCACGCAGATGACGACGGGTTTGTTGCTGAGCGCGAGCAACTGGTCGACGAACTGCCGGAGCGCCTGGACCGACTCGGCGTGGGTGACCTCGCGCTCGGTGCGGGAGAGCTTGCTGCCGCCCTCGAAGCCGGATCCGCTGACCTTGACCGCGGTGCTCGCGCTCCTCTCGACCGTCGTGGACCAGCGCAGGAACTCCAACTGCTGGAGGCAGAGCTCACGCGTCGTCTGCGGCGAGACCATCAGTTTCGCCCGGCTCTGGAAGAGCGCCCACTGGCGGCTGATCACGAACCCGACGATCAGGGCCCCCAGCACGACGGCGGTGAAGCCCGTCCAGCCGAGGTTGAACGAATTCGGCGTGGGACGGTTTTTGTCGTAGATCCACAGTGTCACCAGGAGGAGCACCACCACCGACCCGAGGAGCGTCCGCAGCACCGCGCGCAGAGCCGGCGCCGCCATGCGGTTGCGGATGAGACCGGCCTCGCCGGGTTTCAGTCCGACCTGCGCCAATTCGCTGTGGATGAGGCGGGTGAACTCTACGGCGGAGTACTGCACCGGCGCGCTGACCAGGGCGACGTGGCAGTCGAGGGCCTCGTCCAGCCGCAGTTGCCGCATCAGGGTGGTCTTGCCGGAGCCGCGGGCGCCGGCAAGACCGGTCGCCGAGGACTCATGTCCGCAGATGAAGGTTCGGAGCCGCTCATATGTTAGGGATGGAATGGTGTCCTGAAGGTTGAGCTCCACCAGCGCAGGAGCCTTGGACGTGTGCAGCGTGCCGGACCAGCGCACGTCGTCACCCTGCAACTCGCTGATGATGAGGCGGACCAGGGCGCGCAGCGGCGGCATCAGCGCGCTTCGGAGCTCTCGGGAAGCGACCAGGCTCCGCCGCCGGATCGCGCTCCACCGGTTCACCACGGCGAGCGTCCCCAGCGCCACCAGGCCGAGTGAGAACGTGGTGTTGGCCGCTCTTGACCGGAAGGGGATTCCGGCGCTCCAGAAAGTGGTCCCGAGGATGAGGAGGGACGCCACGAGGAGTGCCAGGGCGGCGATGGCCAAGGGCCGACGCCATGCACGGCGCGCTTCGTCGACCACCGCGATCTCGTCACCCAGCACATTGGAGAGCTCAACGGCTCGCTGCCGGACGCCGTCGAGTATTTGGGGGTGAAGCTCGGGATCGTACGTCAGCTCGGCGTCGTTTTTCAACAGCTCAAGTGTGATTTGCTCCAACGCCTCCGGGGACAGTCCATCGACCTTGCCGCTCATCACCACCCCCGCTGGCACAATCTGTGGTACCGATTTAGGTCACCATAAATGCAGTCGTCGGTCAGGAGAAAAAAGAGGAGTACGTCGAGGGGTTTCGCTCGCGAGGGACTTCTTAGCGCTAGATATAGCATGATAGAAGACTTTCTTGGATGATTACGGCGTTCCTCATGCCGGGTATCACGCCAGGTCACCATCATTGGAAGCCTCGGCATGGACGGCCATGCGTATTCGGCAGGCAGGACGTGTGCGACCAGGCATTCGTTCTTGTGGGCGGCAACGGGTACGGGAGATCATGATGCGACAGGTCGGGGCGTCGGCAGGAGTCTCTTCGTGACCGCGCACGGCGCCTGCCCGTGGGTCGGCCTCCGGCCGTTCGGTAGAGACGATGAGGCCAGGTTCTTCGGACGCAGTATCGAAACCCGCGCGGTGGCCGAGCTCTGGCAGAGGAATCGGCTGACACTGCTGATCGGGGATTCGGGCGTGGGAAAGACGTCCCTGCTCCACGCCGGGCTGGTTCCGTACCTGGCCAACAACGGAGCGCGAGTGGTGCCCGTCGGTGACCTGAACTACCGCAGGACCCTGCCGGCTCCGGTGATCACGGCTCGAGGCCGCACTCTCTTCGCGCTCCTGTCGTCGTGGCAGCCCACGGAGGAACCCTCACGCAGCGTCGGCCTGACGATCGCGGAGTTCTTCCGGCGGAAGACCGCCACCGCGCCGCCTGGCACATCGACTCTGGTGGCGATCGACGGCGCCGAGAGCGTACTCCGCCGATCTACCGCCGGGAAGCCGGAACACCGCCGCTTCCGCGAGGAACTGGAAGTCGCTCTACGGGCCTTTCCAGAGGTCCATCTGCTGCTGTCGATCCGGCCCGACTGCGTCGAGGAGGCGGGCGACCTCGCCGGGGTGCTGGGCGAGACCCCGGTACAGTACGCACTGCCGCCGCTGGACCGGCAGTCCGCGATCGACGCGCTGACGCGGCCGCTGCTGGGCACCCATCTGCAGTTCGACCCCGGCGTGCCCGCGCGGCTCGTCGACACGCTGACGGTCGAGCACAGCACGTCGGGTGTCGCGCTGGTGGAGCCTGCCCTTCTTCAGGTGTTGTGCGCCGAACTCTGGGAAGGCCTGCGCGGCGGCGGGACGTTGTCCGTCATCGTCGAAAGGGTGCTCGACGACGTGGACGGAATGCTGGCCGAGTTCTGCACCCGCACTCTCTTCACGCTGACCACCGACCACGGCCTGCCGACCTGTGAGATCGGCGGCTGGATGCGCCGGGCCTTCACCACGTCACCCGATGAGACCTCGCCTTGCGAGGCCAGACCCGCGCCCCAGAGTGACCGTCCGAAAGATCTCACCGATACCGTTGTCCGGGCGGTGGAGGACCGGCATCTTCTCAAGTTCTGCCGGCTGGCCGACGGGGACGGCTTCCAACTTCAGCATCCGCGACTGGCGAACGCGCTCCAGCGGCTCGGGGAGGCACCGACGGCGCGGCCGGATCCCACCGCGGGCGACCTTCTGCGCGAGGCGGAGCGGGCGATGTCTGCGGGCAACCTGAAGCTCGCCGAAAAGTACACACGAGCGGTACTGGCGATGACCGAAAGGGAGCACAGCGAACTCCACATCTCCGCCCGGATCATCCTGGGCGACATCGCGCATATGCGAGCGGATCACGAAGCCGCATGGCAGGCCTACGACAACGCGCTGGCGATGGAGCTGATGGCGGATCCCCGGTCCCCCGCCGTGGCGTACCTGTTCGCCGCGATCGCCCGCGTCCGCCTTCTCCAGGGGGATACGGAAAGCGCGCTTGGCAGCGCGCGTTCCGGTCGGCTCATCACGGCGGATGAGACGATCACCTTACTGGAGCTCGGGCAGGCTCTCTGGTACGTGAACCGGCACCAGGCGGCGGTCAAGGAGTTGAACGTCGTGCTGGAGAGGGATCCAGCACATGCCGAGGCCCTGCGCATTCGCGGAGAGATCTACGCGGACTGGGGTAAGTCGCAGCAGGCCCTGGACGACCTGGCCAATGTCGCCATCGCTGCCCCGCCATCGGCCCGCGCGGCGTACATCCTGGCGGCGGGCCCCCATGCCCCTGTCTCGCGGAGGGAGGTCGAGGAGCTTCGCGAAGAGGGGCGGCAGCATGGCCTGGTCCTGATGTACCTCGCCCGATCGTTCCGTAAGCGGGGAGAGCGAGACTTTGCGGCGGAACTCGCCGGCGAAGCTCTCCAGGCGACGAATCCACGCCTGTCGCACCACCATCGAACGCAGGTCGAAAGAATTGCACGAAGGCAGTGACACACGGGAAGCGTAGGAGGGGATGACTTCTACCCAAACAGGACGTTATGCCTTAATCGCCGTCGAAATGGTCAACGAAGGAACTGAATCCGGCGATGGCCTCGGTATCCCGCCGATCGGGCTCCATCAGGCCCCTCATCGCGTGAGCGAAGACCGAACCGTCGAGTTCATCCAGGTCGCGTAGGGACAGATCGGCACAGTTAGGCAGCTGACCTGCCAGTTCGTTCTCCTGCTGCTCCACGACTACCTCCCGGCCTGATGCATCATGGTCCCGTGTCCGGGCCAGCATACAAGCTGGGTCTCACCTCTGGTACGGGGACGGCACCGCTGGTACGGGGACCATGACGCGCAGACACTTGGAAAGGCCATCGTCGCGAGACATAATTGATCGATCTTCATGTTTACCATGAATGCTCGCTCTCGAGTTCTTATTCTTGTGCGAGTGCTTGGATATGGCATGGCCAAATTTCGGGCGTGCCATTGACCGTATCGACGCGCTGCACAAAAGTTGGGACTGGAATCCACGATTCGGAGGCGGCCTGGTGACCGGTACACAGCCGAGCGAAGTACGGCGGTCAACGGCCCCCGAGGTGTGGGGCAAGGTCCCGCCCAGGAACAAGAACTTCACCGGTAGAGAAGAGCTCCTCGAGAAACTGCGCTCGGGAATGACCGCCGGGACCGCCGGTCAGGTCACGGTGGTCCTCCCTCAGGTTCTCCCCCACGCCCTCCACGGTCTGGGGGGCGTCGGGAAGACGCAGATGGCCGTGGAGTACGCGTACAGATACGGCAACGAGTACGACCTCGTCTGGTGGATCTCCGCCGACCAGCGTGTGCTGATCCGCTCGTCGCTGGCGGCGCTGGCCCCCCACCTCGACCTCCCGTCGGCGGCGGCGATCGGCGTCGAGGACGCCGCCAACGCCGCGCTGGACGCGCTGCGGCGCGGCAAGCCGTACGACCGCTGGCTGCTCATCTTCGACAACGCGGACGAGCCGGAGGGAATCCGGGACGTGATCCCGGACGGGCCGGGCCACGTCCTGATCACTTCACGCAACCACCGGTGGCAGGATGTCGTCGAGGCCGTCCCGGTCGACGTCTTCACTCGAGCGGAAAGCATCGCGTTCCTCAACAAACGCGTCCGTAAGGCGATCGCTCCCGAGGACGCCGACCGGCTCGCCGAGCAACTGGGAGATCTTCCCCTGGCCCTGGAACAGGCCGGCGCTCTCCAGGCCGAGACGGGCATGCCCGTCGACGAGTACATCCAGCTGCTGAACGAGCACACCAACCAGCTCCTCGACGAGGGCAAGCCGACGGAATACCCGATCTCGATGACGGCGGCCTGGAATCTCTCGGTCAGCAGGCTGAGCGAGCGGCGACCGGAGGCCATCGATCTGCTGCGCTGCTGTGCGTTCTTCGGTCCGGAGCCGATCCCACGCGACGTGTTCAGCCAGCGCATCAGCGGCCTGAGTCCGCAGTTGAGCGAGCTCCTCGCCAATCCGATCAAGCTGAGCCGGTCGGTAGGCGAGCTCGGCCGCTTCGCCCTCGCCCGCATCGACCCGAGCAGCCGGACCATCCAGGTGCACCGGCTGATCCAGGCGCTCGTACGCGACGAGCTCGAACCCGAGGAAAGGGCCAGGCATCTCGCGGACGTCCACCGTCTGCTGACCGGCCTTCAACTGGGCAATCCCGAAGAGTCGGTTAACTGGGGCCGTTACAGCGGCATCCTGGGACACGTCGTGCCCTCCCGGGTCCAGGAGAGCCGAGACGTGAAGGTACGCGACTTCGCGCTGGACCTGGCGCGTTACCTGTACATGTCCAGTGACGGATTCGCCCAGGAGTTCGTCAACCTCTTCATCCACCAGTGGGAAAGGGACTCCGGCCCCGACGACCCCCACGTGCTCAGGGCCTATCGCGAGCAGGGCAACATCCTGCGCCAGCTGGGCAAGTACAACGAGGTCTACGAGCTCAACCAGAAGACCCTCGGCAAGATGCGGCAAGCGGGCACGCCCGATGACGAGCTGCTGCTCCTGGTCAACAGCATCGGTGGTGACCTGCGTGCGCGAGGAGACTTCGCCGCGGCCCTCAAACACGACGAGGACTCGGTACGACGGCACGAGGCGGCCTTCGGCCCGGACGACCCGAGAACCTTCCGCGCGAAGAACAACCTGGCCCTGGACTACAGCCTCACCAGCCGTTTTCAGCAGTCTCGGGAGCTGCACGAGACCGCCTTCATCGGGCTGCAGGACGCACAGGCGGGCGCGGCGACCGTACTGGTCCACTGGAACGCGCTCGCACGTGCGGTCCGCCTGACCGGTGACTACGCCGAGGCGTGCGACCTGGGCGAGGAGGCTCTCGCCTACGGTCTGGAATACCTGGGCGGCGAGCACCCCGTCTACCTCCTGACCGCCAAGGATCTCTCCATCGCCTGGCGGAGGCTCGGCGAGCTCGGCAGGGCATTGGAGATGTGCACGGATGTGCACGGCCGCTACGTCCGCAGGTATGGCCTCGACCACCCCGACACGCTGGCCGCCGCCATGTCCCTCTCCAACGTCCAGCGCAACAACGGTCAGGAGCATGAGGGTCTCGAACTGGCTGCCGACACCGTCAAGCGCTATCCCCGTATCTACGGCGCCGACCATCCGTACTATCTGGCCTGCACGGGCAATCTGGCGCTGCTGTACCGCACCTGCCAGGAGCCGGCGAAGGCCTGCGAGCTGAACCGGGAAACCCTTGAGAAGATCGAGCGACGTCTGGGGCGCAACCACCACTACTACCTCACGGTGGCGACCAACCTGGCGAGCGACCTGGCGGCGCTGGGACAGTACGACGCGGCCGTGGAGCGAGGCCGCGACACCTATCGCCGGCTGAAGGAGCTCGTCGGGCAGAACCATCCGATGACCCTCGCCTGCGCCGCCAACCTTTCGGTCGACCTGAAGCACCTCGGCACGTCAGACGCCATCGAAGAGGCGGCGAGTCTCCGGGAGGACACTCTCGCCCGGTACGCACAGAAGCTCACCCTGGAGCATCCCGACGCCCTGGCCTTTCTCGAAGAACGGCACCTGGACCTCGACTTCGACCCGCCGCCGATCTAGGAGCGCGCAGGGAAGCCGGAGACCTCCCTCGTTGTCGTTTCACGACGCGCTCCACCGCGCCACACACCTCCACCGACGCCTCGGCGGACTTTGATGCACGCCTAGGCGAGTGACGGCAGGTGGCCGGCCGGTGGTTCGCCGTTGCGGTGGCGCCAGCCCTCCAGGTGCCGGCCGACCGAGATGCGGGCTCGGCGCGTGGCCTCAGCCGGGACGTCCTCCTCCCACATCACGGCCATCGTGCCGGCCATCTCGGCGGTGAACAGATCGCCCTCGGCGGTGAGCCGGCCGCTTGACCGCAGCGTACGGATCGCCGCGTCCGTGCCGTCGCGCCACCGGGCGAACTCTGTGTGGGCGCGAAGCAACAGGTCCTCCGAATGCGGCTCCCGGCGTTCCACTTGCCAGTACGCCGCGATGCCCATGTGCGCGTACGCGCCCTGGAGCAGGCCGCCCAGCGGGCGCGGGTCATCACGCCACGGCGCGTAGTAGCGGCTGCCGTCGTCCGGCTGCGTCAGTGGGATCAGGTCCAGCAGGCCGCTCAGCTTCGCATGCTGGGACTCGTGCGCCAGGGTCACCGCGAACGAGTGCGGGTCGGGCGGCGTGGAGATCCCGATGTTGCCGAAGGCCAGTTTGGACGTGGCGCTGGAGGTGCCGTCCTCCGGCCCGATCAGCGGTGTCAGCACCGTGACCACGGCACTGATCTCCTCGGCCACCTGAGGGTGCCGGTCGACGAGGATCTCCCAGGCCGGCTGCAGAGTCGACGCCCACCGCTGAAGTTCCGCTTCACTCAGTCGGCCCTCGGTACGCCGCGCGCCCGGCATCCGGCCAGGATCGACGTCGTCGACGACGAACTCGACCGCCACGCCGCGGTGCGAGGCGCTGATGCGGCGCAGGCCTTCCCACGAGGGGCCCTCGCCGACGCGTACGGTGACCCCGCCGGCGCTGATCTCCGCCTCGCCGTCCGCGGTGCGTACGACGGCGAACCGGCCGCCGTCAGGGAAGAACGCCCGGCCCAGCGACGGGAGCACGACCGCGCCGTCCACCACGGGCACCTCGATCGTCTCGCGGCGCCCGGACCGGATCGCCGCGACCGCCGCCAGCGACGCCATCGCGGTCGGGGTCGCCCAAGGGGCCGGGGGCGACTGGCCGCTGAGTGCGTGGAGCGTCCGCAGCCCCCAGGATGCGACGGTCGGATAGCGAAGCACCGCCCTGGTGTCCTCGGGTGCGGCGTCCTGGACGTCGGCGAGCAGGTCATAGGCGTGCCGAACCCGGGAGACATCGTCTTCGGCGAGGTCACGGACCCCGCGGAGGAGCAGCAGACGTTTGCTGTCCTGCGCCGTCCACAGGTGCTCGACGGCGTCGCGGCCGCCCCCGCCTGCGGCGAGCTCGAGGAACACCTCTTTGGGCAGGAGATGCGGTGTCAACGTCATGGCGTGAGGTTGCCTCTCTGCGGTTCGGGCGATCTGTTCGGAAGCGCGACGACGCCGACTGCGGTCGCGTACCGCGGCGATGTCATCGTTCAGCGTGTGCTGGACATGTTTGATGAGCCGGAAGAGGTCGCGGCAGTAAACGCTGGGATTGGCGAATCCGGTACCGGGACGATAGCGATGAGGATAGAGTCCCGCGCCGCAGACGCGCCGTATCTCGCACGCCTGACACTCGGGTGACAGCGCGCGCTCTCCGATCTGCCGGGCGGCGATCGAGGGCAGCATGAGCGCGGCGTCGAAGGCGTGGGTGCCGACGTGCAGCGGCGTACGGGTGGCTCCGTCGTAGGCAGACTTGAGGCTGTCCACTTGTTCGATGCCACCGTCGGTCTCGACGACGACGACGGCGACAGCGGAGAGCCCGACGGCCTCGCTGCGCGAGGGGCGTCCCAGCACGAGACGGATGATCTCGTCGAACAACCGGACCCGGGTCTCGCGCTCCGGCGCGTGGTACCAGCGGTCGAAGATGGCGATGAGCCAGTCGCCGTACGGTGTGTCCTCACTGTCCGGCCGGCGGCCCGGTGGAGGTGTCTCCCAGGTGCCGTGCGGCAGCAGGAAGTCCATCGTCGGCGGGCCGTACGCCAGGAGCGCCTCGTACGTGGCGACGGGGTCGTTCCGCACGTCGATCGTGCAGAGCAGCCCGTTGAACAGGTGCCGGAAGGCAGGGGAGATGAGTTTGGCCAGCCCGGCGTGGACCCGGTCGTAGCTGCTCTGCCCCGCCGGTCCGCGGCGGTGGCGGTCGTTGGCCTCGCGGTCGCCGTCGAGGCTGACCGCGACGAGGACGCCGAGTTCGTCGAACAGTTCGAGGAAGACGGAGTCCAGGAGCACGCCGTTGGTCTGCACCTGGACGTTCACCGTCACGCCGGGGTCGACCGCGGAGCGTACGGCGTTCACCGCGTAGCGGATGTGGTCGGCGCCGGCGAGTAGGGGCTCGCCCCCGTGGAGGATCACGTCCACTTCCGGCAGGCGATTCATCCGCGCGTGTTCGGCGATGCGCGCCGCGACGGAGTCGATCGTCGACTGCGACATCCGCCGGGGCTGGCGGCGCCAGCCCTGGTCGGCCATTTCGTACATGTAGCAGTAGGCGCAGGCGAGATTGCACCTACTGTGGATCTTGAGCACGAACTGCTGAAAGGGCGTGGGGCGCCAGCCGCTCTCCAGCAGAGCGTTGATGTCCAGATCCATGGGCCATTCGAGGCGCGGCGCGGCCTCTCCAGACTCCGAACTCACGCCCACCAACCCCTAAGGAGATTCGAGCACTGCGACACGAAAATTCGTTCATCGGCTATTTTGAGAATAAATAAAGAGCATTCGTCTGATGAAGATTGATATATCGCCTGTCGGCAGCGAAGATCGTTCGCTAATGCCCAACGTCACCCTCTGCGACACGCTGCGATCTTATCCCCGATTCGTCAGTGCGCGAGGGCGCATTGACACAGCCGCCACGTGGCGACCGCGTTTCGATCGGATAACCGGGCGGATGCCAACGGGATATCGCCGGACATCCGTGCGCCAGAGTCGCGCGGCACGACGACCCAGACGTCGCTCAGTGCCGCAAAACGTTGGTCATGTCCCGCGGTTCGGTCAGTCGTGCAGTTCCTCCGATGGCACCGTCTCATCTGCCGGCGGCGGCTTGATGTCCACCTTCATCCCCCAGTCCGACAGGCGGAGGTCATCCACGAAGGCGTAGTACCTGTCGTCACCGGCGAATCTGTTGGGGCCGTCGTTGGGCTCGCGCCAGGAACGGCAGGGGATCTTCATGTCCGTCGCCACGATCCTGCCCTTGCCGAACCCCACGACGCCGCACACCGGCTTGATCGAGGACCACCTGCCGAACATGAACATCCGGGAAAGCTCGACGATCCTCACCCCATGACCGGGGACGAGCTGGCGCTGGATGGCGCCGGCCGGATCCACCACGGCATCGGCTCGCACAGCCGGCCCCGCAGTCACCGTGGATGCGGCCATCAGGAGAACCGCCGCCGCCATTCGTCGCCTCATAACCCAGGGATCTTCGCAGTGGCAGATCTCATCATGATCACACGGCCCTGCCCTGCGCCTTTGCTTCGCATCGGCTTCCGCAACAGGCCCCTCTGTAAGTACGCCGATCGGAAGGTGTCCTCACGGCTTGCGGGTGGGCGGTGACCAGCTCGTCAGGCGTTCCTTCGCACGTCTCAGATAGGCGGCAGGATCGGAATCATAGAGTCCACAATTGGATTCCCATCGCGCAAGGGCGTCGGCGATCTCCTGATCGCTATGCACATAACGCTCTCCCACACCATGACGCACCACGTTCGGGTTCTCCGGGTCGTAGGACAAATCAAAACCGTGAAGATACTGGAGGCCGTTGAGGATCATCGGGTCGGCGATGGCCGCGTCGTGCTCTTCCACCCAGGTTGAAGCCCATTCGTGCACTTCACGACGGTTGACCTGGCCGTCCGTCAACGCTCGCCAGCATTCCTTCACATCTGCACGACTAGGAACAGAGCCCCTCATGTTTCCTCTATTGAACGCGGGCCGCCTCATAGGGCAATTATTGCGTCATCACACCACCCGACGAGTCGCGACCGGAGTCTGTTCGATCTTGTACAGCAGCAAAGAAGCTACAGCGTGGTCTGCCATCGCTAAGATTCCTCTCTCGGCGATCTACAGGCGGGCCACCATGTACATGATCTATCGATCGTGGGACCAAGGGATGTTGGGCAAGTCGGTACGACATCTGGCCAAGCCAACGGTGCTGGACTGGGTCCGCAGCGTCTGGAGCGAAGCCTCCGCCCAAGACGCCCATGACTGGCTCACAGACGAGCTGGGCACGACCGTCTATGGCCTGGACTGCCTCTTCTCGAAAGGGGACCAGCACCGCGAACCATGCAGGACCTCCGTGTTCTGGCCAGAACACGGCTCCCGGATGTCTACCAGTGCAACATCGACGAGCACAGCATTCGCGTCCTCGCCAACGGACTGGACTACGACGTGGCCTACTACCTCGTGGACGACGTCGCCGTCGCGGCCAATCCCGAGCGGTGGTCCTTCGCCGTACACGATTCGCCGCTACCCGAGGCCGTCGATCCTCCTTCGAGCACCACGACGTTCACGGCACCGATACAGGTCACTGATTTGGCCGACCACTCGCCGACGGGGGAAGGCGGTCTGCGTCGACGTACGGAGCCTCATGCGCGACGTCCCGGGAGAGAGTCCTTGGATCGAGCCGGAACACCTCGAGGCACATGAGAAGCGCATGGGGCGGCTGCTGACCGGGTCCGTCCGTCGCCTCCATCCGGCACCTGCTCGACCGCGGTGTGCGATGCGTCGGCACGGACGCGCCGAGTATGGGAGCAGTCCAGAACGGCGCTCCGGCACATGTCGAAGGGCTGTCCAACGGACAGGTCTTCATCGAGAGCCTGGCCAACCTCAAGGAGGTTCCCGAGGAGGGAGGAACGTTCCAGTTCATGCCCATCAAGATCGCCAGATCGTCCGGCGGCCCAGGACGCGCCGTCGTCTGGGTGCCGGCCTGAAGACCCTCCAACCGACGGCCCTGCAGGGCTGACGGCCTTGCAGGGCCGGCTGTACATCGCGGGATCGCCCCTGAACGGGATGAACGGTGGCAGTACCGCCTGTTAGCCGCTTACCTGCTGAAGTCATCCTTCTGTTCGCAACCTTGCAAAGACGGATGATCCCTATCAGGATGAAAAGTCGATGAGATCGGCCAACGGACGCCCCCGCGCCTTCCCCTTTTACATCGTGTGCGATGTATCGCATTCGATGCATACCGCCCGTGAGGATGGACGGCCCACCCCCTTCGAGATTCTCTCCGACTGTGTCGGTGAGCTGCTTTTCGAGCTGGAGGCGGGCGATCCCGGCGTCAGTGAGGCCGCGCATGTCGCCGTGGTGTCCTTCTCCGACAAGGTCGAGCTGGTGCTCCCGCTGACCAGGCCGTGCGACGCGATCAGGGTTCCGGCCCTGAAACCCGGCAGGCAGACGGACTATCGGGCGGTCTTCAGCGAGCTCGTGAAGATCCTTGAGAAGGACTACCGGAAGCTGTCCAAGCAATTCGACGTGCGGGCGCCGGTCGTCTTCTTCATCACGGACGGCGAGCCGTACGTCGGCAAGAACCATCAGGACGTCGAGATCTGGGGCCCCGCGCGTGACCGGCTGGCGAGCCTTCACCCGGCGCCGTACATCGTGGCGCTCGGATTCGGGACGGTGCAGGAGGACACCCTGCGGCGGGTCGCCACCACCCTCAGGGGCGAAGTGCTGGCCTTCGCGGGCGAGATCGCGACAGGGGCGGCCACCGTGCTCCACGGCATCGCGCAGGCCGTCTCGGACAGCATCAGCGCCTCGGTCAACAAGAACACGGCCGTTCTGCGGGGACCCGGTGGGATGCGGCAGCTGAGATGATCAGGGCGACGCTCGCGGGATTACTCCTTCTTGTCGGAACCGGCCCGGTGGAAGCGAAGCCTGGTCCGGCACCGGAGCCGACTGCAACGGTGACCGTGACGCCCAATCCGCGGCAGGGCGGTGGGACGGCGTCGGGCTGGCCGCTGTGGATCCTGTCCGGCATCGCCGGCGGTGGCGCCGTACTCCTCGGGCAGTCATTGCTCCGCCGCAGGACCCGCACCGCGGCCGACGGCAGGACGCCACTCGGTCCGCTCCCCCAGCCGCTGCCCGTCCTGCTGGCGGGCGGCGCGGACTCGCGCGCCCCGGGCGTCGCGCTCGACGGCGGCATGCTCGCGCAGACCACGATCCGCGCCGTGAGCATCCGCGGCCGGCGCCATCGATATCGCGGCGAACCCTTGCAGGACGCCTACGCCGTACGACTGAGCGCGGACGGACGATGGGTCATCGCGGCCGTGGCTGACGGGCTGGGGAGCACGCTGCACGCCGAACACGCCGCCGCGGTGGCCGTGCGCGCCGCCACGAACCTCTCCCTGACCCCGGGGCTCGGCTGGCACGCGGCCTTCGCCACCGTCGCCGGGGAGGTCATGCGCGCCACCGCCCGGCTCGGCGGCCGACCCACGGGCAAACACGGCGCCGGAGCTTCGAATCCGCCCGCCACGACGCTGACGATCGGGGTGGTTCCCGCGGACGGCAGGCGCGGGATCGCCGCCTGCGCGGCCATCGGCGACTCGCCGGCGCTGTGGCTCCACAACGGGACGTGGACCGAGATCTTCCCGCCCGAGGGGCGGCGACCGGACAACGTCACGTCCGCCCTGCCGGAGGACCTCGGTGAGCTGCGGGAACAGCAGATCGATTGGGGGCCGGGCGATGTGCTCGTCCTGTGCAGCGACGGGTTCGGGACGGCCATGGGGGGCGGCGGCAGCACGCTCGCCCAGCGGCTCGTCACATCGTGGAGTTCTCCGCCCGAGCTGCGCAGCTTCCTGTGCGATGTGGATTTCCACCTGTCGACCTACGACGACGACCGGACCGTTCTGGCGTTGTGGGCGGGCCGTCACGACACGGCCGTCCTGTGACAGGAATGCGGCGGCAGACGTATGAATCCCCCAGATGTGGTCGAGGAAGCGGATCTGACGCCCTCCACGGACGCCGATGTCTACCACCTGCGCCCGGGCGGTCAGGCTCACAGCCTGGCGCTGTGCGAGGTCAGCGGCGTCCCTGGCCGGTTTTTGTTCAAACGGTACGACGAGGGGACGCTGGCGGGGCTGGACGAGGACGCTCTGCTCGCCATGGTGCGCTGGCGGCGTGAACTTCCCCGGCAGGACCGCGCGACACTCGATCGGCGCTGTGCGTGGCCGATCGCGGCGGTCCGGCACGACCGGGTCACCGGCATCCTGATCAGGCCCGCTCCCGAGGAGATGTTCGTCGAGCTCGGCACCCGCCTGGTGCCACGACACCTGGACGAGCTCACTCGGTCGCCCGAGCGGGTGAGCGCCCTTCGTGACCACTACGGCACGCGCTACTACGAGCCGCCCTACAAGCTGGCCGTGCTCGGCCAGTTGCTCGCGACGGTGCAGTGGCTGCACGAGCAGGGCTATGTGGTGGGCGATCTGCAACTGCGCAACGCCGTCTTCACCGTCGACCCGGCACCGGCGGTATACCTGCTGGACTGCGACTCCTGCCTGCCGATCGGAGGCCGCGGCGCCTTGCCGGAGGCCGATCCCGAGCAGTGGAAACTCCCCCGTGAAGGCGGATTCACGCCGGAGTCGGACTATTACAAGTTCGCCTGGGCCGTCGTGCGGTGCCTTCAGGAGAGCGCCGAGGCGTGGTCGCTCGACGAGGCCGCGCTCGCCAGGGTCCTGCCATTGCGGCATCGCCGGCTGATAAGGCAGTGTCTGGACGGTGCACCGGAATCGGTGGACACCGCGCGATGGCGGGCGGCGGGGGAGTCGTGGCGGTGGCTCGTCACTCCCGAACGCATCTACGTCGAGACCGACTCCAACCTGCGCGAGGCGTGGCGGCGCGGGAAGTCCGCGGTCGGGGACGGCTCGCGAGGCCGGCACGGGGGAGTCTTGGTGCTGATCGTCGTCCTGGCGGCGATCGCCGTCGTCGTCGCGGTCACGTTGGGAGCCTGAATGAACACCGGCGAGCCACGGCGCATCGGACCCTACGAGGTGCTCGGCTGTTTGGGCGTCGGTGGTCAGGGGACGGTCTACCTCGCGCAGGGGGAGGCGGGCCGGGTCGCCATCAAGGTGATCCACGCGCAGGGGGCGGCCGACCCGAGGGCGCGCAGGCGGTTCGCGGACGAGGTGGCCATGGCGTCGCGGGTGCCCAGGGCGTACACGGCGATGATCATCGACGCCGACTTCGACCGTGACCAGCCGTACATCGTGAGCGAATATGTGGAAGGCCCGTCCCTGCAGGAGCTCGTCGACAGGCACGGGCCGCTGTCGGGGTCCGCGCTCGAGCGCCTGGCGACCTATACGGCCACCGCTCTGGCGGCGATCCACGGCGCGGGAGTCATCCACCGGGATCTCAAGCCTGCCAACGTGATCATCGGGCCGGACGGGCCGCGGGTCGTGGACTTCGGGGTCGCACGGGCCCTGGAGGCGAGCGCCGCGATCACCACGACCGTGGGAACCCCCGGCTACCTCGCACCGGAGCAGGTGGGAGGGGTCGACGCCGAAGTGGGTCCCCCCGCCGACGTGCACGCGTGGGCAGGCACGGTGTATTTCGCCGCCACCGGAAAGGTGCCGTTCGCGGGGAGCAACGTGGCCGTCATCATCAACCGCGTCCTGACCGAGACCCCCGACGTGGGAGTGATATCCGAGCCGCTGCGTTCACTGATCGCCGACTGCCTCGCCAAGGATCCGGCACGGCGGCCCACCACCATGGAACTGCTCGGCCGCCTCGTGGGGCATCAGTCGCGAACCGCGCACGCGACGGTGCCCCATACCAGGATCCTGCCGGCCACCCTCGGAACGCTGAAGGAGATCACCACGCTGGGCAGCGGGCCCGCGGCCGACATCGTGATCCATGGGGAGGGGATCGCCCCGGCGCACGCGACCATCCGCAAGGTGAGCTCAGGCTACCGGCTGCATGACCACAGTGGCGGCCTGAGGACGTTCATCGACGGCCGCCCTGTTCTCTACGCGACCCTGCGACCGGGTGATCGGTTCACGATCGGTACGGAGGTGCTCCGCCTCACCGAGGCGGGGGAGCTGGAGCGCGTACGGCTCAGCCGGATGTCAGCCACGCGCTGGTGGCTTCTGCTCTTCCTCATCGCGGCGGTGGCGCTGACGGTGATCGTCGTGGTCACGGGATGGTGACGGGCGTGGGCGTGGTGACGTTCACCCGTTCCCCGGTCCTGGAGTCGAGGGTGAAGGCGCCGCTGGCGCCGCGGATGACGTTGGTGCCGGTGAACAGGTAGAGCTGCCCGCGCACCGCCGCGGCGGAGGGCAGGCTGAGCTGGGACGGGTCCACGCCGATGGCGGCCTTCTGGACGGCGGTGGCCGCGGCGGTGACCGCGTCATACGACAAGATCGCCAGTCCGCTGCCGAGATGCGCCGCGGGGAAGGTCACCCCATGGTGGGGCGCCACGAACTCGTTACGGAAGTCGCGGTAGAGCTGGCGGTGCGGGTTGTCCTGGTGGTCGAGCCGCTTGGGGTCGGCGAGCGGCACGAACATCACCTTGATGGGCGCTTCCGGGTCGTGCAGCGACGGGTCGTTCGGATCTTGGTCCTGGGCGTCGTCGCCGGTGACCACGGTGATGGGCGTGGAGCGGCAGGGCCGGCTGCGCAACAGCTTGAGGAAGGTGGGCATGAACGCCTGGCGGCCGGCGTAGAAGATCATGTCGGTCTTCGTCCCGCAGATCGTGTCGCTGATGGTCCGCAGGAGCGAGGGACCGCCACGCGGGTCGAAAGGAAAACTGAGTCCGGACCTGTCGACGTACGGCTTGAGCCCGAGCTTCGGATCGAGGAAAGCGTCCTTCAGGGAGCGGGCGTAAAGGTCCTTGGTCCCCTGCGGGGTCACGTCGGCCCACATCAGGGCCGCGTTCCCGCCGACCTTCTTCTTCTTGAACTCTTGGGCGATGGCGGCCAGCTGGGCCGAAGTGCTGACCGCGGTGCGGGTGAGACCGGGAATGGGTCCGCCGTCGTCGATCTCACCGGTGGTGTTGAACCCGGCCGCGGTGATGAAGTCGGCGACCATCGGGATTCCGGGGTCCTTGGCCAAGGCACGTGCGGCGTCGATGCTTTCCTGCTGGCTCGGGCCCATTCCGGTGACCGCGACGACCTGTCCGGGGCTCGCCGTCGCCCCCGTCGCGGCATTCTTCCGCACCGCCTGCACCGTCGTCCGCCACTTCGAGCCGTCGTGACCGGTGTTGGCCAGCAGGAGCCGGATCTTGGGGAACGTCTCGGAGCGGTTGGCGCGGAATTGGCCGATGAACGCCCCCTCGAGCTGGTGGAGGGCGCGCTCGCCGACCAGTCCGCGCGGGCCTGCCCCCATCGGGGCCATGAGCGCGATCGTGCTGTAGTCCTTTTCCTTGGTGACCGTGCGGTTTTCCGCCGCGATGGCCTCCAGGATCTGGCGATACTGCTTGCCCAGGACCATCGTCCCGTCGACCGGGTCCATCAGCCCGACGCATTCGCCTTCGATGGCGACGACGTCCGCGCTCTTCGTCTCACAGCCGCCCCAGGGCCACCAGCCCTGGGTGTAATTCACGAGTACCGCAGTGGATATCAGGACGGCGACGACAACGACGATCACCACCAAGCGGCGGCGGAAAAGCATTCCCACCTGGCGTAACAGGCTCCAGGTGCGCGCGGCGAGGGAGGGTGCCGGCGCCGGTTCGTCATACATCTGGACTCCAAGCCGTCACTGATCCCTCGACCGTGCAGGCGCGCTCTCCCGGACGTCGATCGCACGCTTTCCATCCCTGGGCTGACAGCCGCCTAAACTCAACGTCATTAAAACGTGATCAAGGCAGCCCGACAACAGTCAGTTGGCGGGTTCGTCTGGAAACGGTTGGGTCGAAACAGCAGTTCGTACAGCGTTGACCCGCCATGGCCGACAGCCAGATGGCCGCAGAGCTCCCGGAGACGCACGCCCAGGTGAGGCAGGCGATGGCCGGCGGAGCGTCTCGGGTGGTCCTACTGCTGTGGCCCCACCGTCCACGGTCGGAGCTTGTCGGGGTTGCGGACGGCCCAGATGTGCTTGATCCGGTCGCCTGCCACGTCGAACGCCGCCACCGTCACGGTGACGCCGTCGTGCTGGGCCACCAGGCCGGGCTGACCGTTGACCGTGCGCTCCACGATCGTCAGGTCGGGTGCCTTGCCGGCGATGCCGACGATGTAGCGGGCGATCTGCTCGCCGCCTTCGATCGGGCGGAGGCCTGCGCTGACGAGGCCGCCGCCGTCGACGATCGCGGTGGCGCCGGGGTCGAGGAGGCCGATGAGGGCGTCGATGTCCTTGGCTTCCCATGCCTGCTTGAAATCCCTGACGAGGCCGGCCTGCCGGGTCGGCGAGGTCGCGGGCGCCTGTGACGCACGGATGCGATGGCGGGCAGAAGAGGCCAGCTGGCGACAGGCCGCCGGGGTGCGGCCGACGATGTCGGCCACTTCGGCGAAGGAGTAGTGGAAGACGTCGTGCAGGATGAGCGCGACGCGTTCGGCCGGGGTCATGGATTCGAGCACGACGAGGAAGGCCATGGTGATCGACTCGTCGAGGGTGACGCGGTCGGCGGGGTCGACGGTGGTGGGACCCGGCCGCCCGGTGATCCATTCCGTACGATCGGGCAGCGGCTCGGGGATCCATTCGCCCACGTAGCGCTCGCGGCGGGCGCGTGCCGAGCCGAGCAGGTCGAGGCAGATGCGGCTGGCGACCTTGGTCAGCCAGGCGCCGGGCGATTCTATGGCCTCCTGCTGTTCCCGGGACATGGCGTACCAGCGGGCGTACGTCTCTTGTACGACATCCTCGGCATCGGCAAGGGAGCCCAGGAGCCGGTACGCCAGATTGATCAGCTGACGCCGCTCGCTCATGATCGCGTTCAGGCCGGCGTCGCTCGGCCCGGGTTGGGTGGTCATGGTGTCGCCGACTTCCTTTGTCGCATCTGCCCTCACCAGTTCGACGAGACAACGCCTCGGAACGTGAGATGGCGCGTCGCCTGACATTCCGGAGGGCTGTGTCGTCGGACTACTGAGAAATCATCCAGGACGCGCGGAGCGAAGCCGTCTTCACCCGTCCTGCAGCCGTCAGGAGTCACCTGTGTTCTTGCGTGTCGCGATCACCCTGCAAACCTTGTTCCTCTTCATCCAGTCGATCACCGCCGGACTGTTGCTGTCCACGCCCAACGGACACGTGTTGCACAGTGCTGGGGCGTACGGGACGTTCATCGTGGCGCTGGTGCACCTGATCATCGCGATCCTGGCGTGGCGTCCAGGCGGCGGGTCGCCCAGGCCCATCCTGTACGCGGCCGGCTTCTTCGCGCTCACGTCGGCGCAGATAGCTCTGGGCATCGCACACATGAGGACGCTGCACGTCCCATTGGGCGTCCTGATGTTCGGCATGAGCGTCCTTCAGCTCGTCTGGATCTGGACCGGCCGCCGCACTCACCTGACCGCCGCGGCGTGAAAGACCGGCAAACCGGCCTGCTCCGCTAGGCCGGGGAGAGGGAGACCGCGCTCCGCCGTCCGTATCATCTCGGCATGGTGCTGAACCCGGAGCCGCGGCTCAGCCGACGGGCGGTGCTCCTGGCCGCCGGTGGACTGCTCGCCGGTTGCTCCCGGCAGCCCGAGGTCGACGAGGTCCACCTGCGACTGGCCACCGGGCCCGCGGGGGCGGTGTACCGCCGCATCGGCGGTGCGCTGGCCGAGCACGTCACCGAGCACGTGCCGGGCGCGACCTTGGTCACCGTGCCGAGCGGGGCGTCCACCGACAACATCCGGATGCTGAGGGCCGGCGAGGTGCACCTCGGGCTGACGAGCCTGGACGCGCTGATCACGACCGACGGCAGCGCGCCCGAGGGGCTGTCGGCGATCTGCCGGCTCTACGACAGCCACCTGCATCTCGTGGTGATGGCCGGTTCGGCGATCGACGAGTTCCGCGACCTCGAGGGCAAGCGCATATCCCTCGGCGCCCGCGACTCGGGCACCGAGTTCACGTCCCTGCGGGTCCTGGAGCTCGGCCCGGTGAAAGCCGACGGCCGGTACCTCAGCCAGGCCGCATCGGCGGCGGCACTGCGCGACGGCGAGATCGACGCGATGTTCTCCCTGACCGGCGTCCCGACACCCGCCATCACGGAGCTGGCGCAGCGACATCCGATCCGGCTGATCCCGTTGGACGCACAGGCGGACGCGCTCTTCACGGCGTTCCCAGGTCCCTACACGCCGGCCATGATCCCCGCGACCGCCTACGCCGGTGTCCCGGCCACCCGCACCGTCGCCGTGCCGAACATGCTTCTCGTACGCAACGACCTGCCTGACGACCTGGTCTACGCCATCACCGACACGATCTTCACGCACACCGGCACGATCACCTCCGCCAGCCGCGACGACGCCGAAGCCGTTCCCGAAGCGTGGCAGATCAACGTACGCACCGGGATCTCCACCGCCTCGATACCGCTGCATCCGGGCGCGGCCGCCTGGTTCCGCGACCGCAAGCGCTGACCTGGGACAGCGCCAGGTCAACGGCGGCCCGGGCCGTCAGACCGGTGAAGAGGCGTCGGACGACGACGCCAACCGCGGAACGACCGGCAGCACGACCACCGCGGCGAATCCGTGCCCGGACCCGTCCGGACGCGGCAGGCCCTCCTCCAGCCGCAGCTCGCCCCCGGCCGCCCCGACCAGGTCGGCGCAGATGGCCAGTCCCAGGCCGGTCCCGGGCACGTTCTGGTGCCGCGGTGACCTCCAGAATCGCCGTAGCGCCTGGGCCCGCTCGGACGCGTCGATCCCTTGGCCGTCGTCACGGACGGCGATCGTGACCACGCCTGCGTCCGCGGAGGCCGCAGAGGCGTCTCCGCGGCCGTCCGCACCATCGGGGACGACGCGGGCGGACACCTCCACCACCTGCGCGTCCGACAGCCGCAACGCGTTGCTGATCAGCTCGTCCAGAATGCTGCCCAGTCCGCCCGACGGCTCCAGCAACCGCAGCCCCGGCGGCACGTCGACCGTCAGTGTCTGCCCCGCCGTCGCCGTCAACGCCCGCCACCGGTCCACCCGGGTCACCAGCACCGCGTCGAGATCCACCGGCGACGCCGTCCGAATGCTCTCCATCCGCGCGCTGGCCTGCAGCGAGTTCAGCATCCGCTGCATCGCCTTCACCTCGTCGACGGCGACGTCGTACACCTGCCGCCCGTTGCCGGACGCGCGCAGATGCGGTTCCAGACTCTCCACGGCGAGCCGGAGGCTGGTCAGGGGATTGCGCAACTGATGCGACGCGTCGGACACGAACGCGCGCTGCCGGTCCACGGCGTTCTCGACCGCGTCCATCATGGTGTTGAACGACTCCGCCAGCCGCCGCAGCTCGACCGGGCCGGCCTCGGCGTCCGCCCGGATCGTGAGGTCGCCCTGCGAGATCCGCGAGCTCGCCGCGTCCAGCTCACGCACCGGCCGCAGCACCCACGCCGACACCGGCCATGCGACGGCCACCAGCGCGATCAGCGGCAGCAGCCCGAGCCCGGCGAGCTGGGCCCATCGCACGAGGATGCGCCGGTGCGTCTTCGACAGGTCGGAGATCGTCACGACGGCGCCGACGACCTCGCTGTCGCGGCCCACCGGCTCGGCGACCACGAGTGCGGAGTCGTCCCACGGCACCCATTCCCCGGACGGTTCGGGCCTCGCCCCGGCCAGCGCCGCGGTGACGATCCGGGGCAACGCCGGCTCGGCCCGCGCCGCCTGCTGATACGCACCGGCCGGCCCGAGCAGCACCGTGCCGGACGTGTCGATCACCGCGACCGGGATGCCGTACAGCTCGTGGTAGCGCGCCAGCTCCTGCTGGAGCGCCTCGGTCCGCCCGGTGGACAGCGCGGTCTCGGCCAGTGACGCGAACCGGGCGACGTCGTTCAGCCGGTCGACGTACGTCTCCTGCATCTCCCGCTCGGCCACGGAAACGCTGAGCGGCACCCCTAGCGCCGCGACGAGCAGCACCGCGAGGGGCACCAGGACGACGAGCAGGCGACGGTGCACGGCACGTCAGCCGATCAGCTCCGGCCGGTCGGCCACGAGCCGATAGCCGACCCCGTGAATCGTGCGGATGGGCACGGCCGGCCCGAGTTTGTGCCGTAACGCCGCGATGTGGGTGTCCAGGGTGCGACTCGAGGACTCCCAGGTGGCGCCCCAGATCTGGTCGAGGATGACGTCGCGGCTCACCACGTTCGGCGCCCGCCGGGCCAGCAGCAGGAGCAGCTCGAACTCCTTGCGGGTCAGCGTCACGGGCGTGCCGTCGACGGTGACCTCGCGGGTGCCGACGCCGATGCGCATAGGGCCGAGGACGAGCGGCTCGTCCGGGTGGCTCAGGGCGCGGGCCACCCGGGTGCGCCGCAGGACGGCGTCGATCCGGGCCAGCAACTCGGGGATGCCGAACGGCTTGACGATGTAGTCGTCGGCGCCGGCGCGCAAGCCGCGGACCCGCTCGTGCTCCTCCGACCGTGCCGTCACGGCGATGACGGCGGTCTCCGGACGGTCACGCAGCTTGCGGATCACGTCGAGCCCGTCACCGTCGGGCAGGCCCAGGTCGACGAGGACCACATCGGACGGGGCGGCGCGCACGGCCTCTGCGGCGGTGGCGAGGCGGTGGACCTCGAAGCCCGCCTGGGCCAGGACGGTCACCAGGCCCCGCGCCACGCGGTCGTCATCCTCGATGATGGTGATCCGCATACCGGATTGTACGGCCCGGATCGATGCTCGCGTTAGACCTTCAGTTCTTGGGATTTCTCTGACATCCCGAGCATTCCTTGGGATTCCTCTGACACCATTCGCCGCCCTGCCAGCCGAGACTGAGGCGCACTCACGCATGCGCTGACGAGGAGGCCGCGATATGAGAACGCCCAGCAGGTACCGGGTGGCCGCCCGGATGATCGCCGCGATCGGCGTCGTCTCGCTCGTCGCCGCCTGTGCCGGCAACGGAGGCACCGCCGGCAATGGCGGCGCCACCGGCGGAGGCTACCCGGACCAGAACATCACATTCGTCGTGCCGTTCAGCGCGGGCGGCCCGACGGACACCGTCACCCGCTTGATCGCCGAGCCGATGGCCGCCAAGCTCGGCGGCAAGATCGTCGTCCAGAACGTCGAGGGCGCGGGCGGCACTGTCGGCGCAGGCGAGGTCGCACGGGCCCAGCCCGACGGCTACACCGTGCTCATGCACCACATCGGCATGTCGACGGCGCCCGCCCTGTACCAGAACCTGGGCTACAAGCCGCTCGAGGACTTCGAGATGGTCGGGCTCGTCACCGAGGTGCCGATGACGGTCGTCGCCCGCAAGGACTTCGCGCCCGCGACGCTCAAGGACCTGGTGACCCACGTGAAGGCGAACGCCAACAAGGTCACGCTGGCCAACGCCGGCATCGGCGCCGCGTCCCACCTGTGCGGCCTGCTGTTCCAGACCGCCGCCGGGGTCAAGCTCCAGGAGGTCCCGTACGAGGGCACCGGCCCCGCGCTGACCGACCTCGTCGGCGGCCAGGTCGACTTCATGTGCGACCAGACGACGAACACCAGCGGCCAGATCTCCGCGGGCGAGGTGAAGGCGTACGCGGTCACCACGCCGGAGCGGGTGAAGAGCCTGCCCGACGTGCCCACCACGACCGAGGCCGGGCTGCCCCAGCTCCAGGTCAGCGTGTGGCACGGTCTCTACGTCCCGAAGGGCACGCCGCAGGACGTCGTCCAGAAGCTGTCCGAGGCGCTGAAGACGGCACTGGCCGACCAGAAGGTCATCGACCAGATGGCCAAGCTCGGCACCGCGCCGGTCCCGGCCGAGAGCGCGACCCCGCAGGCGCACCGGGCCAAGCTCCAAGAGCAGATCGGCACCTGGGCGAGGGTCATCGCCGACGCCGGCGTCAAGGCCTCCTGAGGTGGAGCGCCGCCGGTCCTTCCCGGACGTCCTCGCCGGGGGAATCTTCGTCCTGATCGGTGGCGCATTCGTGGTGGGGTCGCTCGGCTACGAGCTGGGCACCCCGCTGCGGATGGGCCCCGGCGCCTTCCCGCTGCTGGTCGGCGCGATCGTGGCCGCCCTCGGTCTGGCCATCGTCGTCAAGGGACTCATCGTCGGCGAGGCGATCTCGTTCGGGCCGATCCCCTGGCGTGCCGTCGCCGTCATCGTGGTCGCGGTCCTGTTCTTCGGCTTCACCGTACGGGGCCTCGGGTTCGTCCCGACGTCAGCGGTGACCGCCCTGCTCACCACCCTGGCCAGCTCGCGCGTACGGCTGGTCACGGCCCTGGCCGTGACCGCCGGGCTGACCGTGGCCAGCACGCTCATCTTCGTCGTCGGGCTTCAGCTGCGGATTCCGCTCTTGGGCCCGTGGCTGGGATTCTGACGCGGCATCCGGATTGAGGTATGGAACTTTTCGACAACCTCGCGCTGGGCTTCTCCACGGCCCTCCTGGTCCAGAACGTCCTCTACTGCTTCGTGGGAGTGCTGCTCGGGACGGCGGTCGGCGTGCTGCCCGGCATCGGGCCGACGGCGACGGTGGCGATGCTGCTGCCGATCACGTTCAGCTTCGAGCCGGTGACCGCGCTCATCATGCTGGCCGGCATCTATTACGGCGCACAGTACGGCGGCTCGACGACCGCCATCCTGATCAACCTGCCCGGTGAGTCGTCGGCAGCGGTCACGGCGCTGGACGGGCACGAGATGGCCCGGCAGGGCCGGGCCGGCGCGGCCCTGGCCGCCGCCGCGGTCGGATCCTTCATCGCCGGTACGGTGGCCACCGTCGCCCTGGCCGTCGCGGCCCCACCGCTGGCCCGCGTCGCGCTGCAGTTCGGCCCGGCCGAATACTTCTCGCTGGTGCTGCTCGGCCTGATCGTGTCGATCGCGCTGGCGCGCGGCACGGCGCTCAAGGCACTGGCGATGATCTTCCTCGGCGTCCTGCTCGGCACGGTCGGCCAGGACATCTACACCGGCACGCCCCGGTTCGTGTTCGACGAGCGCGAACTGTACGGCGGCATCGACTTCGTGTCGGTCGCCGTCGGCATGTTCGGGGTGGCCGAGATCCTGCGCAACCTGGAGAACGAGCAGACCCGCACGGCGATCGTCAGCAAGGTGAAGAACCTCTGGCCGACCCGCGAGGACCGCCGCCGGATCGTCGGCCCGATCCTGCGGGGCACGGGTCTCGGCGCCGCGCTCGGCGTCCTGCCCGGTGGTGGCCACGTGCTGGCCTCGTTCACTTCGTACGCCGTCGAGAAGCGGATCTCGAAGCGGCAGCAGGAGTTCGGCCACGGCGCGATCGAGGGCGTCGCCGGGCCCGAGTCGGCCAACAACGCCGCCGCGCAGACGTCGTTCATCCCGCTGCTCACCCTGGGTCTGCCCGCCCACCCGGTCATGGCGCTGATGGTCGGCGCCTTCATCGTCCACGGCATAACCCCCGGCCCGAACGTCATCGTCGACGAGCCGGAGCTGTTCTGGGGCCTGATCGCGTCGATGTGGATCGGCAACGTGCTGCTCGTGCTGCTGAACCTGCCGCTGATCGGCATGTGGGTGCGCATGCTGCGCATCCCTTACCAGGTCTTGTTCCCGATGATCATTTTGTTCGCCTCCATCGGCACGTACTCCCTGGGGTTCAACGCGTACGACGTCTACGCGATCGTGTTCTTCGGGATCCTGGGCTACATCCTGATCAAGTGCGGCTGCGAGCCGGCGCCGCTGCTGCTCGGCTTCGTCCTCGGGCCCCTGCTCGAGGAGAACCTGCGGCGGGCGCTCATCATCTCGCGCGGCGACGCGTCGGTCTTCGTGACCCGGCCGATCTCCGCGGTGCTCCTGGTCCTGGCCGTGGCGGCGCTCGCCGTCACCGTCCTCCCGGCGATCCGCAAGCGCCGCGAGATCGTGTTCTCCGAGGAGGAGTAGCTGAACACCCCTTCGAACGATCAGGAGCGGGGAAGGAGGGAGCCGAGCGGTCCGAGGTCGATGTTGAGATCGTCCGGAGACACCTCGAACCGCTCGCACAGCTCCGTCATGGCCTCTTCCAGCCGCATCAACGTCAGGCCCAGCACTTCGACCTGTTCGTCCGACAGGTCTCCCTGCTCCATCCGCCGGATGGACTGGCGCTCGACGAGCTGGCGGACGAGCTCGACGAGCGTCAGGACGAGACGGGACAAGTCGCGCTCCACGGCCTCGCGGTCCGCCTCGATGCGCAGCCGCCTCGACGGCCGGCTCTCCGCGTCCTGGCGACTATTCATGGCGGCGCGCACCTGCGATCGTGTCGGACTCCCGTACGGACGTGATCAGCGCGCGCAGGGAGATGCGGACGAGATCGATGTCCGCGATCGAGAGCACGAGGTCCCCGCTGACGACGACCCCGCCCGCCAGCAGCCGGTCCAGGAGGTCCACCAGCGCCACCCGCTCGGGCGGCAGGCGTCCCCCGCGCGCCGGGACCGCGTCCCGCGAGCCGTCAGGGAGCGTCATCTCGCACCTCCGCCTCCCCCGTCTCGACGGGCGCCGTGAAGGAGTAGGGCGCCCATGGGCCGGTCAGCTCGACGTCGATGCCCTCTCCGCGCAGCTCCTCGACGACCTGCCCGAACTCCTCGGTGCGGCCCTCGTCGACCAGGTACGCACCGTTGAGCACCATCCATCCCTCACGACCCGACAGCTGCGGGTCCTGAGCGCGGTGGCGGCGGCTCGCCACCGCGACGGAACTCAGCAGGTCGTGGATGCGCTCGGCCCGCACGACCGCCTGCCGCCACGCCTCCTCGCGGGTACGCAGGCCGGCTTGACGCTTCTTGAGGTACGCCGTTCCCGGGCTGCGCTGCGAGGCCGGTTCCTCGGCCGGGGGCGCAGCGGACGGGGTGGCGGACACCTTCACGCCCCATTCCTGGCGGCCGGCGATGCGGGACAGCGCCTCCAGGAAGTCGTCCCGGCGCTGTTCCATGAGGTTCCGGATCTGCGTTTCGCCGCGATAGACCGTGACCAGCCGCGCCGGAGCGGTCGGCGCCTCGGCCGCCACCGCCTCCACCACCCGGTGATGGGCGCGGGCGGTCTCGCCGAGCCAGTCGATGTCCTCCAGCGACCGCCGGAGCGGTTCCTCGCCGAACTCCGTCAAGGGGACGGCGCTCACGTACGCCACGAGACCGGCATGGGAGATCACCCGTACGGGGCCGCCCGCGACCCCCGTCAAACCTCCCAACGCCCCCTCCGACGGCGGCGAGTCCTGACCGAGCGCGACCGCGTAGAGGTACGTGCCCACGTCAACCATCGGGCTGCTCCTGTTCGCGCGGCCGCTTCCTGGTGTCCGTCTCCGGCAGCGCATGACGCGACCGCTCAGCGGCGAGCTGGTCGCGGAGCGTGCGGTTCTCCTCCAGCAACTCCTGGTTCTTCCCGGTGAGCCATGGGTCGTGTTCCCACCAGTCGATGCCCATCTCCCTGGCCGTGTCGACGGATGCGATGACCAGGCGGAGCTTGATGGTCAGTAATTCGATGTCCAGGAGGTTCACGCGGATGTCGCCAGCGATCACTATCCCGCTGTCGAGGACCCGCTCCAGAATGTCGCCGAGGTTCGCCGACTCCCGGCCCTGCGGAGAGTAGGGGTGGTTCACCATGGAGCTGGATTGCGTCATGTCGCCGTGCCTCACGCGTTGTCGCTGCTACCGCGCCTGTAGCGCCGCTTCCTTCGGTAGGAGATCAGATTTCCGTCCATGTCCAGCTCGGCCTCGTAGAGCGCCAGGATGTCGCCGGACGAAGGGACGCGGCGGTCCTCCACCACCTCCACCTCGACCATCCAGCCGTCCTCGACCGGCTGCACCCGCGTGGCGCCTTCCACTTCCTTGGCGGTCAGGCCGGTAATGTGCCGCAGCCCGGCCGCTCCGGCGGTCTCCGCCGACAGGGTGCGAGAACGGCGCCCTTCGGCTCCCGTGTCGGCCTGCTCCTTGCCCTCGGGGGCATCTCGCCTGGCAGGCAAGCGATCACCCCCTCTCGTGGCCGTCGGCCGCCCCGCCGACGCCGGCGGAACCGGATCCGCCGATCATCTGCCGGGAGATCAGCTCCATCTCGCGGACGGCATCCTCCTTCGAGATCGCACCGTCCGCCTGGAGCCGCTCGATCTCCTCCAGCCGGTGCCGGACCCTGACGGGGTCGTATGTCTCCCGCTCGGCCTGTTCCTGGATCAGCTCTCCCAGCCGGACCACGCCCTTGACCGTGGCGATCGGCCATCCGAAGAGCACGTAGAACAGTCCCACTAGCCGCCGTCCTTCCGTGACACGATGAAGTCGTACGCCGCCATCGGCCCCAGCAGGCGGAACTCGACCCGTCCCGCCCATCGATCGGCGAACTCCCCCGCGACCTGCTCGAGGTCGGCCTGCCGATCCCGCGCCACGAGGAACGCCAGATGGACGGCGTCCAGCTCGTGAGACGGCTCCCGCACGTTGCGCAGCAGGCTCACGGGAGCGACCGCCTCCAGCAGCGCGCGGGTGTCGGCCTCGCGCTTGGCCGCGATCGCGTTGCCGACCAACTCCCCGAGCCGGATCCGCACGTCGCGGGCCAAGTCCTCGTCCATGTCGCGGATCTCCTCGCGCAGCCGCGCGGCCTCGGGGACTTCCTCCAGCACCTCACGCAGCACCGCCTGCTCGACGTAACGGCCCTTGACGACGTACTGGACCCGCCCCTCCAACTCCTTCAACCCGGCCAGGAACTCCTCACCATGAGGGGCCAGCAGCTCGTCGACGACCGCCTCGGTGCTCGTCAGGACCGCCCCGAAGCGGAGCGGCAGCACGGGCACCTCTGCCACCGTGGCGTCCAGCAGACTCTGGTGCCGGTAGAGGTCGTCGGGTGTGCCGAGCGGGCGATCGAGGGGGACCTCACTCGTCAAAGCCGCGATCTCGCCGTGCCGCACGATCTCGACCTCTCCCGGCTTGGCTCCCACGCCACTGGCGTCCTCGGGCAGCTCGACGTCCCCGGGGACCACGCCGTAGACGTACACGCCTAGGCTCCGTTCAGTGCCGACACTCATGTCAGTGCTCCTTTCCCCTGCGCCGCCGGGTCTCCTGGCGTTCGTCCGTGCGATCGGTGAAGCCGTGCAGTTTCTCCCCGGCCGCTTCCAGCACGCCCTGAACGACGTCCTTGCTCTTGCCGCCGACCTTCCCCTGCTTCGTGCTCTGCACCATCTCGGGTAGCCCGGGCTCCTTCGTCTCGGACAGGTCCAGCCGGTTCACGGCTTCGGCGAAGCGCAGGTAGGTGTCCACGCCGGCGATGACGATGCGCGCGTCGATGGTCAGGATCTCTATGCCGATGAGGGAAACCCTGACGTACGCATCAATGACGAGTCCTTTGTCCAGGATCGTGTCGATGACGTCCGCCAGACCTGATGGAGACGGGCCTCCAGCCATTCCCCCTGTCGCAGGTTGGACAGTCATGCCTCTCCTCTTCCTGATCGCTTGGCTGCCGGGTCATCCCCGCCGGGCGGGGAAGGCCTCGACTCGACCGCCCCGAGCGGGCTGCCGAGCCAGGAGAAGTGGTCGCTCTACCCCCCAAAAAGGTCAAAGAAACACATAATTGACAAAAGGGTCCGACCGGATCTCCCCGCGGCCGCCTCGCCCTGTTCCGGCCGCCGTCGCCGAACGGCCGCCGGCCGGTCACTGGTCCTGGCGGATCAGGTCGGCGGCGCGTTCGGCGAGCGCCACCACGACAGCCTGCGGGTGGCCGCGGTCGATGACCGGCATGACCAAGGCGTCGACCACGCGCAGGTGGGTGTCGACCGCGCCGCCGATGCGACAGGCGCCCGCCGGACGGGAGATCGTGGTGGCGTAGTCGCGGACGTACTGCGCCAGCTCGTCGAGGCCCGCGCCGTCCCGCCACGGGGCTATTGGGCCCTCGACGTACGGCTTCAGCGCGGGCGCATCGAGGATGTCTCTGGCGATGGAAAGGCCCTCGACGAGGGGGACAGACCCGCCGGCGCGGTGAGGTAGCCGGGGTCGACGATCGGGTCCTGTTCGGGGTCAGGACCGGTGGGACGCACACTGCCGCGGCTGTCGGGCCACCTGCTGAACTGGCGGATGTTCAACAGAACAAACCGCACGAGGATCGAGCCCGGGGAGTCCACGCCCTACATCGGATATGACAACGACAAGCTCACGTCCTTCCGAGCCTGCTGACGATTCCGAAAGGCGGTCGTCACCGCCTCGAACGCAGAGCTCACCATGGCCGGCCTGGCCGAGGATTCGCGACTCCGTTCCATGTCAAAGGCCACAACCCCTGATCGAGGAGTGGCCTTTGACACCTCATAGCGGCACGCTCTCAATCACAGTGTTCGAAGGGGCTGGTGTATGAACTACTGCCGATCGAGCCGCCCCACCTGACGCATTGCCCGGCCGCGGCGCGTCTGACAGGCCCCGCGTAATAGCCGTAGCTGCCCGAGTCGGTCGTCCGGGTTTCCCCTTGCGGCTCCAGGAAGGCCGACATCGACGACGGTGTGCCGAGGTTCGTCGTCTTCAGCGTCACGACGCAGTTGTAGCCGTTGCCCGAGTTGTAGAGCAGGTAGGTGCGGCCACCCACCAGGCCGGCCGAGTCGATGACCGTGTAACCGCTGCCGCAGACCTCTTCAGGGGTGTGAGGGTTGCTGCTGCAGGCGTTGGTGCTCCTGATGGCCTTCTTCTCGCCCAAGGACACGGTCACGCCGTCCACGGTCGGGCTGGTGTCCATCGCACCGGTGGAGGTCCGCTGCTCGTAGTGCAGGTGCGGGGCGGAGGAGCCGCCTGTCGAGCCGACAGTCCCGATCGTGGTGCCCTGGCTGACGCTCATCGAACCGCCGGCCGCCCTCACCATGGTCGCGAGGTGGGCATAGCGGGTTCTGGTGCCGTCGCTGTGACGGACCTCTATCCACTTGCCGTAGCTCGTGTTTCCCGCGTCGTAGAAGTACGCGGTGCCCGAAGCGGTGGCACGTACGGTTTCGCCGTTGATGTCGTCGCCCCCGTAGTCCTGCCAGTCGAGAGAACCCGAGGGGTTGTGGCCGGGGTACCAGTTGTTGGCGTAGAAGGTCTTCCCGCAGTTGAACGGGCTCTTGTGGGACACGGCCAGAATTTCGGGGTCCTGTGCCGAGGCGGCCTGGGGGAACAACGCTGCCGCGAGTGTGGCTAACAGGGCGGTGGTCACGGATTTGATGGTCTTGGGCCAGGTCGGGCTGCCGGTTGTGGGCATGCTCACCTCTCTGAACAGGTGCGTATGGGGGATGCGGTTGGCGCCCAGTTCCTTGATGTCGATGAGCCCTCGTGGCGGCAGGGACTACGTCGGCGGCATGGTGGTCGATCTCGGCGGGAGGCGGAAGGCCGCGGTCAGGGGGCGTCTCGACATCTCACCGCCTGTGGGGAAGGGCGGTTCGATCCATGAACATAACTCTGAAAGTTCTTTTCATCAATCTCTGTGAGATGAAATTTTGCGGCTCCCGAACTCACCGGCTCAACACCGGCTCAACGACCTCAACATCGCCGCTCGTAGCATCTCGCCGTCACCGGAACTTCCCGAGGAGGCGCACGATGAAGACCCTGGGGACGCTTGCCCTGGCCGGAGCAGCCATGACCGTCCTCATGATCGGTGCCTTCAACCTCAAGGCGGGCCCCTATGCGGGAAGGAAGTGCCCGATCGTGAGGAAGCTCGCCAGGGGCACCCAGCTCTACTTCCACTGCTGGGTGAGGAACAGCCGCGGCAATCTCTGGGTCTTCGCGAGAGTGAAGGGCACGGGGACGCACGGCTGGATGTCGATCGACAACCTGAACTACAGACACACCAACTTCCGCCGCTGCCCGTCCAGCGTCTAGGCAGGGCGCCCGCCGGGCTCCGTAATGAAGCAGGCGATCGAGGCGGCGGCACGCGGCTGATCTATACGGACGGCATGGCGGGGCGAGGGATCGGGACGCTGATCTGCTCCATGCCTTCCGCAAGGCGGATGGGCCAATCGGGTGGGTGTGTAGGGTCTGATCATGGTCGATTGGGTGCGCCTCGAACTGGACGTGGACGACTTCGATGACGCGGCGTTCGAACCGTACCTGGCGCGAGCCCGCGAGTCGGGAATCGTGTTCACGACGATGGCGGAGAAAGGAGACACCGAAGAGCACCGTCGGGCGCTCTACGAGCTCAACAGGACGTGCTCGGCCGACATCCCCGACCGGGGCGACTTCTACACTTACGACGCCCTACGTCGCCCAGCGTATCGAGGTGCCGTCATTCGATCCGGCCGGAGTCGTCCTGGCAACGCATGAGGGGGCGTGGATCGGAATGTCGTCCACGTCGCTGCACCCCGCTGAGGGTTTCGCGTTCAGCGAGATGACCGGGGTTCTGGCGCCCTACAGAGGGCGGGGTCTTTCGCTTGCGTTGAAGCTGCTGGCCATCCGGTTCGTCAGGGCGGCGGGCTATCGGCGGCTGGCCACGTTCCACCATCCGCGCAACACCTCCGCCATCGCCATGAACCGGCGCCTCGGATTCGTGCACCGAGCGAGCTGACGACCGGCAACCAGCCCCGGAGTGACGCTCGGAGACCGAGGCTCAGGTCTGTCCAGCGGGACGGAATGACGGCCAGGCCGTGAACGGCTCCGGTCAGACCGGCAGTGACGCGGCGACGGTGCCGGTGTCGCCGCCCAGCGGCCGAGCCGACCACCGCGCCAGTGGCACGCTCCATACGATTCACGGCCGATAGGTCACTCTCCGTAGTGGAGCGGCCCGTCACCGTCAGAGGAGGTGTTGGGGCAGTCTCAGCCACATGTCAGGGGTGCCGACGATCGCGCGGGCGTCGGGAAGTCGCAGGCCGGCGCCGGCGCAGCAATAGGCCACGGCCTCGCCGTGGTAGAGGTATGTGGTGAGGATCTCCTCCGGGGGCTCGTGAGCTGACGCGCCACCGCCGCCGGGATGGGTGTCCCACTCCTCGATTTCGCCGTCGCGGGTGACGCTGCCCTGGTTGCCGCTCTTGGGGTTGGCGAACAGCCCGTAGGAGACGGTGCCGATGGACAACCGCTTGTTCACCTCGGGGTCGGCCGGGATGAAGCCCCATCGCTGGCTGATGACGCAACCGCCGGGCACATCCGTGATGCCGACGACGGCCAGGTTGTCGTCGAAGTCGTCCCAGGGATCCTCCTCGATCTCTTCGACCTCGTCGCCAGAGACGGGCACGGCTTCCAGACGCCGTACGGCCTCCGCGGCGGTGATGCCCGCTACACAGGCCAGGCCCAGGCCGTCGTACTCGAACTCGCCCAGAGCGGCTATCAGGCGCCTGGCCTCCGTCACGGCCGCGGTCTCGGCGGCGGACAAGCCGGGCTCTCCCGCCGGGATGGTGAACAGGTCGGGGGTGGGGGTGGCCAGGCTGAGGCGGCCGGGGGACCAGCCGGCCATCATCGGCCGCCACGGGTCGGCCCCGGCGGCGACCAGGGCGCGGGCGTTGTCGGGACGGTTGTTGAAGACCGCCGCCCACAGCGCCGTACGCTCGTCGAACTCGGCGTCGACGTCGTCGACGCGCCGGGCCAGCTCCGCGACCACTTCGGGTGAGCCGTATCCGGCCGCGGCGTGCAAAGGACGTCCGTGGAACTGGACGCCGTCGTTGGGATCCGCGCCCGCGTCGAGCCGTGCGCGGATGAGATCGAGGTCGGCCCAGTCGTACCAGCCGACGCCGTACCAACCACCCGCTGTTCCGTAGTTGACGGACATGACACTCCTCGGGAGATCGTCGTGCGATGAATGTGCGCCCGATCATGGCGTACGAGGCCGACAAATCTCCGTGTGCCGCAACGCCACGTCACTGCTCGCCGGGACGCACCAGCCCGCTCTCGTACGCGAAGACGACCGCCTGAACGCGGGTGGTGAGGCCGAGCTTCATCAGCACCCGGGACAGGTGGGTCTTGACCGTCGCCTCCCCGAGGTGGAGCCGGGCCGCGATCTGGGTGTTGGTCAGGCCCTGGGCCAGCAGTTTCAGCACGTCCGTCTCCCGGGGGGTGAGCGACTCGAGCTCGGCCGCCCGGCTGCCGGCACGGGATGGGTCCGGCTGGCCGGCGAACGCGGCGATCACCCGCAGGGTCACCGCCGGGTCGAGCAGCCCGCCACCGGCCGCCACCGTCCTCACGGCCTCCACCAGGTGCTCTGGCGGGGCCACCTTCAGTAGGAAGCCGCTGACTCCCGCGCGCAGCGCGGCGGCGACGTGCGCGTCCTCGTCGAAGGTGGTCAGCACGATGACCTTGCTGTCGGGGTGGTCGCGGACGAGCCGCCGCGACGCCTCCAGCCCGTCCATCCTCGGCATGCGCACGTCCATCAGCACGACGTCGGGCCGGGTCCGCGCGACCAGGTCGAGGGCCTCGGCACCGTCGGACGCCTCGCCCACGACCTCGATGTCCGGCTCGCCGCTGAGCACCAGTCGCAGCCCCACGCGGATCATCGCCTCGTCGTCGACGAGCGCCACCGAGATAGCCATGTCGCTTTCCCTACCATGTGCGAGGAATGGGGAACCGGGCGCGGACAGCGAATCCGCCATCCGGCTCGACACCGGCGTTCAGGCTCCCCTGCACCATCGCGAGCCGTTCGCGCATGCCCACCAGCCCATGGCCGCCGCCGGGCCGCGGAGCCTGCCGGCCGGGCTCGTTGCGTACCTCGAGCGTGAGGGCCCGGTCGCTGTAGTCGATGGTGACCGTGGTCGGGACCTCGCCGGCGTGCCGCAGCACGTTCGTCAGGGCCTCCTGGAGCACGCGGTACGCGGTGAGGTCCAGCACCGGCGGCAGCCGTGGCGGCTCGTCGGGGGCCTCCAGGGTCACCTTCAGCCCGGCGGCGCGCACATCGGAGATCAGCTCGCCGACGCGGGCCAGGGACGGCACCGGCGCAGGGCGTTCACCGTCCACGTGCTCGCGCAGGATGCCGACCAGGCCGCGCATCTCCTCCACCGTCTGCCGGCCGAGCCGCTCCAGCCCGGCCACGATCTCCTGCTCGGCCGGGCGACCGGCGAGCAGCCTGCGCAGGCCGCCCAGTTGCAGGGTCATCACGCTGACCGAGTGCGCGACGGCGTCATGAACCTCGCGGGCGATGCGCGTACGCTCCTGCGCGACCGCGGCCTGGGCGTTCGCCTCGCGTTCGGCGTCGAGGGCGGCGGCGAGCTCGGCGAGCTTGGCCGCGCGTTCGCCGCTGCGGCGGGCGAGCAGCCCCATGCACCAGCCGGGCAGCAGGATCGCCGGGATGAAGAACAGCTCCCACAGCGACTCGGCGGCGGCGAGCGAGGCGCTCACGAACGACACGCCCGCGACGCCGAACGCGAGGGCCGAGCGGCGGGGCGGCTCGCGCCAGCCGGCCCACGCGACCACCGCGATCATCCCGATCATCGCCGCGCCGCCGACTCCGGGCGCACCGAACACGACCACGGGGACCGGCAGGCAGACGGCCGCGACGATCGTGCCGGCCAGCGGATACCAGGCCGCGAGCACCACTCCGGCTCCGAGCAGGACGCCCGCGATCCAGGTGGCGCCCGCGCTCGCGCCGAAGAAGTCGTCCAGCCGGGTCTCCATCACGGCCAGCAAACCGATCAGCGGTCCGGCCATCAGGGGGATGAGGCGGACGTCCCTCAGCCGGGTCATCGTCATGGCCACCGATCGTAACCAGGCCCGCCATCGGCCGAGTCCCCCGAATGGGGGACCCTCAGCAGGCCGCGGGGTCCGCCGAACAGCGGACCCGCTCCCCGGCCCGGTCATTCGAAGCGGGGAGCGATCACGGTGCGCGATGGCTGACGCGCCAGAAGGCGCCGGGACGGGAGAGTTCTCATCGCAACGAGTTCCTGCGACACGGAGGTACGACATGACCCCCCTCACCCACACCGCCGCGACCCCTGCGGACGCGCGCCCGGACCGGGCGAGCCGGTTCCTGCGGCGCGCCGGCGCGGCCGCCCTGATCGCCAGTCCCCTGCTGATGCTGGCCGGCATGATCACCGCCCCACCCCAGGACTCGGCCTCGGCGGCCGACTACGTCACCTCGCTCGCCCGCGACCCCTTCCTGACGGAGCTGTCGGCGATCCTGCTGCACTACGGCCTGATCGCCGGCGCGCTCGGCGCTCTCGCAGTGCCCGGGCTGGTCCGCGGTCGCAAGGGCCGATGGCCCACGCTGCTGGGCGCCCTGGCCGCGGCTGTGGGGCTCCTGAACGTGTCCGGCGCCGTACGCGACGACTGGTGGCGGATGGTCATCGGGCGGCAACTCCCGCTCGGCGACGCGGTGCGGATCTCCGACACCGTGGACGGGTCGGCGTTCATGCCCCTGTGGAGCGGGACGGAGATCCTCGCCTTCCTGGGCCTGCTCGGGCTGTCCGCCGGGCTCGCCCGGGCGGGTGTCGTGGGCTGGTGGCTGCCCGCGATCTACCTCGCCGCCTTCGTCGGGATGATGTTCATCCCGATCGACCTGACGTACGTGGCGGGCATCGTGTTCGCCCTGCTGTTCCTGCCGCTGGGCGTTGCCGGTGCGCGCGTCTTCCAGCGCGAGCGCGCCGCCGCGTGAGCCCGCCGCCCGAGCGCTATCGTGGAGCCGAGTCCGGCACACTCTTCCTGTGCCGGACTCAGCCCGCGATCGCGGGGCCGTGACGTCGCCGGCTCCTAGCTGGTCTTGTTCTTGACCCAGATCGCCGAGATCAGGCCGCCCTCGGTGTCCACGCTCTGCGGCACGTACCCCAGCGTCCTGAGCTGGGTGGCCTTGAGCGTGTGGGTCACCTTGGAAAGGCCCAGCGTCTCCTTGATGCCGGTCGAGCTGCCCTTGGCCCACACGGTGGTGATGAGCTTGCCCGGCTCGACGGCCATGGCGATCGGGCGCAGGCCCTGCCGCGCCTTCGCCAGGAACTCCTGACCGCGCTGCTCCACGGTCTGGCCCAGGGTCACCTGGACGGAGCCCGAGACGGCGCCGGCGACCCAGACCGCCGCGTAGAGCGGCCTCTCGACCGTGCCGTACACGTCCAGCGAGGCGATGCTGTAGCCGGCGGCGCTGAACTCGGCGTTGACCTTCGCGAAGGTCTCCTTGGTCATCGCCAGCTGCGACTTGACCTGCTCCGTGGTCTTCTCGAAGACCGCAGCGAAGACGGCGTCCGAGCCCGTACCGGTACCGCTGATCAGCTCGGGCTGGAAACCCAGCTTCGCCTGCTCGGCGATGGTCTTGGTCAGATCCGTCGAGGACAGGCCCTGCAGGACGTTCACCTTGCTGGCGGTGTCCTTGACCCACACACACGTGTACTGCGGGTTGGCCGCGTTGCTCACGCTCAACGCCTGGGGAACGTAGCCCTTGCCCAGCAGCTGCTTGGCTCGCTGCAGCAGCTGGGTGCCGGTCACCGCGTCCAGGGAGAGCCAGTCGAGCGGCAGGTTCTGGGCGGTCTGAGTGATCGTGGTCGTCTTGGTGGACTCCGCGGCCGCCGGGGACGCGAGAGCCAACAAGGGAGCGGTGGCCGCCGCCAGGGCCATGGTCAGGGCGACGGTCCTCTTTGTGCGCCTCATGATCCTCCTACTGAGGGGTAAAGGTCGTCCCAATTTCGGACAAGACGGGACCATAACAGAGAATGAGGGAGAGTTGACCAATCGTCACCATGATCGCAACATTGCTGTGTCAGAAATCCTCAGAAATCAGGACAAGACGGACAACAACCAGAACGGCGTTCATGTTTTGCCAGGTCCAGGCCTGGAGGCCCGTTTCATCACGGCTTGACCGGGCACCGCCGGTCGACGCTCCGCCGGCCACAAGCTCTCTTGGCAACGGAGAGTTAGCGCACGGAATTTAGTGCGTTCCAAGATGGCGTTCTGTGGAATTCTGTAAGGACATCACGTTAAGTCGGTGGTCGGCTTGAGGAGGCCGGCCTCGTACGCCGCCGCCACCGCGGCCGCCCGGTCCTTCACCGCCAATTTGGCGAAGATGTGCAGCAGATGCGTCTTCACCGTCGCCTCGGTGATGAAGAGTTTCCCGGCGATGTCGCGGTTGGTCGCGCCGCGGGCGATGAGCCGCAGCACCTCGAGCTCCCGCGGGCTGAGCGTCCGCTGCTGCTCCGTCGAGCGGGCCTGCTGTGTCAGGATCCGGGCCACGGTCGGCGACAGCACGGTCTCGCCGCGGGCCGCCGCCAGGACGGCCCGCCGCAGATCCGCGCGAGGCGTGTCCTTGAGGAGGTAGCCCGTGGCCCCCTGCTCGATCGCCGGAAGGACGTCGGCGTCGTTGTCGAAGGTCGTCAGCACCAGCACATGGATGCCGGGGGTCTGCTCGCGGAGCCGGCGGATGACCTCGGCGCCGCTCATCCTGGGCATGCGGAGGTCCAGGAGCACGACGTCGGGGTCGCTGCGCAGGGCCACCGCCAGGGCCTCTGGACCGTCGGCCGCCTCGCCGACGACCTCGAAGGCGTCGTCGTCGGCGAAGATGCCGCGCAGGCCGTCGCGGACGACCGGGTGGTCGTCCACGATGATCAAACGAATCGGCGGCATGGCTCACGTCCCCGAATCTGGGGCCGGATCCGCAGGGATCGCCGGGACGGTCGCCGAGATTCCCGTCCCCTGGCCGGGGGCGGTCTCGATCTCCAGGGTCCCGGCCAGGCGATTGACGCGCTGACGCATCGAGACGAGGCCGAAGCCCGCCGCCGGTCCCATCGTGAAGCCGGCGCCGTCGTCGCGTACGTCCAGGGCCACCACATCCTCCATGTACGACACCGTGAGCCCGACCCGCCCCGCCGAGGCGTGTTTGGCGACGTTGGCCAGGGCCTCCTGCGCCACCCGTAACAGCGACGACTCCACCTCCGAGTGGAGCGGACGGGGATCGCCGGTCACCGACACCAAGGCCGGCACCCCCGTGCTCGCCGACCATTTCTCCGCGAGATCCCGCAGCACGGTCGCCAGCTGGGCCTCGTGTTGCAGCGGCGCCGGACGCAACGCCTGCACGGACCGGCGGGCCTCGGTCAGGCTCTCCCTGGCCATGGCCCGTACCGTGTCCAGGCGCGAGCGGGCGGCGGGTATGTCGCCGATCGCCTCGAGCTGGGTGAGGATGGCGGTCAGCCCCTGGGCGATGGTGTCGTGGATCTCCCTGGCCATGCGCTGACGCTCCTCCAGCACGCCGGCCTCGCGGGCCCGGATCAGGAGCTGGGACTGCAGGTGCGCGTTCTCCCCGGCGAGCGCGGCCAGCTTGGCCCCGGTCTCCCTGAGCTCCGCGATCACTGCCTTGAGCCGGTCGTTCTGGTCGGAGATCGTCTTGACGACCAGGCCGACCATCGAGGCGACCAGCACTCCGACGACGAAGGAGACGAGCAGCTCGGCCGGGGTCCGCCCGAGCTGGGGACGGGCGGCGATCAGGACGCCGACCGTGACGGCCACCCCTCCGTACGCCCACCACCCGGCCAGCAGGACGAAGCACTGGAGGAACGCTCCCACCCCGGTCACCGTGAAAACGGTGTCCATCCGCACCAGGGCCGCGATGAGGGCGAGCAGGACCACGAAATAGACGACCAGCGGGAGCGGACGCGCGGTCATCAGCCACTGCCAGCCGGCCGCGACCAGCGTCAGGGCCAGCACCTCCCACCGCCACTCCCGCAGCAGGGCGAAGAGCCCGGGGAGGAGGACGAGCAGGTACGGCAGCGCGGCCATGACGCGGTCCCAGCGGGTGACCTCCGCGCCGGACCCGGTCGTCACCACCGGAAAGTCCTCAGGGCGACGCCACCGGCGACGATCGAGATCGCGACCATGACACCCAGCGTAAGCGGCGACACCCCGCCGCCTGTCCAGCCGTCGCGGACGGCCTGGACCGCCGGCGCCATCGGCGTGAGGTCGCCGATGGCGCGCATCGAGCCCGACAGGCTCTCACGGGGGATCATGGCACCGGAGAGGAAGACCATCGGGAAGAAGACACCCAACCCGACCACGGTCGCGGCCCGGCCGGTCGGAATGACCGCGCCCAGGAGGAACCCGATGGAGCCCAGGCTGAGCGCACCGAGCAGCCACGCCAGCAGCACGCCCGGGAGGCTGGCCGGCCCGGACAGCCCGTAGCCCACCAGCCCGACGAGGATCAGCAGCGCCGAGCCGAGCACGGCCAGCAGCGTGTGCGCGGCCCATTGCGCCCCGAACAACATCGCCGGAGAGGCGGGCGTGACGCGAAGCCGCTTCAGCACCCGCCGCTCCCGGTATTGGGCCAGCGTGGCGGGGAGGACGACCAGCGTGGCCAGGCCGACCACGAAGACGGTCAGCATCGGCACGGTGGCGTCGACCAGCGGCGTACCGCCCGGCAGCGGCTTGTTGCCGCCGCGGAGCTTGACCCAGAGCATGATCAGTGGGAAGGCCAGTGCGAAGAAGGCCGACATCGGGTCCCGGACGGTGAGTCTCAGCTCGACGGCGACGACGTTGCATATGCCCTTCATGCCGCTTCGGTCCTTTCGGTCAGGGTGAGGTACGCGTTCTCCAGCGAGTCGGCCCCCGTCTTCGCGATCAGCTCCACAGGGGTCCCCTCGGCGACGACGTGACCGCGGTCGATGACGGCGAGGCGGTCGCACAACGCCTCGGCCTCGTCCATGAAGTGGGTGACCAGCACGACCGTGACCCCGCGCCGGCGAATGTCGCGGATGAGGCCCCACGTCGTACGGCGGGCCGCCGGGTCCAGGCCGGTGGTGAGCTCGTCGAGGAAGACCAGCTCGGGGTTGCCGACCAGGGCCAGCGCGATGAACAGCCGCTGCTTCCAGCCGCCGGACAGGTTCGCGAACCGGACGCTCTTCCGGTCCGCCAGTCCCCACTCGTCCATGAGGGCCCGCCAGTCGCTCGGCCTGTCGTACAAGGCGGCGTACATCCGCAGCGCCTCACCGACCTTGACCGCGTCGGGCAGGGCCGCCTCCTGCAGTTGGGCGCCGATGCGCTGGAGAAGCCGGCGCCGGTCGCCCTCCGGGTCGAGGCCGAGCACGCGCAGCGTGCCGCCGTCCGGACGTCGCAGTCCCGACGCGCACTCCACGAGCGTGGTCTTCCCCGCGCCGTTGGGACCGGCGATGCCGAAGATCTCCCCTTGCTCCACCCGCAGGGAGACGCCGTCCAGCGCCGCGTTCGACCGGTAGCTCTTGCGCAGGTCGTTGATCTCGATGATCGCTGTCATGGTTCGAGAGTCGCCGACGCGGGAGAACCCCGACATCCACCGATCGGTTGATGGGCGTCCGTAGCGAATCGGCAGGGGATCGTAATCGCCTGGCGCGAGGGTGAGGTCAACCGTCCGGCGTCCGCCGGTGTTCTCCCACCGCCCCGACGTCTCCCCCTCGGAGTCCCCATGCTCGCCCTGCCCGTGGTGCTGGTCGCCGTGTTCATGACCACGCTCGACTTCTTCGTCGCCAACCTGGCCGTGCCGTCGATCCGGGCCGACCTGGGCGCGGGTGACGCCGCCGTTCAGCTCGTGATCGCCGGGTACGGGCTCGCCTACGCCGCCGGTCTGATCGTCTGCGGGCGGCTCGGCGACCTGTACGGGCACCGCCGCGTGTTCACGGCCGGGCTGGCGCTGTTCACGCTGGCGTCGGCGGCGTGCGGGCTCGCCCCAGAGGCCGAGGCGCTGGTGCCGGCCAGGGTCTGCCAGGGGCTCGCGGCCGCGATGCTCGCCCCGCAGGTGCTCGTGCTGCTCCGCGTCCTGTACGAGGGCGCCGCCCTGGCCAGGGCCTTCAGCTGGTACGGGACCGCCGTCGGCCTGGCGGGCGTGAGCGGTCAGGCCGTCGGCGGGCTCCTGGTGGCGGCCGATCCCCTGGGGCTGGGCTGGCGGGCTTGCTTCCTGGTCAACGTGCCGATCGGCATCGCGGCCCTGGCGCTGACCGGGCGGGTGCTCCCCCGCACTCCGGGCACCGGGGATCGGCACGACCTGGACGTGACCGGGGCGGTGCTGGTCGCCGCCGGGCTGGTGGCCGTCGTGCTGCCGCTGGTCGAAGGGCGGGAGCAGGGCTGGCCGGCGTGGACGTGGCTGTGCCTGACGGCGGCTGCGCCCACGCTGGCGGCCTTCGTGCGGCGGCAGCGGCGGCTGGCGGCCTCCGGACGGGCGCCGCTGCTGGAGCCGGCGGTGTTCGGCGAGCAGGGGTTCGCGGGTGGGCTGGTGGCGGTGGCGTTGTTGTTCGGCACGTCGGCGGGGTTGTCGTTCGTGCTCGCCCTGTACCTGCAGGACGGGCTCGGGCTGAGTCCGCTGGCGGCCGGGGCGGTGTGCACCGCGCTCAACGCGGGCTTCTTCCTCGCCTCGCTGCGGGCGGAGCGCGTGCCGCCGACGGTCGCCGCGCTGACGCTCGTGTCCGGGTTGGCCCTGCTGGGTCACGTGGTGTGGCGCGGGTCGGGGCCCTGCCTGGTGGCGGCGGCGTTGCTGGTCACAGGAGGCGGGATGGGGTTGTTGATGGCGCCGCTGATCTCCTCCGTCCTTTCACGGGTACGGCGGGAACGCGCGGGCGCCGCGGCCGGGGTGGTCGGGACCGTGCAGGAGGCCGGGGGAGTGCTCGGCGGGGTGATCACTGGGGCCGCGTTCTTCGGCGCGCTGGGCGGCGGCGCATGGGACGACGCGACGCTGGCCGGGCTGGCGGTGCTGGTGACGGGCGCGCTCGGGGTGCTGGCCCACTGCGTCATGCGGGCGAGGCGGCCCCGCCACTCCCTCTGTCCCGCGGCCCGAGCAGGGTTTCACGTGAAGCGTTGATCATTGCGCGGTCAGCCGTACCGGCCGCGGGACGGCGGGCGGACGGCGGCGGCGAGGTCGTCGGCCAGCGACGGGATGTCGTCCCGCCGCAGCGGGGAGACGGTGAGGCGGAGCGCGGGCGGCGTGGCGATGCGGTTGCGCGCGCCCGGCGCGGCGGCCCAGCCGCGGGCCAGCAGGTGGGTGATCGCGGCGGCCTCGTCCGCCACCGGCACCCACACGTTGAGCCCGGTACGGCCATGCGCCGCGACGCCGCGCTCGGCCAGCGCCGCGACCAGGCCGTCCCGGCGCTCGGCGTACGAGGCCGCCACCGCCGCGGTGTCCACCGCCCCCGTGCGCCACAGGTGCGCCACGGCCCGCTGCAGCAGGTGGCTGACCCAGCCCGTGGCCAGCCGCTGCCGCCCGCGCAGCCGGTCCAGCGTGCCCGGATCGCCGGTGATCACGCTGAGCCGCAAGTCAGGTCCGAAGGCCTTGGCCGTGGAGCGGACGAGGATCCAGCGGGCCGTGGCGCCGGCCAGCGGGTGCAGGGGCACGTCCACGAAGCCGTCGCCGTGGTCGTCCTCGACGAGCAGCACGCCCGGGTGCGCGGACAACCGCTCGCGCAGGGCGGCGGCGCGTTCGGCGGAGACGGCGGCGCCGGTCGGGTTCTGCGCGCGGGTCGTGATCACCACGGCTCGCGCGCCGGCCCGCAGCGCCTTGTCCAGCTCGTCGGGGAGCGGGCCGTGGTCGTCGAGCCGCATCGGCACCGGCCGCAGGCCCACCGCCGCGACCAGGTCGAGCAGGGAGGACCAGCCGGGGTCCTCGACCGCGATCGCGTCGCCGGGACGCAGGTAGGCGCCCAAAACGCGTTCGACGGCGTCGAGGGTGCCGGAGGTGATCGCCAGCGGGGCCACCGGCACGCCGTCCCCGCGCAGGCGGGCCGAAGCCAGGGCGAGGAGCTCCTCGTCGTCGTCCGTGCCGTACATGGCGGGCCGTTCCTGGTGCGCGCGGGCCGCGGCGGCGAGCGCCTCGTGCAGAGGCGGCAGCAGGGCGGGGTCGGGGTTGCCCTTGGACAGGTCGCGTACGCCCGGGGGCACCTCGATGCGGATGTCCTCACGGGCCGTGCTGGCGGGCCGGGGCCTGACCCTGGTGCCGCGCCGCCCGGCGGTCTCGACGACGCCGCGCTCACGCAGCAGCCGGTACGCGGCCGCCGCCGTGTTGGGACTCACCTGGGCCAGCGCCGCCATCTCGCGGACCGGCGGAAGCGCCGCGCCGGGCGCCAGCCGCCCCTCCGACACGGCGGCCTCCACCCCGGCCGCAATCTCGGTGGCTGTCCCCCCGGTTATCCGATACATTTCTAACACAAAATGCATTATGTACTAATACAAAGGGGTTTGGGTGCTCATTCATCCATGGGATGCGGCCCGTGACGGCAGCGAGTGGCGGAGCTGGCTGCGTACCCGCGACTTCGGCCAGCTCGCCGCCAACGGCGTGGACGGCGCCCCGCCCGTGGTGGTGCCGACGCACTTCCTGTTCGACGGGGCCGGGGAGATCCTGCTCCACCTGGCCAGGCCCAACCCGATCTGGGCGGCGCTGGAGGCCAACCCGGCGGTGGTGGTGAGCGTGCACGACGACTACGCCTACATCCCGTCCACGTGGCGGTCGGACTCCCCCGACAACGGCGTGCCGACCAGCTACTACGCCTCCGTCCAGCTCACGTGCGCGGCGCGGGTCGTGGACGACAAGGAGGGCAAGGCGGAGATTCTGCGCCGCCAGCTGGCTCACCACCAGCCCGATGGCGGTCATGGCGTGGTCGCGGCCGACGAGGGGCCGTACCGCAAGATGTTGTCGGCGATCCGGGGGCTGCGGCTGGAGGTCGTCGGGGTGCGGGCCAAGTTCAAGTACGACGACCACCGGCCGGTCGAGTTCCGCGAGCGCATCGCGGCCGGGCTGGCCGAGCGCGACCTGCCGGGGGATGCCGGGGCGCGGGCGCAGCAGCTCAGGCGGATGGCCGCCTCATGACCTGCGCCGCGGCGCCGACTCCGGGCGCGGCCATCACCGCCCCGGCAGCACCGGTGACGACCGCACTGCTGATCCCCGTAGCCGCCCGTTGTCTCCCATGAGACTTGACGTCCGATCATCACTAGTGGCGACACTCCCCGAACGGGAAAAGTAGGGCACGTGCTCGCAGACGAAGACGCGTACGCCGTGCTCAGGAGCCGGGACGGCCGCTTCGACGGCCGCTTCTTCGTCGCCGTCGTGACCACCCGCGTCTACTGCCGCCCGAGCTGCCCGGCCGCGCTCCCCAAGCGGGAGAACGTCCGTTTCTACCCTTCCGCCGCGGCCGCGCAGGAGGCGGGCTTCCGCGCGTGCAAGCGCTGCCGCCCCGACGCGGTGCCCGGCTCCCCCGAGTGGAACGTCCGCGCGGACGTCACCGGCCGGGCCATGCAGCTGATCGCTGACGGGCTCGTGGATCGGGAGGGCGTCACCGGGCTCGCGGCCCGGCTCGGCTACAGCGAGCGTCAGCTGCGCCGCCGGCTCGTCACCGACCTGGGCGCGGGCCCGCAGGCGCTGGCCAGGACCCAGCGCGCGGCCAACGCCAGAACCCTCCTGGAGACCACCGACCTGCCCGCCGGCGAGATCGCGTTCGCCGCGGGCTTCTCCACGATCCGGCAGTTCAACGACACGATCCTCAGGGTGTACGGCACCACCCCCACCGCCCTCCGCCGCAACCGCCCCGCGGGCCGGCGCACCCATGGGACGCTACACCTGCGCCTCGCCTACCGCCCTCCCCTGGACCTGACGGACCTGTTCCGCTACCTGGCCGAGCGCGCGATCCCCGGCCTGGAGGAGGCCGGCGACGACTTCTACCGCCGAGCCCTCACCCTGCCGCACGGCCTGGGCATCGTCACACTCCGCCCGGGACCGTCACACGTGTCGTGCGAGCTGCGCCTCGACTCGATGAAGGACCTCCCTGCCGCGGTACGGCGCTGCCGCCGCCTCCTCGATCTGGACGCCGACCCGCGCGACATCGACGACCACCTCGGCGGCGACCCGCTCCTGGCGCCCCTGATCGCCACCGCCCCGGGCAGACGGGTGCCCGGGCACGTCGACGCGGCCGAGATGGCGGTACGCGCGATCATGAACGAGGAGACGAGCGCCGGCCGAGCCCTCCTCGCCCAACTGGTCCAGCGCCACGGCACCCCGCTGCCGGCCCTCACCCACGCCTTCCCTGCCATGGAGGCCCTGGCCGGCGCCGACGCGGTCCCGGCTCCGGTGTCCGCCCTGGCCCGGGCCGTGCTCGCCGGAAAAGTCCAGCTGGGCCCGGAGAGCGACCGGGACCAGGTGGAACGCGAGCTCCTCGCCCTCCCGGGCGTGACGGCTGATGCCGTGGCGCGGATCCGCATGCGCGCCCTCGGCGACCCCGACGTCCTCCTGACCACCGACCCGGCCGTCGAGGCGCGGGCCCGGCGGTGGCGCCCGTGGCGGTCGTACGCGATGCGGCACCTGCGTGCGGCCTCGACCATCATCTGAGCCCTTCGTCAAGGACCCCTGTGCCGACCTACGTGACCCTGCTCAAGACCAGGCCTGACTTCCGCCGCCTGTGGTCGGGCGCGTCCGTCTCCGTGATGGGCGACAGCATGACCTACATCGCACTCTCCTGGCTCGTGCTCGCCCAGCAGGACGGCACGGCGAAGCTCGGCCTGCTGGCCGTCTGCTACACCGCGCCGGTCCTGGTCGGCGGTCTGGCGGCGGGCCCGATACTCGACCGCTTCGACAAGCGGGCCGTCCTGATCGCCGACAGCGTGCTGCGTGGTCTCGCGGTGGCGTCGGTTCCGCTGGCCGCGGTCGTCGGCACGGTCCCGGACTGGCTTCCGTTCCTTGTCGCGGCCGTGTACGGCCTGCTGAAGATGATCCCGATGGCCGCAGTGCCGGCGGCCATCCCCGACCTGGTCGCTCCGGAGCAGCGCGACGCCGCCAACGCCCTGGAGTCCCTGAGCTACTCCGTGTCGGGCATCGTCGGCTTCACCCTGGCCGCCCCGCTCCTGACGACCGTGGGCCCGGCGGCCATACTGGCCCTGGACGCGGCCACGTACGCCTGCTTCGCCCTCGCCCTGGCCCGGATCCGCACTCCCCTGCGCCCGCACCCGCCTCAGGAATCCGCCTCCGGACGGTTCCCGGTCCTCCGCGACAAGGTCCTCATCGGCACGACGGCGGCCTTCATGGCGTTCAACATCACCGAAGGGGCGATGACCATGGTGGTGGCCCCGTGGCTGGCCAAGGAGCACCTTCCCGGCGGCGGCGCCGCCCTGTCCCTGCTCATGGCCGCCCTTTCCGCAGGGGAGCTGGCGGGCGGTTTGGCGGCGGGCGTGTGGCGTCCCAGGATCGGCAGGCTGGCCGCGATCGCGCTCGTCGAGCTGGTGGCCGCGGCCGGCATCCTCGCCCTCCTGGGCACCCCCGGCTGGGTCCCGGTCACCGCGGCCTTCCTGATCGTGGGGACGTTCAGCGCGCCCATGACGGTCTGGGCGCAGTCGTTGCGCATGGAACGCGTCCCTCCGTCGCAGCGCGGCCGCGTCTTCAGCGTTTTTCGCACGATGATGCAGGCCACCCCTCCCATCGGCGCCGCCGTGGTCACGCCGTTGCTGGTGGCGGGCAACCTGGTGGGCGCCGTGGTGTCGATGGCGGCGCTGGCCGGCGTACCGGCACTCGGCCTGCTGCTCCTGCGCGAGACCCCGCGATCCTCACCCCGGATCCACACTTGTGGATAACATGCACTTCCTGTGGATAACGTCCATCCGTTCTCTGCGCTGACAACGTCCGCCGCCGATGTCGCCATATCAGCCCGGGATCGACATCCTCGCAGTACAGGCCGGACTTGCGAGGTATCGGAGCGTGAGCGGAGAAGGTCGCCCCTTTCCTCCGGATTCATGAAAAAGTTATGCACATCCTGTGGACAGCTGGATGTCGGCACGCCTTGATCCGGCGTTCGAAGCGGGTCCAGGTCGGCGTGCAGGACAAGCCTCGCGAACTCTCCCATGGCCAGTCCATTCCGAACACAGGTTTGTTCGTTCTCACATGCATATGTTAGAAATTTCCCATGGGTGTCGCCAACCGCCTCGACCTGACCCTCCGCCTCGTGCAGGGCTCCGACCGCATCGCCGTGTCCGAGCTCGCCCAACGCCTGGGCGTCTCGGAGATGACCGTGCGCCGCGACCTGGACGCGCTGGAACGCCAGGGCCTGGTCCGCAGAGTCCACGGCGGCGCGGTCGCCACCCGGCCCCGTGAGGAGGGCGGCGGCTTCGCCGCCCGCGAACACTGGCAGACCGCCACCAAAGACCGCCTGGGCGCCGCCGTGGCCGCCATGGTGACGCCGGGCTCACGGATTCTGCTGGACGCGGGCACGACCACGGTCCACGTCGCCGACCACCTGGCCGCCCGGGCGCCGCTGACGATCGCCGTGCTCAGCCTGCAGGCGGCCGTGCGCCTGGCCGACCGCCCCGGCATCGACCTCCTGGTCGTCGGCGGGCGCTCCCGCCCCGGCGAGCGCTCCCTGGTGGGGCCGCTGGCCCTGCGCACGCTCCAATCGCTGACGTTCGACCTGTTCATCCTGTCCATCGGCGGCGTGCACGCCGAGCAGGGCTGGACCGAGTTCTCCCTCGACGACGCGGCCGTCAAGCAGGTCGGCCTGGCGCAGGCGGCCCGCATCGTGGCCGTGGCCGACGCGACCAAGCTCGGCGTACGCGCCTTCAGCCAGGTCGCCCCGTTGAACGCCGTCCACACGTTCGTGACCGACACGGCGGCTCAGAACGCCGACACCCACCCCAACGGCCCGGAGACTCTGGCCGCCCTGCGCGATGCGGGCGTCGAGACCGTTCTGGCCTGACCGACAACCCCGAAGGAGCACCAGCATGTCCAGCCCGCAGATGATCCTCGTCGCCGGCCCGTACCGCTCCGGCACCGGCGACGACCCCCAGAAACTGGAGGCCAATGTCCGGGCGATGAACGAGACCGCCCTCACCCTCTTCCGCGCCGGCCACCTCCCGGTCACCGGCGAGGCCCTGGCTCTGCCTCTCCTGGAGACGGCCGGAAGCACCCGCCCCGGCGACCCTCTCTTCGAGGAGATCTTCCACCCCATCGCCGAGCAGCTGCTGTCCCGCTGCGACGCGGTCCTGCGCATCGGCGGCCCCTCAGAGGGCGCGGACCGCATGGTCGCCCAGGCCCGCGCCCAGGGCAAGAACGTCTACACCGCGCTCACCGACGTCCCGCCCGCCCGCTGAGTCGTGCGCCGCTACTTGGGCTCGAAAAGCAAGTAGTCGATCTTGCCGTCGGCGCCGACCGAGATCTTCATGTCGTACTTCTGGCCGAGGGGAATGGAGGTCACCCCGGTCAGCTCGGTCGGGGTCGTGCTGCTCAGCTCGTCCACCTTCAAGTCCGCCAGCCCTTTGGCGAGCTCGTTGAATTTCTCCGCCGGAACGCCCTTGAGGAATTCTTCGCTGAGATGCTCCTTGAGCTCGCTCTCGGGCAGCGGAGTGCGCTTGACGGCGCCCATGTACCACTGCAGTTGCTTGCCGACCGGGCTGTCGGGGATCGCGACCCCCGGTGTGCTCTCACTGCCCGCGCATCCGGTGAGAAGGACCGCGAGCAGGACGACAAGGGCGGACAACGCCGGGGACAGCCGCATCGACGACTCCTGGTGATCAGATATGAGGCGCGGGAATCCTACCGGTCACCCGCGGGCGGACCGCGGCCGGTCAACGGATCCTGGCGCCGTACACGTGCTCGACCCTCATCGTCATGAGCACCCTGCGGTCGGACACCATCACCGACCGGTACTCGTCCCAGTCCGGGTGCTCCCCCGCCGCGATCCGGTAATACTCCACCAACGCCTCGACCTCAGGACCGTGGCGGTCGGTCCCCGGCCCCGTGAGAGTCGCCGTGCCCTCGGCGGTGGCCCACTCCCAGCCGTCCGGGCTGGTGACCTCCAGCGCGGCTCGCGGGTCCCGGCGCAGGTTCGCGGTCTTGGCGCTTCCCTCGTTCATCGAGACGTAGACGATCTCGGCCTCCCGGTCGTAGAAGGGCATGACGGGGGAGAGCTGGGGGCGGCCGTCCGACTTGATCGTCGCGAGGACGCCGAGCCGGCTCTCCGCGAGCAGCCTGCGTGGGTCGAAGGGTGCGGCGGTCACGGCCGCACCTCCGAGGGCTTGCGGAACTGCTCGATCATCGCCGCGTAGCCGCTGCCGCCGTGCCCGGCGGCCACGGCCCGCTCGGTCAGGGCCTTGATGAACCTCGGGAGTTCGGCGTTGACGCCGAGGGACTCGCTCTCGTGGACGAGGTGCTCCATCGCGGCCAGGTGCGTGTCGATGGTGGCGTCGAGGGCCGGGTACGAGCCGTCGTCGATCTGCTGGGCGTAGCCGGGCATCCAGTCGGCCACGGTCTTGATCGACGTGGTCGCCAGCGAGGCGAACGCGCCGGCGTCGACCCCGGCCGCACCCAGCAAGGCGGCCCCCTGCAGGAAACCGTTGCCGATGTTCCACATCAGGCTCAGCACGGCCACGTCGTACAGCGACGCAAGGCCATGATCCTCGCCCAGGTACGTCGTCCCCGCGCCGAGACTCCCCAACACCGGTTCATGCTGGTCGAAGGCCGATCGCGGACCGCTGTAGAGGACAACTGCGTCCGCCGTGCCGATGGCCGAGGGAATGGCCATGATGGCGCCGTCGAGGTAGGTGGCGCCCTGCCGCGCCGCCCACTCGGCGGTCTCACGGGCCGCCCGCGACGTTCCCGAGGTCAGGTTCACCACGACCCGGCCGTCGAGGGCCTCGCCCAGCGGATGGAGGAGCTCGTGCGCGGTCTCGTAGTCCGAGACGCAGACGACCACGAGCGGGCTGGCCGCGACGGCCTCGCCGACCGAGCCGGCGAGGCTCGCTCCCTGGGCGACAAGCTGGCCGGCCTTCGCCTCCGTACGGTTCCACACGGTCGTGGCGTGCCCGTCGCGCAGGAACGCCCCGGCCAGCGCCTGGCCCATCAGCCCCAGGCCGATGACTGTCACGCGATTCTGCATCATGTGCTCCTTCGAGCCGGTTTCGGCGGTCATGGCAGAATCTTCAACGTTCATACCAGTATGAAGGTCAAGGGGGAGTGGCGTGCTGATCGGGGAGCTGAGTCGGCGGACCGGGATCCACACGCATCAGCTGCGGTACTACGAGGCCCAGGGCTTGCTCGAGCCCGCCCGCGGCGCCAACGGCTACCGCGAGTACACCGACGACGCCATCCTGACCGTGGCCCAGATCAGGCGGCTGCTCGAAGCCGGACTGTCGACCCAGGACATCGCGTACTTGCTGCCCTGCGCCACCGGCGAGGGCCCCGACCTGGAGCCCTGTCCCGAGCTCCTGACCGCGCTACGGGAGCGCTTGCACGGATTGGACGAGCACATCGACATGCTCATCCGCTCCCGCCAAGCCCTCCATGACTACATCGACGCCACCGAGCGACGCGTGTCCGGGCAGTACCGGACGTGTGACTCCCCCACTCCGGAGCCGACTCGATCCTGATCGCAGGCTCGGCCACGCCTGTCGGTGCCCTCCCGCCGGTGTCCCGTCCCGTCCCGGGACACCTCGGCAACACCCGCTCTCCCCGGTAGAACCCCAGGTCAATGAAGTGGCGGGGGAGCGTTCCGCGTCCCGTCTCCCTCCGTCGCGCTTCCCCGTGACATGACCGGCGCCCGAGGCTGTTCGCCATGACCCCGCCGTCGTCCTCTCCGCTCGCCGGCCGCCTCGGCCGCTGACATCCCACCCACCCATCACTGCGCACGCCATTGCCCAAGCGAGTACATCGTTCGCAACAAACGAACGACGTTCACAAGGAGCCCCCATGGACGCGATCAACCCGCGCCGCTGGCTGATCCTCATCGTGCTGTGCCTCAGCACACTGGTCCTGGTCATCGACAACATGGCCCTGACCGTCGCGGTGCCGCCGCTGGCAGCCGATCTGGGCGCCACCGCACAGGACATCCAGTGGATCCTGGAGTCCTACATGCTGGTCTTCGCCGGCCTGCTGCTGACGGCCGGCTCGCTGTCCGACCGGTACGGCCGCCGCCGCATCATGATCATCGGACTGGTGCTGTTCGGCGCCGCGTCCCTGGCAGCCACCTTCGCCACCAGCCCGGCTCTGCTCATCGCGGCCCGGGTCGCCATGGGCGTCGGCGGCGCGCTCGTCATGCCCAGCACCCTGTCCATCCTCATCACCGTCTTCACCGACGAGAACGAACGCCGCAAGGCCATGGCCGGCTGGGGCGCGGTCGCCATGCTCGGCCTGGTCGGCGGCCCCGTGCTCGGCGGCGCGCTGATCGCCTCGTTCGGCTGGGAGTCGGTCTTCTGGATCAACGTCCCCATCGCCGCGCTGGCCGTCACCGTCGTCGCGCTGGCCGCCTTCGTGATCTGGGAGCTGCGCACCCCGCACCCGATGGTCCCGCTCAAGCTCTTCCGCGACCGCGACTTCGCCGGCGGCAGCCTGTCGCTCACCCTGGTCCAGGTCGGCAACGGCGGCCTGCTCCTGGTGCTCACCCAGTACCTGCAGTTCGTGCTCGGCTACACACCCACGCAGGCCGGGCTGGCCTTCATCCCGATGGCCATCGCCTCGCTCATCTTCAACGGCGTCGGCGCCGGCCTCGGCGCCAAGCTCGGCAACCGCGCCACCGCCGTGCTGGGCATGGTGGTGATGGCCGCCGGGTTCGGCCTGCTGGCCACCTCCTCCGACAGCTTCCTGATGCTGGCCCTCGCCCAGTTCGTCCTCGGCGCCGGCGGCGGCCTGGCCATGCCCACCGCCATCGCCGCCCTCATGGGCACCATCCCCGCCGAGCAGGCCGGCGTCGGCTCCGCGCTCAACGACACCATCCAGCAAGCCGGCGCCGCCCTCGGCGTGGCCGCCCTGGGCAGCCTGGCCACCAGCAGCTACACGGCGGCCATGCCCGCCGGCGCGCCCGAGGCCGCGCGCCGCTCGATCGCCGCCGCCGTGACCGATCCGGCCCTGGCCGCGGCCGCCCGGGAGGCGTACAACGCGGCGATGTCGACCGCCTTCGCCGGCGCCGCCGCCGGAGTGATCGGCGCCGCCGTCCTGGCCCTCATCCTCCTGCGCGGCCGCACCAAGGCCGCCGGCCCTGTCGGCGCCGACGCCGTCGTCGCCGCGCACCACTGACTCTCCGCCGCTGCCCCACGCACGTAGAGGAAGTCCCGTCCGATCGCGACGATCGGACGGGACTTCCCTCAACGTCCGCGTGGTCCCCCGCCGCACCGGAACGGCGGGCAGGCGCAATAAGGCCGCCCGGCGGTCACGACGGCCCCGTTCCCGACCTGCTACGCAATGGCGCGCCGCGCGTACACCTCGATCTCGATCTTCATGCGGGGATCGGCGAGGCCGCACATGACCATCGTGGCCGCCGGCCGGACGTCGCCGAAGTGACGGCGCAGGACCGGCCAGCAGGGCTCGAAGTCGGCCCGATCGGGCAGCATGTACCGCACCCGCACCACGTCGGCGAACGTGCACCTCGCCTCGGCCAATGCGGCCTCGATATTGCGCAGACACTGCTCGGCCTGCTCCACCACGTCGTCGGAGATCGTCATGGTGGCGTAGTCGAACCCGGTCGTCCCGGACACATGCACCCAGTCGCCGTCGACCACGGCACGGGCATAGCCGATCTGTTCCTCAAAGGTCGAGCCGCTGAGGATCGCACGTCGCTCTGTCATGCGCCGAACGCTAGATGACCAGCACAGATACGTCTAATACAGCCAAAGGGATGGCCTGATATCTCTAGGCGTATGGAGCGCCCCGAACTCCCACTCCCGCAGCTGCATGCCTTCGTCGTGCTCGCCGAGGAACTCCACTTCGGTCACGCGGCCGCCCGGCTGGGCATCGCCCAGCCGCCGCTGAGCCAGCAGATCCGGCGCTTGGAGGACAAGGTGGGCCACCCGCTGTTCAGCCGCGAACCAGGACGCGTCGCGCTCACCCCGGCCGGCCGCGAACTGCTGCCCGCCGCCCGGCGGGCCCTCGCCGACCTCGCGGCCGGCCTGGCCGCGGCCCGGGCCGTCGGCAGCGGCCGGACCGGCCGCCTGCGGATCGGCTTCGCCGCCTCCCTCGCCCTCACCGTCCTGCCCGGCCTGCTGCGCTCCTTCCGGCACCGGTTCCCCGGCGTGCACCTGGACATCCACGAGATGACCACCGCGCCGCAGATCGCCGCCCTGCACGACAAGACCATCGACATCGGCCTGCTGCGCGAGCCCCCGGCCGACGAGACGGAGCTCGGCTTCAGGACGGTGCTCACAGAGCCCTTCGTGGCCGTGCTGCCCTCCACCCATCCTCTGGCCGCCCAACGGACCGTGCAGCTCGTGCAGCTGGCGGACTCTCCCTTCGTGCTGCTGCCCCGCGCGGTCGGCCCGCGACTGCACGATCAGATCATCGGCTTGTGCACCGCAGCAGGATTCACGCCCGAGGTAGCCCAGCACGCAGTGGAGTGGCAGACCGTGTGCGCCCTCGTGGAGACCGGCCTGGGCGTCTCCCTGGCCCCGGCGAGCATCCGGCGCATCCGGCTCAAAGGCGTCGCCTTCCGCGGGATCGAGCCCAGCACCGCCCGGACGCGGGTCGCCGTCGCCTGGCGCAAGAACGACCAGAATCCCATGGTCAGGCACCTGCTGGCGACTGTCAGCCAAGCTCCGCCGGACAGACCCCGGCCGCGGACGGCCGCCGGCGAGTAAGAAGACGCCCCCACCTCACGCCGGCGGTTCCTCACTCCTGATCCTCATGGATGGAATGATCATCCGAGGGGTTGCTCTTCCATGGGTCGGGAGCGTGGAGGCGAGGAGGGCCGCGTGCCGGGGCGTACCTCGGTCAGGGGCCGAACGCGCGGAGGGTGATTTCGACGAGCGTGTCGGCGTACTCCGGTGTGAGCGGACCGGAGCCGAGCAGCCAGCGCTGGTAGAGCGGGGCATACAGCACCTCGAGCACCAGGTCGAGGTCGGCGTCCGCGGCCAGTTGGCCGGCCCGTTGGGCGGTGCGCAACCGTTCCTTCTTGGCCTCGTCGACGGGCCCGGCCAGCTTCTCGCGGTATTGGGCGGCGAGGGCGGGATCGCTGATGATCTCCATGTTGAGCGCCCTGATGGGCGCCTCGAACACCGGGTCTGCGAACTCGGCGACGGTCGCCCGCATGACGGTCTTGAGGTCGGCCTCGAGGTCGCCGGTGTCGGGCAGTCGCATGCCCTCTTGGCCCTCGCTGAGCGCCAGGATCGAGTCGAAGATCACCGCGCCCTTGGACGGCCACCAGCGGTAGATCGTCTGCTTGCCCACTCCCGCTCGCGCGGCGATGGCTTCGATCGTCACCTTGGCGTATCCGTGCTCGGAGACCAGCTCGCGCGCGGCGTCGAGCACGGCCCGACGGGACCGCTCGCTGCGCCGAGCGGGGTTCGGCTGTCTGGGGTTGGACACGTCCGGAAGCATATCACCTAACGAGACGAGACGTTCCGTCTTGACATGAGGGTGGCTTGTCCTCATACTCGCTTGAAGCGAGACGGGCCGTATCGTCTCACAAGCTGAGGAGATTGCATGACGACTGCCCGAACATGGTTCATCACCGGCGCCTCGAGGGGCCTGGGCAGGGCCTTCGCCGAGGCGGCACTCGCCGCCGGAGACCGCGTCGTGGCCGCCGCGCGCGACCTCGGCCCGCTCGACGGCCTGGCCGCCGCCCATCCGGACAACCTCGTACGGTTGACGCTGGACGTCTCCGACCGCGCGGCCGTGCGGACGGTGGTGGACCGGGCGGTGGCGGCGTTCGGCCGACTCGACGTGGTGGTCAACAACGCCGGCGCGATGCTGCTCGGCATGGTCGAGGAGGCCACCGAGGAGCAGATCCGAGCTCAGTTCGACGTCAACTTCTTCGGCGCGGTCTGGGTGGCCCAGGCTGTGGTGCCGTACCTGCGGGCGCAGGGGTCCGGCCACATCCTGCAGATCACGTCGATGGGGGCCGGTGGAGGGTTCGCCTCTGTCGGGTTCTACTCGGCGAGCAAGACAGCGCTCGACTCGGTTAGTGAGGCCCTGGCGATGGAGGTGGCGCCGTTCGGGGTCAAGGTGACGATCGTGGGGCCGGGCGGGTACGGCACCGACCTGTTCACGCGGGGCACCACGACGACGGAGCCGCGCCCGGAGTACGAGCCGCTGCGTGCCCAGTTGGCCGAGATGTGGGGCGAGGACGCCGGTCCCGACCCGAGCACCGCGGCCCCGGTGATCATGGAGTTGGCCGGCCTGGCGGAGCCGCCGCTGCGGCTGATCGTCGGCTCCGCCTCGTACGACATGGTCCAGCAGATGGACCAGGCCCGCGCCGAGGAGTACCGGGCCTGGGAGCACCTCAGCCGGAAGGCGCCGGGCTGACCCGTGCGGGGAGGCATGGAGGCACCCGGTAAGCGATCTTCGACCCTGATCCACACCGATCGAAAAGGAAGTGGACGCTCTGCGTACTGCCGCCCAACCGGCACTCAATGAGATCACCAAGCGCTACGGCACCCGTGTCGTCCTGGACCGGGTGTCACTCACCGTCAAGCCCGGAGAGCGGATCGGGGTGATCGGCGACAACGGGTCGGGCAAGTCCACCCTGCTCAAGCTCATGGCAGGCGTCGAGCGGCCGGACAACGGCGAGCTCGTGGTCGTCGCGCCCGGCGGCGTCGGATACCTGCCGCAGTCGCTCGCGCTGCCACCGCAGGCGACGGTGGCCGACGCCGTCGACCTGGCGCTGGCCGACCTGCGCGAGCTCGAAGCCCGGATGCGGGTGGCCGAACGGTCGCTCGGCGCGGCAGGCATGGACACATGCACCGCAGCGGAGGCTGGCACGGGCCTGGATGTCTCCGCAGAGCTGGATGTCTACACGGGGCTGGTGGCGGAGTTCGAGGCACGGGGCGGCTACGAGGCCGACACCCGTGTGGAGGTCGCGCTGCACGGGCTCGGACTGCCCGGGCTCGACCGGAGCCGCCCGCTGGGCACGCTCTCCGGTGGCGAACGCTCCAGGCTCGCTCTGGCCGCCACGCTGGCGTCCGACCCTGAGCTGCTGCTGCTCGACGAGCCGACCAACGACCTGGACGACCAGGCCGCGGCCTGGCTCGAACAGCGCCTGCGCGCCCACCGGGGCACTGTCGTCGCGATCACGCACGACCGGACGTTCCTGGAGCGGGTGACCACCGCCATCCTGGAGGTCGCCGACGGGAGGGTGCGCCGCTACGGCGACGGGTACGCCGGATTTCTCACCGCCAAGGCCGCCGAACGTGCCGCACAGGCTCGGGCCCACGAGGAGTGGAAGACGGAGCTGGACAGGCATGCCACGCTGGTGGCGGCCAACGCGGGCCGGCTGGCCACAATCCCTCGCAAGACGGCCAAGGCGGGCATGGGGACCGGGGCCTGGCGGGCGCGCTCGCGTACACACGGGGCCGCCGGACGCATCCGGCAGTCCCAGCAGCGGCTACGGTGGCTCACCGACCACCCGGCGCCGCCGCCGCCCGAGCCGCTGCGCTTCACCGCCGCCCTCGCCACCGCCGGAGCCGCCGCCGGTACCGAGGTGGCCGCGCTCGACGGCGTGCTGGTGGCGGGGCGGCTCCGCCTGGATTCCCTGACCGTCCGCGCCGGTGAGCGGCTGCTCGTCACCGGCCCGAACGGAGCGGGCAAGACCACGCTGATGCGGGTGCTCGCCGGAGAGCTGCGGCCGGACGCGGGCGAGGTACGGCGGGCCGGCCGGGTCGGCTTCTTCCGACAGGACGAGCTGGACACCGACGATGTACGGCGGGCCGGGGTCCTTCGGCAGGAGGACCGGACCGTGCTGGGGGCCTACGCGCACGGGCGTCCCGGGAGCCTGGACGAGCACGCGGACGCGCTGCTCGCCCTGGGCCTGTTCCGCCCATCCGACCTGGGGCTGCGCCTCGAGGAGCTCTCCTATGGGCAGCGGCGCCGGATCGAGCTGGCACGGCTGGTGAGCGAGCCCGTGGACCTGCTCCTGCTCGACGAGCCGACCAACCACCTGTCACCGATGCTCGTGGAGCAACTGGAGGAGGCGCTGTCCTCTTTCCGTGGCGCGCTGGTCGTGGTGACGCACGATCGACGCCTGCGGGCCGCGTTCACCGGCTCCCGCCTGGAGCTGGACGGCGGCACGGCGACGTAGCGGGTGGGCGAACACTCTGGCCTGCGTATGGCCTCGACGGGTAGGCGACACGGAGACCCAACAGCAAGGAGTTCACCATGACCTACACCGAGAAGATGCTGGACGCCTACCCGGCCCAGATCAACCTCGACCACCGGCAGCTGGCCGCCGTCATCGACGCGCTCGAAGCCTGCGCCCAGGCCTGCACGGCCTGCGCCGACGCGTGCCTGTCGGAGCCCGCCGACCGGTTGGCCATGCTGAGCCGGTGCATCCGCGACAACCTGGACTGCGCCGCCATCTGCTCAACCACCGCAGCGGTCCTGTCGCGGCACACCGGCTACGACGCCAACCTGTCGCGCGCCCAGGTGCAGGCCGCGATCCAGGCGACCAAGACCTGCGGCGACTCCTGCGCCGAGCACAGCGACCGGCACGAGCACTGCCGCATCTGCGCAGAGGCATGCCGGGAAACCGAGCAGGCGCTCAACGCCCTGCTGCCTCAGCTGGAGCCGACCTCGGCAACCGGCCCGCCCAGCCAGGCCAGCCCGCAGCAGCAATCGCAATAGGGCCCTACATCCTGCCTTCACGTCGGCAACGGGAAAGGAGGTTACGCGGGGCTGCTGCTGCGACGTCAGCGAGAGCGAGGCGGCCCCCGCTCTTCGGGAAGACCTTACCGTCAAAGGCCCGTCCGGATCATTCCGTACGGGCCCCGGCTGGGGCGCCGAGCTGCATATGGGCGGCTGATCGGCTACGGCGCCGGTACTCGGTGGGTGTCAGCCCGACCAGCGTCCGGAAGCGGCGGGCGAAGTACGTCGGGTCGTCCCAGCCGACGGCGGCGCCGACCCGGGCAGCCGGCATCGTCGAGTGCGCCAGTAACGTGGCGGCGCGCTCGGCTCGCAGCCGGGCCAGGAAGCCCAGCGGCGTCAACCCGACGTACCGCCTGAACAGCCGGCCGAGATGGGCGGGATCCAGGTTGACAGCTCCGGCGAGATCATCGAGCCGCCACGGATGGGCGGGCGCCGCCTCGAGCCGGGCGATGGTGGCGGCGACAGCGGGGTGGATGGCAGGCTCGGCCGTTTCCCGTTCGGGGCCACGGCCGTCGGCCAGGATGCCGACCACAGTGACCAGCCGGCCCAGCACGCGGCCCGGCCGGGCCTGATCGGCCGTGAGGTCCCGTTCGAGCAGGCCGATCTCTGCGATGGCCTCCTCGGCGGCGGCCGGATCGACGGCCGTGACGGCTACGCCGTGCATGCCGGATGCCACCGGATCGGTCCACAGCATCCGGCGCAACATCGGGATGTCGTACAACGCCGCCAGTTCGGCCCGTAGCGCCTGGGCGGACAGGCAGCAGTTGGCGACGGTCAGGTCGATGCAGTCCCGGAACCCGTGCCAGGCACCGGGGCGGAGCACAATGGCCTGCCCGCGCCGCAGTGGCTGCTCGCCCCGGCTGGTCACGTGACGGCCGCAACCGGTTCCGATCACCGCGATCTCGACGAAGTCGTGCGCGTGCGGCTCGACGTCGGAGTTCAGGTGGTGGACACCTGCCAAGACCGGGCCCCCGGCGAACAGCACGTGCTCGTGCAGCGTGGCTGGCATGTCGGGATCGTACGAGTATCCGCCGGGATCGGCCTAGCCCATGGCGGCGCACCACGACGATGCTGGGCGGTGTCTCAACGGCGACAACCTTGGAGGCCCAGTGACGGAAACAACCACGACCGGGCAGTCCGCCAGCGACGTCGGTGCCGATGGCCGGGTGCCGGAGGAGCTTGTGGCGGCGTACCGCGAACACGGTTTCGTCCGAGTACGAGGCGTTCTCGAGCCGGACCAGGTCGATCGCTTCCGGGCGAGCGCCGAGGCGTTCCTGGAGGCGCATCGTGCGGAGAGCCTGGAGGAGCAAGGAGTCTTCAGCCAGCTGGTCAACGTCTGGCAACGCGACCAGACGCTGAGAGAGCTCACGTTCGATCCGCGGCTCGGCCGGATCGCCGAACAGCTCGCCGGATTCCGGCTGCGGCTCTGGCACGACCAGATGCTGGTCAAGGAGCCACACAACAACGCCGCCACGGAGTTCCACCAGGATCGCCCGTACTGGCCGCATGCGGGCGACCGGCTCCCGCTGTCGGCGTGGATAGCGCTGGTCGACGTTCCGCCGGAGCGGGGCTGCATGACCTTTCTGCCCGGCACCCAGCATCGCACCGGCCTGCGCCCGCAGGACCTCCACCACGAAGAAGACCTGTTCACGATGGACCCGTCTCTGCGCTGGATCCCCCGGGTCACCGTGCCGCTCCGCGCCGGCGACTGCACCTTCCACAGCGGCTACACCGGCCACATGGCGCTGCCCAACCGCACCGACCAGGCGCGGTTCGCGCACGTCATCATCTATATGGACGAGGCGACCGCCTACAGCGGCAGCGAGCACGTCGTGACCGACCCACTCGCACTCGCCGTGGGCGACAGGTTGGACGGCGACACCTTCCCCCGCCCCTGGGCTTAGACGGCTTGACGTCAAGCGCCTTCTGACGCAGCAGTCTTCCTCGCCGCGTACCAGGACCTCGAGATCCGGCATTGGCACACTCGTCAACCCATGTCTGAAGACCAGGTCCGTAAGTGGTTCGACCAGTATCGCCAGGGCCTGGGCTCAGGAGACGGGCGCGAGTTGGGCGGTGACCGGTGGCGGCGGTCAGGTGCGGGTCGCCGTCAAATGCGGTTTCTCCTGGAGGGCACCAAGCGCAGCGCCGCCGTCCACTCCGACGGCCGGCACGGCATGCACCTGCATGCCCGCATCCGAGGCGACGAGCGACTCGCCTGATGCTGATGCCGACTCCGGTCAGACCGCCCTGGGCGGGGATCACGCTGCCTCGTCGTGCCACACAGGCGGGCGCCATCCCCTGATCATCTGGCGTGATGAGGCCTGCACCGCCCGGCGGCGTCCCACGGGCACGGCTGCCCGGGACGGCGGAAACGACTGGACGGCAGGAGCGGCTGGGCACCGGGGTAAGGCGGCGGCCGGCCGGTCTACGGCGCGGATTGCTCGGTCGGCTCGGCCGACGCGGTGGGATCGGTGGTGGGCTGCTGCCCCACCCCGGTCAGGCTGACGTAGGTGGGCTTGCCCGGGAGGTTCTGGTGGATCACCAGGACCGCTGTGCTGCCCGCGCCGGCGACGGCGGGCTCGAACCACACCTTGAGTGTGCACTCGTCCTCGGCCTGGAGGGCCTGGTTGGCGCAGGCGTCGTCGTGGCGGAAGTCCCCGGGCGAGTCTCCCTCGAACTCGATATCGTCGATCTTCAGCGTGGCGGTGCCGGTGCTGAGAATGTGCACTTCCTTCGCGCAGCTCTCGCCCGCGCATAATTCCAGCGATTTCGGCGTCACGGCGATGTTCGGTCGTTTGGACTCTCCCGGCCGGCCGCTGGGCACGGTGTTGCGGTTCGTTCCCGGGTCTCCCGGAGCTCCGCCGATCTTCACCTGGCCGGATGTGATCAGTGCCGCCGTGATCGTGGCTGCGGCAGCGATCACGGCCGCCCCGATGGCCGCCCCTCGGGTTGACATGCTGCTCCTCCGAATGAAGTGACCGCGAACCCGGCCTCCCGTGCCTGGCCACGGCGGGATGCCCTTCACGGTCACTGTGGCCAAGGGCGGGCGGAGGCGCATGAGTAGGCCCTACTCAGTTCAGCCCGCCACCAGGTCGGTGACGTCATCGCCGCGTGGTCGCGGCAACCTGCGGCGGGCGCTGCCTCAGTTTGTCCGCCAGCAGCGACACGCACGAAGTTGGCCGGTGAGTGACGCCCGAGCGCCGTCGTATCCATGGGCCCGATGCGGTTGAGGAGTGTGCCAGGCGGGAGCGAGTTCGCGGCCAAGCCGGCTGGAGCCCGGCCGCCCTCGGGAGAGCCGAATGTGAGTAGGGGGTTACTCATGTCCGGGCGGCGACCGGGAGACAGGATGCGGTCACGGGGGCCGGCAGTGCCCGCCCGCGATCCGTTCTTTGATCTCTCGCGGAGGAAGAACATGCTCACACGTTCCAGCAGGCTCGCGGCGATGACCGCCTCGGGGTGCCTGGCGCTGTCGGTGCTCGGAGTCACCGGTGCCAGCGCCGAGACCACGGCGTTCGCTCCGGACACCTGCGCCAGTGGGTACGTCTGGCGCGGCGCGCGGCCCAGCGACCACGTCTGCGTGGATCCGTCGGTACGCAGCCGGACCCAGTCGGAGAACGCCACCGGTGTCTGGCATGCCTGCACGACCGGGTTCGTCTGGCGGGAGGCGTACCCCGGTGACCACCGGTGCGTGGTCCCCAGCTCCCGTACGCAGGCTCGGCGCGACAACGCCAGCGCGGCCCGCCGGCTCGCCTGGGTCATCATGATGAAGCGCAATCACCCCGGCAAAGGGCCCACCTGCGACGGCGAAACCTGCTCCACCACCAACGAAGGGCCGTACAAGACCGTGGCCGTCCGCGGCTACTACCTGACGCCGGGCACCCAGGTCACCGTCCAGGTCCGGCGTGCCTCCGACAGCCGGTTGCTGTGGCAGACCCGCACGACGGCGCGGGCGGGCGGCAACGGCCCGGCGGGCAGCTATTCCGTCGACACGGGCCGAGTCCTGTGCGGCGGGAGCTCGTTCGCGCCGCCGCTCACCGCCTATGTGCAGGTGCGCGGCGACGGCGGGCAGTGGTCGCCGCGCGTGCCGATCGCCTGGCGGTCCTGCGGACTGCTGTGATCATGTGCGTAGGCCGCCGAGCGCAGCCGCAGGCGTCCTCAGGGGCCACGCCCCACTCAATCGCGGTGGCTCGGACCGTCACGAACTACACCACTCGATGGGACGCCATCACTCGCCCGCCTCTGGTCACGTGATGACGTGCGCCACATCCACGCCACCCCCGGGTCACCCCCACGTGGGGGTGACCCGGCTCGGTCGTGCGGTCGCTGTTCGGTCTGGCCTCGCTGGCGCACTCTGGCGCCGAGCATCCAGTTCTTGATCGCGTTGTGCGTGGGCCAGGGGTAGGCGCGGCGACGATGCTCGCCACCACCATGGCTCTGTTGAACACTGCCTGCCAGTGCCGCTACAGGCGCATCGCGTGCGGCGTGTGGGTGCGGTCAACGGGGCCCCGGAGTGACTGTTCCACGTCAATATGGCCGAGGCTCTGGAACAGGACCGGATCCTGTGCGTCGTGGTTGACGTTCCCCTGACGGTAGACGTCAGTGGCGCACGACTAGACGTGCACCTGACCACCGGCGCAGGCGCCCTGGGCTGGGTGCTCCGACCATGCCCGTCGTCATGTGGCCACCAGCTCGCCGCCCGGCCCTTCGGCCGCTGGGTCTCGACCGTGAGGTGGTGGCGGCAGTGGGACGGCCCAAGGACGGTCAGGGTGGGCCTCGGTAGCCGGTGGGTGGGACCTGGCCCTCGTAGGCGGGCACTGAACGGCCGGACAGAAACGCCCGAAGGAGCCCGAGATACGCCTCGCTCCGGTATGTGCCGGCGCCGAGGTAGGCGAGCGTGGCCGAGGGCAGTGCCCGCTGGAAGTCCTTGGCCGACGCCCAGCTCTGCTCGTCGCACTGGCCCTTGACGAGCAGCACGGGCACCCTCACCTTAGTCAGGCTCAGCCGGAGGGAACGCGGCGCGGCCCGCCCGGTCAGGCCGACGTAACCCCCGGAACCGGTTGCGGCCACGGGGCAGGGATGCGGGGCTTGCCGGCGGACAAGGTCGAGGTAGGCGTCCAGCTCCCGGTCACCCGCAAAGGCATGCGCCGCCCACGGGTCCACCCGCAGTAGCGTGGAGACGGCGAGCAGGCGCGGGTCCGGCGTCCCGTCGCGTCCGAACACCGCCGCTACCTCGGCCTTCCCGGAAGATCCCGGCGATGGTCCGGTTGGAGTAGCCTGGGCCGGCAACGGGCCGGCCGGGGAGAGTCCGGCGGGGGAAGAGAGCACCGCCCTCACGACGCGGTCCGGATGCGCGGCCAGGTAGGCGGCCGCGAGCTGGGCGCCGTAGTCCTCGGCGATCAGCGTGAGCCGCTTGGCGCCCACGAACTGGCGGATGGCCTCCAGGTCCGCCACGTCGCGAGTTAGCCCGTACCCCCGTGGGTCCCGCAGCCGCGCCGAGCGCCCAGCCCCGAGTTGGTCGTAGACATAGACCTGGTAGCCATCCGCCGCAAGCTTCCGGAAGAACGCCGAGGACGCCGCCAGGTCCGCCACGCCGGGCCCACCGTGCAGGAACACCACGGGGTCGGGCCGGGCGGCCCGCTTCGGCCCGAGCCGTACGTACGCCAGCTCGGAGCCCGTCGGCAGCCGCCACTCGCGCTGCCCGGCCACCGGAGCCAGAGAAGCGTCGGCCGGAGCCGGGCGCAAGGTGGCCCCGCTGACGTGCCAGACCACCGTCGCCTCCACCCCGAGGATCACTACCGCGCGTGTCCATCGCCCCCACGCCACTCTCGGCCTCGGCACGCACAGCAGCAGGCCCAAGAAGAACACCGATGCGAAGACCGCCAGGCCCGTCACCGCGAACACCGTCGGCTGCGCGCCCACCATCGCCATCCCGGCCAGCGTGGCCAGCCCCAGGACCGGTGACAGCGCCAGCACTCCGGCGCCTGCCACCGCCCGCCCGGCCAACCTGGCGAAAGTAGCCATAAGGGGACGTTAGTGCACGCGGTGCCCTCACTTCGCGGCTTGCTTGCTGTTGCGGCGATCGTCCACCGGGTCGTACGAGATCTTCATAACGTCGAGACCAGCAGCTCAGGTGCTGTTGCGCCGTGTGCTCGGCATTTCGCCGTGGAGAGCCCACCTCCATGGCCCTTCCGCACCGAGTCCTCATCATTTCGCTAGCTCGTCATGAACTGAGCGAGGGAACCGGCCTGGATCTCCCAGTGGGACCGCTGATAGCGATCAGCTTCGAGCATCCGAGTCCAGGCTGGGATCATCCAACCGAGATCCTCTTGTTCGATCTTGGAAGCGTGGATTCCGGCACAACGCAGCTGACCACACAAGATCCCGACATTGCCGAACACCGCTGGGCGCACCCTGACGAGGCGCAACCACTTCTTGGTTCGGCGGGTGCCGAGCGTCTTCTGGTTGATCCGGATCAGCGCGATCTTGTAATCGGAGATGCGACAACCTCTGGGTCAGTGCCTTGATCCTCCGCGATCCCCGGCCTTGACCAGCAAGTGATGATCAGCGATAACGACTTCGCCGGCACGATGCGGGTCCGTAGCCGTATCGGCACCCAACTTTTCAAGACCTGGAGAACTTACTTGAACGGCACCGCCTGGTCACGAGGTTGGCGGCGACGGTCAAATGACGTCAAACGATCAAGAGGCCGGATCCGCGATCTCGGGATCCAGCCTCTGAACTGCTCAAACTCTGTGGGGCTACCAGGACTTGAACCTGGGACCTCTTCCTTATCAGGGAAGCGCTCTAACCGTCTGAGCTATAGCCCCGCGCACACCGAACGGTACCGCATCCGTAGATCGGAGGCGAACCGGTTGTTCGGACGAGAAAAGCTTACCGCCTCTGGCGTGCTGCTCGCGCCGTCCTCACCCGGGAACCCGGGAAGCACGGCGCGAGCACGCGCCTCACCTGCCTACTCGGCCTCGCTGAAGGTCACCTCAACGCCCCCGACCAGGTCGGAGGAGATGTTGTAGATGACGGCCCCCAGCGTGGAGAGCGCCGTGATCAAGACCACGTTCACGGCCCCGATCAGCGCGGTGTAGCCGAGGATGCGGACCGGCTCGAACCAGGAGGCGATGTCGATCGGGATCGAGCTCTGCCCCTGCTCACCCTGTCCCAGCTGGTTGACCAACTCGACGATCGAGTCGAACACCCCCAGGGCGGACAGCACGCCGTACAGGACGGCCACCGCCACGAACAGCACCACGAAGCACACCAGGGAGACCACGAAGCTGAACTTCATGGCCGACCACGGCTCGACGCGGCGCAGGACCAGGTGGGCCTTGCGGGGCAGCCGGCCACCGCCGGAATTGGACCCCTTCTTCTTCGTCGACAGCTCGACCGCCGGCGGCGGGGCCTCGGTGGCCAGCGAAGGGCGGACACGGAGCGTGTCGTTGCCCTCCCCCTGCGGGCCCGGCGGCGCAGGAGCCGGAGCAGGCGCAGGAGCCGGACCCGAGGCGGGCGCCTGCGGCCGCTGTTGCTGCTGCGGCTCCTCCTTGGCCGGGACGGGCCTCCCCTTGGCGGGCGAGGTGTTGTCCTGTTCTTCGTCGACCGGGTTGAAAATCTCGGTTTCTGCGGGCTTGTTCGGCTGCTGTCCGTTGCCCGAAGCCGCCTTGGTCCTGGCGGGGCCACCCTGGGCGCTCATGGACTACTCTCCTCCCCCGTCTTCCTCAATCTCCACAGAAGTCTCCATCGACTCCGCGTTCCGGGCGAGGGCCACCACGCTGTCGCCTTCAGCGAGATTCATCAATCGCACTCCCATGGTCTGGCGGCCGGACTGCTTGATCTCGCCGGCACTCGTCCGGATCACCCCGCCGGCGGACGTGATCGCGAAGACCTCGTCCTCTGGGTTGACCATGACGGCTCCGACCAGCTTGCCACGGGAACTCACGATTTTCGCAGTGAGAACCCCTCTACCGCCACGGCCCTGAATTGGATACTGCTCCACTGGCGTCCGTTTTGCGTACCCACCCTCGGTGGCGATAAGCACGTCTTGACCGTCCGCGATGCGATTCATGGCAAGAAGTTCGTCACCTTCGAGGAACCTCATGCCGATGACACCGCTGGTCGCCCGCCCCATGGGGCGAAGGGCCTCGTCGGAGGCGGTGAACCTGATGGACTGGGCTCCCTTGGAGACCAGCAGCAGGTCGTCGTTCTCGGAGACCAGGCGGGCTCCGATGACCTCGTCGTCGTCCCGCAGGTTGATCGCGATGAGCCCGCCCGACCTGGGGGAGTCGTATTCGGACAGGCGCGTCTTCTTGACCAGGCCGCTGCGGGTGGCCAGGACGAGGTAGGGGGCGACGTCGTAGTCGCGTAGGTCGAGAACCTCCATAACTGTTTCGTCGGGCTGCATGGCAAGAAGGTTCGCCAAATGCATGCCTCTTGCGTCACGAGCGGCCTCTGGCAGCTCGTACGCCTTGACCCGGTACACCCGGCCCTTGTTCGTGAAGAACAGCAACCAGTGATGGGTGGTGGTGACGAAGAAGTGGTCGACGATGTCGTCCTGGCGCAGCTGCGCACCGCGTACGCCCTTACCGCCCCGCTTCTGGGCCCGGTAGAGGTCGGTCCTGGTGCGCTTGGCGTAGCCGCCCCGGGTGATCGTGACGACGATCTCGTCCTCGGCGATGAGGTCCTCGATCGACATGTCGCCGTCGTAGGCGATGATCTCGGTCTTCCGGTCGTCGCCGTAGCGGCCGACGAGCTCGGCGAGCTCCTCGTTGATGATCTCCCGCTGGCGGGCCTCGCTGGCGAGGATCGCGTTGTACTCGGCGATCTGGGTCATCAGCGAGTCGTACTCGTCCTGGATCGCCTGACGCTCCAGGGCGGCGAGCTTGCGCAGCTGCATGTCGAGGATGGCCTGCGCCTGCACCTCGTCGATCTCCAACAGCCCCATCAGGCCCTGCTGGGCGTGCGAGGCGGACTCCGAGGCCCGGATGAGGGCGATGACCTCGTCCAGCCGCTCCAGGGCCTTCAGCAGCCCGCGGAGGATGTGGGCGCGCTCCTCGGCCTTGCGCAGCAGGTAGCGGGTCCGGCGGACGATGACCTCGATCTGGTGCGCCACGTAGTGCTTGATGAACTGGTCGAGGCGCAGCGTGCGCGGCACGCCGTCGACCAGCGCCAGCATGTTGGCGCCGAAGGTGTCCTGCAGCTGGGTGTGCTTGTAGAGGTTGTTGAGCACGACCTTGGCGACCGCGTCCCGCTTGAGGACGATCACCAGACGCTGCCCGACCCGCGAGGAGCTCTCGTCGCGTACGTCGGCGATGCCGGTCAGCTTGCCCTCGCGCACCAGCTCGGCGATCTTCAGGGCGAGGTTGTCGGGGTTGACCTGGTACGGCAGCTCGGTGACGACCAGCGCCTGCCGCCCCTTGTCCTCCTCGACCTCGACCACGGCGCGCATCGTGATCGAGCCGCGGCCGGTGCGGTAGGCGTCCTCGATCCCGCGCCGGCCGACGATCAGGGCCTTGGTGGGGAAGTCGGGCCCCTTGACCAGCTTGATCGACGCCTCGAGCAGCTCCTCGTCGCTGGCCTCGGGATTCTCCAGAGCCCATTTGACCGCCGAGGCGACCTCGCGGAGGTTGTGCGGCGGGATGTTGGTGGCCATGCCGACCGCGATGCCGCCCGATCCGTTGACCAGCAACTGCGGGAAGCGCGACGGGAGGACGTCGGGCTCCTGCGACTTGCCGTCGTAGTTGGGGCGGAAGTCGACGGTCTCCTTGTCGATGTCCCGCAGCATCTCCATGGCGATGGGCGCGAGCTTGCACTCGGTGTACCGCATCGCCGCCGCCGGGTCGTTGCCGGGCGAGCCGAAGTTGCCCTGCCCGTCGACCAGCGGGTAACGCAGCGACCACGGCTGAGCCAGGCGGACCAGCGCGTCGTAGATCGAGGTGTCGCCGTGGGGGTGGTAGGTGCCCATCACGTCGCCGACGACGCGGGCGCACTTGAAGTAGCCGCGGTCGGGACGGTAGCCACCGTCGTACATCGCGTAGAGCACCCGCCGGTGCACCGGCTTGAGGCCGTCGCGCACGTCCGGCAGCGCCCTGGACACGATGACCGACATCGCGTAGTCCATGTAGCTGCGCTGCATCTCGGACTGGATGTCCACCGGTTCGATGCGGTCAGCCGGTGGGGTGGTGTTCACGTCCGTCACAGGTATAGGTCCTTAAACGTCGAGGAAGCGCACGTCGCGGGCGTTGCGGATGATGAAGTCGCGCCGGGCCTCCACGTCCTCGCCCATCAGCACGCTGAACAGGTCGTCGGCCTGCGCGGCGTCGTCGAGCGTGACCAGGCGCAGCAGCCGGGTCGCCGGGTTCATCGTGGTCTCCCAGAGCTGGCTCGCGTTCATCTCGCCCAGACCCTTGAAGCGCTGCACGTTGTCGCGCGGCCGCGGGTCGGGCTTGCCTGCCGCGATGCCCTCGGCGATGACCGCGTCCCGCTCGCTGTCGGAGTAGGCGTAGGAGGCGTCCTCCCCCTTGCGGTCCCACTTGATCTTGTAGAGCGGCGGGCACGACAGGTAGACGTGGCCGGCCTCGATCAGCGGCCTCATGAACCTGAACAGCAGCGTCAGCAGCAGCGTGTTGATGTGCTGGCCGTCGACGTCGGCGTCGGCCATGAGGATGACCTTGTGGTAGCGCAGCCTGGCGATGTCGAACTCGTCGTGCACACCGGTGCCCAGGGCGGTGATCAGCGCCTGGACCTCGTTGTTCTTCAGGACCTTGTCGATCCGCGCCTTCTCCACGTTGAGGATCTTGCCGCGGATCGGGAGGATCGCCTGGAAGCGCGAGTCGCGGCCGCCCTTGGCCGAGCCGCCGGCCGAGTCACCCTCGACGATGAACAGTTCGCACTTCTCCGGGTCGTTCCACTGGCAGTCGGCCAGCTTGCCGGGCAGTCCGCTGCCCGACTCGAGCAGCGACTTGCGCCTGGTCAGGTCACGGGCCTGGCGGGCGGCGATGCGGGCGCGGGAGGCCTGCAGGGACTTGTTGATGATGTCCTTGGCCTCGCCGGGGTTGCGCTCGAACCAGTCGCGCAGATGGTCGTTGCAGGCCTTCTGGACGAACGACTTGGCCTCGGTGTTGCCCAGCTTGGTCTTGGTCTGGCCCTCGAACTGCGGGTCGGACAGCTTGACCGAGATGATCGCGGTCAGGCCCTCGCGGACGTCTTCGCCGGTGAGGTTGTCGTCCTTGCCCTCCTTGAGGAACTTCTGCTCGCGCGCGTATCGGTTGACGATCGTCGTCAACGCCGCGCGGAAGCCTTCCTCGTGGGTGCCGCCCTCCGCGGTGTTGATCGTGTTCGCGAACGTGTAGACCGACTCGGAGTAGGAGTTGTTCCACTGCATGGCGATCTCGACCGCGATGCCGTCGCCCTCCTCCTCGAAGGAGATGATCGACGCGTGCGCCGGCTCCTTCTTGGTGTTGAGGTGCTGGACGAAGTCGGCCAGGCCGCCCTCGTAGAGGTATTCGACGCGGCGCGGCTCACCGTTGACGTGGTCGGGACGCTCGTCGGTGAGGGTGATCGTCAGGCCCTTGTTGAGGAAGGCCATCTCCTGGAAGCGCCGCGAGAGCGTCTCGTAGTTCCAGGTCGTGGTCTCGAAGATCTCGGGGTCCGGCCAGAACGTGATCGTGGTGCCGGTCTCGTCGGTCTCCTCGCCCTTCTCCAGCGGTGCGACGGGCTTGGAGTTGATGTAGTCCTGCCGCCAGTAGTGGCCGTTCTGCTTGACCTCCACCTCCATGGCGGTGGACAGCGCGTTGACGACGGCCGAGCCGACGCCGTGCAGGCCGCCGGAGACCGCGTAGGCCTGGCTGTCGAACTTGCCGCCGGCGTGCAGCGTGGTCAGCACGACCTCGACGGCGGAGCGCTTCTCCACCGGGTGGATGCCCGTGGGGATGCCACGGCCGTTGTCGATCACGCGTACGCCGTTGTCGGCGAGCAGCGTGATGTCGATCCTGTCGGCAAAGCCGGCCAGGGCCTCGTCCACCGCGTTGTCCACGATCTCGTAGACGAGGTGGTGCAGGCCGCGCTCACCGGTGGAGCCGATATACATACCCGGGCGCTTGCGAACCGCCTCAAGCCCTTCGAGTACGGTGATTGAGCTAGCGTCGTAGGACAACTGCGAAATCCTCCTGCCGCGGACACGCGGCGGGGGAGGCGTTCGAAATACAAAGCTGCCCCTGCCGTGCCCGTCACCGTCGTGAGTGCCCCGATGCGCGGTCACCCAGGGGAGTCGGCTTGCTGCCGGGGTGACACGCAAGCGGACGTGTCCGGAATCCTTTTTCATTCTACCGCCTTCGGAGGCCGGAGGTGGCAATGAACGCGCCTGTGATGCCCCCTAGCTCGTTTTGCCCCCGGTCCAGCATCCCCCCTCCGGAAAGGGGGCCTATCGCGTCTGCGGCTGTCTGATCGCCCCCGGCGCCCAACCGCAGCGGCGAAAAGCTCCTGCTGCGGACAGCGGCTGGACGCTATCCATACGTGTCCCTCGGACCTCGGCTTCCGGTCACCCGCAACCCGCCTGCCGGACGCGGCGCGTTCTGCGGCCCCCGGACCTTGACCTTCGTCACAGTGCCGTCGCCGAGCTCCTCGTTGAGCCTGCGTACGAGGGTGCGCGCGAGCAGCCGCACCTGCGTGGCCCACGCGGTCGAGTCGGCCACGATCAGCACCTCGCCGTCGACGAAGGACTCGGGCTTGGTGTGTGCGGCCAGGTCAGGGCCCACGATGTCGGGCCAGCGGCCGAACACCCCGCCGACGGCCGCCGACCGCTCCCAGCCGCGATCGGCCAGCAGGTCCGCGATCGCACGTCCGAAAAGCTGTGGATCGCCGCTCTCCCTGCGGGACCCCGCCGCCTTGCGCCTGGGCTCGCGCCGGGGCAACTGGCCGCGCTTGGCCGCGTCGGCCTTGGCCTGGGCGAGCTTCTCCCTGGCCATGGCCACACCCCTGGCCGTCGCCTGGCGGGCGTCCGCCGCTCCGGCACCCGGTCCGGCTCCGGCACCCGGTCCGGCCCCGGCACCCGGTCCGGCCCCGGCTTCCGCGTCCGGTCGCTCGGCGCCTGCGCCCCGTCGTCCTTTCCCGGCGTCCGTACCCGGCTGTCCGGCGTTCGGACCGCCCCTCGCCGCACCTGCCGGACCGTTCTGTGAGCGAGCGCCCTGTGGACCGGCCTGTGGACCGGTCGACGCGGGGCCGCGGCTCGGCGGTCCGACAGGGAGGCCGTCGCCGAAGGCCGGGCGCGCATCGTCACCTGACACGGGTCACACTCCCCTCCGCGACGTCGAATCTGGCTCCGATCAGCTCCCGCGGCACGTCGTCCGGCACCGCGGCGGTGATGAGCACCTGCTCGGCAGGCGCGACGAACTCGGCGAGGCGCCGCCTGCGCTGGCTGTCGAGCTCGGCGAACACGTCGTCGAGTATCAGCACCGGGTCGCCGCCGTCGGCCCGCAGCAGCTCGTACGCGGCCAGTCGCAGCGCCAGCGCGAACGACCAGGACTCGCCGTGGCTGGCATAACCTCGGGCGGGCAGATCGCCCAGGCCGAGGAGGAGGTCGTCGCGGTGCGGGCCGACGAGCGTGACACCGCGTTCCAGCTCCGCCGAGCGGACCTCCAATAGCCGCTCCCGCAGACGTTCTTCAAGGGTTTTCCCCAAGTCTGTGGATAACGTCTGTGTATCGAAAGATCCCCGCTCACCGGCGAATTCGCCCTCGGAACCCCCCTCGTCTCCATCCCCACCTGTGGACAACGTGCTGCGGTACGCCAGCGTGGCCGGGGCGCTCGCGGGGGCCAGCGCGGCGTACGCGCCGGCGACCAGCGGCCGCAGCGCCTCGATGAGCTCCAGCCGCGCCCGCAGCAGCTCCGCTCCGTGCCTGGCGAGGTGCGCGTCCCACACCTCCAGCGTGCTCAGCACGTCGCCGGCGCCCGCCGCGTTGAACGCGGTGTCGCTCTCCTGGCGTCTGACGCTCCTGCCGCCCCTGCGGGCCTGTGCGGCCGTGCGCAGCAGGGCTCCGCGTTGCTTCAGCACCCGGTCGTAGTCGGCGCGCACGCCGGCGAATCTGGGCGCCCTGGACACCAGCAGGTCGTCGAGGAAGCGGCGGCGCTCGGATGGGTCGCCCTTGGACAGAGCCAGGTCCTCCGGGGCGAACAGCACCGTGCGCAGCAGGCCGACGACGTCGCGCGCCCTGGACACGGGGGAGCGGTTGAGCCGCGCGCGGTTGGCCCGGCCCGGGTTGATCTCCAGCTCGACGAGCGCCCGCCGGTCGTCCCTGTGGACGGCGCAGCGCACGATCGCCCGCGTGGCGCCCTTGCGCACGAGCGGCGCGTCGTTCGCCACCCGGTGGCTGGACTGCGTCGCGACGTAGCCGAGGGCCTCGACCAGGTTGGTCTTACCCTGGCCGTTGGGCCCCACGAACGCCGTGACGCCAGGCTCGAGGCCGAGCTCCAGGGACGCGTAGGACCGGAAGTCGGTCAGCGACAGGTGGGCGACGTACACCACACGAAGGTTAGTGCGCCGCGGCCGCCACCGGGGTAACCGGCACGCTCAGCGGTCCGTCTCGCGCGGGGGCGTGACGTCCGCGCCCGGCGCGTCGGCGCCCTTGCCCTCGCTGCCCTCCTTCGAGGTGATGGCATGGCCGCCGAACTGGTTGCGCAGCGCCGCGACCACCTTCATCGCGGGGGAGTCGTCCTGGCGGGAGGCGAACCTGGCGTAGAGGGCGGCCGTGATGACCGGCAGCGGGACCGCGTGGTCCACAGCCGCCTGGACGGTCCACCGGCCCTCGCCGGAGTCCTGTGCATAACCGCGCAGCTGGTCGAGGTGCTCGTCGTCGTCGAGCGCCCGGACCAGCAGGTCGAGCAGCCAGGAGCGGATCACGGTGCCGGTGCGCCAGCTGGCGAAGGAGCCCTTGACGTCCTTGACCACTTCGGAGGCCTCGAGCAGCTCCCAGCCCTCCGCGAAGGCCTGCATCATGCCGTATTCGATGCCGTTGTGGACCATCTTCGCGAAGTGCCCGGCTCCGACGTCGCCGGCGTGGACGAAGCCGTTCTCACCCTCGGGCTTGAGCGTCTGGAAGATCGGCATCAGCCGGTCGACGTGGGCCTTGTCGCCGCCGCACATGAGCGCGTAGCCGTTCTGCAGGCCCCAGACGCCGCCGCTCACGCCGCAGTCGATGAAGCCGATGCCCTTCTGGGCCAGCTCGGCGGCGTGCTTCTGGTCATCCACATAGTGTGAATTTCCGCCGTCGACGACGATGTCGCCCATGCTGAGCAACTCGCCGAGGTCGTCGATCGTGGATTGCGTGGGTTTGCCTGCGGGGACCATGACCCAGACCACGCGCGGCGCCTGGAGGCGTTCGACCAAGTCCTTCAGACTCGCCGCGTCGCTGATCGAGGGATCGCGGTCGTAGCCGACGACCTCGTGACCGCCGCGGCGCAGCCGCTCGGCCATGTTGCCGCCCATCTTGCCCAGTCCGACCATGCCGATCTGCATGACAGTCCTCTACCCCCTTGTCAGGCTTCCATCATCCCCGATGACAGGTTCAGCCTGACAGGCGGATGGGCATGATCAGGTAACGGTAGTCCGTGGTGGCACCGTCCTCCACAGGCTTTCCACCGGTGAGGATAGCGGGCTTCGTGGACGTGGTCATCTGGAGCCTGGCCACGTCGGAGTCGATGGCGCCCAGGCCCTCCAGCAGGAACTGGTGGTTGAAGGCGATGTTCATCTCCTCGCCCTCGTAATCCACAGGCAGGGCCTCGACGGCCTGCGCCTCGTCGCCGCTGCCGGCCTCGAGCACGACCTCGCCGCTCTTGAACGCCAGCCGCACCGGCGTGTTGCGCTCGGCGACCAGGGCCACGCGCTTGACCGCCTCCACGAACGGACCTGTGGACAAGTCCGCGCGGGCGGAGAACTCGGTGGGCAGCAGCGAGCGGTATTTCGGGAACTCGGGGTCGAGCAGGCGCGTGGTCGTCCGCCGTCCCGCGCTGGAGAAGCCGATCATGCCCTCGCCGGTGCCGCCGGCGGAGCTGAGCGCGATCTCGACCTCCGCGCCGGTCGTGCCGAGCGCCTTGGCCGTGTCGGCGAGCGTCTTGCCGGGGATCATCGCGATGGCGGCGAAGTCGGGCTGCCCGGGTTGCCACTTCAGCTCGCGTACGGCCAGCCGGTAGCGGTCGGTCGCGGCGAGGGTCACGGTGTCGCCCTCGATCTCCATCCGCACGCCGGTGAGCATCGGCAGCGTGTCGTCCCGGCCCGCGGCGACGGCGACCTGGGCGACGGCGGAGGCGAACACGTCGGCGCCGACCCGGCCCGCGGCCGGCGGCATGGCCGGGAGCGAGGGGTAGTCCTCCACAGGCATGGTGAGCAAGGTGAATCGCGCGCTGCCACACGTGACGACCGCCTTGGCGCCGTCCACCACGAAGTCCACAGGCTGTGCGGGAAGGGCGCGGGTGATCTCGGCGAGCAGCTTGCCCGAGACCAGGACGACCCCGGGCTCACCGGTGTGGAGCTCGAGCGTCACCTCCGCGGAGACCTCGTAGTCGAATCCGGACAGCTTCAGCTGCTGCTCTTCCGTGACCTCCAGGCGCATGCCGGCGAGGACGGGCACCGACGGGCGCGCCGGGAGGCTGCGTGCCGTCCATGCCACCGCCTCAGCGAGGACGTCTCGCTCGATTCGGAACATCACGGTGATCGGCCTCCTGGGTTCGTCGTTGATTCAAGGATCTCAAGGATCCACTCTCCCGCGCTCGCGCTCCGGGAGAAGCCCAACTATGGGTCTTTGAGTTCTTAGTTAGAGATAGAAGAGGTCATCACACTAGGGGCTGTGGGAACTGTGGACAACCAGCGTTGTGGCTGGTCAGCAGCCCTGTTTTCATCCACTGCGGGTGTGGGCGAAGCCTGGGGGAAACTTGGGGCGCCTGGGGACGGCGAATCTTTGCCCACAGTCCTTCCCCAGATCATGGTGCGTTCATCCACGGGGGTAACCGGGTTATCCACGAGGTTTCCACAGGTTGTCCACGGGGTAAAAGAGGCCGTTCTGGAGTCCCAGATCGACTGTGCACACGTCGTCCACACGTTATCCACGACTCGTCCCCAGATTTGCAGGGGATGTCCCCACCGTTGTCCCCAGCCCTTGTGTACGGATTTTTCGCGGCTTTGCCGTGCGTACGGCCGCTGTCTTTCGGCGTTTCCGCTGCTCCACAGTGTTTTCCACAGGCTGTGCATGACCGTCAAGATCCACGCTGTGTCTGCTTGATCCGCATTGTCAGCTCGTTGACCTGGTTGTACATCGACCGTCGCTCGGCGATGAGCGACCGGATCTTGCGCTCGGCGTGCATGACGGTGGTGTGGTCCCTGCCGCCGAACTGCTGGCCGATCTTGGGCAGCGACAGCTCGGTCAGCTCGCGCGCGAGGTACATAGCGATCTGCCGGGCGGTGACGAGCGCCCTGCTGCGCGAAGTACCGCACAGGTCGTCGATGCTGATGCCGAAGTAGTCGGCGGTCTCGCTCATGATCGCCGCGATCGTGATCTCGGTGTCGGACTCGGAGGTGATGAGGTCCTTCAGCACCACTTCGGCGAGCTGCAGGTCGACGCCCTGCCTGTTGAGGCTGGCGAACGCGGTCACCCTTATCAGGGCGCCCTCGAGCTCGCGGATGTTGGTGGAGATGCGGCTGGCGATGTACTCAAGCACCTCGGGCGGCGCGGCCAGGCCCTCCTGGATGGCCTTCTTCCTGAGGATCGCGATACGGGTCTCCAGCTCGGGCGGCTGGACGTCGGTGATCAGGCCCCACTCGAACCGGTTGCGGAGCCGGTCCTCCAGCGTGATCAGCTGCTTGGGCGCGCGGTCGCTGGAGATGACGATCTGCTTGTTGGCGTTGTGGAGCGTGTTGAAGGTGTGGAAGAACTCCTCCTGCGTCTGCTCCTTGCCCTCCAGGAACTGGATGTCGTCCACAAGGAGGATGTCGATCGCCCGGTAACGGCCGCGGAACCCGTCGGCCTTGTGATCGCGGATGCTGTTGATGAAGTCGTTGGTGAACTCCTCGGAGCTCACGTATCTCACCCGCGCGCCGTCGTACAGGCTCTGGGCGTAATGCCCGATCGCGTGCAGCAGGTGCGTCTTCCCCAGCCCGGAGTCGCCGTAAATGAAGAGCGGGTTGTACGCCTTCGCCGGCGACTCGGCGACGGCGACGGCCGCGGCGTGGGCGAACCTGTTGCTGGCGCCGATGACGAATGTCTCGAATGTGTACTTCTGATTGAGCCTGGCCGGTTCGCTGGGCTTGTTGCTCTTTGCCTCCCACCGGTTCGGCGCCGGTTCCGGCGCTTTCTCCACAGGAGGTGTGTGCGGCTGGGGCTGTTCAAAACCGAAGCCGGGTTGTGGATATTCGGTGGATACTCGATCCGCCTTCGGCTGTGGAGAATAGAACTGCGGAGGCTCGGAAGGCTGCTGGTGCTGGGATAGCGCGGGCTGTGTAAAACGTGGCTGGCTCTCCACACTCTGGGGATAACTCTGAGCCACAGGCTGTTGACGAGAGTCGACGGAGGGCGGCTCGGGCGCCGTCGTGTCGATCATCACGGCCAGCCGCATGGTCCGGCCGAGCTCCTGGGACAGCGCGTGCGCCACCAGCGGGCGCAGTTTGCCCTCGATGAGGTCTTTGAGGAAGTCGTTGGGGACACCGAGCACGATCGTGTCGTTGCCGGCCAGGGCGATCGGACGCACCATCGACAGCCACGTGCGCTGCTGGATCGGCACGTTCTCATTGAGGAAGTCGCCCAGGGCCCTCTCCCATACCGCGTCGAGGTCGACACCGTTCACAGTGCGGTTCCCCCTCCTCCCTGTCGCGGCCCCCCGCGATCGTTTATCCACATGGCGCGGCCGCCCGGTCGATCAGCGGCCGCTTCGTCCACAGCGTGGCGGCCAGGCTTCGTGCCCAGGCCCTCCACAGGATCTCCACATGTTGTGCACAGTGTTTCGGCGGGTCCGGAAGGGCCGACAGTAGCCTTGTGCACAGCTGTGTTCAAGACGTTGTCCACAGCGTAGTGGCACCTGGGTCCACATACTGTGGACGCTGCCGGGGCAGTGGAAAACCCGCCTGTGGATTGGTGGATAACCGGTCCAGTTTGACCTGGGAGGGTGTTCGCCCGTAACGTACGACGGTCGGCTTGTCACGCGACGGCTATTTCGCGTGCCCTCGCTATCCTTGGCAGGCCATCCATGTGTGTTAGGCGCCCGAGAGGGCGCACCATCAAGCCTGGAGCCCACCCGTGAGCAAGCGTACTTTCCAGCCGAACAACCGTCGCCGCGCGAAGACCCACGGCTTCCGGCTGCGGATGCGCACCCGGGCCGGTCGCGCCATCCTGGCTTCCCGCCGCCGCAAGGGCCGCGAGAAGCTGTCGGCCTGACCGTTCCCGCGGTAGTCGTTGGCCCGCCGGTGCTTCTCGCCGGCGGGCGATAGGCGTATACGGTGCTGTCGCGTCAATCCCGCATGCGGCGCGGGGAGGAATTCGAGGCGGCGATCCGGCGCGGCAAGCGCGCGGGGCGCCCCACCTTGGTGGTGCATCTCGGCACTTCCGGGGAAGAGTCACCTCTGGTGGGTTTCGTGGTGAGCAAGGCCGTCGGCGGCGCAGTTACCCGAAACAAGGTCAAGCGACGGCTCCGACACCTGATGCGGGACCGTCTGGACCGGCTGCCGCGAGGTAGCCTGCTTGTGGTACGCGCCAATCCACCGGCCGCGTCCGCGCGATTCGAGCACCTGGCCGCCGAGCTCGATTCCGCGCTGGATCGTTTGCTCAGGCGGCGCGAGTCCTCGACGGGTGGACAAAAATGACGGAGCAGGCGCAAGCGATGCCGAGCCTCGCCGCTCGGGTGCTGATCATCCCGATCCGGTTCTACCGGGCGTTCATCAGCCCGATGCTCGGCCCGCGCTGCCGTTTCTACCCGTCGTGCAGTGCATATGGACTCGAAGCGATTGCCGTGCACGGAGCGGTGCGCGGCATTTGGCTGACTGTCCGGCGCATCGGGCGGTGCCACCCATTCCATCCCGGAGGTATAGACCCGGTGCCCCCACGCCCGGTCCGGTCCCACGAAACGCAAGGGAGATAGCTCGGTGGAGCTGTCCTGGCTGAGCTGGCTGTATCAAGCCGTAGCCCAAGTCATCATCTGGATCCACACTGCGTACAGCACGGTCCTCAACCCGGACAGCGGGCTGACCTGGGCGCTGACGATCGTCACACTGACCGTGTTCATGCGGATCCTGATCTTCCCGCTCTTCCTCAAGCAGATGCGCTCGTCGAAGAAGATGCAGGAGCTCGCCCCCAAGGTGCAGGAGCTCCGCAAGCGGTACAAGAACGACAAGCAGCGCATGAACCAGGAAGTGATGGCGCTGTACCAGGGCGCGGGCGCCAACCCGCTGGGCGGCTGCCTGCCCATCCTGGCCCAGTTCCCCATCTTCATCTCCATGTTCACCGTGCTCCAGAACATGGCCAACGGCCATGCGAAGTACGGCATGACGCAGGAACTGGTCGACAGCGCTCGAAAGGCGCACATCTTCGGCGCGCCGCTGCCCGCCAACTTCTTCATGTCCTCGGAGGACATCGCGGGCTTCGACGCGGGCGTCGTACAGACCAAGGTGGTCCTGGCCATCTTCGTCGCGATCAGCTCGCTGACGACGTTCCTCACCGTCCGGCAGAGCGTCACCCGCTCCATGGCGCAGATGCCGGACAACCCGATGGCGCAGCAGCAGAAGATCCTCATGTACATCTCTCCGCTGTTCGCCTTCTTCAGCCTGAACTTCCCGCTCGGTCTGATCATGTACTGGGTCACCACCAACGTGTGGACTCTCGGTCAGCAGCACTGGTTCTACAGCCGGAATCCGGCGACCCAGTTCGACGCGAAGGGCAACCCGATCCCCACCCCGCCGAAGCAGGGCCTGATCGCCAAGCTCCGCAAGACCCCGCCGGAAGAGCAGGCCCCTCCGCCCCCTCCGCAGCCTAAGATCGTCAGGCAGCAGCCGAGTCGCCAGCCCCGCAGCAAGCGCACCGGCAGCAAGAAGTCTTGAACACGAAGGAGAGGCCGGCCATGACCGAGGCCGAGCAGAAGAAGGCTCCTGATCTCAGCGCCCTGGAGCAGGAGGGCGAGATCGCTGCCGACTACGTCGAGGGACTTCTCGACATCGCCGACATCGACGGTGACATCGACATGGACGTCGAGGGCGATCGCGCCCTGGTCTCCGTCGTGGGACTCAAGAGCACCGAGCTGGTGGGGCCCGGGGGAGAGGTCCTCGAGGCGCTGCAGGAGCTCACGCGCCTGGCCGTGCACCGGCAGACGGGGGAGCGCTCACGGCTCATGCTCGACGTCGCCGGTTATCGCGAGCGCCGGCGCGCAGAGCTGACCAAGCTCGGCACCGAGGTCGCCCACCAGGTCAGGGAGCGCGGTGAGCCGAAGTCGCTGCAGCCGATGACGCCGTTCGAGCGCAAGATCGTTCACGACGCGGTGGCGGCCGCCGGGCTTCGCAGCGAGTCCGAGGGTGAGGAGCCCCACCGGTACGTTGTGGTCATGCCTGCCTGAGCGGGCCTTCTCCGGTTTCGATGCGGCCGTCTGCCCGCCTCAGCGCGCGGCAGGCGGCCGTTTTCTTTTATCCTTGTACGTGCTGGACACGGCTGATATTGGCCGATATGGGCACTTCAATCCTTATATATCCCAAATGGGGCCTGATGTGGCCGCCACGACAGTGGTGTGCTCAAAGGTCACCCGGGGACCAGCCCGCTAGTCTTCCTTTGTGATCGTCCATCTACCCTTGGGTAGGGACCGGCTCCGGATCTGTCCACGCCTTTCCTCGTCAGAGCCTTCACGCCCGGCAACGACTTAGCACCAAGAAAGGGCCACCGACCAGTGAGCGATGAGCTTCCGGCGCCGCCGGACATAGCGCGGGACGTCTTCGCCGGGGAGGCTTGGGATCGCGCCAACGCGTTCGCCGAGCTGCTGGCGGGTCCCGGCGTCGTCCGAGGGCTGCTGGGTCCGCGGGAGGTGCCGCGGATCTGGGATCGCCACCTGCTCAACTGCGCGGTGGTCGCCGAGGTCGTGCCGCCGGCCGCGAGACTGGTGGACATCGGCTCGGGCGCCGGGTTGCCGGGGCTCGTGCTGGCCATCGTGCGGCCCGACCTTACGGTCACGCTGCTGGAGCCGTTGCTGCGCCGTACCGTGTTCCTGGAGGAGTGTGTCGAGGCGCTCAAGCTCGACAACGTCGAGGTGCTGCGGGGGCGGGCGGAGGAGCTGGCGGGCAAGCGCGTTTTCGACGTGGCGAGCGCCCGTGCGGTGGCGCCGCTCGATCGTCTCCTGAAATGGGCGATGCCGCTGCTCCGCGAAGGTGGTGAGCTGATCGCCATGAAGGGGGAGCGGGCCGCCGGCGAGCTGGCCGAGGCGGAGTCCCAATTGCAGGCCAGCGGAGCGCGAACGGCCGAGCTTGTGACCGTCGGGCGCGGTAAGGTCGAGCCGCCTGCAACATTGGTTCGGGTGGTAGCGGGTCGCGCGCCGGAGCAAGCCAGGCGGCGACGAAGGAGGTGACGGTTGTGCCAGTCGCGGCATGCGGTCTTGGATGGCCAGGCAACCGTCCGTCCGAGAGTCCAACCGGGGTTGGCTGGCCCGAAATGGGCGTGTCGCGACAGCAAATTCCCGGCACCGGCATACCACTGGTTGAAAGGATGGCCATCGTGACCCAGACCCCCCTGAACCCCGGCGATTCGCCGTTGGTACGAGAGGCGCTCAGCTCAGTGGTTTCACGTGAAACATCCGCAACCCCGACGGCTGCCCAGACCGGCGAGACCCCTGGCGATGGCGACGGCACCTGGCCCCGCCCGGCCAAGACGCGGGTGATCGCGGTGGCGAACCAGAAGGGTGGCGTCGGCAAGACCACCACGTCCGTGAACATCGCGGCCGCCCTTTCCATGCACGGTCAGCGCGTCCTCGTCGTGGACCTGGATCCCCAGGGCAACGCCTCCACGGCCCTGGCGACCGAGCACCGTGGCGACGTTCCTGACGTCTATCAGGTCCTCGTCGACGATCTGCCGATGGCCGAGATCGTCAAGCAGGTCCCCGACATGCCGAACCTCTACTGTGCGCCGGCCACCATCGACCTGGCGGGTGCGGAGATCGAGCTCGTGTCGCTGGTGGCGCGGGAGGCCCGCCTCCGCCGTGCGCTGGCCGCGTACGATGCGATCGACCTCGACTACATCGTCATCGACTGTCCGCCGTCCCTCGGTCTGCTGACGGTCAACGCCCTGGTGGCCGCGGACGAGGTCATGATCCCGATCCAGTGCGAGTACTACGCGCTGGAGGGCCTCGGCCAGCTCCTCAGGAACGTGGACCTGATCAAGGCCCATCTGAACCCGACACTGCGTCTGTCCACGATCGTCCTGACTATGTACGACGGGCGGACGCGGCTGGCGTCGCAGGTGGCGGAGGAGGTCCGCGCCCACTTCGGCGACACGGTACTCAACACCGTCATCCCGAGAAGCGTGCGACTGTCGGAGGCGCCCAGTTATGGGCAGTCCGTCATGACGTACGATCCGGGTTCGAGCGGTGCCATGGCGTACATGGACGCGGCCCGCGAGATCGCCCACCGCGCCACCGTGGCCTGATCGCTCACCGAGATCGTCCTGCCTCTGGCGCTGAGGCCTGCTGCCGTGACGCGACGGACGCCGTCGCTGGGGGTCAGCGTCGGAGCCGCCGCCGTGGGCTAGCGTCAAACGCTCGGGGACGCGGCTGACCGCCGACCCGATCGACGACTCTTTCTGCGCCCGCCGCACGCCTGTCCCATCGGCACGACGCGGATGGCCGATGCCCGCATGCTGAGTCATTGGGATCGGCCACCTGCGCATGGTCCCCGGCGTACAGCGTGTCCACCGGCGCATGGCCGGCGTTGGGAGCGCCATCTCTCTCGCATGACTGGAGATCGATGTCGGCGACGATCACGACTTGGGCAGATTTGTGATCGTGTCGGCGCAAATCCATAGGACGGTGTGTGGCGTGCGAGCACCCAGCGGTGCCCGCGACGGTAACCTCTCCTGGAGTGACCGGAATCGGCCGGGTGGATGAGGAGACGCAGTGAGTCAGCAGCGGCGGGGATTGGGCAAGGGGCTCGGGGCGCTCATCCCGACCGGTCCTATCGTTGACGGCACGGGGACGGTGGCGACCCCGGCCAATGGAGCGACGGGTGAGGCCGGCCCGAAGCCGATTGCGGGAGCGTACTTCAAGGAGGTCGCCCTCAAGGCGATTGTTCCGAACCCGCGTCAGCCGCGCGAGATCTTCGACGAGGACCGGCTCCAGGAACTCGCCGCGTCCATCCGTGAGGTGGGGCTGCTGCAGCCGATCGTGGTCCGGCCGGTCGGCGGTGGCCAATACGAACTGATCATGGGGGAGCGGCGCTGGCGTGCGTGCCAGCAGGTCGGCTTGGATCCTGTGCCCGCCATCGTCCGCAACACGCAGGACACTGATCTCCTCCGTGACGCGCTGATCGAAAACCTTCAGCGCGAACAGCTGAACGCCCTGGAGGAGGCGGCGGCCTATCAGCAACTGCTCGACGACTTTCAGGCGACGCATGAGCAGTTGGCGCAGAAGGTAGGGCGATCCCGCTCCCACATCACCAATACTCTCCGTCTCCTGAACCTCCCGCCTGAAGTCCAGAGCAAGGTGGCCGCCGGCATCATCAGCGCCGGCCACGCCCGAGCCCTCCTCGGCCTCAGCTCCGCCGAGGAGCAGATCCAGTTGGCCAAGCGGATCGTGGCGGAGCTCCTCTCAGTCCGGGCCGTGGAGGAGATCGTCGCCATGGGCAGCGCCAAGGCTGCCAAGAAGCCGACCCGCGAACGCCAGCCGGCCAAGCCCACGGCACCCGGCCTGACCCATTTGGCCGACCGCCTCTCGGATCACTTCGAAACGAAAGTGAAGGTCGACCTTGGCCGTCGCAAGGGGCGCATCGTCGTGGAGTTCGCCACGATCGACGACCTCGAGCGGATCATCGGCACCATGGCACCGGAGGCGGTGCGAGCAATGCGTGAGGCGGAGGACTGACCGCACCACGACTTCACGGTTTCACGTGAAACACGCCGCTCGGTCTACCCCCAGGCCCTCACTCGGTCTCCCTCCGGGCCTCCGCTCGGTCTGCCTCCCAGCCTCCACTCGGCTCGCCATCAAGCTCTGCTCGACCTGTTCCCCCAAGCCAACGACCACGCCATCACGTTCATCCGTCTACGCGGCTCTACTGCGCTCCTGCTGCCACGGGGACTGCTCGGCAGGTGCCACCGTTACAGGGACACCTCCCGGGATGGCCCACGCCCGGTAGCTCACCGCCGCACAGGATAACCACCGCGCAGGCTGACCGATGCACACGCCTGTCGTGTCGCGGGCTCACCGTGTCGCGGGCCCGCCGTGTCACCGGCCCGCCATGTCACGGGCCCGCCATGTCAGGGGAACACCACGACATAGGCTGCGGGGCGCTCAGGCATATCAGCCGCGAGCTTCGCCGTGCTCCGGGCATTGCGTGATCTGGGCATCGCCTGCTTGGGGCGCCCCATGCTCGGGACGCCCTGCGCTACAGGCACGGTGGCAAGGGGAGCGCTGCGCCGGCGTCGGAGGTCGTGGGTTCATGCTGTCACGGGTGTGGGGCGCGGGACGAAGGGCGGGCTGTGGCCTCATGGGAGCGCAGCCTCCCTGGAGGATCCACGTGCTGGCCTAGCTGTGTCGGCGTGATGCAAGACCCCCTAGGCGCCGTCTGGTTGCATGCCTCCTACTCGGCGCCGGCGGTGTTTCACGTGAAACACCGCCTTGTTGATTCGGGTGGGCTGTCGGTAACTGGTTCCGCTGAGCGGCCACCCGGGCACCCTGGCGCGACGCCCGTGCACGCAGCCACGGTCGCCGCCGTGAATACCCCTCGGGTTGTCGCGGTTTCACGTGAAACAACGGGCGTTGGCGGCGCGCTGACGCGGAACCCGCTGTAGCTCCGGGCGACGTGTTTCACGTGAAACAGGGCTACGCGGAGGCGGCGGCTTTGCGGAGGTCGTCGAGGAAGTCGTCTACGTGTTCAGGTGCCGTGTCGAAGGCGGTCATCCAGCGGACAACGCCGGCCGACTCGTCCCAGTGGTGGAACAGGTAGCGGCGGAGGAGAGTCTTCGCGACGGCGGGCGGGAGAGTGGCGAAGACGGCATTGGACTGGACGGGCTGGGCCAGGGACACGCCGGCGATGTCTGCGATCCCGTCCGCCAAGCGGGCGGCCATCTGGTTGGCGTGCGCCGCGTTCCGGCGCCAGAGGTCGTCCGTCAGTAGAGCGGAAAGCTGGGCCGAGATGAAGCGCATCTTCGAGGCGAGTTGAAGAGACTGCCGCCGGAGGAAAGGGACCGCGTCGGTCAGGGAGGGATCGGAGACCACCACGGCCTCGGCGGCGAGTGCGCCGTTCTTGGTGCCGCCGAAGCTGAACACGTCGACCCCGGCGTCCGTGGTGATGGTCTTCAGGTCGCAGTCGAAGTACGCCGCAGCGTTGGCGAGTCGGGCGCCGTCCATGTGAAGCCGTAGGCCGGCCGAGTGCGCCGCCTCTGCGAGCGCCGCGATCTCGTCGGGGGAGTAGCAGGTGCCGAGTTCTGTGGCTTGCGAGATGGAGACGACCGTCGGCTGCGATTCGTGTGGGTTGCCGATGCCACCGACACGCGCCCTGATGTCGTCCGGGTGGAGCTTGCCGTGCTCGGTGGGCACCGTCATCAGCTTCACGCCGAGCAGGCGCTCCGCCGCCCCTGCCTCGTGGGTGGCGATGTGGGCGCTGTCGGCACAGACGATGGCGTCGTAGCGGCCGAGCATGAGCGCAAGGCCCACCATGTTGGCGCCCGCTCCGTTGAGTACCGCGAAGCCCTCCGCCCCTGGGCCGAACACCTCTTTGATCTTGCCTTCGAAGGTCGCGGTCCAGCTGTCGTCTCCGTAGGCCGGCGCGTCTCCGTGGTTGGCGGCCGCGATGGCGTCGAGGATGTCCGGGTGTACGCCCGCGTGGTTGTCGCTGGCGAAACTTTTGGGGTAGGTCGAATCGATCAGCACACCGTAAGGCTAGTCACGACCGGTGGTTGCTCGTGGAGTGAACCAGTCCGTCGGCCGCCCGGACGTGTGGGGTGGCCGCCATGCCGCCGACTGTGGTCTCAGGGTGGGTGAGGCGCCTGCGGAGGCAACGTCCGCGCCGCTCCATGGCTCCATGGGCAACCCGTGGCGTAGGCCGGCGGAGTGTCTATGAGCTTCCCGCTGAGGGAGCCGGCGGTGTACTGGCGGGAGGAGGCGACCGTACCGGGTCCCGGAGTGGGGCGGAGGGTGTCGGTCCGTTGAGCGTAGGGGGCCGGGCGCGGCTTTCTCGGACGGGCGGTTGGTGGGGAAGACAGGCAGTGGTTCGGCCGCCGCCGAGCACGAGCGGCGCGCGGATGCCCACAGCCCCGCAGCCCCGCAGTCCCACTGCCCCACAGCTCCACAGGGTCTGTCTCCACCCGCCGCTCGCGATTTCCCGCTCGCGGTCCGGCGCTGGTGGTGCGCCTCGGCGTGGCATTGGGGTCCAGCACTGGAAGGTGTGACGCGTCGAGGTCCGCACCGGATGTGGCGTTGAGGTTCGCCGTGGGTGTGGCGTTGAAGCCCGCACTGGGTGTGGCGTTGAGGTCGGTGCTGTGGATCGTCCGGTTGCCCATCACATTCGCCATGAGCCGTCGAGAGGAGCCGATCAGAAACTGACCGGTGGCAGGGGGAGTGGTGTGGCCGTGCGGTGGTGAGCCCGCGAAGCGGTGGCCCTGAAGGTGGCGAAAGTGGGGCCGGTGGGTGTGGCTGGGAGCGCGGAGTGGTGTGGCGGCTGCGGGTTTGGTTGCGGTGACTGTGGTGGCAGTGGGGCCTTGAGTTTGTTGAGAGCCGGCCGTTGGCGTGGCTAGCCGGGCTGCCGGTGGTGGCTGTGGACCGAGGCGGGGAAATGGGCGTCGCGTATCAGTCGGCGGTGCGTGGTGGCTGTGAGCCATGTGGGCGGGCTTGGGGTTTGGGTGTGGGGGATGTGGGCGGGCTTGGACTGTGGGTGGGGGATGTGGGCGGGGCCCGGTGGTGGTTGCCGGCGTGGAGGTGGGTGAGGCTCCAGGCGAGGGCTCAGGCGCGGGGGCGGGTGGCGGCGATTTGGAGGAGAGTGCGGCAGAGGTCGCCCAGGTCCTGGCCGGCGGCTTCGGCGGCCATCGGCAGCAGCGAGGTTTCCGTCATTCCGGGGGCCACATTGACCTCCAGGAAGTGGGGCACGCCCGCGGCGTCCACGATCAGATCCGTACGCGAGATGTCACGCAGCCCGAGAGCGTTGTGGGCGGTCACCGCCGTTTCGGCGCACGCGGCGGCAGCCGGGGCGGACAGGCGGGCCGGGGCGAAGAACTCGGTGTGCCCGGCCGTGTAGCGGGCCGCGTAGTCGTACACGCCCTCGTCCGGGACGATCTCCACGGCCGGCAGTGCGATCGGGCCGTTGCCGAGGTCCACGACCGAGACCGCCACCTCCACACCCTCGACGTACCGTTCGATGAGTGCGGTGTCGCCGTAGGCGAAGCAGCCGACCATCGCGGCGGGCAGCTCCTCGGCCGTGCGTACGATCGACGCGCCCAGCGCCGAGCCGCCCCTGGCGGGCTTGACGAAGAGGGGCAGGCCGAGCCGCTCCACGATGCGGCCGAGCACCACCGTGGCGCCGAGGTCGTGGAAGGTCTCCTTCGGCAGCGTGACCGACTCCGGTGTGTGGAGACCGACGGAGCGGACGACGGCCTTGGCGGTGGGCTTGTCGAAGGCCACCCGGCAGGCGTCCGGGTCGGCGCCCACGTATGGCACGTTGAGGAGCTCGAGCACGGAGCGGATCGCGCCGTCCTCGCCCGCGCCGCCGTGCAGGGTCACGAACACGGCGTCCGGCGGGTCGGCGAGGATGGAGGGCACGAGGGAGGCGTCGGTGTCGCGCGTCTCCACGTCGATGCCCGCCGCGCGCAGCACTTCGCTGACTCGGCGACCCGAGCGCAGAGACACTTCCCGCTCATAGGAGAGGCCTCCGGCCAGCACCAGCACGTGGCCCAGATCGCTCATCACATCTCCTCCGCTGATCGCACGCTGTCCAACCGTACCGGCGCCAGGGGCGAATGGTGTACGTGAGGTGCTTCTCCCACGATTCTCCCGCGTGCCGAGGCTCCAGGAGCCGATCTGGTGTTTTATCCAGGAGCTCCATCGGGAGGACCGGACGCGCGCGGGGCCGGCGTCGCCCGCATGGCGATGCCGGCCCCGGCGGCGAATGCGCGGGCGCTAGGCCAGGTCCGGCCCCGGAGTGTCCACGCCGGGGTGTTCGCGTACCGACCCGGTCCCGAACGTGTCGCGCAGCCGCATCTCCTGCTCGATCACTCCGGCGAGCCGTCGCACGCCCTCCCGGATGCGATCCGGCTCGGGGAAGCAGTACGACAGCCGCATGTGCCGGGCCCCGCTCCCGTCCGAGTAGAACCCCGTTCCGGGCACGAACGCCACCCGCTCGGCCACCGCCCGCGGCAGGATGGCCTTCGAGTCGAGCCCCTCGGGAAGGGTGGCCCAGACGAAGAAGCCGCCGCCGGGCCGGGTCCACGTGACCTCGGGCGGCATGAGGGCGTCGAGGGCGTCCAGGAGCGCGTCGCGTCGCTCTCGGTAGAGCTCCCGGAACGTTTTGATCTGCTCCTGCCATGGCTGCGTGGCCAGATAGGCGCCCACGGCCAGCTGAGTGAACGAGGAGTGCGACAGCACGGCGGACTCCATCGCGAGAACGAGCTTCTCGCGGATGGCGTGCGGGGCGAGCGCCCAGCCGACGCGGAAGCCGGGGGCGAGCGTCTTGGAGAACGACCCCAAGTAGACCACGCCGTCGGGGTTGTCGGCGCGCAGCGCGCGCATGGGCTCCCCGTCGAAGCCGAGCAGTCCGTACGGGTTGTCCTCGATGATCAGGACCCCGGCGCGCTGGCAGATGTCGAGCACCTGCTGCCGGCGGGCGATGTTCAGCGTGACGCCGGCGGGGTTCTGGAAGGTCGGGATCGTGTAGAGGAACTTGATGGGCGTCCCGGCCGTCTGCAGGGCGTAGATGGTCTGGGCCAGAGATTCGGGCACGATGCCCTGATCGTCCATGGCGATGTGGACGACTTTGGCCTGATAGGCGGCGAACGTGCCCAGCGCCCCCACGTACGAGGGGCCCTCGGCGAGCACCACGTCGCCCGGATCGATGAAGATGCGGGTGATGAGGTCGAGCGCCTGCTGCGAACCCACGGTGACGACCACGTCGTTCGCCCCGGCCTGGATCCCCTCCAGCCGCATGACCTCGCAGATCTGCTCGCGCAGGTGCGGGTCACCCTGGCCGGAACCGTACTGCAGCGCGACGGGGCCGCGCCTGGTGACGAGGTCGGAGACGAGCTCGCCGACCATGTCGAGGGGGAGAGCTGTGACGTACGGCATGCCGCCCGCGAGCGAGACCACCTCGGGCCTCGACGCGACGGCGAAAAGAGCTCGGATCTCGGAGGCGACCATCCCGGCAGCTCGCGCGGCGTACCGATCGACGTAGGCGTCGATACGCGACCCTTGGGTCGCGGGTGTCTGACCGTGATCCAGCTCTTCTGTCACGGCCCACCTCCTAGGTGTGTCATACGGGGCGGAAATACCAGATTACGCCAGACGGACATGTCGCACGTGACCGCCCTCGACCGTCGTGGTGTCCGCTGACGTCTTCTTCACTGGGCTACGATGCCACCTGTGGACGCGGTTTTCGCGCGCTTTTCCGGGTCAACGATAGGGGCCGTAGTTGTCGCGCCGGCTTGTCAACATAACCCTGGACAATCTTGAAGATCTGCCGCGCCGCTGCCGGCGGTGCGTGTTCTGGGAGCTCGACCCCGTCAGCGGGGAGCGTGCGGTGGAGTCGGGCGACCCGGAGCTGGAGAAGGAAGCCTGGATCTCCGCCACGCTGCTGGAATGGGGGAGCTGCGGGAAAATCGCCTATGTCGACGGGGTGCCGGCGGGGTTCGTGTTGTACAGCCCGCCGCTCTACAGCCCGCGCTCGGTGGCCTTCCCCACGTCGCCGGTCAGCGCTGACGCCGTGTTGCTGATGACCGCGCACATCATTCCCGAGTTCGCCGGTGGCGGGCTGGGACGGATGCTGATCCAGGGGGTCGCCAAGGATCTGACGCGGCGTGGGGTGAAAGCCATTGAAGCTTTCGGAGATCTCAAGTGGGAAGAGCCTCGCTGCGTAGTTCCGGCGGAATACTTGCTTTCTGTGGGGTTTAAGACGGTTCGTCCGCATTTGCGCTTCCCGCGGCTCCGACTGGAACTGAAGACAGCCATCTCGTGGCGTGAGGACGTCGAGGTGGCCCTGGAGCGGCTCCTGGGCTCCATGAGTCCAGAACGGGCGCTACGCCCCGTCTGAGAGCGCCTGAGGGCCGCACGCGAGAGCCCCCCGCGAAACCGCGAGGGGCTCTTTCCGGCGAAGCGCGCCGCGAGAGACGACCTAGATGATGCCCTCGAGCTCACGAAGCAGCATGGCCTTCGGCTTGGCGCCGATGATCTGCTTCACGACCTCGCCACCCTTGTAGACGTTCATCGTGGGGATCTGGAGCACGCCGTACTGGCGCGGAACCTCGGGGTTCTCGTCGATGTTGAGCTTGACGATCTCCAGCTTGTCGCCGTGCTCGTTGGCGATCTCCTGGAGGATGGGCGCGACCTGACGGCACGGGCCGCACCACTCCGCCCAGAAGTCGACCAGCACGGGCTTGTCGCTCTTGAGTACCTCGGCTTCGAAAGTGGCGTCGGTGACAGCCTTCACGGTGCGCTCCTTACTTCTCGTTGTTGGCCAGCCAGCGCTCGGAGTCGAGCGAGGCGGCGCAGCCGGTGCCGGCCGCGGTGATGGCCTGGCGGTAGATGTGGTCGACGACGTCGCCCGCGGCGAACACGCCGGGGATGTTGGTCGCGGTGGTGGGGGCGGCCACCTTGATGTAGCCGTTCTCGTCCAGGTCGATCTGGCCCTTGACCAGCTCCGTACGCGGATCGTGACCGATGGCGAGGAACAACGCGTCGGTGGCGAGCTCGCACTCCTCACCGGTCTTGAGGTTGCGCAGCTTCACGGCCTCGACCTTGGTGTCGCCGAGCACGTCCACGACCTCGGAGTCCCAGACGAAGCGGATCTTCTCGTTGGCGAACGCCCGCTCCTGCATGATCTTGCTGGCCCGCAGCGTGTCGCGGCGGTGGACCACTGTTACCATGCGCCCGAACCGGGTCAGGAACGTGGCCTCCTCCATCGCCGTGTCGCCGCCGCCGACGACCACGATGTCCTTGTTGCGGAAGAAGAACCCGTCACAGGTCGCACACCAGGAGACGCCGTGGCCGGACAGCCGCTTCTCGTTCTCCAGGCCGAGCTCGCGGTAGCCGGAACCCATGGCCAGGATGACGGACTTGGCGTAGTAGGTCTCGGTGTGCGTCTTGACGACCTTGGGGTTGGCCTCCAGGTCGACCTCGACGACGTCGTCCGCGACCAGCTCGGCGCCGAACCTCTCGGCCTGCTTGCGCAGGTTGTCCATGAGGTCGGGACCCATGATGCCGTCCGGGAATCCCGGGAAGTTCTCCACGTCGGTGGTGTTCATCAGCGCGCCGCCGGCGGTGACGGAGCCCTCGAACACCAGCGGCTTGAGCTCGGCGCGCGCGGAGTAGACGGCCGCGGTGTAGCCAGCTGGGCCGGACCCAATGATGATCACGTTACGAACGTCGCTCAACGCTCCACGCCTTCCTCGTCTGCTGTTGCACCGGCGACAACAGATCCTAGGCCGCCCTGATTCCCCGCCCTACCCACAACGCTGACGCATAACGAAACCGCGGAAGGCGGGGGCAAACGAAAGAGCCCGCCGAAGCGGGCTCTGACGAGAGGTTTCGCTACCAGCGGCCCAGGGTGGGCTTACGCAGGTTCTTGCAGTTGAACGGGTCGACGATGTCGATGCGGACCTTCTTGGCCGCCTGGTTCTTCCACGAGGCGACGATGAGGGCCTCTGAGCCGTTGTATTGCCCCTGGTCGACCGTGAAGACGTCGAGACCGCTGCGCTGGCTGACCTTGTCGGCGCACTCGGCGACCTTGTCGGCGCTCGCGTCGTCGCCGCCCAGCGCCGGCATCGGGCCGAAGAGGCTCTCCAGCGGCTGCTTCAACACGTTGTCGCTGTAGTTGTAGCCGCTGTCCGTCATCGTGTACGCCCTGACCTCGGCCTTCTGCAGGCTCTTGGTCGGCTCGGTCGACGGCTGCGCGACCACCTGCGGCGCGCTGGCGCCGTCTCCGCCCGAGGCGAGCAGATTTGTCGAGACCACGGCCGTGCCGACCACAGCGGCTGCCGCCGCGGCCGCGACCGCGGGCAACGCCCATCGGCGCCCCCTGGACGCTCTGCGCTTGGCGGGGACGACGGTGCCGTCATCGGAGACCACCCCTAGGCGCACGGGCTCGGGGGCGACCTCCTCGGAGCCGGCCGCCGAACGCGCGGGCTCGGGCGCCTGATTCGGCCGCTCCCACGGGGCGTCCCGCATGAGCTCGTCCCAGTCAGGTGCTTCCGCGAGGCCGACGCCTCCGCGCCGAGACCCCGCCTCGGCCGCCAGGGCCTTGTCGATGCGTAGTGCGACGCCCATCGGCATGGCCGGTGTGGGGGTCGCCGCGAGCACCTCGCGAACCGCCGCCAGATCCGCCAGTAGCTCCCCGCAGGGGTCGCAGACCGCGAGATGCTCGCGGACCTGGCGCGCCGTGGCGACATCCAGGAGACCCTCGGCCAAATCGGCCAGGGTGTCCAGATCGTAGTGCGTATCACCCGTCACGAAGTTCTGCTCCCTTCGCGGATGAGACGCGATTGAGGTCTGTTCGGTTCCGCAGATGCGAAAGAATTGGGGCAAGTTTCGCGCGCCCCCGCGCGCACCGGCTCTTCACGGTGCCACTGGGAACCTCGAGCACCTGAGCTGCGTCTTCGACCGAATATCCCATCATGTCGACCAGAACCAGGGCAGCCCGCTGGTCGGCGGGCAGGAGTTTGAGCGCGGCCGAAACCTCCATCGAGACCTCACGCTCGACGGTCTGGTCGGGCAGTGGGGTCTCGCGTTCCGCGGCCTCGATGAGCTCGTCGTCGGCCACAGGCCGGACGGACTTGCGGCGCATCCGGTCGAGGCAGGCGTTGACCACGATCCGGTGCAGCCAGGTCGTGACGGCCGCCTCGCCGCGAAACGTGGCGGCTTTGCGGTATGCGGAGACGAAGGCGTCCTGCACGGCGTCGGCGGCCTCGTCAGGGTCACCGAGCGTCCGCAGGGCGACCGCCCACATGCGATCGCGGTGCCTCTTGACGATTTCGCTGAAGGCGTGAGGATCCCCGTCGATGTGCGCGGTCAGCAGCTCGGCGTCTGTGATCGCCGGCCGCTCCGCTGCTGAGGGTGTCTCGGGTGGGGAGTTCACAAGAGAGATTCCTGATTATGCCGATCCGGGGGAGTGCACCACTACTTCATAGATGGTGCCATGAAACTCGCCCGCATCCGCCGGAAGACGCGTAAACCAGATCAAAACGTACTGTCCGGTCGCCGCCTGAGCAGGCTTCAACGTGGTCTTACCGGCCGCGTTCTTGGCGGTCGCCACCGTCTTCAGAGAGTCGAGATCGGCAGAGTCGCCCACCTTGAGCTCGACGGTCGCGCCCCCCGCATCGGACAGCGTAGCCACCACGTCGCTGATCTGGACGGACTTGCCCATGTCCAGCAGCAGGCCTACGCCCTTCTTGAGGTTGCCCAGCTCGGCACTGGTGTAGCCCTCGGTCTCCCAGAACGTGCTGGGCTTGCCGTCGATGGCCAGCCCGGCCTTCTCCGGCTTCTCGTCGTTGTCGCCCAGCGGGTCGAACCCGGTGGCCTTCTCCGGCTTGATCGCCTGGACGGGCGTCGAGGCGGAGGCGGAGGCTCTCGGGCTGGCGCTCTTGGTCTCGCGGTCAGTCGGGCTGCCCAGACTGCGGCCGACCGTCCAGGCGCCGACGCCGACCGCGGCGATGACGAGCAGCACCACCAACGTCATCAGCACCCTGTTGAGCGTGCTGCCGCCGCTCGGCGGGCGCCGCGGCGCCGGCGGCCGCGGGGGGATGGTGAGCGGCTGGCGGTGGGCGATGTCGAGGCCCTCGGTGTGCGAGGCGGAGGCCACCGCGGGCGTCGAGGGGTAGGCGATCGGGATGGGCATGGGCCTGGCCACGTCGGCCAGCGACTCGGCGACCTCGGACGGGCTGGACAGCGCGCCCTGGCCCCTGCGGGCCTCGGGGAGGCACGCCCGGACCGTCACCGTGTCGAGGTAGCCGGGCACCCCGGCGGTGACCTGCCGGGGAGTGCAGAAGTGGCCGTCGGTCATGGGGGCGGCGGGCAGGCCGCCCTCCTCCTCGTCGCCCGGCCAGTGGCCGGTCAGACCGGCGTACAGCAGCCGGCCCAGCCCTTCGGCGTCGTCGAGCGCCGGCTGGTCGGTGGTGAGGCCGTACATCGCGGCGTCGACCGCGACGCCGAGCACCTTGACGGTGTTTCCGGTGGTCCACACCAGGTGGGAAGGACGCAGGCACAGGTGGTAGAGCTGCGACTGGTGGGCGTGCGCGAGCGCCTCAGCGGCCTCGGCGACCAGCCCGGCCGCGCGCTCGGGCTCCAGCGGCCCCGAGGCGAGCAGGTCGGTGAGCGTCTCGCCGGTGACCCACTCGCTGACGACATAGGCGTGCTTGTCGTCCTCGGCAGCGTCGAACACCTGGGTCAGACGCGGGTCGGTGAGTCTGCTCGCGGCGCGGGCGGCCGTGACCACCTCGTGGACGCGGGGGAAGTCGGGCGAGAAGGTGTGCACGGCCACCGGACGGGCCAGGATCTCGTCGATGGCCTTCCACAAGGTCGCGCCGTCGGACTCGCTGACGCGGTCCTCGAGCCGGAAGCGCTCGGCGAGACGGGTGCCGGGTTCGACGGCCGACGTGCTCACAGGCTCTCTCCGCTTGGCCGATCGGGCGTGCTCATGACTCGACTCACCTGCGTGGCCGTGTCCCACGAAGGCACGCTATGCCGGGTGGATCCGCCCACGCCCCTCCTGCTTCCATTCGCGCGTGTCGGACTCCATCGTAGTGCCGAGTTTCTTTACCGACCTACCCGTCTCGCGACCATCCCAACGATTGAGTTGACCTCCGGTATGCGCATTCTGTGTGCCACGCCGAGGTACAGCAGCATGCCGAGCCCTCCGCCGACGGCCAGAACGATCAGTGAATTTACGAAACCGAGGCCGCCGAAGATCTGCGTGACCACCCAGACCGCGGCCAACGCGAGCACGGCCGTGGGCAGCGAGGCGAGGTACATCCTGGTCAGCCCCATGCCGATGGTCCACCCGCCGAGCCCCTGCACCCGGCGGCTGGCCAGCCACCAGGCCAGGACGGCGCCGAGCCCGTACGCGATCGCGTACGCCAGGGCCAGCCCCATCACCGCGTAAGCGGCCGGCAGCAGCGCGTAGAACAGCACCATCAGGGCGGCGTTGACCGCCGTCGTGCCCGCGCCGACGAAGACCGGCGTACGGGTGTCGCCGAAACTGTAGAAAACCCGCAGCAGCAGCTGGAACACCGAGAACGGCACCAGCGCCAGCCCGTAGACCTGCAGCACGTTGCCGATGTAGACGGCGTCGGCCACGCTGTTGACGCCGTGACCGTAAATGGGCACGGTGATCGCCGGTCCGAGCACCATGAGCAGCAGCGACACCGGGATCATGAGCGCGCAGATCAGCCGCACGTTCGAACCGAACTCGCTGCGCACGTCGCCGAGGCGGCCTTCGCTGACGGCCCGGCTCATCCGCGGCAACATGGCCGTGATCACCGAGACGCCGATGACGCCGTACGGAAGCTGGAAGAGCTGGAACGCCAGCGTGTACGGAGTGATGCCGTGGCCCTCGACCGCGTCGCCCGCCGCGCTGGACAGGTTGGTGGTCAGCATGAAGCCGAGCTGCGTGACGATCACGTAGCCGATCGTCCAGACGCCGGCCTTGGCCATCTCGCCCAGCCGGGCGTTCCACACGTCGAAGCGGGGCACGAAGGAGAACCCGACACGTCGCAGCGCGATGATCAGCACGGTGGCCTGCGCCACGATGCCGGCCGTGGTGCCCAGGCCGAGCAGCGCCAGCTCGCCGTCGCTCACCAGGTCGATGTCGCCGCCGTAGGGCCGGGTCATCACGGCGTAGACCAGGAACACGCAGATGACGACCATGTTGTTGAGCACCGGCGCCCACATGGGAGCGCCGTAGCGGTCGCGGGTGTTGAGGATGGCGCCCGCCACCGCGCCCACGCCGAAGAAGGCCAGTTGCGGCAGGATGAAGCGGGCCAGCGTGACCGCGACCTCGTATTTCCTGCTGCCCGGCGCCCAGTCGGTGTAGAGGTCGATGAGCAGCGGCGCGGCGAACACGGAGATCACCGCCACGCCCACGAGCCCGACCGCGGCCACCGTGAGCAGCCGTTGCTCGTAGGCCCGTCCGCCGTCGGCGTCGTGCTGCTGCGCCCGGACGATCATCGGCACCACGACGCTGCTCAGCACGCCCAGGAGCAGCAGGTCGAGGATGCTGTACGGGATCGCGTACGCCGCGTTGTAGGCGTCGCCCAGCGCCGCCGTGCCGATGGCGTACGCCAGCACCATGGTCCGCACGAACCCGGTGACCCTGGACACCATCGTGCCCGCCGCCATGATGGCGCTGGCCCGCAACATGCGGCTCATACGGTCTCACTCTCCCGGTTCTTCGCGACCCGCGCGAGCTTCCGCTCAGACCTGCGCCGCAGCACCCGCATCACCACGGCGGCGAGCATCACGGTGAGCGCCGCCCCCACGATCACCGAGGCGATGCCGGTGTAGCCCGTGGTCCGGATGGTCAGCCTCTGCGGCTTGCCGTACGGCTGGCCGTCGGCCGTCCTGAGCTGGACGGTCACCGTCGCGTCGCCGCTGGTGCCGGGCACGGCCTTCATCTCCACCTGCACCGTGCCGCTCTGCCCGGCGCCGATGGTGAGCGGCTTCTGTTGATGGAAGTCGACCTGCAGCAGCTTCTGGTTGTTGGACTTGACGTCGATGTAGATCGCGATCTCGGCGCCCAGCTCGTTCTTCACGCTGATGGGCACGACACCGTTGCTGCCGGCCAGGGTGCGGAGCCGGTCTGGGCCCGTGCCGGTGATCTCGACTCTCTTGATCCGCTCGTCGACCGCGCCGCTCACCAGCTTGGTCGCCGCACGGCCCATCCGCGTGCTGTTGCGCCAGGCCGACGAGGTGAGCCGGAGCACCGCCGCGTCGAACGCCGACTGCGTCCTGGTCTTCGTGACCAGGGCCGTCAGCTGCGCCTGCAGCGCGACCTCCTTGACCGGCGTCAGGTATTTGGCGCTCAGCTCTTCCTTGCGGTCCTGCTCGGTGTACGTCAGACCGGCGCGGGGCACCGACGCCTTGCCCGGCTTGATGGATTCGAGCGTGGTCAGTCGCAGCCACGGCAGGCGGTCGGCCGTCTTCAGCAGGCCGGCGACGAGCGTCGGGTTGGGGTCCCACCGCCGCGACGGGGCGACGACCAGCGATCGCGGCCGGGTCTGGCCGGGCTCCGAGGCGATCATCGCGGTCTCGGCGATGAAGCGCTGCCTGCTGAGCAGCACGGACGTGGGGCCGCTCGGCTCGAACAGGCGGCTCAGCTCGGCGTCGGCGACCAGCGCGGTGACCGGGCCGTTGACCGAGTCGAGCGTCGAGGCGGCGTCGGGCGTGAACGTGACGGCCGGCTGCGGCGGCAGGTTGGTGGAGTTGAGCAGGACCCTGTCGACCTTCTCGTCGCTGACCGAGAGCAGGTCGAGCGCGTCGGGGTCGAGCAGGCCCGCGGGCGGCCAGTTGATCGTGGTCTTCACGTCGGGTTTGAGCAGCGCCCTGGCCCGCTGGCCGCTCAGCTGGATCGCCCGGTTGGTCTGGTCGTCCAGCCCCTGGTGAGCGAGGGCGGCCACGTCGGGATCGGCGTACGGGACCGCGACCACCTTCGCGGGGGCCAGCGCGGTGCGCATGGTCTGCAGCCACTGCCCGGCCGCGGCGTTGGCGGGCTTGCGTTCCTCGCCGTCCTTGGTCTTGACGCGGTAGTCCTTGCTCATCGCGTTGACGTCGTCGAGCACCGAGGGATCGACGAACCAGGTGACGCTGCTGGGCGCGACCTGGGCGATGCGGGCGATGTCGGCCAGGCGACCCTTGCCGGTGATCGACTGGCTCAGTTTGTCGTCCACGAACAGCGGCTCGTTGGAGTTCGGGTCGACGTCGGTCGCCCGGTGCGGCTGGTCGATGACGGGCAGGGCGATGGCCAGTTGGTTGCGCGGCATCTTCGGCACCGTCGGCGGAGCGTACGTCAGGTAAGTCCGCTGCGGTGTCACCTGGGCCATCGGGATGCTGTTCTGGGCGACGTCGACGGCGATCGGATAGACCCCGAAGCTCCGGTATCCGAGCTGCACAGGCGTCGCGGTGAACTCCCAGCGCACCTGCTGGCCGGCGGCCAGCACCGGGATGTCCATCGCGGAGTTGAACGAGGCACTGCCGGGCAGCGTCGCGGGGTTCTGGTCGGTCGCGTAGGCCGCCATCTTCAGGCGGTCGGTGAACGGCTGCGCCGTATAGCGCAGGCGTACCCGCAGGCCGGACAGGGGCGCGCCGGTGTCGTTGCGGAGCGTGCCGGCGAACTTGATCTCATCGGTCTGGCTGTCGGGCACGTCCGGCGTGATCGACGCGATCGACACCGTGAGGCTCTGCCTGCTCGCCTCCACGGCAGCCGTGCCCGGCGTCGCCGCCATCAATGGGGCGAGCAACGCGGAGGACAGCACGACGAGCAGCGCGGTCTTACGGATCACGCGGATGCCCGGGCTCGAGTACGACGACGCACGCCCGCAATGGTACGGGTTCAGTGCCGCCCCGCGACCGCCTCACGTGATCCTCTGGGCCGCGGGCTGCGTAGGTCCACCATCTTGCCTGGCAGGAGTGTCAGCAGGTCGAGCGCACGAATGCTGAGGGCTGTGTGGCGTTCGCCGGTGGCGGTGAAGACCGCGTCCGTGTCGGCACGCAGCCGGTCGTCGATGAGCATCGGCAGCGATTCGGGCAGCAGCAGCGGGCAGACCAGCCCGTCGGCGTAGTCGGTCGCCGCGTTGACGACGTGGGCCGGGGCCGGCCGGACCTGGCGCGCGCCGAGCAGACCACCTACGGCTCCTGGTCGCGGGGGATTCGCCACCGAGGAGGCGACCGCGACGACGGCCTCGCCCCCGACCCTGGTGGCGACCTCGAAAACCGTGACCATCAAGCACCTTTCGGGCGCCGCGGGGAGCGTCTCGGGTAGTTCGTCCGCGCATGTCATGGGGCGCGGAAGGCGTACGATCTCATGATGGACCTGGTGTGCGAGGAGCCAGCGGTGGATCGCGAGGGCGTCCTTCATATAGACCTCCTAGCCTCGATGCCATGGCCCCCGACGGTCCCTTGACCGAAGGTAACCCGGACCCGGTGTGGCTCGGGGGATATGTTCCGGAAGTTAAAGCCCACGAAGGACCCGACCCGGTTTGTCCGACTCAACTCTGACCGAAAGCCAGCAGCAGGCCATGACCGACCTGTTCCGCAAGATCGCCCCGGTGGCCGACGAGCTCGGCCGCCTTTTCGTCGCCCAGGGCCATGAGCTGGCCCTCGTCGGCGGTCCTGTGCGCGACATCCTGCTCGGCCGCAGCGGCAACGATCTCGACCTGACCACCGACGCCCGCCCCCAGCGTGTGCTCGACATCGTGCGTGACTGGGCCGACGCCGTGTGGACGATCGGCATCGACTTCGGCACGGTGGGCCTGCGCAAGGGCAGCTGGCTGATCGAGATCACGACGTACCGCAGCGAGTCGTACGACCCGAAGTCCCGCAAGCCCGAGGTCATGTACGGCGAGACGCTGGAGGCCGACCTGGAGCGGCGCGACTTCGCGGTCAACGCCATGGCGGTGCGCCTGCCGGCCCACGAGTTCGTCGACCCGTACGGCGGGCTCCACGACCTGGCCGCCAAGCGGTTGCGCACGCCCGGCACGCCCGAGCGCTCCTTCGACGACGACCCGCTGCGCATGCTGCGAGCCGCCAGGTTCGCCTCCCAGCTCGGCTTCGACGTCGACTCGGGGGCCGTGGCGGCGATGACCGCGATGGCCGAGCGCATCGAGATCGTCTCCGCCGAACGCATCCGCGACGAGCTGGACAAGCTCATCTGCGGCACCTACCCCCGCGAGGGGCTGCGACTCCTGGTCGAGACCGGCCTGGCCGCGCACGTGCTGCCCGAGCTGCCCAAACTGCGCCTGGAGATCGACGAGCACCACCGGCACAAGGACGTCTACGAGCACACGCTGACCGTGCTAGAGCAGGCCATCGCGCAGGAGGAGGACGGCAAGCCGGACCGGATCCTGCGCTGGGCGGCGCTCCTGCACGACATCGGCAAGCCGAAGACGCGCCGCCACGAGCCGGGCGGGCGGGTGTCGTTCCACCACCACGAGGTGGTCGGCGCCCAGATGACCAAGAAGCGGATGACCGAGCTGAAGTTCCCCAAGGACGTGGTGGCCGACGTCGCGCGGCTGGTCGAGCTGCACCTGCGCTTCCACGGCTACGGCACGGGTGAGTGGACCGACAGCGCCGTGCGCCGCTACGTCCGCGACGCCGGGCACCTGCTCGACCGGCTCCACAAGCTGACCAGGGCCGACTGCACCACCCGCAACAAGCGCAAGGCGGCCGCGCTGTCGCGCACCTACGACCACCTCGAGGAGCGCATCGCCAGGCTCGCCGACGAGGAGGAGCTGGCCAAGATCCGGCCGGAGCTCGACGGCAACGAGATCCAGCGGATCCTGGGCATCGGGCCGGGGCCGGTGGTGGGGCGGGCCTACAAGTTCCTGCTCGACCTGAGGCTCGACAAGGGCGTGATCGGCAAGGAGGCGGCTACTGAGGCGCTGTTGGAGTGGGCGAGATCGAACGACCTTGGCGGGTGATCATCCGGTAGGCGAGCGCCGCCAGGGGGTAGCCGATGGAGACGATCACGACCGCGAGGTATGACTTCCCGTCCGCCGGCAGGATCGCCGCCGACAGGGCCGCGGCGAGGACGTACATGCCGTTGAACAGCATGTCGTAAAGGGAGAACGCCCGCCCCAGGTAAATGTCCTCCACGTCGCGCTGGACCGTGGTGTCGGCGCAGATCTTGACGCTCTGCCCGGCCACGCCCAGCACGAAGCCCAGCACCGGCAGCCCCCACTCCTGGAACGGCAGCGCCAGCGCCGCCGTCATCACCCCGGCCGCGGACAGCGCGATCGGCACCCAGCGCTCGATCGAGAACCGCTCGGTCGCGTACGGGGTGACGATCACCGCCAGGAAGTAGCCGACGCCGGACGTGGCCACGAGCAGGCTGGCTCCCTCCAGCGCGGCGTTGGCGTCGCCGTCGTAGAAGTAGTAGCGGTAGAGGATGATGCCGAGCGCGGTGGCCATGCCGTAGAAGAAGCGGTGCGCGGCCATCGCCCCCATGGTGGCGGCCGCGACGCGGTGACCGACCAGGTGCTTGGCGCCGTCCACGAGACCGACGACCACGTTGCGCACGGCCTGGCGGGCCTGCGGCCTCTCGGGGTCGTACCAGGGGCCGAGCAGCTCACGGTCCATGGTGCGCGCGACCAGCGCGCTCAGCCCGAACACCACCCCCGAGGTGACCAGCAGCAGCGCCACGCCGAAGTCGTCGCCGCCGAACACCATGCGCAGCAGCAGCCCCACACCCGCGCCCACGAACGTGACCACGGTGCCCGACGTGGGCGTGACCGCGTTGGCCGCCATGAGCCGGTCGGCGGGCACCACGTGCGGCAGCGACGCGCCGAGCGCGGCCAGGAAGAACCGGTTGACCCCGAGCACGGCCAGCGCCGCCGCGTAGAACGCGGGATCGGGCACGTCGGCGGCCACCAGCCCGGCCGCGAGCAGCAGCAGCGCGCCGCGCACCATGGGGGCGACCACCAGGATCTGGCGGCGCGACCAGCGGTCGATGAACACGCCGACGAAGGGGCCGAGCACGCTGTACGGCAACAGCAGCACCGCCAGCCCGGCGGCCACCTGCAGCGCGGTCGTCTGGCTCTCAGGGCTGAAGAAGGCGAATCCGGTCACGCCGAACTGGAAGATCCCGTCGGAGAACTGGGAGACCAGCCGCGTGCCGAACAGCCGTCGGAAGTCCTTGCCCTTCAGGACCACGCGGAGGTCGGCGACGAATGACACGCCGCCAGCCTAGCCCTCTAGGATCCCTTGCAGGTTGTTGCAGCAGGTGGGTCCCATGTTCCGAATGGCCCTCATGATCTCGTAGGCTTCATAGCGTGACGAATGAGGAACACGTTGTGCTGGTCGATCGCGACGGCCGCGCGCTCGGCACCGCGCCCAAGACCTCGGTGCACGGGCGTGAGACCCCGCTCCATCTGGCGTTCTCCAGCTATGTCTTCGATCACGAAGGCCGCGTGCTGCTCACCAAGCGGGCCGATCACAAGATCACTTGGCCGGGCGTCTGGACCAACAGCTGCTGCGGTCATCCGCTGCCGGGCGAGGCGGTGGATCGGGCGGTCCTGCGGCGGCTGTCGTACGAGCTGGGGATCGTCGCCGAGCGCGCCGACCTGTTGCTGCCCGCCTTCTCCTATCGCGCCGTCATGGCCAACGGCATCGTCGAGCACGAGCTCTGCCCCGTCTACCGGGTCACCGTGGACGGTCCTGTGGTGCCTAACCCGGATGAGGTGGGGGAGGCCCGGTGGATGCCGTGGAAGGAGTTCGCCGAGGGAGTCCAGAACGGCCTGCTGGCGATCTCGCCGTGGTGCCGCGAACAGGTCCCCCTGCTGACCGAACTCGGCTCCGACCCCTTGACCTGGCCGCCCGCCTCCGCAGAAGCCCTGCCCCCGGCCGCCCGCCTCTAGCCCGCCCCATCGCCTCTCGGCTCGCTGGCCGCGTGACGACAGTCTGCGCGCCGGGGCGGAGACGCGGACGGGCAAAGCGAGGCGCCGCACCCCGAGACAGCAGGTGCGGCGCCGTACGGTCAGGCCGGCGTCAGCGTTCGACCTCGCCCCTGATGAACTTCTCGACGTACTCCCGAGCCTCGTCGTCCGAGAACTGCTTGGGCGGCGACTTCATGAAGTACGACGAAGCCGACAGGATCGGCCCGCCGATCCCCCGATCGAGGGCGATCTTGGCGGCCCGGACGGCGTCGATGATGATGCCCGCCGAGTTCGGCGAGTCCCACACCTCGAGCTTGTACTCCAGGTTGAGCGGCGTGTCACCGAAGGACCGCCCCTCCAACCTGACGTACGCCCACTTGCGGTCGTCCAGCCACGGCACGTGGTCCGACGGCCCGATGTGGACGTCGGCCTTGCCCATCTCGTGCGGGATCTGCGAGGTGACCGACTGCGTCTTGGAGATCTTCTTGGACTGGAGCCGCTTACGCTCCAGCATGTTCATGAAGTCCATGTTGCCGCCGAAGTTGAGCTGGTACGTGCGCAGCAGCTCCACCCCGCGGTCCTCGAACAGCTTGGCCAGCACGCGGTGCGTGATCGTGGCGCCCACCTGCGACTTGATGTCGTCGCCGACGATCGGCACCCCGGCGTCGGTGAACTTCTGGGCCCACTCGGGGTCGGAGGCGATGAAGACCGGCAGCGCGTTGACGAACGCCACACCCGCGTCGATGGCGCACTGCGCGTAGAAGCGGTCGGCCTCCTCTGAGCCGACGGGAAGGTAGGAGACCAGAACGTCGACCTCGTTGTCACGGAGCACCTGGACCACGTCGACGGGTGCCTCGTCGGACTCCTCGATGATCTCCCGGTAGTACTCACCCAAGCCGTCGAAGGTATGACCGCGCTGGACCGTCACCCCTGTGGGCGGCACGTCGCAGATCTTGATCGTGTTGTTCTCGCTGGCGACGATCGCCTCCGAGAGGTCGCGGCCGACCTTCTTGGCGTCCACGTCGAACGCCGCGACGAACTCGACGTCGCCGACGTGATAGTCGCCGAACCTCACGTGCATCAGGCCCGGGACCCGTGTGTCCGGGTCGGCGTCCTTGTAGTAGTGAACGCCCTGGACCAGCGACGACGCGCAGTTGCCGACACCGACAATGGCCACGCGAACCGAACCCATCGCACTCGCTCCCTTACTCATCAGTTGACGTGGTATCTGTTTCGGGCCTCTCCTCTGATGAGGCCCGACGCTCCGTTGCGATCAGCTCGTTCAGCCAGCGCACCTCGCGCTCGACCGACTCGAGCCCATGACGCTGCAGCTCGAGCGTGTAGCTGTCGAGGCGCTCCCGGGTGCGCGCCAGCGCCGTCCGCACGGCGTCGAGCCGCTCCTCCAGCCGGCTACGGCGGCCTTCGAGTATGCGCAAACGCACCTCGGCCTCGGTGTGCCGGAAGAACGCGAAGTGCACCCCGAAGCTCTCGTCCTCCCAAGCGGAGGGCCCGGCCTGCGTCAGCAACTCCTGCAGCCGTTCTTTGCCCTCTGCGGTCAGCTTGTAAACGATCTTCGATCTGCCGCCGACGATCGTGGTGGGAGCCGGCTGCTCCTCCGCGATGAGCCCTTGGGCCAGAAGCGATCGCAGACACGGATAGAGCGATCCGTAGGAGAACGCACGGAACATCCCCAGCAGGGCGTTGAGCCGTTTGCGCAGTTCGTAGCCGTGTAGCGGCTGCTCGTGCAGCGACCCGAGCACGGCCAGTTCCAAGACCCTGCCTTGCCCGCCGGCCATGGGAACCGCCCCCTCTCGCGTCGATGTATCGAGCCGATACATCCCTAGGATAGGTCCCGTCGCTATATCGCGGCAATCTGTGGATTTCCTGAGTCGTTGGGATGATCCGTTGAAACGCCGTAGTCTGGCGCTCATGTGGTCACAGCGAAGGGTGGTGGATTACGGCCTCGCGAAAAGGGCGGTGGTCCGCTCCCTGCGTGCCGGACGCACGTCGCGCGGCGAAGTCTGTGACGCACAGCCCTACCTCCTTCGCGCGGCACGCCACTTCGGCGAGCCGACCGAACGCCTCTGCCCGGTCTGCGAGAGGGAGAACGTCACCAACGTGACCTACGTCTACGGCGATGCGCTCGGGCGGCATGCCGGTCAGGCAAAGGTCGCGTCGGAACTCGCCGCCATGGCCCATGATTACGATGAGTTCCGGGTGTACGTCGTCGAGGTCTGCCAAGGTTGTTCCTGGAATCACCTGACGGTTTCGTACGTCCTCGGGAACGGACCGCCTGACCTCGCCGGCCAAGCGTGAAGACCGAGGGCGGCGAGAGACCTCACGCCCAACCGCCGTTTCAGTTCCGACGACAGTGCGAGGACGTGTGAGTAACAGCATGAATGAGGGGACGGCCCGCCCAGGGAGGCGCCGTCGCTCCAGCTCATCCCGTTCTGTGCCCCAAGGTTCTCCACCGCAAACCGGCGAATCCCCAGGGGGATCGGCGCAGCAGCAGCGTCGTCCGGAAGCCGCCTACGAGCAGACGGGGGCCATGGCCGCGCAGCCGTACGACGACGCTCCACCGCCCCGGCGTGACGCCCCTGCTCCTCAGCGCGGCGACCAGCCGCCGCCGCGCTCGCGTGCGCGCGCCCGCCAGGACACGCGCACGGTGAGTAATCAGGAGACCGTGGTCAGCGAGGGCCCGCGCCGCTCGCGCAGGAGGCAGCAGAGCGGACCGCCGGAGCCTCCCAGACCGCCGGGGCCGCCTGGGCCGCCTGGGCCGCCGACGAAGACGCGCGGCGGCTGGCGCAGGTTCGTGCCGAGCTGGAAGATCGTCGTGGCCGGCATCGTGGTGGTCATGGCCGGCCTCTTCGGCATGATCATGGTGGCGTACGCCAACACCACGGTGCCCACCGGCACCCAGGACGCGGCGACCGCGCAGCAGAGCACGATCTATTACAGCGACGGCAAAAGAGAGATCGCCAGGCTCGGCATGAAGCGCGAGGCCGTCAAGCTCCACCAGATGGCGGAGAGCGTCAGGGAAGCCACGATCGCCATCGAGAACAAGACCTTCTATGAGGACTCCGGCATCTCGATCCCCGGCATGATCCGGTCCCTGTGGATGACCGCCACCGGCCAGCAGCTCCAGGGCGCCTCGACGATCACCCAGCAGATGGCCCGCAACTACTTCGACGGCCTCAGCCAGGAAGTGTCGATCAAGCGTAAGGTCAACGAGATCTTCGTGGCCGTCAAGCTCGACGACACCATGTCCAAGGACCAGATCCTCGAGACGTACCTGAACACGGTCAACTTCGGCCGGGCCTACGGCGTGCAGGCCGCCGCGAGGGCGTACTTCGGCAAGAACGTCACCGCCGACAAGCTGACCCCCGAGCAGAGCGCCTATCTGGCCGCGCGCATCCAGCAGCCCAACTGGGAGGCCGACGAGCCGGCGCTCCGGGCACGCTTCCAGAGTGTCATCAACAACATGGCCGAGGTCTGGCCGGAGAAGTACGGCCAGCTCAAGCAGACCGCCAAGTTCCCGAAGACGGAGAAGTACAAGGACACCAACGTGCTGGGTGGCATGAAGGGCTACATGGTGAAGGAGGTCCTGAAGGAGCTGGAGACCCGCCACGGCCTCACCCCCGACGAGGTCGAGAGCGGCGGCTTCAAGATCATCACCACCTTCGACAGGAAGCTCATGCTGGCGGCGCAGGAGGCCGTCACGAGCACGATGAAGGGGATGAGCAAGGAGTATCACGCCGGCCTGGCCGCCGTGGACCCGCGGAACGGCCGCGTCGTGGCGTTCTACGGCGGTTCCGACTACATCACCGATCCGTGGAACGAGCCCTTCGAGTCGAAGAAGCAGGCCGCCTCCGCGTTCAAGCCGTACGTGCTGGCCGCCTGGCTGCAGGCCGGCTACTCGCTCAAGAGCTACGTGCCCGGCAACGACACGGTCCCGGAGGAGATTCCCGGCTTCGAGCGCGGCCTCAGGAACAGCCACAACGTGGGCAGCGCCGTCGACGTGGTCAAGGCCACCGCCGACTCGGTCAACACCGCGTTCGTCTCCATGGCCTACGCCCTGCCCAACAAGATCGAGGACGTGAAGAACCTCGTCGAGGCGGCCGGGTTCAACCAGAAGGACATGGAAAAGGACATCGCGGACCACCAGTACCAGTTCGCGATCGGCAGTGCCCCGGTGACCCCGGTCGAGCAGGCCGCGGGCTACGCGATGTTCGCCAACGGTGGCAAGTACATCCGCTACCACGTGGTCAAGCAGGTCAAGGACGCCACCGGCAAGGTTGCCTATCCCGAGCAGGCAGTCAGCAAGCGGGTCATCGACGAGGGCGTCGCGGCCGACGTCACGGTGGCCATGCAGGCAGTACTCCAGCGAGGCACCGCGGCAGGCAAGGGTCTGGGCGCCCGTCCGGCGGCCGGGAAGACCGGCACCAACAACAACGAGAAAGAGGCCTGGTTCGTCGGCTACACGCCGCAGTACTCCACCGCGGTCGGGTTCTACCGCGAGCAGTGCGTGACGAAGAGCGGCAAGGTCGTGCCGCCCGTTCACTCCAACTGCCCGATCACGCCCGGCGGCAAGCCGCACAAGAAGTACAACATCAACAACCCCTACACCACCGTCCGCGAGGTGTCCCTGGGCTTCGAGGGCGCCGGTCCGCCCACCCAGGCGTGGCAGAAGTTCATGCTGCTCGCGCACGAGGGCAAGCCGGTCGAGCAGTTCCCGCAGAAGGCCGAGGTCGGCATACCCGAGAACATCGTGCCGAGCCCGACGCCCACGCCGTCGCCCAGCGCCAGTCCCGAGGACCCGTTCGCCGACGACGACCCGTTCAACGACCAGGACCCGAACGCCGACGACCAAGGGTGCCTCTTCCCGCCGTGCGACGGTGCTCCCACTGGTGACGACGACACCACCGGCGACGACGGCACCGTGAACGACGGATTCCCGCAGGGCGGCGACGACGGAACGATCGGCGGCGGTCAGGTGCCCGCGGCGCGGCCCACGGGGCGGGAAGAGGGCTGGTGACGACGACCGAGGCACGCGTCCCCTTGATGGCGCGTGCCATCCCGTTCCTCCCCCTGGGGCTGATCGCGGCCCTGGGGGCGACCCTCGCGTACGTGGTGCGGCTGCCGTGCCGGACCGGGGGCTGGAACGACCAGGTGTCGACGTACACCAACTTCTGCTACACCGACATCTACCCGCTCTACTTCGACCGGCAGCTGGCCACGCAGAACCCCTACTTCGCCGACGTGCCCTTCGACAAGCAGGTCGAATACCCGGTGGTGCTGGGCGAGGTCATGCAGGTGATCAGCTGGATCGCCCGGGCGCTGGAGGCCGACAGGGTCGCTCAGGCCGTGAGGTTCTACGACCTCACGGTCATCCTGCTCGGCATCTGCCTGGTGATCGGCGTCCTGCTGATGGCCGCGGTGGCCGGGCCGACGCGGCGGTGGGACGCGCTCTGGTACGCGATCTCGCCGGCCGTGGTGCTGGCCGCGTACATCAACTGGGACCTCGTCGCGGGCGCGCTGTCGATGGGCATGCTGCTGGCCTGGGCGCGGCACCGGCAGGTGCTGGCCGGAGTGCTGCTGGGGCTGGCGATCGCGACGAAGTTCTACCCGTTGATGTTCGCGGGCGCGTTGTTCCTGCTCACGTTGCGTACCGGGCGATGGCGGCCGTTCCTCGTCACCATCGGGTCGGCGGCGGCCACGTGGATCGTGGTCAACGCGCCGTTCATGATCTTCGCGTGGGAAGGGTGGCGCAGGTTCTACGTCTTCTCCGCCGAGCGCGGAGTCGACTGGGGCTCGCCGTGGCTGTTCTTCCAGAACAAGGGTTGGCCCATCCTCGGCGAGTGGGACGTCAGCACGCTCGGCATGGTGTCGCTGGGCGCGCTGTGTCTGGGCATCGCCGTGCTGACGCTGGCCGCGCCGCGCCGGCCGCGGCTGGCGCAGATCTGCTTCCTCGCGCTGGCCGCCTTCATGATGACGAACAAGGTGTGGTCGCCCCAGTTCGTGCTGTGGCTGGTGCCGTTCGCGGTGCTGGCCAGGCCCAACTGGAAGCCGCTGGCGCTGTGGCAGCTGGCCGAGGTCTGGTACTTCGCCGCCATCTGGCTCTACCTGCTCGCCCAGGCGCCGTGGGACCGGGACGACCTGGGCATCGGTGATGACACGTACTTCACCGCCGTCTGGGGGCGCATCATCACGATCGGCATCATGATGGCGTTCGTGGTGCGGGACATCCTGCGGCCGGACAAAGACGTGGTGCGGCAGGCCGACATCGACGACCAGGGGGGCGGCGTCTTCGACGACGCCCCTGACCGGTTCACGCTGGCGTCCGCCGGGCGATGATCACTCGCTCGGCCGGCCGGGACGCACTGCTGCTCTGGTTCGGGTCCCGGGCCGGGTTGCTGGTGGCCACGCTGCTCGGCGCGACGCTGAGCGGATACGCCGAGAAGTGGCGCAAATGGGACGCCGGGCTGTTCATCGCGATCGCCCAGTACGGCTACGACGGCGAGCCGGGCAGGCCGGCGGACGAGGGACTGCCCGCGTTCTTCCCCGGCCTGCCCGCCGTGCTGCGGGTGGTGCACCTCGTGGTGCCCGACTGGGCGGCGGCCGGGCTGCTGATCTCGCTGGTCTCGGGCGCCGTCGCCATGGTGGCCCTGGCCAGATTGGCCGAGCTCGAGGGCGCGAACGGGTGGATGGCGGTGCTGGCGCTGCTGGTCTTCCCGACGGCGGTGTTCCTGGCGGCCGGCTACAGCGAGTCGCTCTTCCTGGCCTTCGCCATCCCCGCGTGGCTGGCGGCCAGGCAGGGGCGCTGGCCGCAGGCGGTGTTGCTGGCGGCGGGGGCCTCCTGTGTGCGAATCACCGGCTTGTTCCTGGCGGTGGCGCTCGTCGTGGAGTTCTTCGCCGGCAAGGAGGCGCCGCGGCGGGCCGGGTGGCTGGTCGTGCCGTTCGTACCGCTGGTGGCGTACTCGTTCTATCACTACCGCAGGTCGGGCGACTGGCTGGCGTGGAAGCACGCGCAAGAGGCCGGCTGGGGGCGGGAGTTCGAGTGGCCGTGGGAGGCGTGGAAGACGACCTGGCGTTCGGCCATGGGCGCCGGCGAGTTCGCGGTGGCCTTCCGCATGGAGATCGCCGGGGCGTTGGTCGCCGTCGCGGTGCTCGTGTGGCTGCTCGTGCTGCGCAGGTGGAGCGACCTGGCCTACACCGGGGCACAGGCGGCGGCGCTGATGACGTCGGCGTACTACCTGTCGATCCCGCGCTCACTGGTGCTGTGGTTCCCGCTGTGGGTGCTGGTCGCGAAGGTCGCGACCAGGCGAGCGTGGGTGCTCGTGCTCTATGCCCTGATTTCTGGGCCGCTCATGCTGGTCAACACCGCCCGATTCCTGAGTGGAGCGTGGGCGGGCTGAAATCTATACCCGTTTCTTCGTCCCGGTAATCCAGGGAAGTTATCCACAGGCTGTGTGTATTCGCTAGAGGTTCTTCCTCAGGAACGCGATGTCGTCCGCCTGGCCGGCGGCGGGCGTCTCCACCACGATCGGAGCCCCGGCCGCCCGGCACACCGCCAGGATCAGCTCCGAGTCGATCTTCCCCTGACCGAGGTTGGCGTGGCGGTCGGCGCCCGAGTCGAAGTCGTCACGCGAGTCGTTGCAGTGGACCAGGTCGATGCGGCCGGTGATGGCCTTGACCCGGTCGACCAGGTCGACCAGCTCCTCGCCGCCCGCGTGCGCGTGGCAGGTGTCGAGGCAGAAGCCCACGTCGAAACCGTCGAGCGCGTCCCAGAGCCGGGCGATGCGCTCCAGCTTGCGCGCCATGGCGTTGCCGCCGCCCGCGGTGTTCTCGATGAGCACGGGGATCGGGCACTCCATGCGCTCGAACACCTTGCGCCAGTTGTCGAACCCCTTTTGCGGGTCGTCGTTCTTGTTGACGTGGCCGCCGTGCACGATCAGCGCCTTGGCGCCGAGGCCGGCCGCCGCCTTGAGATGCTGCTCCAGCAGCTTGCGGCTGGGGATCCTGATGCGGTTGTTGGTCGTCGCCACGTTGATCAGGTAGGGCGCGTGGATGTAGATGTCCACGCCTTCGACCGGCTTGGCGGGCAGCACGGGCTTGCCATAGCCCTGGGGATCGCCGAGGAAGAACTGCACCACCTCGGCCCCGACCTCCGCGGCGTGAGCGGCGGGATCGTCCTGATCGACATGAGCTCCGATACGCAGCATGGCACCGAGCCTATCGGCAGCAGGGGGCCTGGGGCGGAGAGCGGTGGCTTGCGTGACCATCAAACTCGAGCGACGAGCGGTGGCTTGCGTGATCAGCGGAGCCTCGTGCGAGCGCGACCATCAGCACGTTTGCGGACACGGTGATAGGGCAGTCGCAGAGCGCCCCCTACACGAGGAGAAGCGACATGACAAGGTGGCGCTGGCGGGCGCTGATCTTATTGATTTACGTGGTGATCGGGATCTACATCGCCTGGGTGTACGACTACATCACGGTGGGGCTGCTCAGGGACCTCGCCGAGGCGTTGCTGGCGGTGTTCCTCTGGTTCCTCGTCCTGCTCGGGATAGACCTGCACATCGGGTGAACGACATATGCGAACGGCCCCGGAACTCCGGGGCCGTTGCTCATGGGTGGGGGAGGAAGCCCCCGTGGGCGATGCCTAGCGCGGCCCCCACGAACGATCCCACGATCCCGACGATGTTGAGCGAACGCTGCGGCGTGGTCGCCGAGACGTACTGAGAGTAGAGCCCGACACCGAACCCGAGCGTGCCGACCCAGGCAGAGATGGCGTGCGCGGCGACCCAGAACGTCGAGACGAACGCCACCACGCCGAGCACCAGCGTGGCGACGGCCAGGATGTTCTCGACCGGGTGCGGACGATCGTCGGTGTTGAGCGTGAGCCTGAACCGCTCCCTCTCGGAGGGATGAAGCACATGTGGCACTGCCACCACCCCCTTCAGGTTTCCTACAGGCCTTCCCACGTACCTGCGGCTGGTAACGTGGGGCACGCTGCGTTGTGATGGGTGATCCGTCGCCGGCGGTGCCGAAATGGGCGCCTCCGGTCCCAACGTCAGCGTCCTCCTGTCACGGCAGAGCGTCGTGACCGCAAGAGTCCAGAGGAGGTTGGAGTCCCGCATGCGTCGTTACGAAGTAATGGTCATTCTGGACCCTTCGCTCGATGAGCGCACCGTCGCGCCGTCCCTCGACCAGTTCCTCACCGTGGTCCGCAACGACGGCGGCACCGTGGAGAAGGTCGACGTCTGGGGCCGTCGCCGTCTCGCCTACGACATCAACAAGAAGTCCGAAGGCATCTACGCCGTCATCGACCTGTCCGCGGAGCCCGCGACGGTCAAGGAGCTCGACCGGCAGATGAACCTCAACGAGGGGATCCTGCGCACCAAGGTCCTGCGTCCCGACGTGCACTGACACCCGGCTTTTTGTCGGGGAAGACCCGTAGTCTGAGCCGTAACCGAAGCGAAGGCGTGCAGGAAGGCGAGCGCTAGCCATGGCAGCAGGCGACACCGTAATCACCATCGTCGGCAATCTCGTCGACGACCCGGAGCTGCGCTTCACCCCAACGGGGCAAGCGGTGGCTCGATTCCGCATCGCGTCCACTCCGCGGTTCATGGATCGCCAGACCAACGAGTGGAAGGATGGCGAAAGCCTCTTTCTGACCTGCAACGTGTGGCGGCAGGCGGCGGAGAACGCCGCTGAGAGCCTCCAGCGCGGCATGCGGGTCATCGTGCAGGGGCGGCTCAAGCAGAGGTCCTACGAGACCAAGGAAGGCGAGAAGCGCACGGTCTACGAGGTCGAGGTCGACGAGGTCGGCCCGTCCCTGCGCAACGCCACCGCCAAGGTCAACCGCACCTCCCGTCAGGGCGGTGGCGGCGGCTTCGGTGGCGGCGGCCCGGCCGACGACCCGTGGGCTTCCGCGACGCCCGCCCCGTCCCAAGGCGGCGGCTACCAGGGCGGTGGCGGCGGCTACGGTGGCGGCCAGCAGGGCGGCGGCGGCTTCGGCGGCGGTGGCGGCGGCAACGACTTCAGCGACGAGCCTCCCTTCTGACGTCAAGAATCGCGAAGCGCGTCTCTTGACGTCATGTAGGACAGCAAGGCCCGAAGGGCCTTTCCATCCATCAGTCCGAGTCCATTCCCGCCCCGAAGGCGGGGCTCTGAGAGGAGCACCACGATGGCTAAGCCGGCACTGCGCAAGCCGAAGAAGAAGGTTTGCCTGTTCTGCCACGACAAGATCTCTTACGTCGACTACAAGGACACGGCGCTGCTGCGGAAGTTCATCTCCGACCGCGGCAAGATCCGTGCGCGTCGGGTGACGGGCAACTGCACCCAGCACCAGCGCGACGTGGCGACCGCGATCAAGAACGCCCGTGAGGTGGCCCTGCTGCCTTACACGAGCACCGCGCGCTAAGGAGGACTTGTCGACATGAAGCTCATCCTCACCAACGAGGTCTCCGGCCTCGGCACCCCTGGCGACGTCGTCGAGGTCAAGGACGGCTACGGCCGCAACTACCTCATCCCGCGCGGCTACGCCATGCGCTGGACCCGCGGGGCCGAGAAGCAGATCGAGACCATCCGCAAGGCTCGCGACGCCCGCGAGATCCGCGACCTGGGCACCGCCAAGGAGGTCGCCGGCCAGCTCGGCGCCCTGCGCGTCCGCCTGACCACCCGCGCGGGTGAGTCCGGCCGCCTGTTCGGCTCGATCACCACGGGCGACATCGCCGAGGCCGTCAAGGCCGCCGGTGGCCCGCAGCTCGACCGCCGCCGCATCGAGATCGTCAACCCGATCAAGAGCGTCGGCTCCCACCGGGTGACGGTCAAGCTCCACCCGGAGGTGTCTGCATCCCTGGATGTAGAGGTCGTCGCCGGCTGACGTTTGTGATCAAGGCCCCGTCCGTCAGGAGCGGGGCCTTTTTCATTCGTTACGCGCTGCCGTGATCGGCCACCCACCGTACGTCGGTTGACGGAGCGGCGAGCCTGGGGCGGAGAACGGCAGCTTGCGTGACCATGAGCAGGTCTCTCCAGGAAACGGCCGCGGACCCTTCACCGGCTGAGCGCCGCTACGCGAGCCCCACGTTGCCCGGTTGCCGTGCTGAGGAGGCACCCTGGCGGGTGAATACCGCTCGACCTGCGTAGAATGCGTTCGTTCTTCTGCACGTTCCCCCTGGAGGCAAAGGCCATGGCCCGTTCCTTCATGCTGCTCGCCCTGGCCGTGGCAGTCGTTGGTTGCGCACCTGTGGACAACACCGCAAGTACGGCGTCGGCCAGTCCCGCGGCGTCCACCGCCTGCACAAAAGAGCAGCTCAAGCTTCTCAACCCCGGCAAGCTCACCATCGGCACCGACAAGCCGGCCTTCGAGCCGTGGTTCAAGAACGACGACCCCGCCAACGGGCAGGGGTTCGAGAGTGCGGTGGCGTTCGCCGTGGCCGGCGAGCTCGGTTTCGACCGCAGCGAGGTTCAGTGGGCCACGGTCAAGTTCGACTCGGCGTTCGCTCCCGGGGAGAAACAGTTCGATTTCGATATCAACCAGGTGTCGATCACTCCTCAGCGTGCGGAGGCCGTCGACTTCAGCAAGGGCTACTACACCGTCAAGCAGGCCGTCGTCGCGGTCGAGGGCGGCAAGTACGCCGAGGCCAAGACTCTGGCCGAGCTGAAGAACGCGAAGATCGGTGTGCAGGTGGGCACGACCTCGCTCGCCGCCGTCCAGGGCATCATCAAGCCGACAGCCGAGCCCAACGTCTACAACGAGCAGATCGACGCCGTCAACGCCCTGAAGAACAACCAGGTGGACGCGCTGGTGGTCGACCTGCCGACGGCGTTCTACGTGACCGCCGCGCAGGTCGAGAACTCGAAGATCGTGGGGCAGTTCAGCTCGACGGGTGGCGCGCCGGAGGAGTTCGGGCTGGTCATGGAGAAGGGCAGCCCGCTCAAGCCGTGCGTCGACAAGGCCGTGGACGCGCTGAAGTCCAAGGGTGAGCTGGCCAAGATCGAGCAGCAGTGGCTCGGCTCGGCCGCGGGCGCGCCCGAGCTGAAATGAGCGAGTGGGTCAAGTCCGAGCGGCAGGCTGAGCGGGAGCGGATCCGCAGATCGCACGCCCGCCGCTCGGCGTCGATCGCGACGGCCTCGACGGTTGTGTTCATCGTCCTGGTCGTGTCGGTGGTGACGAACGCGCCCGGCTGGCCGCGGGTGCAGGAGAAGTTCTTCAGCTGGAAGCATTTCGCCGATGCGATGCCCGACGTGGCCAGCGGCTTCCTGCTCAACATCAAGATCTTCCTCATCGCCGAGGTGCTGATCCTGATCGTGGGGCTGCTGGTGGCGTTGGCCAGGAGCATCAGGACGCCCGCGTTCTTCCCGATCCGGGCGCTGGCCACCCTCTACACCGACATCTTCCGCGGCGTGCCGACGATCCTGGTGATCTACCTGATCGGGTTCGGGCTGCCCGCCCTCCGGCTCCAGGGCATCCCGTCCGACCTGGTGACGCTGGGCATCATCGCGTTGACGCTGTCCTATGGCGCGTACGTGGCCGAGGTCTTCCGCTCCGGCATCGAGTCCATCCACCCGAGCCAGGTGGCGGCGGCCCGCTCGCTCGGGCTGAGCCACGGCAAGACCATGCGGTTCGTGGTGCTGCCGCAGGCCACGCGCAGGGTCGTGGTGCCGCTGCTGAACGACTTCATCTCGCTGCAGAAGGACACGGCGCTGGTGGCTACCCTCGGCCCGCTGGAGGCGCTCAGGCAGGCGCAGATCCACGTGACCAAGACGTTCAACTACACGCCCTACCTGGCGGCGGCACTGCTGTTCATCCTGCTCACCATCCCCCAGGCCAGGTTCACCGACCACCTGGCGGCCCGCACGCGCAGGAGGCGTGGCGCATGAGCATTCTGTCGATCGAGGGAGTGTGGAAGAACTTCCACGGCCACAGCGTGCTGCGTGGCATCGACCTGGAGGTGAGCTCGCACGAGGTGGTGAGCCTGATCGGCGCCTCCGGCTCGGGCAAGTCCACGCTGCTGCGCTGCATCAACCTGCTGGAGACGGTGGACGACGGCACGATCCTGCTCGAGGGCGAGGACATCACCGATCCCCGGGTGAACGTCGACGACGTGCGCAAGCGGCTGGGCATCGTGTTCCAGGCGTTCAACCTGTTCCCGCACATGACCGTGCTGGACAACATCACGCTCGCGCCCCGCCAGGTGCACCGGGTGGCCAAGGAGCAGGCCGAGGAGCAGGCGCACGAACTGCTGGCCAGGTTCGGACTGGCGGACAAGGCGCGGGCGTACCCCGACCAGCTGTCGGGCGGGCAGCAGCAGCGGGTGGCCATCATCCGGGCGCTGGCCACGCAGCCCAAGCTGATGTTGCTCGACGAGGTGACCTCGGCGCTCGACCCGGAGCTGGTGGTGGAGGTGCTGGGGATCATCAGGGAGCTCAAGGAGTCGGGCATGACGATGATCCTGACGACGCACGAGATGGGCTTCTGCCGCGAGATCTCCGACACGGTGTGTTTCCTCGACGGCGGCGTACTACTGGAGAAAGGGCCGGCGGAGAGGGTCTTCACGGACCCGGAGAACCCCAGGACCAGAGAGTTCCTCCGGAGCGTGCTCGCGACCAGGCGGTTCTAGCGCCGGTGGCGGCCGCGTGCGGGCGGTTCGGCCGGGCGGGCGGGGCGGGCCAGGAGGCTGTGGCGGCGGCCGTACACGAGGTAGACCAGCAGGCCGAAGGCCATCCACAGGGTGAACCACGCCCAGGTGAGCACCCGCAGGTTGACCATGAGCCAGAGCGTGGCCACCAGTGAGAGCGCGGGCACCAGCGGCGAGAGCGGCACCCGGAACCCCCGCTCCAGGTGCGGCATGCGGCGCCGCATCACGATCACCCCGGCCGCCACGAACGCGAACGCGAACAGCGCCCCGATCACCACGAGCTCCTGCAGCGTGAGCACAGGCACGAACTCGGCCAGCACGATCGCCACGAGCCCGATCACCAACGTCACCCGCGACGGTGTGTGGTAACGGCGGCTGACGGAGGCCAGGCCACGCGGGATCAGCCCGTCGCGCGCCATCGAGAACAGCACCCGCGTCTGCCCCACGATCAGCACCAGGATCACGGTCGTCAGCCCGAGCACCGCTCCCGCGTCGATGACGTGGGCCATCCAGCCGACCCCCGCCGCCCGGAACGCGCTGGCCAGCGGCGCCTCCACGGAGATCTTCGTGTACGACACCATCCCCACCATGACCAGCGCCACCGCGATGTAGATGACGGTGGCGATCACCAGGCTGCGGATCATGCCCTTGGGCACCGCGCGAGGCGCGTTGACGGTCTCCTCGGCGGCGGTGGCCACGACGTCGAACCCGATGTACGCGAACGCGATGGCCGAGGCCGCCGTGAAGATCCCGAACCACCCGAACGCGTGACTCTCCCCGACGACCACTTCGAGCACGGTCGTCGGCGTGGTGGCGAGCGTCTTGGGCGCCGCGTAGAAGTCGGCGAAGTTGGCGGTGTCGATGTGCGTCAGGCCCACGACGATGACCGCGCCGATGGCCAGCAGCTTGGCCGCCACCATGATCCACAGCGCGCGCAGCCCCACCCGGGCGTTCAGCGCCACGACGCCGGTGAGCAGCACCAGGATCACGAGCACGAGCACGTCGGCGGCGAGGTCGGGGTTCGGTACGCGGACGCCGAGGTTCGTGATCGCGCCGACCGTGATCAGGCCCCATGCCCTGGCCACGACGGCGGCGGCGAACTGCAGTTCCAGGATCAGCGCCCAGCCGATGATCCAGGCCCAGACCTCGCCGAAGATGACGTACGTGAAGGTGTAGGCGCTGCCCGAGGTCGGCATGGTGGACGACAGCTCGGCGTAGCACAGGCAGGCCAGCAGGCAGGCGATCCCCGCGATCATGAAGGAGAGGATCACGCCGGGACCCGCCGTGGTGGCGGCCTGCTGACCGGCGATGGAGAAGATGCCCGCGCCGATCATCACGCCGAGCCCGAGCACGACGAGGTCAGCCGGGCGGTAGAGCTCAGCCAGGCTGTGCCGGGCGCCGGTGCGCAGGCCGGTCGCCTCCGAAGGAGGCAGTCGTCGCAAGATCGTGGACAATGAACACCCCACTCAGGGAACTCGCCCACAATGTCTCACCACTTGGACAACAGCAAGCACGAGAGCATTACAGTGGACCGCGTTCAGCGGTCCGCTGCAGGTAGCGGTGTTTGCACCTACAGTGGACCGCGTTCAGCGGTCCACTGCAGGCGGCGGACCTACGCTCCGGTCACCAGCCAAGCGGTGCCCGCGGCGCGGCGCACGAGAGTGATCATACGGGCGATCATCCACACGCCCAGCGCGCACCAGAGGGCGACGACGCCGAGACCCGAGGCCAGGGCGGCGGCAGGCAGGTACGCCAGCGTCGTCCACACCCCCGCCCACGCCAGATAACGCTGGTCGCCCGCTCCGATCAGCACGCCGTCCAGCACGAACACCACCCCGCACACCGGCTGGAACAGCGCCACCGGCCACATCAACGCCAGCAGCAGCTCGGCGACCACCGGCTCGGCGTCGAACAGCCCCGGCAGCACCGGCCTGGCGGCGACCACGAACAGGCCCAGCACGACTCCTGACCAGACGCCCCACTGCACCATGCGCCTGGTGGCCGCCCGGGCGGCGGCGACGTCGCCGCCGCCGAGCGCGCGTCCCGTGATGGCCTGCCCCGCGATGGCGATGGCGTCCAGTGCGAATGCGAGGAGCGTCCACACCTGGATGGCGATGGCGTACGCGGCCAGCTCGGCCTCGCCCATCCTGGTGGCGATCGTGGTGGCGGCGAGTAGCACGATCCGCAGGCAGACCGTGCGGATGAACAGCGCGAACCCGGCCGTACCCGCCTGTTTGATCCCGGCCAGGCCGGGTGTGAGCGGCGTGCCAAGCCGCAGCGCGCCTCTGGCCACCACGACCAGGTAGACGGCGGCGCCCAGCGTCTGCGCCAGTACGGTGCCCCACGCCGACCCGGCGATGCCCCAATGCAGCCCCAGCACGAACCAGGCGTTCAGCGCCGCGTTGAGCGCGAAGGACCCGATGGCCACGACCAGCGGCGTGACCGTGTCCTGCAGCCCCCGCAGCACGCCGGTCCCCGCGAGCACGACCAGCATGCCCGGCGTGCCGAGCAGGCTGATCCGCAGGTAGGTCACGGCCTGTTCCGTCTGTCCGGGATTGGCCCCGAACAGCTCTACGACGGCCGGCGCCAGCGGCCAGCAGACGACGATCAACGCCACGCCGATGCCCAGCGCCAGCCAGATCCCGTCCACACCGTTGCTCATGGCCCGCGCGTGGTTGCCCGCCCCGCTCTGCCGCGCCACGGACGCCGTGGTGCCGTAGGCGAGGAAGACGCACAGGTTCACCAGCGTCGCGAGGACCGCACCCGCCACGCCCAGCGCGCCCACGGCCGTGGTGCCGAGTCCATGGCCCACGATGGCGTAGTCGGCGAGCAGGAAGAGCGGCTCGGCGACGAGCGCCCCGAACGCGGGCACGGCCAGCCGCAGGATCTCCCTGTCTTTGGGTGTAATGGGCATTTGTCCATTATGGCCATTACACGGCGTGTCGGCACAACTTTCTTTCCTCCACAGCCGGTGGACATCGTTATCCCAGGTCAGAGGCGCTTCGGTGGATATCGGAAAGAGTTATCCCCAGCCTCCGTCCACAGGCCGTTCACACCCTGGGCGCAATAGTGCACAGCTTGACCACAGGGTTGTCCACAGGCCGCGTTGCCGTGAGGTCTCCGACTCCGCGAAACTGTCACACCGGTCGACTACAAGTGGGGGTGGTGCGACCGCCTGCAAGGTTGTTCGAGGGGGCGCGGTGAGCATTGACGAAGAGACCGGCGCAGGTCCGGGTCCTGGTTTCGAGCGCACACCGCCGCACAACATCGAGGCGGAGCAGTCGGTGCTGGGCGGCATGCTGCTGTCGAAAGACGCGATCGCCGACGTCGTGGAGATCCTGCGGTCCGACGACTTCTACCGGCCCGCCCATCAGATGATCTACGACGTCATCACCGACCTCTACGGCCGCGGCGAGCCGGCCGACGCCGTCACGGTCTTCGACGAGCTGCAGAAGCGCGGCGAGATGGCCCGGGTGGGCGGCGCCGCCTACCTCCACACGCTCACGGCCGTCGTCCCCACCGCGGCCAACGCCGGCTACTACGCCAAGATCGTCAGAGAGCAGGCCATACTCCGCCGCCTCATCGAGGCCGGCACCCGCATCGTCTCCTACGGCTACGGCGGCCAGAACGAAGAGGTCGACGACCTCGTCGACCGCGCCCAGGCGGAGATCTACAAGGTCACCGAGCGCCGCACCTCGGAGGACTACGCGCCCCTGGCCGACATCATGCCCGGCGCCCTCGACGAGCTGGAGGCCATCGGCAGCCGCGGCGGCCAGATGGTCGGCGTCCCCACCGGCTTCCAAGACCTCGACCAGCTCACCAACGGCCTCCACCCGGGCCAGATGATCGTCGTGGCCGCCCGGCCCGCCATCGGCAAGGCGCTCGCGCTCGACACGCCGCTGCCCACGCCGACCGGCTGGACCACCATGGGAGAGGTGCAGGTCGGCGACTACCTGATCGGCGCCGATGGCAAGCCCACTCGCGTGGTGGCGGCCACCGACGTCATGCACGGACGCCCCTGCTACGAGGTGGAGTTCAGTGACGGCACGGTGATCGTGGCCGATGCTCAGCACCAGTGGCTCACCGACACGCGCGCGTCCCGCGAGTCGGCGCAGGCGGCGGCGGTGCGCTACAACCGCTACCGCAATCAGCGGACGTTCGCAGAGGTGCGCACGACCGAGGAGATCGCCGCCACGCTGCTGTGCAACACCGCAGACAAGCGGCTGAACCACACGGTTGTCAACGCCCGACCGCTCGAACTGCCCGACCGCGACCTGCTGATCCCTCCCTACGTGCTGGGCGTCTGGCTCGGTGCCGGCCACTCGAACGGGCCCCGGTTCACCACCGGCCATCCGGAGATTGCCGAGCAGGTTGCCGCTGAAAGTATCCGGGTGGAGAGCCGGGGCGGACTCCTGTACTCGATGCGGCCGCCCGAGTCGGCGCCGATCGCCGAACGGTCGTGCATCGTGTGCGGCACGCCCTTCACGCCTCAGACATCGCAGGTGCGGACCTGCGGCAGGGTGTGCGGCGGCAAGTCGAAGAACTCCCCGCACGGCCCGTCCCAGCCACCCAAGTGTCCCGACTGTGGCGGCCCGTCCAACGGGTTGCGCCAGTGCCAGGAGTGCCGCAACGATCATGGCACCATGAACGCTCTGCTGAGGAAACTGGGGGTACTGAACAACAAGCACATCCCCGGCGAGTACCTGCGCGCGTCCGAGGGGCAACGCAGAGCGCTTCTGGCGGGCCTGCTGGACACCGACGGATACATCAACACCCTCGGCACCGTCCAGTTTGGCGTCACGAACCGCCGCCTGGCGGAGGACGTCTGGGAGTTGATCCTGAGCCTGGGATATAAGGCGTCCTGGACGTCCGAGCCGGTGCGTGGACGCACCGAGGCCAGCTCAACCTGTTACACGATCACGTTCACGCCTTCCGACAAGGTATTCCGGTTGAGCCGAAAGAACGCCCGCGTGAAGACGAACGTCCACCCCGAGGCGACTTACCGGTACATTACCGACGTTCGGCCCGTGACGTCGGTGCCGGTGCGATGCATAGAGGTGGACAACACAGACCACATGTACCTCGCGGGGCCGACTTGGATCCCCACCCACAACTCCACCCTGGGCCTCGACTTCGCCCGCTCAGCGGCGATCAAGCACGGGATGACCACGGTCATCTTCTCGCTGGAGATGTCACGCAACGAGATCACCATGCGTCTGCTGTCCGCCGAGGCTCGTGTCGCGCTGCATGCCATGCGGTCCGGGATGATGGGCGACGACGACTGGACGCGTCTGGCCCGCCGGATGAGCGAGGTCGCCGAGGCGCCGCTGTTCATCGACGACTCGCCAAACATGTCGATGATGGAGATCAGGGCCAAGTGCCGGCGGCTCAAGCAGCGCAACGACCTGCGGTTCGTGGTCATCGACTACCTCCAGCTGATGAGCTCGCCGAAGAAGACCGAAAGCCGTCAGAACGAGGTCTCCGAGATCTCCCGAGCGATCAAGCTGCTGGCCAAGGAGCTCGAGGTCCCGGTCATCGCGATCTCCCAGCTCAACCGCGGCCCGGAGCAGCGTACGGACAAACGTCCCCAAGTTAGCGATCTGCGTGAATCTGGAAGTATTGAGCAAGATGCGGATATGGTTATTTTGCTCCATCGCGAGGATGCCTACGAGCGCGAATCGCCCAGGGCGGGTGAGGCCGACCTTATAGTTGCAAAGCATCGAAATGGTCCAACCGCCACCGTTACTGTTGCCTTCCAGGGACATTATTCTCGCTTTGTTGACATGGCTGCCCACTAGTACTACTCGAGCCCATGGAAGGCAAGCTATCCGAGGTGCAGAAGGCGGAGTGTTGTTCAGCGTTACGCGGCAGGTGAAAGTGCTTCGAGAATCGCGGGGTCCTTCGGCATTTCTCGTCAGGCCGTCGTCGGCATCCTACGCCGACGTGGTATCGCGATACGCACCAACGCGAAGTTGACCACAGAACAGAAGGCGGCGGCTGTCGAACGCTACATGGCAGGTGAAAGCTCTACACGGATCGCAGCCGCATTCAAGGTATCGGATATGGCCATTTTGGGTGTTCTCCGTGGACGCGGAGTGGCGATACGTGGCAAGCATTCCCTGCGAGAGGGCGCCTTCGACGATCTTACTGCTGATGCCGCGTACTGGATTGGGTTCCTTTTTGCGGACGGGACCATTCACTTTCGAGAAGGGTTGAAACCCCAGATTGGTGTGGGTCTGTCCAAGCGTGATCGAGAGCATCTTGTTCGGTTGCGGGATTTTCTCGGCTCGACTCACGCGATCTCGGACATATCTTCCAATCAATCATGCATCTTCACGGTACGATCTGAAAGACTAGCAAATAGGCTTCTCGCTCTTGGTCGTTACAACGACTCAATAGATCGCGGTCTCGCCACCTCACGCCATTTTTGGCGTGGCGTCATGGATGGAGACGGCTCAGTGGGCGAGTATGGCGGAAAAGCGCAAGCGAGGCTTTTCGGAAAGCGTCAGTTGTTGGAAGCGTTCAACGAGTTCCTTGCTTCCCATGGCGTGACGGGGCTCTCGGTGCGCCCACACAAGAGCATCCATGTTATTGGCACAACCGGCAAGCCGGCCATGAAGATCATCCATCTGTTGTATAACGACGCTCCAACGGCGTTGGACCGTAAAGCAGATAGAGCCCGTCGCATTCTGGCACAGGAGGCATCGCATGCCCCTGATAGTGGCCAAGCATCGTAACGGCCCAACGGCCACGGTGACCGTGGCCTTCCAGGGCCACTACAGCCGTTTCGTCGACATGGCCCAGCACTGATCAGCGGTCGTGAGGGCCTCAAGGATCTTGACATCGATATGGCATGTGTCAGATCGGTGAGAAGGCGTCTGCGAACCACCGGTCTCCTTCAGCGTCGGCCTCGCCCAGCACCGGCTACACCGCCAAGGTCGCCAAGAACGCCGACTGGATCCGCGTCGACCTGGCCAAGGCAGAACACGGCACAGTCGTTTTCTGCCTTGGCCGAGAGCGTCACACCGGCACCTGGACCTACTGAAGCCTCACCAGGAATGAGAAATCCAGTTTGGTCCTGCGGTTCAGCGGGATATCGATCTTGACTCTGTGAGCGATCTCATTACGGCTGATGCCCAATCCATGAGCGATGAGCCATTCGGGACGGACTGGCACAGGATCGTCGAAGGTGACCGTGATCTGAAGGGGCCGCGGATCCTCGGGAACGGGAGGTGCGTGGAGTTCCCAGCACCCGTCCCAATCGAGCGCGAACCGGTTGCGCCGGGCGATCAACGGGTCGAGAAGGGTATCCGCGACGAGGGAAGGCGAGTTGGCCGAGTAACCGGCCAGAAGGTCAGCGGGCAGTGAGCGGACCGGGACGCGATCGTGGACGGCGAGCTTGCCGGTCCGGCCACAGGAAACGCAGTTGACCAGGAGCCAGACACCGAGAAGTTTGCCGTTGTCGATGACGCGGAACCTGCCGTCGCCGACGGTGGCGCGGTGAGAAGGGCAGTCCACGCATTGGAGGGCGAGCAGGGGCAGGCGGGTGCGCCGCACCACCCAGGGCAGCACGATATGAGGATGTGAAGACATGATCTCTCTGAAGACCTGACGAAGAGCACGGAAAACAGAGCCGACGGCGTCGTCGGCGACCGATGCACAGGGAAGTGTCAGGTCTAAAGAGCGGGCGGCGTCATGCGCGCGAAGTCCTCACGTGGGGGTCGTTTGCCGGTGCGGGCCGATGCTCAGCTCAGGCGGGCTCGCAGGAGGCAGAATTCGTTGCCTTCGGGGTCGGCCAGGACGTGCCATTGCTCCTCGCCGGTCTGGCCGACGTCGGCCGGGCGCGCCCCGAGCTTCAGGAGGCGTTCGAGTTCGGCGTCCTGATCGCGGTCGGTGGCGTTGACGTCGAAGTGCATCCGAAGCTTGCCCGTCTTGGGCTCGGTAGTGGGGATGAAGATCAGAGTCGGCTGCAATCCGCCGAACCCTTCCCGCGGCCCTATCTCCACCGCGCCGTCGTCGTCGGTGTCGAGCACGACGAAGTCCAGCACCTCGCACCAGAACACCGCAAGCCGCTGCGGATCCTGGCAAGGGATGATCAGTTCGGAAATGCGACAAGCCATGATCGGGCATCCTACTGGGCGTCAACCGTACGCAGCCAATACTTAAACGGCCCAGGGCCGCGACGCAGTGGGCACCCGGCGACCCTGGCCACCGCCGTCCCCGCCCTGCGGGACCTGGGCTGATGCGGGGCTCAGCGGGGTGCTTTGGCGGGCGGGACGATGAGGGTGGGCCGGTGCGCGTGGTGCAGCACGTGGTTGGAGACGCTGCCGAGCAGCACCGACCTGACCCCGGCCAGACCGCGCGAGCCCGTGACGATCAGGGAGGCGTCGATCTCGTCGGCGACGTCCACGATGGTCTTCCAGATCGACTCGTTGTCGGCGACCGCCCGGTAGGTGACGTCGGCGAGCCCCGAGGCGATCGCCAGCTCGGCGCCCTCCTTGGCATGCTGTTCGGCCTGCGCCTGCGCCTCGTCGCTGGTGTCGGGGACGAGCGCCGCCAGCGGATACTTCTTCAGCTGCACGAGCAGCGGCTCCCACACCGTGAGGACCAGGGTGGGCTCGGCCGCTAGGTGCTTGGCGGCGAACTCGATCGCGGTCCGCGCGTCGGACGAGCCGTCGTAGGCGACAAGGATGGTCATGATGTGCTCCTCTTCGCTTCAGTCATCCGCTAGAGCAAAGAAGCGATCAGACGCCATTCCTCGGAGCCGCTGTCTGCTCGATCACACTCAGGACGGGTCCAGCCCGTCCTCCTGACGCAGGCGGGAGGGCGGTCCCGGCGTTCCGATTGCGGGTCCGCCCCGACGCGCCGGCTGCTTCCGCACCGGCGCCCCGCCCGCGTCAGGCAGGCGGCGATCACTCGGAGTCGACGTCGGACAGCGCCGTGAGATCGAGCCGGGCAAGGCGCTCGGGGTCGGCGAGGATGTAGAGGGCGACGATCTTGCCGTCGGCGATGGTGAAGCTCAGAAGCCCGCGCGGCTCCCCGTTCTCCGTGCTGACGAGCCCGAGGGAGCCGTTCACCAGCACCGGCTCCACCTTGCGAGCGGCCGTGTGCCGCTGGTAGGAGGCCGCCTGACCGGCCACGGCCGTCGCGCCGCGGATCGTCCGGATGCCGCCTCCCGCCGCGGCGCCCGTGTCGATGCGCATCACGACGTCGGGGTCGAGGAGGGCGAGCAGCGCCTGGAAGTCCCCGCCGCGGGAGGCCGTCATGAAGGCGTCGACCACCTGACGTTGGCGGCCCGGGTCCGGCTCGGAAGGCGGAAGCGTGCCGCGTACGCGTTGCCGCGCGCGGCTCGCCAGCTTCTTCGCGGCGTCCGGAGAGCGATCCACGATCATCGCGATCTGCTCGAACGGCACCCCGAACATGTCGTGCAGCACGAACGCCAGCCGCTCGGCGGGGCTCAGCGACTCCAGCACCACGAGGAGCGCCAGCCCGACGGCGTCGGCGATCAACGCCTGCTGCTCGGGGTCGCCGCCGTCCTCGCGACTGATCACAGGGTCGGGCAGGTGCTGCTCCAGCGGGGCCTCGCGCCGGGTCGCACGGGCACGCAGCATGTCGAGGCACACCCGGCCGACGACCGTGGTGAGCCAGCCGGCCAGGTTGTCGATCTCATCGGAGTCCGTACGGCTCAGCTTCAGCCACGCCTCCTGGACGGCGTCCTCGGCCTCGCTGAGCGAGCCGAGCATCCGGTAGGCCACGGCCTTGAGACGGGCGCGGTGCTCTTCGAACCGACCGGCCAGAAAGTCGTCAGCGTCCACGGGCACATCCTTCGTCAAGAGGCTTCTCAAGTCCTTGACGTATGGGAACCGGGAAACGTGACCGATGATCAGGAAGGGCAGCAGTTCTGGGACGGCGGGCACAGGCGGGTGTCGATGCGGCGCGCGCCCGGCCCCTCCTCGCCCAGCCGGTCGTACGGGTTGGCCACCGGGCACCGGTCGAGCGACAGGCAGCCGCACCCGATGCAGTCGGTCAGGTCGTCGCGCAGCCGCTGCAGCTGCAGGATGCGATCGTCGAGCTCGCTGCGCCACGCGGCCGACAGCCTGGCCCAGTCCTCACGGGTGGGCGTGCGCTCGTCCGGCAGTTCGGCCAGGGCGTCCTTGATGGTCTTCAGCGGGATGCCGATGCGCTGCGCCAGCCTGATGAACGCGACCCTGCGCAGGCTGTCGCGGCCGTAACGGCGCTGGTTGCCGGCCGTGCGCCGGCTCTTGATGAGCCCCTTGGACTCGTAGAAGTGCAGGGCCGAGACGGCGACGCCGCTGCGCTCGGCCAGCTGGCCGACCGTGAGCTCCTTGGTGTTCCAGGCGACCTTGGTCATACCTGGAGCTTACTTGAGGGTTCGTTCGAAGAGCGTCTCCAGGACGACGACCGTCTGCGTCCCGGTCACTCCGTCCACCGCGAACACCCGCCGCAGCACGTCCTGCAACTCGCGCGTGCCCGCCGCACGAACCTTGAGCAGCACCGACGCGGGCCCGGCGATGACGTGAGCCTCCTCGATCTCAGAGATCTCCGCCAGCCGGTCCGCGCTCCCGCCCATCCAGGTGCTCCCCTCGACCAGCACGTACGCCGTCACGGCGCGCCCGAGGGCGGCCTGGTCGACCTCGATCGTGGTCCGCCTGATCACGCCGCGCTCGCGCAGCTTGCGCACCCGCTCGTGCGCCGCGCCGCTGGACAGGCCCACCGCCCGGCCGAGCACGGCGTACGACTGCGTCGCGTCCTCCTGGAGCAGACCGATCAGCATCCTGTCGATATCATCCACAACCGGATGATATCTTGTCATATCCATCTCGTGCCGAACCGCGTATGGTGGGGTTCATGACGGAGACGATCCTGACTGAGTTCGAGGTGTTCGACGAGCGGTTCGCCGCCATCGGCGGAGACGACCGGATCGAGGTGCTCTACACCGGCACCCGCTGGGGCGAGGGCCCGGTCTATTTCCCGGCCGGCCGGTTCCTGGTGTGGAGCGACATTCCCAACGAGCGGATGCTGCGCTGGGACGAGATGACGGGCGCGGTCGGGCCGTTCCGCCAGCCGTCCGGCTACGTCAACGGCAACACGCTCGACCGCGAGGGCCGGCTGATCTCCTGCGAGCACGGCAACCGCCGCGTCACCCGGACCGAGCACGACGGCTCCATCACGGTGATCGCCGATCGCTGGCAGGGCAAACGGCTCAACAGCCCCAACGACGTGATCGTCCGCTCCGACGGCTCCATCTGGTTCACCGACCCGCCGTACGGCATCCTCAGCAACTACGAGGGCCACGCCGCCGAGCAGGAGATCGACGGCTGCCACGTCTACCGGGCCGACCCGGTGACGGGCGAGGTGCGCGTCGTGGCCGACGACTTCGCCAGGCCCAACGGCCTGGCGTTCTCCCTGGACGAGAGCCTGCTGTACGTCGCCGACACGAGGGAGCGGCACGTGCGCGTGTTCGACGTGCGTGACGACGGCACTCTGGCGGGCGGCAAGGTCTTCGCCGAGGGCGGCGAGGACGACAACTTCGACGGCATGCGGCTGGACGACACCGGCCGGATCTGGGCCGTGGCCGGCAAGGCGGTGCTCTGCTACGACCCCGGCGGCACGCTGATCGGCCGGCTCAAGCTGCCCGAGTCCGCCGCCAACCTGGTGTTCGGCGGGCTCAAGCGCAACCGCATGTTCATCGCGGCCTCCACCTCGCTCTACTCCCTGATGACCAACGTGACCGGCGCGCGCCCGGTCTGGGCCGGGCGCTAGCCTCACTCCCATCGGAAGAGCCGTACGGCCAGGCCCCCGAACACCGCCAGCCCACCGACGATCACCGCCAGGTGCAGGGGCTGCGGGGCCTGGCCCGCCCAGGCGGTCTTGAGCGCCTGCGTGACCGGTCCCGCCACGGAGAAGTCGCTGATCCTCCGCAGCAGGTCAGGCATGAACTCGTGAGGGATCCACACACCCCCCAAGAGCATCATCGGCTGCATCACCACCGCCCCGACCGCGGACGCGGTCTTCCCGTTGGGCGCCAGTGCGGCGATCACCAGCCCGATCGCGAGCAGCGCGGCGATGCCGAGCAGGAACACCAGTACGAACCATCCCCAATGCCGTGGTGCCGCCGCGCCGAACACCAACCCCGCCGACACGATGAGGACGGCCGTGGCGATGGCTCCCATGGCCAGGTTGATCAGCAGCTGCACGACCAGCAGCCGCGCGGGATGGACGGGCGTCGTCGACATCCGCCTGAGCACGCCCTGCTCCCGGTACGCCGTCAGCACCGCCGGCACCATGTTGCAGGCCAGCACGAGCAGTGACAGCAACGCCATCATGGCCGGCAGCGTGGTGTCCACACCCCGCAGCCCGTACGCGTCGACCTTGGACAGCCCCGGGATGCTGAGCCCCAGCACGACCATCAGGAGGACCGGCAGGCCGATGGTGAACAGCATGGACGGCCAGTCGCGTAGGTGGAGCTTGATCTCCACGAAGAGGATCTTCCTCATGACAGCTTCCTTCCGGTGAGCGCGAGGAACGCGTCGTCGAGCGTGGCCTGCTCGGTGCGCAGATTCCGAGGGACAACCTGGTGCTGGGCAAGAGCGAGGGTGACCGCGGGCGCGAGGTCGCCTGAGCCGCTGACCGTGATCTCGCCGCCGTTCCTGCTGACCTCGTGTACCTCGGGCAGGGCCAGCAGGACGGCGTCGTCGACCGGCGCCGAGGGCCGGAACCGCACCTTCCGGTCCCCGCCCACCCGCGCGACCAGCCCGGCGGGCGTGTCGGTGGCGACGACCTTGCCGACATCGATCAGCGCGAGCCGGTCGCAGAGCCGCTCGGCCTCCTCCATGAAGTGGGTGACCAGCACGACCGTCACGCCCGAGTCACGGATCTGCTCGACCAGCTCCCAGGTGTCCCTGCGGGCCTGTGGGTCCAGCCCGGTCGTGAGCTCGTCCAGCACCGCCAGGCGCGGCCGCCCGACCAGCGCCAGCGCCACGGACAGCCGTTGGCGTTGACCTCCGGACAGCTTCTTGAACGTGGTGTCGCGCTTGCCGCCGAGCCCGACCCGCTCCATCAGCTCACGCCAGTCGGCCGGGTCGGGGTAGAAGGAGGCGTAGAGGTCCAGGGCCTCCCACACCTTGATCTTCTCCGGCAGGGTCGCGCTCTGCAGCTGCATGCCGAGCACCCTGCGCAGCTTGTCCCGGTCCCGCTGCGGGTCCAGCCCGGCCACCCGTACGGTGCCGCCGTCCGGCGCGCGCAGGCCGGCGACGCATTCCACGGTGGTGGTCTTGCCGGCGCCGTTCGGGCCGAGGATGCCGAAGATCTCACCCTCGGCGACCTCGAACGACACGTCGTCGACCGCCAGGTGGTTCGGATACCGCTTGCGCAGGTTCCTGACCTCGATGATTTTCATGGCATCGACGCTAGGCATCGGCGATCTGCCGTGGAATCTCGCTAGATGCCCGGCAAGGGTGTACCTAAGTGCAGTGACCGTACCGCTCCGCTGGCGCAGACTGAGGGCATGCTTCGGAGGTTCGGTCAGATCACGGTGCTGCTCGCGCTGCTCGTCGTCGAGGTGCCGGCCATCGTCCTGTCCGTCGTCATGCTGATCTTGGCGGTGGCGATGGGCATGGTCTTCCTGTTCCCGCCGCAGGCGCGGATGGTCAGGAGGCTGGCGGAGCTGAACAGGCGGCTGATGCGCGCGTGGACGGGCATCCCGATCGAGGCCCCGTACCTCCCCAAACCCCCGCCCCCGGTGCCGCAGGCGGACGGTCTCTACCGTTCCGACCGCACCCTCTACAAGTCACCGCGCATCCCGGCCTGGAACGACCGCTGGAAGTGGCTGATCTCCGACCCGGCGACCTGGCGCGACGACCTCTGGCTGCTGCTGGAGCCCTTGGTGAAGGGGGCGCTGTTACCGCTGTTCGCCCTGCTCCCGCAGCAGGGACTGCGTCTTTACGCGCTCTGGAGCAACCTGATGCTCGGCGCGACTGCCGCGAGCCGCCTGGCCGGCCAGGTGACCCACCTCAGGCGCACCCGCAACCTGGCGACCGACTCCCAGGCGGCCGAGATGCGCAGGATCGAGCGTGACCTGCACGACGGCACGCAGGCCAGGCTGGTGGCGATCGGCATGACGCTGGGCGCGGTCGAACAGCTGGTCGACGACGACCCGGCGGCGGCCAAGGCGCTGCTGTCCAAGGCCAGGGAGGCCTCCTCGGAGACGCTGACCGAGCTGCGCCGGGTCATCCGCGGCATCCATCCTCCGGTGCTGGCCGAACGGGGGCTCGCCGACGCCGTACGCGCGCTCGCCATGGACAGCCCGATGCGGGTCACCGTCGAGGTGGACCTGCCGCACAGGCCCGAGCCGCCGGTGGAGGCGGCGGCGTACTTCGCCGTCAGCGAGCTGCTCTCCAACGCCGCCCGACACGGCGACGCCAGGTCGGCCGTCGTGGACATCAGCTCCAACGGCCCCGACCTGCGCATCACGGTCACCGACGACGGCATGGGCGGCGCCGACCCCTCCAAGGGCAGCGGCCTGGCCGGCATCGAACGACGGCTGGCCGCCTTCGACGGGGTTCTCGCGCTGAACAGTCCGCCCGGCGGCCCCACCACCGTGACGATGGTGTTGTCCAAGGCACTGCCGGACCACTGGGCGGGCGACCTCACCAGGCTTCCCCGCCACAAGTCGATCATTGTCGGTCTCCTGTGGGCGACCGCCTGGTGCCCGACCTTCCCACAGGGATTCGTACCGGCCATCTTCAAGATCTTCGGTATCGACGAGAAAACCTGGTTCCTCGCGCTGCACCTTCCCGAGGTCTGGCAGTGGCCGGTGATCATTGGCATGATCTCGCTAGGCCTCACCATGCATGTCATGGCCATTCGCATCCCCGCGACACACAATCGGGAGCGCTGGATGGCGGAGGCGACGCCGACCAAACCCTGGTGCTCATGAACCGCGTGCTCATCGCCGAAGACCTCTACCTGCTCAGAGACGGGCTGGTGCACCTGCTGCAGGCGCACGGCTTCACGGTCGTGGGCGCCGTCGAGAGCGGACCCGAACTGCTGAAGGGCCTCATGGAGCTGCGTCCCGACGTGTCCATCGTGGACGTGCGGCTGCCGCCGACGTTCACCGACGAGGGCTTGCAGGCCGCGCTCGCGGCCAGGAAGTCGGTGCCGGGCCTGCCGATCCTCGTGCTGTCCCAGCACGTCGAGCAGCTGTACGCCCGCGAGCTCCTGGCCGACGGCTCCGGCGGCATCGGCTACCTGCTCAAGGACCGTGTGTTCAACGCCGAGCAGTTCATCGACGCGGTACGCCGGGTCGCCGCCGGCGGCACCGCCATGGACCCTGAGGTCATCGCCAAGCTGCTGGCCAGTAACGCCAGGCACGAGCCGCTGGCCGCGCTCACGCCGCGCGAGCGGGAGGTGCTGGAGGCCATGGCGGAAGGGCGGTCGAACGCCGCGATCTCCCAGCGGCTCTACCTCAGCGAGAGTGCGGTGGCCAAGCACACCGCCAACATCTTCGCCAAGCTGGGCCTCGCGCCGTCGGACGACGACAACCGGCGGGTGCTGGCCGTCCTCGCGTACCTCAACAGCCGTAGCTGACCCGCCCCGTCCTGTCGGTGCCCTCGGCTATTTTCATAGAGGCACGGCGCGACGAAGGGGTGTAACAGGTGAAAATCCGTGTTAACCGCGATGTACTGGCAGAGGCGGTGGCATGGGCCGCTCGAGTCCTGCCCAGCCGCCCTGTGGTGCCGGTCCTGTCCGGGCTGTTGCTGGAGGCAGGCGAGGAGCTGAGCCTGTCCGCGTTCGACTACGACGTCTCCGCCAGGGCCGCGATCGACGCCGACGTGGCCGAGGAGGGCAGCGTGCTGATCCCCGGCCGGCTGCTGGCCGAGATCAGCCGGAGCCTGCCCGCCGACGACGTGGAGATCGTCACCGAAGGCCAAGAGGCGGTGCTGACCTGCGGAAGCGCCGAGTTCGGGCTCGTCACCATGCCGGTCGAGGACTTTCCGACCCTGCCGACGATGCCGCCCAGCATCGGCGCCGTCGGCGGCGGCGTGTTCGCCTCCGCGGTCGCCCAGGTCGCCCCCGCCGCCAGCCGCGACGACACGCTGCCGATGCTCACCGGCATCCGCGTCGACATCGAGGGCGAGTCCGTGGCGATGGCGGCCACCGACCGCTACCGCATCGCGGCCCGCGATTTCACCTGGCGCCCAGCCGGGGCCGACGTTGCCGTGTCGGCGATGGTGCCCGCGCGGGTGCTGGTCGAGATCGCCAAGTCGCTGCGCGGCGGCGAGGTGTCGATCGCGATGGGCGATGGGGTGGCCGGGTTCGAGAGCGTGGGGCGCAGCACGACCGTGCGGCTGCTCGACGAGCAGTTCATCGACTACCGCTCCAGGCTGGCCACCGACTGGTCGATCAGGGCCGACGTGCCTGTGACGCCGTTCGTCAACGCGATAAAGCGGGTGGCCCTGGTGGCCGAGCGCAACACCGCGATCCGGCTGTCGTTCACGCAGGGGCAGGTGCTGATCCAGGCCGGCGGGGGCGACATCGGGCGCGGGACCGAGGTGGTCGAGTGCGAGCTTCGAGGGGACGACATCCAGATCGCGTTCCAGTCGCAGTTCCTGCTCGACGGGCTGGTGGGGATCGAGACGGATCTGGCCCGCATCAACCTGGAGTCACCCACCCGGCCCGCCCTCATCCAGGACGTGCCAGGCGACGCCCAGCCCGCCTTCCGCTACCTGGTCATGTCCCTCCGCCAAAGCTGAGCCTCACCCGCCGGGGCGAACGTCCCAGCGGGACTGCCTGACGTGCCGATGGTCCGTCGGCTCTGGCCTGCCACCTGCTCCCCAGTGACGTCCGGGCCATAGAGCGGGGCGCATTGTGCGGTGGGCTCAGAGCAGGGTGCACTGGGCCGCCGCGCCGCCGCCCCACCGGGTCACGCGCTACCACCACGCGCGCCGCCGTGCCGTCGGGATACGAGGTCACGCCGCAGGGGGAGCCCTGCCGCCATCTCGCACGCCACCATGCACCACCCCCGACAGGGCCCTCACCCCTGACGCGCCGTGTCGGCGAGAAGGCACACGGCGGGGTCCGGCGCAATGCGGACGGCGGCCAGCCCCACACGCCACAACGGCAGCACAGTCGTTTCAGCTGCGGCACCTCCCGTGTTCCGGCGCCCGTGCTCCTGCACTCCGTTCCGGCGCCCTGTTGCTTCGGTGCCCGGTGCCGGGTGTTCCGGCCCTGCTTCGGCCCTGCTTCGGCCCCCGCGCATCGGCGCCCCGTGCTCATACGCCCCGTGCTTATACACTGGCTGCTCCTGCACCGCGTGCTCCTGCACCCACATTCCGCATAGGCGGCGCTATGACACGGTGGCGGGGGGATGGTGGAGGGACGCTGCGGGAGGCCGACGTCCCTGGCCGCCGATGCCGGCAAAGGGGCTGACGGGGGTGGGCTGGGGTGGGCCGATTCAGTCCGTGGTCGTCTGGCGGTCGGCGACCAGCTTGAAGACCCGCTTGAAGTCGGCGTACGCCTGCTCACCCACCGCCCGGGCATGTTCCGCCTCCAAGGCCGCGACGATCGCGTCCGACTTGGCCATGTGATCCCGCCCCTTCTCCGTGGGCACGATCAACTTGGCGCGGCGGTCGGCCGGATCCGGCCGGCGTTCGACGTACCCGAGTTCGACCAACTCGTCCACCAGCGTGCCGATGACCTGCTTATGCTGCCCCGACTGCGCCGCCAGGTCGGTGGCCCTGCTGCCTTCCTCGTCCAGATACGCCATCACCGCACCGTGCCGCGGCCTCACCTCCGGATGCCCCTGCTCGCTCAGCCTGGTGAACATCTCCCGCTGCAGGCTGAAAAGGGTACGGCTGGACAGGATGCCGAGATCGGGCTCCTCCTGCTTGCGCTGACTCCTGCGCACCTCACACGCTCCATTTAGTCACTAATCTTGACGGTCACTAATTCTTACTATACTGTCGTGGCATGACGACAACGGTGGAACTCACCAGGTTCCGCGTCTCTCCCGACCGGGCCGACCAGCTCCTGGCTGCCCGTCCGGGGATGATCGCGGATTTCCAGGCCGACCGGGCCGGATTCCTGGGCGCCAAGCTGGTCCGCGTGTCCGACGACGAGTGGCTGGACATCGTGGAGTGGCGTACGCCGGAGGACTTCGCCGCCTCCCGTGCCAAGGGCGCCAACCGTCCTGGCATCCGTGCCTTTTTCGACCTGATCGACGAACTCGTTTCCATGGAAGAGGGGACAGTACGATGACCATCTTGATCACCGGTGCCAACGGCACCGTTTCCAGCGCTGTGCTGCGGTCCTTGGGCGACACGCACGACGTGCGGGTGCTGGTGCGCGACGCGGCGAAGGCGCCGTCGGGGGTGGAGGTGGCGGTGGGCGACCTGGACGACCCCGCCACGCTCGACCAGGCCTTCAAGGGTGTGGACACGTTGTGGCTGCTGACCGCGATGGGCCCGCAGGCGCCGCATGCCAGCATGAACGCCGTCTGGGCGGCGAGAAAGGCTGGAGTCGGCCACGTGGTGCGCATGTCGGCCGTCGGCGCGGCCCACGACGCGCCGACCCGCAACGGCCGGCTGCACGCGCTTTCCGACGTCGAGCTCGCGGCCTCGGGCCTCGCCTGGACCGTCATCCGCCCGGCCTTCTTCATGCAGAACCTTTTCGGCTCGGTCAACGGCGACACCCTCTACGGCGCGACGGGCGAGGGCAGGCTGGGCCTGATCGACGTGCGTGACATCGGCGACTTCGCCGCCGCGGTCCTGCGTGACCCCACGCCGCACAAGGGCAAGACCTACACTCTCACGGGCCCGGCCAGCATCTCACTACGGGAGGCGGCCGCTGACCTGGAGCAGGTGTACGGCACGCCGATCGCCTACCAGCCGGTCACGCCGGACGACGCCTACCGTTCGATGCTGGAGGCCGGGCTGTCGGAATGGATGGCCGCGGTCAACAGGGAGTACCTCACGGCGTACTCGCAGGGGTGGGGCGATTTCACCACTTCGACGTACGAGGAGGTGATGGGCCGCCCCGGCAGGTCGTTCACCGACTTCGCCAAGGATCACGCGGCCCAGATCCGCCCCTGACCACCACGCTCTGGAGACAGCGCCCACCGCGCTGTCTCCAGGAGGGAGGGGAGGCGGCGGACGGGCGATTGGCGGCAGGCGAAAGGACCACGCCGACAGGCGGCCGTGGACTCCAGAACCGCAGACGCTTCAATGGACGGATGCCCATTAACCGCATCCGCCCGTCAACAGGGACGGGCCGACGGGTCAGGACTCGGTGAGGGCGATGAGGATGTGCTCCATGCAGGCGTGTCCCGCCCGCTCGGCCGCCGAAGCGTCCCCGGCCGCGATGGCCCGGGCGATCGCGTCGTGCGGGATGTAGCTCTTGTTCAGCGACGTCCCGGCGGCCGTGATGCTGGCACGCAGCGCCGCCGAGAAGTCCTCGTACAGGTCGATGAGCACGAGGTTGTGCGTGGCGTGCGCGACCGCCATGTGGAAGGCCAGGTCCGCCTCGACGAACAGGTCGGGGTCGTCCAGCTCCCAGGCGCGGTCGCGCTCAGCCAGTGCGGCCTCGATGCGCACGATGTCCTCGTCCGTGCGCCGGGTGGCGGCCAGGCGCGCGGACTCGACCTCGAGCGCCCGGCGCACCTCCAGGATCTCCAGCTGCTCGGCCTGCTTCAGCCGCCGCAGCATGGCGCCTGAGAGCTCGCTGGTGGCGCGGACGTAAGTGCCGTCGCCCTGACGGCACTCCAGCAGCCCGGCGTGCGTGAGCGCGCGTACGGCCTCGCGAACGGTGTTGCGGCCCACCCCGAGCTGCTCGGCGAGCACCGTCTCGGTGGGGATCTTGCCGTTCATCTGCCACGTCCCTGAGGTGATCTGCTCCTTGAGCTGGTCGATCACCTGGTCGACGAGCGAAGCCCGCTGCGCCGTACGCAGACTCACAGTCCGCCTCCTCCGGGGAAACCAATCATCCTATGAGTCAATGACTGGTAGACCCTAATTATTCCAGACTGAAAACGCCAAATCTGGAAGCTTCCGGAGATCAGCGAGAAACTATGGCGCCAGCCGTCACCCCCGCCATGGCGGAGCGAACTCCGGCAGCTTCGAGCGCCTTACGATATGCGGCCGTCTGCTGAGCCACGGACCCGACCCTGCCATAGAGGTCGCCCAGCTCCCGCCAGCAGCGGGCGGCCTGCCGGTCAGACCCGAACACCGACCGGTCCAGCCCGTTGAGCATCCGCTGTGCCGTGTCGAGGTCTGCGGCGGCGTCCCCGCCCTGGGAGAGCGCCACGGTGGCGAGCAGGAGACGCGCCTCGGCAGGCGTTGTGCCGGCCTGGTCGGGTGACAGCTCCTGCGCGGCGTGCGCCAGCTCGGCGGCGCGTGCCGCGTCGCCCGCCCGCAGCCGGACCCGCGCGTGGACGACGAGGCTCTCGCCGTATTCGCGCGTGGTGGTGGGGAAGGCGGCGAAGACCTTGGACGCGGCCGCGATGAGCCGCTCTGCCTCGTCGATCGGCGCCGTGGGGATCCGGGACCAGTGCATCGCGGCCCGGGCGAGCTGCAGCGCCAGCCGGGACTCGCGGCCGGCCATGATCGCGTCGTCGGCCAGGCGGACTGCCAGCGCGGAGTCCTCCCCGGCGGCGGCCGCGGCGCTCGCGTGCCACAGCGCGTGGATCTCTCCGGAACGGTCCACAACGTGCGGAACGCCGGCCGTGTCGAGCACCCGCTTGACGTACGCCAGCTCGGGGGAGTCGCTCTCACGCTCGCCGCGTGCCTCGACGAGCGCGGCGGCCAGGTCGATGGAGATCTCGCCCTCGTTGATGGACAGCCGCTCGGCCTGCTCCAGGGCGTAGGCCGCCAGGTCGCGGGCCCGCAGCCGGTCGCCCGCCCGCTGGTAGCAGCGGCTCAGCGCGATGGTGAGCGGCAGGTCGGCCAGCCGCTCGGGGTGCGCGGCCGCTTCCCTGCGCAGGCGCTCGAACGCCTCCACGGCCTGGCCGAGACGACCCTGGGCCTCGAGAGCACGCGCCCTGCCGAACCGGGCCTGCGCCGTCAGCATGGCGTTTTCCTCGTCGGCCGCCTTCACGATCTCGGTGAAGCGGTCGGCGGCGATGACGGGGTCGCCGTGCTGGAGCTCGAGCTCGGCATGCCGCAGCCCTAGCTCGGTGTCGATGCGCTGCCGAGGCTCGATCCCGTGAAGGAGGAACTCGGTGGTGCATCCGAGCCGCTCGGCGAGCAGCCGAGCCACGACAGGAGTCGGCGTGCGCTTACCCGACTCAATGAGCGAGACATAACTGTCAGACAGGTCGGGTCCGGCCAACTGGGCCTGCGACATCCGCCTGTTCAGCCGCAATCCACGGACGCGGTCACCGATGGTTCCCTGACTCGGCATCTCATCTCTCAAGGCGGGGAAGGGTCAACAACACGCAATGATTGCATGAAGTAGCCGAATCTGGTATCCCCGCGTGAAGAATTTGCCGCGGGGAGATTAATCGTCGCTGTCGTCCTTGCTGGGGAAAAGCATCTGGCAGACCTCCAGGTACAGGGTCTCCGGATACGGAATGTACTCGACCGTTGACAGAGCCTGATCCTGACCGGCCGACTCCAGGATGAACTCACCGTAACCGAGCATGCGCCCAAGAAGAGATCTTTGGAAGCTCATGTCGGTGACCTTGCCCAGGGGCATCATTGCGACCTTGCGCGTGATGAGGCCCGTGGTGAGCAACATCCGCTTGGAAGTCACCACAAAGTAATCGACCGACCACTCCGCGACTTTCCATACGAAACGGATCAGCAGCAGAAGCCACAGCCACCAGACGACCACCAGGGCCGTCCCGCCCGCACCCTCTCCGCCGAAGAACCTGCTGAGGAGTGCGGCGAGGATCAAGCCGCCGAAAACCTCGGCGACCGGGCGGAGCAGGATGGCGGGGTGCCGCCGGACCATGAGGACTTGTTGTTCGTGGGGGAGGAGGTAGCGGTTGACCGACGCCGGGGCGGAGTCCCCGTGGGTCACAAGTCTCATGACAGGTTGTTCACGAATTGGGCCAGCGAGTCGCCCGCGTCGAAGACCATGTCGAACGCCCCCTTCACCGCGTCAGCGGCGTCAGCTGGTCGGGCCAGCAGGTAGTACGCCACAAATGCGATACCACCGTATGTGAGGACTTTTTTGACCTGCACCGTCGCCTCCGTGCCACTTACCCACTCCACCCGCCAACTACATTACCCACCCGGGTGCCCGGGTAAAGGTGAGTTGGCGGCTTAGTTCTGATCTTGTTAGCCGCGTTCGCTGGCCACCAGGGCCAGGACGTGAAGGTGCTTGCGCGCGATGCGTTCGACGAGGCTCGGATGGGCGTAGCCGGTGACCTCCAGTGCACCGTAGTGCGCCGCCTCGACGCAGCGGGTCACCGTGGTCGTGGAGTGGACGCCGGCGAACTCCTCGCACAGCACCGCCTCAACCTCCGCGTACGGAGTCGGATTGGCCTCGATGTGCTCGTTCACGAGGACACCTCGGCACCGGGCATGTCGCTCATCGTGCTCCCCCACGCGCATGCGGAAGTTGCCTTCCTGTCTCTTCGTACCCACCCAACCACATTATGTAACGAAGCGACGACGCAGGGTGACGATTGCGGGGAGCATCAGGACCGGTCCAAAGGCCCGTACGCCCTCAGACCACGCCGTAGAGGCGGTCACCCGCGTCGCCGAGGCCCGGCACGATGTAGCCGTGCTCATTGAGCCGCTCGTCCAGGGCGGCGGTCACCACCCGGATCGGCTTGCCGGAGTTGGCGAACACCTTGTCCATGTACGCCAGCCCCTCGGGGGCGGCCAGCAGGCAGATGGCCGTGACGTCCACGGCCCCCCGGTCGAACAGGAACTGCACGGCCGCCGCCAGCGTGCCGCCCGTGGCCAGCATGGGGTCGACCACGAAGCACTGCCGCCCGGACAGGTCGTCGGGCAGCCGCGTGGCGTATGTCTCCGCCTGCAGCGTGGACTCGTTGCGGATCATGCCGAGGAACCCCACCTCGGCCGTGGGCAGCAGCCTCGTCATGCCGTCGAGCATGCCGAGCCCGGCCCGCAGGATCGGAACGACCAGCGGGTAGGGCTTGGCCAGGTGCACGCCCCTGGCGGGCGCGACCGGCGTCTCGACGGTGACGTCGATGACCTTCACGTCGCGGGTGGCCTCGTACGCCAGCAGCGTCACCAGCTCGTCCGCGAGCCTGCGGAAGGTGGGCGAGTCGGTGCTGACATCGCGCAGCGTGGTGAGCTTGTGAGCCACGAGCGGATGATCGACGACGAGGGTCTCCATAGAGGACAACGCTATCGGGTGGGGAACCCGGCGGCACGAGTTGGGTGGCCGCGCTGGTCACGCAAGCTACCGCTCTCGGGCCTGACCGTTCGCCGCTCTGTGTTTGATGGTCGCGCTCACTGGGCCCTCGCTGGTCACGCAAGCTACCGCTCTCGGGCCTGACCGTTCGCCGCTCTGTGTTTGATGGTCGCGCTCACTGGGCCCTCGCTGGTCACGCAAGCTACCGCTCTCGGGCCTGACCGTTCGCCGCTCCAGCGGCATTGGTTTTGATCACAATTTGGTCGGAGAGGCACACGCCTAGTCGCCGGTTCTGGAACGATTGGGTGCTGGTGGTATCTGTCGTGTCAGAGGTCGGGTGGGGATGGCGATGACAGACGAAGACGCGCTCGACTTCGCCATCGTGATTTATCGCGAGGACGATCGCTGGGATGCGGAGCTGTTGCCGGTCACGCTCACGTCCGACTTGAAAGGGCTGATCCACGCTCTGCGGCAGCAGCCGAGCGAGAGCGGCACGATCGGCCTGGTCGCCGTGGGGGATGAGTTCTTCGTGGCGCTGCGGGTCCTGGGCGATCGGGTCGACGTCTTCCTGTCCGACATCGCCGCCTCGTGGGACTTCCCCCTGGCCCGCCAGGTCCTCGACTACCTCGACGTGCCCGTCCCCGACGAGGAGGAGCTCGACGAGATCCTCCAGGACGAGGAGACCGTGCTCCCCGCCGGAGATCTGTCGATCTTCGCCGATCTCGGGTTGGACGAGATGGAGCTGGGCATCCTCTCCGGCGACATTGATCTGCTGCCCGAAGATGTGCTGTCCAGCATCGCCGCGCGGCTCGGCTTCTCCGAGCCGTTCGAGCGTGCCATCGAATCGGTCTTCGGCTGAACCCCCTGGAGCGCGGACATGGCGTCCAACACCTTCTCTGCGGCTTTTGTGAGGACCTCCGACGGCTGGAGCGGCGCCGAGGTCGATCTGAGTGAGGCTGAGATCGTCGACGACTTCGGCGACGCCGTCACGGAGGCGCTCGGCTTGAGCGGCGACGAGCTGGCCTTGTTGTGCGTCGAGGTCGAGGACGAGTGGTTCGCCATCGCCCGCTACCGGGGCGAGGACGAGCCGCGCGTCTTCCTTTCCGACGTGCATGCCATCGTCTCCGACAGCCTGGGCGAGCTGTTCGCAGAGTTCGCCGGGGTGGCGCCGGACAAAGAGGGCAACGGGCTCGGCGTGCGCCCGGCCGGCGACTTCGAGCTGCTGAGCGACCTGGGCGTGAGCTCGGAGGAGCTGCTGGAGCTCAGCATGGAGGAGGGCATGCTGCCCGCCGACATCCTGTCGGTCATCGCCGAGCGGCTGTCGTTCGCCGACGAGCTCGACCGGCTGCGCTGACGCCCCGCGACACCGTGACCCACGAGGAAGCCATGCGCCTGGCCCTGGCGGAGGCCGCCGCGGCGGCCGCCAGGGAGGAGATCCCCGTGGGCGCGGTGGTGCTCGACCAGCGCGGCGAGGTCCTGTCAGCGGCCGGTAACGACCGCGAGTCCACCGCCGACCCCACCGGCCACGCCGAGGTACTCGCGCTGCGCCGGGCGGCCGCGGCGCGAGGAGAGTGGCGGCTGGGCGGGTGCACGCTCGTGGTGACGCTGGAGCCGTGCACGATGTGCGCCGGGGCCGCGGTGCAGGCCAGGGTCGAGCGCATCGTGTACGGGGCGGTCGACGAGAAGGGCGGAGCCGTGGGCTCGCTCTGGGACGTCGTACGCGACCGCAGGCTCAACCACCGGCCCGAGGTCGTCATGGGCGTGCTCGCGGAGGAGTGTTCGGCCGTCCTAAAGCGGTTCTTCGCCACTCGGCGGATCCGGTAAGCTCATTCGCGGTGGTGTCGCCTAGTGGCCGAGGGCGCACGCCTCGAAAGCGTGTGATGGGGCAACTCATCCGTGGGTTCAAATCCCACCACCACCGCCGTTCGCCAAAGGGCTCCCGGAGACTCGGGGGCCCTTTCGCTTGTTCCCGGGCTATTGGACCGGGCTCTGCTGGGGCGTGCTGCCCGGCGGCGACGTGCCGGGATCGAGCCGCATCGTCGGCGCCTCGTCGGTCGTCTCGGTCCCCAGCGTGTCGCGTACGGTCACGGTGCCGCGGTCGGTGAGCACGAAGAACACCGCGCTGCCCACGGCCAGCACCAACATGGGCAGCCCGATGGCGAGCAGCAGGATCAGCTCCAGGTTGCCCGTCTTGGGCGGCGGCAGGTGATTGCCGTGGTCGTACGCGTACCCGTACGTGTATCCATGCGGCGGTGGTTGCTGCGGATACCACACGGCATTCTCCCAAAATGATGTTGAAAGACGCTGCTGTGACGCGCGAGGCGCCATGTGGGTTGACACGAGAAAGGGAGCCGCGAATCGCGACTCCCTTTTCCTTTCTCAGTTGGGTAGTTCCAGGACCCTGGCGTGCAGGATCGATCGTTGGTGCAGAGCCGCGCGCAACGCGCGGTGCAGACCGTCCTCCAGATAAAGCTCGCCCTGCCACTGGACCACGTGCGGGAAAAGATCCCCGTAGAAGGTGGAGTCGGCGGCGAGCAGCGAGTGCAGGTCCAGCATGGCTTTCGTAGTGATCAACGAGTCGAGCCGGACCTGCCGTGGAGGGATCTGCGCCCACTCTCGGTTCGTCAGACCGTGGTCGGGATAAGGGCGTCCGTCGCCGACAAGCTTGAAGATCACCCCACTGATTTTAGGAGAGATTCTGATTGCTCGCGCTGTGCGGCCACGTCACCCCAGGTCGGCTTGCGCGCAGTCGGCGGGCGAGCCGTTTTTGTAGCCGCGCTGGAAGGCGGCGACACGTTGCGCGGAGGTGCCGTGCGAGAACGATTCAGGATCGATTCTGCCGCGGGTGCGCTGCTGGATTCTGTCGTCGCCTACCGCCGCCGCCGCGTCGAGGGCTTCGGCGATTTCGGCCTCGGTGAAGGGTTTTTCGTAGAAGCCGGTGGTGACCGCGTTGCGCGCCCAGACGCCGGCGTAGCAGTCGGCCTGGAGCTCGACGGGGATCGAGCTGCCCGCCTCGAGTTCGCCGAGGAGGTCCTGCACGTGGTGGCCGTACTCGTGGGCGATCACGTACGCCTGCGCGAACGGCCCGCCCTTGGCGCCGAACTGGCTGTGGAGCTGGTCGAAGAAGCTCAGGTCGAGGTAGACGCGTTGGTCGCCGGGGCAGTAGAAGGGGCCGACGGCCGAGCTGGCGGCGCCGCATCCGGTTCGTAACCGGCCTGAGTACAGCACGGTCTTGGACGGGCGATATTCGGGGATCTCCCGCTTCCAGTAGTCCTGGATGCTGTTGACCACGCCGACCACGCGGCACCGTTCGGACTGGTCGGCGTCCTTGCCCCTCTGGCATTGGGCGGCGAGGTCGGAAGGGGGCCGCCGCTGGGCGGGTTCGGGGCCGGTGCCCACGTTGTTCAGCACGAATACCAACACGAGCGTGATCAGGGTGACGATGCCGCCACCACCGATGATCATCCCGCCGGGGATGCCGCCGCCGGAGAATCCACCGCCGCCGGCGTCCTCCACCTGCGAGGGATCGAGGTCGACCTGGTCTCTGAAGTCCATCGCCGACGTTCCTTCCTGGGGTGTCCGGATGGACCTCTTCCCCAGAGGGCGGCCTGGATGCCCCTGAAAACGTGGGCGACGCGCCATGCCGCCATCTCTGGAATTCCTGTCGTGTATGTCGGATAAGTCAGATAATCTGCCGACATGACGGGTGGCTTGATCGGAATCGCGCTGGTTTCTCTGGGAATGGTCCTCACCCCGGGCCCGAACATGATCTATCTGGTCTCGCGCTCGATCACCCAGGGCCGCCGTGCCGGACTGATCTCCCTGATCGGCGTCGTCCTCGGCCTCAGCATCTATCTGATCGCGACCTGTCTGGGACTGACGGCCGTCTTCGCGTACGTGCCGGCCGCGTACACCGCGCTCAAGCTGGCCGGTGCCGCCTACCTGCTCTGGCTGGCCTGGAACGCCGTCAAGCCCGGCGGCACGTCGGCCTTCCAGCCCCGCGAGCTCCCGGCCGAACGCCCGGCCAAGCTCGTCGGCATGGGTCTGGTCACCTGCCTGCTGAACCCCAAGATCGCCATCCTGTACCTGTCGCTGCTCCCGCAGTTCATCGACCCCTCCATGGGCAACGTGCTGCTGCAGAGCCTGGCGCTCGGCTCGACGCAGATCGTCGTGGCGACCACGTTCAACGCCCTGATCGCGATTTCGGCCGGGAGCCTGGCGGCGTTCCTGGCCGCCCGCCCCCTGTGGCTGCGCGTCCAGCGGTACGTCATGGGCACGGTGCTCGGCGGCTTCGCGATCCACATGGCCACCGACCGGTCCCGGGCCATGGTGAGCGCCTGAGCGGACGCCCGCGTTCTCCAGGGGCCCGCCCGCTCACCGATCGAACCACGTCGCCGACGACGACTTGCACAACTGCCCGAACACCACCGCGGCCAGCAACACGCCCAGCACGTTCCCGAGGCTGATGCCCCCGAGCACCTCCCAGATCCCGAGCAGGACCAGCAGGAGCTCGACGACCAGCCCGGCGGCGCGGACCCAACCCCGGCGGGACGAGATCCGGATCGCCAGGAACCCGATCAGCAGGATCGTGGCCAGCGGGATGCCGAGAGCGATCGGCAGACCGCTCCCCACAGCGCCTGCCGGCGCGCTTCCCAGCAGGATGAACAGCAGGAGCAGCCCGACCAGTGATGCGGTGCCGGCCACGCCATCGGTCCGTATCCCTGAGGCCCTGGCCAGTTCTATCGGCTCGCTCAGGGGCGGCCGCATGTCCTCGGCGTCCAGAACTTCATCTGTCCCGCAGAGGAACTGTCCACCGACGCCGACGGCCTGTTGGAGTTCGGTTACGAGAACCAGGGCTGCTTCGGCTGGTCGCTCGACCTCTCTCAGGACGACCCGACCGTCTGGACGATTGAGCACCCTGAATACCGCTACGCCGAACGTGAACGCCTGAGCGGCTTCCTGCTCCAGTTCTCCCTGTACGAGGCCATGGTGAACGCGCCCTATCACGCGGGGGGCGGCCCGGTGCCGACGCCGATCGCCTCCGAGCTGATCAGCGCGCTGCGCCGGGTGCCGCTCAAGACCTGGATGTGGCCGCTGTACCAGACGTCCTTCTACGTAGCGCCGGGTCTCATCGTGACCGTCGATGACGACGACGAGAAGGAGGAGTGCGAAATCTCCTGCGGCTCCGTACACCGCAGCCTGTTGCGCCCGCTGGCCGACCTGGGGATCAAGTGGGCGGTCTTCGACTGTTGATCCGCATGCCCTCAGGGCCGGCGGCGAGGCTCACGTGGCCCCGCTGTGAGGCCGGCAGGCCGGGTCTGTCAGTCCGAACAGCCGAGACGGAGACCGGAACGCCAGAAGGGGTGCGCCATGACCATGGCGCACCCCTTCTGGGCTGGCGGAGGATGGGGGATTTGAACCCCCGATAGGTTGCCCTATACACGCTTTCCAAGCGTGCGCCCTCGGCCACTAGGCGAATCCTCCGCCGACGAGCTTACCGGACTCGCGGGTGTACGCAGACCACGTTTTTCGCGTTCATCGGTGGCGGGAGCGTGGAGCGAGCACTGCCGCAGGCGGCTAGACTGTTGAAGGACCCCTCGCGCGGCGTCATCCTGTGAACCTCCCCAGGGCCGGAAGGCAGCAAGGATAAGCGGGCTCTGGCGGGTGTGCGGGGGGTCTCTTCGTTGGGAGCCCCCTCGCAGGCGGGATGGTCGCATGAGCCTTGCGCTTTATCGCAAGTACCGACCCGGGACCTTCGCCGAGGTCAAGGGTCAGGAGCACGTTACCGACCCGCTGCGGCAGGCGCTGCGTACGGGCCGCATCAACCACGCCTTCCTGTTCAGCGGCCCCCGTGGCTGCGGCAAGACCTCCAGCGCGCGCATCCTCGCGCGCTCGCTCAACTGCGAGCAGGGCCCGACCCCCGACCCCTGCGGCGTGTGCGAGTCCTGCGTGGCGCTCGCCCCGACCGGTCCAGGGCACCTCGACGTCATCGAGATCGACGCCGCCTCGCACGGTGGCGTGGACGACGCGCGCGACCTGCGTGAGCGGGCGTTCTTCGCCCCCGTCTCCGCGCGCTACAAGATCTACATCATCGACGAGGCGCACATGGTGACCCGCGAGGGGTTCAACGCGCTGCTCAAGCTCGTCGAGGAGCCCCCGCCGCACCTGAAGTTCATCTTCGCGACGACCGAGCCGGAGAAGGTCATCGGCACGATCAAGTCGCGCACCCACCACTACCCGTTCCGGCTGATGCCGCCCGCGACGCTCCGCGCGCTGCTGGAGGAGATCCTCACCTCCGAGAACGTGCCGTTCGAGCCGACTGCGCTGCCCCTGGTCGTACGCGCCGGTGCCGGCTCGGCCCGTGACTCCCTGTCGATCCTCGACCAGCTGCTCGCCGGGGCCGAAGAAGACGGCATCACCTACGCCAAGGCCGTCTCCCTTCTCGGCTACACCGACGGAGACCTGCTCGACGAGGTCGTCAACGCGTTCGCGGCCCGCGACGGCGCCCAGGTGTTCCACACGGTCAACCGGGTGATCGAGGGTGGCCACGACCCGCGCCGCTTCGCCGCCGACCTGCTCGAACGCTTCCGCGACCTGGTCATCCTGGCCAACGTCCCCGAGGCGGCCTCCAGCGGCCTGCTCGACCGGCCCGCCGACGAGCTGGAGCGGCTCGTCCAGCAGGCGTCCTCGATGGGGCCCGCCGAGCTGACACGGGCGGCCGAGGTGTTCAACGCCGGCCTCACCGAGATGCGCGGGGCCACGGCTCCGCGGCTGCTGCTCGAGCTCATGTGCGCCCGGGTGCTGCTCCCCGGCGCCTCACAGGGTGAGGAGGCCCTGCTCGCCCGGCTCGAACGACTGGAGCGCGGCGGCGCCGTCGCCCAGATGGCCGCCCGGGCCTCTTCCTCGGGCATGCCCGGTCCCGCTTCCACGCCGGGTGTCCCCGGTGCGGCCTCGGTGCCGCTTCCCCGTACGAGCGCGACGTCCGTTCATTCGACGGGCGCCGACCAGGTGGCCCGTGCCACAGGCGGCCACCCGCACACCGGCCCGGCGGAGCCGGCGCCCGGCCACGACGCTCCTGCTGCTCAGCCGCAGAGCGGCGCTCCTGCCGGCCCGTCTCACGGCGATGCGTCCGCCGGTCAGCCGCACGCCGGCGCGCAGCCGGCTCAGCCTCATGCCTCTGCTTCCGGTGTTGCTTCGGCCGGTGCGGACGACTGGCCGGAGCCGGCCCGGCCCGGCGCTCCCGCCGCGGCTTCCGGCGGTGGCATGGCGTCGGCGTCCCCGGTGGCGGGCGGCGCGCAGCCGACTTCCGGTGGTGGGCAGGCGGGTGCCGGATTGGGCGTCATGCAACAGCAGTGGCCCGCCGTATTGGCGGCGCTCAAGCAGCGCAGCATCGTGGTGTGGGCCAACGTGAGCACCAATGCCCAGGTCGTGGGCGTGGAAGGCAACCTGGTCACGCTCGGCTTCAGCCAGGTCGGCGCGATGAAGAACTTCACGGGCGGTGGCAAGGACGCCGTGGTGGCGAGCGCGCTCGGCGACGTGCTCGGCGGCACCTGGCGCGTCGAGGCCGTCGTCGGCAACGCCCCGCCTCCGCAGGCCACCCGTGGCCGTCCCCCGCAGCCCCCGTCGCACGGCTCGCCTGCCTCCCCGGGTGGGCACGGAGGAGCGACTGGTCCGGCTGGGCAGGGGTCGACGACCCGCCCTCAGGGCATGTCGGGTCCCCAAGGACGTACGGCCTCACATGGCACCTCTCACGACGACCAGGGGACGCAGGATCCCGGGCAACCTCCGGCGGCGCCTCCAGGGCGGCCGACCACGGACGAGTCCTGGCCCGACGCCCCGGACGACCCCGGCCCCGGCATCCCGCCGACGCCCGACCCCACGCGAACCGTCCCCGCCGCCGGTGCCCAGCCGGGTGCGGGCCTGGCCGCCGCCAGATCCGCCGCCAAGGCGGCCGCCCAGTCGGGGCCCCGTGCCGCGTCGACCCGTGGGAGCACCACGGCGGCCTGGCCGGAGACCGTTCCCAGTCGCAACAAGACGCCCGACACCGATGACGTCGACCCTTTGAACGATGCGGACGCCGACGTGGATGTGGTCTCCGGCATGGCGCTTCTGGAGCGGGAACTCGGCGCGCGGGTGATCGGCGAGATCGACCACACCTGACGCCCCCGGGCTCGCCATAGCCCGCCCCACTCTGCGCGGCCGGGCACCGCTGGATGGCAGCCCTCAGACCGAGGGCCACCGGGATGATGGCTTCAGGACCGGCGCCGGCGTATGCATGCGCGCGCGGCGTCAGCGAGCGGGCGTTGGTGATCCGGGCGACGGCGCCGGTAACGAGGCGGCCGTCAGTCAGTCGGCTGGGCTTGACGGGCGTAGTGGCCGTCTGGGCCTGGACGGTTGTCGACAGACGCGGTGGCGTGGGGAAACGATGAAAGAGCCAGCCCGTCGGCGCCGTGGGATTCCGGTTGTGCCGCTCAGGTGCAGGGTGCTGTCGACGCACGCGGTGGGCGCGGTGGCAGTGTGGGGGTCGCTTGTGATGCGTGTGGCGTTGGAGGCGCGGCCGGCAGTGCTGGCGCGGCTGGTGGGGCAGTGTGGTGACCGTCGATGACGTGGGCGGCGTCGGGAGTGCCCGGCGTGGTGGTGCCGATGGGTGAGAGCGCGCCGGCCCTGGTCGATGAACGGCGGTCGAAAGACGCGGCGGCCGTTGGTGACGGTGGTGGTCAACGGCGGGCGCTGGTGGCGTGGGGTGGGGTCAGGGGAGGAGGCGGGTGCGGGCGGCGGCGGAGCGGGAGTCCGTCGGCGGGAGGGCGGCCAGGCGTTCGAGCACCTCGTAGTCGTCGTGCCCACCGGCCGTCTGGGCGTACGCCCACAGGTGCTCCGGCGAGCCGTGCCGCAGCAGGCAGGCGCGGACCTGGGCCTCCAGCTCGTCCCGTTCGCGCCGGATCTCCGGCGACTCCGACCGCGGCAGCAGCGGCCCTTTGTACGCCCGGACCAGAGCGGCCGGGTCGGCTGCGGCGAGATGGCGGCGTACGGCGAGGAAGTCGGCCTCGACCGGGCACGCCAGCCGGTACGGCTTCGCCGCGATGGCATTACCGAGCTGCGCACGCAGCCGGTGGATCTCCGCTCGGATCGTCACCGGGTTGCCGGTGTCGCCATAGAGGTGAAAGGAGAGCTGCTCGGCCGTCAGCCCGTGCTGGTGCAGCACCAGCAGGGCGAGGATCTCGGCGTGCCGGAGCGACAGCGTCTGCTCGCGGTCGCCGAAGGAGACGGTCGGCGGGCGCTCGCCGAGGAAGGAGAGGGCGAGCACGGGAGGCGTCGCGGTCGGGACGGTGCGCAGCAGGTAGCCGTCGGAGAACGGCTCCAGCAGGCCGACCGTGCCGTCTCGCAGGACCATGCGCTGCCCCGACTGGCGCAGGCGTTCGCCGGAGTCGGCGGGCAGGCGCAGCCGGTCGCCGGACATGTCTGGGTCGTCCCAGAGCGGGACGCGCGAGCCGAGGCGGCCCGCCGGGTCGCCGGCGATGACCCGGCCCGTGGGTGAGAGCAGGATGCCCGGCCGGCCGCGCAGGGACTCGTAGCGCCGGCGCAGACGCTCGTCGCGTTCGTACATGCGCACGGCGAGCTGGTTCTCGGCGAGCTTGGCCGCGGCGCCGACGAGCGCGACGGTGGCGGGGTGCAGGCTGCGCGCGGTCCCGCTGACGTCGACGCAGCCGACGATCCGCCCCGAGTCGGGGTCTCTGATGGGGGCGGCGCTGCACGACCAGACGTGCAGGACGCGCATCAGGTGCTCCTCCGAGTAGACGTGCACCGGCCGGCCCGTCGCGAGGGCGGTGCCGATGCCGTTGGTGCCGACGTCGCTCTCTTCCCACTGGTGGCCGTCGGCCAGGCCGATCTGGTCGGCGCGGCGCAGGATGGCGTTGCCGCCCTCGCGCCACAGCACCGTGCCTTGACCATCCGTGATGATCATGACGTGGCCGGTCTCGCGGGCCAGGCCGGAGACCGTCTCGGCGAGCAGGGGCAGCAGCGGCTGCAGCGGGTGGTCACGGCGGATGTCGTCGATGTACGACAAATCGCACACGAGGGGGGCGCTCGTCCCCTCCAAGTCGATCCCCGCCGCCAGCGAACGGCGCCAGGACGCCTCGATCAGGCTGCGGGGCGACTCCGGCCAAACCCGGCCTGTCGCCGCGGCTTCCTGCGCTCCGCGTAGTAGGCGGGAGTACGCGTCGAGATGGGCGTAACTCATCGGTCACTCCAAGTAGTCATGTAGAGCATCCGCCTTGCGGTCGATCTGCGCAACCTGTTCGGGGGGTTGCGGAGGGTGTTTGAATGAACGCAACGTGTGTGCAACGTTGGCTCGGCTAGCGTGCTGGCTCAACGCGTCGACGTGGTGCGGCCGCTCCGTCGGCGTGATGGCCGGGTCTCGGACACTGGAGGGGGGCCGGGACCCGGCCAGAACAGCAGACCTGTCTTATACGCAAGAATCAGACAGGTCTTACCCGGCGGGCAGGAACATCGGCCCCATAGGGCACCTGAGACGGGAAACACGGGTCTCACGTGACCCGCCGGGCGAAAATGCCGACGCCGCGGCGCGAAAGGGTGGGCCACCAGTACATGTCGCCCCCTAAACACCGTAGGCTCGTGGCAGTCAAGAACGAAGAGCCACGAGGAGCGCACGACGGTGAACCCAGGGGATGTCAACCTGCAGCAGCTGCTGGAGCAGGCCCAGCTCATGCAGCAGCAGCTTGTGAGCGCCCAGCAGGAGCTCAACGACGCGCAGATCGAGGGCTCATCCGGCGGTGGCCTGGTCACGGCCGTCGTCAACGGCTCGGGTGAGCTGCTCGAGCTCAAGATCGATCCGAGCGTGATCGACGCCGGTGACCCGCAGGACACGGCGGAGACCATCGCCGACCTGGTGATCGCGGCCGTCCGCGACGCCGTTCGCGCGGCCGCCGACCTGCAGCAGGAAAAACTCGGCCCGCTTGCGCAGGGGTTGGGTGGCGGCGGCCTCGGACAACTGCCAGGCTTCTGAGCATGTACGAAGGGGTCGTCCAGAATCTGATCGACGAGCTGGGTCTGCTGCCCGGCGTCGGTCCCAAGAGCGCGCAGCGGATCGCGTTCCACCTGCTGGCGGCCGATCCAGCCGACGTCAAGCGGTTGGCGCACGCGTTGCTGGAGGTCAAGGAGAAAACCCGCTTCTGCCGGGTGTGCGGCAACGTGGCCTCCGAGGAGGAGTGCCGCATCTGCCGCGACACCCGCCGCGACACACACGTGATCTGCGTGGTCGAGGAGCCCAAGGACGTCGTGGCGATCGAGAAGACGCGCGAGTTCCGCGGCACCTACCACGTGCTCGGTGGCGCGATCAGCCCGATCGACGGCATCGGCCCGGACGACCTGCGCATTCGCGAGCTCATGACCCGCCTGGCCGACGGCCGGGTCACCGAGCTCATCCTCGCCACCGACCCCAATCTCGAGGGCGAGGCGACGGCTACCTACCTGGCCCGTCTGGTGAAGCCGATGGGCATCAAAGTGACACGACTGGCCAGTGGTCTGCCCGTCGGCGGCGATCTCGAATACGCCGACGAGGTGACCTTGGGCCGCGCGTTCGAAGGACGGAGGCTGCTGGATGTCTGACGAGTGGAGTGCGCTGGCGGAAGAGATCTCCAGGCACGCGCAGGACTTCGTGGACGGCCTGACCAGAGTCGCCGGGGGCGAGGGCGGCGACGCCATCTGGTCGCTGCTGCTGGTCGAGGTCGCGCAGGTGAGCCTGGCCGGTGCCAAGCTGGGCGCCAATCGGGACGTGATCCTCTCCGGCAACTACGAGCCGCCGATGAGCGAGGACCCCGACATCGACGGCGTACGCACCGCGCTGGCCGAGCGGCTCGGCCCCGTCGACGACTACGCGGAGGTCTTCGATCCGTACAAAGACACCGGCGTCACCCCTTATCGGCTGTCCGACGACCTGACCGCGGTCGCCGCCGACCTCATCCACGGTCTGCGCCACTACCACGCCGGCCGTCCCCATGAGGCGTTGTGGTGGTGGCAATACTCCTACTTCAACACCTGGGGCAACCACGCGGGCGCCGCGATGCGGGCGCTGCAGGCGCTGGCCGCACACTCGCGTCTCGACGTGGCGGAGGAAGCCACGACGGTGTGATGATCGTCCACATGGTGGTATGACCCATCGGGCGCATGAGAATCCCTCAGTAGACTGGCAGCTCACAGTCCAAACCGGGAGACTCTCGTGGCGCTCGTTGTGCAAAAGTACGGTGGTTCGTCCGTCGCCGACGCGTCCTGCATCAAGCGGGTCGCGCAGCGGATCGTCGCGACGAAAAAAGCCGGCAACGACGTGGTCGTGATCGTCTCCGCGATGGGCGACACGACGGACGAGCTGCTCGACCTGGCCGAGCAGGTGTCGCCGCTGCCTCCGGCACGCGAGCTCGACATGCTGCTGACCTCGGGCGAGCGCATCTCGATGGCCCTGCTGGCGATGGCGATCGCCAACCTCGGCCACGAGGCCCGCTCGTTCACCGGCTCGCAGGCAGGTGTGATCACCGACTCCACGCACGGCAAGGCGCGCATCATCGACGTGACGCCGAGCCGCATCCGGGAGGCGATCGACCAGGGCCACATCGCGATCGTGGCCGGGTTCCAGGGCGTGTCCCAGGACACCAAGGACATCACCACGCTGGGCCGGGGCGGCTCCGACACCACGGCGGTGGCGTTGGCGGCTGCCCTCGAGGCCGACGTGTGCGAGATCTACACCGACGTCGACGGCATCTTCACCGCCGACCCGCGCATCGTGCCCGCGGCACGCCAGATCCCCAGGATCTCCTACGACGAGATGATGGAGATGGCCGCCTGCGGGGCGAAGATCCTGCACCTGCGGTGCGTCGAGTACGCTCGCCGCTTCAACCTGCCGATTCACGTCCGCAGCTCTTTCAGCACCAGGGAAGGCACGTGGGTCGTCTCCGACCCTTACACCGAAGGAACCGAGATGGAGCAGCCGATCATCTCCGGCGTGGCACACGACCGGAGCGAGGCCAAGATCACTGTTGTCGGTGTCCCCGACAAGGTCGGCGAGGCTGCCTCGATCTTCAAAACGCTGGCCGACGCCGAGATCAACATTGACATGATCGTGCAGAACGTCTCGGCCGCGGCCACCGGTCGCACGGACATCTCCTTCACGCTGCCCACGGCCGACGCCCAGACGGCGCTGACGGCGCTGAAGAAGATCCAGGATCGGATCGGTTACGAGTCGCTGCTCTTCGACGACCAGATCGGGAAGGTGTCGCTGATCGGCGCGGGCATGCGCTCGCACCCCGGCGTCACGGCGACGTTCTTCGCGGCCCTCGCCGACGCGGGGGTCAACATCGAGATGATCTCCACCTCGGAGATCCGCATCTCTGTGATCGTCGAGCAGGACGCGATCGACGCGGCCGTGGCGGCCGCGCACCGCGCCTTCGATCTCGACGCCGACCAGGTCGAGGCCGTGGTGTATGGAGGGACTGGACGATGAGCAGGCCGAATCTGGCTCTTATCGGCGCGACCGGCGCCGTGGGCACTGTCATGCGGGACATCGTGTCGACGCGTGAGGACATCTGGGGCGAGGTCCGTCTCGTCGCCTCGCCGCGTTCGGCGGGCAAGGTGCTCCAGGTGCGCGGCGAAGACGTCGTCGTGCAGGCCCTGGCGCCCGAGGTGTTCGACGGCATCGACATCGCCATCTTCGACGTGCCCGACGAGGTGTCGGCCGTGTGGGTGCCGATCGCGGCCGAGCGCGGCGCGATCGCGATCGACAAGTCCGGCACGTTCCGGATGGACCCCGAGGTGCCGCTGGTCGTCCCCGAGGTCAACCCGCAGGACGCGCGCAACCGGCCGCGCAACATCATCTCCACGCCCAACTGCACGACGCTGTCGATGATGGCGGCCATGGGCGCGCTCCACGCCGAATACACGCTCACGGAGCTCGTCGTGGCCTCCTACCAGGCGGTGTCCGGCGCCGGCGTGGCGGGCTCGGCCCGCCTCTACGACGAGGTGGAGGCCCTGGCGGGCGACCGCTCGATCGGTCAGGCGGCCGGCGACGTCCGCAAGGTGCTGGCCAACAAGCTGCCGGAGGAGTCGCCGTTCCCGGCGCCGATCGCGTTCAACGTGGTGCCGTGGGCCGGCTCGCTCAAGGACGACGGCTGGGCCTCCGAGGAGCTCAAGCTCCGCAACGAGTCCCGCAAGATCCTCGGCATCCCGGACCTGAAGGTCTCCGCGACCTGCGTCCGTGTGCCGGTGGTCACGACGCACTCGCTGGCCGTGCACGCGCGCTTCGAACGCGAGATCACGGTCGCCGACGCGCACCGCGTGCTGGAGGCGGCGCCGACGGTGGTCCTCATGGACGACCCCGCCAACGGCGTCTACCCGACGCCGCTCGACGTGGTGGGCACCGACCCCACCTACGTGGGGCGCATTCGCCAGGCGATCGACTTCCCCAACACGCTCGACCTGTTCGTGTGCGGTGACAACCTGCGCAAGGGCGCGGCGCTCAACGCGGCGGAGATCGCCGAGCTGGTCGCCTCCGAGTTGTAGGGCCGTAGTGGCAGGGTGGGCGCCGTGCGTTCGCGTGCGGCGTCCACCGGCTCTGTCACCGGAAGAGGATGTCCCAGTGGTCGCTCTCGTCGGCGAAGATCGTGCCGGAGCCTGAGCGGTAGAGCGGCGCGCCGTCGCTGCGGATCCCGACCCTGTCATGGTTTCGGGTGATATAGCGGTCGATGCACGGATTGTGGCTGATGTCCAGCTTGTAGCCGTTGCCGTGGCTGAAGTGGCCCGGCGCGTGGCCTGCCTCCGTGCCGCCCGTGACCATGATCGGGCAGCGGCTCTCCCGCTTCAGGTCGATGACCCGGGCGATCGTGCCGGTGCGTACCTCGTCGAGCGACGTGCAGTGATGCATGTGCTTGCTCGTGCAGTTGCCGGTCGACCTCGTCCGCAGTCCTGCGCTCTTCAGCCAGTCGTTCGCGGTGGCGTGGGACACGCGCACGGCCGCCTGCCTGGGCACGACGCGGGTCAGGTCGACGCTCGCGCGCTTGTGGCGCGCGTCGGGCATCCGCACCGCGCCGGTTAGCGTGGTGCTGCGCATGGCCTTGACCGCCGCGCGGTTCTTCAGGGGCCGGTCGCCGATTTCCGCCTGGATCCCTGCCTTGGAGTCCTCAGGATCGGCTGGGCGGGCCTGAGACGGCTGCTGGGCCGTTTTTACCTGCTCCTGGGTCTTTGCGGTCGCCAACGATCCTTCCTGGCGCTCCTGAGGCGCTCTCATGTCCTCCCTGGGCCATGCGTGCGCGTGCAGGGACCGGTCGGCCGCCGCCTCCAGGCGGGCCTCGGCCATCAGCAGGCGCTCGAGTTCCCTGGCGTCAGCGCGCATCGCCTCCGCGAACGACTTCATGAAGTCGTCCGCCGGAGTCGACCCGTGGTCAATTCCGGACTCGTCCATGATGCTCGCGGCCGGCCTCACTTCGGGGTGACTTGCGGCCGAGGCGGCCGAGGCCAGCGCGATTATGGTGATCTCTATGCCGTTGAGTGCGACCACGATGAGCCGCACCGTTCCACGTATCCACATGTCGATGCCTTTTCGCGGAAATAGCCCTTCCGCCACAAACGACAATCCCACCGTTCACAGGAGATAACTCATGCCGCCGGTGCAACTTTGCCTTGTGGCGGTGATCACCGTGCGCCTTCATGACCTACGCGGAGGAAACCTGCCGAATCTGACTGTCTCTATGGCCTTGACCCGACGTGACCGTTGTGCGGCAGGCTGATGAGGAGGTTTCCTGCTGGCCGGCCCATACCGACGTAAAGTGACGGACGTGTCCCACACCCGAAACCGAGGATCGGAGAGCACCCGAGAGGTCATCGTCGAGACGGCCTTGCGACTGTTCAGAGAGCGGGGCTTCGACAAGACCACGATGCGCGCCATCGCCGCCGAGGCCGGGGTGTCCGTGGGCAACGCCTACTACTACTTCGAGAGCAAGGAGGCGTTGATCCAGGCGTACTACGACCGCGCCCAGGCCGAGCACGAGGCGGCCTGCAGGGAGTTCCTGGCCACTGAGACGTCGTTCGCGGCGCGGCTGAGCGGGGTGCTGCGCGAGTGGGTCCGCGTCTCCGAGCCCTACCACGAGTTCGCCGTGAAGTTCTTCAAGCACGCGGCCGAGCCCACCAATCCGCTGAGCCCGTTCAGCAAGCAGTCGTCCCCTGCCCGCGAGGCGTCCATTGCCATCTACCGTGAGGTCGTCGAGGGGTCGCGCGACCGGATGAACGCCGAGCTGCGTGAGGAGCTGCCCGAGCTGCTCTGGCTGTTGTCCATGGGCATGGTGCTGTTCTGGGTGCACGACACCTCGCCGGGGTGTGCGCGGACCTATCGGTTGATCGAAGTCACTGTGCCGCTGGTGGACCGGCTGGTCGGGTTGTCGCATCTGCCCGGGCTGCGGGGGATCACGCGGGACTTCATCGCGGCGGTGCACGAGTTGCGGGCATAGAGCGGCTGGTACGACCGGACGCGTTCAGCGGCCGGTCGCAGGCGGGCGGTCTTTGCGCCTATGGTCGGGCCATGACGCAGAACTGGGGCATGACCATCCCCTTCTACGACCGCTCGTTGTCGAAGTCCCAGGAACTGATCGCGGAGCTGCCCGGGCTGGGCTACACCGACGTGTGGTCCGCGGAGGTCAACGGGGCCGACGGGTTCACGCCGCTGGCGCTAGCTTCGCAGTGGGCGCCGGGGATCAGGCTGGGCAGCGCCATCGTGCCGGTCTCCACGCGCGGCCCGGGGCTGCTGGCCATGTCCGCGGCCACACTGGCCGATCTGGCGCCCGGACGGTTCGTGCTGGGCATCGGCGCGTCCTCGCCGGCCATCGTCGAGCGGTGGAACGCCGGCGAGTTCACCAAGCCGTACGCGCGCACGCGTGACACGCTGCGCTTCCTGAAGAAGGCGCTGGCAGGGGAGAAGGTCTCGGAGGCGTACGAGACGTTCGAGATCAAGGGGTTCAAGCTGGAGCGGGCGCCGAAGACCCCGCCCAGGATCGTGCTGGCCGCGTTGCGCCCCAGGATGCTGCGCCTGGCCGCGGAGGAGGCCGACGGCGCGATCACGAACTGGCTTTCGCCCGAGGACGTGCGGCGGGTCCGCGCCGAGATCGGGCCCGACACGGAGCTGATCGCCCGCCTGTTCGTCTGCGTGAGCGAGGACACCGACAAGGTGCGGGAAATGGCCAGGTGGATGCTCGCCAGTTACCTGACCGTCCCCGTGTACGCCGCGTTCCACGACTGGCTGGGCCGCGGCGAGGTGCTGCGGCCCATGCACGAGGCGTGGGCGGCGGGCGACCGCCAGGCGGCGCTCAAGGCCATCCCCGACGACGTCGTGGACGCGCTGGTCGTGCACGGCGACGCGGCCGCCTGCCGGGCCAGGATCCGCGAGTACGTGGACAACGGGCTCGACACCCCCGTCCTCGCCCCCATCCCGGATGGGGAGATCCCCCTCGACCAGGCCGTGCGGGACCTGGCTCCCAAGGAGTAGCGCATGGACGTTTTGAGGCTTGACGCGGTCGGGCAGGCCCAGGCGGTCAGGAACGGCCAGGTGTCGGCGCGGGAGCTCGCCGAGGCCGCGATCTCCGCCATCGAGGCCCGCGACGGCGACCTCAACGCGGTCGTCTGCCGCCGCTTCGAGCGCGCACTCGCCGAGATCGGCTCCATCCCGGCCGGGGCGCCGTTCGCCGGCGTGCCGATCCTGCTCAAGGACCTCGGCTGGCGGCAGGCAGGAGAGCCGTACGCGGCCGGCTCCCGCGTCAGGGAGGGTGTCGAGGTCACCGAGGACGGGTACGGCGTCAGGCGGCTGCGCGAGGCCGGGTTCGTCGTGCTCGGGCGGACGAACACGCCCGAGTTCGGCAGCTCGATAACGACGGAGCCGGTGGCCTTCGGGCCGACGCGCAATCCGTACGATCTGGCGTATTCGGCGGGCGGGTCCAGTGGCGGCTCGGCCGCGGCGGTGGCGGCGGGGATGGTCGCGCTGGCCACCGCCAGCGACGGCGGCGGGTCGATCCGCATCCCCGCGTCCCTGTGCGGGCTGGTGGGGCTCAAGCCGTCGCGCGGGAGGGTGAGCCTGGGGCCGGCGATGGGCGAGGGCTGGAGCGGCTTCACGTGCGCCGGATTCGTCACCAGGACGGTGTGCGACACGGCCGCGGCGCTGGACGTCGTCTCCGGCTACCACCCAGGCGACCCCTACGACGCGCCGGCGTTGCCGGGGCCGCTGGCCGCCGAGGCCGGCCGGGATCCCGGGCGGCTGCGGATCGGGTGCGTCAGCACGCACCCTCGGGAGGACGTGCCCGAAGTGCCGGAATTGACGGAGGCCGTCACGGCGGCCGCGGCGCTGCTGGAATCGCTCGGCCACGACGTCGAGCCCGGTGGTCCCGAGGCGCTCGGCGATCCCGACTTCCCCGGGCACTTCGGTGCGATCGTGGCCAACAACGTCGCCGCGCAGGTGGCGAGTTTGGGCGAGACCCGCGGCAAGCCGGTCGAGCTGGAGGAGCTGGAGCCGCGCAACGCCGCCATGGTCGGCGTGGGACGCTCGCACAGCGCCGCCGAGCACATCCGGGCCACTCAGTGGATGGACGCCTTCCGCCGCCGCATGGCCGCGTGGTGGAGCGCGGGGCACGATCTGCTGCTGATGCCGTCCCTGGGCGTTGCGCCGTTCCCGCTCGGCTGGATCCCGCCCGAGGACCTGAGCCTCGCCTTCGGCAGGACAGGGCATGCCGTGTCGTACACGTCGCCGATCAACGCCACCGGCCAGCCGGCGATCTCGCTGCCGCTGCACAGGAACGCGGCGGGCCTGCCGGTGGGCGTGCAGCTCGTCGCGGCCGTCGGCCGGGAGGACCTGCTGATCAGGGTGGCGGCCCAGATCGAGCAGGCCAGGCCGTTCGATCATCCGGCGATGCGCTAGGAACCTCCCGCCCTCGCGACACGTTATGTCTCGAAAAGACGGGGGTAGGGGGTTCGGCATGATGGCGAAGGCAGCACGGGCAGCGGCGGCGTGGAAGACGTACCGCGAGGTGACCAGGCCAGGGTCGCCCGGCCTGATGACCAGGGTTCGGGCGATCCCGCGCATGATCGGCGCGGTGATGCGCGGACAGTACGCGGGCATGGGCAAGAGCAAGCTCGCCATGCTGGCCCTCGGCGTGGTCTACATCCTGTCGCCCGTCGACGTCCTGCCCGAATTCCTCATGGTGATCGGTGTGGCCGACGACTTCGGCGTGTTCCTGTGGCTGCTGGGCTCGCTGCTCGGCGAGAGCGGCCGCTACGTCGAGCACGAGCGCAGCGTCATCCAGGGCAGGCTCCTGGAGCAGGAAGGTTAGATCTCCTCCATCCGGAGCCAGGCGCGTGACGGCAATGGGTGCCCGAACAGGCGGGCCGCGTTGCCGTACGCGACCCTGGCGATGTCGGCGGGCGGCAGCGCGCCGAGGTTGCGGGCCACCGACTTCTGCGTGTCGGGCCAGGTCGAGTCGGAGTGGGGGTAGCCGCTCTCCTGGAGCACGTGGTCGAGCCCGACCGCGAGCCGCACCCCCGACAGCGCGTGGTCGTCGAGCGTGCCGAAGAAGAAGTTGCGGCGCAGCACCTCGCTGGGCTTGAGCCCGCCGTCCCAGGACGCCTCGCCGGCCACCGGGTGGTCGAGGGCGTAGTCGGCGCGCTCGGCCAGCATCGGCAGCCAGCCCACGCCGCCCTCGACGATGAGGACGCGCAGCGCCGGGAAACGCAGCGGCAGGCCGGACCACAGCCAGTCGGCGCAGGCGAACATGGCGCTGGTGGGCATCAGCGTGGTGATCGCCTCGATGGGCGTGTCGGGCGAGGGCACGGGCGACCAGGACGAGTCGCCGGTGTGCAGGCACACGACGGTGCCGGTCTCCTCGCAGGCGGCGAAGAACGGGTCCCAGTGTCCCGAGTGGATCGACGGCAGCCGCAGGCGGGTCGGGAACTCGGGGAAGACGACGGCCTTGAAGCCGCGGGCGGCGTTGGCCCGGATCTCCTTGGCGGCCACGTCGGGATCGGGCAGCCAGGGCAGCTGCAGGCCGATGATCCGCTCGGGGTAGGTGCCCGCCCAGACGTCGATGTGCCAATCGTTCCAGGCCCTGACCAGGGCCAGGCCGAGCTCCTGGTCGCGGGTCCTGGCGAACGGCATGCCCGCCTGGCCGGCCAGCATGCCGGGGAAGCACAGCGCGGCCCAGATGCCCGCCACGTCCATGTCCTTGATGCGGGCCTCGATGTCGTGGCAGCCGGGGCGCATGTGCTCGAACCTCACCGGGTCCAGCGTCCACTGCTCGCGGGGCAGCCCGGCGCCGACGTCGATGCCGGCGCACGGGTAGGTTGCGCCGCCGTAGCGCCAGACCTGGTGACCCGCCTCCGTCTCCACGACCTTGGGCGCGACCTCGGCATATTTCTCCGGCAGCCTGCCCTCGAAGAGGTCGGGAGGCTCGATCAGGTGATCGTCGGCGGAAATGATCACATAGTCGCGCCGCCTCGGATCTGGGTCGGGAAGCAGCGGCGTAGTCACGCAGGTAACCGTACGACGACGGGATAACGTCGAACAAGCTGCGACGTATCCGTTGGATATCCGACGCTTTCGAAACCCGGGACCGCCGGGAGGGGGATGGCGGGCGATCCCGGGAGTTTCGAGGGCCGCCGAGGCGAGGTGCTGCCTCGGCGCGAACCGCGCTCCCCCTACCCCTTGGGGCGTTATTCAGTCAGGAGATGGGCCTGCAGCTCGCTGATCGTGGCGGGAGAGACTCCGAGGACCTCTGTGACGTACGTCTCCACCGAGCCGTGCCGCTCCGCCAGGTCGCTCAGGAAGAGCCTCATGGTCTCGGCCGGCGCCAGCCCGAACCCCGGCCACATCGCCGCCTCGGGATGGCGCCTGCGCCAGTCGGCGATGAAGCGCTCGGTGGCCAGGCCGGTGAGCGCGTAGTCCGCCACGATGTCGTCCTCGCCCACCCCCGCCAGCGACAGGATCAGCGCGGTGAGCACCCCGGTGCGATCCTTGCCGGCCGCGCAGTGGATCACCACGGGCGCGTTGTCCGCCTGCGCGATCGTCTCCAGGGCCGTCCTGAGGTTCTCCACGCCGTCCTCGGTGACGTCCAGGTAGCGGTTGGCCAGGTAGCGGGCGATGCCGAGGTCCTCGGTGTAGGGAGTGGTGTCCCAGCGCCGTCCCTCGATGGGGAGGTTGTGGTAGTTCTGTCCCTCGCTGTCGGGGACCCGCCCGTTCTTCTCGACCTCGAACGGATGCCGCAGGTCGATGACGGTACGCACGCGCAGCGCGCGGAAGGTCGTGAGATCGTCCCCGGTCAGCCAGCCGAGGGAGTCGGCTCGGTAGAGCCGCTGCCACTGGACGGTGCGGCCGTCCCCGGTGGCATATCCACCTACGTCACGGAAGTTGCAGAGATTGAGGAACTCAATGTGGCGGATCACGCCAACACTCTATTTGGCAGGCGTTTCCGCCTCCTCGGCCACGGGCGCGGCCTCGGCCTGCTCCTTGGCGCGCCGTTCGGCCAGCTCGCGCCTGATCAGCAGGATCCACCCGCCGACCGCGATCCCGATGAACAGCCACCACTGGACCCCGTAGGCCAGGTTGAGCCCGCCGCCGGCGCCCACGTCGGGCTCGGGAACCGGCGCGGGTGCCGGAGTCGTCGCGGGCCGCTGCTCGGTCAGCTCCACATAGCCGCCCACCAGCTTGTACGGCAGCCCTTTCCCGATCTTGTCGGCGTTGATCAGCAGCACCTGGCCGGGCGGCAGCCCGGGAAGATCGCGGATCCCGCTGGACTCCTCGGTCTCGCTGGGACGTAGCCGCCCGGTGACAGTTACCTGTCCGGTGGGCGGAGGGGGCACGTCAGGCGGGGTGTCGGCGGTGGCGCCCGCCTTGACCCAGCCCCGGTTCACGATGACGGCCGTGCCGTTGCCGGTGACGAGCGGGGTCAGGACGTAGTAGCCGGCGCGGCCCTCCTGGGGGCGGCGGCGTACGACGAGGGCGTGGGACGGGTCGTACGTGCCGGCGACCGTGACGGTCCTGAACCGGTCGGACTCGCGCACCTGCTGCCCGGGCGCCGCCAGCCGATCCAGCGGCACCGGCGCGGCCTCGATGTTGGCGGTGACCCGCTCGCTGTTGGCCGACCGCTCCTCGAAACGCCCGAACTGCCACCGTCCCAGGAACACGAAGGCGGGGATGACCAGCAGCACCACCACGTGCAGCGCGAGCCATCGAGGCGTCAGAAGGAACCGGTACACGCCCTCAAGCCTAGGCATCGACCCCTGTGCTCCAGCACGCGCCTCAGCCGCTCGCCTGGGCGCTCAAGCGTCCTGTGTCTATGGTCGCGCTCGCTCGGGGCTCCGCTGGTCACGCAAGCTGCCGCTCTCCACCCAAGGGCTCGGCGCCCGGGCCCGGCACCGGGGTCACCTCGCGCGGTCCGGACACCTCGTGGCCCTCGCCGCAGCGGAAGTGCAGCTCGATGGGGGAGCCGCAGTCGCGGTGCGTGAGCACCACGGGCGGGCCCTCCTCGGCCAGGTATTTGTCGCCCCAGTGCATGAGCGCGACCAGCAGCGGATAGAGGTCGCGGCCCTTCTCCGTGAGCCGGTATTCGTCGCGCTGCCGCTGCCCGGGCTCGCGGTAGGGCTCCTTGCGCAGCAGACCTTCGTCCACCAGCCGGGCCAGGCGCGCGCTGAGGACCTGGCGCGGGGCGCCGGTGATGGCCTGCATGTCGGCGAATCGTCGCACGCCGCTGAACGCCTCGCGCAGCACCAGGAAGGTCCACTTCTCCCCGACGATGTCCAGGGTGCGCTCGATCGAGCAGTTTTCCACCCGGAAAGGTACGCGCATTCCTGCATTATATCTGAGTTCGATTGACAGACTCAGGTCTGAGCGAGAGGCTGAGTCTATGCAGGGAACTCAGATCCGCCCGGCCCGCCCCGATGACGAGGAACGGATCAGGCGCTTCCTGACCGGACTGTCGCTGCACACCCAGACGCTGCGGTTCTTCACCGGCATCACCACGCCGGCGGCCGGTCTCGTGCGGACGCTGCTCGCTGTGGACGAGCGCCGCGACGCCCTCGTGGCGACCGTCGCGGGAGGCGAGATCGTCGGCCATGCCATGAGCTACAAGGGCGACTGCGCCGACGTGGAGATCGCGGTGGTGGTGGCCGATCAGTGGCAGGGGTTCGGGCTGGGGCCGAGGCTGATCGAGACGTTGCTGATCAGAGCCGCCGTGCGGGGCGCGAGGACCGTGGGCATGGACGTTCTGGGGGAGAACCGGCGGGTGCTCAGGCTCATCCGGAGGCTGTGGCCGGACGCCACGATGAAGGTCTCTTCCGGATCGGTTGAGGTGACCGCTATGATCAATCATGCCGTGCCATTTGCGGAACAACGTTCTGGTGCCACACCATTGACAGCGTGAAGAGTGTCAAGAACGGACGCGACGGCCGGACCCGCATCATCGAGGGTGCCCTCCGCCGCTTCAGCCAGGACGGGGTGTCGGCCACCACGCTGGCCAGCCTCCGCGAGGAGAGCGGCGTCAGCGTCGGCAGCTTCTACCACCACTTCGCCAGCAAGGAGCACGTCTTCGGCGTGCTGTACGGCGAGATCCTCACGGCCTACCAGGCGGCCTTCCTCGCCGAGTTGACCAGCCACCAGGAGGCCCGCGACGGCATCGAGGCAGTCGTGGCCTTCCACATGCGATGGGCGGGCGAGCACCCCGAGCGGGCCAGGCTGCTGGTCAGCGAGCGGCCGCCGCGCAAGCACGAGCCGGGTGGCGCGGAGGTCGCCGAGGCCCGGCGGGCGTTCTTCCGCCAGGTCTCCGACTGGTGGCGGCCCCACATGAAGAACGGCCTGCTCCAGCCGGTCCACCCGACGATGTGCTACGTGCTGTGGCTGGGGCCGGCGCAGGAGATGTGCCGGCTGTGGTTCGCCGGCGCCCACACGCCGACCGAGGAAGAGATCAAGGGCCTGGGCGAGGCCGCCTGGCAGAGCCTCCGCCAGCGCCCGGAGTGACCCGCGCGCTCACCTCGCGCCGGGCGGGCGGTCGCACCGGCTTCCGAGCGCCGAGCCCGGCGAGCGGCCCGAGCGACTGGCCCGCTCGGGGTCCTTTCCGCGCTGCGCGACCACAATTGACGTGCTCAGGGCCAGTGCGGGGAGCGATGATCCGAGCACGCTCTGTGGTGTTATTGTCCTGAATGTGAGACGACCTCGGGCGCTGGTATTGCCCGCCTTGCCGGAGAGCGCGCTCGCCCACCTGCGCGAAGTGGCCGACCCGATCGAGGTTCCCGCGCGTCCGAGCCTCGGTTTCACCGACGAGCAGCTTGCCGACCTGGTCGTGGAGACCGGCGCCACCGTGCTCCTCACCGACGGCGACCGGGTCCGCGCGTCGGTCCTCAGCCTCGATCTGGACGTCGTGGCCGTCATGGGCCCGCCCACGAGCGTCGACCTCGCCCTGGCCGCCGAGCGCGGCGTCCCCGTCCTGCACGCCCGCGACCGCGACCCCGACGCGGTTGCCGAGCTGACGCTCGCGCTGATGTTCGCGGTGAGCAGGCACATCGTCTCGGCCGACAGAGAGGTGCGCCGGGGCCGCGTCTACAAGGGCAAGGTGTCACCGGCGCAGCGCCACCGCGGCCGCCGGCTCACCGGCAGGACGCTCGGCATCGTCGGGCTCGGGCAGGTCGGCAGGGCCATGCGCTGGCGCTGTGAGGGCTTGGGCATGCGGGTCATCACCTGTGACCCGCACGTGCCCGAGGCCACTCACACGCTGCCCGCGCTCCTGGCGGAGGCCGACGTGGTCTCGCTGCACGTGCCGCTCACCGCCGAGACGCGGGGCCTGTTCGGGTACGCCGAGTTCAGCGCGATGCGCCCGGGATCGATCTACCTCAACACGTCGCGCGGCGCGCTGCACGACCTGACGGCGTTGGTCGACGCGCTGCGCTGGGGCCAGGTGGGCGGAGCGGGGCTCGACCACTTCGAGGGCGAGTGGCTCGACCCGTCACATCCGCTGATCAGGCTCCCCAACGTGGTGCTGACGCCCCGTCTGGGCGAGGCGACCGGGGAGAGCCGGGAGGAGGCGGCGGAGGCGCTGGTGGCGGACATCGCGCGGCTGCTGCGGGGCGAGGAGCTCGCGCCCGCCGAGTCGGCGTAGGGGCCCGTCAGGCGGGTTGGCGGACCCGTGTGGGCACGCGCCAGCTGGAGCGGTCCAGGGAGATATCCAGCCGCAGGTCGCCACGGTGCCGGCGCAGTCCGGGCACACGAACCCGGTCGTGTACGTCGAACCTGCCCCGGTGCGGGTAGCCGAAGCCGAGCTCGCCCGGCAGCACGCGCAGGTCGTCGCGGTTGCCGCAGCGCGGGCACGTCCAGGACACCAGGTCCATGCCGCGGTTGTAGTCAGAGCAGGCGCTGAAGTATTCGTCGGGTCCGAATCGGGACTCGCAAGCCAAGCAAGGGATCAGCATTGGGGGTCCACTCCTCGGTGTGACGTGCTGAGCACTCCTAGAGATACCGCGCTCTGCTTATTCCCCGCTTGCAGTTCGCTTGGGTACTTAAGTAACAGTATGGGCACTGTCGGTATTGGTATCAGATCATGCGCGTGCGTCCGCGGTGAAAGGATGGACTTTGTGGAACGACTGCGCCATCACCTCCTGGACACCGGCTACACCATCGACGGCGTACGCGACCGGCTCGGGAGCATGGCCGCGTCGGCCCTGGCCCGCGAGGAGCTGGTCCCGGCCCTGCGTGCGACCGCGGACGGCGACCCGCTGGCGACCCTGATCAGGCTGTGGTGGCTGGGCGTGCCCGTCCCCGCCAAGGACGTCGCGCCGGAGATCCTGGAGTCCGGGCTGGTCGCGGCCGACGGCGACCGGATCAGCGCGACCGTCCACCTCCAGCCGTGGGAGACCGGCGGCTACCTCGTCTCCGACCGCAAGGTCCGGCCCGGCGACCCCGCTTTGCACCCCGACCACGTGGTGGGGGCCGGCGGCGCCTCGGCCAACCTGGCGCAGCTGGTCACCCGCCGCCCTGTGCAGCGCGCGCTCGACCTCGGCACGGGCTGCGGCGTGCAGGTGCTCCACCTGGCCGGGCGGGCCGAGCACATCGTGGCCACCGACCTCAATCCGCGGGCGCTGGAGCTGGCCGGGCTGAGCTGGGCGCTGTCCGGGATCGAGGGTGTGGAGGCGCGGGCGGGATCGATGTACGAGCCGGTCGAGGACGAGGGATTCGACCTGATCGTGAGCAATCCGCCGTTCGTCATCGCCCCCGCGCGCGAGACCAAGCTCACCTACCGGGAGTCCGGGTACGACGGCGACGCCTTCTGCCGCGACCTCGTCCTCCGGACGCCCCACCACCTCAACCCCGGCGGCCAGGCCCACTTCCTGGCCAACTGGCTGCACGTCGAGGGCGAGGACTGGCACGACCGGGTGGGAGGCTGGCTGGGCGAGACCGGCTGCGACGCCTGGGTGGTCCAGCGGGACGTGCAGGACCCGGCGGAATACGTCGAGCTGTGGCTGAGAGACGCGGCAGAGCAGGGCTCGAAGCGCTACACGGAGCTGTACGACCGCTGGCTGGCCTGGTTCGACGAGCAGAAGGTGGAGGGCATCGGGTTCGGCTGGATCACCATGCGCAACTCCGGCACGCTCGACCCGGTCGTCCGCGTCGAACACCTCGCCCACCAGGTCACGCTGCCGGTCGGCGACTACGTCGACTCCGTGCTCGACTCGATCGCGACGGCGCACCGGGCCCAGGGGCTCGACGCGGCGCGGCTGCGTACCGCCGACGGGCTGCTGGACGAGCGCATCGGCCTGCCCGGCGCCGAAGACCCGATCCGCATCGTGCTGCGCCAGACGCAGGGGCTGCGGCGCAGCAGGGAGGTCGGCACGGTGGAGGCCGCGCTGGCCGGCGTGTGCGACGGCGAGCTGGCCCTCGGACCCCTGCTCAACGTGATCGCCGAGCTGGTGGGGGACGGCGAGATCCCCGACTCCGACGCGGTCAGGCCGCTGATCGCCGAGGGTTACTTCCTCCTTTAATCGGCCGTTGATTGTACGTCAACCCCATGGGTGGAAGCTCTAGGCCAGGACACGGACCTGGGGGGTTCGAGGGCCGTGTCAGGTCCGGCCGGTCGTCTATGTGAGGCGGCTAGCCGCCACGCGGAGCATCCGGATAACCGGGCCCCCTAGCGAAGCGTGGTGGCGAGGATGGCCGGCCGGGCTGATAACCGATGGGAAATCTGCGTCTGGGCTGCTGTCATGGCCCGACCTAGCACGTTGGCAGGGCGGCAGCCCAGATGAGCAGATTTCCCATTGGCAGCGAATTCCGAGCGCCATCGTGACTTTCGCCCTAAGGACAGCCTTGATCAACCATGTGTGGATGACACGTCTGGACGACGAGCTGTACTCAGGACTCGACGACGGCCCCGGCGGCGGGCCCGCTGACGGACTTGGCGTCGGGGATGCTGTCGAGCAGGACCTTGAGATCGCCGGCCTCGGGCGCGCCGAGCCTGGAGAAGATCTCGAAAGCCTGCCGTAGGCAGTCCGAGCTCCTCGTCACGCTGCCCAGGCCGCGCAGGGCCTTGCCCAGCACGGTGAGCGACAGCGCCTCGCCGTACGGGTGGCCGATCTCGCGGGAGACCACCAGAGCCTGCTCGGCGTGGCGTACGGCGTCGGGATAGCGCTCGGCCGCGATGAAGGTCTCGGCCAGCCTGGAGCACACCCGCTGCTCCCAGACCCGCTGCTTGCTGGCCCGGAAGAAGGCCAGGCACTCGGCGTGGTGGTGCACCGCCTCGGTGAGGCGGCCCACCCGCGACAGGACGATGCCGAGGTGATAGCGGGCACGCGCGGTGCCGGCGCCGCTGCCGATCTCGGTGAAGATCGCCAAGCCCTTCTCCGCCGCCGCGATGGCGTCCTCGGGACGGCCGAGCCCCAGGTGGTCGCGGGCCGAGTAGCTGAGGACCAGAGCCTCGCCGGCCGGCACGCCGTTCTCGCGGTAGAAGCCCATCGCCGCGTCGAACAGGGAGAGCGCCTCGGTGTGGCGGCGCTGCCGGCCCACGACGACGGCCAGGGCGTTGAGCACCTCGCCCATGACGATCTTCTCGCCGCGCCGGCGCGACAGCTCGTGCACCCGCCTGAAGTGCTCCTCGGCCTCCTTCAGCTGATTGCCGGCGAACAGCACCCGGCCCAGCACGTAGCGGGAGCGCAGCTCGCCGGCCTCGTCGCCGATGCTCTGCGCGGCGGCCAGCACGGCGCGGGTGCCCTGGTCGAACTCGCGCGTGTGCGTGCCGGACTCCAGCAGCGGCTCCATCGCCACCAGCAGGTCGGCGGCGGGCAGGAGCTGCTCGCCGGTACGGGAGGCCGCCGCGGCCTGGTTGATGGCCGCGAACAGCGAGTCGCCCTCGCTGATCAGCCACGCCACGGCCTCGTCGGCGGTGCCGAACGTGCGCCCGCTGCCGACCACCACCAGGTTGGCCGGGATCATGCTGCCCTCGTAGGCCAGCCGGTGCGCGGACTGCGCCGAGGCGAGGTAGAAGCCCAGCAGCCGGCGCAGCGCCAGCGCCCTGGCCTGGGGCCGCTCGGTCTTCTCCAGCGCCCGCCTGGCGAACAGCTTGAGCAGGTCGTGGAAGCGGTAGCGGCCGGGCGCGGGCGCCTCCAGAAGGCTCGCGTCCACGAGCGACTCCAGCACCTCCTCGGCCTCGAACGTGCTCAACGACAGCACGGCGGCCGCGGCCCCCGAGCAGATGTTGGGCCCGTTGGGCAGCGACAGCAGGCGGAAGGCGCGGGCCTGGGCGGGAGTGAGCTGCCCGTACCCGAGCGCGAACGTGGCCTCCACGGCCAGGTTGCCCACGCGCATCTCGTCGAGGCGGCGCTGCTCGTCGGCCAGCCTGGGCACCAGCGAGGCGACCGTCCACGAGGGCCGCGCGGCCAGCCTGGCGGCCACGATCCGCACCGCCAGCGGCAGGAAACCGCACGCGGCCACCACGTCCATGGCCGCGCCGTGCTCGGCCGCCACCCGCTCGGGGCCGGCCACTGCCGCGAACAGCGACAGCGCCTCGCCCGGCTCCATCACGTCCAGGTCGATCAGCCTGGCGGAGGGCAGGTCGGCCAGCTTGACCCGGCTGGTGACGATGGCCGCGCACCCTGGGGAGCCGGGCAGCAGCGGGCTGACCTGCTGGGCGTCGCGGGCGTTGTCCAGCAGCACCAGGATGCGCCGCTCGGCCAGAATCGACCGGTACAGCGCCGACCGCTCGGCGAGCCCGTCGGGGATGACGTCCGTAGGGATGCCGAGGGCGCGCAGGAACCCGCCCAGCGCCGACTCCGGCGCGGTGGTCTCGTCGGTGTAGCCACGCAGGTCGGCATAGAGCTGGCCGTCGGGGAACACCTCGTCGAGCTGGTGGGCGACGTGGACGGCCAGCGTGGTCTTGCCGACGCCGCCGATGCCGGAGATCGCCGCGACCGGCACGCCCTCTCCCGAGGACTGGGCCGACAGCAGCGTGCGCAGGCGCGCGGCCAGTTCCTTGCGGCCGGTGAAGTCGTTGACCGCGGCGGGCAGCTGGGCGGGCTTGGGAAGTTCAGGCGCCTGCGGCTGCTCGTCCTCGTCCGCGGGCTCGTCCTCCTGGGGGACCTCGGCGGCGGTCAGTGTGGGGTCGGCGGCCAGGATGCGCTGGTGCAGCGCGCTCAGCTCGGGCCCGGGCTCGATGCCGAGCTCGTCGATCAGCGCCTCGCGGGTCTCGGTGAAGACGTTGAGCGCGTCGCCCTGGCGTCCGCACCGGTAGAGGGCCAGCATGAGCTGGGCGCGCAGCCGCTCGCGCAGCGGGTGGTCGGCGGTCAGCGCGATCAGCTCGGAGACGATCTTGGCGTGGTTGCCGAGCTCCAGGTCCACGTCCATGAGCGTCTCGACGACGCTGAGCCGGCGCTCGATCAGCCGGTCGCGCTGGTGCTCGGCGTACGGGCCCACGGTGCCGGCCAGCGGCTCGCCCTCGAACAGCGCGAGCGCGGCGCGCATCCCCTCGGCTGCCTCGCGCAGCCGGCCGCTCTTGCGCGCGGACTCGGCCTCGGCGATGCCGCGCTCGAACCTGGTCAGATCCAGCGCGCCGTCAGGTAGTCGCAACGCGTAGCCGCGGCCGATGGACGTCAGCAGCTCTGGACGCGAGCGGGCGGGCCGGTCGGGCTCGAGCACCGTGCGGAGCCTGGAGACGTAGGTGCGCAGCGCACCCAGGGCCCGCGGCGGCGCGTCCTCGCCCCAGACGGCGTCGATCATCTCGTTGGGCGTGACCGCTCGCCCCTCGCGTAGGAGCAGCATGCCGAGGATGGACCGCTGCAGCGGGGTGCCCAGATCGAGCTCCCGGCCATCACGCCACGCGCGGACAGGACCGAGCACGGCGAACCGCAGCCCGCCCTCAACGCTCTGACCAGCCATGCCGTATGTCTCCAAGCCAATGGAACGTTTTGTTACCAAATGATAGGTCCATGTTTGCTCGTCACCTAGATCCAGGTTTGATCGTTAACTTGGTCGTTGATCCACCTTTGATCCGGTGTTGAACACGCCCCTGGATGCTGAAGGTCGGCAAGGCATGACACACCACGGGGGCGTGTCATGTAGAGCGCATAAATGCGGCGAAAAATACAGGCCCCGCCCGGAAAGTTGGGCGGGGCCTCAGTGGGTTGACTTGGGGACGGGCGCTCAGGCTGCCTCGACCAGTCCCATCCGCATGACCAGTCGCTCCCGTACGAGCGGCCATTCGGAGTTCAGGATCGAGTAGAACGCGGTATCTCGGACCGTGTTGTCGGCGCCTCGGCTATCCGCTCGCCGCACCCCGTCGAAGTGTGCGCCGAGGGCCTCGATGGCGGCCCGGGACCTGGTGTTGCGTACGTCTGCCTTGAGGGTGATGCGGTGGACGTTCCACGTCTCGAAGGCGTGCGAGAGCATGAGGAACTTGCTCTCCCGGTTGACCCCTGTGCCCTGGGCGCTGGCGCCCAACCAGGTGTAACCGATGTCGGCCACGGACGGAATCTCGCCCACCGCACCTCGTGTACCCGGAGGCCAGGGCATGGGGCCCTGCCAGTACTCCAGGTGCATGAGACGGGTGGCACCGACCACGCGGTCGGTGTTCAGCCACCGGATGGCGAAGGGCAACGTGCGGCCCTCCGCCTGCTCAGCCATGGCGGCCTCCACGTAGGAGACCATCTCGTCCCGTCCATTCGGGACACGAGTGAAGGCGTAAGTGGAGCGGTCTTCACTCGCCGCGGCAACCAGGTCATCGACCGCCGCGAGGCTGAGAGGTTCCAGGCGCACAAGGCGCCCGGACAAGGTGACAAGAGCGGGCATGAGCACATGATGGAGGGTGCGCACCGTGCTCGTAACCATGCAGTTGGGAAGATCTTTTGCAGGTTTCTGCAGATTGGGTGTTTCCGCAGGTCGGAGGCCCCTTTTGGGGGATGGTAAACCGGCTCTTGGGAAAAGATTCGCCTAACCGTGACATGGCGTCGGGACGAGCGCCGGGTGGCGTTCACGCACGGGGCCGTGGCGGACCAGCGAGAGCTCCTTCAGGCCCATCGACAGGAAGTCGAGATTGTCGGCTATCCAGGGCAGTTGGAGCGGGTCCGTGCTGGTCAGAGCGGTGATGCGCTCTTCGGGCGTCTCGCCGTAGAGGAGGCTGACCGCCACCCGCACCCTTGCGACGGCGGGGTCGTCGCCGAAGGCGTGCCCGGGCAGGACGCCGATGCCGTGCTCCTCCAGGAGGATCTTGGTGATCTCGGCGGAGCCGCCGAGCCTGAGGTGGCTGAGGTCGGGATAGAGGTAGAAGCCGCCCTGGGGGACCGGCACGCGGGCGCCGACCTCGGTGAACCTCTCCCACACCGCCCGCGCGACCGTGCCGTGCAGCCGGCGGCTGAGTGCGATGCGTTCGGTCAGCTCGGGGGGCTCGCTGAAGGCGTACGCCGCGGCCTCCTGCATGGGAGCGGCGGGGGCGGACCAGATCTCACTGGCCACCGCGAGCAGTTGCCTGCGCAGCGCCTGAGCGCCCGTGGGCAGCCTGGCCACGCCGATGCGCCAGCCGCCCAGCGCCAGGTTCTTGCTCAGCCCGGTGGTGATCACCGTGCGCTCGGGCGCGAGGTCGGCCGGCGAGACGTACGGCAGGGCCGGGTCGTGCAGCAGGTCCCGGTAGATCTCGTCCGAGATGATCGTCAGATCGAGCTCCCGGGCGACCTCCACCAGCCGGGTGATGCTCTCCGGTGAGGCCAGGCGGCCCGTCGGGTTGTCGGGCAGCGTGACCAGCACCGAGTTCACGGTCCTGCCCTGCGCCCTGGCCAGCCGCACCTCGGCGGCCACCAGGTCAGGGTCCGGCACGCCGCCCTCTCCTGGTGGTGCGGGCACCAGGATGGGGCGGGAGCCCACCAATTCGGCCTGCGCGGCGTAGCTGACCCAGCTGGGCATGGGCAGGACGATGTCTCCGCCGATCGCCAGGATCAGGCCGTACAGCAGAGACTTGCTGCCCGGCCCGCAGACGACCAGCTCGGGGTCGGTGACGAGCCCCCGTCGTGTCCAGTAGCCCGCTGCCGCGGCCCGCAACCCGGGCGCCCCCGCGACCGGCCCGTAGCCGTTGCGTTCTGACGCGGCGGCCAGCTTGTCGCGCAGCGCCGGGTGGACGGGCAGCCCTGCCTCACCGAAGGCCAGGTGCAGCACGCGTTCCCCGGCGCGCCGTCTTCGTTCGATGTCTTCGTTCGTCGCCAAAGTGGCGGACAAGGTAACGGTCATGTTTGTCACGTTCCCAGGGTGGTTGGATGAAGGCATCAGGACAAGCGAGGCTTTTCGTGGGTAGGCATAAGGAATTCCGATGCTCGATCTGAGGCGTTTGACATTGATCTGTGAATTCGCACGTCGAGGCAGCATCGCCGCGACCGCCGCGTCTCTCGGCTACAGCCCTTCGGCGGTCTCACAACAACTCGTGGCGCTCGAACGTGAGGCGGGCACGGCACTCATCGACCGGACCGCGCGCAGCGCCGAGCTCACCGACGCGGGCCGTCGGCTGGTCGCGCACGCCGAGCGCATCCTGTCGATGGTGGAGGAGGCGGAGTCGGACCTGTCCGCCCACGTGGGCACCCCGTCGGGGCGGGTGACGGTCACCGCGTTCCCGACGGCCGCCGTGGCCTTCGCGCCCGCGCTCGCGCGTTCGCTGCGCCGCCACACCGAGCTGACGCTGCGGCTGCGGCAGAGCCGGTCCGGGCGCGGCATGCGGGAGGTGCAGTCGGGGGAGGTCGACATCGCGCTCGTGGACGACTGGTACGGGCGCGTGCGCGACAGCGAGAGCCTGCGGGTCTTCCCGCTGCTGAGCGACCCGCTGGTGCTCGTCGTGCCGCGCAAGCACCGTCTGGCCGATCCCGAGGTGCCGCTCGACCTGCGGGAGCTGCGTGACGAGCCGTGGATGGCCACGCCGGACGGTGAGCCGTCGCGGCTGGCCGTGGACCGGCTGCTGGTGGACGTGGGCGGCACCCGGCCCACGCCGTGGGAGTTCGAGGGGCTGGGGACCATACTCTCGCTCGTGGCCAAGGGCATCGGCATCGCCGCCGTGCCCGCGCTCGCGCTGGCGGCGGGGGTGCGCGGGCTCGCCGTGCGCCAGTTCCCCGGCAACCCGGTCGGGCGCGAGGTGCACGCCGTCGCGCGGGCCTCCAGTGTCCACCGGCCCTCTGTGTCGGTGACGTTGCGGGCAATCCACGTGGCCGCCCGCTACATCGCCGCCGACCTCGAGCCGGTGAGCCCGGCCGAACGGCGCCGGCCCGACGACAACCCGCTCGGCGAGTGAGGCGTTGGCGGTAGCGTCTGCTGTCATGGCGCCGACGTACGACATCGAGCAGCTGCTGCTCTCCCAGCCGAGCACCCGCACGGTCGCGGGCGTCGACGAGGTGGGCCGCGGCGCGTGGGCCGGGCCTGTCACGGTGTGCGCGGTCGTCACCGACCTGTCCGAGCCGCCGGCGGGGCTGACGGACTCGAAGCAGCTCACCGCGGCCCGGCGCGGGCCGCTGGCCGCCGAGCTGGCCGCGTGGGCGGCGGGCATCGGGTACGGCGAGGCCACGCACACGGAGATCGACACACTCGGCATGACGGAAGCCCTGCGGCGGGCCGCCCGGCGTGCCCTGGAGGCGCTCCCGGTGCGCCCGGACGCGGTGATCCTGGACGGCAAGCACGACTACATCGGCGCTCCCTGGCCGGTGCGCCTGGAGATCAAGGGCGACGCCGCGAGCGTCTCGGTCGCGGCGGCGTCCGTGCTGGCCAAGGTCCGGCGCGACGCCTACATGGCGACTCTGGGCCACGACGAGTACGGCCTCGCCGAGAACGCCGGATATCCCTCGCCCGTCCACCAGGAGGCCCTGGCGCGCCTGGGGCCGACCCCGCATCACCGGCTCTCGTGGTCCTACCTGGACGACCTGCCGCAGTGGCGGCACCTGAAGCACCACCGCGACCCGCTCGCCTGCGAGGGCCAGGCCGCCCTCTTCGGATAGCCCCACGCGGTCCGGCGGCCATGGCCGGGCTCGCCCGTCCACGCCCACTGGCCTCGCGCTTTTCGCCGGGCCCACCTCCGGGCGGTGTGAGCGGGGCGGGTCCAGGCCGTGCGCTGTCCTTCGGTCAGGGAGAACGATGCCCGCCAAAGGGCCACCTGCGCTGGGCGCGCATTTCGCCTGATCGCCTCTCCTGCGCCGCTCGGCGTCCCATATGACCGGTGGTGGTCACATGGGGATCGGGCGATCACCCGAAGGACGGGGCTTGGCGTCGGCCGTGGTCGAGTGTCCGGTAAGCGGGCGGCGAGGTGGATCGGCTTACGGCCGGCGGGGTGTCCGGTAGGCGGGCGGCGAGTGGATCGGCCATCATCGGGTGGGTGCGAATCGGGGTCTTCATCATCGCGGCCCAGTTCCCCGGCCAGGAGCCGGGGCGGGTGCTGGCCGACGCCGTGGAGCTGGTCGTGGCGGCCGAGGAGGCGGGGTTCGACGACGCCTGGATCGCCGAGCACCACTTCATGTCCTACGGCGTCTGCCCGTCCGCGATCACGCTGGCGGCCGTCGCCGCCGGACGGACGGCGCGGATCGGGCTCGGCACGGCCGTGAGCGTGCTGTCGACGCAGCATCCGGTCGCGCTGGCCGAGCAGGCGGCCATGCTGCACCACCTGTCCGGCGGGCGGTTCACGCTGGGCGTCGGCAGGGGCGGGCCGTGGGTGGATCTGGAGGTGTTCGGGACCGGGCTGGAGCGGTTCGAGCGGGGGTTCGCCGAGTCGCTGGACCTCCTGATCGACGCCCTGTCGGCCGGACCGGTCGCCGCCGACGGCGAGTTCTTCCGCTTCCGCGAGATCCGGATGGTGCCGGAGGCGCGGATGCGGCCCGTGGTCGCGTGCACGTCGGAGCCCACCGTAGCCCTGGCGGCGGAGCGCGGGCTGCCGATGCTGCTCGGCATGCACATCGGCGACGCGGAGAAGGCGGCGCTGGTCGCGCGGCACGGGTCCGCCGATGGGCATGTCGCGGCGGCGGTCGGGTACGTGGCCGACTCCACGGCGCAGGCGGTCAGGGAACTCAAGGAGTCGATGCCCAGGTGGCTGAGGCCGGGACTGGCGGGGTACGCGCCGGTGGACGGCCGCCCGCGGCCCTCGCGCGACGTCGGCGAATACGTGGACCTGCTGACGCGCATCCATCCGGTCGGCTCGGCCGAGCACTGCGCCGAGTCGATCCTGCGTACCGCGAAGAACACCGGGATCGAGCATCTCATCCTGATGGTCGAGGGGCTGGGCGACCATCGGCGCACGCTGGAGAACGTGCGGCGGCTCGGGGCCGAGGTGCTGCCGCTGGTGCGGCGAGCCGGCCTGGCCGGCTCGCCGGGCGGGCTCAGCAGTCCACCAGCTCCGGTTTCTGGTTGAGGATCTGGGCTCTCGGGGTGACGAAGTCGGCCAGGGCCTTGGCGGCTGCGGGGTCGAAGACCGCGACCCGGTGGCAGTTCTGGAAGGCCAGCCGCACCCCGAAGTGACGCTCCAGCGCACCGCGCATCGCGTCGCTCGCCAGGCAGCGCAGGAGCTGCCCGCGGGCCTCCTCGGACGGCGGCGGCACCTGGTTGTCGGCGAACTCGGCCCCGCTGTGCTCACGCTGCTTGACCAGCTCGCTGATCAGCGACCACGCGTAAGGCAGTGAGTCGCGCACGCAGGCGACGAACGCCGCGTCGTCGACCTCACCGGCTCTGGCCTGGTCGAGCAGATCGTTCGGAACGGTCAGCGACATGCTGTCTCCTCTCGAAGGGGGTCATTCTTGACGCTAGGTGGAAAGGCGGTGACGCTCCAGACGCCTCGCGGGGACAGTCATGTGGGGTCAGGGGCCGTAGACGAAGTCGGGGTCCACCTGCTCGGCGAGGTCGGCGCCGGTGCGCTCGTTGGCCCACGCGCGGGCGTTGCGCAGGTGGAACTCGACGGTCTGCCGGCCGAAGCGCTCCCAGTCCTTCTCCTGCTCGTCGAGGGCCTTGCGGAGCAGGGCCAGCGCGTCGGAGTTGACCGGCTCCAGGTCGTCGAGCGTGAAGTGGCGTCCCTGCTCCATGGCGCGGACGGCGGCCGAGTGCTCCATCCAGGTGAGCAGGTCGTCGCCGACGTGCTCGCGCAGGAACTCGACGTCGGACGGACCGTGGACCTTGTTGCCGACCACGGCCAGCGCGACGTCGTACTTGGCGGCGTACTCGCGGTATTGCCGGTAGACGCTCACGCCCTGCCTGGTGGGCTCGGCGACGAGGAAGGTCAGGTCGAAGCGGGTGAACAGGCCCGAGGCGAAGGAGTCGGCGCCGGCCGTCATGTCCACCACGACGTATTCGCCGGGGCCGTCGACCAGGTGGTTGAGCAGCAGCTCCACCGCGCCGACCTTGGAGTGGTAGCAGGCCACGCCGAGGTCTTCCTCGCTGAACGGGCCGGTGGCCAGCAGACGCAGACCGTCGGGGGTGGTCAGGCCGTAGGGGTCGGTGGCTAGGTCCTCGAAGCTGAGCAGCGTGGACCCGCGGCCGGGCGGCGTGGTCTTGACCATGACGTCGGCGGATGGGATGCGCGGATTCGTGCCGCGCAGCCGGTCCTTGATCTCGGTGAGGTGGGCGCCGAGCGGCTCGGGCTGCCGGTCGAGACCGAGGACCAGCGCCAGGTGCTGGTTGATGTCGGCGTCCACGGCCACCACCGGACCGCCCTGGCTCGCCACGTGCCTCGCGAACAGCGCCGACATCGTCGTCTTGCCGCTGCCGCCCTTGCCGACGAAGGCCACTCTCACGGGAACTCCAGTTGATGATGAAAATCGTTTCCGGGCTGGTCGATCTCCATGATGCCACACTGGGATCATGCGTAAAGGTGAATTGGCGCAGGCCGTGCGGCTGCGCGAGGCGGGCAAGACGGACGAGGCCCGCCACCTGCTGGTCGATCTGGCGCGGCGCCATCCCGACGACGCCGAGGTGGCCTACCAGACGGCGTGGGTGCACGACGTGCTCGGGCTGGAGGCCGAGGCGGTGCCGTACTACGAGACGGCGTTGGCGGGGCAGGGGTTGAGCGCCGAGGACCGGTTGGGCGCCTACACGGGGTACGGCAGCACGTTGCGGGTGCTCGGGCGGTACGAGGACGCGTTGGAGACGTTCGGGCGCGGGCTGGAGGAGTTCCCCAGGGATCCGGCGCTGCGGACGTTCATGGCCATGGCGCTCCACAATGCCGGGCGGTCGAGGGAGGCCGTCTCGACGCTGCTCAAGGTGGTCGCCGAGTCCGGCAAGGTGGGCGGCTACCGGCGAGCCGTCGAGTACTACGCGGACAATCTGGACGAGACGGTCTAGCGGCAGATCGCGTCCAGGCTGACCGGGTCCTCCTCCGCGCCCGGCTCCGGCGACGCGGCCCGGGGTGCGGTGGCGGACCTGGCCGAAGGGCGCTCCTTCAGGGCCTGGTCGACCTTGCGGCGGATGAGGGACCAGTCGGGGTAGACGGTGCTGATCAGCGGCGGCACGAAGCTGAGGCTGCGTATCTTGGTGCCCTTCACCTTCTGGGCCAGCTCCACGATGGCGGGCAGGAGGGCCTGCGGGATGTCGGTGGAGATCGCCCGCTTGGTGGCGGCGGCGAGGCGCTCGAAGCTGTTGAGCAAGGTCATCGGGTCTGCCTGCTTGGCGACCGCGTTGAGCAGGCATTTCTGGCGCCCCATCCGGACGTAGTCGTCGCTGTCGGTGCGCGAGCGGCCGTACCAGAGGGCCTGTTCGCCGGTGAGCTTGCGGGTGCCGGCGGGCAGGAGGCCCTCGCGGTGGCGGCCGTACACGATGGGCTCCTTGATGGTGACCTTCACGCCTCCCATGGCGTCGACCATCTCCGCGAAGCCCTTCATGTCCACCATGGCGTAGTAGTGCACGGGGATGCCCAGGATGTAGCTGATCGTCTGCTTGAGGAGGGTGGGGCCGCGCTTACCCCTCCCGACGCCGGGCACCATGTCGGGGTGGTCCTCGGCGTACTGGAAGACCTCGTTGAGCAGGCCGGGAGTCTGCGGGTCGCTGCCGGTGAAGCCCCACGGGAAGCGGGCCCTGGCCGGGCCCTTGGGGAGCGGCACGCGCTGGAGGTTGCGCGGCAGGCCGAACAGGGTGGTCGTGCCGGTCGTGACATCCACGCTGGCCACGGTCATGCTGTCGGTCCGCACGCCGGGCCGGCTGGGGGCGGAGTCCGCGCCGACCAGCAGGAAGTTGACGCGGGCGGCGCCGCTCCACGGGTCGTCGGCCAGGATGGGGCTGTTGCCCGTGGCGGAGAACAGGCTGTTCACGACGTCGCGCGAGACGTGGGCGAGCCTGGCGGCGTAGACGGTCGGGGCCAGGACGAGCGCGCAGAGAGCGATGGTCAGCGTCGTGGTGAAGAAGCGGCCGACGGCGTCCGAGCGCGGGGGGCGTACCAGGAGGAAGGACCAGACGATCACGCCGGTCCAGGCCAGCGCGATCACCACCAGGCCGGCGGTGAGCCAGGCGAGCCAGCGCGGCTGCACGGCGAGCGACAGGAGGTTCGTGCTGAACGCGGTGAAGACGGAGAGGATCGAGACCAGCATCAGGATGTACGCCGCCATGAGCGCCACGCCGGTCTTGCGGCGCTCCGCAGCCACGTGCGCCACCCCCCACAGCACGGCCGACGCCAACGTCAACGTGATGCTCGCCCCCAGGCCGAATCCCCGATCTTTGCCCGTCATGCCTGGTCAAACCCCCCATCCAGTGCCATCCAAGTGACCTTAGTAATGGGATGTGCGTGACTGTCGGTGTGAAGGGGAAGGGGTCGGTCAAATCCCCGTCAAGACCTACTTGAGATATAACGTGAATGTGAGCAAGCGACACGGTACCTACGGGTTCGACGCACCTGGCGCCATCGCCGGTTTGCTCTTCGGAGCGATCGGGCTGATCGCCCTGGCGGTGATCTCGTTCGTCCAAGACATCCTGGCGGCGGGCATCGCGTTCCTCTTCGGCGGTCTCTACACGCTGGCCAGCGCGGCCAGCTACCTCTACACGACGCGGCGGGGCAAGTTCGCCGTCTGGGCGGAGGAGCTCCAGCGGCTGCAGGGCGACGAGCGGCTGCTCGACATCGGCTGCGGGCGGGGAGCGGTGCTGCTCATGGCGGCCGAGCGGCTCGGCAAGGGCCGGGCGACCGGCGTCGACCTGTGGCGCAAGCGCGACCGGTCGGGCAACGGCGACTCGACGACCAGGGCGAACGCCGAGGCGGAAGGCGTCTCCGACCGGGTCGAGCTGGTGACGGGCGACATGCGCGACCTGCCGTTCGGCGACGACGCGTTCGACGTGGTCGTCTCGAGTCTGGCCATCCACGACATCCGTGACGCGGAGGGCCGCGCGCAGGCCGTCCGCGAGGCGCACCGTGTGCTGCGGCCCGGCGGTCTGATGCTGCTCGCCGACTTCCACCACACACCCGCGTACGAGGCGACGTTACGCGAGATCGGTGTCGTGGACGTGCGGCGGCGCGACGCGGGCTGGCGGTTCTGGTACGGCGGTCCGTGGTTCGGCACGACCTTCGTCGAGGCCAGGAAGCCCGCGTAGAAGGGGCTTGCCGGGGTAGCCAGAAGCCTTTATGAGCGACGTGGAAACCGGCACGATAAGCACCAAGGTGCCCGCGCGGCTGGACCGGTTGCCGTGGTCACGGTGGCACTGGATGATCGTCATAGGGCTCGGCACCGTCTGGATACTCGACGGGCTCGAGGTCACCATCGTCGGCAATCTGTCCGCGCAGCTGGCCAAGCCGGGCAGCGGCGTGGACATCACCCAGGCGCAGGTCGCGGGCCTGGCGGCCGCGCTCTACGTCGCCGGAGCCTGCTCGGGGGCGCTCTTCTTCGGCTGGCTGACCGACAGGTTCGGCAGGAAGAAACTGTTCATCGTCACGCTGATCGTCTATCTGGCGGCGACGCTGATGACGGCGTTCTCGTTCAGCGCGTGGTGGTTCTTCCTGTTCAGGTTCATGACCGGATTCGGCATCGGCGGCGAGTACGCCGCGATCAACTCGGCCATCGACGAGCTCATCCCGAGCCGGCACCGCGGGCGCATCGACATCATCATCAACGGCAGCTACTGGCTCGGCGCGGCCGGCGGGGCGCTGCTGACCGTGCCGCTGCTCAACGACCTGCCGGTCAACATCGGCTGGCGCGTGGCGTTCGGGCTCGGCGTGGTGCTGGGTCTGGCCATCCTCCTCGTGCGGCGGCACGTGCCGGAGAGCCCGCGCTGGCTGTTCATCCACGGCCGGGACCGGGAGGCCGAGGAGATCGTGGACGGCATCGAGCGGGAGATCGGGAAGGACCTGCCCGAGCCGGAGCAGTCGATGACCGTGCACCAGCGCAAGTCGATCGGGTTCGTCAGGATCGCGCACACGATGGTCGCGCTCTACCCGAAGCGGACGGTGCTCGGCCTGTCGCTCTTCATCGGCCAGGCGTTCCTCTACAACGCGATCACCTTCGGGTACGCGCAGATCCTGTCCACGTTCTTCCAGATCGACACATACACCGGCTACTACTTCGCGGTGATAGCGCTCGGGAACTTCCTCGGCCCGCTGCTGCTCGGCCACCTCTTCGACACGGTGGGCCGGATCCCGATGATCTCGGCCACCTACATCGGGTCCGGGCTGCTGCTGCTCGGGACCGCGTGGCTGTTCAACGAGGGCATGCTCACGGCGGTCACGCTGACCGCGTGCTGGTCGGCGGTGCTGTTCGTGGCCTCGGCCGGGGCCAGTTCGGCGTACCTGACCGTCAGCGAGATCTTCCCGATGGAGACCAGGGCGATGGCGATCGCGTTCTTCTTCGCGATCGGCACGGCCGCCGGCGGCATCGCCGGTCCGCTGGTCTTCGCCTCGCTCGTGGAGACCGGCGTGCCGGGCGACACGGCGCTCGCCTTCACCATCGGCGCACTGGTGATGATCGCCGGTGGGTTGGTCGAGCTCTTCCTGGGCGTCAAGGCCGAGCGGAAGGGGCTGGAGGCCATCGCGGCGCCTCTGACGACCGCCGGAGTCGCGCGGGCCGCATGACCTGGAGCACCTGCGTGCTGTCGGCCAGGTAGAGGTGGGGCACGTCCACGAACACCCGCATCGGCCCCCGCTCCAGGCGCAGCGTCCGCGCCATCCGCGCCTGGACGTCGGCGAGCGGCACGTAGTTGAGGTAGCTGGTGTAGGCGTTCTGGGAGCGGAACGTCGCGGTCATCACGAGCGCGTCGTTCCTGATCCGGAACGCCAGGCCGACCAGGCAGGGCACCGCGTCGTACGGCTCGTCCGGGCCGGTGAGCGAGATCCACGCGCTCTTGCTGTACGGCTTGGACCGCAGCAGGTCGGCCGCCCACCGCAGCTGGGTCCCGATCCTGGCCGCATAGCTGTACTTGAACGGCGGCACGATCGCGTCCTCGCTGAACTTCCTGCTGTACAACGCCAGCCGCTCGGGGTCGCCGTACCGCTCGATTATCGGGTCGTCCCTGCTGACCCGCGCGATCTCGAACAGCACGGCCGGTCCCTCGACGACGGGACCGCGGTCGTCGAGGGCGAGCGTGCCCGCCGACCAGACATGGCGCATCAACCAGATCCACGCCTCCCCACATGACGCCCATTGAGCTGGGCCGGGCATTCACGTCTCCAGATTCGGGAACTCGTAGGGGTTGCGGGGGAGCCGGCGGCGCCGGGTCACGTTGCAGCGCACGTAGTACACCGCATAGTGAAGCAGCGCGACCAGCAGGATGCCGGTCATGAGCGTGAGCAGGCTCGGGTCCTGGCCGCTCAGACCGGTCACACCGACGGTCAGGTAGGTGGAGTTGACGGTGGCGAGCATCATGACGTTGATGCCCGGCCAGGCGAGCGGCGCGTACGTCTCGGGGAAACGCGGATCGATCGGGAGGTTCGGGCTCCAGCCGAGCTCTTTCCTCAGCCTCGTGGCGTAGAGGAGCCGGAAGTTGTTGATCGCCCGTGCCGTCCTGGCGTGCGCGTTGACCGCTTCGATGAGACGCAGGAACGGCAGCACGCTCAGCAGGCCGAACGCCGTGATCAGGGCGAACAGATACCACGGCACCCGTTGCCACTGCGTCAGGCTCTGCGGGTCGACCACCTTGGCGCTGGCCAGGGCGATGGCGGCGAGGAACGGGCCGGACAGCAGGCTCAGGGCGAGCCTGGTCATCTTGAGCCGCTCTTCTTTGGCGGCGAGGTGGACCGCGTAGATGCCGGTGAAGTCCACTGCGGCCAGCTGGAGGAACTGGCTAGCCCCGAGATCGTCCTCCCTGGCCATGCGAAGGGGGGTCTTCCGCATGGGCGTGCTCCTGGTCTTGGTACCTCCAGTATGAGCGGATATCTGGGGAATGGGCGGGCATTTCTACCAATTGTTCCAACAAATCTCAACTCACGGCGGTCAGGGAGGCGGTGGCCGCCACCCGGTCGATGTACGCGGTCGGGAGGCCGTACAGGAGGGTCGCCATCTCGCGGTCGTGGATCACCGGCAGGGCGGCCACCGCGTCGGATGCCAGGCCGCGGCAGTACTCGATCGTGGTGTCCGCCATCCGGCTCGCCCGCAGCCTCCGCAGCACCTCGTCCACCTGCTCCGGGCGGCCGAGCAGGTCCTTCACGTCCGCGTCCGCCAGCAGCACGGGGAGGCTGTAGACGCCCTGCCGCAGGTCGTTCCCCGCCGGCTTGCCGAGCTGCTCGCTGGTGGCGGTCAGGTCGAGCAGGTCGTCGAGGATCTGGAAGATCAACCCGAACTTCTCCCCGTACGCCGCCATCCGCGCCCGGTCCTCCGGCGAGGCGTGCGCGCAGACCGCCGCCACCAGGCAGCCTGCCCGGAACAACGCGGCGGTCTTGCCGGTGATGGACCGGAAGGCGTTCTCCCTGGTCCGGTCCGCGTTGAACAGGTCGGTCGTCTCCAGGTACTGCCCCTCGGCCAGCTCGACGACGGTCGCCGCCAGCACCTCGGCGACCGGCCTGGACACTGCCGTGATCGCCGCCAGCCCCGCCCTGGCCAGCATGAAATCCCCGATGAGCAGTGCCTTGCCGTCACCCAGCTCGGCGTTGAGCGTCCTCGCGCCGCGGCGCTCCGTCGCCCGGTCCATCAGGTCGTCGTGCACGAGCGACCCGGCGTGGATGAGCTCGACGCAGGCCGCTGCCGTGATCACGCGCCTGTCGGGCGCCTTGCCGAGCGCGATCGAGGCCGCGAGCGTCAGGGCCGGCCGCAGCCGCTTCCCGCCGGCCGCGACGACGCGCTCGGCGCCGGCGCTGATGCCGGGCAGCGTGGAGGACCCGCTCAGGCGCCGGATCCTGGCCTCGACCTTGTGCAGGCCGTGGATGATGGCAGGGCTGCTCAGAAGTTGATCCATGTCCCCAGCGTGCGTCGCGGCCGCTGTGCCACGGCTGAGAGACGCTGAGGGCCCTCTCAGTACGCTGGCCACCGTGACCGAAGCGCGGGCCAAGGAACTCTACGTCGTCGTCTGCGCGGCCGATCCGGCGGCGGAGGTGAGCCGGCTCGTCGCCATGGCGCAGGAGGCGGGCTGGATCGTCCAGGTCGTCGCCACGCCGTCGGCGCTCGACTTCATCGACGTGCCGGCGCTGGAACGGCAGACCGGCCGCCCGGTCCGCAGCCGCTACCGCAAGCCGTCCGAGCCCAAGCCGCCCCGGGCTGACGCGATCATCGTCGCTCCGGCCACGTACAACACGATCAACAAGTTCGCGCAGGGCATCGCGGACACGTACGCGCTGGGCGTGCTCGCCGAGGCGCCGGGGCTCGGCATCCCGGTCGTGGTGCTCCCGTGCGTCAACGACGCCCTGGCCGCGCGGACCCCGTACCGGCGCAGCGTGGAGGATTTGCGGGCGGACGGCGTACGGGTGCTGCCGGGGCTGGACTGGGAGCGCGCGCTGGCCGAGTTGGGAGACTGAGCCCACGCGGCCTTTCCCGATGCGTGGGTTGAGTCTGACACCGTGTGAGGCGGTATGCCGGGATGTGTCGATTCTCAGGAGGACATCGTGGCGATGGCGGAGCGGGTGGACGCGGTTCTGCGGGAGGACCGGGCGCCCGGGTTTCACGGGCTCGTGGTGATGCGGGGTGGGGAGGTCGTGCTGGAGCGGTACGGGGCCGGGATCGATCATCGGCTCGGCGACTCGCTCGGGCATGTCGAGTTCGGCCGGGACACCCTGCACGACCTGCGGTCCGTGTCGAAGAGCGTCGTGGCGCTGCTGTACGGCATCGCGCTCGACGAGGGGCTGGTGCCGGAGCCGCGCGCGGGGCTGGTGGAGCAGTTTCCGGAATATCCGGATCTGGTGGCGGACCGGGAGCGGACCCATCTCACCATCGAGCACGCGCTGACCATGACGCTCGGGCTCGACTGGGACGAGAGCGCCCCCTACACGAGCCCGGCCAACAGCGAGATCGCGATGGAGCTCGCCCCCGACCGCTACCGCTACGTGCTGGAACGCCCGGTCGTCGAGGAGGCGGGGAAGCGGTGGCTGTACTGCGGCGGCGCGACCGCCCTCATCGGCGGGCTCATCGCCCGGGGCGCGGGCAGGCCGCTGGAGGAGTACGCCGCCACCGCGCTCTTCGAGCCGCTCGGGATCACCGCGTTCGAGTGGAGCAAGGGCGGCCACGGTGTGGTGTCGGCCGCGGCCGGGCTGCGGCTGCGCCCGATCGACCTGGCCGCCATCGGGCAGCTCGTGCTCGACGGCGGCCGCGGGATCGTGCCCGCCGAGTGGATCCAGGAGATGCTGCGGCCGCGGGTGAAGATCGACGACAGCGTGGAGTACGGGTACCAGTGGTATCTGATCGACGGAAAGCGTCCGCACGTCAAGGGCATGGGCAACGGCGGTCAGCAAGTGCTCGTCCTCCCCGCGGAAGAGCTCGTCGTGGCGGTGACCGCCGGCGAGTACGACGGGCACGCGCCCAGCTCCCCAGCCCTGATCGAGGCCGTCCTCGCGGAATGAGGCGCGGGCGGGGCGGCGCAGGAGGCCCGTCAGGGGGCTGAGGGGAGGTCCTTGCTCGCCGTGTGGAAGGCGGCGACGGCGGCCCTGATCGCCGGATGCTCGCCGTACCCCTTCCTGAACGCCGCCAGCGTGCGGCGGCCCAGCGGCAGGCGGGTCAGCGTGACGCCGGACGGCGGCGCGGCAGCGGCGAGGTGTGGCACGAGCGCCACGCCCTGGCCCGTCGCCGCGAAGGCGAGGATGGTGTCGAAGTCGTCGACGTGGTGCCGGACGCGCGGCTCGAAGCCCGCCGCCTGACAGGCCCTGATCGCCATGGTGTGGCAGAGCGTGCCCGGCTTGTTGACGATCCAGGCGTCGTCGCGGGCGGCGGCGATCGAGGCTCGGTCGGTCAGATACATCGGCTCGCTGAACAGCGGCTCCGTGTCGATGGACGCGTCGGTGACGGGCGGGACGAAGTCGTATTCGTGCACGAGCGCCACGTCCAGCTCGCCTGCCCGCAGCGCGGCCGAGACGTCGGCGGGGTCGATCTCGGAGACCATGGGCTCCAGGCCTGGGTGCGCGGCGGCGAGCCCGGCCAGCGCGGGCGGCAGGAGCACGCGGGCCGCCGTGGGGAACGCCCCGATCCGCAGCGGCCCGGAGGGCCCGCCCCGGGCCGCGGCGAGGGCCGCCGAGGCGCGTTCGAGCTGTTCGAGCACGGCCTGGGCGTGCTCCACCAGGAGCCGGCCCGCCGGGGTCAGCGTCACGGTGCGGCCGGTGCGCTCCAGTAGAGGCACCCCGGCCTCCCGCTCCAGCGCGCTGAGCTGCTGCGAGACCGCCGACGGCGTGAACGTGACGGCCTCGGCGACCGCGGCGATCGTGCCGCGTCTGGCGAGTTCGCGGAGCAGGTGGAGCTTGCGCGGATCGAGCATAAGCTCAGCTTACGGCGAAGCGTAGAAATCCGAACTGGACCTAACGGATTGTCCCGGGTCAGGCTCGGAGCATGCTGAGAGGAATCCATGTACCGCTGGTCACCCCGTTCACCTCGGCGGGCGAGGTGGCCTTGGACGCGATCGAGAAGCTCGCCCACCAGGTGCTCGACGACAGCGCGGCCGGGCTGGTCGCGCTGGGCACCACCGGGGAAGTGGCCGCGCTCGACCCCGATGAGCGCGCCGGGGTGATCGAGGTGTGCGCGCGGGTCTGCGCCCAGCGGCGGGCACTGCTGACGGTGGGGGTGACCGGGAACGACACACACTCGACGGCTCAGGCGCTGCGGAGCCTGCCCGAGGGGGTCGGGGCGGCGCTGGTGACCGTGCCGTACTTCCTGCGGCCCGGCGAGCGCGGCGTCATCGCGCACTTCGAGGCGCTGGCCGAGGAGACGCCGGTGCCGTTGGTGATCTACCACATCCCGTACCGGACGGGGCAGGCGGTCGGCGCCGCGACGCTGCGCCGGCTGGGGGCGCACCCGATGGTGGCGGGCGTGAAGTACGCGGCGGGCGGGATCGACCAGGACGCCGTCGACCTGCTCGCGGACCTGCCCGACGGGTTCGAGGTGGTCGGCGGCGACGACGCGTTCATCTCGCCGCTGCTGGCGCTGGGCGCCGCGGGCGGGATCCTGGCCTCGGCCCACCTGCGGACCAGGGAGTTCGTGGAACTGGCCGACGCCTGGCAGGCGGGGGACGCGGGACGGGCGAGGGAGCTCGGGCACAGGCTGGCCAGGCTGTCGGCCGCGCTCTTCGCCGCGCCCAACCCGACCGTGATCAAGGGCGTGCTGCACGCCCAGGGCCTGATCCCGACCCCGGACGTGCGGTTGCCGCTGGTGCCCGCCGGCACGGAGGCCGTGTCACAGGCTCGCCTCGTAGCGGTACATCCAGGCCAGTGACTCCTGGCTCGCGCTCTTCCTCAGGAAGATCGGCAGCATCAGGTCGCGGAAGACCCGGCCCACCGGGCCCGCGGCCTTGCTGTTGCTGATCGTCCGCGAGTACGCCACCACGCGCTCCGCCCTGGGGCGCCGCTCGGCCTCGAAGCGCTGGAACGCCTCCGTGTGGTCCCGGCTGTCACGCAGGCACCTGGCCAGCACGACAGCGTCCTCGACGGCCAGCGAGGCGCCCTGGCCCGAGCTGGGCGAGGTGGCGTGGGCCGCGTCCCCGAGGAGCAGGACCCGGCCGCGATGCCACACGGGCACCGGCGGCAGGTCGTGGATCGGCAGCCCCAGCTGGATCTCACTGCGTGCGATGAGCTCGGCGGAGGAGATCGCGTCGTCCTCGAACGCCCTGACCAACTCCGCCTTCCAGCTCGCCGGCACGTCGCCGAGCCGCCTGGGCAGGTTCGCGAACCACCAGGTCTCGCCCGACTCGCTTGTCGAGTAGCCGAAGAACGCGCGCTTGCCGAAGACCATGTTGTACACGCCCGGCTCGCCGCTCAGGCCGCCGTCCTTCGTGATCCCGCCGAAGTTGTACAGGCCGCTGTAGCGGGGCGCCGGGGCCTGCGGGTCGAGGATGGAGCGGGTGCGCGAGTGCACGCCGTCGCAGGCGATCAGGAGGTCGCCGGTGGCCTCGGTGCCGTCCTCGAACCTGGCCGTGACCTGGCCCGCGCGCTCGTCGTACGAGACCAGGCGCTTGCCGTAGGAGATCTTGACGCCGCGCCGCTCGGCCTCGGCGCGGATGATCCGATAGAGGTCGGAGCGCAGGATGGTGTGGCTCACGGTGCCGTCGTCGAGCCGCAGGCCGTTGGCGACCTCGCCGAGCCGCTTTCCTGTGCCGCTCCACATGACCATGCGCGGTGTGGGGATGCCCGCGTCCAGCACCTTGCGGTGGGCGCCCAGCACGCGGAGGGCGGCCAGACCGTTCGACGCGATGTTGAGGAACGAGCCCACGCCCTCCGCGTCCTGTCCGTACGCCTCGTGGATCTCGGCGTCGATTCCCACCTCGAGCAGGGCCATCGCGGTGACGGGGCCTGCGATGCCACAACCTATGATCAATGCCTTCATTGTGCTAACCTTTCGTTCGGTCGAACGAAATATATGGCGAAGGCGGGACCCGTGTCGAGAGGTATTTCGGAGCACCGAAAGAAATTGCTGGAGGAGCTCGCCGTGGCGGGCAGGGAGAGCAGCAACGCCGCGGTGATGTACCACAGCGCCATGGGCGAGCGGCTCGGCCTCGGCATGACGGAGGAGAAGACCCTCGACCTGCTGCAACGCCTCGGGCCGCTGACGGCGGGGGAGATCTCGCAGCACACCGGGCTGGCGCCGGCGAGCGTCAGCGGACTGATCGACCGGCTGGAGGGCAAGTGGCTGGTGCGCCGGGTCCGCGACACCCGCGACCGGCGACGGGTCATCGTGGAGATCAACTACGAGCGGCTGACCGGATTCGGTGAGCTGTTCGAGCCGTTCGTGGCCGCGCTGTCACAGCTGTACGAGCGCTACACCGACGAGCAACTGGAAGTGATCCTGGACTTCCTCACCAGATCCACGGCGCTGCAGCGGGAGGCCACCGCTGCCCTCGCCGGCGACTGACGGCTCGGACACCCTAGCGGTCGGACTCCCTGATGGCCGTGCCGACCTCGCTGACGCGGTCGGCCAGCAGGCCGATCGCGCCCACCGCCCGGGTCATCGGGTCGTCCTCCGCGCCGCCGAGGGCCTTGGCCCGGAGGTAGGCCCGCTTGACCTCCGCCCAGCGCTCCGCCTGGGCAGGCGACAGACGGCCGCGCAGCTCGGCCAGCTTGAGCAGGTTGGCCTCCGCGTCCGTGGTCAACGTCTGCGCCTCGCCCAGGTAGTGATCGTCGATCACCGCCTCCAGCTCGGCGTCGTTCATCGCGGGCACGATGCGCTCGGCCAGCTTGTTCATGTTCCGGTACGACCCCTGCAGCCGGTACGGAGGCTCCGTGCGAGCCGCGTCGGACTGGGCGGCCGAGGCGATGTACGCCTGGTTGTTGCCCAGCACGACCTCCTGCACGCGGACCAGCTTCGCCAGCACGCTGAGGATCTGGTCGAGCTCGGGCTTGCTGTACGGGTGCTTGAGCTGGTCGGGCTGGACCGTCGTGTCGCCCTTCGCCAGGCGTACCAGGAGCTCCACGTCCGTCCGGTCGCGGCTGGAGAGCGGGGACAGGATCGGGTTGGACGTGAGCGCGTTGTCGATGTAGCTCAGCGCGAACAGCTCGTCCTTGCCCGACAGGACGTCGCCCAGGTTCCACACGTCGGCCCGGTTGGCCAGCATGTCGGGGATGCGGAACCGCCGGCCCGACTCCGTGTACGGGTTCCCCGCCATGCACACCGCGAACCGCTTGCCGCGCAGGTCGTAGGTGCGGGTCCGGCCGTTCCAGACGCCCTCGATGCGGCGCTGGGCGTCACAGAGGGAGATGAACTTCTGCAGCAGCTCGGGTGAGGTGTGCTGGATGTCGTCCAGGTAGAGGAGGGTGTTGTTGCCCGTTTCCAGAGCGAACGAGATCTTCTCCACCTCCTGCCTGGCCGTCGCGTCGGGCGCGTCCGCCGGGTCCAGCGAGGTGACCTCGTGGCCCAGGGCGGGGCCGTTCACCTTGACGAAGACCAGGCCGAGGCGGCTGGCCACGTACTCCATCAGGGTCGTCTTGCCGTAGCCGGGTGGGGAGATGAGCAGCAGGAGGCCCATCTGGTCGGTGCGCTTGCCCGCGCCTGCCGCGCCCAGCTGCTTGGCCAGGTTGTCGCCGATCAGCGGCAGGTAGACCTCGTCGAGCAGGCGGTTGCGGACGAAGGCGCTCATGACCTTGGGCTTGTACTCGTCCAGGCGGAGGCGGTGGCGTTCGGCCTCCACCACTTCGTTCCTGCGGCGCTGGTAGGCGCGGAAGGCGGGGACGCGTTCCTCGCGGAAGCGGCGGGTCCTGGGGAGCATCTCGTCCAGCTGGACGTGCAGCTTGCGGTCCTTGATGCGGGGGTGCGTGCCCAGGAGGCCGTCCACGGTTTCGGTGGTGGCGGCGCTGGAGTCGTGGCGGGGCAGGTCGGCGCAGAGTTGCACGGCGATGGCCTCTGCCGTCTCCGGGCCCTGGTGGTACGCGCCCAGCCAGGCCTGGGCCAGCTGGAGGCGTTCGGGCAGGGGGACCGCCTTCAGGTCGTCCTCGAACTCCCGGACCTTGACCGGGCCGAGGGACTGGCGGAAACCCTCGAGGAGGTCGCGGGCCGCCTTGCTGGTCACGAAACCGAAGGGGCTGCTCGCCAGCTCCTCGACCAGATATTCCCCGGCCGACCGGGCCGTGTCCGCCGGCACGTCCCCGGCACCGGTGCGCAGGCCGGCCAGGAACTCGCCGATCAGGCCGCCCAGCTCCGCCGCCACCGAATCCAGTGCAGGGGTGATGCCGAAGATCGTGCGGGCGCGCACCAGCGACACGGCACGAGTGGTGAATGTTTTACGTGAAACCTCATCCACCCCGAAAGCCCAGAACAGCTGTGCCGTGGCCCGGACCGCGGCCGGGTACCGCAGCAGCCCGGCCCCTTCGCGCAGCCGTACCAGCGTGTCCAGGATGAGCGTGGCGTCGTGGTCGTGGACGCCGCGCTCGTAGCCCTCGTCGTAGCGGGATTCGGCGGCCTGCCGGACCAGGTCGGCCAGGGGAGCCCCGGGGGACACGGAGTCCAGGAGGGAGGCGGCCAGGTGTTCGGCGCGGTAGACCTCGGGGGTCTCCGACACCAGCAGTTGGTCCCAGAAGGGGCGGGTGTCCTCGAAGGAGGGCGGCACGGGCGATCGGTAGTCCGTGCCGGTGATCGCGAAGTACATGAAGCCGTCGTGCGGCACCAGCGTCAGGTCGATGGGCTGGGTGTTGACGGCGAAGCGGTGGTGGCCGAGGCGCAGGGTCTCGCCGCCGTCCGAGAAGAGGTCCAGGCGGTCGCGGAGGGCGCGTCCGGCCTCCTGCTGGGCCGACTTGATCCGTCCGTCCAGCTCCTCCGCCCGTACGGCGTCCCCCAGCGAGCGCAGCTCCCCTGCGGCCGAGCGGACCTTGGCCACCATCGGGTCCGTCGCGAAGTACGTGTTGACCTCGTCCAGGGAGCCGAGCGAGCCGAGCCGGCGAGTGATGCTGCCGAGGATGCGCTCGGCCGAGGCGAAGATCCGGTCCGCCCGGCGGGCCAGCTCGTCGAGCTGGGTCTGCTTGCGGGCCGAGAACGCCTCGTAGACGTCGTCCCGCTTGGCAGACAGCTGCGCGGCGAAGTCGTCGAACTCGCCGAATCGCGACTCCAGGTTCTCCAGCTGGAGCATGAGCCGCCCGAGCTGCTCGTCGCACTTCCCGGGGGTGTCCGCCACCGCCAGCGCGCCGGTGATGGCCTGGCCGAGCAGGGCGAACTCGGCGGCGAACGCGGCCCGCCCCTCCGTGCCGAGCAGCTCGCGCCGCCGCCCGTCGAGCACGGCGCGGGCCCGGTTCACGCCGCCGAGGACCTCGGCGATGCGGCCCAGGATGGAGGTGCGTACGGTCGCGTCGGCGATGTCCAGTGAGCCGACGACCTCGGTGACGACCTCCAGGCCCTCCGCCTGCTCCTCCAGCCGGTCGGCGACGGGGGCGGCCTCGGCGACCGTGGCGATCGCGGCCGCGTCGGCGGCCAGCCGGTCGACGGCCGCGTGGTAGGAGGTGAACGCGTCCTCCCGCGAGAGGAACGCGACGGCCCGCTTGCCGGTCGCCGCCAGCTCCTCGGTCACCGACGTGGACAGCGCGTCCAGCGCGGCCAGGTCGATGTAGCGGGTCCCGCGCAGCGTCACCAGATGGCCCTGGGCGCGGCGCAGCGTGGCCAGCATGGTCACCCAGGCGTCGGCGGTGGACGGGCTGTCGGCCCGCGCCTGGCGTACGAGCTGGGTGGTCTCCTCCGTCGCCTTGGCGAGGGACTCGGACGCCTGGCGGGTGAGCTGTTCGACGTTCTCGTACTCGTCGAGGACCTGCTCGGCGGTGGCGCGCACGTCGGCGAGCGGGGCGCGCAGACCGTGCTCGCCGAGCCAGTGGTAGGAGTCGAACGTTCGTGTGCAGGCGGCGATCAGGCCCTCGAACGTGCCGGCCGACGGCGCCATCTCCTCCACCATGCGGGACACGGAGAGGCAGTCGGAGATGCCGCGTACCAGCTCGGCGTTGCCGATGCGTTCGAGGGGGCCCGTGCCGGCGGGCTGGGCGGCGGCGTACGTGTCGGAGACGTACGGGGTCTGCCAGACCTGCATCGGGTGGACCCGGGTCGGCTCCTCGGAGGTGGCGCGGAAGACCACCATCGTGCCGTCGTCGAACAGCGAGTACCCGTGGCAGACGATGGGGTTGGCCACCTCCTTCCTGATCACGTTGTACGGCAGCAGCAGCGAGCGCCCGTCGCCGCGCGCGTGGAAGACGTACAGGACGTCCTCGCCGTTGGGCGAGCGGACCACCCGCTCGAACTCCAGCTCCGTCACGTCCGTGTCGAACGTCTTGCTGACCCCGGTGGTCAGGTAGTAGCCCCCCGGAAAGATCAGCCCCTGGTCCTCGGGGAGGCGCTGGCAGGCCTGCCCGATGCCGTCCAACCTGATCACGGCCTTGGTGCGGACGTTGAAGACCAGGTGGCGCCACTCGGTCTCCTTGTACGGCCGGATCCGCATGAGGATCAGCGGCCCCACCCTGGCGTACTCGACGTCGGCGTCGGCGAGGCTCTGCAGCTGCTCGGTGACCGGCTCGGAGTAGATGCCCGCGCCGGTCTCCGTGTTGTCCTCGATCTTGATGGTGAGGTCGCCGCCGACGGTCTCGACGAACACCTCGCCCTGGATCGAGATGTGCGGGTGCCGGCCGAGCACGTGGTCGTCGCGGGTGGTCGGCGTCCACTCGAAGTCGTGCGACGGCGGGAAGACGTGGTCGCGCTCACCGCGGTTGTCCAGATATTTCGGGATCCCGTCGTTGCCGACCGTCCACCGGAGCACCCGCAAGTCCGCGGGGCCGGTCTGGAACACCGCGAGCAGCTTGCCCTCGACCCGCCTGAGCTGCTGGAGCCGGGTCTCCTTGTAGTACCGGTAGAGCTCGGCGAAGTCCTTCTTGAAGGCGGGGTCGTCGAGCGTGTCGAGCTTGTCGGCGTCGAACCTGAAGGCGTCGCCGTCCCTGGAGAACCGGTGCACCGCGAACACGTCGGACACCGCCGTCTCGGGCTTGAGCCCTATGAAGACGTTGTAGCCGAACAACATCACGTCGCCCAGGGAGACGATGTCCCTGGGGACGCAGTTGTTCTCGGTGCGGATCCGCTCGGTGCCCAGCAGGCGCAGCTCGGCGCCGCCGAAGACCTTCAACCGCTCTCCGTTGAGCGCCTCGGCCGCCGTCGCGAGGGCCTTGGCCTGGGCCTGGAGGCGGTTCCTGAGCACCTCGTAGGTGCCCGCCTCCAGCTGCGCTTCGACGACCGTGCTCATTTCTCCCCTGCTCACTTGGCCCATGCTCATTTGGACGGGGCCAGCGCGGCGACCGGCGAGTCGGCCACGCCCAGGCGGCGGGCCGTCTCGAGGAGCTCGCCGAGCGCCGACGACTGCGGGCCCCCGTCCTGGATCAGCTTCATGAGCAGCGCGGAGACGGTCAGGTTCTTGAGGTCCTCGGTACGCACGCCGCTCACCACGTTCGCGAGGTCGGCCGCCAGGCTGGCCTCACCGTTGACGTAGGGCCGGACGATCGCGCCGGCGACCTGCGAGTGGTCCACGAACCCGTCCACGACCTTGCCCGCGGTGATCGAGCCGACGACCCTGTCGAAGAACATCGTGTCGCCGCCCACGATGTCGATGTTCGCCTTCGAGAGCCCGGCGGCCAGCACGCTCGCCTGCGACTCGGCCACCTGCCGCGACACGTCGATGTGCCTGAGGCGGATCTCCTTGTCGGCCTCCAGGCGCAGGCGGTACTCCTCGTGCGCCCTGCTGGCCTCGTCGAGCGCCGCGAGCGCGGCCGCCTTCTCGGTGAGACCCTCGGCCTCGGCCTTGAGCTTCTCGCCCACCGCGGCCGCGCCGGCGAGCGCCATCGCCTGCTCGCCCTCGGCCTGGGCCTTGAGCCGCTCGCCCTCGACGACCGCCATCGCCTTGGCGCCCTCGGCCTCGGCGGAGAGCTTCTCCTTGAGCGCCACGGCCTCGGCGCGGCCGACCTTCTCGATGGCCTCGGCGTCGCGCTCCTTGACCTGGACCTGCGCCAGGCCGGCGGCGGCGGACTCGGCCTGGATGCCCTCGGCAAGCCGGATCTTGGCCCGGGTCTCCAGCTCGGCGGCCTGCTGCCGGGCCTCGGCGAGCACGAGCTCCTCGCGGGCCTTGAACTTGGACGCGGCCTCCGCGGCCTCGGCGGCCTTGATGTCCTTGACCAGGTTCTCCTGGGCCTCGGCCTCGGCGGCGATGATGACCTGCTGGCGGGTGCGCTCGGCCTCCTCGACCACGCGCAGCCGCTTGATCGACTCCTCCTGCTCGGCCACGGTCTTGTCCACCGCGATGCGCTCGCGGATGACCTCGGCGATCGCCCGCTTCTCGGTCTCGACCTCCTTGTCCTTGGCGATGCGCGACAGCTCGGTCTCGCGCTCGCGGGCGATGACCTCGAGGACGCGGTCCTTCTCGATGCGCTCGGACTCGATGGCGATCACGCGCTCGCGGTTCTTCGTGGCGACCGCGATCTCGCGGTCCTTGTTCTCGTGCTGGACGCCGATCTGCTCGTCGGTCCTGATGTGCGCGGTCTGGGCGCGCAGCCGCTCCTCGGCCTGCACGCGGGCGATCTCCGCCTCCTCGCGGGCCTTGACGGTCTCGATCTCGCGCCTCTGCTTCATCTCGGCGTCGGCCTGGCGGCGCTGCAGCTCGAGGATGGCCTCCTTCGCGTCCACGTTCTGGCGGGTGATCTCCTTCTCCTCGTTGCGCTGGAACTCGTTGGTGCGCACGTGCTCGATCGCCGTCAATTCGGTGATCTTGCGGATGCCCTGCGCGTCGAGGATGTTGTTCTTGTCGAGCTGGTGGAGCCCGGTCTGCTCCAGGTAGTCGATGGCGGCGTCTTCCAGGCTGTAGCCGTTGAGGTCGGTGCCGATGAGCCGGACGATCTCGTCGCGGAACTCGTCGCGCTTGGTGTAGAGGTCGACGAAGTCGAGCTGCTTGCCGGCGGTCTTGAGCGCCTCGGAGAACTTGGCGTTGAACAGCGCCTGCAGCGTGGTCTCGTCGCTGGCGCGCGCGGTGCCGATGGCCTGGGCGACCTTGATGACGTCCTCGGCGGTCTTGTTCACGCGAACGAAGAACGTGATCTTGATGTCGGCTCTGATGTTGTCCCGGCAGATCAGGCCCTCGCGGCCGGTGCGCTCGATCTCGATCGTCTTCACCGAGATGTCCATGATCTCGGCCTTGTGGACGACGGGCAGGACCACGGCGCCGGTGAACGTCACGTCGACCTTGTTGACCTTCGACACGATCAGTGCCTTGCCCTGCTCGACCTTTCGGAAAAGCCGGGCGATGAGGATGAGGATGCCGATCACGATGATCAGGACGACTGCGAGGAAAACGCCGAAGCCGGTTGAGATGACGTCCATCAAAGCTCGCTTTCGTAGGGCATGACCCAGAAGAATTCGCCGTCTGCGTCGTATTCGAAGATGAGTGCTTTGTCGCCGCGAGCGAGGCGGTCCTGCCCCGTCGTGCGCACCTGCACGACCGCGGACGAGCCGTCGGCGGCGGTGACCTCGGCCTGGCCGAAGTCGTGAGTGGCCGAGCCGGTGCGTATGACGCACATCTGACCGACGAAGTCGCCGCGCGAGGCCCGGTCCCCTTCGGGGAACAGCCTGCGCAGCGGAACCAGCAGGCCACGGGTGGCCAGCCAGGCCCCGCCCGCGGCGGCGAAGGGGACGGCGAGCAGCAGCCCGCCGCCCACGACCACGCTGCCGACCAGACAGAGCAGCCAGGCCAGCGCGATCAGCAGCGACAGCGCGACCCCGGCGGGGACTCCCCCGAGTCCCAGCCAGGCGGCGTCGTCATCCAGCTCGAACAGACCGGTGATGACCACCAGCCAATAGCCGGCGACCACAAGAAGAAGGAAGCTGAAAATGACCGTCGGAAAGCTCAGTGCGGTGTCTAAGAACTCGCCCATCCCGCCTCGGTGCCCATCCCCCGTGTGATGTCCTGTCGGACTATATCGAGATAAAGCGCGAGTAAAACAGAAAGTTCCCGAATGAGTCTGGCAGTTGACCTCAACCATGGTTGAGGTAGCAGGCTTGGCCGCATGAGCGACGTGATGAGGGCGGCGGCCTTCGCCGAGCCCGGCGGTCCGGAAGTGCTGAAAGTGATGGAGCTCCCCGCTCCCCAGGCGGGGCCGGGGCAGGTACGCGTGCGGGTGAAGGCGGCCGGGGTGCAGCCGTTCGACACGGCGGTGCGGCAGGGCTGGTTGCCGCCGTACCTGTCCGCGACGGACTATCCGCGGATCCCCGGCAACGAGTTCGCGGGCGTGGTGGATCAGGTGGGCGAGGGCGTGACCGGGGTGTCGGTGGGGGACGAGGTGCTGGGGTTCTCGGCGCTGTTCTCCTACGCCAAGTACATCGTGGTCCCGGGGACGGACGTGGCGCCCAAGCCCGCGGGCGTGCCGTGGGAGGTGGCCGGCGGGCTGACGTCGGGCGTGCAGACGGCCGAACTCGCCCTCGACGGGCTCGGCGTCAAGGAGGGAGAGACGCTGCTCGTGCACGGCGCGGCCGGGTCAGTGGGAACGGCGGCGGTGCAGATCGCGAGGATGCGCGGGGCCACGGTGATCGGCACGGCCCGCGAGGTGAACCACGACTATCTGCGTGACCTTGGCGCGATCCCAGTCGTCTACGGGGAGGGGCTGGCCGACCGGGTGCGCGCGCTCGCGCCCGGCGGGGTGGACGCGGCCCTGGACGGAGCCGGAGGGCACGCGCTCGAGGTCTCGCTCGAACTCGTCCCCGAGCGAGGGCGGATCGTCACGCTGGTCGAGCACGGCAAGGCGGAGGAGCTCGGGGTGAAGCTCGTCCAGGGCGTCCGTACGGCCGAGCGGCTCGGGCGTTACGCCAGGCTGTATGCCGAGGGCCGGTTCAAGTTCCCGGTGCGGAGGGCGTACCGGCTGGAGGAGGCGGCGGACGCGCACCGGGAGATCGAGACCGGGCACGGCGCAGGCAAGATCGTCCTTCAGATCGGCTGACGGACTTCAGGTCGGCTGACGGACTTCAGGTCGGCTGACGGACTCAGATCCGCTGGCGGACGGCCTCGGCCACGGTGAGGCCGATCTCATTGAGTTGGCGCTCGCCGTCCTCCACGTCCCACAGGGCGTTCTGCAGCACCCGGCCCAGCGTCCAGCCGGCCGCCCGCTGCGGGTCGAGGCCCAGCCCGTCGACCATCACATCGAAGCGGCGCAGCACCGCCCTCGGCACGTCACCGGTCGCGACCACGTCGTCCCACCGGTTCCACAGGGCGGGCGCCAGGTCGAACCCCGGGTCGCCGGCCAGCGGCTTGGGGTCGATGGACAGCCATGGCTCCCGGTCGGCCGCCAGCACGTTGTCGTAGTGCAGATCCCAGTGCAGCAGCCGGTCGCCGGGCTCGGCGACGAGTTCGGCGACCGCGTCCGCGCACCACCGCAGCCAGTGGCGGTCCCGCTCGCGCGGTAGCTTCGTGACGGCCTCGGGCACGTCGTCGAGCATGGCCTGGGCGATGTCCCCGAGGCGGCGCATGCCATCAGGCGCGGGATGGGCGACGAGCCGGGCGAGCAACTCGGTAAGGATCTTCAACGCCCCGATGTCGTCGGGCATCGCCGACAGCGGGCGGTCGGCGTGCAGCCGTTCCAGCAGCAGGGTGCCGGTCTCGGGGTCGGAGTCGAGCAGCAGGACCGACGCGTCCCCGTCCCACGTGCGCAGTCCCATCGCCTCGGTGGTGTTCTCGTCGGTGACGGGCTGCAGCTTGAGCGCGGCCTTCGTCCCGTCCGCGCGGATCACGGGCAGCACGAGGGACACCACGCCATGCCCTGGCTCGCCGTCGAGCCGCAGGTCCCATTCCTCCAGGTACCGCTCGGCCAGCGCGGGAAGCCCGGCCGACCAGGCGCGTCCGGCCTCCCCTTCGTACTTGATGTGTGATTCCGTCAACGCCTCCGGCACCTTGATCCTCATGTCTCCAGTCTGCCCTGGGGCAGGGGGCTAGGGCTTCCTCTTATCCACGCCCTGCGGTGCCGCGTGGCGCTGCGCCGCCGTAGATTCACGCCGTGGGTCCAGACCGAGACCTCACGTTGACAGGATTTGCCGGTAAGTGACCGCGAGCTTACGGGAAAGGAAAATGTGCCGCTACACTGCGGTTTCCTTTCCTGCTCTGCTGGATGTGCGGAAAGCCCCGCCATACCGCCGACGGTCAACCTTGCCTACCGCAGCCGGTTGACAGCGGCAGATCGGCTACCGCATTCGTTCGAGCGGGAGGTCGACTTCGAGTTTGATTTCAAATCATCAAATTTTGCCTACCTTGAGGAGCGGCCCATCCTGCCTTGAGCGAAAGGATTCCATCGTGAAAGTCAAACGTGTCCTCGCCGCATGCGCGCTTTCCGGCGCCGCGGCACTGGGCGTCGTAGTCACGGCACCGCCCGCGCAGGCGGACATCTGGCTGTACGAGTGGCGGGACTTCGACTTCGCCGGCGGAGACAAGTGGTTCGACTGCTGTGACCGCGACTTCTCCAACGACACCTTCGACAACGGTCGTCCGCTGGACAACCAGGTCACCTCGATCGAGAACTACCCGATCGAGGCCAATGAGTGGAGCCAGGTGCTCAACCTCTACCGCAACCCCGGCTACACCGGCTGGATGCTCGATCTCGGGCCGGATGAAAAGGTCGCCGATCTGGGCGCCCTCGGCCTGAACAACATGGCTTCCTCGGTGCGATACGAGACTCAGTAGCCGAGCCCGCGGTTCCGGCCGCCCCTTCCCGCCGTCCCGGCGGCGGGAAGGGGATCTTCAGGAGGTTCTCTCAGGTGCGTTTCTTTCACCCTCGGTTTTTCCTGCGTCCGCGTATCGTCATCGGCTTCGGCCTGGTCGCGACGGCCGTCTTCGGCTGCCAATCCTCACCCGCGGAAAATGGAGAGCCGCCCATCGCCGTGTCCACTCCCCGCAGCGACCGGGAAATCCGCCTGCCGTTGGACGGTTACTATGCCACGCCGGAGCAGACACTTTCCATGAGACGGGCCCACCGGCTGCTGCTGGCCTCATGTATGCAACGGTTCGGATTCCGCTGGAACGCCCCGGAGCCGCAGCCGTCCACATTCATTCCCCGGCTGTATCGCAGATTCCTCTACACGCCTCCCGACCAGGCGGCGGAATATGGGTACCACCGTCCCGACCATCTGAAGGACGAGCCCGCCAACGATAACGGCCAGGGAGCCAAACCCTCACCCGACCAGCAACTGGTGCTGTCCGGGCGGGGCGCGAGCTCACTTCGCGGCACGCCCATCCCAGAGGGCGGGTGCTACGGGGAGGCCGACCGCAAGCTCGCCACAGGCGCTCCGCACGCACCGGACGACGTGATCGCACGGCTCCACCTGGAATCGACCCGGCGCGCCGAGGCCGACAGCCGCTTCAAGGCGGTCACCACCAGGTGGAGCGCCTGTATGAGGGGGCAGGGGTACGACTACCGCTCGCCCTCCCACGCCAACGACGATCCGCGCTGGTGGTCGGGGAAGACCGCCACACCCGACGAGATCGAGGTCAGCCTGGCCGACGTGCGCTGCAAGCAGCAGGTGAACTACCTCGGCGTGGCCGCGGCGGTCACCGCGGCGTACCAGCAGCGGCTGATCGAGGACAACGCCGAGGTGGTGCGCGCGTACCGCAAGGCGCTGGATGTCCAGGTCCGCAACGCCGCGCGGGTGCTCTCGGGCGCGCTCTTCTAAGGCATTGACGGCACTATCTGGACGAGAGCCCGGCCCGACCATACCGCTCGGGCTGCCCGGCTCGGCCTACGCTCTGCCGATCGGGCCGGAGGCGCCGGCACATCGGTGGATTCGACAATCAAGGTGGAGGTACTCGTGCGGTTATCTCGGACAATTCGGACGATCGGGGCTGGGGCCACGGCGGTGATGGCGTCGGTCGTCCTCACCGCCTCTCCCGCCGTCGCCGACCAGGCGCCGACGTACACCTTCCACACGCAGTCCCTGTGGAAGCAGATCGTCACCCAAGACCCGAACACCGGCGAGCGGCAGGAGACCTGCTTCCGCCTGCCCGCGGTGGTGAAGACCAAGCGCAACGTGCTGCTCGCCTTCGCCGAGCGGCGGAACAAGTCGTGCGCCGACCACGGCGTGTTCGACGTGGTCATGCGGCGCTCCCTCAACAACGGCGTCGACTGGGAAACCAGCCGGCCGGTCGTGCCGAGCAAGCCGGGGGAGGTCCTGCAGGGCAACGCGACGGTGGTGGCCGACCTGGCCGATCTGCCGGACGACTCCCAGGAAGGCAAGGTGTTCCTGTTCACCACCTCCGAGCCGGCCGCGGACCGGACCACGCCGCGCAAGCCGGCGGTCCGGGTCAGCGCCGACGACGGGAAGACCTGGTCGGCGCCGACGGACCTGTCGAACGTGATCAAGGCTCCGGCGGGGGCCGCCGACTGGTTCGCCACCGGCCCGGGACACGGCATCCAGAAGGCGCGCGAGCCGCACAAAGGACGGCTGGTGGTGCCGGTCTACTTCGCCGTCGGCGACCGGCAGAGCGTCAGGCTGATCTACAGCGACGACCACGGAGGGAACTGGCGCATCGGCGCCACCGCCACGTACAGCAAGTCAGTGCTGAAGCTCAGTGAGCCGACGCTGGTCGAGCAGACCGACGGCGGCATCCTGGTGATCGCCCGCAACGGTGCGCTCGACGAGCCCACCTCCGTGCAGGGGATGGCCCGGGGCGTCAGCCGCGACGGCGGCGACACCTTCCACGGCGACTTCCGCGTCGACACCTCCATCACCGCCCCGCCCACCCACCCGTCCACGCTGCGCCAGCGCTGGGGCACCAGCTCGTACAGCCGCATCCTGCTCTCGGCCCCCGCCACACCGAAGACCAACAACAACCCCCGGGGCATGAACGTGCGGTCGTCATTCGACGAGGGCACGACGTGGCGCGACTACAACGGCACCCTCAATCCCAAGGGCGTGCGCATCGACGACGACTTTGCCGCGTACTCGGACATGGTTCTGATCGGCAACGGCGCGATCGGCGTGTTGTACGAAGCGGGCGAGAACCGCTTCCGCGATGAGATCCGCTGGAACTGGTTCTGGGAAAGCGCCCTCGGCCTCCCCTAGCGCTCCAGAAGAACGAGCCCCAGAGGGACGTCAGAGCCGCTGGAGAGGCGATCACGCGAAATGTGGGCCTGGACCCTCACCACCTCCGCGGTGTCCCGGAGATCGGCGGGCGGGTGCGGGGGCCGGGTCAGTAGTGCCAGGGGAAGGGCGACCAGTCGGGGGCGCGCTTCTCCAGGAACGAGTCGCGCCCCTCAGCGGCCTCGTCCGTCATGTACGCCAGCCGCGTCGCCTCGCCCGCGAACACCTGCTGCCCGACCAGCCCGTCGTCGATCATGTTGAAGGCGAACTTGAGCATACGCTGGGCCGTGGGCGACTTGCCGTTGATCTTGCGGGCCCACTCCAGGGCCGTGGTCTCCAGCTCCGCGTGCGGCACCACGGCGTTGACCATGCCCATGCGGTGGGCGTCGGCCGCTGTGTAGGTGTCGCCGAGGAAGAAGATCTCGCGGGCGAACTTCTGCCCGACCTGCCGCGCCAGATAGGCCGAGCCGAAGCCACCGTCGAAGCTGGCCACGTCGGCGTCGGTCTGCTTGAAGCGGGCGTGCTCAGCGCTGGCCAGCGTGAGATCGGCCACGACGTGGAGGCTGTGGCCGCCGCCCGCGGCCCAGCCGGGCACCACGCAGATCACGACCTTGGGCATGAACCGGATCAGGCGCTGCACCTCCAGGATGTGGAGGCGGCCGGTCGCGGCCGAGCCGTCGGCGTACTGGTAGCCGTCTTTGCCCCTGATGCGTTGGTCGCCGCCGGAGCAGAAGGCCCAGCCGCCGTCCTTGGGCGAGGGGCCGTTGCCGGTGAGCAGCACGCAGCCCACATCGGTGGTCTGCCGGGCGTGGTCCAGGGCGCGGTAGAGCTCGTCGACGGTCTGGGGGCGGAAGGCGTTGCGCACCTCGGGGCGGTTGAAGGCGATGCGCACCGTGCCCTGGTCCAGCGCCCGGTGGTAGGTGATGTCGGTGAAGTCGAATCCCTCGACCGCCTGCCACGCCTTGGGATCGAACAGCTCGGAGACCATGGGACCGAGCCTAGTGGATCTGCCCTCGGCGCCGGCAGGCGTGCGCTACGTCACCTCGGCCCGTAGCTCCGCCAGGAGTTCGCCCTGGTCGGCGAGCATGTCGGTCAGAATGCGGCGGGCGGCCCCGAGCAGGTCGGCCAGCTCGGGTGTGGCCAGTGTGTAGACCACGGTGCTGCCCTCGCGGATGGCGCTCACGATCCCGGCCCTGCGCAGGACCGCGAGCTGCTGGGAAAGGCTCGACGGCTCGATGTCGATCTGGGCCAGCAGGTCCCTGACGGGTAGCGGGCCTTCCTGGAGTAGCTCCAACACTCTGATGCGAGCGGGGTGGCCGAGCGTTCGGAAGAAGTCAGCCTTGGCCTGATAGACCTCCACGTGCATACAGCCCAGACTAATCTAGTTGAGTTGCATAATTCTTCAAGTCGTAACGTTGTTGGATAGCATGACAGCGGGGACTAGGGAGTAGCCATGGGCCGAGGAAGAGCCAAGGCGAAGCAGACGAAGGTCGCTCGCCAGCTGAAGTACGCCAACCACAACATCGACTACGACCGGCTTCGCGAGGAGCTCGGTGCCGACACGCGGCGCGAGGAGATCTACCCGTCTACGGCGTCCGAGCAGGAGTCCGAGCGCGCGCAATGACGCGGGTCAGCTTCGCGGGGGCCAGGGTCACGTTCTTCAGCCGCCTGGCCTCCGGCGCCTGATCGGGCGCCGTGAGCTCCAGGCGATGGAGCACCTCGCGAATGATGACCCGCATCTCCAGGAGCGCCAGCTGCGCGCCGACGCAGAAGCGCCGGCCGCCGCCGAACGGCATCCATGCCCGGCTCTGGTGACCGTCCAGGAAACGTTCGGGGCGGAACTCGTCAGGGGCGGGGAACGCCGCGGGATCGCGGTGCACGAGCGGGATGTACGGCCCGGCGTACCAGCCGGCCGGGATCTCGTGTTCGCCGAGACGGAGTGGGGCGTCGAGCAGGCGCGGCGCCTCATAGACGACGGGCCGGACGCGTAGCACCTCCTTGACCACCGCGTCGAGGTAGGGCTCGTCGTCCGGCAGCCGTTCCATGGCCTCGGGCATGCGCAGGAGCCGCTCGAAGGCCCAGGCGAGGCCGGTCGCGGTGGTCTCGTGGCCGGCGATCAGCATGGTGACCAGCTCGTCGCGGATCTCCCGGTCGCCCAGGCCGGTCTCGAGCAACCTGCCGAGCACGTCGTCGCCGCCGGGTGTGGCGCGCCGGCGGCGGATCTCGTCGAAGAGGATCGCGTCGACCTGGGCGCGCAGGCGGACGAATTTCCCGTACGCCAGGAAGGGCGTCCTGGCCGCCACACCACGCAGCCGCGCCGGGAGCATCGCCAGCTGCATGGAGCCGCCGGTCTCGATGAGCTCGGGGAGCAGCGCCCGCAACCGGCCGACCCGTCCGGCGTCCCTGATGCCGAAGATCAGCCTGATGATGATCTCCAGTGTGATGTCCTGCATGCGCTCGCGCAGCGCGAACGGCCTGCCCAGCGGCCAGGTCGCTATCTTCTCTGCCGCGATCGCGGCGATCTCGTCGCGGTAGCCGGCGACCTGCTTGGCGCGTAGCGGCGGGTTGAGCAGCTTGCGGTGCCGCCACCACTCGTCGCCGTCCAGCGTGAGCACCGAGTGCTTGCCGACCATGTGCTCGAGGAAGTCGCGCCGTGCCTCGCCGGCGCGTCCGCCGTCCTGGTCGGTCTGGTAGATCTGCCCCGCGAGCTCGCCGGTGGTCACGTAGACCTCCGGCGCGTAGCCCGCGTACCGGACCGTGAAGATCGGCCCGTACCTGCGATGAAGGCTTTCCAGCATGCCTGGCGCGTCCCGAATGAACCACGCCGTCTGCACCAGCGCGGGGAGCCTCGGTCCCGGGGGAACCATGTCGACCTCCTGTTGATGTATATACGTACGTCATATACGTTCGTATACATCAGTACCATGGATCGCGTGGCGCGAACAGAGGCCGGTGGATACCGGGAAAGACTGCTGGCGGGCGCGGTCGCCTGCCTGCGGGACAAGGGCTATGCCCGCACGACCGCACGAGACCTGGTCGCCGCATCCGGCACCAACCTGGCCTCCATCGGCTATCACTTCGGCGGCAAGGACGCGCTGCTCAACGAGGCCATAGCCGCCGTCTTCGACCAGTGGGTCGAGCGGGTCGAGCGATCGTTGTTCGACGCCGAGCTGGGCACGCCCAGGCAGATGCTGGAGCGGGCCATGGCGGCGCTGATCGACGTGTTCGAGGAGCTGCGGCCGGAGCTGATCCTGTGCATCGAGGGCTACCCGGCGGCCCTGCGCGAGCCCGTGCTCCGGCAGAAGCTGGCCGAGGCCTACGCCCGCACCCGGCAGGTCGGCGTCGACATGATCCGGCGCGCCGCTGAACGGCTCGGCGTCGAGCCGCCGGCGTCGCCCGAAGTCCTGGTGTCGGTGCTGGTGGCGATCTCGGATGGGCTGATGCTGCAGTGGCTGCTCGACCCGGCGAGCACACCCGACGCCCGCCAGGTCGTGGATGCGCTCGCCGCCCTCGCGGCCTTCACCGCGTAGTGTGCCGGACGATGGCGGTGGCCAGCTGCTCGTACCGCTGGGGCGGCAGGAGGTGCCCCATCCCCTCGATCATCAGCAGTTCCGCGCCCGGGATCCGCTCGGCGATGATCGCGCTGTGACCGGGCTTGGCCGGCTCGTGCGTGCCCTCGATGACCAGCGTCGGCGCCGTGATCCGGCCCAGCACGTCGTCCGCCGGCTCGAAGTCGGGGCAGGCGGCGTGCGCCAGGCGGTGGTTGACCAGGGACGACAGGTCGCGGGCCCGCTCCAGCACCCGTTCCTGCAGCCGCCGCTCCGCGTCCTCGTCGAACGGCAGCCCGATGCCGTGCAGCACCCGCGCCTCCTCGATCATGCGCTCCACCTGCTCGCGCCGGTCGGCGGGCGGCGGTGCGGCGATCGCCTTCTGGAAGTGCGCCACGAACTCCGGCCGGGGCGGCGGCAGGCTGCCCTCGGGTTGCGGCTGCCCGGTGAGCGCCCGCATGATCACCTCGCCCTCGCGCCCGCCCAGCGGCGATGAGCCGATCACGGTGAGCGTGCGCACCCGTTCCGGGTGATCGGCGGCGATGAACTGGCCGAGCAGCCCGCCCGCCGAGTGACAGACGAGGTGCGCGCTGTCCAGCCCGTACGCGTCCATCACGCGCAGCACGTCGTCCCTGATGTCGTGCCACGTGTACGGCTGCTTCGCGAAGTCGAAGGTGGCCGACTTGCCGGTGTCGCGGTGGTCGTACCTGATGACCCGCCGGCCCGCCGCGACCAGCCGCCCGACGAACTCGTCCGGCCAGAGGACGCCCTGCGTCATCGAGCCCATCACCAGCAGGATCGGCGGATGCGTGACGTCCCCGAACTCCTCGGTCCACAGTTCCACGCCGTCGATGTCGATCATGTTCGTATGCATGGCTCAAGCGTGCCCGAGGCGGCTACTGACGCCTTCCGTAGGACTACTGGTGTTTCAGAGCAGCCGGGCCAGTTCAGTACGGCTCGTGATGCCGAGCTTGGGATAGATCTTGTAGAGGTGGTACTCGACGGTACGCGGGCTGAGGAACAGCCGTGCCGCCACCTCCTTGCTGGAGGCGCCCTCGGCCACCAGCCGCGCGATCCGCAGCTCCTGCGGAGTGAGCGCGGCGAGCGCGTCGCTCTCCGGCCTGGCCGGGGCCTCGCCTGCCGCCCGCAGCTCACCGTGCGCTCGGTCGGCCCATGGCCTGGCGCCGAGCCGCTCGAACGTCTCCAGCGCCGCACGCAGGTGGTGGCGGGCCTGGCCGGGGTGTTGCGCGCGGCGCAGGCGCTCGCCGTACAGGAGCGCCGTGCGCGCCCTCTCGAACGGCTCGCCATGCCGGCGCAGAGCCTCCTCGAACAGCTCGGCGCCGCCGCCCACGAGGGCGTGGCAGCGGGCGAGCAGCGCCTGGGGCTCGTCCGTCGTGGCGTGTGCCGACCAGCGCTCATACGCGGCCACCGCCTCCTCGGCAGCCGCCTGCTCGCCTGCCGCCACGGCCGCCTCCACCCGGTCGGGTGTGGAGCGCCAGACCACCGTCGGGTGCCCGGCGCCGGGACCGGCCGCGGCGACGGAGGCGAACCTCGCGTGCGCCGCCGCGTACCGTCCCATGCCCAGGTCGAGCATCGCCAGCGCGTACGCGGCCACGCCCGCGCGCAGGCCGATGCGGTGTGGGATCGCGATGGCCAGCGCCTCCTCGGCCTGGCGGCGACACTGCTCCTCCTCGCCCCGCAGAGCCGACACCACGGCCAGGTTGGCCAGGTGGGCCGCGACGGAGTTCGTGTACCCGGCCTCGCGCGCCAGCTCCAGGCCCTCCTCCGCGATGGCGGCGCTCTCGGCGAGCCTGCCCTTGATCCGCTCGGCCGTCGAGACGAACTCCAGCACGATCGGCAACTGCCCCACCATTCCGGAGACTCTGGCGGCTCGTCCGGCCCGCTCGGCCAGCTCCGCGGAGACGTCGGCCTCTCCCAGATAGCTGGCCGCCGCCGACGCCCACAGCAGCTCCGCCGCCCCGGTAAGCTCGTCCGCTCCGGCCAGCGCTCCGCGGAGCAGGTCGCGGCCGGTGCCGTCGTCCAGCATGGCGCCGATCCCGGCCACCACGTCGCGCAGGAAGCCGGGCGGATGTTTCGCGGCCCGCCGCCCCAGCTCCACGATCGCGGCCACGTCACCCACGTAGCTCGCCGCCTCGGAGGCGTCGGCGAGCATCTCGATGCTCCGGCCCGCCGCCAGGATCCGCACCGCCTCCGCCGCGTCCCCGGTGGTCAACTCGAACCGGCCCCGTAGCTGCGCGATCTCCTCCAGCAGTCCGGTCCACCCGCCGCTCGGCACGGCCCTCCGCCCGTCGCCCGGGACTTCTCCTGGCCCGTCGCCTGGGACTTCTCCTGGCCCGTCGGCCGGAGTGGCGCGTGGTGTGTCGGCAGGAGCGGATGCTGGCGCGTCGGTCGGCGCGGCTCCTGAGGCATGGACGGTCGCGGCCTCAGCCGCCTGGCCGCCTTCCGGCGCGTCGGTCCGCGCCCCGTGCCCCGGCTTTGGCGTCCGGCGCTCGGCAGGCTCCATCACCCGGGCAGGCCCCGTCACCTTGCCAGGGGTGAGGGTTGCCTCGGGGTGGGTGGTGGGGGCGGTGGCTTCGGCAGAGTCGGCGGCTGCGGTCGCCTTGGCGCGGGTGGTGCGAGTGGGCCGCGTAGCCGGGGCGTGGGAGCCCACTGCCGGGGCGGGAGGGCCGGCTGCCGGAGGGCCGGCTGTCGGGTGGCTTTCCGCGAGTCCGTGAGGCGTGGCCAGGTCGCGCGCCTCGGCGAGGTGGCTTTGGGCCTGGCCGGGACGGCCGCCGAGCCAGGCTGCCGTGGCGGCGTCCTTCAGGCGTTCCGCTCGGAGGAGCGGGTCGGGGGTGAGTTCGGCCGCTCTGGCCAGGGCGGTCGCGGCGTCGCCGTACCCGCCTCTCGCCTGGGCCCGCCCGGCGGCTGCGGCCAGTTCGGCCGCCGCCTTCTCGTCCTTGCCCACCGTGGCGGCGGCCAGGTGCAGGGCGCGCCTGTCGTCGCCCACGAGCTCGGCCAAGGTGGCGTGGGCGGCGCGGACCTGGACGGAGGTGGCGGCGGCGTGCACGGCCGACCTGACGAGCGGATGCCGGAACCGGATCAGCCCACCCGACACCGTCACCAGCCCGGCCGTCTCCACCTCGTGCAGCACCGACTCGGCCCCGGGCCCGGCGAACCCCGGCTCGAGGGCGGCGGCGCGGAGGACGAGGGCGAGGTCGGCCTCCAAGGACGCGAGCAGCAGGATGCGGCGTGCGCCCGGGGACAGCCGGGCCACCTGATCGCCGAACAGCTGGTCGCCGCCCGGCAGGGGATCCGGCAGCGGTGCGCGGCCGGCGAGTTGGTCGGAGGACAGCGACGCGGCGATCTCGCGGAGGACGAGCGGGTTTCCTCCGGTCAGTGTCGTCAGCTGTGTCCTCACCTCAGGGGCGACGGTGACCGCGGCGTCGAGGAGCCGTGCGGCACTCGGCTCGTCCAGGCCGCCGATCCGCAGTTCGGGAACGCCCTTCAGCACGGCGTCGCCGCGTACGGCCATGAGCATCGCGACGCACTCCGTCCGCAGCCGCCTGGCCGCGAACAGCAACGCGTCCGCCGAGGCCCGGTCGAACCACTGCACGTCGTCGACCAGGCACAGCAGCCCGCTCGGCGCCGCCGCCTCGGCCAGCAGCGACAGGACGCCCGCCGACACCAGGAAGCGGTCGGAAGCGGGCGCGGCGGCGGACAGGCCTAGTGCGCCGGACAGCGCGTCCCGTTGCGGCCCGGGCAGCGCGTCCAGCAGGTCGATCACCGGATGGAGCAACTGGTGCAGGGTGGCGAAGGCCAGATCGGACTCCGACTCGATCCCGCTCGCCCGCAGTACCCGCATCGCCTCGACCGGAGCCCCGCCAGGCGCGCCGCCCCCACGTCCGGCGAAGGACCTGGCGACTGTGCTGTCCTTCCGCTCGGGCGCCGGATCGGGGGCGGTGGCCAGGGAAGCCGCCAGGTCCAGCAGGGCCGACTTGCCGATGCCGGGCTCGCCGCGCAGCGCCAGGGCGCGGCCCTCACCGGCGCGGGCCGAGGCGAGCAGGGCCTCGATGGCGGCGGTCTCCGTGGCTCTGCCGTACAGCACGAAAGGGAACTGTATAGGGCATTCGGGCGGGGCCGTGACTGGCCGGGGCCATGTGAGGAATGGCGGCGGCGGCTCAGGGAAGTTCCCGGGGCGAGGTGATCGAGAGATGCGTGTGGGAATCCTGGGTTCCGGAAGGCTCGGCACACCGCTCGGACGCCTGCTCGCGGTCGCCGGCCACGAGGTGTGCTTCAGCGACGCCGACCCCGCCCGCGCCGCGGCCGCCGCGGCGGAGTGCGGCGGGCAGGCCAGGCACGGCTCGCCGGTCGAGGCCGTGCGGTTCGGCGAGGTGGTCGTCATGGCGGTGTGGTGGGAGGCGTTCCCCGCGGTGGTGGAGCAGCTCGGCGGGGCGCTCGCCGGGAAGATCGTCATCGATCCGAGCAACCCGATCACCGAACGGGACGGCGCCGCGACGGCGGTGGCGGTCCCGGACGGGCTCACCAGCCCGCAGTATCAGCAGAACGTGCTGGGCCCGAACGTACGGCTGGTGCGCACGTTCAACACCAAGTACCCCAACGAGTTGCTGGAGCTCGGCACGGCCGGTCAGCGCGGCGGGACGCGGGCCGACATGCCGTACTGGGGCGATGACGACGCGGCCAAGAAGGCCGTGGTGCCGTTGATCGAGGCCGCCGGGTTCACCGCCATCGACGGCGGCGGCCTGTCCGACGCCCTCTGATCACGTGGCGCAGGAGTCGTGGGTGGCGTCGAAGCCCTTGATCGACTCCGTGTCGTCCGCGCGGAGCGGCTTCAGGCCTTTCCAGTCGTCGCCGATCACGAGCACCAGGCGGTTCGTCTGCGCCGCCGGCACCTCCCTGGTCGTGGCGGCGAGCAGGTCCGCGGTGAGCGTGGGCACGCGCGTCTCGCCGTTCGGCCCGTAGAGGATCATGGTCTTGGGCTGCGGCTTGCGGGCCGTGTCGCCGATCCTCGTGATGTGGTAGCCGCGCTGCTCCAGGAAGGCCGCGACCTGGGTGCCCAGCCCGCTGCGCCAGGTGCCGTTGCGCAGCTCGATCTGGATCTTGGAGCGGCCCACCTTGGCCTGGCCGCCCTTGACGCCGTCGACGCTCTGGTCCTTCGCCACGATCTGGAAGAGCCGTCCCGCCTGCGGCTGCACCCATTCGACCCGGCCGGGCTGGGTGAGCGAGTAGTGCCACGGAGTGGTGATGAAGCGGATCTTCCCGGCGTCCAGCCCCTGGAGGCTGGTGGCCAGGTCCTTCATGACGCCGAAGGACAGGCCGCGGTCGGTGGTCACCGCCTTGGTGCCGGCGTCGAGGATGGCCAGGAGCTTGGCGGGGTCGGTCAGCGTCTCGCCGCTCATCACCTTCTTGACCAAGGAGGCGATGAACATCTGCTGCCGCTGGATGCGCCCGATGTCGGAGCCGTCGCCCAGGCTGTAGCGGGCGCGTACGTAGCCGAGCGCCTGCTCCCCGTTGAGCGTCTGCCGCCCGGCCGGCAGGTGCAGCAGCGCCTTCTTGTCGTCCACCCGCTGTGGCAGGCAGACCTCCACGCCGCCCACGGCGTCGACCATGCTCTTGAAGCCGGTGAAGTCGACCTTGACGAAGTGGTCGATGTGGATGCGGGTCAGCGTCTCGATCGTCTTCCAGGTGCAGGCGATGCCGCCGGAGTTGAACGACTCGTTGATCATGCCGAGGTGCGGCCGCTGGCCGGGCAGGCCACCGGTGGCGCGGCAGGCGGGCAGCTGGACCAGCGAGTCGCGCGGGAAGCTGATGACCATCGCGTTGTCGCGCTTGGACGACACGTGCACCAGCATGATCGTGTCGGTGCGCTCGCCCGTGACGTGGCGGCCGTATTTGGCGTTCTTGCCGGTGCGCTGGTCCGAGCCCACGACGAGGATGTTCATCGCGGTGCCTGCGACCTTGGGCGGGCGGGTGGCGCCGAGGTCGTCGGCGGTGACGTCGACGTGTTTGACGTTCGTCAGCTTGACCCAGACGCCGACCGCGATGCCGGCGACCAGCAAGACGACCGTCACCCCGATCGCGATCACCCAGCGCAGCCAGCGGCGCCGTCGTGACGGCGCGCCTGGACCGGAAGGGGGCGCGTCAACAAGCACGTGACTCCCAAGGGACGGGGCCGGAGGGGCCGCCGCCCCTGGCCAAGAGCCTCGCCGTACAGATCTCGGCCGTGGATCGTGCCCGAGTGTACTCAGTCGGGGAGGATCATGCGGGACGACGCGGGTTCACGTCGGTCAGTCTGGGACATCAGGCGGAGCGACGCGGGTTCACGTCGGTCATTCCGGGACGTCCAGGCGGAGCGACACGGCGCCGCGCAGGTCGAGCCAGGCCGTTCCCGGGCCGCGTACCAGCCTGAGCACCACCTCGTCGCAGCCCGGGCAGCGGGCGACCAGGCCGGGGTCGGGGCCGTACACGTGGAGGGAGGCGACGGGGCCCGTCAGCCCGCAGTTCGCGCAGCGGCCGGTGGCGGCGGTGACGTCGACGGCGAAGATCTCGCCGAGTGGGCCCGCCAGGGCGTTGCCGTCCAAATATTCCGCGGTCATGTCAGTCTCCGGTCGGGCCGAATCGTTCGGTTCTGATCCGCTCAGGCGTGTGCCCGAGCGCGAGCAGCAGGTCGGCTGCCGCTTCCACGAAGCCGGTCGGCCCGCACACGTAGCAGTCCGGCGCGAAGTCGGCAGGCCAGCCGCCCTCGGCCAGGTCGGCGAGCGTGACGCGGCCGGCGGGGCGGGCGGCGCCGGGTGGCGCGGAGCGGGTGTAGAGGTAGGTGACGTCGAGTCCGGGCTCCGGCTTGCGCAGCTCGTCGGCGTAGTAGCGGCCGTCCTGGTCGCGCAGCGAGTAGATCAGGCGGAACGGCACGCGGCTGCCCGCCTGCCGGCGCGCCCTGATCATGGCCATCAGCGGCACGATCCCCGCCCCGCCTGCGACCAGCAGCACCGGCGCCTTGCCGTCGGGCCGCCAGACGAACCAGCCGCCCACCGGACCGCGGATCTCGACCTGGTCGCCGGGCTCGATCACCTCGGTGAGGTACGGCGAGACCTCCCCGTCGGCCACCGTCTCGACGGTCAGCTCGATCCGCTCGCCGTCCGCGGGCTTGGCCAGCGAGTAACTGCGTTGCGCGGTGTAGCCGTCGTCGGCCGTCAGCCGCACGTCCACGTGCTGCCCCGCCAGGTGCCCCGGCCAGCCGGGCACGTCGAGGACGAGCGTGCGGGCGGTGGCCGTCTCGGCGCGCGCCTCGTGCAGGCGGGCGGCCCGCCAGGCCAGGCGGCGGCGCACCTCAGTCGCCCTCGTAACGCTGCTCACGCCAGGGGTCGCCGTAGTTGTGGTATCCGGCGGTCTCCCAGAAGCCGGGCCAGTCCTCGTCGAGCAGCCGGATGCCGCGCACCCATTTGGCGGACTTCCAGAAGTACAGGTGCGGGACGAGCAGCCGGGCGGGGCCGCCGTGCCGCGGCTCCAGCTCCTCGCCGTCGAAGCGGTGCACGAGCCAGGCCTGGCCGTCGAGCAGGTCCTCCAGCGGCAGGTTCGTGGTGTAGCCGCCGTAGGAGTGGACCAGCGCGTATTCGGCGGCGCTCTCGACGTCATCGAAGAGCACGTCGAGGGAGACGCCCTCCCAGGTGGTGTCCAGCTTGGACCACTTGGTGACGCAGTGGATGTCGACCGTCGGGGTCTCCATCGGCAGAGCGGTGAACTCCTCCCACGACCAGCGGTGGGTCCGCCCCGTCTCGGTGTCTATGGTGAACTCCCACCGGTCGAGCGGCACCCGCGGCGTCGGCCCCGCCGACAGCACCGGGAAGTCCTCGACCAGGTATTGCCCCGGTGGCAGGCGGTCGTCGTCCCGCCTCTGCCGCCCGCGAAAACCGCGCGAAATGATGTTCACGCCTCATTCCATCATGCGATCAGCTCCGCCGCGGAGTGACGAGGCCGGACTCGTACGCGAAAACCACGAGCTGGGCCCGGTCACGGGCCCGCAGCTTGGTCATCGCCCTGCTGACGTGCGTCTTGGCGGTGGTCGGGCTGATCACCATGTGGGCGGCGATCTCGTCGTTGGACAGGCCGCGGGCCACCAGCGCCGTGACCTCGCGCTCGCGGTTGGTCAGCACGTCGAGCCCCTCGGGCGCCGGTTCGGGGCGGCGGGCGACGTACTCGCCGATCAGGCGGCGGGTGATCGTGGGGGAGAGCAGCGCGTCGCCGCGGGCCGCCACCCTGACGCCCTGCAGCAGGTCGCCGGGCTCGGTGTCCTTCACCAGGAAGCCGCAGGCGCCGGCCCGGAGCGCGTTGAAGACGTACTCGTCGAGGCCGTAGTTGGTGAGGATCACGACGTGGACGTCGCCGAGCCGCTCGTCGGCGGCGATCCGCCGGGTCGCCTCGATGCCGTCCATCACCGGCATCTGGATGTCGACGAGGGCGACGTCGGGCCGGTGCTCGAGGGCGAGCGCGAGGGCCTGCTCGCCGTTCGCCGCCTCGGCCACCACCTCGATGTCGTCCTCGGCCTCGAGCAGGGCGCGGAAACCACCGCGGATGAGCGCCTGGTCGTCCACGAGCAGCACGCGGATCACGAGAGTTCTCCTAGGGCAAGCTCGGGGCGTACGGGTTCTCCCAGAGGCAGCTCGGCGCGTACGGTGAAGCCGCCCTCAGGGCGGGGCTCGGCCCGCAGCCGGCCGCCGAGCGCCGCGACGCGCTCGCGCATGCCGAGCAGGCCCGTGCCGGGCACGGGTGGCGCGTCCGGGTCGGCCTGGCCGTCGTCGTCCACCTGCACGACCAGCTCGTCGTCCGCGTAGTCGATGCGCACAGCCGCGGCGGCCCCGCCGCTGTGCCTGGAGACGTTGGTGAGCGCCTCCTGGACGATCCGGTACGCGGCCCGGTCGACCTCGGCCGGCAGCTCCCGGCGCGTGCCGGAGATCGTCACCGTGGCCGGCAGCCCGGTCGAGCGGGCCCGCTCCACCAGGTCGCCGAGCCGGTCGAGGCCGCTGACCTGGGCCTCGCCGTCGGAGCCGTCCGAGCCGTCGGAGTGGCGCAGCACCTCCAGGGTGGCACGCAGCTCGCGCATGGCGTCCGCGCTGGCCTCCTGGATGGCCAGCAGCGCGGCGGGCACCTCCTCGCCGCGCTTGCGTGCCAGGTGGACGGCCACTCCGGCCTGGACCTTGATGACCGAGATGCTGTGGGTGAGCGAGTCGTGCAGCTCTCTGGCGATGCGCAGCCGCTCCTCGCCCGCGCGGCGCCGGGCCATCTCCTCCCGGGTGCGCTCGGCCTCGGCGGCGCGCTTCTCGACCTGTTCCACGTACGCCTGCCGGTGCTGGGCCACCGTCGCCGTCACGCCGGCCGCCAGGAACCATCCGACCAGCAGCGTGGTGGTCCCGAGGCTTTCCCCGCTCCCGTCGAAGTCGGGCAGGTTCGCCAGCAGGTTGCCGCCCAGGAACACCACGCTCGCCAGCGCCGCCGCCAGCCGATGGCTGGCCCTGACCGCGAAGAACACCGACACCAGCACCGGAAAAGCGGCCGGCGGGCCCGTCTGGAGGTGCGCCGCGATCACGAGCATGCAGGGCGTGGTGACGAGCAACGGCAGCAGGGGCGCCCATCGCCAGGTGACGAGCACGAGGGAGCCGGCGAGGACGGCCGCGAGGTCCAGCGCGCCCGCCCCCGGCGACTCGAACACGGCCAACGACAGCAGCACGGCCACCGTCGCGGCGAGCAGGCCGTCCCTGGCGAGCGGCCGCCACCGGTCCAGAGAGCTCATCCCTGCAGAGTAGGGCGTTTTCACGCGGCGATCCTCCGCAGGAGGGCGTAATCGGTCGCTACTTCCTGCGTAGTACGTCCCGCTGTTCCTGCTTCGGGGGCGTCAGTGCAGAAGCATCCCCGTGCACGACGACCGCGGACCGTCCGGAACAGCACGATGACGACCCATGGACACGACCAGAAACGACCGTGCCGAAGCCCCCGCCACAGGAGGACGATCATGACCGCGCACCAGACCGTCGCACCCGCTTCCTGGACCGCCCAGGCGCTCCGGGCCGTGGTGGTCCTGCACGTCGTCGCGCTGCTGTTCCAGTCGGTGACGGCGGGAATGCTGCTGTCCTCGCCCGGCGGCCGCGGGCTGCACGTGGCTTCGGGCCTCGCCCTGGCCCTCATCGGCCTCCTGCACCTCATCGTCGCGATCATGGTGTGGCGGCCGGGCGGCGGGCCGGCGGGGTTCATGATCGCGGCCGCGTTGCTGCTGGTGGGCACGATCCTGGCGGCGGTGCTCGGCATGGCCGGCGTGAAGTCCGTTCACCTGCCGCTCGGGGTGCTGTTGTTCGGCGGCGGGGTCGCGCAGCTCGGCCGGGTGCTGGCGCGGCCGGCTTCGCCGTGAACCCGAGCCGGCGCGACGTGCTGCGCCTTCTGGGGCTCGGCGCGGTGGCGGTGTCGGGGGTGTCCGGTTGCTCGCTGCTCGCCGGCACCCCGCAGCCTCAGCTGCTCGCGAGTGCCGCTCCCCTTCCGCAGCCCTACAGGGTGCCGTTGCCCGTTCCCGAGGTGGCGAAGCCGGTTCGGAGCGCGGGCGGGGCCGACTACTACGAGCTGGTCGAGCGGGTGGCCGAGGTGGAGCTGGTGCCTGAGCTTCGTACCCAGATATGGGGATACGGCGGGCAGTTCCCGGGGCCGACCATCGTGGCCCGCAGCGGTCGCCGTACCGTCGTCAAGCTGGTCAACCAGCTCGGCGCGCCGACCGTGCTGCACCTGCACGGCGGGCACACGCCGCCGGAGTCCGACGGCTTCCCGACGGACCTGGTGGCGCCGGGGGCGGCGCGCGAGTACGCGTTCCCCCTGGAGCAGCGCGCCGCCACGCTCTGGTACCACGACCATCGCATGGACTACACCGGGCCCCAGGTCTGGCGCGGGCTGGCCGGGATGTTCCTGGTGCGTGACGCCGAGGAGGAGGCGTTGCCGCTGCCCGCGGGGGAGCGGGACGTGCCGCTGCTCATCTGCGACCGGTCGTTCGCCGCCGACGGCACCCTGCTGTATCCGGCGCTGGGCGACCGGCCGGGCGTCAAGGAGGGCTACATGGGCGGCGTGCTCGGCGACGTGATCCTGGTGAACGGGGCGCCGTGGCCGGAGCTGCGAGTGGCCAGGGCTCGGTATCGGCTGCGGCTGTGCAACGCCTCCAACGCGCGGGCGTACGAGCTTGCCACCGGCAGGCCGATGATCCAGATCGGCAGTGACGGCGGGCTGCTGAGCGCGCCCCGCACGGTGCGACAGATCCGGCTCGCCCCGGGCGAGCGGGCGGACATGGTCATCGACTTCTCCGCCTACAAGCTCGGTCAGCACGTCGAGCTGCGGAATCTGGCCGGGGAAGGCGCGCAGGCGCGGGTGATGCGGTTCGCGGTGGACCGCGACGAGGCCGACGACTCGGGCGTGCCGGGGCGGCTGTCCACGGTGGAGGCGCTCGATCCCGGCAAGGCGACCGTGACGCGGGACTTCGAGTTCAGCAGCGGCAGCATGCACGGCGGCACCGGCTGGCTGATCAACGGCCGGCCGTTCGACCCGAAGCGCATGGAGGCCAGGCCCAAGCTCGGGGACGTCGAGGTGTGGCGGCTGACCAGCGACGTGGCCCACCCGGTGCACCTGCACCTCGACCACTTCCAGGTGCTGTCGGTCAACGGCGAGCGGCCGGCGGGGCCGCCGGAGTGGAAGGACACCGTCGAGCTGCGCGACGCCCAGACCGTGGAGATCGTCACGAGGTTCACCGACTACCGGGGCCGTTACGTGCTGCACTGCCACAACCTGGAACACGAGGACATGGCGATGATGGCGAGCTTCGAAGTCGTATGAAGGAGGCCACGCACGAGGTGCGCGAAAGGAGACGCTTATGTGGGCGCCAGGACGCCGCGACGGGAAGACGCCAGGCTGCTGACCGGCAGAGGCAGGTACGTCGGCAACGTGCGCCTGCCGGGCGCCGCCCACGCCTGTGTCGTCCGCAGCCCCATCCCCCACGGCCGGCTGCTCGGCTGCGACGCCAAGGCGGCCTGGGCGGTCGAGGGCGTGCTCGACGTGATCACCCCCGCCGACGCCGCCGATCTGCGCCTGCCGTGCGTCCACATGGCGCCGGGCCAGCGGATCACGTCGTACCGGGTGCTGGACGAGGCGATCAGGTACACGGGCCAGCCGCTCGCCGTCGTGGTCGCCCGCACGCCGGAGGCCGCCAGGGACGCGGCCGACCTGGTCGACCTGGAGCTCGACGAGCTGCCAGCCGTGGTCGGGGCGGAGCGGGCGCTGGCCGAGGACGCCCCGCTGCTCTACCCCGAATGGGGCACCAACGTGCTGACCGACTTCACGCTCGGCGACCCCGACTGCGCGGCCGCCGTGGAGGGCGCCGAGCACGTCGTGGAGATGACGTTCAGGATGGGCCGCGTCTCGCCGTACCCCATGGAGCCGCGCGGCGTGGTGGCCTCCTACTCCGACGAGCAGCTGGTCGTCCACATCTCCACCCAGGCGCCGCACCACGTGCGCGAGCACCTGGCGGACGCTTTCGGGCTCTCCCACGACCGGATACGCGTGATCGGCGGCGACACGGGCGGCGGATTCGGCGGCAAGGAGCACGTCTACCCCGACGAGGCGCTCATCTGCCTGGCCGCCATGCGCCTGGGCCGCCCGGTGAGCTGGACCGAGTCGCCCGGCGACCGCCTGCTGGCCACGCTGCCCGCACGGGCCGCCGTGCACCGGGGGCGGCTGGCTCTCGACGGCGACGGGCGGTTCGTGGCGTTGCAGGTGGACGTGGTCGGCGACATCGGCGCTCACCCGTCGAACACCGGCGCCTCGACGGCCGCGGTCACGGCCACGCTGCTGCCGGGACCGTATCGGTTCGACCGGGTCGCGGTCCGGGTGCGCGGTGTGGTCACCACCACCACGCCCATCGGCTCCTACCGCGGCTTCGGCCAGCCCGAGGGCACGCTGACCAGGGAACGGCTGATCGACGAGGCGGCCCGCAGGCTGGGGATCGACCGGATCGAGCTGCGGCTGCGCAATCTGCTGGGGCCGGACGAGCTGCCCTTCACGACGCGCGTCTACCAGCGGTACGACTCCGGCGACTACCCGCAGGCCCTGCGCACCCTCCACCACCTTGTACGCGAGGGAGTGCCGTTGCCTGGAGGAGGAGCGACGAAGGAGCGACGGGGGAAGGCGGCGGCATCTGGCGACCGAGCCGCCTCACGAAGTGAGGCCATGAGCACGCCGGTGGAGAAGGACGACGGGCGCAGGCGCGGCATCGGCTACTCCTGCCACGTGGAGAGCACCGGTCTCGGGCCGTCGATGGAGCTCAAGGCCACCGGCATCATGGCCGGCGGCTACGAAACGGCCGTCCTGAGGATGGAGCAGGACGCGTCCGTGGTCGTGTCGGCCGGGGTGGCGCCCATCGGGCAGGGCATCGAGACGGCGCTGGCCCAGCTCGCGGCCGACCGGGTGGGAGTGCCGATCGACCGGGTCCGGGTGGTGCTGGGCGACACGGCGGCGACGCCGTACTCGTCGCTCGGGTCGATCGCCAGCCGCGCGCTGGCGATCGGCGGCGGGGCGCTCACCCAGGCCGCCGCCCGGCTGCGCGACAAACTCGTGGCCATCGCCGCGCACCGGCTGGAGGCCGCACCCGCCGACCTGGAGATCGCCGACGGCGCGGTACGCGTCAAAGGCGACCCCCAAGCGTCCCTGACGCTGCGTGAGCTGGCCACGTCGGCGTGGCGCGGCTGGGACCTGCCCGAGGGCATGTCGCCCGGGCTGGAGGAGCGGGTCAGCTACGACCCGGCCCACTACACCGTCGCCTACGGCGCCCACGCGGCGGCCGTGGCCGTCGACCCGGAGACGGGCGCGGTCGAGGTGGAGCGCTACTGGGTGGTCAACGACGCCGGCGTGCTGGTCAACCCGGCCGTGGTGGAGGGGCAGATCCACGGCGGCGTGGCCCAGGGCATCGGCGAGGCGCTGACCGAGGAGATCCTCTACACCGAGGACGGCCAGCCGGTCACCGACTACCTGCTGCCGACCACGCGGGAGATCCCGGACATCACTGTCGTGATGCTGGAGACGCCTTCACCGGTCACGCCGGGCGGCATGAAGGGTGTGGGCGAGGCCGGCACCATCGGTCCGCCGGCCGCCATCGCCAACGCGGTCGCGGACGCCGTCCCGGAGATCGCCGACAGGGTCACGGACGTCCCCCTGACCCCGTCGGTCGTGTGGTCCCTCCTTCGGAGGCCCTGACCTGGCTCACTCCTCCTCGATGGGCTTGCGCTCGACCGGGCGCATGCTCTCGGCCAGCCCTGTTCTGCGGCCCTGCCGACGGTGCTGGCGCATCCGCTCGTCCTCGGTCCGGTCCGGAGCGGGATCGACGGGTACGGAACGCAGGACCTCGGCCAGGCTGGCGTACTCGCCGAGCGGGAGCGTCCGCAGGGCGCGCTCCGCCTCCCAGGTGACCCCGTGGGTGCGGGCGTGCTCCAGGATCCTCTCCTTGTCCGCGGGGAAGTCCAGATCGTTCAGCGCCTCCGCGACGGGTCGGGTGTCGTGCAGTTTCATCTGAATTGTGGCGCGGGGATACCTCGTCCTCCAGGACCGAGAGAAAGCGCCACCCCTCCCTTCGAAACAGTATGGAAAGGATCTGCAACAGTCGGTATCTCCGGCTCGCACCCACCCTCGTCCGGCCGCACGCTACCGGCCTCCCTTCAGCCAGGCAGACCGTGAGAACAAACCCACCCGGCTTCCAACCGGTGGTAGTTGACGTGGCCCTCCTACCCGTGTGGGCGACCTAAGTCATACAAATTGCGATTTCTGGCCGAAGATTCGACCCAAATGGGCTTCTCGTGCGTACACGTTTCGACAGCCGCTTTCGTTCATCCGGACCTCCACGAAAGAGAAGCCGTGCCGGAGTGACCAGACCCAGCCACCACCGATCGGGAGGTGACCTTGGTGATCCGCGACAAGCTGACGGTCCGCGCCGCCTACCGACGCGTTCGTGTGGACACCGTGCTGAGCTGGGTGCAGCGGCTGCGGCGACCGGCCTCCTCTTGCGCTGCGGCAGCGGCGGCCGCACCAAATGGAACCTCCCGCAAGCATCTGCGCGTGCTGCAGCGCGCTGACGGCCACGCCTACATGATCAACAAGGAAGAGTGTCCATGCCTACCCTGACGGCGCTTCGCCTGGTGGCGAACCGCGTTTCCCTGTCCCGCCACGCGGGAGCCCGTTTCCTCGCCGGCATGACAGCCGGATTACCCACGGAGAAGCCCCGATGACGACCACGCTGCGATCAGCTCCCCGGAGCAGGATGCGGAGGCAGCAGTACGCGTGGCCGCTGCGCAAGGACGCCCAGACGGTCGGACACGCACGAGCGATCCTCCGCACTGAACTGTCGGCCCTCGACCTTCCCACCGACCTCGTCTACGACGCCGTACTCATGGCAAGCGAACTGGTGACGAACGCTTTCATGTACGGCGACAGTCCCTACGAATTGATGCTCCTCGTGGACGCCAAGGAGATCGTGTGCGGAGTGGTGGACGGCAGTCCGGTCCTGCCTGCTCCCTCGCCTCTCGACGTCCAAGCCGAGCACGGGCGCGGCCTGCGCATCATCGCCCGGCTCTCCGACGGCTTCTACGGTTGCCACCCCCAGCGTTACGTCACCGAGCCGGACCTCGTCGGCAAGGCAACCTGGTTCGCCCTGCCCCGCCAGGGCGCCCGCTGCAACGTGGTCCCCATCAGAGCTGGAACATAACCCCACATTCATCTCAAAGTCAGGACTTTCGGAACGATCATGTGTAGGGTTTCAGCCGCATGCCGGGAATGATCTTCGTCGAGTGGCGGGACCCGGCCCGTTCTGGAGGCTGACATGTCTGTCTGGAACCTGCGTACCGGTGCCGCGCTCGCGACGCTCACGCTCGCGGCCACGACCTTGGCAGCGGGTCCCGCGTCCGCCGCCGCCCCGGACGTCTACTACGTGGACGCGGTCAACGGCAACGACTCGCTGGCGGGCACGTCGCCCGCCACCGCATGGAAGACCCTCACCAAGGCGTCCGCGGCTTCCCTGGACCCCGGCGACAAGCTGCTGCTCAGCCGCGGCAGCACCTGGCGGGGGCAGCAACTCAAGATCACAGGCAAGGGTACCGCGGCCGCGCCGATCGTCGTGGACGCCTACGGTACGGCCACCGCCCGGCCCGTGATCACCGGGCACACCGAGGCGTGCGTGAGCCTGGAAGGCGCCCACATCGAGGTCTACAACCTGCAGATCGGCCTCCCCACGGACGGCGCGCGCTGCACGTGGGCGGGGATCAAGGTCACCGGCAACGACAACGTCATCGAACGGAACTACATCACCGGTGCCGCCGCCGGCGTCTTCATCGAGAAGAACGTTCTCTATACCGCGGTGACGGCCAACGAGTTCGTCGACAACAACTTCATGAGCAAGAACACCCCGACGCCGGGCAACGACGACTCGGGCGCGTTCGCGATCCTCGTCCAAGGCGACTACTCCAACATCGGCTGGAACGAGATCCGCGGCTCGGACGCCCCCAGCTACGACTACGTGCGGGACGGCGCGGCCGTGGAGATCTTCCTCGGCTCGGGCAATCGCGTGCACCACAACATCGCGATGGACAACGAGACCTTCACCGAGCTGGGCACTAGCAGGGAACTCGACAAGAACGGCAACCCCGTGGACCCCGACGGGACCTCGGGCAACATCTTCGAGTACAACGTGATCGGCGGCCCCGCGACCCAGGCCGGCCTGGTCACCAGAGGCCCGCAGGAGCCCGGAGAAGACCCGGACCCGAACGGCCCGGTCCTCGGCACGATCTTCCGCAACAACACCCTGTTGCTGACCCACGTCGATTCTCAGGGTGTGGTCTGCGACGCGAGTTGCACCAACGCCCACCTGTCGATGTCGCAGAACATCATCCAGGCCGTGAAGAAGACCGCCTACGGTCCGGGGGTCACCGACAGCCACCACAACGTGTTCTTCGGCGCCGCCCAGCACCAGATGGGCGGCTCGGACAACGTCGAGGCGGACCCGCTGTTCGACTCGGCCAACACGCGGCACCCGCTGAGCCTGCGGGCCGGGAGCCCGGCCATCGACCTCGGGGTGACGAGGTTCAGCGACGTCGACCTGACCGGCCGGGCCATCGACGGCAGCGACGGCCCGGTGGACGCCGGCGCCTACGAATACGACAAATAAGCCCCGACCGCCCTCGCCGGGGCTGTGCGCGCGGCGGGGGCCGATGGTCGTGGTCAGCCGGCGGTGTGCGCGAGTGCCGGGCGGGCCCGGCGGACGGCGGCCAGGACGAGAACGCCCGCGACCAGGCCGATCAGCGCGCTCGCCCGGTAGGTGTCGTTCAGCGCCGCGTACGGGGCCGGCTCGCCCTGGTACAGCAGGCCGAGCGCGGCGATGCCGAGGGCGTACCCGAGCTGCCTGACCGTGTTCACCGCGCCCGCGGCCATGCCGGCCCGCGGCGGCGGGGCGAAGGCCATGGCGGCCGAGCTCAGCGAGGGGACGGCCAGGCCCACGCCGACGCCGGTCACCACCAGGCCGGGCGCCAGTGCGGTCCAGGACGAGTGCGGGCCCAGCGTGCCCTGCAGGAGCGCGCCCAGCCCGATCAGCAGCAGCCCGCCGCCGACGGCGGCCCGCGCGGACAGCCCAGGGAACAGGCGGGAGGTCGCGACCGAGACCACGAGGGACGTGGCGGCCATCGGCGACAGCGCCACCCCCGCCAGCACGGGGCCGAGCCCCAGATCCCGCTGCAGCCAGATCGAGGTGAAGGCGAGGCAGGCGAACGCGGCCGGCATGAGCAGCCCCGCCCCCGCCATGATCCCGCTGAAGGACCGGTCGGCGAACAGCCGCAGGTCCAGCATCGGCCGGGCGCTCCGCGTCTCGACCACGAGGAACGCCACGAGCGCCACGGCGGCCGCGCCCAAGGGCAGAAGCGTCCGCGCCGCCGTCCACCCGTACTGACCGGCCTCGATCAGCCCGTACGTGAGCGCCCCCGCCGCCACCGTGAACGTGACCATGCCCGCCCAGTCCGGCCGTCCGCCGCCGGGCAGACGCGACTCCTCGACGGCCCGCACGGTGAGCCAGGCGGCGGCCAGGCTGATGGGCAGATTCACCAGGAAGATGGCCCGCCAGTGCAGGTGCTCGGTGAGCAGGCCGCCCAGCATGGGCGCGAAGGCCGCGGCGGCCCCGTTGACGCCGCCCCACACGCCGAACGCGATGCCGCGCTGCCGACCGCGGTAGGTGGCGCTGATCAAGGCCAGGGTGGTGGCCATCATGGCGGCGCCGCCCGCGCCCTGCACCACGCGGGCCGCCACCAGCACGCCGCCGCTGGGCGCCAGCCCGCAGGCGAGCGAGGCCAGCGCGAACGCGCCCAGCGCCACCAGGTACACCTTGCGCCGTCCGGCGTGGTCGGCGAAGGACCCGGCGGCGAGCAGCAGGGCGGCTAGGGCCAGCGCGTAGCCGTCGAGCAGCCACTGCCCGCCGGTGAACGACATGTGGAGGTCGGTCGTGATCTGCGGCAAAGCGACCATGACGATGGTCACGTCGACGAGGAGCATGAAGGCGCCCAGACAGGCGGCCACCAAGGGCCGCCAGTTCGTGGTCGTCGTCTCGGGAATCCGTGTTTCCGTCATGCGACCACGGTCAGGCACCTGTGCCGATATTCGCTGGAATTGTTGGCCAAAGTGGCGCTTTTCCGTGCGGGTTAGGCTTTGGTGGTGGAAAACATTGCCTTGGACGAGGTAGATCGCGGGCTGCTGCACGCGCTGCAGGTGGACGGGCGGGCCTCGTTCAGCCGCATCGGTGAGGTGCTCGGCGTGTCCGACCAGCGGGTGGCACGCCGCTACCGGCGGCTGCGCTCGTCCGGCATGGTGCGCGTCGTCGGCCTCCCTGACGGGCGGCGGCTCGGCTACGAGAACTGGTCGATCAGGCTGCGCTGCACCCCCGACGCCGCGGTCTCGATCGCCGAAGCGCTGGGCCGGCGCTCCGACACGTTCTGGGTTCACCTGTTGTCCGGCGGCACCGAGATCTCCTGCGGCACGTACCAGCGCACGGCCGATGACCGCGAGTCGCTGCTGCTGCACAAGGTCGCGCGGACCAACCGGGTGCTTTCGGTCATCGCCCATCGGACGCTGCACATGTTCGTCGGCGGGCGGATCGGCTGGACCGGGCTGGCCGCGCTCTCCCCTGATCAGGTGGCGCACCTGGCCGCGGGGCGCGTGTACGCCAAGCGGGGCGACGGCGAGCCGGTGGTGCTCGGCCCCGGCGACGAGGCGCTCCTCGAGGTCCTGCGGCGCGACGGCCGGGCGGCCCACGCCGATCTGGCGGCCGCGACCGGCTGGTCGGAGTCCACGGTCAGGCGGCGCATGGAGCACCTCAGCGCGGCCGGGGCGCTCTTCTTCGACCTGGACGTCCTGCCCACGCTGCTGGGCTACCGGGTGGAGGCACAGCTGTGGATGTCGGTGCCGCCGGCCGAGCTGCACGCGACCGGGCGGGCGCTGGCCGGGCACCCGGAGATCGCCTTCGCGGGTGCGACGACGGGCCCGAACAACCTGATGGCCAGCGTCGTGTGCCGCGACGACGCGGCGTTCTACCGCTACATGACCGAGAGCCTGGGCGCGCTGCCCGCGATCAGGCACATCGAGACCGCACCGATCATCAGGACCATCAAGCGGGCGGGGGCGGTGCTCTCCGTGTGACGACATCGGGTGCTCGGCGCGCGGGCGTGGGCCGATAATCGGGGCGTGCAGCGGCGATCGTTCCTCCGGCTCGGCGGCGTGGCCGCGGCCGGGATGCTGGGGGCGCTGGTCCAGGCGGAGGTCGCGCACACGCCCGACGACTCGTTCATCCGATTACGCCGCCGATGGCGGGAGGTCAGCGCGGGCTCCGGCTACGACCCGGCCGCGGAGCCGTATCGGACGTGGCTGGCCGGGCTGGGCCGGGCGGCCGCCCGGCACCGCGACGCGATGGAGCCGTCCAGCGCCTCGCTCTGGCCTGACCAGGCCTTCCCTTCGTTCGTGGCGACGCCGCGGCGGCTGCGGGCCATGGCGCACGCGTACGTGCTGGAGGGGACCGGCCTGACCGGCGACCCGGGCCTGGCCGCAGCCGTCGCCGCCGGGATCGACCACTACCGGCGGCACGTGTACGCGGCCGGCGCCGACGCCGTGGGCAACTGGTGGCACTGGCGGATCGGCGTACCGAAGGCGCTGCTCGACGCGGCCGTGCTGGTCGGCCTCGACGAAGGGCGAAGCGCGGCCCTGCGGGACGCTGTGGACCACTTCGTCCCCGAATGCCGCCTAGCCAGCTACAGCGGCACCAGCACCGGCGCCAACCGGGTGGACCTGTGCCTGGTGATGCTGCTGCGGGCCATGCTCGGCTCGGATCCGGGCAAGGCGGACCTGGCGGTCTCGGCGCTCGATCCGGTGTTCCGCTACGTCGGTGAGGGCGACGGGTTCTACCGGGACGGTTCGTTCATCCAGCATACGTACGTCCCCTACCAGGGCGCCTACGGGGTGACGCTGCTGTCGGGGCTCGCCACGATGTTCGCGGTGCTGCGCGGCTCGCCGTGGGAGGTCACCCATGAGATCGCGTTCGACGCGGTCGAGAGGTCGTTCGCGCCGTTCGTGCGTGACGGGGCCTGCATGGACCTGGTACGCGGGCGCGGCGTCGGCCGCAGGCCCTTCGGCGACCACGAGAAGGGCCGCGAGATCGCCGCCGCGGTCCTGCTGCTCGGCGACGTGGCCCCGGCCGCCTACCGGGCCCGCTGGCACGCTCTGGTCAAGGGCTGGGCGGCGCGGAACACGCACCGGCCGATGCTGGAGCACCGCGAGCCCGCCTTCCACGCCCGCCTGGCGGCGATCATGGCGGACGACGCCGTCCCCGCCGCGCCCGAGCCGGTCGGGCACCGGCTGCTGCCGATGAGCGCCAGGGCCGTGCACCGGCGGCCGGCCTGGTGCGCGGCACTCAGCATGGCCTCCCACCGGATCGGCCACTACGAGCACGGCAACGGCGAGAACCTGCGCGGCTGGCACACCGGCTCGGGAATGCTCTACTGGTGGGCCGACGGGCACGGCGACCAGTACTCCGACTCCTTCTGGCCCACCGTGGACCCCTACCGCCTGCCGGGCACGACCGTCTCCACCCGGCGGCTGCCCGACGGCGCGGGCGAGGGATGGGGCGACACGTGCCCGCCGTGGCGGTGGGTGGGCGGGGCCACGGACGGCCTCCATGCCGCCGTCGGCCAGCACCTCACCGGGCTGGAGAGCACGATGGAGGCGTTCAAGTCGTGGTTCTTCCTCGACGACGCCGTCGTCTGCCTGGGCGCGGGCATCACCTGCGAGGACGGGACACGCGTCGAGACGGTCGTGGACAATCGCAGGACCGGTGCCGAGCTCACGCTCGGGGAAGGCTGGGCCCACCTCGACGGCCACGGCGGCTACGTGGTCCGAGGGCCCTTGCGCACGCTGCGGGAGCGCCGCAGCGGCGGCGGCGTGGCCCGCGACTACGTGACGCTCTGGCTGGACCACGGCGTCGATCCCCGCTCGGCCGGTTACGTCTACGTGCTGCTGCCCGGGGCTCCGCGGGAGGCGACCCGGGCACGGGCCGCCGATCCCGGCTGGCTGCGGGTGCTCGCCAACACCTCGCGTCTGCAGGCCGTGCGAGTGCCCTCGCTCGGGATCACGGCGGCGTGCTTCTGGAACGCCGGGGCCGCCGGCGGCCTGACCGCCTCCGCCCCCTGCGCGGTCCTGGTCCGCGAGCACGGCGACGGCACCGCCGCGCTCACCGTGGCCGATCCCCGGTGCGACCTGGACGAGCTGTCCGTGACCTGGGCCCGGCCGGTGACCTCGCTGGTCAGCGGTGACGCCCTCCTGACCGGCTCCACGTTCGTCTTCCGCGGGCTGGCCGGCCGGGAGGGCGCCTCCGTCACGGTCACCGTGCGGCTCGGCTGAGCGTCAGCCCTCCGGCCGCGCCTTCGGCGTGTCGGTCCAGCCCATCTGCTCCAGCGTCACCTTCAGCAGCGGCTTGTCCTTCTCCCACACCTCGTACTGCAGGAGCTCGGCCGTCTCACCGTCGATGATCAGCCGGTACGAGATCGCATCCGCCGTGGACACGGAGAGGGCGGCCCCGGTGCGCCCCATGGTGTCCGCGACCTGGCCCTGCGACGTGATGCCCGGTTGGTCGGCGAGCACCTTGAACAGGGCGGACCGGGTGGCCGGGGTGATCGGCGCGGTCATCAGGTCCACCCCGGTCTGCCACAGGTAGCCGCGCTTGTCCGTCTGCGCGGTGTTCGGGCTGCGCTTCCAGAGCGCTTCCAGCTCCCCCTTCAGCGCGCCCTCGGTCGTGGGCAGGTCCGAAAGGTTCTGCAGCGTGAGGCTGGGGTTGTCGATCGACAGGATCCGCTCGGTGTCGTCGAGGCGGACTCTGGGCGTGCTCTCGACCAGCTTGGGGGAGCCCGCCGCCTTCCAGGCCGCCTCGTCCTCGGGGGAGCCGAACGTGACCGTCACCGGGTGGCTCAGCGAACGGCCGGGCTCGCCCTTCTTCATGGCCCGCCAGGACTCGCGGGTGTCGGCCGAGTAGGCCAGGTACGGCAGATCCGTCGTCTTCAGCTCGAGGAACTTCGCCTCGAACTCCTTCTTCGTCGCGGCGAGCCCTTCCGGGGCGCCCTCGAGCTCCTTCTCCTTCTTCTCCATCTCCTCGATGAGGGCCTTGGCCTTGGCCTCGTACTCGCTCGGCACGACGCGGACCTTCGTGAAGGTGCGTTCGCGCACGTACCAGTAGCGGCCGGCGCGGGCCGGGTCGCGCATCGCGGTCGAGGCCGCCGCCAGCAGGAACGAGCGGGCGTTCACCGGCCGGGCGGAGGGTGTCCGTGTCTCGCTCGGCGCGGCGATCGGGGCCTGGCGAGGGTTGGGGAGGGCTGCGGGGCTCTGGCCGGAGACCACTACGACAGCGGCGGCCGCGGCTAGCCCGGCCACTACCGTGCCCGCCACCAGCAGGAACGGCCTGCGGGAGCGGCGGCGCGGGGTGCGCGGGGCCGCGAAGGCGTGGGCGAGGTCGGCAGAGCGGCGTCGCCGGTACGCCTCCTCGGTCAGCTCGTCGAGTGCCGCCGGCTTGAGCTCGGCGAACATGCGGTCGGTCATGCCATCCTCCGGGACGGGTATCCCACGCGGAGCGCCTGGTTCAGGCGTTTACGCGCGCGGTGCAGCCTGACGTTGTACGTGCGGACCGAACAGCCCATGACGGCGGCCGCCTGCTCGGGCGGCAGGCCGTACCAGGTGGCGAACACCATCGCCTCCACGTCCTGCTCCGGTAGGGCCGAGAGCGCGGCCAGGGCGGCCTCCCTGTCGGCGACGTGCTCGGCGACGTCGCCGCCCACCTGCTCTCGGTGGAGTGCCGCTATCCGATCGACCAGGGCCTGCCGCCGATGACGTGAATCACGCTGCTTGGCCAGCAGGTTGCGGGCCACCCCGAGCAGCCACGGCAGCGGCGGCTCGGGCAGGTCGTCGAGCCGCCGCCAGGCCACGAGGAACGTCTCGCTGGAGACGTCCTCGGCCACGTCGCGCTCGACCCGCAGCAGGGCGTAGCCGAGCACGCTCCGGTAGTGCCGGTCGTAGAGGTCGGTGAATCGTTCTTCGGGATCGTCCACGAACAGAAGTCCCTCCAGACGATCCTGGATTACACCGTCACTCGCCTTTTGTCCGCGCGTTCCGGTATTCCGGCACCACCAGCGACCCCGTTTCTCTTGACGCCCGGGGCTCGCAGCGCTTAGGTTCCCGGCGACCGGCGAAATATATCGTTACGTCGCCGAAACTTTCGGAGGTCACCGGTGAAGCCACTGATCCTCGCCCTGGCGCTCGTCCTCGCCGCACCGCTCCCCGCCCAAGCAGCCCACCCCCGCCCGCCCCGTGACCTGCGCGAACTGGCGCACCAGCACGGCATCAGGATCGGCAGCGCCGTCGACATCGCCGCCCTGCGTGCCGAGGCCGACTACCGCAAGGTGCTGAACCGCGAGTTCTCCCACGTCACCGCCGAGAACGCGATGAAGTGGGAGTCCGTCGAGCCCGAGCGAGGCGTCTTCACCTGGGCCGACGCCGACGCCTTGGTCGAGAACGCCCGCCGCAACCACCAGCGGGTACGCGGCCACACCCTCGTCTGGCACAACCAGCTGCCCGCCTGGCTGACCACCGGCGTCGAGAACGGCACCATCGGCGCCACCGAGCTCAGGAAGATCCTGCGGGACCACATCACCACCCAGGCACGCCGCTACAAGGGCAAGATCAGGGCCTGGGACGTGGTGAACGAGGTGGTCAACGACGACGGCACCATGCGGCAGAGCATCTGGCTCACCCACCTCGGCCCCGGCTACATCGCCGACGCCTTCCGCTGGGCCCACCGCGCGGACCCGCACGCCAAGCTCTACATCAACGACTACAACCTGGAGTGGAACGCCCCCAAGATCGAGACCACGCTCTCGATCGTCAAGGACCTCCAGGCGCAGGGCGTCCCCATCCACGGCATCGGCTTCCAGGGCCACCTCGGCATCCAGTACGACTACCCGGGCGACTGGGCCAACGTCATGCGCCGCTTCGCCGACCTGGGCCTGGAGGTCGCGGTCACCGAGCTGGACGTGCGCATGGAGCTGCCGGTCACCCCCGAGAAGCTCGCCACCCAGGCCGAGTACTACCGCCGGGCGCTGACCGACTGTCTCAGCGTCAAGGCCTGCCGCGAGTTCACCGTCTGGGGCTTCACCGACCGGCACTCGTGGGTGCCCGGCTGGTTCCCCGGTCAGGGCGCGGCCTGCCTGTTCGATGAGAACCTGGCGCCCAAACCCGCCTACCACGCCCTGCTGAGCGTGAAGAAGGGGTAGCCCCGCAGCCCTCTCAGAAATTTCCCGGCCGCCGTGTCGATCCGGCCGGAGGACGTTCGACGCGTTGGTGTCGGAACACCTTCAAGCCAGTGAAAGGCACGGCGTCATGCAGAAGATCACCACGTACCTCTGGTTCGACAACCAGGCCGAGGAGGCCGCCCAGTTCTACACGACGCTCTTCGACGACTCGCGCGTCGTGGACGTCCACCGCAACGGCGACGACGGCCCGGCGATGATGGTCACGTTCGAGCTGGCCGGCCAGCGCTTCCTCGCGCTGAACGGCGGCCCGCAGTTCACCTTCACCGAGGCCATCTCGCTGTACGTCGAGTGCGAGGACCAGAAGGAGGTCGACGACCTCTGGGCCAGGCTCACGGAGGGCGGCGAGGAGTCGCAGTGCGGCTGGCTGAAGGACAGGTGGGGCCTGTCCTGGCAGATCATCCCGCGCCGCCTGCCGGAGCTGCTGAGCGACCCCGAGCCCGCCAGGGCCGAGCGCGCCGTCCAGGCGATGCTGGGTATGAAGAAGATCGACGTCCAGGCTCTGGAGGACGCCGCCAACGGCTGAGCGGCGCCGCAGGCGGTGGCCGGTGGGCGGCTCACGCTCACCGGCCACCCCCGTCGGCCAGCCCGTACGGCAGGTCGGGCCGCTGCGAGGCGATGTGCAGCAGCCGGTTGTACTTGATCACCCGCTCCCCCCGCGCGGGCGCACCGGCCTTGATCTGCCCGCAGCCGCTGGCCACCGCCAGCTCCGCGATGAAGTCGTCCACGGTCTCGCCGGAGCGGTGCGAGACCATCCGCGCGTACCCGTGCTTGCGGCACAGCTCCATCGCCTGCAGCGTCTCGGTGACGGTGCCGACCTGGTTGACCTTGATGAGCGCGGCGTTGGCGATCTCCCCGGCGATGCCCCGTCCGATGAGGGAGGGGTTCGTGACGAACACGTCGTCGCCGACGAGTTGCAGCCGCTCGCCGAGCCGGTCGGTCAGCCGCCGCCAGCCCTCGAGGTCGTCCTCGGCCAGACCGTCCTCGATGCTCCAGATCGGGTAGTCGTCGGCGAGCTCGGCGTACAGCTCGATCAACTCCAGGCCGGACAGGCGCTCGCCCGCCACCTGGTAGTCGCCGTCGCTCCGGCGGAACCGGGAGGCGGCCGGGTCCAGCGCGATGGCCACCTGGTCGCGGGCGGGGACATATCCGGCGTCGTCGATGGCTTGCACCAGCGCGGCCAGCACCTCGCGCGGGCGGGTGAAGTCGGGCGCCAGGCCACCGTCGTCGCCCTGGCCGGTCGGGTGGCCCGCCGCCGCCAGGTTCCTCCGCAGGACGGCGTAGATCTCCGCCCCCGCGCGCACAGCCTCGGCCATGGAGGGCGCGCCGATGGGGGCGATCATGAATTCCTGGAAGTCGAGCTGGTTGGAGGCGTGCAGGCCGCCGCTGACGAGGTTGAAGTGCGGCACCGGCATCCGCGGCCGCACCGTGTACGGGGAGAGGAACTCCCACAGCTGCTGGCCGTGGGAGGAGGCCACGGCACGCGCGGTGGCCATCGACACGCCCACGGTGGCGTTGCCGCCCAGCCTGCTCTTGTCGGACGTGCCGTCCAACTCGATCAGGGCCTGGTCGACATCGGCCAGCGAGTGCCACGGGCGGCCCTTGAGCCGGTGGAAAATCGATCCGGTGATGCGGGCCGCCGCGCGGGTCACGCCGGCGCCGTCGTACCGGGTGGTGTCACCGTCGCGCAGCTCGACCGCCTCTTTCGTGCCGGTGGAAGCACCGGAGGGCACTCCGGCCCATCCGGTCGCGCCTCCGGCCAGAGTGAGGGTCACCGACAGGGTCGGGCGGCCACGCGAGTCCAGGATCTGCATGGCGCCCAGGTCGATGATGTGGAACGCGCACACGGCTCCTCCATATGGGGTGCGTCACGGGTCGCTTACGACGGTGTCATGGTCGTCCGCGCGTACATAGGGCAGATCGCCCTCACCGCACCACGGGTACACATGTCAGACATCTCCAGCACCCGCGCCGCCTGACCTGGCCGCGACTCAGCGGGGGAGGTAGGCGTACCACGTGCCGGGCCGCACGCCCGCCAGCGGTCTCCTCTCCCAGGTCTGGAGGAACGGCGCGGGCATGGCGCGTCCCTCGTCGACGGCGACCACCTGCTTGCCCGCGCTCCCGGCATCGCGGACCGCCGCCGGACTCTCGCTCTGCTGCGGCCAGCGCAGCACGGTGTGCCCTTCGCAGCCCATCCGGTAGGCGATCATCACCGCGTGCTCGCCGTACACCAAGCACGGCCGGCGCACCCCCAGGCCGCCCAGCTCCTGGGCGACCTCGACGTCGGCCCCCCGCTTGGCCAGCCGGGCGGCGACGACCTTGTCCAGCGTCAGCCCTTGGAGTGTGAACTGGGCCAGCAAACCGGTGGCGACCAGGCCGGCGGCGACGACGCGCCGGCCTTCCAGCAGCCGGAGGACGCCGTACGCGATCGGGAACGCCAGCAGCGCGTACGTCGGCAGCAGGAACCGGGGCGCGGCGTAGCCGACCAGGAAGACGTACGGCAGGGCCATCGACAGGCCGGCGGCGGCCGGCAGCGCGCACTCGGCCAGGAATCCGCGGCGGCGCGCGGCGTACAGGCCGAGCAGGACGAGGACCGGGATCGTGCCCCACCAGAGGAGCCAGGGCAGCAGGGCGGGCCCGCAGTGCGCGGGAGGCCGGCAGAGCAGCGGCCCGTTGAGCGCCCGGGCGTGCTCGTACAGCGAGAAGTGCAGGCCGGTCTCGTTCGCCGCCCCCGCGGCCGCCCAGCGGGCGGCGAGCCCGCCGAACCTGACGTACGCCTCGATGATCCAGTCGGCCCAGCCGGCGGCCAGGCCCCCGAACAGGGCGATCCCGGCCCCGGCCCGCCGCCGTCCCGGCAGGGCGAGCGCCACCGCGAGCGGGAGCACGAGCCAGATGCTGTCCGGCGGCCGCAGCAGCGCCACCGCGCACACGCTCACCGCCAGCCCGATCAGTGGCCCACGCCCGCCACCGGGCCGCACGCACCGCAGGAAGCAGCCGACGGCGGCCACCGCGCCGAACGCCACCCACAGGTTCGGCATGACCTCGTTGCCGTAGAACAGCGACAGCCACAGGGAGGCGAAGAGCAGACCGGCCAGCGGCACCGCCGGCCCGGACCGCACCCGCAGCCAGACCCCGAACGACACGTACAGCGCCAGGGCCGACAGCAGGCACAGATAGACCCGCAGCGCCTCCGTCGAGGCGGTGACGAACACCACCGGCGCGACCAGCAGGGTGACGCCCCGGGCCCGCGGCGCGATGAACTCGGCGGCCGGCACGCGCGGATCGACCTGGCTGACGTAGACGACCTCGTCCCACCCCAGCCCCATCTCCGGGGTGACGACGACCAACTGGACGAGCCCGTAGCAGACGGCCACCAGGGCCAGCGACGCCCGCCACGGATCTGCCCGCACCCACGAGTGAAGTGATTTCCTCATTCCCACCGGCCTCTTCTTAGCGCCGACGGGGGAGCGAGGACGGGCATGGCGACAACGCTTGCCGGAACCCATGCCCATCCATGAAACGCCGCCAGGCGTCAGCCTCCCGCGGAGGCCTCCGAGGCGGCCTCCGCGGCGGCGGCCCGCCGGTCCGGCTGCTCGGCGGCGGCCGGCGCGAACATCAGCCGCAGGCCCAGGAAGGCGCACAGCGGGCCGAGCGCGCTCATCGCGGCCGAGCTGACGAACGCGGCGGCCAGGTTGCCGGAGGCGAAGCCGAATCCGCCGAAGTAGGTGGCGAACAGCGACGCGAACCCGAAGAACATCCCGGGGATGAGGGACAGCGCCCGCAGGCGGCCGGCCGCCAGCAGCGTGCCGTTGACCACGAAAATCACCAGTCCCAGGGCCACGGTCCGGCCGAAGGTCGTGCTGCCGAACATGTCGCCCGTGGCCTGGTTGAGCAGGACGGCCGCCACGCCGAACCCCGCCCCGGCGGTGGTGGCGGTGATCAGCTTCACCGCGTTGTCCCTGGTCGGTCCGCCGAGGAGGAAGGTGCCGGCCCAGGTGATGAAGATGGCCCACGTCGGCAGGTTGAGCGGGCTCATGGCGAGGAAGACGGTGGCGAAGGCGACGATCGAGGCGCTGACCTCATGAGGCAGGCGAAAACGCATGACGGCCCCCGCCTCAGCCCAGGCCGCCCGGCTTGGCCAGCAGCTCACGCAGGGCCGCGTCGATGAACGCGGTGTCCTTCGGATTGCTGCCGTGCCCGGCGAAGTGGCCCCAGATGCCCGGGATGACGCGGAGTTCGGCGTTGGTCATGTGTCCGACCGCCCAGGCCTCGTCCTCCGGCGGGAAGTAGAGGTCCTTCTCCGCCGGCATCACGATGGACGTCGCCTTGATGGAGGCGAGGGCGGCCTCGGTGTCGCCGTCGAAGCCGGGAGTGCGCCCGACGTCTCCGTTCTGCCAGGTCCAGAGCATGGACAGCAGGTTGTTCGGGTCCCGGCCGTCCAGGAAGAAGCCCTCCCAGAAGCCGACCAGGAAGTCCTCCAGGGAGGTGTAGCCGAGCTGCTCGTACGCCTTCTCCCAGTAAAAGGCCTGGGAGAAGCCCCACCCGGCGTACACCCGGGCCAGGGCGCGCAGCCCGGTGGTCGGCCACTGGCCGCCGTACCAGCCGCCGGCGAAGACGGCGTCCGCTGTCAGGGCGGCTTTCACGCCTTCCAGGAAGACGATGTTGTGGATGCTCGTACGCGGAGAGCCGCAGAACGGGGCGATCCGCTCGACCATCTCGGGGTGGCTCACCGCCCACTGGTACGTCTGCCCAGCGCCCATGGACCAGCCCGTCACCAGGGCCACGCGCTCGATGCCGAACTGCTCGGTCACCAGCCGGTGCTGCGCCACGACCTGGTCGTAGACCGTGATGCGCGGGAAGCGCGCCCGGTCGTAGGGAGGTGGGGTGTTGCTCGGGGAGCTGGACAGGCCGTTGCCGAGCATGTTCGGCACGATGATGAAGTACTGGTCCGGGTCGAGCGCCATGCCCTGCCCGATGAGCCACTCGTTGTCCCAGTGCCGCCCGGAGTACCAGGTGGGGTAGACGATGACGTTGCTCTTGTCCGCGTTCAGCTCGCCGTACGTCTTGTAGGCCAAGAAGGCGCCGCGGAGGGTGGCGCCGTGCTGGGTGGTGAAGTCGCCCAGCTCGAAGGTCTGGTGGTCGTTCATGGAGGGTCTCGCTTCCGATGCCGAAAGGGGTCAGGAGGTCACGGCGCACTGGCCGCGGTCGGCCTTGCGGGGGCCGTCCGCCGTCGGGCGGATGTCGAAGTCGAAGATCGCGGTCGGCAGGTAGAGCGTGCTGCACGCGTTGGGGATGTCCACCACGCCGCTGAGCCGGCCCTCGATCGGCGCCGAGCCGAGCAGGAGGTAGGCCTGCTCGCCGCTGTACCCGAAGGACTTGAGGTACTCGACCGCGTTCAGACAGGCGTTGCGGTACGCCAGCGTGGCGTCGAGGTAGTGGTTGGTGTCGGTGGAGTGGTCCACGGAGATGCCGACGAACGAGAGGAACTCGCTGTAGCGGGGCTCGACGTTGCCGGGCATGAAGATCGGGTTCGTGGTCACGCCGTACTTCTCCATGCCGCCTTTGATGAGGTCGACATGGAGGTCCAGGAACCCGCCCATCTCGATGGCGCCGCAGAAGGTGATCTCCCCGTCGCCCTGGCTGAAGTGCAGGTCGCCGGCGGACAGCAGGGCGCCGGGCACGTGCACGGGGTAGAACACGCGGGAGCCGCGGGTGAGGTTCTTGATGTCGTGGTTGCCGCCGTTCTCCCGGGCCGGCACCGTACGGGCGCCCTCCTGGGCGACCCTGGCCGCCTCCGCGCCTGCGAGCTGTCCGGCCAGCGCGTTGTCCGCCAGCGGCGGCAGCGCGAGCGCCGGCACCCGGTACGGGTCGGTGTCGATGAGGGCCTGCTCGCGGGCGTTCCACCGGGCCAGCAACCCGGCGGACGGGGCGGTGCCCATGAGCCCGGGATGGGTGATCCCGGTGTACCGGACCCCGGGGATGTGCCGCGAGGTGGCCATCTGCCCGTGGAAGTCCCAGATGGCCTTGTACGAGTCCGGGAAGTGGTCGGTGAGGAACCCACCGCCGTTGTCGCGGGCGAAGACACCGGTGTACCCCCATCCCGACCCCGACCCGTCGCCTGTCGGCTGCGGGATCGGCCCCAGGTCGAGGATGTCCACGATGAGCAGGTCGCCGGGCTCGGCCCCTTCCACCGCGATCGGGCCGCTGAGCATGTGCGCGTGCGTGAGGTCGACGTCGCGCACGTCGTTGGCCGAGTCGTTGTTGCCGATCTGGTTGTCGGTCCAGTCCCTGCATTCGAGACGGAACTCCGTTCCCGGCGACACGGTGGCGGCCGGCGGGATGTCCGGGTGCCAGCGGTTGTGACCCGGGATCTTCTGATCGCGCATGGACAGGGTCTGGTCGACGCTGAAGACGACTTGCGGCATGTGCTGCCTCCAAAGACTGGTTCGCCGATCAGGGCTTCGGCAGTAGGGCGTGTCGGGGGTCGGCCGACGGCGCGGGTCCCCGGCGTGCCGCCGGGACCTCGCCGACGACGCGGGGCTCGTACGCGCCGGCCTCCTGGGCCCGCAACGCCTGCGCCAGGGCGGCCGGGGTGCGGGTCAGCATGGGCGAGGTGAAGACCCGCCGGGACCGGTGCCCGCAGCCGTCACACGGCTCCTCGGGCCGGGCCTCCCCGATCGGGCGTCGTACGTCGAAGGGTCCGCATTCCGCGCAGCGGTACTGGTAGGTCGCCATGGGCACCTCCAAAAGCTTCCGTTAGGAAGTATTTTTGGCGGAAGTAAATCCGGGAGATGCCGAATGTTACATGCGTGTAAACGAAGTGAGCCGCTGACGCGCGGGCTAGGAGAGCTGCTGGAGGACGTCCCACTGCAGGCCGTCGGCGGCCGCGAGGAACACGCGCTGGTTCAGGTGCCGGTTCCGCACCTGGACGGTGCCGCGCGGGCTCTCGTACTCCAGCCCTTCGGCCATCGCCTGGATGCGTTCCACGTCGAACGCGCCCGCCCGGCGCAGCAGCTCGGTGAGCATGCGCACGCCTTCGTAGCAGGACTCGCCCAGGCTGTTGAGCACCGGCGCCTGCGGCCCGAACCTGCGCCCGTAGGCGGCGGCGAAGTCGAGCCCGGAGGCGGTCGGCAGGTCCTCGAAGTATCCGGCCGAGGTCATCAGGCCTCGCGTGTTCTCCGGCCCCGTGGCGAGGAGCACGTTCTCCTCGATCAGCGAGCTGAACCGGATGTGGTCCCGATCCAGCCCCGCGCCGCTGAACGAGCGGTTGAAGGCGACGGCGTCGTTGCCGATCAGGAGCATGAGGACGGCCTCGCACCCGCTGACCGCGACCCGGCGGAGCGTCTCGTCGAAGTCCTCGGTGCCCAGCGGCACGTAGATCTCGTCGCACACGACGCCGCCCAGCTCGGCCAGGTAGCGGCGGGCGGCGCGGGCAGAGGACCGCGGCCAGACGTAGTCGTCGCCCACGATCGTCCATCGCCGGATGCCCAGCTCGCCCGCGAACCACTCCAGCGTCGGCCGCAGCTGGCGGTTCGGCGTCTCGCCGGTGAGGAACACCCCGGGGGAGCGCTCGCCGCCCTCGTAGAGCGCCGTGTAGACGTACGGCACCCGGCCGCCGATGCGCGGGGCGACGACCTCGCGTACCGCCGAGATGTGCCAGCCCGCCACGGCGTCGATCATGCCCGCGCAGATCAGCGCGTCGATCTCCGTCGCCACCTGCTCGGGCGGCGCACCCCCGTCGACGAGCACCAGCCGCAGCTCTTTGCCCAGCACCCCGGACTCGGCGTTGACCTCTTCGGCCGCCAGTTGCGCACAGCACTCGCAGGACGGCCCGAAGATCCCGGCCGGCCCCTGGAGGGGGATGACGAGGGCGACGTCCAGCGTGTCACGGCTCCCGGGCCCCGCGAGAGAGCCGGGCCACAGGCGCGCCTTCTCGATCATAGAGGTTACGGTAGCGATTAGTTATTACGGGAACATTTCCTCGCGATAGGAAATGCTACCGTTGGAGGCGTGACCACCACGACGATCTCTTGGCAGGGAAATTGACGACCGCGGCGACCGTACATCGCGACCTCGACTTCGCACGGCTCCTCACGCTCGTCGAACGCGGCGTCGTGCAAAGGCTCGGTGCGGCGCTGAAGGCGGAGGACGCCACGCTGGAGGAATGGCGCGTCCTGTCACTCCTGGGCGACGGCAACGGCCATCCCATGACGGAAATAGCCGAATTCGCGATGCTGCCGCCGCCGACCCTCACCAAGATCATCGACCGCATGGTGTCGCTGACCCTCGTCCACCGCCGGGTGGACGAGGCGGACCGCCGGCGGGTGCTGGTCTTCGCGACGGACCGCGGCCGCCAGGCACTCGAGAGGTGGACCGCCACGGTGGAGCGTCAGTTCGGCGAGATCGTCGACGCCGTCGGGGGTGAGGAGATCGCCCTCTTGAGAGCCCTCCTCGCCCGCATGTCCACCCGTCTGGGGTGACGTCCTACGCGAAGCCCCGCACCAGGGCCGTGATCAGCGAGATCAGCGTGACCGGTGCCATCACCGCGACCGCCGCCGTGGTCACGCCCGGCCCCGGCAGGACGCGGGCGAGCACACGTGTGGCCGCCTGGCGCACCGGCCCCGCGCCGGGCAGCACGAACAACCCGAGCGTGTAGACGCCCGTGGCGAAGGACGCCGCGTGAGCGGCTCTCATCCCGAGGACGCTGTCCAGCAAGAACGAGGCCAGCAAGCCGACCGCCAGCGCCAGCAGCACGTGCCCCACCGTCACGAGCAGGGCCCTGAACAACGTCTGCCGGTTCTCGCCGAAGAAGAGGTATTCGCCGATGCGCAGCGCCAGTGAGAGCCCGGCCGCCAGGGTGCCCACGACGACCGGCATGGCGACGGTCAGCGCCACCAGCGTGGCGAGCAGCAGCACCCCGACGAGCCGCCTGCTGCGCAGGAACGGCTGGAAGTCGGCGGGCGGTGTGTACGGCGGCGGCTGGGGCGCGGGGAAGTCCGCCACCCGCTGCTCGGTGCGCGGCATCGGCGGCTGGACCGGGGCCGGGACCGGCGCGGGCACGTAAGGCGGCGGCTGCCTCTGGCTGTAATCGACCGGCGGCAGCAGGTCGGAGTAGGTGTTCATGGTCAGCGTGCGGTCAGGCCGCAGGTCGGCGCCGGGAGCGGGGGCGTGATCGAGCGCCCTGGCCATCCGCAGCAGCTCCTGTGCGCTGGGCCGGGCCGCCGGATCGACCTGCAGCGCCTGCGAGAGCCAGCCGCGCAGCCACGCGGGCGCCCGGTCGATCTGAGCCAGCCCCTCCATGATGTTGAAGCAGACCGCCTCGAACGTCCCCGTGCCGAACGGCGGCAGCCCCGTCGCGGCGAAGAACACCGTCGAGGCCAGCGCGTGCACGTCGGCCGCCTGAGTGATCTGCGAGTTACGGATGATCTCCGGCGCCAGGTATCCGGGCGTCCCAACGAACATCCCCGACTGCGTCAGCCGGGTCGCGTTCACCAGATGCGCGATGCCGAAGTCGATGACGAGCGGCTCCCCGTCGACCAGCATGACATTGGACGGCTTGAGGTCCCGATGGATCACCCCGGCCGCGTGAATGGCCACCAGCGCCTGGCAGAGCCCCTGGGCGAGCCTGATGACCGCACACGGCTCCAGAGCCCCGTCGGACAGGACGGTCTCCTCCAGCGTGCGGCCCGGCACGAAACGCGTCACCACATAGGGCCGGCCGCCCGCCAGCTCGGCGTCGACCACCTCGGCCACGTACTGGTTACGCACCCGCCGCATGGTCTCCACCTCGCGGACCAGCCGGTCGCGCGCCTTGAGATCGGCGGCCACGTGCGGATGCAGCACCTTGACGGCCACCTCGCGGCCCCGGCCGTCGACCCCGAGGTGGACGACCCCCATGCCGCCCTCGCCGATCTTCCTGATCAGCCGGTACGGGCCGAGATGCTCCTGCGTCTGAGCGCTCATCCCCGACGTCATCCTCCTGAATTCCCCCTCATCACGCCGCCTCCGCGCCCGCCGGCCCGGAGGTCCTCCCGTGACGTGTCCCCGAGATGCACCGTAAACGAAGAACGGCGTGAGCGCGGCGGCGTCACACCGGCGGGGGCGCCCCGCCTACCGAGGAGCCTAACGGCAGCAAGCACCTCTTCCGGGGTGAACCGGTATAGCCCCATGAAGGGGGCGCGTCAGCGTACGAGTCGCACGCGGATGCCGTGCGCGTCGGCGCGTTCGACGCCTGCCGCGTCGACGTTCGTGATGGGGATCAGACCGCGGACCTGACCGGTTCGGCCATCGTCCGTCATGCGGATGATCAGCAGGCCCGGGTCCGTGCCGTGCGAGGAGTGCGGGTCGCCGGAGAGCGGGTTCGGGCCGCGCGTCGAGGCGAACACCCACGCGTGGTCGGGGGACGAGGCGAACAGGTCCACCGTCGGGTCGGCGCTGAACGGAGAGGTCAGCGGCACCGTGTTGACGTGGGCGCCGGTGCGGCCGTCGAAGACCTCCACCACGTTCCCGTCGCGGTCGCCCACCCAGACGTGGCGCTCCTTGGCGCTGACCGCGGTGCCGTGGGCGTCGCGGTCCGGCGCGTCGTCGTCGTACAGCCGCTCCACGGGAGGCGTGTTCGGCGGGTTCGCGGCGGAGTAGCCGCTGCGCGGCAACCGGAAAACGCTGAACTGGTCGAGGTTGGCAGGGGTGCCGCCGCCCCCGTCGCCGAAGACGGCGCCCATCGCCTCGATGAAGCCGCAGCCGTTCGCCGGCACGTGATCGTCGTCGTACTCGCCGACGATGGCCATCGGCGTGGCGCGCCAGTCCACGACGAACATGCCGCCGCCCCGCAGACTGACGAAGACGGGGCCGTTGCCGGAGCGGTGAGCCTGGGGGCGGAGAGCGGTAGCTTGCGTGACCAGCGGAGCCCCCGTGCGAGCGCGACCATCAGACGCAGAGGGGATGAACGGGCAGATCGGTGCGTTGTCGGGGCGGGTCTCGGGGGACTGGCAGGGCGCGCCGTTCGGGGTGGTGCAGCCCGCCAGGTCGAGCGTGGCCGCGGGCTCCTGCGTGAACGCGCCGGCGCCGTAGTCGGTGCGGATCCGCTCCAGCTTCTTGCCGTTCTGGTTGGCGATGATCAGGTAGCGGTCGTCCTCGGTGGGCCAGAGGGCGTGCGCCTGCCGGGCGCCGCCGGCTCCGACCTCGGTCTGGAAGCAGGCGAGCGGCCGGCGGGAGGCCGCGTCGAAGATCACCACGTGGCCGCTGGCGACGAAGGCGAGCGCCGCGTGGGTGTCGGCCTTGTTGAACACGATCATGTGGGGTCTGACCGGGTTCCGGCCGGTGCTCGCCAGGCACAGGGACGAGGTGGCGCCGCCGAGATCGATCACGTCAGTGGGGCGGGCGGCGGAGAGCCGCTTGGTGACGTCGGCGCCGTCGTACACGTGGACGGTGCCGCCGTGGGTGAGGCCGTTCGTGTCGGACTGGTCGACCAGCCATATCTCGTAGCGGTCCTTGGGCGCCTCGGCCGCCCCCACGGTGAGTGTCATCAGCAGCGCGACGATCATGGCACGCCATTTCAAGGCGCCTCCCCCGGCCTGTCTCCAGCACTGACTCCGTCCGCAGTGTCTCCGCGATCTCATACCAGGACAAGAGTTGATATTTCGCGAAAAAAAGGGTGTTCCTCCCGGTTGCTTCATCGACTATCGTCGATTATCGATGGATATGGAGAAGGGACCCCTGGAGCGGGCCGCGGCCGAGGAGTACGCGAGCTGGTTCAAGGCTCTCGCCGACGCCACCCGGATCCAGATCGTGTCGCTGCTGGCGCGGCGGCGGACGCCGATGAGCGTGGGGGAGATCGTGGCCGCCTCCGGCGTGGGGCAGTCCACGGTCTCGCACCACCTGAAGATCCTGGCCGACGTGCGGTTCGTGCTGGTCGAGCGGCAGGGCACGTCAAGCCTGTACCGGATCAACGAGGCCTGTGTGAGCTGCTTCCCGACCGCCGCCGATGTGGTGATGGGCAATCCCGTCCCGGCCCCGCCCACCTGTGAGTGAGGAGACCGTCATGGCGTACGACGAGATCGTGGACCGCTACTCCCGGCTGGCCAGGGCCGCGGCCGTCGGCCAGGCCGTCACGGACTGCGGTCCCGACGCCTTCGAGCAGGGATCGTTCGGCTCCGCCGCCTACGACGACACCGGCGCGCTGCCCGAGGCGGCGGTGCGGGCCAGCCTGGGATGCGGCAATCCGGTCGCCGTGGCCGAGCTGCGGGCCGGGGAGACCGTGCTGGACCTCGGGTCGGGTGGCGGGATCGACGTGCTGTTGTCGGCGCGCAGGGTCGGGCCGCACGGGAAGGCGTACGGACTGGACGCCAGCCCCGACATGCTGGCCCTGGCCCGTCGCAACGCCGAGCAGGCCGGCGTGGCCAACGCCGAGTTCCTGCAGGGCGCCATCGAGGACGTGCCGTTGCCCGACAGGGCGGTGGACGTGGTCATCTCCAACTGCGTGATCAACCTGTCCGACGACAAGGCGGGCGCGCTGGCGGAGGCCTTCCGGGTGCTGCGGCCGGGCGGCCGGTTCGGCGTCAGTGACGTCGTGACCGACGGGGACGCCGACCCCGGGCGGCGGACCCGGGTGGAGCGGCGCATCGGGTGCGCGACAGGGGCCCTGTCCGTGGCCGCCTACCGCGAGCTGCTGCGCCGGGCGGGGTTCGTCGGGGTCCGCGTCACGTTGACCGCCGACCACGGTGAGGGCGTTCACTCGGCGATCGTCCAGGCCGCCAAGCCGGCCGCCGGCACCGGGCTGGAGATCCGGCCCATGCGGGACGGCGACGCCGACCAGGTGCTGGCCATCTACCAGGCGGGGCTCGACACGGGCGAGGCCAGCTTCGAGACGACGGCGCCGAGCTGGGAGGGGTTCACCGCGGGCAAGCTGCCGGACCTGCGTTATGTCGCCGCCGACACCCGAACCGGCGAGGTCGTGGGCTGGGTGGCCGCCTCGGCGGTCTCCAGCCGGTGCGTCTACGCCGGTGTGGTCGAGCACAGCGTCTACGTCCATCCCGGCTGCCAGGCCCAGGGCATCGGCAGGGCGCTGCTGTCGGCGTTCGTCGCCGCCGGCGAGGACGCCGGCGTCTGGACGATCCAGTCCGGCATCTTCCCGGAGAACGCCGCCAGCCTCGCGCTGCACCGGGCGCTGGGCTTCCGCGTGGTCGGCACCCGCGAGCGCATCGGCCGCCACCACGGCCGCTGGCGCGACGTCGTCCTCGTGGAACGGCGCAGCCCTCTTTTCTGATATCGACGCCCATTGATATCGACGGTTGCCGATAAGCTGAGGTCATGGAGGAGTTGAACCTGCTGGAGTGCTGTCCGCCGATGGCGCACGAGCCTCTCGGCGAGCAGGAGGCGGCCGCTCTGGCGCGGGTCTTCAAGGCCCTCGGCGATCCGGTACGACTCCGCATCATCTCGATCGTCGCCGGCCACGAGGGCGGCGAGGCGTGCGTCTGCGATCTGACGGCGAGCTTCGATCTCGGCCAGCCGACGATCAGCCACCACCTCAAGGTGCTGAAGGAGGCCGGCCTGCTCACCTCGGAGCGGCGTGCCTCCTGGGTGTACTACCGGCTGGTGCCGGACCGGCTGGCCCAGCTGTCCGCGTTGCTGACCCTGCCCGCCGAGGCGGCCCGGTGATCCCCCTGCCGCGCAGGCTCCTGGCGGAGTTCACCGGCACGGCACTGCTGGTGGCCGTGGTCGTCGGCTCCGGCATCATGGCGCAGACCCTGTCTCCGCGGGACGTGGGCCTGCAGCTGCTGCAAAACTCCACCGCCACCGTCTTCGGCCTGGCCGTGCTCATCGTCACGCTCGGCCCCGTCTCCGGCGCCCACTTCAACCCGGTGGTGTCCCTCGCCGACTGGTGGCAGGGCCGGCGCACCCGTGCCGGCCTGTCCGCGGGGGAGCTGGCCTCCTACGCCTGCGCCCAGGTCCTCGGCGCGGTCGCCGGGGCGATCCTGGCCAACGCCATGTTCGACCGCGCCGCGATCAGCTGGTCCACCGCTGAGCGGGCGGGCGCCCCGCTGTGGCTCGGCGAGCTGGTCGCCACCGCGGGGCTGGTGCTGGTCATCTTCTGCCTGACCCGATCCGGCCGCACGGCGGTCGCGCCCGCGGCGGTGGCCGGCTACATCGGGGCGGCCTACTGGTTCACCTCCTCCACCAGTTTCGCCAACCCCGCCGTCACCGTCGGCCGGGCCTTCTCCGACACCTTCGCCGGCATCGCCCCGGCCTCGGTGCCCGGCTTCGTCGCGGCCCAGCTCGTCGGCGGCGCGATCGGGCTCCTCCTCGTCCACGGTCTCTTCGGTCCGCCGCCGGCAGGCACCCCCGAGCCGGTCGTCCCCCGTCCCCAGGAAGAAAGAGGAGCCGCCTCATGAGCGACAAGCCCAGCGTCCTGTTCGTGTGCGTGCACAACGCCGGACGCTCCCAGATGGCCGCCGGATGGCTGACGCACCTGGCCGGGGACACGGTGGAGGTCCGGTCCGCGGGCTCCGAACCGGTCGGCCAGGTCAACCCGGTCGCTGTGGACGCCATGCGCGAGGTCGGCATCGACATCTCCGCCGCCCGGCCGAAGATCCTCACCCCCGAGGCGGTGCAGGACTCCGACGTGGTCATCACCATGGGCTGCGGCGACGCCTGCCCGGTCTTCCCCGGCAAACGCTACGAGGACTGGAAACTCGACGACCCGGCCGGGCAGGGCATCGAGGCCGTCCGCGCCATCCGCGACGAGATCCGCGACCGCGTCCGCGACCTCATCGCCGACCTGAAGGGCTGAGGGGTTTTCGCGCGAGGGCCGGTCGGCAAAGAGCTGATCAGTCCTTCCCCGCGCGCCCGGCCGCCGGCGCCGTAGATTAGTCGGCGCAGCAGGACCTCGGCCGGTCCGCGGTGGCCGGCGACCCCGATCCACTCGGCCAGCGTGATCGACACCACCCAGACCGCGATCGCGATCCCGAGGGTCGCGGCGAAGCCCATGTCGTCGTGCAGGCCCAGGGCGAACGGGTAGAACAGCGCCACCCACACCGCGGCCTGGAACAGGTAGAACGTCAGAGCCCCGTGTCCGGCGTGCCGGTCACCGTCGGTGTGTTGGCGGGAATCTGTCACATGTTGTCATTCCAGCCACTTGGCCGGGTCGTCGGCCGGTTCCAGGATGGTCGTCATGCATCCTGTTCGCGCGTCTGCTCGCCCGGCACCGTGGGATGCGGCCGCGCCCGGACTATGACCCGGAGCTGCTGTTCCTGGCGTGCGTGCTGCACGACGTCGGGCTGAACGACGAGGGCAACGGCGGCCAGCGCTTCGAAGTGGACGGCGCGGATCTGGCCGCGGAGTTCATGACCGCGCGCGGCTTCTCCGCCGAGGCGGTCGACACGGTCTGCAGGCCGTCGCGCTGCACACCTCGCCGGGGATCGTCGAGCGGCGTGGCGGGGTGTGCGCGTTGTCCAACGGCGGCACCGTCATCGACATCACCGCCCAGGGCAGCGAGTTCATCTCCGATGCCGACGCCAAGCTGATCCACGACGCCTACCCCCTGTTGTCCGCCGTACGGGCGTTGGTCGACGCGATCGTCGGTCAGGTCGCCGCCCGCCGGGAGAAGGGCCCGCCGATCACCGTGCCCGGCGAACTCGCCCGGCAGCGCAGCGAGTGCGGCAGCGCCAGCGCGAACGCCCCGGTGCAGATCGACACGATGCGTTTGCCCTGATCGTGTGCCCTGGCGAGCACCTCCAGCACCGCCGGCGCCGGTCGCGCATCCGTCGTGTAGCCCGGGACGATGGTCGTGTCCGCCTGGCGCGCCACGTTCAGCCCGCCGGTCACCCGTACGGTGAAGCCCGCGTCCGTCGCCACCTCGCCCGGCTTCGCGGCGCACAACGTCATCCGGTACGGCGTGCCCGGCCGCTGCGCGAACACCAACGTCGGAATGCCGAGGTCGAAGGGGATCACACGGGGGAGGACGAGGACGGCGACACGGTGGACGGTCGTGGCGGGAATCTATCGCACAGTGGCATTCCCGTTACCGCCGAGGAGTCTGGCCTCTTCAACGGCTTCCGCCGGGTTCGAGCCGGCGGAAGCCGTAGCCGTCGCGTGCCGGGTCCAAGTGCCTGGTGACCTGTTCGAAGAGGCGTTCGGCTCGTTCATAACATGCCTCTCCCAGGCCGTTAACCAGCGGTTTTATGGGTATCGGCCCGACGTGTGAGAGCGCCGATCGTACGCCGGACCGAGAGAGGTGCATATGTCGTCCGAACTCCCGGACTCGCGTGTTCCGCCCGAGGCGGAGCCTGCATCGAGGTTGTCTCGGCGTACGTTCATCGCGGTAGCGACGGCGACGGCGGCGGTTGGCGGCGGTGTGGTCGTGGTGCGCAATCTGGTGCCGGGACCGTCTCCGCTCGGAACCACGCCGGCGGAGACGCCACCCAGCGGCCGCGTCTCGCTGACGGTCAACGGCAAGCGGCACACCGCGGAGATCGACAACCGGACCTCGCTGCTGGACCTGCTGCGCGAGCAGCTCGGGCTGACGGGCACCAAGAAGGGCTGCGACGCCGGCGCCTGCGGAGCCTGCACCGTCCTGGTCGACGGCCGCCGGGTCAACGCCTGCCTGGCGCTGGCGGTGCGGTTGGAGGGCGCGGAGGTCACCACCATCGAGGGGCTCGCCCCCGGCGAGGACGACGACCTGCACCCGTTGCAGCAGGCCTTCATCGAGCAGGACGCCTTCCAGTGCGGCTACTGCACCCCCGGCCAGATCATGTCCGGCGTCGGTTGCATCCGAGAGGGCCACACCGGCTCCCGGGAGGAGATCCGGGAGTGGATGAGCGGCAACATCTGCCGCTGCGGCTGCTATGTGCAGGTCGTCAGAGCGGTCGAGCAGGCCGCCGGCGGGAAGTGAGGTCCGGCTCGGATGCACCCCTTCTCCTACGTCAAAGTGTCCGACATCGCCGGCGCGCTCGCCGCCGGGCGTCGTGGCGGCCGCTACATCGCAGGCGGCACCATGCTGGTCGACCTGATGCGCGAGACGGTGGAGCGTCCCTCCACGCTGGTCGACATCAGCGCCCTTCCCTTGCGCGACGTCACCGTCACCGCGCGCGGGGGCCTGCGCATCGGCGCATTGGTACGGATGGCCGAGGCCGCCGCCCATCCCAAGGTGCGCGCCACCTACCCCGTCATCTCGCAGGCGCTGGAGCTGGGCGCCTCTCCTCAGCTGCGCAACATGGCCACCATCGGCGGCAACATCATGCAGCGCACCCGGTGCGCGTACTTCCGAGACGTGACCGCCGCCTGCAACAAGCGCGACCCCGGCTCGGGATGTGCGGCGCTGGGCGGGTTCAACCGCACCCACGCGATCCTCGGTGCTTCCGATCAGTGCGTGGCCACGCACCCCTCGGACGTCGCCGTGGCGTTCGCGGCGCTGGAGGCGATCGTCCGCCTGGTGGGACCGGACGGGCGGCGCGGCGTCGCCTTCGCGGACTTCCTGCTGCCGCCCGGCAGCACACCGGAGCGGGAACAGGCGGTGCGGCCAGGTGAATTGATCACCGCTGTCGAGATTCCCGCCCTCCCGCGCCCGCTCAGGTCGGGATACCTGAAGGTGAGCGACCGGCGGTCGTATGAGTTCGCGCTGACCTCGGCGGCGGTCGCGCTGCACGTGCGCGGCGGTGTGATCCGTGAGGCGAAGGTGGCCGCCGGTGGCGTCGGCACCGTGCCGTGGAAGCTGCCCGCTGTCGAGCGCCGCCTCATCGGCGAACGGCCGTCGGAGGCGCTGTGGGCCGAGGCTGCCCGGCTGGCGGCCGAGGGGGCTCGTCCGCTCGCCCATAACAAGTTCAAGATCGAGCTGCTCAAGCGCGCCGTCGAACGCCAGCTTCGCATCGTGGGAGGCACCGCATGAGCCGGCAAGCCGTCGGGGCGCCGCTGTCCCGGGTGGACGGGCGCCTGAAGGTGACCGGACGAGCGATGTACGCCGCCGACCACCCCACCGACGGCGTCGTTCACGCCGCCGTCGTCGGCAGTACCGTCGCACGGGGACGGATCACCGGCATCGATGCTCGAGCCGCCCTGGCCCTGTCCGGCGTCCTGAAGGTGATCAGCCACCGCAACGCCCCCAGGCTGGCCTACCGACCCAACCCGAGCTCGAACAACCCGGAAGGCGGCGAGCGGCTGCACGTCTTCCAGGACGACAAGGTCCTCTTCCACGGGCAGCCGGTCGCGGTCGTGGTGGCCACGACGCCGGAGGCGGCTCAGCACGGCGCGAGCCTGGTCGAGGTCCGCTACGACGCCGAGAAACCATCGACGGACCTGACCGGCACTCCCGCGCACGCCCCGGTGACCTACGCGCGCGGCGACGCCGACCAGGCCATGCGGTCCGCCGCGGTACGGCTGGAGATGACGTACCGCACCACCCGCAACCACCACAACGCGCTGGAGCCGCACGCCACCATCGCCCGCTGGGACGGCGACCGGCTCACCGTCTGGGACAAGACCCAGTGGGTCGTCGGCACGCAGAAGGAACTCGCCGCCGTGTTCGGCATCGAGCCGGACGCGGTGCGGGTCATCTCGCCATGCGTGGGCGGGGCGTTCGGCAGCGGCCTGCGGGCCTGGCCGCACGTCACCATCGCGGCCCTCGCCGCGCGCGAGCTGGCCCGTCCGGTCAAGCTGGTCCTCACCCGCAAGCAGCTGTACTCCGGGACGGGATACCGGCCCGCCTACGAATACCACCTGCGCCTGGGCAGCGACCGTCGCGGCCGGCTGATCGCCATGGTCCACGACATCAAGGCAGAGACCTCGTCGTACGAGGATTTCGAGGAGGGCGTCCTGGCGGCGGGACAGATGCTCTACAGCATGCCCCACGTCCGCCAGGCGTACCGGACCGTGCCGCTGGATGTGAACACCCCCTTGTACATGCGCGGCCCCGGCCACGCCACGGCGGCCTTCGCCATCGAGTCGGCGCTGGACGAACTCGCCCACGAATTGGACATCGACCCGATCGAGCTGCGCCGCCGCAACGAACCGTCTGAGGACGAGTCGGACGGGACGCCGTTCTCCACCCGGCGTCTGCGCGAGTGCTACACCCTCGGCGCCCGCGAGTTCGGGTGGGACCGGCGCGCCCCCGAACCGCGCTCCACCCGCGACGGCGACTGGCTGATCGGCATGGGCATGGCCGCCGGCGTGCACACCACCCGGCGGAACCCGGCCCAGGCGCGGGTCCTGCTCGACGCACGTGGCAGTGCTCTGGTCGAGGCGGCGACCAGCGACATGGGCCCCGGCACGTGCACCGCCATGACGCAGGTCGCCGCCGACGCCCTCGGTCTGACCGTGCGGGCCGTGGACTTCCGGCTCGGCGACTCGACCATGCCGCCGACACCGGCGCACGGCGGCTCGCAGACCATGGCGAGCGTAGGGTCCGCCGTCCAGGACGGCTGCGACCAGCTGCGGCGCCAGGCGATCGAGCTGGCCGTCGCCGACGAGCGATCGCCGCTGCACGGCGCCGACGCCGGCGACGTCGCGGTCACCGACGGCCGGCTGCACGTCAAGGACGACCCCGCGCGAGGTGAGACGTACCAGCAGCTCCTGGCCCGCAACAACCGCACCCGCCTCGAAACGCTCGGCTCCTTCACCCCGGAGGAGCCCCGGTTCTCCATGTACGCCTACGGCGCGACGTTCGCCGAGGTCGCCGTGGATCACCGCCTCGGCCTGGTCCGGGTCCGGCGGATGCTCGGCGTCTACGACGTGGGACGGATCATCAGTCCCAAGCTCGCCGACAGCCAGGCGCTCGGCGGCATGGTGGGCGGCATCGGCACGGCCCTGCTGGAGCACACGGTCACCGACCACCGCGACGGCAGGATCGTCAACGCCAACCTCGCCGACTACCTCGTCCCGGTCAACGCCGACGTCCCGGACCTGCGGGCGATCTATCTGGACGGCGAGGACCGAGAGGCCAGCCCCATCGGCGTCAAGGGCCTCGGCGAAGTGGTTCATATCGGCGTCGCACCCGCCATCGCCAACGCCGTCTTCCACGCCACCGGCCGCCGCATCCGCAGGCTGCCCATCACCGCCGAAGCCCTGCTTTGATCGCTCGCATGCGCGCCGTACAGGGGCGGCCGAGCGGACCGCGATGCGACGTTGAGCGACTCTCGCCCAGTCGGCGGAGGTCTATGGCCCGATCGGGTTCCGGCTGACCTACAGGCCCCGGAAGCAGCTCGTGGAGGCTCAGGTTGTCCTGGCCTCCACGTGGATCCCGCTCGCCGTCGACGGCACGATCGTCGTCGCCTCGATGTCCATCCTGCGCGTCGTGGACCCTGGTCGGGCGCAGGGGCCGCCACCCCTCGATGAGCTGTCGAGCTCGGCCTCGATGTCGACGGTGATGACGAAGCGCCGGGAAGCCGCAAACCCCGCACCCATCCCAATTGTTGACCCGACCTTCCCCGGCCCCGTTGCGGCATACCCGCGCTATACCGGCGCTCCCTAGGGTCTAGCCAGACAAGAAGTGGTCAGAAGGAGAAGATCGCACGCATGCGGAAGATCGTGGGGCGCATCGCGTCTATAGGCACCGTGGGCTTGGTGGCGGCGGCCACCCTGGCCATGAGCACCTCCACCGCCCAGGCGGCGAGCTACTGGTCGTCCAGCGCGCCGAAGTACGCCACCAATGTAGGCACAGTGACGTCGAAGACGGTCACGGTCACGCCCGACACGTACACGCTGCAGATCCGGTCGGGCAAGTGGGGCGGCAACTACTACCTGTGGGCCCGGGTCCCCAACCCCGCCGGCGATGCGGGCGACAACGACAACCTCTGGCTGGAGGTCTACAACCCCACGACGAAGAAGTGGACAAGCAGCGGCTCTACGCCAATCAAGAGCCAGACCACCTACTCCAAGGCACACCGGTCAATAGCCGGCTGGGGTTACAAGGCCTGCGCGAAGGACAACATCTTGGGCGGCAGCCCGGCCAAGTGCATCACCTGGTGGGTGTGAGTTCCTGAACGCGTACACGCGCGCCGCGACAACGCGCACGCGTGCCGCTGCCGTACGTGTGACATTCGCCGATAAATGGGTCTGGTGCGTTGATGGGGAGCGACTAGTTCCCGCGCCTGAATGCCTGGTCCTCGGCCATGTCGAGGACCAGGGCGGCAGCGTGCGGATCGTTGCTCGTACCGGCTCGGAGCAGGTGGCCTGCCGCGACCGCCGGAAACCGGCCGCTCGGGTGCACGATTGGTACCGGCGCCGACTGCAGGACCTGGCCTGCGGCGGTCGGCCCGTCCAGGTCGAATTGGAGGTCCGCCGCCTCAGCTGCGACAGCCCCGCCTGACCGGTGGTGACGTTCGCCGAGCAAGTGGACGGGCTGACCGATCAGCACCAGCGGCGGACCGTAGGGTTGAGGGGGCTTCCACGCGACCAGCGTCGATGAACGGGTGGCGGCCTCACTGGCCGGGTGGCCGAGCATGCTCGAACGGAAGTATTACTGAGCCACGCACACCCTCTGGTAGGCGTCCGCGATTGCCTCGGCGGGATCGTCCAAGTCGCGGGCGCCGAGTTTGATGCAGGCCCTGTACTCATAGCCGAGCAGCAGGTCGGAGCCGAACTGCGCCCAGGCGCCACGCTGCTCCTGCCAGGCGAGTTCAGCCTCGTCAATCAGTAGGTTCAGGTCGGCGGGGCGGGGATGGACGGGTAGCTCTGTTGACTGCACTTTCCGGGCGGCTTTATCAGGAGAGTTCGTAGCGTGTGACGGGTGCTTGAAGAGGAGCGAGAGAGCCTTCGTCGGCAGGTGAGTCATGGACGGTGGCGATGAGGTTGAGCCGGTCAGTCGGTATCTACGAGACCGGATGCTCGGTGACATCAGCCCGTTGACTCGGCGGTATGACCAGCATGAACGTGTGTTGAGCGAGCCGATGCCGTTCCTGTTCCAACGTAAAACCGGCACTTCCCACAGGGTTATGAACTCGCAGACCATTTGGCGTGTTCTCAACCGGCTGTGCCAATCCGTCGCCGAGACGCGATCCGAGTTCGCTGGGTTCACTTTCACACCTCACGATCTCCGCAGAATCTTTGCGACCGACCTGGTCAACAACGGGCTGCCCATCCACATCGGCGCAGCCGTGCTCGGCCACCTGTCCACGCAGACCACGCGCGGCTACGTCGTCGTCTTCGACGAGGATCTCCTACGCCATTACCAGGCATATCTCGACCGGCGTCGGGCTGTGCGCGCGCGAGACGAGTATCGGCCGCCAACCGACCAAGAGTGGACCGAATTCGAAGAGCACTTCGACAAACGGAAGGTTGAGCTTGGAGCCTGCGCTCGCCCGTACGGCACCCCCTGTTCGCACGAGCATGCCTGTATCCGTTGCCCGGTCCTGCTCGTCGATCCGAAGATGCTGCGGCGCCTTGACGAGATCGAGGCCGATCTTCTCGCCCGTCGCCAACGAGCCGAGTCCGAGGGATGGTTGGGTGAAATCGAGGGCCTCGACCTCACCCTGTCATTCCTTCGGGACAAACGCGCCCGCACACAACGATTCGCCCGCAAGGTTCAGCTTGGACTTCCCAAATCGCGCCGGGACCTCACCTGACGTCCTCCGTCTCCAATGCCGCAATCTACAGTCAAGCGTGCCGGGTTCGATCAGCTTATGTAGGCCCGCGCCAGCGCACCATCGGCGCTGGCCTGCATACTACGGTCGTGTGGGCGGCGTGATCATGAGTTGGAGCAGCGCCACATACACGCCATACCGAGGCCATGTCTCCGCCAGCAGGGACCGGGCCGGTCGTGGCTATGAGCGAGGTGGCGCGGTGCTGCCGCGGATGACGAGCTGGGTCGGCACGACGATGCCACGGTCGGTCTCTTCCCCGCGCAGTATGTCCAGGAGCATGCGCCCGGCGAGCTCGCCTTGTTGCCGGACGGGTTGGCGCACGGTCGTCAGGTCCGTCAGCTCGGCGAGGGGATGATCGTCTATGCCGATGACGGACACATCCTGGGGGATGCGCAGGCCGGCGCGGCGCAGGGTGCGGATCGCGCCCAGGGCGACCTCGTCGGAGTGGGCGTAGACGGCGGTGGGTGGTTCGCGCTGGCTCAGGAGCTTGGCCATCGCGTCGGCGCCTTCGCGGCCGCCCCAGTCGACCGTGACGATGAGCTGGTCGTCGATCGGAATTCCTGCGTCGCACAGGGCGGCGTAGTAGGCGTTGGAGCGGCCTGATGGTGCCAGTTCCCCTGGCTGGTCGGGGTCCACGGCGGCGATCATGGCGATGCGGCGGTGCCCGAGGAAGATCAGATGGTCCATCGCCTGTCGGCCGGCTGTCTCGTCGTCGATGGAAACGTTGGGGTAGGCGGCGTGTTGGCCGCCTGCGGCGATGATGGTGACGCCCATGAGCTCCAACCGCCGCTGCTCTTCTTCACCGACGGGAAAGGCCAGGACGACTACGGCATCGACCTTGCGTCTGGCCGGCAACCGGTGAAAGAAGTCGTGCCGGTCGTCGATGTCGCCAACGTGGTAGAGCAGCACGTCGAGCTCGGCGGCTCGAAGAACTGATTCCAGCCCTTCGAGGAGGGCCGCGAAGAACCACCGGGAGATGTGCGGCACGACCACCGCGACCCTGCCTGTGGCGCCACCCGCTAGACGGGAGGCTTCCGGGGACACCACGTAGGAGAGCCGCTCGGCGGCGGCGAGAACGCGTTGCCGGGTGGCTTCGGCGACTCCCGTTCCGTTGTTGAGCGCACGCGAGGCGGTCGCCATCGAGACGCCGGCCTCGCGGGCGACATCCTCCATGTTGATCTTCCGAGGGCTCTGGGACATGGCGGAAGATTAACCTACTTTCGGAAACGCTTCCATCACTTCGAAAGAGTCTTTCCGATCGCTCGGTATGCACGAACAAGGGCACAGGTCCCGTTGAGTCATCTCGATACGGTTGACCTGGAGTTACGTATTTGTTACTTGACATGTTGGCGCGATAACTCTCAGTCTTGCGGCAACGGAAACGCTTCCGAAACAAGCCTGCGGACTCCTGCGGCCCGGTCCGGGAAGCGCACAACCCCCTGTCTGCCGACCGTGAGCGGCAGCCGCATGGATGCAAGGGAGGCATCATGCTTCAGCGCCACACCTCCAGAGCAGGCGCCCTCAGCCGACGTCTACGTGCCCCGCTGGCGGGCATCGCCGCCGGGTCCGCGCTCGTCACGCTGGTGGCGTGCGGTGCACCCGGGTCGGGCGGCTCCGGCTCGCCGGCCGAAGCGTCACCGACCGCGGTGAGCACTGCCGTGGCGGACACCCCGGCGACTCTGACATTGTTCTCCGCCGCGGGGCTCCAGGCGTATGAGCAGGGCTTGGCCGATGCCTTCCAGGCCAAGTACCCGAAGATCACGGTGAAGCTGCGGGTGGAGCCGGACAACAACTACAACACCGTGCTGCCCCGCCTGCTCGCCTCCGACTCCCCGCCCGACCTCGTCCAGCCCGCCGACCTCCTCGGCGGCGTCAAGGACGGCTTGCTTACCAACCTCGACGCCTATGACAAGGCCTACGGCTGGAGTTCCAAGGTCCCGGCGTCGGCGCTGGCTCCCGGGCGGGTGTCGGACGGCGTGATCGGTTCAGGGACGTTGTATCAGGCGGGCGGCTCGGCCGGACCCCTGGTTGGGGTCTTCTACAACAAGGAGCTGGCGGCCAAGATCGGCATGACGACGCCGCCCGCGAGCATCGCCGAACTCGAAGCCCACATGGCCAAGGCCAAGGAGGCCGGGATCACCCCGATCGTGGCCTCCAATCAGGACGGGCTGATCGGGCACCTGTACAACCTGCTGCTCGGCGACTACATGGGCGCTCAGGCGCTCAGCGATATCGTCTACCACAAGCCGGGCGCGACCTTGGACACCCCGGCGGCGGTTCAGGCGACCGAGGTCCTGCAGAAGTGGATCAAGGCGGGGTACTTCGCCTCCGACGTCAACGCGCTCAACCAGGAGGCATCGTACGGGCAGTTCGCCGGTGGCAAGGGGCTGTTCTTCTTCCAGGGCAGCTGGATCGTGCAGACTCTGGACAAGACCTTCGCCGGCAAGTACGGCGTCTTCCCGATGCCGCCGGCCGACAAGGGCGGCAAGTACGCCGGGATGACCAGCAACACCTTGGCCTTCTCGATCGCCGCCCGCTCCGAGAACAAGGACGCCGCCGCGCTGTTCCTGGACTTCCTCACGACGCCCGCCGCTGCGGAGGTCGCGGTCAAGAACGGCTACGCCGCCCTGACACCCGGGGCCGGTAGCGCGGGCGAGCCGTCCCTGTCCGGCACCCTGACCGAGCAGATCCAGAGCGGCTATGCAGCGATCGCCGCGGACAACGGCTTCGACAGCTGGCTGCAGAACGCCGCCCCCGCCGTCAACACCAAGCTCACGCAGCAGCTACAGCTCCTGGTGGCCGGCAAGGTCGCCCCGGCCGCGATGGTCAAGACCCTCCAGGACACCTACGCCAACGCCCTCAAGGGCAGCTGAGCCCGGCAGCGGCCACACCATGCATCTGATCAACCCGACACGCAGCCGCCCGGGAGATCACACCGCCGCGTCCCGGAGCCGTCGCACGCTCCGGGCGCGGCGCTGGGCCGGATGGCTGTTCGCCCTGCCCGCGCTGGCGTTCTACGCGGTCTTCAACTTCCGGCCCATCCTGCTGTCGATCCAGTACTCCTTCTACGACTGGGACGGCATCGGTGCGTCCACCTGGGCCGGGCTGGAGAACTACCGCGCAGTGTTCACCGATCCCGAACAGCTGTCATCGCTGTTGCACGCCTTCTACCTGATCCTGTTCTTCACCGTCCTGCCGGTGACCCTGGCCCTGATCAGCGCCTCGGTGATGCGGCAGATCCAAGGCAAGTTCACTGGGACGCTGGCCCGCACCATGCTGTTCCTGCCGCAGATCATTCCCGGCGCCGCCGCCGGAGTCGCCTGGACCTGGATGTACTCCGACAACGGAGTGGTCAACCAGCTGCTGCGAGCCGTCGGCCTGGAGTCGGCCGCCCGGCCCTGGCTCGGCGACTTCACCTGGGCCCTGACCGCGGTCGGATTCATCGGCACCTGGCTGTCGACCGGACTGTGCACCATGCTGCTGCTGGCAGGCATCGGGAAAATCGACGGCAGCCTCTACGAAGCAGCCCGCATCGACGGAGCCGGCGCGATCAGGCAGTTCCGGTCCGTCACCCTTCCCGGACTCCGCAACGAGATCGGCGTCTGCGTCACTATCACCGTCATCGCCGCGCTCGCCAGCTTCGACGTTGTCTACCTGGCCACCCAGGGCGGCCCGGGCACCCAGACGATGGTGCCCGGTGTCATGGTCTACAACCTGGCGTTCAACGAGAGCCGCCTCGGCGCGGCCTCCGCCCTCGCGGTCGTCCTCGCCCTGATCGTGATCGCCGTCATCGTCCCGCTCCAGCGGCTGTTCCGGGAGAGATAGCCATGCCCACCTCGACGCCCGTACGGACACTGCGCCGACGCGCGCCCGGTCTGCTGCTCATCGCGGCGGCGTCCCTGTACTCGATCGTGCCACTGCTGAGCATGATGAGCGCGGCGCTGGCACCCCAAGGGTCCTTCCCGAGCGGCCTGAGCTGGCCCAGCGACCCGCACTGGCACAACTTCATCGACGCCTGGAACGTCGCCAACATCACGACGCTCCTGCAGTCCAGCACCATGATCGTGCTGGGCGTCGTGCCGATTGCGGTCCTGATCTCAACCATGGCCGCCTACGCGATCGCCATCCTGGCAATCCCGCTCGGCCGCATCTTCTACACGGTGCTCGTGCTCACCCTGACCCTGCCGTACGAGATCGTGATCGTCCCGCTGTACGAGCAGAACAAGGACATGGGCCTGCTCGGCAGCCAGTGGGCCCTGATCCTGCCGCTGATCGGACTCAACATGCCGTTCGCGGTCTTCTGGATGCGAGCACACTTCGTCAACGTTCCCCGCGAGTTGTCCGAGGCCGCCGGCCTCGACGGCGCCGGCCCCTGGCAGGCGCTGCGGCACATCCACCTGCCACTCGCCCGCCCCGCGATCGCGTCCCTCACCTTGCTGATGTTCCTGTCCACCTGGAACCAGTTCCTGCTCGCCCTGGTGCTCATCGACGACCCCACCAAGCGCACCATGGCCGGCGCCCTGCAGGCCTTCACCACGAAATACAGCACCGACCAGGTGCTCCTGAACGCCGGTGCCCTGCTCATCATGGCCCCCACGATCATCGTGTTCCTGTTCCTGCAACGCCACTTCGTCAAGGCACTGCTCCAGGGCGCCGTCAAGGGCTAGGACGCCGCCGCACCCACCCCCTACCGAGAAGACACGTACACGCACCGAACAGTCAGGAAACCGAGGAACGTGAGCAACGCAACCGACAACTGGTGGCGCTCGGCCGTGATCTACCAGGTCTACATCCGCAGCTTCGCCGACGGCGACGGCGACGGAACGGGCGACATCGCCGGGCTCCGCTCCCGCCTGCCCTACCTGGCCGAACTCGGCGTCGACGCGATCTGGATCAACCCCTGGTACCCCTCCCCGCTCGCCGACGGCGGCTACGACGTCTCCGACTACCGCGACATCCACCCCACCTACGGCACCCTTGCCGAGGCCGAGAAGATGATCGCCGAAGCCCACGCACTCGGCCTGCGCGTGATCCTGGACATCGTCCCCAACCACACCTCCGACCAGCACCTCTGGTTCCAGCAGGCCCTGGCCGCAGGACCGGGATCCCCTGAACGGGAGCGCTACCTGTTCCGCGACGGCAGGGGCGAGGACGGCTCACTGCCGCCCAACGACTGGCACGCCGCCTTCGGCGGTCCCGCCTGGACCCGCGTCCCCGACGGCCAGTGGTACCTGCACCTGTTCGCACCCGAGCAGCCCGACCTGAACTGGGACCACCCAGCCGTTCACGCCGAGTTCGACGACGTTCTCCACTTCTGGTTCGACCTCGGCGTCGACGGTTTCCGCATCGACGTCGCCCACGGCATGGCCAAGGATCCCGCCCTGCCCGACCTCGGCCTGACCGAGTTCTCCGTCCTCACGGGAGAGGGCCAGGACGACCATCCGCACTGGGACCGCGACGGCGTCCACGACATCTTCCGCCGCTGGCGTGCCATCGCCGACGGCTACCCCGACCGGCGCGTCTTCGTTGCCGAGGCCCACGTCCGCCCCGGCCGCCTCGCTCACTACCTGCGCAACGACGAGCTGCACACCGCCTTCAACTTCGACTTCCTCAAATGCCCGCTGGAAGCCGGCCCCCTGCGCGAGGTCATCGACCGCAGCATCACCGACCTGGCCGCCGTCGGCGCCCCGCCCACCTGGGTCCTGTCCAACCACGACGAGACCCGGCACGTCACCCGCTACGGCCGCGCCTACACCGGCGTACGAAGCGCGCTCCTCGACCAGGGCGCCCCCTCCGATCGCGCGCTCGGCACCCGCCGCGCCCGCGCGGCGGCGCTGCTCATGCTGGCCCTGCCCGGCGGCGCCTACATTTACCAGGGCGAGGAACTGGGCCTGTACGAAGTCGAAGACCTGCCCGAAGCAGCCCTCCAAGACCCCACCTGGGAACGCTCCCGCCACACCGTCCGAGGCCGTGACGGCTGCCGCGTCCCCATCCCCTGGTCGGGCACCACACCGCCGTTCGGCTTCGGCCCGCCCGGATCCGTACCCTGGCTTCCCCAGCCGAAGGACTGGACGTCATACACCGCCGAAGCCGCCTCCGCCGATCCCGCATCCATGCTGCAGCTCTACCGAGCCGCACTGCGTCTGCGCCGAGCGGTTCCGGCTTTCACCGGGGAAGCGTTCCGCTGGCTGGACAGCCCGCACGGCACGCTCGTCTTCGAACGCGGAGCCGGACTCCTCTGTGCGGTCAACCTCTCCGACCAGCCGCTTCCGCTTCCCGACGCCTGCCAGGTCCTCCTCGCCTCAGGCCCCGTGGGCGACCGCCTCCTGCCCACGGACACAGCCGCCTGGCTCCAACGGAACTGACGCACCGCAAACGACAGCGGACGCGTTGACATCATCCGTTCGCCTAGTTCCGTGATCCATTCTGAGTTCAGAGAAAATGATGAAGGTGGCGGCCCAGCCGAGCGCGACCATGTCGAGGTTGAAGGTGCGCCGGTCGGGGTGGTCGCGCGGCGGCAGTGGGTCAGAGGCGGTGCGGGCGAACCATGGCGCGGTGTAGGCCAGCAGACGGCCGTTCTTCTCCACCAGCTCTTACCCGAAATGATCTTTAAGCTTCCAGATGGCTTGGCGGCCGCCTTTCGCTCACAGAAAGTGGCGCAAAGAACCTTGGCGTTTGCCCCCGTGTCGGCGTGTCGGGAACCGTTTCCGTCGTCCGCAGCACCACGAGGGCGAAGGTTCGCCGAACGAGCCGTGGCCAGCGTAGTGGTCGCTGCTGGTGTCATCGCTCCGTAGCGGGGGGCGAGCGACCCGCCGGTGTGTCCACGGGCCGGTGTCACCGGATGCGGCCGCCTTCGGTGACCAGCCACTCGCCGGTTTCCCAATCGGATGGGCCGTCTTCGATGCGGTCCCTTCGGGTTCGGGGAATAGCTGCTCCAGCTCTGCGCGGGTCAGGTCGGTCCAGAGCGCGAACTGCCATTCCGTCTGCGTTAGTCCTTGGTCGTAGACCAGCTCGAACCGGGGCTCGCGGCCGGCGACGAAGTCGTGGATGTCGCCGAGAAGCTCATCTGATGTCGAGGGAAGGACGAAAGGCCACGTTTCACCGGTGGGAAAGCGGTACATGGTGGAGGCCGAGGCGAGTGCGTTGACAAGGTTCTGCCATTGCTCGGGCGAGGTGTGGCTGGCGGGCAGGTTCACACCCGTGTGATCGACCCGCTGGACATATCCGGCGAGACGGCGGGTCAGGTCCCTATTTCGACCGTGGCCGGCGGCGTCTGCGCACCGGGCGTTTCGCCGCCCCAGACGCCAATGGATTGGCCCGTGTCGAAGACGACCTGCGGCGCCGGCACGTTGGCCAATTTGAACGCCGTCACCGGACGTGCGCCGGCGGGCTGTGGCGGGGTGAGGATCAGATGGTCAGCCGCCCCGCCGGGTGTGGCGTATACGACCTCGGCGAGCAGCGAGCGTAGTTCGCCGAGGAAGGTGCGTGACTCCGGAGTCGTGGGCAAATAGAAGGTGATTTCGGAGAGGCGATGCATGCGCTTGACCTTAACCTAATTCAGGTCAATTTCTGCCGGTATATGCGGTCGCTTCCCGTATAGCCAGATATGTAGGTTTGGGCGTACTCGGTTGAGCACACGAACCTGGAGGTGACCTTCTACTGGGGATGACAACAGCGCCTGCGAGGTCAGGACCCGGGAGCGGTGCGGCCAGCGGAGGAACGGAAGTCCGGCATGCCGAAATGGACGGTGGTGTGCGTGGCTGCCAGACGTTGCATGGCCTCGGCTTTCTGGTCGGCTGCGGCGATGCTGACCTCGATCGCGGCGACTTCGCCGAGCAAGCCTTGGTTCTTGTCCTCTTGTAGGCGAGCGAGGAGGTTGTCGCGGATTTCCTGCAGCCGGGGCATTTGGCGGGATCCGGCCGGAGGAAGCGCATGAGCTGATCATGCTGATGTTCGGCGGATCAGCAAGGGCGAGCGTAACCGGATCAAGATGCGTGTCCGTACGACGATGGAGGCGCAGGCGAAGATAGAGGGACGCTTCTTGGGAGGGCGTCCGCCGCACGGCTACCCCCTCCAGGACGTCGGCCCCACCCCAATCCGAGCAAGGCAGCCGATGGCAAGCGGCTGCACCGCCTGGAGCCTGATCCGCTGACGGCGCCCATCGTGGCGCGGATCTTCTGGGAGTTTCTCCATGGCCAGGGCCTCTGCTTGATCACCGAAGGGCTGACCCGGAGAACATCCCCTGCTCGTCCGCTTACGACAAGGCGCGCAACCGGCACCGCTCCGGTGTTGCCTGGTCACCCAGGGGCATGTGACCAAGCTGAAGTGGAACCCGCAGGATCAGTGGGTCTGGTCGGAGATGGTCGTGCACGAGCCGATCGTGGACATCGAGACCCTCGAGCAGGCGCAGGCGCTGCTGTCGGCCAACGGCCGGCCTGCGACTGCGCGCAAGCCGCCCAGCACCCGGCGCTCGTACGTCCTGCGTCGTCTGTTGCACTGCGGCGTGTGCGGCCGTCGGATGGAGGGCACCTGGAGCAACGGCCGCCCCTACTATCGGTGCAAGTTCCCCACCGAGTACGCCCTCGCCAACATGATCGTGCACCCCCGCACCGTGTACGTTCGCGAGGATCACATCCTGACTGAGGTGGACCCCTGGGTCTGCCAGATCTTTTCCCCTGCCGCCCTCGAACAGACCGCCCAAGCCCTTGTGGACGCCCAGAACAACGAGACCGACCGCGTGATCGCCGAGGCCGCGCGCAAGGTGATCGACGACTGCGACCAGCGGATGACCGCTACCGGGCGACCTTGGACGCGGGTGGTGACCCGCAAGAGATCGGCAGGTGGATGGCCGACACTCGGGCCGAGCGACTCAAGGCCGAGGGACGGCCGACAGACACGAGCTCTACACGCAGATGGGCCTCCACCTCGTCTATGACCCCTTGGAGGGGGTTGTCACAGTCGAGGCGAGGCCCAGCATGTACCAGAGTGCGTGTCCGAGGGGGGACTTGAACCCCCATGCCCATCACTGGGCACTAGCACCTCAAGCTAGCGCGTCTGCCTATTCCGCCACCCGGACTTGGTGCCTGCACGCGGGACCGTCATCCCGCGTCGGCTCAGTAAGGTTAGCAAACTCTGAGGGGTGCGTCATACCAAGAATGCGGTCACTCTTCTGAGACCGCTTCCGGGGGCCGGAATGGGGTGGGCAGGGGCTCCTGATGGGGCTCTCGTGGGGCGGGGGCTACAGCAATGGGTAGTTGGGGCTGATTTGGCGGCTGACGGGTTGGCCAATTCATGGGTCTGTTGTGAAAAGCCCTTGCGGCGACCATGGGTACTGCTACGGTTACGGACCGTTGAGGGGTGAGTCCACGGACCGGCCTCACCATGTGGGGCCGGTTCTGGAGTTTCGGGAGGTCACGTGGCACGCGCGGCGGCATGGCAGGTGGGGGCGACGCCCCTCGCCGTCGGCCGTCTGCCCGTGACCGTCCCGGGGCAGGACGCGACGGATGATCGGGCTGACCGGATGGCGCGGTTCGCGGCCGGTGCCCGTCGGCTCGTCGTGCGGGCAGCCACGATCGGTGGCCTGGTGGCCGCCGGGTGGCTGCTCGCTGTTCTGTTCGGCATGCTCACCGCTGCTCCGGCGGCCGCGGACGCCACCGCGGCGACAGGTGCGACTGCGACGACAGATGCGACTGCGGCGACAGGAGCCTCCGCGGGCGCCGTCGCGGCGGCGGGGTCCGCCGACTCCAGTCAGACGTACGCACCCCATGCCCTCGTGGGCGCCGGCCACATCTCGGCGTCGGACAACGCCGAGGCCATGGCCGGGCGCACGGTCGACGGGCTCAACAGCCAGCAGGATCCTGGCCTTCCTTCACCGTCCACCGCCGGAAAGATCCTGGACGCCAACGGCTTGGTGCCCAACGGCGGTGGCAGCGGCCCGTTCGGGCCCGCTGCGGGGGACGTCGCGAGGTCCGTGTTCGACCCGCGGCTGCAGGCGCGACGCGCTCTCCTGGCGTACGTGCTTCCCCCCGTCGTCCGCACAGCGGCGGACGACCCCTCTTTCTCTCCTGACTGATCCTCGCCAAGCACCGGTCGGCACGTTCCCCTTCCTCGCGCGACCGGTCCTTTCCCGACAACAGCGGCGGAGCGTGGCCTGATCCCCTTCGCCGGCGGGTGACACGTCAGTTCAAACCGATCCGCGGATCCGAGGTCTCCGCTGTGCGTGAGCCTCACCTGGCCTCGGGCTGCCCGCGATCCGTTCAGGTATCCCCCCAAGAACCACTAGGAGCATTCATCATGCGTACGTGGGCCAAGGCATCAACCCCTGCCGCCCTTCTCGCGGTGGCGGTCATGTCTTTCGCCGGCAACGGCACCGCTCTCGCCGACACCTCCGGCGACGCGTCGGTCGGCGGCGGCAACCAGGTCGACCTGCCGATCTCTCTTCCCATCGACATCAGCGGCAACTCCGTCGCGGCGGCCGGCTCGGCGGAGGCCTCCTCGCAGGGCGGCGCCGAAGTCGTGAACAACGGCAGGACCGGCATCTCCAACAGGACCTCGGGCGACGCCTCCGTCGGCGGCGGCAACCAGATCAACGCGCCCATCAGCGCCCCGGTCAACGCCTGCGGCAACGCGGTCTCGCTGTTCGGCAAGTCCGACGCCGGCTGCAAGGGCGGCGCGACGGTCCGCACCCAGGGCAAGGGCGGCGCCGGCGGCAACCGCACGTCCGGCGACGCGAGCGTCCTCGGCGGCAACCAGGTCACCGCGCCCATCTCCGCCCCGCTGAACGCCTGCGGCAACGCGGTGGCGATCTTCGGCGACGCCACGGCCGGCTGCAAGGGCGGCGCGAACGTCTTCAACACCGGCGCGGGCGGCAACCGCACCTCCGGCGACGCGAGCGTCCTGGGCGGCAACCAGGCCGTCGCGCCGGTCAGCGCGCCGATCAACATCTGCGGAAACTCGGTGGCCGTGTTCGGCCGGGCGTTCTCGGGCTGCAAGGGCGGCTCGTCCGTCAGCAACGGCCGTCCGGGGAAGCGGTCCTACCACAGCGGCCGGGTGCCCGCGGGATCGACGGGCAACGACACCGACGGGCGCTTCGGGGCGGGCAGCGGCAACCAGATCGTGGCCCCGGTCAGCCTGCCGGTCGACGTCTGCGGCAACGCCGTCGGCAACGCGTCCGCCGGCTGCAAGGGCGGCGCCTCCGTCAAGAACGCGGGCGCGGGCGGCAACCGCACCTCCGGGCAGTCGGGCGTGCTGAGCGGCAACCAGGCGGTCGCCCCCGTCGCGGCGCCCGTCAACATCTGCGGCAACGCCGCGGCCCTGCTCGGGCACGCGTTCGCGGGCTGCAAGGGCGGCGCCTCCGTCAAGAGCGGGGGCGCGGGCGGCAACCGCACCTCCGGGCAGTCGGGCGTGCTGAGCGGCAACCAGGCGGTCGCGCCGATCGCGGCCCCGGTCAACATCTGCGGCAACGCGGCCGCGGCGCTGGGCGCCTCCGAGGCCCACTGCAAGGGCGGGGCGGGCGTCTCGCGGCAGCACGGCGGCGGTGGCAACTGGACGTCGGGCAGGGCCGGGGTGCTGGCCGGCAACCAGATCGTGGCGCCGATCGCGGCGCCGGTCAACGTCTGCGGCAACGCCGCGGCCGTGCTGGGCGACGCCGCGGCCGGATGCCTCGGCGGGGCGCACGTCGGCAAGCCCGACTACGACCGTTCGCACGATTCCCACAGATTCGCCCACGCCGCGCGGAAGGCCGCGGCGCCCAAGGGCGGGATGCTGCCCATGCTGCCCGCGGTCCCGGCCCTGGGCGGCCTGCAGGGCGTCCCCGCCCTGGGCGCTCTCCAGGGCGAGGCGCTCCACGGGGTTCCCGCCGTCGGGGCGCTGGAGGGCGTACCGGCCGTCGGGGCGCTGCAGGAGGCCGCCGGAGGCCGGCTGGAGAGCGTCTCCGGCGTCACCCAGCAGGTGCAGGACGTCCCCGGGGTCACCCGGCAGGTCCAGGAGCTCACCGGTGTGACCCAGCTCGAGGCCGTGTCCGGCGTCACCGAGCAGGTGCAGGGGGCGGGCTCGACCGCGCTGCCGCTGGTCGAGGACGCGGCCAGGACGTTCGGCCTGCCGCAGCTGCCCGAGCTGCCGGGGCTGCCCGTCCAGGCGCAGGTACCGGCCAAGGTCGCCAAGCCCGCCAAGCCCGCCAAGGTCGCCAAGAGCTCCAAGGCCGACCGCGCTGACCGTGCCCGTTCCGTCCGCTCGGCGTCCCCGCTCAGCCCCGCGACCAACCTGGTCACCTCCACCCCGGTCGGCGGCGCCGTGACTTCGGTCACCCACGGCCTGCCCGTCGGCGACATCGGCCTGATGAGCGCCGCGCAGCCCGCCGGCGTCACCGGGATGAACTCCAGCTCGCTGCTCGCGCTTGTGCTCGGCGCCATGTTCGCCGCTTCGGCGACGCTGTTCGCGTCGGCCCGCCGGTTCCGGTTCGGTCGTAAGTAAGGGAATCGGAACGCAGGTAAACAAGCACATACTGGCGCGGCTACTGCTCACGGCCAGTGAGTAGTCGGCGATAGATGCTTTGCCCGTTCCGGGGGCGCGGCCCGGGGCGGGCAAAGCCATGTCCGCGGGTCAGAGTGTGCTGCGCACTCGGATGATCTTGCGACGTAGCCGTACGTGACGGCTGCCGTCGGGGTGGACCCGTACGCGCGCGAGCTCCCACTGACCGTACTCTGCGTGTTCGGTCAGCAGTTGACGTGCTGCTTCGCGAGTGAGGTCGCGCGGAATGAAGATATCCATGTAGGAGTAGTCGAGCACAACGATTAGTCTCCAGGGTGAGTCAGGGCGCCTTGCCGCTCGATGGGCTTTATTCTGCGTGCTTGTGGGTGGACCCGGAAGGTAGTGGGTAGCCCGGGGGGAAGGAAATTTCCGCGAGTCGGGTTACCTTTCAGTCTGTGCCGGCTCCCGGCAGGGGGATTTGCGAGCGAACAGTGAGGTAGGAAGCAGCGTGCCAGCCAAGAACGGCAGCACCGGCGGAACACGCCTGGTGATCGTGGAGTCGCCTGCCAAGGCGAAGACGATCAGGGATTACCTCGGTGCTGGCTACATGGTCGAGTCCAGCATCGGACACATCCGCGACCTGCCGGAGAAGGCCGACGACATCCCCGAGCAGTACCGCAAGGCGTCGTGGGCGCGGCTCGGGGTCAATGTCGAGCACGAGTTCGAGCCGCTGTACGTCGTCAACCCCGACAAGAGGGCGCAGGTCAACAAGCTGCGCCAGCTGCTGAAGGACGCCGACGAGCTCTATCTCGCGACTGACGAGGATCGCGAAGGGGAGGCCATCGCCTGGCACCTGCGCGAGGTGCTCAAGCCCAAGGTGCCCGTGCACCGCATGGTGTTCCACGAGATCACCCCGCAGGCCATCCGCGACGCCGTCGCCAACCCGCGCGACCTCAACCTGCGCCTGGTCGACGCCCAGGAGACCCGGCGCATCCTCGACCGCCTCTATGGCTACGAGGTCAGCCCGGTCCTGTGGAAGAAGGTCAAGCCGCGGTTGTCGGCGGGGCGCGTGCAGTCGGTCGCGACGCGGCTGGTGGTGGAGCGCGAGCGGGAGCGCATGGCGTTCACACCGGCTCACTACTGGGACCTGCAGGCGCTGTTCGACACCGGCAAGCCGGAGGAGCGGCCGCGTGACTTCACGGCCACGCTGACGGTGGTCGACGGCAAGCGGGTGGCGCAGGGCCGCGACTTCGCCAGCACCGGGCGGCTCAAGAGCCCCGACGTGCTGCATCTGTCGGAGGAGGCCGCGGGCGCGCTGGCGGGCCGGCTGCGGGGGTCGTCGTTCGCGGTCAAGTCCGTCGAGCGCAAGCCGTACACACGTAAGCCGTACGCGCCGTTCCGGACGACCACATTGCAGCAGGAGGCCAGCCGGAAGCTGGGGTTCTCCGCGAAGTACACGATGCAGGTCGCCCAGCGGCTCTACGAGAACGGCTACATCACCTACATGCGTACCGACAGCATCACGCTGTCGGAGACGGCGGTGGCGGCCGCGCGGTCGCAGGCGATCAAGTTGTACGGTCGCGAGTACGTCCCGGACAAGCCCCGCGTCTACAGCAGCAAGGTCAAGAGCGCGCAGGAGGCACACGAGGCGATCCGCCCCTCGGGTGAGGAGTTCCGCACGCCGGGCGAGACCGGGCTGTCGGGCGACATGTTCCGCCTGTACGAGCTGATCTGGCAGCGCACCGTGTCCTCCCAGATGAAGGACGCGATCGGCGAGTCGGTCACCGTGAAGGTGGGCGGCCGGTCGTCGGCCGGAGAGGACGTCGAGTTCAGCGCGTCCGGCCGGACGATCACGTTCTACGGGTTCCTCAAGGCGTACGTCGAGGGCGCCGACGACCCGTCGACCGACCGCGACGACTCCGAGAAGCGGCTGCCCAACCTGGCCGAGGGCGACCCGCTCAGCATGAGCAGGCTCGACGTGGCCGGACACTCCACCAAGCCGCCGGCGCGCTACACCGAGGCGTCGCTGGTCAAGGAGCTGGAGGACCGCGAGATCGGGCGGCCGTCGACGTACGCCTCGATCATCGGCACCATCCTCGACCGCGGCTACGTGTTCAAGAAGGGCACGGCGCTGGTGCCGTCGTTCCTGGCCTTCGCCGTGGTCAACCTGCTGGAGCAGCATTTCGGCAACCTGGTCGACTACGACTTCACGGCCGAGATGGAGAAGGTGCTCGACGACATCGCCAACGACCGGGCGGAGCGGGTGCCGGAGCTGCAGCGCTTCTACTACGGGTCCGACGGTGACGAGGGCCTGAAGGAGATGGTCACCGACCTGGGCGACATCGACGCCAAGGAGATCAGCTCTTTCCCCGTCAAGGGGACGGACATCGTCCTGCGGGTCGGGCGGTACGGACCATACCTGGACAGGAACGGTGCCCGGGTCAACGTTCCCGAGGACATGACGCCCGACGAGCTGACGGCGGAGAAGGCCGAGGAGCTGTTCTCGCGGCCCTCGGGCGACCGGGAGCTGGGGCACGACCCCGTGACCGGGCACATGATCGTGGCCAAGGACGGCCGCTACGGGCCGTACGTGACCGAGATCCTTCCCGAGCCCGCCGAGGACGAGGCGCCGAAGCGGCGGACGAAGAAGGCCGACGCGCCGAAGCCCCGTACGAGCTCGCTGTTCAAGACCATGTCGCTGGACACGATCACGCTGGAGGACGCGCTCAGGCTGCTGTCGATCCCGAGGGTCGTGGGCGAGCTGGAGGGCGAGGAGGTCGTCGCGCACAACGGCAGGTTCGGCCCATACCTGAAGAAGGGGTCCGACTCGCGCTCGCTGGCCTCCGAGGACGACCTGCTGACGGTCACGATCGAGCAGGCCAAGGAGCTGTTCGCGCAGCCCAAGCAGCGCGGGCGGGGGCGGGCCGCGGCCGCGGCGCCGCTGCGTGAGCTGGGCAATGACCCCAACTCCAAGAATCCCATCGTGGTGAAGGAGGGGCGGTTCGGGCCGTACGTGACCGACGGCGAGACGAACGCCTCGCTGCGCAAGGGCGACACGGTCGAGGACATCACGACAGAGCGGGCCGCCGAGCTGCTGGCCGAGCGGCGTGAGCGGGCGCCCGCACCGAAGAAGACCACCAGGAAGGCGCCGGCGAAGAAGGCGCCCGCCAAGAAGCCGGCGGCCAAGTCGTCGTAACCGGTGGCGGCAGGTCGTGACCGCCTCGGAGGCTCCGGCGGCCGGGCGTGGCGCCTCGGGAGCTGCGGCGGCCGGGTGTGATGGCCTCGGAGGCTCCGGTGGCCGCTACGCGCGGTCGCCGGACGTAGCATCGAATACGTGGTGGTCCTGATCTTCGTCGGCGTGATCCTGCTGGCGCACTATTACCTGTGGCACCGGCTGGTGCGCTCCACCACCGCCCCCGGGCGACTGCGCAAGGCGCTGACCTGGGGTGTGGTGGGTCTCGTCGGCCTCGTCGTGGCCACGTTCGTCAGCACGCGGATGGAGCTCGGCCACTGGCTGGCCTGGCCGGGCTACCTCTGGTTCGCGTTGATGTTCTACCTGTTCATCCTGCTCGTCGCGCTGGAGATTCCGCGTGCCGTGGCCGCGTTGTTCCTGCGCCGGGCCGACCGGAAACGCGTGGTCACGCCGGAGCCGGAGCCCGTCGCGGTGCTGGCGGGCGGGCCGCCGCCCACCGAGGACGAGGAACGGGGCTCGCCGGCGAAGGCCGAGGCGGCGCCCATGAGCAGGCGCCTCTTCCTGGGGCGCACCACGGCGGCCATCGCCGGGGCGGGGGCGCTGGGCGCGGTCGGGTACGGCGTGGCGAGCGCCCTGGGCGATCCCGTGATCGAGCGGGTCGGGGTCAGGCTGCCCAAGCTGGATCCGCGGCTCGGCGGGCTGCGGTTCGCCGTGGTGAGCGACATCCACCTCGGGCCGCTCACGGGCAAGGCACACACCGAGCGCATCGTCCGTATGATCAACGGGCTCGAGGCCGACGTCGTGGCGATCGTGGGCGACCTGGTGGACGGGTCGGTCGCCGAGTTGGGCGCGCTGGCGCAGCCGCTGAAGAGCCTCGAGTCCCGATATGGGGCATATTTCGTGACGGGCAATCACGAATACTTCTCCCCGAACGGCTTCGCCGAGTGGATCGAGGAGCTCGGGGAGCTCGGCGTCCGCCCGCTGCGAAACGAGCGCGTGGAGATCAGGCACCAGGGCGCCGTGCTCGACCTGGCCGGCGTGAACGACCTCAACGGCGTCTCCCAGGGCGACGGCCCCGACTTCGACAAGGCGCTCGGCAACCGCGACACCAGCCGCTCCACGGTGCTGCTCGCGCACCAGCCGGTCCTCGTGGACCAGGCCGCGCGACACGGGGTCGACCTGCAGCTGTCCGGGCACACGCACGGCGGGCAGATGGCGCCGTTCAACCTGGTCGTGGGGTTGCAGCAGCCGGTGGTGTCGGGCCTGGCCACTGTCGACGGGGTGCAGGTCTACGTCACCAGGGGCGCCGGATTCTGGGGGCCGCCGGTGCGCGTCGGGGCCCCGCCGGAGATCACGATGCTGGAGTTGACTTAGCGTAATACAGTGGTCACGAGACGCCATCGTGCCGTAGTATCCGCTGGGATACATCTCGGAGGTGGGCATGGCTTCTTCGCCGATGGAGGCGGCGCTGGCGTCCGACGTGGCCGTCTGGGCCAAACGCGGCGGGCTGCTGTTCAAGCAGGCCCGGCACGCCGCGAGCATGAACCAGAAGGCGCTGGCCAGCGTGAGCGGCACCTCCAGGACCACACTGTCGGCCTATGAGCACGGCAGGAAGTCGCCGACGCTCGAGACCGCGGGGCGCATCCTCGACGCGGCCGGGTTCCGGTTGGTGCTGGAGCCGAAGGTGGAGTTCGCCGCTCGGGGCGAGCGGCCTTTTCATGTGCCGGGCCGGCTGTGGCGGCTGCCGGTCACCGCGGCGCTGGGGGCGGCGCGGCTCCGCGACCGGGTCTACGACCTGGCCGACCGGGAGGAGCGGCGGGCGGCATACTCGCTGCTGCTGCGCGAAGGAAGCCCGCAGGAGCTGCTCGACCACGTCGACGGCGTGCTGCTCGCCGAACTCTGGGACGATCTGGACCTACCACCCGATATACGTGCGGAGTGGGGGGCATTGGTGGAAGAAGCTCGACATGGGGCCGGAGTTATCAATTGATGATGTTTTCGGGGACCTATTCGAGGTGTGTAACCTGCGCGCGGGGTCGGGGACGTAATACTCTCGGCCACGAGTCGCCGGGAATATCCGGCACGTCTCTTGTCCGACCGCTTCTGACCGACACCTGGATAGCCTGAAACCATGACTGCCCCTGGCCGACGCCGCCCTACTCACGTGCTGGCCAATGCGCCGTTCAGACGGCTCTGGACGGCCATGTCGGTGTGCAGTCTGGGTGACTGGCTCAACATCCTCGCGCTGACCGCTCTGGCGGCCAACCTCGCCCCGCAGGACGACTACCGTCTGCAATCCCTGGCCGTCGGCGGCGTCTTCATCGCCAAGATGCTCCCGGCCGTGCTGCTCGGGCCGCTCGCCGGCGTGTTCGCCGACCGGTTCGACCGGCGGCTGACGATGTTCGCGGCCGACCTGGCCAGGTTCGCCGTGGTGCTGTCCATCCCGTTCGTCGACAGCTATCAGTGGATCATCATCGCGACCGTCCTGGTCGAGTGCGTCAACCTGTTCTGGGTCCCGGCCAAGGACGCCACGGTGCCCAACTTGGTGCCGAAGGAGCAGCTGGAGTCGGCCAACCGGCTCAACCTGCTGGTCACGTACGGCAGCGCGCCGGTCGCGGCCATGCTGTTCGCGGCGCTGTCCGTGGTCGGCGATCTGCTCAAGGGCCTCGTGCCGGTCCTGGCCGACCGCGACGGCACCGGGCTCGCGCTCGTCGTCAACGCCTGCGCCTACCTCGTGTCGGCGTTCCTGATCTTCACGTTGCGCGACATCCCCAAGCGGGACGGCACGATCTCCACGCCCTCCGTGCTCAAGCAGATCGTCGAGGGCTGGCGGTTCGTCGGCGGCAACCGGATGGTGCGGGGCCTGATCATCGGCATGCTGGGGGCGTTCGCCGCCGGCGGGGCCGTGGTGGGCGTGGCGAGGATCTACGTGGGCACGCTCGGGGGCGGCGACGCGGCGTACGGCGTCGTGTTCGCCGCCGTCTTCGTCGGCATGGCGCTGGGCATGTTCTTCGGGCTCCGGCTGCTGCGCGAGCTGTCCCGGCGTCGGCTGTTCGGGCTGGCGATCACGGTCGCCGGCCTGGTGCTGGTGGCGATCGCGCTGGTGCACAACCTGGTGATCGTGGTCATGCTGACCGTCCTGCTCGGCGGCTGCGCGGGGATCGCCTGGATCATCGGCTACACGCTGATCGGCCTGGAGGTCGAGGACGGGCTGCGGGGCCGTACGTTCTCGTTCCTGCAGTCGACGGCACGTGTGACGCTGCTGCTGGTGGTCGCCGTGGCCAGCCCTCTGGCGGCGCTGTTCGGCTCGCATGAGCTGGCCCTGGGCACCTTCGGTTACCAGTTCGACGGGGCCAACCTGGTGCTGGTGATCGGCGGGGTGCTCGCCATGACCGTCGGTCTGCTCGCCCTGCGCCACATGGACGACAGGAAGGGCGTCCCTCTGGCGGCCGACCTCATCGCGGCGGTGCGCGGCGAGCGGTTCCCGACCGAGGCGGCCGAGCACGTGCCGGGGCTGTTCGTGGCGTTCGAGGGCGGCGAGGGGTCGGGCAAGACGACCCAGTCCCGGCTGATCGCGATCTGGCTGCGCGACCAGGGATACGACGTCGTGCAGACGCGCGAGCCGGGCTCGACCAAGGTCGGCATGCGGCTGCGGGCCATCCTGCTCGACGCGGCCGAGCGCGGGCTGTCGGCACGCTCTGAGGCGCTGCTGTACGCCGCCGACCGTGCCGAGCACGTCGAGAAGGTGATCAGGCCGGCGCTCTACCGCGGCTCACTGGTGATCACTGACCGCTACGTGGACTCCTCGCTGGCCTACCAGGGCGCCGGGCGGGCGCTCGACCCCGAGGACGTGTCCAAGATCAACGCATGGGCCACGGGCGGGCTGGTGCCGCATCTGACCGTGCTCATCGACACGCCGCCCCAGGTGGGGCTGACCCGGCTGGGCGGGGCGGTGGACCGGATCGAGGCCGAGCCGCTGGAGTTCCATGAGCGGGTGCGCAGGGAGTTCCGCGCGCTGGCGGCCGCCGCGCCCGAGCGCTACCTGGTGGTGGACGGCACTCAGCCGCTCGAGGCGATCACCCGGCAGATCCAGGACCGCATCCGCGACCTGCTGCCCGATCCGGTGCCGCACGAGTCGGAGGACGCCACGGGCACGATGCCGGCCATCCGCGACTGAACGCGGGCCCGTGCCTGCCGCTCGGTCATTGCGTGTGCGGCCGCGCGCGCCGACGTGCAACTAGCCTCTTCGTCCGGCGAGCCGGGCGGACCGTGGCTGAGAACCGCATTATCGGGGCCTGACTCCGCATCCCTGGAGGGAGTGCGGCTCTTGGGCCACAGCCCCGCCGGACGCTGTCCCGTTGGTGCGGACACCATAGGGGCGGGGCCAGGCGCCAGTCGGACACCCGGCTGTGACTGAACATCACCATGTGGCTACCTTTAGTCGCAGGCGGTCGGCTCAGAGAACCAAAGTTCTTCGGGTGACCACAGGTTCGCATCGCGAGCGCCGGCGACAGTTCATACCCTTACGACGTGACGGTTTTCGATGACCTCGTCGGGCAGGACAATGCGATCGCCGTGCTCTCTCGGGCCGCGGCGGCCGCCAGAGAGGTCGTCGAGGGCGGGCGTGGCGCGGGCATGACCCATGCCTGGCTGTTCACCGGCCCGCCCGGCTCCGGACGTGAGTACGCAGCCCGCGCCTTCGCCGCGGCGCTGCTGTGCCCCGACGGCGGCTGCGGCCACTGCGACCAGTGCCATCAGGTGCTCATCGGCTCACACCCCGACCTGGAGTCCGTACGCCCGGAGGGCCTGTCCTACAGCGTCAAGCAGACCCGCGAGCTCATCCTGCGCGCGGCCGGGGCGCCCACGCAGGGCCGGTGGCGGGTGATCCTTTTCGAGGACGCCGACCGGGCCACGGAGTCGGCCGCGAACGCCCTGCTCAAGGCCATCGAGGAGCCGCCTCCCCGTACGGTGTGGCTGTTGTGCGCACCCGCCCCCGACGACCTCATGATCACCATCAGGTCGCGCTGCCGGCTGGTCACCCTGACCACTCCGAGCACGGAGGCGGTGGCCCATGTGCTGGCCACGCGCGACAGCGTGCCCTGGGAGACGGCCACGTTCGCCGCCAGGGCCGCTCAGGGACACCTGAGCAGGGCGCGGGCGCTGGCCCTCGACGAGGGTGCCAGACAGCGCCGCGAGGCCGTGCTGAGCATCCCACGCACGCTCACGGGTGTGGGCGAGTGCGTGTCCGCGGCCGAGCGCCTGGTGAAGACGGCGGAGGAGGAGGCGGCCGCGGCCACGGCCGCGCTCAACGAGAACGAGACCGCCGAGCTGCGCAAGCTCTACGGCGAGGGCTCCACGGGCAAGGGGCTCAATCGGGGCCTGGTGCGAGGCGGGGCCGGCGCGCTGAAGGAGTTGGAGGACCGGCAGAAGTCGCGGGCCACGCGGATCAAGCGCGACTCGCTGGACTCGGCGTTGCTGGAGCTGGTGTCGTTCTATCGGGACGTCCTGGCCATGCAGCTCGGGGCTTCGGTCGAGCTGGCCAACGACGACATCCGCTTCGATCTCGATCAGCTGGCCAAACGGTCGACACCAGAAGAAACGCTGCGGCGGATCGATGCGATCATGCAGTGCAGGGAACGGTTGGCGGCCAACGTCAACCCGCAGATCGCGGTCGAGGCGATGATGCTGGCGTTGCGCGGCTGACCTCGGCAGACAGGCGGAAGGGCTCGTGAACAGGGTGGTCAAGGACGGCGGAGTGCCGAAGGCCGGCGTGCGTTCCCGGCGGCCGTGGTTATGGAGCGGGACGGCGGCCTGCGTGGTGGGGCTCTCGGCGTCGGTCGTCGTGGCCGGACCGGACCCCGCGGTGGCCGCCACGGCCCCTCCGGTGTCCGCGGCGGAGAGCCGGGCCGATGACGAGCGGGAGATCGTGGTCTTCCTGTGCACGCCGGCCTCGTACGGCTGCCGCAAGCGGGCCGCCACCGAGAAACAGAAGCAGGCGCTCCACACATATCTGGAGGCCATGCCGGAGTCGGCCGGAGTCCAGTTCCTCGACCGCACCGCCATGTACAAGAACTTCCGCCGCTACTTCGCCGCCAACCGGCCGCTGCTGAAGGCGGTCAAGGCCAAGGACCTGCCCGAGTCGTTCCACCTGCGGGTGAAGCAAGGGACCGACCGGGACAAGGTGGTAGTTGCCCTTCTAGACCGGCCCGGTGTGGGCGCCGTCGAGGACTTGGCCGAGGTCTATGGCGACCTTTCGCCCATGTGGTCGGACTGGGACGCGAGCATCTTCCTCTGCGTGGCAGGCTCGGAAATGCCTGCCTGCACGTCCGGCCGAGGCAGGGCGAGCAAGAAGGCGGCGACGTTCCGTGAGAAGAAGCCGATCGTCGCGACGCTCGACGGGGATCCTGCGGTCATGTCGTACGTCTTCGAGGACCAGAAGACGGCGTATCGGAATTTCGTCGAGGACCAGTCCCACAACAAGGAACTCGTCGCCGCCGTCAAGGTCACGGACATGCCGGAGTCGTACCGGCTGACGCTGCGGCACGAGGCCGATTGGAACACCGTGACCGGCAGGCTGGCGCGGATGCCGGGCGTGGGCCAGGTGCACAACCGGAGATGCTCCGAGACCAAGGTGAAGCTGGTCGCGGAATACGGGTTCAGCGACGTGCCCGGCACCGGCGCCCTCGAGCGCAAGGCCTGCAGGCCGGGCGCGGGATAGGCGGAATCCAGGCGCCGGCCCGTGGCGGTCGGTGGAAGATGACCCGGTGACGGAAGCAGCAGAGGAGGCCGCCGGGCGTCTCTGTTACGTGGAAGTCGAACTACTCACCCAAGAAGAGGCGCTGACGCGGCAGCGGGTCGACGTGGCGGCGATCTTCGCCGAGCATCACGTGGGCCTCGTACGGCTCGCTCTGATCATGGTCGGTGATCGGGCGACCGCCGAGGACGTCGTGCAGGAGGCGTTCGCCCGCACCCACGCCGGCTGGGGGCGACTGCGCGACGGCGACAAGGCCCTGGCCTATGTGCGTTCGGCGGTGCTCAACGGGTGCCGGTCGGTGCTGCGCAGGCGGGCGACGGTGTTCCGGCGCGCGGTGCCGTACGAGCCGCCCGTCTGGTCGGCGGAGAGCGCCGCACTCGTGGGGGAGGAGCGGCGCGAGGTGCTGCTCGCCCTGCGGCGGCTGCCACGCAGGCAGCGCGAGGCGCTGATCCTTCGCTACTACCTCGACCTGACCGACCAGGAGATCGCCGACACCATGGGGATCGGCGCCGGCACGGTCAGGTCCACGATCGCACGAGGGCTGGCCGCCCTCGGCCGAGCCCTAGGGGAGGGTTCATGAACAGCCCGGTGGAAGACAGACTGCGCGAAGCCCTCCTCGAGGCGGGCGCGACGATCGACCCCGGCACGCTCAGGCCGCTGCGTGCGCCGGAGCGGCGGCGGTTCGGAGTGGATTTCCGGCTGGTGGCCGTGGCGGTGGCCGTGGTGTTCGCGGGGGCGGCGACGGCCGTGGGGCTCGGCGGACATCAGGGCGTGGACCGGGTGGTGGCCACGGATCCTGAGCCGACTCAGAGCGGCGAGGTGGAGATGGCCGTTTTTCTCTGTACGAAGTCGGCGCCGAAACGGAGCTGCCGGGGAAAGAACGTCACCCGTGACGAAGTGATGGCGATCGAGCGGAAGGTGACAGGGCTTCCGCAGGTCAAAGAGGTCTTCTTCGTCAACCAGGCGTCGGCATACGCTGAGTTCAGGATCGAGTACGCAGACAACAAGACGCTGCTGGATTCGGTCAAGGTCACCGACATGCCGCCGTCGTTCAGGCTGAAGCTGGTGGAAGGAGCCGACCCGCGGAAGGTGGTGCAGGAGCTGGGCGGGATGCCCGGGATCCGGAGCGTAGGGGAGAAGGCTCCCACCAAACCCACCCCGTCGTGGAAGGCCCACATCAGCGCCTTCCTCTGCAGCAAGGGATCGGCGATGCCGGCCTGCCGCGGCAAGGCGGTGACGAATGCCCAGAGGAAGGCCATCAGAGAACTGATCGAGGGCATGCCCGAGGTTCGGTCGTACTTCTTCGAGGACCAGAAGACGGCATACGAGAACTTCCGGCACGCGTACAGCGACAACAAGGCGCTTATCGAGGCGACCAGAGTGGAGGACATGCCGGAATCGTTCAGATTGGTGCTCAAGCGGGAGTCCAAGTGGGCCGAGGTGGTCGGCGAGCTGAAGCGGCAACCAGGGGTGAGCCAGGTCACCTACCACACGTGTCTGGACGTCAAGGCCCAGCTGAGCGAGCGTTACGGATTGTTCCCGCCGGACAACAAGGTCTGCCCGGCACGCAAGTGATCTCGGCCAATATCCCACCCGTCACCCCTGACCTCCATCGCGCAGACCCACGTAATGTGGCAACGAAGGCCGCAAGAACCCCCTAGGCCGTCAGGAGGCGAGCTCGAGCCCATGGGAATGATCATGGCCGTGAGCTTCACCCGCTACGGGAGGCTCTACTACCTCGACCCCGGCGAGCACAGCCCGAAAGTGGGTGACAAGGTGCTCGTGCCGACGGACTCCGGTCCTGAGGTGGCGGAGTGCGTGTGGGCGCCGCAATACACGAGCGAGGACATCGACGGGCTGCCGGTGTGCGCGGGACTCGCGGGCGAGGAACACCTCGCCCGCGACGAGTCCAACAAGCGTCGCAGGGCCGAGGCCCGGAGCGTGTCGAAACGCCTCATCAAACGGCACACGCTGCCGATGAAGGTGGTCGGGGTCGACTACCTCGACCAGGACAACATCTACACGGTCTATTTCTCGGCGCCGCACCGCGTGGATTTCCGCGCCCTCGTCCGCGACCTGGCCCGCAACCTCCGGGCCCGCGTCGAGCTGCGGCAGATCGGTCCGAGGGACGAGGCGCGGCTGCAGGGCGGCATCGGTCCCTGCGGTCGTGACCTGTGCTGCGCCACGTTCCTGAAGGACTTCGAGCCGGTGTCGGTGCGGATGGCCAAGGACCAGGACCTTCCGGTCAATCCGTTGCGGATCGCGGGGGCGTGCGGGCGGCTCATGTGCTGCCTGAAGTATGAGCACCCGCTCTACCAGGAGTTCCGGGCGTCGGCTCCCCGGGTGGGGGCGAGCGTGGAGACCCCGCAGGGGGCCGGCACCGTGGTGGGCCACAACGTGCCGTCCGACTCGGTGGTGGTGCGGCTGAACGACGGCGGGCGGCGGTGCGCGTGCTCGAAGGCGAGCGTGTGCGCGCCGCGGAAGGCGTACGACTCGACGTACGGAGGGGAGCCGGGAGGGGAGTCGAGGTAGGCCGGGCGTACGGTCTGCCGGGGTATGAGGTGATCGATGGGAGCGAGAACCCCTCGGGCTCCTGTAGACTCTTTCACGCCGTACGGCACCCGCCGCCTTAGCTCAGTCGGCCAGAGCACTTCACTCGTAATGAAGGGGTCTGGGGTTCGAATCCCCAAGGCGGCTCCCAGTTCAAGGCCCTCTCGGAGAATCCGGGAGGGCCTTTTGCGTGGGCGTACAGCAGCGAGGACGGCTACGGCTTCTCCCTCACCGAGCTTGGTCGGCGATGACGAACACGCGCGGCACCACGCGCCTCGGGTTTGCGATCTTGCTGAAGTTCTGCACCCAGGACGGCTGTTTCCCGCGAGGACGCTTGGAGCTCACTCCAATGACCTGACATGTCATACTGCGCCCGCAGTGAGCGATCTCGACAAGGGATCGAGGGACGGGAGCCGCATGGAGCTACGGGACATCGAGAATCTTTCCGACCCTTGCCGAGGAGCTGCACTTCGGCCGGACCGCTGAGCGGCTGCACGTCTCCGTGGCGGCGGTCAGCAAGGCGCTCAAGAAGCAGGAACGGGCCATCGGTGTCGAGCTCTTCGCTCGCGACAGCCGCAATGTACGACTCACGCCGGTGGGCGAGCAGCTCCGCGACGACCTACGCCAGCTGCATCAGGGGTTGACGCAGAGCCTGGAGCGGGCCCGGTTGGCGGCCCTTCGCGCGCGTGGTGCGTCCAAAGAACACGCCCGTCGGGAGGTAAATCGGGATATGCCCTTCTCTGGCGCTGCGGCATGAACATCGTCAATTCCGCTGTATCCCTGACCGTCGCAGACCCGGCCGCTTCCAGCCGGTTCTTCACCAGTCATCTCGGTTTCCGAGAAGTCCTGGTCGGCGAGGAGTTCATCGCGCTGGGCCGTGACGACGCGGCCGTTGACCTGGTCCTGGTGGAGCGCGATCTCGAGCGGTGGCAACCGGGACAGGGACTGGCGGAGGTAATCGTGGTGTTCACGGTCACCGGCCTCGCCGCCGAGTACGAGCGGTTGCGCAGTGAAGGCGCCATCATCACCATCCCGCTCCGGAGGGAGCCGTGGGGCGAGCTGCTGATGCAGCTCACCGACCCCAACGGCGTGGCGATCCAGCTCATCGAGGGGATTTCCCCGATCTCGGGCTGACTCCCGACCGGCCGAACCGCTCGTGTCTTTCACCGGTACCGGTACCGGCTCACCGCCGACCATGCGCCGCCGTGTCAGCGGTCGCGTCAGCACGGCGACGGCCCGGTATCAGAGCGGTCGGCGACGGTAGATGCCGTGACCACGCCGAGCTCACCTCCGACGCTCGTGGGTCGCTCATCGAAACCATGAGCGCCCCGCCGGGGCGGGTCTCGCAAGATCGAACACTGTAGGCAAGGAGATTCATGATGGAAAAAGGCAACAGCGGCTTCTCCGAAGCAGGGCTGCGCAGGCTGCGCGGGGTGCTGGTACGGCATGTCGAGTCCGGGAAGATCCCGGGGCTTGTCGCCCTGGTCAGCCGGGGCGGCCAGACGCACGTCGAAGCGGTCGGGACGATGCGCCATGACGGTGGCGCGCCGATGCGCCGGGACACGATCTTCCGGATGGCCTCCACGTCGAAGCCGGTTTCGATGGCGGCGGCGATGGTGTTGCTGGATGAGTGCCGGCTGCGGCTGGATGACCCGGTGGAGCCGTGGCTGCCCGAACTCGCCGACCGGCGGGTGCTGAAGCGGATCGACGGCCCGTTGGACGACACCGTGCCGGCGCGGCGGCCGATCACCGTACGGGACGTGCTGACCTCCACGTTCGGGCTCGGCATGGACATGACGGCACTGGGCACCCCGATCATGAACGCGGTCTTCGAGCAGGGGCTCACACCCAACCTGCCGGAGCCGATGCCCGAGCCGGATGAGTGGATGCGCCGCCTGGGCGCGCTTCCGCTGATGCACCAGCCCGGGGAGCGCTGGCAGTACCACATCAGCAACGATCTCCTCGGCGTGCTGGTGGCCAGGGTCACGGGCCAGTCGTTCGAGGAGTTCCTGCGTGAGCGCATCTTCGAGCCGCTGGGCATGACCGACACCGGTTTCCACGTGCCCGCCGACCAGATCGACCGGCTGCCGACCCTGTATGCCCCCGACCCGCAGACCGGCGAGTTCCTCGTGTGGGACGAGGCCAAGGGGGGACGCTGGAGCGAGCCTCCGGCGTTCCAGGGCGGCGGCGGCGGGCTGGTCTCCACCGCCGACGACTACCACGCCTACTTCCGGATGCTGCTCAATGGCGGGATGCACGGCAGCGAGCGGATCCTGTCCCGGCCCGCCGTCCAGTTGATGACCACCAACCGCCTCACGCCCGAGCAGCAAGCCGCCCGGCACGCCATGGCCGTCGGCAACGTCCATATCTCGCACGGCCAAGGGCAGCACGGCGGCTGGGGTTTCGGGATGGCGGTGCGCACCTACCGCGGCGACTACGCGCCCATCGGCCAGTTCGGCTGGGACGGCGGAAGCGGCACGGCGACCTACGCCGACCCCGGCAACCAGCTCACCGGGATCCTGCTCACCCAGGTCGGGGCGTCCACCCCGGATTCGATGCGGCTCATCCACGACTTCTGGACCACGCTCTACCAGGCAATCGACGACTGACCCCGAGCCCCCGTCCCGGTACGCCCGCCCTCAACCCACGGCACCCAACGGCCGGCCCCTGGCGGCCGAACCGGCGACATTTCCGGCGAGGTCTGGTCCTGGCCTGTTTACCAAGGCCGGGTCGCCCGACGGTGAGATCCCGTCGGGCGACCCGACCTGAGCAACCGAGATACCCCGGGCACCCACAGGACCGCATTCCACATCCGTCCGATTCAAAGGAGCGCACAACCATGTCCATCACCCTCACCGACCAGGACAAGATCACCCTGTGGACCGCCGCATGGGGCGCCGTCTCGCTGATGTCCGCCGCCGGTGCCGCCGGCTCGGCCCACAGGGCCGGCACCGAGGGCTCCATCGCCCTGACCTCCGCGACCGGCCTGGTCGGGCACGTGCTCGCCAAGAAGCCCAAGGGCGCGAAGCTGAACGGCAAGTCCGTGGCCGAACTCGCCGACACCGTGCTGCCGGCCCTGACCGCGGCCATGAGCCTGCTCAAGGAGCAGGCTCCGGCCGAGGCCGGCAACTTCCGCAGCACCGTCATCATCGCCATCGACGCAGCCACCCGGACCCACCAGGGCGAGCCCAGCCCCACCATGGCGGAGATGGCCCGCAAGATCACCGAAGCCCTCGACGCCGCTTCGGCCACGCCCGGGGTGGCCACCCCGGACAGCGGTGTGGCCGTGCCGCAGGCCACTGCCGGGCAGGATCGCCCGGAGCTGCAGAAGATCATTCAGGAGATGGTCGATTCCGGTTTCGTCGGGGTGACGCTGCGCGTACGCGATGAGCGGGGCGAGTGGGTCGGCAGCGCCGGGGTGGGCGAGTTCGGCGGGACCGAAGAGCCACCGGCGAACGGGCACTTCCGTATCGGCAGCAACACCAAGACCTTCACCGCCACCGTGGTGCTGCAGCTGGTGGCCGAGGGCAGGCTCGGGCTGGACGATGTGGTGGCCGGCTACCTGCCCGAGTTCGGGCTGGACGAACGGATCACGGTGCGGATGCTGCTGCAGCACACCAGCGGGGTGTTCAACTTCACCGGCGATTACTACCCCGAGTTCGTGCCGGGGATCGTCTATCAGGGCAAGGAGTGGGTGGAGGGCCGGTTCCGCACCTACCGACCCGAAGAGCTGGTCCGGCTGGCGCTGTCCAAGCCGGCGAAGTTCGAGCCGGGCACCGACTGGAGCTACGCCAACACCAACTACGTGCTGGCCCGGCTGCTGGTCGAGAAGGTCACCGGCCGCTCGCTGGGCGAGGAGATGCAGCGGCTGATCCTGGGGCCGCTCGCCCTGTCGGGCACGGTGGTGCCGGACACCTCGACGGACGTTCCCACGCCGCACGCCCACGCCTACTACCGGTATGAGGAGGACGGCCAGGAGAAGGTGGTCGACGTCACCCGCCAGAACCCGTCCTGGATCTCGACCGGCGGTGACATGATCTCGACCACCGCCGACCTGGCCACGTTCATCTCCGCGTTGGTGGGTGGCAGGCTGCTGCCGGCCGAGCTGCTGGCCGAGATGTGCACGCCGGAATCGAAGGCGGGCTACGGCCTGGGGGTGTTCGTGCAGGACGTGCCGGGCGGCGGCAAGGTCATCACCCACAACGGCGGCATCACCGGCCACGCGGGGTTGATGTACAGCACGCCCGACGGCAGCAAGACGCTCACCGCCTCGCTGAACTATGTCGACGACGCCGACCTGTCCATGAGCGGCCCGTTCCAGGAGGCGACGCAGAGGCTCGTAGGGGAAGTGTTCGGCGGCGGGCAGGCCGGGCTGGCTGACGCGGCCGAGCCGGCTCAGTAGACAGGGCTGAGCGAGCTGCTCATCGTGCCGGAGCCGAGCATCGACTGTCTGCACGACGTCCGCGCGCGCCAGGGACGCGCCGCTACGCGAGCTGCCGGGAAAGCAGCCGCCTGCCTACCACCCGGCCCCCATACCCATCGACCCGAGTTGCTCGGCGAGATCTCCGCCCGGGCGCGCCACCAGAAACGAGGAACCATGAAAACCCCATCCCCACCAGCGATCACGGCGACCAAGGTCTTCCGGCGAGTGGCGGTTACGGCGCTGGCGGCCGCGCTGCTGGCCGGGGCGGCCACACCCGGGATGGCCACCGCGGACAGCAGCGTGGCCGTACCGAAGGCCGCTGCCGGGCAGAATCGACCGGAGCTGCAGAAGGCCATACAGGCGTTCGTCGATGCCGGTTTCCTCGGGGTGCAGGTGCGTGTGAACGATGAGCGGGGCGAGTGGGTCGGCAGCGCCGGGGCGCGCAAGCTGGGCGCGAGCGCGAAGCCGCCGACGAACGGGCGGTTCTGGGTGGGCAGCGTCACCAAGACCTTCGTCGCGACCGTGGTGCTGCAGCTGGTGGCCGAGGGCAGGCTCGGGCTGGACGATGTGGTGGCCGGGTACCTGCCCGAGTTCGGGCTGGACGAGCGGATCACGGTGCGGATGCTGCTGCAGCACACCAGCGGGGTGTTCAACTACACCGGCGACCTCGACCCCGACGGGACGTGGGTGCCGGGGCTCCCCGCGACGGGCAACGAGTGGCTGGACAACCGGTTCCGCTCCTACCGGCCGAAGGAACTGGTGTGGTTTGCGTTGTCCAAGCCGACGCGGTTTGAGCCGGGGACGGGCTGGAGCTACGCCAACACCAACTACACGCTGGCGCAGCTGCTGATCGAGAAGGTCACCGGCCGCTCGCTCGACAAGGAGATGAAGCGGCGGATCCTGGGGCCGCTCGGGCTACGGGGCACCGTGGTGCCGGGCAACCGGACGCAGCTGCCCGGGCCGCACGCCCACGGCTACTACCGCTACCAGGACGCCGGCCAGTGGAAGGTGGTCGACGTCTCCCGCCAGAACCTCTCCCTCCTGGCCGGCGCCGGTGACATGATCTCGACCACACAGGATCTCCACACGTTCTTCTCCGCGCTGAACGGTGGCAAGCTCCTGCCGGCCGAGCTGCTGGCCGAGATGCGCAAGTCGCACCCGAAGAGCGACACCCTCTACGGCCGCTACGGCCTCGGGATGTTCGTGCAGGACACGGGCCCGGACTGCGTCGGCACCATCTTCAACCACAACGGCAGCCCTCCGGGGGGTTACGCGGCGCTGATGTACAGCTCGCCCGACGGCAGCAAGACCCTGACCGCCTCGCTGACCGCCGGCGACGCCGCAGTCGACATCGCCAAGGATTATCCGAAGATGCTGGACGGGCTCGTCAAGGAGGTGTTCTGCGGTGGTCAGGCAGGGACGGCTGAGGAGGCCAAGCCGGCTCAGTAGACGGGGCCGAGCATCGCGGACTGTACGCCCTGGCTGAGCAGCTCTCCCGACGGGATGTGCGGATCTTGGACGTTGGGATAGGGTCCGGCGGGGAGGTGCGGGGGTGAGTTTCCGGCTGGCGGCGTACGCCGTGTGCATCGAGGACGGGCGGGTGCTGCTTGCCCGTCATGTACCACCGGAGGGCGAGAGTGACTGGACTCTTCCGGGCGGTAGGGTCGAGCACGGGGAGGATCCGTTCGACGCGGTGATCCGGGAGGTCGCTGAGGAGACCGGCTGTGACGCGGTGGTCGAACGCCTGCTGGGCGTGGACTCCAGGGTGATCCCCGCGGCCGCCGCGCGCGCGGGAGTCGAGCACCAGAATGTCGGCATCTTCTACCGGGTCCGCATCACCGGCGGGCGACTTCGTCCTGAGCCGAACGGCGAAATCGCCGAATCGGTCTGGACCCCGACCCCCGACGTCGCTCGCCTGCGCCGGTCATCCCTGGTCGACATCGGCCTCGCACTGGCACAGACCCTTCCGGCAACCGGCCACGTCGCTCCCGTCCCGGTCGGCGGCCTGATCCGGCACTGAGGTCACCCACAACATCTGACTGGCCCGCTCGACCGTCATCTGGCTCACATGATCGACAGGGCCGGCTGGTTCACTTACCGGCCGAGGGTGGTCGCCGGGTGTTGTCGCTCATGCGGCCATGATCCCTCGCCCGGCGCCAGGAGGGTGGGGCGACGACGCGCTTTCGCGCCGTCGCCCGCGCGATCAGCTGTAGAAGTACTTGCTACCGCGGCTCACGGTGGTGTCCCGCTCGCCCCAGTAGGTCTTGACCGTGGCGCGGTAATAGGTGTCCTCGTAAGCGGTGGCCAGGCTCCGGCACGTGGGGCTCCCGGAGTTGCTGTTGTCCGTCCAGGTGTAGGAGGGACCTCCCCCGTTGACCGGAACCAGCGTCACCGTCACCTCGCGATAGCCCTCGCCGGTGTACGCGTCGGCGCAGATGGAGTCCGTGCCGTCGTTGTAGGTGACGACGCCGTCGCCGACGTTCCAGGTGAACGAGGCGGCCGATGCCGGCTGCGCGAGAGCGAAGCTCGCAGCTGCCACGCCGATGCCGACCACGGCCGTCTTGATCAGTTTCTTCATCATTCCCCTTCAGGCTTGAGCGATGAGGTTCCGCTCGGTCCCGATCTTGGGCCAGTCAGCCGTCATGACAAAAGGTCTGACATGCAGTATTCGCCGACTGGACACGCAAACGTAGACATCCGACCATCGAGGGGACATTCATCGCACAGTGGTGCGTTCCACGCTCAACGCCCCGAACGGAGCAGGAATGAAGAAGCGCGGATCCAGCGGCCGCAATAGCGTGACGGGCATCGGCATGACGATCCACTCGGACTTCCCCTCCCACTGACTCGGGCGGCCGCTGCGACGACAGGACCAGCCCGACATGGATGACGTGCAGAAGTCCGACGAACGAGCAAGCCGAAGCCGCTACCCGCCGAAAAGGCAAGGAGATAGCCGTGTCACTGCAGGCGAGCGTCATCATGCTCGGCGTCAAGGACGTGGAGCGCGCCAAGAAGTTCTATGCCGAGGGCCTGGGTTGCGAGATCGACCAGGACTTCCCCGGTTTCGTCAGGTGCAGCCTGGGTGAGGGATCCTCGAAGCTGGCCCTCTACGAATGGGAGGCCGCGGCACAGGACGCCGGCGTCTCCGCGGAGGGATCCGGGTTCCGCGGCGTCTCCTTCCACTTCATCGCCGACTCCAGGGACGCGGTGGATGAGGTCATGCAGGCGGCGGAGGCGGCCGGCGGCACGGTGGTCAAGGCGGCGGCCGCCGCCGAGTGGGGCGGTTACTTCGGCTACTTCAGCGACCCGGACGGCCACCTGTGGAAGGTCACCACCGCCACCTGACCACAGACCTCGCTTCAGCGAGCGTGCATGGGCAGCTGCGGCCGCGGGCCTCGTGCGGGACACCCTCGACCGCTTCGGTCAGCTCGACGTGCTCGTCAACAACGCGGGCCGGGCCGTGACGTGCTCGCCGCCGTCCGCGCGGACATGGCCCGGGCCGACGGGCTCCACGAAGGCGACCCGGTGCGGGCGGCCGAGATCATCGTGTCCCTCGCGCACACAGACGAAGTGCCGCTCGGGCGCGAGGCGGTCGAGCGGATCTCGGGTGCGTACCGGCGCGGCCTGGACGAGGTCGAGTGGTGGGCAGGGACCGCCCGCCACTCGACTTCGAGGGCGTCCCGGCGTCGGTCCGGCCGATTTAGGCTGATTGTCATGGCCACCGACGATCTTATGACCAGAGCCCTCGAGGGGCTCGGGGACGACGGCCCGCTGTCGGTCGAGGCGATCCACCGTGTCACCGACCTGGTCGACCTGCCCGAGTCAATGATGATCGCTGAGGTCGCCGACCTCCTCGACATCTCGCCCCACACGCTGCGCTACTACGAGCGGGCCGGGCTGGTCGAGGTGGCCCGTGACAGCAACGGTCATCGTGTGTACGACGCCGAAGCGGTGCGGCGCCTGGTGTTCCTCACCCGGATGCGGCTGTCCGGTATGCCGATGCGCGACCTGCAGCACTACGTCTCGCTCGTCGACGCCGGGGAGCACACGGCGCCCGAGCGGCTCGACATGCTGATCGAACATCGCGACACCATCCGCCGCCGGATCCGTGAGCTGAGCCTCTCCCTCAGTGCGGTCGAGTACAAGATCGCCACATACGGGGGCTTGACCGGGCCGGACGTTCAGGCCTGCGACGCCGACCGCGCGGCGCTGCCGCAGGAGCCGCTGCGGTGAGTGCTACCGAGTACGTCGCGGCACGTTGCGCCCTCTTCTGGGCAGTGATCCGGTCAAGGACATCAGGGGGAGGGATGCCGCATGCCCCGCCGGGTCAAGGTCGAAGGCGACAGGTATCACGGACGCGTGCCTAAGTCGGCGGTCTACGTCGGCAGGGCGGCGCCCGGCCTGAAGGCGAGTCCGTACAGCAGCCCGCACGCCGTGGGACGGCGGGGGTGCCGGGTTTGCGGTGGGCGGGTCCATGAGCGGGGGGAGGTGATCGAGCTGTACCGCGTTCATCTGCGGGAGCATCCTGAGCTGGTGGAGCAGGCTCGGCGGGAGCTCGCCGGCAAGGATCTCGCGTGCTGGTGTCCGCTCGATCAGGCCTGCCACGCCGACGTGCTGCTCGCCGTCGTCGGCGGTCAAGAGCCTTGAGCTAGCGGAGGAGGGTCCGGACCTCGGCCAGCAGATCCACCTGGGCTCGCCAGTCGCCGCCCGCGATTCCGATGATCGCGTGGCTTGCTCCGGCGTCGCGGTAGGCGGACAGTTTCTCGGCGACCTCCTTCGGGTGGCCCGTGAGGGGGATGTCGATCACTTCGTCCAGAGGACGGCCGTAGGCGGCGCTGATGCCGGAGGCGATCTCCTCGCGGGAGGGGACGCCGGTTCCGAGGGCCGCGGTGCCGCCGATGGCGATGACCGGGATGGGCCGGGCCTGCTCGGCGGCCGCCTCGGCCAGCCTCTTCCCGCCCTCGGCGACCTCCCGGGGTGAGATCAGGGAGGGGAACCAGCCGTCGCCCACGCGGGCGGCTCGGCGGATGGCCGCAGAGGAGGCGTTGCCCACCCAGACCGGTGGCATGGGCACGGCCGGGGTCAGTTCGACGGAGGGCTCGCCGGGTTCGTCGCGCAGTCGCGTCCGCTCGCCGGCCAGGAGCCGCGGGAGCAGGGTCAACGCGGTGTCGGTGCGGCGGCCGCGTTCGGCGTACGGGACTCCGGCCGCCGCCCACTGGTCGGGGCCGCCGCCGGAGCCGATGCCGAGGACGAGGCGGTCGCCGGACACGTACTGGAGGGTCGCGATCTGCTTGGCCGACCACGCGAGGGGGCGGATGGCGGGGATGAACACGCTGGTGCCGATCCTGATCCGGGTGGTGGCGGCAGCGGCGGTGGCCAGCGCGATCGGCGCGTCCAGGGTCGGTGCGCCGATGGCCAGGTGGTCGCCGTGCCACACACCGTCCAGGCCGGCGTCCTCGGCGTGGGCGGCGGCCGCTCGTAGGTCGAGGCCGTCGCGACGTTGCACGGGGACGCCGGGGAGGATGACGCCGATCTTGAATTCGCCCATGGGTATAAGGTGCAACCTCCAGCAAGGTTGAGGTCAAGGGGAGGATTCGTGCGGGCGAGGCAGCGGCGGTTCGTCGAACTTGGGCAGTTGGGCGGGTTGGTACGGGAGGTCTTCGGGGACGGGCGGCGGCTCGCCGGGATCGAGCGGCTCACAGGGGGCAGCAAGAAGGGGGTTTACCGGCTGCGGTTCGATGACGAGTGGACCGTGTTGCTCTATGTCTGGTCCGAGGACGAGGACTTCTGGGACACCGGGACTTCGGAGCACTCGCAGGTGCTGTCCAACGCCTCGGGATTGCGCCTTTTCCAGGCGGCCCATGACCGGTTGAGCGGTCGAGGGGTTCGGGTGCCCCGGCTCTACTTCGCCGACGACGGCCGGCGACACCATCCGGCCGACATCGCCCTGGTCGAGGACGTCCGGGGCGGGACGCTGGAGGCACTGCTGGAGAAGGATCCGGCGAGCGGGGGCCGGGTGCTGGAGCGGCTCGCGCGTGCTCTCGACTCCATGGGGCGGGATCGCGCGCGGGAGGTCGGGAAGGTCGCGCTGGTCGAGGAGGGCCGCGGCGTGCGGGACCGCGACTGCGTCGACGTCGTGCTGGCGTGGGCGCTGAAGGACCTCGCCGAGGCGGCGGAGCGGGTGGACGGCATCCGGGCGGTGCGGCAGGAGTTCGACGCGGCGCTCGAGGAGATGGCGGCCCAGGTGGAGCCACGCCACGAGTACGCGCTCATCCACGGCGAGCTGGGGCCCGATCACGTGCTCGTGGACGACGAGGGGGAGCCGGTGCTCATCGACATCGAAGGGACGATGTTCTTCGACGTCGAGTGGGAGCACGTCTTCCTGAGGATCCGGTTCGGCGAGCACTACGAGCGGCTGCGTGCCGCCGGGCTCGACGAACGGCGGATGAGGCTCTATCGGCTCGCGCAACACCTGTCGCTCGTCGCGGGGCCGTTGCGGCTGCTGGACGGGGACTTCCCGGACCGTGACTTCATGACGGGCATCGCGACACACCACACGAAGGCCGCGCTCGAATTCCTGAGCGCCTATCGATGAGTTCTCGCGGTCCCCGTCGTCATGAGAAACATGCGGAAAATCATCTACTCGCTGCTGAGCTCCCTCGACGGCTACGTGGAGTCACCCAACGGCGACATCGGCTGGACCGCGCCCGACGACGAGGTCCACGCGTTCATCAACGACCAGGCGAGAAGCCTGGGCGGCTCGCTGTACGGCCGCCGGCTCTACGAGAACATGTCGGCCTACTGGCCCACCGCCGACCAGCGGCCGGACGCGCCCCAGATCGAGGTCGACTTCGCCAGGACCTGGCGGGCCATGCCAAAGTACGTCTTCTCCAGGACCCTCGACAAGGTCGACTGGAACAGCACGCTCGTCACCGGCGACCTGAAGGAGGAGGTCCTCGAGATCAAGCGGCAGGAGGGCGGGGACCTCGACGTGGGCGGGGCCACGCTGGCGGGGAGCCTGCTGCGGCTCGGGCTGATCGACGAGTTCCGGATGTTCGTCCATCCGCTCGTGGTGGGCGCGGGCAAGCCGTTCTTCCCCCCGCTCGAGACCCCGGTCAGGACGCGGCTGCTCGACACCCGTGCGTTCGCCTCGGGCATCGTCTACCTTCGCTATGAGGTCGCATGACCCTTGCGCTCGACCAGGAAATCGCTTAGGAAGGTTTCCTATTAGTAAGGGGGTGGGGCGCGTGCCCGGACCTCGTCGCGGCGCGGTCGCTCTGGTCGTCCTGCTCGTCGCCGGGTGCGGGCCGCCCCAGCCTCCCGAGGCGCCGGTCAACGCCGACGACGTGATGTTCGTGCAGATGATGGTGCGGCACCATCGGCAGGGCATCGAGATCGCCAAGGTCGGCGCCGGCCGCGCCACCACCCCCGAGATCAAGACGCTCACCGCGGCCATCGAGAGCACGCAGCAGGACGAGGTCGAGATGATGCTGCGGTGGCTGCACTCCTGGGACCAGCCACTTGAGCCGGCCGGCGACGCCCATGACCACCACGGCGGCATGCCGGAGACCGACGTCGAGCGGATCCGGGCGCTCAGGAAGTCCAAGTCGTTCGAGCGCGACCTGCTCAACCTGCTGATCGCGCACCAGGACGACGCCGTCCAGATGGCGGGCGCGGAGGTCTACAACGGGGCGAATCCCGCGGTCAAGGAATGGGCCAGGCAGGTGCAGGCCTCCAGGAAGGGGCAGATCGACCTGATGGCGACCCTGCTCAAGCGGCCAGGCGGCTGACGAACGCGCGCAGACGCGGCTCGTAGCCGATGCCGGTACCGGCGTATAGACGCCATTGGCATTAAGTGATTAGATCACTTGATATGTCCGAGGTATCGCGGCCCACGTTGTCCGACGCTCTGACCGAGCGCATGCTGGAGCTCATCCGTACGGGAGGGCATCGGCCGGGCGACAGGCTGCCCTCGACCAGGGAGCTGTCCCAACGCTTCGCCGTCACCACCCCGACGCTGCGCGAGGCGCTCCGCAGGCTGGAGGCCACCGGCGCCATCGAGATGCGACACGGCTCCGGCATCTACGTCGGCGCCGACATCGAGCGGCTGGTCCTGCCCAACCCCAACATGCGCGAGATCCGCGCCGCCCGGCTGCTGGAGCTGCTCGACGCACGCATCCTCATCGAGCCGCCGCTCGCCGCGATGGCCGCCGAGCACGCAGGCCGGGAGGAGCTGGCCGCGCTCAAGCAGGCGCTCGACGAGGCGGGCAGGCACCTGCGCGGCGAGGACGCCGAGCTGCACGACGCCAACATGACCTTCCACCGGGCGACCGCGCGGATGGCGGGCAACAGCGTGCTGAACGAGGTCGTCGACTCGCTGCTCACCGTCCACGGGCCCGAACAGCGCGAGATCCTGCAGATCTTCGACGACCGGCGCCGCGACTACGAGGAGCACCTGGCCATCCTGGAGGCCATCGAAGCGCGGGACGCGGCGCAGGCCGAGGAGCGCATGCGGGCTCACCTGGTGGACGTGAAGACGGTGATCGAGCTCCGGTTGCAGCCTTCCCAAAGAACCAACGCCCCCCGATAGAACCAAGGAGGCCGGCCCCATGTACCGGTCACGTGTGGCCACGCTCGGCGTGGCGGCGCTCGTCCTGACCGCTTGCGGCGGCAACGGCGCCGCGGCGCCGCAGAAGAAGACGGAGCTGACGCTCTACAACGACAAGGGCGCCTGGACGAAGTACTTCGACGAGATGGGCGCCCTGTCCAAGCAGCGCATCGGCCTGGGCATGAAGCCGAACGGATACACGGACTCGGCGCAGTACCAGGCGTTCATCAAGGCGTCGTTCCGCACGGACGTCAAGCCCGACCTGTTCACCTGGCAGACCGGGGGGATGCTGGAGGAGATCGTCAAGCAGAAGCAGGTGGCCGAGACCACGGCCGTCTGGCAGGAGGCGATCAAGGCGGGCGACCTGTCCCAGGACCTCGCGCCCTATTACACGATCGGCGGCAAGCAGTACTGCGTGCCGATGAACGTCGCGTACTGGGGTATGTTCTTCAACAAGAAGATCTTCGACAAGTACGGCCTGAAGCCCCCGGCGACCTGGGACGAGCTCGTCCAGACCGCCGAGACCCTGAAGAAGAACGGGGTCAAGGCCTTCTATCACACCAGCGTGCTGTTCTCCTTCGTCTGGTTCGAGCAGCTCATGGCCGGCACCGACCCCGACTTGTACGACCGCCTGGCCGCCGGCAAGGCGAAGTACACCGACCCGGGCGTGGTCCAGGTGATGGAGCGGTGGAAGCAGCTCATCGACGCCGGATATTTCATCAATCCGGGCGATAAAACCGACCCTGGCGACGTGCTGAAGAACGGCAAGGCCGCCATGGTCTCCTTCGGCACATGGTTCAACACCAGCATGACCCAGCGGGACATGAAGCCCGGCGTCGACTACGACTTCTTCGTCATCCCCAACGTCAACCCGGCACTCCCCAAGACCTCGATGATCTTCGAGAGCGGCCCGCTCTGCTCGCTGGCCAAGGCCGCGGACCCGGACGCCAGCATGAACTACCTCAAGTGGTGGACCACGGCCGAGGCCCAGGAGAAGTGGGCCACGAGCCGGGGCGACGTCAGTGCCAACCCGAAGGTCACGATCAAGGACGAGGCGCTCGGCGCGGTCACCAAGGACGCGGGCAGCGGAAAATACCGGCTGGTCAACCGCTACTTCGAGGCCACCCCACCGCCCATTCTGACGGCCGCGCTGGACGGCTTCAGTAAGTTCGTCGCCGAGCCGGCCACGTACAAGGAGGTCCTGGAGACCATCCAGAAGGAGGCCGACGAGTACTGGAGCACGCACCAGTGAGAGCTCCGATGCTGGGGCGGTTCCGGCACGGCTACGTGGCGCCCGCGGCCATCCTGGTCGCGGTGCTGCTCTACGCGCCGTTCCTGTGGACCGCCTACCTCAGCCTCACCCGGTACGACGGCCTGGAGCCACCGGCCTGGATCGGCTTCGCCAACTTCGCCAAGCTGCTCGACGACCCGGCGCTGATCACCTCGACCCGCAACACGTTGATCTGGGTCGCCGGCACGATGGTGCTGCCGGTCGGGCTCGGCCTGCTGGTGGCGGTCCTGTCCTACGACATCAGGGGCGGCGCGTGGTACCGCGTGCCGTTCATGCTGCCGTACGCGCTGAGCGGCGCCGGCCTCGCCATGGTCTGGAGCCCGATCCTGTCGCACGACGGGATCAGCAACCTGCTGCTCGGCGTGGACACCGCGTTCCTGCAGGAGGCCCCGGACAACACGCTGGCCATGCTCCTGGTGTGGACGTGGCAGCAGCTCGGGGTCAACACGCTGCTGTTCGTCGTCGGCCTGCAGTCCATTCCCAAGGAGCCGATCGAGGCGGCCCGGCTGGACGGCGCGTCGGGGTGGCGGCTGTTCCGGCACGTGATCTGGCCGCTGATGAGGCCGCTGACCGCGGTGGTGGTCGGGCTGGCCTTGGTGGCCAGCTTGAAGACATTCGACATCGTGTGGGTGCTGACACAGGGCGGTCCCGGGCGCAATTCTGAGACGCTGGCGGTCACGATGTACAAGGAGACGTTCGTGGCCAGCGACTACGGCTACGGCTCGGCCGTGGCGGTGATGCTCACCGTGGTCACGGGGCTGGCCTCCTACCTCTACCTCAGGAGGCAGGTCCGATGATCCGCCGGGCTGTGCTGATCGTGCTCGGGCTGATCTGGCTCGGGCCCACGTATCTCCTGCTGGTCAACGCCTCGCGGCCGGCGGCGTCGTACGATCCCGCGAGCGCCTGGGTTCCCTCCGGCGACTTCGCGCTGCTGGAGAACTTCGCCAGGGCCGTCGAGAACGCTGACCTGGGCGGGAGCCTGGCCAGCACCGCGCTCTACGCCGTCGTGTCCCCGCTGCTGGCCGTGATCATCGGCGCGCTGGCCGGCTACACGATCGTGGTGCTGCGGCTGCGGCACGGGTTCTGGTGGTTCCTGCTGATCTTCGGCGGCACCGTCTTCCCCTCGCAGATGCTGCTCGTGCCGCTGTTCGTCAGCTACAGCGACGCCGGGCTGTACGACACCCGCGTCGGCCTGATCCTCGTTTACACGGCCATCAACGTACCGCTGGGCGCGTTCGTGCTGCGTAACTTCTACTCCGGCGTGGCGTTCTCGATCTTCGAGGCCGCCCGCATGGACGGCGCCTCCACCTGGCGCATCTTCTGGCGCATCTACCTGCCGATGTCGCTCAGTGCGCTGACGGCCGTGTTCATCCTGGAGTTCACCTTCATCTGGAACGACCTCGTCTTCGGCCTGACCCTGTCCCAGACCGAGGACGTGCGGCCGGTGATGACCGCCCTCGCCGGGCTCATGAGCGACGTCTACGCCGGCACCCCGGTGCCTGTCGGCCTGGCGGCGGGGCTGATGGTCTCGCTGCCGACCGTCGCGCTCTTCCTCGCCACCCAGCGCCTCTTCGCCCGAGGCCTTTCTCTAGGGAGTGTTTGATGACCAGCCGGTTGCTCCAGCGCAGCCTGGGGAGTCCCGACTACGACGGGATCAGGCAGGCGCTGCGGGACGACACCTCGACGCCCGTCATCAGCGTGCGCGGGCTGGAGGTGCGGGTGGCGGTGGTGCCGCTGTTCACCCATGACGGCCGCCAGGCGGTCCGGGTGTCGAGCACCGAGCCGCTCACCCACGTGCTGGTGGGCGTGGACAGCGCGTCGGGCAAGGACGTGACGCTGCTGGTGCCCGAGGTGGACGCGCCACGCGTGCTCACCCTGGAGTGCCGCGACGACGCCGGGGTCGTCGGCAGCGCGCGGGTCACGGTGACGCCGCAACGCAAGTGGAGCGTGTTCGTCGTCCACCACTCCCACCTCGACATCGGTTACACCGACCCGCAGGGCACCGTGCTCCGCCACCACCTCGACTACCTCGACGCGGCGCTGCGGCTGGCGGAGGAGACGGCGTCCTGGCCGGACGACGCCAAGTTCCGGTGGACGGTCGAGTCGTCGATGCCCGCGATCAAGTGGCTGGACGCGCGGCCGGCCGAGATGGTCGAGGCATTCCGGCAAAAGGCCCGCGAGGGCGTGATCGAGGTGACGGCGCTGCCGTTCCAGCTGCACACGGAGGCGTGCTCGACCGAGGAGCTGCATCGCCAGCTCCGCTTCACCAGGCAGTTGGGCCTCCCCGTCACGTCCGCCATGCACACCGACGTGCCGGGCGCGGTCGTCGGGCTGGTGGACGCGCTCAGCCAGGCCGGCGTGCGTTACCTCGCGGCGGCGCACAACTGGGCCGGGCGCTCCGTGCCCTATTTGCATGGCGGCGACAAGCTGACCAGGCCGTTCCGCTGGCGGGCGCCGAGCGGCAACGAGATCCTCGTGTGGTTCACCGACACGCCGCACGGGATGGCGTACATGGAGGGCAACACGGTCGGGCTCACCGACTCGTACGAGCTGGCCGACGACCTGCTGCCGCGCTACCTGTCGGCGCTGGCCACGCGCGGATACCCGTACGGGCCCGGCACGTTCGGGTGGCAGGGGCCCGACGCGCCGCGGGAGCCGTACGAGCTGGACGTGCTGCACCTGCGGGTGCAGGGCGCGCACGCCGACAACGCCGGCCCGTCGATCGTGCCCGCGTCGATCGCCCGCCGGTGGAACGAGCAGTGGGCCTGGCCGCGCCTGCGCTCGGCCGTCAACAGCGACTTCTTCCAGCACGTCGAGGAGCGCTACCTCGACCGGCTGGCGGTGCACGAGGGCGACTGGACCGACTGGTGGGCCGACGGACTCGGCTCGGGCGCGCGCCCGCTGGGCTACGTGCGCCGGGCCCAGTCGGCGCTGCGGGTCGCCGAGACCCTGCACACGATCGCCGGCGCGGACGCGACCGAGCAGATCGACGAGGCGTACGACAAGGTCGCGCTGTTCAACGAGCACACCTGGGGAGCGGCCAACCCGTGGGAGGACGCCGAGGAGGCCGGCGACTCCGGCGGCCTGCAGTGGACCCGCAAGTCCTCCGGTGCCTACCAGGCCCAGGACGACGCGGCCGACCTGCTGCACGCGGCCGTGCGCAGGTTCGCCGCGGCCCTGTCGGAGTCGGGCGTCGAGGGAGGTCCGCTGGCCTCCTTCGCGGTCTTCAACCCGGCGGCCCGGGCACGGACCGACGTCGTCCGGGCGTTCCTGCCGCGTGACGTCGTGGGCGTGGACGTGCCGATCGCGCTGGTGGACGCGCGGACCGGCGAGACGCTCCCGCACCACGAGGAGTTCGTGGACCCGGACGACTGGCCGACGCGGCCGATCGGCCGGCACGTCCACGCGGTCGTGCCGGACGTCCCCGGTTACGGCTACGTCCGCCTCGACGTCGTCCCCGGAGAGACCCAGGCGCCGGAGCCGGTGGAGCTCGGCGACACCCCGGTGATCGAGAACGAGTTCTACCGCGTGACGTACGACGTGCGCGAGGGCTACATCAGCTCGATCTTCGACAAGCGGGCGGGCCGCGAGCTCGTCAACGGCGACGCCGCCGCCGGCTTCGGCCAGTACGTGTACGACCAGTACGCCACCGCCCCACATTTCAACCATTTGTCGGGACATGTCGGTGCGCACGACCGCACGCTCCTCGGCGACCGCGCCATCGGCAGGCACGCCACGATCACCAAGTGCCAGCGCACGGCCGTGGGCGAGAAACTGGTCGTGGAGCTGCACGGCAAGGGCGTCGACTGGATCCGCACCACGGTCGAGCTGCACTACGGCGTGCCCAGGCTCGACCTGACATACCAGCTCGCCAAGCAGGGCACCCCGGCCAAGGAGGCGGTGTTCCTGGCCTTCCCGTTCGCCGCCGGAGCGCCCACGGCCTGGGAGCTGACCGGCGGCGTAGGCGGCCCGGACGTGCCGCGTGTGCCGGGCTCGGCCGAGTACATGCTGCCGATCAGGCACTGGATCGCCTTCGAGGATCCCGAGCTGACCATCGCCTGGGCCACGCTGGAGGCCCCGCTGGTGCAGCTGGGCACCATCCACATGCCGTACGCGCCGTTCCCGCCGACGCTCGACCAGGAGGACGGCACGGTCTACTCGTGGGCGCTCAACAACATCTGGGACACCAACTTCCCCGCGCAGCAACAGGGCGAGACCACGTTCCGGTACGCGGTCACGAGTCAAATCGTCGCCGAGTCCGCGACGGGTGAGCCCGGTGCCCAGGGCCGGCGGCTCGGCGCGGCGGCGGCCTCCGGGCTGACCGAGCCGTTCGTCGGCGCGCTGATCACCGACAGCCCGGCCGCCACCGAGACGTACGTCTCCGTCGACCACCCGGACGTACTGATCACCTCCATCGGGCAGGACGGGGTCAGGCTGCAGTCACTCGCCGCCGAACCGGTCGAGGCGACGGTCGACCTGCGGGGACATGAGACGGTCAAGGTACGGCTGCCCGCCTGCGGGGTCGCCGTCGTCCGGGGAGCGCATTCGTGAAGATCGTTGACATCAGGGCCACGACGGTCGCGGTCCCGCTGGAGGCGCCGCTGCGGCACAGCAACGGCGCGCACTGGGGGCGGTTCATCCGCACGATCGTCGAGGTCGAGGCCGACAACGGGCTGGTCGGTCTCGGGGAGATGGGCGGCGGCGGGGAGAGCGCCGAGGCCGCCTTCCGCGCGCTGGTGCCGTACCTGAAGGACCACGACCCCTTCCAACTGGAGGCGCTGCGCTTCAAGATCGCCAACCCTACGGCGTCGCTCTACAACAACCGGACGCAGTTGCTGGCCGCCGTCGAGTTCGCCTGCATCGACCTCATCGGGCAGCACCTCGGGGTGCCCGCCTGCGACCTGCTCGGCGGGCGGATCCGCGACGCCGTGCCGTTCGCCTCGTACCTGTTCTTCCGGTACGCGGCCCCCGGCCACGGCGAGATCCGCACGCCCGAACAGCTCGTCGAGCACACAGCGGAGCTGAAGGAGACGCACGGGTTCACCGTCCACAAGCTGAAGGGCGGCGTCTTCCCGCCCGACCACGAGTTGGAGTGCTACCGGGCGCTGGCGGAGGCGTTCCCTGACGACCGGCTCAGGTACGACCCGAACGCCGTGCTGTCGGTGGCCGAGGGGTTGCGCTTCGGCCACGCCATCGAGGGGCTGAACAACGACTACCTGGAGGACCCGGTCTGGGGACTGGAAGGGCTCAGGGCCGTGCGCGAGCAGGTCAGGGTGCCGCTGGCGACCAACACTGTGGTGGTCAACTTCGAGCAGCTGGCCTCGAACGTGCTGCGCAGGGCCGCCGACGTGGTGCTGCTCGACACGACGTTCTGGGGCGGGATCAGGCCGTGCGTGAAGGCGGCGGGGGTGTGCGAGACGTTCCAGCTCGGGGTGGCCGTGCACTCGTCGGGGGAGCTGGGGATCCAGCTCGCGACCATGCTGCACCTCGGGGCCGTGCTGCCCAACCTCACCTACGCCGCCGACGCCCACTACCACCAACTGCGCGACGACGTGATCGAGGGCGGCAAGATGGCCTACGTGGAGGGGGCCATCCCCGTGCCGCCGGGGCCGGGGCTGGGCGTGCGCCTGGACAAGGAGCGGGTGGCCCGCTACGCCGAGCTCTACCGGGAGCTCGGCGGCTATCCGTACGATCGCGACCCCGGGCGGCCCGGCTGGTATGCCACGGTGCCGAACGAGCGCTTCGCCGATCCCACCGTGTCACTGGACGTCGACACATAACGGGCAACCGTCAGTGGATGTGGCCGCCTCCGTGCTCGGCCAGCACGCCCGCCGCCCTCTTGAGGCGGTGCTCCAGGTTGGCGCGGAGTGCGGCGAAGCGGCCGGCGTTGTCGCGGATGACGGCCCGTTGCAACTCGGCGTCCGCCGCGTACCAGGCGGCCACCAGACCCGACGACCACTTGCACCGCGTGTCGGCGGTCGCGGTCTGCCGCTCGTCCTCGGTCACCGCCGGCTCGTCCAGGTTCCAGCGGCGGTCGGCGATGGCCGCCTCGGGAGCCGGATAGGAGTGGCCGGCCTGGCCCATGCACGCCTGCCAGCGCCTGACCGCGCCCGTGACGGACGGGTGCTTGGCGGCCTGCTCCAGCGTGAGCGAGTCCTGCAGGGACAGCCACGGCCAGTCGGCCTTGCGCGCGCCCCGCTCCAGGCTCAGGGTCGCCCGGTCCAGGCAGCCTCGGTCGGCGGCGGTGCCGTACAGGCGGTGGCGGGCGGGCTTGGGCAGCTTGCCCGCCCAGGAGGCGGTCGTGTCGGGAGACGGCGGGCGGGCGAGATGGTAGCCGTAGCGCCGGGCGGCCTCCGGGTCCACAACGCCGTAGCGGCGCGAGTTGCCGGGGTCCACCGTGGCGATGGTGGCCGCGTTGTCGCCGGGCGGTTCGATGGCGATGCCCTGTTTTCGCATGCACCGCACGACCAGGAGGTTGTGCGCGTTTCCCAGGGTGGCCCGCTGCTCGGGAGTGGTCTTGTAGGCGTCGAACGGCAGCACCAGCTGTGACACCGACGTGACGCCCGTCACGGGCGTCTGCCGCGGCGGCGCGTCGGCGGCGCAGCCCGCGGCGCAGGTCAGCAGCAGCGTGCCCGCCAGCAGCCCGCGACGGCCGGTTTCCGGCGGCCAGGCCCGGAAACCGGCACTCCCGTTCCTGGTCAGCGGCACCAGATGTCGAGGGAGCTGGCGCGGTTGTTCCCGACCGCGTTGTTGGCCAGGAGCCCGTCGTTCGTGTTGTGCGCGAACGTGCTGTGGGCGCCCGTGAAGAAGGGGTGCTGCCAGAGGGTGGCGCTGCAGCCGACACGGTTCCTGACGGAACTGGTCTCGTTGTTCATGCCCTGCCAGGAATTGCTGAAGTCCCAATTCAGCCAGTTGTTGTCGCCGAAGTTGGAATCGTCCTTGACGAAGTCACGCCAGTGGTCCGCCTGGCCGCGGTTGTAGTCGAAGCCCGCGTACAGGCAGACCCGACCGCCGTAGCAGGTCGAGCGGGGGCTGGCCACCGCCGCGGCAGCGGGGACGGCCACGGCGAAGAGCGTGGCGGCGGCGATGAAGCCGGCGGCCTTTTTGCTTAGCCTCACTGGTCTCTCCTCGATGGGTGAGTCGTATCGACCACGTAACTTAGCGTGCCGAATCGAATGCGAGCCGTTATGACTCGCCGATTCGATTGGGGGCTGCGCGCCATGAAGAGGTCGCGCGCCGGGCACGCCGCCCACTCGTATCAAGGACGAGACCTGGAAGTTCTTCTTATTGACGCAACTGTTGCCGGCTTTTTCGAGTAATTGGAAAAGCGGCTATTCGGGGAGCGCCGCGGGGTTCTGCGCGAGCAGGCCGCCGTCCACGCGGTGCTCCGCCCCCGTGATGAACGACGAGCGCGGCCCCGCCAGGAACGCCACCAGCTCCGCCACCTCCTCGGGCCGGCCCACGCGGCCCAGCGGGTGGGAGCGGCCCCACTGCCGGATCTGCTCCTCCTGTGACAGGTCGCCCCGCCACAGGTCGGCCGCCCAGCGCAGCATCGGGGTGTCGACCGAGCCGGGGCACACCACGTTCACCCTGATGCCGTCGGCGGCGTGGTCGAGCGCCATGGCCCTGGTCAGGCCGTTGAGCGCGGCCTTGCTCGCGGTGTAGGCCGCCACCTGCGCCTGCGAGGAGAACGCCTGCACCGACGACATGATCACGATCGAGCCGCCGCCGCGGGCCCGCAGCTCGGGGATGGCCGCCTTGCACGCGAGGTAGACGCCCTTGAGGTTGATGTCGAGCACCTCGTCCCAGACGTCCTCGGGCGTGTCCTCGACGGTGCCGTAACGCTGTACGCCCGCGCACGTCACGACGATGTCGAGCCCGCCGAACCTGGTGACCGCCAGGTCCACCAGGTCGCGCATCTGGTCCGCGCGCCGCACGTCGGCGATCCGGCCGACGACGTGGTCGGTGTCGAGCTCGGCGTCTTTGTCCACCCCGCAGAAGACCACGGACGCCCCGCCGTCGGCCAGGCGGTCCACCACCGCCCGCCCGATGCCCATCGACCCGCCCGTGACCAGCGCCACATTGCCGCCGAACTCACTCATGCCAGTACCTCCGCGCGCAGCCTCAGGATCTTCGTCTCGTGCGGGTCGAGGACGAGGGCCGTTCCGTTGGCCACCGCGGCGGCCAGGCCGTCGGTCGGCATGCTGGAGAACGGCTCGAGCCCCACGGTGTACGCCCGTCCCCACCAGGGGTATCCGGTGGACGCGCCCAGCTCCTGCCACATCCACAGGTACGGCAGCAACGATGCGTCCCACTCCACCCGCATACCGATATCCCCGGAAATCTCGTACCAACCCTCGTCGAAGCCGGTCAGATAGACGATGTCGCTCGGCGAGCCCTGCTCCTGCACCACGCTCAGGTCCGTCACACAGCCCTGATGGGCGGGCACTCTCGGCCACTCCCACGGCCCGCCCGCCGCCACCCTGCGCCCGGCCGGATCGATCGCCGTGGCGTGCGGAATCACCTGGACGCCTTCCGGCAGCCGGATCGTGGCCCCGGGGCGCAGGAACGGCCGGCCGTACACGATGTGCTGGCCCCACATGGCATGCAGCGGGATGTCCGCGTCGTTCACGGCCCGCCCTTCGATCTCCAGCGCGGCCGAGCCCGACCGCAGCCTGAAGACCTTCTCCATCCGGTACGGCAGCCGCCTGGTCCTGACACTGAGCCTGATCGCGACCTCCTCCTCGGAGTCGGCCGCGACCTCGCAGGACCACGGCAGGCCCGCGACCTCCCCGTGCTGGGCCAGCCGCGCGCCGCGGTATTCGCTCGGGGCGCCGCCGTTCGGGAAGATCTCCTGCCAGCCGCCCTCGTAGTGGTCGACGAACTGGGCGACGTCGTCGGCAGCGCCCTGGAGATGGTCGCGCGGGTTGCGCAGGCCCTGCGGGGAGACCCAGACGAAGTCCGTGTCGGTGGGCTTGTGCAGGAACTCCACCACGTCGCCGCCCTTGTCCGGCACGACGGTCACGCGCAGCCGCTCGTTCTCCAGCACGACCGCCCGCAGCCCGTCGATCACGACGGGCCGCAGGCGGGCCGCCCAGTTGCGCCGCACCGTCACCGGAACTTCACGTCCAGGAATCTCGGGCGGTAGATGGAGACGTCGCGGTAGTGGTCGGTGTTCACGAAGCTGTTGACGTTGTACGAGACCACCAGCCCGTCGCTCGCGATCCCGGGATGGGCGTGGGCGTTGTAGGTGAAGATGTTCCCGTTGGTCTCGGGGGTCGTGTAGATGTGCTGCTTGCCGGTGAACGGGCCGAACGGCGAGCACGAGGCGTAGGCCACGATGTTCGCGCTCAGCACCTCGGTCGTGTCATGGGTGATCAGGACGTATCCGGATCCGACCTTGCTGACGCTGTACTCGTTCGCCACGCCGCTCATGATCCGCGCCGAGTCGGCCTCGTCCGGCGACCAGGTGCCGTCGCCCTTGAGGAACTCCCAGCGGCCCAGCAGGCTCTGGCCCTTGACCCGGGCAATGTGCATGTACTTCGGCGAGCCGAGGTCCTCGACGCCGTAGATGTAGGTGTACGCGCCGTCCTTGAGTATCCCCGAGGCCCACGAAATGCCGTGCCCGGACGGCAGGTCGTGCACGCTGATCGGCTTGTTGAGCCGGCCCGGGGCGAACCTGGCCACCACGTTCCTGTGCCAGCGCCAGTCCCACGCGCCGGGGCCGTAGCGCTCGTACTCCTGGTAGGTGACCTCCACGATCCCACCGGCCAGCGTGCCGTCACCGGCCCAGAACCAGTGGTTCTTGTCGCGCGGCGGCATCAGGGCGGCCGGCTTCTGCGAGGTGCCGCCGTAGATGGTCGACAGCTTGCCGTCGCGCTCGACGGCGAAGGTGTTGTTGAGGAAGACCGTCGTTCCGCCCTCCTCGACCACGGGCGGGCGCGAGCCGCCGGGGTTGACTTGGCCCAGGAAGGTGTCGGAGAAGATCCACAGCTCCTTCCCGCTCGGGAGCTTGAGCGAGTAGGTGCCGTCGGCGCCGGTCCAATCGTCTAACCGGCTGTTGTCGTTGCCGTAGTTGGTGAACAGGCTGGTCAGGCGGGCGTTCGTGGTGGTGCCCTGAAACGTCGGGGCACAGGGGGACGGGGGTCCGGCCTGTTGTTGCCGCTGTTCCTGTGCGGTGGTGGGCACCGGTTTGGGTGGGGCGGCCCAAGCCTGCTGCGGCACGGTCGTGAGACCGATCAACGCGATGGCCAGGGAGGTGAGGGCAGAGCGGAATCGCGTCATCACTGGTTCCTCGGGGGATGGGGGGATTGCCTACAGTTCTAGTGATTAGATGACTTGCTGTCTAGGCCCTCACTCGATCTCTCCACCGGTTGTGATGGCGGAAAATGCGGTGCTCCAGCCGGAAGGCGGCCGGTACCCTGCCGGAATGGGCCACGTCGAAGTAGGACATCTCACGTACGTGCTGCCCGACGGGCGGCCCCTGCTCAACGACGTCTCCTTCAGGATCGGCGACGGGGTCAAGGCTGCGCTCGTCGGGCCCAACGGCGCGGGCAAGACCACGCTGCTGCGGCTGATCGCCGGCGATCTCCAGCCGATCGACGGCACGGTCGCCAGCTCGGGCGGGCTGGGCGTGATGCGGCAGTTCATCGGCAGCGTGCGTGACGGAAGCACCCTCCGCGACCTGCTGCTGGGTGTCGCGCCGCCGGCCGTGCGCCGGGCCGCCGAGCGGCTGGACGAGGCCGAGCTGGCGATGATGGAGCGCGACGACGAGAAGACGCAGATGCGGTACGCGCATGCCATCAGCGACTACACCGACGCCGGCGGCTACGACATCGAAGTCCTGTGGGACACCTGTACGGTGGCCGCGCTCGGCGTGCCGTACGAAAAAGTGAAATATCGGGACGTGTCCACGCTGTCGGGCGGCGAGCAGAAGCGGCTCGTCCTCGAGGCGCTGCTGCGCGGCCCCGACCAGACCCTGCTGCTCGACGAGCCCGACAACTACCTTGACGTGCCCGGCAAGGAGTGGCTGGAGCAGCGGCTCAGGGAGACGCCCAAGACGGTGCTGCTGGTCAGCCACGACCGCCAGCTGCTCGCCAACGCCGCCGACCGGATCGTCACCGTCGAAGGCGGCAACATCTGGATCCACGGCGGCGGCTTCGCCACGTACGCCGAGGCCAGAAAGGCCCGCAACGAGCGGCTCGAGGAGCTGCGCAGGCGCTGGGACGAGGAGCACGCCAAGCTCAAGGCCCTGGTCATCATGCTCAGGGACAAGGCCAGGTACAACGACGGCATGGCCCCCGCCTACCACGCCGCCCAGACGCGGCTGCGCAGGTTCGAGGAGGCGGGTCCGCCGGAGGCGCCGCCGAACGACCAGAACATCAGCATGCGTCTCAGGGGCGGCCGCACCGGCAAGCGCGCCGTGATCTGCGAGCAGCTGGAGCTGACCGGGCTCATGCAGCCGTTCGACCTGGAGGTCTGGTACGCCGAGCGGGTCGCGGTGCTCGGCTCCAACGGCTCGGGCAAGTCCCACTTCCTGCGTCTGCTGGCCGGAGAGGGGGTCGCGCACGAGGGCGTGGCCAGGCTGGGCGCCCGCGTGGTGCCGGGCCACTTCGCCCAGACCCACGCCAGGCCCGACCTCCTCGGCCGCACGCCGGTAGAGATCGTCATGACCGAGCACGCCAAGCTCAAGTTCGAGGCCATGAAGGCGCTGGCCCGCTACGAGCTGGGCGGCCGGGTCGCCGAGCAGCGGTTCGAGACGCTGTCGGGCGGCCAGCAGGCGCGGCTGCAGATCCTGCTGCTGGAGCTGTCGGGCGCCACCCTGCTGCTGCTCGACGAGCCGACCGACAACCTCGACCTGGCCAGCGCCGAGGCGCTCCAGGCCGGGCTGGACGCGTTCGAGGGGACGGTGCTGGCGGTCACCCACGACCGCTGGTTCGCCGCCGACTTCGACCGCTACCTGATCTTCGGCTCGGACGGCACGGTCTACGAGTCGCCGGAGCCGGTCTGGGACGAGGCCAGGGTCGTGCGTCCCCGTTAAAGAGTTGGTACGGCTGGCGCGTGTCATCAGCCAGCCGTACCCATGCTCGGGTTATCACGGCAAAGTGATCCCGTACCGCCGAACCGCCAGCCTGCTCACACTCGGGGCACTCGGGGCGATCTGCCTCGCGGGGTGCTCGAGCGAGGACCGACCGGCTCCACAGCTCAAGCCCCTTGCTCTCAAGGAACAGGTCTCGAACATCGTCAAGTCCGCCGACGGGTACGCCGTCACCTGGGCGGGCGTGCTCAGCAACGCCAACCCGTGGCACTTCGGCGAGCACGTCGTGGCCACGATCGTCGGCCACGACGCCAAGGGCGCCGAGGTCGTCCGGCTGGAGCAGCCGCTCGACGCCGTGCCGCCGGGCGGGTCGCTGCCGTTCACCGGGCAGGCCAGCGCCACCGAGAAGCCGGTCAAGGTGACGATCCAGTACCGTCCCGCGCAATGGCGGCCGGCGGCGCGCATCGCCTCCGCTTTCCAGCGATTTCCCATCACTCGTGCCCAGACATTGCGCCAGAAAGACGGCTCATACCTTATTACGGGATATGTGGGAAATCCGTATCGGCTTCCGGCCGGGAGCCTTGTCGTGAACGCGTTGCTGCGCGACAAGTCGGGCAAATTGCTCGGCGGTGGCAGCACGTTCGTGGACGACGTGAAGGCCGGCAGCCCGCCCAGGTTCATCCTCACCGTGTCCGGGTTGCCCCATGGGGCTCGGGTGGCCAAAACCGAGATCACGGCCAGGACCTGGGGGTCCACCGGCCGTCCCTACGAGGACCTGGCGCTCGGCGGGGCCGTGCCCGTGCACACGGTCAAGCCCAAGAGTGAGCCGTTCGCGGTGGATCGGAGCACCCAAATCGTGACGGAGCACCAGCAGTAATGCCAAGACGGTACAAATTCAAGAATAACGGGTGAAATTCAAGAGCTGCGATCCGACAAGCGATGCCATCGGCACTGAATCGGTAGAACTGCTAGTTACCAATCCATTACCTTCGGTCACATGAATGACCGCGTTCTGGTGGAAGCACTCCGCGCCCGCGATCCCGGCGCCCTGGCAGCGCTCTACGACGCGTACGCGGAGGAGGTCTACCGCTACTGTCGGTCCCTGCTTCTGAGCGCCGACAGCGCCCAGGTGGCGCTCCGCGACACGTTGATCGCCGCCGAGGCGCACGCGGGCGCGCTGACCGAGCCCGACAGGCTGCGCACCTGGCTGTACGCGCTGGCCCGGGTCGAATGCGTGCACCGCCGCGCGGCCGAGCCGCCCGGAGCCGAGGAGGCCCTGGCCGAGGCGCCGCCGCTGGACGACCCGGCCGACGCCGACCTGCGGGTCATGGCCTGGAACGCCGTCCACGGCCTGCCCGTCGCCGACCGGGAGATCCTGGAGCTGTCGATCAGGCACGAGCTGCCCGACGCCGAGCTGGCCCAGGTGCTCGGCATCCCGGCGCGCCAGGTGGAGTCCGCCATGGAGGAGGCCCGCGACCGCCTCTGCGACGCGATCACCGCCGAGATCCTGGCCAGGAAGGGCCCCTACGACTGCCCGCGCCGGGCCGCCATACTCTCCGGGTTCTCCGGCGAGCTGACGGCGGCGATGCGCGAGCGCCTGGTCAGGCACCTGCCGCAGTGCGAGATATGCGCGCCCCACCGCGGCCGCCAGGTCTCGGCCACCAAGGTCTTCGAGCTGCTGCCCCAGGCGGAGCCGCCCGACTCGCTGCGGCTGAGGGTGCTGAGCTGCTTCGTCGATCCCGAGCTGCTGCCGTACCGCCGTTACGTCGCCAGGCGTACGGGCGCGCTCGGCGCTGCCGGATTTCCCGTCACCGCGGAGAAGGGCGTTCGGAGATGGCCTCAGGCGCTGGCGGGCACGCTGGCGGCGGTCGCGGCCGCGGTGGCGATAGCGATGATCTTCCAGCAGGTCGGCGGAGGCGGCGGGCTGTCAGATGTCGCGACGGCCGCGTTTCCCGCGACGGGTGAGCCCGCCATCAGGCTGCCCTGGCAGGGCGAGCCCGAGGACGTGCCTCTGACCGTGCAGCCGATCCTGGACAGCACGGGCACGCGCCCCCTGCCTTCGAGCGGGTCCCCCGAACCTCGTGGGTTGACCGGTTCGTCCCCGCCTTCCTCCGTACCGGCCGACCTCACCCAGCGGCCCGGGACCTCCTCGCACCCCGGCTCGCCGCCGGCCGAGCATCCCGTCCAGACCCCTCCCGGAGGACACCCCGTGGAGCCGCCCCCCGGGAGGCCACACCCCACCAAGCCCCGCCCCGGCCCCCGCACCCCTTGCAAGACCCCGACCCGCACTCCCACCCCGCCGCGGACCCCGACTCCGACTCACACCGCCACGCCCACGACCGCGACTCCCTCGTCGTCCCCCACGCAGACCTCCACTCCGCCCGCCACGCCGTCGGCGACCGTCGCCCCCACTCCTACGCTGGCGCCCTCGGCGACGCCCACGAAGAGCGGCTGATCCGCACTCGAGCGGGCGGTGTCCGCCATGCCACGTGCATCGACGTCCCACGGAGAATGGCCGATCCACGTCCAAATCATTACGTTACGTGAGTGAAGTGCCGGGAACCGTGTGCATAGAGTCACCAACTGTTGCCGGGGGGACCTATGCGCATATTTCGGGCGGGGCTGCTGGCCGGCTGCCTGCTCGTCGCCCTGTGCCCGCCGGTCGACGCCGACCCCGCGCCCTCCTCCCGCGACGTCAAGAAGGCCCGCGACACCGTACGTGACCGCTCGAAGGAACTGCAGGCGACGAGGGCCGAGCTGGCGACGGCGCAGGCACGGCTGGCGCAACTGGCCGCCGAGGTCGAGCGGCTGGTGGAGGCGTACAACGGCGCGATGGTACGGCTGCGCCACGCCGAGGAGGCCAGCCGGCAGGCCCAGGCCCGGCTGGTGGCGGCCGACGCCGAGGTCGAGCGGGCCCGGCAGGGCGTCGCGCTGCTGGCGGCGGAGACGTACGGCGGATTGGGGACGCTGGAGCCGGCCGTCGGCCTGATCCTCGACCGGGGACAGGCGGACGGCGCGCTGCATCGGGCAGGAGTGCTCGGGCACCTCAGCGGCGAGCGCGCGGCCCTGCTCGCCAGGCTGCGCGACGCGCAGGAGGTGGCGGCCATCCTGCGGGTCCAGGCCGTCAACGCCCACGCCGCCCGGCAGGCCGCCGCGGAGAGCGCCAGGCAGGCGAAGATCGCCGCCGAGACCGCCGTGGCCGGGCAGCGGCGCGAGACGAAGGTGCTGCGGGCCCGCGAGGAGCACCTGCAGCGGCGGGTCGACGCCGCGCGCACCCGCGCCGACCTGCTGGCCAGGCGCCGCGCCGCGGCCCTGTCCGCGTCGAATCTCGCCACCGGCGGCTCGGCCATGGGGGACGTGGCGGCCGACTGGGCCCTCACCCAGCTCGGCAAGCCGTACGTGTGGGCGGCCGAGGGCCCGGACAGCTACGACTGCTCGGGGCTGACGATGCGCGCGTGGGAGCGCGTGGGCGTGCGGCTCGACCACTGGACGGGAACCCAGTGGACGTCGGGCCCGCACGTGCCGCTGGACCAGCTACGCCGCGGCGACCTGCTGTTCTTCGCGTACAACACGAGCGACCCGAGCACCATCCACCACGTGGGGATCTACGTGGGCCGCGGCCAGATGGTGCACGCGCCGCAGACCGGCGACGTGGTGCGGGTGGCCTCGATCTGGCGAGGGGACCTGGTGGGCGCCACCAGGCCCCGGTGACGGGTCAGTGCCCGTGGTGCCCCGCGTCCTTGGCCCGCTGGAAGGAGCGCTCGATCTCGGCCTCCGCCTCGGTGCGGCCCACCCAGTTGGCGCCCTCGACGGACTTGCCGGGCTCCAGGTCCTTGTAGACCTCGAAGAAGTGCTGGATCTCCAGCCGGTCGAACTCCGACACGTGGTGGATGTCCTGGATGTGGTGCATCCGCGGGTCGGTGGACGGCACGCACAGGACCTTGTCGTCGCCGCCCTTCTCGTCGGTCATGCGGAACATGCCCACCGCCCGGCACGTGATGTAGCAGCCGGGGAACGTCGGCTCCTGGAGCAGCACCAGCGCGTCGAGCGGGTCGCCGTCCTCGCCGAGGGTGTTCTCGATGAAGCCGTAGTCGGCGGGGTACTGCGTGGAGGTGAACAGGAGCCGGTCGAGTCTGATCTTCCCGGTCTCGTGGTCCACTTCGTACTTGTTCCGTTGCCCCTTGGGAATCTCAACGACGACGTCGAACTCCACCGCGGTCCTTTCTCATGGGTCGAGTCGGCCTCACCTGGCACCCTGGTGTGCGATTTCGCATCCGCAGGTGTCCGGTTCGGCTTCCTCTCCCGCGCTCAAGCCCCCGGGCACCCCCGGCCGGGCGTTAATGTCTCGTAGGCGAACACAGAGAGAGGGCAGGCGACGTGGCGCGGCACGACCGGTGGGTGATGCTGGCCACTCTCGTCGTGCTCCAGGCCCTGACGATCGTCACCGGCGTTTACGCGATGACCACCGAGCTCAGCCTGGGCGCGCTGACGAGGCAGACTTCACCGACCAAGCCGACGGCGTCCCCGGCGGAAGGGTCTCCTCCGCCCGTCCCCGTGGTCACCTCGGGGCCTGTGCTGGCCCAGCTTTCGGCGAAGTCAGGAGACGGACCTCTCCCGACTAAGGGTACTTTGACGCGGCAGCTCACCAGCGCGCTGGGTGACGAAGCGCTGGGTGACCGGGTCGGCGCCGTCGTGCTCGACGCGACCACCGGCGAGCAGGTGTTCGCCGCCAACGCCGACACCCCCATGACGCCCGCCTCCACCACCAAGATCGTCACCTGTGCGGCCGCGCTCGCCTCCCTCGGCTCCGACACCCGCCTGTCCACCAGGGTCGTCCAGGGCGCCAAGCCGGGCGCCATCGTCCTGGTCGGCGGTGGCGACCCGCTCCTCGCGGGCCCGTCGGCGAAGCCGAAATACCCGAAGCAGGCCAGCCTCGCCACCCTTGCCGCCCGCACCGCCGCGACGCTCAAGTCCCAAAAGGTCAAGAAGGTGACCATCACCTACGACGCGTCGCTGTTCACCGGTTCACCGATCGCACCGGGCTGGAAGCCCAACTACATCCCCGACGGCGAGGTGGCCCCCGTCTACGCACTGACCATGGACGAGGGCCGCCAGAACCCGCGCTACGACAACCCCCGCGTCTCCGACCCGCCCGCCTACGCCGCCGCGGCCTTCGCCAGGCTGCTGACCAAGCAGGGCATCACGGTGTCGAAGTCCGTACGCCCCGGCAAGGCCGCCGCGGGCGCCCCCGAGCTCGGCAAGGTCGACTCCGCGCCCCTTTACTCGCTGGTCGAGCACACACTGACCAGGAGCGACAACGACCTCGCCGAGGCCCTGCTCAGGCACGTCGCACTGAAGGAGGGCCAGCCCGCGTCCTTCGAGGGCGGTGCCAAGGCCGTGGTGGCGGTTCTCCAGAGGCTCGGCGTCGCGCAGGGCGTCTCGCTCTCCGACGGCAGCGGCCTGTCCATCCGCAACCGCATCAGCGCCGGGGCCCTGGCCAAGCTCGTCGCCCTGGCCGGCTCCGCGAGCCACCCGGGGCTGCACGCCGTCGCCTCCGGCATGCCGATCGCCGGCTTCTCCGGCACGCTGGGCAACGGCCGCCGGTTCACGGGCAGTGACAGCAAGGGCCAGGTGGGTCTGGTCCGCGCCAAGACCGGCACGCTCAACCACGTCAACACCCTGGCCGGACTGGCCACGAGCAAGGACGGGCGGCTCGTCACCTTCGCCTTCATGGCCGACCGCGTGCCGGTCAACGCCGAGCCCGTACTCGACCGGCTCGCGGCCATCGTCGCACGTTCTTGATGCCCTTCTTCGCAGCGCCGAGGAGAACCACGTACGGTGGACGGTATGCAGGTGATCGACTGGGATCTGGCCGTCACGACCGGCACGCGCCTGGTGCGCCCCGGTCCTCAAGTGAGCCGGGAGGAGGCCAGGCAGGCCGTCACCGAGCTCCGCACCCTTTCACGTGAGGCCGAGGGCCACGTGCGCGAGTTCACGAAGATCCACACAGAGACCGCGCCGCAGCCCGCGACCATCGTGGACAGGCCCGGCTGGATCAGGGCGAACGTCGAGGGCTTCCGCGTGGTGCTCGAACCCCTCACGCAGCGCATGGGCAACAGCTCCAACCCGCCCCCGGCCATCGTCACCGCCGTGGGCTCCCGCATTACGGGCGTCGAGGTCGGGGCCGTGCTGGCCTTCCTCGCCTCGCGTGTGCTGGGCCAGTACGAGCTGTTCCTCCCGCCGGATCCCACCGGGCAGGAGCCGACGGGCCGGCTGACGCTCGTCGCCCCCAACATCGTCCACGCCGAACGCGAGATGGGCGTCAACCCCCACGACTTCCGCCTTTGGGTGTGCCTCCACGAGGAGACCCACCGGGTGCAGTTCACGGGCGTGCCGTGGTTGCGCGAATACGTCCGCTCGCAGATGACCGAGTTCCTGCTCGCCTCCGACCTCGACCTGCCCACGCTGCTCGAACGCCTCCGCAACGCCGCCGACACGGTGGCCGACGTGGTGCGGGGCGGCGAGGGCAACCTGATCGACGCCATCCAGTCACCCGGCCAGAAGGAGATCCTCGACCGCCTGACCGCCGTGATGACGCTGGTGGAGGGCCACGGCGACTATGTGATGGACGCCGTGGGCCCGTCCGTGGTGCCGTCGGTGGCCGACATCCGCGCCAAGTTCGCCCAGCGCCGCGAGGGCGGCTCCCGCCTGGACCGGACGGTGCGGCGGCTGCTGGGGATCGAGGTCAAGATGAAGCAGTACGCCGAGGGGTCGGCGTTCGTCCGCACGGTGGTGGGCCGGGTGGGCATGGACGGCTTCAACAAGATCTGGACCTCGCCGGAAACGCTCCCGACGACCCCGGAAATCGCCGACCCGGACGCCTGGATCAGCCGCGTGATCGGCACCCCCGCCCTCCCCGCCTGACCACCCCCCACCTCTACAGGCACCCCCACCGCCCGCGGACACCACCCGAGGACCACGTCGATGGGGCTCCGGAACACCACCTGAGGACCACGTCGGCAGGGGCCCGGAACGCCGCTCGACGACCACCGGCCACCACGCCGGCACCCTGCGCCGCCACACCCGCCGACCGCCGCCTTGCGCCGCCGGGCGTCCTCCCCGCTGGAGGCGCCGCGTCGGCGGGAGGTGGTGCGACGGGTGCCCGGCGCCCGTGGACCTGCGGCAACGCGCCACAATGGCTCCCGTGGGCCCACATCCAGCCGTAGCCGACGTCCGCAGGGCAGTGCGTGAGGCGCTCGCCGACCTCCCGCCGGACGCCCTGGTCCTGGTGGCGTGCAGCGGCGGCGCGGATTCCCTGGCGCTGGCGGCCGCCACGGCGTTCAGTGCTCCCCGCATGGGGTTGCGGGCGGGCCTGCTGACAGTGGATCACCAACTCCAGCCCGGATCGGCCGAGCGGGCCGGGCAGGTGGCCGCACAGGCGGCGGAGCTCGGCCTCCGCCCGGCCGAGGTCCTCACCGTCACGGTCGGCACCGACGGCGGCCCCGAGGCGGCCGCCAGGGACGCACGGTACGCGGCGCTCGCCCAAGCCGCCGACCGCCTCCAGGCAGCCGCGGTCCTGCTCGGCCACACCAGGGACGACCAGGCGGAAACGGTGCTCCTCGGCCTGGCCAGGGGCAGCGGCCTCCGTTCGCTGTCCGGCATGGCGGCGCAGGCAGGCCGCTACCGCCGCCCCCTCCTCGACCTCCCCAGGACCACCACCGTGGCCGCCTGCCGGGCCCTGCACCTCACCCCCTGGGAGGACCCGCACAACGAGGACCCCCGCTACACGAGAGTCCGCGTACGCAGAAGGGTCCTCCCCGTCCTGGAGGACGAGCTGGGCCCGGGGGTGGCCGAGGCGCTCGCCAGGACCGCGAGGATGGCCCGCGACGACGCCGACGCCCTCGACGAATGGGCCGAGTCGGCGTACCAGAATTGCGCTCTTAGCGATATCGACGGGACCGTCACGATCACCGTGAAGGAGCTCGAGAAGCTGCCCGACGCCGTCAGGCGGAGGGTGCTGCGGCGGGCGGCCGTCGCCGCCGGCGCCCCGTCCGGAGCCCTGTCGGCCACGCACGTGCTGGCCGTGGACCGGCTGGTCACGCGGTGGCACGGGCAGAAAGCCGTGGACCTGCCCGGGGGTCTGTCCGCCGTCCGGCGGTATGGCACCCTGATACTCGCCATCAGTCCCCACGCGTAAGGAACCACAGGTGGACGCTGCCGACATGGGCAATGACCTGGAGAAGGTCCTCATTCCGGAGGGCGAGCTCCAGGCCAAGATCAAAGAGCTTGCCGGGCGCATCGACGAGGACTACGCGGGCAAGGACGTGCTGCTCGTGGGCGTGTTGAAGGGCGCCGTCATGGTCATGGCCGACCTGGCCAGGGCGTTGCACGTGCCCGTGCAGATGGACTGGATGGCGGTGTCGTCGTACGGCGCGGGCACCAAGTCGTCCGGCGTCGTGCGCGTGCTGAAAGACCTCGACACCGACATCATGAACCGCCACGTGCTGATCGTGGAGGACATCATCGACTCCGGCCTGACGCTGCACTGGCTGTTGGAAAACCTCAAATCCCGCAACCCGGCGAGCCTGGAGATCTGCACCGCGCTGCGCAAGCCTGACGCGGTAAAGGTGCCGATCGATGTGAAATATGTCGGATTCGACATTCCCAACGAGTTCGTCATCGGTTATGGCCTCGACTACGCGGAGCGATACCGGAACCTGCCGTTCATCGGCACTCTCGCGCCACACGTTTACAAGTAGCCCTCTTGCCATGGCCGGGAACATCGCGCAACGTGACGTACGTTGATAGGGCAAGGCCGGTGTAGCGGGCGGGTCCCTCCGCGCGCTCTACCGGTGTACCTTCAGACTCCGGGAGGGTGACCGCGTGTCCCCTTCGGGTAGTCAGAAGTCGCGGTGTCGGATGCCGCGGCCCCGGGTCAACCCGGGGTTCCAGGCCATGGTCAGGAAGGGACGGGCCCGCAAGGGGTTCCGCATCGGATGGATCTCAAGCGATTTACACGTGGGCCACTGCTGTGGATCCTGGGCATCGTCGTGCTGCTCCTGCTCGTCACCCAGCTGTGGAGTGGCGGCGGAAATTACAAGCAGGCCGACACGTCCTTGGTTCTCCAGCAGATTCAAGCCGGAAACGTCAGCAACGCCAAGATCGTCGACAAGGACAACCGCATCGAGGTCACGCTGAAGAACGCGGTCACGGTCAGGCCGGGCGATCAGCCGACCAAGCTGATCCAGTCCGACTGGGTGACCGGTTACGGCAGCAAGCTGACCGACGAGCTGCAGGCGCAGGTCAAGGCGGGCAACACCAAGAGCTTCACCACCGAGGTGCCCTCGGAGAACATCCTGGTGAGCCTTCTGGTGAGCTTCCTGCCGATCGTCATCATCGTGCTGATCTTCCTGTTCATCATGAACCAGATGCAGGGCGGCGGCTCGCGGGTGATGAACTTCGGCAAGTCCAAGGCCAAGCTCATCACCAAAGACACCCCCAAGACCACGTTCGCCGACGTCGCGGGCGCCGACGAGGCCATCGAGGAGCTCCAGGAGATCAAGGAGTTCCTGCAGGCCCCGGCGAAGTTCCAGGCGATCGGCGCCAAGATCCCCAAGGGCGTCCTGCTCTACGGCCCGCCCGGCACCGGTAAGACGCTGCTGGCTCGCGCCGTCGCGGGCGAGGCGGGCGTGCCGTTCTACTCGATCTCCGGTTCCGACTTCGTCGAGATGTTCGTCGGTGTCGGCGCCTCGCGTGTGCGCGACCTGTTCGAGCAGGCGAAGGCCAACGCCCCGGCGATCATCTTCATCGACGAGATCGACGCCGTCGGCCGCCACCGCGGCGCCGGCCTGGGCGGCGGTCACGACGAGCGCGAGCAGACGCTCAACCAGCTGCTCGTTGAGATGGACGGCTTCGACGTCAAGGGCGGCGTGATCCTCATCGCCGCGACCAACCGGCCCGACATCCTCGACCCGGCGCTGCTGCGCCCGGGCCGTTTCGACCGGCAGGTCACCGTCGACCGCCCCGACCTCGAGGGCCGCAAGGGCATCCTCAAGGTCCACGGCCGCGGCAAGCCGTTCGCCCCCAACGTCGACCTCGACGTCATCGCGCGCCGCACCCCCGGGTTCACCGGCGCCGACCTGGCCAACGTGATCAACGAGGCCGCCCTGCTCACCGCGCGGGCCGACCAGAAGCTGATCACGATGGACGTCCTCGAGGAGTCGATCGACCGCGTCATGGCAGGGCCCGAGCGCAAGTCGCGGGTCATGTCCGACAAGGAAAAGAAGATGATCGCCTACCACGAGGGCGGTCACGCGCTGGTGGCGCACGCGCTGCCCAACTCCGACCCGGTCCACAAGATCACGATCCTGTCCCGCGGCCGCGCCCTCGGTTACACGATGACGCTGCCGATGGAGGACAAGTTCCTGGCCACCAGGTCCGAGATGATGGACCAGCTCGCGATGCTGCTCGGCGGCCGCGCGGCGGAGGAGCTCGTCTTCCACGAGCCCACCACCGGCGCCTCCAACGACATCGAGAAGGCCACGGCCGTCGCCCGCCGCATGGTGACCGAATACGGCATGAGCGAGCAGCTCGGCGCCCGTAAGTTCGGCACCGGCCAGGCCGAGGTCTTCCTGGGCCGCGAGATGGGCCACGAGCGCGACTACTCCGAGAAGATCGCCTCCACGATCGACGAGGAGGTCCGCCGGATGATCGAGACGGCGCACGACCAGGCGTGGGACATCCTGGTCGAATACCGCGACGTGCTCGACAACCTGGTGCTGGAGCTCATGGAGAAGGAGACCCTCTCCCGCGAGCAGGTGCTCGAGATCTTCGCCCCGGTGGTCGTCAAGGAGCACCGTCCGTCCTATGCGGGCTACGGCAAGCGGCTCCCCTCGGACCGCCCGCCGATCCTGACCCCGAAGGAGAAGCAGTCCGCCAACGGTTCGCTCACGAGCGGCCACCAGGACGCCCTCCCGTCCGGGGAAAGCGCGTAGCAAACCAGCACGGAGACATTGCGTGACAAAGCACGACGTCGACCTAGGGCGGATCGAGAAGGCCGTCCGGGAGATCCTCTACGCCATCGGTGAGGATCCCGACCGCGACGGCCTGATCGAAACCCCCGCCCGGGTCGCCCGGGCCATGGCCGAGCAGTATTCCGGGCTCGGCCAGAAGCCCGAAGACGTGCTCACCAAGGTCTTCGACGTCGACCACGACGAGATGATCCTGGTCAAGGACATCGAGGTCTATTCGACCTGCGAGCATCACCTCGTGCCGTTCCACGGGGTGGCCCACGTGGGCTACATCCCCAACGAAAAGGGGCAGGTCACGGGCCTGTCCAAGCTCGCCAGGCTGGTCGACGTGTTCGCCCGCCGTCCCCAGGTCCAAGAACGCATGACGTCCCAGATCGCCGACGCGCTGATGCGGGTGCTGGAGCCGCGCGGGGTGATCGTGGTCATCGAGGCGGAGCATCTGTGCATGACGATGCGCGGCGTACGCAAGCCCGGCGCCAGGACCGTCACCTCGGCGGTCCGCGGCGAGTTCCTCACCAGCGACAAGACCCGCTCCGAGGCGATGGCGCTCATTATCGGCAGGTGAGGCCGTCCTTTCCACAACTGGGGACCCGCGATGTCAGCAGGTGTGGTGGAACGCCTAGGCTTGGCCCATGACTAGCGTGCCCATCAACGTGCCGGGAGGTGCGGAGCGGTGCCTCGTCATGGGTGTGGTCAATGTGACGCCCGACTCCTTCTCCGACGGGGGTCTGTGGTTCGACGAGGCGGCCGCCATCAGTCACGGCCTCGAGCTGGTCGGTGAGGGGGCCGACATCGTCGATGTGGGCGGCGAGTCCACCCGTCCGGGCGCGGCCAGGGTGTCGCTGGAGGAAGAGCTGGCCAGGGTCGTCCCAGTGATCAGCGCGCTGGCGGCCGAGGGGGTGACGGTCAGCGTCGACACGATGCGCGCTGAGGTCGCCAGGGCCGCGGTCGAGGCGGGCGCGCGGCTGGTCAACGACGTGAGCGGCGGCCTGGCCGACCCCGAGATGCCGCGCGTGGTGGCGGCGACCGGCGTCCCCTATGTGGTGATGCACTGGCGCGGCCACAGCCATGACATGGAGACCCGGGCCGTCTACACCGACGTGGTGACCGAGGTGCGCGAGGAGCTGAGCAAGCGGGTCAACCTGGTGCTGGCCGAGGGGGTGGCCGAGGAGCAGATCGTGCTCGACCCCGGCCTCGGCTTCGCCAAAACCGCAGAGCACAACTGGGCGCTGCTCGCCGCGATCCCGCAGCTGGCCGAGCTGGGCTATCCGCTGCTCATCGGGGCTTCGCGCAAGCGGTTCCTGGGGCGCCTGCTGGCCGCTCCAGACGGCACGCCACGGCCGTTCAGCCGTTCGGACGACGCCACGCTGGCCGTGACCGCGCTGGCCGCCCATGCGGGCGCCTGGTGCGTGCGCGTGCACGAGGTCGGGCCCAATGCCGACGCCGTGCGCGTGGCCGCGGCATGGAAGAGAGCGGGAGCAGGCACATGAGCGTCGACACGGCCGCCATCGAGACGGTCAACCAGGAGTTCTACACCGCCATAGAGAGCGGCGATCTCGACAAGATGACCGAGATCTGGGCGGACGACACGGCCGACGACCAGGTGAGCTGCGTGCATCCCGGCTGGACCCTGCTGAGCGGCCGGTCCGAGGTGCTGCGGTCGTGGGCGCTGATCATGGCCAACACCACCTACATCCAGTTCGTGCTGACCGACGTCAACACGACCGTGCTGGGCGACGTGGCCGTGCTCACCTGTGTGGAGAACATCCTCACGGCCGGCGAGGAGGGTGAGTCGAGCTTCGCCGCGGGAAAGGTGGTCGCCAGCAACGTCTACGTTCGCACCCCGCAGGGCTGGCGTCTGTGGATGCACCACGGGTCGCCGGTGTTGCAGGGGGACGACGACGAGGAGGAGGAGGGCGAGCTTGAGCGCTGATCGCATCGCCCTCAAGGGGCTGCGGGCCTGGGGCAGGCACGGTGTGCTCGCTGCCGAGCGGGAGCTCGGCCAGGAGTTCGTGGTCGACGCGACGCTGTTCCTCGACACGGCCCCGGCGGCGGCCGGCGACGACCTGGCCAAGACCGTCCACTACGGAGAGCTGGCCGAGGCCCTGGTCGAGGTGGTGGAGGGTGAGCCGGTCAAGCTGATCGAGACGCTCGCTGAGCGCCTGGCCGACGTGTGCCTGGCCAGCGAGCTGGTGCAGAAGGTCGAGGTGAGCGTCCACAAGCCGGCGGCGCCGATCCGGCTGCCGTTCGACGACGTGGTCGTGACGATCGAGCGGAGCCGCGCATGAAAGCCGTCCTCGCCCTGGGCAGCAACCTGGGCAACAGGTTCCAGATCCTGCAGGGCGCTGTAGACGCCCTGTTCGACGCCCCCGACCTGGAGTTCGTCAAGGCGTCTCCCGTCTACGAGACCGACCCGGTCGGCGGTCCCCCCGGCCAGGACCCTTATCTCAACGCCGTCGTCATCGCCGAGACCACCCTGGAGCCGCGCACTCTCCTGGAGCGGGCGCTGAGCGTGGAGAACGCCTTCGGCAGGGTCCGCGCCGAGCACTGGGGGCCGCGCACACTCGACGTCGACCTCGTCGTCGTGGGCGACCTCGTCTGCGACGATCCCGAGCTGACGCTGCCGCATCCGCGTGCCCACGAGCGCGCGTTCGTGCTCGTGCCCTGGTCGGACGTCGATCCCGAGGGCACGCTGCCCGGGCGGGGCCGCGTGTGCGACCTGGTGGAGGGGCTCGACACGCAGGGCGTACGCCTGCGTCCCGACCTCACACTGCAGAGGCCGGATTGAGGCCCACCCGACCCGGCCTCCTGGTCGGCATCCTCGTCATCGTCGCGCTGCTGTCGTGGGCGGCGGTCCGGCAGTTCTACTCCGACCTGCCCCTCATGCCGTGGACGGCGATCCCCACCGTCCTGCTGCTGGCCATCGGCGAGGCCTACAGCGGCTGGGCCACCAAGGCCAGGATCGCCAGGAAACCGGGCACCAAGCCGGTTGAGCCGCTGGCGGTGGCCAGGCTGGCGGCGCTGGCGAAGGCGTCGGCGTACGCGGGGGCGGTGTTCGGAGGGCTGTTCGCCGGGTTCGCCCTCTACACGGTGCAGATGTTGGACCGGGAGACGCCGCGCTCGGAGTTCTTCATCGCGACGGGATCGTTCGTGGCCTGTGTGGCGCTGGTGTGTGCGGCGCTCTACCTGGAAAACGCCTGCCGCATCCCCAAGGGCCCCGAGGATCAACAACCGGAGTAGCGCCACCCACCCGACGCGCGATCGTCAGCCACGATCTGAGCCCACAGAGCCGCCGAGCTCCTCGTGCTGCGTCTTCCTGACCGGCGTGCGGCGCCGGCCGAAGAGGTAGATGACGGGGGCGGTGCAGATCAGTGGCCCCACGATGGCGATGGGTCGCTCCAGCCACCAATACAGATCCGGCGGGATCGGGGTGGCCAGCGTGCCGAAGATCCACCACGACAGGCCGAGCGCGATCGCCATCCCGGTCGTGTGGAACAGGAACAGCGGCAGGGAATACCGGTTGATGAAGTCGTTGACCCGGCGCCAGCCCGGCCGCTCCAGCACCCGTTCCATGGCCGGTCGCAGCACCTCCACCAGCCCGATCTGGAACAACAGCAGCGCCACGATCACGAACGTCGGCGGGGCCATGTTGGACCACTTGTCGCCCGGCACACCCACCATCGACCCGGGGTAGATGCCCGAATACACCAGCCCGAACAGGGCGAACAGGCCCGTCCACAGCAGGGCGACGTCGTAGCGCCTGGGCAGGATCACGATCCGGTCGTAGAAGAACCCCGCCTGGTGGGCCAGCCCCCACACGATGATCATGTTGAGCCAGCCGACCCCCTCGACCCCGTAACGGAAACGCAGCACGTCCACCACGAGGGCCGCGCCGCCGAGCCAGATCAGGGCCAGTACGTCGTAGCGGCGGTGCAGCCAGAGCGCCACCGGCAGCAGGGCGATCAGCACGAGGTAGACGCCGAGGAACCACAGCGGGCTGAGCACCAGCAGCACCACCCGCCACATCCAGTCGACCTGGAACGTGAACGTGACGACCGCCCCGATCGCGATCCACGCCCCGGACAGGAACAACGCCGGTAAAGCCAGCGCCCGGATCCGTCGCCAGACGAACGCCCCGATGCCGACCCCGCGCAGGCAGGCCCGGTTCCAAGACAACAGGTGCACGTGCCCGCCCACGTAGAAGAACAGCGGCAGCACCTGCAGCAGCCACGTCAGGATCCACAGCCCCGAGGTGAAGCCCAGCGGACTGGTCGGCTCCGGCCCGTACGGCTTCCACACCAGGATCGTGAACGCCCAGTGCCAGACGACCACGACGACCAGGCTCAGCGCGCGGAGCCAGTCGACGTATTTGTCGCGTTGCGGGGTCGTCACTTGTCGATGTCACCCACGACGAAGAACATCGAGCCGAGAATGGCCACCATGTCGGCCACCAGGTGTCCCGGCAGCATCTCCCGCAGCACCTGGATGTTGCTGTACGAGGCCGAGCGCAGCTTCAGCCGCCACGGGGTCTTGTCGCCCTTGGAGACCAGGTAGTAGCCGTTGATGCCGAGCGGGTTCTCGGTCCACGCGTACGTGTGCCCCTCCGGCACCTTGAGCACCTTGGGCAGCCGCTGGTTGATCGGCCCGGGCGGCAGCGAGCGCAGGCGCTCGACGCACGCGTCGGCCAGGTCGAGCGAGATCTTGAGCTGCTCGAACAGCACCTCGAAGCGCGCGTGGCAGTCGCCGCCGCTCCGCGTGACGACCTTGACGGGCAGCTCGGGGTAGGCCAGGTACGGGTCGTCGCGCCGCAGGTCGAAGTCGTAGCCGGAGGCGCGGGCGATGGGGCCGCTCACGCCGTATTGTGCGATCTGCTCGTGCGTGAGCACGCCGACGCCCTTGGTCCTGGCCAGGAAGATGTCGTTGTGCAGGATGAGGTCCTCGATGACCGGCACGCGGCGGCGGGTCTCCGCGACCGCCTCGGACACCCGGTCCAGCCAGCCCAAGGGCAGGTCCTCCTTGAGCCCCCCGACCCGGTTGAACATGTAGTGCATGCGCCCGCCGGAGATCTCCTCCATGACCGCCTGGATGCGCTCCCGCTCGTTGAAGGAGTAGAAGATCGGCGTCATCGCGCCCAGCTCCAGCGGATAGGAGCCGAGGAACATCAGGTGGCTGAGCACCCGGTTGAGCTCGGCGAGCAGAGTGCGCGCCCACACGGCCCGGACCGGCGGCTCCATGCCGAGCAGGCGCTCGGCGGCGAGCACCACGCCGAGCTCGTTCGCGAATCCCGACAACCAGTCGTGCCGATTGGCGAGCATGATGATCTGGCGGTAGTCGCGGACCTCGAAGAGCTTCTCCGCGCCCCGGTGCATGTATCCGATGATCGGCTCAGCGGTGGCGATGCGCTCGCCGTCGAGCGCCAGCCGGAGCCTGAGCACCCCGTGCGTCGACGGGTGCTGCGGGCCGATGTTGAGGATCATGTCCTCGGTGGCCAGCTCTTTCGCGCCTGCACCGATTCCGACCACGCGTTCCGTCATATGGCCATGCTGCCACCGCTGACGTTGGTGATCCAGCGCGGGGGATGGTCAAGGAATCGTATGGAAACGCATCGCTACTACGGACATGGGGAGGAATCGGGGAAACGGGGGGAGAAAGCATCATGAAGAAGGTTCTCTTCGATGTCGCGGCCCTGATCGCGCGCGTGGCGACCGGCGTGATCTTCGTGGCTCACGGCTGGAACAAGTGGCGGAGCGGCATCGGCGACACGGCGCAGGGGTTCAGGGAAATGGGCATCCCGATGCCCGAGCTCGCCGCGGGGTTCGCCACCGTCGTCGAGACCGTTGGCGGGATTCTGCTGATCGTGGGTCTGCTGGTGCGGCCCGTGGCGCTGCTCTTGCTGATCAACATGCTGGGCGCGATCGTGTTCGCGCACTGGGGGAAGGGCGTCTTGGTGTCCGAGGGCGGCTGGGAGCTGGCGGGTGCGCTCGGCGCGCTGAGCCTGCTGTTCCTGACGCTCGGGGGCGGCCGGATCGGGCTCGACGGGCTGTTCGGCGCTCTGTTCCGGCGGCGTCGGGGACGCCGCGCGGCCGAGGAGGACATGGCCCGCGGGACCGGTGCGTCCGCGGGCGGTGGGACGGCCTCCGGGCGGCTCGGCGGCCCGATGACGCCGGCGTCGCCCACGACGCCCGAACAGCCGAACGTCCCCAGGCAGCCGTCGCCGCCCAGGACGGGCGCGAGGAACATCAACGACGAGGACATGCGGGACATCGACGCCCTGGTCTCCGACGACCAGCCGGAACACCGCAAACCACCGAACCGGTGAGCCGTTAACTTAGGCCCCGCGTCAGCGGGAGACGAGGTCGCGGAGGGCCTCGATCAGGCGGTCGACGTGCTCCTGCGTGGTCCCGATGCCGATCGAGGCGCGTACCGCGGAGGCCGTGCCGTCCGCGCAGTCCCCCTCGTCCGTGCCCAGCAGGTGCCGTACGAAGGGGTGCGCGCAGAACTTCCCGTCGCGCACCCCGATGCCGTATTCGCTGGAGAGCACCTCGGCCACCTCACGCGCCGACCACCCGGCCACGGTGAACGACACGATGCCCACCCGCGGGTGATCGTCCCCCCACAGCGACAGCTCCCGCACTCCCCTGACCGAGGCCAGCCCGGCCCGCAGCCGCGCGAGCAGCCGCTCCTCCTCGCGTACCAGCGCCGTCCAGCCGGTGGCGGTGAGCGCGTCGCAGGCGGCGGCCAGCGCGATGGCGCCCAGCACGTTCGGGGTGCCCGCCTCGTGGCGCGGCTCCGGGTCGTCGTGCCACTCCGCGGTGTCCCCGACCGTACGCACCGCGCCCCCGCCCTTGAGGTACGGCTCCCCCTGGGCCAGCCAGTCGCGCCGTCCGACCAGCGCCCCGGCGCCGAACGGCGCGTACAGCTTGTGCCCGGAGAAGGCCACGTAGTCCAGGTCGAGCGCGGTGAGGTTGAGCCGCCGGTGCGGTACGAGCTGCGCGGCGTCCACCAGGATGCGGGCCCCGTGCCGGTGCGCTATGTGGGCCAGGGCGGCGATCGGCCACAGCTCGCCGGTGACGTTGGAGGCGGCGGTGACGACGAGCAGCTTGGGCCCGTCGATCGCGGCCAGCGCCTCGTCGGCGGCGCGGACGGCCTCGCCGGGGAAGGCGGGCGGCGCCAGCCGTACGGACTTCGGCCAGGGCAGGAGCGAGGCGTGGTGCTCGGTGTCGAAGACCACGGTCGTGGTGCCGGCGGGCAGGCATCCGGCCAGGAGGTTCGTGGCGTCGGTGGTGTTGCGGGTGAAGATCACGGCGTCGTCGGGACGGGCGCCGACGAACGCCCTGACCGTTTGGCGCGCCTGCTCGTACCGGGCGGTGGTGAGCTGCGAGGCGTAGCCGGCGCCGCGATGGACGCTGGAGTAGGCCGGGAGCGCGGCGGCGACGGCCGCGCTGACCGGCTCCAGACAGGGCGCGCTGGCCGCGTAGTCCAGGTTGGCGTACCCCACCAGCCTGCCGCCCTTGACCGGCACCTCGAGGTCGGCGCCCACCACGGCGGGGATCGGCCGGTCGCCGGTGACGGCAACGCTGGGGGCGGCGGTCTGGGCGGGGACGGAGTTGAAGATCGTCAGCGTGGACACGGCACATCTCCCTCAGGGTCTTCGGACCCCTGGAGCAGCCACGGAGCCCGCGCTTGCCCGCCACACCCCGTGGCGGACCAGGTCTTCACCCGGGGCACCCCGCCGCGGACGCGAGGGTTGCCGGCCAGCTAGCCGGGGCTTGTCGCTGGCACTCATGACCTACGGCCGCACTATAACCTACGGCGGGCGGTAAAGCGCAAGTCGGCGAACTTTTACGACTGCTGACTCGTTGCTACCGCCGAACCGTCAGTGAGGTGTCATGGAGGTACGCATATGTTGGACTGGGTGACCGACCCGCAGATCTGGATCGGTTTCTTCACCCTGGTCGCGCTAGAGATCGTGTTGGGGATCGACAACATCATCTTCATCTCCATCCTGGCGGGGAAACTACCTCCTGAGCAGCGGGATCGGGCACGCGTCCTCGGCCTGGCCGCGGCTCTCATCAGCCGGCTGCTCCTGCTGCTCGGCCTGTCCTGGGTGGTGCAGCTGACCGAGCCGCTCTTCACCGTCCTCGGCCACGAGATCTCGGGCCGAGATCTGATCCTGCTGCTCGGCGGCCTCTTCCTGCTGGCCAAGAGCGTCACCGAGATCAGCCACAGCATGGACGGCCCGGTCAACAAGGACGGCAAGAAGGCCGTCGCGGCCTCCTTCACCTCGGTGATCGTGCAGATCATGATTCTCGACATCGTGTTCTCGCTCGACTCGGTCATCACGGCGGTCGGCATGGTGGACGAGCTCGGGGTGATGATCGCGGCGGTCGTGGTGACGGTGCTCGTGATGCTCTTCGCCTCCGGGCCGATCAGCCGGTTCGTGGACCAGCACCCGAGCATCAAGATGCTGGCGCTGGCGTTCCTGGTGCTGATCGGCGTGGTGCTCGTCGCCGAGGGCCTCGACCAGCACATCCCGAAGGGGTACATCTACTTCGCGATGGCGTTCTCGGTCGTCGTGGAGCTGCTGAACATCCGGATGCGCAGCAAGAACACCAAGCAGGTCGAGTCGGAAACCAGTGCTTCTAAGATGAAATAGTGCGCTTTGATCCCTGGAATCCTGATTTCGTGGCCTACCCGTACGAGGTCTACGACGAGCTGCGGCGCGAGTCGCCCGTCTGCTACTTCGAGCCGACGAACCAGTGGCTGATCTCGCGCCACGCCGACGTGAACGCCCTGCTCAGGGACCGCCGGCTGGGGCGGTCGTACCTCCACGTGGCCGGCCACGAGGAGTTCGGCAGGGAGCCGGAGCCGGACTTCCAGGAGCCGTTCTGGCGGGTGATCAGGGCGGGCATGCTCGACGTCGAGCCGCCGGTGCACACCAGGCTGCGCCGGCTGGTCTCCAAGGCGTTCACGCCGCGCATGGTCGAGTCCCTGCGGCCCCGCGTGCGGGCCATCGCCGAGGGCCTGGTGGACACGTACGTGGAGAAGGGCGGCGGGGACGTGATCGCCGAGGTCGCCGAGCCGCTCCCGGTGACGGTGATCGCGGAGATGCTCGGCATCCCCGAGAGTGACCGCCATCTGCTCCGCCCCTGGTCGGCCGACATCTGCGGCATGTACGAGCTCAACCCCACACTCGAGGCGCAGCACACCGCGGTGCGGGCGGCGTCGGAGTTCGCGGACTACCTCAAGTCCCTGGCCCGCGAGCGCCGGAACCACCCCGGGGAAGACCTGATCAGCGCGCTCGCCCAGATCTCCGAGCTGACCGAGGACGAGCTGGTCGGCACCTGCGTCCTGCTGCTCAACGCCGGTCACGAGGCCACCGTGAACGTGACCGGCAACGGCTGGTGGTCGCTGTTCAGGAACCCCGGCGAGCTGGCCCGGCTGCGGGCGGACCGCGGCCTGCTGCCCACGGCCGTCGAGGAGCTGATGCGCTGGGACACACCGCTGCAGATGTTCGAGCGGTGGGTGCTGGAGGACATCGAGGTCCACGGTGTGACGATCCAGCGCGGGTCGGAGGTGGCGCTGCTGTTCGGGTCGGCCAATCGCGATCCGGCGGTGTTCGAGGACCCTGACCGGCTGGACGTGGGGCGGGCCGACAACCCGCACATTTCTTTTGGGGCCGGCATCCACTTCTGCCTGGGGGCTCCGCTGGCCCGGATCGAGCTCATGGAGTCGTTCGGGGCCTTGCTGGAGCGGGCGAGTCGGCTGGAGTTGCGCATGGAGCCCGTCTGGAAGCCCGGCTACATCATCCGCGGCCTCCGGTCCCTGGAGCTGACCGCGGAGAGCTGAACGAATCCGTCCCCCTCGGCTTCGTCGCCGCAGCCTGCGCCCCGTCGCACTTCGGCTGGGGTCCTTTGGGGGAGGGGGTCCGTTGGCTGAGGCCCGGGGCGAGAGAGGGGCGGCCGGGCCTCGGGACGAAGGACGCGTGCCCGGACCCCGAGCGAAGGACGCGTGCCCGGACCCCGAGCGAAGGACGCGTGCCCGGGACCCAGGGCCGGCGACGCATGGCCGGGCCCCGTATGCACCCGACGCCGCGTGTTCGCCGTCGGCCTCCTTCCCCGAAGGGCGTCAGCCACTCGACGACGCGTGGTCGGGGTCGGCGGGGCCGTCAGGGGCCCGCCGGACCCCGTCCTCCCTCCCCATGAGGACATCAGCCACCCGGCTACGCGTGGTGGGCGGTCGGCGGGACCGGCCGGGGGCCGTTGGACCTCGTCTTCCCTTCCCCGGGGGACCCTGAGGCTCAGAGGCGTTGTTCGAGCCAGCCGAAGCCGCCGAGCCCCGACGGGTCGATCAGCTCGCCCTCCTCCGAGGCCCGCGCCAGGGCCCGGAGGTAGCCGCGCGGATCGGTGCGGGCCAGCTCGACCGGCGGGCGGGCACCGGTGATGCCCAGCGCGCGCAGCGCGTCGCGCTGTGTGGACAAGGCTGTGGATATCGCGCCGGCCCGCCGCCCGGCCTCCGCGCACGCGTCGAGCGCCACGTGGGCCGTGATGTCGCAGGTCCCGTCTGGAATCGGGGGAACGACCGCGCCGTCGCGGTACCCGGCGAGCGTGCCGCACGGCGGCCGGTTATCCACAGGGTGTGCATAATCGACGGCGATCGCCCTGCCCCTGGTGAGGCGCGTGATGACCGACGCCCAGGCCTCGTCGCGGGGTCGGCCGATCTCCGCTCGCGTGCCCACGCGGGACAGCGGCCACCATCGGTCCAGCCACTGCCGGTCGGCGGGTCGCAGTGGGCCGCCGAGGCGCTCCTCGCCCGTACGGACGTTGACCATGACCAGTCGCGGGCCGTCGGGTGTCTGCTCGGCCACGTCCAGCGGGACGTTGTCGAGCCATTCGTTGGCGATGGCCAGACCCGTGATGGCGGTCGGCAGGTGCCTGCGCCAGCCGATCCGCTCGGGAAGGCCCTCCGGCCTGGGGGAGAGGTCGACGGCCGTGATGCGCAGCCGGTCACGCAGCCCGGGCTCGGCGGCCGCCAGCACCTCGGCGACCAGCGCGCCCTCGCCCGCGCCGATGTCGACGAGGTCGAGCACCTCGGGTCGCCCGAGGTCGGAGTCCACCTGCCGCAGCAGGGCGAGGACCGCGTCGGCGAACGCCGCCGAGGCGCTCACCGAGGTGCGGAAGTGGCCCGAAGGGCGCTCTCGCAGATAGAAGCCCTCCTGGCCGTAGAGCGCCCGCTCCGTTGCGACGCGCCACGTGAGCCACATGCCTTGGACTATCTCATGATTTTCGACTGCCACGGAGAGTTATCGTATGGCTACTCTTTGTCGCGCAATTACGCTACCGTTACCGTTCGTCATCGAGTGATCGCGCTCCGGCAGCCCCCTTGTGCCGGATCGTGTCGCTCTGGTCGGGCAAGCACTCTCGAGAGGAGCTCTCATGCTCAAGAAGACCCTGGTCGTCGCCGGAGCCGCCGCCATGCTGGCGCTGGCCGCCCCGGCCGCGCACGCCGACGTCACCAGCGGCAACGGTGGTGTGCTATCGGGCAACCAAGTTCACCTTCCGGTCAGCGTCCCGATCAACATCTGCGGCAATGCGGTGGCCATCATCGGCAAGGCCATCGCCGGCTGCAAGGGCGGTGCCGTGGTCGTGCACCACTGACAGCGACAGAGCCCGGACCGGCGCGGTCCGGTCCGGGCTCCGTACCCGGCCGGTCAGTCGGCGGATGAACCGGCCGGGCGCACCTCCAAGGGGTCGCGACTATGCGGGCGTCGGGTCCGGCCGGACTCGGCGCCCGCGGCCATGCGATGAACCCCTCTCCTCATCTCTTCCGACAGGGGGTGCACCCATTTGTATGCCCTTGTCCCTTTTGTCGCTAACTCAACATGCGGCAAAGCACCGGTCACATCCCCTTTCCGGAGAGGCCGTTACGCTGGTCGGCAGTGCCAAAAAGGTCGACAGGGGTGTGACGTCATGGACGCAGGGGATCGCCCGGCCCGGCTGACTGTCGGCGTGCTCGGAGCGGGCAAGGTCGGCTCGGCTCTCGGCGCCGCGTTGGCGCAGGCCGGTCACCGCATCGTGGCCGCGAGCGGCGTGTCCGACAACTCCCAGCGATGGGCCGCCGACCGGCTGGGCCTCACGCCGTCGCGGCCCGACGAGGTGGTGGCGGCGGCCCAGCTCATTCTGCTCACCGTGCCCGACGACGCGCTGCCCGACCTCGTCAACGGCCTGGCCACCACCGGGGCCGACCTCAAGGGCAAGCTGCTGGTGCACACCAGCGGGGCGTACGGGCTCTCCGTGCTCGATCCGGCGGCCAAGGCCGGCGCGCTGCCGCTCGCGCTGCACCCGGTGATGACGTTCACGGGCCGCGACGACGACCTCAACAAGCTCACAGGCATCTCGTACGGCGTGACCGCGCCCGACCCCCTGCGCCCCATCGCCGAGGCCCTGGTGATCGAGATGGGCGGCGAGCCGGTCTGGATCGCCGACGCCGACCGCGCGCTCTACCACGCGGCGCTGGCCGGCGCCGCCAACCACATGGTCACGCTCATCGCCGAGTCGCAGGATCTGCTGGCCCGCATCGGCGTCGAGCACCCGGGCCGGATGCTGGGCCCGCTGCTCGGCGCCGCGCTCGACAACGTGCTGCGGCTGGGCATCGCGGGCCTGACCGGCCCGGTCGTCCGCGGCGACGCCGGCACCGTGCGCAAACACGTGGACGCCTTGATCCTGGCGGCTCCGGAGGCGGCCGACGCCTACATCGCGCTGGCCAGGCTCACGGCCGACCGGGCGCTGGCCGCGGGGCTGCTCAAACCGGAGGAGGCGGAGCGGCTGCTCGACGCGCTGGGCGGCAACATATGGACATGACCGCGAGGGAGTCCCGTCGCCTGGAGGAGCGGCGGGAGCGCAGCGACCAGAGCGGGGGAAGGCGGCGGCATATGGCGACCGAGCCGCCGCGCGGAGTGCGGCCGTGAGCAGGGAGGGCGTTATGGAGCTGATCGTCGCTAGGAACCGGGACGACCTGGTCAAGGCACGTGCCGGTGGCGAGGTGGCCCTGGTGCCGACCATGGGCGCACTGCACGAGGGCCACCGGTCACTGATCAGGCTCGCCCGCGCCCGGGCCGACCAGGTCGTGGTCAGCATCTTCGTCAACCCTCTGCAGTTCGGGCCCAACGAGGATTTCTCCCGCTATCCCCGGACATTCGACGCCGACCTGGAGGTGTGCCGGGCCGAGGGCGTCGACGTGGTGTTCCATCCCTCCGCCGAGGACATGTATCTCCCCGACCGTCAGGTCAGCCTCCGCTCCGGCCGTATGGGCGAGATCGTCGAGGGCGCCGCCCGGCCGGGGCACTTCGACGGCGTGCTGACGGTCGTGCTCAAGCTGTTCAACCTGGTCCAGCCGGACGTGGCGATCTTCGGACAGAAGGACGCCCAGCAGCTCGCGCTGATCCGCCGCATGGTGGCCGACCTCGACGTGCCGGTCGAGATCGTCGGCGCGCCCACCGTACGCGAGCCCGACGGCCTGGCCATGTCCAGCCGCAACCGCTACCTGTCCGCCGACGACCGGCAGGTGGCGCTGGCGCTCTCCCGGGCGCTCCACCAGGGCGCGGCCGAGTCCACTCCGTCGCGGATCCGCGTCGCGGCCATGGAGGTGCTCGACGCGGCGGGCCCGCGGTTGGTCGTCGACTACCTGGCGCTGGTGGATCCGGCGACCTTCACCGAGGTGGACGAGTCCTATGCGGGCCCGGCCGTGCTCGCGGTGGCCGCCAGGGTCGGCAGCACGCGGCTGATCGACAACGTCACCCTGACCTTGAATCCCGCCTGAGGCGGATTACCGTCGGGTCATGACCGACGAGGAGTTACGGGACGAGCTGCTCCGGCGGATGAGGGTCGACCAGGCCATGCGCGACCCGGCCAAGGGCTTTCCCGGAGACAGGCGGCTGGCCCGGCTCCAGAGGTTCGACGAGGGCAACACCGCCTGGCTCTATTCTGTGGTCGCCACCCGCGGCTGGCCGCTGGTCTCACAGGTCGGGGAGCGGGCCGCGCGGGCGGCCTGGCTGCTGGCGCAGCACGCCACCTCGATCGAGGCGCAGCGCCTCTTCCGCGAGGTGATGGCCGAAGCCGTCGAGCGGGACGAGGCCTCGCCACGCGACCTGGCGTACCTGGAGGATCGGGTACGTGTGCGCTCCGGCCGCCTCCAGCTGTACGGCACCCAGTTCCACGACGGCGTGGACGGCCTGGAGCCCATGCCGATCGAGGAGCCCGAGCTGCTGGACGAGCGGCGCGCGGCCGTGGGGCTGGAGCCGTTCGCCGCGTACGAGGCGTTCATCAGGAAAACCGGGGACCTCGGGACGGCGGACGGTCGCTGAACCCCGGGGCATGCTCACTCCGCCCCAGGCGTTATCGTCATATTGACGAAATTGCCTCAGTGAGGAGACCCCAATGAGCGCACCGGCCATTCCCCTGCGGCTGACCGCTCCGGCCCCCGGCTGGACGGCCGAGGCCGACGTGGTCGTCGTGGGCTCCGGCATCGCGGGCCTGACCGTGGCCCTGCGCCATGCCGAGCTGGACCCGGCCGCCAAGGTTCTCGTGGTGACCAAGGACGTGCTGTCGTCGGGCTCCACCCGCTGGGCCCAGGGCGGCATCGCGGCCGTGCTCGACCCGCGGGACACGCCCGAGGAGCACCTGAAGGACACGCTGCTCGCCGGGGTCGGCCTCTGCGACGCGCGGGCGGTGCGGACGCTGGTGACCGAGGGCCCGGGCGCGCTTCGGCGGCTGATGGCGCGCGGCGCCCGCTTCGACCGGACCTCCGACGGCGAGCTCCAGCTCACCAGGGAGGGCGGTCACCGGCGGCGCAGGATCGTGCACGCCGGCGGGGACGCCACGGGCGCCGAGGTGCAGCGGGCGCTCGTCGAGGCGGTGCGCGCCGGCTCGATCGAGGTGATCGAGCACGCGCTGGTGCTGGACCTGCTCAAGGACGCCAGGGGCCGGGCCAGGGGCGTGACGCTGCACGTCATGGGCGAGGGGGCGCGCGACGGCGTCGGCGCGGTGCTCGCCAGGGCCGTGGTGCTGGCCACCGGCGGCATGGGCCAGGTGTACGCCGCCACCACCAACCCCGTGGTCTCCACCGGCGACGGGGTCGCGCTCGCGCTGCGTGCCGGGGCCGTGGTGCGTGACATCGAGTTCGTCCAGTTCCATCCGACCGTGCTGTGGCTCGGCGAGGGCTCGACCGGGCAGCAGCCGCTGATCTCCGAGGCGGTCAGGGGCGAGGGCGCGGTCCTGATCGACCACGACGGCAACAGGTTCATGACCGGCGTGCACGAGCTGGCCGACCTGGCGCCGCGCGACATCGTGGCCAAGGCGATCATGCGTACCATGCACGCGACCGGCTGCGATCACGTGTTCCTCGACGGTCGTCACCTGGGGAACTGGGAGACCCGCTTCCCGACGATCTACGCGGTCTGCCGCGAGCACGGCATCGACCCGGCGACCGAGCCCATCCCCGTGGCCCCGGCCGCGCACTACGCCAGCGGCGGCGTCCGCACGGACCTGCGCGGGCGCACCTCGATCGAGGGCCTGTACGCCTGCGGCGAGGTGGCCTGCACGGGCGTGCACGGCGCGAACCGGCTCGCCTCCAACTCCCTCCTCGAGGGGCTCGTCTTCGCCGAGCGCATCGCCGAGGACATCCACGCCGTACGCCCGGCGCCGGGCGAGCCCGTCGCGAGCGACGCTCCGAGCGGCCTGGTGGACCCGCGGGTCAGGCCCAGGATCCAGGCCCACATGAGCAGGGGGGCGAGCGTGCTGCGCAGCCGCGAGTCGCTGTTGGCCACCGCCAGGGCGCTGCGCGACGCCCGCTGGACGCCCGTGGAGGTGCCGGCCTGCACCGAGTCCTGGGAGGCCACGAACCTGCTCACCGTGGCCACCGTGCTCATCGGCGCGGCGGCGGCCAGGCTGGAGACGCGTGGCTCGCACTGGCGCGAGGACCACGACACGCGCGACGACAACGAATGGCTGGGACACCTGGATGTGACCCTGACGGAGGAGGGGCCCCGCATGACGTACACGCCGCACGGCGACGCGATGCCGCCGCGTCTGGCGCAGGAGCTGACCGCCGCCGGGCTCGACCCGGCCGAGGTCGACGCGCTGATCGACCGGGCGCTCGAAGAGGACCTGCAGGAGGCGGGCGACGTGACGAGCCTGGCCACCATCCCCGCCGATCAGCACTCCGCGGCAGACGTGGTGGCCCGCAAAGACGGTGTCGTGGCCGGGCTGGCCGTGGCCGAGGCGGTGTTCGTGCGGCTGGGGGCGGGGCGTACCGAGCGGCGGGCCAAGGACGGCGAGCGGGTCCGGGCGGGCGACGTGCTGATGACCGTCGAGGGCCCGACGCGGGCCCTGCTGACCGCCGAGCGCACCGCGCTCAACCTGCTCACGCACCTGTCCGGGGTGGCCACGCAGACCGCCAAATGGGTCGAGGCGATCAGCGGCACGGCGGCCCGCGTGCGCGACAGCCGCAAGACGCTGCCCGGGCTGCGGGCACTGGAGAAGTACGCGGTGCGCTGCGGCGGCGGCGTCAACCACCGGATGTCGCTGTCGGACGCCGCCCTGATCAAGGACAACCACGTGGTGGCCGCCGGCGGCGTGGCCGAGGCGTTCAGGGCGGTCAGGGAGCGGTACCCCGACCTGCCCATCGAGGTGGAGATCGACCGGCTGGACCAACTGGAGGCCGTGCTCGACGAAGGGGCGGAGGAGATCCTGCTCGACAACTTCACGATTGAGGACACGGTGCGTGCCGTACAAGTCGTGAAAAGTCGGGCGAAAAACAGGGTTGCACTTGAAGCCAGCGGGGGATTGACCTTGGAATCGGCCCGTCCTGTGGCCGAAACTGGCGTTGACTACCTTGCGGTGGGAGCGCTAACGCACTCGGCGCCGGCCCTTGACATCGCACTGGATCTGCGGGGGTAATTGATGCTGCTCACGATCGACGTCGGCAACACGCACACGGTGCTGGGCCTGTTCGAGGGCGAGGACGTCATCGAGCATTGGCGGCTCGCCACCGACGCGCGCCGCACCGCCGACGAGATCGCGGTCGTGCTCCAAGGGCTGCTGGCGCAGTCGCCGCTGCTCAAAGGGGCCGACATCGACGGCATCGCCATCTGCTCCACGGTCCCGAGCGTGCTCAACGAGATGCGCGAGATGTGCCGCCGCTACTACGGCGACGTCACCGCGGTGATCGTGGAGCCGGGCATCCGCACCGGGGTGCCCGTCCGCATGGACAACCCCAAGGAGGTCGGGAGCGACCGCATCGTGAACGCGCTGGCGGCCATCGACCAGTACGGCGGCCCCTGCGTCATCGTCGACTTCGGCACCGCGACGTCGTTCGACGCGGTGTCGGCCAAGGGCGAATACGTCGGCGCGGTCACCGCCCCCGGCATCGAGATCTCGGTGGACGCGCTGGCCGCGGCCGGGGCGCAGCTGCACAAGGTCGAGCTGGTCAGGCCGCGTTCCGTGATAGCCAAGAACACGGTGGAGGCCCTGCAAGCCGGCATCATCTACGGCTTCGCGGGCCAGGTGGACGGCATCGTCGAGCGCATGACGGCGGAGCTGGCCGACGACCCCGACGAGGTGACCGTGGTGGCCACGGGCGGGCACGCGGCCCTGGTGGTGGGCGAGTCCCGCTCGATCGACGTGCACGAGCCGTGGCTCACCCTCATCGGCCTGCGGCTGATCTACAACAGGAACGCCGCCACATAGGACAAGCGGCCCCCCGCTCGGGCCGATGAGAAACCTGCTAAATGGCCTGCCGCTACGGTCTTGACCAGGCACGACAGTAGGGCGGCAGGCTGATGAGCAGGTTTCTTGTCGGTAAGGGGGCCGCTTGCGTAAATGACCGCGAGGAAGTCACTCGCTCTCGGCGGTGTAGATGTAGTCCCACGAGCCGCACTTCTTGGGGTAGTTGCTGTGCAGGCCGATCTGGCAGACCTTCACCCGCACGGCGTAGACGTCGTGCTCCTGGAAGTGGAACGGCTTGTAGCCGGGGTAGCCGCAGTACTTCTTGTAGCCGACCGGGGACCAGTCGTGGTCGAAGTCGCTGGCCTCCACCTTCACGAACGCGCACTTGCCGCCCTCGCCATAGCTGCGGTTGTCCAGGTCGTAGAGCTTGCCCCAGATGTGGACCTCGTTCGACTCCCCGTCGTGGTCCCAGTTGACGGCGATCTTGCCGTGCGCCTTGGCCAGGCCGTGCTTGGCGTAGGTCGCGCCCCAGTACTGGGAGTAGTCGTCGTAGTCGGGCGAGCTGGCCGACGCGGCGGTCGGAAGCGACAGGGCCAGAGCCGTGGTGGCGGCGACGGCGAGGGTGCCGATCGCGATCTTCTTGAACATTTTCTCTCCTCGAGCTCCCCTGGGCCGGCTCCCTGCCGGCTCCCCCCTGAGCTCGTGAGAAATTAATAAGGGAGGGCTCTTGCAACGTTCCTTCAGCGGACCGACCGAGCCTTGCAGTTCGCCGTATCCCCTACCCTTTGATGGTGTGAGCGACGAACTTCCCGAGCAGATGCGCATCCGGAGGGAGAAGCTCGACCGCCTTCGCAGCGAGGGCGTCGACCCTTACCCGGTGAATTTCCCCCGCACGGCCACCAACGCCGAGGTGAGGGAGAAATACCAGGGGCTGGAGCCCGACACCGCCACCGGTGACACGGTCGCGGTCGCGGGCCGCGTCATGCTCAGCCGCGTGGGCGGCAAGCTCTGCTTCGCCACGATCCGGGACGGCGAGGCCGACCTGCAGGTCATGATCTCGCTGGACAAGGTCGGAGAGGAGTCGCTCGCCCGCTGGAAGCGCGACGTCGACCTGGGTGACCACGTCGGCGTGATCGGCGAGGTCATCACCTCGCGCCGCGGCGAGCTGTCGATCCTCGCCCACAGCTGGCAGATCACCGCCAAGTGCCTGCGCCCGCTGCCGGAGAAGCACGTCGGCCTCACCGACCCCGAGGCCCGCGTCCGCCAGCGCTACGTCGACCTCATCGTCAACGACGAGGCCAGGAAGACGGCCCGCATCCGCAGCGCCACCGTGCGCGCGGTGCGCGACTTCTGGCACGAGGAGGGCTACCTCGAGGTCGAGACGCCGATGCTGCAGCCCATCCACGGCGGTGCCACGGCCCGGCCCTTCAAGACCCACATCAACGCCTACGACATGGACCTCTACCTCCGCATCGCGATCGAGCTCTACCTCAAGCGGCTCGTGGTCGGCGGCATCGAGAAGGTCTTCGAGATCAACCGCAACTTCCGCAACGAGGGCGCGGACTCCACGCACAACCCCGAGTTCACCATGGTCGAGGCGTACGGCACCTACCTCGACTACAACGACATGGCCGACCTGACGCAGCGGATGTACCAGAAGGCCGTCATGGCCGCCCTTGGCACGTCCGTGGTCGTGCACGACGGGGTCGAGGTCGACCTCGGCCTCGCGCAGTGGCCCCGCGTCACGCTCTACGGCGCGGTGTCCGAGGCCGTCGGCGAGGAGATCACCACCTCCACCACGCTGGAGGAGCTCCGCAAGATCGCCGACCGGCGCGAGATCCAGTGGGACCCGAAGTGGGGCTCCGGCAAGCTGGTCCAGGAGCTCTTCGAGGCACTCGTCGAGCACACGCTCATCCAGCCCACATTCGTCATGGACTACCCACTGGAGACCTCGCCGCTGGCCCGCCTCCACCGTGACAACCCGCTGCTGACGGAAAAGTGGGACCTCATCGGCTTCGGCACCGAGCTGGGCACGGCCTACTCCGAGCTCAGCGACCCGATCGACCAGCGCCGCCGCCTGACGGAGCAGTCCCTGCTCGCCGCCGGCGGCGACCCGGAGGCCATGCAGCTCGATGAGGACTTCCTGACGGCGCTGGAATACGCCATGCCGCCGACGGGCGGCATGGGCGCCGGCATCGACCGGATGATCATGGCCTTCACCGGCAAGAACATCCGCGAGACCATCCTGTTCCCGCTCGTCAAGCCCACTCACTGACCCGCCGTCGGCGGACACGGCGGGCTCGGCCCGCCGTGCCCGCCGGCCCGCCTCAGGGCACGAGGACCAGCCGGCCGCGCACACCGCCCGCGGCCAGCCGGGCGTGGGCGTCGGCGGCCTTCTCCAGCGGGTACGTCTCCGCCACCCGCAACGTCAGCCGCCCGGCCTCCACCAGCCGTACGATCTCCGCGAGCTGCGCGGGGTCGGACCGGAAGAACACGGTGGCCACGTCGATGCCGCGCAGCCCGACCGGCGCCACCCCGGCGGAGAGCGTAACGAACGCCCCGCCGTCCCGCACCGCGTCGAGCGCGGCCAGGCCGAGCACGGCCGCGTCCACGACGGCGTCCACACCGCCCGGCACGTGGTCCCGTACCGCCGAGGCAACGGAGTCGCCGCGGGCCACGAACCACTCGGCTCCCAGCCCTCGTACGAGCTCCTCGTCGCCGGCCCCGGCCACGGCCACCACCCGGGCGCCCCGCAGCGCGGCCAACTCCACCAGATACCCGCCGACGGCTCCTGCCGCCCCCGTCACCAGCAGCGTCCGCCCCGGCCCCACTCCGGCCCGGTCCAGCGCCTGCCAGGCGGTCAGCGAGTTGAGCGGGATCGTCGCCGCCGCCACCGCGGACACTCCGCGCGGTGCCCGCGCCACCGCCTCTGCGTCGAGCACCACGTACTCGGCCTGCGCCTTCGTGGGCAGCTCCAGTCGGGCGTCGAGCCCGATGACCTCTTCGCCGACGCGGAAGCCCGCCCCGTCGCCCACCTGGTCGACGGTCCCGGCCGCGTCGAAACCGATTGCGTACGAGTCCAGCCGCCGCGCCACGCCGTAGTCCGCGAGCGTCCCGGCCGCAACGGCGAGATCGAAGGGGTTCACCCCGGCCGCCGCCACCTTGATCCGCACCTGCCGCGGTCCTGCCTGCGGCACCGGGACCTCCACCAGCCGGGGAGCGCCGGAACCGCCAATGAGTGCACGCATGGTCGTTGTCGTCATGCCCCGACCCTAGGAAGAGTTACTCTCTTCTGGTAATAAGGCACCTAGAAGTACGTAACCTACCGGAAGGAATAGGACGGGTGACGACCAAGACGGCGGCGGAGCGTCGTGAGGAGGCCAAGCAGGCGTTCGACGCGTACTTCTCCCAGTGCCCCTCCAGGAAGCTGCTCGACCGCCTCAGCGACAAGTGGGTCACTCTGGTGCTCACCGCGCTGGAGGCGGGCCCGTGCCGCTACAGCGACCTGTCCAGGCGCATCGCGGGCGTCAGCCAGAAGATGCTCACCCAGACCCTGCGCCTCCTGGAACGCGACGGCCTCGTCTCGCGCACGCTCACGCCCTCGGTGCCGGTGCGGGTGGACTACGAGCTCACCCCGCTGGGCCGGAGCCTGATGCCGCTGGTGAGCGCGATCAAGAGCTGGGCCGAGGCGCACATCGAGGACGTCGAGCGGGCCAGGGAACACTACGACGCCGTCAATTCCTGAGCGTCCTGCCGCATTTTCTCGCCCGATCGGTCCCCAGCTTCAGCCGGTCTGTAAGCATCAGGTCAAGGCCGCGTGGGAGATCTCACATCAGCGGTGGCATCGTTGTGATCGTCCGGCGGCGCAGCGGCGACCTCGGTGACGACCATGACCGGCGGGGACCGGTCGAAGCCGGAAACGGGGGCGACCGCCTCCGCCGGCAGCGCGTCGATCGGCTCCTACGGCTACCGCGGAAACGGATCGCCATGACCGAAACCAGGACGCCGGCGGACCCCATTGTCGTCGGATCGGGGTATCGGTCCGAGCCATGTGATCACAGCCCGGGCGTCATTGATCACGACACCCTATGGTGAGTGCTTCACATATGGGGGATCATGTCAATGCCGCTCGTCAAGAGCGAAGATTGTTTCGCTTGACGGCCTTTCCTGGATGCGTTTACCGTCTGCGAGACGAGCGGCTTTGGCCCGTTGCGCGGTCCGAGTTCTGCTGTTGGGGGGGAGGGCTCCCGATGGATGTGCTCACTGAAGGCGTTGAGCTGACCCATGCGGATCTGGCTTTACTGGCGGAACTTGCCAAGGGGGTAACGGTAGATCGTGTGGGCAGACGTCTGGACATCAGCGGGCGGACGGTACGCAGGCGGTTGCGGGGCATCTGCGACCGCATCGGCGTGGCCACGGCCATCGAGGCCGTGGCCTGGGCGGCTCGCCGCCAGTTGATCTGACGGCTCAGTCCGCGATCCGCACCGCGCCGGCGTACGGCCGGTTGGCGATCGACGCGACACGCACCACATCACCCGTCCGCGGGGCGTGCACCATCATGCCTCCGCCCAGGTAGATGCCGACGTGGTGCAGGTCACTGTAGAAGAACACGAGGTCGCCGGCGCGCAGCTCGGACTTCGAGATGTGCCGGCCGGCGGTCCACTGGTCGCCGGTGTAGTGCGGCAGCGAGATGCCCACCCGCTGGAACGCCGCCATGACCAGGCCCGAGCAGTCGTAGGAGTTCGGGCCTTCGGCGCCCCAGACGTACGGCTTGAGCTGTTGTGTGAGCGCCCAGCGCGCGGCCTGGGCCGCCTTGCCGTTGCCGGGGATCGGCAGGTTGATGCGCACGGCGCGCCCGCCGGACCCGGCCTGGCCCATGGCCCGCCTGAACAGGCTGCTCTCGGCCTTCTTCACCAGCCCGGTGATCTTGTCACGCTTGGCGTCGAGGTCGGCGACGATCTTCTGCAGCTCCTCCATGCGCGCCTTGGCGCCCTCCCTGGCGCGTACGGCGGCGTCCATGGCCTTGGCGAGCTGGTTGACCTCCTCACCCTGCTCCTGCTCCATCGCGTACGTGGTCGCGGCCCGGTCGAGGAACTTCTCCGGATCCTCGGAGGAGGTGAACGCCAGTGCCTTGCTCAGCCCGCCCGTGATGTAGGCGTTCTGGGCGAGCAGGGCGGCCTTGGCGCGCTTGGCGGCGAGATCGGCTTCGCTGGCCGCCAGCGTCTTCTGGGCGGCGTCGGCGGCCTTCTGTGCGGTCTTGTACTTCTCCCGCTGGCCGTTGTACTGCTCCGTCAGCGTCTCGATCTCGACGTGCAGCTTCTCGACCTGCTCGGAGAGCTCTTTGAGCGAGGGCTTGGGGTCGGCGGAGGCCGGACCGAAGGGGATGGCGAACAGGAGCGCGGCCACCGTGACGCTCACCACACCGAGGCGGCGCCTGGCTCGTTCCGGAGGGCGGGCATGCGTGCCCGCCGACTTCTCCCTACGGTTCGTGCGCTTCACCAACCAGCTCCTCTCATCGACGCCTACCGGGTTAGCTGACGGGTTCGGGCCGGAGCAGCCCTACCGAAGATCTCGGATTCACCCCAGTGGTGGCACGCGGAGGTCGCCACCGGCGGGTCCCCGGCTCCCCTTGCGGGAATTGAGCGTGTCGCCCGCGTGCGACACGCGGGGAACGTTGTCGCTGGACACTAATGCACTCCGGGTTCGTGCTCAACCAGAACTGCTGGATCTGTAGAGGTTTCACAACTGAAGAGTCACAAGGTGATCTCGTGATCAACCGTACAGAAGGGACCTTATGTCCTCTTTGCCCATGGTTTAGCCGGACGCAGGGAGACGCCGAGCCCCCGCTCACATGACCCTGACATGTCGCAGGATTGGGCTGGACGTGGGAGTTAGGGCTGAGCCGTAATGACATCTGTACTCTGGAGAGCCATGGAGCAGGTGGCCGAACTGACAGTGCCCGAGACCGCGGTCGTGGTCCGCCGCGCCCGCACGCCGGACGTGCGCACGGTCCGGCGCCTGGTCGACACCTACGCGGGCGCGGGTACCCGGCTCCTGGAGAAGACCACGGTGACGCTGTACGAGGACGTACAGGAGTTCTGGGTGGCCGAGCTGGACGGGCGGGTCGTCGGCTGCGGCGCGCTCCACGTCCTGTGGGAGGACCTCGCCGAGGTCCGCACGGTGGCCGTGGACCCGGAGTGCCGGGGCATGGGCATCGGCCACCGGATCGTCTCGGCACTCATCCAGCAGGCGAAGGATTTGGGTCTGCGACGTGTATTCTGTCTGACTTTTGAGGTCGACTTCTTCGCGAAGCACGGCTTCCGCCCGATCCAGGGCACACCGGTCTCACCCGAGGTCTACGCCGAACTGCTGGCCTCGTACGACGAGGGTGTCGCGGAGTTCCTCGACCTGGAACACGTGAAGCCGAACACCCTCGGCAACACCCGCATGCTGCTCCATCTGACATCGGGTGACGCGGACCTTGACTAGATGGAAAGGTGATTGTTGATACCTATGTCGATACGTTGGGCAGCACAGGCATGTGTCCTGACACGTGCCACATGCGCACTCGAAGCGAGGTGACACGGTGAGCACCGGACAGCCGCCGTATCCACAGGACGAATCCGGAGAGAATTCTGCGCCTGGCACTCCCCAGTACGGGCAGCAGAACCCTGGCCGCCACCCCGGCGAGCCGGATCCCGACGTCACTGTGGTCGGCTACCGGGCGGACGACGCCTACGGCCAGCAACCCCAGTACGGCCAGCAACCCCAGGGCTACGGCCAGCAACAGGGCTACGGCCAGCAACCGCAGTACGGCCAGCAGCAGGGTTACGGCCAGCAGCCCCAGTACGGCCAGCAGGGCCACAGCCAGCAACAGGGCTATGGCCAGCAGCCCCAGTACGGACAACAACCGCAGTCCCAGCCCGAGTACGGCCAGCAGCAGGGTTACGGTCAGCAGGCGCAGTCCCAGCCTGACTACGGCCAGCAGCAGGGCTACGGCCAACAGCAGGGCTACGGTCAGCCATACGGCGCTCAGCAGCAGGGCTACGGGCAGCAGCCCCAGTCGCAGCCCGGCTACGGCCAGCAGCCTGCCTCCGGGCAGTACGGCGCTCAGCAGCAGGGCTATGGCCAGCAGCAGCAGTCCCAGCCTGGCTACGGCCAGCAGCAGGGTTACGGCCAGCAGCAGCAGTCCCAGCCCAGCTACGGCCAGCAGCCCTCGTCGCAGCCGAATTACGGTCAGCAGCAGGGTTACGGTCAGCAGCCGCAGTCGCAGCCCGGCTACGGTCAGCAGCAGCAGTCCCAGCCCGGTTACGGCCAGCAGCAAGGCTATGGTCAGCAGCAGGGTTACGGTCAGCAGCAGCAGTCCCAGCCCGGTTACGCCCAGCCCCAGTACGGCCAGCAGCAGTACGGCGACCAGCAGTACGGGCAGGCCTACGGGCAGCCCCAGCAGGCCGCCTACGGTCAGCCGGGCTACGGCCAGGCCTACGGGCAGCCGATCGGCGTGCAGCCCCCGGGCGCGCCGGCGCCGCTGGCGGAGTGGTGGCAGCGACTGGTGGCGAGAATCGTCGACGGTGTGCTTTTCGGCGTCGTGATGGTCGTGGTGACCGTGGTCTTCACCCTCATCTTCGCCGCGAGCTACAACTCGACCACTGGCGTAACCACAGGCTTGTTCACAGGCTTCGTGGTCGGCATCCTGATCGCGATCATCCTGACCCTCATCTACGTCGGCTACGACTTCATGATGCACAAGATGAAGGGCCAGACGATCGGCAAGATGATCATGGGCATCAAGGTCGTTCAGGTCGGCGGCCCGGTGCCACCGGACGGCATCCCCAACGACGTGGCGCTCAAGCGTGCGCTCGTGACGTGGGGTGGCTACATCCTCTACTGGCTGCCGCTGGGGAACCTCCTCGCCGGCGTGGTCTGCGCCCTGAACGGCGCGTCCATGCTTTGGGACAAGCCGCTTCAGCAGACGTTCGCGGACAAGTTCGCACGCACCGTGGTCGTGAAGATCAAGTAGTCCACGAAGCGTAAACATAGGGGCCGGCTTCCCGCCGGCCCCTATGTTTTGCCCGCGTGCCCGTACCAAAATGAAGGAAAGCTGCACGCCGTTGACGCGAGGTGGAGGTTATGGCCGGGACACCGCCGTGGGCGGACGCGCCGCCGGCGGAATGGTGGGAACGGCTCGCCGCCCGGCTGATTGAAGCGCTCGTCTTCGGGGTCTTCTATTACATTCTGTTCATCGCGCTGTGGGGCATCTTCCGAACTGTCGGGATGTTGGAGGTCTCCGACGGCCGGCTGCCGGGCGTGTGCGCCTGGTTCGGAGCCGGGCTCACTTATGCCGGCTATGACTGGCACGCTCATTACCGGCACGGCCGGACGTTCGGCAAGGCGATCATGCGGATTCGCCTGGCACCGCGCGAGCTGCCGCCTGGAGCGGCGCTGAAACGAGCCCTGGTCTATCCGGGCCCGCTCATGCTCATGGGCATTCCGGTCGTCAATCTCCTCGCCGGAATGCTGCTGTTCGGCGTCGGTCTGCTCATCCTGATCGACAAGCCGCTCGAGCGCGGGCCGCACGACAGGCTGGCGGGAACGCGCGTGGTTAAAGATCTTCGCTGAGCCATCCGTGCCTGCGCCGACGCCTTTTCGCAAAATTTTCGCTTGATCCGGTAAGGAGCCTGGAGAGACTGGCATTAGGCTATGGGGCGTCCGGGTTGCCGGATGTCGGTGCCCTGCGACGCGCAGGGCCGCTGTGTGCCGCTATGGTCGGGTGCGTGCGGTTGTCGTCTCGCGCTGCATGGGGGCCCGCGCTCTCCAGGCCGCGCTGAGGCGCTTATAGCGCCGCCGAAACCCCGCTAGCCGTGGAGGCGAGGACGAATGGAAGCCCTAACAGACGTATTGTCGGCGCTCATCCCCCCGGTCGTGGTCGCCGGAGCCTTCATCTTTGGCGTAGTGAAGTTGGTCCGAGCCGAGGGCCCGGGACGCCGTCCTAAGCCGCAGGACCCCGCGGAGAAGCAGAACTGATCGGCTAGTCAGCCGAATCCCCGCTGTGCTGAATTGTCTCAGCGCCTTTCCGGGTATATGTTTGGGCAGGCGAATGAAACAATGCCCGCGAAAGGATTGCGTACATGGCCAAGCAGATCCAGGAGATTCTCATCGATGACCTCGATGGGGGCGAGGCCAATGAGACGGTCAGCTTCGCTATTGACGGCTCGTCCTATGAGATTGACCTCAGCGACCTTAACGCCAAGAAGCTGAGGGACGCACTCTCGCCTTTCGTGCAGAACGCGCGCCGGGCGGGCGCCACCTCCACGCGTCGTCGTGGTCGCGGCGGCAGCCGTGCGATGAGCCGCGAGAAGAGCTCCGAGATCCGTCAGTGGGCCAAGGCCCACGGGCTCCCGGTCAGCGAGCGAGGCCGAATCGCCTCCACGGTCGTCGAGAAGTACGAGCAGGCTCACTGAGAGAGAGTCGGCTCTCGACCATGCGCTTATGCCGTTCGCCTTGGACCCCGGCGACCGCCATAAGCGCATGATCGTCTCCAGGGTATTCCAAATATTGGAACGCCCGGAGGATGATCTCTGACTCGTGCATATGCGGGCGTATTGACCGCTTGTCGCGGTCCGCGCCCGGCGCTGTTTCGCCGGCGAGCGCCCGCATATGCGAAGGTGTGGTGCTCCGCGTGCCCGAATGGTGATTCCCCGCGGTGGTCCGTTCCAAGAGAGCGGCGCCTGCGGATGAGCGGAGCGGCGCCGCCGCCGGAAGCGGCGCACGTTACGTTGAATGAGGCATCACGCACCCTCCGGCGCCGCCTAAAACCGCGATCCCCGCCGACGGCGGTGCTAATCCGCGATCTCGACTCGCGCCCGTGCGGCGCAGGGCAAAACCCGCTCCGAGGGCATGTGCCGCACAATGCCGTGCTCGCTTGTGCGCGTCGCCCGCGAATCAGGTGACTGTTCGGACAGACGTGCCTGATGGGATCCGGTAACCGGGCTGACCGGATGAGGATTAGATGAGAGTGCGGTAGGTGCCCTGCCATGCTCAGGGCGTAGTGTGCGCACTTGGCCAACCATTGCATGGGGACATAGGATGATTCCGTAACAGATACTGACAGCGGCATCCGAAGATGCGTGGGCGAAGGGCCGTCCCGACGGCGGCCCGCTCGAAGCGCCCGATGGCCGGTCCGTGTTGATCTGCGTACGCCGCGGGCGGCAATTTAGTGTCGCCTCTGTGATGCACCTTAAACATCGTTCGCTTGCGGCGTATCGGGAACACGTCACCCCCGAACAGTAGTTGGATGGAGGGTGAACGCCCTGCTCTCGGGGAACGTCTCTGCTATAGAGCGTGTCAGCGGCGAGTGGGCACGGTTCGCCGAGCCAGGGCTAGCATGCGGGATGACGGGACCGGATTTACCGGCCTGACTGACCGCTCTGTGAGGAGCGACGAGATGTTCGAGAGGTTCACCGACCGAGCGAGGCGTGTTGTCGTCTTGGCCCAGGAAGAGGCCAGGATGCTCAACCACAACTACATCGGCACTGAGCACATTCTTCTTGGTTTGATCCACGAAGGTGAGGGCGTTGCCGCCAAGGCTCTGGAGAGCCTGGGCATCAGCCTTGAGGGTGTGCGCCAGCAGGTCGAGGAGATCATCGGCCAGGGCCAGTCGGCTCCGTCGGGGCACATTCCCTTCACCCCGCGGGCCAAGAAGGTCCTCGAGCTGTCGCTCCGTGAGGCTTTGCAGCTGGGCCACAACTACATCGGCACCGAGCACATCCTGCTCGGGCTCATCCGCGAGGGTGAAGGTGTGGCCGCCCAGGTGCTGGTCAAGCTTGGAGCTGATCTCAACCGTGTCCGGCAACAGGTCATCCAGTTGCTCCACGGTTACCAGGGCAAGGAGCCGGCCGCGGCGGGCGGTCCGCAGGAGTCCGCGCCGTCGACCTCCCTGGTGCTCGACCAGTTCGGCCGCAACCTGACCCAGGCTGCCCGCGAGGGCAAGCTGGATCCGGTGATCGGCCGCGAGAAGGAGATCGAGCGGGTCATGCAGGTCCTCTCCCGGAGGACCAAGAACAACCCCGTTCTCATCGGCGAGCCCGGCGTCGGCAAGACCGCCGTCGTCGAGGGCCTGTCGCAGAAGATCGTCAGGGGCGAGGTGCCCGAGACGCTGAAGGACAAGCAGCTCTACACGCTTGACCTCGGCGCCCTGGTCGCCGGCTCCCGCTACCGCGGTGACTTCGAAGAGCGCCTGAAGAAGGTGCTCAAGGAGATCCGCACGCGCGGCGACATCATCCTGTTCATCGACGAGCTGCACACGCTCGTGGGTGCGGGCGCCGCCGAGGGCGCGATCGACGCCGCCAGCATCCTCAAGCCGATGCTGGCCCGCGGCGAGCTGCAGACGATCGGCGCGACCACGCTCGACGAATACCGTAAGTACCTCGAGAAGGACGCCGCGCTGGAGCGACGCTTCCAGCCGATCCAGGTGGCCGAGCCCTCGCTCAGCCACACGATCGAGATCCTCAAGGGTCTGCGCGACCGCTACGAGGCACACCACCGGGTGTCCATCACCGACGACGCGCTGGTGGCGGCGGCGCAGCTGGCCGACCGCTACATCAGCGACCGCTACCTGCCCGACAAGGCGATCGACCTGATCGACGAGGCCGGTTCCCGGATGCGCATCCGCAGGATGACCGCTCCGCCGGACTTGCGCGAATACGACGAGAAGATCGCCAACGTGCGCCGCGACAAGGAGTCCGCGATCGACGCGCAGGACTTCGAGAAGGCCGCTGCCCTCCGCGACCAGGAGAAGCAGCTGCAGCTCAAGCGCGAGCGCCGGGAGAAGGAATGGAAGGCCGGCGACATGGACGTCGTGGCCGAGGTCACCCAGGAGCTCATCGCCGAGGTCCTGGCGACGGCCACCGGCATCCCGGTCTTCAAGCTGACCGAAGAGGAGTCGCAGCGCCTGCTCCGCATGGAGGACGAGCTCCACAAGCGGATCATCGGCCAGGACGACGCCATCAAGGGCCTGTCGCGGTCCATCCGGCGCACCCGCGCCGGCCTGAAGGACCCGCGCCGTCCCGGTGGCTCGTTCATCTTCGCGGGTCCCTCCGGTGTCGGTAAGACCGAGCTGTCCAAGGCTCTGGCGGAGTTCCTCTTCGGCGACGAAGACGCTCTGATCAGCCTGGACATGTCGGAGTTCATGGAGAAGCACACCGTCTCCAGGCTGTTCGGCTCGCCTCCCGGCTACGTCGGCTACGAGGAGGGCGGCCAGCTCACCGAGAAGGTGCGGCGCAAGCCGTTCTCCGTGGTCCTGTTCGACGAGATCGAGAAGGCCCACCCCGACATCTTCAACTCGCTGCTGCAGATCCTGGAGGACGGTCGCCTGACCGACGCCCAGGGTCGGGTGGTCGACTTCAAGAACACGGTCATCATCATGACCACCAACCTCGGCACCCGCGACATCTCCAAGGGCATCGGGGTCGGGTTCGCGAAGTCCAACGACACCGAGTCCAACTACGAGCGGATGAAGGGCAAGGTCCAGGAGGAGCTCAAGCAGCACTTCCGGCCGGAGTTCCTCAACCGTGTCGACGACATCGTGGTCTTCCACCAGCTGACGCCGAAGGAGATCATCCAGATCGTGGATCTGATGCTCGCCCAGGTCGACGCCCGGCTGAAGGACCGCGACATGGGGCTCGACGTCTCGCCCGAGGCCAAGCAGCTGCTGGCCGACCGCGGTTACGACCCGGTCATGGGCGCCCGGCCGCTGCGGCGGACGATCCAGCGCGAGCTGGAGGACTCCCTGTCGGAGAAGATCCTCTACGGTGAGCTCCGGCCGGGGCAGGTCGTGAAGGTGACGGTCGAGGGGGAAGGCGACAACGCCAAGTTCGTCTTCCGGGGCGAGTCCGCCTCGAAGATCCCGGACTCGGCGGCCGCCATCGCGGCTCCGATCCAGCACTGAGACCCACTCTCAGCGAAGCCCCCGTGTGGTGATCCACACGGGGGCTCTCGTGTGTCCGGGGTCCCGTTTCGTGGCCGGGTCGGGTGGCGGGCGTGGCTGGGCCGGGTGGCGGGCGTGGCCCGGTCGGGTGGCGGGCGTGGCTGGGCCGCGTGCTGGGCGGGGCCGGGGCAGGTGCTGGGCAGACCGGCTCCGGGTGCCGCGCTCGACGCGGTGCGGGATGTCGGAACGGTCGGGGGCGTCGCCACGCGTTCCCCGTCGTGTCTGCGTCAGGCGTGGTGCGGCCCGGCGACAGGCAGTGGGCAACCGTGTGCCTTGCGGGGACAGGCGCCATCGGCGACATGTGACATGCGTGAATGGCGTACCCTGCGTTGAGGCCTGTGACCTGCGACCGGAGTCGTGGGACGCAGCGGGGTGGGGGATCCGCGTCCCTCAGTGCGTCCGTGCTTGGCGACGTGGGTCCCTGTGCCCCCATTGACCAGCGGCCTTGGCTCGCGTCCTGTGGTGCCCTCCCGCGTCCCTGAGCCGCCTTGGGAGAGGCGCCCATTGGGCGGAACCGGTCAAGGGGCGAAGCGCGGGAATCCGGTCGTTGCCTAATTGTTGGTTGGGCGGCTATACCACCACCGCAAGTAGTACTACACTGCGTAGAGCTACGCCAAGTCTCATCCAAGTGAGTCACAAGAGTGCGTTCCTAGGCTGGGGCACTGCTCCCTGGGGAGTAGTAAGGAATCAACTCAGGGCGGACGCACGCGACCCCCGTGAGCAGGCATGCTCGAAGGGTTCGCGCGTCCGGGGCGGGCGACGGGAACGCACACAAGCAAGCCGTGGAGGAAACCGATGCGCCTGCGTCACGATGACGGAACGCTCGTTCACCTCGCCTACAACGCAGGCGTCCACCCTGCCGAGGACCTGGAGAACTTGATCGCACACCTGACCCGCTACGCGGTCCCGGTGCGCAAGCGGCTGGGTGTCGAGCGGATGGGCATCGGGTTGTGGCTCTCGCCGAGCGTGGCCGACCACCTGACGGCTGACCGCATCGAGCTCGTACGGCTGCGCCGCTCCCTGGAGGAGCGCGGCCTGGAGGTCGTGAGCCTCAACGGCACCGGCGGCCGCAACCAGGAGGTCCCGGGCCCCGACTGGGCCAAGCCGGAGCGCTATCGCTACACCATGGCCCTGGCCAAGATCCTGGCGTTCCTGCTGCCCGAGGACGTGCGGTTCGGCAGCATCTCCACGATCCCGATCGGCTGGCGCCGCGACTGGCCGGCCGACCTGCACGCGATCGCCACCCGCCGCCTGGAGCGGCTCGCCCGCGAGCTGCGCGGCATCTACAGCGTGACCGGCAAGACGATCAGGGTCGGGTTCGAGCCGTGGCCGGGGTGCGTGCTGGAGACGACCGAGCAGGCGCTCGAGCGGGTCTGCGGGATCGACTCCGAGCACCTGGGCGTGTGCCTGGACGCCTGCCACCTGGCCTGCGGGGCGGAGGAGCCGGGCGCGGCGCTCAAGGGCCTGGCCGAGGCCGGGGCGCCCGTCGTCAAGCTGGGGCACGTCCACAACCACACGGGCGAAACGCCCAGCACGGGTGCGGTTCTGCACGACACCCTGACGGCGATGTTGTCGGGCGCGGTGAGCGGCAGCGCTCACATCGAGGTCGAAACCCACAACCTGGCCGTTCCGGGGCGTGCCAAGGGGCCGGGGGCGCTGGTGTCGCTGCTGGCCGAGGAACTGGCCTGGGCCCGCACCAGCCTCACCGGCCTGGGCCTCCAACTCGCCGCCTGAGCGACCGCCCCCGGATGCGGGATCGCAGCTCTCCGCCTGGGCCTCACCGGCTCGGCCTCCGGCTCGCCGCCTGGGCCGGGCGTGGCGTGCAACCGGCTCGTCGCATGGGTCGGGGTATGGCGTGGGAGCTCGGGCTCGCCGCTTGAACTGAGCGTGGCATGCGCTCCGGCTTGGCGCTTGAGCCGAGGCTGGCGTGGGCTGGCGGCTTGGCGTTTGAGCCGGGCCTGGCGTGGGCCGGCGGCTTGGCGTTTGAAGCCGGCCCGGGTTCGTGCGAACGTCGCGAGCCCGAGTCTATCTAGAGCGAGCCGAACCAGCCCGGCATGTCCAGTCGCCACGGGTTGGCCGGGGTGACCTTGCGCAGGTCCGACTCCAGGGCTCGCAGGCGGTCCTCGCCCAGTTCAGTGGCCCAGCGGGTGCGCAGGGTGTCGAAGATGCGGGCCGAGCGGTTGAGCGCGTCCAGTCCGTACGGAGTGAGGCGGACGATCTTGCGGCGCGTGTCGCCGGGGTCGGTGGTGCGTTCGACGTAGCCGATGCGCTCCAGCGTGTCGATGGTCTTGCCGGCCGCCTGTTTGGAGACGCCCAGCGTACGGCCGAGCTCGACGGCCGTGGTGCCCCCTGGGCCGATTGCCTGCATGACGAATCCGTGCATGGGGCGTATGTCGGGATGGCCTTGCTTGGACAGCTCGGCATGGAGCTCGTCGATGAGCGTCCTGAACGCCAGCAGCAGGCGTAGCGGCAATTCGAACCCGGGGACGTCGCTTGACACGATAGACAACCTGGTTAACCATATGGATGGACAACGTGGTTGCCTATCTTAGGGGATGCCGAGGGATGACAGTTATCCGAGCCGCCGACGCGCGGCGATCCGAGACGCCGACCGGCGTCATGACGACGTTCGCCTCGCCCACGCAGGGCGGGGCCAGCCGGTCGCTCTGGCGGGTCGACGCCCGGCCCGGCGCCGCGGGGCCGGTGCACGACTTCGACGTCGAGCAGATCTGGAGCTGGATCGCCGGGGCGGCGACCGTCGAGCTCGGCGGGAAGACGTTCACCGTGGCCGCCGGCGACACCGTCGTCATGCCGGCGCGGACGGTCCGGCGGGTGCTGGCCGACCCGGACGCCGGATATACGGCCGTGGTCGCTGCCTCCGCCGGTGCCAGAGCCATGTCAGCCGACGGCGCGGACCTGGGGGTGCCGCCGTGGATCCGATGAAGGGAGCTTCCATGTCCGTCGTGATGTCGGCCGATTCCCGCCGCACCGAGACGCCCAACGGCGTCATGACCACGCTCGCCTCCCCGACGCAGGGGCGGGCTGGGCAGGCAGTGTGGCGGGTGGACGCCAAGCCCGGCATGGAGGGGCCGGTGCACGCCTTCGACGTCGAGGTGGTGTGGACGTGGCTTGACGGGGCCGCGGTGGTCGAGCTGGGCGGCGAGCGGTACGAGGTGGCGGCGGGCGACACGATGGTGCTGCCCGCGGACGTGGGCCGGCAGATGTTCGCCGATCCGGTGCGCGGCTTCATGTCGATCGTCGCCGCCCCGCCGGGCGCCCAGGCGTACAACCCGGACGGGGTGTCCGCCCCGGACGCCTGCGACCTAGCCCCCAAGGGCACGGAACGCACGGTGCCGCCCTGGGTCAGGTGAGGGAAGGGCGGATCCGGGGCCGGATGGTCCTGGACTAGGAGTCGCTCAGGCACAGGGAGGGGAGGTCCCGGGCTCGGCGATGGCTCAGTGTCCGGGTCGCTGAGACGTAGGGTCGCCTGGGCGGCACGCGTGCTCGTGTGTTGAGCGCCCCACACGTCGCGCCGAACCCGTCGCACAACCCTCGCCGCCCCGGCGCCCACGGGCCGACACCGAGCCCTACTGCACTGCCACTCGCCGACCCGGCGCCCCACGGGTGGGCACCGGTGGGCTCTGAGGGGTGAGGGCCGGGGAACTGGTGGATCGGGGGTCGCTCATCGGGCGGTGGCTCGTTTTGGGGCGGCTCGGACGTAGGGGCGCCCGGGCTTGGGCTCTGAGGGGAAGGGCCGGGGAGTCGGCGGGCCAGGCCGCTCAACGGCGGTGGCTCAGTTTCCGGGTGGCTCGGACGTAGGGCGCCCGGGCTGGGCTCTGGGAATGAGGCGGGCGGAGTTGGCGGTTGGGGGCGCTCAGGCGTGGGGGAGGCGGTAAGTGCCGTCGTCCAGGGCCTCGGCCAGGCCGTCGGCGATCAGGCCGTCCAGGGCGCGCTCTCGCTGCGCCGCGTCGTCCCACACGACGTCCAGCGCCGCCTTCGGCACCGGGCCGTGGGCCGAGCGGAGCACCTCTAGCAGGCGGCCGCGGCACTGGCGGTCCGTGCCCGCGTACGTCTGCCCCTTGCGTGCGGGTCCGGCGTGCGGCGGCTTGCCGGCGAGCCGCCACGCGCACAGGTGGGCGATCGGGCAGTCGGCGCAGCGCGGGGTCCTGGCCGTGCAGACGAGGGCGCCGAGCTCCATCACGGCCACGCCCCAGCGGGCCGCGCCCAGCTCGGGCAGGAGGCTCTCCGCCAGACGCCGTTCGGCTGCCGAGGTGGCCGTGGGAGGGTATTCCTCGGCGCGTATCGCCCTGGCGAAGACCCGGCGGACGTTCGTGTCGAGCACCGCGTGCCGGCCGCCGTAGGCGAAGCTGGCGACCGCGGCCGCGGTGTATTCGCCGATGCCGGGCAGGGAGAGCAGGGTCGCGTGGTCGGACGGCACCTCGCCGTCGTGCTCGTCGGTGATGGCCCGGGCGCAGGCGTGCAGGCGCAGCGCCCGGCGCGGGTAGCCGAGCCGGCCCCAGTGGCGCACGGCCTCGCCCGGCTGCTCGGCGGCCAGGTCTTTCGGGGTCGGCCAGCGGGTCATCCAGTCGTGCCAGACGGGCAGGACGCGTACGACCGGGGTCTGCTGGAGCATGATCTCGCTGACCAGCACGCCCCACGGCGTCGCGTCGTCGGCCCGCCATGGCAGGTCTCTGGCGTTGCCCTCGTACCAGTCGAGAACCGGCGCGTGCAAAAGGTTCGGCTCAACCACGCGCCTTAGGGTATGCCCGCCGCGATAGATCCGCGGCGTGGCCGGGCTGTCTATCCCAACCCTCCGAGCAAGGCTCGGCAATCAGACGTTGTGGATTCGGCGTTTCATCGCTCTTGGTGGCCGGCTGATTACCATGCTGAGCGTATGGATCCGGACACGATACGTGGTGACGGCGGTGACGTTTACTGGCGGCGGCGGATGAGCGTGCTGGTGGCGGTGCTGGTAGTGGTCGCCGTTGTGGCCTGGGCGTGCTCCAGCGGGGGCAGCGGACCGGAACGCGCGTCCAGTGCTCAGCCGACACCGAGCGCTACGCCGGCCATCGATCCGCTGCTGGCGGGCCTGCGCACTCTCGCCATGGGCACGGCCAGCCCGTCCCCGACCCCCAGCCCTACCACGCCCACCCCTGCAGCACGACCCAGGCGGCCCGGCGAGCCCTGCGCCGAGGGGGATCTGGTGCTCAGCCTGCAGGGCGGCAAGGACCAGATCTACGCCGGCGACGCCCGGCCCGCCTTCATCGTCACCCTGGTGAACACCGGCCCCGTGATGTGCAAGGCAGACGTGGGCCCGCGGTCCATGGAGATCCGCATCACCTCCGGCGCCGACCGCATCTGGTCCACCGCCGACTGCGTGAGCGGCGTGGGGACGGAGACGAAGGAGCTGGAGCGGGGGGTTCCGTACGTCCGGACGTTGAGCTGGGACCGCCGCCGGTCCAGCGCCGACTGCCGGACCACGCCGTCGACCGCCCTGCCGGGAACGTACGTGGCCACGGCCCGCCTGGGCAGGCTCCGCAGCGGCAAGGGGGTCTTCCACCTGCGCTGACCGCGTCCCACACGCCGGCGTAGCCACGGCCGACTGCGCGCATCGCAATGAGGCAGACGACAGCCCGGTGGATCGGCCGTTCCGCCCTGGCGGTGGCTCTGGCCGCAGGCGTTGTGCCGATCGGCGCCGCGTCGCCGCGGCGGCGCCCGCCGAAGAAGCTCGGCGTGGTGGTGATCGTCGCACCGCCCGGCGCCAGGACCCCGCAGGGCATCGGCATCGGCTCTGCCGAGGCGGAGCTCAAGGTCGCGTATCCCAAGCTGAGGCGTGGCCCGTCCGGTTACCCCGCCGCGACCGTGCCCGGCAACGATCAGGCGTATTACCTCTTCAACGCGCGGAAGGGGAAAGTGGTCGAGATGAGCCTGGTGGTGGCCGAGCAGGATTGCCTCAAGGTCAACTAGCGCGTCACACGTAGCGCTCGAGGATGGAGGACTCGGCGAGGCGGGAGAGACCCTCGCGGACGCTGCGCGCACGGGACTCGCCGACGCCGCCCACCGCCTGCAGGTCGTCGATGCTGGCCGCGAGGAGCTTCTGCAGGCCACCGAAATGGTTGACCAGGCGGTCGACCACGGTGGCGGGCAGGCGGGGGACCTTGGCCAGCAGGCGGAAGCCCCGGGGGCTCACGGGGCTTTCGAGCTTGTCGGTGCCGTTGTGGCCCAGGACGTGGGCGACCGCCGAGAGGTCGAGCAGCTCGTTGCCGGACAGCTGATCAAGGTCGTGCATGGCCTCGACCAGGCGCTTCTGGCGGCGGCTCGACGGCGCGGGGAGGTAGTCGCGGATGACCAGCTCACGCTCGGAGTCGACGCCGGCCACCAGCTCGTCGAGCTGCAACGACAACAGACGGCCGTCGGTGCCGAGCTCCACCACATAGCCCTTGATCTCGTCGGAGATGCGGCGGACCATCTCGAGGCGCTGGACCACGGCGGCCACATCGCGGACGGTGACCAGATCTTCGATTTCGAGGGCCGAAAGGGTGCCGGACACCTCGTCCAGGCGGTGTTTGTAGCGCTCTAGCGTGGCCAAGGCCTGGTTGGCCTTGGACAGGATGGCGGCGGACTCCTCCAGGACGTAGCGGATGCCGTCGAGGTAGAGGGCGATGATCCGCATGGACTTGCTGATCGCGATGATCGGCAGGCCCGTCTGCCTGGCCACGCGCTGCGCGGTGCGGTGGCGGGTGCCGGACTCGTCGGTCGGGATGGAGGGGTCGGGCACGAGGTGGACGGCGGCGCGTACGATCTTGTGGTCGTTGCTGAGGACGATCGCGCCGTCCATCTTGGCCAGCTCGCGCAGCCTGGTGGCCGAGAAGTCGACGTCGAGCTCGAAACCGCCGCTGCAGACCTCTTCGACGTCCTTGTTGTAGCCGAGCACGATCAGCCCGCCGGTCTGCCCGCGCAGGATCCGCTCGAGGCCGTCGCGCAGAGGTGTGCCCGGGGCCACAGCCGCCAGGGCTTCGCGACGGCGGTCGTCCAGACTCCTATCCACCTGACCCCCGTGTCGATCGGTCAGGCTCAGCTTAGCCGCGCTATGTGACGTGTGTGAGCGCGTCCCAGACGTTCTCCGCCTGGACGACCTCGAACCCGGGTGCGAACGACACCGGCCCCACGGGCACCAGAGCACGCTGTCCGTTGCGCCTGCGGGCGCCGTCCTCCAGGGAGCCGGCGGGTACGAGCGCCCGCTTGAAACCCAGCCTGGCGGCCTCCGTCAGCCTCCTGCGCACGTCTTTGACCGGCCGCAACTCACCGGCCAATCCCACCTCACCGAGCGCCACCAGCCCGGCGGGCAGCGGCTTGTCGCCGGCGGCGCTGGCCACCGCCAGCATGACCGAAAGATCCACCGCCGGGTCGGCCAGCTTGATGCCGCCGACCGTCGCGGTGAAGACGTCGCAGCCGCCCAGACGGGCGTTGAGCCGCCGCTCCAGGACCGCGAGGATCATCTGCACGCGGTAGGCGTCGAGGCCGGAGGAGGTGCGCCTGGGCTGCTGCGCCTCCGTGCGCGCGACCAGGGCCTGCACCTCGGCGGGCAGCGGGCGGGTGCCCTCGACCGTGACCGTGACGCAGGTGCCGGGCACGGGCTCGCTGCGCCGGGAGACGAACAGGCCGCTGGGGTCGGTGATGCCCTCGATGCCGCGCTCGTGCAGGTCGAAGCAGCCGACCTCGTCGGTCGGGCCGAACCGGTTTTTGATCGCCCGCACCATGCGGAGCCTGGAGTGGCGGTCGCCCTCGAAGTTGAGCACCACGTCGACCAGGTGCTCGAGCGTGCGCGGGCCGGCGATCGAGCCCTCCTTGGTGACGTGGCCGACGAGCACCGTGGCCATGTTGCGCTCCTTGGCCATGCGCACGAGGTTGGCCGCCACCTCGCGCACCTGCGTCACCCCGCCCGGCACGCCGGTGGCCTGGGCCGAGCCGACCGTCTGCACGGAGTCGACCACGAGGAGGGTCGGCTGGACCTTCTCCACGTGCGTGACCAGCGCCGACAGCTCGGTCTCCGCGGCGAGGTAGAGCCGGTCGCGGATCGCGCCGATGCGGTCGGCGCGCAGCCGCACCTGGGCGGCCGACTCCTCACCGGTGACGTAGAGCACGGTCTCGCGCTCGGCGATGCGGGCCGCGGCCTCAAGCAGCAGCGTGGACTTGCCGATGCCGGGCTCGCCGGCCAGCAGGACGACGGCACCGGGCACCAGGCCGCCGCCGAGCACCCGGTCGAGCTCGCCGACGCCGGTGGTGCGGGCCGTCGCCACCTCGGCCTTGACCTGGCCGATCGGCACGGCGGGCGCGGAGGTGGCGCCGGCCTGGACGACGGTGACGCCGGCGCGGGCGCCCTCCTCGTCGACCGTGCCCCAGGCCTGGCACTCGCCGCACCGCCCCACCCATTTGGCGGTGCGCCATCCGCATTCGGCACAGCGGTAACCGGGTTTCTGGGCTGACTTGGCCATGCGGAGCAGGCTAGCGGCCTCTACCGACAATCTTCGAGCGCCGCTCGCCCGAAAGGCGCCCGCCGAGGCTCTCCGGAACGCGCGACGGCCGCGCTCATGCCGGGGTCATGCCAGGCCCAGCTCGGCCTCCAGCAGGCGCTTCGGCTTGGCGCCGACGACACGCTTCACCGGCTCGCCGTTCTCGAACAGCAGCAGCGTGGGGATGCCCATCACGCCGTACTTGGCCATGATCTCGGGGTTCTCGTCCGTGTTGAGCTTGCCGATGGTCAGACCGCGCTCCTTCTCGATCTGCTCCAGAACGGGGGCCACCATGCGGCAGGGGCCGCACCATTCGGCCCAGAAGTCCACCAGCACCGGCTTGTCGCTCTTGAGCACCTGCTCCTCGAAGTTCTGGGTGGTCAGCGTGATCATTTTCATCCCCTTACGAAACAACCTGGGCACGACTGGGCGAGCTGGGCGGCCACCTCGGCACGGCGGGCCAGCAGGACGCGGATCTCCTCGTCGATCTCGGCCAGCTTGCGCTCGTAGACCAGGACTGAGTCGGCGCAGGAGCCGCCCGTGCTGTGACCGCTGCGCAGGCAGTCGACGAAAGGCCGGGTGTCCTCCAGCGTGAAGCCGACCGCGAGGAGCGCTCGGATCTCGGAGACCAGCTTGACGTCCTCCTCGGTGTACTGGCGGTAGCCGTTGGACCCGCGGCGGGCCTTGAGCAGGCCGTGCTGCTCGTAGTAGCGGAGCGAGCGGGTGCTCACTCCGGTGCGTTCCGCCAGCTCTCCGATGCGCATACCACCACGGTAAACGTTGACACTGACGTCAAGGTCAAGTCTCAATAGTGTTTCCAGCGGAGGACGTTCGGGTAGGCCAGCTCCAGCCCCGGCGTCTCGGCGATGGCCTGCTCAGCCACCGCGGGCGCGAACTCGATGCGCAGCACCGCCTCCAGGTCTGCCCGGCGCTCGAAGGCCATCCGAAGGTCGAGCGGCCGCCGCTGCCACCCCTGGCGGTCCCAGAACGCCTCGACCTCGCGTGCGGAGTAGGTCGGCACCGTACGCGAGAACCACCGCCCGAACGACCCCCGCGTGGCGTCCAGGTCGATGACGAAGGCCGCGCCGCCGCGGCGTACCACCCTCGACAGCTCGCGCAGCCCGGGCTCGCAGCCGGGGCCGAAGAAGTACGCCCACCGCGCCATCGCCACGTCCACGCTCGCGTCCGGCAACGGCAGGTCCTGGGCCGCGGCGGCGTGCACCGTAACGTTGGCGAGCCCGGCGCAGCGGCGGCGGGCCAGCAGCGCCAGATCGGAGTGCGGCTCCACGCCGATCACGCGTGCCGCCTCGGCGGCCAGGACCGGCAGGTGGTAGCCGGTGCCGCAGCCGATGTCGAGCACGGTGGCGCCCTTCCAGGGCCGTAGGGCGCGCATCGCCTCGTCGGCCGCGCCCTCGGGGTCGACGGCGCGGTTCTCCAGCTCGTAGACCTGCGGTGTGTTCCAGATGTTCGGGCTCGGGACGGCGCCTTTGACGATGCGTGGCATGCCCCAACGTTAAGGTGCGCCATGAGGTGTGGCGCGCGCCTCACCACAGGGGCTGGCGCGCCATAACGTCCTCTCCGGCTTAGGCTGGCAGCGTGGCTGATGTCATCCGCGTGCCCAATGCGAAGATCGCATTGTCCACTGCTTCGGTATATCCGGAACGCACTCCTGACGCGTTCGAACTGGCTGCCCGCCTGGGCTACGACGGTGTCGAGATCATGGTCGGCGCCGACCCGGTGAGCCAGGACATCGACGTCATCGAGCGGCTCTCCGAGCACTACGAGGTGCCCGTCCTGGCCATCCACGCGCCCTGCCTGCTGGTGACCCAGCGGGTGTGGGGCCGCGACCCGTGGGCCAAGCTCGTCAAGGCGCGCAAGGCGGCCGAGCGCCTGGGCGCCTCGACAGTCGTGGTGCACCCGCCGTTCCGCTGGCAGCGCGACTACGCGCGCGACTTCGAGACGGGACTGGCCAGGATGCGCGACGAGACGGACGTCACCTTCGCGGTCGAGAACATGTTCCCCCTGCGGGCCAGGGGCAACGACGTGGTGCCCTACTCACCCGGCTGGAACCCGATCGACTACGACTTCCCGCAGGTCACCCTCGACCTGTCGCACACGGCGGTGTCGGGCTCCGACGCCATGGAGATGGCCGTCAAGCTCGGCGACCGGCTCGCCCACCTCCACCTGGCCGACGGCATCGGCGTGACCAACAAGGACGAGCACCTGGTGCCCGGCAGGGGCAACCAGCCGTGCGCCCAGATGCTGGAGCGCCTGGCCAACACGGGCTACTCCGGGCTGGTCGTGCTGGAGATCAACACGCGTAAGGCGGCCAGCCGCACCGAGCGGATCGACGATCTGGCGGAGGGGCTGGCCTTCGCCAGGCTGCACCTGGCGGCGTCCAGATGAACAGAGACTTGGGCAGGGTTTTCGACCGCGTCGCGGACGCCTACGACGCGGGCCGCCCCAGCTATCCCGACGAGATGTACCGCGCGGTGAGCGAGCTGACCGGCATCGACCTCGACGGCGCCACGGCGGTGGACGTCGGGGCGGGCACGGGGATCCTGACGCGGGCGCTCAGGGCGCGGGGCTCCCACGTGATCGCGGTCGAGCCGGGGGCGGAGATGCTGGCCCGGCTGACGTCCCGGTTGGCCGGCGGCTCGCCGGCCGTGGCCGCCGTGCAGGGCGACGGCAACGCGCTGCCGCTGGCCGACGGGGTGGCCGACCTGGTGGCGTACGCCCAGTCGTGGCACTGGCTGGACCCGGTGGTCTCGATCGCCGAGGCCAGACGGGTGCTGCGGCCGAGGGGCGCGATCGTGGGCTGCTGGAACCTCCACCACGCCGCCCAGGCCGAGTGGCTGGCCGCGTACGAGTCGCGCCTGGCCGAGGCGGTCCCCGCCTACTGGGGGCCGGCGATGGAGCAGTGGTCGGTGCCGCCCATCGCCTCGGCGTTCGAGGTGATCGAGGAGCGCTGGATCCCCTGGACGAGGCTGGTCGGCATCGAGGACTTCCTGCTCGACCTGCGCTCCCACTCGTACATGGCGGCGCTGTCGCCGGAGGCGGCCGATGCACTGGTGGACAGGCAGAGGACCGAGTTGCGCAAAGAGTTTCCTGAGGGCGTCCTGTCGGTGCCGATGCGGGTCTATCTGGCGGTGGGCCGATGAGCGCAGTCAGCAAGCGGCGGCCGGGGCGGCGGCCCGGGTCGGCCGACACCCGGGGGGAGATTCTCGCGGCGGCCCGGCGGGTGTTCGCGGAGAAGGGTTTCGACAAGGCCACCGTGCGCGGGATCGCCAGGGAGGCCAAGGTCGATCCGGCGCTCGTCCACCACTACTTCGAGACCAAGGAGGGCATGTTCGCGGCGGCCATGCGGCTGCCCGTGTCGCCGGACACCGTCATCCCGGTGTTGCTGGAGGGCCCGCGCGAGGAGATCGGCGAGCGGCTGGTGCGCCTGCTCCTGACCGTCACGGCGTCGCCCGAGACGCGCGAGCCGATGGTGGCGCTGATCCGCTCGGCCATGACCAATGAGCAGGCGGCCGCGATGATGCGGGAGTTCATCACCAACGCCCTGCTCTACCAGGTGGCCGACCGGCTGGAGGTGCCGCATCTGCGGATCGAGGCGGCGTTCGCCCAGATGTTCGGCGCGGTGCTGGGGCGCTACGTGCTCAAGCTGGAGCCGTTGGCGAGCGCCGACCCCGAGGAGCTGGTGGAGCTGCTCGCGCCGACCATCCAGAGGTACTTCACAGGCTAGAGCATTGTTCTGAACAGGGCGATGACCATAGGGTATGTCGCGTACTCCGGAAATGTTACCCACGGGTAGTATTCGGAGTAGTGGCCTGCGTAGCGGCTCACCGTACGCTGACAGCCAACGTCGTCTGTGGGAGGAACCCGTGCTCTGGGTAGCCATCATCGGGCTCGTCATGACCGTCCTGGCGGTGGCCGTCGCCGGCCGCAGGGCGTTGTTCCTGTACAAGCTGGCGACCGTGGGCCCGCCCGCGCCCGAGCGGATCGAGTACGCCAAGACGCACGCCGCCGACGAGGCGAAGGCGCAGCTCGTCGAGGTGTTCGGGCAGAAGAAGCTGCTGAAGTGGACGCCCTCGGGCCTGGCGCACTTCTTCGTCATGTGGGCGTTCTTCATCCTGCTGACCGTCTACATCGAGGCGTACGGCGCGATCATCCAGGGCGCGATCACCGGCCGGCCGGACTTCCACATCCCGCTGATCGGCACCTGGGGCGTGCTGGGCTTCCTGCAGGACTTCATCGCGGTCGCCTGTCTGGCGGGCCTGGCCGTCTTCGCGGGCATCCGGATCAAGAACTCCCCCAAGAGCCTCGGCCGCACCTCCCGCTTCTCCGGCTCACACCTGGGCGGCGCGTGGCTCGTCCTGTTCATGATCTTCAACATCATCTGGACGCTCTTCCTGGCCAGGGGTGCGGCGGCCGCCAATGGGAACTTCCCCTACTCCTCGGGCGCGTTCGTCTCGCTGGCGCTCGGCGACGCGCTGCCGCAGAGCGCGCTGCTGGAGGAGATCGCGCTGCTCCTGCACATCGGCTTCATGCTGGTGTTCCTGGTCATCGTGGTGAACTCCAAGCACCTGCACATCTTCACCGCGCCGCTCAACGTGCTCTTCTCGCGTCGCCCCGACGGTCTGGGCGGTGCGGTGGAGATGCGGGTGGACGGCAAGCCGGTCGACTTCGAGGACGAGGACCTCGATCCCGAGCGGCTCGGACGCGGCAAGATCGGCGACACCACGTGGAAGGGCTTCCTGGACTTCTACTCCTGTACGGAGTGCGGCCGCTGCCAGTCGCAGTGCCCGGCGTGGAACACCGACAAGCCGCTCTCGCCGAAGATGCTCATCCTCGACCAGCGCGACCACGCCTTCAAGGTGGCGCCTTACCTGATGGCGGCGAACCAGGACCACAAGGACCAGGACGTGCTCGCGCTGCTGGAGAAGCCGCTGGTCGGCGAGGAGGGCGTGATCCACCCCGACGTGCTGTGGTCGTGCACCAACTGCGGCGCCTGCGTCGAGCAGTGCCCGGTGGACATCGAGCACATCGACCACATCCTCGACATGCGCCGCTACCAGGTGATGGTCGAGTCGTCGTTCCCGTCCGAGGCGGGGGTGATGGTCAAGAACCTGGAGAACAAGGGCAACCCGTGGGGCATGTCCGAGATGAAGCGGGCCGACTGGATCGAGGAGCTCGACTTCGAGGTCCCGCTGGTGGACGAGAAGATGCCCGAGGACGCCGAATACCTGTTCTGGGTCGGGTGCGCGGGCGCGCTGGAGGACCGGGCGAAGAAGACCACCAAGGCCGTGGCGGAGCTGCTGCACATCGCGGGCGTGAAGTTCGCGGTGCTCGGCCCGATGGAGGCGTGCACCGGTGACCCGGCCCGCCGGCTGGGCATGGAATACCTGTTCAACATGCTCGCCCAGCAGAACATCGAGACGCTGAACGAGGCGGGCGTCAAGAAGATCGTCGCCACCTGCCCTCACTGCTTCAACACACTCGCGAACGAATACCCGCAGCTCGGCGGCACGTACGAGGTCGTGCACCACACGCAGTTGCTGTCGAAGCTGGTCGACGAGGGCCTGCTGACCCCGATCACGCCGATCGAGGAGAAGATCACCTACCACGACCCGTGCTTCCTCGGCCGTCACAACAAGGTCTACTCCCAGCCCCGCGACATCATGTCCAAGGTGCCCGGCGTCACCACCCAGGAGATGCACCGGCACAAGGACCGCGGCTTCTGCTGCGGCGCCGGAGGGGCGCGCATGTGGATGGAGGAGCGCATCGGCAAGCGCATCAACACCGAGCGCGTGGACGAGGCGCTGACCACCAACCCGGACACCGTCTCCACTGCCTGCCCGTTCTGCATGGTGATGCTGGGCGACGCGATCAACGAGAAGAAGAACAACGGCGAGGCGAAGGAGTCGCTGGAGGTCGTGGACGTGGCCCAGCTCTTGATCAAGTCGGTCAAGGGTGCGTCCTGACCGTTGAAAGTCGGACTCCTCCACAGGCCATGTGGAGGAGTTTCGCACGTCAACGGGTGTGGTTACGAGAAATCTGCCATCCACATAACGGGAAAATCACGGTAACCTCAACGTCGCATGGCTCTATTCGACGGGGAGGGGGCTCGTGATGGGCGTCGTCGTCACGGACGCCGAGGTCACCCTTGCGGACGTGCTCTCCCTTCGACTGGCCATCGACGAACCACTGGAAGCCGGCACCGAGCTCGTGCTCCGGCATCGCACCACGGGGGTCGAGCGCGACGTGCGGCTCGGCACGCCGGGCGCGCGGGCACGCGAGGCCACGCTGGCGGTCTCGCTCTCGCCGCTGGACCTCAGCGCCGGGCGCTGGGACGCCTATCTGCGGCACGACGGCAAACGCAGCCGACTGCGCAGCGTCGATCCGGGGTTCTCGCTCGACCACCTCGACGCGTACGCGCTGTGCAAGCGCACGCTCGCCTACCGCTCCTACCGCACCCGCAACGGCTTCCTGGCGCTGAAGATCTCCGACGCCGAGCCGGTGGCCGAGGTGCGCACGGTGTGGTTCAGGGAGGGCCGCTTCGAGGTCATGGGCCTGCTCGCCTACACCGGGCTCGAGGACGACGACTCCCGCCACGAGGCCACGCTGACTCTTGAGCGCAGGCAGACGAGCGCGCGGCTGACGGCCACGGCCTACGTCCAGGGCGTGCGCTTCCACGCGGCCGTGTCGCTGGTCGACGTGGTCGCCGCCGATCCCGACGCCTCCGGCACTTGGGAGCCCGCGCTGCAGGTCGAGGGGGTGCCCACGCCGCTGAAGCTGGGCGCGCGGCTGGACGACGTGGACGGCAAGCGGCGCCGGCTGCACTATCCCTCGGCCACGGTGGACGGCGTGCCGATCAAACCCTGCTACACCGCCGACGACGAGCTCCGCATCGAGGTGGGCGGATGAAGGTCAGCCTGATCCTGCCGTCCGCCTACAGCATGCGGGGCGACGTGCGGGCCACGCTCAACCTCGCCTCCGCGCTGGCGACGCGGCACGAGGTCGAGGTGATCAGCGTCAGGCGGCAGAAGGAGAAGCCGTTCTTCCCCATCGGCTCCGACGTGGCCATGCGCAGCGTGATCGACGTACGGCCCGGGGTCAGACACCTGCTCCCGCGCGGCCAGGTACGCACCGAGGTCGCGCTTTGGCGGACGCTGCGCGGGCTCAAGTCCGACGTCCTGATCACCACCCGGCCGGGGCTCGGCGTCCAGGCCGCCAGGCACGCCCCGCGTGAGCTCCTGAAGATCGCCAGGGAGTGGGGGCGCCCGGCCGTGCCGGGGCCCGTGCAGCGCTTCTATCCGCGCCTCAACGCGGTCGTGACGGCCACGGAGGCGGCCCAGGAGGAGTGGACGGGGCTCCTGGACGGCGGGCCCGCTGTGCACTGCGTGCACGACGCTCTGGCGGCCGGCCCCTGGCCGCGCTCGCGGATGGACAACAGGATCGTGGCCGCCGGGGGGCGGTGGGTGCCGGCCAAGGCGTACGACCGGCTGATCAAGGCGTTCGCCATCGTGGCCGACAAGCGGCCGGACTGGCGGCTCCGGCTGTACGGCGGCGGCCCCGAGGAGCGGCGGCTGCGCGCCCTGGTGCGCGAGCTCAATCTGCACAACCACGTCTACTTCATGGGCACGACGCCGGACCTGGTGGGCGAGTTCGCCAAGGCGTCGATCGTGGCCAACACCTCCCGTGGCGAGGACCAGGCCATGGCGGTGCTGGAGGCCATGGGGTGCGGGGTGCCCGTGGTGGCCTTCGAGGGCACCAGAGGGCCGACGGAGTTCGTGGCCACGGGCTACAACGGGGTGCTGGTGCCCGAGTCCGACGTGCCCGAGTCCGGCACCATGTCCGACGTGCCCAGGTCCGGCACCATGTCCGACGCCGACCCGCAGCTGTTCGCCGCCGCGTTACTGGCGCTGATCGACGACGAGCGCAGGAGGCGCTCGCTCGCGGCCGGGGCGCTGGACACGGCGATGCGCCACGCGGCCGGCGAAGTGGCCGAGCAGTGGGAGAAGCTGATCACGGATCTCCGCTAGTCATACGGGTAACGGGTACCGTAGAACCATGCATGGGTACAGCGGAGACAAGCAGGCGTATCTGACGCGGCTCAGGCGAATCGAAGGTCAGATCAGGGGCCTGCAGCGGATGGTCGATGACGACGCCTACTGCATCGACGTGCTCACTCAGGTCTCCGCGGCCACGCGGGCGCTCCAGGCGGTGGCGCTGGGACTTCTGGAAGAGCACATCTCGCATTGCGTCGCGGATGCGATCAACAGCGGCGGTCCCGAGGCGGAGGCGAAAGTGAAGGAAGCGTCCGCCGCGATCGCGCGCCTCGTTCGTTCCTAAGTATGAGCCCTCCTCAATTTGGAGGAGGCAAGTGACTAGTTATGCGAAACCCCGGGAACTAGGTTCCCGGGGTCAGTAATCGTGATGGTCGTATGGTCCTTCAGCGGCTCGCCGAAGTCCGCAATCCGAGCGCGTCGTCGAGTTCGTCCAAGGTCAGCCGCCGCTCGCTGACAGCCACGGCCGTGAGCACCTCGGCGTAGAGCGCAATCTCGTCCAACGCGACACGGTCGTGGACCCGAGAGTCCAGGTCGTCGTGCCCCACCGCGTCGTCCTTTCCTTCCGCAGCCCACACCCTCTACGAGGTTACGGCGCGCCACCCTTCCGGCGACATGGCCCATCGGAGTCATTCCTTTCCGCACCCCGAGGGCCCCAGGAGGATCATTTCCCGAATCCGAGATCACAATTCAGCGAATTTGCTGATCGCTGGAGTGCTAGATGGATATAGCCGAGGTTAGGGTGAAATAGCGGGATTAGTGGTTTAGAAGTGGCTTCGTCGCGTTAGTGATGATCGTCGCGTTCGTGGATCAGTCTGCGGACCAGCGCCGACTGCCCGGCCAGCCCCCGCTCCGGCACCTTGGCCCCCGTCAGCCTGCCCCAGGCCAGCCCCGTGGCGTACGCGGCCCCGAGCACCGCTGCCGCGCTCGTCCGGTCCGGCGGCGCCACCTCCAGCACCGGCGCGGGCACGGTGGACACCGCGCCGGCCCGGCCCTGGACGGGGAAGCCGTCGGGCGCGGTCGTCTCCCCGGCGGAGGTCCCGGTCATACCGGCCCGCTCCAGCTCCTCGTATGCCATCCTGAGCCGGTGGTCCAGCCGAGCCGGCAGCAGCCCTCTGGAGTCCGACAGGTCGGCCAGGAACGCCGCTGTGGCCCTCGGCGGGTCCGGCATGAAGGCCAGCGCCTCGGCCAGGTCGTAGACGGAATGGGAGAAATGCGCCTCGGGATCGGTCTCCGCGAGCAGCGTCCGGCCCAGCCGCGCGGGGCAGCGGCCCAGCCACGCCCGGCGTACCGCCTCGGCGTCGGGGAGCGCGTGTCCGGCGGTCGCGCTCGCACGGGGGCTCGGCTGGTCACGCAAGCTACCGCTCTCCGCCCCCAGGCTCGCCGCTCCAATGTCCAGCCCCGGCCGCCGCAGCATGGGCTCGACCATGGTGAGCAGCGCCAGCGCCCGAGGCCTGAAGCGGGCGTCCGACATGAGGATCTGCGCCGTGTCCGCCATCACCGCGGCCAACCTCAGCGCGGCACGCGAGTGGCCGGAGCGCGCCCGCTCGGTCACCAGCGTGACGAGGTCGAGCAGCGGCGGCGCGGCCAGCCAGCGCACCCACTCGTCGCCGGGCAGCGGACGGCGCAGATATTCGCCGAACACGGTGATCAATCGCTCGTTGCCGTCGAACGCGGGCGCGTACGCGCACCACATGATCGTGCCCCACGCCGCCGCCACCGTGCCGGGCACGTCGGAGGCGAAGATGTCGTCGAAGGCCGTCAGCGGGTAGTCGAGCTCCGACTTGCGCCCGGCGGCCCGCACCACAACCCTGACCTGCTCGGTCAGGTCGGCGGACACGTCGGGCCCGATGAACGCCTGGGTCGAGCCGGGCTCGGCGTGGAAGTCGGGGCCGGAGGGCACCACGGCGTCCGGCAGCACCGCCGCCGGATGGCCCACCTGGCGGGCCCGGGCGCCCCTCGGCGGCGGCGTCAGGTGCCAGCGGCCGTCCGCCGGGTCGTACAGATGCCAGCGCGCGTGTGCGCCGAAGAGCCAGCGATCGCCATCTGGGGTCACAAGAATTCTGGCGGCCAGCACATGGGCGCGATCGGGCAGGGAAAGCCCTTGCCAGCGTGGGTCCGCGACCATCGCGCGGACCTCCGCCTCGGTGGCGGTGAACGCATCCCAGGGTGGCACGGCCGTCATCGTACTCGGAGGGCTCGGATCAACCATTGGCATTTCACGGCAGAATGTGCGCTATGAGGGCGAAGGTAGCAGGCACGTTGGCGGTCGTGAGCGCGGTGGCCGGTTGCGGCACGGTCACGTCGGCACAACCGACGCCCACCGGCCCCGGCCTGGTCACTTTGGACAAGGTTACGCCTCCGGCGCCCGGCGGGGAGGTCGGTCAGGCGTCGACGGAGTTCGCGAACGCGGCCGACCTGTCCGTGTGGACCAAGCTGAGCGAGACCGAGAAGGACGTCGACAGGATCGCCAAGCTCGACGTGAACAAGACCGTGAAGGGCTCGATGTACGTGGAGCCCAAGACCTCGGCCTGGTTCGACGGCTTCCGCGGACCCTTCGTGTACCAGGATCTCGCCGGCGACATCGTCATGCACGCCCGGGTCAAGGTCGAGGGCAAGAGCGGCGGCCTGCCCAAGCGGAAGTTCTCCCTCGGCGGCCTGATGGCCCGCCAGCCCGGCTCGTACGCCACCCCCAACTGGGTGTCGGTCACCATCGGCACCACCGACAAGAGCGGCCGCGTCGAGGCGAAGTACACCAAGGACGGCAGCTCCAAGCCGAAGGAGGCGGCGGTCAAGAGCGGCTGGGTCGAGCTCGTCCTGGCCCGGGTCGGCCGCGTCTTCGTCGCGCTGTACAAAGAGGACGGCGGCAAGTGGAAGGTGGCCAACCGCTGGCCGTCGACCCTTCCCGACGCCCTGCAGTGGGGCATCACCGCCTACACCGACTGGGACAGCTACAACACCCTCAAGAAGGATGCGACCAAGGGCAACGCCAAGCAGATCACGGGACAGCCCGACCTGAAGCTGACCGTCGACTACGTCCGCTTCCTGCGGCCCGAGCTGCCGGAGTACGCCGACCCGCTCAACGACGCGTCGGTGTCGGACGAGGTCCTGATCAAAGCGATGACGCCTGACGGTGCCTGAGCGCCTTGGCCACGTAGTTGTCCGGCGTACGGGCGAAGGACGCCCGGTCGTCGTCGGTGAGCTCGCGCACGATTTTCCCGGGCACGCCGGCGACCAGCACACCGGACGGGATCTTCTTGCCGGGGCCGACCAGCGCTCCGGCGGCCACCAGAGTGCCCGCCCCGACGCGGGCGCCGCCCAGCAGGATCGCGCCGATGCCGATCAGCGCGCCGGACTCCACGTGGGCGCCGTGGACCATGGCCTTGTGGCCCAGGCTCACGCGGTCTTCCAGGATCGCCGGTTCGCCGGGATCGGCGTGCAGGCAGCACAGATCCTGTACGTTGCACTCCTCGCCGATCTCGATCCGCTCGTCGTCGCCACGGAGAACGGAGCCGTACCAGATGCTGGACGCCCGGCCGATCCGGACCCGTCCGACCACGGTGGCACCTGGCGCGATGTACGCCTCGCGGTGTATGTCCGGTACTGCTCCGTTGTCCAGCGCTGCTATGTACATTCGTCACATCGTAATTCCCGAGCTCCGAGGCCCGGCTATGGCATTCGGGTTGCGGACGTGGGCAGATGGCAGGAAAGTCGTTTCCTGACGTCTCGTCGTCAGACCCTCACAACGCGCAGTTTCCCCCCGCCTCACGCAATCCACCCTTAGGTAACCCCCATGATGAACCAGCACGAGAGCATTCCCGATCTGATGCAAGAGGACACCTTCGAGGTCGTGATGCGCGGCTACAACCGCCGCCAGGTCCACGACTACATGCTCCGCACCCGTAACCAGATAAGGGACCTGGAAGAGCGGCTCGCCCGGGCGATCGACCAGGCCGAGCAGGGCCGCCTCGAGCTGGCGGAGGCCAGGCGGCGCATGGTCGAGGCGCCGCAGAGCTACGACGACCTCAGCCCGAGGCTCGCCCAGATACTCAAGCTCGGCGAGGAGGAGGCCGCGGCCAAGCGGGCGGACGCGGAGGCCGAGGCCGCCAGCGTGCGCGACGCGGCCAAGTCCGAGGCCGACCGGCTGCTGACGTCCTCCCGCGAGACCGCCGACAAGATCCTCACCTCGGCTCAGGCGGAGGCGGAGCGCCGGGTGAACGAGGCCACGCAGGCGGCGGAGCGCATGCTGTCGCAGGCGGGCGCGGACGCGGAGGAGCAGCTCAACGCCGCCCGCACCGAGGCGGAGGAGATCCTGCGGGAGTCGCGGTCGGAGGCCGAGCGGATGCTGTCCGCGGCCCACGCCGAGTCCGAGCAGCTGCTGAAGTCCGCCAACGCGCAGGCCGACCAGCTGGTGACCGGTGCGCGCGGCGAGGCCGACTCGATGCTGGCAGCGGCGCGGCAGCGTACTGCGGCGCTGGACGAGCAGACCGGGCGGCGGGTCGAATATCTGACCAACACGCACACCGAGGTCGTGCGGCGGCTCACGGAGATCAACTCGGTGCTGGGCGACCTCATGCGCGCCGAGTCGACCGCGGGGCCGCTGGTGCCCGACTCCATCACCCCGCCGCCTGCCCAGGACGCGATCGCCGCTCCCTCGCCTCAGGACGACGTGCGGGTCATCGTCGAGGACGAGGACGAGGACGAGGACGAAGCCAAGCCGGCCGAGCAGCAGCGCCCTGTCTCGGACGACACGGACGTGAACATCATCCGCCTGTCCGAGGTCCCCAAGTAACGCCCCGGGACGGGCCGCCGCGGCCTCGCACCGTGAGCGGCCCGTCACCGGCGCACCACCCGGCAGGTGGCGACGCGCCGGCCGTCCGGCCAGGTCGCAGTCAGTGCCATGGGCGCCCGGCGCCCCTCGACTTGCCACTCCAGACGGGACCCCCGCCGAAGTGCGGGAGACGAGGCCAGAACCTCGCAGGAAGGGGTCAGGGCTTGGGGGTGGAGAGGTAGGCCTCGCCTCTCGGGGAGAGGCGGTAACCCGCTTCCAGGCTGATCGTCAGGCCGAGGGCCTTGAGCTTGCGGACGTTGAGCTTGAACCGGGTGAGATCCTGGCCCACCTCGGGAGCCAGGTCACCGGCCCGCACCCCCGGGCGCTCGGCGATGAGCCGGAGCGTCCGCTCCGCCCACGGCCCCATCCGCTCCAGCCGCGCAGCGAGGGCGGCGACCTCCTCGGCCGTCAGGTGGTCCGTCGCGGCCAGCACGTCCCGCGGGTCCGGGGCGTCCACCAGGCGCAGCGCGAGCCGGTGGATCGGGTCCGTGCCCCGCCGGCCGAGGTCGGCGAGGAGCGCCGCCCGGTCGGGGAAGCCGGCCGCTCGGGCGTCCTCGTCCGTGACGTCCGTGACGATCTCGACCGAGGTGACCTCGGCCAGCAGGCCCTCGCCCATGCGGTATCGCCCGCCCGCCTTGACCTGGGCGCGCTTCCAGCGCCTGAAGGCCAGCGTGATCGACCCGTCCTGTACGCCCTCGCGCAGCCGCCGCTCGAACAGCATGCCTTCGACTGTACGGAGCGGCGGAAGCCCCCGCCCCCGATCGGGTCGGAGGCTTCCGCGTCCGTGGCCCCACCCTGGTTGGTGGCCCGGTGCCGGGGCCGCCGAGACGCTGGACCCGGCACCGGGCTGCTCGTGCGCGCCCGCCGCGGAACGCTCCACGGCGGACGTCAAGGAGGCGCCGGGCCGGTCTGCCACCGGTGCGGCTCGCCGGCCCGTCGTTCCTGGTCCCGGAGCTGGTCCCGCAGACCGTCCGGGTCGTCCGCGTCGATGGTCATCGCACATCCGGCGTCGCGCTGCGCCGCGCTCAGCGGATGGTGTCTCGTGGCCCACCAGCGGCCCGCGTCGCTCCGCCAGATGGTCCACTTGGGGTACTCCCGGGCGATTTCGGCGAGATGCCGATCAAAGGACATCGCTGTCCACCTTCCCCGGGCCCCAGGCGAGGTTTCCATCTCCTTAAAAGATGAAGGACCTCTCTAGAGAAGGCAATGATCGTGATGGACAGGTCAACCTATCGCTTGACAGATCTCCTTGAATCAGGCGTCGAAGTCGTACTGGAGTACATACGCCGCCGAGTCGAGCACCATCTCGTTGACCTCCACAGGCAGTCCGCCCGACGTGTACGCGGTACGTGCGATGACGATCACTGGTGTGCCGCCCGGCAGGTCGAGCAGCGCGCTCTCGCGCGGTTGCGGCATGCGGGCCCGCACCTCCTCGGTGAAGTGGGCCGGAGGCACGCCGAGATCGCTCAGTCTCGCGTAGACGCCGCCGGGACCCGTGTCGGGAAGGGTGATCGCGCTGCCCTCGACCAGGCGCGCGGGAAAGTAGGACGTGGCCAGCTGCACCGGCCTGGTGTCGACCGAGTAGCGGCGGCGGCGTACCCAGACCTCGCCGCTCTCCAGAATGCTCGCCACCTCCTCTGAGGCGCGCTCCAGCGCCACCTCCACGTGATCCACGGTGAACGGCCTGCCCCGGGTGTCGGCGTCCCAGATGGCCCTGCCCTGACCCCACTGCTCTCGTGACAGACGGCGGGAGCCGTGTCTGCGTATCGGTTTGAACAGCCGCACGTAAACCCCCGAACCTCGTTTGGGCACCGCCAGCCCTTCGTTGATCAGTACGGCAAGCGCCTGCCTGGCGGTGGCTCGTGCGATTGCGTATTCGGCCATCAGCGCGTTCTCGCCCGGTAGTCGGTCCCCGTCGCGCAGCTCGCCGGACAGGATCCGGGCGCGGAGACCGTCGGCGATGCGGCGATAGATAGGGGGCTCGTGGGGTACCGGGGATTCAGACAACTTTGATCACCCTCTGTCACCAACCAGGTTGTGGCGTCTCCAGAGAACTTGCCCCGTCTTGTCCACGATCGCACAGATACAGAGGTTGGTCGCGAGCTGTTTTTGAGCGGATCGTGCCCATGTGATGAATTCCGCGATGTTTTAGCGGACCGTTAGCGTGGAACGGTCCCAGCCGGTATTCGGGTGGCCCACCAGCGGCGAGTAATCAACGCGAAGATCACAGCGCCTGCCGTGTTGAGCAGGACGTCGTCAGCGGAGGAGAACCGGCCCAATCTCAGGACGTACTGGAGGAGCTCGGCCAGGACCGAAAATGCCGCCGCGACCGCCGCAACCCGGCCGATCGAGGCCATTGCGGCGGTGCGTACCGGCAGCAGCGCGCCCAGGGCGGCGAACACCAGCAAATTGCCTCCGACCTGCACGAACACCGTTTGCCACGACGCGGCGGCGACGTCGGCGAGGTCCTTGAACGGGACGAGGCCGACTCCGTTGGGGCCGTCGGAGGGGGTGAGGATCATCCAAATCCACGGCGCGGTGCCGACCACGATGCCGACGTCGGCGATCGAGACGCGTAGAGACGCCGGATGGCCGGCGCGAGCGCGGTGGCGGGAGAGAAACAAGATTGCTAGCAAGGCTAAGGGGAGTGCAAACGTACCAGCAATAATGACGTTTCCCCACAATTCCCACGTCCGAGCCATTCGACCATGATGGCGAGTGATCAAGGGGTACCGGAAGATGTCCATCTGGACAGGTCTTCTCCCAGCACCGACGCCGTCCGGCGATCTATACCGGGAGTGAGGAGAGATGAGGAGACCGTTGTGCTGACCCATTTCATCGGCGGCGAGCCGGTGGCCGCGGGCAAGGCCTTCCCGGTCCACGACCCGGTGACAGGCACGGTGATCAGGCAGGTCTGCGAGGCCGACCCGGAGGTGGTCGACCGGGCGGTCCGCGCGGCGCGGGAGGCCGCGCGCGACTGGGCGGCGCTGCCCGTCGCCGAACGCGCCGGGTGGATGCGGCGCCTGGCCGAGGGCATCGAGGCCCGCTTCGACGACCTGGTGGCAGCGGAGATCGCCGACACCGGCAAGCCGCTCGACCAGACCCGCACGCTCGACATCCCGCGCGGCATCGCGAACTTCCGCGCCTTCGCCGAGATCGCCGCCCAGCGTCCCGACGACGCCTTCCATCTGTCGGGTGTGCTCAGCTACACCGTGCGCCGGCCGCTCGGCGTGGTCGCGGTGATCGTCCCGTGGAACCTGCCGTTCCTGCTCATGACGTGGAAGCTGGCCCCCGCCCTGGTCGCCGGCAACACCGTGGTGGTCAAGCCGTCCGAGCACACGCCGGGTTCGGCCGCGGTCTTCGCCGAGATCTGCGCCGCCGCCGGGCTGCCCGCCGGAGTGGTCAACATCATCTACGGGTACGGCTCCGCCGGGCAGCTCCTCGTCGAGCACCCCGGCGTGGACGGCGTGACGTTCACCGGCTCCACCAGGACGGGCACGGCGATCATGAAGGCCGTGGCCCCCCGGGTCAAGCCGGTCTCGTTCGAGCTGGGGGGCAAGAACGCCGGGCTGGTCTTCGAGGATTGCGACCTGGACCGGGCCGTCGAGGGCACCGCGAAGTCCGTCTTCACCAACGGCGGCCAGGTCTGCCTGTGCACGGAGCGGCTCTACGTCCAGCGCCCGATCTTCGAGGAGTTCTGCGCCCGCCTGGCGATCAGCGCCCAGGAGGTGGTGCCGCAGCCCATGATCTCTGCGGAACACCGCGAGAAGGTGCTCTCCTACTACTCCTTGGCCCGCTCGGAGGGAGCCAAGGTGCTCGCGGGGGGCGGTGTCCCCGCGTTCGGTGATCATCGCGATCTGGGTTATTTCGTGGAGCCGACAGTGGTGACAGGCTTGTCGGAGTGGTCCCGGTTCAACAGGGAGGAGATCTTCGGTCCCGTGTGTCACGTCGCACCCTTCGACACTGAGGCCGAGGCGATCGACCTGGCCAACGGCAGCGAGTACGGCCTGGCCGCCACGCTCTGGACCGGCAGCCTCGACCGCGCCCACCGGGTGGCGCAGCGGCTGGAGGCCGGGCTGGTCTGGGTCAACACCTGGTATCTCCGCGACCTGCGCACCCCGTTCGGGGGCGTGAGGCTGTCGGGGATCGGCCGGGAGGGCGGCACCCAGTCGCTCGACTTCTACTCAGAACCCACCACGATCACCATAAAACTGGAGCAGCCCGATGCATGATGAATGGTCCCAGGCGGTGGATGCGCGCGGTCAGGCCGCCGAGCGGCTGGCCGAGGCCGTGCGAAGCGGGAAACCGTGCCCGCCGATCAGGGACCTGATCGCCACCGTGACCGACGCGTACGCCGTGCAGGAGATCAACACGCGGCGGGCGATCGGCGAAGGACGGCGGCCGGTCGGCAGGAAGATCGGCATCACGAACCTGGAGCTGCAGAAGAAGTTCGGCATCGACCGCCCGGACTTCGGCATGCTCTTCGCGGACATGGCGTACCCCGACGGGCTGCCCATCCCGCTCGACCGGTTCCTGCAGCCCCGAGTCGAGGCCGAGGTCGCGCTCGTGCTGGGCAGAGACCTGACCGGCGGTCCCTTCACCGTGGCCGACGTGCTGAGGGCGGTGGAGTTCGCGCTGCCCGCCATCGAGATCGCCGATTCGCGCATCGCCGACTGGGACATCACGCTGGCCGACACGGTCGCCGACAACGCGGCGGCCGGCGCGTTCGTGCTCGGCTGCACGCCGGTGTCGCTGACGGGCCTAGACCTGCGCGCGGCCGGCATGACGATGACGCGCGGCGGCCAGGAGGTCTCCACGGGCTCGGGCGCCGCGTGCCTGGGCAGCCCGCTCAACGCCGCCGTCTGGCTGGCCTCGGAGCTCGGCCGCACCGATTACGCCCTGCGCGCCGGCGACGTGGTGCTGACCGGCGCGCTCGGGCCGGTGTCCACGGTCGAGCCGGGAGACGTGTTCGAGGCGCACGTCGAAGGGCTCGGCTCGGTGCGGGCGGTGTTCGCACAGTGAGGCCCAGGGCCATGCGCGTGCCGGGGAAGGCCACACCGCGTGGCAGGTTCCCGCACGTCAAGCGGGCAGGTGACTTCCTGTACGTCTCGGGCACCAGCTGCCGCCGCCCCGACGACACGTTCGTGGGCGTGGAGGTCGACAAGTACGGGGCGACTAATCTGGACATCCGCGCACAGACCAGGGCGGTCATCGAGAACATCGGCGACATACTCAAGGCCGCCGGAGGCTCGCTCGCCGACCTGGTCCAGATCACGGCATACCTCGTGAACATGAACGACTTCAAGGGCTACAACGAGGTCTACGCCGAGTTCTTCGACGAGGAGGGGCCCACCAGGACCACTGTCGCGGTGCACCAGTTGCCGCATCCACACCTGCTCATCGAGATGCAAGCCGTCGCCTACCATCCGCAGGAGCGATCATGATCCCACCCATCGACTTCACGAAGTGGATCGACGAGCACGCCCACCTGCTCAAGCCGCCCGTCGGCAACAAGGTGGTCTTCGAGGGGGCCGACGACTTCATCGTGATGGTGGTCGGCGGGCCCAACTCCAGGACCGACTTCCACGTCGACCCGTACGAGGAGCTCTTCTACCAGGTGCGGGGCAACATGCACGTCAACGTCGTCACCGAGAACGGCCCCGAGACCGTGCACATCCGCGAGGGCCAGATGTGGTTGCTGCCGCAGCGCATGCCGCACTCGCCGCAGCGCCCCGAGCCCGGGTCCGTCGGGCTGGTGGTCGAGAAGATCCGGCCGGAGGGCACGCTGGAGAAGTTCCAGTGGTACTGCATGGAGTGCGGCAACCGGGTGCACGAGGTCGAGTTGCAGGTCCGCGACATCGTCAAGGACCTGCCGCCGGTCTTCGAGGCGTTCTACGCCGACGAGAAGGCCCGCACCTGCGACCGGTGCGGCGCGCTGCATCCGGGCAAGGGCTAGACGTCCTAGATGGTCATCGACGTCCACACGCATTACGTGCCCAAGGGCTGGCCCGAGCTGGGCTGGCCCGGGGCGCCCAGGCTGAGGGTCGAGTCGGAGCGCGAGGCGACGATCCTCGTCCACGACCGAGATTTCCGGAAAATTCAGGATGACTGCTGGGACCCGCGGGTCCGGCTGGCCAAGATGGACGAGCACGGCGTGGATCGGCAGGTCGTCTCGCCCACGCCCGTCTTCTTCGGCTACGAGCGCTCGCCCCTGGAGGGCCTGCGGATCGCGAAGGTCTTCAACGACCTGGCGCTCGAGATCTGCGACGATCCGCGGCTGATCCCGTTCTGCCAGGTGCCGCTGCAGGATCCCGAGCTCGCCTGCGTGGAGCTCGACCGATGCCTGGCGAGCGGCCACCGGGGTGTCGAGATCGGCAACCACGTCGGCGACCGCGACCTCGACGACCCCGGCGTCGTCGAGTTCCTCCAGCACTGCGCTCAGCGGGACGTTCCGGTCTTCGTGCACCCGTGGGACATGCCTGACGGGCCGCGCATCTCGCGGTGGATGGCCCAGTGGCTCGTCGGGATGCCCGCGGAGACCCACCTGTCCATCCTGGCGATGATCCTCGGCGGCGTGTTCGACCGCGTCCCCGACACGCTGCGGATCTGCTTCGCGCATGGTGGCGGCTCGTTCGCGTTCTGGCTCGGCCGGGTCGAGAACGCCTGGCACCGCAGGCACGACCTGGTCGGCGGCTCCGAGCGGCCGCCGTCCCACTACCTCGGCAGGTTCAGCGTCGACTCTGCCGTTTTCGACGAGCGCGCGCTGCGGCTGCTCGTCGACACTCTCGGGGAGGACCATGTGATGCTCGGCAGCGACTTTCCCTATCCGCTCGGCGAGTCACCGGCGGGTGACCTGATCAGGAACGCCGGCTTCCTGTCCGGCCCGGCCCGCGCCAAGCTGCTCGCAGCCAACGCCGAGGTGTTCCTGGGCTGAAGGGAGCTCCCCATGCGCGTGCCGGTGCTGGGGCTGGCGGTGCTGGTGGTGGCCGGGTGCGGCGGGTCGCCGCCCGACGAGGAGGACCCGTCGGTCAAGGTCGGCGCGATCATCTCGCAGACCGGCGTGTACGCCGTGCTCGGCGACGAGATGGAGACCGCCATGCGCCTCTACCTCGACGAGCACGGAGGCCGCCTGGGCGGGCGCCCCGCGACGCTGGTCGTGGCCGACGACGCGGGCAGCCCGGAGGAGGGCGGGAAGCAGGCCAGGCGGCTCATCGAGGACGAGCAGGTGGACGTGATCACCGGGCTGATCGCCTCGCCCGTCGCCGAGTCGGTGGTCGCGGCGGCCGGCGAGACGCCCGTGGTGATCGCCAACGCGGGTGCGGACACACTGGGCGGCGCCAACGTCTTCCGCGTGTCGTACACCAATCACGCCCACGGCTACGCCGCGGGCCGCTACGCCGCCGAGCGGTACGGCCGGCAGGACGTCGTGCTCATGGCCTCCGACTACTCCGCGGGCACCGAGACGCTCAGGGGCTTCACCGAGGGGTACGGCGCCCAGCCGCTCAGGCGCATCCTCACGCCGTACGGCGGGCCGGCGGACCTGGAGCCGTACTTCGCCCGGATCCCGCCGGAGGCCGAGCTCCTGTACGCCTTCTACGCCGGCGGGGAGGCGGTCGCGTTCGCCAGGGCGTTCAAGCAACTCGGCTACGACGCCGAGATCGAGCTGCTGGCCGGCCAGAACCTCACCGACGAGGACGTGCTCCGCGCCGTCGGGCCGGACGCCGAGGGCATCACCAGTGTCGGGATGTACTCTCCCGCGCTGGACAACCCGGACAACGCCGCGTTCGTCGCCCGGTGGCGGGGCAGGACCGGCGCGAACCCGTCCGCGGTCGCGCTGCAGAGCTGGGACGCCATGCGGCTCATCGACGCGGCGCTGGCCCGGGGCGGCGATCTCGGGCGCGGGCTGGCCGAGGTGGGGGAGCTGGATGGTCCGCGCGGCACGTTCCGGCTGGACGAGCGGCACAACCCGGTGCAGAACTGGTACGTCCGCGAGTACCAGAATGGTGTGAACCGGGTGATTGCCACCATCCCGCCGCAACAGGAGTGACTGGTGATAGATCGCGACCACTGCCTCGCTCTCGACGCCGGCGACCCGCTGCGCGCGTTCAGAGACGAGTTCGTGCTGCCGCAAGACGTCGTCTACCTGGTAGGCAACTCGCTGGGCGCACCGCCGCGCCGGGCCGCGGAGCGGGTGCGGCGGACCGTCGAGGACGAATGGGGCAGGCAACTGGTCGGCGGGTGGAACCACGCCGGCTGGTACGGCCAGCCGCTGACCACCGGTGACCGGCTGGCGCCGCTGATCGGCGCGGGGCCGGGCCAGGTCGTGGTGGGCAACACCACCTCGATCGCGATCTACCAGGCGGTCGCGGCGGCGCTGCGGCTGCGCCCGGACCGTCGGGTGATCGTCTCCGACGTGCGGAACTTCCCCACCGACCACTACATGGTCCAGGGGCTGGCGAGGCTGCTCGGCGGCTACGAGGTCCGCGACTTCGCCGAGGGGCGCTTCGACGACGCGGCCGCGGTGCTGCTGCCGGAGGTGGACTACCGGACCGGGGCGCTCTACGACGTGCCGTCGATCACCGCCCGGGTCCAGGAGGCCGGGGCGCTCATGGTGTGGGACGTGTGCCACAGCGTGGGTGCCATGGCGGTGGACGTGTCGGAGGCGGATTTCGCCGTCGGATGCACGTACAAGTACCTCAACGGCGGTCCCGGCGCGCCCGCGTTCCTCTACGTCAACCCGCGCCACCACGCCACGGCCGAGAACGTGCTGTCCGGCTGGTACAGCCACGCCGAGCCGTTCGCGTTCGAGACCGACTACCGCCCGGCCGAGGGGATCAGGCGGTTCGCGGTCAGCACCCCGCACGTGTTGTCGTTCGCGGCGCTGGAGGCGGCGCTCGACGTGTGGGAGCGGGTGCCGATGGACCAGGTGAGGACCAAGAGCATGGCCCTGACCTCGCTCTTCGTCGATCTGATCGGGGACGCGCTGGAGCTGGCCTCGCCCGCCGACGCCGCGGCGCGCGGCAGCCAGGTGAGCTTCCGCCACCCCGACGGCTACCCGGTGATGCGGGCGCTGATCGACCGGGGCGTGCACGGGGACTTCCGTGCACCCGACATCCTCAGGTTCGGCTTCGCGCCTCTGTACATCCGCTACGCCGACGTGTACGACGCGGCCGCCACGCTGCTGGAGGTGCTGGACAAGGAGCACTGGCGCGACGAGAGGTACACCACGCGGCTGGCCGTCACCTGAGCCCCGGTCACGGGCGGCGGAACTCCTCCAGTTTGTGCTCGATGAGGTCTCTGATCATCTCGCGGGCCTCCATGCGAGGCACGCCCGTCATCAGCAGGGTGTCGTAGTCGGTGTCGAGGTGCCGGATCGAGGCGATCACGGCCAGCGTGATCGCGTTCTCGTCCAGCGCCTTGGCCGCCGCCGACCGGCCCACCCTGCCGCTGCCGCGCTGCCCGGCGTGCTCGGCGATCTCCCGCGCCCGCTCGGCGGGGCAGCCGGGGAACAACCGGGCGATCTCGGCCGCCATCCGGGCCTGGAACTCGACGTCCTGCTCGGCCCTGCGCACCCGGTCGCGCTCGCGGCGGCGCAGGCGCACCTCCTCGTCGGCCAGGCACCGCTCCTCGGCCGCCTCCAGCGCGGCCTGCTCGACCAGCAGGCCGAGGCGCTGGTAGACCTTGCGGCGCCGGTTATACTGCACCACCACCGCCGTCAGGCCGCTCTCCTGTTTGGCCCGGCGGCTGAGCGCCGCGTTGCCGGACGGCAGGAACACCAGATGATCCATGTCCGCGCACGTCAGGCAGTGGGGCCGCTCATCTTCCATGATCAGGTACGGGCCCGTGTCGCCGCAGCCCGCGCACGTCCAGTCGTCGAGCGGGGCCACGGCCACCAGGTCGGGCGCCTTGCTCTGCGCCTCGGTGAGCCGCCGCAGCCTCGCCTCGCTGAGGTCGGGCGAGATCCAGTGCACGCGGAAGGGCTCCTGCGGGTGGCGGGAGGTGAAGCGCAGCTCGCGGCGGTCGCGGGTGCCCGCGACGTACGGGGTGTCCACCGGCTTGAGCCCCTTGGCCAGCGCCCACTCCTTCAGCAGCGCGGCCGTGGTGAGCAGGCGGTCCTCGTCGACGTCCGCCAGCTCGGACAGCGTGGCCGCCCGCCCCTGCCGCCAGGTGTCCACGTGCCGGGAGTGCAGCCAGCGGAGCCCGGTGATTACGTCGATGAACGTGACGTACTTGCGGGTGGTGAGCGCGATCTCAGCCGCGTCCGCGACCCTGCGCGCCAAATTCGGCTTGCTCACAGGGCCTCCTGCGTCGGCCCTGTGAGCATGCTGCTGTGTCTAATGGTTCGCTCGCTGCGCTCACTCACGTCCCATAGTCTCCCGCGCCCTTTGTCGGGAGATGGCCAGTCCCGAAGCTTTCCTTTTGCGCAATGCGGCAAGTAACCCCTTCGGATTTTCTGGAGGATACCGTGCGCCTGTTCTGGCCCGCCGTCTTCATGCTCGCCACCTCGTGTGGTCTGACCGAGGAGGGCTCACAACCCGTCGTCACCGGCACGTTCGGCAGCAAGCCGGTCGTCGCCATACCCAAGGGCAGTCCGGGGCGCACGCCGCGGATCACGGTGCTGTCGGTGGGGAACGGGCGGCGTACCGTGCCGGGCGACGTGGTCCTCGCGGACGTGGACATCCGGCGCTGGTCGGGCAACCAGCCGTACATGAGCACCTACGACGCCAACCAGCCCACCACGGTCGTCTTCGACGGCAGGCAGGTGTCGGAGACCTGGCGGCAGTCGCTCATCGGCCATCCGGCCGGCAGCCGGGTCATGCTGGTCAGCCCGGCCGCCGAGGCGCTGGGGCCGAACGTGCCGCTGACCGGCGTCTCGCCCGCGGACACGCTGGTGCTGGTCTTCGACATCCTCGGCGGCTACCCGCCGGACGCCCGGCTGGTCGGCCGCACGCTGCCGGTGATCCCCAAGGACATGACGCCCGTCGACCCGCCCCGCACCCTCATCGACGGCTCGGGACGGGAGGTCGTCGCGGGCGCGAAGGTGATCATCCAGTACGTGGCCGCCACCTGGCCGTCCCGCGTGGTCGTGGACTCCTCCTACCGGCGGGGCGGGCCCAGCGCCTACACGCTGAAGCCGGGGGCGGTGCCCGCGGCCTGGCTGGACGCGCTCGTCGGCCGGCAGGTGGGCTGCCGGGTGGCCGTGCCGTCCGCGGGCGCCGAGCCCAGGATGTACGTCATCGACGTCCTGGACACGATCACCCAGGCATAGCCGCCGTCAGGGCTCGCGGTCGAGGTCGGCGCGGACGATGCCGTAGATCACGCCGTCGTGCCACCGCCCCGCGCGGAACCCGGCGCCGCGCAGCACGCCCTCGCGGGTGAACCCGGCCTTCTCCAACGCCCGCTGCTCGGCGATGTTGTCGATCTCGGTGTCCGCTTCGATCCTGTTGGCCGTCGTGTGGTCGAACAGATAGCGCACGAGCAGCTTCTGGGCCTGTGTGCCGTATCCCTTGCCACGGAAGCCCGGCGCCACGATCAGCCCGATCGACCAGTAGAAGCTCGCCCGGTTGGCGATCTGCTTGCGCCACGAGACGAAGCCGGCCCTGTCGTCGCCGTCCGCGATGATCAGGATGCCGCCGTCGTCGCCCAGCATCCCGTTGTCCTGCCAGCGCTCGCGCAGGGGGCGCGCGTTCTGCCAGCCGTACCACTGGAACTCGCCGGTGTGGTCGGGGTCGCTGGTGAGCAGGTGGAGGAAGGACAGGTCGTCCTCCTCGACCGGACGCAGTCTGATGGTCATGATCCGGACACTATGCGACGGATGAGGCGTCTGAGCCGCGACCCCTGCGCGGGCAGGCCCTGCAGGGCATCGAGCGCCTCGGCGGCGGTCGGCCGCTTGGCGGGGGAGTGGTCGAGCATCCTGCGCACCACCTCGGGCACGTCCGGGCCCTGGGCGTCGGCGCTCGTCGGGAGCTCCCCGGTGAGCAGCTGGTAGGCGATCGCCCCGGCCGCGTAGACGTCGGAGGCGGTGGTCATCCGGTCGGGGCGCGCCTGGCACTCCGGCGCCACGTAGGCCGCGTCGAGCACGTTGCCCAGCTCGTGGGCGACGGTGTAGTTGCGCGGCCCAGGCTTGGCGTAGTCGAAGCCGGTCAGCACCGCGTGCCCGTCGTCGGTGACCAGCACGCAGGCGGGCGTGAGCGCCCGGTGCACGACGCCGTTGGCGTGCGCGTGCGCCAGCCCGCGCAGGAGGTCCTGGATCACGGTCATCCGGGCGCCCCGGCCCAGCGACAGGTGCAGCGCCTGGCCGTGGACGTCGTCGAGCACCAGCACGAACCGGCTCTCGTCGTCGATGGCGAAGAAGTCGCGCGAGCGCACCACGCACGGGTGCGGGGGGATCCTGGCCAGCGACTGGTAGGCGTTGGCGATGCGCTGCCGCTCGGCCGCCCGCGCCTCGGCGTCGGCCAGCGGGTCGGCCTGGTAGGCCCGCAGCAGCACGGTCTCGCTGCCCGGCAGCGTCGCGTTGAACGCGCGGTATTCGGTGACCTTGGCGTCACCGCCGAGCTGCTCCTCGACCTCCCAGTTGCCGAACCTGGGCGGCGCCGTGCTGCGGCGCACGGTCTGGTTGAGCGCGTCGAGGATGGCCGTCATGTACGGTCGCGCGTCCGGCGTGCATCCCCGCCTGACCCGCGAGACGTCGCTCAACGTGGCGAGCAGACCGTCCAGGGTCGTGACGTTGACCGCGTCGCGCCCCGCCGGATCGACCAGCTCCGCGTCGGGCGAGGTGAGCACCACCAGACTGTCGACGTAGACGCGTTCGAGCTGGGTGGCCCTGGACACCAACAGGCCCTTGAGCGCCTTGGCCGTGCCCCGCAGCTTGGCCACGGGAGAGCCGAACGCCTCTCTGCGCGGCGGGAACCAGCGCGTGCCCGACACCTCGATGCGCCCCCGTGTGCCCTTGACGTCGACGACCACGAGCGAGTGGCCGGTCAGCACCAGCAGGTCGACCTCGAAGACGTCGTGGCCGCGCGGGACCTCGATGTTGTGCAGCAGCAACCAGTCGGCAGGCGCGTGGTCGCGGAGATATGCGATGACGCGCCGCTCGGCGTCGTTGACTGGACGCCCACCGCCGACGATCTCTGCCATGGACCTATCCTCGCACGGGATCCTGTTGACAACATGCTGTCGAAATGACAAGATGTTGTCATGAAGCGAATCGTTCACCACGCCGTCTACGACACGCTCGCCGACTGGGAGACCGGTCACGCGATCGCTCACCTGCGCAACGGGGTCTGGCATCGCGAGCCCGGCGCGTACGAGATCGTCACCGTGGGCCTGACCACCGATCCGATCGTCACCATGGGCGGCCTGCGCATCACCCCCGACCTCGCGCTCGACCAGCTCTCCCCGCCCGACAGCGCACTGCTGATCCTCCCTGGAGCCTCTCGGTGGGACGAGGGCCACGAGCTGGCGCCGTTCGCGCGCAAGGCCGGCGAGTTCCTGGCGGCCGGGGTGCCGGTCGCGGCCATCTGCGGCGCCACCGCGGGGCTGGCCAGGGAAGGGCTGCTGGACGACCGCGATCACACGAGCGGTGTGCTGCAATACCTGGAGGCCCAGGAGGGCTACGCGGGCGCCAAGCGCTACCTCGATCAGGACGCGGTGCTCGACGGCGACCTCGTCACGGCCGGGCCCACCGAGCCGGTGGCGTTCGCCAGGGAGATCTTCCGCAGGCTCGACGTCTACCGGCCCGAGGTGCTGGACGCCTGGTTCCGGCTCTTCTCGCGGAGCGACGCCTCGGCTTATGAGGTACTGATGACGGCATGAGCGAGCGCAGTGAGTGAACGATCAGACACAGCTGAGACTCGCTCACGCGACCGACGAAGGAGGGCGCATGAGTGAGACGTCCGAACTCGCGAGCGGCCTGGCGCTGGGCACCTTCCGGCTCAACGGCCAGTTCCTCCAGATGGCGGAGGGGCTGGCCCGGCCGGCCGGGATGACCGCGGCGTGGTGGCAGGTGCTCGGCGCGGTTCTGCGCGAGCCCCTGCCCGTGGCCGGGATCGCCCGGGTCATGGGGATGACCAGGCAGGGCGTGCAGCGGATCGCGGACCTGCTGGTGGAGCGGGGGCTGGCCGAATATCGCCCGAACCCGGCGCACCGGCGGGCCAAGCTGCTCCAGCCGACGGCGGCCGGCCGGGAGGCGATCGCCAAGATCAATCCCGGTCACCAGAAGTTCTCGGACCGGCTGGTGGCCGAGCTGGGACCGGAGGAGGCGAGGCAGTGTCTGGAGGCCCTGCACCGTCTGTCGGCCGCCTTGGACCGGCTGGGCTCAGAAGATCAAGGGGCTGTGGAATCGGTCAAGTCGGAACGCTAGGTTGAAGATCCCGCGGATCCGACATATAGGGAGAGGCTCCATGACAGGTGAACCCCCTCAGGCCGGTCAGGCGGTCCCGCCCAGGATCGACACCACTGTCCCGCACGCCGCGCGAATGTGGAACTACTGGCTCGGCGGCAAGGATCACTACGAGGTCGACCGGGCGGCCGGCGACCAGTTCCGCCGGGCGTTCCCCGACATCGTGCACATCGCGCGGCTGTCGCGGCACCTGATCGCGCGCATCGTCCGCCACATGGTCCACGAGGCCGGCGTCCGCCAGTTCCTCGACGTCGGCACCGGCCTGCCGACCGTGGACAACACCCACGAGGTCGCCCAGCGGGCCGATCCGACCTGCCGGGTGGTGTACGTGGACAACGACCCCCTCGTCCTCGCCCACGCCCGCGCCCTCCTGGTCGGCACCCGCGAGGGCGCCACCGACTACGTGGACGCCGACCTGCGTGACCCTGAAGAGATCATCGCCGCGGCGGCCAAGACCCTGGACCTCACCCGGCCCGTGGCGCTCATGCTGATGGGCATCGTGGGATACGTGACCGACGAGGAGGGCGCGCATTCGATCGTCGCGCGGCTGATGGACGCCCTGCCGTCCGGCAGCTACCTCGCCATGTGGGACGGCGTCAACGTGGTGACCGGCGAGGCGCTGGAGAAGGCCCAGGAGGAGCACAACCAGGGTCCCGGGGTGCCGTACAACCTGAGGACGCGCGAGGAGTTCACCGCGTTCTTCGACGGTCTGGAGCTCGTCGAGCCGGGCATCGTGTCGCTCCCCCTGTGGCGGCCCGACCCCGATCCGCTCGCCGACCTCACCGAGGTGGACGCCCTGTGCGGGGTCGCCCGCAAGCCCTGAGACCTACTCGTCCTCGATGAGCCGGCGCAAGAGCGCCGGGGTTTCGGCCGGGGGCGGGGCGTGCACGCCGAGCTCGTTGAGCAGATGCCGGTAGTGCCGCACGTCCCCCTCCTTGGTGAGGAACTGGGCGCCGGTGAGGTGTTCGAGGTAGACGACGTCGCTCAGCTCCTCCTGCGAGAAGCGCAGGAGCGTGACGGGGCCGATGCCGCCGATGGCGGTGCCGGAGTCGAACGGGAACACCTGCAGGGTGACGTGCGGCTGCTCGGCCATCCTGACGAGGTGCTCCAACTGCGCCCGCATGACCTCCTGCCCGCCGACCGTGCGGCGCAGCGCGCCCTCGTCCATCACCGCCCAGAGCTTGCGCGGCGAGGGCGGGGCCAGGATCTCCTGACGACGCATGCGCACCTGGACCCGGCGCTCGATCCGCTCGGCCGACTCGTCGCCGTGGCCCTGCGTGATGACCGCGCGGGCGTAGTCCTCCGTCTGCAGCAGGCCGGGGACGAACTGCACCTCGTAGGTGCGGATCAGCGCGGCGTCGTGCTCCAGCCCGAGGTAGGGCGCGAACCAGTCGGGGATCACGTCGCGGTAGTCCTGCCACCAACTGGGCGCGTTGGCCTGCTCGACCAGGGCGAGCACGCTCGCGCGCTCGGCGTCGTCGGTCACGCCGTAGAGGGTGAGGAGGTCGGCCACGTCGCGCGTCTTGAAGCTGGTGCGGCCGGACTCCATGCGGCTGATCTTGGAGTGGGAGCCCCGGATGGCGTAGCCGGCGTCCTCGCGGCTGATGCCGCTGGCCTCGCGGAACCGGCGCAACTGCGCGCCGACGAGGATCCTGAGCGCGGTCGGCCCGGATTGCAGGGAATCGCTATCCGGGATATCCGGCAGTTCGGGAATTTCGGTCATGTCGGCCATATCCTGAGTACTCCGCATCCTGAGCACTCCGCATCTATGCTCTTCCATCGGCACTTCGCCGCGGTTCCGGCCCGTGGACAATCCTGCCACGCCTGGCGACGCGCGTACCGCATTTCCCTGTGGAGGAAACTGCCGCTTTATCCACACAGATCACGGCACCTGTGCCGCTACCGAGCCGTCGCCACGATCACGCCGGACCCGTGACCGGGCATATCGACGGCGACCAGGCGGTCGTGCCCGAGCAGCGTCCGCCGCACCGTGTCCTGTCTGCCCGCGAACTCCTGGTCCCACACCACGCCGGGCGCGGGCACCATGTCGTCCACGACCAGCACGCCGCGCGGGTTGAGCGCGGCGATCGTCAGCTCCAAACCCACCTGCTTGCCGCCCTCCGCGTCCGCGAAGATCAGATCATACGTCCCGAGCCCCGGCAGCAGCTCCAGCGCGTCCCCCACGCGGAAGTCCACGAATGCCGGCCACCCCGCACTCGCCACCAGGGCTGCTCGCTCGGCGTCGCGCTCCACCGTGGTCACCGTCACGTCGGACCGCGGCAGCAGCCCGCTCGCCAGCCAGGCCACCCCCACCCCGGTCCCGGTGCCGATCTCCAGCACGCGGCCGCCCTCGGGCACGCCCGCGGCCAGCGCGGCGAGCAGCCTGCCGACGGCGGGATCACAGGAGTACGCGAACCCCGCCGCCCGCGCCCTTTCCACGGCCGCGCCGACCAGTTCCGGAGTCTCATGATTCATGGTCGCTTTCTATCCCGACCCCGCCCCGGCCGTCACCGGAGTTTCCCGCGCGGTTTGAACACCGACAGCGCCGTCGCGACCAGCAGCATGACGATCTGCGTGCTCAGCGCCGCGACCTGGCCCCACTGGCGAGTGGCGGCGGCCGGCCTGGCGCCTTCGGTGGCGGCGGCCATTCCCTCGGGATCGAACAGGAACATGCCCACGCAGATGACCGCCACCAGCAGGACCAGCTTGATCACCACCCAGTAATGGCGGAACAGCCCCCAATGGCTCGTCAGGCCGAGTGTGATGCCGGTGGCCAATGCGGTGAGGCTCAGCGGTATGCCGCCCGCGAACACCAGGATGGGCATCAGCCGATAGGCGGAGTGAGCCAGTTCCAGGTCCTCGGTCAGCGCGGCCGCCGTATTCAGCGCCACCAACCCCCACACCTCGCCGACCAGCGCCACCGAGGCGACGATGTGGATCACCAGGACGGTCTTGCGGATGCGTGGCCGCATCGCTCTCACCTCACCTCCGGTTTCGGAACTCACGGCCATCGTCATGGCTTTGCCGGCGCCGGGCGTCCGCCCCGGGATGGCGCTCCGAGTACGCCGATCGTGGTAGGACGATTATCAAAGTTTCAGGTGATCATTGCTTATGCGGCGGTGAAAGATTGCCCCGTCGATCTCGCCCGCGGACCAAATCAACGTTGTTTGCGCGGTGGTCCGGACAGTGTGAATGCCGTGTGTCGTCGAGTGGCGTGAAAACCTAGTGCCAAGAAAACGAGGTTCCTCCTTGACCTCGGTGAGGGCTTTCTGGGTTGCGATTCTGTCGGCCTGCCGCGATTGTTATTTGCGGCACCTCACAGCCCTGCACAAACGACTATGGCGCTGGGAAATTCCGCGCCTTCCATGGAGGAAAGCAAGCATGATCCGTCGCATTCTGGCGGGCGCGGCAATCACGGCCGTCGCCCTCGGCTTCTCCGCTACCGGCGCGTCGGCTGACGTCGGTCCCAACCCCGGAAACTACGGGCAGGCCCTGCTGAGCCAGTTCCAGATCGTCGATGACGCGCTGAACGACGTGCTCAACGAGTCGCTCAACGAGTCCCTCAGGGACATCGAGGTCGACATCCTCCAGATCGCGGACATCCACGAGATCGACCTCGACCTGCTGAACAACAACCAGCCCGAGGTCGGCGACAACAACCAGGACAGCGACGCCGGGGTGGGCGGCACCCGCTTCAACTGACGCTGGTCGCGCAGGGCGGGCAGAGGGGCGGCTCGCGGCCGTCCGACGACGGCCGTCTGGCCAGAGAGTCGCCCTTCTGGCGCCCCGCGGAAGCGCACAACCACTGGGGCGCCGAATCTCGCGCCCATCCACGGAGGAAAACAAACATGATCCGTCGTATTCTGGCCGGCGCCGCACTTACGGCCGCCGCCCTTGGCTTCTCGGCCGTCGGCGCGTCCGCTGACGTCGGCCCCAACGCCAACAACAGGGGGCAGGGGGTGCTGAGCCAGTTCCAGGTCATCGACGACGTTCTCAACGACGTGGCCAACAACTCGCTCAACGAGTCCCTCAGGGACATCGAGGTCGACGTGCTCCAGGTCCTCGATCTGCACGAGCTCGACGTCGACGTCCTCAACAACAACCAGCCCAGCGTCGGTGACGGCAACGTCGGCAGCGACGCCGGGACGGCCGGCACCCACTTCAACTGACGCTTCTCGCATGGCGTAGGCAGGGGAACGGTTCGCGGCCGTCCGGCCGGAGAAAGTCGCCCCGCCTGGTGTCGAGGTGAACCGACAGAGCTCGTCGTGGGTGCTCGCGAGGCCACGGACGGCTCGTCGAATCACCGGAATAGAGCGCCGTGCGGCCCAGGTCGATCCGGGGCCGCACGGCTCAACCTCGCACATCGATGTCGCTCCGGCCGGCATTTGGCCGGATCACCCCCATGAACTGTGGTCTGTCGAGTCGATCCAGCCGCACGAACGCCCCCGTGTACGGCGCGTGCACGATCCTTGCCGCGTCGACGGCGATCCCGACGTGCTCCGGCCCCGCACGGCCCGGCGAGCTGTCGTAGAAGACCAAATCCCCCGGTTCCAGCAGCTCCTTCGGTATCTGGATCCCGGAACGCCACTGTTCCCGAGTGGTGGATCCGATGAGCGTTCCCGCTCGTGCGTACGCGTACTCGGCGAGCCCCGAGCAGTCGAACCCCTTGGTCCTGGCGCCCCTGCCGATCCCGTATCCCGGCCCGTGCACCCCGCCGCCGCCCCATGAGTAAGGGACTCCGATCATTTCCAGCGCCGCGCGGAGCGCGATGGTTCCGGCCGCTGATCTGCCGGCGGCCGCTGCCAATGTGGGGGCCGAAATTGCGACGTACACGATGACGCACACGATGGCGCATATCGCCGCTATTCGCCTTCCATTCATGTGTGTGACATTTCTCCCTGCGAATAGGGATGAAACGTCTTCAAATAAATGCTAACTCGTCCGGATATGTCCGGATATATGGTCCCCATTGCATTCTCGAGTACGCCAAACTCGGGCTCTCGGGAGATCCTTGGTAAACCCCTGGTTCGGTGCGGGTCATCGCCGTGCATACGGGCGAACCGCCGCCGATGATCATGAAAGTGGGTGTGCGCCGCCGGAGCCCTTCAGGATTTCCCACTAATTCGGTCATTTTCTCGCGAAAATTACATAGTGAAACATACTTCGTGTAACCTTGGTTCTGCTGACGACAACCCCCGAAGCATGCGTGATGGGGGGTGTGAGGAGCGTGGGCGGTCCAGAAGAGCGGCTGCTCTACCAGGACGAGCAACTCAAGATCACGGTACGTGCGGCGTCTGGAGCGCCGACCGTCACGCTGATCGGCGAGATCGACGCCTCCAACAGCCATGCGCTCGCCGGGGCTCTGGCGAGCTGCCGCCAGGGCGACTACATCGTCGTCGACACCGGAGCGCTGTCCTTCATCGACGTCTCGGGGCTGCGTGTGCTCGTCATGCCGGCGCTGCCCCCGTCGCAGCGCTGGATCCGGCTGCACAACGTCACGCCGTACCAGCGCCGGCTGCTGCGCATGATGGGCTGGTACTACGAGCCCCGGGCCCATCACCTGCCCGTTTAGCCGGGCTCATCACCTGCCGGGGAAGATGGCCGCGGCCGAGGTGCCCAGCCCTTTCGGGCCGCCGAGCACGAAGCGCGGCGGACGGTGGTGACGGCGCAGGGACTCCTCGTCGTAGCGGAAGCAGTTGCGGTGCCAGTTGAGTATGCCGGCCAGCCAGTCGCGCAGCTCGGCCACGAACGCGTCGAGGTCGTGCCGGGCCTCGGCGTCCAGGCCGAAGTCGGCGCAGACGACCGGCAGCTCGTGCTCGACGATGTGCTGGAACTGCTTCACCCGCGAGGTCAGCAGGTCGTTGACGATGGTCAGCGCCGCCGGGTGGTCGCAGTCGAAGAAGCTCTGCACCACCAGGATCGCGTTGTGCAGCTCGCCCTCGAACTCGATCTCCTTCTGGTAGGAGAAGACGTCGTTGACGAGCAGGCCGCAGTCCATCATGGCGTTCTCCATCGCCCGCATCGGGCCGCTCTCGTACACCTCCTCCGGGATGGACTTGCCGTGCCGCAGCCGGCTCAGGCTCATGGTCATCTCCGAGCCGAAGGTCAGCCGGCGCATCTCGATGTAGTCGACCGGGTCGGGAATGTGGTTCGCCGCCTCGTTGGCGAGTTCCCACAGCCACCCCTCGCACATCCGCTCGACCGCCCCGCGGAGCTTGCGACGGTCCGCGAGCGGCATCGGCGCGACCGTACGGGCCCAGACGTCGGCCAGCCCGCGCTCCAGCGCGTTCGCTGGCGGCGGCGGAGCGCCGTCCAGCGGCATGAACGCCGAGAACCTGGCCACCGCGATCCTGGCCGCCACGAGGTTGCGCGACCTGCCGAAGACGACGGGGAAGTAGTCGTCGCCGTACGTGCCCCAGGCCAGCCAGAACGACGCCAGGTCCAGCTCCTCGGGGGAGGCGTCCGGATGCAGCCCCGCCGCGCACAGCGGCAGGTCGTAGTCGATCAGCTTGTCCTCGTCCCACACCGCCGACCCCACCACCCCGGGCTGGGCCTCCAGCATGCCCATCGCCCGGCACCAGGCCACGACGGCGCGGCGGGAACCGTCGAGATGCGGCGACAGCCGGAGCTCGAAGGGTACGTAGAGGTCGGGGATCCGGGACGGCCCCACCCGCTGGTGCCGCACGTGCGTGAAGTTCCGCAGCCGCTTGGCCCCGAGCACGTTGACGACCGACGACATGCCCAGCGGCCGGGCGGCCTTGGCCCGCTGGTTCATGTAGCGGCTGGAGCGCATGTGCCACTCGTGGCCGCCCGACTGCCAGTCCTGCAGGCCCTTGACGTACGCCAGCACGCCGGCCGCCGTGACCGGGTCGATAGCGTGCTCGGCGAACAGCGGCCCCAGCTCGGCGACCGCGGTGTGCTCGAACTGCTGCAACCGCGAGGTCAGCAGGTCGTTGACGGCGTCCGCGGCCTCCTGCGTGGTGCAGCCCAGGAACGTCTCCAGCACCAGCACGCCGTTGCTCAGCTCGCCCTCGTCCCCGACCTCCCGCTGGTAGGAGAACAGGTCGTTGCGCAGGTGCACGGCGTCGGAGAAGGCGTCCTTCAGCACCCGCATCGGCCGGGACGCGGCGATCCTGGCCGGCACCTCGGCCCCCACGGCGTGCTCCACGAGCCCCGCCGACCACGGCGCCCCGCCCACCTTGCGCCGCATCTCGATGTACTCGACCGGGTTGGCGATCCGGCCCGTGTTGATGTTGGCGAGCTCCCAGAGTGACTCGTTGAGCAGGTGCCGTGTGCTCTCGGCGAAGCGCTCCCGCCAGTCCGCCGACCGGACGGGCACCGTGCGGACCCACAGGTCGGCCAGCCCCGCCTCGACCGGGTTGGTCGGCTCCGGCATGGTCAGATCCGCGCCCATCGGCATGAAATGGGCCAGCCTCGCGAGATAGTCCTTGCCGCCCGCCAGGTCGCCCGTGCGTTTGAAGACCTCCAGGAAGTGGTCGTCGAAGAAGAAGACCCACACGTACCAGTCGGTTATCAGGCACAGCTCATCGGCGTCGCAGTCCGGGTGGGTGTAGGCGCACATCAGCGGATAGTCGTGGGCGTCGAGATCGGCCTCCCCCCAGATGCCCGAACCCTCCACCATGCCCATGTGGCGCGCCCACTGTTTGGAGTGCGTACGGGCCTGCTCCAGATGGGGGTTGAGCCGCGCGGGGTACGGCATGTAGAAGTCCGGCAGTTCGAACGGCTGGCTCATGACCACTCCCGGCTCGCCAAGTCTTGGGGATGAGAGGTGAGGGCGGGGCACCGGCGGAACGCATCACCGGCCCCGCCCTGCGCGGGTGGGTCAGCCGTTGCGGCCGATCTCCACGTCCTCGAGGATGCCGAGCGCGTCGGGCACCAGGACGGCGCACGAGTAGTAGGCGCTGACCAGGTAGGAGACCACGGCCTTCTCGTTGATGTTCATGAAGCGCACCGACAGGCTCGGCTGGTATTCGTCAGGTATGCCGGTCTGGTGCAGGCCGATGACGCCCTGGTTCTCCTGTCCGGTCCGCATGAGCAGGAACGACGTCGTCCGCGTGCCAGAGATCGGGATCTTGTTGCACGGAAAGATCGGGATGCCCCGCCAGGCCGGCAGCCGGTGCCCGCTGACCTCACTGGCCTGCGGGTAGACGCCGCGCTTGCTGCACTCCCTGCCGAAGGCCGCGATGGCCTGCGGGTGGGCAAGGAAGAAAGCCGGGTCCTTCCACACGGTGGCCAGCAGGTCGTCGAGGTCGTCGGGGGTGGGCGGGCCGGAACGGGTCCTGATGCGCTGGCTGAAGTCGGCGTTGTGGAGCAGCCCGAACTCCTTGTTGTTGATCAGCTCGTGCTCCTGCCGCTCGCGCAGGGCCTCGATCGTGAGGCGGAGCTGCTGGTCGAGCTGGCTCATCGGCTGGTTGTACAGGTCGGAGACCCGGCTGTGCACACGCAGGACCGTCTGGGCCACGCTGAGTTCGTACTCGCGGGGGCTCAGCTCGTAGTCCACGAACGTGCCGGGCAGCGTGGGCTCTCCGACGTGGCCCGCCTTCATGCCGATCGCGGCCTCGCCGTAGTCGTTGTGCGGGCGGTTCTCGGCGGAGCGCCAGTTGTCCACGTGTTCGCGCAGCGCCGGCGACTGCTCGGCGATCTGCTCGAAGTCCTGCCTGGAGAGCGTGAGCACGGTGGTGACCGTCTTGGCCCGCGCGCTGAACTCGAACGCCCCGCCGTCGATGAGGGCCTGCTCGCCGAAGTGGTCGCCGTCGGCCAGGATGCCGAGGTTCTGCTCGTCGCCGTACGCGCCGGTGGCCGTCTTGCGTACGCGGCCGTGAGCGATCAACACGAGCCGGTCGCCCGGGCTGCCCTCGGCGACGATCTCCTCATCCGCCGCGACCTCCCTCTGGACGAAGCGGCCGGCCAGCGCTTCGAGCACCTCCATGTCGTCGAAGCCCCGCAACATGGGCAATTCGGTGAGCTCAGCCGGGATGACGCGCACCTCCGAGCCGGTGTTGCTGAAAGTGATGCGACCGTCCCCCAGCGTGTAGGTCAGCCGCCGGTTGACCCGGAACACCCCTCCTGAGCACTGCACCCACGGCAGCAGCCGCAGCAGCCACCGAGAGGTGATCTCCTGCATCTGCGGGGGCGTCTTGGTCGTGGTCGAGAGATTGCGCGCGGCTTCGGTGCTGAGGCTGAGCCGGCTGTCGGGGCTTTCATCGGCGGTCGAGTGGATGGTTTCCGTCATCGTGCACCTGCCTGTCTCCGTGCTGCGTCTGGCCGGGGTTGCGAGGGGATCGGAGTTCGGGAGGAAGAGAGAACGTCAGGGTCTCCTCCGTCAGGGTGAGCTGCTCCACGTCGGCGTAGCCGCGGGCCGCGAGCCAGCCGAGTAACTCCTCGACCAGCCGCTCGGGGACGGAGGCGCCGGAGCTCACGCCGACGGTCTCCACGCCGCGCAGCCACCGCTCGTCGGCGTCGGCGGCCCGGTCGACCAGGTACGCCGCGCCCGCGCCCGCCCCCAGCGCGACCTCCACCAGCCGTTGCGAGTTGGAGGAGTTGGCCGAGCCGACGACGAGGACCAGCTCGCACTCGGGGGCGATCCGCGTGATGGCCTCCTGGCGGTTTTGGCTGGCATAGCAGATGTCGTCGCTGGGCGGGTCGGCCAGGTGGGGGAAGCGCCCGCGCAGCTCCGCCACGGCACGCATGGTCTCGTCCACGGCCAGCGTGGTCTGCGACAGCCAGCTCACCGGCCCGGAGCCGCTCACCGTCGCCTCGCCCGGGCGGGCCGGGTCGACGACGTGGATGCGGTCGGGGGCCTCGCCGAGCGTGCCCTCGACCTCCTCGTGCTCGGCGTGGCCGATGAGCACGATCTCGTAGCCCTCCTCCGCCAGGCGCGCGGCCTCCTTGTGGACCTTGGTGACCAGCGGGCAGGTCGCGTCGATCGTACGCAGCCCGCGCCGCGCCGCCGTGTCCTTGACCGCCGGTGAGACGCCGTGGGCCGAGAAGACCACCAGCGCGCCGTCAGGCCCCTCGTCGAGCTCGTCGACGAAGACCGCGCCCCGCCCGGTCAGCTCGGCGACCACGGAGGAGTTGTGAACGATCTGCTTGCGCACGTACACCGGCGGACCGAAGCGCCTCAGCGCCTCCTCGACCGTGGCGATCGCGCGTTCGACGCCCGCGCAGTAGCCGCGCGGCGCCGCGAGAAGTACCCGTCCCATCGTGGGAGCCCCTTACCTGGTGCGGTGCGCGAGCTGGTCGGCCAGCACGCCCAGCGCGCTCGCGGCCTCCGGCTTGATCTGCGCCTCTGCCAGGGCCGTCGTGGCCTCGCGCACCCGTTGTCCGATCATTTCCTCCACCCGCGCGACCGCTCCGGTGTCGCGCAGGATCTGGCGCAGCTCTTCGGCGCGCTCCTCGGTCAGCTCCGGATCGCCGTGCCAGCGCCGGAGATGCGCACGCTGTGCAGGCGAGGCGTGTCGCACGGCGTGTGCGATCAGCACCGTGTGCTTGCCCTCGCGCAGGTCGTCGAGCGCCGACTTGCCGGTCTCCGCCGCCGAGCCGAACGTGCCGAGCAGGTCGTCGCGCAGCTGGAACGCCTCGCCCAGCGGCAGGCCGAAGCGTGAGTACGCGTTCAGCAGCTCGAGGGAGGCGCCGGCCAGCGCGCCGCCGATCTGCAGCGGCCGCTCCACGGTGTATTTGGCGGTCTTGAAGCGGATGACCGTCAGCGCCTCGTCCACGGTCGCGCCGGCGCGGAGCTGGGCCAGCATGTCGAGGTATTGGCCGCTGATCACCTCGGTGCGCATCGCGTCGAAGATGTGGTGCGCGACCCGCAGCCGCAACGGGTCCACCCCGCACGACGACAGCATCGCGTCCGACCAGGCCAGGCTCAGCGTGCCGAGCAGGATGCCGCCCACGTGGCCGAACGCCTCCGCGCCCGGCCGGTCGTAGAGCCTCGCCAGGTCTTTGTGCACGGTCGCGCGCCCGCGGCGCAGCTCGCTGCCGTCCATGATGTCGTCGTGGATGAGGAGCCCGGCGTGGCACAACTCGAGGGCGGCGGCGGCCTTGATGATCTCCTCACAGTCGTCGCCGCCGGCCCCGCGCCAGCCCCAGTAGCACAGCTGCGGCCGGATGCGTTTGCCGCCGCCGAGGACGAAGTCGTTCAGCACCTGGTACGCGGCCTCGACGTCGGGATCGGAAACAGGAGCGCGCCAGGCTTCGAGGAAACCGGTCAAGTGCTGATCAATGCGGGAGGCAAGGTGGTGGGGGTGGTGCTGAGGGAAGCTCACCGGCATTCGCACGGCTCCTTCTGTCAGTCCGTCACTACCCATAGTTACTCATTGAATACCGAGTGTGTAAAGTTCTTTTGAACCTCCGGTCGCTTTCGCCACGGCGGTCCCAAGGGCCGGTGACGCCGACGCCGCCGTTTGAGGCCCGGTGTGGGGGTATGCGATCGGCATGAAGGCAGTCACCTGGCACGGCAAGCGGGACGTGCGGGTCGAGGAAGTGTCCGACCCGGCCGTCAAGGAACCGAACGACGCGGTCATCAAAGTGACCAGCAGCGGCATCTGCGGCTCCGACCTGCACCTGTACGAGGTGCTCGGCCCCTTCATGGCCGAGGGCGACATCCTGGGCCACGAGCCCATCGGATTCGTCGAGGAGGTCGGCTCCGCGATCACCAACCTCAAGCCCGGCGACCGTGTGGTCATCCCGTTCAACATCGCCTGTGGTCACTGCCACATGTGCGGCATGGAGCTGTACGCCCAGTGCGAGACCACCCAGGTGCGCGAGCAGGGCACCGGCGCCGCCCTGTTCGGCTACACGAGGCTGTACGGCCGGGTGCCCGGCGCCCAGGCGGAGTACCTGCGGGTGCCGGAGGCCCAGTTCGGCCCGATCAAGGTGCCGGCGGGCCCGCCGGACGAGCGGTTCGTCTACCTGTCGGACGTGCTCCCGTCCGCCTGGCAGGCCGTCGAGTACGCCGACATCCCCGACGGCGGCAGCGTGGCCGTCTTCGGCCTGGGCCCCATCGGGCAGATGAGCGCCCGCATCGCCCGCCACCTCGGCTACCGGGTGATCGGCGTGGACGGGGTGATGGCGCGCCTGGAGATGGCCCGCCGCCACGGCATCGAGGTGATCGACGCCAGTGAGGTCTACAACGTGCCGGAGGAGATCAGGCACCGGACGATGGGCCGCGGCACGGATTCGGTCATCGACGCGGTCGGCATGGAGGCGCACGGCTCGCCCGCCGCCAAGCTCGCCCAGACGCTCACCGGCCTGCTGCCCGACAAGGTGGCCGCCCCGCTCATGTCGACGGCGGGCGTGGACCGGTTGAAGGCGCTCAACCAGGCCATCGACTCCGTCCGCCGGGGCGGCGTGATCTCCCTCATCGGGGTCTACGGCGGCATGACGGATCCGCTGCCGATGCTGCGCATGTTCGACAAGGGCATCACGCTGCGCATGGGGCAGGCCCACGTCCGGCGGTGGACCAGCCAGTTGATGCCGCTGGTGACCGACGACGCCGACCCGCTCGGCGTCATGGACCTCACCACGCACCGGATGCCGCTCGACCAGGCGCCGAGGGCATACGAGATGTTCCAGAAGAAAGCCGACGGAGCCGTCAAGATCCTCCTCCAGCCGTAACCGGTCTGGTTTCGCAGGTGAGAGAGCGGGCAGCGGAGCTGTCATGAGAGTCGTTGTGGTGGGGGCCACTGGGAACGTCGGCACCAGTGTGGTTCGCGCGTTGGCCGCGGACGAGAGCGTCAGCTCGATCGTGGGAGTCGCACGCCGGTTGCCCGGGTGGCGGATCGACCGCACTGACTGGCGGCAGGCCGACGTGGCCTCCTCCGACCTGACCCGGATCTTCGACGGCGCCGACGTCGTGGTGCACCTGGCGTGGCTGTTCCAGCCCACCAGGGACCCCGCGACCACCTGGCGGGCCAACGTGCTCGGCAGCATGCGGGTCTTCCGCGCCGTGGCCGAGGCGGGGGTGCCCGCGCTGATCCACGCATCGTCCGTGGGGGCGTACTCCCCGGGGCCCAAGGACCGGGCGGTGGACGAGAGCTGGCCCACGCACGGCTGGCCGGGCGCCGCGTACGGGCGGGAGAAGGCGTACGTCGAGCGGGTGCTCGACGTCTTCGAGCACGATCACCGGAGCATCCGCGTGGTGCGGATGCGGCCGGGGTTCATCTTCCAGCGGGTGGCCGCGACCGAGCAGCGCCGGCTGTTCGGCGGGCCGTTGGTGCCGCGGCGGCTGGTCCGGCCGGGACGGATCCCGTTCGTGCCGGACATCCCCGGGCTGCGGCTGCAGGTCGTGCACGCGGCGGACGCGGCCGAGGCCTACCGGCTGGCCGTCACCCGGCCCGTGAAGGGCGCGTTCAACATCGCCGCCGAGCCCGTGCTCGACCCGCACGACCTGGCCGAGCTGCTCGACACCCGTACGGTGGGGGTGCCGCCGGGCCTGGCGAGGGCGGCCATGGCGGCGGGATGGCACCTGAGGCTGCTGCCTGCCGCGCCGGGCCTGTTCGACATGGTGCTGCGGCTGCCGGTGATGAAGGTGGAGCGGGCCAGGGAGGTGCTCGGCTGGACGCCGCAGCATTCGTCCCAGGACGCCATCCGCGAGATGATCGCCGGGCTGAACGAGGGCGCCGGCATGGAGACCGCGCCGCTCGCCCCCGACCGCGGGCCGGTCAGCCGGATCAAGGAGTTCGCCACGGGGGTGGGGGGACGTCCGTAGAATTGCGGAGTGTGACTTCCCCTTTGGTGGGAAGAGGGCACTACGCGAGGTCCTGAGGCGCGGCCTGGTGTCGGCACGACACGGAGGAGCGCCATGGGCCATTTTCCGCGGATCGCCTTTGAGCAGATCCATTACCCCAACCCCACTCCCGGGTACGCGGTGTCCCCGGGTTCTGCGCACCCGCGTACCAGGCGAGGTTGGAGGAGGGGCGACGCCACCGGCCCGTTGAGCGCATCCCCCCGGACGCTGACCGATCAGACCGTGCACGATCTGACCAGGGAGGATGCCCGACGTCGCCTGGGCGCCGAGCATGCACGCGACACTGTGCGACAGGATCACTACGGTTGGCTAGCCACATCGGAGAGCCTGCAATGCGCACCTTGCTGACCCAGCCCTTCACGCTCCACGACGTCACGAAGCTGCGCCGGGCGGTGGCGGAGCACGCCGAGAAGTGCGGGCTGAGCGGCCCGAGGCTCGACGACTTCGTCCTGGCCGTGCACGAGAGCGTCGTCAACGCCGTCGAGCACGCGGGCGGGTACGGGTACCTCAAGTTGTGGACGGTGAACGGCGTCATCCGCTCCGAGACGACCGATCAGGGGACGGGCATCCCGGACGCGTACGTCGACGGCCACTCGCGGCCGTCCGACTTCTCCTACCACGGCAGAGGGATCTACCTCATCCGACGGCTGTGCGACATGGCCGACTTCCACACCGGTCCGCTCGGCACCACCGTCCGGCTCACCATGCGGCTGCCCCGGGAGCCCGATCTCGGCACGCGCCGGCACATGAGGCGCATCAGGGTCTCGGCGGGCGGGCACCCGCCCGGCCGATTCACCGCCTGACCTGGAGGAGGCGCCGGGTAGGCTCACAGACGTGAGCGGCGAGCGGCTTTCCCCGGGGATCATCTCTCCTGTCCGGCGCATCGGGCTGCGTGAGTTCGATTTCGAGCGGCAGGTCGCCGTCATGGCCATCGTCAACAGGACCCCCAATTCCTTCCACGACCAGGGGAGCACGTTCGCGCTGGACAGCGCGGTGGCGGCGGCCAAGAGGGCCGTGGACGACGGGGCCGACTGGGTGGACATCGGCGGGTTCGCCTTCAGCGCCGCCCAGGCGCAGATCGGCGTGGCCGAGGAGATCGACCGCGTCGTCCCCGTCATCGCCGAAGTCCGGGCCGTCACCGACGCCGTGATCTCGGTCGACACCCACCGGCCCGAGGTGGCGAGGGCCGCCGTCGAGGCCGGCGCCGACGTCATCAACGACACCAACGGCCTGCGCGAGCCCGGCATCGCCGAGGTCGCCGCGGCCACCGGCGTGAGCGTGGTGGTCACCCACAGCCTCGGCGGACCGGGCCGCCGCGTCTTCCGGCCGAGTTACGCCGACGTGGTCTCCGAGGTCGCGGACTTCCTGCGCGAGCGGGTGGCGTTCGCGCTGAAGGCCGGGATCGCCGCCGAGAAGATCATCATCGATCCGGGGCACGACCTCAACAAGAACACCTTCCACTCCCTGGAGCTGACGCGCCGGCTGGAGGAGATCACCTCGATCGGCTATCCGACGCTGGTGGCGCTGTCCAACAAGGACTTCATCGGGGAGACGCTCGACCGTCCGCAGGGGGAGCGGAAGGAGGGCACGATCGCCGCCAACGTCGTCTCCATCCTCAAGGGCGCCCGCATCCTCCGGGTGCACGACGTGTCCGCGACGGTCGCGTCCGTACGCATGACGGAGGCCGTGCTCGGCTGGCGCGGCCCGATCGCCCCTAGTCACAACCTGGCCTGAGAGGAGATGAGGTGACGGACCGCAAGCCGCCGGGCCTGCCGTTCGAGAGCTGGATCGACCGGCAGATCCGCGAGGCGACGGAGCGAGGCGAGTTCGACGATCTGCCGGGCGCCGGCAAGCCGCTGAAGTGGCTGGACCGGCCGGACGACGAGATGGCCTGGATCAAGCAGAAGGTCGAGAGCGAAGGGCTCGCGATGCCGCTGCCGCCGACGCTGGCGCTGCGCAAGCAGGCTGAGGAGGCGCTGGCCGAGGCACGCGGGGCGCGCTCGGAGACCGAGGTGCGGCAGATCGTCGAGGACGTCAACCACAAGATCCGCGAGGCGATCAGGACGGGGTTGCCGGGGCCGCCGCTCAACCTGATGCCCTTCGACGTGGACGAGATCGTGTCGGAGTGGCGCAGGGCGCGATGAGAGAAGGGGCCCGGGCGGCAGGCCCGGACCCCTTCCCAGTGGAGCCGAGGGACCCGGGTCAGGCGGGCCCCTCTCCGGCCGGTGAGCCACCCGGGTCAGGCGGGTGACTCATCGACCGGCCGTCTCTCAGTTGATCGGCGGGTAGGCGTTCGCCAGCAGCTCGCGGAACTGCGCGGAGAACCACTGTCCCGACAGCGGCGCGTCGGGCAGCGCACCCGACATGTTGAACTTGTTGAGGTTGTTGCCGGTGTACGTCGGGTCGCACATCCGGTCGAACTTCTTGCCCTCGTTGTTCGGGATGTCCTTGCTGGCGCCGTCGGACTCGCCCGGAGGCTTGATCCAGACGTAGGCGTCGAAGCCGGCGGGGACGTTGGTGGTGGGCCGCGTGCCCATGCCCGCGCCCTTCTGGTTGCACCAGTTGCCGGCGTGGATGCGGCGGTCGACACGTGACTGGTCGACGAACTGGTTGACCTCCGTCGCGGTGCTCGGTCCGGCTGGGCGGGCGCTGCCGCCCCAGCCGTTGCGCGAGGTGTCGATCAGCATGCCGAGCCCCGAGCGGAAGCCCTTGGCGATCAGCCGCCTGCGCAGCTCGGTCGCGAAGGTCTGCTCGTCGATGTACCAGTTCCAGTCCACCCAGTTGGACTGCCGGACCGGGGTGTTGTTGGGGCCCACCGTGGTGTTGACGGTGAAGTGCGGCTCGGTCGTGGCCGAGTAGTTGGCGGTGTTGACGATGAAACCGTCCACGCTGTCCACGCCCGCGGTGGTGCCGGCGACGACTTCGTGGAAGAGGTCGACCGCGGGCTGGAAGTTCGAGTCCCAGCCGAGCCAGGCGTGGTGGGCGGCGTCGATGTAGGTGTAGACGTTCCGGATGGCGTGCAGCTGGTTCAGCGCGTACCGGACGCCGTCCCGGTAGCCGCCGGGACCGTTGGCCTCGCGGCACTTCTCGAAGGCGTTGAGGTTGGTGACCAGGTTCGGCAGCGAGTCGGGCTCGATGATCGTGACGATGCGCAGATTGGCGTACTTGGCGTCGCGCATGATGGCCGCGATCGGGTCGATGTACTCGGTCTTGTAGCGGTTGAACCCGTTCTCGGCGATGAGCAGCTCACCGCTGGAGGCCAGCGCCGAGCAGTCGCGGTTGGGCAGGTTGTAGATGACGACCTGGATGGTCAGCGGGGCGGAGCCGTTGGCGGCGTCCTGCCGGACGGCCTCGTCCAGATGGGCCCGCAGGCCCATGGCCTCGGCGTTGCCGGCGATGGCGGCGATGCGGTCCATCCAGACGGCCGTGGAGGTGTTGGCCACCGCGGAGCCGCCCGGCTCGGCCGCGGCCTTGGCCGACCAGTTGGGGTTCACGTAGCCGGTGGCGCCGGCGTACGGGTTCTCGACGTGGGTCGGGTTGGTGCCGCCGTCGTCGTCGGCCTCGGTGGCGGTGACCGTCCGCGAGGTCAGCCCGGTGGAGGCGACCGTGATGTCCCTGCTGCCGTTGGTGTTGTCGGAGTCCTGTGCGGCGGCCAGGGTCACCGTCTGCGCGGTGTTCCAGGTGGTCGTGCCGAACGTGAGGCTCCCGCCGGAGGACACGGTGATGTTGGTGTCGCCGCTGCCGGCGGTCGAGGTGACGGTCACGTTGCCGGAGGGCTGGGTGGCCAGCTTCACCGTGTACGTGGCCGTGCCGCCTTCGGGCACGGTCACCGCGGTCGGCGTCACGATGATCGACTGCTCCTGGACCGCGTCGTCGTCCACCTCGGTGGCATTGACCGTGGCGCCGGTGACACCGTTGCCGCCGACGCTGAAGGCGGCCGTTCCCGCGGTCGTGTCGGAGTCCTGGGCCGCGGCCAGGGTCACGGTCTGCGCGGTGTTCCAGTCGTTCGGCGTGAAGGTCAGCGAGGCGCCGGAGCTGACGGTCAGGTCCGTGTCACCGCTGGTCCGCGCGGTGGTGACGGTCACGTTCGAGCTCGGCGCGGACGACAGCCTGGCGGTGAAGGTGGCCGTGCCGCCCTCGTTGACCGCGACCGAGCTGGCCGACAGCACCACGGACGGCGTCGTCGGGTTGCCGCCGCAGGTGACGCCGTTGACGCTGAACGAGGTCGGGTTGGGGTTGCTGCCCGTCCAGGTGCCGTTGAAGCCCATGGTGATGGAGGCGCCCGTCGCCAGGCTGCCGTTGTACGGCATGTTCGTCCCGGTCATCCGGGTGCCGGACTGGGTCCAGTTCGCGCCCCAGCCGCTGGGGGTGTACCTCTGGCCGGTGGTCGGGAAGTCGAAGGCCAGCGTCCACGAGCTGATCGGGTCGCCGGTGTTCTTCAGCGTGATGTTCGCGGTGAAACCGCCCTGACCCGGGCTGCTCGTCCACGAGTTGGCAGAGTAGGTCACGTCGCAGGCGACCGCGGCGCTGGCGGCCGTGCTCTGGCCGACCACGAGCCCTAAGGCCGCGACACTCGCGGCGGTCACGGTCACGGCCCATTTGCGGAGGCCGCGTTGGAGTCTCACGAGCGATCATCTCCAGTGCTGCTAGATGGCTGGGAGCGCTCCCATGGTGAGCCGGAGTCGGGGCGCTGTACAGAGCCCGGTCGTCGGGGAGATGTCCGCCGCCCCGCATGCTCGTTGAATGCCCCGGAACGCCGATGAAACTTTCATCCCGGGCAGCCTGGTGAGAGGAAACACGGGGGTTACCGAACCGCCATTTCGTTGACATACGCCGAAGGGCACCCACAATCCCGTTTGGGAGCGCTCCCACACCCCTACTCCCATGGAGACCCCGTGAAGCACAGACCCCCATCCCTCCTCTCCCGCTTATCGAGGCGTCTCGCCGTGGCCACGACGCTCGTCCTCGTGGCGGGTGCGACCACGGCCGTGGCGGCCGGTCCGGCCCAGGCCGCGGTCTCGTGTGAGGTGACGTACGCCGCCAACCAGTGGAACACCGGCTCCGGCCAGGGCGGCTTCACCGCCAGCATCACGCTGAAGAACACCGGCGACCCGATCAGGTCATGGACGCTGGCCTTCGACTTCCCGACCACCGGCCAGAGGTACACCCCGACCGGCTGGGGCGCGAACTGGACCCAGTCCGGCACCCGGATGACCGGCACGAACATGTCGTGGAACGGCAACCTCGGCACCGGGGCCTCCACGAACATCGGCTTCCAGGGCACCTGGACCGGCAGCAACCCGAGCCCGACCTCGTTCAGCGTCAACGGCGTCACCTGCGGCGGCCAGAACACCCCGCCCACCGTGTCGCTGACCTCGCCGACCGCGGGCCAGACGTTCACCGCCCCGGCGACCGTGCCGATCACGGCCAACGCGGCCGACTCCGACGGCACGATCTCCAAGGTCGACTTCTACCAGGGCACCACGCTGCTGGGCACCGACACCCAGGCGCCGTACAGCTACAACTGGCAGAACGTGGCGGCGGGCAGCTACTCGATCACCGCGCGGGCCACCGACAACGGCGGCGCGACCACGACCTCGGCCCCCGTCGGGATCACGGTCTCCCCGAACACGGGCCCCGCGCTCGTGGTGAGCCCGACGAGCCTGTCCGTGCCGGAGGAGGGGAACGCGAGCTTCACGGTGAAGCTCTCGCAGGCGCCCTCGTCGAACGTGACCGTCAACATCGCCCGGGCCAGCGGCGACGCCGACATCACGGTCGCCAACCCGACCAGGACGTTCACGCCGTCCACCTGGAACACCGCGCAGGAGGTCCGGCTGGACGCGGCCAACGACAGTGACAACACGGCCGGCTCGGCGGTGATCAGGGTGAGCGCCACCGGCTACGACCCCGTGGACGTCACCGCCACCGAGGCCGACAACGACGTGGGCGGCGACAACCCGTACATCCAGCGCTTCGTCGAGCTCTACAACGAGCTCCACGACCCGGCCAACGGCTACTTCTCGCCCGAGGGCGTGCCGTACCACTCGGTCGAGACCTTCTTGGTCGAGGCGCCGGACCACGGGCACGAGACCACCTCGGAGGCCTACAGCTACTACCTGTGGCTGGAGGCGGCCTACGGGCGGATCACCGGCGACTGGTCGAAGTTCAACAACGCGTGGGCCTCGATGGAGAAGTACATCATCCCGTCCACCGCCGACCAGCCGACGAACTCCTTCTACAACCCGTCGAAGCCGGCGACGTACGCGCCCGAGCACCTGCAGATCAGCAACTACCCGTCCCAGATGGACTCCGGCGTCACCGTGGGCGCGGATCCGCTGGCCGCCGAGCTGCAGAGCGCGTACGGCACCCGCGACATCTACGGCATGCACTGGCTGCTCGACGTCGACAACACCTACGGCTTCGGCCGCTGCGGCGACGGCACCACCAAGCCCGCCTACATCAACACCTACCAGCGCGGCCCGGAGGAGTCGGTCTTCGAGACGATCCCGCAGCCGTCCTGCGACACCTTCGCCCACGGCGGGCGGAACGGCTTCCTGGACCTGTTCATCAAGGACAGCTCCTACGCCAAGCAGTGGAAGTACACCAACGCCCCCGACGCCGACGCGCGTGCCGTCCAGGCCGCTTACTGGGCGCTGACCTGGGCCAAGGCGCAGAACAAGGCCGGCGACATCTCCGCGACGGTGGCCAAGGCCGCCAAGATGGGCGACTACCTGCGTTACGCGATGTACGACAAGTACTTCAAGAAGCCGGGTTGCACGAGCCCGTCCTGCCCGGCGGGCACCGGCAAGGACTCTGCCGCGTACCTGCTGAACTGGTACTACGCCTGGGGCGGCGCGACCGACACCAGCGCCGGATGGGCCTGGCGCATCGGCTCCAGCCACAACCACTCCGGCTACCAGAACCCGTTCGCGGCCTGGGCCCTGGCGAACGTGGCCGAGCTCAAGCCCAAGAGCGCGACCGGCGCGGCCGACTGGAGCACCAGCCTGACCCGCCAGCTGCAGTTCTACAAGTGGCTGCAGTCGAACGAGGGCGCCATCGCCGGTGGCGCGACCAACAGCTGGGAGGGCCACTACGCCACGCCGCCGAGCGGCCTGCCGAAGTTCCACGGCATGACCTACGACTGGCAGCCCGTCTACCACGACCCGCCGTCGAACCAGTGGTTCGGCTTCCAGGCGTGGACGATGGAGCGGGTGGCGGAGCTCTACAACGTCACCGGCAACGCCGACGCCAAGGCCATCCTCGACAAGTGGGTGACGTGGGCGCTGGACAACACCACGATCAACGCCGACGGCAGCTACCGGATCCCGTCCACGCTCCGGTGGACCGGCCAGCCGGCCGGTGACTTCAACGCCACCACCGGCATGCCGCCCGCCAACCCCGGCCTGCGCGTGAGCATCGTGGACTACACGCAGGACGTGGGCGTGGCCGGCGCGTACGCCAAGGTCCTGATGTACTACGCGGCCAGGGCGAACCACGCCGAGGCCAGGGACACGGCCAAGGCGCTGCTCGACGGCGTCTGGAAGAACCGTGACACCAAGGGCGTCTCGGTGCCGGAGACCAAGGCGGACTACAACCGCATCGACGACCCGGTCTACGTGCCGCCGGGCTGGACCGGCAAGATGCCGAACGGCGACACCATCGACTCCAACTCCACGTTCATCTCGATCAGGTCCTTCTACAAGGACGACCCCGACTGGGCGGAGGTCGACGCCTATCTGAAGGGCACCGGCCCGGTCCCGACCTTCAACTACCACCGGTTCTGGGCGCAGGTCGACGTGGCCGTCGCGCTCGCCGAGTACGGGCGGCTCTTCCCGTGAGAAAGGCAGCACTCATCGCCGCGGTGTCGCTGGCCCTGCCCCTTGTGGTGGCAGGGCCGGCGGCCCCCGCCTCCGCCGCGCCGACCTTCGCCTACGGCGAGGCGTTGCAGAAGTCGCTGTGGTTCTACGAGGCCCAGCAGTCGGGCGATCTGCCCAGCTGGAACCGCGTCTCCTGGCGCGGCGACTCGGGCATGAACGACGGCAAGGACGTCGGAGTCGACCTCACGGGCGGCTGGTACGACGCGGGCGACCACGTCAAGTTCGGCTTCCCGATGGCGTTCTCCGCCACCATGCTGGCCTGGGGCGCGGTCGAGTACCGCGACGCCTACGCGTCCTCGGGGCAGCTCACCCACCTGCTCAACAACCTCAAGTTCGTCAACGACTACTTCATCAAGGCGCACCCGTCGCCGAACGTGCTCTACGGGCAGGTCGGCAACGGCGGCACGGACCACGCCTGGTGGGGTCCGGCCGAGGCCATGCCGATGACGCGGCCCGCGTACAAGATCGACGCGTCCTGCGGCGGGTCGGACCTGGCGGGGGAGACGGCGGCGGCGATGGCGGCCTCCTCGATCGTCTTCCGCCCGACGAACCCGACATATGCCGACACGCTGGTGACGCACGCCAAGCAGCTGTACTCCTTCGCCGACACCGTCAGGAAGAAGTACAGCGAGTGCATCACCGACGCGCAGGGCTACTACAACTCCTGGAGCGGCTTCAACGACGAGCTGGTGTGGGGCGCGATCTGGCTCTACCGGGCCACGAACGACGCCTCCTACCTGGCCAAGGCCGAGACCGGTTACGACAACCTCGGCAACGAGCCGCAGACCACCACGAAATCGTACAAATGGACCATCGCCTGGGACGACAAGTCCTACGGCGCGTACGTGCTCCTGCACAAGCTGACCGGCAAGCAGCGCTACCTCGACGACGCCAACCGCTGGCTCGACTGGTGGACGGTCGGCGTCAACGGCTCCCAGGTCAGATACTCGCCGGGCGGGCAGGCCGTGCTCGATCGGTGGGGCTCGCTGCGGTACGCGGCCAACACCGCGTTCGCGGCGCTCGTTCACAGCGACTCGATCAGCGACGCCACGCGCAAGGCCCGCTACCACGACTTCGCGGTCCGGCAGATCAACTACGCGCTCGGCGACAACCCGCGCAACTCGTCGTACGTGATCGGCTTCGGCGCCAACCCGCCGAAGAACCCGCATCACCGCACGGCGCACGGCTCGTGGACCGACCAGATCACCAACCCCGAGCAGACCCGCCACACCCTGTACGGCGCGCTCGTCGGCGGCCCGCCCGACCCGAACGACGCCTACACCGACAAGCGCGACGACTACGTCATGAACGAGGTCGCCACCGACTACAACGCCGGCTTCACCAGCGCGCTGGCCAGGCTCTACAAGGAGTACGGCGGAGCCCCGGCGGCGAACTTCCCGCCCGCCGAGACCCCGGACGGGCCCGAGATCTTCGTCGAGGCCGGGGTGAACGCCTCGGGGACGAACTTCACCGAGATCAAGGCCATCGTCCGCAACCAGTCGGCCTGGCCCGCCAGGGTGCTGTCCGACGGCTCGTTCCGCTACTACTTCACGCTCGACGGCTCGACGACGGCCTCGCAGATCAGCGTGTCGTCGGCGTATACGCAGTGCAAGGCGCCGACGCTGCACCCGGCGGGCGGCAGCACCTACTACGTCAACATCGGCTGCTCCGGGCAGGCCATCGCCCCGGCCGGGCAGTCCCAGCACCGCAGGGAGGTGCAGTTCAGGATCAGCAGCTCCGGGACGTGGGACCCGGCCAACGACTGGTCGTACCGGAACATCCCGACCACGCCCGGCGCCACGCCGGTCCGTACGGGCAACATCACCCTCTACAGCGGCGCCACCAAGATCTGGGGTGAGCCGCCGGGACCGGAGGAAGAGGACGACACTGCGCCCAGCAAGCCCGGCAGGCCCGCGGTCTCCGCGATCACGGGCTCCACCGCCAGGCTCAGCTGGTCGGCCTCCACGGACAACGTGGGCGTGACCGGCTATGACGTCTACCTGGGGTCCGCCAAGGTGGGCACGGCCACGAACGCCTCCTTCGACCTGAGCGGTCTCACCCCTGCCACGTCCTACACCGCCACCGTGGTGGCCAGGGACGCGGCGGGCAACACCTCGGCGCCCTCGGACGGCACCACGTTCACCACGACGGACGAGCCGCCGCCCCCGGGCGGCTGCACGGCCGCGTACAAGGTGACGAGTTCCTGGGGCGGGGCGTTCCAGGCCGAGGTGACGGTCAAGAACACGAGCACCTCGGCGATCAGCGGCTGGACGGTCGCCTGGACCTCGCAGAGCACGATCACGCAGCTCTGGGGCGGCAAGCACACTCAGACCGGCTCCAGCGTCTCGGTCAGGAACGAGAGCTACAACGGCGCGCTCGCCGCCGGCGCGACCACCACGTTCGGCTTCATCGCCAACGGCACCCCCACCACCCCCGACCCCGTCACCTGCACCCCCGCCTGAGCGAGAACCCGTCCCCGCCTCGGGGGCGGGTTCTCCCACCTCAGGGAAAGGCACTCCATGAGATCAGTGTTGACCGCGCTGACCTGCCTCCTGGCCCTCCTCGTCGCGCCCGCCGACCCGGCCCACGCCGCCGTCGGCATCCACGTCAGTGGTACGAAGATCCTGGAACGCGACGGCCAGGAGTTCGTCATGCGCGGCACCAGCCACGCGCACACCTGGTACACCGGCCAGACCAAGGCGTTCGCCGACATCAAGTCGCTCAAGGCCAACACCGTGCGCGTCGTGCTCAGCGGCGGCCGCTGGACCGCCAACGGCGTCGCCGACGTGCAGAACGTCGTCTCCCTGTGCAAGCAGAACAAGCTCATCTGCGTCCTGGAGAACCACGACACCACCGGGTACGGCGAGCAGAGCGGCGCCTACACCCTCGACCAGGCGGTCGACTACTGGATCAGCGTCAAGTCCGCCCTGGTCGGCCAGGAGGACTACATCATCGTCAACATCGGCAACGAGCCCATCGGCAACAACGCCGTCACCCCGGGCTGGGCCGCTCGCACCACGGCCGCCATCCAGAGGCTCCGCGACAACGGCTTCGACCACGCGCTGATGGTCGACGCGCCGAACTGGGGGCAGGACTGGCAGTTCACGATGCGCGACAACGCGCGGGTGGTCTTCGACAGCGACCCCGACAAGAACACGATCTTCTCCGTGCACATGTACGGCGTCTTCGACACGGCCGCGGAGGTCACCGCGTACATGGACGCGTTCAGGACGGCCGGGCTGCCTCTGGTCGTGGGCGAGTTCGGGCACAACCACTCCGACGGCAACCCCGACGAGGACACGATCATGGCGCAGGCCGTGAGCCGCGGCATCGGCTACCTCGGCTGGTCGTGGAGCGGGAACAGCGGCGGCGTCGAATACCTCGACCAGGTCACCAACTTCGACGTCAACCAGCTGACCCCCTGGGGACAGCGGCTGTTCAACGGGGCCAACGGCATCGCGGCCACCGCCAAGGAGGCGTCGATCTACGGCGGCGGGACCAGCGACCCGACCCCGCCGAGCACGCCGGGCACCCCGGCCGCCTCGAACGTCACGGCGTCCGGAGCCACCCTGACCTGGGCGGCCTCCACCGACAACGTGGGCGTCACCGGCTACGACGTCCTCGACTCGGACGGCACGTCGCTCGGTTCCACGGCGACCAACTCGATCACGCTGACCGGGCTGTCGCCGGCGAGGACGTACCAGGTGCGCGTGCGGGCCAGGGACGCGGCGGGCAACCAGTCGGCCCTGTCGCCGGCGGTGTCGTTCACCACGCTCGCGGGTGGCGGTTGCACCGCCGCGGGCAGCGCCCAGAGCCAGTGGAGCACCGGCTACGTGGCCGGGGTGAACGTGACCAACACCAGCTCCACGACCAAGAACAGCTGGACGGTGACCTTCACGCTGCCTGCCGGGCACACGATCGTCGGCTACTGGAACGCCGCGGTGACGGTCAGCGGCCAGACCGTGACGGCCAAGAATCTCAGCTACAACGGCACGCTGGCGCCCAATGCCGGCACAGGCTTCGGGTTCCAGGCCAGTCGGGCGAACGGCGACACGTCACTTCCCTCCGGCTACGCGTGCGCGAACTGAACACTCCTGACGTCCGCTGCGTATGAGGAGGTGAGGCCACAACTTCATATCCCTGCCCGATGAACACCATCCCCGCCCGGATGGGACGGACGCGGCCGATTCCTCCAGTCGGCCGCGTCCGTTTGTCTGGGTTGTCTGGGCCTGACGGACACAATCCCCGCCCGGATGGGACGGACGCGGCCGATTCCACATCATTCGGCCGCGTCCCGTCATTTGGCCTGATTCACCTGGGCGAACCTCTGGCGGGCGGCGTCGATGGCCGCCTCGTCGTCGAACTCCTCCTGGAACGCCTGCTCGTGGTAGCGCGCGGGGATGAGGTTCCTGACCCGGTCCGGGTAGCCCGCTCCCGGCTCGGGCACCCTGACCTGGGGCGGGATGCTGATCTTGACGGCGATCGGTCCCGAGGCCCGCACCGACTCCGCCCACTCGGTGCTGTCGCCGGTGATCGCGCACAGGTGACGCGCGTACACCCAGGTCACCTCCACGAGGGAGGTGGCGTCGGCGGGCTCGGTCCCGAACGGCTCCACGGCGCAGACGACCCGCGACTCGAAGCCGTGCCCGTGGGCGTGGTGCTCGTCCGGCGAGGATTCCTCGAGGATCTTGGTCACCTGCGCGGCGAGCTCTTCCTTCAGCTGGTCCGACGGCTGCCTGGCGGCGAAAAACATCACCCCGGCCAGGGTCAGGCTGGCCAGGGTGACGATCGCCGCGACTAGCCCGCGACGCGTTCTGATCACGGGCTGGTGCAGGTCAGGGTGGGCGGCGGGTTCGGAACCGAGCCGGTGGCGTTGAAGCCGAACGTGGTCGTGCCGTTCGGCGCCACCTGCCCGTTGTAGGAGGCGTTCGTGACCGTCACGTTGGGCGGCTGCCCGGTCAGCACGCCGTTCCACGGCGCGCCCTCGAAGCCCTGCCCGCCGCTGTAGGTCCACTTCACCGACCAGCCGTTCAGCGCGCTGCTGCCGGTGTTGCGCACGGTCACCTCACCCTGGAAGTGGCCGGCCCAGCCGGTGTCGGTGGCCTTCCACGTCGCCGTGCAGGCGCCCGGCTGAGTGGTCGGCGTGATCGTCGGATCAGGCGACTGGCTGCCGCCCGGGCCGACGCCGGTGACCTCGCCGTTGCCGCCGTCGAAGACGACGTCGGAGCAGCTGTAGAAGTTCTCGTTGCTGTCGGAGCGGATCCAGTGCGTGAAGATGATGTGCCGGCCGGTCTTGCCGGACGGGAGCGTCGCGTTCCAGTAGTAGTAGTTGAGCGCGCCGGCGGGGCCGGTGTCCGGCGGGTTCGTGACGCTGCCGAACGGCTCCAGGTCCGACCACTTCAGCGGCGCGTTCGGGTTCCAGCCGTTCTTGGTGATGTAGTAGTTGAACGAGCCGGGGTGCTTGGCCCAGTTGCTGTGCCGCATCTGGATGGTGCGGCCCGCGGTCAAGTGGGTGAGCGGCCAGTCGGAGCGGACCGCGTTGTATGCCGAGAAGTCGTAGGGCCCACCGGTTCCGCCGCTGCAGATCTGCCCGTCGGGGATGAATCCGGAGGTCCGGCCGGCGCCGTCGGAGCGCAGCACGGCGAACCAGTTGTAGAGGGGGGTCGTGCCACTCTGCTGGACGGCGGCCGCGCACGCGGGGTTGTAGGGGATGATCTGGCCGTTGTCGCGCAGGCCGTCCTGCCAGCACAGGAACGTGCGGCTGCCGGGGAACATCGACACCCCGTGCGCCTGCGCCTGCGTGGGCACCATCAAGGCAGTGGTGATGAGGACCATGACGGCGGTGATCGCCGCCGACTTGAATAACTTCATGGGGATTCCCTTGTGCTGACGACAGAGGAAACCTGCCCATGACCCAGCCCGCCCGGCCGACCGCATTGAATCACGGGGCGCGCGCCCACGACAACGCGCGGTGAAACTTTCAGACGATCTTGGTCGTGGCGGCCGTTGATGGCACTATTGGGAGCGCTCCCAGCAGTCAACCTGGTTCCGAGGAGCGAGCCGCCCATGAGGTACGCCTACATCTGTGTGATCGCGTTATTCGCCACGTGCCTGGTCGCCACGCCCGCACAGGCGGCACCCGTGCTGTGCGACAAATACGCCTCCACGACCATCCAGAGCGGCCGCTACGTCGTGATGAACAACGTCTGGGGCGCCGACACCGCTCAGTGCATCGACGTCAATCAGAGCGGCGGCTTCACGGTCACCCAGGCCGCGCACAACAAGCCGACCAACGGGCCTCCGGCCGCGTACCCGGCGATCTACGCCGGGTGCCATTACGCCACCTGCAGCACCGGCAGCAACCTGCCCATGCAGGCCAGTGCGGCCGGGTTCGGCGCGCTGCGAAGCAGCATGAGCATGACGTATCCGGGCTCGGGCACCTACAACGCCGCCTACGACATCTGGTTCGACCCCACGCCGCGCACCGACGGGCAGAACACCGGCGCCGAGCTCATGATCTGGCTCAACAGGCAGGGCTCCATCCAGCCGATCGGCTCCCGGGTCGGCACCGTGGCCCTGGCCGGCGGCACCTGGGAGGTCTGGTTTGGCAACACCGGCTGGAACGTGATCTCCTACGTGCGCACCTCGCCCACGACCTCGCTCGACTTCACGATCAACACCTTCTACGCCGACGCCGTCAGCCGCGGCTACGCGCAGCGGTCCTGGTACATGACCAGCGTGCAGGCCGGCTTCGAGCCCTGGATCGGCGGCGCCGGCCTCGCGGTCGGCTCCTTCTCCTTCGGCTCGTCGAGCGGCGGCACCGACACCACGCCGCCGACCACGCCGGGCACGCCGACCGCCGCGGGCACCACCGCGACCGGCACCACCCTGTCGTGGGGCGCCTCCACCGACAACGTGGGCGTGACCGGCTACGACGTCCTGCGCGCGACCGGCGACTCCTTCACCGTGGTCGGCAGCAGCGCCACGACGTCCTTCACCGACACCGGCCTCAGCCCCGCCACCACCTACCGCTACCGGGTGCGGGCCAGGGACGCCGCGGGCAACCTCTCCCCGGAGTCGGCCGCCGTCACCGTGACCACCCAGCCCGGCGGGGGCGGCGGAGGATGCACCGCCACCGCGACCACCCAGGGCTCCTGGAGCAACGGCTACGTCATCCAGCCGGTGACCGTGACCAACACCCGGACCTCGGCCAGGAACGGCTGGACGGTGACGTTCACGCTGCCGGCCGGGCACGCGATCACCGGCTCGTGGAACGCGAGCCTCACCGTCAGCGGCTCCACGGTCACGGCCAGGAGCCTCGGCCACAACGGCGCCCTGGCGCCGAACGGCTCGACGACCTTCGGCTTCCAGGCGAGCAGGCCGAACGGGAACACGCAGGTGCCCAGCGGTTACACCTGCGAGTGAAGCCCGCGCGGGCGTGCTTTGCGAGGGGTACGCGTCGCGCGTTGGGAGGGGTACGGCTGGTGCTGCCGTACCCCTCCGTCCATTCCGTCAGTCGCGCCCGAGCGCGGCCTCGATGTCGTCCAGCCTGGCCTCCAGCTCGCTCTTGCAGGCCGGCTCCAGCCGCCCCTCCCGCATGCGATCGGAGAGCTTCTGGCGCACGTTGGCCGTCGTGGACGGGTACGGGACCTGCGACGTCACGGTCGCCTGCAGGACCTGCTGGAGGTCCAGCACCACGTCCGCGTCCGTCGCACCGCACGGCGTCCTGGCCCTCAGCGCGGTCGTGAAGCCGTCCACGGCCTGCTCCACCGTGCTCACCGCGGACGTGCTCACCGCGGACGGCGGGCTCTCGATGTAGCGAGCCGTGGGCGTCTCCATCGGCGACGGCGCCGCCACCGCCTGCTCCACCTGCTGCCGGAGCCCCAATTGCTGGAGCCCCGTCTGCTGGAACCACAGCAGCGCCGAGAGTGCGATCGCGGCGGACCCCGCGACCGTCAGGCCACGCCTGACGTGTCGTCCCAGGGTCGCCGCGCTCAGCGCGGAGGTGAGCTCGGCGACGACGTCCGCCGCCGTGGGCCGCTCCTCCGGCCGGTGCGCCAGACAACGCTGGCAGAGCGAGGCGACGGCGTGCGGCACTCCTTGGACCCGCGGCGGAGGCGAGGTTCGGCGGGCCGCCTCGATCTCCTCCCACGTGGTCTCCGGGTACGGCCTCCGGCCCGTGAGCATGGTGTGCAGCAGCACGCCCAGGGCGTAGACGTCGACCGCGGGATGGGTCGGCGCGCCGAGCAGGCGCTCGGGGGCGACGTAGGGCGGGGTGCCCCGGTCGTCCTCCGGGTCGCCCGCCCAGGCCGCGATGCCGAAGTCGAGCAGCTTGGGCCCGTCCGCCGTGAGCAGCACGTTCTCGGCCGTGACGTCGCGGTGGACGAGACCGCGGGCGTGCCCGGCCATGAGGACGCGCGCCAGCCGCAGCGCGATGGACGCAGCCTCGGTCCACGGCAGCGGGCCCGCCTCGATGCGTTCGGCCAGTGGTGTGCCGTCGAGCAGGGGCATCACGACGTAGGCCGCGACGCCGCCGCTCGTGGTGACGGTCTCACCGTAGTCGTAGATCTCGATGGAGTCGGGATGGATGAACCTGGCGGCGGCGCGGGCCTCGCTGCGTACGCTGACCCGCTCGCCCTGGTCGGCGTGCAGCGACGCGGTGAGCACCTTGACCGCGATCATCCGGTGCAGTGACTGGTCGAAGGCACGCCAAATGACCGACATGCCTCCTCTGGCCAGCGGATCCAGCAGCAGGTACCGCCGGGCCAGCACATCCCCAGGCTCAAGCCGACTCACGGATGACCAGTTCCGTGGGGAGGACGGGATCGATCCCCGCGGCTCCTGTCAGAAGCAGCCGCGTGGCGACCGTGGCGAGCTCCTCGACGGGCTGGCGGATCGTGGTCAGCGCGGGGACCGTGTGCTTGGCGACCGGGGCGTCGTCGAACCCGATCACCGCGACGTCCGCGGGGACCTTGCGCCCGGCCCTGCGCAGCGCCTGGATCGCGCCCGCCGCCATCAGGTCCGAGGCGACGAACACGGCGTCCAGCCCTGGGGCATGGCGTAACAGCCACTGCATGGCGTGGGTGCCGGAGGCGGCGGTGAAGTCGCCGTAGGCCACCGGAACGTCCGGCGCGCCGGCCGCCTGCAGGGTCCGGACCAGCCCGTCCAGCCGGTCGCGGGCGGCGGGCAGGGACGGCGGGCCGCCGATGGCGGCCACGTTACGGCGGCCGGTCAGGAGGAAGTGCTCGGCCGCCTGACGGCCGCCGTCGAGGTTGTCGACGTCGGCGTACGGGAGTTTGAGGTCGTGGGGCGGGCGGCCGATGTTGCGGACCGGGACGCCCGAGGTGGACAGTTTGATCGCCAAGGGGTGGCGCTCGCGCGCGCCGATGATCAGCACCGCGCCGGACAGTGCCGGAAGGGTGGAGGACGTGGGGGTCACGGTCGTCACCATCAGGTGAGTGCTGTGCTCGGCGATCACGGCTCCTGCGGCGGACAGGAGCCTGGCGTAGTAGGGCTCGGAGAACAGACGGGGAAGGTGGTCGCAGATCACTGCCGTGACGCCGTCGGCCGTGGTTTTGGCGGCTGTTCCCCTGGGCGCCCGGTGTCGGACGTATCCCATGCGGGAGACGGCGTCGTAGACTTGGCGGCGGGTCGAGGTACTGACCCGCACCGAGCCCGTGAGGACTCTTGATGCGGTCGCGGGGGAAACCCCTGCAGCGGCCGCCACCTGTGCCAGTGTGGGCTGCTCGGTCATGGAGCACCTCGCGGAAAGATCCTGGGAGCGCTCCCACGTTACCAATGTTTCGCCGCTGTTAATAGGGTCTTTGCAAGGAGTGCGTCCCGTTGTACGGACGCACTCCGAATTTGCGGAGCTAGTGGCGTTGGTAACCCTCAGAGGTTTTTGTGCAGAGTGACGATCACCGCCATATTTCCATGTCCGTTTTGTCGTATCGCGACGGTTTTGAAAACCCCTCTTACCGATCAGTCGTCGAACCCGTCGCCGATGCCGATCGAGACCGGGTCCTCCGGCTCCTCGCCGGAGTCCGCCTCCGGCTCCTCGACCCGCGGCTGCACGGGCCGGCAGTTCTGACCGCAGCCGCCGAAGCGGGCGGTGTTCACCGGCGTGAAGTCCGTGGGTGGGACGCCCTTCAGGGCGGCGATCATGGTGTCCTTCCAGATCGGCCCGGGAATCGAGGCGCCGAAGACGTTGGCGTAGTAGCGCCCGCCGATGGTGACGCCGTTGAGCTTGTACTTCTGCGCGCCGCGCGGGTCCCCGATGCTGACCGCCCCCGCCAGGTCGGGGGTGAACCCGGCGAACCAGGCCGTGGCCTGCGAGTCCGTGGTGCCGGTCTTGCCGGCGGCTGGCCTGCCGATGCCGCCCACGCGGCTCATCGTGCCCTTGGTGAACACGCCGGACAGGATGTCCGCCGCCGCGTCCGCGACCTCGGGATCCAGCGCCTGCTTGCACTTGGGCTTGTAGTTCGTCGCCTTGCCGGTGCGGTCGGTGATCTTGGTGATGACCATGGGGGCGCAGTACTTGCCACGCGCGCCGATCGCGGCGTAGGCGTTGGCGACGGTCACCGGATCCATCTCGTTGATGCCGAGCGTGAAGGTGGAGTATTCCTGCAGGTCCAGGCCATCGGACCGCTTGATCCCGAGTGACTGGGCCGTCTTGACCACATTGCACAGGCCCACCTTCTGCTCCAGCGCCATGAAGAAGGTGTTCACCGAGTCCCAGGTGCCGGTCGCCAGCGACTTGAAGCCGCCGCCGCCTTCGTCGTTGGTGACGGTGTGGCTGGGGTCGCCGATGTTCTCGCCCTTGCAGTTCTTGAACGAGGAGTAATAGGGGGCGCGGAAGCCGCTGCCGACGGAGAGTCCGTCGTTGATCTTCATGCCCTGCTTGAGTGCGGTGAGCAGCGTGAACGTCTTGAACGTCGACCCGGCCTGGAAGCCGGTCCCGCCGCCGTGCACCGCGTCGGCGACGACGTTGTAGGACATCTCGTTCTTGCGCTTCTTCTGGCCGTACTTGCGGCTGGCGGCCATGGCCTTGATCGCTCCCGTGCCGGGCTCCACCAGCGCCTCCGAGGCGACCGGGTTGTCCGAGGCGAACACGTGCTTCTTGATCGCCTGCTCGGCGGCCTTCTGCATCTTCGGGTCGAGCGTGGTCTGGATCGTCAGGCCGCCCCGGTCGAGGAACTGCTCCCTGGCCACGGGGGTCTTGCCGAAGTCCTTGTTGCTGAGGATCTCGTAGCGGACGTACAGGCAGAAGTACGGATACTTGCTGGACCCGCAACCACCCGGGATGTCGGTGCCCTTGTAGCCGAGCTTCGTCTTCTTGGCCTCTTCGGCCTGCTCAGGAGTGATCTTCTTCAGCTCGGCCATCCGGTCGAGCACCACGTTGCGCCGCTTCAACAGCCGGTCGCGCTGCTCCTTGCCCAGGTTGGGGTCCGTCGCGTTCGGGTCCTGCACGGCGCCGGCCAGGGTGGCCGCCTGGGCGAGATTCAGCTGAGATGCGGGAACTCCGAAGAAGCGCTTGGCCGCCGCTTCGACCCCGTACGCGCTGGCGCCGAAGTAGGCGATGTTGAGGTATTTCTCCAGGATCTGGTCCTTGGTGTACTTCTCCTCGACCGCCATCGCGTAGCGCAGCTCCCTGAGCTTGCGCGCGTAGCTGGCCTCGAGTGCGGCGTTGCGCTCCTTGTCGGTGGTCGCCGAGTTGAGCAGCACCTGCTTGACGTACTGCTGGGTGATGGACGAGCCGCCCTGGGAGATGCCGCCCGTGCTCAGGTTCTTGGCGAGGGCCCGGATGGTGCCCTCGATGTCGATCGCGCCGTGCTCGTAGAAGCGGTAGTCCTCGATGGAGATGATGGCCGTTTTCATGACCTCGGCCACGTCCTGGAGCTTGACGTTCTCGCGGTACTCCTCGTAGAACCACGCGATCTCGTTGCCCTCGGCGTCGAGCACGGTGGTCCGCTCCGCCAGCGGGGGCTCCTTGAGCTCCTCGGGTTTGATGCCGAGCTCCTCCGATGCCGAGACGAACATCGCTCCGGTACCTCCGACCGCGGGCAGTGCGATGGCGGCGGCCACCACTCCCGCCGCTGTCGCGGCCGCGGCCAGGCGCGCGATACTCGACATACGGGAAGCCATGCGAAAATTCCTCCTGATCGTGGCAATAGGGTGCATCCTAAACCCGCCCAAGGCGTGCTCCATGTAAAACCTTGGACCCTCCCCAGGGCAGGTTTGTTCGCTCGGATGCGGTGATTTCCGGCACATCTAGTGATCGTGTGGCGCGGTTGTCCTCGGTTCGGCCAGGCGTCGGCAAAGAAGCGTGTCGGCGGGCGAGGCGCGCTCCGCCGTTCTGGCAACGTCTACCAGGGCATTTCTTCCTGGCCTGGTGGAGGGTCTCATGCGTCGTGTCGGGGATGGCGAGCACTTCGATCGTCTGCTCCGCGCCGCCCGCGTTCATTGGGCGGAGAACCCCGGCGGTGACAGGTGCGTCGTGGCGGAGGCGTTCGACCAGGACATCAGGGTCGTGGTGCGTACGCTCCTGGCCGCGAAGGCCGTCTGCGGGGCGGCCTCGGCGCGGCTGGTCGTGCTGGGCGACCCGGAGGTGCGGCAGCTGGCCGAGGTCTTCGGCGCCGCCCGCGATCTCCACCCTGAGACGCCGCCGGTCGCGCTGGTCACCGGACGGGTCGACCGCAGCGTGCCACGGGACATCCCGGTCGTGCACGTCTACGGCGAGGGGACGCTGCAGGCGTACACGCTCTTCCCCGACGACGGGCCCTGTTCCTTCCAGGACGAGCTGCCCGCCCGGGTCGCCTCCTTCTTCGAGCAGCACGTCTGGCCCAACAGGGACGTGATCAGGCCCAGCGCCGAACGGGTGGCCTGGCAGACGAAGGCCGGCTACCAGGTCCGCACGGACACCGAGCGGCGCCAGCTGCGCAGCTACGGCTGCGCCCGCCTGGGGCTCGACCCCGGCCTGCCGACGATCGTCGTGCTCGGGCACGTGCCCGGCGACGACACGGAGCTGTTCGAGACAGCGGCCGAGTTCGCCTCGAGGGACGAGTCGGCGAACTGGCTGTTCCTCGACCCCGTCGCGGGCGGCCACAGCCGGATGAAGCACGTGGGCGACACCCTGTCCACGAACATCCTGTGGAGCCTGGCCGACGTCGGCGTCGCGTTCGGCGACAGCGACCTGCCCGCCTTCGGCATCCCCGTCATCCAGGCCGGCTGGTCGGAGGGCCGCGACTGCGGGGCCACGCACGTCGCCCGCAGCGCGCCCGACCTCCGCGGGCTGCTGGAGGAGGCCGTCGGCAGGCACGCCAAGGGCGACACCATCCTCGGCCCCGAACAGCGCGAGCGGGCCCGCCTGTGGCTGTGGCTGCGCCGCTGCGGCGCCGACGTGCCCACCCAGCTCCTGCCGCACTGGGCGCACGGCGCCGACTACGCGCGCGTGCTGGCCGTCAACCTGCGGTACGTGGAGCGCGACGGCGACCCCCTCTTCCTCTCCGTCCACCGCATGTGGGAACGGCGTGAACCCCTGCTCACCCGTTTCGACTTCCGCTACCCGGCAGGGCTGTCGACCACACTCACCCCCGCGAGGAGCACTCGATGAGCAGCTCAGGATCCGCCACCGAACTCGACCAGGTGATCCTTCCCGCCATACCGCCCGCACACGTGCTCAGCGGCCAGCTCGCCGCGCTGCAGGTGACCGACCGGCTGCACCGCGGCAGGCAGATCGTGGGCAGGTTCGAGACCTCGGGGCTGGCCGGTTTCAAGATCGCCGCGCAGGGCCGCCCGCTGCGGGTCCAGATGACGGTGTCGGTCGACGAGCTGTCGGTCAGCGGCTGGCACACCGGCACGACCGGCCCGCCGAGCTCGCTGCCGCGGCTGGTCCAGATCCGCTCCCAGGGACGGCTGCGCCAGTGCGTTCTGCTGCGCGGCCGCCGGGCGCACGCCCACGTGGCGTTCGACCTGCCGGCCGAGGAGATCCCCGACGACGGGCTGATCTCCGTCGAGGCGCTCGACATCATGGAGGGCGACGGCGTCTGCGACGAGGTGCGCCGGGCCGTGGCCGGGCGCGTCATGCCGGACGGCGCGGCGGGGCTGCGGATCGACAAGATTATTTTCGAGGAGCCGCCCGCGGTCGACTACGACCCGGACACGCTCGACGGGTGCCGGTGCGAGCTGTACTCGCTGATCAGCGCGGGCGGGCTGGCCAACCTCAACCGGCAGGGGGTGCGGTTGCTGCGCTCCGGGATGTTCGTGGTCAATCCGGTGCTGCCCGACACGTTCGGGTCGGGCGAGCGGATCACGCTCCGGTTGGGCACCCGGGCGGAGCCGGCCGCCGTCATCCCGGCGTCATGGCGGCGGATGGCCAGCGAACTGCGCTGGATCCGGCACGCCACCAAGAAGGCCTTCCGCCTGGCGGCGCCGTCCGTGGAGCGGATCCTCAGCGTCAGGGACGGGAACACGGGGCGGCCCAAGCAGCGGGTGCACGGCAACATCACCGAACTGGAGCCGCCGAGCCCCGCCCGCTCCCCGCTCCTGGTCATCATGTCGCCGGTCCCGGGCGTCATCCCCACCCTGGAGTCCGGCACCTCCCACTGACCACCCCCACGGGCACTGCGCCATTGCGGGGGCCCGCGACCGATCCGGCGCCGGGGACCGGCGGGACCTCGCCGTCCGCCATCGCACGGCGGCGCTGCCCGCCGGGCTCGCGCTGCCATGCACGCACGGGCGAAGCGTTGCGTGCGGGCGCCATGGGTGGGACGGCGCGGTACCAGAACCCACCCGACCACACCGCCCCGCACGGTGCGGGTGCCGGGCCGGACTCGTACGGGCTTGAACTATCTCAGGCCGAATAAGATCGGGGCATGGGTGACGCCATCGACGGGATCCTTGAGCAGTGGCGGCGGGAGCGGCCCGATCTGGACCTGTCGTCCATGGGCGTCTTCGGGCGGCTCGCCCAGGTCATGCGGCTGCTGGAGCCGCAGGTCGACCGGGTGTTCACCAGGCATGGGCTGCGGCAGGGCGAGTTCGACGTGCTGGCCGCGCTACGCCGGGCCGGGCCGCCGTACACCTTGATCCCCTCCGAGCTGTCCGCGGTGCTGATGATGTCCAGGGCCGGCATGACCAACCGGCTGGATCGGCTGGAGGCGGCCGGGCTGGTCGAGCGCAGCCTCGACCCGGCCGACCGGCGCAGCTTCCGCGTCCGGCTGACCGACGAGGGCCGGCGGGTCGTGGACGACGCGCTCACCGAGCACGCCGCTAACCTCGCCCGCCTCGCCGCCCCGCTCACTCCCGAGGACACCGAGACGCTCGTCGCGATCTTTCGTAAGCTGCTCGGCGGCCCGCTCGGTAACCCGCCAGAACGCGATGCTTAATAAACCGGGGAAAAACGTCGATCACCGGTGAAAACGCCGTTCTGAGGGCAGGGGTCATTCGTGAGCAGGAGCGGCTTGCGAATCGAGACGACCCGATATCTCCAATGCACGGTCATACACGCCAGCGGCGAACTCGACCATGCGGGGCGGGTCCGGTTCAGCGCCTGCATCAACGCCGTGTGGGACTGGTCGGAAGGGCCAGTCCTCGTGTTCGACCTCGCCGACCTGGAGTTCTACGACTCCTCGGTCATCGGCGTGCTGGCGATGGTGATGCAACGGATGGAGGAGCAGCGCGGCGGACGGATCATCCTGGTTCGTCCGTCCGATCATCTGCTGTCCGTGTTGCGGCTGACGGACCTGCTGTCACACGTGGAGCTGCGCGACAGCGTCGAGGAGACCGTGGCGGAGCTGATGCTGCAGTCGGGGGGAGATCGTAGCCCCGCGCCGACCTCCCCACCCGTCGTGGTGCACGCGGGCAGGCGCAAGGTCGCGGCCGACCATTGCCGGCGCGGGGGACGACGCTAGAGCCCGTACGTCTCCAGCAGACGAAGCCACACCTCGCTGACCGTCGGGAACGACGGCACGGCATGCCACAGCCGCTCCAGAGGAACCTCCGCGGTGACCGCGATCGTGGCGGCGTGCAACAGCTCGGCCACCCCCGGGCCCACGAACGTGACGCCCAGCAGCACCTTCCTGTCCTCGTCCACGACGGCCCTGGCCCGGCCCCGGTAGCCGTCGCCCAGCAGGTACGCCCCGGTCACCGAGCCCATGTCGTAGTCCACCACGCGTACCCGGAAGCCCTCTTCCCTGGCCGCCGCCTCGGTGCGGCCGACCGCGCACACCTGCGGGTCGGTGAAGACCACCTGCGGCGCGCCGTAGCCGTCGGCGAGGTCGCGCATCGCGGGCAGCTCGTCACCGCGCGCCATCGCGGCGATCACGTCACCGCAGACCCTGGCCTGGTACTTGCCCATGTGCGTGAGCAGGTTCCGCCCGTTGACGTCGCCCACGGCGTAGAGCCAGCCGCCGGGGATCGCGGTGGCCCGCATGCTGTCGTCCACCTCGACGTAGCCGCCGTCGGGCAGGCCCACCGAACTGAGCCCCACGTCGCGTGTGGCGGGCCGGCGGCCGGTGGCCACCAGCACCTCGTCGGCCTCCACCGGCGGGCCCTCGGCCAGGTGCACCGTCACCTTCCCCCCGGGCTCGGGCCGCTCCACCGAGGCCACGTCGGTACGGGTGCGCACCTCGATCCCCGCCTCGGCGAACGACTCGGCGACCAGCTCGCCCGCGAACGGCTCCATCCTGCTCAGCAGCCCGCCGCCGCGTACCAGCAGAGTGGTCTGGCGGGCGCCGAGCCCGTGCATGGCCTGCGCCATCTCGCAGGCCACCACGCCGCCGCCGAGCACGGCCAGCCGCTCGGGGATCTCGGTGGCCGCCGTCACCTCGTGGCTGGTCCACGGGTTCGCCTCGGCCAGGCCCGGCACCGGCGGCACCGCCGCGGTGCTGCCGGTGGCCAGCACGACGGCATGCCTGGCGGTCAGCACCCGCTCGCCGCCGTCGACCGTGGTGACGTGCACCCTCTTGGGGCCGTCGAGCCGCCCGTGACCGCGTACGAACTCGGCCGGCACGCCTTCGATCCACCGCACCTGCCCGGCGTCGTCGTAGTTTCCGACGGCCTCGTCGCGGCGGGCCAGCACGGCCGCCACGTCGATCTCCTGGAGCGAGAGCCCCGGGACCCGGGCGACCTCGCCCGCCAGGTCGATCGGCCGCAGCAACGCCTTGCTCGGCACGCACGCCCAGTAGGAGCACTCGCCGCCGGCCAGTCGCTCCTCGACGAGGGCCGCGGTCAGGCCGCCGCGCACCGCACGGTCCACGACGTTCTCGCCGGCGGGACCGCCCCCGATCACAATGACGTCGAACTCGTCAGTCACCCCAGCCTCCCCAAGCACTTGTCGATGACAAGAACTCTTTCACGCGAAGGTGCCGAGCACATCGCACGGGGGCCGGTCGGCGGTGAGAGAGCTTTCATCTCGTGCTCATGGTGGCCCAACGCCTGGTCGAGAGCCTGAGGTCAGCCGCGGAGAGGCCGCGGAGGACGTCAGGAGGAGACTTCAGATGGGTCAGGCATCAAAGCGGATCCTGCTCACGATCGCGGTCGCGCTCGGGCTGAGTGGGACGGGCGCGATCTTCGCGACGACCGGCGCAAGCGCACAGACGGCGATCACCCCCGCCTCCGTCCACGTCGCCACCGACTCGGACGACGACGATGACGATGACGACGACGGTGGGGCTCCGCGTGGTGGGGTCGACACCGGTGTGGGTGGGGCGTCGCGGGACGACGACGATGACGACGACGGTGGGGCTCCGCGTGGCGGCGTCGACACCGGTATGGGCGGGACCGCCGGGAGCGGCGACGCCGAGGGCGGGTCGGTTCCCGTGGTGCCGCTGAGCCTGGCGGGTGCGGGGCTGCTCGCCGTCGGTGCGTACTGGGTGCGGCGCGCGTTCTTCGCGGGCGCATGACCGTGCGCGCGCTCCTGGCGATCGCCGCTGCCGGCGTCCTGGTCGCGGTCGGAGCCTGCGCCGCCGAGCCGGCGCCCCGCGAGGCGACGCCGGTCTCGGTTCAGAACGAGAACCCGACCGGAGCGGAGGGCGGGAACACGCGCCCCGTCTCGGACGCCCAGGCCGGCGGGGCCGCCGACGCCCGAGGGGCCGACGTGGCGCGCCCCGTACGGCTGCACATTCCCGCCATCGGCCTGTCCACCCGCGTGATCCCGCTGCGGCTCGACGCCAAGGGCAAGCTGATCGCGCCCGAGAGCTTCGACCGGGTGGGATGGAACAAGTCGGGACCGGAGCCCGGCGAGCGCGGCGTGGCAGTGATCGCGGGCCACGTCGACTCGACCACCGGCCCCGCGGTGTTCTACCGCCTGCCCAAACTCCGAAAGGGCGACCGCGTCCACGTCGACCGCGCCGACGGCACGTCGGTGACGTTCGTGGTGAATCGGCTCGCCCGCTACCCGAAGGACCGGATCCCGGACAAGGAGGTCTACGGCTCAGGCGGAGCGGACGCCCAGCTCCGGCTGATCACATGCGGCGGGACGTTCGACCGGCAGCGCCGCAGCTACCGCGACAACGTGATCGTGTTCGCCAGTTGAACCGGCACCCCGTGCCGCCGAGGAACCCCCCGCTCCTCGGCGGCACACTCTGGCCCGCGGGTCCCGCCGGCCCCATTCGTCTCCGCGTACGCCTGCCGTAGGCCGTCGTTAACCCCGGGCCCGTAGCGTTCCCGCATGGCGGATCCTTATCCCACGTCCGTGCCGTACCGGCAGGCGACCGATGGCTACCACACGTTCCGGATCCCCGCTGTGGTCATGACCCGGGCGGGCACCGTGCTGGCGTTCGCGGAGGGCCGGCGGGCCTCGGCCGGGGACTCCGGCCACATCGACCTGGTGCTCAAGCGATCAACCGACGGCGGGCGGACATGGGGCGGCCTGCAGGTGATCGCCACCGAGCCGCGCCGCGGCACCGCGGGCAACCCGGCGCCGGTGGCGCTGTCCGACGGCAGGATCGTCCTGGTGTTCGTGCGGCAGGGGCCGTCGGCCACCGAGGACAAGATCAGGCGCGGCCAGGTGGCCGCGGAGGACGGGCGGCGGGTGTTCGTCCAGGTCAGCGAGGACGACGGAGTCACCTGGTCGGCGCCGCGCGAGATCACGAGCACCGTGAAGCGGCCGGAGTGGCGCTGGTACGCCACCACGCCGGGCCACGCGATCGAGCTGCGGCAGGGCTCGCACGCCGGGCGCATCGTGGTCCCCGCCAACCACTCCCTGCCCCCGACGGGCCAGGACAACGGGACCGAGGGCAAGTACAACGGCGGCCACTCGCTGCTCAGCGACGACGGCGGCCAGACCTGGCGCATCGGCTACGTCGACGACACCCCCGACGGCTACGTCAACGTCAACGAGACCACGGCCACCGAACTGCCCGACGGCCGCGTCTACTTCAACACCCGCACCGACTCCACCGCTCCCGGCACCCGGGCCGACGCCTACTCCGCCGACGGCGGTCAGACGCTGGAGCTGCCCTTCCGTCCGCAGGCCGGGCTGGTCGGCCCGGTGGTGGAGGGCAGCGTGCTGTGGTGCGCGGCGCCGGACGTGCTGCTGTTCTCCGGGCCGGCGGCGCCGGACGCGCGGGCGCTGATGACCGTGCGCGCCAGCTCCGACCTCGGCGTCACCTGGCGCGTGGCGCACACGGTGTCCGGGCTGCCCGCGGCCTACTCCGACCTGGTCAGGCTGGACGCGGAGACGGTGGGGCTGTTGTTCGAGACCGGCGACTTCGGCCCGTACGAGAGCATCGCCTTCCGCCGCCTCCCTCTCGCGGAGCTGGCGGCCGGGTGACGAGCCCGGGCTGGGTGGCTTTCGTCAGTGGAGGGGGTTGGGCAGCCGGGTCCAGGTGTCGCCCGGCAGGGCGCCCTCCAGCTGGGTGGCCAGGTGCGCCTTCACCGTGATGGACGGGCCGAACAGGGCGTCGCGGTCCGTCCGTACGTCCGGGCCGTCGGGCAGCGCGTCGAACGCCTCCCGCGCGGCGGCGGCCACCACCTCCCACAGGCGTGACTCGGCGGCGCGGTCACCCTCGCAGAAGAGCGAGATCAGGCTGCCGAACGTGGTGCCGACGAGCGAGCCGTACAGCTTGGCGTGCAGGACGCGGGGGTCGTCGGTGAGCAGCCTGGCGCTGACCGGCGGGACCTCGATCCCGTTGCGGGCCAGCCTGTCGGGGCTGAGCCTGACGTCGGCCAGGTCACGGTAGATCAGGCGGGACGGGCGGCCACGGGCGTCGAGCACGATCAGCAGGTTCTGGCCGTGCGCCTCCAGCGCCGCGCCGAGCGTCAACAGGCCCAGGGCGTCGGCGAGGGCCGGCCGGGCGAACGCCGCCAGCCATTCCGCGGAGTCCTCTCCGGCCATCTCGCGGGTGACCGCGGCGACGGGCAGCACGGTCACGCCGCCCGGGGCGAGGGCGGACGTCGGCTCGCGCAGCATCGCCGACAGGTCGGCGCTGAACTCGCCCTTGACCGCCGCGGCGGCCCCGGCCAGGTAGCGGGCCACGCGTGGGCGGCCGCCGAGCCGCGCCGACAGGTCGGTGAGCAGGTCCGACAGCATGACGCAGTCGCGGACCGAGCCGGGCGAGATGTCGCGGACGTCCGAGGTCATCCGGGTGCTGAACGCCGTCTTGAGATGCGGGCCGCCGTCGAGGGGGGCGAGGGTGCGTACGGCCATGAGGGGGCGCGCCGGGATCGCCCCCGTCGCGTACGGCCGCAGGCCCAGCTCGGTCAGCACGTGCCTGGTCTGCCAGGGGTGGACGGGCAGGAGCAGCCGGTCGCCGTCGACGAGGGACGCCGGCCACGGGCCCGAGACCAGGCATTCGGCGGCGGGCACCGCCACCAGGTCCAGGGCGACGACCGGGCGGTGCTCCGGCATGTACGCCAGCTGCTCGGCCACCGAGACGCCCGGCCGGTTGCGGCAGCACGGGTGGTAGGGATGGCCGTCCACCACGCTCTGCTCGTGGTCCTCGGGCGTGGTGGGGGCGGGATGCGGTCGCGCGGCGGCGCTCGCGCGGGACAGGGCCAGCGAGGCGACGCTGTTGTCCAGGTCGTGGACGAGCCGGTCGCTGCCCGGGAGCCCGAGCGCGGCAAGGAGCCCGGCGGGGTGCGTCCATGTCCGCCCGTCCAGCCACAGGGCCTGCTCGCCCCCGAGGTCGTACGGCAGCCGCGCCCGCCCGACCAGCCGCCGCCCATCGGCCAGCACCACCACGGCCTGTCCCCATCCCCCGGGCGGAGAGGCGGACGCTGGGTCAGCCGCCCCTTGCCCGCCGGCTGGGGAAGGGGCGACGCCGGGGAGAGGCTCGTAGAGGAGGCTGCGCCACAGGCGGCCCAGCACGGCGGCGCGGGCGCCCGGCAGGGCCGCGCGGTAGGCGGCGGACAGGCCGGGGCGGACCGCGGCCAGCTCCGCCGCGAAGTGCTCCTCCATTTGCCCCATATTTCCCACTATTTCCATAAACATCCTGGGTAGCTAGCCTGTGGGCACCGATGGGTACAAAGCGGTAGGAGCAGGTCGCCATGGCATCCACCGACGGCCTCCTCCCGCCTTCCGGGCCGGAGCGGGACGCGAGCGTAGGCGCCACGGCCCTGGCCGTGACCGCGCTGCTCAACTGCCTCCTCCGCGAGGTGGCCCATCCGGGCCCTGACCCGGCGACGTTCGTGCTGCCCGCGACCGACCACGTGCTGAGGGCGGGCGGCGAGCGCTTCCCGGCCGACCCAGAACTCCGCACGTCCGGCGGCTGGCGCCCGCTGCCGCTCGACGACCTCATCGCGCTCACCTCGGCAGAGCTGCGCGCGGCCACCGGGGTGGCCAATGACGCCCTGCCCGACGAGATCCGCCACAGCCGCGACGTCACGGCCGCCCTGCTGGCCGCCAGGCGGACCGCCACGCCGCCGACGGACCCGTTCCTGCGTTCCGAGCAGGCCCTCGTGGCCGGGCACCGCTACCACCCGGCGCCCAAGGCTCGCGGCGGCGCGGGGCCGGAGGAGTGGCTGCGGTATTCGCCGGAAGCGCATGCGAGCTTCACCCTGCCGCTGCTCGGCGTGCCCGCGGAGGTCCTGGTGGAGGAGGGAGACGCGAGCGTGCTCGACCGGCTCGGCCCGCCGCCGGGCGACGGCCTGGCGCTGCTGCCCGCCCACCCGTGGCAGGTGGAGCTCCTCGGCGGCCTGCGCGGCGGGCCCCTGCGCCACCTGGGCGCCACGACCGCCACCGCGGCGCCGACCTCGTCGGTCCGCACGGTTTACCTGCCCGAGGCGGACCTGTTCTGCAAGTTCAGCCTGGACGTGCGGATCACGAACGACGTCCGCCGCCTGTGGCTGCACGACCTGCACCGGCTCGGCGCGGTCGCCGACCTGGTGGACGGGGCCTTCGACGGCCTGCCCGAGCACGTCCCGAGGCCGGCCGTGCTGCGCGACCGCGGCTACCGCAGCGCGGAGCTGGGCGGGGACGGCGGCGAGGGCCTGGCGGTGATCGTACGGGACGGGCTGCGCCGGCACGTGCGCCCCGGGCTGACGGCGCTGATGGCGGCGGGCATCAGCGAGGGCTTCCCCGGCAACCCGCTCGACGGGCTGGACGAGGACCGGTCGCTGCTGTGGTGGGAGCGCTACCTGGAGCACGTGGTGCCGCCGGTCCTGCACGCGTACCTGCGCCACGGGGTCGTGCTCGAATGCCACCTGCAGAACGTGCTCGTCGCGGTGGACGCGCACGGCATCCCCGCCCAGGCGCTCTTCCGCGACCACGAGGGCGTCAGGATCCTCGCCGAGCGGCACCCCGAGCTGTCGGGCGCGGGCGTGGTGAGCCGGTCCTACGGCTGGGAGCGGCTGGTCTACTGCCTGGTGACCAACAATCTCTGCGAGCTCGCCGGAGCCGTGGCCGGGCGCCATCCACGGCTGCGGGAGGAGCTGTGGGCGCGGGCGCGGACCGTGTTCAAGGGCGTCGGCCGGGATCACGGTGATCCGGCGGAGCTGCGGGCGCTGCTTTCCGATGCGCATGTCCCGGCCAAGGCCAATCTCCTGCTGCGCTGGACGGACGCCGCCGGCGAGGCGATGCGGTGCGTCCCCGTATCCAATCCGTTGAGACTCTTTACGGCATAAGCTATTCTCGCTGAGTCATCACTTTACGGTGTATTGAGTTAGCGAGGGATCATGCTCGAGGCGAAACTGCACGACGGGAGCACCATCGACGTGGAGGTGCACGGCGCCGGGCCGACCGTGCTGCTCCCCGTCGATCCACGGCCGGTCGAGGGCGAGCAGGCCGAGGAGATGCGCAAGTGGGGCGCCGACCCCGCGCTGGGGCGCTCGCTCATCGACGGGCTGAGCGACGCCTTCCGCGTCGTGGCCTTCGACTATCAGGGCCACGTCATGGCCGTGCCCAAGCCGGGCACGCTCACCCCGGCCAACGTCGCGGCCGACCTGCTCGCGGTGGCCGACGCGACGGGGGCCGAGCGGTTCGCGTACTACGGGTACTCCTGGCTGGCGCTCAGCGGGCTGCAGCTGGCCATCAGGACCGACCGGCTCTCGGCGCTGGTCATGGGCGGGTTCCCGCCGTACGGGGGCCCGTACGCGGAGATGCTGGCGGTCACCAGGGCCTCCCACGAGATGGCCAAGCAGCCCAAGGTCCCGCAGGGGCCCGTCGAGCCGGGGGACTGGTCGTCGGCCGGGATGTCCGCGACCGAGGACCAGACCATGCAGTTCGTCACGCTGTACGAGGCGTTGCAGGACTTCGACGACCGGGCCGTCCGGCTCACCTGCCCCCGGCTGTGCTTCGCCGGGTCGGCCGACGAGATCCACTACGACGAGCAGTGGGGCGGGACGCACGTGAGCATCGGCGGCCCGCTGGTGAAGCACCGCGCGGAGCTGACCGAGCTCGGCTGGGACGTCGAGGTGCTGGACGGGCTCGACCACATGGGCGCGATGCTGGCCGAGAACGCCCTGCCGATCCTGCGGCCGTGGCTGGAGCGGGCCCTGCGCTGACGTCAGCTGACGTCAGTGGTCCCGGTGCGGCCAGGGCGAGGCGCCCACCACGGCGCCGTACAGGACATGGTCGGCCAGCAGGGCCAGGCGTTCGACGCCGGTCTCCGGCTTGCGGGGCAGGCCGAGCGCGGGCGCGATGGCGACCTCGAACGCCGCCCAGAACAGCATCCCGTAGACCGGCCCGGCCCACGGCCGCTCGCGCACCGCGCGCGGCAGGACGCCGAAGAAGGCGCCGCCGCCCGCTCCGTACAACCAGTGCACCGCCTCCACGACGGCGGGACGGCGCTCCACGGGAACCCGCCGGAAGGCCTGGGGCGCGGTCTTCTTGATCACCGCCTCCGGCGGCGTCTGCGCGACCAGCCCGAGCGCGGTGGTGAGTTGCCGCAGGCCGGACATCGCCATGGAGGCGATCGCGCCGCGTGCGGCGGCCCGCACGATCGGCTTGCGCTCGCGCTCTCCCTCCAGGGTCTGATTCATGGTCGTTCGCCTACCTGAGTACGCGCCCGTTAAACGCGGTCAGGCGTTTCCGAGCTGCTCGGGCGGCGCCTTCATGCGGCCGATGATGGCCGAGGTCGAGTGGTCGGGGAGGTAGTCGAGCACGCGTACCTCGCCGCCCAGCGCCCGCACCAGCGGCGCCTCGGGCAGCATCTCCGGGGTGTAGTCGCCGCCCTTGACGTAGAGCTCGGGGCGGATCATCCTGAGTAGCCGCTCGGGGGTGTCCTCGTCGAACTCGACCACGTAGTCCACGTCGTTCAGCGCCGCCAGCACGGACATGCGATCCTCGCACGGGTTGACCGGCCGTCCCGGGCCCTTCAGCCGGGCCACGCTGGCATCGCTGTTGACCGCCACCACCAGCACGTCGCCGAGCCGGCCGGCCTGCTCCAGATACGTCACGTGGCCCCGGTGCAGCACGTCGAAGCAGCCGTTGGTGAACACCACCCGCTCGCCCCTGCGCCGGTGCTCGTCCAGCAGCTCTGCCAGCCGCTCGGGGCTCTGCACGGCGCCCTCCTGGCGGCGCAGGGCACGCAGCAAATCGTGCCTGGTGCAGATGGCCGTGCCGGGGCGGCGTACGACGACCCCGGCCGCGGCCTGGCCCGCCTGCGCCGCCTCCTCCGGCGAGGCGCCGGCCGCCAGCCACAGCGCGAAGGCCGCGGTGTACGTGTCGCCCGCGCCCGTGGCCATGTGCTGGGGAGCGGGCTCGGCATAGGTCCGGTACGGCGGGCAACCGGGCCGGTGGAGCAGCGTGCCCTCGCCGTCCAGCGTGGTCACCACCATGTCGGCGCCGGTCAGCTCCAGCAGCCGGTCGGAGCGCGCCATCAGGTACGCCGGCCGGTCGACCTCGTTCTCCTCGGCCTCCTCGTCGCCGAGCAGGCGCACGACCTCGGTGAAGTTCGGCAGCACGGCGGCCGGCGCGCACTCCCGCCACGGCGCCACCGCGTGCGCGTCCACCACCAGCAGCGGGAACCCGGCGAGCGCCCGGCGCACGGCCCGGGTGAACACGCCGCCGCCGTAGTCGCAGGCCACCACCACGTCCGCCCCGCGCAGGGCCGCCGCCACGCGCCGCAACAGCTCCCGCTCGGTCTCCTCCGGGATGACGTCGAGGTCCTCCTCGTCGTAGCGGGCCGTGAGCTGCCCGCTGGCGACCAGCCGCCGCTTGTGGGAGGTGCGCCGGCCCGGCACGGTCAGCAGATCGGTCCCGACGCCGAGCAGGCGCAGCGACTGCACCAGCTCGTCCCCGCTCGGGTCGTCGCCCACGACCCCCACGAGCCGCACGCGGGCCCCGAGCGCCACGAGGTTGGCCGCCGTGTTGGCGGCGCCTCCCGGCGCGTTCTCGGTCGCCTCCAGGCTCATCACGGGCACCGGGGCCTCCTGGGCCAGCCGTTTCGCCGAGCCGAGCAGCCAGGAGTCCAGCATGACGTCCCCCACGACCACGGCATGAACGGTCTTCTCGCTCGCGATGCCCATGAGGGCCGAGTACCTGTGAGAGCCGAGTTCAAACCCATGTGATGGCAGGTTACGGACCGCACCCGCGAGGGTAGCCGGGCGGCTATGCACGGCTGCTCAGATCTCGACGCGCCGGTCCCGGAGCGGGACCGCCCTCCGGTCGCGAGGGGTGGTGGACAGGAGTGCGGGACGCTGCGGCTGCGTGCCGACCGGCCGGTGACGGCGCTGGTCGAGGGCGTGGAGCGCATCGCGGTGCTGCGGGCCAACGCGCTCGGCGACTACCTGATGGCCGTGCCGGCGCTGGAGGCGCTCAAGCGGGCCTACCCCGGCGCGCGGCTGACGTTGCTCGGCACCGCCATGCACGCCGGGTTCCTCACGGGACGGCCGGGGCCGGTGGACGACGTGGTGGCGTTGCCGCCGATCACGGGGGTGTCGACGGCGGAGAGCGGGCATCCGGTGCCGGACGGGCTCTGCGACGAGCTGCGGGAGCGGCGGTTCGACCTGGCCGTGCAGATCCACGGCGGCGGCCGGTTCTCCAACCCGTTCATCCGGCGGCTCGGCGCGCGGGTGACGGCCGGGCTGCGGGCCAGGGATGCCGAACGGCTGGACCGCTGGGTGCCGTACACGGACTACCACCACGAGACGCTGCGCTTCCTGCAGGTGGCCGAGCTGGTCGGCGCGGTCGCCGACGGGCTGGAGCCGCGCCTGGCGATCACGGAGCACGACCGGGCGGAGGTGTCCGCCGCGCTGGGGGAGCCGCCGCAGGGCCTGGTCGCCGTGCACCCGGGCGCGACCGATCCCCGCCGCCGCTGGCCGGTGGAGCGCTTCGCCGAGGTGGCCGACCAGACCGACCGGCCCGTCGTGGTCACCGGCACCGAGGAGGAGCGGCACCTGGTTGAAGGGGTGATCGCCGCGATGCGCAAGCCGGCGCTCCCTGTCGTGGGCGTCCTCGGCATCGGCGGCCTGGCCGCGCTGTACGAGCGCTGCGACCTGCTGATCGCCAACGACACCGGCCCCCGCCACCTGGCCGCCGCCATCGGCACGCCGACGGTCGCCGTCTACTGGTGCGGCAACCTCATCAACCACGGACCGCTCTCCAGAACGAGGCACCGGCCGCTGATCTCGTGGACCACGGCGTGCCCGGAGTGCGGCGCCAGCGGCGTGGACGTGACCGCCGAACGCTGCCCGCACGACATGTCGTGGGTGACCGACGTGTCGGTGGGCAGGGTGATGGAGCAGGTCAGAGACCTGCTGATGGTGGAAGGAAGATGTGGACATGAGTGACCACGCGGTGCTCGACGAACTGAGACAGGCCATTGACGAGGCGTTCGGCGGGCAGGATCGGGTCGCGATCCGTGAGGTGTACGCGCGGGCCTCCGCGCACGTCAATCTGCCCGCCGACCTGCTCGCGCACCTCAACGAGCTGCCCGAGGGCGCCTACAGCAGGCAGGAGGTGACGGAGGCGATCAACGACGTCATCCGCCGCCGCGGCGAGCAGGACAGTCTGGGGTTGCTGGACGTCCCGCGGCAGGTGCGCCCCGTGCAGGAGAGCGATCCCCGGGAGCCGGGCGCGTAACGAATTTCGGGAGCCGGCCGCATAGCGGGGCGGCCGCGCGGCGTCTGAGAGGGTGACATCAACCCCTCTGGAGGTGATCGTGGACGCCGCGGACGAGCAACGTTTCCGCGAGTTCGTCGCCGCGCGTTCTCCCGCCCTGATGCGGCTCGGGTTCCTGCTCACCGGTGGTGACCAGCACGCGGCCGAGGACCTGGTGCAGAGCGCGCTGGCGAAGCTGGCGGCCAAGTGGCGGCGCGTGGACGCGCCGGAGGCGTACACCAAGCAGATCATGTACCGGCAGCAGATCAGCTGGTGGCGGGCGAGCGGGCGGCGCGGCGAGGTGGTGCAGGCCGATCCTCCCGAACGGGCCGACCGGGACCTCAACCACCAGAGCGAGCTGCGCATGGTGCTGCGGTCCGCGCTGGCCAGGCTGACCGCGCGGCAGCGCACGGTGCTGGTGCTGCGGTATTTCGAGGACCTGCCCGAGCAGGAGATCGCCCAGGTGCTCGGCTGCACCGTCGGCACGGTCAGGAGCACCGCCCACCGGTCTCTGGCACGCCTGCGCGAGATCGCCCCAGAGCTGGCACAGGAACTGGAGGTGGCCCGGTGACCCGACTGCTTCGCGACACCATGGACGAGTGGGCCGGCGAGGCCCGCGTCCCCCACGACCTGGCCGACCGGGCGCTACGGAGGCGCGCCTGGAAGCCGGCCGGGGCCGCCGTGCTGGTGGTGGGTCTGGTGGCGGCCGTCGCCGTGTTCGTCACCGGTCAGCGCGCTCCCGAGGTGACGGTGCGCCCGGCCAACGGGGTCACGCTCCCGGCCCGGCCGTCGCCGGCGCCGACCGACGTGCGGGCCGACACCGAGAACAGCCCACCGGCCAAGCTCATCGCGGCGGGCCGCATGGCCGTGTCCGCCTACTACACGTACCAGCGGGAGCAGGTCACCGAGGATCAGGTGCGCATCACGCGCACGTGGTCGCTCTACGATCCGCGTACCGACGGCTACGAGCGCACCTCGTGGGCCTGGGTGGACGTGGCGCCCGGGCTCCAGGTCGCCGCCGTGCTGGAGGGGGACCTGATCAGCAAGCGGCTGGGCATCCTGGACATGGAAACCCGGCAGATCCTGAAGTGGTTCGACCTGGACCATCCGGTGGCGTCCGTCTCCTGGTCGCCCGACGGCACCAGGGTCCTCGCCACCGCCTACTCCGACTATCCGGACGTCCTGCAGGGCAAGGGCGACCAGGCGGCCCCGACCGGGAGCAGCCCGCGCACCGGCTACTACATCGTCGACGTCGAGTCGGGCGCCACGGACTACCACGAGCTGCCTCCGCTGCCCGGCGACTGGCCCTCGCGTAGCCAGAACGAGGGCCCGACCAACTCCAATGCCCGCCAGGACCTCGGCTGGAGCCTCGACGGCACGTTGATCTGGGGGCCCACCGTCAACGCCGTCGACCGGGTCTTCTACAGCCTCGACGGAGAGCAGCGGGACGCTCCCGACGGCGAGCGGTACGTACGGCACTCGCGCATCTCCGCGATCTCGCCGAACGGCCGCCTCGTGCTCGGCCCCGACGGCCTGCCCACCAAGATCACCGATCGTGAGACCGGCGAGATCGCAGGCCGCCAGAACGTGCTGCAACTGCACGCCTGGGCCGACGACGACAACGTCCTCGCGCTCGGCTGCGCGGGCTCGTGCGAGAACGAGTTCAACAATGGGCTCGTCCTGGTGAGCGTGGACGGCAAGCGGATGACCCAGCTCGCCGCCAACCGGGACAGCCAGGAGGACGGCTCCTGGCGCTGGGTGCTCACCCCGAGGTAACGCATGACGGGGCCCTGACGGGGCAGCGCACCGGCCATGAAGCGGATCGCCCTCCTCCTGGCCGGGGCGCTGCTCCTGACCGCGTGCGCCGCGGCCCAGCCTCGGGACACGCGCGTCACCCTGGAGTTCTTCCAGTTCAAGCCGGAGGCCGTCGAGACCTTCGACAAGATCATCAAGGACTTCGAGGCCGCGCACCCCCGCGTCGACGTGGTGCAGAACCACTCGCCCACCGCCGAGAGCGCCATCAGGGCCAGGCTCGTCAAGGACGACATCCCCGACGTCATCGCGCTGAACGGCAACAGCGTCTTCGGCGAGCTGGCCTCGGCCGGCGTCTTCTACGACTTCGCCCGCGCCCCGATCGCCGCGGACGTCTCCCCGTCCATCCAGCGCATTCTCGACGACCTCGGCACCCATCGGCCGGGGGAGCGCAACGGGCTTCCGTTCGCCTCCAACGGCAACGGCGTCATCTACAACAAGGACCTCTTCGCGCGGCACGGCCTGAGCCCGCCCACGCGGTGGTCGGAGGTCGTGGCAGCCGCGCGAAGGCTCGGCGCCGCCGGGGTCACCCCGTTCTACGCCACGCTCGCGGACGCCTGGACGACCCTGCCCGCCTTCAACGCCCTGGCCGGGAACGTGCCCGCGCCCGGCTTCTTCGCGCGGCGCACGGCCGGGAAGACCACCTTCGCGGCCGAGTATCCGCAGGTCGCGGCCAAACTGCGGGAGCTCTTCGGCTACGGCCAGCGGGACAGGTTCTCGCGCACGTACGAGGACGGCAACCAGGCCTTCGCCCAGGGCAAGGCCGCGATGTACCTCCAGGGCAGCTTCGCGCTCCCGGCGATCGCCACGTACGAGCCGGACTTCGAGATCGGCACGTTCGCGCTGCCCGCCACCGAGAACCCGGCGGACACCCGGCTGGTCTCCGGCGTGGACGTGGCGCTGACCCTGCCCCGCGAGCCCGAGCACCCCGAGGAGTCGATGGCCTTCCTCGCATATCTCCTCCGGCCCGAGGTCATGACCGCCTACGCACGCGAGCAGCGGGCCGTGCCGCCCGTCGAGAACCCTCCCTCCGACGATCCCGCGCTGGCCGGGCTCATGCCGTATTTCGCGGCGGGCCGGCTGACCGGGTACGCCGACCACCACATCCCCCTGACCATCCCGCTGGACCAGCTCCTGCAGCAGTTCCTGATCGACGGCGACCAGGCGGCCCTGCTGCGCGATCTGGACCGCGAATGGGACAAGGTAGCCGCCCGCCGATCCTGACCCCCGGACATTCCCATGCGTACCTACTACTGGATGGTCATCCCGGCCTTAGCCCTGTTCCTGATCTTCCACACCGTCCCCGTGCTGCAGGGCTTCTACTACAGCCTCACCGACTCGCCCGGATACGGCTCGTACGACTTCGTCGGCCTCAAGAACTACGCGAGCCTCTTCGCCGACGACCGGATCCTCGACGCCTACCTGTTCACCTTCAAGTTCGCCGTCGTCGCCACCGTGGCCACCAACGCCCTGGCCCTGGCGATCGCGCTCGGGCTCAACGCGCGCATCCACTTCCGCACCGCGCTGCGCGGCGTCTTCTTCATCCCGAACGTGCTGGCCATCCTCATCATCGGCTACGTCTTCAACTACCTGTTCGCCAACTCGCTGCCGGCCATCGCGCAGGCAGCCGGGATCGAGGCGCTGAGCACGAACATCCTGGCCGACCCCGATCTCGCCTGGCTCGGCATCGTGGCGGTCGCGGTCTGGCAGGCGGCGGCGTTCAACATCATCATCTATCTCGCCGGGCTGCAGACGATCTCCGACGACGTGCGGGAGGCCGCGACCATCGACGGCGCGGGCTCGTGGCGGCAGTTCGTCTCGATCGTCTTCCCGCTGATCGCGCCGTTCTTCACGATCAACATGGTGCTCTCGCTGAAGAACTTCCTGCAGGTCTTCGACCACATCGTGGCGCTCACCAACGGCGGTCCCGGCACCGCGACCACGTCGGTCTCCCTGCTCATCTACAGCGGCGGCCTGGAGGGCGGCGAGTACGCCTACCAGACGGCCAACGCGATCATCTACTTCCTCGTCATCGTCGCGGTGTCCGTCTTCCAGATGCGGGTGCTCCAACGACGGGAGATGAGCGCATGAAACGCGCGAATCCGTGGCTGACGGCCCTCCTCGCAGCCTGCTCGCTCACCGTCCTGATCCCGCTGTACTTCACCGTGATCACCGCGCTGAAGAAGCCGGCCGAGCTCGCCGGCGCGGGATTCGACCTGCCCGACGACCCCCAGTGGGCCAACTTCGCCGAGGCCTGGCAGGTGACGAACTATCCGCAGGCCGCGCTGAACAGCGCCCTGATCACCGTCGGCGCCGTGATCCTGACCCTGCTGACCAACTCCCTCGTCGCCTACGCCATCGCCCGCAACCTGCACCGGCGCCTCTTCAAGGGGCTGTACTTCTACTTCGTGTCGGCGCTGTTCGTGCCGTTCCCGATCATCATGCTGCCGGTCATCAAGCAGACCTCGCTGCTGGGCCTGGACAACCAGCTGGGGCTGATCCTGCTCTATGTGGTCTACGGCCTGGCGTTCAACATTTTCCTGTACGTCGGCTACATCAAGTCGATTCCGAGGGCGCTGGAGGAGGCGGCCCGCGTGGACGGCGCCGGCACCTGGACGGTGTTCTGGCGGGTGATCTTCCCGCTGCTCGCCCCCATGAACGCCACCGTGGGCATACTCACGTTCCTGTGGGCCTGGAACGACTTCCTCCTGCCCCTGGTCGTCCTGTCCAGCCCGAGCGCCAGGACCCTCCCCTTGGTCCAGTACGTGTTCCAGAGCCAGTTCAGCACCGACTACACGACGGCCTTCGCCTCCTATCTGATGGCGCTGGCCCCGGCGCTGCTCGTCTACCTGTTCGCCCAGCGCTGGGTGATCTCAGGTGTGCTGCGTGGGGCGGTCAAGTAGCCTGATTTTTGACCGATCGTTCTCGATAGTGTTAACGTCGGCGGCGTGGCACGGAGCAAGGAGTTCGACCCCGAGGTCGCGCTGGAGAAGGCGCTGGAGCTGTTCTGGGAGCGCGGCTACGAGGGCACGTCGATGGCGGACCTCGTGGCGCACCTGGGCATCGCGCGGGCCAGCATCTACGGGACCTTCGGCGGCAAGCGCGAGCTCTACCTGAAGGCGCTGGAGCTCTACCTGGCGCGGCGCGACGTGGTCTCGCCGCTGTCCCACCCGGGTCCCGCGCTGCCCGCGCTGCGCGCCTTCCTCGACTCCTACGTGGCGGAATGCCTGGCCGACGAGCTGCGGCGGGGCTGCATGGTGGTCAACACGGCCGTCGAGTTCGCCTCACGCGACGCGGCGGTGTCGAAGAGAGTGGCGGAGAGCTGGACGGGGCTGGAGACCGCCATGGCCGCCGCGCTCGTCAGGGCCCGCGCGCAGGGGGAGATCCCGGCGGGCAAGGACCCGCACGCGCTGGCCAGGTTCCTGCTCGTGCTGCTGCAGGGCATCAGGGTCCTCGGCCGGGCCGACCCGGACCCGCGCAGGCTCCGTGACGCGGTCGATCAGGCCATGACGGCTGTCCAAATTTGAGAACGATTGGTATGGAATTAATGAAGCGTTTTGACGGAAAGGTCGCTCTCGTCACCGGCGCCACCGGGGTGGTGGGCGGGGCGGTCGCGCGGGCGTACGCGAAGGAAGGCGCCGCCGTGCTCGCCGTGGGGCGCGACAACGCCCGGCTGGGCGCGCTCGTGAAGGAGATCGAGGACGACGGGGGACGGGCGAGCGCGTTCGCCGCCGACGTCACCAGGTCGTCCGAGGCCGCCGCCATGGTGGCCGCCGCCGTCTCCCGGTACGGCGGCCTCGACGTGGCCTGCAACGCCGCCGGGATCTTCGGCATGCTGGCGCCCGTGGCCGACTACGACGAGGACGTCTGGGACGACGTACTGGCCGTGAACCTGAAGGGCGTGTTCCTGTCGATGAAGCACGAGATCGCCCACATGCGCGCGCACGGCGGCGCCGTCGTCAACGTCGCCTCCAACCTGGGCGCACACTGGCGCCTGCCGGGCGCGGCGGCGTATGCGGCGTCGAAGGCCGCCGTGAGCCACCTGACCCGCACCGCCGCCCGCGACCACATCGCCGACGGCGTCCGCGTCAACGCCGTCAGCCCCGGTCCGATCGACTCGCCGATGGCCACCCGCCCGGGAGAGACGCGAGAGGAACGGGACGAGCGCCTGCGCGGCGCCCTGCCGATCGGCCGGGTCGCCGCCCCCGAGGAGATCGCGGCCGCTGTGCTGTGGCTCTCGTCTCCGGAGTCGAGCTTCGTCGTCGGCCAGGACCACGTGATCGACGGCGGCGCCACCGCCTGATCGCCCTACGGGATGGGCACCGCGGTGCCGGACACCGTGACGCGGGTGTCGCCGGGGATCGCGGTGCACGTCAGGAGGCTCGGCCGCCCCATGTCGACGCCCTGGTGAATGGTGAGGCCGGCGCCGTCCTCGAGGTGTCCCAGGGCACGCAGGTAGCCGGTGAAGGCGGCCGCCGCCGCGCCGGTGGCCGGATCCTCGACCACGCCGCCGGGCGGGAACGGGTTGCGGGCATGGAAGACGGCCGGGGATTCGGCCCAGAAGAGGTGGACGGTGGTCCAGCCCAGCTCGGCCATGATCTTGCCGAGGGCGTCGAAGTCGTAGTCGAGGTCGGCCAGGCGGTCCCGGGTGGCCGCGGCCAGGACGAGATGGTCGTTTCCGGCGTTGGCGACGTGCGCCGGATAAGCGGGGTCCAAATCGTCGGACGACCAGCGCAGCGCGGCGAGCGTCGACCGTACCTCGTCCTCGGCGGCCGGGCGGGTGGAGGTGGGCGGGCTCGTCAGGGTGGCGGTGATGTCACCGGCCGATCCTGCGACGATCTCCACCGGGACCGGGCCCACCTGGGTGGCGAGGTGCACGGTTCCGGGGCCGATCCGCTCGCCGAGCGCGACCGAGGTCGCGATCGTCGCGTGACCGCAGAAGGCCACTTCGGTCAGCGGGCTGAAGTACCGGACCCGGTAGTGCCGCTCTCCCGTGGGGAGGAGGAAGGCCGTCTCGGAATAGCCGACGTCGGCGGCGATGGCGAGCATCTCCGCGTCTGACAATCCCTGGGCGTCCAGGACCACCCCGGCGGGGTTGCCCCCGGAGGGAGTGGTGGTGAAAGCGGTATATCTCAGGACTTCGGTCACCCGACCATCATCGCGCCTGCCGGGGGTAGAGATGGGAAGCGGGTTTCCGCTGGAGGGGGAGGGGATGACTCGTCGGCTCCGGATCGGGGTGCCGCTGTCGCTGTCCGGCAGGCATGCCCGGTTCGGGAAACAGGCGAAGCTGGGCCTCGAGGTCTGGCGGTCCTTCGACGCGTCCGCGGAGCTGATCGTCGAGGACGACCGGAGCGATCCCCAGGTGCTGGAGCAGGTGCTGGGCTCGCTGGCGGCGCGCTGTGACCTCCTGCTGGGGCCGTACTCCACCGGGCTCATGCGCAGGGCGGGACGCGTCGCGGCGGCGCTGGACCGGTTGGTCTGGAATCATGGCGGTGCGGGGGATGACGTCCAGACGGCTCACCCCGGCCACGTCATCTCCGCGCCGACGCCGACGAGCCGCTATGCCGAGCCCTTCGTACGCCTTCTCGCGGAGAGCGGCGATCGCAGCCCGCTCTGGATCGCCGAGGGCAAGGGGAGCTTCGGGCGGCAGGTGGCCGCGGGGGCGGAGGCGTCCGCGCACGAGCTCGGCATCCCGGTGGTCCGCACGCGTCCGGCGGAGGGGCCGTGGAATCTGCTGTGCGCGGGGTCCTTCGACGAGGACGTCGACATGATCAAGCGGGCGGGGGATCCGGGGATCGTGTGTGCCGTGGCGGCGGGTGTGCGGGAGTTCGGCGAGGCCGTGGACGATCCGCGCGGGATCTACGGCGTCGGGCAATGGTTGCCGGGGAGCGGGGGCGAGGCGGCCGTCGGGATGGCCGAGCGTGATTTCGTCGCCGCCTATCGGGAGCGGGCTGAAACGCCGCCCGGCTATCCCGCCGTACAGGCCGCCGCCACCGCGATCGTGGCGACCCACTGCGCCGCCCGGGCGGGAAGCACCGGACGGGAGGAGCTGTGGTCGGTCGCCGGTGCCTTGGAAACCACCACGTTGTTCGGCGCCTTCCAGATCGACCCGGGCACCGGCGCCCAGGTCGGGCATCGGGCGGCGCTCAGCCGGTGGGAGAGCGACGGGCCCGTCGCCGTCGAGCAGGGTACGGCCCGCGCCCCCCGCCAGAGCGGACGCGGGCCGTACGGGGAACTCAGACGCGGCTGATACGGACGGCGTCGGCGACGACGTAGCCCGTGCCTGAGGTCCAGCGGCTCACACCGACCACGTTGTACGTGCCGGCGTTGAGCGAGAACGTGCCGATGCTACGCCAGGCTCCGCCTCCGGACCGCTGGTCGACGTAGACGGTCTGATTCCCGCCCGACGCCGCCACGATGTACGGCGCCGAGCTGTTGTATCCGGCATCCGCCGGATACCAGACCTCGACCTGGTAGGTTCCCGCGCTGGGGATCGTGGCCGAGTACCACGCCGGGTCGCTGGCGGCGACCGGGCCGGCGAAGCGGTAGTCGGCGCCGTAGCGCTGGCTGGAGTAGGTGGAGGTGCCCCAGTTGGCGCTGGCGGTGAACTGGCCGGAGGTGGCGTTGTCGACCGTGGTCTGCCACGTCGGGGTGCCGCCGCCGGTCACGTAGTTCATGAACGTGGTCCAGTTCCAGTGCCGGCCGGGGTCGGTGTGGGTCGCGCCGGGGACCTCATTGTGGCCGATGATGCCGGTACGGGTCTTCGGGATGCCGTACTTGTCGCACAGGTGCTTGGTCAGGGCCGCGGAGGCGCGGTACATCGCGTCGGTGAACCACGAGGCGTCGTCGACCCATCCCTCGTGCTCGATCCCGATGGACCGGTTGTTGTAGGTCGAGTTGCCCGCGTGCCAGGCGACGTCCTTGTCCCGCACCATCTGGGTGATGGCGCCGTTGGAGGACTTGATCACGTAGTGAGCCGAGACGTTGGCGCTGGGGTTCTGGAACCAGGAGATCGTTCCGGCGTACGAGCCCTGCGTGACGTGGATGACGACGCGGTCGATGTTGTAGTCGGACTCGCGGTTGGCGACGCGGTAGTTGCCGGAGTACGCCGGCACCCAGGCGGCCGGCGGGTAGTCGGGGCTGGCGACCTCTGCCCGCGCGTTGAGGTCGCGGGCCTTGCCGAGCTCGCCGCGGTCGGCGGTGACCTCCTGCGGCTTCACCTGCACGCCGCGGATGTCGAGGCCGAGCCCGAGCTGCTCGTACACGGCGTCGGCGTACAGGCGGGCCAGTTCGGGCGAGGTGGCGGCGCCGTACTTGGCCACGGCCTGGTACCAGCGGCCGAGGTCCTTCCTGGCTGCCTCGTCGAGGCCGAGCGCGTCGGCGTGGGAGCGCAGGACGGCGGCGCCGCCGAGGATGTTGGCCTCGTCGTCCTTGCGCAGTTTCTCGACCGGGAGCTTGGTGAGCTCGGCGGCCTTCTCCAGCGAGTGGTTGGTCGGGTTGCTGACCAGGTGCATCATGCCGTAGCCGCCGCTGGCGCTGGGCTCGCCGTTGTGGCCGTCGAGGTGGGTCTCGGCGTAGGCGAGGGCGACCAGCAGGTCGCGGGGCACGTCGTACTCGGCGGCCGCCTTGGCGAACGCGGCGACGAGTGGGCCGTCCTTGGCCTGGGCCGCGACGGCGGGCTGGCCTGCGGCGATGAGGAGGACGGCGAGGATGGAGGTGGCGAGGGCTACTAATCGCGTGCGGGCGAATGCCATGGGTGCTCCTCGTTCACAGGGGTGACGGGCGCACCGTAGGCGCGGAAAACCGCTGCCTCCGGTGGACCGCTAAGCGCGGCCCCACCGTACGGCAGGATTTGACTGAATGTCGATAATTGACATTACTCGACTGTTAGGTGAAACTTTCCGCCTCCCAGTTTTGTGAAGACTATTGCGCTTTGATGCGGATGCGCTGAAACTTCCCTTCGTGACCGCGCTTCTGCGTACCGTCCTGGCGGCGTTAACCGCCGCACTCGTCATCTCCACCCCCACCGCTTCGGCCGCCGCAGCCTGCTCGACCGATCCCGCGACCCCCAAGCGTCAGTTCAGGGCGATATGGATCTCGTCCGTCGCGAACATCGACTGGCCCAGCCGCACCGGGCTCAGCGTGTCGGCGCAGCAGACCGAGTTCCGCGCCTGGCTGGATCTGGCCGTCGCCAAGCGCATGAACGCCGTGGTCGTGCAGATCAGGCCGACCGCCGACGCGTTCTGGCCCTCCCCGTACGAGCCGTGGTCCCAGTGGCTCACCGGCACCCAGGGCGGCAACCCGGGCTACGACCCGCTGGCGTTCATGGTCAGGGAGGCCCACGCCCGCAACCTGGAGTTCCACGCCTGGTTCAACCCGTACCGGATCGCCAACCACGACGACCCCACCAGGCTGGTCTCCTCGCACCCCGCCCGGCAGAACCCCGGCTGGCGCTTCGCCTACGGCGGCAAGCTCTACTACAACCCGGGCATCCCGGCGGTACGTGACTTCATCGAGGACGCGATCATGGACGCCGTCTCCCGCTACGACGTGGACGGCGTGCACCTCGACGACTACTTCTACCCCTATCCGGTCAGCGGCCAGAGCATCCCCGACTCCGCCACCTACCAGCAGTACGGCAGCGGCTTCAGCAACATCGGCGACTGGCGGCGCAACAACGTCAACCTCCTCGTACGCGAGCTCGACCAGCGCATCCACACGGCCAAGCCGCACGTGTCCTTCGGCGTCAGCCCGTTCGGCATCTGGCGCAACGCCGGCACCGACCCGCTCGGCTCGCGGACGTCCGGGCTGCAGTCGTACGACGCGATCTACGCCGACAGCCGGCAGTGGGTGAAGCAGGGCTGGGTCGACTACATCGCGCCGCAGATCTACTGGCACATCGGCTTCTCCACCGCCGCCTACGAGGTGCTCACCGCGTGGTGGTCCGACGTCGTACGGGACACCGGCGTGCAGCTCGTCGTCGGCCAGGCCGCCTACCGCGCGGGCGCCTCCGGCCAGGAAGCCGCCTGGCAGGACCCGAACGAGCTCAGCGACCACCTGCACGACAACAGGCGGCACCCGGAGATCGTGGGCGACGTGTACTTCAGCGCCAAGGACGTCAAGGCCGACAGGATCGGCGCCATCACCAGGCTCGTCGGCGCCCACTACACGAAGCCCGCGCTGCCGCCCGCCCGCGGCTCGGCCGCCGCTCCGGCCGCGCCGGTGATCACCTCGGCCACCCAGGGGTCCAACGGCGTGCAGCTCTCCTGGACGGGCTCCGGCACCTCGTACGCGGTCTACCGCGTCGCCGGCACTCCGTCCACGGCCGACCCGTGCTTCTTCGCCGACGCCCGCAACCTGGTCGGGACGACCCGGCAGACGACGTTCACGGACACGACGGCCAGCGGGACACAGACCTACTACGTGACCGCGCTCAACCGCACCCACCAGGAGAGCGCGCCGAGCCCGGGGAAGGTCGCCGGGTCCTCGGGCGGCTCGTTCAGCGTGGTGATCGACAACGCCGGGTCCGGCTTCGCCGCCAGCGCGAACTGGGGGACCTCCACGTACTCGACCCAGCTGCACGGCACCGACTACCGCTTCGCCGACCCCGTCGCCGCCAGCGACCCCGCGTGGTTCCAGGCGGCCATTCCGAGTGCGGGCAGCTATCGGGTGGAGGTGTGGTATCCGGCCAACTCCGGGTACAACAGCGCGACGCCGTACATCGTGGCGGCCTCCGGCGGCAACCAGACGGTCAACGTCGATCAGCGGTCGGGCGGTGGGGCGTGGCGGACTCTCGGGACGTACCAGTTGGCTGCGGGGACGTACAACGTGGTCGGAGTGAGCCGCTGGACCTCCACCACCGGGTACGTCATCGCCGACGCCGTCCGCATCACCAAGGTATGAACCCGCCCCGCCGCGCCGGCTGCCCGCCCGGCCCCGGGTCGGGTGGTGGAGCGTCGGTGGCGACCGTGGCCTTGGGCCGCGAACGCCCGTGATGGCGCGCCGTGGGAGGGACCCGACGGCTGGACCGGACGCCGTGGTCACACGGCACGCGACCCGGTGGCAGGGTGCCCCGATGGAGGCGGCGGAGCCGAGGGGCGGCACGGCCGTGAGGGTCGGTCGCCAGGGCCACCGGGGCGGATAGGCGGCGGGGTGGCGGTCGCCAGGGCCACCGGGCGGATGGGCGGCGGTCGGCGAGGTTGGAGTCTGGGCAGGGTGGGCGGGTGATCGTACGATGAGCCGGTGGACGGTGCCCGTCCGCGACCTGCCGACGCGGTCGCGGTCCTGGTAGCGGCAGGTTTGACGCTGACGACCGGTTACCCGGTCCCGGTCCTGGCGATTGTCCTGGCGGCGGCGGCTCCGGTCCTGTGGATGCGGCGCGCCCCGCTGACCGTCGCGTGGATCACCGCGGGCACGGCGATCGGGCTGCCCGTGCTCTGCGTGCTCGCCCCGTCCGTCGTGCCGCCGCTGGACGAGCTGCTGGTGTGGCCACCGGCGTGCGTGTTCGCGGTGTACGCGGCGATGGCGTTCCCGGCCGGGCGGCACCGCGGCATCCTGCGCTGGCTGCCGGTGATCACGCTCGCCCTGGCCGTGCTGCTGCTCGTCGAGTGGCCCGGCGCCGAGCCCCTCGTCCTGAGGACCGAGGTGGTGATCGCGCTGGCGGTGCTGTACGGCCTGTACGCGGAGGCCAGGGCACGGCTGAACCACGCGCTGGACGAGCGGGCCGAGCGGGTGGAGCGCGAGCGGCTGGCCGGCGAGATGCACGACGTCGTCACCCACCGGGTCAGCCGGATGGTGCTGCAGGCCGGGGCGCTGGCGGTGACCTCGGCGGACGAACGCACCAGGGCGGTGGCGGAGGAGCTGCGCGCCACGGCGTGCGCGGCACTGGACGAGCTGCGCCACATGGTGGCGCTGCTGCGGCGCGGCACCGGCGAAGGCTTCGACCTCGGTCTCCCGCTGCCGGACCTGCGGTCGCTGGTCTCCGAGTCCGCCTGTGCGGGCGTGCCCGTGGAGCTGGTGGTGACCGGCACGCCGGTGCCCGTGTCCGGGGCGGTGGGGCGGACGGCGTACCGGGTGGTGCAGGAGGCCCTGGCGAACGTGCGCGCGCACGCGCCCGGCGCGGACGCGAGGGTGGAGGTGCGGTATTTACCCGGCGTCGTGCAGATCAGCGTGCGCAACACCGCGCCGGACGGGCCGGTCCCCGCGGTCGGCGAGGAGGGCGTGGGCCTGTACGAGGTGCGGCAGTGGGTCGAGTTGGCCGGCGGCACGATGAAGGCGGATCCCATGGAGGACGGCGGCTTCCAGGTCGAGGCGACCCTGCCCACGTCACCGCCGTGACCGTTCGAGGCGCCCGTCTCAGGTCACCGCCGTGACCCGTCGAGACGCCGCTCCCCAAGTCGCCGCCCTGATCGGCCGAGGCGGCACTGCCTTGATCCAGCCGGGGTCACCCTGCCTGCGGCGCCGTCGCCGCGCTCAATCGACGTCCAGGCCGAGCAGGCGGCCGATCTGCGCGTTGCCCTCGGCGGGGTCGTAGCCGGGCAGCGCCTCGCGCATGAGGTCGTGGACCTGGCGTTCGGATTCCTCCCGGCCCAGGCGCACGGCCGCCAGCACCTCCTCCGCCAGCGTTTTGCTGTCCATGCGCAGGGCACGTGGGCCGAAGGTGACCTCCAGGACCCTGCCGTTCGGGTCCACGGCGGCCTTGACCTGGCCGGACGGCCCCTTTCCGACGGCGACGATCCGGTCGAGCTCCTCCTGGGCGGTCTCGAGCCAGGCCAGCATGCGCTCTCCCTGCCGGCCGATCTCGTCCAGGTCCTGGTCTCTGATGTTGCCGGGGTCCATCCCGTGGGCGTACACGCTTGCCTCCAGCCTAGAGAAGATCGCGGGCCACCTGCTCGACCCTGGAGCGGACGAAGCTCTCGTCGAGCGGCGGGGGCATCTCGGGGGCGTCCGCCATGGCCCTGCTCGCGATCTCCTGGGCCTGTCGCACCGCGTCCTGCTGGGCCTCTTGGAGCACCGCCGTCACCTGCCGGCCGAGCTCGGCCTCGCCGAGCCGCAGCGCCCGCGGGTCGATGCGCAGCCCGATCACCTCGCCGCTGCCGTTCGCGCTCGCCTCGACCAGGCCGTCCTTGCTCGCCGCCCGGGCGGTCACGTCCATGATCGCGGCCTGTGCCGCACGCAGGCCGCGCACGGTCTGCCGCGTCTTGGCAAGGACCTGTTCCAGGTATTCGAGGTCGTCTTCCGGCGCTGGTATCGGCATCTAGGACTCCGGCAGGCAGCGGGTGGAGTGAACAGTCTAGACACATCCGATATGGATCTCTGACTCCAGATGTCGTGATCATTAACGAAACGCGCGCCATGATCCTGAAATATGACGGTATGGTAACCGGGCATGATGGGACTTGAGATGTCCATGGGGGCGGTGGGGCAGGAGGCCTCCCGGATCAGGACCCACGGTGAGGGCTCCGGGGCCGCCGTTCAGGCATACGGACAGCAGGGCGACGGCGTCTCCTCCTGGAACGACGACGGTCTGTTCGCCGTGTTCACCAGCGCGTACGCCGAATGCCGGCAGATCATGGTCGCCGCGCTCGGCGGCCTGTCGGAGGAGATCGCCACGACCGGCGACGGCCTGCACACCGCGACGAGGAACATGCGCGACACCGAGCTCGCGAACACCGAGAACGTCGGCCGCGTATGGGTCTGACCCTTCCCCCCGAGCTCGCCGGGATCATGCCGATGCTCGGTCCCTGGCTGTCCATCGACGAGGACATGATGAGGGCGGAAGGCAACGCCGACCGCACCGCGCGCGCCAACGTGATCTCCGAGGCCGAAAAGGCCGCCCTGGCCGTCCGCAACACGCAGCAGGTCTACCGAGGCGACTCGGCCGCCGCCATGAGCGGGCACTGGAACGCGGGCTCGGCGACCCATCTCACTCAGGCCGCCACCGCGATGCGGATGTCGCCCGCGTTCCTCGACGGCGGCGCCTCCGTGGTGTCCGCGGTGAAGGTCGCCTCGGCGACGCAGGCGGCGGCCACTTTGATCGACATCCACCGATTGATGCTGTTCGGCGGCGCGGCCGCCGGTGCGGCCATCACAGCGCGCATCCTCATGCGCCGCCAGGCCGTCGGCAGGATCCTGCGTGAGGGCAGCGAGGGCACCGGCAAGGTGCTGGCCCCCATGCTGAGGCAGCGGGTCACAGACCCGATGCGCCGGATCCTGGAGAACCTGCGCCGCCCGGGGGGCCCCGGATTCAGTCCGGCGCTCGCCGGGGCGAGCGGTCGCAGCGTGCCCCTGCGCCCGGCGGCGCTCGGCCCGAGGACGACGACCGGCCCCCGCCACGTGCGCGACTACATGGCCCAGATGGGCCGCAACAACAACAATGCGCGAAGAGGCGGCAACAGCCGTCGTGGCGGCGGAGGCCGCCGCGGCGGTGGGGGCGGCGGCGGGGGCGGGGGCGGCAGGGGCCTGTTCCGCCGGGACTCGTCAGGAAAAATCCACGGCGACCTTCCCCGCGACACCAGGGGCATGACGAAAGAGCAGGCGGAGCAGGTCCAGCGGGAACTGCTGAAGAGCATCAGCAGAAGAGAAAACGAGCAGAGGGTTCTCGGCGAGGAGGCCGGGCACAGGACCCGGATCAATATGGAGAGGGACGCCCTCAGGAGGATCCGGGAGGACATGCAGAGGAGATGGGGTGGACAACAGTAGATGCAGACGCAAGCAGGCGATGGCCTGGTAGAGCGCATCCGCACGCATTCGGCCGACGACGACGTCGTGGGCCCGGCGGCCAACGACCTGCTGAGTGAGCTGTATGCGGGCTACCCCGTCGAGAACCTCCGGACGCTCCTCCGCAGCGGTGACGACGCGGCCGTCAAGACGGGGACCTGGCTGCTGTCGGAGCTGGGAGAGCGCGCCGCCCCGCTGCTGGACGAGGTTCCGGCCCTGCTCGCCCACCCGCTTCCCCGCGTTCGGTACTTCGCGATCGAGATCGTGCTGTTGAGCGCCGACAGCGCGCACGGGCCCGTCATCGCGCAGGTCATGAACCTGAGCCGGGATCCCGAGAGAGCCGTCCGCTGGAAGGTCCTCGAGTTCCTGGCCGAGGCCGCGGACGACCAGCTTGCGGCCGGGGCGGCGGCCCTGGAGCCGGGCGAGGTCAAAGAGCTGGCCGAGTGGTTGATCCGCTTGGACGGCGAGGAGGAGCCCGACCCGCGGGACGTCCTCGCCCGGCTCGAAGGGCCCGATCCGGTGGCCCGGCTGTTCGCCGCGGCGGCCGCCGCGCACCTGTCCGACGAGGACGACACGAACCTCCTGCAGCACGCGGCCACCGCCGAAGACGAGGAGATCAGCTCGTTCGCCCGGCAACGGCTGGAGGAACTGGCGGAGTAGCGCGACCCAGGTCGTAGACCTGGGTCATCCCACGGGACGACCGTGAAACGTCCCCCGGAAGGATGCCCGGACGCCGGCGGTGGGCGAGGGTGGAAGCCATGAACCGACTCGCCCAGGCAGCCGCCTTGCTCCTCGCGGTCGTCCTGCTCGCCTCTTGCGGCGCGGCCGCTCCCGCCGCCCCGGCAGGCCACGAAGGTCACGGCGGCCATGCCACCACGTCCACGCCCGCGGCGGCCCCGCTGCGGGCCGGCGAACGGTTCGTGAGCCTGACGATGGCGGAGCCGTACACGCCGGGGCCGCCCAACGGCGGCACGGACGACTACCGTTGCTTCCTCATCGACCCGAAGCTGGCGAGCCAGGTGTTCCTCACCGGCGCCCAGTTCCAGCCCCAGAACGTCGACCTCGTCCACCACGCGATCTTCTTCAGGCTCGGCCCCGAGCAGGCCGCGCAGGCCCGCAAGCTGGACGCCGAAGCCCCCGGCCAGGGCTGGACCTGCTTCGGCGACTCGGGCATCGACGAGGCGTCATGGGTGGCCCACTGGGCCCCCGGCACGAACGAGACCCTCATCAACCCGAAGTACGGCTACCAGCTGCCGTCGGGCAGCCAGCTCGTCATGCAGGTCCATTACAACCTGCTCGGCGTGGACGGCAAGCCGGGCACCGACCGCTCGGGGATCCGGCTGCGGGTCACCGACCAGACGCTGACGCCGCTGGAGACCGCGCAGTTCCCCGCGCCGGTCGAGCTGCCCTGCACGCCGAAGGAGTCCGGCCCGCTGTGCGACCGGGAGGAGGCCGTGAAGGACGTCAGCAAGCGGTTCGGCAGGGAGATCGAGCAGCAGTCGGCCGAGCTGGCCCAGTTCTGCGGCCCGGTCGAGCCGGGGCCGACGCAGCACTGCGACCTGCCCGTTCAGGGCCCCGCCGTGGTCCACGCCACGGCCGGCCACATGCACCTGCTCGGCCGGGCCATCAAGATGGAGCTGAACCCCGGCACGCCGAAGGCCCGCACGATCCTGGACGTGCCCGACTACGACTTCGACGACCAGTCTCTCCGCGTGCTTCCCGAACCCGTGCAGCTCGAGAAAGGCGACGTGGTACGGGTGACGTGCACGCACGACGCCGGCCTGCGCGCGCAACTGCCGCAGCTCCAGAAGCTGCCGCCGCGGTACGTCGTGTGGGGCGACGGCACCAGCGACGAGATGTGCCTGGGCCTGGCCATCATCTCGGCCACCTAGGGCCTGGACGAGGCGGCATGGGCCGGGACTGCCGCGGCCTCGAGGTGTCCGTCGCCCGCCCTATGAGCCGTAGACGACCGACAGGAAGCGCACCAGCACGGCTTCCCTGCTCGCCGCGGGCAGCGCGTCCAGCACCGCGTTGACCACCGCCATCTGCGGCTGGCCCGCCCCCTGCCGCAGGTCCACCCCCACGGAGGCGGCCAGCTCGGCGAAGGTCGCGTCGTCGAGCGCCTCCAGGTCCATGTCGGCCACCAGCTCGACCAGGCCTTCGGGGAGCAGGGCGGGGCCGCGTTCCCGGGCGGCCGCGGCCGAGTCGGCGATCACCTTCAGCATGGCCTCGACCCCGGCCAGCGTCACGCCGGTGACCGTGATGTGCAGGTTGGCCGGGATGCCCGCGTACGACAGCTGCGGCTGCAGGAACCAGCCCCGCCCCCGCGCCTCGTCCGCCAGTACGAACACGTCGATCCCGTCCCCGGCGAACGCCACCAGCGCCGACTCCGGCTCCCCCAGCACCCGCAGCCCGGGGATCGCCGCGATGCCCTCGCGCAGCCGCCGCGTCGCCTCCAGCGTGGCGCGGCCCAGCTCCAGGTAGCCCTCTCTCCCGAGCGCCTGCAGGGTGGCCCAGGCGCCGCCGAGCGGGCCCGCCGACCTGGAGCTCTGCACGGTCGCGTTGATGATCGTGTACCCGGGCCAGGCCGCCGAGGCGAAGTACGCCTTGCGCCGCATCGCGGGATCGGCGAAGAGCACGACCGAGGCGCCCTTGGGGGCGTACCCGAACTTGTGGAGGTCGCAGGAGATCGACGTGACGCCGGGCACGGACAGGTCGAACGGCGGGACCGCCGCCCCGGCCGCGCGCAGCCACGGGAGCAGCCACCCGCCGACGCACGCGTCCACGTGGCACGGCACACCCGCCGCCGCGGCCAAGGCGGCGACCTCCTCGATCGGGTCGATCACGCCCTGCGGGTAGGAGGGCGCGGAGGCGACGACGAGGATGGTGTCGTCGTCGATGGCGGCCGCGACGTCCGGCGCCCGCACCCGGTACGTCTCCAGGTCCACCGGCACGGCCGTGACCTCGACGCCCAGGTAGTGCGCGGCCTTGTGGAAGGCGGGGTGGGCGGTGACCGGGACGACGATGTTGGGACGGCCGGTGTGGGGTCGGTCGACATCGGGACGGCCGGTGTCGGGACGGCCGCGCCTGCCCATGTCGCGGGCCGCCTTCACCGCCAGCATGATCGACTCTGTGCCGCCGCTGGTGAAGATCCCGTGGCCGCCGCCGAGCTCGTCGGCCACGGCGCCGACCACCTGCCGCTCCATCTCCACCACGCTCGGGAACGCGGTCGGATCGAGGCAGTTGACCTCCAGCATCTCGAAGTACGCCCGCGCCGCCGCGTCGTTGACCTCGGCCCGCCCCGTGTCGTAGACGTAGGCGGTCACCTGTCCGCCGCGCACCGGTAAGTCGTGCTCCTTGAGCCTGGCCACCTCGGCCAGCAGCTCCTCGGCGGTCCGTCCGGTCGGGGGAAGGTTCACGGAGGCTCCTTCGCGATGCGGGCGTGGCACGAGACGGCGGACGACCGAACATAATTCCGCCGCGCGCTTCCGGTCAATGGTCTCAGTCCGGCGCCCAGAACTTCGGCCACGGCCTGTGGCGCGGCGGCGCTCAGGGGCCAGGACGAGCACCGGCAGGAGCACGACTGGCCAGATCCTCCTCATGCCTCCTCGGACGCCCACGGGAAGGGCGTCGTGCCGTACCTGTCGTAGGTTCGCCGCTCGATCGCGTTCTCGCGCGGCTGGTACGCGGGATAGAACTCCCCGCCGCACTCGAGGTCGTCCAGCGCGGCCTTGATCTCCTGGCCCAGGTGGGGCTTGGCCTCCTCGTACGTGAGGACCTTCCAGTCGATGGTGATGAAGAGCTCGCCCTCCTCCATCGGTGGGGGCTCGGCTCCGCCCAGCCGGGTGTCCAGATCGGCGAACGCCTCCCGGCCACGCGTGGAGAGGGCGACGGGCGTGGCGTCCGCGACCTCGTATCCCTTTTCCTCGAGACAGGCGGCCATGGCCGCGTTCAGCGCCGCTCGGTAGCCCTCGGGCCGATCCTGGGTGATCTTGTCATTGGGGTCGGCCGACGGTTCCACCGGCGCTCTGCCGCGGACGTACACCGAGAACACGCCGAACCCGAAGAACGCGCGGTGGACCCGCATCGCCGCGTAGTCGCCCGCGGCACGCAGGCGCTCCTCCTCGCTCTGCCGGGCCTCAGGCCTCACGTAGGGGACGTACCTGAAGCCCTTCTCCTCCATGCAGCCTGGCCTTGATCTTCTCGATCCGATGTCTGCGGTCGAGTGCCGGGTCCGCGGAGGCGGCGGCGCCCCCGCAGAGGACGCCAAGGCCAGGAGCGCGGTCGCGACTCGCGCGCCCGGCGTCGTGGTCGCGCTCACCGGTGGGTGTAAGAAGCGTCGGGGGCCGGGTCGATGGCCGTCATGAACCCGCCGGTCTCAGGACGAGGGCGGCGGCCGCCTGCATGCGCCGCGCCTCGGCCTCCACGAGGGCGCGGCCGTCGTCGGTGATCCGGAAGTAGCGCCGGTTGCGGCCGTTGACGACCTCTTCACGGTCCACCTGGATCACGCCGCGCTCGTTGAGGCGTTCCAGGATGCCGTAGAGGGTGCCGACCGACGGCTGGACCCGGCCCCCCGACAGTTCCTTGACCGCCTTGCTGATCGCGTGTCCGTGCAGCGGCTCCGCGCGCAGGGCGGCGAGCACGAAGTACATCGGCTCGCTGACTTCTGACGTTCCCCTCGGCATGACGCCGACAGTATTCCGTTGAACGGAGCGTCGGCAATGCCCGGCGGCCTTCAGAAGGCCGCCGGGCACGCTGGATCACTTACACCGGTCGCCGTTCAGGTGGAACACCTCGGGCGCCGGATTCGGCCCCCACGGGTTGGTGGCGAGGAAGCCGAACGTCACGGACCTGCCCGGCTTGATCTGGTTGTGGCCCTTGGCCGTCACCACCGAGCCGGACTGCGAGAGCGCCGCGCCCAGGCCGTGCCGCACCCGCTGGCCGCTCAGGAACGACCACCGCAGGGTCCAGCCGTTCACGGTGCGCTTGCCGGTGTTCTCGATCACGACCTGGCCGGTGAACGTGCCCGAGCCGCGGGCCGAGTAGCGGACCCGGCAGTCCGACCGCTCGCTCTTGTCGGCCAGGAAGGCCGAGACCCAGGCCAGCGGCGCGTTCCAGTTGATGGTCAGCTCGTTCGTCGCCCAGGACTCGATGTGGTCGATGTAGCAGAACTGCGGCTTGCAGCCGCGCAGCAGTCGCTGCGCGAGCGGGTCCTGGATGTGGGAGTTGGGGCCGCCGGCCAGCGTGCCGCGCGGCGGGTTGGGCAGCGCGGGGTCGAGCTGGCGGGCGTACCAGCGGCTGTGCTGGTTCTTCGAGGCCACCTCGCCGTAGCCGGTCACGTACGACTGGTTGAGCGCGTTGCGGCCCAGGATGTAGTCCATGCCCTCGCGTACGGCGGCCCGGTATCTCTCCTGGCCGGTCAGGTCGTACGCCGTGGCCATGACCACCATGTTGTTGAGCACCAGGTGGCTGGAGCCCCAGTCGAAGTCCGGCGGGTTGTACGGGAGCCCGTACGGGTGCGCCTTCTGGATCGCCAGATACTTCTCGGCCCCTTCGATCACCGACTGCCGCACCCGGGCCCGGTCGGGCAGCCCGTTGGGCACGGTCGCCAGGTCGAGGCGGCCGAGCTGGGCGGTGTTGCCCCAGTCGAAGCCGCGCTCGCGCCAGATGTCGCCGGTGTGGTGCGGCGAGGCCAGCACGAAGTCCCTGAACTCCTTCTCGCCCGTGGTGATGTACAGCTCCGCGGCCGCCCAGTAGAACTCGTCGGTCACGTTGTCGTCGTTGTAGGGGCCGCCGCCGGTGCCGTCGTTGGGATCGGCGTACCTGGCCGGGTTGGCCTTGGCGGCCGCCCACGCCTTGCGGGCCGCCTTGAGGTTCCTGGCGGCGAACTCGGCGTCGTACGGGGCGAACAGCCGGGCCGCCTGCGCCGCCGTCGCGGCCAGGTTGAGCGTGGCGGCCGTCGAGGTCGGGTGCAGCTCGCGCGGCTGCGGGTCGAGGTGCGGCAGCAGCGGCAGGCCGGTCCAGTTACGGTCGTGGATCTTGTGGTGCGCCATCCCGGCGAACGGCTTGCCGTCCGGCACCTGCATGCTCAGCAGGAACTCCTGCTCCCAGCGGGCCTCGTCCAGGATGTCGGGCCTTCCGTTGCCGCTCTCGGGGATGTTCAGCTGGCCATCCTTGAAGGCCGCCTTGTCCCGTTCGTACGTGGCCATGAGCTGGTAGACCGAGATGCCGCCGTTGACGACGTACTTGCCGTGGTCGCCGGCGTCGTACCAGCCGCCCTTGACGTTCAGCGTGTAGTCGCAGACGCCCGGCTGGCAGGGCACCTCGACGTCGCCCAGGTTGGGAGCCACGCCGACGTGGCCGGCGGGCCGGCCGTAGCCCGGCCGCAGGCTGTCGAGGATCTCGATGCCGCTGCGCTGGGTGTAGTAGAACTTCAGCGCGTCGGCCGGCAGCTGGTCATAGATGTCGGCGCCGATGTCGAACGGCCGGCTCGTCTCGCCGTCCGCCGTGATCGTGTAGTCCTGGCCCGGCTTGCGGAACGAGCCGAAGTCGAGCGTGTGGACGTTCTGCCCCGAGCTGGAGTCCACGCCTCTCGGGGTGGTCCTGCCCTGGGCGACGGTCTCCTTGGCGGCGTTCTTGAGCTCCCAGTCCAGCGGCGTGGTGGCAGTGGTGACCACGGTGGCCTTCTTGGGGCCGGAGGGCAGGTAGCCGACCATGTTCACGCGTACGCGCGGGCCCGTGTCGGGCTCGTAGACCTCGGGCTCCGCGCCGCCCTTGAGCGACACGTCGTCCATGCAGAACCTCCAGGGCTCGGCGCTGCCTCCCAGCTGGAAGACGACCTGCGAGTTCGGCAGCGACACGGGCGCGGTGAACGTGTAGGAGTAGCTGTTGCCCGAGACGCTCATGTCCGGCGCGGCCGACAGATACTGGGTCCACGGGTCCACGGGGAGCTGGATCAGGGCCCTGCCGACCTTGGCGGGGGTCGCGGAGGCGAAGAATCTGTAGGCGTACGTCTCGCCTTCCACCAGTGGGATGTCGTTCTGGCCGATGATGACGTCCCACGGGTTGGCCGTGCCGCCGGGGATGTCGGCGCAGAGCCGTCCGTCGGCGACGGTGAGGGTGACGTTGGCGGTGCCCCACCAGGGGGCGGTTCCGGTGTCGAAGGTGCCGTTCACGATCTGCTCGGGTCCCTCGTCCGCGGCCTGCGCGGTCGTGGCGGAGGACAGGGCGACCATGGTGAGGAGGGCCAGTAAGGCGGCCCGGCATCGGGTCATGGAGGTCCTTCGGGGGGTTGGGAGCGCTCCCAAAACAGAGCGATCCGATCCTCCTTTCCCGTCGGCGCCCCGTCAACGGCTTGCGCACTATCGGCCCTCGAAGCCGGTGAAACGTTCATCGCGGAGGAGGCGGGTCAGCTCCTCCGCCCGGTGGTGGTCGTACGGTGCGGCCAGGCGTTCGGCGTCGCTCATCGCCTGCTCGGCCGCGCGAAGGGCCGCCTTCCGCCTGCCCGCGGCGGCCAGCACCAGGGCACGCGCCCAGCCGATCCGGGCGGCGGTGCCCGGGTTGCGGGACACGTATCGGGAGAGGTGGGCGTGCAGGAGGCGCGCGGTCGCCCGGTGCGGGCGGACGGGTGATCGGCCGCGGGATCCGGGCTGGTCGGCCGCGACGGCGCCGGTGCTCCAGAGCAGCTCGGCGAGGCCGGTCCAGCACTCCAGCATGCCGGGTTGCGCCGACGGCAGCCGCGCCGCCAGAGCGAGCGCTTCGGCCAGGGCCCTCTGCGCGCCGGCCTGGCCGTCGTCGCCCGGCTCTCGACGACGTGCGGCGAGAGTCTGGCCGTCGTCGCCCGGCTTCCGCCGCACGGCGCGGCGCGTGCCGGGGGCCGGCGGGTTCAGGAGGGCGGGGGGCGGGAGGGGAGTCGCCGCGGCGCGGAGAGCGAGGCGGGTGGAGGCGGTGAGCAGGCGGAGGTCCTGGATCGTGCGCATGCCGGGCCCGTCGCGGAGCCCGAGCTCCTTCTCGTGCGTGCGGCGGCGGTTCACCGAGGCGCGGGCGCCCGCCACCACCTCCCTGATCTGCTCCACCGGCACCCCGTCCAGCCGAAGCAGCGCCTCCGCCCGGCCCATCAGGCACCAGTGGCGGCCGATGTCGTCCCCGCCCACCCGCGCGACCGCCAGCTCCTCAGTCTCGGCGAACAGCTCTGCGGCCGCCGCGAAGTCCCCCCGCCACAGCGCCGTCTCGGCGAGCATGCCCACGCAGCTCTCCGCCATCCGCGGGTCGAGCGTCCTGGCGCGTCCCTCGGTGAGCGACCGGCGGGCGTCCTCGAACGCGCCCGCGTACAACTGGTCGATCCCGCGGGCCAGCCGGGCCCGGTTCACGGCGTCGGAGGGGTGCTCGACGCTCGCCAGGGCCTGGTCCGCGAGCAGGCCGTAGCGGGCGGCCAGGCGGTGGCGTCCGGCGATGCGGGCGGCAGTGGCGAAGTATGCGTAGGCCTCGGCCTTCAGCGCGGGGCCGGTCGTCCGCTCGGCGGCATTGAGCTGGCGGAGCGAGGCCGTCAGCATCGTCGGAAGGTCCTGCTGGTGATAGGCGATCCTGGCCAGCAACGCCAGGGCCTGCGCGGCCTCGGCGGCGGCGTCCGTACGCCGGCCGGGCAGGAGGCGGTGCGCGGCCTGCCGGGCGGCGGCGGCAAGGAGCGCGACCGCGAGGCCGGTGGGAGACGCCGGCAGCGGATCGCCGAGGACGTCGAGCGCTTCCGTGGCCAGGCGGGTGGCCTGGCGTTCCCTGGCGAGCTGGTGCTCGCTCACCGCCGCCATCCTCAGCCGGCGGGCACGCAGGTGCGGGACCTCGGAGGTACGGGCGAGGTGCTGCCGGACGATCGCCGCCGACTCCTCGTACAGGCGTAGGCGCAGGCACAGCGTCCAGTAGTGGTCCAGGAAGCGAGCCTGCCCGGACACCGGCCAGGCGAGCCGGATGTTGTCCATCTCGGCGCCCAGCACGCGGGTGACCTCGGCGTCCGATCCGTCCTGGAGCGCCGTGGCGTGCTGGTCGAGAAGACAGGCGAAGTGGCGGGCGTGCCGCTCCCGTACCTGGGGATCCCGCAGGTGGGCGGCGGCGAGCTGCTGGATGAGGGGGTGGAGGACGTACCGGCCGGACGAGGTGAGCTGGATCATACTGTGATCCACCAGGCGGACCAGCACGTCCGCACCGACCCCTGCGACCTCCACGGCCGCGCCCAGCGTGCAGCCGCCGCCGAACACCGACAGCGCGGCGAGCGCCTCCTGCGCCGCCGGGTCCAGCAGGCGCCAGGACGTCTCGAAGACCGTGCGCATGCTCGCGTGCCGGGAGCGGGCGGCGGGCCCGGCGGTGTAGAGCAGAGCCGGGTCCACGCCGAGACGTTCGGCCAGGTCGGCACAGGGCACGGCGCGCAGCAGGCTGGCCGCCAGCTCGATCGCCAAGGGGAGCCCGCCGGTCGCGGCACAGATCGCGGCCACCAGCGGAGCCTCGCGACCGGGGTCGAACGCCGGCTGTGCCTTCAGCGCCCGCGCGCCGAAAAGAGCCTCGGCGGCCGGTCCTGGCAGGCCCTCCACGGGGACGATCAGCTGGCCGGGCAGCTCCAGCCGCCGCCGGCTGGTCGCCAGCACGCGGACGCCGGGGGCGGCACGCAGGATCTCGCCGATCACCGGGTCGAAGGAGGGCAGGTGCTCGAGGTTGTCGAGCACGAGCAGGCAGGAGCGGTCGGTGAGGGCGGCCGGCAGTAGCTCCACGGCGGGGCGGGGCGGTGAGAGATCCACGCCGAGGCGGCGGGCGAGCGTGGTCACGGCCGCTTCCGGCCGCACGCCTGCGAAGGAGACGAACGCGGCGTCGAGCTCGGCGGTCTCGGCCGCGGCGATGGCGAGGCGAGTCTTGCCGACTCCGCCCGGGCCCAGCAGGGTGACGAGGCGTTCGCGGGACAGCGAGGACCGGACGCGCTGGAGATCGCCCTCCCTGCCGATCAGCTCCGAGCTGGGGACGGGCAGGGCGGCGCGGCGGGCCGCCACCGGCTTGGGGACGAGGTCCTGTCTGAGGGCGCGCGTCTCGGGCGCGGGATCGACGCCCAGCTCGCGGGCCAGCCGGTTGCGTAGCTCCTCGTAGGAGGCCAGCGCGGCGGCCCGGTTGCCGGTCCGGGCCAAGGAGGTGATCAGCAGCCGGTGGGCCTCCTCGTCGTACGGGTCCAGCTCCGTCACGATCCTGGCCAGCCGTACGACGTGCGCGGAACCCGAAGCACCGGCGCCGACGAGCAGCTCCCGCAGGAGCAGCCGGGCCCGCCGCCGCTCCGAATCCAGCCACCCGGCGAAGGCGGGCGCGTCGCCGAAGCAGAGGCCGTCGAGGAACTCCCCGCGCCACAGCCGAAGCGCCCCGGCCACCGTCGGGGCGCACTTGAGCTGCCGGTAGTCCACGAAGCAGGCGTCGTCGGCGCGGAAGGCGACGTGGTCGCGGGTGATGTCGAGCCAGTCGCCCACTTCCCTGCGCAGCTCGGACAGCGCCAGTCGCAGGCTGCCGCGGGCGTTGGCGTCGGGGCGCTCACCCCACAACAGCGTCGCGAGCTCCGCCCGTGAGCGGGCGCCGGGCGTGGTGGCGAGGTAGCAGAGGAGAGCCCGGGTCTTGGCGGAGCGGATCCCCAGGGGCGCCCCTCCGACGGCCAGCTCCGGAGTGCCGAGCAGCAGCAGGGTAAGGGAGTCTCCCATACCTGAAGCAGGCTATGCGCCGGCCGTGCGTCCGCCTGTGCCCGGCGTTACCGGGATCGTGTGCTCTGTGCTACTGACCTGCGATCTAACGGTGCGCTCACGATGCCTCCCCCACCCTGATCCCGCGTTTCGCGAAGGTCGCGAGGCGCCGGTATACGGGGAGGAACTGCATGCACTCTCGTAAGACGATCGCCGCGCTCGCGGTGGCAGGGGGACTGATCACGCCGGCGGTCTTGACCGCGACCCCGGCCGCCGCCGCGGCCGCGTCGTGCCGCGTGACTCTGTACGACATCGACGCGGGCAGCGTGGCGGACCGGGACGGCCGGGACGAGCTCCGCTTCAGAGTCGAGGGGAATCTGTTCCCCCGATTCGACGCCAAGTACTACCCCATGAGGGCCGGCGGGGACGGGGACCCCGCCGACTTCGAGCACCCGGTCGCGATCATCTCGCGCCACGACGACGTGCGCTTCAGCCTGCGCGAGACCGAGGGCCCGGCCTGGGGCGCGGGCGACAACCTCGGATCCGTCGTCGCTCGCGGCTCGACCTGCGCCGGGCTGGACAGGAACGAGACCGAGATCGTGACGGAGACCCTCGCGGGGAGGCAGCCGACGAGGTACGAGTACGTGGTCAGGATCAAACTGACCGGCCTGTGACGGTCCCCCCGCCAGAAGGCCCCGCCGCCCCGCCCCCGCAGCGGCGGGGCCTTCGTCACGCGTTTCCGGGTCGCCACATGGGCCAGAACAGCGTCCCGTCGGGGAGCGTGAACGGCTCGCGCGCCTGGTAGCCGTGCCGCATGTACAGGTCTCGGCTGCCCGTGCTGCTGGCCTCCAGGTACGCGGGCGCGCCGCCCAGCCTGCCGTGGTGGTGGCGCAGCAGGGCGGAGCCGAGCCCCTGGTTCTGGTGGTCGGGGTGCACGGCCAGGAACGCCAGGTAGTGGTGCGGCTCCGCCGGATGGTGCTCGTCGAACAGGTCGTCGAGCACCCGGAACCGGTCGCACCACTCGCCGGTGATCTCGGCCAGGCGGCGGTCGTAGTCGGCAGGGGCGGGCAGCGGCGCGGTGCGGGGGAACCACACCGCGGCCGCGTGGCCGTCGTCCAGGAGGTGGACCTCGCCGTGCTCGATCGCGTGGTCCACGAAGATCTGGAAGTTCGCGGTGAGGATCTTGTGTCGCACCCTTCGCTCGGGCACGAGGTAGCTCACCACCTTGAGCTGGGCGAAGGCGGTCGCGATGAGCTCGGCGACCTGCGGGACATCCGCGGCCGTCGCCTGCCGCACGTCCGGCCGCATCGTGAAGGTCTCTCCCATGGCCCGGGGTCTCCTCTCGGTCAGACGGTGTCCTGGGCGGCGGCCGCCTTGGCGCCCATCCCGACCAGAGAGTAGACCGCGGGCTGCCCGGCGCGCAGCACAAGCGCCCAGATCACGCCGACGACCGCGGCGACGCCGTAGACCGCGGGCAGGAGCCAGGCCAGCGGATCGCCCTCGGGCACGCCCAGCAGCGTCGCGAAGTTGTCCAGCGCCAGCCACACCATCACGGCCAGCGCGATCGCGGCGGGCACGGGCGCGATCAGCCGCCGCCCGAGCGTCTCGCCGCTGGGCTCGCGCAGGAAGAAGGCGATGACCGCGATCGACGTCACGAAGATCAACAGCAGCACTCCGAAGCCGCCGAACGAGCCACCGTAGAAGAACAGGTGCACCAGCGGATCGAGCCCGAGCACCGCGTAGACCACGATGACCGCCAGGCCCAGCACGCTCTGGGCGATCGAGCCGGTCTTGGGCGCCCCGCTGCGCGCCCGCGTGCGGCCGAACGCGGCGGGCAGCACCCGCTCGCGCCCGAGCGCGAAGAAGTAGCGGGCGGTGGTGTTGTGGAAGGAGATCATCGCCGCGAACACGCTGGTGGCGAAGAGCACCCTGGCGATGTCGACGACCGTCGCCCCAAGGTGTTGCTGGGCGAGCAGGAAGATGGTGTCGGCCTGGTCGCGCTGCGCCGTGGCCACGATGTCGGCCGGGCCGGTGGCGACCGTCATCGCCCAGGACGACAGCGCGTACAGGCAGGCGATGATCGCCACCGCCGAGTACGTCGCCAGCGGCACCGTACGCCGGGGCTCGCGGCTTTCCTCGGAGAACACCACGGACGACTCGAACCCCACGAACCCCAGCGTCGCGATCACCAGCAGCGCCCCCACGCCGTCGGTGAACAGCGCGCCCGGCGCCAGCGTCTCCATCGAGAAGCCCGAGGGGGCCGGGTTGATCAGATCGGCGAAGTCGAACAGCAGGATGACCGCCACCTCGGCGGTGAGCAGGACGGCCAGCAGCCGGCCGTTGAGGTCCACCCGCATCACGCCCAGCGCCGCCACCAGCGCCCAGGCGATCAGCGACACCACCCACCAGGGCGGCGTGACGCCGAACCAGCGCTCGATCAGCGGCGTCGTCGCCGCGCCGAACGCGCCGTACAACCCCACCTGCAGCGCGTTGTACGCGATCAGCGCCATCCAGGCGGCCGCGATACCCGCCGGCCGGCCGAGCCCCCGGGCGACGTAGGTGTAGAACGCGCCGGCGTTCGCCATGCGCCTGGCCATCGCCACGTACCCGACGGCGAACACCGCCAGCACGACCCCCACCACCAGGAACGCGATCGGCAGGCCGGTGATCTCAGTGATCGCGTACGCGGTGGTGACCACACCCGCGACGACCGTGAGCGGCGCCGCGGCGGACAGGACGAAATAGACGACCGAAGGCGCGCCGAGCCGGTCGGCGGCGAGGGCACCGGAGATCGGGTCGGGCTTGACGGCGGATTTGGCGGTACGCATCGTGTTCCTTTCTGGGGGGTGAGAAGGGCGGGTCAGATGCGGTACGTCAGCACGGCGTCGCCCACGGCGGCGCGGACCTGGCGGCTCAGGTCGCGCAACGGCGGGGGCATCGCGGCCATCAGCGTGGTGAGGTACTGGCGGGCCACCCGCCGGTCGGCCGGGTCGTCGAGCACGGTGTCGGTCAGGTCGCACGCGTCCATCAGGGTCGCCAGCGCCATGTCCTGCGGCGACAGCGGCTCACACCTGACCAGGGACAGCCGCAGCCGCGTCGCGGGCCACATGGCCCGGCTGAAATCGGTGGAAAAATAGCGGGGTTGTTTGCGCTTGAGGACTTTTGGGGTTTGGCGCTGGAGTAGTCCCGAAGCTCCCAGCCGTCCGCTCACATCGGCAATCGACCGTTGTGCGAGGTATGCGAGCCACGTACGCACGTCGGTATGTTGTGGGGAATTCCTGATTTCGGACAGCACTTTGTCGGCCACGCGGTCCTGGAGCCCCTGCACGTCGACCACGCCGAGCCGCACCCCGCGCACGGCGACCCGCTGCGCCAGCACCAGCTCCGCGATCAGCGCACCGGCCAGGCCCAGCGCGATCCCCTGGAGATGCATCCGCGGCTTACCCGAACTGGTCGTATCCCATGCGACGAGGAAGAAATCATCGGCAAGCACCTTGAATCGGTCCGCTCACTATCGCTCTTAGGGATGACCGGCAGAAGTGGCAGCACATAGCCGCCAGCGGAAATATCTACCAAGAACGCCATCGCACGGGTAGGCCCATTTTCTGTGGTGACTTATTCACATTTATCGATGGGGCGTTCCAGTAATGTGGGTGCGGCGTTGAGGCTCCCGTCCGGTCCTGCTGTGGGCGGCCGCTGAGCGGTTCGGGGCCGCGACATGAAGTCGCAGGTCAGCGAGGTGCTGAGTGTGTCGTCCGAGGCCGGGTACGGTCAGGACCATGCGCGCGTATCTCGTGACACTCACTGCGCTCGCCGCGCTGGGCGGCGCGTGCGGCGGCTCCGTGCCCGCCGCGCACGAGACGGCGCTGCCCGCGGCGCCGTCTCCCACCCTGTCACCCAGCGGACGGGCCCTGACCGGGAAGACCGTGGTGATCGATCCCGGTCACAACGGCGGCAACGCCGCCCACCCGAAGGAGATCAACCGGCAGGTCGACATCATCACCGGCCGCAAGGCCTGTAACACGGTCGGCACCCAGACCGACGACGGATACCAGGAGCACGCCTTCACCTGGGATGTCGCGAGCCGGCTCAAGCCGATCCTGGAGAACATGGGCGCCGAGGTCGTGCTCACCCGGCCCGACGACAAGGGCGTCGGGCCGTGCGTCACCGAGCGGGCCGAAATCGGCAACAAGGCCAGGGCGAACGCGGTCGTGTCCATCCACGCCGACGGCGCCGCGCCGAGCGGGCACGGGTTCCACGTGATCATGCCGGGGCTGCTCCGCGGGCACAACGACGCCGTCGTCGAGCCGTCCCGGCGGCTCGGCCTGGACGTCAGGAACGCCTACCGGGCCGGCACCGGCATGCCGTACGCGACCTACAGAGGCAAGGACGGGCTGCAGACCCGCACCGACCTGGGCGGGCTCAACCTGTCGAAACGGCCGGCCGTGTTCGTCGAGTGCGGCAACATGCGCAACAGCGGCGACGCCGCCAAGCTGTCAGATCCGGGCTTCCGGCAGCGCATCGCCGACTCCCTGGCCGCCGGGATCAAGCGTTTCCTGACCTGAGTCGGCAGGCGCGATCGGCGCCGCTCAGCCGTCGCGGCAGAGCGGCCTGCCGCCGACCACGCAGGCTATGTCGTCGAGCTGGCAACTGAGCAGGGTGCCGTCCATGCCGAGCACGAGCACGAGGTCGCGCCGGTATGGATGTGCCAGCATGACCTTGCCGACCACGCCATTGTCCAAGACCACGGTCGGACGGCCTGCCGCGTTCTCCATGCCCTCGTGACTCCTCTCGGATGGAACCCTCACCACCAGGATGCACAGGCCCGAGGTCAAAGCGCATCGGTCATCCGGCTGTATTTACGATCCCGATCCGCAGTACAATCCGCGCTGCTCGTCACGGTTGAGTGCGATGTCCTGGATCGTGAACGACGCCACGCCCAGCCGCCTGGGCAGAGGCATGCTGAAAACCTCGGCCCGCCTGCTCCGGCTCCTGTCCCACCCGCAGACCAGCGCGACCCTCGCAGCCGCCGCGCTGGCCCGGAATATCGTTCGGTGCGGCCGAGTAGGATGGCTTACACCTTGTACGTGGCTAAGGAGACGGCCTTTCGTGACCGAGCTAGAACGCGTTCCGCCCGGCGTTGACCCGAGTGTCCCGAGTTCTGCCCGGGTGTACGACTACCTCCTCGGTGGCAAGGACAACTTCGCCATCGATCGCGCCGTCGCCGACAAGCTCCTCGCGGTCGCCCCCGACACCCGCCTCGTGGCCAGGGCCAACCGCGACTTCCTGATCGAGGCCGTCCACTACGTCGCCGAGCAGGGCGTGCGCCAGTTCATCGACCTCGGCACCGGCATCCCGACCTCGCCGAGCATCCACGAGGCCGCACGCAAGGTCAACTCGTCCTGCCGGGTGGTCTACGTCGACAACGACCCGGTGGTGCGGCTGCACGCCCAGGTCCTGCTGGCCGACGCCCCCGGCGTCGCCTCCATCCAGGCCGACGTGCGCCGTCCGGCCGACATCCTCACCGACCCGCACGTCACCGGCCTGATCGACTTCGACCTGCCGGTCTGCGTGCTGATGGTCGGCGTGCTCCACTTCGTCATGGACGAGGAGGACCCTGCCGGCATCGTGGCCGCCTTCAGGGAGCACATGGCGCCGGGCAGCTACCTGATGATCTCCCACTCGATGGCGGAGAGCGACCCGGAGGCGATCGGCCGGCTCCAGATGGCGACGGCGGGCACCTCGGCCCAGTCGACGTTCCGCACCCACGAGGAGGTGCTGGCGCTGTTCGACGGGTTCGAGCTGGTTCCTCCGGGTCTCGTGCCCGTCCACGAATGGCACGTCGGCCCGGAGGAAGATCACATCCCGCTGCTCGACGGCACGCCGCGGCTCCTCGTCGAGGGCGGCGTGGGGCGGCTCAGAGCCTGATCCCCTCGATGATCTCGTCGAGCTGGGGGACGAGCGGCTGGGAGGCCATCACGGTGACCATCACGCCGTCGCGCTCGACCCAGCCGGCATACCTGCCCGGCCCCAGCGCGCCGTCGCCCACCTTCGTGAGGACCTTCCGGCCGCCGATCGTGGCGGTCTTCGCGTCGCTGGAGAACGTGCCCAGCTGCAGCGGGGCCTTCCTCAGGTCCGCGAGCGTGCGTGCCTTCGGCCAGCACACCACCCGCACCCACAGCAGCTTGCGCTTGCGGTCGATGTCGCTCCGGTCGTCCGTCCACATGTAGCCGTACTCGGCGACGCCGTCGTGCTTGTCCACGTTGACCTCGCCGTTCGTGAAGCCCTTCGGGATGTGGTTCGCCCGGACGCCCTTGATGGCCGTCGCGCCCCTCGGCGGGCGGTCGGCCTCGGCGGCCCGCGCCCGCTTCGCCTCCGCCTTCGAGGGGGTGGGACACGACGGGCGCTCGGCGGCGTGGGCGGCGGGGACGGCGATCAGGGTGGCGGCGACGGCCGCGGCGGCCAGGGCCGCTACCTGGTGGAACTTGTTCATGTCCGGGTTGGATGCGACGGATGGCGCAAAGGTTCAATAGTTCTTCAGGTCGATGTCTGTCGCGAACTTGTCGCCCAGCTTCATCATCAAACCGAGCAGGAAGCGGTACTTGAACATCCAGTTGCGCATCCGGATCCCGGCCGGGGTCGCGGGGGCGAGGAAGGGGCCGGTGTTGCCGTTCTTGGCGATCTTGGCGTACCCGCGCAGCCGGCGCTCGTACTCGGCGAAGGCCACGTGATGATCGCCGCGGGCCGCGGCCAGCTCGCCCGCCAGCACGTACGCGCCCACCACGGCCAGACCGGTGCCGAAGCCGCCCAGCGTGTTGCCGTAGGCGGCGTCGCCGAGCAGCACCACGCGGCCCTTGCGATAGCCGTCGATCCTGACCTGACTGATCTCGTCCAGGTACACGTCGTCGGCGCGGCCCACCGCCGCCATGATCGCGGGGACCCGCCAGCCCATGCCCGCGTAGGCGCGGGTCAGGATGTCCTTCTGGTGCCCGACGTCGTAGCGGTCGTAGTCCAGCCGGCCGGAGGCGAAGGTGAAGAACGCGGGCGCCTTCGGCCCGCCGACGGCCACCATCCTGCCGGGCTCGTTGTACATCCTCGGGACCGCGCCGAAGTCCTCCTCCAGTTCCACCAGTGCGTAGTAGTGACCGAGGAAGCGCACGTGGTCCCGCTCGGGGCCGAAGGCGAGGCGGCGGACGTTGGAGTGGATCCCGTCCGCCCCCACCACCAGGTCGAACGTGCGGGGCGCGGAGCGTTCGAAGGTGACGTGCACGCCGTCGCCGGCCGGGGGCTCGGTCAGCGAGGTGATCGAGTCGCCGAAGACGTACTCGCAGGCCGGGGCCGTGCGGTCGTACAAGATCTTGGACAGGTCGCCGCGTCTGATCTCCAGGTCGCCGCCGGTGAACTCGCCGGGCATGATCGCCAGCCGGCGGCCGGTCGCGTCGACGATCTCCTGGTCGGTGCCGCCGGTCTGGAGTTTGCGCACGTCGTCCAGGATGCCCATGCGGCTCAGGACCGTACGGTGGGTCTCGCCCTTGAAGTCGACCGCCTGCCCGCCCAGGCGCAGTGCGGGGGCCTTCTCCACGATCGTCACGTTGAAGCCGTACCGGATGAGCCAGTGGGCGAGGGCCGGGCCGGCGATGCTCGCGCCTGAGATGAGGATGTTCGTGTTCTTCACGCCGAGCAGCCTCGCCGCCGCCGCTGACAGTGCGGCGACCACTGGCTGACAACCGCCCCGCGCCCTGTCAGCCGGCGTCTTCCTGGAGCGCCGCCACCGCTTGTCGCCGGGCGTCTACCGGCTGCCGTCCGCGGTGCTGCCGCTGGTGAGGGCTGCCACCGCCTCGTCCCTGCTCATGCCCGCGCCCTTGGCGAACGCCGCCGCGAAGCCCTCCGGGCCGAGGGCGCGGGTGGCTTCGGCGGCGACCCCGGCCACATCCACGTCCCCGGCCACGGCGATCCCCCGCAGCGCCACGCCTACGCCGAGGAGCACGGCCGCCCGCTCCGCCGCGCCGGGCGTCCGCGTCGCGGTGCCGGTGAGGAGGACGTGTCCGGCCAGGCCGTCGGCGACTTCGGCGAGGTCGGTGGCCAGCGGCGAGGCCAGGGCGGCGGTCAGCGCCTGGCGGTGCCTGCGCCCGGCCTCCGCCACGTCGCCGGTCGCCTCGGTGAGGCGACCCCGGGCCGTCAGGATGCGTGACCTCGTGCCCGTGGCCGTGAACACGCCATTCTCCAGCGGGAGGTCCAGCGCCGCGTCGAACCGCTCGCCCGCGCCGGCCAGGTCGCCCTCGGCGCGGGCGAGCTCGCCCAGCAGCAGGTGCACCTGCGCCATCAGCTCGGGCCTGCCCGTCCGACGCACCAGATCCGCCGCGCGTTCGCCGTCGGCGCGTGCCGCCCCGGCATCCCCCGCCCGCCGGTGCGCGTCCGCCCGCCGGACGAGCACGTCCACCAGCTCCTCCAGCGCGCCGAGCTCCTCGAGCAGCCCGATCGCGTCCTTCCACAGCCCCATGGCGCGTGCCCAGTCGCCACGCCAGCCGGCGATCACCGCGAGTGAGTCGAGCGCCTGCGCCTTCCCCCAGCGCTCGCCCACCGCGCCGAAGTCCGCCAGCACCGTCTCCAGCTCCCGTTCGGCGCGCGTCACCTGGCCGTTCAGCAACGCCATCAACGCGTTGCCGAGCCCCTCCAGCGCCCGGCTCCACGGATCGGCGCCCATCACCTGCCGCTGCTGCCCGGCCGTTCCCGGCGCGGGCGGGCCCGTGATCATGCCCCACAGAGCGGGGCCGAACCGGGAGCGCACCGGCCGGTCCAGCGACTCGATGATCGCCCGGGCGCGCGCCCAGTGGGGTGACCCGGCTTCGGGGAGGGCGTGGAGCACGGTCAGCACGTATTCGTCGCCCAGTTCGGCAGGTGGTTCGGTGCCGATCGCGTCGAGGAGGCGTACGGCGGGGCCCGTGGCCTGGTCTCGCCGCCCGCTCAGCCACCAGTACATCGCGAGCGCCGCCACCAGCCGCAGCGCCGTCGGCCTGTCGTGCTCCACGCTCCAGCGCAGCGCCGCCCGCAGGTTGGCGTTGTCGGCCGACAGCCGGGCCAGCCAGTCGAGCTGCTCGGCGCGGTAGAGGTGCGCCTCGGCGCGCTGTGCCAGCTCCAGGAACCAGGTCGCGTGGGCCTGCCGCAGCGGCTCCTCCTCGCCTGCCTCTGCCAGCCGTTCCGCGCAGAACAGGCGGATGGTGTCGAGCATCTGGTAGCGCTCGCCGTCGGTCTCCGCCAGCGACTTGTCCACCAGCCCCGCGAGCGGCCCGGCGGCGTCCGCGCCGCAGACCCGCTCGATCGCCTCCAGGGTCGCGCCACCCGCGAACACCGACAACCGCCTGGCCAGCGTCTGCTCCTCGGCGTCGAGCAGGCTCCAGCTCCACTCCACGACCGCGCGCAACGTCTGGTGGCGGGCGGCGGCCGTGCGGTCGCCGCGCGAGAGCAGCGTGAACCTGCCGTGCTCGGTCAGCCGGGTGGCGATCTCGTCCACGCCGAACGTCCGCACCCGGGCCGCCGCCAGCTCGATGGCCAGCGGCAGGCCGTCCAACGCGGTGCAGATCCGCAGGACCGCCTCCACGTTGTGCGGTCCGACGGTGAAGCCGGGCCGCACGGCCGCCGCCCGGTCGGCGAACAGCCTGACGGCGGGGTAGCGGCACGGATCCTCGGCGTCGGGTGGCGGAGTGGGGAGAGGAGCCAGCTGGATGAGCTGCTCCCCGGTGAGTCCCAGCGGCTCCCTGCTGGTGGCCAGGATGGCGAGGTGCGGGCAGGAGCCGAGCAGGCGGCGGACGAGCGTGGCCGCCTCGGTGATGACGTGCTCGCAGTTGTCCAGAACGAGCGTGATCTCCTGCTCGGCCAGCGCCGCCACCAGCCGCTCAGCGGGATCGGAGGGCCCGGCGGCCACGGGCGGCCGCAGCGCCGACTCACGCAGCCCGAGTGCTCCGAGCACCGCCCCCGCCACCTGTCCCGTCTCACGCGCCTGCGACGCCTCCCCGGCATGGCCCAGCGGTCCCGCGCCGTCCACGAGCGACAGGTCCACGAAGCACACCTCCCGCGCCGAGCGACCCGCGGGACGGGTTTCGGCCGCGTGCCGGTCTCCCGGCCCGCCGCTGAGCGCGCCGGCCGCGTGAGCGGAGGCGGCGGTGGGCCGGGTCACGGACTCGAGGGCGAGGCGGGTCTTGCCCGTGCCGCCCGGCCCGACGATCGTCACCAGGCGGGCGTCGTGGAGGGCGGCGACGCGGGCCAGCTCGTCCTCCCGGCCCACGAAGCTGGTCAGCTGGGCCGGTGGGCGCACCCGGAGCTCCCGTTCGCGCGGGCGTTCGCCACGCAGGATCTCCAGGTGCAGGGCGGCCAGCTCGGGCGAGGGGTCGGCGCCGAGCTCGGCGGCGAGGAGCCGGCGCGTGTCGTCGAACACCGCGAGCGCCTCCGCCTGCCGTCCCTCCGCCTGCAGGGCTCGCATCAGCAGCCCTCGTGCCCGCTCGCGCAGCGGATGGGCGGCGACCAGCTCCCGCAGCGCGGCCATCGGATCGGCCCCGGGGAGCGCCAGCTCGGCCTCGGCCAGGTCTTCCACGGCGGACAACCGCAGCTCCTCCAGCCGCCGCGCCTGCGCCCTCGCGAACGGCGCGTCGGCGACGTCCGCGAGCGCCGGCCCTCGCCACAGGGCCAGTGCGTCTCTGAGCAGAGCGGCCACCCCGGCGTGGAGCCCGCGGGCGAGCAGCCGCCGGCCCTCGCGGGCGAGGCGTTCGAACCGGTGCGCGTCCACGTCCTCCCGGTCGATCGCCAGCCGGTAGCCCGTGCCATGGAACTCGATCAGGTGCGCGGGCAGGTTGCGCCTCAGCCGGGAGATCTGCGCCTGGATGGCGTTGACGGCGCCGGCCGGCGGGTCGTCGCCGTACTGGCCGTCGACGAGGCGTTCGACGCTCACCATCCGGCCCGCGTCGAGCAGCAGCAACGCGAGCAGGGCACGGGGCCGGGGGCTGCCGACCGCGACCGTGTCGCCATCGGGCGTTCGCGCCACGAGCGGCCCCAGGATGCCGAACTGCACGCCCGCAATCCTATGGAGCGCCGGGACCTGACAAGCGAGCGCCCGTCCCACGGTGCTTGGTCAGGGATCGCGGGACGGGCGCTCGGCCGGAGGCCGCGGGCGGGAGCGCGTGTCCGCCCGCGGCTCGAGATCAAGGGGAGTCGCGGCGCAATGCTGGCCAGCCCGCTTCCACTCCGTCAACGCACCCCGCCTCTGCGAGAGCCTTCGCCTGCGGAAACGCGTGAAACTTTCACACATTGGGCTTCCACGGTCAACGCTGATTTATCCGGCAACGTGGCCGTGGTCACCGGTGGGACGCGCGGCTCGTCGGGCATCGGGTCGACCACGCGTACGACGCCGAGACGGAGGGCGTGCTGCGTGCGGTCACGCTGGAGGACGTCTCAACGTGGGCGTCTAAACCTGGGCGCCGTGGTGGTCGCGGAAGAAGCGGCGGGCGCCGGCCGCGATCCAGATCGTGCCGAGGCCGGCGTACACGCTCAGCAGCGCGCCGCCCGTCGAGCCGGCGATCAGTGCCGCGACGATGGCCGCCACCAGCAAGCCGGTCCAGACCCGCAGGACCACGCGGCCCCGGGGCGAGCTGATGTGCGTGGCCTCCTGGACGGGCGTGATCAGTGCCATGATCGCCACGCCCGCCGTGCCGACGGGCTCCTGGCCGAGCGCGATGCCCAGCGCGAGCACGGCGATCCCGGCAGGCAGCAGGGCGCAGCACGCCATGGCCACGCGGGCCTCGGCGCCTTCGAAGAGCAGCCGGGTGGCCTTGGCGAGGGTCAGCCGCAGCACGGTCACCGACTCCGAGACCCACGCCGCCCAGTGCAGCAACGCGATGAGGATGAAGACGGCGATGAACGGGGGCGCCACGGGCAGCAGGAACACCAGCCGCCAGCCGCCGAGGTAGCGCCTCCGCAGCTTCGACAGCATCCGCTGCAGCGGGTTGCGCTGCTTGAGCGCGCTCACCAGGAGGTCCCTGGCCGGGGAGTAGCCGGGGTCGAGCCGGAGCACCTCGCGGAAGGAGTCGGCGGCCGCCTTGGGGTCGCCGAAGGCCAGCGCCGCCCGGCCGGCCGCCAGGTGCGCGGTGGCGCTCTCCGGGTCCAGCTGGATGGCGTGCGCCGCGGCGGCCCTGGCCGGCTCGGCCTCGCCCAGCTTGGTGTGGGCTATGGAGAGCAGGCTCACCAGGTCCGGCACCTGGGGGTCGACGGCCAGCCCGCTCCTGGCCGCGTCCGCCGCCTCACGCCACTGTCCCTTGAGCAGGTGGGCGCGGGCCAGCAGTTCCCACGTGGACGTGTGCTCGGTGGACTGCGCCAGCGACTCGTTGGCGGCGGTGATCGCCGGGTCGGCCAGGCCGAGGTGCAGGAACACCTGCCCGGACACGTAGTGCGGATACCAGTGGTCGGGCACCAGGCGGACGGCCTCCCGCGCCGCGACCATCGCCTCCGCCGCCTTGCCCTGGTGGACCAGGGCGAAGGCCAGCAGACAGTGCGCCATGTCCTGCTGCGGCTCGACGGCGAGCACGCCGCGCAGCTCCCGCTCGGCGTCGGCCGGCCGCCGCAGCCGCAGCAGCGTCCTCGCCCGCTCGATCGACTCGTCGACCTTCACCATTTGGCCTTGATCCACGGCATCAGCTCGTCCCACACGCCGGACTCGTTGGCGTGCAGCACGTAGTTGCGGGCGGTGGCCATCCACTCGCGTACCGCCGAGGGCCGGGCGCCCTTGGCGGCGGCCAGCAGGTCGGCGGTCGACATCGGGATCGGGCGGCCCGCGCTGATCGACTGCTGGAGCTTGACCTCGACCGCGCGGTCGACCACGCCCTTCAGGTCCGCGCCCACCATGTGCTCGGTGGCCCGGGCCACCGCGTCGAAGTCCATCTCGGCCAGCGGTTTGTCGCGGCAGAGGATGCGCAGGATGGCCGCGCGGGCCGCGGCGTCCGGCGGTGGCACGAACACCAGCTGGTCGAACCGGCCGGGGCGGCGGAAAGCCACGTCGATGTACCAGGGCGCGTTCGTGGCCGCCAGCACCAGGACGCCTTCGTTGGCGTGCTGGTCGACGCCGTCGAGCTCGGCCAGGAACTGGTTGACCAGCTGCCGGGTGTGTGCCTGGCGCATGTCGGAGCGGCGGGCGGCCAGCGCGTCGACCTCGTCGAAGAACAGCACGCAGGGGCGGTTGCGGCGGGCCAGGTCGAACGTGGCGCGCAGGTTGCGCTCGCTGGAGCCGACGTACATGTCGAGGATGTCGGCCAGACCGACGTCGACGAACGACGCCCCGAGCTCGCCCGCGGCGGCCCTGGCCAGGTGCGTCTTACCCGCACCCGGCGGGCCGTAGAGCAGGACGCCGCCGCCGGCGCGCTTGCCGTACGCGGCGAACAGCTCCGGCTGCTGGATCGGCAGCAGGAGCTTGACGCGCAGCGACTCCTTGACCGCCTCCATCCCGGCCACGTCGGCGAACGTCAGCTTCGACCGCTCCACCTCCGCCCCGCCGGGCGCCGAGTCGGGAGGCGGCCCGCCGGACGGGGTGGCGTACGCAGGAGCGGCCGGCGTCGACGGGGTGGCGGGCGTCGGCGTGGGCTGCGCGACCGGGATCGGCAGCTTCGCGGCCAGCTCGGGGTCGGCGACGGAGGGATCGCGGTCGATCGCCTCGTAGTAGCGGTACCGAGCCTTCCCGATCTCGCCCTCGCCGAGCAGCGCCCTGGCCACGATGATGCCCAGCCTCGGCGGGTAGGTCGGCCGGCCGGTCTCGGTCAGGAACGGCTCCAGGGCCGAAAGCGCCGCGCCGTACTCGCTCTGCCGCACGAACGCCTCCGCCAGCCCGGCCGTGACGTCCACGTCCTTGGGCGCCAGCACGAGCGCGGCCCGGAACTCGGCCTCCGCCTCGGCGAGGTATCCCTTGGCCAGAAGCTGCTCCGCGAGGTGCCGACGGAGCGGAAGGTTGTCCGGAGACAGGCGGGCCGCCTCGCGGAGCGCCTGGAGGCCGGCTTCGTCGAGCACGCGCTCGGTCCCTTCTGTCAAGAAATTTCACTTCCGTACCAAAGGTAGCGCCGACTATAGGTACGGCTTTCGCGACAGCACCCGTGTGCTCCCGCGCGGCCGCCGCTTCAATCGAGGGCATGACGATCACACACACGCTTCCCGGCCGCTGGGTCGAGGGCGCCGGGCTCGTGCTCGGCCCGCTCCTGCTGCTCGCCGGGGTGCTGGTCCGGGCCGGCGAGGACGACTTCTTCCCGGGCCAGCTGGCCGCGTACGCCGCCGCACCGGACAAGATGATCCTCTCCTACAGCCTCTACGCGGCCGGGGTCGTGCTCTTGTGGCCGGCGGCGACCTCGCTGGCCCGTCTGATCGAGAGGTCGCATCCCGGCTGGGCGCGCTGGGGAGCGACGCTGGTGATCCTCGGCCTGTTCGGGCGGGTCTTCCACGCCGGAGTGAGCCATCTGGCCTTCCACCTGGTGGACGCCCTCGGGTTGACCGCTGCGCAGGAGGCCGTTTCCCGGACTTACGGGGCCTTCCACGTGTTCAAGGCGGTCAACATCTGCATCATGGCCGGCTGGATCGTGCTCGCGATCGGCGCCTACCGGACGCGGGCCCTCGGCGTGGTGCGATGCGTCGCCCTGGGGCTGGCGGCGGGGCTGCCGCTCGGGGTGCTGAAAGGCAGCAGCGACCCGATCTCGCTGGTCGCGCTCGCCGGCCTCGCCGTCGCCCTGGTGCCGCTCGGCGTCAAGGTGCTCAGGGACGGCCCGGCCCCGCGCTGGTGGGTCGTGGCCCTGGTCGTCGGGTCGGTCCCGGCCGCCTTCGTCCTCGGGATGACCGGCTGACGCACCTACTCGATGACCAGCTCGACCGGCATGGTGCCGCGGGTGGCGTTGGAGTACGGGCACACCTGGTGGGTGGCCTCGACGAGCGCGTGCGCCGCCTCCGGCGCGATGGTGTCGGGCAGCTCGACCCGGAGCGTGGCGTCGAGTTGGAAGCCGCCCTGGCCGTTGGGTGACAGGCCGACCTCGGCCGTGACCGCGGCGTCGGCGACGTCGAGTTTCAGGCGGCGGGCCACCATCTGCATGGACGAGGCGAAGCAGGCGGCGTAGCCGGCGGCGAACAGCTGCTCGGGGTTGGTGCCCTCGCCGTCGCCGCCCAGCTCCTTCTGCAGGCCCAGCGTGAGGTCCAGCTTCCCGTCCGAGGAGACCGCGCGGGAGTCCCGCCCGGAGGAAGTGGCGACGGCGGTGTAAATCCTTGTGCTCATGGCTCTCCCCTTCCATCTGAACTATACAGACCTGTCTGTCTATCGGGACTCTCAAGGTAGACCGGTCTGTCTGGTAGCGTCAAGGGGTGACCGAAGAGATGCCGCAAACCCGTCGCCCGGCCCGCGCGCGCGTCCTGGAGGCCGCCGGCCGCCTGTTCTACGCGGAGGGTGTGCACGCGGTGGGGATCGACCGGATCATCGCGGAGGCGGAGGTCGCCAAGGCGACCTTCTATCACCACTTCCCGAGCAAGGACGATCTCGTCCGGGCTTATGTGACCGAGCAGACCTCGCGGCAGCGGGCCGCGGTCGCCGCGTTGCCGGCCGCCTCGCCACGGGAGACGCTCGAGGCCGTCTTCGCCGCCATGTGCGACTTCGGAGCCGGACCCGGCTATCGCGGCTGTCCGTACATCAACGCCGCGGTGGAATATCCCGACCCCGCCCACCCCGTGCGGCAGGCCATCGACGCGCAACGGCGCTGGCTCCGCGATCTGTATCGAGACCTGCTGGCCGCCGACGGGCATCCGGACGCGGAGCGGACCGCCGACATCCTGCTCCTCCTCAGGGACGGACTCTCGGTCGGCTTCGACCTCGACGATCCCGCCGCGGTCCGCCCCGCCGTCCGGGAAGCGCTGGCCAGGGTCCTGGGCCCGGTGGGTGCGGCGTCGAGGTAGCCCTAGTCGGTGAGCAGCTTCACGATCGCCAGGGCGCCGATGCAGACGATCACGGCACGCAGGGCAGGAGCCGGGAGCCTGCGCCCGACCTTGGCCCCGAGGAAGCCGCCCGCCATGGAGCCCAGCGCCACCAGCAGCACCGCGAGCCAGTCCACGTCGGCCACCAGCGCGTACAGCACCGCGGCCACCGAGTTCACCAGCAGCGCCAGCACGTTCTTCGCCGCGTTGAGCCGCTGCAGGTCGTCGGCGAGGAGGATGCCCATCAGGCCGAGGAGCATGATGCCCTGCCCGGCGCCGAAATAGCCGCCGTAAGTGCCGGCGGCCAGCGTGCCCAGCCACAGCCACGGCCCGCCGTGCTCACGCGCCGGGTGCGCCGTGAGCAGGCGGCTGAGCCTGGGCTGGATCATCACCAGGGCGCAGGACACCGCGATCAGCACGCTCACGATCACGTTGAAGCTGCTCTCCGGCAGGTTGAGCAGCAGGAACCCGCCGATCAGCGAGCCGACGACGGAGGCGGGGGCCAGCGTGAGAAGGCGCTCGCGCTGGCCCTTCAGCTCCGGCCGGTAGCCCATGACGCCGGTGAAGCCGCCGGGGACGAGGCCGATGTTGTTGGAGACGTTGGCCGTGATCGGCGGCAGGCCGACGGCCAGGAGCGTGGGGAAGGTGATCAGCGATCCCGACCCCACGACGGTGTTGATGGCCCCGCCCGCCACGCCGGCCGCCAGCACCGCGGCCATCTCCCAAGGTGTCATGCCGGGAGACTCTAGAGGATGTCTTATCTAATAAGACGATCCCTCTCGGAATATGAGATCCGGACGGATCGGGCGGGCGCGCGTTTGAGGATCTCCCCAGTGTGGCTCACGGGCGGTTCGTCCATGAACGAAATGTGCCGGGGATCCTTGCAGGCGGCCACCGTTGATCGGCACTCGCAGGGTGTTCGGCCGCCGACCGGCTAAGGAGCGGCGACGGCCTCGGCCCTGGCGCGCCTGGCGGCGGGTGACAACCACGCCAGCGCCAGGGCCGTCGCCGCGGCCGTGAACGCGGCGAGGACGGGGACGACCGGCGCGATCTCGTACAGGACCGTGGACAACAGCGGCCCCGCGACGAACGTCGACCCGATCACGGCATTGACCAGCCCGGAGACCGAGCTCTGCTCCTCGCGCCCGACGAGCAGGCCGGGCGCCGCGGCGAACCCCGGCATGGCGAGCCCGAGCCCCACCCCGAGCAGCCCGAACGCCGCGGTGATCAGCCACAGGTCGTGGGCGACGGCGAGCAGCCCGTACGCGGCCACGGCGAGCGGCGTGCCGACGCGGATGAGCCGGAGCGCCCGCCACCCGAGCGCCGGCACGAGTGCGCCCTGCACACCGACGATCACCAGTCCCGTGACGCCGAGGGCGAGGCCCACGCCGCCCGCGGTGGCGTGCGGATCCACGTGCAGCCGGTCGGCGATCAGGAAGCCCAGGATCACCTGCACCAGCCCGAGCGACAGGAAGACGCAGAAACCGATCGCGAACAGCGGCCACAACCGCGCGTCCCACGGGCGCAGCCGGGGGCCCTGGGGTCTGACGGGCGCCGCCTTCGCCGGCTCGCGCCGCAAGGCCACCAGCACCCAGATCGTCAGCACCGCGCAGATCGCCGGGGACACGTAGAGCGGGAGCAGCAGCGACGCCGCGGCCAGCGCGCCGCCTCCGACCGGCCCGACCACCAGTGAGAGCCCCTGCGCCGCGCCGACCAGCCCGGTGGCCCTGGTGCGGTCGGCCTCCCCGGTCGTGACGAGGCCCGCCACGGTGAGCGCCGCGACCGGCAGCGCGGCCAGCCCGACCCCGAACAACACGCTCCGGGTGAGCAGCATCAACACGAGCGTGGCCGGCGGGGACAACACCCCGTCGACCCCGAGGGTGACGGCGGCGGCGAACCCCGCCAGCCCGACGGCCGTGAGCCCCAGCCCCAGCGCCAGGACCGTCCGCAGCCGGAGCCGCCGCATGACGTGTCCCCAGAGCGGGCTGGCCACGGTCAGCGAGGTCGCGGCGACGGTGATGACCAGGCCGAGCTGCGTCTCCGTCAGCGTCAGCTCACGGGCGAGCGGCGCCAGGACCGGCGTCAGGAGCTGCTGGGCGGAGAAGACGGCGAGGATCGTGACGAGCAGGGGAGCCATGGCCTTCCGCACGATCGCGATCCCTCCGTCGTCCGCTCCTGCGCCGTCCGCTCAAATGCTCAGGTGGCGATGGTCCCGGCCTTCACCAGCCAGTCGACGGCCTCCGCGACGGCCTCCAGCGCGGTGTACCGCGGCCGGTGGCCGAGCAGCCGCTCCGCCTTCTCCATGCTGCAGTGCGGGCTGTACAGGATGTGGTCGTACGTGATCCGCGCGTCCTCCTCGGACACCGTGGCCCGCCACCGCTCCCACGGCAGATACGTCAGCCGGGCCTCCCGCCCGAACCAGCCCGCCACCGCGTCGGCGTACCCGCGCAGCGTCAGCGCGCCCGTGGCCACCGAGTGGAAGCTCTCGCCCACGGACGCCGACGGGGCGGCGATCGCGTCCATGAACAGCCGCGCCACGTCGTCGGCGTGCACGTGCTGCAGGGTCTCCAGGCCGAAGTTCGGCAGCGCGAGCTCTTCGCCGTCGGCCAGCGTCTGGAAGACGGCCGGATTGACGTTGCCGGCCGGATTGACCGGCACCCATCCGGGGCCGACGATGTGGCCGGGATGGATGATCGTCGCCGGGAACCCGTCCCGATGCGCCCGCTCCAGCAGGTAGGACTCGATGGCGGCCTTCTGCCGCCCGTACTCGTTGATCGGCTGCTTCCGCCGGTCCTCGGTCGTGGGCACCCGCGCGCTCGGCCCGTGCGTCCAGATCGTCCCGCAGTGCAGGAAGTGCCGGACCCGGCCGTGGAGCGCCTCGGCGATGTGCCGCGCGCTGTCCTCCTGGAAGCAGATGAGGTCGATGACGACGTCGCCCTCCAGCTCCACGATCCGCCGCCCGAACGTCCCGTCGGCGTCCTCCGCCTCCCGGTCCGCAGCGACGGTGGTGACCCGCTGCCACGCCCCGTGCGGGCTGTAGGGCTCCCGTTTGCCCCTGCTCACCGCGACCACGTCATGACCTGCGTCGACGAGCCGAGGGACGAGATAAGTACCGATATGACCGCTGGCCCCGATCACCACTACGCGCATGGATGCAGCGTAAACCGCTCCTGGGCCAACCGATACGCTCCTTAACGTCCGATTTCCGGAGGTCGGTTCTGCGTGTCGGGGGTTGTCGCGGCGTTCGTCGCACTGGTGTCCGTTGCCGTGCTCGGCTACGTCGTCGGCGTCGGCGGTTTACTGCGGGCGAGTGACGAGCTGGTCCTGTCGCGGCTGGCGTTCTTCGTCGCGACACCGGCGTTGATGTTCGCCACCGTCTCCCGCGCCGACCTGCACACGCTCCTCTCACCGGTGCTGCTGACCGAGGTGGTGGCGGTGGTGTGCGTGCAGCTGGCGTACGTCCTGGTGGCGAAGCTGCTCTGGCGCCGCGACCGCCGTGCGGCCACGATCGGCGCACTGGCCTCGTCGTACGTCAACGCCGGCAACCTCGGCGTGCCCATCTCCATCTACGTCCTCGGCGACGGCGCCCTGGTCGCCCCGATCCTCCTCTTCCAGCTGATCGTGCTCACGCCCGTCTCCTTCCTGATCCTCGACAAGGGCGCGAGGTCGATCCGCTCGGCGTTGTCGCTGCCCTTCCGCAACCCCCTCACCGTGGCCTCGCTCCTGGGCCTGGCCTGCGCCCTGACCGGCTTCTCCCTCCCCGTCACGATCATGCGCCCGATCGAGCTGCTCGGCGGCGCGGCCGTCCCGGTGGCGTTGCTCGCGTACGGCCTCAGCCTGTACGGCTCCCAGCGCACGCCTTTGGAGGGGGACAGCGTCGCCTGGGAAGTCACCCTGGTGGTCGTGCTCAAGTCCTTCGCCCAGCCCGCGATCGCGTACCTGGTCGCCCGCTTCGCCCTGGGCCTGGACGGCGCCGCACTGCTGGCCGCCACCCTGTTCGCCGCCCTGCCGACGGCGCAGAACATCTACGTGTACGCGGTGAACTACGACACGGGCAGACGCCTGGCCCGCAGCGCCGTCCTGATCACCACCGTCCTGTCCATCCCCATCATGACGACGATCGGCGCGCTCCTCGGCTGACCGTGAAGTGTCTCGCCGCCGACTACGCCCGCCTGCGCGCCGTCGCTCCGGTCAACCCCACCGCGGGTGCGGACACCTCTGGAGCCGCCCTCGGGTGCGCGCGCCGTGCGGTCGCTGATGGGCGGCACGCCGGACGTCGTTGTACAACCGCAAGTGAGGGACGACGGGGGATCCGGTCCATCCGGATCGGGCCCTTTTCGTGAATTCTCGCGAAACCGGCCAACCTGACGGGCCGTGGAAGGCATCCCCCGGGTGTGACAGTGCTGACTTCCGACGAGGAGTACACCGCGTACGTCAGCGGTCGCCTGCTCTGGTTACGCCGGATCGCCTACGCGCTGTGCCAGGACTGGCACCGCGCCGACGACCTGGTGCAGACGGCGATCACGCGGTTGTACGTCAAATGGCGCCACGCTCGCGAGGCCGCCGACCTGGACGCGTACATGCGGGTGATCCTGATCCGGGTGTTCCTGAAGGAGCAGCGGGGCGGCTGGTTCTCGCGTACCAGGCTGAGCGCGGCCCCGCCGGACGCGACGTCGGCGAAGGAGGAACGCTGAATGGACCTCAAGTCTCTGTTCGACGACCTGGTGCCTGAGGAGCAGCCACCGTCGGAGGTCGACATGGGGGCGGCCATGCGGGCGGGACGCGGCCAGCGCCGTCGGCGCCGGGCGCTGGCGATCCTCACGCCGGTGGCCGCCGCGGCCGTCACCGCCTTGGTGCTGGCCTCCGGAACGCTGGCGGGCCCGGGACGCCGCGATCCGGCCGCCACCGTCACTCCTTCACCCGTACCTTCCGCTTCTCCTTCCAAGCCCCGTCCCTCCGCCGAGGTCTGGCCGGCCGCGGTCACCACCATTCCGGCCAAGTCGGCCGATGGATCCACGTACGCGCCAGTGACCGCGTTGAGCGCCGCCGAGCTGCTGCTGAGGGTGCACAAGCCCGCCACCGACAAGCTCGTCAGGTTGGAGGTGTACGACACGGTGCAGCGCACGGCCAGGGTTCTGGGTGAGGTGCCCGAGCCGGGGGGGAGCCGTCCAGCAGGTCGAGGCCGGACCCGCGCACATCGCCTGGTGGGTCGTGAGCGGCCGTGAGTCCGTCGACCTGTGGAGCACGCCTCGCTCCGGCGGTACGGCGACCCAGGTGGCCCGCCTCAAGATGAAGTCGGCCTTCATGGAACGCATCGCCGTCCTGCAGGACCGCATCGTCTGGCCGGTGAGGAACGGCGGGCTGCACTCGATCCCGATCACCGGTGGCACCCCGCGGGCCCTGCCCGGCACCGAGGGGCTGCACCTGCAGTCCTGGCCCTGGGCGTCCGACATCGGGCACCACGGCTTCCACGACAAGGTCAACCAGACCGTGCTGATGAACCTGGAGACAGGGGAGCGGATATCCCTGCAAGCACCCCCGGAGGCAACGGAAATGCGCTGCAGCCCGAGCTGGTGCGTGGCGAGGGTGGACCGTCGCTATGTGACGTGGCGTCGCGGCGGTGGCGAACCGCAGCCCGTAGATGGTTCTTTCTTTCCGCACATGGGGATCCGGGCGGATCGGTTCGCCGATGGCTCGACGACCCTTTACGACCTCGCCACCGGGCAGAAGGCCGGGATCGGATGGACGACGCCGCAGGGCTCGACCGGGTTCAGAGATTTCGGCGGCCTGGTGATCAGCTGGGAGGCGCCGCGGTGCGGGGCGCCCGGCGCGATCCCGTGCCGCTCGGGTGAGGAGCCCGAACTGGCGGTCCTGAACCTGGCGGCAGTGCCATGACACCGCCGCCCGCACGGAGAGCCGCTTTAGGCTCGCATGGGTGACGCTTCCTCCCGTGCCCCGGCTCGACGTCCACGAATACCTGCCGGACCTGCCCGTCCCCCTCGCCTACGAAGGCCCCTGCCCCGGTGGCCAGGTCGGCGCCGCGTACGTACGCTGGCCCGACGGCCACCGGTCGGTGCTCACGCGCGGCCCTGACGTGAGCGGGCTGCTCGCGACGGCGCGGGCGGCCGGGATCCCGGCACCGCGGTACGAGCTGGTGCATCCCCCGATCGTGGTCCAGGAGCTGCTCCCGGGGAGCGTCGCGCGCGAGCCCACGGCGGCGATCGTGGAATCCATGCTCGAGATCAACCGGCGCTGCCGCGGCCTGCTCGCGGGGCGTTCCGACCTGCCCGCGCTCCCCCTGTACCTGCGCGAGGACGGGCCCGGCTTCTGCCTGCACGGCTCGCTGCGCGCGTACGACAGCCGGACCCGGCGGCTGCTGGACCAGGTGGAGGAGGTCGGGCGGCACTTCCCTGACACGCTGGAGGGCGACGACCTGGTCCACACCGACTTCCACCCGGAGAACGTGCTGGTTGACGCGTCAGGGCGGGTCACAGGCGTCATCGACTGGGACGGCGCGACCCGCGGCGACGCCGACTTCGACCTGTTCACGCTCCGCTTCGACCTCGCCCACCGCGCTCCGGGCCTGCGCGTGGAGGTCCCCGACACGGTGGCCCAGGTCTGCTGGGCGCACATGAGCCTGCGCATGGTCGACTGGGCCATCCGCCACTTCACCGCGTCCGACGTCACCGACTGGCTCGACATCGCCGACCGGCTCAGACCGCGCTGACCCATCGATATGATCCCGATCTCATTGAAGATCGCACGACAGCCTCCTCGATTGTTAGCGTTTACGCCACCAACGACGATCTTCTAGGGGTTCCGATGACCGAGTCCTCGGTGATGCCGCTGCACATGCGGCGGGTGGAGTTCGATCCGGCTCCGGAGCTGGCGGCGGCACGCGACGAGGAGGGGGTCACACAGGTCAAGACCGCGTTCGGCGCGGACGCCTGGCTCGTGACCCGGTACGCGGACGTCCGCGAGGTGCTGGGCGACGCCGAGCGCTTCAAGATCGCGCCGCAGACCCTCGCCCGGCTGCCGGGAGCGCCCGAGCTGACCGAGGAGCAGCTGGCCAAGCTCAACGCGGGCAACCTGCTGGGCGTGGACCCGCCCGAGCACACGCGGCTCCGGCGCATGCTCACCCCCGAGTTCACGATCCGGCGGATGCGCCGGCTGGAGCCGCGGATCAAGCGCATCATCGACGACCACCTCGACGCCATGGAGGCCGCCGGCTCCCCGGCCGACCTGGTGTCGTCGTTCGCGCTGCCGATCCCGTCGCTGGTGATCTGCGAGCTGCTGGGCGTCCCGTACGAGGACCGCGAGGGCTTCCAGCACCGCAGCAGCCGGATGCTCGACATGTCGGTGCCCGCCGAGGAGCGGGTGGGCCTGCAGTTCGAGGCGCGAATGTACATGGAGCAGTTGGTCCGCCGCATTCAGGCGGATCCCGGCGAGGACCTGCTCGGCATGCTGGTCCGCGAGCACGGCGACGACCTCACCACCGACGAGCTGATCGGCATCGGCAGCCTGCTGCTGTTCGCGGGCCACGAGACCACCTCCAACATGCTCTCCCTGGGCACGCTGGCGCTGCTGCGCCACCCCGAGCAGCTCGAGATCATGAAGAAGGACCCCGAGCGGATCGACGGCGCGGTGGAGGAGCTGCTGCGCTGGCTCAGCATCGTGCACTCCGGCACCACGAAGGTCGCCACGACGGAGGTGGAGCTCGGCGGCCGCACGATCGCCCCCGGCGACCTGGTGATCTGCGCCCTCCCGGCGGCCAACCGCGACCCGGCGCTCCTCCCGGACGCGGACAAGTTCGACGTGTCGCGTGGAGCGCCCGGCCACGTGGCGTTCGGCCACGGCGTGCACCACTGCCTGGGCGCCCCGCTCGCCCGCATGGAGCTGAAGACGGCCTTCCCCGCGCTGTTCCAGCGCTTCCCCGGGCTGCGCCTGACGGACACGGCGCCGCAGTTCCGCTCGTTCTACGCCGTGTACGGGATGTCCTCGCTGGAGGTGGCCTGGTAGCGGACTTTGTCGGTCCCGGCGGGTAGCGTGCAAGCGTCATGCCTATCGACGTCGCGGCGCACGAGCTCATCGGCAGGGACCACCCGGCCGCCTTGCTGCGTGCCGAGATCGCGCGGGTGATCGGCAGCCACGGCGGCCTGGTGCTGGTCACAGGCGAGGCGGGCATCGGCAAGACCACGCTGGTCACCAGCGCGGCCCGGGAGGCCAGACGGCAGGGCGCGCTGGTGGTGGGCGGCGCGTGCTGGGAGTCCGGCAGCGCGCCCGGCTACTGGCCGTGGACCCAGGTCTTCCGCGCCCTGCGGCGCAGCGCCGAGCCCGAGGAGTGGGCGGTGGCCGAGGAGGCGGCGGGCGACAGCCTGGCCGCCCTGCTCGGCGAGGCCCGCGGCGGCCTTGGGGAGGCACGAGGCGGCTCGCCGCTGAGTGAGACGCGCGGCGGCCCGCCGTCGCTGGGTGAGGAGCAGGGCGGCCCGGCCGCCCTCGACACCTTCCGGCTCTACGACGCCGTCACCTCCGCCCTGGTCGCGCTGTCGCAGCGCCGTCCCGTGGTGATCGTCATCGACGACCTCCACGTGGCCGACCCGGCCTCGCTGCGGCTGCTGGAGTTCGCGGCCCAGCAAACCTGGTTCGAGCGGCTGCTGCTCATCGGCACCTACCGCGACGCCGAGGTCGAGCCGGTCGACCACCCGCTGCGCGACCTGCTGTCGCCGCTCGTCGCCAAGGCCACCGCGATCACGCTCACCGGTCTCGACCCGGCGGGCGTGGCGGCGCTCATGGCCCGCACGGCCGGTCAGGAGCCGCCGCCCGACCTGGTCGCCGAGGTTCATCTCCGCACGGGCGGCAACCCGTTCTTCGTCGAGCAGACCGCCAGGCTGTGGCGCAGCGGCGGCTCGGCCAGCGCGATCGCGCCCGGCGTCCGCGACGCGCTGCTGCGCCGCCTGTCGCTGCTGCCGCGGCCCGTGTCCGAGCTGCTGCCGGCCGCGGCGGTGCTGGGGCGCGAGTTCCACCGGCAGGTGCTGGCCGCCATCGTCGCCGCCCCGGTCGCACACGTCGACCGGCTGCTGGAGCTGTCCGTGGTCGCCAAGCTGGTGGTGTCCAAGGGCGGCGGCGTCTTCGCCTTCGCCCACGACCTGGTGCGCGAGACCCTCTACGACTCCCTGGACGACCCGCGCGACCTGCACGCCGCGATCGTCACCGCCCTCGAACGCGCGCCCGGCCTCGCCGGCAAGGTGCTGCCGAGCGACCTGGCCAGGCACGCTTACCTCGCGGGCGACCGCGTCACACCGGCCCGGGCGACCGAGCTCCTGCTCGCCGCGGCCCGCGACGCGCGCAGCCGGCTGGCGGGAGAGGAGCAGCTGGTCCACCTGCGCCGGGCGTACGAGCGGAGCGCCGCCGACCCGCGCGCACACGCGCTGATCGCGCTCGACCTGGGCAGAGACCTGCACCACAGCGGCGAGCGTGACGAGGCGAAGCGGTTGTTCCATGAGGCCGCCGCCATCGCCCGCGATCTCGACGATCCCGAGCTGCCCGCCCGCGTCGCGCTGGTCCACTGCTCCCACCTCGGCCAGGCCGAGGCGCTCGACCTGCTGCGGGAGGCCCACGCCAGGCTGGTCGGCCGCCGGGTGCCTGACGAGCGGCTGGCGCTCGACCTCGTCGTCCACCTCGCGCAACTGGCCAGGCAGGGCGGCGACGACGACGCGCTGGCGTTCAGCCTGTGGGCGCATCACGACATCATCTGGGGGCCAGGCACGGCCGGGGAGCGGGCGGCGCTGACGGGCGAGCTGATCGGCCTGGCGCGGCGCACCTCCGACCCCGAGCTCGAACACTTCGCCCAGGCGCTGCGCTGGGTGGCCCTGATCGAGCAGGGCGACCCCCGCTATCTCGACCAGTTCCACGACTACGCCGCCAAGGGCCGGCGCAGCGAGCAGCCGCACTTCGTCATGACCACGGCCATCGACGCGAGCATCCTCGCGGCCCTGGCCGGGCGCTTCGCCGAGGCCGAGTCGCTGCTCTCGGGCATCCGGCTGGACGCCCGGCACGATCACTTCGCCTTCATGCTCAAACACCACCGGTGGGCGCTGCTGTGGCTGCAGGGCAGGGTGGTGGAGCAGGAAGAGGTGCTCGACGAGCTCAGGGGCAGCGGCCATCCCTGCGTCGGGTTGCTGGAGGCGCTGACCGCGCTCCAGGGCGACGACCTCGACGTCGCGCTGCGCCGCCTGGCCGACGGGGAGCCGCGTGACCGCATGTCCCAGCCGCTGTGGTTGCGCCTTCAGGCCGGGGTGGCTGCGGCCACTCAGGACCCTGAGCTGTGCGCCGCGGCTAGGGCTGCGTTGTCGCCGCATCGCGGGCAGTGGGCGGTGGCGCTGCTCGGCTGGGACATCAGCGGCCCTTACGACCTGTGGCTGGCTTTGGTCGACGCGGCCGAGGGCCGCTGGGACGCGGCCGTGGAGGGCTTCACCGCCGCCTACCGGTCAGCCGACCGCATGCAGGCCCGGCCGTGGTCCGTGCTGGCCCGTTCTCATCTGGCCGACGCGCTGCACGAGATCGGCGACGTGGAAGCGGCGGAGAAGCTGGCGGATGGCGTCCGCCAGGAGGCGGCCGAGCTGGGCATGCGCCAGGTGCTGGAGTCCGTGCGCCCGCCGCGCCCCGCGCCGCGTCAACGGTCGATCCCCCCTGAGCAGGGCGATGCGCCGGCCCTGCTGGGCCATGCCTGGCCGGCCGGAGGCCGCGCCGTGCGACCCCACGCCGGACGGCACGTCACGACTTCTGGTGAGTTCCGGCGGGACGGGGCGGTCTGGTCGCTGGTGTTCGCGGGCCGCTCCGCACACATGCCCGACGCCAAGGGGTTGCGCGACCTTCACACCCTGCTGGGCCTCCCGGGTGAAGACGTGTCCGCCGTACGCCTGCTCGACCCGGAAGGCGGCGAGGTGGTCGTGGCGGCCCGCCGGATGGGCGGCGACGAGGTGCTCGACGAGGAGGCCAAGACGCAATACCGGCGCCGCCTGACCCGGCTGGACGAGGAGATCGACCGGGCCGTGGAGCTCGGCGACGACCGGCGGGCGGCCGAGTTCGACCGGGAGCGGGTGGCGCTGCTGGAGGAGTTGCGGGCCGCGTCCGGACTCGGCGGCCGCACCCGCCGCCTGGGGGATGAGGCCGAGCGGGCCCGCAAGACGGTCACGGCCAGGATCCGCGACGTCCTCCGCAAACTCGACCACACCCACCCCGAGCTGGCCGCCCACCTGCGCGCATCGATCTCCACCGGCTCCACGTGCCGCTACCAGCCGGAGGACGACATCACCTGGCGCCTCTGAACGGTTGGCACCGGTCACCACGAAGCCGACCAGCCTGATTCGGCAGGACTTGAAGCTGAACTGCCCTCACCTTTTCCTCGTACCTCCAAATGGACCCATGAGGAACATGTGAGGTGGAACTATCAGTAACGCCGCATCAGTGGGGCAAATTGAGCAAACCGGAGCACTTCTCGACATACTTCGTCGTGCGCTCACGTCCCTGAATGTCTCCGCCGTCGTGATCGACGTGATCCACCTCGACATGAACTCGGCGGCACCTCGCTACATCGACCGCAAGCCCGCCGTGCTGGAAGTGCGTGGCGGGGACGGCACACTGCGCGGGCGGGTGGAGATCGTCGGCGAGGGGGAGAACCGCGCATACCTCGTACGGCCGACGGGCCGTGCCGAGACTCCTCGCTTTCCGATCGGTTCGCATGACGAGGCCGCGACCTACTTACACGGCCTCGTACGCGGCGCGTCCGACAGCCGGCACGCCTCGTCGAGGCGAGCCTGATCGCCGGTGAGGCGTCACGCGAGCGTTCCGCCGGAGACGTCCAGATGGTGGCCGGTCACGTAGCGGCTGTCGTCCGAGGCCAGGAAGGCCACCGTGTCGGCGACGTCCTCCGGCGTCCCTAGCCGGCCCAGGGGTGACAGCGACGACAGCCAGGTCAGGGCCTCGCCGACCAGGCGTCCCTGGTGCATGTCGGTGTCGATGACCCCGGGCGCCACGGTGTTGACCGTGATGCCGCGCGGCCCCAGCTGCTTGGCGAGCGTCGAGGTGAGCACGTCGAGCGCGGCCTTGGACATGGCGTACCCGATCGCCCGGGGCATCGTCATGCCCCGGGTCAGCATCGTCCCGACGGTGATGATCCGGCCGCCGTCCCGGAGCCGCGGCAGTGCCTGCTGCGTGATGAAGAACGGAGCCGTGGTGTTGACCGCGAACAGGCGCTCGAAGCCCTCCCGGGTCACCATGTCCGTCTCGCTCTGGTCTCCGAGGATGCCCGCGTTGTTGACCAGGATGTCCAGGCTGTCGGCGTGCGCGTCGAACGCGGCCCACAACGCCTCGGCGTCTCCCTGCGCCCCCAGCTCGGCTCGGAGAGCGAAGGCCTCCCCGCCTGCCGCTTCGATGGCGGCGACCGTCTCCTTGGCCGCCGCCTCGTTGCTGCCGTAGTGCACGGCGACCCGGGCGCCCTCCCGCGCGAGACGGACGGCGACGGCTCGGCCGATCCCCCTGCTGGCGCCGGTCACGAGTGCGGTCTTGCCGATCAATGACGTCATGCTTCCCCATTTCGCGTACGCCGTACCTGAAATAAGACTCTAACCATTCAGGTACGATGTACGCAAATGAGTGACGAAGAACTGATCAGTATCTGGATGCGGCCGGAACGGCTGGAGCGCTCCGGGCCCGGGCGGCGGCCCGGATACAGCCGGGAGCAGGTCACCCGTGCGGCCGTCCGGATCGCCGACTCCGAAGGGATCGAGGCCGCGACCATGCGCCGGATCGCGGGCGAGCTCGGCACCGGAGCCATGTCGCTCTACCGCTACGTGCCCAGGCGCGACGACCTGTTCGACCTCATGATCGACATGGTGATGGGCGAGGTCGAGCTTCTCAGCAGGCCGTCCGGCGACTGGCGGGCCGATCTGTCGCTCGTCGCCGGGCGGACGCGCGCCGCGGGCCTGCGCCACCCCTGGCTGATCGGGCTGCTCGGCGGCCGTCCCACCCTCGGCCCGCAGCTCCTGCGCGTGCGCGAGTTCGCCCTCGGCGCGCTCGACGGGCTCGGCCTCGACATCGACGCGATGGCCGGCTTCGTCGGCATGCTCGACGACTACGTCCACAGCGCGGTCCGCCGCGAGATCGGCTGGCTGGAGCACGCCCGCCGCACCGGGCTCGACCAGGAACGATGGAAGCGCGACTACATCGGCCCGTACGTGCGGCAGGTGGTCGAGTCGGGCGCCTACCCGCTGTTCAACCGGTCCATCCTGGAGTCCAGGATCGCGCATCTCACGCCGGAGGAGCGCTTCAGGTACGGGCTCGATCGTGTGCTGGACGGAATCGGCGCGGGGGGGGGGGGGGGGGGCGGGGGGGGGTCCGCGGCCCCCGCCCCGGGGCGGGGGGGGGCCGCTTGGTGTGCTGGCGGGATGCGGCCCGCGGATCGCGTCGGCCGGAGCGGGCTGACGCGATCCGCGCGCCGAGGCATGGTCGGTCACTTGCGGTTGTACAGCCGCATCGTCAGCGTCCCGAACACCGCGATCAGCACGCCTGCCGACACCAGCACCCACGTGATCTCCCCGACGTCCGGCGTGCCGCGCATCAGCGACCGCACGGCGCTCACCAGATGGGTGATCGGGCTCGCGTTCACGAACGGCTGCAGCCATCCCGGCATGGTGGACGGGTCCACGTAGACGTTGCTCAGGAAGGTCAGCGGCATCATCACCAGCATGCTGACCCCCATCAGCGCCTTCTCGCTGCGCATCAGCAACCCGAGCATGGTCCACAGCCACGAGAACGCGAACGAGAAGCCGAGCAGCAGCAGGGTCCCGCCCGCCACCCCGGTGATCCCGCCCTGCGGACGGAAGCCCAGGACCAGGCCGATCACCAGGATCACGATCGAGGCGATGGTGTAGCGCAGCAGGTCGCCCAGCAGGTAGCCGACCAGGGTCGATGGCCGCCAGATGGACAGCGTGCGGAAACGGTCGAAGACGCCCTTCTCGATGTCCTTGTTAACCTCGATGCCGGTGTACATGGTGATCATCACGACGCTCGTCACCATGATGCCCGGCAGCAGGAACTGCAGGTATTTGGTCGGCGAGCCGCCCAGCGCGCCGCCGAAGAGGTACGTGAACATCAGCGTCATCATCAGCGGGAACGCGGTCACGTCGAAGAGCTGCTCGGGCACGTGCTTGATCTTCAACATCGCCCGCCAGCCGAACGTGACCGACGCCGACCAGGCGCTCGGCCGCGCCGGTTTCGCCCCGGGCGTCAGGACCGTGCCCAGGACGTCGGCCGCGGGTGCGTACGTGGTGCCGCTCTCGGTGGTGGTGCTCATGCTGCCGCCTCCTCGGTGGCGCGGTGGTCGGTGAGGGCCAGGAAGACCTCGTCCAGGCTGGGCTGGCCGAGGGAGAAGTCGTCGACGACGATGCCGGCCTCGGCCAGCCGGTGGAGGGCACGGGAGGCTTGCTCGGCCTCGTTGCCGCCGGTGATGCGCGCGGTGAGCGCGACGGCGTCGGACTCCAGGTAGACGGCGGTGTCCAGCGTCTCGGCGAGCACGCGCTCGGCGGCCTGGCGGGTGGCCGGGTCGCGCAGCCGTACGTGGATCGAGCCCGAGCCGACGGACGACTTCAGCTCGCCGGGCGTGCCCTCGGCGATGACCTTGCCGTGGTCGATGACCGCGATGCGGCTCGCGAGCCGGTCGGCCTCCTCCAGATATTGAGTGGTGAGCAGCACGGTCGTGCCGTGGGCCACGACGATGCGGATGATGTCCCAGACGTTGTTGCGGCTGCGCGGGTCGAGACCGGTGGTCGGCTCGTCGAGGAAGAGCAGGTCGGGCGTGTTGAGGATGCTCGCGGCGATGTCGATGCGCCGCCGCATGCCGCCCGAGTACGTCTTGACCTGCCGTCCCGCGGCCTCTGTCAGCCCGAACGCCTCCAGCAGCTCCGCCGCCCGCGCCCTGGCGGCCGGCTTGCGGTGGCCGAGCAGGCGGGCGAGCAGGATGAGGTTCTCCGCGCCCGTCAGGTCCTCGTCCACGGAGGCGTACTGGCCGGTCAGGCTCACCCGGCGGCGTACGGCGTCCGCCTCGCGCACCACGTCGTGCCCGAACACGCTCGCCTGGCCGCCGTCCGGCCGCAGCAACGTGGCCATCATCCGGACCGCGGTGGTCTTGCCTGCCCCGTTGGGGCCGAGCACGCCGTACACGGCGCCGGCGGGCACCTTGAGGTCGAGGCCGTCGACGGCGCGGGTGTCGCCGAATGTCTTGACGAGTCCTGATGTCTCTATCGCCAGTTCTGGCATGATCTCCCTTTCCGCAATCACGACAAATCACGCGACGTACGGCTGGGCGCGGCGGGCGTCGCGCAGCGCCCGGCCCCACCACGTGAGCTGGTCGAGCATGGCCGCGATCGCACACAGGCGGTCGTCGGTGTCACAGGGCCATCCGGCCCCTTCGAAGCCCTCGCCGAGCAGGTCGAGCCCCACCCAGTCGCGCACGGTCACGGCGTGCAGGGCGCAGAAGACGGTGCGGAGCTGCTCGACCGCGTACATGCCGGAGGAGCCGGACCCGTAGGACACGAACCCGACCGGCTTGGCCTGCCACTCGTCATAGGCGAAGTCGATCGCCTGCTTGAGCGAGGCGGGGAAGCTGCGGTTGTACTCGGGGGTGACCACGACGAACGCCTCCGCGTCGCCCACCGCGGCGGCGAAGCCCCTCATGGCGGGGGTCGCCTCCTGCGGGTAACAGCCGGGGAAGGCGTAGCCGGCCAGGTCGAGCACCTCGACCTCGAGGTCCTCACGGCGGCGGGCCCGCTCGGCGAACCACTGGCCGACCGCGTCGCCGGCGCGGCCGACCCGGGTGCTGCCGATGATCACCGCCACCCGCAACGGGCTCATGATCCGTCCTCCCTTCCGCGCCGTCACCCGGTAGGCGCTAGAAGGGTCGCTAGATCGGATCTAGCGCATGCGCGTGCTTCGGTTTTCCCCTTCTGGACGATCTTGGGGCAGTACGCTCTCCCCGGAACTTCATAATTCGACCAGATTTGTCCGGAAAGGCGCCGCGTTGACAGAACGGCCGCTCAATACCGACGTCCCGAGCCCCGCCCGCATCTACGACTACTGGCTGGGCGGCAAGGACAACTACGAGATCGACCGCATCGTGAGCGAGCAGATCCTCCAGGCCCTGCCGGACCTGCCCATCCTGGCGCGTACCAACAGGGAGTTCCTCGGCCGCGCCGTGCGCTACATGGTCGCGGAGGCGGGCATCAGGCAGTTCTTGGACATCGGCACCGGCATCCCGACGGCGAACAACACTCACCAGGTCGCCCAGTCGGTGGCGCCCGACAGCCGTGTCGTCTACGTCGACAACGACCCCATGGTCCTGGCGCATGCACGGGCGTTGCTGCGCAGCTCGCCGGAGGGCACGACCGCGTTCATCGACGCCGACCTGCGGGAGCCGGCCAAGATCCTGGCCGCGGCCGGCGAGATGCTGGACTTCGACAGCCCGGTCGGCCTGACGCTCCTCGGCGTCGTGGACTTCCTGCCCGACACGGGCGAGGCCAAGGCGATCATCCGGCGGCTGATGGACGCCCTGGCGCCGGGCAGCCACCTGGCGATCTCGCACGGCATCGTCGGCAAGCAGCTCGAAGAGGGCGTCCGCCACTGGAACGAGAGCGGCGGCGCGCCCATGACGCTGCGCACGCTCGAGGAGATCGCCGGTTTCTTCGACGGCCTGGAGCTGCTGGAGCCGGGCGTGGTGCCGCTGCCGCGCTGGCGCCCGACGCCCGAGACGCTGCACGCCGACCGCGAGGCCGTCTACTACGCGGGCGTCGGCCGAAAGTAGCGAAACGTGAAGCGGCCCGCCGAGACCACTCAAGGGAGCGCCATGGGGGCGGGGTCTCGGCGGGCCGGGTCCGTGGTGGGCCGGGGTTGATCTCTAGTGGCCGTCGTGGCCGTGGTCGTCGCGCTCGTCCTGCTTCTTGCCGCCGACCACGGTGAAGGAGGCGGTGGCGACCTTGTTGCCGACCTTGACGGTCACGGTCTTGGCGCCGGGCTTGGCGTTGGCGGGCACGGTCAGGGTCTTGGTGGCGCTCCCGCCGGACAGGGCGACGCGGTAGGTCTTGCCCTCGGGGCTGATCACCGTGGCCGTACGTGAGGAGACACCCTTGGCGTTGATCGTCACCTCGTACGAGGCGCCGGCCCGCACGCGGCTCGGCTCGACCGAGACCTTGAGCCCGGCCTTACTGCTGTGGCTGTCACGGAGCTCCTGGGCTATCGCGAGCGTCGAGGCGTCGTACGTCGGCGTCGCCTTCGGAGTCTCGATCGCGGTCGTGGGCTGCGGCTTGCGGACATCGGCGAGTGCCGCGCCGGAAAGGGGCAGGGCGAGCATGGCCGCGCTGGTGAGGGCCACGACGAGGGGCTTGGAGAAGCGCATTGGTCAACATCCGATCCGGGACCGACCTGGCCGAACCTCTTGAGTTCAACCCCCGAAGGCCGTCCCACGCAGGACACTCTGCTGATCGAATCTGAGAGCAGCCTCTCGCGATCATTGGTATTCCATGAGCACAGCCTTGGATTCATGTGAGGAGGTCCCGGCGCGCGAACGCCGCTCCGCCGACGGCCAGGAGCAGGGCGGCGAGCAACGCGTACGCGACCGGCGCCGCGACCTCGGGCGAGACCTCCGGGTGGCCGTAGCCGAAGGGCGTGAGCAGGAACGCCGTCCTGCCGATCGTGCGTGCCTCCCACAACGCCACGCACCCGGCGGAGATCAGGACTGAAGCCCAGGCGGCCGGGACGGCGAGGCGCGGGCGCAGACCGTACACGGCGATGGCGACACCCGCGAACGTCCAGGTGGCGGGCGCGAAGAGCAGAGCCGTGCCGGTCTGTGCGAGGATCGCCTCCGCGCGGCCGGTCGCGAGCCCGTAGCCCAGCCCCGTGCCCAGGCCGATCGCCGGCAGCAGGACGGCCGGCGCGGCCAGGCCGAACGCCACGTGGCCGGACAGCCAGCGGATCCGGCCGGTGGGCGAGGCCAGCAGCGGCGCGGCGCGGCCGCGGCTCTCCTCCGCGTACGGCCGCAGCGCGCTCATCACGGTCGGGCATGCCACGACCAGGCAGAAGACGTACGTGAAGATCGTCAGCAGGGCGTCGCCCATGGTCTCGTGGCCGAGCCTGCCGAGCAGCTCTCTGGCCGCGTCGAGGCTCCCGAACCGGGCGTCGAAGGAGGCGGACACCCAGCCGACCGCGACCGACATCGTCGTCAAGGTGAGGGCCCAGGTCACCACCTGGCCGCCGTGGAGCCGCCAGGCCAGCCCGCCCACGCTGCCGAGCCGCCGCCCCGCCCGTACGGGCCCGGTGCTCCCGCCGCGGTCGGGCAGCAGGCCCGCCCCGAGGTCGCGCCGGGCCGAGACGGCGTACGCGGCGAGGACGAGGGCGGCCGTCACCGCCAGCGGGACGAGCGGCAGCCACCATTGCGCGCCCGCGTACGGGCGCAGGACCCGCAGCCAGCCGGCCGGGAAGATCCACATCTTGTCGTCCGGCACGGCGATGCCCGGGAGGACCCCGGCGACCAGGAGCGCCACGGCGCCGCTGCGGGCGAGCGCGGCGCTCTGGGCGAGCTGCGCCGCCACCAGGCCGCCGGCGGCGAACATCGTCCCGCACGCCGCCACCGTCAGCCCGAACAGCAGGGATCCGCCCAAGGCGTAACCTGCGCCGAGGGCCAGAGCGGCGGCCACCAGGACGGCGACGGCCAGGTTGACGGCGGCGGCCACGATCACGACCGCGGTGACGAGGGTGTGTCTGCCGACCGCGCCGCCGGCCATGAGCTCGCGGCGGCCGGCGTCCTCGTCGGCCCGCGTGTGCCTGATCGCGAACAGCAGGGCGGCCAGGCCCACGACGATCAGGCTCTGCACCCCCGACCGCCAGACGACGATCCCTTCGATGGAGGTGTCGGGAAGGGGGCCGAGCAGGGCGGCGGTGAGGGGGTTGGCGGCGGTCGCCTCGGCGAACAGCGCGCGGGTGTCATGGGTGGGGAGCAGTGCGGTCAGAGAGTAGGCGTTGAACAGCGGCAACGCGACGGCGACGGCGGTCCAGGCGGCGATCAGCAGCCGGTCGCGCCGCACGATGAACCGGACAAGCGTGCCCGTCCCGGCCAGCGCGTCCGGATTCACGGCGCGGATGCCGGACGCGGCCGCAGGCCGGGGCGTCGGGCGGCCGCTCATGGCGTGCCCGCAGTGCCGGACGACACCGGGGCGTCGTTCCCGGGCTGCCGGTAGTGCCGCAGGAACAGCTCCTCCAGCGTGGCCGGCTGGGCCGTGAGGTCCTGCAGCCCGTACGCGCCGAGCCGGTGGAGCACCTCCCCGACGTGCCCGGTCTCGGCCCGGCAGCTCACGCTGGTGCCGCGGACCTCCAGGTCGTGCAGGCCGGCGACGGCCGCGAGCCCCTCCGGCGGGCGCTCCAGACGGGCGGTGATCGACGTCCAGGTGAGGTGACGCAGCTCGGCCAGGGTGCCCGTCTCGACGACGCGCCCCGCCCGGACGATGCTCACCCGGTCGCAGAGGGCCTCGACCTCGGCCAGGATGTGGCTGGACAGCAGGATCGTCGTGCCCTGGGCGCGGCGTTCGGCCAGGCAGTCGCGGAACTCCGCCTCCATGAGCGGATCGAGCCCCGAGGACGGCTCGTCCAGCAGGAGCAGCTCGGCCTCCGAGGCGAGCGCGGCGATCAGTACGACCTTCTGCCTGTTGCCCTTGGAGTAGACGCGGGCCTTTTTGCCAGGGTCCAGCTGGAACCTGTCGATCAGCTCGTCGCGGCGGCGGGTGTCGAACGCCCCGTGCAGCCGCCCGAGCAGGTCGATGGTCTCGCCGCCGGTCAGGTCGTCCCACAAGGTGACGTCGCCGGGCACGTATGCCAGCCGCCGGTGCAGGCGCACGGCGTCGCGCCACGGGTCGCCGTCCAGCAGCCGCGCCTCTCCGGCGTCGGCCCGGAGCAGCCCGAGCAGGACACGCAGGGTCGTGGTCTTCCCCGCGCCGTTGGGACCGAGGTAGCCGTGAATCTCCCCGGCGGCCACCCGCAGGTCGAGCCCGTCCAGCGCACGCGTCCGGCCGAACGTCTTGACCAGGCCGGTCGCCGAGATCACAGATTCCATGACCCGGACGCTACGACGAACTTGCAGTCCTGTAAATATGCATCGAGTGCAACTAAAGTCTATGAACATGTCGTTGCGCGAGCGGAAGAAACAGCGGACCAGGCAGGCACTCATCGACGCCGCCGGCCGGCTGTTCGACGAGCAGGGATACGAGGCCACGACCGTGGAGCAGATCGCCGCGGCGGCGGACGTGTCGACGCGCACGTTCTTCACCTACTTCCGCCACAAGGCGGACGTCCTCTACGCCAACAGCTTCGAGCGCATCGACGTGGGCGTGCGGGTGATCGGCTCACGGCAGCCCGGCGAGCGGCCGGTCCAGCTCCTGGCCCGCGCCTTCGACGAGATGCTCGCGGAGAGCTGGGAGATGGGGCTCACCGCCGGGCTGGTGGGTGAGGCGTTCAAGCTGCCGATCCATTCGCACAGGGCGTCCGTCGACCGCTCCGACACCCGCCTGGAGCGACTGGCCGCCGCGCTCGTCAGCGCGTGCGACATCGACAGGTTGACCGCCTATTCGATGGTCGCGGCGGCGATCGGCGCGGTCAGCGGCGCCGCCGCGGTCGCGATGGGGGAGGGCCGGACCGATGAGGAGGTGCTGGCCGAGACCGCCCGCGCCTGCAGGCGGGCGCTGGCGGGCTTCGACTCCTAGAGACGGCCCGGGAGCCGGCGCCGGCTAGAGGCCGATGTTGGCCTGCGGCCCCGCGTACGTCCTGAGCAGGGACGGGACGTCGGCGGCCGGGTCGAGCGCGTACGAGTAGAACGACGACGGGTTGAACGCCGAGCCGTTGGTCGTCTGCTTGCCCCTGCAGTTGACCAGGATGCTGCCGGTCTGGCGAAGCTGGGCGGCGGGGTCGTGGTAGTAGGGGTCCTTCACGTTGTCGTAAGAGGAATTCTCGATCACCATGCGCGTCGCGCCGCGCGAGTAGTTGCCGTAGCCGCTGACGTTCTGCAGGTAGTTGTTGTACAGGTGCGCGTAGGCGACGTTGTCCGTGCTGGGGTTGCGCGAGTTCGTGTTGCGGATCCAGTTGTGGTGGATGGTCATGCGCGAGGTGACGTTGTCGGTCCAGCCGATGCCGAAGGACTTGTTGTTCTCGGCGAGCACGTTCCATGACACGGTCAGGTGCGTGGTGTCCTTGCGGCTGTCGATCAGGCCGTCGTTCATGCGCGCGATGTGGTTGTGGTCGATCCAGACATGATCGGCGGTGTCGAGCTGGATGCCGTCGTAGTCGTAGGCGTCGTCGCCGGGGTCGTCGTCGGCCATGCGGGTGTCGCGGATCGTGAGGTTGCGGATGATCACGTTCTTCACCCCCGCGCCGACGAAGAAGCCGCCGTTGACGATCTGGCCCGCGGTGCCCACGCCGACGATGGTCTTGTTGGACTGGACGCGGATCTCGGTGCCGTACGGGGTGATCGGGATCGCCCGGCTTACCTTGATCACGTACGGGGTGCTCGCCGTCGCGTAGCGGACCAGGTCGGCCTGGTTCGTGACGGTCACGGTCGGCCCGGCCGCGCCTCCGGTGGTGCCGTTGACGCCGTTGGCGTTCACCCCCGCGAACCCGTCGGCCACGTTGGGCCAGGTCCGCAGGGCCGAGCTCTGCGCCGGCGGGGCCGTGGCCGCCACTGCGGCGATCGCGAGCGCCGCGGCGCCCGCTGCTGTGCGCATGGACATCTGCGCTCTCCTTCCTCTCGGCCCCCGAGGAAGCGCCACGCGCACTATGTATGTCAAGAAAACAAACAAAAGGAAGTCGGAAAACCGCAGGTTGCCTCTGAAAGTTTCACGCCGGCGCGGTGCTCGACCGCGTCACCAGTGTCGTGGGCAGCTCGATGCGCGTCGCGGGCGCGCCGGTGAGCAGCGCGGTGAGGGCGGCGGAGCCCAGCTCGGGCCAGGGTTGGCGGACGGTCGTCAACGCCGGCGTGACGTGCTCGGCGGCCCACGAGTCGTCGTAGCCGACCACGCTCACGTCGCCGGGCACCCTGTGCCCGCGCTCGCCGAGCGCCTGGTAGACCCCGACGGCCATCGAGTCCGAGCAGGCGAAGACCGCGGTCGGCGGCTCGGGGAGCGCGGCCAGCAGCTCCCGCGTGGCCCGCATGGCGCCCTCGGTCTGGAAGTAGCCGCACGCCTCCCAGCGCGGGTCCACCGGCAGCCCGGCCGCGGCCATCGCCTCGCGGTAGCCGGCCAGCCGCTCGGCCGCGCACGGCACGCCGGGCCGTCCGGTGACGATGGCGATGCGCTCGTGCCCGAGTCCGATGAGGTGTTCGGTGGCGGCCCTGGCGCCGGCCCGGTTGGCCGAGACGACGACCGGCACCTCGCGCGGCGGCTTGCGCCGGGGGTCCACGATCACGGCCGGGATGCCGTGGTCGGCCAGCCACGCGCGCTGCGTGGCGGTCGGCGACGTGCGCACCAGCAGGACGCCCGCGCTGTCCCTGGCGCCGATCCGGTCCAGCCAGGCGGACGGCGGCTGGCCGTTCTTGGTCCGGTCGACCACGGCCGAGACCACCAGGTCCACGCCCAGCCGCCAGGCGGCGTCCTCCACCCCGCCGAGGATCGCCAGCGCGTACACCGAGTCCAGGCCCTGCAGCATGACGTCGACCAGGCTGCCGCGCGCCGGCTTGACCCGCTGCCGGGGATAGCCGCGCCGCTCCAGCACCTCGGCCACCAGGCGGCGGGTGTGCGCGGAGACGTCGGATCTGCCGTTGAGCGCTTTGGAAACGGTTGCGACGGACACGCCGGCCTCGCGGGCGATCACCGACAGCTTGGGCAGCGGCTGGGGCTGGTCATCGGCCGTCATGCCCCCACTTTCCTCCGGTCGACCGGAGAAAGGCCAGGCCATCGGCTACGAAAATTTCGAGATTTCGGCATTTGCCCTGATGAGGGCACTCGGCTGGTTCACGTGCCATTGACGTTGCGTTCGGGCTGACGCAACGTTTCCTGCAACCGATTGCACCTTTCCAGGGCCACCGAAGGAGTCGTGCACGTTGGCCGTCGTCCCGGCGCGTCCGCCCAGCTCGAAACCACGCCGCACAGGAACGTGGACACCCTACGTGCTCATCGCCCCGTCGTTGATCGCGATGCTCGGGTTCCTCGTCTACCCGATGGGCAGCGTGATCTACTACAGCCTCCAGCACTACAACGTGACCAAACCCTGGGACAACGGCTTCGCCGGGCTGGAGAACTTCCGCACGCTGCTGTTCGAGGACCCGATCTTCTGGCAGAGCCTCGGCTTCAGCGTCAAGTGGGTGGTCGTCGAGGTCGCGCTGCAGTTCGTGCTGGGGCTCGCGCTGGCGCTGATCGTCAATGAGACCTTCGTCGGCCGGGCGCTGTCGCGGGCGCTGGTCTTCTCCCCGTGGGCGGTCTCCGGCGTGCTGACCACCGCGATCTGGGTCCTGCTCTACAACCCGTTCACCGGGATGTCGCGTTATCTGGCAGACCTGGGGCTGATGGAGTACGGGGCGGCGCCGCTGGCCAATCCTGACACCGTTTTCTGGGCGGCGGTGCTGGCCGAGCTGTGGCGCGGGGTGCCGTTCTTCGCGATCCTGCTCCTGGCCGACCTGCAGTCGGTCTCGAAGGACCTGTACGAGGCCGCCGCCGTGGACGGCGCGGGCCGGATGCGCAGATTCGTGCACATCACGCTGCCGCACCTGAGGGACGCGATCATCCTGTCCACGCTGCTGCGCTCGGTGTGGGAGTTCAACAACGTCGACCTGCTCTACACGCTGACCGGCGGCGGCCCCGCCCATCAGACCACCACGCTCCCGCTGTACGTGGCCGCGCTGGCCGCCCAGTCCCACGACTTCGGCTACGCCACCGCGCTGACCACGGTGGCCTTCCTGATCCTGACCTTCTTCTCCATCGCCTACCTGCGGCTGAGCAAGTTCGGAGCGAAGTCATGACCATGGTGACCGAGCGCCCGGAGACCGCCACGCCGCGGCAGGCCGCACCCGCGCGGCGCGGCAACCGGGTGCCGCGATGGCAGATCTACGTCCCGCTGGCGTTGTACCTGCTGTTCACGCTGGTGCCGTTCTACTGGATGCTGGTCTTCGCGTTCCGGCCGGCGGGGTCGACGTCGATCGTGCCGTGGCCGATCACGTTCGAACACTTCGACACGGTCTGGAATGGGATGGGGTTCGCCGTCTTCTTCCAGAACAGCCTGCTCGTGGGCCTCGCCTCGCTGATCGCCACCACCGTCGTGGCCCTGGCCGGCGGCTACGCCCTGGCCCGCTACGGCTTCCGCGGCAAGGGCGCGTTCATGGTCGGGATGTTGTGCACGCAGTTCATCCCCGGCGCACTGATGATCATCCCGCTGTTTGAGATCTTCCGCACGCTGTCGCTGACCAACTCGCTGTGGAGCCTGGTCATCGCCGAGACGGTCTTCCAGCTGCCGCTCTCCCTGATACTCATCAGCGGCTTCATCAGGAACATCCCGTACGAGCTCGAGCAGGCGGCCTGGGTCGACGGCTGCTCGAGGATGCGCGGCTTCCTGGCCGTCGTGCTCCCGCTGCTGCGCCCGGCGCTGGTGGCGGTCGGCTCCTTCGCCTTCATCCACAGCTGGAACAACTTCCTTTTCGCCCTCATGTTCATCAACGACCAGGAGAAGTTCACCGTGCCCGTGGGCCTGGCCTACAACCTCGGCGAGAACAGCGTCGACTTCGGTGCCCTCGCCGCCGGCGGAGTCGTCGCCGCCCTGCCCGTCGTCATCGTCTTCGCCTTCATCCAGCGCTACCTCGTCCAGGGGCTGTCCGCCGGGGCGGTGAAGGGATGACCAGTGAAAAGGTGACCGCCACCTACCGCAACCCCGTGCTCAACGCCGACTGGTCCGACCCCGACGTGATCCGCGTGGGCGAGGACTTCTACCTGACCGTCTCCACCTTCACCAAGGTGCCGGGTCTGCCGATCCTGCACTCGCGCGACCTGGTCAACTGGACGATCATCGGGCACGCCCTGACCCGCGGCTACGACGACGTACGGCCCGGCTGCGGGGTGTGGGCGCCGTCGCTGCGCCACCACGAGGACCGGTTCTGGATCTTCTACGGCGACCCGGACGTGGGCATCTGCCAGGTCAACGCCGCCGACCCGCGCGGCCCGTGGACCGAGCCGCACGTGGTCAAGGAAGGGCTCGGGCTGATCGACCCGTGCCCGCTGTGGGACGACGACGGGCAGGCGTACCTGGTGCACGGCTGGGCCAAGAGCCGCGCCGGCGTGAACAACCGGCTCACGCTGCACCGCATGTCGCCCGACGCCGGCAAGGTGCTCGACGAGGGCACACTGATCATCGACGCCGACCTGCTGCCGGGCTACCGCACGCTGGAGGGGCCCAAGCTGTACAAACGTGACGGCGTCTACTGGATCTTCGCGCCGGCCGGCGGCGTGGAGAACGGCTGGCAGTCGGTGTTCCGCGCGGAGTCGATCTTCGGCCCGTACGAGGACCGCATCGTCCTGGAGCAGGGCCGCACCGACGTCAACGGCCCGCACCAGGGCGGCTGGGTGGACACCCCGTCCGGTGAGCACTGGTTCATGCACTTCCAGGACCGCGGCCCCTACGGCCGGGTCGTCCACCTGCAGCCCATGACATGGAACGGCGGCTGGCCGGTCATGGGCGCGGACGGCGAGCCGGTGGCCGAAGCCCCTGTCCCCGTCCCCGGTGGAAGGCCGAGCACGCCCGCGACCTCCGACGACTTCTCCGGACCCGGGCTCGGGCTGCAGTGGAGCTGGCAGGCCAACCCCGACCCGTCGTGGTGGGAGCTGCGCGACGGCCGCCTCCGCCTGATCTGCGTGCCGGGGCCGGACGACCTCCGGGAGCGGCCCTCCGTGCTCGGCCAGCGGCTGCCCGGCGACCCCTGCACGGTCACCACGGCCCTCACTCTGGAGGGCGAGGGCCGGGCGGGACTGGTGGTCCTCGGCGCCACCTACGCCTATGTCGGGCTGGCGAGCACGCCGGACGGTCCCGTCCTGGTGTGCGGCGACGCCGAGCCCGTGCCCGTCAGCGACATGCCCGTCACCGTAGGGGCGCGGATCGGCGAGGGGGCGCTGGTGACGTTCCTGACCGACACCGGGACGGGCCTGCGCGAGGTCGGCGCGCCCTTCCAGGCCACCCAGGGCCGGTGGGTCGGCGCGGTGCTCGGCCTGTTCGCCGCGGGCGACGGGACCGGCCAGGCCATCTTCGACGCGTTCACCGTAAACGGAGGTTCCTCATGACACGACGTGTGCCGACGGCCGCGGCTCTCCTTGCCGCGGCCGTCCTGGCCGGATGCGGCTCCGGCGACGCGGGCTCCGGCGGCGAGACCGAGATCACCTTCTGGGACACCAACGCCGGGCCGGCCCGCACGCCGATCTGGCAGCACGCGATCAAGGAGTTCGAGAAGGCCAACCCGACCATCAAGGTCAACTACGTCGGCATCCCGATCGCACAGGCGCCCCAGAAGATCGACACGGCCATCGCCGGTGGCGGCACACCGGACGTGGCCGACATATCCACCTCCGGGCTGGCCAACCTCGTCGCCCAGAAGGCCCTCGAACCCGTGGACCAGCGCATCGCCGCCAACCCGGCGCTGAACGGCAAGTTCAACCCGGCCCTCCTGACGACCGTCAAGAACGTGGTGCCGGACGGGAAGACGTACATCTACCCGCTCTCCACCAACGCGGGAGCCTTCTGGTACCGCAAGGACTGGTTCAAGGAGGCCGGGCTGGAGCCGCCGAAGACCTGGTCGGAGTTCTTCACCGCGGTGGACAAGCTCACCGCGCCGAAGGAGAACCGGTTCGGCTTCACCATCCGCGGCGGCTCCGGCTCCATCGCGCAGATGCTGGAGGTCGTCTACGGCCAGTCCGGCATCACGGAGTTCTTCGACGCCTCCGGCAAGGCCACGATCAACGACCCGCGGAACGTGACCGCGCTGGAGAAGTACGCCGGGCTCTACAAGAAGAACACGCCCGAGGGTGACCTGCAGAACGACTACGTCAAGATGGTCGCCCAGTTCGACACCGCCGGCAGCATCGCCGTCATGCAGCACAATCTGGGCTCGTACCAGGACCACATGAAGGAGCTCGGGCCCGACAAGGTGGCCTCGTTCTCCGTGCCGAAGTCGGACACCGGGGTCCAGGCGGTGCTGTCCAACCCGGTCGGCGGCGTCGGCGTCTTCTCGGCGAGCGAGAACAAGGAGGCCGCGTTCAAACTGGCGGAGTTCTTCGCCGCGAAGGAGATGGGCGGCTACATCGCCGAGAAGACCGGCGTCATCCCGGCCAACACCGAGGTCCAGGGCGCCCAGGCCCCGCACATCACCGAGGCCCAGCGGGTGCTGAACGACCCGGCCACCAAGGTCGTGCAGATGCCCTACCACCTGCCGGAGTTCAACGAGATCACCAAGACCTGGGCCGAGCCGCTGTTCCAGAAGGTGCTGCTGGGCGAGCTCAGCGCCAAGGACTTCCTCGACCAGTTCTCGGCCAAGCTGACCGAGGCGCAGGCCGGCTACAAGGAACGGCACGGCTGACGGTGGCCGCGGAGTACGTCGTAGATCGTTACCTGGGGAGATGGCGACCTTTTACTGACCTATGGCACTAGAGGGCTTTACGATCGTCCTGTGTCTTTTGATCCGCACACGCCAAACCTCGCCCGAATGTACGACTACATACTCGGTGGCAAGGACAACCTCGCGGTCGACCGCGAAGCGGTCGATCAAATGGTCGCGTTCATGCCCGAGATCGTGTCACTGTCGAAGGCCAACCACTCCTTCGTGCAGCGTGCGGCGCGGTTCCTGGCCGCGGCGGGGTTAAGGCAGTTCCTGGTCCTGGGCACCGGCCTGCCGACCCAGGGCAACGTGCACGAGGTCGTCCGCGAGGCGTCGCCTGACGCCAAGGTCGTCTACGCAGACCCCGACCCGGTCGTGGCCACGCACGCCAGGGCGCTGTTGGAGGAGGCGGGCCGGGTCGCGTTCGCCGAGGTCGACCTCCTGCGCCCGGCCGAGTTGCTGGCCATGCCGGAGGTCAGGCAGCTGATCGACCTGACCGAGCCCGTCGGCGTGATGGTGGGATCCGTCCTGCACTTCGTCGACGACGACGACAACCCGCAGGCCGTGATCAAGATTCTGCGTGACGCGGTGGCGCCGGGCAGCTACCTGGTGCTCGCCCACGGGGTGCACTCGCTGGGCAACGAGGAGGCGGAGGAGAACGTCAGGGACGTCTTCCGCGGCTCCTCCACCGGCGGCGCCAAGGGCCGCACCCGGGAGGAGATCCGGGCGATGTTCGGTGAGTTCGAGCTGGTCGAGCCGGGCCTCGTGCCGGTGTCGGAATGGCGGCCCGACGAGGAGCCGCTCATCGGGGAGACGCCGCCGCCCGGCTATCTGCTGGTGGGTGTGGGTAGGAAACCGTCCGCATAGGACCTTTACCGGCCTATCTCCAACCCCCTAAGTAATGATGCAAACACGCACAGTTACTATGTGTCAGGTTCGTGCATGTACGCATCGCAAGACTCCAGGGGGGCTGGAAATGGCCGACGAGACCAGGACCGATACGACTGACACCGCCGAAATCAGTACAGAGGCCGAGGAACCGCTGCTCCTCGCGGATGACGACCCGGTGGCCGCCGCGGCGGTGGACATGGCCGTCGAGACCGAACTGCTGGAGGAGGACGACCTCGCCGACCGCGCGGCCGCCGAGGCCGAGTGGCTGGCGGCCAAGCGGGAGAGCGAGCGCCAGATCGCCGAACTGGACATCAAGGACCAGGACCGCGTCCGCCGGCTCCAGACCGAGCTGCGCGCCCTGGGCGCCGAGGTGTGGCCGGTCTCCTGGTGGTGGGGCTTCGAGCTCCAGCTCAACGAGACCGCCGCGGTGCGCTCCGCCGAGATCGCCACGCTGCTCGGAGAGACCGCGGGCGCGGTGCTCGGCGGGTGGCTGGCGCCGATCGTCGAGTGGTCAGCGAAGAACAAGTCCTCCTGGATCGCCTCGGTCGCCCGCCCGTACGGCGCCAGGCTGGTCTCGCCGTGGACGGCCCCCGCCACGCTCGTCCCGGTCCGCGGGGTCGGAGAGCCGGACACCGACGCCAGGCTGTGGTGGGCGGTGTACGAACCAGGCGAGGGCTGGAGCGAGGACCAGCGCTTCCTCGACCACTTCACCGCGTCGGGACCGGCCGTCGCCGAATACCGTGACCGTCTGTATCTCGCGCACCGCGGCGGCGACGGCGACTCCGCCCTGTGGTGGGCGGTCTACGACGGGGAACAGGGCTGGAGCGAGGACCAGAGGTTCCCCAAGCACTTCAGCGCGAGCGCCCCGGCGCTGGCGGCCTACGACGGCCAGCTCTACTGCGTGCACCGGGGCGGCAACGACGACAGCCTGTGGTGGACCCGGTGGGACGGCTCCAAGTGGAGCCCGGACGCCAAGCTGCCCAAGCACTTCAGCGCGGGCGCCCCGGCGCTGGCGGCCTACGACGGGAAGCTCTACTGCGTGCACCGGGGCAGTGCCGACGACAGCCTGTGGTGGACGGTCTGGGACGGCGCCAAGTGGGGCCCCGACCGGCGCTTCCCCGCTCACTCCAGCCGGTCGAACCCGGCGCTGGCGGTGTTCAGGGGCCACCTCTACTGCGTGCACCGCGGCTCCGGCGACGACACGTCCCTGTGGTGGACACGCTGGGACGGCAACGCCTGGAGTCCCGACCAGCGGCTGCCCGGACACTTCGCCGCCGAGGGCCCGGCGCTGACCGTGTACAAGGACCGGCTCCACTGCGTGCACCGCGGCGCGTCGGACCAGAGCCTGTGGTGGGCCTCCTTCGACGGCTCCAGCTGGGGCCCCGACGAGCGGCTGCCCGCCCACCACAGCGCCGAGGCCCCGGCCGTCATCGCCTACCGCGACAAGAACGCCACCCGCGACCAGCTCCTGGTCGTGCACCGCGGCACCCGCTGAGGGAAGGGCACCGGCCCGGCCCGAGCGGGCCGGCGACCTTCGCTCGTCCGTCCGAGCCGTGCCGACGCGTCTCGCTCACCAGCCCCGAGCGGGACCGGCGCGCTCGGCTCACCAGCCGGCCAGTTGCTCCACGAACCACTCCACGAGCGCCTTGGAGACGGCGCCGTGCGGGTGGTTGCCGGTGTCGCAGCAGAACGCGTCCAGGAACGTCTCGTCCTTGGGCAGCTCGCGCAGGTCGGCGTACAGGTCGGCATGCCACTCACGCGGGTCCCTGGCCAGCGCGATCGCGCTGACCGACGGGACGAAGCAGGTGCCGCGGAAGCGGTCCTGGATCGGCAGCCCCATCGCGTCGGCGGCCCGGCCGAACGCGTCCAGGGTGCCGCCGGGCGCGCCGTCGAACGCGGCCACGTACGAGGTCGCGCTCGTCCACACCGGCGCGCCGAAGCCGATCGCGCCGACGTTGCGCAGCTCGCCCATGTCCGGCTGGATCCTGGCGACCAGCCGCAGCGGCCCCTCGCCCAGGTCGAGCACCGGCGTGCCGGGCTTCAGATCCGGCCCCAGGCCGTCGCCGGTCCCGTTGGCCAGGCCCAGTTTGTACGGCCGCATCGGGAACCAGCCCACCCTGCGCAGGTCGTCGAGGAAGTCCTTGCGCAGCGGGCTGGACGCGGTCACCTGACCCGAGTAGCTCTCGCTCTCGACCCACCCCCACAGCACCTGCTGCGCCGCCGGGCTGCGGATCAGCTCGGCCTGCCCCGCCCCGTCGTGTCGCGGCTGCAGCGCCTCGTGGAGGTAGGCCAGCTGCTGGAGCACCAGCGGGATCCAGGCGCCGAGGTGCGGGGTGTCGTACGAGAAGTACTTGTCGGTCTGGTGGTCCATGCGCTCGCTCTCCATGCGGGCCAGCGCGTACCTGGTGATCAGGCCCCCCAGGCTGACCCCGCCCACGATCAGCGGGCTGTCGCCCCGCCGCTCGGCCAGCACCCGCTGCACACACGTGACCGCCACGCCCGCGTTGGCCTGGATGTACGTCTGCCGCTGGTCGAACCCCAGCAGGACGACGTCGATGCCCAACGCGCGAAGCTGGTCGAGGAGTCCGGGGACGCCCTTCTCGTACGGGGCGTTGAAGTGCCGCCACATCGAGTTCAGGTCGCTGGGCCCGTAGTTGAAGCCGTCGGCGAAGATCAGGGGCCGGGTCAGCGCGGAGTGCCCTTCCGCCAGGTAGACGCCAGCCCGGCCGGTGGCGACGTGTCCCAGGTGCGGCTTGTCGGCCACCAGCTCCCACACGAAGTCGGGTCTGGCCGCCTCGCCCGTGCGAACGGGCGGGGCGGCGAACCAGACCCCCGGGTCGCCGAGCGCGCTCGCGATCCGCTGGACCTGCTCAGGGGTCAGGCTGCTCTCGACGGTCCTGGCGTTGATCTCGACGTCGATCCTCGGTTCCTGTGCCATGGTCGGATCCCCTCCCTACTCGATCACTCACAGTAATCGAGCAGGTGGGAGGGGTGGCGACGGCGCGCGCGACGCTCCCAGCAGGTGGACGGCATGCCGCCGAGCGTGGACTTCTCCGCGCTGTCCACGGTCAGGCCCACGCCTCGGCGAGCGGGACCAGGTGTCATCTGACGCTCTTCGTCTGTGCCGCTGACAGATGTGACGGAACGGTCCTGGTCATGTTGATGATCGTCAGCGGTGTGTTATCCGGCAGACGTTTTGCCTGACGCCGGTGTGGCCGCCGTTCTCCGGTAGCGGGCAGGGCTGATGCCGTACCTGGTCCTGAAGGCTCGGGAGAAATGTGACGGGTCCTTGAACCCGACGCTTTGGGCGATCGCGGAGATGGTCGGTGCCTGGGGTTGGGGCTGAGCAGCAGGGCCCGCGCCCGGTCGAGTCGTCGGCCGTAGAGCCAGGCGCGCGGTGTGGTGTCCGCCTCGCGGAAGAGCAGGTGGAGATGGCGTAGGGAGAAGCCGAGGTCGTAGCTGCCAGGCGATGCTCAGGGCAGCAGCGGATAACCGGTGGGTGCGGTGCATGGGAGGGCCGTTCTGCCGCCGTCCTCGGACTGGCGCAGGTGCCGGTCAGGAGGTCGCCGCGGGCTTGGTCAACGTTGAAGCACTGTTAACCGGAGTGTCAGGAAACGCCGGTTCGCCGCGTTTGGGGGCAGACGCAAGGGTAGGGGCGCGATGAGCTGCATGAGCAGGGACGATCACGTTCCCGAAGTCACGGAGGTAAGAGGCGATGGCACTGCCCATCAGGCGTAACAGAGCACCAGCGCAGTGGGGCGGCACCTGGCCGAGCCGGTCATGGGATCCCTTCACCGAGTTCCAGCAGCTGTGGGATCAGATGGGTCGGCTGTTCGAGCAGAGCGCCGAAAGCGAGACCGCAACCGCCTGGCGTCCCCTCGCCGAGACGGAGGAGACGGCCGACGCGTACGTCGTCCGCGCCGAGCTGCCCGGCATCAAGCGGGACGACATCCAGGTCGAGATCGACGGCAACGAGCTGTGCGTGTCGGGGGAGATCCGCGAGGAGGAGAAGGGGAACAGGCTCCGGCGGCGTACCGGGAAGTTCGTCTACCGCACGATCCTGCCGAACGACGCCGACACGGACAAGATCAGCGGTGAGCTGGCCGACGGCGTGTTGACCGTGAGCGTGCCGAAGACCGAGCAGGGCCGTTCCCGCCGCATCCAGATCAAGGGCTGACCGACATCCGATCCGAGGGGGAGGCGCATGGCCGGGACCCAGGCGTTCTGGATCGACGCCGGGCACGAGGGCACGCAGGAGCGCTACGGCGAGCAACTGCGCAGGTGGCGGCACGCGTTCGCGGCGAAGGACGGGGAGGCGGGCGCGGGTGGGATCACCCTGGATCCGCTGCACTTCGCCCTGGGCGCGTGGGAGGTGGCCACGCGCCCCATGGCCGAATCGCCGTACGTGCGCTGCCACCCCCGCGTGCTCGACGCGACCTGCCATCGCCCGGAGGAGACGCGTGGCCCTCTGGCGGTGGTCGAGCTCGCGGTCCCGGCCCCGGTCCCGCTTCCCGCCGGCTGGTCGACCTGGCAACGGCAGGACGACGCCGAGCCGGCGTACGTGGCGCCGCCGTACGAGCGGCGGACCGCGCTGACCACGCTGGAGCTGCGGGTGCCGCTGGCGGCCGACCGCCTCCCGACGCCCACCCGGGCCCGCGCCGACGGCCTGCCCAACCTGGACGACGCCCAGGCGTCGCTGGAGGCGCTGGTCAGCGAGCTGAACGACATCGTCACGCCCTTCCTGCGCGAGCTGGACGCCGTCGAGCCGGCCGCGAGCGCGAGGTGACCTCCGATGAAAAGGCCGAACGACGATCGGGACGACGAGTTCTTCGCCCCCGTGCTCCGTGACCCGCCGCCCGCCGAGTCAGGGGAGATCAGCGACACCGGCGTGCCCGGCGTCGCCGGAGCGGGCAAGGGCAGGTGGGCGAAGTCGCCGCCGCCGTCCACCGCGCTCGGCGTGCGCCTGCTGGCCGTCGCGCTCGGGCTGCTCGCCGGGGTGGTCCTCGCCGTGCTGGCGGTGCTGGCCGGACGGCCGCTGCTGGCGGTCCCGCCCGCCCTCGTGGCGCTCGCGGCGGCGGCGTACCTGGTGGTGTTCGGGGTGCGGCGGGCCCGCTCGGACGGCGGCCCGCCGACCTTCGGATGAGCACCGAGTCCTACGAATTCACGAAGGAGATCCCATGAAGCACGATCCGCGAGGAGCCGCGCTGGCCCAGCTCGTCGACCGCGAATGCGTCCGAAGGCTGCTCACCTCTGAGCAGGCCGACGCCACGCTGGTCTTCGTCCGCGGCGAATGCCTGGTCGTCCCGGCCGCCGAAGTGGACGACGCCCACAAGGGGCTGGTCATCGCGCGCCGCGACGAGCTGACCGCCCAGCTCCCGGAGGGCGGCCTGACCGACCAGCTCCTGGAGACCCTGGCACACCGGCTGGACAACGTCGTCCGGGACCTCGGCGCCTGACGTCTGCGGGGAATCACATGTGCCCGTGGCTGCCGGACGTCACGAGTTCGCGCACGTCCGACGGAAGGCTGTCACGGACCTTGTTCATGATGCCGCCCTGCGTCGCCTCGTCGGTGACCTCGAGCACCACCCGGGCCAGGTAGGTCGCCTGCCGCTCGTCGCAGCCGGCCTTGCTCGCGACCCGCTGCACGAACTCCTTGCGGCCGAAGTGCTCGCCCGTGCCGAAGCCGCCGAAGACCTCGGTGCGCCGCAGGTTCTCGCCGATCTCGTGAGGCAGCTGCGCGGCGAGGTTGTCGGCGAGCCCTTCGGGGATTCGTTCGCCGAGCGTCTCCAGGGCCGCCCTGCACGCCCGCTCGGCCTCGCCGAGGCCGGACAGCTGAGCGCGCGCCTGCACCTGTCCGATGAATTCCTCGTGTCGCACGATTCCTCCCACACGGTCTGGTTCGCTCTGCACGTGGGGTTTCTGAGGCGGGGATCTACCGCGCGGTCCCGTCCAGGGCCCGCTACCCGGCGGGTCCAGAGGGAAACGACCGCCGGCTACGAGCAGAGCGCGGCGTCGAGGGCGGCGTTGACGCGCTCGGCCGAGCCCGTACTGCCAGCCGGCCGGCAGGCCCGGGGCCTTGATCGTGTCCTCGCTTCCCGGCCAGTACGTCCCCCGCGGCCCGGCCCGCTTGATGACCCGCTCCGTGACGACCTCGCTCACCGGCCGCCCCATGATCTTCTGAATGATCAGCCCGGCACGGTGTAGCCCGTGTTGCCGTACTGCCAGCCCTTGCCGGGCGCGAAGGCGGGCTTGTGCGCCAGACCCATGTCGAGCGTCTGCCTCGGCTCGATGTACGTGTGTTGGATCTCGAAGACCGGCTTGAGGTCCGCGGTGTAGTTCGGCAGCCCGCTGGTGTGCTGGAGCAGCTGCCGGGTGGTGATCTTCCGGCCGTGCGCCCGTCCACCGGCGCCTCCTCCTCGGTGCTCAGGTCGGCGACGCCGGCGGCGTAGTCGCGGACGCGGCCGTCGGGCTCCCGTGCCGAGGCCATGGCGGCGGGAACGCGCCGCCGCCGCCGAGCTTGTCCAGGCGTTCCTGAACGGTGTCGGCGTGCGCCGCCGTGGCGGGCAGGCCGGTCAGGGTGAGCGCGGCCTCCTGTGGTGCGGCAGGCGCTACTCGCGGCGGTCGCCGTTCTCCAGGTAGTGCAGGACGGCGGCGACGCGCCGGTCCACGCGGTCCGTCGGGGCCAGGTCGAGCTTGGCGAAGATGCTGCGGATGTGCTTGTGCACGGCGCCGTCGGTGACCACGAGCCGCTCGGCGATGGCGGCGTTGCCCAGGCCCTCGGCCATCAGCGCCAGCACGTCGCGCTCACGGGGGCTGAGCCGCTCCAGCCGGTTGTCCGGCCGAGAGCGGACCAGGAGCTGCGCGACGACCTCGGGATCGATGGCCGTGCCGCCGTCCGCGACCCGCTGCAGCGCGCTCAGGAACTCCTGCACCCGCCCGACCCGCTCCTTGAGCAGGTAGCCGAGGCGGGCGCTGCCGTGGGCGAGCAGGTCGGTGGCGAATGCCTGCTCGACGTACGCCGACAGCACCAGCACGGCCAGCTCCGGCCGGCGGCGCCGGGCCTCGACGGCCGCGACGATGCCCTCGTCGGTGTGCGTGGGCGGCATCCGCACGTCCACGATGGCGACGTCCGGCTCGTGCTCGGCGACGGCGGCGAGGAAGCCGTCGGGGTCGCCGGCGGTGGCCACGACGTCGAGCGACTCGGCGCACAGCAGCAGCGCGAGTCCCTCGCGCAGGAGCGGGTCGTCCTCGGCGATCACGATCCGCATGGCAGGCTCACGTGCAGGGTGGTCGGGCCACCGGTCGGGCTGGTCAGCATGAACGTCCCATCGTGTGCTTCGGTACGGCGGCGGATTCCGGCGAGCCCGGACCCGCCGCGCTCGCCCGCCCCGCCGTGGCCGTCGTCGATGATCTCCAGGTGCAGCCGGTCGTCGCGGCGGCGGACCGTGACCGTGGCCCGCCGGGCGCCGCTGTGCTTGGCGATGTTGGTGAGCGCCTCCGCCGCCACGAAGTAGGCCGTGGCCTCGACCGAGGCGGCGCACCTGCCGGGGAGGTCGGCGTCGATCGAGCAGGGGACCGGGCAGGTGGCGGCCAGCCCGGCCAGCGCGTCGGAGAGGCTCCGGTCGGCCAGGACCGGCGGCAGGATGCTGCGGACGACCCCGCGCAGCTCGGCGAGCGCCTGCTCGGCGGCGTCCTGGGCGCGTTCGAGCATGGCGTCGGCGGCTGAGGGGTCGCGGGCCAGCGCCCGGCGCGCCGCGCCCAGCAGGACGGTGACGCCGACCAGGCGGTTCTGGGTGCCGTCGTGCAGCGAGCGTTCGATCCGCCGCAGCTCGGCGGCGTGCGCGTCGAGCGCGGCCGCGCGGGTCGCGGTGAGCTCGGCGACCCGCAGCGCGAGGTCGGCGCTGGGGTCGGGGACCAGCAACCGCCGCCCCGGCCACGCCTGCAGCCGCGCCATTCCCGGCAGCACCGCCAGGGCGAGGACGATCCAGCCCACGCCCAGCAGGGCGATCCAGAGCGCGTCGCCGAGGCCGTCCACGTCCCACAGGCCGAGGCCCGCGCCGGCCGCCTCGTCCGGAGGGAGCAGGTGCCACCACAGCGGGAACGTGAGGTCGCGGACCGCGTTGAACGGCAGCGTCCACCCGATCAGGCCGACAGCCAGGCCCAGGGTCGGATGCACGAGCACCCAGCGCAGTTCCCGGCGGATGTCCGGATGCCGCAGGGCCTCCCGTACCCTGGCCGGCACCGGCTCCGGAGAGATGATCTCCTGGCCCCAGCGGGAGAGCCGGGCCCGTTCCCGGTCGGCGACGGCCCGCAGCCCGCGCAGCACGGCGGGAGCCGCCGGCACGCCCACCCCGATGACGCAGAGCGCCGCGGTGAACAGCAGCACGACCAGCGCCAACAGGGCGAGGGTCGCGGTGCCGACGCCGCCGATGAGGTGTTCGAGCGCGTCCAGGCAAGCTCGGGCGCGGGGGAGCGGCCGGTGAGCGGGCGCGGTGTCGCGGGTCGGCATCCTCACCTCCTGCGCCCCGACGATAGGGCATATCCGGGGATGTCGTGAGATCGCAGGGCGAAGAGTACAGCCTGCTGTACCTCGGCTGTCGCGTTGGCGGGATCGCCCGCCGGGCGGCGTGCTCCGTAGCGTTTTCGGCACCTGATCGAAGCACCGGACAAAGGAGCACACCCATGTACCGTCCCGCACTGTGGCTGCTGCTGGTCCTCAGCGGTGTCGTCAACCTCGTGACCTCGCTGGCCGACCTCCACATCCTCATCAACATCGCTTCCGGCCTGGTCAGCCTGGGCAGCGCCGCCGCGCTGATCCGCCACCACTACCGTCACCGGCGCCCTACCGCCGGCCTGGGCTCTTGACGTTCTGCGGTAGCCGCCGGACGGCCAGAGCGTTGTTGCGGAGCGTAAGCATTCCCTGCCCGGCAGGAGACTCTACGTGATGTGCTGGCTTGATTACGTTAAGTGACCAAGTCGGCGATTGCGAGGGAAGATGCCCACGGAACCGCAGTTGAGCCTGGACACCCGGGCCGCACGCAACCTGGCCACGACCACCAAGACCCGTCCCCAGATGCAGGCCATCACGTCCCGCTGGCTCCTGCGCATGCTGCCGTGGGTCGACGTGCGCGGCGGGACCTACCGCGTCAACCGGCGGCTCACGCACCGGGTCGGGCGCGGCCGGGTCAGCATGGCCCAGCACGGGGCGGACGACGTGCGGATCATCCCCGACACGCTCACGGAGCTGCCCTTCCTGCGCGGCTTCGACGACCTCGACGTGCTGTCGGCCATCGCGGCGGCGTTCAGGCCGCGCGAGTTCCGGCCCGGCGACGTCATCGCCCGGGCCGGCACCCCGGTCTACGAGGTCTACGTCGTCGCCCACGGCCGGCTCGAAAAGTTGTCCACCGGAAAATATGGCGAGACGGACGCCCTCGGCGTCATCGCGGACGGTGACCAGTTCGGCGACGAGGCCATCGGCCAGGAGGACCCGCACTGGCCGTGCACGCTCAGGGCGACCACCGCAGGAACGATCATGGCGGCCCCATGGACAGAGCTCCAACGCGTCCTCGGCCAGTCCCCGGCCCTGCGGGAGCACGTCCAGCACTATCTCGAAGGCACGCGCAAGCCGGTCAACCGCCGCGGCGAGGCGGCGGTCCACCTCGCCGCCGGCCACGTGGGCGAGCCCGACCTCCCGGGCACGTTCGTCGACTACGAACTCCATCCCCGCGAGTACGAGCTGAGCGTGTGCCAAACCATCCTGCGTGTCCACACCCGCGTGGCCGACCTCTACAACCACCCGATGAACCAGCTGGAGGAGCAGCTGCGCCTGACCGTTCAGGAGGTCCGTGAGCGCCAGGAGTGGGAGCTGCTCAACAACCGCGAGTTCGGCCTGCTGCACAACGCCGACTACGGCCAGCGGATCTACACCTGGTCCGGGCCGCCGACCCCTGACGACCTGGACGACCTGATCAGCATGCGGCGCAAGACCCGCCTGCTGCTCGCCCACCCCAAGGCGATCGCCGCCTTCTTCAGGGAGTGCAACAAACGCGGGCTGGTCCCGGGCAGCACCGAGGTCAACGGGCACGAGATCCCCGCCTGGCGCGGGATCCCCATCTTCCCCTGCGGCAAGATCCCGATCAGCAAGGAGCAGACCACCTCGATCGTGGCCATGCGGACGGGCGAGGACGACCAGGGCGTCGTCGGCCTGCACCAGACCGGCATCCCCGAGGAGTACGAGCCCGGCCTCAACGTGCGCTTCATGGGCATCGACGCCAAGGCTGTGATGTCGTACCTGGTCAGCGCCTACTACTCGACGGCGATCCTGGTCCCCGACGCGATCGGGATCCTCGAGAACGTCGACATCGCAGCCGCGCGCTCCTGACCGAGATCGACCCGAGGAGGAGTCGCGTCATGCCCGCGTACGAGTCCCTGCCGCCCCTCCCCACCGGCCTGGGGACCTTCACGCTCAGTCTCCGGGCCGCCGGCCCGCGGCACGCTCCGCACTTCGAGGAGGGCGACGGGCACGAACCCGGCCTGCCACGGCCGTCCTCGTCGGCGCACGACCTCACCCCGCTGGCCTACCGCGAGCGTCAGTGGGGCGACGGGTCGTACCCGCCGCTCTACTGCCCCGAGACCGTCCGCGTCGACGACCACCTCGGCGAAGAGGTGGACCGGCGGCTGGCGGCGTGGGTCGAAGGGGTGGGCCTCCACGAGGGGCGGATGGAGGAGTTCCGCGAGACGGGCTTCGGGCGGCTGGCCATGCTCACCCACCCCGACAGCGACGACCCCGACCTGCTGCTGGTCGCCGCCCAGATGAACACCGCCTGGTGGGCGGCCGACGACTACTACGCCGACGAGAGCGACCTCGGCGCCACGCCGACCGAGCTGCCGCCAAGGCTCGCGCTGGTGATGTCGGCGATGGACCCGCCCCCGCCCGCGGGCGACTACACCCTCCAGCTGGAGGAGGCGATCCGGGCCGACCCCGTGCTGGTCGCGCTGCGCTCGGCCACCAGCCACACCAGCAGGCACGCCACCCCGTCCCAGGTGATGCGGGCCTGCAACACCACGTTCCAGATGTACGTGAGCTGGTGCGCCTACGCCGCCTGGCGCTACCTGGAGACGCCGCCGCCGGTCTGGCGCTATCTGGCGGCCCGGCAGCACGACAGTTTCTACACCTCGATGACGCTCATCGACATCGTCGGCGGCTACGAGCTGCCCGCCGATCTCTTCTACGACCGGCGCTTCCACACCGCGCTCATGCAGGCGGGCACTGCCAGCGTCATCGTCAACGACCTGCACTCGGTCGCCAGGGAGGCGGCCGACGAACTGCCCGACTCCAACGTGATCCTGCTCATCGCCGCCGAGGACGACTGCTCCATCCGCGAGGCGACCGAACGCGCCGTGTCCCTCCACAACCACTTCGTCAGGGGATTCGAGGCCAGCCAGCGCATGCTGGCTGCGGTCCCGAGCCCCGAGCTGAAGCGGTTCCTGCGCGGCGCGCAGGCGTGGATGGCCGGATGCCTCGAATGGCATGGCAGCAGCAGCCGCTACCAGTCCCTGTCGAAAGGAACATCCCTGTGACCGCCAATGCAGAGACCCCCGTGCTGAGCAGCCTCTACCAGCGCTCGGTCGCCGACTACTGGAACGCTGAGAAGAACCCGGTCAACTTGCGGCTGGGCGAGGTGGACGGCCTCTACCACCACCACTACGGCATCGGCGACGTCGACTGGTCGGTGCTGGACGAGCCCGAGGAGACCCGCGAGAAACGAGTCGTCAACGAGCTGCACCGGCTGGAGACCGTGCAGGCCGAGACCCTGGTCGCCCGGCTCGGCCCGCTGCGCCCCGAGGACCGGGTCATGGACGCCGGCTCCGGCCGCGGCGGCTCCAGCTTCCTCGCCAACCTGCGCTACGGCTGCCACGTGGACGGCGTGTCCATCTCCGAGTCGCAGGTGGCCTTCGCCAACGAGCAGGCCAGGAAGCGCGGCGTGGCCGACAAGGTGCGCTTCCACTTCCGCAACATGCTCGACACCGGCTTCGAGACGGGCTCCTTCCAGGCGATCTGGAACAACGAGAGCACGATGTACGTCGAGCTCTCCCTCCTGTTCGCCGAGCACTCCCGGCTCCTGCGCCGCGGCGGCCGGTACGTCTGCATCACCGGCTGCTACAACGACGCCTACGGCCTGCCGTCCCGGGCCATCAGCCAGATCAACGCCCACTACATCTGCGACATCCATTCCCGCAGCACCTACTTCCGGGAGCTGGTCGCCAACCGCCTCGTCCCCATCAGCGTCGTCGATCTGACCGCCGCCACCATCCCCTATTGGGAGCTGCGCGCCAAGACGCATCTCGCGACCGGCATCGAGCAGTCCTTCCTCGACGCGTACAAGAACGGCAGCTTCCAGTACCTGCTCATCGCCGCCGACCGCGTCTGACGCGGCTCACTTCTTCTCCTCCATGGTCACGGTCACGGTCTCCGTCTCGCCGTTGCGCACGTAGGTGACCGGCACCTGCTGGCCCACCTCGAAGCCGCGGACCTGGCCGACGACGGTGTCGCCGCCGTCCACCTTCGTGTCGCCGATCTTGGTGATGACGTCGCCCTGCTTCAGCCCGGCCTTCTCCGCCGGGCTGCCCGCGGTCACCTGGCGGATCAGCGCGCCGGACACGTCCCCGGTGGCGTCGGCGACGCTCACCCCGAGGAACGCGTGGGTCACCGTGCCCTTGCTGATGAGCTGGTCGGCCACCTGCTTGGCGGTGTTCACAGGGATTGCGAAGCCGAGGTTGACGCCCTCGCTGGACACCGCGCTGTTGATGCCGATCAGCTCGCCGGCCGCGTTCACGAGGGCGCCGCCGGAGTTGCCGGGATTGATCGCCGCGTCGGTCTGGATCATGCCGCCGAGCGTGGTCGTCTCGCTCTCGCCGCCCTGCCGGCTCCAGCCGGGCGGGAGCTGCTGCTGGCCGGGGCTGCCCCCGGCGGTCACCGTACGGTCGAGCGCGCTGACGATGCCCGCCGTCACCGATCCGTCCAGGCCGAGCGGGCTGCCGAGGGCCAGCACCTGGTCGCCGACCTTGACCTGGTCGCTGTCGCCGAGTGTGGCCTTGGTCAGCCCCTTCACGCCTTCGGCGCGGATGACGGCGAGGTCGGTGGCCGGGTCGGTGCCGACGACGCTCGCCTTGGACGTCCTGCCGTCGTTGAACTTGACGGTCAGGGCGTTCTGCCCCTGCACCACGTGGTTGTTGGTGAGGATCAGCCCGTCGTCCGACAACACCACGCCGGAGCCCTCCGCGGTCTGCCCCTGGATCATCACGACCGACGGCTGGACCTTCTCCGCCACCTGCGCGACCGTGAGCTGGTCGGCGACCGCGCGGAAGACCGGGCTCGGGTTGCTCACGGTGGCGGTCGGCGTGGGGCGGTCGGCGGCGGCCAGGTACGCCCCCACGGCACCGCCGCCCAGCGCCGTCAATCCCAGGGCCGTCGCGGCCGCCAGCGCGAGCCCGGCGATCGCCTTGCGGGTGAGCAGGAAACCCTGCCGCCGCGGCGGCGGTGGCGGGGCCAGCTCGGGGCCCACCGGGGTCTTCCCCGGAAACGCTCCCGGGGAAGGCGGTGTGTCACCGAACTGGCTCCAGCCGCCGGCATTGTGCTCGCGAGGCTCGTTGGCGTCCATGTCATCTCCTAGCGTCCTGATGACACAAGACTGATCAATGGCCGGTAAGTCCTGGTTAAGCCATAGATCCCCGCGGTCGGCGCCCTCTGATGCCGGCCTTATCGGCGCTGGTGGCGCACGATCATCGCGGGCGAAAAGTCAGGAAATTCGGCCAGCTATCCCTGAAACCGGGACACGGGCGAACCCCGGACGGTGGGCCTGGTGGGTGAGGGTGCGCCGGGGAGGCGACGGGGTCAGGAGGCGATCTCGCTTTCGCTCGCCCTCGCCCTGTAGAGGGACACCGAGAAGGGGCGGTGGGCGTCCTGCTCGACCCGTTCGCCGATCTTGGAGACCTCCGGGGCCGCGTCCGCGAACCGGTGGAGCCGGGTGGCCTCCGGCCACGGGTGCACGAGGACGAGCAGGCCGCCGGGCGCCAGCAGCGAGGTCAGCCGGTGGGACGCGTGCCGCAGTTGGTCGCCGCCGCCCACGTAGTAGAGCGTCTCCGCACAGACCACCAGGTCGAAGCCGGTCGGCAGGTCGTGGTCGAGGAGGTCGGCGTGGACGAAGCGGACGCGGCCGGCGAAGTCCTCGTTGCGCTCCCGTGCGCGTTCGAGCGCCTTCTCGGAGATGTCGATGCCGACGATCTCGGCGTCCGGATAGGTGGTGGCGAGGAGCTCGGTGAAGACGCCTTCGGCGCAGCCCGCCTCAAGGATGCGCCCGTAGGCGCCGTCCGGGAGCTCGGCGAGCGTGGTCTGGTATTTGCGCTGCTCGTACGCGTCCGTGGCCAGGCGCCAGGGGTCGGGCCTGCGGTGCCACCAGTCGAAGTACCGGCGCAGGACGGCCCCGTGGGAGCGGCGGCCGAACAGGGAGAAGGACTTGAAGAGGGCTCGGTGCAGCATGTCGGGAAACCTGGTCACAGGGCTCCTTCAGAAGGCGGTCTTCGAGGGGGAACCTACGGGGGCGGGGCCGGGCCGGAGCGTGGCGCCGAGGGAGGACGACTTCACGGTCCGCTCCGTGATCCGCGTCCAGCCGCTCATGCCCGCTCCAACCTCGTGTCTCTACTTCTCCCGATCAGTCTGTCTCGCGAAGACGCCGTGGGCGCTCGATCGCGGACACTTTCGCGGACGGCGAGAGGTGCGGAGGGGCCGAATTATCGACGACCCAAAACTAGGATTTCCGACATTCCCAATTAGGCCTGCGTGAGTGTTCTCTCCGGCGTGTGGGATTGCTGGAGAGCGGCGATCACGGCCGCCTCGACCGTGGCGTGCACGTGCAGGACGGTATTCGCATGCGTTATTTCCATGAATCGCGCGATCTTGGGATGCGGCGCGGCGAGATGCAGCGCGCCGCCGTGCTGGCGGGCGAAGGCGTGGGTGTTGAGCAGAACGCGAAGCCCCGCGCTGCCCAGGAACCCGGCCTCACTGAGGTCGATCACCATGTGCTCGCCGGGCGATCGCCGGGTCTCGTGAATGTGGCGATCGAGCCGGCGTGCGCCGGCGGCGTCGATCTCCCCTGCCACGGAGATGACACTCACGCCCGGCAGCCTTTGGGTGGCGAACGTCAGATCCAGCATGTGATGCCTGCCGATCGGAATTCGGGAGACGAATTCTGGGAAGACATAGACACAGGCGGTGGCTTGCCTTTACCGCACAATATCCGGGCTCCTGCCTCCTGCATAAGATGTCGGGGCCTGATTTCTTCCCGGGTTCGACGGGCGGCGTTCACGTGATGTCAATGTCGAGGTCTGGCCCGAACATGCATGCGCTCGCCCTGGCGGCCGAAGAGGCTCAGCAACTCCACCGGGCCGCTGCCGGTCGAGCCGAACCAGTGGGGCAGGCGGGTGTCGAACTCGGCCGCCTCCCCGGGGCCCAGGGTCAGGTCGCGGTCGGCCACGACGAGCCGCAGGCGGCCGGACAGGACGTACATCCACTCGTAGCCCTCGTGCGTACACAGATCCGGATTGCTCTGGTCGGCGGGAATGATCATCTTCCAGGCCTGGATCGGTCCGGGATTGGTCGTGAGGGGGATGACGGTACGTCCGTTGCGCAGGCGTGGACTGAGGCGGATCCGCGGGTCGCCGACCTGCGGTGCGCCGACCAGTTCGTCGAGTGGCACCTGGTGGGCCTGCGCGAGCGGCAGCAAAAGCTCCAGGCTCGGGCGGCGCTGGCCGGACTCGAGCCGGGAGAGGGTGCTCTTCGAGATGCCGGTGGCCTTGGCCAGCGCGGCCAGGGTGACGCCGCGCCGGGTGCGGATGCTCTTGAGCCTGGCGCCGACCTGGGCCAGCGTGTCGTTGATCACTGACGGCTGCTGCATGTTGCCATTTCAGCGGGCTTGTCCCAGTAATGGCAACAGAAGTTGCCATTTTCGGGACGTGCCGCGCACATGCACGGCTTCCTGTCCGGGGACAGGATGCCTCCTGCCGACCTGCTGGAGGCAGGGCGGGCCGAGGTCTTCCCGCACACCGTCCCGGCCCAGGACCTTTCGCCTGATCGACTTCATGACGCCTACGTGCCCTGGGCCGAGTCAGGGCTGTCGATCGCGGGGGCGCGGCTGGGCCCGGCGGGGGCGCATGATGAGCGCGGCGACGTGGTACGTGCACGGGACCTCGCCCGGGTTGGCGTAGGCGTGCTCGACGTCGGCCGCGAAGTAGGCCGAGTCGCCCGGGCCCAGGTCGACCTCCCGGTCCTCGAGGGTCAGGCGGAGGGTGCCCGACTCGACGGCGACGTACTCGTGGGAGCCCGCCGCGTACGCCGGGAAACGCCCCGCGTCGCACCCCGGCGGCAGCGTGGTGCGGATCCACTCGAAGTTCACCCCGGGCACCACCGGGGTGAGGATCGTCCGGCGCCACCCGCCCGGCTCGTCGATGTGCTCCTGCTCGCCGGCGCGGCGGACGATGACGCGACGGTCGTCGGGCTGGGTCACCAGCTCGGCGACGGGCACGCCCAGGCCGTCGGCGATGCGGGCCAGCACGACGATCGTGGGCGCTTTGTGCCCGCGCTCGACCGAGGACAGCATGCTCACGCTCACGTCGGCCGCGTCGGCCAGCTGCTGAAGCGTCATGGCCCGGTCGTGGCGGAGCTCCTGAATGTGCTTGCCCAGGGCTTCGAGGTTCACCAAGTCATCATCGTACGCGGACGGCGATGTAAGGGTTATAGTTTGTTTATAACCGTTACATCGAAGGAGGGCGATGGACATCTCCATCACCGACTACGCGCTGGGAGCGACGGTGGCGACCGATCTGGTCAACTCCTCGCCCACCGTGCGGGCGGCCGCGGGAGAGGCGCTTCCCGGGCCCGACGAACTGGCGGCCTTCCTGTCCGGCCACGGCGTCCACGTCGACGGGCGGCCGGACGAGGACGACGTGCGCCGGGTGCACCTGCTACGCCGGGAGGTCCGCGCCCTCCTGGAGACGGAGACCGAAGCGGACGCCGTCGAGGGCGCGACGGTGCTGACCGGGTGGGCGGGCCAGGCCCCGGTGTTGCGCCGCGAGCCCGGTGGCGGTTGGCAGTGGTACGTTCCGACCGCGCCGGGCGCGCCTCTGGTCGCCGAGTTGGCCACGCTCATCGGCATCGGCCTGCTGGGCGTCATCCGGGCGCTCGGCCACGGCCGCTTCCGGCCCTGCTCCGCTCCGGGCTGCCGCGGCGTCTTCGTGGACACCAGCCGGGCGGGCCGGCGCGCGTACTGCATGCCGGACGTGTGCGGCAACCGCGTCAACGTCGCGGTCCACCGCGCCCGCCGACGCACTGCGAGCGTGCCGCGGTGACCGGCGGCGAGCGACCGCCGGTGGGCGGCGGCGAGCGACCGCCGCTCGTGGGTGCGATCCGGCTGCCGGACGGCTCCTGGGTGCGCGGCCGTGGTCTGCGCCATCCCCTTCCGGAGGGGCCGGCGCCCGGCTTCGGCCTCTATCTGGGATCGGCCCGGCTCCGCCGCCACCACGATCCCGCCATGCCCTGGCCGCGGGCCTGGATCGAGTGGCCCGACTTCCTGCTGCCCCGCGATCACGACCTGGCGGTCCGGCGCATCCGCGAGTTGCACGAACGGGCACGGGCGGGGGAGGCGGTCGAGGTGGCCTGCGGCGGCGGCGTCGGCCGTACCGGCACCGTCATCGCCTGCCTCGCCGTGCTGGCGGGCGTGGACCCGGCGGCGGCGGTCGCCTGGACCCGGGAGCACCACCACCCCAGAGCCGTCGAAACGCCCTGGCAGCGCCGCTGGATAGCCCGATTTCCTCCTCTATAATGACATAAGGTTTCACTATAGAGAAAAGAAGATCATCGTGGCGCTCCCCCAAGCCGTCATCCGGCCGGCGGTCCCCGCGGACCTGAAGGCCGTGGCCGACATCAACGCCCACTACGTCACCAACACCGTGATCACCTTCGAGGAGACGCCGCCGACCGTCGCCGACTGGCATCGCAAGCTGGACGAGCTGACCGGCCGCGGCCTGCCCTTCCTCGTCGCCGAACGGTCCGGCGAGGTGGTCGGCTACGCCTACGCCGGCCCTTGGCGTCCCAAGCCCGCCTATCGCCACACCGTCGAGGACACGATCTACCTCGCTCCCGGCCACGCCGGCCGGGGGCTGGGCGGGGCACTGCTGGGCGAGCTGGTGGCGAGGTCGAGCGCGGCCGGCCTGCGCCGGATGATCGCCGTCATCGCCGACGCGGGTGACGACCGGTCGGTCGCGCTGCACCGCCGCTTCGGCTTCACCGAGGTGGGGCGGCTGGCGGAGGTGGGTTACAAGCACGGCCGCTGGATCGACACCACCCTCATGCAGCGCGCCCTCTCTCCTCACCAGAACCGGTCATAACGCGCATAAATCACCAAAAGCCGGACATGGCTTGGGAACTCCCGGGCAGATGCGCAAGAAGGGGCCGACGGGACGGGCACGTCCACGTCGGCACGGACTCCCGGCGGCGGCCGCAAGGGGAGGATGAGATGAGCAAGCAGAAGACTCGCCCGCACGTCGAGCGCGGACACAGTGAAGAGGCGACCGGGACCCCGCTGACCGCGGCGGAGGAAGAGGCGTCGAGGCGGCCGGCCGGCGTCACGCCAGGGGTCACACCCGGCTTCCTGGGAAGCGGGTTCGTGGGGAGCGAGGAACTCGATCTCTACGACCTCTACGACCTGGACGAGCGCGACGCGGCCTTCAACCGGCTCAAGGAACTGAACCCCGACGACTTCGAGTAGCCGCGAGCCGCCCCACGGGTCCGGCGGGGCGCCGAGCCCAGCCACCGCGCCGGGCCCAGCCACCGCGTCGCCCTGCCGTCCTCGACCGGCCCCGTCCTCGACCGGCGCGGACGGATCGGGACGGGCCATGCGGGGTCAGGCGGCGTCGCGGTGGTGGGCGCGGTCCCGGGGTGGGACGGCGAGGTCGGCGCCGCGCGGATGGGGATAGGGATCGTTCCCGTGCAGGCCGGCGGTCTGGATGGCGCGGCTGATGTCGCTGGGCGTGAGGAGCCCGACGAGGCGGCCGGAGGTGTCGAGCACCACGGCCCGCCCGTCCGCGCAGCCGCCCATCCGCCCCAGCAGGCCGGTCAGCGGCTCGTCGGGCACGGCCCGGGGCACGTCGCCGGGCGGGCAGGCGATGTCGCGCAGCCGGGTCGTCGCCCGCTCCGCGGGTGCCACCTGGCGGATGCGGTTGAGCGTCACCAGGCCGAGGAATGCGCCGTCCACGTCCACGAGGGGGTACGTGGACAGGCGCCGGCTCATCACCAGCCGATCGATCAGACCGGACACCGTCTCGTCCGGGTGGGCGACGACGGGATGGGGGGACATCACGTCCCCGACCCGCACCCCGTGGAGGGTGGCGCCGAGCTGCGCCTGCTGCTCTTCGGCGCTGGCCGCGTTGACCAGGAACAGCCCGATCAGGACGAGCCACAGCCCCTGGAAGCCGAGCCCGGTGAGGACCTGCACGAAGCCCAGCGCGATGAGCACGTACCCGAACACCCGGCCCGCGCGTGCGGCGGCGATGGCGGCCCGGATTCGATCGCCCCAGCGGGCCCAGAGCGCGGCGCGCAACACCCGGCCGCCGTCCAGCGGCGCGGCCGGGACCAGGTTGAAGACGGCCAGCAGCACGTTGACCCCGGCCAGGTAGGCGAACATCCCGGCCGCCAGCGGCGCGCCGGAGACCAGCAGCGCCAGGACGCCGAACAGCACCCCGCACGCCAGGCTGGCCACGGGCCCCACGACGGCGATCCGCAGGTCGGCGCCCGGCGTCCGGGGCTCGCTGCGGAGCTCGGCCACCCCGCCGAGCAGCCAGAGCGTGATCTGCGGCACCTCGATGCCGTGCCGCCTGGCCACCAGGGCGTGCGCGAGCTCGTGGGCCAGCAGCGAGACCATGAACAACACGGCCGAGGCCAGCCCGGCCAGCATGTACGCCGTCAGGGAGTAGCCGGGGAACACGACGGGGAAACGCCCGAAGGCCAGGCCGACCACCAGGATCAGCACGATGAACAGCACGCTGACGTTGAGCCCGACGACGACCCCGCCGATGCGGCCCAGCCGGAACGATGAACGCATCTGGCCTTTCCCTTCGCAATCAGCGTCTACCAGGTCGGGCTACCCGGGTGGAGGTGCGGAAACCTGCTTCTGTTTCGTGAAGGTCCGCACGGGTACGGCGTGATGTTCATGAGGCTTAAGGACAAGGTCGTCGTGGTCACCGGGGCGTCCAGCGGCATCGGCAGGGCGACGGCGCGGGCCTTCGCCGCCAGAGGAGCCGCCGTGGTGCTGGCCGCCCGCGGCGAGGAGGCGCTGGACGAGGCCAGGCGCGAATGCGCGGACGCCGGGGGAGAGGCGCTGGCCGTCCCCACCGACGTGACCGACGCCCAGGCCGTGAAGGAGCTGGCCCAGGGGGCGGTCGAGCGGTTCGGGCGGATCGACGTGTGGGTGAACTGCGCGGCGGTGACCGCGTTCGGGGCGTTCTCGGAGGTGCCGCTTGCGGACTTCCGGCGGGTGCTGGAGGTCAACGTCATGGGGTACGTGCACGGCGCCCGCGCGGCGCTGCCGTACCTGCGGGATCAGGGCCGGGGCGTGCTGGTGAACGTGTCGTCCGTGGCCGGTGCGGTGGCGCAGCCGTACACGTCGGCGTACTGCATGACCAAGGCCGCCATCCGGTCGCTCGGCGCGAGCCTGCGGCAGGAACTGCGGCTGGAGGGCTCACGCGGCGTCAAGGTGTGCACGGTGCTGCCCGGTTCCATCGACACGCCGCTCTTCCAGCACGCCGCGAACTACACCGGCCGTGAGGTGCGGGCCATGCCCCCGGTGTACACGGCCGAGCGGGTCGCCCGGGCGATCGTGGACCTCGCACGGTGGCCGCGCCGCGAGGTCGTGGTCGGGCCCATGGCCCGCAACATGAGCCTGCAGGTGAAGGCGACCCCGGGGCTGACCGAGCGGATGATGGCCGCGCAGGTGGACCGCACGCATCTGTCCAGGAAGCACCCCGCGCCCGCGGACACCGGCAACCTGTACGAGCCGGACGCCGGTCCCGGCTCCGTCGCCGGCGGGTGGCACGGCGCCCGCAAGACGCTGATACGACGCGCCCTGACGGCCGCGGCGCTGGTCGGGACCGTGGCCTACGTACGACGTCGCGCACTCCAGTGACCGGCAGGAAGGGAGCATCCATGCGCCGCCGCCTGCGTGCCGCCCGGGAACAGGTCGACTTCGACTCCTCCGTCAACATGGTGCGGGCACTGGGCCGGTTCCTGCGGGGCAAGGACCACAGGGCCATGTCGGTGGGGCCCGGCTCGCGTACGCTGGCGGCCCTGGCCACGGCGCCGCCCGCGCGGGTGCGTCGGCTGACGTTCCGGGCCATGGGTTACCTCCAGGGGCTGCCGCTGCAGAGGGCACGGCAGATCCGCCAGGAGGATCTGGACCACTGGGTCGTCCGGCAGTACGGGCCCGGCCCCTTCCCCGCCGTGGTCGTCGGCGCGGCCAGCGGCGCGGCCCTCCACCTGGCGGCCGCCCTCGGGGCGCCGTTCCTGCCGCAGACCACGCTGGTCGCGGTGCGGGACGTGGCCACGCACCCCGACGACCCGGTCGGGGCCATGCACGCGCTCGCACCGACCGCCCGGCTGATCGCGGAGAACAACCCGGACCTGTCCGTCTACCACATGCACGATCCGGCGCAGGACCGCCCGATGCTGGAGGCGATGGCCTACATGCGGCTCAAACGGCTGCGGTTGGGCCGGGCCTACGAGCGGTTCCTGGAGGAGCGGCTGGTCGAGGGAGGCACCGTCATCCTGCTCGACTGCACCAGGACCTGGCGCTCCACCGCGACCGGCGAGCGGAGCTGCTTCCAGTTCGGCTGTCTGGGCGGGCTGACGGAGGAGGAGTACTTCGACGGCGACGAGCGTGTCACGCGTTACCTGGAGGACGAGGGCTCGCCCCGCCGCCGCTGGGAGCCTCCCGAGCCGGACGACAAGCGCGCGGAGGCCGAGTGGGGCCTTGACGCCGCCATCGTCCCCGACCTGGAGGAGCTGGCCGAGCGGCACGGCCACCGGCTGCGCCGGCTGTCCTTCCCCGAGCCGCAGGACCTCAGCCCGTTCGTCGCCGACCTGTACCGCTGGTGGCACCGCCGCCGCGACCTGCCCGCCGACCGGCTCGTGGTCGAGTCGTACGTGCAGGCGGATCCGCACTGGATGCTGCGTACGGGGTCGGTGCCGTTCTGGATGCGGTTCAACATGGGCAGCGACTACGAGGAGCTCGACAGTTACCTGAGGTCCGCGCAGCCGTACCGGTCGATCCATCTCAATGTCTTCTCCCAGGGACTCTGGTCGCCCGCCGTCGTGCCGATCCCGCAGTGGCAGGAGCTGATCAGCCGGTACGCCACGGAACAGGCGGAGATCATCGGTGTGGACACCCGCGCCTACCCCTCCGACACCGGCAGCTCCCTGCGCTACCAGCCCGCCTATCGCGCACTCCCCGCCCGCCACCCGATGCCGCCCCCGCTGCCCCCTGCCGCCGTCGACGACTTCCTCGCCCAGGCCGGCACGGATTACACCCTCACCTGGCGCTGAAAGCGGCTTCCCAGGAGCGAGCCGGTCGAGCCGCGCCCCCGATCGTGCTGGCCCGGCTGCCGCTCGCGGATCTGGAGCGGGGAACGCCATGACTGAGTCCGTACCGCAGGCTGGGCCCGCGAGGTGCATTTGTGGGGAAACGTGAACCTTTGATCCAGGGACGCCGTACCTCACCGTGAAACCGAGGTGGGGAGGCGCACGTGCGGATCGCGGCCCTGGGCGCGGGTTTGCTGCTGTCGGTGACGTTGGTGGCCGGGCCCGCGGACGCGCACGGCGCGCTCGAGAGCCCGCTCAGCCGGGCGGCCGCCTGCGGCGAGACGTCCGTGAGGTCGGCGGCCTGCCGCGCGGCCCAGAAGACGACCGGCTCCGCCCTCCCCAAGGAGTGGGACAACCTGCGGGTGTCGAACGTCGCGGGCCGGGACCGGCAGATGATCCCGGACGGCAAGTTGTGCAGTGGCGGGCTCCCCGAGTTCAGAGGGCTCGACCTGGCCCGCCGCGACTGGCCGGCCACCACCGTCAAGCCCGGGGTCCAGTTCACGTTCAAGTACCGCGGGACGATCCCGCACAAGGGCACGTTCCGCTTCTACGTCACGAAGAAGGGCTACGACCCCGCCGGGCCGCTGAAGTGGTCCGATCTGGAAGGCAAGCCGTTCCTGCAGGCCAAGGACCCGAAGCTGGTCGACGGCGCGTACCTCATCAAGGGCCGCATGCCCACCGGCCGGACGGGCCGCCACCTCATATACACGATCTGGCAGAACTCCGACACTCCGGACACGTATTACTCCTGCTCAGACGTGATCTTCAGCAGCGCCGCCGCCGCCAACCGGGCCAGGCCGGCGGCGGCGCTCCAGGTCAGCGCCACCTCCAGCAGTAGCAGCAGCGTGCCTTGGCCGGTCGGGGTCGCCGCGCTGCTGGGGGTGGGCACTGGAGCAGCGGTCATCACGGGTCTCCGCGCGGGCCGGCGGCGTCGCCGGCTGGACTCGTAGGTATTCGTTCGCACGCCCGAGCGTGGCGAGCAGTCGATGAAGTCCGCCAGACTCATCGGCCGGCGGCTTTGTCAGGCTGGATTGACAGACACATCGCTGTCAACCTAGCCTGACAGTCATGGACGATGTCGTGATCATAGGAGCGGGGCCGGTCGGCCTCATGCTGGCGTGCGAGCTCGCCCTGACCGGCGCCCGTCCGGTCGTGCTCGACAGGCGAGCCGAGCCCGGTGACCTGCCCAAGGCCAACGGCCTGGGCGGGCAGATCGTCGAGCTGCTGGACCACCGCGGGCTGCTGGAGCGCCTGAGCGCGGGCAGCCCGTTCGTCGGCGTCCCGCCGGGGTTCCCGTTCGGGTCGGTCCCGCTGCGGTTCGCCGGACTGGACGGGATCCCGCTCCGCATGCTGATGATCCAGCAGCCCCGCCTGGAGCGGCTGCTGGGCGAGCGCGCGGCCGAGCTCGGCGTACGTGTCCGGTGGGGCCACGAGCTGACCGCGCTCACCCAGGAGGAGGCAGGGGTGACGGCCGAGGGGGCGGGGTTCCGCCTGCGCTCCCGCTACGTGGTGGGCTGCGACGGCGGTCACAGCCGGGTCCGCGAGCTGGCGGGCATCGGCTTCCCCGGCACCACGGACGACGAGCTGCTGAGGCTCGGCCACTTCCGCACCGACACGGCGACGGGCGTCTTCGAAGACCCCGCGTTCGCCGGGTTGGAGCCCGGCTGGAACCGCACGCCGGGCGGCCGCCTGCTCCTCACCTCGCTCCAGCCCGGCGTCCACATCGTGGGCGTACGGGAGCAGGGCGGGCGTGAGGCGGGGCCGGTGACGCTCGCCGAGTTCCAGGAGGCCGTCCGCCGGGTGCTCGGCAGGGACCTGCCGCTGGGCGAGCCGATCTGGCTGTCGAGCACGGTGGCCCAGGCCCGGCTGGCCGAGCGCTACCGGGTGGGCCGGGTGTTCGTGGCCGGCGACGCCGCCCACCTGTTCCCGGCGGGCGGCTCCGCACTCAACGTCGGCATGACGGACGCGATCAACCTCGGCTGGAAGTTGTCCGCCGTGCTGGCCGGCCGGGCCCCCGAGGGCCTGCTCGACACGTACGAGTCCGAACGCCGCCCGGCCGCCGAACGCGCCCTCATGCAGACCCGCGCCCAGGCGGCACTCGAACGCCTGCCGGGCGAGGAGGGCGCCGCCCTGCGGACCCTGCTCACCGAGCTCTTCGCCTACGACCAGCCGCTCCGTCACCTCGCCGGGCTGCTGCACGGCTCCGACCTCCCTTACGGGAAGCCGGGCCATCCCCTGGTCGGCCGCCTGGCCCCCGACCTGCCGCTGACGACGGAGACGGGCGAACGGCGGGTGGCCGAGCTCATGCGCCCGGCCCGCCCCGTCCTGCTCGACCTGGGTGGCGGCGTCACCCTCGACCACGACTGGATCGACGTGGTCCGGGCCCGCACCGACGACCCGCCTGCCGACGCCCTGCTCATCCGCCCGGACGGCCACGTGGCCTGGGCGGGCGCGGACGGTCTGCTCGAGGCCGTCGAGGAGTGGTTCGGGCAGCGATCCGCCGGGGCCTCGCGCGGAGGGGAGCCCGCTCAGGCGGGCTGGTAATCGCGCATGTACCGGGAGACGTCGGCGGGGGCCGGTCTCCTGATTTGTCCGGATATGTACGGTGCGCCACCGCCGCCGTGACGTGTTCTTCCGTACGCTGCTCCTGAGCCTGATGCGTGATAGCGTGAAACTGTTGCAGTTGTGGTTCCCATGAATGTTGTGTGCGCCTGGCACCCTGTGACTTCAGGTGCATTTCTTATTTCGCCGGTCATTTCCGGATGGGGCATTACGGCGACATTGGGGGACCCGCGAGGTGCGGGTTCCTGCACAGCGCCGATCTAAGGAGATCGACATGGCAACCGGCACCGTGAAGTGGTTCAACGCCGAAAAGGGATTCGGATTCATCGCGCAGGACGGCGGCGGCGCCGACGTCTTCGCCCACTATTCCAACATCGCCGCCCAGGGCTACCGCGAGCTGCGGGAGGGCCAGCACGTGACCTTCGACATCGTCCAGGGCCAGAAGGGCCCGCAGGCGGAGAACATCATTCCCACCTGACGACGCCATGCCCCGATCGGGCCCGGTCCGCTCGGCGGTCCGGGCCCGATCGCGCGTCAGGCGGGGGCGAGGACCGAGAACCACACGACCTTGCCGCCGTTCGCCGCGGTCACTCCCCAGTCGTCGGCGATGGCCGCGACGATCTGGAGGCCCCGGCCCGAGAGCGCCTCGACGTCCGGCGAGCACGGGCGGGGCTCGCCGTCGCCCGGATCGAAGACCTCGCCGTACAGCCGGTCCTCGCGGTCTTCCAGGCGCAGCGCGTACGCAGATCCCCCGTACCGGACGGCGTTGGTTACCAGCTCGCTGATGATGAGCAGGCAGTCGTCGATCACGTCTTCCCGGCCCCAGCCGGTCAACTCGGCCCGGACCAGGGAGCGCGCCTTGCCGACACCGGACGGCACCGAGGGCAGAAGGTACTCCACCGAGCGAACCGGCGTGGCCGGGAGGGGGCCGGGGTGGAGGTGCATATGCATCACATCTCTCGGGTTGGGAGCGCTCCCAATGGCACGATAATGTCCAGGCTCACTCTTGTGAATCCGGTTCGGTCGAGATTGTTGCGATTCCGTGTCTTGGCAGGCGTCCAGAGATCCCGCCGATTCCTCAGGGAATGTGGGCCACGGCGCCGTAATTGCCCGATGAAGTCGGCGCGTCGGCACAGGCCAGGCCACGCTCGTCGGGACGCCACTGCGGGACCCACACCAGCCCGGGCGGCATCAGGTCGAGCCCCTCCAGCAGGGCCGCGACCTCTTCCCGGGAGCGGATCGCCAGGCCCGGCAGCGTCATGGCGAGCGTGGCGCGGATGGCGGGCAGCAGCTCCGCCGGGATGCCGTCGAACGTGGTGTGCAACAGGCCGAGGAAGCTGCCCGCAGGCGCGGTGTGCCGGAGGCGTTTGACGACGTAGTGGGCGTACTCGTCGTCGCCGAGGCTGTGCGTCGAGAGCAGCAGCACGGCCAGGGGCCTGTCCCAGTCCAGGAACGTCTGGACCACGTGCTCACGGAGCATCTCGTCGATCTCCCGCACGTCCCCGTCCACCACGCGGACCAGGTCGGTGAAGGGCTCGATGGTGGCCTGCGCCATGGTCACCACCATCGGGTCGTTCTCGACGTAGACGACGCGGAGGTCCGGGTTGGCCGAGGCACGGCGGGCGATGTCGTGCAACCGGTGTCCCGCCGAGAAGCCGCTGGGGACTCCGCTCCCCACGATCATGAACTGGTCGACGCCTTCGACGGCGGCCAGGTGGCGTACGACCCGGGTCAGGAACTGGAGCACGGCGCGGGCCGCGTTGGTGAAGGCAGGGGTCACCTGATCGAAATGACGTACCGTGTCCTTGTCCGCCAGGAAGTTGTTCTTCCCGCCCGCGGCCGCGTCGAATATCCGCGTGATTCTGGCTTGCGTCGTATCGAGCTTGGCCAGGTTTCGGACAGCACGGTCATGCATGAGCGTTGTCCCCTTTCCCCTCGCCGCCACCCTCTTGCGGTAAGCGATCTATGGACCTCACTCAATGACTCTGACCATATGTTCCAACAATTCCAGTCAATGACAATACGATAGACCGGTTATTTCGGGAAATGTTTGTTACCAGAATCTTCGCGACAGGTGTCCGTGGCTGAGATCGTGCTTCGGGTCGCACGGCATCTCCCCAGGTCATCCGCTCCATGGCGGCGGGCGCTCGGGTGTCCGGCCGTCGTGCCGGCGGGCAGCGGCCCGTCCGAGCGCCCGGGGCGTGCGGCGGGAAGAGGCGGGGACGGCTGTCCGCCGATCCGGACCATCTTCATGATCGTCAGACGGCGAAGACCTGGGAGTCGTCGGCGAAGGCCTTGAACTCCAGTGCGTTGCCCGCCGGGTCGAGCAGGAACATCGTCCACTGCTCACCGCTCTGCCCCTCGAAACGTACATAAGGCTCGATGACGAACTCGACGCCGGCCGCACGCAGCCGATCGGCCAGCTTGTGGAACTCCGGAATCGTCAGGATCAGGCCGAAGTGCGGCACCGGCACGTCGTGGCCGTCCACCGGGTTGTGGATCCGCTGCGGACGGGCGGGCGCCAGATGCGTGACGAACTGGTGGCCGTGCAGGTTCCAGTCCACCCAGGTGTCGGCGCTGCGGCCGGGCTCCAGCCCCAGCACCTCGCCGTAGAAGCGGCGTGCGGCCGCCAGGTCGTCAACCGGCATGGCCAGGTGGAAGCGGGGGATGGGCGAGTCGAGAACGGTCATGGGCGTGGTCGCCTCCCTGAACGCGGTCCGGCGGCGTGCCGGATGATCTATGTCGTAATGTTAACATTAAGACATGGAGGCCATGAGGGAGCGGCAGGGCAGGGTGGCGCCTGCCCGTCGCAGGGGGCTCGCCGAGGAGGTGGCGGACCGCATCAGGGACGCCGTCTTCAGCGGCGCGTACGCCCCCGGGGCGCAGTTGCGCGAGGTGGAGCTGGCCGAGGCGCTCGACGTCAGCCGCGGCCCGGTGCGGGAGGCCCTGCTGCGGCTGGAGCGCGAGGGCCTGGTCCGCAGCGCGTGGCACCGCGGCGCCACGGTGACCACGCTGACCGCCCAAGACGTCGCCGAGCTCCACAGCCTGCGGGGCGCCCTGGAGCACCTCGCCGTCCAGCAGGCGGTCACGTACGCCTCGGACGAGGAGATCGCGGCCATCGAGCAGACGGTCAACCGCATGGAGCAGGCCGCGGACGAGCACGAGATGGTGCGCTGCGACATCGCCTTCCACGACGCCGTCTACGCCGCCGCCCGGCACCGGCGCCTCGAGGAGGCGTGGCAGGCGCTCCGCTCCCAGGTGTACCTGTTCCTGCTCACCCGGATCCGCGTCAGCGCCGACGGCTACCTCAAGCACCTGCCGGGCGAGCACCGCGAGCTCGTCGCCGCCCTCCGCGCCCGCGACGCCGAGGCCGCGCTCGAACTCTTCGCCACCCACCGCCGCCACGCCTTCGACGTGCTCGCCGACGCCACCATCTCACCCGAGCGGCCAGCTCCCGGCGACGACCGCTGAGCCGGGCCTCGTGCGCGTTCCCCCTGCGAACGAGGCCCGGCGCCGCGCCGCTGAAGATCAGCCGGGGTCCGGTGGGTCAGAGGCGTCCTGCCCATCGCCCGGCATGAGGACGAAGTGGAAATCCGTGCTCGTCCTGCGGTCGAGCGGGACCTCGCACTTGATTCGGCGCGCGGTCTCGCTCCTGCTGATGCCGAGCCCTTGGGCGATCAGCCGGCCTGGCCGGACCGGTACGGGATCGAGGAAGACGACCTCCACCCGGACCGGCCACGCGGCGTCCACGATCCGGCCTTCCGGCGTGTCCAGCCGCCAGGCGCCGTCCCAGTCGAGTGTCAGGCGATTGCGCCGGGCGAAGAGCGGATCCAGCAGCGTCTGCGCGACGAGCGCAGGATCGTTGGCCTCGAACGCACGGAGCCCGGCCGTGCCCAGGGACCGGACGGCGATGCGCTCGTGGACCGCCAGCTTGGTGGTCCGGTCGCAGGCGACGCAGTTGACCAGGAGCCATACGTCGAGGAGCTTGCCGTTGGCGTTGACGCGGAACCTGCCGTCCTTCGTGGTGGCCTTCGCCGTCCTGCAATCAGGGCAGCGAAGGGTCAGCAGCGGCAGGCGGGTGCGTCGTACGACCCAGGGCAGCACGACATGATCGATATGAGGTTGTGAAGACATGAACTCTCAAAGACCTGACAAAAGCCGCAGTGCACGCGGCTTGGAACGCTGAAGAGCCGGGCCCATGCAGCCCGGTGGGCCGACGTCGTCGGCGACCGATGCGCTTGAGAAATGTCAGGCGATGAGAGCAGGAGGGATCACGCAGTCGTCCTCGAGATGTCGTGGTGATGCTGCCGCTCGGCAGACTAGGGATGCGCCTGCAGAGCCCGCAATCCATTTTCCCGCTAGGTGATCTTGAGGGTGCAGCGCATGCCGGCATACACGCACGGGTGCCGTCGGTCAGCGTGCAGAAGACCACGGGAAACCAGTCCTGACTGAAGAGACCACGCGGAGCGGCGAACACCGTCGGCGACACCGCCATCAGGTCCCCCTCCAACGGCGGCGCGTAGCCTGGCGACGCTCGCCCGGCGGTGAGGCGTCAGGAGGCCGTCATCTGACGAGGCGGCCGCGGTGGACGATGCGCGCCGGATGGCCGAGGACTCCCGGGTCGGCACGGGGATCATGGCCATAGGCCACGACCTCCGCGGGCGCTCCCGGCTCCAGACAGGGAAAGCCCAGGAAGCATCGTGCCGTCCAGGACGCCGCACCGATCGCCGCCGCGACGGGCATCGGCGCCGCCGCGAGGTGGTGCACCTCGCCGCTCACCCTCCCATGGGGCAGCACGGCCGTCCCGTAACTGTCGGTTCCGGCGAGCACCGTTACGCCCGCCTCGTACGCGGCCGACACCAGCGGCCCCAACCGGGCGTGGGCGGCGCGGAACCAGTCGCGGAAGCGGGTGGAACGGGAGGCACGGGCGACCTGTTCGAAAGTACGCCAGACGGTGAACGTGGGGACCAGCGCCGTCCGCTGGGCCGCCATCCGGTCCAGGAGGTCGAGTTCGAGGCCGAGGCCGTGTTCCACACTGTCGACCCCGGCCTCGACCGCCGCTCTGGCTCCCTCGGCCGTCTGCGTGTGCACGGCCACCCGCCCTCCCGCGGCGTGCACCCGCCGGGTGGCCTCGGCCAGCCGGTCAGCGGGCAGGTGGGGACCGTCCAGGCCGCCTTCGTCGACCACCCAGTCGGCGTAGATCTTGCACCAGCCGCCGGAGGCGAGCGCCTCCTGGACGGCCGCGCCGGCCAGCTCCGCCTCGCCGACGTGCCGTGCCCAGCCCTCGTAGAACATGCCGGGCAGCCCCAGCCATCGACCGGCGGACACCACGTCCGGCTGGTCCGGCTCCGTCCCGTACCAGCTCGGCAGGCGGTCCGCCGAGCCGGGCACCCGCAGCAGCGTCACGCCCGCCGCCAGGTGCTCCCTGCCGTGCCGCCGGAGCAGGTCCGCGTCCAGCGGATCGCCAGGCTGCTCCGCGCCCGGATGGGTGTGGGCGTCCACGAGGCCGGGCAGCAGCCAGCCGCCGTCCACGACGGTCGTGGCGCCCGGCACCGGCTCATCCGTCAGCAGGCCGTCCCTGACCCAGAACTCTACGGCCTCCTCCGACGGCAGGGCGATGCCGCGCAGGTGCATGGGCTCGGTCACAAGGGACGGCTTCCCCGCCGGACACCTGTGTACGCTCATGCGTGGATGATCCCGAAGAGGGCGTTCGAGCGCTCGACCCCGACCGTGGCCGGGGTCGTCGCCTTGATGTGTCCTCTGGGATCCGTACATCCCCGTGTGATCGTCAGTTCTGGCAGCGCCCGAAGTCGACCACGTAGGTGCCGCCGGCGCCGGCGCCGGCGCCGGCCGGGTTCGCCGAGCCCGCCGCGACCCCGATGCCGACGTCGGTCATCGTCGGGCTCAGGACGATCTGGCGGTGGCCGTACGTGCTGACGTTCACCCACCAGTGGACGGCGGCCCGCGGGGTGCCGTAGCCGGGACCCCATCCGGTGTACGTGGTCTCGGCGTAAGCCCACGAGGTGGGGTTCGGGCAGTAGCCCGCGGCCGTGATGCGGCTGCCCGGAGTCGAGCCGGTATACGGATTGACGTGCGAATTCGCCCCCGGGCTCCACCATTTCAAGCTCGCGGCGGCACCGGCGTGCGAGGCCGCCGCGGCATCCAGCGAGCCGTTGCGCGCGAGTGGGGCCAGCCCGGCCTTGGCGCGCTCGGCGTCGATGAGACAGTGCACCGCCTGGCTCACCATGGCGATGTTGCCGCTCTGAGGAGCCGTGTCGTAGTACGCCGCCGCGACGTCGCATCCGGGCGCGGCATGAGCCGACGCGTTCGCCGTGCCGCTCAGGGCCGGGACGGCCAAGGCGACGACTCCTGCGATGGCGGCGGCTTCGAGAAACCGGATCTGGCGATTCACCCTGATCTCCTTGTGTGTCGATGCCCTTCTCGTCGTGCGCTTCAGTGATACGGCGGCCCCAGGCCGCGGGCATGAGTAAGCCCTACTCAGTCGACCCAGCGTTGCCGATACCATGGTCACTTGGCGCCGCACCCGAACCCGCAGGAGAAGCCGGCGTTGACTGACAAGCCGATGGGGCCGCGGAAGCGGCCGTCGCTGATCGACGTGGCCCGCGTCGCGGGCGTCGCCCCGATCACCGTCTCCCGCGTGGCCAACGCCCAGGACACGGTACGGGAGTCCACCCGCAAGAAGGTGCTCGATGCCATGGCGCAGGTGGGCTACCAGCCCAACACCGCGGCACGCGCCCTGGCCACCGGCCGATTCGGCACGATCGGCGTCATCACGTTCACGATGGCGACGTACGGTAACGCCCGCACCGTCGCGGCGACGCTCGCGGCGGCCGAACGCCAGGGCTATGCGGTGACGTTGCTGACCGCCCCTTCGACCAGCCAGGACGAGGTGCACAGCGCCGTGGCCAGGCTGAAGATGCAGGCCGTGGACGGCGTCATCGTCATCGTGGAGGCCCGGCTGCTCGGCGGCGAGCAGTTGTCCCTGCCGCCCGGCATCCCGATCGTGGTGGCCGACTCAGGAGGCGCGTCGGAGTTCTGCGTGGTCGACAGCGATCAGGCGGGCGGCGCGCGGCTGGCCACCGAGCACCTGCTGTCGCTGGGGCATCGCAACGTCTGGCACATCTCCGGCCCGGCGCGGTCGTTCGCGGCCGCCGCCCGGGCGAAGGCGTGGAGGGAGAGCCTGCGGGCCGCGGGCATCCGCCCGCCGCGCGTGCTCGGCGGCGACTGGACCACCAGGTCCGGCTACCGGCACGGCAAGACCCTGGCAGCGGACCCGTCGGTCACGGCGATCTTCGCCGCCAACGACCAGATGGCGCTCGGGGCCATGCGGGCCCTCCACGAGGCCGGGCGGTCCATCCCGGGCGAGGTCAGCGTGGTCGGCTTCGACGACATGGAGGACTCCGACTCGTTCTGGCCACCGCTGACCACCGTCCGCCAGAACTTCGACGAGATCGGGCGGCTCTGCGTGGACAGCCTGCTGGAGGAGATCCGCCACCACACCGGCGCGCTCCGCACCCACATCGTGCCGACCTCGCTGGTCGTACGGCAGAGCACCGCGCCTCCACCGCCCGCCTGACCCGGCGGCACGCCGGGTCAGGCCGTGCCGACGACCCCTATGAGCGCTTCCACTGCTGGTGAGTGCCGCCGTTGCAGGTCCCCACGTCGATCAGGGTGCCGTTGCCCGTTCCGGCGCCTACGGCCTGCAGGCACAGGTTGGTCGCCGGGTTGGTGATGGTCAGGTCGGCGTTGATCGCCCACTTCTGGGCGGGCGTGCCGGTGCAGTCGTTGATCTGCACGGGACTGCCGGGCGAGACGCCGTCGCCGCCGATCTCCATGCACTTGTTGCCGTAGACCATCAACGTGCCGTCGGCGGTGTGGTTCCACGACTGGTTGGCGCCGTCGTTGCAGTCCCACAGATCGAGCTGGGTGCCGTTGGCCGTGCTCCATCCGGGCACGTCGACGCAGCGGTTCGAGCCGACCCCTCTGATCACCTCGCCGGGCGGGGCGGGCGGGTCGTCGTTGACGGGCGGCTCGTCCCCGAAGCCCCAACCCCACTTGAGCTGGGCGAGACCTGTGGCGCTGTTGGGCGTCAGGCTGCCGTCGGCGTTCTGGGAGAGCAGCGAGTAGGCGTCCCCGGCACGGAGGCCGGGCCAGTAGACCAGGCCCATCCGGTTCTCGCGGGCCGTGTTGGTCACGGCGGCGAAGTAGGAGGTGTAGATGTTGCCGTTCCAGGCGCCGTAGTTGAGCCCGGTGGTCATGGGCGCACCGGCCTCGTCGATGATCGTGCGGTAGGCGTACTCGCCCAGCCGGGGCACCAGGTTGGCCCGCCACTCGGCCTCGGTGGTGTGACTGGCCCAGAAACCGTAGAAGTGCAGCGACAGCAGGGTGCCCTTGAGCTCGGGCGCGGCGCCGACCCCGGTGACGTCGTCGTTGTACCCGGTGCCGCTGACGATGAGCCGGCCGCGCGGCACGTGGCGGTACGCGGCCAGCCAGTCGACGTTGATCGTGACCCACTCGTCCAGGCTGTAGCCGAACGGCTCGTTCATCGGCTCGAAGTACACGCGGGGGTGCTTGCCGTACTTCCGGACGACGGTGTCCCACATGGCCTTCCAGGCCGCCGGGTCGTCGATCTTGCCGTCCTTGCTGGTGTTGGCCTCCCAGTAACTGAGGATGACCTTCATTCCACGGCCGAGTGCGGCGTCGATCGCGCCGGTGTAGGAGGACCACCAGGCGGTGCCGACGCTGGAGGGGTTGATCGGCATCCGTACGGTGTTGGCGTCCAGGGCGGACCGGAATCCCGAGACTATCCGCTTCGCCTTGGCGTGGGTGGTGGCGTAGTCGTCGGAGGTGGACAGGCCGGTCGGCACGACGGCGTCGGCCGCGTAGTTGTCCCGCGGGTCGGCCCAGTTCACTCCGCGGAATTCGCTCGTTCCGCGGGAATGCGCGGCGGCCGGCTGGGTGAGCGCGATGACGAGGGGGCTCACCAGCAGGACGGCCGCTGCCATCGCGCGCGGGACCAGCCCGCGTGTCAGCGCAGCCATGCGCATACGTCCTCCTTCAGGGGGGTTCACGGGGATGGAGTGAGGGACGTGATGGTTGCGCAACCATTGAAGGGATACTGAAGGGGCCGGAGTCACCGTGTCAACATCCGGTACGTGAGATGTCAAAAAGCGGCCGTGCCTTCCGAACCAGGTCCGGGAGGCACGGTCGCGTCGGTGGGTCCTGCTAGGCGGCCACGCGCCGGCGGAGCTCGTGGATCCGCGTCGTGCGGTCGTTGGCGGTGACCAGGCGGGCGCCCAGGGCGCGGGCGCCGATCACCATGGCCGCGGCGGCCAGGACGATGTCCTTGAAGATGTACTGCGCCTCAAGCGTCGGCGCGCCCGGGAACAGGTTCGTGAAGAACAGCGCGTACGGTGCGAAGAACCCGGCCAGCGCACCGGCCATCACGACCAGGCCGGTCTTCAGCAGCTTGCCGGTCACCAGCGTGAGGCCGATGAAGACCTCCATGGCGGCGATCACGAACTGTGCGGCATAGCCCGACAGCATTCCCAAAGACAGCTTCTCCAGCGTGGCCACCGACAACGCCTCGGCCGGACTGACTCCTGGGAAGAACTTGAGGGTGCCGAAGGCCACGAAGACCAGCCCGAGGCTGACGCGCAGGACGTCGATGCTGTGCCGGGCCAGCCAGGCGGCCAGCTTGGAGATCATGTTCTCGATGGCGGCGGTCATGGTGTGCTCCCCTGCTGATGTCGTTTTCGTCTGCGACAAGACTCGCGAAATCGGCAGCGGAGAACGTCCGGCTGGGGGAGTCAGTTGCCCTACATCGTCGCGTGTACGGCGGGGGCGGCGCATACCGCCCCAGGCTTAAGGGTTCCCCTAGGGGCTGCGCCTACCAGGTGACCGGGAGCTTCAACGGGCCGTAGATGTCCAATCCGCCGCGCAGCCGGTGCCCGAGGCACTGGTGGATGCCGTGGCCGATTCTCAGCTCTCTGCTGCATGCCGTGACTGACGGCCGAGCCGGATACGCGCATCTACGGCTGCCCGATGCCCGCCAAGCGTGACTGATTTATTCCTGTAAGGCGCTCTTTAAGTTGAGTGTCGGACCGTGCTATCAAGGTGCCATGGCCAGCGATCAGGATCACGAACGGGCGGCGATCGAGGGCGTGGTCACCCGTCTGTCCGCCATGTTCGCCGGCACGCACACGCCCGAACAGGTGGAGACGGCGGTGATGAAGGCCTACGGCAAGTTCGCCGACAGCCCGGTCCGCGACTTCATCCCCGTGCTGGTGGAACACGACTCCAAGGAGATCCTGCGCGGCGACGTCGCCTGACCGGCCGGGCCGCTCAGGACCACGCGCCTGACCCGGCGAGCTCTAGGGCGTCAGGAGGGTCCCGAGCTTTCGGAGCGCCTGCTCAGATGCCGAGCCCGGCTCGGCGGCGAACAGGTCCAGCCCGCAGCACGACGGCCCCTCCGGCAGCGCGACGAGCTCGCCGTGCAAAGGCATCCGCGCGTAGTCCGCGCAACAGAGCCCGCATGTGGTCGATGTGCGCCGCGAGTCCGGAGTCCCCGCGATACCGCCCGAGCAGTACGCGTAGATGCGCCACGTGCTCGCGCGCTGCCCGCTCCCAACCGGTGCGGTGCAACTCGCGCAGGTAGGGCTCGCTGAACATCAGGTGCGAGAGCGTGCGGCGGTTCTCCGGCAGCGCAGGCAAGCCAATTCGTCGTCACGCCTCAGGCCCGCGACCCGGGCCTGGCCGGGCCTCTGAACGAACGAAACGAACGCGCTCACGGTCGGCTAGCGCGGGCCGGCCCCGGCGCGGGCCAGGAGGTCGTGGAGGAGGGTGACCACCTCGTCGGGGGTGAACTCCATGGCGTTCTCGCCGACTGTGACCTCGAAGCTGCAGCGCGATGGATCCGGCGAGGACCGTACCCGACCCCAGAGCTGGATGCCGCGTTCGGCGAGGATCTCCGCGCCGGCCTGTTCGACGGCTCGCCTGGAGGCGGGCAGATGGATGTGGAAGATCGGCGTCTGGGGCGGGTCGGGGTAGGCGTGGGCTGTGCTGTCGGCGTTGACCGCCGCCGCGATGGCGATCGCATGCTCCCGGTAGGCGGGCATGCGTGAGCCCAGGTCGTCGAGATGGACCAGGGCGGCGAGGGCCAGGGGCCAGGCGTCACGGATGCCGCCGCCGAGCCGCTGCCGCCACACCCGGGCCGCGTCCAGGGTGGCGGCGTCCGCGGCCAGCACGGCGCCGCGCACTCCCTGCAAGCTCTTGTAGAGCGAGACGTACACCGTGTCGAACAGGGCCGCGATCTCGTGGAATGGCCGCCGGTAGTAGGTCTGGGCCTCCCAGAGCCGGGCGCCGTCCAGGTGCGCGGCGGCGCCGGTGGCGCGGACGAGCGCGACCTGCTCGCAGAGGTCGTCCCATTCCGGCAGCAGACCGCCGAGGTCTCGCTGCGGCAACTCCCAGACGGCTGCGGCCAGCGGCTCACCGATGGCCGCCAGATCGTCGGCCGTCATCAGCTCGTTCAGGTCGCCGGTGCGACGCATCCACAGGCCGTGCACGGCGTTGTAGCCCTGCTCCTCCCATACGTCCAGATGCGACTGCGGGTGGGCGGCGAAGGCGCGGCGCCCGCGCCGGTCGGCGTGCACGCGCAACGCGACCTGCTGCGCCATCGTCCCGCTGGGCAAGAACAACGCGCTCTCCTTGCCGAGGAGGTCGGCGAGCCGCCGCTCCAGCACGGCGACGGGTCCGTCGGAGCCGTCCGGCGGGGTGTCCTCGTCCACCAGCTCGAGCATCCGCTCCAGCATGATGCGCGGCTTACGCCGGATCGGTGCGTGGAGAAACAACGACCGCCGAACGGGCGAGGCTGTGTCCGACATATGCAACCCCTAGGTTGTTGCAAATAACAGGCAATTGCGTTGGAGTATACGGTATAGGGGTACCGGGCACCATCCCGCGGCAGGGAGGGTGCGGCCCGTCAGGGGGTCTGGCCGGGCTCGTCCACGATGCCGGTGCCGAGCACGGACATCGTCGAGGTCATCCCGTCCCGCTGCACCTTCAGCCCGAGGTAGCGGTAGTCCCTGGCATCCAGGATGTAGGAGCCCTTGCCCGCCGGTCCCAGGTCGAGCACGACGCCGATGCCGGTGCGGCCGTCCCCGTCGGTGGCGTTCTCCTCGATCGTGACGTTCGGGATCTTGGCCAGCGCCCGGTACATCGCCGCCGCCTTGTCCGGCGGGACCAGCGCGCCATGTCTCATGTACCAGCCGATCGCGCCGAACGCCTTCACGTCTCGCTCCGTACCCGCCGGGCATTCGGGCTGACAGATCGACAGCGCGGTGAGATCCCGCTCCATGGTGCGGAAGTGCTCGAGCAGGGCGTCGGGGTCGGCGGGCAGCGCCTGGAGCTCCTGGAGCGTCTTGCCCGGGTGCGTCGGCCCCTTCTCGGCGTCCGCGATCCTCAGCTCGCCGTTCTTGGCGCGAGTGGCGGTCTTGGTGCCGTCCAGCTTGTGCCAGATCTCGTTCGTGGGCAGGTCGCCTCCGGCCATGTGCTGGGACTGCTTGATGTAGAGCCACTGGTCGGGGTGGGGTTCGGTGGCCCTGGTCCGCATCGCGACCAGCGCCGCCTTCTCCAGCACCACCGCGGCGGTGCCCCGGTTCGCCACCGCCGGGCGTACGTCCTGCCGCGTCGTGCCACCCTGGACGGCCTGCCACGCGATCACCGCCGCCGTGCACGCCACCAGGGCGAGTCCCCACCGCAGCCGGGGCAGGCGGCGACGGCGCGTGGGCGGGCGTCCCGCCCGGATCTCCGCCAGACGGAGCTCCACTCCACGCAGGTCGGTCTGGTCGGGCACTTCATCACGCATCCTCTTCAGGAGGTCGAACTCGTTCACTTGCCTGCTCCTTCGTCCTCGGCCGCCGGGTCCAGCCCGGCCAGAGACCGCCTGAGCGCGAACCTGGCCCGGTTGATGCGCGAGCGCACCGTCCCGACCGGCACTCCCAGCGCCTGTGCCGCCTCTTCGTAGGTGAGGTCCGCCCACATCACCAGCAGCAACGTGTCGCGGTGCTTACGTGAGAGCCCCGCCAGCGCCCCGGCCAGCCGTCGCCGAGCGGCGCCTGCCGTCACCCGCCGCTCCACCTCGTCGGTGAACGGCTCCGTCACCGAGTCCGCCCCCGTGCGGCTCAGTGCCCGGTAGAGTGCGATCTCCCTGCGGCGGTGCTGGCCGATGAGGTTGGTGGCGATGCCGTACAGCCACGAGCGCTCGTCGCCCCTGGTCACGTCGTACGACTCCAGGTGCTGCAGCGCCTGGGCGAACGTCTCGGCCACGATGTCGTCGGCGGGTTCCAGACCGAGCCGCCGGACGACGTAGCGCTTCAGCCCTGGCCCGTGCTGCGTGAACAGCTCGGCGAACCGGTCGGCCACCTGACGGGTGCTCTCGGCGGGCTCGGCGGTGGGTGGCCAGGGCGGCGCGTCCGGCCAGCTCTCATGTCGCATCTTTGCCTCTCGCTGTTCCTGTTCGAACAGAGGTAATTGGCATGAGCCGGGGCTTCGGTTCCATCTGTGGCGAAGGGATTTTGCTACAAGTTCCGAAATTGTTCCGTGACGAGTCCGCCGCACGGCCGAAACGTGCCGTACCTACCGTCCGTAACAGCTGCATAGGCGCCATCGGTCCTTCTGATCAAAAACGCTACTTCCGCCGAAAATTGCCACACCATGGTCAGCGCCTTCATGTGACAGGAGCCCCCCAGTGTCCAACCTCTCCCGACGCGGTGCCCTACGGCTGACCGCCGGCATAGCTCTCAGCTGCACCCTCTCCCTGGCGGGCTGCGGGCGCGGCGATGACACTGCCGCGACAGGCACCGCCAAGCCCATCGACGAGTCCCCGGCCACCGGCACCGTCAACGTCTGGGCCGCCCAAGGCGATGCCGACGTGCTCGAGAAGGTCATCGAGCCCTTCAAGGCCGCCAACCCGGACCTCACCGTGAAGCTCACGCTGATCCCGAACGCCGAGTACTACACCAAGCTCCAGTCGGCGATCGCGGCAGGCAATGGACCCGATGTCGCCCAGTTCTTCCCCGAGTCGCAGGCGCAGTTCCTCGATTCGTCGATCCTGCAGCGCGTTCCGGACGGCCTCGTCGAGCCGGGCGCCTTCTTCAAGAGCCTCTGGGACGCGGGCGTGGTCAAGGGCGTCGCCTACACGGTGCCCTGGTACGCCTACACCTACGCCCTCGTCTACCGCTCCGACCTGGCGAAGAAGGCGGGTGTCAAGGCGCCGGCCACCTGGGACGAGATGGTGCCCTTCCTCAAGGCGCTCCAGGGCGCCGGCGCCGGGCGCGGCCTCGGGGCCGACATCGGCTGGGACATCTTCAACGGCCAGGACGTCGCGATGTACGCCTGGCAGGCGGGCGGCTCGCTGCTCTCCTCCGACCGCAAGTGGACGCTCGACACGCCGGCGATGGTCCAGGCGCTGAAGTTCAACGCGTCGTTCTTCACCTCGGGCGTCGCCGACACCAGCGGGCCCACGTTCCTCGACGCGCAGCCGTACTTCGTCGCCGGCAAGACCGCCTCCATGATCACGGGCCCGTGGGTCATCGGTCAGCTCGACACCGCCGCGAAGAAGACCGGCTGGACGGCGTCCCACGTCGCGACCGCGCCGCTGCCGTCCGGGCCGTCCGGCAGCGTCTCCTTCTCCGCGGGCGGCAGTTGGGGCGTGCTCGCCACCAGCGGCAACGCGGCCGCGTCGTGGAAGCTCATCCGGTACATCTCGCAGCCGAGCACCCAGGTCGCGCAGTACAAGGCGTACAGCTCGCTGCCGGCCGTCGTGTCCGCCTGGGACGACCCGGCCATCAAGGGCCAGCCACTCCTCGACGCCTTCTTGACGCAGCTGAAGAACACCCAGGCGTTCCCGCAGGTGAGCACCTGGCAGCAGGTCGCGACCCGGCTGGGGAAGGAGATGGAAACGGTGGCCAAGGGCAAGCAGACCGCCGAGAAGGCCGCCGCGAGCGTGCAGGCGTACGCCGAGAGCCTCGGCACGGGAACGGGGTGATCACCGGATGACCCCCACCGTCGTCCCGGGAGCGGCGCGTACGGCGCGTCGATTCCGGGGCTCCCGCCGAACGGCCGTCTCCTGGCTGTTCCTCGCGCCGTTCACCCTCGTGTTCCTGCTCTACACGGCGATCCCCACCGTCGCCGCGCTCGGGTTCAGCCTCACCGATCTGCGGGGCACGGACCTGCGCAATCCGTTCGCCGTCGAGTTCACCGGCCTGGAGAACTATCTCCGCCTGTTCCAGGACGAGAGCTTCCTGAGGGACATCCTCAACACCGCCCTGTTCGTGGCGGTCGGTGTGCCGCTGACCATGGGGATCGGATTCGCCCTGGCCGTGGCGCTGAACTCCGGCATCCGGCGCCTGCGCCGCACGTTCCGCATCGTCTTCTTCGCACCGGTCGTCACGAACATCGTGGCGGTCGCGCTGATCTGGCAGTACGCCTTCAACGCCGACGGCACCGTCAACAAGGTGCTCGGCGCCCTCGGCTTCGCCGGACCGAACTGGCTGGACGACCCGAACCTGGCCATGCCCGTGGTCATCCTGCTCGGCGTGTGGCGCAACTTCGGCACCGCGATGGTGCTGTTCCTCGCCGGTCTGCAGGCGGTTCCGCAGGACGTGTACGAGGCCGCCTCCCTCGACGGGGCCGGCCGGTGGCGGCAGCTGAGGCACATCACCCTGCCGCTGCTGCTGCCCACCACGCTCATGGTGTCGGTGCTGCTGACGGTCTTCTACCTCCAGGTGTTCGACGAGCCGTACCTGCTGACGAACGGCGGCCCGCTGGGCTCCACGGAATCGGTGGCGCTGTACACCTACCACCAGTTCGGGTCCGGCGAGTTCGGGATGTCCTCGGCCGCGTCCTTCGTGATGCTCGTGCTCGTGATGCTGGTGAGCATCGTCCAGTTCCGGCTGCTGAGGCCCCGCGCATGACCACCGTCGCCTCGGTGCGGGAGACCGAAATGATCGACGACCGGGTCGCCGTCCGCCGCCGGTCCGTCACCCCGCCCCTGCTGTACGGCGCGCTGGTGCTGTGCGCGCTGCTCACCCTGCTTCCGTTCGTCTGGGTGATCAGCGGCTCGCTGCGCAGCCTCGACGAGATCCGCTCCGACCCCGGCGCCTGGCTTCCGCACGACGTCACCCTCGGCAATTTCACCCGGCTGTTCGCCACCGAGGGCTTCGGCGGGTTCATGGCCAACAGCATCGTGGTCGCGATCATCGTGGTGGCCGGCAACGTCGTGGCCGCGTCAGCCGCCGGCTACGCGCTCGCCAAGCTCGACTTCACGGGCAAGCGGCTCGCGTTCGGCGCCGTCATGGCGGCGCTGATGGTGCCGTTCACGGCGGTGTTCGTCACGCAGTTCGTGATCACGGTCGACCTGGGTATGGCGGACACCCTCGCCGGCATCGCACTGCCCAGCGTGGCGATGCCGCTGTCGGTCTTCATCATGCGGCAGTACGCGATGTCGATCCCGGACGAACTGCTCGAAGCGGCCCGCATCGACGGAGCCGGCGAGTTCCGGATCTTCTTCCGGATCTTCCTGCCGTTGGGCGGCCCCGCTGTCGCGACGATCACGATCATGTCGTTCCTCAGCTCGTGGAACAACTTCATCTGGCCGCTCATCGTCGCTCAAAGCATGTCCAGTTACACGCTCCCGGTGGGTCTCGCCGCCACCAGCCAGGCCGCGTCCCACGTCACCGACTACGGACTGCAGCTCGCGGGCGCGATCGTCGTGATGCTGCCCGTGCTGGTGCTCTTCCTGTTCCTGCAGCGCTACTTCGTTCAGGGCATCGCCGGAACGGGAATGCGGTGACCGGTGTTGGATGATCGGATGGACTCACTCGACGCCCCCGGCGAGCCGGTCACCGTTCATGCTCCCGCAGGCACGATCATCGGCCGTCGCAGCGGCCGGGTCCGGCGCTTCCTCGGCATCCCCTACGCCGAAGCACCCACCGGCGCCCGGCGGTTCGCCCCGCCGGTCCGGCGTGGCCGGCTCCCGGAGCCGTTCGACGCGTCGCGGCACGGTGCCACCGCGCAGCGCGTGCCGCTGTACGCCACGACGACCATTCCGGAGCCGTCGATACCGGGCGACGACGTGCTGAACCTCGGCATCGTCACCCCCGCCCCGGATGACGACAGCGACGACGACCGCATGCCCTTCCCCGTCCTGGTGTGGATCCACGGCGGCGGCTTCCTGGCCGGGAGCCCGGCCAGCCCGTGGTACGACGGCCGCGCCTTCGCCCGCGACGGCGTCGTCTGCGTCACCGTCGGATACCGGCTGGGCGTCGACGGATTCGCCCCGCTGGACGGCGTCCTCCCGAACCTGGGGCTGCGCGACCTGCTGCTCGCCCTGGACTGGGTACAGGAGAACATCGCCGCTTTCGGCGGCGATCCTGACCGGGTCACCGTCGCCGGCCAGTCGGCCGGGGGAGCGGCGGTGCTCGCGCTGCTCTCCTCCCCTGCGGGCAGCGGCCGCTTCCACCGCGCGGTCAGCCTGTCCGGCGCCATCTTCGACGTGGGCACGGACGCCGCACGCGACCTCCTCGAACGGCTCGGGCACAGGCTCGGCGTGCCGCCCACGCGCACCGGATTGGGCAGCCGCACCGTGGAGCAGATCCAGCAGGCCGTCCTCGACCTGCGGAGCGAGCGGAGCGACGACGGGCTCGTGCTCGTGCCGTGCGCCGGCGACGACATCCTGCCGGTGCCCATCGCCGACGGACTGACCGTCCATGGGCACGGCGTCCCCGTGCTGCTCGGCGCGACGGGTGACGAATTCGACGGCGGCGCCGAGCCGGAGGCCAGGGCCGCCGCCCGCCTGGCGGGCACCCGCGTGACGGACACCCTGTTCCGCTCCGCCTGCGCGCGTACGGCCGCCGCCCGCCGCCAAGCCGCTGCGGGCACCTGGCTGTACTCCTTCGAATGGCCCTCTCCCGTGCTCGGCGGCGCCACGCACTGCGTCGACCTCCCGTTCTTCTTCGACGTGCTCGACGCACCCGGCGTCACCCAGGCACTCGGACCGAACCCGCCCGCCGAACTGGCCACGCTGATGCATGCCGATCTGGCCGGATTCGTACGCGGGCAGGAGCCGGCCTGGGCAGGGGCGACCGGCGCGCTCGGCGATCCGGCACGCGAATACGGCCGGCCTGGAGCGGCGCTCGCGGCCGACACCACGGGCGTGTTCGACCCCGTCGTACGGGCGGCGTCCCAGGCGGCGGAGGGGTGCTGATGTCCGGGATGAACCAGAGCGCCGTCCGACGCGTCAACACCTCGGTCACCCTCCGGGCACTGGCCGTGTCGGCCTGGCCGATGACGCTGGCCGCCCTCGCGGAGCAGACCGGCCTGTCCCGCCGCACCATCGAGCTCATCCTCGACTCGCTCGTTGAGGCCGGCTGGGTGACCGAGCTGGACCGCGTGCCGACCAGCGGTTACGCCGGGCGCCCCGCCCGCCGCTACGAACTACGGGCCGAACACGCGCTGCTGGCGGCCGTCTGCATCACCACCTCCGACGTGTCCGCGGTCATCGCCGACGTACGCGGCCGCATCGTCGGCCGGGCGCACCGGCTGCTGCGCGCCTACCAGGATCCGCAGGTCACGCTCGACGACGCGGCGGCACTGGTGCTGGAGGCGCTCGACGACGCGGGCGGGTCGGCGGACCGGCTGCGCGCCGGCGCGGTCGCCAGCGGTGGCGCGATCGACGACCACGGGGTCATCCGGCGCCTGGTGCACACGACGCGTTGGGAAGGCGTGCACCTGCCCGAACAACTCAGGCGACGGATCCGGATGCCCTGGTTCGCGGACAACGACACCAACCTCGGCGCGCTCGCGGAGCGCTGGCGGGGCGTGGCCGGAGACCATGACAACGTCGTATGGGCGATCCTCGGGAACCGGACGGGCCTCGGCATCCTCATCCGCGGAGCCGTGCACCGCGGTCTGGACGGCTCCGCGGGTGAGATCGTCGAAGCGCGGTCGATGCCGACCGGCTCGATCGAGAACCGCCCGGTGGCCTGGCTGACCTCTCCGGAACCGGCCGAACGGCGGGTCGCGCTCGGCCGCTTCGCCGCGGCTCGGGCCGGCGACACGACCGCGCTCGCGGAGGTCGACGAATTCGTGGAGAACATCGCGTCGATCCTCATCACCTTGTCTTGGACCATCGCACCGTCGCTCATCGTGCTCGGCGGCGGCCTGGAAGACGCGGCCGATGTGCTGCTGCCCCGGGTGCGCGCGGCGTTGCGCGACGCTCGTGCCCCCGCCGTCGAGTTGCGCGCCACCAGCCTCGGCCGCGACGCCGCGCTCATCGGCGCCGTCAAGCTGGCCCTCGACCGCATGGACACCGAACTGTTCGGCCCAATCACCCCAAGGGCATGATCGGGCACCCTCGCTCGCCCGTCAGCCCCCGTGACACCAGACATGGAGTCTCACTGTGACCGACACCTCCCGCACCGATGTCCTCATCGTGGGCAGCGGCATCATGGGATCTGTCGTGGCCCGACTGCTACGAGAGGCCGATCCGGCGCTGGACATCACCATGGTCGACGGCGGCGACGCGATCGGCGAGGCCCCCGGCCTGCACTTGCACGACCTCGACGACCCGGTCCTCTGGTCGCGCTACAACGAACAGGTCGCCACCGGCATCCAGGGCATGTACACAGGCGCCGAAGTGGTGCGGGAGGTCGCCGGCAGCCTCACTGAGCTGACGCCCGGCATGTTCCACGCGCTCGCCTTCGGGCAGGACGCCGAGGCGATGCCGGCGACCGCGCTCGCGTGGAACGCGGGCGGCATGGGCGTGCACTGGACCGCCGCGACGCCGTGGCCCGCCGGAGACGAGGTGTTCGACTTCGGCGACCCGGACCGATGGGAGGCGGATCTGGACACCGCCCACCGGTTGCTCGCGGTCACGCCGTCCGCGATCGGCCCGACCGAGGTCGGCCGGATCGTGCTCGACGTCCTGCGCCGGCGCTTCGACGGCGTCGGACCGGGCGACCGGCGTCCGCAGCCGATGCCCATGGCCGTCACCGCGACGGCATCCGGCCCCATGCCGCGCACCGCCCCGGGAACGATCTTCCCCGCGATCGCGGCAGGCGGGGACCCGGCATTCACCCTGACGACCGGCACGCTCGCCACGACGCTCCTCGTCTCCGACGGCCGGGTCTCCGGGGCCCGGCTGCGCCGCATCGCCGACGGAGCGGAGTGGGAGCTCCTGGCAGACGCCGTGGTGGTGTGCGCCGACGCGCTACGCACCCCGCAGCTGCTGTTCGCCTCGGGCATCCGGCCCGCCGCACTGGGCCGCTACCTCAACGAGCACGCGTTCGTCACCGCCCGGGTGCTCCTCGACCTCGACCGGTTCGGCATCGGCCGCGACGCCCTGCCCCTGCCGCGCCCCGGCGAGTTCAGCACGGACTCGCTCTGGCTGCCCCAGAACGGAGCGGCGCAGCCGTTCCACGGCCAGATCATGAACCGCACGTACGTGGACGAGGACGGCCACCCCCTCGCGCACTCCGTGGGCCTGTCGTTGTACGTCCCCGTCGAGTCACGCCCCGAGAACCGGCTCGTGTTCTCGGAAACGCAGACCGACCTCGCCGGAATGCCGCGGATCACCGTCGAGTTCGGCTACTCCGACGCCGACCGCACGCTGATCGGGCGTGCGCTCGACGAAGTCCGGTCGATCGCCGAGGAGTTCGGCTCGTTCGATCCGGCGACCGAGCGTGCGCTGCTGCCGCCCGGTTCGTCGCTGCACCAGACCGGCACCGTCCGGGCCGGCCTGGCCGACGACTGCGCCAGCGTGTGCGACCCGGACGGCCGGGTTTGGGGCTTCGACAACCTGTACCTCGCCGGCAACGGTGTGATCCCCACCGCCATGGCCGCCAATGTGACCTTGACCGGCGCGGTGACCGCCGTACGGGCCGCCCGCGCCGTCGCCGGACGACACGCTGCGCCCGCCGCACACCGAGAGGAAGCACGATTGTGATCGACATCCCCACGGAATACCGCGTGGCTCTGCCCGCGTGGATCCACGACGACCTGGCTGCCGTGCCCGCCTTCATCCCCGACCGCGTCGACCGGATGCGCCTCGTGCACCGCCTCGCCGACCGCAACTGGCGCGAGGGCAACGGGGGACCGTTCGCCGCACTCGTCGCCGAGCAGGACTCCGGCCGGATCGTCTCGGTCGGCGTGAACGTGGTGCTCGCCTCCGGGGTCTCCAGCGCGCACGCCGAGGTCGTCGCGCTCGGACTCGCCCAGACGGCGGCCGGCGGCTGGGACCTCGGCGGCGACGGGTTGCCCGCACACGAGCTGGTCGTGAACTGGCGTCCGTGCATTCAGTGTTACGGCGCGGCCATGTGGTCCGGGATACGCGGCCTCGTGGTCGCCGGTGAGGGCCCGGAACTGGAGGAGATCACCACGTTCGACGAGGGGCCGCTCGGCGCGGACTGGGCCGAGCAGTTCGAGGCACGGGGCATCCGGGTCACCCGCGACGTGCTCCGCGACGAGGCCCTCGCCGTGTTCCGCGACTACCGCAAGGCCGTCGACGACGGCGGCGTCACCGTCTACAACGCCCGCGGAGGTGCCGAATGACGCAAGAGGACGACAACGCCCGCGGAGGTGCCGAATGACACCGGACGGCACCACCGAACCGCGCTTCGCCACCGACATCATCACCTTCTACCACCCGAAATTCTGGGGACTCGACTCCGCCGACGCCTTCCGCGACTGGGCCGTCAAGAACCCTGACCGTTTCTGGGAACGGGTGCTGGACGCGCTGGCCGAGGCCGGTGTCAGCGGCATCGAGCTGACCTTCGCGCCGGGCGACATCGACTCGGCCATGCGGGCCTTCGGCGACGCGCCGTCGTTCCGCCGCGAACTCCAGGCCCGGGGCCTGTCCGTCGTGAGCGCTTTCATGGCCGCGAGCGCATCACCCGACTGGCGGCGCAGCGAGAACCTGCCCGCGATCGTCGCCGACGCCGAGCGGCACGCCGCCTTCCTCGCCGACGTGGGCGCGGACCTCCTCGTCGCCGGACTGCCCATGCGGACGACGTTCGGGACGCGCCCGCCCTTCTTCGTCGACGCCGCGTACATGACCCGGATGGCCGACATCGCCCACGTGGTCGGCGAGGCCGTCGCCCAGCAGGGCGTGAAGCTCGCCTTCCACACGGAGTCCAACAGCACCCTCTGGTACGAGAGGGACATCGACCTGTTCATGATGGTGACCGATCCCCGCTACGTGTGGCTGTGCCCCGATTCCTGTCACATCGCCCTCGGGGGAGGCGACCCCGTCGCCGTCGCGCGCCGCCACGCCCAGCGCATCGCACTGGCGCACTGGAAGGACGCGGTCAAGCCCATCGACGTCGAACTCACCATCGACCAAACGGTCTTCGCTCAGCAACAGCCCTACATGACCGAACTGGGCACGGGCATCGTGGACTGGCGGGCGTGGGCCGAGGCCATGTCCCGCACGCCCGGCGCCGGCATCGTGCTCATCGAGCTGGACGAGGCGGCCGATCCCGTCGCCGCGCTCCGGGCGGGAACGGCCGTCGTACGGGAGGCCCGGGCGTGATCGTTTCGCAGTCGCCTCCGAGTCCGGCCGAAAGGAATCCCATGTCCTCACCAGCGCCTGAGCACTTCACCGTCCCGGCGGTCGACATCTCCCCCTACGTGCAGGGAGGACCGGAGTCGGAGCGCCGCAGGGTCGCACAGGAGATCGACGATGCCTGCTCCAGCGTGGGCTTCATCCAGATCCTGGGCCACGCGGTCCCGGACTCGTCGATCGCGGGCCTGACCTCGGCGATGGACGCCTTCTTCGCCCTGCCCCTTGAGACGAAGAAGACCTACCGCGTCACGGGCGCCAACCGTGGCTACAGCCCGCCCAAGAGCGAGTCCCTCAGCCTGAGCCTCGGCGTCGAGTCGGCCGGCCGCATGAACGACTTCTTCGAGGCCTTCAACGTCGGCGTGGAGGCACGCTCCTTCACCTCCCTGGACCTGTCCGAGGAGGACTACGGGATCAACGTGTGGCCCGAGGTCGGCGGTTTCACCGAGGCCGTCCAGTCCTACTTCGACCACGCCGGCCGGGTCGCACGCACTCTCACCCGGATCTTCGCCGACGCCCTCCACCTGGATCCCGAGTTCTTCGCCCGGCTCACCGACCACTCCATCGACGTGCTCCGCATGAACAACTACGCCCTGCCGGAAGGAACGGTCACCATCGACGGCGACCTCATCGGGATGGGCGAGCACACCGACTACGGGATCGTCACCGTCCTGTGGGCCGACCAGGTCGCGGGCCTCCAGGTGCTCGGCCGGGACGGACGCTGGCACGATGTCGCGCCGGCCGACGGCGCCCTGCTGGTCAACCTGGGCGACCTCACGGCGCGGCTCACCAACGACCGGTGGATGTCGACCCTGCACCGTGTCAAGCCCCCGATCGTGGACGGCACGATCAAGCGCCGCCGCTCAGCCGCCTTCTTCCACGACGGCAACCCGGAAGCCGTCATCGAGACGCTGGCCAGTCACCATGACGCCTCCGGGCTGGCCTACGAACCGATCACGGTCCGGGACCACATCAAGGCCAAGCTGGCCGGCTCACGGCAGGGCAAGAAGAACCTCGCGGCAGTACGTGAAGCCGCACGCGTCCTGGCCGCCGCCAAGACCGAACCATGAGCATCCCTCCCCGGACGAAGTGTTCATGTCCGACGCTCCGCCGTGGGCGGGTGTGGTTCGGCTGATCGCAGAGCTGCGCAGGCGAAGCGGGCCAGTCGTTCGGGCAGGTCATGCGGGTCGTGGCGGGAGATGAACAGCCAGGACAGAACGGCGCCGCCGAACACCGCGTGGAACAGATCGACATCGGGCATCCGCTCCAACTCCCCGCGGCGCACCGCTCGTTCCAGCAGTTCGGCGTTGCCGGCCCGTTCCGGCTCGACGAAGGTCCTGGTGAACCGTTCGGCCAGGGCCGGATCGGTGGTGATCTCGCCGAGCAGGCTGAGCAACGTCCCGGAGGCGGCCGGGTTGCTCAGGTGGCCGACGATCACCCGCGCCAGCGCGGTGAGGTCTCCCAGCAGGGATCCGCTGTCGGGCGGGACCTCCAGGGTCTCCCCGTGGATGGCCGCGGCGAACACCATCTCCTGCTTCGTGGCGTACCGGCGGTAGATCGCGGCCTTGCCGACGCCGGCGCGGGCGGCCACGGCGTCCATCGTCAGCCCCGTGTATCCGACCTCGGCCAGCAGCTCCCGGACGGCCCGGGTGATGGCCTCGTCCACTCGGGAGTCGCGGGGCCGGCCGATCGGTTGCCTGGCTCTTTCCACCATGACATCATACGATACCGATAGTTCCGGAACTTTTCGTATCGGAAAGGCGCCATGGTGATCGACGGAATGCCGGTGGGCCGTATGGCGACCGGCACGGACCGGCCGGTCCCCGGATGGGCCGTCAAGGCGGCCTGGGCGACGGTGTTGTGCATGGTGCCCTCGTGCGTGTGGCGGGTCGTCGCCGGGTTCGGTGTCGACGTGGGCTTCACCGGCCTGCTTGGTGAGATGTACCGCGGTCCGGCTTTCACGTTCTATCTGTGGGTTCTGAACGTGGTCTCACTTGCCGCGGCGTCTTTGACGTTCGGCCTGGTGCGACCGTGGGGAGAGAGGGTGCCGTCGTGGATCCCGCGCGTGGGAGGCCGGCGGATTCCACCGCTGGCCGTGATCGTGCCGGCCTTCCTGGGTGGGGTCACCGTGACGGCGCTGTGCGCGGCGGTAACCTTGACTCCGGGCGGTCCTCTGGACAACCCCGACTTCCCTGGCGGCGCCGCCGGCGTGATCATGGGCATCTGCTACGCGCCGCTTCTCGCCTGGGGGCCGCTGGTCATGGCCCTCACCATCGCCTACGCCCGGCGCCGAAGGTCATCCGCGTCATGACGATCCTTCGTACCGAGGGGGAGGGCCAGGCCGTCCTCCGGCGGCACCACGCGGATCGTTCCTTCTACTCGCCGGCGGCTTGACGTTGCCGCCAAGCGCGGTTCTTGGCCCGGTTCCCGCATTCGGCCATGTCGCACCAGCGGCGGGACCGATTGCGTGAACTGTCCAGGTAGGCCCATCGGCAGTCGGGCGCGGCGCAGGCCTTGACCCGGGACCACTCGCCGCTGGCGGCTGCGGTGAGGTAGGAGCCCGCGGCGTCTGCGAGCGCACGCTCGGCCAGGCCCGCAGCGGAGTACGCCCCGAGCCGGGGCGGCGTCCCGGGACCGCCGAACTCGACCACCAGGGGCACCGACCGCAGCACGGCCGCAGCCCGATCCGCGATCTCCTCGTCGCACCGCTGACCGTTGTTGGCGACGGCGAGCTGCCGCAATCCTTCGCGCAAGTCGCGCAGCCGGGCCATCGTCGCTGCGTCGACGGCCTCCTGCCGCCTGTCGTCTGTCCACTCCTGCAGCCAGGCGGCCGCCCGCTGGTCGGCCAGCACGTCGTCACCGTCGGGGCAGTGACGGGTGTTGATCAGATCCACGAGCCGCTCGACCACTGTCATGGAGACCACTATATCAACTTGACTGGTTAGTTTGATGGTGAGAAGCTAACCAATGTAAGCCATTTGCTGGTCTCGAATCAGGAGTGTGGCTCATGGGCTGGGTGTTCCTTGCGGTCGCGATCGCCGGCGACCTCGCCGGCGCCGCGGCGCTCGAGCGGGGCACTCACGGCCGATACGCTCGCCATCTCGTGCTGGCGGCGGCGGCCTATCTGGTGGCGTTCTTCGCGTTCTCGCGTGCCCTGCTGACCGTGCCGACGAGCATCGCCGACTCGGTCTACTTCGCCGGCGCGACGGCGCTGGTCACCGTCTACAGCACGCTGTGGCTCGGGGAGCGGCTCACCGCCCGCAAAGCCACGGCGCTGGCCCTGATCGGCACGGGCGTCGTCGTGCTGCGACTGCAGACCACGTAGCGAAGGAGGCTCCATGAACACGCCGGCCCTCGACCGCCCCATCGCCGCACCGCGGGCCCTGGCGAGCTGGGCCGCACTGTACGGCGCGATCGCCCTCGATGTCGTGCAGGTCTTCGCCCTCGTCCACTCCGACGGCTTCACCCGGCCACTCCTCATCGCCGCCGCCCTCGTCGCGTTCATCGTCGAGCTGCTGCTGCTCGCGGTCGCCCTGCGACGCATCTCGAGCAGCGTCGCCTACGGCCTCTTCGGACTCAGCACCGCCGCTGTCGCCGCGGTCAGCATCGGCTGGCTCGGCGAGCCGCTCACACCTGTCAAAGCCATCGCACTGTTCGCCGTCGTCACCGGCGCCGTCCTGCTCAACACCGAGCCGGCGACGCGAAAGGCAACGCGCTGAGACCGCGGTCGGTCCGGGGATACGGCGATGAAGGACAGCATCCTCAAGCTTTACCGCCCCGCAGTGCGCACGGGCGGTGAGTGGGAACCAGATCTGTCGAGGATGACGGCCCCGGGCCTGGTGTTCCGGGGTGCACGCGACCCCATCGACCAGCACCGCTGAAGGAGCACACCGACCATGCCCGACACCGACGACGAGCCGTGCATGGAAGCCTGGAAGACCGCGCTCACCGTCCTACTGCGCGCGCCCCGGCCGTCCTGAAAGGAGAACTCCGACATGAAGATCGTGGTCATCGGAGGCACCGGCCTCATCGGCGGCAAAGTGGTCGACAAGCTCCGCGAACGCGGCCACGACGCGGCGCCCGCCTCACCCAGGACGGGGGTTGACACCCTCACGGGAGAGGGGCTGGCCCCCGCGCTGGCGGACGCACAGGTCGTCGTGGACGTGTCGAACTCGCCGTCCTTCGAGGAGAAGGCCGTCATGGAGTTCTTCACGACCTCCACCCGCAACCTGCTGGCCGCCGAAGCGGACGCGGGCGTGGCACATCACGTGGCGTTGTCCATCGTGGGCATCGACCGCCTGCCCGACAACGGCTACTTCCGGGCGAAGGTCGCCCAGGAACAGCTGATCACGCAGGGGCCGATCCCGTACTCGATCGTCCGGGCGACCCAGTTCTTCGAGTTCGTCAAGGGCATCGCCGACGCCGCCGCCGACGGAGACACGGTCCGCGTACCGCCCGTGCTCTTCCAGCCCGTGGCGGCCGACGACGTCGCCGAGGCGGTGTGCCGGGCCGCTCTGGAGGGCCCGCTGAAGGGTGTCACCGAGGTGGCCGGACCGGATCGGTTCCGCTTCGACGAGCTGATCGCCGACGCCCTGAGCGCGTGGAACGACCCGCACAGGGTGGTCGCCGACCCGCATGCCCGCTACTTCGGCTCCGAACTGGCCGAGCGCAGCCTCGTCCCCGACGAGGGCCGCGCCCGCCTGGCCGAGACCCGCTTCGACGACTGGCTGCGCCGCTCCTCGTGAGTCCGTGGATCGGGGGTCACGTCGGACCTCACCATGCCGTAGATGCGGCTGTTCCACCGGTCGCCGTTCCGCCTGGAACGGATGCTCGTGCGATGTCGTCGCTTCCGACGCCCTTCCCGCTTACCTGCCGGCGGAGTGGTGCGACCGGCGGCAGGGGCGGCACGCAGATGCCTGGTCTCCCGCCCCGGCAACGGTGACAGCGGTAACTGGGGCACGGCGATGTGGCCGGCTGGGCGTCGTGTCCGGTTCATGATGACGTCATGGGTCTTCGGTGACGCGGTCTCTGGTTCGGAGATTCGCGGTTCGGCAGAGTCGGTGACACAGCCCAGAACGATCACTGAACAGGACCCTTGATGCGAAACCTCGCGAGACTGTCCGCCGTCGGAGCATCCACCGCCATCCTCGCCGCGGGCCTCGTGACCCCCGCCCAGGCGGCGGCCGTCTCGTGGGGCGCCTGCCCCGCGGGGCCCGGGGTGGACGCACGGCAGGAATGCGCTACCCTTCAGGTTCCCATGGACTACCGGGCGTCCGGCGGACCGACGATCTCGTTGGCCGTGTCGCGGATCAAGACCGCCAAGCCCGCGTTGCGTCGTGGCGTGCTGCTGATCATCCCCGGCGGACCGGGCAGCCCCGGCCTGAACCGCCCCAGCGTCCAGGTCAAGCGGCTGCCGCAGGACGTGCTCGACCGCTACGACATCGTCGGGTTCGACCCGCGCGGTGTGGGCCAGAGCTCGCCCGTTTCGTGCGGCTTGCAGACCCGTGATCTCTCACTCACCAAGCTGAAGCCGTACCCCGACGCCGACGGCGGCATCGCGGAGAACGTCGCCTGGTCGCGCAGGATCGCCGAGGCCTGCGCCCGCAACGGCGGGCCGCTCATCCGGCACATCAGCACCCGCAACGAGGCCCGGGACATCGACAGGATCCGCCAGGCACTGGGGGAGAAGAAGATCTCCTACTGGGGCGTCTCCTACGGCACCTACGCGGGCGCCGTCTACGCCACCATGTTCCCCGAGCGTACCGACCGGATCGTCCTGGACAGCAACGACGATCCCGATCCGCGCCGCGTGGCGCGGCAGTGGCTGGCCAACTACGCCGTCGGCGTCGAAGACCGCTTCCCCGACTTCGCGGCCTGGGCCGCGGCCCGTGACGGCGAGTACGGTCTCGGCGCCGACGCGGCGGCGGTCCGCCGCACGTTCCTCGACCTCGCGGCCGAACTGGACCGCAAGCCGCTGCCCTGGCCGGGCGCCAATCCGGAAGAGCTGAACGGCAACCTCCTGCGGGAGACCATGCTCACCGCCCTCTACTCCGACGCGAACTTCCCCATGCTCGCCGCCCTCATGCGGGCCGCCCGGACCTCGGGCGAACTGCCCCCGCCGAACACGCCCCCGGCGGCCGTCATGCAGAACACCGCCGCCACCGCCGGCGCCACCATGTGCAACGACGTCGAATGGCGCGACTCGTTCAGCCGGTACCGGCGGCAGGTGACGCGTGACCGGGCCGCACACCCCCTGACCGCGGGCATGCCCGTCAACGTGGGGCCGTGCGCGTTCTGGCCGTTCGAGCCCGCCGAGCCGCCCGTGCGGGTCACCTCGCGAGGCCCCGCCAACGTCCTGCTCATCCAGAACCTGCGTGACCCGTCCACGCCCTACAGCGGAGCGCTGAAGATGCGCCAGGCGTTCGGGCAGCGGGCCCGTATGGTCAGCGTCGACTCGGGCGGCCACGGCGTCTATCTCGCCAACGGCAACGCCTGCGGCGACCGGGCCGTCACCGACTTCCTGACCACCGGGCACCTGCCCCAGCACGACGAGAACTGCTAGCGCCGCATGTCCGGATCCTGCGCCCGCGAACGACGGCGTGCCCGTCATCGCGAGCAGCCGGTCCGGTCCCCAGCGGCAGGTGGCCGGGGGACGTCTCCTAGGCTGCACGGGTGCACAAGCGGGCGAAACTGATCGTTGCCGTCGTGTTCGCGGGCTTCGCGAGCGTCTACGTGGTGGCCGGGTCACCCTTGGCGTTGGCCGTGTTCGGGGTGCAGGTGGCCTTCACCCGGCGGCGTTCGTGGTGGCTGGTCGCGCTCCAGGTGGCGCTGGCGTACGGATCGGTGCTGCTGTTCGGCTCCTCGGTCGGCATCTTGGGTTTCGTCGGCGGGTCGTTGCTCCTGACCCCGCTCTGGCCGCTCGCCCTGGCCGTCGCGGTGAGCGCCGCCCTGCTGGGCCCCGCCGACCCGGTGATCAGCATGGTGCTGATCTCCCTGGTCGTGTACGGCCTCACCAGGATGATCGACAGAATCGACGAGGTGAACGCGGCCCGCCTGGCGCTGGCGATGACGGCGGCGGCCGAGGAGCGGCTGCGCATCGCCGCCGAGCTGAACGCGGGCCTGGGACGGGCACTGTCCGTGATCGCCGACGGCGCGCGTACCGGAACACCTGACGTGGACACGGCGCGCAGTTCGCTGGCCGACGCCCGGGCCGCGGCGGCGAGCTACCGGGCCATGTCCCTGGCACCCGAGCTCTCCACCGCCAAGGCGATGCTGACCACGGCAGGCGTCACCGTGGACGTGCGCGTCGGCCACGCCGCGCCGCTGGGACCAGCGGGCGCCCTCCTGGCGGCGGTGCTCAGAGAGGCCGTGATGGAGATCGTCCGGCGCCGCACGGCCACCACCTGCCGCATCGAGACGCTCACGGAGGGGGCCGCGGTACGGCTGCGCGTCTCCCACGACGGCGCCCGCACTGCCGGCGACGAGAACCTCGGCGACCTGCCGGAACAAGTCGAGGCAGCCGGCGGCACACTCACCGTCGAGCTCGCCGACGACGCCTGGGTGACCGTGGAGGCGACCCTGCCCGCGGTACGCCCGCCCGTCCAGCCCTCCCACGACAGCACGTTGTCCATGGCGTTGCTGGCCGCCGTGTTGGTGGGGTTCTCGGCGAAGCTGCTGCTGGCGGCCGACTCGCCGTGGCCGGCCGCGCTGCTGGCCGTCATCGTCTTCATGCAGCTGCGATCGATCGAGGGCCGTCACCCCGTGGCGTTGTCGATCATGGCGGTGCTGACGTTCGCCCCGATCCCGCTGTACGGGCAGGCATGGCTGGGAGTGGCGGGCTTCTTGGCGGGGCCGGTCCTGCTGGCCTTCCCCTGGGCGGTGGCGCTGCCGCTGGTGGCGCTGACCGTGGCGACCGTCACGGTCTCGGGCGTGCTGCTCGCCATGCCGATCCCGCTGACCGTGAACTACGCGATCAGCACGCTCGTGACCGGCCTGGTCATGTACGGGCTGCTCAAACTGGCCCAGCTGACCAGGGAACTGCGCGAGTCGAAAGACGGCCTGGCCCGCGCCGCCGTCGTCGAGGAACGCCTGCGGGCCGCCCGAGACCTGCACGACCTCCTCGGGCACACCCTGGCGGCGATCCTCCTCAAATGCGAGCTCGCCCGCAGGCTCGACGCCGAGCGGGCACGGAAGGAGCTCGACGACGTGCTGACGATGACCGAGCGGGCGATGCAGGACCTGCGGACGGTGTCGGGCGAGCAGAGGGAGCTGTCGCTGGCCGCCGAGACGGAGTGGGCCCGCTCGCTGCTCGCGGCCGCGGGGATCGAGGTCGTGCTCGACCTGGACCACGGCGCTCTGGGCAAGGACGTGGACACCACCCTCGGGATCGTGGTCCGAGAGGCCGTCACCAACGTGCTGCGGCACAGCTCCGCCCGCCGGTGCACGATCACGACGTCAGCGGAGGACGGGATCGTACGGCTGAGCGTGCGTAACGACGGCGTGCGCTCCGCCGCGCCCCGCCACGGCTCGTCCGGGATCGGCAACCTCACCACCCGTCTGGCAGCGCTCGACGGCCGCCTGGCCGTCGCCGCCGAGGACGGCTGGTTCGAGCTGACCGCCGAGATCCCGACGCGCGTCTGGGTGCCCGCCTAGATCCAGCCCGCCTCGGAGGCGATGCGTACGGCGTCCGTGCGGTTGCGGGCATTGAGCTTGGCCACGATCGTGGTGATGTAGTTGCGCACGGTCCCCGCGCTCAGGAAGAGCTGCCCGGCGATCTCGGGCGGCTCGGACCCCGCGGCCACCAGCCGCAGGACGTCGGCTTCGCGGGGGGTGAGCGGATTGTCGGCCAGGTGCCATGCGGTGGCGGCGAGGGAGGGGTCGAGGACACGTTCCCCCCGTGCCACCTTCCTGATCGCAGAGGCCAGCTCCTCCGGCGAGGCCGTCTTCAGGATGAAGCCGTCCACCTGGGAGGCGAGCGCGCGACGGAGGTGGCCCGGCTTGCCGTGGCCGGTGAGCATGAGCGTGCGGCAGGCCGGCAGCTTGGCGCGCAGCTCGCCGGCGGCGTCGAGGCCGTCGATCGTGCCGGGCATGTCGATGTCCATGACCGCTACGTCAGGCCGGTGCACCAGTGCCGCGGCCACCGCCGCGTCTCCTGACTCGACCGCCTCCACGACCTCGATGTCGGGCTCGAGAGTGAGCAGGGTCACGAGCGCTTCTCGGATGACGTGCTGGTCCTCGGCCAGGAGCATACGGATCACCTGACCATTATGTCCGGATCATGATGAGGTCATGACCGGGTCGTGATCGCCTCTCTGGTAGCGGAAAGCGCTGATCAGCAGGCTTGATCCCATGACAGAAGCAGTGCGTTTGGACGCGGTGAGCAAGGTGTACGGCAGGGGCAGGAGCGCGGTGGCGGCCCTGCGCGAGGTGTCGGTCGGCATCCCCAGGGGCACCTTCACCGCCGTCATGGGCCCCTCCGGCTCGGGCAAGAGCACGTTCCTGCATTGTGCGGCCGGGCTCGACGTGCCCAGCTCGGGAGCGGTACGGCTGGGCGGCACCGACCTGACCGGCATGGACGAGAACGCGCTGACCGAGCTCCGGCGGCGCCGGGTCGGCTTCGTGTTCCAGGCCTTCAACCTGGTCTCCGCGCTGACCGTGACCGAGAACATCACGCTGCCGCTCAAGCTGGCCGGCGCCCGGATCGACCGGTCCTGGCTGGACGAGGTCGTGCACAGGGTGGGGCTGGGCGGGCGTACGGGACATCGTCCCGCCGAGCTCTCCGGTGGCCAGCAGCAGCGCGTGGCCATCGCCAGAGCGCTGGTGACCAGGCCGGAGGTGGTGTTCGGCGACGAGCCGACCGGCGCGCTGGACACCATGACCGCCCGCGACGTGCTCACCCTCCTGCGGGAGGTGGTCTCCGCGCTGGGCCAGACCGTGGTGATGGTCACCCACGACCCGGTGGCGGCCTCGTACGCCGACACCGTGCTCTTCCTGGCCGACGGCCGGATCGTGGACGCGATGACGGCCCCGACCGCCGAGAAGGTGGCCGAGCGCATGACCAGGCTGGGGGCGTGGAAGTAATGATCTCCTTCGCGTTGAGGACGCTCCGGCATCGCAAGGCCGGATTCGCCGGCGCCTTCGTGGCCCTGCTGTGCGCCGCCGCGCTGGTGACGGCGTGCGGGATGCTGCTGGAGACGGGACTGCGCGGCGGCGTCGCCCCCGAGCGGTACGCCGGCGCCCCGATGATCGTGGCCGGCGACCAGTACGTCAGGCAGACCAAGGAGAGCGGCAAGGAGAAGGCCAAGCTCCTGTCCGAGCGCAGATGGATCCTCGCTTCCCTGGCTTCGGAGATCCGGCGCGTCCCCGGCGTCACGAAGGTGGTCACCGAGGTGACCTTCCCCTACGCCGGGTTCACCGCCCATGGCTGGGAGTCCGCCGCGCTCACTCCGTTCACGCTCGCCGAGGGCCGCGCCCCCAGCGCCGCCGACGAGGTCGTCGTCGACGCCCGCCACTCCGGCCAGGCGATCCCCGGCTACCGCGTGGTGGGAGTGACCGCCCAGGCACTGCCGGGTCGGGACACGATCTTCTTCTCCACCGGTGAGGCCCGCCGCCTGGCAGGACGGGACGGGCTGGTGACGGCGATCGGCGTCTGGCCCGCAGTGGACGTCGCCGTCAAGGGCGCCGTGGCCTACACCGGCGACCAGCGCGGCGCGGTCGAATTCCCCGATGGTGAGGGCTCTCGGGTCAGGCTCATCAGTCTGGGCGGCGCGCTCGGCGGCACCTCGCTGCTGGTGGCGATTCTGGTCGTGGTGGGCACGTTCGCCCTGTCCATGCAGCAGCGCCGGCGCGAGATCGCCATGCTGCGCGCCGTCGGCGCCACCCCCAGGCAGGCCAGGAAGCTCATCGGCGGTGAGGCCCTGCTCATCAGCGTGGCCGCCGGGCTGCTCGGCTCGGGTGCCGGGATTCTGCTCGGGTTCTGGCTGCGGACCAGATTCGTCGCGCTCGGGGCCATGCCGGGGAATCTGCAGCTGGTCGTCAGCCCGTTCCCGCCGATCGTCGCGGTGCTGACCACTCTGGTGGCCGCGTGTGTGGCGGCGCGCGTCTCCGCCCGGCGTACCACGCGGATCAGGCCGGTGGAGGCCCTGGGCGAGGTGGCGATGCCCGCGGCCGGACTCCCCTGGGCCAGGCTGATCGCGGGCCTGATCGCCCTCGCCGGCGGCGTCGTGCTGACGATCGTGCTGTCCGACCTGTCCACCGAGGCGGCATCCAGCCCCGTCACCATGCTCACCGCATTGTTGTGGACGACGGCGGTCGCCCTGCTCGGACCGCTGATCGCCCGGGCGGCGACGGCCCTGCCGCTGCGGGCGCCCGGCGTGGCCGGCTATCTCGCGCGCAAGAGCCTGCGCGCCGGAGCCGGGCGGCTGGCCTCACTGATCACGCCGCTGACCCTGATGACGGCGATGACGTGCACGATCCTGTTCGTGCAGACCACCATGGGCCACGCCGCCCAGAGCGAGCGGAACGCGGGCATCATGGCCGACCACGTGCTCGCGCCGGGCACGTCCGTGGCCGCCGTTCGCCAGGTGCCCGGGGTGCGAGCCGTGACGGAGGTGCTGCGTACCTCGGTCAGGATCGACCTCGAGAAGTACGACGCCCAGGCCGTCACGCTCGACGGCCTGGACCAGACGATGGACCTGGGCGTGGTGGCCGGCTCGCTGGCCGGGCTCGGCGACACGTCGGCGGCGATCAGCCGCACCGCCGCCTCTCGGCTGGAGGCCGGCCTGGGCGACCGGATCTCCCTGGTGCTCGGCGACGGCACCCCCGCCGTGGTGCGGATCGCCGCGATCTACTCCCGCGGCCTGGGCTTCGGCGACCTGACCCTCTCACGCGGGCTCGTCGCGGGCCACGTGGACGATCCCCGCGGTACCGTCCTGGTGGCCGGCGGGTCACGCGAGGCACTACCTGCCGCGACCGCCCCCGACCAGGCGTCCGCGGGCTCCGCCAACGCGGCGGTGGCGTACGTCGCCATGGGCCTGATCATCGCGTTCTGCGCGATCGCCGTGGTCAACACCTTGGCCATGTCCACCCTGGCCCGCTCGCGCGAGCTCGCTCTGCTGCGCGTGGTGGGCACGACGCGGCGCCAGGCGGCGCGGATGCTGCGTACGGAGACGCTGACGGCGCTGGCCGTCTCTGTGGCCATCGGGACGCTGATCTCGCTGGTCACACTGGCGGCCTTCAGCATGGGGATGACGGGGTCGGCGCTGCCGTACGTGCCACCGCTCGCGTATGTCGCGGTCATCGCGGCCGTGGCCGCCCTGGCGCTGGCGGCCACGGCGATCCCGGCGAGGTTCGCACTGAGGCCCCGCCCCGCCGACGCGCTCGGCGCGCGCGAGTGACCCGCCGCGCCACCCCGGGCCGTTCGCCGGGTCATCGAGCGTGCGGTGGCTCCGTCTCGGCACGACCATAGACCGCGTCCAACAGGTCGCGGGCGAAGCGGTCGAGATCGTCCAGGCCCGCGGCCGCCAGGGTGCGGGGGCCGTCGGCCAGCAGGTGAGGGATCGCGGCATGCATGGCCAGGGTGACGGCGGCGGCGCGCTCCGGCGTGACCGGCAGCCCGGCGGCCCGCTGCGCCTCCTCGAAGGCGGCGAAGTCGGCCGCCGCGACGTCGTCCAGGATGGCGGCCAGCCAGGGCGCGCGGGACGCCTCCGCCTGGAGTTCGAGATAGGCGAGCAGCCGCACCCGCCCCGGCCCGGCGACCTCGGCCAGCAGCGCGCCCATCATGGCCACGAGCGACGCCCGGCCGGTGACCGCCGGCCTGGGGAGATCGCGGTAGATCTCGACGCACCGCTCGGCGATCGCCTGCAGCAGTGACTGCCTGGTCGGGAAGTAGTTCTTGGCGGTGCCGGAGGGCACGCCCGCGGCACCGTCCACCGCGCGGTGCGTCAGCCCACGCGCGCCCTGCTCGGCCAGCACCTCGACGGCCGCGTCCCGTAGCTGATCCCGCCGGTCCTGATTCGCCACGGATGCGAGATTACCCCAAATGTGGTACCACAGATGTGGTGGTTTCACCCTCGCGCGATCATGGGATGGATGGTCAGAAGATGACGCAAGCACCGGAACTGCCGCTGCAGATGCGGCGGAACGGGTTCGACCCGGTCGAGGAGCTGGCCCGGGCACGAGAGGGCGAAGGCGTGGTGCGGGTGGAGACGCCGTTCGGCCTGCCCGCGTATCTGGTCTGCCGCCATGAGGATGTCCGCGAGGTGCTGTCGGACCCGGCCCGGTTCAGCAGTGCCGTCTCGCCGTTCACGGGGTCCGATGCGGTGGACGAGGAGGAACGGGCCAAGCTGCGGGCCGGGAGTCTGATCGAGTTCGACCCGCCGGAGCACACGCGGTTGCGCCGGATGCTCACCCCGGAGTTCACGGTCCGCCGGATGCGCAGGCTCGAGCCGCGGATCACCGACATCGTCCAGGCAGCTCTGGACGACCTGGAGCGGGCCGGCCGACCGGCCGATCTGGTGGCGCACTTCGCGTTGCCGGTGCCGTCGCTGGTGATCTGCGAGTTGCTGGGTGTGCCGTACGCCGACCGGGCGGAGTTCCAGGAGCGTTCCCTCCGCCTGGTGGACACCTCGTTGCCGATGGAGGAGCAGCTCGCGGCGCGGCGGGAGGACCGCGCCTACATGGCGGGCTTGGTCGCCCGCGCGCAGGCGGACCCGGGGGAGGACCTGCTGGGCATGCTGGTACGCGAGCACGGCGACGATCTCAGCACCGATGAGCTCATCGGCATCGCCGGCCTGCTGCTGCTGGCCGGGCACGAGACGACCTCGAACATGCTCGCCCTGGGCACGTTGGCCCTGCTGCGGCGCCCGGACCAGCTAGCCCTGATCCGCGACGACCCGGGCCAGGTCGAGCCCGCCATTGAGGAGTTGCTGCGCTGGCTGTCCATCGTGCAGTTGCTGCCGCCGCGCAGGACCACGGCGGATGTGGAGATCGCCGGGCACGGCATCCCCGCGGGTTCGCTGGTGATCTGTTCGCTGCCCGGTGCCAATCGCGACCCCGCCTTCGTCGACGATCCCGACAGCCTCGACATCACCCGGGGAGCCGCCGGCCATGTCGCCTTCGGCCACGGCGTGCACCACTGTCTGGGGGCACCGCTGGCCCGGATGGAGATGCGCATCGCCTTCCCGGCCCTGCTCCAGCGCTTCCCCGGCCTCGCCCTGGCCGACCCGGACGAGCCGGTCGACTTCCGGGCCTTCAGCGTCGTGTACGGCGTGAACTCACTGCGGGTGACCTGGTGAGCGGACGGCCGCTGAGCGCTGACAGATCCGGCCCGGCGATGTCGGCCCGGTCAGATGCCGCGCATCGGACGATGCTGTCTGGGTGGGTTCTGCGGGCTGTTGTCAGCGCGCACGTGGTGGCGATCCTCGGTCAGCCGGTGTTCACCGGCGTGTATCTGAGCGGTGACTACGACGGCTTGCGCTGGCACGCGGTCGGCGCCGACGTGATCTCCTCCATCGGCTTGGTGCAGGTGGTCGTGGCGATCGTGGTCTGGGTTCGGCTGCGTCAGGTGTGGCCGTTCCTTGCCACGGCGGCCGTGGTGGCGGCCGAGACGGTGCAGTACGTGGCCGGGATGGACGGCGCACTGTGGCTGCACCTCCCGCTGGGCGTGATGACCGTCGCCGCGCTCGTCGTGCTGTTCATCGCCGTATGGCGCCGGCCCCTCCAGCGGCGACCGCAACCCCCACGCGAGCCGGAGCAGCGGGAAGCCGGCCATGCCTGAGCGATATGACGACCGGCCGGACCGTGCCCGTGGAGTGGCCAGGCGCCGGGTGCTGGGCATCGGCGGGGCGCTCGGGCTGATGGCGGCCACCGGGCTGTCGGCCTCGGCCGCGCTGGCCCGCCGCCCGTCGTTCACCGGTGCCGAACTGCGCAGCGCCGTGCCGCTGCCGCCGCCCTTCCAGGTGCCGCTGCCGATTCCGTCCGTGCTCGCGCCGGCCGGCACCTCGGGCGGCGTCGACCGGTACGAGATCACCCAGCGCGAAGCGACCGCGGAGATCCTGCCCGGCGTCAGGACGCCGCTGTGGACGTACGAAGGCACCTTCCCCGGGCCGACGATCGAGTCGCGCCGCGGCCGGCCGATCACCGTGACGCATCGCAACGAGCTGCCCGTGCCGACCGTCGTGCATCTGCACGGCGGACGGACCCCGGCGGCCTCCGACGGCTACCCGACCGACCTCGTCCTGCCCGAAGGCCGGCACGACGCCGCCACGCACACCGGACACGGCTCCACGCATGACATGCACGATCCGCGGGCCGTGGTCACCAAGCTGACGCGGGACTACACCTTCCCGCTGGACCAGCGGCCGGCCCTGCTGTGGTACCACGACCACCGGATGGACTTCACCGCCCCCGCGATCTGGCGCGGCCTGGCCGGACTGCACATCGTCCGCGACGACGCCGAGGACAACCTCGGCCTGCCCGCCGGGCGGCGCGAACTGCCCCTCATGCTCACCGACCGCGCCTTCGCCGCCGACGGCACCCTCGCCTACCCCGCCCTCGACCCCACCCTGCGGGAGCGGCCGGGCGTGCGCGACCCGTACCTCGCCGGAGTCCTCGGCGACGTGATCCTGGTCAACGGCGCCCCGTGGCCCGTGCACGAGGTCGACGCGGCCCGCTACCGGCTGCGCATCCTCAACGCCTCCAACGCCCGCCACTACGAACTCGAAGTCGTCACCGACGACGGACGCCGGCTCGACCTCGTCCAGATCGGCGCCGACCAGGGACTGCTCGCGACACCGGTCACCCACCGGCTCCTGCCGCTCGCACCCGCCGAACGCCACGACGTCGTCATCGACTTCTCGGGCGTCCCGGTCGGCGGCCGCGTCAGGCTCGTCAACCGGCTGGGCTCCGGCCGCACCCGCGACGTGATGGCCTTCCGCATCGCACGCAAAGCCACCGACGACAGCCGCATCCCGCGCATCCTCTCCACCGATCTGCCGACCTGGCGCCGGTCGGACGCCGTCAGGGTGCGCGACTTCTCCTTCCGCACCGGACGCATGCGCGGTGACCATGGATGGCTGATCGACGGGCTCCCGTTCGACCCCGCCCGCTCCGACGTCACCACCCGTCTCGGCGACATCGAGGTGTGGCGGCTGATCGCCGACGTCCACCATCCCGTCCACCTGCATCTGGTCGGCTTCCGGATCCTCTCGCGCGGCGGCGGGCCGCCGCTGCCCCACGACGCGGGGCTCAAGGACACCGTCTCCTTGCGGCCGGGCGAATCGGCGGAGATCATCACCCGTTTCGACGGCTACCGCGGCCGCTACCTCTTCCACTGCCACAACGCCGAACACGAGGACATGGGCATGATGGCCAACCTCGAAATCATCTGACCCCTGCGCACCCACGCCCGGCGCGGCCCGAGCAGCCGCCATAATGTGATCATGACACGTGGCACGGTGAAGTTCTGGAAGGCCGACAAGGGCTGGGGGGCGATCTCCTCTCCCGAGCTCCCGCCGGGACGTGACGCGTTCGCGCACTTCAGCGACATCGCGGCGAGCGGGTACCGGGAGCTGGAGGCAGGCGACGAGGTCGAGTTCGACGTCGTCGAACGGTCGCAGGACAGCTTCGACTACGTGGCGGAGAACATCCGCAGGCTGTGATGCAACCCGGCCGTCAGCCGCGCAGCAGTTTGAGGATGTGCGGCCAGGCGGCGGCTCCGAGCTCGGCGTCGGCGACGACGTCACCCCCGTAAAGGAAGCGCGGCGACTCGGGAGCCGGGCCTTCCCCTGGAAGACGCGGACGATGGCCGGCTTCGGCCCGACTGATCAGACGAGCCGTGCGGCGACGGGCGACAAGTCGCTCAGCGAACGGGAGGGACGGCCACATCGCATCGTCCCCTCCCGCCACCAGCAGCACGTCAGCCCTGGTTTCCTCTACGGGGATCTCGGCAGCGGGAAGCAGGTCGGCGAACGTCCGTTCGCTGCGCTCGTACCAACCCCGGATGGCCACCGGGCCGTCCGCCGGTTCGGCGGGCTTCCAGTCGTCGTCGTAGGGGACGAAGGACAGCGGCTGCCCCTTCCAAGTCCAGGACGACCGGTAAGGGCGATGCTTCCCATCTCGCCCGGGGCCGACGTTGCCCCACACCACCGAGGTGGGCGACATCGCCACGACGCCGTCGACCCGCGGGTCATGGACGGAGGTGAGCAGCGCGGCCTCCGCCCCTTTGGACGCCCCCAGCAGGCAAACGCGGCGTACTCCAGTGGATTCGAGCAGATCGATGGCGGACACGAAAGTCTCCAGAGGAATCTCGCAGATGCCCGGTGATTGCCCGGGACCGCCGAACCATCGAATCGACATCGCGGTCATCCCCTCCCGGGCGAGGACACGAGCCCTCTCCCGGTCGATACGTCCGCTCGACCCCGCCAGAACAAGGACGCCCGTGTGACTGAGGGAGTCCGGAGTCATCAAGACCCCTTCCCACGGCTCGGTCAGCTCCTGCTCATCCATGGTCACCCTCACCTCTCGGCCTGTGGCGGCACCGCACTCTACCGGGGGCGCCTATCACCGATCTGAGGGCATCCGGCGGTCAACCACCTTCAGTTCGTCATCGGCCTCGCCGGGCAGCCCACACCACACGCGGTGATCAGCTGTGGACGACCGTGCTCCTCACCGCGGTCCGCTCCCGTCATCCGACGATCCCCGTCCACGGTGCCGCTCACCTACCGTGGCGCCCCGCTCGACGGGGCGGAGCACGCCCTCGTCGGCACCATGGAACACGGGGTGCTGGGGCGGCGCTGGGCGTACGACGGCTGCCACGACCCGGTGCTGGTCGCCCAGTTGCTGGCCTGATCGAGGGCCGGGCCCAGGCCCAGGACCAGAACACCAGCGACACCCCCGACCGGGACGTCACCCGCTCCTACACCGGTGACGGCCTCGCCCTCACGGACTTCACCACCACTGCCACCGACGACCAAGAGGGCACTGACCTGCCCGCGCCGCAGGGGGCGGCCCTCCGCCTGCACCGCGTCCTATGTCCTGCTCCTGACAACACGCCTGTCCTTCCACCGGAGACGATCGGCCACGTCGCCGGCTCCTGGCAGTTGCCGGATGGCACCCGCGCGCGGGGCCTGTTCGTCGTCTTGCACACTGCCCCTCGAACCTAGGAGTCAGCGAGGCGCGAGTCCGTGGCCCAGCTGATGGAGGACCTCGTCGAGTCCCTCCAAGGCGGCGCCCGGGAATGAAGCCCACCGAGTACGAGCAGCGTTCCTCTCGAAAGGTGCCGCTCGCCGCATGACCACCCTGTGTCCACACTTCGGGGTCCCGACACGATCCCCCCGGGGTTGGCTGCGTGCCGCTTCCGGATGCGCAGCCGGGCGGGCAAGGGAGGGCCGGCCCGGGGCCGGGGTCACCGCAACGCCACGCGTGCCGTGAAATCGCTGCCCTGCTTGTGGCGTCCTACGAGAGGTCGCCGCAGGCCGGCCATCGCGCTGCCTGGCGTCAGCAGGAGGCCAAGCCGTCTCCCCGGCAGAGGAACGTCATCCGGGGGAGGGGTCGTCGGTCGAAAACTGCTTGCTGCGTTTCGCCGCCCGTGGAAGTCTGCGCTGTGGGTCGGGCCCGGGATGGGAGACGCGCATGAGCAGGTCCTCGATCTTGAACGTGACGTTCGACTGCTCGGACGCCGAGTCCATGGCGCGTTTCTGGAGCGAGGTCACCGGCTGGCCTTGCTCGAAGGTGGAGATGCCTGGCAATCCCTTCTGGTGGGTAGGCGTCGATGGTGACGCCTCCCCTCACCTTGTCTTCGTCGAAGTGCCGGAGCCCAAGCGCACCAAGAATCGAGTCCATCTCGATCTCCTGCCACATGACGGATCTCAAGAGCAGGAAGTTGCCCGGCTCGAATCGTTGGGTGCTCGCATCGTGGACGACCGCCGGGGAGTCATCCCTGGCGGATGGGTCATGATGGCCGATATCGAGGGCAATGAGTTCTGCGTTGAGGAGGGCGAGTAGGCGGGTCCACGCCTGTCACCACGGTCGCGCCATATTCGTCCGATGCCGTCCGCCCGCGGACAGATCAACGGTCAAGGACAGGGTGCTCCTGGCAGCGCAAACCCCGTATACGTAGCTGTCGATCACCGAATCCGCATGCACGGCATCGGTGATCGAGAAACCCGCCGCTCGCAGAGTGCCGATCACCGCGTCGTGTGGTGTCGCAGCGTGGCAGGGGCGTCGACGCTCCGTGCGCCCGGACCTCCTTCTGCAGCAGAACCCTTGCGGCCTTACGGGTGTAAGGGTAGCGTCGGCAGTGCCCCTTACAGGTGTAAGAGGGGGCGTGGCCAACCGCGCAGACGTATACGGGAAGAGTGTTATGAATGCAAACAGGCGAGCAACTGCGATCGCAGGCGCACTGGCCATCGTAGGCATGATCGCCGGCATGCTGAGTATTGTTCCCGCTCTCGAGGAGCCGCACTATCCCGATCTCATTTCAGCACATGAGAGCCAGGTCATCGTCGGCGCAGCTTCTCAGTTCATGATGATCCCCGCCTATGTCGGGTTTGCCCTCTACCTGTACCCGACATTGAGGACGGAGAACGAAGCGCTCAGTCTGGGTTTCCTTGGATTCAGACTGATCGCAGCGACGTTCCATCTCGTGGGCGTGATCCTCTTGCCCTTGTTTCTTGTCCTGGGTCAGGAATTTTCCCAAGCCGGCGATTCAGGTGCACCTCATCTCGAGGCCTTGGGCGAGCTGCTGCGCACGGCGCGCGACTTGGTCAACCACGTCGCGTTAATCATCTCACTGTGCCTCGGAGACCTCCTGTTGTTCTGTATTCTATATCGATCGAGATTTATCCCTCGCTGGTTATCCATATGGGGACTTCTTGGAGCCGGATCGGCTATGTCGGCGAGCTTCTTGGTGCTGTTTCGCCTGACTGATGTCGTCACGCCACTCTACCTGGCCATAAATGCGCCACTGGCCCTGCAAAGCTTGGTCTTGGCCATATGGTTGATTACAAGAGGCTTCGATACAAAGACATCGACTACGGGCCACCAGCACGACGGCCGGCGTGGCTGAGGTCCACTCGTCCTACCTTGCTGCGACGTCCTGAGTCGGGTGTGGCGGTGATTTTTGCTCTCGTGCCGCTGGTGCTGTACTGGGCCATCCGCCTCTCCGCGGCGTTGATACGAGACGCCCCAGCAGTACGGCACCGCCTACTCGGCTGGCTACCGTTACCCTGATCGTCTTGGGATTGTGGGCCGCCGTCGACGCCGACCTTCCCTTCAAGACGCGTTTCGCGCTCTCCCAAGTCAGCATGGAACGCTACGCCCAAGGCGTCCTCCGCGGCGGCGCGCCCGACTGCGCCTGGACGGGGCTCTTCCCGGTGTGCGGCCACATTGTCGGCGAGGAGGAGAGCAACCCAATCGGCGTCGAACTGCAGGTCAACGCCTACGCGCGGTCCATCCTGAACGGCTCTGAACGGCCGCGTATTGCAACCCGAACTGCAACCCTGGCCATCTATAATCCGAGAGTTCAGTACTCAAGATCGTGTACATGTACCCTCGGCCCTGCTGGAAATAGACCAGGCCGTCCCTTCCCGCAAGACCTGGCGGCTCTGCGGTCCGGCATAAAACCGTGAACAACCCTGTAGGATTCCGCGAGTTACCACACGATTCCACGACGGTCTGTGCCGCTATCCTGCGCGCGAGCTCCCGCAGGGCCTTCCTGGTCGTCAGGAGTGGATCGAAGTCGGTTGATTTCGGCGGCGGTGCTGCGCTGGGCCGTTCCCAGGAAGCGCAGGATGGCGCTGAGCTCTTCGTCGTCGAAGGCGCCGAGATCGTCTCGGGTACGTGCGATCAATCCCGCATAAGCGCCGGTGACCCGGTCGAGGCCCTCTTGGGTGGGCTCGATGAGGACCCGCCTGCGGTCGTCGGGGTCGGCCACCCGCCGGACGCAGCCCGCGGCGACCAGTCGGTCGATCATCCGTGAGGCCGATCCGGTGGTGAGATTCACGTGCTTGGCCAGAGCGCCCGGCGTCGTGGGGCCGTGACGGCCCAGCACGTGCAGGCACTGCACATCGGTGTCGGTGACTCCCAACCGGTTGGCGACAACGTTGTTGAGCTGCACGACCAGAATCGCCCAGCCGGGCACCGCGTCGCCGATGAGCTCGGCGAGCAGCGCTTCCCTGCCCGCATTCGGCTTCGTCATCGTGAGATCCACTCCATCCAATGTTGCTGCGTCGCGCATCAATCATGCTAAGTTAGCTGCGCGACGCAGACACTGCGTGGCGCAGTCATATTATCCCATCGCCTCCGACCAAGGAGCACAGCGCAGCATGACCACATCCACCCGCCCCCAGAGCGGTGGCGCGGCGGCTCCCGCCCTCCTGTCCGGGCGCACGGCGTTCGTCGTTCTGGCCGTGATCCTCATCGCGGACTTCATGGAGCTCCTCGACGCCACGATCGTCAGCGTGGCGGCACCCGCGATCGCCGAGGACCTGGACGCCGACGAGTCCTCACTGCAGTGGATGATGGCCGGGTACACGCTCGCCGCCGGAGCAGGCCTCATCACCGGTGGCCGCATCGGCGACCAGTTCGGACGCCGCCGCGTGTTCCTCCTCGGGCTGGCCGCGTTCATGCTGTCCTCCGCCGGCTGCGGGCTGGCACCGAGCTCCGGCGTGCTGATCGGCATGCGAATCGCGCAAGGTCTGGCCGCCGGACTGATGATCCCGCAGGTGTTCGGCATCATCCGCGCCTCGTTCGAGCCCGGCGCACGCGCGAAGGCGCTCGGCGCCTACGGTGCCGTGCTCGGCGTGGCCTCAGTGGCCGGACCGCTGCTCGGTGGAGTCCTGGTCGAAGCCGAGCTGTTCGGTCTGGGCTGGCGGGCGATCTTCTGGGTGAACGTTCCGATCGCGCTCATCGGGCTGATCGTGGGAGCCCGCTTCATGCCCGAGTCCCGCGTGCAGGACAACGCCCGGCTGGACCTGCCGGGCGCGGTCCTCGCCTCCGCCGCCGTGGTGCTCCTGCTCCTGCCCCTCATGCAAGGACGCGACTGGGGCTGGCCCTGGTGGAGCTTCCTCATCCTGGCGCTCTCGGTTCCAGCGGCGGCCCTGTTCCTCATCAGGGAACGGCGGCTCGTCGCACGCGGCGGGCAGCCGATCCTCGATCCCGCCCTCCTCAGGGTGCGAGCCTTCGCCGCCGGCCTGTCGGCTTCCCTGCTGTTCTTCGGAGCTCTCGGCTCCTTCTTCCTCCTGCTGTCGCTCTACCTCCAACTGGGCACCGGACGCACCGCGCTCGAAACCGGTCTGGTGATCCTGCCCTATGCCATCGGCTCGATCATCACCTCCGGCGTCGGTGTCCAGTTCGCCCACCGCGCCCTCCTTGTATCAGGTGCGCTGGTCCTGGCCGCGTCCCAGGTCGTCCTATTCCTCATCGTCCGTGACGGCGCCGAACCCACGTACTGGGCACTCGCCGCGCCGCTGTTCGTGGGCGGCCTGGGGCTGGGGCTCACCGCCCCGTCCCTGATCAATGTCGTTCTGGTCGGCGTGCCCGCCAAGGACGCCGGTGCCGCCGGCGGTGTCCTCACCACCGTCGGCCAAGTCGGCAACGCGCTCGGTGTCGCCGTGCTCGGGGTGGTGTTCTTCACCCGGCTGGAAAGCTTCTCCGCCGATGGGGCCACCGGCCTCGTCGCCTACGGCGAGGCCTTCACCGCGATCCTGCCCTGGCAGGTCGCCTGCTACCTCGCCGCGGCCGCGCTCATGTTCCTGCTGCCCAGGCGCGCCAACGCCGCTCACGAGTGACGGCCGGCACACCGCAGGCCGCGGCACCGCTTCTCGTACGTCCGCACATCCTCGCCACCCCGATCCGAACAGCTTCCCAGGAGATTCTGATGACCGACGCGCCCCATGTCACCGTCGACCCGTTCGCCAGCACCATTCGCAAAGTCGGCGAACCCCATCCCGCTCGCGCCGTTCTGCGCGCCGCAGGTCCCATCGTTCGGGCCGACGCACCGGCCGGCGGACCGGTGTGGATCATCACCGACGATGTGCTCGCCCGGGAGGTCTTCGTCCACCCACGTATCGTGAAGGACCCGGCCTACGCGCCGGTGAGCTGGGACCCACGGACAGCAGGTCTCGAACCGACCGCCGCCGCACAACCGTCGCTCACCACCCTCGACGGCCCGGCACACGAGAGACTGCGCCGGGCGCACGCCCCGCTCTTCACGGCCCGGCGGATGAGCGACTACACCGAACGCATCACAGAGCACGCCCGTCGATTGCTCACCCGGCTCGCTGACACCGGTGAAACGGTGGATCTGATGGCCGACTTCACCACCCGGTTCCCCCTCACCGTGGTCTGCGACGTGCTCGGCGTTCCGCTCGAGCGGATCGACCAGGCCATCGCGGCCTGCCGGGGCATGTACAGCACCGACCCCGAGGAGGTGGGGGCGGCGATGGCCGCCTTCGGGGAACTGGCCGCGGCCGCGCTGAGCGACGGCCGGGACGGCCTCGCCGTCGAGCTGCGCGATCGGGTCCCTGAGGAGATCACCGAGACACAGCTGCACTACCTGCTCTTCACGCTGATCTACGCCGGACAGCTCACCACCGACCCGTCACTGGGATTCCTGCTCGCGCGTGCCTTCGCCGCCGAAGACACCGCAGCGGAGGCGACCACGATCGACGAGTTCGTCCGGGAGACACTACGCCTGCACTCGCCGGCGCCCTTCAGCCTCTGGCGGTTCACCTCCACCGACGTCGAGCTCGCCGGGGTGCGGCTCCCCGCCCGCTCGCCGGTTCTCATCGACATCCAGGGCATCAACACCGACCCCGGCCGATCGATCGGGCCGGACCTCACCTTCGGCGCCGGCCCGCACTACTGCACCGGCGCTCAACTCGCTCAACTCGAGCTGAAGGCGGTCGTGGAGGTCCTGCGGGCCGACTTCCCCAAGGCACGCCTCGCGGTGCCCCTCGCCGAACTCCAGCAGATCGACCTCGGCGGCATACAGGGCAGCCGCCTGACCGCTCTGCCGGTGAAACTGCGGGGCTGACGGCCTGCGGCGTCCGGTGCGGTGTCGGCGAACAGTCGTTTGCCGACACTCGGTCGAGCCCGCCGGCGCCGGCGGCGCGGTGCTCCTCCACACCCTGGCCGACGCCATCCTGAACGTCCGCATCAACGGCGCCTCGCACGGCGAGATCGGCATCAACACCCTGCTGGCGGGCTCCTACGGACCGCCCGTCGGGCTGGCCGGCGGCGGCGAGGCGGCATGCGAGGAGCGCCTGCCCAGGGCCCGGCCAGGCGATACAGTTGCACGCCGCCAGCCCGCCAGCCCGCCGGCCCGCCGGCCCGCCGGCCCGCCGGCCTCAGTGCCGCGGCCGCTCCGCATCGAGGTCGACCCGCATCAGCCGCGCGCGGCGGAGCCGGCCGCTCTCATGCCCGGCGTCACCCGGAGCGGACGCGCCGTCGCGCTCGATGCCGAGACCATGACAGCCGCCCACGGCATGCTCCACCTCATGGTCGCGCTCACTCAGAATGGGCCGTAAGCACGAAGGCGTGGCCCGCGCCCGGCGCAGGCCACCCTCAAGATCAACCGCTTACGCGCCTGTCAGGGCGTCATCCCCTGCTCGCGCAGTTGCGCGGGCCGTAACGGCCGCCAGCCGCTGGTGTCGAGCTTGGCCAGCTCCGCCTCTACGTCTGACGTTGCCGGCGAGCGCGCCGTAGAAGTACGGACGGCGCCCCGCGGCGGGTTCGATCCGATGCCGACCGGGACGGCCGCCCTGATCAGCGCCCCCGGACGACCCTACGCTCATGGCCACAGGCCGATCCCTCACTGCTCGCTGGAGGCCTCCATGTCCGAGGCTGTTCTGCAGGCCGAACCCCGTCAGGACGACGCCATGGCCGCCGCACGGCGGACCGGGGTGGTCTGGCTGGCCTACGCCACCGCCGCGCGGCACCTCATCCGGCTGGCGGCGCCCGCCGTGCTGGTGTTCCTGCCGATCGCCCTGCCGGCAATGCTGGGACTGGTGCTGGTGGTGGAGGAGTCGGCGGCCCTGGTCAACGGCTCGTTCGAACTGCTCGGCGTGCCCGCCCGGCCGCTGCTGATGTGGACGGCGGCGACGATGCTCGCCTCGCTGGCCGGCCAGGTGGTGGTCATGCCCGCCACGGTCGTGCTCGCCGCCGGTCTGCTGACCGGCAGGCCCGTCGCCACGTCGGCCGCGATGCGGACCGCCGTCCGGAGAGTGCCCGCGATGCTGGGGCTCACGCTGCTCGGCGCGACGGTGTTCGCGCTGATCACGGCGGCCGGCTTCGGCATGTTGACGCTGACCGATCAGCTGCTGGGGGCCTTCCTCGTGATGACGCCCTTGGCGCTGCTCGCGATGCCGTGCCTGATGGCCGTGCCGGCCGTGGTCCTGGAGGGCCGGTCGGCGTGGCGCGCGATCGTGCGCGCGTACGGACTGCTGAGCCGTGATTTCTGGCCGAGCGTGTGGACGCTGGCCTTCGGCGTGGTCCTCTTCCCCGCCGCGGCCCAGCATGCGGCGCAGTGGGCGGCCGCCGGCAGGCCCCTCGCGGCGGGCGTGGCGACCTCCGTGCTCGGGCTGGTCGCCCCGGCGTTCCAGGCGACGGTGATCGCCCGCCTGTTCCTGCACCACCTGGCGCACCACAGCACGCGCGCCGAGACCGAGCAGGTCGTCGCGGCCCTGCCGCCGAGCGGGCCCGGCCCCGCCAGGCCGGTGACGGTGCTCGTCGGGCTGCTGCTGCCCGGCCTGCTGTACGGCGGCACGATGCTGCTCAACCCGTTCGGCTGGCTGGAGGTGACCCAGACGGCCGTCACGGCCTCCTGGTCACGAGATGAACCCCCTCTGCAGGACGACGGGCGCCCGCGACCTGGTCTCCACGCGGACGACCTGCAGTCCGTGCACGCCGGGCCGGGCTCGCGCATGGTCATGCTCGTGGACGACCGCGCCCCGGCGAGACTGCTGATCTGCGCCGACACCGCCTGCACACATACCCGCTTCATCTGGGCCGAGCCCCCGCGGGCCGACGAGGACCGCGACATCGTGCTGCCGGATGATCCCGTCTCGTCCGGCGTCCTGCTGCCGGACGGCCGGTTCGTCCTGAGCACCTGGTCCATGGAGGGCAAGGACCACGACGACGCGCGGGCCCGGCTCGGGCTGACGATGTGCGACGCGGCGGGTTGCGTCCCTGCCCCCGGCGGCCGCCCCATCGGCGCGTGGCTGCCGGCGTCGGACGAGAGGAACGTGGCACTGGCGCCGGGCCGCTACGGCGGCCTGCTGATCGCTCAGCTGCGCGAGTTGCCGGAGCGTGACGGAGAGGAGGACCGCGCCGTCATCTCCGTCACCACCTGTGACGACGCGGCCTGCCCGGACCCGCGGACGACAGTCCTGGCCGAGATCCCCACCAGCACTGACGTCTCCCAGGACCACGGCCTGGCCGTCGCCGCCGCTCGGCTCAACCGCCCCGTCGTCCTCCGTTACGACGAGCGCACCGGCACCATCTACGTGATCACCTTTGAGATCGCGGACTGCTCCCGGTTCCACGTGGAACGGCCCGTCCACGGCGGCGTGACGTGGCGCGACGACGACTTCGGAGAGCGCCCCGGCGCGACCATGGCGGTCAGGGACGACGGCCGCCCGCTGATCGCCTACCGCGACGTGGCCGACGGCTCGATCAGACTGCTCGACTGCCGCAACCTGCGCTGCTCGCAGGCCGACACGGCCATCCTGTCCGCCCCCGGTCACGACCACGTCGTGCCCGCCCTCGCCCTGGACCAGCAGGGCCGCGCCCTGGTCGCCTACCAGGACCTCGACCGCGACCAGCTCGTCATCGCCACCTGCACGGGAACCCGCTGCACGCACACACCTGTGGCGAAGAGCCCGCGCGGATTCGGCCCCAGCCTGGCCATGACCCTGGACGGCCACGGCCGTCCGGTGATCGCCTGGATCGAGGGCTCCCGATGGTCCGAATGGCACCTGGTCGTCACCACCCCGCTCAACCTCCCATGAGGGATGCCCTGGAGTCATGTCCCCTTGCGGACGAAATGAGATCCAGTGGCCGACATGTCATACTGCGCTCCGAATGCACGATCTCGATGGCGGGATCGGGAAATAGTCTGATCGGCCCTTCACGTGCGGTCGTGGCCGGGGTGGTCGCGACCGCACGGCCGTGCCGCCGATCCATTGGCCGTGTCGAGGAGTAGGCGCGGCGTCCTCCCGATCAGCTGACGGGCAGCGCACCCAGGTCATCCGCTGCCCGTCGAGCCGTCAAAGGCTCAGCTGAGAGGCAGGACCGGCTGGAAGGAGCTTGCGGCGCTGAAGGTGGCGGTCGCCTGCCGGGGAAGAAGCCATAGCTGACGGTTGCGGTGGAGGACGACCCTGTTCGGGTAGTTGAACGACTCCAGCGTCACCGATGCGGCGGTCGAGCCCGGACGGGCGTAGAAGGTGGCGTCCTTCTTGAACAAGGAACTGCCGTCCCTGAGGTCGAAACGCAGCCGGAAGTTCTTGTGGCGCAGGTAACGGCCGTCGGGGCCGATGAATGAGTACCCCTTGGGGTCGGCGAGGCCCGGCACGATGCGCAAGCCGGCGCGCTGCCGGGCTGCGGCCGGGTCGTCCTCGCGGATGGCGGCTAGCCGGGCGAAGCCGCCGGACGCCTGGATGAACAGTGGAGGTGTCCCGAGCGATCGGAAAGACCGCGTGACGCCTGTGGGCAGTCCGGCAGGCGCCGCCGGTGCGGACGTGGGCGATGGGGATGCCGTGGCCGGCGGATTTGGCGCGGAGGTCTGGGACGGCACGGGGACGGCCGACGGGGTGGCGGAAGGTGCCGTGTCCGGATTTTGCTTGACCAGCTTGATCGTGGGATTGCCCGCCGGCACGAAGCTCGCCCAGGCGGACGTGTCGCCGGTGTAGTAGATGGTCAGCTTTGCGGGGTCGGCTCCCGTGAACGCGGCGGCGTCCTGGGCGGGTGGCTTCTGGCCGAGGTGGAGCGCTCGCAGGCGGGGAGTACGCGCGAAGACGCGCGGGCCTAGCCTGCTCAGGCTCGGTGCGTAGACCGATTCGAGGCTCGCGTTGCCGGAGATCGAGTCGTGCCAGGCAGTGGTCAGCGCGGGCGCGTAGAGCTCCTTGAGCGAGGCGAAGTGGACGATGGCGTTCTTGTCCAGCGTCTGCAGGCTCGGCAGCCGCAGCACCTTGACGCCTGTCCCGGCGGCGGCGTCACCGTTGAGATCGAAGCAGTTGATGCCGATGTAGCGGAGCTTGGGCAGGTTGACGGCTTCCAGCACGTGGCTGTCGTTCAGTCCGTTCCTGCCGATCGACTCCAGTTCGGGGGCGTTGAAGTAGCGCAGGCGGGAAGCGTCGTCGAACGCGAAGTCGTCGATGGTGCGCACCCGCGGGAGATTGACCTTCGTCAGGTACTGGTTCCGGCGGAACGCGTTCGCGCCGATCTCCGTGACGCTGGGCAGATAGAGCACGCTCAGCTTGGCGTACGGCCCGTGTCCGAACGCCATCGCCCCGACGGTGCGGGCCGCCTTGAAGCTGACCGAGGCGAAGTTGTGGTTGCTGAACGAGCCGGGTTTGATGTCCTGCAGATCGTCCAGCACCAGGTGCCTGACCCACGATCCCCACCAGCCGTTGTGCCAGAGGTAGGGCGAGCGCCCGCCGCGTGCGATCTGCCCGGCGCAGGCCAGGCCGGAGTCGGGTGTGCATTCGGTGCCGCCCTGGAGGGATCGCAGGTTGTAGATGTGCAGCCGGTTCAGATTGGTCAACCCGAGCCCGCCCGCGCTCTCGGCGTTGCCGGCCGTCTGCACAGCCATCAGGTCGGCGTCGTTGAGCGCGGTCCCGCCGGTGAGGTAGAGCGCGATGCCGGTGCTGCGGGCGAGCTCCGCACGCGCCTTGACGAGTTGCGCCTTCAGGGGGCGCCGCGAGGCTTGGGACACGTCGTAGGACAGCGTGAACGTGCCGGACGGCAAGGCGTGGTCGCCGGGCTTGGACGGCCGGTAGGTATAGGTCTCCTTCCTGCTCAGCTCCCCGTCGGAGGAGAAGACGGGGTCGGCTCCCGGATCCGCGCCCGGATCAGGCAGGCCGGTGCCGCCGTGCAGCGCCGCCGGGATGGCGGTGCGCACGGCGGCGGATGCCGCCGGCCCCGGCGCGCTGCAGACGGCGACCGCCGTAGCCAGCGCGGTGAGAGCCAGATGGCGGGCTGAGGAGTTTGCACAACCCTTGTCGCTCATTGCTGCCTTACTGCCGTTGCCTCCCATGTGGAGGCGCTCGTGATAGGAGACGGAGGGGACGGGCGCGGATAACAGAAACGTGCCGGGGTGTTCGCCATTTCATCCGCCGCCGTCAGGACAGCAGGTTCGTCATGACGGTGCCGACGGCGGACGCCAAGCTGCCCGGCATCGCCGTGCAGGACACGGCGCCGTACCGACAGTTCCACGCCGAACATAGCCGATCTCTGCCGTGCTCGCCATGATCCTTTGCTGGTGCGGGTTTACTCGGCGGCGGGTTGCGGGGCCCAAGGGCCGGGGGAGCGACCTCCGGCTCCCGCAACTCAGACCGGTATCGCCTCGGCCGCTTCGGCGCGGGCGGGAAGCGGACGGAGGACCTGGTCCAGGCCGGCCGGCACACCGCACCACTCGCCGTAGGAGCGGGCCACGACCTTACCGGATCGCAGGTGGATGAAATCCCAGATGCCGTGCAGCAGCCATCCGGCCCCCAACCACGTAACGGCCCGCCTCAGGGTCGACTGCGGCCCCGGCCAGCGCCGGCGCGCCGAACCCGATCATGCCGATCGCCAGGAACTTGAAGTCGCCGGACTGGCGCAGGTGCCCGTCGATTACGCCCCAGACCAGCACGACCAGTGCCAGGGCGAGCAGGACAGTGGACGGCGCGACGAGGTCCAGCAGCCGGAGCCCCGATGATGATGGCCATGCCCACGACGAGCAGCGGCCACGACGGTGCGGGTCGTCGCAGCTTGGCGACGGTGGGGTACAGCAGCGGCAGGGCGAGCAGAATCTGCGCGAGGTTCCACACCTCGCTGCCCGGATCGCTGCCGCTGCTCAACGTGAGGAACGGCAGTCCGATGGCGATCGCGGTCGGCCGGCGGTCCTTGAGCACGTCGGTCCAGCGCCTGGGGGTGGGTGCGGTGTCCGCTGGCATCGGGTCTCCCTTTATACCGGGGCGAGGTATCTGCGGTCTCCAGGCTCGCCGTCGCCCGCATGCTTCGAGTCGATCACCCCCAGAGGGGTTCCGTACCTCTGCCGCGCCCCTGATCCGGGAGGGTCCCGCCGCCGACGTCGCGCGGAGACCACGCCGGTGACGTCCCGGGCGCTCAAAAGCGGTCGATTATTAACATGGTGCGGCATGGAACTGAGCGAGCGGTTCGAATGGCAAGGCCGGGAGATCGCCTGGGGGCGAGCCGGCGTCGGCCCGGCCGTGGTGTTCTGCCACGGCACGCCTTTCTCGTCGCTGTTGTGGCGGCCTTTCGCCGATGCTCTGAGCCGTGACTTCACCGTCCACCTGTGGGACATGCCCGGCTACGGCCGTTCCTCCAAACGGGCCGAGCACCCGGTCGATTTCGGCGTGCAGGCCGAGGTCTTCACGGCGCTGCTCGCGCACTGGGGCCTGAACCGGCCGCACGTGATCGCCCATGACTTCGGCGGGGCCGTGTCTCTGCGTACGCACCTGACCATGGGCGTCGGTTACGCCTCGCTCATGCTCGTCGACGTTGTCGCCATCCCGCCCAGCGGTTCACCGTTCTTCAAATTCGTGCAGGCTCATCCCGGCGTGCTGGACCAATTGCCGGCCTATATCCATACCGCCATCGTGCGTACGTACATCCAGGGCGCCAGCCATCGCGGTCTGCGTGACGACGATCTCGACTCGCTCGTGCAACCGTGGACGGGGCAGAACGGCCAGTCCGCCTTCTACCGGCAGATCGCCGACTACGACGAGCGCTTCCTGGAAGAGAATGAGCGGCACCTGGGACGGATCGACATCCCCACACGCATTGTGTGGGGCGCGCAGGATGCCTGGATTCCCGCCGATATCGCCCAACGACTGCAGGGCCTGATTCCCACGGCTGAACTCTCGCTGGTGGAAGGCGCCGGTCACCTGATTCACCACGACGCACCCGTCGCGCTGATGAACGAGATCCGCACCTGGCTCAGCCACGTTCGTGACGACACCGGTTGACCTCGGCTGTCATCGAGGCGACATGCCGCCTGACAGGCGCACCATCCGGATCGCTGCGGCCGCCGCGAGCAGCAGTACCCTCATGAAACGATCGAGCCGTGGGAGGCGTCAGCCGGTGACGTCGGCCAGGGATGTGGCGGGGGTTCGTCGCGTTTCTACAAGCCGCGCCTCAGGCAGGCGGGGCACGATGGCCGCCAGATGATCGACGGGATCCGGTTGGGGGGTAGCTCACATGCGCATACGCGGTCCCCGGCGACGCTTGCTGCGGTATTGCCCGCCCCGGCAGATCGACGTTTGATCACCTGGCTGCGCGTGAGCCGGCACCCGAAGCCATGGGTGCCGGAGACGGTTCGGCGAAGACCGAAGACCGATCAGAAACTCGCCACACAAGGTCATGTCCCGTCGGATCCGGCGACAACGTGAGCATCGTATCCGCCCAACCGGCCCGTCTCTTGGTTCGTGGCGTCACCGGCGAAGTGGCGCTGAGTGTCCAGGCATTTCTGGTCGGCTTGAGTTAACGATAAAGGAGTCCATCGTGGTCATCGAATACGTCCGCTACACCATTCCGGTGGGCCGAGCTGACGAGTTCGAGCAGGCGTACAAGGTGGCGTCGAGCGTGCTCGACGACGATCCGCACTGCCTGGCTTATGAGATCGCTCGCGGAGTCGAGGAGCCCGAGCATTACACCGTGCGGATCGAATGGGACTCCATCGAGGGGCATGAGCAAGGGTTTCGCCGCAGCCCTCGGTTCGGTGAGTTCTTCGCCGCGGTGAAGCCCTTTTTCTCCCACATTGACGAGATGAAGCACTACACCACCAGATTCGGGGCCCGATGAACACCGCTGAACTGATATCCAACGTGCTCGGTCTCCCGTGCTCAGCGGCGCGAGAAGTACACGATCCGGACTACCCGCGCACCCGACGCCGTTTTCACGGAACTAGAGGGTCTCGCTGAGGACGGTGGCGAGGACGTGGGGGTCCTCGGGACCCAGGTGAGGTGCGGGCACTGAGCGGATGGCGAAGCGGTTGCGGGGGGTGGCCGCGTCCGCTTCGGCGATCATCCGGTCCTGGAGGGCGAGGGGGATGGCCCGGTCGCGGGTGTAGCGGATGTAGGTGCGCGGGATACGGCCCCAGGTTGCTGGGATGCCGCGGGCGTCGTTGGTGGGGACGGCGGCCGATTCGTCGGGTTCGAAGGTGTTCAGGGCCGCCAGGAACGCCGCGTCGCTGTAGTCGGCCGCCAGGGCTGACTTGGCGGCGGCGATGAATTCGGGGTCGGCCGAGCGCCAGTTGGTGCGGCTGACACCGAGATGCTTGGGCGTCTGGACGGAGGGGATCAGGGGGAGCAGTGTCGAGGCGGCCTGCGGTGTCAAGAAGCAGTCCAGGACGCTGCGGAGCCGGACGCAGCAGAACGCCGACAGGTACACCAGCCGTTCGATCAGTTCGGGCACCTGGTTGCCCACGCGGGTAATGGTGGCGCCCCCCATGCTGTGGCCGACCAGGATTACCGGCCCGTTGCGGGCGACGCGGCGCACGACGCGCACGACGTGCCGGACGTTGTCGTCCAAGGAGGTGTTGCCCAGGACCGGAGAGGGAGCGGCGGCGAAGGCGGCCAGGTCCTGTGGGGCCTGGTAAGAGCGCGGGAAGTTGCCGGCTGAGCCGTGACCGGGCAGGTCCACCGCCGTCGCGCGATGACCCGCTTCGGCCAGGGCGGCGACCAGCGGAGCGAACGAGTAGGCGTTGCCGTTGGCGCCGTGCACGATCACAAAGGTCGGCTGCCTGCCGCGGCCGGTTGGGCGGGCCGCGGCCGGAGGGCTGGAGGCGGCCGCGGCGAGGGCACTGGTGCCGCCGGTCCCGGTCAGGACTGCGGCCGCCTGCAGCAGATGCCGACGCCCAAGCTGACGCGTAGGTCGCCGCCCGGAACGGTCCTCGGTGTGCGGAGTGGTGTTTCCAGGCTCAGGCACGAGTCCGCCTCCGCAGGTTGTGCCAGGCCAGCGCCCAGGTCAGTAGCACAGCGCCGGCGGCGCCGAGCAGCAGATCGGTCCATGGCGGCAGGCCGGCGGCGCGGAGCAGGCCGGCCACGCCGAAACTGGTGTCCCACAGCGTCTGGGTGATGGCCGACCCGAAGCCCTGGACCAACAGGAGTATGCCCAGGATCCAGCGAGCGCTCTGCGCGGCCGGGCTCTGTCGTCGTTGCGTCATGCGGGTGTCCCCCTTTCGATGCGCACCAGCCGTTCCGATGCGCTTGCATCGGAACCTAGCATCGTTTCGATGCAAGCGCATCACTTAGACTCGAGGCGTGCCGAGACAGGTGGACCACGACAGCCGACGCCGTCAGATCGCGCGGGCGGTCTTCGACCTCATCAGCGAACGCGGCATGGAGGGCGCCACCCTGCGCGACACCGCGGCCCGAGCCGGCGTCTCCATGGGGGCCGTCCAGCGCTGCTTCTCCACCAAGGAGCAGATGGTCGCCTTCGTGATGGAGTACATGAACCAGCGGATCACCGACCGCGTCCAGGCCGAGATCCCCGACACCGCCAATCCCGCTACGGCGATGACGACGCTGGAGCACACGCTCGCCGCGACCCTGGCGCTCGATCAGCCGAGCCGGGCCGAGACCAGGGTCTGGTTGGCCTTCACCGCACAGGCCGCCATCGATCCCGCGCTTGCCGCCGTCCAAAGCGAGGAGTACGCCGGCCTGGCGAAACTCATCGCTCTACTCATCAGCGCGGCGCAGACCCACGGCCATGCCCACCCCGATCTCGACCCCGACCAGGAAGCCGAAGCACTCATCACCCTGACCGACGGGCTGAACATCCAACTGCTGCTGGGACGACACACCCCCGGCTCCGCCCGTACCGCACTGCACCACCGGCTCAACGGTCTCCGCATCAACTGAACCATGCAACCCCGCCGGCCAGTACCGGCTCAACAGCAGCAAGGGCGAGTGATTGGGCAACGCGAACATGAATCCGCTTCACCAAGGTGGGGCGATGTGTCGTTGGAAGAAAGGGGGCCAGAAGTCGCGCGTAGAACCAGTCAGGCCACGTTTGCCCTGTTTAGCAGCGAAAATCTGATGCGGTCAGGTAGCCCGAGGGAATCTCACCCCCGGGCTCCCATAGATCCGTGCGTAACAGTCTCCCGTTGGGCTGGGGTTTCCCAGCCGAGCGTTTTGCGTCGGCCGTTCAACCGGGCAGCGACGACGGTGAGATGGTCGCGGTGACGCCGGTCCGCCTGGCGGCGAATCGGCTGTTAAGGCCGCCCTCCTCAGGGGACGGCCCAAATGAAAGGTCCGTCACCAGGCGCGCGTGCGGCCGAACCACACATTGCGGGCGCGGAAATAGGTGTCGCCGTCAGGGCCCGGCCGCTGGTCCTCCCAGCCGGGGTCGCCGGGTGCTTCGAGCTCGGAGGCGTAGGAGCCCATCTGCAGGTTGATGATGATCGTCTGCGGGACGCCGACCCAGCCGTATCCGGTGTGAGTGCCGACGTAGTTCACCCCGTCCGTGACCTTGCCGAAGTAGTACTCGAGCTTGACGTCGTTCCCCTCCTTGTACATCCAGACGCGGTACCTGTACCAGAACTGCGGGTCCCTGACCTCGACCAGCGTGCGCTGGGTCTCCATGTCCCTGTTCCAGGTGTTGAACTTGTTGGTGGAGTCTCCGACGTATTCGAGGATGTCGCTCTCCGGCGGCCAGGGCGTGCCGTTGGTCCAGAAGGCCGGCCAGATGCCCGGCCCCGCCTGCACGCTGAACTCGCCCTCGATGTCGTACTCGGGGAACTGGTCGTTGACGATGATCTGCGGCTTGGCGTGGACGGCGCCCGAGAGATACCACCGCGGGGCGTGCGGTGGGCTGGGGCTGGGCCCCAGCGACTGGGACAGCCGGGTCGCCTTCAGAGTCAGCACGCCTCCGGAGAGCGAGACCTGACCGGGGTCCATCTTCGCGGCGCCGTTGTGGCTGTCGCCCCAGGGGTAGTTGTAATTCCACTTCGCCTTGAAGGCCGTGAGGCTGTTGAAGGAGGACTTCTCGACAAGATTTTCCCATGTGGCCTCGCTGCGCCGGGTGCGCCTGGAGGCTAATGGCGCGGCTTGGGCCCCTGTGGGGACGAGGGAGAGCCCCAGGGACAGGCCGCCCACGGCCGCCGCCGAGGTCAGGAGCTTACGCCGATTGATCCTATTCTCGGACACTTGCTTCCTTTACGGGTGAATGATCATTGTCAGGCCGCAACAGTATGTCGTACGGCCTGATCCACCCGCGACGGGCGAGCGGCGCGCGGGGAAAGAAGAACCGAAGAACCGGCTCACCGGCGCGGTCCCAGGCCGGCGGCGCTCGCGCGGGCCACGGCGGTGACGGTCGCCGACCCCGAGCTCGGCGAAGACGCTCGACACATGCTCGCGCACTGTCTTCTCGCTCAGAAGGTGTCATCAACCCCGTAGTGATCTTGCTGTGGATGGGCGCAGATGCACGTCCGTGCCTGTGGGCACGGAGCATGTCCGACAGGATGATCACATGAGAGTGAAGAATGGCAGGCGGTGGAATCACAACATCCACTACCACCCCCGCATTCTTGGCGCGGTTCCCGGTGGCGCCAAGCACGCCCTCGACGTCGGCTGCGGCGAGGGCATGCTCGCCCGCGAGCTCCGGCAGGCCGTGCCGCATGTCACCGGCATCGACCTCCACGCACCCAGCATCGACCAAGCCCGCGAGTACCCGGACGACATCAACTACATCGTCGGCGATTTCCTCACTCATCCCTTCGAGCCCGCCTCGTTCGACCTCATCGCATCCGTGGCCACTTTGCACCACATGGACGCCGCGACCGGGTTGGCCCGCATGCGGGATCTGCTGCGCCCCGGCGGCGTTCTGGCCGTCGTCGGACTCGCATGGAGCACCATACCCGATCTGCCACGCGACCTTGCCGGCGTCGTCGTCGGTACCGTCCACCGCGCCGTGAAGGGCATCTGGAAGCATTCGTCCCCCACGGTGTGGCCGCCGCCGGTGACATACGCGCAGATGCGCGCGTTGGCCGCCGAGATCCTGCCCGGCTCCCAGTACCGCCGCCACCTTCTGTTGCGCTACAGCATCATCTGGCGCAAGCCGCAGGATTGAGCAGGGAGAAATCTCCTGACCCAGGCTCCGGGCGTGCCGCTCACCTTGCACGTGTGATCATTTCCCATCACAGTGCTGGACACTGAGTGCCCAGGACGACGGCGAGGGCCAGGCGGTCGGCGTCCTCGGTGCCGGGCGCGTCGTTTCGGCCGGCATCGCGCCGGGTGACGGTGATCGCGGTGCGGTAGCGTCCAGCGTCATGGTCGACGCCTGGAACCGGTTACGTACGGCCGCTCCGCGCAGTGCCACGGCACTGATCGCCGACAGCGCGTTGGGTGCGCTGTTCCTGGTCCTGCTCCTGGTCGAACGGCTGGTGGTCGCTCCCCTGCCGGTCGCGAGCCTCCCGGTCGCCCTCACCAGTGGCCTGGGCATCGCGGTCGGCCTGGCTCTGCGGCGCCGCACGCCCCTCGCGGCATTCGTCCTCGGCTCGACGGCACTCCTCTTCGGCGTCCTGGTCACGCCCCCCAGCGTGCTCGCACCGTACGCGAACCAGATCGGTGTGTACTCCGTCGGCCTGCACGCGACGCGACGGCGGGCCCACTCGGGACTGATCGTCATGATCATCTGTATCGCCGGCTACTTCGCCGCCGTCCAGCCCACGCCCCGGCCCGCGTCCATCGGCGGTGTGGTGTTCGTGTGGGTGCTGGCCTGGCTGGTCGGGTACGGCGCGGCCAGGCGGCGCGAGGAGCAACTCGCCGCCCGGCGGCTGATGCGGCGCCAGGCCGTCGCCGAGGAGCGGGCCCGCATCGCCCGCGAACTGCATGACCTGGTCGGGCACACGGTCAACCTCATGCTGGTGCAGGCCGGGGCAGGACGGCGGGTGCTCGACCGCGACCCCGCCAAGGCACGGGAACTCCTGGCAGGCATCGAGCAGACCGGCCGCGCCGCACTCACCGAGCTGGACCGGGTCCTCGGCGTGCTGCGCCGCGACAGCCAGGAGGGCGACGGCGAGGCAGGCGACGGCGAGGCGGGCGCGCCCGGGCTCGCTGACCTGCCTGCCCTGGCCGAGCGCATGACGAAGGCCGGAATCGGAGTCCGGGTCCGGCTCGACCCCGCACTGCCGGAGCTGCCCCGTAGCCTGGATCTCTCGGCGTACCGGATCGTCCAGGAGACCCTCACGAACGCGCTCAAGCACGGCGACGCGACGTCCGCCACCGTCACCGTCCGCCGCGACGGCGGCTCACTCGACATCGACGTGCGCGACGACGGGCACGGGTCGCCTCCCGGCTATCAGCCGGGGCGCGGCCTGCTCGGCATCGGCGAGCGGGTCGCCCTGTTCGGCGGCACCCTGGAGCACGGGCCTTCCGGCTCAAACGGCTTCCGCGTACGCGCCGTACTCCCGCTGCCCGGGAACGTCACCTCCCCACCCGAGGCCCGTAAACCCGTGAGCACCGCCTCCCCACCCGCAGGCCGTGACCCCTCACCCGGAAACACCGCCTCCCCGTCCAAGGGCCAAGACCCCTCGCCCCAAAACAGCGCTTCCCCACCCGAGGCTCATGACCCATCACCCGCCGACGGCGCCTCCGTCCTGCCGGACGGGCCGGCGACATGACCGTGCGTGTGCTGCTCGCCGACGACGACGCGCTGCTGCGGGCCGGGGTGGCGGTCGTGCTCAGCACCGCCGACGGAATCGAAGTGATCGGCGAGGCCGCCGACGGCCTCGAAGCCGTGGCCCTGTGCCGGTCACTCACGCCGGACGTGGCCGTCATGGACGTACGGATGCCCGGCGTGGACGGCATCGAGGCGACCCGGCGCATCGTCGCCGCCGGGCTGCCGACCCGCGTGCTCGTGCTCACCACGTTCCAGCACGACGAGTACGTATGGGGCGCACTGCGGGCAGGCGCCAGCGGCTTCCTGCTGAAACGCGCCTCACCCGAGCGGCTGATCGACGCCGTGCACACCCTGGCCTCCGGCGACGCGCTGCTCGACCCCGCGGTCACCCGCGACCTCATCGGCCGGTTCGTGGCAGGAACGCCGCACGCGCCCGCCCAGCCGGCGGCTCACCAGTCGCGGCTGGCCCCTCTCACCGAGCGCGAACGACAGGTGCTGCGCCTGATCGCCGAGGGCTACTCCAACGACGAGATCGGCGGCCTGCTCGCCATCGCCGAATCGACCGCCAAGACCCACGTGAAGCGCATCCTGGCCAAGATCGGAGCCCGTGACCGCGCTCAGGCGGTCGTCATCGCGTACCAGAGCGGCCTCATGGGCGAGGGCCACCGCTGAACACAGACTGCTCTCCTGGCGCAGCCGGCCGTACCCCCCTCGGGGTATGGCAACCGACCTCCGTGGGGGGACGTTCGCGCCGCCGCCGGTGAATAGCGTCGTCCACGCATCGATCGCACTCTTGCCGGGGCCGTCGCCCGGCCGGCTGATCCTGCCCGAAGGACTGCCGGGAGACATCGCTGACTTAGGAAGGCGGACATGGCCCTCAAGTCGCACGCGCGGGGCTTCACCGGCGCCAGAATCACGGCCCTGGCTGTCATCGCTCTCTTGGCGCTCGCCCTCGGCTACGTGAGTACGCAGGGCAAGGAGCCGCTGGAGGTGCCTGCCGGCGCCAAGGCCGGCGCGCTGACGCTGAACCCTTGCTCGTACGACACCGAAGCCGGCCCCCTCCCGGCCGACTGCGGCACGCTGGTGGTTCCGGAGAACCACCGCGAGCGCGGCTCCCGTCTCATAGCGCTGCCTGTGACCAGAATCCGGGCAACCGGGAAGAACCCAGCCGACCCGGTCTTCCGGCTCACGGGCGGCCCCGGCCAGTCCAACATGTCCTTCAAGGAGGCGAGCCGGCTGACCGAGCGCCACGACGTCGTCCTCGTCGGATACCGCGGCATCGACGGGTCAGAACGTCTCGACTGTCCCGAGATCACGTCCGCGCTGCAGCACTCGCCCGACCTCGCCGGATCGGAGACGTCGCGCCGCATGTCCCAGGCCGCCGCCGACTGCTCGCGCCGGCTGTCCGCAGCGGGCGTCGACCTCAACGGTTACTCGCTTCCCCAACGCGTGGACGATCTAGAAGCGGCCCGTACGGCCCTGGGCTACCAGCGGATCAACCTGATCAGCACCAGCGCGGGAACACGTACGGCGATGATCTACTCCTGGCGCTACCCCAAGTCGATCCACCGATCGGTGATGATCGCCGTGAATCCCCCCGGCCGCTTCATGTGGGACCCGAAAATCACCGATAACCAGCTCGCACACTATGCCGACCTCTGCCGGGCGGACGCCGGCTGCGCCGCACGCACCGGCGACCTCGCGGCCACCATGAAGGCCACCGCGGCGAAACTGCCGGACCGGTGGGGGATCCTGCCGATCAAGAACGGCAACGTACGGGCCGCGACCTTCTTCGGGCTCGTCCATTCGAGCAAGGCCGCCGCGCCCCTCAACGGGCCGACGGTGCTCGACGCCTGGCTGACCGCTGCGGAGGGCGATCCGAGCGGGTTCTGGGCCATGTCGGTGGTGGCCGACCTGTCGTTTCCCGCGTCCTTCGTCTGGGGAGAGTTCGCCCTGGCCGGCATGATCGACGCGGGACCGGTCGACCGCTACTACGCGGCGGGCGGCGACCCCGGCTCCATCCTCGGCAACGCCGCGGGGGAGCTGCTGTGGGCCGGTGGAACCCTCCCCAAGGCATGGCCGGTCAGCCCCGACAATCGCGACTTCCAGCAGGCCCGGCCGACGGACGTCGAGACCCTCCTGATCAGCGGCACCGTCGATTTCACGACACCCGCCGAGCTCGCCACCAACGAGCTGTTGCCCACCTTGCGGAACGGGCACCAGGTCAAGCTGGCCGAGCTGGGCCACAGCACGGATTTCTGGGCCTACCAGCCCGAGGCGAGCACGCGACTGCTGACCGCCTTCTACGACCGTGGCCAGGTGGACACCTCTCGGTACGTCCCGCACAAGGTCGACTTCGACCCCGGTGCGGCCTCCATGTCCAACATTGCCAAGGTCCTCGTCGGCATCCTGGTCGGCTTCGCGTCGATCGCCGTCGCTCTGCTCGGCTGGATGCTGCTCCGGGTACGCCGCCGGGGCGGCTTCGGCCCCAAGTCCGGCATCTGGATGCGCATCCTGACCCCGGTGTTCCTCGGCCTCGGCGGCTGGTTCCTGGCCGTGCTGGCCATGATGATCCTTTGGCCGGCGGGATTCATCGGCGACCTGCTCCTGATCGCGCCGCCCATGGGCGCCGCGATCGGCCTCGGAACCTACCTGGCCTGGGTCCACCGCGACCGGGCACCATCGACCCGGCGCCTGGGCCTGGCGGTTGCGCTGGCCGGGTCACTGCTCGGCGCCTGGTTCGGCTTCTCCGCCACCGAAGGCCTCGCCGCGACGATGACCACGCTCACGGGCGCGGCGATCGCCGCCAACCTCGGCCTCCTCATCCTCGATCTCGTCTGGGACCGGAACGCCCCCGAGATCCCGGCGATCGCCCGGGAGCGGAGCGATCAGGTTCCTACCAGCGCACGCAGCGCCCTCCCCATCGCCCGTGCCTTTTCCAGCGCTCCTTCCCGGGATGCCGAGCGCGGCTGACCGGAGCTACCCGCGACACTCCACCGACACGGCAGCCCGCTACGGAGCAACGTGGGCCCGATGGCGCACTCTTGACCATTCGATTAATGCCGAATGTGCCGGTCTGGTGGGATTCCGGTCGCGAGCGCGCCGAGCCGGCTTCGTTGGCGGCGTGTACGACGGAGACCAGGCGCCCACCGACATCGCGCCTTCGACGGTCGGCACCAGGAGCAACTACACCCAGTCGCTGGACCTGCGCACCGGCGTCTTGACCACATCGTTCGACTGGACCTCGCCCTCGGGTGACAAAACCACATTCACCTACGAGGTCAACGCCAACCGTGCTGACGGCCACCTCGCCACGGTGAGCCTGCGCGCGGTGCCGCACTGGAGCGGGACCGCCACCGCCGTAGACCGGTTCGACGGCCGGTCGATGAAACACGCATCGACCACGGCGAAGCACGTCGACGGCAAGAGGGCGACACTCTCGGCGACCGTCGAGACCGCCGGAAAGCTCGCCACCGCCGGACTCAACTCGGTCCTGCGCGTCAACGACAAGACCATCCCGACCACCACGGTCAACGAACTCGACGAGGACAACGCCGGGCAGGTCGCGGACTTCCCGGTCACCGCGGGCACGACGTACCGGATCACCAAGTACGTCGGCATCGCCGCCAGCGTCGACACCGACCGTCCACTCAAGGCAGCGTCCCCGCAGCAGGCAGCCGCAGCCACCGCGGCCAAAGCCGGATACCAGACCGCGCTCACCCGCAACGCCGCAGCCTGGTCGAAGCTGTGGAAGTCGAGCATCTCCATCCCCGGTGACGCCGCGATGAGCGGGCGGATCCACGCGTCGATGTTCTACCTGCTCGCGAGCATGCCCGCCGGCGTCGACTGGAGCACCAGCCCCGGCGGGCTGTCCTCGGACGGCTACAGCGGCCACGTGTTCTGGGACATGGAGACCTGGATGTACCCCGCGCTGCTCGCCCAGTACCCCGAAATCGCCAAGGGCGCGAACACCTACCGGCATCGGATGCTTCCGGGCGCCAAGGCGAACGCCGAGCGGCTGTCCACCCCCGATCACCCGATCAAGGGCGCGAAGTTCGCGTGGGAGAGCGCGCTGACGGGCAAGGAGACGGCCCCAGACCCGTACGGCAAGTACGAGATCCACATCAACTCCCACATCGCTCTGGCCCAGTGGCAGTACTACCAGGCGACCGGCGACACGGCGTGGCTTCGTGACAAGGCGTGGCCGGTGCTGCAGGGCATCGCGGACTACTGGGCGACGCGCGGGCCGTGCCCAACGGGTCGGGCGGGTACGACATCAACGACGTGATGGGTCCCGACGAGTACAACTACCCGGTCGACAACAGCGCCACCACGAACGCGGGCGCGCAGGAGTCACTGCGTATCGCGATCCGTGCCGCTGCCCTCCTGGGCAAGACCGCCAATCCGGAGTGGAAGAAGGTCGCCGACGGGCTGAAGATCCCCGTGGACACTACGCTGAACATACACCCGGAGTACGACGGCTACGACGGCCGGACCATCAAGCAGGCCGACGTCACCTTGCTGCAGTACCCGTGGAATGTGCCGATGTCGCCGAGCATGGCGCAGAGCGACCTCGACTACTACGACGCGCGCACCGACGCGAACGGCCCGTCGATGACGGATGCGATCGCAGCCATCGCCAGCGCCAAGCTGGGGTCGCCGGGGTGCCAGACCTACAGCTACCTGAAGAACAGCGTGGAGCCGTTCATGAGCGCGCCGTTCAACCAGTGGTACGAGACCCGCAACGGCGGCGCGTTCAACTTCACGACCGGTCAGGGCGGCTACCTGCAGGAGTTCCTGTACGGGTTCACCGGGCTCCGCTGGGGAACCGACGCGGTCACCATCGACCCGTTCCTGCCCACCCAGCTGCCGGGCGTCGACGTCACCGGCGTCAAGTGGCACGGCAGCACGTTCGACATCTCCGTCGGACAGGACACCACGAAGGTGACGCTCCGGTCCGGGCCGGCGCTGACGGTCCGCGACCGAGTAGGGACGACGCACCAGGTCACCTCCGGAACGGACCGGCACACCCTGGCCGCGCAACTGGTCCACGATCGCCGACAGATACCGTGAGTTCCACAAAACGACGGCATCGAGGACAAGTCCCAGAGCTGCGAGTTGTCCTCCTGGACTTCCCGATACGCCTGCCGGATCTTTCCGGCGTTGCCATGGGAGATCTTACGGGCCAGCCGGTGCCTCGACTCTTGGACCGACAGCTGCTTGCCCAGGCTGCGGCGGTAGCTGGAATCCATCGGGTCCAGCATGCTCAGCAGGTGCAGCGTCTTGTCGATGCGGCCGTACTCGGCGAACGCCTGCCCCAGCGGGGGTTGGATGGCCCTGGCGTGCGAACATGCGCAGCAGGTCGTAGGCGCGCACCTGGTTGGTCACCAGCGATCCGGCGACGCGAAGCATGTCCGGCCACTGGGTGATCACCTTCTTGGGGTTCACCTTGATCCGCGCGATCGCCTCCAGCACCCCGTACTCACCGGTACTGCCGTCGGGCGGCTCGGCGCGCCAGAACCGCTGGTCGCCCAGGTCGGCGAAGCGGGGCGCGAACCGGTAGCCGAGCATGGAGAAGATCCCGAACGCCATGTCACTGGCCTGATCGGTCGTGACCACCTCGGGTTTCGGCCCGGCGTCCAGGTTGATCAGGCAGTCCAGGATGTACAGGGAATCCGGGGGTGAGGAACCGGCGGACCAGGTCACGGATTCGGGGACATCGGGCGCCATCACCGGCATCCCGCCCGCCGAGCACCTCACCGGCGAACCCTGACCCGCACCGCGCGGCGTCGGCCCATGGCCGGTCCACCGGCCCCGTGACGAAGCGGGCCAGAACCACTGAGGCGAGACGGATCGGCTGACCGGCACCGTTGAAATCTCAGTCCTTCTGAAGTACTTTAAGATCACTAAAGCAGTTAATTGATCAGTGGAGGATCTGCATGCAAGACCAGGAAGACAGCACCATGGCACGGCGGGCACTGGCCGAAGCCGAACGCGTCCGTGAGCAGGCCCACCGGTCGAGCCGGTGGTTCAGCGGACTTCTCGCGGCGTTCGGCGGTGCATCGATCATATGGATCACGCTGCTGGAGTCCGTGTGGCCCGAGGGTAGCGCCCGCAGTTACGTGGCGGCCGGATGGGCCGTGGTCGCTGGGCTAGCCGCCGTGGGGACCGCTCGGTTTCGGGTCTTCCCCGCTGGCGCCACCAAGCGCATGGCGATTTCCGCGATCATCTGGTTCATGTTGTACCTGGTGGTGATCGGACCGCTCGCCCGCTGGCAGCTGGGAACCTCTGTACCTGGCTGGATCGCAGCCGCGACGGTCATGGCGGTGCCATTCTTTGCCGCAGCGTGGATGGGCCGACGACCATGAGCCACCCCCGCCACGAGTTGGACCCGGTCATCCACACTCCGGCCCGGTTCTCCATCATGGCCCTGCTGTCAGCGGTCGAGCGGGCGGAGTTCCGATTCGTCCGCGACACCGTCGAGGTCAGTGACTCGGCGCTGTCCCAGCATCTCACCACACTGGAGAAGGCCGGCTACGTCACCGTCCGCAAAGCCCAGACCGGGCGGCGTACCACCACATGGCTCGCCGCCACCCCCGCCGGGATAGCGGCCTTCACCTGCCACATCTCGATCCTCAACCAGATCGCAGCCCACCCGCCGCATGACGCCAACGCCTCGACCTGACCTCGGGAGCGCGCGCCCTGCACCTGACCCACCTCCTGAGGCGAAGAGCAGCAGACGCCGCTGGCTAGTTCACCAGCGAATCGCTGCCCGATAACGACGACCGCGCCGTGCCCGGGAAGCGATCTTGGGAGGCCTGTGTTAATCGCGGCCAGGCGCACTCGTGAACACCCCGTGCCGTACCCGTAGGAGTCCCGATTCGATCGCTTCTGCGGTTGGTCGAGTCCGGCGCTGGCTGCAGCTTGTGGTCCGTGGCCGGCCACGGACCACACTATGGCCAGGGCGACGGTGGTGGCTTCTGCGAGCGAAGGACTTGGGGTAGGGCCCGCGTGTCCGGGTGGAGGGCTCGGGCGCACAGCGTGAGCGTTTCCGCGAGTGTCGTACGGTCCGGGTCGTCGATCTCGGCGAGCATGACGGCTTCGATGCTGTCGAGGGAGCGGTCGCATCGCCGCAGGGTGCTCAGGCCTTTCGGGGTAAGGCGGGTGCGCAGAGCGCGGCCGCCACGGGGATGCGGGTCGCGGCGGATCAGGCCGCGTTGTTCGAGATCACGGATGACCAGGTTCATCGCCTGCGGGGTGACGAAGGCGATGCGGGCCAGGTCGGCCGAGGATGGGGCGTCGCGCAGGCGCAGCTCGCTGAGCGCCATGTATTCGGTGGTCGTCATGCCGTGCCGAGCGAGCGCTTCATCCAGGCAGGCGCGGATACGGCGTTCCAGCCGGAACACCAGGTAGCTCACACGGGGCGGCGGTGCGTCCGGCGCAGCGGCCGCGGGGACACCCGGATCGGTCACCAGGAGACGATATCGCGCCCCGTCGGAACGGGCCCCAATGTAAGTTTCCCACACCCCTATCAAGGACCTTGATAACAAGTTACTTGATAACCAGGGGAAACAGCTCTCTGCCAGATGAACCGGCGGACATGCGCACCAAGCGTGCATTGACGGTGGATTGTGGCCCTTCTATTTTCCAGCGACCGAGGTCAATACGCGGCGGACCGATCCGCGGCGCGCCGCGGATATGGAGAGGAGGAGCGCGAATGACACGATTGACCACGGTGCTGGCTAGTGCCTGCGCCGCGGCGCTCTTTGCCGTCATGACCGTGGTACTCGGATCGCCGGCCGTCGCCGCCACCCTGGTGGAGGTGACCAGCTTCGGCAACAACCCGGGCAACATGCGGATGCACGTCTATGTGCCGGACTCGCGCCCGGCCTCGCCGGCGATCGTGGTTGCGATGCATGGCTGCGGCGGCTCCGGTCCCGGCTTCTACCAGGGCAGTGAGTTCGCCTCGCTGGCGGATCGATATGGCTTCATCGTCATCTACCCGACCGCCACCCAGTCGGCAGGGTTCGGCAACTGCTTCGACACCTGGTCGGACGCGGCCAAGCAGCGCGGCGGCGGCAGCGATCCGGTCTCGATCACCTCAATGATCGACTATGTCGAGCGGAACCATCAGGGAGACCCGAACCGTGTCTACGCCACTGGAAGCTCGTCCGGCGGCATGATGACCCAGCACATGCTCGCCGTCTACCCGGACGTGTTCAAGGCAGGGGCCTCATTCATGGGTGTGCCCTTCAACTGCTTCGCCGGCGCCTCCGACTTCCCGCCCGGAAGCAGCAGGTGCACCGGCGGGAGCATGGACCGAACACCCCAGCAGTGGGGCGATGCGGTCCGCCAGGCGTACCCGGGATATTCCGGCCCCCGCCCGCGCATGCAGCTGTGGCACGGCACCGGCGACACCCTCGTGCCCTACTCGCTGCTGCGAGAGTCGATCGAGCAGTGGACCAATGTGTTTGGGCTGAGCCAGACCCCGACCAGCACCGACACCCCGCAGGCAAACTGGAACCGCAGCCGGTACGCCAATCTGTCGGGCACCGTGCAGGTGGAGGCGTACAGCATCCAGGGCGCCGGGCATGCTCTTCCGCAGAGCGGTATGGCCCTCTACGCCATCGAGTTCTTCGGCTTGACTACCAGTCCGACCGACACCACGCCGCCGACCACGCCAGGCACCCCGGTCGCGTCCAACGTGACCGCCGCCAGTGCCACGCTGACCTGGACCGCGTCCACCGACCAGGGCGGCTCCGGCTTGGCCGGCTACAACGTCTACCGGGAGCAGGGCGCCACCGACCCGCAGCTTGGCCAGTCCACCACCACCTCGATCACCCTGACCGGGCTGAGTGCCAACACCCAATACCAGGTGTACGTACGGGCGCGTGACGGCGCGGGCAACCTGTCGGGCAACTCCGCGCCGGCCACCTTCACCACGGCCGCCACCGGAGGCGACACCACGCCGCCGACCGCCCCGGCCGGGCTCACCGCCTCGGGCACCACCACAACCGGCACCAGCCTGACCTGGACGGCCTCCACTGACGACACCGGTGTGACCGGCTATGACATCCTGCGCGCTCCCGGCGCGATGGGCGGCACGTTCACCCAGGTCGGCACCTCGGCCACGACCTCGTTCACCGACACGGGCCTGACTGCGAACACCACCTACCGCTACCAGGTCCGGGCGCGCGATGCCGCCGGTAACGTCTCACCGGTCTCCAACACCGTCCAGATCACCACTCAGGGAGGCACGACCGGTGCCTGCTCGGCCACCCCGACCGTGCAGTCCCAGTGGGGGAACGGGTATGTGATCCAGCCGCTGACCATCACCAACACCAGCACCTCGACGATCACCAGCTGGACCGTCACCTTCACCCTGCCGGCCGGGCACACCCTGACCGGCTCGTGGAACGCCACCATCACCATCAGCGGCCAGACCGTCACGGCCAGAAGTGTCAGCCACAACGGCACGCTCGCGCCGGGAGCCGGCACCACCGGCTTCGGCTTCCAAGCAAGCAGGCCCAACGGCAACACCGCCCTGCCGTCCGGCTACACCTGCGCCTGACCGTCAGCGCGCTTCCCTGATCACGGCCCCGTCATTGACAGGTGGGACCGGGCCGTGATCAAGGGATCCGCGCCGGCGGGAGAACCGGCTGCGTACCGCCATCGTGCTGTGGCAGGACCGGGCGACCCACCGCGCCGCGCTGGAGCAAAGCGTCGCCCTCGCGGCAGGCGCCGACGCGGCCGCGCGCAAGGCCTACCGGGTGTACTCCACCCGCATCACAGCCGCCAAGGCTCCTGGAGCATGATCAACCTCGCTGAGGACTAACCGATCGAGCTGACCGAGAGCCTGCTTCCTGCCTCTCACCAGCCCAGATCAGCCCGTTCGGGGCTCATAACAGCGTTCTTACCGGCACCCCAACATCACGGATCAGGGCGTAATGCCAGAAGATGCCCCTTGCGCAGCGCGCTCGGGTGAAAAATGGCGCGGTGGCAGACGTAGAGAGCTTGATCGGTCAGGTGTGGAGCCCAGATGTACGGCCGCTGGCCGAGGAGGCCTGGCGTTGCTACAACGCCGGCGCTACTCGCGCATGCATCACCATGACCTGGAGCGCGGTCACCGCGGACATCATCACCAAGCTCGTGCGCCTGGCCGATGACGGCGACGGCCAGGCCGTCTTCTTTCGCACCACTCTTACCGAGGCCCAGAAGAAAGGGCTGACGAAGGAGGGCGTGCGGGCCATGCAGGCGATTGAGGCGAGTCTGCTGGAGAAGGCCGTGGAGTTCGAGCTCATCGACTCGATCGGCTCGCGTGAGCTGGAGCGCATCCGGGAGGACCGGAATCTGTGCGCGCATCCATCGCTGCGTATGCTCGGGGACGTCTACGAGCCTCGCCCGGAAGTCGCGCGTGGTCATTTGGCTGTCGCGCTGACGACGCTGCTCACCCATCCTCCAACGCAGGCAGGACACCGGCCGCATCTTCACCCATGAGGACGGCTCCGAACTGCACCCGGCGTGGGTCAGCGAGCTGTTCTCTCAACTGGCCTATCAGACGGGACTGCCACCGATCCGGTTGCATGATCTTCGCCACTGCGCGGCGACGCTAGCGTATGCCGCCGGCGGCGACACCAAGATGGTCTCCGCGATGTTGCGGCACAGCTCGACCAACATCACCGAAAACACCCACACGAGCGTGCTGCCGGAGCTGGCGCACGAGATGGCGGAGGCGCTCGCGGCGATCGTTCCCCGAGCAGCGTCCGAAACTGGCGGTCTCCCCTCGGTCTCCCATGAGGGTTCTGGCGACCCTGAGGATTCTGGGGGAGGGATAAAGCCCCTGGTCAAAGGGCTGAGGAGTGGTAGGGCGCCCGGGGCTCGAACCCGGAACCTACGGATTAAAAGTCCGCAGCTCTGCCAATTGAGCTAACGCCCCCATGTACAGCAAGAGTACAGAGATTACCGCCCAGTACGCGACGCGGTTCCCGCCCCTCACATTAACGGATCGAGGCACCCTCCGGTTTCCGCGGCGAACCAGGGCACGATGCTCAGGCCCAGGTCCGGCTCAGGGGAGACGTCGGCGGGCATGCGGACACGGTGGAAGGTGCGGCCTCGACCGGCTCAACGGTAGGCGGCGATCCCGGTGAGCGCCTCGCCCAGCACGAGCGTGTGGATCTCTTGAGTGCCCTCGTACGTCAGCACGGACTCCAGGTTGTTCATGTGCCTGATCACCGGATACTCCAGCGTGATCCCGTTCCCGCCCAGGATCGAGCGGGCCTGGCGGGCGATGTCGAGCGCGGCCCGTACGTTGGCCAGCTTGCCGAAGCTGATCTGCCGCGGCTCCAGCCGCCCCGCGTCCTTCAGCTCACCGAGGTGCAGGGCGGTGAGGCCGGCCTGGGCGACGCCGACGTACATCCAGGCCAGTTTCTCCTGGGTCAGCTGGAACGCCCCGATCGGCTTGTCGAACTGGATGCGCGTCTTCGCGTACTCGACGGCCGCCTCCAGGCAGGCGCGGGCGGCGCCCACGACGCCCCAGATGATGCCGAAACGGGCCTCCGACAGGCACGAGAGCGGCCCTTTCAGGCCGACGACCCCGGGGAGCGCGGCGGATGCCGGCAGGCGGACGTCGTCGAAGTAGAGGGAGGAGGTGACGGAGGCCCTCAGGGACAGCTTCTTGTGGATCTCAGGGGCGGAGAAGCCGGGGGTGGACGTGGGGACGACGAAGCCACGGATGCCCTCGTCGGTCTGCGCCCACACCACGGCCACGTCGGCGATCGAGCCGTTGGTGATCCACATCTTGGAGCCGTTCAGGATCCAGTCGAATCCGTCTTTCTTGGCGTACGTCCGCATGCTTCCCGGATCGGACCCGTGGTCCGGCTCTGTCAGGCCGAAGCAGCCGATCGCCTCACCGGCGGACATCCGCGGCAACCACTCCTGTTTCTGCTCGTCAGAGCCGTACCGCCAGATCGGGAACATGGCCAGCGAACCCTGGACGGACACGAACGAACGCAGCCCGGAATCGCCCGCCTCCAGCTCCCGGCACGCCACGCCGTACGAGGTCGCGTCCGTCCCGGCGCAACCGTACCCCTGCAGGTGCATCCCCAGCAGGCCGAGCGAGCCCAGCTCGGGCGCGAGCTCGCGCGCCGGGAAGGTGCCCTTCTCGAACCAGTCGCCCACGTACGGGAGGATGCGGTCGGAGACGAACGATCTGACCGTGTCGCGGATCAACCGCTGGTCGGCGTCGAGCCGCTCGTCCAGGCGCAGCAGATCGTCCATCGCGGGTCCTCTCCTCACATAAGGCCTCACATAAGGGACTACCAGGGTTCTACCAGGGGGAATCCTGATGTGCGAATACCGGGCGCAGGGGCAGTCTTGAGACATGAGCGAATACCACGAGCACAACGTCAAGAAGCTGCGCCGGACGGAGAAGGGCAGGATCGTCGCGGGTGTCTGCTCCGGCATCGGCGAGTACGTCGGCATCGACGCGAACCTGATCCGGATCGCGCTGGCGATCGCGACGCTGTTCGGCGGCCTCGGCGTCGGCGTGTACGCGATCGGCTGGCTCCTCATGCCGGACGAGCACAGCGACACCTCCATCGTGCAGGACCTGATCAGCAAGCAGCAGAACCGCAGGACGCACACGGACTGGAGCGGCGAGCACAAGCCCCAGGCGTGATCAGGCCACGGCCCGGGCGCGCACCCGGGCGGACCTGTCCCCCCGAGACTCGGTCCAGATCATGGCGAGCACGGCCGCGCAGGTGACCCCGGTGATGCCGGCCAGCGCGACCACCGGCTCAGGACCGAGTCTCTCCGCCGCGAACCCGCCCACCAGGATCGCGATCCCCTGCGAGGCCATCAGCCCCGCCTGCACGAGGCCGAACGCCTGCGCGCGACGTTCGGCCGGTACGGTCTGGACGAAGGCGGCATTGGCCGCGAGCTGGTAGGCCCCGCCGATCCCCGACAGAACCCACGCTGCCAGCACTATGGCCAGCGGCGGCCGCATCGCGGTCACCACCAGCGGCGCGCAGCTCAGCATGGCCATCCACCCCATGAGCCGCATCCTGCGGGCCGGTGACACGAACCTGCTGAACAGAAAGGCCCCCACGACCGTCCCGGTCGGCATCGCGGCCATCAGCAGCCCGGTGATCACGGGAACGGGCAGCGTGCCCGTGTACAGCTTGATCGCGTACGGCACGGCGATGCCCTCGGGAAGCACGTAGAAACCGCACAACCAGGCGAAGAGGACGAGCGTCCGCAGCTTCTTCGAGCCGAAGACGAGCTTGGCGCCGGCCCTGGTCATGGTCCACATGGACGGCTTGGAGTCGTCGTCGAGGCCCGCGGCGGGGCGGCGGCGCACGCCTGAGACCAGGATCAGCGCGGAGCCGAGGAACGTGGCCGCGTCGATGGCCAGCGCGCGGTACGGGCCCATCGTGGCGATCAGCGCTCCGCCGGCCGCGAAACCGACCATCTGCACGGCCTGGTTCGTCATGTTCTGGAGGGCCGAGCCGATGACGTACCGGTCGCCTTCCAGGATCTCGGGCAGCAGCGCCGCCCGGGCGGCCGAGAACGGCGCGCTGAGCAGCACCACGAGGAAGACCAGCGCGCACAGCCCCCAGAACGGCATGCCGGGCACCGCCATGGCTGCCACCAGCACGGCCCTGATCAGGTCGCAGGCCAGCATGACGCCGCGGCGCGCGAACCGGTCTGCCAACCCTGCCAGCAGGGGTCCGCCGACGATCGACGGGAGGTAGGTCAACGCATAGACCCCGGCCGTGGCCAGAGGCGACTGGGTGCGGTTGTAGACCAGCACCGCGAGCGCCACCTGCGCCAGCTGGTCGCCGAGGAGGGACAGGCCCTGGCCGTACCAGAGGGCCCGGAACTCCCTGATGGCGATGACTTCCCGATATGTCGCTTGCTGTGCTTCCGCACGTCGATGCCGTCCCGGCGGCCGTCGCGCCCGCATGGCCCCCATTGGACTCCGATGTGCCTGACTCAGGGTGCTCGCTATGTCACCTAAGGTGCCCGATCACCATGGCAAGCCGCAACCCAAAGAAGTCAATCAAAAGCAAAGGGTTACCACCCCAGCTCGTGGAGCCTGGCGTCGTCGATGCCGAAGTGGTGCGCGACTTCGTGGACGACCGTGATCTGGACCTCCTCGATCACATCGTCCTCCGTATCGCAAATCTCGCATATTGGATTGCGGTAGATCTCGATCCGGTCGGGCAGGACTCCTGAGTACCAGTCGCCGCGTTCCGTGAGGGGGACACCGGTGTACAAGCCGAGCAGGTGGGGCTCCGGCGGATCATCGACCACAACGACGACGACATTGCTCATGGCGGCGGTGAGGTCGGCGGGAATCGTGTCCAATGCCTCGGCAACGAGTTCCTCGAACTTCTCCCGCGATACCTCGATCACACTTGCCATTCTGCCCCGACGGTCAGGTAAGCAAGAAACCGTATGAAGCTCGTCCACAGGTCAAAGGCAATCATCCGGTCTAGGGCGGCAAGGGTGATCGCCGTGCTTGTCGTGGCCGCCGCGGGCGCCTGGCTGGGAATCTTCCTCAGCGGCACCGTACGAGCCCAGGTCGGCCCCGTCGAGACCGGCATGTCGCTCAGGCCGGCCTGGAACGGCGAGACGGTCGTGGACGCCAGTCCGCTCGGCACGCTCACGTTCCGCACGCACGACGCCCCGCTCCGGCTCCGGATCACACTCGAGAACATCGACCAGGAGCGCGCCAAGGCATTTTTCGAGGACCCGCGCCTGGCCGACCGGCTCCCCGAGCTCATCGAGAGCGACCTGCTCGATGGCGTGCGGGAGCTCGTCATCCGCTCGCTGCTCTGTGCCGGCGCTGGGGCGCTGATCGCGGTCCTGATGGTCTACCGGCGCCCGCGCGTGGCCATGCTGGGCCTCCTGGCGGCCTCCGTGGCCCTCGCCGGGACCGGGGCGCTCGCCGCCCTGACCTTCCGCCCGAACTCGCTCGTCGAGCCCCGCTACTCGGGCCTGGTCGCCGCGGCGCCGTCCCTCGTGGGCAGCGCGGAGTCGATCGTGACGCGCTTCGAGTCGTACCGGTCGCAGCTCACCAAACTTGTGACGAACGTCTCAAAGCTGTACGACACGGTGTCGACACTCCCGTTGTACGAGGCCGATCCGAACTCCATCCGGGTCCTTCACGTCTCCGACATCCACATCAACCCGATCGCCTGGAACGTCATCCGCTCACTCAAGGACCAGTTCGCCGTGGATCTGATCGTCGACACGGGCGACATTTCCGACCACGGCACCAAGGCCGAGAACAAGTTCGTCGACGAGATCGGCCGCCTCGGCGTCCCGTACGTGTACGTACGCGGCAATCACGACTCCATGACCACCCAGAAGGCCGTGGAGGGGCAGAAGAACGCCGTCGTCCTGGACAACAAGGCCCGGACGGTGGCGGGCCTGACGATCTACGGCCTGGGCGATCCCCGCTTCACCCCGGACAAGTCCGTACCCGTCGACTCGAACCCGGCGACTCTCGAACAATTCGCCCGATCCCACCTCAGCAACGTCGGCAAGGCCGACGTGGTGGCCGTCCACGACCCGCACGTCGCCCGCGGTTTCTCCGGCGCGACCCCCATGATCCTCACCGGCCACACCCACGAGCGCAAGACGACCATGTTCCCGACCGGCACCCGCATGCTCATCCAGGGCTCGACGGGCGGCGCCGGCCTGCGCGCCCTTGAACACGCCCAGCCCACGCCGGTCCAGGCCTCGGTCCTGTACTTCGACAGGGCGACAAAACGCCTGCAGGCCTGGGACGACATCACACTGGGCGGCCTGGGGGAGCAGTCGGTGTACATCCAGCGTCACGTGGAGCCCAACCCACAACGTATGATTTCCCCAGCGCCAACGAACGCCCCGTCGCCAACGGGACCGGTCACTGGCACTGCAACGCCGGCCGCCGGTCCGCCACTTTGGCATCAGGGGCGATCGTCCCCTATGCTTCAGAGGTCTCCGACGGAAGGCGACAGGGAATCCTGAGCCCCCATCGTCTAGCGGCCTAGGACACCGCCCTTTCAAGGCGGCGGCACGGGTTCGAATCCCGTTGGGGGCACCGCGAGCGCTTAGCGCACCGCAAAACGGCTGGTCGAAGACCACCGCAGAGCTGGTAAGCTAAGCGAGCGCAAACAGAACGGCACGCAAGGTCCTGTAGAGCAGTTTGGAGTGCTCGCCACCCTGTCAAGGTGGAGGTCGCGGGTTCAAGTCCCGTCAGGACCGCTCTGGGTCAGGTAGCTCAGTTGGTACGAGCGTCCGCCTGAAAAGCGGAAGGTCGGCAGTTCGACCCTGCCCCTGACCACCAGTCTTGAAGAGCCAAGATGCCCCGAAGCGAAGATCGCTCCGGGGCGTTTTTGTTGTTCTGACGACAGTGTGCCCCTTGGGCGCGGGTAGTAGATCATCATGCGAGTCCTGGTGCTGTCCGGTCCGCCGGCAGCGGGCAAGAGCACCTTGGGGCGACGCCTGGCGGGTACGCGCACCAGATGCGCCTTCATCGACGTAGACGATGTGCGCCAGCTCGTGGTCGCCGGCGCCGCCGCTCCTTGGGAGGGCACGGAGGGGCGACGGCAGCGGCGGCTCAGCGCGATCAATGCCAGCAGTCTGGCCAAGAACTTTGTCACTGCAGGGATAGATGTCGTCATCGCCGACGTCCTGAATGGGGAGACGCTTCCCGTGTACCGGGCGTCGCTGGACAGTCTCCTCGTGGTGCATCTGCATGTGGCGTATGGGAAGGCTCGTGATCGTGCTGTGGGGCGACCGGTCTACATCACCTGGAATGAGTTCGCCATGCTCCATCAGGAGCAGGAATCGATGGCCGGGGTTGATCTGTGGCTGGACACCACGGAGTTGACCGTGGAGGCGACAGCGGAGCGGCTGCTGGCGGTATGGACCACTGAATAGCAAACGCCCCGACGTGGGCAGCAGGGACGTGCATGCAGGGCCCCACTTCGCGGGAGATCGGGTGGCATGAGTTGACGGACCCGGTTCAGGCGGAGCGTGACATGGTCGCTATCTGGCGTCGATACCTTGATCGAATGTGTGTCGCGGAATGCAGTGCATGTCATCGTGGCCGGGGCTGAGAGTCCGTTCAGGGCACACGTGTCCCAAGAGGAAGTGGAGAGCCTGATGCGCTGGGTCTGGTTACCTTTCGTTCTCGCCCTGGTCGGATGCTCGACCACACCGCCTCCTTCGCCGATGCCCGTCCGTTCTTCCGCGTCCGCCAGTGAGGTGGCAGTCCGCCGAAGACTGGCGGCGGGGAGCAGAGCGTGGTGCATCTCTCGGGAGTGGCGCCGTCGTGTTCCAAGAAAATCGAGGGGACGGGATTTGTGTACGCCCCTCAGCGGGTGGTGACTGTGGCGCATGTGGTGGCCGGTGTCATCCCGGTGTCTCCCCTCATCACCACTGCCGACGGCGAGGTATATGAAGGCCGTGTTGTGGCCTTTGATTCTGATGTTGATGTCGCGGTCCTGTACGTACCAGATCTGCCTGCGCCTCCGCTGCGCATCACCCCGGTGCCCACGCTTTCGCTACGCATCCCCTGGGGGTCGCTCGGCGATGCCCGCGTGCTCAGCTATCCGAAGGGCGCAAAAAACGTTGTGGCACAGCCGATCAAAATCGAAGATCGTATCGAGGCGGAAGGCCCGGACATATACAAGAAACATCAGGTCACCAGGATGGTGCTCGCGCTCACCGCCGACGTGCGCGTGGGTATGAGTGGCGCTCCGCTGATCGTTCAAGGCGGCACGGTCGCCGGGATGGTTATCGCTGCGGAGCCGAATGACCCGAATCGCGGGTATGCGCTGGCCGCCGAGGAAATCCTTCCCATCGCAAACGACGCGACCAAAGCCACGAAGCATGTCTCGACACGCAAGTGCGATCCAGGCCAGTGATAAACGAGTGTCGGCGCTGCTCGGCTGCTCCGTGGAGGCGGTTCCTGGGAGTCAGGCCTGGGAGGTGGGCGGCAGGGCGAAGGGGTCTTCGGGGAGGAAGCAGCCGTAATCCTGCAGCGGCATTTGGTCCTCGAGTACGATCCGCTGGAGTTCGCCTGCGGGGGACAGGCCGTCCGGACGGTCCAGGACGCGTTGGCCGGGCTGCGGCCCACTGTGGCCGCATCTGATCAAGGTCTCCGATGCATCGGCCGCTAGCCGACCGAAGCGGTCCAGCAGAATGTGTACCGCGCAGCCAGTCAAAATTCGCCCATGGCTTTGGAACGGCCTTCGCTCCTTACGCGTGCTGGATGAGGGTTGATCGAAGGCTGCCCGACCGCATCTCTACTCTTCGTGGTGGGGCGATCTAGTGTCATGCGCCTGAAATTCGTCGGCAATATTTAGCGAGGGATTCCAGGATCTCTTCGGCGGTTTTGGTCCAGACGAACGGCTTGGGGTCGTCGTTCCACTGATCCATCCAGTCGCGGATGTCC
>NZ_VJYI01000003.1 GCF_008065375.1 Nonomuraea sp. SYSU D8015
GCACCATGCGGACGGCTTCGTCCTTGAACTCCTGGCTGAATCGTCGGTTACGCCCCGCCACAGCCTTCCCTTCCGGTTCTCCCTCAACCTTAGTTGGGGACCTGTCCGGAAGATCCGGGGCACCTCAGGGTGCCTCTTGGTGTACGACCCGCCAACGTGAGACCACAGCAGACCCGCGCCAGCCCACAGCCCGACGCCGACCCCGTCGGCCGCGGACGCATCCGCGGCGAGGCGGGGTGTCGGTAAGACTGGTCCCAGCCAGTTACATGGGATTGCGTTTGGGCTGGTCGCGGTTCTCGGGGGTGCACAGAGCGCCCCAGGCCCACAGGCTGTCATCGCGCGTCGTCGGCTGCTGCTTCAGGTCGTCCTGCAGCCAAAGGTACGGGGACTCCTCCTGACCGTCGGACATGTACTTACTGATGATCATGGCCATTTGCTGCCTGCCCGTGCCGCGGACGTCGCCGGTGGCGATCGACCTGACCCTGACCTGTCTGTTGTCGAAGTAGTTCCGGGTCCACCCGTCGGTGTTGAATCGGGGGGTCAGGTGGGAGGTGGGGTAGACAGTGCCCGACACACGTCCCGCGTGTCCTGGCCTGGGCAGTACTGCACCGTGCCGCCGCTGGGCCAGCCGCCCTGGACAGTTACGGCACCGAAGTAGTCGAGGGTCATGGACTGGACCACCTGCCAGACCTGCCACGAGCTCATCCATCAGGTAACGGAACCGGTCCAGGTCTCTTTGAGGCCTAGGTGTGGGACTGGACGAGCTGACGATGGACCAGCCGTCATCGGCACCCCTGAATCTCCACCGAATCCTGGGCGATTCAGCTGGCGACGACGCCAGCCTTCGCAGCAACATGGGATGCACGCGCCGCGTCCAGCCGATTGAGCGTCACGCAGGGCGACCGGTAAGGGATCATGGATCTGCTGGCCGAATCGTGAAGCCTTTCGTTGCCCTTCCAGTAAGGCCGAACAGTCCGGGTGGCGGTGGAAGACTGAGCCGCCCTTCGTCACGTAGACAATCTTGGTAAGGCCCCGAGGGATCGGCGCACAGTCAGCGCATTGGCCCAAGATGAGGTCATGAATGCAACGCTCGTCCGTCACTACGTCAGCGTCTCCCAAGGGCGTTCGCCCGTCCACACGCTCGGCAATTCTCGGCAAGGGCTGAACCTCGCGTTCTCCCCTGGCCTCAACGTGCTGATCGGCGGGCGCGACGCCGGCAATTCACACCGTGCTCTCGGCGATCCGGCGCATTTACGGCGAAACCACCACCTCCCCGTTTTCGGGAGGCCCAGACGGCGCTATGGAGCGCGGCAACCGGACGGACGACGAATCGGGGCACCACGACCACGCCTCCCAGCTTCCCGGTCCGGGTTTTCTGCCAGAAGGAGCTGTACGAGCGTGTCACCCCGACTCGGACGACCCCTGCACCGCTTCGCGTCACCTGCTCTCCCTGATGGATGAGGCCCTCGACGCCTCCGGTGACGGCAGGCGGACCGACTTCGCGACAGATCGGGTTAACGAGCTCGCCAGGCAGGTTGCCCACCTCGACGATCCGGCCACGCGAGAGCGGCGGCGCGCCGATGAGGCGTTCCTTCGCGAGCACGAGCGACTGGCCCTTCGAGCAGTCCTCGACACGATCCAATTCGAGCTGCGGGAAGCACTGCTCACCTCTCTTGCCCGGTCTGAGAGCCGCACCGTTGACGCCCGCACGGCCAGGCGCGAAGGGGACTGGGCGGCCCGGGTACAACGGGCACGCCATGACGACACCGATTACCAGGCTGAGCTACATGATCTCGGGGTCTGACAGCGGGGCAGCCATAGCTCAGCGGTGTTCGCGGGGTATCGGAGGAAAGGTCGACTGTGGTGGCAGCCAATAGGCCAGGCGAGTATCTGGACACCGTCATCCTCTTGGAGGAACTGGCCGCCATGCCGGCACCGTTCGGGATGATCGTGCAGACCCCGAGACGGACCGGAAGTACATGGCGATGCAGATGTCGCACGCACTGGTCGGGGTGGTCGAGGCGCACGCCTGGCGCGCCGAAGACGCATACCGCGGGCCGCCGCCACGCGGAACACTGAGCCCCGCGAGGTCCACGACGACATCACCCAGACCGCGCTCATGGCCTTCGCCGGAATCAACTGCCGGCGGCCGGCGAACTGGCGCTCATCTCCTGGCGGGCCACCCGGCTGGTCGGGCGTGCTCGGAACTCTGGACTTCCCCTGCCCTATCAAGCGCAACGGCTCGGGCGAGACACGCTGATCCGCACGATGCGCCTGGTCGCCGCCGCCCTGTCCGCGATGGCCGCTGCCGCCCCGACAGCTGCCAACCCCAGGCGTGGCCCAGGTGAGGCCGCCGAGGCGGGCCAAGCTCTCGTCAGGGCCATGGCCGCGCTGGAAGAGGCAGCCAAGGACGCCGACCTGCATCGCGCCACCGGTGACCTGATGACTCTGAACGACTGACAGGTTGTCTTTTACCACTGATCTTCACATTTGCCCTGGCCGGCGTTGATGGTGATCTATCGCACATGGTCGAGGACCGGCGGCGGGGCTCGGCGTGGTCGGCACCTCGCATCCGGTCTTGATCGGTGCCGCCCGGACGACTAGCCTGATCGCCGTTCTGCCCGAAGGCGGGGCCGAGGCGAACGCGTCACGCGGGAAGAGCCCCGACCACGACGAGCTATTCGACCACGCCACCATGGAGTTTGGGACCGACTGACGATGAGCGCGGAAGAGGATTTCAAGCAGGTCGGCGCCGAGCTGGCCGACCTGGGTGTACGGATCTCCACGATGATGGGGAGTCCCGCGCTCAAAGATCAGGCGGGGAGGGTGTTCGCAAGCCTGCAGCGCGACGGTGCGATGGTGTTCCGGCTGGTCAGGGACACCCCCGAACACACAGCCGCGCTCCAGCTGGCCGGGGCGTCCCTGTTCGACCCCTCGGGGCAGGGCAGGGTGATAAAGGACTGGGTGGTCGTGCCCCACTCCTCGGCCGAGAAATGGACGGATCTGGCCGAGGCCGCCCTCAGCCGCCCACGCTGATCAGCAGGCCACGTCGACGGCGGCGGTACATCGGATGCATCCGGCGCAGGTGGCGGTCGAACTCGCCGCGTGCGAGGAAGTCGGCGAACGTCAACTGGTCAGTGACCGGCGAACCGCGGTCGGCGAGCACCTTTGCCGCGGCGACGTCGGCGACCAGTTGGGGAGGCACCACCAGCCGGCCGAGCCGCAGCCGACCGCACTCCCTCGGGTGGGCCACTGGTGCGACGGCGTGAGCACGACCCCATCGGCGTCGGCCCGATGGAGCGCATCGGCCTGAACGCCGTCCGGACCCATGCCGACCACGTCCAGACCGGCGGCACCGGCCAGCACCCGGGCGTCGTCGTTGGACGACGGGTCTTCCAGGGCGATCCGCCTGGCGCCGTGCTGGACGAGCACCTGGATCAGCAGCGAGATGTCCTGCCCATAGCCGTTGCAGATCACCACGTTGCCGGGGACGGCCGATGTGCCGCGCACCCGGTTGAGGTAGTCGCACAGGGCCTCGTGCAGTTCCGGCACGCCACGCCCGTCGAGGTAGGTGGTAGGCCTCCACGACCCCGTGGGAAACCCCGAGGCCGGCCGCGAGGGTGCGGGTGGGTGGCAGCGACGCGCCCGCTTGCAGCCGGCGGCCCGGATGCTTGCGCGGATGGACGCCTCAGTCTGCCGATGCAGTGGCACCCCGGCGTCGCGGTTCAGCGGCTGGAGACCAAAGCCGGGAACAGGGCGCAACCTGGTCTTGTCGCACATCCCGGCCCGGTTGGAGCGCATCTTGACGATCGTCGGCCTGTGGACCGCGTTCCAGGCCGAGGGGTCGGTGGAGGAGGCCATCCAGCTCGTGCAGGAGGCGAGCGCCTCGGTCAGCGGCATCGCTGCAGACGGCCGGCGAATCCGACTCGCCGTTGAAGGTTGCGAGCCCGGGGCTCTGCCGAGGGTTGTGGCCGGGGCCGCGGCTGATGGGATGCGGTGTGGCCTGGTCAGCGCGGTCGAAGACCAGGCCGCAGGGTAACGAAGCCGCCGTGTCAGTTTCCGGCCGTGCGCTCGCGTTCGTATTCGGCGTTGATGCGCAACGCCTCGGCGAGCTGGTCTTCCAGGATGATGATCCGGCAGGCGGCTTCCACAGGGGTGCCTTGATCGACGAGTTCCCGGGCCCTGGCTGCCAGGCGCAACTGGTAGCGGGAGTAGCGGCGGTGGCCGCCGCTGGAACGTTTCGGCTCGATCAGATGGGCGGCGCCCAGGGCCCGCAGGAACGTCGGGGTGACCCCGAGCATCTCGGCGGCCATGCCCATGCTGTAGGCGGGATAGTCCTCATCGTCGAACCGGTCCTCGGCGCTGTGCGCGGCACCGGCCGCGGCGCTGCCCGTGACGCTGTGCGTACCGCTGTCTGCGGCACCGGCGGGCGACGCCTGCTTGCCACCGCGACGGGCGCGGGGTGGGTGGGTTTGATCCATAGATGCCTTTCATCATGCGAACAGGGGGCCCCGGCGCCTGTTGCGCCGGGGCCCCGAAGAGGTTCAACACCATCTACCGGCCATCCGGCCGGCTTACTGTCGTCCGCATCCGCCGTACTGAGCGGCGCTGATGCGGGGATCGCGGATGCGTGACCGTAGACCACCTTCCAATCTTGTGGAACTGCGGTACCCGAGCGGCGGAACTCAGCCGGCAACGGGCGATCCTTCGATGGCGTTCAACACTCCCTTCCCTATCTTCTGGACGTGGCGTCCACTTCCTCTTCGGCAGCGCGTCCACGATCAGGGCCCCATCTACTGCGCTGGCCCGTCACGTCCGACCTTCTGCCTCAACCAACCAACTTCATCCTCATTCCGGGCAGTTCGTCGTGATGCCAGTAACTACTTTCTGCTGCCCGGTGGATCCGTTCCTTGCGATGTCAGAAACCTTAGCGCCCACACGCGCAAATGTCTACCGTGGCGAGTACAGATTTCCGGTTCCAGGAACGGTAGCTTTCCGGCCTGCGCCGTACCTGCGGGGACGCGCTCTCCGTGCATAGATTCGTCCCTGGCGCCGATCTGGCCGTGCACCGCTGACCAGAGCGGATCTTCGCCGTGCTCGCCAAGATCCTTTGTCCGGCGCCGGTGTGCTGTAGCCGGCTGGGATCGAGCCCCCTATCGCAAGGCGGTTTCGGCTGCCGGGGAGGGAAGCGCGCTCGGCGGCGGCTGTTCAGAGGTCGCCACGGTGGGCGGTGTGGCTGTCGGCTGTTCAGGGCCGGCGGTCGCCGACGGGCTGCCTGTGGGTGCGGGCGTGACGGACGCCGTGCCGCTGCTCAGGTCAGGGGTGGGAGTGGCTTGCGTACCGGTCGCAGACGGCGTGGGCGACGGGGAGGCCGGTGGGGAACCGGAAGCCGTCGGCGTGGCCGAGCGGGGCTGCTGCTGCCAGCGCACGGCGGGCTCGGCACGCCGCTCCGTGGGGCCGTGCCGTTTGCCGCGCTGGGCCTTCTTGCCGGTCGTGCCGTTCACCTGGTCGGCCACGGTATGCCCGGCGAGAACCTGGTAGATCAGGACGCCGCCGAAGCTGATCGAGAACACCAGTGCGGCGGCCGCTCCCAGGGAAAGCCAGCCCAGCCGTCCGCGCGGCGCGTGCGGCACGGTGGCGGGCGCCCCGGCCGTCTGTTCTGCCGCCTCGAACCTGGTCGGGCGCTGCCGTCGGCCGCTTGTGCTGTGCTGCTTGACCTTGGCGCTGGTGCGCCGCAGGTAGTGGGTGTAGATGTCGGTGCCGACCGTGGTGGCCACGCTCATCACCGCCGCGCCGATCACCGTTCCCGCCACCCCGAGAGTGGAGGCAGCGATGGCGGCGGTGAGCGCGGCCAGGGCCCCGCCTGCGATCTGAACAACGCTCAGCCGCACACCGCACGCCTTCCCGCTCTCATTCCTGCGGTTGCTGTTGCTTGTGTTCCTGCTCTTGGCCGGGGTCTGTTGCCTGCCGGTCATGCCTACGCTGGCCAGCCTTTCCTGGTGATCGGGCGCGGGTGCGCCGCCGCGCGTTTCGTGGTGCTCGGCGCCCGCCCATGGAAGATCCATCGAGGGTCCGGAACCGGGGCCGGGCCGCGGCCAGATCATCGGTGTGATGGACGGCGCGGCGACCAGGCCAGTGACGGCTACCGATGACGGCCGAGCGACGGTCTGCGGGGGCGCTGGTGGAACGGCCACGATGACATACCAGGGCAAAGTCGCTGACGCCGACGCGCCTGAGATGTCAGACCCTGATCAGGACGTTGCCATCTGCGGACATTCGTCGCTCCCGGCTGATTGAGCCCGGCGATCGAACTCGTCCCGGGCGTTGTCGCCGTCCGGGGGCCTACCGGTCCGCGGGTTGAATGCCGCCCACGGCTTTCCCCAGAAGGTCTAGGCGTGTTGCAGGGATGGCGTCTACGGTGCCGCGCACGGTGTCGGCGAACTCGCAGAACCTGCGGTGCTTCTTGGTGGAGATCAGGTTCGGCGTCGGCTGGGTAGGCGTGGTCCGCGCCGCGCGCCTTTCCGGTTGGGGTTGGAGCGGCAGTCCCGCGCGAAGATCAAGACGGATGAGGCGTTGATCGAACGGGCCAAGGCGGGTGAGGCCCGGTCAATCCTCATCGTCGGTGTCGTCACCGTCAGGGTCACACACCTGATCAACCAGCTACACCGGCCTCGGCATGGGGCCCGGGAGGACCGGCAGGGGCGCATCGAAATCCCAGCTCACAGGAGATTTGGCGGCTCATCGCGCAGTTCTGAACGAATCATGGCTGGGATGGACGGGGTCAGGTGACGGATTGCGCCACCAAGGCCATGGCCTGCCGCATGGCGTCCCGTACCTCGTCGGGTCCGTCGCCGCGCTGCAGCGCGGTCAGTGCGGATGCGCTGATCGCGCCCACCATCGCGCCGACCAGGGCGGAGGCGGTGATCGTGTCGAGTCTGTCGGGGAATGCCCGCTGCAGCGCCTGGGCCAGTTCGGCCTGCACGGTGAGGTAACGCTGCAGCAGCCGGGCCTGCAGCGCCGGCACCGAGGCCGCCAGCCGTGCGCGGAGTGCCGCGAGCCCGCTGGGGAGGTCACTGTCCCAGGTGTTGGCGATCATCTGGTCCATCGCCCGCACCAGCACTTCGGCTAGCCGTTCTCCGGCACGGCGCTCGGCGATCGCCTGCAGCGCCAGATCGACGCGCACGTCGGCATTGGCCAGGAGCACATCCTCCTTGGCCTGGAAGTGGAGGAAGAAGGTGCGGGGGGACACCTCCGCGGCGTCGGCGATCTCGGCCACGGTCACATGGTCGTAGCCCTTGTCCTCGAACAGGCGCACCGCCGCCTCGATCAGTGCCTGCCGGGTGCGCTGCTTCTTGCGCTCCCGCAGTCCGCGTTTCTCCACCACGCAGGGCAGCTTATTGCATCTTCCGCATTGATGCATACTGTGAATCGCTACATAGACTGCAGTGAAATGAAAGGTGATCATCCATGGGAAGTCTGTACGGACGCGTCGTCCTCATCACCGGAGCAGGACGCGGCATCGGGCGGGAGGAGGCGTTGTTCTTCGCCGCCGAAGGCGCCAAGATCGTTGTCAACGACCCCGGCGTCGCCATCGACGGCACCGGGGGCGACGCCGGGGTAGCCGCGAAGGTCGTCGAAGAGATCACTGCCCGCGGCGGACACGCCGTGGCCAACACCGACAGCGTCACCGACTGGGACGGCGCCCGCCGCATGGTGGAGACGGCCCTGGAGTCCTTCGGCGACCTCCACGTCGTGGTCAACAACGCGACCATCGAACGGAACACGGGCCTGACCGATCTGTCGGAGGAGGACTTCGACGACGTCGTGGCCGTCAAGCTGAAGGGCACCTTCGCGGTGACGCACTGGGCGGCCCGCCACTGGCGCGACCGGTATCAGGCAGGGGTCCACGCCGACCGCGCCGTGGTCAACACCTCCTCCGGCTCCGGGCTGCTCAACCCGCTGCCCGCGCAGGTCTCCTACGCGGCAGGCAACGCCGGGGTCGCGGCGCTGACCACCGTGGCCGCCCTTGAACTCGGCCGCTACGGCGTGCGGGTCAACTGCATCTCGCCCTCGATGGCCCGCACCCGCCTCACTCTCGCCGTACCAGGCATGAGCCAGGAACCGCCGGCGGGCCGGTTCGACCCCCTGCACCCAGCCGCCAGCGCGCCTGTTGCCGCCTACCTGGCCGGCGCAACCTGCCCGCTCACCGGCCAGGTGCTGTCGGTGCGGGGCGGAACGGTCGCGGTCAACCACGGCTGGTCCCTCGGCGGCCACATCCACAAAGACGGGCTGTGGAGCGTGGAGGAACTGGCCGAGAAGGTGAAGGAGCTGCCGATGGACGACCCGTTCGACAAGCTCGCCCAAGCCCTGACCGGCGCACTCGGCACCGTCGGACGCGACCAACTCCAGGAGATGATCAACGCCCTGCTGGACCAGGGAGTCCGCTCCGACGCGGCCTCCGCGTAGCCGTAGTCCACCAACCCCACGGTATCGAAAGCTGACGGGGGGATCAAAGGAGCTCGAGGACGTTGATGGGCACAGGGCCCATCGCGGGATGGGCACCGCGATGGGCACTGTGGAGTTCCTTATCCGGGACCATCAAGACGCCGGTGGCGTGACGCCCCTACATGACGAGAAGCGTTAAGGTGTGGCGCCCTTGGCCGTCGCCGGTGACGGGGTCCACGGGCTTGCTACCAGGTCAGGTGGGCCAGATCGTAGCGGGCGACCTGCTCGCCCAGCCGGATGCCGGTCTCGTCGGAGCTGCGGAAATGGATGCCCGCCCAGACCCGGGCGTTGATCACGTCCTGGACGGCCTGTGCCCAGGAGGTGTAGGTGCGGGCGAAGCCCGGCGCGTCCGGCGAGGTGAGCGTCACCGGCCGGGCCGGAGCGGGGCCGAGCAGCGTGGTCATCACCGTGGCCGCTGCGCCGACATAGCCGTTGTGGCCGCTGGGGTATTCGGGGTTGTCGGGGGCGGGGAAGAGCGACATCCAGGTCGGGTCCGGCTCGGTGCGCGGGTTGCCGTCGGCGCCGGCCTGCCGGATCGCGGTGACCGGGCGCCAGAAGAGGTGGGCGTACTTGGCGTCGTATACCGCGTTGTAGGCATCGCCCGTGACGGCGTGGAAGGTCGCCAGCAGCCGGGCGCTGTCGCGGATCGAGCGGTTTGAGCCGTCGGTCAGGACCTGGCGCAGGATCTGGGTCCAGCTGGACAGGATCCCCGGCCGGTACAGCAGCGCGATGTTGGTCTGCCAGGCGGTGCGGACCGTGCTGTCCGCGCGGCCGTAGGCCTTGGTCTCGGCGAAGTCGCGGGCGTACCGGGCGGAGGTGAGGGGCACGGGAGGTCCGGGCCGGAAGCGGTCGGAGCGGCCGAGGATGAAGGGCTTGCCCTTGCCCTGACCAGCCTGGGTTGCCGGGTTTAACGCGGGCGGGGTGGGCTGCCAGATCCCTGGGGCGGCCGGGGGCGGGGTGAACGGCTCGTTGACCGAGGCCGGGTCCAGGCCGTCCCCGGCCCGTTCGGCCAAGACCTTGGCGGCGGCGATGCGGCCTGCCTGGACGCCGCCCGCTTTGGCGGGGCCGTCGGGAAGGCGGGTGAGGGTGGAGTTCAGCGCCGCATCGAGCTCGCTCTTGCGGTGCGGCACGATCGAGGCCAGCGAGTCGTGCACGGCGGAGGCAAGGGCAGCCTCGGCGAAGACGCCGTCTTTGCGCGAGCCGATCGCGCGACTGGCGGCGACCCAGCTGATCACCCAGGTGCGGATGTTGGTGATCTGTGTGGGTGCGGCCATGGACGCATTGGTCTGGTCGAACCACTCCAGTACGGTGTCGAGTCCTGGCTTGGTGCCGGTTGTGGATCGAGCCGGCGCCGCGGTGGCCGACACGAGCAGCGCGATGCCCAGTGCGACGGCTAAGAGGCGTAAGGGAAATCGGGTGGTCCGGTGGCTGGTCACATGCCCTCCCAGAGGCTACGAACGACAGTCCATACCGCGATTCCGTCCTGGAGTGTAGGCAGGGCGTAAGACCGGCCGGCAAACGGCGCCGTTCCATTGGGTTGCGGGACCGTCCCGACCGACGCCCGCACCCTCGCGCGCCTGACCGCGGTGACCGGCCGGCACGTCGGGGTCGGCCGCCGCACGGCCGCCGGCCGCGAGCCCCGTCATCGCGGAGGAACGGGCTCGGCTGGCCGGTCTGGACTCCGGCCGCTGCCCCTGGGCCAAGAAACCGATCTATGTAGATATCTTTCATTGATGTTCGCATGTTGGTTAAATATTTTCGCCCGCGCTTCCCCTCAACCCCCGGAGGGACCAGCTCGTGAAAATCATCACTCTGTTATCGGCCGCCGTCGTGGCGGCCTCTCTGGTTCTGGTCGGCACCGTGGCGCCCGCGGCGGCCGCGACCACCACGGTCGACAACGCCACCGCCGGACGATTCATCGCCGGCGCCGACTGGGGCACATCGACATGGTCCACGCAGCGGTACGGCGCGGACTACCGGTTCGCGACACCCAACGCCGTCGCGAGCGACGCCGCCTGGTTCAAGGCGTCGATCGCAGCAGCTGGAGCTCACCTGGTCGAGGTCTGGTACCCGGCGGACCCCGGCTACAACAGCGCCACCCCGTTCATGGTGGCGACCACCGACGGCACCCGCACCGTGGTCGTCGACCAGCGGGCCAACGGTGGCCGCTGGGTCAGTCTCGGCACGTTCACCCTGGCCGCCGGCGACTACAACGTGGTCGGCGTCAGCCGCTGGACCAGCCAGCCCGGCTACGTCGTGGCCGACGCCGTCCGGATCACCTCGTCCACCGGAGCGGTCTCGTTCTCGCTCCCCCTTCCGCGCAACGCGCTGCCGCGCAGCGAGTACGACGACCCGCACCACGACTATCCCGCGATCGACCTCCCGGTCGGCACCGGCACCCCGGCATACGCGGTGCGCGCCGGCACGGTGACGATCATCGACGACAGCCTGTGCGGGCGCGGCATGAACCTGACGGGAACCGACGGGGCCATCTACACGTACTGCCACTTCTCATCGTGGTCGGTCTCCAACGGCGCGTCGGTCGGCGCCGGGCAACAGATCGGGCTGACCGGCAACACCGGCAACTCGACCGGTCCGCATCTGCACTTCGGCATCCGCACCGGCAGCACCCGGCGGTGCCCGCAGAACTTCCTGCTGGCCATCTACGACGGCGCCACCCCGCCCGCGGCGAGCAGCCTGCCCACCACGGGCTGCTTCTACGCCAGCCGGTCGACAGAGCCGGTCATTCCGCTCGGCTAAGGGCGTCACCGGCCGGCCCGCCGGCGCCCGAGCAATGATTCCAACGGATGAAAAATCAGCTGTTCGGCCGCGCAGCGGTGGCGAGGGTGTCCTAAATCCGTAAGTGAACACCCTCGCCGCCGCAGACACCGAACCGGTGACGCTCGCGGTGCTGTCGCTGCTGCTCGGCCTCACCTCCGAGCGGCGCCGGCCGCGCCATGCCCGCGCACCCGCTCTGCCTGTCCCCTACCTGCCCGGCCATTCCGGCTACAACAAGCGCCTGCGCTTGTCTGGTGCTCCGCCTGAGCCGCATCCTGACCCGGCACACCTCGCTGTGGAGCGACGATGTCCGGGTGGCCGGCTCCACACCCGGTGCACTCCCAAACGCCCCGGCTCACGGACAGGAACTGCCTGCCAACGGCTGCTCGGCGGTTGCTCGTGCGCGGCCAAGCCCGGCGAGGCCACCGGGGTCAACGCCCTCATCCGGTCGGTGGGTTCCCCGCTCGGCAGCCCGGTGATCGCCAGCATCCTCGCGCACAGCGGTCACCGCGTCGAACCCGCTGCCCACTGAGCACGCCTACACGGGGTCCTTCCTCGTCGGCGGTGCAGGCGCTCTGATCGCCGCGGCCGTCACGCTGCTCATCGCCCGCCCGCGACACCACGCCCAAGTGCCGGCCTTGGAGGAGGCCGGTGCCGCCGCTCCGCTTCCCGAGCCCGCCCGCACCACCGACGACAACGGCAAACCGCACACTTGAGCCCATGCACACGCCATGAGCGTGCACGGTCCCTGTCCGGGGGACGAGCACGGTACGGACTGGTCCGGCCACCGCACCGACGCCCGCCGTAACCACGAGCGCATCGCCGCCGCGGCCCTCCAGCTTCGCCCGCGTGGCCGCAGGTCTGGTCGAGCTTGCGACCGTCGGTCACGGTGAGCCTGTTGCGGCATACCTAGACTTCTTTGGTTTCGGTCGCATAGATGCCACCGCCCTGGCGTGTCCTTATATCAGGCCGACAGCGGTGCTCACCGGGGGGCGGCCAGGGGCGCTTGATCACGACCTCTGAGCGGCAGATCTGAACAAGCGGCCGGAACCGTGCGTCTACCTGTTTGCGACCTTATGCGTTGTTGCACTTATTAATTAACAGGAGCGGAGTTGCGACGGTTGTGAAAACGGCACCCGGGCCACGCCCGGTGCCTCGGCCGGTCTCCGCACGGCCGGAACCCGAAGCCACGAGATCTCGACGGTCTCCCCAGGGTGGATCGACGGGCTGCGGATCGTCCGGGAAAGCAGCAACGATCCACGCTGCGCCTGGTCGATCGCCTACCCGCAGGCGCCCGGTGCGCAGGCGTTCACCGAGGCGCTGCGCACGACGGTGGAGAAGCGGCGGTCCGACTTCCTCGGCGTAGCGCCACCACCCGCTGGTACGACGGCAAGACGCGCGAGATTGTGCCCGCGGCTATCGCTTCGAGACCGTCGCCCGCCAGTTGATCGGCAAGGAGGTATCCCGCTCACGAACGGTCTTCAGCGGTCCGGCGTCGGCGGCGTGTGTCCGGCCTTCGTGGATCATGGTGACCAACACGTCGCACCATTCTTCGCCCGCCTGCGGAGCCTGAGGGGATGGTGTGGTGACCTCGGCGGCGTGGCCGACTGCCATCTGGATCTGCTGAAGGCCGTCATAGGCCCACTCCACACGCCACCCGGGCCAGGTGCGGGCGAGTGAGTGTGGCCAGGGCCGCGAGCCGGTAGCTCTGATCGCCGCCGCAGTGGCAGAAGAACAGCAGTCTGCCGTTCGTCATGGTCGATCAGGCATGCGCCGTAGCATTCGGCCTCCCGCATCCATGAGCTCTCCTCGCGCTGGCGGCGGGCGAACCGGATTGCCGGTTCGGGGCCGGGCAGAAGTCGAGTTCGAGGTGGTGGGCGCCCCATTGCGAGTTGTAGAGCCCGAAAGTGCCGTCCTGCAGAGTGGCATAGTGTGCGCGACTTCCCATGGCCATACCGAATTTGAGGCGTCACTGACTGTGAGGGCTGTTTCGAAAATCACATGCTGGGCATCGCGCTGGGCCCGAGGCTCGGCGCCGTACGGCCAACGGTAGGCGTCGGTCACGAGGCTGCGGCCCAGGCCCGTGACGGCCGGTGCGAGCGCGGGCACGGCCGCCGGGCGCGGCACGATCAGCGTCACACGGGCAGCATCACTCGGGCAGCATCACTCGGGCAGCACGATCAGTATCACTCGAGCAGAGGGTCGGAGCGTCCAGGATCGGCCCGGTCGCGGCACACCGCGGGTGCGCTTTGGTCAGGAACTGGACAGCGAATGGCCTGGCAACTGGTCAGGCGAAGAGCCGACACTCGGCAGGCCGGTCCTGCGACGGCGAACACCGAGCCGCTAGCGGCGCTGTCTCCATGCCACTGAGGAAGGCTGATCGATCGTGAGTGAACGCGTACGCGTGGCTGTGCTGGCGGGTGGGCCGTCCGCCGAGCATGAGGTGTCGCTGCAGTCGGCGCAGGCCGTGCTCGATGCTCTGCCGAAGGATCGGTACGAGCCCGTCGCCGTCATCATCGACCGGCAGGGCAGGTGGCCGGTGGAGCTGCGACGCGATCTGGCGGACGTCGTCTTTCCCGTGCTGCACGGGCCGTTCGGCGAGGACGGCGTCGTCCAGGGGCACCTGGAGACGCTGGGCATCCCGTACGTGGGCTGCGGCGTCCTGGCCTCGGCCGTGGCCATGAACAAGGTCGCGATGCGGCGCGCGTTCCTGGCGGAGGGCATCCCCGTCACCCCGCACGTGTGGTTCACCGAGCACGAATGGCGCACCACCACCGACCACTGGGCTCTGGTGAAGTCGCTCGACTGGCCGATGTACGTCAAACCGGCCAGCATGGGCTCCTCCATCGGCATCTCACGTGTCACCTCCATGGAGGAGCTGCGCGCGGGCGTGGAGCTGGCGCTGACCTACGACCGAGTGATCGTCGTCGAGCAGGGCGTGACGGCCCGCGAGCTCATCTGCGGCGTGCTCGGCGGCCATGACACGCCGGACGTCTCGGTGCCCGGCGAGCTGATCGTGCCCGGCGACTGGCTCGACTACGAGGCGAAATACCTCAGCCAGGCCGAGATCGCCACCATCCCGGCCGCGCTGCCGGAGCGCGTGGCCGAGGACGTGCGCGAGCTGTCCCTGCGCGCCTTCCGGGCGATCGGCGGCTACGGCCTGTCCCGGGTGGACTTCCTCTACGAGGAGGACACCGGACGCCTGTACGTGCTGGAGATCAACACCATGCCGGGCTTCACCTCGCGTTCCGTCTACGCCAGGGCCTGGGCCGCGACCGGTGTCCCGTACCCGGACCTGCTGCGCCGCCTCATCGACCTCGCGTTCGCCAGGAGCGGCTCATGATCCCCATGACGCTGGACAAGATCGCGCAGGTCGTCGGCGCTAGCCTGCACGACGTGCGCGACCCGCAGGCGCTGGTGACGGCGCCCTCAGCGGTCGACTCCCGCGAGGTGGTGCCTGGCGGCCTGTTCGCCGCGACGGTCGGCGCCAACGTCGACGGTCACGACTACGCGGCCGGTGCCATCGCGGCCGGCGCCGTCGCCGTGCTGGCCTCAAGGCCCGTCGGCGTGCCCGCCCTCGTGGTCGAGGACGTCCAGCTCGCGCTCGGCCTGCTCGCCAAGCACCTGCTCGAGCACATCAGCCCGGCCGTGATCGGCCTGACCGGCTCCGTGGGCAAGACCACGACCAAGGACCTGCTGGCCCAGGTGCTCGAACGGCACGCCGCGACGGTCGCCACCGACAGGTCGTTCAACAACGAGCTCGGGCTGCCGCTCACGGTGCTGCGTGCCGATGCGACCACGCGATACCTGGTGCTGGAAATGGGTGCGGGCCGGAAGGGCGACCTGACGTATCTGACCGGGCTCGCACCACCTCAGGTGGGGTTGGTGCTCAATGTCGGCACCGCGCACGTAGAGCGTATGGGAGGCGGGCTGGCCGACGTGGCCGAGGCCAAAGGCGAGCTGGTCGAGGCACTTCCGGCGGACGGGTTCGCACTGCTCAACGCCGACGACCCGTACGTCATGGGCATGGCCGGCCGCACCAGAGCCCAGATCCTGTTGTACGGCAGGTCAGCGAAGGCGGCGGTGCGAGCCGAACACGAGCGGATGGACGACCGCGCGCGAACCGCGTTCGAGTTGGTGACACCCTCCGGCCGCGCCCCGGTCGAGCTCGACCTCATAGGCGAGCACCAGGTGAGCAACGCCCTGGCCGCCGCCGCCGTCGCCACCGCACTCGGCCTGGGAGTCGCCGAGATCGCCGACGGGCTGAACGCCGCACGGCGGCGCTCCGCGGGTCGGCTGGAGATCGTCGAACGACCTGACGGCGTCACCATCGTCAACGACGCCTACAACGCCAACCCCGAATCCATGCGGGCCGGGCTGCGGGCGGTGAAGGCCCTGGCCGGCACCCGTCGTACCGTCGCGGTGCTCGGCGCGATGGGGCAGCAGGCGGACGCCTCCCGCGCCCGGCACGCGGAGATGGGCCGGCTCGTCGCCGACCTCCGCTTCGACGTGCTGATCACGGTCGGAGCAGGGGACCCGCTCGCGATGGCGGAGGCGGCGGAGTCCTCGAACCGGGGCGTGGCCGTCCACACCGCCGAGGACGTGGCCGGGGCCGTCAGGCTGGCCACCGCGCTGCTCGAACCGGGAGACGTGGTGTTCGTCAAGGCCTCCAGCGAGATCGGGCTCGGTGCCTGCGCCCGTGCGCTGGCCGGCGCCTGACCGTTGGCACATCGCCGAAGGCCCCTAGTGACGACGTGGAGCGGGCGGTGACCGTGCCCGCCGCGTGAGCAGCGGGAACTGGTCCATCGTGCGATCTCCGGCGAACCGGTGCGTGGGGTGCTCCGGGAATCGTCCGGCTCAGCGTGGGCACCCTGCGGCGCCGCCGCGCCGGCACGATGTGGCGGCTCACGTGGATCGGTACGCCGGTGCGTTGGTGCCATACAGCTCCCGGCGCCAAAGGTCGGCGCAGACACGTTCGATGCCGGCCGTCAGATGGCGGCGGTAGGTGGTGAAAGGGAGGCCCAGTCGTTCCGCGGCCAGCCCCTGGTTGGGCGTGCTGCGGAGGAAGGTGACGGACAGCGCCCGGTGGAACTTGACCGCCCGCGGATCCTCACGCAGATCGTCGACCGCCTGGCGGAGCAGGTCACCCAGTGCCGTGGCAGGATCCTGCCCGGCCCGCTCGGCGATCAGCCTGGTGCGCGTCAGCGGGGAAGCGGCCAGCGCGTCCAGCCGCGACAACTGACGCAACGCCTTGCGTACCGCCTCGGCGAACTCCGCCTGCGACAGCACCGCCAGCTCCGCCGTCGCGGCACTCGGGCCGCCGGCAGGCCCCGCGACGAGCAGCCGGTTCATCCGCTCCAGCCACGCCTGCGCCGGCACCGCGCGCCAGTCATGAACGAACAGGGTGTACGCGTCATCCCCCGGCCGCGGCTGCTCGGAGATGTCACGCATCCCGTAATGCCGTAAACGCTCCACCCACGCGTGGTTCGGGTGCCGTATCTCGATATATGACCATGCCATCCGCTCGGACCGCAAACAATTGCCGATCACTCGCCACTGGATCACATCCATCACCGGCGAGTCTTCGCGATACTGCGGCAGCACCCAGTGCCGGCCGACCGCCAAATGTTCACCGGCGCGCAACGGCGTGGTGGCACGCGCATGCGCCCACGCCATGGCCACGATGGGATCGGCCGTCAGCTCCTCCTCATCGAGTTCCGCCAACCGCAACCACGCGGAGAAGGCCACGGGCTCGCCGGTTTCGGTCCGCCGGTACAGCCGGAACGCCTCCGGCTGACGTACGGCCCAGAAGGCGGCGCAGCCCGCGGACGCCGCACCCTCCGCCGCCGTCGCCACCCGGACCAGCGTGCCGGCATCCTCCTCCCGCAACACCTCTTCCCGGAACTCGCCCTCGTCGTGGCGGCCGTGGACATCGGCCGGCGCCCCGTTGTCGCGATGCAGGTAGAGCAGTGCCGCCACCGCGCCGGGCAGGTCAACATCGCTCGCCGTGCGCACCCTCTCCGCCAGATGCGCATGAATGCGGTCGTGCATCACCGCGTACCCTTCGGGATCCCGCCATCGCAGGTCCGCCTCCAGCACCTCCCGCACCACGTCATGCGGAAAGAGCCCGAGGCTGGTCGACTCCACGAACGGCAGCCGCCGCAACCACCGGAACAACGTCCCGGCGTCCTCCGGCAAGGCCGCCCGCAGCAGGTTCTCCGTCGTCATGTACGCATGCGCGCAGATCTCCAGAGCATGCCGATGCGCCGCCGAAGGCAACTCGCCCACCAGCTGATCCAGCAACGTGGCCACCACGTCCTGATTCGGCATCCACCGCCGGCCGGCCGCGCCGTCCTTCACCGCCACGGCCGCCCCCAGCAGCAGCGCCAGCGGATGACCGCCGGCGAAGGCCAGCAGCGGCTCGCGCAGCTCGGCCGGCACCCCGCAGGAGTCCATCAGGGCCTGCGCAGCTCCGGCCCGCAGGTCGCGCAGCGGCAGCACCTCCAGCGCGCCCGCCCATCCCGGATCCGCCTGCCACCGCATATCCGGCGGGTGTCGCCCCGCGATGACCACCAGCGCCCCCATGGGCACCCGCGGCAGGAACCGCTCGCGCAGCCATCCCTCCAAGCCCTGAATGCGTTCGAAGTCGTCGACCAGCAGCACCGCGTCCGCGTCATGAAGCACCGGCTCGGCCTCGGCCTCGAACGCCGCCGGCGACGGCTCCGACGTGCGCCCGTCCACCAGGGACACCGGCCGCCCCGCCAGGGCGGCCTCGTGAGCGAACCGCCGCAACAAGGCCGACTTCCCGATGCCGCCGGCACCGTGCACGTAAAGAACGCTGCAGCCGCCGCCGTACAACGCCGCGTTGAAAACCGCGAGCTCTTCCTCCCGCCCGACGAACGCCATGTCGCGCGCTGCTTGCAGGCGCCGTCCCAGCAATCCGGACTTGTTGTCACTCGCCGGTGACATACCCCTAACCCCTCTCCGAACGTCCGGTCGATACCGCTGTCGAATGCCCGGGTCTAACCCTTGGGCGCGCTGGTCGGATTGGCGGTTCGGCTCTCGGGCGCAAACCCGTCAACGTCCCCACATCGCACACATGGGTGGACCCCGGCCCTGGGCTACATCTGGTCCCCGTTCTCGATGACGTAGCCCACGCCGGGGTGGGGTCGTCGTCGTGGTGGCGTGCCGCCGCACTCGGGGCGGTACTCGAAGTGCCACCACTCGTTGTCGTACATGCGGTAGAGGTCGTAGCGGGCGCCGTGTTCCTCGAGCCAGCGCGCGCCTTCGTGGGGGCGCACGTCCAGCGCGATGCCCTTGACGTGGGGGGATTCCGCCGGCGGTAACACCAGCATGCGCGCCGAGGCAGGAGAGCCGGAGCGGCGCACCTCCTCGTCGAACATCCGTTGCTGGACAAGGGGATCGCGGTACCCCGAGGTGAGGCCGATGAGCTGGCCGTGACGCCAGAGCGCCTCGGCGCGCGCCGCGGTGAACGCCGCCAAGGCGCCGTCGGTGAGCCCGGCGAGGTCCTCGGCGGGGAATCGCATCCGCAACGCCCAGTTGCAGGCCAGTTCGCGGGCGCGGCCGGGATGTCGGACGAACGCCACGGGCAGCAGGAGCACGGCGAGCACCAGCGTGACCGCGGCGAACAGCCGGTCTCGGGGCCGAGGTGGGATGGTGCGTGGTTCGCTCATGGCGATTACGATTGGCGCCGAATGTGCGTGCGTTGTGCGCCGGATGTCATGGTTTATCGACGGCGGCCACCGCCGGCGCGACCGTGACACAACCATGACACGGCGCGGACGAGGCGGGGACACGTCAGGCCGACAGTGGATGGGGTTGACTGGCGGGCGAATTACGGAGCGTGCTGTGATACTCGGCGGCGTGTCGCGAGTGTTGTTGATCGAGGATGACCCGGCCGTGCGGGAGGGCCTTGAGCTGGCCCTGACCCGGCATGGGCACCGGGTGCGCGCGGTGGAGTCCGGCGAGCAGGGGCTGGACCGGCTGCGTGCGGACCTTCCCGACGTCGTCGTGCTCGATCTGATGTTGCCTGGCATGGACGGGTTCGAGGTCTGCCGCCGCATCCGGGCCGCCGGGGAGGTACCGATCATCATGGTGACCGCGCGCGGCGACGACATGGACGTGGTGGCCGGGTTGGAGGCGGGCGCCGACGACTACGTGGTCAAGCCGGTGCAGCCCAGGGTGCTCGAGGCACGCATTCGCGCGGTGCTCCGGCGGATCGGCCGGGACCAGGCGGAGCTGGAGCGGCACGGGGACCTGACCATCGATCGGGCCGCTCTGGTGGTCACCAACCGCGGCGTGCCGGTCAGCCTCGCCCCGACCGAGCTGCGCCTGCTGCTCGAGCTCTCCGGCACGCCGGGCCGGGTGCACAGCCGCCAGCAGCTGCTGGAGTCGGTGTGGGAGCACGGGTATTTCGGCGACTCGCGTCTCGTGGACGCGTGCGTGCAGCGGTTGCGCGCGAAGATCGAGGACGACTCGGCGGCGCCCGTCTACGTGCAGACGGTGCGTGGGTTCGGGTACCGGTTCGGGCCGGTGTAGCCGCCGGTGGCACCTCGGCCGAGCCTGGGGCTGCGTGCCCGGTTGTTGTTCGCGTTCGCACTGCTGTGTGTGGTCACCGCGGCGGCGGTGGCCGGCGGGATGTACGTCCAGGCCCGCAACGACATCCTGCAGCGGGCCCAGGATGCCGCGGTGCAGGCGATGAGAGGCCGCCTGGAGGCGCTTTTCCCGTTGCGGAATGCGGCGCCGGGCCCGGACGAGCTCGGCGAGATCGCCCGCGCAGTGACCGACGGGAACAGCCGCGCGGTCGCCGTCTACCACGAGGTGTACTCGCTGGCCGGCCCGCCCGGGCCGCCCGGCCTCGCGGGGCAGATCCTGGATCCGGGGGTGATTCCACCGAAGCTGCGGCGGGTGGTGGCCGGCGGCAAGATCGCGTGGCAACGCGTGGTGTGGCGGGGCAGGCCCCTCCTGATCATCGGCGCGCCGTTGCTGATCGCCGAGCGGGGCCGGACGACCCGGTTGTCCGGCATCGAGGTCTACACCGTGCGCAGCCTGCTCCCCGAACAGCGCAGCATCGACGGGCTCGCCGCACGCGCCTGGCTCACCGGCGGGGCGGCCCTGGCGTTCGCGGTCGTCCTCGCGCTCCTGGCCACCCGCAGTGTGCTGCGCCCCGTGCGCGAGCTCGGCCGGGCGGCACGCCTGCTGGGCGAGGGCGAGCTGCGGACCAGGATCGCGGTCAGCGGCTCCGATGAGCTGGCCGACGTGGCCCGCACGTTCAACAACACCGCCGCGGAGCTGGAACGGCACGTCAAGCAGCTGCGCGAGATGGAGGCCGACGCCCGCCGGTTCGTGGCCGACGTGTCCCACGAGCTGCGCACCCCGCTGGCCGCGCTCGCCGCGGTCGCCGACGTCCTCGACGAGGAGGCGGCCCAGCTGCCCGAGCCCGCCGGCAGGGCCGCCAGGCTGGTCGGCCAGGAGACGCTCAACCTCACCGGGCTGGTGAACGACCTCATCGAGATCAGCAGGTTCGACTCCGGCGTCGCGGCCCTCGCGCTGAACGAGGTCGACGTGGCCGAGCTGGTGCGCGAGACCCTGCGTGTCCGGGGCTGGTCGGAGCAGGTGCACACCGAGCTCGCACCCGCGGTGACGGCACGGTTGGACCCGCGCCGAGTGGACGTCATCCTCGCGAACCTGGTCGGCAACGCCCTGCGGCACGGCGAGCCACCGGTGTGGGTACGGCTGTCCGCCGACCCGCACTGGATCGCTCTGGAGGTCCGCGACCATGGAGCGGGGCTTGACGAAGCGGTGCTGCCGCACGTGTTCGACCGGTTCTACAAGGCCAACGCGGCCAGAGCCAGGTCCGAGGGCAGCGGCCTGGGCCTTGCCATCGCGCGGGAGAACGCGCGCCTGCACCGAGGCGATCTCACCGTCACCAACGCCCGGGACGGCGGCGCCATCTTCACGCTTCGCCTGCCACGCCGGGCGCACGATCCGGACGGAGGCCCCGAATGAGGACCGGGCGCGCCCGCCGCGTGCTCGCCGCGGGACTCGTATCGCTCGTCGCCGTGGCCGGCTGCGGCGTGCGACCCAGCGACGCCATCCCCGCCGGCGACCCGCCGAGCGGAGGCGTCGCACCACCCACGACGACCACCCTCTACCTGGTGAAGAACGGCCGGCTCAGCGCGGTGACGCGGCTCGGTGGCCGAGTGTCCCACGGTCGTCCGATGTTCCCAGCGGACACGCTCGCGCTGCTGGCGGCCGGACCCACCGCGGAGGAACAGGCGCGCGGACTGACCACCGACGTCCCGCCCGAAGCCGGCCCGTTCTCGGTGACCGCCAATCCGGGCGGCCACGTGGTGGTGACCCTGTCCACTCCGGCCGGCGACCTGTCCACACTGGCCGTCGAGCAGATCGTGTGCACGGCCGCAGCCGCCACGGCTCCGGAAAGCCCGGTTCAGGTAACCGTCGTCGGTGCCGGGCAGAGCGTCGGCCCCCGGAACTGCCCGGGGCAACGGTAGCGACCTGTAGGGCGTCAGAACTCGCTCACCTGGGATGAGCTGGGATTTCATCAGTCGAGCCAGGCGGCTTGCTCGCTGCACACGAGCCTGATGCGGTCGATGCCTGCTGTAGTGAGAGATGTACTCGTACAGGACCCAGCGCAGGTGACGTTCGCCGTAGAGCAGCAGGCGATCGGTGCACTCGGCCCGTACAGTGCGGACCCACCACTCGGCATGGCAGTACGCCCGCGGCGTTCGCGGCGGCGTCCTCGCCACCTGTGCTGCGGCACGGATTCGGATGTGACCATGGGGCGGATGGCTTCGTCTGTGATGGTGTGAAGACGATATCCCGTTCGCGGAGGACGCCATCGGCAGCCATATCGAGCAGCTCTATCGCGAGCACTGGCATCTGGTCTGCGGATATCTCATGCGCCGGACCCGTGACCCGCACCTCGCCGAAGATCTTGCTCAGGAGACGTTCGTCAAGGCCACCCGCGCGATGCTCGGCTGGCGCGGCGAGTCCCCAGCCGCGTGGCTGCTCGCCATCGCCCGCAACGTCCTCCTCGACCACGCACGGCGCAGCCGGATCTCCCTCCCGCTGCCCTCGCCCGACGCTCTGGGCATCCCCGAGCTCACCCAGGACGCCGTCGCGGTCCACGACGTGCTGGACCGCATGCCGGAGCGGCAGCGACAGCTGCTCACGCTCGTCTACTTCGACGGGTTCTCCCTGGCTGAGGTGGCCGCGATGACCAGCCGCTCCGTCTCGTCGGTCAAAACCGCCCTGTGGCGTGCCCGCGCGGCCTTCGCCGAAGGCTATGGAGGACACCGATGACCGAACAGGAAGACATCCCCCCGATCCCGGATTTCGATCCAGGCAGGACGAGACGAGCCGTACGGCGGGGTGTGCTGCGCACCGCCCTCACCGCCACCGTGATATTGCTCGTCACCGTGCTGCTGCTCAACCTGGGAGCCCAGTGGATTCAGCGGCGCGGCGACCGGGACGACCGCATGCTGAACGTGCTCGGCACGGCCCTGCAGGTCGCCAACCCCGGCTACTGGACCGACGTCATGAGATGCTGCGACACCACCGCGTTCTCACTCTCCTTCACCGTGCGGCTCACCCCGCTCCGGGCCGGGGGATACTCCTCCTCGAACCAGTTCTCCGGCGGCGCCGTCTTCACCGTCAGTCAGAGCCAGTTCGGGCGGGTCGAATGGCCGCCTCCGGGTTTCATCAAGGAGACGCCCCTGTTCACGGCGCTCGACTCGGTCGGCACGGATGCCCCTCCGAGCAAGGCGGACACCAAGAGGATCCTGGGCCGGCTGCCCGAGTCGATGTACGCCCTGGCGGTAGTCGATTTTGCCAAGCCGTTGGGAGAGAGCGAGTTCTCGGCATTCGTCCAGCGGCACGCAAATGTTCCACCGGAGACGGCGATCTACGACGGGCGGACCGGCGGGACCCCGATCAGCTGGCGCTTGGACACCCCGCTGCCCGACGCGCCAGAAGGCGACGCCCCGGAGCTCGCCTCCGGCGAACTACCCCGGAACGGGCTGGCCGGGTTCCGTCGCTGGGTCGGAGGCCTACGCGACCATGACGCAGTCAACCTGGAGAAATTCGGACTCGGTCTGAAGCTGCTGCGCAAGTCGGCCGACGACGGCCTGGCGTACGCCTACATCACCCAGCACGCCCGCGTCGGCGACCTCCGCGCCTTGATCGACGACCCCCAGGTCCGCGCGATCAGAATGGCCGACGTCGCGTACGATCTCACCGGTCTGAACTGATCGCGGCCGTCTGGAACGCCTGGGCGCTCGGGGGTGGCGGTGACGTGCCACCGGCGCATCCGCAGGTTGTCCGTACAGACCCGGACAGCCCTGCCGGTGGCCCGTCACTCCATCAGCAGTGCGAGCAGGTGCTTCAGCCTGCGGAACTGCGGAAACTCCTCGCCGTCTTCCTCGGCCTTCTCCAGGATGTCCCTGGCGGCGGCGATGCAAGCGGGCTTCGCCGAGTCGTAGTCCGGCTCCCGGCGAGCCCGCGCCTGCACCCTTTCCATCTCCTCCTCCGGCCCCACGAGCGCGTATTCGCGGGCCAGTTCCAGCAGTTCGGCGGCGGCGCCCTCGCGTCCCGAGATGATCCGCTGTTCTCTCCGGAGGAGGTCCGCGCGCATGACCTCCGTCAGATACTCGGGCCCTTCCGACAACGCGATCGCGCACATCACCTCGAGGGAGCTCGGCAGCCCCAGGTGATAGAGCCGGAATGCCCAGTCGAAGTCGGAGTCCTCGTCATCGGGCCGCCCGCCGTCGAACTGGGCCGCACGCCTGAGGCCGCGAGCCCAGTTGCTTTCCGGCTCGAGGCGGAGGACCTGGTCGAGATCCGTCAGCACCGCCTGGTAGCGGCCGGCCGCGCGGTGAAGCAGAGCCCGGGACGCCAGGGCCACGACGTCGTCCGGATTCTCTGAGATCGCCTGGTCCAGGGCTTGGAGCTCCTTCGCGCGCAGTTCCTCGTCCCCGGCGATCTTCCAGAGATTCGCCCAGCCGTCCAGGGCCTCGACGAACTCCTCGGGGTCCTCGCCCGCGAGAGACCACGTACCCATCACCAGGTGATGCGCGAACAGCGAGAACATTTCAGCGGGACTGAGGAGCAGCAGAGACAGCTGGTCGCGCAGCTCCACGACATCGTCGCGGTCAGGGTCCAGTTCGACCGCCCTGTCGAAGTCCGCCAGCGCCTCCTCGTAGCGGTGCAGGTCGGAGTAGGCAAGGCCGCGGGAGACCAGGGCACGCACATGGCCCGGATCCGACCCGAGGACGTGGTCGAAATCAGATATCGCTTCGTCGTGCATCTCCATCGACAGATAACCCTGACCGCGCGCCACGTACACCCCCGCAATGTCGTAGCCGAGTTCGATGGCCTTGGTCAGATCCGCGCACGCCTCCTCGTCGCGCCGCAGCATCGAGTAGGTGAAACCGCGGTTCTGAAGGGCGAAGCCGTTGTCCGGGTCGAGCTCGATCGCCAGGTCCAGATCGCCCAGCGCGTCCTCGTAGCGATCGAGATAGAAGTAGACATCGCCTCGCTCGGTGTACGCCCTGCTGCTGGCGGGGTCGAGAACGACCGCTCGGTCGAGGTCGGTCAGCGCCTCCGCATAGCGGCCCATGGCTTTCAGCACGGCGCCCCGCAGCACGATGAGATCGACGTCGTCACGTTTGCGGGTGATCGCTTTATCCAGATCGGAGAGCGCCTCCTCGTAGCGATCCAGGTAGTACAGGGCCTTGCCGCGAAGGGAATGCGCATTCCCCTGCTCCGGGTCGAGTTCGATCGCTCGGTTCAGGTCCGCGAGCGCTTCCTCGTAGCTTCCCAGGGTCAGGTGGACGTCACCGCGGACCGTGAAGGCGAACGCATTCGCGGAGTCGAGTTCGATGGCCTTGGTGAGATCCGCCAGGGCTTCCTCAGGGCGTCCCATCGCGTCCAAGAGGGCGCCGCGCCCGGCGTAACTCCAAAATCGGTCCGGATCCAACGCGATCGCCTGGGTGTAGTCCTCCACCGCCTCCTCGTCGCGGGTCTCCCACGAGATACCTCCGCGATCTTCGTAGGCGTCGGCGTTGTCAGGGGCGACCTCGATGGCGCGGGTCAGATCCGCCAGCGCCTCCTCAGTGCGGTCCAGCTGATCGTAGAGGCGGCCGCGCCCGCGATATCCCTCACCGTCGTACGGGACGCGCGCGATGTAGTGGTCGTAATCGGCCATGGCCTCGTCGTGGCGGCCCAGGTCAGCGTAGAGGTCAGCCCGGTACCGGTATGACAGGTCGAAGCCGGGGTCGAGTTCGATGGCGCGGGTCAGATCCGCGATCGCCTCCCCATGACTTTCGATGACGCGGAAGGCGAGAGAGCGTTCGACATGTGCCATGACATGTTCGGGATCGAGTTCGATCACACGGGTCAAATCCGCGATCGCCTCCGGGAGCCTGCCGATCCCGCCATAAGCCCGCGACCGTTCAAGGTGCGCCCAGCCGTATTCCGGGTCGAGCCTGATCGCCCTGGTGAGGTCGGCCAGCGCCTCCTCCATGCGCCCCAGATACCTGTTGACGCGGCCGCGCTGCGCCATGGCGGACACATACTCGGGATCCAGTTCGAGAGCGCGGTCGAAGTCGGACAGCGCCGGCTCGTACCGCTCCGCGACAACGTGAAGCCTGCCTCTTTCGTAGTACGTCGTTTCTACGTCGCCGCCGAGCTCGATGGCGCGGGTAAGATCCGCGAGCGCCTCCTCGTCCCGGTCCAGCAGCCAGTAGGCCAAACCGCGATAGTGCAGGGTGAAGGTGTCTTCACCGCCGAGTTCGAGCGCCTTGTCCAGATCCGCGAGCGCGTCCTCGTAATCGTCCATCCAATAGTGAACGGCCCCTCGCTCGGCATAGGCCTTCCAGTGACCGGGATCGATTTCGACCGCGCGGTCGAAATCGGCCAATGCCTCTGGGTGACTCTCCATGTGGCGGCGGATCTGACCGCGCTTCCAGTACCCGTCCGCGTCGTCCGGGCAGCGCGCGACGAACTGGTCCAGGTCGCTCAGCGCCTCGCCGTAGCGTCCCAGCGCTTCATATATGCAGCCTCGGTGCCAAGGCACATACTCGTTGCCGGAGTCGAACTCGATCGCGCGGCCCAGGATCTCCAGCGCCTCCTCGAAACGCTCGGCGTCGGAGGCGATCAGAGCCCGTTCGACACTCACCCAGCCGAGTCCGGGGTCGAGCTCGATGGCGCGATCCAGGTCCGCCAGCGCCTCCCCCTCGCGTCCCAAAGCCCTGTACGCCTGACCGCGTGAGCCCCAGGCGTACGCGTAATCGGGAGCGAGCTCGATGGCACGCGTGAAATGCTCGATCGCCTCGGCGTACCGCCCTTCCAGGCGGTGGGCCTCCCCTTGCTCCGCCAGCGCTTCCGGCCCCATCTCTTGCGAAAACATCACACCACCCCGTCGTCTGAAACGATCGCCCCCACAGAATCGTCCCCGACACGGTTCCGAACCAGGAGTACGCCGGGCCAGCGATCTCTTTCGCGTGGTGATGTCAGCCCTCCCGAGAACGTCCGCCTAGCGATCAGGTCGGTGGGCATCGCGGCCCGGCGGGATGCCGTCCGCAGCAATGGGCTGTCATGCCGGGATGACTGTCGCCTGAAGATGCCGCGGCTCCATCGGCTGCGGGAGACAGAAGCCACCGGCGTGGCGGAGGACGACAGGTGAATCAGGCGGAGAGTGTGCAGCGGGACCAGTTCGAGTCTGTCGGCGTCGGGGCCGGCCTGGCCGGTTGGAGATCCGGCGCAAGCGGCGCTCACCGGCGCGGCGGCGATGCCGGCCACGAGTCCTCCCGCTGAGGGGTGGCCGAGCGCTTGAGACATGCCGCCGGCCGCGGGGCCGGACACGAGCGAGCCGGCCGTCGCGGTGTTGGCGAACAACGCGGTGGCCCGTCCCGGGGCGGCCGGCAGCAGGTCCGATGAGCAGGGCATGAGCGGTCTTGTCAGGAACGGGGCGGTGCCGTATCTCTCTGGGAACGACGCACAGTTCGAATCGGGTTCACCAAGCGGCTATCAGGGAGCGGCGATGCGGCTCGCGCGACGATTGAGCGCTGTTTCGGTTGCGGCGACCCTGATGCTGGGGCTGGGGCCTCCGGTGGAGGCGGCGGCGGCGAAGAAGGACTTCGTCCGCCATGCCGACGACAGTTGCCGCAACAGGAGGGGCGAGTACTACGTGTGCGCGCCGTGGCGGCTGTACCTGAGAAGCGGCAGGGTGATCCGCCTGACAGAGGCCAGGGTGTTCACCGGGTCGGGGGTCAAGAGCCGGGCCCCGTTCGCCCTCTCACCGCACGGCAGCACGGCGGCCTACTTCCGGCTGAAGGACAACGCTCTGGTCGTCCGCGACGTCACCACCGGCAAGGTGCGTGTCGTGCCCGGAATCACCTGGTCTGCCACGCGCCGATTCATGATTGACATTTCCCCTGGCGGGCGTTTCATCATCCTGGATCGCGGCTATCCGCAGCCGTACCAGATCCTGGATTCGGTCTCCGGCAGGGTGCACACGCTGCCCGCCGGGCAGATCCCGGTGAGCTTCAGCCCGGACAACGAATACCTGCTCACCCGTCAGCAGGAGGTCGCCACGGTGTATTCGACTGAGACCTGGGCGGTGGTACGGGTCCGGCAGGGCGCTCAGGGCGGCGCGCTGCATATGGACGGAACGACGGTCGCCTATATCGATCGCAGCAACCGACAGACCCACTACATCCGATTTCTCAACCTGGCCACGGGCGGAACGGCCGGATCCCCGATAAAGCTCCCGCCTGGCGAGTTCGGCGGCCAGCTGTACTGGGACCGCGCGAATCACCTCGACGTGCTGGCCACGGTGACGGCCGCATCCCGGGGAGACCGCACCACCTGGCGCTGGCGAAGGGCGAACGACGCCATGCGCGTGCTCGATACCTTCGTGGAACGCTCACTCGATGAGATCGATGTCATCGCCGGGCTGTGGTACCTCTGACGGCGCCCGGCACCACGAGGGCCTCGGCTGTCGGAGGATGCGGACGGGGAGGGTGCGGGGGCCGCGCACCTGGCCGGCAGACCAGGTCACCGCCGCCGGGTCCGCCAGGGCGAAGGCCGGGATGCGCTCCAGCCAGACCTCCAGGGCGACCCGGAGCTCCATACGGGCCAGCTGCGAGCCCGCGCAACGGTGGATGCCGAGGCCGAATGGGGCGTAGACGCGCAGGAGCTCCTCCATCGCGGCCGGCAGCAGCCCCGGCTCGGCCATCGACATGGGAGAAGTCGGTCGCCCAGTCCGAGACTGGACCGGTCACGACCTCGCTGGCCGTGCCCAGCAGCCGGTTCTTCCGCGCCTCTCCGATGCCTTGGCCGAAGCGGTCGTCCACGGTCATCACGCAGCTCCCTCTTGACGTCGGTCCCGGGCCCATGCGTGATACGTCCAGAGGTTCCCGTCGGATGACCTGCTCGTCATCAGGAACGCCTGCCGCAGGCGGTCCCCGAGTCCCGAGGCACTCTGCGCCTGCCGAAACCTCATCCATGCGCTGCTGATGGTCGAGAACGCACGGTTGCTCGGTGGCATTGAGTGGCGTGCGTCACGGGCAAGGGACAGAAGGGGCGAAGCGAGTGGCCGACCGATACAGCACCCACCACCTCCAGATCGGTGACGACGTCGTGATCAAGCACTACGCGTCATGGGACCGAGGAGAGCCCCATCGGGAATGGGCGGCGCTGACGCTTCTCGCCGAGCATGCGCCCGATCTTGCGCCCATCCCCCTGGAAGCCGCGCTCGACGCTTCCCCGCCCATGATCGTGATGAGCAGGCTTCCCGGCCATGTCCTGCGTGGCCGGCACGCCACCGACGAACAGGTCAGGGCGGTGGCCACTGCTCTGAACCAGCTCCATCAAATCCCCACCCGGGTGGTGGAGACGGTGGCGCCGGCGCCGTGGGGACCCGCCGTAGCCGTAGACAAGGTCCGTAACCTCTCCGCCAAGCGGCCGGACCTCGGCGAGGATCCCCGCGTGCGGCAGGCATACCGGGAGGGAGCCGCCTGGCTCGCGTCCAGCGACCCCGACAAACTGGTGACGAACCCTCATCCGCCCGTCCTCGGTCTCACGGACGGCAACCATGCGAACCTGCTGTGGGATGGCCGCTCGCGTCGCGTGCGGCTCGTCGACTGGGAAGACTCCGGCCTCAGCGATCGAGCTTTCGAGCTGGGCGAGATCATCGAACACATCTCCCACATCGACGGCGGCCTGGACGGCGAGCACCTGCTGGACCACGTTGGCCTCGCCCCGGGAGAGGCCGGGCGGGTGCTGGGTTTCCGCAGGCTGGTCGCGCTGTGCTGGTTCCTCCAGCTCGGCCCTGATGGGGCGGCGAGGCCGCACAATCCGGCGGGCACCCTGGAACGCCTGGGCGAGCGGGTTCTGCAGCTCCTGGGCTGACGCCGTGTCGGTCTAGCCGTGACGGGGGAACCGGGCGAGGTAGTCGGCGCTGACCTTCCGCAGTTCGCGCACGCAGACCATCAACTCCTCCTTGGTCAACGCACTGGAGTCCACCTCGATCCAGCTGTCCCCCCGCTTGGCGGACAGCGTCTTCCTGCCGTGCGAGAACGAGGCCAGCCAGGTGTCGGCGGCCAGTCGTTCGCATGGCGGCTCATTCCCCGAGCAGATCATGGGCGGGCTTTCGCCGCCGCGCAGCACGCGGACGAAGACATCGGGCTCCTCATCGGGCTCCTCGGCGTAGGCGAGTTCGAGGAAGATCTCGGGCAGGACGGAGGCGCGGACAAGCGTGCGTCCGGGGACGGTCGCCGGCATTACCAGGGGAAAGCCCGACGTGGCGAAGATCTGAGCGTCCGCGGCCTTCTCCCGCTGCTTCGTCACGATCACCGTCAGGAGCACGAGCAGCGCCATCGCGCCCGCCACGATGAGACGCGTCTTCCGGCTGACGTCCCCCGACCACCAGCCCACGATCGCATAGCTCGCCATGGAGAGCACGGCGAACGCGGCGTAGGAGAACGCCAGCGGCAGCTCCGCGCCCCAGGGCAGCACCAGGAGAGCCGCGTTGCCGAACGCGGCGAGCAGGAACGGAGACAACAGCCCGACCCGCACCCACTGCGGGTGGGGGAAGCGGGCGAGCAACGCGAGCGCGAGGCCGAGTGGCCAGATCGACACGAACGCCACTGCCCAGATCACGGCGCCTTCGAGTTCCAGCCCTCCATCATCAGTCCTCACCAGGCCCACGGGGTAGCCGAGGGTCAGACCCACGACCAAGCCGACGGCTGTGCCACGTAATGCGTCGTTGGCCATAACTCAGCCTGCCACTCGTCATCAGCGTCGCCCAGCCCGGTCGACATGCTGGGATGAGACTCCTGGGGTGGCGGCCTCCACATGACCACCGCCGGCGGATGGTCCCTCGACGTCGTCACGCCCGACTGGCCCGGCGAAAGCATCCTGCTGTCCAAGGGAGGGCGATCCCTGCCGAGACGAAGCCGGATCAACCTGGTGGCACACTCACCCTCTTCGCCACCTGACGTCCCCTGCACAGCTCTGGTAGTGATCTTGCAACGTTGCTGAGCCGGAGCGAAGGGGCGGCGGGAGACGAGGCGGGGTGGCGCGGTTCGCCAGGCGGAGGATGTCCGCCCCGCTCCCGGGCTGCCTCCGTCATCTGCGGGCGGCGGGCTCTCCCTCGGACGCCCGGCCGCGCAGGGCGGCGGACAGGTCGCAGATCCGGGGATGGCGCAGGACCAACGCGGGCTCGACGCCCCTGCCGGTACGGCGTTCCAGGTCGGCGGCGAGCCGGACGGCCAGGAGCGAGTGCCCGCCGAGCCGGAAGAAGTCGCTGTCGCGCCGGACCGGCTCCCCGGCGAAGGCGTCGCGGAAGGCGGCGAGGACCGCCCGATCCATCTCGTCCTCAGTGGTCTGCTCCTCCTCAGCGGTCTGCGCCGGCTCGGGCTCGCCTCTCAGGACGTAGTCGTCGGCCAGCTGCCGTTTGCGGACCTTGCCGTTGGGCGTGAGCGGGAGTTCCGGCACCACCATGACGTCCACCGGCACGTGGCCCCGCGGCAGCCGCCGCACGCAGTGCTCGCGCAGGTCCGAGGGTGTGGCGGGGGCCATCAGGACGACCGCGGCGGCCACCGCGCGGCCGAGGGCGGCGTGCGGGACGCCGAACACCGCCACGTCCGCGACGGCCGGGTGGGTGCGCAGGGCGGCCTCGACCGTCGCCGAGGCGATGTTGAGCCCGCCGGAGACGATGACGTCGTCGGCCCGCTCCACGAAGTAGATCAGGCCGTCGTCGCCGAGCCGGCACAGGTCGCCGGTCGCGATCCAGCCGTCCGCGAGGTACCGCGTGCCGGTCGCGGCCGGCTCGGCGGGGGTCAGGTAGCCCAGCGCCGGGCCGGTGTGGCGCAGCCAGAGCTCCCCTGTCTGTCCTGGGGCGACGTCCCGGCCCGCGTCGTCCACCAGGCGCGCACCGGGGCCCAGCGCGCCGAGGGCCGGCGGACGGCCGGGCAGGCAGCGGTGCTGCAGCCCGCCGCCGCCTTCCGCCACCGTGTAGACGTTGAAGATCTCCGCCTCCGGGAAGACCTCGGCCAGGCCGTCCACGGTGGGCTGGTCGAGGGGGGCCGAGGAGGAGACCACCGAACGCACCCGGGCCGGCGCGCGGCCCTCCCGGCGCAGCGCCGCCACCGCCAGGCGCGCCGTGGTCGGCACCAGGCTGAGCGCGGTGACTCGGTGCTCCTCGATCAGGTGGGCCAGCCTTTCCGGCTGCCCCAGCACCACGTGGACGCCGTTGAGCAGACAGCTCCGCAGCACCGACTGCGCCGCGTTGGTGCCGACGGCCACGGAGGTGAACAGGGCGTTGTCCTGCGGGGGCGGGACGTCGTCGCCGTCGTCCCAGTCGTCGGTGAGCGAGGCGTGGGTGCTCAGCACGGCCTTGGCCGCTCCGGTGGTGCCTGAGGTGAGGACGACCGCGGCGGGATCCGACTCGGCGATCTTCACCTCCGGCACCGCCGCCGCGCGGGTGAAAGCGGTCAGGTCGCCGGCGTGCGCCAGCCAGCCGCCGAAGGGGATCTCGCCGCCCTGCCGGCCACCGAAGGCGATCTCGCCGCCCTGCCGACCGCCGAGGACCAGGCCGGCAGCCTCCACCCGGGTGGCCATGGTCAGCAGGTGGACCGCTGGGACGGGGGCGCGTACCGGCACGGCCACCCCGCCCGCCGCCAGCACGCCCATGAAGCAGGTGACGAACGACAGCCAGTCGTCGTCCTCGAAGGCGAGCACCACCCGCGCGCCCGGCCGCACCCCGCGGGCGGCCAGCCCCGCCGCGGCCCGCCGCGCGCCCTCGTGCCAGCTCAGATAGTCAAGTGTGCTCACCCCGTCGACGGTGAACGCCGGCGCCGCCGGATGGGCGGCCGCCCGTCGGGCGAGAACGTCATGCAGTAACCCCGGCAACAGCGGTCCCTCCCCGTGCACGGCGTACAGAGCAACCTTCTCACCATACGCACCCGCCCGTCGCCGTGATCAGCCCCCTCAATGCCGATAAATGTTCATCGTTGACGCTATTACCGCCATTTCTAAGAATCGTGCCGGATATTCGCACCCAAAGGAGGTACGAAATGGGGCACAGCGACCTGCCTCGCGACAGCTGCGGTGGCGTTCGCCGGTGCGGGGGCAATCTCCTCGTCGCCAACGCCGTACAGCCGAACGAGTCGGCGATCCGCCGTAACGTCCGGGCCGTGTCCGAATTCTGGGCCACGTTCCGGGCGTCCAGGAAGATGCTGAACAAGAAGCGGTAATCACTCCTTGCGATCAGAACTCCGCTCGTTTGGAGGGGTTTCGGACGTCCTGTCCGAGCCCCTCTACACGCGCACGGAGGACGGCGCGCTCGACCGCGATCCGCTGCGCCTGCTCACGCCCCCCAGAAGGTTCTCGCTGGAGCGGCTCGCGCTGCTCCTGGACGGGCTGCCGTTCGAGGCAGAGTTCCCGCCCGAGTGCCCTTGGGAGGGCGTCGTACGGCACCGCCCGCCCCTCGACCTGCCCCCTCTCGGCTCCTCCGACGCCTCGGCCCTCGGCGAGGAGTTCGCCGCGGCCGTCTCCCGGTGCCTGGGCGACGCCGAGTCGGCCGTGGTCCTGCTGTCGGGTGGCATGGACTCGTGGGCCGTCTTCGTCCATGCCTGGCGGCAGGCCCAGCGGGAGGGCCGGCGGCTGAGTGCGGTCGTGTGGAACCTCCGCGACCAGTTCGGCAAGGCCACCGCCGCCCTCGTCCACCGGCAGCTGCGCGCCCTGGACATCTCCTGCGACCTGCACGTGCTGCCCGCCGAGTGGCAGGCGCTGCCCGAACCGGCCTGGTCGCCGCTCGGGCCCCGGCACGACTACTACACGCGCCTGCACCAGGCCACCGTCGACCACGCCGCCTCGATCGGGGCCGGCGTGCTGCTCAGCGGCCAGGGCGGCGACGAGGTGCTCGGCGCCTGGAACCACCTGTCCGCCTCGCTGGTCCGCGGGCGCAGATGGCACGACCTGCGCCGCTATCTCGCGGCGTTCGGCCGGGGCGACTCGCTGGTGGAGGTGGCGGGCGAAGCGGCCGCGATCGCGGCGCGGCGGCTGCCCGCGCACCTGTCCTTCCAGCTCTACGTGGCGACCGCGCTGCGCGAGGTGGTCAACAGCGGACGCCCCTCGGTGCTCAGCGACGTCTACCGGGAGTCCGTCGGGGACTGGACGCAGCGCTGGCTGGCCGACCGGTTCACCTCCTTCCAGGAGGCGGGCGGCGACTGGGCGACGGCCAGCCTGCGTGACTCGATCTTCCCCTGGGCGTACGACGCGCATCCGCTCGGGGCGCCGATCCGGCAGCGCTCGCCGTTCGTCGACGAGCCGTTCGTCCGCTACGCCTTCGGGCTGCCGCCGGCCTCCCGGTTCCGGGCCGAGGGCCCGTACCCGTACCAGTGGTACAAGGCGCTGCACCTGCGGCTGCTGCCCGCGGAGCTGCGTCCGTGGCTGCCCGGCTACAAGCAGAGCTACTCCGACGCCTTCCGCCGGTACGTGTTCGACGTGCTGCCCGAGGGGCCGCTGCTGATCGGGGAACTGGGGCTGATCCGGCCCATGGACCGGCTCGACCTGGAGCGGATCCATCCGCGGCTGCCCATCGTGGTGCGCAACGTGGAGCGGTGGGTGGCCGGTGCGCTGGAAGCCGGCGCCGAGCCGACGGCCGCGCGCTAGCATGCGCGGGGCGGCACGCAGGTGGTTCGGCGCCGAACCGGCCGTCCACCTCGCCCTCTCCCCCGACGGGCGGGCGGTGAGCTGGCAGCGCGAGCGGGAGCCTGGTCTGCTCGTCTGGCGGCACGGGAGCGGCACGCGCCGGGTCCCGCTCGGCCGTGGGCAGGTGACGGACCACGCCTGGTGGCCCGGGGGTGGCGCCCTGATCGCGGTCGTGTCCGGCCGGGTGATCGCGTACGAGGAGGCGACCGGGCGGAGGACCGACCTCACCCCGGAGGGGCTCGACGGGATCCACATCGTGGACCGCGACCAGCCGCGGCTGCGGACCCTGCTGCTGGGCGGCACCGGCGCGGACGGGCGGCCGGCCTGGTACGTCCTGGCCTCCCCCGATGGTCCGGCCCGCCCGGTGGCGGCGGCCACGGCGGCCGGCCGCCTGTTCAGCGACGCCCGCGACCGGCCGGTCGCGGCCACCGCCCGCGCCGGTGACGGTTCCCTCGTGGTGTACGCGCCGGCCGACGGGACGGACGCCTGGCGTGAGGTGTGGCGCTCGGGCCCGCCCGGCTCCCTGGTCACCCACCCGGTCGACGTCACGGCGGACGGCCACGGCCTCTACCTGTCCGCCCCCTGCCGCGGCGGCTTCCTCGGGCTGCGCCTGCTGGACCTGCGCTCCGGCGCGGTGCGCACCGTGCTCGAAGACGGCGAGCACGACCTGGACGTCATCCTGCACCCAGCGACGCGGACCCCGCAGCTCGCGCTGGTGTCGGCCTCCCGCCAGCGCCTCCGCGCCCTCGACCCCGAGCTGACCGAGGACCTGGCCGCCCTGGCCGCCCGCCACCCGGGCGAGCTGGAGCTGGTGGGTCTGACCCGCGACAACGCGGCCTGGCTCGTACGCCTCGACAACGGCGAGTCCCTCCCCCGCCACCTGCTCTGGGACCGCGCCACGGGCACCACCCGCCGCCTCACGCCCAAGCCGGGCCTCCTCGCCTCCCTGACCGCCCGGATCGCCCCCGCGGACCGGCGCCTCGCGTCCACCGTCGCCGTGGCCGTTCCCGCGCGCGACGGGCTCGTGCTCGACGGCTACCTCGTCACGCCGCCCGGCCTCGCGCCGCCGTACCCGACCGTGCTGCTGGTGCACGGCGGGCCGTGGTCGCGTGACACCTGGGGCCTGTCCCCGCAGGCGCAGTGGCTGGCCGAGCTCGGCTACGCGTCCCTGCGGGTCAACTTCCGCGGCTCGGAGGGGTACGGCACCCGCTTCCTGGACCTCGGCCGTGCCGAGTGGGGCGGCAGGATGCACGACGACCTGGAGGACGCGGTGCGCTGGGCGGTCGCCGAAGGGCACGCCGACCCGGACCGGCTGGCCGTCATGGGGCAGTCGTACGGCGGGTACGCCGCGCTCATGGCCGCGACCGCCAGGCCGAAGGCGTTCGCGCTGGCCGTGGCCGTCTGCGCCCCCACCGACCTGGTGGCGTTCCTGCGGCACGTGCAGCGGTCGTCGCACCACGAGCGGGCGCACTTCCTGTACCGCGTCGGCGACCCGGACACCGACGCCGACCGGCTCCGCGACCGCTCGCCCCTCACCCACGCCGCGGCCTGCCACACACCGGTGCTGCTCGTGCACGGCCGCGACGACCCCCTGGTCCCCTGGACGCACGCCACCACCATGGCCGCCGCCCTCGCCGAGCATCGCCACCCGCACCACTGCCTGGTGTTCTCCGGCGAGGGCCACGGCATCACCCGCCCCGCCAACCGGATCCGGCTCGCCCGGGTGGTGGGGCGGCAGCTCGCGTTCCACCTCGCAGAGAGGCGCACATGACCGCCCCCCAGACCCCCATCGGCGTGCAACAGCACGTTCCCGTCCCGGACGGCGTCGACGCGCCGTCCTTCCGCTACACCGCCGCCCCCGACCGGCTCGCCCCGTTCAGGACCGGTCCCGTCTACCGGGAGAGCGGCACAGGACGGCCCGCGAGCCCGCCTGCCGCAGGCGGCGTCTACTCCCTCGCCGCGCTGGCCACCTGGTTCACGTGGCCCGCGCTGAGCACCGACCTGTTCCCCGCGGCGCCGTGGACGGGGCTGGAGCGCGTCAGATACGCGCCGCCCCGGCCCCGCGGCCACGCCCGCCCCGGCGAGCTGCGCGACCGCCTCGAAGCCGCGGTCGAGCGGGCGATCGGCGACCGGGGACACGTGGCCGTCGCCACCTCGGGCGGCCTCGACTCCGCCGCCCTGCTCGCCGTCACCGCCCGCGTCTGCCGCCGCACCGACCGGCGGCTCCTGGCCGTCACCATGGACATCCCGGACGACCGGGGCCGCCGCCCCAAGACGGTCGTGGACAGGCTGCTGGAGTTCCTGGGGCTGCGCTGCCCCCATCTGCGGGTCGACCCGGCCCCCCGGCGCTGGCCGGAGCCGCAGTGGTGCGAGCACGGGCCCCGCTTCGACGGCTTCCCCCGGCTGCACCGCGGGATGGCCGAGCTCGCGGCCGAGGCCGGAGCGGAGGTCCTGCTCCACGGCAGCGGCGCCGACCAGCTGCTGGAGGTCCCCGGCTACCTGGCCGCGCGGCTGCTCGGCCAGGGCGAGCTCGGCAACCTGTCCGCGTACCTCAAGGACGCCTCGGCGGGCGGCGGGCCCGCGCTGCGGGAGCTGACGGCGGTGCTGGCCGGGCGGCTGAACCGCCGGATCTCCTCCGCGCTCTACTGGCCGACCGCGTGGCCGAGCCGGGTGCGGGAACACGGTTCGCCCCTGCTGACCGACGAGGTGCACGAGCAGGCGCGCGCGTGGGAGGAGGACTACCGGCGGGAGGCGGCGCGGGTGGCCGCCGGGACTGGCGCGTCATGGGCGGAGGCGCTGATGATCCACCGGACCTTCCCGTACGACGTCGTGGTGCCCGCCACCGAGCTGCCCGAGGCGGCGCCGTACTACGATCCGGCCTTCGCCGAGTACGCCTTCCACCTGCCGCTGACCGTCCGGTACTCGGCGGCGTACGACAACGAGTATCTGCGCAGGAAACGGCTGGTCGCCGACCTGCTCCCGGAGGGGGTCGGGGACGTCCTGCCGCCGTACCGGCAGCGCGGCTCGCAGTCGTACGCCCGCTATTGGCGGCTGACGCGGGTCGAGCCCTCGCGGGCCGTGGAGCTGGGGCTGCTGCGGCCGGACTGGCGCAGGCAGTGCCGGGACACCTTCGAGGTGGCCACGGCGAGCGCGGTGGAGCTGTGGCTGCGCGGCGCCGAGGCCCGCGGGGCGACGGCATGATCCGGCCCGTCCCGCACGCCGCCGGGCGGCTCCCCGTGAGCGCGCCGGGGACGGTCGACGCGGCCGCGCTGGCGTTGTACCTGTCCCGCCCGTCGCTGGCGCTGGGCGTGTACCCCGCGGCTCCCTGGAAGGATTCGGCCCCGCCGGACGGGAACGGGCGCGCCGCGCTCCATCCGCAGGGCGCGGCCGGGAGCGGCGCGGCCGACCCACGCGAGATGAGGGAGCGGCTGGAGAAAGCCGTGCGACGGGCGATCGGGGCGCATCGGACCGTGGCCGTCCTGCATGACGGCGGCCTGGGTGCGTCGGCGCTGCTGGTGGCGGCGGACGCGGCGGGGCGGGCGGCGGGCGCTGAGGTGACCGTCGTGGTGGCCGACCACCCGGACCCGCACGGCGCGAGTGCGGCCGTCCCGACGCAGCAGTTCATGGCGCTCCTCGGTGGCCGCCACCGCTTCCTCCTGGCCGAGGACGATCGGCTGCCCGGCTGGGGCGGCCACCACACGCCTCTGGACGCCGGCCCGATTCCCGGCGACGCGTGGAATCCCGTCGCGCCCGACCTCGGGCGGACATCGCTGGTGCGGGCGGCCGAGGCCAGGGCCGCGCAGCTCGGGGCCACGGTGCTGCTCACGCCGGACGGCTGCGACGAACTCCTCCAGGCCGGCCCCCCGCCGCTGCCCACCGGGCCCGCGGGGTGGGCGGCCGCCAGGCGGCAGGTGGCCGATCGGTGGCGGGCGGAGGGGGTGGCCGCGACGCTCGCGGACGCCATCGCCGTGCTGGGCCGGGGGCCGGCGGCGCGCCGGGCGCGGGCCCGCCTGCACGTGGCTCTGGCGCCGTTCGCGGCGGCGATGGGCAAGGCGCCCGGTGCACTGGCCCCCGCGCTGCGCCCGCACGTGGAGGCGTGGACGGCGGACTGGATCCGCGGGCTGGTGGAGTGCCTGGCCGCGGACTCCGACCCGGTGCGCGCGTACGTGCTGGCCCGCATGATGCGCTTCTCCGGGCCGTTGCCCGCCGAGGTCGCAGCCGCCGCGCCGGTGCCGCGCACGGCACCGTTCCTCGATCCGGAGTTCACCGCATGGGCGCTCCGGCTGCCCGCGGCCGCCCGCTACGACGCCCGCCTGCCCACGCCCGAGCTGCGGCGTCATGGGCTGATCGTCTCGCTGGTGCCTCGGGCCGCCCGCGACGCGCTCCGCACAGCGCCGCCTCTCCCCCAGCTCCCGGACGCGGGCGAGTTCGCGCTCTGCCGGGAGCTCGGGCTGCTGGCCGGGGACGGCGTGCCGGTGGAGGCGGCGGCGCTGGAGCGGCTGGCGGTGCTGGAGAGGTGGCTGGCGGGGGTCGCGCGGGTCAGTGGCCCACGCCGAAGCGGCGGTTGAACGCCTCGCTGACCGGGCTGACGAAGCGGCGCCGCACGGCCCCGCCCACGGCGGCCCGCAACCGCATGGCCGGCGAGTGCCAGGTGCCCCCGGCCGTGGGCCGCCAGAAGAACGTCACCGACGAGGTGGTCCCCGGCCCCTCCACCAAATGCCCCCAGTAAAGGGGTATGTAAAGGGCCTCACCCGCGCGTACGGTGCACCGCAGCGGCCTGGCACGCCGCAATGGCGAGCCCGGCCCGTCGGGCACGGCGGAGAAATCAATCCGGCTGAAGTTGTACCGGTACGAATACCAGGGGTGGAAATTCAGGTACCGGTGGTCCTGAGGCGGATACAGCAGCACGTCCTTGGCCCCGCTCACCTGACACAGCAGGGCCTGCTCGTTGCTGTGGTAATGCAGCGCGGTCACCGTGTCACGCCCCAGGAACAACGCCAGGCCCAGTTCCGGCGCCCCGGCCAGGCAGCCGGGCACCGACAGGTCGTCCGCCAGCTCCGGCAGCAGGTCCAGGAGCGGCACCTGGGCGAGGTAGCAGCGTTCCGCCTCCCCTGGCGAGGTGAGGATGTCGAGGTAGCGGTCCATGCGCAGCGGCGTCTGCACCCAGCCGCCGTAGTAGGAGCCTGAGGGGTAGAACTCGACGGGCACCCGCGTCCCGCCGACCTTCTCGCGCAGGTAGGAGGGGTTCCAGCGGTCGAGCGCGGGCCAGCCGTCCAGGGCGCCCTCGATGAGGAACGGCCGGCGTCCGCGTTCGAGCTCGCGCACGCCGGCGAAGTCGGAGACATGGCGTCGCGGCACCTCGGCCGCGCGAAGCGCCGTCCCGGCGGACCTGGGCGGCACGCCCTCCTCCGGCCTGTCGCTGACCACCGGGCTGCCGTCACCGTTCACTGCCCCGGACTCCTCTCGTCCCCGGCCGCGGGTCGCGGACCGTCCTCCCTCACTGCCGGCCTCCTCCCGCGGCGGGTCGCCGACGACGAGCTGTCGCCAGTTCTCCGTCTGCTCGAACGGCCGGAGCGGCGTCGCGGGCGCGTCCCCGCCGGCCTCGAGCCAGCGTCGCATCTCGGTCAGCAACCGCTCGGCGTCCAGCGCCTTCTGGTCCACCGCGCCCGCGGACAGCCACGTACGCAGCCGGGCGAGCTGTCCTGCGGCCCCGGGACCGGCGAGGACGTCGCCGTCGAGCAGCGCGGCCCAATCCCGATGGGGGTAGTGCAGGCCCTTGGCCCGGGTCGTCAGCGCCGCCGCGAGGTCCTCGCCGATCACCGACTCCCGCACGGCCGCCGCAAGCGTCGCCCTGATGTTGACCATGGGCTCCGACAGCGGCCTGTACCCGCCCTGCGCCGGGGCGTGCACGACCGCCACCTCGTCGTCGTCGGTCAGCAGGCCGAGGCGGTACTGCTCGGCCACCTCCCCCACGGGGATCATGCCGAACGCGGCCAGTTCGGCGGCCCGCAGCGCGCCCATGCTGGAGGCCCCGTACACCCTGATGCCGAGTGAGAGGGCGTACAGGATCTCCTTGTGCCAGACGGCGGGGACACGCTCGAAGTAGCCGTCCACGATCCCGATGGCCGGAGGACGCTCGCGGGCCGCGCGGTAGACGCTGCCCAGCTCGGCGGGCGGCCGGTAGTCGGCGGGCAGGATGCGCGCGGCCTGCTCGACCGGCAGCGTGGGCCCCAGGAACACCACCGGCGGGCGCGAGGCGGGCGCGCTCACTCTTCCCATGGCCGCCACCGCAGTCCCGGTACGACCGCCTTGACCACCGGCAGGCCCAGGCCCTCGATCGTCAGGTCGACGACGGCGGCCGAGGTCGCGCCCGTGGCCGCCAGCCGGGCCACCAGCCACTCCAGGTCCTCGTTGATCGTCGGGTGGTCGACGTCGGGCGCCTGCGCGTAGTCGCGCGCGGGCCGGCCGCTCAGCCCGTCGGCGACGGCGCGCCGCTGCTCCGGGTCGAAGTACCAGCTCTGCCGGTCGCGGCCGATGTCGTCGCGGGATCCGACGATCACGGTGGCCCTGGCCTGCGCCGCCTCGGTGAGCGCGCGCGACAGCGCGATGGCGCGGCGGGGGTGGCAGCCGGAGCCCTGGGTCTGGGGCAGCGGGTGGTACCAGGGCGTGTCGGTCTCCACCGCCAGGCAGTTGAAGACGGGCACGCCGACCTGCGAGGTCAGGTCCCAGACCAGGACGTGGATCCCGGCCCGGCGGAAGCGGTCGAGCAGGTCCAGGCAGCCGGCGTCGGCGATCGACTCGGGCCTCACCAGCCGTTCCGGGGCGAGCAGGTCGCCGGCGTCCTGGGCGGCGACGATGGCGTCGCGCTCGACGAGTTCGCACAGGGCGTGGACGGCGGCCTCGATGAGGCTGTTGCCGGAGGCCAGGCCGTTGGAGCCGTTCTGCACGGCGTGGTCGCCGGGCGCGATCGGCACCCGCCAGTCGCAGTGGACCGCCTCGTACGGCACCCATACCGGCGCGGCCGCGATCAGGTCCCAGCCGCGGGTCCAGCGCATGGCCCGGTCGGGGGTGTATTCGCTGCAGGGGCACCGGACCAGCGTCATGGGGTCGAGCACGGCCTCGCCGCCGGCCGACAGCGCGCGGTAGGTGTCGTAGCGGAGCGGGAGGTGGTGGGTCTCGGCGTGCCAGAGTTCGAGCGACTCCATGATCGCCGACACCCGTGCGGCGTCGGCGTTGACGCCCTTGCCCTGCGAGACGGTCAGGCTGCGCGAGGCGGGGCGGATCGCGCACCAGACGGGGATCCCGATGCGGTCCATGCCGGTGACGTTCGCCACCCGGGTGATGCCGGCCGTGGCCATCGTCGGTGACACGCGGTCGAGCGTCGCGGCCGGGCTCACCGCCCGATCGGTGCCGTCGCGGTACGCCTTGCGGATCGGCCGCGCCCATTCCCCGGCCCAGCGGCCGGATATTTCCCCAAATATCGAACGAGAGATGAGAATTCCCCTTATGGCCACGTCCGACGGACGGTGTCGTGCGCGCGATCTTTGACCTATGCTGCCCACCGATAACCAAAGAGACAAGTGCGCGATTGGGGACATGAGTGCCCGCTCGAACGTTTCATGACATTCCCGCGTCAAATGATGGCCGGTTCCAAGGGCGTCCGAGCGACGTGGTCGTCCTGGGCGTGCCGATCGACTCCGGCACCGGCGGGCGGCCGGGCGCGCGCTTCGGCCCCGAGGCCATCCGCGGGGCCTCCGCCCTCATCGCCGGCAACCTCTACCACGTCGGGCTCGAGACCGAGATCTTCGAGTACCTGCGCATCGTCGACGTGGGCGACGTGCCCGTCACCCCCGGCCAGCACGAGCGCAACCTGGACGCCGCCGAGAAGTGGGTGCGCGAGCTCATGTCCGTGACCGAGCGGGTGGTCGTGCTCGGCGGCGACCACTCGGTGCTGCTGCCGGTGCTGAGGGCCGTGGCGGACGCCCACGGGCCGGTCAGCTTCGTCCACTGGGACGCCCATGCCGACACCTGGGACGGCGGCCCCGAACACCTGCTCACCCACGCCACGGCCGTCCGGCGGGTGATCGAGGAGGGGCTGACCAACCAGGTGTTCCAGATCGGGCTGCGCGGCTACGGCCCGTCCAGGGAGACCTTCGCCTGGGCCGCGGAGAACGGCGTCGAGCACTGGACCATGATGGACGTGGAGGAGACCGGCCTGAGGGACATCGTCCAGCAGGTGATCTCCACGGCCACGGGCAAGGTCTACCTCTCCATCGACATCGACGTGCTCGACCCCTCGTACGCGCCCGGCACCGGCACCCCCGAGCCCGGCGGTCTGACCAGCAGGGAACTGCTGGCGGGCATCCGCGACCTGGTCCGCAACACCGACGTCGTCGGCATGGACGTCGTGGAGGTCGCGCCGCCCTACGACCACGCCGACGTCACCGCGCTGGTGGCCAACCGCTGCGTGCTGGAATTCCTGGCCGCCACGGCCCAGCGCAAGGCCGCCGGCTAGCGGCCCGGAAAGGTCACAGGCAGCCTGGTCACGGGGCCGAGCGGGCGGCGTACTCGGCGCACAGCCGGGCGTAGCTGCCGCCCCGCGCGATCAGCTCCTCGTGGGAGCCGTGCTCCACCAGGGCCCCGTCCTCCAGCACGAGCACCCGGTCGGCGGTCTGGGCCGTCTCCAGCCGATGGGTGATCAGCAGCACGGTCCGCCGCCCGCGCTCGGCCCGCAGCCGCTGGATCAAGGCAGCCTCGGCCTGCACGTCGAGCGCCGCCGTGGGCTCGTCCAGCACCCACACGGGCGCGTCGCGGTAGAGCACCCTGGCCAGCGCCAGCCGCTGCCACTGCCCGCCGGACAGGTCGCGGGCCCCGGGGAACATCCGGCCGACCGGGCTGTCGACGCCGTGCGGCAGCCGTTCGACGAGCCCGTCCAGGCCGCCGGCCCGCAGCGCGAAGGCGAGCCGGTCGCGGTCCAGCGGCAGGTCCGCCCGGCCGAGCCGGACCGACTCGGCCACGGTGAACTCGTAGCGCCCGTACTCCTGGTAGAGCACGCCGATCAGCTCCCGCAGGCGCGCCGGGTCGAGCTCCGCCAGGTCGCTCCCGTCGACCAGGATCCGCCCGCGGACCGGGTCGAGCAGCCCGAGCAGCAGCTTGACGAGCGTCGACTTGCCCGCCCCGTTGCGCCCCACGAGCACGGCGAACTCCCCGGGCAGCAGCGTGAACGACACCTCGCGCAGCACCGGAGGGCCGCCGCCGTAGGCGTACCCGACGTCCTGGAACTCGACCCTGGGGACCCGGCCGGGAGGCGCGGGCAGGGCCGCGGAGGGCCGCTGCGCGGGCGGCGCCCCGTACGCCAGCGCGACGAAGTCGGTGAGGTAGGCGGCGTGCTCCTCGATGTCCACCACGATCGTGAACAGGTCCACCGTGCTGTTGACCAGCGTGCTGAAGGCGGTGAACACCAGGAACAGCTCGGCCGCGGTCAGCGCGCCCGACGACGCCTGGCCGGCGGCGAGGTAGTAGGCCACCACCAGGCACACGGCGCTCAGCACGCCCGCGACCAGCCCGCGGCCGACGTTGTGCCGGCCGGCCGCGACGACGGCCCGCAGCGCGCGGCGGCTGACGTCGTCGTGCATGCGCGTGAACGGCGTGGCCAGGCCGTAGCTGCGCACGTCCTTGGCCAGGTCGTGGCGGACGAGCAGTTCGGTGAGGTAGTCGCGGCGGCGTTCCAGCTCGGTGGTGCCCCGTCGCGCGAGGTAGACGGCCCTGGCCTCCAGCCGCCGCTGGACGAGCAGCGGCACGCCGGCCAGCAGGGCGAGCCCGATGAGCCGCAGGTCGAGGACGGCCAGCACGCCTACCATGCCGGCCAGCGAGACGATCTGGCCGCAGAACTCGATGAGGATCCCGGCGATGGCCGCCGGCCGCCAGGTGACGCCGTCGTGGGCCCGCGCGACGGAGTCGTACCAGGCGGGGTCGTCGAAGCGGCTCAGCGGGGCGAAGCCGGTGACCCGCAGCAGGCGCTGCTCGGCGGTGATGCCGACCAGCTCGGTCAGCTCCTCGCGGCGCACCGACAGCAGCGCCGCGAGCGCGACCCGCAGCGCGGTCAGCCCGCCCAGCACCAGGATCCACGTCGTCGCCCGGCCGTCCTGGCCGCGCGTGAACGCCTCGACGATCTCCCGCACGATGAGCAGGAGGGCGGCGGGCAGCGTGGACACGGCCGTGGACAGCAGCAGCACCAGCGCCAGCAGCCGGGGTGAGGCTTCGAAGCAGAGCCGGATCGCCACCCTGGCAGCGCCGGCCCCGCCCCCGGTCTTGGGCCGGCGGGTCGAGGTCACGTGCGGCCGGGCTCCACGTCGAGCAGCCGCGAGGCCGGGCGCGGAAGGAGCTCGTGCCAGCTCTCCTGCCGTTCGGGCAGGAGGAAGTCCACCTGCCGCACCCGCAGCGGGACCCGCAGCCAGCGCCTCTGCGCCCAGCCCGCGGCCAGCTCGTCCCAGCCGGGCACCCGGGGATAGTGATGCGGGCGCAGCGAGGCGAAGCAGACCGGCTCGCGGGCGGACTGGTAGCGGTACTCCACGGCGCCGCGCAGGTACGGCGACAGGTTCTCCTCGACCTCCCGCGTCGCCAGCGCGTGCACCACGACCACGTCGCCGGGCCCGAGGTCGGGGGCCCGCCACCACTCGCCGTCGCCGGGCTCGACCACGGCCTGCACCCCGCCCGTGTCCAGCACGGTCAGCGGGCGCACCCCCGGCACCGAGCGCTCCCGCAGCACGCGGAGCGTGCCGCCGTCGGCGGGGAACGCAGTGAACGGCGCCCATGCGGTCAGCACGTCCGGGGTGCCCTGGACGTAGGTGTGCTCCTGGTGGGGCGGGATCCAGAAGCCGGGATGAACCAGGCTGACCTGGCGCCGGGTGTGGTTCAGCAGGTGCTTGCCGAGGATGGCCTTCATCACCTGGACGAGCTGCGGCGCGTGCGACAGTTCGTGCATCAGCTCCACCCGCTGCAGGTCCTCGTACATGCGCCACCAACGGGGGCTGCCGTCGCGGCGGTTGGCGGCCGGACGCGGCTCGGCGTCGGAGGCGTCGCCGTCGAGCCAGTCGTGGCGGCGCAGCACCTCGGTGAAGCGGGCGCGCAGCTCGGTCAGGCGTGACTGCGGCAGCAGGCCTCTGAACAGCAGCATGCCGTCCTCGCGCAGGCGCCTCCGCAGCGCGTCCGGGTCGCCGGCGATCGGGGTGGAGTCCTCGGCGACCACGGTGACGCCGTCGTTCTGCAGGCTCATCATGCTCCCTGGCGTGTCGCGGATGGGTGGGCGATCACTCGTAGTGGTTGAACACCACCGCGTCCTGCAGCCACGCGCCGCGTGTCCGCCAGAACGCCATGCCGTCCTTCCAGTCGGGGTTGACCTCGGCGCGGAACATGCGCGCCCGCCGCCGCCTGAACTCCGCGATCGCGCCCTCCACCAGGGCCGAGCCGATGCCGCGGCGCCGGTCCTCCGGGCGGACGTACAGCTCGCGGATGGAGCCGATGCGGAAGTCGTTGACGGACTGGGTGTGGATCTCCCCGGTGAGGAACCCGGCCAGCTCGTGCCCGGTGTCGGCCACCAGGCAGAACGACAGCTCGTCGGTGAGCGCGGCGCGCAGCAGGTCGCGGGTGCCGTCGAGAGGGTCGCGGGTGAACGCCTCCACCTCCGTCACCTCCGGCCTGGCGGGCACCGCCACGCCCGGCCCCCACCGGTCGTAGGAGAGCAGGGGCACGTGCTCTCCGGCGTTCGACCCCCACAGCACGAGCACCTCTTCGATGTCCCGCTCGGTGATCAGGCGGACGTCGGGCGACAAGCGGCCTCCCTGGGAGAGCGGGCGGGACGGGGACGACAGCGGGCCGGTCATCGGGCCTCCCCTTCGGACAGGGCGCCGACCGGATGGCCGACGTACTCGGCTGCCACCTCGACGGGCAGCTCCTCCACGGCGTCGCGCACATCGGCCTCCAGGAGCACCGACGGCTCGGCGCGCAGCCACGGGGCGGCCAGCAGCAGCCACAACATCGGGCGGGCGGTGCCGGAGGTGTTCCGGGTGCCCCGGTGCCACAGGCGCACGTCGCGTACCAGCACCTCTCCTGGCCGCATCGCGACGCGCTCGGGCGGCCGGGAGTGGCGCCGTTCCTCCAGGAGGTCCTCGCGCACACAGAGGGAGCCCGGCCGGTAGACGTCCTGGGAGGCGAGCTGGTGCGTGCCCGGCCAGACCTCGATGCTGCCGTTGTGCTCGCCGGTGTCGACCAGCGCGATGTTGACGGCCAGCATGAACGGCGGATGGCCGCCCTGCGGCCACAGCGGCTCCCAGTCGGCGTGGACCGGTTGCGGGCTGGAGCCGGGGAGCACGGTGTGCCCGTGGTAGCTGATCACGCGCGGCCCGGGGAGCGCTCCGCCGCACAGGGCGAGCACGGCCGGGTGGCCGAGGAAGGCCGCCACGTGCCCCTCGCCTCCGCCGGGCGGGCGGTGGCGCATGTGGCCGTCGTCGTAGGCCATGAGGGCGTCGTGGTGCGCCACCAGCAGGGGGACCTCCGCGAGCATCCGCTCGCCGACCTCGCGGGCCCGGCCGGCCAGGCCGGTGCCGGTGAGCAGCACCGCGCCGTCTGCGGCCAGGGCCTGGCCCGCCGCGTCCAGCCACGTGTCCTGGGGGGCTGAGACGTCGAACGATCGGACGGACGGTGCGTGCGGGGCGACGGCCATGTGACCTCCGGCTCCGGAGACGGGCAGGATGGTATCAACGGGCTGGTCGGGCATGTCAATGATCTCCGTTCGGGCCGGGGGCGGTGTGCCAGTGACGTTCGGCGGGGGTTCCGCCGCCGGCCGCGCGGGCGTGGGCGAGCAGCACGTCAGGCCAGTCGTCGTCCCAGAGCATGGGGTGCTGCGACCGGTACGCGGCGGCGGCCTCGATCTTGCGTTCCCAGTCGCCGCCCGTCAGGGGCGAGACGGCCGCCGGGGCGTGGACGTGCTCGGGGGGTTCGAGGGCGTACGGGAGGTCCTCGTACCAGCGGGCCCGTGGCCCGCCGGCGCTCGCGCGCAGCACGGCCGCGCAGGCGCGGGCGGTCAGCACGTGGTCCAGATGGCCGCCGACCGCCGCGGGCGCGTGCACCTCGTACGGTCTCAACCGGTCGATCCAGTCGCGCAGTTCGGCGGCGACGGCCTTCTCCAGCACGAGGTCGTCCGGCCCCGGCGGCGAGAACAGGTCGTCCCCTGCGGCGCAGCGGGGCCTCCCGCCGGCTCCGCGCCGGTACAGGGCCTCCGCGAAGTCCAGGTGCGCGGGCTCGGCGTCCAGGGCCGCGCAGGCCGTGGCGTCCTCCTCGCGGCGCAGCCGCATCCCGCCGGCCGCGGTGCCCGCAGCGGCGCACCGCTCGGGATCGGCCAGCGCGGCGCGCCACCAGGTGTGGTACTGCTCGGCGTACGGCGGCAGCGGGTCGCCCGCGCACCCGGCGAACACGGTCAGCACCACCACCCGCGTCCCCCGCCGGGTCAGCGCGGCGATCGTGCCACCCCAGGACAGGACGGCGTCGTCGAGGTGCGCGGAGACGACCAGCACGGGCGCGCTCATCGGGACGCCTCCGCCAGGCGCGACCACAGCACCCGATAGCGGCTCTCCCAGGTCAGCTCGCCGGCCCGGCGCAGCGCCCGCCGTCCCAGCTCGGCCCGCAGCTCCGACCGGCGGATCAGGCGGCCCAGTTGCCTGGCCAGGTCGCCGGGCCGCCGGTAGTCGAAGTAGCGCACCGCGTCCCGCCCCACCTCCGGCACTCCCCCGCGCGCGCTCACCAGGCACGCCAGGCCGCTGGCCAGCCCCTCGGTGAGGACGAGCGGGCTGGCGTCCTCGCACAGCGAGGGCACGCACAACACGTCGGCCTCCCGGTACACCTGCCCGATGGCGGCACGGTCGACGAACGGCGAGAACTCCACCCGGTCCCCCAGCAGGCCGGCGCGGTGCTTGACCTGCCGTTCGAAGCGGTCCGGCGCCGACGAGGCGTGCAGTTCGGCGTTGCCCACGATCCGCAGCCGGAAGCGGGCGCCGGCCCGTGCCAGCTCCACGCAGGCGTTCACGAGCGCCATCGGCCCCTTCTCGGGGGCGAGCCGTCCGGTGAAGAGCACGACCGGTTCGCCCTGCGGCCGGGACGCGGGGTGGAACCTGGCCGGGTCGTGCCCGTTGTGGACGACCGCGACGGACGACGGCGGCAGGCCGGTGCCGTCCAGGAAGCGTTCGGCCACGAACCGGCTCACGCACACCACCACGTCGGCCTCGGCCACCACGCGCGCCCGTTCCGCGGCCGGGAAGGAGCGGAACATGTCGGCGTGCAGGTAGAGGCAGATGCGGGCGTGCGGGCGCAGCAGCCGCAGCTCGGGGACGGCGGCGACCGCGTTGTGCAGCACGACGGGACCGGCGAACCCGGTCGGCAGCGCCTCCAGCGCGGGCCTGACGAACGCGGCGTAGTGGGCCCGGCGCTCGCCCCGGGCGGCGGACTCGTCGTCCTCGCGCCGCGCGTGCTCGTTCAGCACCTCGCCGGGGCTGTCGTACGGCAGCAGCCGCACCCCCGCGGGGGTGTGCTCCCCGCCGCTGCCGGCGACGATCAGCGTGGTCCCGCCGTGCCGGGCGTGCTCGCGGGTGAGGTCGGCGGCGACCGTGCCGAGCGAGCCGCCGCTGGCCGGTGAGAAGACCTCGCCGGGCGGCAGCACGTGCGCCCAGGTCCGGTCCATCACCGCTCCCTGGCCACGAGGGCGAGCTGGGAGCCGATGGCCACCAGCCGCTCGTTGTTGATCATCAGGGGCGCCGACAGCAGGTCGCGCAGGAGCCGGGCCACGGAGTGAGAGCCCTCCTCCGAGTAGCCGGCCATGCCGCACACCCGCATGGCGGCCAGCCCGACGTCCACGGCGTTCTGCGAGACGGCCAGCTTGAGCGAGTTGACCCGCAGCGTGAACGCGACGGTCGGCTCGGCGGCCCCGGTCAGGACGTCCTGCGTCTCCGCCGCCGCCGCGCCGAGCTGCGCCTCCAGGCCCGCCAGCCGCCAGCGCATCTCGGCCAGGCTCCCGCTCGGCGGCCCGCCGGCGTCCCCGCGGGCCCTGGTGTGGCTCACGGCCCGGTCGGCGGCCTCGGCGGCCAGCCCGTACCACACGCCCGACCACAGCACGTGAGACAGCGGGGTCATCACCCGGGCGACCAGGTCGCCGAACGGCGCCGGCAAGATCCGCCAGTGCTCGAACCCGGCCCGGATCCTCAGCGCGGGGCTGCACGTGCCGCGCATGCCGAGGGGGTTCCAGCCGCCCAGCACCTCCAGGTGGGCGTCGGCGGTGTCGACGAGCACGGCGACCTGGTCGGCGGGCGGTGAGCCGGGTCCCCGGCGGGCGCTGACGAGCAGGGCGTCGGCCTCGACGCCGTACGAGACGGTGGTGGCCCGCTTGTCCAGGCGCGCGGCGGCGCCCTCGCGCTCGACCGCGCAGGCGCTGGTGCGCAGTGCGCCGCCGATGCCGGCCTCGCTGGTGGCCGAGGCGACGAGGAGCTGGTCGTGTACCACGCGGGTCACGGCCTCCGCCAGCTCGCCCCCGGCGTTCGCGGCGAGCAGGCAGGCGATCTGCACCTGGTGCATCGCCCAGATCATCGCGGTGGCTCCGCAGCCGCGCGCCAGGGCCGTGGCCATGCGGGCCAGCGTGGGCACGTCCGCGCCGAGCCCGCCGCGCTCCGCGGGGGCGGCGGCGGCGAGCAGGCCGTGCGCACGCAGGGCGTCCACCGCCTCCTTGGGGAAGCGCGCGTCCCTGTCGACCTCGGCCGCGTGCCGGGCCAGCACACCTCTGGCCAGCTCCGCGCAGATCCCGGTCGCGTCCTGCGGCCTCACGGGCGGTCTTCTTCGGTCAGGCTCATGACCGCATCGGTGATCATCGACAGCGACCGGAACGTCTCCCGGGTGAGCCGTTCGTCGGGGAACTCGATGCCGAACTCGTCCTCGACGGCGACCATGACGCCGACCATGGCCAGCGACTCCATGCCGAGCTCCCACAGGTCCGCGTCGGCGTCCACGGACTCCACGACGCCGGGCAGCACCGCCTTCCTGACCAGCAGGTCGCGCACCCGGCGCTCGACGGAGATTCGCTCGTTGCCGTGTACGGCTCTGGCAGGCACCGTTGTCATCCTCTCGATCCGATCCGCACAGCGGTCGCGAAGGAAACCCCGGCCGGGTGGCCGGCGTCCAGGCCGACGGGCCCCATCTCCCCCGAGATGCGGGCGAGGACGGCCCCGGTGGAGCGCAGCACGTCCCACTCGATGGGGTCGAGCAGCCTCCAGCGGAGCATCGCCCCCACGATCAGCGGGTCGTGCGGCACCCACACGCCGTCGCTCTCGATCTCCACCCAGTAGTGCAGGACGGAGAACGGCGGCGAGAGGATCACGCCCTGGGCCAGCCGGATGGACAGGCCGCGGCGGCGCCCCTCCCGGACCAGGAAGAGCGAGCCGCCCGTGCAGTCCGCGATGCCGGTCCGCTCGACGAACCCCGGGTCCAGGCCGACCCTCATGGGCAGGCGGACGAAGCTGGTCCGGCCGAACTCCTCGAGCAGTTCGGCGGCCGCGGGCCGCGGCGGGGGCCAGGAGGTGGGCAGTTCGAAGCGGGCGACGGCCGGGCCGCCGGCGCAGGGCACCCATCCGGTGGGCAGCAGAACCTGGAAGTCGCAGTCGTGACCCGGCTGGTGCGCGCACTCCGGAACGTACTCGACCTCGGCATGCACGACGGTCCCCGCGGGTGCCCGCAGGCCCTTCGCCCAGCCGGCCGGGCCGAACGTCCACAGGGACCGCACGCCCAGGTCGAGCGAGACGTTGAGCAGGTCGAAATGGTCGAAGCCGGCGCCATCGCCCAATCCGGCGGCGAGCATCGCGCGCAGCACGTCCCGCGGCAGGCCGTAGTCCCGTTCGGCCGAGCTCCACGGCACCTCGAAATCCCTGACCTCGTCCGGGACCAGCGACAGCCGGCGCAGGGTGTCGTCAGGGACGAGCGTGGCCTGGGTGCTCATCGCGCGTCTCCCGCCGTCGACGGCCGCGCCCGGGCGAGGCCGAGCAGCGCGCCGACCTCGTCCGGGCGGACGTCGCCGAAGGCCGACTCGACCAGCAGCCGCTCGATGCCGAACAGCACCTCGCGCACGGCTCCCGCGTCCAGGTGACGGGCGTCGGCGTGCAGGGTCAGCCGCAGCATCTCCGCGGTGTCCTCGGCGTAGAGGGCGAACTTCTCCTGCTCCACGGCGGGCTCCGGCCGGAACACGCTGTCCTTCAGCGCGGCCCGCACCTCCACCTCGCCGGTCGGGCCGGTCAGCCGGCGGTCCGGGCGGGTCTCCTCGCGCATGTCGTTGAACACGCACGACAGGTCGAGCCGCACGCCGCGCCGCTCCTCCGCCGCCCGGATGATCCGGCGCAGCTCCCGCTTGTCGTACAGGCCGTGGCGGTAGGCGCGGAGGGAGGCCGTCCAGGCGCGCCTGACGACGTCGCCGAAGTCGCTCCCACCCAGGTCGAGCGAGACGAGCGTGCCCTGGATCATGCAGGCGACCGCGCGCCGCTCGGTCTCCTGGGTGCGGTTGGCGCAGATGAGCCGCATGGCGCAGGCCGGCATCCCGGTGTACGCGCCGAGCACCAGCGCCGTGGCCGCGAGCAGCACCGCCGTCCCGCTGACGTCATGCCGCAGGGCCTGGAGGTTCAGGGCGAGGTCGGCGGCCCTGGAGTAGAGCACCGCCGCGTGGTAGGCAGGCGGTCCCGGCTCGACGGGCGTGGGGAACATCGTGTGCGGCACCGTGTCCAGCTTGGCCCGCCAGTGGTCCAGCGCGGCGGCCAGCCGGCGCTCACCCTCGGGAGAGCTCTCGTAGCGGGCCTGTTCGAGGGGCTGCCGGGCGGCGGGCGGCGGCGGCCGGTCCAGCCCCTTGGCCCGCGCCTCGACCATCGCGGCCAGGTCGGCGACGAGGTTGCTCATCCCCGTGCCGTCCGCGGCCGTGTGCGCCACGCTCAGCAGGACGGCCAGGGGCTCACCGGCGGCGTGGAAGACGGTGGGCCGCAACGGCAGCTCGGCGGACAGGTCCCACGGCAACCGCTCGACCACTCGCCGCCGCTCGGCGAGCGCCTCCCACATCCCGGCTCCGCCGGGCCCGAGGTCGGCGAGGTCCACGGGCAGCCGGCCCGAGCCGGTCACCGTCTGCGTCAGCTCGCCGTCCGGGCCGGCGGTCAGGAAGGTGCGCAGCGACTCGTGCCGGCACATCAGCGCGCCGAGCTCGTCCAGCACGTCCTCGACGGTGAGCCCGGAGGGCACCTCGACCTCGCCTGAGGGGTTGAAGAACGCCTCGCGCGGGTCCTTGTCGGTGATGTCGAGCCACATGGACACCTGCCCGCGGGTGGCGGGCCCCGATCCGGTGCTCTGGCCGGTGAACGGCGCCGATCGGCGCGTCAGCCGTTCCACTGCCGCTCCTCTGCCTGGTCCCGCAGCCGTTCCCTGACGTCGTGGGCGAAGTCGATCCAGATCTCGGCGCACTGCAGCGCCATGTCGGCGACGATGGGGGCCAGGTGCGAGGGCACCGCGTCCAGCAGGTCCGGCCGCATGTCCTTGGCCATCACGTGGCTGTGCATCCAACGCAGCAGGTGCCTGCCCGCCTCCGACAGTCGCAGCGACGGGTCGCGCTGGAGCGACTGCAGCCGCAGGAGCGCGTCGGTCCGCTGGTCGTCGCGGCGGCGCTCGGGGCCCCTCCTGGCGGCGGACTCGGGGGGCGGCGCGGGCGCGGGGTCGCCGGCGGGCCGCTGGGGGATCGTGCGGGGCGCCATGGGGTCCTCACCGCGCCGGATCCGCTGGCGTACGGCGTGGGCGGTGCCGACCGACACGGCGGCGTCCTGGGCGATCTTGCGCAGGGAGGCGTCCGGGTTGGCGGCGATCACGCGGGCCGCGCGCAGCCGCCCCTCCTCGGCGTTCAGCGGGCGGCGGCGGCCGTCCTTGCCGACGCGGCCGTTCAACTGTGGAGAATCCGCGGTTGAACACCGGCGGAGATTGCTGATCGTCTTCGCTGACAGGCCCGCGACCTCGGCGATCGCCCGGTCGGACATGCTCGGGTGGGACTCGATGATGCGCAGGGCGGCCACGCGCCGGTCCTGGAGCGACAGCGGCAGCCCGTGCGTGGTGTTGGCCCGCACGGCGGCCAGGAAGGCGGCCTCGTCGCTGCCCTCGAAGAACCGCACGTCGATCATCTGGCGGCCGTTGAGTATCGCGGCGCCCAGGCGGTGCATCCCGTCGATCACCCGCATGGTCTCGCGGTGGACCAGGATCGGGGGAAGCTCGGCGTCGACCTCGGCCAGCCGGCGGACGTGGTCGTCGTCCATTCCCAGGACGCGCGGCGAGTCTCCCCTTTTCAGAAGCTTGATGTGCACCGCGAAAACGCGGCGCGGCTCTTCACTTTCACGGTCCAGCTGAACTCCCACATTACCCCCGGTGTGTGAGACGGCCACCGGTGCGAACCTGCGCCCCTGTGGACGTCGGCCCGCAAGTGCCATATAAGAGCACACAAGATCCGTTCAGTCCATAACCCGCGCAATGGTCAGGCTGTGCTCAATCTTTCAATTAGATGCTTTGTGTCATGTGTTCGTGACAACTCGTAATGGTTGGCTGTTGACGTGAGCGCCGGGTTCGTTGTTAACCTGCGGCTATTGCGAGAAATGGGACAGTCGGGGGTGCGGGTGAATGCGGTGCGACACAGCTCGGCCGTTTTCCGGTCGGCCGACGTGTGCGTCGTCGGCAGCGGCCCCGGCGGAGCCGTGACGGCCCACCTCCTGGCCCGCAGCGGCCTGCGGGTGCTGCTGCTGGAAGAGGGCGAGCGGATCGGCGCGGGCGCGACGCTCGAAACTCTCGAACCCGGCTGGGAGCCCGCGCTCGTCCGGTCAGGACACCGCCGGCCCACCCTCACCGGACGGCCGTGGTCGGCGCGGGGCCTGGGCGGCGGGATGGGGTTGTTCGCCGGCATCGGCTTCCGGCTCAGACACGTCGACTTCGACGCCCGCGCCCACGTCGCCGACGACGCCCTCGACCCCCGCTGGCCCATCGCCTACGCCGACCTGCGCGAGCACTACGACGAGGTCGAGCGCCTGATGGGCATGGCCAGGACCAGGGGCGCCGACCCGCTCGAACCCGACGGCGCCGCTCCCCCGCTGCCGCCCCACGCCTACAGCCCGCACGGCCGCCTGCTCGCCGGCGCCGGACGCCGCCTGGGCCTGCGCCCCTTCCCGACGCCCCTGCTCATCAACTCCGCCCCCTACCGCGACCGGCCCGCCTGCCACCGCTGCGGCCCGTGCAACGAGCACGCCTGCCCTTCCGGCGCGAAGGCGGACCTCGTCTCCACGCTGCTGGACCCGGCCGTCGAGGACGGCTCGCTCGTGGTCGCCACCGGCGGCAGGGCGCTGCGGGTGCACGCCGCCGCCTGCGACAGGGCGGGCGCGATCGAATGGCTCGACCAGCGCGCCAACGTGCGGCGTACGACGCGGGCCCGGTGCGTGGTGCTGGCCGCGAACGCCGTGCAGTCCTCGGCCCTGCTCCTGCGCTCGCCTTCGCGCTGGTCGCCCACGGGGCTCGGCAACCGCCACGACGTCGTGGGCCGCGGCCTGTGCTTCAAGGTCAGCGGCTACGCGTCCGGCACGGTCGCCGCGCCCGCGCGGGCCGTCCACGGCTGCGGCGGGCCGTTCTCGACCGTGTCCTTCTCCGACCACTACCTCGACGACTCCTGCCCCAAGGGATTGGGCGGCATCCTGTACGAGGCCAGCCCCGCGGAACGCGCCCCGCGCGACGGGAAAATGCCGCTGCGCGTGCACTATCTGGCCGCCGACCAGCCGATGTGGCGAAACAGGGTCCGCCTTTCCAACAAGAGAAACGGACTCGGCGCACGACAACTGCTGATGGAGTACGAAACGCACCCATTAGATGCGGCACGGCTCCATTACCTTGCCGAACAAGCCACAAAACTGCTCGTTTCCGCTGGAGCAACCGATATCAGGCTCGAAGCGTCCGGATACGAACGTGGCAGCCGCCATCTGCACGGCGGATGCCGGGCCGGAGACGATCCGCGCACCTCCGTGGTGGACGCCGGCGGCCGGATCCACGACCAGGAAAACGTCTATGTGGTGGACGGCGGATTCTTCCCCTATCCCGGGGGTGTGAACCCGACGCTGACCATTCTGGCGAACGCGTCCAGAATCGCCCGGCGGATCGCCCGGGACCTCGCAACGGCTTCGATCTGACTCGAGGGAGACCCATGGCCCGCACAGCCGCCAGGCCCACGACCCCGCTCGCCGGACCGGACGGGCAGGCGAGCGCGCTGGCGCTGCCCGCCTCGGGGCCGGCGTTCGAGCGGGCGTCCGGGGCGCAGGTGTGGGACACGCAGGGCCGCTGCCACGTGGACCTGTCGTCCTGCTCCGGCGCCGCCCCGCTCGGCGCCGGCTACCGGCCCGTGGTGGCGGCGGCGATCGCGGAGCTGGAGCGCGGCGGCGTGCTGCCGGAGGCGACCTCGCCGCTGCGCGAGGAGGTGGCCCGCCGCGTCGTCGAGATCTTCCCGTGCGCGCAGTCGGTCGAGTTCTTCCGCACGGGGTCGTGCGCCACGACGGCCGCCGTCCGCCTGGCCCGGCTGCACACCGGCGCCCGCACGGTGCTCACCTCCGGCTACCACGGCTGGCACGACTGGCAGCTGCAGTACCGCCCCGAGATGGCGCTGCCCGAGCGCGATCCCGACACCGCGGACTTCGGCTACGACCTGGACGTGCTCGACCGGCTGATCCGGCGGCGCGGCGACCTGGCCGCGGTGATCGTGACGCCTGAGGTGAACGTCTTCCCGCCCGCGTTCGCCCGCGAGGTCGAGCGCGTCACCCGCGCCCACGGCGGCCTGCTGATCGTGGACGAGGTCATGACCGGTTTCCGCTACGCCTGGGGCGGCTACCACGCCGCCGCCGGGGTGCACCCCGACCTGATCACGCTGAGCAAGGGCCTGGCCAACGGCTTCGCGCTCTCGGCCGTCGCCGGCGACGCCGAGGTCATGGCGGCGGCGCGCCGCACGCATCTCGGCAACACCTACCAGCGGGAGACGACGCCGTTCGCGGCGGCGCTGGCGACGCTGGACGCCAGCGCCGGCGGGGCCGCGATCGCGGCGATGCGCGCGGCGGGCGAGCGGCTCATGCACGGACTGGACCGCCTGTTCGAGCAGGCGTCGGTGGCGGCGTGGGCGCGGTCCTGGCCGACCATGTTCGACGTCGTCTTCGCCGATCCGGAGCAGGGGCGGCGCTTCTTCGCGGCGTTGCGGGAGAGCGGCTACCCGATGGCGTACGGCCAGCGCTTCATGCCGTCGGCGGCGCTGACGGACGACGACATCTCCGGCTTCCTGGACACGGCCGCCCGCGTCCTGCCGGACGGGGGCCCGCGCCCACGGGGGGAGGGCACGGAGGCCGCGGTCCGGTACGCCGCCGACCACTTCGCGGCCACGCGTGAGACGGTCGAGCGCTGGTGGCCCGCCCCCGCATGATCACGAAGATCCACTAAGGTTTCCGCTGTGGAACCGGAGCAGAATGTAGGCGACCTGGCGGCGGCCACCGGACTCGACCCCAGGCGCGCCGCCGAAGTCCTGTCCGTGCTGGCCGACGGCTCGTGGTGGCGGCTGCCCGACCTGGTGCGCCGGACGGCCACGTCGAGGCGCTCGGTCGAGGCCCTGCTCCGCGAGCTCGATCCGGAGCGCTCGGGCGACCGCTTCCGCCTGTCGCCCCAGCGGGTGCGCGGGCTGCTCGGGGGCGATCACCGCCCCGTCAGACCGGCGGGACCGGTCGACCACCTCCTGGCCGGCCACGCCGGCGTCGTGGAGCGGATGGCGAAGCTGATCGCGGGCGCGCCGCGCGCCCAGCAGGCGCTGGACCACGTCTCCGCCACGCCGGAGACCGTGGTGCGGCGGGCGCTGCTGGTCGGCGCCCGCCTCTGGCCGCACGGGGCGCGCATGCTGTGCGTCGGCGACCACGACCTGACGTCGCTGGCCATCGCCTCCCTCCACCCCGACGCCGAGATCGCGGTGACCGACGTCGACGAGCGCATCCTGGCCTACATCGACCGCTGTGCGGCCGACCTCGGCCTGTCGGTGCGCACACGGTGGACGGACCTGCGGCTCGGGCTGCCGCCTTCCCTGCACGGCTATGCCGACGTGGCCGTGACCGACCCGCCCTACACCCCGGAGGGCGTCGGCCTGTTCGTCGCCCGGTGCGTGGAGGGGCTGCGCGACCCGGAGCAGGGGCGCGTGATGCTGGCGTACGGGGCCAGCGAGCGGACGCCGATGCTCGCCCTGAAGGTGCAGAACTCCCTGCACGAGCTCAATCTTGCCTATGAGGCGATGTATCCCGACCTCAACCGCTATTTCGGGGCGGAGGCCATCGGCTCGGCCGCCGACCTGTACATCCTGCGGCCCACGACGAAGACCAAGCCGGCCGTGGCGGCCCGGGTGGAGCGGTTCGCCGCCGCCATCTACACCCATGGGCCGCAGTCGGTGGAGAGCAAGGCCGGCTCCGGCGACGAGCGGCTGCTCGCGCGGGCCGCCGATTTCGACCCCGGCCTGCTGGTGGGCGACTGGCCCGCCGGGTTCGCGCCGCGTACGCCGCGGGTGCGTCTCGGCACCTGGCTCGCCAAGCCGTACGCCGCCTCGCCGGAGCGGGTGGCCGTCGCCGTGCCCGCCGGGCTGGAGGCGGCGCTGCCCCGGCTGCTGCTCGCCGCCCGCGCCGATCACGTCCGGGCCTTCACGGCCGAACCGCTGGGCGAGATGACGGAGCTCGCCGCATCGCTGGAGCCGCTCTACGACGTCACGGTGCGGGGGGCGGTCGTCGACGCCGTACGCCGTCCGCCCGGCGGCGACCCGGCCGGCCTGCTGCTGCGCAGACTCCTCGACCGGGCGCACGGCAAGCTGGTCAACACCTGGCGGGAGGCGCTGATCGCGGCGGCCACCGGCGGGCTGACCAAACGCGAGGCCCGTGACATCGTCCTGCGGGCCGCGCCCTGGGCCGACGGGGTCACCGCTCTGGAGCTGCCCCTGCACCGGCTCGCCGAGCTGGGCGAGGCCGTCCGCGCGACGCTGCGCGAGGCGGCCTGACCGGTCCCGGAGGGTGTCTCAGAGGGTGGGCCAGCGGTCCATGTCCGGGCCGTGCGCGTGCCGCAGGGCCAGCAGGAGCCGTTCCAGGCCGAAGCCGACGCAGGCGGTGTGCGCGGGTGTCCCGTCGTCGGCCGTGATGCCGAACACCGCCCCGAAGTGCTCCTTGTGGTAGTTCACCGACACGACGGCCTGGCGGGTGCCGTCGGCGACGTCGACGGCGAGTTCCCACTTCAGCTCGTCGGCCAGCTGCGCGTCGGCGAGCAGTTTGCCCGGCCGTCCCCAGAACGGGTCGTTCGCCGGGCGCGCCTCGCACGGCACGCCGAGCGTCCCCAACCAGCGGGTCAGCCGGTCGAGCCGGTCGTCACGCCAGGTCAGGCACTGCTCGGCGGTGCCGAGCCGGACCGCCTCGAACATGCGGAAGGACCTGAGGCGGCCGGGCTCCGAGGTGGCCTCCTGCCGGTAGCAGGCGGCGAGCACGCTCAGTTCCTCCGGCCCGTCCAAGACGCGCCCCTCGTAGAGCGGATAGACGTGGTAGCAGGCCGCGGGCGTCAGCACCAGGTCCGTGGTGGCGCCGCCCTGGCTGACCTCGGCGAGCAGGTGGGGGAACGACGTGGCGTACCCCGCCCGCTTCGCCACCGCGGCGTCGAGGACGGGCGGCGCCCGCAGGTGACGCGCGTTCCCCTCCCCCGCGCACAGCCGCCGCAGGGCGCGGACCGCGGCCGCGATCAGGTCCTCGGCCGCTCCGTCGCTGAGCAGCGTGCCGGGGGTCATGCCGCGGCCCGCGCGGTGGCGCAGACGACGACGGGGAACTCGCCGTCCTCCGTGTCGTCGTCCAGCGGGCCGGTCTCCTCGGCGGCCAGGCCGTAGAGGAAGGCGGTGGCGCTGCGCAGCCCGCCGTACCCTCGGCTGTGGACGTGCTCGGGGCCGAACACCCCGGCCAGGAGGTCGCGCAGCCCCGCCGGGGTGAACCGCCACCGGTCGGCCATGAGGGCGTCGTCGACGGGGTCGGTCCTGCTGATCCCCGGCACGGTCACCAGCAGGCTGCCGCCTGGTGCCAGGCTGCGCCGCACGTTGGCCAGCGCGGCGCGCGGATCCCGTACGTACTGGAGGGTCTGGACGAGCAGGACGCAGCGGTAGCGCGCGGCCGGCAGGGACCCGGGCTCGGACAGGTCTGCGATCAGCGTCGCGTCCTCGTTGCCCGGGTCGATGTCCACGACGTCGGTCTGCGCCGCTTCGCCCGCGAACCGGCGCGCGTAGACGTCCTCGCCGACCTCCAGCAGCGGCGGCCGGATCAGCCCCGCGTTGGCCGTGAGGAACGCCTCGATGTGACCGCGGTCGATGGGCGTGCCCCGGTCGTAGCCGAAGCAGTCGCTGTACGGCTCGGCCCGCGACAGAACGCCCCATGACGACGGCCGGAGGTCACCCATCCGCGCTCCCCTCGGTCATGATCCAGCAGGCGCGGGGAGCAGCATCGCATTTCCGCCCGACGTCGGGCAAGGACGACGTGAACGCTCGCCAGGAGGGCACGGATATTCCGTGGCGGACATCACGGGGAGCGATCACACTGAGCGAATGGACAGGACGGTCAGCGCATGGGTCACATCGGGTGAGGATCAGCTCGGTGTCATCGGCCCCTTCGGGGTGGATGTGCCGTGGTGGGCCGATGTGGAGCCGGTCGTGGCGCACCTGCGCCAAGCGCTCGGCGTGGACGTGCTGGTGCTGCGCCTGTTGGGCGTGGACGGCGGCGAAGGCGGACGCGGTGGCCATGTGACCTATCACGTCGAAGCGCTGGAGCGGCCCGCGCCGGCGCGGCTGACGGCTCCGCTGCCGGCCGATCAGGCGGTGCTGGTCAGGCCCGAGCGGCTGCGGGCGCCGTGGGCGCGGATCGACGGGCTGCGGGAGCTGTTGAGCTGGGCGGCGGACGCGCTCAGGGCGGCCGGGCGGCCGCTGACCGGGCCGATCCGGCAGCGCAGGACCTGGAATCTGGCCGGGCTGTTCCTCCTGCCCACCGCTCGAGGCCCTGTATGGCTGAAGGCCACGCCGCACTTCGCCACCGACGAGGCCGCCGTCATCGGCGCGTTCGCGGCTCTGGACCCGGGCCTGGTTCCCGCGGTCGTGGCGTCGGGACCGCGGCGGATCCTGCTGGAGCACCTTCCCGGCGAGGACTGCTGGGACGCCCCCGTCGAAATCGTCGAAAGCGCTGTGACGCGACTGGTCGCGGCGCAGGCCCGTCTGGCGGGCGCGATCCCGCCCGGGTTACCGGACCGGCGCGGGCCCGTCGTCGCCGACCGGGTCCGCGACCTGCTCGCCGGCGACGTGGGCCGCGAGCTGACCGCCGAGGAGCTGGCGGGAGCGTACGAGCTGGTCGAGCGGTGGCCCATGCTGGCCGAGTGCGGCCTGCCCGACACGATCGTGCACGGCGACTTCCATCCGGGAAACTGGCGCAGCGACGGCGGCCCGCCTGCCGTGGTGGACTTCGCCGACGCGCACTTCGGCGACCCGGTGCTGGACGGGATACGGGCCCGCGACTGGCTTCCCCCCGCCAGACGACCCGCCGCCACCGAGGCCTGGATCGAGGCCTGGACCGCCCACGTGCCCGGCTGCGCCCCGGCCCGAGCACTCGCGATCGCCGAACCGCTGTCCCACCTGGCCTACGCCGTCCGCTACCAGGAGTTCCTGGACGGCATCGAACCGTCGGAGCGGATCTACCACCTCGGCGACCCGGCCGCCGAGATCCGCGCCGCCCTGCGTTCCGTCGTGATCATGGACTGATGATCTGGTCGACGGCCACGACTGGGGCGCCGGCACCCGTGCACCTAGGTTTTGCGCGCGAGGACGAGCCGGCCCCGCGGGCTGCCGTCTTCGCGCCGGCCCAGGGCCGTCAAGGGGACTGTCGTCACGGTGAACCCGGCGGCTGTCAGGTCGGTGCGGACCGCGTGCAGCGGGGAGGTGCCGTAGTACATGACGAAGGGAGGACGCCACACGGCGTTCCGCACCTGCATGGCCAGGTCGAATCCGAGCAGCGCCCAGTACCGGCCCGACGTGACGGGCGGGGGCGCGCCGATCGGGAAGGCGAAGAGCCCGCCGGGCCGCAAGGCGCGGTACACCCCGGTGAAGAGCCCGGGCCGTTCGGCTGGCAGGAAGTGTCCCAGCGCACCGAAGCTGACGGCGAGGTCGAAGGCCTCGGCGAAGGGCAGGGCTCGGACGTCGGCCTGCACCCACTCGGCGCCGGGGTGTGTCCGGCGTGCCTGCGCGAGCATGCCGGCGCTGAAGTCGACGCCCGTGATCCGTCCCTGGCACAGGGGTTCGAGGATCCGCATGCCCGCGCCGGTGCCGCAGCACACGTCCAGTCCGTGCCCGAACGGGCCGAGCGGACGCAGAGCGTCGGCGGTGGCGTCGAGAACGCTGTCGGGGGTGCGGAAAGGCGTGTGGTCGAACTTCGGGGCCAGCAGGTCGTAGCCGCGCTCGACCGAGGACAGTGCCTGGACCACCAGTTCACGCAGCGACGGGCCTTGAGGCGAGAACATCAGCCAAGGGTACTTCCCAGACGCCGGGCGGGCGGTCGGCTCCCCGATCCCATCTCACCACGAGCAGCCCGCCTACGGCGATCGGCACCCGGTGCGGCACCGTGAGGAGCATTTCCGACACGTATGGGGCCCGGCTCCCGCACCGCGGCCCCGGCGACCACGACGAGTTCTGCTCCGACGTCGCGATCCGGCCGCTGTGGGGACGGCCGCGTCCAGCTCGTCATCGGGGCGCCGGGTGAGCGCGAGGACGGCTCGGGCCGTCGCCTAGCTCGGCGGCTCGATGTCGCAGTGGAGTACGAGTTCGCCGGGCTGCTCGCGGTTCTGGGCAAGCAGCAGGGGTGTGGGCAGCACGTACGGCTCTGCCGCCGCCATGTCCACCTCGTAGCCGAGGTCGGCGAGCGCGGCGGCGGTGAGCCTGCTCAGCGGGCGGACCGTCGCGTTGCCGATCCTGCTGGTCATCAACTCCTCGCCGAAGACCGACTCCCGCCAGTGGCTGCCGACGCTGCCCGAGCCGCCGACGTTCTCGACCGGGACCGGGTGGGCTTCGAGCGAGCCTAGGAGCGCGCCGTACTCCCGGCCGGCCCGCTGTCCGATGAACAGCGGCTCGGCGGTGCCTTCGCCGACGAGCAGCCCGAGCCTGCGCCAGACCGTCTTGCCGATGCCGAGGACGTGGCCCATCTCGTGCGCGATGACGTCGTGGAGCCTGCCGTCGGCCTCCATCTTGTCGAGGTCCCCGGTGTCGAAGCTCATCCGGCCGACGAGCGGCAGCCCGTTCGGCCGGAACCGGAGCGGCAGGGCCTGGCCGAGGATGGTGCCCGGCCCGTCGATCTTGGCGCCCTCCGCGACGATGACGATGTCGTCGATCAGTTCGCCGGGGGTGACGCCGTCCGGGAGCCCGGGGCCCGGACTGACCTCCGCCTCAGGCTGGTCGCCGACGATCACCCTGGTCCACCGGCGTGCCGCGGCCTTGAACGCGGCCTGCTGGGTCACGCTCAGCCCGTCGAGGAAGCGCACCTCGATGGTGTACGGGCTCTCCTCCCTGCCCAGCGCCTTGACCCTGTCAGGGCTTGCGCTCGCACGGAACACCTCGAAATCTGACATCTGCACCATCTCCTGGAAGAGGTCTCTTCCGAGATGGTCCGCCGATCGGCCGGAAAGCGCCTGAGTACCCCCTACCTAGTTCAGTGGATGCACTAGCCCCATGGAGTGACGACGGTTACTTCCGTGAACAGTGTGTCCGCTGCCTCCAGCAGGATCAGGCATCCCGCTATCCAGACGATCCAGCTCAGTAATGCGCGGGATCCGGAGGAGATCTTGTTCTGCCACCGCTCGAACCGTTCACGCAGCCGTTCGCCCAGGGCGGCCCATGCGACGAAGAGCAGGATGCCTGGAATCACCATGATGATCACGTACGCGCCGAGGAGCGGCGACCATTGGACGGCGGGCAGGCCGGCGGAGGTCATGATGCCGATCGCGCCGAAGTACGGCACGGCCGTGGAGAACTCGAACAGCCAGGTCGCCAGCCCCAGCAGCAGCATCGAGCGCATGGTGAAGGACCGGGCCCGGAGGGGCGCACGTTGGGCGTTCTTGCCGGGGATGAAGTAGCTCCCCACGATGAGCGCCGCGCCGACGACGGCCTGTCCCCAGGCCCAGGGGGTGTCGTCGACATGCGGCACGACCGCGCCGAGGCCGAGCATGAGCAGGACGCCCAAGGCGAAGTACGCGATCGCGACCGATCCGAGGTACACGCCGAGCAGCGCACCGACGCGGTGTGGCCTGGACAGCAGCAGATAGAGGGTTGTCCCGATCACGGCGGGGCTCAGCGTGTCGAGCAGGGCCAGTCCGAGCACCGCCCCGATTGTCCCGATCGACAAACCTGTCTCCTTCCGGGAGCCGAGGAGCCGCAACTAACACGCCTGTGTTACTTAAACTAGCACATGCGTGTTAGTATGTGAACGTGCCACGACTCGTCGATCACGACCAGCGACGGGCCGAGCTCGGCGAGGCCGCCATCCGGGTGATCCTGCGCGAAGGCCTTGCCGGCGTGACCGTCCGCGGAGTCGCCGCCGAGGCCGGCTGGTCCACCGGGTCCCTGCGGCACTACTTCAGAAATCAGCACGAATTGCAGGCCTACGTCGTCCAGGCCACCACCGACACCCTCCGTCGACGGGTCCTCCCCCGCGCCCAGCGGCCCCGCACCCAAGGGTCGGTGGTCGAGCAGATCGCCTCGATCGTGGAGGAGATGCTGCCGCTGGACGACGAGCGGCGCGAGGAATACGCGCTCTGGTCAGCGGTCGTGGAATGGGAGCGTCAGCACCCTCCGGAAGGAGGCTCTGTGGCGTGGAACGACCAACGGGCGCTGCACCGCCAGTGCATCGCCGCCCTGCGCGGATACGAGCCGGTCCGCGAGCCGAGCCAGGCCATGCTCCCGCACCCTGATGCCCAGGTCGAGCTCTGGGCGGCGCTCCTGCACACGTTCGTCGACGGACTCGCCTCCCAGATCATGAACACACCCGGCCAAGTGTCCGCCGGCACCGCCGCACAACTGCTGCGTTCACTGCTGGAGGCCGTACCTCGCGGGCCACTGGACGACGAGAGCGGCCGGGACCGGCCGTGATCACAGACCTGGATCGTCAGCCCAGTTCAGCGCGCCTTTGCGCCGATAGTAGTCGGAGACCCGCTGCTCGGGCTTCCCCACCGCCCATCGAGCGATCGGCGCCGCGTCGACGACGCGACCGTCACGGACGACGATCGCGAATGTCTGACTCTGCGGCACCGACGAGGCCCGGCGCGCCGAGATCACCGCCTCCCCGCTGCGGGCCTCGCGGGAGGAGCCGGCCGGGTCGCGCCCTGGCCGAGCGCCGAGACGGGGGATCACACCGGTCGGAGCGTCCAGTTCTGATCGCCGTTGGAGGGGTCGCACGGGCTGCCGAAGACCTCGTTCCGCAGGCCGGCGTGCAGGCACGTCTCCTGGACGGGTTCTGCCACTTCACCGGACGGCCCTTCCACTTGATCACGATCTGGTCGCCTCCCCATTCCCGCCTCACCGTGACGAAGGCGATGCGGTGGTTCTTGAGGTCGATGCCGCAGCGCTCCATCCGCACCAGGCCCGGGTCCTTGTTCGGCCTGCCGACGGGGAGTACTTCGCGCCGCTGTCGGCCGGGGCCGGGCCCCATGTCAGGCACATGGTCGTGCCGACGTTCCTGAATGTACGTCTTGGGCGCCACGAGGGGCGCCCCTGGCGGGGGCGCCCCTCGTGGCGTCGTACTGCCGCTAGTCCAGATCTCTGGCCAGGTCCTTGAGCGCCTTGGCCAGGGCGGCCTGGGCCGGGTCAGAGGTCTTGAGCAGCTTGGCGGCGGTGCGCAGCTCGATCGCGGCGACCTTCTTGAGCCCCCGGCCGGCCATGCGCTCGGCCGAGTCGATGAGCTTGTCCACCGCGATGGAGATGCCCTTCTTCATCGTGCCGGCCCGCTCAGCCTGCACCTGGTACGCCCGGACCACCTCGAAGCTGGGCTGGTGGATCACCTGCGGCTGGTGCTGGGCGTTGAACACGTCGTACTTGACCTTGGCCGCGGCGGCGATCTCCGCCTTGGCCAGGTCCTTGGTCGGGGTCAGCTCGAAGACGTCCAGACCGCGAGCGATCTCCGAACCGTAGACGTTGCCGTTGTAGTAGTACGCGGACCAGATGCCGCCGGTGAACAGCTGGGTGGCGCTGATCGGGCCGCGGTCGAAGAACGCGATCTCCTTCGGCTTGGTCGAGTCGGTGAAGTCGAACACCGAGACGCCGCCCTGGTACCAGCCCTGGACCATGATGTCCCGCCCCGGCACCGGGATCAGCGACCCGTTGTGCGCGACGCAGTTCTCCGTGGTGGTCTGCACCGCGGGCATCTTGTAGTAGCTGCGGAACTCCATCTTGCCGTTCACGATGTCGAAGATGGCGTTCGCGCCCCACGACAGCTCGTCGCTCTCCCGGCAGCGCGCGCCGGTGCCGCCGCCCCACTCGTCGGTGAAGACGACCTTCTTCCCGTCGTTGCTCAGCGTCGCCGAGTGCCAGTACGCGAAGTTGGGGTCGCTGACCTCGTCCAGCCGCACCGGGTTGGCCGGGTCGCTGGTGTCGAGCAGGATGCCGTTGCCGGCGCAGGCGCCGGCGGCCAGGTTGAGCGCCGGGAAAGAGGTGATGTCGTGGCAGGCGCTGGTGACCGGCTGCGGTGACCAGGGGCCGCCGGACGGGTGCGTCGGCGCGGGCGGGGTGTTCTGCAGGCCGTTGATCGCCCCGGTCGCCGGGTCGGTGAACACCCGGGGCTGGCTGACGATCGCCGCGTTCTGCGGGGCGGCGAGCGGAACCTTGATGACCTCGATCCGCCACAGGGCGGTGTTCACGTCGGTCGCCGGCGCGTTCACGCAACCGGCCAGTTCCTGGCCGCTGCGCACCCCCGCGGTGCCGGAGACGTAGACGTAGACGTTGTCCCGGTCGTTCTTGCTGGTCACCACGCTGTGCGTGTGCGAGCCGCGGCAGGTCTGCACCGCGGCCACCTGGACCGGCTGGGAGATGTCGCTGATGTCGAAGATCCGTACGCCGCGGAAGCGCTCGGGGTTCACGGGGCCGGGGGCGCCCTGGGTGCCGCAGTCGAGCCGGCCGCGGTTCTCCTCGACCGACATGAACAGCAGGTTGCCGTACACCGACATGTCGCCCTGGCCGCCCGGGCAGACCACGGAGGTCTTCAGGACCGGTTGGGACGGCGTGGAGACGTCATAGATGTTGAAACCGTGGAAATTTCCGACGAACGCGTATTTGCCGCCGAATGCGAGGTCAGAGTTGGCGAGTGCTAGATTGCCCGGGTTGTCAGCCTGATAGAAGCCCTCCGGCCTATTCTGGTGGCCGACGAGCTGGATCCCGCTGGCCGCCTGCTGGGCGTCGAGCCATCCGGCCCCCAGGCCCACCCGCGGGTCGACCTGGGACGGAGCCGGCTCGGCCAACACCGCCGCGCTGGGCAGCATTCCGGCTAAGATCACCCCCGCGGCGATCACAGCCAGGCCGCGTAACCCGGCGCGACGTCGTGCTCTCCTGCTCTCCTGCATGGGTCGCACCCCTCCTTTTCTGGTGTTCGGCGTGACCCCACGCGCCGTGCCGCAGCCCGGAAGGACCGGATGTCCGGCCGGACCGCCGGTGTTCGGCACGACGGTTATGCGGACACTAAAGTAATTTGGTGAGCGGTGCTATATCTCGTCCGATTTTCCGGATATGACCGATATCTGCCATTTGAAGCGAGCGTCCGTCATGATCTCGTTACGCCTCCTCGTCCCCCCGCTCCTGATCGTGACCGCCCTGGTCACCGGGTGCACGGCCGACAAGCCCTCGGTGACCGTCGTGCAGCCGGGAAAGCCAGGCGAGAGCGGCCAGGCGGTGCCGCTGGACGAGATCCAGCAGCCCGACACCGGGTACACCGACGCGGACGTACGGTTCATGCAGGGGATGATCCGCCACCACGCCCAGGCGCTGGAGATGACCGGCCTGGTCGCCGGGCGTACCGAGAGCACGAGCCTGCCGCGTTTCGCCAAGCGCATCGAGATCTCCCAGCGGGACGAGATGGACCTGATGGTGCGCTGGCTGCGCGACCGCCTGGAACAGGTGCCCAACGTGGACTCCGGGCACGGCCACGGCGGCGGCCGGCTGATGCCGGGCATGCTCACCGAGGCCCAGCTCGCCGAGCTTCGGGGGGCCAAGGGCGAGCAGTTCGACCGGCTCTTCTACCGGTACATGATCCAGCATCACACCGGCGCGCTGCAGATGGTGGAGCGGCTGTACGCCGAGAAGGGCGGCCTGGAGCCGGAGATCAACCAGTTCGCCACCCACGTCGACTCCGACCAGCGCATTGAGATCGCCCGCATGCAGCAGCTCCTCACCGACCTCTGAACCCACGCCCGGCAGTCGTCAACGCCCGCCGTCCAGTTGCGGCAGCACCTTGGCCGCGATCAATTCAAGGTGATCGAGGTCGGCGAAGTCGAGCAGGCGAAGATGCACCCGGGTGGCGCCGATCGCGGCGAACTCGCCGATCCGGTCGACGAGCTGGGCGGGTGAGCCGATCACCGGATCCTCCGGGGGCAGCGCGCTCGGCACGTGCAGCGGGGCCGCCCGGCGCCGGGCCTCGGCGTCGTCGCGCCCGATCGCGACGACGACGCCGACGGACAGCACCAGCGGAGCACGGCCGTCCCGAGTCCGGCCGATCCGCTCCTGCGCCTCGGCGACCCGCCCGAACGCCTCCGCGGTCTCCGGCACGTTCCTGAACGGCAGGTTGAACTCGTCGGCGTAGCGGGCGGCGAGCCGCGGGGTGCGCTTCGGTCCGCGGCCGCCGATGATGATCGGCGGCCGGGGCCGCTGCACCGGCCTGGGCAGGGCAGGGGCGTCGACCAGCCGGTAATGCTTCCCCTGGTGGCTGAACCGGGCGCCGGGCGGCGTGGCCCACAGCCCCGTGACGATGGCGAGCTGCTCCTCCAGCCGGTCGAAGCGCTCACCGAGCGGGGGGAACGGGATGCCGTAGGCGGTGTGCTCCCGCTCGTACCAGCCCGTGCCGAGGCCCAGCTCCACCCGGCCCCCGCTCATCTGGTCCACCTGCGCGACGGACACCGCGAGGGGCCCGGGCAGCCGGAAGGTCGCCGAGGAGACCAGCGTGCCCAGCCGGATCCGGGAGGTCTCCCTGGCCAGGCCGGCCAGCGTCACCCAGGCGTCCGTGGGGCCGGGCAGGCCGCCCTCGAGCTCCATGGACCGGTAGTGGTCGGCGCGGAGGAAGCCCTCGAACCCGCCGTCCTCGGCCAGCCGCGCCATCCGCAGCTGATCGTCGTAGGTGGCGCCGCGATGCGGTTCGGTGAAGACGCACACGCGCATGCTCACTGTCCTCTCTCCCGGGTCACCGCCGACGTGCCCCACCCCATCAGCAGCTCGTGCAGATCGGCGCTGCATCGTGCGACCTCTTCGAAATGGGCGTTGCGCCCCAGGGTCCGCGGACGCGGGATGCGGATGTCGACCACCTCCCGGATCCGTCCCGGACGCGGCGTGAGAACCACCACCCGGTCGGCCAGGAGCACCGCCTCGTCGATGGAGTGGGTGACGAAGACGATGGTCGACGCGTTCTCCATGTGCACGCGCTGCAACTCCACCGACAGTTCCTCACGGGTGATCGCGTCGAGCGCGGAGAACGGCTCGTCCATCAACATCACCCGGGGGTTGCCGATGAGCGACCGGCAGAGGGAGACCCGCTGCTGCATGCCGCCGGACAGCTCGTGCGGCAGGCGCTTCTCGAAGCCGGCCAGTCCGGTCATCTCCAGAAGTCGCATGGCGCGCTCACGATGCGCCGCCCGCCGCCAGCCGAAGATCTCCACCGGGAGCAGCACATTGTCGATGACCGACCGCCAGGGCAGCAGCGCGGGCCGCTGGAAGAGCATCGCGATGTCGCGCCGCGCCTTGGTGACCCGCTCGCCGGCGACCGTGATCTCACCTGCGGTCGGCGGCAATAAACCGGCGATAAGCCTCAGAAGTGTAGATTTACCGCATCCTGATCGGCCGACCAGGGCGACGAACTCGCCCTCGGCCACGGTCAGGTCGATGCCGCGCAGTGCCTCCACGACTCCGGAACGTCCACCGAAACTGCGGGAAACCCCGGACAGCCCAATCATGCGCGCAGCTCTCCATCTGACTGCGGTTTTTACCCAGTCGAACCAGAGTATACGGATTGACAAGAAATGGAAGTCTTGTGTGGCCAGATACCATTTGTTGTAATATTCAGCGCGATTCCATCTGAGGACTCAGGCACCTCGTACGCTGTCCGCGACAGCCGCTCCGCGACATCACCTCACCGATGATCTCCCCGCTCCGCCCCCGGACGTCCTTCGCAGGCCGATCGGCGCCGGCTGAAAGGAAACGGTGCATGAGCAGGCTCACCCGTACTGTCGCCACTCTCGCCTTGACCTGCGCGTTCGTCGTTGGTTGCAGTAATTCTGACAATCAACAGCAGACATCGACTTCTAGCATTAAACCACTAGAAAAGGTGACTTATCTGACCTCATTTGGCAACTTCGGGCGGGACGCGTACGCCTGGGTCGCGAAGGACAAGGGGTTCTTCCGCGAGGCCGGGCTTGACGTGGACATCAAGCCCGGGAGCGGTACGGGCGACAACATCGCGAAGATCGAGGCCGGCGCGGCGATGTTCGCCCCGGTCGACCTCACCGGCCTCCTCCTGGCACGCGGCAACGGCGGAGCCGAGAGCATCGTCGTGGTGGCCGGAATTCAGCAGCGCACCATGGCCGCGCTCATCAGCCTCCAAGGCAACGGGATCGCCAAGCCGAAGGACCTGGAGGGCAAGACACTCGCCGACAGCCCGGGTTCGGTGGTGCGCAATCTCTTCCCCACCTACGCCAAGCTGGCCGGCGTCGACGCGAAGAAGGTCACCTGGGTCAACGGCGCGCCCGCGAACCTCATCGCCCTGCTGGCGAGCGGCACCGTGGCCGGCATCGGTCAGTTCGTGGTGGGCGAGCCGACGGTGGAGGCGGTGGCCAAGGGCAAGCAGGCGGTCGTGCTCCCCTACAGCGACGTGATGAGCGATCTGTACGGCAACGTGCTGGTCACCACGACCAAGATTGCCCAGGAGCAGCCGGACCTGGCCAAGCGCTTCATCGCGGCCCTGATGAAGGGGCTCGTCCACAGCATCGACAACCCGGACGAGACCGGCCGGATCCTCCAGAAGAACGTCCCGGCGTCGGCGGCCGCCCCCGCCGCCGCCGAGCTCACCCTGATGAGTGCTTTCGTCCGGCCGGAAGGCTCCGGCAACGTGGTCGGCACTGTCGACACGAAGCGGGTCGCCGGCAGCATCAAGCTGCTCCAGGACGCCGACGCCATTCCGGCCGGCCTGACTCCCGACCAGCTCGTCAGCGCGGATCTGACGCCGAAGCCCTGACCGGACGAGGAGCAGGTGACATGGCCGAGGCGGGCGGCTCCCGACCGGTGAGACGTGTCGTGCCCCACGGGCGCGCGACGGTCACGGCGGTGGGGTGGCCCGCTCTCGGGCTCGTGGTGGCGATCGGCGGCTGGTGGGCGGTGACCGCGGCGTTCCCCCTCGTCCATCCGGCGGTGCTGCCACCACCCGCCGAGGTCCTGACCGCCTTCCAGGTGAAGTCGGCGGAGCTGCTCGGCGGACTGACCACGACGACGCTGGAGACGATGGCCGGCTTCCTGATCTCCGCGGTCGCCGGAGTGCTGATCGGGCTGCTCCTGGCCGCCTCGCGGGCGGCCGAGCGGATGTTCTCGCCCCTGCTGGTGGCGATCAACGCGGTGCCGAAGATCGCGCTCGGGCCGCTGCTGGTCGTCTCGCTCGGCTGGGGTCAGCGGCCCATCCTGACCATGGTCTTCCTGCTCTCCTTCTTCCCGATCGTGCTCTCCACCGCGACCGGCCTGACCACGACGCCCGCCGAACTCGCCGAACTGGCCCGTTCCCTGGACGCCTCCCGCTGGCAGACCTTCCGCAAGGTACGGCTGCCGGCCGCACTGCCGCACATCTTCGTCGGGCTGAAGGTCGCCATGCCGCTGGCCGCGATCGGCGCTGTGATCGGCGAGTTCCAGGCCGGCGAGGGCGGCCTCGGCTACCAGATCGTCCAATACAGCGGAGTCGCCGACAGCGCCACCGCCTGGGCCGCGATCACCCTGCTGGCGGCGATGAGCGTCGCGCTCTACTCGGCCCTCGTGCTCGTCGAGCGACTGGCGTTGCCCTGGGTGCGGGAAACCACGTCCGAGCGCTGACCGAGCCCGCCCCGGCGGACCGGGGCCTGACGGCACCTCACGCCGGAACCCCATACGGCCGGCGCCCCTGACGCCGGCCGTATGCGCGCTCACCGAAGAAGATCGGTCTGCTCGAGTGCCAGGGCTGCGAGGTCGCCGATCGCGCGGCGCTGCAGGAAGACCGCGACCGGCAGGTTGATCTCCAGGTCGACCGCGATCCGGTTACGCAGCTGGACGGCCATGAGGGAGTCCACCCCCAGACGGTGCAGGCGTTGCGACGCGTCGACCTTCTCCCGTGGGAGCTGGACGATGGCGGCGACCTGCGTGTACAGGTATGCGGTGAGGAGCCGCTCGGCCGTCTCGGCATCCTGCTCGGCCAGCATGCTCCGCGTCAGCTCCGGCTCGGCCGGCTGCTGCGCGGAGCCCTCCTCGATCAGGCCCCGGAAGAGGGAGGACGCCCGCAGGGCGGGGAAGAAGTGCGTCCACGTGCCCGGCTCGAACGACATGACCCCGGCCTGGGCGGGCGGGTCGGCGAGCAGGCGCCCGAGGGCCGTCAGGGCGTCGGACGGAGCGAAGCCGGCGAAGCCGCGCTCGTCCAGGCGGAGGTCCTTGTTCGCCTTGGCCACCTGTCCGGTGCCGGCCCACTGCCCCCAGTTGAGGCTGAGGGCGGGCAGCCCGCACGCCCGCCGGTGCCAGGCCAGCCCGTCCTGGTAGGCGTTGGCGGCGGAGTAGTTGCCCTGCCCGGGTGAGCCGATGAGGGAGGCCGCCGAGGAGTAGAGGAGGAAGAAGTCGAGCGGCAGGTGCCGGGTGAGCTCGTGCAGATTCCACGACCCGTCGACCTTCGGGGGCATCGGGGCGGAGAACCGGGCGCGATCGAGCTGGGCCAGCGTCCCGTCGTCGAGGACGACGGCGGAGTTGACGACACCGCGGAGGGGCGGCATCCGCCGGGCGATCTCGTTCAGGAGCTCGCCCAGCTGGTCCCGGGAGGTGATGTCCGCCTTGGCGATGTGGATCTCCACGCCGCCGGCCGTCAGCGCCGCGATCCGGTCGGCGGCCTCGGGGGCCGGGCCGCTCCGCCCGACCAGAACGAGATGGCGGGCGCCGTGCTGGACCAGCCATTCCGCGGTGAGCAGCCCCACGCCGCCGAAACCGCCGGCGACCAGGTAGGTGGCGTCGGGGCGGACGGGGATCGGCCGCTCGGACGGCAACTGCCGGCCGCGCAGCCGGGCGGCGTATCTGCGGCCGGCGCGCAGCGTGATCTCGGTCTCCGCTCCGTCCGCCGTGATCTCGGCGCTCAGTGCGCCGAGCGTGGCGGCATCGAGGGCGGCCGGGAGGTCGATCATGGAGCACCGCAGCTCGGGGTGCTCGTACGGGATCACCCGGCCGAGCCCCCACAGGGCCGTCTGCTCGGGGTCGACATCACCGGTCCCGAGCGGGGCCTGGGCGGCGGTGGTGACCAGCCAGAGACGAGGCGCGCTCTGGTCGCTGTCCGCCAGGGCCTTCACCAAGGCCAGCACGTCGAAGCAGCCCTCCAGCGTCCGCGTACCCGATCTCGGCACGTGCACCACGGCCTTGGGAGGCCATGCCCCGCCGGCGGACTGGTCTTTGATGAGCTTCTTCCAGTCGTCTTCGGAGGACGGATCCAGGACGCACCGGTCAGGGCCGACTCTGCGGTAGGCGTCACCCGGCTGGACGAGCAGGGCCTCGCCACCGAGCCGGGCGCACACCTCGGCGCCCAGCGGCGAGTCGGCGACCACCAGCCAGCGCGCCGCCTCCGGCGCCGCCTCGGGGAGCGGTTCCAGGGCCGTCCACTCGATGCCGTACAGCAGTTTCCGCGCTCGCTGCTCGACGACCTCCGGCAGGTCGGACGACAGGCGCCGGAGCTGGAAGCCGGTGATCGCGGCGATCAGCCGGCCGGTGTCGTCGGTGATGACGACATCGCCTTCGACCAGGTCCTTCTCGTCAGGCGGCGAGGAGCGTACCGCATGGGACCGCAGCGGCCTTCCCACCTCCGGCCGCCCGTACAGGCGACAGGTGCCGGTCCGCACCGGCAGGTACGTGTCCTCGGCGACGCCGGTCGTGTCGAGCAGGGTCATGAGCGGCTGGAGAGCCGAGTCCAGCAGCGCCGGGTGGAGCAGGTGGCGCCCGAGCCCGGTCCTGATGCCGTCGTGCACGAACAGCTCGGCGACGACGACCCGGTCCGACCGATGGAGCGCCGCCACGCCTTGGAAGGGCCCGAACTGCTCGATGCCGCGACGCCGGGAGGCGGCATAGTGCGCGGCCACGTCCACCTGTTCGGGACAGGAGGCCAGGTCGGGTACGGCGACCGCGGGGGCGGGGCACGGGCGCAGCTGTGCCGTGGCGACCTCGGCCCACCCCGTGGCCTCGCCGCCGGAGGAGGCCGCGTCGGCGGCGAAGACGGTCAGGCGGCGGCTCTCGTGGTCTCCGGCGGCGTCCAGGCGGACCTGGACGCGCTGGGCGGTCTCGGCGGTCAGGAACAGGGCGCGCTCCAGCCGCAGGTCTTCCACCTGGAAAGGCCGTTCGCCGTAGGCCGCCAGGCCGGCTGCCAGCGCGAGCTCGTGGTAGGCCGCCCCGGGGAAAACCGGCATCCCGTGCACCCGGTGCTCGACGAGATACGGCAGCCGGTCGAGGCCGAGGTCGAAGTCCCACACGAGCTGGTCGCCGGGCGCCAGGCGGAGGGCCTCCCCCATGATCGGGTGCCCGGAACCGCCCCGTTTCGCCGTGGCCGCACCGGGGGTCTTCCAGTACCGCTCGTGCTGCCAGGGGTAGGAGGGCAGGCCGACCTCGTGCGTGCCGTACGGCTGAATCCGCCCGAAGTCCACGCGACGGCCGGTGACGTACAACCCGGCGACCGCCTCGAGCAGCGCGGTACGGCCGGGCACGTCGCGGGCGAGTACGGTGACGGCCACCCCGTCCTCGCCGACGTGGCGCAGGTTCTGCTGCACCGCGCGGGCCAGCAGGGGGTTGGGGCTGAATTCGACGAAGGTGTCGAACCCGGTCTCGGCGAGCTGCTGCACGGCGTCCGCGAACAGCACCGGCTCACGGAGATTGTCCACCCAGTACGCCGCGTCCATCTCCGGCCCGCTCAGGAACTGGGCGGTGACCGTCGAGAACAGCGGCACCGTCCCGGCCTGCGGGCGCAGCGGCGACATGAGCTCCAGCAACGGCTCGCGCAGCGGATCCATCTGAGGGCTGTGCGAGGCGATGTCCACCTGCACCCGGCGGCCGAAGACGCCCTGGGCTTCCAGGTCGCGGAGGATGACGTCGATCGTCTCCGGGTCTCCCGCGAGGACGGTCGAGGTGGGCGCGTTGCTCACCGCCACGCTGACCCGCCCGCCGTACGCGGCCACGAGCTCCTCCGCGCGCCCGGCCGACAGCTCGACGGCGGCCATGGCGCCGCGGCCGCTGGTGGTGCGGATCAGCCGGCTGCGGCCGCAGATGATCCGCGCCGCGTCGTCGAGGTCGAGCACGCCGGCCACGTGAGCGGCGGCGACCTCCCCCATGGAGTGCCCGATCACCGCGTCGGGCTCGAAGCCCCACGAGCGCCACAGGCGGGCGAGCGCCACCTGCACCGCGAAGATCGCCGGCTGGACCACGTCGATCTCGTCGAGCCGCGACGTCTGCCGGTCGGCGGTGAGCTCGGCGATCAGGGACCAGTCGGCGTACGGCCACATGGCGCGGTCGCACTCGGCGATGGCCGCCGCGAAGACGGGCTCGGTGTCGAGCAGGTCGCGGCCCATGCCGATCCACTGCGCCCCCTGGCCGGGGAACACCCATGCGGTCCGGTGCCGCGTCTCGTCGGTCTCGCCGGTGTGCGTGCCGTCGGCGTGGCCGCCGGTGACAAAGGCGGCCAGCTTGTCGGCGGCGTCCCTCGGCGTGTCCGCGACGACCGCGAGCCGCAGATCATGATGGCTGCGCCGTACGCCTGCCGCGGCCCCCACCCGCTCCAGAGACGTCCCCGGCGAGCTGAGCAGATCGCGGTAGCGCTCGGCGAGGGCGGTGAGCGCCTTCGGCGAGCGCGCGGACAGCGGCAGCAGCACCGCGCGGTCCGCGTTCCCCTCAGCGGCCTGCGCCGCCGGCGGCGCCTCCTCCAGCACGACGTGGACGTTGGTTCCGGCGATGCCGAAACTGCTCACGCCGGCGCGCCGCGGGCCGTCCTGCTCCGGCCACACCTGGCCGCGGTCGCACACCCGCACCCCGATCGTGTCCCAGGGGATGGCGGGGTTGGGCGTCTCGAAGTTGAGGCTCGCGGGCAGCCAGCCGTGCTTGAGGCACAGCACGGTCTTGATGAGACCGGTGACGCCGGCCGCCCCCTCGGTGTGGCCGAGATTGGTCTTGACGGATCCCACCAGCAGAGGAAATCCCGACGGCCTCCCCTGCCCGAGGACCGCCTCCAGCGCGGCGATCTCGACGGGGTCCCCCACGCTCGTCCCGGTGCCGTGCGCCTCCACGTAGGCGACGCTCGCCGGGTCGACCCCGGCGTTGCGGTACGCCGCCTCCAGCCCCGCACGCTGACCGGGGATCTGCGGGGCCATGAAGCTCTCGCCGTGCCCGTCGTTGCTGGCGGCCACGCCACGGATCACCGCATGGACGCGGTCGCCGTCCGCCAGCGCACGGGTGAGGGTCTTCAGCACCACGACCCCCGCCCCTTCGCTGCGTACGTAGCCGTCGGCGCGAGCGTCGAACGCCTTGCACTGCCCGTCGAGAGCCATCATCGAGCCCTGCGAGAATCCGACGGCGTGGTCCGGCGTGAGGATCGCGTTCACCCCGCCGGCGAAGGCGATGTCGCACGACCCGGCGCGCAGCGACTGCACCGCGAGGTCGATGGCGACCAGGGAGGACGAGCACGCCGCGTCCAAGGCCACGCTCAGACCGGTCAGGTTCAGGGCATAGGAGATGCGGCCCGCGTTGCCGCCACGGGTGCTGCCCCCCACCGTGTGGACGTCCAGCTCCTCCACGGCGCCGGACTGGAGATCCCAGTAGTCACTGGTGATGACCCCCATGAACACCGCGCCGGTCATGCCGGGCATCTGCTCCAGCGTGAGACCGGCATCCTCGAAGGCCTCCCAGGCCACCTCCATCGCCATGCGCTGCTGCGGATCCATCCGCGCGGCCTCACGCGGCGAGATGCCGAAGAACTCCGCGTCGAACTCGTCGATGCCCGGGACGAATCCCCCATACCGGGAGGACAGCTTCCCCGGCGTGCCGGGAGCCGGGTCGTAGAACTCATCCACCGGGAACCGGTCCGAGGGGATCTCGGATATCACGTTGGCGCCGCGGCACAGCAGGTCCCACAGCTCCCCGGGCGAATCGGCCCCCGGCAGGCGGCAGGCCATCCCGACCACGGCGATGGGTTCATGCGGGGATGGAGTTTCACGGATCGAGGTCATGGCAGCTCGGGCCCCCCTTTTTTGACGATTTCTGCACTGAGCCGGCGGAATTCCGGCCGTGCGATGCGGCGCGGGCAGCCTGACAGTCGCGTCTTGGGGATGACTTGTAGATGCCTTGTTCGACAGGCCGGGGCAGGGGGCCGAGAATCCCCGGCCGTTCCAGGCCGAGGGGCGGGGACCGTCAGTCTGACGGTCCCCGCCCCTGTACCGGCTGATCGGTGGCGGTCGGTGGGGCCGGTCGGCTACCCGGCGTAGGTTTCGAATTCGGCGACCTTCGGCGTGGCGGTCGAGCCGGTGATCCTGAAGGTGATCTTGCTCAGCGAGGTCGGGGCGAAGGTGATGGTGCCCGCTCCGCTGCCGGATTTCAGGACCGCACCGGTGCCGGCGTTGATGACCTGCCAGGAGCCGATGCCGCCTACGGAACCTGACGCCTCACGGATGATGATCCTCGACACCGTCGTGGCGGAGCCCCACTTGATCGAGATGTCACCGGTCGAGCCGGCCGGCGACCAGTACGTGCTCATGTTGCCGTCCCGCACGTTGCCGTAGCTCGTCCCGTCGGCCTTGCTGGAGCCGTCGGAGCCGGCCCCGATGCTGAGGTTGGTCCCGCTGGTGGGACTGGTGGTCGGTGTGGGGCTCGTCGTCGGTGTAGGGCTGGTGGTCGGTGTGGCTGTCGGCGTCTGCGGCGAGCAGTTGCCGTTCGACACCTGCATGCCCTTGTTGGCGCCTGCCGTCTGGCTGACGATGCCCGGCACGCAGGCGGCTCCGTCGAGGCTGTAGGAGTACGGGACGCTGACGGTGGTGTTGGACTGCGGGTCGGGGCCGGCCGGGTAGTTGTCGCTGCCGGGGCTGGACCAGGTCACGTTGTCGAAGATGTTGCCGCCGACCTGCCAGTAGCCGCGCTCGCTGGTGTAGAAGGTGCCGAGGACGTCCTTGGAGTTCTTGAAGTAGTTGTTCTCCACCTTGGCGCGAGCCCCGGCCCGGGAGTTGATGCCGGACTCGTTGAGGCTCACATAGGAGTTGTTGTAGATGTGAGCGATGCCGCCACGCAGCAGGGGCGTACGGGAGTCGATGTTCTCGTACAGGTTGTGGTGGAACGTGATGAAGCCGTTCGTGAGATCGCTCTCACTGGACCCGATGAGGCCGCCGCGGCCGGAGTTGCGGAGAATGCTGTAGGAAAGCGTCACGTACTGGGTGTTGTTCTTCATGTCGAAGAGGCCGTCGAACCCCTCCGACTCCCCGCCCGAGGCCTCCAGGGTGACGTGATCGACCCACACGTTGCGGACGTCGCTCTCCATGGAGATGGCGTCACCGCCGTTGGACGTGGGCGAGCCCGACTTCTTGACGTTCCGGACGGTCACGTTCTGGATGATGATGTTGCGGGCCTCGCGGATGTGGATGCCCAGCTGGTCGAAGACGGCCCCGTTGCCGACGCCGATGATCGTGACGTTGCTGATCTGCTTGAGTTCGATCACGCCGTCGGCGGTGTTGCAGCTCGCGCCCGACACCTTGCTGGTGTTGCCGTGATTGATGGTCCCCTCGACCTCGATGGTGATGGGGGTGCTGCTGCTGGCCCGGCCGCACAGGGCCGCATGGATCGCGGTCCCCGTGGTGGCCCTCACCGTCTGCCCGCCCGCACCGCCGGTGGTCCCACCGTTGGCGGTCGCGTAACCGGTGGCGCTGCCGGACGCCGCCGACGCCTGGATCGCCGGCAAAACCACGCCGGCCGCGGCCGCGACGGCCGCCGTAGCCAGCGCCGCCTGGAGTCGTAATGCGGCTGCTCGTCTCATGCTCGTCTCACTTTCGTCGTCGGATGCCGGGCCTCTCTTCGTGCTGCCGCCATGACAAAAGGGGGCCTCGAGAGCCGTACGCCTAAAAGGTCTTCTCTGCCGACACTGAGACGGAAAGCGCTTACCAGTCACTCGGACCATAGAGGCGGCCGTCAAATGGCGTCAATGGTGAGGGCGAAAGCTGCAACAAAGCTGCACACGTACGCGAAATCAGCATGGTGTTTGCAGACCAAAACGCATCCGTCCAGGCCAATGGAGGCGGCGGCGCGTCATTCGGAAATGCGATCCACAAAATCCATCGTGGGGATATCGACGGATGAACGACGGATCAGTCAGGCGTCGCCCGGCTCGGCGCCCCGCTCCCACATCGACTTCATCTCGGCGAACCCCTGCTCCATGATCCCCACCATGGCCTCCCTGGCCCGCCCGCCGTCGCGCCGCTGGATCGCCTGAGCCACATCGGTGTGCAGCTGCAGCGCCTGCTCGTCCGGGTAGTGGGGCATCAGGTGGTAGTGGTGCCGGCCGGCGAGCACCTCGGCGACGATCAGTTGCAGTTTCGCGAACATCTCGTTGCCGGAGGCGGCCAGCACGCGCCGGTGGAAGTCGATGTCCAGGGTGAGGAAGCGGGCCTCGTCGCCCGCCTTCCCGGCGGCCCACATCTTGGCCGCGACCGCGACCAGCTCGCTCGCCTCGTCGTCGCCGATCCGCTCGGCGGCCAGCCAGGCGGCGTGCGGCTCGATCGCGGTCCGCAGCTCGGTGATCGAACGCAGCTGCGCCATCCGCCCGTCCGAGGCGAGCCTCCAGCGGATCACCTGCGGATCGAAGACGCTCCACATCTCGGCGGGCTGGATCATGATCCCGACCCGGCGCCGGGTCTCGATGAGCCCCATGGACGCGAGCACCCGCAGCACCTCGCGGATCACCGAGCGGGAGACCTGATAGCGGTCGACGAGGTCCTCGATGCTCAGGACGGAGCCGGCGGCCACGTCACCGCTGCATATGGCGGTGCCGAGGTGGTCGAGGACGCGTGCGTGCAGCCCGGCCTCGGCGGGGGCGTGCTGGGTGGGTGCGCCCCCTGGGGCGGACTGATTCACGCCACAGAGCATATCAGTTGAAGACCAACCCTTGAATAAGTCAGCTTTTTTGCCCTAGCATCCCGGCATTAAGCAGATGTTACGAGAGTGTGTGGCGCTCTACCGGGGGGCGGCGGCCATGACAGAAGGGAGAGACGACGTGCGACGTCGAGCGATATTCGGTACGTCTCTGGCCGTGGTTGCCGCCATGGGCCTGTCCGCCTGTGGCGGTGGCGGCGACGGCGGCGCGTCCACGACGGTCCGGGTCACCCTGGCCAACCACGTGTGGACGGAGAACATCAAGCAGGCCCTGCCCGAGTTCGAGAAGCAGACCGGCCTCAAGGTCGAGGTCACCCAGCTCGGCGAGGACCAGCTCTCCGACCAGTACAACGTCAAGCTGAACGCCGGCTCGGCCGACATCGACGTGATGATGTACCGCCCTCTGCAGGAGGGGCGGCTCTTCGCCAAGAACAAGTACCTGGCCGACCTGTCGGAGCAGGTGAAGTCCAACCAGAACTGGGATGTCGGCGACTTCCAGGCCGGCCCGGTGGAGGCCACCACGTACGAGGGCAAGCCGGTCGGTGTCCCGATCATCACCGAGCAGGAGGTCCTCTACTACCGCAAGGACCTGCTCGCCAAGGCCGGCCTGGACGCGCCACCGAAGACCCTCGACGAGCTCAAGGCCGCCGCCGCCAAGATCAAGGCGGCCGAGCCGGACGTCGCCGGCTTCGTCGCCCGCACCGGCAAGTCCCCGGCGGTCACCCAGTTCTCCAGCTTCCTCTACAGCTTCGGCGGCGACTTCGTCGACGGCGGCGGCAAGGCCGCGGTCAACAGCGAAGCGGCCAAGCAGGCGTACGCCTACTACGGCGGGCTGATCAAGGACTCCGGCCCGGCGAACGTCAGCACCGACATGGGCTGGCCCGAGGCGATGGCGATCTTCACCCAGGGCAAGGCCGCCTTCTACACCGAGGCCAACTCGCTCTACAAGAACGCCACCGACCCGGCGAAGTCCAAGGTCTCGGACCAGGTCGGCTTCGCGCCGTTCCCGGCCGGCCCGGCCGGTTCGAAGCCGTACAACATCCCGTCGTGGGCGCTGGGCATCAACTCCAGCTCGGAGAACCAGGGCAACGCCTGGAAGTTCATCGAGTGGGCCACCGGCAAGGAGCAGACGCTCGCCCAGCAGAAGTCCGGCGTGCCGGGCGCGCGCAGCTCCGTCTGGGCCAACCCGGAGGGCACCTCCACCTTCCCGAAGGACCTGGTGGAGGCCATCGCGGCCAGCACCAAGGTCGGGGTGGGCCATGACCGGCCGCTGGTCGTGAAGGTTGCCGAGGCCCGCGAGATCGTCGGCCAGCCGATCGTCGACGCGATCACCGGCAAGGACGCCGCGGCGGCCGCCGACGCGGCCAACGCCGCTTTCCAGAAGTTCCTGGACGACGAGGCCAAGTAGGCGGCGCAGGCGGGTGGCGGGCTCGATCGCCCGCCGCCCGCGTACCCGCAGGCCACCACTGGAGACCTCATGGCTACGATCACCACCACCAAGGCGCCGGACAGCGCCCCCACCGCCCCCGAAACGCCCGGCTGGGTACGCTGGGTCAACGACCACCGCAAATGGCTCTTCGCCGCGCCCGCGATGACCTTCGTCGCCGCGCTGCTGGTGTTCCCCCTGGCCTGGACGGGCTACCTCAGCCTGACCGACGCCGAGGGATCCGTCCGAGCGGAGAGCGAGTTCGTGGGCATCCAGAACTACCTCGACGTCCTGACGGACACCGAACGGTTCTGGCCCGCGGTCGGGCGGACCGCCGCGTTCACCGTCGTCGCGCTGCTGTTCGAGGTGGTCCTCGGGATGGCGATCGCGCTGCTGCTCTGGCGGCCGTTCAAAGGGGAGAGGTGGGTCCGGGTCGCCATCCTGATGCCGCTGGTCGCCACCCCGGTCGCGGTCGGCATGATGTGGCGGCTCATCTTCGACCCGAACATCGGCCTGGCCAACCAGGTCCTCGGCTGGTTCGGCATCGGGCCGCAGCCGTGGCTGGCCGGCCAGCACTCGGCCCTGCCCACCACGATCTTCATCGACGTGTGGCAGTGGACGCCGATGGTGGTGCTGATCCTGCTCGCCGGGCTCACCTCTCTGTCGGAGGAGCCGCAGGAGGCGGCGCGGATCGACGGCGCCAGCACCTGGCAGCGTTTCCGGCACGTCACCCTGCCGCTGCTGATGCCCACGCTGACCGTGGCGATCCTGCTGCGCGGCATCGACGCGCTGAAGACCTTCGACATCCTCTACGCCACGAAGGGCCGCGGCGGCGGTTCGTTCCACGAGGTGGAGACGCTGAACGTGTACGCCTACGGCCTCAGCTTCGACTACAACGAGTACGGCGTCTCCTCCACCGTCCTCATCCTCTTCTTCCTGATCATCATCGGGGCGATGTGGGCCCTGACCGCCCGGCGCAAGGAGGCGCAGCGATGAAGCCCCGTCCCGCGTACCAGGTGTTCCGGGTGGTGGCGCTCGCCGTCGTGGTGCTGTCACTGCTCGCGCCGCTGCTCTGGATGATCGCCGCGTCGTTCAAGACCAACGTCGACATCTACGACACGGGCAAGGCGCTGGTCTTCTCCCCCACCGTGGACAACTACGCCAAAGTGCTCCAGCAGGCGAACTACGTCGAGTTCATCGGCAACAGCCTCTGGGTGGCCTTCGCCGCGACCGTGGCGTCGCTGATCCTCGGCGTGCCGGCCGCGTACTCGATGAGCCGGTTCAACATGAAGAAGTCCGCGCTGGTGGTGCTGATGGCCCGGGTCATCCCCGGCGTCTCGCTGCTGGTGCCCTGGTTCTACGTCTTCTCCAACCTGAAGATGGTCGGCGGCTTCGGGGTGCTGATCGTCAGCCACATGTTCGTCTCGCTGCCGCTGGTGGTCTACATCATGATGGGCTACTTCGACAGCCTGCCCGAGGAGCTGGAGGAGGCGGCACTGGTCGACGGCCTGACCCACATCGGCGCGTTCCGCCGCATCACCCTGCCGCTGTCCGTGCCGGGCATCGCCACCGCCGGAATCCTGTCCTTCATCTTCTCCTGGAACAACTTCATGTTCGCGCTCGTGCTCTCCGACGCGGACACCAAGACCCTGCCCGTGGCGATCTTCGACTTCGTCGGCTACGCCAGCATCGACTGGGGCGGCCTGATGGCCGCGGCCACCGTGGTCACCGTACCCATCATGGTGATCGCCCTGTTCGTCCAGAAGTACGTGGTCTCCGGCCTCACCGCCGGCGCGACAAAGGGCTGACCGGCATGACGACCATCGCGCGCATCGAGACCTTCCTCGTCGCCCCCCGCTGGCTCTTCGTCCGGGTGGAGACCGGCTCCGGCATCGTCGGCTGGGGCGAGGCCACCTGCGAGGGGCGCTCCGAGACCGTCCGCGCCGCCATCGACCAGCTCGCCGAGCTGCTGATCGGCCGGGACGCGCTGCGCATCGAGGACCACTGGCAGGTGCTGACCAAGGGCTCGTTCTACCGGGGCGGCCCGATCCTGGCGAGCGCCGTGGCGGGCCTGGACCAGGCCCTCTGGGACATCGCCGGCAAGCACTTCGGCGCCCCCGTGCACCAGCTGCTCGGCGGCCCGGTCCGGGACCGGATCCGGGTGTACGGCTGGGTCGGCGGCGACGAGCCCGGCGAGGTGCGCGACCACATCGCCGCCCAGGTCGAGGCCGGGCTGACGGCGGTGAAGATGAACGCCTCCGGCAGGATGAGCCCGGTCGCCTCGGTCGCCGAGCTGAACGGCGTGGTCGCCCGGGTGGCCGCCGCCCGCGAGGTGCTCGGCGACGACCGCGACGTCGCCGTCGACTTCCACGGGCGGTTCACCCTGGCCAACGCCCGCCGGGTGGCGCCGCTGCTGGAGCCGTACCGGCCGCTGTTCCTGGAGGAGCCGGTCGTCCCGGAGAACTCCCACCTCATCGGCGAGTTCGTCCGCTCGACCACCATCCCGGTGTCGACCGGGGAGCGGCTCTACAGCCGGCAGGAGTTCCTGCCCGTCTTCCAGGCCGGCATCGCGGTCGCCCAGCCGGACCTCTCGCACGCCGGCGGCATCACCGAGGTACGCAAGATCGCCACGCTCGCCGAGGTGTACGACGTGCAGCTCGCCCCGCACTGCCCGCTCGGCCCGATCGCCCTCGCGGCCTGCCTGCAGGTCGGCTTCGCCACGCCGAACTACCTGATCCAGGAGCAGAGCATCGGCATCCACTACAACCGCGGCGCCGAGGTGCTCGACTACTGCCTCGACAAGACCCCGCTCACGTTCGTGGACGGACACGTCGAGCGGCTCACCGCGCCCGGTCTGGGCATCGAGGTCGACGACCAGGCGGTCCGCTCCGCCGGCAAAAGAGGACACGCCTGGCGCAGCCCCGTCTGGCGGCACCAGGACGGCTCCTACGCGGAATGGTGACCATGACCCTCGACCTCACCGCCGCACTGGCCGCCACCCGGCTCCTGGCGATCGTCCGCGGCACCGACACCGCCGCCGCCATCGCCACCGGCACCGCGCTGCTCGCCGAAGGCGTCCGCGTGGTGGAGGTGGCCCTGACCATGCCCGGCGCGCTCGATGCCATCGCGGCGATCCGGGCGGCCGCCCCGGCCGGCTCGCTGGTCGGCGCCGGCACCGTGCTCACCCCGGCCGCCGTCGCCGACGTGGCCGCGGCCGGCGCGCAGTTCGTCGTCACCCCCGCCGTCGTCGACTCCATCGGCGAGGCGGCCCGCCGAGGGCTCCCGGTCGCCGCCGGGGCGCTCACCCCGACGGAGGCGTACACCGCGGTCCGGATGGGCGCCGCCGCCGTGAAGCTCTTCCCGGCCTCGCTGGGCGGGCCGACGTATCTGAAGGCGCTGCGCGACCCGTTCCCGGACATCCCGTTCGTCGCGGTCGGCGGGGTGGGCCTGGCCGAGTTGCCCGGCTACCTCGCCGCCGGCGCGCTCGCCGTCGGCGTCGGAGGGCCGCTGATCGGCGACGCCGCGTCCGGCGGTGACCTGAACGCCTTGAGGGAGCGGGCCCGCGCCTACCTCGCCGCGACGTCATGACCCCGGCACCACCTGTGAGAAAGGCACCTGCGTGAAGATCATCGCCGCGGACGTCATCGTCACCAGCCCCGACCGCAACTTCGTCACCCTCAAGATCACGACGGACGAGGGGATCACCGGGCTGGGGGACGGCACCCTCAACGGGCGCGAGCTGGCGGTCGCGTCGTACCTGGCCGACCACGTCGTCCCCCTGCTGATCGGGCGGGACCCGCATCGCATCGAGGACACCTGGCAGTTCCTCTACCGCTCGGCGTACTGGCGGCGCGGGCCCGTCACCATGGCCGCCATCGCGGCCGTGGACGTGGCGCTGTGGGACATCAAGGCCAAGGCCGCCGGGATGCCGCTCTACCAGCTGCTCGGCGGAGCCTCCCGGAACGGGATCATGGCGTACGGGCACGCCTCCGGCCGGGACCTGCCGGAGCTGTTCGACTCGATCCGCAAGCACCTGGAGATGGGCTACCGGTCGATCCGGGTGCAGACCTCCGTCCCCGGCATCAACGCCGTGTACGGCGTGGCCGCCCAGCCCAGCGTCGACGGCAAGCGGTACGACTACGAGCCGGCCCAGCGCACCGCGCTGCCCGCCGAAGAGGACTGGGACACCCGCGCCTACCTGCGCCATCTGCCCAGTGTCTTCGAGGCGGTGCGCAACGAGTTCGGCCCCGAGCTGCCGCTGCTGCACGACGGGCACCACCGGATGACCCCCATCCAGGCCGCCAGGCTCGGCAAGGCCCTCGAGCCGTACGACCTGTTCTGGCTGGAGGACTGCACGCCGGCCGAGAACCAGGAGGCGCTGCGCCTGGTCCGGCAGCACACCACCATCCCGCTGGCCATCGGCGAGGTCTTCAACACCGTGTGGGACTACCAGACCCTGATCCGCGAACAGCTCATCGACTACGTCCGGTCCGCCGTCACCCACACTGGGGGGATCACGGCCATGCGGAAGCTGCTCGACTACGCCGCCCAGTACCAGATCAAGTCCGGCATCCACGGCCCGACCGACATCTCGCCGATCGGCATGGCCGCCGCCCTGCACCTGGACCTGGCGATCCACAACTTCGGCATCCAGGAGTACATGCAGCACGGCCAGGCGACCGACGAGGTGTTCCGGCAGTCGTTCAGCTTCGCCGACGGCTACCTGCACCCCGGTGAGCTGCCGGGGCTCGGAGTGGAGCTCGACGAAAAGGCCGCGGCGCGGTTCCCGTACCAACCGGCGTACCTGCCGTTCAACCGGCTCAAGGACGGCACCGTCCATGACTGGTGAGCTCCGGACCACCCGGCACATCGTGGTGATGGGCGTGTCGGGCGCGGGCAAGACGACCCTGGCCCGCAGGATCAGCGAGCTGACCGGGCTGCGGTTCGCCGAGGCGGACGAGTTCCACCCGGAGGCGAACGTGGCGCGGATGCGCGCCGGCATCCCGCTGGACGACGCGGACCGCTGGCCCTGGCTGCGCGACCTGGCCGCCTGGATGGCCGCCCGGCACGCCGAGGGCGTCTCCACGGTGCTGGCCTGCTCGGCGCTCAAGCGCTCCTACCGGGACGTGCTCCGGCAGGGGCCGCCGGACGTGGAGTTCGTCCACCTGGACGGGGCCGCGGAGCTGATCCGCGAGCGGATGATCCGCCGCACCGGCCACTACATGTCGGCGAGCCTGCTCGACTCGCAGCGGGCGATCCTGGAGCCCCTCGGCCCGGAGGAGTCCGGGATGGTGCTGGAGGTGGCGCTGTCGCTGGAGGAGCTGGTGGCGGCCGTGAGCGCCCGGCTCGGCCTGCCACCCGCACTCGATGTCCATGTGGATGTGCTCTGACCTGCGGTTTCGTTTGTCCAACAGGGCGAGCGCCACTTTGGACGACCTCTGGACAAAGATCCCTTGGCCGGCCGGAAAGCCGCGTGCCAGCATGACGACCGGAGCGCGCGCCACGAACGGAATCACCACTCCGGAAGGAACCCGATGCGAGTCCTCGCCCTGCTGACTGCGGGCACCATGTTCTTCACCGCCGCCCCGCTGACCGCGCAGGCCGCCACCACCGGCTCGGCCGCCGCCTGGCCCTCCTGTGTGAAAGCCACCCGCACCAAGCTGAACAACGACGGCTGGTCGGATCCCAAGTGGCAGGTCCGGGTGGCCAACCACTGCTCTCGCCGGATCAAGTACGCGATCGTGCGCGACCGGCAGTCCGACTTCGGCTATGTGGAGGTCGCCCCAGATAAGACCAGCTTCCGCAACATCGGCAAGTACTCCTTCGGGCACAGCGCGTCCGAGCCCGACGGCGTGAAGATCTACTACCGGGGCACCCGCTACACGAAGCGCTTCTGAGGCAACCGGCACAGGCCACCATCGCGGGCCCTTGAGCATGCTGCCCGTCACCAGGCGGAGCCCCCACCCGGATGGGCAGAACGCTAACACGTACTTCAAGTCCCACTACGTACGGACGCCGGGTGGGGCCCTGTTCGAGCTGGCGGTCACCGACGACGAGGGCGGCTGGGACTGCGACGAGCCGGCCGAGGAGCTCGGCAAGAACTTCATGCTGCCGCCGCAGTCCGAAAGCGAGCGGGAGAGCATCCTCGCGCGCCTGGAGCCGGTGACGACCGACTGACCTCCGTGCTCATGGCGTCCCTCACGACGTGACGGCGCGGGGCGCCGTGAGCACCGGAGGGATCCTCCGGCCCACCCCGCACCAGGAGCGAACAGTGAGCCTCGCCTTCGAGAACGTCACGCTCGGGCAGCGCGTGCTCTTCGGATACGGCCGTGCTGCCCGGAACCTCGCCGCGGAGGTCGACCGCCTGGGCGCCCGCCGGGTCATGGTCATCGCCGCGCCGCCCGAGGCCGGGATCGCCGACCGTGTCACCACCGGCCTTCCGGTCGTGCTCCGGCACGGCGACGTACGGCCCCACGTGCCCGTGGAGAAGGCCGAGGCCGCCCGGGCCGCCGCGGCCGGATGCGGAGCCGACCTCCTCGTCTGCGTCGGCGGCGGGTCCACGACCGGGCTGGCCAAGGCGGTGGCGCTGACGACGCGGCTGCCGATCGTCGCCGTCCCCACGACGTACGCCGGGTCCGAGGCCACCAACGTGTGGGGGCTCACCGAGGCATCCCGCAAGATCACGGGGGTGGACGACGCGGTCCTGCCGGTGACCGTGGTGTACGACTCCGAGCTGACCATGTCGCTGCCGGTCGACCTCTCGGTGGCCTCCGGGCTCAACGCCGCCGCTCACTGCGTCGACTCCATGTGGGCCCCGCGCGCAACCCGATCAATCAGGCCTTCGCGATGGAGGGCCTGCGCGCCGTGGCGGACGGGCTGCGCCGCATCGCCCGCCGGCCCGACGGCGTCGATGGGCGGGACGCCGCGCTGTACGGCTGCTACCTGTCCGGGGTGGCCTTCACCTCCGCGGGGTCGGGCCTCCACCACAAGATCTGTCATGTGCTGGGCGGGGCGTACGACCTGCCGTACGCGCAGACCCACGCCACCGTGCTCCCCTACGTGCTGGGGCTCAACGCGCGGGGTGCTCCGGACGCCGCGCGCCGCATCGCCGCCGCCCTGGGCGCCGCCACGCCGGTGGCGGGTTTGAACGCGCTTCGCCGAGAACTCGACGCCCCGCGCGCGCTCGCCGACTACGGCATGCGACGCGAGGACATCCCCGAGGCGGCCCGGCTGGTGTTGCCGTACGTGCCCGCGGACAACCCCGTGCCGGTCGGGATCGACGAGCTCACCGACCTGCTCACCCGCGCCTGGGCCGGCGAGCCCGCGCAGGACCGGAAGGACTGACATGGAAACCCTGGCCTTCACCGTCGCGCCCGCGAACCCGCACCTGGCCGGCCCGCCGGTGCTGCACGGCGCGCCGCTGACCGAGGCGGGTCTGGTCGTCTACGCGGTGCACGGGCGCGGCCAGGGCCCGCACTTCATGATCGAGCAGGCCGACCGCGTCAACCTTCCCGGGGTGGCATGGGTGGCGCCGCGGGCGGACGCCGACACGTGGTATCCCCAGAGCTTCCTCGCACCGATCTAGCAGAACCAGCCGCGACTCGACCATGCCCTCGACGCGGTGCGGACCCACCTCGCCGACCTCGGCCGGATGGGCTGGGCGCCGCGGGACGTGGTCCTGTTCGGCTTCTCGCAGGGGGCCTGCCTGCTCGCTGAGTACCTGCTGCGGGAGCAGCCGTCATGTGCCGGCGTCTTCCTCCACACCGGCGGATACCTCGGCCCGGAGCCCAGGCCCTGGGCTGCCGTCCCGGGAGGCGGCCTGCCCGGCACCGAGGCCGTGCTCCTGTGCGCCGAGGAGGATGAGTTCGTCCCGCTCGCCCGGGTCGAGAAGACCGCGGTGCCCTGGCCTCCCTGGGCGCGCGGATCGAGCTGACGGCGTACGACGACCCGCTGCACCACCTCAACGAGGACTCGATCGTGCGCCTCCGCCGGATGTTGCGAAAGCGCCTGCTCGAACGCGTCGAGGTCGTCACGGAGCCAGAGCCGTAGCCGCGCCCGACTTCTGTCCCAGAAGCATCAGGAGACCCCCATGAGCACTGGCACGTACGCGTCACCCGTGCCCGCCGCCGGCAAGGCCGCGCGCCGGCCCGTACGGCGTGGCCTCACGTTCTTCGGCCCGGCCTTCGTGGCCGCCGTCGCCTACGTCGACCCGGGCAACTTCGCCACGAACGTCCAGGCGGGGCGCGCCACGGTTACCTGCTCGCGTGGGTGCTGGTGTCCGCCTGCCTGGTCGCCATGTTCGTGCAGCACCTGTCGGCCAAGACGGGTCTGGCCACCGGCCGTGATCTCCCGACGCTGTGCCGGGACACCTTCCGCCGCCCCGTCGTCCTCGGCCTGTGGGCGCAGGCCGAGGTCGTGGCCATGGCGACCGACCTCGCCGAGTTCGTCGGCGCGGCGATCGGGCTCAACCTGCTCTTCGGCATCCCCATGCTCCCTGCCGCGCTCATCACCGCGGTGGTCAGCTTCGCGATCCTGGCCCTCCAGCGACGCGGCTACCGTCCCTTCGAGCTCGCCATCGTCTTCCTGCTGGGAGTGATCGGCTTCGGGTTCCTCTACACCCTCCTCGCCGCGGGTGGCCAGTCCGCTTCCGCCCTGGCGTCCGGCATGGTGCCCACGTTCGCCGGCATCGACTCCGTGGTGCTGGCGATCGGCATCATCGGGGCGACCGTCATGCCACACGTCATCTACCTGCACTCCGCCCTCACCGCCGACCGCCCGGCACCGGACGGGCCGGCCGAGCGGCGGCGTGCTCTGCGGGTGCTTCGCGCCGACACCACGATGGGCCTCAGCATGGCGGGGCTCATCAACCTGTCCATGCTGTGCGTGGCGGCCGCCGTCTTCCACGGAGCGGGCGAGGGCTTCGACGGCAGCCTCGAGGGCGCACACCAAGGTTTCGCCCAGCTCGTCGGCGGCGGCGCCGCACTGGCGTTCGCCGCCGCGCTGCTGGCCTCGGGGCTCTCCTCCTCCGGCGTGGGCACCTACTCCGGCCAGGCGATGCAGGGCTTCCTGCGCCGGCGCATCCCCCTGTTCCTGCGCCGCGGCATCACCATGGTGCCCGCGCTGGCGGTCATCGGTCTGGGCGTGCAGCCGGACACCGTGCTGCTGCTCTCGCAGGTGGTGCTCTCGTTCGGGATCCCGTTCGCCCTGATCCCGCTCGTGCTGATCAGCCGCCGCCGCGATCTCATGGGCGACCTGGTCAACCGGCCCGTGACCACCTTCGCGGGCGCCGTGGCGGCGGCTCTCATCTCAGGCGTCAACGTGTATCTGCTGCACCAGCTCATCCTCGGCTGAAGCTGGGAGACGGGCAGGCTGCCCTATACTTTGGACTCGAACGATTTCGGTTTCCATGGCGCAGGGAGGGCCGCGTGCCCGGGCAACGGTCCATCACCGAGGCGGAAAAGCTGGTCGAGGCCAAGCTCGGCGGCACCCCCATCCAGCACGAACGCATGGCGGTCGTGGCCAACATCTACCGCGCCGCCTCGGCGGTCCGCCAGCACCTGGAGAACGCGGTCCTGCGCAGCAGCGACCTGTCGTGGACCGCGTTCGTGGTGCTGTGGGTGATGTGGATCTGGGGCGAGTCGGAGAGCCGCCACGTGGCCGAGGAGGCCGGCATCTCCAAGGGCACGCTGACCGGGGTCGTGCGCACGCTGGAGTCGCGCGGGCTGGTCAAGCGGGCCGAGCACCCTTCCGACGGCAGGCTCCTGCTGCTGAGCCTCACTGATGAGGGTGAGCAGCTCATGCGGCGCGTCTTCCCCGCCTTCAACGCCGAGGAGAGCTTCGTCACCGCCGGGCTCGACGACGAGGCCTGCCGCGCTCTGGCGAACGGGCTGCGCCAGGTCGTCCTGCAGGTGGAGGAGCACGGCGAGGAGCGCAGGCTGGCGCTGCTCGACGGCGCCGAGCCCGCCCCGCGCCGGAGCGGCCGCCGCCGCCGTCCGCGCCCCGACGACCAGGGCTGAAGCCGGTCAGGCCCGATACCCGGGCCCGCCAGGCCCCGTCCGCCCGAGACCCCGGCCCGTCCGGCCCGAGACCTGGGGCTGGAGCCGGTCAGGGCCGGGCCGCGCGGATGAAGGCGTCGAAGACGGCCTGCTGGGCGGGGTCCTCGTGGGCGGTGTCCTCGGGATGCCATTGCACGGCGGCCAGCCACGAGGACAGGGCGGGACCTTCGAGCGCCTCGATCGTGCCGTCGGCCGCCTCGGCGGTGACGGTCAGCCCCGTGCCGAGCCGGGCCACCCGCTGGTGGTGGTAGCAGGACACGCTCACCTTCTGCGCCCCGGTGACCCGCTCGAGCAGCGAGCCCGGCAGCAACGCGACCGGGTGCACGACGTGGCGGTGCTCCCTGCCCGGACCGCCCATGTCCTGCTCCAGGGTGCCGCCGAGCGCGGTGTTGAGCACCTGGAGACCCCGGCAGACGGCCAGCAGCGGCTGCCCGGCGGCCAGGGCCTGGCGGGCGACCTCCAGGTCGAAGCCGTCCTGATCGTCGTCCACGTCGTAGACGCTCTCGTGCGCGGCGGCCTCACCGTACCGGTGCGGCGCGAGGTCGCCGCCGCCAGGGAGCAGGACGCCGTCGAAACGGGCCAGCCGGGCGGCCACCTCGTCCGGGTCGGCGACCCCGCCGGGGGCGTGCGGATGGAGCGCGACGGGCTCCCCGCCCGCCCGCCAGACGGCTTCGAGCAGGGCGCGGGCGCTGACCTCGGCGGCATGGCGCAGGGCGGAGGCGGAGGCGGAGAATCGGGCGGGTATCGCGATCAGGGGTCTCACAGCTGGATCCACGTGGTCTTCAGCTCGGTGTACTTCTCCAGGGCGTAAGTGGACTTGTCGCGGCCGTTGCCCGACTGCTTCATGCCGCCGAACGGCACGGTCAGGTCGCCTTCCTCGTAGCAGTTCACCCAGACCGTGCCGGCCCGCAGGGCGCGGGCGACCTTGTGAGCGGTGGACAGGTCGGCGGTCCACAGGCCGGCGGCCAGCCCGTACTCGGTGGCGTTGGCGAGTTCGACGGCCTCGTCCAGGTCGTCGAAGGTCAGCACGGAGAGCACGGGCCCGAAGATCTCCTCGCGGGCCAGCCGCATGCCGGGAGTGACCCGGTCGAACACGGTGGGCTCCAGGTAGCTGCCGGGCTGCCTGCGCGATCCCCCGGTCAGCAGGCGGGCTCCGTCCTCGACGCCGGAGCGGACGTGGTCGAGCACCCGCCCCAGGTGCGCCTCGCCCGCCAGCGGACCCATCTCCGTCACCGGGTCGAGGGGGTCGCCGACCCGCAGCTCTCGTGCGCGGGCGACGATCGCCTCGGTCACGCGCTCGGCGATCGAGGAGTGGACGAGCAGGCGGGAGGGCGCGGTGCACATCTCCCCCTGGTTGAAGAAGATGCCCCAAGCGGCGGTGGCGGCGGCCCGGTCGAGGTCGGGGGCGTCGGGCAGGATGATGTTCGGGGATTTGCCGCCGAGCTCGAGCCAGACGCGCTTGAGGTTGGAGTCGGCGGAGTAGCGCAGGAAGTGCCGGCCGACGGCGGTGGAGCCGGTGAAGGCCAGGACGTCCACGTCGGGGTGCAGGCCGAGGGCCCGCCCGGCGATGGGGCCGTCTCCGGTGACGACGTTGAGCACGCCGGGCGGCAGCCCCGCCTCGGTCGCCAGCCCCGCCAGCATGAGGGCCGACAGCGGCGACCGCTCCGAAGGCTTGAGCACCACCGTGCACCCGGCCGCCAAAGCAGGAGCGATCTTCCACGAGGCGATGGTGAGCGGGAAGTTCCACGGCACGACCGCGCCGGCCACGCCGGCGGGCTCGCGGGTGACGAGTGCGAGGGCGTCGGGAGCGACGTGCGGGGACTCGCCGGTGAGCTTGTCGGCGAGCTGGCCGTACCAGCGGAAGGTGGAGATGGCGGCACGCAGCTCGATGTCGTAGGCGTCCTTGATGGGTTTGCCCATCTCCAGGCTGATGGCCAGCGCCAGGTCCGCGCGCCGTTCCTCCAGCAGGCCGGCGAGGCGGAGCAGCGTCCGGCCGCGGTCCGCGGGCGCCAGGCGCGGCCAGTCGCCGTGGTCGAAGGCGCGGCGGGCGGCGGCCACGGCGCGGTCCACCTCGGCCTGCCCGGCGTCGGCGACTTCGGTCAGGACCCGCCCGTCCCGGGGTGAGACGACCTTGAACGTCGCTCCCCCGCCGGGTTCGCCGGCGCCGTCGATGTGGTGACAGGTGGGCAGGGCCGTCCGCCCGGCGCGGGCGGCCCAGTCCTCGTCGATCACTGCGTGGCCCTTCCCGCCCGCCGTGAGGCGAGCATGCCGACAAGCATGACGACCGGTACGGCGCACACCAGCCACACCGCCGTGGCGACCGAGCCGCCGATGAGCGTGGCGAAGTTGGCCAGGACGAGCCAGATGACGGCCGCGACGCCGAGCGCGCCCAGGAGGGGCGCGACCAGGGTGTTCCACGGCCGGCTGTCCACCCGTTCCCGGCGGAAGAAGACCACCACGGAGACCGAGGTGAGCAGGTACATCAGCATCATGGCGAGCACGGCCACGCCGCTGAACCAGGAGAACAGGGTCAGCACGGGGTCCAGCCCGCCCAGCGCGAACGGCAGGATCAGGACCACGGCGATCGCCGTCTGCGCCCATCCCGCCTGCGAGGGCGAGTGCCGCCGGTTGAGCGAGCCCAGCCTGCGCGGGAGCACGCCCTCCCTGCCGAGCGAGAACAGGTAGCGGTTGGCGGAGTTGTGGAAGGCGAGCACGCCCGCGAACAGGGAGGTGGCCAGCAGGATCGGCAGCACCTCGCCGGCCCAGCCGCCGAACAGGGCCACCACGGGCGCGAAGACGAACCCCGCCGAGTCGCCCGCCTCCAGGGCCTTGCCGGCTTCCGCGACGGCCTTGGAGGCGCCGTACGCGCTGATCAGCATCCAGGAGGTGAGCACGAAGAAGGCGCTAACCACGGCGACCGCCAGGTAGGTCGCCCTCGGGACGGTGCGCCTGGCGTCACGGGCCTCTTCGCCGTAGATGGCGGTGGCCTCGAAGCCGAACAGCGAGGCCACGGCGAACATCAGCGCCACACCCGGCGCGCCGGCGAGGACCGCGTCCGGCGCGAACGTCTGGGCGACGCCGAGCCCTTCCGGCCCACCGCCCTTGACGAGGGTGACCAGGGCGAAGGCGAGCAGGATGCTGAACTCGGCGAGCACGAAGACCGCGAGCACCTTGGCGCCGATCTCGATGCCGGCCTGGCCGAGCACCTGCACGACGGCGATCGTCAGCAGCGACCAGACCCACCAGGGCAGGTCCAGGCCGGCGTACTGACCGGCGAGACCGGAGACGATGGCGCCGTACAGGCCGTACATCGCGGCCTGGATGGCGCAGTAGGCGAACAGCGCGACAGCAGCGCTGCCGGTGCCGGCCGTCCGGCCGAGACCTTTGCCGATGTAGACGTAGAAGGCGCCGGCGTCGACGACGTGCCTGCTCATGGCCACGAAGCCGACCGAGAAGAGCAGGATGACGAGCCCTGCCACGAGGTAGGCGGCAGGGGCGGCGGCGCCGTTGCCGATGGCCACCGCGATGGGGGCCGCACCGGCGATGCCGGTCAGCGGAGCCTGTGCGGAGAGTACGAAGAAGACGATGCCGAGGACGCCGAGCGCGTTCGGCTTGAGCCGGGCCGCCGCGTGTGGTTCCTGCGCCACTCCTGTGGCTGCGGTCGCTGATGTGTCCATGAAGTCACCTGCCGGTGCCGAAAAGGAGGGGATATCGTTTGCAGCCAAACGAATGCGCCTCATCATGAGCTCTGAACCGTTCGTCTGGCAAGAGGGGTCGGCCGCGTCCGTCTATCGGGCCCGTCTATCGGGCCCGTCTATCGGCGGGGCGGGCGGATGCCGCGGAACTCCCAGTCGCCGCCGAGCGCCGTGGACAGCACCTCCTCGGACTCGGTGGGCTGGGCGCCGACGTCGGCGCGGATCGCGGCGGGGCCGGTGACGACGCGGTTCGACAGCCGCCCCAATCCCTCGACCTCGACCTCGACCAGGTCGCCCGGCCGGACCGGGCGGGAGTTGGCAGGGGTGCCGGACAGCAGCACGTCGCCGGGGTAGAGGGTGATGGTGCGGGCGATGTCGGCGACGAGGTAGTGCATGTCCCACGTCATCTCGTCGGTGGAGCCGTCCTGGACCACGGCTCCGTTGACGTACGTGCGCAGGTACTTGCCGCGGAAGTCCCAGCCGGTGACCAGACCGGGGCCGAGCGGGCACAGGGTGTCGGAGCCCTTGACGCGGAGCATGGACCCGGCGTCGGTGTCGCGGAAGTCGTGCAGCCCGAAGTCGTTGGCCACGGTGTAGCCGGCGATGTAATCCACCGTCTCGGCGGGAGAGACGTTGCGGCAGGTCCGGCCGATGACGATGGCCACCTCGCCCTCGTAGTTGAGCCACTTGCAGCCCTCCGGGCGCACGACGTCGCCGCGGTGGGCGTTGAGCGAGGAGGTCGGTTTGTGGAAGTACGTGGGCGTGGCCGAGAGCTTGATCTGGAACTCCTCGACCCGGCTGCGGTGATTGAGGTGCACCGCGATGATCTTCGACGGGACGACCGGCGGCAGATGGACGGCGTCGTCGATCTTGACGCGGCGGCCGTCGCCGGCGACGAGCTCGTCCCCGTCGCGGACGGTCTCCACGACGGCGCCGTTGAGCAGGATGCGGCGGTACTCAGGCATGGGCGTTCTCCTGACGGGGCGCGGTCCAGCCGCCGGACGGGCGGTCGAACCAGAGGTGGACCTGGCCGGTGCCGACGGAGTTCTCGTACTCGCCGTACTGGCGGGCGCGGGCGGTGCACGCCTGCTCGCCGAGGGCGCCGGCCATCATGAGGTAGTGGGAGAAGCGGGCCTCGGGCTTGTACGTCCAGAACTCCGGCATGGTGTCCAGGACCTTGTCGTGGCGGCCCTCCTTGAACCAGGCGATGCGCTGCTGGTCGGCCGCCCGCGCCTCGGGCGTGAAGATGTGGCGCGGGTCGCTGGCCTCGTGGTCGCGCAGCTCCCGCAAAGGCCAGAAGGTGTGCGACAACGCGCCGGAGGCGATGAGCAGCACCCTGCGGCCGGGGGTGGCCGCGATGCCGTCGGCCAGGGCACGGCCCAGGCGCAGGTGGTCCTCCATGTCGCCGGTCTGGCAGACGCCGATCGTCACCCACCGCTTGTCCGGCAGCCCCTCGCCGAGGAACTTCCACAGGTTGATCGTGGCGTAGTAGATCGGCAGGTACTCGTCGTCGATCGGGGTGATCCAGGTGCCGTGCTTGTCGGCGAAGGCGGCCACGTTGGCGGCCAGCTCCGGGTCGCCGGGGAAGTCGTAGGGCATGCGGCACATGCCGCGCGGCAGCTCCTCGCTGGTGAACAGCCCGGCCCGGCGCCCGTGCGCGGTGACCACGAACTCCACGGTGGTGGCCCAGTGCGAGTCGAGCACGACGACGGTGTCGTAGTCGAGGCTCTCGAAGACGTCCTTGCGCAGCTCGCGCAGGCCGGTGACGAGGGTGATCTCCTTGCCCTCGTTCAGCTCCAGCCGTTCGTGCTCGGGGAGCACGATGGTGGGCACGTGCGCGAGCAGGCCCGCTCCGACGATCTCACCCATGGTTCTGCCATCCCTCCGGGGCGGTCACGGTGTTCTTCAGGTCGCAGTAGAAGTCGAAGCTCCAGGTGCCGCCCTCGCGGCCGACGCCGGACTCGCGCGAGCCGCCGAAGGGCGCGCGCAGGTCGCGGACGAAGAAGCAGTTCACCCACACGGTCCCGGCGACGAGCCGGGCGGTGACGCGCTCGGCGCGATCGCGGTCGCCGGTGGCGACGGTGGCGGCCAGGCCGAAGCGGGTGTCGTTGGCCAACCGGATCGCCTCGTCCTCGGTGTCGAAGGTCTGCAGGGTCAACACCGGGCCGAAGACCTCCTCCTGGACGATCTCGCTGTCCTGGGCCACGCCGGTGAGCAGGGTCGGCCGGTAGTAGAGGCCCCCGAGATCGGTGTTGGGGCCGCCGCCGATGACGGCCCGCGCTCCGGCGGCCAGCGCCCGTCGCACGAACCCGTCGATCTTGTCGAGCTGCCGGGAGTGGATGTTGGGGCCGATGTCGGTGGCCTCGTCGCGCGGGTCGCCCTGGACCAGCGCCGCCGCCTTGGCCACGAAGCGGCGGGTGAACTCCTCGGCGATCGAAGAGTCCACGAGCAGCCGGGTGGCGGCCAGGCAGACCTGGCCGGCGTTGTCGTACTGCTCGACCGCCAGGTCCACGGCCAGGTCGAGATCGGCGTCGGCGAAGACGAGCAGCGGCGACTTGCCGCCCAGCTCGAAGCTCGTGGGGACGAGGTTGGCGGCGGCGGCCCGGGCGATGTGCTTGGCGGTGGGCACCGAGCCGGTGAAGCTGATGCGGCGCACCCCCGGGTGGGAGACCAGCGCGGCCCCGGCCTCGGCGCCGTACCCCTGGACGACGTTGAGGACTCCGGCGGGCAGCCCGGCCTCGGCCGCGATGTCGGCCAGCAGTGAGGCGGTGAGCGGCGACCACTCGGCCGGCTTGAGCACCACCGTGTCGCCGGCGGCAAGCGCCGGGGCGACCTTCCACGTGGCCAGCATCAGCGGCGCGTTCCACGGCGTGATCAGCACGCACGGCCCGGCCGGATCCCAGGAGACGTGGTTGGTGTGGCCGCGGGTGTCGAAGTCGTCGTGCCCCAGGCCGTCCAGCCGGCCGGCGAAGAAGCGGAAGTTGTGGGCGACGCGCGGCATCACGCCGCGCCGGTGGGAGCGCAGCAGCGCGCCGTTGTCGGTGGTCTCGACGATCGCCAGGTCCTCCAGGCGCTTTTCCACCCCGTCGGCGATCGCGCGCAGGAGGCGGGCGCGCTCGGCGGGCGGCGTGGCCGCCCACGCGGGGAAGGCCTCCTGCGCGGCCGCCACGGCGGCCTCGGCCTCCGCCCGGCCGCCGCGGGCGATCTCGGCGAGCACGCGGCCGTCGATGGGCGACTCGTCGGTGAAGGTCGTGGCGGAGGCGACGCGGGCCCCGCCGATCCAGTGGCGGGTGTCGACGGCGATCCCGGCGACGGTCGCGGTGTACGCGGTCATGAGTCTTCCTTTGCTTCGAGTAGCGTGCCGCCGTCCCAGACGACGCCGACCTGGCGGTAATAGGCGCCGATGGGTTCGCGGATCTCCAACCTGGCCAGCTCTTCCGTGGGGGCCTCGAACAGCTCCAGGTCGGCCTCGCCGCGCCAGGGCGTGCCGCCCTCGAAGGAGGCCGCGCCGGAGGCGATCAGCTCGTCGAGCGCGAGCCCGCCGCCCTTCTCGATCGAGGGCAACCTGCGGTGGTGCGCCATGGGATGGCCGTTGACGAAGCCGTTGCCCTCGGCGGGCTCGCGCAGCGTCACCACCGCCTGGGCGAGCCTGCGGTCGGCGGCGGCGAGGGTCGCTCCGAAACGGGCGCCCGCCTCGATGCGCGGCGCGGGTCCGTACGGGTGGGGGCGGGTCAGGTGGATGGAGCCGAGCTTCTTCGGGTAGCCCTGGTGGATGCCGCGCGCGATGGCGAAGTCCTTGTCCACCCAGATGTAGACGCAGCGGGAGTACGTGCGGCCCCGGTAGGAGCAGCGCACGACCGCGAACGCCTCCTTGTACTGTGCGCGTACCGGATCGAGCAGTTCCTCTCCGGAGGCGGCGCAGGACTGCCAGTCGGCCCAGATGAGCGCCACCGCGCCGGGATCCTCAGGGGCGAGCTCCAGCGGCTCGGGCAGCAGTTCCCTGACCCGGGCGGGGTCCGTGCGGTACTCGATGGTGAGCAGGTCGCCGGAGTAGTGCCACGGCGGCGCGGGGATCAGCGAGGCCCGGCCGGTGGCCGTCCGCGGATACCAGAAGGTCATGGGGGTGATTTCCTTACGCGGTGAGAGCGGGCTGCTCGAGCAGGGCGGGGCGGTGGCGGGCGGCCGCGGCGCCGGCGGCCGGGCCGCCGAGGGCGACGACGCCCACCAGCCGCCCGGAGCGGTGGTAGCCGACGACGACGTCCCCGCCCGGCTCGCCGTCGAGCACGCGGGTGTCGTCCAGGCCGAGCGCCGGGGCGCCGAAGGACTGCAGGCGGAAGTCGTGCTGGTCGCTCCAGAAGGCAGGCAGGGGCGCGAACGGCTCGGGGTCCGGCTCGGCGCCGGCGAGATGGGCGGCCAGGGTCTTCGCGGCGCGCTTGGCGCTGTCGGCGGGCATCGACCAGTGCTCGACCCGGCGGGGCACGCCGTCGTAGCGGGCGTTGGGGAAGCGGGCGACGTCGCCGACCGCCACGACGTGCGGCAGGCCGCCGGCCCGCAGCAGTTCGTCGGTGAGCACGCCGTCGGCGAGGTCCAGGCCGTTGCCGTCCAGCCATGCGGTGTTGGGGATCGACCCGACCGCCTCGACCACCACGTCCGCGGGCAGCCTTCGCCCGTCCGCCAGCACCACGCCGGTCACCCGATCCCCGCCTTCGAAGGCGGTCACCGGGGTGCCGAGGGCGAAGCGCACGCCGCGTTCCTGGTGACGGCGCAGCAACTCGCGGGCCAGCAGGTCGCCGAGGGGTCGCAGCATGGGCAGCGGCTCCGGGTCGGCCACCGTGACGTGGGCGGCGCCGAGAGCCACGGCGGTGGCGGCGACCTCGCAGCCGATGAACCCCGCGCCGACCACCACGACGTGCGCGCCCGGCCGGGCGAGATCCGCACGCAGCGCGCGGGCGTCGTCCACGGTGCGCACGGTGTGGCGGCCGGCGGCCGGTCCGGGGCAGCGCAGCCGCCGGGGCCGCACGCCGGTGGCGACGACCAGGCCGTCGAAGGCCAGCTCGGTCCCGTCGCCCAGGCCGACCACACGGCGGGCCAGATCGGCGGAGGTCACGGCGGTGCCGAGGATCCATTCCGCGTCGGCGACGCTCGCGCGGGGCCGGAAGGCCAGCGACTCGAAGGACTCCTTGCCTGCGAGCACCTCTTTCGACAGCGGCGGGCGGTTGTAGGGCATGAGCGGCTCGTCGCCGACCACGGTGATCGACCCGGTCCAGCCCGCCGCACGCAGCTGCTCGGCCGCCCGCAGGCCGCCCATCGAGGCTCCGGCCACGACGACGCGGGACGACACGTCAGTCCTCAACCGTGATCGCCTGGAGCGGGCAGACGTCCGCGGCGTCCTCGACGTCGGCGCGCAGCGACTCGTCCGGATCGGCGACGTACGCCAGGTGACCGGCCTCGTCGAGCCGGAAGACGTCGGGGGCGGCGAACACGCACTGCCCGTGGTCCTGGCACTTGTTCATGTCGACGACGACCTTCATCGGCCACACCCTCCTAATCGTTTGAGTCCAAACAACATAAGGAGGCGCCCAGGACCAGGTCAAGGGCCGTGACCACGGAAAATGATGGGGACGGCCTCTTGCAGGCTCGTCCGCCAGAACATATCGTTTGGCTTCAAACGAAGCCAAGGGTGCGCTGCCGTGCCCTCACCCCGCCCGCCCGAGGAGACGCCGATGAGCGCTCAGGACATGCCGCACCTCCACGAGCACCTGGCCCGGCTGGCCGCTCTGGACGTGGACGTGGTCCGCGTGGTCTACCCCGATCTCATCGGCACCGACCGGGCCCGGGACGTGCTGGTCGAGCACCTGGAGAGCGCGTGCGAGCACGGGCTCGCCTTCTGCCGCGCCGTCTACCACACCAGCCCTCAAGGCGACGTCGTCCCCGTCGCCGGCGGCCTCGACGCCGGGCTGCCCGACATCGTCGTCCGCCCCGACCTCGGCACGCTCGCGCCCCTGCCGTGGGAGCCCGGGGTCGCCTGGTGCCTGGGCGAGGTGATCGACCCGGCCACCGGCGAGACGGTCCCGGAGTCGCCGCGCGACCTGCTGCGCGGTGTGCTCGACCGGTACGCCGAGCACGGGCTCGGCCTCGTCACCGGCCCCGAGCTGGAGTACTTCCTGTGCGAACCCGACCCGGCCGCGCCCACCGGATGGCGGCGCTACGCCGAGGCCCCGGGCAACGTCTACACCGCCGGGCGGCGCGGCGACCCCGACGGCCACCTGCTGCGCACGCTGCGCCTCCTGCGCGACCTCGGCCTCGGCGTGAGCATGGGCAACCACGAGTTCAGCAGCGGCCAGTTCGAGATCAACCTCACCCACTCCGCCGCCCTGGACGCCGCCGACCGGACGTTCCTGTTCAAGTCGGCGGTCAAGGAACTGGCCCGCGCGGAGGGACGGCTGGCGACGTTCATGGCCAAGCCGTTCAACGACGAAGGCGGCTCCGGCTTCCACCTCCATCTGTCCTGCGTCGCGGGCGACGATGCGCGCAACTGCTTCGACGACCCGTCGGCGCCGTACGGGCTGTCGGCCACCGCCCGGCACGCGATCGCCGGCGTCCTGGCCCACGCCCCCGCGCTGGCCGCGCTGGCCAACCCGACCGTCAACTCCTACAAGCGCTTCGGCCCCGACACGCTCGCCCCCTGGCTGATCGACTGGGGCCTGGACAATCGCAGCGCCATGGTCCGCATCCCGCCCGAGCGCGGCGCCGGCACCCGCTTCGAGCTGCGCCTGGGCGACGCCAGCGCCAACCCGTACCTGCTGATCGCCGGCACCGTCGCGGCCGCGCTGCTCGGCGTGCGCGCCGGGCAGGAGCCGCCTCCTCCGCTGGAGGGCTACGGCTACGACACCTCCCGCGCCGCCGTGCTCCCCATGACGCTGGCCGACGCGCTCGACGCCTTCGAGGCCGACGCCGAGCTGACCGACCTGCTCGGCAAGGGCTTCGCCACCTCCTACCTCACCTACAAGCGCAACGAGATCGAACGCTTCCACCGGCACGTCACCGACTGGGAGTTCACCGAGTACGCCTACCACCTGTGACGCCGAGGAGCAGCACCGTCATGATCCCCGAGCCCCTCCCCCTCGACGAGATCGACCTCGCCGACCCCGGCAACTTCACCGACGGCGTCACCCCCTGGCGCATGTTCCACACCCTGCGCCACGAGGACCCCGTCCACTGGCAGCCGGAGCCCGCCCCGAACGCCGGGTTCTGGGCCGTCACCCGCCACGAGGACATCACCCGCGTCGACCGCGACGCCGAGACCTTCACCTCCACCAAGTTCGTCAACCTGGAGGAGGTCGACGACGACCAGATCAAACGCCGCGCCTCCATCCTGGAGCTCGACGGCGTGCGCCACCGCGCCCTGCGCGGCCTGCTCCAGCGCCAGTTCGGCGCCGCCGTCATCAGCCAGTACACCGACTTCCTGCGCGGTCTGACCGCCACCACTCTGGACGCGGCCTTCGCCAAGGGCTCCTTCGACTTCGTCGCCGACGTCGCCGCCGACTTCCCCATCAACGTGCTGGCCCGCCTGCTGGACGTCCCCGACGGCGACACCAAGCAGCTCATCGAGTGGGGCAACCGCATCATCGGCAACACCGACCCCGACTACGCCGACGTGCTGCTGGGCAGCGAGGAGAGCGAACAGTACAAGCACCTGCCCTTTCGCTCCCCCGCCTCCCTGGAGGTCTTCGAGTACGGCCGCGAGCTGGCCCGCCAGCGGCGCGGCGGCACCGGGTCCGACCTGGTCTCCAAGCTCGTCAACGAGACCCCGCGCGACGGCGTCCCCCTCTCCGGGCAGGACTTCGACAACTACTTCCTGCTCCTCGTCGTCGCCGGCAACGAGACCACCCGGCACGCCATCTCGCACGCCATGCTCGCCCTCATCCAGCACCCGGACCAGCTCGACCTGCTGCGCCGCGACCCGTCGCTCATCCCGGGCGCGGTCGAGGAGTTCCTGCGCTGGGCCTCGCCGGTCTACCACTTCCGCCGCACCGCCACCCGGGACGTCGAGCTCGGCGGCAAGCGGATCAAGGAAGGCGACAAGGTCGTCATGTGGTACGCCTCCGGCAACCGCGACGAGAAGGTCTTCGGCAACCCGTACGACTTCGACGTCACCCGCGGCAAGAACGACCATCTCACCTTCGGCAAGGGCAGCCCGCACCTGTGCCTGGGCAACCTCCTGGCCCGCACCGAGATCCGCATCATGTTCGAGGAGCTCGTCCCCCGCATCGCCGGCATCCGGCTGACCGGGGACGTGCCGCGCGTCCGCTCGAACTTCGTCAACGGCATCAAGAAGCTGCCCGTCGAGGTCATCCTCGCCTGAGCGTAGTCTCCCTCCATGGACGACAAGAGCCCGCTCGTCACGCACGTCTCCTGGGGCCGGATGGTGGTCGAGGGCATCGGCGAGGGCAAGGACTTCAAGCTCTACCCGGGCGGCGGCCGCCCTTGGGACTGGGGGGAGACCGGCACCAGGCACTCGCCCGGCATCCAGCCCGCCGACGTGCGCGAGCTGCTCGACCACGGCTGCCAGGTCGTCGTGCTGTCCCGCGGCATGCAGCTGGTGCTGCAGGTCTGCCCCGAGACGCTCAGCGAGCTGGCGGACAAGGGCGTCGAGGTGCACGTGGAGGAGACGACGGCCGCCGTCGGGCACTACAACGCGCTGGCCGAGGCGTCGGTGGCCGTGGGCGGGCTGTTCCACTCGACCTGCTGAGCCGGCACCGCCACTCTGGTCACAATGGTCACTCTCGCCTTTCTGTGTCGCCGACATTCAGAAAAGATGACTGATATATACAGTCTGCGGAGCTTTGGACCGAGGCGAGGGGGACTCTATGGCGGACCGTGAAGGGCTTGGCGCCGAGGGGCTCGACCGGATCATCGAGCGGGCCCAGCAAGCCCTGGCATCCGCTCAGGCCGCCGGCGGCGGCTCGGCCGGCGGCACGTCCAGGGACCAGAGCACGGCGCTCCAGGGTGAGGGCACGGCGGCCAACGGCCGGGTGCGGGCCACCGTCGCGCCCGGCGGGCGGCTCTCGTCCCTGACGGTCGATCCGCGCCTGATGCGAGCCGGTTCCGAGGAGATGTGCGCGGAGATCGTCAAGGCGGTGAACGCGGCCGTCGACGATCTGCGGGCGAAGGCGGTCCAGCAGGCCGGCGCGTCACCTGACGCGGAGGAGCTCTCTGCGACGTTGCTCACCCTGCAACAGGAGTCGGTACGCCAGATGGAGAAGTTCACTCAGGCGATCAACGATGTCGTCCTGCGGTTCGAGAGGCGATCATGAGTTCCCGATTCGATGGCGAGATGGAGTTGCACGCGGGGAGCCTGCAGTTCTCGGGCTCGGGTCTGCACACGGCGATGAAGGAACTGACCGACCACTGGGTGACGCTGGGCAACGCGTTGGACGCGCTCGAACCCATGGTGGGCGAGGACCTCATCAGCCAGCTCATCGGGGCGTCGTACAAGGGGATTCGCGAGGCCGCGGATGAGACGCTCGGCTCGGTGATGAGCGGCCTGCAGAGCTACGGGACGGGTGTACTCCAGATGGACGTCAACCGCTCGTCCGCGGAGCAGCGCTCCATCTTCGATCTCGGCCGGGAAACGTCGGCATGAGCCTGCAACTGCCGGGATGGGCGGCCTCGCTGCTCGAGGACCTCGGATACTGGTGGACGAACGCCGACGAGTCCAAGCTCGGACAAGCGGGCACCTTGGTCGTGGACGCCGAGCCGCTGCTCGACGCGGTACGCGATCTCGCGCGGATGTCGGCCACCAAGGTGTGGAACGACAACGCCGGTGACGGGGTCAACGCGTTCCAGACCGCCTGGGACGCCGACGACGCTCCGGACGTGGTGCTCTCCGACGCCACGACCGGCATGCTGACCGTGGGCGCGGGGCTGTTCATCTCGGGAGCGATCGTGCTGGCCCTCAAGGTCCATGTCCTGGTCCAGCTCGCCTCGCTGGCCACCGCGATGATCCGGGCGATCGCCGCCGCGGGCCCGACCCTGGGCGCGTCTCTGCTGCAGATACCGGTCTTCAAGGAACTCACCGGACGGCTGATCGGCCTGCTGATCATCATGGCCGCCGCCCCGCTCATGGACTGACATGGCCGCGAGAGGGGGAAGAGGAGTATCCCGCGCGGTCGGGGGGCTCTTCGGCAGACTCGGGGCGCGTTTCTTCCGGAGGTCGGGGAGCGCGCGAGCCGGGGCGGCCACGCCCGGTCCCGCGGTGGCGGACGACGTCCCGGTGCGTTACGACCTGACCGGACAGCAGGCCAGGAACTCGCTGACCAATCTCAGGACCGACAGTCCCGCGCGCCTGGACGACTTCCGGCCCGGCGCGGGATTCTCGGGGGTGTACGACCACGGTTCGCGCCGGTTCCTCGCCTATCCGAGCGGCGACTCGAGGTTGCGGTCCGGCGCGGCGCCCGAGAACGCGGTGCCGCGCTACGGCGGGCACTACGACGTCAACGAGATCTTCACGCGCGTCACGGGGACGCGCCCAGAGGGGAACGTCGGGTTCACCGCGATCCTGCGCGAGGACGGGTCCATCGGCATGCACTGGGTTTCCCGATCCGTCAACGGGGCCAATCCCTCCTTCGAGGGTGTCGAAGTGCCCCACCACCTGCGAGGGCCCATCATGGACCTCATCCGGCAAACCACCAACCGACAAGTCTGGCCTACTCGGTGAACAGTAACGTGATCAATGGATTGCCCCTTCCCGAGGCGCTGCTCGCCGCCATGAGGGAGGGCCGGTGGGCGCCACCGGACTCCGCCGTCCTGGCGAAGGTGTTCGGCGAGCAGCCGGAGGAGCCTTCCTTCTACACCCTCGATCAGATGGAGTTCGAGAACCGCCATTGGCTGGCGCGTACGGGACCGATGTTCCTGGGCACGCCCGATGCCGCACAGCCGCCCGGCGACCTCGAACCGCGCAGCTCGCTCATCGTCGGCGACCTGGGACCCGACATGCCGTTCGCGCTCGACTACCGCCCCGCCGTCGGGCCCACGGTCGTGTACCGCAAGGCCGACGGCAAGTGGGTGATGGTCGCCCCTTCGATCGACCAGCTTCTGGCGCGCCTCAAGGGATGAGCCCGAGCGCCTGGAGAGGGCATGGCCGCGCTCCACCCCTGACCGGGCACCGGGTCCGCGGCCAAAAGATCAGGGCATCAGGTCCCGGAGTCGCTCGATCGCGGAGACCCGCCCGGCCGGCTCTTCCGCCAGCGGTTTCACGCTCACCGTGGTGATGCCGCATGCGGCGAGTTCGGCGACGCGGTCGGCCACGTACTCCTTCGGTCCGATGAGCGACGTGGCGCGCAGCAGGTCCTCCGGGACCGCGGCCTCGGCCTCCCGCTTGCGTCCCGAGAGGTAGAGGTCCTGGATGAGCTCGGCCTCGCGTTCGTAGCCGTACCGGCGGGCGAGGTCGTTGTAGAAGTTCCTGCCCCGGGCGCCCATGCCGCCGATGTACAGCGCGAGCTGCGGGCGGCCGCGGTCGAGCAGGTGGCCGACGTCGTCGCCGATGGCCAGTGGCATGGTGACCACGATGTCGAGGGGCCCCAGGCTCGGGTCGCGGCGGGCGAGACCGGCGTCGAGGGACGGGCCCCACACCTCGCGCAGCCTGCCGGGATGTACGAAGATCGGTAGCCAGCCCTCGGCGATCTCGGCGGTGAGCCGCACGTTCTTGGGGCCGATGGCGGCCAGCATGATCGGGATGCGGTCGCGTACCGGGTGGTTGATGAGCTTCAGCGGCTTGCCCAGGCCGGTTCCGCGCCCGGCCGGCAGGGGCAGCTCGTAGTGCTCGCCCTGGTACACGACCTCCTCGCGGCTCCACACGCGGCGGCAGATGTCCACGATCTCGCGGGTGCGGGCGATCGGCGCGTCGTACGGAACGCCGTGGAATCCCTCCACCACCTGGGGCCCGGACGCGCCCAGGCCCAGCGTGAACCGGCCGTCCGAGACGTAGTCCAGCCCGGCTGCGGTCATGGCGAGCAGCGACGGCGTCCGGGTGTAGATCGGCAGGATGGCCGAGGCCAGGTGCATCCGGTCGGTGGCCGAGGCGAGGTATCCGAGCTGGCTCACGGCGTCGAAGGAGTACGCCTCCGCCACGAAGGCGATCTCGGCCCCGGCGGCCTCCAGGTCGCGCAGGCCCGCGGCCGCCTGCTTGAAACCGCCGCTGTAGGCCAGAGTCGTTCCGATCCTCATGGCGAACCTCCAAGGTCAGATGGGTCGCAAACCCCGCTGCGGCCTGCGCCCGCCAGGTATTGACGTGTGTCGCAGAGGTCACCTACATTACGCGTACTTAACGAACGATCGATAGAGACAACCTGAACTTAACGAACGATCGATGCACACCTCGGCCCGGCGAGGGAGTGCCGTCGTCTGGAGGAGCGGCGGAAGCGCAGCGACCAGAGCGGGGGAAGACGGCGGCATCTGGCGAGCGAGCCGCCGAACAGAGTGAGGCCATGAGCAGGCAAGGAGAAGCCGGATGCTCGAGATCGAAGGGCTTGCCGTCCGCTACGGCGCGCGGGAGCCGGTCCTACACGCGGTGAGCCTCGCGGTCGCCGAGGCGGGCGTGGTCGCGCTGCTCGGCGCGAACGGCGCGGGAAAGACCTCCCTCATGCGGGCCGTCTCGGGGACGGTTCCGCTGCACGGCGGGACGGTCGCCGCCGGGTCGATCCGCTTCCTGGGTCAGGAGATCGCACGGGCGAATCCCGCCGACGTGGTGGCCCGCGGGCTCGTGCAGGTCCCGGAGGGCCGGCACGTGTTCGGCCCGCTCACCGTCGACGAGAACCTGGACGCGGGCGCCATCACCGTCCGCTCCCGAGAGGCGCGGGCGCGCGCCCGCCGCCAGGTGTTCGAGATGTTCCCCCGGCTGGCCGAGCGCCGCCGGCAGCGCGCCGGCACGCTGTCCGGCGGCGAACAGCAGATGCTCGCCATCGCCCGCGCGCTGATGTCACAGCCGAAGCTGCTGCTGCTCGACGAGCCGTCGCTCGGCCTGGCGCCGCGGCTGGTCAGGCAGATCGGCGAGACCGTACGCGAGATCGCCCGCGACGGCGTGCCCGTGCTGCTGGTGGAGCAGAACGCGGCGATGGCGCTGTCCGTCGCCCACTCGGCGTACGTCCTGGAGCTCGGGCGCGTCGTGCTGAGCGGGCCGGCCGGCGAGCTGTCGCACAGCGACGAGGTCCGCCGGCTCTATCTCGGCGAGGACGTGGACGAGGGTCCGGAGGGCCCGGAGGCCCCGGGTGACGGCCGGGCCGTGCCCCAGCTGGCCCGGTGGACCGCATGAGCCCGCCCCGGCTGGTGGTCGAGGCGGTGAGCGTGGCGTTCAGCGGCCTGCTGGCCTTGGACGCGGTGTCGTTCACCGTCGAGCCGGGCACGGTCCACGCCGTCATCGGCCCCAACGGGGCGGGGAAGTCGTCGCTGCTCAACGCGCTGTGCGGCATCTATCCCGTGACCGGCGGGCGCATCCTGCTCGACGAGCACGAGGTGACCCGGCAGAGGCCCGACCGGGTCGCGGCGCTCGGGGTCGGCAGGACGTTCCAGAACATCGTGGTCTCGCCGCGGGAGTCGGTGCTGGACAACCTGATGGTGGGGCGGCACCGGCTGACCCGCGCCGGCCTGGTGCGGACCGCGTTGTGGCTCGGCCGCCGCGAACAGCGCCGCCACGAGGCGCGGGTACGCGAGATCGCCGAGTTCGCCGGCCTCTCGGCACGGCTGGACACCACCGCGGGACGGCTGGCGTACGGCGACCTCAAGCGCCTGGAGTTCGCCAGGGCGCTGTGCCTGGAGCCGCGCCTGCTCATCCTCGACGAGCCGGTCGCGGGCATGAACACCGCGGAGAGCCGCGAGCTGGGGCGGCTCGTCCTCGCCGCGCGCGACGCCCTCGGCCTCACCGTGGTCTTCGTGGAGCACGACATGGGCGTGGTCATGTCGATCGCCGACCGCATCACGGTGCTCGACTTCGGCAAGGTCGTGGCCGAGGGCGCGCCCGCCGAGGTGCGCCGGGACCCGACCGTGGTCAGCGCCTACCTCGGCGTACCGGACGACGACGCGCCGGACGCCCCGGCGCCGGAGGATGCCGTGACCGGTCACGAGGCCGAGAGGACGCCGCGATGATCCGCCTGCTGGAACTGCTCGTCAACGGCGTGTCCCTGGGCCTGCTGTACGCGCTCATCACCCTCGGATTCGTCATCGTCTTCAAGGCCACCCGCGTGGTCAACTTCGCGCACGCGTCCTTCCTCCTGCTCGGCGTGTACGTGGTCGCCGCCACCCAGGCCCGGATCGGCTTCGCCGCGGCGGCGCTGCTCGGCCTCGCCGTCGTCGGCCTGCTGGCGCTGGCCACCGAGCGGCTCCTGCTGTCCCGCATCGACCGCCACAACCACCACGCGATGGCGATCCTCACGATCGGACTGAACGTCGTGCTGACCGCCGAGCTGACCCGCCGCCTGGGCGAGCACGTGCTGCCGCTGGGCGCGCCGTGGGACGGTCGCGTGGTCGACCTCGGGCCGCTGACGCTGCCGCTCACGGTCGTCATCACCGTGGCCGGCGTGCCGCTGCTGATCGGCGGCCTCACCGCGCTGCTCACGCTGACCGGCTGGGGCCTGGCGATGCGCGCGTCCATCGCCGACGCCGAAGGGGCGGCGCTGGCCGGGATCCGGCTGCGCCGGGTCTCCGCCACGGCCTGGGTGCTGGCCGGCCTGCTGGCCACCACGGCGGGGATCGGCCTGGCCTCGTTCCCCAGCCCCGGCGTCAGCCTCAGCATCGAGTCGGTCGCGATCGCCGCCTTCCCCGCGGCCATCATCGGCGGGTTCGACTCGCTCGGCGGGGCCATCGCGGGCGGCCTCATCGTCGGGGTCGTCCAGGTGCTCGTGGCCGGCCACCAGGACTCGCTCGCCTTCCTCGGGCTCGGCATCGGCGACGTCGTGGCGTACCTCGTGATGATCGTCGTGCTGCTGTGGCGGCCGTCCGGACTGTTCGGGTCGAAGGAGTTCAGCCGTGTCTGAAAGCTCCGTTTCTGAAAGCACCGTGTCTGAGAACACCGCGACTGAGGACACCGTCGCGCCTGCCCGCGCCGCCACCGCCGCCGGAACGCGCACCCGGACGCCGCCGCACCGGCTGCCGGCGGTCGCCGCCGCGGTCGCCGCGGTCGTCGTGGCGCTGGCGCTGCCGCTGTACGTGGACGCGTTCTGGCTGCGCATCGGCCTGTTCGCGATGGCCGCGGCGGTCGGGGCGCTCGGCCTGACCATCCTGTTCGGCGCGGCCGGGCAACTGTCGCTCGGGCACGCGTTCTTCGTCGCGGTCGGCACGTACGGGTACGCGTTCCTGGCCGGCGGCGACGGCGGCCACCTGACGGGCCTGGGGCTGCCCCCGCTCGCGGCGGCCGTGCTCGCCACCCTGCTCGCCGGGCTGTGCGGCCTGCTGTTCAGCCCGGTCGCCAGCCGGCTGCGCGGCATCTATCTCGGGATCGCCTCGCTGGGCCTGGTCTTCCTCGGCCACCACCTGCTGCTCAACCTGCGGCCGGTGACCGGGGGCTACGACGGGCGCTCGGTCACGCCGTTCGCGCTGGGCGGGTTCGCCTTCTCCGACGCCTCGGGCCTGGTCGTGCTGGGCGTGCCGTTCGGGGCCGTGGAGAACCTCTGGTACCTCTTCCTGGCCGTCACCGTCGCGGCCACGCTGGTGGCCCGCAACGTGCTGCGGGGCCGCCCGGGCCGGGCGTTCCGCCTCATGCGCGACAGCGAGGTGGGCGCCGCCGCGATGGGCGTGCGGGTGCAGCGCACCAAGGCGTCCGCGTTCGTCCTGTCCTCGATGTACGCCGGCGTCGCCGGCGTGCTGACGGCGCTGGCCTTCCAGCGCGCCGTCCCCGACTACTTCGATCTCCTGCTCTCCATCGACTTCCTCGCGATGATCATCCTCGGCGGGCTCGGCTCGACGTCCGGCGCGATCATCGGCGCGACTTTCGTGGTCGCTCTGCCGATCGTGCTGTCCCGATACGCCGACGTGCTGCCGCTCGTCGTCGGCCCCGGCCAGGACGGGCTCGACGCGTCCATCGCCGCGCAGTTCGTGTACGGCGCGCTCGTCGTGGTCGTCATGCTGACCCAGCCCGGCGGGCTGCGCGCGATGGTGCACGCCGTCCGCGACCGGCGGGGGCCGGCCTCCGCCTGAACCATCCCACCCCCCGGAAACACCATGCCAGGAGAACCCATGAACCGGTCCCGTCCGCGCGTCCTCGCCGCGGCCGCCCTCGCGGTCGCCCTGTCCGTCACCGGTTGCTCCACCAAGGCCACCACGTCCGCGAACGGCGCCGCCCCCGGCGTCAGTGACTCCACCATCAAGCTGGGCATGCTGCTGGACCTGTCCGGTGCGTTCGCCACGTCCGGCAAGACCAGCAACACCGCCAGCCAGTTCGCCGTCGACGAGATCAACGCGGCCGGCGGCGTGTGCGGGCGGAAGATCGAGCTGGTCGTCCGGGACCACGGGTACGACGTGCAGAAGGCGGTCACGGCCTACGACGAGGTCGCGCCGCAGGTCCTCGGGTTCCTCAACGTCTACGGCTCGGCGGTCACCTCGGCGCTGCGCGACAAGATCGCGGCGAACGACGTGCTGGTCGGCCTGACGGCGTTCGCGCCCACCCTGCTCGGCGACCCGCATCTCATCGTGGTCGGCTCCACCTACGACATCCAGGCGATCAACAGCGTCGACTGGATGGTGCGCGAGGGCATGCTGAAGAAGGGCGACACCCTGGGGCACATCTACATGCAGGGCGAGATCGGCGAGAACAGCCTGAAGGGCAGCACGTTCGCGGCGGAGAAGCTGGGGCTGAAGCTGGCGAGCCGGCAGATCAAGCCGACCGACGCCGACCTCACCAGCCAGGTCAACGCGATGAAGGCGGCCGGCGCCAAGGCGATCCTGCTGGACTCGACGGCGAAGCAGACCGCGGCGGTGGCCAGCGCCTCCCAGGCCGCCGGGCTGGACGTGCCGATCATGGGGAACGTGGCGACGTTCGCCACCAGCCTGCTGTCGACGGCCGCCGGGCCCGCGCTGATCAAGCGCTACCACCGCGTGTCGGGCATCGGCCTGCTCAGCGCGGACACCCCCGCGGTGAAGAAGCTCGCCGACGCGTGGAAGGCCAAGTTCGGAGCGCAGCAGCCGGAGTCGGGCGGCGCGGTCGTGCTCGCCTACCTGTCCACACATCTGTGGGCCAAGATCATCAATGGTGCGTGCGACGACCTGACCCGCAAGGGCGTGCTGGCCGCGCGTGCCAAGGTGACCAGCTTCAGCATCGACGGGCTGGGTCCGGCGCTGGACCTGTCCGACCCGGCGCAGCCGACCTCGCGGGCGAGCCAGATCCACCGGCCCGACCAGGGCGTCTACGCGGGGATGAAGCTCGTCGAGGACTTCAAGGTGTCCGACCTCGCCAAGGAGTATCAGGTGAAGGCGGGCTAGCTCCGGCCGGGCGGCGTCCCGGCGGCACGATGATCTGACGTTCGACGGGTGTGGAATAGGATGCAGCAATGGCGACACGCGGCACGGCCGATGCGGCGGATCGGCAGTCTCGGGCGGTGACCAGGGGAAACGGGCTCGCCGCGATCATGCGGTCGGCGCGTGACATCTTCGCCGAGCGCGGCTACCACGGCGCCTCGATCCGGGACATCGCCAAGGGCGCGGGGCTGAGCCTCTCGGTGCTCTACTACTACCACGCCGGCAAGCAGGAGCTCCTCCACGCGCTGCTGGAGGACGCGCTCGACGACTGCTGGCGGGGCTGCGAGACGGCACTTGCCGCCGCCGCGGACGACCCGGCGGCGCGGCTGAGCGCCTTCGTCCAGGCCACGGTGGAATACCGGGTGCGGCGCCAGGTCGACAGCCTGCTCGCGCTGCGCGAGCTGCGCAACCTGGAGCCCGAGCGGCTCGAGCGCTTCGTCGAGCGGCGCGACGCGCTGCCGAAGCTGCTGCGTGAGATCATCGACGACGGCGTGGCGCGCGGCGTCTTCGCCACTCCTCATCCCGACGAGGCGCAGCGCGCGATCCTGGCGATGTGCAACGCCATCGCCCAGTGGTACCAACCCGCCGGCGACCTGAGCGTCAGCGATCTGGTCGAGCGGTACGTCCATCTGGCCCTGACGGTCGTGCAGCACCGCCCGCCGGCCCGCAAGCCGCGCGCCAAGAGCCGCTGACGTCCCCCGCCGAATCCCGACATCGCCGGCTTGCGCGCCGTACTTAACGATCGTTCGACAAGCCGTCCTGCCGGCAGAGAGAGGAATGATGCGACGCACCGTCTTCGACGAGGACCACGAGGCGTTCCGGGCCACTGTCCGCGACTTCCTGGTCCGCGAGGTCGTCCCGGTCTACCCCGAGTGGGAGAAGGCGGGGGCGGCGCCCCGCGACTTCTACCGGCTGGCGGGCAAGCTGGGCATCCTCGGCCTGCAGGTCCCCGAGGAGTACGGCGGCGGGGGCCAGCGCAGCTTCAAGTTCAACGCCGTCGTCAACGAGGAGCTGGCACGCGCGAAGCTGGGCCTCGGCCCGGTGCGGGTGCACACCGACATCGTGCTGCCGTACCTGTTGCGCTACACCGGCGAGGAGCAGAAGCGGCGCTGGCTGCCCGGGGTGGCCAGTGGCGAGCTGATGACCGCGATCGCGATGACCGAGCCGGGCACCGGGTCCGACCTCGCCGGCATCGCCTCGACCGCGGTCCTCGACGGGGAGCACTATGTGCTCAACGGGGCCAAGACCTTCATCACCGGCGCCGTCAACGCCGATCTCGTGCTCGTCGTCGCCCGTACCGCGCCGCCGGCGGACGACCGGCGGGCGGGGCTGAGCATCCTGGTCGTCGAGTCGGCCGCGCCCGGCTTCTCGGTGGGCCGCAATCTGGACAAGCTCGGGCTCAAGGCGCAGGACACCGCCGAGCTCGCCTTCGCGGACGTGCCCGTCCCGGCGGCGAACCTGCTGGGCGAGGAGGGCCGCGCGTTCGACTACCTCCGGCACAACCTCGCGCAGGAGCGGCTGTCCATCGCGGTGAACGCGCAGGCGGCGGCCGCGACGGCGCTGGAGGTCACGCTCGCGTACGTGGGCGAGCGGAACGTCTTCGGCCGGCCGCTGTCCGGCTTCCAGAACACCAAGTTCGTGCTCGCCGAGTGCGCGACCGACGTGGAGGCGGGCCAGGCGCTGGTGGACCGCGCGCTGGAGGAGCACGACGCCGGGGGGCTGAGCGCGGCCGACGCGGCCAAGGTGAAGCTCTTCTGCACCGAGCTGCAGTCCCGCGTCGTCGACAAGTGCCTGCAGCTGCACGGCGGCTACGGGTACGTGCTGGAGTACCCGATCGCCCGCATGTACGCCGACGCGCGGGTCACCCGCATCTACGGTGGCACCAGCGAGGTCATGAAGAGCATCATCGCCAAGTCCATCGGGCTGTGAACCAGGGAGCACGCCAATGAGCACGGAGCGAACCCGACGTAGTGAGCGGAGCGAATGAGGAGCGGTGAGCGACCAATGAGCACTGTGCTGACCGAGTTCGCCGACGGTGTCGCGGTCATCACCATCAACCGGCCGGAGGCGCGCAACGCGGTGGACCTGGAGACCACCAAGGCGCTGGCCGCCGCCATCGACGAGCTCGAGTCGCGGCCCGAGCTGCTGGTCGGGATCCTCACCGGCGCCGGCGGCACGTTCTGCTCGGGCATGGACCTGAAGGCGTTCGCGCGGGGAGAGAAGCCCGCCCTGCCGGGGCGCGGCTTCGCCGGCATCACCGAACGTCTCCCCGAGAAACCGCTGATCGCCGCGGTCGAGGGGTGGGCCGCCGCCGGGGGCTGCGAGCTGGCGCTGGCCGCCGATCTCGTGGTCGCCTCCCGGGAGGCCGTGTTCAGCCTGCCCGAGGTCAAGCGGGGGCTGATCGCGGTGGGGGGCGGGCTGTTGCGGGTGGCGAAGGCGCTGCCGTACCACCTCGCCATGCGGTTGGTGCTCACCGGTGACCCGCTGCCGGCCGTGCAGGCGCACGCGTACGGGCTGGTGAACGAGCTCACCGAGCCGGGCGGCGCGCTGGAGGGGGCGCGGGCGCTGGCCGCCAGGATCGCCGCCAACGCGCCGTTCGCGGTGCGCGCGTCCAAGCGGATCCTCGCCTCGTCGGTGGACTACACCGACGAGGCGGCGTTCGCGGCGCAGCGGGAGGTGTGGGCCGCGGTGGCGGCCTCCGCCGACGCGCAGGAGGGCCCCCGCGCCTTCGCCGAGAAGCGCCCGCCCGTCTGGCAGGACCGCTGATTCGGGCCGGGCGCGGTCGGGACGAGGGCAGGCGCGGACGAGGGCAGGCGCGCGGATGAGATGCTCCATGCCGGAATCCTCAGGCCTCGAGAATGAGCGTGATGGTCTCGGCGACGCAGGCGGGCTTGCCTCCCCCGTCGAGCTCGATGGTGTAGCGCGTCGTGAGCAGGGCTCCCGCCGCGCTCTCCCGCAGCTCGGCGAACGTGGCCAGGGCCCGCAGGCGCGATCCGGCGGGCACGGGCGAGGGGAAGCGGACCTTGTTCACGCCGTAGTTGACGCGGGCCCGGCCCAGGTCGAGGCGGAAGAGCCGCTGCCCGAAGCCCGGGATGAGGGACAGGGTGAGGTAGCCGTGCGCGATCGCGCGGCCGAACGGCCCCGTCGCGGCCCGTGCGGGGTCGACGTGGATCCACTGGTGGTCGCCGGTCGCGGCGGCGAAGGCGTCGATGCGCTCCTGGCCGACGACCAGCCAGTCGCCGGGCCCGAGCGGTTCGCCGAGGGCGCTCCCGACCTCCTCCAGTGAGGTGAAGACGCGCGGGCTCATGCCGTCACCCGTTCGAAGACGGCGGCCAGGCCCTGGCCCCCGCCGATGCACATCGTCTCCAGGCCGTACCTGGCCTCGCGCCGGTGGAGCTCGCGGGACAGCGTCGCCAGCATGCGCACGCCGGTGGCGCCGACCGGATGGCCGAGTGAGATGCCGGAGCCGTGCACGTTCGTACGCGCCAGGTCCTCGTCGCCGAACGTCCACTCCCTCATGACCGCCAGCGTCTGTGCCGCGAACGCCTCGTTGAGCTCGATGAGGTCCATGTCGTCCAGCGAGAGGCCGGCCCGGCCCAGCGCGGCCGCGGTGGCGGGGACCGGGCCGATGCCCATGGTCTCCGGCTCGACTCCGGCCACGGCCCACGACACGAGGCGGACCAGCGGCCGCAGGCCGAGCCGTTCGGCGCGTTCGGGCGTGGTGACGAGGCACATGGCAGCCGCGTCGTTCTGGCCGCTGGCGTTGCCCGCGGTGACCGTCGCGTCCGGTTCGGAGCCGAGCAGGATCGGCTTGAGCCCGGCCAGGGACTCCAGGGTGGTGTCGGCGCGCGGGTGCTCGTCGGTGTCGATCACGATCTCGCCGTTCCGGTGCTTGACCGGGGTCGGGATGATCTCTTCGGCGAGGATCCCCGCGGCCTGGGCCGCGACCGCGCGCCGGTGGGACAGCAGGGCCAGCTCGTCCTGTTCCCGGCGGGAGATCGCGTACGCGCGGCGCAGGTTCTCGGCCGTCTCGATCATGCCCCCGGGGACGGGATGGCTCCGGCCGCCCGCCGTCTGCCGGGCGCGGACGAGGCTGTCGTGCATCGCGATGCCGTTCCTCGCGCCCCATCGCATGTCCGCCGAGTAGAACGTGGCGTTGCTCATGCTCTCCGTGCCCCCCGCGACGACGACCTCGTGGACCCCGGTCTGCACCTGCATGGCGGCGTGGATGACGGCCTGCAGCCCCGAGCCGCACCGGCGGTCGAGGTGGAAGCCGGGGACGTGGACGGGCAGCCCGGCGTCGAGCGCGACGACGCGGCCGATCGCGGGCGCCTCGCTGCTGGCGTTGCAGTGGCCCAGGACGACGTCCTCGATCGTGTCCGGGGCGATGCCGGTGCGTTCGATGAGCCCCTTGAGCGCGATGACGCCGAGGTCGGCCGCCGTCAGGCTCTTGAACCTCCCGCCGTAGCGCCCTATCGGGGTGCGGACGGGCTCGCAGATGACCGCTTCACGCATGGCCGGTCCCTTCCTCCTCGATCGTCAACGTGCTGCAGGGCTCGGGGTCCGCGCCGAACAGGCCCAAGGTCAGCGGTGTGGCGTCCCCGACCCGCCGGAGGCGGGCGGCCTGGCCGCAGAACAGGGGTCTGCGGTTGCGGTGCCGCATGCGGACGACTCCACCCCGGTGCCCTTCGAGGCGGAGGACCTCGGCGAGGGCGAGCGTCATCAGCGGGCCGTGCACCACCAGGCCGGGGTAGCCCTCGACGCGGGTGGCGTAGGGCCAGTCGTAGTGGATGCGGTGCGGGTTGGCGGTGGCCGCGCTGAAGCGCATGAGGAGCGTCGGATCCGTGGCGAAGTCCCACGCCCACTCCCCCGCCCGGGTGAAGGGCGCGCCTGCCGGGACCGCGGTGGCCGGATCCGCGGCGGCGGGTGCGGCGGGCCCGGCGTCGCGGTAGATGAGGTCCTGGCGCTCCTCGAGCGCGAGCTTGTCGTCCTGGTACAGGCCGGTGGCGACGACCACGACGACGAGGCGGCCCGAGCGCCCGGTCTTCTCGGTGACCGACTCCACGCGCGCCTCGCGCCGGAGCGTGCCTCCCACCGTGAGGGGGGCGTGGAAGACGACCTCGCCGCCGGCGAACATCCGGCGCGGCAGCTCCACCGGAGGCAGGAACGATCCGCGGGCCGGATGGCCGTCGGCGCCGAGCAGGGACGAACGCGGCCAGCGGGGCAGCGCGACCCAGTGCCACAGCGGCGGCAGGGGGTCGCCGGGGCCGATCGCGGGCGTGCCGTCGTCGAACAGCGCGGACAGCGCCGCCACGGGATGGGGGTCGACGGTCTCGGTCGTGACGACGGTGTGCGGCTCCCAGCTCACATGAACCGTCCGCCGGTCACTTCGAGCACCGTCCCGGTCATGTACGACGACAGGTCGGAGGCCAGGAACAACGCCACCGTGGCGACCTCGCGCACCTCGCCCGCCCGTCCCATCGGGATCTCGGCCAGCTTCTGGTCCCACACCCTCTGCGGCATCGCCTCGGTCATGGCCGAGCGGATCAGGCCCGGCTGGATGCAGTTGACGCGGACGCCGTGGTGCGCCAGCTCCTTGGCGGCGGCCTTGGACAGGCCGACGATGCCCGCTTTGGCCGCGGAGTAGTTGGTCTGGCCGACCATGCCGACCTTGCCGGACAGCGAGGAGATGTTCACGATCGCGCCGCTCTTCTGCTCGCGCATGACGGCGGCGGCCTTGCGGGTGCCGTTCCAGGTGCCCTTGAGGTGCACGTCGATGACCTGGTCGAACTGCTCCTCGGTCATCGTGCGCATCGTCGCGTCGCGGGTGATCCCGGCGTTGTTGACCATGACGTCCAGCGAGCCGAACGCCTCCAGCGCAGTCTGGATCAGCGCGTCCACGTCCGCGGCGCGCGTGACGTCGCAGCGCACCGCGCGGGCCGTGTCCGGGCCGCCGAGGTGCTCGGCGGCCGCCTGGGCGGCCTCCAGGTCGAGGTCGCCGAGCACGACCCGCGCGCCTTCGCCGGCGAAGACCTCCGCGATGGCGAGCCCGATGCCCTGGGCTCCTCCGGTGACGACCGCGGTCTTGTCGTTGAGCAGCATCTGTTCCTCAGGTGACGGGGTTGCGGGCGATCAGCTGGGCGGCGATGACGTTGCGCTGGATCTCGTTGGTGCCCTCGCCCAGGATCATCAGCGGGGCGTCCCTGAAGTAGCGCTCGACGTCGAACTCCTTGGAGTAGCCATACCCTCCGTGCACGCGCATCGCGTCCAGCGCCACCTGCATCGCGGCCTCCGAGGCGAACAGCTTGGCCATTCCGGCCTCCATGTCGGCGCGCCCGCCCGCGTCGAGCCGGCGGGCGGCGTCCTCGGTGAGCAGCCGGGCCGCCCGGACCTTGGTCGCCATGTCGGCCAGCAGGTTGCCCACCGACTGGTGTCTCCAGATCGGCTTGCCGAACGACTCACGTTCCTGCGCGTAGCGGACGGCGTCGTCGAGCGCGGCCCGCGCGACGCCGACCGCGCGGGCGGCCACCTGGATCCTGCCGACCTCGAGCCCGCGCATCATCTGCGCCCACCCCTGGTTCGGCTCGCCGCCCAGCACGGCCGACGCGGGCACCCGCATCTCGTCGAAGACGAGCTCGCAGGACTCGACGCCGCGGTAGCCGAGCTTGGGGAGGTTCTTGGAGACGGTCAGGCCGTCGCCGGGCTCGACGAGCAGCACGCTCATGCCCCGGTGCGCGGGCCGCGCGTCCTGATCGGTCACGCAGAGCAGGCCGATCAGGCCGGAACGGCGGGCGTTGGTGATCCACGTCTTCGAGCCGTTGATCACCAGGTCGCCGCCGTCGGCGACCGCGCGGGTGCGCATCGCCTGCAGATCGCTGCCGCCGCCGGGTTCGGTGAGCGCCATCGCCGCCCTGATCGTGCCGTCGGCCATCCGGGGCAGGTAGCGTTCGCGCTGCTCCGGGGTGCCGAACGTGCTGATCAGGTAGGTGATCACCGAGTGTCCGCCGATGGCGCCGGCCAGGCTCATCCACCCGCGGGCCAGCTCCTCGGTCACCCGGGCGAAGCACTCCGTGCTGACCTCCACCCCGCCGTACTCCGCGGGCGCGAGCAGGCCGAAGAAGCCCAGCTTCTTCATCTCCTCGATGAACTCGGCGGGGTACTCGTCCACCGGCTCGTAGTCCCGCACCCGCGGCCGCACCCGTTCGTCGACGAATTCGCCGGCGAGGGCGACGATCTCCCGCTCGTCCTCGGTCAGTCCACTCATGATCACTCTCCGCTCCGTCATTCCCCGCCTCGGATGACGCCGTTCTTCCGCAGCGTCGCGAGGTCCCGCTCGGACAGTCCGAGCTCGCCCCGCAGCACCTCGTCGGTGTGCTGGCCCACGAGCGGGGACGCCGCCGGAGGCGGCTGCTCGTCGTCCATCACCACGGGCGATCCCGGCGCCCAGTACGTGCCGACCCCGGGCTGCCGCAGCTCCGCCATCAGCGGGTGCTCCGGCAGCAGCGCGGCCAGCTCGGCGAAGCTCCGGTACCTCGACCACAACACGCGCGTGGCCCGCAGCGCCTCCTCCGCCTCGGCGAGCGTGCGCCGCTCGAACCAGGCCGCGATCAGGTCGCCGAGCACCTTCCTGTGCCGATAGCGCTCCGACTCCTCGGCGAAGTCCGCGCCGAGCGCGTCGCCCAGGGCGGAGACCACGTCGGTGAGGCCGGTCGCGGCGAGGAGGTCACGCCAGTGCCGGGCGGTGAGCGCCACGATCATCAGCCGTCCGCCGTCGGCGGTGGCGAAGTCGCGCCCGAACGTGCCGTAGACGTGGTTGCCGTCGCGGTGCCGCGGTGTGCCGCCCAGCTGCGCCTCGGCCAGGTGGCCGAGGTTTCCCGCGGTCGCCAGGGCGACGTCCTCGAGCGCGACCCGCACCTGCCGCCCCTCCCCCGTGAGCAGGCGATGCCGCTCGGCGGCCAGCAGCCCGGCCGCCAGGTAGAGCCCGGCGGCGACGTCCCAGGCGGGCACCACGCTGTTGACCGGCCCCGTCGTGTCCTCCGCTCCGGTGAGCAGGGGGAATCCGGTCGCGGCCTGGACGGTGTAGTCCACCGCGGGCCCGCCGTCCCGGCGGCCGGTGAGCAGCACGTGGATCACGTCGGCGCGCCGCGCCCGCAGCGCCTCGAAGGTCAGCTCCGGGTGGTGATCGGAGTTGGTGATCACGATCCCGCCGCCGGTGACGACCAGGTCGGCGACGAGCCGGCGGCCTTCTCCGGCGGACAGGTCCACCTCGATGGCGCGCTTGCCCTTGTTCAGCCCCGACCAGTACAGGCTCGTCCCGCTCCCGGCCAGCGGCCAGCGTGTGCGGTCCGCCGCCCCGCCGATCGGCTCCACCCGGATCACGTCCGCGCCGAGCTGGGCCAGCGTCATCCCGCTCAGCGGGGCCGCCACGTAGCTGGAGATCTCGACGATCCGCAGGCCCCGCAGCGGACGCGTCACCGGTGTGCCTCTCTGAGCAGTTGCTTGGCGATGATGACCTTCTGCACCTCGCTCGTGCCCTCGTACAGCCGGAACAGGCGGGCGTCGCGATAGAACCGCTCGACCGGGACCGACCGCATGTATCCCAGGCCGCCGTGGATCTGGACGGCGCGGTCAGCCACCCGGCCGACCATCTCCGAGCAGAACAGCTTCGCGCACGACGGCGCCATGCGGCGGTCGCTGCCGTCGTCGTACGCCCGCGCCGCCTCCAGCACCATCGCCCGCCCGGCCATCAGCTCGGTCTGCGAGTCCGCGAGCATCGCCTGCACCTGCTGGAACTCCGCGATGGGACGCCCGCCCTGCCGGGTGGCCGCGGCATGGGCGACGCTCTCTTCGACGAGCCGCCGGGCGAGCCCGACGCAGACCGCCGCGATGTGCAGCCGGCCGCGCGCCAGCGAGCGCATGGCGGCCGCGAACCCCTCGCCCTCGACGCCGCCGACCAGCGCGGACTCGGGCACGAAGACGTCGTCGAGGAAGACCTCCGCGGTGTGCGCGCCGCGCTGCCCCATCTTCTCGTCCTTGGGGCCGACGCTCAGTCCTTCAGCGCCGGACTCGACCACGAAGACGGAGATGCCCTTGGTGCCCCCGGTGCCGGCGCTCGTGCCGGCGCTCGTGTCGGCGCTCGTCCTGGCGAAGACCATGAACAGGTCGGCCCGGTCGGCGTTGGTGATGAACCGCTTGTGCCCGGTGAGCCGGTAGCCGCCCTCGACCCGGACCGCCCGGGTCCGCAGCCCGCTGGGGTCGGAGCCGGCCTCGGACTCGGTCAGCGCGAACGAGGCGATCTTGGCGCCGGAGGCCAGGCCCGGCAGGTGGCGCCGCTTCTGCTCCTCGGTGCCGAAGTTCACCAGCACCTGGCCCGCGATGCCGTTGTTGGTGCCGAGCATCGAGCGGAAGGCCGGCGCGGTGTAGCCGAGCTCCATCGCCAGCCGCACGTCCTCGATCATGGTGAACCCGAGCCCGCCGTACGCCTCGGGCAGCGCGTAGCCGAAGAGCCCCATGTCGGCCGCCTTGGCGCGGATGGCCTCGGGGATCTCGTCGGTCTGCTCGATGACGTCTTCGGCGGGCACGACCTCTTTGCGCACGAAGGTGCGCACGGCGGCGAGCACCGCCTGGAACGCTTCGGTCTCCACGGTTCAGCTCCTGACGGTGGTGGGCGGCTGCGCGAGCCGCGCGCGCAGCTCGGCTTTGAGGATCTTCCCGGCGGGCGAGGTGGGCAACGCGTCGACGACGTGGACGGCCCGGACCTTCTTGTACGGCGGCACGCGCTCGGCGACGAACGCCATGACGGCCTCCGGGTCGATGACCGCGCCCTGCCGCGGCACGACGAAGGCGACCGGCTCCTCCCCGACGTCCGGCACGGGCCTGCCGACGACCGCCGCCGCGCCCACGTCGCGGTGGCCGTGCAGGATGTCCTCCAGCTCGCGCGGATAGACGTTGTAGCCCTTGTAGATGAGCATGTCCTTGGTGCGGCCGGAGATGAAGACGAAGCCCTCGGCGTCGACGTGGCCGATGTCCCCCGTGCGCAGCCAGCCGCCGGCGAACTGTTCGGCGGTGGCCTCCGGCCGGTTCAGGTAGCCGGCCGTGACCTGCGGGCCGCGTACCCACAGCTCGCCGGGCTCGTCCGGGCCGAGCACGGCCGCGCCGTCGCCCGGCGAGCGGACCTGCACCGCGGTGTCGAAGATCGGCAGGCCGACGCTTCCGGGTTTGCGCCGGGCGCCGCGCAGCAGCGGCGCGGCGGTCACCAGGCACGTCGCCTCTGTGAGCCCGTACCCCTCGCTGACCATCGCGTCGGGGAAGGCGGCGGCGAGCGCCTCCAGCGTGGCCGGGTCCATCGGGGCGGCGCCCGAGGAGACCACCCGGACCGAGGACAGGTCGCGGGCGCCCAGCTCGGGGCTGTCGAGCAGCGCGTGCCACATCGCCGGGCTGCCGGTGACGTAGGTGGCGCGGTGGCGTTCGACGTCCGCCAGGAGGAGCCCCGGGTCGAAGCGGCCGGGAAGCACGACGGTGGTGCCGCACAGCAGCAGGAAGTTCACGTTGATGAGCGCGTGCGCGTGGAACAGCGGCGCCACCGACACCGTGACCGCGTTTCCCGGGCTCACCCCCGCGTCGAGCACGCCGGGGATCGGGCGGAGCCGGGCGCCGCCGCGGTCGGCGACGAGCAGGTGGGCGGCGCGCCAGGCGGTCATCTGGACGACGTTGGCGACCACGTTGCGGTGCAGGACCCGTACGCCCTTCGGGTCTCCGGTGGTGCCGCCGGTGTAGGCGATGTGGGCCACGTCGTCCGGGGTGACGGCGGTCCCGGGGGCGGCGGCGGGCCGGCCCGCGACGAAGCCGGCGAGGGTCACCGCGCCCGCCGGAGTGCCGTCCGGGGGGTGGTCCGCGGGCGGGACGACCACGATCGTGCGCAGGGCGGAGTCCGGCGCGGCCGCCCGCAGGGCGGCGACGTGGGCGGGGTGGCTGACGGCGAGGACCGCGCGGGTGTCGAGCAGCTGGGCGCGCAGGGCCGGGGCCGGCTGCAGCGGGTTGGCCGGTGTCACGCTCGCGCCGGCGAGCAGCGCTCCGTAGTAGCCGACCAGGAACCACACGCTGTTGGGCAGGTGGAGGAGGACGGCGTCGCCGTCGCGGACACCGGCGTCGCGCGCGGCGTGCGCGAACGCGGCGGCCCGCGCGTGCAGCTGGGCGAAGGTGAGCCGCTCCGGCCCGTCGACGACGGCCGTTCGGTCGCCGTACAGGCGCGCCGCGGTGGTGAGCAGCTCTCCTGCGGTCAGCTCGGGGTAGTCGAGCGTGGCCGGCATTCCCGCCGGCCAGTACGCGCTCACCGCACCGCCCCCTCCGCCAGCAGGCTCTCGATCTCCTCGGAGGTATGCCCCAGTTCGGTGAGGATCGCACGGGTGTCCTGGCCGGGGACCGGCGCGGACGCCGGCCTGCCGCAGGGGGTGCCGGCGAACCGGGGCGCGGGCCCGGGGTGGATCGCGCCCGCGCCGTCGCCGGTGAAACTCCCCCGCGCGGCGTTGTGGGGGTGAGCGGCGACCTCGTCCATGGTCAGCACCGGTGTCACGCACGCGTCGACGCCGGCGAAGCGCTCGGCCCACTCGTCGCGGGAGGCGTTCTTGAACGCCTTGGCGAACGTCTCCCGCATCGCCGGCCAGGTGTCCGGGTCCCGCTGGGCGGCGGGGTCGACCTCGTGGGCGACGCCGAGGACGTCCACCAGCTCGGCGAAGAAGGCCGGCTCGATGGCGCCCACCGCCACGTGCCGTCCGTCGGCGCACTCGTAGGTGTCGTAGAAGGGGGCGCCGCCGTCGAGCAGGTTCGCGCCGCGCTCGACGGTCCACGCGCCCTGCGCGTACCGTCCGTAGATCATCGCCATCAGCAGACCGGAGCCCTCGACCATCGCCGCGTCCACGACCTGGCCGCGTCCCGACGTGCGCGCGTTCAGCACCGCGGCCAGCACGCCGAGGGCCAGCAGCATGCCGCCGCCGCCGAAGTCGCCGACGAGGTTGAGCGGCGGCGTCGGGGGGTGGTCGGGGCGGCCGATCGCGGCGAGGGCGCCGGACAGCGCGATGTAGTTGATGTCGTGGCCGGCCCGCATGGCCAGGGGCCCGTCCTGGCCGAAGCCGGTCATGCGGCCGAAGACCAGCCGCGGGTTGCGCTCGGCCAGCACCCCGGGATCGAAGCCCAGCCGCTCGGCCACGCCGGGCCGGAAGCCCTCCAGCACCGCGTCCGCCGTGTCGATCAGGGCCCGCACGACGGCGGCGCCGCGGGGGTTCTTCAGGTCGGCGACGAGGGAGCGGCGCCCGCGGTCGAGCACCGGGTTGGGGCGCGTGTGCCGATCGGCGGGGCGGTGCACGCGGATCACCTCCGCGCCCAGGTCGGCCAGCATCATGGCGGCGAAGGGGACGGGCCCGATGCCGCCCAGCTCGACGACGCGCACTCCGGCGAGGGGACCGCTCCGGCTCATCGGCCCCGCCAGTTCGGCCGGCGCTTCTCGGCGAAGGCGCGGGCGCCTTCCTTGGCGTCCTCCGAGGCGAAGACGGGCTCGATGATCAGGCGCTGGCGGGCGAACCGCTCGGCCTCCGGCCACTGCTGGTGCTCCATGATCACCCGTTTGCTGGCGAGGGTGGCCAGCGGGCCGTTCTCCGCGATGCGGGCGGCCAGCGCGAGCGCCTCGGCGAGCGCCTTCCCCTCGTCGGTGAGCCGGTTGACGAGGCCGATCTCGTACGCCCGCGCGGCCGTGACGAGGTCGCCGGTCAGCGCGAGCTCCATCGCGATCTGCGGCGGGACGCGGTGCGGCAGGCGCAGCAGCCCCCCGGCGGCGGCCACCAGGCCCCGTTTGACCTCCGGGATGCCGAACATGGCCGTCCGCGCGGCAACGACGAGGTCGCACGCGAGGACGATCTCGCAGCCGCCCGCGAGCGCGTACCCCTCGACCGCGGCGATCAGCGGCTTCTTCGGCGGCGCCTCGGTCAGGCCGGCGAACCCCCGGCCCTCGATGCTCGGCCGCTCGCCGCGCAGGAATCCCTTCAGGTCCATTCCCGCGCAGAAGGAGTCCCCGGCCCCGGTGAGGACGCCGACGGAGAGATCGTCGCGGCGGTCCAGCTCGTCGAGCGCGGCGGCGATGCCCTCGGACACCGCCCGGGTGACGGCGTTCTTGGCGTGCGGCCGGTTGATGGTGATCACCGCGATGCGCGACTCGTGACGCACCAGCACGTCGTCGCCGGCGGCGGCCGTGCTGCTCTCCTTTGTCATCGTGCTCCTGGGCGGACGGGGAACGGGGTCGGCCGGTGGTGTCCCGGCGTACCCCGACTGCATCATCAGCGGGCGGGCAGGCGCAAAGACCAGGGAGCGTATGGATCTATCGGCGCTGCCTATGAGTAGAGTTCGGGGGCATGGACCTGCGGCTCGTCGCGTACTTCGTAGCGGTCGTCGACCACGGCGGCGTGACGAAGGCCGCCAGGGCGCTCTACGTCGCGCAGCCGTCGCTGTCCCAGGCGATCCGCACCCTCGAACGCCAGCTCGGCGCCCAGCTGTTCGACCGGTCCGGCCGCGGGCTCACCCTGACCGCCGACGGGCGGGCGTTCGTCGCGCCCGCGCGGCAGATCCTGGCCGACGTCGAGGCCGCCAAGCGGCGCGTGCACGCGGTCAGGGATCTGGTCACCGGGCGGCTGGAGATCGCGGTGCTGTCGGCGCTGTCCGCCGACCCCCTGCCGGAGCTGACCGGCGCACTGCGCCGGCGGCATCCGGGCATCCTGGTCACCGTACGCGATCCCGGCAGCTCGTCCGGGGTCCTGAGCCAGGTCCGCCAGGGGGAGGCCGAGCTGGGGTTGACGGACTTCCCGGTGAAGAGCGACATGGTGCGGACCCGCGACCTCTGGGAGGAGGAGATCGCCCTCGTCCTCCCCCCGGACCTGGCCGCCGCGCTGCCCGACCCGGTGCCGCTGGCGGCGGTCGCCGGCATCCCGCTGGTGCTGGAATCCTCGCAGGCGGGCGGCCGGGCCGCCATCGACCCCGCCATCGATCGGGTGCTCGGGCAGGCCGTCGGCTTCGTCGCCGTCGAGTGCGCGCACCGGCAGGCGATCTGGGAGCTGGTCATGCACGGCGCGGGCGCCACGTTCCTCCCCCGGAGGATCGCCGAGACGGAGCTGCGCAACGTTGTCGTGCGGTCCACGTCGCCGCCGGTCCGGCGGACCGTGCGGCTGGTGTTCCGGCCGGGACCGCTCTCCCCCGCCGCCGCGGCGTTCCTCGACGTGGCGGCCGACCTGAGCCGGGACCGCCTCCCATAGGTTCGGCCTATCGGACGATGCGGCGTTCCCTCTTTGCGCCGCGCCCTCCGTGATGGTCGACTCTCAGGAGCGTGTCTCGGCCGCGGATGCGAAGGAGAATCGAGTGAACCCGCCATCGGCCTACTCGGGGATGACCATCAGCGACCAGCTCGCCAGGCACGCCCGCTCCGTCCCCGACGCCGTGGCGCTGCGCATGGACGGGGTGGATCGCACGTACCGCGAGCTGGACGCGCGGGTCAACCGGCTGGCCCATGCCCTCGCGGCGCGGGGCGCCGGGCCGGGCGAGCGGGTCGTGGTGATGGCGTCCAACACGCTCGAGATGCCCGAGGTCTTCTTCGCCTGCGCCAGGCTCGGGGCCATCTGCGTGCCGGTGAACTTCCGGCTGCACGCCGAGGAGGTGGCGTACCAGCTGGCCGACAGCGGAGCCGTGCTCGCCGTCGTCGAGTCCGGGCTGGCCGCCACATTCGCCCGGGCGTGGAAAGACGTGCCGACGGTGCGGCACTGCCTGGTCGTCGGGGCCGGCGACGAACCCCTCACGGACATGGAGCGGTACGACGACGCGCTGCGCGACGCTCCCGGCACCGACCCCGGCGTGGTGGTCGACCTCTACGCGCCCGCCTTCATCATGTACACCTCCGGCACGACCGGACGCCCCAAGGGCGCGGTGCTCACGCACTACAACCTGGCCGTCCAGACCATGAGCAGGTTCGCCCACATCGGCGTGCCGAGCGACTGCCGAGTGTGGTTGATCAGCACCCCGCTCTTCCACATCGGCGGCCTGGCAGCCCTGCTGTCGAGCGTCATGGTCGGCGGGCGGACGGTGATCGCCAGGTCGGGCCGGTTCGATCCGGTGGGGACCGTGGACCTGCTCGAACGCGAGCGCATCGGCTACGTCTTCCTCGTCCCCGCCCAGTGGCAGGCGGTCTGCGACGTCCCCGGCATCGCGGACCGGGATCTGTCGGCCCTGCGGCTCATCTCGTGGGGCGCCGCGCCCGCGACGAAGGCGTTGTTGCACCGCATGATCGAGACGTTCCCCGGCGCCCGGTTGCTCAGCGTGTTCGGCCAGACGGAATCCAGCGCGGTGTCGACCGTGCTCCTCGGCGAGGACGCGCTCCGCAAGATCGGATCCGTGGGAACCCCGCTGGTCAACGTCGAGGTCCGCATCGTGGACGAGCAGATGGACGACGTGCCGCGGGGCGAGATCGGCGAGATCGTCTACCGGGGGCCGACGATCATGACGGGCTACTGGAACAAGCCGGCCGAGACCGCGGCGGCCTTCACCGGCGGCTGGTTCCACTCCGGTGATCTCGTCCGCCAGGACGAGGACGGCTACATCTACGTCGTCGACCGGCTCAAGGACATGATCATCTCGGGTGGCGAGAACATCTACTCCGCCGAGGTGGAGGAGGCCGTCGCCGCCCACCCGAAGGTGGCGGAGGTGGCCGTGGTGGGCGTGCCGGACGAGCGGTGGGGCGAGACGCCGCTGGCCGTCGTGGTGCCCGCCCACGCCGCGGACTCGCCAACCACCGAGGAGATCCGTCAGTGGTGCCGGACGCGGCTGGCGGCGTACAAGGTGCCGCGGCGCGTCGCCGTGGTCGCCGAGCTGCCGCGCAACGCGAGCGGGAAGATACGCAAGCACGAGCTGCGCGAGGCTTACGGGCAGGCTTACGGGCAGGACGCCTCGGCCACGCCGACGAACGCCCGGCCCGCCGGCGACAGCGCCGCGGGGTCGTAGACCAGCCCGTACGCCCGGCTGATCCGCGGCTCCAGGGAGCGCACCACGGCGCCCCGGGCCGCGGCGGCCTCGGCCATCGATCGTTCGAGGAAGGTGGCGCCCACGCCGGCGAGCACGAACGGCAGCCGGGCCTCACGGTGCTCCACCACCACGGACGGCCGGATGGCCCGGCCCGCCGCCGCGACCGCCTGCTCGATCTCGCCGACCGCCAGGGAGCTGCCGCGCGGCACGGTCACCTGCGGGAGGTCCGGCAGCTCGGCCAGCGGCAGCGGATCCGGCAGCGAATCCGACAGGGGCGCCGAGCCGGGAGGGAGGACGAGCCAGTATTCCTGCACCCCGAGCTCACGGACCGCCAGGCCGGCGCAGTCCATCGCGGGGAGGTGGCAGACCACGATCTCGCAGTGCCCCTCCCTGATCAGGGAGGCCGCCGCCGTCTCGTCGCGCAGGTCCCCGATGCGGATGGAGACCTTCGGGAACTCCCTGCGGAAGGCGCCGACCAGGCGGGCCACCGGATCGGCGGACAAGGCCGCCATGGCGAAGACGTCGAGCCGTCCCCGGGGCCGTCCGGCCGCGTCGACGAGCGAGCCCTCCGCGGCGACGACGTCGCGCAGGATCCGGCGCGCGGGCCCGACCAGGCTGTGCCCGGCCGAGGTGAGCACCACGCCCCGGCCGATGCGGTGGAACAGCGGGACGCCGAGCTCCCGCTCCAGCCCCTGGATGGCCTGCGAGACGGTGGGCTGGGCCACGTCGAGCACGGCCGCCGCGGCGTTGATGCCGTTGTGGTCGACGACCGCCAGGAAATACTTGATCTGGTGCAGGTCCACGGCCTGACTGTATCCAGGCCCTTCCATGGGGCTCAGCGTGGCGCCATGCGGATGGCGCCGTCGAGCCGGATGGTCTCGCCGTTGAGGTAGCCGTTCTCCAGGATTTGGCACGCCAGCTGGGCGAACTCGTCCGCGCGGCCGAGCCGGGCGGGGTTGGGCACGGCGGCCTCCAGCGAGCTCCGCACGTCCTCGCGCAGCCGCGCCAGCAGGGGCGTGTCCATGATCCCGGGCGCGATCGTGCACACGCGGATCGACCGGCTGGCCAGGTCACGGGCGGCCGTCAGGGTCATGCCGACGATGCCGGCCTTCGCCGCGGTGTAGGGGATCTGGCCGATCTGGCCCTCGTACGCGGCGACCGACGCGGTCAGCACGATGGCGCCGCGCTCGCCGTCGATCTCGTCCTGGCGGGCCATGCGGGCCGCGGCCAGGCGCAGGGCGTTGAACGAGCCGACCAGGTTGAGCTTGATCACCCATTCGAAGTCCTCCAGGGACCCGGGGTTGCCCTCCTTGTCCAGCAGCCTCAGCCGGCGGCCGGCGCCCGCGCAGTGCACGAGCCCTCGCAGGCCGCCGAACTCGCCGGCCACGTCGAGCGCCGCCGCGAACTGCTCGGCGTCGGTGACGTCGGCGGCGGCGAACCTGGTCGCCTCGCCGAGCTCCTTGACGACGTCGGCGCCGGCGGAGCCGGGCAGGTCGATGACGACGACCTTGCCGCCCGCGGCGGCCAGCCGCCGGGCCGTCGCCAGCCCGAGGCCGGAGGCGCCTCCTGTGACGGCGGTGCACAGTCCTTCCAGACGCATGTGAGCAGTCCTCTCTTCAGAGACCCTTGCGAGTGATCGGGGTGTTACGCCCCCGAGGAATCGCGCACCTCTTCGTGGTTCATGTATGACGCTCAGTCGCACGGTGACGGGATGGAACGCACCCGGCCCGGACGGGCCAGGCAAGAGCTGCAAGCTCCGGGCCTTCAGGCCCGAGTCGTTGACAGCAGTTCGAGGATGGTCGCGTTGGCCATGCCGCCCGCTTCGCACATGGTCTGCAGCCCGAAGCGAAGGCCCTGGTCCTTCATGTGGTGCACGAGACGCGTCATCAGGACGGCGCCCGAGCCGCCCAGCGGGTGGCCCACGGCGATGGCCCCGCCCAGGGGGTTGAGCCGGTCGCCGGGTGCTCCGGTCTCGGCCTGCCAGGCCAGCGGGACCGGCGCGAAGGCCTCGTTCACCTCGAAGGCCCCGATGTCGTCGAGGCGCAGGCCCGACTTCTTCAGCGCCTTGGCCGTGGCCTCGATGGGCGCGGTCAGCATGATGACCGGATCGCCGGCCGCCAGCACGGCGGTGTGCACCCGGGCGATCGGCCGCATCCCGCGCGCCCGGGCGAGCTCGCCCGAGGTGATGAGCAGGGCGCCCGCGCCGTCGGAGATCTGTGAGGCGTTGCCCGCGGTGATCACGCCGTCCTCGCGGAACGCGGTTCTCAAACCGGCCAGCGTCTCCACCGACGAGCCGCGGCGGACGCCCTCGTCGGCCCGCAGGCACCCCACGGGGGCGAGCTGCCCGTCGAGCGTGCCCGCGTCGGCGGCCGCCGCCGCCCTGGCATGGGAGCGGGCCGCGTACTCGTCGAGCCGCCGCCGGGACAGGCCCCACCGCGCGGCCATCATCTCGGCCCCGATGCCCTGGTTGAATCCGGGCACGCCGTAACGTTCGAGCACCTCGTCCGGGTACGGCCGGCCGTCCCGCGCGGCCGAGCCCATGGGCACGCGGCTCATCGACTCGACGCCGCCGGCGATCACGAAGTCGTAGTGGCCCGCGACGACCCCCGCGGCCTCGAAGTGGATCGCCTGCTGGCTGGAGCCGCACCGGCGGTCGACCGTCGTGCCGGGGACGGACTCCGGCCACCCGGCCGCGAGCACGGCGACCCGTGCGATGTTGCCGGACTGGTCCCCGACCTGGCTGACGCATCCCCAGATCACGTCGTCGATCTCGGCCGGCTCCACTCCGGTGCGCTCGGCGAGCGCCTTCAGCACATGTGCCGAGAGGGTCGCGGGGTGAACGCCGGACAGGGCCCCGTGGCGCTTTCCGATGGGAGTGCGAACCGCATCGACGATGACCGCGTCCCTCACGGACGTCTCCTCACGTGCTGAGTGCCGGAACAGGGCTGCAGGAGCCGTTCGCAATCAATCACGCGCCCCCGGCCCGGCACAAAGCCCTGATGCCGATCGGGGATATCGCCCATACCTATATGAACCGCGTCGAGAGCAGAAAGGGCCTGGACCTCAGACGAGGTCCAGGCCGGAGCGACTCAGCAGCCGCTGGTCACGTAGCAGCCCTTCACGTACCACTTGCCGCTGTAGTAGGCGCTGCTGGTGGCCTTGCTGGTGCCGCCCAGGGGAACCAGGCTGCCCGGGATGTAGGAGCAGGAGGAGGTGGAGCAGAAGTAGCCGTAGACCCGGAAGTAGGTCTCAAGACCGCTGGTGCACTTGACGCTCACGGAGTGGTTGGTGCTCGCGGTCTTGGAGCAGTTGCCCACTGCTGCCGCGGGAGAGGCGGTGCTGCCGATGAGGGCCGCGGCCCCGAGGACGACGCCGGCGACGCTCGAAATGATCTTTTTCGTCATGGGTGTTCATGATCGCCTGTCGGTGCCACCGGGTCCTACGGCAGCTCTTTACAAGTGAGAGTGTGATCTCTTGGCAGATCAGTCAGCTTGCGTCGCGCCGAAGCTCCGGTTTCGGCGCTATGTGGAGCGGCTGTGGCCGTTGAGTGCTTCCCGGCGGTACTTGCGCCCGGTGGACTCATGCACCCCGAGCGCACGGGCGAGCGCGGTCCCGGTCATGTTCGGGTCCCGGGCGAGGAGTGCCGCCACCTGGGCTCGGCGGTCGCCGTCCTCCCGGACCTCGCTCGCCGGCGCGTCCTGGCCTGCCTGTGAGGCCGTTGGCTCCGGCTCTGGGGCGACGCTCTGGGGGGCGGGCTCGGCGAGGGCTCGCTCCGGCTGCCCCGAGTCGTGCGTGCGATCGGCGAGCTCGCGACCCGAGCGGACCACCCACATGATCAGCTCGTACGAGATCACCAACGCGATCGCCGGCCACGCGGCCAGCGCCGCGGCCAGAGGTCCCCGCTCGATCCCGTGCAGGATGTTCGCCGCCAGCGTCGCGGCCACCCCCAGCGCCAGCGCCCAGCGGGCCAGTGCCGGCACCGCCAGGCGATAGCGGGCACACCACAGCAGCACCATCGAGGAGGCGTAGATCATGCCGTCCACCGTCGCCGGGACCAGATGCGCCGACACCTCGTCCTCGGCACCGTACTTCTCGATCACCGCCACGGCATGCCAGTACGACACCCACGCAGCCACCGCCGCGACCGCCAGCACCACGACCGTCATCGACGCGCGGATCAGCCGATCCCCGCCCCGAGGGGCCTGTTTGACCGCATTCACTCCAGAAATGTTGCCATGCCCGATGTACCACTATGTGCCCATCAGTCACTTCTGCCTCAGCGGGCGGCGGGGTGAGTCCGGCTCGCAGGCCGCCGTCGATGTGACCACGCGCCCGGCGCACCCGTACCGATCACGGGCATCCAGCTCAGCGCCACGTCCCTGAGCACCAGGGGCGCCACCGTCACCCAGCCCACGGCCCGGCCCGGCGATCATGTCAATCCGCGCACGAGCCGGTCCGGTGATCACCCAGAACGGCGGCCAGGGAGCACGGGACAGAACCTAGCCGCGCCGGAGGGCGGCAGGGTTGAAACCTTCGCCGTACGAGCCGTCCAGCCACGCCGTCAGCCACTCGGCGAGGGTCTGGTGCTGAGGCAGCAGCGGCGCGCCCGGAACCGCTCCGGGCGCCACCGGATCCCAGACCCACATCGGGCCGGCCGGATCGCGGCAGTCCGTCAACGACCAGATCGCGCTGCCCCAGTCGCACAACCACACCAGGCCGGCGGGGACCAGACGGGGCAGCTCGGCGGTGAACACTTCGTGACACTCGACCATGTCCGTGCCCAGGCGGGGGCCGGGAGCGTCGGGGACTCCGAGAACCGCGCCGCGCGGGCCGAAGCCGCCGTTGGCCGCCTCCAGGTAGAGCCGGCGCAGCAGCGGGGGCAGCGGATGGCCGATCGCCTCCTCTGCTTTGGCCACCGCGGCCGCGGACGCGGGCGGCGGGAGAGCGGTCGTCTCCCGGACCCGTGCGACGATCTCGTCGTCGGACAGCGCCCGGCGGACCCCGAGATCCTGGGGGACGTCATCGGGCAGCAGGCGGCGGGCGGCGATGGCGGTCAGGCCGGCGGTCTCGTAGGCGTTCTCCAGGTTGCCGCCGAGCGAGGCGGCCAGCCATTCCGCGAGCGTCATGTTCTGGGAGAGCACCGCCGGCTCGCCGCCCGGGTCCCAGATCCACATCGGGCCCGCCGGGTCCGTGCAGTCCACCAGGGACCACGTGTTGCAGCCCCAGTCGAACAGCCACACCATCCCGGGCCGGCCCTCCGGCGGCCCGAAGGTCTCGTGGACGTCGACGATGTCGGCCCATTCGCCGTGGTGCTCGTACTCGCTTCCGGAGACCCCGAGAACCCCGTCGCGCGGGCCGAAGCCGCCGTTGGCCACCTCCAGGTACAGCCGCCGCAGGAGTGGGGGCAGCGGATGACCGATGGCCTCCTCCGCCGCCTCGACCGCCGCCGGCGTCGCCGGAGGAGACAGGCCGGGTTGGGCGCGGATCGCCGCGATCAGCTCGTCTTCGGTCACGTGTGCCATCCTGAAATTCTCGCGGAGCCCAGGTCAAGGATGTTCGGCGACGGCCCGGCGTGAGGCCGGGCCGCCGCCTGCGGGACGGCTCTAACGTCTGCCCCTGCCGCCGGTCCCTCGGAAGAAACCGCCCCAGTAGGCCCGGGCCGCCACCCACGTGGCGGTGCCCTTGCCGACCACGCCCCTGAGTCCTTTGAGGCGGTCCTGAGTCAGCTGGGTACCCTCGATCATGCCGTTGGAGCCCTTCTTGACGTCCTTACTCGAGTCGCCGATGAATCGGTTGAGGTTGCCCGCGCACTTGGGGGAGCACACCTGGGTGCTGGAGAAGGCGCTGTGGACGTTGATGATCTTGCCGCCCAGGTCTCGGGCCTGGCGGCCGACGTCCGAGCGGAGGTCGGCCGCGGCCCGTTCGGCGTGGCCGTCCCTGGAGTCGCCGCCCTTGGGCACCCTCGGTGCCTGATAGATGGTCACGCCCATCTTCGTCAGCTTGTCATTCAGCTCCTTCGGGATGCCGCCCTGGCTGACGAACGCGATGACTCTGGACACCGTGCCCTGTCCCGTGTCCACGGTGACGCGCGACAGGACCACCGTGAAGTTCTGGGCGGCGTGCTTGTGCTGGTTCAGGTACCCGGCGAGCTCGCCCAGCGCGCCGCCGAAGAGGATGATGCCGGCCGCGTCGATGTCCTCGGGCCGCATGCCCTCGGGCGGGTAGGCCAGCTCGGGATCGTTGATCTTCTCGGTCGGGCCCGTGGTGGGCACGGCCGCCTTGGGCTGGTCCGCGTAGAAGGCCGCACGGCCCCGCTCGTGGCAGGCCCGGGAGGCCGCGTCGTCGGTGGGCCGGCAGCCGTGCGGGTCGTGGCCGTCCAGCTCGATCAGGTTGACGGGGTTGCCGGCCGCGAACGCGTAGCGGTTGCTGGTCCACGGGTCGATTTCGAGGGCCAGGTCGTCGAGGGCCCCGTTGTACATGTCGCGGCTGAGGAACCGGTTCAGGCCCGGGTCGTAGTCGCGGAAGCCCATGTCGTACCTGCCGGACGTGGCGTCCCAGCGCTGGGCGTTGAACCGGTAGGGGTTGTAGGGCTCCTTGGTCGGATCCTGCGGATCGGGCTTGTCGATGCCCGTCGTCTCGGCGTCCTCGCCCTTGCCGTAGGCGCTGTAGCCGTAGGTCGCCCTGGTGTCGCCGGAGGCGTCGGTCAGGGTTTCGACGTCGCCGTGCGGGTTGTAGCCGTAGTACGACTCCTCCCTGCCGCCGTTCTCGTCGTGCGTGGCCTGGGCCAGCCGCTCACCCCACGGGCTGTGCCGGTAGGACTTCGTGACCTTCCCGGCCGTCTCCTCGTCGAGGACCTCGTCGGACAGGGCGAGGTAGTTGAAGACCGTGGTCTTCTCCTCGGCGCCGCCCGCGTCCGTGGTCTTGGAGGCGGTGCGGTCGAGGGGGTCGTAGGCGAAGCGCGTGGTGGTCGTCGACCCCGGCGCGATCAGCTTCTTGTTCTCGACGACGTGGTCGAACCCGTCGTAGGTGTTCCGCTCGATGACCTGCCCGCCCGCCACGACGCCGGCGAGGCGGCCGAACGGGTCGTAGTCGTACGCCGCGGCGGTTCCTCCGGTGACCGCCCTGACCAGCCGGTTCCGGTCGTAGTCGAACGTCGTCCGCGTGTCCTTGACGACCTGGTCGACGACGTTGTTGTTGGCGTCGTGGACGTAGGTCTCGGTGCCCGCGTTGTGACCGGTCCTGACCAGCTTCGCGATCCGGTCGCGCGGGTCGTAGGCGTAGTCGGCGGTCGTGGTGAGGTAGGCCGAGTGGTCGTCGGCGTTCATCTTGCGGCTGACGTCCCGGCTGCGCTGGCCGTTGGCGTCGTACTCCAGCGTGTGCTCGGACACCACCGCGCCGCCGGGCTTCTTCTCGGTCTGCCGCAGCAGGCTGCCGTCGAGGTAGTACTCGTAGCCGACGGTGTTGCCGTTGCCCTTGACCTGGTACAGCCGCTCGCCCCGGGCGGTGTAGCCGAACGTGGTGACCGATGGGGCCTGGTCCGACGCCGAGCTCCCATGTGTGATCTTCGAAGGCAGATCCCGCACGTCGTACTCGAAGGTGGAGTACTCCTTGTCGTGCTGCTGGGTCCTGGGCCGGCCGTTCTCGTCGTACGTGAACGAGATGGTGTTCTTCGTGGCCCCGTCGAGCCGCTCCTCGAGCTTGGCGACCTGATTCAGCTCGTCGTAGGTGATCGCGTAGTCGTCGATCCTGGCGCTGGAGCTGGAGTCGGTGATCGACGTGAGGTTGGCGTTGGCGTCGTAGCGGTACGCGAACCGCCTGCCCTCCTCGTCGGGGTCGCCGGAGTTGTCCCGTACGAGCTTGACCGCGTCCGCCACGACCGTGGACCCGGCCGCCGCCTTGTCGGTCAGCGTGATCTTGTGGATGACGCCCGCGTCGAAGTCGTGGCGGCCCAGGCTGACCCACGTGCCGGGGCGGGCGCTCTGGTCGACGCTCTTGACCGCGGTCCCGCCCTGGTGATCGATGAGGAACTCGGCGTCCTTGGCCGCGCCCTCGACCTCGGGATGGCGGACGAACACCTCGTAGCTGCCGGCCTGGGGGATGTTCAGCCCCCACTGGAACTGACCGGTGCCGTCGCCAGCCGGTTTGGTGTGGAAGCTGTGGCCGTACAGGCCGTCACCGGCGTCGTGGGCGGTCCACTCACCGGTCGGGCGGGCGTTGTTGAGGTCGGAGTTGTCGACCACCACCGCGTGGGCGCCGGCGGGGACGCCGTCGTCCGTACGCGAGCGCAGCTTGCCGTCCGGGTAGTAGTCCGTCGTCATGGTGCGGCTGACCGACCCGCCCGCACTGGTCAGCGTGTTCTCGATCTGCTGTCCGAGCGGGTTGTAGTCGTACGACGCGACGATGTCCCACGGGTCGGCGGAGGTCTTGATCCAGCCGTTGTCGTAGTGGGTGTAGACGGTGTCGTTGCGGACGGACTCCCCGCTGGACGGCGGCGCGCTGATCCTGGTCAGGTTGCCGACGGCGTCGTAGGTCCGGATGGTCCTGTCGGGCCGGTTGTAGCGGGGATCGTCCTTGTCGTAGGGAGCGATCTCCTCCTTGACCCGGTTGAGCTCGTCGTAGATCACCTGGTGCACGAAGTCGCCGGGGTCGTCGGCGGTCTCCACGCCGCGTGGAGTGATCACCTTGGTGCGGTTGCCGACCTGGTCGTACTCGAACCGCGTGGTCCGATGGACGAGCGTCCCGCCGTCCTTCTTGTGCGGCACGGTGGCCTCGAGCGGCAGGCCACGGGCGTCCAGGGTGACCGTGGTCGTGTTGCCGTCCTCATCGGTCGTGGCCTTGACCAGCCCGTCCCGGTCGAACGTGGTCGAGCGCGTCTTGCCGGCGGCGTCGGTGGACTTGACGGCCCGGTGCGCCAGGTCGTAGGCGTACGCGGCGGTGAAGTCGGCGGGGTCGGGGGTCGCGTTCTTGCGCGCGTCCACGACGGTCGTCACGTTGCCGACCGCGTCGTAGGCGTAGGTCAGCCGGTGGCCCTTGGCGTTGGCGACCGAGATGAGCTGGTAGATCTCGTCGTAGCCGTAGGTGGTGGTGTAGTCCCCGGCGGTGGCCGTCAGGTTGCCCTTGGGCTCGGTGACGGTCCTGACGTTGCCCACCCGGTCGTAGGTGTAGGACGTCTTCCGCTCCGGATCGCCCGGCTCGTCCTTCGGCTCCAGCATGTGCGAGAGCTGGTCGGCGGCGTCATAGGCGGCCGTCGCCACCGCGCCGTTGGGGGCGGTGACCCGGGTGGTGTTGTCGTTGGCGTCGTACTCGGGGGCGGGGGTGACGATGAACTCCCCCGCCGCCTGGTCCTTGGGGACCCGCATCTCCAGCGGGCGGGCGAAGACGTCGTACTCCTGCGACGTGGCCTTGCCGTTGGCGTCGACGACCTTGGTGACGTTGCCGCGCGCGTCGTACACGTAGGTCGTGGCCTTGCCCAGCGGATCGACGATCTCGCGGGGGTAGCCGCTGGGGTCGAAGTCGGCGTTGGTGACGGTGTGGCCGTTGGCGTCCTTGACGGTGAGTGGCTGGCCCCACGTGTCGTACGTGTACGTCGTGGTGTAGTCGCCGGCGGCGGGGGTCGCGGTGCCCGCCGGGTCGGTGGCGGTGGCGAGGTCGCCTTCGGGTGTGTAGGTGAAGGTCCAGGTGCGGCCCTCGGGGCTGCGCTTGGCGATGAGGTCGGCGACGTGGCCGTTCAGGCCGGTCTGGTACGTCAGGGTGATGCCGGGCCAGCCGTTCTTGGTGGCCTCGGCGTCCTTGATCTCCCGCGGGTAGCCGGTCTTCGGGTCGTAGGACCAGGTGGAGACCGCCCCGTTGGCCTCTTCGAGCCGGGTGACGTTGTTGTCCGCGTCCCAGGTGAGCTTCGTCGTGCGGTTCTTGGCGTCCGTGCTCTCGAGGGCGCGGCCCTTGGCGTCCAGCAGGTAGGTGGTGGAGTGCTTCTCCGCGTCCGTCACGACCGCGCGGACCTGCCGGCCCGTGTGGCTGTGGGAGTCGCCGTAGGCGAAGGAGGTCGGCTGGCCGAGCCGGTCGGTGATGGTCTCGGCCGCGCCTTTGAAGGCGTCGAACCGGGAGTGGTACTCCAGCCGGGTGGCCTTGCCTCGCGGATCGGTGACCTTGGTCAGGTCGTCCTTCTCATAAGCGAACCGGAATTTCTTGGGCTGCTCCGAACCCGCCCCGTCGATCAGCTCGCCCAGCAGGCCCTTGTGGGTGTACGTGAAGGTGAGGGTGCGGCCGGAGATGTCCTTGACCGTCTTGACGTGGTCAATGATGTGCGGGTTGAGGAGTTTGGTGCCGGTCTTCCGCTCCCACGTCTCGTCGTCGATGTAGTCGTACGTGTCGCCCTTGGCGTAGTAGTCGATCGTGAGCGTCCGCCGCCCGGTCGCGTCGGTGAGGTGACGCAGCAGCTTGACCGGCTTGAGGAGCGACTTGCGCTCCTCGTAGACGAAGGTCAGCTCGTTGCCGTTGTTGTCGGCGATCGAGCTCGGGTAGCCCTGGCAGTCGAAGAAGAACCGGGTGCGGTCGGGCGAGGTCATGACCCAGGCCCGGGACTCCTCGTCCCAGAGTTTGCAGTCCTTCAGCCGCTGCAGGTACAGGTGCACGCCCGCGGGGTGGACGTACTCGTCGTCGGACTTGTCCCAGGTCCCTTTGTCGTCGAGCTTGAAGGTGTGCGTGGTCCCGTCGCCGTCCGTGAAGGTGACGGCGTGGCCGAGGAGGTGCGGGTCGAGGGTCGTGCCGAGCCGGGTGAGCGACGTGGCCTGCAGCGACCACCCGTGCCCGGCCACCGTGTCGGAGGAGTCCTTGGAGTTGTAGGCCAGCCGGACGAACGTGCTCAGGCCGCGGGAGGGGTTGGAGAAGGCGTTGTACTGCCAGACCGCGTTCCCGGTGTACAGGTTGGTCAGCAGCGTCGACCCGGCGCCGGTGTTCACCCCGCCGTAGGAGGCGAACTTCTCCAGGCCGAGCTGGTCGCTCGTGGCGTCCTCCACCGAGAGCGTCTGCGTCGGCGGGGCCGCCTTGTCCGCGTCAGCGCCGTCCGCGTCGGCGCTGGAAAGCCACGTTCCTTTGCTCTTGTTCCATAAGTCCCACGTCAGGACGTGGTCGGTGCGCTGGTCGCCCGCGTCGGACGCGGGGGGCGTCTTCACCTGGGCCTGCACGGTCACGGCGGCATCCGGGGCTAGGTCCCCGGGTAAGGCCGTGTGGAGTTGCTGAACGGCCACCGGCGTACCGTCCGGCCTGCTCCACCTGTACGACAGCACCCAGTCGGCCATGGCCCAGGTCGCCGTGGTGGTGTTGGTCAGCGTGACGGGGATGGACTGGATGGTGTCGGGCGGGACGCGCTCGGGCGTCTCGGGGGCGTAGTACGTGGTGCCGGGCGGGGGCTCAGGACCGAGAGCGACCCCCTCGCGGACCGCCTCCGCGCCCCGGACCGGCACGACGCGAGGTTCCGGCAGGCCGTCCCCGGTGAACCAGGCCGCCACTCGATCCCAGAGCGTGCGTTCACTCTCGGGAATCCAGCCGCCGGTGACGCGCACGGAAGCAGCCGAAGCTTCCGGAATGTACGTCAGGAGGAGAACGAACACCAGAACGCTCGCGATGAACCTGGACAAACGAACCACGACGCTTCCTTTCCGACAGGCGCAATTACATGGCGAGGAGGAGAGGCGAAGAGGATTAGGCACAGGCGATAAAGCCATTTATCGTCCGGCGACACCCGGCGACACCTGCGGATTCACTGGGGCTTTAGTCCGTTTTGCTGAGCCCTCACGCTCTCATGGAGACAGTGACGAAAACAGGTCAACAACCGGACATTTACCGGTTCTTCGGGTTTGAGTGGACTTCTGCTGTCACATGCGCGAGCTCGAGGTGAGCCTCCGTCGCCACCCGCGGACGAACATTTGTCAGTGAGCTGCCCTATTGTCGCCGCCATGACCAATGCCTGGGACGCCGTCCGCGCGGCCATCGACGCCGAGGACTTCTCCGCCGTCGCGACCCTGATGATCGGATACGACGACGCGCAACGCCGCGAGGTGGCGCGTGAGTTACCCGGATATCTGCCGATCGCCCGGCAGGCCGGTACCCGCCGGGACTACGAGCGCATGCAGCGGCACCAGGCCCGATGGCGCGAGCTCGAGCTGCGGGCGGAGGAGATGGGCCGGTACGTGTTCGCGATGCCGGAAGCGAGTGTGCTGCTGAGCCAGGGCCCGGAGATGGAGGACCGCTGGAGGGAGCCGATGCGCGTGGCGGGAGCGGGCGCCATCGCGGGCGCCGCGGCCGTCGCGACCTGGCTCACCAAGCGCGATTTCGAGCGCAGTTGGATGCCGCGCGAGGCCGACGACGTCCCGGCCATCCTCGAGGTCGTCGCGGTCAGGCCCGTCGCCTGGCAGCAAGACCTCGCCGTCCGTCTGGCGCTGCGGCTGCGCGGCACCCGTCCCCAGGCCGACGACCGGCGGGTGCGGCTGGCGTTGGCGCTGCTGCGTGCCAGCGGCGCGGAGCCGCCCGAGCACGACCCGCTCACTCTGGCGTGGCTGGTCGCCACCCCCCTCGGCGACCTGGCCGGCGATCGTTTGCTGGACGTCATGCTGCCGCGGCTGTTCGAGGCCGAGGGGGCGGGCAGGCTGCTGTGCGACGACCAGGCCCTGCCCGCGGCGCTCGGCAAGCTGGCCGCCGAGGGCCGGATCCGGCGCGCGGCGCTGCTCGACGGCTGCCGCACCCGGTTCCTGCGCGGTGGCCAGGCGGCCGACCTGCGTTTCTTCGTACGCCTGCACGACCTGCTCGACCCGGCCCCGGAGGAGGTCGCGCCGCGCGCCGACGACTATGTGGCGCTGCTCTCCCACGCCCCCGCCAACGTGGCCGACCTGGCGTTGCGGCAGTTGCGCCGCCTGAAGACCACACCGCCCGCAGAGGCCGTCGAGGGCCTGCCCTACCGCAGAGAAGGCAAGCTCGTGCGGGCCGGGCTGAGTCTGCTCGACCGGGTGCTGAAGGATGGCGATGTCGACGCCTACGCGCCCGCACTGGCCGCCGCGCTGCTCTGCGAGTCGCCCGACGCACGGGAGCGGGCGGCCGGGGCTGGCGCTGCTGCTGGCCTACTACCTGCTCGACGACCCCGACAGCGGCGGCCTGCGGCCGCTGCTGCACCTGGCGGCCACCGGTGACCTGCCGGGCGCGGTGCTGGGCAGGCAGCTGGCGGAGCTGCTCAGGCGCGGAGAGGAGGGCCCGTCCGTCGCCGTGGCCGCGCTCAGGGAGGCGGCCGAGCGGGGCGCCCATCGGGAGGTGTGGCAGGTGATGACCGGTCTGCTGCCCGCCTACCTGCCCGGGCCCGGGGAGCGGGCGACGAGCGCGCACACGCGGGCGTGCAGGCGGCGGGCGGCGGCAGGGCCTTGAACGCGGTGAAGATCGGCGGCGCGTGTTCGGCCGTGTCGTCGGACAACTCCTTGGGATAGAGGTCACGCAGGATCCCGACCTGGAACGCCTGAGTCACCTTGGCCGGCCACGCCCTGCGCGCCTGAACCGAGGCGAGGTCGGCCTCGGAGGGCACGCCGGGTCGCAGGAGGGCCGGGCCGAGCAGGTTGGCGGCGGCCACGGCGTCCTGCACGGCCAGGTTGATGCCGACGCCGCCCGCCGGCGACATGGCGTGGGCCGCGTGGCCGATGCACAGCAGTCCCGGCAGGTGCCAGCGCGGCAGCCGGTCCACCCTGACGGCGAGCCGGTGCAGCCGTTCCCAGCCGTCGATCAGCTCCAGGCGGTCGCGCAGAGCGGGCGCCAGTGCCGCGATCCGTTCCCGGAAGGCGGGCAGGCCCGCCTCTTTCAACTCTTCGAACGCGCCGGCGGGGATGGTGTAGGCGAGCTGCCAGAACTCGCCCCGGTCGATCGCCACCAGCGCCCCCTTGCCGCCCTGGAAGAAGGGCACCCGGTCGCCGTCGCGCCGGGGCAGATGGAACCACAGCACGTCCATGGGCGGCGAGGCGGCCCCGGGCTCAAGACTCGCCCGGGCCCGCAGTGTGGAACGGCGGCCGTCCGCGGCGATCACCAGGTCCGCCCGGACCTCCAGCGGCCCGTCGGGACCGGTGGCACGCACCCCGGCCACCCGCCCCGCCTCCCTGATCAGGTCTGTCGCCTCGGTGCTTCGCAGCAGGCGGAAGGAGGGGTAGGCAGCGGCCTTGCCGGCCAGGAAGTCGAGCACGTCCCACTGGGGCATGAAGGCGATGTACGGGCATCGCACGTGCAGCCGGGTGAAGTCGGCGAAGGTGACGGCCCGGCCGCCGATGTCCACGGTGACGTCGGGCATCGTGGTGTGCGGCAGCCGCAGGAACTCCTCCGACGACGCAGCACCTGGTTGTCTCGTTGACTTGCTCCCCGGGCCCGACGAAGTCCGGAGATTCCCGTGCCGCTCAGGCGGCAGCTCGAGGCGCGTCACCCGCGCTGCGAACTGTGGTACGGGATGCTTGACGCTTCACCGACCCGGGAGGGTCTCCACGCCCTGACACGACCAGCCCGGCCGCCTGTCCTCTCGTCCTGATGTTCTTGGCAGCGTTCACATCTGCGTGCTCGACATGCCTGCAGGAGGTGCACCGGAAGAGGGCTTGGCTCTCGCGGCTCTTCGCGTCCGGCCTGGGCATTGAAGTCCGCCCGCCGCCACCGCGCCCGCCGCATCAGATCACCCATCGCCCGGACGACCCGCCGGCGCCGGTTGGATCCCTTCTTCCAGACCCTTCAGCGTCTGCTGGATGACCTGCGCGGGCGCCTCGGCCAGCCAGGCACAGTCCGGGTCCTTCTTCGCTTCGGCGAGCTGGCGGCACTGCTCGACGTAGCCGATGAACGCGCCCCGGCGCCGATAGGCGCGGCGCTGCTCCAATCCGGTGTTCCACACGCTGCGGCAGATCCCGCCCAGCCGCTCGGCGAACAACCGCTGGCCGAGATCGAACTCCAACCGGTACCTCCGGCCCGCCAGCACGCGCGAAACACCTCCCCCAGGAGCCTCCCACGCCACAGCAGTTCGAACATACTATCGCCTGACCGATGAGTCAGGAAGCGGAATGCCGGCGCGGCAGGTACGTGGTCTCGTTCAGGGGAGTCTCCTCCCACTACCTGCGCAAGGAGTTCCCCGGCCGCGTCAACCGCGCCATCATGCACGGCGCCTTCTGGTCACCTGGCTACTTCGCCGCCTCTTGTGGCGCAACCCCACTCTCGATCATCAGGCAGTACATCGAACAGAAGCGCCGACCGGCATGACGCCCTGGGTCCGCGCTACGCGCTCCGGTCTGCCCCGGCTCCGCCGGGTCATCCCTTGCCGGGGACCGCATTCATCCCCGGTCTGAAGTGAAGGCCGAGGCTTTCTGCGGACCTTCGGTAAGCATCGAGGTGTTCACCTTTCCGGGGGGAAGAGCAGCTCGACCAGGCTTCGGACGTCAACCGGGCTTCCGGTCGCGCGGTTGACGGCCACGGTGGCGAAGAGCGTGCGGGCCGCCGTCTCCGTGTCATGCGGGCGGAGCTCGCCGAGCGCGACCCGGGCGGCCAGGAAGTCGCCGATGAGCCGCTGCCCCTCACTGACCAGCTCCGCCAGCGCCCGGCGGGCGTGGGTGGCGCTGAAGAACACCGCCACCAGATCGGCGTTCTCGGCCAGCAGCGCGTCGAACCCGCCCAGCAGGTCGGCCAGCACCTGGGGAGCGGGCCGCCCGTCATGGCCGGCCGTCAACAGCTCGCGCAGCCGCGGCAGGAAACCCCGCTCCCGGAGCAGCGCCTCGACCAGCGCCTCCTTGCTCTCGAAGTACCGGTACAGCAGGCCGGGCGTCACGCCCGCCGCATCGGCCAGGTCCTTGACCGACGCCCCGTCCACGCCCTTGCGGGCGAACACCCGCAACGCCGCGTCGAGCAGCTGCTCGCGCCGCCACTCCGCCTGTTCCTTGCGCGTCCTCACCATGGCCATCCATTGAATAAACGTTTACTCAACATCGTAGGCCCTCACTGCCGGGGGGACAATCCGGGGACGGGAGGTGAGTTCGGCCGTCGGAACCGGATCGGTCACGGTGTCGAGCCCGCTCGCCTGATCCGCCGATCCCCCGCATGACGAATACGGCCACATGTGGAGCTGGCCACTCATGGTGATCCGGGCGTGCGGGGCGCGGTCGAAGCGCCGGCGTGCCGCGTTGGGCTCGACCGTGGCGGCGGTCGCGTCACTGATCGTCCTCACGTCCTGCGGCGTCTCGCCCGTACCCGTCGCCGCCACCACGACCACGACCCACGCTCGGGCATCGGCCACGAAGCCGACACCGGCGCTGTCGTCGTCCTCGTATCAGAAGCCGCTGACCCGGGCGCTGGACCGCTACTTCGACGACGTTCCCGGCGAGGTGGCGGTGTCGGTGCACGAGCCTTCCACCGGGCTGTCCTTCTCCTACAACCGCGGGCTCAGGACGGCCACGGCCAGCATCGTCAAGGTCAACATCGTCATGGCGCTGCTGCTCAAGGCCCAGGGGCAGCGCCGCGGCCTCACCTCCTGGGAGCGGCGGGCGGCCGCGCAGGCCGTCAAGGTCAGCGACAACGCCGCCGCCTCGGCGCTGTGGTCGGCGATCGGCGGCGCGTCCGGCCTGGCCGCCGCGAACAAGCGGTTCGGCCTGCGTGACACCCGGCCTGGGCCGGGCGGGGCGTGGGGTGCGACCACCACCAGCGCCGCCGACCAGGTCCGGCTGCTGACCGCGCTCACCTCTCCCAAGAGCCCTCTGTCGGCCGGGAACCGCAGGCACGTGCTGGGCCTGATGGACGACGTGGCGCCCGAGCAGGCGTGGGGCGTGAGCGCGGCGGGCGGCCAGGACGCGGAGGTGGCGCTCAAGAACGGATGGCTGCCCCGCGAACGGCACGGCGGCCGGTGGACGATCAACAGCATCGGGCGGGTGCGGGATGGCGGGCGCACGTACCTGATCGCCGTGATCTCCCACCGGCACGGCTCCATGGACGCGGGCGTCAAGGCGGTGGAGCAGGCCAGCCGGCTGGTCACCACGATCCTGTCCCAGACCGCTTCGGAGAGTCGGTGGGACCTGGCCGCGGCCGTGGAACTGCTCTCGTCCCTCGTCACTGACCGGCGCCTGTAGGTTCCGCGCGAGCCGCTCCGCTCCCCGGTTTCGGGTCGCCGCCGGGGTTCATCACCACGTTTTTTGTGGATCCCCTACAACGCAGCGGCCCGGCCATGAGCGATGCGGACATTGGTGTGCCCGGCGGCGATCAAGCAGGGTAGAGAAGAGGTAGAGGCGACGCTATGGGATGAACGTCGCCTTTTGCGCGTGACAGCGGGGAGATTCAGTCGGTGTTCAGTCGTGTCGCCATCGTCAACCGCGGGGAGGCCGCGATGCGGCTCATCCACGCCGTCCGGGACCTTTCGGCTGAGACGGGGGCGCGCATCGAGACGGTCGCCCTCTACACCGACGCCGATCGCGAGGCCACCTTCGTCCGCGAAGCCGACATCGCCTACCCACTGGGGCCCGCCTCGGCCAGGCCGTACCTCGATCATGCCGTCCTGGAGCGGGCGCTCACCGAGACCGGGGCGGACGCGGCGTGGGTCGGCTGGGGGTTCGTCGCGGAGGATCCGGCGTTCGCCGAGTTGTGCGAGAAGATCGGCGTCACCTTCGTCGGGCCGAGCGCCGAGGCGATGCGCAGGCTCGGCGACAAGATCGGCGCCAAGCTGATCGCCGAGGAGGTCGGCGTCCCGGTGGCGCCGTGGAGCCGCGGCGAGGTCGCCACCCTGGAGGAGGCGCTGCGCGCCGGCGAGGAGATCGGCTACCCGCTGATGCTCAAGGCGAGCGCCGGCGGCGGCGGGCGCGGCATCCGCGTGGTCTCCTCGAAGGAGGAGCTGGCCGACGCCTACGAACGCACCCGCCAGGAGGCGCTGCGCGCGTTCGGTTCCGGCGTGGTGTTCCTGGAGCGCCTGGTCACCGGCGCGCGGCACGTCGAGGTGCAGGTCATCGCCGACGGCCAGGGCACCGCGTGGGCCCTGGGGGTCCGTGACTGCTCGGTGCAGCGGCGCAACCAGAAGATCATCGAGGAGTCCGCCTCTCCGGTCCTGATGGAAGAGCAGGCCGCCGAGCTGAAGGCGTCGGCCGAGCGGCTGGCCCTGGCCGTCGGCTACCGCGGAGCCTGCACCGTGGAGTTCCTCTACCACCCGGGCGAGAAGCTGTTCGCCTTCCTCGAGGTCAACACCCGGCTGCAGGTCGAGCACCCGATCACCGAGATCACCACCGGCACCGACCTGGTCCGGCTGCAGCTGCACGTGGCCGCCGGCGGGAAGCTGGAGGGCCCCCAGCCGGTCGAGGCCGGCCACGCCGTGGAGGCCCGGCTCAACGCCGAGGACCCCGACCGCGACTTCGCGCCGTCCCCGGGCCGCATCGCACGCCTGGTGCTGCCCGCCGGGCCCGGCATCCGCGTGGACACCGGCGTCAGGGAGGGCGATGTCATCCCGGCCGACTTCGACTCGATGATCGCGAAGATCATCGCCTATGGCCGCGACCGCGAGCAGGCTCTCGGCCGGCTGCGCCGCGCGATGGCCGACCTCACGGTGATCATCGAGGGTGGCGCCACCAACAAGAGCTTCATCCTCGACCTTCTCGACCAGCCCGAGGTCATCGCCGCGAGCGCCGACACCGGCTGGATCGACCGCGTGCGCGCCGAGGGTCGCCTGGTCAGCCACCGGCACTCCGCCATCGCCCTGGCCGCCGCCGCGATCGAGGCCTACCGCGAGCAGGAGGAGCTCAGCCGCAGCCGGCTCCTTTCCACCGCCTACGGCGGGCGCCCCCAGGTTCAGCACGACCCGGGCCGCCCGCTGGACCTCAAGCTCCGCGGCGTCGGCTACCGGGTGAGCGTGGCCAGGGCCGGGCACAAGCGGTTCCGCGTCGGCGTCTCGGCCGGCGGCGCCGTGCATCCGGCGGACGTCGAGGTCGACCGGTTCGACGCGCACTGCGGCCAGATCACGGTCAACGGCCGCCGGTTCCGCCTGGTGTCGGCGGCGCACGGGCCGATCCATCTGGTCGAGGTCGACGGCGTCACCCACCGCATCAGCCGCGACGAGGGCGGCGTCGTCCGCTCCCCCGCCCCCGCACTGGTCGTGGCGGCGCCGCTGGCGGTCGGCGACGAGGTCGAGGCGGGCGCTCCGGTCCTGGTGCTGGAGAGCATGAAGATGGAGACGGTGCTGCGCGCGCCGTTCCGGGCCCGGGTCCGTGAGTGCCCGGTGTCGGTGGGCAGCCAGGTCGAGACCGGTGCCCCGCTGATGCGCCTGGAGCCGCTCGCCGATGAGGGTCCGCAGGAGGAGGCGGGCACCGTCGAGATCGACCTGCCGGCCGAGCCGACGGACGTGTCCGCGGCCGACCGGGTCGAGCGCGGCCTGCAGGACCTGCGCAGCCTGCTGATGGGCTTCGACGTCGACCCGCACGACCACAAGCGGGTGCTGTCGGACTATCTGAGCGCGCGTGCCGAGCTGGGCGGGCAACTGCTGGAGGGCGAGCTCGACCTGCTCACCGTGTTCGCCGACCTGTGCGAGCTGAGCCGCAACAAGCCGGGCGGCGACCTCGACGCCGAGTCCGACAGCGCGGTGCACAGCCCGCGCGAGTTCTTCCACAGCTATCTGCAGAGCCTTGACGTGGAGCGCGCCGGGCTCCCCGAGAGCTTCCAGGCCAAGCTCGCCAAGGTCCTGGCCCACTACGGCATCACCGGCCTCGACCGCACTCCGGAGCTGGAGGCCGCGGTGTTCCGGATCTTCCTGGCGCAGCAGCGGATGAGCACCGACGTCGCGATCGTGTCGGAGCTGCTGCGTCAGTGGCCGGCCGGCCCGCCGCCGCTGGAGTCACTCGGCGAGCGCGCCGGGCTCACCCTCGAGCATCTGGTCGAGGCCACGCAGGTGCGCTTCCCCACGGTGTCTGACCTGGCCCGCGGCGTGGTGTTCCGCTGGTTCGCCCAGCCGCTGCTGCGGCGCAGCCGCGCCAAGGCGTACGCCGCGGTGCGCGGCCACCTGCGTTACCTCGACCGCAACCCGCAGGCGCCGGACCGCGCCGAGCGGATCCAGGCCATGGTGGCCTGCCCCGAGCCGCTGGTCCGGCTGATCGGCCAGCGGATCGGCCGGGCGGGGCGCGACCACGCGCCGCTGCTGGAGGTGGTGACCCGCCGCTACTACGGCAACCGCGGGCTATCGGAGGTCACCGTACGGGAGACCGACGGCTGCCGGTTCGTCACGGCCGAGCGCTCGGGCTCGGACGGCACGAGGCGCGTGGTCGCCGCCGCCGTCGACATCGCCACCCTGCCCGACGCCGTCGGCGCCCTCGGCACGCTCGCCGCCGAAGCCGCTGAGCGCGAGCTGGTCGCCGACCTCTACGTCACCTGGGACGACCGGCCCGACGCCGACGCCATGGCCGTACGGCTGGGCGGGCTCCTCGCCGAGCACACGCGGCCCGCGGGCGTCCACCGGATCACGATCATCGTCGCCGGCACCGACGGCGCCGTGATGCACCACCACTTCACCTTCCGGCCCGACGGAGCCGGTTTCGCCGAGGACCGGCTGATCCGCGGCCTGCACCCGCAGATCGCGCGGCGCCTGCAGCTCCAGCGGTGGCGCGAGTTCGACCTCACCCGGCTGCCGTCCGTCGACGAGGAGATCTACCTGTTCAAGGCCGTCGCGAAGACCAACCCGGCCGACGAACGGCTCATCGCGATGGGCCAGGTCCGCGACCTGACGCCGCTGCGCGAGGCCGACGGCAGGCTGGTCGCGCTGCCCGCTGTGGAGGACGCGCTCACCGCGGGCATGGACGCGATCCGCAACATCCAGGCACAACGGCCCCAGAACAAGCGGTTCGACACCAACCGGATCATGATGTACGTCTGGCCGTCGACCGAGATGTCGCAGGACGAGCTGAACGCACTGGTCCAGCGCATCCTGCCGACCACGGCGGGCGCGGGGCTGGAGGAGGTCCTGTTCGTGGCCCGCCAGCGCAACGCCGCGGGCGAGCTGAGCGAGGTCGCCGTGCGGATCACCCTCGACGCCGGTCACGGCGCGAGCCTCTACGTCGAGAAGCCGTCGACGGAGCCGGTGCAGCCGCTCGGCGACTACCGCCAGAAGGTGCTGCGAGCGGCCAGGCGCGGCAACGTCTACCCGTACGAGCTGACCGGCATGCTCGCCGGGCCCGAGGGCCGCTTCGTCGAGCACGACCTCGACGAGCACGGCGCCCTCGTGCCGGTCGACCGGCCGAAGGGGAAGAACACCGCGGCGATCGTGGCGGGCGTCGTCACGACGCCTACCGAGCGGCACCCCGAGGGCGTCACCCGCGTGGTCCTGCTCGGCGACCCGACCAAGGCGCTGGGCGCGCTGTCGGAGCCGGAGTGCTCGCGGGTGATCGCCGCGCTCGACCTGGCCGAGCGGATGCGGGTCCCGCTTGAGTGGTTCGCGCTGTCGGCGGGCGCGCGGATCTCGATGACCTCCGGCACCGAGAACATGGACTGGGTCGCGGCCGCGCTCAAGCGGATCGTCACGTTCACCCAGGCAGGCGGCGAGATCAACATCGTGGTCGCCGGGATCACCGTCGGCGCCCAGCCGTACTGGAACGCCGAGGCCACGATGCTCATGCACACCAAGGGCATCCTGGTGATGACGCCGGACTCGGCGATGGTGCTCACCGGCAAGCAGTCGCTGGACTTCTCCGGCGGGGTGTCGGCCGAGGACAACTTCGGCATCGGCGGCTACGACCGCGTCATGGGCCCGAACGGCCAGGCGCAGTACTGGGCGCCCAACCTGCAGGCCGCCCGCGACGTGCTGATGGCGCACTACGACCACACCTACGTCGTGCCCGGCGAGCGCGCGCCGCGGCGGGCCCTCACCGGCGACCCGATCGACCGCGACGTCTCGTCGTTCCCGCACGCGGTCGCGGGCAGCGACTTCACCACCGTCGGCGAGATCTTCTCCGCGGAGCACAACCCGGACCGCAAGAAGCCGTTCGACATCCGCACGGTGATGCGCGCCGTGTCCGACCAGGACCACCCTGTGCTGGAACGCTGGGCGGGCATGGCCGACGCGGAGACGTCCGTGGTCCAGGACGTGCACATCGGGGGCTGGCCGGTCTGCCTGATCGGCATCGAGTCCCGGTCGGTGCCGCGGCGCGGCTTCCCGCCCACCGATGGGCCGGACACCTACACCGCCGGCACGCTCTTCCCGCGATCGTCGAAGAAGACCGCGCGGGCGATCAACGCGGCGTCCGGCAACCGGCCGCTGGTGGTGCTGGCGAACCTGTCCGGATTCGACGGCTCGCCGGAGTCGATGCGCAAGCTCCAGCTGGAGTACGGCGCGGAGATCGGCCGGGCGATCGTCAACTTCGACGGGCCGATCGTGTTCTGCGTGATCTCCCGGTATCACGGCGGGGCGTTCGTGGTGTTCTCCAAGGCGCTCAACCCGAACATGACCGTGCTCGCGCTGGAGGGCTCGTTCGCCTCGGTGCTCGGCGGTGCGCCGGCGGCCGCCGTGGTGTTCTCCGGCGAGGTCAACCACCGCACGGCGACCGACCCGCGGGTGACCGGCCTGCAGACGCGGATCTCGGCGGCCAGCGGGGCCGAGCGTGCGGCGCTCAACGCTCAGCTGGTGGAGGTGCAGTCCGCCGTGCGGGCGGAGAAGCTGGGGGAGGTCGCCGCCGAGTTCGACCGGGTGCACAGCATCCAGCGGGCTGTGGAGGTCGGCTCGGTGGACGCGATCATCAGCGCCGCGGAGTTGCGGCCCCGGATCATCGAGGCCATCGAACGCGGAATGGGTACCGGCTCCACCGAGGCGCCCGGGTTGCGGTAGGCCCGCCCCGCTCCTTGACCCCGTCGTGGCGGGACGACCCGAGAACGTCTGCGAGGGTGACCGTGCTCAGCAGGCGGTCTTCGTGGGCGCGCAGCTCGGCCCAGATCTCGGCCAGCGGTGCGGCCGACTTCGGGAAGGCGGGGCCGGTCGGCTCGATCCCCTCGGTGACGCGGATGATGTCGGCGAGGGCGATCTCCGCGGCGGGGCGGGCCAGCCAGTAACCGCCGTCCGGGCCGCGCCGGCTGCCGACCAGGCCGGCCCGGCGTAACTGCAGCAGGATGTTGTCGCAGAAGCGGCGTGGGATCTCCTGTGAGCCGGCGATCGATTCGGCGTGCATCGGGCCGCCGGCCTCGGCCAGGGCGAGCATGGCGGTGAGCGCGTACTGGGTGCGGGCGGAGATTCTCATGGGCGTGGGAAGGCACCATGGGCCCGTTCCGACGCCCGGGCCCGGTGCGCCGGCCTCAGGCCGAGGCCTGCTCCTCCTCGGCGGTTCGCGCGGCGCGCAGGTCGGTCTCGACCGCTTCGACGGACTCGTGGGCCTTGTCGCGGCGGTACTCGCGGACGGAGTAGGCGATGGCGCCGGCCCAGATCACCGCGATGGCGAGGTAGGCGACCGTCTGGACGGCGCCGGAGGCGTCGACCCAGTCGCTGCGCAGCAGGGTGCGCACGTTGGTCAGGATGATCACGCCGCCGACGGCGGAGCCGAGGATGCGCGGGGGGATGTGGCGCACCAGCCAGGCCGCGATCGGCGCGGCGACGACGCCGCCGAGCAGCAGGACGGCGACCCAGGCGAAGTCGATGTTCTCCGAGCCGATGCCGACGAAGAAGCCGATGCTGGCGGCGATGGCGACGAGGAACTCGCTGGCGTCGATGGAGCCGATCACCTTGCGCGGCTGCAGCCGGCCGCTGGCGAGGATGGCGGGGGTGCCGACCGGGCCCCAGCCGCCCCCGCCGGTGGCGTCGACGAAGCCGGCCAGGACGCCGAGGGGGGCCAGGAAGCGCTTGCGCAGCGGCTTGCCCAGGTTGCCGCGCGGCAGGCCGAACGCGGTGAAGCGGACGAGGATGTAGGCGCCGAGCGTCAGCAGGATGAGCGACATGACCGGGGCGGCGACCTCGGTGGACAGGCTGGACAGGAAGGTCGCGCCGGCGAAGGCGCCGAGCGCGCCCGGGATGCCGATCTTGGCGACGACCTTCCAGTCGACGTTGCCGAAGCGCGAATGGGAGATGCCCGAGGCGAGCGTGGTGCCGATCTCGGCCAGGTGCACGGTGGCGGAGGCGGCGGCCGCGTTGGTGCCGATGGCCAGCAGCAGCGTGCTGGAGGTGACGCCGTAGGCCATGCCCAGGCTGCCGTCGACGAGCTGGGCCGCGAAACCGACGAGCCCGAGCAGGATGAGCGCTCGCACGATCTCCCCTTTCTCTACTTAATAAGTAGGATAAGAATGTAGAGATTTCGCGCCCTCGTCAAGTGGCCCCGAGGCCAGGAGCCCCGTCCGCCGACTCGAATCTGACATTGCCTCTCATGGCCCGTATATGTAGTCTTATACGTATACGGGATGAGGATGGAACGATGCCGAATAAGACGATCTACGTTTCGGACGAGGATCTGCCGATCTTCCTGCGGGCTCAGGAGCTCGCCGGAGGGAAGCTCTCGACGGCGATCAGCCTCGCTCTGCGCCGCTACGTCGAGATGGAAGAAGGCCGCCAGGAGGGCTACGACGAGATCATCGTCAAGGTGGGCCAGGGCGCCGGTCGCAAGCAGCGCTTCTCCGGGGTGCTGCTCGGCGAGTGGGGGCGCACCCAAGGCAACCGGGTGGAGATGTTCCGGGTCTACCGCTCCCGCCAGGGCAAGTACGTCCTGCACGTGGACCGCTCACCCGACTGGACCGACAGCTCCACGGCCGGCTCGGACAGCTGGCTGGAGGGGCTCTTCTCCCGCGGCGCGTGGCGCAGCTATCTCGGCCTCACCGACTCCAGCTGGGGCTTCGTCCAGGGCGAGGCCACGCTCGAGATCGTGGAGACCCTGGAAGAGCTGCGCGGCAAGATCCCCGACGAGTTCTACGACTTGATCGCCGACCTCGGCCGGCATCCCGTCGTCGAGGACCTCGACATCTAAATCCAGCACGCACGTCCCGGCCGGACGGTCCGCAGGCGACCGCCCGCCATCTCGTCATGCCCTCATTCCCCCTTGACCCCAGCAGACACGACCGAAGGAGAAACCCGCATGTCCCCCGCGATCATGGCCGAAGGGCTGGTCAAGAAATACGGCGACGTCGTCGCCCTCGACGGGATGAATCTGTCGGTGCCCGAGGGCACGGTCTTAGGCCTGCTCGGCCCCAACGGCGCCGGCAAGACCACCACCGTGCGGATCCTGACCACGCTGCTCAGGCCGGACGCCGGCCGCGCCACCGTCGCCGGCTGCGACGTCGTCCGCGACGCGGCGCGGCTGCGTTCCCGGATCGGCGCCTCCGGCCAGTACGCCGCCGTGGACGAGCACCTCACCGGCGCCGAGAACCTGGAGATGATCGGCCGCCTCCACCACCTCGGCACGGAACGCAGCCGCCGGCGCGCCCGCGAGCTGCTGGAACGCTTCGACCTGACCGACGCCGCCGACCGCCCGGTGCGGGGCTACTCGGGCGGCATGCGCCGCCGCCTCGACCTGGCCGGTGCGCTGGTCGCCGACGCGCCGGTGCTGTTCCTGGACGAGCCCACCACCGGCCTCGACCCCCGGGCCAGAGCGGCCCTGTGGGACGTCATCGCCGAGCTCGTCGCCGGCGGCACGACCGTGCTGCTGACCACGCAGTACCTGGAGGAGGCCGACCGGCTGGCCGACCGCATCGCGGTGGTCGACCACGGCCACGTGATCGCCCTCGGCACCGCCGACGAGCTCAAGGCCCGCATCGGCGGCGACCGGATCGAGCTGACCGTGACGAGCTCGAGGGACTTGGAGACCGTCCGGCGGGCCCTGGCGCCCCTGGCCGCCGGGGACGTGCAAACCGACGCCACCGCCCTGCAGGTCACGATCCCGGTCAGCAACGGCGCCGCCTCGCTCACCACGGCCCTGGGCCACCTGGCCGCCGAACGCGTCACCGTCCGCGACGCCGGACTGCGGCGGCCGACCCTGGACGAGGTGTTCCTGACCCTCACCGGCCACCAGGCGACAGACCACACCGAGAAGGAGACCGCCCGATGAACGCCCTCAACCTGGCCATAGCCGACGGCATCACCATCACCAAGCGCAACGTCCTGAAGATCAAGCGGGCGCCGGACCTGCTGGGCGGCGTGGTCATGTTACCGATCGTCTTCGTCCTGCTGTTCGCCTATGTCTTCGGCAGCATGATCAGCGTGCCCGGCATGTCGTACCAGGAGTACCTCATCCCCGGCATCTTCGTCGTCACCATCGTGCAAAGCGCCCAGATCACCGGCTACACCCTCACCCAGGACCTGCAGAAGGGCATCTTCGACCGGTTCCGCACGCTGCCGATGGCGCCGACCGCGGTGCTCACCGGCCAGACCCTGGCCGACCTGCTCACGAACTTCACCAGCGTCGTCGTCATGGCCCTGGTCGGGCTGCTGGTCGGCTGGCGCGTGCACAGCTCGCCGGCCGAGGTGGTGCTGGGCTTCCTGGTGCTGCTGCTGTTCGCCTACGCCTTCTCCTGGGTGACCGCCACGGTCGCGCTGGCCCTGCGCACCCCCGAGGTGTTCAACAACATCGCCACCCTGATGTCGTTCCCGCTGGTGTTCCTGTCCAACGCGTTCGTCGACAGCGCCCGGCTGCCCGGCCCGCTCCAGGTCGTCGCCGACTGGAACCCGGTCTCCACCCTCGTCCAGGCCGCCCGTGTGCTGTTCGGCAACACCGATCCCGCACTGCCGGCCCCCGACACCTGGCCGCTCCAGCACCCGGTGGCCGCCTCGCTCCTCTGGACGGCCCTGCTCCTGGTGGTGTTCGTGCCCCTGGCGACCAGGCTGTACAAGAAGGCGGTCAGCCGATGATGCCGCAGCGGGTGGACCAACTCGTGCGGGTCTCCGACGAAGATCGCGACAGGGCCGGGCACCGGCTCCAGGAGAGCTTCGCCGACGGGCGCCTCAGCGCGGGCGAGCTGGAGCAGCGGCTCTAGCTCGCCCTCACGACGACATCCCAGTGGGGCCGCGTGACCTGCAAGGCCGCGGGCCGCGCACGCCCGGGCGCGCTGCACGTCCGCGTCGCCGGAGAGCTCGCCTACGGCCGCCTGACCGTCCGCACCTCACGCAGGTGGCCGAGCCGGCGATCCCTCTCCACGGACGCCCGGGGGGCATACTGAATTTTCAGGAGTTTCTGAAGTGTTGCGCTCATGGCTATTCTTCCTCAGGGAGGTGGCGTGTGGGCGACAGGCACGAGCGGTGGCAGGCGGCAGAACGACTGGCGCTCGCGCTGACCGAGGGCGGGATGCAGCGGATGCACGCGCGGACGCTGGCGGTGTTCCTGTTCACCGATGCCGAGACGGTCACCATGGGCGAGATCGCCGACCGGCTCGGCGCCAGCGCCGGCTCGATCTCCGGCGCGATCAAGGCCCTGCTGGCGGCCGGCCTGATCGAACGCCTGCCCGCCCCCGGCAGCCGCCGCGAGCACTACCGCATGCGCGACGACGCCTGGCCCACCATGTTCTCCTCCCAGAACGCCTACACCCAGGTCATGCTGAAGGCCGCCGACACCGGCATCGCCACCACCGCCCCCGACGACGCCGCCCACCGGCGGCTGACCCGGATGCGCGACTTCTACACCTTCATGCTGCGAGAGCTGCCCGGCCTGCTGCGGCGCTGGGAAGAGGAACAGCGATCGGCATCGCCGCCGGCGCGCTGAAACACGACCCGCACGGGCTGCCGGCACCCCTCCGGCGCTGGGCAGTTGCACCGAGCCGGAGCCATGACGCCCGGGGTTACGACCGGCTCACCAGGTCGGCGCCATGACGCCCGGATTGCGACTGGCTCGCCGGGCCGGCTATGTGGGCCGGCGTTCGGCGAAGGCCGTCTCGCCGCCGAAGCGGGAGCGCAGGCGGACGTCGTAGTAGTCGGCCGCCTCGGCGAGCCAGTCGCACGAGTTGGCCAGTTCGGCGCCGGTCAGCGTCTCGGCCAGCAACTCCGAGGCGGCGAACACCGTGCCGTCGCGCCAGAAGAGACGCAGGAAGCTGAGCCGCCCGTTCAGCTCGTTCAGCTCCTCCAGCAGGCCCTGGGACTGGTCGATGCCGCGCAGCAGCGGAGAGAACACCCGCACGACGGGCGGCGTGGCCTCGATGAGGCGGACGTAGACCACCGCCGTGCCGGACCGGATGGCGACGGGCTCGGTGGAAATGTCGGTGGTGAGCGGTTGCCCGTCGAGGTATCCGGAGATGAGCCGGTGAATCCGGGTTCGAAGAGGTGCGTCATTCGGCACGCCTCGAAGCTACATCGCCTCACCCGGGCTTGCCGGGGCGACCCGGCGGCAGGAAACCCCGGCGCCGGGCCTCTTTGACCCAGCGATGGGCGGTGGTGATCGGGACGTCGCGGAGCTCGGCCAGCTCGGCCGCGGGCCGGGCCGAGGTCTGGGCGAGCTCGTGATAGGTGTCGGCGATCTCCCGGTAGAAGCTGTCGGGACGTCCTCGCCTCTGGGCGGGAGAGGGCCGGGGAAGGGCATGATCGGGCGTGGTCATCTCCCAGCCCTCCCCGTCGAGCGAGGGCAGCTCGGTGTGCCGGCGACGGCTCGCGGTGACGGGCGTGATCACGTCGTCGACGGCGGTGAGCTGCGCGTTGGCGGCGGCTTCGATGCGGCCCACCGGGATCGAACGCAGCAGCTCGGCGGTCGGCGCACCGTCGATGCGCAGCCCGGTCAGCACCAGGCGTCCCCCGGCGGCCACGGCGAGCTGGACCAGCACCGTGCCGGTGAGCGGCGGATCCTGGCGCCACTCGTACCAGTCCTCCCCTACGGGGAAGAGCCGTCCTCGCATCCGGAAAGTCTATCTATCCCGTTGCGCGTACCTAGACGTCTAATTACGCTTATCTCGACGCTTCTTCAGGTCGATGTGACAACGGATCTACGACCAAAGGGAGGGGCGATGGCTGACATCGTCGAGCGATACACCATCCCGGACCAGCACTTCTGGCTGCACGGGCCGCGATCCGGCCCGCCGGTCGAGTACGACGCCGCCGCGGGCATGTGGAACGTCTACGGCTACCCCGAACTGCACGAACTCCTCGGCGACCCCGCGACGTTCTCCTCCGACACCATGCGCCTGATCCCCAAGGGCCTGATGCCGGAGACGGAGGAATTCTCCATGGCGGGCTTCATCACCCAGATCGACCCGCCCGAGCACGGCAAGCTCCGCAAACTGGTCAGCAGCGCCTTCACCCGCAAAGTCGTCGCCGACCTCGAGCCGAGGATCGCCGCCCTCACGCACGAACTGCTCGACGCCGCACGGGACCGCGGCCGATTCGAGCTCGTGACCGATCTGGCCTATCCACTCCCGGTCATCGTCATCGCCGAACTTCTGGGGGTGCCCAGCAGCGACCGCGCACTGTTCAAACAGTGGGCCGACGCGCTTTTCCAGCGCGACACCAAGATCTCACTCGCCGAGCCGATCGAAGAGCAGAACGTGGACGTGCAGGCCACGCTGAAACCGTGGAAGGAGATGTCGGCATATCTCGCCGCCCACGCCGCCGAGCGCAAACGCCGGCCGCGTGCCGACCTGCTCACCAGGCTGGTCGAGGCCGAGGTGGACGGCGAACGCCTCCCCGACGAGCAGGTGGTCAACTTCGCGATCATCCTGCTGCTCGCCGGGCACGTCACCACGACGATGCTGCTCGGCAACACGGTGCTGTGCCTGGACGCCTTCCCCGAGCAGCAGGAGAAGGTACGGGCCGACCGCGCCGCGATCCCGGCCGTCATCGAGGAGTCCCTGCGTTTCCTCACCCCGTTCGCCGCGCTCGGCCGCTCCACCACCCGCGAGGTGGAGCTCGGCGGCGTGACGATCCCGGCGGATCAGGTGGTCATGGCCTGGCTCGCCGCGGCCAACCGGGACCCCCGGCAGTTCTCCGACCCCGAGGTCTTCGACCCCGGCCGCGACCCCAACCCGCATCTCGCCTTCGGCCGCGGCATCCACTTCTGTCTGGGCGCCCCTCTGGCCCGGCTGGAGGGCCGCGTCGCCCTCGACATCCTGCTCGACCGGGTCGACCCGCTGCGCACCGATCCGGACGACCCCGTCCTGTTCATTCCCACGCCGACCATGACAGGAGTGCGCCGCCTGCCGCTGATCTGAGTGGCGCGTCGCGTGACGCCCGGTCAGGCGAGCGGCGGGATGTTGAAGTTGACGCGGAACAGATTTCCCGGATCGTAGACCGCCTTGATCCGCCTGAGCCGGTCGAAGTCGGCCGGCTCGTAGGCGGCGCGCACCGGTCGAGAGCCGTGTCCTCCACGCCCATGAAGTTCAGGACCGCGCCGCCCGTGCTCCAAGGGCGAAGGCGGCCGAACAGCTCGTCGCGGCGCCGCCGGCTCTCCGGGGCGGCGTCGGTCCCGACGAACAGCGAGAACGCGGCGTCCCGGCCCCCGACGCAGTTGGGCGGCTCCGGAACGCGGCCGTAGGCGCCTTCGAAGTGCCGCAACTCGGCGATGAACGGCGCGCCGGCCTGTGGTCCGGCGAGCGACACGAGCGTGTCCGCGCCGTCCTCGTCCAACCGGCGCAGCAGCACGTTTCGGTCATAAGCGACGAACGGCATGTCCGTCGGCTCATGGTGGATGGTGCCGACCTCGGCGTACGGCATGTCGCGCACGGTGTCCAGCAGGCGCGGGCCGAGGTCGCGCAGGGGCCGCACCAGTTCCGCGCCGTCCTCGGGGGCGCCGCTGTAGGCGATCCGGACGTGGGCCGCGAACCGGCCCCGGAGCGGCTCGGGGACACCGGGCAGGTCGGGGTTGGCGGCCAGCAGCACCGAGGAGGCCATCTCCTCCGGCATCCGTCGCGTCCACTCCGCGTAGGCTCGCAGCACGCGCGGCACCGCCTCCGCGGGGAAGTACAGGCCGCCCCCGTACAGGCGCGGGACCGGAAACAGGTCGATCTCCACGGCGGTGACCACGCCGAAGTTGTCCTTGCCGCCGCGTACCGCCCAGAACAGGTCGGGATCCCGCTCCGGCGTGACGTCGCGTACGCAGCCGTCCGCCGTGACCATCCGCAGCCGCCGCACGTGATCGGCGGCGAAGCCGTAGCGGCGGCCGAGCAGGCCCGCACCGCCTCCCACCAGGTAGCCGACCGCGCCCACGCCCGGGTTGGAGCCGTTGAGCGGCGCCAGCCCGTGCGGGGTGGCGTGGTCCAACACCCGGCTCCAGCGGGCTCCGGCCTCGATCCAGGCGGTGCGGCGCCGCGGATCGACCCGGACTCCGGTCATGCGGCCGGTGTTGATGAGCACGGCGCCGTCGGCCGGCGCCGAAGGGCCGTGCCCGGAGGCCAGCACTCCCACGGGTCGGCCCCGCTCGGCGGCCAGGCGTACGGCGGCGGCCACGTCATGCTCAGTGGTGGCGGCCAAGACGTGGTCGGGGAGGGATTCGGCCGCCCGGTTGATGCCGAGCCGCTCGTCGTCGTATCCGTCCTGCCCCGGTCGGAAGATTCGTTCGGTGAGGACACTCATGTGCGTCACCGTAGGAGGTGAGAAACTTCCCGGTCTTGCACGAATCGGACATCCGCCGATTCACCGCTCTCCCGGCCGCCGTCGCGGTCCCCGTCCCGAGGAGGGGTACGGCGACGCCCGCCGTACCCCTCCCCCGGTCAGGCGAACGCGGGCATGATCCGGTCGTGGATCAGCCTGAGCTGGGTGTCCACGTCCGCCACCTCGGGCAGTTCGCGTCCCATGAACTGCTTGACCAGCGTCGCGTCGGTGATGGCCAGGATCATGTGATTGACGCCCGACGGCTCGATCTCGCGCTTGATCTTGGCCACGCACTCCTCCGGCGTGCCGGCGATGGACAGCCGCTCCCCCAGTTCGGGCGTGGTCAGCTCGATCGCCCTGGCCAGGTCGCCGGCGCCGAGGGCGTCGACGATCGGCTTCATCGCGTTGGGGTCGACGCCGTTGCGTTCGAGCTGCTCGGCGGGCATGGACGAGGCGTAGAGGCCCACCATGCTGCGGGCGGCCTCCTTCGCCACGGCCGAGTCCGGGCCGGTGGCGAAGACGACCCAGGCGCCGATGTCCATCGACGAGGCGTCCTTGCCCGCCTTCTCCGCCCCGGCCCTGAACTGCTGGACGAGGTAGTCGTAGGCCTCGCGGGTGTAGCTGAGCGCGTGGTGCACGCCGTCGGAGTGCTCGCCGGCCGCCTGGAAGGAGCGCGGCCCGCGCATCGCGCCGAGCTTGACCGGCACACGCTCCTGCACCGGGCGGGCGAAGGTGAACAGGCCGCTGTACTTGAAGAACTCGCCGTCGAAGGTGATCGCGCCGTCGTCCAGCAGCGTGCGCACCACGTGCGCCGCCTCCTTCACGCGCGACAGCGGCTTGGTGACCGACCAGTCGATGTTGTATTGGGCGAGCAGCCCGAAGTTGCCGCACGACAGCACCACCTCGGCGCGCCCGTCGCTGAGCTCGTCGAGCGTGGCCGCCGCCTGGGCGATCAGGGACGGCTCGCGCAGCACCACCGACGACACGCTGGGACCGAACCTGATGCGGGAGGTCTGCTGCGCCGCGGCGGCGAACAGCAGCCACAGGTCCTTGTGCCAGGTCTCGTCGGCCGCATAGCAGGCGTGGAAGCCGAGCTCGTCGGCCAGGCGGATGGACGCGAGCGACTCCCTCAGCGGGTAGTCGGGCAGCATCACGTAGCTGAACTTCATCGTGCGACCTCCTGAGGGATGGCGTCGCCCGAAGGGGCGTCGCCCTTGTCGTACGGCCTGGCGACCAGCAGGTAGACCAGCCCGGCGGCGACCACCACCAGCCCGGACAGCGCCACCAGGTAGTTGTCGTACCAGGGGGCGTCGGGCGTTCTCGGCCAGGCCATGTTGAGGATGGCGAGCACCCCGTAGACCAGCGCGGCCACGTTGACGGCGAGCCCCGCGCGGCCCAGCGTGAACGGCCCGGAGGGGCGCCAGCCGCGCACCCTGGCCCGCAACGCCGCCAGCACCACCATCTGGAAGCCCAGGTAGATGCCGAGGACCGCGAAAGAAATGATCTTGATGAGGGCGTCTTCCGACACGATGGAGCCGAGCACCACCAGCGCGGGCACGACGGCGGCGACCAGGAGCGTGTTCGGCGGGATGCCCCTGGCCCTGGAGAACGTCCTGAGCGCGCGGCTGCCGGCGATCATGTCGTCGCGGGCATAGGAGTACAGGAGCCTGCTGGCCGCCGCCTGCAGGCTGAGCGCGCACGACAGGAACGACAGCAGCACCACGCCGAGCACGACCTTCAGGCCGGTGGCGCCGAAGGCTGTGGTCAGCACGTTCGTGACGGGGTCGGCGTCGGCCCCGGAGACGACGGCGGCGAAGTCGGGCACGGCCAGCAGCAGCGCCAGGCAGACGAACGTCGCCGCCGCGCCGCCCACGTAGATGGTCATGCGCATGGCCTTGGGGATGCGCCGCGTCGGGTCGGGCACCTCCTCGGCCACGTCACCGCACGCCTCGAACCCGTAGTACTGAAATATCCCGATAAGTCCGGCGGCCAGGAACGCCACGAAATATCCGGACTCCGACCCTGCGCCGAACGAGTCGAACAGCACCCCGAGCCCGTGGTGCCGCTGGGTGAGCAGCAGCCACCCGCCCACGACCAGCGCCCCGACCAGCTCGGCGGCGAACCCGATGATCGCCGCCATCGCGAGAGCCCTGGTCCCGGCCATGTTGATGGCAAGCGCCACGGCCAGGATGATCAGCGCGCAAAGGATCGTGTTCCCCGTGCTCACCTCGATCCCGAGAAAGGCGGACAGATACGGCCCCGCGCCGTAGGCCACGCTGGCGATCGTCACCAGCAGCGCCACCAGGTACACCCAGCCCGTCATCCAGGCCCACCGCCGCCCCCACAGCCGCCTGGCCCAGGGGTAGATGCCGCCGGTCAGCGGGTACTGCGAGACGATCTCGCCGAAGACCAGCGCCACCAGGAACTGCCCGGCCCCCACGATGACCAGGCTCCAGATCATCGGCGGGCCGCCGACGGCCAGCGACGAGGCGAACAGCGTGTAGATCCCGACCACGGGAGACAGGTACGTGAAGCCGAGGGAGAAGTTGGCCCACAGGCTCATGTCCCTGCGGAACTCGGAGGTGTAGCCGAGGTCGGCCAGCCGGGCGTCGTCCCCCGCGTCGCGGCTCAGCGGGGCGTCATTCGTCGAGGTCATCGAGCAACTCCTCGCCGGAGATCACCTTGTCCGCGAAGTGCCGGTGCATCCAGGCCAGGTGGTCGGCCCGGGACCGGACCAGGCGCAGCGTGTCCCAGTTGGGGAAGGTCTGCTGCGTCACGTGCTCGGTCATGAGGCCGGGCTCGACCTCGAAGACGTGCTCGAACCGGGTGATCGCGACGTCGGTCACCCGCTGGACCGGTGGAGGCGACATCTCCTCCTGATAGCGATATTTCACGATTTCTCCGCGTATGCCTGGTCGAGCAGGTACTTGCCGGGGTTCATGATGTTGTTCGGGTCGATGGCCCGTTTGATGTCGAGCATTACGTCGTACCCGCCACCGAGCTCGGCGGGCACCAGGTCCACCTCGCCCTCGCGGCAGGAGCCGTGGCAGGCGCTGATCGAGCCGCCGTGCGCCAGCGCCACGGCGGCGAGGTCGCGCTTGGCCCGCACCCACGCCGCCCAGGCGGCGTCGTCGAGCCGCTGCTCCCAGATGCCGATGTCGATCTCGGTGAGGTAGTCGGCGCCGGTCGCGCCGTTGGTGTAGGCGAACATGCCCCAGTCGTCGAACACGTCGCTCTCCCGCCTGAGCCGGTCGGCGATCTCGTGCCAGGCCAGCCGTACGGCGGGCAGGTTCGTGTAGTTGATCGAGGCGTCCTCGCAGTGCCAGCTCATCGGGACGACCTGGCCCGACCGGGTGCGGCCGTGCAGCGGCGTGGCGTACCTGTCGTGCCGGGCCGCCCAGTCGCCCTCGGAGATCTCGTCGCCCAGGTAGCGGGCGCCGAGCGAGCGGGCGATGCGCAGCAGCCTCCTGCCGCCGGCCCGGACCTCGTCCTCGTAGCCGTACAGTGCGGCGCACACCAGTGCCTTCACCGACGACGGCTGCGGGATGTAGGCCTCGTCGTCGCGCCGCAGGTAGTCGACCTTCCACTCGTCGAACAGCACCGCGCCGGCGAACGTGGCCACGCCCGCCCGCGCCAGCGCCCCGACCGCGCGGTAGGCGGTGTCGTAGTCCTCGAACGCCCAGAACGGCGAGAACTCCGCCTCCGGCTTCGGGAACAGCTTCAGCGTCGCCTCGGTGGCGATGCCGAGCGTGCCCTGATGCCCCATGAACAGGTGCTTGAGCTGGTACCCGCTGGAGCTCTTGGTGATCTTCCGCCCGATGCCGTCGCCGACGTGGATGACCCGGCCGGTCGGCAGCACGTGGTCGAAGCTGAGCACCAGGTCACGGGTGTGGCCGTAGCGGGAGCCGATCAGCGACCAGCCGCTGGTGCCGATCCTGCCGCCGACGAGCGAGCACGGGTAGGACGCCGGATCGTCCGGATAGATCAGGCCGTGCCGGGCGAGGACCTCGTTGAGCTTGAGCGCGTTGATGCCGGTGCCGGCCGTGCAGGTGCGATTGTCGAGGTCGATCTCCTTGATCTGGTTGATCCGCTTGACGTCGACGACGATGCCGCCACGCAGCGGCACCGCGCCGTCGGTCAGGCCGGTGCCGCCGTCGCGCGGCACGACCGGGATCCGCAGGCTGTTGGCCAGCCTGAGCACCTCCGCGACCTCCTCGGTGGAGGCCGGCAGCACGACCAGGTCGGGCATGCGCTCCGCCCACCGGTGCACGGGGAACGGCGCGGGCACGCGTGCCCGGTTGAGCCGGTCGGCCTTGCCGGTCAGCACGTGGTCGGTGCCGAGAATCTGCCGGAGCTCCTCCAGCACGGGGTCGCCGAGCAGGACGGTCATGACGCCACCTCCGGCGCGCTCATGGGGCCACCCCCAGCGACTCGGCCAGCAGCTCGTGCAGGTCCACGACGTCGATCGAGCGCGCCTTGCCGGCCTCCGACAACGGCCGCTCCGACCACGGGCAGGCGCTGACCAGCGTGTCCACGCCCAGCTCCGCCGCCTTCCCGACCCGGTGCTCGCTGATCTTCGCGGTCAGCTCCGGCTTCTCGACGGGCAGCCCGCCGCCCCCGCCCGAGCAGTACGACCACTGCGTCACCCGGTCCACGTCATGGAAGGTCACCCCGGGAATCGCCCGCAGGATCTCCCGCGGCTCCCGCCAGACGCCCTTGCGCTTGCTGAGCCGGCACGGGTCGTGGTAGGTCACCGTACGCTCGACCGGGACGTGCGGCGTCAGCCTGCCCTCCCTGATGAGCTCGGCCAGCAGCTCCACGACCAGCACGATCTCGATGTCGTAGGCGTCGCCGAAGTACTTCGGATAGTCCTCGGTGAACGTGATGTAGTCATGCGGGTCGAGCACCAGCACCCGCCGCACCCCGGCCGCCCGCCAGTCGTCCAGGTTGTGCTGGGCGAACCTGCGCGCCTGCTCCTCGTAGCCCATCTCGGCCGCCGGGCCGCCGCAGCACCACTGCTCGTTCATCAGCCCGAACTTGTAGCCGGCGAGATTGAGGATCCGGGCCACCGCGCGCGGCACCGACGTGCGGTAGAAGGCCGCCTCGCAGTCGACGAACAAGATCGTCTCCCCACCGATCGGCAGGTCCAGCCCGTCGGCCCAGTCGCGCACCCGCTCCTGCTCGATGGGGGTGCCGTTCAGCACCGGCTCGTGCCTGCGCTCGTCGGTGAGCAGGTTCCAGCGCTGCCAGCCCGGCTGGTGCACGCCCTGCGAGACGGCCAGCCCGCGCACGGCCTTGACCAGGTCGACCGTGCGGGTGCGGAAGCGGTAGAAGTCGCCGGTGAACAGCGAGTTGGGGCAGCGCAGCTCGCACGCGCCGCATCCGGTGCAGTTGACGTAGTCGGCCGCGACGTCCGCGACCTCGAGCTCGCCCTTCTCCATCGCCACGACGTTGGCGTGGAAGGCGGTGGGACTCCAGGACTCGTTCCGCGTGACCTGCATGACCGGGCAGACCTCGCGGCAGAACTTGTGGCCTGAGGAGAAGCAGTTGTAGGCGGCGTTGCGCCACTCCTCGGCGAACCTCTTCTCGGGATCCGGCATGTGGCCTCCCTACCGTGGGTTGCGCTTAAAACTATGAGTTCATATTTCAAAAGGCAATATGCTGGACCACGTGAGTCAGCTCCCCAAGGCGGCGGTCTTCGCCCCGCTCGATGACGGCTCCGGCCGGGTGGAGGTCGTGGTGCGCCGGCTGGCCGAGGCGATCGCGCTCGGCCTGATCGCCGACGGCGACCAGCTCCCCGCCGAGCTGGAGCTGGCGAACGCGCTCAACGTCTCCACCGTGACGCTGCGCGCGGCCCTGGCCGCCCTGCGCGAGCGCGGGCTGGTCGAGACCCGCAGGGGGCGCGGCGGCGGCACGTTCGTGCTCGCGCCCGCCGACCCGTCCACGGCCCGGCTGCGGCGCCGCCTGCGTGAGCTCAGCACCTCGGAGCTGCGCGAGATCGGCGACTACCGCTCCGCGATCGCCGGCACCGCCGCCCGGCTGGCCGCGCTGCGGGCCTCCGCCGACAACGTCACGCGCCTGCGCCAGTTCGTCGCCCGCCTGGACGCGGCCGCCTCCGTGGGCGAGCGCCGCCGCGCCGACGGCCGCTTCCACATCGAGGTCGCCGCCGCCGCCCAGTCCGTACGGTTGACGCGCGCCGAGATCGACATCCAGGCCGAGGTGGGCGAGCTGCTCTGGCTCCCGTACGGGGAGGCCGTCGACCCGCAGGAGGTGGTGCGCAGCCACAGCCAGGTGATCGACGCCATCGAGGCCCGCGACCCCGACAGAGCCAGGTCGCTCACCGAGGAACACATCGACAAGGGGATAGAGCGTCTGATGGAGTTCCATTGGCGGCTCGTCGCATCCGAGTGAGGAGGCAACGATGAGCGATCGGCACGTCGGCCAGGTGGCGGAGCGGGTCCACACGATCGTCGCGGACATCTTCAGCTCGCTGGATCGCATCCTGGCGAGCGTCGTGGCGTGCTATCGCGCCTCCGGCTCCTTCGCCAGCGCCGACCTGGCCGCGGTCCGGCCCGAGATCTTCGCCTGCCTGAGCAGGACGCACGAGGTGGTGGCCGGGGCGGGCGTCATCGTGGCGCCCGGCGTGCTGGCCGACCGCCGGCGGTGGCTGGAGTGGTGGCAGGTGCCGCCCGAACAGGATCCGATCTTCCTCGACGTGGACCTCGACCCGGAGAGCCTCGACTTCTACGACTACACGGCCGCCGAATGGTTCGCCGTGCCCGAGCGCACCCGCCGCCGCCACATCGTCGGCCCGTATGTCGACTACGGCGGCACCGACACCTACATGCTGACGTTCACCGCGCCCGCCGAGGTGGACGGCCGCTTCCTCGGCGTGGTGGGCGCCGACGTGCGGGCGGCCAGGTTCGAGGCGCTGCTGCTCGGCGTGCTGGCCGCGAGCCCCACGCAGATCACGCTGGTGAACGCCGAGGGCAGGGTGGTGGCGGCCAACTCGCCGCGGTTACCGGCCGGCTCCTTGCTCCTGGATCCGGGGTCGGACCGGCTCCCGTTGCCCGAGGTGCCGTGGAGCATCGTCACGTCCGCCAGGGACCGGGCGATCAGCCCCCTGTAGGAGACAGGCCGTCTGCCGCACCCGCGTCCCGTACTGTCCTCTACAGCTTGTAGAGTACGCCCGGTACCGGAGAAGGGGTGGAGTGTGCTGCGCTGGTTTCGAGTCGTGGCGGTGGCCGAGGCGTGCTCGTGGGCGGGACTGCTGGTCGGGATGTTCTTCAAGTACGTGATCGCGACCGGTGAACTCGGGGTGAAGGTGTTCGGGCCGATCCACGGGGCGCTGTTCCTGCTGTACGCGGCCGGTGTGGTGCTCTCGGCGCGGGAGGCGGGCTGGAGCCGGGGCGCAGTGGTGCTCGGCCTGGCGTGCGCCGTGCCGCCGTTCACCTCGGTGTGGTTCGAACGGCGGATGGCGGCGCGCACCGCGGCCGAGCACGTGGCCTGACGCGGACCGGGTCACCGGTCCGGCCGGGATCAACCGGTCCCGGGCCCACGGATCAGCTCTGATCGGCTACCTTGTTGGCCGTCAGGAGGGCGTGCGCCGGTGAGCGGGTGAGTTCCCGCCAGGGGCCCGCGGTGCATCCGGCCGCCTCCAGCCACCCCCGGATCGTGTCCGGCGCATGCAGGCCGCCTCCTTGCGTGTGCCACAGGTTGAGCGAGAATCCCGCGCTGAAGGCGAGGTCGGCGGCGTTGCCCCGGTGCTCGGACATGCTCTCCAGGACGATCAGCAGGCCTCCCGCCCGCAGCGTGCCCGCCGCCTTGGTGACCAGCGCGGCCGCGTCGGCCGCGCCGAACCCGTGCAGCACGTTGAAGAGCACGGTCACGTCCTGCTCGCCCGGCAGGTCGGCGGTGAGCAGGTCGGCGGCCCGCCACGTCAGGTTCCCGTCGGAGCGTTCCGCGACGGCGCTGTCGACGATCGTGCCGGACAGCCCGGGGTACGCCCGGCAGAACGCCTCTGCGTACGACCCGTGGCCGCCGCCCAGGTCGAGCAGGCTCTTGCTGGCCTCCGGCAGCGGCACCAGCGAGACGACCTCCTCCGCCAGCCACTCGGCGAGGCCGCGTTGCAGGTCGTGGAAGGCCGAGGACAGGTCGGGGCGGCCGGCGAGCCAGGTGTAGAAGCCGCCGGCCGGGGTCCCCGAGCGCACGGCGGCGGCCAGTCCGGCCCACTGCTCCTCCACGATGGCCTGCCACAGGCCGAGGATCCGCCCGTAGTCGACGGGCGAGGTCGAGCAGAGCCAGGCCGCCGTCGCGGGCGTGTTGGCGTGCCGGCCGTCGCGGCGCTCCACGTACCCTGTGGCACGCAGCAGTCCGAGCAGCTGGTCCAGCCCGTCGGGGGCGGCGCCGACGGCCTCGGCGAGCTCGTCCGTGGTCAACGGCCCGGCGGCGAGCGCGTCGAACAGCCCCAGCGAGCGCGCGGCCCCGATGGCGTGGCAGGCCATGAGGCCGATCAGGTCCAGCATCGGCGCCGGGGCTTCGCCCCGGCGGAATGCGGCCACCTCGTGGGGTGGCAGGTCGATGGGCATGGGGTCCTCTCAGGCGACGGGGACGGGGACCGGCCGGCGATCCAGCCGGCGCAGGGCGGGCAGCGCCGCCAGGGCGGCGGCCATGGCCAGCAGGAGCAGCCCGTCGAGGAGCAGGACGAAGGCGATCCCGCGCCCCTCGCCGACGCCGACGATCAGGCCCACGCTGCCCGCGAGCGCCCCGCCGGGCGACAACGCCGGGTTCAGCAGGTGCTCGGCCACGGGCGCGGCCAGCAGGTACCCGACGGGGACGGCGGCCGATCCCAGCGTGTGCACGGTGCCCATGGCCCGCCCGAGTACGGCCGGCGCGATACGGCTCTGCAGCACGGCGTGCGCGCAGCCGTTCACCACGGGCAACGTGAACAGGAACCCGGCGGCGGCCACACCCACCAGCAGCGGCGAGGGACTCAGCGAGTGCAGCACCAGGAAGACCCCGCCGAGCGCCATGAACGCCGTCATCCCGGTGATCTTCCGGCGCGGCCCGCCCCAGGCGCCCATGACGAGGCTGCCGGCGAACATGCCCGCGCCTCCCGCGAACATCAGCACGCCCAGCACCCCGGGGTCGGCGAAGGACAGGATGAGCGGCTGCACCAGCACCCCGGCGACGGCGAAGGTGAAGTTGAAGCCGGTCAGCGCGGCCACCAGCGCCCCCAGCCCGGCCCGGGCACGCAGGTGGCGCATGCCCGACCCGAGATCCTCCAGTACGGCAGTCCGCTCGGCGGCGGCGTTGGGCCGCAGCACCGCGGCGGGCAGCCGGATCAGCAGCAGGGCCAGCATGGCCGCGCCGAAGGTGGCCAGGTCCAGCACCACCACCCCGGCCATCCCGACCGTGGCCAGGAGCGTGGCCCCGAGGACGGGCGCGGCGATCTGGATGCCGGTGGACAGGTGCATGAGCCCGTTGGCGCGGCCCAGGTGCCGTTCGGGGATCAGCAGCGGCGTCATGGCCTGGTAGGCGGTCAGGTGGAAGGCGCCGCACGCGCCGCTGACGGCGCCGGCCAGGGCGACGTGCCACACGGCCAGCGCCTGCGTCCAGATCAGGGCGGCGACGGCGGCCGTCGACAGGGCCGCCAGGCAGTCGGTGACGATCATCACCCGGCGCCGGTCGAACCGGTCGACGATCACCCCGGCGAACGGCCCGATGAGGATGCCCGGGAGCATGCCGCTGAGCACGACCAGCGCGAACTCCGTCGGCGACCGGGTGCTCTGGTACACCCAGACGCCCAGCACGAACGTGGTGAGGCTGGAGCCGACGGACGACAGCAGCGACGCCGTCCAGATGAGCGCGAATCTGACGATGTTCACGCGTGCACCGCCTCGGCCAGGCGATCGGCGTAGCGCCGGACGAGCGCGCCGTCCGCGGGCGGGCACACGATCCCGGCGCGGGCGAGGACCCGCTCGGTGTGACGGCAGTCGAAGGCGGGCCGCCGGAACTGCGGGGCCGCCCCCGACAGCACCGCCGCGAACGGCGCCATCGGACTGTCCGTGCCCAGCTCACCGGCCCGCGCCCGCCACGTGTCCCAGGGCACGCACTCGGCTCCGATCGCCTCGGCGATCTCCCGGTACGAGATCGTCGCGCCGTTGAAATAGTGGAAGTCGCCGGCCGCGGCGGGATCGTTGATCAGATGGGCGATGCCCGCCGCGACGTAGTCCACGGGTGCCAGGTCCTCCTCGGCCGGCAGGTCGGGCACCATGCCGAGGCGGACGCACGTGGCCAGCAGGCGGCCGAAGTAGTCGCCGGCGTTGCCCAGGCCGGTCCCGCTGTGCCCGCCGACCCGCGCCGGGCGGTGCACCACGACCGGCAGGCCCTCGTCCCGGGCCCGGCGCGCCAGCCGGTCGGCCACCCACTTGCTCTGGTCGTAGCCCGTCTCCAGGCCGGCCGGATCGTCGGGGGCGGTCGTCTCGTCCACGACCCCGTCCCGGTGGGCCCGGCCAAGGAAGACATCGAGGGTGGAGACGACGTGCAGGCGGGCGCCGCCGAGTGCGGCCAGCCGCAGGGCCTCGACCGTGCCGCCGACGTTCACCGGGCGCAGGCGGTGGAAGCTCTCGTAGAAGTTCACGCGCCCGCCGTTGTGGCAGATGGCCTCCACCGCGCCGGCCAGCTCGGCGAACCGCTCCTCGTCCAGGCCGAACCGGGCCGAGCCCAGATCGCCGGGCAGCCCGCGCAGCATGCCCGGCGGAGCGTCCACCCCGTGGACCCGCAGGTTGTCCAGCACCCGCTGCCGGGCGTGGTGCTCGTCGGCGGCCCTGACGAGGCAGACGATCTCGGCGTCGGTGCGGGCCAGGAGCTCGCCTACGAGGTGGGCGCCGAGGAAGCCGGTGGCCCCGGTCAGCAGGATCGCCGGGCCGCGCCGTGCCCGGGATGCGGTCGCCGGCCGCACGGCGAGATCGGGCGGCAGTACGGCGAACGGTTCCAGGTCGAGGTGCTCCTGCTCGGCCCCGCCCTCCACGACGGCGGCGAACTCGGCGAGGTCGGCCGTCTCGAGCACGGCCCGCAGGGACACGTCCACGCCGAGCTCCCGCTTGACCTCCGCCACCACCCGGGCGGCCAGCAGCGAGTGCCCGCCCACCTCGAAGAAGTTGTCCGACCTGCGCACGTCGCGCACGCCGATGACCCGCTGCCACACCGCGGCCAGCACCGACTCCGTGCTGCTCGCGGGGGCCTCTCCCCCCGGTCCCCGCAGGGGCGGCAGCGCGGCCGGGTCCACCTTCCCGTGCGTGGTGCGCGGGATGGCGGCGACCGTCACGAGCGCCGCCGGCACCAGGTATCCGGGCAGGCGTTCGCGCAGGAAGGTGCGCAACGCGCCCGGCGTCACCTCCGGCGCGCCGGTCGCCGCGTAGGCGACGAGCCGGTCCCCCGAGACGACGACGGCGCTGTCGGTGACGGACGGGTGCGCCATGATGGCGTGCTCGACCTCGGCCGGTTCGATCCGGTGGCCCCGGATCTTCACCTGGCGGTCGCGCCTGCCCAGGAACTCGATCGCGCCGCCCGGCCGTACCCGCGCCAGGTCGCCCGTCCGGTACAGGCGCGCCCCGGCGGGCCCTTCCGGGTCGGGCACGAAGGCCGCCGCGGTCAGGGCGGGCTCGCGCACGTACCCTTCGGCCAGGCCGGCCCCGCCCAGGTGCAGCTCGCCCACGCCGCCGGTCGGCACCGCGCGCCCCGACCGGTCCAGGACGCGGGCGCGCACGTGCGGCAGGGGCGTGCCGATCGGCACCCGGCCCAGGTCGCCGAGCTCGTCGGCGCCGCCGATGCGGTGCACGGTGGCGCAGACCGTGGCCTCGGTGGGTCCGTAGTGGTTGAACAAGGCGCACCTGCCGCGTGTCACGCGTTGCCACGTACGCACGTCCTCGACCGGCACCTCCTCGCCGCCGACCATCATGATCTCGACCGGCCAGCTCTCGGGGACACCCGTCTCCGCCAGGTCGGCCACCCAGCGCCGCCACAACGCCACGGGCGCGTCGACGGCGGTGACGCCGTGCTCGGCGCAGAAACGCACGAGCTCGGCGCCGTCCAGCCGGGCGGGCTCGGGATGGATGACGAGGGCGCCGCCGGAGGTGAGCACGGGGAACAGGTCGCCGACCGAGGCGTCGAAGGTGAGCGGCGGCAACATGAGCACCCGGTGCTCCGGCCCGAAGCCGTGCACGTCGACGAACGACCGGGTGAACTCCGCGACGGCGCCGTGCGGCACCAGCACGCCCTTGGGCGTGCCCGTCGACCCCGAAGTGAAGATCACGTACGCCGGGTCGCCGGGCCGAACCCGGTGGCCGCCGGCCGACCGCTCGACGCCGCCGCCGGGCCGCACCCGGTGGTCGCCGGCTGAGCCCGCGGTGCCGCCGGACACCGGTACCTTCGCCCCCGCGAACGCACGCAGCTCGGCGAGCCTGCCGGGCGGCGCGACCACCGCGACCGCCTGCGCCTGACGCAGCAGCAGCGCCGCCCGGGCAGGCGGATGACCGGGGTCGAGCGGCAGGTACGCGGCTCCGGCGAGAAGGACGCCGACGACGGCGGCGATCCCGTCCGGCCCCGCGGGGAGCGAGACGCCGACCACCGCACGCCCGTCACCGGACCCGGCGAGCGGCTTCAGCCGCGCCGCCATCTCACGCGCCCGGGACACCAGCTCGCCGTACGACAGGCACTCCCCCTCGGCCAGGACCGCGGGCCGGTCCGGGGACCGCTCGGCCTGCCGCACGATCAGATCCGCCACGCTGTCCCAGACCCCGGACGGCGGCGCGGGCGGTGCGGCGCGGCCCGCCGCGGCGTCGAAGGAGATCCGGCTCACCCGCAGGTCCGGTTCGCCGGTGAGGGCCTCGACGGCGGTGGTCAGGTGACCCGCCAGGGCCGCCGCGGTCTCCGTGTCGAACAGGTCGGCGGCGTAGTCGAGGTACAGCTCGACGTCGTCACCCGCGGTGACGAACAGGGTGAGGTCGAAGCGGGCCTCCGGGGCGGGCAGCTCCCAGTGCTCGATCAGCAGGTCACCGGCCGTCCGCGGGCGGTCGTCCACGTGATCCATGACGAGCATGACCTGGAAGAGCGGGTTGTGGCTGAGGTCGCGGCGGCCTCCGGCCAGCTCCACGACCTCGTCGAACGGCGTGCCCCCGTACGCGAGGGCCTCGGCCACGGTACGCCTGCACCGCCGGAGGAGATCCGCCACGGTCGGGTCGCCGCCGAGATCCAGCCGCAGCGCGACGGTGTTGGCGAACATGCCGACCGTCTGCCCGAACTCCCGCGCCGTGCGGCCCTCCACGGGGCATCCGATCACGACGTCGTCCTGGTCGGCACACCTGCCCAGGGTCACGCCCAGGGCGGCCAGCACCATGGCGAACAGCGTCGTCCTGTTCCTGCGCGCGCCCTCCACCAGGCCGGCGCGCAGGTGCGGGGGCAGGGTCCAGCGATGCCGCGCGCCGCGCCCGCTCGGTACGGCGGGGCGGGGCCGGTCGGTCGGCAGGCCCAGCAGGGAGGGTGCCCCGGCCAGCCGGGAACGCCAGTAGTCGCGGGCGGCCCGAGCACGTTCCCGGCTGCCCCCGCCGAGCCAGGCGACGTACTCGGAGAACGGGACGGCGGGCGCGGCGGGCTCGAAGGTCCCGGCCAGCAGGCCGTACAGCTCGGTGAAGAGGATCTGCAGCGAGCGCCCGTCGCAGACCGCGTGGTGGAGGCACAACACGAGCACGTGGTCGTCCGGCGCGAGCCGGACGAGCAGCGCCCGCATGAGCGGTGCCCGGCCGAGCGTGAACGGCCGCCCCACGAACGTGTCGCACACCGCGTGCGCCGCGGCCTCGTCGGGGACCTCCACGAGCTCCAGGTCCACGTGGACCTCGTCGCTCACGATCTGGACCGGACGCCCGTCCCCCTCGTCGGCCAGTCCCGTGCGCAGCGCCTCGTGCCTGGCGGCCAGGCGGTTCAGCGCCAGGCCCAGCCGGCCGGGGTCCAGGGGGCCGCGTAGCCGGTGCCCGTCCCAGACCTGGTAGCCGGACGGGTCCTGCCCGGCCTGGTGAAGGAACCACAGCCGTTCCTGGGCGGGCGTCAGCGGGAAGCTCGTGGCCGTCATGGCTTGGCCACCAGATCCCGCAGGTGCCCGGGCACCTGCCCGCCGAACACGTCGTGATAGGCGGCCAGGTGCGTCTCGTCGGAGAGCAGGAAGGGCAGGTCGGTCGGCACCATGTGCCTGATCACCAGCATCGGGACCGGGCTGTGCAGCGGGCGGAAGCCGGGGTTCCACAACCCGGCCTTGTCCGGCGGCCCGTCGTGGAACTCCCCGATCATCAGTCCGCGGCCGACGTAGGCGTCCTTGAGCCGGCGCTGCGCGGCGTCGATCACCTGTCGCGCGTCACGCATGCCGGGCAGCAGGACGAGGATGGTCGTCACCTGCGTGGCGGGTCCGCCCCGCGGGGCGAGGTCGAGGAACCAGTCGCGGTAGGGCTCCAGCAGGGCGCTCAGGGATTCGACGGTGTGGCCACCGCCCGGCTGGACGCCCAGCAGGAAACCCCCGCGGTCCAGCGACGCCTGCGCGTACGGGCACACCGGCCCGCGCCGGCCCAGCTCCGCGTGCGGCCGGCACAGGTAGGCACGCGCCCATGCGACGACGGCCCGCAGGTCGGCCTGGTGCTCGCCGATCAGGGGGTGGGGGGCGAGGTCCGGCTCCAGGTCGGCCGGGTCGAACAGGACGAGGGAGTCGTCGTGCGGATGTCTGATCATCGGGGGGTCCTCCCGGAGCGTCGTCCGAGCGCGGTGAGCAGGCCGGCGACGCCCAGGCCCATCCCGGTCGCGGCCAGCGCGGCGGCCACCCGGTCCTGGCGCCGGGCGCGCCGCAGCGCGTCGCCGTAGGGCACGGTGGTGTGCGAGACGAGCGTGTACAGCGGCACCCAGGTGCCGGGCAACGCCTTGTGCAGCAGCAGGTCGAGGCGCTTCCTGGCCAGGCGCAACGGCGAGCGCATGCCGTCGCGGAGCTCCAGGAAGTTCTGTGCCGACAGCTCGGCCAGCACGTCGGTGTGCGGCTTGCGGGAGCGTTCGTAGGCCGTGAAGGCGGCCTGCCGGTCGAGCGGATGCCGGGCCAGCATGCGGTCGAGGGCGAGGCAGTCCTCGAACGAGGCGTTCATGCCCTGGCCGTAGAACGGGTAGACGGCGTGGGCGGCGTCGCCGACGAGGACCATCGTGTCCCGGTGGCGCCACGGCGCGGTGCGTACGGTCGTGAGGTGCCCCATCGGCGCGGCGGACGCCTGCTCGTCGAGGTCGGGCACCAGCTCCGCCAGGTGGGGGAAGGCCTCGGACACCGGGTCCGGCGTCTCGTCGCGCGGCAGGAAGAGCGTGCAGGTCAGGCTGTTGTCGATGTTGGGATGGGCCACCCCGAGACCGCGTTCGCCGGGCCAGATGTGAAGGGCCTCCAAAGGCACCGCGGGCCCGCCGCCGGGCCTGGCGCGGATGGTGACCTCCTTGTAGCCCCATTCGAGGTACTCGCGGCTGAAGTCGGCCGGCAGGCCACGCTGCATCTCGGTCCTGACCAGCGAGGACGCGCCGTCGGCGCCGACCACGAAGTCCGCGGCGAGCTCCTCGCCGTCCTCCAGGGTGACGGCGGCGCCGTCCCTGTCGACGGCCGCGCACCGGGTCTCGAAGCGCAGCCGCACGCCGGGCTGCTTCTCCGCGTGCTCGACCAGCAGGCAGACCAGCGCGTCGCGCCTGATGGAGTGCAGGATCTGCGACGGATCCTTGCCGTAGGGGTAGAACGCCGGCCGCCTGCCGGCGGTGTGCACCATGCGGCCGCGCATGGGCACGGACAGCCGCTGGGCCTCCTGCCACAGGCCCACGTCGCGCAGGGCCGCGATCGCCCGGGCCGACATGCCCAGGTTGATGGACCGGCCGCCGTCGTGCCGGGCCGAGCGGGGGTCGGGGCGGCGCTCGACCAGGTCGACCCGGTATCCCCGCCGCGCGAGCAGGTTCGCCAGCAAGGGGCCTGCCAGGCCCGCTCCCACGATGACCACGTTGGAGTCCACGCCGCCTCACCCCCCGCCGCGCATGCTCAGGGGACGCATGTCGGTCCACACGGTCTCGATGTGCGCCAGGCATTCCTCACGGGTCCCGGCGAAGCCGGTGGTCCGCCAGCCGGGAGGCAACTCCCGGTCCGCGGGCCAGACGGAGTACTGCTCTTCGTCGTTGACAACCACCAGCACGTCGCTCACGCCTTCTCCTCCAGAGCGCGCCGATCGATCTTTCCGTTGGGGGTGAGGGGCAGGGAGTCCAGGGGGATCACCCGGGTCGGCACCATGTACGCGGGCAGGACCGCGGTCAGCCGGGTGCGCAGGCCGGGACAGTCGCCGACGACGAACGCCACCAGGGCGTCGCGGGACACGGCCGCCACGGCCTGCCGCACCCCGGGAAGCTCCTCCATGGCGGCCTCCACCTCGCCGAGCTCCACCCGGTGGCCGCGCACCTTCACCTGGGTGTCGGCTCGGCGCAGGAATTCCAGGCCCGCGTCCGTGCGCCGGACGATGTCGCCGGTCAGGTACAACCTGCCGCCGGGCTCGCCGTACGGGTCGGGGACGAAGCGCTCGGCGGTCAGGGCCGGCCGGCCGAGGTAGCCGTTGGCCACACCCACCCCGCCGATGGCGAGCTCGCCCTCGCTGACCGGATTCAGCCGGTCGTCCACGACGTGGATCGTGGCGCCGGGCAGCGGGTCGCCGATCGAGATCGTCTCGGGCTCGTGCGGCACCTCCCACGAGGTGGCCCAGACGGCCGCCTCGGTCGGGCCGTACATGTTGACGAGCCGTCCCACCCGGGGGCGCAGGTCCCTGGCCAGGGCCGCGGGCAGCGCCTCGCCGCCGATCAGCGCGGTCAGCCGCGGATTGCGGAACCCGGCGTGCAGCAGGACCCGCCAGCCCGACGGGGTGGCCTGCATGTGGGTCACACCCTCGCGCTCGATCAGCGCGGCGAGCCGTTTCCCGAGGATCGCGGCCTTGGGATCGAGGAGGACCAGCCGGCCTCCGGTGACGAGCGGCAGGTAGATCTCGGGCACGGACATGTCGAAGGTGAGGGAGGCGGCCGAGAGCCAGACGTCCTCCGCCGTCGACGCCACCAGCTCGCGCATGCCGGCGAGGAGGTTGGCCAGCGCCCGGTGCGACACCATCACCCCCTTGGGGCGGCCGGTCGAGCCCGAGGTGTAGATGACGTACGCCGGTGACGCGGGGTCCTGGGGCACGGTGGGGACCCGTGCCGCAGCAGGCGGCTCCGCGTCTCCGGTACCGGCGGGAAGCCGCTGCGGCGGCACCTCCTCCTCCAGCCGCAGTGCCGGCACCGTGGTCGTGACGGGCTCGCCCGCGGTCACCTGCAGCCGCGCGCCCGAGTCGGCGAGCACGAGCCCGATGCGGGCCGCCGGGTGCGCGGGGTCGAGCGGCAGGTAGGCCGCGCCGGTCCTCAGGACGGCGAGCATCGCCGCCACGGAGGCCGCCGACTTGCCCGCGCAGATCCCCACGAGGGTGCCCGGTCCCGCTCCGGCCGCGGTGAGCCGGGCGGCCAGCCGGTCCACGGCCGCCTCCAGCGCGGCGTACGTCAGGCGCTCGTCGCCGGCGACGAGGGCGATCCGGTCCGGTGTGCTCGCCGCCTGGCGCTCGAATAATTCAACGACGCTTGGGAGCGCTCCCAAAAGTGGCATGGTTCAACTCCGGTAAGAGTCCGGCCGAGTCAGACGCTCAGCAGATCTTCGATGGCCTCGGCGGCCGCCCGCAGCCCCGGCTGCGCGGCCTGCGCGTACATGGCCACCCGCTCGCGGTAGCCGTCGGCGGTCAGAGCGGCACGCAGCAGGGGGACGATCTCCTCCGGGGTCCACCGCCGCTCGGGCAGCCAGGACCCGAGCCCGAGCCTGGCCAGGCGCATGCCGTTGTCGGAACGATCGAAACCATGCGCCAGCAGCACCTGCGGTACCCCCGCGGCCACAGCCCTGACGACGGTGCCGATGCCGCCGTGGTGCAGCACCGCCCCGGCACGCGCCATGACCTGGTGGAAGGGCAGGCGCGGAAACCAGGAGACGCCCGCGGGCAGCCAGTCGGGCACCAGGTCACGATGCCTGGCCACGACCAGGGCGGGCACCTCCGCCGCCGCACACGCCGCCACGGCGGCCGCGTAGAACCGCTCGTGGATCATGCGGCCCGTCCCGCCGGTCACGATCACCGCGCCGCGGTCGAGCAGGCGCTCGGCCTCCGGCGGAACCGGCTCCAGGAAGGCGTCGTCGCCGTAGGGCGCCCCGGTCAGGAGCGCACGGGACGGCGCGGCCACCCCGGCCCGGTCGAACCACTCCGGCCACAACCCCAGGTGGAGCCGGGCCGAGGTGAACCAGGAGGCCCAGTCGTCGACCGGCGCCAGACCGAGCACCGCGCGCACGGCGTCGAGCCGGTCGCTCATGGTCTCCCGGTACATGTGCACGGCAGGACGTTCGGACATGTACTGCACCGGCGTCACGGCCACCCACGCGGTCGGCACCTCCAGCGCCTCGCCGGCGAAGAGCGTCGAGATCGCCGTGGTGTGGCGCCCCACGAATACCGTCTCCCCGGGCACATGACGGGCCTTGAGGACCTCGCATTCGAACCTGATCTGGTCGAACAGCCCGATGGCGTCGTAGAAGCGCCGCCAGCGGTCCATCCCGGTGCCGAGAAGCATCGGCGCGTCTGCCAGGTAGCGCTCGTAGTCGTGTTCGGTGTCGATGGCCGTGAACTCCAGCCCTTCCCGCCGGGCCACCGTCTCGAAGGGGGCATGCGTGAGGATCTCCACCCGGTGCCCCCGCCCCCGCAGGATCCGCCCCAGGCCCACGAACGGCAGGACATCGCCATGCGTGCCGTGGGTGACCATGATGATCGTCGTCAAGAGGGCTCCCCGGTCGCGGCCGGGGTCCGGGACTCCTCGATCGCTCGCGCCGCCTGTGCGACCGTCAGTCCTTCGACGAAGAGCACCTCCACCGGCAACTCGATCCGGAACTCGGCCTCCACCATCGCCAGGAACTGGACCATTGCCAGGGACTGACCTCCCAACTCGAAGAAGTCCTGGTCGGCAGAGGTGACCTCGACACCGAGAATCTCGGACCACAGCCGCATGACCTCGGTTTCGAGCACGCCGAACATCGCCATTACACATTCCCCTCGTAGCGCAGAAAGGACGCCCGTCGCCAAGCGAGAGAAGGGCCTTGCGCCTCTGGTGGCGCTCATCGCCTGCGAAGGGGTTGAACACCCTGGTGCGGATCGCGCGCGCCGGACTTCCCAGGTCATGGGATCGTCCTCGAATGGAACGCTAGGTGCGCGTCAGCGGAGGAGTCAACCTTTTCAGAGTCATCTTCGCTTCTGTTAGGGCCTCGGTTGGGAGCGCTCCCAAAGGGTTCACGACAATGCGATTCCGGGTCTGATCTGCGGTTTTCTGAGCCGGGCAGCGTGTTTGGTACTGGCCGATCGGCCCGGCGATGGCGGGCTCGGTGTACCGATGGCCCGCCGCATACGGGCGGCCCCGCGGGGCGGAGCGCCTCGCGGGGCCGCTGATGTCGCGCCGAGGCCGGCAGCCGGAGCGGCCGGCCGTCGGAGCCGCTCCTATCTGCAGTACTCGCGGTGCCAGTCTCCGTCGTAGTAACACCAGTAGCAGTTGCCTCTCCACTCACACCGCTGAGCGGTGGTGGAGCCGGACTGCTGGGGCGGTGCGCAGGCATTCGCGTCGGCCTGCGCGGCGGTGATGGATCCGGAGACGAAGAGGGTGGACGCCGCCAGCGCGACGGCGAGAAGGAAACGCTTGAGCATCGGAGATCACTCCCTGAAGTGAGACCGAACCCCGATTGAACGGGGCCGGATGATGAGCTTCGGTTTCCGGCTCCCGGGATTACGCCGATACAGCGCTGAACATCATTCAGACTAATCGCCGTGGCAGACCGAATCTCCCGGTCAGAGGTAAATCCTCGTTTCTGGGAGCGCACCACATATACGTAATTACCCGCAGCCTCAGGGAAATACGGCACCACACTCCAGCGATTCTTCGCGTTCACATTTGCACCGCCGCCAGAAGGCGGAGAGGGCTTCCCCGAGCCATTCAATGCAGCGCCAGAGGTACGGCAAATTACAGGAAAGGGCGGGTCGCTGCGGGTCATGCTCGGGGAGCAGCAACGGCCGGCGCCTCGGGGCCGCGCGCGGACCGGGATGCGCGAGCAGCGGGCCGAGCGCCCGGGGTGTGAGCAGGGGATCGCACGCTCCGAACAGGAAGCGCGCGTCCTGCGCATGCCGCTCGGTGAAGCGCTTGACCAGCGCCGACTTGCCGATGCCAGCCTCACCCGCGACCAGGACGACGTGGCCGGCCGCGGCGGCCTCCGCCAGGACGCCGCTCCGCTCATCCAGCAGCGACGAGCGCTCGAGAAGATCCATGACAAGGCGAGAATAGGCCCGGTGGCCCGCACGGCGACAGGGTTCTCATCCTCCGCATGACAGAGGGCCGGAATCCGTGACTCCGGCCCTCATCGGCTGGGACGGTTACAGATAGCCGTTCAGCCAGTCCTGCACGACGGGGATGTCGATGCGCTGGTAACCGCCGAGGTAGCGGCAGTTCTCCGTGTAGCCGTAGCTGGTCACGGCGACCAGCTGCCCCTTGAGGAACACGGGGCCGCCGGAGTCGCCGAAGCAGGTGCCCCCGCCGCCACGGGTGTCGTGGTAGTTCCCGTTGGCCTGGAGGATCTGCTCGGTGAGCTTCTGCCCGGGCTGGGTGGTGTAGCGGCGCTGCAGCGGGTAGCTCATCGGCTGCGGCTTCTGCGGGCCGGTGACCGGCTTGCGGACCTCCGTGCCGTACCCGACGAACTCGAAGAGCGTCTTGCTCAGCGCCGGCGGACGATAGTCGTCGAGGAACCTGGAGGGAGCGATCTTGGCCGGGGTGATCCCGGAGACCGCCTTGTCCAGGACGATCACGCCGACGTCGTTCCAGTTGTCGAGGTCGGTGAAGTCCGAGTACTCGGGGTGCGAGTACGCCGTGCCGGACAGGGCGCCGGCGCGGGTGATCTCGGCGGCGGTGTAGCCCTTGCTCGGGTCGGCCGCCACGGGGAACGGCGCGGGGGGCTCCTTCGCGATGACCGACGTGAACGTCACCAAGGTCTTGCCGAGCGTCCCCTTGGTACAGTGCGCGGCGGTCACGAGCACGGTGGGCGAGACCAGCGTCGCGGAGCATCGGAAGCGACCGTCAGGCTGATAGAAAAGGATCAATCCGACATGCGGGTGACGCTCTCCGTCGGGCTCACCGCCTGTGATGGCCTGAGCGGGCATGGCGAGGGTGAGCACGGCAAGGGTGGCGGCGAAGAGCGCCATGGTCACACGGGCTAATGATCGCATTGTGGTAGGTCTCCTTTCCAGTTATCTGTGCCTTTCTGCCACTGAGGTGGTACAGAGAGCAACCCCAGGGACCTGAGAGTCTCCTGTCAGCTTTTCCGGCGGTGCTCAGCGGCCCGCTTCCAGATCGGCCAGCAGCGCGGCCCACCGTCCCCCGATGGCCTCCCGGTCGTACCGCCCGGAGGTGCGCAGCGCCGCCTCCCCCATCCGGTGGCGCTCGTGCTCGTCGTCGAGGAGCAGGCCGACCGCCGCGGCCAGGGCGCCGACGTCCCGTGGCGGGACGAGGAGGCCGTCGTGCCCGTGGGTGATGATCTCGCCGGGGCCGTGCGGGCAGTCGAAGGCGACCACGGGCACGCCCTTGCTCAGCGCTTCCAGGACCGCCATCGGGAAGCCCTCGCGGCGGGAGCTGAGCACGAAGAGGGAGGCCTCGTCGAGCTCGGCGCCGACGTCGCGCGACGGGCCGGGCAGCTCGACCGAGTCGAGGCCGAGCTCGCCGGCCAGCGCCTGGAGGCGGGTCCGCTCCGCTCCCGATCCGACGATGCGCAGCCTCCACCCGGGATGAGCGACGCTGACCTGCTCCCATGCCCGCAGGAGCAGGTCGTGCCCTTTGACCTTGGTGAGGCGGCCGACGGCGAGGACGGTCTTGGCGGTCAAGGGCGAAGGCCCGCCGCTGACGGGCGGCGCGGCATTGGGAATGCGCAGCAGGTGGCGGGGCGCGCGGGAGCCCAGTGCCGCGCGGTAGGCGCCGAGGTCGGCCTCGGTCAGGGTGACGAGCGCGTCGAGCCTGCCGTACCTGCGAATGATCATTTTCTGGACCGCGCGCTTGTGCGACCGGAAGCCGGTGTGCTCCTGCCCGATGGTGATCACGCCGGGCGGGGCCAGCAGGGCGGCGGCGAGATTGAGCCCGGGACGCGTGGTGATCAGCACGCCGGTGCGCAGTCCGCGCAGGAAGCGCAGGAGGACGAGGTCGGTACGCAGGTCGAACCTGTCGTAGGCCGTCTCCTCCCGCGGGATGAGCCTGCTGCGCAGCAGCCGCGGCGCGCGGCGCCGGGGCGGCCGTCGGTCCAGGAAGGTGACGCGGACGCCGGGCGGCACCGGGAAGAAGGGCCGTTCTTTGGCCCTGACGACGCTGACGATCTCGACGTCGTGGTGGGCCGAGAGCGAGCTCGCGAGGTTGAAGACGGTCCTGATGGTGCCGCCCATGCCGTACGCGTGCAGCAGCAGGATGGTCACCTGGCGCGTGCTGGGCGGACCGGCCCGGCGGGCCCTGCGGCGGTCGGCCGCCCGGAGCAGGAACGGGCCCAGCCTGCGGGCGTTCGTCGCCAGGTGGACGGCGGCCGGGGTCACGACGACCGAGCCGAGGACGTCCGTGGGGTAGTGCGCGCCGAGGTAGACCCTCGCCAGCATCTGCCCGATCACGAGCAGGCCACCCGCCGCGACGACCGGCCGATGCCAGCGGGTCTTCCTGGTCAGCAGCGCGGCCGCGACGGCGATGGACAGGGTGAGGCACACGTGGCCGCTGGGGAAGCTGTCCGGGCCGAGCCCCTGCACCAGCGCGTGCGAAGCCGCCGGCCTGGGCCGGTCCACCAAAACCTTGACCACCAGGCTGACGCCCCACCCCGCGGCGATCACCACCAGCGCCCGCCGGACGGCGCGCGACCGCCCGACGGCGGCCGCCGCGACGAGAGCGGCGACCAGGATCGCGCCCGCGACGTTGCCGAAGGCCACGTTGAGCACCTGCGCCACCGCTGTCGGCCACGGACCGCGGAGCGACTGCACCGCCCCGCTCACGCTCGTGTCCGCCGCGGTCCACGCGGGCGCGCGGGCGGCGAACCCCACCGCCACCCCCAGAACCAGGAGCGCGGCGGAGATCGGGACATGGAACCTCGCTGTGTTCGACCGCATGGAGGCACGGTAGGGAACGGCACGTGAGATCCTGATGAGGATTCGAGCGGCGCTCGACGCGGGAGCCGGCTTCTCGAGGGCCCGCGATCGGCGTCGGCGGTCAGTGCGGGGCGGGACTGTCCGAGCGGTGCCCGGCCGGTCCTTCCACATGGGGATCGGCGGGGCGGGGCGTGGCGCGCCGGTCGGCGTACAGGCTGGTGAGCGTGACCGTGGCCAGGACCGCGATGATGATGCCCAGCGAGGCCAGAGTGGGGATCTCCGGGACCTGCGTCCAGATGCCGTGCGCCCAGTGCAGGACCAGCTTGACGCCGATGAGCGCCAGGATGACGGCCAGGCCGTGGTTGAGATGCCGCAGCTTGGTCAGCGCGCCCCGCAGCACGAAGTACAGCGCTCGCAGGCCCAGCAGCGCGAAGGCGTTGGTGGCGAAGACGAGGAAGGGGTCCTCGGTCACCCCGTACACGGCGGGCACCGAGTCGACGGCGAAGACGATGTCCGTGGCGAAGACCGCGACGGTGGTGAGGGCCAGCGGGGTGATCGCCAGGCGGCCCTGCTCGCGCACCACCAGCCGGAACCCGCGGTAGTCACGGGTGACGGGAACGAAACGGCGCAGCAGCCGCACGCTGCGCATGGCGTCGATGTCGACCTCCTGCCCGCCGCCGCGCAGCGCCTCCTTCAACACCTTGCCCGCCGTCAGGATGAGGATCGCCCCGAACAGCAGGAACGCCCACGTGCCCGACTGCAGGGCGGCCTCGCCCAGCGCGATGAAGATCACCCGGAGCACCAGGGCCCCGACGATCCCGTACAAGAGCACCCGCTGGGCCAGCGCCGGCGGCACCGCGAAAGCCGCCAGCAGCAACATGAACACGAACAGGTTGTCCACCGACAGCGACTTCTCCACCACGTACCCGGTGAAGAACTCGACCGCCACGGTCGTGCCGAAGGCGCCCCACAGGTAGGCGCCGAAGGCGATCGGCAGGACGAGGTAGAACACCGACCAGGCCACGGCCTCGCGCATGTGGACCTCGTGCGGGCGCCGGGTCAGCACGATGTCCACCGCGAGCAGCACCACCAGGACGGCGACGGCGACCGACCACAGCTGGACGGAGCCGATCGAGCCCTGAATGGGCGCAGCCAGAGATGTCCCCACGGACATGGAACCTCCTCGAACGTCAACCGTTCGAGGTCTCCTTCACCCGGGGTGCGGGCGGCCGTCCGGGGGCGCTCGGTACGCCCGTACTGACCGGATCGACGCTTGGGAAGTACTCCCCTCGCCACCGCCCAGGGTAGGGCAAAGCCCTATCGCGCTCCACCCCCGGTGCCGTCCACCGGCTCGTCAGTCGTCGTCGTCACCGTACTCTTCGGCGTCCTCATCAGCGTTCTCATCGGCGTTCTCATCGGCGAGGACCAGACCGTGACGGGTGAGGAATCGCGTGAGCGGGCCGTCGGCGAGCTCGCCCTCGCGCCTGGCCTCGGCCAGATCCTCACCGAGCTCCCGGATCTTCTCCCGGGCTTCCCCGGGCTTGCCTTCGACGAGCTTCTCGGCCGCTTCGCGGATCTTCTCATGCGCCTTGTCGGCCAGATCGTCGTCGATGCCGCCTCGGGCCTGCTGGTCGCTCACGGCCTGGTCGAGGGCGACCAGCCAGGCTCGCGGGTCCTGAGCCGCCGGCCGCGTGCGCGTGGCGGTCGGCGAGGGGGTGGGCCGGGCGGTCGACCGGGTGGCCGACGGCTGGGGCTGTTGTGAGGGGCGGGCGGTCTCGGAAGGCGCCGCTGACGGCTGCGGCGACGCTGTGGGCTCCTGGGAGCCGGAGAACACGATCACCGCACCCAACGTGACGACCGTGATGGCCGCGACGGCGGCGCCGACCTGGAAGAGCAGGCGCCGCCCGTCCGGCGGCCCCGGCCGCGGCCCGGCGGCCACGGTGCCGGACGGCGGTGCGTCGAAGAGGCGGGTGTCGCCCGCCCGGGCCACGCCGGGAGAGGGCATGGGCGCCCACGCCGGCTGGTGCGCGGGCCGCCTCCGGTCACGGGCGACGTGGGCGATCGTGGCCACGACCTGGCGTACCTGCTCGGCGCTCGCCGGGCGGTCGGCGGGGTTCTTGGCGAGCAGGGCCAGGATGAGCCGCTCCAGCTCGGCCGGGAGGTCCGGGCGGTGGCTGCTGGGCGGGGCGGGCGGCTGGTGAACGTGCCGGTAGACGAGCTCGGCCGGCGAACCGGTGAACGGTGGCCGGCCGCACAGCAGTTCGTACGCCACGCAGCCCAGGGCGTACAGGTCGGTGGCGGCCTCCCCGCGGGAACCCTCGATCTGCTCGGGGGCGAGATAGGCGGCCGTGCCCACAATGGTGCCGACCGCGGTCAGCCTCGCCATGTCGCCGGCCATCTGGGCCAGGCCGAAGTCGACGACCTTCAGGATGCCGGCGCCGGTCAGGTGCAGGTTGGCGGGTTTGACGTCGCGATGGACCACGCCGACCTGGTGGGCGGCATCCAGGCCGGCGGCGGCGTGACTGAGCAGGTGGCATGCCTCGGCGATCGGCAACGGGCCGCGGGCGGCCAGCTCGGCGGCCAGGCTGCGGCCGGTCAGCAGCTCCATGACGAGATAGTGCCGCTGCGCGTCCTGCCCGACGTCCAGAACCGTCACCACGTTGGGGTGCACGATCCGCGCCGCCGCCTTGGACTCGCGGGCGAACCGCTCCGCCGCCGCCATGCCACCCGCCAGCGGATTCATGATCTTCACCGCGACGGGGACGTCCAGCCGCTGATCATGTGCGCGCCAGACCTCGCCCATGCCGCCCCGGCCGATCAACTCGATCGGCTCGTAGCGCCCGGCGATCACTCCAGGTTTCACGTCCGGCATGTCCCATCAGCTCAACTCTCGATCACTGCGGGCTTACTCTACGCACCCCTGCCCTCGGCCCGGTCGGCCGACCTGAGACATCGAACGGATACGGTGAGGGCGCATCGATTCGCGACCGCCTCGTTCGTCGTATGAGTAGTCGGGCCAACCGGGCCTCGAAACGATGGGATGTCGGACATGGCGAAATACCTGCTCCTGATCTACGGGAACGAGCAGCTCTGGCAGGCGCGGTCCCCGGAGGAGATCAAGGACCTCCACGCCGGCCACGCCGCCTTCGCCGCGGCGGCCGGTGACGCGATCCTCGGCGGCCACGAGCTGGAGTCGTCCACCACCGCGACCACCCTGCGCGGCACCGTGAGCGGCCGGCCCACCCCGACCGACGGGACCTTCCTGGAGACCAAGGAGGTGCTGGGCGGCTACTACCTGGTCGAGGCGCCGGACCTCGACGCCGCGATCGCGCTCGCCGAGAAGCTGCCCGAGGTCTCCGAGGCGCACAGCGGGGTCGAGATCCGGCCGATCCGAGAGGCGAGCTGACCGCGTGTCCGGGCACGAGCGCGACCCATCCGCTGATCTCGACGTCAACGAGGCGATCGCGCAGGCGCACCGTCGCGAGTGGGCCAGGGTGCTCGCCGCGACGGTGCGCGTCGCCCGCGATCTCGACCTCGCCGAGGAGTGCGCGCAGGACGCGTACGCGCAGGCGCTGCGCACCTGGGCCGCCAGTGGCGTTCCCGCCCGGCCGGGCGCCTGGCTGACCACCGTCGCGCGCAACCGCGCGAAGGACCTCCTGCGGCGGGAGTCCGTGCTGCGGTCGGCGCTGCCGTCGCTCGTCGTGGACGACGTCGTGGCCGGGCCGGAGGACCGCGACGACCCGCCGGTGGTCGACGACGACCGGCTACGCCTCATCTTCACCTGCTGCCACCCGGCGTTGTCCCGCGACGCGCAGGTGGCGCTGACCTTGAGGCTGGTGTGCGGCCTGTCCACGGCCGAGGTGGCCCGGGCGTTCCTGGTCCAGGAGTCCGCGATGGCGGCGCGGATCACGCGGGCCAAGAAGAAGATCAGCACCGCCCGGATCCCGTACCGGGTTCCCGCGCGTGCCGATCTCCCCGAGCGGGTCAGCGCGGTGCTGGACGTGGTGCACCTGGTGTTCACCACCGGCCATGCGGCGCCCGTCGGCGCGGAGCTCGTACGCCAGGACCTGGTGGACGGCGCCATCCACCTCGCCCGCACGCTGTACCGGCTGCTGCCGGGCGACGGCCAGATCGCCGGCCTGCTCGCGCTGATGCTGCTCACCGACGCACGCCGGGACACCCGTTTGTCCGGCGCCGGACGGCTCGTCCTGCTCCCCGACCAGGACCGGACGCGGTGGGACACCCGGCAGATCGCCGAGGGCACCGCGCTGCTGGCCGAATCGCTGCGGCAGGCGCCGACCAGGTATTCCGTGCAGGCCGCCATCGCCGCCGTGCACGCCGAGGCGGCGACCTGGGAGGACACCGATTGGACGGAGATCGTCGGGCTGTACGACGTGCTGCGGCGCCTGTGGCCGTCCCCGGTGGTCGAGCTCAACCGGGCCGTCGCGATCGGCTTCCGCGACGGCCCCCGGGCCGGCCTCGCCGCCCTGGCCCCGCTGCTCGACGAACCGGCGTTGGCGACGTACGGCTACCTCAGCGCGGCCCGCGCCGACTTCCTGCGCCGGCTGGGCCGGTGGCAGGAGGCGACCGCGGCGTACGAGGAGGCCCTGGCGATGACCGACAACCACGTGGAACGCGTTTTCCTCACCGGACGGCTCGAAGAGGTCCGCACTCACCTGTCCTGACCCCGCCCCCGGCCTGGCCGCCGGAGCCTCACGGTAGGTGGCGCTCGAGGAACTCAATGATCACCTGGGCCACGTCGCCGGGCTTCTCCTGCACCATGTTGTGGCTGGCGGCCAGTTCCACCACCTGGATGTGGGGGTGCGCCTCGGTGATGGGCGCCAGATCGCGGCGTATCCCGCGGCGCAGGGCCGCCATGAGCTCGCTGCCGGGCATGCCCGGCGGGTCCTGGGTGGGCACGACCACCAGGGTGGGGCAGCGCATCGCCGGCAGCGACGGGATGGCGTCGCGGAAGAGGGGCGCATGGCGTATGGCGGCCAGCAGCCGCGGGCCCGGCCGCAGGTAGCGGTCACCGCCGACGGTGGCCACGGCCCGCGGGGGAAGCGCGGCGGCCTGCTCGGGCGGCAGTGGCCGGGCCATCGCGGCCTCCTGTGCGTCGAACACGGCCTTCAGCTGCGCCAGCTCCGTTTCCACCTGGGCCGGGTCCATGCCGGGATAGTTGGCGGGCTCGTTCTCGGCCGAGCGCAGGCCGTCGAGGTTGACGACGGCCGGGCACTCCGGATGGCGGGCGGCCCACACGGTGGCCAGCATCCCGCCCAGCGAGTGGCCGACGATCGCCGGCGCGCCGAGCCCCAGGCGGTCCGCCACCGCCTCGATGTCGTCCAGGACCGCGTCCCACTCCCAGGGGGCGTCGCCCGACAGGCCGTGCCCGCGCAGGTCCATGGCGACCACGCGGTACGCCCCCGTCAGCGGCGGCGCCACCTCCTGCCAGGCGTCCAGGGTGGCGCCCAGGCCGTGCAGAAGCAAGACGGGGGGACCGTCGCCGCCGTGGTCGCGCACGGCGAGGGGGATCGTGTGGTCAGTGATGGTCACGTCCTGCTGCGACACGTTGCTCCTTGGGGATGGTGAGCCGGGCGCGGATCGACGCGGTCGTCACCCCGCCGCTGGGGTGCCGGTCGAGCTTGGCGCGTTTGACCAGGTCGTGAACACCCTGGCGGGTGATGCCGAGCATCGCCGCCGCAGTGGCGAAGCCGACCGCCTCCGCTCCCGGATGGCCCGCCCGCCGTGCGACGGCGCGCCCGAAGGCGGTGCGCCACCACTCGTCGGGAGGATCGAACGGCCCGTCGCCGGGGAAGAGCGCGGCGATGAGCCGCGCGGAGACCATGACGGCCAGCCGGTCGTCGGGGCCCAGGAGTTGCGCGGCCCAGACCTCGGCCTGCACGCGCAGCCGATCCCGTACGTCGCTCACCTCGTCGCCGGGGTCCAGGAGGATCTCCAGCGGGTCGACGATCCGCGTCTCGACCAGGCGCGTCAGTTCGCGCGCCAGCTCCACGTGTTGCGCCGTGTCCACTTGACGAACAATAGCAAGTACTTGCTCATGACTGTCAAGTAGTCATGGCATCCGCGACGCCCACGAGCCGTCGGGCCATATCAGGACACGACGTAGATGTCCGGGCGGTCGGCGTCAACCTGGAGGACTCCCCGGGCCGGGCGGCGCGCCCCTGCACCCGCCGCGGGACCAGGCCCGGCGTATCGCCGCGGCGCGGGAGGCCGCCGACGCGGCCGGGGTCGGCCTGTTCGTCGACGCCCGCACCGACGTCTACCTGTCCGGCGCCCCCGGCGACCGGCTCGCCGAGGTCGAGGAGCGGGCGCGGATCTACGCCGACGCGGGCGCGGACGGGCTGTTCGTGCCGGGCCTGCCCGACCTCGATGCCATCGCCCGCCTGGCCGGCGGCCCGCTGCCGCTGAACGTGATGGCGGGCCCGGGCGCGCCGCCGGTGGCCGAGCTGGCGGCGGCGGGGGTGGCGCGGGTGAGCGTCGGCTCGGCGATCGCCCAGTCCGCGTACGCGGCCGCCGCGCGGGCGGCCGCCGAACTGCTGGCCGGCGGCACGTACGACACGCTCGCCGACGGCCTGGACTACGGCGCGCTCAACACCGCGCTCGCCGGGCGGTGACGGCCGCTGCGGCAGGCAAAGCGGAACTCCCCGTACGCCGGACGCGTACGGGGAGTTCCGCTGCGTGCCGCGGGGCGGCGGCACATGAGGGTGTGTCAGCCTCTGATGACGGCGATCATCTTGTCGGCGTCGCGGGTGAGCACCTGGCGCACCTCGGCGCGCGGGACCAGCTGCTGATCGGTGAGGAGCTCCTTGAAGTCGTTCAGCTGTCGTACCGCCCTGTCGTCCTTGCCGGACGCCTCCGCCCTCCTGGCCCGGGTCAGCTCCCCCGTCAGGTCGTCGTGGGCGTCCTCCGACAGCCAGCTCGTGGCGCGGAACCGGTCGAGCAGGTTCTGCATGTCCCGCAGCGAGGTGGTGACGCTGAACCGCACCGACGTGGTCACCGCGTTGCCGGCGTTGTCGGTCGAGGTCACCGCGATCGTGTGCGCCGCCAGCGTCTGGGTGAACAGCGGCAGCACCGAACCCGGCGTGTGCGGGGCGCCGTCGAGGGTGCCGGTCGTGCTGCGGACGCCCGAGGTGGCGTCCACGGCCTCCCAGGTGATCACCACGTCCTGGGAGTCCCCGTACACCTCGCCGTCGGCCACGCCCGACACGAGCAGGATGGGCTTGGTGGCGTCGATCTTCAACACCGCCGCCTTCTCCTCCTCGACGTTGCCCGCCGCGTCGGCCGTGCGGTAGCGCAGCTCGTGCTCGCCGTCGCCGTCGACCACCACGGGCGTTCCGGTGTAGGCCTTCCAGCCGCCGCCGTCGAGGGAGTACTCGATGAGCTTGACGCCGGAGTGTGCGTCCTGCGCGGCCAGCTCGACCGGGACCGAGTCCTTGCTCCATCCGTTCTCGTTCGGCGGCGCGAACGAGGCGGTGGTCTGCGGAGCGGTCGTGTCGATCTTGAGCGTGAGCGAGCGGGCCTGCTCGACGTTGCCCGCGCCGTCCCGTGAGCGGTACTCGAGGGTGTGCGCCCCGTCACCGCTGACCGTGAACGGCATGCTGTACGCGGTCCAGGCGCCGCCGTCGATCCGGTACTCGGTGGCGGCCACGCCGCTGCCGTTCGCCTCGTCCACCGCGGTCAGGGTGACCTCGACGGGAGCGGCGGTGTACCAGCCCTCCTTGCCGTTCGGCTCGGCCGGGTTCTGCTTCGCCGTGGTGGTCGGCGCCGTCTCGTCGGCGGGGTCGCCGCCGACCTTGGTGAGGCGGAACGTCTGGTTCGGCGCGGCCGAGCAGTTCCACTGGATCACCGCGGCGCCGTCGGCCTGGGAGACGCCGTTGATGTCGACGCACAGCCCGGTCTTGGCGGAGACGATCTGGAAGAGGCCTTCGCCGCCGCCGGTCGGGACCACGGTGAAGTACTGGTTGGGTGCGTCGGCGCTGCCGGCGGCATGGCAGGCCCACTGGACGAGCTGGGTTCCGGGTGTGGTCGTGCCGCCCGGAATGTCCGCGCACTTGCCGCTGCCGACGTTCTTGAGCTGGTAGCCGCCGGGCGCGGGCACCACTTCCCACCGCTGGATGGGGTCCTCGGTGGCGCCCATCTGGACGAGCTTGGCGTTGTCCGCGGTGGACGCGTTCTCCGTGGTCACGTTCTTGCCGCTGTGCTGGGCGGTCATCGTGTAGACGCCCGGTTCGATCGCGGGGGGCGGAGCCTCGCTCACGAACTGGACGGCGTCGAGGTCGAAGGCGTTGTCGGCGGAGTTCTTGAACACCACGTACAGCGTCGAGGTGGTCGCGTTCGCCGCCACCGCGACGGTCTGGGTCTGCTGGTAGTTGTTCCAACCCCCGGTGCTCGGGACGGCGGCGCTGGCCAGCAGCCGGCCGGTGGGGGACTCGGCACGCAGCTCGATCAGCCCGCCGCCGGTGGGACTGGACAGGCGGAAGTTCACGCCCTTGACGGCGTGCAGGTTCATCGGGGTGAACGAGATCCAGTCGTTGTTGCTGATGTCGCCGATGCGCTTGCCGCTCTCGGCGCCGGGCTCGTCGATGACCCGCACGCCGGCCTGGGCGTTGAAGAACTCGGCCTGCTTGCGCATCGGCTGCAGGATCGCCTTGGCGCGGCCGGTGAGCGGCATCTCCTGCGAGCCGTCGGTGTAGTGGGCGTTGAGCACGTAGTACAGGTTGGCGCCGTCGGGGTGGCCGCCGAGGTCGCCGGTGTTGACGACGCCCTCGCACCCGGGGAGCTCCACGGTCTCGTGCTCGTGGTCGTCATGGCCGAGCGCCGGGTTGACGAACACCTTGGCGCAGTCGATCTCGCCGTCCTCGGGGTCGGTGACCTTGATCTTGTACGGCACGTCCTGGCCGAACTGGATCGGCGTGCCGTTCAGCGGGGTCTCGATGGTCACCGTGGGCCGGCTGTTGCCGGCGGTGATCTCGATGTTGGCGAAGCCCTCCTTGCCGGTGCTGTCGGTCACCTTGAGCTGGGCGGTGAACCGGCCGATGGTCTCGTACACGTGGGTCGCCTTGACCTGGGTGGAGTCGACGGTGCCGTTGCCGTCGAAGTCCCAGGCGTAGGTGAGGGAGTCGCCGTCGGGGTCGTAGCTGCCGGAGGCGTCGAACTCGACGGTCAGCGGCGTGACGCCGTCGACCCGCGAGGACGTGGCCTTCGCCACCGGCGAGCGGGCGCCGGCCGCGTAGTCGATCCGGTAGAGCCCGGAGTCGTTGTTGCCGCCGCCGAAGTCGGTGCCCCACTCCAGCAGGTACATCGCGCCGTCCGGGCCGAAGGTCATGTCCATCGGCTTGAGGAACGGCGTGGTCCCCAGGAAGCTGTTGATCTTGAAGACCTGGTCGCCGGCGTCGAGGTGGATCTCCTTGATGTAGTGGCGCGACCACTCGTAGAAGAAGTTCACGCCGTCGAAGTAGGGCGGGAACTTGGTCTTCGAGGGGTTGTCCGCGTCGTAGCGGTAGACGGGGCCGCTCATCGGCGCCGAGCCGCCCGAGCCGAGCTCGGGGAAGGTCGGGGAGGTGCCGTAGCCGTACCACATGACCGGCTTCTCGATCGGCGGCAGCTCGGTGAGGCCGGTGTTGTTCGGCGACTCGTTGACGGGGGCGGCGCAGTCGAACTTGGCGCCGATCTCCTTGGTGTCCGGGTTGTAGGGCGCGTACGGCTGGTTGTCACCGTGGCAGAACGGCCAGCCGAAGTTGCCCGGCTTCTTGATGACGTTGTATTCCACCAGGCCCTCGGGCCCGCGGTCGGTGGTGGGGCCGCCCCGGTCCGGGCCGTAGTCGGCCACGTGCAGGTACCCCGTCTTGGCGTCGACGGTGAACCGGAAGGGGTTGCGGAAGCCCATGGCGTAGATCTCGGGACGGGTCTTCTCGGTGCCCGGCGGGAAGAGGTTGCCCTCGGGGATGTCGTAGCCGCCGTCGGCCTTCGGCTTGATCCGCAGGATCTTGCCGCGCAGGTCGTTGGTGTTGCCCGCGGTGCGGGCGGTGTCCAGCATGTGCTGGCCGGGCCGCCAGTCGAGCGGCGCGTAGCCCTGCCAGTCACCGGAGAGGTTCGGCGGCACGTCGTCGCCGACACTCAGGTAGAGGCTGCCGTCGGGGCCGAACTCGACCGCGCCGCCGGTGTGGCCGGGCTCGGGGTAGGTCCGGGCACGGTAGGCGGGGATCTCGATGATCTTCTTCTCGGTGCTCAGGTCGATGGTGTCGCCCTGCACGGTGAACCGGGACAGCCGGTTGACGTCTTGGGCGCTGTCGGCCGGCGACCAGTAGACATAGATCCACCCGTTCTGGGCGAAGTTCGGGTCGAGCTCCATGCCGACCAGGCCGTCCTCACCGCCGGTGTAGACGTTGAGGGTGGCGGCGGTGACGGTCATGTGGGTGTCCGGCTTGTGGATCTTGATCTCGCCCTGGCGCTGGACGTAGAACACCCGCCCGTCGGGGGCGACGTCCAGCTCCATCGGGTTGCTGGTGTTGTCGTCCAGGGTGACCTTCTCGAAGCTGCTCCACACGGTGCCGCCGCAGTCGCCCGGCTGGGCGCCGGCGGCCCACTCGACGCCGCCGAGGACGTGCTCGCGGAATTCGGGCTCGCTGTAGGAGGCGGCCTCGTGTCCCATGGCGGTGGCCCACACGCGGGCGCCCTCCGCCTGGCGGCACCAGGAGATCGGGTGGTCAGGACCCATCGCCGACGAACCGGGGTTGTAGGTCGTCTCGTCCGCGGTCACCAGGACGTGCACGTTCCCGCGCGGGTTGGGGTGGAAGTTGTACCACTCCTCCGGGCGCTCCCACCGGGCCGGCAGGTTCTTGGTGGACGGGTGGACCCGGTCGACGACCTTGGCCAGCCCCTGAAGGGTGCCGGGCGAGTGCGCCGGCATGTGGGCCCCGCCGTTGACGAGTTCGTCCCACCAGGGGAACTCGTTCTCGATGCCCATGTCGAGCGCGTTGTGGATGGCCACGACGCCCTTGCCCGACCGGACGAACTTCTGCAGCGCCTGCCGCTGGGCGTCGTTCTCCCAGACCATGCCGGAGTTCTGCAGCATGATCAGGACGTCGAACGTGGCCAGGTCGGTGTCGTTGAACACCGAGGAGTCGGCGCTCTGCACCACTTCGAAGTCGTGGGCCGCGGCCAGCTCGTTCACCATCTGGATGCCGGCCGGGATGGAGGCGTGCACGTATCCCACTGCTTTGGTGAACAGCAGGGCGCGGAAGCCGTGGAGGGCGGTGCCGGTCGCGTGGGCGGGAGCCGACGCCAGCGTCAGTAACAAGGCTGGGAGTAAGAGGGCAGCGAGAAATCGTCGCATGGCGAATCTCCGGGGGTGCGGGGACACCTCGGAACGAGGCGTGAAGGAACGCTGCTGGGAAGGCGTGCACCGATGGGGCGCACGCCGGCGGGCGTCAGAGGGTGTGCAGGTGAGTCGGCAGTCGGACGGTGGGAGGCGTCAGAGGGTGCACAGGTGAGTCGGCAGTCGGACGGTGAGGGGTCTCAGAGGGTGCGCAGGTAGGCGAGGCCGTCGACGGCCAGCGCGTCCTGGCTTTCGGCGAGCGGCCGCCAGATGGAGGCCGCGGTGGCGATGGTCTGGTTGTGCGCGGTGAAGGACTCGATGACGAGCGGCCCTGCGTAGCCGACGTCGTTCAGGGCCCGGGTGAAGCCGGGCCAGTCGAAGCGGTCGGCCCCCGGCGTGCCGCGATCGGTGCCGCACACCTGCACGTGCGCGATCCGATCCGCCGCGGCCCGTACCGCCTGGGCGGGGTCTTTCTCCTCGATGTTCATGTGGTAGGTGTCGAGCGCCAGGTGACAGTCCTCGGGCAGCGCCTCGAGCGCCTGCTCGACGGTGTTGACGAGGCTGGTCTCATACCGGTTGAGCGGCTCGACCGCGAGCTTCACCCCGCGCTCGGCCGCGTAGCCCAGGACGGGGCGCAGATGCTCACGCAACTCGGCGTAGACAGCGCGGCGCTCGTCCGGTGACATCCGCCACGTACGGCCGACCGAGGCGTACGCCGGCCCCCCGATCACCGGGGAGCCGACGGTCACCGCCACGTCGACGCAGTGGCGCAGATAGTCCTGGGTGTCGCGAATCGTCTCCGGTGAGGCGGCCACGAGCTCCCGCCCCGGCGGCATGACCAGCACCACGGACGCGGCGAGCCCCTGCTCGGCCAGCACCGCCGCGGCCTTGTCCGGGTTCCAGTCGCCGGGCTGCTCGACGGGCAGCTCGATGACGTCGAAGCCCCACCCGGCGACGCGGGGCGCGAGCCGCGCCAGATCGTCGTCGGTCAGCGGCGAGACCCAGACCCAGGTGTTCACTCCGATGGAGAACATGGCGTCCCTCTTCGTCGTCGGTTCGCGGAAGGAGCCGATCAGCCCTTCTTCCCGCCCCAGGTCTCCGGGAACCCGGGCAGGTCCTCACAGCCGCACAGCGCGTAGTGCAGCGGCGGCATGTTCGGCTTGAGGTAGGTCGCCAGGTTCTCGCTGGTGACCTTCGGCTGCGGCAGGTTCCACATCTTGGGCACTTCCTCGCCCTTGAGGATCTTCAGCGCGGCGATGATCGGAGTGCGCCACTGGTAGGTCGGGTACGTGGGCGCGACGGCGGTGAGATTGGCGTCCTTCCACTTCTGCAGGAAGTCCTGCTGGTCCTCGCCGTTGATCGGCGGCACCGGCAGGCCGGCGTCCTCGAACGCCTCGATCGCGGCCACCGCCGTGGCGCCCGCGTCCATCCAGACGCCGTCGATCTTGCCGTGCCGCTGGATGTAGTCGCTGACGATGCTCTTGGTCTTGGCCGCGTCGCCGTCGGTGAACTCCACGCCCACCACCTGGACCTTGCTCTTGTCGAAGACCACCTTCGCCGCCGACCAGCGGGTCTCCAGCACGTCCACGCCGGGCAGGATGCGCAGCGCCAGCACCTTCCCGCCCGCGGGCACCTTCTCGACCAGGAACTCGGCGGCGTCGGCGCCGAAGGCGTAGCCGCCGATGGGCTTGATGAACGTCACCGGGCAGTCGGTCTCCACGCCCCGGTCGAAGACGATGACGGGCACCTTCCCGCAGGCGGCCGTCACGGCGGGGGTGAGCGTGGCCGTGGTGTTCGGCGAGATGATCAGCGCGTCGCAGCCCTTGGCCTGCAGCTCGGCGATGTCGGAGATCTGCTTGTCGTCCTTGCCCTCGGCATCCAGCGCGGTGAACTTCTCGATCTCCTTGTGCAGGCCGACCTCGGCCTGCATCGTCTTCCACCCGACCTGGCGCCAGGGGTTGTTGACCGCGGCGTTGGAGAAGCACAAGTGGTACGGCCCGTCCTTCTTGTACTTGGCGGTGTCGGTCATCTGCGGGGCGATGGCCTGCTCCCACGGCTTGTCCGACGGGCCCTCCGGCGTCTGGGAGCGCATGGCCAGCTGGGCGTCGAAGTCCGCCTGCACGAAGAACTTCGACTGCGTGCCCGTGCCCGCGCTCTGGGCACTCTGGCTGGCGCTCGCGGCGGGCGCCGCGGGCTGGGTGGCGGTCGTCGGCTTGTCGGTGGTGCAGCCGGCGAGGACGAGCGCGCTGAACACGGCGACTGCGGCCTTATGACGCGGCATGTGCGTCTCCTTTTCGGGGGGTGAACTTCCAGGGAAGTCGGATGGCTCCCGCCGCGACCGCGGCGATGATGATGACGCCCTGCACGGTGAACTCCAGCGCCCCCGAGATTCCGTACAGGTTGAGCAGGGTGAACAGCGCCTCCAGCGTGAAGGCCCCGGCCATGGCGGCGAGCACGGAGCCGCGGCCGCCGCCGAGCACCACGCCGCCGAGGACGACCGCGGTGATGGCGGAGAACTCCAGCCCCTGGCCGACCTGCGCCGAGACCCCGGCGAAGCCGCCGAGCAGGATCGCCGCGACGGCCGCGGCCAGGCCCGACAGCATGAAGGCGAAGATCTTGGCCCGGTCGACGCGGACCCCGGACAGCGCCGCGGCGCGCTCGTTGTCGCCGGTGGCCATCAGGGTCTTGCCGAAGTCGGCGCGCATGAGCCAGATCGCCGCCGCGCCCACGGCGAGCAGGATCAGCACCGACCACGGCACGGGTCCGAGGCCACCGCGGCCGAAGACGCGGAAGCCCTCCGACAGCGCGCCACGCGGCGCGCCGCCGGTCCACAGGAAGACCGCCCCGGACAGGATGAGCAGCATGCCGAGCGTCACGATGAACGACGGCACCCTCAGCTTGGTGGTGACCACGCCGTTGACCAGACCCACGAGCAGCCCGATGACGATCAGCAGGGCGATGACCGGCCAGGTGGCGGACTCGTCGCCGTCGATGAGCCGCGCGGCGATCACCACTTCGGCCGTCACCAGTGAGCCGACCGACAGGTCGAACTCGCCGGAGACGATGACGAAATACTGTCCCGCGGCCAGGATCACCAGCGGCGCCGCTCGCTTGAGGAACGCCAGGAACCCGGCGGGCTCCAGGAAGAAGGGGTTGGCGACCGCGATCGCGGCCAGCAGCACCACGAGGACCGCGAGGATGGGAAGTGCCCGCTTCATGCCGCCCGCCTCATTGTGACCGCCTCATTCCGCGCCGGGCGTAGACGGCCACCGCGATGACGATGACCACGCCGCGGACCACGTCCTTGACGAAGGAGTTGACCTCGAGCTGGTTGAAGATGGTGTCCAGGACGGCCAGCAGCAGGACCCCGCCCACGGTTCCGGCGACCCCGCCCTTGCCTCCGGCCAGCGCCGTCCCGCCGAGCACGACCGCGGCGATGGACTCCAGGTCGTAGCCGCCGTCGGTGCCGACCGTGGGCGCGCCCGCCCCGAGCCTGCTGGCCAGCAGCAGACCCGCGATGCCGGCGCAGAGGGAGCAGAGCACGTGAGTGATCACGATGACCCGGCCCGTGCGGATCCCGGACAGCCGGGCGACCTCCTCGTTCCCGCCCACCGCGTAGATGCGGTATCCCAGCCGGGTCCTGCTCAGCAGGAACCAGGCCACGACGGCCACGCCCGCCCAGAGCAGGGCGGAGATGGGGATCGGCCCGATCCGTGAGTAGCCCAGCAGCTGGAACGACTCGGGCACCTTGCCCGCCGGGCCGTCGTAAAGGTGGTCGACGATGCCCTTGATGATGAGGGCGACGCCGAGCGTGGCGATGAAGGCGTGGACCTGGAGCCTGGTGATGACCAGCCCGTTGACCAGCCCCACCAGCGCGCTGATGGCCAGCACCGCGGCGATGGCGGGCAGGATGTTCCCGTCCTGGCCCGCCATGATCTCCGCCGCGACCAGCGAGGTCAGGCTGATCAGGTACGCCACGGACAGGTCGAGCGACCCGGCCAGGATCGCCAGCGTCTGCCCGATCGCCACGATGCCGAGGGCCGCCGAACGCTGCTGGATCCCGACGACGCTCTCCATGGTCAGGAACTGGCCGCCGTCGAACGCGACGAGCACCCAGCCGACCGCGATCAGCCCGAGCAGCGCGAGGAACACCACCTGCGTGGGCTCGCGCAGCCGTGCCGCCAGGCCGCTCCGGGCCTCGCCGCGGCCGGCGGGACGGCGGACGCGTACGAGCTGGTTCATTCAGGCCACCTCTCCCGCGGCCAGGCGCATGATGGCCTCCTCCGTGGGTCCGGCCGGCAGCGTGCCGGCGATGCGGCCGTCCCGCAGGACGACGATGCGATCGCTCATGCCGATGAGCTCGGGCAGCTCGGAAGAGATCATCATGATCGCCATGCCGTCATTGGCCAGTTCGCGCATCAGGTCGTGGATGGCGGCCTTGGCCCCGACGTCCACGCCGCGGGTCGGTTCGTCGAACAGCAGCACCCGCGGCGCCATCGTCATCCACTTGGCGAGCACGACCTTCTGCTGGTTGCCTCCGGACAGGTAGCGGACCTCCTGCTCCTGGCGCGGAGGCGAGAGGCGGACCCGCTCCAGCAGGTCGCGGACGCCGTTGCGGCCCTTGGCGCCTCCTACCGCGCGGGCGACGAGCAGGGCGTTGTCGCGCACCGACTGGCGCAGCGCGAGCCCTTCGGCCTTGCGGTCCTCGGTCACCAGCCCGATGCCCATGGCCACGCCTTCCCGGACCGAGCGGGGGCGCGACGGGGTCATCTCGCCGGCGGTGAACGGCTCCGCGCCGAAGATCGCTTTGGCGAGCTCCGACCTGCCGGATCCCTGCAGGCCCGCGATGCCGACGATCTCCCCGGCGCGCAGCTCCAGATCGATGTCGCGGAGCTTGTGGTTGCCCGCTGCGCGCAGGCTGAGCCGTACCTCGCCGGCGCCCGCCGAGCGGGGCGGGAAGTAGGTGCCGAGGTCGCGCCCCACCATCAGGCGGATCAGCTCGTCGGAGGACACCTCGCCGATCGGGACCGTGGTGACGCGCGAGCCGTCCTTGAGCACGGTGACCCTGTCGGCGAGGTCGAACACCTCGCGTAAGCGGTGGGAGATGTACACGACGGCGACGCCGCGCTCCCGCAGCCGCCCGATCAGCCGGTAGAGCAGCTCGACCTCGTGCTCGGCCAGCGCCGCGCTGGGCTCGTCCATGACGATCAGCCGCGCGTCGATCGACAGCGCCTTGACGATCTCGACGACCTGCTGCTGGGCCACCGACAGGCGCTTGACGGGGTCGCGGGGGCCGAAGGAGTCCTCGCCCAGCTCGTCGAGGAGCCGCGCGGTCGCCTCCTCCATGGCGGCACGATCGACCAAGCCGCGTCTGACGGGCTCGCGCCCGAGGAAGACGTTCTCGGCGACGGTGCGCTCGGGCAGCAGGTTGAACTCCTGATAGATGATCGCGATGCCGGAGCGCTGCGCGTCGAGCGGGTGGCCGAAGGAGACCGGCCGGCCGTCGATCTCGATCGAGCCCTCGTCCGGCGCGTGCACCCCGCAGATGATCTTCATCAGGGTCGACTTGCCGGCGCCGTTCTCGCCGACGACGGCGTGGACCTCACCGGCCGTCACGTCCAGGTCCACCCCGGACAGCACCCGCACGCCTAAGAAGCTCTTGCCGATGCCGCGCATGCTCAGCACTCGGTCCACCTCCCCGAATCGGCGGAGGCGAGGACGGCCTCGCAGATCGCGGCGGCCCGGGCGCCGTCCGCGAACACCGGCAACCCGTCGCGGTGCTCGCCACCGAGCACGGCGTAGGTGTCGGCGACGAAGGCGTCGAAGCAGTCGTGGTACCCCTGGGCGTGCCCGGCGGGCAGCGGGGAGTAGGGCAGGGCCGCCTCGGACAGGGTCTCCGGGTCGCGCACGAGGGCCCGCGACCCGGCGCGCTCCCCCAGCCAGAGCAGTTCCGGCTGCTCCTGGTCGAAGGCGAGGCTCGCCTCGGTGCCGGAGATCTCGAGGAACAGCCGGTTCTTACGGCCCGGGGAGACCTGACTGGTGACGAGCGCGCCGACGGCCCCGGAGGCGGTGCGGAACTGGACGGTGGCCACGTCCTCGGTCACCACGGCGGTCGTGCTCGCACGCGCCGGCTGCACGACGGCGGTCTGCGCGCAGACGCTGACGATGCGGTCCGCGGTGACGAACTCCGCCAGGTCGCACCAGTGGGATCCGATGTCGGCGAACGTCCGGCTCGGCCCGCCCAGCTCCGGGTCGACCCGCCAGTTGTCGTCGTCCGGGCGCAGCAGCCAGTCCTGCAGATAGCTCCCCTGAATGAGGCTGATCCGGCCGACGTCGCCGCGGGCGACGCGCTGCCGGGCCTCCCTGACCATGGCGTGGAAGCGGTAGACGAACGGGACCGTCGCGACCAGTCCGGCCTCGGCCGCCCGCCCCGCCATCAGCGCGGCGGTCGGCGCGTCCGTGGCGAGCGGCTTCTCGCAGATCACGGCCAGTCCGGCGGACAGGGCCTTGAGGGCGAACGGGGCGTGGAGGTGGTTGGGGGTGCAGATGTGCACCAGATCGATCTCGCCGGACTCGATGAGCTGGTCGGCGGAGGAGAAGACCTTCACCGAGCCGAGGCCGGCCCGCTGCGCGTTCTCGGGTCGCGATCCGGCCACTCCGGCGATGGTCGCACCGGCGAGCCGCGCGGCGCGGGCATGCACCCGCCCCATGAAACCCGTCCCGATGATGCCAACCCTAGGGCTATCGGGTGGTTTCGGGCTTATATCCCTCATGTTGCGGGATGCTAGAACCGTCTTATGTCGACGGTCAAGCAAAAGCTCCCGCCGATGCGGCATAATTAGAGGGTGATCACGAAAGATGTCGCCCCGATGAACGGAGCAGGTGTTGGCTGAGAGCATGCTGATCGACACCGGCGGCTCGGCCACCGGCGCAGGGGTCCTGCTCTCGATCCTGCGCGACGGGCGGCCCCGCACCCGCGCCGAGCTGGCCCAGCTCACCGGATGGGCCCGCTCGACGCTGTCACTGCGGCTGGACGCCCTGCTCAACCAACGCCTGGTGGCGCCGACCGACGACGCGATCCACTCCGGCGGGCGTCCCGCGACGACGTTCGCCTTCAACCGGAGCGCGCGCGTCGTGCTGGCCGCGGACCTCGGGGTGACGCACGCCCGGCTCGCCGTCACCGACCTCGCGACCACGGTGCTCGCCGAGCGCACCGCCGAGATGCCCATCGACCGGGGTCCGGTGCCTGTGCTGACCTGGCTCGTCGAGAGCTTCCACGAGCTGCTCGGCGAGTGCGGGCGCGGCATCGCCGACGTGTGCGGCATCGGCGTCGGCCTCCCCGGCCCGGTGGAGCACGACACCGGCAAGCCGGTCAACCCGCCGATCATGCCGGGGTGGGACCGCTTCGCGGTGCCCGAGTGGCTGAGCGCGCGGCTCGGCGCCCCGGTGCTGGTCGACAACGACGTGAACATCATGGCGCTCGGCGAGTACTGGGCGGTCAGATCGCAGGTCAGGCACATGATCTTCGTCAAGATCGGCACCGGTGTGGGCTGCGGCATCATCAGCGAGGGCCGCCTGCATCGCGGCGCCCAGGGAGCGGCCGGCGACATCGGCCACATCCGGGTCCCGTCGTTCGAGGACGTCGTCTGCCGTTGCGGCAACACCGGGTGCCTGGAGGCCGTGGCGGGCGGCGGCGCGCTGGCCGCCCGCCTGCGCGCGGCGGGCGAGGACACCTCCGTCAGCCGCGACGTCGTCGAGCTGGTGCGGGCGGGCAACGTCCCGGCGATCCAGGCCGTCCGGCAGGCCGGCCGCGAGATCGGCACGGTCCTGGCCTCGGTCGTCAACTTCTTCAACCCCTCGCTCATCGTCGTCGGCGGCGACATCGCGGAGTCGGGCGAACACCTGCTCGCGGGCGTCCGCGAGGTGATCTACAGCAGGTCGCTGCCGCTGGCCACGCAGCACCTCGGCATCCTGACCAGCGAGCTCGGCGACCGCGCGGGCGTCACCGGCGCGGCGGTGATGGTGATCGAGCACGTGCTGGCGCCCGAGGCGGTGGACCAGGCGGTGATGGCCGCAAGCGGAGGATGATAAGACGGCCGCTGGCCCGCCTTATGCTTGACCATCGACAAAAGTAGCTCTTAACATCGCGGTTACTTACATACCGGATGCCTTCCGCATGCGGGGGTAGTCCCGACACGATGGAGCTTTCATGGACAAGCTCGGTGTGTGGCTCATCGGGGCACGGGGATCCGTGGCGACCACCGCGACCGTCGGCGCCGCGGCCATCAAGGCGGGAGTGGCCTCCCCGCAAGGATGCGTGAGCGAGTCCCCCGGCTTTCCCGGGCACCTGGTTCCGATCGCCGACCTGGTCTTCGGCGGCCACGACATCACCGAGACGTCCTTACGCAAGCGGGCCGAGCAGCTGGCCAGGGCAGGGGTGATACCGCCGGACCTGCCGGGGCTGCTCGCCTCCGAGCTGGACGCCGCCGACGCCGAGATCCGGCCGGGTCACGTCCCCGGCGACGGCGGGCGGGCCGCGGCCCGGCTGATCGGCGACATCGCCGGCTTCCGCGCCCGGCACGGGCTGGCCCGGGTGGTCGTCATCAACGTGTCGTCGACCGAGCCCCCGGCCGGTTCGCGCCCGGAGTTCACAAGGCTGGCCGACCTCGAGGAGCGGCTCGCGGCGGGGGACGACGTCCTGCCGCCGAGCTCGCTGTACGCCTATGCGGCGTTCCACGCCGGGTGCGGTTATGTGGAGTTCACCCCCTCCACCGGGCCGACCCTGCCCGCCCTGGCGGAACTCGCCGCCCAGCGGGGCGTGCCGTACGCCGGACGCGACGGCAAGACCGGCGAGACCCTGGTCAAGAGCGCCCTGGCGCCCATGTTCGCCGGCCGGGCGCTGCGGGTCCGCTCCTGGTCCGGGCTCAACCTGCTCGGCGGCGGCGACGGGGCGACGCTCGCAGATCCGGCCGCCAGGTCGAGCAAGCAGCTCTCCAAGGACCAGGTCGTCGCCGGAGTCCTGGGAGAGCCCGTCGAAGGGCAGACGCACATCGACTACGTCGCCGACCTCGGAGACTGGAAGACCGCCTGGGATCACGTGACCTTCGAGGGATTCCTCGGCGTGCGGATGGCCATGCAGTTCACCTGGCAGGGCTGCGATTCGGCGCTGGCCGCCCCGCTCGTCCTGGACCTGGCCCGGCTGGTCGCCCGTGCGCACGAGAAAGGGCGGCACGGCGTCCTGCCCGAGCTCGCCTACTTCTTCAAGAGCCCGCTGGGGACGGACGAGCACGCGCTGGCCGTCCAGTACGCCCGGCTGCGCGCCTTCGCCGAGGAGCTGTCATGAGGGCGCTCCTGGAGCTGGTGCGCGCACCGGCCGCCCTGTCGGTGCCCGGGGACACCATGGCGGGGGCCGCCGCCGCGGGGCGTCGTCCCGCGCCCGGCCTGGCCCTGGCCTCGGTGCTCATGTACTGGTCGGGAATGGCGCTCAACGACTGGGCGGACCGTGAGGCCGACGCTGTCGAGCGGCCGGAACGCCCGATCCCGTCAGGCAGGGTCCGCCCGGGCGCCGCGCTCGGCCTCGCGGCCGCCCTGACCGGCGCGGGCCTGGCCACCGCCGCCGTCGCCGGCGGCCGCCGCGCTCTCACCGTGGCGGGACTGCTGGCCGGCGCGGTGTGGGCCTACGACCTGGGCCTCAAGCGGACGGCGGCGGGACCGGCGTCGATGGCGGCGTGCCGCGTGCTGGACGTGCTCCTGGGCGCCGGCGAGCAGGCTCGAGCCGCCGTGCCCGCGGCGCTGGCGATAGGCGCGCACACCTACGGGATCAGTGTCCTGGGCCGCGCCGAGGTGACGGGCGCGACGCCCGGGACCGCCGAGCGCGCGCTCGTGGCCAGCACCGCGGCGGCCGGGCTCGCGGCGGCCTCCTGCCTGCGTGACCGGGCCGGCGCGGGCCCCTCCCGCCTGCGCAACGGAGCCGCCGCCCGGGCCGGCGCGGGCGTCCTCATCGCCGGCTACCTCGCCTCCACCCTCCCGGTCCAGGCCGGGTTACGGACCCGCCCCGACCCCGAGAACGTCCGGCAGGCCGTCCGGCTGAGCATCCTCGGCCTCATCCCGCTCCAGGCGGCGGCGGTGGCCGGCGGCGGGCGGCCCGCGACGGCCGGCGCGCTGCTGTGCTCGCTGCCCGTGGGACGGTGGCTCTCGTCCCGGCTGGCGACATCGTGAAGTGGGCCTACTGCACCAACGGCTTCTCCGATCACCGGCTCGGCGAGGCGCTCGAGGTCCTGGCCGACCTGGGATACGCCGGTGCGGCGATCACGCTCGACCACGGTCATCTCGACCCCTACTCCCCCGGCCTGGCCGCGGAGGTGTCCCGGATCGCCGCGCTCCTCGATCGCCTCGGCCTCGACGCCGTCGTCGAGACGGGCGGGCGTTACACCCTCGATCCCCTCCGCAAGCACCATCCGACCCTCATCAGCGACGGCGCCGAGCGCCGAGTGGAGTTCCTGACCACGGCGATGCGGGTCGCCGCCGACCTGGGCGCTCCCGTGGTGCATCTGTGGAGCGGGGCCCTGCCCGACGGCATGACGGAGGCGGCGGCGTACACGCGGCTGGCCTGCGAGTGCGCACGGCTGCTCGACGAGGCCGACCGGGTGGGCGTCACGCTGGGATTCGAACCCGAGCCCGGGATGCTCGTCGCCGACCTGGACGGCTACGAGCGGCTGCGTGCGATGCTCGGCGCCCATCCCCGGTTCGGCCTCACCCTCGACATCGGGCACTGCCACTGCGTGGAGCGGGAGGACCTGGCCACCTGTGTCCGCCGGGCGCTGCCGTACACCGTGCACGTGCAGATCGAGGACATGCGCCGGGGCGTCCACGAGCACCTGGAGTTCGGCGAGGGTGAGATCGACTTCGCGCCGGTGCTCGCCGCGCTGCACGGCTACCCGGGTCTGGTGGCCGTGGAGCTGGCCCGGCACAGCCACGCGGCCCCGCAGGTCGCCCGCCGATCGATCGACTTCTTGAGGAGGGCACATGAAGGAGCCGGCACAGGAGTGGCTGGCACAAGCCGTCCGGCAGGTCGAGGCTGACCCGCAGGCGATCCACCGGCTCTTCCCGCAGGCCGAGCGGCGGGGCGGCCCGGGTGCCCGGCGCGCGCTGCTCGGCGCGCTGCACGGCCACCACGCGGTGATCCGCAGCCTGTACGAGGCCGGCGACAGCGGCGAGCGGCTGGCGATCCTGACCGCCCTGCACGAGCTCGACCTGGACGGGACGGCGGTCGGCCTGGTGGAGGACGCGCTGCGCACCAATGACGCCCGGCTGGTCGCCGCTGCCCTCGGCCCGTACGGCTCGGCGTGGCTGGACGACCACTCCTTCCGTCAAGGGGTGCTCAAGTGCGTCTTCATGTCGATCCCCCTGGCGGCGGTGGCCGAGCTGGACCGCCGGTTCGACGCCGAACTGGCCCGGATGTTGTCGGACTACGCGGCGGAGCTGCGGGCGGCCGGTCGGCCCGTCCCGCGCGACGTCCTGGAGAGGATCTGAATGCGCATCTTCGACCCCCACATCCACATGACCTCCCGGACCACCGACGACTACCAGCGCATGCACGCCGCGGGGGTCCGGGCCGTCGTCGAGCCCGCCTTCTGGCTGGGCCAGCCCCGTACCAACGTGGGGAGCTTCCTCGACTACTTCGACGCGCTGCTCGGCTGGGAGCCGTACCGCGCCGCGCAGTACGGCATCCGCCACCACTGCGCGCTCGCGCTCAACCCAAAGGAGGCGAACGACCCCCGGTGCAGGGGCGTGCTGGCCGAGCTGCCGCGATACCTGCTGAAGGACTCCGTCGTCGCGGTCGGCGAGGTCGGCTACGACTCGATGACGGCCGACGAGGAGCGGGCCTTCGAGGCCCAGCTCGTCCTGGCGCGGGAGAACGATCTCCCCGTCCTGGTGCACACGCCGCACCGGGACAAGGCCACGGGCACCCGCCGGACGCTCGACGTGGTCAGGGCCGCCGGGATGCCCCCTGAGCAGGTGCTCGTCGACCACCTCAACGAGATGACCGTCGGCATGGTCGCGGACTCGGGCTGCTGGATGGGCTTCTCGATCTACCCCGACACCAAGATGGACCCGGACCGGATGGTGGCCGTGCTCAAGGAGTACGGCACGGACAGGATGCTGGTGAACTCCGCCGCCGACTGGGGACGGAGCGACCCGCTGAAGACGCGCGAGGTCGCCGACGCCATGCTCGCGGCCGGCTTCGGCGAGGACGACGTCGACCGGGTGCTCTGGCGCAATCCGGTCGCCTTCTACGGGCAGAGCGGCCGGCTCGTCCTCGAGACCGGCTCGGAATCCGGCCCCGACTACGCCGGCAACACGATCAAGCGGGGCTGACCATGCGGCTGCGCCATCCCGACGGCTCGACCGTGCACCTCTCCTACTGCACCAACGTCCACCCCGCCGAGGATCTCCCCGGCATCCACGCTCAGCTGTCCGGCATCGCCGCGCGGGTCAGGCGACTGCTCGGCGTCGAACGGCTCGGCCTCGGCCTGTGGTTGTCGCAGCACGCCGCCGCGGACCTGCTCGCCCATCCCGGCGAGCTCGCCCGGCTCCGCGAGCGGCTGACCGCGCTCGGACTGGAGGTCGTGACCCTCAACGGATTCCCCTACCGCGGCTTCCACGACGAGATCGTGAAGTACCGCGTCTACTCCCCTGACTGGGCCGACGCGGAGCGGCTGCGCTACACGCTCGGGCTCGCCGAGATCCTCGCCGCGCTGCTGCCGGACGACGTCACCGAGGGGACGATCTCGACGCTCCCCCTCGCCTGGCGGACCGGGTGGACGGGGGACAAGGCGGCGGCGGTCATGGCCAATCTCGACGCGGCCGCCGAGGGGCTGCGCGCGCTGGCCGGACATACCGGCAAGGTGATCCGGCTCGGCTTCGAGCCGGAGCCGGGCTGCATCATCGAGACGACTCCCCAGGCGACCCTGCTGAGCGACGTCGACCACGACCACCTCGGCCTCTGCCTGGACGCCTGCCACATGGCCGTGGGCTTCGAGGAGCCCGGCGCGGGCGCCCGCACCGGGCTGCCGATCGTGAAGCTGCAGGCGTCATGCGCCTTGGAGGCCCCGCCGGGGGCGCAGCGGACGCTGGCGGCGTTCGACGAGGCCAGGTTCCTCCACCAGACGCGCTCCGCCACCGGGTACGCCGACGACCTGGGCGAAGCCCTGGCCGGCGGCCTGCCCGCGGACGAGAGCTGGCGCGTGCACTTCCACGTCCCGCTGCACGACGCGCCGCCCCCTCCGCTCACCACCAGCGCCCCCTACCTGCGTGGCCTGCTGGACGTGCTCCTCGGCGGAGAGTCACCGCTGACCAGGCACGTCGAGGTGGAGACCTACACCTGGAACGTGCTCCCCGGCGCGCCGTCCGACCTGGCCGAAGGCATCGCCGCCGAGCTCGACTGGATGCGGGGGCAGCTCGCCGCCCTCGGGCTGAAGGAGACGTGATGGCACCGCTCATCGTGATCAATGTCGTCGGGCTCACCCCGCGCCTGCTCGCGCACATGCCGAACGTGGCCGAGGTCGGGGCCGCGGCCGCGCTGCGGCCCGTGCTCCCGGCCGTCACCTGCTCGATGCAGGCCACCCTGCTGACCGGCTCGATGCCCCGCGACCACGGCATCGTCGGCAACGGGTGGTATTTCCGCGACCTCGGCGAGGTGCTGCTGTGGCGCCAGCACAACGCGCTCATCCAGGGCGACCAGCTGTGGACCGCCGTGCCCGGCCTGCGCACCGCCAACGTCTGCTGGTGGTACGCGATGGGCGCGCGGACCGACCTGCTCGTCACCCCGCGCCCCATCTATCACGCCGACGGCCGCAAGTCGCCCGACTGCTACACCCGCCCGCCCTCGCTCCACGACGACCTCGAGGCCGCGCTGGGGCCGTTCCCCCTCTTCACCTACTGGGGCCCCAACGCGGGGATCGCCTCCTCCGAGTGGATCATCGCCGCGGCCCGCCGCATCCTGGCCCGCGAACGGCCGGACCTGCTGCTGGTCTACGTGCCCCACCTGGACTACGACCTCCAGCGGTACGGCCCCGCCGGTCCCGAGGCGGTCGCCGCGGCCCGCGCCGTCGACGCCGCGCTGGCTCCGCTCCTGGCCGAGGACGCCCAGGTGGTCGTGCTCTCGGAATACGGGATCACCCCGGCGTCCCGCCCGGTGGACGTCAACCGGGCGCTGCGCACCGCGGGGCTGCTGGAGGTCTACACGCAGGCCGGGATGGAGTACCTCGACCCCTGGACGTCCCGGGCCTTCGCCGTCGCCGACCACCAGGTGGCCCACGTGTACGTGCGCGACCCGGCCGACCTCGACCGCACCCGCGCGGTCGTCGCCGAGCTGACCGGCGTGGACGAGGTGCTCGACCAGGCGGGGAAGGCGAAGTACGGGCTCGACCACGAACGCGCCGGTGAGCTCGTCGCGGTGGCGGAGCCCGACGCCTGGTTCACCTACTATTACTGGCTCTCCGACGACCGCGCCCCCGACTTCGCCAGGCTCGTGGACATCCACCGCAAACCCGGCTACGACCCCGCCGAGCTGTTCATGAACCCGAGCGACCCGTTCGTCAAGCTCCGTGCCGCGGCGGCGCTGGCCAGGAAGAAGCTGGGCTTCCGCTACACGATGCCGGTGGTGCCGCTCGACCCGGCACCGGTGCGGGGCAGTCACGGCCGCCTGCCCGATCAACCCGGCGACGGCCCGCTGATCATCGGCCCCTTCGACCGCGACTCCTACGAGGCGACCGAGGTCAAGTCACTCCTGGCCGGCCTGGCGAGCAGAAGCCGCTGACCGCGCACCGGCACTACGCCCCGGTGCGCGGCGCCGGTGGTAGGAGATGGCGGCGGTGGCCAGCGCGGCGCCCCAGATCGGCCAGAAGCATTCCGGCAGCCACGCTCCCCATTCGGACAGAGCGAACCGGCCGGCGATCGTCCAGCGGATGTAGGTGAGCCCGGCCACCGTGACGATGATCGAGACGAACCCGGCCGGGATGACCGCCAGCAGCGGTGGCACCCGCCTGCCGCGCAGGCCGGGGATCCAGCGCGGGAAGACCTCGCCCCACCGCTGGGTCAGCCCGAGGGTGAGCACGCCGCCGAACGCGCCGAAGGTCGCCAGGTACGCGCCCGCCAGCCACAGGCCGTCCTCGCCCGCGGCCAGGAACTCCTCGCTCACGCCGAGCGGGATGCCCAGCGCCCACGCCCAGCGGGTGGCGCAATACACCAGCGGCACCGCGACCGCCACGTACACCGCGATGCGCCCGCGCTCCGGAGTGAACCAGCTCCCGCGCCCCTGGTCGCGTCCGTAGGCCAGCGCCGCGGCGGCCAGCAGCAGGCCGCCCAGCACGCACACGAGCTGGTTGAGGACCGGCCACGGCCAGGCGTCGGCGAAGCCGGCGCCGCCCAGGCCCCAGCCGAAGAAGGGGGCGACCAGCAGCAGCGGCGTGTAGGCGACGCCCATCATCAGCCGTGAGTCGGGGATCGCCAGGACCAGGACCGCGGCGATCGGCCAGGCCAGGAACAACGGCGCACGCTGGCGGCTCCCGCGGGTCAGCGCCAGCGCCGTCACCGCGGTGAGCAGCGAGAAGGCGGCGATCCACCAGCCGAAGCGCGGCGTCGTGGCTGCCAGGATCGACAGGGCCCCGTCGGGGTCGGGATCGGTGGCCCCCCAGGGGAAGCCCGGCATCCCGAGCGCCCAGGCCGCGCCGAGCACACCGTAGGCCAGCGCCCACAGCGCCGCCGCATACCCGTACCTGCCAGAGGTGAAGGTTGTCATGTGATCAGCCTCCCGGCCCGGCAGGCCGGCGAACCAGATGCCGTTCGGCACCTCTTGTGGCCGGCCGAGGTGCCGTTCGGCGCTCGCGGGCGCGTCGCCGGATGCGCGTATCGTCATCGGGTGACTGTGATGGCGGCTGTGGCCCTGGTGTCGGTGTCGATCGCTGTCGCGGTGGCCGCGGCCGGGTTGTTCCGGCCTCGGCTCAGGCCGCGCCTGCCCGCGCTGACCCTGCCGGCCGCGGGCGTGTCCCTGGCCGTCACGCTGGCTCACGTCATCGGCCTCGCGCAGCCTGCGCGGGGTGCGGACGTGCTGGGGATGGTCGAGAGCGTGGCGCTGATGGTGTCGGCCGGGCTGGTCGTCCGGTACGCGCCGCTCCGGCAGGCCGCGCCTTCCGCGCCGGCGGCGGCTGTGGCATCGGCCAGCTGGCTGCTGCGCGTCTTCACGCCCGCTTCGCCGCTGGAGGCGGTGGCGCGTGCGCGTTCTGGGGGCTCGGCGCGGTGCTGGCCGCCGCCGTGGGCGCCTACCTGCGCTTTCTCGATGCACGGCAGGAGCGCGCGGTGGCCGGCACCCGCACCGCCCTGCGGCTGCGGCTGGCGAGGGACCTGCACGACTTCGTCGCCCACGACATCAGCGAGATGGTGGCACACGCCCAGGCGGGCAGGGTCGCGGGCGATCCGCTGCAGGCTCTCGAACGCGTCGAGGCCGCGGGCCAGCGGGCCCTGTCGATGCTCGACCGCACGCTCGACATGCTGCATGACGACCCGCCTCTCAGCCCCGTCGGGGACCTGGGCGGCATAGCCGCGGCGGCCGAGCGGTTCTCCGCCGCCGGCCCTGCGCAGGTTCGCCTGAGCATGGACCCGGCCGCGACGGTCCCGGTGGAGGCCGCGGCCCTGGCCTACCGGATCGTGGTCGAGGGGCTGACCAACGTCCGTCGGCACGCTCCGCGAGCCACGCGCGTCGACCTGCGCGTCAGCGCCTCGCCCGGCGTCCTGGAGGTCACGATGACCAACGACGGGGTGATCCGCACGCGAAGCCGCCGTCGTGGCGGGTCCGGCCTGCCCGGCCTGGCCGCGCTCGGGCGGAACAGAGCGGCGAGCTGGTCACGCGGGCCGTACCGGACGGGTGGTCGCTGACGGCCCGCCTGCCGCTGGCACAATCGCCGGAGTGGCCACCCGAATCCTCATCGCCGACGACCAGGAAGGCATCCGCAGCGCCTTCCGCATGATCCTCGACGCCCAGCCCGACATGACCGTCGTGGCCGAGGCCGCCGACGGCCGCACCGCGATCGACACCGCCAAGACGATCCGACCCGACGTCGTGCTCGCCGACATCCGCATGCCCGGCGCCGACGGCATCGAGGTGACCCGCGCGCTGGCGGGCACCGGGATTCACGTCGTGGTCGTCACCACGTTCGGGCTCGACGAGTACGTCCACGCCGCGCTGAGCCACGGCGCGGCCGGGTTCATCCTGAAACGCTCCGGCCCCACTCTGCTCATCGAGGCCATCCGGGCCGCGATGAACGGCGACATGCTCATCAGCCCACAGCTCACCGTCCGGCTGCTGCGCGGGCGCGGCCTGCCGCATCGGCCGCCGAACGTCGTCCTGACCGAGAGAGAAGACCAGATCGTGGCCATGGTGGCCCAGGGCATGACCAACGCCGAGATCGCCGCCGCGCTCTTCCTCTCCCCCGGCACCGTGAAGAACCACATCGCGTCCATCCAGAACAAGACCGGAACCAGGAACCGGGTCGCCATCGCCGCGTGGGCCTGGGCCACCGGAAGAGCCGAACCCTGATCGCAGGGCTTTGTCACAGGGATGTTCACGGATCGTTCCGCCCGCCTTCAGCGGACCGTCCCGCCACACGCCACCCTCGACTTCAAGATCTGTATCGGGCCTCTCCATAACCCCGATCAGTCCCGCCCGCAAACGTCGAGGAGTACCGCATGCCGAGCACCACCCTGTCCTTGCTGACGACGGGCGCCGTCATCGCCGCCGCCACGATGACGGGCACGGCCACGGCTCAGGCGTCCACGTGCGCCGACGCCCCGGTCGAGCCGGTCGCGACCGGAGCGGTGTTCAGCGAGCCGGTGGGCGGCGACCCGGTGGCCATCGTGCGGGAGCTGTGCGGCCTGGTCCGGCAGACGCCCGCGGGGTCGGCCATCCAGGTGGCGCACTTCGTCATGTCGGGCACCGCCGGGACGGAGTTCGCCGACGAGCTGATCAAGGCGCACCGGCGGGGCGTCAAGGTGCGGGTCGTCCTCGACGGCGACCGCGACGCCCGGTGGGTCATCACCGGCAGCCACAACTACAACGAGACGTCGCTGCGACGCAACGACCAGACCCTCTTGAAGCTGAACGACAAGGACATCTACCGGCAGTACGTAGCCAACTTCGACCGGATGCGCACCGCCGCCACCACCGCCCAGGGCTGACGACCTGACGACAGCAAGTTTCGGGCGGAATCTGAAATTTTCATCAGGCTCTTCGGGGCCCGTCCGCCGCAAATGGCTGCCTATCAGGCAAACGTCTTCCTCAAGAGCCAGGTGACCCTTCAGCAGGCGTTGACAGCATCACAGAGGCACGCCGATACTTTCGCCACTGCGCCGATAGTTTCGTCACTCGCTGTCTGGCCACCAGACTCCACGAGGAGGAAGCACGCACATGGACGACGCCCCCGCCCGCCCGAAGAGCCGCGGACGCGGCCGCATCGGGCTGCTCATCGGCCGTGCCTGCGTCGTAGCGCTGGTCGCGGCCACCACCATGGTGCCCGGCACCGCCAACGCAGCGCCCATAACCTCGAACCAGACGGGCACCAACAACGGCTACTTCTATTCGTTCTGGACCGACAGTCCCGGGACCGTGTCGATGGAGCTGGGATCCGGCGGCAATTACAGCACCTCATGGCGCAACACCGGGAATTTCGTGGCCGGCAAGGGCTGGAACCCCGGCGGGCGCAGGACGGTGACGTATTCAGGCAGCTTCAATCCGTCCGGCAACGCCTATCTGACCCTCTACGGGTGGACGAGAAATCCGCTCGTGGAGTACTACATCGTCGACAACTGGGGCACCTACCGGCCCACGGGAACGTACAAGGGCACCGTCACCAGCGATGGCGGCACGTACGACATCTACCAGACGACGCGGTACAACGCCCCCTCCATCGAGGGGACCAGAACGTTCAATCAGTACTGGAGCGTGCGGCAGTCGAAGAGAACGGGCGGCACCATAACCTCGGGCAACCACTTCGACGCATGGGCCCGTCATGGAATGAACCTGGGCAGCCATGACTACATGATTCTCGCGACGGAGGGATATCAGAGCAGCGGAAACTCCAATATCACGGTGGGCGGCTCCTCCGGCGGCGGTGGCGGCGGTGGCGGCGGTGGCGGCTGCACCGCGACGCTGTCCGCGGGTCAGCAGTGGAGCGACCGCTACAACCTCAACGTCGCGGTCAGCGGCTCCAGCAACTGGACCGTGACGATGAACGTGCCGTCCCCGGCGCAGATCATCGCCACCTGGAACATCAGCGCGAGTTACCCAAGCTCCCAGGTGCTGACCGCCAGACCCAACGGCAACGGCAACAACTGGGGTGTGACGATCCAGCACAACGGCAACTGGACCTGGCCGACCGTCTCCTGCAGCGCCGGCTGACTTCCGCACCGCCCGAACCCCCGCACCTGTGGCGCGGCGCCCCGTGGGCCGCCGCGCCACACTGCTGCCCGGCTTCCGGAGCCTCACGCCGTCATGTCGGCCCGGGCGAACACCGACAACCTGAGCTGCGGGTAGAAGTCGGCCGGCAGGGCGCCGAACTCCCGCCAGCCGAGTTTGCGGTAGAGGGCGGCAGCAGGGGCCTGGGGATCGGTGATGAGCCAGGCCGCGGGCCAGTGACCGGTGGCCTCGGCGAGCAGGCGCCGGCCGATGCCTCGCCCCTGGTGCTCGGGGTGGACGAAGAGTTCGGCGACCTCGAAGGCGTCGCGGGTGAGGGCGGCGGTGGCGTCCGGGCCGAAGGTCTTGACGAGGGCGTCGTAGATGTGGCTGCCGGTCAGGTCGGCGGGCGTGGGCCAGCCGTAGCAGACACCGGCCAACCGGCCGCTGTCATCACGCGCCGTCAGGGCGGTGAACCCGGGCCGCTTGGTGGCCGCGGCGAGCTTGGCGGGGTAGCCGTCGAGCTGTTCAGGGGTTTCCGACCAAGGCGGGGCGGCGTAGCACCGCCGGTACAGCTCGATGATGTGCGGGGATATGGGCGTGATGCCGGGTTGGTCGTATTGATGGACGCGATAGGCCATGCTCCAAGATCCCACACACCGCGAAGAGCCCCGGCCGGACGCCGCCGGGCCCTTGCCACGGACCCGTCCTGCGAATTACGGTCAAGGCCGTTATGTAGCTATGGGAGGTCGTACGTGCGTATCTTCGTGACAGCGCTCCTCGTTGCCTCATCCCTCTCAGCTCCGGCCCCGGCCGAATCCGCAGCAGCCCCGCCGACCGGATGCGGCTTCCACAACCTCGGCACGCTCCCGCTGACCGGCGCCACCACCGCCGGCACAGCGCTGGACGCCCGCCATCCGCAGGGCCCGCGCGTCTACTCCGTCACCTCCAGCGCCTCCGGCCCGGCGCTGCTCGGGATCAGGGACGCCCGCGACGGCCGCCTGATCGGCGAGCGGCCGCTCCCTCTCGCGCTCGGCTCCTGGGCCGTCACCGTCGCCCCGGACCACTCCGTGTACGTCGGCAGCTACAACGCCACCGCAGGGGCGATGGGCCGCCTCTTCCGCTACAGCCCGTCCACCGACCAGGTGACGCAGCTCGGCATCCCCATCGCGACCGAGACCTTCATCTGGACCGTCGCCGCCGCCCCCGACGGCTCGGCCGTCTACGGCGGCACGTCACCCACGGGCAAGCTCTTCCGCTACGACACCGCCACCGGCGGCTTCACCGACCTCGGCAGCCCGGTCCCGGGCGACCAGTACGTCAGGGACCTGGCCGTGGCCGAGGACGGCACCCTGTACGCCGGCGTCGGCGCGCGCAGCATGAAGGTCGCGGTGCTCTCCCCCGGCGGCACGCTCGAGCGGCTGATCGACCCGCCCGTCGAGGGCAGCGGCTACGCCTACGACGTCGACGTGGCAGGCCGCTACCTGCTGGTCCGCTTCGTCACCTCCACGGGCGCCAACCCCATGGGCGTGTACGACCTGGGCAAGCGCGCGTGGAAGGACGTCGTGGAGGACGTGGACAACCTCACCGTCGGCGGCGGCAGGCACGGCCGCCACCTCTACCTGGTGCAGCACGACGAGCTCGTCACATATGACCTCACGACCGGAAAGATCACCGAACTGGGCTTCACCGGGTACGGCGAAGGCGCCGTCCGCCCGCTCGGCTGGCTCGGCCACACGCTCGTCGGCACCAACTCCACCGGCCGCATCTGGCACTTCGACCGCAAGACCGGGCAGGGCCGGCTGCTCGACGGCACCCTGACCGGCCAGCCCGTCAGCATCCGCTCACTCGGCGCGGGCCCCGACGGCCGCGTCTACGCGGGCGGCTTCTTCACCGGCGGCCTGGCCGCCTACGACCCCGCCACCGGTGAGGCCGCCTACTGGCCGAACGTCGGCCAGAGCGAGGGCATCGTCACCCACCAGGGCAAGCTCTACCTCGGCGTCTACCCGGGCGCCAGGATCTACGAGTTCGACGGGACCGCCCCGAGGCTCCTGCTCGACCTCGGCGCCCAGGAGCAGGACCGGCCCTTCGCGATGATCTCCGCGGGCGACCGGCTGGCGTTCGGCACCGTGCCCAAGGCCGGCACCCACGGCGGTGCGCTCGGCCTGCTCGATCCCGCCACCGGGCGCACAGTGGTCAAGCGGGACATCGTCCCGGGCCACAGCGTCATCGGGCTGGCCTACCGCGACGGGATCGTCTACGGCGCCACCTCGGCCTTCGGCGGCACCAGCACGCCGCGCGGCGAGGCCGTGGCGTTCGCCTACGACGTCGCCACGGACTCGCTCCTCTGGCAGACCACCCCCGTCCCCGGCGACCTGGCGCTCGGCTCGATCGCCTTCGACGACGCCGGGCGGCTGTGGGGGCTGACCCCGGACACCCTGTTCGAGCTGGACCCGGCCACCGGGCGCACCGTCCGGGCCGTCAAGCACCAGACCTACCCCTGGTCCAGCGCCACGCAGGTATGGCTGGACACCCACCTCGTCTTCCACAAGGGCTTCCTGTGGGGCAAGGTGCAGGGCAAGGCGTACCGGATCGATCCGGGGACGATGGCGCTCACGCTCATCGCCCGCCCGATCTCCAACCTGGTCCTCGGCCCCGACGGCCACCTCTACCTGTCGCGCTTCGAGAACTTCTACACCTACCGCGTCTGCTGACGGGTCAGCCGGAGCAGGCGCGATCCCTCGGCGAAGTAGACGTCCCCGGACCCGTGCACCGCGAGCTGGTGCACGGGCCCCTGCCGCAGCACGGCGTGCCGCCCGGTCCGCGGGTCGAGGGAGAAGACGTACTGGCCGGCGTGCGCGCCGTACAGGGTGCGGTCGCGGCGGTTGAAGGCGAGCTGCCCGCTCGCGTTCGTGCTGCCCGACAGCGTGACGCGCTCGATCACCTTGCGGGCGGCAGTGCTGACCGCGAACACCTCCCCACCGGCGATCCCCCACAGCCGCCCCCGGTCGTCGAACGCCAGCGCCGGGACGGCGGGCTTGCCCGGGGCGGGAACGATCTCCCACAGCAACCGGCTCTCCTTCACCGACCAGGCGAACAGCTTGGCCTCCGGCTGCGTGGGCGGCGTGGCCGACTGGCCGCTGTAGATCGACGTGCCGCCGTAGAGCACGCCGTCGCGGTAGGCCAGCGAGACGATGCTCTGATCCTCGACCACGTTGCGCTGGGCGTGCTTGAGCGTGCCCGTCCGCGGATCCCACACGGCCAGCACCCCGCCGAGCTCGCCCAGGTCGGGCATCGTGCCGGCGGCGAGGTATCGCCCCGCCGACGCCAGCGCCCGCGGCCTGATCTGCTTGTCCGCGGCGAGGTCGAACAGCCGGGCGGGGTTGGCCGCCGGGCCGGGCTCGGGGCTGGGCGAGTACTCGGTGCTGTTCCACGGCAGCCGCGGGTCGTAGGCGTAGACCCTGGCCTCCGGATAAGCGCCGATGTACAGCTTGCCGTCGTGGGCGGTCATGTCCTCGCTCTGGGAGAACGTGTGGAACTCCTCCCTCTTGCCGGTCTTCGGGTCCAGGGCGGCGAAACCGCCGTTGAGGAAGCCGCCGGCGTACATGCGGCCGTCAGGGCCCTCGGCGAGCGCGGTCACGTCGATGGGCTCGCCCTTGACCGCCGTCTGGAGGAACGACTTCGCGCCGGTCTGCGGGTTGTACCGGAACATCAACCCGCGCCAGAGCAGCCCGACGACGCTCTTGCCCGGATAGTCCGGCAGACCCAGCTCGGCCCAGCCGATCCCGCGCGTGTTGGCCACGCGGCCCGTGACGGGCACCCCGGTCTGCGTGGTGGCCTTGGTCCGGGGGTCGTAGCGGACCAGCTCACCGCCCTTGACCAGATAGACAGCGCCCGCGTCGTCCGGCGGCGAGACGTCCAGGCCGTGCGCGGCGTCGAGCATGTCGGTCCACCGGCCGGCGGCGATGTCCCAGACGTGGAGCGGCCCCGGGCTCGCGCCGCCGTAGCGGACGTAGAGGAAGCCGCCCGCCGCGTTCACGTCGTAGGCCCATTTGCCCGCCGGGTCGAGGCCGTCCGGCGTGGGGAGCCGCCTGACCGCGCCCGAGGCGGCGTCGATCTCGAAAACGGCGGCGGGAGCCTCGGTGCCCGCGTAGACCTTGCCGCCGGCGTAGGAGACGCTGCGGACATAGGCGTGGGCGGGCGAGAGCCTGCCGTAGTCGCGCACGCCACTCGCCGGGTCGTAGGCGAACAGCCGGCCGCCCGGCGAGGTGCCGCCGTAGACGGTGGCGCCCTCCCCGGCGGCCACGGACCAGATGAAGTTCTCCGAGGGCAGAGGCCTGCCGAGGTCCTGGACGCCGCCCTGGTCCGTCCAGCGGTAGAGGCGGCCGTCGCCGTACGTGCCGGCGTACACGCTCCCGTCCAGGGCGGCGTCCACGGCCCAGGAGCCGCCCGCGCCCGGCAGGTCGTGGCGGGCCACCTCGCCGCCGGTGACGGGATCGACGGCATTGAGGTGGGCGGGGGCGCCCGAGGACGCACCCCACAACACGGTCCGGCCGCCGGGTCCCGGCGCCACCACGCCGCCGATCAGCAGCACGTCCTCCAGGGGGACGCCGAGGTCCTCCACGTGGGGCGCCGCCGCGACCGCCGGCGCGGCGCCGAGTACGGCGAGAGCGGCCGCCATGCCGCACGCCAGCATGCGCTTAATTAAGGCCATGACCGGAACTTAAAAACTTCCTCGGCTAGGCGTCAATAGCGAATTACGGCCCAGGAACTAATGGATGTGCCGTCACGACCCCGTCATCGCGGCGTGCAGGCGCAGGTACGGCTCGGCTTCCCCAGGCCTGTTCTGGCGCTGCAGGGTACGCGCGAGCAGCAGGTATGCGTACCCCTCGTCCGGCGCGTGGTCCAGGACCCGCCGGAGCTCCTTCTCGGCCTTCCCGAGCTGGGCGGAGTGGTAGTAGGCACGGGCCAGCAGCAACCGGGCGGCCAGGTTGTCCGGCGCCTCGGCCACGACACCCGCCAGGATCCCGGCGGCGCCGATGTAGTCCTTGGCGTCGAAGAACAGGCGCCCCCGCCGGTACTCCTCGGCCAGGCCCCCATGCGTCACGTCGATCAACGTCCCTCCTCCCCGGAACAGCCCCATGTAGTTGAAGCTTCAAATCACACTGCGTCCGAACATGCGACGGGCGCCGGCCATTCCCCGCGTCGCGCGCCGCATGGCGGGGGCGGATCAGCGGACGACGGCGCGGACGAGCAGGCGCTGCAGGGCGTCCTGCTCGTCGTGGGACAGCGGGGCCAGCGGGGAGTCCTCGGCGAGCAGCTCCAGGAGGCGCTCGCGGAGCTCGGCGCCCGCGGGCGTCAGGACGAGCTGCTTGGCGCGCCGGTTGCCGGGGTGCGGGTGGCGCTCGAGGTAGCCCTGCTCCTCGAGGCGGTCGGCGACGAAGGTGGCGTTGGAGGGCTCGCAGCTCATCCGTTCGGCGAGCTCGCGCAGGGTCATGGGACCGGTCAGCTCGCGCAGCGCGACGCCCTGCGAGGCGGTCAGGCCGAGGGTGGCCGCGCGGACCCTGACGTGCGCCTCGATCTGCTTGGCCAGGCCGTTGACCAGGCCGCAGAGCTCGCGGTCGGCCTGGGCCCGGGTCTCGCGCTCGTCGCTCACGGCGGGCAGTCTACTACAACTCGAATGATTGCAATTAGAATAGTTCTAGTTGTAACGTCCTCCTCGTGCCGCCGACCGGCGGCGTCTCCCCGAGCGAACGAGGAACGAGGCAGGATCCATGACCACGACGACCGTTTTCGACCGCGCCCGGCTGAGCCGCGCGCCGCGCGTCCGCTCGCTCCAGCTGGGTGACCTGACGATCACTTATGTCCCGGACGGGGTGGTCCGGCTCAAGCCGCGCGGCTGGTTGCCCGCCGCCACCGACGCCGACTGGGCGGACCACCGCGACCACCTCGACGAGGACGGCTTCCTGGTCGCCGGGATCGGCGGGCTGCTGGTCGAGCGGGGTGACCGGGCGCTGCTCATCGACGCCGGGTTCGGACCCGAGTCCCACCCCGAGGACCCCGCCAACCCGCTGCTGGGGCGCCTGTACGGCGGTGACCTGCTGGACGGCCTGCGGCGACTGGGCCGTACGCCGGGGCAGATCGAGGCCGTCGCCATCACCCACCTGCACGTCGACCACCTGGGGTGGACGTGGAGCGACGCGCCCGGCGAGGACGCACCGCCCTTCGCGCACGCCGCCCATCTGGTCGCGGCGCCGGAGTGGGAGGGGCGCGACCTCGCCGCCGAGCCGCGGCTCGCCGTCCTCGCACCCCGGGTCCGCACGATCGAGGACGACGAGGAGATCTTCCCCGGCGTCCGGGCCTCGTTCGCGCCGGGACACACCGTCGGCCACACCGCCTACACCATCACCGGCGGCGACCGGCGGCTCATCGCCTTCGGCGACGCCCTGCACGCGCCGATCCAGGTCACCCACCCCGAATGGTCCTGCGGGATCGACCACGACCCCGCCGAATCCGCCGAGCACCGCCGGCGCCTGGTCGAAGAGCTGAGCCGCCCCGACACGATCGGCTACGGCGTCCACTTCGCCGACGTGGTCTTCGGACGGGCCGAGCCCCGCCCCGACGGCCGGTTCACCTGGGTCCCCGTCGCCTGACCGCCCGCCACCTGACCGTGATACCGCGGTTCGCCGTCGGGGCGATGGCCGCGCCCATCACCGCCGACCTGCGCCTGTCCCCACGGCGCTCGCCAGCAGCTTGGCCCAGCCGACCGCCGCCCGGCTCATCGCCTCCCGTGCCCCCGCCCGCCGGCGCGCGCCGGCCTCCGGCATGGTCGGCGCGGTCCGAGCCGGTGAGCGTGTGCCCGGCCGGCAGCGTGAAGGTGACCGTCCATCCGATGATCGTGGAGGTGCCGGTGTCGGTGATGGTCAGCGGCTGGATGACGTACCCGGTGGCCCACTTGGTCTGCACGGTGGGGACGGCCGTGCAGACCCCGGTGGACGTGCCCGGCTGGGTGGTGACCGCCGCGGTGTTCCGGACCGGCGAGGTGTTGCCCGTTCGCTTCCGGCGGCCGGCTGGGCGCCGGTCAGATGACGGTGGTGAACGTGTGCGTGCCGGCGCCCACCTCCTGCGGGACGGCCCCCTGGAGGTCGACCTCGGCGAGGGTGCCCGGGGGGACGGTGGCGGTGACGGTGAGCGTGCCGCCCTTTCTGGTCCAGGAGACCGAGGCCGGGCCGTACGGGGTGTCGAGGCTCGCCGACGCGTGCGTGAGGTCGCCGCCCGGCCGCGGCGCGATGCGCAGGCGACGGTAGCCGGGGGCGGCCGGGGCGAGGCCGGCGACCGTGCGGTGCAGGAAGTCGGCCACCGCGCCGAGGGCGTAGTGGTTGAAGGAGGTCATTTCGCCGGGGTTGACCGTGCCGTCGGGCAGCATGCTGTCCCACCGCTCCCAGATGGTGGTGGCGCCCATCGTCACCGGGTACAGCCACGAGGGGCAGTTCCGCTGCATGAGCAGCGCGTACGCGGTGTCGTACGCACCCACCGAGCACAACGCGTCGCAGACGAGCGGGGTGCCGACGAAGCCGGTGCCGATGCGGTGGTGGTCGGCGGTGACCAGCTCGACCAGGCGGCGTCCGGCCCGTTCCCGCTGCTCAGGCCCGTCCAGCAGGTCCAGGCACAGGGCGAGGGCGTAGGCGGTCTGGGTGTCGCAGGCCAGCCGCCCCGACGAGGTGACGAATTCGCGGCGGAAGGCCGCGCGCACCGCCTCGGCGAGCTCCGCGTAGCGGGCGGCGTCGGCGTCGTGGCCGAGCAGCGCCGCCGCATCGGCCACGACGCGGGCCGTCCAGGCGTGATACGCGGTCGCCACCAGCGCGTGATCGGTCCGCGCCCGCCCGGGGTCGTCCGGGGGCGCCGCCGGGTCCAGCCAGTCGCCGAACTGGAAGCCCTGGTCCCACAGGTGGTCCTCGCCGGCCAGCGCGGCGACCTGGTCCACCCACGCCGTCATGCTCGGATACTGGGTGCGCAACAGGCCGAGGTCGCCGGAGCGCTGGTAGAGCACCCACGGGACGAGCACCGCGGCGTCCCCCCAGGCCGCCGCCGGCTCGGGCGGGAACATGAGCTCCACCCACGGCACGTACGGCGGGACCGAGCCGTGCTCGGCCTGCTCGGCGGCGAGGTCGGCGAGCCAGGAGGCCAGCGCGCCGGTGCAGTCGTACAGGAAGGCGGCGGCCGGGGCGAAGACCTGGAGGTCGCCGGTCCAGCCGAGCCGCTCGTCGCGTTGGGGGCAGTCGGTGGGCAGGTCGACGAAGTTGCCGCGCATGCTCCATATGACGTTGTCGTGCAGGCGGTTCAGCAGCGGGTCGGAGCAGGAGAAGGCGCCGATGGGGCGCAGGTCGGTGTGGCAGACGACGGCCCGCACGTCGGCGGGGTCGAGCTCGCCGGGCCAGCCGTCGATCTGGGCGTAGCGGAAGCCGTGGGTGGTGAAGCGGGGCTCCCACTCCTCCGGCTCGGGATCGCCGCGCAACGTGTACTCGTCGAGTGCGGCGGCCTCGCGCAGCGGGCGCAGGGCCAGTTCGCCGTTCTCCAGCACCTCGGCGTGGCGCAGGGTCACCGTGTGCCCGGCCGGGCCCTGCACGCGGATCCGCAGGCGGCCGGCGATGTTCTGGCCGAAGTCGAGGATGGTCTTCCCCGAGGGGCTGGTGAGGATCTCCACGGGGGCCAGCGTCTCGGTCCGGCGCACGGGCGGGCCGGTGGGCGCGACGAGCAGGGCGGGGTCGTGGGACAGGACGTCGGCGGGCAGCCAGGAGGCGGCGTCGAAGCCGGGCCGCGACCAGCCGGCCGGCAACAGGCGGGCGTCGTGTTTCTCGCCGTCGTAGAGGCCGGCCGCGGTGACCGGGCCGGGGGCGCAGCGCCACTGGTCGTCGGTGGTCACGACGTCGGTGGTGCCGTCGGCGTAGGTGATCTCCAGCTGGGCGATGAGGGCGGTGCGGTCGCCGTAGATGTTCGTCTTGCCGCCGAGGAAGCCGAGCCGGCCGCGGTACCAGCCGTCGGCCAGGGTGGCGCCGATGGCGTTGCCGCCCTCGGCCAGCAGATCCGTGACGTCGTGGGTGCGGTAGCGCAGGCGGTGGCCGTAGCTGCTCCAGCCGGGGGCGAGCACGTCCTCGCCGACCACCCGGCCGTTGAGCTCGATCTCGTACGTGCCGTGCGCGGTGACGTACAGGCGGGCCCGCTGGACGGGGCCGCGTACGGTGAAGTCGCGGCGCAGCAGCAGCGCGGGGCCGTCGGGCACGCCGAGCAGCTCCGGCGGCGGCGCGGCGGCCCCGGCCCGCCAGTCGGCCGGCTCCAGCAGCCCGGCCTCCACGTACGACCAGGGGCTCCAGTCCCCTGCCGTGCCGTCGGCGCCGTACACGCGCACCCGCGCGCCGCGCCGCTCGCGCGAGCCGAGTGGCGCGCCCGGCCAGGGCACGAGCACCGACTCGCCGGACTCGACGCGGCCGGTGGCCGTGCCGTCGCCGAGCTCGATCTCGTACGCCTGCTGCCGCCAGCCGGGGAGGTCGGTGGCGACGGTCCAGGACAGGCGGGGCGTGGGTTCGCCGATGCCGAGGGGGTCGCGGTGGTGTTCGAAGGTGGGAGCTGTGACGTGCAGCAAGATGCTCCTTAAGTCATCCCTTGATGGCGCCGGCGGTCATGCCGGCGACGATCTTGCGGTTGAAGAAGACGAACAGCAGCAGCGGCGGGATCGTGATCAGCACGATGTCCATGAACAGCAGGTTCCACTGCGTGCTGTACTGGCTCTGGAAGTTGTAGAGGGTCAGCTGGACGGTGGCGTTCTCGTCGCCGGGCAGGAAGTACAGCGGGTTGACGAAGTCGTTGAAGACGGTCACCGACGTGGTGAGGATGACGGTGATGGTGACCGGCCGCAGCAGCGGGAAGATCACGCGGAAGAAGAGCGTGAGCCCGGTGCAGCCGTCGATCATGGCGGCCTCGTCCAGCTCCCGCGGGATGGCCGCGATGAACGCCCGGAACAGCAGCACCGCGTACGACAGCCCGAAGGCGACCTCGACCAGGATCAGCCCCGGCATGGTCTTGAACAGGCCGAGCCCCTTCAGCAGCCAGATCGTGGGGACGATCGCGGGCGGGATGATCAGCCCGGACAACACCAGGAAGTCGGCGAGCTTGCTCACCTTGCCGGCCCGGCGTTGCAGGACGAACGCGGCCATCGCGGCGAAGACCACGATCAGCGCCACCGAGGCGACGGTGAGGACGGTGGAGTTGACGAAGGCCCGCAGCAGCACGTAGTCGCGCGCCTCGATGACCTCGGTGAAGTTCTGGACGACGGGCCATTCGGAGGGCCAGGCGAAGTCGAGGTCCTCGGCCTGGACCTCGTCCTTCACCGCGGTCAGCAGCATGAACGAGAACGGCACCAGGAAGATCACGGTGGCGAGGACGAGCGCGATCCCCTCCGCGCCCACCCGCTTGAGTGCTCTCATACGGCCACCTGCCTCTTGCCGAGGAAGTAGTTGAGCGGGACGACGATGGCGGTGACGACGACGAACAGGATGACGTTGCCCGCCGTGGACAGGCCGAAGAAGCCGGCCTGGTACTGCTTGTAGATGATCGAGGCGATGGTGTCGCTGGTGAAGCCGGGACCGCCGCGGGTCATCGTCCAGATCAGGTCGAACGAGCGCAGCCCGCCGATGAACGACAGGATGATCACCGAGTAGGTGGCCGGCCAGCTCAGCGGCAGCGTGACGTGACGGAAGCGGTGCCAGGCGCCGCCGCCGTCCACGGCCACGGCCTGGTAGTAGTCGCGCGGGATGGACAGGATGCCGGCGATGTAGATGACGGTCGCGAAGCCCACGCCCTTCCAGACGTCCACCAGCGCCACCGACAGCAGCGCCGTGTTCGCGTCGCCCAGCCAGTCCGGGCCGTCGATCCCGAACAGCGCGAGCGATCTGTTGACCAGCCCGGTGTCGGGCCGCAGCAGCGCACTGAAGGTGATGCCGACGGCCACGGTGGAGACCAGCACCGGGAAGAACACCACCGAGCGCAGGAAGCCGCGCAGCCGCAGCTTCGAGGTGAGCAGCACGCCCAGCAGCAGCCCCAGCACCACCTTCAGCCCGCTGGTGACCACGGCGTAGAAGAGGGTGTTGACGAAGCCGATGCGCAGGTTCTGCTCGGCGAAGAAGTCGCGGAAGTTGTCCAGGCCGACGAAGGTGCTGTCGAACAGCGTCCAGCGGGTCAGCGCGAAGTAGAAGGCCATCACCGTCGGCACCAGGAAGATCACCAGATAGACGACGGCGGCCGGCAAGTAGAGCGTGTACGGGTAGGCCGCGCGCTGCCTCTTGCGCGAGGCGCGGGCGTGCCCCTGCTGCTTCCCGGCTTGGCCGGGCCCGGTGCGGAGCCCCGCGGCCTGCTTCGTCACCACCCCGCGAGCCCCAACTGCTTGGCCTGCTTCTCCACGTCCTTGTCGTACTGGGCGGCGCCCTCGGCGGGCGGGGTCAGCCCGGAGCCGACCGCGACGGTGATCTGCTCCAGCGACGGGCCCTTGACGGGCGAGAGGAACTCCAGCGCCGGCGCGGTCCTGCCCTCGTCGACGTACGCCTGCAGGTCCTTGGCCACCTGGATGGCGTCGTCGGGCAGCTTGGCGCCCTGGATCCGGTACGGCCCGGCCGGCTGGACGACCTTGTTGACCGCCTCGGCGGCGGCCGGCGAGGCGACGAAGGCCAGGAACTTCTTGGCCGCCTCCAGGTTCTTGGTGGACTTGGGGATGTAGAGGCCCGCCGGCTCCCAGATCGTGGCGCCGTTCTTGGCCGGGTCGGTGCCGGGGACGCCGAAGAAGCCGACGTCGGTCGCGGCCTGCGGCGTCGAGGCGACCATCGGCGGCAGCATGGCGCTGAGCATGGGGTAGTGCGCGCCCTTGCCCTCGACCAGCATCTTCAGGCCCTGGTCGGCGATGGCCGAGCCGAAACCCTCGTTGAGGTAGCCCTTGGCGTGCACGTCGGCCAGGTGCTGGAAACCGGCGAGGGCGGCGGGGGTGGTGGCGAACTTGGCCTTGCCCGCGGTGTAGTCCTGCGCGAACGTGGGCGCCGCGGCCTGGACGTTGTAGAAGTCGCCCAGCACGAACAGCTGCGAGGTCCAGGTGTCCTTGAACGTCGAGATCACGGGCGTGATCCCGGCCGCCTTGATCTTCTCGTTGTTGGCCATGAACGCGTCCCAGGTCTTCGGGACCTCCAGGCCGAGCTTCTCGTAGACCTTGCGGTTGTAGAGGATGCCGCCGCCCATGGCCGTGCCGGCCGGCACGCCGTACGCCTTGCCGGACTGGCTCACCACCGGCAGGAAGTCCTTCTGCACGTTGGCCAGCACCGGGTCGCCGGTGAGGTCGACGAGGGACTGGGCCGGATTGAGTGCCTGGAGCAGCGAGCCGGAGTTGTACCAGAGCACGTCCGACATCTCGCCGGTGGAGAGCCTCGTCTTGACGATGTTGTCGCCCTCGCTGCCACCGGGCCGCGTCTCGGTCTCGATCTTGATCTTTGGGTTGGCCTGCATGAACGCGTCCGTGAGCGCCTTTGCCGTGTCCACGGTCGCCTGGCTGTTGTCCACCAGGAACGACAGCGTGACGGTGCCGTCGGCGGCGGGCCCGGAACTCGAGCCGCAGGAGGTCAGGGCCGCCGTCGCGACAACGGCCAGGGCCGTTCCCCGCGCGCGGTGAGAGGTCTTCACAACGCCCCTCCGGGTTGATTGAAACGTTTTAACAACCCCCGATGCGAGTTAACGTAGGCGTTACACCGTGCTACGTCAAGGGGTGTTTTGAGGAACGGTCCCCTAATGTGACCCTGGTAGTAAGGGGATGCCTCCGGTTGATGAGCGCGGTGATGGGTAACATTACCCATCACCGTCCACGTGCTCGTCCGCCCTAGAATCGAGTCGCGTCGAGACGGGAGAAGGGCGGCACATGGCCACGCGCGAGGGACGGCGTCGGGTGACGATCACAGACGTGGCCAGCCATGCCCAGGTCTCCACGACGGCCGTGTCCAAGGTGCTGCGCAACGCCTATGGCGTCAGCGAGGCGATGCGCCTGAAGGTGCAGGCCGCCATCGACGAGCTCGGCTACCGCCCGCAGGCGGCGGCCCGGGCGATGCGCGGGCAGACCTTCACCATCGGCGTGCTGCTGCCGCACATCAGGAACCCGTTCTTCGCCGACATCCTCGACGGCCTCACCGAGGAGATCTCCGGCGCGGGCTACCAGGCCGTCATCGTCCAGAGCGGCGGCCCCGACCTGCGGAGGGAACGCGCCGCGATCGACGCCCTGGTCGACCGGCAGGCCGACGGCATCCTCATGATCGCCCCGGTCACGGCCCGGACGCAGCTGGAGGAGACGGCCAAGACCACGCCGACCGTGGTGCTCGGCCGCCATGAGCGCTCGGCGGTCTACGACGTGGTGCTCGACGACGACGAGGCCGGCACGGAGCTGGTCGTCGAGCATCTCATCGCGCTCGGTCACCGCCGCATCGCGCACATCACCGACCCGGCCGGCGGCCGGGCCGGGCCGCTGACCCTGCCGCAACACGTCAGGGCGAAGACATACGAGCGACTGATGACCGAGCACGGCCTGACCGAGCACATCGCCATCGCCGCCACCTCCTACACCGAGGAGGGCGGGTACGCGGGCACACGGGAGCTCCTGGCGCGCACACCCCGGCCCACCGCCATCTTCGCCGGCATGGACCAGGCCGCCTTCGGGGCGCTCGCGGCCGTCCACGAGGCCGGGCTCACCGTGCCCGGCGACATTTCGGTGGTCGGCTACGACAATGCGCGGGCGGCCGCTCTGGCGCACATCTCCCTGACCAGCGTCGACCAGGACGGCGCCATCATGGGCAAAACGGCCGGCCGGCTCCTTCTCGAGCGCATTCAGGGCCGCACGTCAGCGGTCCGTTTCTCGGTCACCCCGACCCTGGTGCCCCGCCGCTCCACCGCCCCGCCGCCGGCCGGGTGACCTCGGGCCGTGGACGGACAGTGGGAGATCGTCTTCGGCCCCGAGCCCGGAGTCCGCGTTGCGCCGCGAAGGGCGGCGAGACCCGACCGGCATCGGATCGAACCCGTCACAGGGCACATACCGGAGCCCGGATATGATCAAACCGTCGCACGTGGCGGATGTGGCACCATCGATGCAGCACCGCGCGGCGGTGGTGGCGTGGGAACGAAGGACATGAACCGGGCACCAGGCATGGTGGATGTGGCGCGCGAAGCCGGCGTGTCACACGTCACCGTCTCCCGCGTCCTCAACGGCCACCCCTCCGTCCGGCCGGAGACCCGGGCCCGGGTCGAGGCGGCCATCGAAAAGCTCGGTTATCGCCGCAACAGCGTCGCCCGGGCGCTCAAGAGCCGCCGCTCCTCCACGATCGGCGTGGTGCTGGCCGGGGCCGAGCTGTTCGAGCTGCCCAGGATCCTGCGGGGCGTGCAGACCGCCGCGCAGCTGGCCGGCTACTGGGTCAATCTGGCCAGCTGGCAGGGCGGCAGCACTCTCGATCTGGCCGAGACGCTGCAGCGGCTCACCGATCAGTCGGTCGAGGCCATCGCCGTCATCGCCGACCGGCCCGTGGTGGTGGACGCCCTGGCCGACATCGTCACCGGCGTGCCGATGACGGTGGTCATGTCCGGCAACGTCCCCAACCCCGACCTCGGCTTCGTCGAGCTCGATCAGGAGCTCGGCGCGCGGCTGGCCGTGCGCCACCTGCTGGAGCTGGGGCATCGCCGCATCGTCCATCTGACCGGGGCGTTGCGCGCCTTCGACGCGCGGGCCCGTGTGGAGGGCTGGCGAGCCGCGCTGAAAGACACGCCGGAGGCCCGCGGCGAGGAGATCGAGGGCGACTTCACCGGCAACAGCGGCTACCGGCTGGCCCACTATCTCGTCACCCGCAAGACCGGCGAGCTCCCGACGGCGATCTTCGCCGGCAACGACCAGATGGCCATGGGGGTGCTGGCCGCCTTCGCCGAGCTCGGCGTCAAGGTGCCGGCGGACGTCTCGCTCGTCGGATTCGACGACATCGCCGGCACCGCCTACCTCGTGCCCGCGCTGACCACGGTCCGCCAGGACTTCGTCGGTCTCGGACAACGCTCCATCGAGCAGTTGCTGCGGATGATGCGCGGAGAGCCGGCCATGTGCGAACGGATCCCTCCCGAGCTCGTGGTCCGGCGCAGCACCGCGCCGCCCCGGCCGCAGCGCTAGCCGCCCCGTCACGGACCGGAGCCGCCGGCACGCCCCGGCGCTAGCCCGGCTGGTACTCGAACCAGTGGACGTGCGCGTGCCCGTCGCCCGCGCGGCCGTTGCCGGTGGCGTAAAGGCCCAGGTAGACCCCCACGAACCCGCCCGCGCGCTCGGTGCTGAAGAAGGACCGCTCGACGGTGACCAGGGTGATCCACCGGCCGGCGCCGGGCTCCTGCAGGCGGAAGGTGTAGCCGGCCTCGTCTCCTTCGACGGCCAGCAGCGCCTCGCCCGCCGACAGCGGCGCCGTGGCCAGGGGGGCGTCGGTGCCCGCCTCCCGGGTCGTCAGCACCGCCTGCGGCCGTCCGTCGAGGTCCGCGGTGAGGGCGAGCGTGGCGTAGTGGTCCTGGTTCTGGAAGACGGCCACGCCGGCCTCTTCCTCCGGACGGGCCGCGGTGAAGCTGATCCGGGTCTGCGCGCGGAAGCGGACGTGTTGCTGGCGGCGTCCGATGAAGGCCGGTACGCCGGTGGAGCTGAGCGGCTCGGGCACCAGGTCGAGCTCGAGCCCTCCCCCGTTCGCCGAGGGCCTGACGCGGTCGTCGACCGGGCCGCGCAGGCTGTTCCACTCCAGCCCCAGCACCGGCTCGTCGAAGTGCACCCGGCCCGCCGCCGCGACGTCGTCGCCCTCCGGCCGGCCGGACGCGATCGAGGGCAGCCGCTCCGACAGCCGCACGCCGCCCGATTCCGGGGCGAACACCGGCCCGTGGGCGCCCCAGGCGACGGGCACCAGGAAGACCTCCCTGCCGAGCGTGTGGGTGCCCTCGATCGGCCGCACGCCGAGCGTCACCGCCCACGTCTCCCCGTCGGGGGTCTCCACCAGGTCGGCGTGGCCGACATTGTGGATCGGCTCGTCGGGGCCGCGATGCCGGTGCGTCAGCAGGGGGCTGCGCGGATCGGTCACGTACGGGCCGGTGACGACGTCGGAACGCGCCGCCGTCACGCTGTGGTTGCTCTCGGTGCCGCCTTCGGCGGCGATCAGGTGGTACACGCCGTCGCGCTTGTACAGGTGCGGCGCCTCCACCCACGCCCCGCGTACGGCGCCGTGCCAGAGCACGTGGGTGGGGCCGATGAGCTTGAGGAGCTCCAGGTCGAGCTCGCGCATCCACAACTCGCCGGGGCCGCCTTCGGCCGCGTCGCGGCAGGCGGTGAGCCAGCACCGGCCGTCGTCGTCGAAGAACAGCGAGGGGTCGATGCCCTCGGCGTCCAGCGGGACCGGGTCCGACCACGGCCCGGCCGGGTCGTCGGCGGTGGCGATGAACGTGAGGCTGCCCTGCCGGTTCCTGGCCAGGGTGGAGACCACGTAGAAGGTGCCGTCGTGGTGGCGGATGGTCGGCGCCCAGATGCCGTCGGAGACGTCCAGGCCCTCCAGGGGGAGCTGGCCCGGCCGGTTGAGCACGTGCGTGAGCCGGCGCCATCGGACCAGGTCACGGCTGTGGAACACGGGGATGCCCGGATAGTAGGCGAACGACGAGGTGACCAGGTAGAAGTCCGCGCCGGCCCGGCAGATCGACGGGTCCGGATGGCAGCCGGGCAGCACCGGGTTGCGGAAGGTGGGCACGGGGTGGGCTCCGAAACGTTTCGCAAGAGGGGCTTGACAGAATGACAACGTTAACATCAGGTTAGATCCCAACGCACGACCCGGCATCCCGCCGCGATGCACCACCTGTCCCAGGAGATCGTCATGACCCCACCGACCCTCCCCCCGCCCGGACCCCGACGCCTGCGGACGACGGTGCGCGCCATGCTGGCCGTCGCCCTCGCGGCGTCGCTGGCCGCCTGCTCGTCCGCCGGCACCTCCTCCTCGGGCAACGCGACCACTGGTGGGCCGGTCACGCTCCAGGTCTGGACCTGGAACCTCAAGAACGGCAACCCGGCGGCCAAGGCGATCATCGACAAGTACCAGCAGGAACACCCGAACGTCACCATCAAGCTGTCAGAGGTCGGCGGGACGGCCGACACCGCCGCCAAGCTGCTGGCCGCCGACCAGGCCGGCGACACCCCCGACGTGGTGCAGGTGGAGTACCGCGGCCTGCCCGCCCTGGTGGTGGCCGGAGTCGTCAAGGACATCACCGCCGACGTGGCCGCGCTCAAGTCCGGCATCGAGCCCAACATCTGGGCCCTGACCACCTTCAACAACCAGGTCTACGGCGTGCCCCAGGACATCGGGCCGATGATGCTCACCTACCGCAAGGACCTGTTCGACAAGTACGGCGTCAAGGTCCCCACCACCTGGGCCGAGTACGCCGAGGCGGCCGAGCAGATCCGCAAGAAGGACCCCAGCGTCTACATCGCCAGCTTCTCCCCCAGCCAGCTCGAGTTCTTCGCCGCCCACGCCGCCCAGGCCGGCGCCCAATGGTGGAGCAACGACGGCAACGCGTGGAAGGTCGGCATCGACAGCGAGGCGTCGCTGAAGACCGCCGACTTCTGGGAGGACCTCGTGAAGCGGGACCTGGTCAAGGTCGAGCCGCTGCTCACGCCGGAATGGAACGCCCAGGTCAACGACGGCAAGCTCCTCAGCTGGGCGGCCGCCGCCTGGGCGCCCAGCGTGATCCACTCGGTGGCGCCCGACACCGCGGGCAAGTGGGAATCGGCGCCGCTCCCCCAGTGGACGCCTGGCAACCCCGCCGTCCCTTTCCAGGGCGGGTCCACCTACCTGGTGCCGGCCAAGTCCAAGCACGCCAAGGAGGCCGCGGCCTTCGCCGCCTGGCTGGGCGCCTCGGACGAGGGCTCCAAGCTCATGCTCACCCTCGACATCTACCCCGGCGGCAACGCCGGCCGGCAGGCGACCCTGAGCAGTGAGCCGCCGCAGCTGATGCCGCAGCAGAAGGACTTCTACCAGGTCGCCGACCAGGTGATCAAGAACACCACCATCCCGGCCACCTGGGGGCCCAACGTGAACGTGGCGCAGAGCGCCTTCGAGAACGCGCTCAACACCGCCGCGCTCAACAAGAGCTCCTTCCGCGAGGTGTACCGGGCCACGCAGCAGGCCGTCGTCGCCGACCTGCAGAAGTCCGGCTACACCGTCATCAAGTAGGCGCAACGGGCCCGGCGATCCGGCCGGGCCCACCGCCCGACCCCTTCATGGACGTCTCATGCCCACCTCCACCGGCCGGCGCATTCGCGCCGCCGCCACTCCCTGGCTGTTCGCCACACCCGCGATCGTCTTCTTTACCCTGTTCCTGATCATCCCGATCGGCTACGCGATCTACCTGAGCTTCCGCGGCTTCCGTATCCACGGCGGCGGCGCGTTCGGCCGGCGCGTGCAGGCCTTCGTCGGGTTCGACAACTACCTCGCCGCGCTCACCGACCCCGAGTACGTCGCTGGGCTCGGCCGGGTGCTGATCTACGGCGTCATCGCCATCCCGAGCGTGCTGGGCCTGGCCCTGCTGTTCGCGCTGCTGCTCGACATCCCCAGGGTGCGCGCACAAGGCTTCAGCCGCACCGCGATCTTCCTCCCGTACGCGGTGCCCGGCGTGATCGCGAGTCTCCTGTGGGGCTTCCTCTACCTGCCGAGCACCAGCCCGATCACCTACCTCGCCGAACGACTGCACACCGGACCGCTGGACTTCTTCGGCTATCCCGCCCTGTACTTCTCGCTGGCCAACATCGCGTTGTGGTCCGGCGTCGGTTTCAACATGATCATCATCTTCACGTCGCTGCGCGCCATCCCCACCTCCATCTACGAGGCGGCCCGCATCGACGGGGCGAGCGAACTGCAGATCGCCTGGCGGATCAAGATCCCGCTGGTCGCCCCGGCGCTCGTGCTCACCGGGCTGTTCTCCGTCATCGGCACCCTGCAGCTCTACAGCGAGCCGGCCACGCTGCACCCGATGACCGCCACGGTCACCACCACCTGGGTGCCGCTGATGAAGATCTACGAGGAGGCGTTCAAGAACGACAACCTCGGCGGGGCGGCCGCCGCCTCCGTCGTGCTGGCCCTGGGCATCCTCGTCATCTCGCTGCTGCTGCTGCGTCTCTTCCAGCGCCGGACCTTCGGAGACAACGTATGAGCGCCACCCTCCAAGCCTCGCCCCGCACCGGCGACCGCCAGTTCGGCCACCGCCACCGGCCTGCCGCGCAGCGGCGGCCCCGGCTGGCGATGATCGTGCTGCTGCTCGGCGCGCTGTACTGCCTGACCCCCGTGGCGTGGGTGGTCATCGCCGCCTCCAAGACCCCGCGCGAGCTGTTCACCACCTTCTCCTTCGCGCCCGGCAGCGGACTCGTCGACAACCTGGCCAACCTCAGCGGCTATGACGCCGGCCAGTTCTGGCAGTGGGGGCTCAACTCGCTGCTGTACGCCGGCCTCGGCGCGATCCTGTCGACCTTCGTGTCGGCCATGGCCGGCTACGCGCTGGCCAAATTCCGCTTCCGCGGGCGCGAGGTCCTGTTCTCCGTGATCCTCGCCGGCGTGCTCGTGCCCGGCATCGTGCTCGCCGTCCCGCAGTACCTGCTGCTCGCCTCGGTCGGCCTGGCCGGGACCTACTGGTCGGTGCTCCTGCCGGTGATCATCAACCCGTTCGGCATCTTCCTGTGCCGGGTGTTCGCCGCCGCCGCGGTCCCGCAGAGCACCCTGGAGGCGGCGCGCCTGGACGGCGCCGGAGAGGTGCGCATCTTCGGCCACATCGTGCTGCCCATGATGACGCAAGGGCTCGTGACGGTGTTCCTGCTGCAGTTCGTCGGCATCTGGAACAACTTCCTGCTGCCCTTCATCATGCTGTCCGACCAGGACAAATATCCCATCACCCTCGGCCTGTACACGTTCCTGTCCAAGGGCGCGGGCGACACCGACCTTTATCCGCTGGTCATCATCGGCTCGGCCGTGTCCGTCATCCCCTTGATTGTCCTGGTCCTGGTGCTACAGCGCTTCTGGCGCGCCGACCTCCTGGCCGGCGGGCTGAAGGGATGAAAGGCCGCTCTCCGTCAAGAGTTCACCATGCCTTTAGCGACCTTTGTCTTTATTGCCCAAGTAAAGCGGTGATCATTGCGGTGTCCGTCGCACCCCACAAGGAGGCTTCGTGCAGACCCCGCAACGCTTCGGACCTTCCTGGGCGGTGAGGCTCACCGTCATCCTCGCCGCCATCACCTCCCTCGTCGGCCTGACCGGCATCACCACCCCCGCCAACGCCGCCGTCTACAGCTCCTGCACCATCTCGCGCTGCGCCGACGCCCGCACCGCCAATGCGATCTGGGCTTCCAAGGGCTACCCCACCACCAGAGGCTGGTACTCCTGGCCGGACGGCAGATACAACTTCGCCGGCGGGCGCTTCTACAACCGCGAGGGCCAGCTGCCCAGCGGCGCCACCTACTATGAGTACGACGTGTACTCCCGGTCGTACGGTGCCGCGCGTGACGCCTACCGGATCGTCGTCAACCGCAGCACCGGTGTGGTGTGGTTCTCGCCCAACCACTACACCGACTTCTACCGACTCTAGGAACACCGATGACCTCCGCCGCACGTCCGCTGCCGTCCTGGCTGACGGTGTCCACCGGCCCGGCGCCGGCGGTCGTGGATGGGCGGGCCTGCCGCACCCGCGCCGCCTTCTTCGATGAGGTGGCGCGGGCTCTGCGCTTCCCCGGCTACTTCGGCCGCAACTGGGACGCGCTCGCCGACTGCCTGCGCGACACGGGCGCCGTCGCCCTGATCGTCGCGCACGCCGAGGAGCTGCTCAGCGCCGAGCCTCCGGAGCAGCTCGACACCTTGCTGGCCATCTTCGCCGAGGCGGCCGAGTACGGGCTGACCGTGGCGCTGCACACGGATCCCGGCCATGAGGTCCCGCTCCGGCAGCGGGCCGCCGACGCTCTGACGTGATCCGTCCCCGTTGCTGAGCAAACGCTTGGTAAGGTCAGTGCGTGCTGCTGGATGACAAGATCGCGATCGTCACCGGGGCGGGCCCGGGGCTGGGGCGGACTCTGGCGGGGCTGCTGAGCGAGGAGGGCGCCGGCGTCGTCGTGGCGGCCCGCACCGCCGCCACCCTTGAGAAGATCGCCGCCGAGGTCCCCGGCGTGCTGGCCGTGCCCGCCGACGTGGTCAGGATCGACGACGTGCGGCGGCTCGCCGACACCGTGATCGAACGGTTCGGCCGGGTGGACGTGCTGGTCAACGCCGCTTTCCCCGGATCGCACCGCAGGAACGTGCTCGACATGTCGGCCGACGACCTGGAGACGTGGCGCAGGGCCGTCGAGACGGGCGGCTACGGCACACTGCTGGCCTGCAGGTTCATCGCGCCGCACATGGTGGCCCGGCGCTCCGGCTCGATCGTGAACATCACCTCCATGTCGTCCCGCAAGGGCTACGCGGGGCGCAGCGACTACGCCGCGGGCAAGGCCGCCGCGCACCTGCTGTCCCACTGCCTCGCCGACGAGCTCGGGCCGTACGGGGTGCGGGTGAACTGCGTCGCGCCCGGCTGGATCGCCAGCGAGGTGCTCGACGAGTGGATGCGCGCCCGGGCCGCGGCGGAAGGCGTGACGTTCGAGGAGATCCGGACGCGCGACGTCTCGGCGATGGCGCTGCGCCGCATCGCCACGGAGGAGGACGTGGCCCGCGCCGTCCTCTACCTCGCCTCCGACCACGCCAAGGCCGTCACCGGCGCCACCATCGACGTCAACGGCGGCCAGCTGTTCACGTGACCATGCTCACGCTCTGTTTGCGTTCAGCTCCACATGGTTATTTCCTCAAAGGAAGAGCCGTCTATCCGATATAAGGGCGCAACGTCAGGAGCGTCCCGATACGAGGAGCCTCATGCCGGTCCTGGCCCGGCTCGTTGCCGCCGCCCTGCTGGTCACGATGACCGCCTGCGCCGACTCACGCACCGCGCCGTCGGCGTCTCTCCCGGCGGCGACGCCTCTCGCACCGGCGACACCGCATCCGCCGGCGCCACCTCTCGCGTCGGTGACGCACACGCCGCTTCCCACGCCGACGGCGTCCGCCCAGACCACGGCTGCCGGGCCGCAGGCAGCCGAGGGGCGCGACCTGACGTCGTGCGAGGACGCCGACTGCGAGGTCGAGATCCAGGCCGGTGACCGGCTCCTGATCGACGAGCGCTTCGGTGTGCGGCGGCTCACCGTCAACTCGCTCCACCCGGACATGGTCGAGATCGCACTCCTGGGATTCTCCGGCGGTTTGCAGGTGGAGGGCATGAACGTCAGCACCAGCGGCAGCTGTGTCAACGGCCGCTGCCGCGACGAGGGCACGCTGTCCCTGGCTCCCGGCGAACCCGGCCGCATCAATGGCATGCGGCTGGAACTGACCCAGCTCTCCGAGGACCGCGCCGTTCTGCGGCTCGCACCGAGCTGAACGTCCGACAGCTCTCGGTGAACGCAAGGCCCCGGTTTTACGGGAGTGGCTCACTAGGCCTGACATTTCCCGCTATGGTGCCGAAGATCCCGTACGCTCGTCACAGGAGTCCCATGTCGCACGTCGAACCACTCCGGGAAGGCGATCCCCCAGCCGTGGGGCCCTACCGGCTGTTCGGACGTCTGGGTGCGGGCGGCCAAGGGGTGGTCTACCTGGGCCAGGGGCCCGACGGCCGGCCGGTCGCGGTCAAAGTGCTGCGTGAGGGGCTCGCCGACGAGCGCTTCGCCAAGGAGATCGAGGCGGCCCGCCGGGTGGAGCCGTTCTGCATCGCCCAGGTGCTCGACGCCTCGCTGGGCGGCCGGCCGTACATCGTGACCGAGTACGTCGAAGGCCCCTCGCTCCAGCAGGCCGGCCGCCACACCGGCGCCGACCTGCAGCGGCTCGCCGTGGCGACCGCGACCGCGCTGGCGGCCATTCACCAGGCGGGCATCGTCCATCGCGACTTCAAGCCCGCCAACGTGCTGCTCGGGCAGGGCGGGCCCCGCGTGATCGACTTCGGCATCGCCCGGTCGGTCGAATCGGGGCTGACGGCCACCAGCAGCATCGTGGGGACGCCCGCGTACATGGCGCCGGAGCAGCTCGCCGGCGAGCGGATCGGGCCGGCGGTGGACGTGTTCGCGTGGGCGTCGGTGATGGTGTTCGCCGCCACCGGGTCGCCCCCGTTCGGCGAGGACTCGCTGCCCGCGGTGATCAATCGGATCCTGCACAACGAGCCGCAGCTCGGCGACCTGCCGCAGCCGTTGCGCTCGATCGTGCTGGCGTGCCTGGCCAAGGATCCGGCGCGGCGGCCGGCCATGCGGGACGTGTTGCTGCAACTCCTGGGCGGACAGGCCCCCATGCGTCCGGACGCCGCCGACGCCCGCGGTCCGTCCACGGTTCCCGGGCGGCGCCGGAGCGGGACGGCGGTGGTCGTGGGCGTCTCCGGTGTGGGGGCGCTGGCGGTGGCGACCGCCGTCGCCTTGGCGCTCACGAACGTCTGGACACTTCTGGATCCGCAACCGAGCACACAGCAGCTGGCGTTCACCTCTGCCGCGACGACGCCGGCACCGACGAAGACACGCTCGCGCCCGAAGAAGACCAAGAGCCCGTCCCCGTCGAAACCGGTGACCACGACCGAGCCGACCATGAGACAGACCCCGAAGCCGACCGCGAAACCGACCGCGAAACCGACGCAGTCCGCTCCCAGACCCGCGACCTCATCGGCGAGACCCGCGTCGGGCGGCGGTTCGGTCCGCATCGTATGGGTGCGGGTCATCGGCAGCTCGCACGAGGCCAGGCCGGAGTGCGACGTGATCAACAACGGCAGTATCTCCGGCATGGTCGAAGCCACCAAGAAGGGCACCGATTTCCGCTACGAGTGGGTCCTGGACGGGCGGGTGGTGCAGCGCACTGAGGGCGGCGTGTACGACGACTACACGCAGCAGCTCAGCGGCCCGCTCGTGCAGTCGGAAGGCCCGCATCGCGTGACCCTCCGCCTGACCTCGCCCGCGGCGGTGTCGAAGTCTCTCTCGTTCACGATCTGCGGGACCGAGTGATGGACCCGCTCCTGCCGGAAGATCCTCCCGCCGTCGGCCCCTACCGGCTGCTCGGGCGTCTGGGCTCGGGCGGCCAAGGGGTCGTCTACCTGGGCCAGGCTCCGGACGGCAGGCCGGTCGCGGTCAAGGTGCTGAGCGACGGCCTGCCCGTGGATCACCGTTTCGCCAAGGAGATCGACGCGGCGCGGCGGGTGGAGCCGTTCTGCATCGCCCAGGTGCTCGACGCGTCACTGAGCGGCCGGCCGTACATCGTGACCGAGTACGTCGAAGGCCCCTCGCTCCAGCAGGCCGGCCGCCACACCGGCGCCGACCTGCAGCGGCTCGCCGTGGCGACCGCGACCGCGCTGGCGGCGATCCACCGGGCCGGGGTGGTGCATCGCGACTTCAAGCCCGCCAACGTGCTGCTCGGCAGGGACGGGCCGCGTGTCATCGACTTCGGCATCGCCCGCTCGTCCGGCCATTCGCTGACCGTGACGAGCAGCATCGTCGGCACGCCTGCCTACATGGCGCCCGAGCAGCTCGCCGGCGCCGCGATCGGCCCCGCGGTGGACGTGTTCGCGTGGGCGTCGGTGATGGTGTTCGCCGCGACGGGAAGACCGCCGTTCGGCAACGACTCGCTGCCCGCGGTGATCCGCCGCATCCTCCACGACGAGCCGTACCTGGGTGACCTGCCGGCTCCGCTGCGCCCGATCGTGCTGGCCTGCCTGGCCAAGGATCCCGCCGCCCGGCCTTCCATGCAGGACGTGCTGCTCCGGTTGATCGGCGCCCCGCCCACCGGCCCGGCCGGGCATCAGGGCGGTACGGCGGGTCATGCCGTGGGCCGCCGCCCGCGGTGGAAGGCGATGCTGGCCGGCGTCGGGGCGCTGGCGGTGTCCGGCGCCCTGGTGGCCGGGGCGATCACGTGGATGCCTGCCTCCGTGACGACGGCCGCGCCCATCGCGTCGGCGACCACGGAGCAGGGCGCGAGCACGACACCGGGCGCGACCACGACCCCCAGTGCGCCGCCCAGGAAACGGGGCGCCAGCAAGACACCCAGCTCACCGGCCAAGAAGAAGACGCGCCCCACCAGGACCGCCGCCTCGAACTCCCCCACCGCCTCCCGCAGGCCGACGACGACCGCCTCACCCAAACCCACGACCGCCTCACCCGAACCCACCACCGTCTCACCGAAACCCAAGACCACGATTGCCGGGACCGTACGCCTGGCGTCGTTGACGCTGCAGGGGCAGCAGACCGCGCAGGGCTGCTGGAGCAGGAGCCTCTTCCCCGAAGCCGTGATCAAGGGCCCGTCGGGACGGCAGGTGGAGTACACCTACCGCTGGGTCGTGGACGGCCAGGACGAGGGACGGAAGACGGGCTGGGTGACCGGCACGACCGAGGAACGGCGCAACCCCTTCGGCGCCTTCGAGCCGGGCCGCCACACCATCGTCTTCCACCTGCTGACCCCCTCGAGGGCGACCAGGAGTGTGTCGTTCACGGCGTGCGAGCCGTTCTCCTAAATCGTTTCCGAATTCGGGCCGTCCATAAAACAAGACGGTGGCGCAGCGCAAAGAAATCACATCATATTCTCCTTTCGATCATCTTTACCCGGCGCGACTCCCGTGGTTGTCTGGGCCGAGACGGTCTCGAGGGGAGGTAGATGTCAATGACCGATGCCATCATGAGATTCGGGGACAGATTGCTCGCGAGAATCGTCCCCAAGGCCACCGCACTGGCCGCGAGCCCTTGCCAGTGCCGGCGGCGCTGCTGCCGCGTCATGGGGGCCCGCGCGGTGGAGGGCTACTACATCGAGCACTGCTTCGCGGGTTCCGCGTGCACGGGGTGCCAGCTCACGGGCCGTGACTGCTGAGTGAGACGCACGACGGGCCGCCGTGCTCCCCGTGGGCACGGTGGCTCCCAGAACCGGAGAAAGACCAGGCGTTTTCTGCGCTGGGGGCGCGCGTGCAATACCTCGTTTTCGGAGTCAATTGTCTCGTCGGTCTCGTATTCGCTGTTTCCGCGCTGAGCAAGCTGCGCGCCACCCAGTGGCGTGAATTCATCGAATCGACGCGGAAACTCCTCGGGGCATTCCTTCCGTCACGCTCCGCGCCGGCGTCGCTCGCGCGCCTGGTCGCCCCCGTGGTGGTGGCGGCCGAGGCGTCCGTCGTGCTCCTGCTGGTGCCCGCCCGCGTCGCCGCGCTGGCACTGGCGGCCGTCCTGGTGTCGGTCTTCGGCGTGGCCATCGCGCTGGCGCTGCGGCGCGGGGTCGCGACGGCCTGCCGGTGCTTCGGCGGGTCGGCGCAGCTGGGGCCCTGGCACCTCGTACGCAACGCGCTGCTGCTCGCCGCGGTCGCCGTGGGGCTGGCGCTCGAACCCGGCGGGCCCGGCACCGCCGACCCGGCCGGGCTGGTGGTGGCCGCGACCGCCGCCCTCGTACTGGGCCTGCTGGTCGTCCGGCTCGACGACCTGGCAGAGCTGTTCGGTCCGGGGTTGCCGGCGACCGACCGGCCGCGTGAAGGGAGCATGTGATGGCCGTGGTCTGGGCCGCCCTCATCCTGGTGGGCGCGATCTGCGTACTCGACCTGATCCTCACCCTCGGGGTGATCCGCCGGCTGCGGGAGCACACCACGCATCTGGAGACGCTGCTCCGGGCCGGCACGGGCGCCCTCGCCGCGCCGGGGCTGCCCGCCGTGGGCGGCACGGTCGGCGAGTTCGCCGCGCGGACCCTCGACGGGGAGGAGGTCTCCAGGCGCTCCCTGTCGGGAGAGACGCTGGTGGCCTTCTTCAGCCCGGGGTGCAAGCCGTGCCTGGAGAAGCTGCCCGGCTTCCTCGAACACGCGCGCCGGCGCATCGGCGGACGCCGCCTGATCCTGGCGATCGTCGCCGGTGGCGACGCGGCCGCGGCCGAGATGACGGAGACCTTGCGGCAGGTGGCGAGGGTGATCGTGGAGGACGGCTACGACGGGCCGGTCGCCCAGGCGTTCGGGGTCAGTGAATATCCCGCCTTCTGCCTGGTGGACAGCGACGGGACGATCGTCGCGGCCGAGGGCGACGTCGTCCGGCTCGCCCTGCCCGCCGACCGATGAGGCCCCTGGCCGGTGTGGTGCGCGCGACCGGCCTGGCCTGGCGCGCGGCGCCCGCGGCGACGACCTGCTATCTGGCCGTCACCCTGCTGGCCACGGCCTTCCCGATCACGATCGCCTGGCTCACGAAGGCCACCCTCGACTCACTGGTCTCCTCCGCCTCGATGGCGGCCGTCGCCGTGCCGGTGCTCGGCCTGGCGGCGGCTGGCCTGGCGAACGCGGTCCTGCCGCAGGCGGGACAGTACCTCCGGGCGGAGATCGACCGCAGGGTCGGCCTGTCGGCCCAGGACGGGCTGTTCACCGCCCTGGACCGCTCGATCGGCATCGGCCGGCTGGAGGACCCCGCGTACCTCGACCGCCTCCGGCTCGCCCAGCAGAGCGCCGGTTCGCCCGGACAGCTCGTGGACTCCGCGTTCGGGCTCGCCCGCGGCGCGCTCACTCTGGCCGGTTTCGTCGGGTCCCTGGCGCTGATCAACCTGTACGTCACGGCGGTGGTGCTGGCCGCGGCGGTGCCCGCGGTCCTGATGGCGGTGCGCCTGTCGCGGCGCCGCGCCGACATGCTGCTGGCCATCGGCCCGACCGAGCGCCGCGAGTTCTTCTACGCCGACCTGCTGTCCAGCGTGGACGCCGCCAGGGAGGTGCGGCTGTTCGGGCTGGGGACGTTCCTGCGCGGCCGCATGCTCGCCGACCGTTCGGCCGCCAACGCCGCCCGCCGCCGCCTGGACCGCCGCGAGCTCGCCGTCCAGGCCACGCTGGCGGTGCTCGCCGCCGGCGTGTCCGGCGCGGGACTGGCCTGGACGGTGTTCGCCGCCGTGCGGGGGCAGCTGACGGTGGGCGACGTGGCGATGTTCGTCGCGGCCGTGGCGGGTGTGCAGGGCGCGCTGGACACCCTGGTGCAGGCCATCGCCGGCGCCCACCAGGAGCTCCTGCTGTTCGGCCACTACACGGCCGTGGTGGACGCCGGGCCCGATCTGCCCGCCCCCGCGACCCCGCGGGAGCCGCCCGCACTGCGCCACGGCATCGAGCTGCGCGACGTGTGGTTCCGCTACAGCGACGAGCATCCGTGGGTGCTGCGCGGGGTCGACCTGTTCCTGCCCGCGGGCCGGACCATGGCGCTGGTCGGCCACAACGGCTCCGGCAAGAGCACGATCGTCAAGCTGCTGTGCCGCTTCTACGACCCGACCAGGGGCGCGATCCTCTGGGACGGCGTCGACCTCCGCGAGCTCTCCCCCGAACGGCTGCGCGAGCGCATCGGCGCGGTCTTCCAGGACTTCATGGCGTACGACTTCAGCGCCTCCGACAACATCGCGCTGGGAGACCTGACGGCGCTCGGTGACCGCGAGCGCGTCGAGGCGGCGGCCAGGACGGCGGGCGTCCACGAGGCGCTGGCCGGCCTGCCCCTCGGCTACGACACGCTGCTGACCCGGATGTTCCTCAGCGAGTCGGACCGGGCCGACACGCGTACGGGGGTGGTGCTGTCGGGAGGGCAGTGGCAGCGGGTGGCCCTGGCGCGTGCCTTCCTGCGCCGGTCGCGGGACCTCATGATCCTGGACGAGCCCAGCGCGGGCCTGGACGCCGAGGCGGAGCACGAGATCCACACCCGGCTTCGCCACATCCGGTCAGGGCGCACCAGCCTGCTCATCTCGCACCGGCTGGGCGCCGTCCGGGACGCCGACGTCATCGCGCTGATCGAGGACGGCGTGGTGGCCGAGCAGGGCAGCCACGACGAGCTCATGACGGCCGACGGCACGTACGCCCGGCTGTTCCGGCTCCAGGCCCAGGGGTACGCCGAGGGCTCGGCGGACTCGACGGCCTCCATGGAATCCGCGGCCACGACGGAGTCGGTGGCTTCGGTGGCGTCGGCGTCGGCGTCGGCGTCGGCGTCGAAGGGTTCGCTGCGGTGAGGCCGGCGGGCACGCGTGTGCGGGTCGTGGTCGCGCCGGCCCTCCTGGGGGCCGCCGCCGCGGCGGCGGTGGCCTGGCTGCGCCGCCGGTACGTCCTGGTCTCGGTGTACGGACCCAGCATGGAGCCCGCCTACCGCTCCGGCGACCGGGTGTGGGTGCGGCGCGTCCCGGTCCAGCGGGTGCACCCCGGTGACGTGGTGGTGGTCCGGCTGGACTACCCGGACGACTGGGACCGCGCGGAGAAGGAGCCGTGGAGCATCAAGCGCGTGACGGCGGTGCCCGGCGACCCCGTGCCCCCTGCCGGCGTGCCGGCCTGGTCGCCCGAGGCCACCGTGCCCGTCGGACACCTGGTCGTGCGGGGCGACAACGCCGACCACTCCTACGACTCCCGCCACTGCGGATACGTGCCCGGCGAGCGGCTGCTCGGCGTCGTGGTACGCGGCGTGCAGAGGTAGGGACGGGCTAGTCGCCAGGCGGCCGCCCGAGGCCGAAGAAGCGGCCGTAGAGGTGCGCGAACAGCCGCCGGGGAAGGACGGCCCGCAGCACGGGCAGGGTCTTGGCCTGCAGGCCGACACGGTACAGCGGACGCATGCGCCGCGCCTCCACCGCCCGGACGATCTCCCGCGACACTGCCGTCGGCTCGGGACCCTCCAGCTGGAGGCGGCGGAAGCGGTCCAGCACCTTGTCCCGAACCGGCTGGTAGACGGGGAGCGGCGCACCGGTCCGCAGCGCCGTCGCGGCGCCGGTCCGCACGCTCGTGGCCTCGACGCAGGCGACCCGGACGCCGAACGGCTCGACCTCATAGCGCAGGGCCTCGGCGTAGTGGTTCAGCGCGGCCTTGCTGGCGGAGTACACCGAGTGGAACGGGATCGCCGCCACGGCGGCGGTCGAGCTCATCAGGAGCAGCCGGCCGCCGCCTCGCCGGCGCATGTGCGGGAGCACCGCGCGCACCAGCCGATGCGCTCCGACGAGGTACGCGTCCAGCTGCGCGATCGCCAGCTCCGGGTCCGTCTCCTCCGCCGAGCCCGCGACGTAGAACCCGGCGCTGTAGACGACGGCGTCGATCCCTCCCGCGCGCTCGACGACCTCTTCCACGCACGCCCGCACGGACCGGTCGTCGGTGACCTCCAGGGCGACCGGGGTGACGCCGGGCGCGTCCACCCGCGTGACGTCGCGGCTCGTGCCGTAGACCGTGTGCCCGCGCGCGGCGAGCGACGCGGCCGCGTCCCTGCCCACCCCGGACGACGCGCCGGCCACGAGGACGACTCGGTTCATCCAGAGCAGATTAACTGGAAACCCCGAGCGGGCGCCAAGGGTGCTGCGGGCCCCGGCGGGATTCGCTGTCTCGCCGGGGCCGGCACGGGAACCGCGGTGATGCCATCCGCGCAGGTGGGGCGCGTTTCAGGCTCAGGCCTGGTCGCTCACCTCGATGGCGGCGGCGGGGCAGACGGCGGCGGCCTCGCGGACCAGGGCGTGCTGGTCCTCGCCGGGCTCAGGCTCCAGCAGGATGACGATGCCGTCCTCGTCGCGCTGGTCGAACACCTCCGGCGCGATCAGCACGCACTGGCCGGCGCCGCAGCATTTGACCTCGTCCACGGTGATTTTCATGCGGGGTTCCTCCTTACCAACGGACCGGGACCGTGCGCAGGCCGCCGACGGCCAGCCCTTCCACGCGTTCCAGTTCCTCCACCGGCACGGCCAGCTCCAGGGTGGGGAGCTTGCGCAGCAGCACCTCGAGCACGACCTGCAGCTCGGTACGCGCCAGCGCCTGGCCCAGGCAGGAGTGCGCGCCGGAGCCGAAGGCCAGGTGCGGGTTGGGGCTGCGGGTCAGGTCCATCTCGGCGGCGGCCTCGAAGGCGTCCTCGTCGCGGTTGGCCGCGGCCATGCTGCAGATCACGGTGGTGCCGCGGGGCAGGATCGTGCCGCTGACCTCGGTCTCCTCGTTGAGGTAGCGCGGCAGGCCGAAGCCGGAGTTGGCGTCGAAGCGCAGCGACTCCTCCACCGCCGTGCGGATCAGCGACGGGTCGGCGACCAGGCGCTGCCAGCGGGTGCGGTCGGCCAGCAACATGACCACCATCTTGCCGATCATGTTGGCGGTGGTCTCATGGCCGGCGACCAGCAGCCCCATGCCGGTGACGATCAACTGGATGTCGGACAGCCCGCCCTCCTCGGGGCTGCCGGCCGCGATCAGCTCACTCAGGATGTCCTCGCCTGGTTGCTCCCGCTTGGCGGCGATGTGGTCGGACATGTACTGGAAGAACGCGGCCTGGGCGGCCTCGATCTCCTCTTTGCGGTAGCGGGTCAGGTTGAGCAGGGTGTCGGACCAGTACGAGAACCGGTCCCGGTCCTCGGCCGGCACCCCCAGCATGTCGCAGATGACGTACACCGGCAGCGGGAATCCCAGGGACGCCTTGAGGTCGCCCGGCTGGCCGCGCTCGACCATGTCGTCGATGAGCTGCTCGGCCATCTCGGTCATCGCCGGCCGCAGGGCGGACATCCGCTTGGCGGTGAACCACTTGCCGACCAGGCGCCGCCAGTGCAGGTGCTCCTCACCGCCGTCGGGGATGATGGACGCCATCTCGCTGCTGAACACCCCCTCGCCGTCGGCCGAGATGCGGGCCGCGTCCGGGGCGGTGAGCTGGCGGGTGAAGCGCGGGTCGGCGAGCACCTCCTTGACATCGTCGTAGCGGGTCAGCAGCGTCGCCTGGTCGCCGCTGAGCAGCTTCACGTGCGCCACCGGGCACTTGCCGCGCAGCTCCGCCCACTCCGCGGGCGGCTCGAGCGCGGCGTCGCTGGGGATCGGATAGGTCAGGACCTGCTCGTCGGTCGTCATTCGGCATCTCCTCGAAATGAATGGTCGGTCGTCGCTGATCGTGTGGGCCGATCGTGTGGGCCGATCGTGTGGCCGCCCTCACGCGGGCGCGAGAGGGGCGGCGGTGCCGAGCAGCTGCTGCCTCAGCAGTCGGGCCTGCTTGGGCATGTTCCAGCCGAGTACGCCGGTGACCCGGCCGTCCTGGCGGTAGAGGGCGGTGAAGCGGCGCTGTGCGACGTCGCCTTCGGCGATGGTCACCTCCGCCGCCGGCGACGGCACGCCGTGGGCCTGGATCTTGGCGTCGTACTGGTCGGTCCAGAAGTACGGGATGGGCGTGTACGGGCGGTCGGCGCCGAGGACGGCGGCCGCCACCGTCTGGGCCTGTTCGGTGGCGTTGGTGCGGTTCTCCAGGCGCAGCCGTCTGCCGAGCCCCTCGTGCTCGAAGGAGGCCACGTCCCCGACGGCGTAGACGCCCTCGGCGGCGCGGCCGTGCGCGTCACACTCCACGCCGTCGCCCACGGTGAGCCCGCTGCCCTCCAGCCAGCCGGTCGCCGGGCGGGAGCCGATGGCCACGGCGACCGTGTCAGCGGGCAGGAGCTCGCCGGTGGCCAGGCGTACCCCCGTGACGCGGCCGCCGGTCTCCGCCAGCCCGTCGACCGCGGCGCCGAGCCGCAGCCTGACCCCGCGTTCGGCGTGCAGCCGGCCGAGCATCGCGCCGATCACTTCGCCGAGCTGGTCGCCCAGCAGGGTGTGCCCCATTCCGGCGAGGGTGACGTCCAGGCCCATGGTGCGGGCGGTGGCGGCGATCTCCGCGCCCAGCACCCCCTCGCCCACGACCACGAGCCGCTCGGCGGCGGTCAGGTCGCGGCGCAGGGCGAGCGCGTCGTCCAGGGAGCGCAGCACGTGCACGCCCGCCGGCCCGTCCTGGCCCGGGAGCCGGCAGGGCGACAGGCCGGTGGCGATGACCACCGCGTCGGCCCGCAGCACCCGGCCGGAGGCGGTGGTGACGGCGCACTCGGCCGCGTCCAGCGCGACGGCGGCCTCGCCCAGCACGAACGCGGCGTCCAGGGCGTCGAGCTGCGGCTGGCCGCGGAGCCGGGCCCGGTCCGGCTCCCAGGCGCCGGCCAGGACCTGCTTCGACAGCGGCGGCCGGTCGTAGGGGAGATGGGGCTCGGCGTCCAGCAGCGTCAACCGGCCGCGGTAGCCGTGCCGCCGCAGCGCCTCAGCCGTGCTCAGCCCGGCCGCCGACGCGCCGACGATCAGAACGCTCCCGGGCGAGGTCACGACGCGTCACTCGGGTGTGGGGCGGCCTCGACCACACGATTCCACATATGTCAGGTCCTTTCGTCGTCCCGGCCACAGACTAGCCTACATGTGCAAGATAACCGACACATGTAGCCATACCGTAAACTGTGGGTGTGGCCAACACGAAAGCGAGCAACACCTCCTCCGGCGACCGGCGCGTGCGCCGCACCCGCGCGGCCCTGGCACGCGCGCTGATTCACCTGGTCGAGGAGCAGGACCTGTCCCGGATCAGCGTCTCCGACGTCGCCGAAGGCGCCGGAGTGAGCCGCTCGGCCTTCTACGACCACTACCGGGACGTCCACGAGCTGGCCGAGGCCGCCTGCACCGCGCTGATCGACGGCCTGATCGAGTCCTTGCCGTCTCCCGGCCCCGACTCGCCGGACCTGGCGCGGGAGGCGATCGAGTCGCTGGAGGTGTTCTACTCCACCCTGGCCGAGCACGCCGGGCTCTTCCGCGCCCTGCTGGGGCCGCAGGGCAGCGCCCGCGTCATCGACCACATCCGCCGTCGCATCGTGGCGTCCATCCACGACCGCCAGCAGCAGGCCACCGCCGGGGACCGGCCGGGGACCGCCCGCGCCCTCGCGGACGCGGCGAACGACGTTCCCGCCGCGTTCACCGCCGGCGCGGTCATCGGCGTGGCCACCGACTGGCTCCTGCGCGGATGCCCCGAGCCCCCGGCCGAGATGGCCGCTGTGACCTGGCCGCTCCTGAACGCCCTCTATCGCGTCGACGCATACGAAAACGGCCGGCGGGACGGGGGATGACCCCGCCCCGCCGGCCGCTGCCCCTCACATCACAGGGCCGCCGGACGATCAGAGGGGCGACGGACCCGGGAGGGTGACGAACCTGCTCAGGAAGCGCCTGGCCGTGGCGGTGTCCAGGCGGTAGTCGAAGTTGGTCAGCTTGCAGGCGTCGTCGACGCCGCCGATCGTGGTGGCCACGAGGAGGTGCGAGTCGGGCCCGCCCAGGAAGTTCGGGCCTCCCGAGTCGCCGAAGCAGGTGCTGCCGTCGCCCGGGCCCTTCGGCGCCAGGTCCAGCCAGCGGGCGGAGAGATCCTTGAAGGAGATGCGCGCCTGGTGACGCGTGTCGGTGTTGCGGTAGCGCCAGCCGCGGGCCTTCTTGATCGAGGCCTGCGAGCCGTACCCGACCGAGGTGAAAAGGGCCTTCTTCATCCCGCCGGCCTCTTCGATGCGGTCGAGGAGACCCGGTTCGGGCAACACGGCGGGTTTGATGCCGGGGACGGGCGCGTCGAACACCACGACCGCCATGTCATGCAGCTCGCCGGACTTCTTATACCGTGGATCGGGCACGTAGCGTCCCGTGTATGTCGCTGCGCCGGGCTCGTAGCGCTCGGCGAAGGAGACCCGGGCCGTCTTCTGCCCCTTCTCGCCGCAGTGGGCGGCGGTCAGGAAGACCGTGGGCGAGATGAGCGTGCCGGTGCAGTAGCTCCACGTGCCGTCGGCGTTGGGCGCGTCACCGATGAGGGCGCCCACTTCCGGGTGGGCATTCTCGTCGGCGGTGCCGTTGGTGATGGCCGATGCCGGTGTGGCGGCACACGCAATCCATGTCAAAACAATCAGGACAAAAGCGACAAAGCGCATTAAAGGAGGCTATGTCCTTCTCCCGCGTCAGGAAAAGATTTGCGGCAAAAGATCTACATTGCGGCGGTTTGCCCGGCTACGTCTGCGGGAAATGGCAGGCCGCCTGCCGGGCCGGAGCGATCTCCCGCAGGCGGGGCCGTTCCAGCTTGCACAGGTCGCGGGCATGGGGACAGCGCGGGTGGAAGGCGCAGCCGGAGGGCTTGGCGACCGGGCTGGGCACGTCGCCCGCCAGGACGATGCGCTCGCGGCGCGGGGCCGTGCCGTCGTGGATGCGCGGAAATGCGCTGCCTGGCCGACGACATGGCCGCGCGGGCGGCCGCCGAGCGGCGGGAGCGTGCCGACGTGGCGCGGATATTCGAGCCCTGGACCGGTACGATTCCGCGCGATCCCTAAAGGAGGAGCATGCATGATGCGGACATCGCCTTCCACGAGGCTGTCGTGGGAGCTGAGCCGGGTCAGCGGCTCTGAATAGCTAATCGATCCTTAGTCCGGTTCTGGTTGCGGACACGGGATGTGTTTCCCACCGAGGTGGGGTGGCGTGGGCGTGCAGGTGGAAGCCCGCACCCAGCGCCGCCCCCCGCGGCCGGTGCCGTGGTCGATCCCGGGTGGTGGAGTGTGCCTGAGCTGATCGTCTCCATCGGTTGTGCGCACGCCCTGGTACCGGCGGACTGCGCGGGGCAGCCTGCGGTCCGTGTGAGCGTGTCCCTCCGGACGCTGGCCCGCCGACCGGGTGGGGCCGGGGATGGAGGGTGCTCCGCGTCGCCTGGGCACGGAGCGTGAGGTGGTGCGGTGCCGGGTGGGGCCGGTCTTGGACCGGTCGGCCCGGCGAGTCTCGGGTGTGGTCATGAATGTGGACGACCTGACGACCGCGTCGGCTTCGAGCTCATCGATGACGCGAGGGATGGCCATCTGGCCGGTGGCACGGCCGCCCACTTCCACCCGGGTGTGGTGGGCCGGTCGGGAGCCTTGCAGTGGCGCAACGGCACCAGACACTGCGGGCAGTGCCGGGAGGTATCGCGCGCTGGGACGGTGACCACCGCGATCCCCTGCTCGGCGGCCAGGTGCCGCATGTTGTCGACGATCTGTCCGCGCACGGCCTGGGACAGTCGCGTGTTGAGGGTGCGGCCCATGCCCTTGGCCTCCATGGACCGCAGATCCTCCACATAGATCACCGTCGCGCGAGCGGCGATGGCCTGATCCACGGCCCACCGGGCGGCCGACCAGGCCAGCGCGTCGTTCAGGCCTGTGCGCCGACCGGCCACACGCTGACGCTCAGCCTTCCAGCACGGCGTGCTTGGCGACCAGGTGGTGATCCTCGTCCTCACCGATGAGGTGTTCGTAGGCGTCGGTCTTGCCGTGCAGGCGTTCGCCCAGGCGACGCAGACGGTGCTGGCGGGCCATCACCCCGGCGGCCCGGAACTGGGCACCAGCCCCCAGCGCGGTGATGGTCCCGTCGCCGTGGCGGCGTACGGCGCCCGCGCTGAGCAGGGTGTTCAACCCCCAGTCCACGCCTAGCGCCACGGTATGCCCGGTCCGCTCGGCTTTGGGGACGGCGTGGGAGAACGACAGGTCGGCGCGGATCCGGCAGCCGCCCATGAGTGGAGACGAAGGCGGTGATTTGCCGCGTCCGCGCCTTGATCGCGCTGCCGGGCAGGGACCGGCCACCCGGGATCGCTTCACGCACCGCGTCCCACTCGGCCGCCGTGCGCTTGGCCGGGTCGGCAGGCCAGGTTTGCAGGACCCCGGCGGTCAGTTCCACCCGCCACTGCGCAGACCGCAACAGCCGCCCGGCCTGCTCCTGAACCATCCGCACGAGCCGGTCATTGACCTGTACCCCCGCCGGGGCGGGCACGTCCCAGCCGAGCCTGCGGCGGCCAGGTCCGCACCCCAGCCCACCCGCTCGGCCACGGCCCGCGCCGACAGCGCCTCGCCGGTTTTCTCGTCCATGCCGCCGCGCAGCAGCGCGCGGGCGGTCGCGGTGCGGGCGCTCTGGCCGTCGGCCAGCGGGAGTTTGCGGTGGCTCATACGACATGATCCCCAGGGAACCGGCGGGTCTCGGCAGCAATCGCCCGCAAGCTTCCGCCGACCGCATGCCGTACAGCCGGCCTGCAAAGGTCGTGACCAGGGATACAAAGTCCTCCAGCAGTTCGTCCCGACCGCCGGGCCTGGTGAGGTGCAGCACCTCCGCCTCGACGCCGTACACCGCGAACAACCGCTTGAGCCCAGCCCACCCCGAACCGAGCCAGACGGTCCTCATGCGTCACCCCCACCACCGTCACCGACCCGTCCGTGACCGGCGTCAGCACCCGGTTCAGCCCCGGCCGGTTGTCCCGTAGCCCGGACGCGCGATCCCGGGCGACCTTCACGATCTCGCCGGTGGCCGTGCCCCGCAGTTCCTTTTCCTGCGCGGCGATGCCGAAGGGGACCTTGCCGTCGACCGTCCACTGTCGAAGCGTCACCGGGTGCCACCCCCAGGCTTGGCCGCCTTGGACAACCGCAGCAACTTCACGCACATAAGTATGCGTTCGCAACACCAGGGATCCCTGAGAAACCTGTATCCGGGCTTCCCGATCGAGCCCTACGAAGGCGGGCCTGACGTCTACCGGCGGGCCCTGGCCGAGCACGGCGCCCTCAACTCCGCTACGTTGCGTTTCGTCCTATCGGTCGGCGTTGAGGAGCGCTGGTGAGACAAGAGGTGCACATTCCGCTGCCGGACGGCGACGCGCTGACGGCGACCGTGGCACTGCCGGAGGGGACGGCTCCCGCGGGCGGATGGCCGGGGGTGGTGGTCGTGCACGAGATCTACGGCGTCGAACCGGACATGCTCGATGTGGTGGACCTGTTCGCCGAACACGGGTACGCGGCGGTCTTACCCGACCTGTACAGCCACGGCACCAGGATCGCGTGCCTGGCGCGGGTCATGCACCAGCTCGTGACCGGCAAGCCGGAGCGGCCGACCGCCGACATCGACGCCACCCGGCAATGGCTGGCCGGCCGCGAGGACGTCGACGGCGACCGGCTCGGAGTGATCGGATTCTGCATGGGCGGCGGGTTCGCCCTCGCCTACGCGGCCGGCGCGCCGCCCGGAGTGCGAGCCGCGTCGGTGAACTACGGCCTGGTACCCCGGGAAAAGGAGGAGCTGCGGTCGGTGTGCCCGGTCGTGGGTTCCTACGGCGGGCGCGACCGGGGTTTCCGGTCGCACGGCACGCGGCTGCGGGAGCACCTGCGGGCGCTGGGCGTCGAGCACGACGTCGAGATCTACCCTGACGCCGGGCACTCCTTCATGACCGACGGCCATCACCCCATCGCGAAGCTCGCGTTGTTCCCGCTCCGTCACGGGCTCGTCCGTCCGGCGGCGGACGACGCGTGGCGGCGCGCGTTCGCCTTCTTCGACGAACACGTCGCGAACCATGAGCACTAGCCTCGTTCCGCACGAGCCGTCCCGTCACAGGCCGACGCCTGTGGAGCCGCCGGCACGCCCGCTCTTTCCCCGAGAAGACCTCCGCCGGAGTGCGGCCTGTCCAAGAGGACATTCGGTCGGATTCCCGATCACGACGCCGGCGGTCGCGTGGGGAGAGGCGTGGACTGGTGGCGGGGGTCGGCGAGTTCGTGGGCGGAGCCGGCCAGCCAGATCACCATCAGGGTCTCGGCGGCCGGTATGGCGTCCGCGGGAACGTTTCCCACGCTCACGAGTAGCAGGCCCGCCAGCGGGAGCAGGAACGGCACCGCCAGGGCGGCGATGCCGTACATGACGGTGGCCCGCTGCCACCGGTCGTCGTGCCGCTGCGCCCGCAGGACCAGCACCATCCAGACCAGGGCCGCCACGGCCAGACCGGCAGGACGGGGTAGAGCACCCGAACGCCACCGCGGCGTACAGCGCCACCCGCAGCCGGCGCGTGTCACGGTCCAGCTCAGGCGATGGCCCGGCCAAAGGGCCGCGCAGGATCTGCCACAGCGCCCAGGCCCACGGCAGGCCGGCCAGGACCAGGACGAGCAGGTTCAGCCCCGTCACCGGGACGCCTTCGGCCTCCTCCGTGAACATCGTCAACCGCCACAACGCGCCGAGGTCGCCGGAGGTCAGCGCGATCACGGCGGCGACCGCCAGCGCGACGACGTACACAGCCGTGACGAGCAGGGCGGGGATGCCGGAACGGTGACGACGGGCCACGTGACACTTCCTGGGGGCGGAGAAGATCGAACGCCACCTTAGCGACCCGCCGCCCCGAAGTCGATCAAGCAGCCCGCCGGCCGCCCGGCCGTCGAACCGGCGTGCGTGGTCGCGCGTATCCCATGCCGTACGAAGATGCGTGGGGCCTGATTCCGGCGGCGCGCTTCGACGAGCGAGACGAGAGGCAGGACATGTCTGTAGCCACGGTTGCCACGCGGATTGCGATCAAGAATGTGACCCCGGCTGTCTCCACCGCGATGAGCGCCCTGCAGGAGGCCGCCCGGGCCGCGGCGGAGGCGGCGGACATCGAGCCGGGGCTGCTCCAGCTGATCAAGATCCGCGCGTCCCAGATCAACGGCTGCTCACTCTCGCTCGACCAGCACACCCAGGACGCGCGGGCCATGGGCATGAGCGAGCAGCGCATCCGTGAGGTGCGGACGTGGCGGAACAGCAAGGTGTACACCCACCGAGAGCGGGCCGCGCTGGCCCTGACGGAGGCGATCACCCTGGTGTTCGCGGGTCAGGTGCCGAACTCGGTGTACGCCGAGGCGGCGAGCCTGTTCGAGGAGACCCAGTTGGCGGCGCTGATCTGGGCCGCGACCGTGACCAACGCGCACAACCGCATCGCCATCACCACCCGCCTGGGGGGCAGCGGCTCACCCCCGGACCTGGCCTACTGGGAGCACGGCCAACGGCCTTCCACCACGTGACCGACCACGGCATGCCACAGGGCGCGTTCGTCCAGCCGGTCGATCTGCCACGTGCGGGAGCGGAGGGTGCCGCGGTGCCGGTAGTCGCGCATGATCTGTACGTGCACGCGCAGCCGTACGAACTCCTGGAGATCGCTCTCCCCGCGCCACACCGACAGCGAACCCACCCGCCGGGTGGCCGGGTCCGTCCACAGCCACATGCCCACCGCGCCCGGCAGCGAAGGCCATAGCCGGCTCAGTGAGAAGCCGCGCAGGGCGATGCCGGGCAGGTCGAGGATCCGGTTCATCCGGTAGTCGGTCCATGCGGCGACCAGCGGGCCGGGCTGCGGTGCCGCCGGTCCGGCGATCCAGCGCGACCTCAGCACGGCGCCGTCGCCGCGAGCATGAGAGGCGCGGCGGCGGCCCGGAGCTCGTCGCTGAACGGCGCCGGCCGCAGGGTCGCCGGATCGAGGTTGACGTTGACCCGGTAGCCCTCGGCGTGCACCACCTCCCGATCCTCCGACAGCACGCGGAAGCCGTACACCCCGCTGGTGCGCCCCATGCGGTCGAGCCAGAAGTGCACCACCGGCCGGCCCACCCCCGTGATGGGCACGTGGTAGGTCACCTTGAACTCCCGCACGGCCAAAAACACGTCCTTGAACGCCGACCTGGCCGGGTCGGCCGCCCAGCCGAGCCGATGCCAGAACGCCCCGATCGCCCGCTCCACCAGCACGGCGTAGCGGGAGTTGTGCAACAGGCCCATCGCGTCCAGGTCGTCGAAATGCACCTCGACCGGTTCGAGAACGCCGCCTTCAGTCATGTCAATCCTCCGGGAGAAGCGCAGGGTCGGGGCAGAGCGCGCGGAGCCGCTGCAACACGGCGCGCCGGGAGCGGACGAGGGCCGCCGCGCCGTCCAGCAGCCGGGAGTGGATGATGACCATCTCCCCCAGCGCGTCGATCTCGTAGGCGAGCTGCGCCGGGTCGACGTCCTCGGCCAGCTCACCCATCGTGACGGCCTCGGCCACCAGCCGGCGGATGAACTCCTGCCAGTCGCGCATGGCCCGCGCGAGCCGGTCGCGCACCGGCCCCGGCCGGTCGTCGAACTCGGCCTGCACGGCGAAGAAGAAACACCCGCCGGGCAGCACGCCCTCGCCGTAGAACCTCAGCCGCGCCTCGTGCAGCGCGAACAGCCGCCGCACCCCCGCGGGAGCGCGAAGGGCGGGCTGCGCCACCTGCTCGGCCCACTGGCGGGCGGCCCATTCGACGGCGTCCAGCTGCAGCTGCTCCTTGTCCCGCCAGTGGGCGAAGAATCCGGACTTGCTGACGCCGGTGGCCGCCGCCAGCCGGCCGAGGGAGAGCCCGTCCAGCCCTTCGACGGACGCCAGCCCCACGGCCTGCTGAAGGATCGCCTCGCGACTCCGCATGCCGCGCAGCCGCCGACCATCTTGTGTCATGGCGGCCACACTATATTAACGACCGATCGGTTGTATAGTTAGGCACGCCCGGGTGGACCGCCGGAAGCCCGAACGCGGCCACCAGGCCGGGGCCGCCGCCGAAGACGGCGATGCCCGCGGCGGTCACGGTGAGGACGCCGAGTCCGTACGCGCGGTGGATCCCGCCGCCATCGCGGAGGTAGCCGCGGCCCAGTGCTTCCTGACCGCCTCTGACTCCGCTCGGCATGGTGTGCTCTCTTTCCGGTGCGATGTGCGGCGCAAGGCCCCTTCGAGCATGTGGACCACCGGGGGCCGGAAAGGAATCGCTCCCGCTGCCGCGGGCGCCAGCTGATACGGTGGCGGATGTGGTGATCTTGCTGATCCTGCACCTCACCGCCGCGGCCGTCTGGTTCGGCGCGATGGCCTACAGCCTCGCCGTGGTCCAGCCCAGGATCACCCGCTTCTTCCCCACTCCGCGGGCCCGCGAGGACTTCCTGCTCCTGCTCGCCCAGGGCAACCGCTGGAAGGTCGCGCCGCTCATCGGCTTCCTCGCGCTCAGCGGCCTCGCGCTCGGCCTCGCCGTACCCGCCGTGCTCTACCTGGCCGCCGGGGTGGTCTTCGTCAACGTCTCGTGGCGCCATTGGCCGTCCCGGCTCTTCGCGCTGCCCGAGGAACTGCCCGGCTACCAGCGGCGCCTGCGGGTCCAGGCCTGGACGATGCTGGGGCTGGTCGGTGCCGCGTTCGTGGTCGCGCTGGCGGTGAGCGTGCGGCCGTGACGGATATGCCGGACGGCAGATGCCGGGGCGGGGGCCTCGGGCGAGGTTGGTGGCATGAGATTCATGAGCAGAGCGCTTGCCGGGCTCCTCCTCGGGGCGGCACTGGTGACCGGTGTCCCCGCTCCGGCGGCTGCCGCCGCGCCGCAGGCCCTGCGGTGGACGGAGTGCGGCGACAGCATGGAGTGCGCCAAGCTGACCGTGCCGATCGACTGGAAGCGCCCGTACGGACCGAAGACCCAGGTCGACCTCGCGCGGATGCCCGCCCGCGACCCCGCGCGCAAGCTCGGATCACTCGTCGTCAACACCGGCGGCGGCGGGACCATCCAACCCGTACGGGCGATGCCCGGGGTCGTCTCCGAGCTGACCACCTGGTACGACGTGGTCCTGATCGACCCCAGAGGCATGGGCGACAAGGGCAGCCCCACGCTCGTCGAGTGCGAGGAGCAGCCGCCGGGCCTCGCCGGGCTGATCCTGGCGCCGGACGAAGCGGGCTGGCGCGCCCACGCCAAGGCGATCGCCGCCTACGACGCCTCCTGCCGCAAGGCCATGGGAGCCGCGTACGCGGGCCTGACGTCCTGGCAGGTGGCCCACGACATCGAGGCGTTGCGTGCCGCCCTCGGCGAGCCCCGATTGCGATATTTCGGCAACTCGTACGGGACCGTGTACGGCCAGGCGTACCTGGAGCTCTTCCCCGCCAAGGTCGGCCGGATGGTGCTCGACGGCGCCCCCGACCACACCCGGCCCTCGCTGGAGCGCTGGCTGCTGGACTACGCGCGCACCGAGGAGCGGCAGCTCGAACGCTTCCGCGACTGGTGCAAGGCGGGGTGCGCGCTCGGCGACGACGACGCGATCGCGGTGTTCGACGAATTGCGCGACCGCGCCCCGCTCCCGGCGGGCGAGCGGACGGTGGGCGAGCAGGAGTTCCTCCTCGGGGTGATGAGCGGGCTCACCCCGCCTCTGTGGCCACGCCTGGCCGCCGCGCTGCGCAAGGCCGCCGACGGCGACGCGTCCGATCTGCTGACGTTGAGGCCCGAGAAGCCTCCGGCGGACGAACCCGGGTATCCCCACGGGGTGATGCTCTGCCACGACTTCATGCCCGACGTGCCCGGTTACCGCGAGTTCCAGGCCATCGAGTCGCGGCTGCGCGCGGCGGCCCCGCGCATCGGGTGGGTCCACGGCCGCTACCAGCTCGCCCGCTGCGTCGGCATGAGCAAGGGCCCCGCGTACCCGCCGCACCCGCTGCGGGCCAAGGGCGTGCCCCCGGTGCTGATCTCCATCGGCGACACGGACGACAACACGCCGCATCTCGCCGCCGAGCACCTGGCCGCGCAGGTCCCCGGGGCACGCGTGGTCCGGCACGGCGACGGGCACGCCGCCTACCTCATGCAGAGCGCGTCCGGGCTGGGGAAGACCTGCCTGCGCCGGTACGTGCACGACTACCTGACCGCAGGGGCCCTGCCTCCCGACGGAGCGAGGTGCCCCGGCGATCTGGTGGCCAGGATTCCCCGGGGGTGAACGTCGCGTGATCGCAGCCTGGCGGAAGCTGCCCGCGCTCGCGCGGGACACCGTCTGGGCGGTGCTCGCGACGCTGGTGGTCCTGGGGGTTCCGCTGCTGAGCGCCCCCTCCGGCCTGCACACACCACTGTGGGCGGCGCTGGTCTGCGCGGTGTGCGCGCCGCTGGCCGTACGCCGGCGCCTGCCGATGACGGCCGCGCTCGCCTCGGGCGCGGCCGTGGTGCTCGCCCAGGTGCTCCACCAGCCGGGGGCCGGGACGTGGGTGGCGGTGGGCGCGTTCATGTCGGCCGCCTACCACGCCGAGCGGCACCGGTGGCTGCCGATGGCCGCCGCGACCGGCTGGCTGGTCGGGCTCGAGGTCGTGTCCTTCGGCCTCCCGCCGGATCCGTTCGGGCTGGTCACGCCGGTGGCCGCCGGGCTCGCGCCGATGGCGCTGGGCCACATCCTGCGCTTGCGCCACGACGAGGTCCGGCAGGCAGAGCTCGTCCAGCGCGCCCAGGAGCGCGCCCAGCTCGCCCGCGAGGTGCACGACGTGGTGGGCCACCACCTCAGCGCGATCCGGCTGCAGGCCGTGGGGGCGCGGCGGGGCACGCCCGCGGACGCCCAGAAGGCCCTCGACTTGATCGCCGAGATCTCCGGCACCGCGCTCGGCGAGACCCGGCGTTTGCTCGGCCTGCTCCGCGACCAGGAGGACATGGACACCGACCTCGGCTCGCTGCTGGCCGGTCTGTCCCGTCAGGGGCTCCGCGTCCGGCTGGACGGTGACCCGCTGCGCGACGAGGTGCCGTCCCGGGTCCGGTACGCGGTGTACCGGATCGTTCAGGAGTCGCTGACGAACGTCATGCGCCACTCCGGGGCCTCGCGCGCGGTCGTACGCATCCGCCGCCGGCCCCGGCTCGTGGAGGCGACGGTGGAGGACAACGGGCGGGCGGTCCCCGGCGGCCCCGAGGCGCCCAAGGGCGGCGGGCTGCGGGGGATGCGCGAGCGCGCGGCCCTGCTCGGCGGCACGCTCACGGCGGGGCCGCGAGAGCCATCCGGCTGGCGCGTGACCGCCCGTTTCCCCCTCGACGAGAACGGAGCAGAGCGGTGACCATTCGCGTGATCGTGGCCGACGACCAGGCGCCGACCAGGGAGGGCCTGCGCCTGCTGCTGGCGTCCGAACCCGGCGTCGAGGTGGTGGCGACGGCGTCGGACGGGTACGAGGTCGTCGCGATGGCCCGGCGGCACCGGCCCGACGTGGTGCTCACCGACATCCGCATGCCGCGCATGGACGGCCTGGCGGCCATCCGCGACCTCGTGGCCCTCGACCCCGCGCCGGCCGTGGTGGCGCTGACCACGTTCAATCTGGACGAATACCTGTTCGGCGCCCTCCAGGCGGGCGCGGTCGGGTTCCTGCTGAAGGAGAGCGACCCCGGGCTGATCATCGACGCGGTGCGGGTCGCCCACGAGGGGCAGGGCCTGGTCGACCCGCAGGTGACCCCGCGGCTCCTGCACCGGTTCGCGGCCACGTCGCCCCGCCCGCCCACCAGCGAGCTGGCCACGCTGACGCCGCGCGAGACCGACGTGCTGCGGCACCTGGCCGCCGGCAGCAGCAACGCCGAGATCGCCGAGGCGCTGGTCATCGCGCCCGGCACGGTGAAGGTCCACATCGAGCGGATCCTGGCCAAGCTCGGGCTGCGCACCCGCGTGCAGGCGGCGGTCTACGCCCACCGGCACGGCCTGGTCACGTGGGCCGATCTGCCGTGACGCGGGCCGCGGGCGTCCTCCTCGACGGCGCCGCGGAACGCCGGAGGCAGACCGCGCGGCCGGCGGTCCGTGCCTGCTCGGACGGGCCGTAGACTCCCCTCTCAATCTGCATCGCGACTGGAATGCTGGGGTGCTCGCGTGCGCGTGCTGCTGGTGGAAGACGACGAGCCCGTCGCCGAATCGTTGCGGCGCGGCCTGACCCGCTACGGGTTCGAGGTGGCGTGGGTCACGACGGGCGCGGCGGCGCTGAAGGCCGCCCCGGCCGACCTGGTGCTGCTGGACCTCGGGCTGCCGGACGCCGACGGGCTGGACGTGTGCCGCGAGCTGCGGGCCCGGAGCGAGGTGCCGATCATCGTGATCAGCGCCCGCAGCGACGAGACCGACCGGGTGGTGGGGCTCGAGATCGGCGCCGACGACTACGTGTCGAAGCCGTTCGGGGTGCGTGAGGTGATCGCGCGCATCAGGGCGGTGATGCGACGGGTGAAGCCGCCGCAGGGGAAGGCCGCCCTCGTACCCGACCGATACGGGCGGCTGACCGTCGACCGCAGAGCCGCGCGCGTGCATGTGGACGACGAGGAGGTGCCGCTCACCCCCAAGGAGTACGAGCTGCTGGCCTTCCTCACCGAGGAGCCGGGCGCGCTGATGACCCGGGAGCAGATCATGGAAGCGGTGTGGGACGCCAACTGGTTCGGCCCCACCAAGACCCTTGACGTGCACGTCGCGGCGCTGCGCCGCAAGTTCGCGGGCGTCCTCTCCATCGAGACGGTGCGCGGCGTCGGCTTCCGGCTCGTCCTCGAGCCCGATCCGTCATGATCCGCCAGCTGGTCGTCAGCTACGTGCTGCTGGTCGCCGTCGCGCTCGCGGCGTTCACGGTCCCGGTGGCCGTCACGCTCACTCAGCAGCTGCGCGGGGACATCCAGCTGGCCGTGCGCCGCGAGGCCACCACGATGGCGTTGCTGCTGGCCAACGACGACGCGCCCTCCCGGCAGGCGCTGGCCCGCATGGCGGAGGCGTACGGGACGGAGACGCCCGGCAAGGTCGAGGTGATCTCCTCCAGCCGGGGGGCGGTGCCTCCGCTGCCGGCGCCCGCGGACGCCGGCAGCGGGGACTTCACCAGCGCCCTCGAGGGAAAGGTGACCGAACGCTGGGACTCCTCGCTCTTCGTCACGGTACCGGCGCGCGCCTCCGACCAGCGGATCGTCGGCGCCGTGCGGATCGTCTACCCGCCCGGCGAGCTCACGACCCGCCTGTGGGAGATCTGGGGCTTCCGCGCGGTGCTGGCCGTCGCCGTGGTGGCGGTGGCGGCCGCGCTGGGGGCGCTCACGGCCCGGCGGCTCACCCGGCCGCTGCGCGAGCTGCACGAGATGGCCAGCAGGTTCAGCGACGGAGATCTGACCGCCCGCTCCCCCGTCACGGGCCCGCCCGAGACGCAGACGCTCGCCAGGACCCTGAACTCCGGCGCCGAGCGGCTGGAGACCCTGATCGACGCCCAGCGGATCTTCGTCGCCGACGCCTCCCACCAGCTGCGCACCCCGCTCACCGCGCTCCGCCTGTCCCTGGACAACATCGCCGACGGGGTCGACGACGAGTTCGTACGGGAGGACGTGGAGCAGGCGACCGCGGAGGTCGTCCGCATGAGCCGCCTGGTCAACGGCCTGCTGGTGCTGGCCAGGGCGGAGGGCGAGGTCACCGCGGCCGAGCCGCTGCATCTGACGGAGATCGTCGAGGGGCGGCTCGGCGTCTGGCTGGTGGCGGGCGAGGAGCGGGGCATCCGCTTCACGACCGAGTGGCCGCCCGGCCCCGGCCCCGTGGTCATGGCCAGCCCGGGCCATCTCGACCAGGTTCTGGACAACGTTCTGTCCAACGCCCTGGAGGTCTCTCCGGACGGCGGCACGATCACCGTACGCGTCGGGTCGCGCGGCGACGAAGTCGTGCTCGACGTGCTCGACGAGGGCCCCGGCATGCCGCCTGCCGAGAAGGCCCGGGCCTTCGACCGGTTCTGGCGCGGCCGGGGGCTCACCGGACGGTCGGGCTCCGGCCTGGGCCTGGCCATCGTCAAACAGCTGCTGACCGACGACGGCGGGAGCGTCGCCCTGCGCGACGCTCCCGGCGGCGGACTCTGCGTACGGATCACCCTTCGGGCGGCAGCACCGAGGAGTGGTGGTTGACGATCAGCCACTTGCCGCCGCGCTTCTCGTAGACGTAGGTGTAGCGGGCGTCGACCGCCTGCTTCTTGCCGTCCTTGGTGAGCGTGAAGCGGTACAGGCCGGTGTCGATCGCCGAGTCGGCGTCCAGGACGTCGACGACGGTACGGATCTTCTTGCCCGACGGCTTGTTCTTCAGGAAGTGCTCGAAGTAGTCCACGATCTGCGCGCGGTTGGTGCGGATCTTGGGCGAGGCGGTGGGCAGGAGGACGGCGTCCGGCGCGTAGAGGGCGGCGACCTTGCGGGGGTCGCCGGTGACCAGGGCCGCGTTCCAGGTGTCGAAGAGCGCCGCGATCTGCGCCTTCGACGGCTTGGCGGCGACGGCGGACAGGGCCGGCTGGGCGGCGGCGGACTGGCCGGGCTGGGCGTTGGCGACGGCCTGGCCGCCGGCGGTCACCACGAGGAGCGCTGCTCCCGCGGCCATGGCGCTGACCCACAGTTTCACCATGAACTCCTTCACACTGGTGTGAATCGGGGGAAATGTTCGCTTTCACGATGGCGAGCAGCGGGAAAGCGCCGGCCCAGCGCCGATCAAGCGCAGCGGAAGCGGAAAGACAAAATGCGGAGCGTGTCCGGATCGTCGCAGCTGTCCGGACGCACAGGGGTCGCTACGACGGGTCTCGTGTCCGGAATCGGCGCAGTCATCCCGCGGAGCCCGTCCGGCGGCGATGATGGTAGGCGTGACCGACATCGATCTCGCGGGTGCGCGGGCGCTCGCCGAAAGCCTGCGACAGGTGTACACCGCCGTCGCCACGAGGATCGGCGAGGACAACGCCGCCTCCCCGCTGGTCGCCAAGGTGACCGACCACCTCGGCTGCCCGCTCAGCGACGTCGTCGTGGTGGAGGAGAAATACCGGCTGTACGAGCACGCCGCGCTGCAGACCGCCGCCGACCTCTACCTGGGCGCGCACTCCCCCGGGGCGCAGTGGTTCGGCATCGTCGGCGGGGAGCGGCGCTGGGAGAGCATCATCAACATGCTGCTGTCGGCGATGCGCGAGGGCAGCCGCATGCTGGGCCGCCCCGACTACGGCACGGCCCCGATCGGCCCCGAGGCCACGATCGAGGTCGTGCAGCTCGGCCTGGTCGCCACGACGGCGCCCGACGGCACGCCGGTCGTCGTCGGGCTCAGCAACAGGGACGACTACGACTCCTACAGCCTGCTCACCGTGCTGTCGGCCGGCCGCGAGGCGGCGACCGCCGTACGCGACGAGGTGGACCGGCTCAAGAGGGAGCACGATCCGTTCCGCGGCCAGGTGCTCAGCTTCGGCTTCAGCGAGCACAGGGACAACGAGCTGCTCACCTTCCTGCCCCGCCCGGAGCTGGGCGCCGAGGAGGTCGTCCTGCCGGAGGGGCGGCTGGAGGCCATCGAGGATCACATCGTGGGCATCGCCGAGCAGGCCGACCGGCTGACGGAGGCCGGCCAGCACCTGCGCCGGGGGCTGCTGCTGTACGGCCCGCCGGGCACCGGCAAGACCCACACCACGCGATACCTCATCGGGCGGTTACGCGACCACACGGCGGTGCTGATGACGGGGCCCGCCATGGGGAAGATCGACTACGCGGTGGCCCTGGCCCGCAAGCTGCAACCGTCCATCGTGGTCGTGGAGGACGTCGACCTGATCGCCGAGGACCGCAGCCATCACGAGACCAGCCCGCTGCTGTTCTCCCTGCTGGACGCCATGGACGGCATCAGCGGCGACGTGGACGTGACGTTCGTCCTGACGACCAACCGGGTGGAGGCCCTGGAGCACGCCCTGGTCCAGCGCCCTGGCCGGGTGGACCTGGCGGTGGAGGTGCCGCCTCCCGACGCGGTGGCGCGGGAGCGGCTGATCCGGCTGTACGCCCGGAACCGGCCCATCGCGGCCGACACCGCCAAGGTGGTCGCCGCCACCGAGGGCGTCACCGCGTCCTACATCAAGGAGCTGCTGCGCCGCGTCATCCTGGTCGCGCTGCGCTCGGACGCGCCCGCCCTCACCGACGACCACTTCGACACGGCCCTGCAGGCCATGTCGGGCGACAGCCAGGCGCTCACGCGCGCCCTCCTCGGCTCCCAGGAGACGCCGTCGGCCCGTACGCACGGCGACGCCAAGGATCATCGCGCGCCCGCCCGGTTGCAGCCCCCCAGCTGCTGACCCGGCATCGCGTGGGCGGGGCGGCTCCCGTATTCTCACCGGGGCTGGGGCCGCGGGCGCACCTGGCCGGCGCGCCGGCGCCGGTGAGGCCGCGGGCGCACCTGCCCGCCCGCATCCGTGTCACCGTGGAGGACGACGGCGCATGACCGCCCGCGAGCGCATCACCATCGACGTCGGCGCCTACCAGGGTGTCGACCTGGCTCCGGACCTGTGGGGCCTGTTCATCGAGGACCTCAACGACGCGCTCGACGGCGGCCTCAACGCCGAACGCGTCCGCAACGGCGACTTCGAGTTCAGCGCCGCCGACCGGGCCGGCTGGGGCCCGCTGACCGCGTGGAGCGCCGACGACCCCGACCGGGTCGAGGTCCGCACCGACGCCCCCATCCACCCGAACAACGCCCACTACATACGGGTGGCCGGGCCGGCGGCTCTGGCCAACGAGGGCTGGGACGGCGTCGGCGCCACTGCCGGGCAGGAGTTCCTGCTCAGCTTCTTCGCCCGCGCCGAAGACGGATCGGTGGCGACCCTGACGGCCGCCATCGGCACCGGCGGAGGCGACCTCGCCCGGGCGCAGGTCGCCGTGCCGCGGGGCGGCTGGCGGCGCTGCGAGGCGCGGCTCGCAGCGGTCGCGGACGGCCGCGGCGAGCTGCGCATCGAGGTGCCGCCGGGGCTCACCGTCGATCTCGACCACGTCTCACTCCGGCCGGCCGGCCCGGACGGGCGACCGCTGACCTTCCGCCCCGACCTGCTCCAGGCCCTGAAGGACCTGCGGCCCAGCTTCATCCGCTTCCCCGGCGGGTGCGTCGCGCACGGCAACGGCCTGGACAACATGTACCACTGGAAGACCACCATCGGCCCCCGCCACGAGCGCGCCCAGATCCCCAACTTGTGGGGATACCACCAGTCGCGGCAGATCGGCTACCTGGAGTACTTCGAGCTGTGCCAGGCCACCGGCGCCACCCCGCTGCCGGTGGTGGCGGCCGGAGTGTGCTGCCAGAACACTCCCGGCGGGCCGCGGGCGATCGACGACGCCGACATGGACGACTACATCCAGGATGTGCTCGACCTCGTCGAATTCGCCAACGGCCCGGCCACCACCCGCTGGGGGGCGCGGCGGGCAGAGCTGGGGCATCCGGAGCCGTTCGGGCTGCGCTACCTGGGGGTCGGCAACGAGGACGAGATCACCGACGACTTCCGCGACCGCTACGCCCGCATCGAGGACGCCGTCCGCGCCCGCCACCCCGGCATCTGTGTGATCGGCACGGCCGGCCCGCAGCCGTTCGGTCCCGACTTCGAGGCCGGCTGGGCGTTCGCCCGCGCACGCGGCACCGCCATGGTGGACGAGCACGGCTACCGCAACCCCCGCTGGTTCCACCAGAACGTCGACCGCTACGGCGGCTACGCGCCCGGCCCGCAGGTCTACGTGGGCGAGTACGCGGCCCGTTCCAGCACCGTCCGGTCGGCGCTGGCCGAGGCCGCCTACATGATCGGCCTGGAACGCCACCCCGGCGTGGTCCGGCTGGCCTCCTACGCGCCGCTGCTGGCCCGGACCGGGCACACCCAGTGGGTCCCCGACCTGATCTACTTCACCGCCACCGAGGTGCTGACCTCGGCGTCCTACCACGTGCAGCGGATGTTCTCCGGCGAACGCGGCACCCGGCTCCACCCGGTCACGCTCGGCGGCGTCGAGCCGGAGCCGGTGGCGCTGCCCGAGTCCGGTTCGGCGCTGCTGCGCTCCCCCGGCGCGGCCATCGACTACACCGGCATCACCCTCGACGGGCGCCCGCTGCCGGCCGCCGGCACGGGCCCGGAGGGGGAGGCCGTCGAGCTGGGCGGCATCGACCCGGCGGCGGCGACGCTGGAGTTCACCGCCATCCGGCGGGACGGCGGCGAGGGCTTCGTGGTCCGTCTGGGCGAGAAGGCGCCGGGAAGCTTCCTGGACGTGCAGATCGGCGCCTGGCGGAACAAGTCCACCTGTGTCGTGCGCGGCGACGACGGCATCACTGACGAGGACCACGGGCCGCTGCCCTGGCACGGGGTGCGGACCGGCGTACCCGTGCGGGTGACGGTGCGTCTGGAGGGCGCGCGCGTGCGCGTGTGGGTGGACGGCGAGCTCCGGCACGACTTCGAGCAGGACCTGCGGCCCGAGCACCGGGTGGTCGCCGGCGCGGCCTCGCGGACAGGCTCCGGCGGCGCTCCCGAGTACGTCGTGCGCGTGGTCAACGCGCACGACGTCGCCCGGGTGGCGTCCGTGACCCTCCCCGAGGCCCCCGGCCGCCCGGCCACCGCGGTGGTGACGACGCTCGCCGGCGCGGGCCCCGACGACGGTGCGCCCTTCGCCGGATCGCCCGTGACACCGGCCGTCACGACGATCGCCGGCCAGGGCGGCGGGGTCGAGCTCGACCTTCCGCCGTGGTCGTTCGTGACGGCGGTCGTCACCGCCATCTGAAGGTCACCGGCTCTGGACAAGGCGGCCCATACGTGATCTGACGGAGTGGAGAGGCGCCGACGATCACGAACAGGAGCACCTGGACATGAGCGATACGCCCCGACTGCACCGGGCCGGCACCACCACCCTGCTGGAGCGAGCCCGCGAGCTGCGCCCGCTGATCGAGAGCGAGGCGGCCGCGGCCGAGGCGCAGGGCAAACTCACCACCCCCGTCGTGGACGCCCTGCACGAGGCAGGACTTTTCGGCATATGGGTGCCCGCGCCGCTCGGCGGCGCCGAGCTGTCCCCGAGGGAGCTGCTCGACGTTCTCGAAGAGCTCTCCTACGCCGACCCCTCGACGGGCTGGGTGGTGATGGCGAGTTCGCTGGAGAACGGCACGGCCGGCGCCTACCTGGGCGACGAGGCGGTGGAGCGCATCTTCAAAGGCCCGCGCATGCCGATCATCGCCGGTCAGGGCACCCGGCCGGGCGTCGCCGTACGCGAGGACGGGGGCTTCCGCCTCAGCGGGCAATGGAGCTTCGCCTCGGGCATGCTGCACGCCCAGTACGCCCACAGCCTGGGCGCCATCGAGGGCACCGACGAGGTCCGGATCTTCATCACCCCCATCGAGGACGTCAAGATGCTCGGCAACTGGGAGGTGCTGGGCCTGCGCGCGACGGGCAGCATCGACTACGCCATCGACGGCGCTTTCGTGCCGGAGTCGCACACGCACGTCTTCTCGATGGACGAGCCGTTGCGCGGCGGCGCGCTCTACCGGCTCGGCCTGGTCGACCAGGCGCTGATCTGCCACTCCGGCTGGGCGCTCGGCGTCGGCCGCCGCGTGCTCGACGAGCTGATCCGCCACGTCGGTGCACGGGCCGGGCGGCCCGGCCAGATCGCCGACAGCCACGCCTTCCACGCCGACTTCGCCCGCGCCGAGGCCAAGCTCCGCGCCGCCACGGCCCTGGTGCACGAGACCTGGGACGACGTGGAGCGCACCCTGGACGCGGGCCGCAAGCTCGACGTGCGCCAGGAGACGATGGCGCGGCTGGCGCTCAACCACATCACGTGGACGGTCGCCGAGGTGGCCGGGTTCGTCCACGCCTCCGGGGGCACCTCGGCGCTGCGCGACGGGCTGATGCAGCGGCTGTTCAGGGACGTCCACACGGGCACGGCGCACATCACCTCGGGCCCGCAGGCGCTGCGGGAGTGCGGCCGCGAGCTGGCCGGCCTGGCCCAAGGGGAGTCCTGGGTGCTCGTCGGCCTCGAACCGTAGACATCTCCATCAGCCGCGCCGTGCGGCCGCCCGGCGCCGGCCGGCGATCAGCGCGAGCCCGGTGGTCAGGGCGAGCGTGAGCACGACGACCGCGCCCCCGACGGGCCAGCTCCAGCCGGAGCCCGTTTCACGTGCCGCGGCGCCCGGCCGGGTCGTGGCGGAGCCGGTGCCGGCAGGGAGCTCACGGACGCTCCTGGGCGCGCCGAGCGCCTCGACCAGCTCGGCGTCGACCGGGCCCGCCAGGCTCTCGTGGCCGGCGGTCCGCTCGTCACCGGGCTCGAGCGGCCCCGAGCCCGGATCGACCGGCACGTTCCCGGCGCACAAGGAGGAGGCCAGACTCACTCCCGGCACCTTCTCGACCAGGCCCGAAAGGTCGGAGTCCGCGAACACGAGATAGCGCGCGCCCTTCTCGAACGCGTACTCGCACGAGGCGCTGTCGGGATTGGTGGCGACCGTGAACTCGGCGGCGGCCGCGCCCTTGTAGACGGTGTCCGCCCGGAAGGTGTAGACGATCGGCCGGCTCGCGCCGAAGGCGTCGGCGGCACGTGCACGGACCTCGGCGACGGTGCCCGTGAACACCGCATCCGCGTACCCCATCGCCTTCGCGGGCGTCAGATCCGAGCAACTGCAGGCGTGGGCCGCGGTGGAGGTGCTCACCAGGACGGAGGCGACGAGCGCGAGGAGAGCGAGCAACCGGAGTGTCATTCCCCTACGACGAGCGGCAGGCGGGGAGCGGTTCACCAGCCGAGTTCGTCGCATCCCCGGTGGTCGGCCGGCTCGACCTGGAGGGTCGCGTGGGCGACGCCGTGGCGATGCCGGAGCACGTCGCGGGCCTGGTCCAGGACGGCGTGGTTGTCGCTCTGCTCGCCGGTCACGAGGTGGGCGGTCGCCACGTTCATGCCGGAGGTCAGGGTCCACAGGTGCAGGTCGTGAACGTCGCGCACGCCGTCGATGGCGGCCAGGTCGGTCGCCACGGCGGCGGCGTCGACGCCTTCGGGGACGTGCTGGCCCAGGACGGCGAAGACCTGGCGGCCGAGCGAGATCGCGCGCACGGCCACGAACGCGCCGATGCCCAGGGCGATGAGCGTGTCCCAGTACGTCTGTCCGGTGACGGCCACCAGCCAGCCGGCCACGATGACGCCCACCGACCCCGCGGTGTCGGCCACGACCTCGAGATAGGCGCCCTTGACGTTGAGGCTCTCGCCGGCGCCGGAGCGCAGCAGGAGCAGCGCGACCAGATTGACGGCCAGTCCGACGGCGCCCACGATCAGCATCGGCCCGGAGGAGACCTCGGCGGCGCCGCCGAGGCGGCCGATCGCCTCGGCCACCACGTACAGCGCGACGGCGAGCATGAGCACCACGGCCAGCAGGGAGGCGAACACCTCGGCCCGGTAGGAGCCGTAACTGCGGCGGCCGGTGGTGTCGGGGCGGATGGCGATGCGCGTGGCGACCAGCGCCGCGCCGAGGGTGACCACGTCGGCGGCCATGTGCCCGGCGTCCGACAACAGCGACAGCGAGCCGGACAGCAGGCCGAACACCAGCTCGACCACGAAGAAGGCGCCGATCAGGGCGAAGGAGACCGCCAGGCGCCAGCGGTGACGGCTGCCCGCGTGCCCGTGACCGTGCCCGTGACCATGCCCGTGACCGGCGCCCATCAGGTGGTCCCGTCGCGTTCGGGGTGCAGGGCCTCGGTGTGCTCGGTGTGGGCCAGCGCCAGGTCGAGCAGCATCCGCACGTGCGGGTCCTCCAGCCGGTAGTACGCCATGCGACCGGAGCGGCGGGCGGCGACGATGCGGTGCGCGCGCAGCAGGCGCAGGGCGTGGGAGACGGCCGACTCGCTCTGGCCGGTCACCGCCGCCAGGTCGCACACGCACAGCTCGCCGTCCAGCAGGGCGACCAGCAGCCGCAGCCGGTTGGGGTCGGACAGCAGGCCGAAGACGTCGGCCGTGTCGGTCAGATCCTCGGCGGACGGCATCCGCTCGCGTACGGCGGTGACCCGGTCGGCGTCGACCACCCGGACGGTGCAACCGTCCAACGCCAACACACCGACATCTGAAGAGGTGTTCATATGAGCAAGATAGCGAAATGTCCGGAAGCCGTTCAAGGACCGCGTGCGAACCGGGGCAGCCACGCAAAACAACACAGCCTGTCTCGAATCGGCGATCGAGACAGGCTGTGTCCTTGTGCGTCAGGCCTTGTATTCGGGGTACCCGTAGCCCACGACCTGGGACTTGGGCCGGATCCGCTGCTCCACCTTGCCGTTGCCGGTGTTGCCCTCGACCGTGGTGAGGGTGCCGTCCTGGTTGTCCTTCTTGACCAGGCCCACGTGGTCGATGCTGTCGAAGCTCCCGCCGTCCCACGAGAAGAAGACGACGGCGCCGGGCTTGGCCTGGGTGCCCCAGTGCCCGTTGGCGTCGAACCACTTGGCCCACGTGATGGTGTAGGCGTCCCAGCCCACGGTCGGCCTGGCGCCGGCCTTCTCGCCGACCCAGGAGACGAACATGGCGCACCACGGCGCGTTCGCGTAGGCCTGGATGGAACCGCCGTCGCGGGCCGCGGTCTCCTTGGCGCGCTGCGAGGACATGTACCACTGGTGGAACGGCGTACCGCCGCCGGCCGCGTTCTCGGTCACGCCCACCTGGGACTCGGCGATCTTGATCATCGTGTCGGCGGTGACCTGGCGGGGGCGCTGCGGGACGGCCTGCGCAGCCGACACGCGGTCGTTCTGGGGGTCCGCGGCGGCGGCGGGGGTTGCGGCCCCGGCGAGGACGGCGCCGGCGGCGACGGTCATTCCGACCGCGAGCCGGGCGATGTCGACCTGCTTGAGAGCACGCGAAATAAAGGTCTTGGTCATGCTGGGTTTTACTCCTTGCTTCCATGCCGCCTACCGGGTTAGCTGACGGATTCGGGCGTGGAAGTGCCCTACGGAACGGCATGCGTGAGCGTTCCGATTCACCCCTGCGAAATTGGGTCCCCGGCTCCGCGATATCGCGGACTCGGCGGCCGCGTCACCCAGGAACAAGGACGTTCGTACTGGTAGACGCGGTCTCGGTAAACGTAAAGGCGCTGCCCGGCCGACTTCGGCACATGGGCGCGCCTTGGGATGTCATTAACGTAAGCGACGCGTATAGGAAAGGGCAAGTCAGGTCCGCGGTCATTCAACGGAAACCCCTGCGGCACAGGGGTTCCGTGCACGAATTCTTTACCTACTTCCCCTCGAACGGACCTGTCGTGTACCTCCGGGGCGGCGGGCGGCGGCCATGAAGAGCGGGAGCGCCAGGAACATCCGTCCCGCCCGGACTCGCTCCTCCTGCTCGCTCACCCACGCCGCCTCCTGCTCGGCGGTGATGGCTCCGGCCTCGCGGGCGCGCTCCGCGAGGCCGGTGAGCAGCGGCGACATCGTCGCGTCGGTGAAGACGGCCAGGTGCCCCTTCACCACGACGTCCTCGAACCCGGTGTCGAGCAGCAGGTTGCGATAGCGGCGGGCCGCCCGCGGATTGGAGATCATGTCGGCGCGGGCGTGCACGATGGTCCGGGTGAGCTCCGGGTCGTCGGAATCGATGACGAAGGCGTCCCAGTCCTGCCCGACGAGCACGATCCGCCCGCCGGGAGCGAGCACCCGCTTGGCCTCCTCCAGCGCCTTCGCCGCGTCGGCGAGCTCATGGAAGAGCTTCTCGGCCCGGTAACCGGCGACCTCCCCGTCGTCGAGCGGCAGGTCGTAGGCGTCGCCGATCCGGAAGTCGCACCGCGGCCGGCGTCGGCGGGCGATGGCGATCATCTCCTCGCTGACGTCCACCCCGATCGCCTTCTTCCCGCGCTCCCCAAGCTCGGCGACCGCGCGGCCGGCGCCGCAGCCGACGTCCACCACCGCCGCGCCGTCCGGGAGGGCGAGCAGGTCGTACGACCACGCGCGCGACGCGACCGCCTCCGGCAACGCGTCGACGACGTCGAGCATGCGGACGAGAGCTTCCACGTGTTCCTTCGTTCTGGACATGGGAGTCAGCATGCGACTTAATGTCGACATGAAGTCAACCGCGACCATGAGCATCGGTGATGTCGCGCAGCGGTTCGGGCTGGCCACGCACGTGCTGCGGCACTGGGAGGCGATGGGCCTGCTCAGCCCGGCCCGCATCGGCGGGGAGCGCCGCCGCTACGGGCCGGACGATCTCTACCGGGTGGCCGTTATCCTGCGCGGCAAGGAAGCGGGATTCAGCCTGGACGAGATCCGCGAGATGATGGCCACTTCGGACGCGGCGGATCGACGCGCGCTCCTGCTGCGCCGCCGGGCCGAGCTCGCCCGGCGCATCGCCGAGGCGCAGGCCTCCCTCGACCTCATCGACTGCGCGCTGAACTGCGATCACGAGGACTTCACCAGTTGCCCGCACTTCCAGTCCATGGTGGCCGAGCGGCTCCTCGTGTCCTCCCCCGCGTGAGCGAGCAGCGCGGCGACGCTTGAGCGGGTAGGACAGAGTCGTGAGCTCCAGAGCAGCCCGCCCCGAACGCCTGCGCCGCTACTGGGACAAGCACGCGGGCTCCTACGACCGGCAGATGGGCTTCTTCGAGCGGCGCCTGTTCGGCGACACCCGCGCCTGGATCTGCTCCCAGGCCACCGGCGACGTGCTCGAGGTGGCCATCGGCACCGGGCTCAACCTGCCCTGGTATCCGGCGGGGATCCGGCTGACCGGGATCGAGTGGAGCCCGGCCATGCTCGACCAGGCCCGGCGGCGGGCGTCCGGGCTGGGGCTGGGGGCCGACCTGCGCGAAGGCGACGCCCAGGCGCTCGGCTTCGCCGACGCCTCCTTCGACACGGTCGTCTGCACCTTCTCGCTGTGCTCGATCCCGGACCACCGCCGGGCCGTCGCCGAGATGGTACGCGTGCTGCGGCCCGGCGGGCTGCTCCTGCTCGCCGACCATGTCCCCGCCACGTCCTGGCCGGTCCGTGCCCTGCAGCGGCTCCTCGAACTCGTGACCGTCCCCGTGGGCGGGGAGCACTTCCTGCGCCGGCCCATCACGCTGGTCCGCGAGCACGGCCTCGACCTCGAACGCCATGACCGATTCAAGATCGGCATCGTGGAACGGCTCGCCGCCCGCAAACCCGCCCGCCCGGAAGGTTGATCACCGGCGCGTTGTCCCGGGAGGGAGGCGGTGGACGGCGAGATCGAGGGAGGGCATCCCCGGCACGGCGTGCACGGTCCCCTGCCGCACCCCGCCGCGGCACGCGTGAGCCAACCGCAGGCAAGGCGCCGACGGCAGTGCGGCCCGGCGGTCAGATCAGGCCGGTAGGATGCGCCGCTCAAGGCGGCGTCGGGCAGTCGGGCAGGCCGGTCGGGCGGCATGGGGGCCGGTCGGGCCGTGCGCCCCTCCCGATGACATGCGGCTAGGACTCGGGAACCGGCATCCGGGTCATACGCCTGGTCATCGCGGTTCCCGTACGACGATGTCTGATAGTACGGCGGACAGGGCAGCGGAACCTTCGAGTACCCGGAAAGCGGTCGCGGAAGTGAGTGAGGCAGTGTTGAGCGACAACGGCATCGCCGTGCATGTCATCGAGACCTCGTCGCTGGGGGACCGCGGTTACCTGGCCACCGACGGGCGGGTGGCCGTCGTGGTGGATCCACAGCGTGACGTCGACCGGATCCTGGCCCTGGCCGGCCGGCTGGGGGCCCGAGGGGGCGCAGGGGTCCGGATCACGCACGTCGTGGAGACGCACCTGCACAACGACTACGTGTCCGGCGGGCTGGAGCTGACCAGGCTCACCGGAGCCCGCTACGGGATCGCCGCCGCCGACGAGGTGGCGTTCGACCACACGCCGCTCGCCGACGGCGACGTGGTCGAGGTCTCCCCCGGCCTCCGGCTGCGGGCGCTGGCCACTCCCGGGCACACGTTCCACCACCTCTCCTACGTCCTGGAGGGCCACGCCGGGCCCGAAGGCGTCTTCACCGGCGGGTCGCTGCTGATCGGCACGACCGGCCGCACCGACCTGCTCGGCGATCGGCACACGCAAGCACTCGCCAGGGCGCAGCACGCCTCCGCCCGCAAACTCGCCGACCTGCTGCCCGGCGGCGCGGCGATCTGGCCCACGCACGGTTTCGGCAGCTTCTGCTCGGCGACCCAAGCCTCGGGGGAGGCCTCCACCATCGACAGGGAACGCCGGATCAATCCGGCGCTGCGCCTGGCCGAGGACGAGTTCGTCACCGAGACCCTGGCCGGGCTGGACGCCTACCCCGCCTACTACGCCCACATCGGCGCCATCAACGCGACCGGCCCGGACCCCGTCGATCTGCGGCCTCCCGCGCAGGCCGGCGCGCGAGCCCTGCGGAAACGTCTCGAGGCCGGCGAGTGGGTGGTCGACCTGCGGCACCGCACCGCGTACGCGGCCTCCCACCTGGCCGGGACGGTCGGCCTCGGCCTGGACGGGTCGATGGCCACGTGGCTGGGCTGGCTCATCGACTGGGGCGCCCCCGTCACGGTGATCGGCGAGACGCCCGAGCAGATCGCCGCCGCCCAGCGTGAGCTGGTACGCATCGGCATCGACCGGATCGCCGCGGCCGCGGCGGGCCCTCAGGAGGACCTCGCCGCCGATCCGTCGCAGCTTCGCAGCCTGCCCACCGCGACCTTCGCGGACCTCTCCAGCCCGCCTGCCGGCCTGCCGGCGCCCGAGGTGATCCTCGACGTACGCCTGGGCGGCGAGTGGACGGCCGGCCACATCGACGGGGCGACGCACCTGCCGCTCCCCGACCTCGAACGACGCATGGAGCAGATCCCGCCGGGCGCGATCTGGGTGCACTGCGGCAGCGGCTACCGCGCCACCGCCGCGGCCTCGCTGCTCGCGCGGGCCGGACGCACCGTCGTGGTGATCGACGACGAGTTCGGCGAGGCGGCCTCCGCCGGACTCCCCATCGTCCGCTGAACGCGCGGGAGCCGGCGTGCGTACCTCTCCATGGGTGCTGCGGCACGTCCGCTATGTCGGATAGTACGTTCGCATTCCTCGGGGCGAATGCGGCGAACAGGAAACGCAGTCCTGTCGCCGCTGTACGATTGCGCCCCAGGTGTGGAGATTTACGAGGAGGCATCGTAGTGGCCGTCCCGGCAAGGCTCGGACAAACAGCACTGGCCGCGGCACTGACCTTAGCCGTGGCGATCTCCCACCCCGCCGGCGCCGCCCACGCCGACCCCTCGCCGGCCCAGGCCCGCGCCAAACTGGTCAAGCTCAACGAGGAGGCCGACCAGCTGGTCGAGCGCTACAACCAGGCCACGGAGACCTACAAGGCGGCCAAGAAGAAATACGACACCCTCAACGCCGAGGTCGCCCGCAAGGACGCCGAAGCCGCCACCCTCCGCCGGGATCTCGTCACGGCCGCGGTCGGCGACTACCAGACCGGCCCGCTCACCGGCTGGCAACGATTCGGCTTCCAGGGCACCCCCGACACGGCTTTGAGCACCATGGCCTCCCTGGACCAGATCGCTCAGGCCAGGGCCGCCAAGGTGCGGGCCTTCGAGGCGGCGACCAAGGACCTGCGCGATCGGCGCGCCGACGCCGAGCGTGTCCTGGGGCAGGCCGACGCGGCGCGAGACAAGGTGAAGGACGAGAAGGCGAAAGTCGCCAAGATGGTGGAGGAGCAGACCAAGATCCTGCGAAGGCTGGGCGAATTCAAGACCGGCAACCCCACGAGCACCGGCCTCAAATACACCGGCCCGGCCTCCGGCAACGCGCGCGCGGCCCTGAAGTTCGCCTTCGCCCAGATCGGCAAGCCGTACCGGTTCGGCGGCACCGGCCCGGGCTCCTTCGACTGCTCCGGCCTGACCCAGGCGGCCTGGCGCGCCGCGGGAGTGCAGCTGCCCCGCACCACCTGGACCCAGTGGAGCTGGGGCGCCGACCGCCGTGTGCCCCTGAACGCGCTGCGGCCCGGCGACCTGATCTTCAGCAAGGGTCTCGGCCACATGGGGATGTACATCGGCAACGGGAAGATGGTCCACGCCCCGCAGACCGGAGACGTCATCAAGATCAGCGATCTGGACGGCTACTGGCGCAACCGCCTGCTCGGCGCCATCCGCCCCTGACATTCCGTACAGAGGGTGCACATCGGGACACGAACGGCATTTACGGCAGTTTTAAGTGGCGCAGGGCACTGTTGTTCCGTCGCACACCTATCGGGGAGGACCACAACATGACCCCTGGGCCGGATGGATTCAGCACCGCCGAAACGCTGGAGAACGAACCTCCCAGGCGCCGCATCCCGCGTTCCATGCTGCTCGTCGCCACCACCGCGCTCGTCGTGGTCACCGGTGCCGGCGTCGCCGCCGCCTCGGCGCTCTCGCCGACGCCGTCCCCCACCCCCACGGCCACCGGCAGCGCGACACCGTCCGCGAGCCCGTCCGGTACGCCGTCCGACAAGACCCCCGGATACGGCCGCGGCTGGGGCCACCGCATGGGCTTCGGCGGCCCCGCCCTCCACGGCGAGTTCGTCGTCCCCGACGGCGAGGGCGCCTACGTGACCGTCGCCACCCAGTACGGTGACGTCACGGCCGTCGACCAGGACTCGATCACGGTCAAGAGCGAGGACGGCTACACCAAGGAGTACGTGGTCAACGGCGACACCCGGATCAACCGCGGCGGCGACGGCATCGACGCGGTGAAGACCGGGCAGAAGGTCAGGGTCATGGCGAAGGTCGAGGGCGGCACGGCGACCGCCGTCGCGATCCACGACACGGCCATGCGGGGTGAGCGGGGCTGGCGCGGCAAGGGCGAGCGCTGGAACCGCGACCACCAGCCCGGCCAGCCGCCGACCTCCGCCCCCACGCAGCCCTCCACGCCCACGCCGTCGTCCCCACCGACGACCTCCTGATCGCCTGCCGGCGGTCTCCCCATTGACCGCCGGCGATCGGCTCCGCGGCCCATGCCACCTGTCGCAGGCGGCATGGGCCGATTGTCTTCGCGAGGCGAGGGCCGCCCGAACGCCTGCTGCGACGGCCGGTCGCGGAGCTCAGCGGTGCTGTCCAGCGCCGCGCATGCCGCGCGAATGCCCTGGGCAAGGCGGTGCGTGAGTCGCCGTCCCATGGGCCGTCACACGACTTCGGGCACGTGGGGCGGGTCTCTAGGAAGGGGCGGGCCGGGCGGCGGCCATGACGCCGTGCACGGCTTGCGAGATGCGGTCTGCGGCCTGGCCGGGGTCGGGCCGGCCGGCGTCGAGCCAGGCGATGACGGCCTCGATGGTGAGCGTGGGAATCAGGTTCGCCGCCCAGTCCAGCCACGGACCGGCCGCGATCCGTGTGGCCAGGTTGCGGTGGGCGATCTCGCGGGACGCGGTGGTGATGGAGTCGATCAGGTCGCGGAACTCCGGCTCGCGGGCGGCGTAGCGGAACAGCAGCTTGAACCCGTCGGGGTCGGCGGCGGCCGCGCGCAGGAGCGCCGGGATGGAGTCCTCGTCGAAGTCGTCGGTGCCGGTGGCCTCCGCCAGCCGCGTGCAGGCGCGATCCAGCACCGCCCGGTAGAGGTCGGCTTTGGACTCGAAGTGCCGATAGAGCATGGCCCGGGTCAGGCCGGCTTCGGCGGCGACCTCGTCCAGGCCGGTGGCGGTGTAGCCGGCGCGGGCGAAGGCGCGGGTGGCCGCGTCCAGGATCTGCTCACGCCGCTCGGCGCGACGCAGCCGGCGCACCGGCCCCTGCTCTCCCGGGGCGGCCTCCGGTCGGCGGGCGCTCGCAGGGCCACGATCGGGGCCGGGGTTACTCATTCGCGCTCCTCCACTTGTAGAACTCGAAGTATACAAGTAGCGTTCTATACAAGCGAGTATACAAATTTTCGTCTACATCTGGAGGAGCCGTGTCCGATCTCGTTCAGCTGCCGTTCGAGCAGGCCGGTCCGATGCGGCCCGCGCCGCTGCTGCGCGCCCTGCAGGCCCGAGGCCCCATCCACGCCATCCGCACCGCCGTCGGCGACCCGGCCTGGCTGGTGACCGGCTATGAGCAGGTGCGCCGCCTGCTGGACGACGCCCGGCTCGGCCGCGCCCACCGCGAGCCCGAGCGCGCCTCCCGTACCGGCGAGTCCGCGCTGTTCGGCGGCCCGCTCGGCGACTTCGACACCGAGCAGGCCGACCACCGCAGGATGCGCTCGCTGCTGCAACCGCACTTCTCTCCCAAGCGGATGCGCGCGCTCCGCGGCCGCGTCGAGGCGCTCACCGCGGACCTGCTGGACGGGCTCGCCGCCGCCGGGCCGCCCGCCGACCTGCACGCCGAGCTTGCGCTGCCGCTGCCCATCGCGGTCATCTGCGAGTTGCTGGGCGTCCCGTACGAGGATCGCGCGCAGTTCCGGGCCTGGACGCAGGCCGCCGCGGACATCACCGACCGGGCCCGCTCCGAGCAGGGCCTGGCCGAGCTGTTCACCTACGGGCAGCAGTTGGTGGCCCGCAAACGGGCCCGGCCGGACGACGGCGTGATCTCCCGGCTGGCCGCCACCGACGGCGTCAGCGACGACGACGCGGCCGCGATGGGCATGACCCTGCTGTTCGCCGGGCACGAGACGACGGTCACCGCCATCGGCATGGGCGCGCTGTGGCTGCTCAACACCCCAGGGCAGTGGCAGGCACTGGTGGACGACCCGTCGCGGATCGACGGGGCGGTGGAGGAGATCCTGCGCGCGCCGAGTCTGGGCGGCGGCGGCATCCCCCGCTACGCCCGGACCGACCTGGAGATCGCCGGCGTTCACGTGCGGGCCGGCGACCTGGTGCTGCTCGACACAGGCGCCGCCAACCACGACGCGGCCGTGTTCGCCGACCCCGACCGGTTCGACCTCGGCCGCCCGGCCGTGGCGCACCTGACCTTCGGGCACGGCGCGCGCTACTGCATCGGCGCGCCGCTGGCCCGCATCGAGCTGAAGGCGGTCTTCTCCCAGCTCGCCGCCCGCTTCCCCACCCTGAAGCCGGGCTGCGCGGTGGAGGAGCTGACCTTCAACCCCAACGTGCTGACCGGCGGGCTGACCGCGCTGCCGGTCACCTGGTGATCACCGTGCCCCCTTGGCCTGGGGGGTGGTCAGCGCGTCGAGCAGGCCGGGGAACGCCTTGTCCATGTCGGCGCGGCGCAGGGCGTTCATCCGCGAGGTCCCGACGTAGTACTGCCTGATCAGGCCGGCCTCGCGCAGCACCTTGAAGTGGTGGGTGGCGGTCGACTTGCTGACCGGGATGTCGAACGTGCCGCAGGCGAGGTCCTCGGCGGCGTCGTCGAGCTGCGTGACGATGCTCCGGCGCACCGGATCGACGAGGGCCTCCAGCACCTGCTGGAGGTCGAACTGCGACACCTCGGGGTGCGGCGGCGTACGTCCCATGCGCCTCATAGTACGACCCTCATCAAAGTTTGACAGCCATCGTACTTCTGCGTCACAGTGGCCGTGTTCGACGGCGATCGAAAGACGGTGACGGTGACATGGCGAGGACTGTGCGCTTCCACGAGTTCGGCGGGCCCGAGGTGATGCGGGTGGAGGACGTGGAGCCGGGCGAGCCGGGGCCCGGCGAGGTGCGGATCCGGGTGGAGGCGATCGGGATCAACCGGGCGGAGGCGTTGTTCCGGAGCGACCAGTACATCGAACCGGTCAAGCACCTGCCCGCCACGCTCGGCACCGAGGGCGCCGGGGTGATCGAGGCGGTCGGGCCGGAGGTGGCCGGGTTCGAGGAGGGGCAGGCGGTCAGCGTCCTGCCGGCCTTCTCGCAGAACGACTACGGCGTGTACGCCGAGCGGGCGATCGTGCCGGTGTCCGCGCTCCTGCCCCGCCCCGACGGCGTGGACGCGGTCTCCGGCGCGGCGGTCTGGATGCCGTACCTCACGGCCTACGGCGCGCTGGTGGACGTGGGCGGGATGCGGCCGGGCGACACGGTGGTGCTGAACGCGGCCTCCAGCGGCGTCGGCCTGGCCGCGATCCACCTCGCCAACCGGGTGGGCGCGACCCCGGTCGCGGTCACGCGCACCGGCGCCAAGAAGGAGCGGCTGCTCGAGGAGGGCGCCGCCGAGGTGATCGTCTCCGGCGAGGAAGACGTCGCCGGCCGGGTGCTGGCGATCACCGGGGGCAAAGGCGCCGAGTACGTCTTCGACGCCGTCGCCGGACCGGGCGTGGCGGACCTGGCCAGGGCCGTGGCCCCCGGCGGGACGCTGTTCCTGTACGGCATGCTGAGCGGGCTCCCGACGCCCTATCCCGGCTTCGACCTCGGCATGCCCGCGCTCAACATGCGGACGTACACGGTGACCAGGGAGCTCACCGACGATCCGCGGCGGCTGCGCCGCGCCGCCGCGTTCGTGTCCTCGGGGCTGCGGGACGGAGCCTTCCGTCCCGTGGTGGACCGCTTGTTCCCGTTGGAGGAGATCGTCCAGGCGCATCGGCACATGGAGTCCGGCGTCCGGTTCGGCAAGATCGTGGTCACCGTGGACCACTGAGGCCGGATCGGCTCAGAGCTTGAGCAGGCGCTCGGCGTTCTGGTGGGCGATCTTGGCCCGGTCCGCCTCGCTGATCGGGGCGTTGTCGAGGAAGGCCGCGGCCTCGGCGATGTCCTCGAAGGGGTAGTCGGTGCCGAACAGGATGTGGTCGGCGCCGAGCGCCAGCAGGGCGCACAGCAGGGGCGGCGCCGAGCAGACGCCGCTGGTGGTGATGTAGAGGTTGCGGCGCAGGTACGCCGACGGGTCGCCGAGGGCCAGCTCGATGCCGTGATGGTTGTGGAAGCGCCAGCGCGAGTCGAGCCGCCACAGCACGTACGGCAGCCCCTCCCCCATGTGCCCCAGGAGGAGCTTGGCGTTCGGGAAGTCGTCGAAGACGCCGCCGAAGATCAGCCGCAACGCGTGCGCGGCGGTGTCGGAGCCCCAGCTCCACATGGGGCCGATGAGCTCGGGGTGGCCCGACAGCACGTGCGGCACGTCGTAGCCGTTGGCGGGGTGCAGGTAGAGGGGCACGTCGAGCCCTTCGGCGTACTCCCACACCACGCGCAGGGCGGGGTCGTCCAGGTAGCGGCCCTGGGTGTGGGCGTTGACCAGCGCGCCGCGCAGGCCGAGCTGCGTGACGGCACGCTCCAGCTCCTTGGCGGCGGCCTGCGGGTCCTGCAGCGGCAGGGCCGCGAATCCGGCGAAGCGCGTGGGGTGCTCGGCGATGACGCCGGCGAGGAAGTCGTTCACCGCCGCCGCCCGTGACACGGCGACGGCCGGGTCGGCCTCGGCCTGGATGCCGGGCGAGTTGAGCGACAACACCTGGACGTCGACGCCCGCGGCGTCCATCTCCGGCAGGCGTTCGTAGGTGAGGTCAAGCAGCCGACGCGAGGCCTCCCGCCACGCTTCGGGGCGGGCGACCGTGGAGGTCCCTGCCCCGTAGGCGACCAGTTCCTCGGTGACGAAGTGCTCCTCCAGGCCGATCTTGCGCATGTCGCGTGCCTCCTGGCCGCTCGGTTCGGTTTTCATCATTGTGCATTGACTTCATCAATGATGGAAAGTACCTTGACCGCATGTCAAGCTCACAAGGCCAGGCCACCGACGTTGCGGTGGTGGGGTACGGGCCGGTGGGGATGGCCACGGCCGCCCTGCTGGCGCAGGCCGGGCACCGGGTCGTGGTGCTGGAGCGGTACGCCGGGCTGTACAACCTGCCCCGCGCCGCGATCTTCGACGACGAGACCATGCGCACGTTCGACAAGCTCGGCATCGCCGAGCGGCTGCTGCCCAAGGTGCACGTGCAGCGCAGCTACCAGTGGTGCGACGCCGACGGCGAGCTGCTCATCGACGTCGACTACGCCGAGGTCGGCCGCAGCGGCTGGGCGGAGTGGTACATGATGTACCAGCCCGACCTGGAGGACGCGCTCGACCGCGTCTGCCGCGGCTTCCCGCACGTGGAGGTCAGGCACGGGGCGCCGGTGACCGGGCTGGAGCAGACCGAGTCCGGCGTGACCCTCGCCCTGGACGGCGGCGGCGGCCCCCTGACGGCCCGCTATGTCGTGGCCTGCGACGGCGGCAACAGCTTCGTCCGCCGGACGCTCGGCATCGGGCAGGACGACTACGGCTTCTCCGAGCCGTGGATGGTCTGCGACTTCCGGCTGAAGCGGGCGGTCGAGCTGCCGATGGCGCGGCAGGTCGGCGACCCCCGGCAGCCCACCTCGATCATCTCGCTCGGCCCCGCGCACCACCGCTTCAGCTTCATGCTCGACTCGGAGGCGGACTTCGCCGTCCAGCGCAGTCCCGAGCTGGTCTGGGCCCGGGTCGCGCGTTACCTCGGTCCGGAGGACGCCGACCTCATCAGGGTGGCCACCTACACCTTCCGCTCACTCATCGCGCACCGGTGGCGGACCGGGCGGATCCTGCTCGCCGGGGACGCCGCGCACCAGATGCCGCCCTTCCTCGGGCAGGGCATGTGCTCGGGCATCCGGGACGCCCAGAACCTCGCCTTCAAGCTGGACCTGCTCCTCACCGGGCGGGCCGGCGACGAGCTGCTCGACAGCTACCAGGCCGAGCGGGAGCCGCACGTGCGCGCCGTCGTCGAGAAGGGCATCGAGCTCGGCCGGCTGCAGACCATCCGCGACCCGGAGCGGGCCGCCGCGCGCAACCGGGAGCTGCTCGCCCGGCGCGCCCAGGGGCGGCAGCAGGAGAAGATCCGCTTCCCCGGCCTGGCGTCCGGCTTCCTGTCACGGGCCTCGGCGGCCGGGCGGGGCGAGCTGTCGGTGCAGGGCGTGGTCGACGACGGGGCCCGCCGCGGACGCTTCGACGAGATCGCCGGCCGCGGCTTCCACCTGCTGGTGACCGAGTCGCTGCGCCGGGAGCTCGACGGCGACGTCGCCGCGCTGGAGGCGGCCGGCGTCCGCGTCGTGGCCCTGACCTGGAGATCTTCCGCCGACGGCGAGGGCGTGTGCGACGTGGACGGCACCTACCGTGAGTGGTTCGCCGAACACGGCTGCTCCGCCGTCGCCGTCCGCCCCGACTTCTACGTCTACGGCACCGCCCGCGACGCGACCGGGTGCCGGACCCTCGCCCGCGAGCTCCTCGACGCCCTGGGCGTCGTCACCACCGTACCGGCCGTCTGACCCCGTTCACCCCCCCACCTGGAGCAGCCATGCCGAACTCCGCAACCGCCCAACGACCGCTCTCCGAGAAGACCATGCTCGTCGTGGTCGCGATCTTCGCTGCCCTGGAGGGGTACGACCTCGCCTGTTACGGCGTCACGGTGCCCTCGATGCTCGCCGACCGGAGCCTCGGCGCCGACCCCGCGACGGCGGGCACGGTCGGGTCCCTCGTCGCCGTCGGCATGATGATCGGCGCCGGCCTCGCCGGCGCGGCGATCGGCCGCCTCGGCCCGCGCCGGCTGCTGCTGACCGGGGCCGGAGCGTTCTCCGCCGGCATGCTCGCCTGCGCCGTGGCGCCCGGCTTCGCCGTGTTCGGGGCGGCGCGGCTGCTCGTGGGGGTCGGGCTCGGGGTGGTGCTGCCGACCCTGACCGCGTACGTGGCCGACCTGTCCGAGCCGGGGCGGCGCAGCCGCAACGTCGGGCTCATGATGTCCGGTTACGCCCTCGGCGCCCTGCTCGCCCCGCTGCTCGGCGCGGTGGTGCTGCCGAACGCGTCGTGGCACTGGATCTACGTCATCGGCGCGGCGCCCGCGCTGGTGCTGCTCCCGGTCGCCGCGCGGATCCTGCCGGAGAGCCCCGTGCACGCCGACCGCGCCGCCCGGCCCGCCGCGCGCCGCAACGACCTGTTCGGCCTACGGCCGCTGCTCGCCCCCGGCACGCGCACGGTGACCCTGCTGTTCTGGGTGGCGTCGTTCTGCGGGCTGCTGCTGGTCTTCGGCATCAGCACGTGGCTGCCCACGATCATGCGGAACAGCGGCTACTCGCTCGGCTCCGCGCTCCTGCAGACCGCCGCGATGTGGGTGGGCGCCGGGCTGGGCATGATCGCCGGAGGGCGGATCGCCGACGGGATCGGGATCAAGCCGGTCGTGTCGACCGCCTTCCTCGTGGGGTCGGTCAGCCTGATCGCGATGAGCACGCGGCCCGCGCTCGTGCTGCTCTTCCTGCTCATGTTCGTCAGCGGGCTGGGGTTCATAGGATCGCAGGTGATGACCAACGCCTTCATCGTCAACCGCTACCCGGAGGACGTCCGCGGCGCCGGCATCGGCTGGGCGCTGTCGGTCGGGCGGCTCGGCGCCATCCTCGGCCCGTCCATGGGCGGCTGGATCCTGTCCTCGCAGGTCGACGTGGAGTGGAACTTCTACCTGTTCGCGATCCCCGGCCTGATCGGCGCGACGGCGGCCGCCCTCGTGCCCGTGGTGCGCGCCGCCCGCGCCACCGCCCCGGTCGCCGCGGAGGGCACGGGATGAGGGACTTCACGTACGAGACGCCCGCCACCCGCGTGGTCTTCGGCGCCGGATGCGCCGGTCGCGCGCTGGCCGCGGAGGTCGAACGCCTCGGCGCGGGCCGGCTCCTGATCGTGGCCACGCCCCGCACCGCCGCGCTCGCCGCCGCCCTGGCCGAGGGGCTGAACGTGGTGGCCGTCTTCGACGGGGTGCGGGAGCACGTGCCCGTGGAGACGGTGGACCGGGCGGTCGAGCTGGCGGAGCGGTCGGGCGCGGACGCGGTGCTGAGCGTCGGGGGCGGCTCCACGACCGGCACGGCCAAGGCGGTCGCGCTGCGTACGTCGCTGCCCGTCGTGGCCGTGCCCACCACGTACGCCGGCTCAGAGGTGACGCCCGTCTGGGGCACGACCGAGGGCGCACGCAAGACCACGGGCCGGTCCTCCCTGGTCGTGCCGAAGGCCGTGCTCTACGACCCGGCGTTGACCATGGCGCTTCCGGCGAGGCTGACCGCCGTCAGCGCGATGAACGCGATGGCGCACTGCGTCGAGGCGTTCTACGCGCCCGGCGCGAATCCGATCACCGACCTGGTGGCGGCCGAGGGCGTCCGGGTGATCGCCGGCGCGCTGCCCGCCGTCGTGGCCGGCCCGGGGGACGAGGCGGGGCGTGCCGGGCTGCTGTACGGCGCCTACCTGGCCGGTTCGGCGTTCGCCGCCGCCGGCTCCGGGCTGCACCACAAGATCTGCCACGTGCTGGGCGGCGCCTTCGGCCTGCCGCACGCCGAGACGCACACGGTGCTGCTTCCCCACGTGGCCGCGTTCAACGAGCCGGCGGTGCCCGCCCTGCGCACCCGGGCGGCCCCGGCCCTCGGTGACGTCAACGTCGCCGACGGGCTGACCCGGCTCATCGCCCGGATCGGCGCCCCGGTCTCGCTGGCCGGGATCGGGCTGGCCAGGTCCGATCTGGACCTGGCCGTCAAGCTCGTCCTGGACAAGGACCTCCGCGACAACCCACGACCGGTGGGAGAGCCCGAGGTGCGCCGGATCCTGACCGGCGCCCTGCACGGACGTCTCCCCGTCTCGACAGCCACGTGAGGACGACCGCCATGACCACGAGTGACCCGGCCGCGATGCCCACGGCCGACCGCACGCTCACCGATCGGGTGCTGCGGAGCTTCGACGCGGCCCCGTCCCCCAGGCTCCGCGAGGTCATGCAAAGCCTGGTGGGCCACCTGCACGCCTTCGCCTCCGACGTGCGGCTCACCGAGGAGGAGTGGGCCGCCGCGGTCTCGTTCCTCACGCGGGCGGGACAGATCAGCGACGACAAGCGCCAGGAGCTGATCCTGCTCTCCGACGTGCTGGGGCTGTCGATGCTGGTCGTCGGGATCAACCATCCCGTGAGCGCGGCCGCGACCGCCTCGACCGTGGTCGGCCCGTTCTTCGTCGAGGACGCGCCCGCGTTCGCCAACGGCGACGACATCTCCGGCGGCGCGGGCGGGCAGCGGTGCTTCTACTCGGGGCGGATCCTCTCGGCGGCGGGCGAGCCGATCCCCGGGGCCGCCATCGACGTCTGGCACTCCGACGAGGCGGGCAACTACGACGTGCAGTACGCCGACCTCGATGGGGCCCAGGGGCGCGGCCGCCTGCGTTCCGCGGCCGACGGCCGCTACTGGTTCTCCTCGGTGCTGCCGGTGCCGTACCCGATCCCGCACGACGGCCCGGTCGGCGAGCTGCTCGCCGCCGCCGCCCGCGACTCGATGCGGCCGGCGCACGTGCACTTCAGGGTGAGCGCACCGGGGTACGCCACCCTCACGACGCATGTCTTCGCGGCCGGAGACCCCTACCTCGGCTGCGACGCGGTCTTCGGTGAGAAGGAGTCGCTGGTGCGGACCTTCGTCCGGCACGATCCCGGCCCCGCCCCCGACGGGCGGGTGCTCGACGTCCCCTTCTGCACCATGGAGTTCGACTTCGTCCTGGACGCCGACTCCGTATAGTTTTCGGCGTAGCTTTGCAGCGTTACGGGGACCTGATTCAGGTGGGGCAGGGCATGGTGAGCGACCTAGAGCATGTCGGTGACGAGGAGAGCGGGGGCAGGTCCACGTCTCCGTCCCGTCAGGGCATACAGTCGGTCGAGATCGCGATGACGGTGCTGCTGGCCCTGGAGCAGAGCGCGGGGCCGGCGAGCCTGACGCAGATCGCGGCGCTCAGCGGCATGCAGCCCAGCAAGGCCCACCGCTACCTCGTGAGCCTGGGCCGGGTCGGGCTGGTCTCCCAGTCGCCGAGCTCCGGCCTGTACGACCTGGGCCCGGCCATGCGGCGGCTCGGCGCGGAGGCCCTGCGCCGGATGGACGAGGTCGGCGTGGCCTCGGAATACCTGCCGGGCCTGCGCGACCGGACCAGGCACGCGGTCAACCTGGCGGTGTGGGGCGACCACGGGCCCGTGATCGTCCGCTGGGACTACGGCTCGTACGCGCTGCCGATCACCGTGCGGGTGGGCGCGACGCTCCCCATGCTGGCCTCCTCGGTCGGCCGCGTCTACCTCACCCATCTGCCCAGGACGCTGACCGACCCGGTCATCCGCGCCCAGGACGCGACGGCCGACCGGCGTTTCACCGACGAGGAGATCGAGCGCATCACGGCCGAGGTGCGCCACGACGGCGTCGCGATCACCTCCGGCGGCGTGATCCCCGGGGTCACCTCCGTGGCCGCTCCCGTCTTCACCTCCGGCGACTCGCTCCCGCTGGCGGTCGCCATCGCCCTGCCCGCGCGGCAGGCCACCGAGGCCGTGCTGCGCGATGTGTCCGCCGAGCTGCTGAAGACCACGCAGGCGATCTCCGCCGAGCTCGGGCACCAGTCCGCCCCCGCTTCGGGCGGCCGGGCGAAAACCGGCCGGCGGGCCGCCCGTCCCGCGAAGAACCGCCCCTGACGTGCCGTTACAACGACCTGCCGATCTCCTCGGCCGTGGCGCGCAGCGAGGCGGCCAGCTCCACCAGCCGGGCCCGCGGGCACCGCAGCGACGGGGCGGCCACGGCGATGGCCGCGACGGCGCGCCCGGCCCGGTCGCGGACACACGTGCCCACGGCGTTCACGCCGCGCTCGCTCTCCTGCAGGTTGCAGGCGTAGCCGAGCCGCCTGACGGCCGCCAGCTCCCTGTCCAGCCGATCGAGGTCCGGGAGCCCCTTCGGGTAGAGCGCGTGCAGCTGCTCCGCCGGCAGCTCGGCCAGCAGCGCCTTCCCGCCCGACGTCACGTGGGCCGGGAGCAGACTTCCGGTGCGGAAGCTGACGCGCAGCGCCTGCGGGCCCTCCACGCCGTCCAGGAACCGGGCCGCATTCCCCTCCAGCACCATCAGGTGGGTGGTCTCACGCACGTCCTCGGCCAGGCGCCGCAGATGCGGATGGGCGACCGTGATCAGGTCCGGCGGGGGCGCCTGACCGCCCCGGATCTCCCGCAGGACCGGGCCAGGCCGGTAGACCTTGTGACGGTCCTGCTCGGCGAAGCCGTGGAAGACGAGCATCGCCAGGACCCGGTGGGCGGTCGAGCGCGCGACCCCGAGCTGGTCGGCGACGTCCATCACCCGCAGCTCACCGTGCTCGTGCAGGAGCTGGACGGTTCGCAGGGCATTTCCAGCCGCGCTCACCGGATACGAAGGAGCGGCGAACGCTCAGGCCCGAGAGCGGTAGCTTGCGTGACCAGCGAGGGCCGAGTGAGCGCGACCATCAAACATGGATTCCACATGGAGGAATCCTAACCTCACAGGATTTTCCTCACCGGAACAACCGCGTAACGTCGTCGTCGGCACATCGACAGTGCGCACGTCCGCGTGAGCTCCGGAGGAACCATGACCGCGCTGACCACCACCCGCACGGGGCGGCGATGAGGCTCGCCACCGTCCGGGTCAACGGCGCCACCCGGGCCGTCCGCGTCGACCGGGACGCGGCGGTGGACCTGGGCGAGAGCGACCTCGTGGCCTTCCTGCGCCACGCCGACTGGCCCGCCCGCGCCGCGGCCGCCGACGGCGCACGATACGACGTGACCGGCCTCGACTACGCCCCGGTCGTCGTCGCGCCGGAGAAGGTCGTGTGCGTCGGGCTGAACTACCGCACCCACATCCTGGAGATGGGCCGCGAGCTGCCCGAATATCCGACGCTGTTCGCCAAGTACGCGCGGGCCCTGGTCGGCGCGTACGACGAGGTGATCCTGCCGGCGTCGGCCACGCAGATGGACTGGGAGGCCGAGCTGGCCGTCGTCATCGGCGCCGAGACCCGCCACGCGACCCCGGCGCAGGCCCGCGACGCCATCGCCGGATACACAGTGCTCAACGACGTGACGGCCCGCGACTGGCAGTACCGCACCCCGCAGTGGCACCAGGGCAAGACGTTCGAGGCCAGCACGCCGATCGGGCCGTGGCTGGTGACCGCCGACGACCCCGCCGTCGGTCCTGCCGTCACCCGGCCCGGCCTGGACCTGGTGTGCGAGGTGGACGGGGACACGGTGCAGAAGGCCGACACCGGCGACCTGGTCTTCGACCCGGCCGCGCTCGTCTCGTACGTGTCCGAGATCGTCACGCTCGCGCCCGGCGACGTCATCGCCACCGGCACCCCGGGCGGCGTCGGGCATGCCCGCAAGCCCGCCCGCTACCTGGAGGACGGCACCGTCCTCGTCACCCGGATCGAGGGCGTCGGCGAGTGCCGCAACACCTGCCGCAGGGAGGTGCGATGAGAGTCGCCTGCGTCGGCGGCGGGCCGGGCGGCCTGTTCTTCGCCACGTTGTTCAAGCGGGACCGGCCCGAGTCGGAGGTCGTGGTCTTCGAGCGCAACCGCCCCGACGACACGTTCGGCTTCGGGGTGGTCTTCTCCGACGCCACCCTGGGCGCGATCGACGCCGCCGACCCGGTGCTCAGCGAGGCGCTGGAGAAGCACGGCCGGCACTGGGACGAGATCGAGGTGCGGGTGCACGGCGCGCGGGAGCGCGTCGGCGGCATGGGCATGGCCGCCGTGGTGCGCAGGACCCTGCTCACGCTGCTGCAGGAGCGGGCCAGGGCCGAGGGCGTCACCATGCGCTTCCAGCACGAGATCGGTGACCCGGCCGAGCTGGACGGCTTCGACCTGGTCGTCGTCTGCGACGGCGCCAACAGCCGGTTCCGGACGATGTTCGCCGACGACTTCGGGCCCTCGGCGGAGGTGGCAAGTGCGAAGTTCGTCTGGTTCGGGACGACGTACATGTTCGACGGGCTCACCTTCGTCCACCAAGACGGGCCGCATGGGGTTTTCGCCGCACACGCGTACCCCATCAGCGACTCCCTCAGTACGTTCATCGTGGAGACCGACGCCGAGTCGTGGGCCGCGGCCGGGCTCGACGCGTTCGACCCCGCCACGCCGCCCGGGGCCAGCGACGAGACGACGAAGGCGTACCTGGAGAAGCTCTTCCACGACCAGATCGACGGCCACCCCCTGGTCGGCAACAACTCCCGCTGGGCGAACTTCGCCACCCGCCGGGCGCGCTCATGGCGGCGCGGCACCTGGGTGCTGCTCGGCGACGCCGCGCACACGGCGCACTTCTCGGTCGGCTCCGGCACCAAGATGGCGATGGAGGACGCCGTCGCCCTCGTCGCGGCCCTCGGTGAGTCACCGCAGGACGTGCCCGCCGCCCTGGACCTCTACGAGCGGCGCCGCCGCCCCCAGGTCGAGAAGATCCAGAACTCCGCGCGGCCCAGCCTGTCCTGGTGGGAGCACTTCGGCCGGTACGTCCGCGCCTTCGACGACCCCGTGCAGTTCGCCTTCCACTTCCTCACCCGCTCCATCCCGCGCGCCAAGCTCGCCCTGCGCGACCCGGAGTACACCGGGAAGGTCGACGGATGGTGGCGCGAGCGGCACGGCGCGGCCCCGCTGGACACCCCTTTCCAGGCCGGGCCCTTCCGCCTGCCGAGCCGCCGGGTCACCGCCACCGCCACCGCGCTCGTCGGGGAGGACGGCGCCGAGATCCCGATGGACGGCTCGTGGATCGACGCGCCGGCGGCCGAGCCGGACCTGCCGCGGGCCCTCGGCCAGGTCCGTGACGCCGCGCGGGCGGGCGCGCCGCTCGTCGGCGTACGCGGGGGAACGCCCCTGACCCGGGTGCTGGTCGCCGAGGAGGCCCGGCTCGCCCACGGCCTGCCCGCCGCGATCATCGGCCCGTACGACGACGACCCGGCGGCCACGTTGCTGCTGTCCGGCCGCGCCGACCTGGTGGGACGGGCCGAGTGACCGGCCTCGACCCGCTGTTCGCGCCGCGGTCCGTGGCCGTCCTCGGCGCCTCGAACGCGCCAGGCAAGCTCGGCACGGCCATGACCGCCTCCCTGGCGGGGTTCCCCGGCACCGTCATGAAGATCAACGCAGGCCGGCCGGGAGAGTTCCACCCGAGCGTGGCCGCGGCCGTCGCCGCCCACGGCACCGCCCCCGACCTGGTGATCTCCTGCATCCCTGCCGCCGTGACCGCGGACGCGGTGCGCGAGGCCGCGGCCGCCGGAGCCCGCGCGGCGCTGGTGTGCGCGGGCGGCTTCGCCGAGTCCGGGCCCGAAGGCGCGGCCCACCAGGAGGCCCTGCGCGAGGTCGTGCGGGACACCGGCCTGCGGGTTCTCGGCCCCAACACCTCCGGTTTCCTCGCCCCGCACGCCTCGCTGGCGGCGAGCTTCGTCCCTGGCGTCGCCGACCTGCCGCCGGGCCGGGTCGCCGTGGTGGCCGCCAGCGGCGGCGTCAACCACGCCCTCGCGTTCGCCCTCGCCGACGCCGGAGCCGGGCTCCGCCTCGGCGTCGGGCTCGGCAACAGCCTGGACGTCACCCAGGCGGACGTCCTGGACCACCTGGCCGGGGACGACGCGCTCGGCGCGGTCGCGCTGCACGTCGAGACCGCCGCCGACGGACGCCGCCTGACCGACGCCGTACGCCGCCTGGTGGACCGGGTCCCGGTGGTGGCCCTGGTCGTGGGGCGCAGCGACGTCGGCGACTTCGCCCGTTCGCACACGGGCGCCCTGGCCACCTCGTGGCGCGTCGCCCGCGCGGCACTCCGGCAGGCGGGCGCGGTCCTGGTCGAGGACGAGCGGGAGCTCGTGGACGCGGTCTGCGCGCTGAGCCGGGTCCGCCTGCCCGCCCGCCCCAGTCCCGGCGTCGCCCTGGTGACCGCCCAGGCCGGCCCCGGGCTGCTGATCGCCGACGCCCTGCGCACGGCCGGTGTGCGGGTGCCGCCGCTGGCGGAGCGCACGGTCAAGGAGGTCGGCGCGCTCCTGCCCGGCCTGACCTACCAGCGCAACCCCGTCGACACCGGCCGTCCCTCCCCCGCGCTGGCCCACGTGATCGAGCGGGTGTCCGAGGACCCGGACGTCGACGTCACCGCCGTGTACGCGCTCTTGGAGCCCGCCGCCGTCGACCTCCCGGCCGCCCTGACCGGCGCCCGCCCCGCCACACCGCTGATCGCCGTCGTGGGCGGCCCGCCGGACGAGGTCCGCCGGACCCGCCGGGACCTCGGCGAGGCCGGGATCCCCTGCGCCACCACGCCGGCCGCGGGTGCCACCATGGTGCGGGCCCTGGCGGAGGACGCGGCGGGCCGCAGCCGCCTGGAGGACAGCGCCGCCCCTGGGGACGTCGGCGCCGGCGTGGCGCTCTCGTTGTCCGGGCCGGTCGACGAGCACACCGCGAAGAACGTCCTGTCCGCACTCGGTGTCCGCACGCCCGAGCGCCGCGTCTGCGCCGACCGGGACGCCGCGCACGCCGCGCTCGACGAGCTCGGTGCGCCCGTCGTGGTGAAGATCCTCGACGCCGGCGTCCTGCACAAGACCGAGGTGGGCGGCGTCCAGGTCGGCATCCGCACGCCCGACGAGCTCGACGCCGCGCTCGCCCGCATGCCCGCCTGCCCGGCGCTGCTGGTCGAGCGGATGGCGCCGGCGGGCCCCGAGCTGATCGCCGGCGTGCGCCGGGACCCGGTCTTCGGCCCGGTCGTGGCCCTGGGCGCGGGCGGTACGGCGGCCGAGGTCCTCGGCGACGTCTCCCTGCGGCTGGCCCCTCTGCCGGCCGGCGAGGCCGCGGCCATGCTCGACGACCTCGCCACCCGCGACCTGTTCCGCGGCGCCCGGGGCGCGGCGCCGGTGGACCGGGAGCGGCTCGCCCGCGTCCTGCTCGCGCTCTCCGCCCTGGGCGCGGACCCGGCCGTGGCCGAGTGCGAGATCAATCCCCTGCGGGTCCTGCCCGACGGCGACGTCGTCGCGCTCGACGCCGTGCTGTTGCCGCGTGACGTGAGGAATCAAGGAGGATCCGACGATGCGTGAGGGCTTCGTCCCCTGGCCCAAGGAGGCGGCCGACCGCTACCGCGAGGCCGGATACTGGCGTGGCCGGCCGCTCGGCGCGTACGTGCACGAGTGGGCCGAGGCGTACGGCGACGCGGTGGCCGTCGTCGACGGCGACACCCGCCTGACCTACCGCGAGCTGGCCGAACGCGCCGACGGGCTGGCCGACCGGCTGCTGGCGGCGGGGCTCGCCCCCGGCGACGCGATGCTCGTCCAGCTGCCCAACGGCTGGGAGTTCGTCGCGCTCACCCTGGCCTGCCTGCGCGCGGGCATCGCCCCGGTGATGGCGCTGCCCGCGCACCGCGGCCACGAGCTGCGCTATCTCGCCGCGCACGCCGGCGTGACGGCCATCGCGGTCCCCGACCGCATCGGCGACTTCGACCACCAGGCGCTCGGCCGGGAGATCGCCGACGCCACGCCGACCGTGCGCCTGCTCCTCGTCGCGGGCGATGACGTCACCGGGGACTCCGCCGATCTGCGTGCGCTCGCCCGGCCCGCCGACGACCCGGCCGCCGCCCGCGCCCGGCTCGACCGGCTCGCGCCCGACAGCGGGGACATCGCCGTCTTCCTCCTGTCCGGCGGCACGACCGGACTGCCCAAGCTCATCACCCGCACCCACGACGACTACGAGTACAACGCCCGCCGCAGCGCAGAGCTCTGCGGCCTCGGCCGCGACACCGTCTATCTGGTGGCGCTCCCCGCCGCGCACAACTTCCCGCTGGCCTGTCCGGGCATCCTGGGCACCTTCATGAACGGCGGCCGGATCGTCCTGGCCCGCACCCCGGACCCCGGCAAGGCGCTCCCGTTGATGGCGGCCGAAGGCGTGACGGTCACCGCCGCCGTCCCGGCGGTCGCCCAGCGCTGGATCGACGCCGTCGCCTCCGGCCGCCATCCGGCCCCCGCGTCGCTGCGGCTGCTCCAGGTCGGCGGCGCCCGCCTCGCCCCCGAGGTGGCCCGCCGGGTGGAGCCGGTGCTCGGCTGCACCCTCCAGCAGGTGTTCGGCATGGCGGAAGGACTGCTCAACTACACCCGCCTGGACGACCCCGACGACGTCAAGATCCACACTCAGGGCCGTCCCATGTGCCCCGACGACGAGATCCTCATCACCGACTCGGCAGGCGACCCCGTGGCCCCGGGCGAGATGGGCGCCCTGCTGACCCGCGGCCCGTACACCCCGCGCGGCTACTACCGGGCCGACGACCACAACGCCCGTTCCTTCACCCCCGACGGCTGGTACCGCACCGGCGACGTCGTGCGCCTCCACCCGTCCGGCAACCTCGTCGTCGAGGGCCGCGACAAGGACCTCATCAACCGCGGCGGGGAGAAGATCTCCGCGGAGGAGGTGGAGAACCTCATCTACCGCCTCCCCGGCGTCTCCCGCGTCGCCGCCGTCGCCAAGCCCGACCCCGACCTCGGGGAGCGCGTCTGCGCCGTGATCGTGCCGGAGGCCGGGCACCAGCTGACGCTGGAGGAGCTCCGGCAGGCCCTCATGGCGATGGAGGTCGCCCGCTACAAGCTCCCCGAACACCTCGTCCTGCTCGACGAGCTGCCCCTCACCAAGATCGGGAAGATCGACAAGAAGGCGCTCCGCGAGATCGTCCAGTAAGCCGTCGTACGAGAACACGCCCGCGGTGTACCAGCCGGTACGCCGCGGGCGTGGCGTTTCCCACCGGTGACCGACCGCGGCGCTCGCGCCTTCGCCAGTGCCCCACATCACACCCGCGGACGTCTTGCGTGAGACGGAGAGTCGTTTTAGGTTAGCCTTACCTAAGTAAACGCAGGTCCTGAGGGCATGCCCCTTTTCCCTGTCACGTCAGCGAAAGAAGCCATGTCCATTCAGTTACCGCCGTCCGCCGCGCCGCGATCTGCCTACCCGGTGGAGATGCTGCCCATGCCCGTCCGTGACCGCCTCCTCGAAATGGCACAGGGCGAGACGCCGGTCTCCGCCTACCTGTACGACGGCGCGGTGGCCGCCGAGCGGGCCCGCGAACTCCGCGCGGCGCTGCCGGAGTGGGCGGCCGTCTACTACGCGGTCAAGGCCAACTCCTTCCCCGGCGTCGTCGCGGCCCTGGCCCCGCACGTGGACGGGTTCGAGGTCGCCTCCAGGTCCGAGCTGGACCTCGCCCTGAGCCTCGCCGGCACGCCACGCGTCGTGGCCGCGGGACCCGCCAAGTCCGTCCCGCTCCTGACCGCCCTGGTCGGCGCCGGTGTGGAGGCGATCAACGCCGAGAGCCTTCTGGAGCTCCACCGGATCAGCCGGATCGCGGTCGCCCAGGGCGTCACGGCCAAGGTGGCGCTGCGGGTGAACCCGGCCGCGATCCCCGTCACGGGGTCCCTGCACATGGGCGGCGTGCCCTCCCAGTTCGGCGTTGCCGAGCCCGACGTGCCCGAGGTGCTGCGCGCGGCCGCCCGGCTGCCCGGCCTGGACCTGGTCGGCTTCCACGTCCACGCCGCCTCCGGCAACCTGGACGCCGAGGCCCACGCCGCGTACCTGCGCTGGTGCCTGGACTGGAGTGTGCGGACCGCCGCGGCGGGCGGCGTCGAACTGCGCCACGTCGACATCGGCGGCGGCATCGGCGTCGCGTTCGAGGACGAGAAGCCCTTCGACGTCGCCCGCTTCGGCGAGCTGGCCGCGCAGGCCGAGCCGCCGCCGGGTGTGCGGGTGGTGCTGGAGCCCGGCCGGTTCCTGGTCGCCGACTGCGGCTGGTACGCCGCCGAGGTGACGGACGTCAAGACCTCGTACGGGCAGCGGTTCGTCGTCCTGCGCGGCGGCATCAACCACTTCCAGCTCCCCACGTCCTGGGACATCGTGCACAACATCGCGGTGCTCCCGGTCGAGCGCTGGCCCGAGGGCTGCCCCCGGCCCGCCGCCGAGGACGCCGAGGTGACGGTCGTCGGCGAGCTGTGCACGCCGGAGGACACCCTGCTGCGAGACGTCCGGGTCGCCCGCGTACGCGCCGGGGACCTGGTCGTCTTCCCCAACGCGGGCTCCTACGGGTGGGAGTTCGCCATGCATTCCTTTCTCGGTCACCCGATCGCCGAACGTCACCTGCTCTGAGCCCTACCGGCCCGCCGGGCCGTATCGTCGTCGTCCTTCTCTGCCATCCGGAGCCTTGATGACTCTGCATCCGACCGACCTCGACCCCGCCCTCCGCATCGACGCCGTGCTGCGGCGGCAACGTGACCGGGAGTCCTCGGCGCGGACCTATGCCCGTTCGTTCCCGGTCGTCCCGGTACGCGCGCAGGGCATGACGATCGAGGGCGCCGACGGCCGCCGCTACCTCGACTGCCTCTCCGGCGCGGGCACCCTCGCGCTCGGCCACAACCACCCGGTGGTGATCGAGGCCATCAGGCGCACCGTGGACAGCGGGGCCCCGCTGCACGTGCTCGACCTGGCCACGCCGGAGAAGGACGAGTTCACCGAGGCGCTGTTCGCCACCCTGCCGCCGGCCTTCGCCGAACGCGCACGCGTGCACTTCTGCGGGCCCGCCGGGACCGACGCGGTGGAGGCGGCGCTGAAGCTCATGCAGACCGCCACCGGCCGGCGCGGGCTGCTCGCCTTCACCGGCGCCTACCACGGCATGACCGCGGGCGCCCTGGCCGCCACCGGCAGCGTCGCGGTCAAGGAGCCGGTGGCCGGGATCGCCGCGGACGTCACCCGCCTGCCGTACCCCTACTCCTACCGCTGCCCGTTCGGCATCGGCGGGGAGTGGGGCGCGGAGCTGTCGGCCGCGTACACCGAGCGGCTGCTCGACGACCCCTCCGGCGGCGTGGTGCCGCCGGCCGCGATGATCCTGGAGGCGGTGCAGGGCGAGGGCGGCGCGGTGCCCGCGCCCGACTCCTGGATGCGGCAGATGCGCCGGATCACCGCCGAGCGCGGCATCCCGCTGATCGTGGACGAGGTGCAGACCGGCGTGGGGCGGACCGGCGCGTTCTGGGCGATCGAGCACAGCGGGGTCATCCCCGACGCGATGGTGCTGTCCAAGGCCGTCGGCGGCAGCCTGCCCCTGGCGGTGGTGGTCTACCACGAGGACTACGACGGCTGGCGGCCCGGCGCGCACACCGGCACGTTCCGGGGCAACACGCTGGCCATGGCGGCCGGGACCGCGACCCTGCGGTACGTCGCCCGCGAGGGGCTGGCCGAGCGGGCCGCCGCGGTCGGCGCCCGGATCACGGCCCGGCTCGACGGGCTGCGCCGCGAGCTGCCCGCCATCGGCGACGTGCGCGGGCGCGGTCTGATGATCGGGGTCGAGCTCGTCGATCCCGAGGGCGAGCGCGACTCCTGCGGCGCTCGGCCGGCGGCCCCGCGGACGGCGGCCGCGGTCCGCGCCGCGTGCCTGGACCGCGGCCTCATCGTGGAGCTGGGCGGCCGCCACGACTCGACCGTCCGGCTGCTGCCCCCGTTGATCATCACGGACGAGCAGGCGGAGGCCGTGCTGGACCGCCTGTCCGACGCGATCGCCGAGGTGACGGCTCCCCGCCTCACAGGACGACCGGCATGACGGCGAACGACGCCCCACCCCACCGCACGACCGGCATCACCGCCGTCCCGACCGACGGGGTGACCGGTATGAGTGCGTCTGCGTCCGCCCTGTCCGGGGGCGTCTCCGGCGCGGCCGCTCTGGAGCCTCTGGTGCGTGCCGTGCTGGACGCCCTCGCCGAGGGCGCGGCACGGCGCGGCGGGCCGATCCCCGCCGGCACGCCCCAGGAGCTCGCCGCCCGGGTGGCCCGGGTCTTCGCCGAGCCGGGCGGTGAAGACGCCCTCCACCGGCTGACCGCGCTGGTGGCCGCCGGCAGCGCCGACCCGGCCGACCCGGCCTGCGCCGCGCACCTGCACTGCCCGCCGCTCGCCGTGGCCGTGGCCGCCGACCTGGCGATCTCCGCGCTCAACCCGTCCCAGGACTCCTGGGACCAGGCCCCCGCCACCACCGCCCTGGAGACCCTCGTCCTTGGCGAGCTGGCCGCGATGGCGGGATACCCGTCCACGGCCGCGGGGGTGCTCACCTCCGGCGGCACCGAGTCCAACCTCATGGGCCTGATGCTGGCCAGGGACCGGGTCCTGGGGCGCGCGACCGGACGCAGGATCGAACACCACGGCCTGCCCGCGAGCCCGCCGCAGGCGCGGATCTTCGCCTCCGCCGCCGCCCACTTCTCGGTACGCCGCGCCGCCGCCCTGCTCGGCCTGGGCGAGGACGCGGTCGTGACCGTCCCCGTGGACCGCGAGCTGCGGATGAAACCGGAAGCACTGGCGGGCGTGCTGCGCGAATGCGTACGGCGGGGCGAGCTGCCGATGGCCGTGGTCGCCACGGCCGGCACCACCGACACCGGGGCGATCGACCCGCTGGAGGCCTGCGCGAGCCTGGCCGCCGAGCACGGCGCCTGGTGCCACGTGGACGCCGCCTACGGCGGCGGCGCCCTGCTGTCCGACCGGCTGGCGCCGCTGCTGGCGGGCCTCGGCCGGGCCGACTCGGTGTCCCTGGACTGGCACAAGCTGGGCTGGCAGCCCGCCGCCGCGGGCGTCTTCCTGGTACGGCAGGCCGAGTCGTACGCGTCGCTGGCCCGCCGCGCGGCCTACCTCAACCCGGCCGACGACGAGGAGGCCGGCTACACCAGCCTGCTGGGACTCTCCCTGCGCACCACGCGCCGCCCCGACGCCTTCAAGATCGCCGTCACGCTCGGCGTGCTCGGCAGGGACGGCCTGGGCCGCCTCGTGGACGCCTGCCACGCCCTGGCGCGCGCCGGGGCGGCGGCCGTCCGCGCCCATCCCCGGCTGGAGCTGCACGCCGATCCGGTGCTGACGGCGTTCCTCTTCCGGTACGTCCCCGCGGACCCCGCGCGGGCGGACCGGGTGAACGCCGGGCTGCGGCGCCGCCTGCTCCGCGAGGCACGCGCCGTCGTCGGCCGCACCGAGCTCCCCGGTGAGGGGCCGGGCCGGGTCCGGCTCAAGCTCACCCTGCTCAACCCGCACACGACCGCGGCCGAGGTGGAGCGGCTCGTCCATCTGGTCGCCGCCGCGGGCCAGGCCGAGGAGGAGGCGCCGTGAACGACCCCCTCGACCATCCCGATCCCTTCAGGGCGGGTGAGGCCGCGGCGACGGAGACGCTCCTCCGCGCGTACGTGCGCGAGACGGCGGCCCCGGTCCCGGCCGCCGGTGAGGACCTGGTGCTCGCTTTCCCCGCGAGCGGCGTCCGGCTGCGGGTCCCGGTGCGGTACCGGTCGGCGACCGGCTGGCACCGCTTCGGCGAGCCACGCATCATCACGGAGCCCGCCGGCGCCACTGAGCCGACCGGTGCGGCCGAACCCGCCGGACCTGCCGAGGCCGGCCAGCCCGCCGGTGCCGCGCTCGTGGCCGCGGCCGCGATCGGTGAAGCCGTCGCCGGGCGGCGGTTGCCGGGGTATCTCGGGTCCGATGCCGTCGCCCGGGTGCTGGACTCTGCTCGCCGTACCGGGACCCATCTCGCGCGACGGCGCGCCGAGGGCCGGGAGGCGGAGGTGACGCCGTTCCTGGAGGCCGAGCAGGCGCTGTTGCTGGGGCATCCGTTCCATCCCGCGCCCAAGAGCCGGCAGGAGGCGTCCGACGGCGAGCTCGACGCGTACTCGCCCGAGTTGCGCGGCTCGTTCCGGCTGCACTGGTTCGCCGCCGATCCCGCCATCGTCGTGGGAGAGAGCGCGGGCGGGCGGTCCCCGGCCGAGCTGCTGCGGAGCCTCGCCGCCGGCGTGGAACCGCCCGCCGGCGCGGTCCCCGTCCCCGTCCATCCGTGGCAGGCCCGCGAGGTGCTGCGCCGTCCCGAGGTCGCCGCGCTGGTGGAGGCGGGGCTGCTGCGCCCGCTCGGCGAGGCGGGACCCGCCTGGCATCCGACCTCCTCGCTGCGCACCGTCCACCGGCCAGAGGCGGAGGTGATGCTCAAGCTCTCCCTCGGCATGCGGATCACCAACTCCCGCAGGAACAACCTGCGCGGCGAGCTGCGCCTCGGCGTCCGGGCCGCCCGCCTGCTGGCCGCCGGACCGGGCGACTGGCTGCGCGCCGAGCACCCGGAGTTCGCGATCCTGCGCGACTTCGCCTGGATCTCGGCGGGCGCCGACGGTCCGGAGACCGGGTTGGAAACCGCGATCCGCGACAACCCGTTCCGCGGCGGCCCCGGCGACGGGCAGTGCGTGGCCGGGCTGCTGGCGGAGCGCACGGGCCCGGGCGACGGCACACCGCCCCGGCACCGCGCGCTGCTGGCCGCCGCCGTGGAGCACGCCTCCCGGGCACTCGGCGTGTCCCCGGCGGAGGCGTCGGCCCGCTGGCTGGCCCGCTATCTCGACGTGCTGGCCGTGCCGCTGATCACGCTGCAGGCCCGGTACGGCGTCGCGCTGGAGCCCCACCACCAGAACACCCTCGTGGCGCTGGACGCCGACGGCCTGCCCCGGGCGGGCTGGTACCGGGACAGCCAGGGCTACTACGTGGCCGCCTCCAGGGCGGGCGAGCTGGAGCGCCTGCTGCCCGACCTGGCCGACGGCCTGGAGCTGGTCTTCGACGACGACTTCGTGGACGAGCGGGTGGCCTACTACCTGGGGGTCAACAACCTGTTCGGCCTGGTGGGCGCGTTCGGGGCGCTGGGGCTCGCCGACGAGGGCGACCTGCTGCGCGTGCTGCGGGCCGGGCTGGAGCGGCTCCGGGCGGCGGAGCCCGGCGCGAAGGGCCTGCTCGACCTGCTGCTCGACGCGCCGTCGCTGCGTTGCAAGGGCAACTTCCTGACCTGCGTGGACGGCCGCGACGAGCTCGTCGGCGACGTGCACACCCAGTCCGTCTACATCGATCTTCCCAACCCTCTCACGGAGGTGCAGCGGTGACCACGTACGACCTGGTGGGAGTGGGCATAGGCCCGTTCAACCTGTCCCTGGCCGCGCTCAGTGACGGCGTGCCGGGGCTGCGCACGCTCTTCCTGGACGGCAAGCGGGCCTTCTCCTGGCACCCCGGCCTGCTGCTGGAGGGGACGGTGCTGCAGGTGCCGTTCCTCGCCGACCTGGTCACCATGGCGGATCCGACCAGCCCCTGGTCGTACCTGAACTATCTGCGCAGCCACGACCGGATGTTCCCGTTCTTCTTCTCCGAGCGGTTCCACATCCCGCGCCGCGAGTACGACCACTACTGCCGCTGGGTCGCCGAGCGGCTGCCGTCGTGCCGGTTCGACGCCGAGGTGACCGCCCTGGAGTGGGACGAGACGGCCGCGGCGTTCGCGGTGACGTACCGGTCCTCCGCCGGGGAGACCGCGCGGGTCCTGGCCCGGCAGGTGGTGCTGGGCGTCGGGACGCAGCCGGTCGTCCCCGAGCCGCTGCGCCCGCTGATGACGCAGGCGCACGCCGGCCGCGTGCTGCACAGCGCCGACTACCGGGTCCACCGGGACCGGCTCGCCGCCGCGCCGGACGTCACGGTGATCGGCGCCGGCCAGTCGGGGGCGGAGGTGGTGCTCGACCTGCTGCGGGAGGGCGGGCCGTTCGTCCGATGGCTGGCCCGCACCCCGGCCTTCGCGCCCATGGAGTACTCGAAGATCGGCCTCGAGCACTTCACGCCCGACTACATCAGCTACTTCCGCGGGCTCCCGGAGGCCGAGCGGGAACGGCTGGTCCGCGAGCAGTGGCAGCTGTACAAGGGGGTCAGCGCGGAGACGCTGGCCGACATCCACGACGAGCTGTACGAGCGCACCATCGGCGGCGCCGAGCCGCCCGCCGCGCTGCACCCGGGGGTGGAGGTCACGGCGGTCTCCGCCGACGCCGACGGCTACACGCTGACCTGCCGCCACAGCCCGCAGGAGGCGGTCTTCCAGATCCGCACCTCGGCCGTGGTCTCCGCGACCGGGTACGCCGCCCGCCGCCCCGCGTTCCTGGAGCCGCTGTCCGACCTGATCGACTGGGACGACAAGGGCCGCTACCAGGTCGACGGCTCCTACCGGGTGGCACTCGACCCGCGCGTGTCCGGGGGGATCTACGTGCAGAACGCCTCCCTCCACACCCACGGCGTCGGCGAGCCCGACCTGACGCTCGGCGCGTGGCGGGCCGCGACCATACTCAACGCGGTCGCCGGCCGCACCGTGCTGCCCGTCCCGGACCGGGTGGCCTGGACGACCTTCGGCGCGCCGCGCGTCCCCGAGGCCGCCGGCGTGGAGGAGCCTCGTTCGGTGGGCTCACTGCGGTGAGCCGCGCCAAGCTCGTGCTCATCTCGGTGATCGGGCTGCATCTGGTCGCCGAGACCGCGCTCACCCCTTTCCTGCCCCAGCTGTTCGACCGGCTGTACGCCGTCGACGAGCCCGGCGCGACCGGGCTCTATCTGTGGATCTGCCGCATCGTCGGGCTGGCCGCGCTGCCGCTGTGGGGGCTGGCGGCCCGGCGGTGGCCGCTGCACCGGCTGGTCCTGGCCGGGCTGTGCGGCTCGGCCGTGCTCGACCTGCTGCTCGGGCTCGCCCCCAGCTACGCCGCCTACACGGCGCTGTCGGCAGCCGTGGTGACCACCAACAGCGCGTTGCTGCTGGCGTACCCGGCGTTCATCGCCGAGCACGATGCCGGCCCGGCGGGCGGGGAGCGCGCCAGGCTGGCCGGGATCTGCTCGATCGTGGTGGTCTTCCACGTGTCCGTCGTGGTGGCGACGATGGTCGGGGCCGGGGTGCTCGCGCTGCCCGAGCCGCGGGTCGGCATCTCCGCGTTCGCCGTGCTCGACGTGCTCCTCGCCGTGCTCACCTACCGTGTGCTGGGCAAACGCGCTCCCGCCGGCGTGACGGAAGCGGCCCCGGACGCCGGGGTGCGCAGGCGGGGCGTGGGGCTGGCGGCGCTGGCCCAGGCGGCGCTGATCGGGGTGGCGTTCGACTTCGCGGTCAACGTGGCGCGGCCCTTCTTCACCGAGTTCGCCGACGACCTGGGGAGCGGCTCCGCCGGGTCCGCGGTGCTGTTCTTCCTGCCCAGCGTGGCCGCGCTGGCCGTGCTGCCCTTCGTGCGCCGCTGCCACGACCTGCTCGGGGACCGGCTGCTGCCGCTGGCCCTGGCCGTGGCCGCCGCCGGGCTCGCCTGGCAGGCGCTGTCGCCGTCGTTGGCCGGGCTGGCCGGGGGGCGGTTGCTGTTCGGCGTCGGCCTCGGCCTCGGGCAGGTCGCGGTGGAGCTGTGGGTGTTCCGGGCCACCGGCACGGCGGGGCCCGCGTTCACCGTCGTGGAGACCGCCCGGTCGGCGGGCCTGCTCGCCGCGCCGGTGGCCGCCGCGGCCGCGGTCTCGTACGACCTCGCGCTGCCCCTCGCCGTCGCGGCGGCCGTGCACCTGATCGCCACCGGCCTGTCGCTGCGGCGCGTCCCCGTCCCCCTGCCGGAACCCGCCCTCGCCTACTCGAAGGAGACCTCCTGATGACCCGCCCCACCCGCGACGCCTGGCGGCAGGCCGGCCGCCGCCTGCTCACCAAGGCGGTCGAGGAGTTCGCCTACGAGGAGCTGCTCCGCCCGGAGCCCGACCCCGGCTCCGGCCCCGACGCCTACCGGCTGGAGCTGGGCGAGGGCGTCCGCTGGACGTTCCGCGCGGCCCGCGGCACGTTCGGGACCTGGCGGCTGGTGGACGGCACGCTGCGGCGGCATCCCGAGGACAGCGAGGCCGGGCCCGAACGGCTGCTGCTCGACGCCAGGGCGCTCCTCGGCTGGGACGGCCCGACCACCGCCGAGGTGCTGCGCGAGCTCATCGCGACCCGGCGGGCGGAGGCTGAGCTGATCTCCCGTGCCGTGACCGCCGCCGAGCTGGCGGAGCTGGACCACCTGGAGCTGGAGGCGTACCAGGACGGCCATCCCTGCATGCTGCTCAACAAGGGCCGGCTTGGGTTCGCCGCCTCCGACGCGGCGGCCTACGCCCCCGAGTCGGCCGGCGCCGTCCGGCTGCTGTGGGCGGCCGTGCACACCTCGCTGGCCGACTACTCCGGCGTCCCCGGGCTCGACGCGGAGACGCTGCTGGCCGAGGAGCTGGACGACGAGACCCGCAAGCGGTTCGCCGACCTGCTGGACGACGCGTTGGCGAACCCTGCCGCGTACGTCTGGCTGCCCGTCCACCCCTTCCACTGGGACGAGGCCGTCGAGACCCTCTTCGCCCCCTACCTCGCCGACGGCCGGATCGTGCTTCTCGGCGAGGGCCCGGACCGCTACCGGCCGCTGCAGTCCATCCGCACCCTGGCCAATCTGGACCATCCGCACCGCAGGAACGTCAAGATGCCGCTCGCCATCCGCAACACACTGGTGTGGCGGGGGTTGTCCACCGAGCCGACGCGGGCCGCGCCCGACGTGACCGCCTGGCTGCACGCGCTCCGCGACGGTGACCCGTACCTGCGGGACGAGCTGCGCTTCCACCCGCTGGGCGAGGTGGCCGCCGTCGCCGTGCGCCACCCCCTGTACGACGCGGTGGGCGACGCGCCCTACCGCTACCACGAGCTGCTCGGCGCGGTGTGGCGCGAGCCGGTGACGGCGCTGCTCCGCGAGGGCGAGCGGGCCAGGACCATGGCGGCCCTGCTGAAGGTCGGCTCGGACGGGCGCGCACTGGCGGCCGAGCTCGTGGCACGCTCCGGGCTCGACGCCCGGGCGTGGCTGACCCGGTTCCTGGCGGCGCTGCTGCCCGGCCTGCTGCACTACCTCTACCGGTACGGCGTGGCGTACTGCCCGCACGGCGAGAACACCGTGATCCTGTACGACGCCGCCGACGTCCCCGTGGGCGTCGCGCTCAAGGACTTCGCCGAGGACGTCAACCTGCTGCCCGAGCGCCGCCCCGAGTACGCGGGCCTGTCGCCGCGCGCCGACGCGGTGCTGCTGCGCTGGCCGGCGGGCGAGCTGGCGCACTCACTGCTCAGCGCCGTCTTCGCCGGCCACTTCCGGTTCTTCGCCCCCTTGGCCGAGGAGCACCTCGGCGTGCCGGAGGAGGAGTTCTGGGGCCTGGTCCGCGCCGAGATCGAGCGCTACCACGCCCGCTTCCCCGAGCTGAAGGACAGGTTCGAGGCGTTCGGCCTGTTCGCGCCAGAATTCGACCGGGTGGCGCTCAACCGGGAGCAGCTGCTCGGCGGCGGCTTCCACGACCGCGCCGAGCGCGACGAGGGCTTCGACGTCGTCCACGGCACCGTCCCCAACCCGCTGGCTCGCGAGGGAGCGCCGCCGCACGGCGTGGGCCCTGAGAAGGCGGCGGCATGTGGCGACCGAGTCGGCCTCACAGAGTGAGACCAATGAACACAGCGGGAGCTGATATGACCTATGAATGGCTGCGTGCCGAGGCCGAGGCGGGCCGGGTCGAGGAGGTGATCGTCAGCCTTCCCGACCTGCAGGGCCGACTGCAGGGCAGCCGCCTTGCCGTGCCGTACTTCCTGGACGAGGCGGCCCGGCAGGGCTTCGGCGCCTGCGTGTACCTGCTGGCCACCGACGTCGAGATGGACACCGGGCCCGGCTACGCCATCGACGCGTGGAACACCGGTTTCGGCGACTTCGTCCTGCGCCCCGACCCCGCCACGCTGCGCGCGCTCCCCTGGGACCCGGGCACCGCGCTCGTCATCGCCGACGCCGTGTGGCCGGGAGGGCAGCCGGTCGAGGTGGCCCCGCGCCGCGTGCTGCGCACACAGCTCGACCGGCTGGCCGAGCGCGGGCTGGCCGCGTACGCCGGGACCGAGCTGGAGTTCCTGGTGTTCGGCGACAGCTACCGGGACGCCTGGGAGCGCCGCTACCACGGCCTGCGTACCGGCACCCGCTACAACGTGGACTACTCGCTCCAGGGCCTGGCCGAGATCGAGCCCGTGGTGCGCCGCATCCGCCGGGAGATGGTCCGCGCCGGGCTCACCATGGAGACCGCCCGCGCCGAGTGCCACGCCGGCCAGTACGAGATCGTCTTCCGCTACGACGAGGCCATGGCGACCTGCGACAAGCACGTGTTCTTCAAGAACGGCGCCAAGCAGATCGCCGCCCAGGAAGGCGTCGCGCTCACGTTCATGCCCAAGTTCGACGAGGGCGAGGGCAACTCCTGCCACGTCCACCTGTCGTTGCGCGGCGCGGACGGCTCGATCGTCTTCGCCGGGGACGGCGACGACGGGATGTCGGAGCTGATGCGCCACTTCGTCGCCGGGCAGCTCGCCTGCCTGCCCGACCTCGCGCTGCTCATGGCCCCGAACGTCAACTCCTACAAGCGGCTCCAGCCGGGCGCGTTCGCCCCCACCGGCATCACCTGGGGCAGGGACAACCGCACCTGCCCCATCCGCGTGGTGGGCTCGGGCGCGTCGCTGCGCATCGAGCACCGCGTGCCCGGCGGGGACGCCAACCCCTACCTGGCCGTCGCCGCCGTGCTGGCCGCGGGCCTGTACGGCATCGAGAACCGGCTGCCCCTGCCCGCGCCGCACACCGCCAACGCGCTGGCCGACCCCTCGGTGCCGCGGCTGCCCACGACGCTGACCGAGGCGCTGCGCCGCTGGGAGAGCAGCGAGATCGCGGCCAAGTCGTTCGGCGACGCGGTGGTCGGCCACTACGCGCAGGCGGCGCGGGCGGAGCTGGCGGCCTTCGAGACGGCGGTCACGGACTGGGAGCGCGTCCGCGGTTTCGAACGGCTTTGACGCGCTCCCCTGGTTGAAACGCGCGGGCCAGCCGCGACCATCCCCGCGTGCGCGGGGAGCACTCTCATTGACCTGGGCGTTTAGCAGCTGTCGACGCCGTTTTAAAGCACTTTAGTGGAATCGGACTCTACGGACTCCCATATGGCCGGGTTGAGTGAAGGCAGTGCATCCCGTCGGATCGCTGGGAGGGATTAGCGCCCCGACAGAACCAGCACCAGCCTGGCCACGCTCACCCGCGTAGCCGGGCTGCCCCACCAACCCGAGCCGGACGATCAGCTCACGCTCGACCTGCAACCCGATACCCAAGGGGGCACCTGATGGTAGCGCTGTGCGATCATGCCCGCGTCGGCGTAGTCCCCCGACGCCGCGGATACGTACTGGCTGCTCGATCGAGGCAAGCCGCCGCTCGGGTGGGCATTCGGCGACCTTCGACCCCTGCTTCGTCGGCTCTGGCCGTCGTCGGTGCGCCCGCGTCCTCGCCGACGCGCAGGACTCCCGTCTGCGCCGCCTGCTCGAGTGGGCCGACGCGGTCTCGAGCGGCGGCTCGGGCAGCGGCCAGGCGGCGGCTCCGGCCGCGACGAGGCCGGACGTCCCATGGCGGCCCACGCTGTCCTCCACCACATGACGGCGCCTGAACCGCGGCGCGGCGGCAGCCGTACCTCCTGACGACTTGCGTTCAGGTCTCAGGAGGACCCCGGCGTCTTTCCAGATGGGCGGGCGATGGCACAGGGCACCAAGCACGGCGACGCGGTGGACACGAGAACGAGCGGCGATCCTCCGCAGATCGCCGGCCATCGCGTCATCCGCCGGCTCGGCGCGGGCGGGATGGGCGTCGTTTACCTGGCGCAGAACCGTTCGCGCAGACTGGTGGCGATCAAGGTCATTCACCGGCACCTCGCCGGCGATCCGGAGTTCCGGCGGCGGTTCCGGCGGGAGGTCGCGACCGCGCGGCGGGTCGCCCGGTTCTCCACGGCTCCGGTTCTCGACGCGGATCTCGACGGGGACACGGCGTACGTCATCACCGAGTACGTGCCGGGGCCGACGTTGTACCGCGCGGTCAAGGAGTGGGGGCCGATGTCGGGCTCGGAGCTCGACGGGCTCGCCATGAGCACGGCGGTCGCGCTGGGGGCGATCCACGCGGCTGGGGTCGTCCACCGGGACCTCAAGCCGTCGAACGTGCTGCTGTCGCCCGTGGGGCCGAAGGTCATCGACTTCGGGCTGGCCTTCGCGGCCGACTCCACCACGCTGTCGGTCACCCGGATGGGCACGCCCGCGTACATGTCTCCGGAGCAGGTGCGGGGCCTGCCGCTGTCGCCGGCCTCGGACGTCTTCGCGTGGGGCGGCGTCATGGTCTTCGCCGCCAGCGGGCGGCCGCCGTTCGGGTCGGGACAGGGGCACGACGTGCTGTACCGGGTGATCCACGACGATCCGGTGGTCCCCGCGCTGGACGGCGTGCTCGGTGAGCTGGTGTGGCGGGCGCTGAGCAAGGACCCGGCGGCGCGGCCGACGGCCGCGGAGCTCGTGGACGCCCTGTCCGGGGGCATCACGACAAGACTGCCGCCGCTCGTCGTCCCGCCCGGGCCCGGCGCTCGGCCCGGGAGCGCTTCTGGCGACACCCCTTTGACCCTTCCGGGGAACGCCGATCGGGAGGCGACCTACGCCCCGCTCCGGAGCGTCCGGCACGACGCGGCCTACGCCCCTCCCCGGAGCGCCTCACACGAGGCGCACCGAAGCGCTCCTCAGGACACGACCGGCTTGACCCCCTGGGCCGCCGAGGAGAACGGGACCGGCTCCCTCCCTTGGAGCGCGGCAGGAGACCCGCCGGGCGCGCTTCTCTGGGACGCCGCAGGAGACGAACCCGCCTCCCGCCCCTGGGACGGCGCAGGAGACGCACCCCGCTCCCGTCCCTGGGAGGCCGCAGGAGACGCGCCCGGTGTCCTGCGTTGGAGCGCTCCTGGAGACGTGCCCGCGATCAGCCCCGACCCGGCCAGGGGTCCTGTGCGGCGCGGGCCCGCGACGGCGCCGGCCCTCGCCGGGGCTCCCGCTCGAGGCGCGTCCCGCCGCGGCTTCCCGGGCGCCGATCCCAGGCAGGCGCAGCCGATCGCCCCCGAGCCGAGCACCGGGACGGGCAGGCGGCGCAGACGCCGTCGCCCCGCGTACGGGCGCCGGGTGCTGGGCGGCGCGGCGCTCGCCCTCGTGGCGGTGGCCACGGTCCTCGTCTCCCAAGCCGTCACCGACGGCGGCCCCCTGGTCCCCGGCCTGTCCGAGCGGCCCTCCGGGATCTCCGCCCTCACGGAGAAGGCCGGCGCGCGGTGGCGGGAGCTCCCCGGCCAGAACCCGCTCCGCGCCGGCGACGACGTGCGCTTCTACGTGCAGCCCGACACCGAGGCGGCACAGCAGGCACGGACCTGGTCGGTGCAGGGCAGGACGGCCGACGCCGCCCTCATGCGGGCCCTGTCGGAGGTCCCGGCGGCCATCTGGCTGGCCGGCGGCGAGCCCGCCGACGTCTCCCGCACGGTACGCGAGGCGGTCACCCGGGCGGCCCGGCAACGGACGGTCCCGGTGTTCGTCACCAACAACATCCCGGCCCGTGACTGCTGGAACGGCGGCGCCCCGAACGCCGAGGCGTACCGGGCGTGGATCGACGCGGTGGCCGAGGGCATCGGGAACCGGTCAGCGGTCGTCGCCCTGGAGCCCAGCGGCCTGGCCCGGATGCCGGGCAGCCCGGAGTGCCCGCAGGGCGGGCAGGCGGCCGCCACCCAGCGCTACAGCGATCTGTCCTACGCCGTGGAGGCCCTCACGGGGCTCGGGAGCACCGCCGTCTATCTCGACGGCGGGCTGGCGGGGTGGCCGGGATTCACGCAGATGGCCGACCGGCTGGTCAACGCGGGGGCGGTCCGCGCCGACGGCTTCTACGTCAACGTCGTCGGCTACCGCACCACCGAGCAGTCGCTCACGTACGCCTCCCAGCTGTCCAAGTGCGTCTACCTCAGAGCAGCCGCGCGGACGGCCTCGTGCGCCGCCGGGAACCTCGCCGCCGTGCCGGACGACGCGCCAGGCCTGCCGCACTTCGTCGTCGACACGAGCCGGAACGGGACGGGCGAGTGGCAACCGCCGGCCGGGCGGTTCCCGGCGCCGGACGAGTGGTGTAATCCTCCCGGCAGGGGCGCGGGGGCGCGGCCGACCACCGACACCCGGAACTCGCTGGCCGACGCGTTGTTGTGGCTCAACAGCCCGGGGTTCTCCAACGGTCAATGCACCCGGGGCACGTCGGGACCGGCGGATCCGGCGTACGGCATCGTCACTCCGGCCGCCGGCCAGTGGTGGCCCGACCAGGCTCTGGAGCGGGCGCGGAACGCGGTGCCGCCGCTGACCCCGTAACGTTCACGCGTACTTGCCCACAAGGGGGACGAACTGGGCGGGCGTCAGCGCCCGCCGCCGTTCCAGGCGTCCTCGCCGCTTGGCGTACAGCGTGACGACGTCGGCCACGACCGACGCGATGGGGATGACGAGCCGGCCGCCCTCCGCGAGCTGCTCGGCCAGCGGCGCGGGGACCGTGGCGGCCGCCGCGGACACGATGACCGCGTCGAAGGGGGCGTGCTCGGGCAGGCCGGCGGTGCCGTCGCCGACCACGACCTCGACGTTGGCCACGCCCATGGCCGCCAGGTTGGCCCGTGCGTGCTCGGCCAGGTCGGCGTAGCGCTCCACCGAATACACGCGGTCGGCCAGGTGCGCCAGCAGGGCGGTCTGGTAGCCGTACCCGGTGCCGACCTCCAGGACGACGTCCGTTTCCGTCAGGAGGAGTGCCTCGATCATCTGGGCGACCAGGGACGGCTGCGAGGTGGGCTGCCCGTGGCCGATGGGGATCGGCTCGTCCCGCTCGGCGCGCGCGACCGAGCGCGGCGGCACGAACCGGTCGCGCGGTGTGGCGGCGATGGCGGCCAGCAGGCGCGGGTCGGTCACCCCCATCCGCCGGGCGGCCTCCACCAGCGTCTTCGCCATGACCGACCACTCCCCCGGCGCCCGGAAACCACACCTCCTCATGAGCAGGCCGACTCCCACGCCAGGAACCGCGCCTCCTTGCCCGGTTTCCCCATGTGCCGCCCCATCGCAGGCCGGCGCCAAGGGAGCCGCCGGCCGCGCCCCTCTTCCCAAGAGGACCTCTGGCTCTCACCCTCGAACAGGCCGGTCACGGAGCCTTCGAGGAACAACTCGCAGATGGCGCGCGCCGGCAGCGGCGCGATGGACAGTACGGCCGGCCTGTCGGCGGGAAGCCTTCGGGCAGGGGCGGCGTGTTGGTGGTGACCAGCTGCGCCAGGCCGGCCTTCTCCAGCCGCTCGCCCGCGTCGCCGGAGAACACCTCGTGGGTGGCGGCCGCGATGACGTGGGTGGCGCCCCGGTCGGCGAGCGCCTCGGCGCGCGGTGTCCACGTGCCGGGTGACGTGCTCGGCCAGCAGCGGGAGCGCGTGCAGATGGTCCACCGGGCCGTCGGAGAACCCCTGCACCTGCGCCGTGTGGAGATCGACGACCATGAGCCGGTCGGCCCCCGGCGGCGGCGAACAGGTCGGCCATCCGCCGGGCCGAGATGGGCTCGCGGCCGCGGTGCTTTTTTTCCTGGCGGGCGTAGCCGGAGAACGGCGCCACGACGGTGATGCGCCGCGCCGAGGCGCGCTTGAGCGCGGAAACGCACCGCTACCGGCCCATCGCGGGCTGCCGGCGTTCCTCGACGTACGACTTCAGCCGCATCAGGTCGTCCCTGAGCCTGGTCGCCGGGTCCGCGCCCAGCAGCCGCGCGACGGCGTGACCGGCGGCCCCCATGACCGGGTTGTAGGTCAGCTCCACCTGCACCCGCGTCCGACCGCCCTCCTCGGGCGCCAGCCGCACCGCGCCCGTGTGCGCGATCAACTGGCCCTCGGTGGACTTCCACGTGATGTGCTTGCCCTCCTCGCGGCTGGTCTCGACGGCGTCGAACCTGATGGGCCGGCCCGCGGGGCCGCTGATCTCCCAGTGGGAACGGACGCCGTCGGCGGATCGCCGGACCTCCCGGACATCGGGCATGAACGTCGCGAAGACGGAGTAGTCGCTCACCAGCGGCCAGATCTCCTCCGGAGGCGCGGCGATCGAGACGGCGCGGTTGACGTCGACGGCCCGACGGCCGGCGTTGATGCCCGTCAGCCGGCGCAGGGGGAGGTTCGTGGCGGCGCGGGCGCCCAGCGCGGTCGCGGCGCAGCGTACGCTCCAGGCGACCGGACGGGGGAACCGGCGGGAGAGCCCCCACATCACGGCGGCCGCCGTGCCGGCGAGGAACCTCGCCGAGGGCGCCCAGTGCTGCTGGAGCAGCTCGGGCACGGGTGGCCGGATCCGGCCCCCGCCCTGGAGCTGCGGCACCTGCGACGGGTCGCGGTGCACCCTCCACTGCGCGTCGACGGCCTTCACGCCGGGAATGCGGCGGACCGCCCGCGCCGCCCTCCGCTCCTCGCCCCTGAGCACGTCGCCCTCCAGGCGCGCCACGCGGTCCTGGACGCTCACATGGACGGCGTGCGGATGGGTCAGATAGCGGCCGAGCTCCGCTCGTACGCGCTCGTGCAGGATCCGGTCGTCAGCCGAGCGGCCGGTCAGCCGGAAGCGGGTGCCCGCGGCGAGGCCGCGCGAGCGGTTGCCCAGATCGCGGCTCACGCGGCCGAGACCGTACGACAGCTCGTGAACGGCGTGCGAGGCCTGGTCGCGCATCTTGGCCCGGCGGCTTCGGCCGCGGTCGGGATCGAACAGATACTCCATGGTGGCGCCGGCGGCGGCGCTCGCGCCGAGCATGGCCGCGGTCTTCGCCCACGGGCGTCCTGGTTCTCCGGCCACTGCCGAATCGAGATCACGAGTACGCACGATCTTCCCCCTCTTCCTCCCGTACGAGCGCGGCTACCCCGACCCGTGGACGGCTAACTGGCAGCTCACGGGGTTTGGCCGCGGCCCCGCCCGGGTAGCCGGGTGGCTCGCCACGAGGCGTCGAGGGGCGAGCACCGTGAACCTGGCCGAGAAGCTGATCAGCTCGCACCTGGCCGAGGGGGACATGCGGCCGGGCGGGGAGATCGGGCTGCGCGTCGACCAGGCGCTGATCCAGGACGCCACCGGCACGATGGTGATGCTGGAGCTGGAGGCGCTCGGCCTGGAGCGGGTCCGCACCGAGGTGGCGGCGCAATACGTCGACCACAACCTCCTGCAGTCCGACGAGCGCAACATGGCCGACCACCTGTTCCTGCGCTCGGCCTGCCGTCGGTACGGGATCTGGTACTCGCCGCCCGGCAACGGCGTCTCCCACCCCACGCACATGCAGCACTTCGGCGTGCCGGGCAGGACGCTGGCCGGCGCCGACTCCCACACCTGCGCGGCCGGCTCGCTCGGCATGCTGGCGATCGGCGTGGGCGGTCTGGAGGTGGCGATGGCCATGGCCGGGCAGCCGCTGTACGTGACCATGCCCCACGTCTGGGGAGTCCGCCTGACCGGCGCGCTGCCGGACTGGGTGAGCGCCAAGGACGTCATCCTGGAGCTGCTGCGCCGCCACGGGGTGTCGGGCGGCGTGAACAGGATGGTCGAATACCACGGCCCGGCACTCGGCACGCTGAGCGCGATGGACCGGCACGTGATCGCCAACATGGGCGCCGAGCTGGGCGCCACTACCTCGGTCTTCCCCTCCGATGGGCGGGTGCTGGAGTTCCTGGAATCCCAGGGCCGCGCGGACGACTACACCGAGCTGGTCGCCGACCCGGACGCGGGATACGACGTCGAGGACGAGATCGACCTGTCGGCGCTGGAGCCGCTGATCGCGCGGCCGAGCTCGCCGGGGAACGTGGTCCCGGTGCGGCAGGCGGCGGGCGAGCCGGTCCACCAGGTGGTGGTGGGCTCGTCGGCGAATCCGGGGCTGCGCGACTTCGCGGTGGTGGCGGAGATGCTGCGCGGCAGGCAGGTGCACCCGCAGGTGTCGCTGGAGATCAACCCGACGTCGCGGCAGATCCTGGCCGACCTCACGAAGTCCGGCGCCGTCACCGCGCTGCTCGAAGCCGGCGCCCGCATCCACCAGACCGGCTGCCTGGGCTGCATCGGCATGGGCCAGGCCCCCGCGGTCGGCCGCAACAGCCTGCGTACGTTCCCCCGCAACTTCCCCGGCCGCTCCGGCACCCATGACGACGCCGTGTGGCTCTGCTCGCCGGAGACCGCCGCCGCGTCGGCGCTCACCGGCGCCATCACCGACCCGCGCGACCTCGGCCTGGACCATCCGGAGGTACGGGAGCCGCGCCGGGTCAGCACGATCACCGCCCCGCTGCAGCGGCCCCTGCCGATCGAGGAGGCCCGCGAGGTCGCCCTGGTCAAGGCGGAGAGCATCGGCTCGCTGCCCGAGCTGGACCCGCTGCCCGACTCGCTCACCCTGCCGGTCGTGCTCAAGGTCGGCGACGACGTCTCCACCGACGAGATCATGCCCGCGGGCGCCCGGGCGCTGCCGTACCGGAGCAACATCGCGGCGCTGGCGGACTTCGCCTTCGGGCAGATCGACGACACGTACCCGGAGCGGGCCCGCGCCGCGGGGCCGCACGCCATCGTGGGCGGGCGCAACTACGGGCAGGGCTCCTCCCGCGAGCACGCCGCGATCGTCCCCCGTCATCTGGGACTCCGCGTCGTGATCGCCAAGTCGTTCGCCCGCATCCACTGGCAGAACCTGGCCAACTTCGGCGTGCTGGCGCTGGAGTTCGCCGACGAGTCCGGCTACGACCGGCTCGCCCAGGGCGACGAGCTGCGCCTGGACGGGCTGCGCAAGGCGGTGGAGACCGGCGGCGAGATCACGGCCGACGGCGTCGTGCTCCGGCACCGCCTGTCCGCCCGTCAGCGCGCCATGGTCCTGGCCGGCGGATGGATCTCCCAGGTCAGGAACACCGGCTCCTGACCGGTCCGCCGCCGTCCGCTAAGGCACCGGCGCTCCGGGCCCCGGCTGCCGTCGGCTTCGGGGTGGGCGTCCTGTCCTTCGGCCGCAGGTCGCCCGTGCCCGGGCACACAGGCCGGTCCGTCGCCTCGACAGGCACCGGCGGGGCGGGCAACACCCCCGTGGGTGGCGCCCTGGTCGGCGAGGGCGTCGGCGGCCCGCACAATGGCACCGCCGGCGGTGAGACGGCCCCGGGTCAGTGGTGAGGGGCGCGGCCGCTCTCGCGGTGGCCGGCGCGGCGGAGCCCGAGGAGTTCCTGGCGGGCCGCGGCCTGCTGCAGCGAGAGCCCGGCCTGGATGCCCTGGAAGACCCCCTCCAGCCAGCCGACGAGCTGCCCGTGCAGGATGCGGATCTCCGCCTGCGTCGGCGGCCGGTCGCCGGGGATGTCGGGACGCAGCCGCGCCAGCTCGTCGCGGAGCTCCGGGGCGACGGAGCGGGCGATCTCCTCGATGGCCAGGCTGTGGATCCGGAGGAGCCGCTCGCGCGCGCTCTCGTCCAGCGGCATCCCACGTGCCTCGGTGAGCAGCTGGTGCACCATGGTGCCCACCCGTATGAGGTGTGCGGGCTCCTGCACCTGCTCGATCTCGGCCATCAGCGCCTCTTGCCGCCGCACGGCGTGGCCGCGTCCGCCCCGGCGGGATTCACGGATCTTAGCCATGCTGATCTGTCCTCTGGCGTGCGAATATTCACAATCGCACTTCCCTTGCCCCAAGGCTTCGCACTCAGTCCCGCCGGTCCGGGCAGGCCCGGCGGCATCGGCCATCCCCCGATAGTTGCCGCGATTTCGGGATAGATGCGCTTTAAGGGGATGATGCGAGATGGCACGCACCAACGACGACGTGGCCGCCGTGCTGGAGGAGTACGCCGACCTCCTCGCCATCACCGGTCACGAGGATTTCAAGATCCGCGTCTACCAGAAGGCCGCCCGGTCGATCGGCGCCTACCCGGACGACATCGCCGGCTACGACGCCGCCGCGCTGAGACGGATCCCCAACGTGGGCGAGTCGATCGCCGCCAAGGTCGCCGAATACCTACGATCCGGCACGATGGCGAAGCTGGAGGAGCTGCGTGGCCGCATCCCCGCCGGGGTCCGCGCGCTCACCCACATTCCCGCCCTGGGGCCCAAACGGGCGATGGTGCTGCACGAGCGCCTGGGCGTGGACTCCCCGGCAAGCCTGGAGTCGGCGATCGCCGCCGGCGCCCTGCGCGGCCTGCCGGGCTTCGGCCCCAAGACCGAGGAGAATTTGCTGCACGGCATCGCCCTGCTGCGCGACTCCGGGCAGCGGGTCCACCTGGGCGTGGCCATGCCGCTGGCCGAGGACATCGTGGCGGCGCTGGAGGCGGTGCGGGGCTGCCGGCGATGCGGGTACGCCGGGTCGCTGCGCCGCATGAAGGACACCATCGGCGACATCGACGTCCTGGCCACGTCGGACCGCCCGAGGGTGCTGATGGACGCCTTCGTCGGGCTCTCCCAGGTGACGGAGGTCATCGTCCGCGGCGACAAGAAGACCTCGCTGCGAACCGGCCAAGGGCTGCAGGTGGACCTCCGGGTGGTGCCGCCGGACGCGTGGGGCGCGGCCGTGCAGTACTTCACCGGGTCCAAGGCGCACAACATCCGCACCCGCGAGATCGCCCAGCACCACAAGCTCAAGCTGTCGGAGTACGGCCTGTTCGACGCCGTCACCGAAGAGAAGATCGTCTCCAGGACCGAGGAGGAGGTCTACCAGCGGCTCGGCCTGCCGTGGATCCCGCCGACGCTGCGCGAGGACACCGGCGAGATCGAGGCCGCGCTGGCCGGGGCGCTCCCCGACCTGGTCACCGAGGCCGACGTGCGCGGCGACCTGCACACCCACACCGACCTCACCGACGGCCACGCCTCGCTCGAGGACATGGTCGCCGCCGCGGCCGCGCGCGGGTACGCGTACTACGCCGTCACCGACCACGGGCCCAACCTGTACATGCAGCAGATGACCCTGGGGAAGGCCGTCGCGCAACGCGAGCGGCTGCGCGAGCTGGACGGCGCGTACGGCCCGCGCCTGCTGCACGGCATCGAGCTCAACATCGACCCCGACGGCGAGGTGGACTGGCCGCCCGACGTGCTGGCGGGCTTCGACGTGTGCGTCGCCTCGGTGCACTCCCACTTCGACCTGCCGCGCGACAGGATGACCGGGCGGCTGGTGCGAGCCGCGAAGAACCCGCACGTCAGCATCATCGGCCATCCCAGCGCCCGGCTGATCGGCCGCCGCCCGCCCATCGACGCGGACTGGGACGAGGTCTTCCGGGCGTGCGCGCGCTCCGGGACCGCGCTGGAGATCAACGCCTTCCCCGACCGGCTCGACCTGGCCGCCGAGCTCATCCGGCGGGCGCGGCCGTACGGCGTGAAGTTCGCCGTGGACAGCGACTCCCACGCGGTCGGCCACCTGGCCAACCTGCGTTACGGCATCGGCACGGCCCAGCGAGGCTGGCTCACCGCCGACGATGTGATCAACACCTGGCCCCTGGACCGCCTCACCGCCTTCCTCCGGAAGAACCGCTGACGGCGGGGCCTCAGTACGGGCGGCCGGTGCCCTCTCCTGGCAGGTAGCCGCCGTCATCGGCGTCCGTGCGGCCGGAGCCGCCGTCCGGGTCGTCCTCCTCGTCCGAAGGCACCCACTCGACGTCCGCGCTGATGTGCTCCCCGTCGCGCAGGGCGCCCGCCGGTTCCTCCGGCTCGCCGCCGCCTTCGTCGATCACCATCCCGTGCTCGGCCTCGTCGACCGGGCCCCGGACGCGGAAGCCCGGGTCCCCGCCCTCGCCCTGCTGTTCCAGCGTCTCCGGGGGCATGGGATGGGGGCTCGGGCCGTAGGTGGCGACGTGGTCGTCGATCTCGTCGGTACGGGCCGCCACGGCCTTCTCGTCGGATCCCGCCGTCACCGGCCACTCGTCGTCCCGGCCGGCCACGTACCCCATGGGCTCGGCGTACCCGCTCTTCGGCTCGGCGTCGTCACCCGGCCGGGCCCGCGGAGGGACGTTGGAGCCGCGGATCGAGGCGGGCCCCACATCGCCGCCCATGTTGTGCAGATCGGGATCGAACGTGGTGCCTTTGTCCTGCTCGCGCCGTTTGTCGCGGTCTTCGCGGTGCTCGTTCGGCATGCGTCTCCTCACTCGGGCTCCACTCGCATGGCCGCCTCCTCGGCGGAATAGCCGCCGGCGTCCGGCCCGGCCTCCGTGGCGACCTCGTCGGGCTCGGCGTCCTCGCGGGCTCCCTCGTCGGGGGCGACCAGGCGGCCCGCGCGGCGGGGCTCGTCCCAGACCTGGCCCGAAGGCTCCTCGGGCTGTGCCTCCCACGCCGGGTCGACGCCGCTGTCCGGTTCGTAGCCCGTGTCCAGGTCCGAGCCCATGCCCAGCCCGCTCTCCTCGGTCACCTTCTCGACGGCCGGCGCGTCGCTCTCGTCAGTGGGCGGCCGGGCAGCCGTGGCGGATCCGTCCACCGCGTACACCGGCTGCTCCTCGGGGACCTCCCGGTCGAGGCGGCCGCTCAGCGACTCGCCCTGGATCTGCTCCTCGTTCGTGGTGCCGTAGTCGTCCACGGCGACCGGCTCGTCGGCCGGCAGCGGCGCCTCCTGCGGGTCCACCGCCCACTGCTGTTCGGGCGTGCCGTCCTGCAGGTCCGGGATCCCCTCGTCCTCGAACCGCGAGTGGGGATCGTGCTCTGGTGTGTGATGACTCATACCGTTCCCCCGCTTCTCCTCCTCCTCGGTTCCCGTGCAGGCGGGCGAACCCGGCCCCTACCCACACGTCACGGAAGACCACACGGAACGACTGAGGAAGACATCCGCCTCAAGCCGGGCAACAGGGGCAGACTGGGATTTCGACGGGGCACACAGAACGGAGCACCGACATGAAGGTACGCATCGACCCCGAGCGCTGCCAGGGACATGGCCGCTGCTACGACCTCGCCCCCGGCCTGTTCGACGAGGACGACGAGGGCTACGGGCAGGTCGCCGGCGACGGCAGCGTGCCGCAGGACGAGGAACGCGCGGCGCGCCTGGCGGTGGCCAACTGCCCGGAAAGAGCGATCGAGCTGCTCTAGAAGACGTCCTTTCCGCCTTCGGCCCGGCCGAGCGCGGCCCGTGCCCTGGCCGCCATGGCCTCGTCCACCATCTCCCCTTCGAAGGCGATCGCCCCGGCGCCGCGCGCCTGCGCCTCCTCCACCGCGGCGATCAGCCGCTCGTAACGTGCGAGTTCCTCCGGGCTGGGCGAGAACACCTCGTTGATCAAGGGGACGTGGGAGGGGTGGACGGCCATCATGCCCTCGTAGCCGAGCGCGCGGTTCTGCTCGGCGAAGGCACGCAGCCCGTCGAGGTCGGCGATGGCCGTCCACAGGCCGGCGACGGGGCACGGCGTGCCGGCCGCGCGGACGTCCAGCAGGACGCGGGAGCGCAGGGCCAGGGTCTCGATGCCGGAAGGGCTCCAGCGGTAGCCGATGGCCCGCTCCACGTCGCCGGCCGGACCGGTGACCGCCCCTACGTAGGCGACGCGGGCGGCGGCCCGGGCGACGTCGTACGCCTCCCGCAGCGCGGCGGCGCTCTCCAGCAGCGGCACCAGCGCGATGCGGCCCTCGGGCAGGCCGTGTTCGCGTTCGCACCAGGTCAGGAGCCGGTCGGCGAGCCGCACGTCCGCCGGGCCGCCGATCTTGGGGACGACCACCCCGGCGAGGCGGGCGTGCGTGACGGCCCGCAGGTCCTCGGCGGCCGCCCAGCCGTCGAGGGGGTTGATCCGGACGAGGAGCGCCATGTCGCCGGTGAAGGCGGCGACGGCCTCGGCCACCCGGATGCGGGCGGCGGGCTTCTCGGCGGGCGGGACGGCGTCCTCCAGGTCGAGGATGGCCGCGTCGGCCCCGGCGGCCTCGGCCTTGGCCAGCCAGTCGGTCCTGGTCCCGGGGACGAAGAGCAGCGAGCGCAGCCGGGGCCGGTCAGATGACACCGCGCTTCTCCAGGTCCGCGATCTCCTCCGAGCCGAGCCCGAGCCACTCGCGGTAGACGAGGTCGTTGTCCTGCCCGAGTGCGGGTCCGGTGCGCCAGACGCGGCCGGGCTCCCGGTGGAAGTGCGGGAGCGCGGCCTGCATGCGGACGGGGCCGAGGTCGGGGTCGTCGACGGTGACGATGTCGCCGCGCTCGGCGTAGACGGGGTCGGCGGCGATGTCCGCGACGGTCAAGACGCGTGAGGCGACCACTTCGGCCTCGGCGAAGGCCCGCAGGCACTCGCCGGTCCCCCGGGCGGCCACCCAGGCACGCAGCTCCCGGTCCAGCCGTTCCCGTCCGGCGAGCTGCTGCCGCGTCGTGGCGAACTCCTCCTCGGGCAGGCCCAGGAGGCGGACGACGTTCAGCACGGAGCGGAGGGTCGCGGAGGTCACGGTGATCCAGTCGCCGTCACGTGACAGGTAGGTGTTGATCACGGCGGCGGGCGCGACGGCCAGCTGGTTGCCGGATCTGCCGGGCACGACGCCGAGCTGGTCGTATGTGATGACCTGCCACTCCACCAGCCGGAACAGCGGCTCGAAGAGGGCGAGGTCGATCCATTCGCCGTCGAAGCCGGGGTCGTGCGCCCGGCGGTGCAGGGCGGCGAGCACCGCGTAGGCGCCCATCAGCCCGGTCACGGCGTCGCCGTGGGAGAACCCGGTGTGCACCGGCGGCCCGTCGGGGAACCCGGTCAGGTGCACCACTCCGCTCCTGGCCTCCCCGACCTTGCCGAAGCCCGGCGCGTCGGCCTGGGACGAGGTCGCGCCGAATCCGGAGATCTGCAGCAGGACCGCCTTGGGGTTGATCCGGTGCACGGCCTCCCAGTCCAGCTCCCATTCGCGCAGACGGCCGGCGCGCAACGTGACGATCACGACGTCGGCCCAGGCCACGAGCCGGTGCGCGACGTGCCGGCCGCCGGGGTCGTGCAGGTCCAGGGTGACAGAGCGCTTGTTGCGCCCCGCGACCTTGAACCACAGCGGCACGCCGTCACGCGAGGGCCCCATGGCGCGGGCGGCGTCGCCGGCGCCGGGCGGCTCCACATGGACCACGTCCGCGCCCTGGTCGGCGAGCAGAGACCCGGCCAGCGGCCCGGCGACCACGTGGGCGAACTCGACAACCTTCAGTCCGCGCAGTTGCCCGCGCTGTTCAGAGGCCACGCATGAGCTCCTTCGTCCTGTCCGGTCATGTCATCCTGCCCAAGCGGAGAAATGCGGGTCCAGCACGAGAAGTCGATATATTCATGCTATTTACGCATTAACGCGTGACCCAGGACGCCCCCGCCGGCACCTCCAGCCCCTGCGTACGAGACTCCTCCAACAGCACGAGGAACGCGGCCGCGGCGGACGGCAGGGTCCGCCGCGCCCGGACCACGACGTCCAGGCGCCGCTCGACCACGGGCTCGGCCAGCGGCCGGTGCACGATGTGCCCGGGACCCAGCAGGGGCAGCACGAGGGCGGGCATCGCCGACACGCCGAGGCCCGCGGCGACCAGCCCGCCGACCGTCGCCACGTTGCTCGCCTCGGCGGCGAGCGTCGCGCCGCACCCCGCCTGGGCGAAGGCCGCGTCGGTGAGCCGGCGCACGCTGGACTCCGGCCCGACGGCCAGGAAGGGCTCGGGGGCCAGGTCCTCCCAGGCGACCTCCTCCCGCTCGGCGAGCGGGTGTCCCGCAGGCAGCACGGCGTGGAAGCGGTCGCGGATCAGCGGGCGGTGTTCGAGCCGGTCCTGCTGCGCGCCGACCGTGGTGATGGCGAAGTCGGCGTCGCCGGAGAGCACCTTGCCGAGCACGGCCCGTTCCAGCCCGTCCATGATGCGGACGGTCACGCGCGGGCGCTGCCGCCGGAACGCGGAGATCAGGCGCGGCAGCAGCACCGCCGCGACCGAGGGCATGGTGGCCACGGCGACCACGCCGGACTCGCCGAGCAGGTAGCGCCTCAGCTCCTTCATCCCGGACTCGTGCGCGCCGACGATCTGCTCGGCGACGCGCAGCGTCTCCACGCCCGCCGCCGTGAGCTGCACGTTGCGGGTGTCGCGCTCCAGCAGGCGAACGCCGAGCACGCGCTCGAGGTCGGCCACGGCGCGGCTCAGCGTCGACTGCGAGACGCGCAGCCGCGCCGCGGCGGTGGTGAAGCTGGCCGCCTTCGCCACGGCGACGTAGGCGGACAGCTGCCGGAGATTGGCGTCCATGACTCCTTACTGTTGCGCAGAACGCATGGATAAATCCACTTTTGATGGTGGACGTGAAACGTCGGCGCTCGGAAACTTCTCCGTAACCTCCCGAGAGAAGGGCCGCCCGGATGATCGCGCTCCTTGGCTTCCTCACCATCGGCCTGTTCCTGGTGCTCACCATGACCAGGCGTGCCTCAGTACTCACCGCGCTGGTGCTGGTCCCGGTGCTCGCGGCGGTGGCCGGCGGCTTCGCCGCCGAGATGGGCCCGATGATCCTCAACGGCCTGACCAAGGTGGCGCCCACCGGCATCATGATCGCTTTCGCGGTCCTGTACTTCAGCCTGATGATCGACACGGGATTGTTCGATCCGCTGATCCGCGGCATCCTGCGCGTGGCCAAGGACGACCCGCTGCGGATCGCCGTGGGCACGGCCGTCCTCACGATGTGCGTGGCCCTGGACGGCGACGGCGCCTCCACGTTCCTCATCACCGTCTCCGCCCTGCTGCCCGTCTACAAGCGGCTCGGCATGAGCCCTCTGGTGCTCACCGGCGTCGTCTGCCTGGGCGCGGGCGTCATGAACATGATCCCCTGGGGCGGTCCCACCGCCCGGGCGATGGCGGTGCTGAAGCTGGACAGCTCGCAGGTGTTCACGCCGGTCCTGCCGGCGATGGCGGCGGGCATCGCCTGGGTGCTGGTGGCCGCGTACCTGATCGGGCTGCGGGAACGCCGCCGCCTCGGCACCGTCTCCCTGCCCCCGGAACCGCTGGTCGTCGGGGACGGACCGGGGACGCCGCGCGCGCCCGAGCGCACGCACCCGGCCCTGACCGCCTTCAACCTCGTGCTGACCCTCGCGCTGCTGGCCGGGCTGGTGCTGGAGGCGATGCCGCTGCCGGTGCTGTTCGTGGTGGGCTTCGCACTCGCCCTGCTGGTCAACCGCCCCACCTGGGAGAAACAGCAGGAGCTGCTCGAGAAGCACGGCAAGAGCGTGGTGCTGGTCACCACGATGATCTTCGCGGCGGGCGTCTTCACCGGGATCCTCACCGGCACCAAGATGATCAACGAGATGGCGGCGGCGTTCGCCGGCGTCATCCCCGACTCGTTCGGCGGCCATCTGCCGGTGCTGGTGGCGATCACGAGCATGCCGCTGAGCCTGGTCTTCACCCCCGACGCCTACTACTTCGGCGTGCTGCCCGTGCTGGCGCAGACCGCCGGCGGCTTCGGCGTGGAATCCGCCGAGATCGCCAGGGCGGCCATCCTCGGCCAGATGACCACGGGCTTCCCGCTCAGCCCGCTCACCGCCGCGACCTTCATCCTGGTCGGCATGAGCGGCGTCGATCTCGGCCGCCACCAGCGCTTCGTCTTCGGCTGGGCGTTCGGCACCACGGCGGTCATGACGGTGGCCGCGCTCCTGACCGGCGCCATCTCACTCTGAGGAGTCCCACCCATGAAGTACGGCTGGATCGCCGCCATCTTGATGCTTCCGCTCGTCGTCCACACCCCCGCCCGCGCCGACACCGACCCCTTCTTCTCCTACGACCGGCCCGCCACGTACGAGGTCCGCACCGAGCGGGTCTCGGTGCCGCTGCGCGACGGCGCCCGCCTGGCCTGCGACCTGCACCGCCCCGCCGCCGACGGCCGCTTCCCGGTGATCGTGTACGACTACACCGCCTACGACCAGCTGGAGCTCCTGGGCCGGGCGGCCGCGTACTTCGTCACCCGCGGCTACAACGTCGCCGTCTGCAACGCCCGCGGCTCGGGCGACTCCCCCGGCCGGCTCGACCCGTTCGGCGCGCAGGAGCAACGCGACAACTACGACCTCATCGAGTGGCTGGCCGCGCAGCCCTGGTCCACCGGCAAGGTCGGGCAGATGGGTGTCAGCTACGGCGGCCACTCCTCCCTGCTCGTCGCGGTGAACAAGCCGCCCCACCTGGCCGCGATCATCCCCACCGACGGGATCAGCGACTGGTACGAGAACACGATCTACCGCGGCGGCATCTACTCGGCCAGGATCCGCGACTGGCAGCGCACGGTCGCCCCCGACACCCTGGTGACCTACGCACAGCATCCGCTCTACGACGACTTCTGGCGCGAGCGCAGCGTCAAGGCCCGCTGGAAAGACCTCGACATCCCCGTCCTGGAGATCGCCGGCTGGTACGACCGCTACCGGGCCGGCATGGTGGAGAACTTCCAGGCCCGGCCCCGCAACGTCTGGCTGGTCGCCGGCCCCTGGCAGCACGGGTGGCGCAACGGCCAGTACGCCGACCTCGGCAACGGCCCGTATCTCGCCTGGTGGGACCGCTGGCTGGCCGGGCGCCGGGACGCGCCCCTGCCCGCCGCCAAGGTGACCTCGTACGAGATCCCGGGCCCCGGCGCGGGCACCGGCTGGAAGCGGTTCCCCACCTGGCCCCCTCCCGGCGCCCGGCAGACGCGGCTCGGCCTGAGCGCCGACGGCACGCTCACGCCCGACCCCGGCGTGCCCGCCACCCGCCGCTTCACCGTCAACACCGACCCGGCCCCCGCCACCCCGGACGAGCGGCTGTCCTTCCAGACCCGGCCCTACCCGCGCGACGTCGTCCTGGCCGGCGACATCACGGCGAAGGTCCGCGCCGCGTTCACGGCCGCCGACGGCAACATCGCGGTGGTGGCCGAGGACGTCGCCCCCGACGGCACGGCCACCCGCATCACCCAGGGCTGGCTCAAGGCGAGCCATCGCTTCGGCCACGACCGCGCCGTCCCCGTACGCCCGGGCAAGACGTACGACCTGGAGATCCGCACCTGGCCGACCCACTACCGGCTGAGCACCGGGCACAGCCTGCGCGTCACCGTGTCGAGCGACGACCACCCGGAGATCGACTCCGACGCCCCCGCGGGCCGGGTCGACCTGCGGGTGGGCCGCGGCGGCACCGAGCTCCGCCTCACCACCTTGGAGGACGCCCGGTAACCCTCATCTCCGTCCTCCTGCCAGGCCCTGCGACCCCCACTTAGTCCGACCGAACGCGAAAGATGTTCGATTTCTCGCGATTAGCCCCTCCTCGATCGGCGTAAGTCGGGTTACATTCACGTTACTTTGCCCTCTCTTATCCCCCGAGTAGACCGAAGGGAGAGGCAATGAGAGCGAGAACCGCAATCGCGGTCATGGCTGCCGCGGCGATCCTCATGCCGGCCGCCGCCGCCCAGGCCTCCGGAAGCACCGGCGCCGCGGCACCGCCACCCGACGACCAGTTCCAGAAGGTGACGCTCAACGACAGCCCGGGCGAGCCGATGGATCTGGCGGTGTTACCGGACTCCAGGGTCCTGCACACCACGCGGCGCGGCGAGGTCTGGTTACACGACCCGAAGACCGGCCTCAACACGCTGGCCGCCCGGCTCGACGTCTACCAGCACGACGAGGAGGGGCTGCAGAGCATCGCCCTCGCCCCCGGCTTCGGCAAGGGCTCCAGGAAGGACGACTGGGTCTACCTCTACTACTCCCCGCCGCTCGACACCCCCGTCGACGACCCCGCGACGCCCGACGTCAACGAGGGCGACGCCCCGTTCACCGGCACACCCGCGGACTTCGCGCCCTTCAAGGGGCTGATCCGCCTGTCCAGGTTCCGTTTCACCGGCGCGACGATCGACCTCCGCACCGAGCAGCGCGTCCTGGACGTGCCGGTGGACCGCGGCATCTGCTGCCACGTCGGCGGTGACATCGTCTTCGACGCCGACGGCAACCTCTACCTGTCGACCGGCGACGACACCAACCCGTTCCAGTCCGACGGCTTCGCCCCGATCGACGAACGGGCCGATCGGAACCCGGCGTTCGACGCCCAGCGCAGCTCCGCCAACACCAACGACCTGCGCGGCAAGATCCTGCGCATCAAGGTACGCGAGGACGGGTCCTACACGATCCCCCGAGGCAACCTCTTCCCGCCCGGCACGCCGCGCACCCGGCCCGAGATCTACGCGATGGGCCTGCGCAATCCGTTCCGCATCGAGATCAACCGGTCCACCGGGGATCTCTACGTCGGCGACTACTCACCGGACGCGCGGGCGGCCGATCCCCGGCGCGGCCCGGCCGGGACGGGCAAATGGGCGAAGATCCGCAAGCCCGGCAACTACGGCTGGCCCTACTGCGCGACCGCGCGGCTGCCGTACGTGGACTACGACTTCGCGACCGGCGCGTCGGGCGCGGCGTTCGACTGCGCCGCGCCCGTCAACGAGTCGCCGCGCAACACCGGTCTGCGCAGGCTGCCGCCGGTGGTCCAGCCGGAGGTGTGGTACTCCTACGGGCAGTCGCCGGAGTTCCCGCAGCTGGGCACCGGGGGCATCGGCCCGATGGGCGGCCCGGCGTACGACTTCGACCCGGCCGACACGCGCGGCCGGGGCCCGGTGGCCTGGCCGAAGTACTACGACGGCGTCCCGCTCTTCTACGAGTGGACCCGCGACTACGTCAAGGCGTTCCACCGTGACGGGCGGCGGATCGAGGACGTGCTGCCCTCGTTCGTCTTCGACAACCCGATGGACCTGGAGTTCGGCCCCGAGGGCGCGCTCTACGTGCTGGAGTACGGCGACGGCTTCTTCCAGGAGAACCCGGACGCCCAGCTCTCCCGCATCGACTACATCGGCTACACCGGCAACCACACCCCCGTCCCGGTCGCCGCGGCGTCGGCGACCTCCGGCCACGCGCCGCTCACCGTCGCCTTCACCAGTGCCGGCACGACCGACGCCGACGGCGACCGGCTCCGCTACGCGTGGGACTTCAACGCCGACGGCAGGGTGGACTCCCGCAGCCCCGAGGCGTCGTACACGTACACGGCGAACGGCCTCTACAACGCGACGCTGCGGGTCACCGACGAGCACGGCATGTCCGCGGCGACGTCGGTGCGGATCGTGGTCGGCAACGCGGCGCCCGTCGTGGAGCTGGTCCGGCCCGCCGAAGGGCAGAGCTTCTCCTTCGGCGACGTGGTCGAGTTCGAGGTGCGGATCACCGACGACCAGCCGGTGGACTGCGCCAACGTGACCGTGGACTACATCCTCGGCCACGACGACCACGGCCATCCGCAGACCACGGCCCGCGGCTGCACCGGCTCGATCCAGACCACCGAGCCGAGCGGGCACGACCCGGAGACCGACGAGCTCACCGGCGTCTTCGTCGCCGGCTACACCGACCCCGGCGGCGCGGACCTGCCCCCGCTGACCGGAACCGACGAGGTCGTACTCGAGCCCACCCGTTAGGAGGATCCCCCCATGTGCTACGGCTACGGTCCCAGCAGGCGGTCCCTGCTCGCCGCCGGCCTCGGACTCGGCGCGGCCGCCTTCGCCGCCGCGTCACCCGCCGCCGCGGCCACGCCGCACCACCCTTCCGGCCGGGACCGCGTCCCGCCCGGCCAGATCAGCATCCAGCTCTGGACGGTACGCGACGACCTCGCCAAGAACTACGACGCCACCCTCGCCTACCTGGCCGAGATCGGCTACCCGAAGATCGAGGTCGCGCTCGGCTACTTCGGCCGTACGGCGAAGCAGCTGCGCGCGTTCCTCGACGGGCTCGGCATCCGCGCCACCTCCAGCCACGACGGCATCAGCCCCGACGACGCCGCGCTCGAAACGAAGATCGCCAACGCGCTCACCCTCGGCCAGACCTACATGGTGGTGCCCTACCTGAACTCCACCAGCGAGGACCAGTGGAAGGCGTGGGCGGAGCGCATGAACGTCGAGGCGGCCGCCGCCCGCAAGGCGGGGCTGCGGTACGGCTACCACAACCACGCCCACGAGTTCACGATCGACCTCGGCGGCGGGAAGACGCCCTGGGACGTGCTCACCGCCGAGCTCGACCCGCGCCTGGTCCACCTGGAGATCGACATCTACTGGGCGGTCACGGGCGGCGTCGGGCGCGGCGCCGCCGACCCGGTGGGCTTCGCGCTCGACGTCATCCGCGAGGCGCCGCAGCGGGTGCTGCAGTTCCACGTCAAGGACCGGCATCTCGACGGTGACATGGCCGATCTCGGCACCGGGACGATCGACTTCCGGCGGATCTTCGATCGGCACCGGGTGAGGGAGTACATCGTGGAGAACGACACCCCGGACGTGACCCCCCGGCAGACGGCGGAGGTCGGCTACCGCTACCTGCGGAAGCTCCGGTTCTGAGCATCACCCTGCGTCGAGCCTGGCGGGTCGCCCCCGTCCAGGCTCGACGCCCCGCTCACCTGGATCATCGCCCGCCGGTGACGACGATCCGGTAGTCCCCGCCCGGGCGGGTCCGGAACGTCACGGTGGCGCCGTCCGTGCTGTGCGCCACCGTGCGGCCGTGATCCGTCGTGACCCGGACCCCGCCGCGGAACGCGTCGTTGCTCAGCCGCACCTCGCCGCCGCGCTCGGAGGTCAGCCGGGCCTCGGACAGCCGCCCCGACGCCCAGGACAGGCCCACCGTGCAGGCGCCGCGGGCCCGCAGCCCGTCCACCCGGCCGGACGGCCAGGCGGCGGGCAGGGCCGGGAGCAGGTCGATCGCCCCGAGGTGGCTCTGCAGCAGCATCTCGGTCATGCCGGAGGTCGCGCCGAAGTTGCCGTCGATCTGGAACGGCGGGTGGGTGTCCCAGAGGTTGGCCAGCGTGCTGGTCTGGAGCTGGTCGCGCAGCAGCTTGTGCGCGCGGTCGCCGTCGAGCAGCCGCGCCCAGAAGTTGATCTTCCAGGCCTTGCTCCAGCCGGTGCCCGCGTCGGTGCGGGCGTCGAGCGAGACCTTGGCCGCGGCGGCGAGCTCCGGCGTCGTACGCGGCGAGACCTGCCGCCCCGGATGCACCGAGAACAGGTGGGAGACGTGCCGGTGCGTCTCCGCCGGGTCGTCGATGTCCTCCTTCCACTCCTGGAGCTGCCCCCAGCGGCCGATCCGCAGGCCCGGGTCGAGCTTGGCCAGCACCTCGGCGGCCGCGGCCGCCTGCCGCCGGTCGCCCGTCAGCTCCGCGGCCTCCCGCAGGTCGGTGAACAGGTGCCAGAGGATCTGCTGCGACATCGCCGCCCCCGCCGTGGACGGGCCGATCTCGGGCGAGCGGCTGGGGATGGCGACGAGCTTGCCGTCCCTCGGGTCGGTCTGCAGGAAGTCGAGCCAGAACTCCGCGGCCTCCTTCATGATCGGGTACGCGGTCCGCTTGAGGAAGCGCTTGTCCTGCGTGAAGCGGTAGTGGTCGTAGAGCTGCAGGGACAGCCAGGCCCCCGACTCGGGGAAGAAGTAGGCCGGGTGGTCCCAGGCGCCGGTGTGGCCGAAGATGTTCGAGGCGTGGTGGGCCACCCAGCCGTCGGCCCCGAACATCTGCCGTGCCGTGACCCTGCCCGGCTCGCGAAGGCCGTCGACGTAGTCGTGCAGCGGGCGGGCGAGCTCCGCCAGGTTGGTCGTCTCGGCGGGCCAGTAGTTCATCTGCAGGTTGATGTTGAGGTGGTAGTCCGACTGCCACGGCGGGGCCTCGTGGACGTTCCACACGCCCTGGAGGTTGGCCGGCAGCGAGCCGGGGCGGGAGGAGGCGATGAGCAGATAGCGCCCGTACTGGTAGAAGAGCTGCTCCAGCGCCCGGTCGGCGGCCGGGTCAGCGCCGTACCGGGCGAGCAGGTCGTCGGTGGGGATCGCGGGCAGGGCGCCGCCGAGGTCCAGCTTCACCCGGTCGAAGAGCGCGGCGTGGTCGGCGCGGTGGGCGGCCAGCAACCTGGCGTATCCCTTGCGCGCGGCGGCGTCGACCCGCGCCGTGAGTTTGGCGTGCGGGTCCTCACCCTTGTAGGTGGGGTAGTCGGCGGCGTAGTCGGTGCCCGTGCCGAGGATGAGGACCACCGAGTCCGCGCCGGTCACGGTGACGGTGCCGTCGGCGTTGTCGGCTCTGGTCCCGCCTTGGGCGAGCACCTGGAGCTGGGCCTCGTACGCCATCCCGTTGCTCGTCAGCGCCCCCTTGACGGTGATCCGGCCTCCTTCGGCGGTCGCCGTGGCCGAGCGGTTGGCGGGCACGGCGATCCGCGCGGTGAAGGACACCGCGCCGGGCCGGTCGGCGGCGAGCCTGGCCACGATCACGCCCGCGGGCGCGGAGGCGAAGTACTCGCGCGTGTGGCGCACGCCGCCCGCCGTGAACGACACGCCCGCCACGCCGCGCGCGACGTCCAGCTGCCTGCGGTAGTCCGCGGCCTGCTCCTGCAGGCCGGGGAAGGCCAGGCGCAGGTCGCCGAAGCTCTGGTAGGCGCCGAACCTGCGGTGCCGCGGTGTGTCCGACTTGTGCCCCAGCGCGGCCAGGACGTCGTTGGGCGAGATGCCGCCCTCCTTCCAGATCCGCTCCCTGATGGCCTCCAGCGCGCCGGGGCGTGGGGCGTCCCAGTTGCCGAAGGTGTAGTCGGAGACGCCGGGTCCGCCGGTCCACAGGGTCTTGTCGTTGAACTGCAGCCGCTCGTCCCGCACGCCGCCGAACACCGCGGCGCCCATGGCGCCGTTGCCGATCGGCAGCGACCGGGTCTCCCAGCCTTCGTTCGTGTCGGGGGCCGGTTCGTCGTACCAGAGCGTGTACGGCTCCGCCGGCCCGGTCTGGGCCTGTGCGGCCGGGGCCACGGTCAGCGCCGTGCCGAGGAGCAGCGCGATCGGCCCTGCCAGCAACCGTTTCTTCATGAGGGTGCACCTATACATCGGAGGTGTTGAGGGGCGTTGGTCGGAGGTCTATCGATCGCAGGTCGTGATCCCGGGGCGCCATCGGCAGGCGATCGCGGCGTAGCCGCCCTCGTCGGGCACGGGCACCGCCAGCCGGCCGCGGGGCCCGTCGATCACATGGCTCTCGCGTACCAGGCCGGACTGGCCGTCGCGGACGACCTCGACCAGCCACCGGCCGCGCAGCATGCTGAGCGGGACGTCCAGGGTGCGGGCCGCACCCGCGATCCCGGCCCCGATGAACCAGCGGTCGCCGTCGCGCCGGGCCAGCACCACGTGGTCGGCGGGGCGGCCGGACAGCAGCCGGGTCTCGTCCCAGGCGGTGGGGACCTGCTCCAGGAACCGTTCAGCCTCCGGCCTGGCCCGATAGGACTCGACGGTGCCGGCCAGATTCTGCAGGCCGGACTCGTACGTCACCGCCAGGCCCAGCTCGTGGGCGTCGGACGTGGGCCGGGACGGGCGGTGCAAGGCCATCGGCGTGTAGTCCATCGAGCCGACGACGTTCCTGGTGAACGGGAGGGTGGTCAGGTGGGCGGTGGTGAGCGTGCGCTTCTCGCCGCCGTGCACGCCCTCCATGGTCATCACGTGCGGCCAGGTGCGGTGGACGCCCTTGGGGATGGTCGAGCCGTGGAAGTTGACCATGAGCTTGTTCGCGGCGGTCGCCGGAAGTATCTCGTCGTACCAGCGCAGCCGCTCCTGCGACTCGGCGTCCATGAAGTCGATCTTGACGCCGCGCACGCCCCAGCGGCTGAGGGTGGGCAGCCACAGGGCGCGTTCCTCAGGCGTGTCCAGGTCGCGGAAGTGGATCCAGACGAGGATCCCCACGTCCTTCGCCCGCCCGTACTCGACGAGCCGCGGGATCCAGCTCGTGGCCGGCCAGTCGGGATCCGTGACGTCCCACTGGTCCGGCAGGAAGTACCAGCCGGCGTCCACCGCCACGTACGGCCAGGCGCGCTCGGCGGCGTAGTCGACGTACCCCTTCTGGATCTCCAGGCTCTGCCCGGCTTCTCTGCCGCCCGCGAGCCAGGTCCACAGCACCTGGTCCGGCCGGATCCACGAGGTGTCGCGGACCCGGGAGGCGGGGGCGAGGTCGTCCACCAGCGTGGACTCGGTGACCGTGGCCAGGTCGCCGGCGATCAGCACGCGCCACGGCGTCTCCAGCGGGCCGGCGACCTGGACCCGCTCGTCCCACAGGCGCAGGCGGTAGGTGGGGGTGCCCGCCTCGTGCTCCAGCCGCGGCCCGGAGTAGCGGCCGTCCAGGGCGGACTCGGTGATCAGGAGGTGACCGCCGGGGGTCTCGAACAGCGCGGGCACCATGTAGTCGGCCGCGGGCGCGGTCGTGGCCGGGTACTGGACGAACGGGTTCTCGTAGTCGCGGCGGTGCCGGGCCAGCCAGGCGGTGGCGTCCTGCGCGAGCGTGAACGCGGAGGTCTCCCGGAGGACGGCGCCGTGGTCGCCGGGCAGCCGGTAGCGGTAGGCGACGCCGTCGCGGGCGACCCTCACGACCAGGTCGAGGCGGGCGCCGGCGGCGCCGGCGAAGGACAGGACGGCCTCGCGCACGAGCGCCGACCGCTTGAGCCGCTTGCCGGCGGTGGTCGTGTAGTGCTCGGCCACGACGCGGTCGCGGCGGTGGAGCAGGCGCAGTCCCTGGGACAGGTCCGCGCCTTCGGTGACGATGCCGACGGGGCTGGGTTCGAGGACCCGGGCGCCGCGGCGGGTCACGGCGAGGGTGAGGGCGCCCGTCTCGGGGTCGAGCGCGAGCTCCGCCGCAGGGCCGCCGGGTAAGCCGGAGATCGTCCAGCTCTGCGCGGCGGCCCGGGCGGGGAGCGCGGGGAGGAGGCAGAAGGTCAGGAGGAGGGCGGTGAACAGGCGCATCGGTGTGGCGTTCGGCATGGGGGCTCCTGCGGGCCACATTCATCGGATGTGTTTCCGGATCGTAACGCGGAGGCCGCCGCCTGGCCAGCTCTTAGATCGGGTCTTTTCGCTCAGCGGCGCCCGTTCGACCTGACCAGCCCCCGTCAGGAGCGCCCGAAACACCCGAGAGTCCGACCAAGAATGTACGGAAATGATTACAAAGAGTGATGGATCACCGGTTACGGTCACGAACCGTGTGCTGACAATCTGTCAATGCCCCAATAGCGATGATTCTTCGCATCCGTACCTTGAAGTACATGTGCCCCATCGGCATAGTGGACGGGCCACAGTCGTGGCGGGCATCCGGGGGCGGCACGGTTGACGACTCCGTGGCACCCATGTTCACCGACGCCCCGAATTGGACAAGATGGATGAGCTCCCCCCCGCCGATCCGTACCAAGCTGCTCAGGATCCTCCTGCTTCCGCTGGTCTCCATGGTCGCCTTGTGGGGGTTCGTCGCGTATTCCAGTGTCGAGGAGATCGTCACGGTCTCTCAGGCACAGGACCGCTGGGAGGCCATCGGCTCACCCGTGCTGCAGCTGATCGTCGAGTTACAGAGGGAGCGGCAGCTCTCCGCTGAGGCCCCGCGCAGCACCGGGTCGTCCGTGCCGCTCGCCCACCAGCGGCGGGTCACCGACGGCAAGGCCGAGCAGCTGCGCAAGGTCATCGGCTCCGTCGACGTCGCGGCGGAGGGCGAGGAGACGCCGGCCCAGGTGCGGGCGCTGCTGCAGGCGCTCGACGGGCTGCGGTCGCTGCGCGAGTCCGCCGACGCGGGGATGTTGTCCCCGCCGCTGAAGGTCATCCAGGCGTACGACAACCTCATCGACGCCGCGAACAAGCAGTTCAACGACCGCGACGCGCTGAGCGGCGTCTCGGCCTTCCGCTCGGTGCGCGGCATGGCGGCCTACAGCGCCACGGCGGAGTACCTGGGCCGGGAGCATGCCGTGATCAGCAGCACGATCGCGCAACGCAGAATGACCCCCACCGACCGGGCCGCGTTCGTCGCCGCGTTCAGCAGCCGCAGGATCGTCTTCGCCAACGCCGAGCGCGACGTGGGCCCCGAGCTGCGGGCGAGCGTCGACAAGCTGGTCAACGGCGCCCCGTACAAGCGGCTGCTGGAGGCCGAGGACGAGCTGTTCAACTGGGACACCACCGGTGGCCCGCCGCCCGTCGACCCCGCCCAGTGGAAGAGCGACGCCGACGCCATGCTCGGCATGATCTACCTCGACACGCGGCAGGAGCTCGACCGCGCCGCGGAGGAGGCGGCGTCGCAGAAGACCGCGGCCTACTGGCGAAGCGCGCTGCTCCTGCTCCTGGGACTGGCCGCGGTGCTCGTGTCCCTGGCGCTGTCGTACCGGTTCGGCCGCTCGCTGATCACCGAGCTCCGGCGGCTCCAGGCGTCGGCGGTGGAGCTGGCCGAGGAGCGGCTGCCCCGGCTGGTCGAGCGGCTGCGCCGCGGCGACGACGTGGACCCGGCCAGCGAGGCCCCCGGCCTCGCCCCGGCCGACACCGCGGAGGTCGACCGCGTGGTGGACGCCTTCTCCGCGGTACGCCGCACGGCCGTCGAGGCCGCCGTGGGGCAGGCGACGCTGCGCAAGGGCGTCAGCCAGGTCTTCCTCAACCTGGCCTGGCGCAACCAGGCACTGCTCCACCGCCAGCTCTCGCTGCTCGACACGATGGAGCGGCGGGTCGAGGAGCCGGAGGTCCTGGAGGACCTGTTCAAGCTCGACCACCTGACCACCCGCATGCGGCGGCACGCGGAGAACCTGATCATCCTGTCCGACTCCGCGCCCGCGCGGCGCTGGCGCGACCCGGTGCCGCTGTTCGACGTCGTGCGCGCGGCGGTGCTGGAGGTCGAGGACTACACCCGCGTCACCGTCGCACCGATGCCGAACGCGCCGATGCTGATCGGCGCCGCCGTCACCGACGTGATCCACCTGGTCGCCGAGCTGGTGGAGAACGCCACCGTCTTCTCCCCGCCCGACACGAACGTGCACATCCGCAGCATGACGGCGGCCAACGGCTTCGCGCTGGAGGTCGAGGACCGCGGGCTGGGGCTGAACCAGGCCACCCTCGACGAGCTCAACGCGCGGCTGGCCGACCCGCCGGAGTTCGACCTGGCCGACAGTGACCGGCTCGGACTGTTCGTGGTCTCCCGGCTGGCGGCCCGGCACGGCGTCAAGATCAATCTGCGTCGGTCGCCGTACGACGGGACCACCGCGATCGTGCTGCTGCCCTCCTCGCTGCTCTCCAGCACCGACGTCCCGGCCGTCGCGGCGGGGACGCGGCCGGCGGAGCAGCCCGCCGCCGCCCGATCGGGCCGGCCCATACGCGCGATCGGCACGACCAGCGCCGAGGGCCGGGCCCGCGGGGTGGGCGTCGTCTCGGAGCCCTTCCCCACCGCCAGGCCGGAGACCCTGGACGGCCGGGAGCTCACCGATCGCACCGGCCTGGCCCGCCCCAGCGGCCTGGCCAACCCGACGGGCCTGGCCCGCCCCAGCGGCCTGGCCGAGCCCAGCCCGAACGGCTCCAGCCCGAACGCCTCTGCGGCCCCGACCGCCCCTGCCGGCCCGGACGGCCTCGCCGACGCGGGCGGCGGGGCGGATGCGCCCGGTCGTGCTGCTGAGCCTGAGCGGGTGGCCTGGTTCGAGGCCCGCCCCGTGCCGCGGCAGGGCTCGGCGAACGGGCCGGGGCCGGCGACCGAGCCGCTGCCCGGACCGGTGCACCCGCCGCGAAGCGGGCCCGCGGCCCGGCCGGGGAACGGGCCTGTCCCCGCCTCGGCCACGCCGTCCGGCGGCCCGGCCTCCGCGTGGAGCGTCACGGTACCGCCCCAGGAGGCCGACGAGGACCTCGACGGACTGCCGATGCGGATACCGCAGGCCAGCATGGCTCCCCAGCTACGTGCCGCCCGGCGCGCGCAACCGCGCCAGGTGTCGGTGCGCTCGCCGGAGGAGCTCGCACAGCTCATGTCGTCCATGCAACAGGGCTGGCAGCAGGGTCGCCGCCAGGCCGAGCAGGGACAAGACGCGTGGAACGGAAAGGACGACAACCCCGATGCCCGACCCCAGAAGTGAACTGAGCTGGCTGCTGGACGACCTCACCCAGCGGGTCCCCGGCATCCGGCACGCCATCGTGCTGTCGGCCGACGGGCTGGCCATGGGCGGCTCCCGCGAGCTGACCCGGGAGGACGCCGAGCACCTGTCCGCCATCTCCGCAGGCAGCCACAGCCTCGCCATGGGCGCGGGACGGCACTTCGGGCTGGGCGGCGTCCGGCAGACGATCATCGAGATGGAGGGCGGGTTCCTCTTCGTGACCGCGGCCGGCCAGGGCGCCCGGCTGGCCGTGCTCGCCTCGGCCGACGCCGAGCTGGGCATGGTCACGTACGAGATGGCGCTCATGGTCAAGCGGGTCGGTGAGCATCTATCCGCGCAGCCGAGAGGAGCTGCGCCGGCACCCGCCTGGAACGGCGCGAGACCGTGACCGGGGACGATCCCGGGCCGCTGATCCGGCTGTTCGGGCTGACCGGGGGACGGGCGCGCCCGCAGGGCGAGATGTTCGACCTGGTGGCCATCGTCACGACGGTCGGCGGCTCCTACGAACCTGCGGATCTGATCCCGGAGCATCGCGCCGTGCTGTGGCTGTGCCGCCGCCCCACGCCGGTGGCGGACGTCGCGGCGCACCTCAAGCTGCCGATCAACATCACCCGGGTGATCCTGGGCGACCTGCGGCGCGAGGGCCTTGTCACCATCGAGCGCCCGCGCCCCGTGGCGCAGACGATCGACGAACGCATCTACAGGGAAGTGCTGCATGGACTACGCAGCCTCTGAGCCGGGGACGACCGCGGTCGCCTCGGCCTTGGCCATCAAGATCCTCATCGCGGGCGGCTTCGGCGTCGGGAAGACGACCATGGTCGGCACGATCAGCGAGATCCGGCCGCTGCACACCGAGGAGCTGCTGAGCGAGCGGGGCATCGGGGTGGACGACACCTCGGGCGTGGAGGCCAAGGTCACGACCACGGTGGCGCTGGATTTCGGCCGGATCACCATCCGCCAGGGGCTGTGGCTGTACCTGTTCGGCACCCCCGGGCAGGACCGGTTCTGGTTCATGTGGGACGAGCTCGCCCTCGGCGCGCTGGGCGCCGTCGTGCTCGCCGACACCCGCCGCCTGCAGGACTGCTTCCCGGCGGTGGACTACTTCGAGCAGCGCGGCATCCCGTTCGTGGTGGGCGTGAACTGCTTCGACGGCGCCCGCCGGTACGATCCGGCGAAGGTGCGGCGGGCGCTCGGGCTGAGCGAGACCATCCCGATCGTGCTGTGCGACGTGCGCGAGCGCGAGTCGGTCAAGAACGTGCTCACCACGCTGGTCACGTACGCGGTGGAAGGGGTCTGATCAGGGCAGGGACCGTCCCAGGTCGACGATGAAGCGGGCGAGCCCGGCCCGCTTGCGGAACAGCTCGTGCAGCTCGGGGGTGGGCTCCTGGCCCAGCATCTCGAAAGGGATCGCGGTCCACGCGCTGCGCAGCACGAGCGAGGCGACGTAGCCGAAGGAGATCTCGCCGGGGTCCGCCAGGGAGCTCGCCGGGGCGGCGTACGCGACCTCGATGGCCTCGTGCACGGCGGGCAGGTCCTCGGGGTGGAGCTCGCCGGTGTGCGCCCGGCCGACGAGCAGCTGGCCGAGGTCGAAGCCCACGGCGGCCGGATACGGCCAGCTCCAGTCGATGGCCACGAACTCCGCCGAGCCGTCGGCCGGGATCAGCAGGTTCCCCGGGCCGGCGTCGCCGTGGACGAGGGTGTGCGGCAGGCGGTCCAGGGCCTCCAGCAGCGGGTCGATCCGCTCGGCGAGGGCCAGCAGGTCGGCCCGGAGCAAAGGGTCGGCGTTCTCGGCGACCAGCGGGTTCCGCCACGTCGCCGGGTCCCGCATGGCGGGCAGGAACACGTTGGCCAGCGGTCCCGAGCGGTAGTAGTGGAGGCCGCGGTTGAGCGGCTCGCGCGGCCCGGACGACCGTCCCGCCACGGGCCGTGCGACGGCCAGGTCGCCGAGCAGGCGGGCGGCGCGACGGTAGCGGTCCAGGTCCCACGCGGCGGCTGCGACGTGCACGTACTCCAGCCACATGACCAGCCGGTCGTCCCCCAGGTCGTCCAGCCGGTACATCCGCGGCAGCCGCAGCCCGGCGGGCAGCTCGGGGCGGGCGAGGTAGACGTCGGCGTCGGCCCGCCAGGGGAAGTGCGCCTCGATGGCGGGCCGCAGGTGCTCGGGAACGGTCGCGTACCCGGCCCAGTGTCTGATCGCGTGGATCGACTTGACGAAGAACGACCAGGTCGCACCGCTGGTCGTGGTGCCGTGCACGCGGTGGAGCGAGGCCGTCGACAACATCCCGGGACCGTGGTCGAGGAGTTCGGCATGCTGGTCGGCGATCTCGGCCAGCGGGTCGCCGAGGCTCTCGCGGACGAGGTCCGTCAGGTCGATGGTCAACGCCATGCTCATGCGCAAAGCATGGCGGGCGAAATAACTCGCTCGCATGAGCATGGCCTACTCAAATACGCTTTCGTCGTGACACCGGGTTCCTGGCCGTTCACCGGCCGTGCAGCGCAACTCGCGGAGATCCGGTCCGCCTCCAGGGGCGTGGTCGTCGCCGGTCCGCCGGGGACGGGCAAGAGCCGCCTCGTGGCGCAGGCCGTCCACGGTGTCGACGGGGTCGCCTGGGCGCGGGCCACCGCGGCCGCCGCGGAGATCCCCCTCGGCGCCTTCGCCCCGTTGCTCCCCTCCACGCCGCCCGCCGGCAACCCGCTGGGCTGGGCGGCCGCCGCACTCCGCGCACCGGTGCTGGTGGTGGACGACGCCCACCTGCTCGACTCGGCCTCGGCCGCGCTCGTCCACCACCTCGTGACGCGGGGCGGCACGCGGGTGATCGCGACGCTCCGCAGCGGGACGCCCGTGCCGGACGCGGTGCTCGCGCTGTGGAAGGACGACCTGGTGCCGCGGCTGGAGCTGGAGCCGTTCTCGCCGGAGGAGACCGCAGCCGTGCTGGAGGCGGCCCTGGGCGGCCAGGTGGAGTCGGCCACCGTGGCCCGCCTGTGGCGGGTCAGCCAGGGCAACGCCCTCTACCTGCGCGAGCTCGTGTTGTCCGGGGTGCTCACGGAGGACGACGGCTTATGGCGCTGGCACGGGCCGCTGACGATCACCCCCACGCTGCGCGAGACGATCGCCGGCCGCATCGGCGACCTGACCGCCCAGGAGCGGAAGGCGCTGGAGCTCCTGGCGTACGGCGAGCCGCTGGGCGTGGACCTGCTGGCCGCGCTCGGCTCCCTCGACACCGTCCAGCGGCTGGAGGACCGGCAGCTGGTCACGGTGCAGCCGGACGGTCGGCGGTTGCAGGTGCGGCTCGCCCACCCCCTTCATGGGGAGGTCATCAGGGACGGCTGCGGGGTGCTGCGCGCCCGGACGATGATGCGCCGGCTGGCCGAGGCGGTCTCCGAAGCGGGGCTGCGCCGGCGCGAGGACGTGCTGAGGGTCGCCGTGTGGCGGCTGGACGGCGGCATGACCGGCGATCCGGAGTTACTTCTGGCCGGCTGCGAGCGGGCCAGGGTCGTCCGCGACCTGGACCTCGCCGTACGCCTGGGACGCGCCGCCGTTGCCGCGGGCGGCGGGACGTCCGCGCTCGCCGCGCTGGCCACGGTGCTCTACTACAGCGACAGGAACGCCGAGGCCGAGGAGGTGTTCGCCACCATCTGGGAAGCAGAGATGGACGATATGGCCCGGACCGACCTCGGCGTGCAGCGGGCGCTGAACCTGGCCGTGGGGCTCGGTGACGTCGCGCGGGCGCACGCCGTCCTGGACGAGACGACACGGCTCGTGCGCGATGTCCATGCCAGGCAGGGCACCTCCATCATGCGGGCCGTCCTCGCCGTCCTCGCCGGCGACATCGCCGCCGCCGAGGAGCTGCTGGCGCGGGCGCGGCGCTCAGGGCCGCTCAGCACGCACGGCGAACGCATGATGACCGGGGCCGAGGCGGCCGTCATGGTGGCACGGGGACAGGCCGCGGAATGCCTGTCCCGGGCGGAGGACATCCGCGCCGGGCTGGCGAAGGAGCCGGTCGCCATGCGCAGCCTCGCCGCCGCCATGACCGAGCACGGGACCAACGCCGCGCTGCTGCTCGGCGACCTGGACACCGCCGAGCGGCTCGCCGGCGAGGGATACGGGCTGGACGGCGAGTTCGGCACGTGGACCCGGGCGATCCTGCAGTTCGGCACGTTGAGGGCCCGCGTGCTGCGGATGCGCGGCCGGCTCGGCGACGCCCTCGCCCGGGCCCGCGACACTGTCGCGCGGCTGCCCGCCCGCAGCGTTTTCGCAGGGTCGTGCCTGGGCGAGCTCGCCCACGCGTACGCGCTGCTCGGCGACGTCGCCGCGGCCGAGGAGGCGCTGGCGCGGGCGGAGGCGACCGGTGTGCCGGTCGGGCCGTCCGTCGTCGTGCCGCTCCGCTCGGCCCGCGCGTGGACCCTCGCCGGCCGGGGCGACGTGGCGGGCGCGGTCGAGCTCTGCCTGGAGACCGCCGAGAGCGCGCTGCCCTGCGACGTGCCGTTCGCGTTGCACGACGTCGTCCGGCTCGGCCGTCCCGGGCTCGTCTCCCCCAGGCTCGCCGCGCTCGACGTGGAGGGCCCGCTGGTGGCGCTGTTCGCGCGGCACGCGGCCGCCCGCGACGGCGCGGAGCTCGACGCGGTGTCGGCCGGCTTCGAGCGGCTCGGCCTGCTGTTGTACGCGGCCGAGGCGGCGGCGCAGGCGGCCGCCCGCTACCGCGAGTCCGGGCTGACGCGCGGGGCGCGGGCGGCCGAGACCCGGGCCTGGCGGCTCTCGCAGCGCTGCCAGGGAGCCCGCACACCGGCGCTGGTGGACCTCGACGTCCCCGGCCTGACCCCGCGTCAGCGCGAGATCGCGGTGCTGGCCGCCCAGGGGCTGACCAACCGCGAGATCGCCGAGCGGCTCGTCGTCTCCATCCGCACCGTCGCCAACACGCTGTACGCGATTTACGACAAGACCGGCGTCAACGACCGCGCCGGCCTCGCGGCCCTCCTGGACCGGCCGACGGGCTGACCCCGTGACGCCCCGGACGGACCTCCGGTGAGAATTCTCGCCGGACACCGGCGCCGGGAAGTTTTCGGCGCGCCTCCCGTGTTTCCTCCACCATGGGGAACCGTTTCGCGGATGTGAAGGTCATCCAGCGCCTGCTCGCCGAGACGCAGACGTGGGCTTTCGTGGGTCTCAAGGACAATCCGGGTCGCACCGCCTACGAGCAGGCCTCCCTGCTCCGGATGCGCGGCAAGAAGATCATCCCCGTCCATCCCGCCGCCGAGACCGTCCTGGGCGAGCCCGGGTACGCGTCGCTGGCCGACGTGCCGGTCAAGGCGGACGTGGTCGCCGTGTACCGGCGTTCCGCGTCCGCGGGACAGGCGGTGGACGAGGCGATCGCGGCGGGCGCGGGGGCGGTCTGGCTCCCCCTCGGGGTGATCGACGAGGCCGCCGCCCAGCGTGCCCTGGACGCCGGTCTCGACGTCGTGATGGATCGCTGCCCCGGGGTCGAGTGGGCGTTACGCCGGACCTCCGCCGTCCACAGCTGACCGTCGTTCAGCGGGAAAGGGGTAAATGACGGATCGCGAGGTCGCCGTCCTCGTAGGACTACAGGCGTCGGGCAAGACCGCTTTTTACCGCCGGCGTCTGGCGGCCACGCACGCGCACGTGAGCAAGGACGCCTTCCCCAATGCCCGCCACCGGCAGCGACGCCAGCTCAGGATGATCGCCGAGGCGCTGGCCGAGGGAAGGGACGTGGCGGTGGACAACACCAATCCCTCACCGGAGGAGTGGAGCCCGCTCATCGTGGCGGCCAGGGAGCACGGCGCCCTCGTGGTGGCCTACTGGTTTCCTCCCGACCTCGTCGCGTCCCTCGACCGCAACGCCCTGCGGTCCGGCCGGGCGCAGGTGCCCGAGGTCGGCGTCCGGGCCACCTTCGCCCGCCTGCGCCGCCCGCGCCGGGCGGACGGGTTCGACGCGGTCCATGCCGTGACCTTCGACGGCCGCGGTGGTTTCAGCGTCCGGGAGCAGCCGGATTGACTCCGGAGATAGCGGAGTAATTTGGGGGTATGTCCGTATTTATGCGCGTCTGAGAAGGTGAACATCATGACCAAACAGCGCTACCCCATGGTCGCACGGATCCTCCGGCCGCTGCTCCGCATCCCGACCCCGGGTCCGGACGACGGGAACCCCAGTCGCCGCCGGCGGCGTCGCCGTCCCAACGGCGGATCTACTTGATCGACAGCCTGCGGCCCTTGAACATCGGGTACTTGGTCTCCCAGTAGCGCCAGCCCTCCACCCGGGCGGGCACGTTCGCGATGCCGGAGGCGACCTTGACGTGCCTGCAGGTGCGGAGCACCGACCACGCCGACCAGCCGATGCGGTAGCCGAAGACGCGGTACCACATGTTGCCGTACATTCCGTCGCTGATCTCCTGGGTGTATTCGTGCCCGGCGAAGACCATGTGCCTTTCTTCGAGGTGGGGGACGCCCATTTTACGGAGCGCCTTGATCACTTCCTCGACGGTGAACTTCGTTTCGCTCTCGGTGGTGCTCGCGGTCTCGCTCTCAGTGGTGCTCTCGGTTTCGCTCTTGTCGGCGGTCTCCGTCTTACTCACGGCGGCGCTGTCGGTCTCACTCTTCGTGAGAGTCCCGGTCGCCCTCTCGGTGGTGGTCTCGGTCCCGGTCTCGGCCTCCGGGTCGCGGGGGATCTCGACCGCCCTGTCGGTGGACTTCTCGATGGACTTCTCGGTGGTGGCCTCGGCGCCCGCCTCGACGGTGGTCTCCTCGCCCTTCTCGACGGTGGTCTCGTCGCCCTTCTCAACGGTGGTCTCGGCTCCCCTCTCGGTGGTGGCCTCGGATCCCTTCTCGTCTCGGAACTCCTTTCGCTTCTCGCTCTCGGTCTGGAGGAACGCGAGCACCTCGTGCTCCCTGGTGACCGACACCGTCATCGAACCGCCGGGGCCGTCGATGAAGCGCGTGCGGGGCACGAAGAAGTTCCGCGGCGACAGGCGGTGCTTCATGAAGAACAGGCGGGGGTGGCACACCTTGTCCTCGTGGTGGTCGCCGTCGTGGTCGCCCGCCCGTGCCGCGGGCGTCATGGTCGCGACCAGCGCCAGCGAAAGGGAGCCGGCCAGGGCCGCCCGCAGCGCGCGACGCGCCGTCCGCCGGGTGGGAGCGACCGTGGATTCTGTCCGGGAAACGGGCGTGAACACGTACGGGTTCCTTCCGGAATATGAAGCCCAAACGAGATCAGCACGATGTTTACAGTTGCGGCGAATCACGCCACAGCGCCACACCGGAGATTGATTCCCGGTACCGGAAAAGAATTGGTGAAGAATCGCTCATCCGGCTCGCATGATCGCGGCCGGTCCCGTACGGGTAACATGCCACCATGCCCCCGACCCGCGCACACGCAGAGCTGAAGCTGCAGCCGCTGCCCCAGGGCGGCCGGTCGCTGGCCGAGCAGGTGATCTCCGAGGTGCGCCGGGCGGTCCACACGGGCGCGATGGTCCCCGGCCGGCTCTATTCCGTCTACCAGGTGGCCGAGCAGCTCAACGTGTCGAGGAGCCCGGTGCGCGAGGCCATGCTGCGGCTCGCGGAGGCCGGGCTGGTGCAGGTCGAACGCAACCGGGGCTTCCGTGTCGTACTGCCGCACCCCCGCGAGATCGTCGAGATCTTCGGGGTGCGGCTGGCCCTCGAGCTGCCCGCGGTCCGGCGGGCCGCCGGCCGCGATCCCGCCGCGCTCGGCGCGACCCTGCGGGCGACGATGGCGGAGATGGCGGCGGCCGTCACCGCGGGCGACGAGATCCTCTTCTTCCACCTGGACCAGGCCCTGCACGACCACATCCTGGCCGCGGCGGGCAACGGCCGGGCCCGCGCGATCGTCGGCGGGCTGCGCGACACCATGCGCATCCTCGGCACGTCCACCGACGACCGGTCCCGCACGCTGCGGCAGGTGCACGAGGAGCACGAGCCGATCGTGGCGGCGGTCGCGGCGGGCGACGCCGGGGCCGCGGTGCGGGCGATGCGCGCCCATCTGACCAACACCGGCCTCATCCTGGCCAGGCAGGCGGCCCGGGCGCAGGGCGAGCCGGTCGACGTGGACGCGTTGTGGGCGTCCATCGTCGACGAGCCCTAGGCCGGCAGGGCGATCTCCCGGCCCAGGCCGAGCTCCTCGCGCACGCGTGCCAGCGACGCCGCCCGGATCGACGCGTACAGCGCGTACGGGTCGTGCAGCGGCCGCCCGAGCACCCCGGCCAGCGCCTCGGCGCCGAAGTCCGCGCCGGCCCTGGTCACGTCCTTGGCGCCGTCGGAGGTCAGGTTGGACTGGAAGATCCCGGCGGCCGAGCGCGGCAGGAAGTCCTCGTACACGATGGGGCGGGCCGTGACCCACCCGTCCGCCAGGAGGGTGGCGAGGCCGGCCGGGGGCGCGGCGCCGGGGCGCGGGTCGCCGGCGTGGAAGGTGAAGTAGGCCAGGTCGCGGGCGATCAGCTCGGCCTCGGTACGCGGCACCCGGCCCTCCCACAGCTTGGCTGCGACGGCGTTGCGTTCGCCGGCGGTCACCCTCTGCCCGGCGAGCGCGTCGTCCAGTTCGGCGGCCAGGTCGTCGTAGAGCGCGCGGCCGGCCGGCGTGACCGCGATGCCCCGGGCCTCCACCTCGCCGAACCGTACGCGGAGGTGGTCGCGCACGACGCTGCCGTCGTCCTCCCTGAACAGCCGCGGCTCGGCCAGCGCCCGGAAGGAGGTCTGGCGCAGCAGCAGGTCGGGGCCGTCCCAGCGGGGCGGGCCCTGGATGGCGTCGATCATCGTGATGCCGCGCTCGCCCATGCGGGCGTAGAGGGCGTCGATGTCGAGCACGCGTGGGGTCAGGTGGTTGACGTGCGTGCTCGCCACGCCGCCGATGTCGGCGGCCACCGCGGACACGCGCTCCAGCTCGGCGTACCAGCTGCGCGAGACCGGCTCCCTGGACAGCTCGAACGCCCGCGTGGCGAGGGTGAGGAACTCCTCGGCGTCCGCCTCGTCCAGCCCGCCCTCGGCCTCGGCGCGGTCGGCCAGGTCGAGCAGCCGGGGCGGGAACAGCCGGCGGGCCCCGAGGAACTCGCCGAGCCTGCGCTCCAGGTCCTCGCTGAAGAACCGCCGGTCGCCGATCACGAGCATGGACGTGAAGACGCGGAAGGGATTGGCGGCCAGCTCGGCCGCGTCCACGGGGCGGAACGCCGTGGAGACGACGGGCACCGAGCTGCTGGCCGCCTCGCGCAGGTCGTAGTAGCCGACGGGGTACATGCCCATCGCGCCGAAGATCCGGGCGACCTGCTGCATCTCGGCCGGGGTGCCGACGCGGATCGCGCCGTGCCGCTCGGCGGTGACGCGGTCGATGGTGCCCAGCCGCTCGGCGTCCGCCCCCATGCGTGCCAGCACCTCGCGGTTCACGTCCTGGGCGACGTCGACGAGGGCGTTGTACGCGGGGACCTCCGTGCCGTACATCGCCGACAGGCGCCGGGCGAAGGCCGCCCGGAGTGCGGTCGCGCCGATCATCATGCCCTCCCTCTTCTCGGGTGAGTGGCATGCTACATCGGTCGCATGTAACATGCTACGCATGGATCGGGCAGCCGCTCTCGCGACCGACCTCCGCCGGCGCGGAGTCACCGACGTGCTGACCGATTCCACGACCCGCTCGATCCACTCCTCCGACGCCTCGCTCTACCGCGTGCTCCCACTGCTGGTCGCCCGGCCGCGGTCGGCCGAGGACGTGGCCGCCGCGGTCGAGCTGTGCGCCCGCCACGAGATCCCCCTGACCGCCCGCGGCGCCGGCACGTCGGTCGCCGGCAACGCCGTCGGCCCCGGGCTCCTGCTGGACTTCAGCCGCCACATGAACCGGGTGCTGGACATGGACGCCGGATCCCGCACGGCGGTGGTCCAGCCGGGCGTCGTCCAGGCGGCCCTGCAGCTCGCGGCGGCCCCGTACGGGCTGAGGTTCGGCCCCGACCCGTCCACCCACACGCGCTGCACGATCGGCGGCATGATCGGCAACAACGCGTGCGGCTCCAGGACGCTCGGCTACGGCCGCACCTCCGACAACATCGCCGGGCTGAGGGCCGTGGCAGGCGACGGCACTCCCCTGGACCTCCCCACCGGCAAGGGCCCCGCCGCGCTGCGCGACCTGGTGATGGCGAACCTCGCCACGATCAGGACTGAGTTCGGCCGGTTCGGGCGGCAGATGTCGGGTTACGCGCTGGAGCACCTGCTGCCCGAGAACGGGTTCGATGTCGCCCGCCTGCTGGTCGGCAGCGAGGGCACGCTGGCCGTGCTGACCGAGGCGACGGTGCGGCTGGTGCGCGACCCGGCGCACCGGGTGCTGGTGGTGCTCGGCTACGACGACATCGCGGCGGCCGGGGACGCCGCGCCCGCCCTGCTGGAGCACCGGCCCACGGCATGTGAGGGCCTCGACGCGCGCATCGTGGACGTGGTGCGGCGCCGGCGCGGGGCGCACGCGGTGCCGCCGCTGCCGCGTGGGGCCGCCTGGCTGTTCGCCGAGGTGGCGGGGGACGACGAGGCCGAGGTGCTGGACCGGGCCCGGCGGGTGGCGGCCGGCGGCGAGGACGCGCTCGTCGTCACCGACCGGGCCGAGGCCCTGGCGCTCTGGCGCATCAGGGAGGACGGCGCGGGCCTGGCCGGCCGCAGCCCCGCCGGGCTGCCCGCGCACGCGGGCTGGGAGGACGCCGCCGTGCCGCCCGCGATGCTGGGGCGCTACCTGCGCGACTTCGAGTCGCTGATGGCCGAGCACGGCCTGACCGGCTACCCGTACGGGCACTTCGGCGACGGCTGCCTGCACATCCGGATCGACGTGCCGCTGGACCGGCCGGGCGGGCGCAAGGTGTTCCGCGACTTCCTGGTGGCCGCGGCCACGCTGGTCGCCGGCTACGGCGGCTCGCTGTCCGGCGAGCACGGCGACGGCCGGGCCCGCAGCGAGCTGCTGCCGCTCATGTACTCCGAAGCCGCGCTCGACCTGTTCGCCCGGGTCAAGGCCGTCTTCGACCCCGCCGACGTGCTCAACCCCGGCGTCCTGGTGCGGCCCCGCCCCCTCGACGCCGACCTGCGCGTTCCCGCCGCCCGCCGGGTGGGCGGCCTCGCCCTGGCCTACCGCGCCGACGGCGGCGACTTCGCGCAGGCCGTGCACCGCTGCACCGGGGTGGGCAAGTGCCGGGCCGACAACACGGCGACCGGCGGCGTGATGTGCCCGTCCTACCTGGCCACCCGGGAGGAGAAGGACTCGACCCGCGGCCGCGCCAGGGCGCTGCAGGAGATGCTCAACGGCTCGGCCGTCTCCGGCGGCTGGCGCTCGCCCGAGGTGCACGAGGCCCTGGAGCTGTGCCTGTCGTGCAAGGGCTGCGCCTCCGACTGCCCGACGGGGATCGACATGGCGGCGTACAAGTCGGAGGTGCTCCACCAGAGCTACAAGGGGCGGGTGCGCCCGGCCGCCCACTACGCGCTGGGCCGGCTGCCGCTGTGGGCGAGACTGGCCGGGCGGATGCCGCGGGCCGTCAACGCCGTCCTGCGCGCGCCCGCGCTGCGCCGGCCGGCGCTGGCGCTGGCCGGGGTGGATCGGCGGCGCACGCTGCCGGCGTTCGCGCAGCAGACGTTCCGCTCCTGGTTCGCGCGGAGCCGGCGTCCGGCGTCCGGGGAGCCGGTCCTGCTGTTCGTCGACACCTTCACCGACCATTTCGCGCCGGAGGTCGGCCGCGCCACCGTGGCTGTGCTAGAGGCCGCAGGCTACCGGCCGCGGATCAGCGAGCGCCGCCAGTGCTGCGCGCTCACCTGGATCTCCACCGGCCAGCTGGACGCGGCCAGGAGGATCCTGGGCCGTACGGTCGCCGACCTGACGGAGGCCGCCGAGGCAGGCGTGCCGATCGTGGGCATGGAGCCGTCGTGCACGGCGGTCCTGCGCTCGGACGCGCTGGAGCTGCTGGACGAGGCGGCGGCCGGGCCGGTGGCGCGCATGACCCGGACGCTGGCCGAGCTCCTGTCGGAGACCCCTGGCTGGCGGCCGCCGGCGCTGGACGGGACGCCGGTGGTGGCCCAGCCGCACTGCCACCACCACGCCGTGATGAGCTGGGACCAGGACGCCCGGCTGCTGCGCGAGGCCGGCGCGGAGGTGCGCCGGCTGGGCGGATGCTGCGGGCTGGCCGGCAACTTCGGGGTCGAGAAGCGACACTACGAGGTGTCCGTGGCCGTGGCCGAGCTGCAACTGCTGCCGGCGCTCCGGGAGGCGGGGCCGGAGACCGCCGTCCTGGCCGACGGCTTCTCCTGCCGTACGCAGATCGCCGACCTGTCCCCCCGCCGGGGCGTCCACCTGGCGCAGCTCCTCGCCGATCGACTCCCTTGAGGTCCCCCATGCTCAATCCGCTCCACCTGCGGACGCTGACCGCCGTGCTGAACGCCGGCTCGTTCGCCGCCGCGGCCAGGCGGCTCGGCTACACCGCCTCCGCGGTCTCGCAGCAGATCGCGGCGCTGGAGCGGGCGGTCAGGATGCCGCTGTTCGAACGCGGGGCCCAGACCATCACGCCGACCCCGGCGGCCCGCTACCTCGTGTCGCGGGCCTACGACGTGCTGGCGGCGCTGGACGCGCTGGAGGAGGACGTCCGCGGCATGTCCGAGGGCACGATCGGCCGGCTCAGGCTGGGCAGCTTCCCGACGGCGAGCCAGCGGCTGCTGCCGATCGCCCTGGCCTCGTACGCCGGGACGCACCCGTCGGTGGAGACCGTCCTGGACGAGGGCGAGCCCGACGAGCTGATCCCGCTGCTCCGGGCCGGCGAGCTCGACCTGGCGCTGGTCTACCGCTACGACCCGGTGCCCCGGGCCTGGCCGCGGGACCTGCAGGAGATCGGGCTGCTGGAGGAGGAGCTGCTGCTCCTGCTGCCCGGGGGACATTCGCTGGCCGCCGCCGAGACGGTCGCCCTCGACGACCTCAAGCAGGAGACGTGGGTGTCCACGAGGGAGGGCACCGCCGGGGCGTCCTGCCTGCGCCGGCTGTGCGCGCCGGCGGGCTACGAGCCGCGCGTCGACTACCGCAGCAACGACTACGGCGTCATCCGCGGGCTAGTGCGCTCGGGGCTGGGGGTCGCGCTGGTGCCGGCGCTCGCGCACGTGCCGAGTCAGGGCGTGGTCACGGCCCGGCTGAGCGGGGTCGAGGCCCGCAGGCGGATCGCCGCCGTGCACCGGGGCACGAATCCGGCGGTGACCGGCGCGGTGTGGTCGTTGTGCCAGGCGGCGGCCCGGCTGGCCGCGGAGCTGCCCAGCGTAAGAACTTCTTCGGCCACGCCGACAAAGAGCGGCGCTTGACCGCTTCCTCCGGATCTGTCCGATCCGCAATGCTAGATGTGGTAGCTGGCGAAAGGAACCGTTCATGGGACGTGTGCTCCCCACACATGCCTCCGTGGTCGTCATCGGGGGCGGCTGCATGGGCGTCAGCTCGGCGTACGCGCTGGCCGCGGCCGGGGTGCGCGACGTGGTCCTGATCGACAAGGGGCCGCTGGGCTCCGGCTCGACCTCCAAGGCGGCGGGGGGCGTGCGCGCGCAGTTCTCCGACCGGGTGAACATCGAGCTCGCCGTACGCAGCCTGGAGACCTTCGAGACCTTCGCCGACCGCTTCCGTCAGGAGATCGACCTGCACAAGGTGGGCTACCTGTTCCTGCTGGACTCGCCCGAGTCGGTCGCGGCGTTCGAGAAGAACGTCGCGATCCAGAACGACCTCGGCGTGCCCAGCCGGATGATCTCCGTGCCGGAGGCCGCGGAGCTGTCGCCGCTGATCGACACCGACGGGCTGCTCGCCGCCGCCTACTCCCCCAGCGACGGCCACTGCACACCGGAGTCCGTGGTGCTCGGCTACGCGGGCGCGGCCCGGCGGCTGGGCGCGCGGCTGCTGCCCGGCTGCGCCGCGACCGGCATCGAGACGGTGGACGGCCGCATCGTCGCCGTACAGACCGAGGGCGGCCGCATCGAGACCGACACCGTCATCTGCGCGGCCGGGGCCTGGTCGCAGCCGATCGGCGCCTGGGTGGGCGTGGACCTGCCGGTGACCCCGCTCCGCAGGCAGGTCCTGGTCACCGAGCCGGTCCCCGACCTGCCGCCGATGGCGTTCACCATCGACTTCGGCACCACGTTCTACTTCCACCGCGAGGGTCCCGGCCTGCTGCTGGGCATGTCCGACCCGGACGAGACCCCGGGGTTCAAGCTCGACCGGTCCGACGCCTGGCTGCCGCGGCTGGGCGAGGCCATGGCCCGCCGCGCCCCGGCGCTGATGGAGACCGGCATCGCCACCGGCTGGGCCGGCCTGTACGAGGTGACGCCCGACCACAACGCGCTCATCGGGACCGCCCCCGGCGTCGACCGGTTCATCTACGCCACCGGCTTCTCCGGCCACGGGTTCCTGATGAGCCCGGCCGTCGGCGAGGTGGTGCGCGACCTCTACCTGGGCCGGGCGCCGTTCGTGGACGTCTCCGGCTTCGACGCGGGCCGCTTCGCCGCCGCCGGGGCCAGGCCCGAGCTCAACATCGTCTGACGACCGAGGGAGATCTTTGATGGTGACCACGCTGCCCGCCGCGGGCGAGCTGGCCGCGACGGCGCGCGAGACCGCCAAGCGCTGCGGTGTGGACGTGGACGCGCTGGGCGGCGCGGTCACGACGACCTCGCCGATCAATGGGGCGCCGCTGGCCACCGTGGACTGGGTGGAGGCCACCGCCGGGGACGACGCCGTGGACGACGCCGTCGCGCGGGCCAGGGAGGCGTTCCTCGCCTGGCGTGCCGTGCCCGCGCCGGTCCGCGGCGCGCTGGTCAAGCGGCTCGGCGAGCTGCTGACCGAGCACAAGCCGGACCTCGCCACGCTGATCAGCCTGGAGGTCGGGAAGATCACCTCTGAGGCGCTGGGCGAGGTCCAGGAGATGATCGACATCTGCGACTTCGCGGTGGGCCTGTCCCGCCAGTTGTACGGGCGCACGATCAGCTCCGAGCGGCCCGGCCACCGGCTCATGGAGACCTGGCACCCGCTCGGCGTCGTCGGAGTGATCAGCGCCTTCAACTTCCCGGCCGCGGTGTGGTCGTGGAACACGGCGATCGCCCTGGTGTGCGGCGATCCGGTCGTCTGGAAGCCGTCGGAGCTGGCGCCGCTGACCGCCCTGGCCTGCGCGGCCCTGCTGGACCGGGCCGCGGCCGAGCGGGGCGCGCCCGCGTACCTGAGCCAGGTCCTGATCGGCGGACCCGGCGTCGGCGAGGCGCTCGTCGACCATCCGGGGATCGCCCTGGTCAGCGCCACCGGCTCGACCCGCATGGGCCGCGCGGTGGGGCCGCGGGTGGCCGCCAGGTTCGGGCGGTCGCTGCTGGAGCTGGGCGGGAACAACGCGGCCGTGGTCTGCCCGTCAGCCGACCTGGACCTGGCCACGCGCGGCATCGTGTTCTCGGCCGCGGGCACGGCCGGCCAGCGGTGCACGACGATGCGCCGCGTCATCGCCCACGCCGACGTCGCCGACGCGCTCGTCGAGCGCCTCGCCGACGCCTACGCGCGCCTGCCCATCGGCAACCCGCTGGCGCCGGGCACCCTGGTGGGGCCGTTGATCAACGAGCGGGCGCACGCGGCGATGCGCGACGCGCTGGACGCCGCCCTCGAGCAGGGTGGCACGCTGGTGGCCGGTGGCGGTCGGCGGCTCGCCGACCAGGCGCCGGACGCGTACTACGCCGAGCCGGCGCTGGTGCGGATGCCGGAGCAGACCCCGATCGTGGCCCAGGAGACGTTCGCGCCCATCCTGTACGTCATGCCGTACGACACGCTGGAGCAGGCCATCGCGCTCAACAACGCGGTGCCCCAGGGGCTGTCGTCCAGCATCTTCACCCGGGACCAGGCGGAGGCCGAGCTGTTCGTGTCGGCCGAGGGCTCCGACTGCGGGATCGTCAACGTCAACATCGGCACGTCGGGGGCCGAGATCGGCGGGGCGTTCGGCGGGGAGAAGGAGACCGGCGGCGGGCGGGAGTCCGGCTCGGACGCGTGGCGCGCCTACATGCGCCGCGCCACGAACACGATCAACTACTCCGGCGAGTTGCCGCTGGCCCAGGGCGTCGAGTTCACCATCTGACCCCGGCTCCCACGCCTTCCTTGCCGCGATCCACCGCGGCGGGGAACCCGTCCACACGCGCCCAGCCCTGCACGCTGAGCACCGCAGCACTCACCGCTCCCCCGGCGCGCCGCCGCTGGTCGCGCGTGCCGCCGCTGGTCGCGCATGCCGTAGCGCGGCCGCGCACATGCACCCGCTCTTGTACGTTGAGCAACCGCCACGGCCAGCTGCACGCGCCGCGCCAGCAGGCGGCCCGTGCACTGTCGGCGGGCCCTGCACTGCCGGCGGACCATGCGCTGCGGCGGTGGCCGCGGCCCCGGGGGGGCGGGGCGCGGGTCCGGGACGGGGCGCGGTGCGGGTCCGGGACGGGGCGCGGTGCGGGTCCGGGAATGCCCGCTTCATGGGGCGCTCAGGAGCCGGGCCAGGGAGGAACGTCCTCGACGTCGCGGGCACCGCGCAGAGCCATGCGGACCGGCAGCGGCGACAACACGATGATCGCGCCCGCCAGCCACAGCGTCGGCCGCGGTCCGACCGCCTCCCCGAGGAGGCCGCCCAGCAGGGCGCCCAGGGGGAACAGGCCCATCATCAGGAAGCGCATGGTGGCGTTGACCCGGCCGAGCAGGCGTTCGGGGCACAGCCGCTGCCGCAGGCTGACGTTGGTGACGGCGTACACGATCTGTCCCAGCTCCCCGGCCGCCGTGCCGAGCACGATGAGGCCGACCGCCCAGCCGGGCTGCGCCAGGGGCCCGAGCAGCGCGATCGGGCCGGTCACGGCCAGGGACAACCAGATGATCCGGGCCGAGCCGGCGCACCGGGCGAGGCGGGGCGTGAGGGCCGCGCCGGCCAGGGCGGCGAGCGAACCCGCGGCGAGGACCAGCCCGATAGCGGCAGGCGGCAGGCCGAGCGTGCGGACCATGAAGACGATGCTCACGGCAGAGGCGATCGCGAAGGAGAAGTTGCCGGCGGCGCTGGTGATCGCGATGGCGCGCAGGAGCCTGGTCCGGGCGACGAACGCCAGGCCCTCCGCGATCTCCGCCCCGAGCCCGGCCGGCCGCGGTGACGAACCCGGCCGCGGTGACGGGGCCGGCTCGCGGGTCCCGATCGCCAGCAGCGACGCGGCCGACACGGCGAACGTGACGGCCTGGACCAGGACGACGTTCGCGGCGCCCAGCACCGTGACCGCCCATCCTCCGACGCCCGGTCCGGCCACCTGGCCGCAGGCGCGGACGGTCTCCATGGCCGAGTTGCCGGCGAGCAGACCGGTCCGGCCGACGACGGACGGGAGGTAGCTCTGGTAGCCGACGTCGAAGAAGACCCTGGCGACACCGGCCAGCAGCGACACGACCACCAGGTGCGCGATGGTCAGCCGGCCGAGCAGGGCGGCGAGGGGGATCGTGGCCAGGAGCACGGCGCGGGCCACGTCACTGGCGACGAGGACGGGCCTGCGGCGCCATCGGTCGAGCCACGCGCCGGCCGGCAGGCCGATCAGCGCGAACGCGACGGTTCCCGCCGCCGTGACGAGGCCGAGCTCCAACGGCGAGGCGCCGAGGGTCACGACGGCGAGCAGCGGGATGGCCACGCCGCTGACCTGCGTGCCGAGCTGGCTGGTGGTCTGTCCGAGAAGGAGAAGGCGGAAGTCGCGCCGCCGGAGCGGCGAACCGCTGGACATCGAGGAGCCTCCAGAGAGCCGGTGGGTGAACCCCCACCCGCAGCTCCGAAGGCGTCGCTAGGGGTGGGGGACATTACCGGCCCGTCTCCCGTCCGTCAAGCGGCGGCGTGAAACGGCCTGGTCAGCACGGTCAGGCGGTGGGGAGGTAGCCGTGGGCGACGATGTGGGAGGCGCGGCGGGCGTACATCTCGGGGTCCTCGGGAGCGACGGTGGCCAGGCCGTCCACGTACCGGTTGTACATGCAGAACGCGGCGGCGATCAGCACCGTGTCATGGATCTCGGCGTCCGTGGCCCCGGCCTTCCTGGCGGCCTCGACGTCCTCGGGGGTGACGGCGTTGCCGCTCCGCCGCACGGCCGCCGCGATGCCGAGCAGGGCCCGCAGCTTGTCGGAGATGGGGGCGGTGTCGGGGGCCGAGCAGGCGTGGGCCACGACCTCGTCGCCTCCTGGAAGCTGGGCGGCGGCGAACGCGCCGTGGGACATCGCGCAGAAGCGGCACTCGTTGAGCGTGGAGACGTACGAGGCGATGAGCTCCCGCTCGCCCCGCGACAGGGTGTTGTCCCCGCGCAGCAGGATCTCGGCCAGTTCGTTGAGCACCCTGCCGGTCTCGGGGCGGTACCGCAGCAGCCCGACGATTCCCGGAGCGTCGTTGCCCAGCTCGATGTACGGCATTCGGTGTCCTCCCGAGGATGGTCCTGGGTCGTGGCGTCACCTCCTTCCCTACCTCACCGCGCGGCACGACAGAAAGGCCCGTTTCCCGGTGGGCGACCCCGGCCTGGAGCGGGGTCAGGCGGCGTAGTTGCGGACGACGCGGAGTGCGTCGGCGGCGTTCGGGCCCTCGGCGACCAGGCCGGTCTGCTCGGGCGTGAGGCGGCGGGCGCCGACGCGGCAGAACTCCGAGGCCGGGCCCGTGATCCGGTTGGGCGCGTCCGGGTCGCCGAAGGTCCAGCGGTTTCCGTCCGGTGCGGTGAGGTCGCAGAAGACGGGAACGTCGGGGAGCCCGGCGACGGCGAAGGCGTACGGCAACGTGCGGTGGGCCAGCCAGGCCACGTGACGCAGCCGCGCCGTGTCCGGGTACGCGAGGCCGAGCGGGACGGTGATGTCCAGGGCGTGGGCCCAGTGCTCGGCGATCCTGGTGGTGGCGAGGGTACGCGGGGACAGCGGGGTCCGGACCCACGACAGGCGCGTGCCGGGCGGATGGGCGCGCAGCGCGCCGGGGGTGGCGAAGGCGGCTTTGCGCCAGCGCGCCAGCAGGTCGGCCGGAGGCATGCCGCGCTCGGCGGCGACCATCTCGTCCGCCATGCCGTCCACGGTGGCCTCGGCGGAGGGAAGGAACGCCTTCGCCTCCGTGATCGCGGGAGCGGTGACCGCCTCCTCGGTCTGGGCGAGGTGCAGGACGACGTCGGCGACGGTCCAGCCCTCGGCGGCGGAGGCCTGGGACCACTGCTCCGGGGTCAGGGACTCCAGCACCGCGTCCAACTGGCGATACTCGGCAGCCAGATCATCAAAGATGTCCGTCATCACCCCATCCTATAGAACTTTGTTCGGTTCAAAAGGGTCTCCAGGGCAGGACCATGCCGTAGCGGACGAGCTGGCCGTAGTGGGCCGGGTCGACGGGGCCGAGCGCGAGGTCCAGGAGGGGTACGGCGGCCTGCGCGGGGGTGGCGGCGCCGCTGACGTCCCACCACAGGGCGGAGGTGGGGGTGTTGATCATCCCTGGGCAGACGGAGGCGAGGAGGATGCCGCGGCGGGCGTCCTCGGCACGCCGCTGCCCGGCCAGGGCACGTACGGCGGCGACCTGGGCGATCTTCGAGGGGATGTTGACGAAGCCGGGCCAGGCGCCGGCGCGGGCACTGCCGTCCTTGACGGCGTCGCGCCATGCCGCCACCTGCGCGTCCACCTCGTCGAGCGACGTCAGGCCGTCGAAGCGGTCGTGCAGCACGGGCGCCAGGTAGTGCAGCGTCCCGAGCGTGCTGGCGACGATGACGAGCCGTCCGCCGTCACGGAGCAGCGGGGCGAAGGCGCGCATGAGCCGGGTGGTGCCGAAGTTGTTGACCTCGACATAGGTCTCTATCAGCGTGCGAGGTCGTCGTCGGGACCGACGCGCATGACGGCGTTGCCGAACACGACGTCCACCCCGCCGTGCCGCTCCCGGAGCCGGTCGGCGAGCTTGGCGGCGGCCTCGGGGTCGGCGACGTCGAGCAGCTCGCCGCGCACCCGGGCGCCGGCGGCGGGCATCGTGCCGACGGCCTGCGCCACGCGGCCGGCATCGCGCCCGGTGAGGTAGACGGTGTCCGCCGGGCCGAGCCGCCGAGCCAGCCCTTCGACCAGTGCGAGACCCAGTCCCTGCGTCGCGCCGGTCACCAGGGCCACCTTGGACGTGCTGCCGCTCATGCTCAATCCCTTCCGTCGGTACGGGTCAGGCTAAGAAGCCGGGGGGCCATGCCGCCAGCGAAAGTTTCTCAAGTCTGGTATGCGTAACCCTCATGGCCCTCACCGACGCCTCGCTCACCGCGCTGCGGGTCTTCCGCGAGGTGGCCGAGCGCGGCACGCTCACCGCGGCCGCCACCGCCCTCGGCTACACGCAGTCAGCCGTCTCCCGCCAGATCGCCTCGCTCGAGCGCGCCGCGGGCGCTCCCCTCCTGGAGCGCCGCCACGACGGCGTCCGCCTGACCGCCGCGGGACGGATCGTGCTGTACCGCGCCGCCGCCGTGGTCGACCAGGTGGACGCCGGGGCGCGCGAGCTCGCCGGCCTGCCCGACGAGCCGGGCACGGTACGCCTCGGCTGGTTCGCCAGCGCGGGCGGCGTCCTGCTCCCCCGGGCCCTGGCCGCCCTGCGCCACTCGCATCCCGCGATCACCGTCACCACCAGGGAGGGAAGCACGGCGACGCTGATCCGCGCCCTGCGGGCCGGCACGCTGGACCTGGCCCTCCTGGCCTCCAGCCCGCCGTTCCGCCCGCCCGACACCGAGACGCCGCCGCTGGAGCTGCGGATCCTCACCGAACGCAGCCTCCGCGTGGCCGTACCGGCCTCTCACCCCCTCGCGCGCGGTGACTACGTCGACGTGGCCGACCTGCACGGACAGCGCTGGATCGCCAGTCCTCGCGCCGCCGCGGGCGACAGCGCGACCTTGGGCGTCTGGCCCGGCCTGGACGAGCGCCCCGAGATCGCCCATGTGGCCCGCGACTGGCTGGCCAAGCTCAACCTCGTCGCCGCCGGTTGCGGCCTCACCACCGTCCCGGTCGCGCTCGCCGCCGCCGTGCCGCCCGGAGTGCGCGTCCTCCCGGTGCGCGGCGGGCCGCGGGAGCAGCGGCGCCTCCTCCTGGCGAGGCTGCCCGGGCCGCTGCCGGAACCGGCCGCCTGCCTCGCCGAGGCCCTCCGCACGGCCGCGCTCTCCCCATAGCACAGCGCCGCGGAGGCCCGCCGCCGGTCAACGCATATCCAAATGCGCATGATTTGAGGAAGATTTACATCGCCGTACGTACCTCTTGCCGCAAGCATCCGGTTTCGGGAGGTACGTATGCACCGCAGAGTCGCTCTGCTGTCCGCCGTCGCGCTCACCATCGCGGGCGCCCTGGTCCCGGCGGGCGCCGCCCAGGCCAGTGCCTCGACCGGCCTCGATCGCAGGCCCGTGAGCTGGTCCGGTGCGGACTCTTGGTCGGAGCGCAAGACCGTCCTGGATTACTGGACGCCGCAGCGCATGGTGGCGGCCCAGCCGTTGGCGGCCGAGGCGCCGCGCCGCGCCAGTCAGTGGGACGGGCCGACCGAGGGTGACCCATGGGCGACCCGCAGCGCCGCGTCCACGACGACCCGGAGCAACCCGTGGTCCTTCGGCGGCGCCTCCACGACCCGCGGCACCCCGTTCTCGGTCCAGCCCGTCTCGGCCTCCGCCTCGCAGCAGCGGACCTTGATCCCCAACAGCCCCGGACTGCGCTGGACCGACGGCGGCGCGGTCGTGCGGACGGTCGGGCGGGTGTTCTTCACCACGGCGGACGGCCGCGCGTCCTCCTGCTCGGGGACGGCCGTGACCAGCGCCAACGAGAGCGTCGTGATGACCGCCGGGCACTGCGTGAGGCTGAACGGCGCAGCGCACCGGAACTGGGTGTTCGTCCCCGGGTTCGACCGCGGCCGGCGCCCGTTCGGCACCTGGGTGGCCACCAGGCTGCTGACCACCCCGCAGTGGAACGCTCGAGAGGACATCAACTTCGACATCGCCGCGGCCGTGGTGGCGCCGCTGCAGGGGCGCTCGCTCACCGACGTCGTGGGCGGGCAGGGGATCGCGTTCAACCAGCCCAGGCGGCGGCAGATGTTCTCGTTCGGCTATCCGGCGGCGGAGCCGTTCGACGGCTCCAGGCTGATCTACTGCAGCGGGCGCTCGTTCGACGACACCGTCATGACCGAGGACCTCGGGCTGCGGTGCAACATGACGGGCGGGTCGAGCGGCGGGCCGTGGTTCCAGGGCTTCGACGAGTCCACCGGGCGCGGCTGGGTGAACTCCGTCAACAGCTTCAAGTACAACTTCGCCCCCGACTTCATGTTCGGTCCCTTCTTCGGGAACGAGGCCATGGCCGTCTACCAGGCCGCGCAGAACACCGACGCCCTCTGACCGAATCCCGCGGCGGCCACGCCCCCAGCCGCGGCCGCCGCCCGCCGACCCAACACGATGAGCCTGCGCGACCCCACGCGCGCACCCCCCGGAACACCACCCGCCGGCCGGCGTCAGCCTCCTCTGGCCGGAGCCCTCACCTGATCGCCGCCATCGCTCCCCACGGCTCCGCGGAAGCACATCACCGCGGCGGGCGCAGGCCGAGAGAGGCGATCAGGTCGATCATCTCGTCGCGGTAGATCGCCGCCGGGTCGCGGGCCAGCCCACGCAGATGGCCGTAGATCTCCAGGGCGACGAGTCCGTGCATGCGCCCCCATACGCGCAGCGTGAGCGCGAGCGCGGCCGGCGGCAGGCCGGGAAAGGCCTTCTAGACGTCGCCGACCAGGCCGGGATCGAAGTCGGACCAGTCGTAGTCGCCGCCTCCGGCGTGGCTGCTCGCCTCCGGCCAGGCTGCCGCGACCAGGCCCGTGAGCCCGGTGCAGGCGCGGTGCTCGGCCTCCCGCGCAGGACCGTCCTCAGGCGGCCGGTAGCCCGGGACCGGGTCTCCGTAGATGAGCCGGAAGCCCTCCGGATTGGCCAGCGCCCACTCGCGCACGGTCTGCGCCCAGGCCACGATCCGCCCGCCGGGATCGTCGGCGGGCAAGGCGTCGCGCGCCACCTCGGCCGCGTCGACCAGCTCGGTGTAGAGGTCGCCGATGAGCGTGGTGATCAGGTCGTCGCGGGTGGCGTAGTAGCTGTAGATCGCGCCCGCGGTCATGCCCATCTCCCTGGCGATGGCGCGCAACGAGATGGCGTCGGTGCCGCCGGCCGCCATGAGCCCGAGCGCGATCGACGGAGACCAATCGCTGTGTAGGAAGAGTGTCATGAGCGCCCCCGCGGACCGTCCGGGGCTCCGGCTGGCACTGCTGGCGTTCACGCAGCTCATCGTGGCTCTGGACTACAACATCGTTTATGTGGCGCTGCCCGACATCGGCTCGGCCCTCGGCTTCAGCGCGCAGTCCGTGCAGTGGGTGGTCAGCGCGTACGCCATCGGCCTGGGCGGGTTGCTGCTGCTCGGCGGGCGGGCCGTCGACAAGCTCGGCGCCCGCCGCAGGTTCGTGCTCGGCCTGACCCTGTACGGCGTCGCCTCCATGGCCGGCGGCCTGGCGACGGATTCGGGCCTGATGGTCGCCGCCCGCGCCGTGCAGGGCGTCGGCGGCGCCCTGCTCACCCCGGCCACCCTCGCACTGATCTACCGGGGATTCGCGGAGGGGGCGGCCCGCAACCGGGCGCTCGGCGCCTGGGGCATGGCGGGCAGCGCGGGCCTGGCGGCAGGGTCCCTGCTGGGCGGCGTGCTGACCAGCTCTCTGGGGTGGGAGTGGGTGTTCTTCGTGAACGTCCCGCTGGCCGTCGGCGCCGCCGTCGCCGCGCCCAGGCTGCTCCCCGCCGACCCGGGTCGCGTCGCCGGCTCCGGCGGTTTCGACGTGCCCGGCGCGTTGCTGGCCACGGCGGGCTCCACGTTGCTGGTGTTCGGCCTGGCGAGCGGACCGGAGGCCGGTTGGTGGACGGTGCACGGCGCCGGGGCGCTGGCCGCCGGGGTGGCGTTGCTGGGCCTGCTGTGGCTGGTCGAGTCGCGCAGCCGCGACCCGCTCATCCCCCTGCGGCTGGTGCGCGACCGCGGCCTGGCCACGACGATGGCGGTCATCGCCGTGTTCCAGGGCACGCTGGGCGGCGGCTACTACGTGCTCACGTCGTACCTGCAGCCGGTCCTGGGTTACAGCGCCCTGGCGGCCGAGCTGACGTTCCTGCCGCTCACCCTCGTGTGCATGGCCGCAGCGCTGAGGGCCGCGCCGGTGATGCTCGGCCGCTGGGGGATCCGTACGACGCTGAGCGCCGGCATGCTCGGCACCGGCGCCGGAATCGCCGTCCTGACCGCCGGCATGACGCCCGGCGGCGGCTTCTGGACGCTGCTCCCCGGCAGCGTCGTCTGGGGCTTCTTCGGCGGCGTCGCCTTCGTCGCCCTGTTCGCCGCGGCAGGCTCCGGGGTGGCGCCCCGGGAGCAGGGCGTGGCGTCGGGCCTGGCCACCACCGCCGAGCAGGTCGGTGGCGCGATCGGTCTGGCGGTCTTCGTGGCCGCCGCCACCGCCGGGCTGACCGCCGGCGCGGCGCCACCGGCCGAGATGCTCGACGGCCTGGTAACGGCCGGGTGGGCGGCCGCGGCCGTCACCGTCCTCGGCGGCCTCGTCTCCCTCGCCCTCCCCACCGCTGCCGCACAGGAGCCCGCGACCACGACTCTGGAAGGAATCACCTCATGATCAACGATCTCATCCTCAAGTACCTCGACATCTGGAACGAGCGCGACGCCGCCGCCCGCGAGGCCCTGATCAAGGCCGTGCTCACGGAGGACTCGGTCTACTCCGACCCCGATTACGCCGGCCTGAGCGGGCACGGCGAGCTCTCCGGGGCGATCGGGCGGGCGCACGAGCAGCTCGGCGACCTGGTCTTCACCCTCGGCACCCTGATCGGCGCCCACCATGACACGGCGTCGTTCACCTGGAGGCTCGGCGCTCCCGGCTCCGACACCCCCGTGGCCACCGGGTACGACGTCGTCGAGTTCGCGGGCGACCGCATCCGCCGCGTGACCGGCTTCTTCGAATAGGCATACCGGAGGGCGAGGTCCACAGCATCGACAAGTTGCCGGTCACCTGGACCTAGGGATGACCACTCGGCCGGGTCACCGCGCGGCGGCCCGGCCGGCCTTTCGGCCGGAGAACAGGCAGCCCCCGAGGAACGTGCCCTCCAGCGCGTTGTAGCCGTGCACCCCGCCGCCGCCGAACCCGGCCACCTCTCCCGCCGCGAAAAGCCCCTCGATCGGCCGGCCGTCCGCGCCGAGGGCGCGCGCGTCCAGGTCGGTCTGGATGCCGCCGAGCGTCTTGCGGGTGAGGACGTGCAGCATGACGCCGATCAGGGGCCCGGCCGCCGGATCGAGGATCCGGTGCGGGGTGGCGACGCGGCCCAGCCGGTCGCCGACGTAGCGGCGGGCGTTGCGGATGCCCTGGATCTGGGCGTCCTTGCTGTAGGGGTTGGCCAGCTGGAGGTCGCGCGCCACGATCTGGCGGCGTACGAGCTCGGGGTCGAGCAACGGCTCATCGGTCAGCTTGTTCATCCCGGCGACCAGCTCCTCCAGCGTCGAGGCGACGACGAAGTCGGCGCCGCTCCGCTTGAAGGCCTCCACCGGGGCCGGCGCGCCCTTGCCGACCAGCCGCTCGCGGAGGAACGCCCGGCGGTCCTTCCTGGTGATGTCGGGGTTCTGCTCCGAGCCCGACAGCGCGAACTCCTTCTCGATGATCTTCTGGGTGAGCACGAACCAGGAGTGGTCGTGCCCCGTGCTGCGCAGGTGGCGCAGCGTGGCCATCGTGTCGTAGCCGGGCAGGCAGGGATCGGGCAGGCGGCGGCCGAGCGCGTCGAACCACATGGAGGAGGGGCCCGGCAGGATCCGGATGCCGTGTCCGGGCCAGATCGGGCTCCAGTTGCGCACGCCCTCGGTGTAGTGCCACATGCGGTCGCGGTTGACCAGCCGCGCCCCGGCCGCGGCGCTGATCTCCAGCATGCGCCCGTCGACGTGAGCCGGCACGCCGGTGAGCATGCTGCGCGGTGCGGATCCGAGCCGCTCCGGCCAGTATCGGCGGACCAGGTCGTGGTTGGCGCCGATCCCGCCGCTCGTGACGATCACCGCCGAGGCGGTGAGCTCGAAGTCGCCGACTCTGTCGCGGTTGGACGGGACGCCGCGCGGCGCGTCGTCCTCGGCCAGCAGCGTGCCGCGCACGCCCTGGACGGCGCCGCCGGAGACGATCAGCTCGTCGACCTGGTGACGGTGGTGGAAGACGACCAGCCCCTCGGCCGCGGCCCGCCGGACCCGCTGGACGAACGGCTCCAGCACGCCGGGGCCGGTGCCCCAGGCGATGTGGAAGCGCGGCGCGGAGTTGCCGTGCCCGTCCGCACGCAGGCCGCCGCGCTCGGCCCAGCCGACGGTGGGCAGCAGCTTGACGCCGAGACCGTCCAGCCAGGCGCGCTTCTCGCCCGCTGCGAACTCGACGTACGCCCGCGCCCAGCGCACGGCCCAGGAGTCGGCGTCGTCGAGCCGGTCGAACTGGGCGCTGGCCTGCCAGTCGCTCCAGGCCAGCTCGACGGAGTCGCGCACGCCCAGCCGCCGCTGCTCCGGCGTGTTGACCAGGAACAGGCCGCCGAAGGACCAGTGGGCCTGGCCGCCGAGGTTGGCCGCGCTCTCCTGGTCGACCAGGGCGACCCTCTTGCCCCTGGCGACGAGCTCACAGGTCGCCACCAGACCGGCCAGCCCGGCCCCGACGACGATGACGTCAGCGTTCATGCGAGGAGACTAGCGAGCGGGCGCGGCGGGTGTGATGGGAGAAGTGCCGGGTAGCGGGGGCGGAGTAGCCCTGAGCCGGAGTTGAGCGACATGACCGACATGTACGACCAGGTAGCGGTTGTCACCGGGGCCGATTCGGGCATCGGCAAGGCCACCGCCGTGGCGCTGGCCGAGCTGGGGTTCGACGTCGGCATCACCTACCACAGCGACCGGGACGGCGCCGAGGAGACAGCCGGGCTGGTACGCGGGCTCGGCCGGGCCCCGGCGGTGCGCCGGCACGACCTGACCGATCCGGAGGCCGCCGCGGCGGTCGTCGACGAGCTGGCCGAGGAGCTGGGCGGGCTCGGCGTGCTGGTCAACAACGCCGGCACCGGCACCGGCGAGCCGCTGCTGGAGATGGGCTACGAGCGCTGGCGGTCGGTCCTGGCGGTGGACCTCGACGGCGCGTTCCTGTGCGCGCAGCGGGCCGCCAGGCGCATGGTCGCGACGGGACGGGGCGGCCGCATCGTCAACGTCACCAGCGTGCACGAGGAGTATCCGCGCGTGGGCGCGGGCCCGTACTGCGCGGCCAAGGGCGGGCTGCGCATGCTCAGCCGGGTGCTGGCGCTGGAGCTCGCCGAGTACGGCATCACCGTGAACACCGTGGCACCCGGCGAGATCGCCACGCCGATGACCGGCCAGGAGGACGTGCCGCCGCAGGTGGGCAGCCGGCCGGGCTATCCCATCCCCCGGCCGGGCGACGCCCGCGAGGTGGCCGCGGTCGTGTCCTTCCTCGCCGGCCCCGCGGCCTCGTACGTTACGGGGGCGACGGTGTTCGTCGACGGCGCCCTGGGACTGATGGGACCGCAGGCCGCCGGCGCACTCGGCTCGGGAGACTGGCGCACCGGCTGACGGCTCACGGCGGGCTTCCAGCGCCGCCCAGGGTCGGGCGGCGCGAGGTGGCCGTGACGAACCTCCGGGACCGGGTCAGTCCTGCAGGGCCGCGCGCAGCTTGGCGAGCACGGCGCGCAGGATGCGCGAGACGTGCATCTGCGAGATGCCGAACTCGGCCGCGATCTCGGACTGCGTCATGTTGCCGTAGAAGCGCATGAGCAGGATGTTCCGCTCCCGGTCCGGCAGCGCGTCGATGAGCGGCTTGACCGCGTACCTGCCCAGCATGTCGTCCAGCGAGTCGTCCTGGGCGGGAAGGAAGTCGCCCAGGTCGGCCGCGTCCTCCTCCCCGCCGACCGGGGCGTCCAGCGACAGCGTGTTGTACGCGGACGAGGCGTCCAGCGTGAGGAGCACGTCCTCCTCCGAGATGCCCATCTTGTCGGCCAGCTCCGCGACGGTCGGCGCGTGGCCGAGGGTCTGCGTGAGCTCGGCGGTGGCCTTGTTGAGCTCCAGGCGCCGCTCCTGGTAGACACGCGGCACTCTGATGGCCCAGGTTCGGTCACGGAAGTGGCGCTTGACCTCTCCCACCATCGTGATCATCGCGTAGCCGCGGAACTCGTGCCCGAGCTCCGGGTCGAAACCGTTGATGGCCTTCATGAGGCCGACGTACGCGGCCTGGCGCAGGTCCTCCATGGGCTCGCCGCGGTAGTAGTAGCGGCGGGTGATCTCGTTGACCAGACCGGCGTACATTTCCACCAGGCGCTCGCGGATGCGGTCCCGCTGCAACTCCGTGGTCTCCGGCCGATTCAGCTCGGCCAGGAGCTGCTCGGCGGTCATTTCCTCAAGTGCGATCTCCAGGACTGCCATCTCATACTCCGAGAGTAAGTCTGAGGCGCCCCTGCACATGGAAAAGCCCAGGCAGAGGCACGTCACGTTTTCGCGTGAGTCGAAGCCCTCTGCTGGACTTCGGGTCTGTGATTCCCCAAGAATCCCGATTTATCACCATATTAGATCACGAAGAGATCACGGCCGCACGTCCCCGAGCACCGTCCCGCGGCCGCCGCGCGAGCGGCAGGGGGTGGACGGCGCTCCCCTGTCGGCGGAGAGTGGCGGGTGGACTCTCACCTCACGGCCGGCGCGGGCGCCACCGGTCTCCCGCGTCCCTGACACCGAGGAGGAAGTATGCCCGCGAACCACCACGCCGAGCACGTCGGGAGCCTGCTACGGCCACCCGAGCTGCTGCATGCCAGGGCGGCGCGCGATAGGGGCGAGCTGAGCGACGAGCAGCTGACGAAGCTGGAGGACGACGCGGTGCTGGCCGCGATCCAGCTCCAGCGCGAGGCCGGGATCGAGGTCTTCACGGACGGCGAGATGCGGCGGGCCACGTGGATGGCCGGGCTGCTGGAGTCGCTGGGCGGGGTGGTGCCCGTGGAGGCGCCCAGCTCGGCGTGGTTCCGTGACGACGGCACGATGGCGCCGCCCGACGAGACGGCGTTCCAGATGGTGGCCGCGAAGGAGAAGCTCACCCAGAAGGCGCGCCTCACCGCCGTAGAGGCCGACTTCCTGGCCCGGCACGCGCCCGGCCAGTTCAAGATCACGATGATGAGCTCCTCGATGGGGAACCTCCTGTGGCGGCCCGACATCAGCCAGGCCGCCTACCCCACGCCCGCCGACATGATGCGCGACCTCGTCGCGCTGCGGATCAAGGAGATCGAGGGCCTGCTGGACCTCGGGGTGAACTGGATCCAGCTGGACTCGCTGAGCTACAACTTCGTGATCGACCCGGACTTCCGCGCACGCATCTTCGGGCCCGCCGCCCCGGACCCGGAGAGCCTCCTCGAGTCGACGGTCGCGATCGACGCCGAGCTGGTGCGCGCGACCAAGGCCATGAACCCGGAGGTCACGGTCGGCATGCACATCTGCAGGGGCAACAACCGCAGCGCGTGGATGTCCAAGGGCGGCTACGAGCCGATCGCCGAGCGGCTGTTCGGCGAGGTCCCGGTGGACCGGTTCCTGCTCGAGTACGACAGCGAGCGGGCCGGCGGCTTCGAACCGCTGCGCTTCGTCCCCCGGGGCACCACCGTCGTCCTCGGGCTGATCTCGTCCAAGACCCCGAACCTAGAGTCCCAGGACGAGCTGCGCCGCCGCATCGACGAGGCCGCCGCGTACGTGCCGCCGGAGAACCTCGCGATCAGCCCGCAGTGCGGCTTCGCCTCCACGGCCAGGGGCAACCTGCTCACCGTGGACGAGGAGCGGCGCAAGCTGGAGCTCGTCGTGGACACCGCGCAGAAGGTCTGGGGCTGAGCGCGCGACCGGGGCCGCCGCCGCCGGCCACGCGGCTGTCGCGGCGGCCCCGGTCAGTGGGAGCTCGACTCCCGGTCGGAGCGGTCGAAGCGCTGTCGCCAGAGGTCGTGCTGCGTGAACATCTCGATGAGGAGGCGGACGGGCACGTTGGCCTCGGTCGGGTAGCGGAAGCTCCGGTCGAGGTTGAGGCTGTAGCGGTTGCGCCGGCCCACGCGCTCGCGCGTCACGTAGCCGCCCGCGTGCAGGTCGGACACGATGCCCTGCACGGCCCGCTCGGTGATGCCGATGTCGGCGGCGATGTCGCGCAGCCGCGCCTCGGGATCACGGGCGATCTCCATCAGGACCCTGGCATGGTGAGTGAGGAAGGTCCAGGAGGAGGAAGGACGATCCTCGTTGCTGCTCATCGAAATCTCACGCTCCTGGCTCTGGCAGGACCTCAGCCCTCCCATCGAGACATGAGGCTCTTCGCCAGAAGATTTTATAGCGAACTCTTCTTCTGGTATCCGGCCTGCAGATTGATGTTCCCCAGGCTCCGGCTGATCGATACGCGCCGGCGCTGATGTTTCCGTGCCCGAAGCCGGGTATGACCTTGTTCCGGAATCGTGCGGCCCTCGTCGCCGACGAGATCGTCAAGGGCAGAAGGGAGATCCACATGGAACAGCCGGGTATCGACGGCCGACGGACCGGTGTGGGCACCGGACATGTCTCCTGCACCCCGGCTCCGGCCGCCCAGCTCTTCGAGATCGCCGTACTGGACTCCACCGGCGAGGACGGGCAGGGGAGCTGGCACACGGTGGGCTGGGGCGTCGATCGGATGCACGCCGACAGCATCGCCGAGTCCATCGTCACCCGTCCGAGCAGCCCGTACGACGCGGCCCGGATCCGGCACAACGGCCACCTCGTCGGCGAGCACCGCCGCCCGCCCGAGTGAGTCTCCCTCACCGCCTGGGCCCGTCGAACGACGGCAGCTGCATGAGCCGCAGCAGACGGCCCATCTGGTGCGGGACGTTCCTGACGCGGGCGCCGTCCTTGCCGATGAACGCCACCAGCGCCCTGGTCCCCGTGACGTCGATGAAGGTCACCCGGCCGACGTCGACGACGAGGCGGTCGCCGATCCCCCGGGCCTGCTCCAGCACGCGGACCAGCTCGGCGCTGTTGGAGTGGTCGACCTCGCCGGCGACCCGCACCAGCGCGAGGCCCGACAGCACGGTGCAGGTGACGCTCACGAGGTTGTCGGCGTACAGCACCTGTTCGCCGACGGCCCGCGTCGCACCGGAACCGTCGCGTCCCTCCTCAGGGACCGTCCCCTCCATGGCCTTTTCTCCCGCCTCTCCGGAGGAATAGCGCATGTCCAGCCGACTCGAGGGGCGCCGCCGGCCTGGGGCGGCATGCGCCCGGACCGGGTGCTGCGCAAGCGACATCGCAGCCTCCCTGTCTGCCACGTAAGGATCGGACCAAAGCTCTCTACAGCCACCGTAACTTACGATAAAGAATACCGGAATAACCTTTCCGTAGAAAATTTTCGCCTGTGAGGCCTTCGATCGGGATCCGTGGAACGGCGGGAGCCCCCGAGCAGATGAACAGGGTGGTCGGTGCTGTCCGACGAACCCCGGCAGACGGCGGCAGGAGGAGCCCACGACATGACGGACTCGCAGGCAACCCATCCCCTCGACCGGCTCACCGCCGGCGAGATCCGGCACAACCGCTCCGTCCTGGCCCAGGCGGGCCTGGTGGGGCCGGACACCCGGTTCCCGCTCGTCCAGTTGCACGAGCCGCCCAAGAGCGAGGTCCTGGCCTTCACCGGCGACGCCGCGCCGGAGCGGCAGGTCTTCAGCGTGCTGCTCGACACCGCGACCGGCGCCTGCGCGGAGGCCGTCGTCTCCCTCACCCAGGACAAGCTGGTGCGCCGGCGTGACCTCGACCCGGCGGCCGAGGGCCAGCCGCCCATCATGATCGAGGAGTACGCCCTCGTCGACGCCGTCGTCAAGGCCGACCCGGCGTGGCGGGCGGCGATGGCCCGGCGCGGCGTCACGGACCTGGAGCTGGCCTGCCCCTGCCCGCTGTCGGCCGGCGACTTCGACCTGCCCGGCGAGCGGGGCCGCCGCCTGCTGCGGGTGCTCACGTTCGTCAAGCACCGCCCCGAGGACCACCCGTGGGCTCACCCGGTGGACGGCCTCGTCGCGTACGTCGACCTGATCGAGCGGCGGGTCGTCGAACTCCTCGACCACCGGCTCGCGCCCGTGCCGCAGGAGGAGGGCAACTTCGACGACGAGAGCTTCACCGGCCCGGCGCGCACCACGCTCAAGCCCCTCGAGATCACCCAGCCGGAGGGGCCGAGCTTCACCGTCGAGGGCGACGTGGTGGAGTGGGAGAACTGGCGGCTGCGGCTCGGCTTCGATCCGCGCGAGGGCCTGGTGCTGCACCAGGTGACGTTCCGCGACGGCGACCGCGAGCGCCCGATTCTCTACCGGGCCTCGATCGCCGAGATGGTGGTGCCGTACGCCGACCCCGCACCCGCCCGGTTCTGGCAGAACTACTTCGACGCCGGCGAGTACTCCCTCGGCAAGATGGCCAACTCGCTGGTCCTGGGCTGCGACTGCCTCGGCGAGATCACCTACCTCGACGCGGTCCTCGCCGACGACCACGGCGAGCCGTACACGATCGAGAACGCCATCTGCCTGCACGAGGAGGACCAGGGCGTGCTGTGGAAGCACAGCGACCTGTTCACGGGATCGGCCGAGACCCGCCGCTCGCGCCGCCTCGTCGTGTCGTACTTCGCCACCGTGGGCAACTACGACTACGGCTTCTACTGGCACCTCTACCTGGACGGCGGCATCCGGTTCGAGTGCAAGTCGACGGGCGTGCTGTTCACCTCGGCGTACGAGGACGGCCGGTACGCGAGCGAGGTCGCGCCCGGCCTCGGCGCCCCGTTACACCAGCACCTGTTCTGCGCCCGGCTGGACATGATGGTCGACGGGGTGACGAACGCCGTGGACGAGGTCGAGCTCGCCCGGGTGGGGCCGGGTGAGGGCAATCCGTACGGCAACGCCTTCACCACGACGGCGACGCGGCTGCGTACCGAGGCGGAGGCCGCCCGCCTGGCCGCGCCCGCGTCGGGGCGCTCCTGGCAGGTCAGCAACCCGGCGGTGGCCAACCGGCTGGGCCGGCCCGTGGCGTACGCGCTGGTCCCGCAGGGGCGGCCGACGCTGCTCGCGGACGGGAGCTCGTCGATCGCGCGCCGCGCCGCGTTCGCCACCAAGCATCTGTGGGTGACCAGGTACGACCCCGCCGAGCGTTACCCGGCCGGCGACTACGTCAACCAGAGCCGGGGGCAGGACGGGCTGCCGGCGTGGGTGGCGCGGGATCGCGACCTGGACGGCGCGGACGTGGTGTTGTGGCACACGTTCGGGATCACGCACGTGCCCCGCCCTGAGGACTGGCCGGTCATGCCGGCCGAGAGCTGCGGCTTCACCCTCCGGCCGGTCGGCTTCTTCGACCGGAACCCGGCCCTGGACCTGCCGAAGCCGGGCGGCCGCCACTGCGGCTGAGCCGGCGGCCGGGCGCCTCGACGATCCGCTCAGCTCGCCGAGGGCTGCGGCTCGTCGTACTCGACGGCGTAGTCGTGCTGCGAGCGGTCCTTCAGCGCGAACGCCGCCACCACGCTGATCAACGCGCAGATGGCCATGTAGACGGCGATGGCGAACGAGCTCTGGTACGTCGCGTACAGCCAGACCGCGATCAGCGGTGCGGGCCCGCCCGCCGTGACGGACGCCAGCTGATAGCCGAGCGAGGCCCCGCTGTAGCGCAGCCGCCCGGTGAAGCTCTCGGCGATGAACGTGGCCTGCGGGCCGTACTGGATGTCGTGGATCGGCGCGGCCAGCACGATGGCCAGGAAGACCAGCGACGGCACCCGCGTGTCCAGCAGCGGCCAGTAGATGAAGGACCAGACGACCATGGCGGCGGCGCCCACGATGTACAGGCGTCTGCGGCCCACGACGTCGGAGATGTAGCCCCAGAACGGCACGGTGAAGAGGGAGACGACGCCGGCCACGATGACGTACGTGTAGACGTCGGAGGGCGCGAAGCCCAGCGTCTTGGTGGCGTAGGTCAGGATGAAGACGGTGAAGACGTAGAACGGCGCCTGCTGCCCGGTGCGCAGCAGCGCGCTCAGCACGATCTCCCGCCAGTTCCTGACGATGACCTCGCGTACGGGGACGCGCTCGACCTTGTTCTCCATGAGGACCTTGGTGAAGACCGGGGTCTCCAGGATGCCGAGCCTGATGTAGAGGCCGACGCCGGCCATCACGATGCTGAGCAGGAACGGGATGCGCCAGCCCCAGTAGGGGTCCACCGGCTGGAACACCTGCAGCGCCAGATAGCCGAGCACCAGGCCGACCGGCACCCCGAACTGCGGCCAGCTGCCGAGGAACCCGCGCCGCCCGCCGCGCGACTTGCCCCACTCGGTGGCGAGCAGGACGGACCCGCCCCATTCGCCGCCGACGCTGATGCCCTGGAGCAGGCGCAGGACGGTGAGCAGGATGCCGCCCCAGATGCCGATCTGGTCGTACGTCGGCACCAGGCCCACCAGCGCCGTGGCGACGCCCATGGTCAGGAGCGTGATGATCAGGGTGGCCTTGCGGCCGATGCGGTCGCCGTAGTGGCCGAAGATCGCCGCGCCGATCGGGCGGGCGGCGAAACCGCCGAAGTACGTGCCGAGCGCCAGCAGCAGGCCCGTGGTCGGGTCACTCGTCGGGAAGAACAGCTCCGCGAAGATCGTGCTGGCGGCGAAGCCGTAGAGGAAGAAGTCGTACCATTCGATCGAGGTGCCCACGGCCGAGGCGATGACCGCCCGGACCAGCTGCCGTCTCTTCTGCTGACCTGTCGCGTCGAGCGCCCGTTCCTCAACCATCTACCGCTCCTCCGGTAGGGTCCCGCTTCGCTCGTGACGCTACATGAACTCTTGGTAGTGGTCACTGGGTTCAGCCTGGTGTTCAGGGGTAGCCATGGGGCGACGAGGGGTGCCGAGAGGAGGGCATAGCGATGCGTCCCATCGCCTCTGCCGTGATCGCCGCGGTCCTGGCGGCCGCCGCCGCAGGTTGCGCGCTCGCGGGGTTCGACACGACCGCGCAGGACGTGCCCCAGAACGAAGGGGCCAACGCCGACGTGGGGAGGGTGAAGGTCCGCAACGTCTTCCTCCTCGGCGGCACGGATCCGGCCTCGCCCGCCCCGGAGCAGACGCTGTACGGGGTGCTGATCAACGACGGCCGGGAGCCGGTGCGGCTGGAGCGGATCACCGTTGAGGGCGGCGGGTCGGTGCAGCTCCCCGGTCCCGTCACCGTGCCTCCCAACCAGCCCGTCGGCGTCGGCGAGCAGCCCCTCGGCACGGTGCGGGTGACCGGCGTGCGCGGCACCACCGTGCCGATGACCTTCGTCTTCAGCGGCGCCGAGCCCCTCCGCCTGAACGTCCCGATCAAGGAGCGGACCGGCCAGTACGCGACCATCAGCCCCTCTCCGCCCGGCTCGCCCTCCCCCACCGCCCCGGGCACCGCGCCGGCGAGCCCGTCACCGACCCCGACGCAGCCCGGGACACCGAGCCCGTCACCGAGCCCGTCGCCCACCTCCTGACCGGATCAGGGGGCGGTGTCCGACCAGCCGTGGGACACCTGGACCACGTGCGACTCGGCGGCGACGATCCGGTAGGGCTTGGTGAAGTCGATCGGGGCCGCCTTCAGCGGCGCCTTCGGGCCGAGTGCGACGGAGACGCGCGGGCCCGAGATCACGGGCTTGGCCGGCGCCGTCGCCTGATCCGCCTTGTCCGGCAGGCCCGTCTTGCCGTCCTTCGCCGCCCACTGGACGGTCCACGTGCCCTTCACGCCGGTGATCGACAGGGTCGCCGTCCTGCCGCCCTGCTCGAAGGAGGCCGCCCAGTGGCGGCGGGTGTCCCCCTCTGAGGGCACGGCCGTGGGGACGGGGCCGGCGGTGACGAACTCGAGGGTCACGCCGTCCTCGCCGGCCTTCGTGGCCGCGCTCAGGAGGTCGGCGTACGGCGGCGCCTCGCCCGCGTTCGGGCCTTCCTTGACGTCTCCGGCCACGTCCTTGAGTCCTGCGGTCAGGAAGACGGGGCTCGGCGGGGGTTGGGCGATGGTGCACTTCAGGTCCACGCGGGTGGTCCGGCCGGATTCGACCTCGGCCTTCGTCGAGCACGTCTCGTCGCCCAGGTCGGTCTGGAGGCGGTAACCGCCCGGTGGGAGCGAGAAGCGGAAGCCGCGCCGGTCCGAGCGCTGCTCGGCCACCCGCCGACCTTTGGCGGTGTAGACCTCGACCAGGCCGGGCCGGTAGCCGTCGGCGGCGCCGGACGGGCTGGGAGAGGCGCCGCCGACGTGGACGATGCCACCGGCGAGCACGCCCGGGGCCGGGGCGGGGTCACGGGATTCCGTGGGCGTCTTCGGATCTTCGGTGGTGCCGGACTCCGTGGACCTGCCGGGGTCCGCCGAGGATTCCGAGGTCGGGGGCTTGTCGCGGACTTCGCCGTCCTCCGTGTCCGTCATGGGCTCCAGTGAGGGTTCCGCCTGGGCGGACGGCGGCTGTTCCTCGATGCGCGCCTGCAACGCCGCCGTGGAGGGCGGGGTGTCCCGCATCAGGCTCCACGACACCGCCGCACCCGCGATCAGCGCCGCGGCGAGCCCGCCTCCCACGGCCAGCGCCCCGATCCCGGCACGACGCGACCTCCGCATCCCGGCAGCCGGAGCCCGCCCCGCACCGGCACCATCCCGCCCCGGCCCGCCGACACGATCCTGCCCCGCCCCGGCGGCACGCCCCCGGTCCGGCCCATCGGCGCGATCCCGGCCCGGCACGGTAGCAGGGATGGCGCGCGCTCTGCCGGTCGTCCCGCCGTCACGCGCGGCGCCCCGCTCCCCCGTTCCCGCTGAGGTCGTCCTGGCGTCCGCGGCCGACGCGGCGCCTCGTGGCGCGACCGCCGCACTGCCGCCGGAGGCGCCGGTCCCGCGCCCGTCCGCCGCCGCGCCCCGGCCCGCGGGCTGCCCGTCCGCCAGAGGACGCCCGGCGTCGCCCGCGAGGGCGCGGGCCGCGGCGGCGAAGGCGGCGGCGGTGGGCCAGCGATCATCCGGATCCTTGGCCAGGGCGCGCTTGACGACCTCGGCGACCGCCACCGGCACGTCGGCGGGCAACGGCGGAGGCATCTCGTGCAGATGCTTGAGCGCGATCGCCACCGCGCTCTCGCCGTCGAAGGGCGCCCGCCCCGCCAGGCACTCGTACGCGACCACGCCCAGCGCGTACACGTCCATCGCCGGGGTGGGCGCGTCGCCCTCGGCCTGTTCGGGCGCGCAGTAGGTGGCGGTGCCCAGCACGATGCCGGAGGCGGTCAGCCCCAGGTCGTCGGCCGTCCTGGCGATGCCGAAATCGGTGAGCACGACCGTCCCGTCGGGGCGGATCATGAGGTTGCCGGGTTTGACATCCCGGTGCACGATGCCGGCCTCGTGCGCCGCCTGGAGCGCCGCGGCGGCCTGCGCGACCAGGTCCATCGTCGGCCCGGCGGCGATCCGCCCCCGGCGGGACAGCAGCAGGTGGAGCGGCTCGCCGTCGAGGTACTGCATGACCAGGTACGGCGTGCGCCTCCCGGGCATCTCGGCGATCCCGTAGTCGAACACGGCCACCACGCCGGGATGGTCCACGGTGGCCATGGAGCGGGCCTCGGCGTGGAAGCGGGCCGCGAACTCGGGGTCGCCGTCCAGCCCCGCCCGTACCGTCTTGACCGCGACCACCCGGTCGAGCAGCGTGTCACGGGCGCGCCACACCTCGCCGTGCCCACCGCTGCCCAGCCGCGACAACAGGTGGTAGCGGCCCGCCAGCGCCGTCTCCGGACCGATCATGTTCGCGTGGCCGCCCTTCGCTCCGATGTAGAGAGCCCGTTCAAAAAAGACGTGCGACGGCGGCCACTGGTTCGATGATCCGCCAGATTTCGCCCGGCGCTCCAGCCGAGGCGGTCGCCGGCGCCTCACGACAGGCCCGGCGAACCTGTGAGATCGCACCTATACAGCAAACCAAGCGCTTGCTACGCTCCGGCCATGGTCTCCACGGTGATCTGGGGTACCGGCAACGTCGGCCGCGCCGCCATCCGCGCCGTCGAGGCCCATCCCGCGCTGAAGCTCACGGCCGTCGTGGTCCACGACCCCGGCAAGTCCGGCAGGGACGCCGGCACCCTGGCCGGACTGGACCACGAGCTCGGCCTGGCGGCGACCACCGACGTGGACGCCGTCCTGGCCGCCTGCCCCCGCGCCGTCGTGTACGCCGCCTCCGGCGACATCCGCCCCGACGACGCCCTGACCGACGTGCTGCGGGCGATCCGGGCCGGCGCCGTGGTGGTGACCCCCTCCCTCTACGCGCTCTACGACCAGCGCAACGCCCCGCCCGAGCTGCGCGAGCGGGTGCTCGCCGCGATCGGCGAGGGCGGCGGCTCGCTGTTCGTCTCGGGCGTGGACCCCGGCTGGGGCAACGACGTGCTGCCGCTGCTGATCAGCGGCCTCGGCAGCACCGTGGACGCCATCCGCTGCCAGGAGATCTTCGACTACTCCGCGTACGACCAGCCCGGCTCCGTCCGCGACCTGGTCGGCATGGGCCGGCCGATGGACTACGAGCCGCCGATGATCGCGCCGACCGTCCCCACCATGGTGTGGGGCGGCCAGGTGCGGCTGATGGCCAGGGCACTCGGCGTCGAACTCGACGAGATCCGCGAGACCGTGGAGCGCCGCCCGCTCGACGCCACGGTGACCACCGCCTCGATGGGCGAGTTCGCGGCCGGGACGCAGGGCGCGGTGCGGTTCGAGGTGCAGGGTGTGGTCGCGGGCGAGCCCCGCATCGTCGTCGAGCACGTCACCCGCATCCACCCGTCCTGCGCCCCCGACTGGCCGTCACCTCTCCAAGGGGACGGGGCGCACCGAGTGATCATCGAGGGCAGGCCGCGCATCGAGGTCACGGTCGAGGCCACCGACGAGGGCGGCAACCGCGCCGCGGGCGGGAACGCCACGGCCGCCGGCCGCCTGGTGAACGCCATCGACTGGCTCGTCGAGGCCGAGCCGGGACTGTACGACGCGCTCGACGTGCCGCTGCGTCCGGCCACCGGCAAACTCCGAGGAGGCGACCGCCCGTGATCATCGACATCCCCGAGGGCAAGGACCCCATCGCGTACGTGTGGGGCGAGATGGTCCCCGGCATCGGCACCGCGGCCTCGAACTTCTCGCTGTCCGTGTACGCGGACACGACGCTGGGCCTGCGCGAGTTCGAGGCCGCGCGGCTGCGGATCGCCCAGCTCAACGGATGCGTGTTCTGCCTCGACTGGCGTACCGAGCGGGACGGGCAGAAGGTCGAGGACGGCTTCGCCGACGCCGTGGCCGAGTGGCGCACCACGGACGCCTTCGACGAGCGCACCCGCCTGGCCGCCGAGTACGCCGAGCGGTACGCCCTGGACCACCACGGCCTGGACGAGGAGTTCTGGGCGCGGATGACCGCGCACTACAGCCACGCCGAGATCGTGGAGCTGAGCATGAGCATCGGCTCCTGGTGGGCGTTCGGCCGGCTCAACCGCGTGCTGGGCCTGGACACCGCCTGCGTGCTGCCCGGCGGCGGTCCGTCGCCCGCCGGCGAGCGTCGATGAGAGGGAGGATCCCATGAGCGACGACATCTCTCGGCGTGGCTTCATCACCGGAGCCGGCTCCGTCCTGGGCGTCGCGGCCCTCGGCGCCGGCGCCACCCCGGCGCGCGCCGCCGCGCCGATCGCCGACGGTGCGCACGTCCCGGTCCTGGTGATCGGCACCGGGTACGGCGGCTCCGTGGCGGCGCTCCGCCTGGCCCAGGCGGGCGTGAACGTCCACATGATCGAGATGGGCATGGCCTGGGACACGCCGGGCCCCGACGGCAAGATCTTCTGCAACACGCGGGAGCCGGACTACCGCTCGTACTGGCTGCGCACCAGGACCAAGGCGCCGCTCAACTACTTCCTCGGTTTCCCGATCGACCGGGACATCCCGCGCCACACCGGTGTCCTGGACGCTGAGGAGTTCGGCGGGATCACCGTCTACCAGGGCCGCGGCGTCGGCGGCGGGTCGCTGGTCAACGGCGGCATGGCGGTCACGCCCAAACGCGAGAACTTCGGCTCCGTGCTCCCGTCGGTGAACGCCGACGAGATGTACAACGTCTACTACCCGCGCGCCAACGCCGGCCTCGGGGTCGCCACCATCGACCCGGCCTGGTTCGAGAGCACCGCCTACTACCAGTACGCCCGCGTCGGCCGAAAGCACGCGCAGCGCTCGGGCTTCCCGTTCGTGTTCGTGCCGGACGTGTACGACTGGGACTACATGAAGCAGGAGGAAGCGGGCACCGTCACCAAGTCGGCGCTGGCCGGCGAGATCCTCTACGGCAACAACCACGGCAAGAAGACGCTGCAGCAGACCTACCTCGCCCGGGCGAAGGCCACCGGCAGGGTCTCCGTCTCGCCGCTGCACAAGGTCACCTCGGTCGCCCCGGCGGGAGCCGGCCGGTACACGGTGGTCATCGAGCAGATCGACACCACCGGGAACGTCACGGCCACCAAGACCGTGACCGCGGACCGGGTGTTCTTCGCCGCCGGCAGCGTCGGCACCAGCAAGCTGCTGGTCAGGTTGAAGGCCACCGGCGCGCTGCCGAACCTGAACGGCGAGGTGGGCAAGGGCTGGGGCGACAACGGCAACGTCATGTGCGGCCGCGCCAACCACATGTGGGACCCGACCGGCGCCAGCCAGTCCGCGATTCCGTGCTGCGGCATCGACAACTGGGCGGCCGGCGGCGCGTTCGCCGAGGTCGCGCCGCTGCCGACGGGGATCGAGACGTACGCGTCGTTCTACCTGTCGATCACGAACAACCCGCATCGCGCCCAGTTCTCCTGGAACGCGGCGGCGGGCAAGGTGGACCTGAACTGGCAGGCCGCCTGGAAGCAGCCGTCCATCGACATGGCGAAGACGATCTTCGACAAGATCAATGCCAAGGAGGGGACGATCTACCGGACCGATCTGTTCGGCGTCTACAAGATCTGGGGCGACCACCTGACGTACCACCCGCTCGGCGGGGCGGTTCTGAACAAGGCCACCGACAACTACGGCCGCCTGGCCGGATACCCCGGCCTGTACGTCATCGACGGGGCGCTGATCCCCGGCAACACCACGGTCAACCCGTTCGTGACGATCACGGCGCTGGCCGAGCGCAACATTGAGCAAATCATTGCAACCGACCTGTGAGGGCTGGCACACCGCCCCTTCGACGTTCAGGATGCAGGGGCCGGATCAACCATCACAGGAAGGTCGAAGCCATGCGTTTACGTGCCTGGCCGACGCTGGTGGCCCTGGTCGCCGCCGGTCTGCTCACGGCTCAGTCCGCGGCGGTGGCCCAGTCGGTGGTGCCGTTCCACGCCGACTCGGGGGATTCCTGCCGACGCGGGCTCACGGAGGGGAGCCTGGAATGGGTGGAGGGGCCGGTCATCCGTCCGACGGTCCGGGTCGAGGGCTATCTGTCCGATGAGGCACATCCCTCGATCTGCCAGAACAGGGACGGGATGTACTCCACCGCCACCTTCACCGCCTACAACGGCAGCACGATCGTCGATTACGAGACGTACAAGGCGGACGACGAGCAGGTCAAGTTCTCCTTCGCGCTGTCCGACCCGACGGGGGTCACCGCCATCGACCGCGTGGTCGTGGGGGTGTGCCGCTTCAACTCCTCCCCGATCGGCATCAGCTACTGCGGCTCGCCCGCCGAGTACAAGATGCCCTGAGCGGACAGCCGTCCGCGTAACGAGCCGAGCGGAAACGCCACCGTAACGTCCCCCACTCTCTGAACCCTGAATCCGCGGCTGGGGCGGGCATCGCTATGCTCGCCCCGGTCGCCGCTGTGCGGACACCAGGCCATCACGGTCTAGAGTCGGATCGGCGGGATTCCGAGCAGGGAGGCGTTTCCATGGCACGTGCTGACACCGGCCCCGATTTCATCGAGGCGCTGGCCCGCGGCCTCGATGTGATCAGGGCGTTCCAGCCGGGCCGGCGCGTCATGTCCCTGACCGAGGTGGCGACCGCCGCCGGCCTGGCCCGGCCCACGGCCCGGCGCATCCTGCTCACCCTGCAGGAGCTCGGCTACGCCAGGAGCGAGCCCGGCGGCTACGCGCTCACGCCGCGGGTGCTGGAGCTGGGGGTGTCGTACGTGCGCTCGATGGGGCTGTGGGAGGTGGCCCGGCCGCACATGGAGCGGCTGGTGGCGCAGACGCGGGAATCGTGCTCGATCGCCCAGCTCGACGGATCCGACATCGTGTACGTCGCCCGCGTGGCCGTCCCCAAGATCGTCACCCTGTCGGTGCAGATCGGGACCCGGTTCCCGGCCCTGCAGACGTCCCTGGGAAAGGTGTTGCTGGCCGCGCTGCCGCCGGACGAGGTGGACCGGGTGCTCGCGGAGCCGAGCCGCTCGGGCGTGGAGCCGCGCTGGCGCCCGGACGTGACTGAGCGCGACGCGGCGCTGCGGGAGGTCCGCGCCAAGGGGTGGGCGCTCACGGACGAGGAGCTCGCTCTGGGCATCCGCAGCGTGGCCGCGCCCCTCAGGGACGGGCTCGGCAACGTGATCGCCGCCATCAACGTCAACGCGCACGCGGCCGAGACCTCGGTGGAGCGCCTGGCCGAGGAGCACCTGCCGCTCCTGCTGAAGACGGCCGGCGCCATCAGCGCCGACTGGGCCACGTACGAGACGGTCCCCCACGTCACGATGACGTCCTGACGCGAGCGCCGTGCCGGGCTGCGCCTTGTCCGGATTGTCGCCTCTGGTTACGCTCGAAGCCGTTTTGTGGATCACCACGTAGCGGATCGAAGCACGTGAGGTGCTCATGCGCGTCCCGTCGATCGCCGCCCTCGCAGGGGCGGCCGCACTCCTGCTCACCGCCACCGCTCCCAGCTCCGCCGCCCTGCCCGGCGGAGCCCAGAACCTCGGCGACCCCGACTACGGGGTCTGCCGCGGCACCGACCCCCGTTGTTACCACGACTGGGGCAACTTCGATCCGGCCAAGGGCTACAGGCTGCTCGTCTACAGCCGCACCGCCGCCTCCCGCCACGCCCACCTGGGCACCCCGCTCGGCGCCGGCCTGAACCCGCCGCTCAATGACGACAACGTCGCCATCAAGGCGGTGCTCAAGCTGGGCCAGGACAACGGGTTCGCCGTCGACTACACCGAGGACGTCACGCAACTGTCGGCCGCGAGTCGCTTACTCCGGTACAACGCCGTGATGTTCCTCAGCACCACCCGCGACACCCTCGACGACGCCGCGCAGACCGCGCTGCGGCAGTACATCCGCGCCGGCGGCGGCTTCGTCGGCGTGCACAACGCCTTCGGCACCGAGTACAACTGGCCCTGGTACGAAGGCCTGCTCGGCAACGCCAACTTCTACGACCACGGCCCCAACCAGCCCGGCACCGTCGTCACCGTCAACCACCGCGACGCCTCCACCCAAGGCCTGCCGCAACGCTGGGCGTTCACCGACGAGTGGTACAACCTCATCCCCTATCCGAACCGCGTCCGCGTGCTGGCCGAAGTGGACGAGAGCACCCTGGCCCGAGGCGTGCGCGGCAGCCTCGGCCACCCCGGGCACGGTGACGACCATCCGGTCAGCTGGTGCCACTACTACGACGGCGGCAAGGCCTGGCTCACCACCCTCGGCCACGACGTCAAGACGTGGACCGACGAGCCGCTGGAAGGCGACCAGCACTTCCTGCGGCACCTGCTCGGCGGGGTGAAATCCGTGCTGGGCATGGCCCCCTTCTGCCGCTAGACCGCTTTCCGCCCCGCCGCCGAGGCCCGGCGGCGGGACCGCGGCGGGGCCCGGCGGCGGGGCATGGGGCAGCCGTCTCACCGCCGGTCGGCGCGGGCGCGCCAGCCGTCTCACCGCCGGTCGACGCGGGCGCGCTGGAATCCCCTTCCCCGAAGGACCTCAGCCGGAGTACGGCGGACAGGAGCGCGGCATCGGGGGCTAGAGGCGATGCGTCGCGTCGCTGCGGTAGTCGGTGTACGTGTACGGGTTGTCCAGGATCTTCGTCGCGGGAATGTCCGGATTCATGCCCTTCAGCCAGGCATCCTCGCCCATCTCCCCACGCAGATAGTCCACCGTCCGCTCGACCTGGCGCCGCACCGCGACGAGATCGACACCGATCAGCTCGTGCTCGTGCTTGACCACGCGCCCGTTGACCAGCACGGTGTGCACGTCACCGCGCTGTGCCTGGAACGCCACGTGCCCGTACGGATGGAGCAGCGGGAACGAGACGGGCGAACGGTCGTTCTTGATGAGCACCAGGTCGGCCTTCTTGCCCTCGGCGATCACCCCCAGGTCGTCGCGGCCGATCGCGCGGGCGCCGCCCAGCGTGGCCCACTCCACGACCTGGTCGGCGCGCAGGCCGCAGTGCGTGACGGTGTCGCCCTTGGCGTGCGCCTCCAGGTGCTCGCGGGAGCGGTCGGCGCCGAGCGTGGTGCGCATGGCGGAGAACAGGTCGCCGCTCCACCACACGCTGGTGTCCATGGACAGCGACACCGGGATGCCGTGGGCGCGGACCGCCCAGGTGGGCGGGTAGCCCTGGCCGGCGCTCTGCTCGCTCTCGGTGGAGACCGAGATGGAGCCGCCGGTGGCGGCGATGCGGTGGTAGGAGTCGGCCGAGAGCGACGCGGCGTGCACGTAGATGGTCTCGGGGGTCATGAAGCCGTGCTCGTACATGAGCCGGATGCCGTCGTCGCTGGTCGCGCCCCACACGCCGGCGTGCGTGGTGACCGGCGCGCCCAGCTCCCGCGCCACCTCGAAGGCGGGCTTCTCCGGGAAGGCGGGGTCGCCCAGCACGTCGAAGGCGAGCTGGAAGCCGAGCAGGTCGTCGCCGGTGATCCGGCGGTTCACGAAGTCGCGGAACTCGGGCGCGGCCGTCCACTCGGCGGGCGGCTGCTGGATGTTGCCGTACGCGAGCACGTACCGTCCCGGCACCGCCTGCAGCGCGTCCACCGCGGCGTCGGCGTGGTCTGCCGTCCGCAGGCCGTGCGACCAGTCGACGACGGTGGTGACGCCGGCGTCGAGGGCTTCGATCGCGGCCAGGGTGTTGCCCGCGTGCACGTCCTCGGGCCGGAACAGCTTGCCGTGCTCCAGGTAGAACCAGACGAAGTACTGCGTGAGCGTCCAGTCGGCGCCGTAGCCGCGCAACGCGGTCTGCCACATGTGCCGGTGAGTGTCGATCATGCCGGGCATGACGATGCCGCCGGACGCGTCGATCTCGGCCGTGCCCTCCGGCACCTCCAGGCCGGGGCCCACCGCGGCGATCCGGTCGCCGGTGACCAGCACGTCGCTGCGTTCCAGCACCGTGCGCCGGCCGTCGATCGGCAGCACCGTGCCGCCGCGCAGCACCACAGGCCGTCCGGCCTCGAATTCAGTCCGCTCGCTCATCGACGAACTCCTCACCGCGCGGTGGCAGCGGCTTCCGAACGGATGTCCGCTACACGGTCATGTTGTTCGCCGTAACTCTACGATCGCCCGGAGCGCTGTCAAGACTTGGGAGAGGTAGAGCGATATGCCAGAATCTCCATTGCGGACATATGTCCGCTGCACGAACACGCCTGGCTTGTGAGGGAATGCTGATGACAGACGACGCCGTATCCGACGGGCCGGCCGGGGGCGGGCCGCTGTCCGGCGTGCTGGTGGCCGACTTCTCCCGCGTCCTGGCCGGGCCGTACGCCACGATGCTGCTGGCGGACCTCGGCGCCGACGTGGTCAAGGTCGAGGGCCCCACGGGGGACGACACCCGCGGGTGGATGCCGCCGGTGCGCGGCGAGGTGTCGACGTACTATCTCGGGGTCAACCGGGGGAAGCGGTCGATCGCGCTCGACCTGCGGGACGAGGCCGACGCGGAGTCGGCCAGGGAGCTGGCCCGGCGCGCGGACGTGCTGATCGAGAACTTCCGGCCGGGCGGGCTGGCCAAGTACGGCCTCGACTACGCCTCGGTGCGGGCCGGCAACCCCGGCGTCGTGTACGCCTCCATCAGCGGGTTCGGGTCGGGGGCCGGGGCGCGGGTGCCGGGCTACGACCTGATGGTGCAGGCCATGTCCGGGCTGATGAGCCTCACTGGCGATCCGGACGGACCGCCGTACCGGGCCGGGATCTCCGTGTTCGACGTGATGGCCGGCAACCACGCCGTCATCGGCGTCCTCGCCGCCCTGCGCCACCGCGACGCCACCGGGCAGGGGCAGCACGTCGAGGTCAACCTGCTGTCGTCGGCGCTGACGGGGCTGGTCAACCACAGCTCCGCGTACGTGGCGGGCGGGGTCGTGCCGTACCGGATGGGCAACGCGCATCCGAGCGTGTTCCCGTACGAGCCGCTGCCCACCGCCGACCACGACCTCATCGTCACCGCCGCCAACGACGGCCAGTTCAGGAAGTTGTGTGAGGTGCTCGGCATCCCCGAGATCGCCGACGACCCGCGTTTCGCCCGCAACGCCGACCGCACCGCGCGCCGCGACGAGCTGCGGCCGATCCTCGTCGAGCGGCTGGCCGCGCGGGGGGCGGTGGAGTGGTTCGAGCTGCTGGTCGAGGCCGGGGTGCCGAGCGGGCCGATCAACACCATCGACGGCGGGTTCGCCATGGCCGAGCGGTTCGGGCTGGATCCCGTCGTGGAGGTGGGCGAGGGTGAGCGGGCGGTGCCGACGACGCGGCACCCGATCCGGTTCTCAGAGACGCCGGTCGGCTATGCGCTGCCGCCACCGGAGCTCGACGAGCACGGCACCGAGCTCCGCAGGTGGCTCGCCGCCCCCGCGGGACCACCCACCGGCTCGGCGGGGGAAGAGCCGGTCGGGCCCTCGGAACGAGGTCGGACGTGACGGAGCAGAAGACCCCGGCGAAGCGGGAGAACGCGGCGGAGCAGGAGACCCCGGCGAAGCGGAAGCACGCGGCGGATCAGGGGCGTCAGGCCGGACCGCGGACGTATCCGACGGCACTCGGCGCGTCGTCGCTCAAGACGATCACGCTGCTCGGGCAGGACCTGGCCGAGGACGTCATGGGCCACGTGGGCTTCGGCGAGCTGGCGTTCTGGCTGGCCACGCAGCGCCGCCCGACGCCGGGCGAGATCCGGGTGTTCGAGGCCGTCCTGGCCGCCCTCGCCGATCACGGGTTCACGCCCACCGCCATCGTGACGCGCCTGACGTACCTGTCGGCGCCGGACTCCGTGCAGGGCGCGCTCGCGGCCGGACTGCTCGGCGGCGGCTCTCGCTTCCTCGGCGTCACCGAGGACTGCGGCCGCTTCCTCGCCGACGTGCTGGGCGAGCACCCGCTCCCCCAGGACGACGCCGGCTGGGACGCCCTCGCCCTGGAGACCGTCCGCGCCTGCCGCGAGCAGCGCGAGCTCATCCCCGGCCTCGGCCACCACGTGCACAAGGACGGCGATCCGCGCACCCCGCGCCTGTTCGGGATCGCCGCCGAAGAGGGCCTCTACGGGCCCCACCTGAAGCTGTTCGCCGCCATCGGCCGCGTCCACCCGCAGGTCCTGGGCCGGACGCTGCCGCTCAACGGCGCCGGGGTGTGCGGGGCCGCGCTCGCCGACCTCGGGCTCCCGCTGGAGCTGCTGCGCGCCTTCGCGCTGCTGGCCAGGACCGCCGGGCTGATCGGCCAGCTGGCCGAGGAGCTGCGCCGTCCCGTGGCGAACGACATCTTCCTGTCGGTGGACCTCAACAACCGGTCCATCCCTCCAGAGCCGTACTCCAACGGAGGTCTCTAGATGGCTGAAGTCGTCGCGGTCATCGCGTCCACCCACCACCCCTTCTACTACCGCGCCTCCACCTCCACCGGCGAGGACCGGCCGCCGTTCGCCGACGAGTGGGTACGCAAGGTCGAGGCGTTCCGCGAGACCCTGACCAGGGCCAGGCCGGACGTGCTGGTCATGGTCGGCTCCGACCACTTCCACCAGCTCTGGCTGGACAACATGCCGCAGTTCCTGGTCGGCAAGGCGCCCTTCTACGACGCCAACTTCTCCAACGAGGAACGCGAGTTCGGCCTGCCGAGGATGCTCTTCAAGGGCCAGGAGGACCTGTCGGCCCACCTCCTGCGGGGCGGCCTGGACCTGGGCTTCGACCTGGCCTTCTCCAACGAGCTGCGGATCGACCACTCCATCACGTGCCCGATCATCACCCGGCGCCCGCAGAACGACCTGCCCATCGTGCCCGTCTACACCAACATCTTCGCCCCGCCGCTGCCGCGGCCCCAGCGGTTCGTCCAGCTCGGCAAGGCCATCCGCGAGCTGGTGGAGTCGTGGCCGGACGATCGGCGGGTCGCGGTCATCGGCACCGGCCACCTGTCGCTCGAGCTCGGCGGGCCGCGCCAGTTCGGGCCGCACGGCCCCGACCCGGAGTTCGACCGCAAGGCCGTCGAGTGGATCTCCACGGGGGACATCGAGGGCTGCCTGTCCGAGGTCACCCTGGACAGTCTGTGGAACCCCGGCAACGCCACCCACGGCTTCATGGACTTCATGCTGATGATGGGCGTCGCGGGCGAGGGCAGGAAGGCCGACTACGTCGACACCTACGACCTGTTCCACACCATGGAGGCGTATTTCACCTGGTACCCGAACGGAGGCGGCCGGTCGTGAGCAAGTATCTGCTGAACAAGTTCCTGTTCACCGTCGACCGCGACCCCGAGCTGGTCGAACGCTACCGCGAGGAGCCGCGGGCCACCGTCGAGTGGTGGGAGGCCGAGTACGCAAACCGCATCCTCGGCTGCCACACCGGCGAGTCGTCCACCTGGCTCCGCTTCGACGACACCGAGCGGGAGGCGCTGGCCACGCACGACTACCCGAAGCTGTTCGAGCTGGGCGCGCATCCGTTCCTGACGCTCACCCTGTTCATCGCGGTGTTCGAGCGCGACTACGCCGAGCCGCTCGGGTTCCAGCTGGAGTACGCCCGGCGGCTGTCCCACCACAGCCTGCCGTACCCGGACATCGCCACCTGATGAGGGCCGCGCAGATCGTGACCTGCGGCCGGCCGCCCCGGGTGGCCGACCGGCCGGCGCCCTCACCGGAGGCGGGAGACCGGGTGGTGCGGGTGCTGGCCGCCCCCATCACCCCGCTCGACGTGCTGTGCGCCGGCGGGACCTCGTACTTCGGCACCCCGGACACGCCGTACGTCCCGGGAGTCCAGGGCGTCGGGACGGTCGGCGACGGCACGCTCGTGTGGTTCCCGACGGACGCGGGGATGGCGCCGGGCGAGGGCAGCATGGCGGAAATGGCCTGCGTGCCCGCCGACGACCTCGTCGAGCTGCCCGCTGGGGCCGACCCGGTGGCCGTCGCCGCGCTGGGGCTGTCCGCGGTGGCCGCTTACATGGCGCTGACCTGGCGCGGCGAGCTGGCGGCCGGTGAGCAGGTGCTGGTGCTGGGGGCCGGGGGCGTGGTCGGGCAGGCCGCCGTGCAGCTGGCCCGGGTCGCGGGCGCGCGGCGCGTCGTCGCGGCGGCCCGCTCCGCCGCCGCGCGGGAACGGGCCCGGCGGGCGGGCGCGGACGCGGTGGTCGCGCTGGACACCGACGACGTCGCCGAGCTGGCGGCCCGGCTGTCCGCCGCCTGCGACGGGCCCGTGGACCTGGTGCTCGACCCGCTCTTCGGCGTCCCGGCCGCCGCGGCCGCCCGCACCCTGCGGCCCCATGGGCGGCTGGTCAACCTGGGCAGCTCGGCGGGCGAGACGTGCCCCCTGGACTCCTCCACCCTGCGCAGCCGCTCACTCCACGTCCTCGGCTACACCAACACCGAGCTGACCAGGGAGCAGAAAGCCGCCGCCATCGGGAAGATCGCGGAGCTGGCGGCGGCCGGACGGCTGGACGCGGCTCACGAGGCCGTGCCCTTGGAGGACGTCGCCTCGGCCTGGCACCGCCAATCCACCGGCGCCACGTCCGGCCGGCTCGTCCTCACACCGCACCCGGCGTGACGCCACGTCACGCGCCATCATAAAAATCTCATGAACGCCGTCTAGGTTCGTGGACGTGCTTGTACAGGAGGTCGCCGCCGGGGGCGAGGCGGCGCGCAGGAAGCCCAGGCGCAGATGGGCGGCATGGCTCGTCGTGGCGGTCGCGGTGCTGTTCGCGGCGGGGACGGCCGTGCGGCTCGGCGGGCTGGAGTCGGGGGTGCTGCTGGTGCCGCTGGTCTCCTTCACGCCGTACTTCGCGGTCGCGGCGCTGATCGTGCTGGCGGTGGCTGCCCTCCAGCGCAACAGGGCCGCGACCGCGGTCATGCTGGCGGTGTGCGTCTGCCTGGCCTGGTGCGTCGTGCCGCGGGCGGTCGCGAGCCCCGGCGCGGTCGAGGGGCGGCCGCTGCGGGTGCTGACCGCCAACCTCAACGGCGGGCGCGGGGACGCCCAGGTGATCGTCGATCTGGTACGCAAACTGAACGTGGACGTGCTCAGCCTGCAGGAGCTGACCTGGTCGGCCCGCGACCGGCTGGCGGCCGCCGGGCTGGAGGGGCTGCTGCCGTACCACGTGATCAAGCCTGAGACGTGGGGGCCGGTGGGCAGCGGCGTGTACGCGCGTTACCCGCTGCACGAGCGCACCGGCGTGTTCGAGCCGGTCGGGCACCACATGCCGGTGGCCGAGGTGGCGCTGCCCGGCGGGTCGCCGGTGGAGGTCGTGGTCGTGCACCCGGTGGCGCCGGTGCCGAGGACGGTGCCGGAGTGGGAGGCGGGGGTGTCCACGCTGCCGCCCGCGCCCACGTCCGGGCCGCCGCGGATCCTGGCCGGCGACTTCAACGCCACGCTCGACCACGCGGTGTTCCGCCGGCTGCTGGACACCGGCTACACCGACGCGGCCGCGGCCACCGGGCAGGGGCTGGTGCCGACCTGGCCGATGCGCAGGCTGCCGCCGCTGGTGGCCATCGACCACGTGCTCACCGACAGCCGGGCGGGGGCGGTCTCCGTGCAGATCCATGACGTCCCCGGCTCCGACCACCGGGCGCTCTTCGCCGACCTGCGGGTGCGGCCATGAGCGCCCCGCGCGACGGACGGTAACGCTTCGTCGTCAATCGTGTTCGTCACAACCGCGGGCACCTCGCCCGTGCGATGCTCTCAGCCAGGCAGACCATGAGGAACGGGTGGAGTCGCAGTGTCTTCGGATAGCGGGAAAAGGATGTGGGGGCGGCCGATCCGGATGATCGCCGTCGCCGTGGTGGCGATCTTAGCCGCGAGCTGCGCGGCGCCCGCCACCTCGCCCGATTCTGATCGCGTGACCGCCAAGGCGGGTCCGTCCACCGAGCCGACGGAGTCCGCCACCGCGGCCCAGAAGCCGCCCTCCGTCGACGCGGGCTGGCCGCGCTGGGGATTCACGCACACGGGCATCAGCGCGAACAACATCACCCCGCAGTTCGAGCAGGTCGTGGCCCGCTCGCTGGCCAAGACCCCGATGCTGCAGAACCAGCACATCATGGGCTTCGGCGCGCTCAACCCACAGCCCACGCGAACCCAGTATTTCTGGGAGGACCTCGACAGCCGCACGAACTTCATGAAGCAGTCCGGCGGCATCCCGATCATCACGCTCTGCTGCGCCCCCGACTGGATGAAGGGCGGCCCCGAGGGCCCGACCTCGCAGGAGGGCTGGGCGGAGCACCTGGAGGACGCCCCGTACCCGCAGCACTTCGACGACTTCGCCAAGCTGGCGGCCACCGTCGCCAAGAAGTACTCGGACGTGGAGTACTTCCTGGTCTGGAACGAGTTCAAGGGCTTCTGGAAGGACCACTCCAAGCCCGCGGACTACAAGGGCTACACGGAGCTGTACAACAAGGTCTACGACGCGGTGAAGGCAGTCCGTCCCGACGCCAAGATCGGCGGCCCGTACCTCGGTTTCGACAGCAACAGAAGCGGCGACACCGAGCTGCGCGGCGACTGGGGGGTCGTCAACCAGAACGTCCTGGACGCCTTCAACTACTGGTACGAGAACAAGAAGGGCGCCGACTTCATCGTCGTGGACGGCGCCTCGCCGACCGACGCCCACGAGCTGCTGCCGGACGAGTTCGGCGCGCTGAGCAAGTTCAGCGCGGTCACCAAGTGGCTGCGCGAGAAGACGGACGACATGCCGATCTGGTGGTCGGAGTGGTATTTCGTGCCCGAGGACGGCACCACCTGGCCCGAGAACAGGCGCCTGGCCGTGCAGGCCGCCTCGATGATGGAGTTCGCCAAGAGCGGCGCCGCCACGGCGCTGTACTGGAACCCGCAGGCCAAGGACGGCCCCTGCCAGGGCTGCATGTGGAACCCGAAGACGGGCGCGGAGCTGCCGACCGGTGAGCTGGTGAGCGATTTCGTCAAGTGGTTCCCGGCCGGGGCCCAGCTGGAGGACGTCTCCTCCTCCGACCCGAAGGTCCGCGTGCTGGCCCAGCCGGAGCGGCTGCTCATGGTCAACACCACGGACGCCCAGGTCTCCACGACGGTGGACGGCAAGGAGTTCACGCTCAAGCCGTACGAGATCAAGTGGAGCGGCCGCTAGCACGTCAACCTGCGCTCCCCGAACGACCCAGCCAGGCCGTCGACGTCAACGGCCTGCCCGGGTCCTCCGGAGCAGGCGGGCCTGAGGCGGGATCATCAGGACGATTCCGGCCATGAGAGTGGCGGCCGAGCAGGCGCAGATCGTGCGGACGGCCGGGACGTACCAGGGAGGGCCCTCGGTGACCGCCCGATTGACGTTCTCGTCGGAGTCGCCGATGAAGAACGGCGTGAAGGTGGAGGCGGCCATGAGGAGCGGGAGGTAGAGCAGGGCGCACAGGATCGCGGCGGCCTGCGTCCCCGTGGTGCCGCCGACCGTCCTGACCCGCCACGCCACCGCCCCCAGGGCGAGGGCGGTCAGGGCGAACAGCAGACCGTAGCCGCGCACGGCGTCCGCGGCCACCTCCAGGAACCCGTCGCCGATCTCGGGGAAGCCCCCCACGTCCACCCCCTTGATCCGGGCTTCCTCGTACGCGATGCGCCGGGCCTCGGCGATGGCCGGCGGCCCGAGCGCGGTGACGACCGGCCCGGTCGCCATCGCAGCGGCGATCAACGCGGCAGACGTCCGCCCATCGGCGGACGTCTGCCCGTCAGCGGGCGTGACGGCGGGCCGGCCCGCCGCGCGGACGAGGGTGGCGAGCAGCGGGCCCACGGCGCAGACGGAGATCACGGCGATGGCGACCGCGAGCCAGGCCGGCGTCTCGGGGGCCGTCGCGACGCTGCACACGACGATCGCGTACGGCGCGACGACGGCTCCTCCGGCGAGCAGCACCGCCTTCGCGCGGCCGCCCTCCCTGGCCGCCCACGCCCGCACGAGCAGGCAGGCGGCGATCAACGCCAGGAACAGCGCGGCGGAGGCGTCCACTCCGGCCGCGCATGCCGCCACCGCCGTCCCCACGGTGGCGGCGAGCGCGGGCCAGGCGATCACCCGGCGGGCCGCGACGCCGTGCCCGGGGATCATCACCAGGCCGAGCAGGTAGGTCAGCCCGGCGAGCGCCACCCCCGCCAGGCTCGCCGTCCGGTCCCAGGCCGGCTGGTCCGAGGCGTGCTCCTCGGCCAGCAGCGCGAGCCCGATCAGGTACGGCGAGCCGACCAGCCCGGCCGCGAACGACCCCAGCGGCCGGCCCGCCCGCACGAGCAGGGCTGCCACGATGACGAGCGGCGACATGACGATGAAGAGCACGGCCGTGAGCGGCCACGCGCCGTGGTCCGACGGGTCCGCCGGCAGGGTCGCGAGGTCGATCCCCATCAGCACGATCCCGAAGCCGGGCGCCAGTCCCAGCAGGAGGGCCGCCACCCCGCTCGTTCTCCTCATGAGAGGTTGGACGTCCAGCGGCACGCCCCGGTTCGTGCGCGAGGTCGATCCGGCCGGGCAAGCAGGGAGCCGTGCGTGTTGGAGGGGCCGCCGGTCCCGGGCCTTCCGATCCCCTTGTCAGCGGGGACGCCGGTCCCGGGCTTTCGGTGCCGCCTCGGCCGACGGGAGAAGGGCGACGGCGGGTCGGTGCTAGGCGGGCAGGGCGGTGCGGACGGCGGTCAGGCAGCGCTCCACGGCCGCCCGCGGCGCGAAGGCGTACGTGCCGTCGCCGAACAGCTCGAACGTCATGTGCCCGCGATACCCGCGCCGCCCCAGCGCCGCCAGGTAGTCCTCCAGGGGCAGCTCCCCGTCGCCCCACACCAGGTGCCCGGTGGGCCGGCCGTCGATCAGGTGGACGTGGCGGACGCGGTCGCCGAGCGCGTCGAAGTAGTCGTCCACCGTCTCCCCGGCGGCGGCCATGGCCACGGTGTCGAGCACGGCGCCCAGGTTCGGCGCCCCGATCTCGCCGATCATCCTGGCCAACGCCCGTGAGTCGTTGACGAGGTTGGACTCCACCCGCTGGAGGGCTTCCAGCACGCACGTGACGCCCAGCGTCCCGGCGTACGCGGCGATCTCGCCGATCGCGTCGGCGGAGCGGCGCCACGCGGCGTCCACCGGCTCGTCCTCGAAGCCCCGCCCCGGCGTGAGCAACAGCAGCTCCGCGCCCAGCTCGGCGCACAGCTCGGCGGCGCGGCGGAACGTGGCGATGCTGCCCTCGCGCAGCCACGGGACCGGGGAGGCCACATTGACGGGGTACATCACCTGCTCGGGCGTCAGGCAGCGGACGGCGAGCCCGCGCGACTCCGCGGCCCGGCGGACGGCGCGGGCTTCGGCGTTGCTCAGCCGGGGGACGTGCAGCTGCGGCGCGACGCCCCACAGCTCCAGCTGTTCGCGGCCGAGGTCGGCGGCGTCGTCGAGGAAGCGGTCGAACGGCAGGTGCTGGTAGGAGAAGTTCGAGCCGGTGATCTGCCGGAGTGACAGTGCCATGGAGGTTCCTTACTTGCCGATGCCGTCGGCGAGACCCTTGACGATGTAGCGCTGGCCGACGAAGAACAGCAGCACCACCGGGAGCGCCGCGATCACCATCCCGGCGAAGACCACCGGATATGCGGTGCCGTGCTTGCTCATCAGGCTCGTCAGGCCCACCGGCAGGGTCTGCACGCCGGCGCCGCTGGTGAAGACCATCGCGAAGAGGTACTCGTTCCAGGTGAAGAGGATGTGCAGCAGCACCGTCGAGGTGATGATCGGCTTGCACATCGGCAGGATGATCCGCCAGAAGCAGGTCCAGCGGCCCGCACCGTCCATCGCCGCAGCCTCGTCCACCTCGCGCGGCAGGTCGATCATGTACGCGCGGATGAGGAACGTCGTGAACGGGATCCGGAAGGCGGTGTAGAGGATGAGCAGCGCCCAGAACGTGTTGTACAGGCCCATCGCCTGGAACATCTTCACCAGTGGCACCAGCGCCACGGTCGGCGCCAGCATCAGCCCGCCCAGGATGGCCGCCGTGAGCGTCTTGCCGAGCGGGATGTCGACGCGGGTCAGCCCGTAGGCGGCCCACGCGCTGACGAACACGGTGGCCACCGTCGAGGTCAGCGTCACGAGCACGCTGGTGGTGAGATAGTCGCTGACCCCGCGGTTCCACGCCTTGGCGTAGTTGGCGAAGCTCCAGTCGAGGGGCAGGGCGAACGGGTCGCCGAAGAGCTCGGCGTTGGTCTTGAACCCGTTGAGCGTCATCCACGCCAGCGGATAGAGCACCACCACGGCCAGGGCCAGCAGGAACGCCCACATGAAGACGCGGGCGATCACTGCGAGGAAGCTCAGGCGCGTCACCATTCCACCCTTCTCCTGCGGGCGACCCACAGCTGGGCGACCGCGATGCCGAGCGTGATCACGAAGAGGACGGTCGCGATCGCCGCGGCGTACCCGAAGTTGTTGCGGACGAAGCCGCTGCGGTAGAGCCACGTGCCCAGCACCTGCGTGGAGTTGTTCGGCCCGCCGGCCGTCATCACCATGACCTCGTTGAACACCTGGAACGCGCCCGAGAGCGTGACGATCGCCATCAGGCCGGTCATCTCCCGCACCAGCGGCACCGTCACGTGGAAGAAGCGGCCCACCGGGCCGACGCCGTCGATGGCGGCGGCCCCGTAGATCTCCGCCGGGATGCGCTGGATGGCGACGGCGAACAGCAGGGTGGAGTACCCGAAGCCCTGCCACTGGCTCATCGCGATGATCGCCGACATGGCCGTGCTCTCCTGGCCCAGCCACGCCTGGGCCAGCTGGTCCAGGCCGACGGCCCGGAGCGCGTGGTTGAGCGGGCCCAGCTTCGGCTCGTAGATGAAGTAGAACAGCAGACCCGCCACGGTCAGCGAGATCGCCGCGGGGATGAAGTAGACCGCCCGCAGCGCGCGCTGCCACCGTTCGCTCCGGATGCTCTCGATGAGCGCGGCCAGCAGGAGAGCGCCGAACACCTGGAACACGATGGAGACCACCGCGTACAGGGTGTTGTTGCCGAGCGCGGACCAGAAGACCGGGTCGTCGACGAGCCGGGCGTAGTTGTCCAGCCCGACGTACTCCTGGCTCCCGCTGTAGATGTCCCACTTGAGCGTGCTGAACTGGAGGTTCTGCACGAGCGGCAGGTAGACGAACACTCCGACCAGCACGAGGGCGGGGACGACCCACGCGAGCCCGAGCGTCCTTCGCAGGGTGGCGCGCACGGCTACTTGGCCGCGTCGGAGGCCTGGCGCACGCTCTCGAGCACCTTCTCGGGCGTCGTGCCGCCGCTGACGAGGGCCTCGCCGCCGGCCAGCCAGGCGTCGGCCACCTCGGGCACGGTGACGGTGTCGAGCCAGATTGCCAGCCTCGGCGCCTTGTTGACCAGCTGGACGCCCTCGTAGACGGCCTTGCTGGAGGTCTCCGGAGTGACCGCCCCGACGACCGTGCTGGGCTGCCCGTACGGCGGCGACGACAGCGTCTTGGCGTTCTCCAGGGTCGTGACGAACTTCATGAAGTCGACGGCGAGCGCGACCCTGGGCGACTTGGCGTTGACCAGGTATCCCTCGGGCGAGCCCTCCAGCACGGTGGGATCGCCGGCGGCGTTCTGCGGCACGGGGAGCTGGAAGATGCCGAAGTCGTCCGGCTTGACCTTGCCCGACGTCGCGTTGTCGAACTCCAGGATCTCCTGGTAGTACATGGCGGCCTTGCCGCCCGCGAAGGCCTCCTGGGCGGAGGAGTAGAGCACGCCGTTGGTGCCGCTCTTGGTGTCGGTGCACTGGTCGACCAGCGTCTTGAACTGGGTGAGCGAGGTGACGTAGCCCGGGTGGTCGAGCTTGGCCGTCTCCGGGACGAAGTCGGCCTGGAGGGTGTCGTGCGGCACGTTGTACGCGAACAGCTGCTGCAGGTAGTGCAACGCGGGCCAGCCGTCCTTGTTGCCGAACGCGACGGGCTCGTACCCGGCCTTGCGCAGCGGGCCGCAGGCGGCGATGAGCTCCTCGAACGTGGCCGGCACCTTGACCCCGGCCTTCTCGAAAGCCGTCTTGCTGTAGCCCATGAACTTCCCGTTGCCGTACAGCGGGATGCCGTAGTACTTGCCGTCGCGGGCGAAGGCCTCCAGCGAGCCGGGGCTGAACGTCTTGCCCCACTCGGTGTCCGGGCCGATCACCTTGGTGAGGTCGGCGGCCCGTCCACCGCGGATGTAGTTGTCCGCCCAGTTGCCGGTCCAGGTGAAGTAGATGTCCGGGAGCGCGTCCGAGGCCGTGAGCGTCTTGAGCTTGTCCTTGACGCTCTGGTCGGTCTCCTGGATCAGCTCGATCTTCACCTGCGGGTGCTTCTTGCGGTACTCGGCCGCGAGGTTCTCGAAGTAGGGGCCGGTGGGGTCGCCCGCGAACTTCGTGAGGATGCTCAGCGTTCCGGAGAACTCCGGCGTCGCGGCCACGTCGGCCGCCGAAGTGGTCTGTGACTGCCCGCCGGAGCAGGCGGCCAGCGTGAGTGTCCCGAGGAGTGCCGCGAACGTCGACAGTGCGCGAGGGCGCATGGGCTTCCTTTCTCGGATCCGCCGTGATGTGGGCCGACCCTACAGCTCGTCTGATACCGGTACCAGACCCGTCGGCCAAGATCTTTCTTTCGTTAACCTGGCGTGACCTTGCGCCGTCCGCCGAAAACGCAGCTCACTGAGGGGGAGTGGAAATGTCGGGTTGACGGCGCACGGGCGCCTGTGTCAACGTGACCTCCGCGTGATACCGGTATCACACGATTCCACGCCGGATCCCGAAAGGATTGCGATGATGCTCGGATTCAACGAGCCGGAATTTCTCGCCCAGGTGGCGAGCGCGGTGGCCCTGCGGCCGCAGATCGAGGAGGTGGTCGACCGGCTCGTGGACGAGGGATTCGACACGCTGCTCCTCGTCGGGGCCGGCGGCACCTACGCCCAGATGTGGCCGTACGAGCACTTGGCCCGGCGCAGCTCCACCCTCGACGTGCGCGCCGCCATCGCGGCCGAGCTGGTCGTCTCCGGCGACGCGCGGCTCGGCGAGCGCACGGTGGCGCTGTTCACCTCGGTCTCCGGCACCACCGACGACAGCATCCGGGCCATCGAGTACTGCAAGTCCAAGGGCGCCTACACGATCTCCTTCACCGGCCACCCGGACTCGCCGGTGGCCACGAAGGTGGACCAGGCGTTCATCTCCCAGCCCAAGACGTGGCCGTTCGACATGCAGCTGCTGCTGTTCATGGGCCGGTTGCTGGCGCGGCGGGGCGAGTTCGACGGGTACGAGAAGTTCGCCGGCGAGTTCGCCGCCATCCCGGAGATCCTCGTCGAGGTGGCGAGGCAGGCCGAGCCCGCGGCCGCCGCCTTCGCCGAGGCGCACAAGGAGACCGACTACCACTTCCTCATCGGCGGCGGGAACCTGTGGGGGTTCACCTACCTCTACTCGATGTGCATCCTCGAGGAGATGCAGTGGCTGCGCACCACCCGCGTGCACAGCGCCGAGTTCTTCCACGGCTCGCTGGAGCTGCTGGAAGAGGACACGAGCGTGATCATCTTCCAGGGCGAGGACGAGACGCGCCCGCTCACCGACCGCGCAGCGGCGTTCGCCAGGCGCGTCTCGAAGGACGTCACGGTCTTCGACACCCGCGACTACCCGCTCACCGGCATCAGCCCGGAGTTCCGCGGGCTGCTCGCGCCGCTGGTGCTCGACACCGTCATGGGCCGGGTCAGCAAGCACCTGGAGCGGGTCCGCGACCACTCTCTGGAGCTGCGCCGGTATTACCGCGTCATGGATTACTGACGTGAAGGTGCTCGGCTTCGGCGACAACATCGTCGACCGATTCGTCGACCGCGGCGTGGACTACCCGGGCGGCAACAGCGTCAACGTCGCCGTCTACGCCAGCCGCCTCGGCGTCGAGGCGGCCTACCTGGGGGTCTTCGGCGACGACGACCTCGGCCGCTTCCTCCGCGAGTCGATCGCCGCCGAAGGGGTGGCGGTCGACCGCTGCGTCGTGAGGGCGGGTGAGAGCGGTGTCTCCCACCTCCGGGTCGACGACGGCGACCGGGTGTTCCTCGGCTGGAACGGCGGCGGCGTCACCGTACGCGAGCCTCTCGTGCTCGACGACGATCTGCTCCGCTACGCGGGCGGCTTCGACCTCGTGCATTCGAGCGTCTACTCGCGCAGCGAGCCCGAGCTGCCGAAGCTGGCCGCGCTCGGCAGGCTGGTCGGCTTCGACCTGTCCAGCGAGGAGGAGTACCGCACCCCCGCCTACCTGGATCGGGTCTGCCCGTACGCCGACCTCGTGCTGCTGTCCTGCTCCCACCTCTCCGCGGACGCCACGGTGGAGTTGCTGGCCGAGGCGGTGGGCCGGGGGGCCGGGCTCGCGCTCGGCACGCGGGGAGTCCACGGCGCGATCGCCACCGACGGCCGGGTCACGGTCGCCGGCTCGGCACGGCTCGTGGAGGGGGCCATCGTGGACACGATGGGCTGCGGCGACGCCTTCCTCGCCGGGTTCGCGGTCTCGCTGCTGCGCGACGGCTGGGCGGCGGACGTCCGGCCGGATCGCGGCATGATCGAGCGGGCTCTGCGCGGGGGCGCGCAGTCGGCGTTCGAACAGTGTTTCGTGGAAGGGGCCTTCGGTCACGGGCGGGCGTCCGTGACTACGATGTGATGCGCCGATCAGGAACGAGGGACGACATCCATGCCAGCTGACCGCGGCCAGGCGGGGCCGACGATCTCGGAGGTGGCGGCGGAGGCCGGGGTGGGCCGCGCCACGGCGGCCCGCACGCTCGGCGGTTACGGATACGTCAGCCCGGAGCTGCGGGCGCGGGTGCTCGCGGCGGCCGAGAAGCTGGGCTACCGTGCGAACGCGCTGGCCAGGAGCATGTCCACCGGCGTGAGCCACACGCTGGGCGTGATCGTCGCCGACATCGGCAACCCGTTCTTCGCGGGGCTGCTGCGGGGCGTCTCCGACACCTCGCGGGCCCGGGGGTTCGACGTGATCGTGCTGAGCACGTACGAGAACCTCCAGGAGGAGATCGCGGCCACGAACGTGCTCATCGACAAGCGCGTCGACGGCGTCATCGTGGCCTCCGCCGCCGTCCAGCGCGACCAGGTCGCGCACATCAAGGCGGCCATGGACCGCGGCATCCCCGTCGTGCTCGTGGACCGCGCGGTTTCGGCGCTCGACCTCGACGCGGTCGTGATCGACAACCGCGACGCGGCGCGGGAGGCGGTCGAGGTGCTCATCGCGGCCGGGCACCGCCGCATCGGGTTCGTGTGGGGGCCGCCGGTGGCCGAGCCGCCGGCCACCAGACGCGAGCTGGTGGCGGCGGCCTCCCGCAACCTGTGGACCGACGGGGAGCGGCTGCGCGGCTACCTCGACGCGCTCGACGACGCCCACATCCCCTTCGACCCCGAGCTGGTGATGGTGGGGCCGAAGACGGAGGAGCGGGTGGTGCGCGAGGTCGGGCGCATGCTCGCGCTGCCCGACCGCGCCACCGCCGTCTTCTGCACCGAGACCGACGGCATGACGGGCTCGCTGCGGGCCCTGCGGGCGGCCGGGCTGTCCTATCCGGACGACGTTGCGCTGATCGGGTTCGACGACAGCGCGTGGGCGGCGGTCATGGAGCCGCCGCTGACGATGATCGCCCAGCCTGTGCACGAGCTGGGGGCCAAGGCGGCCGAGGTGCTGCTCGACATCCTCGGCGGGGCCGAGCCCGCCCGCGAGATGCACACCCTGCGCTCCCGCCTCATCCAGCGCGCCTCCGTGGCCCCGCCGCGCGCCCCGGCGCCGCCGCGCGCCCCGGCCCCGCCACGCGCCTCGGCCGCCCCACCGTCCGGCCCCGTCGCCCCACCGTCCGGCTCTGTCGCCCCGCCGTCCGGCTCCTGAGCACGTTCGCACCCGGCTGTCCGGCTCATCACCGTCGGCAATCCCAGGGGGCCGGTCACCGCGCAACCCGGGAAGGGCACCATGCACGCCCGCCCCGATGCCACGCCCGCCGTCCCAGGCAGGGCATCCGCCGCAGTCCCGCCGTGCCCCTGCCACACGCGGGCCGGCGGCCCGGGGGCGGCCTAGAAGTCCGAGGGCGATCGAGAAGTCACTGCGCCCCGGTGACGATCTGGTCGAGGGCGCCGGGCGAGAGCACGTGCTCGACGACCATGACGGCGGCCCCGAGGACCCCCGCCCGATCCCCCAGCTCGCTCACCCGGATGCCGAGATGCTGCGTGGCCAGCGGCAGCGACCGGCTGTAGATCGTCTCACGCACCCCCGCGAGCACCTGCTCACCCGCCTCAGCGAGGTCTCCGCCGATCACGACGACGGACGGGTTGAAGAAGTTGACGATCGACGCCATCACGACGCCGACCTCGCGTCCGGCCTGCCGGACCAGCCGCGTGGCGCGGAGGTCGCCCGCGCGCATGAGCGCCACCACGTCCCTGCCGCCCCGCGCCTCGATCCCGGCGGCACGCAGCGCCGCCGCCATCGACGCGCCGCCGGCCACCGCCTCCAGGCAGCCGGCGTTGCCGCACCGGCACGGCGCCTCGGAGTCGGGCACGCGTACGTGGCCGATGTCCCCCGCCGTGCCCTGTGCGCCGCGGTGGAGCCTGCGGCCGGAGATGATGCCGCAGCCGATGCCCGTGCCCATCTTGACGAAGATCAGATGATCGACCTGGGGACGGGCGGCCCAGTGCTCTCCGAGCGCCATGATGTTGACGTCGTTGTCGACCAGGACGGGTGCGCCGAGCCGGTCGCCGAGCCACTGCGGCACCGGGAAGCCGTCCCAGCCGGGCATGATCGGCGGGTTCGCCGGCCGTCCCGAGGCGTGCTCGACCGGCCCGGGCAGGCCGACGCCCACCCCGCACACACTCGCCAGGTCGCGGCCGACGCCGGCGAGCAGCTCCTGGAAGGCGTCCACGACCCAGGTCAGCGTGCGCTCGGGCCCGCGGTCGACGGGCAGCTCCGCGGCCCGCTCGGCGAGCACGGTCATGCCGAGGTCGATCACGGCCAGGCGGGCGTGGGTGGCGCCGAGGTCGGCCGCGAGCACGACCCGCGCTCCCCCGTTGAACGCGAACACCGTGGCGGGCCGGCCCCCCGAGGAGATCGAGTCCTCGCCGGCCACCACCCAGCGGCGGTCGATCAGCCCGTCCAGCCGCTGCGACACCGTGGACCTGGACAGCCCGGTGAGCTGGGCGAGCTCCCCGCGGGTACGGGCCTGCCCGTCCCTAAGGATGGCCAGGAGCACACCTGCCCCCGGCGCCTGACCGGTCGGTCCATTCGGCATGCGGCCTACCCTACTTCCGGCATCGAACAGCTTCGGCCGCCGGACCGGACGGCCTCAGACGCCGAAGGGCGGCGCGTACCTGATGGTGCCCTTCGGCAGCGGGGCGCCGTCGAGCGACATGGCCATCAGCGCCTCGTCGGGCGCCTCGAAGGTGGCCTCGATGCCGTGGCGGGAGGCGGTCGTGAAGCCGAAGCGCGGATAGTACTCGGGATGGCCGAGCACGACCACGGCGCTCTCGCCGTGCTCGCGCGCCGTCTCCAGCGCGTCCCGCGTCACCAGGGCGCCCAGCCCCTTCCGCTGCGCCTCCGGCAGGACGGCCACCGGGGCCAGCGCCAGCGCGGGCGTCTCGCCGACGTGGCAGCGGGTGAGCAGGGCATGGGCGAGGACCCGGCCGCCGCGGCCGACCGCCACGCGGGACAGGCGGGGGATCCACGCCGGGTCCCGGCGCAGCGCCTCGACCAGGTCGGCCTCGTACGGCGTGGGGAAGGCCGCGAGAATCACGTCCCTGATCGCGTCCTCGTCCCCGGCGGTCTCCGCCCGCACCGTCACGTCGTGATCCATCCCGCTCCCCCCACGTGTTCCGGACTGCACGATCCCATCCTCCCTTACGTCCACCGGCCGCCAGACCGGTATGCGCCTCGCAGCAGGGCGGAGGGATGGCGTGGAATCGACCGTGCGAAGAACGGCGCTACGCCGCGAAGTCGTCCGATTCGGCGCACCACTCCACCAGGAGCACGGTGGCGTCGTCCTGCAGCCAGCCGCGCTGGTGGTCGAGGATGGTGTTGATCAACCGGCGCAGGGTCTCGGGGGCCGGCACGCCGTCGGTCTCGCGCCGGATGACGAAGTCGATGAAGCGCTCCAGCCCGAACAGCTCGCCCTTCGGGTCCTGCGCCTCGATCACGCCGTCGGTGTAGAGCAGCAGCCGGTCCCCCGGCTCCAGCTGGTAGCGACCGAGCTCGGTGGGCAGGCCCAGCCGGAGCCCCATGGGCGCGCCGGACGCGCCGTCCAGGGTGGCGACCACCTGGCCGCGGCGCAGCACCACCGGCGGGGGGTGCCCCCGGTTGGCCCACACCAGCCACCCGGTACGGATGTCCAGATCGGCCAGGATGCCGGTGGCGAAGCGGTCGGTGGCGAACTGGTCGGCGATCGCGTCGTCGATGGCCTCGCCGGCGGCCAGGACGTCGGCCCCCTCCCGGCGGTACTTGCGGCCGCACCCCACGGCGATGGTGGCGGTGAGCCCGGCGGAGGTGTCGTGCCCCATGGCGTCGAAGATCGACAGCCGGAGCAGGTCGCCGTTGAGCGCGAAGTCGAAGGCGTCGCCGCCCACCTCGTACGCCGGCTCCAGCGCGGCGGTGACGACGACCCGGTCGTTGGCGAACGTGGCGCCCGGCATCAGGTTCCACAGCACCTCGGCGGACAGGGCCATCGGACGGGTGCGCACCAGCTGCGCGTACATGTCGCTGAAGCCGCGCTTGCTCTCCACGAGCAGGGAGACCAGGGAGGCCAGTCGGTTGACCCGCGCCAGCACGGCCTCGTCGGCGTTGGACACGATCACGCCGAGCACGCCGATGCGCTCGGTGCAGTCCAGCAGCGGCACCCACAGCCGCCGCGGCCCGTCCCCGGCCGGGGGCTCGGCGGTCGCGCCGGGGGCGACGGCGGCGCGGGCGTGGACCGGCTCCAGGCCGCGGAAGGCCAGCCCGGCGACGGTGGTGTCGATGGGGATCCGCTCCAGCGGGTTGCCGGCCTCGTCGCGCTGGCCCGGCAGCGGCACCAGGAACTGCTGCTGCAGGTCGGCGACGTACAGCATGGCGTGTGCGAGCCCGGCGCGCCCGGCGTGCTCGGCGACCAGGGCGGGCAGGTCCTCCAGCGAGGCCAGGTGACCGGCCCGCAGCAAACCGCCGAGCAGCCCCTCGTCCTTGTCACGCAGCGAGCCGCCCAGCGGCTCGCCGTCCTCGCCCCGCATGACGTCCCACCCCCGATCAAGGAGGTCCTACCCGGCGCGGACGCCTCTCAGGCATGCTCCGAGCAGGTCACATCCGCCGTGGAGCCGCGGACGATCAGCTCGGTGGCCAGCTCGACGTGGTGGGAGTCGATCTTCTCGCCGGCCGCCAGGCGCAACGCCGTGCGCAGCGCCACGGCGCCCATCTCGCGCAGCGGCTGCCGGACGGTGGTGAGGGGCGGCGAGGCCATCCGGGCGATCTGGGTGTCGTCGAAGCCCACGATGCTGAGGTCCTCGGGGATGCGCAGGCCCCGCATCCGGGCCGCCTCCATGACGCCGAGCGCGCTCTCGTCGCACCCGACGAAGATCGCCGTCGGCGGCTCGGGCAGGTCGAGCACGGCCCCGCCGCTCTCCAGGCCGTCCTGGTAGTGGAAATGCCCGAACCGCGTGTAGCCGGGCGGCACCGGCACCCCTTCGGCCTCCAAGGCGGCGCGATAGCCGTGCATGCGCGCCTGGTTGCAGGCCGCGGTGGCGGGGCCGCCGATGTAGGCGATGCGCCGGTGCCCGAGGGACAGCAGGTGCTGGGTCGCGGCGAGGCCGCCGGCGAAGTTGGTCGAGCCGATGCTCGTCACGCGGGCGTGCGGCATGTTCAGCGGGTCGAGCACGACCAGCGGCAGCTGTACGCGGGCCAGAGCGGTGATCTGCTGGTTGGTCAGCTCATGGCTCGTGACGGACAGCAGCGCCCTGCGCCCGGCGGCGACCAGGCCGCGTGCCCACGCAGCGGGATTGTCGGCTTTCTTCCTGGCGCTGACGACGATGCCGACGCCCAGCTCGGCACCGGCCTCGACCACTCCCTGAATGATCTCCGTGGAGTAGGCGTTGAAGTCGCCGTCGAACTGCACCTCGACCGTGTCCGTCGCGACGGGGTCGGCACGGCGCGGCGGCGGCGCGACGTAGTCGTGCTCCCGCAGCAGCGACTCCACGAGGGAACGCGTGGCGGGCGCCACGTCGCTGCGGCCGTTGAGCACTTTGGACACGGTCGCCACCGACACGCCGGCCGAGGCCGCGACCGTGGCCAGCGTGGCGCGTCTAGGACTGGCCGGCATCGCTTCCCTCCTGCTGCTCCACCACTACAGGTGTGACGAGACGCCGATCGTGCCCGACCACCCGCGCGGGGCCGGTCAGCCGGACCGTGCCCCGGCACGGCAGGTCGGCCGCGGACGTGCCGACGAGTATCTCGACGTCTCCGGGCTCCACGATGCGCCTCAGATCGCGTCCGGTGAAGGCCGTCCGGTCGGCGTGCACCTGGAACGTCACGCGGGCGCTCGCACCGGGCTCCAGCGGGACTCTGGCGAAGCCGGCCAGCTGCCGGACCGGCCGGGTCACCTGGGCGACGACGTCGTGCAGGTAGAGCTGGACGACCTCCTCGCCGGCCCGCCCGCCGGTGTTGCGCACCCGGACGGTCACCGCGAACTCGCCGTCCGTGGGCACGTCGGCGGCGTCGATGCGCAGGTCGCCGACCTCGAAGGTGGTGTAGGAGACGCCGTACCCGAACGGGAACAGCGGCGTCGGGTCCAGGTTGCTGATGCCGTGGCTGTCGGCGCCCAGCGGCGGCTGCAGGTAGGTGCCCGGCTGGCCGCCGTGGCCGCGCGGGATCTGCACCGGCAGCCTGCCCGAGGGCTGGACGCGGCCGGACAGCACGCCGGCGATGGCGGCGCCGCCCTCCTCGCCCGGCATGAACGCCTGGACCAGCGCGGCGGCGCCGGCGTGCACGTCGCCCAGCGCGTACGGGCGGCCGGACACGACCACCACGACGACCGGCGTGCCGGTGGCCGCGAGCTCGGCCAGCAGGTCTTCCTGCACGCCGGGCAGCCGCAGGTCGTCGGCGTCGCAGCCCTCCCCCGACGTGCCGTGCCCGAAGAGGCCGGCGAGGTCGCCGACGGCCACCACGCACAGGTCGGACCCGCGTGCCGCGGCGGCCGCGGCGGCGAAGCCGGAGCGGTCGTGGCCCTGCACGTCGCAGCCCCGCTCGTGGACGATCTCCGCGTCGGGCAGCTCGGCACGCAGCGCGTCGAGGAGGCTGGGCGCCTCGACGCCGAGCCCGAGCCCGGGGTGGCGGGGCAGCACGTGGTTGGGGAAGGCGTAGCAGCCCATGAACGTCCGCGGGTCGTCGGCGCACGGCCCGACGACCGCCACCCGGCGCAGCCCGGGCCGCAGCGGCAGCACGTCACCGGCGTCGAGCAGCACGATCGACCGCTCGGCCAGCTCGCGGGCCAGCGCCCGGTTGCCCGGCGAGTCGAGGTCCACGGAGTCGGCCCCGGCCACGGATCTCTCGGGCGTCCAGTCCGGGTCGAGCAGCCCCAGCTGGACCTTCTGGGTGAGCAGCCGGCGCGCCGCCCGGTCGATCAGCGACTCGGGGATCTCGCCGCTCCGCACCCGCTCGACGAGGTGCTGCCCGAAGCCGAGCGTGTCGGGCAGCTCGACGTCGATGCCGGCTTCCAGTGCCCGCACGCCGGCCTCTCGAGGGTCGGCGGCGATCTTGTGCATGGTCGCCAGGAACGGGACCGCCCAGTAGTCCGACACGACGGTCCCGGTGAAGCCCCAGTCCTCGCGCAGCACCTCGGTCAGCAGCCACGGGTCCGCCCCGGCGGGCACGCCGTCCACGTCGGAGTAGGAGTTCATCACCGACCGGGCTCCGCCGATCGCGATGGCCGTCTCGAACGGCGGCAGGATCATGTCCATCAGCTCGCGGCGTCCCATCGGGACGGGGCCGTGGTTGCGGGCCGCCCGGGAGGCGGAGTAGCCCGCGAAGTGCTTGAGCGTGGCGATGATCCCCGCGCTCTCGAGGCCGCGCACGTAGGCGGCGCCGAGCATCGAGACGAGGTACGGGTCCTCGCCCATGGTCTCCTCGACCCGTCCCCACCGGTAGTCGCGCACCACGTCCATGACCGGCGACAGCCCCTGGTGCACGCCCACGGCCCGCATGTCGCGCCCGATGGCGGCCGCCATCCGCTCCACCAGGCCGGGATCGAACGTGGCGGCCCACGCGATGGCCGCGGGATAGACCGTCGCCCCGTACGTCGTGAACCCGGTCAGGCACTCCTCGTGGACGATCGCCGGGATGCCGAGCCTGGACTGCTCCACCACCTGCCGCTGCAGCCTGACCACCTCGGCGGCGCCCTCCCGCGCCGTCACGGGCCCGCTGCCGTGCACGCGGGTCAGGTGGCCGAGGCCGTGGCGGATCGCCTCCTCGAAGGGGACGGTGCCCGAGGCCGAGAACACGTCCTGCATCGGCGCCACGTTCGGCGCCGCCTCGTCCTGCGACAGCTCCTGGTCCTGCATGTCGTTGCCGATCCACCGGCTGCCGAGCTGGCCGACCTTCTCCTCCAGGGTCATCTCCTCAAGGAGGGCGTGGACCCGGTCGGCCACGGGGAGAGTCGGATCCTGCCACGGACGGAGCACGCCGTCCACCGCGGGCGTCCGATCTACAGCCGTCATCTGCATGCTCTCCTTAAGGGCGATTCCAGCGTGAGTTTTTCGAAATGTTTCGACGTCGTTGAGCGACTCGCGAGCGAAACCTCCCGGCATCAGATGACCAGTTGAGCGCCGCGCCTGAGTACTCTACACAGGCCCTTTCGGAATGGGGAGATTCCTGATTCGAGCACTCTTGACAGGCCCATGGTCGAAACCTAGATTGGCGGACCACGCGGCATGTCGTAAATGTTTCGACAGGCTCACTCTTAAGGAGACATGACGAGCGGCATCGCCCGGCGCCGCCTGCGGCCGGCCGGCACCGCATTCGATTGATCAACGAGCCGCGCGGCCAATCCCCCCGGCGTTCAAGTACGGAGATCAGCGTGGAGACCAGGAAAACCTCTCGCCGTACCTTTCTCAGCCTCTCCATGGGCCTGCCTTTGGGAGCCGCGCTAGCGGCCTGCGGCGGCCAGGGGCCGACCCAGACCGGCGCCGGTGGCGGCACCGGCACCACCAGCGGCGGCGGCGCAGGCAAGGCCACCTACTGGTACCTCAGCGTGGAACCGAACGAAGGCGTGCGCAGACGCGCCGTCGAGCGCTTCAACAAGGCCAACCCGAGCACCCAGATCGCGACGACGACCCTCCAGAACGACGCCTTCAAGACCAAGATCAAGACGGCGATCGGCGCGGGCGAGGCGCCGACCATCATCTGGGGCTGGGGCGGCGGCGGCCTGAAGAGCTACGTGCAGGCCGGCGCGGTCGACGACCTCACCTCTTGGTTCGACCAGAACCCGGCCATCAAGGACCGGCTGTTCCCGTCCGCCTTCGGCGCGGCCACCGTCGACGGCAAGATCTACGCGTTGCCGGTCGAGTGCGTGACGCCGATCGTCTTGTTCTACAACAAGAAGCTCTTCGACCAGATCGGCGCCCAGCCCCCGCAGGAGTGGGGCGACATCATGGACCTGGTGAAGAAGTTCAACGCCAAGGGCATCGCGCCGTTCTCCCTCGGCGGCCAGTCCCGCTGGACGAACATGATGTGGCTGGAGTTCCTCTTCGACCGCATCGGCGGCCCCGAGGTCTTCCAGGCCATCTACGACGGGGAAAAGGACGCCTGGAACAACCCGGCCGCCATCGACGCCCTGACGAAGATGCAGGAGCTGATCAAGGCGAACGGCTTCGTCAAGGGCTTCTCGTCGATCACCGCGGACTCCAACGCCGACCAGGCGCTGCTCTACACCGGCAAGGCCGCGATGATGCTGCACGGCGGCTGGACGTACGGGTCGATGAAGCAGGACGGCGGCGACTTCGTCACCGGCGGCAACCTCGGCTACATGAACTTCCCGCCGGTCACCGGCGGCAAGGGCGACCCCGGCAACACCGTGGGCAACCCGGGCCAGTACATGTCGATCTCCTCCAAGGCGACCCCGGAGGCCAAGGAGATCGCCAAGAAGTTCTTCGCCACCGAGATGAACTCCGACGCGCAGGCCAAGGACTGGGTCAGCATTTCCCAGGTGCCGATCGTCAAGGGCGTCGACGCGCAGTTCGCCTCCTCCGCGGACTCGGCGTGGCAGAAGTTCGTCTACGACATCGCCAGCAACGCCAAGTCCTTCCAGCAGTCCTGGGACCAGGCGCTCAGCCCGACCGCGGCCGAGGTCCTGCTGGACAACATCGCCAAGCTGTTCCAGATGTCGATCTCGCCGCAGCAGTTCGCGACGAACCTCAACGAGGTCATCGGCAAGTGACTGTTCCCCCGATTCCCGCCAGGGGGAGCGCGTCCCTGGCCGCCGTGCCCGGCGGCCAGGGACGCGGCCTGCCCTGGCTGGCCGTGCCGGCTCTGCTGTTCTTCGTCGCCTTCGGCGTCATCCCGCTCTTCGGGGTCTTCGCGCTCAGCTTCACCTCCTGGGACGGGCTCGGCGAGATCCACCTGACCGGCTTCGACAGCTGGCGGGCGGTTCTCACCGATCCCGGCCTGCCGCACGCGTTGTGGGTGACGTTCCTCGTCATCGCGCTGTCGTGGGCGGTGCAGACGCCCGCGAGCATCCTGCTCGGCACGTTCCTGGCCGGTTTCCAGCGCTACCGCGCCGTGCTCTCCGTGTTCTACTTCATCCCGCTGCTGCTCAGCTCGGCCGCCATCGCGATCACCTACAAGGCCCTGCTCGACCCGAACTTCGGGCTCGGCGCCGGGCTCGGCATCCCGATCCTCGTGCAGGACTGGCTGGGTGAGCCGGTCCTCGCCTTCGGCGTGGTGATCTTCGTGGTGTCGTGGCAGTTCATCCCGTTCCACTCGCTGATCTACCAGGGCGGCGTGCGCCAGATCCCGCGTTCGATGTACGAGGCCGCCGAGATCGACGGCGCGGGCCGGATCCGCATGTTCTTCAGCATCACCCTGCCCCAGCTCAAGTACACGATCATCACGTCCTCGACCCTGATGGTCGTGGGCTCGCTGGTCTTCTTCGACCTGATCTTCGTGCTCACCGCGGGCGGTCCCGGGGACGCCACCCGGGTGCTCGCCCTGGAGATGTACAAGAGGGGATTCCAGGCCAACCTGATGGGTCCGGCCAGCGCGATCGCCGTCATCCTCGTCCTGGTGGGCCTGGCGCTGGCGCTGCTGCTGCGCCGGCTCGGCGGCCGGGACGCGACCCACAGCCAGCTGGAAGGGGCCTGACATGGCGACGACCCTCGCGAAGGACTCCTCGCAGGCGACGGCGGGGCACTCCGCTCCCCCACCCAAGAGGGTGACCCGCCGCCCCAACTGGGTGGCCGGCACGATCTCCTGGATCTGGCTGGTGATCGTGATCGTGCCGATCTACTGGATCGTCATCACGAGCTTCAAGTCGCAGAGCAACTACTACATCGAGAATCCGCTTCTGCCGCCGCCCGCGCCCACGCTGGCCAACTACGGGATGGTCATCGAGGCGGGCTTCATCCAATACTTCATCAACAGCGTCATCGTCACGCTCGGCGCGGTCGTGCCCGCCGTCGCGGTGTCGTTCATGGCGGCGTACGCGATCGTCCGCAGCGGCGGGGGGCGGTTCCTGCGCTGGACGAACTCGACGTTCCTCATGGGACTGGCCATCCCGCACCAGGCCACGATCATCCCCATCTACCTGATCATCATCCAGCTGGGCCTCTACGACTCGCTGATGGCGCTGATCCTGCCGTCGATCGCGTTCGCGATCCCGCTGTCGGTGCTGGTGCTGTCGAACTTCATCAGGGACGTGCCCAAGGAGCTGTTCGAGTCGATGCGCCTGGACGGCGCCAGCGAGTCCCGCACACTCTGGAACCTTGCCCTCCCCCTGACCAGGCCGGCCGTGGTGACGGTGACGATCTACAACGCGCTGACCATCTGGAACGGCTTCCTGCTGCCGCTGATCCTCACGCAGAGCCCCGACAAGCGCACGCTGCCGCTGGCGCTGTGGAGCTTCCAGGGCCAGTACAGCATCAACGTGCCGGCGGTGCTCGCCTCCGTCGTCCTCACCACGCTGCCCATCCTGATCCTGTACGTGGTCGGCCGCCGCCAACTGCTGGCCGGCCTGACCGCCGGGTTCAGCAAGTAGCTACTGTCCGGGCTGCTCGGGAGGCTCCGGCCGCGGCCAGGTGACCGCGGCGAACACCACCGAGCATGCCAGGAACCCGGCGCACACTCCCGCGAACCCGGCCCAGAACGAGCTGAGCGTGGTGCCCATGTCGATGCCGATCAGCAGCGCCGTGACCACGCCCGCCGCCAGGCCCCCGGCCAGGGCGGAGGCGTAGCGGGGCGGCCGGTGCGCCACGGCGCCGGTCAGCGGCAGCAGCAACGGGATCAACGTGGTGGCCCACCCTGCCCTGGGCTCGCCGAACAGGGCCAGCTTGACCGCGGAGACGACGGTCGCCACGGCGATCGCCACGAGCGTCCAGACGACGAGCTTGACCGGGTGGTAGCGGAGGTTGTGCTCGGAGGTGGAGCCGATCGAGCCCAACATCCAGAAGGAGAGCAGATCGCCGATCATATCGCCGATGTCCGGCTTGCCATCGTCGGGGCTCTGCTCCGAGGTCATGTGATCCTTTCCTCCCTACGGCGCCCGGCTCGACCGTAACAGCACCTCACCGCACGCCGACGCGCACGGACAACGGCCGAAGGTCGATGGAGCCGATACTTTCGGCCAATGGACGGCGGACGGCCGGGACTTCGGCCTGCAGAACCGGCGGCTCGGGGGAGAGACGCCGCCCGCGGGGTCACACTCGGCGTGCTGCTGATCGCGAGCGGCGTCCGGCATCTCAGACGGATGGGCCCGGCTATTGGTACGCGCTCGCCTGGAGCGTGTAGAGGTCGGCGTAGAGGCCGTTGAGCGACATGAGCGTGTCGTGGTCGCCCTGCTCGACGACCTTGCCGTGGTCGAGGACGTAGATGCGGTCGGCATAGCGGACGCTGGCCAGACGGTGGGTGATCAGGAGCACGGTGCGGCCGTCGGAGTGGCTGCGGATGCGTTCGAAGAGGGCGTGCTCGGCGCGGGCGTCGAGGGCGGCGGTGGGCTCGTCGCAGATGAGCAGGTCGGCGTCGCGGTGGAAGCCGCGGGCCACGGCGATGCGCTGCCACTGGCCGCCGGACAGCTCGTGGCCGTCCTTGAAGCGGCGGTCGAGGAGGGTGCGGTAGCCGTGGGGCAGGTCGGCGATGACCTCGTCGGCGCCTGCCACGGCGGCGGCCGAGTGGAGGGCGGGCTCGCCCTTGTCGGTGCCCATGGTGATGTTGTAGCGGGCGGTGAGCGGCCAGCGGGTGTGGTCTTGGGCGATCACGGCGGTGCGCAGGCGCAGCTCCTCCGGGCTGACCTGTTTGAGGTCCGTGTCGTCCCAGAAGACCGCGCCGGTGTCGGGCTCGTAGAGGCCGGAGAGGATCTTGGCGAGGGTGGTCTTGCCGGAGCCGTTCTCGCCGACGAACGCGATCACCTCTCCATGTTTGATCTCGATGGACACCCCGCGCAGGGCGGGCTCGTCGGCGCCGGGGTAGGTGAACGTCACGCCGTCGGCGACGATGCGCTCGAAGCCGCCGGGGGCGGCGAGCGGGCGGGGACTGATCAGGCGGCGCTCGGCGTCGGCGCAGAACTCCAGGAAGTCGGTGAAGTAGAGGCCCTGCTCGTAGAGGCGGTTGGTGGCGTACATCAGGCTGCTGAGCGAGGTCTGCCCCGAGCGGATGGCGAGCACCGCGGTGCCGGCCACGGCCAGCGGGATCGCGGCGATCGCCAGCAGGATGCCCAGGGCCACGTAAACCAGGGCGGTCCCGACGCCGCCCAGCGCCTCGCCGGCGAGCCGGGTGATCGTCTGCCGTTTGACCAGCTTGAGCATGATGTCCTGCTCGGCCCTGGCCACCGCGTCGTACATGCGCAGCAGGAACCGCCGCATGGTGAACGAGCGGACCTCGGCCGCCGGCGCGCGGTCGGCCAGCAGCTCACTGATGATCCACTTCCGGCGGCGGGCCGGGATGAGGCCGTACATCGTCGAGTAACGCATGCGCGCGCTGCGCACCGCGGCCCACGCGTCGGGCAGCACGGCCAGCAGGAGCAGCGGCAGCAGCACCGGATGCAGGATGCCGAGCACGCCGGCCGCCGCCGCGATGCCGACGGCGGCGGTGACCACGTCGACGGCCGCGGACACCACCCAGTCGGCCGTGGCGACGCCGCGGCCCTTGGCGCGTTCCAAGGCGTCGTGGAACTCGGGGTCGTCGTAGGCGACGAGCTCGACACGGCTGGTCAGGCCGTAGAGACGCTCCTCGGAGGCCCGCTCGATCTGGGGCGTGAGGCGCGCCTCGGCCCAGCCGGCGCCCGCCTGCGTCATCGTGCGGATCACCGCGGCCGCGCCGACCAGCACCAGGCTGGGCAACGCCGCCATCACGCGGTCGGGGGTCGGGCCCTCGCTGAACAGCGCGGTGAGCACGCCGGTGGTCGCCAGCAGGCCGAACGCGGTGAAGACCCCGCCGAGCAGATTGAGCGAGATCGTGGCCGCGGTGTCGCGCGGGCTGGCCTCCCAGGCCATGCGCATCGCCTGGCTGATGAGGGAGGGGAGTCGTCGGGCGATGGTCAGGAAGCCGACCTCCGCCATCTTGTCGCTGTGGGCGTGCCAGTCGGGCAGGGCGATCTCGCCGAGTTCGAGGGGCTCATCGGGCATACCGTGAGTGTGCCCGCGGACACTGACAGTTTCTCCCGTCCCAGGACCGTCGCGTGCGGCAGGGAAGGGAGTTGACCCGCCGCGGCAAGGTCCTCGATCTCGTGGCGGGCCGGGGCGGGCAGCCTCACGTGTAAGTTTCACGGATGTTTGACGGCCGCATTTGAACGTTGCAATACTCCGGCCGACCGGCTCTCGACGAGCCGTCCCCGTCTTTCTCTTTCCGCAGGTCACATGCTCAACAGCGAATGAATCGATTCAGTCTACGATCACAGGAACGATGCATGGAAACCAGCAAGGGAACGCCCATCGCCCGACGCGGGATCGGCCTGACGGCCGCACTGGCCGCGCTCACCCTCGCCGCCACCGCGCTCTCCGCACCCGCCGGCGCCGCCTCCCGGACATCGGCGCTGGCCTGCGGCGACGGCACCGCGAACGCGGAAGCCGTGCTCAGCGGCAGCACGTGGACCGCGCGCAACGGCAACAGGACCGTCTACACCGGCACCAGCATGCTGTCGGCCATGCAGAGCGCGGTGAACAGCCTCACCGCCGGCCGCACCGCCAAGCAGCGGGTCGTCGTGCGCGGCTCCGGCACGATCAGCGCCGGATCCCGGCTGTCGCTGCCGAGCTACACGGTGCTGGACGTCTGCGGCACCGTCAACGTGACCGGCTCCGGCTCGGGCGACCAGGCGGTCGTGTACGCCAGGGGCGTCCGGGACGTCGAGGTCCAGCACCTGACCGTGACCGGCGCCCCGCTGTACGGCATCTTCGTGCGCAACGGCACCAACATCACCCTCGGCCAGATCGACATGCGCCTGTCCGGCGGCCTCGGCATCCGCATCGACAACCACGGCGACCGCAGCGTACGCACCAGGAACGTCAGGATCGACAACGTCTACGTCTCCGGCACCAGCACCCACGGCGTGGAGACGTACGGCGTGGACGGTCTCACCGTCGGCACGGTCGTGGCCCGCAACACCGGCCACTCCGGGCTGCTGCTGAACGACACCATCAACGCCACCGTGAACACGGTCGACGCACAGGGCGCGGGCACCGGCACCGGCTACGCGGCCTTCCGCATGGCCAACAGGAACGGCCGGATCGGCAGTTCGTACCCCACCAACATCCGGGTCGGCCAGGTCATCGCCCGCGGCGGCGGGCGCGGCGTCTTCTGCGTGTCGGAGAGCGGCGGGGCGGTCATCGACCGGGTGGACATCGCCCAGACCGGCGGCAACGCCATCCTGATCGAGAACTGCCACAACGTGAACATCGCGGCCCAGAGCGGCAGCGTCACGGGGCCGGGCGACATCCGGATCGCGGCCCGGTCCGAGTTCCCCAACACCTCGGACGTCATCATCCAGAACCTGCGCGTGACCAACTCCGCCATCAGGGAGAGCCCCTGCGGGGTCAACACCACGTTCAGGAACAACACCCTGGTCAACAGCAGCCAGAGCATCTGCTGAGGCGGGCATACCACGGAGATAGGGGCAATCTGATACGTCCCCCGGCGCGGGGGTGGCGCATACCGTGACAGCCACCCCCCACCGTCGTCGGAGGACGCCCCATGGCAAGACCCCTTCGTCTCGTGCTGTCCCTCGTCCTCGGCCTCGCCTTACTCCTGGTCACCGCACCCGCCCAGGCCGCGTCGCATGTCACGGTGCTCAGGTACGACGCGAGCCGGGCCGCCGAGTTCCAGTCCACGGTGAACCAGGCGGCGCAGATCTGGAATTCGAGCGTCTCCAACGTCCGGCTCGTTCAGGGCTCGCCCGCCCACTTCGTCGTGCTGGCGGACAACGGCTGGCCTCGTGCCCTGCCCACCAGTCTCGGGCGCGGCACGATCTGGATGGGCCGGCAGGCCACCTCCCAGGGCTACGACCGGCTGCGCATCGCCACCCACGAGATCGGCCACATCCTGGGGCTCCCCGACCGCCGCACCGGCCGCTGCTCCGACCTGATGTCAGGCTCCAGCGCGGGTGTCGCCTGCACCAACCCGTACCCGAACGCGGCGGAGCGGGCCGAGGTGGACGGGAACTTCTCCGGCGGCACGCCGGAGGTGGAGTTCGACCGGCTCCACGTGGACCGCTGACGCCGGACAGCCGGGCGGCGGCGCACCCCCCGGAAGGTGCGCCGCCGCCCCATCCGGTGTTTCCGCGGAACCGGCCGGGGACGCCGGCTGGGCAGGGGCCTGGCCGACGAGGTCGCCGCGGAGACGTTCCTGATCACCCTGCACCGCCGCGCCGAGATGCGCCGGTACCTCGAGCCGGCCAAGGCAGGGCAGAAGCCGTGACCATCGGTTCTGCCGGTCAGGTGCAGGTGTAGCCGGACGGCAGGCGGGTGTCGCCGGCGGGGCGACTGGCCTGGAAGCCGAAGGAAGCGGTTTGACCAGGCCCGAGCGTCCCGTTGTGCCCCGCGTTGCGGGCGGTGACGTTCTGGCCGGTCAACGTGAAGGACGCGTTCCACCCGCCGGTGATCTGATGGCCGGACGGCAGCGTGAAGATGACGGTCCAGCCGCCCAGAGCCGTCGTGCCGGTGTTGGTGACGGTCAGCTGGATCACGTAGCCGGTGCTCCACTGGCTCTGCACCGTCGCCGTGACCGAGCAACCTGCGGTCCCGCCGTCCGGCCGCGTGGTCACGGTCACGGTGCCGGAGCGCGGCGAGCGGTTGCCGGCCGCGTCCCTGGCGTAGACGGCGAAGGTGTACGAGGTGTTCGCGGCGAGCCCGGTGACCGTGGCGTTCGTGGTCGCGGACGTGGTCACCGACGTCTCCGACGACTGCACCCGCACCACCTCGTAGCCGGTGACCCCGACGTCGTCGGACGAGGCCGCCCACGACAGGCGCACCGACGAGGCGGTCACCTCCGACGCGGCGGGCGTGCCGGGCACGGTGGGCGGGCTGGTGTCGTCGTCCGGCTCCTCGTACGTCAGACCGAACCCGTACGGGAACAGCGGCGTCTTCCCGTCCCCCTGGTTGATCGGCTGCTGCGAGGCGCTGCTCATCCACGTCATGGGGAGCTTGCCGGTGGGCCGGACGGATCCGAACAGCACGTCGGCCACGCCCTGCCCCTCGGTGCCCGGCAGCCAGGCGGCCACCAGCGCGTTCCAGCCGGACAACTGGGCGGCGATGTCGAGCGGTCGTCCGGACACGAGCACGACCACGACCGGCACCCCGGCGGCGCGCAGGGTGGCGATGGTGTTCAGGTCCGTGGTGTCCAGGCCGAGGCCGCCGGGGCGGTCGCCCTCGCCCTCGGCGTACGGGGTCTCGCCGACCACGGCGATCGCCACGCGGTACGAGCCGTCGATGCCGCGGCCGTCGCGGCTGTAGGTGACGGTGGTGCCGGAGCCGGCGGCGTTCCTGATGCCCTGCAGGATGGTGGTGCCGGGCGTGATCGCGCCCGGCGAGCCCTGCCAGGAGATCGTCCAGCCGCCGCTCTGCAGGCCGATGTCGTCCGCGCTCTTGCCCGCCACGAAGATCTTGCCGCCCGGGGCGAGGGGCAGGAGATTGCCGCTGTTCTTCAGCACAACCTGGGATTTCGCCACCGCCTCGCGGGCCAGGGCGCGGTGCGCCGAGCTGCCCACGGTCGCGGTGTAGGACCGGTCCGTCAGGGGCTTCTCGAACAGGCCCAGCTCGAACTTCTTCGTCAGGATGCGCCGCACCGCGTCGTCGACCCTGGCGGTCGTCACCCGTCCTGCCTGTACCTCGGCCCGCAGCAGGTCGATGAACTGCCGCCACGCCGTCGGCACCATGGCCATGTCGATGCCGGCGTTCACGGCCGTGCGCACGTCGAGCGCGGAGGTCCCGGGGGCGCCGTCGATCTGGTCGATGCCGTTCCAGTCGGAGACCACGAAGCCGGAGAAGCCCAGCTCGCCCTTCAGCACGGTGGTGATCAGATACTGGTGCCCGTGCAGCTTGACGCCGTTCCAGCTGCTGAACGAGATCATCACCGAGCCGGCGCCGCGCTCCACGGCGGCGCGGAACGGCGGCAGATGGATCGCCCGCAGGTCGGCCTCGGACAGCTGGGTGTCACCCTGGTCGACGCCGCCCGTGGTGCCGCCGTCGCCGACGTAGTGCTTGGCCGTGGCCAGCACGGAGGCGGGGCCGTTCAGCGCCGTGCCCTGCAGGCCGGTCACGAGCGTGGCCATCGAGGAGGGCAGCTCGGGGGTCTCGCCGAACGACTCGTACGTGCGGCCCCACCGGTCGTTGCGGGCCACGCACAGGCAAGGGGCGAAGTTCCAGTCCACGCCGGTGCCGGAGACCTCCTCGGCCACGGCCCGGCCGATCCGCTCCACCAGCGCCGGGTCCCGGGTCGCGCCGAGGCCGATGTTGTGCGGGAAGATCGTGGCGCCGACGACGTTGTTGTGGCCGTGCACGGCATCCACACCGTACAGGATGGGGATGCCGAGCGGGGTGGCCAGGGCGGCGTTCTGGAATCTGTCGTACATGTCCGCCCAGGATGCGGCCGTGTTCGGGGACGGCGCCGACCCGCCGCCGGACAGCACCGAGCCGAGCCGGTACGTCGTGACGTCAGCCGTGCTGACCGACCCGCGCTCGGCCTGCGTCATCTGCCCGAGCTTCTCCTCCAGCGACATCCGGCCCATCAGGTCGGCCACCCGGTCCCGCACGGGGAGGCTGGGATCCTGGTACGGGAGCGCGGCCGCCGCCACGGCGACCGGCCCGCCGCCGACCGTCACCGGCGCCCCGGGCACCCCCAGCACGGCAACCACCAGCAACGTCACGGCCGCCCGCGTCACCCACTTCATGCTCGCGTCTCTCATGGCCGCCGCTCCTGGTCAGCACGTCGGGGTAAAGGTTGGGAGCGCTCCCAGAGGCGACTCTAGGACAGCGTCACACCCAATCCCCCTCCCTCGCTTCCACCGCAGCCCGCCCACCGCCCCCACCAGCGGAAACAGCCGGACAGCCGTGAAACTTTCACCTGGCCGGCCGGCGCATGACGCGCCGCCATGAAACTTTCATCAGCGCTTTACCGCCTGTGAGGCAGTACGGATAATACGGGTCGGAAAGCGCTTTCCAACCCTTGATGGAGGTACCTGCCAAGCGGAGAGCAACCATGCCCCTGATCTCACCACGCGCCCCGCGGTGGACGTCCGCCCTCGTCGCGGCGGTCGTCCTCGCCCTTCCCTCGATCGGCGCACCCGCCGGGCACGCGGCGGCGGCCGACGGCCCCACCGGGTTCGCCGCCGTCAACGCCCTCGGCCAGAACGGCACCACCGGCGGCGCCGGAGGGCGGACGGTCACGGCCACCGACGCCGAGCAGTTCCTGGAGTACATCGACAGCCTCGAACCCCTGATCATCCAGGTGAACGGCACGATCTCGATCACCAGCAAGCAGGGGGTGCGGCCCAACAAGACGATCGTCGGCGTCGGCACGTCCGGGCACATCACGGGCGGCGGGCTCGACTTCTATCGGTCGTACAACGTGATCGTGCGCAACCTCCGCTTCACCAACGCCGAGGACGACGCCGTCAACATCGGGCAGAACTCCCACCACATCTGGATCGACCACAACACCTTCTCCGGCGCGGTGGACGGCTCGGTGGACATCGTGCGGGGCGCCGACTACGTCACCGTCTCGTGGAACCACTTCGACCGCTCCGACAAGTCCATGCTGATCGGCCACTCCGACGGCGCCGCCGGCACGGACGTCGGCCACCTCAAGGTGAGCATCCACCACAACTTCTTCGACCGCAGCCGCCAGCGCCACCCGCGCATCAGGTTCGGCGAGCCGGTGCACGTCTACAACAACTATTTCCTGGGCAACGAGCTCTACGGCGTGGCCTCCACGATGAACGCCGGCGCCGTCGTCGAGGGGAACTACTTCGAGAACGTGCCCCACCCGCTCCACTCGACCAGCGGGTACGGCGACAGCGGACCCGGCCGGGCGGTGCAGCGCAACAACGTGTTCGTGAACTCCGGCACCCCCGAGACCAACGGGACCGTCGTCGAGCCGCGCACTTACTACGGCTACACCCTGGATGCGCCGCAGGGCGTCCCGTCGGCGGTCCGCGCGGGCGCGGGCGTCGGGAAGATCACCCCATGACGGCGACGCCGGGATAAGCCCCATCCCCCGCCCGCGAGCGGCCCATCCCCCGCCGGCCCGTGGGCGCACCGTCCCGCCCGGCTCGCCCCGGGCGGGACCCCGGCGCCGTCCCGGCCGATGGCGGCGGGTCACGACCGGAGGGACTCCAGCAGGCGGTCGGCCTCGGCGGCGAGGCGGGGCAGGTCGGCCGCCGGGTCCGGGGACCTGGCCAGCAGCATGCCGCCCTCGCACAGCGCCCCGAAGACGAGCTGCGCGCGGGCGGGCACGGCAGCGGCGTCCTCACCTTCGGCCGCCAGCGTGAACCCGGCCAGCAGGATGCTCAGCAGGTAACGGTGCTCGACGGCCCGCGCCGTCTCCCATCCCAGCACCCACGGCGCGTCCAGCAGCACGATCTGCCGGAACCCCGGATCGAGGCAGTGCTCCAGGAACGTCCGGGCGCCCCGGCGCAGCGCCGCCCACGGGCCGGTCTCCTCGGCGGCCACCCGTTCCAACTTGGCCGAGACCTCCGCCAGCTCGCCTTCGAAGGCCGCGCGGAACAACGGCGCCTTTCCCCCGAAATGGTGGTAGGCGGCCCCCTTGGTCACCCCCGCCGCCGCGGCGACCGCGTCGATCGAGGTCGCCGTGTAGCCGTCGCCGCCGAACAGCTCCCGCGCGGCACGCACCAGCGCCGCCGTCGTCTCGTCCCTCCGCTCTGCCTGAGTACGGCGGATCATCGTGCTCCCATTGACTTACATACTCGCGGTACGTAACTTCGAACACAGTTACGTACTGAGAGTATGTCTCATTGGAGGTGAGCATGTCCTCACCGCACATCGCCGTCTACGGCGCCACGGGCCACACCGGCCGCCTGGCGGCGGCCGAGCTCCGAGCCCGTGGCCGGGACGTGATCCTGGCCGGACGGGACGGCGCCGCCCTCAAGGCCCTGGCCGAGGAGTTCGGCGGCGAGCCGGGGGTGGTCGTCCACCAGGCCACGCTGGACGACCCCGCCGCCCTGCGAGCGCTCGCCGAGCAGGCAGGCGTGCTGATCCACTGCGCCGGCCCCTTCACCCACACCGGCGAGCCGGTCGCCCGGGCCGCCGTCGAGGGCGGTTGCCACTACGTCGACCACGCGCTCGAACAGCACCACACCAAGTGGATCTTCGACACGATGCAGGAGCCTTCCAGGCAGGCCGGCATCACCATGATCACTGCGATGAGCTTCTACGGCGGGATGGGCGACCTGCTCGCCGGGGCCGTCGCCGAGGGCCTGACCGGGATCGACCGGGTGATCTCGGCCTACGCGGTGACCGGCTGGCGGCTGACGACGGGGGCCAGGAAGACGGCGGAGCTGCTGTTCGCCGACACCCGGCGGATCACGTACGAGGACGGCGCCCAGCACGTCCGCTACGTCGAGCCGCGCAACGCCGTCTTCCCGTTCCCGCCGCCGCTCGGCCCGCGCACGATGATCGCCCCGGTCCCGTCGTCCGAGGTCGTGACCGTCCCCAGGCACGTGTCCGCGCGCCGCGTGGAGGCGCAGCTCACGGCGCACACGTTCGAGGAGGAGCAGGCGTTCACCAGCGAGCACGCCGACGCCGAGACCCGCGCGGGCTCCGCGTTCACGGTCGCCGTGCAGGCGGTCACCGAAGGCGGGGGCGCCGCGGGGCAGGCGGCCGGGCGCGACCTGTGGCGCCTGAGCGCCCTCGCCTCCGTCGAGGCCGCGGTACGCCTGGCCGACGGCCACGGCCCCGAGCGCCCCGGCGTCTACGCCCCCGCCGAGGCGTTCCCTCCAGGCCCCTTCCTGCGCGACCTGGAACGGCTCGGCCTCTTCACCCTCACCCTGCCGGGAGAGGCGGAGTTGTGACCTCGTCTCCCCCGCCCCGCGGCACACGGTTCGCAGGGCACGGCCCGGAAGGGCCGGGGTCGGCGGCGGCCGGCTCGGGAGGCCCGGAGGCCGTACCCACGACACAGCACGACACACCGTCCCGAAAGGCGGCGCGCCCGCGGCCGACGGCGGCGACCGTGCCGGGCGTCTACAGCGCTGGCTCCCCCAGGGCCGAGCCTGGGGTTCGCACATTCAAGGAGGTCCGATGATCCTCGTGACGGGCGCGGCCGGCGGGTCGCAGGGAGGCACCGGGCGGCAGGTCGTGGACCTGCTGCTGGAGCGTGGCGAGGAGGTGCGGGCGTTCGTGCACTCGGACGACGACCGGGCCGCCGAGCTGCGCAAGCTTGGCGTGGAGGTGGTCGTCGGCGACCTCTGCGAGATCGCCGCGGTGCGGCCGGCCTTACGCGGCGTCAGGCGGGCGTACTTCACGTACCCGGTGACGGCCGGGCTGCTCGACGCCACCGCGGCGTTCGCGGCGGCGGCCCGGGAGGCGGGCGTGGAGCGGGTCGTGGAGGTGTCCCAGCTGGACGCCTCCCCCGAGGCCGGCACCCCGCGCATGCGCCGCCACTGGCTGTCGGAGCAGGTCTTCGACTGGGCCGGGGTGGGCGCGGTGCACCTGCGCGCGGGCGTGTTCTTCGAGAACCTGGCCGTGGTGGCGGCCGCGTCCGGCAACCGCGAGCTGGCGCTGCCGCTCGGCGGGCCGGACACGCTGATCCCGCTCGTGGCCGCCGCCGACGTGGCCAGGGTCGGGGCCGGGCTCCTGCTCGACCCCGGCCCGGTAGATGACACAGCGGATCCGGTGTGCCTGGTGAACGGGCAGATGGCGACCATCGGCGAGGTGGCCGACGCGTTCGGGATCCCGTACGTGGACGTGCCTCCCGAGGAGTGGGAGGCCCGCGCGATGGAGATCTACCGGGACGAGGTCGCGGTCGAGCACCTCACGCACCTGTGGGCCCTCTTCCGCTTCATCGGGGCCGGGCACCATCCGGTCTACGGGGTCTACGAGAGCATCGAGCGGTACGGCGGCCGGCCGCCGATGACGATACGCGAGTTCGCCCAGGGGTTGCGGTGATCGGGGGCCACTTCCGACGGATGCCGTGAGCCCCCGGCCGACGGATCGGCCGGGGGCTCAGGTCAGGCGGGGATCAGCGAGTGATCAGCCGGTGAAGCCGACCGCCGACCAGTCGTAGAACTTGTAGCCGCGAGCGCCGAAGTTGGCGAGCGTCTTCTTCGCCGCCCAGATCTCGGGCCGCTGGTACAGCGGGATGGTGTGGACCAGGTCCCAGATCAGCTTGTCCGCGGCGTTGGCCTTCTCGACGGCCTTGGCCGGGTCGGCCTCGTCCACCACGGCCTGGATGGCCTGGTCGAGGGCGGGGTCGTTGCTCTTGGGGAAGTTGCTCTCGGACCCGGTCTTGTAGATCTGCGCCAGGCTGCCCAGCGGGAGCGGTTCGCCGATCCACGTGAACGGCACCAGGTCGAAGTCGCCCTTGATGATGTAGTCGGTGAAGAACTTGTCAATGGGCACCGGGCGGATGTTGACCTTGATCCCGACCTCCTTGAGCATGGCCTGGGTGAGCTCGCCCTCCGTCTTCGCGGTGGGCGTGTCCGTCGGGATGACGAAGCTCAGCGCGAGCTCCTTGCCGTCCTTCTTGCGGAACTCGCCCTCCTGCTTCCAGCCGGCCGCGTCGAGGAGCTGCTTGGCCTTCTCGGGGTTGTACTTGCCGATGTCGCCGGAGTTGTCGACGTAGGACTTGTGGTTGTTCATGAAGACGTGGTTGCCGAGCGTCTGGATCGGCCAGTCCATGTCCTTGAGGTCGGACGCGGTGATCGCCTCGCGGTTGATGCCGTAGGCGACGGCCTGCCGGACCGACTTGTCCTTCAGGAACTCGCTCTGGTTGTTGACGGTGATGTGCCGCCAGTTCGGGCTGAGCGACTTGCGGATGTCCGCGTCGGGGACTTCCTTGGCCCGCTTGAGGTCGGCAGGGTTGCCGGCCTGGATGTTGGCGGCGTCGAGCTCGCCGTTGGCGAAGGCGTTCACCTCGGCGGCCGGCGACTCGATCGTGCGGAAGATGATCTTGTCGAGCTTCGCCTTCTTGCCCCACCACTTGTCGTCACGCACGAGGGTGAGGGTCTTGGTGCCCTCGTTGATCGACTCCACCTTGAACGGGCCCGCGGTGACCGGGATCTTCTGGAGGTAGTCCTTCTCGTACTTCTCCGGATCCACCATGTGCGAGGCGGGGTAGAGGTGCGGGGACCGGGAGTACAGGTCCAGCCACTCACCGTACGGCTTGGTGAAGGTGATGACGGCGACCTTGTCCGAGTCGCCCTTGGTGACCGACTCGACCTTGTCCCAGCCGTCCGTGGAGGCGGGCTTGTACGCCTTGTCCTTACCGCTGTTGACCTTCCACGCGGCCTCGAGGTCCTTCCATGTGATCGGCGTGCCGTCCGACCACTGGGCCTTGTCGTTGAGCGTGAAGGTCACGATCTGCTTGCCCCCCGACGTCTCGTTCTTGACGTCGGTCACGAAGTCCGGGTTCGGCGTCAGGTTGGCCTTCTCGTCGGAGACCATGAGCTGCGGCATGATCGGGTCGAGCATGTCCGCAGTGTCGGCCTGGTTGCCGTCGACGTGGTTGCCGTTCCACTGGCTCGGCCACTGGCCGATGGCCAGCGTCAGGGTGCCACCGTCCTTGACCTTGTCGTATTCGACCGGGTTGATGCTGATGGCCGGGGTCTCCGCCATCTGCTGCTGCGCCTGCTGCGACTTCTCGGCGCTCGGCTGCTTGTTCCCGCCGCCACCGCCGCAGGCGGCCACGGCCAAGGCCAGGGCCGCGATCCCCGCGGCAGCCCGGTAACGAACCTTCACTTTTCCTCCTGATCGTCCGAGGCCGTGATGACCTCGATCTCCTCCGCGTAGTGGCAGGCCGCGCCGTGGTCCACGGCGTTGCCGAGCCGGGCAACCGAAGGCTCTTCGTCCACACACCTCTGCCGCTCCGCCTCGCTGAGCCGGGCGAACTTGGGGCAGCGGGTGCGGAACCGGCAACCCGATGGCGGGTCGGCCGGGCTGGGCAGGTCGCCTTCGAGCAGGATCCGCTTCCGGGTGCGTTCCATCTCCGGGTCCGGCAGCGGGATCGCCGACAACAGCGCCTGCGTGTAGGGGTGCGCCGGGTGGTCGTAGACGTTCTCGACCGTGCCGATCTCGGCGATCCTGCCGAGATACATCACCGCGACCCGGTCGGCCAGGTGCCTGACCACGGCCAGGTCGTGGGCCACGAACAGGTACGACAGTCCCAGCGTGTTCTTCAGCTCCTCCAGCAGGTTGATCACACCCGCCTGGATGGAGACGTCGAGTGCCGACACCGGCTCGTCCAGGACGAGCAGTTTCGGCTCCAGCGCGAGCGCGCGGGCGATGCCGATGCGCTGGCGCTGCCCGCCGGAGAACTGCTGCGGGTAGCGTTCGGCGTGCTCGGGCGAGAGCCCGACCAGCTCCAGCAACTCGGAGACCCGGGCCCGCACGTCTTTCCTGCCGTGCGCGCGCAGCGGCTCGGCGATGATGTCGCCGACCGGCATGCGCGGGTCGAGCGCGGCCATGGGGTCCTGGAAGACGATCTGCAGGTCGCGCCGCAGCGCCTTGCGTGCCGCCTTGTCCAGTTTGGCGCTGTCCTTGCCGAGCACGACGACCCGGCCGCCCTGTGGCGGGGCCAGCTGCATGATCTGCTGCAGGGTGGTGGTCTTGCCGCAGCCGGACTCGCCGACCAGGGCCAGCGTCTCGCCCTCGGCGATGTCGAAGCTGATGCCGTCGACCGCGTACACCGTGCCGACGCGGCGCTTGAAGACCGCGCCCTTCATCAGCGGGTAGTGCCGGATCATGTCGTCCAGCCGCAGCACCGTGGCGCGCTCGGCCCGCGGCACGCGGACCACGTCGCTCGGCGGGATGACCGGCACCGGGAACACGTCGGCCCCGGTCAGGCCCTTGTGCTCGATCTCGTGCGAGCGGATGCACGCCACGTGCCGCCCGCTGCCGAACGGCGTCAGCGGCGGCTCCTCGTCGTCGCACATGTCCACCTTCATCGGGCAGCGCGGCGCGAACGGGCAGCCGGGCGGCAGCGCCGACGGCGAGGGCGGGTTGCCCTCGATGGGCACCAGCGATCCCTCCTCGCCGTCGATCCTGGGGATCGAGGCGAGCAGGCCCATCGTGTACGGCATGCGCGGCCGGTAGTAGATGTCGTCCACCGGCCCCTGCTCCACCGGCCGGCCCGCGTACATGACGAGCACCCGGTCGGCCATGCCCGCGATGACGCCCAGGTCATGGGTGATCATCACGATGCCGGCGCCCGTCTCCTGCTGCGCGGTCTTGAGGACCTCCAGCACCTGGGCCTGGATGGTCACGTCGAGCGCGGTGGTCGGCTCGTCGCAGATGAGCAGGTCGGGGTCGTTGGCGATGGCCATGGCGATCATCGCGCGCTGGCGCATGCCACCGGAGAACTCGTGCGGGAACGCCTTGGCCCGCAGGTTCGGGTTCGGGATGCCGACCAGGTCGAGCAGTTCGACGGCCCGCTTGGCGGCCTTGTCCTTGGCCATCTTCTGGTGCACGCGCACGGCCTCGGCGATCTGGTCGCCGATGGTGTAGACGGGCGTGAAGGCCGACAGCGGATCCTGGAAGATCATGCTGATCGACTTGCCGCGCACCTTGACGATCTCGTCCTCGTCCATGCCGAGCAACTCGCGGCCGTGCAGCTTCACCGAGCCGCTGACCTGGGCGCCCCTGGGCAGCAGGCCCATGATGGCCAGCGAGGTGACGGACTTGCCGGAGCCGGACTCGCCGACGATGCCGAGCACCTCGCCGCGCTCCACCCCGTACGACACCCCGCGCACCGCCTGGACGCCGCCGGGGAAGGTCACGGTGAGGTCGGTTACCTCAAGGATGCTCACGAGTTGCTCCCCGGGTCGAGTGCGTCACGCAGGCCGTCGCCGATCAGGTTGACGCTCAGCACCAGCAGGACGAGCATCCCGGCGGGGAAGGCGAACAGCCACGGATAGCCGGTGGCGTTGCGGGAGCCCTCGGCGATGAGCGTGCCCAGCGAGACGTCCGGCGGCTGGATGCCGAATCCGAAGAACGACAGCGCCGCCTCGCCGACGACCGCGCCGCTGACGTTGAGGGTGGCGTCGATGATGAGCAGGGAGGACAGGTTGGGCACGATGTGCCGGAAGATGATCTTCCAGCGGGGGATGCCCATGTAGACGGCGGCCTGGACGTATTCGCGCTCGCGCAGCGAGATCGTCATGCTCCGCACGACCCTGGAGGTGATCATCCAGGTGAACGCGGCGAGCAGGACCACGAACCAGATCCAGGAGCCGTCCCGCAGCCTGGGCGAGACGATCGCGAGGATGAGGAAGCTGGGAAGGACCAGGAGGAGGTCCACACCCCACATGAGCACCCTGTCCAGCCAGCCGCCGAAATATCCGGCGAAGGCTCCGACGACGGCGGCCAGTCCGGTCGCGATGAGCGCCACCAGGACGCCGATGACGATCGACTTCTGCATCCCGCGGAGCGTGATCGCGTACATGTCCTGGCCGATGGAGGTCGTGCCCCACCAGTGGTCGGCGTCGGGGGGCGACAGGAAGGCCATGAAGTCCTTCTCGGTCCATTCGTAGGAGCCGAAGTACGGGCCGATGTACGCCAGAGCCACGAGCAGGACGAAGGCGATGATGCCGTAGCGGGCCTGCGGGTTGCGGAACAGGCGCCTGAGGACGACTTTCGAACGCATCTCAGCTCACCCGCACCCGGGGGTCGAGGGCCGCGACCAGCAGGTCGGACAGGAATCCGGCGGCCAGGACGCAGACGGCGGCGAAGAAGGTCACCGCGGCGACGGAGTTGACGTCGTTCGCGTTGATCGCGTCGACCAGCCAGGCGCCCATGCCGTGCCAGGCGTAGATCTTCTCGGTGAAGATGGCTCCGGTGAACATCGTTCCGAGGGCGAAGGCGAAGTACGTGGCGGAGGGGATCAGCGCGGTGCGCAGCGCGTGCTTGATGAGCGCGGTCCTGCGCCGCAGGCCCTTGGCCATCGCCGTGCGGACGAAGTCCTGGCCCAGCACGTCGAGCATCATGTTGCGCTGGATCCGGCTGTAGAAGGCCGCCCCCGACACGCCGATGCTGAGGGAGATCGTCGGCAGGATCAGGTGGTTCAACCGGTTCATGAGCTGGTCCCAGCCCGCCAGCTTGGGGTTGTACTCACCGGTGTACTCGATCAGCGTGAAACCCAGCCCGCGGTTGAGGTTGTAGGTGCCGATGGCGAGCAGCGTGGCCAGCACGAAGACCGGGATCGCCATGAGCACGAACGCGCTCACCCCGATCACGCGGTCGCTGATTTTGTACTGTCTGACGGCCGACCACGCGCCGAGCGCCACACCGACGACGAAGCCCACGATGGTGCCGATGAGCAGCAATCGGAGGCTCACCCAGACCCGCCGGCCCATCTCGTCGTTGACCGACCCGCCGTTCCAGGTCTTGCCGAAGTCCCCCGTGATGACGCCGGAGGCCCAGGTCGCGTAACGCTGAAGCACGGGAGTCTTGTCGTTCAGGTTGTAGGCGTCGAGCGTGGCGTCGATGACGGCCTCGGGGACCGGGGGCTGGCGGCCTTCGTACGCGCCACGCGGATTCATGGTCGTGGCGGCGAGCATGTACGCCAGACTCGCGGCGACCGCCACCAAGATCACGTTTATTGCCAACCTGCGAAGCAGGTACTTGCCCATTACTCTCCGTTCGCGCCGACCGGGGCGGCGCCTCGGGCTGGAGAGGCACCCCCGCAACGTAAAGCAGTCCCGCATCGGGAAATCGCACTGACCCGTGTGGATCGGCGATCTGGGCGCAGAATATAAGTAAAGATGTAACAGTCAGAAACGGCCCAACATAACAGTCAGATCACTCGCAATAGCACGTACGGACCTTCACGGGTTGCGCGACTATGGGGCTGACCTGCAGAGATGTGAGCTATTTAGGCTCTTCTAACATCACCCCAAGAAGGCCTATGTCACAGAATCCGTACATTTATTGGTGCTTGCGCAAAGTGATCCACGTCATGATCTCGATCTGCGGAATGTGAGCCGCGATCTATGCAACGGGGCGACCACGTCCAGCGCCCGTGCCCCGAGGGAGGCCACGACCCGGCCCACCGGCCAGGCCAGCCGACGTCCGGAGGAGACCCGCACCAGCGGACCCGCGACCGGTTGCCCCACGCAGCCGACCGGCACGATCCCAGCGTCCTAGGCATGAACCGGTCGTATCACTTCATCAGATGAAATTCCAGTTTCATCTGATGAAGCACTATGAAAAATCGGATTTGCCCGCTAGCGTGCGCATCGTGGCAACTGACCCTCAGAGGGACGCCGCCCGGCACGTCCAGGTGGTGAACGCCCTCGGCGCCCGCATCGTCGGCGGCTCCCTGGCCCCCGGCACGTCCATCCCCATCGAGGAGGACCTCGTCGGTGAGCTGGGCGTCGGCCGCTCGGCCGTGCGGGAGGGCGTGAAGGTCCTGGCCGGCAAGGGCCTGCTGGAGACCCGGCGGAGCGCCGGCACCCGGGTGCGCCCCCGCGCGTCCTGGAACCTGCTCGACGCCGACGTGCTGAGCTGGCGCTTCGAGCCCGAGCCGCGGCCGGAGGACATCCGGGTGCTGGCCGACCTGCGGGTCGCGCTGGAGCCCGGCGCGGCCAGGGTGGCGGCCGAGCGGGCGGACGCGACCGCGATCCAGCGCGTCGACGAGGCCCTGGCCGCGCTGTACGCCACCGCCGACGACCCCGAGCCGTTCATCCAGGCCGACCTGGCCTTTCACAAGGCGGTGTTCGCCGCGGCGGACAACGACCTGCTGCTCTACATCTACGACATGATCAGCATCGCCCTGCGGTCCGTGCGCCAGGTGCACACCCGCTCGGTGGCGCACAACAAGGAAACGCTGCCCGGTCACGAGCGCGTGGCGGTGGCGATCAGGCGCCACCACCATCGCAAGGCCGAGGAGGCCATGCGCGAGGTGGTCGAGGTCGCCCGCGCCGACGCCGAGCAGCACATCCGTCTCTGCTGCTAGGAGCACTCACGTGGACGTCCTCCTCGACGTCGACGGGCCGGTGGCCCTCGTCACACTCAACAGACCCGCCAAGCTCAACGCCGTCACCCCCGACATGGCCGCCGCGCTGCGCGAGTGCCTGGGCCGGATCGACGCCGACCCGGCGATCCGGGTGGCGGTGCTGACGGGCGCGGGCGAGCGCTCGTTCTGCGTCGGCAGCGACATCGGCGAGCTGGACGCGTACGAGACCCCGTGGGAGTTCCGCAACCGCGGCGACTACGGCGACGCGGTCCGCGCCCTGCGCAAGCCGATCGTCGCGGCCGTCAACGGCTACGCCTGCGGCGGCGGCCTGGAGCTGGCCCTGGCCTGCGACATCCGGCTGGCCGCGGGCACGGCGACGTTCGCCGCGCCGGAGATCAAGCTCGGCTGGATCGGCGGCAACGGCCAGTCCGCGCTGCTCGCCCACTCGGTCGGGCCGGGGCAACGCGGCCACCATGCTGCTGACCGGCGACCCCATCGACGCGGCGCGGGCGAAGGCGTGGGGCCTGGTCACCGACGTCCACCCCAGGGACGAGCTGATGAAGGCCGCCCGCGAGCTGGCCGGGAGGATCGCGGCACGCCCGCCCATCGCGGCGCAGACCGCCAAGGCCAACCTCAAGGCCGCCTACTCGATGCCGCTCGACCAGGCCATCCAGTACGAGCGGGACCTGCAGACCGTCTGCTTCGCGACCGCCGACGCGGCCGAGGGCAGGGCCGCGTTCGCCGCCCGCCGCGAGCCGGTCTTCGAGGGGCGCTGATGGGCGTCCTGGACGGCTAACGCGTCGTCGACCTGTCCATCGCGATGGCGGGGCCGCTGGCCGCCATGCGGCTGGGCGACCTGGGCGCGGACGTGGTCAAGGTGGAGCCGGTGACCGGCGAGTGGCAGCGGCACGCGCCCGCGGGCGGCGCCGCCGGAAACCGGGTCAACGCCTCGTTCCTGTCGCTCAACCGCAACAAACGCAGCCTGGCCGTGAACCTCAAGTCGGACGAGGGCCGCGACATCGTGCACCGGCTGGCCGCGACGGCGGACGTCTTCCTGCAGAACTACCGGCCCGGGGTAGCCGAGCGCCTGGGCATGGACCACGACACGATCAGGGCGCTCAACCCCGGCATCGTGTACGTCTCCATGTCCGGCTACGGCGAGAGCGGCCCCTACGTCTCGCGCCCCGGCCAGGACCTGCTGCTGCAGGCCATGAGCGGCGCCATGTTCAGCACCGGCCGCGACGGCGACCCGCCGGCGCCCGCGGGCACGTACGCGATCGACGCCGTCACCGCCTACAGCGCCTTCGAGGGCGCGCTGGCCGCGCTGCTGCACCGCGAGCGCACCGGCGAGGGCCAGCGGGTGAGCGTCAACATGCTGGACGCGGCCATCGCCGTGCAGATGCAGGAGCTGTCGATCTACACGGTCGGCAAGGTGCCGCAGCGGCGCGGGCGAGAGCCGCACGGCCACACCTACATCCGCGCCCCGTACGGCGTGTTCGCCACCAAGGACGGCTACCTGGCGCTCGGCATGCCCCGGCTCGACGCGCTGGCCGTGGCGCTCGACCTGCCCGAAGTAGCCGAAATGGACGGCCACGCCCAGCGGGACGAGATCACCGCGACCGTCGCCCGCCGCCTGCCCGGCCGCACCACCGCCGAGTGGCTGGAGATCTGCGCCCGCCACGACCTGTGGGCCGGCCCCGTGTACGGCTACCCGGAGCTGGTGGCCGATCCGCAGGTCGAGCACAACGGCTCTTTCGTCACCTACGAGCACCGCACCGAGGGCACGGTCACCACGCCCGGCTTCCCGTACGTCCTCAGCGCCTCCCCGCCGTCGGTCCGCCGGGGCGCGCCGCTGGTCGGCGAGCACACGCGCGAGCTGCTGGAGGAGCTCGGCTACACGGCCGAGCGCACGGCCGAGCTGGTGGCGAGGGGCGTGCTGGCATGCGAGGACTGACCTGGGACCACCCGCGCGGGTACGCGCCGCTGGACGAGCTGACCCGGCTCGACCTGGCCGGCGGCAACCCGTACGGCGACGTCCCCGAGCCGATCGAGTGGGACCGCCAGCCGCTCGAAGGGTTCGAGTCGGAGCCGATCGCGAAGTTGTGCGAGACCTACGACGTGCTCGTGATCGACCACCCTGGGCTGGGCGCGGCCGTGGACGCGCTGGTGCCGATGGAGGAGCTGTTCGAGCCGGACGAGCTGGCCGCGTTCCAGGCGGGCTCGGTCGGTCGCACCTGGGAGAGCTACCACCTGGGCGGACGCCAGTGGGCACTGCCGCTCGACCGGCCGCCCAGGTCGCCATCGCCCGCCCCGGCGTCGAGGCGCCGGCGACCTGGCCGGAGCTCCCGGCGTTCGCGCGGGGCACGCGGACGGTGCTGTGCCTGGGCGGGCCGCACGCGTTCCTGATGTTCTGCGCGCTGTGCTCGGGCGCCGACCGGGCGCTGTCGCTGCTCAACCCGATCGGCGTGCTCGACGCCCTGTCGACCAGCGGGGCCGCGGGCGGGCCGGAGTACTGCCCGCGAAGACGCCTGTTCCCGGCCGCCGGCGGGCAACCCGCCGCCCGGGCCGCGTGGCAGGACGCCACCACAGATCACCACCATGGAGGCCGCCTGGATCAGGCCACGCTCCCCCGGCTACATCGCCCTGCAGGACACGTCGTCCGCGCTGATCCGGGAGGGCCTGCTGGCCCGCGTCCCGGCTCGCGACCTGCTCAAGGACCTGCACAAGGAATGGAGGCAAGCATGAGCACGGCGCTCGTCACCGGTGCCGCAGGGGCGCTCGGCAGGGCGATCGTGCGCCGCCTGACCGCCGACGGCCACCAGGTCGCGGCGCTCGACCGCGACGCAGGCGGGCTCGGCGGCGCACTCGACCTCAAGGTGGACCTGCGCGACCCGGCCGCCATCGAGCAGGCGTTCGCCGAGACGACCGCGCTGCTCGGCCCGGTCGGCATCCTCGTCAACAACGCGGCCGTCTACCCGAGCCGGCCGTTCCTGGAGGTGCCGCTGGCCGAGGAGAGGAGGTGCACGAGGTCAACCAGCGCGCCTACTGGCTGGCCGCCCAGCACGCCGCGAAGCAGATGACCGGCGGCGGCGCGATCGTCAACATCGCCTCGATCACCATGCACGGCGGCTGGCCGGACCTGGCCGCCTACGTCGCCACGAAGGGCGCCGCGGCCACGCTGACCAGGGCGCTCGCCCGCGAGCTCGGCCGCGCGAGATCCGGGTCAACTGCGTCTCGCCGGGACCGGCTAGCTACGGCGAGCGGTGGGAAGGTGACCGCTGCGTGCTGTGGGCCGAGGGCGAGGTGCGCCAGGCCGCGGTATTCGCCGAGAACCTGCGTCTGGTCCGCCGCATCGAGGCCGACCTCGGCGGCGACGAGATCAGGCTGGTCGACACGGTCACGAACGCCGGGTTCGAGCCGGCGCCGCACATGTTCCTCTACCACATCAACCTCGGCTGGCCGCTGCTCGACGAGGGCGCCAGGTTCGAGGCCGACATCCGCGAGACGCTCTGGCAGACCGACAGCGTGGCCGAGCAGAAGGCCGACCACATCACCTTTCCCCGGGCCCGCGCCGGGGTTCGTGGAGCAGGTGTACGAGCACGCGCTGGTCCCCGGCGACGACGGCATGCACCGGGTGGCGGTGGTCAACGACCGGCTCGGCATGAAGGTGAGCGTGGAGTGGCCGGCCGCCGAGTTCCCGTACTTCTTCGAGTGGCTGAACCTGCGCTCGGGCAACCACGCGGTCGGCCTGGAGCCGTCCACCCACCACGTGGCGGGCGACGCGGCGGCCAGGGAGGACGGCAGCATGATCTGGCTCGGGCCGCTGGAGTCGCGGGTGTACCACACGACGTTCCGTGTCAGCTGATGCGATAGGCGCGGCGGGCCGTGCCCGCGAAGACCGCGGCCCGCTCGCCCTCCGACAACCCGGCGCACAACTCCTCGGCGGCCTGCGCGACCTGCTCGTACTCGGCCGCGAGCAGGCAGACCGGCCAGTCGGAGCCGAACATCACCCGCTCGGGCCCGAACGCCTCCAGGACGATCTCGGCGTACGGCCGCAGGTCGGCCACCCGCCACGACGTCCAGTCGGCCTCGGTGACCATGCCGGACAGCTTGCAGAAGACGTTCGGGAGCGCGGCGAGCTCGATGATCCGGCTCCGCCACGGCTCCAGCTCGCCCGCGGCGATCGGCGGCTTGGACAGGTGGTCGAGCACGAACGTCAGCCCCGGCATGGCCCTGACCGTGTCGATGGCGGCGGGCAGCTGATGCGGCAGCGTCAGCAGGTCGTACGCCAGCCCGGCGGCCTCCACCGCGGCGAGGCCGCGCCGCACGTCGGGCCGGTTGAGCCAGGCCGGGTCAGGCTCGGACTGCACGCCGTGCCGCACGCCCACCAGCCCGTCGGGCATGGCGGTCAGCACTCCGGCGGCGTCGGGCGCGGTCAGGTCGACCCAGCCGACCACGCCCGCGACCAGGTCGGAGGCGGCGGCCAAGGCCAGGAACTCGACGGTCTCGGCCAGGTCGGGCAGCACCTGCACCAGCACGGTGCGGGTCACCCCCGCCGCGGCGGCCGGCCCGGCCAGGTCGTCGAGCGTGAACGTGCGCCGGATGGGGGCCATCTCCTGCGGGTCCAGCCAGGCGTGCGGGCGGACGGCGAGGTCCCAGACGTGGTGGTGGGCGTCGATGCGGTCCATGGGTTATGCGAGCTCCAGCTCCGTCCAGAGGTCATCGGGGATCGAGGCGGCGGCCAGGGCGAGGTCTTCGGCCACCTCCTCGGAGCTGCGGGCGCCGACCACGATGCCGGTCACGGCCGGGTGCCGCAGCGGGAACTGCAGGGCGGCCGCGGCGAGCGGCACGTCATAGGAGGCGCACCGCTCGGCCAGCCCGCGCGCCCGCTCCAGCACCCGCTCCGGGGCGGGGGCGTAGTCGTAGTGCGCGCCGGGCCCGGGATCGGCCAGGACGCCGCCGTTGAACACGCCGGCCACCAGCACGCCCGTCCCCCGCTCCGCGCACAGCGGCAGCAGGTCCTTGGCCGCCGTGCGGTCGAGCAGCGTGTAGCGGCCGGCCACCATCACGCAGTCCACGTCGGTCTCCCGCACGAACCTGGCCAGCATCTCCGCCTGGTTCATGCCCACCCCGATCGCCCGCACCCCGCCCTGCTCGCGCAGCCGCTCCAGCGCCGGGTAGGCGTGCCGCACGGCCTGCTCCCAGTGGTCGTCGGGGTCGTGGATGAGCAGGATGTCGAACGCGTCGAGGCCGGTGCGCTCCAGGCTGCCGGCGAGCGAGGCGTAGACGCCCTCCACGGTGTAGTCGCGCCTGACGGGGTCGAGCAGGGCGCCTACCTTGGTCGACACCGTCACCTGGGACCTGTCGACGCCCGCCAGGAAGCGGCCCAGCCGCAGCTCCCCGAGGCCCGCGCCGTAGCGGGGCGCGGTGTCGAAGTAGCGGACGCCGCCCTCCCACGCGGCCTCCAGCGTGGCCGCGGCCTGCTCGTCGCCGACCGGAGCGTAGAGCCCCGCCAGAGGGGCGGTGCCGAGGCCGATCCTGGAAACGCTGACGCCGCTGCGACCGAGCCTCACGTCTCGGTTCTCCTCTCGGGCGAGAGATCGTTTACAGACCGAAACCTAGCAGAACCTCGACGTATCCGCAGGTCGAGCGCCCGTGAGGCGTCCCTGCCGGCGCGATCTCCTCTCATCGCTCTCGCGACCCCCTGCCCTCATGTTCTGGAACAGGAGCAACGGTGACCAACGACGGCTACACACGACGCGGCGTGCTGGCGACCGGCTTAGGCGCCGCCGCCGGATCCCTCCTCATCCCCGACGCCCCCGCGAAGGCGGCCACCCGCGGCAACCCTCTCACGCTCTGGTACAACCGCCCCGCCGCCGCCTGGCTGGAGGCGCTGCCGGTCGGCTGCGGGCGGCTCGGCGCCATGGTCTTCGGCGGCGTGGCCACCGAACGGCGGCAGCTCAACGAGGACAGCATCTGGGCCGGCGGGCCGCACACCTACGACGACCCCGAGGCCCTGGCCGCGCTCCCCGAGATCAGGCGGCTGGTCTGGGAGGACAAGTGGCAGGCGGCCCAGAACCTGGCCGACCAGAAGTTCCCCGGCAAGCCCAGCGAGCAGGCGCCGTACCAGGTGCTCGGCGACCTCACGCTGACGTTCCCCGGGGCGGCCGAGTTCACGGAGTACCGCCGCGAGCTGGACCTGACGCAGGCGGTCACCACCGTGACCTTCCTCCGCGACGGCGTACGCCACACGCGCGAGGTCTTCGCGAGCAACCCCGACCAGGTGGTCGTCATGCGGCTCACGGCCGACAAGCCCGGCTCGGTGACCTTCCAGGCGGCCTTCTCCAGCCCGCAGAGCTCGACCGTCTCCGCTGCCGGGCGGGACACCGTCGCCCTCGACGGGGTCAGCGGCGACACCCAGGGGCTGAAGGGCGAGGTCCGCTTCTCGCCCTGGCCAAGGCCCAGGCGAAGGGCGGCACGGTCCGCACCGACGGCGGCACGCTGGTCGTCGAGGGCGCCGACGCGGTCACCCTGCTGATCTCCATGGGCTCCAGCTACCGCAGCTACCGGGACGTCGGAGGCGACCCGGCCGAGGTGGCCGGCCGGCATCTCGTACGGGCGAGCGGGCAGCCGTACGAGGTGCTGCGGCGCCGGCACGTACGCGACTACCGGCGGCTCTTCGGCCGGGTCGAGCTCGACCTGGGCACCTCGGAGGCGGCCGCGCTGCCGACCGACGAGCGCATCGCCCGCCGGGACCTCGACACCGATCCGCAGCTCGCCGCGCTGTACTTCCAGTTCGGCCGCTACCTGCTGATCTCCTGCTCCCGCTCCCCCGGCTACGCCGCCAACCTGCAGGGCGTCTGGAACGACTCCCTCACGCCCGCCTGGGAGTCGAAGTACACCATCAACATCAACTGCGAGATGAACTACTGGCCGGCCGGGCCGACCAACATCATCGAGTGCGCGTGCCGACGTCGCGGTCCTGCGGCAGACCGGCTACACCAAGACCGGCCTCGGCGCCGGCTGGTTCACCGCGAGCGGGGTGCCCCTCGGCTGGACCCACCAGTTCATCAGCGGTCCGCTGCTCGACCTGCGCGGCTGCGTGGTGTGCTCGCCCGGCCCACCGTCCGCATGGTCGCCGCCCAGACCGAGATCCCCGCCGCGCTGGACGCGCTCGGCGTCCGGCCGGACGTCCGGTACGCCACCGCGTCCACGCTGCTCACCGCCCGCCGCGTGGCCGGGGACGTCGACTACTACTACCTGTGCAACGGCAAACACGTCGAGAACCCCAGGCCGCCGATCTCCCCGTCGACCACGAGGTCACGCTGGCCCGCACGGCCCGCGACGGGGTGCCGTACCTGCTGGCCCCGTGGACGGGGCGGGTCCAGCGGGTGGCCCGCTACGTGGCGGACGGGGACGGGATCAGGCTGCGGGTGGCGCTGCGCCCCGGCGAGTCGATGGTCGTCGCCATCGGCCGCCCCGGCCTGTTCGGCACTCCTGCGCGGAAGTCGCCGCACGTCATCGCCACGGACGCGGACCCGGTCCGGTTCGACGGGGACTCGCTGGTCGTCCGGGCCTCCCGCGCCGGGACGTACACGACCACGCTGTCCGACGGCCGGACGGTGACCTCCGTCATCGGCCCGGTGCCCGAGCCGGTCGTGTTGTCGTCGTGGCGGCTGGAGGTCGAGGACTGGAGGCCGGAGGGCACGGTCGCGCACCGGCTCCACCTCGACCGGCTCGCGCCCTGGTCGGAGATTCCCGAGCTGGCCGACGTGTCGGGCATCGGCGTCTACACCACGGACGTGCGCCTGGGGGGCGGGGCTTACCTGGAGCTCGGCGAGGTCACCGACACCTGCCGCGTGCTCGTCGACGGCCGCCCCCTGGACCCGGTGAACCAGCTCAACCCGGTCGTGGACCTCGGCCGCGGCGTCAAGACCCTCCAAGTGGAGGTGGCCACGCCGCTCGGCAACCGGCTCCGCGTCGCCGACCCGGCCGTCTACGGCGGGCTGACCCGCCAGCCGTACGGCCTCCTCGGTCCTGTCAGGGTCGTGCCGTACGGAGAGGTTCGCGTGCGCTGAGCAGAGATCCGGTGTGGGGCAAGGATCCACATCGGGTGTGGTGTTTTCTGCCGACATGACAGCCGTCAGCACGGAAGTCAATGTGTGACGTGACGGCGATGATCCTGACGGCGAGGAGACGAATCATGGGACTTGGACGATCTTCATGGCGGCAGGCGGTACGGGGCGCCTGCGTGGGGGCGGTGGCGACCGTGCTCGCGGGCACGATGGGAGTGCCGCCGACGGCGGCGTCCACGGGCACGGTCGCGCCGCCGGAGGGGCAGCTGAGGAAGCCGGCCATGGGCCGGGTCGCCACCGACGGGCGCATGCTCAACGTCCGCAGCGGTCCCGGCACCGGATACGCGATCGCCGCCCCTCCCTTGGCGGACGGCGCGCGGGTCCAGATCTACTGCGTCCGGTGGGGAGAAGAGATCCAGGGGCTGCACGGGCCGAGCAGGGTGTGGAACAAGATCGATCCGAGGGGCGAGAAGTACGTCGCGGACGCCCTCGTCTTCACGGGCAGCATGGATCCGGTGGCGCCTCCGTGCAAAGGGAGGGCCCAGGGAGCGGAGAGGGAAGCGCCCGATGGGGCCGGAGGCTCGGCGCGGAGAGTCGGCTGAGGGTCCGGGTCAGGGCTCTTCCAGCGCGTAGGCCACCGCACGGGACAACGTGAACCTCTCGCCTTCCCGGAAGGCCGCCGCGTACCCCTGGGGCCCCAGCGCGCGACGTGCCCGCTCCACGCACTCCTGGTGTGACTGCGCCTGGAACCGTGGCCGTGACGAGGAGGACGTGACCGCCCGCCACAGGTCGTGGGCGGCGCCCAGCAGCCGGGCGGCCCGCTCGTGCCGCCCGCGCACCCCGGCGGTCCACGCCAGCACCTCCAGGCACTGGAGGAGGCCCCACCGGTCCTCGACGGTGCTCCAGAAGGCGGCGACCTCCCGCATCTTGGCCTCGGTCCGGCGCCAGTCGCCCTGTTCCCAGCGGGCGATGCCGAGCGCGTAGCGTCCGTACGCGCGGAAGAGCGCGGCATCGCGCTCTTCGCACATGGCCACGAGTTCCTCACCGTAGGCGGCGGCCCGGTCGGGGGTCAGGTGGGCGGCGAACAGCGTGGCGAAGTACAGGGTGATCCCGACGGCGTGGACGTCGTCTCTCGCCCGGTGCCGGGCGAGCGCCTCCTCCACCAGCGCGAGCCCGCCCTCGGCGTCGCCCTCGGACAGCGCCGCGACGCCGGACATCTGGGTGGCGAACGCGAGCACCGCCTCGTCGCCCGACTGCCGCGCGAGCGCCATGCACTCCCGCAGGTCGGCTCGGGCCGCGGGATCGCCCTGGTAGAGGGCGAACAGCCCGCTGGCCCACAGGCCCATCGCCCGGGTGGCGACCGGTCGCGACACGAGCGCGAGACCGCGATTCAGCCAGTGCCGGCCTTCGCTGTGCGCGCCGGCGACGAGCCAGTAGGCCCACAGCGCGGAGGCGATCTCCAATCCGGCGGGCGCGTCGCCGGGCCTGTCGAAGCAGAGGTCGAGGGCGACGCGCACGTTGGGAAGCTCCGCGTTCAGCGTTCGGTAGTCGTCGATCTGGCCGGGCTCCATCAGGTCCATGCGCACTCGCCCCGTCAGCCGGCGATAGTGGTCGATGTAGCGCTCACGCAGCGCCTCCGCGTCCGCGGAGGGCAGCCGTCGGCGCCCGTACGCGCGGATCGGCTCCAGCATGCGGTAGCGGAGTCCGCCGCCGTGCTGCTCCGCTCTGCAGAGGATCGACTTGTCCACCAGGCCGGTCAGCAGATCCAGCACGTCCTCGCACACCAGGCCCTGCCCGGAGCAGACGGCTTCGGCCGTCTCCAGGTCCACGCCTCCCGGGAACATCGACAGCCGCTCCCACAGTCGCCGCTCACCGGACGAGCACAGCCCGAAGCTCCAGTCCATGGTCGCCCGCATCGTCTGGTGGCGCTCCCGCATGCCGGGGGCGGTCTCGGCCGGGACGTCCAGCCACTCGTCGAGCTCGTTCACCAGGTCTTCCACCGAGACCGTGCGCAGCCGTACCGCCGCCAGCTCGAGCGCCAGCGGGATCCCGTCGAGGCGCCGGACCAGCCGGGCGACCGCCCGGGCATTGGCCGCGTCGACGAGGAAGCCGGGCCGGATGGCCGCCGCCCGCTCCGTGAAGAGGCGCACGGCGTCTCGCCGGGCGATGCCGCGCGGGGTGTCGCCGGGCGCGGGGACCGGGAGCGACGGCACGGTCAACACCCGTTCGCCGTACACCCCGAGGGACTGGCGGCTGGTGGCGAGGATCCGCAGCCGCGAGGTGCCGCGCAGCAGCCGGTCCGCCAGGCGGGCGCACGCACTCAGCAGATGCTCGCAGTTGTCCAGCACGATCAGCATCCGCTTGTCCGCCAGACGCTCCGCCAGCAGGGCCACGAGGTCCGGTCCGGTGTCACGGATTCTCAGCGCGGCGGCCACCGCCGGGGCCAGCACGTCCTCGTCTTCGACGGCGTCCAGCCCCACCAGCCAGACCCCGTCCCGGTACTGCCGCCGCAGGATCTCGCCGACCCGTCGTGCCAGCCGCGTCTTGCCGACACCGCCCGCGCCGGTCAGGGTCAGCAGGCGGGTCTTGGGCAGGATCCGCCTGATTTCGGAGATCTCGTGCCTTCGCCCGACGAACGTGGAGGCGTCGGGCCGTGACCGCTCCGCCGCCGGCTGTTCGGCGGCCGGGACGTTCGTGATCGTGTCCTTCGCGGTCATGCTCATGCGCCACCAGGAGGCTCCTCGCCGGAGAGGCGGGCCTGCTCGACGACCCAGCCGGCGATCTGGGCCCTGGAATGGAAGCCGAGTTTGCGCAGGATGGCCTGGGTGTGGGCCTCGGCGGTGCGCTGAGCGATCACCAGCGTCGACGCGATCTCCTTGTTGCTCATCCCCTGGGCGATGAGGTGGGCGATCTCCGTCTCCCGTCCTGTGAGGGGCGAATGCCGGCCGGTCTCGCGGGACGGCACCTCCTCCATGAGGGCGTAGGCGACCGCCTGATCGAGGGAGAGCCTGGCGCCCCGCTCGACGGCGGCCTCGAAGTCCTTCTCGCCGAGGGCCCGACGGGTACGGGCCTCGCATTCGTCGTGGTATCGGATGAGGTGGCCGATGCCCAGGAGTGGCACGCCGATCGACTCCGAGAGGGTACGCAGGATGCCCAGCAGTTCGCCGGCCCGCGTGAACTCCCTTTCCGAGGCGGCGACCCAGGCCAGCACCTCGAGGTTGCCCCCGGCCCCGGCCCAGTCGTCCAGTTCGTGGAAGAAGCGCAGGCTCCGCTGTTCCAAGGTGGTCGCGCGGCGCGTGTCGCCTTGGCGCCAGAACTCGATGCCGAGCGCCGTCATCGTGTACGACTTGTGCCAGCTCTCGCCATGGGCGTCGCAGACGGCGATGGCCTCCTCTGCGGCGGCGACGGCGCGTCCCGAGTCGCCGAGGACGGAGTGCGCGAGGGAGAGCCAGTCCAGCGCCTGCACCTCGCCCGCCGGATCTCCTGTGGCGCGATGACGGGCCAGCGCTTCCTGGAAGCAGTTGATGGCCGGTGCGGTGTGTCCCTCCTCCATCGCGATCATGCCGGAGTACTGCGCGACGTAGCCGAGGACCGGTTCGAGCCCGAGCCGCTCGCCCAGCGCTCTGCTCTCGGCGAGCAACTCGGCGGCCGAGGCCCGATCGCCCTGGATGATGGCGATCCGGGCACACGCCCACAACGCCCGAGCCCTGATCTCCGACAGGCCGGCCGTGTCCGCGAGTCCCCGTTCGAGCCAGTCGCGTCCTTCGCCGAGGTGGCTGGTGGAGATCCAGTGGTAGAGGAGGTCGCTGGCCATGTCGATGCAGAGCCCGGCGTGCTCGGCGTGGCAGTATTCCAGAGCCGTGCGCAGGTTGGGATGCTCGACCCGCAACCGCTTCAGCATGTTGACCTGCGCGGGGCCGAACAGCTGCGCCCGCGCCTCGCGCGCCAGCCGCCGGTAGTAGTCGCGATACCGGCGTTTGAGCTGCCGCTCCTCCCCGGAGGCCATCAGCCGCTCCCGCCCGTACTGCCGGATCGTGTCCAGCAGCCGGTATCGCACTCCGCCCGGTTGCTCCTCCTTGATCAGGACGGACTTCTCCGTCAGGCCGACCACGAGGCCGACGATCTCGTTACGGGCGATGCCGTCCCCGGCGCAGACGGCTTCCGCCGCCTCCAGATCGAGGCTGCCGGTGAACACCGACACGCGGGCCCACAGCAGGCGCTCGTGCTCGGAGCACAGGTCATGGCTCCAGTCGATCAGCGCGCGGAGCGTCCGGTGGCGCGGCACGGTGGCGCTCGATCTCGCGGTGAGCAGCCGGAAGCGATCGTCCAGCCGGTCGAGCAGCTGGTGGACGGAGAGCGCGCGCAGCCGCACGGCGGCGAGCTCGATGCCGAGGGGCAGACCGTCCAGGCGGCAGCAGATCTGCTCGACGACGTCCTGGTTCTCCTTCGTGAGCGTGAAATCGGGCACGACGGCCGCGGCCCGCTCGGCGAAGAGCCGGGCCGCGTCGGACGCGGGGGACTGCGCGCCGTGCCGGGGTTCGGGACCGGACAGCGTCGGCACGGCGAACGCCTGCTCGCTGGCGATTCCCAGCAGCTGCCGGCTGGTGGCCAGGATGCGCAGCTCGGCGGCGGAGGACAGCAGCGTCTGGGCCATCATGGCGGACTCGTTGCGTACATGCTCGCAGTTGTCCAGCAGGACCAGCGTCCGCTTCTCGCGCAGGTGGTCCGTGAGCACCTGGATGGGCGACCGGGCGGAGTGATCCTGGATCCTCAATGCGGCGACCATGGCCTGGGGCAGCAGACTCGGGTTGTCCAGTTCACCGAGTTCGACCAGCCACGCTCCGCCGGGGAACCCCCGTCGCAGATCGGCGGCGACGCGCAGCGCCAACCGGGTCTTGCCGACGCCGCCCGGCCCCGTGAGCGTCACCATGCGAGAGTCGGCCAGCAGGCGCTTGACCGTCGCCACTTCGTGCCGGCGCCCGATGAAGCTTGTCGTCTCGGCAGGCAGTCCGTCGGGATACGTGCGCGCCGCCAAGGCGCGCCATGTGGCATTGGTCATCGATGCCTCGCATCGGCTCTGGCGAGTGGGCAACCGCATGCGGCAAGGAGCCGATGTAACCAACATATGCCCCGTAGCAGGGCCGAAACCCGGACAACATCCCTGGTCATCGCATATTTCGGGATCGCATCCCAGATCGTCGGCAACCCATGGCCAACCTCGGGCTCGCGCATGGGGCAGATTTTGCGAGGGCCTGCCCGGCCGGCCGCCCGACCAGGAGTCCGGCCTTGACCGCCCCGACAGGAAGGTCTACATATATATTCAATCCATTTTATCCATTCGCACCAGCGAGGTGAGCGTGAGGGCGACGCTCACGGTGCTCGTGGCGGCTGCGGCCCTGGCCTTATGCCCGGCGGCGACGGCAGCGGCCGGGACGGTCCCCCGTTTCTCGGTGCCGGGGCGGGCCGGAGGGATCTGCGTCGACGCATCCCTGAAGATCAGTTTCCCGGCACCACCGGCCCTCGGCTCCACCGGCGCGATCGAGGTGCACCGCGCCGACGGCACCCTCTTCGACCGCATCGAGGCGGCCACGGCGAAGACGGACAGGAAGAACATCGGCGCCACGGTCTCCGACACGGGCCTGCCGCACGACTTCTCGTACGAGTCGATCACGATCGACGGCCGCACCGCCCTCGTCCACCTGCACCGGCAACTGGAGTACGGCCAGACCTATTACGTCACCGTCGACCCCGGCGTCTTCGCGGGCTTCGACGGCGTCCAGGATCCGCGAAGCTGGCGCTTCGCCACGAGAAAGCGCCTGCCCACTCCCGCCATCTGACGGTGTCCGCCGCCGGGAACGGTGACTTCTGCACCGTGCAGGGCGCCGTCGACGCCGTCCCCATCGGCAACGACCGGCCGGTGACCATCGACGTGCGGCCCGGCGTCTACACCGAGATCGTCTACGTGCGCGAGGACCGGCCGCACATCACCGTGCGGGGCGCGGGCGCGCGGCGGACGGTGATCCAGTACGCCAACAACGACCTGCGCAACGGCGACAATGCGCTGAAGGACGGCGGGCCGGCGGACGTGTGCCCGCGCCGTGTGCTGGAGACGTCCGACCTGCACAACTGCTGGCGGGCCATGTTCGGGGTGGACGCGGCCGACTCCCGGATGAGTGACATCACGCTGCACAACACGACGCCCGACGGCGGCTCGCAGGCGGAGGCGTTCAGGGGGAACAACGAGCGCATCGTGCTCGAGCGCGTGCGCCTGCGCAGCTTCCAGGACACGCTGCGCCTGCAGGGCAAGGGGTTCGTGACCGGCAGCCACATCAGCGGCGACACCGATTTCGTGTGGGGCACGGGCACGAAGGGTCACGAGTAGGCGGCGGCCCACCGATCTTCCACGGACAGCCTGAAGATGGGGACGGTCAGCCGAGGACGCGAGCGAGTTTCAGCAGGGTTTCCGTGGGGGTGCCGGGGGGCGGGGAGACGCGGAGGACGGGTTCGCCGAGGTCCAGGGGCGCCCGGGCGACAGGGGCGGAGCTGATGAGCAGGCCCGCCTCGGCGGCCCGGGTTCTGGCGTCGGCGACGGAATCGCCTCGCGGTGGTGTGAGTGTGACGATGGCGGACGGCTCGTCGAGGGGTTCGATCACCCGCCAGCCGCCCGCACCGTCGAGGATGTGCCGGGCCGTCCTGCCGAGGTCGGCCAGGTGCATGTGGAGGTCGGGCCGGTGTTCCCCGGCGGCCACGCCGAGGGCGAAGCGGGCCGCGATCGCGCCCTCCGAGCCCTCGTACCGGATCGCCCCCGGTTGGGGCGACGGGCGGGCGGCGGCCCAGGTGTGGCCGCCGAGTGTCGGGACGGCGGCGTCCATCTCCGGCGTGAGGCCGGGCACGATCAGGAAGCCGACGCCACGTGGCCCGGCCAGCCACTTGCGGGAGGTGCCCACGTAAGCGGTCGCGCCGACCCCGGTCACGTCGACCTGGCCGAGGGACTGGCAGACGTCCAGCACCAGTGAGACTCCGGCGGCCCGGCACAGCGCGCCGATCTCCTGCGCCGGTTGCACGACGCCGCGGTGTGAGGCGATGTGGACCACGCTGACCAGGTCCAGGCCCGCGGCCAGCCGGGAGCGGAGCCCGTCCAGGTCGAGGCGGGAGTCGTCGTCCACGGGGAGCTCGACGAGGATCCAGCCGCGCTCCTCGGCCAGGCGGCGCAGGAGCATCAGCGTGCTGCCGTACTCGGTGCGGGCGAAGCCGACGCGGCCTCCCAGTGGGAGACGCCAGCCGCCGAGCAGCGCCGCCGTCGCCGCTGTCCCGCTCTCCAGGAACGCGACGTCGGCCGGAGCCGCGCCGACCAGGGCGGCCAGGGCCGAGCGGGCCGCCATCAGGTCGGGCTCGGCCGCGTAGCCGCCGCGTTCGCGTTCCAGGTGCAGGTGCCCGACGACGGCGCCGAGCACCTGGTCGCTGGGGACGTTGCAGCCGGCGGCGTCCAGGTGGCCGGGCGGCATGACTGATCGTGCCGCCCGCCACTTGTCCCCGACGTCGGTCACGCCTCCGCCAGGAGCAGGGCGAAGTCGCCTGCCGGGTCGGTGTGCCAGTGGCGGACCGTGAAGCCCGCGGCGGCCAGTTCGCCTCTCAGGCCGTCCGGACGGAACTTGGCGCTGATCTCGGTGCGCATCTCCTCGCCCTCGGCGAAGTCCACCACCAGGCCCAGCGCGTCGATCGGCACCCGCATGGCCCTGGAGGCGCGCAACCGCATCTCGATCCAGTCGTTGCGCTCGTCGTACAGGGCGACGTGCTCGAAGGCGTCCGGGTCGAAGGCGGCGGCCAGCTGCCGGTTGAGCACGCGCAGGACGTTGCGGTTGAAGGCGGCCGTCACCCCGGCCGCGTCGTCGTAGGCGGCGACCAGCCGTCCCCGGTCCTTCACCAGGTCGGCCCCGAGCAGGAACGTGTCCCCGGGGCGGAGGCCGTCGCGCACTTCCTTCAAGAAGACCTCGCGGGCGTCGGGGTCGAGGTTGCCGATGGTGCCGCCGAGGAAGGCCACCATCCGGCGGCCCGTACGGGGCAGCAGGCCGAGGTGGCGTTCGAAGTCGGCGCACACCGCCTGCACGGCGAGCCCCGGGTAACGGCCTGTCAGGCGCTCCGATGCCGCGGCGAGCGTCACCGCGTCCACGTCCACCGGCGTGTACGCGCGCAACGTCCCGGCGGCGGTGAGGGCGTCGAGCAGCAGGACGGTCTTCTCGCTGGTTCCCGACCCCAGCTCGACCAGCGTGTCCGCGCCGCTGGCCGCCGCGAGCTCGCCGGCCCGCGCCCGCAGGATGGCCAGCTCGCGGCGCGTGGGGTAGTACTCGGGCAACCGGGTGATCCGGGAGAACAGGTCGCTGCCCGCCTCGTCGTAGAACCACTTGGGCGGCAGCCATTTGGGGGTGGCGGTCAGGCCGGTCCTGACGTCGTGTTCGAGGGCGTGGCGCAGGTAGTCGCGGTCAAGATGGTTGATCAGCTGCACGGTGGACTGGCTGGTGGGCACAAAGATCTCCTGGGATTCACAGGGGCTGGACGCGTACGCCGTCGGAGGTGGTGGCGAGCAGCAGGCTCCGCTCCGGCACGGCCTGCCAGCCGGGCAGGTCGTCGAGCGGCTCGCTCGCCACGAGCACGCCGTCCTCGGAAAGCCGGTGGAAGAGGGTGTCGCCCCAGACGGTGGCGGCGAGCGCGGCGCCGTCGCAGGCGAGCAGGTTCAGGCGGGCGGAGGGGTCCTTGGCCGCGGCCTTCACGACGACTTCGGACAGGGCGTCGCCGAGCGCGAGCCCGGCACGCAGCCGCTGGAACGCGGCGGCGGCGAGCCAGGCCGAGTCGCAGGCGCTCTCGGCCCCGTCCGCGAGGTCCCTGACCGCGTCCCTGGCGACGCGGCCGTTGTGGCTGAGCAGCCACGGACCCTCGGTGAACGGCGCGGTGGCGCTCTCCTCGACGGGCATGCCGGTGGTGGCGCACCGCACGGCCGCCAGGAGGCAGGCCGAGCGGGCGATCTCGGCGAGCGCGGGCAGGTTGGCGTCCGCCCAGATCGGTATCGACCGGCGGTAGCGGACGGGCTCGGCGCGGGCGGCGGCGTACCAGCCCATGCCGAAGCCGTCGGCGTTGACCGTGCCGTGCCGCTGCCGCCGTGGCCGGTACGACTGTGTCAGGAGCCCGTTCGGAGGCTCCTGGATCAGCGCGGTCAGGGCCCGGGGCGCGCCGAGCCAGGCCGCGTGGCGGCACACTAGCGCTGCTCCGCGGTGCGGGCGCAGCGGAACCCGGTGAAGATCTGCCGCCGGATGGGGTAGTCCCAGTTCCTGAACGTGGTGCGGACCGCGGCGGGGTCGGCCGCCCACGAGCCGCCGCGCAGGACCCGGTAGTCGCCGCCGAAGAACACCTCGCTGTACTCCCGGTAGGGGAAGGCCTGGAAGCCGGGGTAGCCCTGGAACCAGGTGTCCGTCCACTCCCACACGTCGCCGACCATCTGCTCGGCCCCGTACGGGCTCGCCCCGGCCGGGTAGGCGCCGAGCGGGGCGGGCCGGGCCGCCCGGTGCCCGAGGTTGGCGAGGTCCGGGGTCGGGTCCTGGTCGCCCCAGGGGTATTTGCGGGCCCGTCGCTCCGCCGCGTCCCAACCGCACGCCTTCTCCCACTCGGCCTCGGTCGGCAGCCGCTTGCCGGCCCAGCGCGCGTAGGCGTCGGCCTCGTACCAGCAGACGTGCTGGACCGGCTCGTCCATCGGCACGGGCTCGGTGCGGCCGAAGCGGCTGCGCCACCACGTGCCGCCGTCCTTGACCCAGAACAGCGGCGCGAAGACGCCGCTCTCCTGCCGCCACCGCCAGCCCTCGGGCGTCCACCAGCGCGGGTCGTGGTAGCCGCCGTCCTCGATGAACGCGGCGTAGGCGGCGTTGCCGACGGGGAGCCGGTCGATCCAGTACGCGGGCAGGTCCACCTGGTGGGCCGGGCGCTCGTTGTCGTAGGCCCAGGGGAGGCTGTCGGTGCCCATCAGGAACCGGCCCGCCGGGACGTACACCTCCCCGGGACCTGCCGGGCGGCCGGGCGGGAGGTCGCCGTCGCGCACCATGCCGGGCTGCCCGGACAGCTGCAGCGTGGCCAGCATGGTCTCGTCGTGCTGGTGCTCGTGCTGGATCACCAGGCCGAAGACGAACCCGTCGCGGCGCAGCGGGCTCGGGTCCTCCAGGTCGACGGCGTCCAGGACGTCGAGCACGCGGCCGCGCACGCCGCCGATGTAGTCTCTGGCCTCGGCCGGGCGCAGGAACGGCAGCGTGGGCCGGTCCCTGCGCGGGGTCTTGAAGGCGTCGTAGATGTCGTCGATCTCCGGCCGGAGCGGCGTGATGCCCGCGGCCGCCCGCAGCACCCACAGCTCCTCGTAGTTGCCGACGTGGGCGAGGTCCCACACCAGGGGCGACATCAGCGGTGAGTGCTGGCGGACGAGCAGGTCGTCGTCCGCCGCCGTGTAGGCCAGCGACCGGTCGCGCACCGCGATGAGCTCGGCCGCGATGCGTTCCTTGAAGTCGTTCATGCATCCCCCTCTTCGGTCAGCCAGGCCGACAGGCGCCGTCCCGGTCCTCTCACCAGATCGATCAGGTCGGCCGCCGGTGAGCGGCCGGGAGTCACGTGCCGGTCGGCGAACGCGGCGACCGCGCCGGCCAGGGCGGGGGGCGCGCCGAGGCGGGGCAGCGCCTCGAGCGCGGCGCGGAAGCAGCCCTCGGCCGCCTTGCGGAGCCGCGGATCCGTCAGCCCGCATCTGGCGGCCTCGGGCCAGGGCTCCCCGTACGGCTGGGCGGCGGCGAGCGCGGCGTCGGCGGCCCGGTCGTCGGTGATGAGCGCGTACGTCACGGCCACGCACACCGGCCAGGTCGCCGGGTGCTGGGCGTCGAGGTAGCGGATCTCCAGCCAGCCGCGCGGCCGCACCGGCGGGAACACGGTCGTGGCGTGGTAGGCCAGGTCCGCCGCGGTGGGCTCGCCGGTCGCCAGCCAGTCGCGGAAGGTCGAGCCGTCGCGTACCGGGCGGCAGCGGTCGCCGCCCTCCCGCACCAGCATGAGGCGGGCGTCGAGCAGGTAGTCCGCCCAGTCGGCCGCCGGGTCTCCTGAGGCGCGGACGGGGGTGGTCCTCGTGGGGTCGAGATGCTCCCACACGGCCTGGCGGCCGGACATCCAGCCGAAGGGACGACCGCCGCTGAGCGGGGAGTTGGCGAAGGCGGCGGTCAGGACGGGGCCCAGGAGGTGCGCCCGCTCCCATCGGGTCCCCGGTCGCTCGCCCAGGTCCAGGTTGACCTGGATCGAGGCCGTGGAGCACATCATCAGCGGGCCGTACGGGCCGCCCAGGAACTCCGCCATCGCCTCGTACCTGGGGAGGCGGAGCTGGCGGAGCGGCGGGCGTACCGGATCGAGGCCCACGCCCGCCAGCGCCAGGCCCGCCTCGGCGAGGGCACGGCGGGCTGCGGCCAGGTCGGCGGCCAGGCCGTCGATCGCGTCGGGCAGCGGGCCCGCCGGTCCGGAGAGCTCCACCTGGCCGCCCGGCTCGAAGGTCACCCGGCTCCCGCCGGGCAGCGGCGGCAGGGTCCGCGCGACCTCCTCCAGCGGCACGTGCCGGCCGGCCGCCGCACGATCGAAGACGAGGAACTCCAGCTCGACCCCGACCCGATCCCCACCGCTGCCCTGAAAGCACCGGCTCGCGAAGTCACCCACATCCGCGAGACCCCTGAGCGGCCTCTCTTCCCCATCCACCGCCTCGTCATCGTGGGGAACCGGCGCGCTCCGCCCGCCCGCCTCGGAAGGACGAGCACCCTGCACGCCCGCCGTCCCGTCGTCGCGGCGTCGCACGCCCCTCTCGTCCGGCTCGTCGCGGCGTCGAGCGCCCCTCTCGTCCGGCTCTGGGGCGCGCCCACGCCGCGGAACATGGCTGTCCATGACCGGGGCGGTGCCGCCACGTGGTGTCGCATGCGCGTCGTCGGCCCCGTGCGGCACGGCCATCCCGTTCGCCGCCGCGTGGGCGCCCACCGGCGACGTATGGTCACCATCCGCCTGCGCGGAGCCCGCGAGCGGCGTGGCCTCGGATCGTGTGCGGTCCCGGTCGGCCGCCTCGGTGGCTCCCCTGAGCGGCGGGCCGGCGGGCCGGCCGGTCATCGTCTCCCCCTCGCGTGGCACATGGGTCTACAGACCCGCGAGCGCCGCGAGCGTTACGGGAGATCTCTTAGTTTTGTCGCCGGTTTCTGAAGGCGGCCATCAGCCGGTCGCGCGTGGGCGCCGAGAGCTTCTCCGGCGGCGCGTCGCCGACGGCCCGGATGGTGGTGCGGAACTGGTCGAAGTAGTGCCCGCAGTCGTCGCAGCAGGCCAGATGGGTCTCGACGGCGACCTGGGACGGCTCGTCGAGGGCGTGGTCGAGGTAGGCGGTGATGACTTCCACCAGTTCGCCGCACGTGAACCGCTTCACGACGTTGCCCGCCTTACCCTCTGCCACATGAACCGTTTCACCTATTCTGACTGCTTCACCGAGTTGAAGTAGTCCTCCAGCCGCCCGCGGACCGTCGCACGCGCGCGGTGCAGCAGAACCCTCTGGTTGGCCGCGGAGATCTCAAGGATCTCGCAGACCTCCTCGGAGGTACATCCCTCCACGTCACGAAGTGTGATCACGATCCGCTGCCGCGGCGGCAGCCCCGCGAGGGCCGCGCCGATCAGCCCGCGGACCTCCGCGGCGAGCGCCTGGTTCTCCGGCGTCGGCCAGGCCGCCGGCGACTCCTTCCAGCTTCCCGGCAGAGCGGCGTCGGCGCCGTGGAACCGCGACGGATCGACGGTCGGCCCGCCGTCCTGTTCGAAGGTGCTCCATGGCAGTGTACGGCTCTCGCGCACGCTGCGTTTCTTCGCCGTGTTGACGAGGATGCGGTAGATCCACGTCTTGAGCGACGAGCGGCCCTCGAAGCCGTCGATCGCGCCGATCACGGCCAGCCAGGTGTCCTGCACCACCTCCTCGGCGGAGTCGTCGGTGGAGACGTACGACCTGGCCACCCGCAGCATGCCCCGCGACCAGGTGTCGAGCAACGTCGCGAACATCTCCTCATCGCCCGCCCGCAGGGCTGAGACGACGACGTCATCCGGGGGCAGCGTGCTGCCCGCGAAAGACCCCACGATCGCTTCCTCCCGGTCGAGCGTCGGCAATCATCATCACATGCTTCCGGCGGGCGGCGCAGCGGGGGGCGGAGACCTGAGGTGGTGACCGGACGCGCCCGGCGACGGCTGCGGTCGAGCCTGGCGCGCCCGGGGATCGGGGGCGAGATCAAGCCTTGTGCATGGGGGCCCAGACGGTCATCGGGCCGGGGCCGCGGTTGGCCCACGTGTAGTACGGGACGAACGTGAGCTCGGCCGGGCCCGCGTGCTCCGGCTCCAAGGGCGCGGCGGCGGTGCGGTAGGGGAAGCCGCCGTCGTCCTCGCGGTGCACGTGGACCCGGCCGCGCGCGATGACGGGCACCACGCCGGCGGGCAGCCCGGTCACCGCCGTCCCGTCGGCGAGACGGTCTCCCGCGACGCACAGGTCGTCGACGATGACTCCGGGGTGGTCGGTCTGCTCCAGGCAGTACACGAGCGGGCCGCGTTCGACCGCGACCTGGCCGCGGGCCACGTCCAGCCGGGGCACGGCGGCTGTCAGCCGGGGCCGGACCCCGAGGTCCATGACGACCCGGTCGCCCGGCCGCCACCGGCGCGCGATGCGGTGGTAGGCCCGGGCTCGGCGCGCCGGCCGTCCACGCCCGCCGCGTCCGCCCAGGCGGGGACGCGAACCGACAGCGTCCACGGATGGCCGGGGGTCTCGCGGACGACGACCTCGACGCGGCCGCTCCACGGGTAGCCGGTGTCCACCTCCAGCAGCACCGCCCCCGACCGGATCGTGGCGGGCGCGTACAGGTGCAGCTGGACGCCGTCGCCGTCCTGGGTGGCGAGGTAGTGGTCGAGGGAGGACAGCAGGCGCATCACGACACACCGCTCGGCATCGGCACGCCCGTGCCCCGGCTGAGCTGGCGCCTGGCCTCCGACCGGCGCGGCGACGCCCCCGTCGCGTACCGGATCCGCGTCCAAGGCCCCGACGACGTCCTGGCCTGGACAGCGGCTGGGTCGACGGCCAGGACGTGAGCGCCGACTACGGAGGCGCGCCGCTGGCGTCGTTCGCCCGCTGCCGCTGGAAGGTCTCGGTCCGCCCCGGCGGCTCCGCCGAGTCGTGGTTCGGCACCGGGGTCATGCACGCCGACGAGTGGAAGGCGGCGTGGATCGGCCACGATCCGGAGACCGAGCCGCCGTTCGAGCCGCCGGCCGACGACCGCGAGCCGCGCACGCCCCGCACCGCGCACCTGCCCGCGCCCCGGTACTTCCGGCGCGAGCTCGACCTGCGCCCGGCCACCTCCGTCCGGATCGCGTGCACCGCCCGCGGCCTGTACGAACTGCACGTCAACGGCGTGCGCGTCGGCGACGGCGAGCTGACCCCCGGCTGGACCGACTACCGCCATCGGGTGCCGTACCAGGTGTACGACGTGACGGACCCCCGTACGGTGGCCGGCACCGACGCGGGCTGGCGGGAGACCACCGGCCCGCTCCGCTACGCCGACCTGCTGATGGGCGAGTGGTACGACGCCCGGCTGGAGCTGGACGGGTGGGACCGGCCCGGGTTCGACGACTCCGCCTGGGCGCCCGCCCGCGTGCTCTCCTTCGACCACGGCGTGCTGGTGCCCTCGCCCGCCGAGCCCGTCCGGGTCACGCAGGACGTCGAGCCGGTCGACGTCAGGCGGAGCGACGGCCGGACGATCGTCGACCTGGGCCAGAACCTCGCCGGCCGGGTGCGGCTGACGATCCGCGGCGCCCGGCCGGGCGACCGCGTCACGCTCCGCCACGGCGAGGCGCTCGACGACGACGGCGGCCTCTACACCGCCAACCTGCGCTCCGCCGAGGCCACCGACCACTACGTCGCCGCCGGCCGCCCAGTCGAGACGTTCGAGCCGCGCTTCACCGTCCACGGCTTCCGCCACGTCGAGATCACCGGCCATCCCGGCGACTTCGAGCTGGTCGGGCGGGTGCTGCACTCGGACACGCCGGTCGCGGGCGAGTTCTCCTGCTCCGACGCGACGGTGCGGCAGCTCATCGGCAACGCCGGTGGAGCCAGCGCGGCAACTTCGTCTCGGTGCCGACCGACTGCCCGCAACGTGACGAGCGGCTCGGCTGGACCGCGGACGCGCAGGTGTTCCTGCCCACGGCCTGCTACAACGCGGACGTGGCGGCGTTCTTCACCGGCTGGCTGGCCGACCTGCGCTGCGCGCAGACGGCGGAGGGCGCGGTGCTCGACGTGGTGCCGCACGTGATGACCGAGCGGCACGGCACGCCCGGCTGGGGCGACGCCGCGACGATCGTGCCGTGGCACCTCTACCGGGTGTACGGGGACGAGCGGGTGCTGCGTGACAGCCTGCCCAGCATGCGCCGCTGGGTGGATCACGTCGAACGCCACAACCCCGATCTCGTCTGGCGCGACCGGGTCGGCAGCCACTACGGCGACTGGCTGCAGGCAGGCGTGCGGACCTCCAGGGACGTGCTGGCCACCGCGTTCTTCGCGCTGAGCGCGGACCTGACCGCGAAGGCCGCCGCCGTGCTGGGCGATCACGTCGCCTCCGAGAGGTACGCGGCGCTGCGTTCGCGCATCGGGGAGGCGTTCGCCCGGGGGTTCGTGTCGCCGGACGGGCGGATCACCGGTGACACGCAGACCGGCTACCTGCTGGCGCTCGCCCACGGCCTGGTGCCCGAGCCCCTCGTGCCGGCGGCCGTGGGGCGCCTGGTGGCCGACCTGGAACGCCGCGGCCGCCGCCTGACCACCGGCTTCGCCGGAGTGGGGCTGCTCGGCCCGGTCCTGTCCGCGCACGGGCACGCGGACCTGGCCTACGCGTTGCTGCACGACGACCGGTACCCGTCCTGGGGGTACTCGATCAAGCGGGGCGCGACCACGATCTGGGAGCGGTGGGACGGCTGGACCGAGGAGAGCGGCTTCGGTCCCGTCGCCATGAACTCGTTCAACCACTACGCGCTGGGATCGGTGGGGGCGTGGCTCTACAGCGGGGTGGCGGGGCTCGGGCAGGAGGAGGGGTCCGTGGGGTTCCGCCGGCCGCTCGTCCGCCCGCTGCCCGGCGGGACGCTGACGTGGGCCGGGGCCTCGTACGACACGCCGCTGGGGCGGTTGAGCAGCCGGTGGGAGGCGGACGGCGGGACGCTGCGCCTGCGGTCCGGATCCCGCCCGGCGCCGTCGCCACCGTCCACGTCCCGACCACGGACCCGTCGTCGGTCCGCGAGTCCGGCGCCCCGATCCCCGCGCCGGCCACCGATCATCCACCCGCGTCTTCATCGGCAGCCGCCCGCGCGCCGCTGGTCGAGGCCGTCGGCGTGACCGGCGCGGCGCTGGAGCCGGGCTCGAACCGGATGCTCACGTTCGGCGGCCGTCCCGACGTGACGGTGGCATCGGGCGGGACGGCCCTCAGCGACCCGCTGCTGGGCCAGGTGGCACCGCTGCGCCGCCTCGCCGTGAGCCTCTGGCTGCGCGGCGAATGCGCGGCGCCGACCGGCCGCAACCGCGCCACAACCCCCGCCGACCGCTCTCGGCCGAGCACGCCCGCCGCCGCCCACCGCTCGCAGCCGACCATGCCCACCGCCGCCGCCTACCGGTCGCGGCCCGGAGATCATGCCGCCGACGAGACCGGGGCCCCGTTCACCGAGCCGGTGGCGACCTGGCACTGGCTGGACGCGCTGATCGTCACAGCCTCTGTGCCGGGCGTGGCGGTGCTCGGGGACTCGATCACGACGGGCGTCGGCGCCGAGACCGGGCACGGCTGGCCGGACCTGCTCGCCCACCGCGCCCACCTGGAGTCGTGGCCGCTCGCCGTCGCGAACGAGGGCGTGTCCGGCGGGCGCGTCCTCACGCCGGGCACCGGCCGCCACGCTGAGGAACGCCTGGCCGCCGAGGTGCTGACCAAGCCAGGGATCGACGCCGTGTTGCTGCTGGCCGGGATCAACGACATCGGCGCGGGCGACCGCCCGGACGCGCTCGTCGCCGCGTACCGCCGCATGATCGGGCGCGCGCACGCCGCCGGAGCACGCGTGATCGGCGGCACGCTGCCGCCGTTCGCCGGGGCGGAGTACTTCACCGCCGCCGGCGAACGGACCCGCGCGGCCGTGAACGCGTTCATCCGGCACGGCGGCGCGTTCGACGGGGTGGCGGATTTCGACGCGGCGCTCCGCGACCCCGCCGCGCCCGTCCGCCTGCACGCCGCGTACGACTCCGGCGACCACCTGCACCCCAGCGCGTCGGGCCACCACGCGATGGCGGCCGCGGTCGAGAGCCATCGATGCGGATCCCTTCGCTGATGAGTGACGAAGCGGGCGAGCAGCTCGGAGCAGGCCCACGCTGCCGACTCTCACGATCATGCCGCTCCCGCAGCCGCGCCTAGCGCCCGCCGGCGAAGCGGATGGCCGGTTCCGGGCGGTGGATGCCGCGCGGGCGGTAACCGAGCGCGTCGGAGACGCCCAGGTAGTCGGCGAGCAGCCAGATGATGGCGAGCCACATCTCGGTGCCCTGCAGCCCCGGCGTGCGCGTGGGGCCGCTCCCCCGGGTCAGCTCGAAGCTGAAGCCCTCGCCGTCGTGCCAGCCGCCCAGCGCGCGGACGAGCCGCTCCCTGGCCCACGCCTCGCCTTCCGCGCGCCGGTACGGCGTCTGCCTGCCCAGCAGCCAGAGCGGGTGGATGACGTCGAGGACGTTGCAGGCGTTCCCGGCGTCCGGGCGGAAGTAGCGCGGGTCGCGGGCCTGGGCGAGCACGGTGTCGATGGCCCTCTCGGGGTACGGCAGCGGCATCCCGAACTGCGCGAACGTGCCCCGCGTGAGCCGGTAGAAGCCGTTGACGATCTGCAGGAGGCCGGCGTCGGGGTCCGGTTCGCCCCACATCCCGTGGGCTTGGAAGCATCTAGTCAGGAGCCAGCCGTACAGGGTCTCGATCTCGCCGCGCAGGCCGAAGTCGGCGAGGTTGCGGTAGAGGCCGGTGCCGACGGCGTCCACCCATGAGCCGGCCGTCCATGCCTGCCGCGTCCAGTCGAGGGCGTCGAGTGCGGCGATCAGTTCCTGAGAGCCTAGGCTGGCGACGGCGTGCACGGGGTGCTCGAAGCGGGTGCCGAGCAGGTCGAGGGCGTAGCCGACGCAGAGCACGTGGTACGCGGTGGCTCCGTCGAGCGCCGGCGATCCGGTGGCGCCGAGCTCCGGGACCAGGCCGGTGGCCGGGTCCTGCCGGTCCCGCAGGAAGGCGACGATCTCCTCCCTGGCGGGGATCGGGGGCGGGCCGCCGAGGAGGAGGTCGGCGATCTCGACCGCGTCGCACCAGGCGCGGACGGTCGGCTCGGCCTCCGGGCGGTCCACGTACCGCTCGCCGGTCCAGCAGCGGCGCAGCACCGCCTCGGCCTGGTCCCTGGCCCGGTCGGCGAAGCCGGACAGCAACCGCGCCAGATCGCCCCCCACAGCCCCCTGCGCCCCGCCACCCGAATCGGTCGCGCCGGTGGCCGAGGCGGTGACGGTGACCGACGTGACGGTGGCCGAAGTGGCGGCCGAAGTGGCCGAAGAGGTGGTGTGGTGGGTCGCGCGGCGGGGAGTGCGGCGGGGAGTGCGGCGGTCGCGGAGGGGGCGGGCCGGGTTGCCGGCGACCATGGCCCAGGCGGGCACGTCCTTGGTGACCACCGAGCCCGCGCCGATGACGGCGTGGTCGCCGATCGTCACCCCGTCCAGCACCACCACGTGCGACCCGATCCATACGTCGTTCCCGATCCGGATCCCCTTCGACGTGATCGGCTGCCGGAAGACCGGCCGGTCCGGGGCGGCCGAGTGGTTGAAGCCGAGCAGGGAGGTGTGTGCCCCCACCCGCACGCCGTCGCCGAGCACCACCCGCCCCCGCGCCACGGAGTACGGGTTGAGCGTGCAGTCGTCACCCATCACCACGTCGTCGGTGACGTACGCGTGCGCCGCGATGTAGCTGCGCTCCCCCATCCGGAGCCGATCCGCGTACACGGCCGCCAGCGGCGAGATGAACACCTTCTCCGGCACCTCGAGCTCCGTCCGCCCGCGCAGCTCCGCCACGTGCTCGGCCTGGGCCCTCCGGTCCTCCTCGCTCGCCTGGTCCCAGAACAGCCACGGGCAGAAGTCGAACTCGGTCATGGTCAACGTCCTTTCAATCCGCCAACGTCAGCATCATCGACCAGCGGTAGGGGCGGACCGCCAGCCGGTACCGCTCGGGCAGCGCGGGCCCGCAGGAGGCGCTGCCGAGCCCCTGCCGGCCGTGGTCCAGATTCAGCCACACCCGGCCGGAGTCCCGCAGGTCGGCCGCCTGCAGGGCCTCGCTCCTCCACCGGCGCGCGGTGAAGTCCAGGTACGGCTCGGCGTCCACCCGCAGCGTCGCCAGTCCCGGCCCCGACAGCTCCAGCCAGCGGGTCTCGATGTGGTTGCCGTTCTCCTGCGGCACGACGTACGGGGTCTGGAGCGCGTCGATGGGTCGGGAGAATCGTCCGACGCGAGCCGCGGCCCGGCTGTCGGCGTACGTCTCGCCGGGCGCGAGACCGAACCAGGTGGCGTCGGTGTAGCCGCCGGGCAGGGCGAACCGCGCGCCCATGCGCGGCGGGGTCACGCTGAGGTGCCCGTAGGCCGTGTCATGCCAGTCCCCCACCGGGTCGGCCTCGATCGTGAGGTGCAGCGTGCCGTCGTCCTGCCAACGGTAGGTGTAGGCGGTGCGGAACCCGAGGGACCGGGTCGCGGGGCCGCTGCGCCCGCGCACGACCAGGGTGCGGTCGTCGGGTCTTTCAATGCCGCCACTGCGGTGGAGGAACCGGTCGAGCCCCACGGCCTTCCCATCGGCGGCCAGCGCGTTCCTGGTGCCCTGGCCGCGGTCGTTGTCGGTCGGCGCCCGCCCGGCGCCGCCGTTCGGCTCGTAGTCGATGTCCCCTCCGTGCAGGAACCCACCGTCGGACCCGGTGAGCCCGTGGTCGATCCACTCCCACACGAACGCCCCGCAGAACCGCTCGGACGACTCCAGGATCGCCTGGTAGTCGCTCAGCGAGCCGGGCCCGTTCCCCATGGCGTGAGCGTACTCGCACAGCAGGAACGGCAGCCCGCGCCGCCGGAGGTCGTCCTAGGGCGTCACCCCGTGGGCGCGGGCTCCTTGCGCCGCCCGATCCGCTCGAGATCGTCCAGCGCGACGGCGACTGGTGGGTGATGTTCTAGTTCGGCCTCTCGTACGGCGGCCACGCCCGCGAGAGCTACGCCGTCTCCCGCGACCTGCGGACGTGGCACAAGAGCGGCGAGATCCTCGTGGACGTCGGCCCGCCGGGCTCGGCCGACGACACCTACGCGCACAAACCCGCGATCATCACCCGGGGCGGCCGCGTCCACCACTTCTACACGGCGGTGCGGCGCTGCGAGCCGTACCGCGTCGGCGGACACACGCTGACCGAGCGCCGCGGCATCTCGATGGCACATGGCTGATCGGAGGACATGATGGGCGAGTCATCGGGCAGGCATTCGCGTAGGACGTTCCTGGCAGGGGCGGTCGGAGGCGGCCTGCTGCTGACCCAGCCGCCGGGCCGGGCGGCGGCCGTCGGCGCGGGCGGGGATCCTCTCGCCGGGAACGCGGCGGTCCATGCCCCGGCCTGGGCCAGAGTGCCGCAGATCAGGCGCCGGATCCGGCCGCCCCGCTTCCCCGGCCGCACCTTCCCCATCACCGACCACGGCGCGATCGGCGACGGGACCACGAAGTGCACGGACGCCTTCAAGCAGGCCATCGCGGCGTGCGCGGCGGCGGGCGGTGGGCGCGTGCTCGTCCCCGCGGGGACGTACCTGACCGGCGCCATCCACCTGGCCGACGCCGTCGAGCTGCACCTCGCCCCCGCCGCGACGATCCGCTTCAGCCGCGACCCCGCCGACTACCTGCCCGTCGTGCACACTCGCTACGAGGGCATCGAGCTGATGAACTACTCCCCGTTCATCTACGCCTACGGCCGTACGAACGTCGCGATCACCGGCCGCGGCACGATCGACGGCCAGGCCGGCGCCGCCCACTGGTGGGACTGGTCCGGCGACCCGCCCCCGTCCGAGGGCCCGGACAAGAAGCTGCTGGCCGCCATGGCCGAGCTGGGCGTGCCGGTGGCCGAGCGCGTCTTCGGCGAGGGCCACACGTTACGTCCCAACCTGATCCAGCTCTACCGCTGCCGCAACGTCCTCATCGAGGGGGTGACGGTCAAGGACTCCCCCATGTGGAACATCCACCCGGTCCTGTGCGTCAACGTCACCATCCGCGACGTCACCGTGGACAGCCCCCACGGCCCGAACAACGACGGCTGCGACCCGGAGTCGTGCGTGGACGTGCTCATCGAACGGTGCGAGTTCAGCACGGGCGACGACTGCGTCGCGATCAAGGCCGGCGAGAACGCCGACGGCCGCCGCGTCGACGCCCCGTCGATGAACGTGCTCGTGGGCTCGTGCGTCATGCGCGACGGCAACGGCGGCGTGACCGTCGGCGGCGAGACCACCGGCGGGGTGCGGTGGGTCTTCGCGTGGAACTGCACGATGAGCAGCGAACGCCTGGAACGGGCGATCCGCGTCAAGACCAACCCCGAACGCGGCGGCTACGTCCGCGATCTCTACTTCAAGGACATCACCGTCGGCCAGGCCGCCGACGCGGTCGTCGAGGTGGCGCTGAACTACGAGAACAAGCACACCGGCCCGTACTTCCCCGACGTCCGCGACCGCGACATCCGGAGCCTGCGCGCCGGCCGGGCGCCGCGGGCGTTCAACCTGATCGGCAACCCGGGCAACCCGATCCGCGACGTCCGGGTGACCGACAGCGTGTTCGCGGAGATGACCGAGGCCGGCGTCGTGCAGGACGTGACCGGCCTCGTCCTGCACGACGTGTGGATCAACGGGCGTCGCGTCCGGCGGGACTGAACGGCCGGCTCAGCGCAGCTCCGTGATCGGGTACGGCTCGACGTCGGTGTAGTCGACGTTCTCCCCGCCCATGGCCCACACGAACGCGTAGTCGCCGGTCCCGAAGCCGCAGTGGATCGACCAGGGCGGCGAGATGACGGCCTGCCGGTCGGCGACGATGAGGTTGCGGGTCTGGTCGGGGCGGCCCATCAGGTGGACGACCCGATCGCTCGGCTCCAGGCCGAAGTACAGGTAGACCTCGGTGCGCCGGTCATGGAGGTGCGCGGGCATGGTGTTCCACATGCTGCCGGCCGCGAGCTCGGTGATGCCGAGGACGAGCTGGCAGCTCTGGATGCCCTCGGCGTGGATGAACTTGTAGATGGTGCGCTCGTTGGAGCTGCGCTGCTCACCGAGGTGGATCGGGGCGGCGTCGGCCAGCGTGCCCTTGCGCGTCGGATACGTGGCGTGCGCCGGCGTGGACACGAGGTAGAAGGCGGCCCCTCCGGCGCCGGCGAAGCAGACCTCGCGGCTGCCCTTGCCGACGTAGAGGACCTCTTTGGCACCGAGCTCGTGGTCGGCGCCGTCCACGGTGACCGTGCCCGCGTCGGTGCCGACGTTGACCACGCCGAGCTCGCGGCGGGCGAGGAAGTAGTCGGCGCGCAGCGGATCGGCCGTCTCCAGCGTCACGGGCGCGCCCGACGGACGCACACCGCCGACGACCATGCGGTCCTCGTGGCTGTAGACCATGCTGATGCCGTCGCCGAAGAGGTCTTCGATGAGGAAGCGCGAGCGGAGCGCGTCGGTGTCGAATCCCGGGATCTGGTCCGGGTCGGTGGCGTACCTGATCTTCATGTGGTCTCCCTGAGTGCGGCCGCATACGCCTGCAGGGCCAGTCCCTGACCCCATGGCTGGATCATGTCGTCGCGGATGACCGAGTAGCCGAACGGCAGCAGTTGCAGGATCGTGCCGGCGCTGGTGCGCGTGAGGGTGCCGTCGTCGGCGACGTACGCGTGCACACCGGCGAGCGCGCGCCACGCGCAGGGGCGAAGGCGCTCCGGCTCGATGCCGAGGGCGGCCGCGCGGAACATGGCGGCGGCGATGCCGGCGGCGGCGGAGGTCTCGAGGATGCCGCGGTTCTCCGGCTGCCCGTCGACCAGCACGTCCCACACTCCGTGGTCGGGCTGGTGGTCGGCCAGGGCGAGCAGCTGGCGGCGCAGCACCTCGCGGATCGGCTGCGACAGGGCTCCGCCGGCTTCGAGGTATTCGACCGACGCCAGGGCGGTCCAGGCGTTGGCGCGGCCCCAGAAGTTCCAGATCGTCCGGCCCTCGTGGGAGCCGTGCGCGTACAACCCGGTTTCGGGGTGCTGGAGGATGTCGGCATGGGCGAGGATCTGCTCGCCCGCCTCCTCGATCAGCTCGGGCCGGCCGGCGTGCACGCCGTAGTGGATGAGGAAGGTGCCGCCCATGTAGACGGTGTCGGCCCAGACGCCGCCGGGCCAGTGCTCGATGGCGCCGCCGGGCGCGCGGGTCACGGTCTCGTCGCCGTGCAGCCAGTCGAGCATGCGCTCGCACGCGTCGGCGTAGCGGCGTTCGCCGGTCGCGCCGTAGAGGTCGGCGCAGACGGCGCCCGGCGCGAGGTTGTTGACGTGGCCGAGCTCGATGCCGTCGCGCAGGTGCCGGTCGACGAACTCGGTGACGAACGGATGCACGGGGGTCAGCCGCATCATGCCCTGCAGGACGACGCCCTCGCCCCAGAACCAGTGCGTGAGGCCCATGGCGACGGCGCGGTCGGCGATGCGTCCGGCGGTCTTGGCGAGGACCTCCGGGGTGAGATCCGCCCGGTCCGCAGGCCGCCGCGGCGGCGCGGACCGGCTCGCCTGGCTGGTGTCCAGACCACGACCTTCACTCATACGTTCCGGCCCTTCTGGAGGTCGATCACGTGTGACCCGATGGACAACGTGCCGGCGCCGGATTCGAGCCGGGCGTAGGGGTTGTCGAGCTGGGGAACCGGGGCGACGGTGCCGTCGGCGGAGAGGTCGGCCGGGCGTCCGTTCGCCGTGAACGGGCCGTTCCACGTCAGGCTCAGCTCGGCCCCTTCCGGGGTGGTGAAGGCGACCCCGTCGCGGGTGAAGCGAGGGTCGGTCAGGGACGCGACGAAGTCGGGGCGGCGTCCGACGGTGCAGACCCAGGCCGTGCCCGAGCCGCGCGGCCGCAGCTCCTGCCAGGCGTCGGGCCCGGTGGTCACCGGCTCCGCCCCGCCTTCGGTGGCGAGCGCGACGTAGCCGCCGCCCTTGCGTCCGACCGTCCACACGCCCGTCTGGGTCCACTCGTCGAACTCGGCGATGGGAAACCACGCGTGGGTGTAGCCCATGACGTCGTCGTCCGGGATCCGGTACAGCGCCAGCACGGTGCCTTCGTGCTGGCGTGCCCTGGGCAGGATCCGGTTGCCCGCCCAGGCGTTGGGTCTGGCCGACGGGGAGGTGGAGGAGTTGGGCGCGTGGGTGACGAACACCTGGGTCTCCGGGCCCAGGGTGGCGCCCCAGATGTGCTCCTGGAGCCCGGGCAGGCCGGGGCGGTAGTCGTTGGCGCAGGAGAGCATCACGTCGGGGGTCTTGAACACCGTCACATCCGACCCGTACGGCCTGCTGAGCAGGTCGTGGGCGAGGCGGTACTCCCCGCGGTAGCTCTGCCTGCCCCACCACCGGTCCGGCAGGTCGTTCGCGGCCTGGCGGATCACCTCCGGCATCCGGTAGCGGCGCGCGGTGGCGATCGCGGTGGCCGGGAGGACGGCGTCGTTGAGCGCGCCGGTGCCGAAGCACAGCCACATGATCGGCGCGGTCTCCTCCAACCGCGACGACCGCAGCGTCGAGACGTAGGATCGGCCGTGGGCGCATCCGTGAATGCCGCGCCAGGAATTCGCCGCCAGGCTGAACAGCACCCGGTCCGCCACCCCCGCCGCCAGCTCCCTGATCTCGGCGTCCTCGGCGAACTCCACCAGCGAGACCAGCGCGAGCAGGTCGATCGCGAGGTAGGCGTTGGAGTCGAACTCGCTGAACCCGCCGGCGAGCTTGCGGCGCATCCACTCGGCCGCCATCTCGCGCCCGTGCGCGGCGTGCCGGGCGCCGGTCCAGCCGGTGTTGGAGAACGTCTTGTCGGCCAGCGCGGTGCCCCACAGCAGCTCAGCGGTGTGCCAGACGAGCTGGTGGTTCTCGGTGAAGTAGCACATCGCGTCGAGGCCGGGCTGGTCGATCCAGTACTTGAAGCCGAGCATCGCCTCCCGTACCCGCTCGCGCAGGCCGGGCGCCCAGGTGGGGGCCCGGTGCCAGAGGTGCGCCAGCCCGATCGCCTCGAAGTCGGCGCAGTCGGCCCTGTTGCCGATCATCCACAGGGCGCGCTCGAGACCTGTGACGGCGTACGACGGATCCTCGACGGCGCGGACCAGCTCGGCCGCCGAGGTCCCCTCCATGCAGGCGGCGTGGCGCAGGAATTCGGCCCGCCACGTGGCGGGATCGCCCTCCGGGGCCGGCCGGTACTCCCGGGGCAGGACCGCGACGGGGAACTCCCGGTACACCGGTGAGTCGCCGACGGAGACCCGCAGCATCGTCTCGCCGGTCGACAACATGGAGGCGCTCCCGGCCCCGCCGTCCTCCTCGACCTTGTCGAGCCGCAGGGTCGCCCGTCCGCCGGTCAGGCGGACGAAACGCTCCTGATCCGCCCACCGCACGCGCAGCACGGCGCCGTCCGGGCCGACGAGCGGCACCGTGCCGTCGGTGGTGCCCCAGCGGGTCACGCCCACGGCGTCGAGGACGCGTTCGGCGACGGCGTCGGTGTCCTCGCGGCCGCCGGCGCCGGGCAGCACGACGCGCACGGGCAATCCCTCCACGCGCAGCCGCAGCACATGCCTGCACTCGCGGAACGCCACCTGCCAGGAGGCGACGACCACGGTCGAGGCGCCGGAGGGCAGCCACACCCGCCGGGCACGCTCGGCGGGCTCCATGTAGGTGAAGCCGTCGGACTCCTCCAGCAGCTCACCGTTGAGGAACAGCAGCGTCGGCCCGGTGGAGGCCAGCCGGAGCGTCCGCCACTCGGCCTGGTCGACCTCCAGGACGGTGGCCGCGAGCGCGACCCGGTACTCCGGGGTGAAGCAGAACTGGCTCCAGTCCACCAGGCCGTCGGCGCCGGTGTGCACCCGGCGCCACTCCCCCGTGTGCCCCAGGTAGCGGATCGGGCCGCCTTCGGTGATCGGCTCGGTCACGGGGTCGCGCGGCAACGGCCGGTGCCGGTAGAGCTGTTCCTTGAACGGCGTCACGTCCGGGCCGTTGGTGAGGCGCCATCGGCCCCGCTCTCCCCAGGGGTCGCCGTCGGCCTCCAGGTGGTCGCCGAGGTCGTCAGCGGGCTGCGCCCAGGCGGGACTGACCAGCCAGTCCAGTACCGTGCCGCGGCCGTCGAGCGCGTGTACGGTCCGTGCTTCCATGTCCTCGACTCTCTACTTGAATCCGGTGTTGGCGATGCCGCGCACGATGTGGCGCTGGAGGAGGAGGAAGATCACCACAACCGGGATCATGCTCACCACCGACATCGCCAGGATGTAGTTGAACGGCACGGACAACTGGCTGTTGAACTGGGCCAACGCCACCGGCAGCGTGTACTTCTCGGGGTCCTGGCTGATGATCAGCGGCCACAGGAAGTCGTTCCACCGCCACATCACCGAGAAGATCGTGACCACCGCGAGGGCCGCGCCGCAGAGCGGCACCACGATCCGCGCGAAGATCCGGAACTCGCCCGCGCCGTCGATGCGGGCCGCCTCGATCAGGTCGTCGGGGATGCCCAGCATGTACTGGCGCAGCAGGAACACGCCTGTCGGTGTGGCCGCGGGCGGGATGATCAGCCCCCACAGGGAGTTCACCAGTCCCAGCTGCGCGGCCATTTGGTAGACGGGGATGAAGATGAGCTGCAGCGGGATCATGATGGTGCCGAGCACCACCAGGAACAGCACGTCACGGCCGCGGAAGTTGTACTTCGCCAGCCCGTAGGCGCACATCGTGTTGACGACCACGGTCAGCAGCGTCGCGCCGACCGTCACGATCACGCTGTTCTGCAGGTAGAGGCCGAAGTCGAAGGAGCTGAGCGCCTCGGTGTAGTTGGTCGGCGCCAGAGACGACGGCAGCAGCGCCGGCGGACGCTGGGCCAGCTCGCTCTGCGTCTTGAACGACGAGAGCACCGCCCAGACCACGGGGGCCAGGACCACGATGGTCAGCCCGATGAGGACCGCGTAGGTGAGGACCTGACCTGCCGACGGCACCCGGCCGCCGCCGATCGAGGTCCACTGAGTCCGCTTGATCGGGCTCTGAACGGGTCGAACCGGTTGCACGCTCATGTCGCCTCCTTCCGCCTGCCGTACAGGAAGTTGAGCAGGGTCAGCGCGAACACCGTGATGAACAGCACCACGGAGGCGGCCGCGGCCAGGCCGTACCGGATCGGGGACTGGAAGGCGTTCTCGTAGATGTACTGGACCATCAGCGTGGTCGCGCCGATGGGCCCTCCGCCGGTGAGCGTCCAGATGTAGTCGAACGCCTGGAAGCCGGCGATCAGGCTGAGGATCACCACCACCATCGTGGTCGGCCGCAGCAACGGCAGCGTGATCCTCCGCAGTTGCTGCCAGCTCGTGGCGCCGTCCATCCGCGCGGCCTCGTAGTACGTCGGATCGATGCCCTGCAGCCCGGCCAGGATGATGAGGATGTAGAAGCCGATGTGCATCCACAGCCCCACGAAGATCACGACAGTCATCGCCAGGCCGCCGTCCACCAGCCAGCCCGGCTGCCCCAGCCCGATCCGCGTGAGGACGGTGTTGAGCAGCCCGTTGCCCCGGTCGAAGATCCAGCCCCAGATGAGACCCACCACGACCGGCGAGAGGACGACCGGCAGGAAGAACACCGTGCGGAAGAACGCCCGGCCCTTGATGCGCCGGTTGAGCAGCAGGGCCAGCGCCACCGACAGGACCGTCGTGAGCACCACGAAGCACACGGCGAACACCACGGTGGCGCGCGCGGCGCTCCAGAACGCCTCCGAGCTGAGCAGTTCCTGGTAGTTCGCGCCGCCCACGAAGGTGAAGTCACGGCCGTTGCGGCTGTCGTAGAGGCTGATGTTGAAGTTGTTGATCGCCGGGTACACCACGAACAACCCGAAGATCAACATGTTGGGAAGGATGAACAGGTACGGCGCGAGCCGCTGGTTCCACGGCTTGACGCGACGTGCGTGGGCAGAGCTCACTTGATGTCCTCGAGCGCCTCTACTTGGTTATTTGGTGTCCTTGAGCGCCTTCTCCGCCCCGGCTCTGATCGCTTCGACCGCCTGCTCCGGCGACTGGCTCTTGGCGAGCACCTTGCCCAGCGCCTCGACGGCGGCCTTCGCCGTGGCCGCGAACGCAGGGCTGTAGGCGGTGGCGAAGTCCTGCTGCGGGGTGCGGCTCACGTCGGCGAGGAACACCTTCATGTCGGCGTCACGCTGGGGGTAGTCGACGCCGGAGGCGATGAGGTCCTTCCTGGTCGGCAGGAAGTTGGCCTCCTTGGCCAGGCGCTCCTGCGACTCCTTCGAGTTCATGTACGCGATGAAGTCGGCCGCCGCCTGCTGCCGCTTGCTCTGCTTGAACGACACCATGAACTTCCCGCCGGGGAACCCGCCGCACTCCTCCTGGCAAGGGTTCGGCGCGGCGGCCCAGGTGAACGTCGCGTCCTTGGCGAACGCGCTGACCTGCCAGTTCCCGGTGAGGTACACCGGGGTCTGCTGTGCCAGGAAGATCTCGTTCGCCGCCTTGTACTTGGTGCCGGCCTGCAGCCACAGGTCGGCGGGCATCACACCGGAGGCGTTGAGGTCGGCGAACTTCTTCACCGCGGCCGTCGCCTTCTGCGGGTCCAGCCCCACGGACGTGCCGTCCGCGCTGAAGAACGTGGTGCCGAACTGGCTCAGCATGGTGGAGAACCGGTGCCCTGAGACGTCCATCGCGATCGCGTACTGGGTCTTGTTGGCCTTCTGCACCTTCTGGGCGGCCGTCACCATCTCATCCCACTTCCAGGGCTTGCTGACGTCCGGCAGCGACACCCCGGCCTTCTTGAACTGGTCCACGTTCACCAGAGGGCCGTTCATCGTCAGGTCGCTCGGCACCCCGAGCAGCTCACCGGCCGGTCCCTTGATGTAGGCGTTGGCGCCGTCGATGAACTGGCCGTCCAGGGCCGCCTTCTGGTACTTGTTCAGGTCGAGCAGGTCGCTGCGGAAGGGTGAGATGTCCGTCAGCCGCGCCACGTCCGGCGCGTTCCCGCCGGACAGCCGGGCCTGCAGCCGCTGCTCCAGGTTGTCGAAGGGGACGATCTGGAGGTCGACCTTCACACCGGTCTTCTTCTCGTAGTCGGCGATCAGGCTGCGCGTGGCCTGCTCGTCGGGCCCGTCGGTGAAGTAGAGGTACGTCAGCGTCTTGTCTTCGACCTGTTCGGCGCTCCCGCCTCCGCTGGTCGTGCCCGGCGCGCACGCGGCGAGCGTCACTGTGGCGATGCAGAAGGCCAGGATCCGTCGCATCTTTGGGCTACCTTCCCAGATTTACATAATTGACAGGCCCGACGAACCCGAGCCGGCGGGAGATCGCGAGTGCCACGTCGGACACCCGATGCGGGACCACGTCCTGCTTCCCGATCATCCGCTCACGCGGGCCCGCCACGCTGATCGCGCAGATGGGCATGCCGCGCTCGTCGCGGATCGCGGCGCCGAAGCAGAGCACGTCCGGCTCGTTCTCGCTGTTGTCGATCGAGTACCCGCGGGCGCGGGTCTCGTCGAGCTCGGCACGCAGCCTCGCCCGGTCGGTGATCGTGGTGGGGGTGAACGCCTGCAGGTCGAGCCGGTCGATGAGGGCGTCGACCTCGTCGATCGGCAGAGCCGCGAGATAGGCCTTGCCGAGTGACGTGCTGTGCATGGGGCGCCGGACGCCGAGCAGCCGGCGGACCGCGATGGAGTGATCGGTGACGTCCTCGTGGGCGACGTACACCATCTGCTCGCCGTCGCGCACCGCCATCAGAGCGGCCTCCGACAGCTCCCGCGACAGATCCCGCAGATGCGCCTGGGCGGCGAGGTAGGGATCGAAGTTGGCCAGAGCCGCCATGCCGAGGGTCACGGCACGCTGGCCGAGCTGCACCCGCTCGGTCCCGTCCCAGTCGACGTAGCCCCGCTGACGCAACGCACCGAGGATCCGGTAGGTGGCGCTACGCGACAGACCCAGCCGCTCCGCGATCTGCACCGCCGTGATGGATCGCTCGGAGGAGAGCAACTCCAGGATCGCGAAACCGCGCTCCAGAGTCCCAGTCAGACGGTCAAGCTCGGCCATAGCACCCTCTAACGGCCCGATGAGTGGGATGTGAAACCGATGATTGGGAGGAAACTACTGACAGTTGCCGCTTAGTGTCAATAGTCGGTAATGCAGTGGTTTGCCTTACCCCATTGCCCGTTCCGACGACGCGATGGCGGTCTGCCGAGGTGGGCGAGGAGAGCGTCGTCCGCGACGCGACCGGGCCTGGAGCTGCGCAACGCGGGATCAACGGGCGGCGTGTCCAAGTGCGCCATTTAGAGAGGCGGGAACGAAGGCCGCGCCACACGCCATATCTTCATACCGCAGGTATACCAGGTAGTCTTCTGGTATGACTTCGGACATGACCACTATCAAGGTGCCCAAGACGGTGCGCGACCGACTCAACGCCATCGCGAACGAGCGAGGCCGCGGCACCACTCTGGCAGCCGTGCTGACCGACCTGCTCGACCAGCACGAAACGGAGAAGACCCGCGCCCGCCTCGCCTACCAAGAAGTGCTGGCCAAGGCCGAAGAAGACGCCGAAGCCATGGCCCGAGCCCAGCGACAGACGGAAAAGGCGATCCAGATCCTGCAAGCACGCGAGGCCGACAGGTGATCCCATTCGGCTATGTGCCGGACGACACCGTCCTGATCGAACTGGGCCGCCGGGATATGGCCCTGCACCGGCTCATCATCTCCTTCGATCGCGCCCACGTCCGTACCAGCGTGCCGTTCATCACCCTCGCCGCCGCCGAGGCGGTGCTGTCGCCCGATCAGCGGTTGGTGGTCCGCGGCGTGATCGACGTCCTGGAACATGTGCACGTGGATCCGGTCGCGGCACACACCGAGGCCGCTCGACTGGCCGAGGTGGTGGCACGCATGGAGCAACCGGCCGACATGGCCGCCGCTCATGTCGTCGCGGTCTCCCAACATCTGGACTGGCCGGTCCTGACCGCCGATGCGGGCCGCTGGGACACCATCAAGGCCCACCTACCGTGGCAGGTCGAGCTGGTCGAGATCTCCGACCTGGACTGACATGGCCTACGCCGATCGTCATGAACAGCCACGCACTCACGGTGTGGTTGACGACATGACAACCATCAAGGTGCCCGGTCGATACGGGACCGGCTCAACGCCGTCGGCGACGAGCGAGGCCGGCCACATCTCGACCGCTGGGCCGACGTCGTGTCGTTGATAGCGCTAGCAGCGCTCTTCGCTCGCTTCGACGAACAGGTCCTCGATGGTCGGGTGGTGACTGCGCGAGTGACCCACGTTTCCAGTTGGGCGAGATCGGCAGGATCTCCACCGCCAGTTGGGGGCGGTCGTGAACAGCTCTTTGAGGGCGTCGCGCCGGGTGGCATGCCACTCATTGTCACAAAGCAAGTACCTAGAGTGACGGAGAATCGCCTGAGTGGCGGTTGGGCCGCGCCATAGAAGCCGCGCGAGCGATCGCTACTGTAGTCACTGCGATCACGCGGCAGGAAAAGCTGACCCACGAGCGGCGTTTGGGTCGGGAGGTTTCGGCCTTCGCGGACAAGACGTCTCGGCAGCGCTCGCCGACGGAGCGGGCAGGCGGCACGGGAGCCGCAGCTGGCAGGGTCCGGGAGGTCAGAGCCAGCTGGCGCGGACGCTCGTGCCGGAGTCGGCGTCGGGCGGGGTGGCGAGTTCGCCTGAGCGGACGCGGTCGAGCAGCCGTCCCACCGTCTCGACGATCTCCGGGACTCGGTCGCGCAACCCGGCCACGTCGGCGGGAGAGACCTCGTCCCCGCCGACGCCGACCTCCTTCAGCACACCCTCCAGGTCCGCCAGTCGCTCAGCCAGCCACGTGAGCGGCTCGGCGGACAGTCGCTCGTCGAAGACCCGCCTCCCCGGCTCCCATCCGTCGATCGACGGATGGTGGTGGGTGCGGTCGAAGCTTCCCGGCGTCCCGGAGACCGACTCCAGCAGGTCGATCCGCCACAGCGGCCGGTCGACGGTGATGGGGCGGGCCGAGTAGATCGAGCCCTTCAGCTCACCCGGTTCGAGCCTGCGGATCTCCAGCCGGACGCCTCGCTCGGCGCCCTCCTGGCCCGGGATCGGGTCGGGGTCGACGAAGTAGATGTCACTCACGGCCACGCCGATCCGCTCGAAGCCGAACAGGTAGAGCACGGGGAACCACTTCCTTCGCAGGTCTCGGTGGAGGGGCTCCGCTTCAACGTAACCCGGGAGGCCTGGCCGGGCTACCGGACGATCAGCGTGTGCTCCCCCGCTGCCACGAGTTCGCCGATCACCGGCGCTCCCGGCACCTCGCCGGCCACCAGCAGCCCGCCCGAGGTCTGCGCGTCGGCCAGCAGGAGCAGGTCCTCCTCGGTCGTCCCACCGGCGTCGAGGTGCGGCGAGACCCAGGCCAGGTTGCGGCGGGTGCCGCCGCTGACATACCCGTCCCGCACCGCCTCCCTGGCCCCCTCCAGGTACGGCACCGCCGCGGCGTCCACGACGGCGGTGACGCCGCTGGCCCTGGCCAGCTTGAACAGGTGCCCCAGCAGGCCGAACCCGGTCACGTCCGTCGCGCACCGCGCGCCCGACGTCCGGGCGGCACGTGACGCGTCCCGGTTGAGCGTGGTCATGGACGCGATCGCCTCGGGGAAGACCTCGCCCGTGGCCTTGTGACGGGAGTTGAGCACGCCGACGCCGAGGGGCTTGGTCAGGCTCAGCGGCAGGCCGGGACGCCCGGCGTCGAGGCGCAGCAGGGCGGCGGGGTCGGCCAGGCCGGTGACGGCCATGCCGTACTTGGGCTCGGCGTCGTCGATGCTGTGCCCGCCGCCGACGGCGCAGCCCGCCTTCGCGGCCACGTCGAGGCCGCCGCGCAGCACCTCGTGGGCGAGCTCCATGGGCAGGATGTCGCGGGGCCAGCCGAGCAGGTTGAGCGCGACGAGCGGCTCGCCGCCGACGGCGTAGACGTCCGACAGGGCGTTGGCGGCGGCGATCCGGCCGAAGTCGTACGGGTCGTCGACGACCGGGGCGAAGAAGTCGACGGTGGAGACGAGGGCACGGTCGCCGTCCACGCGTACGACGGCGGCGTCGTCGCCGTGTTCGAGCCCGATCAGCAGCTCTCGTCCGGAATCTTCGTCGGAGTCGAAGGAGGGGAAGGCGGCCAGGACCGCCTCCAGCTCGCCGGGCGGGATCTTGCAACTGCATCCGCCGCCACGGGCGTACTGCGTGAGCCTGATATCCGTCATAGCGTGAAGTATCGTCTCGTTCTTGGAGGCGCGTGTGTTCTGGTGGTCACCCCGGTCTTCAAAACCGGTGGGCGGCGCGCGGCGTCGCCGGCGGGTTCGATTCCCGTGCGCCTCCGCTCAAGCTCCGCATGTCCCACTGGCTGAGGCTGATGACACCAGGCCCCATGAACGCGAGGTCCCGATGAGCGACGACGCGAGGGCGTCCGGATGACCGCCGGCCCCCGCCGGGCCGCCGACCCCATCTCCACCGGCGTCCCTCCGCCAGCCGGCGATCCGCGGCGGCGGATCCCGCGTACCGACGCCGTCCTGGCCGATCCGCGTGTGGTCGAGGCGGGTCGCGGCGTGAGCCGGGCCGCCGTCAAGGCCGCGGTCGTCGTGGCGCAACAGCAGGCCAGGGAGGGGCGCATCGCGCCGGAGGAGGTCGTGGGGGCCGCCGTGTCGGCCCTGGCCACGGGGCCACGCCGGGTGATCAACGCCACCGGGGTCCTCGTGCACACCAATCTGGGCCGCGCCCCGCTCTCCCAAGCCGCCGTCGAGGCCGTCGCGGCCGCCGCCGGGAGCACGGACGTCGAGTTCGACCTGGTGACCGGGGAGCGGGCGCGGCGTGGCCGGGCGGCGCTGGCCGCGCTGGCGGCGGCGGTTCCCGAGGCGGGGGACGTGCACGTCGTCAACAACAACGCGGCGGCCCTGGTGCTGGCGGCGACCGCGCTGGGGGCCGGGCGGGAGATCGTCATCAGCCGCGGCGAGATGGTGGCGATCGGCGACGGTTTCCGCCTCCCCGACCTGCTCGAATCCACGGGGGCGCGGCTGCGCGAGGTCGGCACCACCAATCGCACCGAGGCCCGCGACTACGCCGACGCGATCGGCGACGCCACCGGGTTCGTGCTCAAGGTCCACCCGTCCAACTTCCGCGTCGAGGGCTTCACCTCCGCCGCCTCGGTCGGCGAGCTGAGCACGCTCCCGGTGCCCGTGGTGGTGGACGTCGGCTCGGGCCTCCTCGATCCTGACCCGCTCCTCCCGGACGAGCCGGACATGCGTACGGCGCTGCGCTCGGGCGCCGCCCTGGTGACGGCCAGCGGCGACAAGCTCCTCGGCGGTCCCCAGGCCGGCCTGATCCTGGGCCGCGCCGACCTGGTGCATCGCCTGCGCCGCCATCCCCTGGCCCGCGCCCTGCGGGTGGACAAGCTGACCCTGGCGGCCCTGGAGGCCACGCTCCGCTCGGACCCGCCCGTGCGCCTCGCCCTCCACGCCGACCTGGAGGACCTGCGAAAGCGCGCCCACCGCCTCGCCGGCCTGCTGAGGGGTGCCGTGGAGTGCGACGTGGTGGGCAGCGTGAGCGTCGTGGGCGGCGGCGGAGCGCCGGGCTGTGAGCTGCCGAGCGTGGCGCTCGCCCTGCCCGAACGGCTCGCGCTCCCGCTCCGCCTGGGCGAGCCCGCCGTGGTCGGGCGGGTCGCGGGCGGCAGGCTCCTCGTCGACGTGCGCTCCGTACCGCCCGATCTCGACGACGAGCTCGTGGAGGCGATCCTGGCATGTACGTGATCGCCACGGCCGGCCACGTCGACCACGGGAAGTCCACGCTGGTCCGCGCGCTCACCGGCATCGAGCCCGACAGGTGGGCCGAGGAGCGCCGCCGCGGCATGACCATCGACCTCGGCTTCGCCTGGACGACCCTGCCGTCGGGCCGCCGGCTGGCGTTCGTGGACGTGCCGGGGCACGAGCGGTTCGTCACCAACATGCTGGCCGGGCTCGGCCCGGTGCCCGCCGTGATGTTCGTGCTGGCCGCCGACCAAGGCTGGCAGGCCCAGTCCCAGGAGCACTGGGAGGCGATCAAGGCGCTCGGCGTGGACCGTGGCCTGCTGGTGGTGACCCGGTGCGACCTCATGGATCCCGCGCTGGCGGTGGAGGAGGCCCGCGAGCGTATCCCCTGGCCGGTGGTCACGGTGAGCGGCAGCACCGGGGAGGGCCTGGATGACCTGCGGCTCGGGCTCGACCGACTGGTCGCGTCGCTGCCGCCGCCGGACCCGCGCGCTCCGGTACGCCTGTGGATCGACCGGGCCTTCACCATCACGGGCGCGGGCACGGTCGTCACGGGCACGCTCGCGGCCGGCACGCTGCGGTCCGACGACACGCTCGTGCTGGGCGGCGAGCGGGTACGGGTGAAGGCCCTGCAGGTCATGGGCGAACCGGCGACCGAGGTCACGGCCACCGCCCGCGTGGCGGTCAATCTGCGGGGCGTCGAACGCGACCGGGCGGTCCGCGGCGAGACGCTGCTCACTCCCGACGCCTGGATCGAGACGGACGTGGTGGACGCGCGACTGGATGTGCGGATGGATCCGCAGCGAGGCGAGGACATCCATCCACGCGCGCGGAGCCATGGCTCGGCCAATCAGCTCGGCCCGGTGCCCCGCGAGGCCGTCCTGCACATCGGTTCGGCATCGGTGCCGGTACGCATCCGCCCCATGAGCCCGGGCGCGCCGCTTCCGTCCGGCACGACCGGCGCCATCGCCACGGCACGATTGACGCTGGCCCGGCCGCTGCCCCTGCGCATCGGCGATCGGGCGTTGTTGCGCTGCCCGGGACGGCCGATCACGAGCGTGCTGGTGCTCGACGTGCGGCCGCCGGCGCTGCGCCGCCGTGGAGCGGGCGCGAGGCGGGCGGCGGAGCTGGCGCCGTTCGCCGGCCCCGAGGTCACGGGAGTGCCGGATGCCGCCACCGTGCTCGGCTGGCGTGGAGTGGTGCGGCGGTCCGAGCTCGTCGCCATGGGATGTGATCCGGGCGTGCTCGACGTGCCAGGGGTCGGGGACTGGGTGGTCGATCCGGCGCGGTGGGCGAGCCTGGTGGTGCGGCTGAAGGAGGTCGTGGCCGAGCACCCCGGCATCTCGGAGGACGCGGCCAGGACCGCGCTCGGCCTGCCTACCCGTGACCTGGTCGAGGCGCTAGTCAAGACCTGCCCGCCGCTGCGCCTGTCCGAGGGGCGGATCGACGGCGGCGGCGTGCCCGGGGAGGTCGTCAGCGCCGTCGAACGGCTGCGTGCCGAGCTGGCCGAGACGCCGTACCTGGCGCCGGAGGCGGCGCGGCTCCCCGAGCTCGGGCTGAGCAAGCGGACGGTGGCGCTGGCCGTGCGGGCCGGGATGGTGCTGCGGCTCACCGACGGGGTCGTGCTGCTGCCCGGGGCCGACACGGAGGCGGCACGCATCCTGGCGAAGCTGCCGCAGCCGTTCACGGCCGGGGACGCGCGCGCCGCGCTCGGCACCAACCGGCGGGTCATCATCCCGCTGCTGGAGCACCTCGACCGGCTCCGCCTCACCCGCAGGATCGACGACCGCCTCCGCGTCGTCGTCGACCAGCACGCAGCCGACCCGCAAGAGGCCGGACCGCACACAACCGGACCGCACGAAGCCTCGTCGCACCGAGCCGGGCCGCACCGAGCCGGGCCGCGCGGGGCGGCGCCGTGAGCGGGCAGGGCGAGCGCGCCCGGGCCGTGGCGGACGTGCGGGTCGGAGTCGTGCTGCCCAGGCCGCAGGAGGATCCCGGCGAGTGGCTCACCGACGCGGTGGCGTTCGAGGCGGCCGGGGCCCACGCGCTCTGGGTCGAGCACGGCGCGGCCCCGTCGCTCGACCCCCTCACGCTGACCGCCGCCCTCGCCGCGCTGACCTACCGATCGCTCCTGGCCGTGGCCGTCCCCCAGGCACCCGCGCCCCAGGCGCTCGCGACGGTGGAGCGGCTGAGCCGGGGCCGTCTCGCCCTCATCGCCGACCAGCCCCAGACAGGCACCCGGACGATGGTGCGGATCGCGGAGGGCGAGGCGTACGAGGAGGCCGGGGCGGGGAGGTGGGTGCCGGTCGCCGTGCCGGCCGGGCGGCCCGCCTGGCGGGAGACCCTGCGGCTGGCGGCCGAGCGCGGCGATCACGGTGTGCTCGTGCCCGCCGACCCGCGCCTGCTCGACCTCCTGCGCAACCCCGACGACCCGGGCGGCCGCCACGACCTCCAGCTCGCTCAGGGCTAGACGCACAACCTGTCAAAACATACGGTAAAAGCGAAAGGCACCAAAGGGAGTCCAGTCATGGACGTCAGCCGGCGGCAGTTCCTGAGCATCGGCCCGGCAGGGGCGCTCGGCGGCTCGGCCCTGGGGTTCGACCTGACCGAATCGATCAGGGTCAAGCAGCGGTTACGCATCGGGGGTTCCACCGTCTCCCACTCGCTGTGCCCGTACTGCGCCGTCGGATGCTCGCTCATCGCCCATACCAGGAAGACCGCGGGCGGCAAGACGGAGTTGCTGCAGATCGAGGGCGACCCCGACAGCCCGGTCAACGAGGGCACGCTCTGCCCGAAGGGCGCGACGTCGCTCCAACTGGCCGTCTCGCGAAGACGCGTGCCGCACCCGCTCTACCGCGCGCCGGGCGCGACCGGATGGAAGCAGGTCTCCTGGGAGTTCGCGCTCGACCGGCTCGCCAGGAACATCAAGGCCTCGCGTGACGCCACGTTCGTCACCCAGGACGCCGACGGCAACGTCGTCAACCGCTGCGAGGGCATCGCCTTCGCGGGCGGGGCGGCGTTCAGCTCCGAAGAGGGATATCTCGCCACCAAGCTGATGAGGGGGTTGGGCCTGGTTCACCTCGAACAACAGGCCCGTGTTTGACACGGTCCCACGGTGGTCAGTTTGGCCGCCACGTTCGGCCGAGGGGCCATGACCAACCATTGGCGTGACATCAGGCATGCCGACCTGATCCTCGTCAACGGCGCCAACCCGGCCGAGGCCCACCCGGTGGGCTTCCGCTGGCTCATGCGCGCCAAGCTCGACCGCGGCGCGAAGATCATCCACGCCGACCCGCGGTTCACGAGGACGTCCGCCGTCGCCGACACATACGTCCGCATCCGCACCGGAACGGACGTCGCCTACTTCGGCGGCCTCATCAATTACATCCTGCAGAACCGCCTCTACCACGACGAGTACGTGCGCTGGGCCACCAACGCCGGCTTCGTCGTCAAGGAGGGGTACGCCTTCAAGGACGGCATGTTCAACGGCTACGACCAGGAGCAGGGCGTCTACAACACCAAGCTCTGGGCGTACGAGACCGACGACGAGGGCCACGCCAGGATCGACCTCGACCACCCGCGCTCCGTCATCAACCTGCTCCGCGCCCACTACCAGCGTTACGACCCCGACACGGTCGCCCGCATCACCGGCATCCCGCGCGAGCAGTTCCTCCAGGTGGCCAGGCAGGTCGGCGAGATGGGCCGCCCGGACAAGGTCATGACCATCGTGTACGCCGTCGGCCTCACCCACCACACCACCGGCGTGCAGCTCATCCGCTCCGGCGCCCTCCTGCAACTGCTGCTCGGCAACATGGGCCGCCCCGGCGGCGGCATGAACGCCGAACGCGGCCACGCCAACATCCAGGGCAACACCGACCACGCCATCTCGTGGGACATCCTCCCCGGCTACCTGCGCATCCCGGCCCCGGGGCAGAAGGACATCAAGGCGTACCTGGACGAGAGCGCCAGCGTCAAGCAGCACCCCAGAGCGGTGAACTTCTTCGGCGAGAACTACCGCCGCTACCTGGTCAGCCTCCTCAAGGCCTGGTACGGCGAGGCCGCCACGAAGGACAACGAGTTCGCCTTCGACTACCTGCCCAAGCCCGCCGCCAACGCCTCCTGGATCTCGATCTTCGACCAGGCGCTCCGGGGAAAGATGCAGGGCATCCTGCTGTCGGGGATGACCGCGACCAGCATCGGCCCTGACTCCAACCAGGTCCTCCAGGCGCTGTCGAACCTCAAGTGGCTGTGCGTGATGGACCCGTTCGCCACCACCAGCTCGGAGTTCTGGCGGGCGCCCGGCATGGACCCGGCGAAGATCCAGACCGAGGTGTTCATGCTCCCGGCCACCCACTGGATCGAGAAGGACGGCTCGTTCACCAACAGCGGCCGCTGGGCGCAGTGGAAGGACCAGGTGCTGCCGCCGGAGGGCGAGGCCAGGCACGACCACTGGATCCTGGCCGAGCTGTTCCTGCGGGTCAGGGACCTGTACGAGACCCAGGGCGGCAAGTTCCCCGACCCCGTGCTGAAGATGGCCCTCCCCTACCGGAACCCGAGGAAGCCGGAGCTGGACGAGATCGCCCAGGAGATCAACGGCCGGGACCTGCGGACCGGCAAACGCCTGTCCACCTTCGTGGACCTCAAGGACGACGGCACCACCAGCGCCGGCGACTGGATCTACACCGGCCACTACCCGGAGGAGGGCAACCTCACCAAGCGCCGCGACGGCGTCCAGGACCCCGGCAGAAACGACCCCACCGGCATGGGCTTCTACCCGAACTGGGCGTGGAGCTGGCCCGCCAACCGCCGCATCCTCTACAACCGGGCCTCCGCCGACGAGAACGGCCGGCCGTGGGATCCCGAACGTCCCGGCATCGCCTGGGAGAACGGCCAGTGGGCAGGCGACGTGCCCGACTACCCGCCGACGACCGGGCCGGGGCCCGACGCGCCGCTGCCGTTCATCATGACCGGAGAGGGCGTGGGCCGCCTGTTCAGCAACGCGGTGGCGGACGGGCCGTTCCCCGAGCACTACGAGCCCATCGAGTCGCCGATCGCCAACCCGCTGCACCCGCAGGTGTCGGCGACGCCCGTGGCCTTCAGGTACGACGAGCGGGCCGGACGGCCGAACCGCTTCGGCACCCCGGCCGACTATCCGTACGTCGCGACGTCGTACCGGCTGACCGAGCACGAGCACTACGTCACCCAGAACGTCGAGCACCTGGTCCAGCTGCAGCCGGAGGCGTTCGTCGAGGTGCCCGCCGGGCTGGCCCGCGAGAAGGGCATCGCGACCGGCGACCGGGTGCGGGTCTCGTCCAGGCGCGGCAAGCTCGAGGTGCGGGCCGTGGTGACCAACCGGCTCGGGCCGCTGAACGTGGACGGGCGCACGGTGTACCAGATCGGCATCCCCATCCACTGGGGGTTCGTGGGCATCAACACCGGTCAGCACTGGCTGGCCAACGCCCTCACCCCGTTCGTGGGGGACGCGAGCGCGCGAACGCCCGAGTACAAGGCGTTCCTCGTCGACATCGAGAAGATCTGATGTTCGCCAGGGATCGGGTCAGGGCCGGGGAGCTGCGGGAGCGGTATCCGCACGCGGCTGAGGTCCTCCGGCTCTACCTCGCGCTGGTGGAGGTGTGGGAGTTGGTACGCGAGCGCGTGCCGGCCGACGGGACGGTGGAGTGGGCGCGGTCGTACGTCCTGCCCCGCGTCGTCGAGGCCACCGCCGCCCACGGCCCGCCCCTCCTGGCCGCGGCGGTCGCCGGGACCAGGGCCGGCGGCGACGGCCTGCTCCACGCCTGGCTCGCGCACGACGAGGATCTCACGCCCGTCGAGCGCTACCTCGCCCGCGCCACCATGCGCGTCGTCCCCGTCCAGCCGATCCCCGCCACCAATCCGGGCGGCTGCCCGGCCTGCGGCGGCCCGCCGCAGGTCAGCTACCGCACCGCCGGCGACGACCCCCTGGTCAGCGGCCGGCGCATGCTGCAGTGCGCCCGCTGCGCACACGAGTGGAGCTTCTCCGCCACGACCTGCCCCAACTGCGGCGAGACCGGCGAACGCACCCTCCACGCCGAAGCGGGCGCGGAACCCGTGGGACCGCGGATCGGCCGCGGCGCCGCGGCGGACAGCTCGGTGTTCCCGCATCTGCGGGCCGAGTCCTGCGAGACCTGTCACCACTACCTGATCGACGTCGACCTGGGCCGCGACCCGAGGGCCGTGCCGCCGGTCGACGAACTCGCCGCGGTGCCCATCGACCTGCACATGGCCGACCAGGGCTACACCAAGATCACGCCCAACCTGATGGGGTTCTGAGATGCCGCACATCACACCGGGCCAGGCGTACGGGTTCTTCACCGACACCAGCGTGTGCATCGGCTGCAAGGCCTGCGAGGTGGCCTGCAAGCAGTGGAACCAGCTGGAGGGCAACGCGCCGTCGTTCCTGGACGGCTTCGACAACACCGGCAGGCTGGACGCCGAGAACTGGCGGCACGTGCAGTTCCACGACGACGTGCCCGACGAGACCCTCTCCGAGGGCAACGGCAAGGCGTGGCTGCTGATGTCGGACGTCTGCAAGCACTGCAAGCAGGCCAGCTGCATGGAGGTCTGCCCGACGAACGCCATCATCCGCACGGAGTTCGACAGCGTCTTCATCCAGCCGGACGTGTGCAACGGCTGCCGCAACTGCATCGCGGCCTGCCCGTACGACGTGATCGGCGCCAGCCACACCACCGGCATCGCGCAGAAGTGCACCCTGTGCTACGACCGCCTCCAGAACGACATGACGCCCGCCTGCGCCAAGGCCTGCCCCACCGAGTCGATCAAGTTCGGCCCGGTCGAGGAGCTGCGCCGGACGGCCGTGGAGCGCCTGCAAACGCTGCACGCCCAGGGCGTCACCCAGGCGAGCTTGTACGGCCACGACGAGAAGGTGTACGGCGGGCTGAACGCGTTCTTCCTGCTCATGGACAAGCCCGAGAAGTACGGCCTGCCGGACGAGCGCAACGCCGTCCTGCCCAGCCGCAACAACGCCGGCGGCTACCTGACCGCCGCCGTCACCGCGGTCCTGGGCGTGCTCGGCGGCCTGATCGCGCTGCGCCGTCGCAGGGAGAAGGTGAGTTCGGAAGATGGGTGACGTCCAGCATTTCGCCGGCCCGCCCGACTGGCTGTGGTACATCCTGGCGTACTTCTTCCTCGCGGGCCTGTCCGGCGGCTCGTACGTGCTCGCCACCCTGCTCCGGCTGCGCGGCGCCCCCGGCGACGAGCCGATGGCGAGGATCGGCTACTACATCGCGTTCCCGCCGATGGTGCTCGCCCCGATTCTCCTGGCCCTCGACCTCGGACAGCCGCTGCGCTTCTGGCACATGCTCTGGAACACCACGCCCGGCCATCCGGGGGTCAACTTCAAGTACTGGTCGCCGATGTCGATCGGCTCGTGGGCGCTGATCGTCTTCGGCGCCGTCACCACGGTCTCCTTCGCCGCCTCCCTCGTCCGCGACGGCAAGCTCCGCCTGCCCCTGGTGACCTGGCTCGACAACCGCCCGTTCAACGTCTTCGGCTCGCTGTTCGGCCTGTTCATCGCCGGCTACACCGGCGTGCTGCTGTCGGTGTCGAACCAGCCGGTGTGGAGCGACACGTGGGCGCTCGGCGGCCTGTTCCTGGCCTCCGGCCTGGCCGGCTCGGCCGCGCTGATGCTGCTGCTGACCCGCTTCCGCCCGGAGGCGCGGCCCAGCGCCGGGATGTTGTCGGTCTCCGAGCGGCTGTACGCGCTGCTGGAGCTGGCGCTGATCGCGGTGTTCGCGCTGACGCTGATCGCGGCGGGCACCCAGGGCCAGGTGTTCGGCCTGCCCTGGCTCGTGCTGTGGCTGGTCGTCCTGGCGGGCCTGATCCCGGGGCTGTACGGCCTGGCCACCGAGCGTCTGTCGCCGAACGGCGCGGCGGCCCTGCGCCACTCCCTGGCCGTGCCGCTGCTGGTGCTGGCCGGCGTGCTGGCCCTCCGCGCCGCCGTGATCTTCAGCATCCAGGTGTGACTCACCGAGGCTCTGGGACCCTGCCGCCCTGGGGCGACGGGATGGCCACCGGCGCCCCTAGCAAGGGAATCCCGGGACGCCGGTGGCCAGGTGGGTCAGGCGGCCGGCTCGGCCTCCTCGGGGACGTCGAAGTGGGCGGTGCTCCGGTCGACGAACATGGCGCGGCCCTTGATGTCGGAGGTGGCCTCGGGGCCGACGATGCCGTCGTGGCCGGGCAGCTGACCGGCGCCGCCCTCGGGGCCGAGCGGGACGAGGACGACGGGCGGCTGGCGTTCGTAGGCGGTCAGCCGGCCTTCGCCGGTGATGAGCGTGCGGAGGTTGCCGGCGAGCACTTCGCCCTGCAGCCGGGCGAAGCCGGCCATGTTCCGGTCGGCGTCGGCGATGTCGCCGATGGCGAAGACCCGGTCGTGGCCGTGGACCCGCAGGTGCTCGTCGACCCGCAGGTATCCCTGGTCGTCGCGGGCCTCGGCGAGGGAGCCGCGCAGGTAGTCGGTGTGCAGGCCGACGCCGAAGCAGCGGAACCAGATGTCGCCGGTCAGCTGCTCGCCCGCCTCCGTGGTGACGGCGACCGGCGCGGCGGTGGCGGGGGCGGCGTCCGGGAGGTCGCGCAGGGGACTGCCGAGTTTGAGCTCGACCCCGAGCTTGTCCAGCTGGGCGCGGAGTTCGTCGCGGAGCGCCTGGTCGAACGGGCCCGTCAGGATGTCGGGTGCGACGTCGGCGAGGGTGACGTGCTTGTCGGGGAAGGCGGACTTGATCTCTCCCGCGAGTTCGAGGCCGACGGGGCCGGCTCCGATCAGCAGCACCCGCCGCGCCCCGGACAGTGCCTGGTGCGCCTCCCTGGCCCGGGCCTTGGCCGTCTCGGCGGCCGGCTCCTCGATCTTGGCGGGGAACGGATAGGACGAGCCGGTCGCCAGCACCAGGTAGTCGGGCTCCAGCCGCGTCCCGGAGGCGAGCGTGACCTGCCGTCCGTCCACGGCCACGGCGCGGTCGCGCAGGAACCGCCCGTTGGCGAGCAGCCGCCGGTAGGGCAGGAAGATCCGGTCCAGCCAGTCGGGCTCCACCAGGGCTCGCAGGGCGGCGAGGTTGTGCATGAAGGAGTCCGAGGGGTCGACGAGGGTCACGTCGGCGACGTCGTCGAGCAGTTTGGCCACCGTGTGGCCGCCGTACCCGCCGCCCAGGACCACCACGCTCGGCCGTCCACCAGCATTCTCGGTCATCAGCTTCTCTCCTAGCTAGCTTTCGCGGTGTCGCTAGGCTATTCATACTTACTTCGAAAATCAAAGCGGCATGGAATCTGCTAGCCTGGGAGGAGCCATGGCGACGATCTCTTCCCACGACGCGGACACCTGCCGGCGCAGTGACGCCGCACTGACGCGCGCCTTCCGGCTGCTCGGGAAGCGCTGGAGCGGCGTCGTCCTGGGCAGCCTCAACGTCGGTCCCGCGGGGTTCCGCGAGCTGTCACGGGCCATCGAGGGGGTCAGCGACTCGGTGCTGTCCGAACGGCTGTCCGAGCTGACCAAGGCGGGGTTGATCGCCCGCACCGTCGACGCGGGGCCACCGGTCACGGTCTCCTACGAGCTGACCGAGAGCGGCCGGGCGCTCATGCCCGCCCTCGACCAGATCTCGGAGTGGGCTCGGGAACACCTCCCGCAGGAGTGACGCGCCCCCTGGTGCGGATCGCGAGCGGAGCCGGCGCAAGGTCGGCGACGTGCCGGCCGACTTCGAGCACCTCCGGCACGTGGTCCAGGCAGGCGCGATCGTGTCGTGATGCGTACCGTGTGAAAGGTGACCACGTCGCTGACGCGTACCGCACTCGTGATCGTCGCGGTGGCGGTCGTGCTGCTCGGACTGCTGTGGTTGTTCCAGCGGCAGCTCATCTACCTGCCCGACCGGCGGCCGGCGCCGCCGGCCGGCGAGGTCGTCCCAGGGGCGCGGGACGTGTCGTTCACCACGCGGGACGGCCTGCGCCTCCGCGCCTGGTACGTGCCCGGCCACCGCGACGTGACCGTGCTGGTCATGGGCGGGAACGCGGGCAACAGGCTGCATCGCGCGCCGCTGGCCAGGGCGCTGGCGGCGCACGGGCTGCCGGTGCTGCTCATGGACTACCGCGGCTACGGCGGCAACCCGGGCAGCCCGACCGAGGAGGGGCTGTACCTCGACGCGCTGGCCGCCCGGCAGTTCCTGGGCGACGGGCGGGTGATCTACTTCGGCGAGAGCCTGGGGGCGGCGGTGGCGACCCGGCTGGCGCTGGAGCACCCGCCGGAGGGGCTGGTGCTGCGCTCGCCGTTCACCGACCTGGCGGCGGCGGGGCAGGTCAACTACCCGTTCCTGCCGGTGCGGCTGCTGCTGCGCGACCGGTTCCCCGTGTCCGAGCGGCTCGCGACCGTGAAGGTGCCGACCGTGGTCGTGTACGGCACCCGCGACACGATCGTGCCCGCGCGGCTGAGCAGGGAGGTCGCCAAGGCCGCCGGCGGCCAGGTGACGACCGTCGAGATGGCCGGGGCGGGGCACAACGACCTGTCCATGCTCAACGGTGACGCGCTCATCCGCGCCGTGGTGGAGCTGGCCGGGCGGGGCTCGCACTAGGCGGAGGGCGTCGGCGCGTGTACGGTCGGGGCGCCCACTCGTGTACGGTCAGGGCGCTCCCGCCGGAAGGAGATCTCCGTGCGCCTCATTCCCGCCGTGACGATTCTGCTCCTCACCCTCCTGCCTGCGACCCCCGTCGCGGCCGCCGAGCCCGGCTCCGCGGCGCTCGTGCGTACCGACAAGGGAGTCGTCAAAGGCGAGGTGCTTCAGGACCATCGGGCGTTCCGGGGCATCCCGTTCGCCGAGCCGCCCGTCGGCGAGCTGCGCTGGAAGGCGCCGCGACCGGCCCGGCCGTGGGCGGGCGTCCGTGACGCGACCGTGCCCGGCAGCCAGTGCGCGCAGGCCGCGACCCCGTACGGCGGCCAGACGACGTACGTCGAGGACTGCCTCTACCTCAACGTCACCACCCCGCTCCGCGGCCGGAAGCTGCCGGTCATGGTCTGGGTGCACGGCGGCAACAACGTCAGCGGCACCGGCGCGATCTACAACGCCGCCAAGCTCGCCGTGGACGGCGACGTCGTGGTCGTGACCGTCAACTACCGGCTCGGCGTGCTCGGCTGGCTGGCGCACCCGGCGCTGGAGGCGGGCGAGCGCTACCAGGCCGGCAACTACGGGCTGCTCGACCAGCAGGCGGCGCTGCGCTGGGTGCGGCGCAACATCGCGGCCTTCGGCGGCGACCCGGGCAACGTGACGTTGTTCGGCGAGTCCGCCGGCTCCGCCGACATCTGCGCCAACCTGGCCTCCCCGACCGCGGCCGGGCTGTTCCACAAGGCCATCGGCCAGAGTTACGGCTGCGCCTATCCGACGCGCACCGAGCAGGGGGCGGAGGCGGCCGGGGCCGCGTTCGCCGGGTCCGTGGGCTGCGCCGCCGACGCCGCCGCGTGCCTGCGGGCGCTGCCGGTCAAGACGCTGCTGGAGGCGTACCAGGAGCAGAATCCGTACCCGGTGGCCGGCGGCGATCACGTGCTGCCCGTGCAGCCGCGGGCGGCGTTCGAGAGCGGCCGGTTCAACCGGGTGCCGGTGATGCACGGCAACACGCTGGACGAGATGCGGCTGTTCGTCTCCCTGCTCTACCCGCAGCCGATCACGGTGGAGGAGTACGAGGCGTTCGTGCGGGAGTCGTACGGTCCTGCGGCGGACCAGGTCCTGGCCCGCTACCCGGCCGCCGCCTATCCGGACTTGAGGATCGCCGTGGCCACCCTGCAGACCGACTTCGGGACGCCGCTGGCGACGTGCGGGCACGTGGACGCGCTTGAGCTGTTCGCGCGGGCAGGGGTGCCGACGTACGGCTACCAGTTCGCCGACCGGACGGCGCCGCCGCTGATCGACGTACCGGGATTCGAGGAGGGCGCGGCGCACGGATCGGAACTGCCGTACCTGTTCCCCGGCCTGTTCGGCGGGCCGCTGGACGCGGAGCAGGCGCGGCTGTCGGACGCCATGGTGGCGTACTGGACGTCGTTCGCCAGGGACGGCCGTCCGAAGGCCGCGCAGGCACCGCAGTGGCCGCGGTTCCGCTCGCCGGGCGACGTGCTGAGCCTGGCGCCCGGGGAGGGCGGCATCCGGCCGGTGGACCCGGCGGCGCGCAGCAACTGCGCGTTCTGGGAGTCGCTCGGTTCGTGACACCTGCCGCCGTACCATCCACTGGTGAACCTCTTACGCGTGGTCACCGGCGTGGTGGCGGCGGGGGCGTTGGCCGCCGGGACCTTCCTGCTCATCCGGGGCGCCGAGGGCGAGGCGCCCGCCCGGGATCGCCTGGTGGTCGCCCCCACGGTGGTGCGGCCGAGCGTGCTGGTCGACGTCAACGGCGCGGTGCTGGAGGAGTTCTCCGGCGACTGCGCGACCAGCCGGTTCTCGTACCTGTGCTTCCGGGTGCTCGACGACCTGCTGGCGGCCGACAAGGAGCTGCTGGCCCGCGGCGGCCTGACCATCGAGACGACCGTCGACCAGCGGCTGCAGCAGGCCGCCCAGCAGGCCGTCGACGGACGCGTCCGCCACGACGACCTGCCGCTCGCCGCCCAGGCCCTGCTGGTGCCCGGCACCGGCGAGATCAGGGCCATGGTCACCAGCCGCCCGCTCATCGGCAAGAAGGGCGGGCTCGGCTACCAGCAGGGGCCCACGGCGATGGTCTACACGCTGGCCGCCGCCCTGGAGAAGGGCTTGCGGTTCGAGGACGGCTTCCCCTACACCGACCAGTATCGGGCGCCCTCCTTCCAGGCGTTCAAGGATTGCGAGGGGCGAGCGGTCGCCGACCCCGCCCACTCGGTTCGCAACCGGAAGGGGGATCACGGCGCGTTCACGACCCTCCGGTCGGGCACCTGGGCCGCGGAGAACACGTTCTTCCTGAAGCTGTCCGAGAAGATCGGCCTGTGCGAGAGCGTGACCATGGCCAGGCGACTGGGCCTGGCCCGCGCCGACGGGACGCCGCTCCGCGAATACGAGACCTTCACGCTGGGCGTCAACGAGGTGGACCCGGTCGAGGTGGCCACCACCTACGCCACCCTCGCCGCCCGCGGCAAGCGCTGCGAGCCGATGACGGTCACCGAGGTACGCGACGGTGCGAAAGTCCTGCGTTCCTTCGTCCCCCGGTGCGAGCAGGTGCTGGACGCGGCGGTCGCCGACGCGGTGACGGGCGTGCTCGCCGACGCGCTCGCCCGCAGCCCGCTCAAGGGCCTCGGCCGGGACGCGGCCGGCATGGCGGGCACCACCGACGGCTACGGGTCCGCCTGGTATGTCGGCTACACCCCGGACCTGGCCTCCGCCGTCGCCATCGGCGCCCCGCGACCGGAGGCCGGCTTCCACCGTCTGGTGGACATCACCATCGGCGGCCGCCGCTACGCGTACGTGGAGGGCACGTCGATCCCGGGCCCCATCTGGAAGGACTCCATGACGGCGGGGCTGCGCGGCCTCCCGGAGACGGCCTTCACCGAGCCCGACACGAGCCGGTTCGGCGGCTGTCGCGACGGCTGCCCGAAGTGACCCCGGGAGTACGATGAGCGCGTGGATCGTACTCACCACCCTGGGTACACTCCCGTGACGGAGAGTCGCCGGCTCATAGCCCACGGACTGCCGCAGGTGCTGCCGGAGACTCTCGGCGGACGGCACCGCTTCTCGCCGCTCTCCCTCTACGTCGGCCACCGGCTCGCGGCGGCGGCGTTCGCGCGGCTCGACGAGGTCGGGCTGTTCTGGCTCGACGTCTGGGTGCTGTCGCGGAGACGCGGCGGCCACTGGAGCATTCGCGGCGGGCGCAGCACCGCGGCGGGCCCCGACGACGACCTGCTGGCCCCCAGCCTGGGGGCCGACGTCCTGAACGGCCACGCGCAGGCGGACGGGACGACACGGTCCGACGTCAACGCGGACCGTCTGCTCCCGTGGCCGGCGAAGTGGGTGGCGTACGGCGTGGTGCGGCTGTCGGCCGAGGTGGGCGCCATCAGGTTCGAGGGCAGGAGGATCACGGTCCCCGATCACGGCCTGCAGGCGCTCGCCTGGTGGCCGGGCCGGGAGAAGACGAGCGTCGAGCTGTTCGACAGGAAGGGCGAGCCGATCTCCGCGCTACTCCTGGGCTGAGCTCCCCTGGCGGAGAGCCGGGCCACGCGGTAGTCGACCGACTGCCGAAATGCTCGGATACTTCCGGCGTTGTAGTCCGCAGCGCGGCTGCTCCGGCGAGCGTACCGCCAACTCCCTCCCCGCGCACGACGACCGCGGCATGCCTGCCGCGAGAGGCTGTGCGGCATGGAGACGACCACGACCGGCCGGACGAGCTTCGCGAGCTGGGTCGGTGAGCACGGCTCGGCCATGGACACCCTGGACTTGCGGAGCCCGGTGGACGACCTGGAGCCGCTGCGCCACATCGTCGGCGGCGCGCGGGTCGTGGCGCTGGGCGAGAGCTCCCACCACATCCGGGAGTTCTACCAGGTACGCCACCGCATCCTGCGTTTCCTGGTCGAACGGTGCGGTTTCGAGGTGTACGCCCTGGAGGCCCCGTTCACGCAGGGACAGGTCCTGGACGCCTGGGTCCGCGGCGGCCCCGGCACCGTGGAGCAGGTCGCGGCGGACGGCATCGCCCTGTCGCTGGGGCAGTGCCGGGAGATGTACGAGGCGCTGACGTGGATGCGGGAGCGGAGCCGCGCCGCCGCCGGGCCACCGCTGCGGTGCCTGGGCACCGACCTGCCCGGCGCCTCGGGGTCGCCCTTGCCAGCCTTGGAGGAGCTGGCCGGTTACCTGCGGTGGGCCGCCCCCGAGGCCCTGCCGATACTGGAAGAGGCGGTCGGCGTGGTGCGGCTCTTCCACGACCCGGTGACCTTGGCCGCACTGGGCCGCTACCAGGCCCTCGGCCTGATCGAGCGCGACCTGCTCACCAGTGCGCTGAGCCGGCTGATGGCGCACGTGCAGCGCATGGCCCTCGTCCAACGCGCCCACGGCCACGGGGCCGAGCATGACACGGCGATGTGGCACCTGCGCGGCGCCTGGTATCTCGATCAGCTCCATCGCGCCAACGCCGCCGAGGGCTTCGAGTCCGCCTCGACGTTCCGCGACGTCTACATGGCGGAGTCGGTGCTGCGCCTCCTGGAGGACGGCAAGCGCGTGGTGCTCGCGGCGCACAACTGGCACATCCAGCGAACACCCGCGCTGGACAGCCGGGAACGCCTCCTGCTGCCCGCCGGAGCCCACCTCGCCGCCGCCCTGGGAGACGGCTACCGGGCCATCGGCGTGACGTCGAGCCTGGGCCGGACCACCACGCTGGGCGATCCGACGCCGGAGCGTCCGCAGGGAGCCTGGTACGACGCGCCGCTCCCGCCTCCTGCCGACGGCAGCATCGAGGCGGCGTTCCCCACCGACCCGCTCTGGACGCTCGCGAACCTGCGCGCGGCACGCCCGCACGTCCACGATGCCGACTCCTTCCAGCAGACGCGCATGGCCGACTATTTCCTCGACCTGCCGGTGTTCGAGGCGTTCGACGCCATCGCCCACGTGTCACGGACGACCGGCACCGACCACGTGGTGAAAGGCCCCGCCCGGTGACGTCAGGGCGCCGGGCCGAGCAGCGACTCCAGCTCGGCGACCGCGTGGGTGCGGTGGACGTCGAGGGTGACGACGGCGTCGTCGGCGGCGCGGCGGCGCAGGGCGTCGAGCGTGGCGCGGTGCTCCTTGATGACGCGCTCCCGGTTGCCGGCCTCGCCGTAGTACATCGACCGGTAGGCGTCGGTCGTGTCCCAGAGCGTCCTGATCAGCCGGACCAGCCGCGGCATGCCCGCGCACTCGAACAACATCATGTGGAACAGCCGGTTGGCGCCCGCCATGGCGGGCACGTCGCCCGCGGCGGCGGCCCGCTCGACCTCGGCCTGGGCCGCCTCCAGCCGGTCGAGGTCGGCGTCGGTGAGCCGGGCGACCGCGCGCCGTACGGCCTCCTCTTCCAGCAGCTCGCGGATGCGGTAGACCTCGCGCAGGTCGTCGAGGGAGAGCATGGCGACGCAGTAGCCCTTGTGGGCCTTGTGGGTGACCAGCCCCTCACCCTCGAGCGTCTTGAGCGCCTCACGCAGGGGGACGCGGCTGACCTGGAGCTCCTCGGCCAGCGCGTCCTGCCGGATGGGGGCGCCGGGGCGCAGGCGGCCGGTCGTGATGGCACGGCGCAGCTCGGCCAGCACGAACTGCTGGGCCGTCGGCGGCCTGCGCCCCGCCTCGTCCGGATTCACGGCCCCAATATCTCACGAACCCAGGCTTCGTCCTGCCCGAGGCCGGGCGGCGGGAGACGGTAGGCGGGCGGGGTGGCGCTGAGGCGGATCGGGTTGGCGACCTGGCCCACGCCGCCGAGCTCCACGGCGGGCTCCAGGCCGAGATCGGTGGCGAGGGCGAAGGCGGCGGCCAGGTCGTTGATCGGTCCGCACGGCACCCCGGCGGCGGTGAGCAGCTCGAACCACTCGTCCGCCGGGCGTTCACGCAGGGCGGCGTTCAGCTCGGCGACGAGGTCCGCGCGGGCGGCGACGCGGCCGGCGTTGGTCGCGTAGCGGGCGTCCTCGGCGAGGTCGGGGCGGCCCAGCGCCCCGCACAGTGCCTGGAACAGGCGGTCGTTGCCGGCCGCGATCACGAGCGGGCGGTCGGCGGTCTCGAACACCTCGTACGGGACGATGCTGGGATGCCGGTTGCCCATGGCCCGCGGCACCACGCCGGCGGCCGCGTACGCGGAGGCCTGGTTGGTCAGCGCGGACAGCAGCGAGGACAGCAGGGAGACCTCGACGCGCTGGCCCTCGCCGGTGCTGTCGCGGTGGCGCAGGGCGGCCAGGATGCCGAGGGCGGCGTGCAGGCCGGTGATCACGTCCACGAGTGCGACGCCCACCTTGGTCCCGGGTCCGTCCGGCTCGCCGGTGACGCTCATCAGCCCGCCCACGGCCTGCGCGATCAGGTCGTACCCGGGCAGCGCGGCCCCGGGCCCGGACCCGAATCCGGTGATCGAGCAGTAGACCAGCCCGGGGTTGAGCTCCCGCAGCGCGTCGTAGCCGAGCCCGAGCCGGTCCATCGTCCCTGGCCGGAAGTTCTCCACGAGCACGTCCGCGCGGGCCGCCAGGGCGCGCGCGACCTCGGCGTCGGCCCGTAGGTCGAGCGCGATCGAGCGCTTGTTGCGGTTGACGCCGAGGAAGTACGTGGCCTCGCCGCCGGGCGCGTACGGCGGTCCCCATTCGCGGGTGTCGTCCCCGACGCCGGGCCGCTCGACCTTGACCACGTCGGCCCCCAGGTCGGCCAGGAGCATCGTGGCGTACGGCCCGGCCAGCACCCGGCTGAAGTCGGCCACCACCAGCCCGGACAGCACCATGGTCACGCGCCCTCCTTCGTCGGTCGCGTGACCATGGTGCTGTGTCTCATTGTTCGCTCGCTACGCTCGCTCACGCGGCGCCCCGAGGTAGACGGTCACCGTCTGGGTGAAGAACTCGCGGGCGGCCCGCCCCTGCTCCTTGGGCCCGAACCCGCTCTGCTTGGTCCCGCCGAACGGCACGTACGGGAGCGTCCCCGCCGACTCGGAGTTGACGTGCAGCACTCCCACCTCCAGCCGCTGGACGGCCTGCAACGCGACCCCCAGGTCGCGGGTGAAGACGGCGGCGGACAGGCCGTGGTCGCTGAGGTTCGCCAGCCCGAGCGCCTCCTCGGCGTCGTCGGCGCGCACGCGCGGCCTCACCGTCAACGAGGTCAAGCACAAGGTCTCGCTGCGCGCGAGCGTGACGAGCGAGCTGGTACTGGACGGGGTGCGGCTGCCCGGCGAGGCCGTGCTGCCGGGGGCGCGGGGCCTGTCCGGGCCGCTGGGCTGCCTGAACGAGGCGCGGTTCGGGATCGTGTTCGGGGCGATGGGGGCGGCGCTGGACTGCCTGGAGACGGCGATCGCGTACGCGGCCGACCGCGAGGTGTTCGCCAGGCCGCTGTCGTCGTACCAGCTCACCCAGGAGAAGCTCGCCGACATGGCGCTGGAGCTGGGCAAGGGCCTGCTGCTCGCGGTGCACCTGGGCCGGCTGAAGGAGGCCGGCGCGCTCACCCCCGAGCAGGTGAGCGCCGGCAAGCTGAACAACGTGCGCGAGGCCCTCGAGATCGCCAGGACGTGCCGCACGCTGCTCGGCGCGAGCGGCATCACCCTCGAATACCCGGTGATCAGGCACGCCGTGAACCTCGAGTCCGTGCTGACCTACGAGGGCACGTCGGAGATCCACACGCTGGTCCTCGGCAAGGCGCTGACCGGGATCGCCGCGTTCCACTGAGCCTCTGACCGGAACCGCTCAGAAGGTCTGCCAGGTCTCTTCGGTGACCTGGCAGGGCCCGCCCTGGTGCACCCACATCCGCCCGGCCCGAGGGTCGAGCGCGATCGTCGCGACGGTCTCCCACCGCTGGTTGATCGGCTGGGTCTGGTCGGGGTGGGCGCAGACGGGCGCGGCATCGGGGCCGTGGCTGAGCATGGCCAGCGCCCGCGCGGTGTGGTCGTCGCCGCTCAGCTCCGCGACGTGGTCGCGCAGGTGCTTGAGGCGCTCGTACGTGCTGGGCCGGTCGGTGGCGTGCCGCTCCCCCTCCGCGAGGGCCGGGTCGAGGAAATGGTTGCAGTGCTGCAGCACGCCGTCAGGCTCCGGCGGGATGACCGCGACCCCGGCCGGGGAGATCTCGATCGAGCCCGCGTCGTCCGAGGTCACGGCGGTGATGACGGTGGAGGCGGAGACCGGGGCGGAGCGGGCGATGACGGCGGCCTCCTCGACGGTGGCGGCCTCCTCCAGGATCCGGCGGGCGATCAGGTGGACGGGCACGCCGACGTCGGTGTGGTCGGACCGGTGGCGCAGGATGTTGAAGTGGATGCCGAGCCCGGCCGTGTTCACCCCGATCTTGGCCAGCGCCCCGGCCTCGGTGAAGGTCCGCACCACGTGCCCGGGACGGCTCTCGAACTCCCACAACATGGGGGCGTCGCGCAGGTGGTCGTGCCAGTCCCAGGTCTGCACCGTACGCGGGCCGGGCAGCACGACGGACGTCGAGCACTCCCCCTCTCCGGGTGCGGCGACGGCGGCGAGGATCTCGGTGCGGGCGTTGACCACGGCCACCTGCCAGGGCTCCAGCCCGGCGCCGGACGCGATCCCGGTGATCTCGTCGGCCAGCTGTGGCGCCCAGGCCGCGCTGCGGTCGAGAGCCTGCTTGCCCCATGCGCGCACCTGGGACGGGGTGGCCCCGGCGACCGTGAACAGGTCCAGGTATCCGGCGAAGTTCGCGATGATCGCCCTGCGACGATGGGTGCCGAGCTCCTTGCCTCGGGCGCGGGGGTCGAGCTGTGTGGAGGTGAAGGTGGGAAAAGTCACGTGGAAAGCGCTACCCCGGGCGGCGGCGCCGCGAACCTTTCCCTGAAGGCCCTGGCCGGCTGCCATGCTCACGCCACCGCGCTCAGGATCGCGTCCCACGCGACCTCGGACGCCAGCGTCCCGAGGCCCGTCGGCAAACACGGCCCCACCCCCGGGCTGGCGCAGGGATCGCGAGGACGGTGACGCAGGGACGGCAGGGCACCGGACACGCCGTGGAAACAGAGGTCAGCTGCGCCGAACCGCTGTCAAGGACGATGCTGGTGGGGACGGAGCGGGTGGCCATCCGCGCCTCGACCCGGCCACGCGCATAGAACACCGCCGGGCGCACGAGGGCACGCCCGGCGGAGAGCGGTGGACCAGGGTCAGCTGAAGTTGACGTCGCTGCAGATGTAGTACGTCTGGTCCATGTGCGAGGCCTTCCAGATCGTGTAGATCACGTGGCGGCCCGTACGCGACCCCTTGCTCAGGCCGGTGATGAGGTAGTTCTCACTGGGCGCGTACCTAGGGGTCTCACGGACCAGCTCCAGGTGGTTCCATCCGAGCGGCGTCGTCGTGGCGTCGTAGCCCTGGCGGGTGATGTAGACCCTGATGTAGTCGGCGCCGTGCCGGGCCTGGTCGTGCAGGCGGACGTCGAAGGTGCTGCCGAGGTTCGTCATCGTCCACGGGCCGGGCGTGTCCATGGAGCGGTAACGGGCGCCTTCGGCGTGGCCGCCGCTGCACAGCTGGCCGTTGGGGATGGCCGCCTGGTGGTTGCCGCCGACCTCGTTGCGGTAGAGCCCGTTCCAGTTCCACATGGCGTTCGGGTTGTCCTGCCACGCCTGCCAGCACATCGGGTCCCGCTGCTGCATGGTCGGGTTCTGGAAGTCGCTGCCCCAGCGCAGCCAGCAGCCGTAGTTGCGGGAGGCCGGGTCGACGACCGACCCGTGCGCCGAGGCGGTCTCGGCCAGTGGAACGGTGAAGATCATCGCCATGGACATCAGCAGGGCCAGGGCGCGCAGCGCCCAGCGTTTCGGTGCGACTCGGGGCATCGTGCGGTCTCCGTGTTCCGGTCGGGGGTTCCGGTGAAGAGGAGCGCTCCTGGTGGGCGACGGTATCTGACCTCGCCGAGGCGGCCAAGTGATGACCTTTTGTCAATGTTTCCGACGGGTGAGCGCGCATGACCAATGCCCGAGTGAGCAGCGGAAAAGGCTTTCCGGCGGCAGATCACACGGGTGAAAGTTTCAATTGGGGCGAACGGTAACGGTAGAGTGACTTAGAGTGATGGAAGTCGGGGAAGTAGCATGTGGGCGAGGGCGAGACTCCCGATACTGAGTGGGTGACCGCAATGGCAACGATCGAACCGCCAAGAGGCCTTTCGACAAGCCGGAGTACACGGTCGACGACCTGCTCGAGTTCCCAGACGACGGGAACCGATATGAGCTCTTCAACGGGAGCCTACTGGTAGGCCCTGCCCCCACTCCCGCACACCAGCGCATCATCTACCGGCTGCAGCGCATCCTCGATGACGCGATGCCGTCCGAGCTGGAGCCGTTGTCGACGATCAACTTGCTGGTGACCGACAAGAATTTCTACATCCCCGACCTCGTCGTCGTGACTGAGGAGTCGACGATGAGCGTGGGACTGATGTTCTCGCCTGGCGACATTCTGCTGGCGGTGGAGGTGGGCAGCCCTAGCATGACCTGGGGCTCGGCCCTGCCGGCCCCCTCCTGCCGGTAGGGCCGAGACCCAGGAGCTTTCAGCTCTGCCCGGGCGGGCTCTTGGCGGCCAGGGACGTGTAGACGCCGACCTCGTCGGGCTGGATCAGTCCGTCCTGGATGGCGCAGATCAGCAGCTTCTCCTTGGTGGGGGCGGGGCGGCCGGCCGCCGCGTACTTCACCCGGGCCCGGTCGATGTACTGCCGCACGGTCCGTTCCTTGATCCCCATCCTGGCCGCCACCGACGCCTTCGACATCGACTGGAACCAGAACAGCAGCGCCGCCCGTTCCTTGTCGGACAGTTGCGGCCGGTGCGGCCGCTCGTCCGTGGCGATGGCCTGGGCCATCGGCGGGGTCACGCTCGGCCGGTCGGCGGCCACCTCCAGGATGGTCTCGACACAGGAATCGCGCGTCGCCCGGCCCTTGCCGATGAACGCCGACGCGCCCGCGTCCAGCACGGCGCGGACGATCTCCGGCTCCTCGTGCTCGGAGAAGACGATGACCCGCTGCCCGCCCTGGCACAGCTCGGCGACCCGGTCGATGACCATGGTGCCGTTGAGGTTGAGGTCGAGCAGCAGCACGTCGGCGTCGGCACCGAGGACGGATTCGATGGTCGGCCCCTGCACGACCAGTTCCACCGGGCTCGGCGACGGGCCTGAGCCCGCGAACCAGGACCGCACCCCGTCCACCACGACCTGGTGGTCCTCCACCAGCGCGACCGTCACGGGCCTTGCCAGATGCTGTTGACCCATACCTCACCTCCCTGCCGCTGATAGGTGACCACGACGCCGCTCGGCTCCTGTACGGGGGTGGCGCTGATGGGCAGGTCGTCGTTGTCGGCCACGACGGCCACGCTCACCATCGTGGACATCGCGGACACGGTGACACGCGCCCGCGACCTGGCGCCGTCGAGCGCCCGGATGGGCGCCCGGAGCAGATCCTCCCGTACGCCGTCCGGAAGCCCGGGCAGGTAGTCGCCGAACGGCGGCGCCGTCACCATGACCTTGCGCCGCTCGGCCGCCTCGATGCGCTCGCGCAGCGTCGAGACGAGTTCGTCGGGCACGTCCTCGCGTTCGGTGATGAGCCGGCGCAGCCGGAGGGCGCCGGCCGTGCAGTCGTCGCGTACGCGCGGATCGCCGGGGTCGGCGCCGTCGGCGAGCTGGTGGAGCAGATCCTCGGCCACGTCACGGATGGCGGCGTACCTGCGGAGCCGGTCGGTGTGGATGCGCTGGGCGGACTCCCGCAGCGCGTCGTCGGCGGCCAGCCTGCGGGCCAGCACGACGGCGTCCTCGGCGCGGGCCCGCAGTATGTGGCAGCCCCACGTGTAGCCGAGCTGCATGGTGACGCCGCCGGCGATGACCACCAGGTATTTGGAGATGGAGACGCGGTCGAACGTGCCGGTCACCACCATCGCCACCAGCATGATGCCGGCGTTGGCGGCCAGGAACGCGATCAGCTCGGTCTTCCATCGCGGCCGTCCCCACACCAGCATGATGGCGATCCACCCCACGGAGCCCCACGCCCAGTCGCTGATGCCGATCAGCTCCTCGGGGCGCAGCGACACGATCACCGCGACGTCCACGGCGAGCGTGGCCAGGGCGAGCTCGCGGATCCTGGCCGGCCCGCGCGAGGTGCGCAGCAGCGACAGCAGGGCGACCACGAAGATCGCCGAGTAGGCGACCCAGGCCGCGACCGACAGCCACGGCCAGCGGAAGGTGGACCAGCCGGTGATCGTGACGGTGAGGTCGTACCCGAGGTGCCACACGGCCGCGATGGTCGCCGCGCCCAGCGCGGTGAAGCGGGCGTACCGCTGCGCGACCTGCTCGATCTCCTCCGTCATGGCCGCCACCACAGGCTCACGCGGGTGCCGTCGGCGCCCGAGGAGATCTCGGCGCCGCCGTTCGGGAGGGAGCGCATCATGTCGAGGATCGAGCCGCGCACGCCGAACCGGTCGGGCGGCAGCCGGTCCTGGTCGAACCCGCGGCCGGCGTCGGCGACCTCCACCAGGATCTCGCCGTCGCGCCTGCGGGAGACCAGCTCGGCCTCATGGACGCCGGCATGCCGCGCGACGTTGGCCAGCGCCTCGGTGACGGCGCGGGCGAAGCGCTCGGCGACGTTGCCCGGCACGGTCTCGGGCGTGAGGTCCCTGCGGACCTCGAGTCCCGTCGCGCGCCCGGCCACCTCCTCCAGCAGGGCGTCCAGGGCGATCGGGGCCGCGTCGGCGCGCGGGCTGTCGCGCAGCTTCTCCAGAGCCGCCAGGTCGGTGCGGACCTGGGCGCTCAGCGTGGGCGACGGCGCGTCGTAGGTGCCCAGGCCGACCATCGTCAGCGTGTGCAGGGCGGTCTCGTGGATGCTGCCGACCTGCTTCAGCTCGTCCTCGCGGCGCAGCCGCTCCACCATGAGCGAGATCTCGGCGCGTACGCTCTGCTCCAGGAAGGCGTCGGTCTCGGCGGCCGAGCGGCGCAGCAGCGTCATCAGCATGACGATGGCGAGCAGTTGCACGAGGTGGATGCCCAGGGTGCCGAAGACGTCCTGCGCGGGAGAGGCGATCCGCACGCCGGCCGCGAACGCCCCCGCGACGGCCAGCCCGGCGGGGACGGCGATCCCGGGCCTCCAGGCGGCCCCGGCGACGATGATGGTCATCGTGGCCATCCCATGCACCCAGCTCGACCCCGTGACGAGCGCCTCCGGGGCGACGAGATGACGCTGGGACAGGCACAGCGCGACCGCGATGGCCACATCACCGGCCACCAGCCAGGGATGAAGCGGCTCCTTGCGCCACCACACGCGCGCGTACAACGCCGTCCACACGGCATGGAGCGCCAGCATGGGCGCCAGCCACGACAGCGAGACCGGCGGAACGGCGCCGAACACCGCGGAGACGATCGCCACCGATCCCACCACACCGCGCGTCCCCGCGCCCGTGCGCGCCGTGGCCTGCTCGAATTGCCTGGTCGCCGAGTCGTACCTCGTTGAACCGGGGTGATCCATGAGCCGTCCGCACACGCCGGGAGCACAAGACGCGTCTCACGATAACGCAGCGCAGCCTGGGCAAAAAGAAACGAGATTGGGTTTCTCCGGTTAAAAGGGACGGACTTTTTCCTGCCGTCTCGGCGGATGGGGTCATCGGTCGCATGGATGGTTCCTCGGGCCGGCTGTCTCGCGGTGTGCACCGCCCCTCCACACCCTGGTGCCCCGCTCTCCCCGCGGCATGACGGCTGATCGGCCGTCGTGCCGGAGCCCTGGTCGATCCGCCGTCATAGCGCTACGACGGCCGATCGGCCGTCAGCCGCTCCGCCGCGCGCGGGCGTCTACTGGGCGTGCCGCGATCAGGGCCGCGGCGGGAGGGGACCTCATGACGTACTTCGTGATGTCGATTCTGATCGGCTGCCTGTCCGTGATGGCCGTGCGGGGCAAGCGGGGGAAATGGCCGCAGGGCATGCCGGTGACGCGGCCGCGGCTGGTTGCGGTGGGCGGCACCTACGAGGGTTCCCACCGGCGGGCGTCGGACGCGTACGTCATCCAGGAGCGGCTCGTCGCGGTCGCGGACGGCGCGGCCGGGTCGGAGCCGGGGCACACGGCCGCCGCCCTGGCTCTCGGCGCGGTGGTCGCGGCAGGGCCGCAGCATGCGCGGTCCCCTCGCGCTCCGGAGCAGGACCTGGGCGAGTGCGCGCAGGCCGCGCACCGGGCGGTACGCAGCGCCGCCCTGCGTGACGCCGCCATGCCGGGCCTGGTCAGCACCCTGGACGTGATCGTCCTCGACCCCGGCGAGAGCCCGCGCCTGCGCTTCGCCCACGTCGGCGACGGCGCCATCTGGCACTGCCCGAGGGGCGGGGCGCCGACGCGGCTGACCACGTCGCGCTCCGCCGACGACGGCCCGCCGTGCGGGCTCGGCCTGCCGGCGGCGCTGGAACCCGAGGTCGGCGCGGTGCCGATCCGCCCCGGCGACCGCGTGATCGTCGTGACGGACGGCGTCGTCCAGGCGCTCGGCGCGCGGCGCATGACCGAGCTCTTCGCCACGGGCTCATCGCCGGTCGCCTGCCTGGACCGGTTGTACGACGAGCTCGCCGCGGCGGAGCCGAAGGAGGACGCCACGGTCATCATCGCGGACGTCGTCACCGTCTGACGCGCGGGGACGTCGGCCATGAAGCATTTCGGCTCGGCGCGGTAAGTACAGGTAACCGCATACGCCAAGAAAGGCCGACATGCATGACAATCCCCCGCGAAGTCGTCGAGCTCGATGACGCGACCCTCATCGAGAGGTCGCTGAACGAGCCGGAGGTCTTCGCCGCACTGTTCGACCGGCATGCGCCTCTGCTGCACCGTTACGTGACCAGGCGCCTCGGCACCGGCGAGGCCGAGGACGTCGTCGCCGACACCTTTCTGGCCGCCTTCCAGCGCCGGGGCGATTACGACAGGGGCCGCCCCGACGCCCGCCCGTGGCTGTACGGCATCGCCTCCAACGTGATCGGCAAACGACGGCGCGCCGAGATGAACCTCTATCGCGCCTACATCCGCAGCGGCGTGCACCCGGCGGAGATACCGGGCGGCCAGGTCGAGGACGGGATCAACACCCTGGCCGTCAACCGGCCGCTGGCGCGGGCCCTGATGAGGCTCACCCGGGCCGATCGCGACGTGCTGCTGCTCGTCGCGTGGGCCGAACTGAGCTACCAGGAGGTCGCCGACGCGCTCGCCATCCCCCTGGGCACCGTCGCCTCACGGCTCAATCGGGCCCGTCACCAGATCCGCCAGACCCTGGGAGAAGGAGAACCCGCAGAATGATCATGGATGCACTCAAGACCATGGGGGAGCGCATTCCGCCGGCCACCCCGGAGGATCTCGCCGGGGCGCGACGGCGCCTGCTCGACGGGATGCACCCACGCGCCCGGCGGCGCGTCGTCACCGGGCCCCGGCTGCTGGTCGCGGCGGGTGTCGCGGCGGCCGCCGCGGTCACGCCGCTGATCGTCGGCGGCACCGGGACCTCCGCGTACGCGGTGTCCAAGAGCCCCGACGGCACGCTCACGGTGACCCTCACCGAGCTGCGCGACCCCGAGGGCCTGGAGGCCGAGTTGCACAAGGCCGGAGTCAAGGCCGACGTGACGTTCCTGCCCCCGGGTAAAGCCTGCGGGGTCCCCAGATTCGTCGGCGCGGACGCGTCCTACGGCGGGCCGCCCGTCGACAGCGTGGAAGAGATGCGTGAGCACGTGAACACGCTTCGTTCTTTCAAGGCCATCAGGCCGAGCTCCGGGGCGTTCCAGATCTTCCCGGAGTACATCAAGCGCGGCGAGACGCTCGTGCTGGAGTTCAGCGACGGTGAGAACGCACAGGTGCTCTGGCGCATGGGCGCCTGGCTGGCCAAGGCGGACACACCCGTGGAGCCCTGCAAGCCCGTCCCCCGCCTCGGCTGACGACCCCCGCCGACGACACCCGGTCGGATCCGCGTGACCTAGTATCGTGATCGTGAGCGCACCGCACGGGATCAACCCCAACATTCCCCACTCGGCCCGCGTCTACGACTACTGGCTCGGCGGCAAAGACAACTTCGAGGCCGATCGCCGGGTGGCCGAGGCGACCATGGCGGCGGTGCCGGGGGTGCGCGAGAGCGCCAGGAACAACCGGGCCTTCCTCGGCCGGGCCGTGCGCCACCTGACCAAGCTCGGCGTCAGGCAGTTCCTCGATCTGGGCACGGGCATCCCCACCCAGGGAAACACCCACGAGGTGGCGCAGGCGGAGGCGCCCGACGCGCGGGTGGTCTACGTCGACAACGACCCCATTGTGATGAACCACGCCAGGGCCCTGCTGAGCAGCACGCCCGAGGGCAGGACGGCCTACATCGAGGCCGACGTACGCGACCCGCGTTCCATCCTCGACCACCCGCAGGTGCGCGAGACGCTCGACTTCACCCAGCCGGTTGCGCTCATGATGGTCGCAATCCTCATGCACATCTCCGACGCGGACGACCCGGCCGGGCTCGTCAAGGCGTACGCCGACGCCGTGCCCTCGGGCAGCTACCTGGTGCTGAGCCACCTGACGCTCGACTTCCTGCCGAAGAAGACCGCCGACGACTACCTGGAGGCGACCCGGCACCAGGCGATGCACCGCACCCCCCGCACCGGCGAGCAGATCGCCCGCTACTTCGACGGGTTCGATCTGCTCGAGCCGGGTCTCGTCGCGGTCTCCGCGTGGCCGGAGCCCTCGGTGACCTCCGACACGCCGAAATGGATGTACGCAGGCGTGGGCCGTAAGCGCTGACGTCGCATCACTCGGCTGCTCCCAAATCCCTTTAAGGTTCAAGTTGTGATCGGATTCGGGGGACGGGATGGCGTAGTGAGCACGACGGTCGGCACCGAGCAGGCCGCTGGGGCGGACCAGCCGCCGAAGGAACGGCGGCGACGCAGGCGATGGCTGTCGTGGACGGTCGCCGTGCTGCTGGCCCTGTGGGCCGTGATCAGGGCCGGAGGGCTGGAGCAGGGCTCGTTCGTCACCCAGTTGATGACCGTGACACCGTACGGCGCGGTGCTCGCGGCGCTGACGGCGGTGCTGCTGATCAGGCGCAACCGGCCGGCCGCGCTCGTCGCGGCGCTGGCGTGCGCGGTGATGGCCGCGTGCGTGCTGCCCAGGGTGACGGCGGAGGAGCAGCCGGCCGCGAACGGCGCGCCGCTGCGGGTGTTCACGGCCAACCTGTTCGGGCAGCGGGGTGACGCGCAGGCCGTGGTCGATCTCGTCCGCAGGCACGACGTCGAGGTGTTCACCGCGCTGGAGCTGACCCCGGACGCGGTCGAGCGGCTGGACGAGGCCGGGCTGAAGGAGCTGCTGCCGCACCGGGTGCTGCAGGAGGAGTTCGGAGCGACCGGCAGCGGCATCTACGCCAGGCACCCTTTGACCGAGTTGAAGGGGCTGTTCACCCCGATCGGGCACAACATGCCCGCCGCCGCCATGACGCTGCCGGGCGGGAGCACGGTCGAGATCGTGGCCGTCCATCCCAACCCGCCGCTGGGCCGGATGGAGCAGGAGTGGAACGCCGCCCTCCGCACCCTGCCCTCGCCCTCCCCCTCGGCGATCCGGGTGCTGGCCGGCGACTTCAACGCCAGCCTCGACCACCGCGCCTTCCGCGACCTGCTGAGCCGCGGCTACGTGGACGCGGCCGACCAGGTGGGCAAGGGGCTGATCCCGACCTGGCCGAACTTCCGGGGCTTCCCCACCATCATCGCCATCGACCACGTCGTGGCGGACCGGCGGGTGGGCGTGCGGCGGGTCGAGGTCGCGGACGTGCCCGGCACCGACCACCGCGGCGTCTTCGCCGAACTCCGCCTCCCATAGCACCTGCCGCCCGCTGGCGATGGACGGCCGTCGCACGCGCGCCGCCCCCGGCGAACGCGCCGTCGCGCTCATCCTGCCCTCCGGCCGTTAGGGGTCCCGGCCGACGCCGGGCAGCGGCACCGCAGTACGCCTCAGGCTCGCGCTGACCCGATCAGGCGGACGCACCGGGCGAGACGCCCGTACGGTGCGGCGCGAAGGCCGCGCGGGCGGTGCCCTTGGCCGAAGGCCGCACGCTGCGGGCGTGATGTGGAGCGCCGGGTGGGAAGGCGAGTGGGGCGACACGGCCTTCATACGCCCGCGGGAGGCTTGGGCGGGGCGGAGTCGTTCATGCGACGGTGCCCGCCCCTCGGATGGAGGGCGGAGGCGTTCATGCGACGGCGCCCGCCCCTCGGATGGGGGCGGGCGCCGTGGTGCGGCTGGGGAAAGCGGCCGTCAGGCCACGTGATCCTCTGCCTCGCGCTCCAGCGTCCTGAGGTCGAACGCGCCCGACTTGACCGCCGTGGTGAACGCCTCCCAGTCGTGCCGGGGGACCTCGAACACCACGTCGGGGTTGTCGACGTGGACGAGCTCCACGTGGTCGTTGATCCGCTTGGCCGCGACGCGGCCGGCGTCATGGGTCATGCCGGTTCCTTCCGTGAACACTGCGGAGGTCCAGCCCCGGCCGTCCGTTCGCAGGAGGACCGGGGCGGTTGCGGGCAGACTGCCATCTGTTCGGGGGCACCGGCCACCGGTTCCGGTGTGCGGGCGGGTGACAAAACCCCAACGCGGGAGTCGATCCTTTTCTCTCGGTGCAAGAAACCGACAGCACCAGGCGCGTCACGGCCCGCCCGGGCCAGCCGGTGGCACGCAGGGTGGCCAGTTCCGCGTCGCGTTCCCGTACGCCGAGATAGAGCACGTCGGCCACGGCCAGCGCGCCGAGCGCGAACATGATCGCGATCGCCGCGTCGTCCGCGGGCCTGGCCTGCACCACGATCGCCTCGCCGAGCAGCGAGCCGACGACCCGGCCGCGGAAGCCGTACGTGACCACGAGCAGCACGCTGAGCGCGAACACGCACAGCATGAGTGTGACGGCGCCGAGCATCGTCCGGCCCGGCACCCTGGCCGGCCCCGCCAGGGCCAGCCCGGTCACGCCTCGCGGCGATCGGGCCCGGCGCGGGGCCCGCACCGCGGTGCGCACGGCCCCGATCGGCGGCACGGTGGAGGCCCGCCAGGCCGGGACCGCCCTGGCGGCGAGCGCCAGGACCACGGCGGCGGGCACGGCCAGCAGCGCGCGCGGCAGCGACGCCTCCAGGCCGGACCACGACGACAGCGGTACGGCGAGCCCGGCCGCCAGCAGCCCGGCGACCAGCCCGATCGCGCCCACTTCCCACAACACCACCCCGAACAGCTTGCGCCGCGACCAGCCGAGACAGGACAGCACGCCCAGCTCCGTCCGCCGGGTGCTGACCATGGCGGAGGCGGCGTTCAGCACGAACAGCCCGCACACCGCCAGGATGAGCAGGAACAGCACCACCGACTTGCGGTCGGCCTCGTCCAGGATGCGGTAGGCCGCGCCCTTGCCGACCCAGCCCTCCTGGAGGGTGAGCGGCGGGCGGCCGTACGAGCCGGCGGGCAGCGCGACGGTGACCGTCGACGGCGAGGCGCCCATGGTGATGTCCACCTCCAGACCGGTGGCGGCCACGATCTGCTGGGCCACCTGGGCGATGCGCTCCCTGCTCACGGCGTCGGGCCCGGTCACGCCGGACACGCGGACCCTGACCACGCTCAGCGGCGCCGCGCCGAGGCCGCTCTTCCGGTCCCGTTCGGCGATCTTGGCCAGGCCGCCGAGGTCGGTGAGCAGGAGCGGCGGCGCCTGGAGGTAGCCGGCCACGTTGTCGGTGGGCAGCAGGTCCTGCGCCTGTCCGAGGTCGCCGAGCAGGCGACGGGGATCGCCGTGGCCGAGAACGAGCAGGACCGCGCCGGCTGACGGCCGGGTCTGGGAGGATCCCGCCATGATCGTGAGAAGCGCGACGGCGGCGACGTACGAATGGCTCTACCAGGAGTACACCGCCGACGAAACCTGGCTCTGCGCGGCCTTCGTCAAGAACGTGCGCCCCGAAGAGGCCTTACGCCGGATCGGCGTCACCCCCAGCCCCTTCACGGGCGACTACGGCTTCGGCGTCACGGCCTTCGCCGCCACCGGCGGGACCGCCCTGGTGGAGGTCGGCTGGGGTGAGATCGTCTACCACCGCGCTGACGTGCTGTCGGCGGGATCGGCGGCCGCCGCGGTGGCGGTGAGCTCCGACAGCGCCGACTTCACCTACTGCGGGGACGGCCGGCCGATCACCACCTTCAGCCTGTACGAATGCCGCTCCCGTCAGGGCGCCGAGCCGGACCGGCTGGCCGCCGACCTGCAGGACCTCGGCATGGACACCGACTTCACGGACCCGGGCTGGAGGGGCGCGCCGGTCGCGGCCGCCCTGGCGCTCGCCGAGCGGGCCACCGGCGTCCACCTGTCGCCCGCACACTACGCCGCCCCGGCCCTGTACGGATCCACGGAGCACCTCGACCCTTACGTCTGACCCGTGGTGACCTGTGTGGCAAGAGAGGGTCAAGCGGCTGTAAGAGCCTTTTAAGTCAGGAGTTAGTGGAGAGCTCTAACGTGACGGAGCAAACACAACACACCACCACACAGAGGTACACAACATGACCTTGACCCCAGAGCGGGCAAAAGTCACCCAGACCCGGAGTGTTCGCATCACGTAAGGGACGCGAATCCTCCGTCCATGTCATCCGTGTCTACCGTCCAACCTGTGGGGGCCCAAGTAATAAGCACCAATGTGTGGAGTGAACTACGCGTGAGCTCCACACCTCGGCTGTACATCTCGCTTTCTCCCAACGTGACCGCCCTCGCCATGATCGCCGACGCCCTGGCAGGCCGTCGTCGCGGCCTGCCGGAGCTCTGGCGCAGCGCGCTCGGTTCGCGCGTCGGACGGCGCGGCCACGAGGCGGTTCGCCCGCTGGCCGCGCCCGGACACTCCGTCGCGCCCGACAGCGTCGTGCCGCTCACGCCCGTCGACGGCGACGTCTCCGTCGAGGAGCAGGTCGGGGTCCTGCACGACACCCCGCCCGAGGCGCTGATCGCGGACCTGGAGCGCACGTTCGGCCCGGGGCCGCTCCCGGCCCACTGGCGGCCGGCCGCCGAGCGGCCCGCCCGCTGGCTGCACGGCTACGCCGAGGCCGTCACCGACGTGTGGAACACCGCCGAACCCCTGTGGCGGCGCGCCCGCCCGCTGCTCGACAAAGAGGTCGAGCGCGTCGGCGTCGCGACCGTGCGCGGCGGGCCCGAGTTGCTGCTCGGCTCGCTCACCGGCCGCATCGCGTACGGCGAAGGCCGCCTGCTCATCTCCGACCTCGAACCCGGCTCGTTCGAGCTCGGCGACCGCAAGATCGTCCTGGTCCCGATGCTGGCCGGCAAGGACGCGTTGATCGTCAGCCTGGACCACCCGGAGGCGGTGTGGATCGCCTACCCCGTCCCCGGAGCGGACTCGCTGTGGCGCCGTCCGGCCGCGCCCGCGATGGACGAGCTGTCGGCACTGGTCGGGCCGGTCCGCGCGGGCCTGCTCTCCGCGCTGGAGCAGCCCATGACCATGTCCAGGCTGGCGACGGACATGAACCTCGCGCCGAGCGGGCTCACCTACCACTGCGACCGGCTCCGTGCCGGGCGGCTCATCACCAGGGAGCGCCGCGGCCGGGAGGTGTGGATCGCCCGCACTCATCGGGCCGAGGAACTGCTGGAGCTGTTCCGGCGCTGACGGAGCACGCGGGGATGGCCGGGCATGTCGCAAGGTGCCCTCGTACCCCTGCGCCATGCCCGCCACTCCGAAGTCGACCAGGTCAGGCCCAGGACCGGAGGCAATTTCAAGTTTTTTGTAAGCGTCCGACCGAATTGACGGTTACGGCCCTCCAACGGCGCGGCGCAGGCGGCCGAACTGGGCACGTACGGCGACTTCTCGCGAATGTTCGAGCGCAGCGCTGCGCTACAGCTGGACCTACTGAGCCAGCAGGGCGAAGCGGCGGGCGGTCGCCCTGAGCGGGCGCCCGCGCTCCATGTCGGCGTGCAGGGCGCGCAGCCGGGAGGAGTACGTGTCCACGTCGAAGTCCGGCACCTGCCAGGAGATCACCCGGAGGAACAGGACGAGTGCGCCGATGTCGTGGAACGTGGTGGTGAAGCTCGCCTCCTGGCTCCAGATGACCTCCAGTCCGGCGCTCGCCGCGGTGAGGTCCCAGTCGCGGTCCTCGTGCGGCGGGCCGCCCAGCGCCTCGTTGATCTCCTCCAGGTCGCGGCCGGCGACCTGCTGGGTCACGAACGTGCCGCCGGGGGCCAGGAGGCGGCGGATCTCGCGCGGGTCGTACGCCGTGTGGCGGCTGACGACCAGGTCGAAGGAGCCGTCGGGGAGCGCCGTGGCGGACTCGGCCACTTCGACGCCCAGCGGCTCGAGGCGGCGGCGGGCGACCGGGACATTCGGCGGATGGCTCTCGGTGGCGGTGGTGCGGGGCGGGAGCGGCGCCAGGGACGCCAGCAGCTCGCCGCCCCCGGTGCCGAGGTCGAGCAGGGCCTTGGTCTTCGGCAGCCGGTCGCGGACGAGGTGCTCGTAGTCCCACGGCAGGGTGCCGTCGTCGGTGACGCGCCCGCGGAACATGGTGAAGTCCCAGCCTTCGAACGGTGTGGTGAGCGCCTCGTGGATCAGCTTCTCGTAGCCCATGGGCGTGATCATGCCGTGCGGGTCCGCCCGTCCGCGCCTCATTTTCCGGTCGGGACCATCATGCCGGCGGGCGGGGCGGGGTGCTTTCGCGTAGCACGACGTCGGCCGGGAGGCAGACGGAGGCGCTGTCCTCGTCCGACAGCGCGAGCCGCATCGCGGTCAGGCCGGCCTCGCGCAGCGGCACCGCCACCGACGTCAGCGCGGGCACCACGTCCACCGCCGAGCCGATGTCGTCGAACCCCGCCACCCCGATGTCGCGTCCGGGCACCACCCCGGCGTCGCGGAAGGCCGTCATGGCGCCGATGGCCATCACGTCGTTGACCGCGAACACCGCCTCCACGTCGTCGAACCCCCGCTCCACCAGCCGCCGCGCCGCGTCGTGGCCGCCCGCGCGGGTGAAGCCGGTCTCGATCGCGACCGGCTCCGGAGCCCCCGCCGCGCGCACGGCGGACAGGAAGCCGGCGTGCCGGTCGCGGGAGGTGCGGATCTCGGCGGGCGCGTGGAAGACGGCGAAGCGCCGGTAGCCGGCGTCGAGCAAAGCCCGCGCGAGCCGTTCCGCGCCGCCGTGGTTGTCGACGGTGACGGTGCTGAACGGCAGGTCGCGCTGGCTGATCATGACGACCCGCCCGCCGGCCGTGCGGTATTCGGCCAGCTCCTCCGTCAGCGAGTCGCGGGTGCCTGTGCCCTCGATGCGGCTGCCCGCGACGATGATGACGCGGGGCCGCTGCCCGCGCAGGGTCCTGACGATCTCCAGCTCCCGCTCCGGCGACCCGTCCGCCACCGCCATGGTGACGATGAGCTGCGCGGCCTCGGCGGCCTGGGTGACCCCGGCGGCGATCGAGGAGAAGTAGGGGTCGGCCACGTCGCGGATCACCAGCGCGACGGTCCTGGTGGAGCCCTTGGCGATGGCCTGGGCCGACAGGTGGGGCTCGTAGCCGAGCTTGGCCGCCGCCGCCCGGACCCGGGAGGCGTTCTCCGATCTGACGTTGCGCGCGCTGCCGTTGAGCGCGCGCGACGCCGTGGCGATCGAGACGCCGGCCTCCCGGGCGACGTCGTGCAGGGTCGGCGGGGAGGAGTGAGCCATCGACCCGTCATCCATACTGGTCATTTTGTCACTAGCGTCAGTGGCTCGCTCCTGGTGGCGCCGGCTGCGTTCACCAGCTCGGCGACGTAGGTGTGCGTGCCCGCCGACCGGCCCGTCAGCGACGTGGCGGCGCTCTGGGCGTCCGGGGTGTCCGCGGCGAGCCGCTGGGTGTCGACGAGCACGCCGTCCTCGTAGAGCCGGTACGCGGTGGCGTTGGTGCCCCACCACATGTTCATGCGGATCGTGTAGTCGCCGTCGCCGTCCCAGTTGTCGGAGCCGAGCACGGGCTCTCCCGGGTTCGCGTCCTCGACCTCGACCTTCACCGACGTGGTGGCGGTGCGGCCGGCCTGGTTGAGCAGCTCGCCGGTGTAGACGTAGGTGCCGTTCCCGCGTCCGGTGACCGGGATCGACGTCTTCTGGGCGGACGGGGTCTTCGGGGTCAGGTCGCGCCTGGCGATCTCCTTGCCGTTCTCGTACAGGACGAAGACGCTCGCGTTGACGCCGTGCCAGAGGTTCATGGTCACGTCGTACGTGCCGTCGTGCAGGCCGTGCTCCCAGCCGCTGGTCGTCGAGAGCGCGGCGGTGGCGGGCGGCGCGGTCGCGCCGTCCTGCGGCAGCCCCGGTCCCGTGACCGTGACCTCGTACGTGGCGTCGGCCGTGCCGTCCTCCGACACCACCTTGATCGTGACCTCGGCGGGGATGGGGATGGCGGGCGACTTCGTCCCGGTCGTGACCGGGTGTCCCTGGACCGTGACGGCGGCCTTGGGGTTGAGCGCGGTGGGGGTGAAGGCGACGCGGTCGCCGGGGACGGCGAGGGTGTAGGCGCGCACGTCGGGGTCGAAGGCCGGGTCGAGGGTGCCCGCGTCGGGGACGAGGGCGGACAGGGTGGTGTCCTGGGCGAGCGGCCGCCGCTTGATCTGCAGGGTGTGGCCGCCCTCGGTGCCGTCCTCGGCGGTGACCACGATGCGGACGTCGGCGCCGGTGTCGCCGAGCGTGATCCGCCGCGTGGCCCGGGCGCCCTCGGTGCGCTCGCCGTCGATGGCCACGGAGCGGGCGAAGGGGCTGCGGGCCACGGCCGTCACCTCGACCTCGGCCACCCGCGCGGGGACCTCGAGCATCATGTCCTCGGGCGCGCCCTCGCCGGTGTCGACGCTGAGCAGGGCGGTGTCGTCGCGGGCCAGTCCCACGCCTTGGGAGACCCGGATGTCGTCGAGGTCGATGGCGCCGTAGTTGCTGCTGTTGGCGTAGTAGTCGATCTGCGCCACGGTGTCCATCGGGTTCCTGAACGCGGCGTCGTCGAGGGCGCGGCGGCCGTCGATGAGCAGGTCGAAGCGCTGGTTCACGGTGTCGATCACGGCCGCGACGTGGTAGCGGCGGCCGGGCTCGTAGGAGCCCAGGGTCTTGGTGGTGGTGCCGGCGTAGGCGACGATCGTGTTCTTGGTGAACGCGACGCTGACGGCGTTCTGGCCGCCGGGGCCCCTGACGTAGGGGACGGCCCACCAGTGGTTGCCCGAGGTGTGGGCCTGCGGGCTCATGACGCTCGCCTCGACGGTCACGATGCCCTTCAGCGCGAACGCCTGCGCGAGGCTCGTGCTGCCGCTGTTCGCCGTACGGGTGAGGCGGGCCGTCTTGTCGCCGGTGACCTCGACGCTCCCGCCCGCGGCGCTCACCGTGAGGCCGTTGCCGCTGGTCAGAGGCCCGGCCGGCAGGTCGTCGAAGTCGTGCACCGCGATGAGGTCCGGCGTCGGGCGGACGAGGAGAAGCGCGCCGGCGTCGGTGGCCGTGGCCGGCTCGACCTTCAGGCCGGAGCGGGTCGCCGCCACGTGGCCGCCGGCCTCGGCGCGGATCGTGTACCCCTCCCCCATGGGCACGTTCTCCGCCGTGAAGCCGCCGTCGGCGCCGCTGGTGGCGGTGGCGAGCGCCTGGTCGCCGTCCTTGACGGTGACGGTCGCGCCGGGCAGCGGCTGGGCGGCCTGATCAAGCACCCGGCCGGTGACCGAGCCGACCACGCTGGTCGAGGCCAGGGTGAGGTGGACGGTGGCGACGTTGCCGAAACGCACGTCGACCGTTGTGGTGGCGCCGGCGTAGCCGTTCCTGGCGGCCGTGACCCGGACGCCGTCGGCGAACGGGATGGCGTGGAGCGCGAAGCGGCCGTCGGCGCCTGTTGTCGCGGTCACGCCGGCCCCGCTCGATGTCACGGTCACGGTCGCGCCGCTGATCGGGGCGCCGGACGGGCTGCGTACGGTGCCGATGACGGACTCGGTCGTGGCGCCCTCGGCGGTGGCGTACTCGAAGGCGCCGATGTCGGGTCCGCCGTTGTAGAGGGTGGCGCCGGCGTAGTCGCGGCCGCCGTTCCCGGTGATCTCGGCGCCGGTGTCGATCGCCTGCGAGCCTGAGGTGACGCGCAGGCCGTGGGCGGTGGCGAGCTGGGGTCCCGTCTCCGGTGTGCCGTGGGGGCCGTCGAGCGGGGCGTCGGCGAAGCGCGGGCCGGCGACCACCGCGTCCTTGTCGGAGGCGGGGACGGCCAGGTCGGCGCCGCCGTACAGGTTGTGGCTGTAGGTGATGGTCGGGCTGGTCGTCAGGGTGGCGGCGGCGCGGGTCGAGTACAGGAGGTTGTTGGTGATGTCGTAGCGGGCTTCGAGGTAGCTGCCGTAGCCGTAGATGAGATAGGCGGATTTGTCGTTGTAAATCGTGTTGTTGTAGATCTTCGCCGTGGCGGCCCGGTCGGAGTGCAGGTAGATCTGGTAGCGGGTGTTGCTCGCGATCACGTTGTTCCTGACGATCGCGTCGCCGAAGGCGAACTGGCACAGCAGCACGCCGTCACCATTGCCGTGCAGGTAGTTGTACTGCACGACCTGCCGCGTGGTGCCCTTGTCCGGGTCGATGCCGTTGGAGTCTGCGCCACCGGCCTTCTGCTGCGTCTCGTACACCTCGTTGAACTGGAACGTCACGTCGTCGGCGTAGTACGTCTCGATGCCGGAGGTCCCGGCCCGGTAGACGACGTTGCGCTCGACGAGGGCGCCGCGCACGTTGGTGAGGTACATGCCGTTGCACCCGTACGCCGTGTCGGCCTGGGTGACGTAGTTGTTCCTGATGACAACGTTGGTGTGGGGTGTGAACTTCGGGTCGTCGGGGCTCGTGCGGGTGCCCCAGCCGGTCGGCGTCGCGATCGTCTCGCCGGCGTCGTTCTTGCCGTCGCCGGTGTACTGCTTGACGACGATGCCCGCGAACGACGTGTTGCGTACCGTGGAGTTCTGGATCACCACGTCGTTGAGCACGGTGGCCCGGTCCGGCGGGTTGCGGACGTCCGGCACGGTGGTGTCGAAGACGATGCCGCCGGTCTTCTTCGAGCCGTCCCAGCCGGTCTGGAACCGCACGCCCGGCGCGTTGTTCTCGACGCTGCCGCCGATCCAGTTGACCTGGCCGGTGACGTCGTGCACGTCCACGCCGTCGATGACGAACCCGTCGAGGGTCTGGCTGTTGTCGCCCGAGACGTGGATGCCGCGCAGGTCGCGCAGGTTCTCGCCGGGCGTGCCGGTGACGGGGACCTCGTTGGTGACCTCCAGGTTGCGGATCGTCCAGTGCTCCTGGTTGAACAGCCGGACGGCGTCGGCGACCTGGCCCGCGCCGTCGATGCGGGGTTTGCCGCCCTCGCCGTAGCGGTCGACGGTGATGGGGGCGCCGCTCTCGCCCGAGCCCTTGGGCCAGAGCTGCCCGGCCCACCGCTGACCGGCCCGCAGCAGGATGCGGTCGCCGGGCGCGAACGTGGTGGCGTTCACCTTGGCCAGGCTCTTCCAGGCGTGCGCCTCGTCCAGGCCGGAGGCCGCGTCGTCGCCGGCGGCGGCGTCGACGTAGTAGGTCCTGCCCGCCTGCGCCGACGCGGAGGCGGGCTGGGCGGGCAGGGCGAGCGCCGCGACCATGGCGGCGGCCGACATCATGCGCAAGAGGGTCAGCGTGCGGATGAGGGGCATCGCCGTACTCCTAGGTGGGGGGTGAGGGTGTCCCGGCGGGTGTTTCAGTGCACGATCGGGTGGGCGACGTCGTGGGCGCGCAGGTGGCCGCACATGCCCCACCGCTGCTGCGGCGGGCTCTCCATCAGCGCGGACCGCTGGAGGTGCGAGCCGTCGCCGCGGTCGAGGGCGTCGAGGATCTCCGCGGTGCGGCGGGTCTCCTGGGCGACCGTGCTCTCCCAGATCTCCCGCCAGCCCGCGACCTTGGGCCGGACCAGGGTGACCGCGCTGTCGTAGAAGCGCCGCAGTTCCGCGGGGTCGCCCGCCAGCCGCAGGAAGCCTTCCACGGCCAGCTCACGCCGCCGCGCGACCGCCTCCTCGACGTCCGCCGCGGGCCCACCGACGGGCCCACCGACGGGCCCACTGATGGGCAGGGCTGCGGCCTCCCGGTAGCGGTCGGGGTCGGCCACGATCTCGGGCGGGAACGTCATGACCGCGTCGCCGGCCTCGGGCAGGCCGGCGTTCGACATGACGACCACGACCTCCAGGCCGCCCTTGTTGATCGCCCGGTGAATGGTGCCGGGCGTGAACCACACGGTCGAGCCGGCGCTCAGCTCCGTCTCGCGCAGGCCGTTCATGTCGAGGGTCTGGAGCGCGCCGCGGCCGCCGACGACGACGTACGCCTCGGTGGAGGCGGTGTGCAGATGCGGCGTGCCGCCCTCCAGGCCGTCGGCGCACGCTCCCGTGTAGACCGTCAGCCGGCTGATCGACGTGCCGCCGGGGAAGGTCATGCCAGCGCCGCCCGTCCCTGCTTGGCCAGCTGCGCCGTGCCGTCCTCGCCGCGGTCGCCGTCGGCGATCACGACCGCGTACCTGAAGCGGAGCTTCTCGCCGTCCGGCAGCGGCACCTCCTCGCTGAAGAACGGCGCCGGGCACAGGCACGCGAAGTCCTCGCTGCGCGCGAACCACTGCGGCGGGTGCTGCGGGTTCGCGGCGTCGTCGACCATGACGACCGTCGAGCGGTCGCCGGTCTCGTCGTGCCTGCCGCGGAAGGCGAACCAGTCGGCCCGCGTGCCGCGCAGCTCGTCGCCGCCCGCCCCTTCCGGCGACTGGATGATCCCGCCGGTGAACGACCGGGGGCCGCGCCAGAACAGGCCGCCGTAGCCGGCGTTCTCGCGGCCCTTCGTGGTCGGGGAGCCGAAGTCGAGCGTGCCGCCGGACACGTTCGTCATCTCCGTCTCGAACACCAGCGCCCAGGCCGTGTCGTCCAGGACGGTCGCGGCCAGCGAGCGCCGCTCCTCGATGACCGGGGCGCCGGCCTGGGAGGACCAGTCGAGCGTGTGCCCGATCTCGACGCGGTCGTCGCCGGCGGTCAGCGTGGTCATCTCGCGGTGCGTGGCGCTGCCGTTGTTGTCGAGCTGCACGTAGCCCTTGCCGGTCACGTACGTCGGGCCGCCCCAGAAGTTGTGCTCGCCCACGTGCGGCAGCGACCAGGCGATGCCCTTGTGCCAGACGTGGTCGTGCGGCCGGAACAACGACACCAGCCGGCCGCCGAGCGTCCTGATCGGATGCAGGTACGGCTTTGGCGACTCCAGCACCGGCGTGTCCGGGCGGTAGACGTAGCTGAACAGCTCGACGTCGCCCGCCGACACGCCGACCGACCGGCCGAGCGCGTGATCAACCTGCAGGGTCACTTGTTCCTCACCTTTTCCCATGGGGTTCCCGTGCCCTCCATCGTCCGGGCGAACGGGCTGTCGGCAGTGATCTGTCCGCTTCGCACGCGCTCGCCGGTGAAGGCGGAGGCGTACAGGGCGGCGATGAACTCCATCGTCCGCCTGGCGTCCCCGGCGGTGACCGGGGGCGCCTGGCCCTGGTCGAGGGCGTCGAGCACGGCGGCGAACCAGCCCTCGTGGCTGCTCGGCACGGTGCTGCGACCCTGTGTCCAGAGGTCGGCCACGTTCTCGTGGCCGGGCGCGGGGGTGATCGTCCAGTCGTCGTCGGTGTAGCCGTACAGGTGCTCGACCTCGACCGTGGCGTGCTCGTAGTCGAAGCGCAGCTCGGAGGTCTGGCGCGGCGACACCACCGAGTTGACGACAGTGGCGACCGCGCCGTTCTCGAACGTCACCAGCGCCATCGACACGTCTTCAGTGTCGACGGAGCGGGCCCGGCGGGCGGCCGTCGCCGTGACCTCATGCCATGGGCCGAGCACCGACAGGAGCAGGTCGAACTGGTGGATGCCGTGTCCCATCGTCGGGCCGCCGCCCTCCGACCCCCAGGTGCCGCGCCACGGGACGGCGTAGTAGGACTCGTCGCGGTACCACTGGGTGAGGCAGGTCGCCAGCAGCGGGCGGCCCAGGTCACCGGCGTCCTGCAGGCGGCGCAGGCGCAGCGCGCCCGCGCCGAAGCGATGCTGCAGGACGGTCGCGACGTGCGCCGTCGATCGGCTCTCCGCCTCGATCAGCGTGTCGAACTCGGCCAGCGACAGCGTCGGCGGCTTCTCCACTAAGGCCGTCGCGCCCGCCTCCAGGCATTCGACGGCCTGCGGCGCGTGCAGCCGCGGCGGCGTGCACAGGTGGACGAGGTCCACCTGCTCCTCCCGCAGCAGCTCGGTCAGGCTCCCGTGAGCCCGCGGGACGTCCCAGGTCCCCGCGAACTCCTTGGCCCGGCCGAGATCCACGTCGGCCACGGCGACGAGCGTCGCCCTGCCGCCGGAGGCGGCGATGGCCCGGGCATGGGCGGTGGCGATCCCACCGGTGCCGACGACGGCGGCCCGGTAGCTGGGTTGAGACAAGGTGATGACTCCTGGTTGAAGGGGGATCAGGCGCCGTCGATCTCCGTCTGCAGCTCCTTGATGAACGACTTGGCGGCCTGCTCCGGCGTGAGCCGGTCGAACAGCACCTCTTCGGTGTGCCGTTTGATGATGGCTTCGAGATTACTGGCGCCGTTCGGGGTCACCCTGGGCGCGGTGCCGACTTTGATCGTGTCCAGGAACTCGACCGCCGCCTTGTCGGTCTCCCCCAGCTTCGGGGTGATGGCGGCGCGGATCTTCGTGTTCGCGGGGACGCCGCGGTCGGTCAGCAGGATGTTCGCCGCCTCCTCGCTGTTGGCCAGGAAGTCCACGAACACCGCGGCCTCGGCCGGGTGCTTGCTCCGCGAGGAGATCGACCAGAACATCGAGGGCTTGTAGTACGCGGCCGGGGAGGACGCCTGGGACTCGCCGGGGAGCCTGAGCAGCTTCAGCTTGGAGCCGCTGGCCGCCGACAGCGACGTGAGCTGGGTGTTCCACCAGGTGGCGAAGACGGAGGCGTTGGTGGCCGTGCCGGACTGGTCCAGCGGGCCGCCGGCCCGCTCGATGGTCACCGACGGCGCCGGGGAGACGCCGGACTTGGCCAGGTCCTTGATGAAGGTCCAGTAGCTCGCCAGGACGTTCTCCGGCACGGCGACCTTGCCTGCCACGTCGAACAGGGCGGCGCCGTTCTGCCGGGCCCAGATGTTGAGACTGCCGGCGTCGAAGCCGAAGGACTGGACGCCGGTGACCTTGCCGCCGCCCGCCTTCGACACCTCGGCGCCGGCCTTCTTGAAGTCGTCCCAGGACCAGGTGCCGTCGTCCGGGAGCTTGATCTTGAACTGGTCGAGGAGGTCGGTGTTGGCGACGATCGCGTACGTGCTCAGTCCGACGGGGATCGCGTACTGCTTGCCCTTGACGATGCCGGTGTCCAGGGCGGACTTGTCGAAGTCGGCGGTCTTGAGGTGTTTCGTGGCGGTCCCGAGGTCGAGGAGGGCGCCGCGCTCGGCGTACGAGGCGAGGTAGAGCTCGTCCATCTGGATGACGTCGGGCGCGTCGTTGGCGGCCACGGTGGTCGCCAGGCTCTCCCAATAGCCGTTCCAGTCCTTGAACTCGCCTTTGACGGTGATGTTCGGGTGCTTCTTCTGGAAGAGATCGATGACCTGCTGCGTGCGCTTGTGCCGCTCGTCCGCGCCCCACCAGGTGAAGCGGAGGGTGACCGGCTCCTTCGACAGCTCTTGACCGGCGCTTCCGCCGCCGCTGCCGCAGGCGGTGAGCATGAGTGCCGCCGCGGCGGCAAGGGCGATTCGTCTCATGATGGTTCCTCTTCGGGGGGTTACTTGCCGCCGGTGGTGGCGATGCCTCGGATGAGGTAGCGCTGGCCGACCAGGAAGGCGAGGAAGACCGGAGCCAGGGACACGACGCTCATGGCGAACATGGATCCCCAGGAGGTCTGAACGGTGGCGTCCACGAAGGAGCGCAGCGCCACCGGCACGGTGTACATCTCCGGGTCCGTCAGGTAGATGAGCTGGCCGAAGAAGTCGTTCCACGTCCAGATGAAGGTGAAGATCACGGTCGTGGCGAGGGCCGGCAGCATCAGGGGCAGGATGATCCGCAGGAAGATGCGGGCGTGGCCGCAACCGTCGATCCTGGCCGCCTCGTCCAGCTCGCGGGGCAGCCCGCGGATGAACTGCACCATGAGGAAGACGAAGAACGCGTCGGTGGCCAGGAACTTCGGCACCACCAGCGGCAGGAACGTGTTCACCCAGTCCAGCTGGGAGAACATGATGTACTGCGGGACGATGATCACGTGGATCGGCAGCATGATCGTGCCGAGCATGATGGCGAACCACAGGCGCTTGCCGGTGAAGTCGAGCCTGGCGAACGCGTACGCCGCCATCGAGCAGGACACCAGGTTGCCGATGATGCAGGCCAGCACCAGGATCGCCGAGTTGGCCAGATAGTGGCCGAACGGGGAGGCCAGGGCGTTCCAGCCTTCGCCGTAATTCTGGATCTGGAGGCTGTCGAGGATCAGGCCGGGGCGGCGGAAGATCTCGTTGTTGGGCCGCAGGCTGCTGACCACCATCCAGAGCACCGGGTAGAGCATCACCAGGGCCAGCAGGAGCAGGCCGGCGTGCCTCAGCAGTTTGCGCAGCTCAGTCATCGTAAACGACCCAGAATTTCGCGGCCCAGAAGTTGATGGCGGTGAACGCGGCGATGATGACGAGGAGCAGCCAGGCGAGGGCGGAGGCGTACCCCATGTCGAAATTTCCGAATCCGCGCTGGTAGAGGTAGAGCGTGTAGAAAAGGGTGGAGTCCGACGGCCCGCCGCTGCCGCCCGAGACCACGAACGCCTGCGTGAACGACTGGAACGCGTGGATGACCTGCAAGACCAGGTTGAAGAAGACGATCGGCGACAGCAGCGGGATCGTGATCCTCCTGAACTGGGTCCACTTGCCTGCCCCGTCCGTGGCCGCGGCCTCGTAGTACATCGCGGGGATCTGGCGCAGGCCCGCCAGGAAGATCACCATGGGGGCGCCGAACGTCCACACGTTCAGGACGATCAGCGTCGACAGCGCGCTGTCGGGGTCGGAGATCCAACCCTTGCCCTCGATGCCGGCCATGGACAACACCTGGTTGAACAGGCCGTCGGCGCCGAAGATCTGCCGCCACAGCACCGCGATGGCCACGGAGGAGCCGAGCAGGGACGGCAGATAGAACGCCGACCGGTAGAACGCCAGACCGCGCAGGCCCTTGTCGAGCAGGAGGGCCAGCGCCAGGGCGCAGGCCAGCTGCAGCGGGACGGAGACGAGGACGTAGACCAGCGTCACGCCGAGCGCCTTGTGCAGGCGGGCGTCGCCGAGCATCCGCATCCAGTTGTCCAGGCCGTTGAAGACCGGTGGCTGGATCAGGTTGTAGTCGGTGAAGCCCAGCACGAACGAGGCGGCGATGGGGCCGGCCGTGATGAACAGCAGGCCCGCGAACCAGGGCAGCAGGAACGCGAACGCGGCCTTGTTGTCCTTCTTGGGTTCTCGTGCGACGCCGAGGGTTCCGCGGCTGCCCTTGCGCATGCGCTGGAGCTCGCCGAGAGCGCTCACGCGGGCCTCCTCGACGCGATCATCCGTGACCTCCTGTCACTGGGAGACGGGGTCCGCCCGGGCTCCGGAAAACGTATTCCGCAGTTTGCATGCTGGTCACGCAAGCGTCAAGAGCGCTACGGTGCCTGTGATCACGGGGCCCGTCACGCGGTGTGAGCGGTCGGCCGATTGACGGCCGGCATCCCGTTACACCACTGCGACCTGCACGAATGCTCGCGGCATGGGTGGGCGAAGTCGCGGTACAGACGCCGGCGCTTGGCCGCGACGCAGCCCCGCACCCCTGTCACCACCCCCGTCGGCCCGCCGCCGGGGCACTCCGGCCGCACACCGCACAGCGGCCCTCGACGAAAGGAGCGGCCATTACGGACAGTAACAATACGACCGGCACAAACACCGCCTGCCCCGCATCGCGCCGACGCCTCGGCACGGACGCTGTCGCGCCGGAGGGAACGCGGTGCGGCGGGGGCCGCGGTGCGGCGGGCGCCGTCACGTCACGCCCAGGCACACGTGGCGGGACCACACCCAGGCCCACCGCAGGCCGGCGCACGTCAACGGCGCGTCCCGGCGCGGCGGCGCGGCGGGTCCAAGCGGCGGGGCGACGCAGCGGGTAGACGGGCGACGGCGGTGCGCGCTGAAGCGGCGACAATCGGGCGCGCGCCGGTGTGGCGGATCGGCGGGGCGATGTCGGTCAGGGGCGATGTCGGTCAGCGGCGATGTCGGTCAGGGGTGGCGGGGGCGGGTGCTGGCGCGGATGATCAGGCGGCCCTCGACGATCAGGCGGCGGGGCTCGGCGGCGTCCGCGAGCGCGAAGCGGATCGCCTCCGCCCCCGCGTCCGCCAAGGGAAGCGCCACCGTCGTCAATCTCGGCGTCACGTCACCGGCCAGCGGAATATCGTCGATCCCGGTCACGGAAACGTCCTCGGGAACGTTTATCCCGGCCGCCCGGAAACCCGACATGGCCCCAATGGCGACGATGTCGTTGAGCGCGAGAACGGCCTGCCGCCCGTCCATTCCCTCATCGGCCAGCCGCCGCGCCGCGTCGAATCCGCCTTGGCGGCTGATTTCGCAGTAAATGGTGCGGATATCCCGCTCGTCAACGCCTCCGGCCCGCAATCCGTCGACGAATCCCGCCGTACGATCGGACGCGGTCCGCAGCTCTCTGACGCCGGCGAATATCGCCACCCGCCGATGCCCGGTCTCCGCGATGAAAGCGCCGGCGGCCCGCCCCGCGCCGTAGTCGTCGAAACCGATCGCGTCGAAGTCCATGTCCGTCTCGCCGACCATGACGACCCGGCCGCCCTCCCGCTCGTACGCGGCCAATTCCTTGTGCAGTCGCCCGCCGAGCGCATTGGCCATGAACCGGCTGGAGGTCAGCACGAGCGCGCGCGGCCGCAGCGACCGCAGCAGGCGGACGGTCTCCAATTGCCGCTCGTGCGCCGCCATGGTGGACGACACGGTGACGAAGGCCCCCGCCGTACGCGCCTCGCGCTCCATCGCGGCCACGACCATGGCGATGGACGGCGTCGTGAGGTCGTCGGCGACGAGCGCGATGTTGTCGCTCGCCCGGCGCATCGCCCTGGCCGAGGCGTCCACCGTGTACCGCAGGGCCGCGGCCGCGGCCAGCACGCGGGCCTCGTACTCGGGCGCGACCTTCCGGGTGCTGCCGCCCAGGACCCGGGACGCGGTGGCGACCGAGACCCCCGCCGCCGCGGCCACGTCGTGCAGCGTGACCGTAGGTCGCGCCGCATGGGGCATGTGCGGTGTCCTTTCCGAGGCGTACGGGCCGGTAATGAAGAGTACCTTCCGACACGGCCTCAGGACGTGACCATCACCGTCGCCCGGCGAACCGCACCTTCGGGCCTTCCGGCAGACTGATCGCACAGGGCTGCGCACCTGCCCAGGCCGCCCAGACCGCCAAGCCCACGCGGCCCACGTCACCGACGCCACCCAGGCCAGGGCACCCAGCCAGGGCACCTATGCCGCCCATGCCACCCAGGCTGCCTGTGGACGGACACGAGTTTCTGGCTCTGTCTCACTCCATGGGGTGGGACTACGGAGTGTGAGTTCTGGCGCGCGCGGTTGATGCTGGTCGCGGTCTTGCAACACGTTGCGCATGGGCGTGGCCGTTCTGTCACGATCTGGATCACTCGAAGATCGGCGTGACAGAACGGCCACGTGGGGGTCCATTGTGCTGCACGAGGGGCCCTGTCCCGGTCCGGCCCCTTTCTGCCAGAGGAGCCACCCCCAGGTGGTCACCGGCCTGGGCTTGCCCGCGGTGGGCGAGGCCATGACCGATGCTCCGGCGTGATCCCGGGTCACAGCGGCCATCAACCGTCCCCGGCGCCCTCGGCTGTCGAAGCCGACGGGTTTCCAGGGGAAAGGCAGGCGTCAGAAGCTGCCCGTCCTCGCGTGGCAATCCGGATCGGTGTTGTTGTTGCGGTCGAAGATGAAGTGGAACCTGCCGTACATCGTCCAGCTGCTCGGCACCGAGATCCGCGACGGCGGCGTGTGGCTGCCCGTGCCGTTGTGCGCGGAACCCGTCTTCCAGCGGTAGATGACGTCATCCTCGCCCCAGGAGATGTCTCTCTTCAACTCGATGACGACGTTGTTCTTGGTCGAGCCGGACTGGCCGTTGATGTTCCAGCGGTAGCCGTGAATGACGCTGCTGTTCGTCCTGGAGTCGTGGTAGAACTCCACCCAGCCGGTGCCGGTGTAGTTGTTGGATGCGGTGCACCCGCCCGGCACCAGTTCGGCGTGTGCCGGAGAGGCGCTCACAGCCGTGAATACGGCGACAGCCGCCCCCGCTGTGAGAATGTTACGGACGGCACTGCGCATGGCCGAATTTCCTTCCTTTAGGCATGTGATGGGCGTTAGAAATTGCTCGTGCGCGCGTAACATTCCGGGTCGCCCAAATTGTTGCGGTCGAAGATGAAGTGGTAACGCGCGTAGACGCGCCACAGCACCGGCATCTCCAGCGCGTACGGCGGCGTGTGGCTGCCGTCGCCGTTCCGCGCCGACCCGGTGGACCAGGTGTAGAGGACAGGGTCGGGGCGGAGGGTGTCGTCTCTCTTGAGCTCGATGATGACGTCGTTCTTGGTCGAGCCGGATTGCTCGTTGATGGTCCAGCTGAAGCTGCTGATGTAGCGGACGCCGGTACCGCCGGTGGTGTAGTTGGCTCGGCCTGTCGCGCTGTAGCCGAGGCTGCTGCAGTTGCCGGAGGAGGAATCGGCCAGTGCGGGAGCAACGTTCGTCACCGTGAAGACCACGGCTGCGGTGGCGGCGATCAAGCCGCGCCGAATGTTCGTTCGCATGATGGCACGCTATTCGAGCGTGCCGATTTCCTGGTTGACGGCCGATAAACGCCCGGCTGCCGAAGGCTGCCGCTGTAGGCGGGAAAACCCGCCCGCCCGTTGCGGTAAGAGGCAGATATGGGCAGAATCGGCGGAAGACGCGGCGATTCAAACGGGGATGGTTGATGCGGCCGGCGCCTCGTTCACTCGGTGAGCTGATTCGCCTGGAACCGCGTCGGGGCCAGCATGATCCAGCGGGAACTCTACGCGGCACGCGGGCTAGAACATACGCACCGTACGTGACGTCGGAAGCGATCGGGCGGTCTCCGGACGCTGTCAAATGGAGCGCCTGGCCCTGCTCTCGCTGCCTGCGCCGCACGCCAACCAGGTGGTCACAAAGCCGACGCGGCAACCAATCTGCGAGCCGTGTTCTCCTGGCCCTCCCGAGCGTTGTTGCCCCAAGCCGCGCGCCTGTGGCTGTCGGCGCTCAATCCGGGACCCGACATCTCCCAGGCCACGGCAGTCTGCCTCGCCGACAGACCGGCCCGTCGGCGCTCACCTGTTCATCGAACACCCGCCCGACACGCATGCCCGGGATGCGGCCTTGGGCGTGAACGGACAACGAGATGCCCCGCCCTGCCGGTCAGGCGAGCTTGCTCCTGACCGCCTCGGCGTCCTGATGGTCCAGCGCGTCGAGGATGCCGAGCGCCTGCCGCCGGGCAGTAATTAATGGCCGCGTCGCACTGCCCTGCAGCGTGGTGCGTGTCGCCGAGGCGGTTGAGAGCGTACGCCCGCTCTGACCAACTGGACGGAGTCACCGGTCTTCCTGATCAGTGCGCAGGCCTGGCTGCTGTGGTCGAGCGCCTCCTCCAGTCGGCCTTGCAGCGGTACCGCATCGCCGACCATCGCCAGGGACTGGCCGCTACCCTCAACAACATCGGCTGGCATTATTGCCAAATCGGCGACTATGCCAAAGGCCTGATCTACAGCCAAGACGCGGTCACTCTCCATCAGGACCTGGGCAACCGACCGGGAGCAGCAGCCGCGTGGGACACCCTTGGACACGCCCATCACCACCTCGGCGACCTCCAACAGAGCACCGCCTCCTATCACAAGGCGCTCGATCTGTTCGTGGAGCTAGGCGATCAATACCACCAAGGGGAAGTCCTCCTCCACCTGGGCGACAACCACGGCGCACTCAACGAGCTCGATGCGGCGCGGCACGCCTGGTCACAGGCCAAAGTCCTGCTGAACGAACTTGATCATCATGACGCCGAGAAGGCGGTGGCTCGCCTCGAGGGTCGGTGAGGCAGAGCGGTCTATCTTCACGCTGAGCCTGCAGGTCAACCGCTTCGGGTTCGTTGGAGGCCATCGCCTGAAGGACGACGTTCTCCCGAGTTCCGCAGTTGGTGGGCAGACGAAAGCAGCGCTCGAACGTCCTGATAGGTCTCGCGTCGACACATTCGGTAGCGCAGGACTGCTCCGCCGTTGCCGGAAAGCAGGAAGCTGTAGCCCGTTGTGCGGCCTCTCGACGCCAACGCGATCATCCTGGTTTCGCTCCGGCTAGCTCGGCCGAACCGGGATGAGGACGATGACCGTGCCGACGATGACGGCGAGTCTGACGATGAGCCGTCGAACGGGAATGCGTGCTACATCCATACCTTGCCTCCTTGCGGTTCGGCTCACACTGCGATCGGGTTCATCGTCGAGCGCACCCTCTCCCCCAGGAACGTGATTCGGCTCAGATCGAAAGTCGCACGACATGGCGCTTACCGGTCAGGCACGTCAGCCGAACGTTCACGTTGACGCCATCGGTGTTCGCCAGCACCGGCCGGATCCGTTCAGTGGCCAGACCCGGCAGCGGTGATTCATCGCATCGCCACGGTCACTCCCCAGCATCCGAGGCATCATCGGAGCAGGGAGAGTTACCTCGGCGGTTCCGCGAACGGGCGTTCAACCACGGAGACTGGCCCGGCCGAGCGAAGCCGCAGGTCAACGTCCAGCGAAAGTGTCCGGCCCGGACACGGGCGGACGGCGTCGCCCACGGGCGGCGGCCGGTGAGGCCAGCGCGGCGCGACCCCCGCGCCTGGTACGCCGCCCGCCTGAGCGAACTCGTTCACGTGGCCCCGCGACCACGGCCAGTTCCTGAAAATGATCGCCCGCAGAGTCAACGCCATTCTCCGCAGCCGCCAGGTCAACGCCACGGTGACCAAGCAGCGGATCAGCGGATGGACAACCGGCCGCGACGTACCCGAGGACGCGCACGTGCAGCAGGCGACTGCCGTCAGGCCTTGAGGAGGGCGGCGGCGAGCTCCGCCGGGCGGGTGAACTGGGCCTCGTGGCTGCCCGGATGCTCGATCACGGGGGTGCCGGCCCCGAGGCGCCGCGGGAAGCGCGGCGTCCAGCCGAACTCGCCGGGCGGCAGCGCGAAGTCCTCCGTGCCGACCACGTAGGCGGCCGGCACGCCGAGCGCCGCGGGATCCACCGGGGCGACGGTCTCGGTGAAGTACCGCATCGGCTGGGGCACCAGCAGGCTGTGGATCAGACGCTGCGTGGTCTCGTCGGCGTCCTGCATGAACGCGGCGCAGAACACCTCGTAGGGGAAGAGGACGCTGTTGTTGCCGGACGCGGCCGCGAGCTGGGTGAACATCTCGGCGTAGTGCGGGGGAACCTCCTCCAGCAGAGGCGTGTCCTCCGCCGGCACGAACGCGCCCCAGTAGACGAGCTTGCGCAGCCGGGGCGCGAGCCGGTGGGCGGCGCCGGTGAGCGGGTAGCCGCCCCAGCTGTGCCCCACCAGGGTGACGTCCCGCAGGTCGGCGCCCTCGACGAGGTCGACGATGAAGTCGCTGACCTCCGCCAGACTGTGTCGCTGGGGGTCGTCGCCGTCGGCCAGCCCGGGCAGGGTGGGGGTGAGGACCTGGTGGCCGGCGGCACGCAGGTGCTGGGCGACGAGCCGCCAGGTCCAGCCCCCGTGACTGGCACCGCTGATGAGGACGAAAGTCTCTGCCATGGCGTCTCCTTGCGACGTGGCGGTACGCCGCCACGTGGCGTGGCGGTCCGTCATTGAAATATGGGCCGATTGTGAGACGATCGTCAAGAAGTTGAAACGAATAATCGGGAGGCACGGGTGAAGCCACGGTCGCTGGTCTTCGATCTGTTCGGGGACTACCTGCGCTATCGCGGCGGCGAGGTGCGGCTGCGCGGCCTGGTGGCGCTCATGGGGTGCTTCGACGTGCCCGAGGCGACGGTGCGCGTCGTGGTGGCGCGCATGCGCAAGGAGGGCTGGCTGGACGGCCGCCGCGAGGGCAGGGAGACGCGCTACGTCCTCACCGACGCCGCCTGGCGGCTGCTCGACGACGGCAGGGCGCGGATCTTCGCCCGCGAGACCGGTCCGTGGGACGGCCAGTGGCACATGGTCATCTACTCGGTGCCCGAGAGCGAGCGGACCCTGCGCGAACAGCTGCGCAAGCGGCTGGCCTGGCTCGGGTTCGGCCTGCTGTCGGCCTCGGTGTGGATCAGCCCCCACGACCGCGTCGGGCAGGTCAGGGCAGACTTCGCCGGCCATCCCGCGATCCGGCTGGACGTGTTGCGCGCCCGTTCCGAGGGCGCCGCGGCCGACCGGGAGATGGCGGCGAGGTCGTGGGACCTGACCGCGCTGGACAAGGACTACCGGCGCCTGCTCGACCACTACCGCCCCCGGCTCGCCGCCTATCGCGCCGGCGAGCTGCGTGGCCGGGAGGCGCTGGTCGAGCGCATGCGGCTGATCCACGACTACCGCATGTTCCCGTTCCGCGATCCGGACCTGCCACCCGAGCTGCTGCCCGAGGGGTGGTGCGGCCGGGCTGCCCACGAGGTGTTCCTGGAGGCCCACGGGCTGCTGCGGAGCGAGGCCGAGGCGTACGCCGACCGCCTGACGGCCGACCCCACCGCCACCTGACGTGTGTCACTTTCCAAACGACAGACATCAACATGTCATCTGTGGGAGGAGTTGTCATGGCTCCGGCATGACCCATGTCATGGGGAGTCGGTGACATAGCGGACTAACGCCGGCACCACCGATTCGATCATGCTGATGGACATGATCTCTCGGCAATCAACGCAGCGCGGCAAGCGGATGGCCGTCGTGACCGCGATGGGCGCGCTGCTCGTGGCAGGCACCCTGGCGGCTCCCGGCACGGCGGCCGCGTCCACGGACAGGCAGGAGCTCCAGCAGTCGCTGGACGCCGTGCGCGAAGCCGGCATGTACGGCATCTACTCGAACGTCCGCGACGGGGGCCGGACGTGGCGAGGCGCCTCCGGCGTGGCCGACGTCGACACGCGCCGCCCCGTACGCCCGGACATGGTCCACCGCGTCGGCAGCATCACCAAGACCTTCACCGCCGTGGCCGTCCTCCAGCAGGTGGAGCGCGGCGCCGTCGAGCTGGACGCCCCGATCGGCCGCTACCTGCCCGACCTGGTGCCGGGCGAGCGCGGCCGGAAGATCACCGTACGGATGCTGCTCAACCACACCAGCCACATCGCCGACTACGTCGCCCCGGCGTTCCCGTCGCTGCTGGAAGGCTCGCCCGCCAGCCTGGACGAGCACCGCTTCCGCAGGATCGCCCCGCCGGAGCTGGTCAGGATGGGCCTCGGCGGGGCCCCGACCGGCGAGCCCGGCGCGGCGACGGGGTCGTACTCGAACACCAACTACGTGCTCGCCGGCCTGCTGCTGGAGAAGGTGACGGGCGAAAGCGCCGAGCGCTACATCACCCGCGACGTGATCCGCAGGGCGGGCCTGCGGCACACGTCGTTCCCGCGCACGCCGCACATCCCGGGGCCGCACTCCAAGGCGTACGAGTCGTTGTTCGGGCTGATCGACCCGCCGCGCGACTACAGCGTCTACGACATGTCGTGGGCGGGCACGGCCGGTGCCGTCACCTCCACCATGGAGGACCTCAACCGGTTCTACCGGGCGTTGCTGCGCGGCGACCTCGTCGGCACGGCGCAACTCGCCGAGATGCAGAAGACGGTCCCCGTGCGGGTGGGCGGGGGCCAGATCGACGCCTACGGCCTCGGCATCTACGCGCTCGACCTGCCGTGCGGCCGGTTCTGGGGACACGACGGCGGCGTCTTCGGCATGCTCACGCAGTCACTGTCCAGCCCGGACGGGCGCCGTCAGGTGTCGTTCGGCTTGAACCGCGCCAAGTACCAGCGCATCGACGAGAACGGCGCCGTCGAACCGAGCCCCATCGACTACGCGATCGTCGATCACATGCTCCTGGCGCTGTGCGGGCAGGGCGCCGCCACGGCGAGGACGGCCCAGGCGCCGGTCACGCCGTTCCCCGCCGACCGGCGCTGACCGCCGCCTGTGCTCCTCGTCACTCTCGACGTGTGGATTTGTGCGCAGTGGTTCCCTCCCGCGCTCCGTAGTGTCCCGTGCTGCCGGACGAACCCGGCAGCACCGACACGGGGAGGAAACCCACCATGCGTAAGACCCTTGCGATCGCGGCTCTCGCCGGCTCGATGGCCGTCACCGGCCTCGCCGTCGCCCCGGCCGCTCAGGCCGCCACCCACTCCACGACCGGCACCAGCTGGGGCAAGCTCTTCTCCAGCGACCACAAGGCCTACACCTTCGGCAAGACGTGGAAGAAGGGCGGGAAGGTCTACACGAAGTGGTACGGGGTCGACAACAAGGGCGGCAAGAAGGGCTGGGTCTGGTTCGAGTACTACCAGAACGGCGGCTGGCACCGCTTCAACAAGTCGTGGGACGGCAAGGTCGTCGGCGCCTGGAACGGCCACGGGATCAAGAAGGTCTACACCTACACCTGCTGGGCCGGCAAGTTCGACAACTGCGGCAAGAAGTACCGCATCTACTAGGAGCACTCCGCCTGAGGCGCGGCGCTCACCCGCCGGGCCTCAGGCGGAACGTGAAGTAGCGGACCGACCTGCCGTCCCTGCTCAGCTCCCGCTGGGCGAGGACCTCCGTGACGAAGCCCTGCTCGTCGATCAGCTGCCTCAGGTAGGGCAGGTCGCCTGAGGTGCCGAAGAAGACCAGCATCCGGCCCGCAGGAGTGAGATGCCTCCCGGCCTGGCGGAAGAACGTCGTCATGGCCCGGTAGTCCTCGTCGGTGGTGGCCGCCTCCAGGAGATCGCGGGGCGCGAACCACCGGAACGGCGGGTCGAAGACGATCAGATCGAAGCAGCCCTCGACGGCGGAGAAGACGTCGCTGCGACGGACCTCGACCCGGTCGGCCACCCCGTTGCGCTCGGCGTTGCGGCGGGCGGCCTCGACGGCGACGGGGTTGATGTCGACCGCCACCACCCGATCCGCCGTCGCGGCGGCCAGGACGGCGTTGACGCCGCAGCCGGTGCCCATGTCCAGGACGCGGTCGCCCGCGCGGACCTCCGCGAGCACGGCCTCGCCCAGCAGATGCGACATGCCGGTGATCGGCTGCACCTGGGGCGGGACGACCAGGGTCCGGCCCAGGTAGGTGAACGTCCGCTCGTCGCCGGCCTCGGCCCTGGCGGCCTCGTAGGCCCGCTCGTGCCACTGGCGGATGAGCTCTGCCTCCTCCGGAGAGACCCTCGGGACGTGGCTACCCACCCTGACGCACCCCGCCCCGCCACACGTCCGCGATGGCGCGGGTGGCCGTGATGTCGGTGGTCGGGTCGCCGTCCACCAGCAGCAGGTCGGCGCGGAGGCCGGGGGCGATCCGGCCGCGGTCGGCGAGGCCGAAGCGGCGGGCGGTCAGGCTGGTGGCCGCCGTGAGCGCCTGCTCCGGCGTCAGCCCGGCCTCGGTCAGCATCAACAGCTCATGGTGCAACCCCGCCCCGTGCACGGGCCCGAACGGCGTGCAGTCCGTCCCCGCCAGCACGGGCACACCGGCCCGCACCAGCGCGGCCGCCGCCTGCGAGGCGTTGACCACGCCTTCCGAGTGCACGGGGATGCCGGTGTAGTCGCGCGTGAACGTGGCCTTCGAACGCTCGGACATCCGCCCCGCCACGCGCGGGTCCCGGAGCAGCTCCGCGCCGCCCGGGTCTCCGGTGACGGCCTCGATGTAGGTGATCGTGCTCACCACGAAGGCATCGTAGGCCGAGATGATCCCGGCCATCTCCTCGGCGCGCTCCCCGCCCGCGTCGGTGTAGAGGTGTGCCAGCCCGTCGGCCCCGGCGTCGAGCGCGATGAGAGCCTCGCGGGCCGTCACCGTGTGGGCGACGACCCGCAGCCCGGCGGCGTGCGCGGCCTCGACCAGGACGGCGGCGAGCTCGGGGCTGAGTGCGGGCAGCTCCATCCCGGCCGCCGCGCCGTCGTCGACGGCGATCTTCAGGTAGTCGGCGCCCTCGGCCAGCCGCGCCTCCACGAACGCCTTGGCCTGGTCGGCATCGGCGACCGTGTCGAGCCCGCGGTCCGAGCCGAGGGCCTTGAGCAGGTCGGGCGTCATGATCTGGGTCGGGTGCCCGCCCGGCACGGTGGCGATCATGCTGGAGCTGCGGAGATCGGCCACGTCGTCGCGCTCGGCGGCCTGGCGGCGCTGCTCGGCCAGGACGGGCGGCAGGTTGTTCATGTCGAGCTCGGTGGTGACGCCGAACTTCAGCGCCTCCGCCAGGTCGCCGTCGAAGGCGTGCGTGTGCGCGTCGATCAGGCCGGGCAGCAGGGTCTTGCCGGCGCCGTCCACCTCCACGTCCACGGGTCCGGCCGCGGCGTCGGCGTCGGCGATGCGGTCGCCGTCGATCACGACGTCGGCGCGGGAAACGGTCCGCTCGCCGTCGAAGACGCGGACGTCACGGATCAAGGTACGCATGCCTCTCCCTCATCTAGTTCTGCGTAAGATAGTACGGCTCCTAACTATTCGAGGCAAGCAAAAAGGCGAGCCCGCGTGATCCACGCGGGCTCGCCCAGAAAAGGATCAGTGTGAGAACGCCTGGAACTCGGCCGCCCTCACGTGCTCCCGCTGCGGGCTGGCCGTGGCGCAGTCCGTCGCGGAGTTGGGGTCGTTGTCCTGCTCCCCCGCGTACAGCGGGTTACCGGTGCACTGGCTGCTGACCACCCGCAGCACCAGGTGCGTGGCGCTGGTGTCGCGCACGTCGAACGACTTGAAGATCATGTCCGCGCCTCTGGGCCGCGGCAGCGACGTCTGGAAGGCGTCCGCCGGGCTGGTGTAGATCTTCTTGAAGTTCGCCGGGTCGGCGCAGCCGGAGCTGCACGCCAGCACCTCGAAGGCACGCAGGCTGGAGAACCGGTTCTGCCCGCCGGGGTCGGCCGGGTCGTTGACGTTCGGCCGGAGCATCGCGCTGACCTGCACCCGCCCGACCTTGACGGGGGCGTCGCCGGCCAGGTCCACGACGACCGACTTGCCGGCGGGGGCGCCGGTGAGCGAGGCCCAGTTCGTGGCCTCGGTCTCGTCGATCAGCTTGGCCTGGTTGACGCCGTCGCCCGAGGCCGCCGCGCCGTTCGACGCGGAGGCGTGGTTGCGGGTCAGCAGCAGCGGCAGCGGCAGCTTGACGCCCGGAAGGACGGCGAACTTCAGCCGCTTGTGCCCGAACCCGCTGCCCGCGACCACGAAGTCGTAGACACCGGGCGTCATCTCCACGGTGTCGCCGAGCGGCGTGGCCGGGTCGGTGTCGGCGACCGGGACCACGCGTCCCTCGTAGTCGCCGACGTACAGCCGCAGCGCGGCGTCCTTGGCCTCGCCCAGGGGCTTCATCTGCAGCGAGCCGTTCCTGCCCGTCGGGTTGACGAAGCTCGGCGTCGCCTCGCCGTCGTTCGGCCCGGTGCTGGCGGCGTCCCTGCCCAGGCCGTGCTCGGCGAACGCGCGCCACATGATGTCCTGGTTCTTGCCGCCGAAGCGGATCGCGTCGGCCGCGAGCAGCGCGTCGCGGTGGTCGACGTACGTGACCGCGCCCGAGGCCATCAGCAGCAGCGCGTCGAACGACAGCTGCGCCCAGCGCCGGTTGCCCGGGCACTTCTCGACCGGCGTCTTCCCGTCGGCGCACGAGCGCTGCAGCTTGGCCGTGCCGTCGCCGTACCGCTTGAGGAAGGCCGCGCGCACGTCGAACTGCGTGGCCGACCAGATCTCGCCGTCCGCGTGGACCTGCTGGCCGACGAGGTCGTAGTTGAGGTTGCTGTAGTTGAGCGGCGACTTGGACATGTCGTAGTTCCTGATGCCGCGCTGTCTGTCGCCGGTCACGTAGCCGCCGGTGACGTACGGCGTCGCGCCGGACGGGCGGAAGCCGTACTCGAAGAGGTACTCCATCGCGAACAGGTCGGAGGTGCTCTCGTTCATGGCGCCGGCCTGCGCGCCGCTCCACCCGGCGTCCGGGCCGCCGATCATGCGGCCGGAGATCGCGTGGGTGTACTCGTGGCCGATGACCGACATGTCGTAGTCGCCGTCCACGCAGGGCGCGTAGAAGGCGCCGGCGATCGGCTGCCACAGGTACATGTTGGTGATCGGCGCGACCCCGTCGGGGCCGGTGATCTGGTTGGCGTTGTCGCGTACGGACAGCACCCGCGCGCCGGCCTGGGCGTTGCCCTGCTCGGGGTCGTCGCCGAGCCCGCCGCGGTCGCCGTTGTCGTCCTGCATGTTCCAGGCGGTCTCGGTGAAGCCGAGCCGGTACGACCAGTCGTGCATGCGGTTGTGCATGGCGTTCAGGTTGGCGATCGCGGCCTCGAGGTCGTTCTCGCCGGGCTGGTCGAGCACGGCCGGGTCGCACTTGGCCTCGTACCAGGTGTTACGCCACGGGTAGACGTAGTTCCTGCTCGGCGTGAGCACGTTGGAGCGGGTGCCGACGGTGAACGGGTCGCCGCTGGCCCGGTTCTCGAACGTCCTGGCCGCGTTGCCGAGGCTGGTGTTCGTCGGCTCGCCGGTGCCGTGGTCGACGTCCCACGCCTTGCCCGTCGCCGGGTCGCCGCCGCTCACGTAGTCACAGCCCGGGCCGGGCGTGTGGCACCAGGTCTGGCGCGTGTCGGCGGAGGAGTAGTCGTCGCGCGGGTTCGCCGGGAACACCTCCCAGTGCGGGTTCTCCGGGTCGGCGTGGTGGTCGACGAGGTTCTCCCGCACCAGGACGGCGCCGCTGACCGCGTCCACGTGCGTCGTGTACCCCGCCGCCTCGCCGTCCCCGCCGCCGATCAGCACGACCTGGTAGGCGTTGTGCACCCCGTCGGGCGCGGGCACCGCCACCGGGGCCGCCTGCTTGGTGGTCGCCGTGGCCAGATCGATGCCGCCGTCCCTGGCCGCGATCTCCATCGCCTGCTGCGCGGTGATCGCCGCGGCCGGCGGCGCCTGCGTGGCGCGCGACAGCGAGGACGTGACGTGCCGGATCGTGCCGTCGACCACGCCGACCGCGACGAGCCCGTCCACGCCGGCCGGCAGGTCGCCGAACTTCTGCCGCAGCAGCACGGCGTGGCCCGCGCCGATGGGGTTGACCGCGACCCGCTCCAGCGCGTCCACGGCCTCGGCCGATAAGCCGAAGATGGCCTCGTTGTTCTTGAGGTAGGCGCGTGCCGCCTGCTCGGGGTCGGCCCCCAGGCCCTCGGCCAGCGGCTCGGCGCTGACGACGGCCGCGGGGGTGCCGAGGGCGTTCCAGCGGATCTCGGCCTCGGGGCCTGCCCTGCGCGCATTGACGCCGGCGGGCGGCGGCACCCGGCCCTGCCGGTTGTCCACATCCGGTTTGCCGTGCTCCTCGGCCTGGAAGTCGTGGACGATGGGTGCTTGCCCGCCGGGTGCGCCGCGCGCGGCCCCGGTGGGGGCCAGCGCCGACGCGACCAGCGCGACGACGATGAGGGTGCTGCTGCGTAACCAGGACTTTGACGACACCGGTTCCTCCTGCGTGTCCGGGTGCGCGGATCACGCGCACTCGCAAGAGGTAGCACCGCATTGACTACGTGACAAGATCTAAGTGGGGACAGGCAGCCCGGTCCTACGGCTTGGCGTCCAGCCACACGAGGCGGTGGTCGGAGCTGGGGAAGGGGAAGACGCCGGTGAGGCGGGACAGCGGGTCGCTCGACACCGGCCAGAAGACGCCGCCGCCCGTCACCCTCAGCCGCTTGGCCGGCAGCACGTAGTCGGCGCGCAGGTTGCCGGGCGCGGTGTCGGCGAAGTCGGCCGTGTCGTACTTCGGGTCGCCCTTGTGGGTGGCGTTCGCGCCGCCCTGCAGCGCGGCGGCCTCCGTCGCGCCCGCGCTCGACGGCGCGAACGTGCCGTCGATCTTCGGGTGGTCGAGGAGCTGGTGGATGGCGCCCTGGTAGCTGTCGCCGTCGTGGGGATCGGCGTTCTGGTCGCCGGCGATCACGAACGGCTCGCCGGGCCGGAGGCCGCCGCGGCAGCCGCGGTCGTCGTAGATGTACCCGCCGCGCCCGGGGTTCGTGTAGTCGGCCCAGAGCCGGATCTCGTCGTGGTTGCGGCGGCCGTTGCGGTCCTCGGCCCCGTCGAACGTGGGCGGCGTGGGGTGGCTGACCAGGAAGTGCACCGTACGGTGGCCGATCCGGACCGGCACGTCCCAGTGGCTCTTGGACGACAGGCGGAACACCTCGAGCTCCTCCGGCGAGTACCAGTCGGCGGGCTCCGGCGTCGCCGGGTCGTCGGGCAGGGCGGCGCCGGGCATGTCCTTCCACAGGAACTTCTGGAAGGTGCGGATGCCGCGTACGTCGATCGGGTACTTCGAGTAGACCACCATGCCGTACTGGCCGGGGAAGGCCCCGAAGCCGAACGCGTCGTCGCCGTAGCCGGGCGCGCCCGGCGTGGTCACGACGGCGCCGTTGTTGTTCAGGTCGTACCCGGAGGCGATGCCGGTGTTGCTGGGGGCGGTGTAGCGGTACCGGTAGGTGATGGGTTGGGCGCCGCTCTGGCCGACGGACAGGTAGTTGTCCTGGAAGAGGCGGGCGGCGGCGCCGGCGGCGTCGTAGTCGAACTCGTTGATGAGCAGGACGTCGGGGCGGCTCCGCTGGATGATCTCGGCGATGACCTTGGCCTGCGTGTTGTCCGGCGTGGACAGGTCGCTGACGAGCTGGCCTTCGGCGTTGCGGTTGAGCGAGGCGTTGAAGGTGGCGAACCGGGTGGCCCGGCTCGCGGCCTCGGCCGTGCCCGCCGCCAAGGGCAGGAGCGCCGCGGCGGCGACGACGGACAGGGCTCTACGGAATATCACGATCTTTCACCTCGCTGAGCTGGCCGGGTGGTCCGGATCATGGCATCTCCCCGGCGGATCGCGCCAGTACGCGAAGATAAGCTTTGGTTGTCAGCAGGGAGTTAGACATGCCGACGTTCCCTCAGGGAAAACCGCGGCCGCGCCTCACGGGGTCGCAGGGGGGTGAGCCGAAGTATCAGGCCATCTACCGTGATCTGCTCGCCCAGATCGACGACGGCGCGTACGCGCCCGGCGAGCCGCTGCCCGCGCAACGGGAGCTGAGCGACTACTACGGGGTCAGCCTGATGACCGTGCGGCAGGCGTTGCAGCGGCTCAGCGCGGAGGGGCGCATCGAGCAGCGGCAGGGGCTCGGCACGTTCGTGGCCGGCCACGTGATCCCCTATCAGATGAACAGCCTGGGCAGCCTCGCCGAGGATCTCGCCGGGCAGGGGATCGAGCTGCTGACGGTGCCGCTCGGCACGCGCCGCGAGCCGCCGCCCGCGGCGGTGCGGGCGGAGCTGGGGCTCGGCGCGGACGCCGAGGTCACGGTCATCGAGCGGCTGCGGGTCGTGGACGGCTCCCCGGTGATCCACCAGGTGTCCTACACGCCGCTCGACCTGGGCGGGGAGCCCGCGGAGGCCGAGTTGGAGCGCACTCCGCTCTACCGGCTGATCGAGGAGCGGTGCGGGGTGTCGCCGGCGTGGGCGACCGAGGCGATCAGGCCGGTCGTGTTGTCGGAGGAGCAGGCCGCCGTGTTGCGGCGGCCGGTGGGCGATGCGGCGCTCATGAGCACGCGGGTCACGTACGACGCGGACGACCGGGCGGTGCTGGCCGATCGGGCGGTCATGTGCGCCGCCCACATCGTGTTCACCACCCGGCGCCAGGTCCCCGAACCGGCCGTCTCGCTACGCCTCGACGCCTGAGGGCTTGCGCACACCGGCCGCGAGTTCCCGCGCCACCGCCTCGACCGCGGCCACGCCGGACGCCGGGTCGGGGGCGTCCATGAGCGCGCGGACGAACGCCGAGCCGACGATCACGCCGTCGGCGAATGCGGCGACCTCGGCGGCCTGCGTGCCGGTGCCCACGCCGAGACCGACGCACACGGGCAGGTCGGTGACCTCCTTCGCCCGCGCCACCAGGTCCTTCGCCGTCGTGCTGACCACGTCGCGCTCGCCGGTCACGCCCATGAGCGAGGCCGCGTACAGGAAGCCGCGCGAGGATCGGGCGGCCAGCGTCAGGCGTTCCGGCGTGGAGGTCGGCGCCACCAGGTGGACACGGTCCAGGCCGTGGTCGTCGGCCGCCGCGTGCCAGGCGGCGGCCTCGTCGGGGATGAGGTCCGGGGTGATCGCCCCGGCGCCGCCCGCCGCCGCCAGGTCCGCCGCGAACCGGGCGACCCCGTAGCGGTCGACGAGCGTCCAGTACGTCATGACGAGCGCCGGCGCCGCGACCTCCCGTACGGCGGTGAGCCCGTCCGCCGGGGTGACGCCTCCGGCGAGCGCCGCCTCGGTGGCCCGCTGGATGAGCGGGCCGTCCATGAGCGGGTCCGAGTACGGCAGGCCCACCTCCACGACGTCCACGCCGCCGGCCACCATGGCCCGCATCGCCGCCACCGAGGTGGCGACGTCGGGGAACCCGACCGGCAGGTATCCGATGAGCGCGGCCCGCCCTTCCCGGCGGGCCTGTTCGATGGTCGCGCGGGCGCTCATGAGCCGCTCCCCTCCTCCAGCAGGCCGAAGTAGCGGGCCGCCGTGTCCACGTCCTTGTCGCCGCGGCCGGACAGGTTGACCAGCACGATCCCGTCCGGCCCCAGCCGCCGGCCCTCCTGGATCGCGCCGGCCAGCGCGTGCGCGCTCTCGATGGCCGGGATGATCCCCTCCGTACGGCACAGCAGCGCGAAAGCCTCCATGGCCGCCGCGTCGTCCACCGGCCGGTAGCGGGCCCGGCCGATGTCGTGCAGCCAGGCGTGTTGCGGCCCCACCCCCGGATAGTCGAGCCCCGCCGAGATCGAGTGGCTCTCCATGGTCTGACCGTGCGCGTCCTGGAGCACGTACGTACGGTTCCCGTGCAGGATGCCGAGCGCCCCGCCGGAGACGGAGGCCGCGTGCCTGCCGGTCTCGACCCCGTCTCCCCCGGCCTCCAGCCCCACCAGCTCCACCTCCGGATCGTCGAGGAACGCGTGGAAGATCCCGATGGCGTTCGACCCGCCGCCGACGCAGGCGCAGACGACGTCGGGCAGCCGCCCGGCCAGAGCCAGCACCTGACGGCGCGCCTCCTCCCCGATGACCTGCTGGAACGCGCGGACCATCGTCGGGAACGGATGCGGCCCCGCAGCGGAGCCGATCAGGTAGTGGGTGTTCTCGACGTTGGTGACCCAGTCGCGCATGGCCTCGTTCATGGCGTCCTTGAGTGTGCGCGAGCCCGACGTCACCGGGATCACCTCGGCCCCGAGCAGCCGCATCCTGACCACGTTGAGCTCCTGCCGCCTCATGTCGACCTCGCCCATGTAGACCACCGCGTCCAGGCCGAGCAGCGCGGCCGCGGTGGCCGTGGCCACGCCGTGCTGGCCCGCGCCCGTCTCGGCGATGACGCGGGTCTTGCCCATTTGCAGCGTGAGCAGCGCCTGGCCCATCGCATTGTTGATCTTGTGGGCGCCGGTGTGGTTGAGGTCCTCGCGCTTGAGCAGGATGCGCGCGCCTCCGGCGTGCCGCGCGAAGCGGGGAGCCTCGGTGATCACGCTCGGCCGGCCCACGTACGTGCGGTGGAGCTCGTCGAGCCGCGCCATGAAGTCCGGATCCGACAACGCGTCCCGGTAGGCGGCGTCCAGCTCCTCCAGGGCGGCGACCAGCGCTTCCGGGATGAACCGGCCGCCGAACCCGCCGAAGTACGGCCCCGTCCGCCCGGTGAGCGGTGTCCGCACGGCTTGTCCGTGCATCGTCGGCTCCTCTCGCTTGAGTTCTAGTCTTCTAGAACAGTATGAGGAAGAACGTGGATGCGTCAACGGTGGCCGCCTGCCGGCGGCCACCGCCTGGTGTTCTACGCCAGTGCCCTCTCCCCGAGTGACACCTGCGGGACGACCCGGTCCGCCCAGCGCGTCACGACCTCGTCCAGGTTCGGCAGCTGCGCCGTGAGCACCGCCAGCCCCGGGCTGGGCACAGTGGCGCCCAGCTCCACGAGCAGCGGCCGCAGGTGCACTTCGACCGCCAGCGCGTGCCTGGCGCTCCCCATGACCAGCAGCGGGAGCGCCGTCTTGCCTGCCAGCGCGTCCGGCGGCAGGCGGTCGAGGAAGGACTTGAGCAGCCCGGTGTAGGTGCCCTTGTACATGGGGCTGGCCACCACGAGCACGCTCGACTCCGCGACCAGCTCCAGCGCCGTCTCCACCCCGGACGAGGCGCCGGGTGAGAGCAGGTGCGGGCCGAGCGCCGACAGGTCCACGATCTCGTGGTGCCCGGTGCTCCCGAGGCGCGCCGCGATCGCCTCGGCGGCCGCTACGGCGACGGCCAGCGTCCTGGAGCCCTCCCGGGGATTGCCGACCAGTGTGGCGATGCGGCTCATCCGGCCACCGCCAGCTGCCGCTCCGCGTACTGGGACCGGGGCCGGGCCAGACCGTAGTTGTCGCGGAGCGTGCGCCCCTCGTACTCGTGCCGGAACAACCCTCTCGCCCGCAGCTCGGGCACCACGTGGTCGACGAAGTCGGACAGGCCGCCGGGCAGGATGGGCGGCATGATGTTGAACCCGTCGGCAGCGCCGCCGAAGAACCACTCCTGGAGCTGGTCGGCGATCTGCTCGGGGGTGCCGGCGACGACGCGGTGGCCGCGCCCGCCGGCCAGGCGGCCGAGGAGCTGCCGGACCGTGAGGCGCTCGCGCCTGGCCAGGTCCACGACCAGCTTGCGGCGGCTCTGGGCGCCTTCGGTTTCAACGGGCACGTCGGGCAGCGGCCCGTCCAGCGCGTCCTCGGTCAGGTCGATGCCGGTCATGTGGGAGAGCTGCGCCAGCCCGTACGCGGGGATGATGAGGTCCTCCAGCTCCTTCTCCAGCCGCAGCGCCTCGCGCTCGGTCGAGCCGATGACCGGCGAGATCCCCGGCAGGACCAGCAGCTCGTCGGGCCGCCGGCCGTACGCCGCCAGCCGGCCCTTGAGGTCGGCGTAGAACTCCCGCCCCTCGGCGAGCGTCTGCTGGGCGGTGAAGACGGCCTCGGCGTGGCGGGCCGCGAACTCCTTGCCGTCCTCCGACGACCCGGCCTGCACCAGGAGCGGGTGGCCCTGGGGCGGGCGGGAGGTGTTGAGCGGGCCGCGCACCGCGAAGTGCTCGCCCGCGTGCTCGATCGTGTGAATCTTCCCGGTGTCGGCGTATCGCCCGCCGACGCGGTCGCCCACGATCGCGTCGTCCTCCCAGCTGTCCCACAGCTTGCGCACGACCTCCAGGAACTCGGTGGCCCTGGCGTAGCGGGCGGAGTGCGTGGGCCGCTCGACGCCGAAGTTGCGGGCCTCGGCCTCGCCGGCCGAGGTGACGATGTTCCAGCCGGCCCGGCCACCGCTGATGTGGTCGAGCGAGGCGAACGTGCGTGCCACGTGGAAAGGCTCGTTGTACGTCGTCGACACGGTGGCGATGAGCCCGATGTGGTCGGTGACCGTGGCCAGGGCCGACAGCAACGTCAGCGGCTCCAGGCCGCCGAGCGCGTTGTGGGCGACGTCGCCCTGCAGGGCCACGCCGTCGGCGAGGAAAACCGAGTCCAGCCTGCCGCGCTCGGCGATCCTGGCCAGCTCCTGGTAGTGGCGGACGTCGGTGAGGCGGGCCGGCTCGGTGCGCGGGTGCCGCCAGGCCGCCTCATGGTGGCCCACCCCCATGAGGAAGGCGTTGAGATGGAGCTTTCTCGTCACGTGGTCCTCCAGGTGGAGAAGCGGCGCTCGACGGCGACCAGCAGCAGGTTGAACAGCAGGCCCAGCACGGAGATCGTGATGATGCCCGCGTACATGTCGGGGATGCGGAAGCTGGACTGGGTGTCCAGGATGAGGTAGCCGAGCCCGGCCTTGGCGCCGACCATCTCGGCGAACAGCAGCACGAGGATCGAGTACGCGCCCGCCAGCCGGACGCCGGTGAAGATCGTGGGCACGGCGGCGGGCAGGATCACCTTCTGGAACAGCCGGAACGGGCCGAGGCCCATGGACCTGGCGGACTTGATGAGCAGGGGTTCGACGGTCCGCACGCCGCTGATGGTGTTGAGCAGGATCGGCCACGAGCACGCGTACAGCACGAACGTGATCTTGGTGGTCTCGCCGATGCCGAGGATCAGCGTGAACACCGGCAGCAGCGCCACCGCCGAGGTGTTGCGGAACAGCTCCAGGAGCGGGGTGAGGAAGTCGGCCACGGGCCGGTACCAGCCGATCAGCAGGCCGAGCGGGATGGTCAGCAGGATGGCCAGGCCGAAGCCGGCCAGGGAGCGGGCCAGGGACGCCTGGAGGTGCTCGGGGAGTTCGCCGCTGATCAGGAGGTCGTACCAGGCGACGAGGTCGTCCGAGAGCGGAGGCACGAAGACGCGGTCCACGACGCCGAGCATGGGGAGGGTCTCCCAGGCGGCCAGGAGGAGCAGGATGGCCGTGGAGTTCACGGCCGCCCGCCGGATCCGGCCGCCGACGGCCGACCCATGGCGCTTCCCGGCCCGCGAGCCACCGGCAGCGCCGCCACGCTCCCCGGCCCGCGCCTCGCCGGCTGCCGTGCCGTCGTGCGCCCCGTCGGCCTGGGCCTCGTCGTCCGGGAGGTCGTACCAGTGCAGGTCCCCGGCGAGCGCGGTGTCCTGTCGGCTGTCAGCCATGGGACGTCACCACCGTCCGCTCCTGAATCTGGGCGGCGGCCACCTCGTCGCGCAGCAGCTTCCACACGTGGTGGCGGTACTCGCCGAAGACCGGGTCGGCACGCAGGTCGCCCTCACGCGAGTCGAACGCGACCTCGACGACCTCCTTGATCCGGCCGGGTCTCGACGTCATGACGGCGATCCGCTGCCCCAGGTAGACGGCCTCGTCGATGCCATGGGTGATGAAGACGACCGTCTTGCCGGTGTGCTGCCAGACGCGTACCAGCTCCTCCTGCAGGGACTCGCGGGTCTGCGCGTCCAGCGCGGCGAACGGCTCGTCCATCAGCAGCACGTCGGGGTCGAAGGCGAGGCTGCGGGCGATGGCCACCCGCTGCCGCATGCCGCCGGACAACTCGTGCGGGTAGCGGTCCTCGAACCCGGACAGGCCGACGAGCGCGAGGTGGTCGCGGGCCCGGTGGGCCCGCTCCTTGCGGGGCACGGCCTTGGCCTCCAGCCCGAACTCGACGTTGGCCTGGGCGGTGCGCCACGGGAACAGGGCGTACTGCTGGAAGACGATCCCCCGGTCGAGTCCGGGACCCGTGACCGGGGCGCCGTCGATGAGGATCTCCCCTGCCGTCGGGTGCGTGAGGCCGGCGACCAGGTCGAGGAGCGTGGACTTGCCGCAGCCGCTGGGGCCCACGAGCGTGAGGAACTCGCCCTCGCGCACCTCGAGGTCCACGCCGGACAGCGCGGTGAACGGCGGCTCGCCCGAGTCCCTGACCTGGAAGGTCTTGGTGACGCTCCTGATGCCGATTTTGCTCACGATCCGCTCCCGCCGGCGTAAGGGTTGAACGTGTTGGTGTAGAGGTCGGCCGCCTTGACCTGGCCGGGTCTGATCTCGCCTTCGCGTTCGAGCCAGTCGATCCAGGTCTGGAACTCCTTCTCGGCGATCACGCCGCCCTTGCCGGCGATGCCGGTGCTCTTCCAGAACCGGACGGCGTCGGCGCTCTCGTTGCGGCCGCGCTTGGCGATGATCCGCTCGAACGTGGCGATGACCTCCTCGCGTGAGTGGGTCTGCGCCCATTCGATGGCCTTGGCGAAGCCGGTCACGAAGGTCCTGGTGGTGGTCGGGTTCTCGGCGATGAAGTCCTCGCGCAGGACGACGGATCCGGCGGTGAACGGGCCGAGCAGGTCCACGTCGGTGAACAGCGGCCGCAGCCCGCCGCGTTCGAGCGCCTTGTCCTTGAGGAGGCCGCCGAGCGTGCCGACGTCGAGCCGGCCCTGCCGGAGCGCCTGCTCGGTGTTGACCGGGGGGATCACCACGAGCTGGACCTGCTTGGCCTCCTCGGGCGTCAGCCCCTCACGCCTGAGATATTCCTTGATGACGGCTTCGTGGTGGGCGCCGAGCGTGTTGACGCCGATCTTCTTGCCGATGAGGTCGCGGGCGGTCTTGATGGGGCTGTTCTCGGTCACGTAGTAGCCGTTGAAGGTGTCCTTGTCGGAGCCGTAGTAGCCGATCACCGCCCTGATCGGGGCCTTGGCCGCCTTGAGCTTGACGATCGCGCCGTCGAAGGCGCCGCCGAAGTCGGTCTGCCCGGTGGCCGCCGACTGGATGTCCTGCGGCCCGGAGGTGGTGTTGCCCACCCACTTCAGCTTGACGTCGCCGAGAAAGCCCAGCTCCTCGGCCAGTTCGGGGAAGGTGACGGTGCCCACGCTGCCCTGGTAGCGCAGCACCTTCACCTCCGGGCCTGCGGCTGTCGCCTCGGCGCCGCCGCAACCGGCGAGAAGGGCGGGCAGCAGCGCGGCCATGAGGGCATGTCTGAATGTGATCACGATGGGTTCCTCTGGAGAGGGAGAAGAGGTCTGCCTGCGGTGCGTGATCAGCGACACTGCGCGCTGGCGACGTGGCCGAAGTCCACGTGCGGGCGCCGGGTCAGGTAAAAGCCCTCGCTCATGGCTACGAAGCTACGGACCCGTGAGCGTAAAGTCAACTTTTCCTACATGAGATACATGGAATCGGCTCGCCACTAAGCTCACCTCGTAACCGATCTACGGAGACAGCTCGATGATCTTCATTACCGCGAAGTTCCGCATCCTGCCCGAGCACGCCGACCGCTGGCCGGAGATCGCCGGCGAGTTCACCCGGGCGACCCGCGCCGAGCCTGGCTGCCTGTGGTTCGACTGGTCGCGCAGTGTCGCGGACCCGAACGAGTACGTCCTGGTCGAGGCGTTCCGCGACGACGCGGCGGCCGTGGCGCACGTGCAGTCCGACCACTTCGAGCAGGCCCAGCGCGTGCTGCCGCAGCACCTGGCCGAGACGCCCCGCATCGTCAACACCACGATCCCGCAGGACGACTGGTCCGAGCTCACCGAGATGGCCGTGCCCGAGCGCGGTTAGCGCACCCGGACGTTGCCGTAGGCGAACAGGCTGATCGGGCCCGGGCCTCCGGGAAGGGGCTGCTCGGCGGTCACTGCCAGGGCGAGCGTGTTGGCGCCGCGCTCCTGCAGCAGGCCGGCCGGGAGCGAGAACTCCTTCTGGGGCCCGATGTCGCCGCCGTACTGGCCGACGTTCCAGCCGTTGAGGAAGATCTGCACGCGGTACGCGGGTGACGGGTCGCCGCCGAAGCGGAGGCCGACGGGGACGTCCTGGTCTTCGGGCAGGTCCAGCCGGAACGAGGTCCGGTACCAGGTGACGCCGGGTATCAGGGGTGCAGCGGCTGGGTTGGCTGTTTTCCATGATTTGTCGGGATGAGCCGACAGGTGCCAGCCGGTGCGCTCGCCGTACAGGCCGCCGTTGTTGAGCCCGCCGCGGACGGGGTCGACCCCGGCGGCGCCCTGGATGCGCCAGCTGATCGGGGTGCCGCCGATGGCGGCGGCGACCAGGCCGCGGGGCTGCTTGAAGCGCAGGTCGTCGGCGATCCAGTCGTCGTTGTGCCCCATGTTCGCGACGAGGACGGCGATCACGTTGTCGACGCCCGGCTTGAGCAGGCCGGCGGGGATCGCGAAGTGGCCGGGGCCTGGGTCGGGGTTGGGCGGGGTCCACTGGTCGCCCGAGTCGGCCTGGACGCCGCCGGCCGCCGAGCCGAGGTAGCGGCCGTTCAGCCACACCAGGTAGTTGCCGCGCTTGCCGGTGATCGCGTTCAGGTCGATGGTGGTCTCGGCGCCGGTAGCGGTGAAGTGGCCGCGGTACCAGACGTTGCCGTAGTGGTAGCCGTAGTCGTCGGCGTACAGGACGGGCAGGGTCTTGGGCGGGTGCGGGCTGGTGGTCGTGGTGCTGTCGGCGACGGTCCAGCGGGAGTCGTCGAAGCCCGGCTGTGCCTCCGGGGACTCGACGTGGGCGCGCCAGCCGGTCAGCGCGGGCAGCGGCGCGGGGCCGGGCGGGCGCGTGCTGCCGAGCAGCGAGCCGCTCCGGGTGCGGGTCACCCGGACGTCCTGCGTGCCGATCCGCAGACGGCGGGCCTGCGGAGGCGCGAACACCTCCACCTGCCCGGCGCCCGTCCCCACGTCGGCCACCAGGCGCGCGGTGTCGCCGCTCACGGAGGCCGAGCGCACGAGGTCCGTGCCACGCACCAGCACGGGGCCCGACGCCGTGTCCGCCCGCCAGAACCGCGCCGCCTCCTCGTCCGTCCCGATCAGGAGCAGCAGCGGCCGCCGCCCGCCACCGCTGATCAGCACTCTCGCCAGCCCGTCGTGGGAGTAGTCGAGCCGCAGATCGCCGCCCGCATAGGTGCTGGACACGCGGCCGTCGAGCACCGTGACCCGCGGCTCGGACCCGTACCGCAGGACGGTCGCGCCGGGCGAGCCCGCCGTGCCGTAGAGGACGGCGACGTCCCGGCCGCCGATGGCCGCGTGGGTCATGATCTCGGACGTGGACAGGGTCAGGCGCTGGCCGCCGAGATCGTAGCCGGCGACGATGACGTGCGCGTCGCGCCCCTTGACCTGGACCGGCACCCGGTGGCGGCCGTCGGGGGCGGGCCAGTCGAGCGTGGCCGCGTCCGTGCTGGTCGCCGCCCGGTCGGTGTGCTTGACCAGGACGAACTGGGTGCCCGTGTCCGGGTTGGCGCGCGCCGCGGTGGTCAGCGCGGGGTTGTCGGAGGCGGGCGGCGCGGCCACCGGGTCGGTCTTGGCGATCGGAGTGACGGCCTGCAGGAAGTAGCCCTGGCGCTTGAACTCGTCGTACTTGGGGGTGAGCCGCCGGGCCTCGGTGATCGCGGCACCGTAGTCGTAGGAGGTGTAGACGTCGTTGGGCTGGGCGAGCCAGCCCCAGTTCGTGCCGCCGTACCCCATGTAATACGAGAACATCGTCGCCCCGGTCGTGACCAGGTTGTTCTTGTAAAAATACTTCATGAAGGCCGGGCCGGTCAGCTCGCGGCACTTGTCGTAGCCGGCGTCACCCACGTCGATCGCGCCGGCCTGGTACTCGGCGGCGAACACGGGGATGTCGTCGCGCAACCGCTCGGTCACCCCCTCGCCCCACGGCCCCCACAGGCCCGGGTCGGCGCACTCGAAGGACTGCGGGTAGTCGTCGATGCCGGGGATCTGCACGGCGCCCGGCCCGGTGGCCCACGTCGAGCTCCAGCTCCCGCCGTCGCAGCAGTCGTTGGTCGTGATGGGCACGTCGATGCCGTCCGCCCGGGCCTGGTCCTGGATGTCCTGCATGTAGGCGGCGTCGGTGTTGACCTGGTACTCGTTCTCGGCGTTGTAGAGGATCACCGGCCCGCCCTCGCCGACCTGGTGCCTGGCGATGACGGGGTTGATCCGGTGCAGCCATTCGCGGTAGGCCTCCCGGTATCCGGCCTCGCTGCTGCGGGCCCGTCCCGGCACGGTCTTCACCCAGGCGGGCAGGCCGCCGCCGCTGCTCTCGGCGTTGATGTACGGCCCCGGCCGGGCGATCACGTACAGTCCGGCCTGGTGGGCGGTCCGCAGGAGCCGGTCCACGTCGCGGACGCCGGTGAAGTCGTACACGCCGGGCGCGGGCGAGTGGTAGGCCCATGAGAAGTAGAGCGAGACCGCGTTGAAGCCGGCCGCCTTGAACTTCTCCAGCACGTCCCGCCACAGGTGCGGGCTCGGGAGCCGGAAGTAGTGGAACTCGGCCGCCTGCAGCACGATGCGGCGGCCGTCGATCATCAGCGAATACCTGTCGTACGTGACCTCGCCCGCCGTCCGGGCATCCCCGGGCGCGACCAGCGTGCCGCAGGTCACGAGCATGGCCAGGAGCACCTGCAGCACACGCCTCATGGTCGCACTCCAAAAGGTCGGCTCAGACCTCTTTAATTTGGCGACTAACCAAACAAAGGTCAAGAGCCCGGCTTGCGGCGCCCCGGGTGGCGCACGGCCCGTTACGGGAACGTTACGAGTTGCGCGAATCCTTTCGCACCCACGTTTCCGCAGCTCACCGCGTCGATGTCGCCCTGGGTAGGTTTTTTTCCGGGTTATTGACGAAAAACAGCGGACGTCGGCAGACTCGGCGGTATGTCACAACCCCGTGGCCCCCTGTCACAGCTGCGGCGCGGACACGAAGAGCTCGTGCTCGGGCTGCTGCGCAAGCACGGGCCGCTCAGCCGCGGCGAGCTGGGCAAGCTCTGCAGGCTGTCGCGCACCACCCTGTACGACATCCTCGCCGAGCTCGTGTCCAGCGGCGCCGTCGTCACCGCCACCCACCAGGACGACGTGCCGCGCGGCCGCGGGCGGCCGGCCGAGACGCTGACCCTTAACCCGGACGCCGGGCAGGCCATCGGCATCGACTTCGCCCGCCGCGCGGTGCACGTCGCGGCCGTCAACCTGGCGCACGAGATCGTCGGCGCGGCCAGCGAGCCGCACGACGCCGACCTGCCGTGGCAGCAGCGGGTGGATCTGGCCGAGCGGCTCATCGGCTCGCTCAGCGAGGGCGGCCTGCGGCTGGGCGCGCTCAGCGCCATCGGCGCCGGCGTGGTCGGCCCCGTCGGCGGCCCGGAGGCCCGCGAGGACTCCCCCACCGCCGCCCAGGACGGCGCAGGCGAGACGGCGCCCCACCCCGCGCAGGTCCTGCTCCGCGAGCGGTTCGGCGTGCCCGTGCTGCTGGACAACAACGCCAGGCTCTCCGCGCTGGGCGAGGCGATCTGGGGAGCGGCCGCGGGCGGTCAGGACGTGCTGTACCTGCGCCTGTCCCACGGCGTCGGCGGCGGGCTCGTGGTCGCCGGCTCGCTGCACCGCGGCGCGTACGGACTGTCGGGCGAGTTCGGCCACATCACGGTCGACCCCCAGGGGGCGCCCTGCTCGTGCGGCGGCTCCGGCTGCCTGGAGACCGTCGCCTCGATAAGAGCCGTGCTGGACGCCTACCGCGCCGCGGGCGGCCGGGCCGACGACGTTCCCGAGCTGGTCAAGGCCATCAAGGAGGGCGACGCCACCGCGCTCGGCCTGCTGGCGGACGTCGGCGCGAGCATCGGCGGCGTGCTGGCGGCGCTGTGCAACGCGATCGGCCCCAGCGTGATAGTGATCGGCGGCGAGCTGGCCGAGACCGGCGCCGCGCTGATCGACCCGATCGAGCGCACCCTGCGCGCCCGGGTCATGCCGATCTCCAGGCACCGGGTCAGCCTCCGCCGGGCGACGCTCGGCGAGGCCGCGGGCGCCCTCGGCGGCATCGCGCTGGTGCTCCACGAATCCCCCCTGCTCTCCCGCTATCCGGCCGGCCCGGATCTCGCGCAAGAGACTCCCAGGAATGAGAACGAGACGAGCCCCATGAACGATACGAGGCAGTCATGACCCAGCTCAGCGCGCTGAGCAAGACACCGGCGGCGCGCCGTGAGCCCAGGCGCTCCAGCCGCGCCCTCACGCTCAACCTGATCGCGGTCGTCATCGGCCTCGTCGTGTGGACGCTGCTGGCCACGGTCGGCGTGCAGGGCCTGCCCACCCCGCTGCAGGTGGCGGCCAAGGCCGGCGAGCTGATCGCGGACGGCACGCTCCTGGACGACGCACTCGCCAGCCTGCGCAGGGTGCTGCTCGGCTTCCTGCTGGGCACCCTGCTGGCGATCCCGATCGGTTTCCTCATGGGCTGGTACGCCACCGCGCGCGGCCTGCTGGAGCCGTACGTGCAGTTCTTCCGCACCATCCCGCCCCTGGCGATCATCCCCCTCGCCATCGTGCTGATGGGCATCGGCGAGGTGCCGAAGGTCTTCGTCATCTTCCTGGCGTCGTTCCTGTCCAGCGTCGTGGCGACGTTCCAGGGCGTGGTGGACGTGGACAAGACGCTGATCAACGCCGCCCGCGTGCTCGGCGCGTCCGACCGGACGATCTTCCTCAAGGTCGTGGTGCCGGCGTCCACGCCGTTCATCCTGGTCGGGATGCGGGTCGGGCTCGGCTCGGCGTGGGGCACGCTGGTCGCCGCCGAGCTGATCGCCGCCCAGGAGGGCCTGGGCTTCCGCATGCAGCAGGCCCAGCTCTACTACGACCTGTCCACGATCTTCGTGGGCCTGATCGCCATCGGCGTGCTCGGCCTCGTGATGGACCGGCTGCTGCTGCTCGCCGAGCGACGCCTCACCAACTGGCAGGAGCGCCGTTGAGCACGAAAATCTCGTTCAAGAACGTCGTCAAGACCTACCCGATGAAGGAGGGCACGTTCACCGCGCTGGACCACGTGTCGCTGGACATCGCCGACCGCGAGTTCGTCACGGTCGTGGGCCCGTCGGGGTGCGGCAAGAGCACGCTGATGAGCATGGCCGCCGGGCTGGTCGAGCCCACCTCGGGCGAGGTGCTGGTGGACGGCGTGCCGGTCCCCGGTCCCGGGCCGGACCGCGGGGTGATCTTCCAGCAGTACGCGTTGTTCCCGTGGCTGACCGTGCGCAAGAACGTCGAGTTCGGGCTGAAGCTCATGGAGCTGCCGGCCGACGAGCGCAGGCGGCGGGCCGAGCACGCCATCGAGCTCGTCGGGCTGTCCGACTTCGCCGACGCGCTGCCGAAGACGCTGTCCGGCGGCATGAAGCAGCGCTGCGCGATCGCCCGCGCGTACGCGGTGAACCCGCAGGTCCTGCTCATGGATGAGCCGTTCGGCGCACTCGACGCGCTGACCCGCGTCCAGCTGCAGGACCAGCTGCTCGACACCTGGAGCCAGGAGCAGCGCACGGTCATGTTCATCACCCACGACGTGGACGAGGCCGTCTACCTGGCCAGGCGCGTGGTCGTCATGGCCGCCAGGCCCGGCCGCATCCAGCAGATCGTCGACGTGGACCTGCCGTACCCGAGAACCGAGGAGATGCGCCTCTCACCGGAGTTCGCGCGGATCCGCAACGAGGTCTGGCACGGCGTCTACCACCAGCCCCAGGCCGCATAACACCCCCCAGAAAGGACTGACCCGCCATGCGTTCTCTTCGCCGCGCCCTGACGGCCGCCACGGCGGTGACCCTGATGGCACTCTCCGTGACCGCCTGCTCCGACGACGGCACCACGGTCCGCTTCGGCTACATCAGCGACTACAACGGCGCGAGCCTGCTTGCGATCGCCGACAAGCAGGGCCTGTGGGAGAAGCAGGGGCTCACCCCCGAGATCAAGGTCTTCACCAACGGGCCGCTGCAGATCCAGGCGCTCGGCGCAGGCGACCTCGACTTCGGCTACATCGGCCCCGGCGCCATGTGGCTGCCCGCGTCGGGCAAGGCCAAGGTCGTCGCGATCAACACGCTCGCCTTCGCCGACCGCGTCATCGGCCGGCCGGGCGTCACCAGCATGCAGGCGCTGAAGGGCAAGAAGGTCGGCGTGCCGGAGGGCACCTCCGGCGACATGGTGCTCAACCTGGCGCTGAAGAAGGCCGGGATGACCACGAGCGACATCCAGAAGGTGCCGATGGACCCGGCCACCGTGGTGTCGGCGTTCTCGGCGGGGCAGATCGACGGCGCCGGCATCTGGTACCCGCTGATCGACACGATCAAGCAGAAGGTGCCCGGGCTGGTGGAGATCGCCAGCACCAAAGAGTTCCCCGACAGCTCGTTCCCGACCGCGTTCGTGTCGGGGCCGAAGACGGACCAGGAGCTCACCAGCAAGGTGATCAAGGTGCTGCAGGAGGCCAACGACTGGCGGGCCGCGCACCCCGAGGAGTCCGTCACCGAGGCGGCCACGCTGCTCAAGCTCGACCCGGCCAAGGTCAAGGCCGACGCGGCGAACGTCCAGACGATGACGACGGCCGACCTGGTCGCCAAGACCAAGGACGGCACGGTCGCCAAGTGGCTCAACAGCCTCGGCGACTTCTTCGTCAGCACCGGCCAGCTCAAGTCACGGCCCGACCCGGCCACCTACTACACCGGCGACCTCTACGAAAAGGCCTTCGCGAAGTGAATGTGCTGTTCCTGATGACCGACCAGCACCGTGTCGACACCCTGGGCTGCTACGGCAACCCGCACGTGGCCACGCCCAACCTGGACACGCTGGCCGCGACCGGCACGCGGTTCGACCGGTTCTACACGCCGACGGCCATCTGCACGCCCGCGCGGGCCAGCCTGCTCACCGGGCAGGCCCCGTTCCGGCACCGGCTGCTGGCGAACTACGAACGCAACGTCGGCTACCTGGAGGACCTGCGAGAGGACGCGTTCACCTTCCCCGGCGCGCTGAAGGAGCGCGGCTACCAGCTGGGCCTGATCGGCAAGTGGCACGGCGGCACCAGCCGCAACGCCGCCTCCTACGGCTTCGACGGCCCCGACCTGCCCGGCTGGCACAACCCGGTCGACCACCCCGACTACCTGTCGTACCTGGAAGAGCGGGGGCTGCCGCCGTACCGGATCTCGGATCTGATCCGCGGCACCACGCCCAACGGCAACCCGGGCAACCTGCTCGCCGCGCGGCTGCACCAGCCGGTGGAGGCGACGTTCGAGCACTACCTGGCGACCCGGGCCATCGAGCACCTCGACCGCTATGCCGCCGACGGCCGGCCGTTCTTCCTGGCCACGCACTTCTTCGGGCCGCACCTGCCGTACCTGCTGCCGGACGAGTACTTCGACATGTACGACCCGAGCCTGGTCGAGCTGCCGCCGTCGATCGCGGAGACGTTCGAGGGAAAGCCGCCGGTGCAGCGCAACTACAGCGAGCACTGGACGTTCGACACGATCCCCATCGGGGTCACCCGCAAGCTGATCGCCGTCTACTGGGGCTACGTCACGCTGATCGACCAGCAGATCGGCCGGATCCTGGACCGCCTGGACGAGCTGAGGCTGACCGATCAGACCTCGGTCTTCTTCACCGCCGACCACGGCGAGTTCACCGGCGCCCACCGCCTCCACGACAAGGGCCCGGCGATGTACGAGGACATCTACCGCATCCCCGGCATCGTCCGGATCCCCGGTGCGGAACCGCAGGTCAGGAACGAATTCGTGACGCTCACCGACTGCACCGCGACGATCCTGGACCTGGCCGGCTGCGACACCAAGCCCGCCGTCGACAGCCGCAGCCTGGTGCCTCTGGTCCGCGGCGAGCACCCGGAGTGGCCCGCCGAGCTGATGGCCGAGTTCCACGGCCACCACTTCCCCTATCCGCAGCGGATGATCCGCGACGACCGCTACAAGCTCGTCGTCAACCCGGAGTCGCTCAACGAGCTGTACGACCTGCACGCCGACCCACATGAGCTCAGCAACCGGTACACCCACCCCGAGCTGGCCCCCGTGCGCCGCCGCCTCATGCGCCGCCTGTACGACCTGCTGCGCGAGCGGGGCGACAACTTCTACCACTGGATGACCCCGATGTACGACATCGGCGCCCTCGACTACGACCCCACTCTGAGCTCCTTCGAAAAGGAGAACACGTGAAAATCGCTTTAGCCGTCACCGCTCTGCTGACCGGGATGTTCACCAACCCCGTGTCGTCGGGCGTGGTCGACGCGTTCCCCGACCCGACGGTGATCCACGCCAAGGACGGACTCTGGTACGCGTACGGCACCCAGAACCCGGTCTTCCAGAGCAAGGGCGAAGCCGGCGAGCGGATGCTGCCGATCCTCCGCTCCAAGGACTTGGCGACCTGGGAGTACGCCGGCGAGGTGTTCACCCCCGCGACCAAGCCCGCCTGGCACAACGGCGCCCGCCTGTGGGCGCCGGACGTCCGCTACATCAACGGCAGGTACTACGTCTACTACTCGCTGGCCTCCGGCGGCGTCGGCCTCGCGACCGCGCCGACCCCCACCGGCCCGTGGACGGACGCGGGCACCGTGATCGCCTCCGCCGACGCCTCGTGCCCGACCTTCACCATCGACCAGGCGCAGTTCACCGACGCCGACGGCGCCCACTACATGTACTGGGGCAGCTACGACACCATCTGCGTCGCGAGGATGAACGCCGACGCCACCCGCGTCGAGGGACCGGCGACGCAGGTGGCCAGGGGCCGCCGGCTGGAGGGCGGGTACGTCGTCCGCCGCGGCGTCTTCTACTACCTCTTCTACTCCGACGCCGGCTGCTGCGACGGCTCCTACAGCGGTTACCAGGTGAAGGCCGGCCGCTCCACGAGCCCGCTCGGCCCGTTCACCGACGACGAGGGCGTGGACCTGATGGAGCCGACCTCCAAGGGCGCCATCGTGGCGGGCCCGAACGGCAACCGCTGGACCGGCCCCGGCCACAACGGCTTCGTGACGGACCTGTCCGGCCAGGACTGGCTGGTCTACCACGCCATCTCGACGGCCGACCCGGACTTCCCGCCGATCCCGAACGGCCCGTCGGGCCTGACCAAGCGCCCGCTGCTGATCGACCGGCTGGACTGGATCGACGGCTGGCCCGTGGTCCGCGCCGGCGCCGGTCCGTCGGAGGGCGCGCAGCCGGGGCCGGTGGGCTCGTACGACGCGGGCGGCACGTTCGGCGAGGGCTCGCTGTCCGGCTGGCGCGCGGATCCCGGCTGGTGGATCAGAACCGGCCAGGACGCCCGCGGCTACGTCTCCCACGCCGGCGCCCTCTCCTACGTGACCTCCACTCGAAGGACCACGACCGCCGGCGTCCGGGCCCAGGCGGACCTGCGGGTCTCGTCGGGCGCGGCCGGGCTCACGCTCGCCCACGTCAACCGCCTCAACCATGTGACGGCCTGGCTCGATGAGGACAGGGGCGCCCTGGTCACCGACGTGGTGATCGGCGGCCTGAGCCGCGGCCGGCAGGTGACGGCGCTGCCCGCCGGTTTCGACTTCGGCACCTGGCACACGGTGGTGGCCGAGCTGCGCGGCCGTGACCTGACCGTCCAGGTGAGCGCGGACAAACTGGGCGACCCCGTGGCCGAGCAGACGCGCCGCCTCCCGCAGGCCGCCGCCCGCCCCGGCGCGGTGGGCGCGGTCGCCCGCGGAGCCGCCGACGCCGACAACGTGGGCGCCGCCAAGCTGTATACGCCGGTCACGTCACGGGTGCCCGAGCCCCGGCCCGGCGAGTTGCTGCCGGCCTTCAGCGACGAGTTCGACGGCACGGCCATCGACGCGAAGTGGCAGTGGGTCCGCGGCCCGGCGGCCGGCGTCAGTGTGGGCGGCGGCGTGTTGTCCTGGCCCACCCAGAACGCCGACCTGCACCGGACCACGAACACGGCGTCGGTCCTGCTGCGGGACGCGCCCGAGGGCGACTTCACGGTGGAGACGAAGCTCGACTTCGCGCCGACGCTGGGCAACCAGCAGGCCGGCCTGGTGCTGTACGAGAACGACGACCGCTATTTCAAGATGACGCATTCGGTGCTGCCGCTGGCCCGGGGCAATGGGGCCGTGCTCCAGGTGAGCGAGTTCCTGAAGGAGGGCGAGCGGCCGACGACCACCCCGCCGACCGCCGTCTTCAGCGGCCCGATGTTCGGCGGTCCGGCGGCTTCGACCATGTGGTTGCGGATGTCGTACCACCACGATGCGGCGGACAACGAGGTCGAGGTGCGGGCGGCGACCAGCCGGGACGGCTCGAAGTGGGTCTGGAACGGGGTGTGGACGCTTCCCGCGAAGGACAAGCTCAAGATCGGGCTGGTCTCGATGAACAGGGCAGGTGCGGTCGCCAAGTTCGACTACGTCCGGACTTATCACGATTGACGCTCTTGGACCCGTGGCGGGGCGACGCCATGTCTGTGACCACTATCGCGGCTGTGCTGCTGGGCGGAGCACCGTGAGCTACCGGCTCCCGCTCGTGACCTCGTCGCAGCCCCGCCGGGCCAGTTCATCCGCGCGTTCATTGCCGGGGTGGCCGTTGTGGCCCTTCACCCACAGCCACTCGACCTGGTGCCTGCCGGCCGCTTGATCAAGCCGCTGCCACAGGTCGGCGTTCTTGACCGGCTCCTTGGCCGCGGTGCGCCACCCGTTGCGCTTCCACCCAGCGATCCAGGAGGTTATCCCGTTCCTGACATACGTGCTGTCGGTGTGCAGCCGGACCTCGCAGGGCCGCTTCAACGTCTCCAGGGCCATGATCGCGGCCAACAGCTCCATGCGGTTGTTGGTGGTCGCGCCCTCGCCACCGTGCAGCTCCCGCTCATGCTTGCCGTACCGCAGCACGGCGCCCCAGCCGCCGGGCCCGGGATTGCCGCGGCACGCGCCATCGGTGAAAATGTCGACCACGTCCGTCACGCTGACAGTCTCTCAGGCGTGCAGCAGTGTGACCGACCGGCCGGAGGGCGTGGTGGCGGTCGTCACGGCCGTGCGTTCGGCCGTCGCCGGGGCCGTTTCAGGCGACCTTCACGGTGTGATCGCCGAAGTCGGCCACAACGTCCAGCGCGACGACGTAGGCGCGCAACGTGTCCAGTCCGCCGATCTGACCGTGCTCGATCTGGGACACACGAGCCTGAGAGATACCCAGACGCTTGCGGGGATCGAAGACGAACAACAGCCGGATCTCCGCCTTTCCAGGAACCCGAGGTCGTAACTCCTTGAGGTTGTGCAGGACACGGGAGGTGACTGGCGGCCTGCAATGTCAGGCGCTCGACCAGCATCCGGTTGACTGCGACCCGGCGTCGCCACCTCCGCCTGCCCCCGGAGCCGGGCCGACTATGACGAAGGCACGCCTCTGACCACGGTGGTGGTCAGGGTGCCGACCTCGGCGATGCCGATGGTGACGGTGTCGCCGTCCTGGAGGGTGAACGGCAGGTCGGGGACCAGGCTGGTGCCGGTGGCCAGGACGGCGCCGTCGGGGAAGACGTCGGCGCGGAACAGGTAGCCGGCCAGCTCGTCCAGGCGGCGGTGCAGCTCGGACGTGGACGACTTGCCGTCCCACACCGTCTCCCCGCCCCGGGCGATGGTGAGCGTGATGTCCAGCGCGTACGGATCCGAGACCTCCCACGCCGGCCGGATCGCCGGCCCCACCGCGCACGCGCCCAGGTAGATCTTGGCCTGCGGCAGGTAGAGCGGGTTGACGCCCTCGATGGTACGGGAGCTGACGTCGTCCACGACCGTGTAGCCGACGATCTCGCCGGCCGTGTTGAGCACGAGGCCCAGCTCCGGCTCCGGCACGTCGATCTCCGAGTCGGCCCGCACCGCGATGCGCCCGCCGTCCCCGGTCACCTTCCACGCCACCGACTTGAAGAACAGCTCGGGCCGCTCGGCGTCGTAGACGAGCTCGTACACGTCGGCGGCCCGCTCGCTCTCCAGCACCCGCGCCTCGCGCGAGCGCCGGTACGTCACGCCGGCCGCCCAGACCTCCATCAGCCCGTCCACCGGCGCCAGCCTGCGTACCGAGCCCGACGGGTGCCGGGTCCCGTCTGCCGCCGCGCAGCGCTCGCGCAGCTCCCCGGACGACGACCGCAGCAACTCGCCGATGGTGGTGACCCCGGACAGCTCGACCACGTCGGCGCCGTCGTCGACGCCGACCGCGTCCACGCCGGTCAGGGGGCTGACGAACCGTACGATGTGCATGCGTGCTCCTAGCTCTCCATCAGAGGCGTCTGGACGAGAGTCTTCCCTACCCGCTCACACCTCTCTCCCGCAGGGTGTGCTAGATCACCTCGAAGTCGGCCATCATCGCCATGTCCTCGTGTTCGAGATTGTGGCAGTGCAGCATGTAGCGGCCCCGGTGGCCGGCGAAGCGGACGAGCACGTCCACGACCTCGTAGGGGCGCACGTCCACGGTGTCCTTCCAGCCGCCGTCGCTGGCGAGCGGCGACCGGCCGTTGCGGGCGACCACCTGGAAGTGGGCCAAATGCACGTGAACGGGATGGTGGAAGTCGCTGGTGAGGCGCCAGATCTCGGAGGTGCCCAGGCGCGGGCGGGCCAGCGGGACGCCGGGGCGGTAGGAAGAGCCGTTGATCGTCCAGGCGGCGTCCGTCCTCCGGAAGTCGAATCTCCGGGTCGTCACCGCCGAAGGCCGTCGCTCCGGGCTGGTCAGAGTGCGCGGCACGGCGCTGTCGTCGGCCGCCCGGCGCGCGACGACGAAGCGCATGATGTTCCGGGCCGGGCCGTCTGCCAGGGTGTTGACGAGGGTGACCGTGCTGCCGACCGGGTAGGCGGAGAAGTCCACGACCACGTCGTACCGCTCCCCCGGCGCGATCGGAATCGTGTCGTGGGCCACCGGCTCGGCCAGGAGGCCGGCGTCGCTGCCGATCTGGGTGAAGCGACCGCCGGGCGTGAGCGCGAGCCGGTAGCGACGGGCATTGGAGGCGTTCAGCAGCCGCAATCGGTGGCGGGTGGCGGTCACCTCGGCGACCGGCCAGGGCGCCCCGTTCACGAGGATCACCTCGCCCTCGACGCCCTCCATGTAGTCGCTTCCGAAGTGGCCGCCCGCGTGCAGGTCCGGATAGCGGAAGGAGCCGTCCTCGTCGAACGAGCGGTCGCAGATCATCAGCGGCAGCTCCCGCTCGCCCCGTGGCAGCGGCAGCGCGTCCTCCTCCGCGTCCCGCACCAGCGCCATCCCGGCCAGCCCGCGCCATACCTGCGGCGCTGTGTGGTCCATCCGGTGGTCGTGGTACCAGAGCATGGCGGCGGGCTGGTCCAGCGGGTAGTGGTAGTCCTTCACGAGGTGGTGGCGGGTCTCCGCGTGCCGGTGCCGGTCGTGCCCTTGGTGTCCCGATCCGTAGGCGGCGGGTACGACGAGGTCGGTCGGGTAGCCGTCGGAGTCCGGCGGGTTGACGCCGCCGTGCAGGTGGGTGGAGGTCGGGACGGGCAGCTCGTTGCGGACGGCGACGGTGACGGGCTCGCCGCGCCGCAGCTCGAAGGTCGGCCCGGGGAAGGCCCCGTCATAGCCCCAGACCTCGGTGGTCGTGCCGGGGACGATCTCGACCCTGGCCACGCGCTGCGTCACCTCGTAGCGGCCCGGGCGTACCGGCCGGGTGACCTCGGGGACGGGCAGCGGGACGGTGAAGGGCCGGGGCAGCGGCAGCCGGCCGGCGAGGAGCTCCCCCGAGACCTCAGCGCGCCCGCCGCATCCGGTGGCGGCCAGCCCGGCCCCGCCCAGCACGCCGAGGAACGCCCTCCTGGAGACGGCGGTCATGCCGTGTTCCCGCGGAGCGTACGCCAGGTCCAGGCGGTGAACATGACCGACATCCCGAAGATCGCCATGCCGAGCGGGAAGTGCAGTGCGATGACCCGGGACTGGCCCAGCACCACTTGCACGGTCTCCGCCGCCACGAGCCCGAGGCTGGCCAGGGCGGGCCAGAGCGGCCCGCGGCCCGGCCGCCACAGCAGGATCGCGGCCAGGAACTGCAGGTACAGCAGGCTGTGCGTGAACCCGCCGTTGTTCCGGTGCCAGGCCAGCAGGTCGACGTCGCCGGTGACGAACAGCCCGGCCAGCACCGCCTGCCCGAGCACCCCCGTCAGGTGGGCGGTCGCCGGCACGCGCAGCGACCAGACGATCCAGTTGGGTGAGGTCGAGGTCATGCACAGAATGCTGAGGGACGACGCCCCGGCCGGGCGTCGCCCGGCGGGCTGCACCTTGACGTACTCCCGGGGTCGTACATCGCGGGCGCGGCCCCCGAAACGTACGACCGGGGGGTGACGTCCGGCCGGGTCGGCGTCGCCTACGTTGTGAGCATGCGGAGCCGGAAGATCGACGTCCTCGTGGCGGTGAGTGCGCTGGCGGCGATCATGGGGGGCACGTACGCGAACCTGTCGTGGTCCGGTCCCGGCGAGCGGTCGCTCGACGCGGCGGGGCTGATGCTGATCGGCGTCGCGTCGCTGTCGCTGGCCTGGCGGCGCGCGGCTCCGCTGGCCGCCGGGAGCGTCGCCGTGGCCGCCGCGATCGCCTACTACTACGCCCACTACCCCGGCGTGTTCGCCGCCGCGCCCGCGCTGGCCTCGATCTACACCCTCGCCGCGCTCGGCCGCCGCAAAGCCGCGATCTGGCTGGCGGCGGCGCTGGGAACCGGCGTCTACGGGCTCATCGCGCTGGCCGACCAGGATCCGATGCCCGGCGACGGGATGTCGCTGCTGAGCGGCTGGCTGGTGGCGATGGTGGTGGTCGGCGAGGTGGTCAGGAGCCGCCGCGCGTACCTGCGGGCCGTGGAGCAGCGCGCCGAGCAGGCCGAGCGCACCCGCGAGGAGGCGGCGCTGCGCAGGGCGGGTGAAGAGCGGCTGTGGATCGCGCAGGAGCTGCACGACTCGCTCACACACAGCATCTCCGTGGTGAACGTGCAGGCCGCGGTGGCCATGGAGCTGCTGGATCGCGACCCCGGGCGGGCCCGCGAGGCACTGGCGGCCATCAAGGAGTCGGGGCACGAGGCGATGAACGAGCTCCGGGCCACGCTCGGCGTGCTGCGGCAGACCGCACCCGAAGGCGTCGAGAGCGGGCTCGCCGCGCTGCCGCGCCTGGTGTCCCGGGCCGAGGGTGCGGGGCTGCGGGTGTCGTATGCCGTCACCGGCACACCGTACGCCGTGCCGCCCGAGGTGGGCCGGGCCGCGTACCGGATCGTCCAGGAGGCGCTCACCAACGTGCTGCGTCACGCGGGCGCGGTGGCATCGGTCGAGGTGGCCGTCCGCTACGATCCGGCGGGAATCGTGCTGCGGGTGGACAACGACGGCGAAGCCGGCGCGGCGGGGCCGGGAATGGGGCTGATCGGGATGCGCGAGCGCGCGGTGGCCGTCGGCGGGTCGCTCACGGCGGGGCCGGGCGAGGACGGCGGCTTCAGCGTACGCGCGGAGCTTCCCGTGCCGGTGCGGTCGTCGTGATCAGGGTCCTGCTGGCCGACGACCAGCCGCTCATCCGGGCCGGTTTCAAGGCGCTGCTGGAGCTGACCGACGACATCACCGTGGTCGGCGAGGCAGGCGACGGGGCGCAGGCCGTGGAGCTGGCCCGGCGGCTGCTGCCTGACGTGGCGCTGCTCGACGTGCGGATGCCGGTGCTGGACGGCATCCAGGCCACCCGCAGGATCGGCGCCGACCCGGAGCTCGACGGGGTCCGCGTGGTGATCCTCACCAACTACGCGCTCGACGAATACGTCTTCGCCGCGCTGCGGGCCGGGGCCAGCGGATTCCTGCTCAAGGACATCGAGCCGGGCGAGCTGCTCCAGTCGGTGCGGGTGGCCGCCCGCGGCGACGCGCTGTTGTCCCCGTCGGTGACGCGCCGCCTCATCGAGGAGTACGTCAGCACACCGCCGCGGCCGGTTTCCGTGCCCGCCGGGCTGGAGCGGCTGACCGGCCGGGAGCAGGAGATCGTCGCCTTGGTGGGGCGGGGCATGTCGAACGAGGAGATCGCTGAACATCTGGTGATCAGCGGGGCCACGGCCAAGACGCACGTGAGCCGGGCGATGGGCAAGCTGGGCGTGCGTGACCGCGCGCAGCTGGTCGTGTTCGCGTACGAGTCCGGGCTGGTGGTGCCGGGCGGGCATGTCTAGATGGCCAGCAGGAACTCGTAGATGTTCAGCATCCAGACCAGCATCCACAGCAGGACGGCGGGAAGCCGGGCCATCCCCCGTCCGGTTCCGTCAGCAACCACCCGGTAGCTCAACGCCTTCCGTCGACGGCGACCGATATCTTCCTAGTCTGCGCCTCCGCGCCCGCCCGTGCGCACCCATCAGCCGTTGACGGGTTTGCCGAGGGCACTGCCGGCCAGCCACTCCTCCCACGACTTCGCCCACGGGGTCGGGCCGTTGCCGAACTGCAGCTTCCTCGAGGTGCCCGTCACCTCGATGATGTCGCCGCGCTGGGTGAAGTCGTAGAACCAGCGGGCGTTCTCCGGGCTGGCGTTCACGCAGCCGTGGCTGACGTTACGGCTGCCCTGCGCGCCTGTGGACCAGGGGGCGGAGTGCACGAAGGTGCCGCTGTAGGTCATGCGGACGTTCCACTTGGTGCGGATGCGGTATTCGCCGGGCTCGCCGATGGTGGCCGAGTCCATGACCATGTCGGGGTCCTTCTCCTGGGCGATCATGACGCCGCTGTAGCTGTCGTCGCCCGGCCTGCCCAGGCTGACCGGGAAGGTCTTGACGACCTCGCCGTTCTCCCGCACGACCGCCCGGTGGGACTCGGCGCTGATCTTGGTGATATGGGAGGGGCCGACGGTGAAGGTCAGGCTGCGGTCTTTCGTGCCCCACAGCCCGTTACCGGCGCGCAACCCGGTCAGATGCGCCACCACCGTGACCTTCTCCCCGACGGGCCAGTACTCGCGCGGCCTGAACTGCACCTCCCGGTCGCTCACCCAGCTCCACGCGCCCTCGACCGGCTTGGACATGCGCACCACCAGCGCCCGCTCGATCCGCGCCCGGTCCTGCTTGGCGGTGATCGGCTGGGACAGCAGGAGCTGCACGGGCATGCCGACGCCGACCTTCTCCCCGTCGAGAGGCGACATGCCGCTCTCCAGCACCCGCTTCGGCTTCAGCGTGGTGAACTTCGCCTGCGCCGCGACCGGCTTGCCGTCCGTGCCGGTGGCCTCCGCGCTCACGGTGTACGCGGACGAGGGCCGTAACGGCCACCGGGGACGCCAGGTCCCGTCCGCGGCCACCGAGCCGCGGACCTCGCGGCCCTTGGCGTCGGCGACGCTCAGTTTGGTGACCTTGCCGTCGGTGACCTTGACGCTGACGCCGGTGTCCGGGGGGACCTTCTTGGTGCCGTGGGCGGGGGTGATCGCCAGCTTGGCGATCGGCCCCTGCTCCGCCGGCTTGCCCGGGGCCGCGGCCCCGCCGGCGCCGCCGCCGGAGGTGCATCCGGCGATCAGGAGCGCCGCCGCGGTCAGCATGCTCGTGAGGGTCGTGCTGGTCCGGCCGTTCCGCATCGTCGATGCCTCCCGTGCCCGACAAATAGGGACAACGGGGAGATTCTTCCCGCCACGGCGGCAGGCATGCGGTATCCGACGGGGTTGACATAGATCGGGCACGGGTCTTCTCTCAACGGTACGGGGGTCGCGAGGGGAGCCGCCATGTCCGCCGTTCGCCGGTCCGTCCTTGCCTCGACGTGGGCCCTGATGTGCGCCGCCGCGCTCGTCGTCGTGCCCCTCGATGCGGCGATGGCCCAGCCGCCGGGAGGGCCCGGGGCGATGTCGCACTTCGGGCTGGCCAGGAAGGACTGCGTGGGCACGGCGGCCAACAGGACGTCCAAGGTCTGGTACACGGTCGCGGGCGGTGTCCTGTCCGACGTCTACGAGCCGACGATCGACAACACCAACGTGGAGACCATGCAGTTCGTCGTGACCGACGGCAGCACGTTCACCGAACTGCAGGCGCGTGACACCACGTACCAGGTGGCCACCGACCGCTCCGGCATGACCTGCACGATCACCTCCACCAGCAAGAGCGGCCGCTACCGGCTGACCACCACCTACGTCACCGACCCGGACAGGAACGCCGTCGTGGTCCGCACCCGGCTCCAGCCACCCGGACTGAAGCTGTACGTGCGGCTGGACGCGAGCGTGAACGGCAACGGCGGCGGCGGGCAGGCCAACGGCGGCGCGGACGACGGCGTCGTGGACGGCCCGACCGGCGCCCCGGTGATCTCCGACGAGAACACCGAGACCTCCGCCCCGGCCCGCGACTACGCCGTGCCCACCCACCTGGCGCTCCGGGCGGAGCGGCGGCTGCCGCAGGCGAGCGTCGGGTACGCGGGCACCCCCGGCGACGGCGTCGCCCAGCTCGACGCGGCCCGCACGCTGACCCCCTACGCCGAGGCCCCGGACGGCAACGTGGTGGCCACCGCCCAGCTGCCGATCGACGGGCGGGGCGAGGTCACCTTCGCGCTCGGGTTCGGCCGCACCAGGGCCGCCGCCCTGCGGACCGCGGGCGAGGCCGCGAGCCGGCCGTTCCAGAGCGTCCGCGCGAAGTACGAGGCCGGCTGGGCGGCCTACGACGCGGGCCTGCGGCGCCCGCCGAACGCGCACGCCGACCTCTACCGGCTCTCGGCCAACGTGCTGAAGGCCAGTGAGGACAAGACGTTCCCCGGCGCGGTCGTGGCGTCCCTGGCCAGCCCGTGGGGCCAGGCGGTGCCTGCGGGCGACCTGGTCGGCGGCAAGGCGGTGTACTTCGGCTCCTACCGCGAGGTGTTCTCCCGGGACCTGTACGAGGCGTTCACCGGGTTCCTCGCGGCCGGGGACGTGGCGACGGCCAGGGCCACGGCCCGTTTCCTGCTGGAGCGCCAGCAGTTGCCGGACGGCCGGCTGCCACGCAACTCCCTGCTGAACGGCGCGCTCGCGCCCGACTCCGGGGGCGACCAGCTGGACGAGACCGCGTACCCGATCCTGATGGCCTACCAGTCCGGCCTGACGGGGATGTGGCACGACGTGCGGGCGGCGGCGGACTTCCTGGTGTCGCACGGCCCGGCGTTCGGCGTGGAGCGGTGGGAGGAGCAGTCGGGCTACTCGCCGTCCACGATCGCGGCCGAGATCGCCGGGCTGGTCGCGGCCGGGGAGATCGCGGCCCGGCACGGCGACCAGGCCAGGGCCCGGCTGTATCCGGCCACGGCCGACCACTTCGCCCGCTCGGTGAAGGAATGGACGGTGACGACCACCGGCCCGTACGCCTCCCGCTACTTCCTGCGGCTTTCCAGGAACGGGGATCCCGACGCGGCGGTGTCGTACAACCTGGGCAACGGCGGCCCGACCGAGGACCAGCGGCGAGTCGTGGACGCCGGGTTCCTGGAGCTGACCAGGCTCGGCATCCTGCCTCCCGACGACCCGGACGTGCTGGCCAGCCTGCCCGTCGTCGACCGGGTGCTGCGCCGCACGACCGCGACCGGCCCCGGCTGGTACCGGTACGGATCCGACACCCCGGGCGCCGAGGACGGGTACGGCGACTGCTACGAGCCCGACCCGACCTCCTGCTCGCCGTCGGGCAGGCCGTGGCCGACCGGCAACACCGGCTCGGGGCATGTGTGGCCGGTCCTGGCCGGTGAGCGAGCCGAGCAGGCGCTGCAGATCCGTGATCCGGCCGCGGCGGCGGCGCTGCTCAAGGCGATGCGGGACATGTCGTCGGGCACGGGGCTCGTGCCCGAGCAGGCGTGGGAGAACCCGGACCTGCCGGCCTCCCCCTACGGCACGGACCCGGCGACGGCCTCGATCGGCATGCGCGACGGCGGGCCCGCCGGCTCGGCCTCGCCGTTGACCTGGGCCCAGGCGCAGGCTCTGCGGCTCATCCTCTCCCTCGGCTCGAACCGCCCGGTGGAGCAGCCCGACATCGTGCGGCGGCGTTACGCGGCCATGCCGCAGGAGGCCCCGCTGACGGTCACCGCGCCGGCCGACGGGACCGCGGTCTCCGGCACCTCGGTCACCGTCGAGGGCACCACCGCGCCCGGCGCGCGGGTGGACATCGCGGCCACGCCCATCGACACCGGCGCCCCCACGCGGGTCGTGTCGGTGCGCGCCGGGTCGGGCGGCGCGTTCGCGGCGCAGGCGCCGGTGTCGTTCGGCGAGGTCGTGCTCACCGTGACCGCCACCACGTCCGACGGCCGCACCGGGCACGCCCGCCGCACGGTCGTCGGGGACATCGTCGGAGCCACGACCGTGCTCGACGTCGCCGACCCGGAGGGGGACGACGCCGGGCCCGGCACGTACGCGTACCCGACGGCCGCCGACTTCCACGACGGCGCCTTCGACCTGCGCCGCTTCCAGGTCATCACGGACGCGACCACCGTCTACCTGCGGGCCGAGCTCCGCGACCTGTCCCCCACGTTCGGCAACCAGATGGGCGCCCAGCTGCTCGACGTGTACGTCCAGGACCCGGCCGTGGCGGCGCGCTCGACCGAGGCGGCCTTCCCGCAGCGTAACTACCAGGTCGGGGATGCCTGGTCGCAGCGGGTGGAGGTGCAGGGGTTCGCCGCTCCGGTGTGGGTGACGGCCGAGGGCGCGGCGCGGGCGGGGGCGGCCGTGCGGGCGTCCGGGACGACGCGGACGATCACGATCGCGCTGCCCAGGAGCACGTTCGGGACGCCGGGGCCGGGGTGGCGCTTCGCCGTCGTGCTGACCGGCCAGGACGGGTTCAGCCCCGACCAGGCCAGAAGGTTCGCCGCGACGCCGCAGCCGTACCAGTTCGGCGTGTGCGCCGCGGGCGTGACCGATCCGCTGTGCGCGGTCGATCCCGGCACGGTGCCCAAGGCCATGGACGTGATCGTGCCGGCCGGGCAGTCCCAGGCCGACGTGCTCAACCCGCTGCGCGGCCCGGTCGCCGTGCCCGCCGTCCCCGTCCCCTGATCACCGTGTCCACGACCGTTGCGCCGCGTCCCGGATCCGGCGCCCGACCGGGGCCGGGACGTCGCCGTTCGGCGCCGGTGGCAGGGCCGCAGGCGCCGGCGGCACCAGCACCGCGGCCTCCTCCTCGGTGACCGGCCGCTCGATCTCGGCGAAGCGGCCCTGCGGCCCGCGTACGATCACCCCGGTCTCCACCCCGTGGTCGACGGTGTGCCGGTCACGCTCCCGCAGCCCCATGGCGATGCGCCGGGCGACCACGAACCCGAGCACCGGCCCTGCCACGACCGCGACCCGGAAGATCCAGGTCGTCGCGTTCAGCGAGATGTGGAAGGTCGAGGCGATCAGGTCGTTGCCGCCGGCCATCCACAACACGCCGTAGTAGACGATCCCGGCGACGCCCACGCCCACCCGGTTCGGCACCTCACGCGGCCGGTCCAGCAGGTGGTGCACGGCGCGGTCACGGGTGACCCACCGCTCGGCGAACGGGTACACGGCCAGCCCGGTGAACAGCAGCCCCGGCGCGACCAGCGCGGGGACGACCACGCTCATGCTCACCGTGGAGCCGAGGACGGTGAACTCCCATGGGGGCATGATCCGCAGCGCGCCCTCCAGGAAGCCCATGTACCAGTCGGGCTGCGAGCCCGCGCTGACCGTGCTCGGCACGTACGGCCCGTACAGCCAGATCGGGTTGATCTGGAAGAGCGTGGCGAGCAGCGTGACCAGCCCGAGCACCCACAGGAAGAACACCGTCGTCTTGGCGATGAACGCCGGGAAGAACGGCGCGCCCCGCACCACCCGGTCGCTCAGCCCCTTGGCGCGGAACTGGGTGTGGGTCTGCCGCCACGTCAGCACCACCGCGTGCAGCGGGATGAGCAGCAGCAACAGCCCCGGGATCAGCAGAACGTGGATGCTGTAGAGCCGGGAGATGATGTCGTCGCCGGGGAACTCCCCGCCGAACAGGAAGGCCGCCAGGTACGTCCCCACCAGCGGGATCGACAACGTGACGCCGTGCAGGATGCGCAGCCCCGCGCCGGACAGCAGGTCGTCCGGCAGCGAGTACCCGAAGAGTCCGTTGAACATGACCAGCACGAACAGCGCCACGCCGATCAGCCAGTTGAGGTCGCGGGGCTTGCGGAAGGCGCCGGTGAAGAAGTTGCGCAGCATGTGGGCGACGATGGCGGCGAGGAAGACGAGCGTGGCCCAGTGGTGCATCTGCCGCATCAGCAGGCCGCCCCGCACCTCGAAGCTGATCTCCAGCGCGGAGGCGTACGCCTCGCTCATCCGCACGCCGCGCAGCGGCAGGTAGGCGCCGTTGTAGACCACCTCCTGCATCGCCGGTTTGAAGAAGAACGTGAGGAACACGCCGGTGAGCAGGACGACCACGAAGGAGTACAACGCGATCTCCCCGAGTAAGTACGTCCAGTGGTCGGGGAAGACCTTGCGCATGGCCTTCTTCATGAAGGCCGCCCCGCCGATCCGGTCGTCGAGAGCCCTGGCCAGTGAGCTGCCCTTCATCGCCACTCCGCGTCATGGTGGGTTGTCCATCACCACTACGACGCCGCAGAGGGGCAGAATGTGACATTCAGGCGAAGCGCTCGACCGTGACCGGGATCAGCCCCTGCTCACGGAGGGCCTGCCGGTGGTGATGCAAGAGGGCGCCGAGCGTGGCGAGCGGCCCGGCGCCGAGCCGTACGGTCACGTCCACGCACCAGGCGATGCCGGCCCCGATGCGGCGCAGCTCCCAGGTGAACCCGTGGCCGCTCGCGCTGCCGGACGCCTTGCCGACCACGCGCGGGTCGCCGGTCGGCTCCAGGCGCAGCGCGGCCTGCGCGTTCGCCAGCCCGGCCGCGCCCAGCTCACCGGCGAACAGGATGCGGTAGCGGCGCGCCTTGGCCGGCGCGGTGCCCAGGTGCAGCGGCGCGGAGGCGGGAAGGGGCTGACGGCGCCGGAAGTGGTCGCGCAGCAGGTCCTCCTCCGGCAGCTCGCCCCCGCCGAGGTAGGCGTAGGCGTCGCGGGCGTCCTGCCGGTCCACCGGCCTCACCCGCCTGCGCAGGGCGCCGTCGGACCGGATGGCGCGGCTCACCTCCGGGGCCGCCAGCCATTCGCCGGTCTCCGATCCCCATTCGGCGCTGTCGATGCCGGCCGCGGTGAAATCCTCACAGAGCACGAACTCCTCCACCAGGATTCCTGCAGGTGAGCGATCGTCTCCCGAGGCCGAGACCAGGTAGTAGTCCATTCACGGGATGATCCCCGCACCGGGAAGGCCGGATCAAGCTCACGCGCCGGTGCGGCGGCTCTCCGGCGGGCCGAGGTAGCTGTACAGCACGCCGCCGGTGTCCACCACGAGGCGCTGCAGCACGACGGTCGGGTCGACCATCCAGAACTTCAGCGTGTGCACGCCGGGCGTCGCGATCGTGTGGGTGGTCGTGGTGACGTTGACGTTCTCGGAGGTGTTGCGCTCCCACTGGCGGTTCATGGTGGTGTCGTTCGCGCCGGTGACGGTGGTGACGTTCACGATCTGGGGCGGCTGGTCGTCGATGGAGACGGCGTAGCTGAGCCCGTCGGTCGGCAGCACGTTGTTCCTGGGCGACAGGAACGCCGACACCTTGACCTGACCCGTCGTGTGGAGGGTCATCGTGTACTCCAGGCGGGGGCTGTCGCCGCCGGGCGCCTGGCGGGCGGCCGTCACCGGGAGCGGGGTCACGCCGTCGGACGTCTTGCCCAGGTCGGGGATCACCTTCCACGTGCCTACGGCTCTGCTGTGGTGGGCGGCCTCCATCGCGACGTACCCGCCGGCCTCGACGAAGCCCCTGGGCCGCCCGGCCGGGTTGTCGACCACGGCCGTCACCGTGACCTGCTTGCCCGTGCCCGCGACCGTGATCGGGACCTCGGTCCTGCCCTTGGGCGCGCGGGAGAAGTCCACCCGCACGGCGAGCCGCACCTGGTCGGTGACCTGGCCGGACCTCGGGGTGACGGTGACCCACGGCTGGGCGGCCGTGGCGGTGTACGCGAACGGGGTGGTGCCGCGGTTGAAGACCTCGATGTACTGGCCCGGATACGACTGGTACGGGCTGAACGCGGGCAGCACCGCAGCGTCCGTCTCATCTGGGCCCACCGCGTCCGGCCACCACCGGTCCGAGCCGTCGACGGCGACGCCCATGTCGGCGCCCGCCGGGACCTGCGTGCGCACGAGGTGCGGGTAGAACGCGTCGGGCAGGGCCACGTGGTTGCGCTCCGGCTGCTGCCAGGGCGCGTTCGGGCCGTACCGCTCCACGTCGCCGTAGCCGATCTTGGGTTGCAGCTGGAAGTCCTTCCATTTGCCGCCGGCCAGCTCGGTGTTGTAGTACGCGTTCATGGCCTGGTCCTCGTCGAACCTGGCCTGGGCGAGGTCGGCCTGGGCATTGGCGGCGGCGCGGCCCTGGCGGGCGTAGAGGATGTTGGTGAACTGGGCTCTGCGCAGCTCGTAGAGGTTGGCCGTGGCCTTCACCTGGTAGTAGACGAGCTGGTAGTAGGCGTCGTCGTACCCCGACGGAAGCTTTTTCCGGATTTTTTCGGCTTTGTCGGCGAGGTGCCGCCATTCCGCCACCACCCGGTCCATCTCGCGGTAGCTGGTCAGGCTGAACGGGGTGTCCTTGTCGTCGTACGTGATCTTGGTCGGGTCGGCGGGGTCCGTGTGGATGCGGCGGTTGAGCAGCTCGGGCTTGCGGCGGGCCTGGAGCCTGCCGTACTCGTGCAGCACGGCGGCGATCTCGGCGGCCCGCTCGGGCCCGAAGTTCTGGGCCGCGTAGCCGCGCTCCCATTCGTCGAGCTTCTCGATCGGCAGGCGGTCGGGGTTCCAGGCGTAGTCGAGGAAGAACTGCAGCGGCAGTTCCTCGTTCTTCATGTCGCCCACGTTGACGACCCAGAGCCGGTCCACGCCGTAGCGGTAGGCCAGGTTGAGCTGCTCCCACGTGCTCGCCAGGTTGATCGTGTCGACCCACTTGTAGTTGCGGCCGCCGCCGACGTAGTCGAAGTGGTAGTACATGCCGTAGCCGCCGGCCCGGGCCGGGAGCGACCGGTCGGGCAGCTTGCGCATGTTGCCCCAGTTGTCGTCGCAGAACACCACGGTCACGTCGTCGGGCGGGCGCAGGCCGCGGTCCCAGTAGCGCTGGACCTCCTTGTAGAGGGTGAAGACCTGCGGCACCTGCGACATGCCCTCCTGGTCGAGGATCCGCCGCTGGGTGGCGATGATGTTCTCCATCAGGTCGATGCCGTCGCCGTCCGGCAGGCTCACGTCGCCGTTGCCGCGCATGCCGAGCGTGACGACGCCCTCGAAGCCCTGCTCGCGCATCCTGCGGGCGCCGTCGGTCCAGTACTTCTCGACGGCCTCGCGGTTGCGGCGGAAGCTCCACTCGCCGGTGCCGCCGTACGCGTTCGGGTGCCGGTTCCACTCCTCTATGCCGCGCATCATGGGGGCCTCGTGGGAGGTGCCCATGACGATGCCGTACTCGGCGGCCACCCTGTGGTTGTCCGGGTCGTCCTCGGCGAAGGCGCGGCCCCAGACCGCCGGCCACAGGTAGTTGGCCTTGAGCCGGAGCATCACCTCGAAGACGCGGGCGTAGACCTTGCTGTTGAAGCCGCCCGGGTACCCCGGCGCCAAACCGGGGCCGAAGTGCTGGGGCGCCCAGGTGCCGAGGTTGGGGTTTTCGTCGTTGATGAAGAAGCCGCGGTACTTCACCTTCGGCGTGCCCTGGGTGTGGCGGCCCGGCAGCACGTAGAGCGCGTCCTGGTGGCGGACGGGCACGTCGTCCCACCAGTGCCACGGCGAGACGCCGATCTCCTTGGAGACGTCGTACGCGCCGTAGATCGTGCCCCGCTGGTCGCTGCCCGCGATCACGAACGCGCGCCGCACGCCCGGCATCGGGTTCCGCACCACGGTCTCCAGCGAGGTCTCCCACTTGCCCGCGATGCCGGACACGTCCAGCTTGCCGGCGTTGATCAGGCCGTCGATGAGCGGGCTTCGGCCGATGGTGCCGACGAGCACCACGTCGTCCTGCCGCGGGACCTCGTCCTTGGACACGTCGGGCCGGACGCCGGTGACGCGCTCGATGTCGGCCCGCAGGTCGCCGACGACGCGGACGACGCCGGCGTGGTCGCCCGCACTGACCACGATCGGCGCCGCCCGCCCGGCGGCCACGAGAGGGAACCGCCCCGGACCGCCGGTGCCGGAGATGTACGTGCCGGGACCGGTCTCCATGCCGGCCTGGGCGGGAGTGGGGACGGCGGCCGCCGCGGCCACCACCGCGACGGACAACAGCAGCCTGGCGAGCCTGGTCATGGCGGGGTCTCCGATGAGTGCGGGCCAATGAAACTTTCGGAGGCACTGGGAAAATTTCGCAGGGCAACGCGGATGTTAAACCGCCTTGACACGGGCGGTCAATGCCTCCGCAGGGCCGCACGAGAGCCCGCCCGGAGCAGGCGGCGCATCTTCGTCATCCGAAATGCGGGCTTCCGCGAACCATGTGCGAACGGCGGTTGTCGAAGACATATGCGTGATCCCGGCAGAGGCCGGGACCACTTTCAGGGGATGCGCCGGGGGCGGTGCGCGAGGGGGATGGATGAACATCGGTGCGAGGCCGCACCGGCCTGTGCGGGCTGGGGCGAAACGGGGGAAGGCGCGGATGATCGCCACGGCCGTCCTGGTCACGGCGTCCTGCGGAGCCGGCCTGCTGACGGCCGGCACTGGAACGGTCCAAGCCGCGGCGCGGCCCGACGTCCAGGGCGGCGGCCGGCCCGGGCCCGAGTCGTCGCGAACCGGGCTGTCCGGCCTGTCCGAGACGTGGTCCAAGGCGTCGACGGCGCTGCTGCAACCCGTGATCGCGGCCGCCGAGGGCGCCCGGGGCCGACCGGTCGACTGCCGCCGCGCCAAGTGCGTGGCGCTCACCTTCGACGACGGCCCCGGCCAGTACACCGACGCGCTCCTGCGGCAACTCGCCGCCTACCGGGCCCGGGCCACGTTCTACGTCACGGGCCAGAACGTCGTCGCGTACCCCGGCATCCTGCGCCGGACCGTCGCGGCCGGGCACGAACTCGGCAACCACACCTGGTCGCATCCGAACCTGACGAGACTGTCGGCCGCCGGAGTCCGCGCCGAACTGGCCCGTGCGGACCAGGCGGTCAAGGCGGTGACGGGGCTCGTGCCGCGGACCATCAGACCGCCGTACGGAGCGTTCAACACGGCCGTGCGCAGGCAGACGTCGCGTCCCATGGTGATGTGGAGCGTGGACACCCTGGACTGGCTCCACCGCGACAGCGCCAAGGTCGCCAAGAAGGCGATCAAGTCGGTACGCCCCGGCAGCGTCATCCTCTTCCACGACATCCACCCCACGACGGTGCGGGCCATGCCGCAGGTCCTGAAGGCCCTGTCCAAGCGCGGCTACACGTTCGTGACCGTCAGCCAGATGTTCGGCGGCAACCCGCCGCGCCTCGTCTACAGCCGCGGCGGCGCCGGCCTGCTCTGAACCCCGGGAGGCGGCCCGGTGCCTGGCGGGGGCCGACACGGTGAAGCCGGCTCATGGACGGACCCGGATCACGCGGTCGCCCGGCTCCGGCCGGAGCCTGTCGTGGTTGAGCCGTCCGCGGGTGACCGCGATGACGAGCAGCGCCAGCACGATCTCGGCGATCGGGCGGGCCTGGAGCAGGTCGCGGACGTCCAGGCCGGGGAGGAGTTCGTGGGCGAGGACGCCCAGAGAGTTTCCGGTGGCGCGGTAGAGCACTGCCAGCAGGATGCTGCCGTGGGTGTTGTTGTAGATCCACGTGAACACGACCGCTCCGGCGGTGACGCCGCCGACGAACGTCGCGAAGGCCAGGCCACGGCCCGGCACGTCGGCCGGCGCACCGTTGTAGCCGGGGACGAGCAGGTAGATCGGCAGGTGCCAGAGGCCGTGCAGCGCGCCGAGCACAAGCGATCCCCCCAGCGGGGTCAAGCGCTCCTGGAGCCGGGGCAGCGCATAGCCGCGCCACCCCGGCTCCTCTCCCAGCGGCCCGCCGCACACCAGGATGAACAGGTAGGTGGCAGCGAGGGCGGCGGTCGGCACGCTCAGGGTGACGAGCGCTTCCGGCCTGGTCAGCGCGGCGAGGACGAGGAGGGCGGGCCAGCCCAGGAGCACCACGGCGTACCAGACGGGGGCGACGCGCCACAGGACGAGCCGCTGCAGCAGGGCCCGCACCCCTGCCCGGCCCTCCGTGACCGCCGTCATGACGAGGGCCGACAACGTCGGGCCGACGAATGTGGCCATGGTTCCGGCGAACCCCATCATCGGCCGGCCGAGCACCCCGAGCGTCACCGCCATCCACGACCAGGACAGCGCAAAGCACATCACGAAATAGCCGGTCAACGGGCGGCGGCTCAGGAGGTTGGACAGCGTGGACGGCATGGTGGTCCGGGCGCCTCTCTGCTGGGGATGGGTCTCTCACCCCTAGGTAGCGGTGCGGGCGGGAAAGGATTGGCCGTCCCAACCTCCCTACAGGGACGTGATCAGCTCCCGTGCCCAGTGAGCAGTCCGGTGAACGCGTGGCCGAACGGCCGGCCCTCGTGCAGGTTCCTGGCGAAGGCGAGCAGTTCCGGCGCGGTGGAACAGACGCCGCCGACGTGCCTCACGGCCGCCGCGCACGGTGGGCGGCGCGCCTCGATCGGGCTTACGGCGAGGAAACCCGGTTCCGGAGACGATCCCGCACAGCGCTCGCCGCTACCTAGTTCCTGAAGCGGCACGGGCTCTTCCCAGGAGGCAGGAGTTGGAGGCGGAGACACGGTGAACTCCAGCAGACCGGACGGCGCGCGGCAGGCGGTCGTCACGTTCGACTCACATCCCGTGGAGCCGCGGGAACAGGACGATCCGCAGCTCCTGCAGGCGATCGCCCGCGGCGACCGGGGCGCGCTCGTGACCCTGTACCAGCGACACGCGGGCGCGGTGCTGGCGCACCTCACGCTCGTCACCGGAGATCACGGGCTGAGCGAGGAAGTCCTGCAGGACACCATGCTCGCCGTGTGGCGCGGCGCGGGGTCGTACCGGAGTCTGTCGTCGGTGCGCTCGTGGATCATCGCGATCGCGCGGCGGCAGGCCCGCGACCGGCTCAGGAGGCGGCGCGTCACGATGGTCGGCCAGGAGAGCCTGGCCGAGCGGGCGGCGACCGGGCCGGGACCCGAGGACATCGCGCTGGACCGCGCGAAGGCCGGCGAGGTGGCGGAGGCCATCAAGGCGCTCGGCGTGCCGCATCGCGAGGTGCTCGGGCTGGTGTTCGGCACCGGGCTGACGCTCGCGGAGACGGCGACGGCGCTGGAGATACCTGTCGGGACGGTCAAGAGCCGGCTGGCCGCGGCCCGGGCGGCGCTCGCCCGCGCCATGACGGAGAGGGGATACGCATGATGGCCCACCTGACGATGGAGGAGCTGGCCGCCTGCGCCAACGGCGCTCCCGGGCGCGACCATCTGGCGGCGTGCGAGGCCTGCCAGGCGGAGGTCCGGCGGTGGCAGGTCGTGGCCGAAGGAGTGCGGCAGGCGGCGCCCGCGTACCTGCCGCCGCCTCAGCCGCTGCGGCACGCGCTCGCGGCGATCGACGGCGCGCCTGTGCGGCGCCGCCGGGTGGGGCTGCTGTCCGCGGCGGCCGCCGTGGTGCTGGCGGGCACGGCCGCGTACGCGCTGGGCACCGCGGACCGGGCGGTCGACCCGTCACGACCCGTGACGGTGGCCGCGGTCTACTCGACGGACTGCCCCGACCTGAAGGTCGCGGCCGGCAAGCTGACGTCGGTCAGCGGCTCCACCATGGTCCTGACCACGGCCGGCGGTATGTCGATCACGGTGCGCGCCGGCGTCGGCACGAAGATCACGCACCAGGTGACCGGCGACCTCGGCGAGCTGGCCGAGGGCACACACGTGATGGTGCGCGGCGAGGGCACCGAGGCAGGCGACACGATCAGAGCGCGGCAGGTCGCGATCACGCCCGACGCCATGAAGCTCCCCGGCCTGCCGAACCTGGGCGATCGGTTCAACGTGACCCGGCGGATGGCCGCCAACGGCACCGTGATGGGCTCCGTCATCAGGGACGGCCAGGACGGCTTCACCGTGCGCGCCGGCGACGGCACCGAGGTCCGCGTCGTCACCACGACGTCCACCCGGCTGATCAAGCAGGAGAGCACCGTGCTCGGCGGGCTCCAGACCGGCGAGTACACCGTCGCGGTCGGCGCGCTGGAGGACGACGGGACGCTCTCGGCCCGGACCGTCCAGCAGAACGCGCTGACCGATGAGGCCGGTCGGCATGCGCCCGCGCTGCCGTCCGGCTTGCGGGATCGGCTGCCGGAGCCTGGGGAGGGCCTGCGGGACCTGCCCCCGCTGCCGGACGCGCCCCCGGAGGGGCTGTCGGACGACCTGTTCGACGGACTCGGCTGCGACGCCGACGCGATCGCCGGCACCGCGGTGTACGGAGCCGGCGCATAGGGCCTTCAAGACCGCCGTTGCCCCTCCTCGGCCCGCCCGGGGCGACGGCGGCGGGCGTCATCCGGTGGCGGTCCGCACCAGGAGCAGTGCGTCCTGGCCGGAGGCCGCGCCCCAGACCTCGCCCGGGCGGCCGTGGATCTGGCGCACCGCGGCGGCCTCGCCGTTCACGGGGGTGAAGCGTTCGGTGGCGGGGTCGAAGCTGATCAGGCGGTCGCTGCCGAAGTCGCTGATCCAGACGATGTCGGCGGAGTCGACGTACACGGCGTACGGCTGCGGGGAGTCGCCGGGCACCCGCCACTCCTTCCACGCGCCGGTGGCCGGGTCGAAGCGGCCGAGGCGGCCGCCGTTCCACTCGCTGACCCAGATGCGGCCGTCGCTGTCGGCCCACACACGGCGTGCGCCCTGGTCGGGCGTCGGGGGTTCGAGGACGGTGGCGCGGCCGGTGTCGCGGTCGATCCTGGCGACGTGGCTGCCCGCCAGCGAGGCGTAGTAGACGTCGCCGTTCGGGGCGGCCGTGATCCCGTACGGGCCGGGGCCGCGCGGTGCGTCGTACACGTCCATCTTGCCCGTGTCCGGGACGAGACGGCCGTAGACGCCGCTCTGGCCGGTGAACCAAAGGACGCCGCCCGCGTCGAACGCCGCCGTGTTGAGGTCGGCCCCCGCGCGATCCTCCGGGAGCGGATAGCCGCGGACCCGACGGGTTTCCGCGTCCACCCGGACGATCGCGTTGAGGCCGCTGTCGGTGACCCAGGCGTGCCCGTCCGGACCGGTGATGACGCCGTGCGGACGGGAGCCGTCGCCCAGCGGGACCTGCGTGACCTTGCCGGTCTTGGGGTCGAGGTGGCCGAGGTAGCCCGCGTTCTGGGCGGTGAACCACACGCCGCCGTCAGCGGCCGGGGCGACGTCGTGCGGCCCGGCCCCGGACGGCACCTCGAACCGCTGGACGGCCGGGCCGGCGGACGCGCCACCGGTCGGTGCCGGGGTGGCGGGAGCAGTGCAGGCGGCGAGCGCGAGCACCAGCGCCGGCAGCACCGCCAGCACGGCCGCCACCCGGGCCGCAGCGGTTCGAGGTACCGCCCGGCCCACAGCTGGCATCCGGCCCACGGCAGGTGCCCGTCCCGCGACTACCGCCTCCGTAGGCGTGCGTCCCGAGCACCTCGCCGGCTCCGTAGGCGTGTCTTCCGAGCGCGTCGCCGCCGGGTCCGGTTCACCTTCCGAGCGGGTCGCGGCCGCCGTGGGCGTTCCCTTCGGGCGGGTCGCGGTCAATGGGGCTGCCAAGCGGGTCACGGCTACTCCTTCAGTGATCGCCAGTCGTCGACGCCGATCCTGGCCACCGGCTCGCGGCTGCCCGGAGAGAAGACGAACATCTCGCCCTCGGCCGAGGACAGGCCCGTGGCGCCGGCCAGGTTGAAGCCGTGCGAGACCAGCACGGTGTTGACGCCGGGGCCGGGGCGGCCGGCCAGCAGCCGACGCAGGCCCGCGGCCAGCTGGTCGTCGTCGGTGCCGGGGTAGGCCTCGTTGAGGAGTTCGCGGGTCGGCCGCGCCCGGCCGAACGCCAGCTCGGCGGTCTCGACGGTGCGTCGGTAGGGGCTGGCGAGAACCTCGCCGATGGGGATGCGCAGGCGCCTGACGGCCTCGCCGATCTCCCGTGCCTGCGCCCTGCCCTCCGCCGAGAGGTTGCGCTGCGTGGCGGCATCCGAAAGGTCCGGGGTGGGGGCGTCCTGGGTGGCCTCCGTCGCCGTGTGGCGCAGGTAGAGGACATGCCCGCCGCGCCGCAACCGCTCGACCAGCCCAGCGCTCACCATAGGCGAGGGCGATGACGTCGCGGGTGCGGATGATGTCGCGGCGGGCGCCGGTGAAGGGGCGGCGGGCAAGGGGGACGGGGCGCCGCCGCACCCGGACACCAGGAGGCAGGCGCAGGCGACCACCGCCAGGCTGGACCTCACACCCAGGACGCTACGCCCGCCGACCGCAAAGTGGTGTAAAGCTCTTTCAGAGCTCCAGACGCATCCCGTACGACGTGAGCCAGACGTTCAGGCTCAGCATGCTCTCCAGGGCCATGCGCGTCATCGTGGTGGACTTCTCCACGGGGCTCTGCAGCATCCGCTCGACCGCCTTCATGTCCAGCAGCGGCAGGATGGGGGCGTCGCCTTCGCGGACCAGCGCGGCGAGCGCGTCCCGGAGCGCCTTTTCGTAGCCGACGTCCTGGGTAGCCGGGTACGGGCTCTTGACCCGCCACCGCACGGACTCGGGCAGCAGGTCGCCGACGGCCGCCCGGAGCAGGCTCTTCTCCCGGCCGTCGAAGGTCTTCATGGCCCACGAGGTGTTGAAGACGTACTCGACCAGCCGGTGGTCGCAGAACGGCACCCGGACCTCCAGCCCGACGGCCATGCTCATGCGGTCCTTGCGGTCCAGCAGTTCCGGCAGGAACCGTGTCAGGTGCAGGTAGCAGATCTCCCGCATGCGCCGCTCGCGGTCGTCCTGCCCCGGCAGGTACGGCACCTCGGCCAGCGCTGCGTGGTAGCTGTCGGCCGTGAACCCCGGCATGTCGAGCTTGGCCAGCAGGTCCGGGTGGAGCAGCTCGTACGGGGTGTGCTCGCGCATGAACAGGGCAAGCCACGGGAAGGTGCCCGAGTCGACGGTCTCCGGGCTGTGGAACCAGCTGTACCCGCCGAAGATCTCGTCCGCCGACTCCCCGGACAGCGCCACCGTGGATCGCTCGCGAATGGCGCGGAAGAGCATGTACAGGGAGGAGTTCATGTCGCCGAAGAGCTGCGGCCGGTCCCAGCCGCGCAGGACGGCCTCGCGCAGCCGCGGGTCGGTGAGCTCGGCGGTGTCGAGCATGATGTCGGTGTGGTCCGAGCGGACGTGCTCGGCCAGGTCCCGCACGAACGGGCCGTCGGCGTCGACGCGCATCTCGTCGGGCTGGAAGTTCTCGGCGTATCCGGTGAAGTCCACCGCGAACGAGCGGATCTGGCCATGCTGCCTGGCCAGGGCGGTGATGGTGCTGGAGTCGATCCCGCCGGACAGCAGCGTGCACAGCGGCACGTCCGAGACGAGCTGGCGGCCCACGCTGTCCTCCAGCAGCTCGCGGACGGTGCGGATGGTGGTCTGCAGGTCGTCGGTGTGCTCGCGGGCCTCCAGCGCCCAGTACCTGCGCACGCTCACGCCCTCGGGACGCACCCGCAGGAGGTGACCGGGGCGTAACTCGTTCATGCCCTTGAAAACGGATTGCTCCGGCGTCTTCACAAGGGTGAGCGCCTCGCGCAGGCCGTCGGCGTCCACGGCGCGGTCGGCGAGCGGGTTGGCGAGGATCGCTTTCGGCTCCGAGCCGAACAGCACGCCGTTCGGCAGCCGGTAGTAGAAGAGCGGCTTGATGCCGAGGCGGTCGCGGACCAGGAGCAGCTCCTGGCGGCGGGTGTCCCACAGCGCGAAGGCGTACATGCCGTTCAGCCGGAGGACGACGTCCTCGCCCCATTCGAGGTAACCGCGGAGGACCACCTCGGTGTCGCTCCTGGTGCGGAACGTGTGCCCCCTCGCCTCCAGCTCGGCGCGGAGCTCCCGGAAGTTGTAGACCTCGCCGCTGTAGGTGAGCACGGCCGGCCCCTCCGCGCTCATGGGCTGGCGGCCGCCCTCGATGTCGATGACGGCCAGCCTGCGGTGGCCGAGCGCCGCGTGCCGGTCCAGCCAGAGTCCTTCGTCGTCCGGTCCGCGGCAGGCCATGGTCTCCGCCATGGCCTCGGCGACGGCCCGGTCGTTGGTGAGGTCGCGCTCGAAGTCCACCCATCCTGCGATGCCGCACATGCGAATCTCCCCACGTTCGATTCGTTCTAGGCAATGACCCAAGCGATCATGCACCGCCTGACGCGATCTGTCATGGGCCAGGAGCGCACGAATCTGAATTTCCTCCGCATTTTCTGAACTCCTAGCGACACGCCCCCGTATCCGTCTGTGTGAGCGGTGATCGCGTATGAACTCCGATCAGAAAGGGCGCAGCGGCACCGGCAGCAGGGACGGCGCGCAGGCCGGCACGGCCGGCCTGCGCGGCCCGCGGGCCGCGGTGTTCGCGATCGTCTGCGTGTACGCCGCTCTCGGAATGCACGTGCTGGCCGGCGGCCCCGGAGTCCGTCCGGAGATCGCCGCACTGGCGACCGCGGCGACCGGGATGGGAGCGTTCGTCCTGGCCCGCCGGCGCCGCTCCCTCGGGACGCTGGTCGTCGCCTCCTTCACGGCGCAGTACGGGATGCACCAGCTGTTCACCTCGGGCGCCACGGCCCACTCGGGCCATCACGGGGAGGCCGGCGGGCTCCAGGCGGCGATCGGCATGGTGGTGGCGCACGCGGTCGTCGCGACGTTGTGCGCGTGGTGGCTGGACCGGGGCGAGACGGCCCTGGTCGCATTGCTGCTGTTGGTGGCCTGCTCGCTGCCGGATCTGTGGCGGCTGACGACCCGGCTCCCCGCCCCGCCGACGCGCCGCCCCGGCCCGCCGGCGACCGCCGCGCCCGGCATCCTCGCACCCCAGGTGCTCGCCTGGGCGATGTGCCGCCGGGGACCGCCCCTTTCCGCAGGATGACGTGACGTGACAGCCCACGCGACCCCACGTGAGTGCGGCCTCGTCTCATGACGCCGCGACCATGTGACCTCGAGTCCGTGAGGCCCGTTTCCTGACGCCGTGACCCGCAGGACCGCGAGTCCGCGCGGCCGCCTTCCCCTGACGGCCGTGACCACGCACCCGTGTGGCCTTTCGGCGTGGCCGGATGCCCGGCCACCGCCGTCCTCTGCTCTTCGCGCGCGCCTCCCCCGACGTGCGTGCCTCCGGAACGGAGCCCCCCATGACCACTGTCGAGGCGCGGCCTGCAGCCGCGCGAACCCCCACTCCCGCCCCCGCCGCCTCCCAGCGTTACCGGGCCGTCTGGCGCTGGCATTTCTACGCGGGCGTGTTCGTCGCCCCCGTGCTGCTCGTCCTCGCCGTGACCGGCGGGATCTACCTGTTCAAGGAGCCGTTCGAGGAGTGGCGATACCAGGACGTCCGCACCGTCGCCGAGCCGGTCGCCGCGGCCCGGCCGCTCTCGGAGCAGATCGCCGCCGCGCAGAGCACCCGCCCGGGATCGACGGTCATGTCCGTCATCCCGCCCACGTCCCCTGACCGCACCACTCGCGTCATCCTGCAGGGCGCCGACGCGGGCCCGTGGGCGCAGGGCATCTCGGTGTACGTCCACCCAGGCACGGCCGCGGTCGTCGGGGAGATCGACGACAGCGCCACGTTCATGCGGGTCGTCCGCACCATCCACGGCGAGCTGATGTCCGGCACGGTCGGCGACCGGGTCGTGGAGATCGCCGCGTGCTGGGCGCTGATCCTCGTCGCCACCGGCACGTACCTGTGGTGGAGCGGCCGCCGTACCCGCAAGAAGGCCCCGCGCTCGGCCCGCGGCCGGCTGCGCCGCCTGCACATCCTGGTCGGCGTCGGCTCGGGCGTGGCGGTCGTCTTCCTCGTGATCTCCGGACTGCCCTGGTCGGGCGTGTGGGGTGAGGGGCTGCAGACGATCCAGGAGCGCACCGGCTCGACCGCCCCGAGCGCGGACGACTTCCCGAACACCTCGACCCCGCCCCGGTCCGGGGACCTGTCCGATCACCCGGACGCCAAGGTGCCCTGGGCGGCGGAACGGCTTCCCGTTCCGGAGTCCGGCGAGCACGCCGGCCACGGGAGCGGGCGCGGCGTGCTGCAGCCCGGCGCCGTGCCCGTCGAGACCGCACTGGCCGCCGCCCGGCCGGCGATCGCCTCGTGCACCGAGTGCGAGGTCAAGGTCCTCCTCCCGGACGGCCCGACCGGGGTGTACACGATCGTGGCCGACCCGCGACGCGACCCGTCCGCCGCACGCACGCTCCACGTCGACCAGTACAGCGGCAAGGTCCTGGTGTCGTACGGCTGGGCCGAGTACGGCACCATGGCCAAGCTCGTCGAGCAGGGCATCGCGCTGCACGAGGGACGCAGGTACGGTCCCGCCAACCTGGTCGTGATGCTCGCCGCCTGCCTGGCGCTGATCACGCTCGTGGTCACCGGCGTGTGGATGTGGTGGAAGCGCCGCCCCCGTGGCCGGGCAGGATCGCCCGCCCGGCCGAGCGACCGGCGGAGCGCGTACGGCGTGATCGCGATCATGGCGCTGCTGGGACTGCTGTTCCCGCTGGCCGGGATCACGATGGCGACGGTGCTGCTGCTGGACTGGCTCGTCCTGCGCCGGATCCCGGCAGTCGCCCGATTCGTCGGCTGAGCATCAGCTTTCCCGCGGTCGGGCGGCGAGTGTCAGCTTCCCGTGGGGTACGGCGGCCCGAGGCTCCAGGCCCGGGCCGTCTGGTCCCTGCTGCCGCTGACGGCGACCGGCAGGCCGTCGAGCAGCCCGACCGCCACCGACCAGACGCAGTCGGCGTGCCCGGTGAAGGGCCTGCCGAGTTGTTTCCTGTCACCCAGGTCCCACACCCGCACCGTCGTGTCCTCGCTGCCGGTCACCGCCACGGGAGTGCCGTCCAGGTTGCTGATCGCCACCGACCAGATCCATCCGGTGTGTCCGGTGAGCGGCGGGCCGAAGGACTTCCTGGTGGTCAGGTTCCACACGCGTACGGTCATGTCCTCGCCGCCCGTGACCGCGACCGGCGTGCCGTTCAGGTTGCCGATCGCCACCGAACGCACCCACCCGGTGTGGCCGGTCATCGGTGCGCCGAGCTGCCTCCTCGAGTCCAGGTCCCACACCCGTACGGTGGCGTCGTCGCCTGCGGTGACGGCGATCGCCGCGCCGCCGACCTGGCCGACGGCCACGGCCCACACCGGGCCCTTGTGCCCGGCGAGCGGCGCGCCGAGCTGACGGCCCGTCCGCAGATCCCACACGCGGGCGGTGCCGTCGGAGGAGGCGGTGACGGCGACGTGCGTGCCGCCGATGCGGCCGGTCGCCACCGACTTGACGTCTCCGTCATGCCCTTCCAGGGTGCGCGACCGGCCGGTGGAGAGGTCCCAGATCCGGGCGGTGTCGTCGTCGCTGGCGGTGACGGCGATCGGCGCGCCGTCGAGCTGGTCGAGCGCGACGCCCCTGACCCATTCGGTGTGCCCGGCGAGCGGCCGGCCGACCTGCTGCGAGGTACGCAGGTTCCACAGACGGGCGGTCTCGTCGTCCGAGCCGGTCAACATGACCGGGACGCCGTCGAGCGTCCCCACGGCCACCGACCGCACGTCGTTGGTGTGTCCGGCCACGGGCTCGCCGATGCCGCCGCCGAACGGAACGCCTGCCCCGGTCGGGGCGGCGGGACCGAGAACCGGCGAGACGCGGGGCTTGGGCCACATCACCACCGCTGCGGCGAGGGCGGCGACGGCGACCGCGACGGCAACCGCGACGGCCAGCACCGCCCGCCCAGGCACCCGTCGAAACGGCGACCGCCCAGTCGACGGAGAGGCGGCCTCAGTCCTGTCCCCACTCGCGAGCGTCGCCCCGGCTCCAGCCGCACCGGCCCCTGGTGCCGCCCCTCCCGCGAGCGCCGTCCCGGCCTCAGGTGCGGCAGCGGATCCGGCTGCGAAGCCGGGTGCAAGCCCCGAGCCCCGGGCAGGCGCGGATCCGGGAGCAGGCGCGGATCCGGGAGCAGGCGCGGAGTCGGCTGCGGACTCGGATGCGGGCCCAGGGCCCGGTGCGACCTCCGAGCCCGCTGGTGCGAGCCCGGAGCCCGGTGCGACCGCGTTGCCGGGCGCGTGCCCGGGCGCCGATGGGAACCCAGAGCCCGGTGCGTGCCCGGGCGCCGATGCCGGTCCTGCCGATGGCACCACCTCGGGGAGCGTCGTGCTGAGCTCGGCCGCCGGGACGGTGTCGTCGCCGGTCAGCGCCCGTACCAGGGCGTCGGCCGCCGGCCTGCGGCCGGGGTCCTTGTCCAGGCAGGCGACCACGAGCGGCAGCAGCGATTCGGGCACGCCGTTCAGGTCGGGCTCGTCGTACAGGAGCGCGTGCAGCACCGCCGCCACCGATCCACCCGCGAACGGCCGGCGCCCCGTGGCCGCGAACACCATTGTGGCGGCCCAGCTGAACACGTCCGCCGCCGGCCCCACCGCCTGCTCGGCGCTCACCTGCTCAGGCGCCATGTACCCCGGTGTGCCGAACGCCCCCGACTGCGTGACGACGTGGTCGAGAGCGCGCGAGATGCCGAAGTCGATCACCACCGGCCCCTCGGGTCCGAGGATGACGTTGCCCGGCTTGAAGTCCCGGTGCACGACCCCGGCGCGGTGGATCGCGGCCAGCGCGGTCGCGGTCGCGACCGCCAGCCGCTCCAGCCCGCCCCCGGTCCGCGGCCCCTCCTCCCTCACCACCCGGTCGAGGGACCGGCCGCGGACGTACTCGCTCACGATGTACGGCCGATCGTCGTGCATCCCCATGTCGAGCACCCGCGCCGTGCAGAACGGAGCCACCCGGCGCGCGAGATCCACCTGCCTGAAGAACCGTCGCCGTTCCCCGGCGTCCTCCGATATCCGGGCGTGCAGCACCTTGATCGCGACCTCGTCGCCCGACGAGCTCAGGCCGCGATACACCGCGCCCTGCCCGCCCTCGCCGAGAAACCCGGTGAGCCGGTAGCCGGCGATATGCCCGAGATCTTCTCCGGGGTCCGGACGCGACAATGCACACCTTCTTCGTGTCAGCAGAGGACCTCAGCACTGGATACTACGATCGAGAATGAATCCCCGGATGACCCAAAAAGGCGACATGAATGGCTATGTCGGGGCTTTCCTCATGGCGGTCACGAGACGGACATCGACCATTACCTGATAATTCATTTTCGCTGGATACGGGCGGGTCGATACGATGCGCTGCGCTCATGCCCACCCTGATGTGAGGAGTCATTCATCATGACCGCCGGTGTCAAGCTGATCCGCAGCCCCGGGCTGGCGCCCGTCGAATACGCGTACGCCGCCGTCGCCGACGGGCCCGTGCAGGCTGTCTGGGCGGCGGGCGCCTGCCCGCTGGACGCCGACGGCGCGATCGTCGCCGTGGGCGACGTCGCCGGCCAGACCCATCAGGTGATGCGCAACCTCGCCACGGCCCTCGCCGACGCGGGCGCCTCGCTGACCGACGTGGTCAAGACCACCGTGTACGTCGCCTCCTCCGATCGGGCCGATCTGGTGGCGGCGTGGAAGGTGTACCGCGAGCACATGGCGGACTACGACGTGCCCAGCACACTGCTCGGCGTGGCCGCGCTCGGCTACCCGGACCAGCTCGTGGAGGTCGAGGCCGTCGCCGTGATCACCACACCGAGGTAGCGCCGGCGCCACCTGCGGCCCACGTACAAGGCCTGCGTCATCGCCCCGCCGACGCCGCCTGACCCACTTTCGCCTGCCCTCACCCGGCACGACGTCATGTCCCAAGAACGGTCCTGACCCCGCCCGAGGCGTCCCGCGCAGGGCAGGGCCGCTGGACGCTGGTGCCACGGGGCGTGTGGAAGGCGGTGCCCACGGCCGCCGCGAGCCCCGGCGAGCAGGCTCGCGACGGCCGTGGGGCTCAGGCCAGCAGGCCCGCCACCGCCAAAGCGGGCTCCGGATGCTCGCTCAGCAGGGCGCGTACCTCCCCGTGGTCGGCACCGGCCGCCGTGCCGGGGGCACGCCACTGGCCCTCGCAGCCGAGCAGTCCCGCCACCGCGTCGCAGGCCGCCGGATGCCCCAGGAGCAGCTCGGCCACCGGCCCCGACGCCACCGCCACAGGGGCCGCCTTCGGCGAGGCGGGCCGGGCCGTCCACGGCGGGGTCCAGGCGTCCACGGCTGCCAGGCTGCCGGGGAAGGTGCGCCCGGCCTCGCGGACGAGCGCCGGCATCAGCTCGCCCGCCTGGTCCCGCAGCGTCGTGATCAGCCGGGGCAGCCACGGCAGCAGCACGTTGTCCGGCAGCCGCCCGAACGCCTTGGAGATCACCTCCACCACGAACCCCGACAGCGCCGGCACGGGCTCCATGGCCTGCACGAACCCCATGATGTACTGCGGGAACGACGGCACCACCAGCGGATTGCCCAGCAGCTCGTCGCAGCGCGAACGCAGGTCGCCCACCGACAGCAGCCCGAGCGGGGTCCGCGCGGCCCACAGCAGCGCCACCTTGGCCGGCGCCTCCGGATGCGACTGCTGCACGGCCAGCTCCAGCTGGGCCCGGTCGCAGCCGAGCGCCAGCGCGAGGCTCTCCATCGAGAACAGGAACCCGAGCATGGCGGCCACCTGCCGCACGCCCGTGTCGTCGTCCACGAACGCCGTCGGCAGCAACGTGCAGTAATGCGCGTAGCCCGCGGTCGCGAACTCCTCGCACCACGCCGGCAGCTCCGGCTCGCTCGCCCGGTAGTACGCCATCAGCCGCCGGATCCTGCGCAGCACCTCTGGAGCGTCGTCCACACTCCGCTCGCTCGCCAGCAGTTCCACGGCCCGCGCCCCGAGCTCGTCGGCCAAGCGTCTGCTCCCGAGATAGAGCTCCGCGTCCTCGACCGCCGCGAGCGCCACCGCCGCCGTGGCCTTGGAGTCCCAGACCTGGCGGCGCAGCCGCTGCTCCAGCACCTGCTCGACGGTGACGCCCTCGTAGCCGAGCTCGATGATGGCCCGCTGGTATTTGCCGAACGCGAGATCCCAGCTCTCCTGGATCGAGCGTTCCCCGAGCCGCCGCTCGCCCATGATGGGCCGCACCGCGTCGTGCGGCAGCAGGTAGCGCAGCATCCACAACAGGTCGGAGCAGGGCACCAGCCCCGGGTTGGCGTTGAGGTCGAGCAGCGCCCGCTGGATCGTGCGTTTCTCCAGGTCCAGGCCGAGCGGCGCGAGCCGGTCGTAGACGTTTCTGGCCAGCGGCGGCAGGGCGTCGTAGCCCACCTCGCCGACGCGGTCGCCGCCGAGCAGGATCTCGCACAGCCGGCGCACGTCCCGGCGCCCCGGCACGACGTCCTTCTCGATGCAGGTGACGGCCGCGTCCTGGAAGTCGTACGGGGTGGGCCTGGCCCGGTTGCGCATGCCGGCGAGCAGGATCGACGTCTCGAACACCGCGATGGCGTCGGCGGTGCTGGCCAGGTAGCCGTTGCGGCGGGCCAGCCGGACGATGTCGACGCACCAGCCGAGCAACTCCGACTGGTCCAGCTCGTCGAGTATGGGAGGCTGCGACAGGAACCCGGTCAGCCGGTCGGCGACCTCGACCTCGGGAACCGGCTTGGGCAGTTTGACGGCGCGCTTGCGCGTGCCCTTCTGCCCGGCCAGCTGGAACGGGGTGAGGCCGCTGCGGGCCAGCGCCTTGGCCCACGTGGCCGCCGCGATCGACACCGACCCGGAGGCCAGGCCGAACTGCGCCTCGATGGCCGAGTGGCTGGACGGGATGAGGCCGTACAGCCACGTGGTGTTCGTGCGCGGGCTGATCTCGTAGGGGGCGGTGGAGCGCAGGCCGAACTGCTCGACGTGGCTGGCGGCGTGGAAGGCGCCGCACACGTACAGGCAGTCGGCCGGGTCGGCGCCCGAGGCGGCCAGGTGCTCGCGCATCCTGGTCCACATGTAGCGCTCGCGGTCCTCGTCCAGCGCCAGCCGGTCGTCGCCGTCGGGGCGAAGGCGGCGGAACAGGCTGCCGATGAGCACCATGACCTGGCGGTAGGTGTCGTAGTCCGCGCCGGAGAGCGGCTGCTCGACGTACTGGTCCCACCATTCCGACCAGTGCCGCACCTTGCCGTGGTGGAGCAGGTGCTGCTCGAGCTCGGCGAAGCGCGGGCGCAGGTCGCCGATCTCGACGCCGACCGCGTCGCCGTGCAGGCCGGCCTCCTCCTCACCGGGCGTCCGCTTCGGCTCCTCCTTGGGCGCCCACTGGAAGACGTGGTCGGTCGAGCGGTCCACCAGCACCAGCTCCACGCCCGGGGTCTCGAGCGCGTACGAGATGGCCTGGTATTCGGCCGACGCCTCGGTGATGGGCGCCACCACGCTGAGCGGCGCCCACGACTTCGGAAAGCCGTCGAGGTCGGTCGCGAACGCCTGCACCGCCACCGGCAGCCGGCAGTTGCGCAGCTCGCTCAGCAGCGGCTGGAGGTCTTCGCACAGCTCCAGGTAGATGACCTTCGGCTGCTTCTCGCGCAACCGGCGCACCATGGCCAGGGCCGAGGCCGGCGAGTGGTGGCAGACCGGGAAGATCTCCAGCTCCTCGCGCAGCGCCCGGTCGACGTCGTCCACCAGCCCCGCCAGGATGCCGGACACGGTGTCTGCGCCGAACTCCTGGGCCGCCAGCGTGAGCTGCTCCTTCAGCGGGTCGAATGTGCTCATGACAGGGTCGCGATGGCCTCGCGGCCGCCTTCGAGGAACTCCTGCCAGGGCCCGCCGTCCTTCTTGCTGCGAGGCTCGACGACGCCGTGCCAGTACTTGTTGAGTATCGCGAGGTCCTCGGGGCTGCGCCGGGCCAGCGAGCCGACCAGCGAGCCGGCGAGGGTCTGGGCGCGCAGCACGCGGTCGCCGAAGAAGTGGCTGTGCAGGATCGCGTCCTCCAGCACGCCGATCTGCTCGGCCGTGGACAGCGCCGACTCCAGCTTCTCGTCGTCGCTGGTGGCCGAGGCGGCGGCGGAGCGCAGGTCGGCGAAGCTCTGCAGCAGGATGTCCAGCAGCGTCGGCGGCAGGTCCAGCTCGATCTGGTGCCTGCGCAGCAGCTCTTCAGTACGGAAGCGGACGATCTCCGCCTCGCTCTTCTTGTTGGTCACCACCGGGATGCGGACGAAGTTGAAGCGGCGCTTCAGCGCCGACGACAGGTCGTTGACGCCCCGGTCGCGGCTGTTGGCGGTGGCGATGATGGAGAAGCCGGGCTGAGCGAAGACGATGTTGTCGTCGTCGAGCTCGGGGATGGAGACGTATTTCTCGGACAGGATCGAGATCAGCGCGTCCTGCACGTCGCTGGTCGAGCGGGTCAGCTCCTCGAAGCGGCCGATCACGCCCCGCTCCATCGCCGTCATGATCGGCGAGGGGATCATCGACTCGCGGGACTGTCCCTTGGCGATCACCATGGACACGTTCCACGAGTATTTGATGTGGTCTTCGGTGGTGCCGGCGGTGCCCTGGACCACGAGCGTGGAGTTGCGGCAGATGGCCGCGGCCAGCAGCTCGGCCAGCCAGCTCTTGCCCGTGCCGGGGTCGCCGATCAGCAGCAGGCCGCGGTCGGACGCCAGGGTCACGATGGCGCGCTCGACGAAGCTGCGGTCGCCGAACCACTTCTGCGGGATCTCCCTGTCGAGCCCGTCGGAGCGCTCGGAGCCGAGGACGAAGATCCGGATCATGCGCGGGCTGAGCCGCCACGTGAACGGCTTGGGGCCCTTGTCGACAGACTCGAGGTAGTCGAGCTCCTCTGCGTACTTGACCTCTGCGGGGGCGCGCAGCATGTCACTCATTCGCGGGTCTCCTAGGTGAGGAAGTTCTTCAGCTCGAAGACGAGCTTGCGGATGTGGCCCGAGATCACCGGGGTGCCCAGGTCCTTGAGTTTCTGGCGGAACCACGAGTCGACGCTCGCGTGTCCGGAGCTGTTGACCGAGCCGACGGGGATGAGCTTGACCCCGGAGCGGTGGATCGCCTCGAAGTCGGTCATCAGCGCTCTGTTGTCGTAGAAGTCGGAGATCCACACCATCACCGTGTTGCGCGGATCGGCGATCTTCGGTCTGGCCAGCGCCATCGCGACCGTGCCGTTGGTGCCGCCGCCGAGCGTGGTGCGCAGCAGCACCTCGAACGGGTCGCTCACCCACGGGGTCAGGTCGAGCGCCCGGGTGTCGTACGCGATCAGGTGCACGTCGACCTTGGGCAGGCCCGCGAAGATCGACGCCAGGATGGTGCAGTTGACCATCGCGTCGACCATCGACCCCGACTGGTCGACGACCACGATCATCCTGGCCGGGGTGGTGCGGCGCGCGGTGTGCTTGTAGTAGAGCCGGTCCACGTAGAGCCGCTGGTCCTCAGGGCTCCAGTTGGTGAGGTTCTTCCAGATGGTGCGTTCGATGTCGAGGTTGCGGAAGACCCGCTTTGGCGGCACCGACCGGTCGATGACGCCCACGCTGGTCTTCTCGACCTGGGTGCGCAGCACCTCGGCGACCTCGTCCACGAACCTGCGGATCAGCGCCTTGGCGTTGGCCAGCGCGACGCCCGACAGGTTGTGCTTGTCGCGCAGCAGCTGCTCGATGAGCGACATGCTGGGCGTGAGCTGCTTGGACAGCGCCGGGTCGGCGAGCACCTCGCGCAGGTGCATGCGTTTGACCAGGTCGCCCTCGATGTTGGCGAGGACCTGGGCCACCTCTTCGTCGCCCGGGCTGTGGCGCAGCCCGCCCGGCTCGCAGCCCATGCCCTTCTCGAACCAGGCCGCGTCCTTCTTCCAGCTCTCGAGCTGGCCTGCGGTGACGTTGCCGGTGCCGGTGGAGAAGACGTTGAGCAGCAGTTTGGAGACCAGGGCGGCGCGGCGTACCTCGTCGCCGGCCTCGTGCTCCTTCTCCGCCATCAGGTCCTGCAGCTCGGCGCCCAGCTCGGGGAAGCGCTGCACGAGGTTGTCGACCGAGACGCCCGGGTCGAGCAACGCGGGCGGCAGGCCGAGGTCTTCCACGATGGCCACGCTGGCCGTCTCCAGCGCGGGCTGCTCGTCGGGGCCGAACAGCCGCGACAGCAGCCGCCAGTAGAGCACCTGGCGCCGCGTTTCGTTCTGGATCGTCTCGGTCATTTGCGCAGCAGCCGTCCCGCTCGCTCGCGGAGCACGGCGACCGCGTCGCCGTTCTTGGCCGCGGCCTTGACGACCTTGGGGTCGGTCGGGCCCATGGCCCAGGCGCCGGTGTGGACGGCGACGGGCTTCTTCTTGACCGTGGCCTGGACCGCGAGCGGCTGCAGCAGCCACCGCCCGCCGTCCCAGCGCACCAGGCCGAGGCACGCGGAGGAGGCCGCCACCAGCTCCGCCGTGAGCGGCGTGGAGGCCGGCAGCCGGTCGAGGTCGAGCGCGAGCGCGTGGTCGCCCAGCCGCAGCGTCTCACCGTCGATCGTGTAGCCCTCGACCAGGACGGGCTCGGCGATGCGCACGGGGTGGCGGTCGAGCGGCGGAACCGGCGGCGCCTGCGCCGCGCCCAGCTGGACGCGGGCGGTCGCGAACGGGTCGGCCTCCTCGCCCGCGCGGGCCCGGTCGTCGTGCCACACCAGGTCGCCGCCGGGCAGCAGCGGCATGTCGGCGAGCTCCAGGACGCGGTGCTCGGCCAGCGCGCCTAGCAGCACGGGGTGGCCGCCCATCAGCTTCCACACGGCCGGGCCGACGATCGTGTCGACCTTCGCCGCGGCCACGCTGGTGCGCACGAGCCTGACGGGGGCGCCGCCGGCCGGCTCCAGGATGCCGTGGACCTGGAGGCGGACGACCGTGGCGTGCTCGTGCACGTCGGCGCCGAGGATCAGCAGCCTCCCGGACACCGGCTCGGCGGCACCGTGCCAGGGGCCTGACTGCGCCAGCAGCAGGGCCCGCGTCCACAGGTCGCCCCACCGGCGCGCGGGCAGGCTCGCCATCGTGCTCACCGGGCACGATGCCCGCAGCTCCGCCGCCAGGCCGTCGAGCAGGACCGCCAGGCCGCGCAGCCGTGGCACGGCGAGCAGCGCCTCGATCGCCTGGTCGGCGGAGGACACCACGTCGTGATCGACGCCGCGCCAGCCGACGATGGCCAGCTCGCGCAGCCAGACCCGGCACCCGGCCAGCAGGTTGTCCGGATTGTCGCCCGTGTCGGGGGACGCCTCCCAGGCAGCTCGCGGGCGGCCCAGCGCCGCGTCGAGGCGGCCCAGCAGGGCGTCGTGCACCGCGCCTGACAGCGCGGCCCGCGCGCCGGCCAGCGCCGCCAGGTGCTCGTCGCCGATCGAACCGGCGCTCACCTTGTCGACGGCCTCGCCCACGCGGTCGCCGAGCGGGCTGCCCGTCAAGGCGCCCGCCAGCGCAGCCAGCGCCGCCGCCGGCTCCTCGCCGAGGCGCGCGAACCCGTGCGCGAGCGCGTCGTCGAACCCCGACACCAGGCCCAGGGCCTCGTTCACCCCTGCCGGCGCGCCGCCGGTCAGCTCACCGAGCTGTACGTCGAGCATCAGCTCACCACCCCGCACATCGCATGTCCGGACATCAGCGCACCGCTCCCATCGCCGGGAACCAGTGCAGCTCGGCCAGCGGCTCGGTGCTGTCGGGCACCTCCAGGTAGGCAAGGTGGCGCAGGAACCGGCTGAACACCACGGCCGCCGGTGTGCGCTCGACCGGCCCCTCGAGGTAGTGCGACAGGGAGCGGTCTTCCGCCACCTCGATCCGCAGGTAGCGGGCCACCCGGTCGAGGCCGTACTGCAGGACCGCCTCGTCGGCGAGCATGCTCACGTGTTTGCACGCGTAGTAGCCGCCCAGTCCGCCGCACGGCCGGTTGTTGTTGGTGCTGCAGCTCATCGCGAGGGTGCCGGCGCTGATCGACGAGACGTAGACCCGTTCGATGTCCGATCCGCTCGACACGACGCCCTGCAGCCGGCCGTCGGCTAATTCGACGAACGGCACCTTCGCCAGCTTGCGCGGCTCGACGGGCGCCACGACCCGCACCACGCTGCGTTGTTCCCACGCGGCTTTGTCCGCGTCCACGACTTCAGAACCTCCCGCCCCAGCCGCTCGTGGGCAGGCCGGAGTGCCCGCGCCCATCGCGAACGGCTGATCAATGATCCGGGAACTTACCCGAAGCCACCGACAGACCGGGGGCAAACGATCAAACCCTCGGCCGGGCCCCTCCCGCCCTCTGCCACCGCGCACCCTCCTAGCCCGTTCTGGTCCATTTCAGGGCTTCTCGCCACCAAGAACGCTCTCCATGCGACCGCCACAGCGCCTCATGGGACGTCGAGAGGTGCGGGGAGGGCGATCGTGCGAAATGCGGTGCCTGGCGGCGCGCTCATGCGCGGGCGGCTTCTGGGCGATGGCGAGTCCGCGTTGCGGAGGCGTCTCTCCGCCGGCGAGGGGACGGGCGGCCCTGCGGCGGGCGTCAGGCCACGTGTTCCTTGATGGCCACGCTCGTCAGGGCGAGCAGCAGGTCGAGGTCGGGGGCCGCGTCCACGTGGACGACCACCCACGCGCCGTCTCGACAGGCCTGCACCTGGTCGCAGTCGAGCAGGTGGGGCCCCAGCCGGTCGATCGCCGGGGCGGTGAGGCGAACCTGGACGTCGTCGCCGCCCGTCAGCCGCAGGATCTCCGTGCCGTGTACGGCGAACGCCGTGCCACGCCGGGTGTCGCTGACCGCCAGCGCCGGCCAGGACCGCAGCTCGGCCACCGCGCGGGCCACATAGGGTCCGCGGCGTTCAGCCGCCCGTCGCCAGACGGTAATTCCTGCCACACCTCAATGCTGCGCTACGGTTGGCCGTTGCGTCACCGACCGTTCCGCAACCGTTATGAACCTCACCGGTGCACGATGAGCCAGGTCGCGACGGCGGTCTCGGTTTCGGAGCGGTTGCCGATGATGTGCGGGCGGCTGCACGGGAAGGTGATCGAGTCGCCTTTGGCCAGGGCGACGACCTCGGATTCGAACTCGATCGTCAGCTCGCCCTGGGTGACCGTGCCGACCTCGTACCCCTCGTGCTTGAGGAACTGCCCGTGGGCGGTGGAGATGGCGTTCGGCGGGTAGGTCGACTCGAAGAACTCCACGTCCGGCGCCGGCACCGGCGACAGCCTGCGGAACGTCACTCCCCCGCTGAGCTCTATCGGCGCGACCTCCCACGCCCGCCTGATCGCGAAGCCCGGCACGGCGGGGTCGTCGTGGGGCTGCTCCTCCTCCGGGTCGAAGACCGCCGCGAGCGGCGCGCCGATGGCCGAGACGTACGCGATGAGCCTGCTCACGGACGGCCGCATCGCCCCGCGCTCGATCTGGGACACGGCGCTGGCCGAGATGCCGAGCTCGCGCGCCACCGCGCGTAACGACTTGCCCGAGCGGGTGCGGAGCTCGCGGAGCCGCTGGCCGAGGCGCTCGTTGCTGATCGCTTCCAGGTCCGTCCGGCTCTCCATGGCCTCCACACCAGGTGTCATGTCAAAAGGAATTAACACGGACGCAATAGACGCACGTCATGTTAAGGCATAGGTTTACGCCAACCGTTAAGCCACCACTTAACACCCCGTTCGCGTAAAAACCTACCCCCCAAGGATGCCGCAATGTCCGAACCGACCGCGTCGATCGCGGAAGCCCCGCCCGCGTCCTACGACCCCCGACTCACCAACGAGGACCTCGCGCCGCTGAAGAAGCAGACCTGGTCGTCGTACAACATCTTCGCCTTCTGGATGTCCGACGTGCACAGCGTCGGCGGCTACGTGACGGCCGGCAGCCTCTTCGCGCTCGGCCTGGCGAGCTGGCAGGTGTTGTTCGCGCTGGTGGCCGGCATCGTCATCGTCCAGATCTTCTGCAACCTGGTGGCCAAGCCGAGCCAGGTCACCGGCGTGCCGTACCCGGTGATCAACCGGGCCGTCTTCGGCGTACTGGGCGCGAACATCCCCGCCATCGTGCGCGGCTCCATCGCGATCGCGTGGTACGGCGTGCAGACGTACCTGGCCTCACAGGCGCTCATCATCATCTTCCTCAAGTTCTGGCCGGCCACGGCCGCGCTGAACGAGCCGGCCTTCCTCGGCCTGTCGGTGCTCGGCTACATCTGCTACGCCATCCTCTGGGTCGCCCAGGCGGCCGTGTTCTGGCGCGGCATGGAGGCGATCAAGCGGTTCGTGGACTGGGCGGGACCGGCCGTCTACGTGGTCATGGTGGTGATGGCGGTCTACCTGGTGAGCAAGGCGGGCTGGGAGAACATCAGCCTGGACCTGTCGGGCAAGAGCCTCGGGTTCGCCGAGTCGATCCCGGTCATGCTCAGCGCGATCGCCCTGGTGGTGTCGTACTTCTCCGGACCGATGCTGAACTTCGGCGACTTCTCGAGATACGGGCGCTCCTTCGAGGCGGTCAAGCGCGGGAACCTCCTCGGTCTGCCGATCAACTTCCTGTTCTTCTCCATCCTGACGGTGATCACGGCGTCGGCCACCGTGCCGGTGTTCGGCGAGCTCATCACCGACCCCATCCACACGGTGCAGCGCATCGACACGCCGTTCGCGATCCTGCTCGGCGGCCTCACGTTCGTGATCGCGACCGTGGGCATCAACATCGTGGCCAACTTCATCTCGCCGGCGTTCGACTTCTCGAACGTGAGCCCTCAGAAGATCAGCTGGCGTGCCGGCGGCATGATCGCCGCGGTCGGCTCCGTGGTGCTCACGCCGTGGAACTGGTACAGCAACCCCGACGCCATCCACTACACGCTGGGCCTGCTCGGCGCGCTCATCGGGCCGCTGTTCGGCATCCTGATCGCGGGCTACTACATCTGCGCGCGGCAGCGGGTGGACGTGGACGCCATGTTCACGATGGACCAGTCCGGACGTTACTGGTTCAGCAAGGGCTACAACCCCAACGCGATCTGGGCCACCGTCGCCGCCGGCGTCCCCGCCGTCGCCGCCGCGATCGTGCCGAAGATGCTCATCGACCTGGGCGTCACGACCGGCGGCCTGACCTGGATCGCCGACTACAGCTGGTTCATCGGCTGCGGGCTCGGCTTCGTGGCGCTGATCGTCCTGGAGCGCCGCTCCCCCCGGATCACCGTAGCGGCATGACGCACATCAAAGTGATCAACCCGAACACCGCCCTGGCCATGACCGCGTCCATCGGTCGCTGCGCCAGGGCGGTGGCGTCCCCGTCGACCGTCGTCACGACGGTCAGCCCCGCCATGGGCCCGGAGTCGATCGAGAGCCACTACGACGAGGCGCTGGCCGTGCCGGGCGTGCTGGCCGAGGTCGCGGCGGGTGAGCGCGCGGGGGTGGACGGGTACGTGATCGCGTGCTTCGGCGACCCCGGCCTGGACGCGGCCCGTGAGGTGGCCGTGGGCCCGGTGATCGGCATCGCGGAGGCCGCCATGCACGCCGCCACGCTGCTGGGGCGGAGCTTCAGCGTGGTGACGACCCTGTCCAGGACCGCCGGCAGGGCATGGGACCTCGCCCACCGCTACGGCTTCGCTGCGGCCTGCCGCGGCGTGCACGCCTGCGACATCCCGGTCCTGGACCTCGACCGCGACCCGGCCGCGCGCAAGACCGTGACCGAGCTGTGCGTCACCGCCGTCGAGCGCGACCGGTGCGACGCGGTCGTGCTGGGGTGCGCGGGCATGGCCGACTTCGCCGCCGAGGTGGCGGACGAGACGGGGGTCCCGGTGATCGACGGGGTGACCGCGGCGACCAAGCTCGTGGAGTCGCTGGTGGCGCTGGGGCTGCGGACGAGCAAGCGCGGCGAGTACGCCCCGCCGCCGAAGAAGCGGTACTCCGGTTTGCTCAGCGATTTCACATATTGACGCGACCGCAGGTAAGGACTAACGTCGTCTCATAACTAAAAGGAAACTTTCCTAATAGTTTCCTGGCATCCCACCCCCGTACACCCCCCAACCGGATGTCGGAGCATCATGAGACACAAGGTCCTTGCCTGCCTGGCGGCCTTAGCGCTGCCCCTCACCGCCGCCGTCGCCGCCCCGCCCACCGCCTACGGCGCGGCCTCGGTCGTCTTCGCCGACTGGGCGCCGTGGACGGCGTACGCGACGGGCGCCCGCGTCACGTACAACGGCGTCGAGTACGAGTGCCTCCAGGCCCACACCTCCCAGCCCGGCTGGGAGCCCCCGAACGTGCCCGCCCTGTGGAAGGCCACGACCGGCGGCGGCACCGACACCAGCCCGCCGACCGTCCCCGGCGGCTTCCGCTCGACCGGTGTCACCAGCACCAGCGTCGCGCTGGCCTGGAACGCCTCCACCGACAACGTCGCCGTCACCGGCTACGAGGTCTACCGCGGCGGCACGCTGATCGCCACCGTGACCGGCACGTCGCACACCGACACGGGCCTGACCGCGAACACCTCTTACACCTACACCGTCCGCGCCCGCGACGCCGCCGGCAACCGCTCCGCCAACAGCAACGGCGTCACCGCCACGACCACGGGCGGCGGAGGCGGCGGGAACAAGGTTCTCGGCTACTTCGTCCAGTGGGGCGTCTACCAGCGCGGATACCACGTCAAGAACATCGACGTCAGCGGCTCGGCGGCCAAGCTGACGCACATCAACTACGCCTTCGGCAACGTGCAGAACGGCCAGTGCACGATCGGCGACGCGTACGCCGACTACGACCGCTTCTACCAGGCGGGCGAGAGCGTGGACGGCGTGGCCGACACGTGGGACGCCGGCGCGCTGCGCGGCAGCTTCAACCAGCTGCGCAAGCTGAAGAAGAAGTACCCGCACCTGAAGGTGCTGTTCTCCTTCGGCGGCTGGACCTGGTCGGGCGGCTTCACGCAGGCCGCGCAGAACCCGGCCGCGTTCGCCGAGTCCTGCTACCGCCTCGTCGAGGACCCGCGCTGGGCCGACGTCTTCGACGGCATCGACATCGACTGGGAGTACCCGAACGCCTGCGGCCTCACCTGCGACACCAGCGGCCCGGCCGCCTTCCGTAACCTCATGTCGGCACTGCGCTCCCGCTTCGGCTCCGGCAACCTGGTCACCGCCGCCATCACCGCCGACGGCACCAACGGCGGCAAGATCGACGCGGCCGACTACGGCGGCGCCGCCCAGTACGTCGACTGGTACAACGTCATGACCTACGACTACTTCGGCGCCTGGGCGGCGCAGGGCCCGACGGCCCCGCACTCGCCGCTCACCTCCTACACCGGCATCCCGATCGCCGGCTTCCACTCCGACGCCGCGATCCAGAAGCTCAAGAGCAAGGGCATCCCGGCGAGCAAGCTGCTGCTCGGCATCGGCTTCTACGGCCGCGGCTGGACCGGCGTCACCCAGGCCGCGCCGGGCGGCACCGCCTCCGGGCCGGCGCCGGGCACGTACGAGCAGGGCATCGAGGACTACAAGGTCCTCAAGACCCGCTGCCCGGCCACCGGCACCGTCGCGGGGACCGCGTACGCGTACTGCGGCGGCCAGTGGTGGAGCTACGACACCCCGGCCACCATCGGCGGCAAGATGACCTACTCCAGGAACCAGGGCCTCGGCGGCGCCTTCTTCTGGGAGCTCAGCGGTGACACCACGAACGCCGAACTGCTCACGGCCATGAAGAACGGCCTGGGCTGACACGTCCCAGCGCAAGGGCCGGCTCTCCACGAGCCGGCCCTTTTCGATCATTGGCCGACGGACACGCGGGCCGGCACCACGGGATACCGACGGAAAGGGCCGGAGCATGTTCACCGACATCGGGACGCATCACACAAGGACCTGATCGAGCGCAATATCCTCCTGGGCGAGCTCTGCATGACATGGTGCCGGGCAGCCTCCGCCGATGAGGTGATCCAGGCTCTCGACGTCGAAGTGCTCGATATCACCACGAGCGGAACGAGGGCAAATTCGGCGGGTACCTGCTCTTGGGGGAGGAGTCCCCCTGGTTCCTCGCGATGGAGTACACCGGCGATCGGGCTTTCCGAGCGCTCGAACGGCTCTCCTCCGGCGGCGAGGCGATCTGCCTGATCGGGAGCGCGACCATCGAGGAGCATCTCCAGGGGCCTGTTCCATCTCCACGAGCGATACGCCGACGCCGAGGCGGGCCGCGTACCGGATGAAGGGCTGCTGGACGACTGGCGCATGCACGCGTTCGTGCTGATGGAGCGGATCACCGGAGTCCGTCTATCCTTCGAATGGCTGGCACGAGGGCTCTCAATCCCGTTCGATCGCGGCCAGGACCGCCTCTCGGGTGAGGGGAAGGTCGCGGACGCGGACGCCGAGCGCGTACGCGACCGCGTTCGCGATGGCCGCCGCCACCGGCCCCTGGGCCGCCTCGCCCGCGCCCACCGACGGGGTACCGGGATGTTCGACGAGCTCGACCGACACCTCCGGCGCCTCGCTGAAGCGCAGGATCGGATAGCTCGCCCAGTCGCCGCTGGTGATCCGGCGCCGGTCGAAGCGGACGCGTTCCTTCAGCGTCCAGCTCGCCGCCTGGGTGGCGCCGCCCTCGATCTGATTGCGCACTCCGTCGGGGTTCACGACCTGGCCGACGTCGACGGCGATCGTCAGGTGGCGCACCCGTACGTGATGCTCGGCCTCCACCTCCGCCACGGCCGCGCAGTAGGCGCCGTTGCCCTTGTACCTGGCGAAGCCGAGGCCCTGGCCGGGGCCGCGCCAGCCGGCCGCGTCCGCCGCCCGCCGCAGCACTTCCCGCCCTCGCTCGTCGCTCAGGTGGGCCAGCCGGTACGCCAGTGGATCCAGGTCCGCGGCCAGGGCCAGCTCGTCCATGAACGACTCGATCGCGAACACGTTCATGAACGCCCCTAGCGAGCGCAGCGCCGACGTGCGGATCGGGGTTTCCAGCAGCCGGTGGCCGGTGATCCGCAGGTGCGGGAAGTCGTAGATCGGCACCGCGTTGCGTGCCATCCCGCCCCCTGATGCGGGCGACGGTTCGCCGGCTGCCGGGTAGGTCAACGGCTGCTCCAGGTGGGCTCCGGCGAGCAGTCCCGGGAAGCCCCGGTGGCCGGGGCGGGAGACGTGGCCCTGGCTCCACACGTCGTACGCCCAGGAGCACACCATGCCGGTCGCGTCCACGGCCGCCGTCACGTCGGCGGACATGGCCGAGCCGAAGGGCGCCCAGGTCAGCTCGTCCTGCCTGCTCCAGCGCACCTGAACCGGCCTGCCGGGGGCGGCGCGGGCCAGGAGGGCGGCGTCCAGGGCCACGTCGTCGGCGCCGTTGTGGCCGTAGCAGCCGGCGCCCTCGACGTGGCGGACCTCGATCCGGTCGGCGGGGTGGCCGAGGACCTGGGCGAGGGCGGTGCGCAGGGGATGCACGCCCTGGGTGTGGCTCCAGACCTCCAGCGTGCCGTCCCGCTCGTTCCAGCGGGCGACCGCGCAGCTGGGAGCGATGGAGGCGTGGGCGATGAAGGGGCGGCTGTAGGTCGCCGTGTGCACAGTCCCGGCAGGCGGCTCGCCGGTCGTGGGACTTCCGCCGGTGTCGGGCTCGGCGGGCGGGTTGTCGGTGGTGGTGAGCACGGCGATGGTCTCGTGCGGGCCGGTGCGGAGGTAGGCGTGCAGGTCGCGCTCGTCGGGCAGGGTGTCGCGTTCTTCCCATTCGGCCGCCTTGCGCAGCCGGGCCAGCGCCCGGTCGGCCTCCGGCTCGGTCTCGCCCAGCACGCCGAGGAACGACCCGTCGCGCACCACGCGCACGCCCTCCAGCGGACGCAGGCGCACGAGCCGCGCGCCGGGAGACGGCGGGCGGAGGACGCGGCCGTAGAGCCGGCCGGGCAGGCAGAGGTCGTGCACGAATCGGGGCCGCCCCACGACCTTGTCGGGCAGGTCCAGCCGCGGCACGCTCACCCCCACGACAACCGGCTCGGGTGGCGGCGGGTGAGGGAAGGCGCCGGGAGGCGGGGGCTCCTCCCGATCGAGGGGCACCGCCTCGGCCAGGTCCCCGTACGTCGCGGTCAGGCCGCCGCAGCCGAACACGCCCCGCCGCACCGTCACCGCATCGGGCGGCACCCCCCAGCGGCGCGCCGCCTCGACGGTGAACGCCTCGCGGACGCGAGCGCAGTCCGCGCGCAGGGCCGGGCCCGCGTGGGCGATCGACATGCTCCCCGCCGTGAACCCTTCGTCAGGCCCGTCACCGGTACGGGCGGGCAGCATCCGCACCTGCGCCAGATCGGCCCCCAGCGCGTCGGCGGCGATCTGGGCCAGCGCGGTGAGCACCCCCTGCCCGAGCTCCACCTTCCCGGCCCGCACCGAGATGAGCCCGTCGCTCCCCACGGTCACGCTCATTCGGCCGCCTTCAGCACCGCGCGCACGATGCGCCGTTGCACACCGCACCGGCACAGGTTGCCGTCCAGGGCCCGCACCACCGCCTCCTCGCTCGGCCGCGGCTCGGCGGCCAGCAGCGCGGCGGCGCTGATCAGCATGCCCGACAGGCAGTACCCGCACTGTCCGGCCTGCTCCTCCAGGATGGCGCGCTGCACCGGATGCAGCTCGTCGCCCGGCGCCAGCCCTTCGACCGTCACCACCGCACGCCCCTCGGCCGCCGACAGCGGCGTGTCGCACGAGGCGGTCACCCGTCCGTCCAGCAGCACGAAGCAGGCCCCGCACAGCCCGACCCCGCACCCGAACCGTGTCCCCACCAGCCCGAGCTCGCCCCGCAGCACGTCCAGGAGCGGGGTGCCGGGATCGCACCCGACCTCGACGGAGCACCCGTTGACGGTCAGCCGGGTCATCCGAACACCTCGGGATGCTGGGAGAGCTCCACCCGCGTGCGCCGGATGTGCCCGCTCAGGCACCGCTCCGCGTCCACCGCGTCGCGCCGTTCGACGGCGTCGAGCAGCAGCCGGTGCTCGGCGTTGACCACCTAGCGCCGCGACGGGCCGGTCAACCGCATGAACGCACGACGGTAGTGCTGGGTGGCGTTCCACATCCGCACCACCATGGCCGACAGTTGCTCGATGGCGCACCCGGAGTAGGACAGCAGGTGGAACTCGCGGTCGAGCGCGAGGAACTCGCCGATGTCGGTGTTCGCCTCGATCTCGTCCTGGATCAGCGCCAGGCGGCGGTGGTCGCCGGCGGTCAGATGGGGGATGCTCTCGGCCAGCGCGAGGGGTTCGAGCCGCTCGCGCATCTGGTAGATCACGTCCACCTGGTGCCGGTCGAGCAGCGGGACGCGGGCGCCCCGGTGCGGATGGTGCTCGGTCAGGCCCTCGGCCTCCAGCATGCGCAGCGCCTCGCGGACCGGGAGCCGGCTGGCGCCGAGGCGCACGGCCAGCTCCTCCTGCCTGATCCGCTCGCCGGGCGCGATCGCACCGCTGAGTATGGCCTCGCGCAGGTGGTCGGCCACCCGCTGGCTCTCGGGCATGCGCACGGGGCTCGCGGGCGGGCGCGCGGGCCCGTCCGGTTTACGCACGCGGCTCTCGGACGTACGCAGGCGGCTCTCAGGCGTGCGCACGGTCGAACGCCTTGCCGCCCGGGTACGACACGAGCTCGAACTGCATCCCCCACGGCGCGAGGAAGTACACCCACCGCTGGCCCTCGCTCGGCCCCTTGCTGGCGGTCGGCTCGCCGAGCACCCGCACGCCGCGCTCACGCAGGTAGGCCACCGCGGCGTCCAGGTCCTCGACGTACAGGGCCACGTGGTGCCCTCCGATGTCGCTGTTCCTGGGCACGTCGGGATGCTGGCCCGGCGCGGAGTACTGGAACACCTCGAAGATCGCCTGCCCGCCGCAGCGGAAGAAGTGCAGCCGCTCCACCACCGCCCGCGGGTTGACGTTGAGGTGGTCGGCCATCCACGTGCCGTCGTCGTCGCGGAGGGGTCCGAGCGAGTACATGTACTCGCAGCCGAGCACGTCGACCAGGAACTCCCTGGCCTCCTCCAGATCGGGCACCGTGAAGCCGATGTGGTCCACCCGGCTCAGCCCAGGAAGTCCACTCATCCAGCACACCCTTTCCCTTTGGATCCAAAACAGCCTACGTCAGCCCTAATTGCCGGGAAAAGTCTTTGGATCCCGATGGTGTTAAGGCTGAAGAATGCCTCAGCACCGCCGGCTCGAACCGCAGGCGCCCTGGGCCGAGGTCGTCGCCACCCGGGAAGACTGGGACGCGGCGGCCCCCCAGCTGCTGACCACCATGCTCGGGCACCTCCTCCTCATCCGCGCCTTCGAGGAGTACGTGCTGGACCTGGCGAAGGCCGGGCTGGTGCACGGCCCGGCCCACTCCAGCATCGGACAGGAGGGCGGCGCGGTCGGCTCGATCCTGCCGCTGGCGGCCGGCGACACGGTCAACGGCTCGCACCGGGGGCATCACCAGTTCCTGGCCAAGGCGCTGGCGTACGTGGAGCCGAAGGGCATCGACCCGACCAGGGACTTCTCGCCCGAGGTCCGCGAGGTGCTGCTGCGTACGCTGGCCGAGATCTGCGGCCTGGACCGGGGCTTCGCCCACGGCCGCGGCGGCTCCATGCACCTGCGCTGGAAGGAGGCGGGCGCCATCGGCACGAACGCCATCGTCGGCGGCGGCGTGCCGTTCGCCGCGGGCTCGGCGTGGGCCCACCGGCAGGCGGGCACCGGCGCGGTGGCGGTGACGTACCTGGGCGACGGCGCCGCCAACATCGGCTCCACCCTGGAGACGCTCAACCTGGCGGCCGCCTGGCGCCTGCCGCTCTGCTTCTTCGTCGAGAACAACCGCTACGCCGTCTCCACCACCGTCGAGGAGGCGACCGGCGAGCCCCGGCTGTCGGCCCGCGGCCCCGGGTTCGGCGTCGTGAGCTGGAAGGTGGACGGCATGGACGTGCTGGCCGTGCACCTGGCCATGTGGGAGGCGCTCGCGCACCTGCGGGCGGGGAACGGGCCGGCGCTCATCGAGGCGGACGTGTACCGATATTTCCACCAGAACGGCCCCTTCCCCGGCAGCGCGTTCGGCTACCGGACCAGGGAGGAGGAGCAAGAGTGGCGCGCCCGCGACCCGATCAAGCAGTTGTCCGGCCACCTGGCGCGCCGCGGCCTCCTCTCCCCGTCCGGCCTCGAGGCCGCCGCCCGGCGCGCGAACGACCTCATGGCCGACCTCGGCGACACCCTGCTCGAACCCCTTCCGGGCGGCCAGCCAGGACAACGCAGGATCAGGCCGGAGGAATGGCCCGATCCGGGCTTCGCCCACGTCGGCGTGCGCGGCGACCTCGGCGAGTTCGTGGACGCGCGGCAGGCCGACCGGGTCACGTTCACGGGGAAGCTGGCCGAGCAGAGGTTCGTCGACGCCGTCGCCGGGGTGATGGCGCGGCGGATGAGCCAGGACGCGTCGATCGTCGTGCTCGGCGAGGACGTGCACCGGCTCAACGGCGGCACCAACGGCGCCGTCGCCGCCGCTTGGATGAAGGCGTTCCTCGCCCTCCTCCAGGATCCCGTGCGCATCCTGGCCTGAGCCGTGCCGGGGCCGCGGCGGGCGGCCCCGGCACGGAGTCGCCTATGGCGCCGGCGGGACGGTCAGATCGACGTTCACACTCCGCCCGGCCCTGCCGAGGACGGGCGTGGCGTGCTCGAAGTCCTTGGCCGTCCGGTGCCACGTGATCGATCTGCCGACGGTGTTGATCTCCAGCTTGACGGACGCCGTGTTGAGCCCGTCCAACTGGTACGTCCCGAGAGTGTTGAAGCCTTCGGGGGCGGCGAGATCACCGGTGCGGGCGTTGAACGCGCGCACGTAGACGTACCCCTGGTACGGCGTTCCGTCAGCCTCGCGGATGGCGCCGGTGATCTCGCCGGCCGGGCCCAGCGTCATGTCGGCCGTCGCGGGACTGCCGACTCGCGGCCGCACCGGCCGGGCCCTCTGCCTGTCGGTGGCGTTGCCGGACCAGGTCCAGGCGTAGCGCCCGCCGCTGTCAGAGAACAGAACCGGCCAGTCGTACGGTCCCACGCCGGTGATCTCGTAGATCCCGTTGTCGTCTACGCACCGGGCGCCCATGCCGGACGAGCCGGGGCCGGGGGGCAGGAGGGACGCGCAGGCGTTGCCGTGCCGGATGGGCTCCTTCGTCGTCCTGTCGGTGATCGTGCCCGTGATGGTGGCCGGCGGGTCGAGTTCGATGGGCGGGATGTCCACGGCCTGGCCCAGCGTGGTCGTGATGCGGCGGGCAGCGTACTGGGAGCCCGTGCCGCCGCTGGTGCCGACCCACTGGATGCCGTACGAGCCGCCCGGCTCGACCAGGAGCGTGAAGGTGTCGGCCGGCAGCTCGCCGATGCGTACCTTGCCCTCGGCATCGCTCCTGTGCGGGCACGGGTAGGACTTGGCAGAGCCGAAGCGCAGCTTCAGCGGGATGACGCAGGCGTGGGACACCGGCGCCTTGGTGACCGCGTCGCGCACGGTGGTCGTGATGGCGGCGGCCGGCTCCAGAGCCGCTGAGGCCCGCGTGGTCTCGCCCAGGCGGACGGCAAGTCCCGTGATCTCCGTGGAGACGTGCAGCCCGTCCGAGGAGGTGATCGTCGCGGTGTAGTCGCCCTCGCCCAGGCCGCCCAGCTCGATCGCGCCGTTCTCGGCGCCGCACTTCTCCGCCTGGGACGGTCCGGAGACCTTCGCGCAGACCTCGTTGACCGGCTGCCCCGTGGCCTTGTCGGTCACCTGGAGCGCGATGGCGCCGGGGGTCAGGAGCCGCTCGTTGACGACCGCCGACCCGCCCTCGGGGACCGTGAAGACGTCAGCTTCCGCGATGGTCGACTTCTGGTAGGCGTACTGTACGCGTCCGCGGTAATAGACGCGCACCTTGTAGGTGCCGGCTCTCGGCAGTCGCAAGGTATAGGCGCCCCTGAAGCCCGTTGAGGCGCTTCCGTGCCCGATGCCTGATTCGGCGTCAACGGCGAGCACCTGGGCACCGAGGGCGGGGGCGCCGGTCTCGTCGACCACCACTCCGGTGATGGTCTCGCCTTCCAGCGCCGCCGCGGGCGCCGGCACGGCGGCGCCCGCGGCCATGGCTAACAACGCGATCGACATGGAGAGATAACCCCGTCGTGCTCTCATCGACTCCTCCTTGAGGGCCACCCGTGTGATGAGGTCGCCCTCACCCTAAGTCGATCTTCAAGCGCCGTGTCGAATGTGTCCGGATGTGGACACGGGACCGAGGGTTGATCGCGGAGCCGGTTCGAAATATGGTGTTAATCGTTTAACAGCACAGAGCGCTTCGAGGTGAGCTCTCCTCTCCCTCCTGCCGATCAACCGAGATGAATCGCCGCTAGATTCCCTATATTCCCATAGGGATTGGTAGGTTATTCGACTAACATGAGACCAACCGCACGACAAGTGGCCGAGCTCGCGAACGTCTCCGTCGCGACCGTCTCCTACGTGCTCAGCGGCCGCGACCGCCCTGTGGCCGCCGAGACGAGGCAGCGCGTGCTCGACGCCGCGAGGCAGCTCGGCTACACGCCCAACCAGGCCGCGAGAAGCCTGCGCAAGCGCCGCACCCAGCGGGTGTGCCTGGTGCTGAGCTCGCTCGGCGGCGTGCCGACCGACGAACGGCTCGCTGCCGACCTGCACGAGATGGCCGACGCGCGCGGCTACTCCGTGGTCACACTGGCCGTCTACTCCGAGGCCCGCGCGAAGGCCGCGATCGACGTGCTGCGCGGCGGCATCGCCGACGGCGCGCTGATCAACGTCGTCGGCGACCACCTCACCCACGACCTGCTCAGCGGGCTCGCCGCCACCGGGCTGCCCATGGTGGTGCTGAGCAACGAGAGCGGGCTGGAGGGCTGCGACGTCGTCCGCACCCCGGAGACCGAGGCGTGCGAGGAGGCCGTCGAGCACCTGCTGGCGCAGGGCAGGCAGCGCATCGCGTTCCTGGCGCATCGCCACGAGCTCTACCGGGACCGGCCGGTCGGCAGGCTGCTCGGCTACACCCGGGCGCTCGACCGGCACGGCGTGAGCGAGCGGATCGTCACCGCGGGGGCGGACGACCGCGTGGCGGCATACCAGACCGCCACCGACCTGCTGCGTTCTCCCGACCGCCCTGACGCGATCTTCGCGTCCTCCGACCGGGCCGCGATCAGCGCGATCTGGGCCGCCAGGGACGCCGGGCTGAGCGTGCCGGACGACGTCGCCGTCGTCGGCGTCGGCAACATCGCCGAGGGTCTCATCACCAATCCGCCGCTCAGCACCGTCGGCCCGCTCCGGGACGACTACGTCGACGTCGTACGGCTGCTGTTCGACCGCCTCCAGGCCGAGGAGGCCCTGCCCGCCCGCGAGATGATCCGATCCTGGACCTTCGTGCGGCGGGGCTCTTCCTAGAAGGGAAATGCGAGATGTCCCCCACTCTCTCCCGCCGTGATCTGCTCCGCCTGGCCGGGGCGGCCGCCGCCGTTCCCGTCCTGTCCTCCTGCGCGGGCGCCCCGACCGCACAGAACACCGCCATTCCCGGCACGTTCACGATCTACTGGAACGCCGGCCACGACTACCAGGCCTATCGCAAGGTGATCGCCGAGTTCGAGCAGGCCAACAAGGTCAAGGTCAACCTGCAGAAATACCAGTGGCCCGACCTGCGCACCAGGCTGCTGGCCGACTTCGCCTCGGGCACCGTGCCCGACCTGGTCGAGGAGCCCGGCGGATGGGTGCAGGAGTTCGCGATCTCCGGCAACGCCCGACCCCTGCAGGATTTCGTCGACCGCGACGGCCAGGCGATGGGCTTCCCGTCGGACTGGCAGCCGGTGACGGTCGAGCGCAACTCGTACCAGGGCAAGGTCTACGGCGTGCAGCTGCACTTCACGTGCAACACGCTCCTCTACAACAAGGCCATGCTGCGGGAGGCCGGGGTCGAGGTGCCCACCACCTGGGAGGAGTTCCTGGCCGCCGCCCAGAAGCTGACCAAGGACGGCGTGTACGGCGTCGCGCTCAACCAGGACCACACCTACGTATGGCCATGGCTGAACCAGGCCGGCGTCACCCCCTACGACCCGCAGACCGGCAAGGTCATGACGCCGGCGGCGGACGCGGTAGCCGCCCTGCAGTTCCAGGCCGACCTGGTCCACAAGCACAAGGTGGCGCCCGTGCCCGTGTCGGGCACCGACTACTCCGGCCCACAGAAGCTGTTCTCCGCCAAGCGCGCCGCGATGATCCTCACCGGCCCCTGGGACCTGGACCCGATCAGGAAGACCAGTCCCGACATCGAGCTGGGCGTCGCCCCGCCACTGAAGCACAAGGTGCAGGCCACCCAGGCGGCCGGGGTGAGCATGTTCGTGCCCGCCAAGGCCGCCAGGCCCGAGCTGTCGTGGGACTTCATCAAGCGCATCACGGCGATCGAGGTCGAGCAGGCCGTCACCAAGGAGACCGGCATGCTCATGCCGCGCGTCTCCTGGACGAAGCTGCCCGAGGTGCAGTCGGACGACGTCATCAAGGTGTTCGCCGACGCGCTCCCCACCGCGAAGGACAACGGCCAGCAGGTGCGGCTCACCGGGCAGCTCGGCAAGTGGGAGGAGCAGCTCAAGGTCATGTACCAGCAGGTGCTCATCCAGAACCAGCCGGCCGCCGAGGCACTCGCCGCGTTCGCGAAGTCGGCGGAGGGCTTCCTCACGTGAGACCCCGCACTCTGCAGGGCCGCTACGCCCAGACGGCGTACCTGTTCCTCATTCCGGCGATCCTGTTCTTCGCGGCCTTCTTCTACCTGCCCATCGGCAACGTGATCGCCACGAGCTTCCGCACCGGTCCACAGGCCGACCAGTGGACCGGGCTCGGCAACTACGCCCAGGCGCTGGCCGATCCGGCGGTGCGGCACTCGTTCCTGGTCACGGCCGTGTTCGCCGTCATGGTGGTGGTCGGGTCGATCGTCCTCGGGCTGGCCCTGGCACTCGCGCTGGACCAGCCGCTCAAGGGCCGGGTGGCCTTCCGGGTGGTGCTGCTGGTGCCCTACCTGACGTCGGTGGCGATCGTCGGGCTGCTGTGGCGCAACATCCTCGACCCGGAGCTGGGCGTGCTCAACCGGGTGCTGCTCGCGCTCGGGCTGCCCGGGCAGCAGTGGCTCAACACCGCGCCGCTGCTCACGATCATCGCCGTCACGCTGTGGCAGAATGTCGGCTACACGATGGTGCTGTTCCTGGCCGGGCTGCAGGGCATCCCCGAGACCTACCAGGAAGCCGCCAAGATCGACGGGGCGGACGCCTGGAAGCGGTTCTGGCGGATCACCCTGCCGCTGCTGGCGCCGACGACGTTGTTCGTGTCCGTGATGGCGGTGATCTCAGGGCTGCAGGCGTTCGGGCAGGCGTACATCATCACCAACGGCGGGCCCGGCGACGCCACAGATCTGTCGGTCTTCCACATCTTCAACGTCGCCTTCCGCGCCCGGGACTTCGGCTACTCCTCCGCGCAGTCGGTGCTGTTGCTGATCGTGATCGTCGCGTTCACCCTGGTCCAGCTGCGGGCCGGGCGGCGCGGGGAGGTCACCTACTGATGCGCGTCCTTCTCTACGGGCTGCTCGGGCTGGCCTCCCTCATCACGGTGGTGCCGCTGCTCTACATGGTGTCGCTGTCGCTGCAGACCGAGGCCGAGACGCTGTCGGCGAACGCGGTGCTCGTTCCCGACGCGCCCCAATGGGGCAACTACGCCGAGTTGTTCACCCGCGCGCCGTTCGGCAACTTCATCGTCAACAGCCTCGTCGTGGCGGGCGGCATCACCCTCGCCCACCTGCTGTTCGACCCGCTCGTCGGGTACGTCTTCGCCAAGTTCCGCTTCCCGCTGCGCAACACGCTGTTCGTGGCGTTGCTGGCCACGGCCATGGTGCCGTTCTTCGTGCGGATGATCCCGCTGTACGTGCTGATGGCCAACATGCAGTGGCTCAACACGTACCAGGCGCTCATCACGCCGTTCCTGATGGACGCGTTCGGGATCTTCCTCATGCGGCAGTTCATCCAGCCCATCCCCGACGACCTGATCCACGCGGCCCGCATCGACGGCGCCTCGGAGCTGCGCATCTACTGGAGCGTCATCCTGCCGCAGACCCGGCCCGCGCTGGCCGTGCTGGGGCTGTTCACGTTCGTCTTCCAGTGGAACGAGTTCCTCTGGCCGCTGGTCGCCACCACGACGCCGGAGATGCGTACCATCCCGGTCGGGTTGACGCTCTTCAACCAGGAGTACTTCACGCTGTGGCACCTGACGGCCGCGGGCTCGGTGATCCTCTTCGTCCCCACCGCCGTCCTGTTCCTCTTCACCCAGCGTTACTTCGTCCGCGGCATCGCCCTGACCGGCCTTCGATAGGAGTCGTTTCTTGCGTCCGAACGTGATCGTCGTCTTCACCGACCAGCAGCGGTGGGACACCGTCGGCCCGCTCACGCCCAACCTCGAAAGGATGGCCAGGTTCGGCACGCAGGCCACGGTCGCGCTCACCCCCCAGCCGGTGTGCGCGCCCGCCCGCGCCGCCCTGCAGACGGGCCGCTACCCGACCACGACCGGCGTCTACCGCAACGCCCGCGTCCTGCCGCCCGAGGAGCGGACGCTGGCGCACCACTTCGGCGCGGCCGGCTACGCCACCGGCTACATCGGCAAGTGGCACCTGGCCGGCAGCGAACCGGTCCCGCCGGAGGAACGCGGCGGCTACCAGTCGTGGCTCGCCGCAAATGCCCTGGAACACACCTCGGACGCGTATCGCACCATCGTCTACGACGAGGCGAACGACCCCGTCCTGCTGCCCGGCTACCGCTCCGACGCCCTCGTGGACGCCGCCATCAGATTCGTGGCCGACCACCACGACGAGCCGTTCTACCTGTTCGTGTCGTTCCTGGAGCCCCACCACCAGAACGAGGTGGACAACTATCCCGCGCCCGACGGCTACGAGGAGCGCTACCAGGGCACCTGGATGCCACCCGACCTGGCCGCCCTCGGCGGCACCGCCCACCAGCACATGGGCGGCTACCTGGGCCAGGTCAAGCGCCTGGACGAGGGCCTCGGCCGGCTCCTGGACGCGCTCCGCAGCATGGACCTGCTGGACGACACGATCGTGGCGTACACCTCCGACCACGGCAACCACTTCAAGACCCGCAACGGCGAGTACAAACGCTCCTGCCACGACGCCTCCCTCCGGGTGCCGCTGGCGCTGCGCGGCCCGGGCTTCGACGGCGGCGGCGCGATCTCCCGCCCGGTCAGCACCATCGACCTGCCGCCCACCCTCCTGGAGGCGGCCGGATTGCCGGTGCCGGACGAGATGCAGGGCCGTTCGTTCCTGCCCCTGCTCCGCGACCCGCGCGCCGCCGACTGGCCTTCGGAGGTGTTCTTCCAGGTCAGCGAGTCGGAGGTGGGCCGCGGCATCCGCACGTCCCGCTGGAAGTACTACGCGGTCGCCGAACACGCCCACCCGTGGGACGACCCGTCCGCCGACCGCTACCGCGAGCAGGCGCTGTACGACCTGGAGAACGACCCGCACGAACTGGTCAATCTGGCCGGGTTCCCGTCGCACGCGGAGGTGGCGGCGCAGCTGCGGGAGCGCCTGCGGCGGAGGATCGCGGAGGCGGAGGGCGCCGAGCCGGTGATCGAGCCGGCGGTCGGCCGTCCCGGCCGGGTCCAGGCGATGCCCGATCCGGAGGTCCGCCTCCGCGGCCCCAAGCCGGTCCGCTTCGGCCACCAGCGCAAGTGACCTTGCCTTCCGTTCGGCGGTGGCCGAGGGGAAGATGGGGTGTATGTCCATATCACTTGAGTCCACTGGCACGTTCACCATCGGCGACAAGGCGGTTCACCGTCTCGGGTTCGGGGCCATGAGTCTCACCGGCCCCGGGGTCTGGGGGCCGCCGCGCGATCACGAAGAGGCCCTCCGGGTGTTGTGCCGGGTCGTGGACCTGGGCGTGGACCTCATCGACACCGCGGACTCCTATGGGCCGTACGTCAGTGAGGAACTCATCCGGGAGGCGCTGCACCCGTACCCGGAGGGGCTTCTGATCGCGACCAAGGCCGGGTTCGTGCGGCCAGGGCCGGGGCGGTGGGTGCCCGTGGGGCGGCCGGCCTACTTGCGGCAGGAGGTCGAGATGAGTTTGCGGCGGCTCGGGCTCGAGCGGATCGACCTGCTCCAACTGCACCGCATCGATCCGGAGGTGCCGCTGGAGGATCAGCTCGGTGAGCTCAAGGCGCTCCAGGAGGAGGGCAAGATCGGCAGCATCGGGCTTTCGGAGGTGAGCGTGGATGAGTTGGAACGGTCACGCGGCATTGTGGAGATCGCGACCGTGCAGAATCGCTACAGCCTGACCAACCGGGTCTCGGAAGGCGTGTTGCGGCATTGTGAGCGGCAGGGGATCGGGTTCATTCCGTACAGTCCCATCGCCAAGGGGGCTCTGGCGGCGCCGGGGAGTCCGGTGGAACATGTCGCCAAGGCCATCGGGGCCACGTCTGCGCAGGTCAGTCTGGCGTGGTTGCTGGCGCACTCGCCGGTGATGATGCCGATTCCGGGCACCTCGTCGGTCGCCCATCTGGAGGAGAACCTTGCGGCCTCCACCGTGTCACTGACGGACGAGCAGATGAGCGAGTTGGCCAGCGGGTAGGGCGGCGGACTGGCCTCCTAGGCCAAGATCTCGGCCGGATCGAAGGAGACAGGAAAGGGCTCGGTCAGCGTGAGCGTTTCGCCCGCCTTGGCGTGGGTGATCACTTCGTATCCATCCTGGCCGAGGTGGAGGACCTCAACACACGGAATGTCGGCTCCTTCGAGCTCGACCCTGATGAAGACCTTGATGCCGGCCTTCGCATACTTGGGCGGCTTGATCTCGTAGTCCCGTCGGCGGTTGCCGGACCCAGGGCTGACGACCTCGACCACTGCCAGGACTTCGGACGCCGGGAAGACGACCATGCGGGACATGACCAGGTCACGGGGCAGCACGGCCACGTCGGGAATGAGCCCGTCCTCCTCCCCCACCCTCACGTTGACCGTCTCCACCACCACGAGATCCGGCCTGACCGCATTAGCAGCCACTTGCAGAATCGTCCGCAAACCGCCAGCGCACAGTGCGTGCAGTCCCATGGGAACAGGACTCACGAGGAAACTCCCGTCGATCAACTCGATGCGCTCCCCGGATTCGGGCAGCTTGAGCCAGTCGTCGACGGTGTAACCGGTGACCCGACCGAGAGGGAACAGCACGGTACGCATGGGCGGCGGATGCGCGGCCAGCCAGCCTTCGCTCGGCAGAGCACTCATGTCCTCGCCACCTTCCATAAGCTGAGTCTCGCATGCCGCACCCCATCACGGCTATACGCGTTCACGCGATCACACCGGGTGACGCGGCAACATTAGCCGAGCTTGACTCACCCTGCTCCCTCTTTGCAAATGTTCGCGTACGGTCCGTGATCACTAGTGATCAGTACGGGTTGGTGATCACCAGGTCCTGCGCGGGGAACAACGTCAGCACCCGGCACCCGTCCTCCGTCACCACCACCTCCTCCTCGATCCTCGCCGCCGAGAACCCGTCGCTCGCCGGACAGTACGTCTCCAGCGCGAACACCATCCCGGCCCGCAGCTCGATCGGCTCCCTCATGCTGTTCAGCCGCGAGATGATCGGCCGCTCGTGCAGGCCCAGCCCCAGCCCGTGCCCGAACTGCAGCCCGAAGGCCGCCATCTCGTCCGAGAAGCCGAACTCGGTGGCGCGAGGCCACACCGCGGCCACCTGGTCGGTGCCCACGCCGGGCTTGATCATGGCGATCGAGGCGTCCATCCACTCCCGGGCCTTCGCGTACGCCTCCCGCTGCGCGGCCGTCGCGCTGCCGACCCCGAACGTCCGGTAGTAGCAGGTCCGGTAGCCGTTGAAGGAGTGGATGATGTCGAAGAACGCCTGGTCGCCGGGGCGGATCAGGCGGTCGGAGAAGTTGTGCGGATGCGGGTTGCAGCGTTCGCCGCTCACCGCGTTCACAGCCTCCACCTGGTCGGAGCCCATCTCGTAGAGGCGTTTGTTAGCCAGGGCGACGATCTCGTTCTCGCGGACGCCGGGCTTCAGCGCCTCGACGATGTCCTGGTAGACGCCGTCCACCATGGCCGCGGCCTGGGTCAGGAGCATGATCTCGTCGGGAGACTTGATGACGCGGGCGTCCAGCATGAGTTGCTGACAGTCGATCATGGTCAAGCCTTGGCGCTGCATCTCGAACAGGAACGGCGGTTCGACGATGTCCACCCCGACGGGCTCACCGGCCAGCCCGGCGTCCTCCAGCAGCCCTTTGATCTGGCGGACGGCGTCGGCCATCAAGCCAGCGGTCGGGGCGATGGCGCCGCGCAGGCCGAGCATGCCGGCGTGGCAGTCGTCCGGGTTCAGCCACGGGCTGTAGAGCCTGTGGTGCCGGGCGGCCGAGCCGAAGTCCCACAGGCGCACCGGGCCGCCGCGGGTGAGCAGGGCGTACCTGGTCATCTTGTCGCCGAGGGCGCCGCCGATCCAGGTCTGGGTGACGTACCTGATGTTGTAGAAGTCGAAGAGGAGGAACGCGCCGCACCGGCTCGACTCGAGTGAGGCTCGGGCGCGGCTCAGGCGGTAGTCCCTGAGCCGGGCGAAGTCGACGCGCTCCTCGAAGTCGACGCCCATGTGGCCGGGGGCGGGCAGCGGACGGCCGGTCATGAGCTCGGCCTCTCAGTCCCGCGTTCGGGGCCCAGCCCGTCGTCCACGGGCACGTCCTCGGGCTCGAGTTCCAGCCCGGCCGCGGCGGCCTGGAGGTCCAGGAGGATCGCGAAGTCCTCCCCCACCCGGCCCGAGCTGACGGCGGCCTGGACGAGTTGCGCGGTGGCCGCGGTGACGGGCATGGGCACGTCCAGGTCGCGGGCGGCGGCCAGGCCGAGGTCGAAGTCTTTCCGCAGAAGGACCGGGGTGAACGTGGGCGTGTAGTCGAGGCGCACGAACGCCGGCGACTTGTAGCGGGTGAACTCCGAGCCCAGGACGCTGTTGTTGACGAAGTCCAGGAACGCGTGCCGGGACACGCCGCCCTTCTCGGCCAGTACGGTGATCTCGGCGAGCGTCTGGGTGACGACGCCGAGCAGCAGGTTGTGGGCGATCTTCACCAGGCGGGCGGTCTCCCCCTCGCCCGCGTAGACGACCGACCTGCCCAGGTGCCCGAGCAGCCCGGCCACGTCGTCGTAGTCGTCGCGCGGGCCGGAGACGACCAGGGACGCCTTCCCTGCGCGCACGGCCTTGCCGTTGCCGCTGACCGGGGCGGCCAGGAACGCCACCCCACGCGAGGCGCATTCCTGCCGGGCGGCGGCCGACTGCTCCATGGAGATCGTCGAGCAGTCCACCACCACACCCGGCCGGGAGGCCGTCGAGCCGTCGGTCGACGCGCCGGCAGTCGCGCCGTCGCCGAGCAGGTCCCTCAGCACCTCGTCGAGGTCGGCCGCAGTGCCGACCATGGTGAAGACCACGTCGCGGTCACGTAGATCGGCGAGCGCGTCCGTGACCGTCACGCCGTGCGAGCGCAAGGGCTCGGCCTTGGCACGGGTGCGGTTCCAGACGGTCAGGTCCACACCGGCCCGGGCCAGCCGCTCGGCCATGGGCGCTCCCATGCGGCCGGTGCCGATCCAGCCCACTCGCTGTTTCTGGGTCATCGGGTCGTGCCTTTCAGCCGCTGGGCCAGCCAGTCGGCGGTGTAGGGGCGGTGCCAGGGGGCCAGGTTGGCGCAGCCGTGGTTGCCTTCCTCCAGCATGAGCAGCTCGCTGTCGCCGCTCGTGGCGGCGGCCAGCCGCTCGGCCTGCCGCCACGGGACGAGGCGGTCCTTGCGGCCGAAGACCACGAGCAGCGGAGCGGTGATGGCGTTCGCGGTGCCCTCCAGGGTGAGGGTGTACGCGATGCGCCGGGCCTCCTCCTCGGTGCGCGCGCCCGCCCGGACGCGGAAGGTGTCCCTGGTGAGCCGGGGCAGGTCGGACCAGCAGTCGCCGAAGTCGTACGGCCCCGAGAGCGCGACGCACGCCTTGATCCGGTCACCGGCCGCGGCCGTCACCCGGGGCGCGTAGTAGCCGCCGAGGCTGACTCCCCACACCCCGATCCTGGCGGGGTCGATGGGCGGCTGGGCGGCCAGCGCGTCGAGCAGCGCCTTGCCGGGCAGCGACCAGTCGGCCCTGATCGGCAGGTCGTACTCGGCCTCGCCCTGCCCGGGCCCGTCCACGGCGAACGTGGCCAGCCCTCGTTCGAGGAACAGCCGCTCGACCTCGCGGTGCTCCTCTTTGGCCGAGTCCAGCCCGGACAGCATGAGCACCGCCGGATGTGGCCCCGGACCCGGTGGGATCCTCAGCACGCCGGCGAGCAGCCCGCCCTCGAAGTCGATCTCGATGCGCAGCCCGGGCGGCGACAGGTGCGGCAGGGCGTCGTCGAGGCAGGTCACCGCCCGCCGATGGGCCCGGCGCATCTGGTCGAGGTCGTTGACGAACACGAACTTGGCGAAGTGGAAGTAGAGCGCGGCCTGCGCGAGGTGCTGCCCGGCCGACAGCAGGCGGCCGGTGGCCAGCGCCTGCCGGCCCAGCGTCTCGTGCTCGGCGGCCATCGACGACCAGGCCGCGCACCAGCCGTCCCAGCTGCCGAGGTCGCGGGTGACGCGCTCGAAGTCGGAGACGGTCACGCCGTTGGCGGTGAACCGGGGCCCCCAGTGCGCGATGGCGGAGGCGACCCGCTCGTCCATCCTCTGTCACCTCCCAGGTAAAGCGACGCGATCTCGGGGTTGTCCCGGACGGCGGCGGCCGTGCCGGTCAGGCGGACCTTCCCGCCCTCCATCACCACGCCGTGCGTGGCCAGGCCGAGGCCGAGCCGGACGTTCTGCTCGACCAGCAGCACGGTGGTGCCCGCCCGGTTGAGGTCGCGGACGACCTCGGCGATCCCGGCCAGGCCGCGCGGGTCGAGGCCGAGCGACGGCTCGTCGAGCAGGATCAGCCGCGGGTCGAGCATGAGGCACCGGGCGATCTCGACCATGCGCCGCTGGCCGCCGCTGAGGTTGCCGGCGTTGTCGCGGGCCCGCTCGGCCACCAGCGGCATGCGCTCCATGACCTGGTCGAGCCGCTCGCGCAGCAGCCTGCGATCTTTGCGGATCAGGTAGCCGCCCATCAGCACGTTCTCCCGTACCGACATGGCCGGGAAGAGGGCGTGCGACTGCGGCACCTGCGCGATGCCGCGGCGCAGGATCTCGCCGGGCGGGCGCCCGCCGATGAGCTCGCCGTCCATACGGATCTCACCCTCGGCAGGGGCGAGCAGGCCGCTGATGACGCGCAGCACGGTGGACTTGCCGGCGCCGTTGGGGCCGACCACGCAGGTGATCGTGCGCTCGGCGCACTCCAGGTCGACGCCGCGCAGCACGCTGCCGCCGCCGTAACCGGCGATCACGCCTTTCAGCTGCAGCATCTATCTCACCGCCGGGAGCCGGTCGTCTCCGAGGTACGCCTCCAGCACCGCCGGGTCCTCCCGCACCTGTCCGGGCGGACCCTCGGCGATCAGCCGCCCGCCCGCGAGCACGGCGACCGGGTCGCACAGGTCGAGCACGAGCGGGATGTTGTGCTCGACGACGAGGAAGGTGACGCCTCGCGCGTTGAGCTCGCGGATCACGTCGGTGAGGCGGCCGAGCAGGCTGGGGTTCACGCCGCCCGCGGGCTCGTCCAGCAGGATCAGCCTGGGCTCCAGCATGAGGACCTGGGCGAGTTCGACGAGCTTCTGCTGTCCGTACGACAGCGCGCCCGCCCTCTGATCGGCGAAGCGGCCGAGACCCACGAGGTCGAGCAGCTCGCCGGCGCGTTCGGCCTCGTGACCGCGGACGGCGTCGGACACCATCGTGCGCCAGCGGGCGTCGGCCAGCGGGGCGACCACGTTCTCGCGGACCGTCATCTCCTTGAACAGCCGGGTCACCTGGTACGTCCGCCCGAGCCCGAGATGGCAGCGCCGCCACGGCCGCAGCCCGTCGACGCGCCGCCCGTCGAACCAGATCTCGCCGGAGTCGGCCGGCAGCCCGCCGGTGACCAGGTTGAACAGGGTGGTCTTGCCGGAGCCGTTCGGGCCGATCAGGGCGGTGATCGTGCCCTGGCGGACGTCGAGGGAGACGTCGTCGACCGCCGTCAGGCCGCCGAACCGCCTGGACACGCCACGCAGCGACAGCAGCACGTCACCGGGTTCGGGAGGTTGCGGCACCCGCTCGCGCACCGCCAAAGGCTCGATGTACGCGACCTCGGCCGGACGCCGACGCCGCCACCACGCCTCCACGGTCGGCAGGATGCCCTTGGGCAGGAACAGCACGACGAGCACGAGCGCGCCGCCGAACAGCAGCACCCTGGACTGGACGCCGCCCGCGTAGACCGTGGCCGCCTCGCTGACCAGGTTGACGAGGAACGCCCCCACCACCGGCCCGTACAACGTACCGCGGCCGCCGGTCAGGGCGGCCAGCACGATCGTCACGCTGCCGAGGATCGCGAAGGAGCCGACCGGGTTGATGAAGGTCAGGTAGTACGCGTAGACGCCGCCGGCCACGCCGATGAAGAACGCGCTGGCCGCGTACGCGACGATCTTGAAGCGGGTGGTGTCGACGCCGATCGTGGCGGCCTTGCCCTCGTCCTCCCTGATCGCGATCAGGCCGGTGCCGAGCTTGGTGCGCCTGATCCAGGCGCTGAACAGCACCGTCAGCACCAGCAGCGCGAGGAACGCGTAGTAGAAGGGGATGTTCTGGAAGTCGCGGTGCCAGAACGGGAGCTCCAGCGTGATCCCGTCCGAGCCGCGGGTGAGGTCTCTGGCGTTGACGGCGATGATCTGCGCCGCCAGCAGCATGGCGATCGTGATGATCACGAAGGCGTGGCCGCGGGTCCTGAGCACGACCGCGCCGATGAGCACCGCGATGACCGTAGCCGTCACCCCGCCCAGCGGCGCCACCCACAGCGGGTTGACGCCCCACCGCGCGGCCAGGATCCCCACCGTGTACGACCCCAGCCCCAGGAACATGCTGTGCCCGAGCGAGACGTACCCGGCGTACCCGGAGATGATGTTCCAGCTCGTCGCCTGGACGGCCAGCAGGAACCCGAGCAGCAGCACCGCCTGCGGGTACGGCTGCCACGGGTTGATCACCGGATAGACGGCGAGCACGAGCAGGCACGCCGCCGCCACCAGGTGCGCCCGCCTCGTCCTGGATTTCATGCGGCGTCCTCCCGCAGCCGCGCCCCGAACAGCCCTTGGGGCCGGACCAGCAGCACCGCCATGATCACGAGGTAGAACACCAGCGTGGACCAGCCCAGCGAGCCGTAGGTCGCGGTCAGCGTCTCGGCGAGCCCCAGGATCGCGGCCCCGGTCACCGCGCCCGGCAGACTGCCCAGCCCGCCGAGCACCACGATCCCGAGCAGCCGCGAGATCCACTCGTAGTGCGAGGCAGGGAAGAAGGGATACAGCACCGACAGGATGGACCCGCCGACGCCGGCCGTGGCGCTGCCGATCGCGAACGCCAGCGCCCCCGTGCCCGCCGCGCTCACGCCGACCAGCGCCGCCCCTGACGGGTTCTGCGTGGCCGCCCTGATCGCCCGCCCCGTCCACGTCCGGTGCAGCACGTAGTACAGCACCGCCAGCACGCCCGCCGCCGCCGCGAACCCGAACACCTGCGCCTTCGGCAGCGAGATCGCGCCCACCCGGAACGACTCCTCGAAGTACGACGGGGCGGCCGACTTGAACTTGTTGCCCGCGGTGAGGTTGAGCACCCCCTCGATGACCAGCGCGAACCCGAACGTCAGCAGCACCGACATCGACGGCGACGACCCACGGATCCGGGCGATCAGCAGCCGGTACGACAGCCACCCGAACCCGAACATCATGGGCGTGGTGACCACGGAGGCCACGATCGGGTCGATCCCGGTCCGGTTCCACAGCCACCAGGTCACCATCGCCACCAGCACCAGGAACGCGCCCTGGGCGACGTTGATGATCCGCATCACCCCGAAGATCAGCGTCAGCCCGGAGGCCATGAGCGCGTACACGCCGCCGATGAGCAGCCCCAGCGCGATCGCCTGCACGAAGTGCGCCATCGCGTCACTTCCAGCCGGGTTTGGGGTTCACCACGGTCTTCGATGTGGCCAGCTCGGGCGGGCCGACCACCTCGACCTTGCCGCCCTGCCACTGGGCCAGCAGGAAGCTGCCCTTCGGCTCGCCGTTCTCCTTCCAGCTCAGCGGGCCGAGCAGGGTCTGGACGGTGTTGGCGTGCAGCCAGTCCTTGATCTTGTCCTGGTCGATCGCGCCGACCGCCTCGACCGCGGCCTGGAGCACCTGCGCGGCGGCGAAGGCGTCGGCGGCGTCCTCGGCGGGCGCCGCATTGTGCGCCTTGCGGTACGCGGCCACGAACTCGGCGTTGAGCGGCGTGGTGGCCTTCTCGTTCCAGCTCACCGTGTAGAAGACGCCCTCGGTGTTGGCCAGGCCGACGCCGTCGCTGTACTGGCTGGAGTTGCTGGGCGCGGAGGTCTGGAAGAGCATCTTCGGCGAGAAGCCGAGCTGTTTGAGCGAGCGCACCATCCCGACGCCGTCCTCGAACACCGCGCCCTGCGCGACCAGGTCGGGCTTCCTGCTGGCCAGGGTGCTGGCGACGCTCTGGAAGTTGGTGGTGTCGGCCGGGTAGACCTCGCTGTAGACGGTCTTCACGCCCAGCGCCTCGAGTTGGGTCTGCATCGACTTGATGACCGGCAGCGCGAACGGGTCGTCCTGGCTCGGGTAGGCGGCGGTCTTGGGCCGCTCGGCCTCCGGCAGCGACTTGATGTAGTTCACGAACACGTCCGCCTGGCGGGGCGCGGTTGCGGGCTGGGCGAAGAACAGGTATTTGAAGCCGCGCGAGAACATGTCCGGCGCGCCGCCCGCCGGCTCCACGAACACCATGCGGTTCTTCTCCGCCACGGCGGAGGCGGGGTAGTTCAGCAGCGAGGAGAACGTGCCGAGCAGCAGGTCAACCTTGTCCTGCGTGATCAGCTTGGTGTAGTCGGCGACCACGGTGTCCTGGTTGCTCGCGTCATCGACGATCTTGAGCTGGACCTGGCGGCCCAGGACGCCCCCCTTGGCGTTCACCATGTCGCGCCAGATCTCGTAACCGCGCTTGGCCTCGCTGCCCGGCTGGGCGAAGTCCCCGGTGAGCGGCAGCGAGATGCCGATCACGATGGGCTTGTCCACCTCGCTCGCCCGTGTCTCGGACGGGCGTTGCCCGCAGGCCGTCAGGGCCAGGGCGGCCGCGACGGCGACGGTCAGGGTCAGGCGGGATCGGCGTGCGGGTGATCTGGGGGGTTGTGCGGTCATGAGCCCTCCTTCGACGAGCCTCTTAGCCGCGCGCGTACTCGTTTCCCGCAAACGATTGCGTTGGCTAGGAGCCTCCGTTTGAATGCAGGTACTGTCAAGGGGATCGCTGTGTGGATGCAAACGAGTGCAGAGCGGAGGGGGACGGTGACCGGACACACGGACGCGGCCCGGCGCCTGGTGGTGGGCGCGTTCAGCCCGTCGGTGCTGCTGCGGACCGCCCGCCGTCTCGGGCTGCTGCGCGGGGACGTCGCCGAGGAGCCGGTGGCCTCCTCCCCCGCCCAGTTCCGGGCGCTGCTCGACGGCGCCCTCGACGCCGCGCTGACCAGCCCCGACAATGTGATCGCCCATCGGCCCGCGGGCGACGTGCGGATCGTGTCGGCCGTGGACCGCGACCTCGGCCTCGCTTTGTACGCCCGCCCCGGCCTCACCTCGCCGGAGGAGCTGAAGGGCGAGCTGATCGGCGTGGACGTCCCCTTCTCCGGCTTCGCCTTCGCCCTGTACGCGATCCTCGACTCCCTCGGCCTTCGCCCGCCGCGCCTCCCGGAGCAGGCTCCCCGAGAGACGCCCTCGGCGGCCGTCGACCGGCTCATCGGCGGAGAGGCGTCCGGTGGCGGCGACTACCGGCTCGTCGCCCTCGGCTCCACGCCCCGCCGCCTGTCGGCGCTGCTCGCCGGCCGATGCGCCGCCACCATGCTCAACGCGGGCTCCGACCTGCGTGCCGAGCAGGCGGGAGCGGTCCGCGTCGCCGGGCTCACCGACGTGTGCCGCCCGTACCTCGGGACGGTCCTGTGCGCCGTGGGCGCGAACCCCGGCGCGCGGGCCCTCGCCGCCGCGCTCCAGGAGGCCGCGGCCGCGATCCTGCGGGGCGAGGCGGACGGCGTCGTCGTCGAGGAGGCGGCCACGGCGCTGCGGCTCCCGCCCGCCGCCGCCACGCGCTACCTTCAGCGCTTGAAAGACCCGGACGAAGGCCTGGTGGCCGACGGCCGCGCGGACGTGGAGTCCCTCTCCACGGTCCTCGCCCTGAGACGCCGCTACGGCACGGCCCACGACGGGGACGTCAATGACCTGCTCGACCGAGGAGAAGACGGCGGCCGATGACCAACCCCACCCCGTCGCCGGTTCCCACCCTCCGGGACGTCGCGCAGGCCGCCGGCGTCCACACCGCGACGGCCTCCCGCGCGCTCAACCCGAAGACCCGCCAGCAGATCAGCGCCGAGACCGCCCGCCGCGTCATGCGCGCGGCGCAGGCGCTCGGCTACCAGCCCAACTCGGTCGCCCGCAGCCTCAAGACCTCCCGGTCCGCCACCGTGGGCCTGGTCATTCCCGACCTCACCAACCCGCTCTTCCCGCCCATCGTCCGCGGCGTGGAGAGCGTGCTGGAGTCCGACGGCTACAACGTGTGGATCGTCAACACCGACAACGACGAGGAACGCGAGCGCGCCAAGATCGAGTCACTCCGGTCCCGCCAGGTCGAGGGCCTCATCGTCGCCACCGCGCGCCTCGACCACCCCCTGCTCCGGCAGCTCCACGAGCAGGGCGTCGCCATGGTCCTGATCAACCGCCAGGTGCCGGACCTGCCGATCCCGGCCGTGACCGGGGACGACGCCACCGGCGTGGCCGCCGCCGTAGGCCATCTGGCCGAGCTCGGCCACACCAGGATCGCCCACCTGTCCGGGCCGCTCGGCACGTCCACGGGGCGGGTGCGAGCGCAGGCGTTCCGGCATGCCGTACGCGACCACGGGCTGGCCGACGACCCGGCGCTCGTGATCGAGTGCGCGCGCTGGAGCGAGGAGGACGGGGCCGCCGCCCTGCGCGAGCTCCTGGCCCGCACCACCGGGTTCACGGCCGTCGTGGCCGGCAACGACCTCATCGCGCTCGGCTGCTACGACGTCTTCGCCGAGAGCGGGCTGTCCTGCCCCGGCGACATCAGCGTCATCGGCTTCAACGACATGCCGTTCCTCGACAAGCTCCGCCCGCCACTGACGACGGTGGCGGTGCCCCACCACGAGCTGGGCGCCGAGGCCGCCCGCATGCTGCTGGACCGCATCGACGACCCCGGCCGTCCGGCCCGCTCCGTCCTGCTCCCGGTCACCCTGGTCGTCCGCGGCTCCACCGCGCCGCCGCCCGGCCATCACCACGAGGCAGCGGATGCGACCGCATCGCCACCCCCGGCTCATCCCGGCAACGCGACGGCACCCTCGACGTGACCACCACAAAAGCCACAGGGGAGGTCAGAGGGCGCAGCAGAGGTGATCGAGCACGGGAGGCCCCGCAGGCGGTGACCGGGGAGCGGTGAGAGCCCGGGGCACCCGCGCCGGGCTCTCACCGCTGATCAGCGAACCACGATGGTGGTGAGCGTCCGCGGCTGGAGCGTCACCGTGCGGCCGGCCACGGGGGACGGCGTGAGTGAGTTGTCGGTGTTCGTCACGTAGGCGGTCGCTCTGCCGTGCACGCCCTTCCACGTGACCGGCGCGGTGCCCGTGTTGAGCGCCACGACCACCCGCGACCCGTCGGGGTTGCGGAACGCCGAGACCTTCAGCGCCGGATCCGCCGCCGAGGCCTCCAGCCGGACCGCACCCGGCCGGATGAACCTGCTGTACGCCGCCATCGCCCACAGCCGCTTCGACACGCTGTACGTCTTCGCCGTGTCGTCGATCTGCATGAACGCCCTGGTCGAGCCGCGCGAGGCGCCCAGCCAGTAGACGTAGGCGCTGACGTTGCCCAGCGTGAGCGCGTCGTGGATGGCCTTGGCGATCGTGATGCCGTCGTAGCCGCTGCCGTCGTCCCAGGCCGTGTTCCACGTGTTGCCGTTGGGGTTCCACTCCGACATCCAGGACTTCCTGTTCGTCGGCAGCGGGCCGTCCACGGGGCTGGCGTACGTGTGGCCCGTGTGGGTCTTCACCCAGCGGCGGGCCTCGGGGTCGGCCTCGATGGCGGCCGTGTACGCCTTCTGCTGGCTCCAGCCGAACGAGTCGCAGCACACCAGCTTCACGCCCGCCCGCGTGGCGATCGGCCCGATCACCTTGACGAACTGGGCGGCCTGCTCGGGGGTGAAGCGCATGGAGGCGTACGTGGCCGTCCAGTCGGGCTCGTTCGTGAACCCGAGATCGGTGATCTTGATGCCTTCCTTGGCGTAGAACTTCGTGTACGCCACCAGGTACTCGGCGTAGGCGCGCTGCCACTCGGGCAGGAGTTGCCCGCCGTTCTTGTCGTCGCCGTTGTCCTTCATGTAGCCGGGCGCGCTCCAGGCGTCGGCGAAGAAGCGCTTCACGCCGTACGCCTTCGCCTCCTTGGCCACCCAGACCTGGCTGTTGTCGTCGCCGTCCCACACGTACTTGGGCGGCGCGTCGGGGCCGCCGGGGTTCTCCGGCTGGATCGACACCATGTGGTCGTACGGGCTGCCCGCCGGGGAAGAGCCGATGCCGAGGCGCAGGATGCTCATCCCGGCCCCCTTCTGCCGGTCGAACCACAGGTCGAGGATCTCCCGCTGCTGGGTCTCCGACAGCGCCTTGAGCAGCTCGTTGCGCCGGAACGCCTGGGAGATGCCGAAACCGTCGATCTCTTGGTGCCTGACGCGCTCGTTCACGGTGATGGCCGGTGGGTCCGCGGGCTGCGCCGGATTCACCGCCGGGAGTCCCAGCAGGCTGATCGCGACAACTGCTCGTAACATGGCGCCTCCGAAAGTTTTCGGAAATATGACGATATGTTTCGCCGTTGGCCGGAACCGTAAAGCCCGGAAAGGTCTCCCGTCAACACCATGAGGCGCCGTCCCGCACGGGGCGGGACGGCGCCTCATGGTTCCGAGGTCAGCTCGCGGACTCGGCGCGCGACTTGACGGTCAGCATCCGGCTGCGCATCGCCACGAAATCGGACACGTCCATCCGGGCGAGGTAGGCGGTGCCGCGCAGGCCGGGCTCGGCGCGGATCCGTACACGGAACACCATCCTGGTCTTGCCGTCCGCCACCTCGCGCAGGGCGATGGAGCAGGTGGTGGCGGCGTCCGGGCCGCGGTGGGCCAGCACGAGCGTGTGCGGCGGATCGACCTGCTCCACGACGTACCCTGAGCCGTCGGGGGCGGAATGCACCGTGTCGCCCACCTTCAGCCCCTCCTGCTCGGCCGCGGGCGCCGCCGGTGCGGAAGAGGCGGCGCCGGGCGCGTAGCCGCCCAGCCGGACCAGCCAGGGCCAGACCGCCGCCGGCGGGGCGTCGACGGTGACCGCGCGGGTCGCCTTGTACTGCGGGTTGCGGACGACGTCGTCACCGGCCATCTCACCGTAGACCTCGGCGTCCTCGGCGCCCCAGCGCAGATGCCACGGGCGCACGGCGAGCAGGTAGCCCGCCGCCGCCCCCGCCGCGAGCCTGAACATCGAGCGGGGCATGAACCGCGGTAAGAACAACATCGCGTACTCCTTCGCATCGTTGATCGGTCGGGACAGCCAGTCTCCGACGTTACGCCGGGCTTGGATAGGGGGCAGGGAGATGCGGGGAGCCGGAATTCGCGGTGCAGGCACCACTAGTTGCCGTATTGTAAAGAATCTTTCACATATGCAGTAAATGTACAGTCCGTTAAATCTGGGCGGACTTCCAGGCGGTGAGGTCGTGGGTTTCCGCGATGGGCTCCCACGCCTTCGCGAAACGGGCCTTCGCTTTCCTGGCGTCCTTCGACCTGTCCACACCTCGCTGGAAGTCGCGGTCCTCGTTCACCGGACCTTCGCAATCGCCGGCGACGTGGCGGCGGGCCCAGGACAGGAACGCGGCGTCGGCGTCGAACGCGGCGTCGAGCGCGTCCACCAGTGCCTTCTTCACCTTCTCCCCGTCGGGCAGCGCGTCGACCTCGAGGCCCCGGGCGGAGGCGAGCTGGTCGCGGCGGCTCGCGGTGACCCCCTCGATCTCGGCCAGCCCGCGCCGCTCGCACTTGCTCGCCCGCTCGATGGCGGCCGAGAGGTCGGCGCGGGTGGCGCTGCTGCTGGCCAGCAGCTCGTTCATCCGCCGGGCCTGCTCGGCGGCCAGCTCGGGCGAGGGCGTCTCGCCGGTGTCGGTGGCCGCCGGCGGCTCTTCGCCGGTGCCGCCCGCCTCCGCCTCCGGCGCGCCGTAGGCCAGGACGGGCGCCTCCCCCGCGGCGGCGCCCCCGTCGGGGACCGAAGCGCGGCCCGCCACGAGCCACCAGGTCATGCCGAGCACGAGGGTCGCGGCCACCACGCCGATCAGCAACGCCGGCCACCCCCGGCTCGGCTCGCGGTGCGGTTCCTCCGGTGCCCAGTCCTCTGCCGGCGATTGCGGCTGTTCGACGAGCGGGGCGCGACAGCGCGGGCACTGGCGGAGGCCACCGACGTGGGAACCGCACCGCCCGCACAGGCGGCCGGAGACCGTCACGTGCACCATTGCACCTCACACGGAATATCCGCACAAAATTTGGCAGGACGAGACTATTTGATAACGACGCTTTCTTGAAGTATTGACGACCCCTAAGATCGCCCGCACGTGAAATCGATGAGAGAGGGCGTGGTCGTCATAAACCCTCAGATGAGCAACGTGACGCGATACCTGTGCGCCGCGGCCTACCTCGACAGCGGGTTCCGCGATCGGGTGCTGGGCGAGCTGGTGTTAGACCCGTACCGTGCGGTCCCTCCCTCCTACGGCGGGTTCGACCTCATGCCGGTGCTTCACCACTGCCGGCGCTCGCGCACGATGCTCGTGGTCCGCGACGCGTTGATCACCGCGCTCTTCGCCCTCGGCCTGCTGATCGCTCCCATGAGCACGTTCGCCTGGGTGTTCACGCTCGTGCCCTTCGCGCTGCTCACCGTGCGCGCTGTCCGGCGCGGGCCGCTGTTCCTGCGTCTGCTGATCTGGCTGTGGGCGGCCTACGCCGTGGCGACGCTGTTCTTCACGGTCGTGCTCAGCCAGGTGGTCGCCGTGGCGGCCGCCTTGTTCACGGAGCGGTCCCCGTACGAGGACCTGTACGCGTTGCCGCCGGGCCCGGCCGGCGTCGTGGGCGGCTCCTCCCTGGCCCAGACGCTCTTCGTCCCGGTCGTCACGCTCGGCGTGGCGGTCGTCTACCGCATCGCGATCTACCTGACCCTCGCCGGCTCGCTCCGGCCGGGCGCGCCCGACCCGATCGACAAGGACAGCCAGCCCAAGATCGGCCGCAGGCTCGACTACGTCCGCCGCGCCCAGTGGGGCAACATCACCATGTACGCCGGCGAGGACGCGTTCATGGGCGCCGGCTCCATCGAGCGGAGCTGGTCGATCGCCGTCGAGCTGGACCGGGCACGCGGCCCCCGGGGCGGCCGGCGGCAGGACCGTCCGATCGACATCGACCCGGTCGAACTGCACGCCTTCGTCCGCGACCGGCTGGTGGAGATGCGCGACCGCGTGCTGCGCCCGAACGAGGGCATCCAGCGGCTCGACCTCGGCGACCACGTGGTGACGCGCGGGATCTTCCCGGTCGCCGACTGGCACCGCGAGCGGATTCCCGTGGCGCATCCGCTGATCGGCGAGGACGGCCTGCCGAGGTTCCAGGCCACCCCCGAGGAGATCGCCGCCGTCATCCGCCACCCGCAGGGCGGCGTGCGTTACTACCAGCGCGTGACCATCAACGACGCCGGCCAGGAGATCCGCGACGTCCACGGCGACCTCGTCGCGCCCGCGGCCGACCAGCAGGCGCTGACGTCGGCGTTCATCTACTTGGCGGTCGAGGGGCGGATGCTCTGCACGCAGTTCGTGGTGACCGTGCTGCCGCCGGTGTCCAGGCCGTACCAGGTGGTGGACCGCCTGCCCACCATGACCGGCGGGCGGATCGCGTGGGAGGCGATCACGGCGCAGCGGCTGCGGCTGCTGCGCGACGTGCTGGCCGCCCCGGTGCGGGTCGCCCGCGTGATCGCGCAGGCCGTACGGCAGAACGTGACGCCGCCCGACCCGCGCGAGCACCTCGTCCATCCGTACGGTGCCCGCTTCAGCGTCCGGGAGCTCGGCGCGAGCGAGGACCTGCACACTCACGTCCAGGTCCTCGACGCGGCCAAGTACACCCGGATGATCGAGCAGCGGCTGACCGACGCCGTCCTGGACTTCCTGGAGGAGCGGGGCGTGGAGACCGGCGCCTACCGGCTGCAGGCGGCCAGCCTCACCATGAACTCCGTCTCCGTGGGCGGGGGCGGCACGGTGAGCGCCCCGCTCGCCTTCGGCCAGCGTGCCTCGGCCATCGTCAACGCCGGGGCATGAGAGGGGAGTCTCAGCGGACGAAGCAGATGGTGCGGCCCGCGCGGACGTGCTCGCCCTTGTAGGTGACCTGGTCGATGGTGTTCCCGCCGGGATCGACGAGGACGATGCCGTCGCCCTGGTTGCCGAGCCGCAGGGCGCCGTCGAGCGTCACGCGCAGCGTGGCGCCACCGGCGACGGCGCCGCTCAGCTCCTTGCGGCCGCCGCCGGCGTCCGACAGCCACCAGCCCGCCAGGTCGACCTGGTCCGGCGTGACGTTGAGCAGGGTGACGGTCTCGGCGCCGAGGTCGGCCCCCGCCGGGTCCGGCAGGGCGGCCACGATCAGCAGGTCGCCGGAGGCGAGGAGCGGCGGCTTGACGGTCGAGCCGGGCGGCGCGGGATCCGGGTTGATGATGAACCGCTCCGGCCACACCGTCAGCTGGATCTGCTGCCCGGAGGCCCGTACGACGTCGTGCAGGTTGCCCCGTTCGAGCTTGTCGATCAGGAACAGCTGGTCGTCGCGGTGCACCGGGTCGGCCCGCAGCCAGGCGTCGAAGCCGTCGAAGTCCGGGAAGCCCTCCGCGAGATACGGCACGATGCGCCGGAACAGCTTCGGCCACATCACCAGCTGCTCGAGCGCGGCCAGGTCCGGGACGGTGGCAGGACCGTCGGGGTCGGCGGCCGAACGCGGCCAGATGCCGGTGGCCTCGGCCTTCTCCCTGGCCGCCGCCGACACCTCGGCCAGGTGCGTCCGCAGCTCGGCGGGCAGCGTGGCGTAGAAGGCGGGGTAGACCAGCCCGGCGGCGAGCAGGGCGGCGTTCACTGAGCCGTCGGCCAGCGGACCGTCCAGGAACACGCTGGAGCCGTCGGCGGCCGGGTGGTCGCCCGCGTAGGCGAACGCGATCAGCCGCCCGTTGGCGTCGATGCCGTTGGTGAGGACGTGGCCGCGGACCGAATCCTGGTCGGCGGAGCGGACCTGGTTCGGCAGGTCGTCCCAGAAGACCACGTTCGTGAAGCCGAGCAGGCGCAGCAGCTCGTCCCGCGCCGCCAGGGCGCCGAGCGGCTCCTGGTGGGTCTCGGAGAAATGGGTCTCCAGCGCGTCTATGGCCTCCAGGCGTACGGAGACGCCGCGGCGGTTGATGTTCGGCGGCCGGCCCGAGTGCCGCGGCAGGGCCTCGACCAGCGCTGGAGAGTCGGGCAGGAACTTGACGGTGTCGCCGTCGGGCTCGGGTCCCTGGCGCGGGAGGTCCGGATACCGGATGACGAACGTGCCGCGTAACAGCGTGTAGCTCATGGATTCCCCCCATGTATTGGCCAGCGGAGCGTAACGCGCGTATGGGGCATCGTCCACATATCACGACATATCAGCGACTGATGGGGATGGCGGGTTTCGTGACCAGCGTCTCGACGACGCCGACCACCTGGGTGATCTCCCGGGAGCCGGTGTCGGCGATCTCGCGCAGGCGGGCGACGAGCCGGCTCCGGGGCTGGTCGAGGCAGAGCTCCTCCTCCAACCGGAGCACGGCCATGAGCCCGCACATCGCGGCGCACCGCGTGTCCGGAGGCCTCCATCCCTCGACCACGGTACGCACCCCCGCGGAGGCGCGCAGGACCGGCGCGATCGCGGCCGGCCGGTAGCGGCTGTACGGCAGCAGGCCCATCCTGCGCTCGACGATCCGGACCATCACCCCGGCGGAGACCAGGGCGTCCCTGGTGAGATCGCAGGCGTCCGCCGCCGCCTGCCTGATCGGGAACCTGACGTCGCCGCCTGGGGCGGCGGCGACGAGCGCGAGGAGATGGTCGGCCACGGCGTCGCCGGTGCGCCCGGCCGGGCCGGAGAGCGCCACCCGGCCCCGGGCGATCACGACGCGGTCGTCCAGGGCCAGCTCCAGCAGCGCGGCCGCGGCCAGCCCGAGCGCCATCGACCAGCGAGGGATCAAGGGCCTGCCGGACTGGCCGTGGGCGATGAGGTAGAGGTCGTGGTGGAGCGGCAGGGGGTTCGTCGGCGTGGGGGGCAACTCCCGGTTCACCCCTTTTGGAACGGTTCGATTCGGTGATCCTTCCGTAACGCGAGGCCGCCTCGCAAGATCCCCGGCGCACATTCGCCCCGCGATTCCTCCGGTGCGCCAGCAAGGGGGCATGGACCTGCTCCTGGCAGAAGAACTCCTCCTGCTCGCCTACAGGCCCAAGGGCTCACCTCTCGTCGAACTGGAGAGCCTCGACTACCTGCTCAGCGCGGCCGTCCTGGCTGAGCTGGCCGTCCGCGGCAGGCTCGAGCTCCGGGACGGCCGCCTCCAGGTGATCGACCCCGCGCCTGTGGGGGACGACGAACTCGACCGGCCCCTCGGCCGGCTGACCGCGACGGAGCCGGCGCCGGAGTTCGGCGACTACTGGAACTCCATGTACACACCCGACCGGCGGGCGCGGTTGCTGCGGCGGCTGGCCGACAGGGGCGCGATCACCACGAGCGGCGCAGCCTTCTGAAGCTGATCAAGTACGACGAGTTCCCCGAGGCGGATCCCGGCCCGCGGGCGGCCGTTCGCGAACGGATCCGGGAGGCGCTGAGCGGGGGCGAGCCCGACGCGCGCACGGTGGCGCTGATCTCACTGGGACACGCGGGCAAGGTCGCACGCGGAGAGGCCGCCATCTGAGCACCGCCGACCGGCGACCGCGGCCGTACCGTTCGGGGTCAGGGGAGGGTGCGGAGGCGGGATTCGAGCCCGTCGAGGATGCGCTGGAGGCCGTAGTCGAAGGCGTCGTCGTTCTCGTCGGCCAGGGCGCTCGCGCGCTGCTCGGCATAGCGGGCCCGCAGCCGCGGGAAGTCCTGGACGGCTCGCTCGGCGGCCGGCCACAGCCGCTCGGCCCATTCCTGCGGGCTCTGCCCGCTGCGGGCCACCATGGACAGCCACGCCGCCTCGGTGGTGGAGACCCCCAGCACGTAAGCGGTCACCGCGTTCTCCGCCCGGTCGGCCTCCTTCAGCGGGAAGCCGGCGCCCTCGAACAGGCCTAGCAGGTATTCCGATCGCCGCAGCACGTTGGGCCCGAGGTAGGCCAGCCCCGCCTCGCCGAGCTTGGTGGCGACCCACGGGTGGCGCAGAATGGTCGCGCGGAGCTCGTGCGCGATCTTGGTGACGGCGGCCCGCCAGTCGGCCGGATCGCCGATCTCGGGCAGGGGCAGCTCGCCGTAGACCTCGTCCACGGCGAGCTCGAACAGCTCGTCCTTGTTGGCGACGTGCCGGTAGAGCGAGGTGGCGCCCGCGCCGAGCCTGCTGCCGAGGCGGCGCATGCTCAGCGCGTCGAGGCCCTCCTCGTCGAGCAGCCGCACGGCCTCGGCCACGATGTGCCCCCTGCTCAGGACCGGTTGCTCCCGCTCTTTGCGCGGGCGGGCCCACACCGACGGGATCGGCTGCTCATCTGCCGGCATGCCCACACCCTAGCGCACCGCGTACGCCGTTCCCGTTGCGGGCACGCCGTACGCACCGGGCGATCAGCCCCACACCTCCTGCGCGGTCTCGACGATCAGGCGGAGCTTGGCGAACTGCTGGTCGGCCGTGAGCTCGTTGCCCTCCACCGTGGAGGAGAACCCGCACTGCGGCGACAGGCACAGCTGGTCGAGGTCGACGAACTTCGCGGCCTCGTCGATGCGCCGCTTCAGCGTGTCCTTCGACTCCAGCTCGCCCCGCTTCGTCGTGACCAGCCCGAGCACCACCATCTTCCCCTTGGGCACGTACCGCAGCGGCTCGAAGCCGCCCGACCGCTCGTCGTCGTACTCCAGGAAGAACCCGTCCACCTTGAGCTCGGAGAACAGCGCCTCGGCGACGAAGTCGTAGCTGCCGGAGGCGGCCCAGGAGGAGCGGAAGTTGCCGCGGCACATGTGCGTGGTGATCGTCATCCCGGCGGGCTTGGCGGCGAGGGCGGCGTTGATCTGCTTGATGTAGCGCAGGTGCATGTGCTCGGCGTCGTCGCCCCGCGACTCCAGCTCGGCCCGCTGGGCGGGGTCGTTGAGGTAGGCGAGGCTGGTGTCGTCGAACTGCAGGTACGTGCACCCCAGCGCGCCGATCCTGCGCACCTGCTCGGCGTAGGCCGCGCTCAGGTCGCGCCAGAACTCCTCGACGTCCGGGTAGACCTTCGGGTCGATGGCGGCGGGCCCGCCCCGGTAGTGCACCATGCTGGGCGACGGAATCGTCAGCTTCGGCACCGCCGTGGTGACGGTGTCGCGCAGGAACATGAAGTCGTCGGCGAAGATCGGCTCGTTCAGCTTGATCCGGTCGTGCACCCGCAGCGCCGCAGGGGTGAACTCGATGTCGCCCTGCTGGTTGTGGAAGCGCACCGTGATGCGCTCGTCGGCGGCCGGGGCGACGCCGCCGAGCCGGTAGATGAAGTCCATGTGCCAGGAGGCCCGCCGGAACTCGCCGTCCGTCGCGCTCTGCAGGCCGATCTCCTCCTGCCTGCGCACCACCTCTCTGATGGCCTCGTCCTCGGCCTCCCGCAACTCGTCGCCGGCGAGGCTCTCGCGGGCGCGGAGCAGTGACTGCGGGCGCAGGAGGCTGCCGACGTGGTCGGCGCGGAAGGGCGGTGTGGTACGCATGGCGGATCAACTCCCGTAGAGCTTGCGGAGCGGAGACTTGAGCAGCTTGCCTGCCGCGTTCTTGGGCAGTTCAGGGACGAATTCCAGATATTTCGGGATCTTGAAGCGGGCCACCCGGCCCTCCAGATACTTCAGCAGTTCGTCGGCGTCGGCCGTCGCGCCCGGCCGCAGGATGACCAGGGCCTTGCCGACCTCCCCCCACCGGTCGTCGGGCACGCCGATCACCGCGCACTCGGCGACCGCCGGGTGACCGTACAGGACGCTCTCGACCTCGGCGGGGTAGATGTTCTCGCCGCCGGAGATGATCACGTCGTTGATCCGGTCGGAGATGCGCACGTAGCCGTCCTCGTCGGCGACGCCGACGTCGCCGGAGCGGAACCAGCCGTCGGGTGAGAGCACCTTCGCGGTCTCCTCGGGGCGCCGCCAGTAGCCGGGCATGACGTTGGGGCCATGGACGTAGACCTCGCCGGGCTCGCCGGGGCCGGCGTCCGCGCCCTCGGGCGTGACCAGGCGGACGTCGGAGAAGAAGCACGGCACACCGGCCGAGCCGGCCTTGTCGACCGAGTGCTCGGCCGCGAGGAAGAGGGCCCCGGGCGCGGTCTCGGTCATGCCGTACCCCTGCAGGAACGTCAGCCCGCGCTCCTGGTAGGTCCGGATCAGCGGCAGCGGCACCGGCGCTCCCCCACACAGCAGGTGGCGCAGGCTGGACAGGTCGGCGCCCGCCCAGCGCGGCGACCGGGCGAGGAAGCCGAACATCGACGGCACCCCGAACATCACCGTCACCCGCTCGCGCTCGATGAGGTCGAACGTCCGGTCCACGTCGAAGGACGGCTCCAAGATGGCCCGGCCGCCCTTGAGCACGGTCGGGACCAGCGTCTGGGCCAGGGCCGCGATGTGGAACAGCGGCGCGCTGATCAGCGTGACCTCGTCGTGCGCGAACGGCACGTCGACCAGCAGGTTGACGGCGTTCCACGTGAGGTTGGCGTGGGTGAGCATGGCGCCCTTGGGGCGTCCGGTGGTGCCCGAGGTGTACATGATCAGGCACACGTCGTCCTGGCTCACCGGCTCGTCGATCGGCTCGGGCGAGCCCGACGCGAGCAGGTCCTCGTAGGCGGCGGCCGGGACGTGGCGGCCGGGCAGCCCGTCGCCGTCGCGCCCCTCCCCCAGCAGCAGCACGGCCGCGTCGGCGTCCTCCAGGATGAAGCGCAGCTCGGGCGTGGCCAGCCGGGTGTTGAGCGGGACGAACACCGCCCCCAGCAGCCCGGCCGCGAAGAACGTCTCCACCAGCGCGGGGGAGTTCGGCCCGAGGAAGGCGACCCGGTCGCCGCGCCCCACGCCGAGGCCGCCCAGCGCGCGGGCCAGTCGATACGTCCGTTCCCGCAGGTCGCGATAGGTGAGGTCGCGGCCGCGGCAGCTCAGCGCTACCCGGTCGGGCGTCATGCGGGCCCGGCGGGCGGGCCACGACCCAAGCCCCTGGTTTCGCATCAGTGCTCCTTCAGGGCTCAAGTTAGGCCACTATGCGATTGCTGTCACCGTTCTGCCCAAGTTTCGTCGGGGACCGTGTCGAGAAGCCGCTCGACGATCGCCGCGGCCTCCGGCCTGAACCGCTCGTGCAGCGTGTGGCAGACCCGCTGGGCCTTCTCCGCCGGCCAGTCGTGCGGCAGGTAACGCAGCGGGAGCCGCGGGTCGGTCCGGATGATCTGCAGCCAGCCGGTGAGCAGCGTGAGCGAGCGGGCCAGGTCGTCGGGCGCGTCGGGCGCGGGATCGGCCCGGTCCCAGCGGCATAAGAACTCCTCGTAGCGCTTCTCCAGCCCGCCCAGGTCGTACGCGATCCGCACCAGCGCCTGCATGTCGGTGGGCCTCCGCGGCTCGGCGGAGAACACCTTGACCTCCACCCCGGGCACCCGCGGGGCCTCCACCTCGCCGGGGGCCATCCACAGCCCGTTCTGCAGCGGGCCGAACCCGGCCCAGATCAGCCGCGAGCGCAGCTCGTGCCGCTGCCGCTGCCACGATTCGGGCAGCGAGAAGCCGATCAGCGTCCACCGGTCCTCGTCGGCGTCGTTGACCACGCCGCTGTGCCAGATGCGGCGCTCGCCGTCCTTGAGCACCTCGGTGCTGGTCGGGGTGAGGCCGAAGTACATCCGCCGGCCCGAGCGCTGGCGGCGCAGCAGCCCGCGGCGGACCATCCTGGTCAGCGTCGAGCGCGTGGCCTCCTCCGAGATCCCGACCTTGGCGAAGGCCTCGATGAAGCTGGCCGAGGCGACGCAGATCCCGCGCCCGTACACGTGATCGCCGAGAAAGGTGAGCAGCACCGATTGCGGCCTCACGAATCTCCTCCCCCGGATGTTGGGCAAAGCATTGACAGCCGTAATGTACATGCCTACATTCGGGCCACATCGGCCCAGGAGGTCCTGATGCGCAGGCTTCTTCCGTCCCTGGTCTGTTTGACGCTGGCCCTGACCGCGTGCGGCGGTGACACGGGCGGCGGCGCCCAAGATCCGATCAAGGTCGGCCTCATCGTCTCCCTGACCGGCAACTACACGCCGCTCGGGAGCGAGGACAAGAAGGCCGTCGAGCTGGCGGTCGAACAGGTCAACGCGCAGGGCGGGCTGCTCGGCCGCAGGGTGGAGCTCGTCACGCGAGACGACAAGACCGCCCCCGACCAGGGCATCGTGGCCTACAACCAGATCAAGGGCGAGATCGACGCGCTGATCGGGCCGGTGTTCTCCAACTCGGCGCTCGCGGTGGAGCCGCTGGCGCAGCGCGACAAGATGCCGTATCTGTCGCTGGCGCCGGCGCAGGAGCAGGTCGAGCCGATCAAGTCGTACATCTTCGTCACGCCCGCCCTGTCCAGCATGTACGCCGAGCGCTACCTGCAGTACATCCAGGCCCAGGGCATCAAGACGATCGCGGTGGCGTGGGACTCCAAGAGCGCCTATTCGGTGTCCGGGCACAAGTCGATGGTCGAGCTGGCGCCGAAGTACAACGTCAAGATCGCCGTGGACGAGCCGTACGAGACCACGAACTCCGACTTCAGCGCGATGTTCCAGCACGTGCGCGACTCCGACGCCGAGGCTCTGGTGTTCTGGGGCTCCGGCGCGCCCGGCGTGACGGCCGCCAAGCAGTACGTCGCCTCGGGGCTCAAGACGCCGCTGTTCCTGACCGCGTCCCAGGCCAGCAAGCTGTGGCTGGAGCCGATGGGCAGCGCCGCCGAGGGCATGACCGTGCAGAGCGCCATCGGCGTCGTCGGCGAGTTCCTGCCGGCCGGCAAGCAGAAGCAGGTCATCGAGCAGATGGCCGAGCCGTACCAGCAGAAGCACGGCTACCCGCCGCCGCAGTTCGCGCAGGACGGCTACAGCGCGAGCCTGCTGCTGTTCGAGGCGATCAGGAAGGCCGGCAGCACGGACAAGACCAAGATCCAGCAGGCGCTGGAGAAGATGGACCTGATCACGCCGAACGGCCGCTTCCGCTACTCCCCCACCGACCACTCCGGGCTCTCCCCCGAGTACATCTCGGTCAACACGGTGAAGAACGGCAAGTTCGTCCCGACCGAGTGGGCCATGGAGCAGCTCACCAAGACCGTCAACGCGGCGGGGTAGCGCGTGCTGGCGGTCGACGGGGTCTCCCGCTCCTTCGGGGGCGTCTACGCCGTCCGCGACGTCTCGCTGAGCGTCGCGGACGGCGAGGTCTGCGGCATCATCGGGCCCAACGGGGCGGGCAAGTCCACGTTGTTCAACCTGATCACCGGGCATCTGGCGGCCGACCGCGGCGAGATCTCCTTCCTCGGGCACCGTGTCGACCGGCTCGCGCCGCATCGGCGGGCCAGGCTGGGCATGTCGATCGTCTTCCAGGCGGCCCGGGTGTTCCGCGGCATGACGGTCAGGGAGAACGTCATGGTGGGGATGCACGGGCGGACCGGCGCGGGCTTCGTGTCGGCGGCCCTGCGGCTCCCGCGGCACCACCACGACGAGCGCGAGATCGCGACGCATGCGGACGCCGCTCTGGAGCGCGTGGGGCTGACGGGGTGGGCGGACCGACCCGCCGACCGGCTGCCGATCGGGCAGCAGCGGGCACTCCAGCTGGCCCGCGCGCTGTGCGCGCGGCCCCGGCTGCTGCTGCTCGACGAGCCCGCCTCCGGGCTGCGTGCACAGGAACGCGAGCGGCTGGCGGCGCTGGTGGCTGAGCTGCGCGCGGACGGGCTGACCATCCTGCTCATCGAGCACGACGTGGCGTTCGTGACCCGGCTCGCCGACCGGCTCGTGGTGCTCGACCTGGGCCAGGTCATCGCCGACGGCCCGCCCGCCGAGGTGCGCTCCGATCCGCTCGTGCTCGCCGCCTACCTCGGACAAGCCTCATGATCGACGTCAGGGCCCTCGTCGTCTCGTACGGCGCCGCCACCGCGCTGGAGCACGTCACGCTCAGCGTCGGCAAGGGCGAGATGGTGGCGTTGCTCGGCCCGAACGGCGCGGGTAAGTCCACGCTGGCCAACACGCTCGCCGGCCTGCTGAAACCCGCCTCGGGGACGGTGGAGGTCGGCGGCCGGCTGGCGCTGATCCCGGAGGGCCGCCAGCTCTTTCCGGATTTGTCGGTCGAGGACAATCTGATGCTGGGCGGCTGGCGCTCCGGCGAGCGCGACCCGTCCTTCGTCTATGAGCTGCTGCCCCGGCTGGCGGAGATCCGGCGGCGGCGGGCCGGCGTGCTGTCCGGCGGCGAGCAGCAGATGGTGGCGTTCGGGCGGGCCCTGATGTCGCGCCCGTCGGTGCTCGTGGTGGACGAGCTGTCCCTGGGCCTCGCGCCCAACGTCGTCACCGACCTGGCCGAGCACCTGGCGGCGCTCAACCGCTCCCAGGGGCTGACCGTGCTGCTCATCGAGCAGAACGCGCGCCTCGCCTTCGACCTGTGCGGCCGGGCGTACGTGCTGGAGTCCAGTCGGATTGTGGCCGAGGGGGACTGCGCGGAACTCGCCGAGGACCCGAAGGTGGCCGGCGCGTACCTGGGCGGTGCGATCACATGAAAGCTTGGAACGGCGGGACCGGCATGCGCGCAGGGGCGGCGTGGACGACATGAGCGCGTTCCTCACCTACCTCCTCAACGGGCTGGCCGTCGGGTGCGCGATCGCGCTCATCGCCAGCGGCCTGGTCGTCATCCACCGGGTGACGGGCGTGGTGAACTTCGCGCAGGGCACGTTCGCCGTCGTGGCGGGGCTGTGCATGTCGTCGCTGCTCGGGCTCGGGCTCCCGCACGGGGCGAGCGAGGTGGCGGCCGTGCTGGCGGCGACGGTCGCGGGCCTGCTGACGGGGCTCGCGGCCATCGGCAAGCCGGGCGTCACGCCGCTGTCGTCGCTGATCGTCACGCTCGGCGTCGGGGTGCTGGCCTACGCGGTGGAGATCGTGCTGTGGGGCGACCAGCCGCGCTCGGCCCCCGGGCTGGCGGGCTCGGTGACCGTGGCAGGTGCGCGGATCCAGACGCAGTACCTACTGGTCATCGCGGTGACCGCGCTGACTTTCGTCGCACTCGCGCTGTTCTTCGGCCGCACGTATTTGGGCAAGGCGCTGACCGCGTGCGCGTCCAACCCGTACGCCGCCCGCGTCGTCGGCATCGACGTGCGGCGGATGGGCCTGCTGGCCTTCGCGCTGGGCGGGCTGCTCGGCGGCATCGCCGGGGTGCTGGTGACGCCGATGCGGCCGATCTCGTTCGACACCGACGTCACGCTCATCGTGAACGCCTTCGCCGCGGCCGTCTTCGGCGCGCTGACCCGGCCGGTGGTCACGCTGGCCGGGGCGCTGGTGCTCGGCGTGGCCGAGACCATGGCGGCCGGGTACGGCTACGGCTCCCACCAGTTGGAGATCGCGCTCGGCCTCATGATCGTCGTCATGATCGTCCAAGCGAGCCGCCGCACGGCCATCTCCCAGGAGTCGACGTGACGAGGCCCTACAGGAGTCGTCCATGAACGGGTACGGGCAGGAGTCGACATGATCAAGCTCGTGGCCGGTGCCCTGGTCGCGGCCGTCACCCTCGCCCTGCCGGCGGTGCTGGACGACAGCGCGCTGGCCGTGTACATCCTGCTCGGCCTGGCCGCCATGGTCACGGTCGGGGTGTCGCTGCTCATGGGCTACGCCGGCCAGGTGTCCTTGGGACAGGGCGCCTTCTACGCCGTCGGCGCCTACACGGCCGCGTTGCTCGCTTTGAACGGCGTCCCGCCGATCGCCGGACTGGTGGCCGCCCCTGTGGTGGCCGCGGTCTTCGCCCTCGTGATCGGCGTACCGCTGCTGCGGCTGCGCGGTCACCACCTGGCCTTCGCGACCCTCGCCATGCAGCTCATCCTGCTCTCGCTGGCCGGGCAACTGGAGTTCACCGGCGGGGACATCGGGCTGCAGGGCATCCCGCAGTTCGGGGTGGGGTCGTTCGAGTTCGGGAGCGCGGCCGCGTACGCGTACATGACCTGGGCGGGGCTGGCGCTGGTGATGCTGGTGACGCACAACGTCATCACCTCCCGCCCCGGCCGCGCTTTGCGCGCGCTGGCCACCAGCGAGACCGCCGCCGCGTCGTCGGGGATCCCGGTGGGCCCCTACAAGCTGGTCGTCTTCGCCCTGTCGGCGGCCTTCGCCGGTCTCGCCGGGGGCATCTACTGCTTCTACACCGGGTATGTGGCGCCGGGGTCGTTCCCCGTGCTGATCTCGATCCAGTACATCGTCATGGCCGTGGTCGGCGGGCTGGGCACGATCTGGGGCGCCGTGGTGGGGGCGGGGGCCATCACCCTGCTGGTGCAGGGGCTGGACCAGTTGGCCAGCCTGCCGGGGATGCCGTCGTACGCGCCCAGCGTGCTGTCGTACGCGGTGTACGCGCTGGTCCTGATCGTGGTCGTGCTCTTCCTGCCACACGGCCTGGTCCCCGCCATCGCCGGCCGCCTGTCCAGGCAGCGGAACGACCCGCCCGTGGAAACCCGCTGACCCTGTGGCCGTTCAGCGTCCGCGGCGGATGGTCAGCCAGTCGGCCGCGAGCGACAAGCTGGGCGGTCCATGGTCAGGGCCGGGCGGACCGTCCAGCCGTCGCGGCCGTGCCGGAGGACGGCACGCATGCGGTCGAGGCCGGGCTTGCCCTGGTCGCGCCATTGACGAGCCCAGGTGGTCAGCAGTTCGGTAGCGCTGTGGTCGCCGGCGGCCAGCTGGTGGTGCGCCTGGCGGGGGGTGATCAGGGCGATGCCGGCGGGGGTGGAGGCGCCGATGCGCCAGAGCGGTTCGCCGAGGGCTGCGGTGGTCAGCCCGTCGGGCCGGGTGGCGAGAAGGTAGGCATAGAAGTCCGCCGCGTCGTCCTGGTCTCCCAGTGGTCCTGTGGCCTGGCGACCGACCGTCTGGAGCTGGTGGAGGAGTTCACGACCGTTGTCGCCGCCGCCCGAGCGCAGCCACGGCGCCGACAGCCACCACGGCCTGCCGTCGGCGCGGTGGGTCAGGGCGTCCACCCTGCGGGGTGGGACGATCCACTGGTCCAGGACGTACGAGGACGCCTCGACGAAGCCCGCCTGCAGGAACCGGTCTGCGGTGAGCGCCCGGTCGTGCTCGCCGCGGTGGACGCGGACGACGAGGAACGTCTTGGCCAGCTCCGTGACGAAGACAGGAGTCACCATGATCGCGCCCGGTACGGCTTGTCTCGCCCAGGCGTCGGGGATGTGCTCCAGGCTGGCCCAGGCGATGATGCGGTCCAACGGCCGGTCGACGGCGCTGGTGGCGCCGTCGCCGGGGTGGAGGGTGACATTGGTGTACCCGTCGGCCCGCAGTCGCTGCTCGGCGCGGTGGATGAGGTCGGCGTCGATGTCGATGGAAGTGACGTGGCCGGTGTCGCCGACCAGGTGGGACAGCAGTGCGGTGGAGTAGCCGGATCCGGTGCCGATCTCCAGGACGCGCTGCCCGGGAGCGACCTGAAGCAGGTCCAGCATGGTAGCGATGATCTCGGGCGCGGAGGTCTGCGGCAGCTTGGAGCCATCGCTCTGCAGGGTGTAGTGGGTTTCGCAGACGTGGTCCAGGGCGTGCTGGACGGGTGAGCTGAAGGTCATCGCGATGGCCACGATGGTTCCCCTCTGATAGGGAGCTGGTTCAGCGGCCAGGGCGGTCTCCAAGCAGGCCGCCCGCCCCGGCATCCAGTGTCCCGCCCAGCGCGCCGCCTCGGCAGCGATTCGGGCTTGTGTCGGGTGGCCGTGTGCCGGCAGCATCGCCGACATTGCGAGGCCCACGGCGTGACACTGCCCGAAGCCGCCATGGCCTTCCCGCTCCGGCACCCGGCGGTGGCCGGCGGGCCCGTGACCCTCGTCGGCCGGCGCCCGGGGCGGGCGCTGGGGCGGTGAGGAGCTTGCCGGTGCGCGGTCCCGTGGTCAGCCGGTGGATGTTCTCCTCGAAGCCTTCTTGCCCGCGCCAAGCCGCGACCAGCATGAAGAGCGTCCTGCCGTCTTCACCGCCGAGCATGCAGGCGAAGCACGGCAGGTCGACCTCGATCCGCTGCAGGATCTCCCCTCCTTCTCGGACGCGGACGACGCTGTGCTTGTCGCCGTCCATGGCCGAACACCAGATGGCGCCTTCGGCGTCCATGCAGATCCCGTCACCCGGGACGTCGGCCCAAACCCGGCGACGGGACAGCGTGCCGTCGGCGGCGATGTCGAAGGCCGTGAGCCTGCCCGCGAACGACTCGGCGACGACCAGCGTCGAGTCGTCGGGCGTCACCACCATGCCGTTGGGGAAGGCGAGGTCGTCGGCGACCTTGCGTACGGAGCCGTCGGGGGTGACGAGGGCGATGACTCCCGGCGCGATGCCCTCGCCGGGGTGGAAGTCGCATCCGCCGTTGACGTAGACGTTGCCGCGGCCGTCGACGACGATCTCGTTCCACCCGTCCGCCAGCCCGTTCAGGTCGGCGTGGGTGACCATGGACCCGTCGGGCTCCCGCCGGGTGAGCTCCTCGCCGGTCATGAGCAGCCGCCCGTCGGGCAGCCAGTCGATCGACCAGCCGAGTCCGGGCCGTCCCCGCCCCACGACCTCGGCCTTGCCGTCGAGACCGACCGCCAGGATCTCCTGTGTGCCCCAGTGCGCGAACCACAGGCGGCCGTCGTGCCACCGCGGCGACTCACCGATCACGAGTCCGGTCGCCAGCGTGTGCGGTCCTGTCATGGGACTCCCCCTTTGCCTCAAGTCTTCACCGGCATGTGGCCGGTCTCTCAACGCCTAGACGAACGGCGCCGAGCCGGATCGACATCGGGGCGAAGGATCCGTGGCTCAGTCCGGCGCGCAGCCGACGTGATCGTCCATGACGCCCTGGAACTCCCGTACCTCGACCGGAAGCGTGGTCGCGCGGGCGAGTTTGCGGCCCCACTCGAGTGCCGACTCGAAGTCCTCGGCCCGGATGATCGAGAGCCCGCCGACGTGCTCCTTCCCCTCCGCGTACGGCCCGTCGGTGACGAGCACGTCATCCTTCCGGGGCCGGGCGACCGCGGCCCCGCTCGCCTCGTGCAGGCCGCCGGCGAAGACCCACGCTCCCGAGGCCCTCAGCTCCTCGTTGAAGGCGGCGACGTTCCGCATGATCGGCTCGATGACCTCAGGCGGGGGCGGGCCGCCGTCGGGCTGCTGGATGCTCAGCAAGTAGTGCTTCATGCCACCATCCTCCGCGACCCGGGCCGAAACCTCGCCACGGCGCGTCGGGCACTCAATCGGCGGCGCGGCCGTGTTCCGTCAGTGCGGCGGCGAGCAGGCGGCGGGCGCGGGCGGCACGGCTGTGGACCGTTCCAGGCGGGATGCGCAACCGGTCGGCGATCTGCCGGTGCGTGAGGCCCTCGAAGTACGACAGCAGGAGCACCTCCCGCTCCTCGCGCGGAAGCTCCTTCAACGCCTGCCGGACCCGTGACGAGTGGTCGGACGACGGCTCCGGGGCGGGGTGCGCGTCGTCGAGGGGCGTGGTGTCCAGGTGGCGGCGTTCGCGGCGCCACACGTCGGTCGCGGCGCGGCGGGCGATGGCGTAGAGCCACGGCTGCAACTCGCGTCCCGGGTCGAAGGTGACGGCCGCCCGCCAGGCGCGGATGAACGCCACCTGCACCGCCTCGGCGGCCAGCTCCCGGTCGCCCAGCAGGCTCAGGGCCAGGGAGAACAGGGGGCGCGAGTAGGTGCGGTAGATCTCCGCCAATGCGGCGTCGTTGCCACGGCTGAACCGGTGCGCCAGGGATAAGTGCGTTGTCATGTCGGCGAGCCCTGATGCAAGCTCTCGAAGGAAGCCATGCGGAGCAGCCTCACCATCCGCCCTAAAGCAGCTCTAAATTCAACCTAAATCGGGAGATTTGTGAAGATCTGCGTTCTTGGGCCCATCGCTGCCTTCGAGGATGGGCAGCCGCTGGACCTGGGACCGCTCAAGGTCCGCACACTGCTCGCGGCGCTCGTCCTCGCTCACCCGCATCCCGTACGGCCGGACGCGCTGATCGAGCGGATCTGGGGCGAGGCGCGCCCGGCCTCGGCCGCGGCGGCGCTGCACGTGTACGTGGGCAAACTGCGCCGCGTGCTGGGCTCCGGCCGGGTGGTCCTCGGGCCCAACGGCTACCAGTTACGCCTCCCCGCCGAGGCGGTGGACGCCAACCGGTTCGCCGACCTCGTCGCCCGGGCACAACGCGCGCTGAACGACGGCGCGGCGGCGTCGGCGGAGGAGCTGGCCGCGCGGGCGCTGGCGATGTGGCGCGGCGACCCGTACGGCGAACTGGACGGGCGCGACGTCGCCATGCCTGCCCAGGCGCACTTGCTGGAGCACCGCGACCGCGCCAGGGAGTTACGCGTCACCGCGATCCTCGACCAGGACCGGCACGCCGAGATCCTGGGCGACCTGGAAGCGCTGACCCGCGACCATCCGCTGCGCGAGCGGTTGTGGCTGTTGCGGGCTCTGGCGCTGTACCGGTCGGGACGCCGGGCCGACGCGCTGGACACGCTGCGCTCGGCCCGCCGGGTGCTCCGGGAGGAGCTGGGCCTCGATCCGGGTGAGGATCTGTGGCGGCTGGAACGCGACATCCTCACCCAGGCCCCGGCCCTGCGTCCGCCCGGGAGGTCGTCGGGGCGCGGGGGCGTCGTGCCGGAGCGGGGGCCGTTGCCGTTCGTGGGGCGGGATGCCGAGCTCGGCGCGCTGCGGGAGCTGCTGGCCGAGGCGGCGCGGGGCGAGACGCGGTTCGCGCTGGTGACCGGGGAGCCGGGGATCGGCAAGACGCGGCTGGTGGACGAGGCCGTCGCGCACGCCCAGGCGGCGGGGTTCCAGGTCGCGGTGGGACGGTGTGCGGGGGTCGAGGGCGCGCCGGCGTTCTGGCCGTGGGCCACGGTGCTGGAACGACTCGCCGGCCTGGTCCCCGAGGAACTCCAAGAGGACCCGGAATTCCGCGGAGCCGGGCGCGGTCCCGGCTCCGGGCGGGATCCGGAAGGGGAGCGGTTCCGGGCCTATCGGGCTGCCGAGCGGGCGCTCACGGCCGCGGCCGCCCGCCGCCCGCTGGTGATCGTGCTCGACGACCTGCACTGGGCCGACGCCTCCTCCCTCAGCCTCCTCCGCTACCTGGCCGCCGTGCTCGACCGCCGGCCCATGGCGATCCTGTGCACCGCCCGTACCGACGCGCCGCTCGACCAGGTGCGCGAGTCCTTCGCCCGCCGTCACGCCGTCCAGCTCCCCCTGCGGGGGCTGGACACCGGGGAGATCGCCCGGCTCGCCCCTGACGCCGGATCCGCGGCGGCGCTGCGGGACCGCACCGGGGGCAACCCGTTCTTCCTGACCGAGCTGATCAGGTCCGGCGATCTGCGGTCGGCGCTGCCGCTCGGCGTGCGGGACATCGTGCGGACCCGGGTGGGCGCGCTCCCCCGTCCCACCGCCGGGCTGCTGGAACGGGCGGCCGTTGCCGGGCGGGAGTTCGAGGGGTCGGTGGTGGCGGCCATGGCCGGGCTCGAGTTGCGCACGGCGGTCGAACGGCTCGATCCGGCCATCGAGGCGGGCCTCGTGGAGGCAGGTCTGTACGGACATTTCCGGTTCGCCCACGCGCTGGTGCAGGAAGCCCTCGCCGAGGCGCTCCCCGTCCTGCGCCGGGCCACCCTGCACGCCGCCGCCGCGCGGGCCACCGAACGAATGCCCGGCAGCGCCACCCCGGAACGCCTGGCCACCGTGGCGCATCACTGGTTCCTGGCGGCCCCGGCCGGGTTCGCCGGCCGGGCCTGGCGGGCAGCGCGCCGGGCGGCGGGCGCGGCAGGCGGCCTGGGCGCCTACGACATGGCGGCCGAGCTGCTGGAACGCGCCCGCCCCATGATCGAGGCCGACCCCGACGCCACGGCGGCCGACCGCGTGGACCTGCTGCTCGCGCTGGCCGAGGCCCTGCACGGCGTCGGCGACGCGCTCGGGCGGCGTGCCGTGCTGGCCGAGGCCCGCCGCCTGGCCTCCGCCGCGGGTTACCGGCGCGGCCTGCTCACCGCCGCCACCGGCACGGAGAACCGCAACCCGGCGTCGATGATGCCGTTCGGCGCCTGGGACGCCGAGCTCATCGGCACGCTCACCGAACTGGCCGCCCTGCCGGGGCTCGACCTCCAGGACCGCTGCCGCGTCCTCGGCGGCCTCGCCGCGGAGAGCTACTACCTGCCGGACGGCTCCCTCGCCCACCGGAGCGCGCTGAGCGCCGAGGCGGTGGCGCTGGCCCGTAAGTCCGGCGACCGCAGGCTCCTCGGCTGGGCCCTGCACACGCGCTACCTGTCCATCCGCGGTCCCGATCTGCCCGCGGAACGGCTGGCGATCGCGACCGAGCTGGCGGAGGTCGGCGGCATGGCGGGCGACGACGAGCTGCGCGTGCTCGGCCTCGGGCTGGCCGGGGCCACGCTACTGGAGTGCCTGCGCTTCAAGGAGGCCCGCGAACGCATCGACCAGGCGACCGCCGTGGCCCGGCGCGCGGTCCCGTACGCACGAGTGTTCCTGGGCTGGCTGCGGCTCGGCGTCGTGGCGCTGACCGGAGACCTGCCGGCCGCGCGGGCGCTGTTCGAGGAGACGGCGGCGTTGCAGCGGACAACGTCGATGTGGGGGCTGGAGGAGGCGCGGCTGGCCGGGCTGCTGCAACTGCGGCTGGGCGGGGCGGGTGACCTGGACGAGGAGCTGGCCCGCCAGGCGGACACGGCCTCGGCGGGGGCGCTCGGAGCGGCGGTGCGCGACGTGCGGGCGCTCCTGCTGATCATGGACGGCCGGGTGGCGGAGGCGCGGCGGCTGCTGGGGCCCTGGCGCGGGCAGCCGCCAGTCCGGCGGACGTTCCTGTGGCTCGCGCACGCGGGCGTGCGCGGCGTCGCCTGGGCCTACCTGGGCGACCGTACGGCATGCGCGGAGCTGTACGAGGAGCTGCTGCCGTACGCCGACCGCATGGCGACCGGGAACAACACGCCGCTGCTGTGGCCGATGACCCGGCCGCTGAGTCTGCTGGCCCGGGTCCTCGGCCTGCGGGAGGCGGCCGACCGGCATGCGGAGCACGCGCTGCGCACGGCGGCGGAACTGGGGGCCGGCGGGCTGATCGAGCTCATGTCAGGCGAGTTTTAGCCGTACTTTTCCACATTCGTGGTGTGAACGGGTGGGCGGCCGCGTACTGCCGGGCGACCAACCCACCATTGAAGGGGATTCCACCATGTTCCGTATCCGCCGTTCCTTGGCTGCGATCGCGCTGGCCGGCGCCGCGCTGGCCACGTCCGCGGCGCTCGCCTCGCCCGCCCACGCCGCCGGCGCCACCATCTCGGTGAGCAATGGCGTCGCGCTTGTCGTGGGCACCAGCGGCAACGACAGCGTCGACATCACCGGCTCGGGCTCGGTGATCACCGTCTCCTCCGTCCTGCACGGGGTCACCGCGAGCACGGGCTGCACGCAGCTCGGGGCCGTCGTCAGGTGCACCGGCGTCACCAGAATCAGCGCCAGCCTCGGGGCGGGCGATGACGTCGTGCGCCTCACCGGCGGCATCCGGGCGAGCCTCAGCGGCAGCACCGGCTCCGACCGGCTCTCCGGAGGCAACGGCAACGACACTCTGCTGGGCGGCTCCGGCGACGACTTCCTGACCGGCAACGGCGGCACCGACACCGCGAACGGCGGTGCGGGCTTCGACCGCTGCAGCGCCGAGACCAGGACCAGCTGCGAGGCCTGACCCTCCGTGCCCGGGCCGCACGCCCACCTGGGCCCGGGCACGGGAAAACCCCCAGGTCAGACATCCGGCGACCATCGTCGAACTCCTCGAAATGATCTAAGAGGTCCTTAGCAGCTCAAGGAGTAATCGACTGGTTGCGAAGGGTAGGTTCTCGGCGGTTCCGATTAGAAAGGACGGCTCATGGAGCAGCAGCAGGCCCAGCAGGTCGAGCAGCAGTTGCGGCAGAACTGGCAGCAGATCAGGTATCGCATTCTGGACCAGTTCGCGGAAGTCAGCCGAGTGGACCTCGACTTCGCCCGCAATGTCAACGATCTGATCGAACGGATCGCGGACAAGTCCCATCACACCACGCGGTACGTCGAGACGCGACTGCTTGAGCTCGTCGGCGTCGGCGGCGCCCAGCAGGGGCAGCCGTTCGGCTCGACGATGGCCGGCGGCCAGCAGGGCACGCAGCAACAGCTGGGCGGCCAACCGTTCCCGGGCGGCCAACCGTTCGGGGGCGGCCAATAACGCCGCGGGCTCGCCCGAAATGGAGAAGGTGCGCCGGCCAGGAGAGGACGCGGCGGTTGCCGCGAGCGCGCCTGGCCGGCGCACCGTCCGGGCGCCTGCCGGCGGCGAGGCGGTCGGGCCTCAGCCGCCGAGGCACGGTTGTGATCAGGCGGGCAGCATCGACCGGTAGTCCAGCAGATCGTCGATCAGGTCGGTGACGGCCTGATCGCGGGGCATCAACCTCAGTTCGGCCAGCATCTCATCCACCTGGGCGAGCGTCGGTCTACCGTCGACCGACGCGGCCATCGTGACCAGTCTGCTCACACCGCCTCCAAGAGTAGTTTGTCCGGTTAAACACATTAATATACCATTTTGTTCCCAATGGGAGACGCTAGTCACGGCATACGCTGTGGCAGCCGCCGATAGGGGAATTCAGTGATTTCGCCGACCCGCGAGGGCGGGCACCCCGGGGCGCCCGCCCGATGGCCGGTCAGTACCTTTCGGCCAGACCGGAGTTGATCTCGACGAGGGCGAGGGTGGCGTCGGTGTAGCGGACCACGTTCGCCAGTGGTGGCAGGGGCAGCGTGGCCTGGGCGTGACGGGCGGCGTCGGCGACCGTGCGGAGGCCGAGCCGCTCGAGGGTGATCGTATGCACTGCGGTGGCCGCGTTGATCCGGCGGCTGCCCAGGTTGAGGTAGGTGGCGAGGAGCTCGGCCTTCAGCGTGCGCGGTTGCAGGAGCGGGAGGCTGAAGGCGGCCGACGCCTCGTCTTGGGAGAGCCGGCCGTCTCCCGAGGAGTCGTATCGGGTGTCGGTGGCCTGGACCCTGGCCAGGAGTTCAGGGGTCCGCAGCCCCGTGAGGGTGGCCCAGATCGTGGCGATCCGGGGATCGCGGGTGGGGGTGGCCTCGGTGACCGTCGAGGTCGTGGTGGCGTTCACCGGGTCGTACGTGCAGCCGTTGGCGTTGCCGTACGACACCTTCGCCTGTCCCGTGAGGACGGTCCCGCCCGGAGTGAGCAGGCTGGAGCGGGTGGTGAAGTTCACGGAGGTCGTGTCCTCGACGGAGCCCAGCTGCCAGGTGAGCGTGGTCGGTGTGACCGTGCTGGGTTTCGGGCCCTGGCCCTGGTCGAGCGCGGTGCTGTAGTAGACGCCGGAGGGCAGGGTGTAGGTGAGGGTGACGCCGGTGGCCGCGGCGCTGCCGGTGTTGGTGACCTTCAGCGTCGTGGTGACGGCCTCGGCCGCGTCCGCGGACGGGGTCGTGCTCGCCGCCAGTGCGACCACCGGAGCCTTGATCTTGGTGGTGGCGGTGCCGGTGTTGTTGGCGGTGTTCTCCTCGGCCTCCTCGGCCAGGTTCTTGGCGGCGACCGATGCGCGGTTGGTGAGTTCGGTCCCGTCCGGCGTCGTGCAGTGGACGAGATGGGTGAAGGTCTCGGTGTGCGAGCCGGCCGGTGCCAGGTCGGGGAGCGTGCGCGTGGCCACCGTACCGTCCGGGAGGGTGTCGGAGAGCGTCACCGCGGTCGCCCGGCCTGGGCCGACGTTGTCGACCTTGACCTGATAGGTGAGCGCGTCGCCGGGAAGCGCCGTCTCCTTGTCGACCGTCTTGGCGGCCGCCACGTCGGGCGAGTAGAAGCGCCGATGGGCCAGCTCCTGGCTGACCACCTGGCGGAAGCCGATCTCACCGCCCGAGCCCTTCACGCCGACGGCCTGGAAGTTCAGGTTCTCCCAGTCGTCGTGGCCCTTGAGGATCGGGTCGCGCCCGGTGTCGTCGGTCCCGGCCTTGGGCGTCGACTGGCACATGTTGTCGTTGCCGTCGAGGATGACGGCGTCGACCGCCTGGTCGTCGGACTTCACGTCCGATTCGAGCTTCCCGTTCGGACCCGGCAGCACGCAGACGTCGTCGTCGGCGTTGATGTCCACGTTGACCGTGGGAGGGTCGATGATCGGCTTGCTCGTCGCGTCGAAGTTCCAGTTCCAGTTGAGCGGGCCGCGGCCGGGACCGGTCTGAAGCGTGCCCTTCGGGTCCTTCCAGTGGGTGTGGTCCGTTCCGTCCTGGATGCCGCGCGACTCGTCGAGTTGTTCCCGATGCAGGTCGGGGAGATCCTCGCTGGAGTAGTCGAGGCGGCGGACCGGGTCCCTGCCCGGACCGGTCGGGATGCCTCCCGGCAGGAAGGAGTAGTTCATGACGCTGAGGTAGTTGGGCTTGTTGTTGGTGCGGTCGCCGCCGCCGTGGTTGAGGCCCAGTGAGTGGCCCAGCTCGTGCATGATCGTGCTCGACTGGTCCCGTACGGTGCCCACCCTGGCGTTCTCCTTGCCCGTGCCCTTGGGCAGGAACTGCTCGTCGGTCGTGGCCGCCTGGGTCTCGCAGTCGCCGTTGGTCCCGACGTCGATCTGATTGCCGATCACGGTGTCGTCGCCGGCCTCTTTGGACTCGAGAGTGCCGTCCGTCCCCGGCGCGATGCACAACGTGCGCCAGTTGCCCAGCGTCACGATGAAGTCCTTGTCCGATTCGCAGCAGTAGCCGGAGTCGTCAAGGGCGCCACCCGCCAGCAAGTGCGCGAAGACGGCGTAGTGGGCGTAGGGCCGCAGGAGTGGGTTGAGATTGTCCTCGCGCACCTCGCGGAAGTAGTCGTCCAGGTGCATCTCCTGCCTGTGCGCGATCTGCTTGCCCTCGATGTAGAGGAAGTCGACTCCGACCGCCGGGTCGGCCACGTCGTACGGACACGGCCTGACCGGATTGACCGGAGCGGCGCCGAAGGCGGCCTTGAGCTCCTCGATCGCCTTGTCCTTCGGCTTGTGGTCCTGCGCGGGGCTCTTCATGTAGTCGATCGTCAGGATGATCGTCTTGCGGCACGGGTGGGCGCCCATGGCCTTGAGGTCGTAGACCATCTTCCCGGTCTTGTCACGGATGCCGAAGCGCTCGATCACGTCGTGGATGCCGTCGCCGTCGAGGTCAGGCAGCTTGCTCTCGAGCCGGATGTTGATCCCGACCGTCATCTTCAGCCCGTCGTTGACCTCCGGGAAGTCCTCGTCCTGGTCCCCGGTGATCTCGACCTGGCCGGGGAAGATCTCGTCCTCGACGCCGGTCCACGTGCCGGTGCCGATGTCGAAGAGCAGATTGAGCTCGACGTCGCGGTCTTGCGGACTGATGTCCATCCGGTCGCCGCCGAAGTTGGTGCCGTCGTCGTCGTCCCAGATCCGGATGAGCACCGGCACCGTGGTCCTGTCCTGGGGCACCTTCGTCGTGTGGGTGAACCGCCACGGATCCGGGAACGTGCTCGGGTCGAAGACGTCGTCCGTGACGGGCGGCTTGCGCATCACCGGGTCCTCGGCCCGGTCTCCGATGCGGATCTCGGGGAAGTAGTCGCCGGTCGAGCCGTTGTCCGGGCTCTCGTGCTGCTGGATCTTGTTGATGGTGAGGGTCAGGGTGACGTCGGTGTCCGCCGCCGCGTGCGCCGAGGTGATCGGCACCGCGTTCAGCGACACGAGTAAGACCACGACCAGCGGTGTCAACCATCGAAGGTTCATCTTGGGCCTCTCCTGGGTGCTTTACGGCAGGATGGGCCGAGGGCCGGCTCGGTTGCATGAGTAGCCCTTACTCAGATCGGCTCGAACGGTTACGAGACGTACGGCGGCTTGGCGAGTCCGCGTCTCCGGACACCGGCGACGACCCCGGCTGCGACGACGATGACGGCGGACAGGACGGGCACCCAGTCGCCCAGCCGCACGTACGGCGTCGTCTCCCGGGACAGCGGCACGTCGATGACGAAGGTGCCACGGTAGTCGGGCGGCACCCAGGCCAGCGGCCGCCCGCGCGCGTCAAAGGCCGCCGAGGTGCCGTCGACCTCCACCAAAACCGCCGGGCGACCGGATTCGACCGCGCGGACGGCCTCGAAGCTCGCCTGCTGCGCGTGCGCCCAGCTGCCGTGGAACGTGGCGAGCGAGCCCTGCACGATCGTGACGTCCACCCCCATACGGGCAAGCTGGCGGCGCATGTCCGGGAAGGTCGACTCATAGGAGATGAGCGGGCCGACCGTGTAGCCGGACACCGCCAGCGTGGTCGGCGTGTCGCCCGTGAACCGGTCCTCCTCGGCCGCCTCGGTGACCTCGGACAGCCACCCCAGCACCGGCCGGAGAGGGATGTACTCGCCGAACGGCACCAGGCGCTGCTTGACGTAGGTGCCGGTGACCCCGCCGGCGGAGTAGTGGTAGGTCGACTTGGTGATCCGGCCGGACGGATCCGCGGCGTCGACGTTGACCAGGAGGTCGCTCCCCGACGTGGCGGCGGCGTGACGCAGCCGGAGGTCCACGTCGGGGCGTTGCGCGGGATCGAACGCGACGCTGCTCTGCCCCCACACGATGACGTCGTGGTCGCGGCCCGCGAGTTCGCGGGTCAACCGCAGATGTTCGGCCAGACGCCGCTCGGGGCCGGGGACGTCACCCGGCTGCACGCCCGCCACCCGCAGCGTGCCCGTCATCGTCGGCTCGTGCCGTACGAGACCGAATCCGGCGGCGGCCACGACCAGGACGGCGGCCACGCCTGCGCCGGTCAGCCGTGTCCGGAGCCGGACGCGGGGCAAAACGGTGGTGGTCAGTCCGACGTTGACGGCGACCAGGAGAAAGCTCAGCAGCCAGACTCCGCCGACGGCGGCGACCGCCAGCACCGGCCGTACCTGCCACTGGCTCAGGCCGAGCAGCCCCCATGCCCCGCCCAGGTGCTTCCATGACCGCAGGGCCTCGACGACCACCCACATCGAGGGCAGCACCAGCATCGCCGCGAGCAGCCTGGCCGGCGTGATCCGGCGCAGCAGCCCGTGCGCGACGAGGCCGAACGGTATCCAGGCCAGGCCGGCGACCCCCACCACCAGCACTGAGAACACGCCCAAGGAGGGCAGCACCCAATGGTGCAGCATGGCGAAGAAGCCCACCGCCGCGAACCAGCTCCGCCAGGCCGCCTCGCGAGCCGACCCGGCGACGCTGAGCGAGACCAGGACGGGCACCAGCCCCATCCAGGCCCACCACCAGGCGTTGACAGCGGGAAAGGCCAGCGCCAGACCCGCCCCGGCCACCAGAGCGAACAACCGGCTGCCCCATCGCACCGCCACGGCGCTCATCAGGGTGACTCACCGCTCTCCGCGCGGGGCCGGCGGCACATGCCGGCGGAGCGCGGCCGGAACTGCCGCGCCGGCTCCACCGGCACCGGGAGCACCACGGAGCGGCCCTGCCGGGAAGCCGCGTCCACCAGCGAGCCCGGGGTGCGCGGTCGCATGGCGGCCGGATGCTCCTCCGGACGCCGCGGTGCAGGAGGTTCTGTCATCGCGCATCACCCCTGAGGAGACTGGGCTACGCCGATGACGTCTACCCCCGCTCCCTGGTCTGGCACCCGCTGGACCACATCTCAGCCGCGGGCGGCCCCCTCCATGACCTTGCGGGCGTCGCGCTCGAACGACGCCCGTGCCCCGAGCGTGAGCAGGCCGCCCGCGACCGCCGGGACCACCAGGATGTACATCCCGGCGAGCAGCGACCCGAGCCGGTCCGAGGCGATGCCGACGACCAGGGAGCCGAAGGCGCCGCCTCCTGTGATGAGCAGCTGCAGGATGGCGAAGCCGAGCCCGCGCGAGGCGGCCGGGACCGCGTCCGCCAGGCACGCCGTCATGTTGGGGATCGCGATGGCCATCAGCGAGGAGGCCAGCAGGACCAGCGCCGCCATGGCGCCGATCGACTCCATCGACAGCGCCCCGGCCAGGACCAGCGAGCCGGCGGTGATGCCGCTGCCGCCGGCCAGCAGGCGGCCGCCCTTGCGTGTGCCGTGCCACTTCCTGCCCAGCCACGAGCCGACCAGGGTGCCGATCAACGTGCCCGCTATCGTGATCAGTCCGCTCAGCGAGCCTGCCGTGCCCGTGCCGACACCGAAGGCGCGCACCATGAACGTGGGCAGCCAGTAGAAGATCCCGGCCAGGCCCAGGGTGAGGAGCGACAGGCCGGTGCAGACGAACACCAGGGTGGGGATGGCGAGAACCTCCCGGAACTGCCGCCAGAACGGCGGCTTCGCCACGGATCCCCCGCCTGCGGATCCGGCGGAGGCCGGGACAGTGCCGCCTACGGAGAGCGGGGCAGTGCCGCCTGCAGTGCCGCCTGCGGCCACCAGGCGGTCCAGTTCGCCGCGTCGCGGCTCGCGCAGCAGCCAGACGAGCAGGGCCGTGAGCACACCCGGCACGACCATCACGAGGAACGCGATGCGCCACGAGAACGCCTCGGCCAGCACCCCGCCGAGCAGCGTCCCGACGCCCCCGAGGTGCGTGGTGACACGCGTGAGCCCGTACGCCTTCGCCCGGCTGACCGGCGGGTAGTAGTCGGCGAGGAGGCTGCCGGAGGCGGGGTTGTCGATGTTCTCGGCCGCGGCCAGCAGCACGCGCATCAGGTAGAACATCAGGAAGCCCGTGGCCAGGCCGGAGCCCAGCGTGGCGATGGCCCAGACGAGGACCACCACCGCGATGATCCGGGTGCGGCTGAGCCGGTCGGCCAGATACCCGGCGGGCAGGGCCACGACCGCCGCGGCCAGGGCGGCGGCCGTCGGTATTGAGCCGGCGGCGGTGTCGCTGAAGCCCCACTCGTCCTGGACGGCCGGGAGCACGCCGGTGAGCAGGTTGTACTCGATCCGGTCCACGAACCCGACGATGAACAGGACGACCAGCGGCGCCCAGCCGAACGGCGCGCGGGAGCCCGCGTCGATGGCGTCGGTGCGCGGCGCACCCAACGTCCCGACCATGCCCACCCTTTCTCAGCAGAGTGGTACAAGTTACAGGATCGGCACATGGGGACGGCGAGACGGCACTCGGCGGATCACCCCGCCGCTCGGGACTACCTGAGTGGCCGGATCAGGCGGGTCACGTGAGCTTCGCGAGGTCGGGGGCGTAGACGGTCATCCAGTGCGGATGCAGCCGGTAGTAGACCACGTCCTTTTCCCAGTCGGAGAAGTCGCCGTAGAAATCCTTGAAGTACGCCAGCAGGTCCGGCCAGTCCGCGGCCGGCTCCCCGTCCAGGGGGTTGAGGATCTCCACCGTGCCGTGCGTGAACACGCCCAGGTCCTCACCGCGCATGTGCGCGACGCTGGCGGCGGGGCGGGCGGCCAGGTGGCGGGCCTTGGCGGCGCCGGGCGCCGTGCCGAAGTGCCACTTCCCGTGCAGGAAATGACCGTCCACGCCGCTGATCCGCGGCTCGCCCTTCGCCGTCACGGTGGACAGGGCGAGGGTGCACATGCCGGTGAGGACCTGCGTGAGCTGCTCCGCGGTCAGCGTGCGCTCGGCGACGATCGAGCGGAGGTGGGTGGTGGAGCGGGACAGTGAGGCGTCGAGCAGGGCCTGGAGCTCTTTGAGATCTTGTGGCGTTTCGCGCATGGAGGTCCTTTCCATCCGGAGGGGCCCGGTCCACGTCCGCCAACGACGCCGACCGGTTGAACCCATGCTCGACCCAAAACCCGACACCTTGTGTCGCATTTCTTCACCCGGCGAGGTGACGGCTGATGACCAGGCGCTGGATCTGGTTGGTCCCCTCGAAGATCTGCATGATCTTGGCCTCGCGCATGTAGCGCTCGACGCGGAACTCCCGCGTGTACCCGTATCCGCCGAACACCTGCACCGCGTCCGTCGTCACCTTCATGGCCGTGTCGGTGGCCACGAGCTTGGCGACGCTCGCCTGGCGGCTGTACGGCAGGCCGGCGTCGCGGCGGCGGGCGGCGTCCAGGTACGTGGCCCGCGCGCTGTCCACCCCGGCCGCCATGTCCGCCAGCAGGAACCCGAGCCCCTGATGGTCGATGATGCGCTTGCCGAACGTCTTCCGCTCCTTTGCGTAGGCCACCGCCTCGTCGAGCGCGGCCTGGGCCAAACCCGTCGCGCAGGCGGCGATCCCGAGGCGGCCGGAGTCGAGCGCGCTGAAGGCGATCTGGAGACCCTGGCCTTCGTCGCCGATCAGCCGGTCGGCCCCCAGGACGGCGCCGTCCCAATGGGCGCTGGTGGTGGGGACGGCGTGAAGGCCCATCTTCTCCTCCGGGCGGCCGAACGACAGGCCCTCGGCCGCGCCCGGCGCCAGGAAGCAGGAGATGCCGCGCGAGCCCTCCCCGGTCCGGGCGAACAGGGCGTAGAAGTCGGCGATGCCGCCGTGGGTGATCCACGCCTTGCTGCCGGTGATCCGGTAGCCGTCCGCGACCCGCTCCGCCTTGCACGTCAGCGCCCCGGCGTCGGAGCCGGCCTGCGGCTCGGACAGGCTGTAGCCGCCGATCAGGCGCCCGGCCAGCATGTCGGGCAGCCAGCGCGCCCGCTGCTCCTCCGTGCCGTAGGTGAAGACCGGGAAGCAGGCCAGGGTGTGCACGCTGGTGGCCACCGCGACGGCCGCCCAGCGCATCGCCAGCTCCTCGATGACCTGCAGGTACACCTCGTACGGCTGCGCGCCGCCCCCGTACTCCTCCGGGTACGGCAGCCCGAGCAGCCCGGCCTCGCCCAGCAGCCGGAACAACCCGGTGGGGTACGTCTCGGCGCGCTCGTGCTCGTCGGCCCGCCGCGCGAGCTCCTTGTCGGCGATCTCGCGGGTCAGCTCGACGAGGTCCCTGGCGTCCTGGTCGGGCAGCAGACGGTCGACGGTCACGGCACCTCCAAGGGCTCGTCCAGCCGCGTCAGGGCGGTCCTGGCGCGTTCGCGGAAGTCGGCGACGCGGGCGAGCTTGATGTCCTCGTACCCCCGGATCAGCTCGGGCAGCCCGGCGATCTCGGCGACGGCGTCGGCGGTGGCGGGCGTGAGCCGGGCGAGGGCGGCGCGCACGAGGTCGCGGTACTCGCCGACGAGCTCCCGCTCGACGCGGCGCACCCGGGCCCGGCCGAACACGTCGAACGCGGTCCCCCGCAGCACCCGGGCGGCCCGCAGCCCGCGGAACAACACGGGGGCCGAGCGACGCAGCTTGATCTTGCGCTTCATGCCCAGCGCGCGCAGCACCGGAGGGTGCAGCAGCACGGTGACGACCGCGTCCGCGCCGAACTCGCGTTCCCGCCTGGCCTGCTCGGCGGGGTCGAGGTGGAGGCGGGCGACCTCGTACTCGTCCTTGTACGCCATGAGCTTGTGCAGGCCGCGGGCGTAGGCGAGGGCGATGGCCGCGCCGGCCTCCTCGCCCGCGCGCTCGACCGCGAGTTCCGTCACCCGCCGCACGTCCTCCTCGTACGTACGGGCGTAGTCCGCGTTCTGGTACCCGGTCAGGTCGGCGACGCGGATGGCCACGACCTCGTCCAGCTTCTCGGCCGGCTCCTCGGCCACCCCCAGAGCGGCCCGGCGTACGGCCTCGGGGTCGGCCACGGCGGCGCGGCCCCAGCGGAAGGCGGCGAGGTTCTGCTCGACGGCGGCCCTGTTGAGGGTGATCGCCTGCTCGATGGCGGCGGCCGACACCGGCAGCAGGCCGTGCTGGTAGGCGGCGCCGACGAGCAGCAGGTTGGCCGGCATGTGGTCGCCGAACAGCGCCTCGGCGAGTTCGTGGGCGTCCAGGCACGCGACGCTCCGGGTGGCGGACTCGACGCGGGCGACCGCGGCGGCGTGCCCCGGCACGGGCATGCGGCCGGTCACCATGGCGGCGGTGGGCACGACGGCGGTGTTGAGCACGGCCGCGGTGCGATCGCGCGCGGCGACGGCCAGGTTGGCGTCGGAGGCCGCGCCGAGCAGGTCGAACCCGATCAGCACGTCCGCGTGCCCGTGCGAGGCGCGGACCGCGCCCGTGATGGGGTGCGGTGAGATCCGCACGTCGCTGACCACGGGCCCGCCCTTCTGCGCCAGGCCCGTCTGCTCCAGCCCGGCCGCGTGCAGCCCGTCGAGGTGGGCGGCCATCTGGAGGATCTGCGAGACGGTGACGACGCCGGTGCCGCCGATGCCGGGCATCCTGATCAGCGCCTCCCCCGGCCTGCTGCCGGGTTCCGGCGGGTCCAGGGGCAGGGGTGGTGTCCGGCGGGCGGGCTTGGTGCCCGGCTCGACCAGCAGGAACGACGGGCAGTCGCCCTTGAGGCAACTGAGGTCGGAGTTGCAGGAGGCCTGGTGGATGTGGGTCTTGCGGCCGTACTCCGTCTCGACCGGCTGCACGGACAGGCACGTCGAGACGTCGCCGCAGTCGCCGCAGCCCTCGCAGACCCGCTCGTTCACCACGACCTTCTCGACCGGCGTGGGCAGCTTGCCGCGCTTGCGGAGCCGCCGCTCCTCGGCCGCGCACCGGTCGTCGTGGATGAGCACGGTCACGCCGTCGAGCGCGGCCAGCTCCTTCTCGGCCTCGGCCAGGTCGTCGCGGTGGCGTACGGACGCGATCGGGGCCAGCCGCACGCCCCGGTACGTCTCCGGCTCGGGTGTCGTGACCACGATGCGGCGCACGCCCTCCATGGCCAGCTCGTGCGTGAGCGCGGGCACGTCGAGGCGGCCCTCGGCGCGCTGCCCGCCGGTCATGGCGACGGCGTCGTTGTAGAGCAGCTTGTACGTCATCGTCACCCCGGCAGCGACGGCGGCCCTGATCGCCAGGGAGCCGGAGTGGTGGAAGGTGCCGTCGCCGAGGTTCTGCACGAAGTGCCGGTCGTCGGTGAACGGCGCCAGTCCGATCCACTGGGCGCCCTCGCCGCCCATCTGCGTGATGCCGACCTGTGTGCCGCGCCCGTGCCCGTCCAGCGCGATCATGGCGTGGCAGCCGATGCCGACGCCGACCAGCGTGTCGTCGGCCGTGCGGGTGGAGGTGTTGTGCGGGCAGCCCGAGCAGAAATAGGGCGTGCGCGCGGCCACGAGCGGCAGCGAGCGGCGCCCGGTCACCAGGACGGGCTTGCGGGGGAGCCGGTCGGGGCCCAGGCAGGCGGCGACGGCCTTGGCCACGTCCTCGGCGCCCAGCGTGCCGCGCGCGGTCAGCAGGTCCCTGCCGGAGACGGCCGGGACGCGCTCGCGGCCGTACAACGCCTGCTTGACCTGTCCTTCCAGGAACGGCACCTTGTCCTCGACCACGAGCACCCGGTCCAGGTCGGCGGTCATGGCGGCCAGGTCGTCGTAGGCCAGCGGGAACGGCATCGCCAGCCTGATCAGCCGCAGCCCCAGGTCGTCCATGGCGGTCTCGTCCAGGCCGAGGTCCGCCAGCGCCCGCAGGACCACCGCGTACGTGGTGCCGGAGGCCACGATGCCGAGGGCGGTGTTGCCCGCCCCGGACATCACCCGGTTGAGCCCGTGCGTGCGGGCGTAGTCGCGGGCCAGGTCGAGCCGGCGGGTGAGCATGTCGTGCTCGGCGTCGAGCGCGGCCGCGCCCAGCAGGATGGGGGGCGCCTCGACCGGGCGGCGCCCGGGGACGGGGATGCCGGCGCGCAGAGGGCCGAGGTCCACGGTGGCGGCGGCGTCGGCGATGTCCGCGACGATCTTCAGCGCGGTCCACAGGCCGGTGGCGCGGGACATGGCCACCGCGTGCAGCCCGAACTCGATGATCTCCGCGACCGAGCCCGGCGCCAGCAGCGGCATCGACAGGCTCTGGCACATCGGCTCGCACGAGCTGGGCAGCGTCGAGGACTTGCAGCCGGGGTCGTCGCCGATCCAGGCCACGGCGCCGCCGAGCGGTGCGGTGCCGGCCACGTTGGCGTGCCTGATGGCGTCGGCGGCCCGGTCGAGGCCGGGGTTCTTGCCGTACCAGAAGCCCGTCACGCCCTCGTGGCGGCGTCCGGGCACCTGGCCGAGCAGCTGGGTCCCGGCCACGGACGTGGCCGCGAGCTCCTCGTTCAGCCCGGGCTGGAAGACCACGCCCGCCCCGTCCAGGAACCGCGCCGCCCGCCCCATCTCCAGGTCCACGCCGGCGAGCGGCGAGCCCTGGTAGCCGGAGACGAAGGCCCGCGTGTCCAGCCCGCGCTCCCGGTCCAGGCGGCGCTGTTCCAGCGTCAGGCGGACCAGCGCCTGGATGCCCGAGATGAGCACCCGGCCGTCCAGGGCTGTGTACTTGTCGTCGAGCGACACGGGCGTCTCGCTCACGCTGACCTCCTGGCGTCGTACGTGTGATTCCCAGCACAGCAACGTGGGCAGGACATTCGCAAGTATTAGATGAGAAAGCGCGTAGAAGACGCAAACAATATGAGGAGTTCAACTTCCTGGTTGATGTTCTTTGCGCCTGAAGGAGGGTTCCGCCGTGCCTGACGTGGACGAGATCGATCACCACGTGCTGCGGCTGCTGCGTGAGGACGGGCGCAGGACGTTCTCGGAGATGGCCGAGCTGGTCGGGCTGTCGGTGGCCGCGGTCAAGCGGCGGGTGGACCGGCTCAGGCAGATCGGCGTGATCAAGGGGTTCACCGTGCAGATCGACTACGGCAAGCTCGGGTGGGGCATCGAGGCGTTCACCGAGCTGCGTTATCCGGGGACGACGCCGGTCAGCGAGATCGTGCGCACCGCGACGGAGGTGCCCGAGGTGCAGGCGGTGTTCACGATCGCCGGTGATCCCGACGCGCTGATCCACGTACGGGTGCGGGACCTCGGGCACCTGCAGCAGGTCATCGACCGGCTGCGCCGGGCCGGGGACGTGACCGGCACGAAGACGTTGCTGGTGCTCGGGTCGTGGACCCGGGAGGCGCTGGCGCCCGGCGCCGGCTGAGGCCGTCAGGGGGTTGTTTCCTCCTGCTCGCGGCGCGAGAGGTAGCGGACGAGCAGGCCGACGGCGAGCAGCACCGGAACGCCGAGTCCGATCAGCCACTGCGACACGCCGGCCATGGGGATGGTCTCGCGGACGGGCTGGGGAGGCGGCGCCCCGGCCTTCGCCGGGGCCGCGACGGGCTCGGCCGGGTCGAGCGGTTCGTGCTCGACCGGGGCTTCCCCTCCGCCTGGCCCTTCGCCCGGCCCCTCGGTGGCGGAGGCGGGGCGCGGCTCCCGCGGGCCGTCGCCGGCCTGCCCGGGTTGGCCGGACGCCCGCACGGGGGCGGGCTCCTCCGTCGGCGTGACCGTGTGCGTGTGGACGCGGGAAGGGCTCGGCTCCGGGGTCGGCCGGATCGGTTCGACGGCCGTGGACGTGCAGGAGCGGTTGTTCGCGGTGTTCTCCTCGCGGGTGCCGGTGACGACGGTGGCGCAGTTGCCGATCGGGCCTGTGGCGGCGGGGGCGGCGGTGAAGGTGAGCGTCCTGCGTTCACGAGGGGCGAGGGTGCCGAGCGGGCAGGTCAGGGTGGGGCCGCCGCCCGGGCATTCGGCTGGGCGGCCGGTGACCGTGGTCCGCTCGACGGGGTGCTGCACGGTGACGTCCACCGCCGGGGAGGGGCCCTTGTTGGTGACGGTCACCGTGTACGCGATGCCGTCGCCCTCCTGTACGGCGGCCGGGCCGGTCGTGGCGATCTCCACGTCGGCCATGGATCGGATCCGGCTGATCACCTGCGTCGTGTCGCCCGGCGTGTGCGGGGCGGTGACGTGGGCGCGGGTGGAGACCGTCGTGCCGTCGGGGAGCGACGGGTCCACCATGACCGGGATCTCGTAGGTCACGCTCCGTCCGGCCGGGATCGTCAGGTCCGGTCCGCCGCAGGTGACGGTCCGGTCGGCGAGGGAGCAGCCGCCCGGGAGGAGACCCGCGGCCGTGCCGGGTGCCAGGGTGTCGGTGATCGTGGCGCCCTCGGCGTCCCGGCCGCCCGTGTTCGTGACGGTGACCGTGTGGATGGACTCGCCGCCGGCGGTCAACGGGTCCGGGGTGACGGTCGTGGTGATCCGGAGCTCGGGTCCGGGGGCGGCCCCCTCGGGATGGCCGCCGCTCCAGCCGCCACCGGCCAGCGCCGCGAGCGCGGCGACCGCCGCGATTCCCGGCATGCGCATTTCGTCCCCCCGCGTGAACGTGCCGTACCTGCTCGACCCCGGAGCGATCCTCCTTCCCCCGGCCCACGCGCAGGGGCGATCAGACCGGAGCCAGACGCTTCCATGACCGAGTCCTTGCCGTGGGGCACGCGACCGGATCGTTCCGCGCTCGACGAACATCGCCGAACGCGGCGTTCCGGCGGGCGTAGTGTCGGGACCATGCCAGGTGCCGCCCGTTACGACGACATCGCCGACTTCTACGCGGCCCGCTGGACCGACGCCGTCGACGACCCCGCCTCCGTCCGCCTGCTCGGCCTGCTGGAGCCGGTCGCGGGCCGCCGGGTCCTGGAGCTCGCCTGCGGCCACGGCCGGATCAGCCGCGCGCTGGCCCGCCGGGGCGCCCAGGTCGTGGGCGTCGACCTCTCCTCCGCCCTGATCGAAAAGGCCCGCGCCGCCGAACGCGACTCCCCGCTCGGCGTCCACTACGTCCACGCCGACGTGACGAGGCCCGGCTTCCTCGAAGGGAGTGCGCCCGGGCCGGAGGGCTCGGGCGCGAGCGGCACCGGGATCCCTGCGACCGCGCCGGGCCCCGCCGTGTTCGACGCCGTGGTGTGCAGTTTCGGCCTGTCCGACATCGACGACCTCGACGGCGCCGTCGCCGGGGCCGTCCGCGCCCTCCGGCCCGGGGGCGTGTTCGCGTGTTCGATCCTCCACCCGTGCTTCCCGGGCGGCCTGGGCGTCTCCGGTTCCTGGCCCGGGGACGCGCGCTACCACGCGGAGGGCTGGTGGCGGGCCGACGGCGAGCTGTCGTCCCTGCGCCGCCAGGTCGGCGCGAACCATCGCACCCTCTCGACCTACCTCAACACGCTGCGCCGCCACGGCCTCTGGCTGGACGAAATGGCCGAGCCGGAGCCAGCCCCGGAATGGGCCGCCACCCGGGCGGACGCGGCGAAGTTCCCGGTGTATCTGGTGCTGAGATGCGTCAAGAGCGACATTTCTCCGTTGAGGAAACCGTAACAGCAATTGACGCCCGACAATCATATTCGTCCACTGGCGGCCATTTTCGCGCGCTTCATAAAAGCGCGACGCACTAGGAAAACGGCCGGGCCTCCGCTGGGTCGTCGGTCCGCGCCGGGTCGTAGGGCGGCAGGTTGAAGCGGGCGCGAATGGTCTGCTGGACGGTGACCTTGTCGGCCCGCGCGTCCACGGTCATCACATATTCCTTGCGCCGGAACAGCTCGATCACCGGATCGATCTTGCTGTGGTACTCGCGCAGCCGCCTGGCCAGCGCCTCCGGGGTGTCGTCCGCCCGCGTGACCAGCTCCCCGCCGCACACGTCGCATCGGCCCTCGACCTCCGGACGGTGCGCGATCAGGTTGTAGTCCATGCCGCAGCGCGAGCACAGCCGCCGGGCCAGGACGCGCCGGCGTACCTCGTCGTCCGGCAGGTCGAGATGGATCACCCCGTCGATGTCGTAGCTTTCCAGGAAGAACTCGGCCTGCCGCCGGTTGCGCGGGAAGCCGTCGATGACGAACCCGTAGTTCCAGTCGTGCAGCTGGAGCCGGTCCCTGACGACGTCCTCGACGAGGTCGTCGCCCACCAGTTCGCCCGCCGCGACCAGGCGGCGGACCTGGGCGCCGAGCTTGGTGTGGTTCTTGACGTGCCAGCGGAAGATGTCGCCGACGCTGATGTGGACCAGATCGAGGTCGGCCGCGAGCAACTGGCTCTGCGTGCCCTTGCCGCTCCCCTGCACACCCATGATCACGTATTTCCGCATGTCTCATCACTCTCGCGGTCATGTCATCTTCGAGCATCGTCACCATCCCATCCAGGCTCCACCCTGGGAAGCCGCGCGTTGCCACCGCATATGCGTTCTCGGTGTTCTCGCCGTCCATGCGCCTGATTTCGCCCGGCGTGGGGACGGGATTTTCCGCGCGTCGCCGGAATAGCCTCGATCGATGAACGGAGGGGAATGGCTGCGCCGACGGATACGTATATTTCCCGATGCTCCGCCTGCCCGGCGTGCCTACTCTGTGGCCCATCGAGCGCCCTGGCGAGAAGGTGGGTACATGCGTGCGCTGACCGTGATCCTGTCGTCCCTCCTCGTGATCACGACCCTCTCCCCGTCCGCGACCGCGAGACCGGCGCCCGCCGCGCCGGCGGACGTGGTCTTCCAGCGGGCCGACTTCACGACCGGCACGGCGGAGGGCACGACGGCCGGTGACGGCCTGTCGTTCGGCTCGCCCGCCGGCACCACCTCCTACACCGACGCCCTGGGCACCAAGACCTGGGAGTACGCCCGCTGGACCGGCCCCGAGCGGGCCGTCGGCTTCTCCGCGACCGAGCTGGTCGCCTCCTGGACCGCGGACCTGCCCGCGGGCAGCTGGCTGCAGGTCGAGGCCCGTGCCAGGAACGCCGAGGGGCTGACGAAGTGGTACTCGCTGGGCCGCTGGGCGTACGCCGAGGGCGACATCCGCCGGACGTCGGTGCCGGGGCAGGGCGACGCGGACGCCACCGTGGCCGTGGACACGCTGGTGGCGGCGGCCGGCAAGCCGTTCAGCGCCTACCAGCTGCGCCTCACGCTCTACCGCACGCCGGGCTCGTCGATCACACCGCGGGTGCGTACGTCCGGCGCCATGGCCTCCAACGTGCCCGAGCGCAAGACGGTGCCGGTCAGCCCGGGCGGCGGCGCCTGGGGCATCGAGCTGAACGTGCCGCGCCGCTCCCAGAACGTGCACGAGGGTCACTACCCCGAATGGGACGGCGGCGGCGAGGCGTGGTGCAGCCCGACCTCGACCACGATGGTGCTGGGTTACTGGGGCAAGTGGCCGAGCGCGCAGGACACCGCGTGGGTCGATCCGTCCGACCCCAACCCGGAGGTCGACTACGCCGCCCGCTACACCTACGACCATGCCTACCAGGGCGCGGGGAACTGGCCGTTCAACACCGCCTACGCGGGCCGCTACGGCATGGACGGGTTCGTCACCAGGCTGCGGTCGCTGACCGAGCTGGAGCAGCTGATCAAGGCGGGCGTTCCGGTCATCACTTCGCAGTCCTTCAAGAAGAGCGAACTGCCCGGTGCGGGATACGGCACCAACGGCCACCTCATGGCGGTCGTCGGCTTCACCGCGACCGGCGATGTGATCGCCAACGATCCGGCGTCGCCGAGCAACGACGCCGTGCGGCGCGTCTATCCGCGCGCCGACTTCGAGAACGTCTGGCTGCGCAGCTCCAGCAGCGGCGGCATCACGTACGTCATCCACCCGCCGGGCCACCCCCTGCCCGCCACGACCCCGGGCCTGCCGGCCAACTGGTGAGCCCACCCTCCCGCGGGCCGGTGGCGGCGCGCCGACCGCGCTCATGGCCAGGCCGGTCCCCCGGCCGGTCACCAGGCGCACCCGCCCCGGCCACCGGTCGCCGGTGCGCCGCCGGTCTCCGTCGTTCTCGGGCAGCACGGGACTCAGGCATATTCATGGACCGCCCTTGGAGGGCGCGGTGCGCGTGAACCGTGGCGGTGAGGTGACGAGAGCCCAACTCGACGGGGCGCGGAGACTTCCGTACCCTAACAACCCCGACAACTGCGGCCGACCACGCCGGGGGAGCTCCGGATGACCGAGGACGAATCTACGACGCTGGAGACGACCAGGGTCGTGCGGCCCCGGCGGGACATTCCGCCGCTGCTGTTGTCGTCCGACGGCGCCCGCGTGTTGGTGGCGGGCACCGGCGCGCATCGTCCCTCCTCGCGGCTGCCAGAGGTCCCCGCGGTCCCGTCGACCGTCAACGACGTCGCCCAGGCCCTGGTCGAGCGAGCAGGCCTGCCCCAGGCCGGCCTGACCGTGCTGCTGGACCCGGCGACCCCGGCCAACCTGGGCGAGGCGCTGGAGAAGGCGGCCCGCGAGGCCACGTCGGTCCTGGTGTTCTACTACGTCGGTCACGGCGTCTTCACCCCCGACGGCGAGCTGCACCTGGCCACGCGCGCCACCGTGGACCTCGCCCAGGGGGTGCCCGGCTACCAGGCGCTCCCCTACAGCGTGGTCCGCGGCATCCTGTCGAAGTCGCCCGCCGAGCTGGTCGTCGTCGTTCTGGACTGCTGCTTCACCGGGGGCGGCCGGCCGATGCCGACGAAGGCGATGGACCGGGTCTTCGAGGGCCTGGGCCGCAGCGCGTACGTGCTGGCCTCCTCGTGCAAGGACGAGAACGGATGGGCGCTGCCCGGCGTCCGCCACACGGCGCTCAGCGGAGCCCTGCTCAGGCTGCTGAACGAGGGCGAGGCGGACGGGCCGCCGGCCTTCACGCTCGACCAGGCCTACCACCGTCTGGCCCAGACGCTGCCCGGCGCCGGGTTCCCCAAGCCGCGGCGGCAGGCCACCGACGTGGGCGACCGGCCGCCGCTGGCCGCCAACCCCGCGCACAAGGAGCCGGTCAAGCGCTCGAACCCGCCGATGAGATCCCCCGGCGACCTGTCCAGCCCCTACCGCGGCCTGGCCGCGTACGGGCCCGAGCACGCCGAGCTGTTCTTCGGGCGGGACGAGCTGACGGGGTCGCTGACCAGGCGGGTGCGGCAGGCGCTCAGAGCGGGCGGGCCGCCCGTCGTCATCGGATCGCAGGCGTTCGAGACCGGCGGCCCGCTCGTCCTCACCGGCCCGTCGGGCTGCGGGAAGTCGTCGGTGCTGCGTGCCGGGCTCATCCCCGCCCTCCGGCAGGCGGGCGACGAGGCGTCGTGCGTCGTGTTGGCGCCCGGCGTCGACCCGCTGGGGACGCTGGCCCGCGAGCTGGCCGCGCTCGGCGGCGGCGACCCGGCCCGGTTCCGCGCGATACTCCAGTCCGATCCCGCGGCGGCGCGGCGCCTGGTCCCCGGCCGGCTGCTGCTGGTGGTCGACCAGTTCGAGGAGGTGTTCACCGCCTGCGCGGACGCGGTGGCGCGGCGGCGCTTCACGGAGGCGCTGACCGAGCTGTCCCGGTCGGCGGCCGTGGTGATCGCCGTACGCGCCGAGTTCTTCGGGCGCTGCGCGGCGTACCCGGGGCTGGTGGAGACGATGCGGCGGCCCGAGATCGTCATGCCCATGACCGAGGCCGAGCTGCGCGAGGTGATCGAGCAGCCGGCGATCAGGTCGGGGCTCAGCCTGGAGCCGGGGCTCACGGACCTGATCCTGGAGGACCTGCGGGCGGAGGAGGCGGCGCTGGAGCGGGCGGGCGGCCTGCTGCCGCTGCTGTCGCACGCCCTGCTGGCGACCTGGCAGCGGCGCTCCGGCGGCGTGCTGACCATGGCGGGCTATCGGTCGGCGGGCGGCGTCACCGGGGCCGTGGCGATGAGCGCCGAGGACACGCTGCGCGGGCTCGGCGCGGAGTTCGAGCCGCTGGCGCGGGACCTGCTGCTGCGGCTGGTACGCGTGGACGACCAGCTCGGCGGCACCTCGCAGCGGGTCACGCTGGCCGAGCTGGCGCCCGAGGCGCCGTCCGTGGGCGGGCAGGTCATGGCGGAGCTGGTCAGGTCGCGGCTGGTCGTGGTGGCCGGCGGCGAGGCCGAGCTGTCGCACGAGGCCCTCATCCGGGCCTGGCCCCGGCTCGGCGGGTGGATCGACGCCCGGCGCGCCGGACTGCTCGTACGCCACCGCCTGGCCGAGGACGCGGCGGCGTGGCGGCGAGAGGGCGAGGACCCGGCGCTCCTCTACACCGACAGCCGCCTGGCGACCGCCCAGGCCATGGTCGCCGCCCTGCCGGCGCCCGGCGGCCCGCGTCCGGCGACGGGCGGCCCGGCCGGCGCGCGGGGTCCGGCACGCCCGGGCGCGCCCGTGCAGCGCGGCCCGGGAGACGGCGCGATCACCGACGTCGAGCGGGCGTTCCTGGCGGCGTCGCGGCGGCGGCAGCGGCGGCGCTCGACGATCAGCCGCGCCGTCATCGCCGCCCTCTCTGTGCTCCTGCTGGCGGCGCTGAGCGGCGGCGGGCTCGCGCTGTGGCAGTCGGCGCAGTCGAACACGCGGGCCGGCGCGGCGGCCACGCAACGCGACCAGGCATTGTCCCGCCAGCTCGCCATGGCGGCCGCCACCCTTCCCGACACGTCGCTCGCCGCCCAGCTGGCGCTGAGCGCGTACCGGATCTCCCCCACCGCCGAGGCCCGGGGGGCGCTGCTCGGCACGCTCTCCCGCCCGGTCGGCGCCCGCATGATCGGCCACACCGCGCCCGTCGAACGGGTCGCCTACCGGCCCGACGGCCGGGTCGTCGCCACCGTCTCCGGCGACAACACCGCCCGGCTGTGGAACGTCGCCGACCCGCTCCGCCCCAAGAGCGCGGGCGTCGTCAAGGGCCACACGAAGGGTCTGACGGCGGCGGCGTTCAGCGCGAACGGCCGCGTCCTCGCGACCGGCTCCGCCGACGAGACCGCGCGCCTCTGGGAGGTCTCCGACACCGGGCAGCCGCGCGCCCTGTCCACGGTCAAGGGCCACGAGCAGCCGGTGGGCGCGGTGGCGTTCAACCCCAAGGGCGACCTCCTGGCGACCGCGGGCGCCGATGAGTCCGTACGCCTCTGGAACATCGCCGACACCGCCAAACCGCAGGCGGTCGCCGTGCTCAAGCAGGACACCACCCCCACGGACGTGGCCTTCAGCCCCGACGGCCGCATGCTGGCGGTCACCTCGGCCGGCGGCGTCGCCCTCCTGGACGTCCTCACCCCCGCCAAGCCCGCCAGCCTGGCGTCGCTGAAGCCGACGGACGGCGGCGGCGTCACCGGCGTGGCGTTCAGCGCGAACGGCCAGAACCTCGTCACGGCCTCCACCACCGGCGCCCTGCACGTGTGGAACATCGCCACGGCGAGAGTCATCGGCACGGCCACCGGGCACGCCTCGGCGGTCCGGGACGTGGCGTTCAGCCCCGACGGCAACGTGCTGGCCAGCGCCTCCGCCGACGGCACCGCGCGGCTGTGGGACGTCACCAGCCCGAACTCGCCCCGGGCGGCAGGCATACTGAACGGTTTCGCGGGCGCGGTGACCGGGGTGGCGTTCGGCGCGAACGGCCAGAACCTCGCCACGTCGTCGGCGGACGGCACGGCCCGGATGTGGAACGTCGCCGATCCGGCCGAGGTCGCCGCCCGCGCCCGGCTCACCGGGCACACCGCGCTCGTCAACGGCCTCACGATCGCCAAGAGCGGCCGCACGCTGGCCACCGTCTCGGGCGACAAGACCATCAAGCTGTGGGACGTCGCCGATCCGGCGGCGGCCACGCCGGTGGCCACGCTGCGCGGGCACACCGCGGCCGTCGTGTCGGCGGCGTTCAGCCCCGACGGCCGCCACCTGGTGTCCGCCTCGCTCGACCGGACCGCCCGGATGTGGGACGTCTCCACGCCCGCCAGCCCGAAGCTGGTGTCCACCCTCCAGGGGCACACGGGCGGGCTGCGGTCGGCGGTGTACAGCGGCAGCGGCGCGCTCGTGGCGACGACCGGGCAGGACGGCAGGACCCTGGTGTGGGACGTCTCCGCGGCCAGCAGCCCGAAGCGGCTCGCGCTGCCGGACGCGGCCGACGACCGGCTGACCGCGGCCGCGTTCCGGCCGGACGGGCGGATGCTCGCGACCGGCTCGGGCACGGCCTCCGTACGGCTGTGGGACCTGTCCGACCGGGCGAAGCCGCGTCTTGCGGCCGACTTCTCCGCGCACGCGGCGGGCGTGCTCGACCTGCAGTTCAGCCGGGACGGCAAGGCCCTGGCCACGACGGCCTCGGACGGGACGGCGCGGCTGTGGGACGTCACCAGGCCGGAGCAGCCCAAGCGGCTGTCGATCCTGCAGGGCCACCTGTCGGACGTGGCCGCGGTCGCCTTCAGCGCGGACGGCCGCTCGCTGGCCACCGCGTCGCGGGATCGCACCATCCGGGTGTGGAACATCGCGAACCGGGCCCAGCCGTCGCTGTGGGCGGTGTTCGCGAGCCCGTACGCGGTGGACGACGTGGAGTTCGGCGCCGACGGCACCTTCCTGGCCGCCACCTCCGACACGGCCGCCCAGCTGTGGGGGCTGGACGTGGAGCAGGCGACCGCCACCACGTGCGAGACGTCCGGGATGTCGATCACCCGCGCCGAGTGGGCCCAATACATCCCCGGCCGCCCCTACTCCCTCCCCTGCCCCGCCCAGAACTGACCACCACCCGGACCGGGCGCGGGAAGGTTCGCCTAGCATCGGTAGCCAACGGTTTCTATGCGATTCTGGAGCGCCCCGATGCTGCACCACACCGACGAGGGCCCGCGGGACGCCCCGGTCCTGCTGCTCGTGCACGGCTGGGGCGGGGACGGGCGGGCCTGGGCGCCGGTGACCGCCGCGCTCCCGCCGCGCTTCCGCGTCGTGGCGCCGGATCTGCGCGGCCACGGCCGCTCCCCCGCGCCCCCGTCCGGCTACCGCCCCGCCGAGCTGGCCGCCGACCTGGTGGCGCTCATGGACCGGCTCGGCGTCGAGGCGGCGGTCCCGGTGGGTCACTCGATGGGCGCCCAGGTCGCGACCGCGCTGGCGGTCGAGCATCCCGGCCGCGTGCGGGCGCTGGCCGTGATCGACCCGGCCTACGGCGCGGACGAGGACGAGGAGCGCCTCTTCGCCGCCCGGCTGGCGGCGCTGCGGGCCGGCGGAGCGGCGGCGGCCGTACGCCAGCTCGGCGCCGACGCCCTGCCCCCGGACGTGCGCGACCAGCTCCTCGCCACCCCCGGCCACGTGCTCGCCGCCTGCTACGAAGGCATGTACCTCACCGACGAGGCGTTCGGCACCCGCCGCGCGGCCGAGAAGTACCTGGCCCGGCGGCCCTGCCCGGTGCTGTCCCTGCACGCCCGCGCGGAGCCCGCGGCCTGGGAGTCGGCCATCCCTGCGCCGCCCGGCTCACGGGTGGAGACCTGGCCGGGCACGAGCCACTTCCTGCACCTGGAACGCCCGGCGGCCTACGCCGCGCTCCTCGCGCAGTGGCTCTCCGAACGGGAGGGCGGCGCCACCGGCCGCTAGAGCTCGAGCTCCAGGGCGGGATTGCGGACCGGGGTGCGTGTGACGAGGGAGTCCAGCGCGGCCGCGCAGAGGTCCTCCAGCGGCCGCCCGGACACGTCCACCGTGGCCACCGGCAGGCGGCGGTCGCGCAGCCACGCCTCCTGGAGGGGCGTGAGCCCGGTGCCCGCCAGCAGCACCCCGGCGCTCCCCCGCCCGGCGAGCCGGCCCAGCCAGCTCTCGCCCGGCGTGCCGTCGGCGACGGAGACCACCAGGTCGCCGCCGGCCTGCCGGGCCGCCCGCTCGGAGGCCGCGACGACCTGGAGCGCGTGCGGCGCGGCCAGGTCGTCGATGAGCAGGTCGAACAGCCAGTGGTTGGGCGGGGTGCGCCGCTGGTAGCCGCGGCGGCGCAGCACGTCCATGACGCGGGCCCGGGTGGGCGTCGAGACGTCCGTCCGCCCGTTGAGCACCTTGGACACGGTGGACGGCGACACCCCGGCCTCGCGGGCGATCATGGTCAGCTTCGGCGAGCTCATCGGAGACCCCCGGCGCCGTACTCCCGCGCCCCGGGCGGGCCGTCGCCGGGGGTCGGCGAGGAGCCCGGCCCGGCGCCACGGTCGCGGAAGGAGAAGCGGGACGGCGAGTGGCCGGCGGCCGGTGAGATCGGGGTGCGGACGCCCGGGGTCTTCATGTGCTCTCCTCGGGGTGTGTGAGCGTTAACGCGCCTCGTAGCGAACGTCGTGGAAGGTCGCCTGGCCGCCCTCGCCCGCGAGGTCCTGCACCCACAGGCCGACGAAGGCGCCGGTGAAGCCGAAGGCGCGGATCTGGCCGTCGACGATGTCGTCGGCGTGCTCGTCGGACAGGATCGTGGCGTCGAGCTCCACGGGGATGGGCTTGCCGTCGCAGGTGAAGCGCAGCACGGGGCCGTCGAACTCGAGGCCGAGCCGGGTCGCCGGCCCCCCGTTGTAGTGGATCGTGCGCGCGCCCCGGTCGCTGCCGGTCAGGACCAGGCCGTCGGTGGTGATCGCGAGGTGGTACCAGTTGCGGGAGTTGTAGTAGGCCGTGATGCCGGCGGACTGGTGCACGGTGCGGGGCTCGGCCGTCACGCTCGCCTCGAAGACGCAGCTCGTGCTGGTGACGCGGCGGGCGATCAGGCTGGGGGTGCGCAGCCCGTACGGGGACTGCCCGCCCGTGATCGTCACGCTGTCGCCGTCGAAGGTCACCCAGTCGGGCGAGGCGGGCCGGCGCAGGGTGCTCCACTCCTCCTGCGCGGGCGGCCACGGGTGCGGCGGCAGGGCGGGCGCGGGCACCTCGACGGCGGGCACTCCCCCGGCCACCCGCGGCCAGCCGTCCACCCACTCGACGTGCTGGATCGCGGTCTCCCTGCCCAGCACGCAGGGGCCGCGCGTGGTGTAGGGGCGGGCGGCGAGGTGGGCGACGTACCAGTCGCCGTCCTGGGTCTGGACGAGGCAGCCGTGCCCGGCCTTCTGCAGCTCCAGGCCGGGGTCGTGGCGGGAGGTGAGCATCGGCCCGGCCGGGTCCGGCTCGTACGGGCCCTCCAGCGAGCGGGACCTGAGCACGGAGGCGCCGTGCTCGTAGCCGGTGCCGCCCTCGGCCACCATCAGGTAGTACCAGCCGTCGATCTTGTAGATGTGCGGCCCCTCGGTGACGTTGCGGTTCTCGAGGATGAGCTTCGCCTCGCCGCCGTCGAGCGGCCGCATCTCGATCCCGGCGAATCCGTGGCCCGGCCGGGAGTCGAAGATCATGCTGAGCAGGTACGATCGGTCGTCGTCGTGGAACAGCGCGGCGTCGAATCCGCGGCCGGGCAGCGGCACGGGGTCCGACCAGGGGCCGTCGATGGAGGGTGCGGTGACGAGGTAGTTGGCGATGTCCTTGAAGCCGTGCCCGTAGTTGTCCATCACCCCATAGACCAGGTGGAACAGGCCGTTCGCGTAGGTGAGGTCGGGCGCCCAGACACCGCCGGAGTCCGGCACGCCGCTGAGGTCGAGCAGCCGGCGGTCGGTGAGGATGCCGCCGAGGGGCCGCCAGTGGACGAGGTCGCGCGAGTGATGCACGCGCACGCCCGGATACCACTCGAACGTCGAGGTGGCGATGTAGTAGTCGTCGCCGACGCGCAGGATCGACGGGTCGGGGTGGAAGCCGGGTAGGACGGGGTTGCGGATCATGACCTCAACTCGACGGCGCAGTTACAGAAACCGATCGCCGTGAACGCTACGGCCGCGTGGCCATGACCACAAGAACGTGTTACGAATACGTTACCTAGCCGTCCGGCGCCACGCCATCTCCCTGCCAGGACGCGTTTCTGGCGTAGGCCGTTGACCCGGAGTCCGCCATGCTCATACCGTAGACACCGGTTTCTACACCTGCGCTCCCGAACGGAGACTTTCCGCCCGTGCCCCAACGCCATGCAGCGTCGTCCGCCGGATGCCCGACGCCGTTCGCCACGCGAGCGCGGGCAACGGCGATGACCGGCGCCGTTGGGGATGCCGAGCGGATCTCGCTGGCCATAGACTGCGGTGAGGTCGCGAACCTCTCATGCTTTCCCCCGTCGACCACCGTGAGGGGCCTGACTTGTCGCGAAGAGTAAGCCCGAGAGAAGCGGGCGCGGACGACGAGCGCGTCACCATCCGCGACGTGGCCGCGCGCGCCGGGGTGTCGGCCACCACCGTCTCCAGGGTGATCAAGGGTGACTACCCGGTGGCCCAGTCCACCCGCACCCGCGTGCTGCGCGCCATGCGCGAGCTCGACTACGTCCTCAACGTGCACGCCCGCGCCCTGTCCGGGGCCAGCACCAAGATGGTGGCGTTCGTGCTCGACGACGTCACCGGGCCGTCCTTCGCGTACGTCGCCAAGGGCGTCGAGCAGCAGGCCACCGCCGAGGGGCGGCTGTGCATGGTGTGCACCACCCACGGCGACCCGGCCCGCGAGCTGGCCGTCGTCGAGGCCATGCGCGAGCAGCGGGCCGACGCGGTCATCCTGGTCGGCGGCGGCTCGCTCGACGACACCTACCGCGAGCGCATGTCGCACTTCGCGCACGCCCTCGACAAGGCTGGCTCCAGGCTCGTGCTGTGCGGCCGGCCGCCGCTCGGCGACGACGTGCCGACCACCGTGGTCGAATACGACAACGAGGGCGGCGCGTACGCGATGACCAGCCACCTGCTGTCGCAGGGGCACCGGCGCATCGCCCTGGTGGGCGCCTCCACCCCCGACGACCTCAGCACCACAAAGCTCGACCGGGTCCGCGGATTCGAGCGGGCGCACGAGTCGTTCGGCGTGCCCTACGACCCAGACCTGGTCATCCCCGCCTATTTCGGCCGCGCCGACGGCTACGCGGCCACGCGCCGGCTCATCGCGCTCGGTGCCGAGTTCACCGCGGTCTTCGCCGCCACGGACATGGTGGCCATCGGCGTGCTGGCGGCGCTGCGGGAAGCCGGGATCCGGGTGCCGGAGGACGTGTCGCTGGCCGGCTACGACGACATCCCGTTCGCCGCCGACCTGACTCCGGCGCTCACCACGGTCCACGTGCCGACGGAGGAGCTGGGACGCACGGCGGTGCGCCTGGCGCTCAACCGCGAGGAGCGCCAGCACGTGGTCCTCGGCACCCACATCGTCGTCCGCGACTCCGTCCGCCCACCCGGCCGGAACATGGTGCGGTAGAGCTTCCGTCACACCGCGAAAGGCGCCATGCCCGACTGTTCGGAGTCAACCCGGCCGCGCTTTATAGCGCCCATGAGATACCCGGCCCGAAGGTCAAAAAGGCCATCAGCGGGCCGGAACAGCTCGCCGCCGAGATCGACGCGCGCGTCGGCCGCGGTGAATTCTCCGCTTCCATGGTTGAAGCCGCCCAACACTGGCTCGCTTTGACGAAGACAGGCGAGATCGTCGATGAGTACGAGCTCTCTCGGATCTGGGAGCACGGCAGATCCAGTGGCTCAAGGTCTAGAAACAGGCGACGAGTTCCCGTGCCTTGAGGTCCGCCTACCGATGACGCGGAGGGGCCGTCGACTCTCGGACGATCAGGCGGGGTGGCACCAGGGAGATCTCGGGTTGAGGCCGGCCGGTCAGTTCGGCCACCGCAGCGTGGAAGCACGCCCGGCCCAACCCCGCGAAATCCATCCGCACCGTGGTCAGCGCGGGCGTCCAGAACGCCGAGCCCGGGATGTCGTCGAAGCCGACGATGCTCACGTCCCCCGGCACGTCCTTGCCCGCGTCGTAGAGGGCCCGCCGCACGCCCTGGGCGATGTCGTCGTTGCCGCACAGGATCGCCGTCACGTCCGGCCGGGCGGCGAGTTGCCGGCCGGCCACGTACGCCGACGCGACGTCCCACCCGCATCCCAGCACCTCGGGGATCTCGGCCCGCGCCTCGGTGAGCGCGTCGCGCCAGCCCGCCTGCCGGCCCCCGGAGCGGCCCTCGGACGGGATGGCCACGTGATGCACGGTCCGGTGGCCCAGCTCCAGCAGGTGGCGGGTGGCGTCGGCGGCGGCGCGCCGCTCGTCCAGGGCGATCGCCACCCGGCCCAGATCGGGTGCGCCCGGCTCGGCGGCGACGATGGCCGGGATGTGGCCCGGCAGCGCCTCCAGCACGGCGGTCCCGAGCGGGTCGAACGCGATCACGATCAGCCCGCCCGCGCTCGGGTCGCTCACGTAGTCGACGGTCTGCCGCACCTCGGCCGACTCCACGACCCTGATGCCCAGGGCCACGCCGTCCGTCCTGGCGGCCTCCTCGATGCCCTGCAGCGTGCAGGCGTAGCCGTACAGCGTGGTGTTGGAGGTCACCACGGTGACGCCGCTGGCGCGGCCGAAGCCGAGCGTCCGCGCCGCCCTGTTGGGCCGGAAGCCGAGCCGGTCGATGGCGGCCAGCACGGCGGCGCGGGTCGCGGGCCGCACCCTGGGTGACTCGTTCAGCACGCGCGAGACGGTCTGGTGCGAGACGCCGGCCTCGGCGGCGACGTCACGGATGCTCGGGGCGGCCCCTTTACGGGCATGTCGGGGGCTCGCGTTCACGATCACATGGTAGTCGGGCAGGGAGAGTTCAGGACCGGATCTCCACCCGGCCCTGAACCAACGGTCGTCCGAAGCCTCCGGCGTCACCTCTGCCCCTTCGACCACCTGCCAGGAGCACCATCTTTCAGGGGCGTTACGAGGCCAGGCGGAGCACGCCCCAGTGGCTGGTGTCCACGTAGCTGCGGCCGGTGCTGTCGTTCCAGGTCACCGCGGCGGTGCGAGCCGCGCCCGTGGCGTCGTTGACCTGCACGTCGAAGCCGAGCAACGTCCCCTCCGCCAACGGAAGAGTCGGCAGCTTGATCGCCGCCTCGACGACGTAGCCGCCCGGCACGACCTTGGCGACGGCCGACAGATTGTCCTTCACCCCGGCCGCGTCGAAGGTCCCGCCGACGGTGAGGCGGCCGGAGAAGCTGACCCGGTATTGCCCGTCGTCGTCCGTGTATCCCTTCGTCTTGCCGTTGCCCGGGTCCACGAAGATCTCGACGGAGTCCTGCTCCCAGGGGTTGGCCGACTGCTCACTCAGGTCAGGGTCCGCGACCTGGGCGAGCACGTACAGCGTGGAGCCGCTCCACAAGGATCTGACCCGGGCGGTCGCGCCCGTGCTGCCCTGGATCCAGGTCGCGGTGATGATCTCCGGCGCGGCCCGCCACACGGGGTCGGCGACGCCGTCGAGCACGGGGGTGCGGTGGGCGGCGGCGGTGAGCTTGACGGCGGGGACGGCGGTCACCTTGCCGGTCCACGAGGTCGTCGTGGACCCGTCGCGCACGGTCACGTCGACGTCCGTGCCCTTCTTGACCAGCGCCTCGACGCGGTAGCCGGTCGCCGTCCGCTTCACCGCGGCCTTGGGCCCGCCGGACCGCGTGACGGTGTGCGAGGTGCCGTCCACGGTGAACGTCACCCGGTCCGTCGCGTTGACGGTCGGGTCGGTGACCTCCGCGAGCACGTACAGGCCGGCGGAGGCGGAGCGGGCCTGGAAGGCGGCGGACACGTTTCCCACGCGGGCGATCGGCGCGTCCGGCAGCAGGTCCCACTGCAGGTCCCGCCTGCCGTCCACCTTGACCGTCCCGGCGGGCGCCTCCAGCTTCCGCACGAGCGGCGGCAGCTTGGACGGGTCCACGACGCCCCAGTAGGCGGGCTTGGCCTGCAGGTCGTGGTCGAAGAGCAGCGGCGCGTTCAGCCGCGGGATCGGCCAGGTGTTGAGCCAGCTGACGTCGTCGGACCCGCCCCACACGGTGACCGAGCTCAGCTTGCCCGCCTGCCGCCGGAAGACGTCGAACAGCTCCTTGTACCGGTGTCCCTGCTCGGCCAGGAGCTCCGGCGGGATCGACGGGTAGGAGGAGACGAAGTCGGTGTAGATGCTCACGTCCAGCTCGGTGACCTGCTGGTCCACGCCGAGCGTGGCGAAGCGCTCGATGGTGTCCTCGACGTACGAGGCCGGCGGCTGCTCGATGTTGAGGTGCAGCTGGTGGCCGACGCCGTCGATCGGCACACCCTCGTCCTTCAGCCGCTTGACCAGGGCGTACAGGGCCTCTCGCTTGCGCGGGAACTCGGTGTTGTAGTCGTTGATGAACAGCTTGGCGTCCGGGTCGGCCTCGCGGGCGACGCGGAAGGCGGTGCGGATGTAGTCGAGACCGGCGATCTCGTACCACTTGGAGCGGCGCAGCCCGTCCGGCTGGTTCTCGTCGATGACCTCGTTGACGACGTCCCAGGCCGAGATCTTGCCCTTGTAGCGGGTCACCAGCGTGCGAACGTGGTTCTCCACGCGGCGCAGCAGCGTCTCCTTGTCGGCGCCCTCGAACACCCAGGCGGGGGTCTGGCTGTGCCAGACGAGCGTGTGCCCGCGGATGGTCATGTCGTGCTCGACGCCGAAGTCCACGAGGTGGTCGCCGTCGGCGAAGGCGAACTCGCCCTCCCGGGGCTCGGTGGCGTCCCACTTCAGCTCGTTGCCGGGGGTGATGCCGTTGAAGTGCCTGGCCAGCAGCTCGCCGTGCACGCCGAGCGTGTCGGGTCTGGTGAGCGCCGAGCCCATGACGAACGGCACCTTGTCCTTGACCGCGGGGATGTCGGTCTGGATGGGCTTCGGCGCGACGTACGTCATCGTGAAGTCGTCCAGGTGGAAGGGGAAGGCCCCGCTGTCGGACTCGACGTACACGCTGAGGAAGTCCACGTCGTAGGCGAGCGTGTACGTGCCCGCGAGCTGCACCCACTGCCCCGCCGGCACGTCCTTGGGCGGGACGATGCGCTCATAGGTGGGCGTTCCGGCGCTCCGCCGCTCCATCGACAGGCCCAGCCGGCCCGACGCGGTGTCGGGGCCGAGGCGCACCCACACGGACAGGGCGTACTTGTCGCCCTTGCCCATCCTGCCGAGCACGTTGATCGCGGGCCCGTCCCAGGAGGCCGACCGGCCGGTCACCGCGAGGCTGCGGGCGCCCCCGTGGGCGGCGGCGGTGCTGGACTCGAGCGTGGCGGCGGCGCGCGGCGACCAGTCCTGCGTGGTGCCGTCCTCGAAGTCGGTGCTGATCGGCTCGCGGGTGGGGTCGCCCTGCGGGCTGATGACGATGTCGTCGAGGTAGTACTGCGAGGTGGGGTCGGAGCTCTCGGCGTAGAGCTGGAGGTCGGTGGAGTCGGCGCTGAAGAGATACGTGCCCGCGAGCCGCACCCACTCGCCGTCGGTCACGGTGGCCGCAGCGACCCGCTCGTACGTGGTCTCGCCTCCGGTGGGCGTGCGCTGCACGGTGAGCGCGATCGTGCTGGCCGGCTGTCCGGTGACGAGCCGGGCGTACGCGGTCACCCGGTAGGTGACGCCCTTGACGAACGGCGGGGCGATCGAGGCACCGTGCCAGTTCGCGGTCCTGCCTGTCGTGAGGAGGGCGCTCGTCCCGCCGTGGGCCGCGTCCGTGGTGACAGCGACGGAGACGCCGTCGCCGCGTGGGCCCCAGCCCTGCGTCGTCCCGTCCTCGAAGTCGTAGGTGATGTCGGGCGCCGCGTGCGCGGGAAGCACCGGCACGAGGCATAACAGGGCGGCGGCCACCAGGGCTCGAAGGGTGCGCACGGTGCTCCCAATGAAAGTTTCAGAAACATGCCGATAAATATCAGGCGGACTGTAGAGCCCGCGTGGTTCGCCCGTCAATGAGCGCTGCAACCGTTTGTTGCAGAAGTGGTGCAGTTTTACTGCATCCGTTGACGTGCCAGCGCCATTACGTCACCGTTTCATGCAACCGATTGCCGCACCACTGGGCGAGGTCGCATATGAGACTTCTTTTACTCCTCTCGTTGATGGCGACCCCCGCGGTGGCCGATCATCACGCCGCCACGATCGTGGTCGCGGCCGACGGCACCGGCGACCACGCCACCGTGCAGGCCGCGGTGGACGCGGTGCCCTCCGGCAACAAGCGACCGGTCACCATCCTCGTCCGCAAGGGCACGTACAGGCAGCAGGTGGTGATCCCCGCCGACAAGCCGCACATCTCGCTGGTCGGGGACACGCGTGACCCGCGCGAGGTGGTGCTCACGTTCGACGTCTCCGCCTCCACCCCCAAACCGGACGGCTCCGGCACCTACGGCACGTCGGGCAGCGCCTCGTACGTGATCAGCGCCCCCGACTTCACCGCCCGCAACCTCACCTTCGAGAACGCCTACGACGAGGCCGCGCACGGCAACAGCCAGGCCGTGGCGGTGCGCACCACCGGCGACCGGCAGGTGTACGAGAACGTGAGGTTCATCGGCAACCAGGACACGCTCTACGCCAACACGCCCTCCGCCACCACGGTCGCCCGCCAGTACTTCCGCGACTGCTATGTGGAGGGCGACGTCGACTTCATCTTCGGCCGCGCCACGGCCGTCTTCGACAACTGCGTGATCAAGGCGCTCAACCGCGGCAGCGCGGACAACAACGGCTACGTCACCGCGGCGAGCACGGAGCTGAGCAACCCGTACGGCTTCCTGATCTACCGCAGCCACCTGACCAGCAACGCCCCGGCCCGCACGGTCCATCTGGGCCGCCCGTGGCCGGCCGGCGGCTCGGCGACGGCCCGCGGGCAGGTGCTGGTGCGCGAGTCATGGCTGGGGCAGCAGATCAAGGACGCGCCCTGGACCGACATGTCCGGCTTGAACTGGCGGGAGGCCCGCCTGTCCGAATACCGGAACCACGGCCCCGGCGCCACCGTCAACGACGACCGGCCGCAGCTCACCGCCGAGCAGGCCGCCGCCTTCACGCCGGAGAGGTACCTGGCGGGAAGCGACGGCTGGAACCCCGTCCGCCGCCACCACCCACGCCCCGAGCCGAACCGGCTGGGCCGCGAGGTCCTCCTCCGCGACGACGGCTGGGCGGCGGCCACGACCGGCACGACGGGCGGCTCGGCGGCCCGTCCCGAGAACGTGCACGTCGTGTCGACCAGGGCGCAGCTGCGGGCGGCGCTCGGCGACCCCGCCGACAACACCCCCAAGATCATCTACCTGAAGGGCGGGATCGACGCCGACACCTCCGACTCGGGCGCCCCGCTGACCTGCGCCGACTACGCCGTCAACGGCTACAGCCTGCCCGCCTACCTGGCCGCGTACGACCCGGCCGTATGGGGCAGGACCAGCGTGCCGTCGGGCCCGCTGGAGGACGCGCGGCGGGCGTCGTACAACAAGATGGCCCAGCATGTCACGGTCGCGATCGGCTCCAACGTCACCATCGTCGGCCTGGGCCGCGACGCCGCCCTGAAGAGCTTCGGCCTGCGGATCAGCAACGCCGACAACGTGATCGTCCGCAACCTCACCATCACCGACACCTCCGACTGCTTCCCGCAGTGGGACCCGACCGACGGCGCGGAGGGCAACTGGAACGCGTCGTTCGACAACGTCGAGGTCTCCGGCTCCACCCACGTCTGGCTCGACCACAACACGCTCAACGACGGCGACAACCCGGACTCCGGCCAGCCGTCGTACTTCGGCCGCCCGTTCCAGGTGCACGACGGGCTCCTCGACGTCGTCCGCGGCTCCAACTACGTGACGCTCTCCTGGAACCACCTGAGCGGCCACGACAAGGTGACGCTGATCGGCAACACCGACAACCCGGCCCGCTACGGCGAGGCGGACAAGCTCAAGGTCACGCTGCACCACAACTACTTCGAGGGCCTGGGACAACGCGCTCCCCGGGTCCGCTTCGGCCAGGTCCACGTGTACAACAACTACTACACGGGCGGCGCCACGCACGGATACAGCATCGGCGTGGGCTTCGGCTCGAAGGTCTACGCCGAGAGCAACGCCTTCGACGGCATCGCGGCGGCGAAGGTGCTGACGGTGTTCGGCGGCACGGCGATCACCGCTGAGGACAACCTCGTGGACGGCGTGCCCACCGACCTGGTGGGCGCGTACAACGCCGCCAACGGCACGACGCTCGGCGCCGACGCCGGCTGGACCCCGTCCCCGCACACGCGCATCCACCCGGCCAAGGCTCTGAAGGCCCTGGTCCCGGCGGGCGCGGGGGCTGGTAGAAAGATCGCATGACGACGTACACCCGCATCGATCCGCTCGACGCGCCCGAGCCCCAGGGCGGCTACACCCAGGCCCTCGCGGTCGAGGGCGCGTCGAAGCTGCTGTTCGTGAGCGGCCAGATCCCCGAGACCCGGGACGGCAAGGTGCCGGACGACTTCGAGTCCCAGTGCCGGCTCGTCTGGAGCAACATCCTGGCCGCCCTGCGGGCCGCGGACATGGACGTGTCCAACCTCGTCAAGGTGACCACGTATCTGTCCGATCGCCGCTACGCGGACGTCAACGGAGCGGTGCGCAGGGAGATCCTGGGCGGCCACCGCCCCGCCCTGACGGTGATCATCGCCGAGATCTACGACAGCCGCTGGCTCCTGGAGATCGAGGCCGTCGCCGCCGATTAGCCCCCATTCCCGCACCTCACCACGCCTGGCCCTGGCTGCCCGCCACCGCCGTCCTCGGCGGAGCTCTTCCTTGGGGAAAGCCGCACTTCGTGCGGGTCCCTTGAGGGGAGGCCGGGAAGGGGCGGAGGCGACGAGGTCGTCATCCGCCGCAGCGCTGCGGTCAGCGGCCGTTCGTCAGGCCCTCGGGCTCCAGTGCGAACGCGAGTCCGGCCTCGATGTCGCTGTTGAAGCCGGTGCGGAAGGCCTCGCGGTAGGCGTCGTCGCCGAGTGTGCCGCGGGCCTGCCGCTCGCACTCCGCCCGCGCGGCCACCCAGGCGGGCACGTCTGCCTGCGCCCGCCCGTGCGTGCTCCAGATCCGCTTGGCCAGGCCGAGCAGCCGCGCGGCGCGCTCGGCCCGCCCCGCCGCGCTCGCCGCGACGGCCAGCAGGTCCACGGTCAGGCCGATGCCGAAGCTGTCGTGCAGCCGCCGCTTGGCCCGCAGGGCCGCCTGGCCGTAGGCGACGGCGGCGTCGAGGTGGCCGCGGGCCAGCTCGGCCTGCCCGCGCAGCAGGTCGCCGTGGGAGCGCATCGACTGCTCGCCGCACTGGTCGCACAGCGCGCGCAGGTCGTCGAGCACACCGATGGCCTCCTCCACGCGGCCGTCCACGGTCAGCGCGTGGGCGCGGCACAGCAGCCCCTGCAGCCCGGCCAGCGTGGGGCCCTCATCGCTCCAGCGCGTGCGGTAGGCGTGCTCCGACTCCCTCATCGCCTGCGGCACGTCGCCGCGGATGACGCCGGCGGACGCCCTGAGCGCCCTGGCGCACGTCTCGGCGTAAGCGCCCCCGGGGTCGGCGGCGGCCTCGCACTGAGCGGCCCTGGCCTCGGCGAGGTCCGCGTCCCCCTGGGTGGCCGCCAGCAGGCCGTCGGCCCACAGCGCCTGGACGAGGGCGGGGCCGGGCTCGTGGTCGAGGGCCAGCGCCTGCCCCAGGTAGTGGCGGCCCTCCTTGACGTGGCCGCAGCCGAACCAGAAGAACACCAGGGTCCCGGCCAGGTAAACGGCCGTCCGGGCGTCCTTCTCGGCCAGCGCGGTCTCCAGCGCGGCCCGCAGGTTGTCGTGCTCGGCGATCATGCGGTCGTACCAGGACGCCTGGCCCGGGCCGAGCCAGCCGGCGGCGCCGCGGGCGGCCAGCGCCACGTAGTGGTCGCGATGCCGCCGCCGCAGCTCCTGCTCCTCGCCCAGAACGCGCAGCCAGCCGGCGCCGTACTCGCGCAGCGTGTCGAGCATGCGGTAGCGCTCTCCCGCGCCGGTCGGCAGCCAGGTCAGGATCGACTCGTCGGCCAGCGAGTCGAGCAGCAGCCCGACGTCGGCCTCCGGCAGCCGCTCGTCGGCGCACACCTGCCGGACGGCCTCGGCATCGAAGTCGCCGGCGAACACCGAGATCCGCGCCCACAGCAGCCGCTCGGCGGGCTCGCACAGCTCGTGGCTCCATCCGACGGCCGTGCGCAGCGCCCGGTGCCACGGCGGGGCGGCCGCGCCCGCGCCGGTCTCCAGCGTGGCGAACCGGTCGTCGAGCCGGTCGGCCAGGGCCTCGACGGGCAGGTCGCGCAGCCGGGCCGCGGCCAGTTCGATGGCGAGGGGGATGCCTTCCAGGCGGCGGCACAGGCGGGCCACGGCGGCCTGGTTGTGCTCGGCGACCGTGAAGCCGGGCACGTTGTCGGCGGCGCGCGCGGCGAGCAGGGCGACCGCGTCCAGTCCGGCGACGTCCCTGGCGTCCTCGGTGGGCACGGGCAGCGGGTCGACGACGTACACCAGCTCGCCGGCGGCCTCCAGCGGGCGGCGGCTCGTGGCGAGGACGCGCAGCCCGGGAACGGCCGCGAGCAGCGTCTCGACGGTGTGCGCGCAGGCGTCGACGAGGTGCTCACAGGTGTCGAGCACGAGCAGCACCTCGCGGCCGGACAGGTGCTCGGCCAGCACGTCGGTCATCGGCCGGGTGGTCTGGTCGGTGAGCCGGAGCGCCCCAGCGATGGCGTGCGGCAGGAGCACGCCGTCGTCCAGCGGCGACAGCTCGACCAGCCAGGCCCCGCCGGAGAACTCGGGCCGCAGGTCGGCCGCGGTGCGCAGCGCCAGCCGGGTCTTGCCGACGCCGCCGACGCCGGTGAGGGTCACCAGGCGGGAGCGGCGGCAGGCCCGCCGGATCTCGTCCAGCTCGGTGCGGCGGCCCACCAGGCTCGTCAGCTCCGAGGGGAGGTTCCCCGCCTGCCACTTACCTGCCATCGTGATCCTCACCCGATCGAACCCGGTTCCGAGAGCAGCTTGCCGGATTCCGCCGGGGTACATCACGGGAAGTGAGAAAGTGCCTACTCGATACCGGGGAAAGGGGCGCGCCCCGTGGACGCGCCCCCGCGGCTCACGTCCCGTAGGCCTTGACCTCAAGAAGGCCGACGGAGCTGCTGCCGTTGCCGGTGAGCAGCACCCGCAGGCGGGTGGTGTTCGTGGCGGTGAAGGTGACGTTGTTGTAGGCGTTCTTCGTCAGCGTGTACGCCGACGCGCCCGGCACGTCCACGTACGCGCTGCCGTTCCAGTACTGCAGCTTCCACGACGCCGGCATGTCGATCCCCTGGTCGTCGTCGAAGAAGTACACCTCGGCCCGGTTGAGCGTGCGGGCCGAGGACCAGGTCAGGTCCACCCACTGCTGCCCGGTCTCCGGCCAGCAGCCCCAGCGCGGGTTCACGGTGTCGTTCGACGACGGCGGGTCGATCCCGTCGTTGACGGCCGCGACGCTCTCCCACGACGAGGTGTACGACGCCGACGGCGTGGCCTGCAGCGCGAGGTTGGGGTTGGGTTCCGGCTGGACCCCGCCCCGGTTGAAGACCTTGATCTCGGTGAGCCCGGTCCTGGCCCCTGAGGCGGCGGTGGTCAGCACCCGCATCCGCTGCGCGCTGACGGCGGAGAACTGCACCACGTTGTAGTTGGCCCGCGGCGCGGCCGGGGTCTTGGCCTGGCCGGGCACGTCCACCCAGGCGCTGCCGTTGTGGTACTGGATGGTGTAGGAGGCCGGGGCCCGGTAGGTGGAGCTGGCCGGGCGGCTGTCCTTGAAGTAGAGCCGAACCTCGTTGAACGTGCGGGACGCGCCGAAGTTCAGCTCGTACCAGTCCTGGCCGGCGGTGGTGCCGCCCCAGAACGGCTCATTGATCGGGAACCCGTCCTTCGCCCCCGCCGTGGAGCTGCCGGAGGCGGTGGTGGAGGCGGTGGGGGTGGCGTCGGCGGCGAGGTTCGTCAGGTTGGCGGTCAGGTCGACGCCGGCCTTGGCGAGCAGGTCGACCATGCGGGCGCTGCTGTGGTTCACCTGCGTGGGCGACTGGAGGCCGGGGACGGCGACGTTGTGCGTGACGGTGCCGCTGGTGGTGACGGCGCCGGTGGCCGGGTCCCACGTGAACGGCACCAGCGACGACACGGTGGCCGCCCGGTTGCCGTTGATGTAGATCGAGTAGCCCTCGGGCACGCCGGGGTAGCGGACGACGCCGTCGGCGGGGTCGTCCCAGACGATGGTCAGGTCGGCGTTGCGGTAGCGCAGGTTGTTGACGGTGAAGTGGGTCCAGCCGATGTTGATCGGCGAGAGCTCCACCTTGGCGTCGTTGCGCGGTCGCAGCCCGGCGACGTCCTCGATGACCGTCCAGTTGCTGCTGCCCAGGATGTTGTGGTGGATCCAGGAGCGGTAGGTGATCGAGGAGCCGTTCCAGTCGGCCCAGAACTCGTTGGCGTCCGGCCACTGCGTGTTGCCGTTGACGTACTGCGCCCAGGCGTTCCAGTAGAGCAGCTTCTTGTACCAGGTCGTGTCGATCCACTCGTTGGAGTAGTTCCGCAGCACCGAGGAGAGCAGTCGGAACTGCACGGTGGAGTTGATCGTGGAGAAGTTGTTGCTGCCGGTGCCCGAGGCCGCCTTGTCGGCCTGGTTGGCGGTGTAGAAGGGGAAGATCGGATACTGCGCCGGGTCGTCGAAGAGGCGCAGGGCCTGCTTGTAGGTGGCGGTGTTGGGAATCGCGCCGACGGCGAACGGGTAGTAGTTGTTGATCTCCTTCCACGGCACCCATTCGTTGGTGGACTTCAGCCGGTGCTCGAACAGCTGCCTGCCGGGGTTCCACAGCACGTTGACGATGGCGTTCTGGATCTGCGTGGCGAGCGTGCGCATCTCGTTCGCCTTGGCGGTGTTGCCGATGGCCTCGTACGCCTGCGCTGCGGCCAGCGCCCCGCTGTACTGGTAGGCGGCCTCGGCTCGGTCCATGCGCCCCGGCTTCCAGTGGAAGGAGACGGCGTCGGCGTCGTTGCCGGTCAGGGCGCCCCAGTCGTACTCGATGAGCTTGTTGTCGTCAGTGTCGTAAAAATCGAGTTGGCCCTTGACGTCCTGCTCGGCGTAGCGGGCCAGGTTGGCGGCGATGGCGGGCTGGCCGCCGTGGATCTGGTAGCTCTTCCAGGCCGCCTCGCCGATGTACTGGGTGTAGCTGTTGGACCAGTTCTCGGGGTCGCCGGGATTGTCCAGGAAGCGGCCGTTCTTGGAGATCTGGCCGACGCTCAGCCAGTCACCGTAGGCGTAGATCGGGTTGCGCAGGTACTTGAGGTCGTCGATGTGCATGGGCTGCGTCAGCGCGATCGCGTTGTTGTAGCCCAGCACGCCCTCCATGGAGGTGGGGAACTGGAAGGTCTGGCCGGGGATGTCCGCGTCGAGGTGGTTGTAGCGCATCAGCCACCAGCGGTAGTAGATGTTCTTCTTGATGCCCGGCTCGGGCACGTCGGTGTAGGGCACGTTGTCGGCCCACCACTTGTTGTACGCGCGCACGTGGGTGGCGAACGCCGTGGCGGGCGTGTAGCCGGCGTAGGCGTCGTACTCGGTGCGGGAGGCCGGGATCTCGTTGGTGACGAAGCCCATGACGACCTTGACCGTCACGGTGGCCCCGGCGGCGACGGTGACGGACCTGTTGAGCCCGCCGCTGGAGACCGTGAACCCGTCGCCGGTCAGCCGGGGGAAGATCGTGGTGAGGTTGTTGTAGGCGTTGACCTGGCCGGTCAGCTCACTGCCGCTGCCTGTGGTGGCGTACGGCGAGGTGGCCCTGAGCTGCAGCGTCGTCGAGGCGGAACCGCCGTTGGTGATCGCCAGGTTGGCCACGGCGACGTTGTTCTCGGTGATGAACTTCGTCTGGTTGACGGTGATCGAGCCGCTGGTGTGGCGGCTCTTCCAGTGGCTGGGCGCCTGCCAGCGGGAGCTCACCTGCTCGGTGAAGGTGCCGGGGCTGACGGAGACGGTGAAGGCGTTGTTGTTGCTGATGCTCTCCCAGTACGCCGCCTGCCCGGCGAATCCGAGCGTGCCGGGTGTGTGGGTCTTCATGAACAGCGCCCGCCCGCGCGTCATGAGCCAGGTGCCGGCGGGGTCGTTGCCGGGGCGGGCCAGCAGCCGGTCCATCCAGAAGTCGGTGCCCGAGCTCTCGGCGTCGTAGATGGCCTGCATCATGTTGCCGGTCGTGTACGTGCCGGGGGCGGCGGGGACGGCAGGGCCGCCGAAGGTGGGGTAGCCGATGGTCTGGTCGGCCTGCGCGGGCGGGCCGGCGACGACCATGGCCGCCAGGAGTGACAGGGCTGCTAAGGCACGTCTCATGAGAAGGCCCTCCATTCGAGCACGCCGGTTGAATGGGTCGACTTGGAGGTGATGTTCAGCCGCAGCCGGGTCGTGCTGACGGGGGTGAACGTCGTGGTGTTGAAGGTGTTGGCGGCCACGCCGCAGCCCGAGGAGCCGGGCACGTTGACGTAGGCGCTGCCGTTCCAGTACTGCAGCTGGCAGGAGGCCGGCAGGTCGATGCCGAGATCGTCGTCGAACCAGTAGACCTCGGACCTGGAGATGGTCTGCGCGGTGGGCCAGCGGTATTCGAGCCACTCGGTGCCCCGGTGGTCCCAGTTGCCGTAGGCGCCGTGGCTGTGGTCGGCCGAGTTCGCCGGGGTGTAGCCGTCGTTGATCGCGGCGAGCGTCTCCCACGGCGAGACGTACGAGGTGGACGGGGTGGCACTGGCCGCCAGGTTGCCCGGCGTGGTCGGGCCGCCGGTCTGGACGACCTTCTGCATGGTGCCGTCGGCGTTGAAGTACAGCTTGTCGAGCGTCACCGATCGGCGGAAGTTGCCTCCGCCCGGAGCGCCGGCGTTGTGGTAGACCATGTACCACTGGCCCTTGAACTCGATGATCGCCGGGTGGTTCGTGGTCGAGCTCACCTGGTCGAGCACGACGCCGCGGTGCGTCCACGGGCCGAGCGGGTTGCTGGCGGTGGCGTAGCGGATGCAGGCGTAGTTGGGCTGCGAGCAGCCGGAGTCGTTGGCCGCGTAGGCGAGGTAGTAGATCCCGTTGCGCTTGAACATCCAGGGCGCCTCCCAGAAGTTCGACACGCCACTCGGGGTGATCACCGAGCCGTTGATCGAGGTCATGTTGGCGTTGAGGCGGGCGGCCCGCAGGCCCCAGTAGGAGCCCCAGTACATGTAGACCTGGCCGTCGTCGTCCCTGAACACGGTCGGGTCGATGTTGAGCGGCGAGGAGTTGGGGGTGCTGTCGCTGATCAGCGGGCCGCCGATGGCGTCACGGAACGGGCCGGTCGGGCTGTCGCCGACGGCCACGCCGATGTTCATCCAGCCGGGGCCGTTGCCGTTGATGGAGACGTACCAGTAGTACTTGCCGTCCGCGCCGCGCTCGACCTCGCTCGCCCAGGCGTCGGCGCCCGCCCAGGGGAAGCTGGAGATCGAGAGCTTGGCGCCCTGGTCGGTGAAGGTGGTGGCGTCCGTCGAGCTGAAGACGTGCCAGTCGCGCATGACGAAGTTGGTGCCGCCGGGCGGGGCCTCGTCGTGGCCGGTGTAGACGTACAGGGTGTCGCCCACGACCAGTGCGGCCGGGTCGGCCGTGTAGATCGCGGTGGTGATCGGCGGGCCCGCGAGCGCGGGATGCGCGGTGGTGAGGAGGGCGAGGAGTGCCGCGGCGAGGGCCGCTGCCCATCGTCGTCTCATGAGGGTGCCCCTTGGTGTGTTAGCGCTAACATCACTGATCCGGAACGACTCGGTCAACCTGAAAGGTTTTCGGGAACGTAAATCGGGAGGACGGGGCCTGTCAATCGCGCACTGCAACCATGTACATAAGCGCTGACCTGCATCTCCAGTCGAGCACCGCCGCTGATCAGCAAGCGAGCGTTTGGTCACGGTTTCATATCACCGAAAAGGCTTTCGACAGGAGTGGCCCTTGTCCGTCACGGACCTGTCACCCCGCCGAGCCCTCCCGCCGGGCTTGGATTCAGTCTTTAACCGGGCCCATGCCACCGTTTGAAGCGCCCGATAACGGACGGTGCGGATAATCGCCTCAAGAAACGGCGAATTGGGCGATGAATCTCGATGGACAGCCCCTACGACTTCCAACGCATGATGACCGGCCTGCTGGAGACCATTCGCAGCGCCACCCTCGAACAACTGCCTCGCAAAGTGGCCGAGTTCGCCCCCGAGGCGGGCTTGGACGAGGTGACGATCTACCTGGCCGACCTGCAGCAGAACATGCTGCGGCGGCTGGCGGCGCCGGGCGCGGCAGTGGGCCCCGACGACCCGCCGGCCGAGCTGCGCATCGACTCCACCTATGGCGGGCGCGCCTTCCGAGAAGTGCGCATCCTGCATAAACGCAATGAATCCGGGATGAGCTGCTGGTGGGTTCCGTTGATGGACGGGACCGAGCGCCTCGGAGCCCTGCGCATTCACACCAGGTTTCCCCGCGAGGACGAAACGGAGGCCGCCATTCGCCGGCTCGCCTCGCTCCTGGCGCTCATCGTCGTCAGCCGGCGTTCGTACAGCGACTGCTACGCCCGGCTCGTCCGCAGCCGGCCGATGAACGTCGCCGCCGAGATGCTCTGGCACCTGATGCCGCCGCTGACGTTCGCCAACGCAGAGGTGACGATCAGCGGCGTGATGGAGCCCGCGTACGAGATCGGCGGGGACGCCTTCGACTACTCGGTGGCCGAGCACCTCGTCCACCTGTCGATCTTCGACGCGATGGGCCACGACCTGGCGGCCGGGCTCGCGGCAAACCTCGCGATGACGGCCTGCCGCAACCACCGCCGCCAGGGCATGGACCTGGCCGGCAACAGCCAGGCGATCGAGACGCTGCTGCTCGGCGAGTTCGGCGACAGCGCGCGCTTCCTCACCGCGATCCTGGCCGACTTCGACCTGCGTACGGGGATGCTGACCTGGGTCAACCGCGGCCACCACCCCCCGGTGCTGATCCGCGGCGGACGGTGGGTCACCACACTGGAGTGCCCGCCCGCCCATCCGCTGGGGTTCGGCCTGGACCTGCCGGTCACCACCTGCCAGGAGCAGCTCCAATGCGGCGACCGGCTGCTGCTCTACACCGACGGGATCATCGAGGCGGGCGGCCGCCAGGGCACGGAGTTCGGCGTCGCGCGGTTCGTGGACTTCATCATCCGGCACTCCACGGCCGGGCTTCCGGTGCCCGAGACGCTGCGCCGGCTGATCAAGGACATCCTCGCCTACCACGAGGATCGGCTGGAGGACGACGCGACGGTCCTGCTGTTCGAGTGGCACGGGCCGCGCCTCCCGAGCGACTGATGTCACATGGTGGCGGACACGCACTCATGAGAACTTCATCCAGGACAAAGGAGACACCAAAGAAGCAACCCCTACGGTGTGGAGCACAACATCCCCCGACCACACCGAAGAGGACGCAGTGGGACACGATCACGAAGGGCAGCGCGTCAGCCGGCGCCGGCTGTTCGCAGGCATCAGCTCCATCGGGCTCGGCAGCCTCCTGGCCGCCTGCAGCGGCGACTCCGGCACGACGCAGGCCGTCACCACCTCCACCGGGGCCACCGTCACGCCGGAGGCCACCACGGCCAAGGACCTCACCGCCCTTTTCGCCGACGCCAACACCTGCACGCTGACCGCCACCACGACGCAGGGCCCCTACTACTTCGACGCCGACAAGGTCCGCAGCGACATCCGCGAGGACAGGCAGGGCACGCGGCTGCGGGTCGCCATCAAGGTGCAGGACAGCGAGACGTGCAAGCCGCTGCCCAACGCGGTGGTGGAGATCTGGCACTGCGACGCGGCCGGGCTCTACTCCGGAGCGGAGGCGGCGTCGCAGGGCCAGGGCGGCGGAAGCGCCGGCAATCCGCCGAGCGGCAATCCCCCCACCGGCGCCCCGCCGAGCCGCGGGACGGGCGGGGGCGGCGACATGGCCGACCTGACGCCCACCGACGACAAGCGCTACCTGCGCGGCGCCCAGGTCACGAACAGCGACGGCATCGTCGAGTTCACGACCATCTGGCCGGGTTGGTACCGCGGGCGCACGATCCACATCCACGCCATGGTCCACTTCAGCAACGAGCGCGTGCTGACCACGCAGATCATGTTCGACGAAACGGCGAACAGCAAGATCATGGCGATGGCGCCGTACTCGGAGCACGAGGGACGGGACACGTTCAACGACAACGACAACATCTACGAGGACAGCATGCTCATGAAGGTGACCGAGGACGGCGACGGCTACCTGGGCGCCATCGTCTTCGCCGCCGACTCCGACAAGGACGGATCCTAGACGCGCCGTACGACGTGCAGCAGGTACTCCTTCCGGTCGAGCGGATTGTGGTCGGTGCGCGGCCGCTCCGGGACCGGGCCGCGTACCTGCTGGTAGCGGTCGAAGGCGGTCTCCAGGACGCCCTCGCCGCGGGTCAGCCCCGGCAGGCGCTGTCCGAGCTCGTGCACCCTGGCCGCCGGGATCATCCCTTCGACCAGGGACGACGTCTGGGCGCGCGGGACCGCGCCGAGCCGGGCCAGCACGGGGAGCACGTCGCTGAGCGTGTCGGCGGGCAGCTCGAGCCGGAAGCGGTGCATCGGCTCGTACACTCTGGTCCCGGCCCGCTTCAGCGCGTTCATCAGCACCAGCGGCGTCAGGTTGCGGAAGTCGCCTGCCGTGCTCGACATGCTCTTGTCGAAGCCGCCGCCCATGTGGCTCTGCCGCGCGTAGTAGCCGGTGTGCGTCAGGGTGACCACGCAGTCGATCACCTGCCAGCCGTGCAGGCCCTGCAGCAGCGTCTCGTGCACGGTCTCCTCGATGGTCCGCATGAACGCGTACGGCAGCGAGCCCAGCTCCACCTCCAGCCGGAAATCCACTCCGCCGCCGGGCGGCCCCGGCTCGACGCGCAGGCCGACGGTCGCCAGGAACGGGTTGGGGTCCTTGCCGATGAGCTCGAACGCGGCGCCGGTGCCCGCGGGCCGCTCCACGCAGATCGTGGTGGTCTCGCGGAAGGTGACGTCGAGGCCGAAGTCGTCGTGCAGCGTCGCCTGGACGACCTCCTTCTGCACCTCGCCGTAGAGCGAGACGGAGATCTCCTGGCGCACGTCGTCCTGGCGCACGTTGATCAGCGGGTCCTGCTCGGCCAGCTGGGCGAGGGCGAGGTGCAGCGCGCCCCGGTCGGCGGGCCGGGCGGGGACCACGACCGTCTCCAGGGTCGGCGGCGCGAAGTACCCCTCGCAGGCGCCCTTCACCGGCTCGCCGATCGCGTCGCCGATGCGGACGTCGGCCAGGCCCCACAGGCGCGCGATCCGGCCTGCCGCGACCTCCTGGCGGCGGACGTCCGAGCCCTGCTCGAACACGCCGATCGCGGTGACCCTGCCGTCACGTCCGTCCGAGAAACGCAGCCGGTCGCGGGTGCGGATCGCGCCGGAGAACATCCGCACGTACGCGATCTTCTCGCCCGCCGGGCCGCGCTCGACCTTGAAGACGGTCCCCGAGACCGGCTCGGCAGGGTCGCCCTGGGCGGCGGGGAGCAGCTCCCGGACGCCCGCGATCAGCGCCTCCACGCCGGCGCCCGTGATGGCCGAGCCGAAGAACACCGGGTGCACCAGCGCTTGACCGGTCTGGGCCGCGAGCTCGGCGCGGAGCCTGGCGTACGTGATCGAGTCCTCGTCCTCGACGTACGCCTCCACCAGCTCGTCGCCGTGGTCGGCGAGCACGTCGACCAGCCGCGAGACGAACCCCTGGCCGCCTCCGAAGGGGGTGAACGAGGCCCCGGCCGTCCCCAGCCCGGCGACCGACCCCATGGCGACGACCGGGACGGAGAGCTTGGCGGCCAGGTCATCCAGCAGGCCGTCGTACCGCGCGCCGCGGCGGTCGATCTTGTTCACGAAGACGAGCGCAGGGATGCCGAGCCGGCGCAGTGTGCGCATGAGCACGCGGGTCTGCGCCTGCACGCCCTCGACGGCCGAGACGAGCAGAACGGCGCCGTCGAGCACGCTGAGGACCCGCTCCACCTCGGCGATGAAGTCAGGGTGGCCGGGTGTGTCGATGAGATTGACCGTGGTGTCGCCGACGGCGAAGGAGACGACGGCGGATTTGATGGTGATGCCGCGCCGGCGTTCCAGGGCGAGCGAGTCGGTCTGGGTGTTGCCGTCATCGACGCTGCCGATCTCGTCGATGACGCCGGCGGCGTGCAGCAGCCGCTCGGTCAGGCTGGTCTTGCCGGCGTCTACATGCGCCAGGATCCCCAAATTGAGCGTACGCAACGAACGTCATGTCCCTCTCGGATAGACCTGTCCTTTCGCTGGGGGGACATGAAAGTCGTCAGCATTTCCGCTCCTCTTCGCCCTCGTCTGGCGTGGCCAGCACACCAGAGCGCCCGCCGCGAGAGCAACCGAATTACCGGACAGACCACGCTCGCGACGCGGCGGCCGTCTTCACGTACGCGGCGAACGGGCGGGGGTCACGGCCCAGGGCGCGGCGTACGCCGTCGCTGACGTGGTCGCCGACGCCGTCGCGGATCCTGCCCAGCAGTTCGGCCACCAGATCGGCCGCCTCCGCCGGCACTCCCTGAGCCTCCAGCGCGGCGGTGAACTGGGATCTTTCGAGCGGCGTGTAGCGGATCGACCGCCCGCTCGCCTCGGCGATCATCTCGACGGCGGCGCGGAAGGACAGCGGTTCGGGGCCGGACAACTCGTAGATCTCGCCCGCGTGGCCGTCCCGGGTGAGCGCCGCGGTCGCGACGTCCGCGATGTCCTCGGCGTCGACGAACGCCTCCCGGCCCTCGCCGGCCGGCAACGCCAGCTCGCCGGAGAGCAGCGACTCCAGGAACATGTCCTCGCTGAAGTTCTGCGCGAACCAGGCCGCCCGCAGAATCGTCCACTCCAGGTCCGTGGCGCGCAGCGCCAGCTCGACCGGCTCCTGGTACGGGTCCGCCGCTCCGCCTGCTCCACGGGCCGACAGCAGCACCACCCTGTGGACACCGGCCTCCGACGCGGCGCCCAGGAACTCGACCACGGTGGCGGCGGGCACGGACTCGTTCATCGGGATGAGGTAGATCGCGCCTGCGCCGGCCAGGGCCGGACCCCAGGTGTCACGGTCGGCGAAGTCGAGCCTCGTCCCGCCGGAACGGGAGGCCGCGCGGAAGGGGTGGCCGAGGTGGTCGAGTCTGGCGACGACACGGCGGCCGGTCTTGCCCCGGGCGCCGAGCACGAGAATGGGTGAAACGGACATGTGGCCAGCACATCAGGTGCTACTGGAGACGATCCATGGCCAAGTGTCTTTCTCGCATGTGAGATCGTCTCGGCATGGATCTGTTGGAGGACTACCTCGCGGGAGTGCGGGCGCGTGGCGCGGTCTTTTGCCAGTCGGTCGCCGAGCCGCCGTGGGCGGTGCGGTTCAGCGACCCCGCCCCGCTGGCGCTGGGCGCGATGCTGCGCGGTGAGTCCTGGATCGTCCGTGACGAAGCGGAGCCCGTCCACGTGCGGGAGGGCGGCGTGGTGCTGGTCCGGGGCCTGCGCTTGTTCACCGTGGCCGACCGGCCGGACACCGCGCCGCAGGTCGTGATCGACGGCGCGGACAGCTGCTGGACGACGGCCGACGGCCCCCGGGACGACCTCGTGCTCGGGCCTCGTACGTACGGGTTCAGTGCGGACGGCTCCGACCTGTTCGTCACCGCCGAGTACCCGTTGCGGGGCGACGTGTCCGAGCGCCTGCTCAAGGCCCTGCCCGAGGTGGCGGTGATCCCGTCGGAGCCCGAGTTCGCGCCGCTGCTCGACCTGCTGGCCGTAGAGATCGACCGCGAGGAGCCAGGTCAGCAGGTCATCCTCGACCGGCTGCTGGACCTGCTGCTGGTGCGGGCCCTGCGGTCGTGGTTCGCGCGGCCCGACGCCGAGCCGCCGCCCGGCTACCGGGCGCTGGCCGACCCGCGGATCGGGCGGGCGCTGCGCCTGATGCACGAACGCCCCGGCCACCCGTGGACGGTCGCGGCCCTGGGCGCCGAGGTGGGGATGTCGCGGGCGGTGTTCGCGCGGCGCTTCGCCGAACTGGTCGGACAGCCGCCGCTGGTCTACCTGACGGAGTGGCGGATGGCGATCGCCGCCGACCTCCTGCGCACGCCGGGCGCCACGGTCGCCTCGGTGGCCCGGCGCGTCGGCTACGCCGACGGCTTCGCCTTCAGCAACGCCTTCAAACGCGTCCGCGGCCTGCCTCCGAGTCGCCTGGTCGGTGTCACACGGTCGCATCCGTACGACTAGCCGCGCGCATCACGGATCACGGCACCGGCCCCGGGCTGCCATCATGTAGTATTTGGACACTTGACCAAGTCGATCGTCCAAACAGGAGAGAGATCATGGCGACCACCTCCGCGTCCCGCGGCCAGGAGACCCGGCAGCGGCTGCTCGACGCGGCCGTCGCGCTCGTGCCCGAGCTCGGCTGGGGCGGCGTCACCACCCGGCTGGTCGCCGAGCGGGCCGGGGTGGCGCCCGGCGTGGTGCACTACCACTTCGCGTCGGTGACGGACCTGCTCGTCGCGGCCGGGACCGGGTTCAGCGGCGCGCTCCTCGACCAGCTGGCCAAGGAGCTCACGGCGCGGCCCACCGTCGGCGAGGGGGTGGACTGGCTGCTGGGCGAGCTGAGCCGCTACAGCGGGGCGGATCCCGCCTCGCTCCTGGTGATGGAGATGTTCCTGGCCTCGACGCGGCTGCCCGAGCTGCGCGAGCGGCTGGGTGAGCAGATCGCCGGGTTCCGGTCGTGCGTCGCGTCGTGGCTGGCCGAGCGCGGCTACCAGGGCGACGCGGCGGTCGCGGCCGCGGCGCTGGCGGCGGCCCTGGACGGGGTCATGCTGCACCGTGCGTTGGACCCCGATCTCGACCCGGCCGCGCTGGCGGGGCCGCTGCGGGCGATGTTCGGTACGACCCGCGAAGGCACGACGACTGAAGGCACGACGAGCGAAAGGACGCAACCGTGAAGGCTCTCGTCTGCGGCGCCGGCATCGCCGGTCTCACGCTGGCCTGGCACCTGGAGAGCGCCGGCTGGGAGGTGGAGCTGGTCGAGCGCGCGCCGGCGTTCCGCGACGGCGGATACATGATCGACTTCTATGGGCCCGGATTCGATGTCGCCGAGCAGATGGGGCTGTCGGCCCGGCTCGAAGCGGCCCGCTATCAGGTCGACGAGCTCAGCTACGTCGACCGCTCCGGGCGGCGGACCAGCCGGCTGAAGCTGACGTCCGGCCTGGAGCGGGTGGTCAGCCTGCCGCGCGGCGACCTGGCGCGGGCCGTCGCCGACGAGGTGCGGGCGCCCATCACGTACGGCGCCACCGTCGAGTCCGTCGAGCAGGACGCGGAAGGGGTGTCCTTGCGGCTCACCGACGGCACCTCACGCCGCGTGGACCTGCTGGCGGGCGCGGACGGGACGCGTTCGCGGGTGCGCGAGCTGGTGTTCGGCGACGTGGCGCCGCGTTATCTCGGGCACCAGGTGGCGGCGTACGTCGTGGACGACGCGGAGCTCAGCGCCCGGCTCGGCACCCGATACCGGATGCTCACCGAGCCCGGCCTCATGGCCGGCGCGTATGCGCTGCGCGGCGGCAGGATCGCCCTGCTGTTCCTGCGCCGCGAGCCGGACCCGGCACTCCCTGCGGACCCTGCCGCGGCGCTGCGCCGCCACTACGGCCACCTCGGCTGGATCCTGCCCGACGTGCTGTCGCGCTGCCCTGACCCGCCCGAGCTCTACTACGACCAGGTGACCCAGGTCGAGATGGACCGCTGGCACGCGGGCAGGGTCGTGCTCGTCGGCGACGCCTGCCAGGCGGTGTCGCTGTTCGCCGGGCACGGGGCGTCGATGGCGATGGCGGGCGCCTGGGTCCTCGCCGACGAGCTGGCCGCCGCGGGCGGGGACGTGCCTGCCGCGGCGGCGCGCTATCACGCTCGGATGGCGCCGGCCGTCGTGGAGGTCCAGCGGTTCGGCCGCCAGACCATCCAGTGGGTGGCTCCGTCGAGCAGGGGGCGGATCTTCGTGCGCGACCTGCTGCTCCGCCTGGCCGCCCTGCCGGGCGGTGACCGCCGGTTGGTCAACTCGCTCAGCCCGGGCGGCCACGAGCTGATCGCCGTCAGCCCTCGACGCGCTTCTTCAGCGCCTCGTTGAGGTTGACGAAGTTCCGCCGTGTGCCCTCGATCATCTTGCCGAGGAAGGGCACGAGCAGCCCCTTGAAGCTCTCGCTCTGCACCAGGTGCGTGCCGCCGTCCGGCGTGGCCGTGAGGGTGAACTCGTGCGTGCCGTCGAACAGCCCGGGCACGATGAAATTGCCGACCCACCTGAGTACCTTGCCCGGCTCGGCGGCCAGCACCTTGGGCTTGAAGGTCATCGGCCTGCCGTTCTCCGGGAACATGCGGAGCACGAGCCGGCTGCCCACGACCGCCTCGCCGGAGCCCTCTCTGATGAACGGGTTCCACTTCACGTACCCGGCGAAGTCGACGAGGACCGCCCACACCTCCTCCGGAGATGCCTTGATGTCGATGCCGGTGCTGATTTCGCGCATGCGTGAGCCTCATCCATGGAGTAGGGCGCCATCCCTGAATCGGGATATGAGGGTCTTTATACACACCCTTGGTTACGTCCAGCGGGTCCGGAGCCAGCCGATCGTGGCGCGGCGGGAGCGCTCCCGGCGTTCCCGCAGGCCCGGCGCGTGCGCGGGCACCGCGGCCGTCCGAGCCAGTAGCCGGCGAGCGCCACCAGCAGCGCGTCCACGCGCTCGGGCGGCGCCTGCCCGCCGAGCGGATGCGCCGTGAAGACCTCCTCCGGATCGGCGGCGCCCAGGTCGGACTCCAGCAGCAGGCAGACCAGGTCCGCCCAGGCGGGACCGACGCAGGCCCGCCCCCAGTCCACCAGGCGGGCCGTACCGTGCGCGTCGATGACGATGTTGTCGAACCTCGGGTCGAAATGCAGCAACGTGTCGCCCGTGACCAGATCCGCCCATTGCCGCTCGACGGCTGCCAGCGGGGGCAAATGATCGCGTTCCCACGCGCCGATGGGCAGAGAGGCGGCTCCGGTGGCCAGGTCGTGCCAGAGCTCGCAGCGGCCCGCCATTCGCCCGGCGACCGTGGGGAGGCCGGTGAGCGGCGCCGGGGTCAGCTCGCGGGCGCAGATCGCGAGCAGCTCCAGCGCCGCCGCCAGCTCGCCGGGGCGCCAGGGCTCGTGCGGCAGCCGGCCGGGCGCCACCTCCGAGCAGAGCAGCACCCAGCCGTCCCGTTCGCACGAGAACAGCAGCCGCGGCGCCGGCACCCCGGCCGGCAGCGCCGCGGCGACGACGGCCTGGAAGCGGTGGTCGGCGGCGAAGGGGGCGTCGGCGGGCTCGGCCTTGACGAACACCCGGCCGCCGTCGGCGAGGGCGGCCACACCTCGCACGCCGGACGGGAAACGGCGACCCTCACTCACGTCGGCGCCGGACGGGAAACGGCGACCCTCACCCGCGCCCGCGCCGGCATCGCGGCCCTCGCTCCCCCCAGCGCCGGCACGGAAACCGCCCCGCCGCTCCTCGAAGCTCATCACCGCGGCCCCCAGCCGCCGCTCCACCTCGGCCACCAGGGGTCCCGGCAGTTCGAGTCCGCTACGCCGCGGCGTCCGGCTCAACCTCCTTGTCCCTCGGGTCGTCGCCGCGCTCCAGTGCCAGCCTGGCCGCCCTGAAGCGGGCGCATCGCGCCTCGAGCTCGCGTTCGTCCTCGAGAATCCACTGTTCGATCATGGTCACCCAAGTGATCACATGCCAGGGGGCGGAGGCGACGGACTTGGCGGAGTCTTTTCACGTCAGCAACTCGACCGTGCCGCGCTCGCCGTCCACCCGGATCCGGTCGCCGTCACGCAGCCGCATGGTCGCGTTGCCGGTGCCGACCACGGCCGGGATGCCCAGCTCGCGGGCCACGATGGAGGCGTGCGACAGCGGCGCGCCCAGGTCGGTCACCACGGCGGCGGCCCGCGGGAACATCGGCGTCCAGCCCACGTTGGTCAGCGTCGTGACCAGGATCTCGCCCGGCCCGAGCCGGTCGCCCTCCTCGGGGCCGGAGATCACCCGGGCGACGCCCTCCACGACGCCGGGCGCGCCGGGGAAGCCGGTCACGGTGTCGCTCACCGGCGCGGCGCCGCCGCGCGCGTCGTAGAGGTCGGCCCGCCGGTTCGGGTCGGCGGCCCAGCGCACAGGGTCGAACCGGCCGACGATCAGCATCGGGTACGGCGGCAGCGCGGCGTACCGCTCGTAGGTGGCCCGCCGCACCGGCACCCGCTCCAGCGCCGCCCGATTCCCGTTCAGCAGCTCCAGGAGCTCCTCCAGATAGAGGTGGAACACGTCGTCGCCGCACCCGGTCAGCTCACCCGCGCGCACGGCGAACGCCCGCAGCACCCAGAACGCGCGCATGTTCTCCGAGCGCGCGCTCTCGCGGTCGCGGACGACCGCGCCCCAGCGCCGCACCCGCTCCCGCATCCTGGCCTCCTTGCCCGGGTAGCGCTGGGCGAAGCGCGCCCAGGCCGCCTCCCTGGCCTTCTCCTGCCGGGCGAGCAGCGCCTCGGTGTCGGCCCGCAGATCGCGCAGGCCGGCGAGCTGGGCGTCGATCCAGGCGGGGTCCTCGCCGGGGCGCGGGATGGACACCTCGAACTCGTGGGGGCCGCGATGTCCGTGGGCACGGGCGAACTCGTCCCTGGCGATCTCCCCGCGCGCCAGCCTCGACAAGCCCATGAGCAGACCCATGCTGGCCAGCTCGCCGCCCGCGTTGACGCCGGTGAGCATGGCCTCGGCGTCGATGTCGCCCATCAGCTTGCGCAGCTTGTCGCGGGTGTAGACGAGCGTGGAGCCGCCCTGGCGCCCCGCCGCCTCCAGCATGCGGCACGAGGTGACCACATGCGGTTTGATCTCGTCCGCCCAGAGCCGCGCCAGCTCGGGTCCGGAGCCGGTGGCGGCGATCGCGGCGCGCAGCTCCTCGCAGCGTTGCCGCGAGGTGGCGAGGAACGCGGGCATGGCCTTCAGATTCGCTCTGACCCGGCGCTGGATGCGGATCGCCATGGGCACGACCCGCTTGATGATCCCCCAGCGAGAGATCTCGAGCTTCGGCACGTCCAGCCCGGGCGGGATCTTGCCGAAGACGTTCTCGACCGCGCCGAGCCTGCTCTTCATGCCGAGCGCCTCGGCCACGGTGTACACGACGCTGAGGTTCATGTAGAAGCGGCCGCCGATGTTGCCGACCATGTCGAAGCCCGGCAGTGAGGAGGCGGACATCGCCTCGTGGATGAACAGGCGCACGAACGACCACGTCACCGGCGTCATCACGTCGGGGATCGCCTCGCCCAGGTTGCCCGCGGTCCACAGGTAGTCGCCCTTGAGGCTGTCGTTCCACTCCTCCACCGGCTGCGTCAGGCCGGTGATCGGGCGGGCCTGGACGATGGCGAACGCGCCGTCGCGCCGGACCCACTCCACGTCCATCGGCGTCCCGTAGAGCTCCTGCACCCGAGCGCCGAGCGCGGCCAGTTCCGCGGCCTCCGCCTCGTCCAGCACGGGCCGGCGGCGCAGCTCCCCGGGAACCGGCCTCTCTTCGGTGCCGGTCGGGGTGCGCACGGTCATGACCGTCTTGTCGCCGACCTCGACCCTGACCCCGGCGCCGGATACCGTGATCGTGTCCGGGGTGACCTGGCCGCCGACGACCGCCTCCCCCAGCCCCCAGGAGGCGTTGATCACCGTGGCGTCCCGGGCGCCGGTGACCGGGTCGGCGGTGAACAGGATGCCGGCCGCGTCCGCGTCCACCAGCTCCTGGACCACCACGGCCAGCGCCACGTCGTCGTGGGGGACGCCGTTCTGGTCGCGGTAGGCGACGGCGCGCGCGTTCCACAGCGAGGCCCAGCAGCGCTTGACCGCGTCCAGGAGGGCGTCGGCACGGATGTTGAGGTAGGTGTCCTGCTGGCCGGCGAACGACATCTCCGGCAGGTCCTCGGCGGTGGCCGACGAGCGCACCGCCACCGCCACGTCGTCGCCGAGCGCCCGGTACGCCCGCAGGATCTCCTCGGCGAGGTCCTCGGGCATGTCGTGGCGGGCGAACAGCGCCGCGGTGCGCTCGGGATCGCCCGGGTCGATCTCGTCGTGGAAGGCCGCCACGAAGGCGAGGTAGGCCTCGGTCGTGACGTGGAAGCCGCCGGGCACGGGCAGCCCGGCCCGGGTCAGCCGGGCCAGGGAGGCGCCCTTGCCGCCCACGGTGGCCAGGTCGGCCGCGGCGTCGTCCAGCGGGAGCACAGCCTTCATGTCGCACGCTCCTCAGAGCCCAGGGAGACCGCGAGCTTCTGCCGCGCGATCTCCAGCATGGCGTCCAGAAAGTCCAGGGTGGCCTGCGCCACGGCCTGCGCGTCCTCGTCCGGCAGCGCCCGGCCCGTGCTCATGGCCCGCTCGATGGTGTCGGTCACCAGCTCCGAGATCCGCTCGTCGGACAGCCGCACCTGCTCCGGCAACTGGTCCGGCAGCGCCACGAACCCGTACACGATGGCGCCGACCACCATCGTGTGGTCCCCTGGCTCCTTCCGCACCGCGCCGTGCGCGATCAACCGGTGGATGTAGGCGTCGAAGGCCGCGCCCATCTCCAGTCCGGTCGTGCTGCGCCGCTTCATGCGTGTGAGCTTGCCGAGCACCTCGGAGTCGCCCATGAGAACCGCCCTGAGCAGCGGCCGGCGCAGCAGCCCGCCGACGTAGCCCCCGAACAGCTCGCTCACCGTGGCCGGCGCGCTCGCCCGCATCTCCTCCACCAGATGAACGCGCTCGCGCCGCAGCAGCGCGGCGAAGAGGTCGTCGCGGGTCTTCCAGTGCAGGTAGATCGTGCCCTTGGCGACGCCCGCCCGCTTGGCCACGTCCTCGATCGTGGTCTTGTCGTAGCCCCATCGCACGATCAGCTCCGCGGCGGCGTCGAGGATCCGGTGCGCCCGCTCCAGCTGGCGCGCCGGATCCTGTGGCGGCCGTCCAACCCTGACCATCCGTCTCACCCCATTTGTTTGACTAGATGAGACTATCTGGTCATTTAATTAACAGCAAGTTCACCCCACGGACCCGACGAGCCCGTACGCGACCGCCTCCTCCGCCGACAGCTGGCGCCCCCTGCGGGCGTCGTCACGCAACTCGTCCGCCTCCCGCCCGGTGAGCCCGGCCGGCAGCACCAGCGCGGGACCGCCGAGCCGGCCGGTCACCAGCGCGTCGACCTCGACCGTGAGCGAGTCGAGCGTGTCGAGCATGGTGAGCGCGGCGCCCGGCTCGCCGTCCAGGATGCCGAGGTGGAGCTTGATCAGCTCTCTGCCGACGGCGCCCAGGGTGAGCACGCCGGCGCACCACACCGTGGCCCGCTCCTCGGTGAGCTGTCCGTGCGCGAGCACGATCCGCTGCTCGAACGGCCGCTCGGCCACCGGGTCCGGGCCGAGCCGCCGCCCGCCTCCGGATCAGCTGTCCAGACGCCAGGTGATGCGGGAGCCGATCGCGGCCGCGTAACGCTCGAGCGTGGAGGCGCGCACGTCCGCGTCGCCCGCCTCCAGCCTGGCCACGGCCGACTGTGAGGTGCCCATGCGGGCGGCCACGTCGGTCTGCGAGAGCCCGGAGGCCCTGCGCCTCGCGCTCAGCTCGGCGATCATCTCCCGCCGCCTGGCAGCCATCTCCCTGAAGCCCGGGAGCTGCGGCAGCTCCTCCTCCATACCATCCACGATATCTCTATTTCGAGATATCAGCTGAGTTTGGCCAGGAGGATCTCGGCCTGCGGGGCGAAGGACGGGTCGCCGGTGCCCGCCGCCGTCCGCAGGAGCCGGCGCGCGACGGCGAGGTCGCCGCGCTCGTACCGGATCTCGCCGAGCCTGCAGGCGGCCTCGGCCACCAGGTCGGCCTGCTCGGTCAGGCCGAGGGTCAGCTCGTAGTAGCGCAGCGCGCCGTCGCGGTCGCCGAGCCAGTAGCACAGCTCGCCCAGGTGCGCCGCGGCCATCCCGGACTCCGAGTCGCCCGCGTCGATGACACGCTGGTACCAGGTGAGCGCCTCCGGGAAGTCGCGGTTGCGCTTGGCCAGCGCGCCCAGGTACATCGCGGCCAGCGCGCCGGTGTGCCCCTCGGCCGCCTCGACGGCACGCACGTACCACTCGCGGGCCCGCTCCTCGTCCTCGTCGTGGTAGGTCTGGCCGAGCGCGACCATCGCCCGCGCCGCGAGCCCGGCGTCGCCCGCGTCGAGCACTTTCAGGTACGTCTCCCGCCCCTCGTCCACCTGACCCGCGCCGACCAGCGTCTGCGCGAGCGTGGACAGCGCGATGGGCTCGCCGCCGGCGGCCGCCTCGCGCAGCGTGCGCAGGGATTCCGTCGTGTCGCCCCGGTTGTCCTGCAGCATGCCGAGCAGGCTGCCGAACACTCCCCTGACCGGGCTGTCGGCGTCGGCCGCCTGCCGCCGCGCGATGTCGTAGAACGCGTCGTCGTCGCCCTCGCCGTCGAGCAGCTCCAGCAGCCTGCCGCCGGCGACGAAGCGGACCTCGGGGTCGTCGTGCTCGGTAAGACGCTCCAAGATCGCCCGCGCCTCCGCGCGCTCGCCCAGCGCGGCCAGCCGGTCGGCGACGCCGAGCTCGGTGAACGGCCCGTCCCCGGCGCGCCGGAAGTACACCCGCACGGCCGCCGGGTCCGCGCACTCCACGGCGAGCTCCCGGGCCACCTCGGCGCCCGGCTCCCCCATCAGGTCCAGCACCCGTACGGCCACGTCGTGCGCGCCGCGTTCGAACTCCTGGCAGGCCAGGGCCCGCAGGTTGCCCAGCGCCTCGGTGGCGGGCTCGGCGCCGGTGGCCACCGCGGCGGCGAACGCCTCGGCGGCCCCGAGCACGTCGCCCTCGTCGTGACGCCAGCAGCCGATCATGAGGTGGCCGATGGCGGCGGCCTCGGGGTCTCCGGCCGCGGCGGCCGCGGCCGCCTGCTCGTACGCGCCCGCCGGATCGTCCATGCCGTGCAGGACCTTGGCCAGGTTCGTCCGCAGGCCGGCCACGAGCGGCTGGTAGCCGCTGTCGATGCCCTTGCGGTACATCTCCGCGGCGCCCGCCAGGTCGCCCACCCCCTGGCGCGCGTCGCCCCATCCCCAGTAGCCCATGACCACGGTCTGCGGGTCGCCGGAGGCCACCGCCCGCTCCGCCGCCTCGGCCGCGGCCTCGTGCTCCTGCTCGCGGACGAGGTGGCCGACCAGCAGCCGCAGGCACTCCAGGTCGCCGTCCGCCGCGCCGTCGGCCAGCGCCTGCCGTACGCCTGCCGTGTCGCCGCGCCCGTCCAGCGCCTCGGCGAGCGCGACGGCTGTGCGGGGCATCCCGGCGCGCAGAGCATCCACGGCGCCGTCGAGGTCGCCTCGGCGCTCCCGGACGATCGCGAGGTTGTGCCAGGCGGCGTGCGCCGTGGCCGGGTGCTCGGTGGCGGGCAGGAAGCACAGCTCGGCGCGGCCGGGCTCGCCGTCATCCGCCCAGCTCGTGCCCAGCGACAGGTACGCCTCCGCGGCGAGCTCCGGGTCGCCCAGCTCGATCACCAGCCGGAGGAGCCGCCTCGCGGCCGTCTCGTCGTCCAGTCCCCCGGCCGTGCGGAGGGTCTGGATCAGGCCGTCACGCCGGTCGTCGCCGGTGAGGGTGGCGAGCAGGCGGCGGGACTCGGTCACGTCGCCGCGGTCGAGCGCGAGCACCAGCTCGGCCAGCGCCGCCGAGCCGACGACCTCGGCCAGCGCCGCCACGGCACCCGCCCGGTCGCCGTCGGCGGCCAGCACCCATCCCCGTTCCTCGGCCGAGCCCGTCCCCAACCGGACCCGCGCCACGGCCGCCGCCCACCTGTCGTCGTCCTGTGCGGCGGCCCGCTCGTAGGCGGCGCGGGCGTACTCCTCGTCACCCGCCTCCCCGATCAGCCGGGCGGCGGTCACGAGCGTGCTGCCCGCCGACTCTGGCCCGGCTGCGACGGCCCGCTCGAACGCCGCCTTCGCCCTTGCCACGTCTCCGGTGGCGACGAGCAGCTCACCGAGCAGCCGCGCCTCGGCCGCACTCATCCCGTCAACGCGCCACGCCACACCCTCCGGCCGCGCAGCGGCACCGCCCGGCACGTCGAGCAGCGTCGCTTCGGCGGCGGCGACCTCGCCCTCCGCCCCGCCCATCGAGCCCTCCAGCCGCTCTCCGGCCTGGCGCGGCTCGTCGAGCGGCGTCACGCCGACAGCACCCGACCGGCCGATCAGCGCCGCCTCGGCACTGCCCGGCTCGCGCTCCAGATCGGCCGGCTCGCCGGGCAGCGCGACGCCGGCAGCGCTGTGCTCGCCGGGTTCCGCGCGCCCGCCGATTCCGGGCACCGTGCCGGACCGCGTGCCTTGCCCTGTCTGAGCGCCCTGCCCGAGCCCGCCCAGCGCCGCCCACACAGCGGCGGGCAGGCGGGAGCCGGCGTCGGTCAGGGTGGACAGGGCGGCGGGCAGATCGCCGTGGTCGCGGAGCATCCCGGCCAGGAACAGCCGGGCCTCCGCGCCGAACGCCTCCGACAGCAGCGCGCGGGCCTCCTCCACCTCGCCGCTCGCCACCAGCGCCTCGGCCAGCCGCACCGTGGCATCCGTCCTGCGCGGCTCGTCCCCGTCGGGCTCCCCTGCGGCGAGCACCCGCCGGTAGGCGTCGGCGGCCTCGGCGAGCCGCCCGAGCTCCTGGCGCACGTAGCCCAGGTGGCCCAGCGCCACCGCCGCCAGCCGCTCGTTCTCGCCCTCCGCGGCCCGCGCCCAGGCGTCGATCGCCCCCTCCTTGTCCCCGGCCTCATTACGCAGCGCGCCGAGGTAGCAGGCAGCCTCCTGACGGAAACCCGGGTGCCCGGCGTCGGCCACGAGCGAGAGCGCCGCGTCGGCGGCGGCCGTCTCGCCGCGCCTCTGCCAGGCGTGGGCGGTCTCCATGGCGAGCATGCTGGTGAGCAGCGCGTTGCCGTCCCCGGGCACGTCCGTGAGCGCCGCCGCCGCGCCGTCGAAGTCCCGGTCCAGCAGGGCCCTGGCGAAGCGTCCCATCGCCGTGGGCCCGCCGGTGGCCGCCTCGAAGGCGGACCGCGCGGCGGCGAGGTCGTCGAGCCTGACCCGGGTCAGCCCCAGGAGCCAGGCGCTGCGCGCGGCCTCCTCCCCGCTCTCCCGCGCGATGCGCCGCTCGTGCAGCCGGCAGGCCGCCGGCAGGTCCCCCTGCTCCTCGTACAGCGCGGCCAGCGAGCCGGCCGCCTCGTTCCGCAGCCCTTGGTGCGCGCTGTCCAGCGCCGTCGCGTAGGCCGACCGCGCCTCCGCGGGCTCGTCGTCCTCCAGCAGCCCGCCCAGCAGGTAACCGACCCAGGGAGCCAGCACCGGATGACCCTCCGCGCGGGCCCGGCGCAGCAGGGCCACGGCCTCGTCCCGGTCCGGCAGGAGCTCCTTCGACAGCGCGGCCGCGTACGACAGGGCGAGCGGCTCCCCCGACCCGGCGGCGTCGTGCAGCAGCCTGGAGGTCTCCGACAGCGTGTACCCGAAGGACGCCATCACCTGGGCGAAGACCGCGGTGCCGACGGCGGCCACGGCGGGGTCGGGGTGGTTCGCGGTCTCGTGGTAGCGGGCCAGCCCCTCCTCCCGGCCGAGCCGCTGGTGCTCGACCACCGCGCGCAGCACGGGGTGCAGGTCGGCGCCGGAGATCCGCAGCAGGTGCAGCAGGAAGGTGGCGGCGAAGCCCTGGACGACGTCGTCGCCCTCGGCCACGTACGCCAGCAGCTCGTCGGCCTGCTCCCGGTCGCCCTCGCCCAGCTCCAGCTCGGCCAGCGCCACCATGGCGCGGATCGCCTGCGTGGCCGCGCCGGAGTCGGCGGCCCGCCGCAGCAGCCGCCTGGCCTCGGCCAGGTCTCCCGCCCGTACGCGGTCCAGCGCCGCGTCGACGTCCTGGAGCGCCTGCTCCTCCACCGGGTCGGCGAGCGGCTGCCGCCGGTCGTCGTGGTCGAGCAGCAGCCTGGCCTTGAACGCCGCGTCGGGGTCGTCGTGCCCGGCGGCCAGCCGCACCAGCTCGATGACCTCGTCGTACGCCTCCGGCCGCTGGTCCAGCAGCAGGCCGAGCAGCGTGACGCAGACCGAGGCCCACTCGCTCTCGCCCGCCTCCAGCACCGCCCGCAGCGCGGCCAGCGCCTCGGCGGTCTCGCCCGCCTCGGTGTGCATCTGGGCCAGGCACGCCTGGGCCTGCACGACGTACTCGCGCTGCCCGCTGGCGATCACCCGGTGGAAGATGGCCTTCGTCTCGTCGTCGTCGCCGAGCTGGGCGGTGACCTTGGCCAGCTCGATCAGCGACGGCAACCGGATCTCCGGGCGGGGGTCCTCGGCGGCCACGCGGTAGGCGGCCGCGGACTCGGCGTACTCGCCCAGGTCCACCAGCACCGCGCCGAGCAGCTTGTGCGCCATCGCCAGGTGGTCGGGGTGGCCGACGGCGATGGCGTGCTCGCACATCTCACGGGCCGACTCGAAGTCCTCCTCCTCGGCGTACCGCTGGTAGAGCCGGAACGCCGAACGCGACACCACGTCGGGATCCCCGCAGGTCAGCAACTCGCGGAAGTCGTCCTCGTCCTCGGCCGCCAGGTACAGGTCGCGGGCGGAGGCGGGGTCCTGGTGGAACTCCGGCAGCTCGAGCCGCGCGGCCAGCTCGGCCACGGAGGGGCTGTCGCACCTGCGGGCCCGCTCCAGCGCCTCCTCCGCCCCCTGCGCGTCGCCCAGCTGCGTGCACACCAGCACCAGCGCCGTGTCGGCGAGCGCGGCCACCTCGAAGTCCGCGCCGTCGGAGGCGATCGTCAGCACCCGGTGCGCCGCCGGCCACTCCTTGGCCTGGACCAGCATCATTCCCATGGCCATGGCCGAGCGCTGCCCGAACACCGGGTCACCCGACTGGATCACCGACCGGTGCGCCGCCTCGGCGCCGTCCAGATCACCCTGTTCCTGCAGCAGACCGGCCAGCAGGTGGGACGCCTCCGGGTCGCCCGTGGCCGCGATCTCCCTGAACAGCGCGGCGGCCCGGTCGAGTTCTCCCTCTTTCCAGCAGCTCATGGCCGCGTCGAGCTGTTCTGACGCCATTCTTCACCCCATAGTCACCCAACAATGTGAAAAAGCTACACATGTGGTGGCCCGCGTCACAGGGCATTCGGAGATCTTCACCCACCCGCCCCAGGAGCGCCGTAGCTTAGATCCCATGGCCAAGGCGTTCTGGATCGACCAGGAGTTCGACAGGGACCGTGACGGGCGCTACGCCGTGCACGTGCGCAAGAACCTGGAGGAGTTCGAGTGGGGCGACATCGCCCCCGTCAGGTTCGCGTGCGCCGCGTGGCGGCTGGCCACGCCGCCCTCCCTCACCCCCGGCTACGTACGGTGGGACCGGCGCGTGCTGGAGGCGACCTGCCACCGCAACACCTGGGACGGCACCCTGTACGCGCGGATCAGGCTCGTCTCGCCGCTGCCCGAGGAGCTGACCCGATCGCGGGCCTGGTGGCGCGACCGCGGCTGGCTGGGCTGGCAGGAGACCTTCGGCCAGTACGTCGAGCCGTCCCAGCAGGACCTCGCCAGGATCCCGTTCCTGCGGGCGTCGCTGCTGGTGGAGGCGCCGGTGCCGCTCGACGACCTGCCGCCGGAGCCGGAGGGCCCGCACGACGAGGTCGAGCAGCGCGCCCACCGGGCGGTGGTGGTGCTGGCGCGCGAGCTGAACGCCCTGGTGTCCCCCGTGCTCGACCAGCTCGGGGCTTGACATGTTTGATTAACGGTTGGGTAGCAGGTGTCCCATGAGGACCCTGGTCATCCTGACGGCGCTGGCCGCCCTCGCGGGCTGCGCCGCGGATCCGGCGGCCCCCGCACGGGCCGCGGAGCGCTTCCACGCCGCCGTGGCCGCGCAGCAGGACGAGGCCGCCTGCGGGATGCTCGCCAGGAAGACCGCCGCCAGGCTCCCCGACCCCGGCCAGTCGTGCGCCGAGGCGCTGCGGGAGCTCAAGCTCGGCCCGGGCGGCAAGGTCGTCTCGGTGAGCGTGTGGGGCGACGAGGCGCAGGTGCGCCTGGCCGGTGACACGCTGTTCCTCCACCGCTTCAGCGACGGATGGCGGATCAAGGCCGCGGGCTGCAAGCCGGAGCGCGACCTCCCGTACGACTGCGAGGTGGAGGACTGATGCGCGTGATGTTCACGCTGACCTTGCTCCTGATCGTGGTCGGGTTGGTGTGGTTCTTCGCGGTGGGGTGGTCGAGACTGTGAAGTGGCTCAAGGAGAACTCGCTCGCGCTGGCCTTCATGATCATGTTCCTGCTGGCGGTGGGCGGGCAGGCGGTGGCCGGCTACTTGCAGTTCAACGACGTGCAGAGGGCCGAGGGCGCCGATCCGATCTCGCTCCTGCAGTACGTGTCCTCCTCGACGTTCGCGGTGGACGTGACCGAGAACTGGCAGTCCGAATACCTGCAGTTCTTCCTGTTCATCATGTTCACCGTCTGGCTCGTGCAGAAGGGGTCGCCCGAGTCCAAGGAGCCGCACAAGATCGGGGCCGAGTCCGACAAGGATCAGCAGATCGGCGAGCACGCCGACGAGCACTCCCCCAAGTGGGCCAGGGTCAAAGGGCTGAGGCTGTGGCTGTACAGCAACTCGCTCGGGCTGACGATGGGGATCATCTTCCTGCTGTCGTGGCTGGCGCAGTCGGTGGCCGGTCAGGCGGCGTACAACTCCGAGCGGCTCAGTGACCTGCGGGATCCGGTCTCGTGGGGGGCGTACGTCACCTCGCCGGAATTCTGGGACCGCAGTCTGCAGAACTGGCAGTCAGAGCTGCTGGCCGTGCTGTCGATGGTGGTGCTGTCGATCTATCTGCGCCAGCGCGGCTCGCCCGAGTCCAAGCCGGTCGGCGCGGCTCACTCGTCCACGGGAGTCGAGGGCTGACCGGTGACGACGGCGACGATGCGGGTGCCAGGGGCGAAGGCGCCCTTCCCGGCCAGGTCCAGGATGCCGTAGAGCATTTTGGCGACATAGATGCCCTCGACCTGATATTTCGCGATAAATCTGTCCAAGGCCGGTGTCGTCCGGGCGTACCCGCCGAAGTGATAGTCCAGGTTGACCTCCCAGTTCGGCCACGTCCGCCCGTACGCCTCCCGCTGCAGCCTGGCCACCTCGCCGGAGAGGAATCCCGCCCCCTTGAGCACCGCGAACCCGAGCGCCCGCTTCCCCTCCGGGAGCCCCGCCGAGATCCCGGCCAGCGTCCCGCCGGTCCCGACCGGGCAGCAGACGACGTCGTACGGCACCCCGATCTCCCCCGGCAGCTCGGCGCACCCCCGCACGGCCGCCGCGTTGCTGCCGCCCTCGGGCAGGATCGCCACGTCCTCGCCCCATCGCGCCCGCAGCCGCGCCTGCACCTCCTCGGTGTGCTTGAGCCGGTAGGAGGTCCGGTCGAGGTAGGTGAGCGTCATCCCGCAGGCCTCGGCGTAGGCGAGGGACGGGTTCAGCGGCAGGTGCTCCTCGCCCCGGATGACGCCGATCGTCTCGATCCCGTGCCGGCGCCCGGCCTCGGCCACGGCCCTGATGTGGTTGGAGTAGGCGCCGCCGAAGGTCAGCAGCCGGCGCCCCACGTTGTCAGGGCCCAGGTTGTACTTGAGTTTGCGCGGCTTGTTGTCGTCGTGCATCAGGAACACCCGGACCTGGCCGAGCCCTGGATCCAGGAGCTCTTCCATGGCGCTAGTCTACGGTCGGGTCTTTGTTGAGGAGTGTGCGATTATGCGCGTTGCTGAAGCTTTCCGTGCCGCCTACGGCGCGGCCCCGCAGACCGTCTGGCACGCGCCGGGCCGGGTCAACCTGATCGGCGAGCACACGGACTACAACGACGGCTTCGTCCTGCCGTTCGCGGTGCCGTGGGGCGTCACGGCCGCCGTCACCCCGCGCGAGGACAAGACCATCCGGCTCCTGTCGCTCCAGTCCTCCGGCGAGCCCGTCACCATCACCGCCCACGAGGAGTCCACGGGCTGGACCCGCTACGTCGTGGGCGTCCTCAACGCGCTCGGCGACCGCGTGCCGGGCGCCGACATCGCCATCGACGGCGACATCCCGCCGGGCGCCGGCCTCAGCTCCAGCGCCGCCATCGAGGTCTCCGTCGCCTCCGCACTCAACGACCTGCACGACCTGGGCATGACGCCCATGGAGATCGCGCTCCTCGGCCAGAAGGCGGAGAATGGCTTCGTCGGCGTGCCCTCCGGCATCCTCGACCAGGCCGCCTCTGCCCTGTGCGAGGAGGGGCACGCCCTCTTCCTCGACTGCCGCTCCCTTGCCTCCCGCAAGATCCCGCTCGACCTGGCCTCCCACGGGCTGAGCATCCTCATCATCGACACGCAGGTCCACCACGAGCACGCAAACGGCGAGTACGCCAAGCGCCGCGCCGAGTGCGAGTCCGCGGCCCGCAAGCTCGGCGTCCCGGCCCTGCGCGACGTGACGGACCTGGCCGCGGCCCTGGAGCGGTTGCAGGGCGACGAGCGCAAGCGCACCATGCACATCGTCACGGAGAACCACCGCGTGGAGGCCCTCATCGGCCTGCTGCGGGCCGGCGCCGTCACCGAGATCGGCGCGCTGCTCAACGCCTCCCACCTGTCGCTCAGGGACCAGTACGAGGTGTCCTCGCCCGAGCTGGACGTGGCGGTGGAGGCCGCCGTCAGGGGCGGGGCCCGGGGCGCCCGGATGACGGGCGGCGGCTTCGGCGGCTCGGCCATCGCCCTGGTGGCCGACGACCGCCTGGAGTCCGTCCAGGAGTCCGTCACCAGCGCCTACGCCGAGCGCGGCTTCAAGGCCCCCCGCTTCCTCCCGGCGACCCCCGCCCGCGGCGCCCACCGCGTGGCTTAGGAACGTACGAACCCGGCCCCGCGACGCGGGAGCCGGGTCCCTCCGTCCAGGCGACCCTGTTGATGTGCCGGCTCTGGTTCGGACCGCCCCGGCAGCGGGCCCGGACCACTCTGGTGCCGTCGGCGTGGTCCAGGCCGGCCACGTCCAGGCAGGCCGCTGTGCTGGGTGGCCGCGGCTACAGGGGCGGGAAGTTCGGCGGGCGGCGTTCCAGGAAGCTCGCGACGCCCTCGGCGAAGTCGGGGCGGGCGAAGGAGGCGAGCATCTCCTGGAAGGCGACCTTGGCCGACTCCTCCAGCGTCGTGTCCCAGTCGCGCCACACCTGCCGCTTGATCACCGCCATCGACGCCGGCGAGCTGTGGCCGGCCAGCTCCCGCGCGTACGCCTGCGCCTCCGCGACCACCCCGTCGCCCGGCACGGCCCGGTTGACCAGCCCCAGCTCGTACGCCTCCCGCCCGGTGAACACCCGCCCCGACAGCAGCAGATCCATGGCCCGCTGCTGCCCCATGATCCGCGGCAGCACCCACGACAGGCCGTACTCGGCGATGAGCCCGCGCCGCGGGAAGGCGGTGGTCCACTTGGCGTCCTCGGCGGTGAAGACCAGGTCGCAGACGAGGGCGTGCACCATGCCGAGCCCGGCGCAGGCGCCGTTGACCGCCGCGATGACGGGCAGGCCAAGGGTCGTCGGGAAATGGTGGGGCCGGGGGTCGGGGGTCTCGTCGTAGGAGCCGGTCTGGATGGCGGTCAGGGTCTTGAAGTCGGCCCCGGAGCAGAACCCCTTGCCCGCGCCCGTGACCACCACGGCCCGGACCGCCGGATCCTGCTCGGCCTCCGCCAGCAGATCGAAGTAGCGCCGCCCCATCGCGTCCGTCCAGGCGTTGAGCGTGTCGGGACGGTTGAAGGTCAGCGTGAGCACACCCTGGTCGACAGATGAGAGCACGAGTTCCGCCATGCCCTAACAGAATCATGTTCTAGGCCGCTGCGGCAAGTACCGTGGCCTCATGGACCGTGATCTCGCGTGGGACGGCTGCCACAACGTCCGCGACCTGGGCGGCCTCCCGGCGGCAGGAGGGCGGCGGACCCGCTGGGGAGCCGTGATCCGCTCCGACACGCCCGACCGGCTCACCGAGGAGGGCTGGGCGGCGGCGGTGGCCCATGGCGTGCGGACGATCGTCGACCTGCGCACGCCCGGCGAGCACCGCGCTGGCGACGGCCACCGCCCGCCGGGGATGACCGTGGCCGAGGTCCCGCTGCACGAGCCGGGCGAGCCTCACGAGCACGGCGGCACGCCTCTTTACCTGCGCTCGTTCGTCGAGCGCCGGCCGGACCGGTGTGCCCGCGCGCTGCGCGCGATCGCGCAGGCGCCGCCGGGCGGAGTGCTGGTACACTGCGTGGCCGGGCGCGACCGCACCGGCCTCATCGCGATCCTGCTGCTCGCGCTGGCCGGGGTGGGGGCGCCGGACATCCTGGCCGACTACGAGCGGTCGGCGGCCCGCCTGCGCCCGCTCTACGCCCGGCTCGGCCAGCCGGACGACGACCTGCGCGTGCAGGCGTACCTGGCCCGGGCCGGGACGACCGCGCGCGAGGCCGTGCTGACCCTCCTCGACGGCCTCGACGCCGAGGAGCGCCTGCGCGCAGGCGGCCTGACCCCCCGGGAACTGACAGCCTTACGCGAACGACTGACCCCGCCCTCCGCAGGCCCCCCGCAGCTACTCCCCTCCGAAAGACCCCGCCCCGCCACTCCATCCCCCCGCCATCTACTCCCCCTCCGAAAGACGCCCGCCGAAGCGCGGTGCGTGGAAACGACGTACGCGGCTAACGGTGGTGGTGGACGAAAGCCGGGGTGAGGACGCTGGTGTCGTAGTAGCGGTGGAAGACGGGCGTGGCGCTGCCCGACAGCGGCGGCACGATCCACGACCAGTCCGCCGGGCAGACCCGCCCCGCCTTCTCCTCCTTCTCCAGATGCGTGAGGAAGCGCCGCGACTCCGTGTGGTGGTCGGTCATCGTCACCCCGGCCCGCTCGAACGAGTGCAGCACGGCCACGTTCAGCTCGACCAGCGCGTGGTCGCGCCACAGGGAGCGCTCGGTGGAGGTGTCCAGGCCGAGCCGTTCGGCGACCACCGGGATCTGGTCGTACCGGTCGGTGTCGGCGAGGTTGCGCGCGCCGATCTCGGTGCCCATGTACCAGCCGTTGAACGGCGCGCACGGGTAGCAGATGCCGCCGATCTCCAGGCACATGTCCGAGATGGCCGGCACGGCGTGCCACCGCAGCCCCAGCTCGGCGAACCACGGGTACTCGGGATGCTCCAGCGGCACCTCCAGCACGGCGTCACCGGGCACGGTGCAGAGGAGCGGGTCCCCGAGCCCCGGCTGGATGATGAGCGGCAGCACGTCGAACCGGCCACCGGTGCCGCCCCGCCACCCCAGCTCCTTGGCCAGGTCGGTGAGCTCGACGTTCTTGGGATCGCCGACGACGCGGCCGCCGGGGACCCGGTAACCGGCGTAGCGGACGAGCTGGTCGTTCAGGATCCGCGGCCCGGGCAGGGCGGGCGTGTCGGGCGGGAAGACGGTGACGGTGGGCCGGATCTTGCCGTTGCCCGTGGCCTCGCGGAGGTGCTCGACGCATTCGACGGCCACCCTTTCCGGGGTGGCGACGTCCCTGCGGTCGCGGACCCGCAGCGATCGCCAGTAGAGGCGGCCGATGCAGCGGCTGCTGTTGCGCCAGGCCACCCGGGCGCCGAACTCGAGCTCCTCGAACGTGTGCGTGTACGTCCCCGTGCGGGCGATGTCCCTGGCGACGTCGCGCAGCCGGGCGTACATGCCGCCCGCCGAGGGGTTCTCGGCGTGGTAGAGCTTGATGAAACGCTCCGCCTCGCGCAGGTCGGTGGTTCGCTCCAACCATGACCGTACGGCGGGCGCGTCGAAGGGACTCAGGGACCTGATCCAGGTACGCACGCGGCAACCAGCACTTCTCCGTCATCGGATCGCCCCGCCGGTTTCCGGGTTCCGGCAGCACGTCCTGGTGGCGGCGCCCTCTCCTCGCCGCCGTCACGACCTTCCCGCGGCTCCGGCCCCCGATGGACCGGTCCTTCCATCCTTACGCGCCCCGTCGCCTTTGTCCCGCCAAATGAAAAATCATGTGATCGTCGCCTTACAAAGCGTGAAATGCCCCCGGACGACGTCCGGGGGCACCACACGGGCCTACTTCGCCGCGAACTCGTCCCACACGCACGTGAGATGGACGACGCGACCGTGACGCCAGCGCTTGCCGACGACCTTGCGCGGCAGTTCCTGGGCGGCGACCGCGATCGTCACCCGATCGGCGGGCACGACCGTGACGCCGTCGTCGGCGACGTCCCAGGCACGCTCCGGATCGATGACCCTGTCCTCGACCAACTCGGCGACCTTGGTCCTGGAGAACTTCACGACCTTGCCGCCGCTGACCCAGCAGGTCAGCTTCCCGCCGACGAAGACGGGTTCGGTGCGCATGGTCACCGTGCCGTCCGGATCGCCGTGGACGTCGACCAGGCCGCCGTCGGCCAGCGCGGGTCCGGCCAGGCCGGCCAGGCCGAGCACGGCCGCCGTGCCGACGATCGCGAGGCGCCGCTTCAACATGGGATCTCCCTCCCCGAGGTGATTGGACACCTCTGGAGGGTGGCGTCAGGCACCTGAAGTGTGACTTAAGACACCCGAAGGGATCTTCAGCGACCTATGATCCCCATAAGGAGCTCTGATCCCCATAAAACGATCAAGGCCCCGCACGGATCTGTGCAGGGCCTTGAAGAGTGGCTCCCGCGATAGGACTCGAACCTATAACCTGCCGGTTAACAGCCGGCTGCTCTGCCGTTGAGCTACGCGGGATCGAACTCGTTTGCGCTGATCGCCGGGGCTTTCCCGCCCCTTCGCCGTGCGCACGAATAGATTAGCGCACTCCAGGAGTGCGTGTCGCATCGTTAGTGGGGTAGGCCCGGAGACAGCGGAGGTGCGAAATGCGATATCGGATGACATTCGCTGTTGGCATGGCGATCGGCTACGTGCTGGGCAGCCGGGCCGGCCGCGAACGGTACGAGCAGATCAAGCGCACGGCGCAGCGTGTCGCCGACAACCCGCGCGTCCAGGAGATCGCGGGCGTGGTCGGCGCACAGGCGTCGAAATACGCGGGAATGGCCAGGTCGCGGGTGGGCGACACCCTGCAGCACCGGCTGCCGTTCCTGAGCGGCGACGCTCACAAGCACGACGGCGGCACGGGGTGGCCGGACGAGGAGGCCGCCAAGGGCGAAGGCATGGAGAACCGACCTCGCCGGAGCGGCATTCCCTATTGAGTGGGGCGCATGGGCGGTGTGTGGGACTTCACACGCCCATGCTGCGCCGCACCCCCTCCAGGGCCTGCTCGGCCTGCGCGCGCAGGCCGGGGTCCTCGGGGTCGAGCCCTTCGTCGAAGACGAGGGTCCAGCCGAGCACCTCGCCGCCGGGCCGGCGCCTGGCCACCAGTCGCACGCCGCCCCTCCCGGGCAGATTGACGTGCTTGTTCACCACGATGGTGGAGTTGACGCGCTCGCGGACGGTCTCGGGCAGCATGTGCGGCTCGGAGATCCGCTCCAGGTGGCGGCCGCCGCCCATGGTGAGGACCCGCAGCCCGGCCTCGTCCCACGACGCCTTGTCGACCTCCTCGTACGGCACGCGCGTGCCGTCGGACAGGAACAGCGCGAGGTTCGTGGCCACCACGTGGCCGTCGTCGGACCTGGCGAACGTCAGCACCCGCTCCCCCGGCTCCAGGCGGAGGGCTTTGCGCACGTCGGCGGGCAGGCGGCGGAAGAAGCTCATTCCACAACGGTATCGGCGAGCAGGTCGAGGGTGAGCGCCGCGCTCCAGGAGAAGTCCCGGCAGCCGCGCCCGCTGCCATCGAACGGGTCGAAGCACTCACGGAAGCCGGCCTGCCGCACCAGCCGCAGCGTGCCGTTGGTGAGCTGCCGGGCGAGGTGGTCGAGCGAGTGCACGGCCGCGGCCCGGCGCAGCAGCCAGTTGGTGTTCACCCACGAGGGGCCGCGCCAGTAGCGGGTGCGGTCGAACTGGGCGGCGCGGATCTCGCAGCTGGGCACCGGATAACCCGTCGCGCCCATGAACCTGGCCGACTCCAGCATCTCGACCGCGGCCTGCAGGTGCTCGCTCGGCAGCCCCGGGTCGAGCAGCGGCCCGAACCCGCCCACCGTGCAGACCTTGATCAGCCGGTCGGTCCGCAGGTCGCGGGCGTAGAAGCAGCCGTCCCACAGGCGGTCGAGCAGGCCCTGCCTGATGCGCTCGGCCTGCTCCACATGCGGTGCGGGGTCGGCGTGCGCGAGCGGCGCCAGCTCCGCCAGCGCCTGGCAGGAGGCCAGCCAGATGCCGTTGAACATCGGGTCCTCGACCGCGAACGGGTGCTCGTCACGCAGGTATTCGGCGCTGTACCCGGCGTCGCGGTAGCGCATGGCGAGCCAGACGTAGCGGTCGTGGTCGCTGTCGGGGTGGCGCTCGGCCAGCTCCACGTTGCGGTAGCCGTACCTGATCATGGGTAGCGCGGCCAGCGGCTGGTCCCAGGCCGGGCTGTCGTCCATGCCCGACTCCCACGGATGCACGATCGCCGCCAGCCCCGCCCCGCCGAGGTCGCGGGCCGAGGCGAGGTAGCGGTGCTGCGCGACCAGCGCCGGGAACGTCTTCCTGACGAAGGCCTCGTCGCCGGTGTGCTGGTAGAGCCACCACAGAGCCAGCCCGTGCAGCGGCGGCGCGGTGAGTCCCGAGGTGAGCACGTGCGGCGCCGCCTCGTGGTCCTGCGAGCGCCACACGGACGGCCCCGGGAAGTACGCCTCCCGGGTGTGGAAGACGATGTGCGGCACCATCCCCGTCGCCCACTGCCCCCGCAGCAGGCTCAGCAGCTCGTCGCGGGCCCGGTCCGGCCGGTGCCTGGCCAGGCCGATCACGACGAACGCGGAGTCCCAGCTCCATTGGTGCGGATAGAGACCTGGCGCGGGCACGGTGCCACTGCCCGTCCAGTTCGCCTCGAGCACGGCCATGGCCTCGCGCCCGAGCGCGGCATCGTCAACCGCCGGCCGCGCCTCCATCACCCAACTATGACTGGGGATCCCTCAGGAAGCTATGTCCTCTTGGCCCACTTCGACAGGAGCATGACGCCCACGGCCACGGCTCCGATGATGAGGGCCCACTTGAGGAGGCTGAGCGCGAAGCCCACGAGGGGCCCGAGCAGTACGAGCGCGGCGACGACCGCCGCGATGATCAGAAGTATGCGTCCCATGCCCGCAACGCTAAGAGATCCTTTAAGCGGATTGCAGGCGACACAGGGTTGAATCAGGGACAAGTCAGGGGTCACCCCGAGCCTAAGGAACTAAACCGCTCAGACGCCCCGTTGAGCCGGTATAACGGGGCATCGGGGGGCCTCTTCACGGGGAGCGTGATGAGCCTGGGACCACCTATGAGCAGGGAGGGCGTCGAGCACGCGCTGCGCGCTCGGGCCGACGAACGCGACCGCATCTCCGGCGACCTGCTCGATCTCGAATCCCATACCACCTACCAGTTGCTCAAGGGAGCCTCCTTACGCGGCGAGACGGAACGCCGCTGGGCCGCGGCGCAAGAGGCGCTGGCCCGGCTGTGGGGGCTGAACGACGCCTATCGCGCGGTGCTGCGCGACGCCGAGCAGATCAGGGCCGCGCGCACCAGACCGGGCGCCGACCAGCTGGCCGCGCTGACCGAGCTGCTCGCGGGCGCCTCCGTGGTGCTGAAGCCCGCCGCCAAGCCCGTCGAGCAGCGCTCGCTGCTGCCGCAGACGGACGAGCGGCTGACTTTGGACGAGACCGTGGCGCGGATGGACGCCGCGTTCCAGGAGGTCACGGCCGCGCTCAACGACATCGACGCCAAGTGGAACGCCCTGCTGCCCCGCCTCGACGCCGCCGACGCCGACCTGCGCCGGATCCGCGAGCTGGAGCGCGAGCTCGGCGAGAGCGCCGCCGGCCTGGCCGCCCACGAGGCCGAGCTGGGGCGGATGCGCGCGGCCGTGGTGTCCGACCCGCTCGGCGTGGCGATCGAGCAGGACCTCGACCGGCTGGCCGGGCTGCTGACGGGCGCGGTCGCCGAGCTGGAGCTGGCGGTCGTGGTCAAGGAGGAGTTCGGTCGGCGGCGGGAGGACCTGGTGGCCGCGCTGGACCAGGTGCGGGCCGCCGAGAGCGAGGCCAGGCTCGCCCACGGCGCGGTCGTCGTCAAGATCGCCCTGCCGCCCCAGGCCCAGCCGCGGAGCAGGGTGGACGCCCTGGCCGCCGCGCTGGACGCGCTCGACGTCGCGGCCGACGGCTGGGTGCTGCGGGGCAAGCGCCTGGCGGAGCTGGAGAGCGACGCCCGGAAGGCGGCCGAGCAGGCGCAGGCCACGGCGAAGGCGCTGTACGGCCTGGTGAGCAGGAGGGACGAGCTGCGCGGCCGGCTCGGCGCCTGCCAGGTGATGGCGGTGCGCAAGGGGATGGCGGAGGACCCGGCCGCCTCCGCGCTGTTCGCCCGGGCGCGTGCGCTGCTCTGGACCGCACCCTGCGACCTGACGAAGGCGGCGGCCGCCGTCGAGGACTACCAGCGCGCGATACACGGAGGTAGGTCATGACCCGCTGCGCGCAGCCCGGCTGCACGGGCACCATCGAAGAGGGCTACTGCGACCTGTGCGGCCACGCGGCGACCTCGGCTGCCGCGCCGCCTTCCGCCCCGTTGCCGACGCAGCCCTCCTCGCCGGGCACCAGCCCGGTGAGCAGGCCGATGACCGGGCCGTCGAGCAGCGGCAGGTCGCGGGCCGGGGTGCTGGCCACCATCGCCGACCTGCCGTCGGTGCCCTACCGCGACCCGGCCACCGCCGTGCTGCCCGACCCCGAGGTGCCCGAGGACAAGCGGTTCTGCGCCAACCCCGACTGTGGCAAGCCCGTCGGCCGCTCCAGGGACGGCCGGCCGGGGCGGGCGGACGGCTTCTGCCCGCACTGCCGCACGCAGTTCTCCTTCACCCCGAAGCTCAACAAGGACGACCTGGTGGGCCAGTACCGCGTGCTGGGCTGCCTGGCGCACGGCGGGCTCGGCTGGATCTACCTGGCCGCCGACGAGAACCTCGACGGCCGGTGGGTGGTGCTCAAGGGCCTGCTCAACACCAACGACATCGAGGCGCTGCGGGTGGCCGAGGCGGAGCGCAAGTTCCTCACCACGATGGACCACCCCAACATCGTCAAGATCTTCAACTTCCAGCGCTCGGCCGGCTTCGGCTACATCGTCATGGAGTACGTGGGCGGCCAGTCGCTGCACGAGCTGCGCCGCCAGGGCCCGCTGCCGCTGCGCGAGACCCTGATGTACGGGCGGGAGATCCTGCACGCGTTCGGCTACCTGCACGAGCAGGGCCTGGTCTACTGCGACCTCAAACCGGCCAACGTGATCAGGGTCGGCAAGGGGCTCAAGCTCATCGACATGGGCGCGGTGCAGCCCATCGGCTCGCCGCCGGGCACGTCGTGGGTCACGACCGGTTACCACGCCCCCGAGCTGGACCGGCAGTCGTCGTCGGTGACCAGCGACCTCTACACCGTGGCCAGGACGCTGGCGGTGCTGGCGACCCCGGGGTTCAGCCCGGCCAGGGGCGGCAAGGCCGTCCCGCTGCCGCAGGACTGCGGGCACCCGTCGTTCACCCGGCTGCTGCGCAGGGCCACCGCCGACGATCCGGCCGAGAGGTTCCAGAGCGCCTGGGAGATGGAGGAGCAGCTCGTCGGGGTGCTGCGCGAGGTCTGCGCGCAGGAGGACGGGGTGCCGTACCCGCATCCCTCGACGCTGTTCGGGCCGGAGCGGGGCGCGGTGGGGACGGCGCTGTCGGAGGAGGACGACGAGGTGTTCGGGGCGCTCGACCCGGTGTCGGCGGCGGCCGCGCTGCCGGTGCCGCTGGTCGATCCGGCCGACCCGGCCGCGGGCGCGCTGGCCGGCCTGCTCGGGCGGGACAGCAAGGAGTTGATCGAGCAACTCGCCGCGATGCCGCAGACGCCCGAGACGAGGTTGATGAGGGCCAGGCTGATGGCCGAGGAGGGCGCGGCCGAGACGCCGGTCGCGCTCAACGCGCTGGCCGCGGAGCTGCCCGGCGACTGGCGGGTCACCTGGTACCGCGGCGTGCTGGCGCTGGCCACGCGGCAGGCCGACCTGGCGGTGTCGATGTTCGACTCGTGCCTGTCGATGCTGCCGGGCGAACCGGCGCCCAAGCTCGCGCTGGCCTTCGCGCTGGAGTGCGCCGGCCGGCAGGCGGCCCCCTGGTACGAGACCGTGTGGCGGACCGACCACGGGTACGTGAGCGCGGCGTTCGGGCTGGCCAGGACGGGCCGGATGAGCGTGCTGGACGAGGTGCCGGTGACGTCGAGCTACCGGGTGGCGGCGCAGGTCGCGCTGACCGCAGCGGCGGTGCGCCGGTCCGACCCGAGCACGATCTCCCCGCATGACCTGGTGGCCGCGGCCAAGCGCCTGGAGGACGTGTCGGACCTGGATCCGCGCCGCCGCGACCGGCTCATCGCCGAGTTGCTGCACGGCGCGCTTGCCTGGCTGGACGGTAACAAGCCGCCTGCTGGGCTGAAGCTGGCCGGCGCCCCGTTCACCGAGCCGGGGCTGCGCCGGCGGCTGGAGTCCCTCTACCGCAAGCTGGCCGTCGGGGCGGACTCGCGCGAGGAACGCTACGCCCTCATCGACCAGGCGAACGCCGTGCGGCCGAGGACGTGGCTGTGACCGGGGACGCGGGGGTGACTGGGGACGTGGCTGTGACCGGGGACGGTGTGAGATGTCCGGTGTGTGAGGCGCCTGTGCTGGCGGGCGACACCTACTGCGAGGCGTGCGGCCACATGCTGGACGCGCCGGCCTGCGTGTCCTGCGGGGCGGCCGCCGTCGACGCGGAGGGCTACTGCGAGCGGTGCGGCCTGCGCCAGCCCACGGGCAGGGACCACGCGGAGATCGTGCTGGACGGCGGCGCGGCGGCCGTGACCGACAGGGGGCTGCGCCGCAGCCGCAACGAGGACGCGATGGCGCTGCTGGCGTCCGGTGACGCGGTGGTGGCCGTGGTGTGCGACGGCGTGGGCAGCTCGCCCAGAGCCGACGAGGCGTCCGCGGCGGCCGTCGGGGCCGCGTCCGCCGCGCTGGCCAGGGGGTTGCCGCACGAGGAGGCGTTCGACCTGGCGGGCCGGGCCGTGGCCAAGCTGGCGACCTCCGTCCACGACGCCCCCGCGTGCACGTACATCGCCGCCGTCGTCCAGCAGGGCCGCATCACGCTCGCCTGGGCGGGCGACACCCGCGCGTACTGGCTGTCGCCGGTCCCCGAGCGGGGCTCGGCGATCACACACAGCACCTTGCTGACCGAGGACGACGCGATCGAGACCGGTGAGATCACCGCCTGGCTCGGGGCGGACGCCGAGGTCGTCGCGCCCACCGTACGTGCCTTCGCCCCTCCCGCGCCCGGCCTGCTGCTCGTCTGCAGCGACGGCCTGTGGCGCTACCTGGACGGCTACACGTTCCCCAGCGCCGGCACCCCTCTCGAGATGGCCGGGGAGATGCTTCGGCACGCGCTGGACTCCGGCGGCCAGGACAACGTGACCATTGCCTTGATCCCTTTAGGAGATGCCCGTGAGTGACCAGCCCTCCTTCACGTTGACCATCGACCAGAACAAGTACCTCCCCCTCGACGGCCGTGAGGTGCACGCCATCCTCACCATCGGCTCCACGGGCGGTGTCACCAGGCAGGCGGCCCCTGCCGAGGCCGCGGAAGTGATCATCGTGGACACGTCGGGATCGATGAGCGGCGGCAAGATCCGCGAGGCCCGGCAGGCGGCCGCGACGGCCGTGCAGACGCTGCGCGACGACGTGTACTTCGCGGTGATCGCCGGCACCGAACAGGCCAGGATGGTGTACCCGAGCGGGAATCCGCACCTGATCAAGGCCACCGGCGCCACCAGGGCGGAGGCTCAGCGGGCGATCGGCCGGCTCTCCGCGCACGGCGGCACCGCCATCGGCGAGTGGCTGAAGCTGGCCGGCAGCCTGCTCACCGCGCACCCGTCGGCGATCAGGCACGCGCTGCTGATGACCGACGGCCAGAACAACGAGCGCGCCGAGGTCTTCGCCTCCGTCCTGGCCGGCTGGAGCGGCAAGTTCGTGGTCGACTGCCTGGGGGTCGGCGACGACTGGGTGCCCGCCGAGCTGCGCAAGGTGGCCGAGGCGATGCTCGGCACGTTCGACTTCGTCCGCAACCAGGGGGATCTGTCGGAGTACTTCCGCCGGCTCACCCAGACGTCGATGAGCAAGACCGTGGCCGAGCTGTCGCTGCGGGTGTGGGTGCCCCAGACGGCACGGCTGAAGTTCGTCAAGCAGGTCTCCCCCGTGCTCCTGGATCTGACCGGCAAGCGCACCGACGTCAACCCGCTGACCGGCGACTACCCGACCGGCTCGTGGGGCACGGAGGAGCGCGAGTACCACATCTGCGTCGAGGTGCCGCCCGGGCAGATCGGCCAGGAGATCAGGGCGGGCTGGGTCAAGCTCGTCCGTCCCGACACCGGGGACGTCGTGGCCAGCGGCAACGTGCTCGCCCAGTGGACCGACGACCTGGCGCTGTCCACCCGGATCAACGGGAAGGTCCGCCACTACACCGGCCAGGCGGAGCTGCACGACCTGATCCAGGACGGGCTCAGCGCCAGGGCGATGGGCGACGTCGACACCGCCACCGCCCGCCTGGCCCGGGCCAGGGAGCTGGCCGCGGAGTCGGGCCGCGAGGACACCGCGCGGCTGCTGGAGAAGGTGGTGGAGGTCGATCCCGTCACCGGTACGGCCCGGCTGCGCAGGAACGTCGAGAAGGCCGACGAGATCGAGCTCGACACCGGCTCCGTCCGCACCAGCCGGCTGCGCAAGGAAGGAAGCTGATGGCGACCTGCCCGCAGGGGCACGCGTCGGGCGCCGACGACTACTGCGACGTGTGCGGCGCCCAGATGACGGCGGCGCCCCCGCCGCAGCCCCAGGCCCCCGCCGCGGATCCGGCCGAGAGCTGCCCCATCTGCCAGACACCGAGGGCCGGGCAGTTCTGCGAGGTCTGCGGTCACGACTTCACCGGCGGCGGCGCGCCCGTCCCGCTGCCCGCGACCGGGGCCGCCCGGTGGGAGGCCGTCACCGCGGCCGACCGCTCCTACTACGAGAAGGTCATCGCGGAGGGCGGCCCGGACGCCGACACGGTGGCGTTCCCGCCGTACTGCCCCGAGCGCTCGTTCGGTCTGTACGGCGAGCAGGTGCGCATCGGGCGGCGCAGCAGGGCCAGGAACCTGACGCCCGAGATCGACCTGAGCGGGCCGCCGGAGGACCCGGGCGTCTCGCACCTGCACGCCGTGCTGCTGGCGCAGCCGGACGGCTCCTGGATGCTGGTCGACCCGGGCTCGTCGAACGGCACCCAGGTGAACGGAAAGCCGCTCAGGGTCAACGTGCCGGTCAGGGTCGGCCCCGGCGACCGGATCCACCTGGGCGCGTGGACCGTGATCACGATCAGGGAGGGCACGCCATGACCGTGATGGTGCCCGGCCGGGGCGCGGTGGCGCCGGCCGGGGCCGCCCCGCCGCCGGCGCGCCGGAGCGTGCCCGGCCGGATCCGGCTCATCTCCGGCATCACCGTCGCCTCGCTGGCACTGCTGTTCGCGGCGCTCGCGGTCGGCACCGCCACCGCCCGCGACGGGCTGCGGGTCATCGGCCGCGACGCCGGGCCGCAGGTGGTCGCCACCGCCGGGCTCTACCTGGCGCTGAGCGACATGGACGCGCGGGTGGCCAACGCGCTGGTGATGGGCGAGGCGAACGCCCGGCAGCGCCAGGACGCCATCGCCTGGTACGAGCGGCGCCGGTTGCAGGCGAACCAGGCGCTGCTGCAGGCGTTCGAGCTGTCCGGCGACAACCCGGCCGAGCGGCGGACCGTGGAGTCGGTGCTCGCCGGGCTCGGCAGGTACGAGCGGCTGGTCGGTCAGGCGCTGCTGCTCGACGAGCGCTCCAAGCACGCTCCCGGGCCGCCGCCCGAGGAGGTGGTGGCGACCTACCGCCAGGCGACCGACCTGATGCGGTTGGTGCTGCTGCCCCAGGCGTACAACCTGACCCTGGAGAACGGCACGATCGTGCGCCGTACCTACGACGACAAGGCGCTCATGGCGCCGGTCCTGCGGGGCGCGGTGGTGGTGGCCGGGCTGCTCGCGCTGGGCTGCCTGCTGTGGCTGCAGGTCTTCCTGGCCGGCCGGTTCCGGCGGGTGTTCGGTCCGGCGCTGCTGGTCGCCACGGTGACGACCGGGGTGTCGATGTTCTTCGGCGCCAATGTGCTGGCGCAGGACGAGGCGGCGCTGAAGGAGGCCAAGGTGTCCGGGTTCGACTCGGTGCTGACACTGGCCAAGGCCCGGGCGATCAGCAGCAGCATGCAGGGCGACCAGAGCCGCTATCTGCTGGACAAGGAGCGGGCCGACACGTACGAGTTCACGTTCCTCGACAAGTCGCTGTCGGTGATCTACACCGACGTCGGCAACCTGGACGCCTATCACGACAAGGTGGCCACGGGCTCGAACAACTTCCTCGGCCTGCTGGCGCCCGAGCTGGTCGGCCGGCAGGGCGCGGAGGTGCTGGGGGCCTACCGCGGCTTCCAGGCCGCCGACAAGGAGTTCCGCGAGCTGGTGAGGAGCGGCCGGACCGCCGAGGCGGTGGCCGCCCGGTTCGGTCCTGTGGCCACGTCGTTCGACGCCTATGACCGCGAGCTCGTGGAGCTGTCCAACGGGCACCAGGACGTGTTCAAGCGGGCGATCGCCCGCGGCGAAGGCGCGTTGGACAACCTGTGGCGGCTGCTGCCGTTCGCGATCGCCGGGATCGGGCTGCTGGTGATCGCCGGGGTGTGGCCTCGACTCAAGGAGTACCGGTGAAGCGCGTGCTGGCGGTGGTGGCGGCCCTCGCGGCCGCGATGGTGGTCGCGGGCTGCGGGACCGGCGGGCCCGAGTCGATCCTGGACAAGGACGACCTGGTCATCGGGGTGCGGCCGGACCTGCCGTCCGTCGGGTTCCGCAAGGCCGACGGGACGTTCGAGGGCTTCGACGTGGACGTGGCCCGTTACGTCGCGGGGAAGCTCGGCAAGGACGTCACGTTCCTGCCCGTGCTGGCCGCCGAGCGGGAGAAGGCGCTGGTGGGCGGGAAGGCGGACATGGTCGTGGCGACGTACACGATCAGCCAGGACCGCAAGGCCAAGGTACTGTTCGCGGGGCCGTACCACATCTCGTACCAGGACATCCTGACGCGGTCGACGGACACGATCAAGAACGTGCGCGAGCTCAAGTACCGCAGGATCTGCGCGATCCAGGGGTCGAACGCGGCCGAGCGGGTCGTCGAGGAGCGGAAGGTGGCGGCGCGGCTGGTGCCGTTCGCCGACTACAAGGCGTGCCTGGCGGCGCTGAAGAGCGGGCAGGTGGACGCGGTCACCACCAACGACGTCATCCTGGCGGGCCTGGCCATGCAGGACGGCTCGGGACTGCGGCTGAGCAACGCGCAGTTCAACGAGCAGCGCAGCGGGGTGGGCCTGCGCAAGGGCGACGTGCCGGGCTGCGAGGCGGTCAACCGGGCGATCACCGACATGTACCAGGACGGGACGGCGGAGAAGCTCCTGAAGAGGTGGTTCGGCAAGTCCGGACTCGACCTGAGCACGGTGGCGGTGCCGCAGTTCGAGGGCTGTTCCTGAACGTGCGAGCGGACCGGGGCCCTGCCGCCCCGGCCCGCCTCGAAGGATCAGTCCAGGTAGTCCCGCAACATCTGGGCCCGCGTCGGGTGGCGGAGCTTGGCCAGGGTCTTCGACTCGATCTGGCGGATGCGCTCCCGCGTGACGCCGAACTCCCTGCCCACCTCCTCCAGCGTGCGCGGATGCCCGTCGGCCAGGCCGAAGCGGAGCTGGATGATGCGCTGCTCGCGGTCCGACAGCGTGGCCAGGATGTCGTCGAGCTGGTCCTGCAGCATGATGAAGGCCGCGGCCTCCATGGGCACGACCGCGTCGGCGTCCTCGATGAAGTCACCGAGGTCGGAGTCTTCCTCGCCGATCGGCGACTGCAGCGACACGGGCTCCTGGGCGATGCGCTGGATCTCCACCACGCGATCGACAGGGAGGTCCATCTCCTTGGCAATCTCCTCGGGGATCGGCTCGCGGCCGAGATCCTGGTGGAGCTGGCGCTGAACGCGGACGAGCTTGTTGATGGTCTCCACCATGTGCACGGGGATGCGGATCGTACGCGCCTGGTCGGCGATGGCCCGGGTGATCGCCTGACGGATCCACCAGGTCGCGTAAGTGGAGAACTTGTAACCCTTGGTGTAGTCGAACTTCTCGACGGCCCGGATGAGTCCGAGGTTGCCCTCCTGGATCAGGTCCAGGAACAGCATGCCGCGGCCCACGTACCGCTTGGCGATCGACACCACGAGCCTGAGGTTGGCTTCGATGAGCCGCTGTTTGGCTCGGGCGCCCTGCCACACGAGCTCCCTGAACTCCGGGAAGGCCAGACGCGAGACCCCGTTGGCCAGCTTGTCCTCGGCGAACAGGCCGGCTTCGATCGACTTGGCGAGCTCCACCTCCTCCTCAGCGGTCAGCAGCGGCACCCGGCCGATCTCCCGCAGGTAGATACGGACCAGATCGCTGGTCGGCGCCCGCTTGCCTACGTCTTCCTCATCGGCGCGGGTGGATTCCTCGTCGCCCTGGGGCTCGAGGACCTCCACGCCGTTCTCGGCGAGCATCCGCACGACGCGCTCCAGCGCGTCGGACGGCAACTCGGACCGGTCAAGCGCGGCTGCGACGTCATCGACGGTTACGCTCCCGCGCTCTCTTCCCTTCGCGACGAGGTCCGCCACCTGATCTACCGATGGCGGACTGCTTGGCAGCACCGATGCACCCACGGGAGACAGTCTGCAGTATTGGTTCCATCAAATGGCAGACCCATTTTTGTCACCGAAGGTAAGACGATCGTCCTTACCGAATTGAGATCGAAATAAGGTTTAGCCGAAGATTGATCAGGAAAGTAAAGTCAATTACGCGATCAGGATTCACGCGCCCGGCACCGTCGCCGGCCGGACGCATCTTTCTCCCTGCCTGGAAACCCTTGTCCACCTGCTTTGTCGCATCGTGGACCGCGCCAGGTTCCCTGGTCAACCACCCTGTTATGCCGCTTGTGGTCGCAGCCGAACTGTTATCAACCGCCTGCCGCATAGATCCGGTTCTTGGGGGGTTTCGTACGGGCGACGCGTCCTTCCGGCAACCTGAGACGACACCAGAGACCGATGCGCCGTCGTCTCTGCCGACCCGTGTGGCGGCGTGCGCCCGCAGCCCGGGGGACACTCGTGACAGCGGCCGGGGCCGTGTCGGCGGGCGCAGTCTGGGTGACGCAAACCGCCCGCCCTGGCCGAGTACGGCCACCCGGCGCCTGGAGCAGATGAGCGTGCAGCCCCGCCGATGCCGGTGGCTGGGCGTCAGTTACCCGCGGCGCGGGCGCGCAGGACCCTGCGCTGCTGCTCCAGCGCGACCAGTTCCCCGAACAACTTGTTGTGCTCCTGCGGCTCCTCCACCGGATTCAGCCGTTGGATCCGTGACTTGACCCGGGCGATGGCCCGGTCGACCGCGATTGCCTCGATGGCGGCGAGCACGCCAGCGGCGTACCGCTCCTCTACGTCCGCATCGGACTGGATGGGTTCCACCGCAAACCGCGTCACCAGTGCCCGCGAACCCTCCTCGTGAGCATGCTCCAGCAGCCGGTCCACCCACTCTCGCCCCCCGTGAGCCGCCGAAGCCACGCCCCCAGCCGCCGCAATGACCTTGTGCAGGGCGATGTGGTCAGCCGCCGTGAACACCTGCGGGTCGAGGGCGTCAAAGCTCGGCCCCAGCAACGCGGGCCGCTGCACTGCCAGCTTGAGCAGTTCGCCCTCGACCCGCACGCTCGGATCGAGGGGCGCAGCCCTGGGCGCCCGCTGCGGACGGCCCTGCTGCATCCTGCCGACCTCCGCGATGCGCCGCAGAACGAAGCTCTCATCCATGAACCCCAACCACTTGTCGAGGTCGATGGCGTACACCCGTTGCTGGCCTTTGTCCTTCATCCCGGCCACGATTGGCGCGGCAGCGTCCAGCGCCGCGAGCCTGCCTTCGTTACTCTGAAGATCGAATCGCTCAATCGTGCTCTTGATGGCGAACTTGTACAGCGGTTCCCTTCTCGCGATCAGATCGCGCACTGCGGCGTCGCCCTGCTGGAGTCGCAGGTCACATGGATCGAGTCCGTCGGGCTGCACAGCCACATAGGTTTGCGCCATCAACTTCTGATCGTCGCCGAACGCTCGAAGCGCCGCTTTCTGACCTGCCGTGTCCCCGTCGAACGTGAAGATCACCTCACCTGCATAGTTGGCATGATCAAGCAGGAAACGACGGAGAACCTTGATGTGCTCCTCGCCGAACGACGTGCCGCAGGTGGCCACCGCCGTCGGCACTCCAGCCAGGTGGCAAGCCATCACGTCGGTGTAGCCCTCGACGATCACGGCCTGAGCCCGCTTAGAGATCTCCCGTTTGGCGAGGTCAAGCCCGTAGAGCACCTGGCTCTTCTTGTAAAGCGGCGAGTCAGGCGTATTCAGATATTTCGGACCATCGTCGGAATCGAGCAGCTTTCGCGCTCCGAATCCGATCACATCCCCCGTCGCGTCCCTGATCGGCCAGATCAGCCGCCCGCGGAACCGGTCGATGGGCCCGCGCCGCCCCTCCTTGGCCAGCCCGCCCTTGACCAGCTCCTCGGCAGTGAACCCGCGCCCCAGCAGGTGCCGCGTGAGCGCCTCCCACTCGGCCGGGGCGTACCCGACCCCGAACGCCTCAGCGTCCGCCCTCTCGAACCCGCGCTCCGACAGGAACCGCCGCCCGGCCGCCGCGTCGGGCCCGAACAGCTTGCTTGCATAGAACTCGGCGGCCGCCTTGTGCGCCTCGATCAGCCTGGCCCGCTCGCCGTGGTCGCGCCGGGGAACGTAGCCACCCTGCTCGTATTGCAGGTGGATCCCGGCCCGCTGCGCTAGCCGCTCGACGGCCTCACTGAACGACAGATGCTCGATCTTCTCGACGAACGTGATCACGTCGCCGCCTTCCAGGCAACCGAAGCAATTCCCCGTCAAAATGTTGTCTTCCAGGACAAATGCATGTCCATGGTCAACAGTGGCGCAGAACACTTCTTCCACCCGATCGGTCTCCTCGACCGACTGAACCACCCAGCCGCGCCTGGCGAAGGCCTTCTCCGCACCGGAGAACCTCAGGCGATGTTCGTCGATCAGGAAGAAGTCCTCGGTGAGGTCCTCGTTGACGAAGTGGACGCGGTAGAGCGAGCTGGGTTCTCTCCCCGGAAAGCCGACCCGGACCTGCTCTGTGATGCCGTATGTGCCGATCCCAAGCCTCGTGCAGACAGCGCGGACGAACTCCAGCGTCGCCTTGTCCGCGCAGTTGAGCATGATCGTTCCGTCTTTTGCGACATGTCCGTCGGCAGCTAGGTAGCCCGCCAGCCAGCCGTAAAGGTACGGGACGGATTCGTCGAGCGAGGGGAGCTCCTTGAAGAACCGCGGCAGGTGATGGACCAGGAGCTGCCTGGTGTTACCAGAGGTCCCTCCGGTGCTCTCCGTCACGTAGCTGAGGGGGAACCATTTGAGGAGTTGCGCATCCTTGACAGCGTCGAGTGTCGCCCTGCTTCCCGTGGCGGCTCGGGTGCCGTCACCGAAGGTGATTCCATGAGCGACGCCAAAGGGCGACGGCGTGGTGCGCTTGATGCGCGAGCCCGGAAACACCGTGACGAGCCGGTGACGCGGCTTCAGGTCTTTGGTAAGGATCTCGGCGCGCTTGTCCTGCCGCCGCCCCGATCGCACGAACCAGCGATGTTCGGGCGTGGCGAAGATCTCCTTCCGCTGCCCGTTACGGCTCACCACGATCTTCATGAGCGGCTGGACCCCGAAAGACATGAACGGCGCGTCCACCCAAGTGCCGTCCGATGCGAGGATCCTATGGACCCCGCCCGCGAGCTCGGCGATGGGACGCACGCCCTCCCAGGTAATGACCTGTGTCTCCGCCGCCAAGCAATAGAACATCCCGCGCTCGGGCGTGACGTTGAAGGACGGGCTCTTCTCGTCGTGGAACGGGCACAGGCCCTTGAGGTTGCCGCCTCCGGCGTTGCGCAACTGAATGTGCTCGCCGATCACGTCGGCGATGGGTGAACGCTCGCGTACGAGCGCGATGTCGACATCACGGATCCGGCCAGCCACGCCGGTGAGTCTATTCCGCCCCACCGACGTTCCCGGCACCCGCCGCCAGAATGGCATCACCCCTGGGTTGCTATCGGGGGAAACAGGCTCTGCGGGGTGCCGCGGTCGGCTACAAAGGTAAAGGTTGTCGGTGGAAACGGTGACGCAGGTGGAGATCATGCGATCGGGGCATCTCGGACGATGGGCGGCCGTCACGGGCGCCTTGCTGCTGACCGGCGCCTGCAGCCAGGCCACCGGACTGGCGGGCGTGAGCGCGGCCTCGCCCACGACCCCCACGCCCACGGGCACCCCGTCGGTCACGGCCACGATCCCGAGCCCCGTGCCCCAGTCCGCCGAGGAGCCGCCGAAGGGCGACGACCCGGTCAAGGTGCCGCCGCCGAAGCTGTCGAAGTACACGTACACGTTCCCCGTCAAGGGGTGCGAGACCACCTACCAGCGCAAGCTGCTCGTGCTGCCCAAGACCACGATCTGGGCCGGGCAGGGCTGCGCTTTCGTGGCCCCCATCGGCGGCGTCGTCGACGAGGTCAACGTCAACAACAGGTGGAAGCCGTCCACGGACGCCGGCGCCGACCGCGAGGGCAGGTTCGTCACGATCATCGGTGACGACGGCGTCCGCTACCTCGGCGGCCACCTCGACTCGGTGGCCGACGGCATCGAGCCCGGCGTGCGGGTGAAGGCCGGGCAGCTGCTGGGGCGGGTGGGCCGGTCGGGCAACGCCCGTGACACCGGCCCGAACCTCTACTTCGCGATCTCGTGGAAGACGGGCCCGTCCTTCTGGTGGGTGCGCCGGGGCATGGTCAAGCCGTGGGACTACCTCGACGCCTGGCGGTCGGGCAACCGCACGCTCTCGCCGCGCGAGGAGACGCTGGCCCTGCGCGCCAAGCTCGGCGAGACGCCGCGGTGCACCGTCCAGTGCTCGTCGAAGAAGACCTCACGGCCGGCGAAGAGCGAGGAGCCGGAGGCGCAGACCGACCAGCCGGAGGTGCAGACCGGCGAGGACGTCGCCCCGGCCGCGATCACGGCTGGCCCGTAGCGAGTTCCTTGGGGTTGACGGGGACGCCCGACCGGATGAGCTGCTGGATGTCGTCGACCACGTCCCAGGTGTTGACGTTCATGCCGGCGATCACGCGGCTGTCGCGCAGCCAGTACGCGATGAACTCCAGGCTGTCGACGTCGCCGCGGTAGACGATCTCGTCGTAGCCCTCGATGTCGCCGGAGAACTCCATGCCCAGGTCGTACTGGTCGGTGTAGAAGTACGGGATCGCGTCGTAGACGACCTCCTGGCCGAGCATGGAGCGGGCGGCGGCGGGGCCGCCGTGCAGGGCGTTGGCCCAGTGCTCGACGCGCACGCGCCGCCCGTACAACGGGTGGAACCACTCGGCCACGTCGCCGGCCGCGAACACGTCGGGGTGCGAGGTCCGCAGGGCCGCGTCGGTGAGGACGCCCTGCCCGACCTCGAGCCCCGCGTCGCGGGCGAGGCCGACCTCGGGGGCGGCGCCGATGCCGACCACGACGAGGTCGGCCGAGAGCCGCTCGCCGGAGCTGAGCCGCACGCCGGTGTCGGTGATCTCCGCGGCGGCGGTGCCGAAGCGCAGGTCCACGCCGTTGCGGGCGTGCAGGCGGGCGAACACGTCGCCCAGCTCGGGGCCGAGCGCCCGGTTGAGCGCGGTGGGCTCGGGCTCGACGACGGTGACGGCGCAGCCGGCCGCGCGGGCCGCCGCCGCGGTCTCCAGCCCGATCCACGACGCGCCGACGATCAGCACGCTCCGGGACTGCGCGAGGCGTTCCTTCAGCGCCTCGCTGTCCTCGACGGTGCGCAGGTAGTGGCCGGGCCCGGGCAGCCGTCTGGGGGCGGCGCCCGTGGCGATGAGCAGCTTGTCGTACGGCTGGCGCGATCCGTTGCCGAGCCTGACGAGGTGATGATCGAGCTCGATGCGGGTCACCCCGATGCCGAGCCGGAGATCCACGCCGTTGTCCGCGTACCATTCGGGGCCGTGGACGAAGATCGTCTCACGTTCGCTCCTGCCCTGGAGGAAGTCCTTGGACAGAGGCGGTCTCTCGTAGGGCCGTTCCCTCTCCGCACCGATCAGCACGATCTCGCCGTCGAAGCCCTCCTCGCGCAGCGTCTGCGCGGCCTTCGCCCCGGCCAGTCCGGCGCCGACGATCACATATGTGGCCATGGGCGCAGTATCCGCCCGCTACGGGGATCGGGAAAGCGGGTTGTGTCAGCTCACAGCCCTCATGGAGAAACCTTGGTCAGCGGGAGAGCCTGCGGTGCCAGGCCACGGCTGAGGTGTCGGTGAGCGAGGCGATCTGGTCGATCACCACGCGGACGCGGGCGGCGTCGTCGGCGGCCTCCAGGTACGCGGGACGGAAGGCGGGCTCCAGCGTGCCCGGCGCGCCGAGCGTGATCATGGCGGCCAGCTCGGTGATGAGCTCGCGCTGCCTGGCCTGCTTGGCGTGGTGGTCCTCGGTGGTCATCACGTAGTGGGCGGTGACGCCCTTGAGCAGCGCGCACTCCAGCCGGGTGGCGTGGGGGACGACGAGGTCGGCGCGGTGGCGGGAGCCGTACACCTCTTTGGTGGCGGCCTGCGCTGAGCGGCAGAAGCGGCCGATGAGGCCGCTGGTGAGGGCCTTGAGGCCGGCCAGGTCGGAGAGGGTGGCGTCGAAGCGGCGCGGCCAGAGCGGGTCGGCGATCAGCTTGGCGAAGACCTCCTCCAGCTCGTTGAGGTCGGCGCCGTGGGCGTACCAGATGCGGGTGATCTCGCACACCTGCCTGCGCTCGGCGCGCGATTGCAGGGCCTCGGGGGTGACGTGGCCGGAGTGCAGGGCGTCCTCGAGGTCGTGGACGGAGTAGGCGACGTCGTCGGCCCAGTCCATGATCTGCGCCTCGAAGCTCACCCGTCCCGGCGGGGCGCCCTCCCTGATCCACGCGAACACCGGCAGGTCGTCGTCGTACACGCCGAACTTGGGGCCCTTGTCGCAGGTCCACGGGTATTTGATGGACGCGTCCAGCGCCGCCCTGGTCAGGTTGAGCCCGGCGCTGCGGCCGTCCTCGGTGAGCACCTTGGCCTCGAGCCTGGTGAGCAGGCGCAGGCTCTGGGCGTTGCCCTCGAAGCCGCCGCACGTGGCGGCGAGCGCGTTGAGCGCCACCTCGCCGTTGTGGCCGAACGGCGGGTGCCCCAGGTCGTGCGCCAGGCAGGCGGTCTCGACGAGGTCGGGGTCGACGCCGAGCGTGGCGCCCATCTCCCGGCCGACCTGGGCGCATTCGAGCGAGTGGGTGAGCCTGGTGCGGGGGATGTGCTGGCCGCCGCCGGGCGTCTCTCCAGGACCCACGACCTGCGTTTTCGCCGCCAGCCTGCGGAGTGCGGCGCTGTGCAGCACCCGGGCGCGGTCGCGTTCGAACGCGGAGCGTTCAGGATTGCCGGGAGGTTCCGGAACCCAACGCTCCTGGTCGTGCTCGTCGTAGTACGGCATTGGTTCAGTGATTTTATCCAGTTTCCCGACTCCGCTAATGTCGAGCCTCGCGAGAACCCATTCCCCTGGGAGTCCTCCTCCATGACCACAGCGTTCCGAGCGGTGCTGGCCTTCACCCTGCTCGCCGGCTTCTACGTCCTGGTCGGCCTCATCATGGTGGCCGCGATCTTCTTCGACGTGATGCTGCTCGTCGAATTCCACGCGAACACCGTCAAGATCGCTATCGTGCTCACCCTGGCGGCGGGCGCGCTCGTGCGGGCCCTGTTCATGGTGAGCCGCCGGCAGGGCGGCGAGCAGCCGGGCGTGCCGGTCGGCCGCGAGCACGAGCCGGTGCTGTGGCAGACGGTGGAGGATCTGGCCCGCCGCGTGCGCACGGCGCCGCCGGACGAGATCCGGCTGGTCGCGGAGGTGAACGCGGCCGTGTCGGAGGACACGCGGTGGCTGGGGCTGCGGGCGACCAGGCGGCGGATGTTCATCGGCCTGCCGCTGCTGCAGACGCTCACGGTGGACGAGATGCGCGCGGTCCTGGGGCATGAGCTGGGCCACTACAGCGGCGCCCACACGCGGCTGGGCGCGCCGGTCTACCGGGGCCGGGTCTCGCTGATCGCGACCGTGCAGGGGCTGGGCAACCACCCGTTCATCCAGAAGCTGTTCACCTGGTACGCCAAGCTCTACCTGCGCGTCTCGCAGGCCGTCTCGCGCAAGCAGGAGCTGGAGGCCGACCACTTCGCGGTCGCGATCGGCGGCCGGCAGGCCATGGCGGGCGCGCTCCGCAAGATCCACGCGACCGCGCTGGGCTGGGACCTGTACGTCAACAACTACCTGTCGCTGGCGGGCGCGGGCGGCGCCCGCCCGGCCTCGGTGTTCGGCGGCTTCCACGCGATGATGAGCGATCCCGAGCGGCAGGCCCAGATCGCGAAGCTGGGCGCGGAGCCGGAGGAGATCTCGCCGTACGACTCCCACCCGAGCCTGGCCGAGCGGCTGGCCGCGATCGAGCAGCTGCCGGAGCCGCAGCACGTGCCCGACCCGCGCTCCGCGCTGACGCTGCTGCACGACGCGAACGTGGCGGTGCAGGCGGTCGAGCACTCCATGTGGACCCCGGAGGCGCTGGCCGGGCTGCGGCCGGTGCCGTGGGAGGAGCTGGTGGCCGAGGGCATGTACGCCGGCCGCAACGCCGAGGCCCTGCACGACCTGGCGGTGGCCGGGCAGCGGGTGATGGGGGCGGCGCGGCCGTACCTGGACGCGGCGTTCGAGGCGATCGCCCGCGGGCGGCAGGCCGAGCTGGAGGAGCGGCTGCGCGAGCTGGGCTGGAACCCGTCGGAGACGTTGCTGGCCGGGGTGCTGGGGCAGGCGCTGGAGGCGGTGCTGATCCAGCTCGGCGAGGCCAGGTGGACGCTGTCGTGGTCGGGGCCGGCGCGGCTGCTGTTCGACGACGGCGAGGAGGTGGCGCTGTCGGAGTACGCGGCCCAGGTGGCCGCGAACCCGGCGGCCGTCGCGGGCATGCGGCAGTGGCTGGGCAGCCACGGCATGCGCCACGACTACGTCCCCGTCGAGGAGCCGGTCCCGTCGGCCCCTCTCCCTGGTTGAGACTTCCGCCCGCGCGGTCACTGACCGCCGGCCACCGGGTGGCGGGTCTTCACGAGCGCCTCGACGCGGGCGAGCTGCGCGGACAGGTCGGCGACGTCGGCACGCAGGGCGGCGATGGCCGTCGCGGTGGCCTGGACGGTCTGGTAGTCGTGCATCGCCAGCTCCGAGGCCACCTGGTCGCTGCGCCTGGCCGCGATGAGCAGGACGGACGCCTGCAGACCGGCCAGGCACGACAACACCAGGTTGAGCAGGATGTACGGGTACGGATCGAAGCCGTGCCGCCCGTTGCCGACGATCCAGACGGCGAGCACGCCGAGGAACGTGAGGACGAACGGCCACGACCCCATGACGAGCCGCGTCCGGTCGGCAGCCCGCTCCCCCAGCGTGAGCTGGGAGCCGGTGCGGACTCCCGGGTGCCGGGCCCAGCGGCTGCGCCCGGCCCGGCCGAGGATCGTGAGGGGATGCTGATCTGCCTTCATGGCACCGATCGTGCCGTAGCGCCCATGAGAGCAGAATGAGAGCTATGTCAGCGGCAGGCGGACCGTGACCACGGCGCCGCCGAGCGGGTCGCCGTTGCGGGCCGACACGATGCCGCCGTGCGCGCTGATCACCGCCCGCACGATCGACAGGCCGAGCCCCGCGCCGGGCGAGACCCCGCTGCGCGCGTCGTCACCCCGGGTGAAGCGGGCGAACGCCGAGTCCAGCAGCCCCTCGGGGAAGCCGGGCCCGTCGTCGGCGACCTCCACGGTGGCCGAGTCCCGGTCGTGCGTGACCCGGACCCGTACACCGCCCGCGCCGGCGGCCGCGCTGTTGCGGGCCAGGTTGGCGAGCACCTGCCGGAGCCGCTCCGGGTCCGCGCTGACCACGACGGGGTCGCCGGACGCCTCGATGCGCAGGCCGAGCGCGGGCCCGAGGCGGCGGGCCTCGGCGGCGGCCAGGTCGAGCAGGTCGACGGCCTCGGTGCGGACCACGAGCGCGCCGGCCCTGGCCCGGGCCAGCATCAGCAGGTCGTCGGCCAGCCGGGACAGCCGGTCCACCTCGCCGAGCGCGGCGTGCAGCGACTGCTCGACCTCCTGGTCGTCGCCGACGGCGTCGAGCGCCAGCTCCAGCTCGCCGCGCAGCACCGCGAGCGGGGTGCGCAGCTCGTGGCTGGCGTCGTCCACGAACGCCCGCTCGCGCTCGGCCGCCACGCCGAGCCTGGCCAGCATGTCGTTGAGGGTGCGGGCGAGCCTGGCGATCTCGTCGTCGCCGGGCACGTCGGGCAGGCGGCTGTCGCTCTCCAGTGACGAGATGATCTCGGCCTGGCTGGTCAGGGCGTCCACGGGTCTCAGTGCGGCGCGCACGACGGCCCACGCCCCGGCGGCCAGCGCGGCGACCAGCAGCGGCGCCGCCAGGAACAGCACGATCGCCAGCCGGTCTCTGGCCGCGTGGACGGGCTCGGCCGACACCCCGACCGTGAGCACGCCGCCGCCCGGTTCGAGGCGCTGGGACAGCAGCCGTACGGAGATCGGCGCGCCGTCCTCCCCGATCGGCAGCGTCCGCGTGCTCAGTGCGGTGTCCCCGACCTGGTAGACCTGCTCGGCGGTGAGCAGCCGCCGGCCCTGCAGCGACTGGGATCCGGCCGTCACCTCCCCGCCGGGCCCGTACAGCTGGGCCATCGGGTCGTCGATCAGGGCGGCGACGTCGTCGTTGGCCAGGGCCACGGCCAGGTCGCCGGCGCGGACGGCCAGCCCGTCGTCGATCGCGGCCCACAGCTGGCGGTCGAGGGTCGCGTAGAGGAGGCCGAGGCAGACGGCGAGCACGCCGACGGCGCCCGCCGCGGTGACGAAGGTCACGCGGGCCCGCATCGAGCCTGGTAGCAGCCTCACCTGCACAGAGTGGCACAAACCCGCGGGTCGACGCTCTCATCGTTCTCTCATACGCGCGCCAGCACGCTGGGGTCGTGAGCACAGGATCGTTACCTGAGGAGCACACGATGACCGTCCCCACCTACCCCAGAACCGATTACCCCGCCCCCCATGTCCCCGCGCACCGCGCGCGGCGGAACGGCGGCCGCGTGCTGGCCGCCTCCGTCGCCATCGTCGCCGTCGTGGCGGCCGCGGGAGCCGGAGGCTATCTCGGGGGCCGCGACGTCGCGCGGGCGAGCGCCCCGAGCGCCGCCGCCCCCGCCGTCGTCCCCGCCACCTCGGCGGTGAACGCGCCCGCCATCCTGGCCAAGATCGAGCCGTCGATCGTCACCGTCCGCACCCGCTCCATCGGGGTGAACTCGTTCCTGGAGCCCGTGGCCGAGCAGGGCACCGGCACCGGGTTCGTGATCGGCGCCGACGGCCTCATCGCCACGAACAACCACGTCGTCCAGGGCGCGCAGACGGTCACGGTCACGCTGCGCGACGGGCGGACGCTGGCGGCCAAGGTGCTGCGCAGCGACCCGGCGGCCGACCTGGCCGTGCTGCGGGTGAACGCCGAGGACCTGCCGGTCGCCCCCCTCGGGGACTCCTCGACGCTGCGGGTCGGCGACCCGGTCATCGCGATCGGCAACGCCCTGGCTCTGCCCGGCGGCCCGACGGTGACCGAGGGGATCGTCTCGGCGCTCGACCGTACCGTGCAGACCGACGCCGGCGCCCGGCTCGAGCACGTCATCCAGACCGACGCCGCGATCAACCCGGGCAACAGCGGCGGCCCGCTGGTGGACGCCTCCGGCCGCATCGTGGGCATCAACACGGCGGCGGCCGGCGACGCGCAGAACATCGGCTTCGCGATCGCCGTCAACGGCGCCCGGCAGACCATCGACGACCTGCTCCAGCAGTGAACGGCCTTAAGGTGGTGCCATGAGGGTGCTCGTCGTCGAGGACGACCCCGGCATGTCCCGCATGCTGATCCGCGGGTTGCGGCGGGAGGGCTACGCCGTGGACGCCGCGGGCAACGGCGAGGACGCGCTGTGGAGCGTCATCGAGAACGACTACGACGCCGTGGTGCTCGACGCCATGATCCCCGCGCTCGACGGATTCGAGGTGTGCCGGCGGATGCGCGCGGCCGGCCGCTGGGCCCCGGTGCTCATGCTCACCGCGCGCAACGCCGTGACCGACCGCGTACGCGGCCTCGACTCGGGCGCCGACGACTACCTCACCAAGCCGTTCGCGCTGTCGGAGCTGTACGCCCGGCTGCGCGCGCTCACCCGTCGCGACCCTCACGAGCGTCCCTCCGTGCTGAAGGTGGGCGACCTGACCCTCGACCCGGTCAGCCACGTGGTGCGGCGCGGCGAGAGGTCGGTCACGCTGTCGCCGAAGGAGTTCGCGCTGCTGCAGGAGTTCATGCGGCGGCCCGGCGAGGTGCTCAGCCGCACCCATCTGATCGAGCACGTCTGGGACTTCGCCTACGACGGCGGGTCCAACGTCGTCGACGTGTACGTGCGCTATCTGCGCGACAAGGTGGATCGGCCGTTCGGCCGCGACAGCATCCAGACCGTGCGCGGCGCCGGCTACCGCCTCGACCCGGCGACCTGATCGTCCCTTCGTCGACCGGAGAATTGACTCCAGATCCGCACATCGGTGGAACAAGTCGTCAAAAATCGGCCGGAAACGCTGTGTATTTCTCCGCTCACCCACTAGATTCGGACCCGGCGCTCCGGAGCGGTGTTGGTCCGTGACGATGAGTGAGGGGAGACGCGGTGCGCGAGGGCACGACGGTCGGCGGGCGCTACCGGCTGATCCGGTGTCTGGTCAACGGCCGCGCCACAGAGGTGTGGCTGGGCCGCGACGTGCAGCTCAACCGGGCGGTCGTGCTGAAGCGCATGCTGGTCGACACCGCCGGGTTCAGCCGGTTGGAGGCAGAGGCCCGCGCCCTCGCCGCGTTCAACCACCCGAACGTGGTCACCCTCTACGACGCCGTCCACGACCCGGACGACGACACCTACTGGCTCGTGATGGAGCACGTGCCCGGCGGGAGCCTGGACGGCCGGCCGCCGATGTCGCCGGAGCAGGCGGCGCACGTCGGCGCGCAGATCGCCGGCGCGCTGGCCGCCCTTCACGCCAAGCGCATCGTGCACGTCGACGTGAAGCCGGGCAACATCATCGACACCGGCAGCGGCGTGTTCAAGCTCGCCGACTTCGGCGCCGCGTACCGCGTCGGCGGCCGGGAGACGATCACGCCCAACGGCGCCATCGGCTACACCGTCGACTACGCCGGACCCGAAGTCGTCCTGGGGCGGCCGGAGCCCCGATCGGACGTGTTCTCCCTCGGGGCCACCGTCTACGCCCTCGTCGCCGGCCGCCCGCCGCGCCCTGGGACCGATGAGGGCGGGTCCGGCGGGCACCTCACGGGGTGGGAGGCCGCGCGCGGCGCCGTCGCGCTGACGGCCGACGTCGGGCCGCTGGAGGGCCTGCTCCGGGAGATGCTGCAGCGCGACTCGCGGGATCGGCCGAACGCGGTGGAGGCGGGGCAGCGGCTGGCCGCGATCGCGCGCGGTCGCGCCGTGCGGCCGTCCCCCGCCCGTCCGGTGAGCCCACCGCGCCCGTCCGGCGTGGAGGGCGCGTCCGACCCGGCAGGGAACGAGGCGGCACGTGCGCCGGTCTCCCTGCTGCGACGGCCGTTACCCCTCATCGTGGCGGGCGCGGCCCTCGTCGCGCTCGCCGTCGCCCTCCGCTTCACGCTGCCCGCGCTGAGCGGTGAGGCGGTCGGGCGACGCCCCAGCGCGACACCTCTCGCGGTCCCGCCCACCACCTCGTCTCCTGCGGTCTCGCCGTCCCCCGTGACCGCGACCTCGGCGTCGTCCCCGATCGGCGATCCCCGTACGGCCGACCCCTGCGCCCTGACCAACCCCGCCGCGCTCGGCCGGTTCGGCAGGACGGAGCTCGACATCGACTACGGCAACTTCGACCGGTGCGACGTCATCGTGTTCCCGCCCGGCGGCGGGGTCGTGGACGTCAAGGTGTGGCTCGACCACGACGAGCCCTCTGAGCAGGCCGAGCCGGCCGGGACCGTCGGCGGGATCCAGGTCATCGAGAACCCCGCCGAGAGCGACAGATGCCGGCGGACGCTCATACTGCCCGGTGTGACCGACACCCTCGTGAAGGTCGACGCGGATTGGGAGGACCAGGGCCAGGCCGACCTGTGCGCCATCGCCGACGCCGCCGCCACCACCGCGGCGGAGGCCCTCGACCGAGGGCCCATCAAACGCCGTTCCCCGCCTCTGCCGGCCAGGTCGCTGGCGCAGCGGGACGCCTGCTCGCTGCTGCGCGGCGACGCCCTGGAGGTCGTCCCCGGCATCGACGCCACCGATCCGGACGTCGGGTTCGGCAACTGGGAGTGCGGCTGGGACAGCACCACCAGCGACACGTGGGTGGACTTCAGGTTCGACCGCGACCAGCCGCCGAACGCGGCCGACGGCACCGCGACCCGGCTCAACGGCTACCGCGCCTTCGTCGAGCCGGAGGGCGAGGGCGCCCGGACGTGCCTGCTCCAGGTGGTTTACCGCACGTACGCCGACCAGCACGGCCGGCCAGCGGTCGAGAAACTGCACATCGTGGTAGGCGGCTCGCGCCCCGTGGACCGGCTCTGCGGCATGGCCACCTCCCTCGCCCGCTCCGCCACCGCCCGGCTGCGGGATGCCTGATCTTCCGTACGTGTACGCGTCCGGCCAGCGCCAAGGAGGCGAACCGATGAACGTGCCCGACAGCCTCGCCTACGGCGTGGACCCGGCCAGCCCGGGCGACCTGCACGTCCGCACGCTTGCCGGCGGGCTCAGGGTCCCGCCGCGCCCGGGCCGCCACGTCCGCTTCGGCCGGGCCGGACGCCCGCACGTCGACCTCAGCGTGGGCGCCGACGACCAGTCGGTGAGCCGCCTGCACGGGGAGGTGACGTACCGCGACAACCGGTGGTGGCTGCGCAACCTGGGCCGGCAACTGGTGCGGCTGCCGCGCGGGCAGCTGATGCACTCCTCGACCGACCCCATCCCCCTGGCGGAGGGCTACACCCCGCTGTTCATCAGGGGCTCCGGCCACCGTCAGCACCTGGTGGAGCTTTACGTGGCGGGCCACGAGGACGAAGTGCGGGCCATCCGCCGGCAGGCCGTCACCATCCCGCCGAAGGTCTGGCACCTGGACGAGACGGAACTCCTGCTCCTGGTGGTGCTGGGCGAGCGCTACCTACTGTACGAGGAGTCACCGCGGCCCCTGACGTACCGGCAGGCGGAGGCCCGGCTGGCCTACCTGCGCCCGGAGGACAGGTGGCGGAAGAACATCATCGAGGACCGGATCGAGGCCGTCCGGCGCCGCCTGCACGCGGCGGGCTTCCCGTACCCGCTGCTCCACGACGACTCGGACGGCCGCCCCTACGACAACAACCTCCTGCACAACCTCCTCCGGGGCCTGGTGGAGTCCACGACCCTGGTCCCGCCGCACCTGCAGCTCCTGGAAACCGACCTCGACCTGCCCCCCACCCGCGACTAGCCTCGTCATCCGCACGTGCCGCCCCGCCGCAGGCCGGCGGCTGCCCCTCTCCGGTCGGAGACGGGCGGAGGGGCGGGCGTGACAAGGTGCGGAAAGCGGGACTAGCGGGTGTCGGAGTCGGTCTCGGTCAGGGCGGCGCGGCCGGCCTCCAGACGCGCCACCGGGATGCGGAACGGGGAGCAGGAGACGTAGTCCAGGCCCGCCTCGTGGCAGAAGTGGACCGAGTCCGGGTCTCCCCCGTGCTCGCCGCAGATGCCGACGTGCAGGTCGGGCCTCGCCGCCCGGCCCTCCCGGACCGCGATCTCGACCAGGCGGCCGACGCCCTCCCTGTCCAGGGTCTCGAACGGGGAGACGCCGAAGATGCCGAGATCCAGGTACTGGTGGAAGAAGGCGGCCTCCACGTCGTCCCTGGAGAAGCCCCACACCATCTGGGTCAGGTCGTTCGTGCCGAACGAGAAGAACTCGGCGGCCTCGGCGATCTGGCCGGCCGTCAGCGCCGCCCGCGGGACCTCGATCATGGTGCCGATCAGGGCCTCGACCCCGACCTCCGCCAGGATCTTGGCGGCCTCCTCGCGTACCGACTCCAGCTCCTGCACGGCGGCCACCAGCGGGATCATGATCTCCGGCCGGGCGCCGGGGACCTCCTTCGCGGCCTGGGCGATGGCCCTGACCTGCATCGCGAACAGGCCGGGGATCACCAGGCCCAGGCGTACGCCGCGCAGGCCGAGCATCGGGTTCTGCTCGTGGAGGCGCTTGACGGCGGCCAGGAGCTTGCGGTCCTTCTCCGTGACGTCCGACGACGTGGCGACCTTGACCGACAGGTCGACGATGTCGGGCAGGAACTCGTGCAGCGGCGGGTCGATGAGGCGGATGGTGACGGGGTCACCGTCCATTGCCTGAAATATCCCGATGAAGTCGGACTTCTGCAGCGGCTCCAGCGCGTCCAGCGCCGCCTGCCGCTCCTCGTCCGACGCGGCCAGGACCAGGTCCTCCACCAGTTGCCGGCGCTCGCCCAGGAACATGTGCTCGGTGCGGCACAGGCCGATGCCCTGCGCGCCGAAGCGGCGGGCGCGGGCGGCGTCCTCCGGGGTGTCGGCGTTGGCGCGGACCCCGAGCCTGCGTACGGAGTCGGCGTGCCGCATGATCCGGTCCACGGCCCTGACGAGCTCGTCGTCCGGCTCGGCCCCCTCGAAGTACTCGACCACGGCCGAGTCGACCACCGGGACCTCGCCCAGGTAGACCTCGCCGGTCGTCCCGTCGATGGAGATCACGTCGCCCTCCGACACGACCACCCCATCCGGGGCCGTGAACGTCCGCTCGTCGACCGAGACCTCCAGCTCCTCGGCGCCGCACACACAGGTCTTGCCCATGCCGCGGGCGACCACGGCGGCGTGGGAGGTCTTGCCGCCGCGGCTGGTCAGGATGCCCTTGGCGGCGATCATGCCGGCCAGGTCGTCCGGGTTGGTCTCCCGCCGGACGAGGATGACGTCCTCGCCCTGATCGGTCAGCTCCACGGCCCGCTCGGAGGAGAAGACGGCCTTGCCGACGGCGGCGCCGGGCGAGGCGTTCATGCCCTTGGCGATCTTCTTCTTCTCGGCGCCGCCGTCGAAGCGCGGGAACATGAGCTGGGCCAGCTGGTCGCCGGTGACGCGGGTGACGGCCTCGTCGATGGTGATGAGACCCTGGTCGACGAGCTGGGTGGCGATGCAGAACGCGGCCGCCGCCGTACGCTTGCCGACCCGCGTCTGCAGCATCCACAGCTTGCCGCGCTCGATCGTGAATTCGATGTCGCACAGGTCCTTGTAGTGCGTCTCGAGCGTCTCCATGATGCCGAGGAGCTCGTCGTAGGAGTGCTTGTCGATGCGCTCCAGGTCCTCCAGCGGGATCGTGTTGCGGATGCCCGCGACCACGTCCTCGCCCTGGGCGTTCGGCAGGTAGTCGCCGTAGATGCCCTGCCGGCCGGTCCCCGGGTCGCGGGTGAAGGCGACGCCGGTGCCCGAGTCGTCGCCGTAGTTGCCGAAGACCATGGCCATGATGTTGACGGCGGTGCCGAGGTCGGCGGGGATGCGTTCCTGGCGGCGGTAGAGGATGGCGCGCGGGGCGTTCCAGGAGTCGAAGACGGCCATGACGGCCAGGCGCATCTGCTCGCGCGGGTCGGTGGGGAAGTCCTTGCCGGTCTGCTCGCGCACGATCTTCTTGTACGTCTCCACCAGGCCCTGCAGCTCGCCCGCGTTGAGATCGGTGTCCTGGCGCCTGCCCTTGATGGCGTCGAGAGCGTGCTCGAACAGGTCGCCGTCGATGCCGAGCACGGTCTTGCCGAACATCTGGATGAGCCTGCGGTAGGAGTCCCACGCGAAGCGCTCGTTGCCGCCCGCCTGCTTGGCCAGGCCGTGCACGGACTCGTCGTTGAGACCGATGTTGAGGACCGTCTCCATCATGCCGGGCATGGAGAACTTCGCGCCGGAGCGGACGCTCACCAGCAGCGGGTCGTCGGCCTGGCCGAGCCTCCTGCCCATCTGGTTCTCGAGCGCGTTCAGGTGCTCGGCGATCTCCTGCTCCAGGCCGTCCGGGAGCGTGCCCCGCGTGAGGTAGTGGCGGCACGCCTCCGTGGTGATCGTGAATCCGGGGGGAACGGGCAGCCCGAGGTTGGTCATCTCCGCGAGATTCGCGCCTTTACCGCCGAGAAGATCCTTGAGATTCCTGTTGCCTTCGGTGAAGTCGTAAACGTGCTTGGCCACCACAGCTCCAATCCAACGCCTCTGTCCCGGACTCTACCGGCGAAATTGATGATGAAACTGCACTCCTCGCTTAAGTCGTCGTTTGTGCAGGTAAAGGGCCCATGAGAGGTCTAATCCAATTTTTGCGAAGGTCAACAGGGAATTGGTTTATACCAATTGGTTTACACCAATTCTTGTGAAAGGGGCAAGGCCGGTGCAGAATCGGATCACACCCCCGCCAGGAGGCCCAATGGCCGCTCCTCCGAAGGTCAAGAGACGGGCCCGCGCCGTGGCCGGCTCGGCCAATGCGGCCCGCGGCACGGCCCTCTATCTCGACGACCGCCTGCCCATCGCGCGCTGGCTCCGGCCGCAGCTCAGGAAGCTGTTCCCCAGCCACTGGTCGTTCCTGCTGGGTGAGCTGGCGCTGTACGCGTTCGTGCTGCTGGTGCTGACCGGCACGTTCCTCACGCTGTTCTACAAGCCCAACCCGGACGTGGCCTACGCCTCCACCGTGGAGATCAGTCTGGAGGTGCGCGGCGGGCTGCTGATGCGCCAGCTGCACCACTGGTCGGCGACGGTGTTCGTGCTGGCGATCGTGGCCCACCTGTGCCGGGTGTTCTTCACCGGCGCGTTCAGGAAGCCGCGCGAGCTGACGTGGATGCTCGGGGTGGTGCTGTTCGGGCTGGTGCTGTTCGAGTCGTTCCTGGGCGTCTCGCTGCCGGGCGACCAGCTCGCGATGACCGGTCTGCGGCAGGCGCAGGGGCTGTTGCTGTCGATTCCGCTGGTAGGGACGTACCTGTCGGCGTTCGTGTTCGACGGCGCCTTCCCCGGGCAGGTCATCCCGCGGATCTTCGTCACGCACGTGCTGCTGGTGCCGGGGATCCTGCTGGCGGTGGTGCCGCTGCACGCGCTGATCCTCACCTGGCGGCAGAAGCACACCGAGCGAAGGGCCACGGCGGCCGGGGAGCAGGTCGTCACGGGCGGCCCGTTCTTCCCGTACTTCGCGGTCAAGAACGGGGCGACGGCGCTCTTCACGATCGGGGCCATCGCGGCGCTGGCCACGTTCGCGCGGGTGAATCCCGTGTGGGAGCACGGGGCGTACGATCCGGGCGCCCATCCGGTGTCGGCGCAGCCGTTCTGGTATTTCGGGGTGCTGGACGGCGCGCAGCGGCTGGTCCCGGGGTGGGAGATCCCGGTCGGCGGGTTCGTGCTCCAGCCCGGGCTGTGGATCCCTCCGCTGGTCCTCACGGTGTTCTTCGGCGTGCTGCTCCTCTACCCGTTCCTGGAGCGGCGCTTCACGGGCGACGGCGACCACCACCATCTGCTGGACCGGCCGTCGCAGGCGCCGACGCGCACCGCGCTCGGCGTCGCCGTCATCACGTTCTTCACCGTGTTGTGGGCGGGGATGTGGGTCTCTCCGGTTCCGCCGGACATGCACTCGGCGCCCGGATTCCCCGCGCCGCCGCCCGCCCCGCCCGCGCTGCTGACCGTCCCCGCCTCCACCTACGAAACGATCATTCTGGGCCTGCGGGTGGCGGTGTTCGTGCTGCCGGTGGCGGCGTTCCTCGTCACCCGCGCCCTGTGCCGCAGGCGGTCAGGCTAGGGGGTTGCCCTCGGGCGGCGTGCCGGGAACGCCGTCGCGCGGCGGCAGCCAGAGCACGAACGTCGCCCCCTCCCCCAGCCTGGAGAAGACGGCCACCCGGCCCCCGTGCGACTCCACGATCTGCCGGACGATGGCCAGGCCGAGACCCGTGTGGCGGTCGCGGCGGCTGTTCTCGCCGCGCCAGAACCGGTCGAACACCCGCTCCTGGTCGGCCTCCTCGATGCCGGGGCCGTCGTCGCGGACCGCCGTCCACAACCAGCCGTCCGACCGGCCCGCCCCGACCCGGATCGTGCCGCCGGGGGGCGACAGGCGCACGGCGTTGGACAGCAGGTTCGCCACCGAGCGCCGCAGCGCGTCGGCGTCACCGGTCATCTCCAGGCCGCGCCCGAGGTCGCGGACGATGGTCAGGCCACGGGCGGCGGCCGGGGCCGCGTACTCCTCGCACGCCTCCCCCACCACCCCGGCCAGGTCGAGGTCGGCGTCGGCGAACGCGCCGCCCTGCCGCCTGGCGCTGGCCAGCAGGTCCTCCACGAGCTTGGTCATGCGGGTGGTCGCGCGGTCGACGATCGCCACGGCCCTGGCCCGCTCCTCGTCGCTGGCGTCGGGGTCGGCGAGCACGGCGTCCACGTTCGCCCGGATGATGGTCAGCGGGCTGCGCAGCTCGTGCGAGGCGTCGTCGATGAGCTGGCGCTGCGCCCGGAACGCCTCCTCCAGGCGGTCGAGCATCTTGTCGATGGTGTCGGCCAGGTCCTTCAGCTCGTCGCGCGGCCCGCTCAGGTTGATGCGCCGCTTCAGGTCCGTGGCCTGGATGTCCTCGGTGGTACGGGTGATCGACCTGACCGGGCGCAGCACGCGGCCGGAGAGCACCCAGCCGATGCCCAGGCTGGCGGCGTAGAGGCCGGCCAGAGTGTAGAGCGAGTAGTCGCGCAGCGTGGCCATGGTCTGGACGTTGACCGCGTTCTCCACCTCCTCGGCGAAGACCACCTCGCGCTTGCCGACGTACTGGCCGTTCTCGCCGTACTGCTTGGCGTACTGGACGCTGATCTGGCGCTGGTCGGTCGTCTTGGAGACCGCGTAGTAGATGCCGCCGAGCACGAGCGCGGCCAGCACGAACAGCAGGCCCGAGTAGAGCACGGTGAGCCGGAAGCGGATGGTGTGGATCATGTCGGCTCCCTGAGCCGGTAGCCCCGGCTGATCACGGTCTCGATGAGGCCGTCCTCCTGCAGCTTGCGGCGCAGGTTGCCGACCGTGACCCGGACGGTGTTGGTGAACGGGTCGGCGTGCTCGTCCCAGACGTGTTCGAGCAGTTCCTCGGTGGACACGACGTGGCCCGGTCTGGTCATGAGGTAGTGCAGGACGCCGTACTCCTTGGGGGTGAGCGCCAGCGACCGGCCGTCCAGCGTGACCTCCAGCCGGGCCGTGTCGATCCGCAGCCCGCCCACCTGGAGAACGGAGGTGCCGCCGCCGGAGTCCCTGCGCAGCAGGGCCCGCACCCTGGCCAGCAGCTCGGGGAACGCGAACGGCTTGACCAGGTAGTCGTCGGCGCCCTCGTCGAGCCCGCGGACGCGGTCGTCCAGCCGGTCGCGGGCGGTCACCATGATGATCCGTACGCCCCCCTTGCCCGCGGCGCGTACGGTCCGGCACAGTTCGAAGCCGTCCCCGCCGGGCAGATTGAGGTCGAGCAGGACCAGGTCGTACGTGTTGACCTGCAACTTCTCGTGCGCGGACGGCGCGTCGTAGGCCACGTCCACCGCGTATCCCGCACGAACGAGGCCCACGCGCAACGCGTCGACCAGGTCCTCCTCGTCCTCCACCACAAGCAGTCGCATGCCTCGTAACCTAGTTTCGGATGATTCGTTCCGCGATGGGCGCGGCGCGGTCGATGGGGATGGCGAAGCCGATGCCGATGTTGCCGCCGCCCCGGCCGGCCGCGATCGCGGTGTTCACACCGACGACCTCGCCCCGGGCGTTGACCAGCGGTCCGCCGGAGTTGCCCGGGTTGATGGACGCGTCGGTCTGGACGGCCGTCCGCCGGGCTCCGCCGAGCCGCACCTCCCGGTCGAGGGCGCTGACGATGCCGGAGGTGACCGTGCCCGACAGGCCGAGCGGCGAGCCGATGGCGAGCACCTGGTCGCCGACCGACAGGTCCGCGGACCTGCCCAGCGTGGCCGGCGTCAGGTCCCCAGGGTAGGACACCTCCAGCACCGCCAGGTCCTCGTCGTCGTCCTCGCCGACCACGCGGGCCGACAACCTGCGGCCGTCGTTCAGTATCACCGTCACGTCGCCGTAGCCGCTGACCACGTGCGCGTTGGTGAGGATGTGGCCGCGGTCGTCCACCACGAACCCCGATCCGCCGCCGCGCCCGACCTCCACCGAGACCACGCTGGGCAGCACCCGGGCCGCGGTCGCGCTCAGCCCGCTCAGGCTCGCCGACGGGGCGGGGGCGACCCGCGGCAGGGCCGCGGCGGGGGCCGGCTCGGACCCTTCAGAGAGCCGGGCCCCCGCCACGCCCGCCGCCGCCCCGGTGACCGCCGCGACGAGCGCGGCGGCCACCAGCAGGCGTCCCTTGGGCGACGTCGTGGGTGGTTTGGTCGCTTTGTATGCCGCCCCGCCCTGCGGAGGGACCTCCTGCCGGGCCTCCACCGGCAGCGTGACGAACTCCGGCCCGCGCGGACTGCCGAGCCCCTTCACGGGAGCCTCGCGAACCACAGCATCGACGTCACCGCCGCGATCAACGCGGAGATCAGTCCCGCCGCCACGAACCACTGCCATACCTCCTGACGCTCGGTCCGGAATCCGACCGAGCTGCCGATGTCCTCGTAGACGGCCTGCAGCTCGTCGCCGCTCGCCGCCTCGTAGAAACCGCCGCCCGCCGCGTCGGCCAGCCCGCGCAGCGCAGGGCCGTCCACCGGCACGGGCACGTCGCGGCCGGAGAGATTGATCGTGCCGTCCGGCGTACCGTAGGCGATGGTGGTGACCGGGACCCGTCGGTTGGCGGCCTCGGCCGCCGCCTCGCTGACCGTGCGGCCCGTGGTGTTGGAGCCGTCGGACAGGAGCACGATGTGCGCGGGCGGCGCCTCCTCCTCGGAGTCGAGCGAGGCGATGGCCTCCAGCGAGGAGAAGACCGCATCGCCGATGGCGGTGCCGGAGTCCATGGAGAGCCGGTCGAGCGCGCTCAGCACGGCCTGCCGGTCCGTGGTGGGCGGCACGGCGACCGACGCCCCCGAGGAGAACGGCACCAGCCCCAGGTTGAAGCGCTCCGGCAGCCCTTGCACGAACTGCCTGGCCGCCTGCTTGGCGGCCTCGAAGCGGTTCGGGGAGACGTCGGTGGCGCCCATGGACGCGGACACGTCGAACGCCACGATGATCGTCGCCCGCTCCCTGGGCACCGTCACCTCGGCGGTCGGCCGGGCGAAGCCCACGACGAGCAGCGCGAACATGAGCAGCAGCGCCGCCGCCGGCAGGTGCCTGCGCCAGCCCGGCCCCTTGGGCGCGACCTTGTCGAGCAGGTCGAGGTTGGTGAATCGGACGGCGTACGCGCTGCGCCGCAGCGTCACCACCACGTAAGTGACGGCCAGCAGGGCCACGGGGATGAGCAGCAGCAGCCAGATGGGCGCGAGCAGGGTCACGCCGCGTCACCTCCTTCCGGTGGGCCGCCCCTGACGGGGCCTGCCGCATTGGGGCCGCCCGCGTTGGGGCCGCCCGCGTTGGGGCCAGTCGGACTGGGGCCTGCCGCGCCAGAGCCCATCAAGCCGGAGCCCGTCGAGCCGGAGCCGGTCACGCCCGCCGGGAAGGCCGGGCTCGCGGCCAGCGCGGCCAGGCGGCGCTGTCGCATGACGTGCTTGACCAGATCTCGCACCCAGTCCCGGTCGGTACGCAGCCGCAGATGGGTGGCCCCGGCCCGGCGCATCGCCTGCGCGATGGCGTCGCGCTGCCCGGCCGCCGCCTCGGCGTACCTGCGCCGCAGCCGCGCGCTGGAGGTGGAGACCTCGCGCCGCCGCCCGGTCTCCGGGTCGATCAGCGTCAGGATCCCCACGTCGGGCAGGGTCAGCTCCCGCGGGTCGAGCACCTCGACGGCCAGCACCTGGTGCCGGGCGGTGAGCTTGCGCAAGGGCAGCTCCCACGTCTCGGGCGCGTCCAGGAAGTCGGACACGACGACCATGAGGCCGCGCCGCCGTACCACCCGGCCCAGCTGCTCGGCCGCCACGCCGAGCAGCGGCTCGGCCACGCCCGGCGGCGTGCGGGGCAGCGCGAACGCCGCCTGCAGCACCGCCATCAGGTGCGGCCGGCCCGTCCTGGCGGGCAGCGTCCTGACGCCGCCCCCGTGCAGCATGTGGGTGCCGATCCGGTTGCCGGTCCGCTGAGTGAGGAAGCCGATCGCGGCCAGCGCCGACAGGGCCAGCTCCCGCTTCTCCATCGCCGCGGTGCCGAAGTCCATGCTGGCGGTCGCGTCGAGCAGCGCCCAGATCTCCAGCTCCCGGTCGGCGACCAGATCGCGCACGTGGGGCTCGTTCGTACGCGCGGTGACGTTCCAGTCCATCCGCCGCACGTCGTCGCCCACCTGGTACGGCCGGGTCTCCGCCGGCTCGCTCCCCGGACCTGGCACCAGCCCCAGGTGCTCACCCTGGAGCAGTCCATCCAGCCTCCTGGTGATCGTCAGCTCGAGCCTGCGCAGGGCGGGCTCTGTGATCAGGTACGGCTTCATGCCACGGCGTCCTGACGCAGGGTCTCCTGCTGCTGGGCTCCCTCCTGCTGCGGGGCGATGACCGGCAGCGGCACGGCGGCCACCACCCGGTTCACGATCTCCCGCTGCGACACCCCGTCGGCCAGGGCGTCGAAGGACAGCACGAGCCGGTGCGCCATCACGTCGAGCGCCAGGTCCCGCACGTCCTCGGGCAGCACGTAGTCGCGGCCCCGCATGAGCGCCAGCGCCCGGCCGGCCGCCAGCAGGCCCAGCGTGGCCCGGGGGCTGGCACCGAACGCCAGGAGCCGCCGCACGTCCTGCACGCCGTAGCGGTCGGGGTCGCGGGTGGCGTAGACGAGGCGGACGGCGTACTCGGCGACCGCGTGGTGCACGAACACCTGCTCGGCCCGCCGCTGGAGCGCGACGACCTGGGCGGGATCGAGGATCGGCTGGGGTTCCGGCGGGTCCACGCTCATGCGGTAGACGATCGCCAGCTCCTCCGATTCGCTGGGATAGTCCACGTCGATCTTCATGAGGAAGCGGTCACGCTGCGCCTCGGGCAGGTGGTAGACGCCCTCGGACTCGATCGGGTTCTGCGTGGCCAGCACCAGGAACGGCGTCGGCACGTCATGGGTGACGCCGCCGATGCTGACCTGCCGCTCGGCCATGATCTCCAGCAGGGCGGACTGCACCTTCGCGGGCGCCCGGTTGATCTCGTCGGCCAGCAGCAGGTTGGCCATGACCGGGCCCAGCTCGATGTCGAAGCTCTCGGTCGACGGCCGGTAGATCCTGGTGCCGACGATGTCGGCGGGCACCAGGTCGGGCGTGAACTGGATACGCGCGAACGTGCCGCCGACCACGGTGGCAAGCGTCTCGGCGGCGAGCGTCTTGGCGATGCCGGGCACGCCTTCGAGCAGGCAGTGCCCCTTGGCGAGCACCGCCACGAGCAGCCGCTCGACCATGTGGTCCTGCCCGACGATCACCCGCTTGACCTCGAACAGCGCCCGTTCCAGGAGCGCGGGATCCGTCACGGCTGCACCGCCTTGTCAGGGCAGTCGTCCACGACCATCCGCAGCTCCAGGGCGTGGCTCGGCTCCGGTTCTGCGAACGCGGCGCTTCCCGTCATGAGCGCCGCGCCGGCGGCCAGCAGTACAACAGCGAAACGTGATGTACGCATGGATTTCCTTGTCCCTCGTGTAGGCCTCATATCGGGCTTAGTAGGCATGTCATCAAGAGACCGCGAAAACCTGCGTAACCCTCGCCTTTACACGATTTTTCGGTCGTCGGCGGTAGACCTCCGACATGACGCCCATCCAGCGCTATCTCGCAGAAGAGGTGGCCCTCGACCACGCGGACGGCCTGATCCCCCGCCGCGAGGCACTGCGGCGGCTCGCGCTGCTGGGCCTCGGCCTGCCCGCGGCCACCGCGCTCCTGGCGGGGTGCGGCGCGCCGGCGGAACCGGCCGCGCCCGCCACCCCGGCGACCTCGCCCGCCCCCGCCGCCACCACCGCTCAGGCCAGCCCGGCGGGGCCCTCGCCGCTGCCGACGCAGGCGATCACGTTCGCGGGGCCGGGGGGCTCGACGCTACAGGCCGCGTGGGCGGCCCCGGAGGGGGACGCGAAGGGCGCGGTCCTGGTGATCCACGAGAACCGCGGCCTCACCGACCACATCCGCTCGGTCGCCGGCCGCCTGGCCGCGAGCGGCTACTCGGCCCTGGCCCTCGACCTGCTGTCCCGCGAGGGCGGCACCGCCTCCTTCACCGACACCGCCGCGGCCACCGCCAAGCTCGGGGAGATCCCGCCGGAGCGGTTCGTGGCCGACATGAAGGCGGCGGTGGGTGAGCTGGCGCGGCGTGCCGAAGGGGCGAAGCTGGGCATGATGGGCTTCTGTTTCGGCGGCGGGATGACCTGGCTGCTGCTGTCGTCGGCGGAGCCCCGGCTGTCCGCCGCCGTCCCGTTCTACGGACCGCTGCCGGAGAACGCCGACATGACCGGCAGCAAGGCGGCCGTCCTCGGGGTGTACGCCGAGCAGGACGACCGGGTGAACGCCACCAGGGACGCGGCCGAGGCCGCCCTGGAGAAGGCGGGGCTGACGCACGAGATCGTGACGTTCCCCGGGGTGGGGCACGCGTTCTTCAACGACACGGGTCAGCGGTACAACGCCGAGGCGGCGGCGCAGGCGTACGAACGCGTCTTGTCCTGGTTCGACCGCCACCTGTCCTGACCACCCACCCGCGCCACGGCCTGCCGTCGGACGATCCTTCACGCCGCGGCCCGCGTGCCCTCGTCCGCGAACACCCGGCCACCCACCGCCCCGGCAGGCCCCTGGTGCCGCCGGCAGGCGGTGGGCGGCCGTCCTTCAGGGGGCGGGAGGTGAAAGGGAGCGCAGGCCCAACGGCGAGGGCGTGCCTCCGCCCCGGCAAGCCCCAAGTGTCATGACGCCGACCGGCGGAGGGGGGCCCGTCCTCCGGGGAAGGGGTTGGATGCGGATGGGGCGGGCCTCGGCGGGTGGATGTCCGACCCGCGGGCGCGGTGCTGAGGCGGCCGGTGCGGAAAGACGGCCACCCCCGGTGAGGGTGGCCGTCGGTCATGCGCGTGTCAGCCGATCAGATACTTCATCACCTTCTTCACGGTCGCGTTCCGCTCACTGTCGTTCGCCAACTGCTCCAGCCCGAACCCCAGCAGCACCGTGTCCTTGGTGGTCACGGCCGCCGTCTTGTCGGCCTCGGCGCGGACGAAGTCGCCGCCGCCCGTCGGGCTGCCCGCCGGAGGCCCGGGAACGGCCCACGGCCCGAGCCCCGACTCGAAGCCCTCGGCGTCCAGCGTGCCGCCGGTGGTGGTGACCCGGGTGTCGTCGACGAACGCGCCCACGCCGCCGGTGGCGGGGTCGGTCACGTAGCTGATCGACACCTCGACCTGCTGCCCCGCGTAGGCGGACAGGTCGAAGGCCACCTGCTGCCAGCCGCCCGAGTTCCCGGTGAACCGGTTCCAGGAGCCGCTGGCCCCGGTCGCCGTGCACGGGTTGCCGGGGGTCAGGTAGTGCAGCAGCCAGGGGTGCTCCTCCAGGAGGAACCCGGCCTCGCACTCCGTCGGCACGGCGGTGTCGGTGCCGCCATTGAGGTCCGGCAGCGTCGTCCAGTTGTCCTGACCGACCGTGTGGGCCTCGACGATGACGTTGTCGTAGCCGGGCTCGGTGTCGAAGGACAGCTGGAACGCCAGCCGCGGCTGCTGCGCCGCCGTCACGGAGCCCAGGTCGATCGTCCTGGTCAGCCGCATGTACGAGTCGTCGGCATGAGCGCCCCTGACGTACCACTGGCCTTCGATCGGGTCGAACGGCCCAGGGGTGCCGAGCTGGTAGTCCGCCGCCGGCGTGCCGGTGAAGCGCGGGAAGTCCGTGCCCATGGGCTGCAGGACGCCGGCCTCGTCCACCGGGTTGTCGGCCGTGGCCGGGCCGCCGAACGTGCCGCTCACCCCGGCAAGCGGACCGGTGCCGGTGAAACCGGCGGGGTTCTCGCGCGGGATGCGGCCGCCAACCCCCATGTAGTACTGGGTGAAGTCGTCGGCGAGCAGCAGGCACTCGTCGAACAACCCCTGGATGGTGGTGACCACGCAGTCGCCGTCCGGGTTGCCGTCGATGCCGTAGTAGATGCCGCCGACGATCGTGTCGAGGATGCCGTAGTACGCGGCCGTCTCGCCGGTGTAGAGGAGTTTGCCTCCTTCGTTGAGGTAGTCGCGGATGGCGACGGTCAGGTACTGCTGCGACGGTTTGACGTCGGCGTCGGGCAGATCGCCCAGTGGGGTTACGGTCACCACGTCCTGCTGGTCCATGGACAGCCGGTTGTCGCCCAGCTCCCACACGATGCCCTTGAAGTGCGACAGCACGCCGAGATGGTGGGGCACGCCCTGGGAGTCGACGTCCCAGGTCTCGGAGGCGTACCCGGCGGCCTTGAGCGCCTGCTGGTACTTCGCGGCGTACTTGGGCGCGGTCACCGACGCCGGATAGTCCGGGTTGAAGCCGGTGTAGTCCTCGTTGGCGATCACGAGGACCTTCGCCCCGGAGTCCTTGGCCAGCGTGTAGGTGAAGTGCGGGCTGGAGACGACGCCGGTCCCGGGCTTGAAGCCCTGGAACCAGACCTCGACCTTGTCACCCGGTTTCGCCCCGCTCACCGTGCCCCGGTACTCGGCGAAGTACAGGTCGTTCTCGTCGCCGTACCGCTCACCGCCCTTCCACTCGCTGAGCGGCCTGACCTGCGCCGGGCCGCCGTTGATGCGGAAGCGCAGCACCTTGCCCAGCAGGGACCTGCGGGCGGTCACGGCCACCGGCTGCGGGTCGCCGTACGAGACGGTGAAGGAGTCCGGCGCGAAGTCGGGCACCGTGCGCCCGACCACGGAGACCGGCTTGTCGGGCGTGTGCACGGTCTTGGCCGTGGCGAGCGCCAGGGGGAGGTTCATGGTGAACTCCTCCTGGATCAGCTCCTCGTCGTCGGGGAAGGTGAATCCGAGCCCGCCGACGCAGTCCTCGAGCGTCCACTCGTCATTCGGGTTGCGCTCGGCCGCGGCCTCGCACGTGGACATCTCCGGCGTGATCGACATGATGCCGCGCAGGTTGGTCATGTGCCCGTCGGTCTCGCCGTTGGTGGTATAGAGCTCGGCCCCGATGTCGGGGTCGTACGTCGGCACCGCCGGATTCGCGTCGTCGCCCAGCAGCGCCTCGAAGATCAGGTCGTCGGGCGACGGGGTGGCCTGCTGCCAGCCGATGCCGTACAGCAGGAGCATGGCCGCGGAGTGGTAGTTCAGCATGTACCTGAACTTCACCCGCTTGGTCAGGTTGTCCAGCGCCACGGTCTCCGGCTCGGACTGAGCCGCCTTGCCGCGGTAGGTCTGGCTGCTGAACAGGCTCGATGAGCCCTCGTCGTCGTAGCGCCACTTGTAGGCGAAGTTGCGGTTGGGGTCGACGCCGTCGTTGCTGGTGATCTGACCGTCGCCGTCGTTGTCCCGCAGGTTCTTGCGCCACAGCCGGTTGTCCGGCGTGAAGGAGTAGTCGTAGCCGTCGGGGTTGGCCACCGGCAGGAACCACAGCTCCGTGGTGTTCACGAGCTTGGTCAGCTCGGCGTTGCCCCCGTAGCCGTTGAGGATGTGGTGCATCAGCCGCCGCACCATCTCGGGCGTGATCCACTCACGCGCGTGCTGGGCGGCGAGGTACAGCATGGCCGGGCGGGTGCCGTCACGCAGCTTGCGGGCGTCCTTGGTCACCTTGATCGCCGTGATCGGCGTGCCGTTGAGGCTGTTGCCGAGCTCGACGACCTTCGCGATGCCCGATTTGGCGTTGGCCGCGGCGATGATCTCCTCGCGGATGCCTCCGGCGCCCGCGTAGCGTTTGAAGACCCCGTCGCCTTTCTGCGCCAGGCGCGCCCGGTTCGCGGTCTGGGCCTTGAGGGTGATGCCCTGCTTGGAGAGTGATTCGGCCAGCGCGGAGGCGAGGATCACCTCGATGGTGACCTTTCCGTCCGCCCGCTTGACGATCCTCATCTCCTCCCGATCGACCCCCGCCCCGACGAGCTCGGCCATCTGGGCCTCGGTCAGCTCGCCGGTGTAGACGAAGACGCCGTCAGGGCCCGCCGCCGGTTCGGGCACCGCCGAGGCTGGGGGAACGGTGAACGAACCGAGTAACAGGATCATGCCGGCGATCATGATGAACGTGCGCTTCATCGCGCCTCCGAGAAAGTCGGGCCCCGAATGCCGCTAGGGATTGCCCGCAATCTCCGTGTATGCCGGGGTCTTGTCAATCACGACGGCCGCATCCGGACACACCGGATCCGGCGCCGCCTCTGGACCGCTTGGAGGCTGACGGGGAATCAGGACGACGAACCCGAACCACCGCTTTCCACGCACCCACGGAGCCGGGGAAAGCCGCGCCCACGGAGTCTGGTAAGCGGACGCGCGTCACGGTGGCGCGGCGGTGAGGCGGAGGAGCGTCTCCCTGGAGGGCCCTCGGCCGAAGTGCGGCGGCAGGAGCCCACTCGGCGCCGCCGTAAAGGAAGGGTCTTCACACGAACGACGGCCGCCCGCCGAAGGAACGGCGGGCGGCCGTGCGGTCACCCGAGAAACTAGTCGTTCAGGTGCTGGCGCAGGTAGGACTCGACGCCCTCGATGGCGATGCGCTCCTGGGCCATGCTGTCGCGCTCGCGGATCGTCACCGCCTGGTCTTCCAGCGTGTCGAAGTCGATCGTGATGCAGAACGGCGTGCCGATCTCGTCCTGGCGCCGGTAGCGGCGGCCGATCGCGCCCGCGTCGTCGAACTCGACGTTCCAGCGGCGGCGCAGCTGCGCGGCCAGGTCGCGGGCCTTCGGCGAGAGGTCGGCGTTGCGCGAGAGCGGCAGCACCGCGGCCTTGACCGGCGCGAGCCGGTGGTCGAGCCGCATGACCGTGCGCTTCTCCATCTGGCCCTTGGCGTTGGGGGCCTCGTCCTCGCTGTAGGCGTCGAGCAGGAACGTCAGCGTGGCGCGGTCGACGCCGGCCGCCGGCTCGATGACGTAGGGGACGTAGCGCTCCCCGGTGTCCTGCTCGAAGAAGCTGAGGTCGACGCCCGACGCCTTGGAGTGGGAGGAGAGGTCGAAGTCGGTGCGGTTGGCGATGCCCTCGAGCTCACCCCACTCCGAGCCGGCGAAGTTGAAGCGGTATTCGATGTCGACGGTGCGCTTGGAGTAGTGGGACAGCTTGTCCTTGGGGTGCTCGTAGAGCCGCAGGTTGTCCTTGCTGATGCCCAGGTCGGAGTACCAGCGGAAGCGCTCGTCGATCCAGTATTGGTGCCACTCCTCGTCCGTGCCCGGCTTGACGAAGAACTCCATCTCCATCTGCTCGAACTCGCGGGTGCGGAAGATGAAGTTGCCCGGCGTGATCTCGTTGCGGAACGACTTGCCGATCTGGCCGATGCCGAACGGGATCTTCCTGCGCGCGGACTGCTGGACGTTGAGGTAGTTGATGAAGATGCCCTGCGCGGTCTCGGGCCGCAGGTAGGCCAGGCCGGACTCGTCCTCGACCGGGCCGAGGAACGTCTTGAGCAGACCGCTGAACTGCCGGGGCTCGGTGAAGGTGCCCTTGTTGCCGCAGTTGGGGCAGGTGATGTCGGCCAGGCCCCCCTCGGGCGACTTGCCGTTCTTCTCCTCGTACGCCTCGATGAGGTGATCGGCGCGGAAGCGCTTGTGGCAGGACAGGCACTCGGTGAGCGGGTCGGTGAACGTGTCGACGTGGCCGCTGGCCCGCCACACCTCGGGCGCCAGGATGACGCAGGAGTCGAGACCCACGATGTCTTCCCGGGCCTGGACCATGGACAGCCACCACTGCCGCTTGACGTTGTTCTTCAGCTCGACACCCAGTGGACCGTAGTCCCACGACGCGCGAAGTCCGCCGTAGATCTCGCTCGACGGGTAAACGAGCCCGCGGCGCTTGGCGAGGCTGACGATGGTGTCCATGACGTCGGTGCGTCGTGCCATTTGGTTGATTCTCTTTCCGGCTGGAGGTCGGCGAGGTGAATTGATGAGATCCCAGCTTAGGGGACGGCCGCACACTGTCGCGCGGGAGTAATCCTATGCCCCGTCCTGGGTGTAGACGTCCTCGAATGCACTGGGTTCGTTGACCATGAGAATCATCAGCGGATACATCGCCATCCGGGCGGCGGAGAGCGCTCTGCGGTAGAACCCGGCGCCCTCCCATTCCGTGACCAGCGCCCACAGATTGGGCTCATCGACCGAACGGGCCACCCTGCCGCGCTGAAACCCGGGTTGCGCGGCGAACGTGTCGAGGATCGCCTGGCTCTGCTTGACGAAGTCTTGGGACTGGGACTCTGGGACGGTGTATCGGATCACGGCGAGCACCTGAACAGCCTAAGACCATCCCTTGTTGGGATGGTCCGGTTCATGATCACGTCTGTCCGTATGGCTCAACGGCACCCACGGCGCGGGCAAGACGACGACCAGTGCACTCGTGCAGCCGCTGATCCCGGATTCACGGGTGTTCGACGCCGAGAAGGTCGGCGCATGGGGAGGCCGAGGTCGTCGGCACCACGCACCCCACGCCCGCCCAGGCCGCCCTGCAGATCGCAGAGGCCGTCAAGAGTTGAGGTCCGCTTCGTACGCAGCATGTGCGCTCTCCCGTAGGCTCTGGGCGTGGGCTCCGACAACGCCTCGAACAACAAGCGTCCGCTCCCTCAGGGTGAGCGGTTCTTCACGCCGGGCGCGACCGGGCTGCGCAAGGCCGTGGAGCAGCGCAGCGCCGTGCCGATGACCTTCCTGTTCACGCAGGTGCCGCGGTGGGTGGCGCCGGTGGTGCTGGTGGTCCTGCTGCTGGCCGGGTTCGCCGTGGCCAATCCGCTGGGCGGGGTGGCGGCGCTGGTGGTGCTGGCGTTCGTGGGCTGGCTGGCGTACTTGTCGTGGCCGTCGCTGCAGGTCGGCGGGAAGCTGCTGCGGGTCGCCATGATCGTCTTCCTCGCGCTGCTCGCGGCGACCCGCTTCGGTCTGATCTAGGCGGGCTCCCCGGCGGGGAACAGCGGTCTGCCGAGGTGTGTCCATCCGGTGTAGCCGGGTTTGTACACGCCTGGTTCGACGTACTTCAACCATCTGAGCTCACCGTTGCGGAGCAGGGCGTAGAAGACGCCTCGAAAGGCCGTCTCGTCCAGGTCCATGAGCCATCCGATGCCGTTGGGCTCGTAGTCGTCTCTGTACCAGGCCGTGCCGCCCTTCTCGGGCTCGCGCTGGCGGTGCCAGTGGAGGTTTCCGCGTTCGTCGATGGTGAACAGGACGCCGTCATCCAAGGCGATGATGCGGCGGTAGCGCTGCCAGCCCCGCTTGATCACCTTGCAGCGACCGGCGTTCGCCCACGCTTCCGCGGCTTCGGGGCCGAGATAGCGATGCCAGCACAGGTCGCCGTTCGGGCGCAGGCCGTAGATGATCTGGTCCGAGCCGTTCCCGGGAACGGCGGAGACATCCTCGAACACGTTGAACCCTTGGCCGATGCTCCGGCCGGAGTCGGCCTCCAGACGGGCGCCGGGCTGGTACGTGAAGCGGAACAGCTCTCCCGACGCGTCCACCGCGTAGAGCGAGCCGTTCGCTCCCGCCTCCAGCCAGCGGAAACGGTTCCAGCCGCCGCCGAGTTCCTCTCCTTGCGGGGTCAGCCACCGGGCGCCGCCGCCTTCCGGATCGGCGTGGACGAATCGGTGCAGGGTTCCGTCATTGAAGATCGCGTACAGCACGCCGGAACCCGCGTAGGTGATCTTCGTGGCCCGGGCGAAGGACGGGAGCCGCGCCTGCGCCGCCTTCGCGGCCTGCTGGGGCGGGTCGTCGCCGAGGAACTCGACGTACGCGGGTATCGCGGCGACGACGGGGATCAGCACGGCGCCGGCCAGCCACATCAGGAACGTTCGGCGGCCGGGCCGTCTGCCGGGCTCCTTTCCTCGGGATGGCTTCTCTTTCGGCGTCCGGCGACGTACGTCGCCGCGGGCACGGGAACGTGATGGCATCGGAGGTTCTCGTCGGAAGGTGAAGGGGACGAGACCCATGACAGCACGTGATCGCTCTCCGTGCCATGACAATCACGAAACGTGAGATGACACTAGGGGAGCAGTGTGTAGTGCGGGAAGTTGCCGGGGAGGCGCTCGGCGTCCGGGCCTATGGTGACGGCCCGCACCAGCAGCTCACCGCCGACGAACGCGCCGCGCCAGGAGGCGCCGAGGCCGCCGAAGAGCTCCTCGCGGTCGCCGCGCGAGCGCGGGCGGTTGTGGCCGACCTTGAAGGCGCGGACCTCGGGGGCCAGGCGGTGGAAGGTCTCCTCCTCGTCGCAGGAGAGGGTGGCGACGAGGGCGCCGTTGCTGGCGTTCATGGCGGCCAGCAGCTCCGCCTCCGTGTCCACCAGCACGATCGTGTCGACCGGGCCGAAGGGCTCGGCGTGGTGGAGGGGCGAGGAGCGGGGCGGGTTGAGGAGGGCCGTCGGCGGAAAATAGGCCGAAATATCCTGCCCTGGCAGGAAGTGTCCGGCGTCCAGGGACGCGCGATGCAGCGGCACGCCGCCGCGCGCGACGGCCTCGTCCACCTGGTCGGCCAGTTCCTTGGCCTTCGAGGCGTTGATCAGCGGGCCGAAGTCCAGCTCCGGCAGCGGGTCGTCCGGGCCGTCGACCGCGAGCGGGTGCCCGAAGCGCAGCGATCCGACCGCGGCCAGGTACGCCCGTAGGAACTCGTGGAACAGCGACCGCTGCACCACGAACCGCGGATAGGCGGTGCAGCGCTGCTTGCCGTAGTCGAACGACGCGCGGATCTGCCGGGTGAGCAGCTCCCAGCCGCCGTACTCCCACACGCCCCAGCAGTTGAGGCCCTCTTGCTCCAGCACGTGCCGCCGGCCGAGGTCGGCCAGGGAGGTGGCGACCTTGGCCCCGGCGTCCCTGCCGCCCACGAACGACACGCAGCCGAGGGCCTGCCCGGCGACCAGCACCGGCGACAGCTCCGCCCCTCCCCCGCTGACCAGCGTGAACGGCAGCCCTTCACGGACGGCCAGCGCGCAGGCCAGGGTGAGGCAGCACAGGCCGCCGTCCGTGGGGGTCTTGGCGATGACCGCGTTGCCGGCCAGCGCCTGCACCAGCATGGCGTGCATGAGCACGCTCATCGGATAGTTCCAGCTGGCGATGTTGCTGACCGGCCCGGGCAGCGGGGTACGCCCGGCGACCATGCGGTCGATCTCCGCGACGTACCACCGGACCCCGTCCAGGCAGCGGTCCACGTCCGCGCAGGCCGTCTTCCACGGCTTGCCGATCTCCCAGACCAGCAGCAGGGCCAGCAGGTCGCGGTGGGCGGCCATGGACTCGACGGCCGCCGACACCATGGCCTTGCGCTCCGCGAGCGGGGTGTGCCGCCAGCGCCGGTGCTCGTCGACGGCGCCCGCCACCGCGCGGCCCGCGCCGGCTCGGTCGAGCCTGGGCAGACCGGCGATGGCGGTGCCGTCAAGGGGCGAGAAACCGGGCACCGGGCGTCCGTCGCGGTGCCAGATGCCGCCCCAGTGGTTGAGCACCCTGTCGTCGTGGAACGCCTCCGGCGCGACCGAGCAGCAGCGGTCGTAGGCGTCGCGCCAGGACGTACCCGGCTTGAGCCGCATGTGCGTCCTCCTTCAGTCGGACCAGTCGGCGGTGATGAGCTCGGGCAGCGGCTCGAACTCCTTGATCGCTTCCAGTGAGGGGCCCATGGCGGCGTTGGCCTCGCGCTCCACCATCACCTCCACCAGGACCGGCAGCCGCTCGCGCGCCGCCTCGGCCGACGCCCAGGCCAGCGCGTCGCGGATGTCGCCGGGCAGCTCCACCCGGCGGGCCGGGCAGCCGAACGCCTCCATGGCCTTGACATGGTCGATGCCGCCCTCCCCGTAGTGCAGGTCCACGGCGTAGTTCATGCCGTACGGGATCTCGGCCTGCCTGATGAGGCCCAGGTACTCGTTGTTGATCATGACGATGACGAAGGGGATGCGGTATTGGGCCGCCACCGCGACCTCCTCCATGAGGAACTGGAAGGAGTAGTCGCCCACCACGGCCACGACCTGCCGCTCGGGATGGGCGCACTTGACGCCCATGGCGGCCGGCACCTCCCAGCCCAGCGGCCCGGCCTGGCCGCAGACAAGGTAGCGGCGCGGCAGGTACGTGGTCTGGAACTGGCCCGACCAGATCTGGTAGAGCCCGATCGCGGTGACGAACGTGGTGTCCCGGTCGAAGAACTCGTTGATCTCCTTGAACACCCGTGGCGGCTTGATCGGCACGTCGTCGAAGTCGTCGCGCCGGAGCATCGTCCGCCGCAGGTCGGCGACCTTGCGCACCCACTTGTCACGGTCTTTGGAAGAGGTGCGGCCGCGGGCCTCCTCCAGCAGCTCCGCGAGGACCGGCCGGGCATGCCCGACGATCCCGAGGTCGGGCTCGAAGACCTTGCCGATCTGCGTGGGCTCGATGTCCACGTGGACGAACTTCCGGCCGCGGCGGTAGACCTCGAGGTCGCCGGTGTGCCGGTCGCCGAACCGCGCCCCCACGGCCAGCACCAGGTCGCTCTCCAGGAACGCGGCGTTGCCCCACCGCGTCTGCGTCTGGATGCCCGCCATGCCGGCGAACAGCGGGTGGTCCTCGGGGAAGGCGCCCTTGCCCATGAGCGTCACCTGCACCGGCACCTGGAGGTGCTCGGCCAGCGCGCGCAGCTCCTCGGCCGCGTCAGCGATGATCACGCCGCCGCCGGCCAGGATGAGCGGCCGTCTGGCCTCCTCCACCAGGTCCACGGCCCTGCGGATCGCCTTGGGCAGCGGCCTCGGCTCCTCGACGGGCAGCGGCGCGTCGAGGTCCCGGTCGTACAGGCAGGTGCCGCGCTGCACGTCGATCGGCAGGTCGATGAGCACGGGCCCGGGCCGCCCGGAGCGCGCGATCCTGAACGCCTCCCTGAACACCCACGGCGCCTGGGCGGGCTCCTTGAGCTGCACCGCCCACTTGGTCACCGGCCGGGCGATCTCCACGATGTCGACCGCCTGGAACGCCTCCTGGTGCAGCTTGGAGCTGACGGCCTGGCCGGTGACGCAGATCATCGGGATCGAGTCGGCCAGGGCGGTGTAGAGGCCGGTGATCATGTTGGTGCCGGCCGGTCCCGACGTGCCGATGCAGACGCCGACGTTCCCCGTGACCCTGGCCCAGCCGTCGGCGGCGTGGGTGCCGCCCTCCTCGTGGCGTACCGTGACGTGCCGGATCGAGCTGTGCTGGAGCGCGGCGTAGAGCGGCAGGATGGCCGCCCCGGGGATGCCGAAGACGGTGTCCACCCCCTCCGACTCCAGCACCGCGACCACGGCCTCCATACAGGGCATCCGTTTCATCCGTTGAGCCTTTCGACGACCTTGAGCAGGGCGGAGTGGTCGAGCGAGCCGTGGCCCTGCGCCCTGGCCGCGGCCACGAGCTGGGCGACCTGCCCGGTGAGCGGCAGGCTGACCCCGGCCGCTCGGGCGGCGGCGACGGCGATGCCCATGTCCTTGTGGTGCAGGTCGATACGGAAGCCCGGGGTGAACTCGCGCTTGACCATGGTGTGCCGCTTGAGCTCCAGGATCCGGGAGCCGGCCAGGCCGCCCGCGAGCACGTCGAGCCCGGCCGCCGGGTCCACGCCGGAGGCCTCCAGCAGCACGATGGCCTCCGACACCAGCCCGTAGATGCCGCCGACGACGAGCTGGTTGGCCGCCTTGACGGTCTGCCCGGCCCCGGCGGGGCCGACGTGGACCACGGTCGTGCCGAGCGCCGACAGGATCGGGCGGGCCGCCTCGACGTCCTCGGGCGCGCCGCCCACCATGATCGAGAGTGTGCCGTCCACGGCGCCGCGTTCGCCGCCGCTGACCGGGGCGTCCAGCGCCCGTACGCCGACGGCCGCCGCTTTCTCCGCCACCCAGCGGGAGGTCTCGGGCTTGATGGTGCTCATGTCGATGTAGAGGAGGTTGGGCCTGCCGTACTCGATGACCAGCGGCGCGACCTCCTCGACCTGCGGCGAGTCGGGCAGCATCGTGATCACCACGTCCGCCCCGGCGACCGCCTCCACCACGCTGGAGGCGCCCTTGCCGCCGAGGTCGGCGAGCTGGTCCACCCGCGCCGAGCTCACGTCATATCCAGTCACGACATGTCCGGCCTTGAGGAGGTTGGCCGCCATCGGGCTACCCATGATCCCCAAGCCGACGAACCCGATCTTCATGCCGACCTCCAGTCGAACGCGCCCGGCCCCTCATGCCGGTATTCCAGGCCGACGTGGCCCCGGTAGCCCGCGGCCTCCAGCCGCGCGAAGATCTCGGGGTACGGCATGCGGCCGCTCCCCGGCCGTCCCCTGCCGGGGTCGTCGGCGATCTGCACGTGGCCGAAGCGCGGGCAGTGCCCGTCGATGAGCGCGAGCACGTCCTCGCCCATCCGGTGCAGGTGATAGAGGTCGGCCAGGAAGGCCACGTTCTCCCTGTCCACCTCGTCGATCATGGCGAACGCCGCCTCTGACGACGTGATCGGATATTTCGGGTTCTCGTGGGAGTTGAGCGCCTCCACCACCACGGTCGCGCCGATGCCGGCCGCGGCGTCGGCCGCCCTCCGCAGGTTGGCCACGGCCAGGTCGCGATCGGTGTCCGGGCCATTGCCGTACAGGGCGTTGAGCACCCCGCAGCCCAGCTCGCCCGCCAGGCGGACCGCGGGCTCGATGTTGGCCTGGAAGCGGGCCGAGCCGTCCGGCCTGGCCAGCAGGCCGCGCTCGCCGGCGGCCATGTCGCCGGCGTCGAAGTTCAGCCCGACGAGCCGCACCCCGGCCTCCTCGACGGCCTGCCGCAGCGCCGCGAGCTCCGCGCCGGTCGGGTCGGGGGTGTCGAACGGCCACCACAGCTCGACGGCGTCGAACCCGTTCTTGGCCGCCGCGGCCGGCCGCTCCAGCAGCGGCAGGTCCGTGAAGAGGATGGACAGATTGACGTCGAACCTCACAACAACCCCCGCATCAACCGGGCGGTCTCCGACGGGGTCTTGCCGACCCGCACGCCGACCGCCTCCAGGGCCTCCTTCTTCGCCTGGGCGGTGCCGGACGAGCCCGACACGATCGCGCCCGCGTGCCCCATCGTCTTGCCCTCAGGGGCGGTGAACCCGGCCACGTACGCCACGACCGGCTTGGTGACGTGCTCGGCGATGTAGGCGGCGGCCCGCTCCTCGGCGTCGCCGCCGATCTCGCCGATCATGACGATGGCGTCGGTGCCCGGGTCCTCCTGGAACGCCTTCAGGCAGTCGATGTGCGTGGTGCCGACCACCGGGTCGCCGCCGATGCCCACGCAGGTGGAGAAGCCGAGGTCGCGCAGCTCGTACATGAGCTGGTACGTCAGCGTGCCGGACTTCGAGACCAGGCCGATGCGCCCGGCGGAGGTGATGTCGGCGGGGATGATCCCGGCCGACGACTGCCCGGGGCTGATCAGGCCCGGGCAGTTGGGGCCGATGATCCTGGTACGTCCGTTCGCGAGGGCCCGGAAGCGCACCGCGTCGTGCACGGGCACGCCCTCGGTGATCACCACGCACAGCGGCACGCCCGCCGCCACGGCCTCCTCCACGGCGCCGCCGGTGAACCGCGGCGGCACGAACACCACCGACACGTCCGCCCCGGTCTCGGCCACCGCCTCGGCCACGGAGCCGAACACCGGCACCGTGCGCTCGCCGAAGTCCACCGACCGCCCGCCCTTGCCCGGCGTCACACCGGCCACGACGTCGGTGCCGGCGGCCAGCATGCGGGCCGTGTGCCTGGTGCCCTCCGCGCCGGTCATGCCCTGCACGAGCACCCGGCTGTCCTTGGTCAGAAAGATCGCCATCTCACGCACCTGCCGCGAGTCTGGCCGCCGTCTCGGCGGCGCCGTCCATGGTGGAGACCTGCCGGACCGCCGGGTGCCGCGCCTCGCTGAGGATGCGCCGGCCCACCTCGGCGTTGTTGCCGTCCAGCCGTACGACGATGGGCCGGCCGTGGCCGCGCTCGCCGAGAAGCTGGAGCGCGGTGACGATGCCGTTGGCCACCGCGTCGCAGGCCGTGATGCCGCCGAAGACGTTGACCAGAACCGACCGTACGTCGGGGTCGGCCAGGATGATCTCCAGCCCGTCGGCCATGACCTGGGCGGACGCGCCGCCGCCGATGTCCAGGAAATTGGCGGGGGCCGCGCCCGCCCCCGCCACCACGTCCAGCGTGCTCATGACCAGGCCCGCGCCGTTGCCGATGATCCCGACGGTGCCGTCGAGCTTGACGTAGTTCAGCCCCTTGGCCCTGGCCCGGTCCTCCAGGCTGTCGGTACGTTCGGCGTACTCCCACGCGTGCCGGAAGTACGCGTTGTCGTCGAGGGTGACCTTGCCGTCGAGCGCCACGATCCGCTGGTCGGTCGTGCAGATCAGCGGGTTGACCTCGACCAGCAGCGCGTCCTCGGCGACCAGCACCTTCCACAGCCGCTCCAGCGCGTCGGCCGCCTGCTCGGGCAGGCCCGCCTTGGCCGCCAGCAGCCGCGCGGTGTCCGCGTCCACCCCGGTCACCGGGTCGATCGGCAGTTTCACGATGGCGTCGGGGTCGGTGGCCGCCAGCTCCTCGATCTCCATGCCGCCCTGTCCCGACACCATCGCCAGGAAGCCGCCCTCGGCGCGGTCCACCAGGAAGGCCGCGTAGTACTCCTCGAACGGCACGGTCGCGGCCTCGACCAGCACGCGGCGCGCGAGGTGTCCCTTGATGTCCATCCCGAGCACGCGGGCGGCCTCCTGCTCGGCCGAGACCGGCCCGGCCGCCGGTCGGATCCCGCCTGCTTTGCCCCGTCCGCCGGTCTTCACCTGGGCTTTGATGACAACGGGCGCGTTCAGCTCGGCGGCGATCTCGCGGGCCTCGGCCGGGGTGGCCGCGACCTTGCCTGCCGGGACGGGGATCCCGTGACGCCCGAAGAGCTCCTTCGCCTGGTACTCGTACAGGTCCATTCGAGCCTCCTTTGTCTACGGTATACCGTATGGAGTATCCTCCGTCTAGGTCTCGACAGTGCCTCGTATTCTGGATATTCCATACAGTATGGAGAATGCAATTAGGGACTGGCGTGGGCGCTCCTACCTCCCTGGACCCGTCCCCGCCGACCGCACCCGCATGTTCTGGCTGGCCTGGGCCGCCATGGCGGCGATCAGCCCGCTCCAGTACGGCTACGCCGCGCTCCTCGCCCGCGAGTCCACCGGGCTGACCCTCTTGGCGGTGTGGATCGCCGGCCAGGCCGCGGGCGCGCTGCCCGCTCTTCACCTCGTGCGGCGTGGCCGCCTGAGCGTGCGCACCGCGCTGTCCGCCGGGGCGGCGCTCAGCGGGGCCGGGCTGTTCACGGCCGCACTGACCGGCCCGGGGATGTTCACGGCCGCACCGACCGGCCCAGGGATCTTCACGGCCGCGCTGACCGGCCCAGGGCCCGTGGGCGGCGGCCTGGTGGCCTTCGTCGGCTACGCGCTGCTCGGCGGGCTGGGCGCGGGGCTGGTCTACGGAGTGTGCGGCGAGGTCGTCTCCTCCTGGTTCCCGGATCGGCCGGCGGCCCGGGTGGGCCTGATCACCGGCGCCTTCGGCTACGGGGCCGTCCCGCTGCTGGTGTGGGCGGGGATCGCCCCGGGTGCGACCCCGGCCGCCTTCCTGGTCGCCGCCGTCGTCGCGGTGACCGCCATCGGGGCCGCGGCCCGCCGCCTGCGGCTCGCCCCGGCGCTGTGGTGGCCCGACGACGTGGACCCGCGCTCGCACGCCCTGGACGCGGCGCGCCTCCGCGTCACCCCCGACGCCGCCAAGCAGTTCGGGCTGCCCCAGGCGTTGCGCACGCGGACGCTGCCGGCGCTTGCCCTGATCCTGACGTGCGCGGGCGCGGTGTCGGTGTTCGACGTGATCGTGGTGGGGGCCTCGGGGTCGTGGGCCGCGGTCGCCGTGCTGGTGGCGTTGAACGGGGCGAGCCGGTCGGTGGCCATGCGCGCCTCCGAGCTGTTCGGCCGCCGGAGGGTCCTCGCCGTGGTCCTGGGCGCGCTCGCACTGGGCCAGTTCCTGCTGGCGGCGAGCGGCATGGCCGGTGGCGGGACGCTGCTGTGGCTGGGCGTCGTCGCCGCGGGTCTGGGCGGCGGGGCCTTCTACCCGCTCCTCGCCAGCCTCGTCCGCGAGTTCTTCGGGGTCGAGCGGGCCGGCGAGATCCACGCCGTCGTCTACAGCGCCAAGGCCCTCGCCGGCGTCGTCGCCGTCGTCCTGGCGCTGATCGCCCTCACCGCCCCCACGGCCGCCCTCCTGGCCGCCGCCGCACTGGCCGCCGTCCCGGCCCTGGCCTCGCCCCGCCTGCGCATCCCGGGCCTGCCCGTGACCATTCCCTTGTGACGAGGTTCACGAGCCGGGTCAATCAAGCAAACGGTATGCTGTAGGCAGTCGACGAAAAACACTAACGCAGCCCCTGGAGTCGTGACCATGTTGCTGTCGGATCAGGCCGGTCAGGCGGCGGCCACCAAGATTCCCCGCCCCGCCACGCTCCGGGAGAGCGTCATCGAGGCCATCCAGGAACTCATCGTCTCCGGCCAGCTCAAGCCCGGCCAGCACCTGGTCGAGAGCGAGCTGGCCGATCTCCTCGGCGTCTCCAGGCAGCCGGTGCGCGAGGCTCTGCAGCAGCTCAGCGGTGAGGGCTGGGTCGACCTGCACCCCGGCCAGGGCGCGTTCGTGCACGTACCCACGGTAGAGGAGGCCGACCAGCTGCTCGCCGTGCGCGCGCTGCTGGAGACCGAGTCCGCGCGGCTGGCCGCCAAGCACGCGGGCGAGGACGGCGTGAAGCGGCTGCGCGCGCTGTGCGCGCGCGGCATCGCGGCGGTCGAGTCCGACGACGTCGAGGCCGCCGTGGCGACCAACTCCGAGCTGCACGCCCTGGTGACGGCCCTGTCCGGCAACAAGGTGCTGGCCGAGCTGGCCAGCCAGGTGGCCAGGCGGGTGCGGTGGTACCACACGCCGGTGGCCCGCCAGCGCGGCATGGCCTCGTGGGACGAGCACAAAGCGCTCATCGACGCCATCGACGCGGGCGACGAGGACCGCGCCGCGAAGATCATGCGCGAGCACACCGAGCACACCCGCGCCTCCTACATGGAGCAGCGCGAGAACGAGCCCGCCGAGCCCGCGCCGAAGCCGGTGCGCCGGCGCCGCCGCACGGCGGGATGACGGCGGATTGACCTGACGTTCACAGTGGACGACATGCTCCGAAACACCTCGGGTAGAGGATGGAGCCTGACGATGGGAGGTGCATGACCATGAAGGCGTTCATTCGCTTTCTCTTGGGTGATCCCGCGGGCCAGTCGGCGGACGGCCGGGCGATCGGCGCCGGCCTGAGCGCGGCGCTCAAGAAGCACTACTCGGCCGACGACGCCGAGCGCTACCTGCGGCTGTGGGCCGCGGAGCACGACGTGAAGAAGACCCCGAAGCACTGAGGCACCACTGAGCCGCGGCAGAGGAGTTCACCCCCCACCGCGGCGTGGTCAGCGATCCGCCGGCTCTGGCTCCTTCGCCTTCTTGGCCTCCCGAGCCGACTTCATCAGGCTCAGCACCGTGGTGACGGCCAGGGTGCCGACGATGACACCGAGAGACACCAGGATCGGGATCTCCGGCGCCCACGACACGCCGTCGTGGTGCAGGGCCTCCAGGATGAGCTTCACCCCGATGAAGGCGAGCACCACCGACAGCCCCTTGCTCAGATAGACGAGCCGGTCCAACAGCCCGCCGATGAGGAAGAAGAGCTGCCGCAGCCCCATGAGGGCGAAGGCGTTGGCGGTGAACACCAGGTAGGGCTCCTTGGTGAGGCCGAAGATGGCCGGGATGGAGTCGAGCGCGAACAACAGGTCGGTGGTTCCGATGGCGACCATCACGATCAGCATCGGGGTCACCATCCTGCGGCCGAGGTGCACGGTGAGGCGGGCGCCGTGGTAGGTGTCCGTGGTGGGGAGCACCCGGCGCACGGTACGCAGGGCGATGTTCTCGGAGAACTCCGCCTCCTCGTCCTCGTGCCCGATCAGCTTCCACGCGGTGTAGACGAGGAAGGCGCCGAACACGTAGAACAGCCAGTCGAACCTGGCGACCGCCTCCGCTCCCGCCGCGATGAACGCGCCCCGCATGACCAGCGCCAGGACGATGCCGATGAGCAGCACCTTCTGGCGATACTCCCGGGGCACGCGGAACCTGCTCATGATCAGCAGGAAGACGAAGAGGTTGTCGACGCTGAGCGAGTACTCGGTGATCCAGCCGGCGAAGAACTCCCCGCCGTGCGACGGGCCCGAGGCCACCAGCAGGCCGATCCCGAAGGCCACGGCCAGGCCGACGTAGAAGGAAACCCAGCCCACGCACTCCTTGAAGGACGGCTCACGCGGGTTGCGCGCCACCATCCAGAAGTCGAACGCGAGGATGAGACCGAAGCCGCCTATCGTCGCCAGCCAGACCCAGACGGGCAGGTTCAACGCCGTGCTCCCTTCCTCGCGCGCAGTGCCTCGGCGTACCGGACGTACGAGCCGAGCAGCGCCTTGGCACGCGGGTTGGCGCCCGCGCGGCGCAGCAGCCAGTACGGCATGAGGCGTTCGTGCATCCAGACGAAGCCGATGGCGAACCCGAGGGCCACCATGGCCTGGTAGGCCACGAAGGGGAGCAAACCGTCGGCCATGCCGCCGACCCCGGCCACGCTCTCCTGGAGCAGCCGGGACAGGGGGAAGGCCGCCATCCAGTACAGTCCCGCGGGCCCGAAGGTCCCCGGCCGGAGCACGCCGTGTCCGAGCAGCACGCCGTACAACCCGCCGAACAGGGCGAGCGGTGCGGCGAGCGCCAGCGCGGACACGGCGGCCACACCGGTGGGCGCCCCCGCGAACAGGGTCAGCCCACCGGCCATGGCACCGGCGACGGCTCCGATGGACGCCCCGGGCAGGGCGAGCTCGATGCTGTGCCGTCCCTCCATCAGCCCACGACCACGCCGTAGGCGAAGAGGCTGTAGAACAGCATCCCGAGGTAGAACACCGCGCCGAACCCGATGATCACGTTGGTCCACCACTTGGGCCGGATCGGTTTGGGCAGCATGCGGTTGTTCACCAACAGCAGCGTCACGCAGTACGCGCCCATCGCGAACGTCGACAGGAACGCCAGCGTGTCCAGGATCCCGCTCGGCCCCTCAGCCGGCCCGAACAGCAGGATCAGGATGCCGAATATGATCACGCCCCAGAGGAAGCCCGCGTACAGATGGGACATACGCAGCTTCTTCGCCCCTGGCACGAAGTTGTAGGTCATGTCGGCTTGGCCCCGCGAGAAGGAGTCGAAGAGCCCCAGCGTCGCGTTCAGGCCGATCAGCGCGATGAACCCGAGGAAGATCGTGCCGAGCACGGAGCTGCCGGCCGAGGAGACGGCGTTGGCCATGGCGGTGAGCGCCACCTCCCGGTCGTCGCCCCGGATGACCTCGCGCACGCCCGGGTCGATCCGCACCGCCGACTGGGCGATCACCGTGAAGGAGATCGTGACCAGCATGGTGATGCCCCAGAACAGCAGCAACGCGTCGAACGTGACCCAGCGCCGCCAGCCCTTCCACTTGGCCATCTCCGCCGGGTCCTCGGTGTCGAACATGAAGCCGCGCGAGGGCATGGCCTCTTCCTCGCCCGCGTGCCGCAGCCCGCGCACCTTCGGGATGTGCGCGCCCATGCCCGCCCCGGAGTCACGCAGGTGCAGCGTGTACCACATCTGCTGCATGCCCGAAGGGCCGGCGAACGCGCAGGCCCCCACGATCACCGGGAACCAGGCGGCCGACATGGCCTCCGGCGGCAGGTAGCCGATCGAGAACATCCCGGTGATCGTGGTGGCCACGTCGCCCCAGGAGCCGACCATGGCGGCCACCACCGCCGTGCCGAGCACGAGCGTGCCGATGAGCAGCGACAGCACGTTCTCGAGCACGTTGTAGATCACCTTGGCCAGGCTGAAGACCACGCCGACCAGGATCAGGCCGATGACGGCGGTCACCACCCAGGGGATGCCGGTGATCTCCTCGAACGCCGCCGCGCCCGCCGACAGGTGTCCCGGCCAGATGTAGACCGCGATCGCGACGATGAAGAAGAACCACATCAGCGGCTTGAACACCCGGGCCGCGCCGGAGAAGATGCTCTCCCCCGTGGCCATGGCGTACCGCGCCATCTCCAGCATGACCACGGCCTGGAGCGTGACGCCGATCAGGAACAGCCACCTGATCTCGGGCCCGAACAGCAGCACCAGCCTGGGCCACATGTACGACTCGCCCATGCCCACGCCCAGCGCGACGAGGAAGACCGTCGGCCCGAGAATGTGCACCGAGGGAGGTGCGTCCGGCAGCTTCCTGATGGGCATCGGCTCGAGCCGGCCCGCTTTCCATACTCGTTGATCCTCGACCGGCGGCGTGGCCGTCGCCGGTGGTGTGTTCGATGTGTCCACCTACGGACCTCCTGGGGGGGTTTGTTGCCTTCCTCGTTGCGCTGCCCCGAATAGCCCCCTCGCCTAGATGCTGTGCTTATGGTCGCGACCGCTTCGGGGCTCGTTGGCTCGTCCCTCGCTCTCTCACCCCGAGCTCCTTCGCTCCGCGCCTGGCTCTAGCGCAGCAATCCGGCAGCCCTGGCCCAGCGGTACTTCGCACCGAGGACCGCCACGGGCTTCTCTGTCGTGTACGGGTACGCGACCACGCCGTGCTCGAACAGGTACTCGCAGGCCTCCTCTACCTCGGTGTCGCCGGCCAGCGACGCCACGACCGGCTTGACGTTCCCCTTCGCCCGCTCCTCCGCCACCACACGGGCGATCAACTCGGCGAAGACCATCGGCGGCGTCACGATCGTGTGCCAGTAGCCCAGGACCAGCGCGTGGATGCGCTCGTCGGCCAGGCCCAGGCGGACCGTGTTCTCGTACGTCGAGGGCGGCTCGCCGCCGGTGATGTCGATCGGGTTGCCGGCCGCGCCGAACGGCGGGATGTAGGCGCGGAACGCGGCGTCCAGGTCGGGCGGGATGTCCATGAGCGTCAGCCCGGCGTCCACGATGGCGTCCGACAGCAGCACGCCCGAGCCGCCCGCCCCGGTGATGATGACGACGTTCTCGCCCTTCGGCGCGGGCAGCAGCGGCAGCGCGCGAGCGTACTCGAGCATGTCGTTGAGCCCGGGCGCCCGCACCACGCCGGCCTGGCGCAGGATGTCGTCATACACCTTGTCGTCGCCGGCCAGCGCGCCCGTGTGGGATCCGGCCGCCCGCGCGCCCATCGCGGTGCGTCCGGCCTTGAGCACGATGACCGGCTTCTCCTTGACGACCCGGCGGGCCGCCTCGACGAAGCCGCGCCCGTCCTTGAGGTCCTCCAGGTGCATGGCCACGGCCTTGGTGTTGTCGTCCTGCTCGAAGAACGTCAGCAGGTCGTCCTCGTCCACGTCGGCCTTGTTGCCGACGCCCACGATGGCCGACACGCCCATCTTGGTCGTGCGGCTGAAGCCCAGGATGGCCATGCCGATGCCGCCGCTCTGCGAGGTCAGCGCCACGCTGCCCTTGACGTCGTACGGCGTGCAGAACGTCGCGCAGAGGTTCTCCGGCGTGTAGTAGTAGCCGTAGATGTTCGGGCCGAGCATGCGCACGCCGTGCCTGCGGGCGATCTCCACGATCTCCTTCTGGCCCTCGACGTTGCCGGTCTCCGCGAACCCGGACGGGATCATGACGGCCCCGGCCACGCCCTTCTGCCCGACCTCCTCCAGCGCCGCCGCGACGAACTTGGCGGGAATGGCGAACACGGCCACGTCCACGTCGCCGGGCACGTCGGAGATGCTCTTGTACGCGGGCAGCCCCATGATCTCGTCGGCCTTCGGGTTGATCGGGAGGATCTGGCCCTTGTAGCCGCCGTTGATGAGGTTGCGCATGACCGAGTTGCCGATCTTGCCGGTCTCGGCGGAGGCGCCGATCACGGCCACCGAGCGCGGCTTGAAGATCCGCGTCATCTGCCGCAGGATCTCCTCGCGCGACAGCCTCTGGACCTCGGCCGGCTTGTCGCCGATGAGGATGCGCACGTCGGCGGCGACCGCGCCGTTCGCGTCGGCGAAGACCGGGTTGAGGTCCACCTCGACGATCTCGGGGAAGTCGGTCACCAGCCTGCCGACGCGCTCGATCAGGCCCGCGAGCGCCGCCCGGTCGGCCGGTGCGGCACCGCGGGCGCCGCGGAGCACCTCTGCTGCTCTGATGTCGTCGAGCATCGCAAGCGCATCATCACCTGAAACCGGGGCAAGCCGGAAGGTCACGTCCTTGAGGACTTCGACCAGGACGCCGCCCAGGCCGAAGGCCACGACCTTGCCGAAGGTCGGGTCGGTGACGGCGCCGACGATGACCTCGTGGCCGCCGCCGACCAGCTGCTGCACCTGGATGCCGTCGATCTTGGCATCGGGGTTGTAGGCGCGGGCGTTGGCCAGGATCGTGTCATAGCCCTCCCGCACCTCCTCGGCGGTCTTCAGTCCGACCAGCACGCCGCCGGCGTCGGTCTTGTGCAGGATGTCCGGCGAGACGATCTTCAGGACGACCGGGAGCCCGATCTTGCCGGCGATCTCCGCCGCCTCGTCGGCCGACGTCGCCAGCCCTTCGCCGGGGGTGGCGATGCCGTACGCCTCGCAGATCTTGCGCCCCTCCGGAGCCGTCAGGGCGGTGCGTCCCTCGGCGAGCGCCTTGTCCAGTACTTCCCTGACTGTGTTCATGGTCGCGCTCCCTACGGGCACTCCCTGGTTACGCAAGCTGCCGCTGTCGCGCCCTACTCGCTGCTCCGGCACTTAGATGACTCCGTTCGTCTTGAGCTCGGCCAGCTCCTCCACGCTCACGCCGAGCTCGGTGTAGATCTCTTCGTTGTGCTCGCCGAGCAGGGGCGGGGTGCGGACCTCGACCGGCGAGTCCGACAGTTGCAGGGGGCTGCCGACCGTCACGAACTCACCGCGCTCCGGGTGGTCGACCGTGACGACGATGCCCTCGTCGCGCAGCGACTCGTCCTCCACCAGCTCCTTGGTGGACAGGATCGGCCCGCACGGGATGTTCTCGGCGTTGAGCCGGTCCAGGACCGTCCACTTGTCGTGGCGGATCGTCCACTCCTCGATGAGCTGGAACATCTTGTCCAGCTTCGGCAGCCGCGCCTCCGGCGTCGCCCACTCGGGGTCCTCGGCCAGCTCCGGGCGGCCGATGATGTTCGCGATCGGCTTCCAGCCGACCGGCTGGACGATCACGTAGATGTAGTCGTTCGGGCCGCCGGGCGCGCAGCGCACCGCCCAGCCCGGCTGGCCGCCGCCGCTGGCGTTGCCGGAGCGGGGCACCTCGTCGCCGAAGGTCTTGTTCGGGTATTCGCGCAGCGGGCCGTGCGCCAGGCGCTGCTGGTCCCGGAGCTTGACGCGGCACAGGTTCAGCACGGCGTGCTGCATGGCCACCTGCACCCGCTGCCCGCGGCCGGTCTGCTCGCGCTGGTAGAGGGCGGCCAGGATGCCGGCGACCGCGTGGATGCCGGTGCCGGAGTCGCCGATCTGGGCGCCCGTCGCCAGCGGCGGGCCCTCCTCGAAGCCGGTGGTGCTCATCGAGCCGCCCATCGCCTGGGCGATCACCTCGTACGCCTTGAACTTGGCGTACCGGCCGGGGCCGAAGCCCTTGATCGAGGCGTAGATGAGGCGGGGGTTGAGCTCCTGGAGCCGCTCCCAGGGGAAGCCCATGCGGTCCACCGCGCCCGGGCCGAAGTTCTCCACCAGGATGTCGGCGGTCTGCACCAGCTCGGTGAAGATCTGCTTGCCGCGCTCGCTCTTCATGTTGAGGGTGATGCTGCGCTTGTTGCAGTTGAGCATCGTGAAGTAGAGGCTGTCCACGCCGGGCACGTCACGCAGCTGCTGCCGGGTGATGTCACCGGTCGGGGCCTCCAGCTTGACCACGTCCGCGCCGAGCCAGGCGAGCATCTGGGTGGCGGACGGGCCGGACTGGACGTGGGTCATGTCGAGGACGCGGACACCTTCGAGTGCCTTCATCGCGGAGGCTCCCTACTTGTACATCGTCTGGTTCATGGTTCCGGGGGCGTAAACCTCTGGGTCGACCCAGACGTTGATCAGCGAGGGCTTGCCCGACTCCCGCGCCCGCTCCAGCGCGGGGCGGATCTCGGCCGGGTCGCGCACCTCCTCGCCGTAGCCGCCGAGGAGCTTGGCGAAGTCGCCGTAGCGGACGTCGCCGAGGGTGTTGCCGACGCGGGCGCGCTGCTCGCCGTACTTGGCCGCCTGGCCGTACCTGATCTGGTTCATGGACGAGTTGTTGCCGATGACGCCGATGAACGGCAGGTTGAAGCGGACCATGGTCTCGAAGTCCCAGCCGGTGAGGCTGAAGGCGCCGTCGCCGAACAGGCACAGCACCTCCTTGTCGGGCCGGGCCTGCTTGGCGGCCATCGAGAACGCCACGCCGACGCCGAGCGTGCCGAGCGGTCCCGGGTCCATCCAGTGACCGGGCGACTTGGGCTGGACGACCTGTCCGGAGAAGGTGACGATGTCGCCGCCGTCGCCGATGTAGATCGTGTCCTCGGTGAGGAACTCGTTGATCTCGTGGACGAGGCGGTACGGGTCGATGGGCTGGGCGCCGGACAGCTGGCGGGGCAGCCGCTTCTCGTACGCCTGGGTCTCGACCGCGCGCAGCTCGTCCATCCACGCCTTGCGCTTGGCGGCGGCGTCCCCGATGCGGCCGCTGGCGGCCTGGGCGGCGGCGGAGAGGATGAGGCCGGCGTCGCCGACGATCCCCAGGTCGATGTCCCTGTTCTTGCCGACGGTGCGGTAGTCGAGGTCGATCTGCACCACGGTCGCCGTCGGGGAGAGCCGCTTGCCGTAGCCCATCCGGAAGTCGAACGGGGTGCCGACGATGATGATCAGGTCGGCCTCGGTGAAGGCGTAGCGGCGGCTGAGCTGGAAGTGGTGCGGGTCGCCGGGCGGGAGCGTGCCGCGCCCCGAGCCGTTCATGTACGCGGGCACGTTGAGCCCGCGTACGAAGTCGATGGCCGCGTCGGTGGCCCGGCAGGTCCAGACCTGGCTGCCGAGCAGGATGCACGGCTTCTCGGCGTGGGCGAGGAGGTCGGCCAGCCGCTCGATCGCCTCGGGGTCGCCCTGCTGGCGGGTGGAGGCCCGGTAGTGGCCGGCCTTGGGGATGCGCGCCTTCTCCATGGGGACCTTCGCGTCGAGCACGTCACGCGGGATCTCCAGGAACGAAGGGCCGGGAGCGCCGTGGTAGCACTCGCGGAAGGCCATCGACACGATGTCCGCCACCCGTTCGGTGCTGGGCACCGTGGCGGCGAACTTGGTGATCGGGGTCATCATGTCCACGTGCGGCAGGTCCTGGAGTGAGCCCATCTTGTGCTGGCTCAGCGCACCCTGGCCGCCGATGAGCAGCATCGGGCTCTCCGCGCGGAACGCGTTCGCCACGCCGGTCACCGCGTCGGTCGTGCCGGGTCCGGCGGTGACGACCGCGCAGCCGGGCTTGCCGGTGATGCGGGCGTAGCCGTCGGCGGCGTGCGCGGCAACCTGTTCGTGGCGTACGTCGATGACCTCGATGCCCTCATCGACGCAGCCGTCGTAGATATCGATGATGTGGCCGCCACAGAGCGTGTAGATCACGTCCACGCCTTCGGCCTTGAGTGCCTTGGCTACGAGATGACCGCCAGAGATCGTTTCCGACATTGTGCCACCCTTTCCCGGCGACTGTCTTCCGCATACTGCATACCGTATGAGCCCAATGGTTACCCTCTTGTTAACGGCCTGTCTAGACCCCAGGGGGCAACTCGATCAGCTCCATCTGCTCTCCCGCCCACCCCGGAGGGACCACGGCCAGCGCGTCCGCCAGCGCCGCCCCCAGAGGGACCCGGGCCGGTCATGGCCCAGGAGCACGGCTCCCTTGCCGGACCTCCGAGGGAGGCGGCGAGCCGGGCGCCACAGGCGTCACCACCGCGCCCGCCCCAGCACGACCGCGCCCTCGGGGATGACCTTTCCACCACTGGTCCATGCCGCACAACGGTCACAGGCACACTCCTTGACCCACGTTTTTCCATACTGTATACGGAATACACGATCCGACGCGAGAACGGAGCGCGAGCATGAAGGTCGCTGTTCTTGGCGCCGGCGCCATCGGCGCATACGTGGGGGCCGCCCTCCACCGGGCGGGAGTCGAGGTGCACCTCATCGCGAGAGGCGAGCACCTGCAGGCGATACGCCGCGCCGGTGTGCGGGTGCTCTCCCCCAGGGGCGATTTCTCCGCCCATCCCCATGCCACCGACGACCCCACCGAGGTCGGGCCGGTGGACCACGTCTTCCTGGGCCTCAAGGCGAACAGCTACGCCTCCGCAGGCTCCATGATCAGGCCGCTTCTGCACGAGACCACGAGCATCATCGCCGCGCAGAACGGCATCCCGTGGTGGTACTTCCACGGGCTCAAGGGCCCCTACGAGGGCTACCGCATCGAGAGCGTCGACCCGGGCGGCGCGGTGACGGCCGCGTTGCCGCTGCACCGGGCCGTCGGCTGCGTCGTGTACGCGGCCACCGAGATCGAGCGTCCAGGCGTGATCCGCCACCTGGAGGGCACCCGCTTCTCCATCGGCGAGCCGAACGGCGAGCTGTCCGAGCGCTGCCTCTCCTTCAGCCGGGCCGCGATCGAGGGCGGCCTGAAGTGCCCCGTCGAGCGTGACCTGCGCCGCGACGTGTGGATCAAACTCATGGGAAACATCGCCTTCAACCCGATCAGCGCGCTGGCGCGGGCGACGATGGCCGGGATCTGCCGCCACGACGGCGCCAGGGAGCTGGTCGTGGCCATGATGCGGGAGACGGTGGACGTGGCCAGGCGGGTGGGCTGCGACCCGGGGATCTCCATCGAGCGCCGGCTGAGGGGCGCGGAGAAGGCGGGCGAGCACAAGACGTCCACGCTCCAGGACCTGGAGAAGGGCAAGCCGCTGGAGCTCGACGTGCTCCTCGCGGCGGTGGTCGAGCTGGCCGACCTCACCCGCGCCGAGGTGCCCACGCTGCGTGCGATCCACGCGGTGAGCGACCTGCTCAACGAGAACCTTGTCCGTGCGGTCTAGCTCAGAATACCGTAGATTGTATACCGAATGGAGAGCTTATGGGCTATGACCGCCTGACCCGTTACCCCGGCGAGCGGCGGATCAGCGTCACCCCTGGCGTCGGCAATGGCTCTGCCGGCGCACGTCCACCGGGGTGATGAGCGGGATGCCGTACGGCGTCGCCTAGCCCCCGTGCGCCGTCCGGCATCCCCGCTACTGTATTTTGACAACCATTTTCATTTTGGCGCATACTGACTCATATGATGTCAGGATTTTCCCGGTCGTACGCTGCTGGTTTGCTGGCGGCGGCCCTGCTCGCCACCGCCGCCTGTGGGTCCGGCACGGCTCAGACCACCACTTCCTCCTCCACCACGACGACGTCCAGCGCCAAGCCCGAGGTGGTCGCCGCCTTCTACCCGCTTCAGTGGCTGACCGAGCAGGTCGGGGGGTCCGACGTCCAGATCACCACGCTCACCGCGCCCGGCGTCGAGCCGCACGACCTGGAGCTGGGTCTCCAGCAGGTGAGCGACATCCAGAAGGCCGCGCTCACCGTCTACATCAAGGGCGTCCAGCCGGCCGTGGACGACGCGGTCGAACCGGACAAGAGCTTCGACGCCGCCACCGCCGTCAAGACCCTGCCCGCCGGCGAGCATGCCGAGGAAGAGGGCCACGCGGAGGAGGCCCACGCCGAGGAGGAGCACGGCCACGAGGAGGCCGGCTACGACCCGCACATCTGGCTCGACCCCTCCCGCCTGGCCACCGTCGCCACCAAGCTCGGTGAGCGCTTCGCCGCTGTGGACGCCGCGCACGCGCAGGCGTACAAGGACCGCGCCGCCAAGACGGCGGCCGAGCTCGGCACGCTCGACCAGGAGTTCACCAAGGGCCTGAGCTCGTGCAAGGCCAAGACGCTGGTCACCGCCCACGAGGCGTTCGGCTACCTCGCCGACCGCTACAAGCTCAAGCAGGTCGGCATCACCCTCGACCCCGAGCAGGAGCCGTCGCCCGCGCGCCTGTCCGAGGTGGCCAAGGTCGCCAAGGCGGAGGGCGTGACCACGATCTTCACCGAGGCCCTGGTCAGCCCGAAGGTGGCCGAGGTGCTCGCGAGCCAGGTCGGCGCCAAGACCGCCGTGCTGGACCCGCTGGAGAGCAAGCCCTCGGGGGACTACCTGTCCGCCATGCGCGATAACCTCAAAACGTTGCAAACAGCACTGGGGTGTACGGCATGAGCGAAACGGCCTTCGCGATGACAGACGGCCAGGTCTCCTATGACGGCAAGCCCGTACTGAAGGGGATCGACCTGACCGTCCGTTCCGGGGAGGTCGTGGCCCTTCTGGGCGCCAACGGCTCGGGCAAGTCGACGCTGGTGCGTGCGCTGCTCGGCCTCACGCCGCTGAGCGGCGGCACGACGTTGATCTACGGCTCTCCGCCCGCCAGGTTCCGCGACTGGTGGCGCATCGGGTACGTCCCGCAGCGGCTCCAGGTCGGCGGCGGCGTGCCCGCCACCGTGCGGGAGGTCGTGGCCTCCGGCCGCATCGCCCGGCAGAGCCGGCTCCGCAGGACCAGTGCGGCCGACCGGACGGCCGTGGCCGAGGCGATCGAGACCGTCCGGCTGACCGGCCGCGCGAACGACCCCGTCCAGTCGTTGTCCGGCGGCCAGCAGCAGCGGGTGCTCATCGCCCGCGCGCTGGCCGGGGAGCCGGACACGTACGTGATGGACGAGCCGACCGCCGGCGTGGACGCCGAGACCCAGCAGCTGCTCGCCGACACGCTGTCCGGGCTGGTGCTCGGCGGCAAGACGGTGGTGCTGGTCGCGCACGAGCTCGGCCCGCTGGAGCCGCTCATCACGCGGGGCGTCGTGATCCGCGAGGGCCTCGTCGCGCACGACGGGCGCCCGCCGCGCCCGGAGGGGGACTGCGCGCGGCCCGGGCACGACCACCAGCACCGGCACGCCGTGGAGCCGGTGGCGGGGCCGCTCACCGGGTGGCAGGGGGAACCAAGGTGATCTTCGAGCTTCTGCAGGAGCAGCTCTTCCAGCTCGCGCTCGTCGCGGCGCTGCTGGTGGGGCTGTGCGCGCCCGCCGTGGGGACGTTCATCGTGCAGCGCCGGCTGGCGCTGCTGGGCGACGGCATCGGGCACGTGGCGCTGACCGGCGTGGCCCTGGGCTTCCTGACCGGCTCGGCGCCGGTGCTGACCGCCGTGATCGTGTCCGTCGCCGGGGCCGTGGCCATCGAACTGGTCAGGGCGCGCGGGCGGACCAGCGGCGACGTGGCGCTGGCCCTGCTGTTCTACGGGGGGATAGCGGGCGGCGTCATGCTCATGGCCATCGCGCCGGGCGGCAGCAACGCCAAGCTCAACTCCTACCTGTTCGGCGCCATCGCCAGCGTCACCCCCGAGGACATCGGGGTCATCGCCGCGCTGGCCGTCGCCGTGATCGGGGTGGTGCTGATCTTCGGCAGGGAGTTGTTCGTGCTGTGCCAGGACGAGGAGATGGCCAGGGCCAGCGGCCTGCCGGTGCGCTTCCTCAGCCTGCTGATCGCCGTCACGGCCGCGCTCACCGTCGTCATCGCCATGCGCGTGGTCGGGCTGCTGCTGGTCAGCGCGCTGATGGTGATCCCGGTGGCCACCAGTCAGCAGCTGACCCGCGGGTTCCGTACGACGATGGGGCTGGCCATGCTGTTCGGCGTACTCGCGTCGGTGGGCGGGCTGCTGGCCTCCACCGTCTCCACCAAGGTGCCTCCGGGTGCCGCGATCGTGCTACTTGCCCTTGCCGGCTTCGTCCTGGCCCTCGGTGTCGGTAAATTCGTACGGCGAGGCCGTACCGAGGAGTCGAGAGTGAGCCCAAGAATGCGCGTCGAGGAGGTCGCATGACGACGAGACGCGATGCCGTGCACGACACCCTCCGCAGGAGCGAGGGCTTCCGCAGCGCGCAGGACGTCTATGCCGAGATGCGCCTGCACGGCGCCAAGATCGGCCTGACCACCGTCTACCGCGCCCTGCAGGCGCTGGCCGACAGAGGCGAGGTCGACGTGCTCCGCACCGACGAGGGCGAGTCGGTCTACCGGGCGTGCGCCACCGAGGCCCACCACCACCACCTGGTCTGCCGCCGGTGCGGGCGCACCGTCGAGGTGGCAGGGCCCGCCGTCGAGCGCTGGGCCGAGGCGGTCGGCAGCGAGCACGGGTTCACCGAGATCACTCACACGGTCGAGGTCTTCGGCACCTGCTCGTCGTGCTCCACGGCGCCGGCCAAGGCCGGCTGAGGCGGCCTGCGGGAGCCGTAGAGCACGCCCAGCACGATCACGACGCACCCGGCGAGCTGCAGCGTCGACGGCCGCTCGCCGAGCGCCACCGCCGACAGCGCCACGGTGGTCATGGGCTGGATGAGCAGCAGCAACGCGGTGAGCGCGGCCGGCTGCCTGGGCAGCGAGAACGAGATCAGCGACCACCCCAGCACCTGCGGGCCCAGCGCGAGCAGCAGGAGCCACGCGTGCGCCGGCCAGCTCGGGGTGAAGTCGGCGCCGCCGAAGAGCGGGCTGAGCACGGCGATGCTGATGGCGGCCACGACGGTCGCGTGCGCGAGCGGCCCGGCGGCCCGATCGGACCCGCCCTTCATCAGCAGCAGGAACGCGGCGTAGGAGACGGACGTGGCGATCCCGGCGAGCACCCCCATGACCGGATCGCTCCCGTATGCGGCGCTGTCGAAGACCCCGGAGATCAGCACCACGCCGCCGAACACCACCGGCGTCGCCACCATCAGCCGCGTGGACGGCCGTTCCCTGAACAGCGCCCAGGCGGCGAACGCCACGATGAACACCTGAAGGTTCCCCAGCACCGTGGCCAACCCCGCGCCCACGTAGTCGATGGCGTGATGCCAGAACAGCAGGTCGAGCGCGAACACCACGCCGACCGGCCAGGCGTAGAGCAGCGCTCTGCGCGGCATCGGGCCGAGCCTGCGCCGCTCCAGCCAGGCCAGGACGAGCATCGGGGGGATGGCGTACGCGCAGCGGAACAAAGCAGACGTCGCAGGCGATACACCGGAGAGCCGGACCAAGGGTGCGGAGGTGGAGATGACGAGCGCACCAACAATCGCGATGAGCACGATACGGCGATGTGCACTCACAGAAACCCCCGGGTGCCCACGTAGGAGATACAGTGCGACAACGCTAGAACCCGGCGCGGACAGGAGTCAACATGCCGTTTGGCCATGACATGGTGCATTCTTTGGGCACCGTTGTGGAGTTGGTCAACACCTCGCCCTCCACCGGCGGCGACGAAGGCCTGTCCAGCCTGGCCGACCTGCAGGCGTTCGTGGAGTCACGCCAGATCAGCGGCGTGGTCAAGCTCACCCCCCGCGACCTGGGCCAGGTCCGGATGGTGCGGGAGGCGTTCCACCGCGTCTTCACGGCCCCCGACCAGGCGACGGCCGTACGCACCCTGAACGCCCTGCTCGCCGAGACCCGCATCACCCCCCGCCTGACCGAACACGACGGCCACCCGCTCCACGTCCACTACTTCGCCGCGGACGCCACGCTCGCCGAGCACGTGGCCGCCGACTGCGGGGTGGCGCTCGCGCACCTGCTGGTGGAGGGCGAGGCCGAACGCCTGCGCACCTGCTCGGCCCCCGACTGCGACCGCGTTTTCGTGGACGAGTCCCGCAACCGGTCGCGCGTCTACTGCGACAGCCGCACGTGCGGGAACCGCATGCACGTAGCGGCCTACCGCGCCCGCCGCCGCGCCTAGGGAGCCCCAGGCGACATGGCTCGCACCCCACAGCAATCCCACCAACGGACTGAGAAGGTGAGCATCACGGTTCCCTCTGATGTCGCGGCCGAACTCCGCGCCAGGGCGGGCCACGGCAACGTCTCGGCCTACGTCACCCATGCTCTGGTGCGGCAATTGGAACACGACCGGCTCGGCGATCTCTTGCTGGAATTGGAAGAAGGGCTGCCGAGAGCGGCGGCGGACAGGACGATGTATGTGCGCCTCAAGGCTGCATATCTTGAGGGTCGGCGCGTAGTAACTTCCGCCGCCATCCTCGCCGAGACGCTTCGGGGTGGGGCGCGTGACGCGGGCGTCCACCGCGTGCTTCAAGGTCGGCTGATCTTACACAACCACGTACCGCGCTCAGGTGAGGAGGTGCGGGTGGCACGCCGCCAGCGGGCAGCGTCCTTTCACCCGCCCATGACCTCCGGGAGCCGGCTCTGGAAGTCGAGGACGCCGACCCAGGTGGGACGCAGGGCTATGCGGGCCATCTTGGTGTCCGGATGGTCGGCCTGGGCGACGTAGCCCGCGCCACCCTCCTCGCCGAGGAAGCGGCGTGCCGCCTCGGCCTGCTCCGGCACCATGCCTGCCATCTCGGTGATCGAGACCCGGCCACGGAGCAGGAGCACCTGCGGGGGCTGGGGCTCGGTGTCGATGGTGATGGCGACGTCGGGGTTGGCGCGCAGTGCGCGAAGGCGGTACGGGGGACGGTGGATCCCGATCGGCGGGCAATGGACGTACGTGGCCATCACCAGCTCCTCGCCTGTCCAGACGTACCAGGTCGACATCACGCGGGGCGTGCCGTCGGTGGCGATGTAGGCCAGGCGGGCCGGGATCGTCGAGTGCAGCAGTCGTTGCGCGAGGTCGGTCTCGAGCAGCCGTACATCTCCTTGCGGAAAGTCCATGAGCATCTCCTTGTGATGGTTCGCGAGTGTTGATCTGGATGGCACCAGAAACTCCGCGCCGGCCTCAAGGGGTGCCGCGACCGCGGAAGAAGTCGGCCACCACCGGGGCGAGATCCTTGTCCGGCACGCCGTGCCATCCGCCGGGCAGGCTGCGGCCGGTGCCGTTCGGCAGGGCCGTGACCAGCGCGGCCGTGCCTTCCGTGAGGAAGTCGGTGCTGCCCTGGCTGTCGAGGACCAGAGTGGGGGTGCGTACCGATCTGAGCAGGTCGTACGTCGTCGCAATGGAGATCTCGAGGTCGTAGACGAAGGTGTGGGCGACGGCTTCCAGGCCGGGCATCGGCTCGGTGAGCATCTCGGGCGGTACGCCGACGGCGGTCAGGAACCGGTCGACCGCATCGGCCCGGCGGCCGGAGGAGACGAGGGCGGCGATCTCGGCGGCGAATGCGGTGTCCGGGGGCTCGTTCTCGGCGCGTACCGGCGGCTCGAAGAGGGCGAGCTTCTCGATGGGGAGCCCGGCGGCCGCGGCGTGCAGGGCCAGCAGGGCTCCCGAGGAGAAGCCGTACACCAGGGCGGATCCGCCGGCCGCGGCGATCACGGCGGCCAGGTCGCCGATCTCGCGTCCCACCGCGTACGGCGGGGTGTCGCCGCTCCTCCCCCGGCCCCGGCGATCGTAGGTGTGGACGGTGAACCACTCGGCCAGCAGGGCGCCGAGGCCCCGGATGTTGTCGAAGCCGGAGTAGCCGCCGGCGGGGTCGATCATGACCAGCGCCGGACCGCTGCCGGATCGTTCGTAGGCGATCTCCGTGCCGTCGGCCGATCGTACGGTTGCCTCTACGGTCTCCATGAGGTCCTCCTGGGCATGGGCGTCGTCGTCGATGTACGGACTCCGGCGCGACCCCGGAATCGTCGCTCAGGACGTCGCCTATTCTCGCGACCATGCCGGATCCGATCGCGCGTGCCGCCGCCCGTGTCCTGCTCGTGGACAACCGTGACCGGATCCTGCTGTATCGGGCCGTGATGTGGACGACGACCGGCGAACACGGGTGGTTCACGCCGGACGCGGCGTTCGGGACGGCGAGACACCGGCGGTGGCGGCCGCGCGTGAGCTGCGAGAGGAGATCGGGTACCGCGTCCGGCCCACGCGTACGTGCCGGGGCACGGTGGCCGCGCCGGGGATAGCGTGAGAGGCATGGAGGTGCTCAGCGACGTCATCGCCGCCATGCGGACGGGACGGCCCCGTCACGAGGCCACCGGCTGGGCCGCGGCGCTGCGCGACCCGGCGGGCCGTCCGCCGCGACCCGGCGCACCCATGGACGATCCCGTCGCCGGCGGCCATGGCCGGGTTGTCGCGCACGGCGTTCGCGCAGCGGCTCACCGCGACGCGGAAGTTCGGCACGGCTCCCGGTCGTTGCCGGAACGGACTCGACGGTCTCCGTGAGGTGGCAGATGGCTGAGGGCGCGCTCAAGCACGGGCTGCCGTACTACACGGTGGGCTCGGGAAGGCCGCTGGTGGTGCTGCGGTGGTTCGCGCCGGAGCCGACATCGCCACCCAGCACGCCGAGGCCCTGGCCGAGCGGTTCGGCGAGCCCGTGGACGTGCTGGGCATGTCGTCCGGCGGCTCGCTGGCGCTGCAACTGGCCGCCGACCACCCCGAGGCCGTCCGCCGGCTGGTGGTGGCCGGGGCGGCGTACACGCTGACCCCGCTCACCCGCGAGGTGCAGCGGCGCTACACCGAGGCGGTGGCGGCCGGCCGCCGCGGCGCGCACCACCAGGCGCCGGTGGTGGGCAGGACGGCGCTCACCAGGGCGCTGATCCGGCCCCTGATGTGGCTCGCCGACCCTCTGATGCGCCCCGCCGACCCTCTCGACATGCTGCGCTTCGCCCAGGCCGAGGACTCCTTCGACGTGCGTGACCGGCTCGCCGGCATCACGGCGCCCACGCTGGTCGTCGGCGGCGAGCGCGATCTGGCCTACTCCGTGGAGCTGTTCAGGGAGACGGCGGAGCTGCTGCCGGACGCGCGCCTGATCATCTACCCCGGCACAGGTCACCTCGGGACGTTCAGCCACGGACGCTTCGCCGGCGACGTGGCGGCCTTTCTCGGCGGCTAGGCACGGGCGGCGCGTCGGCCCACCGGCCCTTCGAGTGCGCCCGGCTGGAACCAGTGACACCGCCAGAGCCGTATAGTCGGAATCATATAGTTGGTGTTGACTATATAGGGCTGACTAGTTCATGCTGACTAAGGACGACGCAGCGTGAATGGAACAGAGATGAAGCAGCGCAAGGTGACCAACCCGCTGGCTCTGGCGGTGCTGGCCGAGCTGGTGGTCGAGCCCATGCATCCCTACGAGATCGGGCGGCGCCTCAAGGCACACCAAACCGACCAGGCCATCAAATACAACCAAGGCTCGCTCTACATGGTCGTCAAGCAGCTGACGAAGGCAGGCTTCATCGCCTCCCAGGAGACGGTCCGCGACACGCTGCGGCCGGAGCGCACCGTCTACACCCTCACCGACGAGGGCAGGCGCGAGCTGTTCGACTGGCTGAGCGACCTGGTCGCCCATCCGGTCAATGACCACCCCCAGTTCGGGGTCGCCCTGTCGCTGATGAGCGTGCTGCCGCCCGCCGAGTCGGTCCGGCTGCTCACGGAGCGGCTGGAACGCCTCGCCACCCAAGCGGAGCAGATCCGTCAGAGCAGGCAGAAAGCTCTGGACGACGGAGTCCTGTGGGTGTTCCTGATCGATGACGACTACCGGCTGTCCCTGCTGGAAGCCGAGCGTCAGTTCGTCACCGAGCTCATCGAGTCATTGAAGCAGCCGGCCTACATGCGGGCATGGCAGGAGACGTTAGGGAGCCAGACATGACATCAGTCCGGAAAGCGCTGGTCATCGGCGGCGGCGTGGCCGGTCCCGCGGCGGCGATGGCATTACAGAAGGCCGGCATCGAAGCGGCGGTCTACGAGGCGTACGCCGACCCGGCCGACGACGTCGGCGTGTTCCTCACCGTCGCCACCAACGGCATCGACGCGTTGCGCACGATCGGCGCGGACAGGGATGTCGTGGCCGCCGGTTTCCCCACCCCTAAGATCAGCCTGCACAACAGCGGCGGCAAGTATTTGGGCGGCACCAACACCGGCGCGACCCTGCCGGACGGCACCGAGAGCCAGACCATCCGCCGTGCCGTCCTCTACCGCATCCTGCAGGACGAGGCCGTCAGGCGGGGCATCCGCATCGAGGGCGGCAAGCGCCTGGTCGCGGCCCAGCGGACCTCCGACGGCGTGCACGCGGTCTTCGAGGACGGCACCGAGGCCACCGGCGACATCCTCATCGGCGCCGACGGGATCGACTCCACCGTACGCAAGATCATCGACCCCGCCTCCCGGCCGCCGCACTACACCGGCCTGATCAACCTCGGCGGTTACACCGACGGAGTCCCGGTCGACACCGAATCGTGCAGCTACAGCATGATGTTCGGCAAGCGCGCCTTCTTCGGCTACGCCGTCCTGCCCAGCCGCGAAGTGTGGTGGTACGCGAGCCTTCCGCACCCGAAGGAGCCCCAGAAGGGCGAACTCGACGCCGTGGACGGGCTGGGCTGGCAGCGCAAGCTGATCAGCTTCTTCGAGCACGACTCCGGTCCCGCGGTCGAGCTCATCAAGAAGACCCGCAACCCTGAAAACCTGCGTGCCACGACCACCCGGTCCGTGCCCAACCTGGCGACCTGGTACAACGACCGCATGGTCGTCATCGGCGACGCCGCCCACGCTCCCACGCCCACCTCGGGGCAGGGCGCCTCGCTGTCCATCGAGGACGGCGTGGTCCTGGCGAAGTGCCTACGCGACCTGCCCAGCCCGGAGCGGGCGTTCGCCGCGTTCGAAAAGCTTCGCCGGCCGCGCGTCGAGAGCATCATCAAGGTCGCCGGCAGCATCAACAACAACAAGGCCCCTGGCCCGCTCGGCGCGGCCATCAGGGACGCGTTCACCCCGATCGTCATGAAGCTGATGGCCAACAGCAAGTTCATGATGTCGCAGTACGACTACCACATCGAGTGGGACGAGGCCGTCAAGGCCGCGTGACCCAGGCTGCCGCGTAGCCCGGGATCGTCTCCTTCCCACAGGTCCCGGCGTCGAAGTCCGGCCACAGCCGGGCGAGGAACACCATCTCGGCGCAGGCCGACTGCCACAGCAGGAAGTCGGAGAACCGCCGCTCCCCCGACGACCGCACGAACAGGTCGACCTCGGGGATCTCGGGCTCGTCCAGGTAGCGGGCGAACACCTTCTCGTTGACCTTGCCCGGCTTGACGCGGCCCGCCGCGAGGTCCGCGGCCGGCTGGTGGCCGGAGGTGGTGACGGCGACCACCCACCATGTCAGCACGTCCCTGTGGAGAGCGGGGCCGGCCGGCGCGGCGAGTCGGGGCGAGGATCTCCGGGCGGATCGCCCGGCCGCCGCGGCCGAGCCGGCTCCGTAAGCACGTGCTGGTCGTGTCGATCGCGGAGAGCTCATTCAACTTCTGCCCGTATCGCCGAGCACATGCCGGCGTGTCTGGATCGCCTGGGCGTACAGACCGCTGGTGAAGTCGAAGCGCAGTGCCGTGTGAGAGGTGGCGCTCAGGACGTCCCGCCAATGGCGCTGCAGTTCGCTCGTGTCCCGCTGAGCCTGGCTGCCCCCCGACTCGAACAGCCGGTTGGCGGCGGAGCGAATCAACTCGGCCGCGAGTGAGGCGTCACGGGCGTTGCGCACGCCGTCTTCTTGCGTGCAGCCGCCCACGTCGGCCACATCGGTGGCCCGCTCGGTGATCAGATGCGCCGCGCCGAGCTCCGCGCCGGAGCGGGCCAGTGTCTGCTGAAGCGGCGGCGGGAGACTCGATCCCGATTTGGCGAACATCCAGCCGGTCCATGCCTGCAGCATCGCTCTGGCGGACCCGAGGGCCGGTGTCGCGAACAACGGGCCGGCCACGGCCGCCAGAGGCGTCCGGTGGCAGACCGCGTCCGAGTGCTCGCTGTGCCCGTGGAACACCGTGGTGTGCAACACGGCACGGTAATGAGGGACGAAGACGTTCTCCGCCACCGCGGTGTTGCTGCCGGTGCCGCGCATGCCCAGGTTGAACCACGTGTTCCGGATCTGGAAGGCGTCGCGGGGCACTGCGAAGAAGGTCGGCGGGCCGTCCGGCAGGGTGGCGCACAGCAGAGCCCAGTCCGAGAAGTCGACCGCGCTCATGAAGTGCCACTCGCCCGAAAGCCGCCAGCCGCCGGGCACCGCCTCCACGGTGCCCGACGGGACGAGTGCCGCCGCGATCGCCGCGTCTGGCCCGTCCTGCCAGATCTCCGCCTGCCCCTCGGCCGGGAGATAGGCCGCCATGCGGCCGGAGGTCGCCAGGATCAGCGCGCACCAGGCCGCCGAGGCGCACGACTCCCCCACGGTGAGGAGGGCCCGGCGCAGTTCGGTGAACGTCGCCTCCTGCCCGCCGTGCTTCGCGGGGACGAAGTGACGGGCGAAGCCGGCGTCGAGGATCGCCGTGACGACGTCCTCCGGCAGGCGTCTTTCCTCCTCCGCTTCAGCGGCCCGCTCACCGGCGAGCTTGGCGACTGCGGCCGCTGCTTCGAGCAACCCCGTTTCGATGGCTGATTGATTGGTCATGTTCTCTCTCCTTCAGGTGGAGGCCATCATGGTGAATGCGTCCGGCCCGAGCGCGATCACGTCGCTGCCGCCCTCGCCGACCGCGTGGTGCCGTCTGGCCAGGGGCGCGAGCTGGGTGAGGCAGGCCTCGACGAGGGTGTACTGACCCTCGGTGAGCAGGCCGTCGAGCGCGGGCCAGAACAGCACCGGCTCCGCGAGTTGCATGGCCCAGAACGAGGGCGTCACAGCTTCCTCGGCCGTCACCCACCGTCCGGTCCGGCAGGAGCGCACGGGGATGGCCGGGGGCCGCAGGCGTATGTTCTCCAGACAACGTCGAAGCGCCTCGGCGGCGGGCAGCAGCACGGGACTGTGAAAGGGCTGGAGCGCGCGTACTCTGCGGCACATGAGGCCCTTGCCACGCAGCGTTTCCTCGGCTGCGGTCAGCTCGGGCTCCGGGCCGGACACGATGCACTGTCGCGGCGCGTTCCAGGCACCGATCACGACGTCTCCGCCGAGATGGGGCGCGAGATCGTCGGGCGAGGCGGCGACGGCGAGCATGCCGCCGGGAGGCATCAGCCTCGCCGCGTCCGCCCGGCGGCACATCAGCTCGGCGCCGTCGGCCAGGCTGAACACCCCGGCGAGCGCCGCGGCCGCCAGCTCCCCCGCGCTGTGCCCGAGCAGCGCGTGCGGCCATACCCCGCAGTCGGCCAACGCGCGGCCGATCGCGTAGTCCACCGCGAACAGCAAGGGCTGGGCACGGGTGACGTCGTCGATCGGCACCCGTGGCGCGTCGGCCAGCCAGTCGTCACGCAGCTCGGCGCCGCGGGCTCCGCAGGCGTCGAAGAACTCCTCCATCGCCGAGGTGAAGGCCGGCTGGGTGCCGTACAGATCGGCGGCCATGCGCGGGAACTGCGCGCCCTGGCCGGGCAGAAGCAACGCTACGCGCTGCCTGATCTCTCGCATGCGGCCACTTTGCGCGGCCGCCCTCGAGCAAGGCTCGAGCCGGACTCGATAGTTGATGACAGTGCGATGTGCGGGCCGTAACAGAGCGGCCTGACAGGGTGGAACTGGAGCGTCTCAAGGGAGGGAGTTCTTTCGGATGGGGGCCTCGGACGCGACAGAAGGCATCGGCGTCGTTCTCGGCGTGGACCATGTGATCTTCAGGGAATGCCTCAGGGATTGGATCGGCCGGACCCACGGGATAACCGTGGTGGGGGAAGCGCGCTCACCGGCCGACGTGCTGCAGATGGCCGCAGATGTGCGGCCGGACGTGCTGGTGCTCAGCGCAAGCAGTGACAGGTCGTCGGCGGAGCTGTACGTCGTGAGGGAGTTACGGCGGCAGTTGCCCGATATGAAGATCGTGGTCCTGTCCTTGAGACATGACGCCGCTGTGGAGGAGTTGCTCGACCACGGCGCGCATTGGTGTCTCCAGGCGACGAGCACCCGGGCCGATCTGGTGCTGGCTCTGCGCAACGTCGTTCACATGGGCGACGACCCGCCACCGCGGCGCCGTCAGCCTCAGCGGCAGGAGGGAGACGAGCCTGAAGGCCGGCCACACTGGCCGGCCTGCCTTTCCCCACGTGAGGAGGAAGTGCTGGAGCTGGTCTCCCTGGCGTTGAGCAATGCGCAGATCGGCGCGCGGCTGTCCATCACCGAGGGGACGGTGAAGCGGCATCTGCGCAACATCTACGGCAAGCTCGGCGCCGTGTCACGCATCGATGCGGTCAACAAGGCAGCACGCCTCTCTCTCCTGCGGACGTTCCCAGGGAAGGCGCACTGCCTCGGCGTACGTTGAGGCGGCGGAGATCGGGTCAGGCGGGGACGGCCAGAGCGCTCCTGCCCTGGAGCACCTCACGGTGGAGACGCTGGACCGCGGGCGAGGGATCCAGGCCCAGCTCGCGGGAGAGGATCTCGCGGAGATCCTGGTAGGCGGTCAGCGCCTCACCGCGCCGCCCCGCCTGGCTGAGCACGGTGATGAGCTGGGCATGCAGCCATTCGTGCAGCGGATTCTCCGCGATCAGGCTCCTGAGCTCGCCGATCAGCTCGCGATGCCGTCCCAGGTGTATGTCGGCCTCGATGCGCAACTCAAGGGCGTGCATGCGGCGCTCGGCCAAATGGACGACGTGAGAGCGGAGAAGGGGACCCTGCGTGACGTTGGCCAGAGGCGGCCCCTGCCAGAGGTTGAGGGCCTCCCGCAGATTGTTCGAAGCCGCCTCGTGCTGACCCCGGCGCAGGAAGCCGTCCGCCTGGGCGACCAGATGGTCGAACCGGTCCTGGTCCAGTTGGTCCTGGTCGATGAGGATGGTGTAGCCGAAAGGCTTGGTCAGTAACAACTCGCGGCCCGACCCGATGAGCTTCTCTCGCTGGATCAGGTTGCGCAAGTGGTAAATGTAGGTCTGTGTGGTGGTGAGCGCGCTCTTCGGCGGGTTGCCGCCCCAAAGTTCTTGGACGATGGAATCGACCAGCACCAGTCGATTGGCGGAAACCAGCAGCAGGGCGAGCAGCTGACGCACTTTCGGCGCACTCGGCGTGCAGGCCCTGCCGCCGTGCACCACCTCCATCGGCCCCAGCACACTGAATCTCGTCTTGGTCATCTCGTCTCCCCGTGAGTAGGCGGAACGCGACATCCGGCGGCCGTAGTGCTGCAATCCTCACGGAGAATATAACAACGCGGAAGATGCGCGGAATGTCATGCCTCTAAAGAGGTAGCGCCGCCGATCAGAAGCCCGGCCCGCCAAGGGCGAATAACACGCCGAGCCCACGTTAAATCCAGATGTCTTCGCAGCTGACATGGATAGCCCACGGGTAAATGGTTTAAGATCCAACTGCTTAGAACCCTATCAATGGGAGCGTTAAAGTGGATCGTACGACACAGACAGTATTTGCCGGGTACTGCAATTGCAGTAGGCCGATTGGCTTGACGGCCGTTATTGTGGCGACGTGAGTCCGCGTCACATTTGGCGCCGTATTGTTCGCCTTCCCCCGCTCGTCGTCGACGTCCTCGCCGGGGCCGCCGTGGCCGCCCTGGCTCTGCTCCTGCCTCCGCTCGAGGGCTCGGTGTCCGAGGAGGGACCGCTGCTGGTCTTGGCGGCGTTGCTGGGAGTCTCCGTCGCCATCAGACGGCCGCTCCCACTCCCGGCCCTGCTTCTGGCCCTCGCGGTCACCACGTTGGCCGACCCGCTCAACATCATGGAGCCGACCATGACCGCGGTCGTGCTCACCGCCTACACCGTCGGCGCCGTGAGCGAGCGGCGGACCGCGGTCACCGTGGCGATCGCGGGCGCGATCCTCCTCGTCGCCGGATACTCCATCATCGAGTCGGTGTTCGCGCTGGAGTCGCAGAGCGGGCCCATGCCGTTCATCGCCGCGGCGCTGGCGGGAATCGCCGTCGGTCAGGCGACCACGACGCGACGGCAACTGGTCGTGGCGCTGGAGGAGCGGGCCCGGCGTGCCGAGCTGGCGCTGGAGGAGGAGGCGCGGCGCCGGGTCGTCGAGGAGCGCATGCACATCGCACGAGAGGTCCACGACCTGGTCGCCCACCACATCTCCGTCGTGAACGTGCAAGCCGGTGTCGCCGCCCACCTCCTGCGAGGGCAGCCGGACGCGGCCGAAGAGGCGCTGGTCGAGGTCAGGAGGGCCAGCCGTACCGTGCTCAATGAGCTCAGCGCGGTCCTTGACGTGCTGCGGGGCTCGGGCGACGCGCAGGCTCCGCTCGAGCCGTTGCCGGGGCTGGCCGACCTTGACCGCCTCTTCGACTCCTTCGCCGGCACCGGGCTGCGGGTGGACAGGACCGTCTCGGGTGTGCCGCACACGCTCCCGCCGGCCGTCGACTTGTGTGCCTACCGGACATTCCAGGAATCGCTCACCAACGCCCGCAAGTACGGGCGCGGGCTCGTCCGTGTGGCGATGACCTTCACGGATGAGGAGCTGATCATCGATGTGCGCAACGAGTGCGCCGAGGCGGGCGGAGGCGACGACACGGGCTCGGGGCACGGATTGATCGGAATGCGGGAGCGTGTCGCGTCGGTGGGCGGCGTCCTCAGCGTGGGGCCGACGCGTACCGGGGAGTTCGCCGTGCGGGCGCGGCTGCCGTTGGCGGGAAGCCATGTCACAGACAGGAGCCATGATGATCCGAGTATTGCTCGCTGACGACCAGACCCTGATCCGCAAGGGCTTCCGCTCGCTCATCGAGTCCGCGGCCGACCTGTGCGTGGTCGGCGAGGCCCATACCGGGGTGGAGGCCGTGAAGCTGGCCCGCGAAACCCGCGCGGACGTCGTCCTCATGGACATCCGGATGCCGGAGATGGACGGGCTGGCGGCGACCAAGGAGATCACCGCCGACGAAGACCTCGCCGGGGTCCGCATCCTGGTGCTGACCACGTTCGAGATCGACGAGTACGTCTTCCAGGCCCTTCGCGCAGGTGCGAGCGGCTTCCTCGGCAAGAGCGTGGAGCCGGGGGATCTGCTGGACGCGATCCGCGTCGTGGCCGCCGGCGACGCCCTGCTGTCGCCGAAGGCGACCAAGGGATTGATCGCCCGGTTCCTCAACCAGCCGGTCAAAGCCGATATCGCGGTCACCGACCTCCTGAAGGTGCTCACCGACCGGGAGCTTGAGATCGTCGCGCACGTGGCCACCGGGCGGTCCAACGACGAGATCGCCGAGGAGCTGTGCGTGTCGCCGTACACGGTGAAGACCCATGTCAACCGGGCCATGATGAAGCTGGGCGCCAGGGACAGAGCCCAGCTCGTCGTCATCGCCTACCAGACGGGGCTCGTCACTCTGCCCGGCGGCTAGTGCGCCGCCCAGCAGGCCCAGGAGGCCCTGTGGGAGATCCCTTGACTCATGCGGTCAGGATCACAGGCGAGGCATCCGCGCGGCGTCGTGCGGAGGCAGGCTCTCGCGGATACTGCGTATGGACGACGCCGACGAGATCCCGGCTCCTGCATGGTGAAACCATGATTGAAGTCACCAACCTCAAGAAGCGGTATGGGGACACGCTGGCCGTCGACTCCCTGACATTCACTGTCAGGCCGGGGATCGTCACGGGGTTCCTGGGTCCGAACGGCTCCGGCAAGTCCACCACCATGCGGCTCATCCTCGGCCTGGACGAGCCCACGGAGGGCGTCGCGCTGATCAACGGACGCCGCGCCCGCGAACACCCGGCACCGCTGCGTGAGATCGGCGCCCTTCTGGAGGCCAAGGCCGCCCACCCGGGCAGATCGGCGTTCAACCACCTGCTGTGCCTTGCCGCGACCAACGGGATCGCCAAGCGACGCGTCCACCATGTCCTGGAGTTGGTGGGACTGCAGGACGTCGCCCGTCAGCGAGCGGGCACCTTCTCCCTGGGCATGTCGCAACGGCTGGGCATCGCCTCGGCGCTGCTGGGCGACCCCTCGACCGTCGTGCTGGACGAACCCGTCAACGGCCTGGACCCCGAGGGCATCGTCTGGATCCGCGAACTGCTCAAGGGCCTGGCGGCGGAGGGACGTACCGTCTTCCTGTCCTCACACCTGATGAGCGAACTGGCGGAGACCGCGGAACACGTCATCGTGATCGGCCAGGGCAGGCTGATCGCCGACGAGCCCGTGGACACACTGATCAGGTCGGTGTCGGAGACGCGGCTGCGAGTCCTCGTGCGCACCCCCGATCCGGTCCGGCTCTGCAACCTGATCCAGCGCGCGGGTGTGACGATCACCCGCAGACACGACGGCGACGTGCTGGAGATCGAGGGCGTGCCCGCCGCGAAGATCGGTGACGAGGCCGCGCTCAACGGCATCCCCCTGCACGAGCTGAGGACCGAACAGGCGTCACTCGAGGAGGCGTTCATGCAGCTCACCAGCGGTGCGGTGGAGTTCCGCACTCCGCTCACCGTGGGGCGGGCCTCGTGACCGCCGCCACCCTCTCCGTGCCCGGCGTCAGCCTGTCCCGCGCGATCCACGCCGAGTGGATCAAGCTCAGGTCGGTCCGCTCCACCACCGTCGCCCTGCTGCTGTCCGTCATCGTCCTCATCGGCGTCGGCCTGATCGCCGCGAGCTCCATGGCCGAACCGCTCGCGACGGGAACCCTCGAAACCGACGGACCGCCCTTCCAGCCGACCACGGCGACCGGCGCGACCCTGGGCGGCGTCCCCTTCGCCCAGCTCCTCATCGGCGCGCTCGGGGTGCTCTACGTGTCGGTTGAGTACTCCACCGGGATGATTCGCGCCACGTTCTCCGCCGTGCCCCGGCGCCTCCCCGTGCTCTGGGCCAAGTGCATCGTCTTCGCCGGCGTCGTCTTCGCGCTGATGCTGGTCTCCACTCTCGTGGCGTTCTTCGCCGGCTCGGCGTTCCTCGCGGCCTATGACATCGCCCCGTCCCTGTCCGACCCCGGTGTCCTGCGCGCCGTGGTGGCCGCGCCGGTCTACCTGACCGGCGTCGGCGTGATGGCGATCGCTCTGGCCGCGCTCATGCGCAGCACCGCTCTTGCGGTCTCGGTCGTCTCGTTCGTCGTCTTCCTCCTCGACTCGCTGGTCGGCATGCTGCTGCCCGGCGAGATAGCCGACGTGATCACGCCGTACCTGCCGTCCACCGCCGGCAAGGCCTTCATGTCCGAGGTCCAGGTCGACGGCGTGCTTTCGCCGCTTCCGGGCTTCCTGGTGTTCTGTGCGTACCTCGTGGTCCTGGTGGGTTTCGCCGCCTATGCGCTCCACCGGCGAGACGCCTGATCAGAGCTTTCCAAGCGGTCTTCGAGCGGAGTTCGAGGACCGTCGCGCACTCTCCCCTGTGACAGCCGATGTCGCAGAGGGAGGGTGTGCGCCTCATGGACCGACGAACCGTGATCACCGGGATGGGGGTGCTCGCACCCGGTGGGGCGGGGACGAAGGATTTCTTCGAACTGCTGTCCTCCGGGCGGACGGCCACCCGCAGGATCTCGTTTTTCGACCCTTCGCCCTTCCGGTCTCAGGTGGCCGCCGAATGCGACTTCGACCCGGCGGCCGCGGGACTGACGCACCGGGAGACGCGGCGGATGGACCGCGCCACCCAGCTCGCGGTGGTCGCAGGACGTCAGGCGGTCGCGGACAGCGGCCTGGAGACCGATGAGCTGGACCCGCATCGGGTGGCGGTCAGCGTCGGCACCGCCGTCGGCGCGACCACCAGTCTGGAACGCGAGTACCTGGTTCTGTCCGACTCCGGTCGCGACTGGTTCGTCGATCCCGGCTACGCCTCGCCGCACCTGTTCGACTATTTCGTGCCGAGCGCCATCGCCGCCGAGATCGCCTGGCTCATCAGCGCCGAGGGACCGGCGGCCATCGTCTCCTCCGGGTGCACCTCCGGCCTCGATTCCGTCGGGTACGCCCACCAGCTGATCAAGGAGGGCACGGCCGACGTCGTCCTGACCGGCGCCACCGACGCGCCCATCTCGCCCATCGCCGTCGCCTGCTTCGACGCGATCAAGGCGACCACCCCGCGCAACGACGACGCCGAGCACGCCTCCCGCCCCTTCGACCTGACCCGGAACGGCTTCGTGCTCGGCGAAGGGGCTGCGATGCTCGTGCTGGAGGAGTACGAGCACGCACGCCGGCGGGGGGCGCGCATCATCGCCGAGATCAACGGCTACGCCACCCGGTGCAACGCCTACCACATGACCGGGCTCAAGCCCGACGGCCGGGAGATGGCCGAGGCCATCACGGCCGCGCTCGCCGAGGCGCGCATGGACGGCCGGGCCGTCGACTACATCAACGCGCACGGCTCAGGGACCAAGCAGAACGACAGGCACGAGACCGCCGCGTTCAAGCGAGCGCTCGGCGACCACGCCTATCGCACGCCCGTCAGCTCCATCAAGTCGATGATCGGGCACTCCCTGGGCGCCATCGGCTCGATCGAGATCGTCGCCTGCGCCCTCGCCATCGAGAACGACCTGGTCCCCCCCACTGCCAACCTGCATGAACGGGATCCGGAATGCGATCTCGACTACGTCCCGATCGAGGCGCGGGACCAGCGCGTGGACACGGTCTTGTCGGTGGGCAGCGGCTTCGGCGGCTTCCAGAGCGCCATGCTGCTCAGCCGGCTCGGGAACGGGAGCTGAGCCATGACGCAGGCCACGGTCGCCGCCCGCGCGGCGCAGACGGACGAACGGACCACCGCGGTCATCACCGGCCTGGGCGTGGTGGCGCCCAACGGGCTGGGCGCGGAGAAGTACTGGGCGGCGACTCTGCGGGGAGAGAGCGGCATCCGCAGCCTGGCCCCCCGTGGAATGTCGGGATACCCGATGCGGCTGGCCGGCCAGGTGACCTCCTTCGTCGCGGAGGACCACATCCCGTCCAGGCTCATGCCGCAGACCGACCGGGTGACCAGACTCGCGCTGGCGGCCGCCGAGCTGGCGCTGGACGACGCCGAGCTGCGCCCCGGCGAGCTGCCCGAATACAGCATGGGCGTGGTCACGTCCAACGCCTCGGGCGGCTTCGAGTTCACGCACCGGGAGATCCAGAAGCTCTGGACGAAGGGACCGCAGACCGTCAGCGTGTACGAGTCCTTCGCCTGGTTCTACGCGGTCAACACCGGGCAGATCTCCATCCGCCACGGAATGCGCGGCCCGAGCGGAGTGCTCGTCGCGGAGCAAGCAGGCGGCCTCGACGCGCTGGGCCATGCCCGGCGGGCCATCCGGCGGGGCACCCCGCACATCGTCACGGGTGGCGTGGAGTCCTCACTCGACCCCTGGGGCTGGGTCAGCCACATCGCCAGCGGCAGGCTCAGCAAGGAGTCCGTCCCCGAGCTCGCCTATCGGCCCTTCGACCACGGGGCCGACGGCTACGTGCCCGGAGAGGGCGGGGCCATCCTCATCCTGGAGGACGCGGAGGCGGCCGCACGGCGCGGTGCGGCCAAGGTCTACGGCGAGCTCGCCGGCTATGCCGCGACCTTCGACCCCAGGCCGGGGTCGGGTCGCCCGCCGGGGCTGGAGCAGGCCATCCGCAAGGCGCTCGCCGACGCCGGAACACCGCCGGAGGAGATCGACGTCGTCTTCGCCGACGCCGCCGGGATCCCCTGTCTGGACCGGGACGAGGCGACGGCCATCACCGCCGTCTTCGGCCCGCACGGCGTCCCGGTGACGGCTCCCAAGGCTCTGACCGGCCGGTTGTACGCCGGCAGCGGGCCGCTGGACGTGGTCTGCGCGCTGCTGTCCATCCGGGACGGGGTGATCCCGCCCGTCCCCAACGTCGGCACGGTGCCGGCCGCCTATCAGATCGACCTCGTACGCGGCGCGGAGCCGAGGACCGCACCGGTCAGAACGGCCCTGGTGCTGGCACGAGGAAAAGGCGGATTCAATGCCGCCGTCGTACTTCGGAAGCATCGGAAGGAAGAGAAATGACCCTGGACGACCTTCGCAGAATCATGGTGGCCTGCGCCGGCGAGGACGAGCACGTCGACCTCGGCGGAGACATCATGGACGAGCACTTCGCCGATCTGGGCTACGACTCGCTGGCCATGATGGAGACGGCCGCGAAGATCGAAAACGAATTCGGCGTGCGGATCCCGGACGAGAAGGTCGCCGAGCTGACCACGCCCCGCGCTCTGCTGGATTTCGTCTCCCACGTGACCGTTTCCTGAATCCGGAAGGAAAACAAGACCATGATCGTGCACACCCTGATCTACCGATTCCCCTCCTCGGTGACCGAAGGCGACCAGGAGGAGTTCTTCACCGCCATGAAGGAGCTGCTGGACCGGCACTCCCTCATCAAGGGCTTCGACTACAAGCGGCACATGTGGCTGCCGGCCGACAAGGGATCCCGCGGCATCACCGCCTCCGCGATCGCGGCGTTCACCACCGAGACCATCGACGACCTCAAGACCTTCTCCGAGACGCCCGAGGTCTACGACTTCACCACCCAGTGGAAGCAGAAGCTCCAGTTCGAGGCCGCCTACGCCAACCACGAGCCGCTGTCGGTCTGACCCGATTCACCGAGGAGGAGCGCCATGCCGTACGCGGAACACACCGTCACCGTGGACGCCTCGATCAGCGTGGTCTGGGACCTGCTGGTCGACGTGGAGGGATACGCGCGGATCTTCCCGCCCACGCAGGACGTCAAGATCCTTGAAGGCGACTCGACGTACCAGATCGCCCGGTTCGTGGTCGACGTCAACGGGGAGACCGCCACCTGGGTCTCCCGCCGCGACATCGACGCCGACCGGCACGTCATCGCCTACCAGCAGTTGGAGACCGCGCCGATCGTGGGACGGATGGGCGGCGAGTGGCGGGCCTTCCCGTTCGGGGACGACCGCACCCAGCTCGTGCTGACGCACGACTTCGAGACGCGCGAGGCCGTCGACGGCAAGGTGGCGGGGCGATTCACGCCCGAGGAGGCCGACGCGATGTTGCGGGCGGCCGTCGAGCGCAACAGCGTGGCCGACCTCAACGCCGTGAAGTCCGAGGCCGAGCGACTCGTCGCGGACACCGCATGAAGAGGTTCTACGACCTGAGCGTGGCCACGCAGAGCACGCCGAGCGAGGCCACGCCGGTGACCGTGGATCTCCTCGATCACCGTACCGGCGCGATCGTCCTCGGGCTCACGCCCGAGGACTTCCCCGACGGCATGGCCATTTCCAACGAGACCGTCTCGCTGACCACCCACACCGGCACGCACATGGACGCGCCGCTGCACTACGGCCCGCTGACCGCCGGCCACCCGGCCAAGAGCATCGACCAGGTGCCGCTGGAGTGGTGCCACGGTCCCGGCGTCAGGCTGGACCTGCGCCACGTTCCCGCGGGCGCGGCCATCACCGTCGAGCAGCTCACGGCGGCGCTGGAGGCGGCGGCGCACGAACTGGCCCCCGGGGACATCGTGCTGCTGTGGACGGGCGCGGACGCCCTGTGGGGCAGCGCCGACTATCTGACGGACTACGCCGGCCTTTCCGGCGAAGGCACCGAGTTCCTGGTCGAGAACGGCGTACGCGTCATCGGCATCGACGCCTGGGGCCTGGACCGGCCGATGCAGGCCATGATCGAGGACTACAAGCGCACAGGAGACCGGGCCTGTCTGTGGCCCGCTCACATATACGGGCGCCGCAAGGAATATCTGCAGCTCGAGAAGTTGGCCAATCTCGGATCGCTGCCCGCGGCCACAGGATTCGACGTGTCGTGTTTCCCCGTGTCCATCGCGGGCGCGGGCGCCGGCTGGACCCGCGTGGTCGCCGTCATGGAGGAGGGCTGATGTTCTATCGCACGTTCAGCAGCGTCGACAAGATCACGAAGGAGCTCGTGGCGAGCTTCTACGAGCTGAGCCCCAACACCGGATTCAAGGACGACGACGTCGTCCGCTACGTCGGGATGGGCACCGGGCACGCGAAGGGCACCGCGATCACCTGGAACGACGCCGACGACACAGCGTACGACCAGCTCTCCCCGGCGGTGCGCGACTTCGTCGCCGACCAGCTCGACGACGACCGGATCCGCGCGTGGCTGCCGGGTGAGGAGTTCGACCTGACCGTCTTCCAGGTCCGCAACTACGCCGACGACAAGCAGAACGCCCACCCGTCGCAGGGATTCCACCAGGGCGGCGGCGACCACGTTCTGGTCACCGTCGTGGCGGAGGAGAACGTCAACGGCGCCGTGCACCTGCTCGGCACGGCCGGCGACGATTTCTCGCTGGTGTTCGAGCGCCGGCTGAGCGTGGGCGAGACGTTGCTGCTCGACGACCGGGCGCTCACCCACCACTGCACGCCGTTCACCCCCATGGCGGGTGGCCGGGCCCAGCGCGATGTGATCGTCGTGTCGCTGACGCGCACGGACGCGGACGACTAGGGGGCGGCCGTGACAAGCAATGACCACGATGTCGTGGTGGCCGGCGGCGGCCCCGTCGGGCTGATGCTGGCCTGCGAGCTGCGCTCGGCCGGGGTGTCCGTGCTGGTGCTCGAACGGCAGGCGGCCCCGGATCCGATGCCCAAGGCGGGCATCATCGGCCCGCTGGCGGCCGAGGCCATCGCCAGGCTCGGCCTGGGCGACGAGCTCATGGCCGCCGAGGCGGAGGCGATCCGCCGCGACGAGGAAATGCTGGCGAAGCTCATGGCTCAGGGCGGCCCCCCTGGAGGATCAGGCTCACCAGGTGGCCCGGGCGGTCCCGGAGGTCCTGGCCGGCCGGGCGGAGGGCGGCCCCCTGGGCATGCCGGACCGCCGGAGCACTTCGCCGGGCTGCCGCTGGACGCGTCCCGCTCGTCCGACCCCGCGCGCCGCCGGGTTCGGGTCGACCAGCTGACCCTGCACCGCATCCTGGCCGACCACGCCGGACGGCTGGGAGTGGAGGTCAGGCACGAGCACGAGGTCCTCGATCTCGGCCAGGACGAGCAGGGCGTGACCGTCGGCGTCGCCACCCCGGACGGGCCGCTCCAGGTGCGCTGCGCCTACCTGGTCGGCTGCGACGGCGGCCGCAGCACTGTGCGCCGGCTGGCCGGCTTCGACTTCGCGGGCAGCGACCCCACCCTGACCGGCAGGCAGGGCCTGGTGCGCATGGCCGACCCGGGCGGGCTCAGGCCGGGCTTCAATCTGACGCCGAGCGGCGGGTACCTGTTCGCCGCCTTCGGCGCCAACCGGGTGGCGACCGTGGAGTTCGACGGCCCGCCGGAGGACCGGGACGCGCCGCTGACGCGCGAAGAACTCCAGGAGAGCGTGCGCCGCGTGAGCGGGACCGAGGCGACCATCGGGGAGCTGCTGTCCGGCGTGCGCTTCACCGACCACACCCGCCAGGCGACCACCTACCGGCTGGGCCGGGTGCTCCTGGCCGGCGACTCGGCCCACGTGCACCCGCCCTTCGGCGGCCAGGGACTCAACGTCGGGCTGGTGGACGCGGCGAACCTGGGCTGGAAGCTGGCCGCCCAGGTGCAGGGCTGGGCCCCCGAAGGGCTGCTGGACACCTACACCGCCGAACGCCACCCCGTGGCCGCCCAGCTCCTGGACAACACCCGGGCCCAGACGGCGCTGATGCGGCCCGACCCGCAGAGCCGCGCGCTGCGCGAGCTGTTCGCGGGCGTGCTCGCCCTGGACGCGGTCAACCGCCGCCTCTACGACATGGTGACCGGTCTGTCGGTCCGTCATGACCTGGGCGAGGACACCCCGCTGACCGGGACGCTCCTGCCGGACCTGGAGCTCTCGACGGGCGGGAGTCTCTTCGACCACCTGGGCAGGGGACGCGGAGTCCTCCTCGACCTGGCCGACCGGGCCGAGGTCCGCGCGGCGGCCGCCGGCTGGTCCGAACGGATCGAGATCGTCACCGCCCAGCTCAAGATCGACGAAGTCGACGCGCTGCTGCTCAGGCCCGACGGGTGTGTCGCGTGGGAGCTGCCCGCGGGCGCCGATCCCCGTCACAAGGCGCTGCCGGCCGCCCTGGCCAGGTGGTTCGGTGCAGGTCGCGGTGGCTGAGGGCGCCCCTGGCCTGCTCCTCGACGGCGCCGCGCAGGACCTGCTCTTCCGTGAGGCACGCACGATTGAGGACTTCACGAACGCGCCGGTGACCGACGAGCAGGTGCAGGCCATCTATGACCTGATCAAGTACGGTCCCACGTCGATGAACCAGCAGCCCCTGCGGATCGTGCTCCTGCGCTCCGCCGCGGCCAAGGGCGCCGCGATCCGGTGGATGCTGGGCGTCAACAAGGCCAGGACGGCGGCCGCTCCGCTGACCGCTCTGCTGGCCGCCGATCTGCGCTTCCATGAGCGGCTGCCGGAGCTGTTCCCGGCCAAGCCGGACGCGGCGCGCCTGTTCGAGGACCCGTTCGTACGCGAGGAGTCGGCCCGCTTCAACGCGGCCCTGCAGATCGCGTACTTCATCCTCGGCGTCCGCGCCGCCGGCCTGGCGGCCGCTCCCACCCTGGGCTTCGACGCCGAAGGCATCGACAAGGAGTTCTTCGGCGACGGAAGGCACACCATCCTGACCGTGCTCAACATGGGCAGGCCCGCGGCGGTCGCCGTACCGCCGCGGCTTCCGCGGCTGGCCTTCCGCGACGTCGTCACCGTGATGTAGAGGACGAGGAGCAGACATGGCCAACTACTTCGAGGTCGTCGTGGCGGGCGGCGGCCCTGTCGGACTGATGCTCGCCTGCGAGCTGCGCTCGGCCGGGGTGTCGGTGCTGGTGCTGGAGCGCCGAGCCCGTCCCGAGCAGGCGATCAAGGCGGGCTCGATGGGCCCTCTGGCGGCGGAGGCGCTGTTCGGCCTGGGCCTGGCCGCCGAGCTGCGCGCGGCCGAGGAGGCCGCGATCGCCCGCGACGTACAGCTCACGGGCAGGCCCGGCGGCCCGCGTGAGCACTTCGGCGGGATCTTCCTCGACCCGTCGCTCGCCTCGGACCCGGACCGCCGCCGGATCCGCATCGACCAGCCGGAGCTGGAGGCGCTGCTCGCCCGGCACGCCGACCGGCTGGGGGTGGAGGTGCGGCGCGAGCACGAGGTCGTCGGCCTGAGCCAGGACGATCAGGGCGTGAGCGTGGACGTCTCGACCCCGGACGGCCCGCTCCAGGTGCGCTGCGCCTACCTGGCCGGCTGCGACGGCGGCCGCAGCACCGTGAGGGAGTTGGCCGGCTTCGACTTCGTCGGCACCCCGGCCAGCCTCACCGGTCGCGACGGCGTCGTACGACTGGCCGAGGAGGAGAAGGCGAAACTGGCCCGCGGCTTCCATCACACCGACCGCGGCGTCTTCGTCTTCGCCGGGTTCGGCGCGGAACGCGTGGCCGCCGTGGAGTTCGACGGCCCGCCCGAAGACCCCCACGCCCCCTTGACCCTGCCGGACCTGCAGGCCAGCGTTCGGCGGGTCAGCGGAACCGACGTGGTCATCGACGAGTTGATCTCCGGGTTCGTCTATACCGACGAGGCACGGCAGGCGACGACGTACCGCAAGGGACGGGTCCTGCTCGCGGGCGACGCCGCGCACATCTACGCCCCGTTCGGTGGCCAGGGGCTCAACGTCGGCCTGGTGGACGCCGCGAACCTGGGCTGGAAGCTGGCCGCCCAGATCCGGGGCTGGGCCCCTGTGGGGCTGCTGGACACCTATACCGCCGAACGCCACCCCGTGGCCGCCGTGCTGCTCCACAACACCCGTGCCCAGGCGGCGCTGATGCGGCCCGACCCGCAGAGCCGCGCGCTGCGAGAGCTGTTCTCCGGGCTCGTCGCCATGGAAGCGGTCACCCGCCTCATCGTGGACATGAAGACCGGCCAGTCGGTCCGCTACGACCTGGGGGATGCTCATCCGCTGGTCGGAACGCTCTGTCCGGACCTGCCCCTGGACGGTGTGGGCGGGACGCTCCGCGAACGGCTGGGTTCCGGCTGGGGGCTCCTGCTCGACCTTGCCGATCGGGCCGAGGTTCGCGCCGCGGCCGCCGGCTGGTCCGAACGGATCGGGATCGTCACCGCCCAGGCCAAGATCGACGGAGTCGACGCGCTGCTGCTCAGGCCTGACGGCTGCGTGGCGTGGGTCCTGCCGGCGGGAGCCGAGCCGGAGGAGAAGGAACTGGCCGGGGCCCTGCGCACCTGGTTCGGAGAAGGGAAGACGGGATGACCGCGCTGGACGAACGCGCCCCCGGCCGTCTCGGCGACGAGACGGCCATGCGAGCCCGAGTGGACGAGCTGAGCAGGCTCAAGGCCCGCGTCATGGAGGGACCGAGCGCCGAGGGGACGGCGCTGCAGCACGCCAAGGGCAAGCTCACCGTGCGTGAACGCCTCGATCTGCTCTTCGACAAGGACACCTTCACCGAGGTCGAGCCGCTGCGGCGACACCGGGCCACCGGTTTCGGCATGGAGGCGAAGCGTCCCTATTCCGACGGAGTCGTGACGGGATGGGGACAGGTGCACGGGCGGACGGTCTTCGTCTACGCCCACGACTTCAGGATGTTCGGCGGCGCGCTCGGCGAGGCGCACGCACAGAAGATCCACAAGCTCATGGATCTGGCCGAGGCCGCGGGTGCGCCGTTGGTCGGCCTGTGCGACGGCGCCGGGGCGCGGATCCAGGAAGGCGTCACCGCCCTGGCCGGATACGGCGGGATATTTCAACGCAACGCCAGAATGTCCGGTGTGATCCCCCAGATCAGCGTGATCATGGGGCCCTGCGCGGGCGGGGCGGCCTACTCCCCCGCGCTGACGGACTTCGTGTTCATGGTGCGCGACACCGCTCAGATGTTCATCACCGGCCCCGACGTGGTGCAGGCCGTGACCGGGGCCAGTGTGACGCACGCCGAGCTGGGCGGGGCCGACGTGCACGCGGGCGTGTCCGGGGTGGCGGCCTTCGCCTGCGACGACGAGGAGGAGTGCCTGGCCGCCGTACGCGACCTGCTGGGCTTCCTGCCGTCCAACAACCGCGAGCTGCCACCGGACGAGGTCCTGGACGACCCGGTCGACCGGCGCAACGACAGGCTGCTGGACCTGGTGCCCGCCGACCCCAGCCGGGCCTACGACATGCGTGAAGTGATCGAGGAGATCGTCGACCACGGCGACTTCCTCGAGGTCCACGCCACCTGGGCCACCAACGTCATCTGCGCGTTCAGCCGCATGGGAGGCCGCGTCGTGGGCGTCGTGGCCAGTCAGCCGGCCTCCTTCGCCGGGGTGCTCGACATCGACGCCTCCGCCAAGGCCGCCCGCTTCGTGCAGACCTGCGACGCCTTCAACATCCCGCTGGTCACGCTCGTCGACGTCCCCGGCTTCCTGCCGGGAGTGGAGCAGGAGCACGGCGGGATCATCCGGCACGGAGCCAAGCTGCTGTACGCCTACTGCAACGCCACCGTGCCGAGGATCCAGCTGATCCTGCGCAAGGCGTACGGCGGGGCGTACATCGTCATGGACTCCCGCTCGATCGGTGCGGACCTGTCGTTCGCCTGGCCGACCAACGAGATCGCCGTCATGGGGGCGGAGGGCGCGGCGAACGTGATCTTCCGCAGGGAGATCGCCGCGGCCGAGGACCCGGAGGCCGTCCGGGCCGCGCGGATCGCCGAATACCGCCGGGAGCTGATGCATCCGTACTACGCCGCCGAGCGGGGTCTGGTCGACGACGTGGTGGACCCGGCGGACACCCGGCGCACGCTCATCCGCTCCTTGGAGATGCTGGCGGCCAAACATCAGCCCCTGCCCGCCCGCAAGCACGGCAACCCGCCCTTCTGATGACCATCCAGGTGACCGGCGCCGAGCTGACCGAGGAGGAGCTCGCCGCCCTGATCGTCGTGCTCCTCGCCGGCTCACGCCCCCGGCCGCCGGCCCCTCGCTCCCCCGTACGGCGGCCGCTCCCCCACCCTCCGGCACCCCGCTACCGCTCCCCTAGATCATGGAGAACACGTGCATAAGGTGCTTATCGCCAACCGTGGCGAGATCGCCGTGCGGATCGCTCACGCCTGCCGCGACGCCGGCCTCGCCAGCGTCGCCGTCTATGCCGAGCAGGATCTGGACGCCCTGCACGTCCGGGTGGCCGACGAGGCGTACGCGTTGCCCGGGCAGTCCGCGGCGGAGACCTATCTCAGGATCGACCGGCTGATCGACGTGGCGGTGCGTGCCGGCGCTGACGCGGTTCACCCCGGATACGGGTTCCTGGCCGAGAACGCCGCCTTCGCGCAGGCGGTCATCGACACGGGACTGACCTGGATCGGCCCGCCCCCGTCGGCGATCCGGCTGCTCGGCGACAAGGTGAGCGCCAGGGAGATCGCCCGTGCTGTCGGTGCCCCGCTCGTACCCGGCACGCCGGGACCGGTGTCCAGCGCGGAGGAGGTGCTCGCCTTCGCCCGCGAGCACGGGCTGCCGGTGGCGATCAAGGCGGCGCACGGCGGCGGCGGGCGGGGAATGAAGGTGGCCAGGACGGCCGAGGAGATCCCTGCGCTGTACGAGTCCGCGGTGCGCGAGGCCGCGGCGGCCTTCGGACGGGGCGAATGCTTCGTCGAGCGCTATCTCGACCGGCCCAGGCACGTGGAGACCCAGTGCCTGGCCGACGGTCAGGGCACGGTGACGGTGGTCTCCACGCGGGACTGCACCCTGCAGCGGCGCCACCAGAAGCTCGTGGAAGAGGCGCCCGCGCCGTTCCTGTCCGCCGATCAGACGCGGGTGCTCACCACCGCGTCCAAGGCGATCTTGAAGGCGGCCGGTTACGCCGGCGCGGGCACCTGCGAGTTCCTGGTGGGAGCCGACGGAACCGTCACGTTCCTGGAGGTGAACACCCGGCTGCAGGTCGAGCATCCGGTGACCGAGGAAGTGTCCGGTATCGATTTGGTCCGCGAGCAGCTCCGCATCGCCGCGGGCGGTCGCCTCGACGACGGCGACCCGCCGGCACGCGGGCACTCCATCGAGTTCCGGATCAACGCCGAGGACCCGGGACGCGGCTTCCTGCCCGCGCCCGGCACCCTCACCCGCTTGCGGCTGCCCACCGGGCCGGGCGTACGCGTCGACCTCGGCTACGACGAGGGAATGACCGTGCCGCAGGCCTTCGACTCGCTCGTCGCCAAGGTGATCGTCACCGGTCGTGACCGGGTCGAGGCGCTGGCCCGTGCCCGGCGGGTGCTCGGCCACTGCGAGATCGAGGGCATGCCCACCGTTCTGCCGTTCCACCGGGCGGTCCTCGACGATCCGGCGTTCGCGCCCGCCGACCCGGCCGAACCGTTCACCGTGCACACCAGGTGGATCGAGACGGAGTTCATCAACCTGATTCCGCCTTACGACGCGGAGGCCGCGCACCAGGCCCCTGCCGAGCGGGACCAGCTCACCGTCGAGGTGGCCGGCCGGCGGGTCTCGGTGTCGCTGCCCGCCGGATTCTCGGCGCCGGCCGCGCCCGCGCGGCAGAGCGAGACACGGCGCCGCAGGCCGGGACGTAGACCGATGGCAGGCGGGGACGCCCTGGTGAGCCCCATGCAGGGAACCGTCGTACGGGTGTTCGTCTCCGACGGGGACCCCATTCAGGAAGGAGACAAGGTCCTGATCCTGGAGGCCATGAAGATGGAGCAGCCGCTGACCGCCCACAAGGCCGGCGTGATCAGGGGCTTGGCCGCCGAAGTGGGCCAGACGGTCGCGGGTGGCGCGGTCTTGTGCGAGATCGTCGCCTGACCCTAAGCCTTCGACCGGCCGTACGCGATGAGTTCCTCGCGGTCCATCGCCCGGCCGCGGGCGAAGAGGCGGTCGAGGGCGGCCTGCCCGAGCCGGTCCGCCACGGCCCGCGTGATGGCGGAGAGATCCGCACGCGACAGCCCCGGCCCCGGCGCCATGGCCGCGGCGCCGCCGAGCAGCACCGCGGCGCGGTCATGGTCTCCGCGCCGGGCGGCGAGGTCGGCCAGACCGACCAGAACGGCGCCGATCACGGGCACGTCCTCGCTGCCGACGGCCGTGCCGAGCGCCTGATGGTGCGACTCCTCCGCCTCGTCCAGCCGGCCTCCTGTGGCGTGGAGCAGGCCCAGCGACGTCATCACGAGCGCACGCAGCTCCATGAGCTCGAGGTCGGTGCCGTCGAGGATGCCGGCGGCGGCCGTCAGATGCTCGCGCGCCTGCTCGAGATCGCCTGCGCGACGGGCGTGGTTGCCCAGGAGCAGGTGCACGCCGGCGACCGTGGCCGGTTGGCCCAGGTCCTGGGCGAGGTCACGCGCCTCGTACAGGTTGGCCAGGCCCGCCTCGGTCTCACCGTCCTCCAGCTGAATGGTGGCCAGGTGATAAAGGAGGCCGGGACGCTCGTGACGGGCGCCCAGCTCGTCGGACAGCCGCAGGGCGTCGGCGTACGCCGTGCGGGCGCGGTCGTATTCGCCTCGGCCGGAGACGATCTCGGCCAGAGCGCGCAGCGCCGAGGCCATGCCCCATCTGTCCCCCACCGAACGGAACGCCGTGAGCGCACCGTCGAAGTCCGCTACTGCCTGCTGGTCGGCGTCGTCCAGCCGGCGCATGCCCCGCCACAACAGCGCGGTCGCCCGGGTCCAGGCGTCAGGGTCGTCGGCGTGCCGGGAGACGAGCTCCACGAAATGCCCGGTCCGCTCCCTCACCGCGAGGGCGAGGGCGGGCTCGGCCAAGGTGAGATACGGATGGTGACCGGGCTCGCCGCGAGCCTGCCACTCGCTGACGGCCGCACGCGCCCGCTCCGCCAGTTCCGGGCTGCGGCCGAGGTCCAGCCCGCCGAGCAGGAGGGCCAGCACGGTGGCCCCCGCGGGCGCGGCCGCCTTCACCGCCAGCGCCTGCCTGGCCCACTCCGCGCCCTCGCCACGCGACCCGGTCAGCCGCCAGTACCAGCCGAGTGCGGCCACCAGCCGGACGGCGGTCCCGGCGTCGTGGGTCTCGATCGCGTGGCGCAGCGCGGCACGTAAGTTGTCGTGCTCGGCAGTGAGCCGGGCCAGCCAGCTCACCTGGTCCCGGCCACGTAAGCAGGGTTCGGCGCGCTCGGCCAGCGCCAGGAAGTGCGCGGCGTGCGCCCGCCGCAGCCGCTCCTTCTCCCCGGACTCGTCGAGCCGCTCCAAGGCGTAGAGACGTACTGTCTCCAGCATGCGGTAGCGGACGCCGGCGGGCTCTCGCGACACGTGCAGCAGGGACTTGTCGGCCAGCACACCGAGCAGCGGCAACACATCCGCACCCGCCACATGCTCCGCCGACTCCAGCGTCGCTCCGCCCGCGAACACCGACAACCGCCGCAGCAGGGCCTGCTCCGGCGAAGCCAGCAGTTCCCAGCTCCAGTCCACGACCGCACGGAGCGTCTGGTGGCGGGGGAACGCCGTACGACTGCCTCCGACGAGGAGGCGAAACCGGTCATCGAGGCGTTCGGCGAGCTGTTCGACGGACAGCACGCGCATCTGAGCCGCCGCCAGCTCGATGGCCAGCGGCATCCCATCCAGTCTGCGGCAGATCCGCACCACGTCCGCGACGTTGCGCTCGGAGACCGTGAAACCGGGCACCATCGCGGCGGCGCGGTCGGCGAACAGCCGCACGGCGGGGGCGTCGAGTGCCTCCGCGAGCCGTGTCGCGTCGGACGGCACCAGGAGTGGCGGCACCGGGGCGAGTCTCTCCCCCGCGATGTTCAGCGACTCCCGGCTGGTGGCCAGCAGCCGGAGTCCGCCGCAGGAGCCCAGGAGCGCCTCGGCCAGCCGGGCGACCTCCTCGATCACGTGCTCGCAGTTGTCGAGGATGAGCAACATCCGCCGGGAGGCCAGCACGGTCACGAGATGGTCGAGGTCGAAGGCAGGGGGTTCGCCGTCACGCACGCCGGTCAGCAGGATTCCCTCCGGCGGCTGCAGGACCGCGGCCATGGTCCGCGGAATGTCCGCCGGATCGGTGACCGCGGCCAGTTCCACCAGCCAGACCTCGTCCCGCGTCCGCTGGAGCGCCCGCGCGCCCACTTCCCTGGCCAGTCGCGTCTTGCCCGATCCACCCGGGCCCACCAGAGTGACCAGGCGATGTTCCGCCAGGCAGCGCTCAACCAGCTCCACCTCGACGTCACGGCCCACGAACGACGTGAGCGCCGCCCGCAGGTTGGTGCGCCTCTTCTGGCGAGTGCCGCCCCGTACGAGGGCGTCGCGCCGGAGCACGGCCAGGTAGGTCGTCTCCAGCTCGGGCGAGGGATCGACGCCCAGCTCCTCCGCCAGGGCCCGTTTGGTCTGCTCGTAGACCTCGAGGGCAGTCACCTGCCGGTCGGCCGCGTACAGGGCGCGCATCTGGAGTGCGCGCAGCCGTTCGTCCAGCGGATGGGCGGCGGCGAGCGCCTCCAGCTCGGGCAGCAGGCTCGCATGGCGGCCCAGGGCGAGGTCGGCCTCGATCCGGTCTTTGGTGGCCGACAGCCGCAGCTCGCCCAGCCGCGCGATGGCGCCCTGGGCGAACGCCGCGTCGGCGACGTCGAGCAGTGCGGGACCGCGCCACAGCTCGAGGGCCGGGCCGAGCAGTTCGGCGGCGCGGGAGAAATCCTTCTCGGCGAGCGCGGCCTGGCCGGCGGCGGCCAGGCGCTCGAACCGATGGGCGTCGAGGTCGTCGGGCTCGGCCGCCAGCAGGTAGCCGCCGAGCCGGGAATCGATCTTGTCGCGGCCGATGGCCGAGCGCAGCCGCGACACCAGGGAGTGCAGCGCGTTGACCGCGTCGACCGGCGCCTCGTCGCCCCATAACTCGTTGATCAGCCGGTCGGCCGGGATCACCTGGCCGACGTTCAGGCCGAGCATGATGAGCAGTGCTCGGAGCCGGGCGCCCCTGACCTCGATCAGCCGGCCGTCCCGCCGCACCTCGAGAGGACCCAGGATCCGAAACTCCACAGGGCGACTTTAGCTCGGCTTCGGCCATCCGAGCGATCATGGGGATGAGCCGGCGCCATCGGTCCGATGGTCAGGATGCCGCCGTGGCCAGCCTCTCGTTCACGTAGTCCAGCGCCGCGCGAGGGGAGAGCATGCGGTCGATGTCCTCGTCTGGGATGGGCAGGCCGAGCTGCTCCTGAAGCACCATGGCGACCTCGTATCTGGCCAGGGAGTCCAGGCCGAGCTCGTCGAAGGACACGTCGGCGGTCTCCAGGGTGAGCTCGGCCGCCTCCGCGGTGCCGAGACAGCTGCTGACGACGCGCTTCAGGTCGTCGAATGTGAACTCCTTCATGCCGGTCAAGATGACGCGCAGCCTTGGAAGAATCCTCGAGAAGGGCTCGAGGCCGTCGCTTCCAGCGGTCTTTGAGCTGCTTTCCACCGAGCCTGGCAAGCATGGTCCGGACACCGACGCAAGGAGGTCCGAGACTGCCATGACCAGCCAGCTTCTGGCGGCGCCACGGACGCACAGCCGGATTCTCGGAGTGGGCGTCCATCGGCCGCGCCGCGTGGTGACCAACAGAGAGATCTGCGAGTGGATCGACTCGACGGAGGAATGGATCGTCGACCGCTCCGGCATCCACTACCGCCGGTTCGCCGAGAAGGACGAGACGCTCGATGTGATGGCCGTGTCGGCGGCGCGCAGGGCGCTCCAGCACGCCGGCGTCGGCGCCGCTCAGGTCGACTGCGTCGTGCTGGCCAGCATGTCCAACCTGGTGCAGACGCCGCCCCTGGCCGTCAGGGTGGCGGATGACCTGGGCGCGGTCAGGGCCGGGGCCTTCGATGTGTCGGCGGCCTGCGCCGGCTTCTGCCACGCCCTCGCGATCGCGGGCGACATGGTCTCGACGGGCCAGGCGAGGCACGTGCTGGTCATCGGTGCCGAGCGGATGACCGACATCGTCGATCCGGCGGATCGGAGCATCGCCTTCCTCTTCGCGGACGGCGCGGGCGCCGTCCTGGTGGGTCCCTCCGACGTGCCCGGCATCGGCCCCGTGGTCCGGGGCGCCGACGGCTCCTCCCGCGAGGCACTGCGGATGAACACCTCATGGGGTGCCTTCCGCGGCGATCCCACGCTCCCACCCCCGATGATGAAGATGGACGGCCGCCGGGTCTTCCGCTGGGCGGTGGAGCACATGGTCCCCGCGGGCCGGCGGGCGCTGGAGCTGGCCGGGGTCACCGCGGACGACCTTGCCGCGTTCATCCCGCACCAGGCCAACCTCCGGATGATCGAGATCCTGGCCGCCAGGCTCAAGCTACCCGGCCACGTCTCGGTCGCCGATGACATCGCTCACAGCGGCAACACCTCGGCCGCGTCGATCCCGCTCGCCATGGAGGCCCTGCTGAGCGGTGGGCGGGCGCCGCACGGTGGGATGGCCCTCCTGATGGGCTTCGGCGCGGGACTCAACTACGCCGGACAGGTCGTGCTCCTCCCATGACCTCCCCACACACCTTTCGCTCCGCCATGGCCGCCTTCGCCAGCGGCGTGACAGTGATCACCACCACGGACGAGGACGCCAAGCCCTACGGTTTCACCGCGACGTCCTTCTGCTCGGTCTCGCTGAGCCCGCCACTCCTGCTGGTGTGCCTGGCGCAGACGGCCAACTGCTACCCGGTCTTCGCCTCCTGCGCACGCTTCGCGGTCAGCATGCTGCGCGACGGTCAGGACGAGGTCGCACTCCGCTTCGCCACCACCAGGGCGGACAAGTTCGGCTCCGGCATCGTCAGCCGGACCCCCGCCGGCCTGCCCGTGATCGACTCGGCCCTGTGCGCGATCGAGTGCTCGATCCAGGACCGCTACGACGCCGGTGACCACATGCTCCTGCTCGGCCGGGTCGATTGGGTGCAGTTCCAGAACGGCGCTCCGCTCATCTACTTCAACCGCGCCTTTCACCGGCTCAGCTCCTCCACCTCATGACAGCACCGCAACAGCGCGTGGTGCGGCCCGGGACAGGGCCGGCGACCATCCTCGATCCAGAGAGAAGGAGGTGGGCCATGACCTACGCCATCCGGGCCGAGAACCTCGGCAAGCAGTACGGTTCCACGCGCGCGCTCGACGGCGTCAGCTTCACCGCACGCCCAGGGCAGGTCCTGGGAGTTCTCGGCCCCAACGGCGCCGGGAAGACCACGGCCGTCCGCGTCCTGGCCACCCTGACGCGGCCGGACCGCGGCAGCGCCCATGTAGGCGGCCACGACGTCGTGCGACAGGCCAGGCAGGTACGGAAGGTGATCGGCCTGACCGGCCAGTACGCGGCCGTGGACGAGATCATCACGGGCTTCGACAACCTGCTCGTCATCGGACGGCTGCTCGGCCTCTCGCGTGAGGAGGCCCGCCGGCGGGCCACGGAACTGCTCGAACAGTTCGGGCTCACCGACGCCGCCAGGCGGGCGGCGGGCACCTACTCCGGCGGCATGCGCCGGAAGCTCGACCTGGCCGCCAGCCTCATCGGCAGACCGCAGGTGCTGTTCCTGGACGAGCCGACCACCGGTCTGGATCCTGCCGCACGCGACGGCCTCTGGGAGGTGATCCGCGGGCTGGTGGCCGACGGCACCACCGTGCTGCTGACCACCCAGTACCTGGAGGAAGCCGACCAGCTCGCGGATCACATCGTGGTCTTCGACCACGGCCGCGTCATCGCCGAAGGCTCGCCGTACGAGCTGAAGACCAAGATCGGCGGTCAGGTCCTCGAGGTGTGGCCGGTGGACGAGAGGGACAGGGAAACGGTCGCCACGATCATCAGCGAGATCGCGCAGTGTCCGGCCACGGTCGAGGACCGGCGGGTGACCGTACCGGTCGTGGAACCCGGTGTGCTGCGTGCCGTGGTCCTCCGGCTCGACCTGGCCGATGTCGCGGTGGCCGAACTCGCACTGCGACGGCCCAGCCTGGACGAGGTGTTCCTGACCTTGACCGGGCATCGCGCGGCCGCGGCCGCGCGGAGCTCATGAGCCGGCGAACCGATCTAGGAGAGAAAGAGAACTCATGACCACGGTCCCCGTCGCCGGCGCGCGAGAGACGCTCACGCTGACCCGGCGGAGCCTGCTGCACCTGAAGACCAACCCTGAGGAGATCATCGAGCTCGTCGTCCAGCCCATCGTGATCGTGCTGCTGTTCACGTTCGTGTTCGGCGGCGCGATCAAGGGCGACTGGCGTGACTACCTGCAGTTCGCCCTGCCCGGCATGCTCGTGCAGGCGACGCTGTTCGCCACGATGCGGCTGGGCACCGCCCTGGGCACCGACTTCAAGAAGGGCGTCTACGATCGCTTCCGCAGCCTGCCGATCGCCCGGTTCTCCCCTCTGACCGGAGCCATCCTCGGCGAGATGGTCCGCTACCTGCTGTCCATCGTGGTGCTGCTGATCGTCGGAGCCCTCCTGGGCTTCCGCATTCAGACCGGCGCCGTCGAGACCGTGGCCGCCGTCGTGGTGCTGCTGTGCTTCGGCTTCGCCATGTCGTGGGGCTCGGCGCTGCTGGGACTGACCGTGCGCGCCGCGGAGAGCGCGTCGGAGTTCGCCTTTCTGATCATCCTGCCGCTGGCCTTCACCGGAAACCTGTTCGTGCCGACCGACACCATGCCCGGCTGGCTGCAGGTCTGGGTGAACGTCAATCCGGTCACCTCGGTCGCGGACACCATGCGCGGGCTGCTGCTCGGCGGTGAGGTGGCCCGGCCGCTGATGTGGTCGGCAGTGTGGATCGCCGCCCTGACGGCCGTCTTCGCGCCGCTGGCCATCCGGCGGTTCCGGCAGAAGTCCGGCTGACCGGTCCCACCGACGAAGGAGTTTCTCCGATGAACCGCACAGTCAAGGCACTACCCTGGGTGATGATCGTCCTGTGGGCGGCCTTGGTCGCCGGCGCCCTTCCTCTGGCGGCCAAGCTCGACGGTGTCAAGAGCGACAGCGTCGTCGACTATCTGCCGTCGAGCGCCCAGTCCACCCAGGTGACCGAGCTTGAGACGAAGCTCCCCCGTGGGCACGACTACGAGTTCGTGATCGTCTACGTCCGCGGCAGCGGATTGACGCAAGCGGACAAGGACACCGCCCGGCGGCATCTCGACACCCTGGTCGCGAAGTTCGGCAAGCCCGGCGTCCCTCCACCGAACGAGGGCAAGGTCGACCTCTCACCCGACGGGAAGGCGGCCTTCACCATCGCCTCGGTCCCGGTCGAGCGGGGCGTTCCGTCGTCCTATATCGAGGACTTCCGGGCCGTGGTGTCCGACCGGCCCGTCGGGCTCGACGTGAAGGTGACCGGCCCCGGCGGGATCGAGGCCGACATCGACACCGTCTTCGACGGCATCGACGAGACCCTGCTGATCGCCGCCGCGGTCGTCGTGGCCGTGATCCTGGTGCTGACCTACCGCAGCCCACTCCTCTGGCTGATCCCGCTCCTGTGCGCGGGCGCCGCCGTCGTGGTGTCGCAGGCGGGGACATACCTGCTGGTGGAGGCGTTCGGGCTGACGGTGAGCGACCAGAACTCGGCGATCCTGATCATCCTGGTGTTCGGGGTGGCGACCGACTACGCACTGCTGCTCGTCGCGCGATACCGCGAAGAGCTCCGCCGGCACCAGCAGCCGCGAATCGCCATGGGCATCGCCTGGCGGCGCAGCGCACCCGCCGTCGCCGCCTCCGCCGCCACCGTGATCGCCGGGTTGATGTGCCTGCTCGCCGCCGACATGAACAGCCTCAAGGGACTCGGCCCGATCGCCACCGTGGCCATCCTCTGCGCTCTGGCGGCGATGCTGACGCTGTTCCCCGCCGTGCTGGTGCTCCTGGGACGGCCCGCCTTCTGGCCCAGGATCCCCCGCGACGGGGACCGCGGGCCGAGCACGTACAATCTCTGGTCGCGGATCGGAGACCTGGTGTCGCGCCGCCGGATCCCCGCCGTGGCCGGGTCGCTGGCGCTGCTCGGCGTCATGGCGCTCGGCCTGCTGACGCCGGTAGGTCCCCTGCGCCAGATGGACCAGTTCGTCAACAAGCCGGAGTCGATCAGCGGGCTGCAGCTCATCCCCGCCCACTTCCCCGACCTCGGCGGCCAGCCGCTCATCGTGATCGGCAAGGCGGACACGGGAGATCGGCTGCGCGCCGCCGCGCAGGGCACGCCTGGCGTCTCCCAGATCACCAAGGGCCAGATCGGCAACGGGCTGATCGAGTTCGCGGTGCTCCTCCGCGACAAGCCCGACACCCCGGCCGAGTACGCCGCCATCGAGGCCCTCCGCACCCGGCTCGCCGCGGTCGACCCCTCCGCCAGGGTGGGCGGCCCGAGCGCCCAGAACCTGGACACCGTCAAAGCGGCCGCGGCCGACGAGCGCAAGCTCATCCCGTTGATCCTGCTCGCGGTGTCCCTGGTCCTCGGCCTGCTGCTGCGCTCCATCGTGGCGCCGCTGGTCCTGATCGCCACGGTGGTGATCTCCTTCGCCGCCGCCCTGGGAGTGATGACCTTCCTCTTCGTCCAGGTGCTCGGCCTGCCCGGACTGGACCCCACGCTGATCACTCTGGGCTTCCTGTTCCTGGTGGCACTCGGCGTGGACTACAACATCTTCCTGATGACCCGGGCCCGCGAGGAGAGCGCGCTGACCGGCACGTCGAGGGGCGTCGTCGCCGCCCTGGTGACGACCGGTGGCGTGATCACCTCGGCGGGCGTGGTCCTGGCCGCCACCTTCGGCGCCATGGCCACGCTGCCGCTGGTCTTCATGATCGAGCTCGGACTGCTGGTCGCCTTCGGCGTCCTGCTCGACACCTTGCTGGTCCGCTCCATCCTCGTCCCGGGACTCGCGCTGCTGCTGGGCTCCCGTATCTGGTGGCCCACTCTTCCCGTTCCCGTTTCGACCACCCCGTCGCCCACCGCAGAGCGCCCCGTGAACGCCTCATCGCCATGAGGCTTGAGCACCGCTCGACCCTGAGCTGTCCACGCCGTGGCGGTCACCGACCGCCACGGCGTGGGCACGGACTTCAGGGGAGTACTGCGGTGAGCAGCTCGGCGGCCTTGCGGACATCGGTGTCCAACGAGCGGTCGGGATCGACCGGAGGGATCGCCTCGACCAGGGCGTCGAGGAGCGCCGCACAGCCCGGGGCCGTGGGGCGGCGCGCGCCGACGTGCACCGCCTGCCGCAGCCCCAGCGCCAGCGAACCGCAGAGCAGGCGCAGCAGGGCGGCCATGTCGTAGGCGCGGAGGGCGGCCTGGGTGCCGAACGGCACGACGTCCTGGTTGTGCAGGTTGGTCGGCAGGCTCTGCATGCCGGCCGGCACGGCGGCGCGGCGGATCTCGGCGACGAACGCGGTCGTGGCGAGTTGAACCCCCTGCATCCCGTGTTGGCGGCCGGGCCCGGCGGCGAGCATGGGCGGCAGGCCACCGTTGCGGGCCGGGTCGACGAGGAGGTCCAGCTGACGCTCGGCGAGGTTGCCGAGCTGCGCGGTGACCATTGCCAGGACGTCGGAGGCGAACGCGGCAGGCTGCCCGAAGAAGTTGCCGCCATGCAGGACCAGGTCGTCCTCGGGGAAGAACAACGGGTTGTCGCTGACGCTGGACAGATCGGCCTCGACGACGCCGTCGACGTACCGCAGTGCGTCCTCGGCGGCGCCCAGCAGTTGCGGGGAGCAGCGGATGCTGTACGGCTCCTGCAGCGCACGTGTGCCGGACGGGCTGATCCCGGCAAGGGTCTTGCGCATGCCGTCGGCGACGTCGGCCGCGCCACGATGGCCATAGGCGTCGAGGAGGCGCGGGTCGAGGAAGCCCGGGTCGCAGCCGAGCGTATCGACCAGCAGACAGGTGAGCGCCTGCATCGCGCGATGGGAGGACCGGATGCCGTCCAGGGCCAGGGCGGTCGCGGCGGTGGTGAGGGAGGTGCCGTTGACCAGCGCGAGCGCGTCCCGGCCATCGAGGGCCAACGGCATCAGCCCGGCCTGGTGGAGCGCCTCGGCGGCGGGCATCCGCCGGCCGTCGACATACGCCTGTCCCCGGCCGCGCAGGGCCTGGGTGGCGTAGGCGAGCGGGATCAGGTCGCCGCTCGCGCCGACAGAACCGTAGCGTGGGATCGCCGGCACGAACGTCGTCGCCAACATCGCGGCGAGCCCGTCGATCACATGTGCCGAAACCCCGGACACCCCCTGCGCGAGGGACCACACCCGCACGAGAATCGCGGCCCGGCTCACGTCAAGGGGCAGATCCGGCCCCTGCCCGGCACCGAGGTGGGCCAGGGTGTTGTCGCACTGGTCCGCCTCCTCGTCCCTGCCGGGGAATCCGACCAAGGCGCCGAATCCGGTGGTCGTGCCGTAGACCGGGCGTTCCTCCTCCCTCAGCACGCCACGGAGGAAGTCACGGCCGCGCTCGACGCGGCTGCGGACGTCCTCGTCGATTAGAACGGACACCGGCGTCGCGGCGCGGTGCAGATCGGCGGGGCACAGCGGGGCGCTGAGGCTGATGGAGCCTTCGACGGCAGGCATGCCTGGACCATAGAAGCGAATTCTCAGAAACCTCTGAGAATTCCTCCATAGCTTCGGGATCATGGCGCATGACTACGTGATCATCGGGGCCGGGCCGGCCGGGCTGCAACTCGCCGCATTGCTGGAACGTAGCGGTCATGACTATGTCGTCCTGGAGCGCGGAGCCGGGCCGGGCACCTTCTTCACCCGGTTCCCGCGGCACCGCCAGCTGATCTCCATCAACAAGGTGCACACCGGGTACGAGGACCCGGAGCGGCGGCTGCGGATGGACTGGAACTCGTTGCTGAGCGACGACCCTGAGCTGCTGTTCACCCGGTACAGCGAGCGGTACTTCCCGCAGGCCGACGATCTCGTGCGTTATCTGTCCGACTTCGCGTCGGCGACCGGCGTCCGGGTGCGCTACGACACCGACGTCGTCCGGATCAGCCGGGACGACGACGGGTTCATCGCCACCGACCGCGGCGGACGCTCATGGCGGGGCCGGCGATTGATCGTGGCCACCGGCGTCTCCCAGATGTACATCCCGCCGATCCCCGGCATCGAGACCGCGGAACGCTACGACACGTTCGAGACCGACCCGGCGTCCTTCGTCGACCAGCAGGTCCTGGTGATCGGCAAGGGCAACTCGGGGTTCGAGACCGCCGAGGCGCTCATGGAGAAGGCCGCGGTCATCCACGTCGCCGGGCCGCACTCGGTCAAGATGGCCTGGCAGTCGCACTACGTCGGGCACCTGCGCGCGGTGAACAACAATTTCCTCGACACCTACCAGCTGAAGTCCCAGAACTCGGTCCTCGACGGCACGGTAGAGAGCATCGAACGCCGTGACGACGGCCGCTACCGGGTGATGTTCCGCTACGCCCGTACCGTGGAGGCGTTGCGCGAACTGTTCTACGACCGGGTGATCGTGTGCACCGGTTTCCGGTTCGACGCCTCGGCGTTCGACGACGGTTGCCGGCCCGCGCTGGTCATCAACGACCGTTTTCCCGAGCAGACGTCGGCGTACGAGTCGACCACCGTGCCCGGCTTGTTCTTCGCCGGCACGATCACCCAGCAACGCGATTTCAAGAAGGGCACCAGCGGGTTCATCCACGGCTTCCGGTACGGGGTGCGTGCGCTCCACCGGATCCTGGCCACCCGTTACCACGGTGAGCCCTGGCCGGCCGATGACGTCGAGCCGACGCCGGACGCGATCAGCGATGCGATCATCGCCCGGGTCAACAGCTCTTCGGCGCTGTGGCAGCAGTTCGGCGTGCTCGGCGACGTGGTCACCGTGACCGGCGCCACCGCGCTGTACCAGCAGGAGGTCCCGGTGGCGTACGCCACCGACGGCGGGCTCGGCCAGGCCCCGCACAGGTTCGTCATCACCCTGGAGTACGGACCGGATCACGACACCGTCGATCCGTTCGACATCTCGGTCCCCCGGGTCGCGGAGAACGACGCCGCCAACGCCCACGACGCGAGCTATCTGCACCCGGTGGTGCGGCACTACCGCGACGGCGCGCCGGCCGGCGTCCACCACCTCGCGGAGAACCTGGACAACCGGTGGGACCTGCCCACGGTGCATCAGCAGCCGTTGGCCGTCTTCCTCAAGGAATGCCTTGCCGATGCCGGCTGAGCCGTACCCGCGGTCCGTTCTGGACCTCCTGGCCGCGGCCGGGAACCGGCCCGTTTTCGAGCACGGTACCCGTACCGTCACCGGCGCGCAGATGCTCGGCCTCGTCCGGCGGTTCGCGGCCGGGCTGCGCGCGGCGGCCATCGGGCCCGGGGACGGCCTCGCCATGATGCTCGGCGTCACCCCGGAGGCGTTCGCCGCGATGATCGCCGGTTACGTCGTGGGAGCCCGAGTCGTCGGGGTGCGGCCCGGGCTTTCCGACAGCCAGCTGCGCCACGTGCTCCGCCAGGACGTCGCCGCGGTCGTGACCGACGCGGGCACCGGGCCGGAGCACGCGCCGCGCACGCTGACCGTCTCCGAGCTGCGGGCCGCAGCCGACGAGGGCGGTCAGCCGCACCTGTCCGGCCGGCCCCACGACGTGGCCCGGCTCGTCTACACCAGCGGCAGCACCGGCACGCCGAAGGCCTGTGCGCAGACCTACGCCGCCATGAACGCGGCGTGGACGGCCCGGCCGGCGGCGTGGCCGCCGGCGATCCGCGAACTGGCGTCCCGGCTGGAACGCTATCTCGTGTTCGGGTCGCTGAGCAGCCAGGTGATGATGGAGTACGGCGTCCTCACGCTCGCCGCGGGCGGGACCATGGTCGTCGCCGACCCGCCGGCGTTCCCCGACGCGATCACCCGATATCGGGCGACCGCCAGCGTCATCACCGTGCCCCGCCTGTACAAACTCCTCGCCGCCCAGCGGCGCGCCCCGGCCGACCTGAGCAGCCTGCGGGCGCTCATGGTATCCGGGTCGCCGCTGGAGGCGTCCCGCCTCCGCGAGGCGCTCGACGTGCTCGGCCCGGTCGTGTTCCAGGGCTACGGGCAGAGCGAGACCGGCACGATCTCCATGGCCACGCCGTCGGATGTCCCTCCCTCGGTCGGGTTCCCCCCCGACGTCGTCGACGTCGTGATCCGGGACGCGGCCGGCAGGCCGGTCCCGGCCGGTGTCGACGGCGAGCTGTACGTCCGCACACCCGCGCAGGCCATCGGGTATTGGGCCGAGCCGGCGGAGACCGCGGAGGTGTTCGTCGACGGGTGGGTGCGCACCCGGGACCTGGGCCACTTCGACGAGGACGGGCGACTGTACCTGGTCGGGCGCACGCGGGACGTCATCATCGTCAACGCGAACCTCTACTACGCCGGCCCGATCGAGCGAGTCCTGGCCACCTCGCCTGACATCGCGGAGGCATACGTGGTCGGCGCACCGGACGAGGACACCGGCGAGGCGGCGCACGCCTTCGTGGTGCCGGTGGCGGGCCGTGCCCCCGACCTCGGTTCGCTGCCAACGCTGGTCAGGGAGCGGCTCGGTGCCGCCTGCGTACCGGCGACGATCACCGTCATCGACGAGGCGCCGCTGGGGCCGAACGGCAAACCGGACAAGCGCCTTCTGATGGCCGCGCCGAAGACGGCTCTCCCACGGTGACCGTCCGCCCGCCGACCAGGTGACAACGCCTCTGCCATCGATCCGCCGGCCCGCCCGCGCATCGAGCCGGGGGGCAGTGGTGGGCACGGCGGGAAGGTGTGGCCGGTCAGACGTGGTTGGGGATCGCCCCGCCGTAGCGCCGGTCGCGCTTGGCGTAGATCTCGCACGCCTCCCACAGGTCGCGGCGGTCGAAGTCCGGCCACAGCCGGTCGAGGAACACCATCTCGGCGTAGGCCGACTGCCACAGCAGGAAGTTGGAGAACCGCTGCTCCCCCGACGACCGCACGAACAGGTCGACCTCGGGGATCTCGGGCTCGTCCAGGTAGCGGGCGAACACCTTCTCGTTGACCTTGCCCGGCTTGACCCGGCCCGCCGCGATGTCCTGGGCCAGCTTGAGCGCGGCCTCGACGATCTCGGCCTGCCCGCCGTAGTTGACGCAGAACTGCAGGGTCAGCTTGGTGTTGCGGACGGTCATCTCCTCGGCGGTCTGCAGCTCGGAGATGACGCTCTTCCACAGCCGGCCCGGCCGGCCCGCCCAGCGCACGCGCACGCCCATCGCGTTGAGCTCGTCGCGCCGCCGCCTGATCACGTCGCGGTTGAAGCCCATGAGGAAGCGCACCTCGTCGGGCGAGCGCTTCCAGTTTTCCGTGGAGAAGGCGTACGCGCTGAGATAGGGGATGCCCAGCTCGAGCGCCCCCTCGATGACGTCGAACAGCGAGGACTCGCCCGCTTTGTGTCCCTCGGTGCGCGGCAGGCCGCGCGCCTTGGCCCAGCGGCCGTTGCCGTCCATGACGATGGCCACGTGCCGGGGCACCAGCTCACGCGGGATCGGCGGCGGCGTCGCGCCGGACGGATGCGGGGACGGAGGTCGTACGTTCACACGGGCTCCCTTTCAACGTGTCGCAGAGAGCGTATTCCGTGTTCGAGGTGCCATTGCAGATACGCGGCGACCAGGCCGCTGCACTCGTTGCGATGACGCGGGTCGGAGGCGTCGGCGGCGACCCAGTCGCCGCGCAGCAGCGCCGTCATGAGCCCGATCGTCTCCCCGGCCGGCACGGCCGCGCCGGCCGGCTTGCACGCCCCGCACACCACACCCCCCGCGACGATGGCGAACGCCCTGATCGCCGGTGCCTGGCACTTGGCGCACGCCTCCAGCGCCGGCGCGTAGCCGGCCACGGCCAGCGAGCGCAGGAAATAGGCGTCCAGCACCAGCCTGGGCTCGTGCGCCCGGTCGGCGAGCGTGCGCAGCCCGCCCACCAGCAGCAGGAACTGCCGCAGCGCCGGCTCCTTCTCCCCGTGCGTCAGCCGGTCGGCCGTCTCGAGCATCGCGGTGCCGGCGGTGTAGCGGGGGTAGTCGGCGGCCAGGACCTCGCCGTAGGGCCTGACGGTCTCCGCCTGCGTGACGACGTCGAGCGTGCGGCCCGTGTGGAGCTGCAGGTCGACGTGGGTGAACGGCTCCAGCCTGGCCCCGAAGCGCGAGGTGGTCCTGCGCACGCCCTTCGCGACGGCGCGGATCTTGCCGGTGCGTTTGGCCAGGACGGTGACGATGCGGTCGGCCTCGCCGAGCTTCTGCGTACGCAGAACTACGCCTTCGTCACGGTAGAGACTCACTAGGACATCTTACGGCCGGGCTCTATACCGGCGGGCCCGGCGTTACGGGCATGCTCTGGTGACGCGACTTTGCGTGATCCTCACTAGACTTTGACGTCTGTCCCCGCATTACCCGTTGTTCAACCCCCCGATACCGTCTCGAAAGGGAGTCATGACCCGCGTGGTCCTGCTGGGCCCCTCACCCGGCCCCGACACCTCTCCGACCGGCCTGAGGCTGGCCGCGCTGCCCGGCAATCCCACCGTCGGCGAGCGACTGCGCAGCCAGCTCATTTCCCTCGACCCACGGCCGGCCGTCATCGCCTCCGACGACGTGGCCGCCGCCCTGCGGTCCCTGGCCGACGTCGCGGAGTCCGCAACGGAGAGCCTGCTCATCATCCCTGAGAACTCCGTCGTCCACGACGAGCTGATCTACCAGATCACCAAGACCAAACGCGGTGCGCTGGCGCTCGTGGCGAAGGAGCCTCGTCCGGAGATGACGGAGGAGGAGGCCCAGGCTCAGGAGGACAGCGTCCCGATCGACGAGGCCGAGCCGGAGATCGGCCTCAGCTCCGTCGAGGGGCTGCCCGTGCGCTCCCGTGTCGGCAAGTCGCGCGTGGTGTCGGTGGGCACCGCGACCCATGCCGTGACCAGGCCCAACGCGGTCATGCTCGGCCCGCTGCACATCAGCGTCCGCAACGCTCCCGTGCTGGCGGAGACCTGCCGGCAGCTGGCCGCCCTGGCCCACACGTTCGGCCCGGACGACGACCTCGTGCAACTGGTCGTGTTCGGCCTGGTGCGCAACGGGGTGTCGGTCGGCATCCGCGGCCGCCGCGACCTGTTCTACCGCCGGGTCACCACCCAGGAGGAGGTCAACGAGGCCGGCGCCGAGATGGCCGCCATGGACGAAGACCGCGCCCGGCTCAACAACGCGGTCAAGGGCGCCGACGGCTTCTTCACCACGTTCTTCGTCTCCACCTACTCCCGCTTCATCGCCCGCTGGGCGGCCCGGCGCGGGCTGACGCCCAACCAGGTGACGCTGATCTCGATCGCGCTGGGCGTGGCCGCGGCGGCCTGCTTCGCCACGGGCGACCGCCCGTTCATGGTGCTGGGCGGGGTGCTGATCTACTTCGCGTTCGTCTTCGACTGCGTCGACGGGCAGGTCGCCCGCTACGCCCGCAAGTTCGGCGTGCTGGGGGCCTGGCTGGACGCCACGTTCGACCGGTTCAAGGAATACGTGGTCTTCGCCGGCCTGGCCGTCGGCTACGTGATCGCCGGCAACGGCGAGGACATCTGGATCCTGGCGCTGGCCGCGCTCAGCCTGCAGTCGGTGCGCCACCTGCTCGACTTCTCCTTCGGCGTCGCAAACCGCCGCAAGCCGCCCGCCCAGCTGCCCACGCTGCCGCTGAACGCGCCCGACGACCGCCAGCTGCGCGCGGCGCTGACCCGCCGCAAGGTCGAGCGCAGCCAGGGCCTGCGCGGTGTGCTCAAGATGTGGACCAAGGCCGGCAAGTTCCGCGCCGTCCACTGGGCGCGCAAGATGATCGTGTTCCCCATCGGCGAGCGGTTCGCGGCCATCGCGATCACCGCCGCCCTCTTCGACGCCCGGATCACCTTCCTGACGCTGGTGATCTGGGGCTCCGTCGCCGCCGCCTACACTCTCACCGGACGCCTGATGAGGTCGCTCGTATCATGATCACCCAACCGCAGGCCATGGCCACCCCCACGCCGGACCCCGACGAGGAGCGCCGGCGCATCCAAACCGCCCGCCTGCTCGCCTACCGCGACGACGGCCCCCTCGCCGGCGCGCTGGCCGGCCGGCTGGGCGGCGGCCTGCCGCCCGTGCCCGCCACGCTCGCCGCCCTCCTCGCCGTGGCCGTCGTCACGGTCGTGGGGCTGCCTCAGCGCGGCCCGATGCTGCTCGTGCCCGTGGCGCTCGCCCTGCTGCTCATCCTGCCCACGGCGCCGCGCGACCACCTGGGCCGCTTCGACTGGCTCACGCCGCCGCTGCTGCGCGGCACCGAGTTCCTCGCCGTGATCGCGATCGGCCTGGCCGCCGACGCGCCGAAGTGGCTGCTGTTCGTGCTGGTCTACGTCGTGGGCTACCACACCTACGACACCGTCTACCGGACGCGGCAGAGCATCTGGCCGCCTGCCTGGGTGTTCCGGGCTGGGCTCGGCTGGGAGCTGCGCCTGCTGATCATCGGCGTGGGGGCGGCGCTCGGCATCGTGACGCCCGTGCTGGCGGTGCTGACGGCTTACCTGTTCGTGCTGTTCGCGGTGGAGAGCGTGACGAGCTGGGTCCGCCTCGACAAGGCCTCCGCCCAGGCGGGCGCCGACGCCGAGCAGGACCTGGAGGCCTCCCCCGAAGACGCTCTCGAACAAGCCACAGGTGAGGCGGAGAAGGGCTGACCCATCATCTTCGGCGCCGCACGTCTCGTGCGGCGCCGTTCCTTTTCATCTGTTACGGCGGGCCGCCGAACCCCAAACGCCGCACGTGGCTGATGGCCCTCCAGGGAGACGCCGTCTGACCCCTTCACCGGCGGGCCGCCGTTACGACGCAACGTGGGCCCGGTGCCGTGGTCGGACGGAAGCCGGATTCGTCCTATGCCGTCAACCGACCCGGCACGTCGCGGAGTGAGCGCTTAGTCTGGGGGCCAAGGACCACTCCAGGAGACGCGGATGGCGTTCTTGTCGCGGCTGTTCAAGCGGGGCGATCCGCTGGCCGATCGTGAGGAGGCGCGCCGGCAGGGGATGCGGGACGCCCGGCAGCACCCCTTGGGCGAGTTCACCGATCCGGACTTCCAGCCCGCGTACGTGACGGAGATCCGGGCCCGGGCCCGCGAGCAGATCACCGAGGTCGACCGGCGGCTGGCGGCCACCCGTACGGCCTTGCTGGAGCGGGCGGCCGGGGCTCGGGAGCAGATCCTGCGGGAGTTAGGCAGGAGTGACACGCGGCCGGAGCCGCCTGCGGCGTACGCGAACGGGCACGAGAGCGCGGCCGGCCAGGACGAGCGGCCGGTGGACGCGTTCATCTCGATCGCGGAGGCCAGGGCGCGGCGGGCGGAGGCGCGGCGGCGGGTCGTGGTGGAGGAGGCCAACGCCAGCGTGCAGCGGGCGCGGGCGCTCATCGAGCACCTCACCCAGGAGTGGGAGAGCGCGCTGATCGAGCGCGACCACGAGGTGGAGGCCGTGCACGCCCGGGCCGAGCAGCTCATCGCCGCGTACAAGGGCGGCGTGCTGCAGGCGCATCCGCGCAAGGAGGAGGTCCCGTCCCTGTGGAAGGGCGAGGTCATCGCGATGGAGCCGACGGGTGAGACGGCGACGGCGATCTCGGGGCGGGAGGAGATCGGGCGGATCCTGCGTGAGGTCGAGCACCGCATCGAGGTGTGGCGGGCCGAGGTCATGCCACGCGAGCTGACCGGTGAGCCGCACCGCCGCCAGCTCTCCCGCGGCCAGGAGCCGGAGGCTTCAGAAAACCGCGCCCCTGAGGACGCGCCGGACCACCGGCCCGCCCAGGACGGCGACGGCACCGGGCAGGAGGACGTGTGAGCGGGCGGCGGTCATCGGCGGGCTTGGTGGCGTTGCTGCTCCTCGTCGCCGGTGTGGCCGGCTGCGGCACGGAGGCGCGCGGCATATGCGGCGTGATCGTGGACTCGACCAGTTACGCCGAGCCCGCCACCTCCAGGAACGACGTCACCTCCAAGCTGCCCGCCTTCGCCCAGTCCTGCGACTGGATCGCCTTCGCGGCCGTCACGGGAGCCTCCGAGAGCAGCACGTGTCGCCAGGACCCGGTGCCCATCGCCGCCACCCGCGCCGAGAACCCGAACGAGAACCCGGTCGTCGAGGACCGCGTCAGAGCGCATCGCATCACTCAGGTGGTGCCCCGGGCGGTGCGGCTGTTCGACTGCCCGGCGGAGGGCGAGGGCTCGGACGTGCTGGGCGCCCTGCGCTACCTGGTCAAGCAGCTCAGCGCCCAGCGCCAGCCGGAGAAGGCGCACCAGATCATCGTGTTCAGCGATCTCATCAACAACCGGGGCGACCTCAACATCAACAAGCTGGACCTGAGCGAGGCCGCCCGCCAGCAGAAGATCAAAGAGCTTCGGGACGCGAGGCTGCTGCCCGACATGTCTGGCTATTCGGTGGTCGTCCATGGCTTCCTGCGGGAGAAGACATCGAGCCCTGAGCGGTTCCCCCTGCTGGAGAGCTTCTGGCGGGAGGCGTTCGAGTCGGCGGGGGCGACCACGGTCGACCTGCTCTAGCGGCATCGAACCTGAGAGCGCTCTCCAAGCTCGCGTACCGCCATCGCACCCCTATCAGTGAGCACTCGTACGGAATATTGACAGCGAGTTAAGTCCGTGTTCATATCTGCTGAGAGAGCGCTCTCTTAACCTCCATCCGCCTCCCGCACCCCCCACGGAGCGACGATGACAACAGCGAACAGGCATCGACGCCGCCTGGCGGCCGTCGCCGCGGCGCTCGCGGCAGTCGCCGGGCTGCTCGTCCAAGCGGCCGTCAGCGCCTCGGCCGCCGTCCCGCCCACCCCGTCCGGCTGGTCGCTGGTCTGGTCCGACGACTTCAACGGCGCCGCCGGCACGCTGCCCTCCTCCGCCAACTGGATCATCGATACCGGACACTCGTACCCCGGCGGCCCGGCCAACTGGGGCACCGGCGAAGTCCAGAACTACACCTCCAGCACCGCCAACCTCAGCCTCGACGGCTCCGGCAACCTGCGCATCACGCCCCTGCGCAGCGGCTCGGGCGAGTGGACGTCGGCCAGGATCGAGACCAGGCGGGCCGACTTCAAGCCCGCCGACGGGCGCATCCTGCGCATCGAGGGCCGCATCCAGATGCCGAACGTGACCGGCGACGCCGCGCTCGGCTACTGGCCGGCGTTCTGGGCGCTCGGGTCGCCTTACCGGGGGAACTACTGGAACTGGCCGGGCATCGGCGAGTTCGACATCATGGAGAACGTCAACGGCATCAACTCCGTCTGGGGCGTGCTCCACTGCGGCGTCAACCCGGGCGGGCCGTGCAACGAGACCACCGGCCTCGGCGCGAGCCGCGCCTGCCCCGGCTCCACCTGCCAGTCGGCCTTCCACACCTACCGCTTCGAGTGGGACCGCAGCGTGAGCCCCAATCAGCTGCGCTGGTACGTGGACGGGCAGCAGTTCCACAGCGTGAGCCAATCCCAGTTCGACGCCACGACGTGGAACAACATGACCGGCCACGCCGGCTACTTCCTGCTGCTCAACGTGGCGATGGGCGGGGCGTTCCCGAACGCGCTCGGCGGCCAGACGCCGACGGCGGCGACCGTGCCCGGCCGTCCCATGGTCGTGGACTACGTGGCGGTCTGGCAGAGCGGCACCACCGGCCCGACCGACCCGCCGGGCTCCGTCGACGCCCGCTCCACCATCCAGGCCGAGCGCTACCAGGCCCAGTCGGGCACCATGGTCGAGACGACCACCGACACGGGCGGCGGGCAGAACGTCGGCGCCATCTCCAACGGCGACTGGCTGCGCTACGACGGGGTCACCTTCGGCACGGAGCCGGCCAGGCAGTTCAGGGCGAGGGTGGCCTCAGGGGCGGCCGCCGGCGTGAGCGGGCTCGTGCAGGTGCGGCTGGACAGCCCCACGGCCACGCCCATCGGCGACTTCGCGATCGCCAACACGGGCGGATGGCAGAGCTGGCGCACGGTGCCCGCCAACATCTCGGGCGTCACCGGGACGCACACGGTCTATCTGACCTTCAGCAGCGGTCAGCCGGCCGATTTCGTCAACGTCAACTGGTTCACGTTCTCGAGCTCCTGAGGCCCATCGTCCGTAACGGAAGTCCGGGACGCCCGGCTTCGCGGAGGCCCGGACACCTGGCTTCCCAGAGGCCGGGACGCCTGGCTTCCCGGAGGCCGGCACGTCGGTGAGGAGAGGCGAGGCATCGATGACCGGCAGTTCGCTCGCCATGCCCATGTTCCCCACGGCCCGCGATCCCACATCCCCGCGGCTAGCATCGAAGGCAGGACCCTCGTTGGAGGCCCGATGCGTTTCTTACGCCGCAAGCAGCACGAATCCCCCGAGCCTGGCCAGGTCACCCGCATCACGCCCGCCGTCGCGTACGACGGCGACCTCTACCGCCTCCCCGACTGGCCGCGCCGCCGCCGCGAGGAGCGTGAGCTGGGCCGGGCACACGCCACCGAGGGTCAGATCGACACGCTCACGCTCCAAACGGGCAGCGTGCCGCGCTTCCACGAGCTGGAGGACGAGCGGCTGGCCGAGCTGGCCGAGCTCGAGGATCGCACCGAGCAGGAGCTCCAGCGGGCGCGGGCCGAGTTCGAGGCGCAGAAGATCAGGCTGTCGGAGTCGCAGCGCGCGTTCGGGGAGGCGCGCAAGGCGCTGGAGGACAGCCAGCGCCGTGTCACGGAGCTGGAGCAGCCGAGCCGGCGGCCCGGTGACGGCCGGCCCAGCTCGATCGCGATCTCCGGCAGCCGCTGGCCGGTCATCCGCCGCTGGCTGCCCGCCGCGCTCCTGCTGCTGCTCCTGCTGATCGTCGAGGTCCCGATCCTCTACCAGGTGATCCTGAGCTGGGGCGACAGCGTGGCGATGACCGCGCTGCTGGCCGCGGGAGCGGCGCTGATCATGCTGGTGGCGCCGCACATGTACGGCAGGGCCTTCCGGTCCTGGCAGGAGCACGGCAGCTCGGCCAAGGGGCGCTGGCTGCTGATCGGCGTGGCCCTCGTGTGGCTCGGCCTCATCGTCGCCGTGGCCGTGCTGCGCCGGGACGCCCTGGTCAAGCCGCTGATCGTGGACGGACAGGAGATCGGCCCCACGTCGGAGGGCGTCGGCCAGCTCCCCACCATGATCCTGCTGCTGGCGCTGCTGATCGCCACCGCGCTCATCGCCGCCGACCTGGGCCGGCGGATGCACAACCCGAACGACCAGCGGCTGCGGGAGCTGCGGGCCAAGCGCGACGCCGAGGCCGCCGCCTGCGCCGCCGCCCAGGCCGCCTATCAGCACGACGCCGGGTACGCGGAGAGCATCGCCCAGTACCTGCAGGCCGTGGACCGCCGCAAGGCCAGCCGCCTGCGTCAGCTGGACAGCGGCTTCGACAGCCTGGCCACCGCATACCTCGGCGGCGTCGTCGAGGGGCTCAAGGACCCCGAGGCGGCCAGCTGGGCCGAGCGCATCGTCCTCCGCCGCCGCACCCGCTCCTCCTGACCACGCTCCGAACCCACCCGGTCACACCGAACCCACCCGGCCACACCGCGCTCACCCCGCACCACCGGCCCACCGAGCTCACGCCACCGCACGCGCGCAGCAAGCCACGCCGCCGCACCCGGCTCCACAGCTCGGCAGCCTGCTGCTCCGGCACCCTTGCCATCGGAGGGCTGAACGGGCTGACATGCAAGCACGTGAAGCCGCGCCTCCGTGAAGCAGACACACCTGAAGCACACCGTCCACGTGGAGCTGGCACCCCACCTGGAGTCGGCGCCCACTGGAGGCCGGCGCGCACGTGAAGCCGACGCGGATCTCAAGCCCCCCGCCCGCGTGGAGCCGGGTGCCCCACACGGACCGCCCCCACACGGACCGCCCCCCACACGGAACGCGCCGCACACGGAACGCGCCCCAGGCGGAACGCAGCCCACAGTGGCCGCGCGCCCAACGGGGCGCGCCCCAGACGGAGTTGCGCTCATGTGGAGTCGGCGCTCGTCTGAAGGCCGCCGGGTGGCGGGCAGGCAGTGCGAGTGCTCTGGTGCACGGTCAGATGCCGCCGCTCACCCACGACGCGCTCACCCACGACGCGCTCGCCGTTGCCGCGCCCGTCAGGACGATTCCCTGACCACGAGGCGGGTGGGCAGAACGACGGACTCGGTGTGCCGGCCCTCCAGCCGGGACAGCAGCAACCGCGCCACCGCCAGCGCCTGGTCGGCCACCGGCACCCGCACGGTGGTGAGCGCGGGCGTGGTGGCGGAGGCGGCGTCGATGTCGTCGAAGCCCACGACCGCCAGGTCCTCCGGCACCCGCCGCCCGGCCTCCCGTGCGGCCTGCAGGGCCCCGATGGCGAGCTGGTCGGTGGCCGCGAAGATCGCGTCGAGTGCCGGATCGTCGCCGAGGAGTTGCCGGGCCGCCGCCGCACCGGACGCGCGGGTGAGCTCGGCGGGCGCCACCAGTGGGTGCAGGCCTGCCCCCGCCAGCGCGCTCCGGTGGCCGGCCAGGCGGTCCTGGGTGGCGACCAGGTCCATGGGGCCGCAGATCATGCCGATGCGGCGGCGGCCGCTGCCGAGGAGGTGCTGGGTCGCGGCGTACGCGCCACCGGTGTTGTCCACGTCCACGTACGGCACCAGTGAGGCGATCGCCGGCTTGCCGAGGAGCACGACCGGCACCCCGGTACGTGCCAGCCGCTCGGTGAGCGCGTCGCCCCTGTCGGGCGGCAGCAGCACGACCCCGTCCGCGAACCCGGCCTCCAGGTGCTGGACGATGCGCCGATGGCTCTCGGCGGTGTCGGCCAGCATGAGCGTGATCTGCTTGCCCGCGCCCTCCAGCATGCTCGCGGCGTACTGGACGACGGCCGCGGTGAGCTGGTCGCCTCCCTGCCGGGGCGCGGACAGGACCAGGGCGACCGTGTTGGTGCGCCGGGTGACCAGGCTGCGGGCGGCCGCGTTCGGCACGTACCCGAGCTCCCTGACCGCCCGCAGCACGGCCTCGCGGGCCTCCGGGCTGACCGACGCCTCGCCGTTGACCACGCGCGAGACCGTGGCGCGGGAGACGCGGGCGCGGGCGGCCACGGTCTCGAGGGTCGGCCGCTTCGGGCGGGTCTCGGTCAGGCCGTTGCGCTTGACGACGTCGCGGTACCACAGCGCGCTGTCCTTGAGCCGCCGCCGCTGGGTGGCGAAGTCGACGTGGACGAGGCCGAACTTACGCTGGTAGCCGTCGGACCACTCCAGGTTGTCGAGCAGCGTCCAGACGAGGTATCCGCGGACCTTGGCTCCGTCTTCGACGGCCGCGCGCACGGCCCGCAGGTGCTCCTCCAGGAAGCTGATGCGCTCCACGTCGTGGATGCCGTCGGCGGTGACCACGTCGACGAAGTCGGCGCCGTTCTCGGTGATCATCAGCTCGGTGTCGGGGAAATCCCTGGCCAGGCGGCGCAGCAGCTGGGACAGGCAGCCGGGGACGATGGGCCAGCCCATGGCGGTGACCGCCGTGGGAACGGTGCAGAAGAGCACGCCCTCACTGCCCGGGAAGGCGGCGTCGGCGGGCTCGCTGGGCTGCGCCTGCACGACCTGGGGCGTGTAGTAGTTGACGCCGAGCAGGTCGACGGGCCGGCCGATGATCTCCAGGTCGCCGTCGCGCACGTGGCCGAGCCCGGCCGTGCGCTCGATGATCGGCAGCAGTTCGGACGGGTACGAGCCGCGCAGCATCGGGTCCAGGAACTGCCGGTTGGCCAGGGCGTCGATCCTGGCGACGGCCTCGGCGTCCTCGGCCGACAGCGGCTTGCCGGGGTCGCTCACCTGGGCGGGTGTCAGGACGGGCGAGAGGTTGAGCACCGCGCCCACCTTCGCCGCCCCCGCCGCGCGCAGGGCCTGGGCGCCGAGCCCGTGCGCGAGCAGTAAATGGTGGGCGGCGCGGAAGGCGTCGGCGGCCGATTTCCGGCCGGGCGCGTGAATGCCGGAGCCGTAGCCGAGAAACGCCGCGACCCACGGCTCGTTGAACGTGAACCAGGTGTCGACCCGGTCTCCCAGCCGGTCGTACACGGCGGCGGCGTAATCGGCGAAATGGCGGGCGGTGTCCCTGACCGGCCAGCCGCCGGCGTCTTCCAGAGCCTGCGGAAGATCCCAGTGATAAAGCGTCGCATAAGGCGTGATCCCCGCCTCGGCCAGCTCGTCGAGCAGCCGGTCGTAAAAGTCGAGCCCGGCCGGATTCGCCTTGCCGGATCCGTCGGGAAACACCCGCGGCCAGCTCACCGAGAACCGGTAGGCGGCCATTCCCAGGTCTTTCATCAGGCGCACGTCTTCGCGATATCGGTGGTAATGGTCGCACGCCTCGGCGCGGTCGGCGGAAAAGGTGTCCCAAATGGACGGGCCGCGGCCGTCGTCGGCGGTGGCGCCCTCGATCTGGAAGGCCGACGTCGACACTCCCCACACGAATCCCTCGGGGAAGGTTGCGGTGCTCATCTCTGGGCTCATCTGGCGAAATTCCTCCGTGCGGCGTCAGAACGTCCAGTCTCCCGCGCGCCGCTCGTCGCGCGCCAGCCTGGCCAGGCGGTATACAGAGCGCGTGGAACTGGACCGGCTCGATCGTGACATCATCGCGGCGCTCGTCGACGACGCCCGCGCGACCTATGCGGAGATCGGCCACCGGGTGGGGCTGAGCGCGTCGGCGGTCAAGCGGCGGGTGGACCGGTTGCGTGAGACCGGGGCGATCACCGGGTTCAGCGCCAGGGTGGCGCCGCAGGCGCTCGGCTGGACGACCGAGGCGTACGTCGAGCTGTTCTGCCAGGGCAAGACCAAACCGTCGGACATCGCGCTGGCCGTGGCCAAGTTCCCCGAAGTGGTGGGGGCGGCCACGATCACCGGCGAGGCGGACGCGTTACTGCACATCAGGGCCACGGACGTCCGGCACGTGGAGCGGGTGATCGAGCGCATCGCAGCGGAGTCGTTCGTGGTGCGGACCAAGAGCTCCATCGTGCTGTCGCGGCTGGTGGACGCCCCTCCGGGCGCGGTGGGCGCGGGTTCCGCCACCTGATGCGGGCCGCTGCGGCTCACCCTGCGCAACGGATCGCCCGCAGCCGCCTGACACACGCAACGAACCCGCGCGAACACGCAATGCCGAACGCTTGGCCTGCATAAACATGCATTCTTAGGCTGTCTCCGTCCCCCCGATCAGGACATCCACCCACAAATCTCGACGGAGAGCTTGCATGCCCAAACACTTCCTCATGTGCCGTCCGGATTACTTCACGGTCGAGTACGCCATCAACCCGTGGATGCACCCCGAGGCCGGCGCGGACCGCGACGTGGCGGTCCGGCAGTGGGAGGGCCTGAAGGCGGCGTACGAGGAGCTCGGACACGAGGTCAGCCTGATCGACCCGATCGAGGGGCTGCCCGACATGGTGTTCGCCGCCAACGGCGCACTGGTCGTGGGCGGCCGCGTCTACGGCGCCAGGTTCGCCTACCCGCAGCGCGGCCCCGAGGGCCCGGCCTACCTGCGGTGGTTCGCCGAGCGCGGCTACCCGGTGCGGGAGCCGCAGCACGTCAACGAGGGCGAGGGCGACTTCCTCACTCTCGACGACGTCATCCTGGCCGGCACGGGGTTCCGCACCGACGTGGTGGCCCACCAGGAGGCGCAGGAGTACCTCGGCCGCCCCGTCATCTCGCTCACCCTGGTGGACCCCCGCTTCTACCACCTCGACACGGCGCTGTTCCCGCTCGACGGCCGCAACGTCGCCTACTACCCGGAGGCGTTCTCGGCAGGCAGCCGCGAGGTGCTGCGCCGGATGTTCCCCGACGCGGTGCTCGCCACCGCGGAGGACGCCGAGGTGCTCGGCCTGAACGCCGTCAGCGACGGCACGAACGTGGTCGTCAACGCCGAGGCTTCGACCCTCCAGTTGGAGCTCAAGCGCCGCGGGTACGAGGTGATCCCGGTCGAGCTCTCGGAGCTGCGCAAGGCGGGCGGGGGCCCGAAGTGCTGCACACTGGAGATCAGGGGGGAGAACTGACATGACCAGCAGCGCAGAGCTGATCGAGCTGAGCGAGCGCCGCAGCGCGCACAACTACCATCCGCTGCCCGTCGTGATCCAGGAGGCCGACGGCGCCTGGGTCACCGACGTGGACGGCAAGCGGTATCTGGACTGTCTGTCCGGCTACTCGTCGCTCAACTTCGGCCACCGCAATCCGAAGATCATCGAGGCCGCCCAGGAGCAGCTGCAGCGGCTGACCCTGACCAGCCGCGCCTTCTACCACGACCAGTTCGCGCGCTTCTGCGCCGGGCTCGGCGACCTCACGGGCAAGGACATGATCCTGCCCATGAACACCGGCGCCGAGGCCGTCGAGACCGCCGTCAAGGTGGCGCGCAAGTGGGGTTACGAGGTCAAGGGCGTGGAGCCGGACCTCGCCAACATCATCGTGATGGAGAACAACTTCCACGGCCGCACCACCACGATCATCAGCTTCTCCACCGACCCGGAGGCGCACGACAACTTCGGCCCGTACACTCCGGGCTTCCGGATCGTGCCGTACGGGTCCATCGAGGCGATCAGGGACGCGGTGGACGCCAACACCGTGGCGGTGCTGGTCGAGCCGATCCAGGGCGAGGCCGGGGTGCTGGTGCCGCCGGACGGCTACCTGAGCGACATCCGCGAGCTGTGCACCGCCGACGGCATCCTGATGATCGCCGACGAGGTCCAGTCGGGGCTGGGCCGCACCGGGCACACGTTCGCGTGCGACCACGAAGGGGTCGTGCCCGACATCTACGTCCTGGGCAAGGCGCTCGGCGGCGGGGTCGTGCCGGTGTCGGCCATCGCGGCGAACCGGGACGTGCTCGGGGTCATCCACCCGGGGCAGCACGGGTCCACGTTCGGCGGCAACCCGCTGGCCTGCGCCGTCGGCATCGCCGTCATCGACATCCTCAACACCGGCGAGTTCCAGGCCAGGGCCGCCAAGCTCGGCGAGGTGCTGCACACCCGGCTGCGCGAGCTGGTCGGCAAGGGCGTGGTCGAGGTGCGCGGGCGCGGGCTGTGGGCCGGCGTGGACATCGATCCGTCGCTGGCCACCGGGCGGGAGGTGTCGAAGGCGCTGATGAAGCGGGGCGTGCTGGCCAAGGACACGCACGGCTCGACGATCCGCCTCGCCCCGCCCATCGTCGTCTCCGAGGACGACCTGATCTGGGCGATCGACCAGCTCGCCGACGCGCTCTACGAATTCATCGGCAAAAAGCCTTAGTTCCTTTACGGCGGGGCCAAGTGGGCCCAACCACCGTACGTGGCTGGGCCCTGTCCAGGGGGACGGTCCTGCGATTCACGGGGCCGGGCGCCGTTACGGCGCCCGGGCACCGGCTAAGTGGTCACTTGCCCGGCCGCGGAGGCGCCGCAGTCGGTTCTTCCGACCGCAGGGGCTCCTCCGGCCGAGGAGTCACCGTCACGGTCCTCGTCGGCGCCGGCTCTTCTGGTGCGGGCGCACCGCTCGGGGCGAGCGTGGCCTCTATGGTGGCCTCCGACGTGGGGGGCGGCTCGGGCGTTTCGGTCGAGCCGACCGAGGGCGGCTCGTTGTCCGGCAGCGGGGCGGGGCCGCAGCTCGCGGCCTCGCGGCCCTCCGTCGGCGCCTCGGGCAGTTCGTCCACCACCGACACGTTGAGCTGGGCCGTCAGCGCCAGGACGCTTCCTGCGGGGGCGCCCACGCCCTTGTCCTCGACGACCGTCTGCCGCTCCCCCAGGAACATGTGCGTGGCCGGGTCGAAGATGATCTGCGTGAGGGTCCCCTGCGGGTCCCTGCGGCCGAGCGCCACCCCCTTGCGGCCCGCGGAGTCCTCCACCCCTTCGGCCACCTCGACGCCTGGGATGGCCTTGGCGGCCTCGAACAGGGCGTCACGCTGGGCCTTGGGCAGGTACGTCTCCCTGACCAGGTCCCCCACGTAGGTGAACGCCGCCATGTCCGCGCTGATGTCCTTGCCCTCGCTCTCGGTGCTCCTCTTGTAGAGGTGCTCGCGCATCGCGGCGGCGTCGGCGGGGAGCGTGCTCATGTAGGCGTAGTCGGTGCGGCCGTCCTGCCGGCCGGGGCAGGAAGGAAGCGCGGTCCAGCCGGTTTCGCGCTCCCCGGTCACGTCGGACGGCGGCAGCTCACGGCCCGGCCACGGCTTGGGGTCGAGACCCTTGATCATCAGCAGCCCGTCCTTGCCGCCGTCCACCGACTGCCAGATCTTCCTGTGCGTCCGGTAGAGGTGGCGCGACTCCTCGCCGTTCTTGCCGTACGCGTACGAGGGGTACATCGTGTCGGACTCGATCAGGATGTACTGGCCGGGCCGGGGATCCAACTGGTCCGACAGGACGGCCGACTGGACCGGCGACGTGGTGCCGCCGCCCTGCCGGGACAGGGTCATGCCCACCCCGCCGACCAGAGCGATCGTCACCGCGAACGCGGCCGCGGCGTGCCAGCCGAACCGCGGCAGGCGAAAGCGGCCCCCGCGACGCGCCTCCGCCAGCAGCCGCTCCCGTGCCTGCGCGCGGGCCTCGGCCCGGTAGGGCGGGACGGCCGGCCTGCCCTCGGCGAACACGCGGATCTCGTCCTCATCCATGCTGGCGCTCCTCTGATGCTCCGAAGGGATCGATGCCGCCGAGCGCCCTGCGCACCTTGGCGCGGAGCCGGTGCAGCCTGGACCGGACGGTGCCGACGGGCACGCCGAGCGCGATCGCGGCGTCCTCGTACGTCAGGTCCGCCCAGGCCACCAGCAGCAACAGATCGCGCTCGGCCGCGCTGAGCCGGGTCAGCGCCCGCGCCAGCCGGGGCTGGAGCTGCTCGGCGGTGACCCGGTCGGCGCTGCGGTCGTCGAACGTGCCCGGGCGCTCCACGTTCACCTTGGCCATGGCCGCGGTACGCCGCCGCTCGGCGCGGCGGTGCTGGGCCACGACGTTGGTGGCGATGCCGTAGAGCCAGGGCCTGGCGTCCGGCCAGGAGCGGTCGTAACGTGCCCGGCCCCGGAACGCGACGAGGAACACCTCCCCCGTCACGTCCTCGGCCAGCTCCGCGCCGAGGCGCCGCGCCGCGTACCTGTGGATCTCGTCGGCATGCCGGTCGAACAGCGCCGCGAAGCTCTCGGGGTCGCTGAGCGAATGCCCGATCAATGTCGAGTCGTCCAGCGTCTCGGGCACGTCCTGAACACCCACCACTGTGCCGGTCCTCTCTCATGCGGTCACCCTGTTGTTGGCCGCATGCCGTGGACCGGTTCCCACGATTTTCAGCCGAGGCGCCAGGCCTCCATGCCGTCCGGGGCGTCCTGCCGGGCGAACCCGGCCGCGGCGAGCTCGGCGTCCAGTCGTTCCCTGGCGACCCAATGGCTCTCGGAGATCACCTCGTTCTCCTCGATCACCACACCGTGCTGCCTGATCCGGTAGAGGTAGCGGGCCTTGACCGCCTCGTCCGCGACCGCGAGCACCTGGCCCGTGATCTCATAGGTGTGCCTGCCGACCCGGTAGGAGCCCATGACCTCCATCTCGCCCGGCACGGGCGTCGCCCGCTCGCGCCGGTTGAACACCAGCAGCCCGCCCGGCCGGAGCTGCCTGGCCAGCACCCGCCACAGCTCCTCCCGCTCGGCCGGCGGGAAGCTGTGCAGCACGGAGATCATCACGACGGCCTCGACCGGCTCGTCCACCTCCACGTCCAGCGCTCCGCACGGCAGGACCGTCACCCGGCTCAGCAGGTCGGGGTCCTCCGCCAGCCGGTTGACCAGGACCGAGCGCATGCCCAGCGACGGCTCGACGGCGTAGATCTCGGCGGGCGTCTCGCGGGCGATCAGCCTGGTGATCAGGCCGGTGCCCGCGCCGATCTCGATGACGCTCTCCGTCACGCCTTTCAGCAGCGGAGGCAGCAGTTCGCGGATCATGGGCACGTGCCCGTCCTCGTGCCACAGGTCGTAGAACGGGACGGCGAGTGAATAGTGGTCTTCAGTCATAGCGGCAAACGATAACCATTTTCAGTCCAGGCGTACAGCATCAATCCGCCTGAGTTCCTCGTCGCGGGAGTCGTACCAGGTGACCTGGTCGGGGAGGGTGAGGGTGGCGAGGGCGTTCTGGAACCACGGGCCCTTGGTGATCCGCCATCTGAACGGCGGCCTCGGGATGCCCGCGAGCCGCGCCAGCAGGCCGCCCACGAGCGTGGCGATCGAGAACTGGGTGAACACGTTGGCCCAGCGCAGCAGGCGGCTGAGCGGGTTGCGGATCGGCGAGCAGACCACCTGGTGAACCGGGCCGGAGTCGGCCTTGGCCAGGTAGGAGTAGTGGACGTCACCCGACAGGATCGTCACCGGCTTGCCGAGCCGGATGAGCAGCCCGGCCAGGTCGTCGAACGAGCGCCGGAACGCGGCCCAGTGCTCCAGGTCGATGGCCTGCCGGAACCTCTCCGACCACCGCGCGACCAGCGGGCCCCACTTGCCGTCGCACAGGGCCTCGTTCCAGTTCTGAACGCCGTGGACGCCCTCCGGCAGCAGGAACGGGATGGAAGAGGCGATGATCAGCCGCTCGGCCGGGGCGGCGACCTGCTCCTCCAGCCAGGCCCACTCGTCCGGGTCGAGCATGCGGCGGTCGCCGGGCGTCAGCTGCCTGGCGCACCGGGTGTCGACCATGATCAGGCGTGCGGGCCCGAGGTCGCGGGCGTAGCTCCAGCGGTTGCTGGAGGGCTCGGCGTCGGCCTTCTCGGCGAAGGCGTCGAGCGCGTCGCCGCCGTCGCTCCCCTCGAGGGCCAGCAGCGTGCGCAGCAGCGGGTCGGCCGCGCGCTCGGCGGGCGAGAGGTTGCCGAGGTGCTGATAGACCCAGTACGCCCCCAGCCCCGCCACCACCCGGCGGGGCCACCAGTCCGTCGCGGCCATCTGCTCACGCCACGGCTGCGAGGTGTTCCAGTCGTCGCGCAGGTCGTGGTCGTCGAAGATCATGGCGGTCGGCACGGTGGACAGCAGCCAGCGGATCTCCGGGTCGGTCCACGCCTGACGATAGAGCTCGGCATATTCCTCGAAGTCGGCGATCTCGTCGAGGGGCGGCGTGCTCCGGCGTGAGCAGATGTAGGCCCGCATCTCGGGCGAGGGGTTGTCGGCGTAGACCTGGTCGCCGAGGAGCAGCAGCAGGTCGGGCCACTCCGCGTCGTCCGAGCGGGCGAGGTGGCGGCCATAGGAGCGCAGGACGTCCTCGCCGTAGACGCGCACGTGCGCCACGTCGTGCGGCACGCTGGTGCGGCACGACCCGAACGCCAGCCGCCGTGCCCCTTCGGCGGGCAGCAGGCGGATCCGGGACGGCGGGCGACCCGCCAGGGGCCATACCTGGTCCCCGTCGAGCCTCACGGAATAGGAGGCGATATCCTGGGAGAGCTCAACGAGATCCACGATCGCGTAGTGGTGTCCGTGCACGGTGAAGGTAGGCGACCGGTAAGACCTACCGCCCGCCTCGATGGTGACCGTGCAGGGTTCGGCGGTCTCCACCCAGATCGAGGCGCTGTCAGAATCGACGTGTCGCAGCATCGGTCCCACCACGAGTGCGGGCATCCCACCCCCCGATTTCGATGATTCGGCACACTCTTGCCGCCAAGACTGCCAGAGTGGCACGGTCCACAGCATCCCGATCAGCGGCTTGGATTTCTCCGAACGGCTAGGCAAGGTCAAACGCCCCACCCTAGGATGATCGCGACAACATCGCCCATAACGGGAAGGCAATGGCGCTTTCCCTGCGAAACAGGGCGTATATACCAGGAGGAATCTCTTCCATGAGCATCATGGTGCCGTCAAGGACGCCGGCGCTGATCACTCCGGGCCGTCAGGCCCTCGATTCCGCTCTCCACCAGCTCGACCAGGCGGCCGAGCACCTCGGGCTCGACCACGGGCTCCGCACGGTGCTGGCCACGCCCCGCCGCTCGCTGACCGTCTCGGTCCCGGTGCGGCGCGAGGACGGACGCCTCGACGTCGTCCAGGGCTTCCGGGTCCAGCACAACGTCTCACGCGGACCCGCCAAGGGCGGCATCCGCTTCCATCCCGGCACTGACATCCACGAGGTCACCGCGCTCGCGATGTGGATGACGTGGAAGTGCGCACTGGTGGGCATCCCGTACGGCGGCGCCAAGGGCGGCGTGGCCGTGGACCCGGCCGGGCTCACCACGCGCGAGCTGGAGCGGCTGACCCGCCGCTACGTCAACGAGATCCTGCCGCTGATCGGCCCGGAGAAGGACATCCCGGCGCCCGACGTCGGCACCGACGAGCAGACCATGGCCTGGATCATGGACACCTACAGCGTCAGCGCCGGCTACTCGGTGCCCGGCGTGGTCACCGGCAAGCCGATGACGCTGGGCGGCTCGCTCGGGCGCAGCGGCGCGACCTCGCGCGGCGTGCAGATCGCCACGCTGGCCGCGCTCGGCCGCTCGCCGGAAGGCGTGACCGTGGCGGTGCAGGGCTTCGGCAAGGTGGGCGCGCTCGCCGCGCAATACCTCGCCGACGCCGGCTGCAAGGTGGTGGCCGTCTCGGACATCACGGGCGCCGTGTACGCGCGCGGCGGTCTCGACATCGCCGGCCTGCGGACGTGGGCGGCCGAGAGGGGCGGCGTGCACGGCTATCGCCACGCCGACGCGATGCCCCTCGACGACCTGCTGGAACTGGACGTGGACGTCCTGGTCCCGGCGGCGCTCGAAGGCGCGATCACCGAGGCGAACGCACCGCGGATCCGCGCCCGGCTGATCGTGGAGGGCGCCAACGGGCCCACCACGCCCGAGGCCGACGAGATCCTCGCCGCGAACGGCACCGTGGTCGTGCCCGACATCCTCGCCAACGCGGGCGGGGTGATCGTGTCCTACCTGGAGTGGGTGCAGAACATGCAGGCCTACTCCTGGAGCTCCGGAGAGGTCGAGCTCAAGCTGCGAGACCTCATGGAGAGCGCGTTCTCCGAGGTCAAGTCGCTGGCCGCCGCCCGCGGGCTGACGCTCAGGCAGGCGGCGCACGTGATCGGCGTGGGCCGCGTCGCCGAGGCCCACCAGATGCGCGGCCTCTACCCCTGACCGTACGGGCGACCCCAGCACACGCTCCCGGGGTCGCCCACGATCAACGGCCATGGGCGCGGGGCCATATTCCCAGTACACAAGTTCTGCAAACGCGAATGTCGCAGCTCAGAGCACTGATCATCTTCTGCTAACACTGGAGGGTGCTCAGGTTGGTGCTGTCCCTGGTCCTGCTCGATCCAGCCGCCGTCGCCGAGATGTCGCAACGCAACATCCCCGTCTCCCGCGTGCTGACCCCTCACGGCGATCGCCTGGGCTATGCCCCGGTCCCGCGCCCCTACACGGGGGCGCGGCGGCTCACCGGGGTGCTCGTCGGCCGGGACCCCGTCACGCGGAAGGACGTGATGTGCGGGGGGACGGTGATCGGCTCGCGCAGCCGCAGCCTGGTGCTGACGGCGGCGCACTGCATCTACCACCACGGCAGGTTGCTCGAGCACCTCGCCTTCCTGCCGGGCTTCGACCAAGGGCGGGCGCGGCTGGGGATGTGGCCGGTCGTGCGCACGTGGGTTCCGTCGAGGTGGCGCAACCGGCCGTACTCGCCCGAGCTGCTGCCGTACGACGTCGGTCTGGTCGGGGTGGTGCGGCGAGGCCCCCGGCTGGAGGACGTGACCGGGCGCGGGCTGCGTCCGATACCGACCGCGAGGGGCACCGAGCTGCGCGGCCTGGAGCTGCTGGGCTACCCGGCGGGCAAGGGGTACCCGCAGCTGCGGCTGTACCGGTGCCTGGCCGACGCGGTCGAGGCCGTCTCGCGGGGGCCGGGGCTGATGGTCACGCACAACTGTCACGCCGCCGCGGGCGGCAGCGGCGGCCCCGTGTTGTACGGCGGCGCGATCGCGGGCGTCGTGTCGTCCTCCAGCCCGCTGCGCGACGCGAGGGGCTACACCGTGATGGCCAGGCTGGGCGGCCGGCCCTTCGAGCAGCTGTTCGCCAGGGCCGACCGGGCGATGCGGATCAAGCGGCCCGGCTGACGATCTCCTCGCAGAGTGCGTGCGTGAGCAGGGCGTCCTCCGCGCCGATCCGGCGGCCCTCGCGGACGGCGGTGAGGAATTCCAGGCAGATCTGCTCGACGCCGCGCTGCCTGGCCACCGGGATCCAGTCGGGGCGACGGGTGAGGACCTCGCCGCCGCGATAGTCGATCACGTCGCCCAGGTTGACCACGCGGCGTTTGACCCCGTCGCCCATGACCTCGCAGGACTCCTCGCTCGCGCCGCTCAGCCGGTTCATGACGCCGACGGCGGTGTAGCCGTCGCCGGACAGCTGCAGCACGATGTGCTCCAGGAGGCCGTCCTTGACGCGGGTCCTGATCGTGCTGCCGGTGATCGGACCGGGGACGAGGAACCTGAGGGTGTCCGCGACGTGGATGAAGTCGTCGAAGATCACCCGGCGGGGGTCGTCGGGGTCGTTGTCGCGGTTCTTCTCCATGAGAATGAGATGCCGGGGCAGGTCGGCGAGCGCGGCGTAGCCGGGCGCGTGGCGCCGGTTGAAGCCGACCATCAACGACCTGTCCGCGGCCTCGGCGAGCCGTACGAGCCGCTCGGACTCCTCCAGCGTGTACGCGATCGGCTTGTCCACGTAGACGTGGATCCCGGCGTTGAGCAGCGGCTCGACGATCTCCGGGTGGGCGTCGGTGGCGGCGTGCACGAACGCGGCGTCGACCCCCGCCTTGATCACCTCGTCCACGCTGGTCGACCGGCGGGCGATGCGGTAGGCGTCGCCGAGCCGGTCGAGCCGGGCGCTGTTGCGGGTGCACAGGTGCAGGTCGAGGCCGGGCTGTGCGGCGAGCACCGGCAGGTACGCCTTCTCCGCGATGTCGCCCAGGCCGATCATTGCTGTCTTCACGCGTCGAGCGTAGCCTTGAGCGCCTGCTCGATCGGGGTAGGCGCGACGCCGAAGGTGCCCTGGAAGGCCGAGGAGTCGAGCACGAAGGGCGCGACGAACTGGTAGCGGATGTGCGGGAGCTCGCCGATCATGGGCGAGAACAGGCCGACCGCCCGCACCAGCGGCCAGGGCAGCTGCACCATCCGGGGCGCCGGGCGGCCGAGCAGCGCGGCCATCCGCTCCCCCATCTCGCGGAAGGTCAGCGGCTCGACGGTCGGCACGTGCCAGGGCCGGCCCCAGGCCCGCTCGTCGCGGCCGGCCACGATCAACGCGTCGGCCACGTCGGGCAGGTACGTCCAGCTGTGCGGCATGTCGGCCGGCCAGACGAGCTGGACGGTCTTGCCCGCCCGGAGCGGGCCGAGGAAGCGCTCGCCCAGGTAGGACTGGTCGGTGGCGCCGGGGCCGAAGTAGTCGGAGCCGCGCACCTCGGCGGCCCTGATCCGGCCGGCCTCGTGGGCGGCCAGCGCGTCGGCCCACATCCTGGCCCGCACCTGGGCCTTGGGGCTGGTGGAGGCGAGCGGCAGGTCCTCGGTCATGGGGCCGGTGACCGGTCCGTACGGGTAGAGGTTGCCGAGCATCACGTACACGGCGCCGCTCGCCTCGGCGGCGGCCAGGAACGACTCGGCCATCGGCGGCCAGTCGGTGAGCCAGCGGTGGTATCGCGGATTGACGCAGTTGTAGAGGACGTCGGCCCCCTTGGCGACCTCGGTCAGCTTCGCCTTGTCGGCCACGTCGGCGGCGACCCTGACCGCGCCGGCGGGCCCGGAGCCCGAGCGGGTCACGACGGTGACCTCGTGGCCCTGGGCGAGGAGCTTGGTGGCCAGGTGCGTGCCGACCTGGCCGGAACCCACGACGACGTGCTTACCCATGATCAGACCTGCTTCCAGACGAGGCGGAGGACCGCGTTGATGATGAAGAGCGCGTAGAAGAGGAGGGCGGGGGCGACCAGGCCGGAGGCGTAGAGCGCCAGGGCGCCGCCGCCGAACCAGAGGATCTCCAGGGCGGCGCGGGCGAGGCCGGTGAGCGGGAACGTGGCGTTCGCGCCGCCGCCTGCCCCGAACAGCGCCCACACGGCGATGAACAGCGCCGGGCCGCCGGGCCCTGCCAGGAGCTTGACGCCCCAGTGGGGGCTGACGGTGAAGCCCCAGTAGCCCACGGAGAACAGCACGCCGAGCTCCAGGAGGAACATCAGTGCCGCGTTGGCGTGCTTGCCGAGCTCGAGCATCTGCGTCTCCATGGCGTGACGGGCGTTCGCTTACGAGAGCAATGCTCTCTCATCGGATCGGTGTTCGTCAAGAGCGGTGCTCTCTTTTTCTCCCAGTGCTCTGATAGCCTGCTGGACATGACAGCCCGTACCGCCCGAGAACGCGTCAGGGCCGAGCTCACCAGGGAGATCACCGACATCGCCCGCCGCCACCTCGCCACCGAGGGCGCGGGCGGCCTGTCGCTGCGTGCCGTGGCGCGGGAGATGGGCATGGTCTCCTCGGCCATCTACCGCTATTTCCCGAGCCGCGACGACCTGCTCACCGCGTTGATCATCGACGGCTACAACGCGCTGGGCGAGGCCGTGGAGCAGGCCGACGCCGGCTGCCCGCGCGACGACTTCCTCGGCCGGTGGCTGACCGTCTGCCACGCCGTGCGCGACTGGGCGCTGGCCCATCCGCACGAATACGCCCTGCTGTACGGCTCCCCCGTGCCCGGCTACCAGGCGCCGCAGGACACGGTGCCGGCGGCTGTGCGCGACACGATCGTTTTCGGCCGCATCATGTCGGAGGCCCACCACGCCTCCGCCCTCGCCCCGGCGCAGCCTGCTCCCCCTCCGCCGCCCTCGCTCCAGAGCGACGCGGCCATCGTCCGCTCCATCATCCCCGACGTTCCCGATGACGTGATCTTCCGCGGCCTGACGGCGTGGACCGCCCTGTACGGCTGGGTCAGCTTCGAGCTGTTCGGCCAGTTCAACAACACCATCGAGGAGCGCCGCACCGCCTTCGACCACTCGATGCGGCTCATGGCCGCGATGATGGGTCTTGCTCAGTGAAACTTACTAAGTTTAACTGAATACATGGCACGGAGGACACAAGAGCTCGGCCGCTTCACGGACGTGGCGCTGCTCGTGCTCATCAGCCTGGCCGAGGGCCAGAAGCACGGCTATCGAATGATCAACGACATCGAGGAGTTCTCGGGCACCACGCTGGAGCCGGGCACCCTCTATGGCGCGCTGATGCGGCTGGAGGAGCGCGGCTGGATCGAAGCCGTGGATTCGTCCGAGCGGCGCAAACCGTACCGGATCACCGAGAGCGGCCGCGGGGCGCTGCACGAGCAGCTGACGACACTGCGGCGGGTCGAGCAGGCGGGCTCCCGGCGCGCGGCTTGGGGGCCGGCATGATGCGATGCCTGGCACAGGAGGTGCTCCTCTTCTACCCGCAGGCGTGGCGCGAGCGCTACGCGTCAGAGGTCAGCGACCTGATCAGAGCCCGGCCGGCGCGCCTGCCCACGGTGCTGGACCTGATGCGGGGCGCGGTCGACGCCTGGCTGCACTACCGGCGCGTTCCAGGGGCCGGGCCGTTCCCGCTGGCGATGATCCTCTTCGGCATGCTGCCGCTGCCGACGATCGCGGCGAACGAACCCACGATGGCCGACAACGTGCGCACCAGCGTGAGCACGCTCGCGGTGGGGGCCATCTGCAACGGGCTGGGCTGGCTGTCCGTCGCCGCCTTGGTGGTGCCGGGACTGCCGAAGGCGTCAGGAGGGTTCGTGGCCGTGGTCGCGGCCAGCGCGCTGCTCAGCGTGGGCATGTCGACGCTGGTCGCCCGGAGGGCAATCCAGCGGGGACGCGCCGCCCTCGGCCGGCTCGGCCCGGCGTGACCGGTCAGCCGCGGGTGAGCAGCGGCACCAGCACCTCGTCCACGATCTGGACGACGAGCTCGTCCGGGATGGGCGTGCCGTTGAAGAGGAAGTGGTGGCGCAGCAGCGCGTGGCCGGCGTCGAGCCGGCGCGGCGTGGCCGCGTCCGGCTCGATCTCGCCGCGCTCGACCGCGCGCCGGACGATCTCCTCCATGATCTTCCTGCCCATGCCCTGGGAGGTCCTGCGCATGGCGCTCACCGGGGATCCGCTGCTCAGCGCCTCGCCGAGAAGCCCGCGCAGGGCCTCCCCAGCGGGTCCCGACAGGGCGTGCGCCGCGAGGCTCAGCGCGGCGATCAGGTCGCCGCGCAGGGTGCCGGTGTCGGGCACGGACTCGACGGTGGGCAGCGTGTTGCGGACCGCCTCCGTCACCAGCTCGATCCGGGTCGGCCAGCGCCGGTAGAGCGAGGCCTTGCTGGCCTTGGCCCGCTCGGCCACCCGTTCCATGGTGAGCCCGGCGTAGCCGCTCTCGGTCAGCTCGTCGAGCGTCGCCCGGTAGATGGCGGCGTTGAGCTCCTCTCCCCTGCGGCGCGGCAGCTTGCGGTGGTCGGTCACCATGGCATGCATCCTAGGCAGCCTCGGTGACCGTGCCGGTGTCGCCGTTGACGGTGACGAGCCGGCCGTCCTCGAGCACGGACGTCCCCGTGCCGGTGCCCATGACGGCCGGGATGCCGTACTCCCTGGCCACGATGGCCGCGTGCGACGCCGCGCCGCCGCTGTCCACGACCACGGCCGCGGCCTGCTGGAACAGCGGCGTCCACGACGGGTTGGTGTACGGGCAGACGAGCACGTCGCCGCCGTCGAGCTTGCCGAACTCGGCCGGACCCCTGATCACCTTCACCGGTCCGGTCGCGATGCCGCCGCTGGCCGGCGACCCCGCGACGAGCGCGTCGCCGGTCGCGAGCGACGGGAAGACCGCGGCGGGGTCGATGAGCCGCACGCCGGCCAGCTCCTCCCGCTTGGCCGCCCGCGCCCGTACGAGATCGCGCAGTCGCGCCTCGGCCGGGTCCCTGATCGCCTCCAGCTCTTCCAGCCGCAGGTGGAAGACGTCCTCCGGCTCGTCCAGCACGCCCTCGTCGCGCAGCCGCCGTCCCAGTTCGACGAGTGACCTGCGAAGGATGGGCTGCGGCATCGTGAAGGAGAAGTGGCTGTCCTCGCGGAAGGCGATGCCGGCGCGGGCGGCCGCCACCCACCGCCGCATCCTGGCGCGGCGGCGCGGGGAGCGCAGGAGCGGGTGGGCGAGCAGGCGGTCCAGCGCGTCGTCGCCCTCTTTGCGCGGGGGCGGCTCGGCGGCCAGCACCCTGATCAGGCCGAGGACGGTCTCCGGGTCGTCACTCCAGGTGGGTGGGGTGACGAGGATGGGGCTGAGGGTCTCGCGGTGGCCGTACTCGGCCAGGAACTCCTCGAACGCGGCCCGGAACTCGGCGGGCGGAGGGTCGGCGTCGAGCGCGCCCGTGCGCCGGGCCAGCTGGGCCAGCCGCTCCAGCGCCCGGTTGGCCTCGGTGGTGCGGGTGACCGCGCCGGACATCAGGTCGCCGAACAGCTTGCCGCGCCGCAGCAGCTTGACCGCCACCAGCAGCCGCAGGAGCGCGAGCCCGGTGCCCGGCAGGTAGTCGATGCGCAGGTCGGCCACCGGCGCCACCAGGGCGAGGGCCTGCCTGGGCACGCGGACGAGCTCCGGCCACGGCATCGCGGCCAGGTCGCGTTCCTTCAGTCGCCGGACGGCCGCCAAGTAGGCGACGAAGCGGGGGTCCTCGGTCCAGCGGGCCGGGTCGTACCGCCGGGCCTTGGCCAGGATGCGGAACGGCGCGGCGAGCACCCCGACCGTGGGGTGCGGCCTGGGCGGTATGAACGCGTAGACGACCCCGTCCTCCTCGCTCAGGAACCCCTCGAACCCGCGCCGCAGCCCGAAGGCACCGGTCACCTTGCCCATCAGCCCCGCCGGGCCATGCGGGATCCAGGTCGTGATGTCGATCGGGTACGGCCGCACGGGCAGGTATTCCATGAGCACGGCGGCCAGCCTGCGCCGGAGCGGATTGAGGCTGCCGACCGGGGGCGGCGGCAGCGCGGTCATGGGCCGGGCCTGCAGCAGGTGGACGCGGCCACCCGCGTACGCCCACTCGATGTCCTGCGGCCGCCCGAAGTGGCCGGCGACCCGCCTGCCGAGCACCGCCAAATCCCCCACCACCGCGTCGGGTAGCCGCTCGGCCCCGGTGCCCTTCTCCCGGGTGACACCGCCCCCGGCCGCGCCCCGGATGACGACCTCGCGACGCCCGGGCGTGAACTCCACCTGCCCCTCAGCATCGACCACATAGTGGTCGGGGGTGACCAGCCCGGACACGACCGCCTCACCCAGGCCGCTGCTGGCGTCGATGACGAGCTGGCCGCGGTCGCCGCTGACCGGGTTCGCGGTGAACATGACGCCTGCCATCTCGGCCTCCACCATGCTCTGCACGACCACCGCGATGCTCACCTCGGAGTCGTCGATGGAGAGCTTGGCGCGGTAGGCGACGGCGCGGTCGGTCCAGAGCGAGCCCCAGCAGCGGCGTACCGCGTCGAGCAGCGCCTCCTCGCCGACCACGTTGAGGTAGGTGTCCTGCTGGCCCGCGAACGCGGCCCCCGGCAGGTCCTCCGCGGTGGCACTGGACCTCACGGCCACCGGCCCCGCGCCGAGCGCGGCGTAGGCCTCGAGAATCGCCTCCCGCAGCTCACCGGGCAACTCGACCTGCTCGAAGTACGCCTGCCCGCTGTGCCCCTGGGCGACCTGATCATAGGCATTCGTGGTGACGACGAACCCGCCGGGCACCGGGAAACCGCTCCTGACCAGCTCCCCCAGGTTGGCACCCTTGCCCCCGGCCATGGCCAGGTCGCCCCGGCCGAATGCGTCCAACGGTGCGACGAGCTTCATCATGCCCTCTCCTCGACGTAAGCGGTGGTGCGAAGCGGGCGCGCCGGCAGGGCCAGCGCGAGCAGGAACGCCACGACCAGCAACGGCGCCATCGCCGCGAAGACCGGCGGCGCGGCCTCGGCGAACGCCTCCCGCACGCTCTCCGGCAACTCGGCGGGCGCGGTGGTGGCGGATATTCCGGACCTCAAGGTGATCAGTGCCCCCACGAGCGCGACCCCGGCCGACGCCCCGATCTGCCGCAGGAACGTCACCGAGGACGTAGCCGTCCCCAGGTCCTCGTACGCGACGGCGTTCTGGGCGGCCAGCACCATGACCTGCATGACCAGCCCGACCCCGAGCCCGGTCAGCAACATCGCGCCGGCCAGTGCCACCGCCGAGCCTCCTACGAGCCCGATGAGCGCGAGCCCGGCCCCAGCCGCCGCAGTGCCGACGACCGGATACGGCTTGTACACCCCGGTCCGGGTGATCAGCCGCCCGGACAGGGTCGTGGTCAGCAGCACCCCGCCCATGAGCGCCGTCACCAGCAACCCCGCCTGCGTCGCGCTGGTGCGCAGCGCGATCTGCAGGTACGCCGGCATGTACGTGATCGTCCCGAACAACGCGAACCCGATGAGCAGGCTGATCGCCACCGGCACCGCGAACGCCCGATCCCGGAACAGCCGCAGCGGCAGAATCGGGTCCTTGGCGAATCGCGCGCTCACCAGCCACGCCACCAGCCCGGCGGCCGCCACCACCAGAAAGACGGGATTCCCGGTCTGCCCCACCATGACCACGCCCACGACGGCGACGGCAAGCGTGAGCGCGCCCGCCACGTCCAGCGGCGCCCGCCTTTGTGGCCTGGGCAGACGCAGCGTGGCACTCAGCACGACCAGGGCCAGCAACCCGAGCGGCGGATAGATGGCGAAGATCCACCGCCACCCGAGCCGATCGATGAACAGCCCGCCGACGAGCGGCCCGCCCACGGCCGCCACGACGTAGGCGGCACCGATGAACCCCAGGTATCGCCCCCGCTCACGCGGACTCACGATCTCCCCGATGATCGCCTGCGCCCCGATCATCAGCCCGCCGCCGCCCAGCCCCTGGATCGCGCGGGCGACGATGAACTGCGGCATCGACGTGGCGAGCGCGCACAGCACGGCGCCGGCCACGAAGACGACGATGGCGACCTGCATGGTGGGCTTGCGTCCGTACCGGTCGCCCAGCTTGCCGTAGACGGGCATGACGACGGTGGCGGCGACGAGGTAGGCGGTGACCACGGCCGGCATCTGGTCGAGCCCACCGAGACTGGCCGCCACGGCGGGGAGGGCGGGAGCCATGATCGTCTGATCGAGCGCACCCAGCAGCATCGCCAGTATCAGCCCCGACAGCACGAGCCCCATGACGCCCCCTTAGAGAACTATCCGTTCTCTAATGAGAATAGGATCCATCGCATAGAAACGCAACGTTCACTAATGGCCTCGACGCATCCACCGCCATCGCCGCAGCCCACTGGCCGAATTCCGTAAGCTAGCCTTGCCGCGCACGACCGAGGAGTTGCCGATGACAGCCTTGCCGGAGGACAGCTGGTTCCGCAGCATCCGTCCGCAGCCCAGCCTCATCTCGGCCGAGGAGTACGAGGAGCTCCCAGAAGAGATCTCAAGGGCCATAGAGATCGTGGGCGGCTACGTGGCTTATTGCGAAGCTCCGTCGCCGAGGCATCAGATCGCGGGCAGACGGTTGGCCAATCTCCTGGAGGGCTACGCCAAAGAGGCCATGAGCCACGGATACGAGTGTCTCACGGTCGCTAACGACGTGGATCTCCGCTTGCGAGACGTACCGCTGCACAACCGTCGCCCGGACGTCGTACTGTACCGATGCCTGGACGAGGAAGGCGGCGAGAGACTCCGCGCGCAGCATGCGCTGCTGGTCGTTGAGATCGTGTCGCCCGGCTCGGTCATTCAGGACACCGTCGACAAGCTCGCTGAATACGCCAAGTCCGGCATCCCCCACTACTGGATCGTCCACCTGGACCAAACCGGTGTGTCGACCATTGAGCGTTACCGGCTCGACCCCGCCTCGATGCTCTACAAGAATGTGGGAACGCTCATGACTGAAGCCGATCCCGCCCCAACGATCACCAATCCCCTACCCCTCACTATCAACTGGGACGACCTGCAGTTCTGAGCACCAGCAGCGTTGACACCTCGCTTCAGGCCGCACCGCCGCCAGGATGCTCACCCGGCACGCCTTCCGGGTCCGCTTCCAACGCATCCGCACCGCTCATGACGCCCGAGCGCAGGCCGTCGACTACCGGACATCACCGAGTTCCTCAAGGTCACCACCCATCTGACGGCCAAGAGGATCGGCGAGATGATCGGGCTGACGAAGCAGCAGGTGTAAGAGCTCCGCAGCCGCTGATTTTCGAGGCTGCGGCCGCGTGGAACTCATGGGCGTGAACCAGGACGTTCGCGTCTGCAGCGATCACAGACGATCTCCGTAGCTCAGCGCGCGGATGTCCTCCCAGCCGGCTCCGCGAACCTCTCGCTGCATGCCTCCGCCGCTCACCGATGCGTCAGGCAGGACGTAACAGGCATTCTGGGCACGCTTCTTTTCGTCGGCTGCGACTTTCGCGGCGCGCATGCGCTGGCGGATCTCCTCGCGTCGCTGGTCGTAGGCGTCGGGGTCAGCGGCGCGATCCTTCGCGGTCAGCCGGGCGAGGCGTTCGCGGGACGTCCGGTCAACGTCAGCACGCTCCTTGGCGAGACCGGCGAGATAGCCGGATACGGTGGTGCCTTCCTGCTCGGCCATTGCCTTGACGAGGTCGTACACGTCGTCGGGCAGACTGATCGAGAACTCCTGCGCCACACCCGTACCTTAACCAGTAGGGAGTTGTGTGTCTCGTGAACATCGAAGGGCGCTGACCCGGCGAACAGCGATCAAGAAACCATATTCTGTGGCCACAGCTTGGACCAGTCGCAGGATGCCGATGAGCCGAAAGGGGCGCGTCGTGGTCGATCAACTTGTTCCGGACCCCCGAGGCGGGCTCGGAGCGCACGGATCCCCGGCGAACCGCCGTTCTGAACGCGTCCCTGATCCGCGCGACGCGAATCCGGGAGGAGAACGACCGCATCGCCCGCCGACATGGGTATGCCGACATCAGTGACTTGCTCATCCAGACCAGCGCGCTGTCGTTGCAGCAGATGTCGGAGCGGTTCGGGTTCACCGAAAGCCAGGCCAGGAAGCTGCGGGAGCGACACGGTGTCAACGCGGCCTACAGCGCGACTCGGGCCGAACAACGCAGGCGCCTGCGGGGACTCCGCCCGACGTCTTACCCGGCGTCCAGCCGGTCTCCAACGACGGGCTGAGGCTGCAATGCCTGGAATGCGGACGGTGGTATCGCAGCCTGACCAAGCACGTCCCCATGGCACACCGGGGACATCTCAACTCAGGACTATCGCGAACGCCACGGCCTGGCAAGGACGGTCTTACTCGAGGCCGCCGACGTGCGGCGGGGTCAGAGCGAGCGATTCAAGCGCCGCCTAACCGGCGAGCCCGGCCCGCGCGATGCCCAGCGCCGCAACGCCGCGAAGCTGCAGCAGCACCGCGCCGAGGCAATCGCGGCCAGCCGCGTCGCGATGCAACGCCCGGAGGTCCGCGAACGCCTCCAGGAGAGCATCGCTCGCGCGAACGCCGAACGCAGCCGCCAGGTCCGCCGGCGCCACGACGCCCGTGCCCGCGAACACGGCTACGCCGATCTGCGGGAGCTGTTGGTGCGCATCGGGAGCCGCTACCGTACTGTCGTCGCTCGATCCGGTCTACAAGAGGGCCGAGTGTGACAAGGCATCCCTTCGCCTCGACCAAGACCGAAGCCGGCAACGCGGCGGAGAGCGGTATGAAGAATCACTACTCTCTCCGCGCGGCCGGAAAGAGCCATAACAGCACCGCTCCCGGAAGTCACGAAAGGCCCTGGGGAGCTTCTACAGCCGCAACAGGTCCTACCCGACGACAAGTTCTGGGTCTGGATAGTCAACTGAGCTCCCAGGGCCGCACTGATCTGTGAACACCGTGTTCGGGTGCCGCCTGGGCGGCACCCGAACACGGGTGACCCGAGCAACTGGAGAAGACGAAATGACCGCAATCCGAACCGCATCGCCAGAACATGATCAGTATGGACTGCTGGCGGCGCACGGGTTCGATCAAGCCTTCTTCGGGCTCTGGGTGGAACGAGACGACCTCGACGAGCTCGCCGGATTGCTGCGCCTGGATCCAGGATCCAGGCGTGACGTGCGCTTGATCGAGGAAGCGGCCACGATGACGGACTGGTCCGTCCCGCTCGATGAGAAAGACAGTCTCTGGATCGGACCCCACAGTCCTGGCTGGTCTGTTGTGATCAGCACAAGCGGCCCGGAAACGGGAGGGTGGTGGCTCAGCTCCGGAAATCGAGGAATGCTCATGGTCGATTGGCACCGGGAGATCAATGGCCTCTCCGACCTCGTCTATTACCGAGATGGAAATGTGATCGCAGAAATTCCGGCACTCCCGTCGGGCGAATTGCTGCCCGGGCAGCTGTTCGAGCCCTACGCCCAAGGGCTTCCCCGGGACGAGTATCCAATTCAGGGCGAAGAACGGCTGGCGCACGCCTTTCTGACCATCGTGGGACGGATGACAGGCCGCTTCCTCGACGAGAACTGGTTCCGCACGCCCGGTCGTGCCTATGGATTTCCTCTGATCGACACGCACGGATAGTCGGCATTCCACTCGATTGGTGTCCACGCTCTATGGCCATACCGACCGACTCGAAGCGTCGTGAGTTCGCTGCAGAGTATGGCCAGCTGGCTTTCCATCCGGGGGCCAGTGGCATAGCTACAGCTAGCCTCGATCTTTCGTGATCAAGGTGTGGTCGGCTAAACGGTCCGGCTGAAGGTCGAATTGCGTGGTGTGGTCAGCACGCCGGCCCGGCTGTCGCGTCGGGTGGGCGGGGTTCCACGGGCCCTCC
>NZ_VJYI01000004.1 GCF_008065375.1 Nonomuraea sp. SYSU D8015
CCTTCAGGTCCGGATGGCCGGGGTCGTAGCCGGAGTCGAGGACCGCGACGGTGACGTCCTTGCCCGTCAGGCCCTGCTGCCACGCCTGCGGAGCGCCGATCTGCTTGACGCTCTCGGCCAGCGTGAAGGACTTGCGGCCGTCCAGCCACAGCTTGGCCCGGCCGGCCACCAGGGTGCGGGCGCCGGTCAGCTCCTTCCACGTCCTGGCGGCGTCGGCCTTGGGCACGCGTGCCGCGCTCATTCCCAGCGTGGACAGCTGCCGGGTGCTCCGGAGGCCGGCGACCCCCTGCGAGATCACGGGGATGTCGGGCCGGTGGGCGTCGCCGTAGCGCCAGGCCAGCAGCTGGGTGACGTCGAACAGCCGCCGGTCCAGGACGCCCTGGGCGATCAGCGGCATGGCGTCCGAAGGGATGACGTGCAGGTGCCCTCCGCGTACCTGGCTCGCGAAGTCCACCTGCCTGCCGGGTGCGGGCTGCACGCGATGCCCGCGGCCGGTGATCAGGACGCGGTCACCGGTGATCAGGGTGACGCTGTTCGCCGGCTCAGAGGGTGGCTGTGCCTGTGCCGCCGGTGTCGGCGCGGCGCCGATGGCTCCTGCCGTGAGAACGGCGAGGAGCGCCTTGTCTAAGATCATGATTTACATCATGTCCGGCAGGGCGCGAGGTGTTACCGCGTTTTGGTTTCGCGCATGAGGCGTACCGATTTATACGTTTTTTTGACGCCTTGATCGCGATTATCACCCTTTTCCCATAGATAGAGTGCGGTGCGGTTTACGTGCTTTTGATGAAGGGTGACCGTTATGGTGCTGGCGAAACGGCCGGCCGCCACGGAAGGGACACTGCGTTCCTGGATGCTGCAGGGACTGCAGACCGACCGCCGGCAGATCGAGCACGGTCCCCACGTCAAGCATCCGTGGTGGCGGGTGATGTGCCTGACCGGCGTGGACTACTTCTCCACGCTGGGCTACCAGCCCGGCATCGCCGCTCTGGCGGCCGGGCTGCTCTCCCCGCTGGCCACGCTGTTCCTGGTCGCGTTGACGCTGCTGGGCGCGCTGCCGGTCTACCGCAGGGTCGCCGTCGAGAGCCCGTACGGCCAGGGCTCGATCGCGATGCTGGAGAAGCTCGCCCCGCAGTGGTGGGGCAAGCTGTTCGTGCTGGCGCTGCTGGGCTTCGCGGCCACCGACTTCGTGATCACGATGACGCTGTCGGCGGCGGACGCGACCGCGCACATCCTGGAGAACCCGTTCTGGCCCGAGGCCCTGGCCGGGCAGCGGGTGCTGGTCACGCTGGTGCTGCTGGCGGCGCTGGGCGGGGTGTTCCTGCTGGGCTTCACCGAGGCCATCGGCATCGCCGTGCTGCTGGTCTTCGTCTACCTGGCCTTGAACGCGGTCGTGGTGGCGGTCTCGATCGTGCACGTGCTGGAGGCGCCGCAGGTGGTGGTGGACTGGCAGCGGGCGCTGAGCCTGGACTTCTCCAGCCCGCTGGCCATGATCGGGCTGTCGCTGCTGGTCATGCCGAAGCTGGCACTGGGCATGTCCGGGTTCGAGACCGGCGTGGCGGTGATGCCGGTGGTCAAGGGCGACATCCCGGAGCGGATCAAGGGCACCCGGCGGCTGCTCACCACCGCGGCGCTGATCATGAGCGTGTTCTTGATCTTCTCCAGCTTCGTCACCACCGTGCTCATCCCGCACGCCGAGTTCGAGGAGGGCGGCAAGGCGAACGGGCGGGCGCTGGCCTACCTGGCCCACGGCTACCTGGGGGACTGGTTCGGCACCGCCTATGACGTCTCCACGATCGCGATCCTGTGGTTCGCCGGAGCCTCGGCGATGGCCGGGCTGATCAACCTGGTGCCGCGGTACCTGCCCCGCTACGGCATGGCGCCGGAGTGGACGGGGGCGGTGCGGCCGCTGGTGATGGTGTTCTCGGCGATCGCGTTCGCCATCACGATCATTTTCGACGCCGACGTGGACGCCCAGGGCGGCGCGTACGCCACCGGCGTGCTGGTGCTCATGCTCTCGGCCGCGGTCGCCGTGACGCTCTCGGCCAGAAGGAAACGCCAGCACGCGGCGACCGCCGGGTTCGCCGTGATCTCGGCGGTGCTGGCCTACACGCTGGTGGACAACGTGATCGAGCGGCCGGACGGGGTGAAGATCGCCTCCTTCTTCATCGCGGCCGTCGTCGTCACCTCGCTGATCTCCCGGGCCACCCGCTCGACCGAGCTGCGCGTCACCGCCGTCCACCTCGACCCGCTGGCCGAAGAGTTCGTCAACGACGCGTGCGGCGACATCCACGTGATCGCCAACGAGCCGAACACCCGGGACCAGGCCGAGTACAACGACAAGCTGCGCGAGACCTGGCTCAACCATCGGCTGCGCAGTGTCGAGCCGGTGCTGTTCGTGGAGGTGTCGGTGCCGGACGCCTCGGAGTTCGAGACCGAGCTGCACGTCAAGGGCGAGGAGCGGTACGGGCACAAGATCCTGACCATCGAGAGCTCGGCGGTGCCGAACTCGCTGGCCGCCCTCCTGCTCTACCTGCGGGACCGCACCGGATCTGTGCCGCACATCTACTTCCACTGGACCGAGGGCAACCCGGTCGTGGCGATGCTGCGATATCTGGTGTTCGGCGGCGGCGACGTGCCGCCGCTGACCCGCGAGGTGCTGCGGCAGGCCGAGCCGGACCTGGAACGCCGGCCCCACGTCCACGTCGGCTGACGACCCGTCAGGTGGTGACGAGCCACAGCCCGAGCTCGGCGGGGCCGGTGGGGGCGGCCTGGAGGCCGTGGTCGGCGAGCTCGGCCTTGAGCCGGTCCGCGCCGAGCACCCACCAGGCGTAGTCGACCTCCACCTCCTCAGGCGGCTCCCCGTCCTGGACGACCCGGTAGGTCATGTGCCAGGTGACGAGGTCGGGACCGGCGGGCTCGGCGCGGCCCCACCCCTCGTAACGACGCCGTCCGATGCGCAGGTCGGAGAAGCGCGTCCGCGGCACGGTCACGGGTTCGGCCGGGGGCTGCAGGTTGAGTACGGCCCTGCCGCCGGGAAGGAGCCTTCCGGCCAGCAACTCCCAGATCGCCCGGCGTCCGGCGGGGTCGAAATGGCCGATGACGTTCATCGCGACCATCGCGCCGAGGCCGCGCGGCAACGTGGCCTCCAACAGGCCGCTGGGCAGCACGGTCACCCGCTCGCGCAGCTGCGGGCTCTCGTTCACCCGGGCCATCAGGACCGCGCGCAGGCCGGGCGACGGCTCCACGGCGAAGATCTCCGCCTCGGGCAGGGCCTGGGCGATCGCCCGCGTGCCGTGCCCGCCCCCGGCTCCGACGTCCACGACCGGCCCGGGGGCTCCGCGGAGCGCCTCGGCAACCGCGGGTCCCAGGACCGTCCAGTGGGGTGCGAGCATCACGTCCACGAACTCGGCGGACCGCTCGTACTGATCCGGGATCATCTGGCCTCGCGGGACGAATAGGGCAGCAGGGCCATCTCTCTGGCGTTCTTGATGGCGCGGGCGATCTGCCGCTGCTGCTGGACGGTCACGCCGGTCACCCGGCGGCTGCGGATCTTGCCGCGGTCGGAGATGAACTTCCGCAGCAGGCCGGTGTCCTTGTAGTCGATGTAGCCGATCCCGATCAGCGGGTTGGCCTTCTTCCTGGGGGTGTGACGGGGTTTCACGCACTCTCCTTGAGATCCAGTACGGAGGCGAACGGGTCGTCGTGGCGGGCCCACTCGGCGGCGCCGGGCAGGGCGTCGCCCTGGTCGATGAGGCACGAGTCGAGCAGCGCCACGATGCGGTCGCGGTCGAGGTCGGGCCCGGTGAAGACGAGATGCTGGACGCGGTCGCCGACGATCGGGTTCCAGTCGAGCGCGGCGGCCGCGCGGCGGGCCGGGGAGGTCAGGTCCCACGCGGCCTCGGGCAGCGCGGCCAGCCATGGCCCGGCGTCCTCTATGGAGACCGTGCCGGCGACGGCGTCCCAGGACAACATGCGCTCGTGCCGGTTGGCCAGCCAGAACCGGCCGCGCGAGCGGACCGTGGTGGCGGCCAGCTCGTCCAAGGCGCCGAACAGGCGGCCGGGGTGGAGCGGGCGCAGCCGGCGCCAGACGACGGTGGTGATGTCGCCGGTCTGCGCGTCGGCGGGGAGCTGGGCGGTGGCCGGATCGACGCGTTCGGCGAGCTCGTGGACGCACAGTGCGGAGCCGGTGATCTCGGGACCGGTGGTGATCGGCGTGTGCGGGGCGAGATGGCCAAGGACGGCGGCCGCGAGCTCGGCGTCCTCGGCGCCGCCGCCGTGCAGGGACAGGCTGGTGGCGTACTCGATCTGGCGGGCCAGCACCTCGGCCCGGTACCGCCGGCCGGTCCCGGTCCGGCTGAGGCGCTCACGCCTCCGGATGTCCACGGGCATGCGCTCGGCGTCCAGCGCGGTGTGCACGCAGGCCAGGCGCAGCCGCCCGGCCGCCTCCGGCCGGGCCAGCGCCTCGGCCACCGGGCGCGGCTCGGCCGCGTCCCACAGGTCGACGATCAGCAGGGACGCGGTGGCGGAGCGGCGCAGGAGCTCGGGGAGGAGCCCCGCAGCGGGGACCCGCAGGTCGTGGTGGATCGCGACGGCTTCGGGGTGACGGCGCAGCAGCCGATCGACTGCTGCGGCCCGGGCGCTGCCGTGCAGGCCCGCGACCAAGGCGACGGGTATGGGCACCGAGCCTCCTGGCGACGAAATGAAAATCGTTGTCGATATCATGGCATATGCCGTCAACCCCTCGTCGCCCGCAGGCAGGCTTGCATGACCATGCATTGCTGTGTATATACTTCTACTCGTGTCTAAGGTCCTCACCTCCCTGCCTGTCGGTGAACGTGTCGGGATCGCCTTCTCCGGCGGCCTCGACACCTCGGTCGCGGTCGCGTGGATGCGCGAGAAGGGTGCGGTCCCCTGCACCTACACCGCCGACGTCGGCCAGTACGACGAGCCCGACATCGCGTCGGTGCCCGGCCGCGCCACGGCCTACGGCGCGGAGGTCGCCCGGCTGGTCGACTGCCGCGCGGCCCTCGTGGAGGAAGGGCTCGCCGCCCTGGCCTGCGGGGCTTTCCACATCCGCTCCGGCGGCCGCACCTACTTCAACACCACCCCGCTCGGGCGTGCCGTCACGGGCACGCTCCTGGTGCGCGCGATGCTCGACGACGGCGTGCAGATCTGGGGTGACGGCTCCACCTTCAAGGGCAACGACATCGAGCGGTTCTACCGCTACGGCCTGCTCGCCAACCCGTCGCTGCGGATCTACAAGCCGTGGCTGGACGCCGACTTCGTCCACGAGCTCGGCGGCCGCAAGGAGATGTCCGAGTGGCTGCTCGCCCGCGACCTCCCCTACCGCGACAGCACGGAGAAGGCCTACTCCACGGACGCGAACATCTGGGGCGCGACCCACGAGGCCAAGTCGCTCGAGCACCTCGACACGGGCATCGAGATCGTCGAGCCGATCATGGGCGTGCGGTTCTGGGACCCCGAGGTCGAGATCGCCGCCGAGGACGTCACGATCGGCTTCGAGCAGGGCCGCCCCGTGACCATCAACGGCAAGGAGTTCGCCTCTCCCGTCGACCTGGTGCTGGAGGCCAACGCCATCGGCGGCCGGCACGGCATGGGCATGTCCGACCAGATCGAGAACCGCGTCATCGAGGCCAAGAGCCGGGGCATCTACGAGGCGCCCGGCATGGCGCTGCTGCACGCGGCGTACGAGCGCCTGGTCAACGCGATCCACAACGAGGACACCCTGGCCAGCTACCACAACGAGGGCCGGCGGCTGGGCCGGCTGCTGTACGAGGGCCGCTGGCTGGACCCGCAGGCGCTGATGCTGCGCGAGTCGCTGCAGCGCTGGGTCGGCACCGCGGTCACCGGCCAGGTGACCCTGCGGCTGCGACGCGGCGAGGACTACTCCATCCTGGACACTTCGGGCCCGGCGTTCAGCTACCACCCGGACAAGCTCTCCATGGAGCGGACCGAAGACTCCGCCTTCGGGCCGGTCGACCGCATCGGCCAGCTGACCATGCGCAACCTCGACATCGCCGACTCCCGCGCCAAGCTGGAGCAGTACGCCCGCCTCGGCATGGTGGGCGGCGCCGGGCACCCGACGATGATCGGCGCCGCGCAAGCCGCTTCTACGGGACTGATCGGCGCGATGCCCGAGGGCGGGGCCGAGGCCATCGCCTCCCGCGGTGAGGTCGGCCTCGACGTCCCCGGCGACGACGAGCTGCTCGACCACGCCGCGATCGAGTCCGGCACCGACTGACCCACCGGCCACGACGCAATCGGCCCGCCGCCGTCAGGGGCGGGCCGCCGCCAGCATCCGCTCCCCGAGGACCCTCGCGGCCTCCCGGAGCTCGGCGCACCCGACGATCCGGTACGCCGCCGGGATCACCGCGAGTTGCTCGGCGTACCACACCGGGTTGCCGGTGCTGCCGACCAGGCGGCTGGTCCCGGCGTCGAGCGGCTCCAGCCGGCCGAGGGCGCGGGGCAGGCACCGCGCCACGGCGTCGGCTGGGGCTTCGATGACGACCTCCACCTCGTAGTCCCAGCCCACGGCGAGATGCGCCTCGAGCTCGGCGACCGGATCGAGGCCGGCGGGCGGGTCGAAGACGCCGTCGAGCACCTCCACCCCGCGAACCCGGTCGACCCGGTACGCCCGCCGGGCGTCCGAGCCGTGGGACCAGCACAGCAGATACCACCGGCCGTGGCGGACGACGACCGCCCACGGGTCGGCCTCGACGACCCGCTCCGGCCCGGCCTCTGAGCGGTAGCCGAACCGCACCCGCCGGTGGTCGGAGCAGGCCCGCACCAGGGCGGTGGTGGTGCCGGGGTCGGGGCGGGCGGCGGCGCGGTCGGGGGCGGGCGCCGTGGCCCGGCGGACGGCCTCGGCCTGGGCGGCCACCGGCTCGGGGAGCGCCCGCATGATCTTGCCGAGCGCGCTGCCGACCGGATCGGTGGGATCGCCCGCGTCATGGTGGCCGTCGAGCACGGCCATGACCAGGCCGAGCGCCTCGTCGGCGCTGAACATCAGGGGCGGGAGCCGCAGGCCGCGGCCGAGGCGGTAGCCGCCGTAGGGGCCGCGGACGGACTCGACCGGGATGCCGGCCTCGCGGAGGATCCCGACGTATCGCCGGGCGGCCCGCTCGGAGACGCCGAGCTTGCCGGCGAGCCGGTCCGCCGTGATGCCGGGGCCTGCCTGGATGAGCTCGAGGGCCAGCAGCGCCCGTGCCGTGGGGCTCGCGTCGGGCTTCACACAACAATCCCTGATCCGGAAGCAGAACGTCCGGAACGGAACCTAGCATGCCGCACATGACCGAGGACACCGCATGACGGCGGGCGGGAAGGCGCCGATCCCGGAGGACGACGTGACCGTCGTCCCGGCCAACGAGGCGTCCTGGGAGGACCTCGTCGCGATCTTCGGCACCAGGGACGCGGGCCGCTGCATGTGCCAGCGGTTCAAGGTGATCGGCTGGATCTGGCGGGACTCCACGCAGGAGGGGCGGACCGCGATGCTTCGGGCGCAGGCCGCCTGCGGCGACCCGGACGCCACGGCCACCAGCGGGCTGGTGGCCTACGTCGACGGCGATCCGGCGGGCTGGGTCGCCGTCGAGCCGCGCACGGCGTACCCCAAGCTGCGCACCTCCCGCGTCCCGTGGCTCGGCCGTGACGAGGACGAGGACGACACCGGCATCTGGGCCGTGACCTGCTTCGTGGTCCGGAAGGAGTACCGGGGCCGCGGCCTCACCTACCCCCTCGCCCAGGCCACGATCGGCTTCGCCCGCGAGCGTGGCGCCCGGGCGATCGAGGCGTACCCCATGATCACCCAGCCGGGCAAGGAGATCACCTGGGGCGAGGTGCACGTGGGGGCCCGCCAGGTCTTCGAGGAGGCGGGGTTCGAGGAGGTGAGCCGGCCCACCGTGCGGCGGGTGGTCATGCGGATCGACTTCGGCCGGGAGCACGAGTCAGGGGGACGGACGTGAACCCGGCGGTCAGGCCGGTGAGGCCGGGACGGGAGCCGCCGCCGTCCGGCCGGTGCCGAAGGGGACGCCGCGGGCCTCGTGGCCGAGCGCCGTGAGGGCGGCGACCACGAGCAGCACCGGGATCACGGTGGCCGCCAGCGCGAACGGGTACCCGTGGGAGTGGGCGAGCGCCTGCTGGATGGGCAGGTTGAAGGCCGCCAGGAGGTTGCCGAGCTGGTAGGTGACCCCGGGGAAGAAGCCGCGGATCTCGTCCGGGCTCAGCTCGGTCAGGTGAGCGGGGATGACGCCCCAGGCGCCCTGGACGATGAACTGCATGAGGAACGCGCCGAGCGCGAGCGTGCCGAGGGTGGGCGCGAAGGCGAACAGCGGGACGATCGGCAGGCCGACGAGCACGGCGGTGATGATCGTGCGCCGGCGGCCGAACCGCTCCGACAGCCCGCCGAGAAGGGTGCCGCCGAGGATGGCGCCGATGTTGTAGATGACGGCGACGGTGATGGCTTCGGCGCCGGTGAAGCCTTTGCCGTCCTTGAGGAAGGTCGGGTAGATGTCCTGGGTGCCGTGGCTCATCCAGTTGAACGCGGTCATGAGCAGGACGAGGTAGAGGAAGCGCCGCAGCACCGGCGGGTCGAGGAAGACGGAGCGCAGGCTGGTGCCGCTGCCGGAGAGCCGCTCGCGGGTCCGTTCCCAGGCTTCGCTCTCGTGGACGCGGGAGCGGATGAAGAACGACACCAGGGCGGGGAGGATGCTGAAGGCGAACATGCCGCGCCATCCCCAGATGGGGTTGATGACGAGGTAGACGATCGCGGCGAGCAGGTAGCCGACGGCGTAGCCCTGCTGGAGCACGCCGGAGAAGAAGCCGCGCTTGCCGGCGGGCATCTTCTCCATGGCCAGGGCGGCGCCGAGTCCCCATTCGCCGCCCATGCCGATGCCGTAGAGCAGCCGCAGCACCAGCAGGACGGTGTAGTCGGGGGCGAAGGCGCAGGCGAAGCCCACCACGGAGTAGAAGGCGACGTCGACCATGAGGGGACGCCTGCGCCCGGAGACGTCGGCCCAGCGGCCGAACACGAACGCGCCGAGCGGGCGCATCGCGAGCGTCACCGTGGTGAGGAAGGCCATCTGTGTGAGCGATACGCCGAACTCCTTGCCGATCTCGGCGTAGACGAGGACGACGATGAAGTAGTCGAACGCGTCCATCGTCCAGCCCAAGAAGGCGGCGAGGAAGGCGTTGCGCTGGTCGCGGTCGAGCCCGCGTGCCTGTTCGACGAGGGCCAATGCCATGGCGGGGACCTCCTTCGGCCCGGCGTCGGGGGTGCTGTGTTTCCCCGGCCGGCCGGCCCCGGCCGACGTTCCGGGCTGCTGGCCATCGTGCGCCCCGACCGATGAGAGGACGGTGAGAGCCGATGTCTATACGGGGCGCAAAATTCACCAAATCTCGCCCGTCCGGAATAAGGCGGCGGGCGGCGGATAGGGGTTAGGGAAGGCTTGTTCATCCAGGGGGAGGGAACTGATCATGGCCGTCACCCAGCCGCGAGGGCGTACCGCCGGCACGTCCGATGGAAAGCTGCCCAAGCGGCTCTCGCTGGACCTGCCGATGGTCAGCATCGAGGTCCGCCGGCCCGAGGTCAGCCTGCCGAACATCAGGATGCCCCACATCGGGATGCCGCACCTCAGCAGGCAGGAAGTCGGCCACTACATGGACGTCGCGCGGACGTTCATGCCGCCGCCCGAGCGGATCGCCTACTACGGGGCGCTCGGCGCGCTGGCGGTGTTCGGGGTCGTCGAATGGCCCGTCGCGGCGGCCATCGGCGCGGGAACGGTGATCGCGCAGCGGGCACGGCGGCAGGGGCCGTCCGCGGCCGGCAGGCCACGCCAGGCCGCCACACCGGCCCAGGCGCCTGAGCCGAGCCGCCCGACCACGACGACCACGCGGCGCAGGACCACCGCGACCTCCGGTGCGGCCGGCGAAGGCAAGACAGCCACGACCTCCCGAACGGCCGGCGAAGGCGAGAAGACCACCAGCGGACGCAGGGCCACTTCGGGGGCCGCCGGCACGCGCAAGACCACTGCGGGTTCCACCGGCACGCGCACGGCCGCTTCGGGCACGACTCGCGCGCGCACGGCCGCTTCGAGCACCACGCGTAAGACCACTACGGGCACCACCAGCAGGCGGAAGAGCGCCACGCAGAGCAGGTGAACCGCGACGCCGTAGACGGGAGGCAATATGGCGTTGTTCGGTCTGCTCTCCGCTGACACGCTCCTCACCATGCTCCCCGAGCCGGTGCGGAGCATGGTCCCGCGCCCGCGCCGGGTGCAGCCGTGCCCGGGCGGGGCCCGCATCGAGCTGCGGAGCATCGGCGGTCCGCGGACCGAGCGACGCGCTCGCGTCCTCGAAGAGCGATTGCGCGCGGTGGGCGTCCCCCGCGCCGAGGTGAACGGGGCGCTCGGCTGCGTGTTCGTGGGCTTCGACGAGGCGACGGCCGGCCTGGAGAAGGCCGGCCTCGACAAGCTGGTGGCCATCGTCGAGGAGGTCGACGAGGAGGGCGAGGTCGACGAGGACGACCGATCGCCCGGCCCGGCCCGCGTGCTCGACGGCGTGGAGCAGCAGGCCCGCGCCGCCGTCAGTCTCGGCCTGCATCTCGCCGGCACCGCGGTGGCCACGGCCGGTCTGCTGGCCCGCCTGCCGAAGCTGCCCCCGGCGGTGCCCAACCTCCTCGCGCTGGTCGAGCACTCGCCGCGGGCCCGCAGGGAGCTCGACGAACGCATCGGCAAGCCGGTCGTCGACGCGGCGCTGGCGACGACCCGGATCGTCATGGGGACGCTGGCCATGCGGCCGGCGTCGCTGCTGATCGACTCCGTGGCCGCGGCCGTCAGGTACGTCGACGCGCACGCCGGGCGCCGCGCGTGGGAGCGGCGCGAGGAGCAGTTCGCCGCCGAAGAGGGGGCGTACCGCCACATCCGGACCGGGAACGCGACGCGCCCCGTCCCGCTGCCCAACGGCCCCGTGGAGCGGTACGCCGACGCGTCGAGCGCCGCGGCGCTGGCCGCCCTCGGGCTGGGCACCGTCATCGGCCGCAGCCACCAGCGAGGCCTGTCCCTCCTGGTCTCCGGGATCCCCAAGGCCGCGAACCTCGCCAGGGACGCCTTCACCAGCGCCGCCGTCCGATGCCTGGCCGGCCGCGACACGATCGTGCTCGACCGCGAGGCCCTGCGGCGCCTGGACCGCATCGACACCGTCGTCATGGACGCCGCCGTGCTCACCACCGGGAGGTGGACGGTGGACCGCGTCGTCCCGCTCGCCTCCGACGTGGACGCGGACGATCTGCACGCCCGGCTGTACCCCCTCCTCGACCTCACCGACCCCTCTGCCCGGCGGGAACACGACGGGTGGAGCGCAGCGCCCCATGCGCCGGAGGACATGCCGGAGGAATGGCGCGATCAGGGCATCCGGCCTGTCATGGTCGTGCGGGAGGGGGTCCCTTTCGCGTTGGTGGGCCTGGCCCGCGAGCTGCATCCCCTGGCCGAGGCCGTGGTGGCGGCGCCGAAGGAGACGTGCCAGGTGGTCCTGGCCGGCGCGGACGCCGGCCTCGCCCAGCGGCTGGGCGTCGAGCGGATGGTGGAGGGCGGGGCCGGGCTGGCCGCCTCGGTGCGGGCGCTGCAGGCCGAGGGGCACGGCGTGGCCGTGGTGTCGCGACGTGGGCGGCGCGGGTTGCGCCAGGCCGACCTGGGCGTCGGCGTGCTCGACGGCGTGCGGCCGGTCCCTTGGGACGCCGACGTGATCGGTGAGCTGGACGGCGTCCACCTGCTGCTGCGCTATCTGGCCGCGGCGAGGAAGGCGAGCGTGCGAGGCGTGTGCGTGGCGGCCGCAGGTTCGGTGGCCGGGACCGGACTCGCGCTCCTCGGCCCGGCCGCGACCGCGGTCCGGCGCGCTCTCCTGGCGCGCGACTGCACGTCGGTGGTCGCTCTCGTGGTGGGGGAGTGGTCGGGCCGGAGCGTGGGGCGGGAGGCCCCGCCCGTGCCTGCCGACTACACGCCCTGGCACGCGATGTCCTCCCGCGACGTCCTGGCCAGGCTTCGCACCTCGCCCGAAGGGCTGACCGAGGCGGAGGCCGGGCGCCGCAGAGCGGCCTCCGCCCGCCCCGCGGTCACCGGGCCGCGCACACTGGTCGGCGCGTCCGTCGACGAGCTCACCAATCCGCTCACCCCGGTCCTGGCGACGGGGGCGGGCCTGTCGGCCGCGTTCGGCTCGGTGCTCGACGCCGTGCTGATCGCCGGCGTGGCCGTGGTGGGCGGCCTGCTGGGCGGCGCCCAGCGGACGGGCGCCGACCGGGTGCTGCACCGCCTCACCGAGACCACCGCCGTCCGGGTACGCCTGCGCCGTCCTTCCGGCCCCCTGTCCGGCAATGCCGACGACCTCGTGCCGGGTGACGTGATCGAGCTCAGGGCGGGCGACGCCGTACCGGCCGACGGGAGGCTGATCCTGGCGGCCGGGCTCGAGATCGACGAGTCCACCCTCACCGGGGAGTCGCAGCTGGTGCCCAAGACCGCCGCGCCGACCGCGGCGCCGGCCGTCGCGGACCGCGCCTCGATGGTGTACGAGGGGACGACCGTCGCCGCCGGGCACGGGCTCGCCGTGGTCGTGGCCACGGGCGAGGCGACCGAGGCGGGCAGGACCGCCAGGCTGGCCCGGCAGGAGCCGCCGCCGAGCGGGGTGGAGCTGCGGCTGCGCGCGCTGAGCCGCCGGATCCTGCCGGCCGCGCTCGGCTCCGGCCTGGTCCTGCTGGTCGTCGAGCTGGTTCGCGGCGCACCGCTGTCCCAGGCGCTCGCCCCGGCGGTGAGCATGATGGTGGCGGCGGTCCCGGAGGGGCTGCCGTTCGTCGCCACCGTGGCCGAGCTCGCCTCGGCCAAGCGGATGTCCGCACGCAACACGCTGGTCCGCAACCCGTCCACGATCGAGGCGCTGGGCCGGGTAGACGTGCTGTGCTTCGACAAGACCGGCACTCTCACGGAAGGCCACATCAGCCTGCGCCGGGTCTCGGACGGCCGGGTCGAGCAGGCGGTCGAGGAGGCCGGGCCCGACCTGCGGGCGATCGTGGGCGCGGCGCTGCGCGCGGGGCCGCGGTTCGAGGGCGGACGCGCCATCCCGCACCCCACCGACCGGGCGATCGTGAACGGCGCGGAGAAGCTCGGCGTCACCCCCAAAGACGGGCTCCGGACGTGGCAGCGGGTGGACGAGCTGCCGTTCGAGCCGGCCCGCGGCTACCACGCCGTGCTCGGCCGATCCGAGTCGGGACAGCTGCTGAGCGTCAAGGGCGCTCCCGAGATCGTGCTCACCCGTTCCACCAGCATCGTCGTGGACGGGCAGACCGTGCCACTGGACGATCGCATCAGGCGGGAGCTGGAGCAGGAAGTGGACCGGCTCGCCCTGCGCGGCTACCGCGTGCTCGCGGTCGCCGAGCGGTCCGCCTCCAGCCGCGCCGACCTCGACGAGTCCCGCATCCAGAACCTGCGTTTCCTCGGCTTCCTCGGCCTGGCCGATCCGGTGCGCCCGACCGCCCGGGAGAGCGTCGAGCGGCTCATGCGGGCGGGTGTGCAGATCGTCATGATCACCGGCGATCACCCCAGCACGGCGGAGGCCATCGCGGCGGAGATCGGCGCGTTGAACGGCCTGCGGGTGATGACCGGTCCCGAGCTCGAGGAACTGGACGATGACGCCCTGACCGAGGCGTTGCCCGGGGTGTCGGTCTTCGCCCGGGTCACGCCCGAGCACAAGGCGCGGATCGTCACCAGCCTGCGCAAGGCGGGCAGGGTCGTGGCCGTCACCGGCGACGGCGCCAACGACGTGCCCGCGATCCGGCTCGCCGACGTGGGCGTCTCCCTCGGCTCGCACGCCGCCCCCGCCACCAGGGCCGCCGCGGACATCGTCATGCTCGACGACCGCATCGAGACGATCATCGACGCGATCGTGGAGGGCCGGGGCATGTGGGCCTCGGTACGCGACGCGCTGGGCATCCTGCTCGGCGGCAACCTGGGCGAGATCGCCTTCACGCTCGGCTCCAGCCTGCTCACTGGCGGGAGCGCGCTGAACGCCCGCCAGCTCCTGCTTGTCAACCTGCTCACCGACATGCTGCCCGCCATGGCGGTGGCCATCCGGCCGCCCAGCGCGGCCAGCCCCGAGCGGCTGCTCGCCGAGGGACCCGAGGCCTCGCTCGGCGCCGCGCTGACCCGCGACATCTACCTGCGCGCCGTCACCACGGCCGCGGCGGCGGGCGCCGCGTGGCTGCTCGCGCGCATGACCGGCACCCGCGGCCGGGCGGACACGGTGGGGCTCGTCGGTCTCGTGGCGGCCCAGCTGACGCAGACGCTCGTGCTGGGCGGGCGGGATCGCACGGTGGCGCTCGCCGCGCTGGCGTCCCTGGTCGCGCTGGGGGTCATCGTCTCGGTGCCCGGCCTCAGCCAGCTGTTCGGCTGCCGCCCGATCGGCCCGATCGGCTGGGGGATCGGCATGGGCTGCGCCGTGGCGGCGGCTGTGCTGGCGGCGATGATCGAACGGTCGCGACGGGAATAGTCATCGACAGTTCACCGTCTGGACATCTTCCTCATACCCATATATACATCTTTGTGCCTAACTATGACTTAAATCCCTGTTTATGACCATGAGGTAGAGATGTCCGAATTCCTGGCTTCGCTGCTGGCCAAAGCCGCCATCATGCTCCTGGAAGCGCTGATCATGCGCTTCGTTCAGAGCCTCGCCGCGTCGATCTTCCAGCCCGCCGGTCTCCGGCTCGCCTGAGCGCCTCGGCCACCTTCACTCCGGCTCGTTCCCGGCCGGGCCTCCCACCCTGAACGGAGTGGTGACCCCCTCGTACATCAGGTGGGCGGTGAGCCCTTCCGAGGCGTGGGGCAGGTTGTGGCAGTGGTCCATCCACACCCCCGGGTTGTCGGCGACGAAGGCGATCTCGTACGACTCGTCCGCGCCGACCTCGAGTGAGTCCACCCACCAAGGGCTGCCGGCGGCGGGCACGCCGTCGCGGCTCAGCACCACGGCGTGGTGGCCGTGCAGGTGCATCGGATGGCCCTCGCCGCTGTTGTTGACGATGCGCATCCGCACCACGTCGCCCTCGGCCACGTGGAACATCGGCACGTCCGGATACATGTGGCCGTTGATCGTCCACCACACTCCGGGGACCCCGTCGAGGAAGCCGGGGCGGCGGCCCATGTCGTACTCGAACCGCCGGTCGGGCTTGCCCGGGTCGAAGGCGAGCGGTGCCGCCGCGCCGTAGGCGAGCAGGTCGAGCGTGGCCGCCGGACGGGGGACCGACGGCGCGTCGTACGAGGTCGAGCCCAGCACGACGCCGGTAGGGCCGCCGAGGTGGATGCGGACCGGCGAGCCGTCCTCGGGCATGGTCACCTCCAGGTCGGCGCGCCCTCCGGCCGCCACCCCCACGGCCTCGTCCCGCACCGGAGCCGGGCCGTTGATCTCCGTGCCGTCCACGGCGGCGAGCCGGTACGGCGCACCGCTCACCCACGCCGGCATGACGCCGTACTCGGTGTTGATCACCCGCACGCGCGCCCGTGAGCCGGGCGCCGCCTTGACGTGGACGTCGCCCTCGCGCCCGTTGACGGTGCGGATCCCGTTGTACAGGTGCACCAGCGCCACGACATCGGTCACCTCGTCCCGCCGGGCGGGCTCGACCACCAGTGCCCCGAGCAGTCCCCCTCGGACCTGCTCGTGCGACATCTGGTGAGAGTGGTACCAGAAGGTGCCGGCCTGGTCGGCGACGAACCGGTACGTGAACTCCTTGCCGATCCCCACCGCGTCCTGCGTGACGCCGGCGACGCCGTCCGCGCCGTTCGGCACGTCGACGCCGTGCCAATGCAGCGTGATGCCCCCGGGCACCGACTCGTTGACCAGCCGCACCTGGACGAGCTGCCCCTCGGCCGCCTTGATGACCGGGCCGGGCGATCGGCCGTTGAGCGTGTAGCCGTCGAAAGCGCGGCCGGAGGCCAGCTGGAACCGCTGCTTGCGGGCCACCATGGTCACCTCGACGTCGGCCGGGCGGTCCGCGTCGGCGATCAGCTGCGTGACGTCGCCCCCGGCTCCCGCTCCCCGTCCATGCCCCCCGTGCGTCGATGCGCCCCCTCCCGTGTGCGCATCGTGCTCTGAGGAACTGTGCCGCCGCCCGCCTCCGTAGTCCGCGTACCCCATGTCCATGACCGAGTACGCCTCCGGAAGGAGGCTGTCCTGCCAGAGCCAGATCAGCGGCCCCATCAGGGCCATGGTGGCGGCGCCCGCGACGGCGAGCCGGACGCGGCCGCCGCCCCGGCGATTGCGATGCATGGGACCCGCCGTCAGCCGTGAACCGCGTGCTGAGCCGCCGTCGTGACCGGCGCCGCCTTCGCGGCCGCGACCCGACGTGCCGCGTACAGCGCCGTGGTGAACAGCAGCAGCGCGTTGAGGCCGTGCAGGGCCCCCACCATCGGAATGGAGTGGCCGACGATGCCGAGGGTGACCTGGAGGACGACGAGCAGGAGCACCAGCCCGGCCGCCTTCACGGCTCCGGGGACCTTCGCCCAGAACGAGGCAATCAGCAGCAGCAGCGCGATGACGGGGATGACGATCATCCCGTTCATGCCGTGAATCATGAGGCCGAGGAATTCCGGGAACGGCGCTTCGCCGCTTTCGGCGAGTGTCTTGTCGGCCACCCCGCCCTCTGCGATCCATTTGCCGAACCCGGCGTCGGCCCAGACCACCATCGCGGCTTGTACGGCGACCTCGATCATGACCAGATAGGCCAGGACCTTGTAGACGTTTTTCATGGCGCCCTCCCCTTCGAAGGCCGGTTCTCGTGCGGCCTTTGCCATCGCGCGCCACGCTAGGGAAGGCGACTTGGGGAGGAATGGTGAGCGACTTGGAGCGGACTAAGCGACGCGCGGCAATTCACTTCCCGGCCGGCCGGATCCGGCCAGGAAAGGGAGTTCGTTCAGTGAGCCGCCTCGTACTGCTTCACCACGGTCGCCGCGATGCGGCCACGCTCACTCACCGGCAGCCCGTGGTCCCTGGCCCACTTCCTGATCTCAGCGGACTTCTCACGGCTGAGGCCCCGCGCCGAGCCCGCGGCGGCCGCGCGCCGGCCACGACCGCCCCTGGGGGCGCGGACCGCGCGAGCCTTGGTGATGAAGGGCGCGAGGGCCTTCTCCAACTTCTCCCTGTTGGGTCCCGACAGGTCGATCTCGTACGTCGTGCCGTCGAGAGCGAACGTTGTGGTTCCCTCGGCGTCGCTGCCGTCGATGTCATCGACAAAGGATTCAACGATGCGCTTCGCCATGATGGTGCTCCAATTACGTTATCGTCGCAGGTTCTGTATCGTTCTTCAGTACATTATGCACCGCCCGGTGGGTCCATGGCCTCGAAATTGGGCTTCGCCGCTGATCCCGCACTGCGAAGTCCGTCACGGATGTGTCGCAGTTCTCGGGGTTCGCGAGCTTGACATTCATGGTTCGGCTCTCCGCTCATGGCCGGCGCGAGGCCGGCTTTGTCCTCCTCACCAGTCATGGACTGTCGCTGGTCGACGGCGTCGTCGCAGGAGGAGGCGCGTGCCGCAGGCTCCGTGGAGTGCCGCGATCCGCGCGGAAAGCGCTTGTCACCGTTACTCGCGGCCATGCTGATCTCGGGGATTGCCGCCGCCCGCCTATCCATCGCGAAGTCAATGGCGATGAGATCTGCCCTGTTGAAGTGGAATTCAATCTTTGCTAGAAGTATCAGATTTGGCGAGTGCTGTGCCTCTTGCGCGGCGTCGTGAAAGTCCTGGACCGCCCTCGTCCACGGGCGGTGTGTGGAAGCCTTTGTCCCATGCTTCCCGACGAAGTGGCACGTGCCGTTTCCCGCTACCTCGCCGTGGCCGACCGGCTCCTGCCCGGGCGCGTCCGTGGTTTCTACGTGGTCGGCTCGACCGCACTGGGAGCCTGGCAGGCGGGGCGGAGCGATATCGACTTCGTCGCCGCGGTGGACGGTGACCTCGGCGAACGGGACATGCGCCGGCTGGCGCTCCTGCACAAACTCGGCAACGTGCCGGCGGCCTGGCAGGCCCTGGTCCGGGCCCGCCCGGCCATCCCGGGCACGCTCAACGGGGTCTTCGTCGCGACGGGCGACCTGAGCAAGCCGGTCACGCGCATCCGCCCGCTCGCCTCACACAGCGGGCCCTCCTTCAAAAGGGGGCGGGGGTTCGAGGTCAATCCGGTGGTGTGGAAGATCCTGTTGGAAAAGGGCGTCACGGTACGCGGCCCGGCGCCGCACGAACTGGGCCTCGATCCGGAGCCGGACCAGCTGCGGGAGTGGAACCTGCAGCAACTGCACGGGCACTGGGCGACCTGGGCGGGCAGGGCCCTGTCGGACGAACCGCCGCGCAAGCCGCTGCTGCCGGCTCATCGGGTGGCCATGTCCGCCGTGCTGTCCCCGCCCCGGCTGCATCACACGATCGTGACAGGCGAGGTGATCTCGAAGGAGGCCGCGGCGGCGTACGCGCTGGACACCTTCGAGGCACGCTGGCGCCCGTTGATCCGCCTGGCGCTGGCCCGCCGCCTCGGGCGGCCGGCGCCTCCCGGTCTCGACGCGTCCGTGACCGATCCACGCCGGCTGCCGCGCGTGGTGGGCGAGTTCATCCTCGATGTGATCGCGAGCGCGGATCGACGGCACGGCCGGGGCGTCGACTAGATGATTGATTCAAGGGGTGTGGTGGGGTCAGTGATCGTAGGCGGTGAGGGATTGCGCGGTGGGCTGGCCGGTCTTGTCGTTATGCCAGATCGCAGTAGTCAGGGCCAGGATGCGGGTGATCACGCGGATGGTGACGGCAGCCGTAGTCCGTCCGCCGTGGCGCTCGAGGTCGAGCTGGCCCTTGAAGGTCTGGTTGATCGACTCGATGGTCTGCCTGTCGGTTTTCGAAGTCGTCTGCACGGATGTCCGAAGTCCGGTGCACGACCACTCAGGTTGGCCCGCGGGACTCCCCGGGCTACGGCCGGCCACCCACTTCGCAGTTCGACGGCTTGCGGGAAGGCGCCACTGCCCAACTAACGCCAAGCTGCAGGAGTGCTCTCCGCCCTTCACGTGGGCAGCGCATGGCGACTGGAACGTCCCTCCGCGCCGGGGCGGGAGAGCCAGTGTCCCCGGTGATCGGCAACGTGGCGAGTCAGCTGCAAGTCACGTGTAAGTCAGCACGTCTAGACATGCATATGTGAACTCGGACGCCGAAATTTTCGCGAGGACGGCATTCCGTCCCTCATCGCCGCGAACGAGCCGGATCATCTCGATACACTGCCGACTCCGTAAACGTGGGGAGACGCTTCGCATGGCGCTGGAGATCAGATTCCTCGGCCCGTGGCAGGTCCTGGCCGCTGGCGAACCGGTCCGGCTCGCCGGGCAACGACGGATCGGCGTGCTGGCCAGACTCGCCCTGAACGCCGGGCAGGCCGTACACGCCGAGCGGATCCTCACCGACATCTGGGCAGACAGCATCACGGCGACCGCGGCCAAACAACTCCACATCGTGATCTCCAAACTCCGCGAAACCCTCGGACCTCACACCACCGAAGAGATCATCCAGACCACGCAGGGCGGTTACCGGCTCGCGCTCGAACCCGACCACATCGACGCCCACCTGTTCACCCGCCTGGCCAAACGCGCCCGCACCGCCCAGGCGCAAGGAGGCAGGGCCGCCGCGGACGCCCTGTTCCGCGCAGCCCTGGAGCTGTGGCGAGGCGAACCACTGGCCGGGCTGACCGATGCCTGGGCACGGATCGAAGCCACCCGTCTGGAAGAGGAACACCTCACCGTCCTGGAAGACCACGCCGATCTCCGCCTCGCCGCGGGCGACCACCACGCGGTGGCCACAGAGCTAGCCGCGCACGTGCGGGCCCACCCCCTGCGCGAACGCCCCGCCGCCCAGCTCATGCTCGCCCTGCACCGCGCCGGCCGCCCGTCCGAGGCGCTGGCCGTCTACCAGAACACCCGCAAGATCATGGTCTCCGAACTCGGCATCGAACCCGGCGCCGAACTACGCCGCCTGCACCAGGCCGTCCTGGTCAAGGACCCCGTCCTCGGCCTGACCACCCCGGCCCAGCAGGTCACGGTCAGTGAGCCTTACATCCCGGCCGAGCTGCCCGCCGACACCCACACCTTCACCGCCCGCGTCGCCGAGATCGACCGCCTGCGCACCGCACTCGGCCCCACCGGCAGGCCCGCTGTCACCGTGATCGACGGACCCGGCGGCATCGGCAAATCCGCCCTGGCCGTCCACGTCGCCCACGCCCTGGCCGCCCGGTTCACCGACGGCGTCATCTACCTCAACCTGCACGGATCCACCCCCGGCCTCGCCCCGCTGGCTCCAGCCCAGGCCTTGCGCCACCTGCTGCGCTCCCTGGGCCTGGACGGTGCCGCCGTTCCCGCCGACCCGGGCGAGGCCGCCGCTCGCTACCGCTCCCTGACCGCGACCTGCAACCTGCTGATCATCCTGGACAACGCCCGCGACGTCCACCAGGTCCGCCCGCTCATCCCGGCCGGCCCCGGCTGCCGGGTCCTGATCACCAGCCGGGACCCGCTGGCCACCCTGGACAACGCTACCCACCTCCACCTGGGCACCCTGAACGCCGCCGACGCCGCCGCGCTGCTGGCCCGCCTGGCCGGACCCGACCGGGCCCGCGCCGAACCCCAGGCGGCCGAGCGGATCGTCCACCTGTGCGGCGGCTTCCCCCTCGCCCTGCGCATCGTCGGCGCCCGCCTGGCCGCCCGCCCCGACTGGACCCTGTCCGACCTGGCCAAACGCCTGGCCGACGCCACCCGCCGCCTGGACGTGCTCGAGTACGCCGACCTGGCCGTCCGCGCCAGCATCTCCGTCAGCCACCACCACCTCCGCGAAGAACCCGCCGGCCACGACGCCGCCCACCTGCTGCCCCTGCTCGGCCTGCTCGACCTGCCCACCCACACCCCCGCCGCCACCGCCGCCCTGACCGGCTGGCCCCACCACCGCGCCGAAGCCGCCCTGGAACGCCTGCAGGACGCCCGCCTCCTCGAACCCGCCGGACCCGACCGCTACCAGTTCCACGACCTGGCCGGCCTCTACGCCCGCGAACGCGCACACCAGGACCTGCCGGAGCAGGAACGCACCGCCGCCGTACGGCGCGCGCTCCACCACTACCTGACCACCGCCTGGATGGCGACCACCCTGTTCCACAACGACCCCGTAGTGCGATGCCCCGTCGAGTTACCCGACAACACCTTCAAGGACCCGGCCGAGGCGGGACGATGGGCCCAGGACGAGCGGGACAACCTGCTCGCCGCCGCGCAGCAGGCGCTGGCCGGCCCCGACCCGGAGACCGCCATCGGCCTGGCCATCGGCCTCCACTGGCCTTCCTACTACCAGGGCTGGCACACCCAACTGGCCGACATCTACGCGCACGCCATCGAGGTGGCCGACCGCATCGGCGCATGGGAGGACAAGGCCCAGCTCCGCAGCTTCCTCGGCTGGGTCTACCGGGACCAGGGCCGTCACGACGCCGGGATCGCGCAGTTGAAGACGGCTCTCACCGACTGGGACCGCGCTGGCCTGCCCAGGCGCAAGGCCGGGGCGTTCAACAACCTCGGCGTCATCCATACACTCGAGGGCCGTCTCGACGAGGCACTCGGCTACTTCGAGTCCGCGTTGAAGCTCAACAACGACGCCGGACGCCCTGGGGCCGCGGCCGCGGTCCGCAACAACCGGATGCACGTCTACTACCGTCAGGGGCGCTTCGACGAAGCGATCGCGGAAGCCCGCCGATTGGTGGAGCTGTGGCAGAAGATGGACCCGCGCGCCGGTGCGGGCTCAGCACACGAATCGCTGGGCGACGCCTACCGCCACGCCGGCCGCCTGACCGAGGCAATGGAAAGCTACACCACAGCCGTGCGACTGCTCCGCGAATCGGGATACCGCCTGAAGGAAGCCGTGTGCCGCTGGAGGCTCGGCACCACGCTGCACGACCTCGGACGGAACGGCGAAGCACGGAACCAGTGGGAGGAGTCCGTCCGCCTCCTGCGCGAGGCCCGGATGCTCACGTCCGGGGAGGCGAGCGAGATCCTCGCCCAGGCCGTGCCGGAAACACCCCAGCCGATCAAGAACATGCTCTGACCGGCAAGGACGTCGCCTACCAGCCGGTCACCCCCAACGCCTACGTTATCTGAGGTGACTCTTGGTAGTCGGTCATGTCAGGTAAGTAAGGTTGGCGCGTACTTGCCAGACACATATCTAGGGGTCTTCAGGCATGTCAGCCATGTCAGGTGCACTGCCTCGGTACTACCGGCCTGAGCGGGCGGTGGCCGCCGACCTCGGCGCCGCCGGGCAGGCCGTGGCAGCGCTCCTGTGTGCTCTCGACCCCGGCAGCGTTGTCGGCGCCGGCGTACTGTTCCCCGAGCGAGCCGCTGTCCTGCGCGCCCCGGCCGAGCGACTGGCCGCCGCGCTCACCACCGGCGACGCGGCCGAGCGGGCGGAGACAGCTCGATTGGTCATCGCCACCGCGGCCGGTGCCGGCCATGCCTGGAGCCTGGCCCTCGGCGAGGTCCTGGATGCACTGACGGCGGCCGTGTTCGGCGTGGAGTCTGCCCACCAGGTCCTGCACGACCCCGCGTTGCGTCGCGGTGAGCTCGGCGAGGGCCTTGCCCGACGAAACCCTGCCCACCGCGGCGCCTGCCGTGACCGGCGATACGGCACGACAGGCGGCAGGACAGGCTGCAATGCGCGGCGACTGGGACGACACTGACGTGTGCCTGTGGCGCATCCGGTGCCCGCACGCGCCCGGTCACACGCCCCTCCTAGATCATTGTGTGAAGCTGATGCACTTGTAGTAGCTGCCGCCCGGCATGCCGGTGTCCTTCTTCAGGCAGCCCTTGTAGGTCTTGCCGGAGATCAGCTTGTAGCCCTTGGTGTAGCTCGTGCCGTTGATGTCGACGCTCACGGGGCTGCTGCCCACGATGAAGAAGAGCTTGTAGCTCTTGTTGGCGGTGCTAGTGGGCTTGCTGATCCGGGCCCAGATGTACCAGTTGGAGCCCAGCTTGCCCTTACGCAGTTGCAGCGTTCCGAGGTCGGTGTTGGCCTGCAGCCGCGTCGTCACGTTGATGGCGTCCGTCGGTGCCGAGGAGTCCCAGTTGTCGGCCGAGGCGGGAACCGAGCCGAGCAGCGACAGGGCCAGCCCGGCACCCGCGATGAAGGCTGTCTTGCGCAGATATCTCACTACCGTCTTCTCCCGAATCAGGGTGTCTGGACGAGAGACGACGGTAGTGACACGTGGTATGTCCTCGGTATGTTCGCGCGCCTCGCCGCGGCGTGTGGATCCGCCAAGCTTCTGGACGTCGCGCGCGGTATCGGTGGATCGCCGATCCCCCGACCCCACCTCGGCGGCGCCCTGGGCGCCTGCCACAGCCTCGACGTCCCGCTGGCGTTCGGCACGCTGGACAGCCCCGTTGCCGCGCGGCTCATCGGTGACGAGCCCACTCCCGAGGCCGTCACGCTTACCCACGAGCTCAAACAGGCATGGATCCGCTTCGTCACCACCGGCGATGCGGGATAGGCCGCCCACCGGCCCGATCAGCGGCTCACCCGCGTCCTGGACGCCGAGCCGCAGACTCTGCCCTACCCGAACAGGCCTCCCGCCGGATCTGGGGAAGACCATGCCCCGGCCCCCTTCGATCTCTCGTAGGGCGCAGACACCGCAGGCCGGACCGGCGCACCGCTCATCTCTTCACGTACAGGTCACTGAAGATCCCGGGAACTCGAGCCCGTGCAGCGTCTCGTGGCACACGTACGCGGTCCATTTGCCCGCGACGACCCCCTCCTGCCCGATCTGGTTGCACCAGGCGCTGGCGCCGAAGTGGGAGTTCTCGTGCACGTAGCCCGCCGGCGGCGTCCAGGCCGCGGACGCGGACGGGCCCCCGGCGAAGGAGGCGCCGGCGGAGGATGCGGCGGCGGCTGGCCCGCCGGCGAGCCGCACGGAGCTGCTGAGCTGTGATCACGGACACGGGTGGCGACCTTCATCTGGGCGAGCGGTTGTCCGAGGGCGGCCGCGTATCTACCGGATGATTCACCGCGGGTTCTCTCCCTGCTGCGGGGGCTGTTGGCCAGCCGGGCTTCTGACCCTGGCGGGCGGGCCGTCCGGTGCGGTTCGCCCTCCCCGGAGTTGTGCCCTCCGGGCCGCGACGCTCGTCTGGCAGGACGCGCCCGCGGCCCTTTCGACAAGGAGACGCACCGTTGTCTGACATCCCGCGCCGGCGCGGCCAGCGGCGCCCACGTCGATCAGTCGCTCGCCCTGTTCGGCGCGCTCGTTGATCGGATCGGCCTGGCCAAGCCCACCGCGGCGTCGCCTCGCTCCTGAGACCCACCAGGATTATCGCTCGACGTCGACGGGCGCATCGCGCTGATCACCGCACCGGGCGCCGGCCTGCTGTCCGTCTACACGGCCTGTTGTTAACGACCGGCGATCAAGAGGGCGGCCCGTTTCCGCCCTGCCTGTGCCGCACCCCAACCGGGCCTGCTTCGACTCAACATGCTTTCAACCCCGGCCAACGTGCCTTACGTGCCTAACAAGATCATCGCGTTCTGACCTGCGGTAAGAGGTCAAGAACCCAAGATAACGATCGCCGCCATGCTGATCGGTGCGGGCCTACCCGAGGAGTACGCCCAGATCATGGCGGTCTCGGGCAATTTCGTCACACACGGTCAGCTGGCCGGCACCACCGGCGAGCTGACCCGGCTCGTTGACCGCCCTACCAGGCCGATCGTCCACACGCTCGGCGGTCGGTCTGAAGACGCTCGACCAGGAGTGACACTCCGGCTCCAGCCACGCCGCCACTCTCGACCAGCGGCACGACGCAGACGCTCATTGCAGCTGACATTCAAACGCTGACGCTGTTTCATAAGGAGCACCTATGAAACACGCGTCGCGGCCGAATGCGTCCAGGGCGAACGCTGTTTCATAGGTCGGTGCAAACAGATGGCCTGGTGAAACGCCCCTATGAAACACTTCTGGCGTGCGCGACGACGACTACCTCCGCGTGGAGGCCCACGACTGCCCGATGACCTCCTGCGCCGAACCGGCCGGACACGTGCGGATCGGGTACGCCCGCGCCTCCACCGTCCGCCAGTCCCTGGACACCCAGCTCGACGCGCTCCAGGCCGGCGGCGTCACCCGCGTCTTCTCCGAGAAGATCTCCACCCGCGCCACCACCCCCCCGAACTCGACAAGGCCGTCACCCTGGCCCGCGAGCTCCGCTCGGCGGGCGTCGCGGTCACCCTCGTGGTGCACGAGCACAAGCGGCTCGGCCGCGGCGGCCGCCGCCGGATCCAGCGCCTCGATCCGCCGCTCCAACGTGCTGCGGGCCGGCACCGGCAGCCCGCCAGCCCGGCACCGGCGGACGACCTCCCGGTAGACCACCGCCACCGAGCGCCGCTGCCGGTCCAGATACCGCGAACGGATCACCTCGGCCATCACCGCCTCGACCTCCGCCGGCACCCGGCCGAGTCTCCGGCTGCCGCTGGAGCGCCGGGGAAGCAGATCTGAAACGACGCCCTCACCCGCACGCCAACGCCCCAGCAGCACGTACACCTGCCGCCGCGAAAGGCCCAGCTCGGCCGCCGCCGCATCCGCGGCCGCCAATCCCGCCTGCGGCCCGGCGGCCAGCCGGCCGATCACCTCGGCCCGGCGTACCGCTACGCCCCACGTCTCATCCGGGGCGGTCAGCACGCCCCGCTCGACGATCTGCGCCCGCCCGCTGTCCATGCCGGGACCTCACCGTCGCGCACACGAGTACGGAACAAAACGCACGGTAGCGCACAGGACTATGGACGCACCGGATGTTCGCAGTCCTCTGCACAGATCCCGAAACCCGCAGGACAGCCGTGCACACGACTTCGAAAAGTGACAACGAGTTTCGGGACGATCGTTCCTGCAGAAACGCGATCACGGCGCGGCCGCCGCCGCCCGTCCCGCAAACGACCGATTCGAGCAGGCGCGATCGCAGGTAACGCGTTCGTCACTATGGGTCCCGCTCGTGCCGGTTCGGGAGCACACTCTGGAGGCATGTCGAAGACGACGCCGGGGGCGGGACGTATGCCGGGTTCGCGGCTGTGGCGGGGTGTGGTGATCGCCGCGGTCGTGGTGCTGACAGCCTCATTAGGGGCGGGGCTTATCTGGTTCTTCGCCGATCCGCTGCACCTACCGGAGGACGTGCTGCAGGTGCTGGACCAGCGGGCCAGCGTGGTCGGCATGTTCACCGGCATGCTGGTCGGCGTGGCCGGGCTGGTAGTCGCCGTAGGGGCGTTGCGGGCGCAGGTTCGCGCCGAGCGCCGGTCGGCTGCCGGCACCGCGCCTGGCACGCCGGGTGCGCCGCCGCGGGCGTCGGCCTCTGGGGAGCGGTCGGTCGCCATCGGCGGCGACAATTCCGGCATCCTCTCCACCGGTGAAGGCGCGCGGAATGTGCAGATGCGGGCGGAGGCTTCGGGGGAAGGCCGGGTGTATCAAGCCGGCGGCGACCAGACCATCAATGAGCGATGACCACGCCTCCAGCGGCTGATTCCCCACAGCGGCAGCCGCCCGTCCAGATGGACGCCACCGCCTCAGGGCAGGGACACGTGTATCAGGCGGCCGGTGACCAGATCATCAACCACCACTACCCGCCCCGGCCGGAGCCGGGCCAGATCGTCGAGGGCGACATCCCGCAATGCCCGCCCGGCTTCCAGTTGCGCCCGCAGCTGCGCCAGCGGCTGGCCGACCTGCTGAGCGAGCCAGAGCAGGACGGGCAGGAAAGCGCTGGCGGCGGAGCGGTGGTGATCTGCGCGCTGGCAGGCACGCCCGGGGTAGGCAAGACCATGCTGGCCGCCACCACCCGGCCCGCGCTGCTGGTCTTCGACAACGCCACCGACGTCGCCGTGGTGCGCCGCTGGTGCCCGGCCACCGGCGCCACCCGCGCGCTCATCACCACCCGCAACCGCGCCTTCCTGCGCTCCTACCAGCCACTCGAGGTCGGCGTGTTCACCCCCGACCAGGCGCAGGCTTTCCTGCACCGGCGTACCGGCCTGGACGACCCCGGCGGCGCCGCCGAACTCGCCACGGAGCTGGGACACCTTCCGCTGGCGCTGGCCCAGGCCGCCGCCGTGATCGCCCGCTGCATCTGGACTACCCCGGCTACCTGGACCTGCTGCACACCTTCCCCATCAGCGACTACCTGCCCGCCCACGACGGCGACGCCTACCCGGCCGGCACCACCCAGGCCATCATGCTGTCGATCACCCAGGCGGAGGCGGCCCTGCCCTCGGCCCCCCACCTGCTGGCGATGCTCTCGGTGCTGTCGCCGGCGGGCATCCCCCTGACGGTGCTGTCGGCCGGGAGCAAGGCCGGTAGCCACCCGGTGCACCTGCGGGAAACGCTCGCCGCCCTGGCCGATATCTGCTTGATCTCCTTCAGCGAGGACGGCGCCACCGTCTTGATGCACCGCCTGGTGCAACGCGTGCTGCGCGAACGCGCCGCCCACCACGGCCACCTGTCTGCCACCCTCGCCCAGGCCATCGGCCTGCTCCAAGCCTTCAACGCCACCCTGCCCTACGGTGCCGGCAGCTGGGCGGCCCGCGCCCAGGTCGAGACGCTGATCGACCAGACCAACACCGTCTATCACTGGGCCCTCGCCGGTGGCGACCTGCCCACCGAGCTACTGACTCTGCGCAGCTGGTGCGGCCGGTACCTGTACGACCTGGCCGACCTCACCCGCGCTATCCCCTTGTTCGAGGCGACGCTGGCCGACTGCGAGCGGGTGCTGGGCGCCAGCCACCCTTACACGCTGATCTCCCGCAACAACCTCGCCGGCGCCTACGAATCGGCGGGGGACCCGGGCCGGGCCATCCCGCTGCTGGAGGCGACGCTGGCCGACTGCGAGGGGGTGCTCGGTGCCGACCATCCCACCACTCGTACCGTACGGAGAAATCTTGAGGCGGCTGCCGCGGCCACTCACCGTGGCGTTGGAGGGCGGAGGCGAGTATTCCCGAGGCAGGGGAAGTACCCCTCATCGTGAAGTGGAAGCGAAGGTCGGCTTCATTTAACGATCGTTTTCTGAAGACGTTGAAACAGGCACCTCCAGAGCCCCGAAATGCCTTCCAAAACTCCTTCAACAACCTCGGCAGTTCAACAACCTCGGAACACCGTTTGTTGAGAGATGACGGGCGTGACTGACGCCCTGCAACTGCCCGCCGACCCGTTGGCCGCCTTCCCCGCCTGCCGCAGCGAGATCCGCATCGGCTACGCACGCGTCTCCACCGCCGGCCAGAACCTCGAACGCCAACTCGACGCACTCAAGGCGGCCGGCTGCCGACGCGTGTTCGCTGACAAGAAGTCCGGCAAGACCGCCGAGCGGCCCGAACTGGCGGCCTGCCACGCGTTCCTGACCGAAGGTGACACCCTGGTCGTTCCGTCGCTCGACCGCTACGGCCGCTCGCTGGCCGACCTCATCACCATGGTGGGCGACCTCCGCAAGAGAGAGATCGGCTTCACCTCGCTGCACGAGAATCTCGACACCACCACCCCCGGCGGTCGGCTCATCTTCCACGTCTTCGCCGCCCTGGCCGAATTCATCCGCGAACTCGTCGTCGCCGGCACCCGCGACGGCCTGGCCGCCGCCAAGGCCCGCGGCCGCACCGGCGGCCGCCCCACCGTCATCACCCCGGAACTGTTGCGCGCCGCCCGGGACATGCTGCCCAACCCAGAGAACTCGATCACCTCGATCGCCAAGCTGCTGGGCGTCTCGGCGGGGACGCTGTACAACCACATCCCCGACCTACGACAGCTGCGCCAGAGCGGTGCCGCCCAGGAACTCTCCGGGTGAGGCTCGCCGATTCGCAGGGATGAGCACCTCTTCAGCAGTGCGCTATCCCAGCGCGACCAGGTTGGCCCGTACGGCTCGCGTTGTGGGGTGGTCGGCGCCCAACACCCGCTCGCAGTCGGCCAGCGTGGCCTCATACAGCGGGATGGCCCGACCCAGGTCCCCCGCCGCCTGGTAGGCGCTGGCCAGGTTGTTGCACAAGGTCAAGGTGTCAGGGTGGTCAGCGCCCAGCACCCGCTCGTAGTCAGCCAGCGCGACCTCGTACAGCGGGATGGCTTGGTCCAGATCCCCCGCCGCCCAGTAGGCGCCGGCCAGGTTGCCGCGCGCGACGAAAGTTTGCACATGGTCGCCGCCCAGCAACCAATGACATGCGGTGTACGCACGCTGGAAGCAGCCAATGGCACGGGTGACGGTGCCCTGGTTGTTGAGGAAGAGGCCAGTCTGGTTGAGCAGGTGAGCGGTGGCCAGCGTGTCGGTAGCGGGGGGCGCGTGGTCTGCCAGGACGGTGATGTGCGGCAGCAGCGCACGCCAGGCCGGCCAGTCGTCCAGGGACTGGAACTGGCCTGGCAGGGCGGCACCCAGCAGGGTAGTGGCCTGGTCGCGGGCGATGTCGATGTCGGCAGGCTGGCGGTGCGGGTCGCTGGGATCAGGGGCGCGGGCGACGGCTTGGACCAGCCGGTGCACGATGATGCCCGGCCCATCCAGGGTGATCATGTTGTAGGCGGCCAAGCTGCCCAGCGCCTCCTGCAGATCCGGCGCGGAGACGTCCAGGCTGTCCAGCAGGGTGCACCCACACGTCATCGCTCCATAGGCTGGTGTCCCGGCCGAGGATGCGGATCAGGTGCAGGACCAGGCCGGTGGCGGCGCGTAGGCGTTTGTTGTAGCCGGACTGCCCGGGCAGGTAGGGGAACATGCCGCTCGGGTGGGCGCGGGCGTAGCGCAGCGAGCGCCGCTCGGAGTGAAGCCGAGCAGCGCCGACAGGACTGCCAGCGTGACCAGCTCGGCGTCACTGAGGGTGGGGTGGATGCCCACCCGCGGGCGTTCGGGTGCCAGGTCGGGAAAAGCGATCAGCTGATCGTCGATCTTCACGGAGAGTGCGGTGGCGAGGGTGTTCAGTTCTGTCGTCACAAACGGATCTTGGACACCCTCGCTTCATGTCCGCAGCCAAACAGCCGATCTACACCCCTTGGAATCAATCATCTAGCGTAGGAGTGCCTCGCCGAGCATGCGCCAGTACGGCATCGCGGACTCGCCGGGCTCGATCCCGATGACCTGCACGCCGACATGGTCGGCGCCGGCCTCGACGTGGGCGTGGAGCTTTTCGACGATGGTGTCCAGATCGCCCCAGAACACGAGGTCGTCGACGAAGCGGTCGCTGCCTCCGCCGGTGATGTCCTCCTCGGAGTAGCCCAGTCGCCGGAACTTCGCGATGTTGTACGTCGTGTTCAGGTAGGGGTGCAGGTGCCGGCGCGCGATCTCGCGTGCCTTGCCGGGGTCGGGCTCGAACAGCACCGCGTGTTCGACACCCAGGAATGAGTCCGGCCCGAGGATCTCCCGCGTCTGCGCGGTGTGCGCCACGTTGACGTGGTAGACGTGGGCGCCCGCGGCGCGGTCGCGGGCCAGCGCGATCATCTTGGGCCCGTACGCGGCCAGGATGCGGTGCATCGGAGCCTTCGGCGCGGGGTTGGGCGTCTGGACCGCGTCCATCTCGTCGAGATACTCGATCATCGCGGTCAGGGGCTTGGTCCCCGGCCGCGCGTCGCCGAATCCCAGACCGAGCACATGCCTGTCGGGGTAGGCGTCGGCCAGGAGCAGGCCGGCGCCGTACGTCCATCGGGCCTCGCGCGACCAGATCTGGGCGATCCCGTTGATGACGTGCATGCGCTCGGTGCAGGAGAGCAGATAGCCGGCGTGCGTGAGCGCCTCGCGCCCGAGGAGCTCCGGGATCCAGAAAGCCCGCCATCCCTGCTCTTCGAGCTCCTGGATCGACTCGCGCATCAGCGCGGCCGGCTGGTGCTCGAAGTCAAAGGTCCAGACCCCGAACGTGCCGAGCTCCATCCCATTGATGCTGCCCATCGAAACATCTCCTCATGGGTGTCGCTGCCAAAACATATCGAACTATCGCAGATTGTCGATATGAGGGGCAACCCGCCTGGTGGCCGCACATGCCGGATGTGTCCGGTGTGCCGGCGAAGGCTAGAGCGTCTCCTTGAGCACGTCGACGAGCTGGGCGATGCGCTGCTCATCTCGCTTGTAGTGCGTCCACTTGCCCACTCGCGTCGCCTGCACCAGGCCTGCCCTGTGCAGCTCGGCCATGTACGCCGACACCGTCGACTGGGCCAGCCCCACCTTGGCCTGGATGTGGCTCACGCACACCCCCACGTCGTCCGGATCGGCGATCGCTCCCTCTAGCGGGAAGTGACGCCGGGGCTCCCGCAACCACGACAGCAGCTGCAAGCGCATCGGGTTCGACAGTGCCCGCAACGCGCTGATCACATCCAGATCCGATGAAACCGCAGCATCCGCCATGGAGTCCAGCATATAGCGCCAATACCGACGTTTCGGGGAATCTCGATGTGAGGGGGATGCCCCGCCGATCAGAGCCGGTCCGGGTGGCGGGTCTCGTGCACCCGATAGGTTCGGCTCATGCCGGAGGATCGACTTCGTGTGCTGGCGGGCCGATACCACCTGGACGCGCCGCTCGGCGAGGGCGGCATGGGACGGGTGTGGCGGGCCCGCGACGACCTGCTCCGTCAGACCGTGGCGATCAAGGAAGTGGTGCTGCCGCAGGGGCTGTCCGACCAGGAGCTGGAGGACCGGCTGCGGCGGACGCTGCGCGAGGCCCGCACGGCGGCCAGCCTCCGGGGTCACCCGGGCGTGGTCACCGTTTACGACGTGGTCGAGCAGGACGGCCGGCCGTGGATCGTTATGGAGCTGGTCGAGGGAGCGTCCCTGGCGCACCTGCTCAAGACCGAGCGGCGGCTGCCCGAGGCCCGGGCTGCCCAGATAGGCCTGCAGGTGGTGACGGCGCTGGCCGCGGCCTGGCGGACGGGCATCGTGCACCGGGACGTGAAGCCCGCCAACATCCTGCTCAAGGGCGACCAGGCCCTGCTGACCGACTTCGGCATCGCGGCGGCCGCCCAGGAGACCACCTCGGCGACGGGCGGCGGCCGGCTGGTCGGCACGCCCGCCTACCTGGCGCCGGAGCAGATCGACGGCAGGCCCGCCACCCCGGCCTCCGACCTCTGGGCCGTGGGCGTGACGCTGTACCAGGCGGTGGAGGGCCGCCGGCCGTTCGAACGGGACACCACGGCGGCACTGATCGCCGCGATCGTGAACCAGCCGCCCGCGCCCGCCGAGCACCTGGACTGGTTACGCCCCCTGGTCGAGGGCCTGCTGCGCAAGAACCCCGCGGAGCGGCCCACGCCCGACCAGGCCATCGCCATGCTCTCCGCGGCGAGCGCCGACGCCGCCCGAGCCCCCGTCCCCGGCCCGTTCCCGGCCGCCCCCCACGCGTCCGCCGTCCCCGCTCCTTTCCCGGCCGCCCCCCACACGTCCGCCGCCCCCGGTCCGTTCCCGGCCGTCACCGACGCGTCCGCCGTCCCCGGTCCGGTCGCGGACGCCTCGACTGACACACCCCCGGGTTCCGCGGTCAGGCGCAGGCGGAGGCAGGTCGCCGCGGCGGGCGGTACAGCACTGGCGGCCGTGGCGGTGGCCGCCGCCGTGCTGTGGACCACCCAGAACGGCCCCCTGAGCCCGACGCCCGAACCCACGGGCGGCTCCAGCGCTCGGTCCACGCCCACCGGGACCCCTGGCTCACTGCCGAAGGGCTTCACACCGCACCGGGACCCGCTGGGATTCTCCCTCGCCGTGCCCACCGGCTGGAACAAGGATGCATCCGGCGACAAGCACATCACCTGGACACGTCCAGGCGGCGGCCCCTTCTCAGTCGGGTGGACCCTGGGCGTCTCCATCCACGCCGAACGCGAGGAGACCAGGACGCCGGAGGAACTGCTCACCCAGTTCGTCGGCGGCCTGAAGGACACCTTCGTCCTGGACCCGGAGGAGAAGCCCGTCCCGGCGCCGGTCGACTATCCGGGCGGCAAGGCCGCCGAGGTCGACTTCACGCTCGCCCTCAAGGAGTACTCCGGCGTGAAGGTCCGCATGTACATCCGATCCGTCGTGCTCGACAACGGAGCCGCCGCATTGCTGTACTTCTTCGCCCCTTTGGGGGATTGGTCCGAAGCCGCGAACACGCACGTCAACGTCTTCGCCTCCACTTTCAGGGTGGACAGAAGGAATTGAGGCAGAGAAAGCAGGGGATGGCTTCGGCTTGGAGCGAGTCGGCGAGAGGACGGATGACCGTGACCTTGAACATGGCGGACCTACGGCTGATCGACTGGAGCACGGCGCCGGCCGAGGAGCGCCATCGGATCCTGACCCGTGGCGGCGGCCACAACGGGATGGACGGCACACTCCAGTCCTCGATCGCGGAAATCGTGGAGGACGTACGCAAACGTGGGGATGCCGCGCTGGTCGACGCGCTCGCCCGGTTCGATCGGATGAGCCTGCCCGCCGAGCGGCTCCGCGTGAGTGGGGAAGAGTTCGCGCAGGCCCGCGCCGCGGTGAGCGAACCGCTGGTCGAGGCGATCCGTACGTTGATCGCACAGGTGCGGGCGTTCAACGAGCTCATCGTCGAGCGGGCCTCCTGGACGGCGGAGCCCCGGCCGGGACTGGTGGTCGGCGAGCAGGCCACGGCGATCCCCGCGGTCGGCCTGTACGTCCCCTCCGGCAAGGGCTCCTTCCCGTCCGTGCTGATCCAGATCGCCACCCCGGCCGTCGCCGCCGGAGTGGAGCGGATCGTGGTGATGGTCTCGCCGGTGCCGGGCGGGGGAGGTCAGGTCGATCCGGCGACCCTGGTCGCCGCCGCGGAACTGGGCCTGACGGAGGTGTACCGCAGCAACGGCCCGGCCGGGATCGCCGCCCTCGCCTGCGGCACCGAGACCGTGCCCAAGGTGCCGAAGATCGTCGGCCCGGGGTCGCCCGCGGTGACGTACGCACAACTGGAGGTGCAGCGGCTCGGCTGCGTGGTGGAGGTCGGCTTCGGCCCCACCGACGCGCTGATCGTCGCCGACGACGGCGCCGATCCGCGCCTGCTGGCCGCCGACCTGATCAACGAGGCCGAGCACGGCCCCGACTCCTCCGCCGTTCTGGTCTCGCCCGCCCGGACGGTGTTGGAGGCCGTCCGCGAGCACGTCGCGCGGCAACTGGCCGAGCTGCCCGAGCCACGCCGCACGTACGCGGCGACATCCATCGCGGCCAACGGCGGGTTGGTGCTGGCCGCAGGCCGGGAGGAGGCGATGGACGTGGCCAACGCCTACGCGCCGGAGCACCTGCAACTGGCCGTCGCCGAGCCGGGGGAGTGGCTGCCCCTCGTCCGCTACGCGGGCACTGTGCTGCTCGGGCAGTGGACCACCTTCGCGGCCTCGAACTTCGCCATCGGCACCCCCGCGACCCTGCCCACCACCGGGTTCGCGCAGGTGTCCAGCGGGGTGACCGCCGGCACCTATCTGGTGCGGGCGGCGGTCGCGCAGCTGGACGAGGCCGAGTTCCGGCGCCTGGCGCCGGTGGTGACCGAGCTGGCGGGCCACGAGGGGTTCCCGGCGCACGCCGCCTCCGTGACCGTCCGCCGACGCGCCTCCGAGTAGCCGTCCGTGGTGGGGCACCATTCGCCTGCCCTGCCAACGGACGGTGCGGTTCGGCCGAACCGGAACACGGCTCAGCCGTCCTCTTTCGCGATCGCGTCGCGTACGGCCGGGGCGATCTCGTTGGCCCAGCGGCCGAGGAGGGCGGGGTCCGGTGCGCCGTGACCGTACGAGAAGAGCGTGAAGCCCGACGCGCCGTGCTCGAGCACGGCTCCGGTCAGCTCCTCGACCCATTGGCCGACGGAGCCGCCGATCCAGCGGCCGTCTCGGTCACGCGTGGCGGCCAGCGGCCGGTCGGTGACGCGTCCGGGGAAATTGAAGACCGTGCGGATCTCGCGCGGATCGCGGCCCACGGCCGCCGCCGCCTCGTCGATGATCGGCCGCGACGTGCGGTAGCGTTCGCTGAGCCAGTCCGCCGCGTGGCCGGGGATCCAGCCGTCGGCCACCCGGCCGGTGGCCGCCAGGGATTTCCGGCCGACCGATCCGGTCCACACGGGCGGCGTGGGCACGGGAGCCGGCTCGATCTGGTCCACCTGGTAGAAGCGGCCCCGGTAGGTGACCGGCGGACCGCCGCCCGACAGCGACTTGACCAGGACGATCGCCTCCTCGAACGCGTCCACGGCGTCGCCCGGCGACAGTCGCGGCACCCCCATGTCGGAGATCCGGTCCCACAGCCCGCCCGCGCCCATGCCGAGCACGACGCGCCCGCCCGACAGGGCCGACAACGACGTCACCGTCCGCGCCAGCATGGGAGCGGGCCTGGTCGGCAGGTTGGTGACGTTGGCGAGGCCGGAGATGCGCTGTGTGCGTCCGAGGACGAAGCCCAGGGCGGCGTAGGCGTCCAGGCGCTCGCCGAGGTAGGGGTGGTCCGACAGCGAGAAGTGGTCGAGTCCGTCACGGTCGGCCTGCTGAGCCATGCGCAACAACTCCGGAGCCTCACCGATGCCGCTGTGCGCCCCGAAACCGAAGACGACTTCTTGTACGGGCACTGCTCTGCCTTTCATCCGAGGGGTGCTCTTTCGCCATTCACTCCGCGCCGGCGTTTCAGCGCCCGGACGCGGTGCCGAACTGTTCGGTGAAACGGCCGGTGAACAGGTCGGCGCCCTTGTACTGGACGACCGTCTCCACCGGGACGACGGCCGGGCCGTCGGGCGCGGGCAACTGGCCGACACCGCCACGCGGTCCGAGCGGGAGCAGGATCATGGGGTGGGGTAAGGGCCGGTAGGCGGCCGTGGGCCGCTCGCCGCCCAGCTGGGCCATGATGTTCCGCGCCACCACCTCGGCATGCTGCATCGCGTATCCGGCCATCCTGGCCTCGGCGACATCGGTGATGTCGCCGATCGCGTAGACGTGGTCGTACCCGTGAACGGTGAGGTTCTCGGTGACGGGAACCTGCCCCTGCCGATTGCGCGTCGTGAGCCGGCCGTCGGCGAGGTAGTCGCTGTTGACGCGCACGCCGTGGGCGCGGAACCAGATGTCGGCGGTGATCTGCTCACCTTCCGTGGTGGTGACGGTGAAGGTCTCGGCCTGGCCGGGCTCGGTTGCCGGCGGCGCGGCGAGACCGGCGCCCAGCAGCAGCCGGATGTCCAGGTCGTCGAGTTGACGGTGCAGGTCCTGGCGCATCTCCGCCTGGAAGCCGGGCAGCAGTTGCCCGGCCGGGTCGAGGACGGTCACCTGCTTGCGCGGCCAGACCTCCTTGATCTCGCCGGCCAGTTCCAGGCCGACCGGCCCGGCGCCGAGGATCAGCACCCGGTCGGCGGCGACCAGTTCCTTGTGGGTGCGGCGGAGGTCGTCCAGGACCTCGTCGCTGGAGTCGGCGTTGGGTTTGGCGGGGTAGGCGTAGCTGGAGCCGGTGGCCAGGACCAGATAGTCGGCCTCGACACGGGCGCCCGAGGCCAGGGTGACACCGCCGGGATCCACCGAGACCGCGCGGTCGCGGATCACCGTGCCCCGCGTCAGCCACTCGCGGTAGGGGAAGAACATGTTCATCCCCCAGTCGGGCTGGGTCAGCGTCCGCAGCGACGCCGCCGAGTTGATGAACGCCTCCCGGGGGTCGATGAGGATGACGTGGGCATCGGCGTCCAGCGCCTTGGCGAGCGCCGAACCCCCGTAACCTCCGCCGATGATCGCAACGGTGCTGCTCATGATTTCGCACTCCACTAGACAAAAGAGTTGCAGTTCGTGCCACGAACCATATTAGTTCGTGGCGCGAACTGCAACTCTCGTCTTCGGGACCGGCGGTGTCCTTCAGTGCTTGCGATCGGCGAGGGCTCCTTCGTCGGGCTCCCGGAAGACCGCCGGAACCTTGTTGTCCAGCACGACTCTGCCCAGCAGTCCGGCGAGCGTGTCGCGTTCGGCGGCGGCGAGCCCCGTTGTCAGCCGCTCGATGCGCCGGCAGGTCTCGACATAGAAGTCCTTCGCCAGCCTGCTGCCCCGCCGGGTGAGCGCGACCCGCACCGCACGCGAGTCGTGCGGGTCGGGTTTGCGTTCGACCAGGCCATTGCGCTCGGTGCGGTCGACCAGGCCGGTGAGGCTCGACTTCGCCAGCCCCAGTGTCGCCCCCAGTTCGCTCATGCCGTACGGCTGCGCCATCAGCACGCACAGCAGCTGACCCTGCTGCGAGGTGAGGCCGTACTCCCGGGCGGAGTCGGCATACACGGCATTCACCAAGAACGTGGACCGCACCAGCGCGGCCACGACTCCGATCTGGCCATCGTCATCTTTAACCACCCGGCCAGGGTAACATTCAAATGCGCTACAATTCGCGAGACGAACTACTGGCTCGCCCGCCATCGATCCCTCCCCCGGTTGTCTCTTTCCGCGAGCAATTCCGCATGCCCGTCCGACGCCGGACGGGGCTGAGCTGCGCCGGACGGCACGGTGAACCGGCCCGGGCCGACGTCCTGAAAAATCTTGAAAAAACCTCTGGGCGTGTGTCGAATCGGCGTCTCGTCGTTCGCAGCGTACGCAGAGGGCCGGATGAGCCGGCCCGCAGACGCAAGGATGAGGACCATGACCCAGCAGCTCGCCCACCCCGCCGCCCGTCCGATGCCCGCCCTCCGCCCGCTGCTGGGCCTCGGCGTCGTCGCCGGACCGCTGTACGTGACCGTCGCCCTCGCCCAGGCGTTCACCAGAGAGGGCTTCGATCTGGCCCGCCACCCCTGGAGCTTCCTGGCCATCGGCGAGCTGGGCTGGATCCAGACCGCGAACTTCGTCGTCACCGCCCTGGCCACCCTCGCCTGTGCCGTCGGCCTGCGCCGCCGTCTGTCCCCCGGGCGCGGCGCCCGGTGGACGCCCCGCCTGGTGGGTGCGTTCGGCGTCAGCATGATCGGCGCCGCGATCTTCCCCGCCGACCCGGCGATGGGTTTCCCGGCCGGCACCCCCGAGGGACCCGGCACGGTCACCCTTTCCGGGACCCTGCACATGGCCGTCGGCGGCGTCGGCTTCTGGTGCATGGCCGCGGCCTGCTACGTCATCGCCTCCCGGTTCGCCCGCCAGGGTCGCACGGGCTGGGCGCTGTACTCCCGCGTCACCGGCACGCTCTTCCTCGGCTCGTTCGCCGGCATCGCGAGCGGCGGCGGCATCGCGTGGGCCAACCTCGCGTTCGTCGCCGGCATCGTGGCGATCTGGACCTGGCTGTCCCTGGTGTCCCTGCACCTGCTCCGCACCGCCGACTGACCCACCATCCCAGCCGTTTTTTCTGTGAAGGAGAACGACGATGCGTTACCTGGTCACTCTCAAAGTCACCTCCCAGCCCGACGGGCCGCCGCCTGCCGACCTGATGGAGGCCATCTTCAAGCTCGGTCAGGAGGCCACCGAGGCCGGGGCCCTGCTCGACAACAACGGCTTGGCGCCCAGCTCCGAAGGGGCCAGGGTGGAGCTTGCCGGGGGCCGGCTGACCGTCAGCGACGGGCCCTTCGCCGAGGCCAAGGAACTGATCAGCTACGCCCTCTACCAGGTCAGGACCAAGGAGGAGGCGGTGGAGTGGGCATCCCGCTTCGTCCGGCTGCACCGCGACCTGTGGCCCGGCTATGAGTGCGAGGCTGACGTGTTGCGCCTGATGGGGCCCGAGGACTTCGCCCCTCCGGCCTGACCGCCGCCATCCGGCCGCGGACCGCCTGCACGGTCCGCGGCCGGATGCTGTATCCAGGACGCATGACGCTCGCGGATTCCGATCGCGCGGTGAAGGCCGTGGAGGCGGTGTGGCGGATCGAGTCCGCCCGGGTCATCGCCGGACTGGCCCGTATGGTCAACGACATCGGGCTGGCCGAGGAGCTGGCGCAGGACGCGCTGGTCGCCGCGCTCGAGGAGTGGCCGCGCAAGGGCGTACCCGACAATCCGGGCGGCTGGTTGATGCTGACCGCCAAGCACCGCGCCATCGACCAGTTCCGCCGCCGCGACGTCTACGAACGCAAGCTGCAACAGGTAGGGCGGGACATGGAGGTGCGCCAGGAGTCGGCCGAGGCCGAACTCGACGACGCGCTGGACGACCACATCGGCGACGACCTGCTACGACTGATCTTCACCGCCTGCCACCCCGTGCTGCCCGCCGAGGGCCGGCTGGCACTCGTCCTGCGCCTGCTCGGCGGGCTCACCACGGAGGAGATCGCGCGGGCGTTCCTCGTGCCGGAGCCCACCGTGGGCCAGCGGATCTTCCGTGCCAAGCGCACCCTCGCCGACAAGAAGGTGCCGATCGAGCTTCCGCCGCCGGCCGAGCTGCCCGCTCGGCTGGCCTCCATCCTGGAGGTCATCTACCTGATCTTCAACGAGGGGTACGCGGCGACCGCGGGCGACGACTGGGTCCGCCCGTCGCTGTGCGAGGAGGCCATGCGCCTGGGCCGGATCCTGGCCGGTCTCATGCCCGGCGAGCCCGAGGTGCACGGGCTGGTGGCGCTCATGGAGATCCAGGCGTCGCGCATCCCGGCCAGGACCGCGCCGGACGGCTCGCCCATCCTCCTCCTCGACCAGGACCGCAGCCGCTGGGACCGGCTGCTCGTGCGCCGCGGCCTGGAGGCGCTGGGCCGGGCGGAGGCGCTGGGCACGCTGGGGCCGTACGGCCTGCAGGCCGCCATCGCCGCCTGCCACGCCCGCGCGCTCACCCCCGAGGCCACCGACTGGGAACGGATCGCCGTCCTCTACCGGCTGCTCGCGCACCTCACCCCCTCGCCGATCGTCGAGCTGAACCGCGCGGTCGCGGTCGGCATGGCCCACGGTCCCGCCCGCGGGCTGGAGATCGCCGACGCGCTCCTGGACGAGCGCGCCCTGCGTGACTACGCCCACCTGCCCGCCGTCCGCGGAGACCTGCTGGCGAAGCTGGGCCGGGCCGGGGAGGCCGCCGCCGAGTTCGAACGCGCCGCCGGACTGACCCGCAACTCCCGCGAACGCACCCTGTTCCTCGACCGCGCCGCCGCACTCCGGCACGACCGGGGGTGTTGAGCCGGTACGCGAGCGACGTCGGAGAGGGAGCGCGATGCCGCCCATCCTCCGAATGGGGGATGGACGGCATCCTCCATCCGCGGATGACATGAGCCTCGTCGCACGATTCGGCGACCCGGCCTTTCCTCGCACACTCGGTGCAAATCCACCGAGCTTGAGGAGGGAACGTGGCTTCCACCCTGGGACTGCGGCCGGTCGGGGAACACGAGCGCCAGCTCGCTCCCGACCTCGCCCGAGGAATCATGCTGGCGCTGATCGCCGTGGCCAATTCCGCGATCTACCTGTACGGCCGCCCGTACGGCATCAGGCAGCACATCGTGGAGCACGACCCGCTGGACCGGGTGACCGCGGCGCTGACCATGACGTTCGTGGACGCGCGGGCGTACCCGATGTTCGCCGCCCTGTTCGGCTACGGCATGGTGCAGATCTGGAAGCGGCGGCGGGACGACGGCCAGGGGCGGCGGGTGCTGAAGCGGCGCAGCCTGTGGCTGCTGGCGTTCGGGGCGGTGCACGGCACGCTGCTGTTCTCGGGAGACGTGCTCGGGATGTACGGGCTGATCGGGCTCGTGGTGTGCCGGCTGCTGCGGGTGCGTGACCGGACGCTGCTGATCCTCGCCGCGGCCTGGCTCGTCCCCGTGGCGCTGTCGTCCGCGCTGGCCTTCAACACTCCGCAGGGCTCGGCCGAGCGGGTGTTCTTCTGGTCGTTCGCGGTGCCGGACCCGCTGACGGCGCTGGCCCTGCGGCCGGTCGAGTGGGTGATGACCCCGTTCGGGATGATGGGCGTGCTCACCGCCACGCTCGTGGGCGTCTGGGCGGGGCGGCGGGAGCTGCTGACGAGGCCGGACGAGGTGGTGCGGCGGGCGGCGGTGTGGGGACCGTTGGCCGGGCTGCTCGGGGGACTGCCGCTGGGGCTGGCCGCGGGTGGGTTCCTCGTCGTGGACGAGCCGGTCGCGCTGATGGCGCTCAACGCCGTGCACGTGGTGACGGGCATCGCGGGCGGGCTCGGGTACGCCGCACTGATCGGCCTGCTCGCGCAGCGGATCGGGGCGCGGCGCGGGCCGGTCGTCACCGCGTTGTCGGCCTGCGGCCAGCGCTCGATGACCTGTTATCTCCTACAATCGGTGATGTTCGTGGCTCTTCTGTCTCCCTCTACGGCCGGGCTCGGCGGGTGGCTGGGATCGGCCGCCACGGCCGCGCTGGCGCTCGGCGTGTGGGCGGTGACGGTGGTGACTGCGGACGCGATGCGCAGGGCCGGAGTGCGCGGGCCGGCCGAGACGCTCCTCCGGCGTCTGTCCTATCCGCGCGGCTGAGAGCGAGGAGCGGCGTGGCAGGCGAGCGCGACCTGGACCGGCTCTGGCGCGTGCTGCCGCTGGTTCTGTTGGGGGCGGCGACCCTGCTCGCGGCGCTCGACTCCGCGGTGGCGCCGCAGGCCCGGCTCGTCACGGTGGCGCTGGCCGGGGCCGTGGCGGTGTGGCACTGGTGGATGGTGCTGGCGCATCCGCAGTGGCCCGAGCGGGTGCTGGCGCCGATGGCGCTCTACTTCGCCGGGTTCGTGGCGTTGGCGTGGCTGCTGGCCGGGCGTCACCCGGCGTTCTGGCTCCTGGTGGTCGCGTGTTTCCCCACGGCGTTCATGGCGCTGCCCGGCCGGTACGCCTACCTCGGGGTGGCCGTCACCGCGCTCGTCGTCGCAGGCGGCCCGTTCGCGCTGCTGAACGACGCCGACCCCTGGCCGAGGGTGCTGTCCGCGCTCGCCGGAGCGGGGCTGGCGGCGTTCCTCGGCTGGATCATCAGGGCCATGGAGACCGAGGTCGAACGCCGGCGCGCCGCCAACCGGGCGCTGGAGAGCGCCAACGTCCGCCTGGCCCGGCTCGGCGAGGAGAACGCCGAGCTGCAGGGCAAGCTGCTGGCGGCGGCCCGCCAGACCGGCGTCGCCGGGGAGCGCGGCCGGATGGCCAGGGAGATCCACGACACCGTCGCGCAGGGCCTGTCGGGCATCGTCACCCAGCTCGAAGCCGCCGAGGAGGTCGCGAACGACCCCGACGCGGTGCGGCGCCGCCTGGCCGTGGCCAGGAACCTGGCCAGGGAGAGCCTGACCGAGGTCCGCCGCTCGCTGAACGACCTGCGCCCCGGGCCGCTGGTGGAAACCAGGCTGCCCGAGGCCCTGTCGGCGCTGGTGTCCGGGTGGAGCGCCGCGCACGAGGTGCCCGCCACGCTCACCGTCACCGGCACCGCCCGGCTGCTGCATCCCGAGGTCGAGGTGACGCTGTTCCGGGCGGTGCAGGAGGCGCTGGCCAACGTGGCCCGCCATGCCGGGGCGGGCAAGGCCGGCGTCACGCTGTCGTACATGGAGGATGTGGTGGTGGTCGACGTCCGGGACGACGGGGTGGGGTTCACTCCGCAGGAGACGCACGGCGGCGGGTTCGGGCTCACCGCGATGCGGCAGCGCGTCGTCAGGCTCGCCGGGAACGTCGAGGTCGAGTCCGCGCCAGGGCAGGGCACGGCGGTCAGCGTGACCGTCCCCGCGATCCCCGCCGCGGCCGAGTGAGGGGCGACGTGAGCGTACGGCTGGTGATCGTGGACGACCATCCCGTGGTGCGTGACGGCCTGCGGGGCATGTTCGTCGAACAGGCCGACCTGGAGGTCGTGGGCGAGGCGGACGACGGACGGCGAGGGCTGGCCGTGGCCGTGCGGGAGCGTCCCGACGTCGTGCTGACCGATCTGCGCATGCCCGGCCTCGGTGGGGCGGAGTTCATCAGGCTGCTGGCCGAGCAGGTGCCGTCGGCCCGCGTGCTCGTCCTGACCACCTACGACGGGGACGAGGACGTGCTGCCCGCGCTGACCGCGGGCGCGATCGGCTACCTGCTCAAGGACTCGCCGCGCGAGGAGGTCTTCCGCGCCGTGCGCGCGGCGGCGGCGGGGGAGACGGTGCTGTCGCCGGCCGTGGCCGCCCGCGTGCTAAGCCGGGTCCGCGCACCCTCGCCGCCTGCCGAGCTGAGCGAGCGCGAACGCACCGTGCTCGGCCTGGTCGCCCGCGGTTGCACCAACAAGGAGGCGGCCGCCGCGTTGTTCATCAGCGAGACGACGGTCAAGACCCACCTGGCGCACATCTACACGAAACTGGGCGTCTCCGATCGGGCCGCGGCCGTGGCCGCCGCCTACGGCCGCGGCCTGCTGCCATGACGCCGGCCTTCAGCGCGGCCCTTCCACCACGATGTCCGCGGTGCCATAGTCAGTCCCGTGGGTCTGAGCAGGATGCGTGCCTCGATACGCCTGACCAATGAGTTGTCGGCCGACCGTGACCCGGCCTGGCGCACGTGGCTGACGGCGATCGTCGCCGCCTGGATCGTTTTCTCGCACATCGTCGGAGTCGTCTCAGGCGATCCGCAGAGTTTGGTCGCCGAATCCTCGCAGTGGGGCGTCACCGCTGAGTGGATCGAGCACTGGCTCGTCCTGGGCGTCGGGCTCCTCCTCCTGGCGGCCACGACCGAAGCATTGGTGCACCGGCGCCGCCGGCAGGACTGAGGCCGGCTCCGCGGATGTCCGGTGAATGCCCGGTTGAAGGCCTGGCACGGTGCTCTCCGACCGTGGATGGTTTGGGGGCATGGGACCTGGCACGGGGGAAACCCGGCTCCGCATCGCGCTGCTGGGACCGCTGGAGGTTCGGCAGGACAGCGGCCCCGTCGATCTGAGCTCGAGCCGGCTGCGGGCGTTGCTGGCCGTCCTGGCCTTGTCCGCGGGCGAGACGGTGTCCGTGGAGCAGCTGGCCCTCGTGTTGTGGTCCGAGGACCCGCCGGTCAACCAGCGCCGCAGCGTGCAGACCTACATCAGCCGCTTACGCGGTGAGCTGGGATCGGACGTGATCCGCACGACGCCCGAAGGTTACCGGCTGGACGTGGAGCCCGACCGGGTCGACGCGCTGCGGTTCCGCCGGCTGCTGGGCGAGGCGACGCTGTCGCGAGGCGCCGAGACCGAGCGGAAGACGCTGGAGGAGGCCCTGGCGCTGTGGCGGGGGAGACCCTTCGACGGCGTCGACTCGGCGGTGCTGTGCGGACCCAAGGCCGAGCACCTGGTGGAGCTGCACCTCTCGGCCGTGGAGCGGTTGGTCGACCTGAGCCTGGAGGAGGGCCGTCACCACGAGCTGGTCGCCGACGTGCGGGAGCTGGCGGCCCGCCATCCGCTGCGGGAGACGTTGTGGGGACGTCTGCTCGTCCTGCTCGATCGCTGCGGCAGGCAGGCCGAGGCACTGGCCATGTACGAGCGGCTCCGGCACCGCCTCGTCGAGGACCTGGGCGCCGATCCCTCCCCCGACCTACGGCGCATCCATTCGGTCCTGCTGGGGGGCGACGCCGGCCAGGCGGAGCGGCGGATCCCCCGGCAGCTGCCCGCGGGCGTGGCCGGGTTCGTCGGCCGTGACGACGCGCTGAAGGCGATGGACCGCCTGCTCGACGGGGACACGAGGATCTGCGTCGTCACCGGCACCGCAGGGGTGGGCAAGACCGCACTCGCGCTGCACTGGGCGCACCAGGCCGGCGAACGGTTCCGGGACGGCCAGCTCTACGTCGACCTGCAGGGGTTCGGCCCGTCGGAGGTAGCCCTCCGCCCGAAGGACGCACTCTCGGCCTTGCTCCAGAGCATGGGCGTGCAGCCGCAAAGGATCCCGCAGGACCTGGGGGCCAGGTCCGCGCTCTATCGAACCATGCTGGCGGGCAAGCGCATGCTGGTGGTTCTCGACAACGCGCGGGACGCCGAGCAGGTGCGCCGGCTGCTGCCCGGCGGCGCCGAATGCACGGTCCTGATCACCAGCCGCCGAGGGCTGAGCAGCCTCGTCTCCGCGGAAGGCGCCACGCTGCTCACCCTGGACGTGCTCGACCAGGAAGAGGCCCGCGATCTGCTGGCGCACCGCCTGGGCCGGGAACGGATCGAGACCGACCCGGCCTCCACCGATGAGATCATCCGTCTGTGCGCCCGGCTTCCGCTGGCCCTGGCGATCGCGGCGGGGCGGGCGGCCGCCAACCCCTCCTTCTCGCTCGCCACCGTGGCCGCTGGCCTGCGCCGGGCCTGGTCCGACGTCAGCGCACTGGCCACCAGGGACGCGGTCATCGACCTGCGTTCCGTGCTGTCGCGCTCCTACGACCTGCTGCCCGCCGACGCCGCCCGCCTGTTCCGGCTGCTGGCCGTCCACCCCGGGCCCGACCTCACCCTCGCGGCGGCCGCGAGCCTGGCGGGCCTCGATCCGTCGCACGCGGGACGGCTCCTCGACACCCTGGTCGACGCTCACCTGGTGAGCGAGGTCGCGCCCGGCAGGTTCGCCTTCCACGCCTTGCTCCGGGCGTACGCACGGGGCCTCGCCCGCGACGCCGACGCCCACACCCGTCGCCGCGCGGCACGGCGCATGATCGAGCACTACGTGCACACCGCCTGCCGGGCCGCGTCGCTCCTGGAGCCGGCCGCGGGCCTCCCCGCCCCGAAGGCACCGGAGGCGCCCGTCACCTGCCACCGGCAGGCGCTGGCCTGGTTCCGCGCCGAGCAGGGCGTCCTGCTCGCCGTCCTCCGTCAGGCGATGGTGGAGGGCTTCGACTCCCATGTCGGCAGGCTCGCACCCGCCGTGGCGGCCTGGTGCGAGCTGCGGGGTGACCGGCACGGGAAGATCGCCGTCCAGCGCATCGCCCTGGCCGCGGCCGAACGGTCGGACGACCCCGCGGCACGAGCGAGGGCACATCAGGGACTGGCGACGGCGCTGATCGAACTGGGCGGCACCGGAGGCACCGGGCATGCGCTCTTGTCCTTCGAGGATGAGCGGCTGGAACTGTCCCTGGAGCAGGCTCGCGAATGCCGCGCCGGCGATCGAGCGCGATGACGATCTGGCCGGTGAATGGCCGGTCACTGTCCTGGCCGCCGCCGATCCCCATGATCCACGCTGGTCCCTGTAGGGGAGGACATCAGGACGGCAGACCGGCATGGCGGCTTCGTTCGGCGCGGCGCTTCGTGATGCCCGGACCAGGTCCGGGTTGACGCAGGCCGAGCTCGGCAGGCGCACCGGCGTCAGCGTGCGCGCGATTCGCGACATCGAGCACGGCCGGGTCCGGCCGCGTCATGCGTCCGCTCGCCGGCTCGCCGAGGCGGTGGGCCTGGAGCCGCCGCCGGCCAGGAAACAGGTGCGGATCGAGGTCCTGGGGCCGTTGCGGCTGAGCGTCGCCGGCAGGCGGGTGCTGCCCGGGTCGTTGAAGCAGCGTTCCCTGCTGGGACTGCTGGCGCTGCAGCCGGGCGTGGCCGTGGGGTACGACCAGATCATCGACGTGCTGTGGGGCGAGCACGCCTCCGATTCCTCCCACCACCTCGTCCACACCTATGTGTCCCGGCTGCGCCGGCTGATGGATCCCGACCGGTCCGGGCCGTCGTCGGCGAAGCTGATCGTGGGCGTGCGCGGCGGCTACCGCCTGGCGGCCGAACACGTCGACCTGGACCTGGTGCGCTTCGACGACCTGGTGGCCCGGGCCGCCCAGGCGGAGGGCGGCGAGGCCCTGGACCTGCTGAGTGAGGCGCTGTCGTACTGGAAGGGCCGGCCACTGGCGGATCTGCCGGGTCCGCTCGGACGGCATCCCGCCGCCGTGGCGGCCAAGGAACGGTGGCTGGCGGCCGTGGTGTCCCATGCGGAGCTGGCCATGGAGCTGGGGGCGTACGAACGCGCGGTGGAGTCGCTGAGCGCGGCGGTGGCCGAGGAGCCGCTGCACGAGGGGCTGCACGCCGACCTCATGCTGGCTCTCGCCGGGTGCGGCCGGCAGGCTGCGGCGCTGGCGGTGTTCGACGAGATCCGCGGCCGCTTGGTGGGGGATCTGGGCGTCGAGCCGGGGACGCTGCTGCGGGATGCGCAGGCGCGGGTCCTGCGGCCGGCCGCGCTGCGGCGCGGCGGCACCCCCGCGTGGTGGCGGCCGGCTCAGCTCCCCGCCGATGTGGCGGGCTTCGCCGGCCGGACGAAGGAACTGGCCGGCCTCGACGGGATGGTGCGGGCCGGTGCGCCCGTCGTGGTCGTCACGGGCATGCCGGGAGTGGGCAAGACGGCGCTGGCCCTGCACTGGGCGCGGCGGGAGGCCGGCCGCTTCCCCGACGGGCAGTTGTACGTCAACCTGCGCGGCCACGACCAGAGGTCGCCGCTGAGCCCGCTCCAGGCGCTGGCCGGCATGCTCGCCGCGCTCGGCGTTTCGGCCGAAGGGGTGCCGGCCGACCTGGACGAGGCCGCCGCGCTCTACCGGACGCTGCTGGACGACCGGCGGCTGCTCGTGCTGCTCGACAACGCCCACAGCGCTCAGCAGGTGCGCCCGTTGTTACCCGGCGGTTCCAGCAGCCTGGCGCTCGTCACCAGCCGCGATCACCTCACCGGCCTGGTCGTCACCCACGGCGCCCGCAGGCTGGTGCTCGACACCCTGACGCCCGAGGAGAGCCGTGCGCTGCTGGCGCACATCCTCGATCGCGACGTCGACGGCGAGGCGGCCACCCGGCTGGCCCACGCGTGCGGCAGGCTGCCGCTCGCGCTGAGGATCGCCGCGGCCAACCTGGCCGGTTCGCCCGATCTGTCCATCAGCGACTATCTGGACGGGCTGCCGCCCGGCGACCCGTTGGCCGGCCTGTCCGTGGACGGCGATCCGCAGACGGGCGTGAAGATCGCCTTCGACCACTCCTACAGGGAACTGCCCGCCCCGGCCGCCCGGCTGTTCCGCCTGCTGGCCGTCGCGCCGGGCGCCGACCTTCGGACGGACGCCATCGCCTCACTCGCCGGCATCCGCGTGGATCAGGCGGAGCGCCTCCTCGAACTGCTCGTCGGCGCCCATCTGGTCGAGACCCGCAGACCTGACCGGTACGGCCTGCACGACCTGCTGCGGTCGTACGCCTGTGAGCGGGCCGGGCACGAGGATTCTCCGGAAGAGCGAGACCGGGCGCTGGACAGGCTCATGGGCTGGTACGTGCACACCGCGGACGCCGCCGCGCGACTCCTCTACCCCGACAAGGTACGCCTGCCCGTCGGCGCCCCGCCGTGCGCGCCCGCCCGGCTCGCCGACGAAGCCCAGGCGGTGGCCTGGCTGGAGAGCGAATGGGCGAACCTGGTGTCCGCCGTCCAGCACGCGGCCGAGCACGGGTCGAGGTCGTCGGCCTGGCTGCTCGCCGACACGCTGCGGGGATATTTCTGGATCCAGTGGCCGGCGCCCGGCTGGGACACGGCCGCGCGCAGCGGGCTGGAAGCCGCCGTCGGCGCAGGCGACCTGCGCGGCCAGGCCGCCTGCCATCTCGGGCTCGGCGACGCGCATCAGGCCGCCGAGGAGTACGCGGAAGCCGTACGGCACTACGTCGAGGCGCTGGAGCTGGCCGACCGGGCGGGCTGGTCCGACGGCACCGCGGAGATCCTCTTCGAGCTGGGCCTGGCCCGCTGGTGGCTGGGCGTTCCCGGGGAGGCCATCGGCCTGCTCACCGACGCGCTGACGCTGTTCAGGCAGTCGGGCCGGCAAGGCGGAGAGGCCGCGGCCCTGCTGCACCTCGGCGTGGTGGAGCGGCACCTGGGCAGGCTCCGCTCGGCGGCGGCCCATCAGGCGCACGCGCTGGCCGTCTACCGCCGGCTCGGCTCGCGTCTGGGGGAGGCGCAGGCGCTCGGCAACCTCGGCATCACGTACCAGGAGCTGAGCCGCCTGAACCCGGCCGTGGACCGGCTGGAGGCCGCCCTGGGCCGGCTCGGGACGAACGAGAACCGGTTCGGCCGGGCGTGCTTCCTGTCCACCCTGGCCGCGGCCCACCGCGACGCCTGCAGGTATGACGAGGCCATGACCGCCGCGGCCGCGGCACACGACCTGGCCCGCGACCTCGGCCACCGCCTCCTGGAGGCCGACGCGTGCACCACGCTGGCCGCCGTGCACCAGGCCCGGGGAGAGCGGCGGACCGCACACGACCTCTACGCCCGGGGCCTGGAGCTGACCCTCGGGACGTCCTTCTCGGCGCCGCGGGTGGTCGCGTGGCTGGGGCTGGCCTCCCTGCACCAGGACGCGGGACGGCCCGCCGAGGCGCTGGCGCAGGCCGGGCGCGCTCGCGAGGTCGCCGCCAAGGACGGCTTCCAGTTGCTGGTCGGCCGGGCTCTCGCCGCCATGGCCCTGGCCCATCACGGCCTCGGCGAAGGGGAGCAGGCTCACGAGCACGCCGACAGGGCGCTGAGCGTGTACCGGCTGACCGGCCATGCTCTGGGGGAGGCGCAGATGTTGTCCCTCATGGGGGCGCTGGCACGGGAACGCGAGGGCGCCGCGTATGCGGTTCCGTATTGGCGGGCTGCTTTCAGCCTGTTCAAGGGAATCGGGCGGCCCGAGGCGGACGAGTTGAGAGCGGTGCTGCATACACACGCGTGAGTGCTGCGGATTTAACGGCAATTGGGCCCCGATAGTCGCCTGCAATTGAATTTCGCCGTTTTCACCGCAATCGTCAGGATTTCTGATGCTGCTGTTGGTATCGTGCTCGCGTCGATTTGCCGCGTTGAACGTGGGGGCGGTGCTCACAGCCGCCAGCTTCGATGCCGTCGCGGCCGTCGACCGGGGATGATCAAGGTTGGTCGCGTGTCGCCGCAGGGGGCCCGGGCCGGCCGATCGATGATTGGAGCAATGTGCGAAGAAGATCTTCCATGCTCGCCGCCGCCTTCGCGGTACTGGCGGCGGTGTTACCCGCCTCGACGGCCCAGGCGGCCGGCGCGGCGGTTGCGGGGGACGGAGCCTCGGCGGCGGTCACCGGGGCCAGCGCAATCGCCTGGGCGCCCTGTGAGGAGGAGCCCGCCGCCGAATGCGGCAAGCTGACCGTCCCCGTCGACTGGTCCAAGCCGGACGGACCCAAGATCGACCTGGCCGTCGCCCGCCGCAAGGCCACCGACCCCGCGGCCCGCGTCGGATCCCTGGTGGTCAACCCGGGTGGTCCGGGCGGATCCGGTGTGGAGTTCACCTACGGCGCTCCCGGCTTCTTCACCGAGGAGCTCCAGCGGCACTTCGACATCGTCGGCTTCGACCCGCGGGGCGTGGGCCGCAGCAACCCGGTGATCTGCTCGGCGTCGGTGTACAACCAGATGCCGAACGCCGTCATCACCAGCCAGGCCGACTTCGACCGGTGGACCGCGTACAACAAGAAGCTGCACGCGGACTGCCGCCAGCGCACCGGCCCGGTGTACGACCACGTCGACTCGGTCAGCGTCGCCCGCGACATCGACGCGCTGCGCGCCGCGCTCGGCGAGGAGAAGCTCACCTTCTACGGCATCTCCTACGGCACGCTGATGGGGCAGATGTACGCCGAGCTGTTCCCCAACCGGATCCGGGCCATGGCCCTGGACAGCAACATGGACCACAGCCTGAGCACGTGGCCGTTCATGCTGACCGAGGCCGCCGCCGTCGAGGACGCCTTCGACCAGTTCGTCGGCTGGTGCGACCAGGAGCCCAGCTGCGTCCTGCACGGCAAGGACGTCCGCGCGGTGTGGGAGCGGGTGCTGGCCAAGGCCCGCGCCGGCCAGCTGTACTGGCCCGGTGTCCCCGACCGTCCGGTGACGGAGCTGCAGGTCCTGTGGAACGGCGTGCTGGGCACCGAAGGGCCTGCTTGGCAGCTGCTGAGCGAGGTGCTGCGCGCCCTGGACGGTGGGGAGCCGCCGTCGTGGGTGCCGCCGCTGCCCGGCCGTCAGCCCGTGTCCGGCGAGGTGGCCGAGCTGGCGACCGTGATCCTCTGCGAGGACTACAACCTCAAGGTGCGCGACTACGCGGAGTACTCCGCGATCATGCGGGCCTCCAAGCTCGTGGCTCCGGACATGCGGTACAACCCGATGCCGACCGAGGACCTGCCCGTCTGCCTCAACCACCCCGTCAAGAACCCGCAGCACCGCCTGAAGTACACGGGTAGTGCCCCGATCCTGCTGGGCAACTCGCTGCACGACCCCTCCACCCCGTACATCTGGTCGGCCAACGTGGCCCGCCAGTTCGGCTCCAAGGGCGTGCTGCTCACCTACGAGGGCTGGGGTCACCGCATCTACGGCAAGGACAGGTGCAGCACCGAACCCATCGACAACTACCTGATCTCGCTGACCGTGCCGCCGCACGGCTTCCGCTGCCCCGTGGGCGGTCTGGCCGCCGAGACCAAGGTCATGAAGGACCAGCGTGAGCTGTGGCCGACGGACGGCCTGAACTGGGCCGGCTCTTCCGCGGCCCCGTTCCGCCTCCAGCCGGCCCCGGCCTTCGCCGGCATCTCGGGCTGAGCCCCGACCGGCGATGACGCGCCGCGCCGCGCCGCCTCGACGGCGGCGCGGCGACGGCCGTCGCGGCCCCCGCCGGCCACGCCGGTGTGCCCCTGTGCCAACGGCGTGAACGGGAGCGTCATCACGACGAGCCCGGCCACCGCCGCCATCAGGCCCGCCCCGGACAGCACGGCACAGGCCGGCGGGCGGGACGGGGCCACGTGATCCGTGCCGTAAGAGTCTTGGCCATCGGAGGAGGCCGGACCAGGTCATCGGCCGGACACTGACCGGACATTGCCGTCCTAGTGCCCGGAGAGGTCACTTCAGGACGTACCGGAGGCCGAGGACGCCGTTGTCCAGCCGGTCGACGTCCACCAGCTTCAGGTATGTGCTGTCGATGCCGTCATAGAGGCGGCCGCCGCTGCCCGCGATGACCGGGACCAGCCAGAACAGGTATTCGTCCACCAGCCGGTGCCGGAGCAGGGTACGGCTGAGCGGGCCGCCGGTGCCGACCTTCAGGACGTCGCCGCCGGGCTGCTCCTTCAGCTTGGCGACCTCTTCCACGACGTCGCCCTCGATGAGGGTGGCGTTCCACGCGGTCGCCTCCTTCAGTGTGGTGGAGGCGACGTGCTTCGGGATGGTGTTCATGCGGACCGCGTAGTCGCCGAACTGCTCCTCCAGGTGCGGCCAGACCGCGGCGTGCTGCTCGTAGCTGACCCGGCCGTAGAGCAGGGCGTCCACCGAGAACAGCAGGTCGTGTGAGCGCTGTTCGAACTGTCCGGCCCACAGCTCGCCCAGCCAGTTCTGCGGGGTGCTGATCTGGCCGTCCAGCGTCACCACACCCTGCTCGATGATCTTCCTCATGGTTCCGTTCCTCTCGTCCGCATCGTGCTTCCGCATACGCGTCGTCCGGGTGGCGACGAATTCGACAGGGAGGCGGAATACTTTTCTTGCGCGTCATCCGGTGGGGTACGCCGAGCGGTGTAGCGCGGTGTGCCCCGATAAGCGGATGCGTGAGAGCGGTCGGTCCGTCAGGGTGGCAATGGGACCAGGCTAGGCAAACCACGGGGATTCACCGGACATAGCCGGAGGCGCCATGAAACCAGGGGACGGATTGATCTTAGGCTCGCTGCTGCGGCGGTGGCGCCAGCGGGCCCTGCTCACCCAGGAACAGCTGGCCACGCGGGCAGGTCTCAGCGTCAGGACGATCCGGCGGATGGAGGGCGACGTCCCGCTCCGCCCACGCACCGCTTCGGTACGGCTGCTGGCCGAGGCGCTGGGGCTGGACGACGCGGAGCAGGCGACGCTGGCCGCCGCCGCCCGCGGCGCCGGACCGCCCGCATCGGCCACCCCGGCCCGTCCGAAGCGGAGCCGGGATGCGGGGCCGGTTCCGCGGCAGCTGCCCGCCGACGCCGCCGAGTTCACGGGGCGGGCGTACGAGCTGGCCCTGCTCGAGGACGACGCCGCCGCCGAAGGCACGTGGGTGCACGCCATCGACGGGATGGCCGGGATCGGGAAGACGGCGCTGGCCGTGCACGCGGCTCACCGGGTGGCCGCCCGCTTTCCCGACGGGCAGCTCTTCGTCGACCTGCACGGACACACTCAGGGGGCGGCGCCGGTGGCGCCGGACGACGTGCTCGCCCGCATGCTGGGCGCCCTCGGCGTCTCCGGCAACCGGATCCCACGCGACCTCGACGAGCGCGCCGCGCTCTACCGCACCCTGCTCGCCGGCCGGAGGGTGCTGATCGTGCTGGACAACGCGGCCGACGAGAGCCAGGTACGTCCGCTGCTGCCGGGCAGCCCGGGATGCCGCGTGCTGATCACCAGCCGGCGCCGCCTGACCGCACTGGACGCCGCCGCCACCATGTCGCTGGACGTCCTGCCCGTCGACCACGCGGTCGCCCTGCTGAGCAGGACCGCCGGCGAGGATCGCGTCGCGGGCACACCGGCGAGCGTGCTGGCCGAGACCGTGCGGCAGTGCGGGCTGCTGCCCCTCGCCATCCGCATCGCCGCCGCCCGGCTGCGTTCCCACCCCACCTGGAGCGTGGCGCACCTGCTGGGCCGGCTGGGCGAGCACGACCGGCGGCTCGCCGAGCTGGAGGCCGGGCGGCGCAGTGTCACGGCGGCACTCGACCTGTCCTACCGCGAGCTCCCCGACGAGCTGAAGCGGACGTACCGGCTGCTGAGCCTGCACGTCGGCGCCGACTTCGCGACCGACGCGGCGGCCGCGCTCCTGGACACGACCGCGTCCCTGGCCGGGCGGCTGCTGGAGCGGCTGCTCGAGGTGCACCTGCTGCAGGAGTCCGCCCCGGGCCGCTACCACTTCCACGACCTGGTCCGCGAGCACGCCGCGGGCCTGGCGGCCGGCGAGGCGGACGGCCGCGCCGCGCCGGTCCGGCTCCTCGACCACTATCGCAGGACGGCGACCGCGGCCATGGGCGAGCTCTACCCGTACGAGTTCGGCGGCAGCCGCGAGCGTACCGCGGGAGGCGGCCGGGCCGCCGCCTGGCTGGAGGCCGAGCTGGACAACCTCCTCGCCGCCGCCCGGTACGCCGCCGACCACGCCCTCGTCCTGCCCGCGCTCAGGCTGCCGGCCGCGTTGCACTTCCATCTGCGGATGCAGGGCCGGTACTCCGACGCGGAAGCGCTCCACACGCGGGCGCTCGGCGTCGCCCGCGCCGCCGGGTGCCGTACCGGCGAGATGAACGCCCTGATGGGCCGGAGCGACATGCGGCGCCTCCAGGGCCGCTACGAGCCCGCCGTCGACGACGCCACGCACGCGCTGGCCATCGCCCGCGCCCTCCGCGAGCGCGTGGCCGAGTCGCGCGCCCTGGTGGGGCTCGGCATGGTGCACGCCATGCAAGGGCGCTTCGACCAGGCCGACGACCACCTCGAGCGGGCGTTGGAGATAGCCTGCGCCGTCGCCCACCGCAGAGCCGAACTGGACGCGCTGATCGGGCTCAGCATGGTGGAGCGGCTGCGAGGGCGCTACCGGCGCTCCGCCGACCGCTCCTGCGGGGCGCTGGCCCTCGCCAGATCCCTCGGCCATCGCACCGGCGAGCTCAGGTCGCTGAGCGGGCTGGCCCAGGTCCACCTGGTGCTCGGCCGGACCGAGCAGGCCGCCGACCACTTCTCGCAGGCCCTGGCGATCGCCCGCGCCATGGACTACCGCGTCGGGGAGCTCCCGCCGCTCAACGGCCTGGCGGATGTCCAGCGGCTGGAGGGCCGCCACGACCAGGCCATCGCCGGTTATCACGAGGTGCTCGAACTCGCCAGGGAGATCGGCAACCGCAACTGGCAGTACGAGGCGCTCCAGGGCATGGGCCGCCTGCATCACGCCACCGGCCATCCACACCGGGCGCTCGCCAGCCACCGCGAGGCGCTCGACCTGGCGGTGCTCCTCGACCAACCGGTCGACCAGGCCCGCGCCCACGACGGCCTCGCCTACGCCCACCACGCGCTAGGCCATGCCGAGCAGGCCCGCCGGCACTGGCGCCAGGCCCTGGACATCCTCATCGACCTCGGCCTCGACACCACAGAGGAGGAGCAGACCAGCGTCACCGTCATCCAGGCCCGCCTCGAGCTCGGGGCCGCGGTCGGCAATCGAGGCTGAGGAGGGCGGGAAACGCGGGGCGCAAGCCCTTTGAACCATCTGGGCATGGCATGCGTACGGGCTGAACTCCGGCGGACGAGGACCTCGTACAAGGGGGCAATCACACCACGGAGCCAGCCATGACCATCAGACATCAGCTGTCGATCCTGCTCGTCCTGCCCGTCGCCACCGCCTGCGGCCTCGTCGGACAGGGTGCGAACGCCGGCCCCTCCGCGCCGTTCGCATCCTCACAGAAGCGGGGAGTCGTGACGTCCCCGTCTCCGCAGAAGCAGGGGGTGGTGACGGCGGCGGAGGCCAAGCAGATCCTCGCCCGCTGGGACAGCGCCGAGAAGGAGGCGATGCGCCAGGGCGGCACGGACTGGACGGCGGCCGAGGCGGGCCTGATGGCGGAGATCCACAAGGCGGAGGTGCGGCTGGACCGATTGACCGGGGACACTCCCAAGGTCGACCAGGAGCGCATCGTGAAGTCGCGTTTCGCCATCCCCAGAGCGGGCGCGGGCACGCCGTGGTTCATGGCCGAGTTCCAGCGCAAGGGCGGCAACCGCAGGTGGGACCAGGTCATCTTCGCGAAGACGCAGGCCGGGTGGCGCATGGTGGCCGTCTCCGCGTCGCTGGGCAGGGTCCCCACACCGGCACGTGACGAAGACGGGTTCGCCACCGTGCTCGCCCCGGACGACGGCGCTGGACTCGTGGTCTCCCCCCGGGAACTCACCCGGACGCACGCCCGCCTGCTGACCACCGCCGGTGACGACCCGCGCGCCAACCGGCTCATCCTGCGGAACCTCTTCACCTGGGACGCCGACACGCGCAAGGGGGATCGGGAGAACCTGCCGACCGGATGGAAGGTGCGGCCCAACACCCAGCCCGCCCAGGAGTTGTACGCCCTGCGTACGACCTCCGGAAGCGCGCTGGTCTGGTACGGCATCACGGAAGAGGACACCTACACCGCCCGCCCCGGTGCGCCCGGGATGAAGTTCTACAACGGCTCCCTGGCCAAATACTTGAGCAAGGGCAAGACCTTCCGCGAGAAGGCCGTGTACAAGAGGGCCTCGATGTACTTCGCCGTCGTGCCGAAGCCGAAGGGCAAGGTCAAGGTGCTCTGGAGCCGGAACGGCTACCTGAGCGCCACCGGCTCGTGAACGCCGGGGAGAGCATGTTTCTCTAGGCATATGACTGACCCGACGCCGCGTGACGGACCGGTGCTCCAGGGCGTCTGGCGCCTGCTGCGACGGTTGCCGCCGGGGGCGGCCAGGAGGACCACCCGACTCATCGCCGGTGCGCAGTCGCTGCGGGAACCCGGCTACCTGAAGACCACCTACCGGATCTCACCCAGGCTGGCGAACGCCAACCCCCGCCTCGGCAAGATCTCGCCGCAGTGGGCCGCGACGGTCCGCGTCCGCAGGAACGGGCTGCGACTGGAGCTCGACCTGCGCGACAACCTGCAGGCCATCCTGTACTACGCGGGACGCTACGAGCCCGACGTCCTGCGATTCCTCCGCCGGGAACTCCGGGGCGGGGATGTCGTGGCGGATGTCGGGGCCCACATCGGCGTCCACGCTCTCGCCGCCGCCCGTCTCCTGCGGCCTGCCGGCGGTCGCGTGATCGCCTTCGAACCCGCCTCGGACTCCGCCGCCAAACTCCGCGCCGCCGCCCGCCGTAACGGCCTGCGGGTCGAGGTCGTGCAGACCGCGCTGGGCGCCCATCCCGGGACGGCGGGTCTGTACGGCGACGCGCGCTATGACGCCGCCGATGCGGGCGTGCGGTCCCAGTACGGAGATGCGGCACTGGTCGAGCAGGTCCCGGTCCGCGTTTTCGACGACTGGGCCGCGGAGGCCGGGCTGAGCCGCCTCGACGTCGTCAAGATCGACGTCGAGGGGGCCGAGGCGGCCGTGCTGGCAGGCATGAGCCGGTCGCTCCGGACACTGCGGCCGCGCGCCGTGCTCGTCGAGGTGAAGCAGCGCGAACGCACGGACACGAGCGCGGAAGAGCTGCGCGGCCTCCTGACGCGGCACGGCTATGAGAGGACCATGCGCCTCGGCCACAACGAGGTGTTCCGGCCCACGCGCGACCACGGCCCGCGCTAGAACGTCCTGGCGACCTGGCGGGCGCGTTCGTCGGCCTGCTTGCGTTCGTTCTCGTAGGAGCCGGTGAGGGTGGGGTGGTGGCGGATCTCGTGGATGTCGGTGATGCCGGTCCAGCGCAGCCAGTCGTTGAAGAACGTCGACTGGAAGTCACTGCCGAACTCCGGCCCCAGGCCAGGGCCCCAGACCGCGCTGGTGTAGACGACGGCGGCGCGCTTGCCGGTCAGCAGGTGGCGGTAGCCGGTCTCCGGATGCACGTCGAAGATCATCGCAGGCTGGCTGACGACGTCGATGAACTGCTTCAGCTTGTACGGCACGCCGGCGTTCCACATCGGCACGCTGAAGAGGTAACGGTCGTAGGAGTCGAAGCGCTCGAACGTGCGCACGGCCGCGGCCCAGGCCTCCGCCTGCTCGCCCTCGGGTGTGCCGCCCCCGAACACGGTCATCTTGGCGGCCGCGGCGGCGGGGCCGAACTCGGGGAGCGTCCCGTCCCACAGGTCGAAGTGGTCGACGCTCGCGCCCGGGTGGGCCGCCAGATACTCGCCGACGAACGTCTCCGCGATCCCCAGCGAGATCGACTCGGCTCCGCGCGGGGAGGCGGAGATGTGCAGCAGTCTGCTCATGAATCCAATCCTTTCCGGACTCCGGTCCGCTTACTGTCCAAGACGATACGGACTGCGGTCCGATTAGTCAACGGAAGACTCTGCGCCCACGGATCCGGGTGTACGCCGCCAGGGCGGCGCCCGGCTGGAACGCCCCACGGCTCCCGGCGAGAGCGGCGAGGCGGGCCGACAGGAGAGAGCCGCCGGCCGCGGGATCAGCGTGAGCGCGGCGACGTCGCCGCCGAGCGCCGCGCAGCCGGTTGTCGTACCCCTCGGGCAGGATACGGGGCATGGCAGCCGACCATGATCTCTTCGCCGGTCTCGACGCGGTCCGCTGGAGCCGCATGCGTCACGCCTACGGGTCCGCCCGCGACGTCCCCGACCTGCTCCGCGGCCTCGCCGACCCCGATCCGGCCGTGAGGGAGCAGGCGCTCGACGACATGTACGGCGCGGTGCACCACCAGGGCGACGTCTACCCGTGCACGGTGGCGGCGATCCCGTTCCTGCTGCGCATCGTCGAACGGCCGGGTCTGCCGGGGCGGGCGGAGGTGGTGGAGCTGGTGGCGAGCATCGGCTCGGCCGCCGACCCGACGGGGCTGAGCGGGCCGTACCGGAAGGCCGACGAGGCCGTGGCCGCGGCCTCCCCGCTGTGGGCGCGGCTGCTGGACGACGAGGACCCGAGGGTGCGTGAGGCCACCGCCGGTGTGCTGCTCGCCGGCGCGGACGAGGCGGTCCTCGCGCGGCTGGCGGGGCGGCTGGCCGTGGAGGACGACCACGGCGTCAGGGCCGCGATCGTGCGGGCGGCGGGCGTGCTGGCCCGGCGTCCCGAGCACGCCGCGGACACGCGCGCGTGGCTGGCCCGGACGCTGGAGGAGGAGCGGGATCCGCGGCTGCGGCTGGGACTCCTGGCGGAGCTGGCCGCGCTGCCGGACACACGGCTCGACCTGCCGGTGGCCGAGGTGCTCGACCTGATCAACGCGGCCTACGAGGGGCGCCGCCCCACCGCACCAGCCGCCGGAGCCGCACCATCCGCCGGAGCCGCGCCGGCCGCGGACGCCCTGTTCGAGGGGCTGAGCGCCACCGCCGAACGCGAGGCGCGGCACGCCGCCCTCGACGGCGGCGCGATGCCGTGGGTGGTCGTCTGGGACCGCGGCCTGCCCAGCGCGGGCCCGGCCTTGCACGCGCTCGGCGGCACGGGTGACGAGCGCGCGCTCCCCATGCTGGCCTGGGCCCTCGACCGCGAGCAGATGCCTCACGACGCCGGCTCCCTGGTGATCGGGTACGGCCCGCGCGCCGCTCCCCTTGTGCCGATCCTGCGCCGCCGCCTGCGCGACCTGCCGACCGGCGACCCGCACGACCACCGCCGCGGCGGCGTCGCCCACGCGCTGGCCCGCATCGGCCCCGCGGCCGCCGAGGCACTCCCCGACCTGCTGGCCCAGCCGGTCACTCCAGCCGTCGTGACGGCGCTGGCAGCACTCGATCCGGCCGCCCGCGACCATCTCCCGGTGCTGCGTGAGGCCGCCTCCTCACCCGACCGCGCGTTGGCCGTTCCGGCGGCCAGGGCTCTGTGGGAGGCCACCGGCGGCGCCGGCGCCGCACTGGCGGTCGCCGACCGGTGCCTGGACGGCGACGCCTACAGCCGCAGGGACGCCGCCGACCTGCTGGCCGACCTGGGACCGGCCGCGCACGCCCGGGCCGGCCGGCTCCGGCGGCTCGCCCGGAGCGTAGACCCCTACGGCTGGCTCACGCTGTCGGCCGTCCGGGCCTTGTGGCGGGTGACCGGCGACCCCGGCACCGCCCTGCCGGTGTCGCTCGCCCTGTGGGAGCCCCACCCGTACCGGCGGACGGCCCTCGCCTCGCTCTGGACGGAGATCGGCCCGGCCGCCGCGGAGGCCCGGCCCCTGCTGCTCGCGGAGCTGGGCCGAGCCCGCCGCCACAACGCCGCCGACGACGGTTACAGCACCGGCCATGTCCGTGATGACGAGAAACTGCTGACGCTGTGCCGCGCGGCCCTGGCGGCGATCGCCGATGAGGTCCATGCGAAACTTTCCGATCCCTCCCGGCGTTCGGCTGTGCACAGCGACACGTAGGGGGCACGGTGGAGCGCTATGGATTGCTGAGGGATCTGGTGGCGGTGCTCGCTTCGGGCAGGCATCGCGTGGTCGGCCTCGTACCTGAGATCGACGGCGCGGAGGGGTTCGGCACCACCGCACTGGCCGCGGCCGCCTGCCGCAGCCCGGAGGTGCGGGAGCGGTTCCCTGACGGGATCGAGTGGCTGACGCTGGGGGACGAGCCGCTGCACCACTTCCGCCAACGTGTCAAGGAACCGGAGGGCAAGGATCTCCCGTTCCGGCGGAGACGGCCCAGGCGGCTGGTGGTGCTCGACGACGTACGACCGCACGCGGCCGAGCTGGTGAACCGGGTGGCGGCCGGCAACGCCGTGGTGCTCGTCACGAGCAGGACTGCGCCCCGGACAGGACACGTGATCCGGTTACCCGCGCTTCCCCCTGGCGACGACCCCAGCCAGGGCTGGCCCCTCCTGCGTACGCTGACGCGCTCGCTCGACGCCGCACCCGTCCACCGGTTCGACCTGGCGGACCCGTCGTCCCGGGCGCGAGTCGTGCACCAGGTGCTCGACCGCGGCCTGCGGCGGACGCTCGCTCCCGCCCTCCTGGAGCGCCTGCTCGAACTGGGGGTGTTCGGCGGCGGCCGGCCCATCCCGCTGGACCTGCTCGCGGCCCTGTGGTGGGAGACGGCCGGCCTGTCGCGTGCGGAGGCCGAACGCACGCTGGCCGAGCTGGGCGAGCGCGGCCTGCTCGCTCGAGCCCCCGATCGTGACGTGGTCCTGATCCCCGACGCGGTGCGCGCCCACCTCCGGGCGGCCATGGGGCCGGACCGCGCCCGCCGCGCGAACCGCGCCATGGTGGAGATCGGCCCGCCGGGCGACACCTTCTCCGACGAGGCCGTGACGTACTACTTCGAGCACTTCGCCGACCACCTCGAAGCGGTGGGCGGCAGGCTCCAAGAGCTGGTGTGCCAGGCGTCGTGGCTGGCCGCGAAGCTCCTGGAGGACGGCCCCGCCCTGGTCCAGCGGGAGCTGGAGAGAGCTGGCACGGAGGAGGCGGAGCAGCTGCACCGCACCCTGTCCCAGAGCCTTCACCTGCTGGGCGAGCCGCCCTACTCCGGCCTTTCCGTGCTCTCTACGCTCGCCGGCCGCCTGCACCACCTGCCGCGGCTCGGCCAGGAGCTGCGCGACTTCCTCAACGCCCTGGGCCTGCCGTGGCTCGAATGCATGTGGACGCCGCCCGACCTGCCCCATCCGTCGTTGCGGCGTACGTGGACGGCGCACGAGGAGGAGGCGTCCAGCGTCGCGATCAGCCCGGACGGCACGTGGCTGGCCACCGCGGGCTGGGACGGCCCGGTGCGGCTCTGGAACCGCGACGGCACCCCGCGAGCGGTGCTGGAGGCTCATCTCGGCCTGGTCAACGCCATCGCCATCGCCCCCTGCGGCACCTGGCTGGCCTCGGCGGGCTGCGACGGCACCGTCCATCTCTGGTCCGCCGCCGGCGAGCACCTGAAGGAGTTGTTCACCATCGGCGCACAGGACGTCGCCGTCTCGCCCGACGGCGACTGGCTGGCCTGCATCTGCATCGACGGGACGCTCACCGCCTGGAACCGGGAGGGTGAGGAGCTCTGGACGGCGGGCACCGGGTACGCGGACGCGGCGCTGTCGACCCTGGCCCTCGCCGCCGACGGCTCCTGGGTGGCCCATCTCACCGACGGGCGCATCCACGTCTGGAACGCCGACGGGACGCCCCGGGCCTCGTTCCCGCACGAGGGAGCGCTGGTCGAGCTGACCGCTCATCCGGTCCGCGACGCGATGGTGACCACTGACGGATGCGTCTACAGCCCCGACGGGGACCTCCTGGAGAGAATCCCGATCGACGGCCACCCCTCGTACCCGGTCGCCATGGCGCCCGACGGCAGCTGGCTGGCCACCGGAGGCATCGGTGACCACGTGCTCGTGACCCGGCTCGACCGCCCGGCCACCGAACGGCTCTCCGGTCATCTCGGCTCTGTCTCCGATGTGGCGATCAGCCCGGACGGCACCTGGCTGGCGTCGGTCGCCACCGACGGCACGGCCTGCATCTGGGCACGCGAGGACCTGCCGCGCATCGAGGCCGACGACGAGTCGCGCCGTGGCCTTCAGAAGGCGCTGATCGTCGCCCCTTACGGCCTGGTGACCGTGGGTCAGGAGCCGGCCTACCGGGACGAGGCGGGCCACGTCGTCCGCACGTTGTCCGGCCTGCCCACCTTCGACGGCCTTTCCGGCTGTGACTCGTGGTTCGCGGCCTACAGCCGCGACGGCGAGGTCTGGCTGATCGACGGTGACGGCGGCGTACGGGGCAGCGTGCGCACCGATCACGACGGCCGGCAGCGCTCGCTCGTCGTCGCGCCGGACGGCACGTGGTTCGCCACGTGCGGCGAGGAAGGCGTGATCGTCCTCTGGTCGCGCGCCGGCGACGAGATCGGCCGCCTCCGGCAGAAGCCGGGCTGGCCGTGCCTGCTGGCCGTGTCCGCCGACGGCTCCACCCTCGCCGCGGCGTCCGGCGGTGTCGTGCAGAGGTGGACGAGCCGGGGCCGTCGGATCGGCAGGGCCCGCCGCCCTGGAGACTCGGTCGTGGCGCTGGCCCTGTCGCCTGACGGGTCCCGTACGGCCGCCACCCTCACCTCCGGCGTCACCAGGGAATGGGACCACCGGAGCAAGCGGTCGGCGGACTTCGCCGGATCTCCCGGGGTCACGGCCGCCCTCTCCTACAGCCCGTCGGGCACGCTCCTGGCGGCGACGTACGGCTCAGCGCTGCACCTGTGGGACGTCGCGGTGGGGGCGAGGCAGCCGCTCGCCGGCATCCGCCTCGGCGCCTCACTCAACGACTGCGCCTGGTCTCCGGACGGCACCCGGCTGTACGCGGTGGGCGACGCGGGCGTGTACGGCTTCACCCTTCACGTCGCCAACGCCTCCCCATGAGCCGCGACCTCACCCACGGCGCGGCCGCCTGCGTCCTCCCGAGGCCATCCGGCGCGCACGAGAGCCCAGTAGGTCAGGGTCCGTCTGATCCGGAAATGGCTGTGCATCGCGTCGGCGGGCAACCGTACCGGTGGACGCGGGCCGGAGGAGACCGCCTGGCGGATCGCGGCCACCAGGTCTCCTCGGCGTGGGCATGTTCAGCGGCATACAGGCTGAGGAGGTCGTGGATCGAGGGTGAAGTCCGGCCCGGGGACGAGTCCGAGCCGCCGGAACAGCGCGCGTGCTCGCGGGGGCAGCGCGGCGTACGACAGGTCCAGGGTGGCGCGGACGGCGGTCTGCTCGTCGCCGTCGATGCTCAGCGCGGCGAGCCGAATCTGGCCAAGCCGATCCAGCACCTGGCCACCATCACCGGGCCGGGGGAGCGGCTACTGACACCGCGGCAACCTCCCGGAAACACCGAGGAAACTGCCTCTTCCCCCGGAGACCTCTGGTCCCTATCCTCAGGTGCAGACGACTCTGTGCACGTTCACGGACCATTTTGCTGACTTTTCCACGCCTCAGACCACCAAAAGTGCAGGAAGCAGACCTGTCGGCAGACTGTGAACGCTCCCAGAGTGGACGGCAGCCGTGTCGACACCTCACCCCCACGATTTCTTGATCAAGGAGATCGGAATGGCCGTCAACCGACCGGAGCAGCCATGACCGCGCACCGCCTGCGGAGGACCCTCGTCGCTCTGCTCCTGACGCTGACCATGCTGCCCGCGGCCGTACTCGCCGCTCCTCCCGCCTCGGCCGCGACGCTGACGATGCTCGGCGCCGACGTCTCGTCACTCCAGCGCAGTCAGGACCTTGGGGCCAGGTACTACAACGCCAGTGGAGCCGCCGCCGACCCGTTGGACATCCTTAAAGGCGTCGGGGTCAACTACGCACGCCTGCGCATCTGGAACAACCCTGCCAGCGGATACAACAACAAGGCGAAGGTCCTCGCGTACGCCAGGACGGTCAAGTCCAAGGGCCTCCGCTTGATGATCGACTTCCACTACTCGGACACCTGGGCCGACCCGGGCAAGCAGTACAAGCCGGCGGCGTGGGCCAGTCACGGCATCAGCCAGCTCCAGACGGACGTCTACAACTACACCTACGACGTCTGCAACAGCCTGAAGGCCCAGGGCACGACACCGGACAGCGTGCAGATCGGCAACGAGATCAACGTCGGGATGCTCTGGAACGACGGCAGGGTCGTCAACAACGACTTCACCAATCTGAGCCTGCTGCTCAAGGCCGGCTACAACGCGATCAAGGCGTGCAACAGCGGCACCCAGGTGATCATCCATACCGCGAACGCCGACAGCCTCGCGAACGCACGCTGGTTCTACGACGGCATCAGGGCCAAGGGCGTGTCATGGGACATCACCGCCCTGTCCTACTACTGCATGTGGCACGGCTCGCTGGCCAACCTCTACAACGTCATCACCGACGTGAGGTCGCGCTACGGCAAGCCGGTCGTCGTCGTGGAGACCGCCTACCCGTTCACCGCGAGCGACGCCGACAGCGAGCCGAACGTGATAACCGGCTCGCAGCCGTGCTCCGGCTATCCGGCCACCTGGGCGGGGCAGGCGACCGAGTTCCAGCACGTCCAGAACACCGCTCGCAACGCGGGAGCGATCGGCGTCTTCTACTGGGAGCCGACCTGGTACGCCATCTCCGGCAACGGATGGGACCCCGCAAACATCAACGGCACCGGCAACCAGTGGGACAACATGGCCGTGTTCAACTGGACCGGCGGCATCAACCCGAACATCAGATGGACCCCGTAGAGCTGCCCTGACCGCATCGGGCCCGCGGCGCACACCTGGTGGCGCGCCGCGGGCCCGGCACGCCATCGCCGGACGTCAGAAGGCGTTGACGAGGATGACGTGGACGGCGGTGCCGATGCCGACGCTCAGGATCGTGCGGCGGCCGGAGGCGACGTGAACTCCCCCGGTGACGGCGACCGCGAGCAGCGCGGACAGCATCGCCTGCGGGTCGGCGGCGATGGTGCCGTGCAGGGCGGTCACGGCGAGGATGGCGAGGATGCCGACCGGCATCCACGCCGACAGCCGCCCCACGATCTCCGAGGTGCGCAGCGTGCGCAGCACCGCGAAGGGCACGGCCCGCAGGGCGAGGGTGATGGCGAAGACGATCGCGAGGACGGCGACGAAGTAGGCGGTGTCAGGCATCGGCGGTCTCCGGGACGGGCCGGCGGGCTCGAGCGCGCGTGGCCAGCAGGACCAGGTAGTGATCGCGGTGGCGGCGGCGACGCGGCGGTGAGGACCATGCCCCAGCGGATGGTGGCCGCGGCAGTGCGCCGGCGGCGGGCGACGGCGGTGGGTCACCAGCGCGCCGAGCAGTGCCGGCGATGCGTTCAGACCGAGCCCGTTGGCGGCGGACCGAGGAGGAGAACTAACGGTCGTTCCGGACATCTGGCACTTTCCCGGACCGAGATGCACCGGTTTCGCTACTGTCACATCCATCCCGTACGAGAGGACACCTGGATGCGACGCTTACCCTCCGTTCTGGCCGCCGCGCTCGCCGCGACCTCGCTCCTCCCGGCAACCGTCGCGCCGGCGCAGGCGGCCGGAGGAAAAGCGATCAGAGGCAAGGCGACCTTCTACGAACTCCAGTCCGGGGGCGGCAACTGCTCGTACCCGTCGCCTCCCGCCGACAACCTCTATGTGGCGCTGTCCCCCCGCGAGTACGCCGCCGCGGCCGCCTGCGGCGGCTACCTGAACGTCACCGGGCCGAGGGGCACCGTCAGGGTCAAGGTCGTCGACCAGTGCCCGGAATGCCCGGCGGGCCACATCGACCTGAGCCGCACGGCCTTCGCGCGCGTCGCGGACCCCGGTAAGGGCATGGCCGGGGTCACCTATCGCCCGGTCGGCAACCCGCGCGTCGGCAGGCCCCTGTCCTTCCGCGTCAAAGAGGGGTCGTCGCAGTGGTGGCTGGCGCTGCTGGTCGTCGACCACGGCAACCCGCTCGCCTCGGTCGAGGTCAAGGCCGCCGGCGGCGCGTGGCGCAAGCTCGCCCGGGCCGACTACAACTACTGGATCGCCGAGTCCGGCATGGGCCGGGGCCCCTTCGCCGTGCGCGTCACCGACACCCGCGGCCACCGCGTCACGGTCAAACGCGTCCGCCTGGCCCCCGCCGTCATCCAGCGCACCACCACGAGGATGTACTGAGGCCTGCCCGGCACGTGTGCCACGGACGCGACCAGCCCTTGGTCGGACTACCAGCCAATTGCAAGCAGGTTGCTAGTGCCATCAGAGATCGTCAGGCAGCGTCATCGCAAGAAAAACGCGAGGTGAGGAATGGCGACGACGACGATCAGCGCTTCCACTCTGGATGCTCTCAATGGGCGCCATCACAAGACCGCGCTCACGATCTACCTGTTCATCGTGGTAGCTCACTGGGCCGAGCACGTGGCGCAGGCCGCCCAGGTCTACGTCTGGGGCTGGCCGCTGCCCGAGGCCCGGGGGGTGCTCGGCATGCCCTTCCCGTGGCTGGTGACCTCGGAGTGGATGCACTACGGGTATGCGCTGCTCATGCTCGTGGGCCTCATCATGCTGCGCAAGGGCTTCACCGGCAGCTCGCGCACGTGGTGGAACATCTCCCTGGGCATCCAGGTGTGGCACCACCTGGAGCACCTGCTGCTGCTCGTCCAGAAGCTCAGCGGCGTGTACCTGGCGGGCCGTCCGGTCCCGACGAGCCTCCTGCAACTGGCCTTCCCCAGGATGGAGCTGCACCTCTTCTACAACGCCGTCGTCTTCGCGCCGATGGTGGTGGCGATGCTGCTCCACCGCCGTCCCTCGGAGCGGCACGGGGCCTCCTGCACCTGCGCGATCGCCCACTAGGTCATGACGGTCACGAAACGGCGTTTGAGCGGGTTCACTGTGGCGCTGGCCGTTGCAGGGCTGTTGCTGCTGTTCGTGTCCGTCCCAGAGCTCGGCCCGGCCATTCGGGCCGCGCGCGCCGACGGGGCGAGCGGCGTGTTCACCGCCAAGCAGTTGAGGTGCGTCCAGCACCCGGGACACGAGTCCTGCGTCTGGGCCGGGGACTTCTCCTCCGCTGACGGGCGGGTCCGCAGGCAGGACGTCGAGCTGTACGGCAGCGACCGTGACGTCCTCGCGGCCGGACAGACCACCGCGGCCGTGGACACGGGGCGGAAGAGCCGCGTCTACGGACCGGACGGCTCGGGGGAGTGGATGTTCACCGGTCTGCTGGCGCTGTCCGGAGTCGGCGTGCTGGTCGTGGCCGCCAGGCGTCTGCGGCGGTCACGTGACTGAGGGCGCACGCGTTGATCATCGCCGGCGGACGACGCCGGACTCGTAGGCGGCGATGACCAGATGGACGCGGTTGCGGGCACCGAGCTTGGTCAGCAGGTGGGCGACGTGCGTCTTCACGGTGCCGACGCTGACGTACAGCCTCTCGGCGATCTCCGCGTTGGACAGGCCCCTGGCCACCAGGGCGAGCACCTCGCGCTCCCGGTCGGTGATGCCGGGGCTGATGGACGGCGCCGGGCTCACGTACCGTTCGATCAGCCGCCGCGTGACGGTCGGCGCCAGGAGTGACTCGCCTGCCGCGATCACCTCGACGGCCTTGAGCAGGTCGGCCGGTGGGGTGTCCTTGAGCAGGAAGCCCGCGGCGCCTGCCCGGAGCGCTCCGTAGACGTACTCGTCCAGGTCGAACGTGGTCACGATGAGCACGCGTGTTTCGGGACGGCCGGCGCAGATGCGGCGGATGGCCTCGATGCCGTCCATGACCGGCATGCGCACGTCCATGAGGACCAGGTCGGCCTGTTCCCGGCCGGCCAGCCTCACCGCCTCCTCGCCCGTCGCCGCCTCGCCGACCGTGCGGAAGCCCGGCGCGCTGTCGATGAGACGGCGGAAGCTCGCCCTGACCGGGGCTGGTCGTCGGCCACCAGCACGCTGATCACAGCGGCAGCCTCGCCATGACGCGGAAGCCTCGCAGCGGACGCGCGCCCGCCTCGAACTCGCCGCCGAAGAGGTGCACGCGTTCCCGCAGCCCGGTCAGGCCATGACCGTACGGCCGCGGCTCGCTCCGCGTCCCGTCGTCGGTCACCTCCACGAGCAGCCCGTCCTCCTGCCGCTCGATCCGCACGCCGGCGTGGCGGGCTCCGGCGTGTTTGAGCACATTGGTCAGCGCCTCCTGCACGATCCGGTAGACGGTCAGCTCCATTTCCCCTCCCACCGTGCCGTCGATCTGCAGCTGCACCTCCAGGCCCGCCGCCCTGGTCCGTTCGACGAGCGCGTCGAGATCGGCCAGACCCGGGGCGGGGGCGAGGTCGGCCTCGCCTTCCTCCCGCAACACGCCGAGCAGCCGTCTGGTCTCGCGCAGCGCCGACCTGCTGGTCTCCTCGATCGAGGCCAGGGTGTGGCTCATCTCCTCCGCGTCGCCCACATGGCCGGCGACGCCCGCCTGCACCGCGATGGTGCTGAGGCTGTGTCCGATGACGTCGTGCAGCTCCCTGGCGATGCGCAACCGCTCCTCCGCGGCCTCGGCTCGCGCCCGTTCCTCCGCGTGCGCGGCCAGCCGATCGGTGTAGAGCAGGAAGCCGATCGCCGAGCCGGTACGGCAGGTACGGGCCGCCATGTGGGTGCGAAAGGGCGGCATCCAGACGTGGGAAGAGGGCTACAACGGCCTCGACTACACGGGCAAGTTCCTCGCCAAGGGCAAGGGCACGGTGCACCTCACCTGGGGTGGCGACGAAGAAGGGCCGGTTTGCGTCACGGGGGAGGCATATGGTGGGCGTCCGCCCGAGGCCAAGGGCTGGCAGCGGTCGGGAGAGATGAGATTCCACAGCCCGACCGGTGTGCTGAGGTTCTTCGGTGACGGCGGCGACCTGCTGGGCGACGTGACCGCCGCGGGAGAGGGCTCCTACCGGATCCGCGCCTATGTCCGGGGAGTGGAGCGCGCCCCCGACCTGGCCAAGGCGGAGGCGGTCGGGGAAGTGCTGATCGTCGTCTTCCCCGCGTCGCCGCGATAGCAGCTCGCCCCGGGCGGCGGCGCAAGGCGTGAAAGCGACACGATCCGGCATGAAAGCAGAACGTCTCATCGGATGAGTAAGGGATGTGACAGTCAACGTGGCGTCGGCCGGCACCTCGGATCCGGCCGGAGCGCTCAGCGACGCGGCCCTGCTGGAGTTGTCGTGCCGAAGGCCCGAGCGGTTCGGTGAGATCTACGACCGGTACATCGGCGAGATCCACGCGTACCTGGGCCGGCGGCTGGACCGGCAGGCCGCCGACGACCTGGCCGCCGAGGTGTTCCTCACGGCGTTCAGGAAACGCGAGACGTTCGATGCCCGGCGCGGTGAGGTGCGCGCCTGGCTGTACGGCATCGCCACCAACCTGATCGCCCTGCACCGCAGGGCCGAGACCCGGCGGCTGGCGGCGTTGCAACGCAGCGCAAAAGCGCAGCAGGGGCCCGAGCACGGTCATGAGGACCACGTGGTGACCCGCGTGGACGCCGCGAGCGCCGCACAAGGGCGGCTCGCGGCGGAACTGCGCGCCCTGCCCGACGGCGACAGGGACGTATTGCTGCTGAGCGCGCTGGGCGAGCTGAGCCATGAAGAGGTGGCCAAGGCCCTCGACATCCCGTACGGCACCGTCGGATCCCGCCTCTCCCGGGTGCGCAAGAAACTTCGAGCCGCCTTGGGCGGCGTCAACCCCCTGAACGGAGGCACTGATGGATGACTACCGGGCGCTGCGGGAGCTGCTGCCCGCGCCGCCGCTGTCCCCCGAGGTGGAGCGGGCCGGCCGCGAACTGCTGAACGCCGCGATCGCCGGGGAGGGGGTGCGACGGGGCCGCAGGGCCGCCTGGTGGAGCGCCCTGGGGCTGGGGCTGGCGGGCGCCGCCGCGGCCGCCGCCCTGGTCATCGTCCCCTCGGCGGTCCCGGTCGCGCCGCCGCAGCAGCAGCACAGCGTGCACGCCGCGCCGGACGGCAAGCGGTTCCTGCTTGTCGCCGCGACCTCGGCCGCGTCGGTGCCGGACTCCGGCACGTGGTGGGGGAGCACCCTGGTCGACGGCAGGCAGTTCCGCGCTCCCGGACAGGGCTACGTGCTGCGGCAGACCGAGTCCGTGGAGACCTGGATCCCCGCCGCCCCGGAGGGCCGCACCTGGTACCGCCAGACCTACCTCGGTGCCAAGCCGGCGACGCCTCAGGACGAGGCGGCCTGGCGCGCGGACGGGGCCCCGGCGACGTGGACCTACGAGCGAGCCGCTCCCGGGCTGATCACCAAGGATCGGTCACGCGGCCTCGTACGGGCCGCGCCCGGAAAGCCCGAGACCCACTCCACCGAGGACTGGGACTTCCGCGTCGTGCTCGCCGGCAAGCCGCTGACCAAGATGAACGACCTGCCCGACACCCCTGAGGGCCTGCGGACGCTCCTCGGAGCCCCCGACGATCGGGCGACCGTCGACAACGCCGCACGCCTGCTGTTCTTCGCACCGGTGAGCAGCGAGACCAGGGCCGCCGCCTACCGGCTGCTGGCCTCGCTGCCCGGGGTCGACGCCGTCGGGCCGGTGACCGACGCGCTGGGCCGCCCCGGGCAGGCGGTCGAATACCGGTCCGCCGAATACCCCGTCACCCCGTACCCAGGGGAGACGCGCACGCGGCTGGTCATCGACCCGGCCCGCGGAACGCCGCTGTCCATCGAGACCCGCTCGCTGGCGGACGGGCTGCTCCTGGAATTCACCGCGATCCAGGACACCCGCTGGACGAACGAGAACCCATTGGAGGGAACCAAGTGAGATATCAGGCAATTGCGGTGGCTGGTCTGCTCGCCACCGGCGTCGTCGCCGCACCCGCTCAGGCCGCCCCGTCGGAGGGCACGTACTGGCGCGTCGAGGTGACGCGCGCCGCCGACCATGATCGTCCGGTCGGCAGCGGCTACCACGTGACAGAGCGTTCGGTCACTGTCGACTGGCTCACGCGTGAGGGCACGGAATGGGCCGCCCATCGCAAGCTGGGGGCCTTCCCCAAGACCAAGAAGGACGAGGCGGCCTGGCGGGCCGACGGTTCGCCGACCTCGTGGACGTACCGGACGGAGGGAATGAAGATCTCGCTGTCCACCAAGCCCGACAAGGGGTTCCTGAAGCGGGTGGACGAGGACGGGTTCCGGCTGGGCGAGAAGCGGGTGACGTACAAGCAGCTCCAGGCCCTGCCCACCGACGCGGAGGCGCTCAGGAAGCACGTCACCACGGAGGTCCGGGCCTGGATCGACGAGGCCGCCGAGGAGGCCAGGACCACCGACCCGAAGGCCGAGATCGACGACTGGCTGGTCAACCTGGACCGGTACGTGGCCGAGCGCATGACCTCCCTGCTCTACGAGAACCCGGTGTCGTTCAAGGTCAGATCCGCCGCCTTCCAGGTGCTGAAGACCACCAAGGGCGTCAGCGACCTCGGCCGGGCCAAGGACCCGCTGAACCGGTCCGGGCACAAGCTCGCCCTGCCGGTCCCGTCGAGCAAGGGGACGACGGTGCTGAAGGAGCAGTTCATCGTGGACACCAGGACGATGACGCTGCTGGCCCACTACGTCGACCTCACGGAGGGGGGCAAGCCGGTGGGCGGCAAGAGCGGGGTCGAGACGTACGAGGTCGGCTGGACTGACGCGAAGCCGGCCATCCCCTCCGCGAAAAGCTAGCCGGCGCTCGCCGGTCGTGTTCACTCGAAGGGTTGCGCGGCGCCCGCGCCGAACTCGGAGGCGAAGAGGTCCTCGCCGAGCGCGCGGCGCACCGCCGCCGTGATGCGGTCGACGTCGCCGCGTTCGGCGGGCGGCAGCGGAGCGCCCGCGGAGGCCCGCGCGGCCGTGGCCGTGCCGAGGAGCCGGGCAGCCCGGTGGTGCCGGCCGGCGAGCGCGTGGGCCCCGGCGAGCCCTTCCAGGGCGAGCGCGATGGCCCGGGGGTCGCCGGTCGCGCGGGCCGCGGCGTGTCCTTCCTCGTGCAGGGCCATGGCAGCAGCGGCGTCGCCGCGCTGCTCGGCGATGAAGCCCAGCTCGGCCAGGATCAGCGCGGTCCCGTTGTCCGGGGCGATCCGGCGGTTCCAGTCGAGCCAGGCGCGCAGGTGCGCCTCGGCCTCGTCGAGCCTGCCCTGGCGGCGGGCGCCGAGCGCCAGGCCGATCTCGGCCATTTCCTGGGCGAGGGTGTTCGACTGCCGCGCCGCCCGCGCCAAGGCGCGGCGGTGGAACTCCCCGGCCGCGGCGTGGTCTCCCATGAGCAGCGCGGTACGGCCCAGGGCCGACAGCCGGTACGACGTCTCGCTCCACAACCCGAGCTCCTCGGCCATGCGCAGACCATCCCGGCGCAGGCGCATGGCCTGATCGTAGTCCCCGGCGATCTCGGCCAGCGTGCCCAGCAGGTTCGCGGACTGGATCTGGCCCCACCGGTCTCCGAGGTCCCGGAACATCTCCAGGCTGTGCGAGCCGTCGCGTTCCACCATTGCCAGGTCGCCGCGTACCAGGGCGTGCTTGGCGCGGCTCATCAGCGCGGCGGCCACGCCCCAGCAGTCCTCCGAGGCGCGGAACGCGGCCAACGCCTCTCGCAGGCCTGGCTCGACGGCGGCCAGAGCGCCGAAGTCGATCGACGCGTACGCCCGAAGCCACCCCGCCATGGCGCCGGCCCCCTTTTGGGGTTCGGCCGGCTGCGGGCCGACGCCGGCGAGCATCGCCAGGCCCGTTCGCCAGCTCTCCGCCGTGGCCCGCGTCACGGAGGGGGCCGCGTCGCCGGCCTCCAGCGCCGCGGTCAGCGCCCGGCGTCCCTCGCCGAGCCGGCCTCTCAGCACCCAGTACCAGGCCAGGGAGTTGACCAGGCGGATCGCCGCATCGCCGGCGCCCTCCTGGACCGCGCCGTCGAGGGCGGCACGCAGGTTGGCGGCCTCTGCGTCCAGTCGCCGCAGCCACCGCCGCTGGTCGTGCCCGCGCAACCGCGGCTCGGCGTGCTCGGCCAGAGCGGTGTAGTGATCGCGGTGCCGCCGCCTGACCAGGTCGAGCTCTCCCGCCTCATCCAGGCGCTCCACGCTGTAGGCGGCGATGGACTCCAGCAGCCGGTATCGGGGCGTGCCCCCGTCCTCCGCCATGACGACCAGAGACCGGTCCACCAGGCGGCCGAGCAGGTCCGCGACGTCCGCCGCGGCCACGCCGTCGCCCGCGCAGACGCCCTCCGCCGACTCCAGCGTGCACCCGCCGGCGTGGACGGCCAGCCGACGCAACAGGACGCGTTCGGGCCCGGTGAGCAGGCTCCAACTCCAGTCGATCACCGCGCGCAGCGTTCGCTGGCGGGCGGGGACGTCGCGCTGCCGCCCCGCCAGCAGCCGGAACCGGTCGTCCAGCCGGTTCGCCAGCTCGTGCACGCCCAGCGTGCGGACCTTGGCAGCGGCCAGCTCGAGCGCCAGCGGGATGCCGTCGAGCCGGCGGCAGACCGCCTCGATCGCCTCGGCGTTGCCCGCGTCCAGGGCGAACTCCGGCGCGGTGGCCGCCGCCCTGGAGACGAACAGCCGGACCGCTCCGGACGCCTCCATACCGGCCACACCGGCGCCCGGAGCGGGGAGGTCCAGCGGCGGCACCGGCAGCAGCGCCTCGCCGGACAGCTCCAAGGGCTCCCGGCTGGTGGCCAGGACGCGCAGGCCGGGCGCGGCCTTGAGCAGCCGGTCGGCCAGGGCGGCGACGGGCTCGACGACGTGTTCGCAGCCGTCGAGCAGCACCAGCGCACGCTTGTCCCGCAACGCGGAGACGAGTCGTTCGACCTGGTCGGCAGGGCCGGCGCCGTCGTCGCGCAGGCCGATGGCGCAGGCGATCGTCTCGGCCAGCTCCGCCTCTCGTGCGGACCGTTCCAGCGCTCCCAGCTCGACCAGCCACACCCCGTCGGGTGCGTCGCCGGCCGCCTGCCCGGCCGCCTCCACCGCCAGCCGGGTCTTCCCCACGCCGCCCGGACCGGTCAGCGTCACCAGCCGTCCCTGCGCCAGCAGCGACGAGACGCGGGCGACGGCCTCGCCACGGCCGATGAGTTCGGTACGCGGGGCGGGCAGGTTCGTCCGCGGACCGCCGGCGGCCTCCGGCGCGCGGTCCTGCCCGGGAGCCTCCTGACGGAGAGCGGCAGGCGGCCGCAGCGCGGGGTCCTGGCGGAGCACCGCCTGGTGGAGGGCCACCAGTTCCGGACCGGGCTCGACGCCGAGCTCCGCATCCAGCAGGTCACGCAGCTCCCGGTAACCGGCCAGCGCCTCGGCCTGCCTGCCGGCTCCGTAAAGGGCCCGGATGTGCGCCGCGCGCAGCCGCTCCCGCAGCGGGTGGCGGGTCACCAGGTCGCCGAGCTCCGCGGTCAACAGGCTGTGCTCGCCGAGGTCGAGCCGCGCTTCGGCCTGGTGTTCCAGGGCGACCAACCGCTCCTCCTCCAACCGCGCGGCCGGTGCGCGGGCGAACTCCAGGTCGGAGAAGCCGGCGTAAGCCGGACCGCGCCACAGGGCGAGCGCGTCCGCCAGCAGCGCGGCCCGCTCTCGCGGGTCCTCCGCCCCGTACGCGCGGGCGACGAGCGCCGTGAACTCCCCGGCGTCCAACCCCGTCGGTTCCAGACGTACGGCGAACCCCGCCGGCTCCGACGTCACGAGATCGCGCCCGCCCGGCTCGGCGTCTTCCAGAGCCCGGCGCAGCTGCGACACCTTGGTCTGCAGGACCGCGGCGGGCTTGGCCGGCAGCCGCTCGCCCCACAGGTCGTCGATCAGCCGGTCGGCCGGGACCGGCCGGCCCCGGCGCGCCAGCAGGGCGGCGAGCAGCAGCCGGACCTTGGCCTCCGGAACGCGCACGTCCCTGCCGTCCGCCGTCCACACCGCCAGCGGACCGAGCACCCCGAAGCGCATGCCGTCACAGTAGCCGAGCGAAACGGATCCAGAAGCCCGCCACAATCCCGCCGAAAGACGCCTGCACCACTGTGGGAGCACTACCGGATCGCCATTTGAAGGAATGATCATGACGCGATACGCAGGCAAGAAGGCCGTCGTCACGGGCGGCACGCACGGCATGGGACTGGCCATCGCCAAGGCCCTGGTGGACGGTGGCGCGGAGGTCCTGGTGACCGGCCGCAACGAGGCCACACTCGCGCGGGCCCGCGCGGAGCTCGGGGCCTCCGGGCACGCGGTGCGCTCCGACGCCGCCGACCTGGCCGACATCGCCGCTCTCGGGGTGCAGGTGGAGCGCACGTTCGGCCGGATCGACGCGGTGTTCGTCAATCACGGCATCGCCGAGCTGGAGATGCTGGAGCAGGTGACGGAGGCGTCCTACGACCGCCACTTCGACATCAACGCCAAGGGCGCCTTCTTCACCGTCCAGCGGCTGACCCCGCTCATCGACGACGGCGGCGCGATCGTCCTCACCACTGTGGCCAACGACCGCGTGTTCCCCGGCATGAGCGCCTATTCCGGCTCGAAGGAGGCATTGCGGGCGTTCGCCCAGGTGTGGGCGGCCGAGTTCCTGCCCCGGCGGATCCGGGTCAACGCCGTGGCGCCCGGGTTCATCAAGACACCGACCATGGGCGTGGCGGGGCTGACCGACGAGGAGCGGGCCGCGTTCGAGAAGCAGGGCGACGAGCTGACGCCGCTGCGCCGCAACGGCACCGTCGAGGAGGTCGCCGCGGCGGCGCTCTTCCTGGCGTTCGACGCCACCTTCACCACGAACGTCGAGCTGGCGGTCGACGGCGGCTTCGCCCAGGGCATCACGGCGGGGGACCACTGATGTGGGACGACGCCGCCGACAGCCCCGACCCGTCGGTCGCCGAGCACGTCCGCCGCTACCTGGCCACGGACGGCCGTGACGGCTACCTGGAAGGAGGGACGACCAACCTGGTCCTGACCGTCAAGGGCAGGAAGTCGGGACGGTGGCTGCGTACGGGGCTGTTCTTCGGCGAAGACGACGGCCGCTACGTCCTGGTCGCGTCCGGCTCGGCAGTGACCCACACGCACCCCGCGTGGTACCTCAACGTGGAGGCCAACCCGGACGTAGGCGTGCAGATCCTCGGGGAGCGGTTCGCCGCCCGGGCGCGCACCGCCGAAGGGCCGGAACGGGAGCGGCTCTGGCGCATGATGACCGAGCTCGCTCCGGTCTACCGGACCTACGAGGCCAGGAGCCGCAGACGGATCCCCGTGGTCGTCCTGGAGCGCACGCCTGGTCGGCGGCCTCCGTCCTCTGACGTGTGATCAGGAATCGAGCGCGTGTCCTGTCGTCACGTCGATGTGGCCGGGGATCTCGGCGTGGCGGTCGCCGACCGTCGGCGTCCCGGTGGGCTCGAACATGAGGATCGCGGCTCCGGCGGGCGCGTACGGCTTGTGCTCCGTACCTCGGGGCACGGTGAAGACCGACCCCTGGGGAAGCCGGACCGTGCGCTCCCCACCGGGCTCGCGCAGGGAGATGTGCAGCTCCCCGTCGAGCACCAGGAAGAACTCGTCGGTGTTCTCATGGACGTGCCAGATGTGCTCGCCCTCGACCTTGGCGATGCGTACGTCGTAGTCGTTGACGCGCGTGACGACGCGAGGGCTCCACAGGGCGTCGAAGGAGGTCAGCGCCTTGCCGAGGGCGACGGGTTCGTTGGTCATGAGGGAATCCTGGCCGGTTGGGCCCGCTCGGCGTGAGTGCTAGGAATCGCATGTGACGCAAGAATCCTCTCAGCGGGGCCCGCATCGGGTCGTCGTGATCGTGGACGAGAACTCCAACCCCTTCGAGCTCGGCTGCGCAACCGAGATCTTCGGCCTGCGCAGGCCCGAGCTCGGACGCGATCTGTACGACTTCCGCCTGTGTTCACCGAAGCCGCGCACGCTCATGCGGGACGGCTTCTTCACCCTCGCGGGAGTCGCCGATCTGGAGGCGGCCGAATCGGCGGACACCCTCATCGTCCCCAATCGTCCCGACGTCGAGGTGCCGCGCCGCGCGGCCGTGCTGGCGGCCGTGCGGCGCGCACACGCGCGGGGCGCCCGCCTGGTGGGTTTCTGCAGCGGCGCGTTCACCCTGGCGGAGGCCGGGGTGCTCGACGGACGCCGGGCCACCGCGCACTGGCAGTGGGCGGACGCCTTCCGGGCCCGCTTCCCCGCGGTGCGGCTCGAGCCGGACGTGCTGTTCGTGGACGACGGCGACATCCTCACGTCGGCGGGGAGCGCGGCGGCGCTCGACCTGGGGCTGCACCTCGTCCGGCGCGACCACGGGGCGGAGGTGGCCAACTCCGTCAGCCGGCGGCTGGTCTTCGCCGCGCACCGCGACGGCGGTCAGCGGCAGTTCGTGGAGCGGCCGGTGCCCGAGGTGACGGAGGAGTCCTTGGCTCCCGTTTTGGCCTGGGCCCAGGAACGGCTGGACGCCCCGCTCGCCGTGGCCGATCTGGCCGCCCGCGCCGCGGTCAGCCCGGCGACCCTGCACCGCCGCTTCCGCGCTGAGCTGGGCACGACGCCTCTCGCGTGGCTCACCGGGGAACGGCTGGCCCTGGCGTGCCGATTGATCGAGCGGGGCGAGCCGCGCCTGGAGATCGTCGCACGGCGCAGCGGGCTGGGCACCGCCGCCAACCTGCGTGCGCTGATGCGTCGCGAGATCGGGCTCACTCCAGTGGCGTACAGACGCCGCTTCGGGCCGTCGGCGGGCGAGGGCCCGGTCGCAGGGTGATCATCGATCATGCGGCCGCAGGAGCCCGAATCGCTCGGCGAATGCCGTGAGCTCCTCGCGCTGCCCGTCCGGCTCCGTGGCGGCGGCATTCACGACGATGCGGGTCACGCCTTGCGCCGCGAATTCCTCGACCCGTTCGGGGGACATGTCGATCGTCCCGAAGCGGGTGTACTCCAGCGTCTCAGGGTCGCGTCCGGCCTCGGCGGCGCTCGATCGGACGAGCTCCCATTGAGCGGCCCGCTCGTCCGGGTGAAGGGCACCGCCGGGGAAGTAGCCGTCGCCGCGCCTGCCTGCGCGGCGCGCGGCCGCCCGGCTCGATCCCCCGATGTGGATCGGCAACTGCGTGACCTCGTGGGGCTTGGGGAAGCTGCACAGGCTCTCGAAGGAGAAGAACTCCCCGTGGAAGCTGACCCCGTCCTCGCCGCCGGCCCACAACAACCGCAGCACGTCGATCGCCTCGTCGGCGCGGCGGCCGCGGGTGGCGAAGTCGACCCCCACCGCGTGGGCCTCGTCCGGCAGAGCCCCCAGCCCTGCCGTCAGCAGCCGCATCCTCCCCCTGGACAGCACGTCGATCGTGGCCAGACGCTTGGCGAGGATCACCGGATGGTGATACGGCAGCAGCAGAACGCCGGTGCCGAGCAGAATGCGCTCCGTGGCCGCGGCGACGAAGCTCAGGAAGTCGAGCGGATCGGCGTACGGAAGCGACGGCGGCAGCGGGTAAGACCCGGCCGTTGCCCCGGGATAGAGCACGATGTGCTCGGGCACGTACAAGGACTCGAAGCCGCACTCCTCCGCGAGCCGAGCGAAGGCCACGACCCTGTCGGGGTCCACCCCGTAATAAGGCGTGCTGTAGGTGACGCCGAACTTCATCGCCATTCCCTCCCAATCCGCTGCCCCCGCGACCCGGGCGCGCCCTCGGTCGCCGCCAGGCTAGAACCCTCACACCGGCGTCAAGGCAACCTGCCACCCGAGACGAGGCGGCCCGCGGCCCTCACCCCAGGAATTCCACAACGGTCGCCACGAACCGGCCGGCGTCGTCGAGCCAGGGGTAGTGGCCCGCCCCCGGCTGCACCACGAGCCTGCCGTCAGGGAACAGCTCCGCGAACTCGGCCATGGCCCGAGGGGGACTGTTCACGTCGAACTCTCCGGCGAGCAGCAGGACGGGGGCCTCGAAGGCGGCCAGGGCCGTACGGGTGGCCTCCGGACGGAAGGCGCCCTCGGCCGCGAAGCGGGCGACGGCTTCCTTGTTGCCCGGCTGGCTGCCTGCGTAGTGCCGTTGCGCCGCGGCGTCCCACCGGCCGTAGAAGAAGGGGGCGATGGCCTCCCGGCCGTTGCCCGTGCCCTCGGTGATCGCCTCCAGGGCGGCGAACGCCGCGGGGAACCACGGCTCGTCTTTCCGGCGCTGCGCGAGTTCGAGTCGCATCTCTGCGGTGATGGCTGTGCCGATGGCTCGGGTACTGGGTCCGACCAGGGTGAGCTTGCTGACGTTCCGCGGGTGGCGGGCCGCGTACTGTGTCGCGATGTTCGTGCCGGCGGAGTGGCCGAGCAGGTCCATCCGGGGAAGCCCGAGGTGTTCGCGCAGCGCTTCGACGTCGTCGACCAGGCGGTCGCAGCGGTACGACGCGGGGTCTTCGGGAATCGCGGACTGGCCGGTGCCGCGCAGGTCCAAGACGATCAGCCGGCGGTGTGCGGACAAGCCGCCGAGGTCGCCGAGATAGACGGAGTCGGCGGGGCCCCCGGGGAGGCAGACGACCGGGTCGCCGTCTCCGATCACGTGGTAGGCGAGCCGGGTTCCGTCAGGTGCGGAGAAAGTAGGCATAACGGAATCCTGCCTCTCATAACCAAGTTATACAACCAAGTTATACCCGAGGTGCTCCGGTATATAACCGAGCTATGGAAGGCGAAGAGAGCACCCGTCCTCACCCGCGGGCGCTGAGCGAGGAGCAGGCCAGGCGGATGCTCGCCGACATGAACGACGTCATCCGCGCGGGCGAGGAGATGCGGAGGCTCCGAGCCGAAATGATCAAGATCTTGGCCGGCTACGGCTGGACTCAGGACAAGATCGCCCAGCTCACCGGCATGAGTCAGCCCGCCGTGTCCAAGCAGGTGGCGAAGTACAAGGAGGGTGACCCGCTCCCTCCGATGGAGCTCTCCCTCGACCAGTACGACACTCCATGGCTCGAGGGACGCCTGTGGGGCCTCGCCGAGGAGATCTCCGAAGCCTTCCCCGACACCGCCCGCTGTACCCGCTACGTCAATGCCATCGCCCGCGGAAAGAAGCGCTTCACGCCCCAGAACGTCGATGAACTGCGGCGCCTCGTCGAAGAGGACCTGAGGCTGCATCAGGCGGAGATGCCCAGCGGCTACCGGGACGCCTATAACCAGATCAGCCGCGGTCTCGATGTCCCCTCGAAGGTCGCCCCCGTCGCCGTGTCAGCCTCTGTGCGTCGCGCCCTTGCCTGCCAGATCCAGCGTGACCGGCTCAGGGACGACACCTGAGCCTCGGCGCCGGAGCTCAGCTCGTCCGCTTTGAGCCGGGTGTGGGGCGTCGGAGTGTCCGGGCCCACGGTCCTGAGGGCAGGGGTATTTCTCTGATCTGCGACGATTCCGCCCGTCGGCGAGAGTCCTCCTTCCAAAACAGGCACGGCCGCCCCACGACCGAGAACGCACCAACCACGCCAGGAGCTCCTCCACCATGACCACCCCAGAGCCGAAAGCAACCCTGCGCCCCAGAACCGTCGTCTGGCCACTGATCCACGCCGAGCGCGCGGCCCTCGCCGACGACCTCACGCATGTGACCAATGAGCAAGGGGCGACGCCGTCCCTATGCGCCGGGTTGACGGTGCGTGAGGTGCTCGCCCACCTCACCGCGGCAGCAAGCCTCAACGCCATGCGATGGCTGGCAGGCGTGATCCGCTGCCGCTTCGACTTCGATAGACAGGTGGCCATGCGGCTGGCCGAGCAATTGGGCGCGACCCCGGCCGAGACACTGGAGAAGTTCCGCCGCGTCGTCACGAGCACCACCAAGCCGCCCCTGCCGATCATGGCGATGCTCGGCGAGACGATCGTGCACGGCGAGGACATCCGGCGGCCCCTGGGCCTACGCCGCGACTACCCGATCGAGACGCTCACCCGGGTGGCCGAGTACTTCCAGCGCTCCGACCTCGTCGTCGTCGCCAAACGACGAGTCGGCGGTCTCCGTTTGGTCGCGAATGACGGACCCTTCACCGCCGGCTCCGGGCCGCTCGTGTCCGGCAGCACCCTGGCCCTGACGATGGCCATGACCGGGCGCACACGCTACTGCGACGAGCTCGAAGGCGACGGCGTGGCGACGCTCCGTGATCGCGGCGGGATGGCATGATCGCAGCCCGCTGCCCTCTCCTCCATCCGCCATGCGGTACTTCGCGCCCGCGAAGCCGCTCGCCGCCTTGCGTTGTCCGGCGCCTGTGCAGTGCCATGGTGCACCGGACCGCGACATACGACGCACCAGGAACGCACGGGAGCGACCGGACACCGGACCTTATCTGTGAGCCGGTGACCGGCCGCCCCCCGCACGACACTGAAAGTGCCGCCCTGCGCCGCCCCGACCCCGCGCCGGCGGCGGCCCTGGCGCTCCACGCGCCGAAGGTGCGGCGGCCGGCGGCGGGATCGGTGAAGACCGCGGCGACGGGGCGGGCGAGGCGTCAGGTCTTGCCGGACGTCTTACTCCTGGCACGAGACGGGCCCGTCGACGTGGCGCCCCGCACCGGGGCTCCGACGGGGGACGGCTGGACCACGGATTGCTGCTTCTTCCGCACCGGGGAGCCGACGGGCGACGGTGTCACGACCGGCTCCTGCCTGCGGCGGGGGACCTTGGCGCGGCCCGCTCTGGGCTGTGCCGCCTGGGAGACGTCCTGGAAGTCGTCCGCGGCCCGGCCGCTGACGTTGCTGACGATCTCGCGCCCCCGGACGGCCAGGTCGTCGTAGACCCTGTTGAGTCTCGCCGTGACGGTGTCGGCGTAGCTGCGGGCCTTGGCGGGCAGCTCCTGGGTGATGGTCTCGGCCGTCCATCCCGGCCAAGCGCGGGCCGTCCGGGGCACCTCACCGGAGCGCATCTTGCGCACCTGGTCGACGGCGTAGCCGCCGGCGCCTGCCGCCGCGCAGAACGGCTTGGATTCGACGATCTTCTTGACTCTGTCGGCGAAATTCATCGGCCACTCTTTTCTTTCCTCTGATATGGCATGACGACCAAGGCGACCGACCGCCGCACTCGGCGGGCTGCCGGCCGGATCTGCCGTCCTGGTCGGCGCGGCTTTGGCCTGGTTCTCTTTCTGGAAGGACTCATAGATGTCGATCAGCATCCGACGCTGCCGTCTGGTGAGGCTGCGATCGGCCCTGATCGCAGCCGGCGTGCGACTGCCGGCGCCGGGATCCTCGCCCCGTGCCCGCATGTCCAAAGTCAGGGCCGAGGAGTGCAGTACCGCGGCGAGGCCGGTCAGCAGCCGGGCGCCCGGCCTGCTCAGCACGTGCCCGGCAGGCCGGCGGGACGGGCGGGTCAGGAGGCCCGCGAGCCGGTGCAACAAGATCGTCGCCTGCCGCCACTGTGAGTGAGTGGACGGGCGGGGCGCGGTGACGTGGTCGGCGCCGCGAGCGGGCCGGTTGGAGCTCATCATGTGTTCGGTGAAGCCGCGCTGATGGCCGCCAGCGTGGAGTCGCGGTCCAGATCGATGGCGAGGTCGCCCAGCGACAGCACGCCCACCACCCGCTCGTTGTCGAGCACGGGCAGCCGGCGCAAGGTGTGCAGGCGCATCAGCTCTACTGCGTACCATTCCCCATCGTCAGCAGAGACCGTGACGAGCTTCCTGCTGCAGATGTCGCCGGCCTGTACGGCATCGGGCGACAGGCCGCGCGCGATCGCGCGTACCACGATGTCCCGGTCGGTCAGCACCCCGAACAGCCGTCCGTCCTCCATGACGAACACGTCACCGATGCCGTGCTCGCGCATCTCCCGGGCCGCGGCCACCAGGGTGGAGTCGACGCTCACCATCACGACATCCCTGGTCATCACATCTCGAACGCGGCGTTTCATAGCAGTCACACCCCAGTCGTCGGCATGCGGCGACCACACCGGCGCCCCCCGCTCTCGACACTGCCCCGCGCACGGGCTGCGAAGTCACCTCCGCCACTGATTTTGCGACCTGGATGAGATATCGCGACCTTTCAAAGCCGCTGCCGCGCGCGCTCTTCTCTCGAGCAAAGCCGGCGCGCGCCAGCCGGTCGCCGGCGCCTGGCACCCACCTCGACCAGGTAAAATGCTCTCCATAGTGCGCGGGCGACATGCTCGGCCCTACCGCATGGACATAGCCATGATGTGGGACCCAATGGGTCAAGCCTGGGGATGCCGGTCCGTTTCAGGGGTAAGAATCCACGCAGGAAGCATGCTTCGAGAGCGGACCGCCGCGGCACGTTAACAAGCCGATCATCGCAAGGCGAGAGCGGCGCCGAACGCTCGCTGTGCTTTGCCTCTTACGAAAGCACCCCGGGACTTCACGCCGCATCTTGCCACGAACGCCCACACCGGCTGCAGGGATGCACCTGCTCGCAGAGAGGGCACACCGTGACAAGGAGGTCCGGCAAGCCATGTGGAAGCTTCCATCGACGCTGGCGCGCGGGGTCGAAGCCGTCACCACAGTCAGTGACGTCCTGCAGACCGGGATGCGGACAGCCGCCGAGCTGTGCATAGGAGCGAGCAGGCTCGGCGGTCGCGCGGGGCCGGGCGGAGCCCGCACCGGCCACCGAAAGCGGCACCCGGCGCCCGCCGAGGAGGTGTCCTTCGCGGAAGGCCACCTGGACGGACTAGGTGCGATCACCCTGGCCTACCGGCGGCAGGGCACGGGCGAACCCGTGGTCCTGCTGCACGGCATCGGACAAGACCTGCACGCCTGGGACCAGGTGGTCCCCCTGATCGCCGCCGAACGCGAGGCCATCGCGCTGGACCTGCCCGGCTTCGGGCGGTCGCCTGACCTGCCCGACGGCCTGCCGCGTGACCTGCCGACCATGGTGGCGGGGCTGGACGCGGTGTTCACCACGCTCGGCGTTCACCGGCCCCACCTGATCGGCCACTCGCTGGGCGGCCTCATCGCGCTGCGGCTGGCCCAGGCCGGGCTCGCCCGCAGCGTCACCGCACTGGCCCCGGCCGGGTTCTGGAACGAGGTCGAGCGACGCTACGCCTACGCCGTCCTGACGACCGCACGCCAGCTCGCCCGGCTGCCGGACCCCGTCGTGGAGCGGATGGCCGGCAGCGTCGTGGGACGGGCGGCCCTCACGGGCGTCCTGTACGGGCACGCCGACTCCTGCCCACCCGACACCTTGGTGACGTGCCTGCACGCCTTGCGCCAAGCGGTGGCGTTCGAGGCCACCTTGCGGGCCGGACGGGCACCGGACCTGTTCACGGGCACCATCTCCGACATCCCGGTCACCATCGCCTGGGGCACCTGCGACCGCATCCTGCCCGGACGCCAGGCCGCCCGCGTCACGGCCATGATCCCCCAGGCGCGGCTCGTCCAGCTCCCCGGGTGCGGGCACGTCCCCATGAACGACGCGCCCGACCAGGTGGCCGGGCTGATCCTGCAGACCACGGCCGCCGGGCCTGCGGCTCGCGCCAAGCAGCCCCGCGGCCGGCGCTGTGTCTCCGCGCCGGCGTCCACACGCGCTTGAATCTCGATGCCGAGCGGGTCGCTCCTAGCGGGGCTCGCGCCGGACGAGCGACCTGGGCCCGGCCAGTGCGAGGGCGATCAGGACCAGGGCCAGCAGAGGCAGGACGATGAGGAGACGCTTCATAAATGGTCGCATTACGCTAACCTCCATCACGCAGAGTTATCATAGGAGGAGTCTCCGCACTCTGATGGGCGGAAACTCATATCCCCCCAAAACTGGGGCAATCGCTTCGGTAGTCGTCGCGTCGAGAAGGTCAGACCGACCGAGGGGGAGCCGTCATGGATCAGGCATCCGTTCCATCCCACCCCGCCGGCGTGGAGGCATGGCTTTCGCAGGTCCTCCGCCTGGCAGGCGTTCAATGTTCGGCCCTGGCGGGCGCACCGGACGCCTCTGCGGCACTGATTGCTCGCACCGGTCTGGCGGGGGCGCCCGGCGCCACCTCTGTCCGGCCGGGCGATGTCACCGCCACGTCCGGGCCCCCTGGCGAGGCCGATATCCCGTAAAAGCCGAGCCGCGCCACCCGGGAGGTCGAAACAGGCATGTGACCCCTGCCTGGTCTTTCGGAGAGGCTGTGGCCGCACGGTCCCTTCGGTGCTGCCACAGCCCCGGATCCATGACAACGCGACGCCGTGTGACGGACTCGCGCCGTTACTGCAGGCTTCCGAACGGCTGCTGCCGTCCGCCTTGGTACATGCCCTGGCCCAGGGTGGCGCCGTACGGCTGGCCCTGCGGGCCGCCGCCGGCGGCGCCGACGAGGTCGAGCAGCCGCGTCTCGACATAGCGCTGCGTATGGCGGGACTTGTCCGCGATCCGCTCGATGAGATCGTTGATGTTGCGGGCGGAGTCGAGGTCCACAGGGCTGACCTCGGCGAACTGGTCGAGAATCCGGTATCTGATCTGCCGCCAGTTCTGACGCAACTGCTGCTCCGTGTGCTGGGCTTGGTGCTGTTCCATCGGCTGTCCTTTCCTCGTGGGAACCACCGAGGACCTACCCAACGTATCCGGAAAACTACTTATTGTGCTGTCACGGATGCTTTAGATCATTTCGGTGACGTGCTCCTGGATCAGCCGGATGAGCGCGGCCGAGGTGGGCTGTGCCCACCCGGCCAGGCGGGTGTGCCAGAACGGCGGCGAGGGCGCTATCCGTGCTGGAGTGGAGGCAGAAGCGTTCATCGAGCCTGGTGATCTCCATGAGGCGTGCGGGTGGGCCTTGCAGGGCGGCCAGGTGGATCGCGCCGCCATGTCGCTGAGCGACGTCGAAGGCGTCAAGGAGCACCCGCAGGCCGGTGCTGTCCATGAACTTGACCTCGGCCATATCGAAGATGAGCTGGTCGGCGGGCGTCTGGCGCACCCGGCGGATGAACTGCTGCAACTGGGGAGCGCTGGCCAGGTCGATCTCTCCGGCCAAAGCGATCACGGTTGCGCCGGCATGGTGCTGGTGGTGCATGTGGAGCGATGACATCGAAACCCTTACGAGGAACACGGGGGAGCTTCACCGATCAGGCGCACGGCGGCTGAGTACGGATTGGGGACCCCCTTGGCGTGATGGCTGTAAGGAACCGACTGAGCACATGTTGCATATGAAGAGTAATACCTGAATAGCATTACCCGAAAGATAATTCCTATATGATCTTGCCGCAATGGTGGTTCCGTGCGCCGGCGAGTGGCGTGGCGGGGTTGAAGCCTCTCGTCAGCAGCCAGAGTGCCAGAACCATTTCGTTCACGGCCAGCGGGACGACCAGGATGGCGTGCAGCGGTGAAGAGAGGCTGAGCACGCCGTACATGACGAGGAGAGCGTCGGCCAGGTACGGCACCACCGCGACCAGCGCCCAGCCCGATATCAGCCGGGGAACGATCGACGACCGGTAGAGCACCCAGTTGAGCAGCAGGACACTCAGGCAGAAGAAGATCGAACTCGTGGGATGGCCCCAGTCGTCGTAGGTCTGCGACCAGGAGTACGCCGCCTGGATGCGGGCGTCGACATTCGACGACTGGGGCGGCGAGGCGTCTCGGCTGACGGCCACCACCACGAGCGGACCGATGGCGCCGGGAAGCACGAGGACGACCTCCACCGTCCTGGAGACCACGTACCCGAGCGCCGGCGCCTCGCCGTGCTCCTTCAGGAGGGGAAAGATCAACGGTGGGATCATGGCGATGGCGGCGGCCATGATCAGCACCATGAGCGCACCAGTCGTCGTCGTAGGAGCGCCCTGGATCACGGACTCACGTGAGAGTTCTGTGTCCGGCTCTCCGAGGAACACCACGCTCAGCACGCCCGCGGCCGTGGCGATGATGAAAAGGACACCGACGGCTCGTGCCGTTGTCCGCCTGCGCATACCCTGGCTCCTATGGTCCGATGTCGTCCGGTCGAGGGCTCCGGCAGCGTTGCCGGTCGCACTGTCACCGTGGCCGAGCCCGATGTGCCAGTGGTTGGCCCGCGGTGTGCCCGCGGTTGGGGGCATTCCGCCGCCGCGTCGCCCGGGTGGCCGGGTCGTCGCAGGCTCGGCTGAGATCGCGGTTCGGGGAGCAGCCCTGTGGTCCGGATCCGGGTGTTCGGCGGTGTCGGCGCCGAGACCGACGACGGGCACCCGATCGACGTCGGATCGGGCAGGACCCAGGCACTGCTGGGCGCCCTGGCGATGTCGCCCGGTTCCCCCGTCCCGGTCGCCCGCCTCGTCGAGCTGGTGTGGGGCGACGCGCCGCCGCGGACCGTGACCAAGACCCTGCAGTGGCACATCGCCCAGTTGCGCAAAGGGCTGGGTTCCGCCGCCATCAGCCGGGTCGGCGCCGCGTACCGCCTGGACGTGCCGCCCGACGCGGTCGACGTCGCACGCTTCCGGCGGCACCTTCGCGAGGGTGACGTCGGCGCGGCCCTCGCGGAGTGGACGGGGATCCCGCTGGCGGGCGTGGACGCTCCGGGCCTCGCGGCGACGGTGGACGGCCTCACGGAGCAGTGGCTCCGGCGCGGTCGAGGCCGACCTGCAACGCAGGGTGGACTCCGACCCGCACTCGTCCATCGCCGCGCTGACCGAGCTGGTCGGCCGTCATCCCTTCCGCGAAGGGCTCTGGGCCTTGCTGATGACCGCCCTCGCCCGTACCGGACGCCGGGGCGACGCGCTGACGGCGTACCGGCAGGCCCGGCGCCACCTCGTCGAGGAGCTTGGGATCGAACCGGGACCGCGGCTGCGGGAGCTGGAATCGCTGATCCTTCGTGAGGACGAGCGACCGCAGGAGTCTGCCGCGTCGGCGCCCGGTGGCCTGGAAGGCAACCTGCCCCGCCGTCTGAGCCCCCTCATCGGCCGGGACGACGCCCTCCGCGGCATCGACGATCTGATCAGCCGGTCGGCGGTGGTCACCCTGGTGGGGCCGGGCGGGATCGGCAAGACCCGGCTCGCCCTGGCGGCGGGACGTCGCGTGGCCGCTGATCGAGGATGGCAGGCCTGGTTCGTCGAACTGGCCGAGATCGCCTCCTCCGGCGATGTGCCGCGCGCGGTGGCCGACGCGCTCGGCGTCGCGCAGCGGGCGGGGCGAAGCCTCACCGAGTCGATCGTCACCGCTCTGGGGTCACGCCCCGCGCTGCTCCTCGTCGACAACTGCGAGCACGTCCTCGACGGTGCGGCACGGCTGGTCCAGGCCGTTGCGCGGGGCTGCGCCCACGTCCGGGTGCTGGCCACGTCTCGGGAGCGCCTCGACGTCGACGGCGAGCAGGTGCTCGTCGTCGGCCCGCTGGATCCCGCCGCGGGTGCCGAACTGTTCCATGTGCGCGCGCTCGCCGCGGACCGGGCCTATGAGCGTGACGCGTATCGGGACGACGTCGCGGAACTCTGCCGCCGGCTCGACGGCGTACCGCTGGCGATCGAGTTGGCCGCCGCTCGCGTTCGCAGCCACCATCCGGCCGAACTGCTGGCTCGTGTCCACGATCACTTCAGGGCGACCGGCATCCGCCGTACCGGCGCACCGAGACATCGAAGCCTGCGCGCCGCGATCCAATGGTCCTACGACCTACTCACGCCGCCTGAGCAGGCGCTGCTGGAGTGCCTGTCGGTGTTCAACGGACCGTTTCCCCTCGACGCCGTGGCGGCGGTCGCCGACGACCCGACGCGCGGCCTCGACGAGTCGACGGCGTTCTGAGCGCCCTGGTCGACCGGTCGATGGTGACCGTCGAGCCCGGCCCGTCCGGCTCCCGCTTCCGGCTGCTCGAGCCCATGCGCCAGTTCGCCGCCGTGCACCTGCGCGAACAGGGCCGCATGGACCTGGTCGCCGAACAGCACGCGCGTTGGTGCCTTCGCGAGGTGACCCGCGTCGGAGAGCTCCTGACCGGTCTCGGCGAGATCGAGGGGGTCGCCCGCCTCCGCGAGCTGTGGCCGAACCTGCGTGCGGCGGTCGCGTGGGCGTGTTCGGCAGGCGATCGGCGGCTGGCCGACGCGCTGGTCCGGCCGGTGGCGACGGAGCTCACGCTCCGCGGCCAGCAGGAGATCGGTGACTGGGCCGAGCGGATCCTCGACATGCTCCCGCCGGACGAGGACGCTTTGCGGGCCTTCTGGCTCCTATGGGCGGCCGAACGCTATACACAGAACGGCAACCCGGCCGGCTATGACGGGCTGGTGGACCGCGGTGGCCGGCCCGACCGGCCGCTGAGCCACTATGCTCGCGCGTACGTCGGCGGAGACGGCCATGCCCTGAGCCGGTGGCTCCCGGCGGCCGTCGCCACCTGCGCCGCCAGGGCGAGCCGTACGTGGCCGCGTTCCTCGAAATGAACTCTGCCGGCACGCTGCTCGGCATCGGCCGTTTCGACCAGATCGACCGGACCGTCTCGGCCCTGGCCGATCGGTACCGGTCGGAAGGCCCGCCGACGCTGCGGCACTGGGCGCTGCAAACCCTCGGATACTCCGCCGCGTTCCAGGGACGATCCCATGATGCCGAGCGGTACTTCGACGAGGCGGCCACCGTCGACGTCCCTGACGGCTCGCTCTCGGCCGACAAGGCCGTCCAGGCGCAGACGGCGTTCCGCCGCGGCCACCGGCGGCGCGCGTTCCGGATCCTCCGTGCCTACATCGACGAGCTCGTCGCCACCGACAACGTGATCGCCGCCAGCGTCGTCTGCATCGAGTTCATCTCCATGATGGCGGTGCTGGAGCACCACGACGAGGCCGCGCGCATGCTCGCGTACCTGGAGAGGAGAAACGACTTCGGCGCCATGGCCGCCCGGACCCTCGTCGCCGCCAAAGTCTCCAGCCGCCGGTACGGCTCCCACTCGCCCACCTCGGAGAACTGGCTCAGCGACCGTCAGGCCCTCGCGTACATGCGCGACGTCCTCGACCACCTGGCGGCGGACGGCACGGTCAGCCAGGGCGGGTAGTCCGGGCACGGGACGCAGGCCCAGTCCCGGCCTCCGACGATAAGCCCAGGTCGGATCGGTCATCCCTGTGCCTTGTGCGCCAGTCGCTCCCATTCCTTCCACCCCGTCAGCCGCCGCTCGTAGATGCCGGTGACGATTCCCGGCGCGGCGGCCCCGAAAAGCACCCGCAGCGGTGGTTCGTCCGCATCCACCACCTCCAGCAGGGCTTGAGCCGCCGCATCCGGGCTGCCCGGTGGTTGCGCGCTTCGGCGGGCGGCGGCGGCCTCCCGTACACCGTCGTATTCGGGCAGCGTCTGCGAGCGGCGGGCCGACGCGCCCGCCCAGTCAGTCGCGAAGCCGCCCGGCTCGACCAGGGTGACCTTGATGCCGAAGGCCGCCACTTCCTGTGCGAGCGACTCGCTGATCCCTTCGAGCGCCCACTTGGAGGCGTGGTAGGCGCCCAGGTTCGTGAAGGCCACCACGCCGCCGATGGAGGATACCTGCACGATGTGGGCGCCTCCCTGGGCACGCATCAGTGGCGCCGCCGCCTGAGTCACCCAGACCGCGCCGAACAGATTGACCTCGACCTGATCGCGGAGATCCTCTTCGGAGAGCTCCTCCACCATGCCGAAATGACCGTGTCCGGCGTTGTTGACGACCACGTCGAGCCGGCCGAACTCGGCGTGGGCACGCCGGACCGCCTGGGTGGAGTCCACGCGGGAGGTCACGTCGAGCTGGAGCGGGAGCAGGTCGGCCCCGTACTTCGCCGCCAGGTCGTCGAGGGTTGTGAGGTTCCGCGCGGTCGCCGCCACGCGGTCTCCGCGTTCCAGGGCGGCGGCGGTGAACGCGCGTCCGAAGCCGCGGGACGCGCCGGTGATGAACCATGTCTTGCTCATTTGCTCAAGACTCCTCAGCGTTGGGCGGACGGACGGAGGATGATCTCGTTGACGTCGACGCCGGCGGGCTGGTCGAGGGCGTAGGCGATGGCGTTCCCGATGTCCTCGGGACGGATCGAGGCGGATCGGTACTCGCGCATGGCCTCGACGGCGAACGGGTCGGTGATGTGGTCGGCCAGCTCGGTGTCGACGACGCCCGGTGAAATCGTGGTGACCCGGATGTTCGGCTCCGATTCCAGGCGCAGCCCCTCGGTGAGAGCCCAGGCGGCGTACTTCGTCGCGGAGTAGATCGCCGAGGTCTCCACGACCTGGTGGGCGCCGATCGAGGCGACCGTGACGAAGTGGCCGCCCCCTTGGCGGCGGAAGATCGGCAGGGCGGCGGCGATCCCGTTGAGCAGGCCGCGGACATTGACATCCAGCATGCGCTCCCACTCCTCGACCAGGAGGGCGTCCAGTCGGGACAGGAGCATGACTCCCGCGTTGCCGACCAGCACGTCGAGCCGCCCGTATGCGTTCACCGCCTCCTCGGCCACCTCCTGGAATCGGGCACGGTCGGTGACGTCGAGCGGGCGGGCCTCGGCCGAGTGGCCGTCTGCGGTCAGGTCCGCGGCGAGCGCCTTGATCCGGTCGGTGCGGCGGGCGGTGAGGATTACGTGGTGACCGGCGGTCGCCAGCGTGCGGGCCGTGGCCGCCCCGATGCCACTGCTCGCGCCGGTCACCAAGACGACTTTCCGTTCCTGTGTCTCTGTCATGATTCGAGGCTCGGGCAGACGCTTGCGTTTCGGCAGGCCGCCGTGTTCATGGGAGTCCCGCACCCACCTTCGGCCGCTCGTTCCGGCCTACCCTGGAAGCATGACCGAGCGGCCCTTGGGGGATTTCCTGCGCAGCAGGCGGGCGCACGTCCGCCCCGAAGACGCCGGCATGCCGGCCGGACCACGTCGGCGGGTGACGGGCCTGCGGCGTGAGGAGGTAGCGCTGCTGGCAGGTGTGAGCGTGGACTACTACGTGCGACTGGAGCAGGGGCGGGAACGCAATCCGTCACCGCAGGTGCTGGACGCGCTGGGCGGCGTGCTCCGTCTCGACGACGACGCCCGCTCGCACCTCTTCCGGCTCGCCGGCCTGACCCCGCGGCCCGCCCTGTCCGCCCCTGAGCGGGTGGATCCCGAGCTGCTGCAACTCCTGGACGGCTGGCCGGACAACCCCGCGCTCGTGCTCGGCAGGGCATACGACGTCCTGGCCGGTAACCGGCTCGGTTACGCGCTCTTCGAAGGGTTCCGCGGCGGGGCGAACCTGCTGGTCAAGCTGTTCCTCGACCCCGAGGCGCGATCGTTCTACGCCGACTGGGAGGCCGCCGCGGTCAACACGGTGGCCGGCTTCCGGCTGCTGCACGGGCAGGACCCGCACCATCCACGCGTACGCGAGGTGCTCGGTTCGATGCTGGAACGCAGTCCGGAGTTCGCCGCCCTTTGGCTGCGGAACGACGCCCGCGGCAAACGAGCCGAGGTGAAGACCTTCCGCCACCGCGACGTCGGCGAACTCACGCTGCGCATGCAGGCTTTCGACGTACGGGCCGCGCCCGGGCAGCAGCTCGTCGTCTACCACGCCGAGCCCGGCTCCGCGAGCGCGGACGCGCTCGCGCTGCTCGGCACGCTCGCCGCGACCGCCGGCCGGTAGCGCACCCCGCTGGAGCGCCGTGACCTGCTCGGCGCGCCTGCCGGCCGGACGCGACGCCCTGAGGTTTGACGCCCTACCCCTTGAGCAGCCGCTCGCTCAGCTCCCACAGCCGCCGTGCCGACTCCGGATCGACGGCGTGCGGCACGACGTCGGACGGGATGTCCTCCTCGGCACCGAAGTTGATGGGCCTCGGGGTGTCCAGCGGCGAGATGTCGTTGTCCTTCAGGTAGACACCGCCGATGTCGGCGAGCAGCGGACTGGTCGCCGCGAACACCGTGGTGCTGGCGCCCTGTTGCGGCGTCTTCATCTCACGGTCGGGGTCGTTGATCGGCCGGCCGGAATCGTCGATCAGGCCCATGGCCCGCAGTGCGCCGTCGCTCAGCCAGGGTGTCCGCTCTTCGCCCTCGGCCAGGTAGGGCCCGAGGTTCGTGCCGACGACGATGCCCGGGTGCACGGCGTAGCCCCGGATCCCGTCCTCGGCCCATCGACGGTCCAGCTCGACGGCGAACAGGACGTTGGCGGTCTTCGACTGGCCGTAGGCGAGCATGCCCATGTCGTCGTAGCCGGTGGTGAAGTGCGGGTCGTCCCAGCGGATGCCGGACAGGCGGTGGCCGCCGGAGGTCACGTTGACCACTCGGGCGCCGTGAGCGGCGCGCAGGGCGGGCAGCAAGCCCAGAGTCAGCTGGAAGTGGCCGAGATGGTTGGTCGCGAACTGCGATTCGTAGCCGCGGGCATCTCGCACCAGCGGGCCGGCCATGATGCCGGCGTTGTTGATGAGGACGTGGAGCGGCCGGCCGGAGTCGAGGTAGCGGGTGACGAAGGCGTCGATCGAGGCCGGGTCGAGGAGGTCCAGCTGATCGGCCTCGACGCGCTCGATCCCGGCCAGTGCGGAGGCGGCGCGGTCCGGGTTGCGTACGGCCACGGTGACGGAAGCACCGGCCTTGCAGAGCGCACGAGTGGTCTCCAGGCCGATCCCGCGATGGCCGCCGGTGACGACGACGTTCTTGCCCGACAGGTCGATGCCCTTGAGCACCTCGTCGGCCGTCGATGCCGCGGTGAATCCGGAGCCGATGGGGCGTTGCTTGTGAGTCATGCCACCACCCTGCACCCGTTCGTCCGTACTCTGAATAGCTGTCAGTCCGCATTTCTTGCGCGAAAGTACGAACATGGCCGTGGCGGGTCCTCCGCGGTGAACGTCTGAGGATTACCCGGCGGCGCTGTACCCCTCGGCGGCGTCCAGGGTGATCGTGCCGGCCGTGGCGCGCAAGGCGAAGCCGTGGCGCCACCGCGTCCGCTCCTGCGGCGTGGCCGGCAGATCGAGGTCGGCGGTGGTCAGCCGCCGCCAGGCGCCGCCGGTCTCGGCGTACGAGGTGATCGTGGTGCCGCCCGAGAGCACCAGGGCGAGGCGGTCTCCGGGCGCGAGCGACAGACTGGTGCTGTTGGGGGCGTGGCGGAACTCGCCGTCGACCCGCACGTCGATGCCGATCTCCTTGCGGGTGTGGTTGTACCAGGCACCGACGTAGTTGTTCTCGTCCTTGACCCGGCCGACGAACACGCTGTCCTCCGGCTCACCGGTGCCCGCGAACCCGCCCAGGGTGATCACGCTGACCGTGTCGCCGGAGGACGGCGCCCCGGGCAGGGCGAACCAGCCGAAGTACGGGACCCGACCCTCGCCGGTGAGTCTGCCGCCCCCGGCCTTGATCGTCGGCATCACCTCGTTGCCGAAGGGCTGGTAGCCGTCGTAGTGTGCCTGCGCGGCGCCATCGAAGCCGTCGGCCGCGTCGACCGTCGGATACGCCGCGAGGTCGAGCACCGGACGGGCCACGGCGGACGCGGCCTTCCCGCCGCCGCCCTCGTTCTCGGCCGGCCAGGAGGGCGCGAGCAGGACGCCCGCGGCCACCGCCAGCGCCACCAGCAAGGCCCCGGCCACGAGCAGCGGCACGCCTGAGCGCCTGGGCCGTGTCATCGCGCCGTCCAGGGCCGAGGGCGCGATGGACGCCGCCGACAGTGCGGGCGGCTCCAAGTCCCCGAGCGTACGGTCGATTGCGCCGCCGGGGCGTACGGCGCCGTCGCCGGAGGTGAGGTCGCGCAGCACCTGCTCGGCGGTCGGCCGGTCGGCGGGGTTCTTGGCCAGGCAGGCCGCCACTATCGCGCACAGCGGCTCGGGCACCCCGGACAGGTCGGGCGGGTTGCGCAGGATGGCATGCAGGATCGCCGGGACGTTGCCACCGGTGAAGGCCGTGCGCCCGGTCGCCGCGAAAACCATCGTGACTGCCCAGGAGAACATGTCCGAGGCGGGCGTGAGCGGCTGGTCGCCGAGCTGCTCCGGCGACATGTACGCCGGGGTGCCGGTCACGTGGTTGGTGGTGGTCATGGCGTCGAGCGTGCGGGCGATGCCGAAGTCGATCACGACCGGCCCCTCGGGGCCGAGGATCGCGTTGGCAGGCTTGAAGTCGCGGTGCACGATCCCGGCGCGGTGGATCGAGGCGAGGGCGGTCAGCGTACTGATCGCCAGCCGGTCCAGCCCGCCTCCGGTGCGCGGCCCGTCGCCGCGTACCAGGGCGTCCAGTGACGGGCCGGGGACGTACTCGCTGACGATGTACGGCTGCTCGCCCAGCGTCCCGGTGCCGATCACCCGCGCCGTGCAGAAAGGCGCGACGCTGGCGGCGACCTCCGCCTCGCGCAGGAACCGGCGCCGGACCTCCGGGTCGGCGGCGAGCCGCCCGTGCAGCACCTTGATCGCCACTCGCCCGCCGGCGGGCGACTCCGCCAGGTAGACCGCGCCCTGCCCGCCTTCGCCGAGCAGCCGCACGACCTGATGCTCACCGATGAGTCCCGAGCCGCCTAAGCCCGCCACCCGAGAGTCGGTCACCGACTCACCCGCCCCCTCACGACGATCTTTACGTGGCACCCCAGGCTATCCCGCACGGCCTGCCCATCGGCCGCGAATGCGGACCTCCAGGCGATCTTCCCGGCCCGTGGCCCGGCCGGCCGCGGCCATGGCTACCGTGACCGGCCGTCGCCCGGCGTGCCCCTCAGGACATTCGGCCCTCTGATCGCACGTCGCTCCGTACTCTGAATAGTTGCGAGCCCGGCATTTCTTACGCGAAAGTACGGACATGGCCGGTGACCAGCTCTCGGAGGTCTTCGACCTCGTCGAGATCCGCGGACTGCTGACCGGCGGATTCGCGGTGCGGGGACCGTGGGTGTCGCGCGCCGTCGTCCAGGACCCGTTGAAGCTCATCGCGACGGTGTGCGGCCGGGCCCGGCTGACCGCCGACGGCATCGAGGGGCCGATCGAGCTGGAGCCGGGCGACGTCGCGATCCTGAACAACCGGTCGCGGCTGGAGGTGCGGGGCGGCACCGGAGACGGGCCGCCCCGCGAGATCACTCCTGAGGAGGGCGATCCCTCCACTCTCCTCGTCGGTGCCGATCGCGGTACCGACGACGTCGTCATCGGCGTTCGTGTCGATCTCAATCCGGCCGGTCGGGCGCTGCTGATGCAGGCGCTTCCGCCCGTGGGACACGTCCGCGCGTCCGCCGCCACGGCGACCAACCTGCGCGGCAGCCTCGACCGGCTGTTCGACGAGGTGGTCGGCAACCGGATCGGCTCGGCGTTCGCGATCCGGCAGTACGGCCAGCTCCTGCTGCTGGAGGTGCTGCGGGCCTATGTCGAGCAGACCCGGCTACCGGCGGGATGGCTGCGGGCGCTGACCGACGAGCGATTGCGTCCGGCGCTGACCTTGATGCACGCCCAGCCGGGAAGGCCCTGGCGGTTGGAGGAGCTGGCGCGTGCGGCGGCGATGTCGCGGACCTCGTTCGCCGAACGTTTCCGTACGGTGGCGGGCATGCCGCCGCTGACCTACCTCAACCGCTGGCGGATGCTGCTGGCGCAACGCGCGCTGCGTGACGGCGATGTCCGCGTCGGATCGCTGGCCTCCGACCTGGGATACTCCTCCGAGAGCGCGTTCAGCACCGCATTCAAACGCGAGGTGGGCGAGTCGCCGCTGCGCTACCGCCACCGGGTCCGCGATGGATTTTTCGACCGCGAGTCTGGCGCCTGACCCGCTGCCGGGCGCCTCGGAGATCGCCTCCCGCATGCACGCCCGCTATGAGGGCGTGACCGATCTCATGACGAGCGCGGGCGTCTTCATGGTAGGGCAGGTCGCCCGCTTGTGCGGCCGGACCGAGGACGCGGTGCGACTGTTGATGGAGGGGCGTCGCCTCGGCTCCGCAGTGCCCGGCCTGGAGTTCCTGATCGCCGCGGAACTGAGTCACGCCGCGGCTCTGACCGGGAACCGGGAGTTGGCCGGCCGATCCCACGCGGAGGCCGCCGCCGCCCGCCGCCGGGGCCTGGCCGTGTTCGAGCTGTGGGGCGACCTGGCGACCACACGGGTGACCCTGTTGGACGGTGGCGTACGGGCCGCCGTCGAACAGGCCCTCGACTGCGCCGCCCGCGCCCGCGCCTGCCGGGCGGTCGGGTACGAACTGATCGCGCTGCACGACGTGGTCCGGCTCGGCGCCGCGCCCGCCGTGGCCGATCGGCTCGGCGACATCGCGGCCGACCTCCCGGAGTCACCCGCACGGTGGTACGCCCGGCACGCCGTCGCCGCGGCCCGGCACGACGGCCCGGCACTCCACCAGGTCGCCGGCGCCTTCGCCCGCGCAGGTGCGAACCTGCTGGCGGCCGAGGCCACGACCCAGGCCTCGGCGGCGTACTCACGCGCGGGACGCAGGCCCGGAGTCGCGCGCGTCCGCCCTGCTGGGCGCCCGCCTGGCGCGGCGGTGTGGGCAGGTCCGCACCCCCGGCGCTCGGCATGCTGGAGGAGCCCAAGGTGACCGAGAGGGAGCGGCAGATCGCCCGGCTGGCGGCCGGCGGAATGACCGACCAGCAGATCGCGGACGAGCTCCACCTCACGACCCGCACCGTGAGCAACCACCTCTACCGCGTCTACTTCAAACTCGGCGCGAAGGGCCGGCACGACCTGCGCTTCCTCCTCGACGAGCCCGGGTGACACCCGCCACGATCTGTCAACCCAGCTTTCCCAGCTTGACGGCCTGCTTGAGGAAGACGATGCCGTCGATGGTGTCGAGTTGGGCAGGGTCCAGCGGGAAATAGGCGAAATCGTGGGAGACGCGCGGGGCGGGCTTCATGATGGCCTCGGCCAGGCGGCGGGCGTCGACGAGGGAGTGGTCCCACGGGAGTGTGGACAGGATCCCCTCGACGGTGTCCGGGGGCGGGGTGTCGTCGCCGGCCGTGCCGAAGGCCGAGGCCAGGAAGGCGTACCGGTCGCCCAGGTGCGTCTCGGTGATCGCCCCCGCGCTCCACCACTCCAGCGTCTGGTCGCCGAACGACATGAAGCTCTTGTTCCGTTGCAGGTGGAGGTTGGAGGAGAAGACCAGGGCCGGGCCGTGCTCGGCGACGGCACGCAGGTTGGCGGCCATCATCGCGTCCCGCAGGGCCGACAGCCGGGTCCACCGTGCCGGGGACGCGTCGGCCATCCAGTAGTGATAGCGGAGCAGGCCGGTGGCGGTGCGCCCGTACAGTGCCGCCCGCTCCCTGTCCGCCGCGCTCAGCTGCGGCGCCTGCGTGTCGAGCAGCGCCACCAGATCGTCGGCGATCAGCCGCAGCCGCTGCGCGTCGGCGGACCGGCCGATCGACAGGGACGGATCCATGGCCGTGGCCTCGTTCTCCCACCGGTCGTCCGGGCCGAGCAGCGTGTCGAGGGTTTCCCTGGTCACCACAGTGCCGGGGAGCGGACCGTCGAGGAGGGCGTAGAGAGCGGTGAGCGCCTGCCGCGGGCTCGCCGCCCAATACTCCAGAGGGCCGTCGAAGCCGAAGAACCGGAGCTTTTCGTCATGCTCCTCGTTGTACGCCCGCATCCAGCGCACGAGCTCGCGGTTGGCCGGTGAGGCGCCGAAGCCGTGGCTGAAGCCGCGTTCCATGACGTCGTCGAGCGTGCCCGCGCCCGTCGTGACGTAGTCGTCCACGAGGAGGCCCATGAGGCAGTCGCTCTCGATGGCGAACGACCGGTAGCCCTCGTGCTCGACCAGATGCCGGAAGATCTCGTTGCGCAGCTCGCCCAGCTCCCCTACGAAGTGCCTGGCCTCGCCGAGGCCGAGCAGCAGGGGTTTGGTGGGAAGTGACCGGAGGAACGCCGAGACGCCCGCGCCGTCGAGCGGCCGGGCCGTGTCCTTGATATCCATACCTTCAACGGTATCGTTGAACTTTCGGTGTAAACTTGGGCGGGACAATTCCCGGTTCAACCGCTATAGACCTTCAATCGGTGGTGCATCCGAGAAGCTCGTGGGCCGTCACGGAGGTCGCGACCGGCAGGCGGATGGGTGCCGTACCGGGGACGCATCAGCCCGACGGCGTCGCGGCCGGTGATCGTCACAGCGTCAGCAACTGCTGGTGCTCACCCCGGCGGACTCTGAGACCCGTGAGCGGCTGGAGCTGCTGAGGGTGCTCGGCATCGAGCAGTTCCCCACGGGGTCCACGGGCACGTCCGTACGGTGAAGCGGCCGACCCGGCGTCCATGCGGCGTGCCCCCCGCACCCCGGCTCCTCTTCACCTTGTTCAGCCTTGACTTATATAAGTCGCAGGTGAGACTCTTGGGCCCGTGCACGCGCTCGACGTGCTCGGCGGCGCGGTCGCCACCCCAGCGCCATACGGCGTCGACTCCGTGCCACTCGGGGAGGACGGCATGCGGCTGGAGCGCTTGCGCCGGTTCTGGAGCGGGCGCCTGAACGCGCTGGCCGCCGAACTGGCGCGCGCCAGGCGCGAGCGCCGCCATCCGCTTGGCGAGACGCCGTCCACGGATGGACGACCGGACCCGGACCACGAGGAGGAAGAAGACGAATGATCGACATCGTCAACCAGGTCAACGCCACCCACCGGGAGATCGGCAACCAGCCGGTCGCCGCCGGCGCGGGGCGCTCGCTGCTGCTGCGGCGCACGTACGACGCCTCGATCGAGGACGTGTGGAACGCCTGCACCGACCCCGACCGGATCAGCCGATGGCTCGCCCCGATCGAGGGCGACCTGCGGCTCGGCGGCACGTACCAGCTCAAGGGCAACGCCGGCGGGGAGATCCTGCGCTGCGAGAAGCCCCGTCTGATCAAGGTGACCTGGGGCTTGGGGGAGGGCATGCTCACCGAGGTCGAAGTGCGCCTCGCGCCCGGCGGCGACGGCGGGACCGTCCTGGAGCTGGAGCACGCCGCACCCGCCGAGACGGTCGATGAGATGGTGCGCACGTACGGGCCCGGCGCCACGATCGGCATCGGCGGCGGCTGGGACCTCACGCTGCTCGGCCTCGACCTCTTCCTGCGCGGCGTCACGTTCGACCCCGCGACCTATGGGGACACGCCCGAGGTGCAGGAGTTCGCCACCGCCGGCTGCCACGCCTGGGGGCCTGTGGTCCAGGCCGCCTGGGGCACCGGCGACGACGACATCGCCGCGGCCGTCGCGTTCGCCGTGCAGCACTTCGCTCCCGAGACCGGCAGAGACGGCAACGGCTGACCCGTTCTCATGAGAGGAGTAGACCGATGACCGAGAACCTCACCACCACAGCGGCCGGCGGGGCGACACGGACGATGCTGATGTGCGGCATCGTCGCCGGCCCCCTCTACATCGTCGTGGTCCTGCTGCAGATGCTCACCAGGGACGGGTTCGACATCAGCCGGCACCCGGCCAGCATGCTGAGCAACGGTGACCAGGGATGGATCCAGATCGCCAACTTCGCGGTCAGCGGCCTGCTGTTCGTGGCGGGAGCGGCCGGCCTGCACCGGGTACGGGGTCCGGCGGGCCGGGGCGGCACCTGGGGGCCGCGGCTGGTGGGCGTCTTCGGTGCCGGGATGGTCGCCGCCGCCTTCTTCTCCGCCGACCCCGCCGACGGCTTCCCGCCGGGGACACCCCTCGGCCCGCCCACGAGCATGAGTACGCACGGGCTGGTGCACTTCCTCGTCGCCGGAGTCGCCTTTCTCGCGCTGATCGCCGCGTGTTTCGCCTTCGGCCGACGGTTCGCGGCGGCCGGCCGCCGCGGCTGGGCGGCCTTCAGTACGGTGACCGGCGCGCTCTTCCTGGTGACGTGGATCTCGATCTTCGCGTCGCAGGGCGCCCGGGCGGCCAATGTCGCCTTCGCCCTCGCCATCGCGCTCGTCCTGACATGGACGTCGCTCCTGGCCGCGCACCAGCTGACGGCTCGGCCCGGCGCGGCGGCACCGGCGTGACCTCGGAGTGAGCAGGCCTGCCGATGCCGAGACAGCTCGTTCCGCACACCAAGCCGAAGACGAAGTTGATGAGCGGATCGTCGCTTTATATGAGGAGATTTCGTGTCGGTGGCAGCCGCCGAACCGGCGTCTACGACAGGAAGGCCGACTTAGGTCGTAGCCTGAATCTCGCACGTGATGGACAGGAGGCAGAGGTGGCCGAGGCGACGCTGACCGAGACGACGGTGGCCGAGGTGATGGCCGAGCTGGCCGAGCTCGAGGACCCGAAGACCCGCGAGGTCAACGAGAGACACGGTGACGATCACGGTGTGAACCTCAGCAAGCTGCGGGCGCTCGCGAAGCGGCTGAAGACGCAGCAGGAGCTCGCGTGCCGGCTCTGGGAGACGGGTGACACCGCGGCGGGACTGCTGGCGATCCTGATCTGCCGCCCGAAGGCGTTCGGGCGTGAGGAGTTGGACGTCATGGTGCGCGAGGCGCGCACCCCCAAGGTGCACGACTGGCTCGTGAACTACGTGGTGAAGAAGAACCCGCACTCCGAAGAGCTGCGCCTGGCCTGGTCCGCCGATCCGGATCCAGTGGTCGCGAGTGCCGGCTGGGCGCTGACCACCGAACGCGTGGCGAAGAAGCCTGAGGGACTCGACCTCGCAGGACTGCTCGACGTCATCGAGGCGGAGATGAAAGACGCGCCGGATCGCCTGCAGTGGGCGATGAACCACTGCCTGGCTCAGATCGGGATCGAGCACGCCGAGCACCGCGCTCGTGCACTCGACATCGGTGAGCGCCTGGAGGTGCTCAAGGACTACCCGACTCCACCGGGCTGCACGTCTCCGTTCGCGCCCATCTGGATCACCGAGATGGTGCGCCGACAGCACGACGAATAGGGATGGTTCGCGCTCACGCTCCTGCCGCTACGCCCTCAGAACACGGCCCCCGATACGAACCGGCCGTGAGGGCCGCACCTCTCACACAGTTCACAACATCGTGGCGGGCTACCGGTAACCCCGCTTGAGCAGGTATTTGGCTCCTGCCTCGAAGCCCTCGGGGCTGAGCAGCTCGAACCCGAAGGCGTCGGCGAGCCGGTCGGTCGTGTTGAAGGCGGCGCAGACCGCCAGCGCGTCCTTGACCTGCTGCGGTGAGACACCGGCGGCCAGCACTTCCCGCATGTCCCCGGCGCTCACCTTTCCCTCCCGGGTCAGCTTGCCGAGCATCCGCAACGTTGCCCGCAGCGGCCCCTCGATAGGGGCCGATTCCAGGTCGGCGAGCACCGCCGCGACCCGTGGCCCGTCCTGGTACGCCTGCCTCGCGGTCGCGGTGTGCGCGCCGACGCAGAACGCGGACTCGTTCACCTTGGACACGTAGGCCGCCATCAACTCCCGGTCGCCCACCGACCAGGCGGACGGCCCGCGCATCGCCTCGTGCGTGAACTCCTTGGCCAGGGCGCCGTAGAAGTCGGGCCGGTAGAAGACCAGCTTGGCGGCGTCCGGCACCGGGTGCCCGGAGAACAGCCGGATGAGCGCGAAGAGCAGCCTGGTTCCGGGGCCGTAACCGTGGTTGAGGGTGTCAAGTCGCATGATCCGGCCTCCCCTTGGCGGTCGCTTCCGCCAGGGCGGCCAGTCCGGCTTCGTACAGCCGGGCGGACTGGCCGACCGCGGCGCATATCACCAGCTCGAAAAGCTCGTCCTCAGTGCAGCCCGACGCCTTCGCCGCAGCCAAGTCCTCCTCGGTGACCTGCGCCGGCCTGTCGGCGACCTTGCCGATCAGCACGTCCAACGGCGGGGAGAGGCCGTCGTTGCCGAAGGCGCGCGCCCGCTGCTCCGCAGATGCGCGGCCCTCCCCGTTCAGTACGCGATCCACCAGGGCTCGATGCGCTTGTCGCTTCTTGTCCTCATCCGCCACGGCGCCCTCCGCCTCCCTTCGCAGCTGGGCTATCTGCCCTCATGACAAAGACGATTGGCGCGCCGCCGAACACGACACGCAGCCGAAGAAAGCCGACCACTTGGATGTGCCAGCAGGCCGGGCGGATATTTTGCCGGCGGTTGTCTCATGCGCCGCTTGGAAGCCGGGCGAGCGCCCGGTACCTGCATCCCGACCAGCAGCCCATGGGGAACACGCCGTGGCGACCTCGAGCATCAGTGACGTCGAGGCCGTGGAGTTGACCGCGCCGAGAATTTCAGTGGTCTGGCGGGTGGCGTGGACTGCTGTCTCTTGAACTGGGCGGCCCATATCCACGTCGTACAAGGCATGAAGGGAATCGTCGGGCTCCTGCTCTTCGTCGCCGGCTGCGGATCGCCTCTGGTGGACGCCGCCGAGCCCACGTACACCTGCCATGACCGGCCGATCCCGCTGGACGTGATGAGCACCGGCCGTCCGGCGACCCAGCTCGGCCCGGACGGGCAGGCCGCGCTCGAGGGGCACGAGGTCCGCCCGGTCAAAGACCTGGACAAGTGGCGCATCGTCGAGGAGACCGGTGAGCGCGTGGCCCTCATCAAAGAGTTCGATGAGCCGGAGGAGCGCGGGAGAGCGACAGTCACCCACGACTTCCTGGTGGTCGAGCGCTTCGGCCCGCCGGCCGCAGACGGTCGCCCGAGTTGGCACATGCGCAGCTCGGGCGGCTGCAACCTGCAACGGGACCTGGGCGACTTGGGCGTCGCCGAAGTCGCCCTCGACCCGGCGAAGCCGGCCACCGGCAACAGCCTCCACTTGCTGGTGACCGAACAGGCCTGCGCCAGCGGGCAGTCGGCCGACGGGCGAATCCGGGTGGCCGGCCTGGAGGAGACGGATCGGGACGTACGCCTGGTCATCGGCGTCGAACGCGCTCCGGGCGACTTCCACAACTGCCGGGGCAACCCGGCCACGCCGTATACGGTCGAGCTGAGCCGGCCGCTCGGCGACCGCGTCCCGCGCAACGCCGGCCTGCACCCCATGCGCGAGATCGTGAAACCTTGACATCAAATCCGCGCCGCGCTGACATTCTCGGCGAGGAGCGATGCCGCTTTCCCAGTAGCCGATGACGACGGCGTACACGTGGCCTCCGCCAACCCGCCGATCGGCCACTCGCAGGGAGGACCTTTTGCCCAGATCATCATCTGCCTCCACCGAATCCGTGACAGAGCCGGTGACGCCGGCGAGCGACCCGATCGACCACCTCATGCCCGTCACACGGTCCAGGCGGGCAGTGTGACTGAGCGCTTCAGCTGGCGGATGTGCACTTGAGTTGGCGGACCCGTGCTGAGCCGTGGACACGTTGGAACCTGGGCACTGCCCGGGGCCGGGCCCGTTCGGGCCGCTGATCAGGACAAGGTCAGCGGCTTTCCCGCGATGGCTGACCAGCTCACCTTCGCCCTCGATCGAGTTGTTCTGAACTCGTTCTGGCATGGCCAGCGGCAACAATAGGGACATGCAGGATTTATCGACCAGAGCTGTCCTGGGGCGTGCAGCCCTCATCGGGTTGGTGACGGGCATTATCCCGACGGCTATCATCTGGGCGGACTTGCAGGAGGAGCTCTACGGGACCGCTCTCCTGTCGGCCATGTTCCTCCTGGCGATAATCCTGGGCACAGTGGGTGCGCAGATGGCCGGGCTGCCGCGCTGGGGCATGGCCGGTCTTGTCGGGGGCTCTGCGACTTGGTTGCTCATCGGTGCCCTCGCGGTGCTGGTGCCGGTCCCGGCGTCGGAGCTGTTCGGACCTCTACCGGCCCTTGTCGCCCCTATCTACGTGGTCGGTGGTGTGGTTGGCTTCGCCCTGTCGGCGTGGTCATTCATGTCGCCCCTTCGCTGGTGGGCGGTAGCCCTGGCCGTAGTCGTGCCCTTCGGATCCTGGGGCGCGGCGCAGTACAAGCCGCAGATCCTGGCCTGGTTCGAAGTCCGCAGCTTCGAGAGGTCCGGCGTGCCGCTGATCGCTCCAGCGATCCAGGGTTACCGGCTGGTCCACGTGGATCTCAATGCCGCCGGGCAGCGGGAGTCGGAACCGTCTACCTGGCTGGAGTACTGGCGGGACGCCACGCCGAATCGGGGATTCTCCGAGATCCAGGTCACGGTCTGGCCCGCCCCGGCTGGAAACCCGCGAGATTCCTGCCTGGCGGTCACCGAGGACTACGGAGTTCCGCTGCGGTGCAAATCGCTCCCGGGCGACCGATGGGTCCGGACCGGTGCCGGGTCCTCCTGGGTCACCGTCTTCGCCAGGTCGGGCGATGCGCTGGTCATGCTCAACGGTTCGAGCATTGCTGAGGCTGACCTGGTGGCAGCGCTGTCCACTTTCCGTCCCATCTCGGCCTACGAGCTTGCCATGGTCACGTGACCAGCAGAAGTACGGCGGGCCTGGCCCGGCATCGCGCCTTCACCGCTGCAGCGATGCGCCGCGGCGCGCTGGGCGGAACACGATCAGGCTCATCCTCCCGTACAGGAGGACTCGCAGCCGTCGGACAGAGTTGGCGAATTCCGCCAACTGAAGCGCCCAGTCACAGTAGCCGTGATCGAGCCAGGTCCGGCTCCGCTCGGCGCGGAGCAGCACGCCGTCGCGGCCCAGCGGGCGGACGGCGTTGACGGTCTCCAGGTCGTACGGCAGCGCGAGATCGACGGACGTGACCCTACTTCCAGTCCTCACGGACTCGTAATTCCTTGCCGGCCAGCACGATGACACGACCGCCGTCGGCGCGCGCATCCAGAAGGTCACGGGCAAGTTCTACACCGACGTGGAGACGCGCCTTCGACGACAGATCGATCAGCTCGCTCTCGCGGCCGGCGTTCCACATGAACAGCTGCTCGCCTTCTCCATAGAAGAAGAGCACGACGTTCCATGAGTCGTCGCCGGGCTGGTACACCCTGGTGGAGACCCGCTTGGTCGCCCCGCTGGCGAGGTCTCTGACAACCAGGACACGGTCGGAACGCCGGAGATAGGCGAAGCGCCGGCTATCGTCGCTGATTGCAAAGGGCGACACCGCCTGCCCGCCATCCTTGGGGACGAAGCCGAGCGCGTCCTCGATCCGCCACTTCTCGCCGGAGCTGTTCCCCACCCGCCAGGAATGGTGCGCGGCCGCGGGTTCCTGGACACCTCCGGGTCGTACAGCACGGCGTAGTCGAGTCGCAGCGCCTTCTTGGCTGGCAGCACGGGCAGCTGGGCCTCCGGCCGTACCGTCGGCCGGGTCCGGATCCTCCTCAGACCCGGCCTGTACGGCGAGCATGACACAGAAACCGACGAGACAGATTGTTGCCAGCAACGGCACAAGACCCCTCATACCGCATTCTTACGCAAGGCCTCGGCGGCAACTCCCTGATCCATCATGTTCCGGCCTGCGCGTACGAGGGTGAACCCTTTGCAGGCTCATCACTGTGGCGATTAACCTCAGAACGCCGACGGCGCATGGGGTTGGGTCATCGATCGAGACGGGCGGCGTCGCGGGTTGATCAAGACGGCCATGCCGAGACATGCGATGAAGCGGTCGGTGGCGAACTCGGCGAGCGGCACCGTGGGCGATCACGCCAACAGTGAACGCTGCCCCAGCGAGCAGCAGAGTGGCGGGGAGCATCGCGTCTCCCGCAGGACCTCGCTGGGGTGAAGTCGAGTTCCCTGGCCTCGTTGAAGATCAGCAATCCATGGGTCGTCATGGGTCTCCCTTCGAGGGAGATCATGTGAAACGGCCGCGGTAATCCGACGGCGCGACCCCGAGGCGGCGGTGGAACGTCTGCCACAACGTCTCGGCGGTGCCGAAACCGTAGCGGCGCGCGATGACTTCGACCGGGTCGTCGGTCTCCGCCAGCGCTCGCTGGGCCGCCTCGACGCGTACGCGTTCGACGTAGGCGCTCGGCGGCAGACCGAGTTCGGCGGTGAAGCGGAGCTGCAGATGGCGCGGGCTGAGCCCGGCGCATGCGGCCAGATCCTTGATGTCGTGCCTGGCGCCCGGTTCGGCATGAATGGCCGCCACGGCTGCCCGGATGGGGTCGGTGGACGGCTGGATCGACCACAGCGCCACGCTGGACTGCGACTGGGCTCCCGCCCGGCGCGGGAACAACACCAGACGGCGGGCCACGTCCAGGGCGACCTGCCGTCCCAGGTCCTCCTCCACCAGCGCCAGTGCCAGGTCCATCCCGGCGCTCACCCCTGCCGAGGACCATACATGCCCGTCGTTGATGAAGGTCGGGCCACCGTCCACGCGGACGTTGGGATACTCGCGGGCGAGGCGTTCGGCGCGAGCCCAGTGCGTGGTGACTCGCCGGCCGTCCAGCAAGCCGAGCGCGGCCAGCAAGAACGCGCCGCTGCAGACGGAGGCCACCCGCCGAGCGCCCTTGGCCGCGACCCCGATCCAAGCGGCCAGCTTTGGATCGTGCTTGGCCCGGAAGACACCCGGGCCGCCCACGGCCACCAACGTGTCGATCTCGGAGGGGTCCAGGGTATCGACACCGTGCTCGGCGTACACGGGCAGACCACTCCCGGCACGAACGGGGCCAGGGCGCGACGCCACGACGACGCACGAGTAGCTACCCGCTTGCCGGAACACCTCATGCGGCCCGGCCAGGCCAAGATGCTGGAAGCCCTCGAAGACCACGAAGGCGACGATTCGCTCGTTCACTCCCTCACCCTGAAGCGTCCCGATGGATGGTACCCTCTGGTGACTGAAATGCGCCTATGCGATAAATTTCCGCCATGGCTGTCCACCGTGTCGCCGTTCTCGCCCTCCACCGTGTGATCCCTTTCGACCTGGGCATCCCGACGTCGGTGTTCGCACAGCGGTCAGGTACGCCGTACCGGATGACGGTGTGCGCCGAGAAGCCGGGCGAGGTGGCGACGGATGCGGGCTTCGCCGTGCGCGTGACCGGCGGACTGAACATGGCGCGCCGCGCCGACACGATCATCGTTCCCGGCTATGCGCTGGACGCGCGACCTGCGCCGGCGGTGTTGGAGTTGCTCGCCAAGGCGCACGATCAGGGCAAACGTATCGTGTCGATCTGCACCGGGGCGTTCGCGTTGGCGGCGGCCGGAGTCCTGGACGGACGCCAGGCCACGACCCATTGGCGCCACGCCGATCAGCTCGCCGAGCAGTTCCCACGGGTCCGGGTCAACCGCGACGCCCTCTACGTCGACGAGGGCAGCGTGCTGACCTCCGCCGGCATCTCGGCTGGCATCGACCTGTGCCTGCACATCGCCCGAACGGATCTGGGGGCTCGGGTCGCCAACGACATCGCCCGGGACATCGTGGCCGCGCCGCATCGCGGGGGTGGTCAGTCGCAGTACATCCAGCGCAGTGTTCCTCCGGAGCGCGGCACGTCGCTGGCCGCCACCCGGGCCTGGGCGCTCGGACAGCTCCACCGCCCGCTTACGGTCGCCGACCTGGCCCGGCACGCGGGGCTGTCCGAACGAACCCTTGCCCGCCGGTTCGTCGCCGAGACGGGCGTGTCACCTCTGCAGTGGTTGCTCGCGGCGCGCATCGACCTCGCTCGCGAATACCTCGAGCGCAACGACCTCAGCATCGAGCAGATCGCCGACCGCTGCGGTCTCGGCACCCCGGCCAACTTCCGGACCCACTTCCGCCGGCTGCTCGGCACGTCACCCGCGGACTACCGCAAGACGTTCGCCGCCTCATAGGCGGGCCCGGCTCAGCTCCCCCAACGTGGTCCGGCCAGTGCCAGGTCCTCCAGAAGCGAGCTTCCGCGCTCGCCGCGCTCCCGGGCCAGTTCGCCGGGCACGGTGATCGGCGGGCCCTTCTCGGGGCGGGCGGCGACCTGACCGACGATCGCGTCGACCAACGCGCGTACCACGGACAACCGCGGGTAGGCGTCGTGGATCAGCTTGGCGGCGGCATCAGTAATGAACTCGCTGCCCAGCGCGGTGAAGTCGATGACGGTGCCGCCGTGGAGCAATGCGCATACCGCGCCACGCCGCTCGGCGATCCCCATCGAGGTGTGCAGCGCGATGGCCTCCCAGACCGTGTCGACCGCCTCGGCGGCGAAGCCGCGCGCGGTCATGAACTCCGCGGCCAGATCCGCACCGTCCACTTCGAAGCGCTGGCTGCCGTTGCCCTCATCGGTCAGCCCGACGTCGTGCAGCACGCACGCCAGGAACAACAGCTCGGGGTCGTAGTCCGAGCCCGGCCGCATCCCACGGTGCCGGGCGAGCAGACGCGCGAACAGGAAGGCGCGAATACTGTGATTGGCCAACGATTCCGACTCGATCCGCCGGACCCAGTCGAGCGCTTCCCGCGCCGTGACGCTGTCCGGAAGAGCCAGCAGATCACCGCCGACGATGTCCGTTTCCTCATGCATGGGGACCATCTTCGGGTCGGCAGGCACTACGGCCAAGTGGCTGAAATGACGATTTGCGATAGATTCCTGTCAAGATCAGAATCGTGGCTCGCGTCTGGTATGAGCGCCTGAAGCGTTGATCTTGCTCTTGTTGATCCGCCAGAGCCGGGTGAGGCGGCGCGCATCCGTCTGATGGTCGCTGTGCTCCCCACCCGGCGGCCTCGGGTCGGCGTCAATCACGTCGTGGCTGGTGAGATTCCGAATGCCGGCTGGTGTGGTAAGGCGTTGCCGGCTACTGGAGGGTCGGCGCCAAGCCGAGTTGCTCGAGCACGCCCAGTCGGTCCTCGTAGGTCCGCTCCTCGATGACCTTTCCTCCGTCCAGGGTGAAGATGCTGACTCCCCTGCGCGAAATCGTGGTGCCGACCGGAACGGTGACGTCTAGAAGGGGGTGCTTGAAGGGCTTCTTGGCCGTGCCCACCATGGTCCACCGCACGACCACCTTGTTCTCCTCGGCGATCATGTCCTGGACGCCTCCGCTCAGGTTTTCGAAAAACTCCCGTGGGTTGTCCGATTCCCCATGCTGGAGCAGCGTCTCCACGTCGTAGGTGTCGGGCATGCCGGGCGTATCGACGACCTTCATGCGGCCAAGGTCAACGACCGCTTCCCAGTTCTGCCTGCCACCGGCGAGGTAGCGACGGACGATGTCCTTGATCTCTTCGATGGACATGTGTGGTATCCCTTTCCTTTCTCGGCTGTTACCGGCTTGAGGGACAGGTGCAGTGCAAGAGCCTGAGATGGCTGACTGAGACCGGCTCAGGCATTCCACCTGGATCTCACTGGCGGAGAAGCCGTCGTGGTTCGGTGGAGGTGCACCAGACATCGAGCCCAAGGGAGGCTCCGGCGTCCAGTGGACGAGCAGGTCCGATTCCTCGTGCGCTGCCAGCGGCGAACACGGGTGCCGCCTGCGGCGGGCGCATTCCGGTCTCTTCGGGCTTTGTGAGTGTGGGTTGGAACACAGGCCATGAAACTACACTCAAGCTAAATTTACAAGCCAATGAAATTTCCTCTTGGATGTAAACTTTCTCTCCATGTACGCTATGCACATGGAGCAGACGCTGGGCCTTAGGGAACGCAAGAAGGAGTCCACGCGCCGCGCGCTGGTCGCGGCCGCGGCGCGGCTGTTCGCGGAAAAGGGATACACCCAGACCACGGTCGCCGAGATCGCGGCGGCTGCGGAGGTCTCCACAAAGACGCTCTTCAACTACTTCGCCGGCAAGGAGGACATCCTCTTCTCCGGCGACCGGCAGCGCCTGGACGCCGCCCTGCGGCTGATCGCAGAGCGTGGCCCGGACGAACAGCCGGTCGACCTTCTGGTACGTCTCGGGGAAGAGCTCATCGCCTCCTTCGCCCACCTCGACGGCGACACCGACAAGGTCACCGGCATCCCCTACTCGCTCCGTGTGCGGCTCATCTTGACGGTGCCGGAGGTGCAGGCACGAACGATGCATCATCTGCAGGAAGCCCAGCTGCAACTGGCCGAGGCGCTGCACGGAGCCTACCCCGGCCAACTCGACCGGATCACCGCCGCAGGTATGATCGGCGCGCTGATGGGCGCCGCCAATGTCACCCGGCTGGTCAGCATGAAGCAGGGCGACAGACCCGACCAGGTCCTGGCGGCGACGCGACAGGGCCTTGACGTCGCGATGCGCGGCGTCTTCGCGGTGAGCGCGGCAGCCGTCGAACCCTCCTCCTGATCGCCCGCCGCCGTGGCGATCAACATCGGCTCGGGTTCGCTCTGCAGCTGACACGGTGCGGCTCTTGGGCCGGTTCCTGTCCGACCCGCTGGATGTTCCGGCCGGGTCGTGGCTTACCTTGCCGACCAGTTCGGGGTGAGTGAGGTCTCGCAGATCAAGCGGTACATCGAGCTCCACCGCGAATACTGGAGAGGCACTTCCTGGCCGATACCTGTGCTCAAGCCTCTCAGCGGATGTACGATCCCGTGAGTTCTGTCTGGGTGGTGTTTCAGGTGCCTCGCCAGGTTGGGGTGGATTCGCGGGCGATGCGGCGGGTCATGAAGTCGATCATGGCGATGTGGATCATGGCTTCGGAACGGGCCGGCAGGGCTTCGTGCCAGGCGGCGGTGGAGCATGAGCCAGCCGAGGGTGCGCTCGGCGACCCAGTGGTGTGGCAGGGGGAGGCCGGCGGCGCCGTCGGAGATGCCGTCGGAGGTGGCCAGGGCGGCGATCAGCAGGCCGAGGGTGTCGGTGGCGATGCTGCGTTTGCGGCCGGCGATCTTCTTGCCGGCGTCGTACCCCTGGCTGGTGGCGGAGGCGTTGGTGGAGGTTTGACGCTTTTGGGCGTCGATGATGCAGGCGCTTGGGTCGGGGTCGCGCCCTCGGCGGTGCGGACTAATCGGCGCAGCAGGCCGATGAGCTGGGCGAAGATGCCGTCGGTTTGCCAGTGGGCGAAGTAGCCGGAGACGGTCTGCCAGGGTGGGTACTCATGCGGCAGGTAGCGCGAGGGGATGCCGGTGTGGTGGAGTAGAGGATGGCGTTCATGATGGCGCGCAGGTCGTGCTCGCAGGGGCGGCCGATGTCCAGGCCCCTGCCGCGGCGTTCGGCGCGCCAGGCGCCCAGGACTGGCTCGATGAGCGCCCAGCGTGCGTCGGACAGATCGCTGGGGTACGGTCGCCGTTCGGTCATGTGTCCGGCGTACCGCAGATCAGGCCTCTTGCCCAGCCGCGAGCGTCAACTTTCGGTCACATTCGGTGACATGTCCGGCGTCTTGGGATGAGACAGGATCTTCTTGGAGAAGGTGGGTGTGCGTCCGGGTATGGCTTCCGCTCGTTCATGGCAGAATACATATCCGATGCCCGCTGGGCGTTAATCGAGCCCACCTTAACCGCCTGGCGGCAAGCCCGACTCGACCGCCGGCTCACCGGCCAGCCAGCCTCGGTCGACCTACGGGACGTCTTCAACGCAATCCTGTACGTCAACAGGACAGGAATCGCCTGGAAATACCTGCCGCACGACTTCCCGTCCTACAACACCGTCTACGCCTACTACGCAGCCTGGCGCGACGAAGGAATCTTCGCCCAACTCAACTACGAGCTGACCGGCCTGGCCCGCGTCAAGGAAGCCGCAGGGCCGAACCGACCGCCTGCGTGATCGACACCCAGAGCATCAAGACCTCCACCAACGTGCCCCTCACCAGCCAAGGCACCGACCCAGGCAAGAAGATCGTCGGCCGCAAGCGAGGCATCGTCACCGACACCCTCGGCATCATCCTCGCCGTGACCGTCGCCGCCGCAGGCCTGTCCGACAACGTCATCGGGATACGGCTACTCGACCAAACCAAAACCGCCTACCCGGCGATATCAAAAACCTGGGTCGACTCCGGCTTCAGAAATGCCGTAATCCAGCACGGCGCCAAATTAGGCATCGACGTCGAAGTCGTGGCCAGAAAGACTGAAACCCGCGGATTCCACGTCGCCAAACGCCGCTGGGTCGTCGAACGCAGCCTGGGCTGGCTCATGCTCTACCGTCGCTTAACCCGCGATTATGAAACCCTGCCCGCCAGCTCCCAAGCCATGATCCACATCGCCTCGATCAACAACCTCACCAAGCGCATAACAGACGAAACCACCCCAACCTGGCGAGGTACCTACTAGGACATAAGACGCAATCTGCTCAAATCAAATGCCCTCTCAGATCAGACTTCAGTAGGGACGGCGAACGCCGGTTCAGTATGGCGATACGTAGACGCGCCCGTGCGCTGGTAGCGCTCGCCTTACCGTTGTCCGTTTACCTTCCATACTCTCACGCATAACTGACAAGAACGACCGGCGCCTTGTCTTTCGCGCGGTGCATTCTGTGTCATCTTTGTGGCGTTTTGCGGTGCCGTGTTGTACTGTCGTCTACAACCCGACGATCTTCCAATCCAAGAGGTTCAATGAAGGTGCGAGCAGGATTTAGACCGTTGATTGCAGCCTCGGGGGTCGCAGTCCTGCTGATTGCTGGAGTAGGCAGCGCAAGCGCTCAGACCGCAGGTCAAGCGGCTTATATAAGTTGTATAGACAAAATATCCGAGGAAGGGGGCCTTCCTGGGCTCTGGAGGGGTGTCATAGTGAAAAACAACTGCGCCTGGGGCTACAACATTAAGCTAGTGTGGAACAACGGGCCCGACAGTCCCTGCGTACTGGTGGATGCGGGTCGCCTCTATAGGGACGAGAACTACTCGACCGCCACATATCAAGGCGTAGTACACTGCTGAAAGTTGGCAGAGCCTAGTAACAATGTTGCGCTGCGGATTGCTGCGTATAACTCCCGTCGGCCCGATCAGGGTCCGCCGAGAATGGCTGTAGGGACCGTAACAGCACGTCGCAGAATCCCGTATCGAGTAGGAGGGTGAGGCCGCCTCACCCTCCTCTCACACCACCGGACATGCGGGCCCGCATCCGGCGGTTCGTCAAGCCGTGGTTTTGAGTGCGTGTTTGAGATGGGCGATCAGCGTCAGTCGTAGACGTAGCGGGGCTGGCGTGTGCGGGTCCGCCTCGGGTGATCCGGCGGGCCATGCCCGAGATGGCGGCCCAGCGGATGATCGCTTCAGAGATGACGGGGTCGCGTTCGTAGTCGCGGGCCATGCACCGGCAGGCGGTCAGCCAGGCCAGCGTCCGCTCGACTACCCACCGGCGGGCGATGACGTTGAATCCTGGCTGGTCAGCGGGTTTTCGGACGATCTCCAAGGTGGTGCGCAGCGTGTCTCGCGCCCACTCCACCAGCCGGCCGGCGAAGACATGTCGGATAGGGGTGGTCAGGTACGCCGACAGCAGGGCCGTCTTGGCGCCGTCGCGATCCTGCAAGCTTGCGGCCAGCACCGCGACCGTAACCAGCAGGCCGCCGGCGTCGGTGATGATGAACCCCTTACGGCCGTTGACCTCCTTGCCCGCGTCATAGCCGCGCTGTCACGCCCGACGGTGTCGGCGCCCTTGACACCTTGCGAGTCGCTGATCCCCGCCGACGGCTCGTCGTCAAGGCCCGCCTGCCGCCGGGCCTTGACGCGCAGCTCGGCCAGCAGCGTCTCGGTGACGCCGGCCTGCCCCCACTGCTGGAAGTACCAGTACACGGTCTGCCAGGGCGGCAGGTCGGTGGGCAGGTACCGCCACGGGCAGCCGGAACGCACCATGTACAGGACGGCGTTGACGATCTCTCGGCGTGGGTGCTGCTCCGGGCGGCCGCCGGTGTTCGGCTCGGGGAGTAACGGCTCGATCAGCTCCCATTGCGCGTCGGTCAGATCGGAGGGTAGCGGCGAGGGGGCATCCGGCCACCCTGACGGCACCGACGCTCCTCGTCACGCCGCCACGCCGAACATGAAGGATCTTCTCAAACATGCACTCAGGGGATGCGCCGTACGGTGTCGGTGACCTTGCCGGTCCTTCATCTCAGCGGAGAGCCCGAACGAGCGGGACTTCACCTCGGCAGAGAACCAGCGAATGCCGCCTGGACCGCAGGTCGAGCCCCATCACGTCATGCATGATCGTCAGCAACACCCGGCTGTACTCCGGCCTCTACGGTCCGAAGTTCCCGCCGCGACCGTCCACGATTTTGTCTCGGCGGGAGAGCACGCGGAGCGCGTACGTGAAGGTCTCCCTGCAGTCCGGCGCTCATGGCCCAGGCTCGTTCGGCGTTCCTGCCGTGCGTGACGACACGCAAGGGACGGTTCTGATCGCCGGCGGGCGGGAACTGCGGCAGATGCTCTGCGTCGATGCCGGGGTCGCCGCAGAGCATCTGCCACTCCGTTGGCCGCTCTGGTCAGTTCGGCGTCCGACAACTGTCCCGATCCGCCCCATGGTCGCCTCGTGCTTGTTCAGCTTGACCGGCTTTCCACCGTACGGCTGATCCCAGTCCTCCGACTCTGTTACCAGGACGGCCGCGTCCTGTCGCCGAGGGTGTCACCCTCCACGTACGCCGTGACCGGATCCTGCTCGGCGTCCGATGTGACCAGCTGCTCCAGATAGAGATCTCCTGGACGGGTCCGGCAGAAGCAGCGCCGCGGAGGTCGCCACGTCGCCGTTGCATGCGGCGCCCAGGACAATGAGGGAGCCGTCAGGAACAATGGTAGCCGACATCGAAAGGAACTGGCCGGCGGAATCACGACTAACCGGCACTACGTGGCACCGGCTGGCCGAGATGGAGCGACCGGGTTACAAAGAGGGCCAGTCGGCATCGCATTTCAGTCGGCCCAAGGTCCGTTGGCAACGATCTGTCCGAGGCCCGGCAGCGGCAGCTCGGGGTAGAGGCCGTGGACGGCGTCGGCTGGGAAGGACCAGGGCACGAACTTCGCGGGCTTTTCCCGGATCTGGTCTGCCACCGCGCGGGTGAGGTTCATACGCAGATTCAGCCGCGGGTAGCGGTCATGTAATGCGTCGAGGAAATCCTCGTCGAGGAAAATGTCGTGAAGTTCCTCGACGCCGAACTCGAAGATGTCGGCGGCAATGCCGAAGTAGCTATAAGCGATCTCGGGCCGCTTGCGGTTGGGAATGCCCGCCGAGGTGTGAAGAGCGACAGCATCCCAGACGATCTCGGCCGCGGCCTCTGTCAAACCGTGCCGCATCACGAATTCGGCAGCAGCGTCGGCGCCATCCACCTCGAATCTCTGAGTGCCGTTGGCGACCTCGGTCAGGCCGATGTCATGCAGCACGGTGGCGAGAAAGAGTATCTCGTCGTCGTAGTCGGACTTGCTGAGGCCGGTCAGCCCAGCCAGGCGAGCGGCATAGAAGTAGCTTCGAATGCTGTGATTGACCAAGTAGGCGGGCTCGTGTGCTTCGATGTACTCGACGGCTGCGACAGTGGCCCGGGTGCGCGGCCAGTCACCGATCGGCGTCGGCAGCGAGCCGAGGCTGGCAGGGGCGTGCGAGATATCCACGTCAGCGGCCCTCCGCACGAAGCGACAGGTGGCTCTTGAGCACGGCCTCGACCGTCTCCAGCTCTCCTGAGACGTTGACCTGGTCGAACCACTCGTACCACCCGGAGGCTGCGATCCCGGCGAAGAAGACGTCGACCAGTTCGGCTGTCGGGATCTGCCATACGGCGAACCAATCGTGACCGGACGGGTGATCTTCGGTGGGGGCGATACGTCCCCATCCAAGGGCGGTGATCCCGACGGCCGCCATCTGGCTGACGCCTTCCAGCACGCCGGCGACGATCTGCTCGCGGACCTCCGGGGGCGTGTCGAGGAAGGCGGGCTTCGGGGTCCAGATCTCAACAACGATGTGCATCAGAGCCTCATTCTCAGTTCTTCGGGGGCTGTGCCCCGACACTAGCGCCGCCTGATGCGCTTCTACGATGGCCTAATGGTCATCCTTCCCAAGAATTCGGCCACAGGTGATGCACATCCGCTCGCGGTGCTTGTTCAGCCGGGCGTCGTGCCGCTAGATCTGGCGATCCCTCTCCAAGTGTTCGGCCCATGGCCCGAATACGTGAGCGCATCGCTCGGCGGCCTCAAGACGCCATACAGCCTCGACATCGTCGGCACTGAAGCGGCAGTGGGCGACCTGCTTCAGGTGTCCAAGATCCAGCCGCTCTCCCGCCTCGCAGATGCTCAGACGATCGTTGTTCCGGGCATCTTGGACCCGACCGTTCCCCCGGACCCGGCCGCCGTGGACGCCCTAATGGTCGCGGGCAAGCGCGGCGCGCGAATCCTGTCGATCTGCACTGGCGCTTTCATGGTCGCCGCGACCGGGCTGCTCGACGGCAGACGCGCGACCACCCATTGGCATTGGGCACCCGAGCTGCGCGCACGCTACCCGCGAGTCACAGTCGTCGACCGCGAGCTGTACATCGATGAAGGCGGGATCGTGACCTCGGCGGGAGTCCTCGCCGGCACCGACTTGTGTCTGCACGTGCTCCGGACAGACCACGGACAGCACGTTGCCAACACCCTCGCCCGCTACCTCATCAGTCCTCCGCACCGGGAAGGAGGACAGGCGCAATACACCTCTGAACAGCCCCAACGACGGAGCGAGCTGAGCCACACCACCGACTGGATCCTTGAGCACCTTGACGAGCAGCTAACGGTCGAACGCGTGGCAGCCCAAGCACATGTAAGTGTCCGTACCCTGAGTCGGCGGTTCCGCGCCACTTTCGGCGTCTCTGTCATGGAGTGGGTGGCCCGCCAACGCGTGTCGCGTGCGCGCGAGCTCCTCGAGACCACCGACCGGAGCATCGCGGACATCGCCCACGCCTGCGGCTTCGGGTCCGTAGAATCCCTCCGCGTTCATTTCATGGCGCAGACGATGACGAGCCCCTCCCGTTACCGGTCGACCTTTGGTTGACATGCGGCCCCTCTGCAGACGGCTGTCGGAACTCCCGCCCGCCGACGCCATGGCCGAGCGGCAGATCGAGGGACAGCCAGGCTTCTGCTTGGCCTCCCAGCGCTAGGAAGCGGTCGTCACCACCTGGCCAGGGCTCTGGTAGCCGAGCCCGACCGAGCGGCTGTTCGCCGAGGCGGCTTCGAACTGGTAGTCGCCTGCGAAACCGACGACCGCATCCGTGCGGATGGGCGAAGAAGCGCCCAGCCGCACTCTGGACCGCCGCCCTTGCTCACTACGGTTAACGCGTGGAAAACCGGTCAATCTCGGCATCTGCCACCCGTCATGGCTCGCTCGACACCGCCGGCCGAACCCTGGCCCCTGATCTGGCCCGCGGCTTCATGCTGCTGGCCATAGCCTTCGCGCACGCGCCGTTGTTCGTACTCACTCTTGACCGCGGAGATCCCGTGGTCAACGACGTGATCAACGTGTTCCACAACCTCTTCGTCAACAACCACGCGCGCCCGATGTTCGCGTTCCTGTTCGGCTACTCACTGGTTCAGCTGCTGAACCGGCGGATGGAACGCGGCGACGACTGGGTGACGACTCGTAAGCTGCTGCGCCGCCGGGGGTGGTGGCTGCTCGTGATCGGATTCGTCCACATGGCGGTGCTCGCCCCCATCGACATCCTGGCCGCGTACGGTCTCAGCGCCGTTCTGCTCGTCGGCCTGCTGCGCGCCAAGGACGCGACTCTCCTATGGACGGCGGGAATCTGCCTGGTCCCGGCGACGGCCCTGGCCGGCTTCGCCACGTGGTATCAAATGGCGCACGACGGCTCGCCCTACGGCGGGGGAAGCATCGCCGCCGGGGCCGACGGTCCCTGGGCGTTGTTCGCCGAGCGCCTCCAGGTCTGGCCCTTCGCCCTGGTCACCGGGGTCCTCATGGTCGTTCCCGGTGTGCTCATCGGCGTGTGGGCGTCGCGGCGGCGGCTGCTGGACGAGCCGGTCCGGCACCGTCGGTTCTTGCGGAACGCCGCGATCGTCGCTCTCTCGTTGTCCACCCTTGGGGCACTCCCCGCTGGCCTGGTGCAACTGGAGGTGTGGGCCGAGCCGTCAGCGGCGACCCTGTGGTTCGCGGCGCTCGCACAGCCGCTCACCGGATACGCGGGCGGGATCGGCATGGCCGCTGTCATTGGGCTGATCGCGATTCCTGCCGGCCGGCGGCCGAACGGCTTCACCACCGCCGTCCAGGCGCTCGGCCAGCGCTCGATGAGCCTCTACCTCTTCCAGTCCGTGGTGTTCGTCCTGGTCTTCTACCCGTACGGGCTCGCGTTGCAAGACGACCTCGGGCTGGCCGGCGCCATGGGGGTGGCTGCGGCCACGTGGGCGGTGTCCGTCGTCTTCGCAGAGCTCATGCGCCAGGCCGGCTACCGAGGACCTGCGGAGATCCTGCTGCGTCGCCTCGCTTATCGATGAGCCGTGGGCGGGGCGTCCACCGTCGTCTTGGGCCGCTCGGCGTGCTTCTTGGCCTGTGGTGGTCATCGAGCCTCAACTGCTCAGCCAGGGAGTACATCGCCGGCCATGGCACCGCCAAGGGTCCTGCAGGAACAACCCCTAACGGATGGTCCCGACCTGGATAGCAACGCTCAGGCGATGCGAGTCGGCCCTCGGCGGTGCCATAATCGGCGTCTTCGGGGTGCGCGCCGATGACGCGTCGCGAATAGGCGTCCATCCGCGAACAGCCTGAGAGAAGGAAGATTCGTAGAGCGGCTTACTCGTGCGGTCGTCGGGGTGGAAGGATGAGTGCCGTGTCCGCCCTTGAAGGGATCTCGCGCCTGGCACGCGCCGCCGTGTTCGCGACGGTGTGCGTCGTCATGTCCGCGGGCGGTCATGTCCTCGCCGGTAGCGCGCCGGTGGCGGCGCCGGCGTTGGTCGTCGCTGTGGCAGCGGCCTTCGCCCTGGCTTTCGCGCTGAACCGGCACGAGCGTGGACCCGAAGTCGTCATCACGGCGACGGCGGGTGCTCAGATTCTGCTCCACGAGCTGTTCAGCAGGAGTGATCCCGTCGCTCATGCCGATCACACGCATGCGGGCACGCCCGGTGTGGGCATGTTCGTCGCACATCTCGTGGTCGCGGTGGTGACCGGATGGTGGCTGCATCGCGGGGAGAGCGCCTTCTGGCTGATGGTACGGCTTTGGGGCATGGGTCCGTTGCCGAAGCTGCGCAGGCTGCTCGTCGGGGTGATCGAGCCGTTCACACCGCGTCTTCGGGTCGCGCTCGTAGCGGAGGCTATGGGGTACCGCAGCCCTGAACTCGATCCGATGATCCGGCGGCGTGGCCCGCCTGCGCTGCTGAACGCCTGCTGACCACCGCCTACCGGATTCTCCCGAGACGGTCCTCTCGTCCTCCGATCGTGCTTCGGAGGGTGGAGCGCGTGTCGGCGTCTGCCGCTTGTGCGGCATCCCACTCATCGCAGTGGCGCATGGTCGCCGTGACCATGCCAGCCTGCCACTTTGGAGTGACAGCCCGAGTAATGCCCGCTGGATTGACGTTCCGCCTGCTTCGCGCCATGGCTTTCGCCGTGGTGTGCTGTGGGCTGGGCGCGTTGGCGCACCTGCTCGGGGGCGGGATCGTGACCGCGCCCCTGGCGGTGACGGCTCTGGCGGTCTCCTTCGCGGCCGCCGTCCCGGCGACCGGCCGTGAGCGGGGGACGGAGGCGATTTTCTCCCTCCTAGTCGGTGTGCAAGTCGTGTTGCACCTGCTGTTCTACGCCGCTCCGTCGCTTCTCGCCCCGATGGCCGTGCCTTTCGGGCACTCGCACTCTGGTCTCGTCCCGAGTGCAGGCATGCTGGTCGCCCACGGCTTGGCGACCGTGATGACGGCCTTGTGGCTGTCGCGGGGTGAGGCGGCTCTCTGGGCGCTGCTGCGCCGCCTCGGCGTGCGGTTGTGCTTGTGGACCCGCATTCCGCACCGCACGGTGTACGGGCCGGTGACCGTATACGCCTTTGAGCCCGCGCCTCTTCACTCCGCTCTGCTGGAGCACTCGTCGAGCGGACGCGCCCCGCCGCGCTCGCCCGCCACCTAGACCTATCCCTTTCGCTCAACCGGACGGACCCGCTCCGCCCGGATGCCGTCATACGCCCAATCCTGTCACCGGAGCCGGGCATCGCGTCATCAGCAGCCACGGCTGCGGCATGAGCACACTCTTAAGCGCGGAGCCCGGGATCGTTCCAGCCCGCACTTCCTTTCCCTTTCGTACACGGCAGACCGCTCTTCCTCCTGTCACCAGATGCAAGGAGTGATCGACATGGATTCCACTCTCACCAGTGAACGCGTCGTCGACGACCGGCGTCTGACCTTGCTCGCCTTGGCCGCCCGTGACGGCGCCCCCGCCGATGTGGAGGTCTTCACTCGGGCGGTGTACACCGACGTGCGCCGCTTCCTCGCCTCCTTGACCGATGCCCAGTCCGCCGACGACCTCACCCAGGAGACGTTCGTCCGAGTCCTGCGCAGCCTGCCTGGGTTCGCAGGGAGGTCCTCGGCCAGGGCCTGGCTGCTGTCCATCGCCCGCCGGGTGGTCATCGACCGGTTCCGTGCCGCCCGAGCGCGACCTGTGGTGGCGGAGCTGGCCGACTGGCAGGCGGCGGTGGAGCGGTGCCAGCCGCGTGACCTGCCCGGCTCGCACGATGGCGTGGAACTGGTCGAACTGCTGGCCGAGGTGCCGCCCGAACGACGGCGAGCCTTCCTGCTGACCCAGGTCCTCGGCCTGCGCTACTCCGAGGCCGCCGCACTACTCGGCTGCCCGGTCGGCACCGTCCGGTCGCGGGTGGCCCGGGCCCGGCACCAGCTGTCGGCGTCCTGGCTCGCCGCCGAGCGGGCCGCATGACCCGCCTGGTGGCGAGGGCCCGGAACGCACGGTTCCGACCCAGGAAGCGAACCACCCATTCATCTGTGGACCTTAGAAGGAGCCCCATGACACTCACATCGGCACAAGACGAGTCCGTGCAGCTCATCATCGGCGGGATGACCTGTGCGGCGTGCGCGGCACGGGTGGAGCGCAAGCTCAACCGGATGGACGGAGTGGTCGCCAGCGTCAACTATGCAACCGAGAAGGCGACCATCCAGGCGGGCGGCGTTACGGTGGGGGAGCTGATCCGGGAAGTCGAACGCATCGGTTACACCGCCGAACCGTATACGCCGCACAATTCCGCCGCGCCGGACGACACCGATGACCGGCGGGTGCGGACGCTGGGCCGGCGCATGGTGGTCGCCATCGGGCTGGCCGTAGTCCTGGCGGACCTGTCGCTGGCGATGACGTTCGTGCCTGCCTGGCGATTCCCCGGGTGGCGGTGGGTGCTGATCGGCCTGACCCTGCCCATGGTGACCTGGTGCGCGTGGCCGTTCCACCGCACCGCGCTCAGGGCCGCGCGGCACGGCACCACCTCCATGGACACCCTGATCTCTACCGGGATCATCGCTGCCACCTGCTGGTCCTTGTACGTCATCGCGTTCCCGATCGACGCCGGACCCGTGGGATCGGGCGTATGGGCGCTGCTGACCGCGCCGAACGGTGCGCTCTACCTCGACGTCGCCGGCGGCGTGACCACGTTCGCGCTGATCGGGCGGCTGCTGGAGGCCCGGGCGCGGCGATCCTCCGGTGCGGTCCTGCGCCGGCTGGCCAAGCTGGGCGCCAAGGACGTCAGCGTGCTGCGCGCCGACGGCAACGAGTACCGCATTGACGTGGCGGACCTGCGAGTCGGCGACCGGTTCGTGGTCCGCCCAGGCGAGCGCATCGCCGCCGACGGCCGGATCGAGTCCGGGCAGGGCACGATCGACACCAGCGCCATGACCGGCGAGCCAGTCCCGGCCGAGGTCGCCGAGGGCGACACGGTGACCGGCGCGACGGTCAACCTCAGCGGACGGCTGGTGGTGCGTGCCATCCGCGTGGGTGCCGATACCCAGCTCGCCACGCTGATCCGCCTCGTCGAGCACGCCCAAGCCGACAAGGCCGCGATACAGCGGCTGGCCGACCGGATCTGCGGCTGGTTCGTGCCGGTCGTGTTCGTCCTGTCGGCGCTGACTCTGGCCGGGTGGCTGGCCGCCGGAGGCGAAGCCCACCAGGCGGTCACCGCCGCGCTGGCCGTCCTCATCATCGCCTGCCCGTGCGCGCTCGGCCTCGCCATCCCTACCGCGCTCCAGGTCGCCTCCGGCACCGGCGCCCAGCTGGGCGTCTTCATCAAGAGCCACCAGGCAATGGAATCCGCCCGTGCCATCGACACCGTCGTCCTGGACAAGACTGGCACCCTCACCCAGGGCCGCATGAGCGTGGTGGACCTGGCCACCGCCGGCGGCGTCCGGCCGAGCGATGTGCTGCGCTATGCCGGGGCCGTGGAAGACGCCTCCGAGCACGCCATCGCGGCGGCCATCGCCGCCCATGCCCGCGCCGAACTCGCCGATCTGCCCACGGTCAGTGCGTTCGCCGCCCTGGCCGGGCTGGGCGCCCAAGGCACGGTCGAGGACAGGCGGATCCTCGTCGGGTCGCCCCGGCTGCTGTCCCAGCAGAACATCGCCATCTCCGCGGGACTCGACCAGGCACGGAACCGCTGGGAGGGCGAGGGCCGCACCGTCGTCCTCGTCGCGGCCGACGGCACGGCCGTCGGAGCGCTTGCCCTCGCGGACGTCATCAAGCCCTCAGCCGCAGAGGCGATGGACCGGCTGCGCTCCATGGGACTACGCATCCTCCTGCTCACCGGCGACAACGCCGCCACCGCGCAAGCCGTCGCCGCGCAGGTCGGCATCACCGAGGTCATCGCCGAAGTGCTGCCCGCCGACAAGGCGGCCACCATTGCCCGGCTCCAAGATGAGGGATACCGCGTCGCCATGGTCGGCGACGGCATCAACGACGCCCCGGCGCTGGCCCGCGCCGACCTCGGCCTGGCGGTGGTCGAGGGGACCGACGTCGCGCTGGCCGCCGCCGATCTCATCTTGATCCGCGACGACCTGAACGTCATCCCCACGGCCCTCACCCTGGCCCGTGCCACCCTGGCCACCATCCGGGGCAACCTCATCTGGGCCTTCGGCTACAACGTCGCCGCGCTTCCACTGGCCGCCATCGGCCTGCTGAACCCCCTCATCGCCGGCGCCACCATGGCCCTGTCGTCGGTGTTCGTGGTCTCCAACAGCCTGCGCCTGCGCCGCTTCGCTCCCTCCCCGGCCACCGGTGACTTCCTCACCGAGCACCTGGACGATCAAGGCCGGTCGGAGGCGGAGCTGGAGTGTGAGCCGGACTGCCAGAACGCCTGATACGTGTGCCGGTTCCGGCGGTGCGCACGCCGGCAAGTCCAAGCGCGGCGTGTCGGTGCGCGGCCGCCGGCGCGGCGGCGAAAGTTCTGGGAACCGATCGGGGCATCGCGACGACTGGTCAGAACGAGGGCGAGTGTGCCCGTTGCCGTGGCCAGGACCTGGCGGATGTTGGCGTGCTGGCCACTTCCCCCGTCTGGGGACGTGCGGTGAACATGGGGACCCTCAAATCCGACCGATGGTTTGGAGGCTGAATGCGTGTCGACATTGTCGTCTTCGACGGTGCGGACGACCTCGACGTTGTGGGCCCCTTTGAGGTGCTGCGCCTTGCCGGCCGCGCCGACCTGGGCGTCACGGTGCGACTGGTGTCCCTCGATGGGCCGCGGACGGTGACCACCCGGGGCGGGCTGCTACTGCCAGCCGCCGGCTGGGCGCCGCAAGAAGCCGACGTGCTTATCGTGGCCGGGGGCGGGTTCGCGAACGGCGAGAACAGCGGAGTCTCCACGGAACTGGCGTCCGGGCGGCTGCCCGCGGCGCTGGCGGCCGCAGCCCGGCCGGGCCTGGTGCTCGCGTCGGTGTGTACCGGTGCTCTGCTGCTGGCCGCGGCCGGATTGCTGGCAGGCCGGGCCTGCACCACGCACCATCGCGCGGTCGCCGACCTGGTGGCGGCCGGTGGCCGGCATGTGGACGCCAGGGTGGTCGACGACGGCGACCTTGTGACGGCCGGCGGCATCACGTCGGGGCTGGACCTGGCGCTGTGGCTCGTTGAGCGTTATCGGGGCGCGGATGCGACCGCGCTGCTGCAGAGCATCCTGGAGTACGAGCGCCGCGAGCCCCTATGGCGCGCCGGCGTCCAGCCGCCCGTGCCGGCCGCGCCGGGAGAAGATCGATGATGCGGCGCCTGGTGCTGTGCCTGGTCGCGGTGCTGCCGTTGGCGGCGGCAGGCTGTGGCGACGCACCAGCGGCGGCACCGGTCGCGGCCACCAGCAGGCCGGTCGTGGTCGAGGACTGCGCCGGTAAAGACGTCACCTTTACTCAGGTGCCTGCCAAGGTGGTGACGCTCGACGGGTACGCCGCCCAGACGATGGCCAGGCTCGGCCTGACCGGCAAGATCGTCGGCACCGGCTATCCCGCCCCCTTCACGGTGGACGCCTCGCCCTACAAGGAGGAGCTGGCCAAGATCCCCGTGCTGGGCAAGGGAGTGCTGGTCACCGAGGTCGTCGCCGCCCAGCGGCCCGACCTGGTCCTGACCGGCTTTTCTGTGTTCGGCGGCCCGCCCGGCAGCCCGAAGGAAGCCGACCTGGCGACCATGAATGTGAAAGGGCTGGCCGCCTGCCTGCCAGGCGGCGGCAGGGCCATGCGTGACGGCGCCCCGAGCCCGGCCTTGACCGACCTGGAGCCTGCGTACGACTTCATTCGCAAGCTCGGCACCGTGTTCGGCGTCCAGGACCGCGCACAGAAGCTCGTCAACGAGCTGCGCGCCCGTCAGGAGGCCGTCGCGGCCAAGATCCAGGGCGCCAAGCCACGCGTGCTGATGGTGCAGGACAACCCGGTCGCCGGACAGCCGATCAAGACCTCCGGCAGCGGCACGCTCGCCCACGCCCTCCTCACGCTGGCGGGCGGCCAGAGCCTCTTCGCCGACGTCAGCTCGATGCACGCCGACGTCTCCCCGGAGCAGGTGGTCGAGCGGGATCCGCAGGCGATCTGGGTGATCAGCGACTACCCCTTCGCCAAGACGAAGGGGCGGGAACTGGTCGACGAGGTGAAGCGCAACCCGTTGCTGGCCGGAACCACCGCCGTCAAGCAGGGGAAGGTCTTCTCGACGTCGCAGTACCTGGTATCGTTCCCCAGCCCGCTGAACGTCGACGCGCTGGAGCAGCTCGCCGCCGACCTGCATGCGGGCAGTTCGTGACCGCCCTCGTCCACAAGCTGCCTCTTCGCGCCGCCGCGGTGCCGTACCCGGCTCTGCTCGCCGTGCTGGGGGTGGGGCTGACCGTCTCCGTGGTGTTGGCCACCGGGCTCGGGGCGGTCGCCGTGCCGTCAGGTGAGGTCGCCGGCATCCTCGCCCACCGCCTGACCGGTGGCGGCGACAGCGCGGCCACCGCCGACCTCATCGTCTGGCGGATCCGCTTTCCGCGGGTGTTGCTCAGCGCGGTGGCCGGCGCCGGCTTGGCCGTGGCGGGCGCCGTGGTGCAGGGTGTGGTCCGCAATCCGGTCGCCGATCCGTACCTGCTGGGTCTGTCCCACGGCGCCTCCGTCGGTGCCGTCCTGGTGCTGACGACAGGCGCGTCCGTGCTGGGCGCGCTGACCTTGCCGCTGGCCGCCTTCGCCGGCGCGAGCGCCGCGATGGGCATCGTGCTGGCGCTAGCCAGCCGGCAAGGCCGACTGCTGCCGGTACGGCTCATCCTGGTCGGCGTGGCCTTCGGGCACCTGTTCGCCGGAATCACCTCGTATGTGCTGGCCCTTACCGAAAGCTCAGCCGCGCAGCAGCAGATCATCTTCTGGCTTCTCGGCGGGCTGTCCGGTGCGAGCTGGGCCACCTTGCCCATCCCCGCCGCCGTGGTGGGCGCGGCAACCGCACTGCTGCTGGTACGGGCACGCCGGCTCAACGCCCTGGTGCTGGGGGAGGAGGCCGGCGCCGCACTCGGCCTCAACGCCAGCCGGCAACGCTGGTATCTGCTCCTCCTCGTCACACTGCTGACCGGTACGGTCGTCGCCGTGTCCGGCGGCATCGGCTTTGTGGGGTTGATCGTTCCGCACCTGGCCCGGATGCTGGTCGGCGCCGATCACCGGCGAATGTTGCCGATCACGGTGGTGCTCGGCGCACTCTTCCTGCTCTGGGCCGACGTCGCCGCGCGGACACTCGTCTCTCCCACCGAGCTGCCCATCGGGGTGCTGACCGCATTCCTCGGGGTGCCGTGCTTCCTCCTCGTCATGCGGGCCCGCGGGCTGGCCGGTCAGGAGACGCCATGAGACTCGACATCGACGCGGTGTCCGTCACGCTCAGCGGCCGGGACGTGATCGAGGATGTGTCGCTGGCCGTTCCCTCCGGGCAGTTCACGGCGCTCGTCGGGCCGAACGGCAGCGGCAAGTCCACCCTCCTGCGCACCGTCTACCGAGCCCACCGCCCGTACGCAGGCACGGTGCGCCTGGACGGCCGCGATCTGTGGTCCATGCCCGCCGCGCAGGCCGCGAGAAGCGTGGGCGTGCTCATGCAGGAGCAGCACACCGGCTTCGAGTTCACCGTCGCCGAGATGGTGGGCCTGGGCCGCACCGCGCACCTCGGCTTCTTTGACCGGTTCACCCACGAGGACCGGGATGCCGTCGCGGAGGCGCTCGACCGTACCGGCCTGACGGCTTATGCCCAGCGCCGCGTCGGGCAGCTTTCCGGCGGTGAGCGCCAGCGAGTTCTGCTCGCCCGCGCCCTTGCAGGCCGGCCACGCGTGCTCGTCCTCGACGAACCGACCAATCACCTGGACGTGCGCCACCAGCTCGACCTCCTCGAACTGGTCCGCGACCTGGACGTCACCGTGCTCGCCGCCCTGCACAGCCTCGACCTGGCCGCCGCGTACGCCGACGCCGTCGCCGTGCTGCGGGGCGGGAAACTGGTGGCGCACGGCCCGGCCGCCGAGGTGCTGACTCCATCCACGATCGGCGAGGTGTTCGAGGTGGAGGCCACGGTGCACGACGTCGGTGGCCGGCCTGGGTTCGCCCTCCGGCCGCGTTGCGTGTGCCCGGACGGGCGATGCCACTGGAGCTGCCGACGCCGTGCCGAGGCCCTGCTGAGCGATGCCCGCTGATCCGCACATCGTCGCCGTCCTCGCCCTCGACGGCGTGGTCGGCTTCGACCTAGTCATCCCCTGTCAGGTCTTCGGCACCACCCGCCTGGCCGATGGCAGCTACCCCTACCAGGTGCGCGTCTGCGGTGTCGCGTCGTCGGTGAACGCCACCGCCGGCGGGGTCGGCTACTACCGCATCGAAGCTCCCAACGGGCTGGACGCCGCCGAAGAGGCCGACACCATCGTGGTGCCAGGCGTCACCACCACCCGGCCGGCCCCCGAAGCGGTGCTCGTCCTGCTGCGCGAGGCCGCGGACCGGGGAGCGCGGATCGTGTCCATCTGCACAGGTGCGTTCGTGCTCGCGCAGGCCGGCCTGCTGTCCGGCAGGCGCGTCACCACCCACTGGGCGGCGGCGGATGAGTTGGCCCGCCGCCATCCCGACGTGCACGTCGACGCCAAGCCTCTCTTCCTCGGCGACGGGCACCTGTTCACCTCGGCCGGCGTAGCCGCAGGCCTCGACTTGTGCCTGCATCTCGTGCACCGCGACTTCGGCGCAGCGGTAGCGGCAGGTGCCGCTCGCGCCGCCGTCATGGCACCTGGCCGCGACGGCGATCAGGCTCAGTTCATCCCCCTGCCGCCGGTCGTCGCCGCGGACGGCAGTCTGGCAGCCACTCTCGCCTGGATGCGCGACCACGCGGCCGAACCGCTCACCCTCGCCGACATCGCCCGGCACGCCAACCTCAGCGTCCGTACCCTGTCGCGCCGCTTCCAGGAACAGACCGGCACCACGCCGCTGGCCTGGCTCGCCCACCAGCGCCTCCTGCTGGCGCGGCATCTGCTGGAGACCACCGACCTGCCCATCCCCGCCGTCGCCCACCGCAGCGGCCACGGTTCGGCCAGCGCTCTGCGCGCGCATTTCGACCGCGAGCTGCGCACCAGCCCGCACCGCTACCGGCAGTCCTTCCGGCCGCGCGACTGACGAGCCCGGCGAGGCGTATCGATGAGCTCGCAAGCTTCCACGGCTCCCCAGCCCCGGACCAGACCGCCTGGGCGGCCCTCATGATCTGCACGTCAAGGAGTACGCCGATAATTACACCTGGAGGCAGAACTACGTTGTAGTTCTGGGGGCGGGGATACGGAAGCCGAGATAAGAAATATCCTGTGAGTTTCCGACGTCGTGCCAGCGCGTATCCGGCCCCGGGCTACGAGGTGCGTCATTCCACGTGTATGTCGGACGGATGCTTGGCGAGCGGGGTTACCTTGATCTCCATGTAGGGGAACAGCGGGAGGCCTGAGATCAGGTCGTGCAGCTCGTCGGTGGTGTCGACGTCGAAGATGGAGATGTTGGAGTACTCGCCCACAATGCGCCAAAGGTGCGGCCACTTGCCGGAGCGTTGAAGCTCTTGGGCGTAGGCCTTCTCCCGCGCGACGATCGCCGCGCGGGCCTCGGGGTCTAAGTCGTGGGGAATGTGGACGTCCATCCGGGCGTGGAACAGCATGGGTGAGTTTCTTTCTCCGGTGTGCGGTCAGTCGCGGACCGGATCGAGCACGAACCCGTACTCCACGGTCTCGCCGTCACCGGACGGCGTGGGGTTGAGCATCAGCTCCGGCTTCACCGCCGAGGCGATGTCATCGTCGTTGTGCTCGTCACCGGGGAAGTACAGCTGTGCGGTGAGCAGCTCGTGGCCAGGCGCAGAGACTTTGACGTGGATGTGCGCAGGCCGCCAGGCGTGCCAGCCGGCGGCCGCGATCAGCTTGCCGCAGGCGCCGTCGGTGGGGATCTGGTACGGCGCGGGCTTGATCGTGTGGATCTCGAAGGCTCCGGAGTCGTCGGTGGTGAAGGTCGCCCGCAGGTTCCACTCGGGAAGGCCCGGGGCGAACCGGGAGTAGAAGCCGTCGGAGTCCGCGTGCCAGACCTCGACCTTGGCGCCGGCGAGCGCGCTGCCGTCGGTGGAGGTGACCCGTCCGGTCCAGGTCAGTGGGGTGCCGGCCTCCTCGTCGCGCATCGGGACGGTTCCGGTGGCGCCCTGGTCGGGGGCTCCAGGAACGTAGTAGGGGCCTTCGATGGTGCCCTTGCTGCCCTGACGGTGTTCGGTCGCGACCTCCTCGATGACGTGCTCGACCCAGACGTCGAGGAAGAGTGGCCACTCGCCGTCGTCGCCGACGTTGATCAGCCAGGCCTTCAGCGCGTTGTACTCGTCATAGGTGACCTTGTGCTTGCGCACGGTGGCGTGCAGGGCGTCGATCACCTCGCGTGCCAGCAGGTCGACACGCTCCTTGGGAGAGGCGGCAGTCACGGCCTTGTCGGTGCGGAAGCGTTCGGTGGCAGACGCACCAGAAGCGGCCGCGCTGGCGGTCTCGGTCATTCTTGCTCCTTGTAGGTTCGGTCGCTTTCGAGTTCATGGGTTCAGCGGTCTGTGCGGTAGCGGGCGAGCTTGTCGGGGTGGATCTCGACCCCGAGGCCCGGTCCTGGGCGGACGGTGAGATGGCCGTCGCGGATCTCCAGGGGCTCGGTGAGCAGGTCGTCGCTCATGTCGAGGAAGTTCGAGAGCTCTCCGGCGCGCTGCGAGGTGAGGCGGTACGCCGCGCCGAAGGCGACGGTGCATACGGAGCCGAGTTGGCCGTCGATCTGGTTGCCCATGACCACCTCGATGCCCAGGCCCTCTGCGAGGTGGTGGACGCGCTGGGAGTAGGTGAAACCGGTGCGGGCGGTCTTGATGCTGACCGCGGTGGCGGCACCGCCGAGGATCTCGCGGGTGACGTCGGCCGGGGTGACGGCGGACTCGTCTGCGATGAACGGGAGGTTGCACTGGCCGACCAGCCAGCGACGTCCGAGCACGTCGTCGGCGGAGCACAGCTCCTCGGCGAATAGCAGGCCGAGATCGGCCATCTCGTGCAAGGCGCGGGCGGACTCCGCCGGCGACCAGCCGCGGTTGCCGTCGACGTACAGCTCGACCTCGTCGCCGAGCCCTTCACGCAGGGCGCGCACGACCGCGGTGTCGAGCTGGAACGGCCGGCGGCCGACCTTCACCTTGAAGGTGGTGATCCCGTGGACCGCCCGCATCCGTTCGGCCTCGGCGACCATGGCGGCCGGCTCGTCGAAGCCGAGCATGTGCGACACGCGCATGCGGTCGGTGTAGCCGCCGAGCAGGTCAGTCACCCGCAGACCGAGCGTGCGGCCCAGGGCGTCCCACACGGCCATGTCGACCGCGGACTTGGCCACGGGGTTGCCGACGGTGCGGTCGAGCCGGTTGATGATCACCTCGCGCTCGAGCAGGCTGGCGCCGACGACCTGGGGGGCGAAGAGCTGCTCGATCACGGCCACCACTCCGGCCTGGGTCTCCCCGTAGGTGAACGGGCGCGGTGGCGCGTCTGCGACGCCGACGACGCCCTCGTTGGTGTGCACACGGACGAGTACGTGCTCGGCGACGGTGACCTCACCGCTGGCGAAGCGGAGCGGCTTGGCGTAGGGGATCGCGTAAGGAATCGCCTCCACCCGGGTGATCTTCATTGGGGGAGCCTCACGCCGTGCTGCCGCTCGGGGGGACCATATCCTGGGTCGCGCCGAGGTGCGCTGTCATAGTCCTGCTCATGTCCTGCCACGCTAGGAATGAGCGGGTAGGGCGGCCATTGGAGGTCACCCCCAGTCGCATGCGGGAATCCCCTACGGAGTGAGCGAGCCCGGTGTCCTCACGATCGGGCAGAACGCAGCAGCCTCAGCGGCCCGGCCCGCGGTATTGGGGAAATCTTCAGATGCGTACGGACTCCTCCCACTGGAGAGCCTGCGGTCGCGCTCCTAGCGTGATCGAGCGCACACCGGCGCATCTCTCGGGCGTCCCCTCTCGTCAAGGAGTCGGCTTGTGAACACCGATGTCCTTATCCTTGGAGCAGGTACCGCTGGCTCCGTGCTGACCCGCCGGCTCCTGGACGCAGGCCTGAGCGTGGCGCTCGTCGAAGCCGGAGGTCCTGACACCAACCCCGCCATCCACGACCTCTCACGGGTGGGAGAGCTCTGGCTCGGACCGGAGGACTGGGGCTGGTTCAGTGCCCCCCAGTCGAACGCCCTCGGCAGGAGGCTCCACGTCCCGCGTGGCAAGGTCGTCGGCGGGTCCAACCAGCTCAACGGCACCATCTGGGTGCACGGCTCCCCGTGGGACTACGATCAGTGGGCCGCCCGCGGCAACACCGGTTGGGACTGGGCCGGCGTCGCGCCGCTGTTCGAGCGGATCGAGCGCGACATCGTCACGGGCGAGGGCTTCCTTGATCGCGTCCAACCCGAGCTGTCGCCGATCCAAGAGGCGATCCTCGACGCCGCCGTTGCCTGGGGTCTGCCCCTGAACAAGGACTACAACGATGGTGAGCTCGAGGGCGTCTCGCGTATGCAGCTCAACCTTCGCGACGGCAAGAGGCTCTCGACGTGGGCGGCGTACGTGTGCCCCGTGCTCGACCACGCCAAACTCACCGTTCACACGCAGACTCTGGTCGACCGGCTCGTGGTCAAAGGCGGGCGTGTGACGGGTGTCCGCGTCATCGAGCAGGACGGCGAGCCGCGGACACTGTCAGCGGGGCTGGTGATCCTGTGTGCAGGGGCGCTGGCATCGCCTGGTGTTCTGCTGCGCAGCGGTATCGGACCGGCCGCAGACCTCGAAGCCCTCGGCATCGAGGTGGTGGCGGATGTGCCCGGTGTGGGGGCGAATCTGCAGGACCACTTCCTCGTGCCCGTCATCTTCGGCACGGAGAGGCGCGAGATCACGCCGCCCCAGCCGTTCCAGCCGATCACGCAGACACACTGGTTCTGGAAGAGCGACCCGTCGCTGCCGGTGCCTGACACCCAGCCCATCAACTTCAGCATCCCCTTCTCCTACGACCTCGAGATGACCGGCCCGCCTTCCGGATTCACGCTGCACGCCGGCCTCGTCCGCCCGAAGAGCACCGGGTCGCTGACGGTCAGCAGCGTCGACCCGACCGCCGAACCGGTCATCGACTTCGGTCTGTTCACCGACGATCAGGACCTCGCCACGCTGGTCACATCGGTGCGGCAGTGCCGCGAGGTGGGTCGGCAGGCGCCGCTGGCCGAGGAGTGGGGAGCCTACGAGGTGCTGCCGGGACCTGACGTCGACAGCAGCGACGAGGCGCTCGCTCGCTGGGTTCGCCGTGCGGTGAACACCTACCACCACCAGGTCGGCACCTGTCGGATGGGCGTGGATGAGGGCGCGGTCGTGACACCTGAGCTCAAGGCCCTCGCTGTCGACGGCCTGATGATCGCGGACGCCTCGGTGATGCCGTCCATCACCACCGGCAACACCAACGCACCGACCGCGATGATCGCCGAGCGCGCGGCGGACCTCATCCTCGGCTGATCGTCACGGGATAGGCCCCTCCCTCCAGACCCACGGGCAGCTGCCCAGGATCCTTTTCGCAATCAGGAGAACCCATGCTCGACGTACCGAAATTCCACACCGACCTCTTCACCGCCAGTGGCTGGACCAGCGGGGGTGGAGGCACCTTCGCCACGCTGAACCCTGCCACCGGTGCGCCGCTGGCCGAGATCGCCGCAGCCGGTGCCGAGGATGTCGACGCGGCTGTGGCCACGGCCACGGAGACGCTCCACGGCGCATGGATGGCGGTCCCCCCGTCGGAGAAGGGGGCTCTGCTGTACAAGCTGGCCGACCTGGTCGAGCGAGACATCGAGACAGTTGCCATGCTCGAGTCGCTCGACATGGGCCGGCCAGTCGGCATCGGAATGGTGCTCGTTTCGAATTTCATCGCGTCCCTGCGCTACTACGCGGGCTGGGCGGACAAGATCAACGGAGAGTCGATCGCCAGTTACGACTACTTCGGGGCTGCGACCCACACCTACACGCGTCGTGAGCCGGTCGGCGTGGTCGCGGCGATCATCCCGTGGAACGCCCCGCTGATGATCCTCGGCTGGAAGCTCGCCCCGGCCCTGGCCTGTGGCAACACCGTGATCGTCAAACCCGCCGAGGACGCCTCGCTCTCGATTCTTCACCTGGCGTCGCTCGTCGAGGAGGCCGGCTTTCCGCCGGGCACCGTCCAGGTCCTGCCCGGCCACGGTCCGGTGGTGGGTGAGGCGCTGTCGCTGCACCCCGGCGTCCACAAGATCTCGTTCACCGGCTCGACCGAGGTCGGTCGGCGGGTCCTGCGCAACTCGGCCACGAACTTCAAACGGACCACGCTCGAGCTCGGCGGCAAGTCTCCGCAGATCGTCTTCGACGATGCCGACCTCGAAGCGGCGATTCTGGGCTTGGCCATGGGGGTGTTCTTCAACCAAGGTGAAACGTGTGCCGCGGGCACGCGCATCTTCGCTCATCGTGCCGTCTACGACGCGGTCGTCGAAGGGCTCAAGGGTGCGGCGGAAGCCCAGGTGGTGGGCGACCCATTCGATGAGGCGACCACCCTGGGGCCGCTGGTCAACGCCGCGCAACGCGACCGGGTCCTCAGCTACATCGAGAAGGGACGCGCCGACGGTGCCACCCTGGTCACGGGCGGCGCAGCGCCGGACAGACCCGGCTTCTTCGTGCAGCCCACGGTCTTCGCGGGCAGCAACGACATGACGATCGCACGTGAGGAGATCTTCGGCCCGGTCGGCACGGTGATCCCCTTCGACGACGACGCCGAAGTCCTGGCGATGGCAAATGACAACGACTACGGCCTCGCCGCCACGGTGTGGACCCGCGACCTCGGCCGCGCGCACGCCGCTTCCGCTGCTCTGCAGGCGGGAGCCGTGGGCGTCAACGGCTGGTCCCCGCTCGGCCCTCAGCTGCCCTGGGGCGGCGTCAAGGCGAGTGGCATCGGTCGCGAACTCGGTTATGAGGGGATCCTCGCCAACACCGAGGCGAAGACGGTCACCGTCGTGCTCTGACCGACGACGCATCTGCCACGGCTGACCTGGCGTTCCGAGTGAGGCGGCACCGGGGGCTCGTGGGGGCCGCCTCACTGCGCTTCCGCCTGGATTGAGGGTTCATGATCATCCGACATGACAGTGCCGCGGACGTCCGGATGGACGTCCGCGGCACCCGTGGGGCAGGGGCCTCAGTAGAGCTCGATGACGAGCTTGTCGCTGAGCGCGCGCGAGACGCACAGGGCCATCTGATGCTCCCGGTCTGCTGCGGTGAGGCAGCTGTCGCGGTGGTCGGGCGTACCCTCGAGCACTCCGGATACGCAGGAGCCGCAGATGCCTTCCTCGCACGACTTGAAGACCTCGATGCCGTTCTCCTCGAGGACCGCGAGGATCGACCGGTCGGCGGGGACGTCGAAGATCTCGCCGGTGTCGAGCTCCACGGTGAACGGCCGGTCGCTGGAGGTGTCCACCTCGGCGGCCACGAAGTGCTCGACATGGACCCGCTCGTCGCCGACGGCCGGCGCGAAGGCGGCGATGACCTGGGCCATGAACCCGTCGGGTCCGCAGGTGTAGACATGGGTCGCCGGCGTCAGCGACGCGGCGAGTTCGAGGAACAGCGCCGGTTGCGCGGCACGGGGTACGCCGAAGTGCAGGCGCACACGGTCGCGGAACTCCACCCGCTCCTCCAGCAGGTCCACGAAAGCTGCCTCGCTCCGCGATCGCGCGAAGTAGTGCAGCTGGAAGTCGGCGCCGCACGCGTAGAGCTCGTAGGCCATCGAGAGCAGGGGCGTGACGCCGATGCCGCCGGCGACGAGTACGTGCTGATCCGCCCCGTCTGCGATGGAGAGCAGGTTGCGCGGCCTACTGACCTTCAGATGATCGCCCACCCGCACCTCGTGGAGGGCCGCGGATCCGCCGCGTGACTCCGCTTCCCGTTTGACCGCGATCAGAATCGAAGCCGGGTCGTCGGGCGGGCTGCACAGCGAGTACTGCCGCAGGAGCCCGGTCGGCCCGACCACGTCGATGTGCGCACCCGCCTGGTACGGCTTCAGGCGCTGGCCGTCCTGCCGGACCAGGCGCAACGCACGGATGTCAGGAGTCTCATCGACGATTTCGACGACGCGGAAGAGGATGTTCGTCATCGAGGCCTCCAGGTGGTGGACGAGGGGGACGACCAGGCGATCAGCGCATGTAGAGGCCGCCGTTGGCGTCCCAGCAGGCGCCGGTGACGGAGGCCGCCCCCGGCGAGGCGAGCAGCGCGACCATCTCGGCGATGAATTCCATGCTGCCGAGACGTCTGACGGGGATGCCGGCGGCCATGGCATCGAGGTTCTCCTCGCCGACGATCTGCCGGACCATGGGACTGTCCTGGGGGCCGGGGGACACGGCGTTGACGGTCACGCCCTGTGCGGCGAGTTCGCGTGCGAAGACCTTGGTGGCCGACATGATCGCGCCCTTGGACGAGGCGTAGTGGCCGCCGGTCGCGGTTCCTCCGTTCTGCCCGGCGAGCGAGGCCATGTTGATGATCCGGCCGTAGCCCGCGGCGGCCATGTGGGCCCCGAAGATCTGGCAGGCGTGGAACGTCCCGTTGAAGTTGACCCGCATGACCTCGTCGAGCTCCTCCGGGGTGATCTCCAGGAGCTTCCGTGCCTGGGTGCGCGCGGCGTTGTTGACCAGGACCTGGACCTCACCGAAGTCGGCGAGCACCTGGCCGAGCAGTGCCTCGACGGCCGACCGGTCACTCACGTCGACCGTGTACGCCCGTGCTTCGGGCCCTCGGGTGGTGAGCTCTGCCGCGAGCGTGCCGGCGGCAGATGCGTCGATGTCGCTGATGGCGATCCGGTGGCCGCCGGCATGGAGCCGCCGGACGATCTGCTCGCCGAGTCCGGTGGCGCCGCCCGTGACGACGGCGACGGGGGCGTCGCTGTTCACAGCAGGAACCCTGCGGCGGGCACGGCGTCGTCCGCGTCGATGAGGCGGACGACCTTGCGGACGAGCCGGTCCTCGTACGGCGTCGCGCCCAGCCGCACGACGTAGTCGACGTCTCCGGCCCACAGGTCGTGCCGCCCACGCTTGTAAGCGACGAGGATCTGTCCTGCCTTGAGGGCCACCTCCTGGTCCGAAACCGATGCGAGGACGAAGCGCGAGACGTTGCGGACAGTGGTCGCGGCGTCCACGGCGGCGATCGCGTAGCCCTCGGTCATGCGGGCCACGCGCAACTGCCGCATGCGGGCGTCGTCGTAGACCATGTTGAGTACGTCGTCGAAGGACTCGGCAGCGCGGTCGATGGGGATCACGTAGATGCCGTCCTCGGCGTACAGTGCCTGCCAGTCCTCGTACTCCTTGGCATCGAGCAGGGCCGCCTCGCGCCAGATCAGCTCGATCGCCCGGACCACCCGGGGGTCGGTCAGCGACAGCATGGAGCTCGCCGTGTTGGTGGGGGCCTCAGTCATCGCTCATCATCTGCTTCCACTGGTCGTAGGCCGCACGCATGCCGGTCTCGTCGGTGACGTGGCTGGTGGGCCAGCCCTCGGGGGAGGCCTTCTCGCGCGCCAGGCCGCGGTTGACCATGATCGGCATCTCTGGGGCGCCCTGGGCGCCCCGCTGGACGCGGTCCCAGCCCTCGGAGTCGTCAGGCGTGCCGAAGCCGAACGGGCCCTGGAAGTGCTCGTGGGCGCGCAACCGCGTCCGGTTGACCGGATCGACGATCTCCGCCGGGCCGTCCGGGCCGAGCGCGACGTGCTCGATGTGCGTCTCGTCGACACTGACGGGTCGTAGCACCCGGAAGAACGAGCTGGACATCGACACGTTCGGGAACAGGTTCAGGTTGAAGCCCGTCCCGTGCACGGCCCGGACCAGCTTGCGGATCGCCGCGTCGTTCAGACCCTGTGCCTTGAGCTCCGCGGCCAGGCCATCGAACCGCGGCTGTAGCGGCTCGCTGCCGTCGTCGTCGTTCAGGTCGGAGTGTTCGGGGACCATCTGCATGACGGAGTGACCGTTGCCCAGATCGTGCGTGAGAGCGGTCGGATCGGTCATGAACGACATCATCTCCGCGGTCTCGGCGTCGACCGAGGCCATCCACGAGCGGTGCACGATCGGGAAGTGGTAGCCGTCTGTGGTGTTCTCGAGCTGGATCTTCCAGTTGCCCTTGAACTTGAAGCGGTGGGTGCCGATCACCTTGATGGGGTAGCCCCCGCCCTGTGCCATGAACCGGTCGATCCACAGCCTGACGTCACCGAGGAAGTCCTCCAGCGGCCCGGCGTCCTCGTTGAACGTGGCGAAGATCATGCCGCCGTAGGACTCCGTGCGAAGCTTCTTCAGGCTCAGGGCCGACTTGTCCATCACGCCCTCGTAGGCGTCGGGGTACGGGATCCCGCGCAGCTGCCCGTCGAGCCCGTACGACCAGGCGTGGTAGGGGCAGGTGAAGCCGTTGACATGGCCGCTGCGCTTCTCGCACAGGGATGCTCCGCGGTGGCGGCATCTGTTCACCATCGTGTGGATGTTGCCCTTGCGGTCCTTGGTCACGATGACCGGCTGCCGGCCCACGAAAGTGGACTTGAAGCTGCCACCTCGCGGCAGCTCCGACTCGTGGGCGACCCAGACCCAGGTGCGCTCGAAGATCTTCGTCATCTCCAGCTCGAAGATCGCCGGGTCCGTGTACATCCGGCCGGCGACACGGTCGGGGAGGACCAGGTCGGAGGGGGGTAGGTCGTAGATTGTCTCTGCTGTGAACTCGGTAGCCATCGGGTCAGTCCTTGTACTCGCGCGGGGTGAGAGCGCGACCGATGCGCGCCTCGATCTTGGCGTACTTCCACAGCTTCCAGTCACTTCCGCCGACCGGGATGGTGCGGAGGAAATTGCACACCTGCTTGACGGTCTCCTGGCTGTCGACATCGCAGAGCAGATAGCAGGTCCAGGGCCAGCCGTCGGACGGACCGACCATGTGCGAGTCGTCGTCGATGTCTCCGATGAAGTCGACGCCGGGGAGGCCCTTGATGCCGTCCATCAGCGCGACGAAGGCGGTCCAGACGTCGCCGGCGGTGACACCGCCCTCGGGCAGGTCGAAGAAGTTCTGGTTGATGCCGATGCAGAACAACACGCGCAGCGTTGGGGTGTTCATGGACGGATCTCCTGGGGACGGTCGCAGCAGTGGGGGAGACTCACTGGAAGCCCGGGACGGTCGGGGGCTGGTCCATCAGGACGGCGCCGGCGGCGTCGTACATGGCGGGGCTGAGGAAGGCGTGCTGCTGGGGGACCAGCGCGTCGCCCAGCAGCCACTGCAGGGGGTGGTCAGTGGCGATGGCGCCGGTGCCGGAGAGGTGGATGACACGATTGACCACCTCGGCGGCCGTCCTGGCGAGATGGGCCGACGAAAGTCGCAGGTGAGCGTTCTGCTGTGCGGTGGCGGGATCGCCGGCCGACACGGTCTCCCACGTGTCGTGCGTGACCTCGTAGAAGTAGGCCCTCGCCGAGCGCAGCGTCGCCTCTGCCTCTGCCAGGCCGGTGCGGTAGTAGGAGCGGTCTGCAAGCTTCGGTGCCCCGGTGACCCCGGTTCGCCCGCTACCGACCTCGGTGGCGAAGTAGAGGGCGGCCCGGGCGACTCCTGCACCCACCACGGCGAGCACCTGTGCGGCGTAGGCGATCGTGGGATAGCGGTAGAGCGGCTCGTCAACGGTCGCTTCCCCACCTCGGATGAACGTCCACGCGTAGGGGATCTCGACGTGGTCGACGACGAGGTCGAAGGAGCCGGTGCCCTTCATGCCGACGACGTCCCACTCCTGGACGATCTCGACCTGCTCGGGCCGCAGCAGCGCGGTGCGCGGCTTGCCGGCCGTCGAGTCGTCACCGGGGATGCCGACCCCCAGGACGTCGGCACCCATGCAGCCGCTGGCGAACTTCCAGCGTCCGTTGACCAGGAACCCGGACTCAGTGGGTTCTGCGCGCTGCACCGGGAAGAGCGCACCGGCGAAGCAGACGTCCGGGCCGTCGGCGTACAGCTCGGCCTGGGTCTCCAGCGGCAAGGCCGCGAGGTAGACGTGGGCGGAACCGAAGCTGGCGACCCACCCGGTGGAGCCGTCCACCTCGGAGATCCGCTCGATGCGCCGAAGGAACTCTGCCGGCGGCAGCGGGTCCCCGCCGAACCGCCGGGGTGTCGCGGCCCGATAGATGCCGGCCTGTTTGAGGCGATCGATGAAGTCCTTGGACACGAAACGCTGGTCCCGAAACTCCTGGCGCCGCTTGAGAAGCTCGGCCAGCACGTCCTCCAGCGACGCGGTCACTGGCCGGCTCTCCTGGGTCTGGACCATCGACTGCTCCTCCATGATCGGGTCCGGCGAGGTGGCGATCAGATGCGACCTCGTGCCCTCTGACGCTAGGGATCGCATCGAGGGCCGCCAATTGGTCATTGCCTGCCGGGTGGGGGGATTCCCTCCCGGTCACGTAGGGGATTTCTTTAGTCGTCGAGTCGCCGGCGACCGCCCGTCACGGGCGGCGGCTCCTAGGGTGGAGGAATGCAGGTCGACCCGATCGCGCCGGAACTCGTCACCACCGACTTCGTCGCGATGATGAACGCCTTGCACATGTGCGTGCTGATCCACGACGCGCGGACGAAGAACATCCTGTGGGCCAATCCGGCGGCCTGTGAGATGCTCGAGTTCAGCCTCGCCGAGATCCGGCCACTGAAGGCCAACGACATGAGCAGCTCTGCTCAGCAGTACGACCGCGTGATCGGCCGGGCATGGCTGCAGGACGCGGTGGAGCGGGGCTCCAGCCGGATCGAGTGGCACTATCGGTCGAAGTCCGGGCGGATCATTCCCACCGACGCACTCGCGGTGCGCGTGGAGCTGGCGCAGGGCCCGGCCGTGATGGTGCAGTTCCGCGACATCGAGCGTGAGCAGCAGGTCGAACGGGAGCTGCGTCTGACGACCTCGTACGTCGACGCGCTCGCCAGGCACACCTCGACGGTGGCCTTCATGCTCGATGCCGACGGAGCAGTACGGTTCGCGACCGACAGTGCCCTGACCTACATCGGTCTCACGGCCGACGACGATCCACCCATGGGCCGCCCCCTGACCGCCTACGCGCAACTGCGGCTGGGAGGGCGGCCGGTGAGCTGGTCCGAGGTTGCCACCGGAGCCGACCCGATCGGACCGGTCCAGCTCGAGCTCTTCAGCGACGAGCAGCACACGACCTGGCTGGAAGGAAGCCTGGAGAGGCTCCGGGAACAAGAGATCGACGCCTACCTCATGATCCTGCACGATGTGTCCGAGCGGGTACGCGGCGAGGCTCGCCGGGAGCTGGAGCTGCGGCACGAGAACTACCTGGCGCGCTACAACGCCATGGGCGACATGGCCATGGCCATCGCCCACGAGCTCGGCCAGCCGCTTGCCGCAGCTGGCAATTTCATCGCCGGCATCCGAGCCCGCACGGCCTTGATGGTCGGCACCGGTGAGCTGCCGGTGCCCGTCGCCGACCAGGTCGGTTACGGGCTCGAGAGTGCCGCCCGGCAGATCGATCGGGCGACGGCAATCGTCAGCGCCCTACGGTCGTTCGTGGGTCATCTCGAACACGTCGAGCAGGTCGTCGACCTGAATGATGTCGTGAGCGACTGCCTCTACTTCATCCGCCTCAGGGCGGCATCCAGTGCGGTGACAGTGGAAGTCCGTCTCGCCGCGGAACCGGTTCTCGTCCGCTGCGAGCGCGTCCTGACCGGCCAGGTGGTGATGAACCTCTGCTTCAACGCGATCGACGAGATGGCTGCCTGCCGACAGGAGGTACGACACGTCACCCTGACCACCCGCGTGAACGAAGGCACAGGGGTCGTGACGGTCGATGACCGTGGCCGCGGTTTCTCCCGGGACCCGTTCGCCGAGTCCTTCACCAGCAAGGAGGGTGGTAGTGGCATCGGGCTGGCGTTGAGCCACCGCATCATCAGCCGGCAGCACGGAAGCATCTGGGCTGAGCGTCGCCAGACCGGGGGATCGCGTTTCGGCTTCGCGTTGCCGCTCGCAGACCAGCCTTCGGCGTAGGGGAAATCCTCAGGTGGCGCGGTGTAACTCTCGATACCCCGCCGGACGTCGGCGGGCCTAGCGTCGATGGCATGTCCGATGAGCTGACGAGCACCCAGCGAGAGTTCCGTACCGCGATGGCGAATCTCTCAGCCGCCGTCAATGTCGTCACCACTGACGGAGTCAGCGGACGCGCCGGCATCACCGTGAGCGCGGTCTGTTCGGTGACCGACACGCCTCCCACGCTGTTGGTCTGCGTCAACCAGGCCAGCTACACCCACGACATCTTCCGGACCAACCGTCGGGTGGCCATCAACGTCCTTGGACCGCAGCACGAGGAACTCGCCATGCAGTTCGCAGGGGCGACGACCGTGCCGATGGCCGAGCGGTTCGCCTTACCGATGTGGGACCACGACACCCACGGCCTGCCCGTACTTCCGGATGCCGCCGTCGTCGTCATCGGCCCGGTCGGCGCGGAGTTCACAAGGGGCACGCACACCGTGCTCTTCGTCGAGGTCGACCACGTGTCCGTGCGCGAAGAGACGGGGGCGCTGCTCTACTTTCAACGCAGGTTCCACCAGCTCGCGCCGGTTGCAGCGAGCACGTGACCAACGCCGTACCGTACGAGAAGGCACTAGGGACGAGATGGACCAGCAGCACCTTCGCACCACGCTCATGTGTTACAACGACACCCACGGCTACGGCTGGCGGCACGTTGACCTGTTCGTCCACGACGCGGATGGCCGTGAAGTGAACTGGGTGCACTGGGAAGCGCCCGCGGACGGCCCGGACGCGGCAGACGAGGTCACTGCACGGATCGAGCCCCAGCTGCGGCGTACCTCCCCATGGCGTCATGCCGTCAGTGCCGGCGGCATGGACTATTGGCAGGCCGACGCGGCCTGGGGGGACGAGTGAGCGGGGTCGCCCCTCGCCGCCTGCACCGTTCGTGGTCGCTGCGCGAGCTCGTCACGGAGCTGCGACGCGGGCTGACATCGCCGGCCGCGGCGCTGGAGCGGGCCCAGGCCCGGATCGCCGAGACCGATCCGGAGTTGCTGGCGTGGGTCGAGCACTGCGTGGAGCCGGACATGACTGCCGCCTCCGGTCCGCTGGGTGGCGTGCCCCTGGGGGTCAAGGACATCATCGACGTCGTGGGGCTGCCGACGCGCTGTGGCTCGGCTCTGCGGGCTGCGGCAGCACCGGCCACGGTGGACGCGACCATCGTGGGGGCATGGCGGTCAGCGGGTGCGGTCCCGATCGGCAAGACCGTCACCACGGAGTTCGCCTATTTCTCGCCCGGGCCTACGCGCAATCCCGCCGCGCTCGGCCACACCCCCGGCGGGTCGTCGAGTGGCTCGGCCGCGGCAGTCGCGTCCGGACAGGTCCCGCTGGCCATCGGGTCCCAGACAGCCGGCTCCGTCACGCGGCCGGCCTCCTACTGTGGAGTGGCTGCGCTCGTGATGAGTCACGGCAGGCTCCCGGTCGATGGCGTCACAGGGCTGAGTCCCAGCCTGGACAGCCATGGGGTGTTCGCCGCCTCCGCCTCGGACCTTGCCGTGGCGTGGTCGGCCCTCACCGGTGCCGCCGACGTCGGGCTGGGAGGGAGCAAGCGTCTGCCCCGGGTGCTCGTCTGGTCGGCGGCTCCGCTCCAGGTCGTCGGCGAGACGATGCGCGATGGGGTCGAGCGCGCGACAAACCAGCTCGTCGCCGCCGGAGCCACCGTCGCCGTCTTCCCCGACGAACAGCTGGTTACCGAGGCCACCATGGCCCACTCTGTCGTGATGGCCTACGAGGCAGCACGAGAGCGGGCCGACGAGTTGGCCGTTGCCTCGCAGCTGAGCGATCCGCTGGCGACGCTGCTCCGTACCGGTGCCGGCATCTCGGCGCAGGACTACGCGACTGCGCGGCGCACCGTCGCCACGGCAGCACGGCGTGTTGCCGAGCTGCTCGAGGCGTACGACGTCGTGCTCGGCCCCGCGGCCACCGGGCCGGCGCCCCTGGGCCTCGACGCGACCGGCGACCCGGTGCTGAGCCGCGCGTGGCAGGCACTCGGCCTGCCCGTGGTCACGGTGCCGGGCCTCACCGACGACGAGGGACTGCCGCTCGGCCTGCAGATCGTCGGCCGGCCGGAGGGCGAGGACGAGCTGCTCGAGGTGGCCTGCTGGGTCGAACCGATCCTTGCCGACCGCACCCTCGAACTCCGATAATGCAACTTTTCAACCCAGGAGCGTTGTGCCATGATCTCCCGCGACTCGGCGTCCTCCCGCCCGGGCCCCGAGGTGTCCGCTCCGGTGGTCCACATCGTCGATGACGACGAAGACCTGCGGCGATCCCTCGTGTTCCTCCTCGAGAGCGTCGGCATCGAGGCGTTCATCTATCCGGACGCGGCGACGTTCCTCAGCGAGTTCGACCCAGACGAGCCCAGTGTGCTGATCGTCGACGTACGCATGCCTGGCCTGAGTGGCTTCCAGCTGCAAGAGAAGCTCGTCGCTCGCGGCTATCCCGCGCCTGTCATCTTCTGTTCGGCACACGGGGACATTCCCATGTCCGTGCGGGCACTTCGCCAGGGGGCTGTCAACTTCCTCGAGAAGCCTTACGAGCCGCAGAAGATGCTCGAGGTGGTCCAGGAGCAGCTCGTCGTCGCCGCTCAGCGCTTTGAGGAGGAGAGGCGCCGCAAGAGCGTCTGCGATCGTCTGGCCACGCTGACCCCACGCGAGCGCGAAGTTCTGCGCCTGGTCGTCAGTGGTCTCCCCAGCCAGCTCATCGCACGCGAGCTCGGCACCAGCGTCAAGACCGTCGACGTTCACCGCGCCCGGATCAAGGCGAAGACGGAGTCGGAAAGCCTCGCCACCCTGATGCGGGACCTTCTTCAGTACCGGGTGGACGTCTGAGCGGCTCAGCTGGGCTTCATCAGCAGTGAGGAGGACGCGTAGTCGGAGGCGAACGCGTTCGGAAGCGGAGCGACGAAGACGTTCTCGGTCCGGGTCCGGGTGATGAGCCATCGCCCGCCGGCGCGATGGAACGCATTGTTGAGCCGGCTGGAGCGTAGCAGGGCGGTTCCGTCCGAGTAGAGCCAGGGTTGCATGTGGATCCACTGACCATCCGCCTCATCGCCGTTGACGTGGATCTGCTCGGACGTCAGATAGTGCGCGTTGAGCAGCAGAGCGGGATCCCGCTTCTCTCCCCAGAACCGCTCGAAGTGGGCACGGATCTGGTCCTTGCCTTCGGCCCGGCCGAACTGGTTGTCGTAGTAGTCGCCCACGCCCTCCCAGACGGCGTCGGCCGCGTAGAGCTCGAGGATCAGCTCGATGCGGTGGTGGTCGTCGGTGATGCCCCACTCGGGGCACGGCGTGTCACAGAGGAACATGTAGCGGGCCTGGAGGCGGCGAATCTCTGCCTCGGCCTCCAGCACCTCCAGGCGGCGCACCAGGGTGGCGAGGTCATCGCTCAACGGGACCTCCTTCCATGCGGTCTCTCCTGCGGGAAAGCACGAATCGGTGGTGAGGCCCGGTGCCCGGGCCCGTTGCCATGCTGTGCGCGCCGGTCTTCACGGGAGCCGTCTCGGGGAGGAGAAGGAGGCAGAGCAGGGTGATGCCCAGCCCCGTGGCAAGGTAGTAGCCGACCGAGGCCGCATCGCCGGTCCACTCGATCATCCGGTTGGCGATCGAGGGCGAGAGGCCACCCCCGAGCACCGCGCCGAGCTGGTAGGCCAGCCCGGCCCCGGACTGGCGCTGCTCTGGGGTGAACAGCTCCGTGAGGTAGGTGATCAGGGGGCCGAAGAGGAACCCGGTCAGGAAGAATCCGCCGGCGATGGCCACGGCCCAGGCGCCCAGAGACCCGGTCTGCGCGATGGGGAACAGCGCGAGCATGTACGCGAGGATCATGACCGTAGCCGTGAGCATGACGGGCTTGCGCCCCAGACGGTCGGAGAGCCGTGCGCCGACCACGACCGTGACCGCGTGCAGGGCAAGACCGGGAAGCGTGCACCAGAGGATCGACTTGATCTCGAGTCCCAGGCCCTCGGGAGCCGGGGACGCAGCGTAGGACAGCATGAATCCGGCCAGGACGAACATCACCGCGTTGAGGCCCATGTTGGCGCCGGCCGCGAGCAGGAGCCGCCCCCAGTTATCGCGAATCACGTGCCACACCGGAACCTTGACGATCCGCTCCTCGGTCTTCCCCGCGGCCAGCTCCTTGAAGACCGGGGACTCCTCCAGCGCCCGCCGCGCCCAGATGCCCAGGACCAGCACCAGCGCTCCTGCGATGAACGGGATGCGCCAGCCCCAGCTCGTGATCAACGAATCCGGCAAGTAGAAGACCAGCACGAACGCGAGGTTTGCCAGTAGCGCGCCGAGGGGCGACCCGAGTGCCACGAAAGCGCCGAACGCTGCCCGCATAGCCAGAGGAGCGTGCTCGACAGCCAGCACGGACGCGCCGCCGAGCTCGCCGCCGCGAGAGAACCCGTGCACCATCCTCAATGCCACGAGCAGGACCGGGGCGGCGACGCCGATCGATGCGTACGTCGGGAGCAGGCCCATCAGCACCGTTGCGCCGCCCATCAGGTAGAACGTGATCAGCATCGCCCGACGGCGACCGTGCCTGTCGCCTACCCAGCCCATCACGATCGCACCCAGCGGCGCCACGATGTATCCCAGCGCGTAGGTCGTCAGGCTCATGAAGGAGGCAAACCAGGGGTCGGTGTCACCGGAGAAGAAGATCTTGGGGAAGACCAGCGCTGAGGCGACGGTGTAGATATAGAAGTCGAAGAACTCCAGCGACGTGCCGGCACCGGCGCCGATCGCGAGGCGCCGAGTCTGGGCCGGGGAGATCCCGCCGGAGGCAGTGGTAGCCGTCATGAGGTCCTCCTTCAGGAGGTTGGTCGCAGTCCGTCAGACGGCCTATTCCGGCAAGGAAGCCCTCGTCGGCTCCGGTGTGCCCCTGACCACATCACGGTAGGAATCGCCCCGGAGCTGCCTCTATTGGAAGTTCCCATGCTTGTGCTGAGGGATTCCCCTACCACGGCTGGGGTTATGGCGCTTACGATCATTTCGCTTACGCGGACATCGTCCTGCAAATCTGTTCATCAGTGAGAGCGCGGACGAGATGTTCGGCGAGTGCGACGACCGGCAGGTTGGTGGTGGCTCGCGGGATCACGGGCATGATCGAGGCGTCGATGACCCAGAGGTTGTCGCTGCCGTGCACCCTCCCGGTGCCGTCCACCACAGCGCCCTCGGCGGGATCGGCACCGATGGCGCAGGTGCCCACCGGATGCCAGTAGTGGGCGGCCGAAGCGCGCATCACGGCCTCGCTCGCCTGCGGATCAGCGCTGAGCTCATCCAGCGGTGCCCCGAGCAGGGGTGCCAGCGCCGGAGATGCCGCCATACCGCGGCACAATTCGATGCCACCCCGCAGCGCCGCCAGGTCGGCCCCTGCCGGGTCCGTCAGGTAGGCGTGGTCGATGACGGGCTTGGATCTGGAGTCGGGGGAGGTGAGCCGGAGGGTGCCGCGGGAGCGTGGGGTGAGGCATGCGACTGGGAGGACGCAGGCCCAGCCGTCGGCGGTGCGGGTCGTCCACGGAAGGAGGTGGAGATCGTAGGAGCTGTTGCCGCCGCTGGAGTGGGCTTTGCCGATGACCTGCTCGTCCGGCACAGGCCGCAACCGCTCGTATTCGGCGAGCCGGCGTGCCAACTCCTCACTCGCCGCGAAACGCAGTTCGAGGGTGGGGTGGTCGTGCAGGTTGCGGCCGACGCCTGGTAGATCGAGGCAGGGGTCCACGCCGAGCGCGCGCAATTCGTCGGCCGGGCCAACGCCGCTGCGCAATAGCACTTCAGGGCTCCCGTAGGCGCCACCGCAGAGCACGAACCAGTCCGCTTCCACGATGAGCTGTTCCTGTGCCCGTGATACGTGCGCGCTGTGGACTGTCGAGCCGCGGAACTCCAACCGGTCGACCAACGCCCGGTCGATGATGCGGAGCCGACGTTCGCCCCGTACCGGATCGAGGTAGGCGAATCCGGTGTTCCAGCGCACGCCGCCTGGATTGTTCACGGGCGCTGGGCCGCAGCCGACGCCGCCGAAGAGATCGCTCAGGTCATCCGTTCGAGGGACACCGCAGTCGATCATGGCTTGCATCGACGCAGCCTGGAACGGGGTGAGTTCGTCGTCCGAGTAGGAGCGGACGCGCAGCCTGGCCGCGCTTTCCTTCATCAGCGCGGTGAGCGATTCGTCGGTCCACGAGAGCCCCCACTCACGGTAGTCGGCGGCGTGTCCTACGGTCTGGGAGCAGCCGTTGTGTGAAGAGCAGCCGCCGATGACGCGGGCGCGCTCGAACGGCAGTTCCTTGCCGGGCAGGGCGCCCGGGCCACGATATCCCCAGTCGTGCGTGTCCGGCAGGGTCGCACTGTCGAGCAGTTCGCGGGGCCAGCGGCCAGAGTCGGCGGGACCATAGTCCGGTCCCGCCTCGATCACGATCATGGACCGGGATGTGCTCTCCAGGAGGCGTCCGGCGACGACCGCTCCGGCCGTGCCGCCGCCGAGGACGGCGATGTCCGCGCGCACGCGCTGGTGTGAAGGGGCCGTAGCGCTTATCATGGAACAAAGTTTAATCGATCGAACGATAAAATAACTACAGGGAGTTGCAGAGCGTGGACGTCGCCATCCTCATCTACGAGGGATTCACCGCCCTGGACGTCACCGGGCCGTTCGAGGTGCTGAGCCGCCTACCGGAGGCCAAGGTACGGTTCGTCTCTGCGACGCCGGGGATGGTCGCTGCCGACCAGCCGGGATTCGGCCTCGTGGCCGAGCCGCTGGACAGTATGGAGCGGCCGGGCGTGGTCGTGGTCGCCGGCGGCAGCACCTATCGGTTCCTGGACGACGAGACCGTCCTGTCGTGGCTGCGGCGAGTGCACGAAAGCAGCGTCTGGACAACGTCGGTATGCACAGGTTCGCTCCTGCTCGGTGCCGCGGGCCTGCTGAAGGGGCGTGAGGCCACGACATTCTGGTACGAACTGGAGAGCCTCCGGTGTTTTGGCGCCGAGCCGGTGTCGCGCCGTGTGGTCGAGGACGGGAAGATCATGACAGCGGCCGGCGTGTCGTCGGGCATCGACATGGCGCTGGAGATATGCGACCGGTTGCAGGGTCCCGCGTACGCGCAAGCGGTGCAGCTCGGAATCGAGTACGATCCCCAGCCTCCGCACGACACGGGCTCGGTGGACAAGGCTCCAGCCGAGGTGGTGCGGTTCCTGAGGGACAACCTGGCGGGCTCTTACGGTCCGCCCTGGGCGCAGCGGGCCGCTCAACGTTCATAGGGGAAGTGACAGACGACACGCCGCAGGCCTTGCCCGGCCTCCGGCGGCGCGGTGGAGCCGCACCGGGTGTCCGCCCTTGGGCAGCGCGGGTGGAACCGACAGCCGGAAGGGACGTGGAGCAGGCTGGGCGGCTCGCCCGTGACCACGACACCCGGACGGCGCCGGTCAGCAGAGGGCACCGCGTCGAGCAGCGCGCGAGTGTACGGGTGCCCCGGACGCGCGAAGACCTCCGCCACCGCCCCCTGCTCCACGAGTGTCTCCAGGTACATCACCGTGACCCGATCGCACAGCCGCCGGACCACGGCCAGGTCGTGGGAGATGAACAGCACCGTCAGCCCGAGCCGTTCGCGCAGCTCACTCATGGCCACCGGAGAGCTCGCGGGGGCGGACACTCGAATGCTCTTCGCCCAGCCCCACCATCTCCAGCAGTTCGCGCGTACGGCGAGCGATCTGGTCAGCCGGAAGCCGCCGCAGCGGCTCGGCCAGCGTTTGCGCGACCGTGCGCCAGGGGTCGAGCGACGAGCCCGGATCCTGGTAGATCATCTCGATGCGGCGACGCATGGCGGGCGGCCGGCGCGGCGGCACGGGAACGCCGTCGAGCAGCACGCCGCCCGCACTGGGCCTGGTGAGGCCGACGATCGTGCGGCCGAGGGTTGATTTCCCGCATCCGCTCTCCCCGACCAGGCCGAGCCTCTCTCCCCGGGCCAGCTCCAGGTCCACTCCGTCCACGGCGCGGACGCGGCGCCGGGCCACTCCCTCCCGAACGGGGTAGGTCACGGTGAGCCGTTCCACTCGCACCAGCGCGCTCACTTCGCCTCCTCGTGGACGCACGACGATCGGTGCCCCACGCCGAGCGCGTCGATGCCGGGGACGACGCCGTGGCAGGCCGCCTCCCGGTGAGCACGGCGCGCCAGGAAACGGCAGGCGGGGGCGTAAGCGGACGGTCGGGAGGCGCGCTCGGTATCGGAAGGAAGGGGCCGGCCGGTCCGTCCAGCGTGGGCACAGCGTTGATCAAGGCTCGTGTGTACGGGTGCCGAGGCCGCTCCAGCACGTCGGCCGCCGGGCCCGCTTCGACGATCTGCCCGGCGTACATGACCGCCGCGACGTCGGCCACCTGCCGGATCACGGCCACGTCGTGGCTGACGAGGACGAGACCGACACCACGTTCCGCACGTGCCGTGTCGAGGAGCCGCAGGATCTCGGCCTGCAGGGTGACGTCCAGTGCGGTCGTCGGCTCATCGCCCAACAGCACGCCCGGGTCTGCGGCGAGGGGCAGCGCGATCGCAACCCGCTGCCGCATGCCGCTGCTCAGCTCGTGAGTGTAGGCGCGCGAGCGTAGGCCGGGATCGGGGACGCCGACGGCCGCCAGCAATTCGACGGCCTGCCTGCGGGCGGCGGCACGCGAGGCTCCCTGCCGACGGCGCACGACGTCGGCGATGCAGCAGCCCCATCGTGGCACGCAGCAAGAGCGACTTCCCGGACCGGGACTCGCCGACGATCCCCAGGCACTGCCCGGCGGCGACCGTGAATGAGACGCCGTCGAGCACCGTCAGCGCCTTTCCACGCCGGTGCACGGTCACGTACAACTCGTCCACCTGGAGGAGCGTCATTCCGGCTCCTCCATCTCGTTCCACCGATCGCCGAGGGCGGCGACGCTCGATCCGAGGATGACGATGACCAGCCCGGGGAAACGCCGCGAGCCACCAGTGGCTGCGCAGGAACACCTGTGCCTCGGACACCATGGCCCCGAGTTCGGGGGTGCCCGCCTCGACGCCCAGTCCGAAGAACGACAGGACCGCTATGCCCTGGAGGGCCATGCCCATGTCCGTGGCCAGGTAGACCAGCGACTGGCGCAGGGCGTTCGGCAGCACGTGCCTGACCAGTACCGCGGCGTGCGACAGGCCGAGCCGGTAACTGGCCGAGACGTAGTCCCGCTCGCGTACCCGGCGCACCTCGCTACGGATGATCCGTGCGTAGACGACCCATCCCGGCGCGCTGAACGCCACGAGCAGGGACGGTGTCCCCGGCCCGAGCACGAACACGAACGCGATCAGCAGGACGGGAGCCCAGCCGCGAGCACCATCAGCAGCAGATCGACGCGCAACGCGAACAGCAGCCGGGACAGCACATCCCGGCCGAGCGCGTCCGTGCCGAGCGGATGGTCGGCACTGGGCGGCCGGAGTTGGTCGAGCGTCTGCTGGGCCGGGTCGGCAGGGGCCAGCAGCGGTGCGAGGACCGCGGCGAGGATCATCAGCGACAGCAGCCCGGCGGCCGTCCAGCGAGTCCGGCCGAACCCGCGCGATGGAGTGACCGTGACCGCCGTCATCGCCAGGTCGTCCTCGGGTCGAGCAGCGCGACGGCCAGGTCGGCGATCAGGTTGATGGCGATGATGGCCGTGCCGAAGATCAGCGTGAGTGCCTGGACGACCTGGAAGTCGCGCCGGCTCGCCGCGTTGATCATCTCTGCGCCCAGCCCGGCAGGCCGAAGGTCTGTTCGACGACGACCGCCCCGAACGACAGCGCGGCGGCCTGGACAGCCAGCAACGTGACGGCCGGCGGAGCGCGTTGCGTAGCACATGCCGGCGGACGAGCGCCCACCCGGACAGTCCGAGGGACCGTGCGGTCGTAACGTGTTCGGCGGCGACCACTTGGCGCAGGCTCACGGCGCCGCTGCGTGTGAGGAGCGGCATCGCGGCCAGGCCGATCGTCAGCGACGGCAGCACCATCGAGCGGAGCCGCTCGCCGAAGCTCTCGCCGAAGCCGCCGACAGACAGCCACCCGGTTCGCAACGCCAGCAGCGAGGCCAGCATCAGGCCGATCCAGAAAGGCGGGCAGTTGACGAGGACCGTGAGTGATCGCTCACAAATCCTCGCGGCGGTCGATCCCGCCGGAGCGCCATGAGCAGCGCGGCGGGAGCCGCCAGCGCCGTGCTGACGATGAGGCCGCCGGTCAGCAGCCACGCCGTCGCGCCCGCGCGGTCGCCGACGATGGCGGCGATGGGGATCCCGGTTCTGTTGGACCGGCCGAGGTCCCCGCTCGCGAGGTTCGTCACGTAGGTCGAGAACTGCATGAGGAGCGGCTGGTCGAGACCCAGGTCCCGGCGGACCTGGGCCACTTGCTCGGCGCTTGCCCGCGGCCCCGCGACGATGCGCGCCGGATCCCCGGGCATCAGCTGCTGGAGCAGGACGACGATGAGCAGAAGCACGGCCAGTACCGGGACGACCTGGATCAGCCTGGTGGCCATGAAGCGCAACCGTCCGGAGGACATGGTCAGCCGGTCCGTAACAGGTCAGCGGGATAGAACAGGAAGGGCGTAGTCGGCGCCCTTCGCCTGCCGGTCGACGAGCACCTGGACTTCCAATTTCTGCAGGTCGACGTCGATGCCGATGGCTCGCAGCCGAGCGGCCGCGGTCTCGCCGGCCCGGGTTGAGAACGGCGTCGTCGCGTCGACGACCAGCTCCACCTTCGTCCCAGGCCTAGGACAACTGTGCCAGCTCGGCTTTCGCCTGCTCGATCCCGTCTCGTACGTGCAGCCGCATCCGACCGACCCCTGGACCCGCGGTGGCAGGCCACTGGTCGCCGGTACGGCCAGCCCGCCGAACACCGCCTGGGCGTACTGACCGCGATCGATGGCGAGGCTCATTGCACGCCGGAAGTGGATGTCGTTCCCCGGTTGTCTGGTGGCGTTGACGAAGATGCCGTGAATCGTCGCCGACGGGTGGACGAGCACCCGTTCGTTCTCCGGTATCTGGCCGGCCAGGCTGAGCGGGACGGCTTCGATGGCGTCGGCCTGACGACTCTGGTAACGGAGCATCTGCTGGTTGGGATCGCTCACCACGTCGTGGATGAGGCGGTCCAGATAGGGCCGCTCTGGATCGTGATAGTGGGGGTTGCGTTCGAGCACGAGCCGCTGTCCCGGCTGGTAGGAGCCCACGACGAACGGCCCGGCGCCGATCGGCTTGGCGAAGAAGTCCTTGCGGCTCATCCCGCCGAAGTTCGCGGGCACGATGACGGACGAACCGTTGCTCAGCCAGGTGAGCGTGAAGGTGCTGGCCCTTTTCATCTTGATGACCAGCGTCCGCTCGTCCGGGGTGGCCGTCCTCATCGGCGCAAGCTGGCCATGACGTGCTTGACGTGCGTGTAGTCCTCGAGGGCGTAAGCCGACAAGTCCTTGCCGTAACCCGATTGCTTGTAGCCGCCGTGCGGCATCTCGGATGCCAGCGGGACGTGGTCGTTGATCCAGACGCAGCCGAACCGTAGCTCCTTCGACATGCGCAGGGCGCGGCCGACGTCGCGGGTCCAGATCGACGACGCCAGGCCGTACGGGGTGCCGTTGGCCAGCGCGACGGCCTCCTCCTCGGTGCCGAAGCGCTGGACGGTGATGACAGGTCCGAAGATCTCCCGCTGGACCAGCTCGTCGTCCTGGCGAAGCCCGGCGACCACCGTGGGCTCGTAGAAGAAGCCGGGCCGGTCGGCGGCACGGCCGCCGGTGACGAGCTGGGCATGCGCGGGACGGCGGTCGAGGAAGCCTTCGACCCGCTCGCGCTGGTGCGGACTGTTGAGGGGGCCGAGCGTCGTGCCGGGGTCGCGGGTGTCGCCCAGCACCAGCTTGCCGGCTTTGTCCGCCAACCCGGCCACGACGTCGTCATATAGGCGCTCGGACGTGAGCACGCGGGCCGCCGCCGTGCAGTCCTGGCCGGCGTTGTAGTAGCCGGCTCCGGCGATCACCTCCAGTGCCGTCTCCAGGTCGGTGTCGTCGAAGACCACAACGGGGGCCTTGCCGCCGAGCTCCAGATGGACGCGCTTGAGCGTGCGGGCCGCGTGCTCGGCCACCCACCTGCCCGTCTCCACGGATCCGGTCAGCGAGACCAGCTCGACGTCCGGGTGCTCAACCAGTGCGGCGCCGGGCTCGTTCCCGCCGACGACGACGTTGAGCACGCCTGGCGGAAGGATGTCCGCGGCCAGCTCCGCGAGCCGCACGGTCGTCACCGGAGTCGTGGGCGCGGGCTTGAGCACGGTCGTGCACCCGGCTGCGAGTGCCGGGCCGAGCTTCCACACCGCCATCATCATCGGGTAGTTCCACGGGGTGATCTGCCCGACCACGCCCACCGGCTCGCGGCGGATCATCGAGGTGTAGCCGGCCACGTATTCCCCTGCCGCCTTGCCCTCCAGGCAGCGGGCCGCGCCGGCGAAGAAGCGCAGGTTGTCGGCCATGGTGCCGATCTCATCATTCTTCACCACGTGCAGTGGCTTGCCGGCGTTGGCCGACTCCAGCTCGGCCAGCTCGGTCCCATGCTCCTCGATCGCGTCCGCCAGCCGCAGCAGCGCGAGCGCCCGCTCTCCCGGAGTCGTCGCGGACCAGCGGGGGAAGGCCGCCTTGGCGGCGGCCACCGCGAACTCGACGTCCTCGGGACCTGATCGTGGGGCGCTGGCGATGGTTTCACCGGTCGCCGGATTCAGTACGGGCGATGATCGCCGCTCGATCGAATCGGTGAGCTCGCCGTCGATGAAGTTCCGCAGCACGCGGATGTCAGGCATGTCTGTCTCCATGTCAGGATGCGGCCAGAAGGCGCAGCTTCACCTTGTCGACCTTGCCGACGGCCAGCTTGGGCAGCTCGTCTTCCAGCCGGAACACCTTCGGAACCTTGTAGTTGGCCAGGCGGGTCTGGGCGTGCTCGCGCAGCTCCGCCTCCGTCACCGGCGCGCTCGGCACCACGAACGCGTGGCCCACCTCGCCCCACCGCTCGTCCGGCACCCCGACCACGGCCGCGAGCGCCACTGCCGGGTGGGCCTCGAGCGCGACCTCGATCTCGCGGGGATAGACGTTGTAGCCGCCGGACTTGAACATCTCCTTGAGCCGGCCGACGAGGCGGATGTGACCGCCTTGCTCCTCCACCGCCAGGTCGCCGGTGTGGAGCCAGCCGTCTGCGTCGATGGCCGCTCGGGTCGCCTCCGGGTTGCGGAAGTAGCCGCGGGTGATGAAGTCGCCCCGGATCAGCAGCTCACCGGCTTTCCCCGAGGCGCTGTCCGGCGCGCGCAGCGTCACCTCGTAATGCGGGTCCACCCGGCCCACGCTCCACGACAGCACCTCCAGGGAGTCGCCGGGATCTGTGTAGGTGACCGAGCCGGTCGACTCAGTGAGGCTGTAGCTGGTGGCAAGCCGGGCGCCCGTGCGCGACAAGGCCTCCAGCAAGCTCTGGGGTGCCGCCGCTCCACCCCAGAGGATGTACTCCAAGGAGCCGAGGTCGCACTCTCGCCACTCCGGCGTGGCGGCCATCGCCAGGAGCTGCGTGGGGATGCAGTAGAGGTGGGTCAAGCGTTCGCGTTCCACCGTGCGGAGAGCCTCCGCCGGGTCGAAGCGGGGCATGTAGACCACCGTGCCGCCCGCCACCAGGATCGACGTGCTGATGTCGCCGAGCCCGCCGATGTGGTTGAGCGGCAGGTCGCACAGCTTGCGGGGCGCGTCGCCGTACCAGCGGCCGGACTGCACCACCCCGCAGTGCGCCAGTCCCCAGTGGGGGACGAGCGCACCCTTCGGCTTGCCCGTGCTGCCCGACGTGTAGATCATCGCGGCTGGATCCAGCGGTTCCACCTGCCGCCGGGCGGCCAGGAGGCGATCGTCGGGCTCCGCCTGGAGGAATTCCTCGTAGGAGGACGACTGATAGGTCACCACGCGTGTCTTCCGGCCTGACGACAGCCTGCGCAGCGTGGGGTCGTCGGGGCCGAGCATGCCGAACAGCAGGGCCGGCTCGCTGTCGGCGACCACGTGGGCCAGCTCTGCGGTGGTGTACTTCGGATTCAGGCCCACCCAAATGGCGCCGATGCTCGCCGTCGCCAAGAAGACCACGAAGCTTTCGGGTTGCGGGTGGCCGAGCAGCGCTACCCGGTCGCCACGCCTGACGCCTGCCGCCAGCAGCGCCGCAGCGCAGCGGTCGACGTCGTGGCGCAGGCGCTCATACGTCCAGCGTCCGGTCTCGCCGACCAGCGCCTCCCTGGCCGGACGGTGTGCGGCCCAATGCTCGACATAATCGGTGATGCGCGGCAACCGGGGAATGCTCATACCAGCACCGCTTCGTCACGGGCCGACAACAACCGGCTGGCGTTTCCGTGCAGCAGCGCGTCCAGCGTTTCTGCGCGCAGTCCGAGGCGGTGCCACTCCTCCAGTGCCCGCTGGTGCGGGAAGACCGGCCAATCGGTGGCGAACAAGACCTGGTGGCGCAGCAGCCGATCCATGAAACGCAGCATCATCTCCCAGCCTGAGCCCGGCACGCCGAGATACTTGGGGGCCAGGCCGCCGAAGTCGATCAGCACATTGGGGTGCCGCCGTGCCACCGCGACGATCTCCGGCACCCACGGCCAGGCCGCATGACAGGCAATGAGGGTGGCCTCAGGGAAGTCGCAGGCGACCTGGTCCAGCCGGACGGGGCGTTCGGCCTCGATGGGATGGCGCCGCGAGTAGTTGACGCCGGTGTGGATTCCGACGGCCAGGCCCAGCTCGGTGGCCTTGGCGTACACGGGATAGAGCAGGCGGTCGTCGATCGCGAGACCGAAGAACGACGGTTGCACGTTGATTCCCTTGAGCCCCAGCGCGGCCACCCGCTCGACCTGGCGCACCGCCCGCATGACGGACAAGGGTTCCAGCGTCACCGTCCCGAAGCCGGAGAACCGCTCCGGCCGGAGCCGGACCTGCTCGGCGACCTCCTCGTTGAGTGCGTCGGCGTAGTCGCCGTGTTCGTACTCGGCGTGCAGCACGGCGTGCCCGACGCCGGCCTCGTCCATTTCGGCCAGCAGCTCGTTCATGTCCTTGTGCCAGCCGTTGCCGATGTCGAGAACCGCTTCGTACTGCGTGTAGACCTCGCCCGCTGCGGAGATCGGGGGGCGGACGGCGCTGGGCACTCGCACGCGGAAGTCGATGATCGTCGAAACTGCCGAATTCATGGAATGTTCCTCCGGGTGAGGGGTGTCGGTCACAGCGGGAGACCGGTCGGCTTGCGGTGCCGCCAGGGGTGGGCGCGTTCGAGCTGTCCCGCCAGGGCGAGGACCGTGCCGTCCTGCCATCTGCCGCCGATGAGCTGGATGCCCAGCGGCAGGCGGCCGGGCTGCTCGACGAGCGGGATGGAGATCGCGGGCAGGCCCAGCATGTTGGCCAGGACGGTGAGCGAGGCGGTCTCCTCCGCCCGGCGCAGCGGCAGCCACGGGTCCGCGTCCTGTCCCTCCCAGAGGGATCCCACGCGGGGCGCGAGAACGGGATTCGTGGGGGTGAGCAGGACGTCCACGGCGTCCCACGCCTGGTACATCTCTGCCGATCGAAGCTGGAGGTCGAGAACGGCGGTCACGTACGTCAGCGCGTCGGTCTCGCGGGCGGCCTGGCGGAGCGTCCGGTTGAGCGGCTCCACGGCGGACTCGTCCACCACCGCGCAGTCGGCCGAGCCGGTGGCGTACAGGATGTCGAACCGGGCGGTGAACCACTCGGGATCGAGGCCGGGAACGTCCTGCTCGACCACCTCATGCCCGAGGTCGGCGAGGAGGTCGGCGGCACGGCGGGCCAAGGCGACGGCGGCCGGGTGCACGTGCGCGGGGAACGCCGGCTGAAGGTTGAGTCCGACGCGCAGCCGCCCGGGGTCGCGCTCGGCCCGCTGCCGGAACGGCATGTCAGGCCGGGGTGGGGCGTACCAGGTGGGCCGGGGCGCGACGGCGAAGATGTCCAGGATCGCCGCGGTGTCGAGCACGGTGCGGGTGAGGACCCCCTCGGTCGCGAAGCCCTCCATGTAGTGGGCATCGGAGGGGACGAGGCCGCGGCTTGGCTTCATGCCCACCAGCCCGCAGTAGCTGGCGGGCTCCCGGATGGAGCCGGCTCCGTCCGAGGCGTGCCCGACCGGCAGCAGGCCCGCGGCCACGGCCGCCGCCGACCCACCGCTGGATCCCCCCGGGCTGTGCTCCAGGCTCCAGGGGTTGCGGGTGGCGCCGTGGCGCGCCGACTCGGTGACCGAGACGGTGCCGAACTCAGGAGAGGTCGTCGCGCCCAGGAACACGAAGCCCGCCTCGCGCAGGGCCCGCACCGCCGGGGCGTCACTCTTCATGACGTCGTGGCCGACGCCGTTGGAGGCGCTGCACAGTGGCCAGCCGCGTACCGGGTGCAGGTCCTTGATCGCGATCGGGACGCCGAGGAAGGGCGGCAGTCTCCCGCCCTGCCGTACCCGTACGTCAGCGGCGTCGGCGGCCTCGCGGGCCTCCTCGGGGGCCACGTGGCAGAACGCGTTCAACGCGGGGTTGATCGCGGCGATGCGCGCCAGATAGCCCTCTACGATCTCTCGCGAACTGGCCTCGCCGCTCGCGATGTGCCCGGCCAGCTCGGTGGCAGTAGGCCAGCCTTCGGAGCCGGTGCCGATGGGGTCCGTCATCGTGTCTCCTTGCTGATAGTCCGGCGGGCGGGGCGCCAGCCGGGGCCTGGGACGCTTGCGCGCAGCAGGCGCGTGTACGGATGCCGCGGCTCGTCGAGTACCTGGGCGGCGGGGCCGCGTTCCACGATCGAGCCGTGCCGCATGACGACGACGTCGTCGGCGACCTGGCGGACGACGGCGAGGTCGTGGCTGATGAACAGGTACGCGATCCCTGTGCGCTCGCGCACGTCCGCCAGCACATTGAGCACCTGGGCCTGGATCGACACGTCGAGCGGGGCTACGGACTCGTCGAGGATGAGGATCCGCGGCTCGGCGGCCAGCGCCCTGGCGATGGCGACCCGCTGGCGCTGCCCACCGGACAGCCGGGCAGGCAGGGCGGCCAGCTGACGTTCGTCGAGACCCACCAGCTCGGCGAGCTCGGCCACCCTGCGCCGCCGCTTGGCCTGGTCGAGGGGCGTGTGCAGGCGCAGCACCTCGTCGATGGCAGCGGCCGGACTCTGCCGGGGATCGAGGCTGGAGTAGGGATCCTGGAAGACGATCTGAACCTCGCCGCCGCGCCTGCGCCGCTCCCGCGCCGAGCGGGGCAGCTCCGAGCGGTCGTGCCCGCAGGCGGTGATACGGCCCGAGGTGGGCCGTTCCAGGCCGACGATCATGCGGGCCACGGTGGTCTTGCCGGAACCGGACTCGCCGACAACGGCCAGCGCGCCCCCGGGGCGCAGGGAGAAGCTCACGTCCGCCACGGCGACGGACTCGCCGAAGGTCTTACGCAGCCCTTCCACTTGGAGAATCGCCTCAGTCACGGAACACCACCTGGAGTCCCTCAGCTCGGACACAGGCCACCTGCCCGTCCCCCAGGGGCCGCAGTGCCGGCCGCTCCTCGCGGCAGCGTTCTCGTATGTGCGCGCAGCGGTCGGCGAACGCACAGCCGTCTGGCGCTTCGAACGCCGACAGCGGGCGGCCGGGAATGGTAGCCAAGCGGTCAGCTCTCCGCTCCAGGGAAGGGCGGGCGGCGGCGAGCGCGGCCGTGTAGGGGTGCAGCGGGTGCTCGTGCAAGGACGCCGACGCTCGCACCTCCATGACTCGGCCGGCGTACATGACCGCCGTTCGGTCGCAGACGGCCGCCGCCAGCTCCAGATCATGGGTGATGAACAGCATGGCCAGGCCGCGCTCCCGGCGCAGCTCGTCGACGGCGGCCATCACCTCGGCCTGTGTGGTGACGTCAAGTGCGGTCGTGGGCTCGTCCGCCAGCAGCAGCCGCGGCTCGGCGAGCAACGCTGCCGCGATCATGACCCGTTGCAGCAACCCGCCCGACAGCTCATGGGGGTATTGCCGCAGCCTGCGCTGCCCATCCGCCACGCCCACCTCATCGAGGAGGCGTACGGCGCGGTCCTCTGCTGAGCGGCGGCTCAGGCGGCGATGGGTACGGAGGCCCTCGGTGAGAAAGTCGCCGATGGTGCGCACCGGATTGATGTGGGCGCGTGGGTCCTGGAACACCACCGGCACGACGGCACGCAGCTCACGCAGCGCCGCGCCGCGCAGGCTCCCGACCTCCACGCCGCCGACGCGGACCACGCCCTCCACCTGCGCTCCCGCAGGCAGCAGCCTGACGATCGCGCGCACCGTCATGGACTTGCCCGATCCCGATTCGCCCACCAGGCCGAGCGCTTCCCCCTCGGCAATGGACAGCGACACGTCATCGAGCACTGGCCTGTCCGGACCGGGCAGCCGCACGGTCAGCCCGTTGAGGTCGAGAACTCCCGTCACGACACACCTCCTCGCCGGGGAAACCACCCCGGACGCGGGGCACGGCGGCCGTCGGAGAGCCGCTCGCCGAGCACGTTGAAGGCCACGACCAGCAGCACGATGGAGCCACCTGCCAGCAGTGACTCGGCGGGGTAGCCCTGGAGCACGCCGGACTGCCCGCTCGCGACCATGACGCCCCAATCGGCGTCGGGCGGCTGCACGCCGAGCCCGAAGAACGACACGATGGCGAGATCCACCATGGCGTAGCCGAAGAACAGGGTCGCCTGCGCGGTGATGAGCGGCATCAGGTTCGGCACGAGATGCCGCACGCAGATCGCCACCGCCCCGGCCCCTTGGACCTCCAACGCCTGCACGTAGGGTTTGCGCCGCTCAGCCAGGGCCGCGCTGCGCACCAGCCGGGCGATGTACGGGACGTACGCCACGGCGAGCGCGAGCACCGCCGAGGTGAGACCGGGACCGAACACCGCGGCGACGAGCATCGCCAGAAGCACGCCGGGGAAGGCGAACATCACCTCCAGCACCGCGGAGACCACGGAGTCCAGCCAGCCGCCGAGCCACGCCGCGGCTATCGCCACGACGGTGCCCACCGCCATGCTCAGCGCGACGACCCAGAGCGGACCGAGCAGCGAGGTCCGGGCGCCCGTAAGGAGCCGGGCGAGGAGGTCGCGCCCCTGGCCGTCATAGCCAAGCGCATGCCCCGGCTCGGGTGCGCCGTAGGCGTGGGCGAAGTCGCTGGCGTTCGGGTCGGCGGAGGTGAGCGCCGGACCGATCGCCGCGAGGACGACCGCTGCGACGATCACGGTCGCGGCCGCCGTACCCAATGGTCCCAGCCGCGGTGTCCGATACGTCGCGAGGGTAGTGGTCATGATCGCCTCCCCAGCTTGATCCGTGGGTCGAGGGCCGCTGCGCCGACGTCGACCAGGGTGTTGACCAGGACGAAGGACGCGACAAGCACGAGCGAGATGCCCTGTACGACGGCGAAGTCCTTCGACAGCACAGCGCTGACCAGGTACGCGCCCAGCCCGTTGAGGCCGAAGGCCCGCTCGACCACGGCCGCCAGGGCGATCATCGAGGCCACCGTCATGCCGGCGAGCGTGCTGATCGGGACGGCGGAATTGCGCAGGGCATGGCGGCGCACGACGGCCGCGTACGGGATGCCGCGGCTGATCGCCGTCTGTACGTGCTCGCGATCGAGCTGCTCACGTACCGAGGTCCTGGTGACGCGGGCGACGGAGGCGGTGGCGGACGCCGCGAGGGCGAAGGCGGGCAGTGTGAGGTGCCGGATGCCGTCCCACAATCCTGATCCGTTGCCGAGCGCGGGCAGCCACCGCAGCCCGACCGCGAAGACCCCGATGAGGACGATGGCGGCCACGAAGGGCGGGATGGCCACCACCACCGCCGTCGAGATCACGACGAGCGAGTCCACGATCCCCGGCCGCAGCGCCGCCAGCAGTCCGAACGCCACACCCGCGACCAGCACGATGAGCGCGGCGTAGAGGACCAGGGCTATGGTCGTCCCGGCGCGGGACGCGATGAGGTCCGACACGTCCTGCCGCAGGACGATGGACACGCCGAGGTCACCCCGCACCGCGTTGCCCAGCCACATGGCGTACTGGACGAGGAAGGGCTCGTCCAGGTGGTAACGCTCCACGAGCACCCGCACGCTGTCAGGCGGCAGGGAGCGGCCACCGGCGAGCGTCGCCAGGGGGTTGCCGGGAGCGACTGAGAGCCCGGCGAACACCACGAAGCTGGACACCACCAGCGTCGCCGCCAGCATGATCGCCCGTCGCGCGAGATAGGCGGCCATGCGGCTAGCCCACCCCTCCGAGCCGGTCCGCCCAGGGCGCGAACAGGTGCTGAGAGGACACCGTGGCCCCGGTCAGCTTGGCGTTGAGCACCAGCACCGTGTCGGGGGCGACGATCGGGATCCACGGCATGTCCTCGGTCAGGGCCCGCTGCGCCTGGACGGTGAACTCGGCGCGCTTCCCTGGATCCTCCGCGCCGCGCGCCCGTTCCAGCAGGTCCGCCACGTCAGGGTTACGGTAGCCACCGTAGTCCTGCGGCCCGCCGGGGATGGAGAGCGTCGCATAGAGCGCTCCGGGGTCGGCCCAGTTGGGGTAGTTGGTGGTGAAGAAGCCGTCCACGTCGGCGCGGGCCTTCGGGTCGAGGAAGAACGCGCTGTAGGCGTCGGCTGAGACCGCCTTCAGCTCGGCCTTCAGCCCGATCTTCTCAGCCGCCGTCTTGAAGAGATTGGCTTCGGTGGCGAGTTTGTTGATCTCGTTGCTCATGCCGAACCGCACGGTCTTACCCGCCGCGCCGGCCTCCTGGACAAGCCGCCGCGCGGCCTCAAGATCGATCTTGGGCGCGGGCAGGGCGTCCCACGCGCTCTGGAAGGCCGCACGCTCGTATCCCCAGGTGCCGGGCGTGCCGAGCGCGCGGGCGGGCTGGGCGGTGCCCTTGTAGAGGGTACGGATGTAGGCCTCGCGGTCTACGGCCAGCGACAGGGCGCGGCGCACCCGCGCGTCGGAGAGCGGCCCCCTGCCCATGTCGGCGACGATCAGCGCGTCGATGAGGTAGGACGGGCCGCGGTAGACCTTCACGGCGTCACTGGCGCGGACCTGGTCCATCGTCGACAGCGGCAGTTCCAGGTAGGCGCCGTCCACCTCTCCGGTGAGCAGCGCGGCCGTCAGCGTGGCCTCGTCGGGGATGCCCTTGAAGTCGATCTGCCGCACCAGCGGTGCCGCCGCGCGATTCCAGTAGCGGTCGTTGCGGACCACCGACAGGACGTCGCCGGTGCGCCACTGGCCCAGCTTGTAGGAGCCGGTGCACATGGCGCCGCCCTTGACGGTCCCGTAGTCCCTGCCCTGCGCCTCGGCGTACCGCTTGGAAATCACCATGCCCGGCATGTACGACAACACGTTGCGCAGCCAGTAGTCCGGTTGCTTCAGCTTCAGCGTGACCTGCCGCGGGCCGGTGGCCTCGACCGAGGTCACCCGGTTCAGCACAGGTGCCCAGTATCCGCCTGCCTTCGGGTCGCGGTTGCGCTCGATGCTGAAGACGACGTCATCGGCCGTCATGGATGATCCGTCCCAGAAAGTGACGCCGTCGCGCAGCGTCAGAACGGCGGTCTTCGCATCAGGGAAGTCCAGCGCCGTCGCGAGGCCCGAGACCACCGATCCATCCGGGGCCTGCCGGAACAGCGACTCGCACATGAGGCTCGTCACGGTGATCTCGGGATAGTCGCCGGCGGTTAGCGGATCGATGGAGGTGGTGCCGCGGTAGAGCGCCCAGGTGATCCGGTCGACCTTCCCGGTCCCGGGAGGGGTGTTCGTGATGAGTCCCTGCTGTGGCGCACCGCTCGGAGCGGCCGTTTCCCCGGCGGCTCCGGTGTCCCGGTAACAGCCGGATGCCGCCAACGTCAGGGCGGTCGCGGTGATGGCGATGGTCCTTCTTCGCACGCCTTGCATCTCACGTTCCTCGGATGGAGATAAGTAGTCGAACGATCGATCAAAAAAATGCCCAGTCGTCAAGACATGTGGAATTAAGTGGACGCTTCCGTCGTGATCAACGCGTCTTCGAGGACGCCCAGGAACAGGTCACAGTCCGCCTCGGTCAACACGAGCGGAGGCTTGATCTTGAGGACGTTGTCGTCCGGGCCATCTGTGGAGATCAGGATCCCGTGCGCTTTCACCGCCTCCTTGACCGCAGTGGCCTGCGCAGTGGCGGGCTCTCGGCCGTCCAGGCTCAGCTCCACCCCGATGAACAGCCCCTCACCGCGAACGTCCCCGATCAGGGGATGGCGTTCCTGGAGACGGCGCAGGCCGTGGAGCAGCCGATCACCGAGGCCACGGGATCGGGCCTGGAGACGCTCGTCGCGGATGACGTCGAGCACGGCCAGACCGACCTCGGCGGACACCGGGTTGCCGCCGAAGGTGTTGAAGTACTCCATCCCCGTCTCGAAGGAGCGCGCGATCTCGGGAGTCGTCACGACGGCGGCCAGCGGATGTCCGTTGCCCAGCGGCTTGCCCAGCGTGACGATGTCCGGCACGACGTCCTGCAGCTCGAAGCCCCAGAAGCGCCGCCCCACCCGCCCGAGGCCTACCTGCACCTCGTCGGCGACGCAGACCCCGCCGGCGCGGCGCACGTGAGCGAAGGCGTGGCGTAGGTAGCCGTCGGGGTAGACGATCTGACCGCCGCAACTCTGCAGTGATTCGGCGAAGTACGCCGCCGGTCTTCGGCCCCGGGCCGCCAGAGCGCTGATCTGCTCCTCGACGGAGGTGGCGTACCGGCTGCCGAGGTCGTCGTCCCGTCCGGCTCGCAGCCGCCCCCGGTAGGGGTCGGGCAGCTCGCAGACGTACGTGGTGTCCGGCCTGCCGCGCCCGCCCCGTCGGTTGAACTTGTACGGACTCAGCGCGATCTGCGAGGTGAGATGTCCGTGATAGGCGTGGTCCAGGACCAGTACGCCCTCCGCCCCCGTGTGGGTCATGGCCAGCCTGAGCGCGAGGTCGTTGGCCTCGGAGCCGGAGTTGACGAAGAAGCACACCCGCAACGGGTCCGGGAGTAGCTCGACCAGCCGGCGGGCGTACTCGACGACGGATTCGTGCAGATACCGGGTGTTGGTGTTGAGCCGGGCCGCCTGCCGGTGAGCCGCATCGACCACGCGCGGGTGACAGTGCCCCACATGGCACACGTTGTTGACCAGATCCAGCCATGGGCGGCCGGACGCGTCGTAGAGGTAGGCGCCCTCCCCGCGGATGATGTGCAGGGGCTCGCGGTAGGACAGGCTCAACGCCCTGCTGAAGGTGGTGCGGCGGCGGGCCGCCAGGGCGGCCGCCTCCCTCCGCGGCCGTGCCGCGCCGGCGTCCGGGCGTCCCAGCAACAGGTTGGGATCGATGCTCACGCTGGCCCACAGGTCTCTTTCGCCGGCCGGTGCGAGGTCGACGCCCGCGCCGAGGGGGTGAGTGAGCAACTGGAGGGCCAGGCGCGAGCCGTGGATCGTCCCGATCGGGGCACCGGCTGTCAGTTCGTCCCCCGTGCTGATCGATTTCGCGTTCAGGTGCTGGTAGAACGTCCAGAACGGCACACCGTCGTCCGTCCGATGCTCCAGCAGGACCGACAAGTCCGGCCCTGCCGCGCGGACGACCCCGGGGAGAGGACACCGTACGGTGGCCGCCTCGCTGGTGTACAGGTCGCAGCCCAGGTGCACGCCCTGGTCGGACTCCTCTCCATGGCGGGTCAGCACCAGCCGGGCGCCTGCGTGCACGTCCTGGTCAGCGCGGTCCACCACGACGGCGGCGCACGTGGCCATGTCTTCGTCCAGCATGGACACGGGACGGGCGGCACCCGACTCGAAGTGCTGGCGCACCGCTCGCGCCAGCGGATTGGCCTCGAAGCCGACCGCGTCCCGCAGCAGGAAGCAGGCCAGGTCCGGGCTCGTCCCGGCGAGCCGCCGCAGCGTCTGTGTCACCCCGTTCTGGCTGATGAGCAGGTAGTCGTTGGCGGGATCGTTGGCGCGCTGGTAAGCGGACAGGCAAATGCTCATCGCCAGCCTGGTCCGCATCAGGTCGAAGAGGACCTCCAACTCGTCCGGCCGCAGCGGCGTCACCTCGTCGTAGCCCCGCACCAGCGGAGGGATCGCGCGCAGCGGATCGGCATGTCCCTGCATCGCGTAGGCTCCGGCCACCGCCAGCCCGCAGATGCGCGGACTCCACACCACGTCGCCGAAGTCGATCAGCCCGGCGACGTGACCGTCCTCGTTCACCAGGATGTTGAGCTCGTTGGCGTCGTTGTGGATCACCTGGTGGGGCAGAGCCCTGAGACGAGGGGCGACGTGGTCGCGATAGCGGTCGAACACCTCGGTCACGAGCGGCCGGAGTTCGTCGGTGACCAGCGGCGTCAGCTCCGCGACCTGCGGGGCGCTGGTCACATTCCACAGCAGTTCGCGCCGCATCGCGGGATGGACGAAGTTCCGCAGAGCGCGGTCGATGCCTGCTACGTGGCGGCCCAGATCCCTCAGACGCGTCTCGGTCGGCTCCACCTCGGCCCACGGGCGGCCGTCCATCCAGGTGAGAACCCTGACCATGCGCGGGCCGTCATGCCAGGAGGCGGTGGTGCGGCACCGCCCGTCGACGGCCGGCACCACCTGGGGTGCGGGAGGCGCACCAGTCTGACCCGCGAGGTGAAGCAGCGCCGCGTCCTGCAGATCGAGCTCGGACGGGTCGGCGGAGGGCGCATGGAGCTTGACGACGAACCGGCCGGCCTCCGTGTCCAGACGGAAGTTGCGATCGCTCTCCCCCGGCAGCGGCCACGGGCTGCCTTCCAGCCCGTAGAGGCGGCGTGCGATCTCGCCGACGCGATGGAGCTCGTCCGTGGAATCGGTATGCGTCACATCGTCTCCCTTACAGGTTTATCGAACGATCGCTCAAATAACTGCCGCTGTCAAGACCCTCCCTGCGGTCTCGGGGTCACTGAGGGGGTGGCTCGATGTCCAGCTCGACCCGCTGGAGCACCAGCTCCGGATCTGGAAGAGAAAGATCCCGGGCCAGGATGAGGCGGCCGCCGCGGCTCGCGCCCATCAGCGACAGCCCCATGTCGGCGAACCGCTCACACAGTTGGGGGATGCCGAGTTCGCCGTCCGGGCGGTACCAGTGCGCCACCCCGGTCGCCATCTGCAACAGGGCCAAGCGCGCGACAGTGCCGCGATCCTGGAACACGCCGTCGCTCACGCCGGCGCGCAACGTGTCGGCCCACACCGCTTCGTAGCTGTCACGCAGCCGCAGGATGTCCTCCCGGGCCTCGCCGGTCAACGCCTGGAACTCGTGATCGGCGACCTTGGCGGCGCGCGGATTGCGGGCATGGAAGGCGACGTGCACCGCCATGAGGGCGACCAGGCGCTCTGCCGGGTCGTCGATGTCGCGCAACGTCTCATTGCTACTCGATATCAGCACGTTCATGGCACGGCGAGCCACGGCCTCCAGCAGCTCATCCTTGGAGGCTGCGTAATAGTACATTCCGGACACCGCGACTCCAGCAGTGTCAGCGATGTCACGGATCCCCGTGCCATGGAATCCGCGCTCGGAAAAGAGCCAGCAGGCGGCACGGAGAAGCTGTAGCTCCGTGCGTGCCGACCGCGCCCGGCGAGAGGACTTCGACTTGATCCGGCCGCCGGTGGTTCGCTGGCCGCCTGGTTGGTTGGTAGTGGCCATGATCCCGAACTATCCCATAGTCAGTGCGGCAGAGGGATTCGTCACTGTCACCGCCACGACCTCGTCTTTCCCCATCCCCATGCGTCGCATCAGCGGAATGGCGTTCTCCAGGATGTGCGTGTAGCCGGGACCGCCGTAGCGGCGCAGGTAGACCTTCTGGCAGATGTCCTGCGCGATCAGCACGCGGTCCCCGAAGCCCGCCTCGAACAGCAACTGGATCCACTCGATGCGAGTGCGGTCGTTGGGGCGCCGGGCATCGGGATTGAACGCATAGTAACTGGATTCCTGCCCGAACAGATCCAGCTCCAGATAACAGCCCGTACGGGCGAGCTCCAGCAGATCCTCGGGCCGCCACAGCGTGCGATCGAGGTGCGACATGATCACCCTAGTGGGATCGCCGCCCGCCTCCAGGACTGTGCGCATGGCCTGGAGGGGAGCCGCCGGATGGCGGCCGGGATGGATCTGCAACGGTGCGCCCGTGATGGTCTGCGCGCGGCAGGCGGCTTGCAACACCTTGTCCTCGACGGGATGTACGGGCCAACTCAGCCCGATCTCGCCGATGAGCCCGGCACGCACGCCGGTATCGCCCACTCCTTCCTGGACGTCTGTGACGATCTCGGCGCAGACGGCCTCGGCAGCTACCTCGGCGAGCCCGGGCGGGTGGTAGTCGCGGCAGTAGTAGCCGCTTCCCATCACAATATGGACGCCGCTGCCACGTGCGACGCGGGCGAGCCCGAGCGGGTCCCGTCCCAGCCCTACCGAGGTGGAGTCCACCACCGCGCCGCCTCCCGATGCGCGGTAGAGGGTTAGTTCTTCGGTCGCGTCCCGCTCCGACAGCAACCGCAAATTGTCGAGATTCAGGACCGTACGCTTGATCCAGTCGTGATTGTCGAGACGTATCGGCTCGGCGACGCGGGCACGCGCCGACGCGGGGAACTCCTGTCGGATCGACACCGCTGGTGAGGGGTCGTCGGCCACTGGTGCCGGTCCCCAAGCCCTGACGATGGCCGACATGTCGCACAGCACGTGTTCGTGTGGCTGCGTGTGGCCGAGTGCGGATGGTTCGACGTCTCCGAGGACTGTACGCACTCGGCGCTCCGGAACCCTTGTCATCAAGTTAGTCTATCGATCGTTTGGACAAATAATCAATCGACGACGAGTCCCGTCAGGAACCCTAGCTCGTGGTCTTGCGCAAGAGCTTGACGCTGGTGCTGCCAGCCGAGGAGATCGCAGACCGCCCGACCGGAGCGGATCCGGCATCGCAGGCCAGCAGTCTCGCGGCGACGGCCGACAGACACTGCGAGCACGCATCCATCCAGGCGGGGGCATCAGGGTGATGGAGCGAGCGGTGACGGGCGCAGAAGGCGCTAGGGCGTCAACTCGGTGTGAACGCCGACATCAGCACCGAGAACGACACCTTTAAACTCCACCTCACAATGTGAGTGTCCAGGCAGAAATCTCATCAGGACCCAGCAACCACCCGACGTTTCAAGCAGAAGGACCTTCGTGACCTCGCCCGAGACCACCGCGATTGCTGTGTTCACCGAGCAGCGGCCTCGCCTGTTCGGATTGGCCTACCGGTTGCTCGGCTCGGCCAGTGAGGCTGAGGACATGGTGCAGGAGGCGTTCCTGCGGTGGAGCCAGGCAGGTCCGGTCGAGGTACCGGCTGCCTGGCTGACCAAGGTCGTCACCAACCTGTGCCTGAACCAGCTGGCCTCGGCGCGTCGGCGGAGGGAAAGCTACGTGGGGCCCTGGTTGCCTGAACCGGTGCTCACCAGCGACGGCTCCCTCGGTCCACTGGAGACCGTGGAGCTGCGAGAGTCGGTGTCGCTCGGCATACTGATCCTGCTGGAACGCCTGAGCCCACTGGAGCGGGCCGTGTTCGTGCTGCGCGAGGCGTTCGGGCACAGCCACGCAGAGATCGGTGAGAGTCTCGACGTGGCAGAGGAGCACTCCCGGCAACTGCACCGCCGGGCCGTGGCGCATCTCGGCCGGGAGCGCAAACGGTTCGACATCGACCACGCCCAGCATCGCCGCATCGTGGAGCGATTCTTGGCCGCGACGCTGAACGGCGACGTCGCCGAGCTGGAGGCGATGCTGGCCGACGACGTGGTCGCCTGGGCCGATGGTGGGGGAGCGACCGCTGCGCGGCGGCCCGTGCTGGGCCACGACAGGGTGCTGCGCTACGTGCTTGGTTTCAGTGCCCGCCCGGAGGCGGCCGGGGTGAGGAGCGAGATCGCGGAGATCAACGGCCAGCCGGCCGCGCTGTTCCTGCTGGGACGGGAACTGCGCGCGGTCGTCGCCGTGGAGATCAGCGACGGACGTGTTTCCACGGTCCGTACGATGGTGAGCCCGGTCAAGCTCGCGTTCGCCGCCGCTCAGCTCATGTGAGCACGATCACATTCGGGTGGTGTCACGGATCGCTCGTCTCGCCGGTTCAAGTGGGGACTCGATGAGGAGGAACCATGACAGACCGGATCGTGGTGCTGGGTGCCGGATATGCCGGGCTGGGCGCGGCCAAGCGCGCCGCCGCGCGCCTGCGCCGCGGTGACGCTCAGGTGACGCTGGTCAACGCACGGGACCATTTCGTGGAACGGGTGCGGCTCCACCAGCTCGCCGCCGGGCAACGCCTGCCTGATCTGCCGCTGGCACGTCTGCTCGAGGGCAGCGGTGTGGAGCTGGTGGTGGCCGAGGTGACCGGCCTCGATCTTCAAGCACGGGTGGTACGGCTCGACGCCGCGCCCTACAGCCTGAGCTACGACGTGCTCGTCTACGCGCTGGGCAGCGGCGCGGACATGGAGGCGGTGCCGGGGATCCGCGAGCACGCCTCAACGCTGGCCGCACCCGACCAGGCTGCACGGTTGCGCTCGCGCGTGGGTGACTCCGGCTCGGTCGCGGTGGTGGGCGGCGGGCTGACCGGGATCGAGGCCGCGACCGAGCTGGCCGAGCGGTACCCGAGGCTGACCATTCGCCTGATCTCCGGCGGCCGGATCGGAGACGGGCTGACCGAACCGGCCCGCCGTCACCTTCACCGGGCCTTCCACCGCCTCGGCCTGACCGTCGATGAGCACGCCGCGGTCACCGCGATCGGCGCGGACGGGGTGCTGCTGAACGACGGACGTGAGCTGCCCGCCGAGACAGTGGTGTGGGCGGCAGGGTTCCGCGTCCCCGAGCTGGCCGCCCAGGCCGGTCTGGCCACCGACGAGCACGGCCGCATGCTGGTCGACCCGGCGCTTCGCTCGCTGTCTCATCCGGAGGTCTTCGGTATCGGGGACGCGGCCGCCGCGCACACCCCGGGCGGGGCCTCGCGCATGTCCTGCCAGACCGGCCTCCCCATGGGTCTGCAGGCCGGTGACCGGGTGGCCGACCTTCTGAGAGGGCGGCAGCTCCGGCCTGCCAGGATCCGCTACGTGTGGCAGAACGTGAGCCTGGGCCGCCATGACGGCGTTACCCAGTTCACCCGTGCCGACGGCAGTCCGCTCGGCAGCGCGCTCCTCACCGGCCGGGCCTCCGCCCGTTTCAAGGAGGCCATCACGCGCGGCACCGTCTGGGCGATGCGCCATCCCGGCCCATACCGCCCCGCGGCCTGATCAACCCTATACACGACGGAAAGAGTGCTGCACTATGTCCGAAATTCCGCTACCGTTCCGCCGGGACGCATCTTGCCCCTTCAGCCCCGACCCGCACACCGCCCGGTTGCGTGAAATGGAACCGTTTGCGGCCACCCAAACCCTGCTGCCCACCGGGGAGCAGACGGACGTCCGGCTGGTCATAAGCTACCGAGACGCCCGCGCCGTGCTGGGCAGCCCACATATGAGCAGCCGCCCCGGCCCGGAAGCCGCCGACCTGATCGCCGCGTTGCCCGGATTCCTGGTAACCATGGACCCGCCCGGCCACACCAGGATTCGACGCCTGTTGACCAGCCAGTTCACCGTCAAGCGGATCACCGCATTCCGGCCCCGTTTCGAAGAACTCGTCAGCGACACACTGAATCAAATGGAGCAGGATGGCGGCCCCCTGGACCTTATGAGGGCCTTCGCTCAGCCGCTGCCGTCGCTGGTGATCTGCGAGCTGCTCGGGGTCCCGTACGCCGACCGCGCCGAATTCCAGCGACGCAGTGACATCCTGCTCGACCTGAGCCTGACGTTGGAGGAGCAGCAGGCCAACGGTGCCGAAATCTACGCCTACATGGCCAGGCTGGTCGCCGGCAACGGGCCCGGCCCGGCGACGACATACTCGGCACGCTGGTCAGTGAGCACGGCGACGAGCTCAGTGACGCCGAGCTCATCGGGATCGGTGTCCTGTTGCTCATCGCCGGCCACGAGACCACGGCAAACAGGTTCGGCCTGGGCACCTTGTTGCTGCTGCGCCACCCCGACCAGTTCGCCCTCGTCCGCGACGACCTCGACCCCGCTCACCGCTGGGTGGAGGAGACGCTGCGCTATCTGTCCACCGTCCACACCGGACCCCTCCGCCGCGCCACGGCGGACCTCACCATCAACGGCACAGCAATCAGCAAGGGCGAGCAGATAGCAGTGTCCCTGCCCGCGGCCAACCGCGACCCGCACCTCCTGGGCGAGCCCGACCGCTTTGACGTGACACGCCGACCCAGGGCGCACACCGCCTTCGGCCACGGCATTCATCAGTGCCTGGGCCAGCAACTGGCCCGTATGGAATTGTGAGTCGCCATCCCTGCGCTGCTTCGCCGCTTCCCCGGCCTGCGCCTGGCCATCCCGTTCGAGGAACTGCGCTACCGCGACATGGCCGCCGTTCACGGCGTGCTCACACTGCCGGTCACCTGGTAACTTCCCGCGGCCCAGCAGAAGCTGCCCAACCATATTGCCCCACATTCCCTCCGCCGTGGGCTACCTGCTTTCCGGCTGGGGCCTGCTGGGCCGTCGAGGGCGACTGGTGGGCGCTGGCCGCGTTGGGCGTACTGGTACCGCTGCTCCTGGGCGCGTGGGCGACGCTGCTCACCTGGCGTGCGGCGCGGTGTTCGGTCCCACCGCCACGGGCGAGACCGCATACGCCCAGCGGCTGCTGCACCTGCTGAAGCCGGACATGCTCCTACGGTGGGACAAACGATTCGACGGCAACTGCCGCGCCCCGTCCTGTTCCGCCTGGCCGGCGGCTCCGCTGTCGGTAATCGGCTCGGTCCCGGTGCGGATCGTCGACGCCCAGGTCACCGTGACCTGCACCGACGGCACCGTCCTCGGCGCCTCCTATCGGCTGGCCACCACGCTGACCAACGCCCGCCGCCACTCGGCCGGCGCCCTGGTCTCCCTGTATCACCAGCGCTGGAAACGCGAATCGGCTTACAACGCGCTGCGGCACACCATCCTGCACGGGCGCGTGCTGAGGCCGGGCGACGCCGTCGGCGTCGAGAGGAGATGTGGGCGCTGGTCACGCGAGGGACGCCGTGTCGCCGGTGAACCTGCAGGCTTGAGCCGGCGTCTAATGGATCATGAACCTACGGCGCCTGGAACGCTCGCCAGCTCTGCTGTCCGCTCTAGCAGCCCCGTTCGCTGTACGCCGCGGTAAACCAGATCGCATTCCAGATCGCCGCCCACCCGGCAGGGCTTTCCTGGTACGGAGAGCCCTGGACGGATGCGACGCTGCAACAACTGGATAGAGCTATCGCGCAGGCACGTGGGGTGACGTTCAGCTACACGCTTGTCCTCGCCATCGAGGCGGTCTTTCTCGCTGTGCTCGCCCAGCCGAGCCGTCGATCCACTGTCAGTAACATCCTGGCGTGCCAATGGGTCAGCGTGATGCATCTGCTGACTCTTGCCCTGGCCATAGTGGTCAGGCCGCCGCCGACTTCTATGAGCAAGGCTTCCTGCTGGCCGCCTCGCTGTTCTCCGAGCCACCGCTGTTTGATGCGCCCCCCAGCGCGCAGCGCTCCGAAGCCGCGGGGCGGGACCTCCATTCGCCGGGCGCGCACTCGGTGATTACCTTGCGGCGGAGCAGAAACGCGGCCACGCCAGCAAGAACATCGACCCCAGGGCCCGACCGACCTACTCCTCGGCGCCTGCGTCGAAGGCGCGTTTCTCGGCCAATTCGCCGACGAGACCCAGTAGAGGCTGAGGGCCCAGAAGTTCGCCAACTCCCTTGTCCGCACGCTGCTCAACGGTCTCACACCACACAGGTCCTGACGGAGCGGCAGGAATGCCATAACGGACGCAAGCGACCAGATGACGGTGGCCGAATCCTACTGCATGTTGGCCTTTGAGCCACTTGGCTGGGGTGTCGGCTGACCAACAGGATGGACGCATGGACGAGAGCACGAGAATGGTCGATGATGATCTGCTCGCTCTGCCGGACAGTGCCACGGCGCGCGAAGCGCTCGACTGGATCAGGCGGATCGAGCCGGAATGGTTGGTTAATCACAGCGTTCGCAGTTTCCTGTTCGCGCGGCTGCTCGCCCGGCACCGCCGAATGCGGCCGGGTAAAGATTATGATCCGGAGCTGTTGTTCCTGGCGTGCGTGCTGCACGATGTCGGGCTGACCGACGAGGGAAACGGCAGCCAACGGTTCGAAGTGGACGGTGCGGATCTGGCCGCGGACTTCGTGGCTGCTCGCGGCTTCGACGCCGAGGCGGTCGACACCGTCTGGAAGGCCATCGCCCTGCACACCTCGTTCGGGATCGTCGATCGGTGCGGCGCGGTGTGCGCATTGCTCCACGGTGGCACCGTCATCGACATCACCGCGAACGGCAGCGAGTGCATCTCCGATGCCGAGGCCCAGCTGATCCACGACGCATACCCGCGGCGGTCTGCGGTGCGTCAGCTATTGGGCGCGATCGGCGATCAGGTCGTCACCCGCCCGGAAAAGGGGCCAGTGATGACCCTTCCTGCGGAGCTCGCGCGGCTGCGTAGCGTCAACGAGCTCACCCGTTTCGAGGACCAGATGATCGCCGCGTCACGCTGGGGAAGTTGAAACCGGGCGCTCTACGTGGAGGCGAACGTTCTGCGATAGTCAGCGGGTGAGGTGCCGACCAGCCGACGGAAATGCATGCGCAGGTTGACCACCGTGCCGATACCGCAGCGGTTGGCGACCTGCTCGATGCTGGGTCCTCAGCCGGGAGATCGCCTCGGAGCTACCCTGGGCGCGGAACGCGGTCAGCGCGATGCGTATCGGCGACGTTTCCCTGCAGGTCCGCCAACAGATCCAAGCCCAGATCGCGCCGCAGATCTCCGACGCGTGCGGGCACACCTTCTGGATCGTGTTCTTTCTCACGGCCGCCCTGTTCGGGCCGGCGCTGGCGCTCCCCCGGCACGGCAGGCTCAGGCGAGCCGCCGGGTTGGTGGAGGCGACGCCGACCCGTTCCAGGTAGTCGGCCAGTGCCTGGCGGGCGTCGCGACCGAGAAAGACGTTGTCTCCCGATGTTCATCCTCTGCGGCTCATCGTGTGCGGCGCTTCCGAGACGACTGTGTTCTCGGAAGCGCTCGCATCGAGGACTTCCGAGAACACTGGCCCAACGGTAAGTAAACCGCGCCGGGTTTCATGGAGGCTGGTGTGCCCCGGGTTGAGTGGAGGCGGATTTCTGGATTCTTGTGCCACTTGATGAGAGGAAAGTGGCATGGGACGACGGGGCTACCCGCCGGAGTTCCGCGCAAGACGCTGGACCTGGTCGAGGCGGGTCGTAAGGTCACCGACCTGGCACCAGATGGCCATCTCCAGCGCGTCCAACGCCAGGTCGGTGCGCAGGTGATCGGCCAGTCGCCAGCCCATGATCCTGCGGGAGAGGGCGTCGAGGACGAACGCGGTGTAGACGAGCCCGGCCCAGGTGTGGACGTAGGCCAGATCCGCCACCCACAGCCGGTTCGGCGCGTTCGCGGTAAAGTCCCGCTCGACCAGGTCGGCCGGACGTGGGGACGCCGGTTCGGGCAGCGTGGTCCGGCGCTTGTGGTCACCGCGGACCGCGCCCGTCAGGCCCAGGCGCTTCATCAGCCGGACGATGGTGCAACGGGCTACCCGGATTCCTTGCCGGTTGCGTTCCTTCCAGATCTTGCGCACGCCGTATACCTCGAAGTTGTCGCTCCACACCCGGGCAATGTGGTCCATCAGTTACTGGTCGCGCAGAGCCCGCACCGAGGGCGGCGGGTCTTGGCCGCGTGATAGGTCGAGGGTGCAAACTCCAGCACCCGGCAGATCGGCTCGATGCATCACTGGCCGAGCCGGCGGGCGCAGGGGGACGGTCAGGCGCGGGCGCGCTTGAGCCGTTCGTGCAGGGGGCGCCGATCTCGCCGGGGGTGAAGTCCATCGCGTTCTCCCCGACGGTCACCTCGAAGCTGTACCGGGACGGGTCCGGTCCGGATCGCACCCGGCCGTACAGCTGAATGCCGTGTTCGGCGAGCATGTCCGCGCCGGCCCGCTCCAGCGAGAACAGAACCGGGTTGAGCAGGTATTGGCTGCGGTTGGTGTGGGAGTATTTGCCGGCTTGGGTGCGATTGCATCACGCAGTTGGCCGGTCATCTCTAGCAGCTAGCACGGCGTTCCTCGGCTGCGCGAGACGACCCTGCCGGAGCTTGTCAGGCAGCGAATCATCGGCGCCGGGGAGACCGACGCCGCCTACGGCTGCGTCTTCGACATCGCGCAGCGGGCATCCTGGCGACCCGAGTACGGCGGCCGCGCACTGCGCAACGCCTTCTTCGACCGCTGGCACGGCCGGGAGCCGAACTGGCCACCGACGAGTCCGCCCGCGCCGAACTGGAGGCCGCACGCCGCACCCTCGACTTTGACACGGCCTACCAGTACGCGGGCCAGGCCGTCGGATTGGTGTGCCGCCAGCGCACGGCCGCGGACGTGGTCCGCGACTTGGCGCCGCCACCGACCAGTTCCTGAGCCGCTTCGGCCGCCTATGGTCGCGTCCTGGCACGGCATCGTCCTTCGCGCTGCCGAATCGCTACGGCAGACCTCCTGATACGGCATGTCCGGGATCAAGCACGAACCAGGCGGTGCCGTTGGAGAACGACACGGGCACTGGCCTGGCGCCGGGGCTGGGTCAGGCGGTGTGGCGGGAGCGGGCCAGAGCGAGCCCACCGAGGACCATGGCGATCAGCCCGATCACCAGGTTCACGTAGCCCCCTACTATTCCGTAGCCGGTGCCGGGACCGCCCTCGGCGGCGGCCACAACCAGCCCGCCGATGACCGTGCAGGCCAGCCCCGCTATCAGGGCCACGATGGCCCCCCTCCTCCCACCGGTGCCGATACGACCGGCAGAGCGGGCCAGAGCCAGCCCGCCGATGACGACGCCGGGCAGCCCCAGCAGAGCGGCCACCACAGTCCAGAGACGCCCGGAGGTCAAGGTGTAAGCACCGACGGGCTGGACCAAAACGTGCGCGGCTGCCGGTGTGGCGAGCCCCACAATTCCGAGCAGGGTGGCTGCGGCGATGGCTAGCAAGTGACGGACGGACATGAGGATCCTTTCTTGCGAATGACGAGGGGTTGGCAGTGTGCAGCGCGGTGACTTGGCCTATGCCGGTCGAGGTGCCGGTGACGAGCGTGAGCGCCTGGGAGGGGTTTCACGGAATCGATCATCGCGCCGTCGAAGCGACCGCGGCCTCCGACAGCGGACGGCAGTCTCTACGCAGTTCTGCGTAGACGACTCGTGCCTCGGTACGTCCGTCGTCGTAGGCGGTCGCGCGTCTGGGGGAGTGTTCTCGCGCGGACCGTAGGATCGCGGCATGGATCACCGCGTGGTGTCGTTGCGCCTACCGGCGTCGGCGCAGGATGTGTTGCTCGCGCTCTTCATCACCGTGATGCAGGTTCAGGGCACGATAGTCCGCAATGTCGGCGAGGTGGTACAGCGACCCCTCACCGACCTCGGAAACCTGGGATACGTCCTGCTGGTCCTGAGTGGCGTGATCGTCGCCGTCCGCCACCGATGGCCGGTGCCGGTGTTTCCTCACCGCCGCGCTCGCCAGCCTGATCTACTACACCCTTGACTTCCCAGACGGGCCCGGATGGCTCGGGCTCTTCCTCGCCCTGTACACCCTCGCCGCCTACGGGGACGGGCGCCGGTCGCTGGTGATCGCCGGCGTGGGCATCACGGTGCTCGCCATCGGCTGGCTGGTCGCCGCGGCCGACATCGAGCCACGAGCCGCCCTCGACGCCCAAAACCCCGCCATCGGCCAACGGCTGCCCGCGCTCTCGGCCGCGCTGATCCAGCACACGACGGTTGGCCAGTACGACGACGGGGACGGGCTGCTGACCGGAGCCGCCGGGGTGGGCCTGGCCCTGGAAACCGTTCGACACATCACACCGCCACGTTCGGGATGGGACGCATGCCTTCTCATCGCTTGACCACCGCCCCGCCCGCACCAGCTCGCCGCCGGCGTCCTCAATGTCCTTGCAGGCGCAGACCTGGATACCGCTGCCGGCGACATCGGCGTAGACCCTGCCGATCTGGACGAAGCCGCCATGGTGTACCAGGCCGCCGGGCTGGTCGCGCTCGAACGGCGCGCCGGGGCCGAGTGGTACCAGCTACGCGTCGAGTTCCCCGACTGGGACACCGCGGAGAAGATCGGCGCCAACCAGCTCGGGCCGCGCCTGGATGAGCTCCAAGCGTGTGGAGCGATCGCCGGGTGGTGGTTTCCTGCGCAAGCATTCCTGCTGGCGGCTGCGCTTGCGCGACCCCGACGTCCCGGTGATAGACCAGGTGCTTGAGGAGCTGACCGCAGCCGGGGCTCTCGCCCGCTGGTGGCCGACCGTGTACGAGCCGGAAACCGTGGCGTTCGGCGGCCCGGCCGGCATACAGGCCGCTCACGACCTGTTCTGCGCCGGCAGCCGCGGCATTCTCGACTACGCCCGTCAAAACGTTCCCGGTCTCGGTCGCCGCGAACTGTCCGTCCTGCTGATCAATGCCCTGCTGCGAGCTGCTGACCTGGACGTGTTCGAGCGCGTGATGTCTTCGCCCGGGTGTCGCGGCTGCGTCCCGCACCCGTCGACGCCGACAGTCCTAGAGTCGAAAAGCTGACCCATCGACGTGCGCCACTGATCAAGACCCTGACCAGAGAGATCGCCGACCCTCCCGAGGGAGGGTCGGCGTCCGAAGATGCTTCCCTTGTTCTGAGTGCCCCGTGCAGTGTGCTGGTTCAGGACAGAGGAAACCCATGTCGCAAGACATAGGAAACTTCAGCAGGGTGTGTCTCGGGACATAGGCAACTGTCGCGATCATGAGCCTGGGCGGTGTGTCCAAGGCCAGAGTTGTCATCACCGCAGTTGTCGTCGAGGGCCGGTCCCAGGCAGAGGTCGCCCGCTCCTACGGGGTGTCCAAGGGCTGGGTGTCCAAGCTGGTGGCCCGCTACCGGGCCGAGGGGGAAGCGGCGTTCGAGCCCCGTTCACGGCGGCCGCGGACCTCGCCGAACGCGATCGACGCCGACACCGTCGAGCTGATCGTCCGGCTCCGCAAGGAACTCGCCGAGCAGGGCCTGGACGCCGGTCCGGACACGATCGCCTGGCACCTTGAGCACCATCATCAGCGCGCGGTGTCGCGGGCCACGATCAGTCGCTACCTGACCCGGCATGGCCTGGTGGCGCCCGAGCCGAAGAAACGGCCACGCTCGTCCTCCATCCGCTTTGAGGCGGCGCTGCCGAACGAGACCTGGCAGGCCGACTTCACCCACTACCGGCTGGCCGACGGCAGCGAGGCGGAGATCCTGTCCTGGCTGGACGACCACTCCCGCTACGCGCTGCTCGTCACCTGCCGGCGTCGCATCACCGGCCCGATCGTGCGCGAGGCCTTCCGCCAGGCCGTCGCCGCCCATGGGGTGCCCGCCTCCACGTTGACCGACAACGGCATGGTCTTCACCACCCGCCTGGCCGGCGGCCGCGGCGGCCGCAACGCCTTCGAGCACGAACTACGCCGCCTGCACGTGCGGCAGAAGAACTCCACCCCCAACCACCCCACCACCTGCGGGAAGGTCGAGCGCTTCCAGTGCGCCACGAGGCGCATGGTCGTATCCCCGGTTCAGCCGGGAGGAACTCGGAGGGAGGTTCCTGGGTCCGATGGCTTACCCAGCGCCGAAAGGCTTACGGGGACAGGAGCATGCCAGGAAACCGCAGGCCGGGTCCAGCGTCAGGGGCGGTGCTGTGGGGGACCCGCGTGACATGGCGAAAGCTGGATTGCCTGAATCCCAGTCTCCAGAAGATGGAAGTTCACATCCGCCGGAAAGACGACTGAAACCGGCGCCGGCCCTGCCGCCTGGGTGGAAAAAGGACGGTGCAACCTCCGGGGCGCTGGAGCGATGCCCAGTGAGGGCATTGAAGGAGACGAACGGGACGCCTACATCACGCTGTCACGTACGACCGTGACGAACGTGGGATCGCCTACCGGGCGCGAGCCCCACGGCGACGGAGGCCTCGTAGTAGTCGCCGGAGTCACGACCGGCCAAGGAGGACGGGAAAGCCGTCCGCAGGGCGAAGGGGGCCAGGTGATCGGGACACCAAGGGTCGGGAGGTATGCGCAATGCAGAGCGCCGAAACGGTGCTGGGTGTCCTGCGTGAGCGCGGCAGGCGCGGCCTGCCGTGCAACAAGTTGTATCGGCAGATGTTCAACCCGCAGTTGTATCTGCTGGCCTACGGCCGCATCTACGCCAACAAGGGCGCGATGACGCCGGGGGCCACGCAGGAGACCGTGGACGGCATGTCGATCGCCAAGATCGGGCGGATCATCACCGCGATGCGCCACGAGCGCTACCGGTTCGGCCCGGTCCGGCGGATGCACATCCCCAAGAAGAACGGCAAGACGCGTCCGCTGGGCATGCCCACCTGGTCGGACAAGCTCGTCGGCGAAGTCGTGCGCCTGCTCCTTGAGGCCTACTACGAGCCGACGTTCTCCGACCGGTCCCACGGGTTCCGGCCCGGACGAGGCTGCCACACCGCATTGCGGGAGGTGGCCAACACCTGGACCGGGACGACCTGGTTCATCGAGGGAGACATCTCCGACTGTTTTGGGAGCCTGGACCACGAGGTCATGCTCTCGATCCTGGCGGAGAAGATCTGCGACAACCGGTTCCTGCGGCTGCTGCGCCACATGCTGACAGCCGGATACTTGGAGGACTGGAGGTGGAACGCGACGCTCAGCGGGGTCCCGCAGGGCGGCATCGCATCCCCCATCCTGTCGAACATCTACCTGCACAAGCTGGACGTCTTCGTCGAGAAGACGCTGATCCCCGAGTTCACTCGGGGGCGGCTGCGGGCTCGCAACCCGCACTACCGGGCGGTCGAAGCGGCGATCGTCAGAGCCCGCCGCGCCGGAGACCGCGCCGAGGTGCGGAAACTCTACCGGCGGCTGCACAGCCTGCCCAGCCAAGATCCCCGTGATCCCGGCTATCGCAGGCTGCGCTATTGCCGATACGCCGACGACACCTTGCTCGGGTTCGCCGGACCCAAGGCCGAGGCCGAACAGATCAAGAACCGCCTGGCGGCGTTCCTGCGTGATGATCTCAAGTTGGAGCTGTCAGCGGATAAGACTCTGATCACCCATGCCCGCACTCAGCGGGCGAGCTTCCTCGGCTATGAGATCGCCGTTGCCAGCAGCGCGAGCCGGACGCGAAGGCCGTCTGCGAGTGACCGGCGCAATCGCCGTTCCCTCAACGGGACCGTCGTCCTGCGCGTTCCCGCTTCGGTGGTCAAGGCCAAGTCCGCCCCGTACTTGTCACGCGGCAAACCTGCGTGCCGGAACCCGATGATCAACGAGAGCGACTACAACATCATCGCCCGATTCGGGGCCGAGTACCGGGGCATCGTCCAGTACTACCTGCTCGCCAGTGACGTCTTCCGACTGCACCGGCTGCGCTGGGTCATGGAAACCTCCATGCTCCACACCCTGGCCCGCAAGCACCGCTCAACGGTGACCAAGATGGCGGCCCGCTTCAAGGCCAAGATCTCCACACCGCACGGGCTGCGCACGCGGTTCGAGGCCAAGGTCGAGCGCAAGGGCAGGAAACCACTGGTCGCCTGGTTCGGCGGCATCCCGCTCAAACGGCAAAAGAACGCGGTCCTTACCGACCGACAGCACACCGGACCCGTCTATCCCAACCGGCAGTTGGTCACCAGGCTGCTCAAGGGACGATGCGAGCTCTGCGAGCGAACGGACAGCATTCAGGTTCACCACATCCGCCGACTCGCCGATCTCGACAAATCCGGTGACCCGCAGCCCACATGGGTGGAAGTCATGGCCAAGATCCGCCGCAAAGCCCTCGTGGTCTGCGGCGATTGCCATGACCTCATCCACGGGCACCCTGCAACACCGCTCACGCAGTAGATCGCTGGAGAGCCGGGTACTCGGAAACGGGTCCGCCCGGTTCGGAGGGAGGCCGAACGGAAAAGGACCAGTTCACAACGCTGGCACCTCGCTGTTCGGCCGACCCTACGCAGACGATGAAGAACTGGCTGCGCGCCCAGCCCGACCAGCCGGCCACCCTCAGCGACCTCCAGGCGCTCGTGGACCGTTTCGTCGACGCCTACAACCACCACCGCCCGCACCGATCCCTGCCGCACCGCGCCACCCCGGCAGCCGTCTACCAGGCCCTGCCCAAGGCCCTGCCCACCGGCAGCCGTGAGGCCGATACCCACACCAGGGTGCGGCACGACCGCATCGATCCCTCCGGCGTGGTCACCCTGCGCGTGAACGGCCGGCTGCACCACATCGGCGTCGGACGAACCCACGCCCGAACCCACGTCATCCTGCTGGTGGACGACCTGCACGTCCGCGTCGTCAACGCCGTCATCGGAGAGCTTCTCCGCGAGCTGATCATCGACCCCACCCGCGACTACCAACCCCAGGCAAACCCCACAACGCCGAAACCCCCGAACCCGTAGGTTCGAGGGTTTCCGATGTCCTGAGACATCACAGAGTGCCCCGTGCAGGATTCGAACCTGCGCACCCGGCTCCGGAGGCCGGTGCTCTATCCCCTGAGCTAACGGGGCTCAACGAGTGATAAGGCTACCAGCATCTCAGTACCACTCTGCACCGGATAACGCTCCTTGAACACATCCCGTGAAAACCGCACGTGACGGGCCCACTACGGGTTAACTTTGCGCCCGTGGGCGACGTTCTTGGCAAAGTGCTGGTTGTGGACGATGACGAGGTCATCCGGCAGCTCATCGCGGTCAACCTGAACCTGGAGGGGTTCGAGGTCGAGACCGCCACCGATGGGCAGGATTGCCTTGATCGGGTGCGGGATGTGATGCCCGATGTCATCACGCTGGATGTGATGATGCCGTGCCTGGATGGCTGGACGACGGCGGAGAAGTTGCGCACGGAGGAGGACACCAGCCATATCAAGGTGGTGTTGATCACGGCGCGGGCTCAGGACGATGACAAGCGGCGGGCGCGGGGGATCGGGGTCGACGCCTATCTGACCAAGCCGTTCGATCCGGCGGAGTTGATCCAAGTGGTGCGCGATCTGGCGGCAGCGGCCCAGAGGTGATGAGGCGGGCGTCGGGTCCCAGGGGACGGGGCGGCGCAGGGGCGGTGCTTCTTCCGTACGCTGGCGGCAACACTCCCGTTCGAAGGGTTGAGTGAGACGTGCGTAGCTCAGTTTTCGGCAATCTCGACGGCCAGCCGCTGCCGGGCGGGTTCGCTCTGGAGAACCGCAAGATGCTCCGGGTGCAGTTGCCTCACGAGGTGCTCGCCAAGCAGGGCTCGATGGTCGCCTTCCAGGGCCAGATGGACTTCGAGTACGAGGGGGCCGGAGGGCTCGGCAAGCTGTTCAAGAAGGCCGTCACGGGTGAGGGCGCGTCGCTGATGCGGGTACGCGGCGAAGGGCTGCTCTATCTCGCGGACAACGCCGACGACATCCACCTCTTCTACCTGGAGAACGAGGGGCTGACGGTCAACGGGCGCAATCTGCTGGCGTTCCAGCCGCAGCTCAGCTGGGACATCCAGCGGGTGCAGGGGGCCGGCATCGCGGCAGGCGGGCTGTTCAACACGACGGTCACGGGGACCGGGTGGGTGGCGGTGACCACGCATGGCACGCCGGTGCTGCTCGACGTGGCGCGCATGCCGACGTTCGCCGACGGGCAGTCGGCGGTTTGCTGGAGCACGGGGCTGCAGGTCGGGGTCAATCGGACGATGAAGGCGGGGGCCTTGATCGGGCGGGGGAGCGGGGAGGCCATGCAGTTGGCCTTCAGGGGGCAGGGGTTCGTGTTGGTGCAGGCCAGTGAGGGTGCTCCCATTGTGACCACCTCCTAGGGCCGCTCCGCGGCGACCAGGCAGTGGACAGGTAATTAGCTAATTGCCATAATGCCTTTGTGCTGGACGTGGACCTGGTAAGGGCGCTGGCCAACGACAAGCGCATGCTGATCCTCGACTGGCTGCGCGACCCCGAGCGCCACTTCCCGCCGCAGCGCGACGGCGACCTCGTACGCGACGGCGTCTGCTCGCTCTTCATCGCCGAGAAACTCGGCGTGAGCCAGCCGACCTGCGGCGAGCATCTCAAGGTGCTCGCCAAGGCGGGCCTGATCCGCGGCAGGAAGATCAAGCAGTGGGTGTTCTACCAGCGCGACGAGGACCGGATCGCCGAGGCCAAGGAGCAACTGAGCAGTGATTGGTGACGAGCTGACCACCACCACCCCGTACGATCGGCTGATCGCCGACCTGGACGCCGCCGGGGCCCGCTACCGGCTGATCGACCACGCGCCGGAAGGGCAGACGGAGCTCGTCAGCGCGTTGCGGGGGCACGACGTGTCGCAGGCGGCCAAGTGCCTGATCGTGATGGTCAAGGTCGGCAAGAAGCAGACCCGCCACGTGCTGGCCGTCGTGCCCGGCGACGCCCGGCTCGACCTGCAGGCGGTCAAGGCGCTGCTGGACGGCACGTACGTCGCCTTCGCCGGCAAGGACAAGGCCGAGGAACTGGCCGGCAGCGTGAGCGGGACCGTGCTGCCGTTCAGCTACGACCCGCGGCTGGAGCTGGTCGCCGACCCGTCGCTGCTGGGCCGGCCCGAGCTGTATTTCAACGCGGCCAGGCTCGACCGCTCCATCGCTCTGGCGACCGAGGACTACGTGCGGCTGGCCGCGCCCCGCATCGCGCCCATCGCCGCCACGGGCGAAGCCCTCTGCCGTTAGGAGCAGGTCGGCGTGGGAGCGGTGTTGGCGCCGTTCCACGAGGCCAGGAAGCCGAACGTGGTCGTGGCGCCAGTCGCCAGGGAGCCGTTCCAGCTCACGTTGCGCACGGTCACGTCGGCGCCGCTCACGCTCAGCGTGCCGTTCCAGAGCTGGCTGATCTGCTGCCCGTTCGCGAACGTCCACCGCACCGTCCACGCGCTCATCGGCGCCGTGCCGGTGTTCTTGACGGTGACCTCGCCCTGGAAGCCGCCCTGCCACTGACCGGTGGTCTTGTAGGCGGCGGTGCATCCGCCGGAGGACGTGGGGGTGACGGTGGGGGACGGGGTGACGCCGGACAGGGCGTTCACCAGGGCCGGGTACCACTTGTCGGAGATCTTCTGGTCGCCCGCGGCGTTCGGGTGCACGCCGTCGTAGGTGTCCGTGCTCGTGCTGAACCCGGTCCACTGGTCCACCACCGTGATCGGCGACTGCTGGGTGGAGGTGGTGGCGGCCCAGCCGGGGATGGCGTTGTTCAGGTTCACGGCTCGCTGGGCGCATTCGGCGCAGGTGGACGGGTTCATCGGGATGATCTTGGCGACCAGGATTTTCATGGTGGGGTTGCTGGCCCGCATCTGGTTCACCAGCGTGGTGAACGCGCTGAGGATCGTCACGGTCGGGATGTTGCTCCACACGTCGTTGGTGCCGAAGTGCATCATGACGATGTCGGGCCGGGTCGCGGCGAGCCAGCCGGGGAGCTGGTTCTGGTTGGCCACGTTCGTGGCCAGGAAACCGCCGTGTCCCTCGTTGTCGCCGTCGTACGGGACCGAGCAACCTTGCGCGGGGAGGGTGCCGACGAAATCGATGTCGGTGTAGCCGGCGCTCTGGAGCCTGTTCCAGAGCGAGGCCCGCCAGCAGCCCGGGGAGCCGGTGATCGAGTCACCCAAGGGCATGATCCTGGTGGCCGCGGCGCTGGTGGCCGGCGTGGTCGTCAGGATCAGCACCGCTCCTGCCAATGCCGCTAAGGCCGCCACCAAGGCGCTGATCTTCCGCATCGTCAGCTCTCCCGTCGTCGCCTGGCGAGATCGTAAGAGCGCGATCGGGACGACAGGAAGGAAAGAGGGCCAGGTGGGGCCGGTGACCTGCGGGGACGTATGTAACTTTCAGCGGCGCACGACGGCGAGCGGACAGGGCGCGTGGTGGAGGAGGGCCTGGCTGATCGAGCCCATGATCATCCCAGCCAGCTGCCCGTGGCCGCGCGACCCGACCACCAGCAGGTCGGCGCCGTCCGCGGCCTCCTTCAGCACCTCGACGGGGTGCCCGTGGACGACCTCCGGCACGACGTCCACCTCCGGATGCCGCTCGCGCGAGCCGGCGATCAGGTCGCGCAGCTCCCGCAACGCGTCCTGCTCGCTCTCTCTGTCGGCCGGCCCGAAGCCGGTGGAATGCGGCCAGGCCCAGGCGTGGACGGCACGCAGCCGGACACACCGCATCGCGGCCTCGGCGAAGGCGAAGTCGAGCGCCCGCAGCCCGCTGGGCGAGCCGTCGACCCCGGCCACCACCTCCCCGCCCGGCGACCTGGGCAGCTCGTGGACGAGGACGACGTTGGTGCGGGCGTGCGTGGCCACGCCGTGTGCGACGGACCCGATCAGCAGCCCGCGTAGGCCGCCGATCCCGCGGCTGCCCACGACCAGCAGCTCGGCGTGCTCGGAGGCGTCGATCAGCGCGGCGCGGGGGTCGCCGGGCAGCAGCTCGGAGGTCACCTCGACCTCCGGGTGCTCGCGCCGGATCCCTTCCTCGGCCGCCCGGAGGACGGTGGTGGCGCCCTCGCGCATCCAGCGGGCGACCTCGGCGTAGGGGCCGCTGGTGTCCTCGCACACCCATTTCGCCACGGCGTGCGCGACGGTCAGCGGGGTGTGGCGCAGGGCGGCCTCGCCGGCGGCCCAGGCGGCGGCCTCCAGCCCGGTACGCGACCCGTCCACTCCCACGATGATCATGACAATGCGTAGCACTCCACTTCTGCCCGGCGGAACGGCAGACCCTTGTCCGTGGAGTCCTCGGTGCACTCGCGCTCGGCTCTGCTGAGCTTCAGCGTGCCGCACACGGAGATGCCGGAGTAGGTGCGGCAGTCGAGCGAGGGGTCGGCTTTGCCGACGCGGTACGTCTGCTTGACCTCCGCGCGGCACTCCGCTCGCGCCTTCCCCGTGTTGGCGTAGCGGCATTGGGCGAGCAGGGTCTTGTATTGCTCGTTGCTCACTTCGTGCTGTTCGAAGCCATCCCCGGCAGCGGTGGTCGCCCCGAACGCGGCCACCACCACGATTCCTGCGACAGCGGCGATCTTTTTCATGTTCCCCCTGATGGGACCGTACCGCTGAGGGGGATCGTCAAACCTCGCGGCGGCGCGCCAGCACGTTGAGCCAGGTGCGGTGGGTGGTGTTCAGCGCGTGCTCCAGGACCTCGAAACCGGCCGATTCGAGAGTCGCCAGCAGCGCGTCGGGGTCACGGTGCACGAACCACCGGGAGACCTCGGCGTCGTACGAGACCGGCTCCCACCCCTCGCCGGCGCCGGCGGAGGTGCTCAACCCCAGCACGCCGCCCGGCCGCAGCGCCGCCGACCAGGCCCGCAACGTCGGCTCCGTCTCCCCGGCGGGCACGTGCAGGAGCGCCGCCACCGACCACAGGCCCACCAGCGAGCCGGGGATCAACGGTGGCCGGCGCAGGTCGCTCAGCACGGCGGGCACGCCGCGGGCGGCCGCGAGCTTGGCCATCTCGATCGAGCGGTCGACTCCGACGACGGTCAACCCTTGCTCCAGGAACCACGCGGCGTCCCGCCCGGGCCCGCACCCCAGGTCGGCGACCCGGCCGCCGGTTGGCAAAGCGTCGGCGAACCGGCGCCGGAAGGCCATGAAGCTGTCGCCGACCTCGCGGCTGCGTTCGGCGAAAACGGGGGCGATGCGGTCGTAGCCGGCGGTGGTGCGGGTGACGGGATCTTCCACCCGCCTGATCTTCGCATGTTTCGGGCGAGCCCGAGGGTGGGTACGATCACCGCCGTCCAACGCGGGAGCCCGGTGCGGACCGGGCTGAGAGGACGGCTGACAGCCGCCGACCGCCAGAACCTGCTCCGGATAATGCCGGCGAAGGGAGTTTGCGCGATGAGTGGCGCGCGTTTTTCCAAGATCTACACCGGGGACCTCCGTGTGCCGATGCGTGAGGTGCGCCTGTCCGACGGCTCCGCGGTGACGCTGTACGACACGTCCGGCCCGTACACCGACCCCGCCGCCGAGATCGACCTCACGCGCGGACTGCCGCGCCTGCGGGAGCAGTGGGTACGCGACCGCCGCGCCGCCGGACACCCCGTCACCCAGGTCGGCTGCGCCAGGAAGGGGCTGATCACCAAGGAGATGGAGTTCGTGGCCATCAGGGAGGGCCTGGACGCGGAGTTCGTCCGCCAGGAGGTCGCGGCCGGCCGGGCCATCATCCCCGCCAACGTCAACCACCCCGAGTCCGAGCCGATGATCATCGGCCGCAACTTCCTCGTGAAGATCAACGCCAACATCGGCAACTCCGCCGTGACCTCCTCCATCGAGGAGGAGGTCGAGAAGATGACCTGGGCCACCCGGTGGGGCGCGGACACGATCATGGACCTGTCCACGGGCTCCGACATCCACGAGACCCGCGAGTGGATCCTCCGCAACTCGCCGGTCCCGGTCGGGACCGTGCCCATCTACCAGGCGCTGGAGAAGGTCAAGGGCCGCCCGGAGGCGCTGTCGTGGGAGGTCTACCGCGACACGCTCATCGAGCAGTGCGAGCAGGGCGTCGACTACGTGACCGTCCATGCGGGGGTGCGGCTCGCGCACGTGCCGCTCACCGCCGGCCGCAAGACCGGGATCGTCTCGCGCGGCGGCTCGATCATGGCCGCGTGGTGCCTGGCGCACCACCGCGAGAGCTTCCTGTACGAGCACTTCGCCGACATGTGCGAGATCCTCGCCCGCTACGATGTGTCGTTCTCGCTCGGCGACGGGCTGCGGCCGGGCTCGATCGCGGACGCCAACGACGAGGCCCAGTTCGCGGAGCTGCGCACGCTCGGCGAGCTGACGAAGATCGCCCGGGAGCACGACGTCCAGGTCATGATCGAGGGTCCGGGTCACGTGCCCATGCACAAGATCAAGGAGAACGTCGACCTGCAGCGCGAGCTCTGCGACGACGCCCCCTTCTACACCCTCGGGCCGCTGGTGACCGACATCGCGCCGGGATACGACCACATCACCTCGGGCATCGGCGCCGCCATGATCGGCTGGTACGGCACCGCCATGCTCTGTTACGTCACCCCCAAGGAGCACCTCGGCCTGCCGGACAAAGACGACGTCAAGACTGGCGTGATCACGTACAAGATCGCCGCCCACGCCGCCGACCTCGCCAAGGGCCACCCGCGGGCGCAGGAGTGGGACGACGCGCTGTCGGACGCGCGCTTCGAGTTCCGCTGGGAGGACCAGTTCGACCTGTCGCTCGACCCCGACACCGCGCGTGCCTTCCACGACGAGACCCTGCCGGCCGCGCCCGCCAAGACCGCGCATTTCTGCTCGATGTGCGGCCCGAAGTTCTGCTCCATGCGGATCAGCCATGAGCTGCGCGAAGCCGGCATGGCGGAGAAGGCCGCCGAGTTCCGCAGGCTCGGCGGCGACATCTACGTCGAGTGATCAGCCGGGGAGCGTCTCGCCGCCGACCGGGGCCAGGACCTCGCCCGTGTAGTACGACGACAGCCGCTCCGCGGCGAAGAACACGTACGACGGGGCGATCTCGTCCGGATCGGCGGCCCGCCCCATCGGCACCTGCTTGCCGAACTTCTCCACCTTCTCCTCCGGCATCGTGGCCGGGATCAGCGGTGTCCACACCGGGCCGGGCGCCACGGCGTTGATCCTGATGCCGCGCTCGGCCAGGCTCTGCGCCATGGAGTAGGTGAAGGCGTTGATCGCGCCCTTGGTGGCCGCGTAGTCGATGAGGGTCTTGTTGCCGCGCAGGCCGTTGATCGAGGAGGTGTTGATGATCGAACTGCCCTCCCGCAGATGGGGCAGCGCGGCCTTGGTGACCCGGTAGTAGCTGTGGATGTTGACCGCGAACGTGTGCTCCCACTGCTCGTCGGACAGCTCCTCCAGCGTGTTCACCGGCGCCTGGTAGGCCACGTTGTTGACGAGCACGTCCAGCCCGCCCAGCTCGGCCACCGCCTGCTCGACGACCGCGCCGCAGTGCGCGCGGTCGCCGAGGTCGCCGGGGATGAGCACGCAGCGCCGCCCGGCCTCCTCGACGAGCTTGCGGGTGTGGGCGGCGTCGTCGTGCTCGGTCAGGTACGCGATCGCGACGTCGGCCCCCTCCTTGGCGAAGGCCACCGCGACCGCCCGGCCGATCCCCGAGTCGCCTCCGGTGATCAGCGCCTTCTTGCCGGCCAGCAGGTCCCTGCCCTGGTAGTCGCGCATCTCGTCACGCGGCTCCGGGGTCATCTCTCCCGTCCGGCCGGGGTACGGCTGGGTCTGAGGTGGTGTCGTTTCCGGCATGCCCAGCGGTCTGCCCCGGCCCGGGGATGCCTAACGCCGCCCTTCCACAAGAGCCGGTCAGGGGACGCTCTCCCGCATCCGGCGCACGCGCAGGCTGAGGACGATCAGCATGATCCCGGCCAGGATGGCGTAGATGCCGATGATCAGCGCGATCGTCAGCGCCCCGGTCGCCGGCCAGGCCAGCACCAGCACGCCGAACAGCACCGACAGCGCCCCCACGACGATGTGCAGCCACTCACCCTGGATCTCCTTGCGCATCCTGATCGCCGTCATGATCTCCATGACGCCGGTCACGATCGCCCAGATCCCGATCAGCAGCGCGATGACCAGCACGGTGAGCCCCGGCCAGACCACGCACATGATCCCGAACAGCAGCCCGGCGACCGCCAGCAGGATCAGCGGCGCCCGCTGTCCCTTGGCGGCGCGGGTGGCGGCGACCGCGGCCAGCGCGCCGTCGACGATCGCGTACGCGCCGAACACGAGGGCCAGCACCACCAGCGTGATGCCCGGCCAGGCCACGGCCATGATGCCGAATATGAGAGCGAGCACGCCACGCAGGGCGAGCACCCACCAATGTCCCAGGTAGTCATCGATCACGACGCCGCTCCTTCCCCGGGAAAGGGCTCGTATTCGGTGACCGACCTGGGGCTCGAGGACCACCCATATGATGTGGCTCTCATGGTCCTGCTCGGTCCCCAGGACCCGGCCGACCAGGTCGATCACCGCGGCAGTGTGGGTGTCCTGGTGAGTGTCCACCCCACCGGCGACTTCTGCGATCAGCGCGTTTTCGGATGTAATGGAGGTCATCGTCGTCCTGTCGTCTTGACCGGGGGCAGGGCGGCACGCACCAGCCGGGCAACGCGGACAAGACAGTGATGGGGCCTCTGGCCAGGCTCCTATGAAGTCACAGGCGCCGCGTCCAGTGAGTGCACATGAGCGCTTCCCGCCAGGGTCGACAGATCCCGTTGAGGACCGCGAGGTCAGTCAGCCGATGGGTCAGACCCTGGCGGGAAGCGCTCATCTACATCATCACTGTCAGCCGAGGCTGAGCAGTCCTGCTTCGACGACCCGGCGGCCGAAGGGGCGGGCGAGCTCGGCGAGGCGTTCGCAGCCGTCCTCGCCCAGCGTCCCGTACGCCGCCATGGCCAGCGCGTCCGTACGGTCCTCAATGTGCCGGCGCAGCGCCTTCCCTTCTGGGGTGAGCGTGCCGTCTTCAAGGAGCCCTCGGGCCCGGAGGCCGGCTTCCGCGGCCGTCCAGGCCTCCTCCGGCCAGGCGCGGCTCGTCTTGAGGAAGGCGGCGGGGACGTCGCCGGTGGCGGCGTGCAGGACCAGGGCGTCGAGGCCGGTGACTCCTTCGGCGAGGAGGATGGCCACGTGGCCGTCCCCGCGGAACTCGCGCAGCAGGGTCTGGGCGTGCCAGAGCTGCTGAAGCGGGTCGTCGGGCCAGGGGAGGGCGGCGTGGGCGGCGAAGAGAGGGCGGCCTTGCGGGTGGTCGCGGGCCGCTTCGGCGGCACGGCGGGTCAAGGCGAGGGTTTCGGGGAAATGGGGGAGGTCGTGGATGCCGGCTCTCCGCAGGGCCTCGGTGGCGGCGTCCAGGCGGGCTCGGAGCACCTGCTCTGGGGTCACCACGTCCCAAGCGGCGGGGAGGGATCGGCGGACGAGGCCGGGGCAGAAGTTGTAGAACGTGGCGATGACCAGGTCGGCGGAGGCGCGGCCGAAGGCGGCGCTGCGTGAGGCGAAATATCCGGACATGCCGGTGAGGCCTAGCGCGGCGTAGCGGGTGGCGGCCTCGGGGACGAAATAGATCATGCCGTGCAGAGGCTCCAGGCGGCGCCAGGCGCGGCGGGCCGAGGCCGCGGCGGCCGCTGTGGTCGGCATGCGCTCACTGCCCGGTCAGGGAGTCGATGAAGCGGGACATCCCGGCGAGCCACCGGTCGGGGTCCTCGGCCTTGCGCCGGACGAACTCGGCCACCTCCGGATGCGGGAAGATGTGGAAGCGCTCGGCCGCCAACCCCTCGACCACCGCGGCCGCCACGTCGGCCGCGTCGAGGAGCGCCCCCGAGGCGCCCACCGCGCGGGCGGTCAGATGGCCCTCTTCCAGGCCGCGCTCCAGCATGGCCGTCCGCACGCCCTGCGGGCACAGCACGCTCACCTTGATGCCCCGCGAGGCGTAGTGCATGGCGACCCACTCGGCGAACGCGATCGCCGCCGCCTTCGTCACCGCGTACGGCGCGTCACCGGGGCAGCTGATCAGGCCGGCCGCCGAGCAGGTGTTCAGGAGGTAGCCGCCGCCTCGGGCGACCATGGACGGTACGGCGGCGCGGGCGGCGTACACGTGGGCCAGCACGTTGACCGCGTACAGGCTGCTCCACTCCTCGTCGGTGGCGTCCAGGCCGTGACCGGCGATGACGCCCGCGTTGGAGCAGAACAGGTCGACGGGGCCGAACGGGGTCTCCACCAGCGCGGCGACGTCCGCCTCCGACGTCACGTCGGCGCGTACGGCTTTCGCGCGGGCGCCGATCTCCTTCGCCACCGCGGCCGCACCGGCCTCGTCGAGGTCGGCGACCACGACCCCGGCCGCGCCCTCCGCGGCGAACCGGAGGGCCAGCGCCCGGCCGATCCCGCCTGCCGCGCCCGTGACGACGACGACTTTGTCCCGCACCTGCATGGCTGCTCCTCCTGGAACCGGCTTAACCGACCGGACGGTATCAGAGCAAGATTCTAATGCGGCATGACCTGATCAGATGAGAGGTTTCTCATCTGGGCTTCAGCGTGGTCTCCTCGAAAGGCGACAAGGTCGATGGCATGAAACATCGGGCAATGGTGGTGCTGCTCGTGCTGGGTGCGGCGGTGGTCGGGTTCATGTCGGTGGGGTGGGTCCGGGCCGCCGACAGCGGGCCCGAACTGGGCAGGCCGGTCGTGGTGACCCCTTCGCCGGACTCCCCGCCCACTCCGAGCCGGACGGATCCGCCGGTGAGCGGGAGCTCTGGGGAGAGCACGGCGAGCACGCCTGACAAGAGCACGCCCCAGAAGAGCACGGCCGACAAGCCCACGCCGCGCAAGAGCAAGGCGGAGCCGGTCAAGCCGCCGTCTCCCAGGCCGGGCGGCGACGGTGACGACGACGACGATGATGATGGCGGAGACGATGACGACGACTGATCGGGATGCCGTATGCGGGTGAGCGCCCGCGCCCGGATCGTCGGGTGGATGCTCGCCGTCGTCGGCCTCGCCCTGTCAGTTTCGATCTTCGCGACCTGGACCTTCCTCCTCGACCGGCTCGACGACCGGGTCAGCGGCGAGCTCAAGAACGAGGCGGACAAGCTACGCAAGTGGGCGCCGACCAGCGGGGCACGGGACGTCGAGAGCCTGCTCATCGACTACCTCGCGATCAACGCGCCGGACCGGTGGGAGACGTTCTTCAGCATTGTCGAGGGCCAACCCCACAGGGCCACCGCGGTCCCGCCGCTCGTGCCACTCGACACCGACGAAGCCCTGGTCGCGCGGATGGCCACGGCCACCGAGAACGTCAGCGGCGAGGTCGAGACCGCCGTGGGCACGGTCAAGTACGCAGTGATCCCCGTCAGGGTGACCGGCGATCCCCGCCCGGCTCACTTCGTCGTGGCGATCTTCTACGACAAGCAGCGCGAGGAGATCGTGGACGCGGTGCGGGTGCTCGGGCTGTCCGCGCTGGCCGCGATGGCGCTGGCGGGCGGGGCCGGGTGGTTCGTGGCCGGGCGGGTGCTGGCCCCGGTCCGGCTGGTCAGCCAGACGGCCGAGCAGATCAGCGACTCCTCCGACCTCACCCGCCGCCTGGACGTGCCGGGCGACGACGACGTGGCCGCGCTCGCCGCCACGTTCAACCACATGCTCGACCGGCTGGAGCGGGCCTTCCTCGTGCAGCGGCACTTCCTGGACGACGCCGGGCACGAGCTCCGTACGCCGATCACCGTCATCCGCGGCCACCTGGAGCTCATGAGCGACGACCCGGCGGACCGCGCCGAGACCCTCGCCCTGGTCACCGACGAGCTCGACCGCATGAACCGCATCGTCGACGACCTCCTCACGCTCGCCAAGGCCGAGCAGCCGGGCTTCCTGTCCGTGGAAGAGGCCGAGCTGGCCGACCTCACGGTCAGCGTGGTCGCCAAGGCCCGGGCGCTCGGCGAGCGCACGTGGCGGGTGGACGAGGTGGCCGAGGCCCGCGTGCCGGCCGACCGGCAGCGGCTCACGCAGGCGCTCATGCAACTGGTGGCCAACGCCGTACGACATACGCAGGACGGCGACCTGATCGCCGTGGGGTCCGCCGTCCGGGACGGGCGGGTCGAGCTGTGGGTACGCGACAGCGGCCCCGGCGTGGCGCCCGCCGACCGGGAGCGGATCTTCGGGCGTTTCATGCGCGGCGTGGGCCGCACCGGCGCCCACGACGGGGCGGGTCTGGGCCTGGCCATCGTCAGATCCATCGCCGAGGCCCATGGGGGCCGGGTACACGTGACCGAGGCCCCCGGAGGCGGGGCCTGCTTTGTCATTTCCATCCCGCTGTGGGAGGTGCGGTGAACCGAATTCTGATCGCCGAGGACGAGGCCAGGATCGCCTCCTTCGTGGAGAAGGGGCTGCGGGCGAACGGCTTCGTCACCGCTGTGGTGGGGGACGGGGTCGCGGCATACGACCTCGCGTGCGCGGGCGGGTTCGACCTGCTCATCCTGGACATCGGGCTGCCGTTGAGCGACGGGTTCACCGTGCTGCGACGGCTGCGCGAGGCCAAGGTCACCATCCCGGTGATCATTCTGACCGCCCGGGACAGCGTGAGCGACACCGTGGCGGGGCTGGAGGGCGGCGCGGACGACTACATCGCCAAGCCCTTCGCCTTCGAGGAACTGCTGGCCCGCGTACGGCTGCGGCTGAGGGCGGAGCGTACGCCCGAGGTGACCGTGCTCCGGGTGTCGGATTTGTCGCTGGATCTGCGGACCAGGCGGGCGTATGTGGGGGATCGGGCGGTGGACCTGTCCACCCGGGAGTTCGCGCTGGCGGAGATCTTCTGCCGGCACCCTGACCAGGTGCTGACCCGCGAGCAGCTGCTCAGCCACGTGTGGGGGTTCGACTTCGACCCCGGGTCGAACGTCGTGGACGTGTACGTCCGCTATCTGCGCCGCAAGATCGGCGCTGATCGGATCGAGACGGTCCGCGGCACCGGATATCGGATGAGAGCCGCCTAATCATCGCCTCATAGTCGCTTCACCGCGCGTCTCCAGACTGTTCATCAACAGGACAACGGAGGGAGCGCTTGTGGTTACGGGACTGGCGATGGACCTCGTGGCGATCGTCGTGCTGGCCTACGGCCTCTACTATCGGCGGCACCACCGGCGGGATCTGCTGTTCGCGTACATCGCGCTGAACGTGGGGATCTTCGCGGTGGTGTCGCTGCTGCTCGTTCAGCGGGTCGACATCGCCGTCGGGTTCGGATTGTTCGGGCTTCTGTCGATCATCCGGCTGCGGTCCAGTGAGATCACCCAGCAGGAGATCGCCTACTACTTCGTCGCGATCGTGCTGGGGCTGGTCAACGGCATCGCGGCCGCCTTCCCGCTGACCGCGCTCGCGCTGAACGCGGTGCTGCTGGCGGTGATGTACGCCGCCGACCACCCCGGGCTCCTCGGCCGCACCCGGCAGCAGGTCGTGACGCTGGACGTGGTGCACGCGGACCCCGAGCTGCTGAAAGTGGACCTGGAGAGCCGGCTGCGGGCGCGGGTGAAGCAGTGCGTGGTCACGCAGGTCGACTACGTGCGTGACGTGACCGTGGTGGACGTGCGCTACGTGGTGCCGGACGTGAGGGAGAAGGTGCGATGACCGTCGTGACAACGGACGCGGACGTGGTCCTCGCCGGCGTCGCCGCAGGCAAGGCGCCCATCGGGCTGGAGGACGTGCCGGAGCTGATGAGCCGGATGGACTCCAAGTACATCGTGACCGCCGCCACCATGGCGCAGCTCGCCGCCGAGCTGGGGGACCGGTTCGCGGTGCTGCGGATCGGAGGGCGGAGGCAGTTCCGCTACACCTCCACCTATTTCGACACGCCGGACCTGCTGACCTTCCGGCAGCACCGCCAGGACCGGCGGCGCCGGTTCAAGCTCCGCACCCGGACCTATCTGGACGGCGGCGGCCGGTGGCTGGAGCTCAAGCTCAACGGGGCGCGGGGCAGCACGGACAAACACCGCATCCCGTACGACGACGCGCCCGCGCACACCCTGACCAGGGCGGCGATGGACTTCGTGAACGACCTGCTGCTCACGGAGCTGCGTCTCCCCGTGCCGGACACGCTGGGGCCGGTGCTGTCGACCGACTACAAGCGGGTGACGCTCGTCGACCGGACGGGGATGGCCCGGCTCACCTGCGACACCGGCCTGTTCTTCCGCGACGCCGACCGCGTGGCGCCCGCCCGGCGGGACCTGGTGCTGCTGGAGTCGAAGTCCGCCGGAGGAAACGCGGTGGTGGACCGGGTGCTGCGCGGCATGGGGGTGCGGCCGGTGAGCGTGAGCAAGTATTGCCTCGCCGTCGCCGCCCTCCGCGACTGCTCTGCCAACCGCTGGCGCCCGGTGATGCGGCGCTACCTCTCGAGGAGCGGCCCCGCGGACTTCCCGGCGACTCGTCCCACACGGGCGGCATAGGGAGCTCACACGGTGACGACGATCTTGCCCCTGGCGTGGCCCGTTTCGAGGTGGCGCATCGCCTCGGCGGCCTCGGCCAGCGGGTACGTCCGGTCGATGACGGGGGTGATCTTTCCGTCCCGCAGCAGGTCGCGCAGGGCGGCGAGGCCGTCCTTGCTCGGGAGTGCCACGTACGAGGCCGCCCTCTGGGCGAGGTAGACGGACAGCAGTCGCGCCGCGATGATCCGTCTCATGGGGCCGAGCCAGCGACCGCCGTTGCCGGAATTGGAGATGTACACACCCCGCGGAGCGAGGGCGCGGCGGCAGGCCGCGAGCGGGTGGTTGCCGACGTTGTCGAGGATGACGTCGTAGCGCTGTGACCGGCGGGTGAAGTCCTCCTTGGTGTAGTCGACGACGTGGTCGGCGCCGATCGACCGGATCAGCTCCACGTTCCCGGTGCCGCACACACCGGTCACCTCGGCGCCCAGGACCTTGGCGATCTGCACCGCGAACGTGCCCACGCCGCCCGCCGCGCCGTTGACCAGCACCCGCCGGCCGGGCTGGATCCGGGCGGCGTCCCGCAGGCCGAGCAGGGCCGTGATCGCCGCCGTGGGAACGGCCGCCGCCTGCTCGAACGTCAGGTCGGCGGGCTTCTTCAGCACCGCCGCGTCGTGGCGGACGCCGACGTACTCGGCCAGTGTGCCCTCGGCGCAGCCGAACACCTCGTCCCCCGGTTGTAACGCCGTGACGTTCGCGCCCACCGCCTCGACCTCGCCAGCGAAGTCGGCGCCCAGCCCGTTGGCCTTGGGCCGGGACAGTCCGGCCATCGCGCGGAAGACGTACGGCATGCCGCGCATGTAATGCCGGTCACCGGCGTTGACGGCGGCCGCCCGCACGCGGACCAGCACGTCGTCGTCCCCGATCTCCGGCAGGCCGACGTCCTGGAGCGTGAGCACGCTGGGCGGGCCGTAGGCGTAGTAGCGGATCGCCTTCATGTGTCTCCTCTGCGTTTGGCATGTAATAAATCTCTGACAGGTGTTCACCGTAACATTCGGGTGCAGGCATGGAAAGGCCCCGGGCCACGAGGGCGTCGTTCCGGGGGCCGGAGGAAGGGCGGGGCTACAGGGGCAGGCCGCCGGTGGCGGCGCTGGTGGAGCCCGTGGCGCGGTAGGCGGCGATCGTGCGCTCGGCGATGCGCATCTGGTGGATCTCGTCGGCCCCGTCCGCGAAGCGGGCCCAGCGGGCGTGCTGGAACATGCTCGCCAGCGGCGTGTCCGTCGAGTAGCCGAGGGCCCCGTGCACCTGGATCGCGCGGTCGACGATGCGGTTGAGGCTGTTCGCCACGAAGTGCTTGGCCATCGACACCTCGGTGCGGAAGTCCTCACCTTTGTCGATCTTGGAGGCGGCGTGCAGCACCATCAGCTTGCACTGGTAGAGCTCCATGGCCGAGTCGGCGATCATCCACTGGATGCCCTGCTTCTCCGCCAGCGGCGAGCCGTGGCTGTAGCGGTTGAGCGCGCGGTCCACCATCATGTCCAGCGCCGTCTCCGCCTGCGAGATCCACCGCATGCAGTGGGCGAGCCGGGCCGGCCCCAGGCGGTGTTGGCCCAGGCGGTGGCCGTTGCCCCGCCCGCCCAGGATCTGGCTGTCGGCCACGCGCAGGTCCTCGATGACGATCTCGCTGTGGCCGGTCGAGCCGTGCATCGTCTCGACCTCGCGTACGTCGTTCCAGCCCGGGCTCGGCAGATCCACCAGGAACGCGGTGGTGGCGCCCCGCGAGCCCTCCGGCACGTCCTTCTCGGTGCGGGCGATGAGGATGGCGAAGTTGGCCCGGCGGGCGTTGGAGATGAACCATTTGTGGCCGTTGATGAGCCACTCGTCGCCGTCACGCACGGCCTCGGTGCGGATCAGGGTGGGGTCGCTGCCCGCCACCTCGGGCTCGGTCATCGCGAAGCAGGACATCTGGGTGCCCTCCAGCAGCGGGCGCAGGTATTTCTCCTTCTGCTCGTCCGTCGCCCAGTGCAGCAGCGTGTGCATGTTGCCCTCGTCGGGAGCCATGCAGTTGAGCACCCACGGGCCGACGCGGGTCTTGGCCGCCTCCGACTGCACCATGGCCAGCTCCACGTGGCCCAGCCCCATGCCGCCCCACTCCTTCGGCATGTGCGGCAGCCACAGGCCCTCGGCCTTGGCCTGGGAGCGGAGGCGGAAGAGGGTCCGCAGGTACGCCTCGCGGTCGCCCTCCCCGACCTCCGCGATCTCCTCCAGGGCCGGGACGACCGTGCCCTGAATGAAGGCGCGGACCCGCTTGCGGATCTCCTCGTGCTCGGGGGCGAGGGTGAAATCGATGGCCATGCCGACCGCCTCCAGCAGCTCTTACGGCAATGCCCCGATCATCCACCCGCACCGGCGATCCGGGAACCGCCTGGGGATCCGACTTGAGCCGCGGCGGTCTCGCTGATACCGTTCACCGCATGCTTTCGAACAGTCGATTTTCGCGCTATGTGCAGGCTCCGGGTGGGGCCGAGGGTCACATGCGCTGATCAACTGTTCATCCGGAGCCAAAGGCAGAGACATCCCGTCTCTGCCTTTCGTCATTCAGGCGGTCGGCTCCGGACCTCGGTGCGTGGGCCGAATCGCCACCGAGCGTAGAGAGCAGGCCCATCGTGACCACCACCAGAGATCTCCGCATCACCTCGTTCGAGGCCTTGACCGCGCCCGCGGAGCTTCGCCGGGACCTACCGCTGGGCGAGGACCGGGCGCAGTTCGTCGCCGCGAGCCGCCGTGCCGTACGCGACATTCTCGCCGGCGACGACGATCGCCTCCTGTTGATCATCGGACCGTGTTCCGTGCACGATCCGGAGGCGGCGCTCGACTACGCCCGCCGCCTCGCCGCCGCCACTCGCGACCTGGACGACGCGCTGTGCGTGGTCATGCGCGTCTACTTCGAGAAGCCGCGCACGACCATCGGCTGGAAGGGCCTGATCAACGACCCGGACATCGACGGCGGTCACGACGTACGGCGCGGCCTGCACCTCGCCCGCACCGTGCTCCTCGACGTGCTCGGCACAGGGCTGCCGGTCGGCTGCGAATTCCTGGAGCCCACCAGCCCCCAGTACATCGCCGACGCGGTCACGTGGGGCGCGATCGGCGCGCGCACGCCCGAGAGCCAGGTGCACCGCCAGCTGACCTCCGGCCTGTCCATGCCCGTCGGTTTCAAGAACGCCACGGACGGCGACGTGCAGGTGGCGATCGACGGCGTGCTCGCCTCCTCCCACCCGCAGGTCTTCTTCGGCATTGACGACGACGGGCGGGCCGCGGTGGTGAGCACGACGGGCAATCCGGACTGCCACGTGATTCTCCGCGGTGGCCGCGGTGGCCCCAACTACGACGAGGAGTCCGTCCGCGACGCCCTCACGCTGCTGCGCAAGGCCCAGCGGCCGGAGCGTTTGATCATTGACGCCAGCCACGGCAACAGCGGTAAGGACCATGTGCGTCAGGCGGCCGTGGTGCGGGAGCTGGCCGCGCGGATCGCCGCGGGCGAGGAGGGCATCGCGGGGCTGATGGTGGAGAGCTTCCTCGTTCCCGGACGGCAGGAGCCCGGCCCGCGCGAGGGCCTGACCTACGGGCAGAGCATCACCGACGCCTGCGTCGGCTGGGACGAGACGGAGCGGCTCCTCGGCGTCCTGGCGGAGGCCGTGCGCTCGCGGCGAGGGTAGGCCCACGCACGGTGGGCGACGGCCACCCGTCGCCCACCGTCAGGCGGGTCTGCGGAGCGGGGTGAAGGCCCAGGACATGCGGGGCTCGACCGCCCAGTGGAAGAGCGTGCGCACCGGCGGGGTGCACAGCAGGGTGGCGGCGACCAGGCCGAGCCCGATGGACAGCGGCAGGCCCAGGTCCCACCGCTCGGCGACCTTGACCACGAAGCCGTGGAGCAGGTAGGCGTACATGGTGGCCGCGGCCAGGCCGCTGAACCAGGTGCGCCGCGCCGGCGTCACCGCCAGGAACGCCGCCACCAGCGCTGCCCCCGCCACCAGCAGCCCCAGCCTGATCGCGGTGCCGGTGAGGTCGTCCACGCCGATCTCCGCGTTCGACAGCCGCCACCTGATCCACTCGGTCGGCACGGCGGCGTGCACGAGCAGCGCGGTCGCGAGGCCCAGCCCCAGCACGCAGAAGCCGGTCAGCCGCATGTACGGCCGACGCAGCAGCTGGAAGTGCTCCGGCTTGAGCATCAGACCCAGCACGTAGAAGGGCAGCAGGCCGAACGTCCGGTTCATGGACAGCTCGTCCGGCAGCTTGCTCATCCCGGTCAGCAGCGACAGCACGACCGCCACCAGCAGCGGCCACCTGAGCTGCTGCCACACCGGCGTGGACAGCCGCCACAGGAACAGCGACATCAGGAACCAGGTCAGGTAGTACGGCTCCAGCAGCGTCAGCTCGAACTTCCCGTACAGGACCAGCCGCGGCAGCGAGTACGCCAGCTCGAAGATCACATACGGCACCGCCAGCGTGGAGATCAGCTTGCGGGCCTTGCCCGCCCCGAACGTGAACTTCCGCGACAGGTAGCCGCTGAGCACGATGAACAGCGGCATGTGGAAGACGTACACGTAGAAGTAGAGCGCGTGCGGGAGGGGCGCGTCCCGATGGTCCTCGATGAGGTGACCGCACACGACGAGCAGGATGGCCAGGTATTTGGCGTTGTCGAAAAACGGATCCCTGGCGGTGACGGGCTCGGAGAGGACTGGTGCGGCGCTCACAGCATCCGCACCCTACCCATCCGTAGCGTAACCGCCAGGAAACCGCGGGTTAAACCTCGGCGGCCAACGCCGCCGCCTCCTCGTGGGTGAGCCGGCCGTCGGCCACGATCGTGACGACCCGCCTGGTCAGCGTGTCCTCGACGACCAGCGGCCGGTCCCAGGCGAGCGCCTGGCCCACACCCGGATACTCCTCGACCCGCACGAACCAGGGGTCGCCGTCGTCCTGGACGAACACCAGCGTCCAGTCCCGCCCGTCCGGATCCGTGCCGGACATGGCGATCCACCGGTCGCGACCGCCGTGCACGGCCTGCTCGTCACCGGGCAGGGTGGCCCTGGCGGTGGAGGTCCCCGGCGCGCGCCAGAAGAAGCCGCCGTAGCCCGCCCCCACGCGGCCCTTGGTCGCCGCGCTGTTGATCTCCACCGGCGCGCCGGTGAGGTTGGTGAGCGTGAACGTGAAGTCCAGCGCCCACGCCTCGCCCAGCGGCCGCGCGACGACCGTCCGCTCCTCCCGCGCCATGAGCTGCCGATCGGGGCCGATCCACTCCAGTTCCTCGGTGAAGCCGTCGTCGGCCAGCCGCGAGAAGGCCCGGTGCCGCTGGACACCGTGGTCGTCGAGCCAGGTGGGGCCCTGGTCCTTGACGTACGTCCGGCCGCCCCAGAAGTTCGCCCCGCCCAGGTCGGAGATCGCCACGCCGACGCCGAGGTGGTGCACGTGGTCCTCGGGCCGGACCTGGGTGACCTCGACGCCGCCCAGCGTCCGAACCCCGTGCAGGTACGGCCTGGGCGAGTCGGCGCGCGGCAGGTTCGGATCCAGCTCGTAGGAGGCCACTGACCGGCCCGCGACCAGCAGCTCCACGCGCGTCCACGGCGCGTCCAGCTCCGAGTAGAGCGCCAGCTCCTCGGCGCTGCGGGCCGTCAGGTCCACGATGCCCGGCAGGAACCGGTGGGTGACCGCGCCGGCCTCGTCCCGCTCCACGATCTGGTGGCGTTCGGGGATGGGCAGCGGCTCGGGGGCCAGCCGCACCGTGTTCAGCACCTGAGTGAACGCCTGCGTGGCGGAGAGCGGCACGAGCAGCTCGGCGCCCGTGCGGATGTGGTCGATGAGGTTCTCCAGCAGGTCGGTGCGCTCGTACACGGTCGTGGTGACCGAGCCGTCCGCGTGCTCGACCTTGAGGCGGTCCTGCGTGTACACGAGCGTGGCGCGGCCCTGGTCTCCGTGCACGACCAGGTACGGCTCGTTCCTGTCGGGCGCGCACAGCGACACCGCGATCGTGATCACACCGCCGCCCGTCAGACGGATCCGCACGCAGGACGTGTCGTCCGACTCGATGGGGTGGGCGTGGTAGAGCTCCGTCTCGATGTCCGCGATCGGCGAGTCGACCAGGGCGAGCGCGGTGGCCACGGCGTGCGCGAACGGGTTGGTCAGGGCGCCGTCCACCACGTCCACGCCGTTGAGGCGGCGCCTGCCCGACCAGGCGGAGCGGGTGAAGTAGGCCGACGGGCGCTCCCAGGCGCCGGCGCCGCCGATGCCGCGGATCCGCCCCAGCGCGCCGCTCGCGATCAGCTCACGCAGCGCCGGGACGGCCGCCGACCCCAGCGACTGGAACCCGACCTGGCAGGCCAGTCCGGTCTCCGCCACCGCCGCGGCGATCCGGTCGTGCTCGGCGAAGCTGGGCGCGGGCGGCTTCTCCAGCAGTACGTGCGAGCCCGCGCGCAGGGCGGTCACCGCGAGGTCGGCGTGCGTGTGGATCGGCGTGCAGATGATCGTGATCTCCGCGCCGGTCTTCTCGATCAGCGCGCCCAGGTCCGACGACTGCACGGGGGAGCCGAAGTCGACCTCCACCGGGCGCACGTCGCAGATCCCGGCCAGCTCGATCAGCCCCTCGTTGGCCAGCCTGCGCAGTTTGCCCAGGTGGTGCCGCCCGTGCCCGTGCGCTCCGGCGAGAACGACCTTCATCACTTCCACCTCAACCCGAGTCCGGCGTGCCCGCCCGCGCGCAGCACCCCATCGGAGATCTCCACCGGGTACGGCTCCGCCAGCAGCCCGAGCGCGGCGAACGAGGCGTCCTCCACGTCCTCGGCCATGACCGGCAGCGGCAGCGCCAGCGCCAGCTGCCCGGACACGTCGGGCAGCAGGTGCGGGTACACCGGCACGTCGTACGTCCTGGCCAGCTCCACGATCCGCAGGAACGGCGTGATGCCGCCGACCCGCACCACGTTCGGCTGCACCACGTCGCACGCCCCGGCCGCCAGCAGGTCGCGGAAGCCGTAGGTCGTGTAGACGTTCTCGCCCACCGCGACCGGCACGTCGATGGAGCGGCGCAGCTCCACGTGCGCGGCCACGTCGTCGGCGGGCAGCGGCTCCTCGATCCAGTGCAGGTCGAACTCCCGCAGCGCGGCGAGAGCCCGCCTTGCGCGGTGCAGGTCCCACCGTTGGTTGGCGTCGATCATCAGCAGCCGGTCGGGGCCGATGACCTCGCGGACCGCGGCCACCCGCGCCACGTCCTCGGCCAGGTCCGGACGGCCCACCTTGATCTTGACGCCCCGGTAGCCGGCCGCCACCCAGCGCCCAGCCTGCTCGACCAGCTCCTCCAGGGGGTAGTGCAGGTTGACGCCGCTGCCGTACACCGGGACCTCGTCGCGCCGCCGGCCCAGCACGTCGGCCAGGCCGAGGTCGCCGCAGCGCAGGTCCCACAGCGCCAGGTCGATCCCGGCCAGCGCGATCGTGGTGATCCCGCCGGGCCCGGCCTCCCGCGTGTGCCGCCACAGCCGGTCCCACACCGTCTCGGGGTGCGCGGGGAGCCCGATCAGCGCCTCCCGCAGGTCGTGGTCCAGCAGCGCCTTCACGGCGTGCGCGCCGATCTGCGGCGTCCACGAGAACCCGGTGCCGGTGCGCCCGTCCTTGAGCGTGACCTGGGTGACGATCACGTGATTGGCCGGCACGTCAGCGCCCCACGGCCGGGGCAGCGGGGCGGTGCGCAGTTCGGTACGCAGGTCGGCGACCGTCATGACGCCGCCAGCTCCAGCCCGGTCTTGATCAACGCCTCCAGCTCCTCCAGGTGCTCGCCGGTCACGTCCACCAGCGGCGGGCGGACCGCGCCCACGTCCAGGCCGCGCAGCCGTACCCCGGCCTTGACCAGGGAGACCGGGTAGCCGGGCACCTTGCCGCGCAGCCGGACGAGCGGGGCGTAGAACTCGGTGAGCAGCCGCTCGTCCCCCTTCAAGTACGCCAGTGCGATCTCCGGCGCGAACGCGAACACCGCGCTGGAGTACAGCTCAACGCCGATGCCCCGGTAAGCGGGCATGGTCAGCTCGGCCGTCGGCAGCCCGTTGAAGAACAGGAAGTCAGGGTACTGCTCCCGCACCGCCAGCACGGTCCGCTGCATCCGGTCGATGTCGCCCAGCCCGTCCTTGAGCCCGATCACGCCGGGGATCCCGGCCAGCTCCACCACGGTGTCCGGCTCCAGCACCACAGAGCCGCGCTGGTAGACGATCACGGGCAGCTCGGCGGCGACCGCCTCCACGTACGCACGGAAACCGCGCCCCGGCCCCTGCACCAGGTACGGCGGCATGAGCAGCAGGCCGTCCGCGCCCGCCTCCCTGGCGGCCCGCGCCTGGTTCAACGCCGCGCCGAGCGACCCGCCCGAGCCCGCGAACAACGGCACCCGCCCGGCCACGACCTCGGCCGCCACCCGCACCGCACGCTCGTGCTCGGCCTCCGACAGCGCGGAGAACTCGCCCGTGCCGCAGGCCACGAACACGCCCCCGGGACCGTGCTCCATGCCCTGCCGGATGTGCTCGGCCAGCACCTGCTCGGCCAGCCCGCCGTCGGCGTCGAAGGGCGTCACGGGGAAGAACAGCACACCGCTGAGATTCATCAGGATTCCTTGAGTTCGGTACGCCAGCTCCGCTTGGCTTGCCAGCCGAGCAGGCGCTCTGCCTTGGTGGTCGAGAAGGCGGGGGAGGTGCCCGTGAGCCCGGCCGCGAACGGCTCGGTGCCGGGCACGATCTGGGGGAGCAACTCGGCCAGCGGCTTCCTGGCCAGCGCGTCCGGCGCGCCGACGAAGAACACCTCGCCGTTCGGCAGTTCGGGCATCGCCTCGATCAGCACGGCGACCATGTCGGCGGCGTCCCGGGAGTCCACGTAGTTGAACAGCGACACCCCGCCCAGCTCGGGCCGGTCCAGCCGCTCGGTGACGGTGTGCCCGGACTGCGTGGGGGCGCCGGCCCACTCCTCCGGCGGGATGACGAAACACGGCCTGATCGCCGCCAGCTTCGTCGTGCCGGCCTCGGCGAACGCCTTCATCGTCTGCTCGGCCGCCACCTTGGACAGGTTGTACGCGTTCCACGGCCGGACCGGGTGGTCCTCGTCGATCGGCAGGTACTTCGGCGCCCAGCCGCCGGGCGCGCCGTAGCCCATCACCGTGGGACTGCTGGCGACCACCACGCTCTCCACGCCCAGGGCCACCGACGCCTCGCAGACGTTGAACGCCAGCTGCGTGTTGACCTTGAAGATCACCGACTCGGGCCGGCTGAACGGCGTGGCGATGGCGGCCAGGTGGATGACCGACTCGGGCCGGAACCTGGCGATGACCTCGAACGCCTCTCCCGTGTCCGTGAGGTCGGCCGGTAAGGTGGCGGCGGCCTCCGCCGGCGTGCCGGGCGCATTGTCCACGCCGATGACCTCGTGCCCGGCCGCCGCCAGCGTGGTGACCACGCTGCGGCCGAGGCGTCCTGCGCTTCCGGTGACGAGGACTCTGCTCACCGTGAGGGGCTCCTTCAAGACTGCAAACAGTTGCACTAAACCTTTGTGTCACCGGGGGCAGGGCGTCAAGAGGTGATTTCATTCCCCTAGCGCCACCTGGGCATTCCCGGTCGGTCTCGGTATGGAGTAGACCGGCAAGCGCTTTCACTGTAGCCGGGGGTGCTGCAAGCGGTTGCGTTAGGGTGTGCGATTGTGACAGTGACGATTCGTGATGTGGCCCGGGCGTCCGGCGTGCACGTCTCCACCGTGTCGCGGACGTTCTCCGCGCCCCACATGGTGAACGCCGCCACCCGCAGCAGGGTGCTGACGGTGGCCGAGGAGCTGGGATACCGCCCGAACCGGGCGGCCAGGGCGCTCACGACCGGGCGCACCCACAACCTCGGCCTGATCGTGGCCGACATCGCCAACCCGTTCTTCCCCCCGCTGATCAAGGCCGCGCACGCGGCCGCGCGGCAGCGGGACTACCACCTGTTCGTGGCCGACACCGACGAGGAGCCGGCCGCCGAGGAGGAGCTGATCCAGGCCTTCTCCAAGCAGGTGGACGGCGTGGTGCTGTGCAGCCCGCGCTCGTCCAACAAGGCGCTGGAACGGCTGGCGGAGCGGGTGCCGTTCGTGGTGATCAACCGGCGGCTGCGCGGCGCCGCCACGGTGCTGATGGACGTCGGGCACGGCGCCAGGCTGGCGGTCGAGCACCTGGCCGGGCTCGGGCACCGCCGCGTGGCGCTGGTGTCGGGGCCGGCCGGCTCGTGGACCAGCGCGGAGATCCGGGCGGCCGCCGAGCAGGTGGCCGGCGTCGAACTGGTGGTCATCGGCCCCAACGCGCCGACCGAGCGGGGCGGGTTCGGCGCCGCCGCGCGCGTGCGCGACTCGGGGGCGACCGGAGTGCTCGCCTACAACGATCTGGTCGCGATCGGGCTCATCGAGGGCCTGGCCGAACTCGGGCTGAGCGTGCCGGAGGACGTCAGCGTCGTCGGGATCGACGACATCGTTCCAGGTCGGTTGAGCCGCCCCAAGCTCACGACGGTCGCCATGCCCACGGCGGCCGCCGGGCGGCTGGCGGTGGACCTGCTCATCCAGGAGGTGACGGCCACCACCTCCCTGGAGACGCGCCTGGTCATCAGGGACTCCACCTCAGCGCCACGATAGCCCTGCTTCTGCAACCGGTTGTACTATCCGTTGAGCAAATTCGTCTGACTTCTCCAACGGTCGAGCTTGTCACCTGGGGAAACGCGCTGACGATATATCGGTAACGGCTATGTAACGCCTGCAAAGGGTTGACGTAACTTTCCTGACGGCTATAGGAAAGCGCTATCCATTCACATTTCGCCGGAAGGTCCGTGTGATGACAGACGTTTCGGTGGCGGTGAAGCCCCGGGCGGCGACGATCAAGCCCAAGGGCGGCGGTCACCGCTCCACACAACGCTCCCGCCGGGAGGCGCGGGCCGCCTACCTCTTCCTGGCGCCCTGGTTCATCGGCCTGCTCGTCATCACGGTCGGCCCGATCTTCGCCTCGCTCTACCTGTCCTTCACCGACTACAGCCTCCTGGAGGAGGCCAAGTGGGTCGGGTTCGACAACTACGTCACGATGTTCACCGAGGACCCGAGGTTCATCTCCTCGCTGAAGGTGACCACGATCTACGTGGTCGTCTCGGTCCCGATGCAGCTGGCCTTCGCGCTCGCGCTGGCGCTGGTGCTCGACCGGGGGCTACGTGGACTGTCGTTCTACCGCTCGATCTTCTATCTGCCCTCGCTGCTGGGCGGCAGCGTCGCGATCGCGATCCTTTGGCGGAAGGTCTTCGGCGCGGACGGCCTGGTCAACGCGGTGCTCGCGATCTTCGGAATCCAGGGCCCCGGCTGGGTGGGCGACCCGGACACCGCGCTCGGGACGCTGATCCTCCTGCACGTGTGGACGTTCGGCGCCCCTATGATCATCTTCCTGGCCGGGTTGCGGCAGATCCCGAGCAGCTACTACGAGGCGGCCGCGGTGGACGGCGCGGGGCCGCTGCGCCAGTTCAAGTCGATCACGCTGCCGCTGCTGACCCCGATCATCTTCTTCAACCTGGTGCTCGAGATCATCAAGTCGTTCCAGTCGTTCACGCAGGCGTTCATCGTCAGCAACGGCAAGGGCGGTCCGGCGGACTCGACCCTGTTCTACACGCTCTACCTCTACCTCGAGGGCTTCAAGAACTACGACATGGGCTACGCCGCGGCGATGGCGTGGGTCCTGCTCGTCATCATCGCCGCCCTGACCGGAGTGAACTTCCTCGCGTCTAAGTATTGGGTCTTCTATGGCGACACCAAGTAGGCCGGTCCCGGTGCTGTTCCGCCCGTTCAGGGGCGGGCCGGTGGTCAAGCACATCCTGCTGATCGGCTTCGGCCTGGTCATGCTCTATCCGCTGCTCTGGATGGTCTCCAGCTCCCTGAAGCCGGAGGAACTGATCTTCCGGGAGCCCGGACTGTGGCCGAGCCAGGTCACGCTGAACAACTACTCCGAGGGCTGGTACGCGCTGAAGCACCCCTTCGGCTACTACCTGTGGAACTCCGCGGTGGTCACGGCCCTGTCGGTGGTGGCGAACCTGGTGGCCTGCTCGCTGGCCGCCTACGCCTTCGCCCGGCTGAACTTCCCCATGAAGAAGTTCTGGTTCGCGATCATGCTGGGCACGATCATGCTGCCGCACCACGTGGTGATCGTCCCTCAATACATCATGTTCTCCGAACTCGACCTGATCAACACGATCTGGCCGCTGGTCATGCCGAAGATCCTGGCCACGGACGCGTTCTTCGTCTTCCTGATGGTGCAGTTCATTCGTACACTGCCGAGAGAGCTCGACGAAGCCGCCGAGATCGACGGAGCGGGCTATTGGCGCATCTTCATCAGGGTCGTCATGCCGCTCTGCATGCCGGCGCTGGCGACGACCGCGATCTTCACGTTCATCTGGACGTGGAACGACTTCCTCAGCCAGCTCCTTTACCTCAACAACCCGGACAACTTCACCGTCCCGGTCGCGCTGCGCACGTTCCTCGACGCCAGCAGCGATTCGTCGTGGGGACCCATGTTCGCCATGTCGATCGTCGCGCTGGGGCCGATCTTCGGGTTCTTCCTGGTCGGCCAGAAGTATCTGATCCGTGGTGTGGCCACCACGGGCCTGAAGTAGTTCCTCCACCCCCCAACAAGAAAACCCTCTAGGAGGTAGAGCCGTGAGCTCTGGCAAGAAGATGTGGTCGGCAGCGCTGCTGGCCACCGCTGTGCTGGCGGTCACCGCGGCCTGTGGCAGCGGCAGCGGCGGCGGCGGACAAAGCGCCGACGGCAAGATCAAGCTGCGCTTCTCCTACTGGGGCAGCGACGCGCGACAGAAGATGACCGAAGAGGCGATCAAGAAGTTCGAGGCCAAGAACCCGACCATCGACGTCGAGGGCGAGTTCTCCGACTGGGCCAGCTACTACGAGACGCTGGCCACGAAGGTCGCCGCCAACGACGCGCCCGACGTCATCACCATAGAGATCCGCGGCCTGCGCGAATACGCCGACCGCGGCACGCTGGCCGACCTGGCCAGCAAGGTCAACACCGCCGACATCGACTCCAAGGTGCTGGGCACCGGCGCCATCGACGGCAAGCAGTTCGCGATCCCCACCGGCGTCAACGCCTTCTCCCTGATGGTCAACCCCGGCCTGGTCGAGAGCAGCAAGGCGAAGCTGCCCGACGACACCAAGTGGACCTGGGACGACTACGTCAAACTGTCCTCCCAGATCACCGAGGGGAGCGGCGGCAAGGTCACCGGAACGCAGCTGAGCTGGAACCCCGCGTACCTCCAGATCTACGCCGCGCAGAAGGGCGAGCCCTTCTACAACGGCAACAAGCTCGGCATGTCCCCCCAGACCATCAAGGACTGGTGGGCCGTCATGCAGAACCTGATCAAGACCAAGGGCGCCCCCGACGCCGCCAAGAGCTCTGAGATCGGCGCGACCAGCATCGACCAGTCGCTGCTCGGCACCAACACCGGCGCGATGGGCATGTGGTGGAGCAACCAGCTCGGCGCGGCCTCGAAGGCGTCGGGTCAGGAGCTGGACCTGCTGCGCATGCCGAAGGTCGAGGGCGCCACGACCGGCGGCATGTTCCTGCAGCCGGCGATGTTCTACTCCGCCTCCTCCAAGACGGAGCACGCGGCCGAGGCGGCGAAGTTCATCGACTTCATGATCAACGACCCGGAGGCGGGCGCGATCATCCTGAGCGACCGCGGCCTGCCCGCCAGCTCCAAGGTGCTGGCGGCGGTCAAGGACAAGCTGCCGGACGCCGACAAGAAGACGCTGGAGTTCATCGACAAGGTCAAGAGCGAGCTGGCCGACCCGCCCCCCGCTCCGCCGAAGGGCTCCAGCGCCATGGAGGACATCCTCACGCGTTACTCCGAGGAGGTCATGTTCGGCCGCATGACCCCCGACGACGCGGTCCAGAAGTTCATCACCGAGGCCAACGCCTCGATCGCAGGCTAGCGATCGGGCCGACGATCCGCAGCGATGCAGTGGCACAGGACGCGCCCGGCGTTCACGCGACGCCGGGCGCCCTCCCCGGTCAGGCCGCACACGCCTGATCGGCCGGTGTCCGGACGGACGTGTCACGCGGGCTGCGGACCGCGCCGATCAGAGACGCCAGAAGGAGAGTCATGAAGTACGCGATCGTCGGGCTCGGGCACCGCGCGCAGATGTACGTCGACGCGCTGCTCGGGGAGTGGCGCGACGCCGGCACCATCGTCGCCCTGTGCGACACCAACCGCACCCGCATGGACTACTACGTCGAGCGGATCGGCCAGGAGGTGCCGTGCTTCGCGCCCGCGGAGTTCGACAAGGTGCTCGAGCTCGCCGACGCGGTCATCGTCACGACCGTCGACGCCACGCACGCCCGTTACGTGTGCGCGGCCCTCGACGCCGGTCGCGACGTCATCGTGGAGAAGCCGCTCACGGTCGACGCCGAGAGCTGCGCGGCCATCGCCGAGTCGGCCGAGCGCAGCACCGGCAAGCTGATCGTGACCTTCAACTACCGGTACTCGCCGCGTAATTCGGCCGTGCGCCGGCTGCTGATGGAGGGCGCCATCGGCGAAGTGACCTCCGTGCACTTCGAGTGGACGCTCGACACCATCCACGGCGCCGACTACTTCCGCCGCTGGCACCGCGACCGGGCCAACTCCGGCGGGCTGCTCGTCCACAAGTCCACCCACCACTTCGACCTGGTCAACTGGTGGCTCGGATCCGCTCCCGAGCTCGTCTTCGCCCAGACCGACCTGCGCTTCTACGGCGCCGAGAACGCCAGGAAGCGCGGCCTGGAGGAGCGCCCCGAGCGAGGGCAGGGCGCTCCCGGGCTCGGTACGGACCCCTTCATCCTGGACATCTCCGCCGACCCCCGGCTCAAGCGGCTCTACCTGGACGCCGAGCACGAGGACGGCTACATCCGGGACCAGGACGTCTTCGGCGAGGGCGTGAACATCGACGACAACATGTCCGTGCTCGTCCGTTACGCCAACCGCGCGATCCTGACCTACTCCCTGCACGCCCACGCTCCCTGGGAGGGCTACCGGGTGGCCTTCAACGGCACGGCCGGGCGGCTGGAGCTGGACGTGGTCGAGCGGGAGTGGACGCCGCCGCACGCCGCCATCGACCCGAGCGCGGCCTCCAAGGAGCACGCGGCCGGGTCGTCGGAGCGGCGAACGGTCAGGCCCGAGAGCGGTAGCTCGCGTGACCAGCGAGGGCCGAGTGAGCGCGACCATCAGACACAGGAGCGGCTCACGCTGCGCAGGCACTGGAGCAAGCCGGAAGAGGTGCCCATCGAGACAGGGGCCGGCGGGCACGGCGGCGGTGACCGCCTGCTGCTCAACGACGTCTTCCGGGGCCCGGACGACGACCCGCTGGCGCGCCAGGCCGGCTACCGCGACGGCATCCGCAGCGTCCTGACGGGCGTCGCGGCCAACCTGTCGGCGGCGAGCGGCGCCCCCGTGCACCTGACGGACGACGGGACCCGTGTCGCCTGACCCGCCCGGAGCGGCCACCCCCGACCCGCCGACTGCCCCGTCCGCGCTCGTTCGCACCGGCCCGTCCCCGTCTCCTGCCCTAGGTGAGGGCAGGGGTCTCTCCGGGGTTCGTATGGGCGCGCGTCCAGTGGGTGGGGCGGCGAGGCCGCGCCCGGTGGGTCAGGCAGGGTGGCCTCCGGCGGGACGGACAGGGTCGCCTCCGGCGGGGCGGCCGGTGGATCGGGAAGGGGCTGGCCCGGTGGGGCGGACGTGGGTGGGTCCGTGGACCTGAACGGGCGCGTGTTCGGCGAGCTGGCCGGGATCGCCGCGCAACAGCTCGGGATCTACCCCGCGGCCGGGCCCGAGCTGCGGGCCGCGGCGCGGGAGGCACTCGGAGTGCTCGATCTGCGCGCCGATGACGTGCGGGTCGAGCGGACCTGGACCGACGGGGACCTGGTAGGCGAGGAGCTGTCCTGGTCCGTCGGCTTCGGGTCGCGGACCCGGGCCTTCCTGCTACGCCCCCGGGAAGCGTCCGGTCCGCTGCCCGGGGTGGTGGCGCTCCACTGCCACGCCGGGATGAAATGGGTCGGCAAGGAGAAGATCGCCGACGGCCCCGAAGGCCCTTCGCCGGAGGTCCGGCGGCTGCGTGAGGACATCTACGGCGGCCGCGCCTTCGCCAACGAGCTGGCCCGCCGCGGCTTCGCCGTCCTCGCGCACGACGTGCTCGCGTGGGGCAGCCGCCGCTTCCCGCTGGACGTCGAGCCCAGCGGCGGGAACACGAGCGAGGAGTCCGGCGGGAGCGTGAGCGAGGCCGACCGCTACGACCGCGCCGCGGCGCAGCACGAGCACGTCGTGGCCAAGCACTGCGCGGTGCTCGGCACGTCCTTCGCCGGCGTGGTGGCCGGCGAGGACCTCGCCGCCGCGGCCTATCTGCGCTCCCGGCCCGACGTCGGGCCGGTCGGATGCGCCGGGCTGTCCGGCGGCGGACTGCGGGCCGCGCTGCTCGGCGCCTTCGACGAGGGCATCCGGGCGGTCGTCGTCGCCGCGATGGTCTCCTCCTACCGCGACATGCTCGGCGGGCACGTCGCCAAGCACACCTGGATGCTCTACCCGCCCGGCCTGCCGCGCCTCGGCGACTGGCCCGACCTGGTGGCGGCCCGCGCGCCCCAGCCCCTCATGGTCCAGTACGCCATGCGCGACGAGCTCTTCCCCGAGCCGGGCATGCGCCGCGCCCACGCCATCATCAGCGAGCGGTACGGGGACGGCGCGTACGAGGCGGTGTTCGCCGACGTGCCGCACAGCTTCGACGTGCCCATGCAGGAGCGGGCCTTCGACTGGCTCGCCGGTCACCTCCGATGACGTGCCGCCGCCCGGCCTGCCACGGGCGGCGGCACTCGCTCTAGTCCCCAGCCTTCCAGGTGGCGATGAGCTTGTCGTAGTCGACCGTGGCGGGCTTGCCGCGCTCGTCGGCCAGTTTCGCCACCGGCGCGCCGGGCTGGTCGTACCAGTACTGGGCGGTCTGCTCCGGGTTCAGCTTCGGCGCGCAGTCGCCGCCGTACTTGAGCCGCTCCAGCCGGGACAGGATGTCGTCCTGCTGCTTGGCCAGATTGTCCATCGACTGCTGCGGCGTGGTCTCGCCGGTTACGGCGGTGGCCACGTTCTGCCACCAGAGCTGGGCGAGCTTGGGGTAGTCCGGCACGTTCGTCCCGGTCGGCGTCCACTGCACGCGGGCCGGAGAGGCGTAGAACTCGATCAGGCCGCCGTACTTCTTGGAGTTCTCGGCGAAGTACCGGCTCTTGATGTCGGAGTTTCTGATGAAGGTCAGGCCGACGATCGACTTCTTCAGCGACACCGTCTTCGACGTGACGAACTGCGCGTACAGCCAGGCCGCGGCCCGGCGGTCCTTCGGCGTGCTGTTCAGCAGCGTCCACGAGCCCGCGTCCTGGTAGCCGAGCTTGTGGCCGTCCTTCCAGTACGCGCCGTGCGGGCTCGGCGCCATCCGCCACTTCGGCGTGCCGTCGCTGTTGACGACCGGCAGCCCCTCCTTGGTCATGTCGGCCGTGAACGCGGTGTACCAGAAGATCTGCTGGGCGATGTTGCCCTGCGCGGGCACCGGCCCGGACTCGCTGAAGTTCATGCCGGCGGCTTCCTTGGGCGCGTACTTCTTCAGCCACTCCACGTACTTGGTGAGCGCGTAGACGGACGCGGGCCCGTTGGTGTCGCCGCCGCGGGTGACCGAGGAGCCGACCGGGCGGCAGTTCTCGACCCTGATGCCCCAGTCGTCCACCGGCAGGCCGTTGGGGATGCCGGGGTCGCCGTTGCCGGCCATGGACAGCCAGGCGTCGGTGAAGCGCCAGCCCAGCGACGGGTCCTTCTTGCCGTAGTCCATGTGGCCGTAGACCTTCTTGCCGTCGACGGTTCCGTTGCCGTTGACCTTGTTGGTGAAGAAGTCGGCGATGTCCTCGTAGGCCGCCCAGTTGACCGGGACGCCGAGCTCGTAGCCGTAGGCGTCCCTGAACTGCTTCTTGATGTCCGGGTCGGTGAACCAGTCGTAGCGGAACCAGTAGAGGTTCGCGAACTGCTGGTCGGGCAGCTGGTAGACCTTCTTGTCCGGGCCCGTGGTGAAGCTGATGCCGATGAAGTCGTTCAGGTCCAGCGTCGGCGAGGTGACGGCCTTGCCCTCACCGGCCATGTAGTCCGACAGCGGCACCACGTACTTTCCGCGTGAGTGCGTGCCGATGAGGTCGGAGTCGTTGACGTAGGCGTCGTAGATGTTCTGGTTGCCCTGGATCTGGGTCTGGAGCTTCTCGATGACGTCACCCTCCTGGATCAGGTCGTGCTTGATCTTGATCCCGGTGATCTCGGTGAACGCCTTCGCCAGCTTCTGGGACTCGTACTCGTGCGTGGTGATCGTCTCGGACACCACGTTGATCTGCATGCCGCGGTACGGCGCCGCGGCCTTGATGAACCAGTCCATCTCCGCGAGTTGCTGATCCTTGGACAGGGTGCTCGGCGTGAACTCCTCCGACACCCAGCGTTGCGCCGCCGCCTTCCCGTCGGCCTCCCTGAAGTCGCTCGACGGCCGCTGCGCGCCCTGGGCGCAGCCGGCGGCCACGAGAACGAGCGCGGCCAGACCAACGGCCGCGGACCTGCCTGCCCGATGCCTCATCGCATGGCTCCTCTTCTGTCAGCCCCATATCCCGATCACGACCACCACCAGCACCGCACAGCCCAGCGCGAGCCACATGGACAGGTCGGTGACGGCCATCCAGCCGGCCAGCACGACCGCGGCGCTGATCAGGCCGATGTACAGCCGGTCGCCCCGGTCGGTCTCGATGCGCAGGAAACCTCGCCTGGCCACGGGAGGGGAGATGCGGGCCCAGACCGCCATGACGACGAGGAGCACGGCGAGCCCGATGAACACCAGCGCCGTGGGGAGGGTCCAGACCATCCATTCGAGCATTCGCTAAACCCTCCCGAGTGCGAATCCCTTGGCGATGTAATTCCGTACGAACCAGATGACGATGGCGCCCGGGACGATCGTGAGCACCCCGGCCGTCGCCAGCAGGGCCCAGTCCACGCCGGCCGCGCTCACCGTCCTCGTCATCGTCGCCGCGATCGGTTTCGCGTTGACCGACGTGATCGTCCGCGCTATCAGCAGTTCGACCCAGCTGAACATGAAGCAGAAGAACAACGTCACGCCGATCGCGGAGCGGATCATCGGCAGGAAGATGCGGATGAAGAAACGGGGCAGTGAATAGCCGTCGATCGCCGCGGTCTCGTCGATTTCCCGGGGGATTCCCGACATGAATCCCTCGAGAATCCAGACCGCGAGCGGGACGTTGAAAAGCATGTGCGCGATGGCGACGCCGAGGTGCGTGTCGAACAACCCCACGCTCTGATAGATCTGGAAGAACGGCAGCAGGAAGACCGCGGGCGGCGCCATGCGGTTGGTCAAGAGCCAGAAGAACAGGTGCTTGTCGCCGGCGAAACGGAAGCGCGAGAACGCGTACGCCGCGGGCAGCGCCACGATCAGTGACATCACCGCGTTCAGCGACGTGTAGATGATCGAGTTGAGGTAGCTCGAATACCACGACACGTCGGTGAAGAACGTGACGTAGTTGTCGAAGGTCACGCGCTGCGGGATGAGCGAGAAGCTGCTCAGGATGTCCTCGTTCGGCCGGATCGACATGCCGAACATCCACAGCACCGGCAGCATGAGCGTGGCCACGTACAACCAGAAGACCGTGCGCGCCCAGGGGAGCCGCCGTCCTGTGGTCCTCGCCATCGCGCTCACCTCCCCGACCTGGTCAGCACGGTGAAGAAGACGTAGCAGAGGACCTGCACGATCAAGAAGTAGATCAGCGAGAACGCGCCGGCCGGCCCCACGTCGAACTGCCCGACGGCGATCTTCGACAGCAGGATGCTCAGGAACGAGGTCGCGTTGCCGGGCCCGCCCCCGGTCACCACGAACGGCTCGGTGTAGATCATGAAGCTGTCCATGAACCTGAGCAGGATCGCGATCGTCAGCACCCCGCGCAGCCTGGGCAGCTGGATGTGCCGGAACGTGGCCCACCCGGAGGCGCCGTCGATCTGCGCGGCCTGGAAGTACGGCTCCGGAATCGACCGCAGCCCGGCGTAGGCCAGCAGCGCCACCAGCGGCGTCCAGTGCCACACGTCCATGACGAGGATCGTGATCCAGGCGTCGGTGGAGTCGAGCGTGTAGTTGAAGCCGATGCCGAGCACGTTGTTGACCGTCCAGCCGCCGAGCCCGATGTCGGCGCGGGCGAAGATCTGCCAGATCGTGCCCACGACGTTCCACGGGATGAGCAGCGGCAGCGCGACCAGCACCAGCGCCACCGACACCCAGAACCCGCGCCGCGGCATCGCCACCGCGATCGCCACCCCGAGCGGGATCTCCACCAGCAGCACCTGCGCGGAGAACAGCAGCGTCCTGACGAACGCCTCGCGGTTCTCGGGCCGCCGCACGGCCTCGTAGAACCAGTCGAGGCCGACGAACACCCGCTCGGTGGGGCTGAAGACGTCCTGCACCGAGAAGTTGACCACGGTCATCAGCGGGATGATCGCCGTGAACGCCACCGACACGACCACCGGCAGGACCAGCCACCAGGCCCGGTTGTCCTTGCGCTTGAGGTCGGCGCGCGTCTCGTGGGGTTCGGCGGGCTCGGCGGGCGCGGCCGTCACGACCTCGCCGCTCACCTGGGTGCCGGCGGTCAACCTGGGCTCCTTCCGTTCAGCGGCGCGAGGGAGCCGCACCTGACCTCGTCGCGGAACAGGAACGTCCGCTCCGCAGGGAAATGCAGGAACTCGACCGCGCCCGGCCGGTAGGAAGCGCCCGCCGCCGTCCTGGCGATCATCGGGTGGTCGCCGACCATGGTGTGGACCAGGTCGTAGGCGCCCATGCGGTCGATCCCGGTCACCCGCGCGGCCACGCCGGGGGAGCGCCGCGCGCCGGTGATCTCGACGAACTCCGGCCGCACCCCGATCCTGACCGGCCCCGGCGGCAGGCCGTCCGCGACCGAGCCGACGTCCGCCTGCCCGACGCGGACGACGTCGCCGACGATCTCGGCGGGCAGCACGTTCATGCCGGGCGAGCCGATGAAGTGCCCGACGAACTCGTGGGCCGGCGACAGGAACAGCTCGGCCGGCTCGCCCGCCTGCACGATCGCCCCGTCGTTGAGCACCACCACCTCGTCGGCGAAGGTCAGCGCCTCGGTCTGGTCGTGGGTGACGTAGATCAGCGTGTGGCCGGTGTCGCGATGGATCTCCTTGAGCTTGCTGCGGAGCGTCCACTTCAGCGCCGGGTCCACCACCGTGAGCGGCTCGTCCAGCAGCACCGCCGCCACCTGCGCGCGCACCAGGCCGCGGCCCAGGCTGACGATCTGCTGCCGGCCCGGGTCCAGCCGGCGCGACCGGCGGCGCAGGACGTGGTCGAGGCCCAGCAACTGGGAGACCTGGCGGACGCGCTGGTCGATCTCGTTCTTGGGATATTTCCGGTTTCGGAGGGGGAAGGCGAGGTTGTCGTAGACGGACATCTCCTCGTACAGGACCGGGAACTGAAAGACCTGCGCGATGTTGCGGCCCGCCGTGGGCACGCCGGTGACGTCGCGGTCGTCGAAGAAGATCCGGCCCACCGTGGGCGTGATCAGTCCGGAGATGATGTTCAGCAGCGTCGTCTTGCCGCAGCCGCTCGGGCCCAGCAGCGCGTACGCCCGCGAGGTGCGCCACGTCCACGTCATCGGCTTGAGCGCCCACGTCTCGCCGCCGTCGTAGCTGTGTCCCACGCCTTCCAGGCGGATGTCAGCCATGCAGGTCGACCTCCGCCGCGCTGGTGGACAGCAGCCGCCCGCCGGCCTCGTCGAAGACGAAGATGTGCGCGGGGTCCACGTACGCGACCGTGGACTCCCCGGGCGTGAAGGGCCGGGTGCCGGGCAGGTGGGCGACCAGGTGGCGGCCGCCCTTCAGCAGCAGGTGCAGGAACGTCGCGCTGCCCGTGACCTCGGCGAGCCTGATCTCGGCGGGCAGCTCCAGCGCGCCGGGCCCGTCGCGGTCGATCCTGACCTGGTGGGGGCGGATGCCGAGCATGACGTCGTGCCCGGTGGCCTGCGCGCGGGGCGCGGGGAACGACGTGCCGAGGCACTCGATGCGGCCGTCGCGGACGACGCCGGGCAGCAGGTTGAGCGGGGGATCGCTGAGCGTCGCGGCCACCGCCAGCGTGGGCGGGTGGTCGTACATCTCGGCGACGTCGCCGGTGTGCTGCACCCGGCCCTCGCCCAGCACCACGGTCGGCGCGGCGAACGTCAGCGCCTCGTTGGGGTCGGCCGTGGAGTAGAGGACCACGCCGGGCGCGTCGGCGAACATGGCCTTGAGATCGGCCCTGAGCTGCTCGCGGAGCTTGAAGTCCAGGTTGGCGAGGGGCTCGTCCAGGAGCAGCACGTCCACGGGCCGGGCCAGGGCGCGGGCGATGGCGGTGCGCTGCTGCTGGCCGCCCGACAGCTCGGCGGGCCGGCGGTCGAGCAGGCCGGCGATGCCCATGAGCTCGGCCACCTCGCGGACGCGCCGGTCGATCCCGTCCCCGCGGAACCGGGGGTCCAGGCGGAGCGGGGAGGCGATGTTCTCGTAGACCGTCAGCGACGGATAATTAATGAATTGCTGATAGACGAAGGCCACCGATCTTTTCCTTACGGAAATGCCGGTGACGTCTTTTCCGTTCACCGTCACCCGGCCGGAGTCCGGTGGCAGCAGACCGGCGGCGACCCGCATCAACGTCGTCTTCCCCGCGGTCATCGGGCCGACGACGGTGGTCAATCCATTCGATAGTTCCAGGGTGATGTCGTCGAGCCAGGTCTCCCCGCGTTGCCGTACGGAGACGCCATCGAGAATCAGCGTCACGTTCCCCGGTCCTCTCTACTTCCCTCCATCTAACATGATCTGAAACCGCGTGCAAGGGGGGCTGACAAGGCCGGGAATCGAGATCGAGATGCGGGTGAACGGATTTTGCTATCGCCTCCATGATGTCTTCGCTGGTCATGGCGGTTAATGGTGGCGATAGCAAAACATGGCGGCATAGGGCCATTCCCAGAATTTCTGTCGAGACCGGCCCGGCTTCGCGGCGTCTCATCCGCTCCCAGCGGTCCGGGAAATGGCGGGCGATCGTGGAGTCGCGCCCCGCTTCCTCCAGGTCAACAGCTGTAGGCCAACGAGTGTTGACATCTCGGTGTGGCAAGGCTAGCGTCAACGATTGTTGGCCAACTGATGTTGACCGCCGAGGAGAAGACAATGATCACCACTGACGTGCTCGTCGTCGGAGCCGGTCCCGTGGGGCTCACGGCCGCCGTCGTCCTGGCGCGGCTCGGCCACGACGTCGTCATCGTGGACGGGCAGGCCGAGGGCGCGAACACCTCCAGGGCCGCCGTCGTGCATTCCCGCACGCTGGAGCTGCTGGAACCGTACGGCGTCACGCCGGCGCTGGTCGGACGCGGGGTGCACGCGCCGAGGTTCACGATCAGGGATCGGGACCGGGTGCTGGTGGAGGTGCCCTTCGAGGGGCTGCCCACGTCGTACCCGTACACGCTGATGGTCTCGCAGGCCGACACCGAGGCGTACCTGCTGGCCCGGCTGAACGAGCTGGGCGTCGAGGTGGTGCGGCCCGCGCTGGTGACCGCCGTCGCCCAGGACGGCTCCGGCGTCACCGCCACCCTGGACGACGGGCGCTCGTTCCGCGCGTCCTACCTGGTGGGGGCCGACGGCATGCACAGCCTCGTCCGTGAGCGGTCCGGGATCGGCTTCGGCGGCGGCACCTACGCCGAGTCCTTCAGCCTCGCCGACGTACGTCTGAGCGGCGGGGTCCCGCCGGAGGAGGTCGTCCTGTACTTCTCGCCCGACGGGCTCGTGGTCGTGGCGCCGCTGCCCGGCGGGACGTACCGGATCGTGGCGACCGTGGACGAGGCGCCGAAGGACCCCGACGTGGCGTTCGTGCAGCGGCTGCTCGACACCCGAGGGCCGAAGGCCGTGCCGGCCGTGGTGGAGGAGGTCGTGTGGGGCTCCCGCTTCCGCGTGCACCACCGCATCGCCGACACGTACAGGAACGGGCGGATCCTGCTCACGGGCGACGCCGCGCACGTGCACTCGCCCGCCGGCGGGCAGGGCATGAACCTCGGCATCGAGGACGCGGTGCTGGCGGGCGAGACCCTCTCGAAGGTGCTCAAGGGCGGCTCACCCGACCTCCTGGACGCCTACGCCGCCGCCCGCCGCCCGGTCGCCGAGAAGGTCGTCGGGCTGGCGAGCCGCCTCACGGCCCTGGCCACCATGAGCGCGGCCCTCCGCCCGGTGCGCAACCTCGTGCTCGGCCTCGCCAGGCGGCTCCCGGCGGTGCGGCGCCGGCTGGCCTGGCAACTGTCCGGACTGGACCGCCGTTGAGTCCCGTCGCGGCCCTGCTGCTCATCGCTCCCGCGATCACCCCTCAACGAGAGAGAAGACCTTGATGGCGAGGGTTTCGCGCCCGGCTGCCGACAGCGAGGCCCGGTAGCGGCGGCGGTCGGCCGGATCCCGATCCCGCTCGGTCAGCCCTTGTCCATGAGGCCGTCCATCAGCCGCGCCATGTCGCTCGGGTCCACCCCGAGCCGGGCGCCGACCTCTCGCTGGGCGGCGGAACCGACGTCGCCGAGCGCGGCCAGCACCGCGAACTCCCACAGGCTGAGCCCCGTCTCGTCCGCCAGCCGGTCGGCCAGGGCGCGCCGGTCGGCGACCCCGACCTTGTGCAGGACGAAGGTCGTCGTCTCCAGCAGGGCGGGCCCATTACCCCCGCCTGCTCGTGCGCGACTTCCCTGCCGCTCTCGCCTTCTATCAGGCGGTCCTGTCCGAGGTGTGCCACGTGGAGCCGGTGAAGATCCTGCCCGAGGCCGCCTACGCCAACTGGGACATCGGCGGCGAGGCCGGGCTGGTCCTGTACGGCCGCGACCGGATCGCACAGGTCGTCGGCACCGCGGGCCTGCCTTCCGCGGCCACCGCCGTCCAGGACGCGACGATGCTGGTGATGAAGGTGGGCGACGTGGAGGGCAATCTGATCGAGCTCCAGTCCTACTGACGGGCGTCCGGCGCCCTGCGTCTTGAGGTCGCGCCGGAGCCTCGGAGCGCCTCGGGTGCGTAGGCTGGGGGCGGACGTGGAAGGGGCGTGGGTGCACCGGATCTTGTGGGTCGTCGTGGCGATCGCCTTCGTGGTGGGTCTCATCGTGCCGGACGACTCCCAGGAGCAACCGGAGGAGTGCGCGCCGCGGGACACGCGGGTGATGGCGCCGTACGCGGTCACCGGCTACTGGGTCATCCCGCGGGCCGACGCGTGCGTGACGCGGCGGATGGTCGAGGCGGTCCACGCGGTCGGCGGGGACACGCTCGTCACGTTCGGGCCGCGGTTCAGCGTGGGGCAGGACCCCGGCTGTCTCATGGACGGGCGGCCGTGCGCCGAGGTGCCGGGCAAGGAGATCCGGCATGTCTACACGTACGCGACCAGCGAGGAGTTCGGCGCCGGCCTGTTGCGCTGCCCCGGCCTCGATCGGCGGGTGGAGAGCGACGGGCGGATCTTCTACCGGGTGTCGCTGGCCGCGTCGTGCGACGACCGCGTCCACGATCTGGTGATCGTGTCCACGGACGGCGACGGGCTGGGCCACCTGATGACGGAGGCGGCGGCGTACGGGATGGCGGTGTTCCCCGGCTTGCCTGCCGCGCCGCAGCTGGCCGGCAAGCCGTGGGAGCCGGACCTCGCCCACACCGCCGCGCTGAACGCCTTCACCGCCCGGGTCCTCGCCGACTACCGGACGCGGTTCGGCAGGTCGTTCGCGGGCGTCTACCAGTCGTTCGAGCTGGCCATGCGGGACCGGGGGGACGAGGATCCGATCGTCGAGCTGTACACGGCACAGCACGCGGTCGTCGCCTCCGCGTTGCCCGGCAAGAAGATCCTGGTCAGCCCCTATATCGACGCGCGCCGAGGGCGCGGGTTCCCGCCCTCCCAGGCCCCGGAGGGGCTCGTCGACATCGCCGCCACGCGGGCGGGCCTGCCGATGGCCGTCGCCGTGCAGGACGGGCGGGGGACGGGGAAGGTCCCGGTGTACGGGGTCGACGAGCGGGACGCCAAGGTCGAGGCGCGGCTGGCGCCGGTAGTGGGTGACGTGACCTACGGGCAGGCGTATTACGGGTCCACGCGCGACTACATCGAGGCGGCGGCTGGGCGGGTGCCGTCCGGGGTGGAGCTGTGGGTGAACGTGGAGGGGTTCGAGCCCACGCCGGTGCCGGGGGAGTGCGGACGGGTGGAGCCGCTGCCGCTGCGCGGGCGTACGTCGAAGAGCCGGCTGGACCGGCAGGTGATGGCGACGGGGACCCACGCCGCCAAGATCATCTCGTACGGATGGGAGCCGTTCTTCACCTGCCAGGACCGCTACGACACGCCTTCGCTGGCCGACGACATCGTGAACGGATGGCAGCAGCCGATCATCGTCGGCGCGACGCGCAAGGACATGAACGGGCGGGCGGGGATCCTCGTCGAGGGCTACAACCTGCGGGGGGTCGCGTTGCGCTTCGGCCCGCAGGGGACGGTCGTCCGGCAGGAGTGGTACGGGCGGGGGCGGTTGGAGTGGGCCTGGGTCCCGTACGTGCCGCCTCCCGGCCCGTATACGTCGATCACCGCCACGAACGAGGCCGGACAGAGCAGCACGAGCCCCTACGTGATGTCCCAGGCGGGTGCCTCCGGCGGCAGGTGAGACCCGAGAACGCCTCACAAACCGGGATATGTCTCGCTATGGTGCCTTCGGTTGATCCCCTGCCGTCTCAGGAGTCACTCCTCTCATGCCGAATGTCGAACCCTTACGTGAAGGCGATCCCGCGGCGGTGGGCGGCTACCGGATCGTCGGCAGGCTGGGAGCGGGCGGCCAGGGCACCGTCTATCTGGGGCAGGCGCCCGACGGGAGGCCGGTCGCGGTCAAGGTGCTGCGGGAGGGCGCGGGGTTCGACGACCGGCTCGCCCGGGAGGTCGCCGCGGCGCGGCGGGTTGAGCCGGTCTGCGTCGCCCAGGTGCTGGACGCGTCGCTGGGCGGGCGGGCGTACATCGTCAGCGAGTACGTCGACGGGCCTTCCCTGCAGGAGGCGGGCCGCCACGCCGGCGCCGACCTGCAGCGCCTGGCCGTCGGTACCGCCACCGCGCTGGCCGCCATCCACCGGGCCGGCCTCGTGCACCGAGACTTCAAGCCCGCCAACGTGCTGCTCGGACGGGACGGGCCGCGGGTCATCGACTTCGGGGTCGCCCGCACGGCCGACGCCTCCGCCTCCGTCGCGAGCGGCATCGTCGGCACGCCTGCGTACATGGCGCCGGAGCAGCTCGCGGGCGCGCAGGTCGGGCCCGCGGCGGACGTCTTCGCCTGGGCATCGGTCATCGTGTTCGCGGCGACCGGCACGCCGCCGTTCGGCGACGACACCCTGCCCGCGATCATCAACCGCATCCTGCACGGTGAGCCTTGGCTGGGTGACCTGCCGGAGCCGCTGCGCCCGATCGTGCACGCCTGCCTGGCCAAGGACCCGCACCACCGCCCGACCATGCAGGACGTGCTCCTGCGCCTCATCGGCGGCCCGCAGCCGCCGAACCTCGCCGGGCAGTCGCCGGCCCTCGCCGGGCAGCGGTCCCGGGTGCCGGGGCGTGTGGCTCGTCGCTTCCCGCTCGTCCCCGTGCTGGCCGGAGCGCTCGCCGTGTCGGTGAGCGCCGGCGTCGTCGTCTGGACCGCGTCCTCGAACCGCGAGCCGGCCGCCCCGGTGCTGGCCGCCCACTCCACCGAATCGACGAGCCCGTCGACCACCCCCTCGAAGCGCAGGTCACCCCGGCCGAAGAAGTCCCGGACCCCGGCGGCGAAGCCCACGCCCACCCAGCCCATCCGGCCCCGCCCCACGCCCACGCCCGCGCGTTCGACTTCGCCTTCGACCAAACCCACCGAGACCCGCCGGCAGGCGCCGACGCCGACGCCCTCGCGGACCCGCACGACCGCACGCCCGAGCCCCACGGCGACCAAGGCCGCCGGCGCCTCGTTCTCCATCGCCTATGTACGGGTCCAGGGATCATCGAAGATCAACACTGAGGGCATCACCTGCTACACGGGATCGTTCAACTTCGGAGCCGGAATAGGCGCGACGAAACCGGGTGCGGCGTTCTCCTACCAGTGGCTCTACAACGGGAAGGTCATCGAGAGCGGATCCTCCCGGTTGCCGGCCGGCAGCCGCGACAACTACGTGTTCTCAAAGGACACCATCGACCCACCGGACGGGACCCACACGGTCACCTACCGGATCACCTCGCCGGTCTCCAGAAGCAGGTCCACCACCTTCACCATGTGCCCCACCGCACCCTGACCGGTTGAAACCCTGCCGAGCGGACGCGCGTCCTGTCCCGCTGGACGGCCGAACTGCCGCTCCACGCCGCCGTGTCGGAGATGGGCGGCGTCCCCCGCCTGCGGCTCACCGCCCCGGAGGGTGCCACGCTGGCCGAACGCCTCGCTGTACGCGCTGTCGCCAGTTCTGCTCGACCCGCTGCGCCAACCGCGCCCACGCCGCCGCCTCCCGAGCCCGCCAGCGATAGCGATATCTGAACTACTTCAGATAAGCTTGCCTCTATGGCGACGAAGAGCTTCCCGTACAGCACGTTTCTCAGAGGCCCTTCGGAGGTGCTTCCCACACTGGACCACGCTGACGTCATCCTCGAACGGCGCGATGACGAGAACATCATCCTGATGCGTGCTGAGCGGTTTGAGGCAGGCGCGGCCAGCCTGCGCATTGTTGCGCGTGCGCTGGCCATCGTGGCTCGCAGAAACAGTGACCTCGCCGAGGAGGTCCTTGCCGAGGAGCTTCCTTGGCTCACGTGGCTACCCGACAGTGAGCGTCATGAGTGTGTACGTGAACTGCTCAACCATCTGATCGCGGGGGCGGACACCGGAGAGTTGCTGCCGTTCGCGCGGTCGCTGACCTCCTGGCGCTCTACTGCTGTGATCTGGAGCGACCCCGAGCTCGCCCGCGAACTGCAGGGGCCATTTTCCGGAGACGGCCCGGAGGCGGCCCGTCCGAAAGGAGATTCCTGATGGCCGGCCGGGGCGACGATGTCCCCCGGCCCAATCCTTGGCGTGTTCGTTTCGCTGACCGGCCGGCCGCAGAAGGGTGGAAACAACTCCTCGCACAAGCCCCGGACAATCTTGACAGGGCGTGGGTGGCCATCACGGGGAATCCGCGACATGTGGATTGCCGACAGCACCCGCTCAAGGGCGCACTGGGCATTGTGAAAGTAGGCGGGGCATCACTGGAACAGTGGCAGTACGAGGCCACGTCCGGCGGTCGCCTGTGGTACGCGATCGACGACGAGGAGTGGGCCCTGTGGATTACGCGTGCCGGGACCGGACACCCGAAACAGACCGATCAACGGCGCGCCAGGTAAGTGTTTCGAGGACAGGTGAGGGCGACGCCTCCGGCATGCCGATCCTGCGGACGGGAACGGGGTTGCTTCGTGGCCGGCGCACCCCGTGACGGTCAGCCCGTCCCGTCGCGGGCACAGGGTGAGGTTCGTCGCCCGACGCCGTCGGAATTGTCGGTCGCGGTCGATAGCTTGCGATCATCCCCCCGACGATGGAGGTTGGTCGATGTATCGACAGGGCGACATCCTGATCATGCCGATTCCGGAGGAATCCGCGCCGCGGACCGTGCGGCCCGAGCCGCGGGACGCCCGTGGGCGGCTGGTCCTGGCGCACGGCGAGGCCACCGGGCACTGCCACGCCATCCCCGGTCCGGGCACGCTGTCCGGAGGATTCCTGCACCTGCCCGAGGGCGGCAGGCTCGTGCACGAAGAGCATGACGCGATCTCCCTGCCGAAGGGCTGGTATCGGGTGATCCGGCAGCGCGAATACGTGCCGGGGTCCTACCGGGTGGTGGCCGACTGATGCAGACCCTGACGTGGGAGCAGGCCGCCCGGGCCACCGGAGCGGGCGGTGACCCCGAGGCGGCCGTCCGGCAGGCATACCGTGAGGCCGGGCTGAGCGAGCCGGAGCAGGTGCTCGTGCTGGCCTCGCCCGCGGCCGGGGCCGTCGCGGCGTTCTGGCTGACCGGCGACGCCTCGCGGCGCAAGGCGCTGGAGGAGGCCGGGAGCGGGGTGCCCGAGGCGCTGTTCGCGACGTTGCGGGAGCTCGGGGAGCCCGGGCGGTCGGTGCGGGACGCGGTGCGTACGGTGCCGTGGGAGCGGGCCAGGGCGGCGGCGTATGCCGAGCTCGGGCCGGTCGGGTGGGCGGCGCTGTGGGATCAGACCGGCGGGCGGCTGTGGCCGCAGGTCGACCAGCTCGTCACCGCCCTCCGCCGGGGGATCGGCGAGCTCGGTGACGAGGCGCTGCGCCAGGTGACGTTGGATGCGGTGCTGGGGCAGCACGACGCGCCGTGGCTGTCGGCATTCGACCGGCTTGGCACGTTGGGCCCTCTCAATGGACAGGCCGGTCTCGGCACGCCCGAGGGGCATGGCGGGCTCGGCGCCTCCGACGGGCCCGGTGGGCTCGGTGCCTCCGACGGGCTCGGTGGGCTCAGGCGGGTCGCGGAGAGCGCGGGCTGGTGGTGGCCGTACGAGCGGGTCGCGATCGTCACGGAGCGACCCGTCGAGCTGCACCTCGACGACCTGGGCCGGCTCCACCGCGCCGACGGGCCCGCCATGGCCTACGCCGACGGGTTCGCCCTGCACGCCTGGCACGGCATGCCGGTTCCCGCCGAGTTCGGGGCCGCGATGAGGGACCTCACGCCCGAGCGCATCCGCGCCGAGGACAACGCCGAGCTGCGCCGGGTGATGCTGGAGCACTTCGGCTACGACCGCTACCTGGCCGAGTCCGGCGCGCAGCCCTTGCACCGCGACGAGACCGGCACCCTGTGGCGCATCGAGCTGCCCGACGACGAGCCGATCACCATGGTCGAGGTCGTCAACTCCACGCCCGAGCCCGACGGCACCCGTCGCACCTACTTCCTGCGGGTGCCGCCGTGGGTTCAGCGGGCTCGGGAGGGCGTCGCGTGGACGTTCGGCGTCGCCGAGGAGGACTACCGGCCCGAACGCGAGACCTGAGGGCTCAGATGGTGCCCGGGAGGGCCGGAAGCTGTGCGAGCGCCTGCCGCTGGCGCCCCCGACGGCCGTGGAGTCCTCGCTCGAATACGAGCCCTCCGGCGGCGCCGCGCTCGGCGGCTCCGTCCTGGCCGGCGGCCGGCGCCGCCACGAGATGTACTGGTTCACCAGCGACTTGTGCGCGTACGCCTTCGGCCGTTCCAGACGCGGCCAGCGCCCGAGCACCTTGAGCAGTACGCTCTGCGGCAGGTCCTCGGTGAGATGGGCGGCTCCCGCGAGCAGGCACGCGGTGCGCATCAGCGACTGCTGCTGCCCAGCGACGAACTCACGGAAGCTGCCATGGCGATCCAGGACGACTCCTCTCGCCCGTTACCGACGCCGTCGAAAGGGCGAAAGGCTGGGTCAGCCGGGCCAGATCGCGGGGATGCGCTCCAGGATGCCGCCGGCGAAGACGTCGTAGAGGCCCAGCGGTTCTAGGTGGACATATCCGATATGGCAGTCGCAGGCCGCGGCTGGGCAGGGCCGGGGTCGCAGCGCCGCCTGGTACGAGCCGTCGTACAGGTTGCCCAGCACCTCCGGGATGAAGTGGCAGCGCCGTACCGTGCCGTCGCCGCTCACCGAGATCACGCTGTCCCCCGTGCGGCACGGCAGTCCCGCGCTCGGATGCGCGAAGCGGCTGTAGTGGAAGAGCGGATCGATCTCCGACCATTCGGCCGCCTCGGCGTCGGTGTAGAGGCGGCCTTCCTCGGCGTTCACCCACAGGTATGTTTCCGCAGGCAGATCCGCCCGGAGCCGCCGGGCGTCCGGGAGGTGGGCGGGGTCGCCGACGATGCCGACGCTGTGGCGGACCGGCAGTGAGCGGACCTTGCCGAGGAACCGGTCATAGGGGACCTGCGTCGGGTGGTACGTCACCCACAACGCGGCCCGGTCCGACGCCTCGGCCAGCCACTCGGTACGGCAGCTCAGGTTCGTCTGGATGGCGACCCTGGCGACGTTCGGCAGCCAGGACAGCTCCACGAGCGCCCGCCGGTACCACGACCTGGTCAGCCCCTCGCCCCACGGAGTGAACAGGACCGACACCTCGAATTCCCGCGACGCCACCCACGTCGCGAACCGCTCCAGCGCCGCCCGGTCGGCCCGCAGTTGCTCGGGCGTGTCGCGCCGCTTGGCGAACGGGCAGTAGGCGCAGTCGTAGTCGCAGCTGGCCAGGGGACCGCGATAGAGGATGGTCAGCACGGCGCGTACTCGTCCATGAGCCGCCTGACCTCAGGCGAGAAGAGCGCCGGCCCGATCGCGTCCGAGTGGGCCAGCCCCTCCGCCGTCAGCCCGACGGTCATGCCGTCCACCCGGAGCCAGCCGGCGAAGCGTTCCAGCGGGAAGTCCTCCAGCACGTCGGTGCCGAACCGCTCCAGGTAGAGCCGCCGCGACAGCCCCTGCGCCTGCAGCAGCGACTGGATGAGGTGGCGTCGCTTGCGCTCTTCGAGCGAGAGCTCGAACCCCACGTTCGCCACGCCGAACTCCTCCTCGGCCACGTAGTCGTCGATGATCGAGCGCACCCGCCGCGTCTCCACCGCGTACTCGAACGAGTAGTGCAGCCTGCTCGTGTACGACCGCGCGCCACACCCGAGCCCCACCATGCCGTCGGTCTGGCAGCAGTACTCGGTGGACGTGCCGGTGCCGGGCAGTCGGAACATCCGCATCGACACCTGCTCGTAGCCGGCCGCCGCCAGCCGGTCGCGCCCGGCCCGGTAGAGCTCCATGCGCTGGTCGTCCCACGCCCGCCCCTGCTTGCCGAGGCCGGTGAGCGGGCGGACGTAAAGCGGGTAGAGATACAGCTCCTCGGGCCGCCAAGCGAGTGCCGTCTCGATGGAGTACAGCCACGAGTCGACCGTCTGCCCGTCGATGCCGTAGATCAGATCGATGTTGAGCACCGGCACGCCGGCCGTCCGGATCGCGTCGAGCGCAGCCTCCACCTCGGCGCGTCGCTGTGGGCGCACGGCGGCGCGGGCCTCGGCGTCGACGAAGCTCTGCACGCCGATGGAGATCCGCGTGGTCCCGCGCTCGACCAGGACGGCCAGCCGGTCGGGCGTGGCGGTGGCGGGCGAGGTCTCCACCGACAACGGGATGTGGGCGAAATCGACTCCCATCGTCCGCTCGCTCAGGTCGAACAGACGCGTCAGCTCGCCGGCGCTCAGGTACGTCGGCGTCCCGCCGCCGAATGCCGCCGTGGTGAAACCGGTCTCCTCCAGCGCCTCCCGCACCTGCCCCGCCTGGCGCTCCAGCGCGTCGAGGTAGGCGGCGACCAGGTCCTCCGGGGCGCCGGTTCGGGTGAACAGGTTGCAGAAGCCGCAGCGCATCTCGCAGAAGGGGATGTGCACGTACAGCGCGCCCGGCCGTTCCCCGGCCCAGACCTCCTTCAGCGGCGGCCGCGGGCCGAGCGGCCGGTACGCGGTCTTGTGCGGGTAGGCGTAGACGTAGCCCTCATACGGCCGCATGATCCTCCAGTACGAATTCGGCGTACGGGACCGTCCAGACCACCTCGTGGCCGATCCGGTGCCCGACGTGCCCGTCCTCCCCGTACGCCGTGCCGTGGTCCGAGCAGATGATCACCAGGCACGGGCGGCGCATGAGACCGTAGAGCCGTCCGATGTGCCGGTCGACGTACCGCAGGGCCGCGGCGTGGCTCTCCAGCGAGTCGCCGGTGGCGCCGGGCAGGTAGAAGTGGTTGGGCTGGTGCAGCGCCGACACGTTGACGAACAGGAAGACCCGCCCGCGCACCCGGCGCAGCACCTCGGCGGCCCGGTCGATCTGATGCTCCAGGGACGCCGGGTTCGTCACGCCGAACTCCGGCTCCCAGTGGCTCTCCGCGAACAGGCCCGGCAGTGCGGAGCCGAGCGGCGTCAGCTTGTTGAAGAACCCGACGCCGCCCACGCACACCGTGTGGTAGCCCGCCTGTGCCAGGCCGGTGGGCAGGTCGGGCGCGTCGAACACCCACGTGCCGCCGGCCGTGGTCTCGCTCCCGGGGAACGTGGCCGCGAACAGCCGCGGATGCGGCCCCGGCGTCACCGGGGTGGGCAGGAACCCGGCGAACATGGCCGCGTGGGAGGCGTACGTGAAGCTCCCCGGGCTGTGCCGCCGCTCCCAGGTCACGCCGGGCGGCAGCAGATTGGCGAGCCGGCCGGCTTCGGCCAACCCTGCGGCCACGTCGTAGCGCAGGGTGTCCAGCGTGACGAGGAGGATGTCGTGACTGCCCACGATGTCGTTCATGTTCATCGGGCGCTCGCCGTCATGCCCGCCAGCACAGCCCGGACCTGCTCCGCGTAGGTATCCCGGCCATGTCCCGAAATATCCCCTAAGCCGGGCAGCAGGTCCCCGAACGCGTTCACCTCGGCCACCGCCACCGAGCGCCAATCCGCGCCCACCATGACATCCACACCCGTGGCAAGGCTGCCGGGAAAGCACGCCGCCGCCCGCGCGCACACGTCCATCATCCGCTCCCACAGCTCCGCCCGTGACCGCACCAGCTCCAGATCGCCGCGGCGCCCGCCGAGGTGCAGGTTCGTCATCGGCGTGCGGCTCGTGCGCACCACCGCGTGCGTCGGCCTGCCGGCGACGGTCACCACCCGCAGGTCGAACACCCTCCCGCCGGCCGACGCCTTCGGGAACCACCTCTCGACGTGCAGCCCGTCACCGGCCAGGAGGTCCACGACCCGCTCCACCTCCTCGTGGGAGGTGTAGGTGCGTACGCGCAGCGAGTTGAACAGCGTGCCCCCGGACCCCCAAGCCGCCGACGTGACGGCCTGGACCCGGTCGCCGCGCGCGTGGAGCGCGATCACTCCCGACGCCGACGATCCGTGCACGGGCTTGACGAACACGCGGGCCCACTTCCTGCGCGCCATCTCCGCACGCAGCTCCGCGTACGAGCAGATCTCGAAGGCCGGCGGCACCGGCACCCCCGCGGCCGACAGCACGGCGTGGCAGCGCCTCTTGTCGAACATCACCGCGATCTCCCGGACGTCCCCGAGCAGTCGCACGCCCGGGATGGCGGCGACCCGTTCCAGCCCCGCCGTGAACGCGGTGTACCAGGCCGCGCCCCCGCCGACCCGCGCCGGATCCCCGGGCCCGCGCAGCAACGCGTCGGTCTCGGCGTCCTCGCCCGGCGAGTCCACCCGCAGCAGCGAGCCCTCCGGGACGCGCAGCTCCCGCCCGGCCAGCACGTCGCGCCAGGAGATCACGTACGGCTCCGCCAGCCCGGCGGCCACCACGGCGTGGCGGAACATCGTCACCCGCCGATGCCCCGGTATTCCCACCACGGCGAAGCGGCCGGCGGAACCGTTCAGGACCGAGCCGCCCGGCACGTCACTCGCTCACCGCGACGAACCGCCAGGAGTTCTCCCGGCTCTCGCGGCCGGAGAGCACGACTTCGACCCCGGGCAGGGCCTTGGCCACGCGCTCCATCATCGAGGCGGACATGAAGTGATGATCGAGGTTGAGCCACCGCAGGTGAGTGAGCGGCTGGCCGCTGAGCAACGCCTCCGCCCCGGCGTCGCCGAGCGAGCCCATCGACAGGCTGAGCGACTCCAGCCTGCCCACGATGGGCGCGGCGGCCACGGCGGCGGCGATCTCGTCCTGAAACTCGGAGTTCTGCAGCCGCAGGTGGCGCAGCGCGGGCAGCCGCTCGCCGCTCATGATGGGGGCGACATCGTTGATCGTGGCGTCACCGCCGTACTGGTCGATGCCGAACCACAGCTCCAGGAGCTCCAGGGCGGGCAGGTCGCTGCCGGCGACCGCGCGGACGACGTCACCGGGAAGCCCTCCGGTCTCCATCCGCAGCATCCGCAGCGCGTCATGCCGGACCGGGCCCATGCGCAGCTCGGAGCCGCCGCGCACCTCAAGACGTTCGAGCTTCGGGAACGCCTCCAGCAGTGGCGTGATGTCCGCCTGCTGGATCCACGAGATCTCGGACTCCTCCGGCGAGATCGCGCCGAGGAAGATCGCGCGCAGCGCGGGCAGGCGTTCGGCCTCCGCGGCCAGCCGGGCCACGATGGGGTCGGCAGACTCCTCGTAGCACTCCTCCCACTCGCCGAAGACGAGGGCCGTGACCTGCGAGGTGTCCACGTGGTCGAAGAACCAGTCGAGAGTCTCCTCGATCTTCTCGGGGAAATCCTCGGACTCTTCGCTCGCGGTGAGCCGCCACGCCACGGCCCCGGCCTCCGGCAGCGGCCCGCCGCCCTCCTGCTCGTCCTCATCCAAGGCCGCGTCGGCGATGCGTAACCCGGCGTATTTCTCGTCGTAGCGCTCATAATGGCTGGGCAGCTCGGTGTAGTGGATCATGGTTTCCGGTTCGTTGCGCATTATTCGTCCACCGCCACGTAGTGCCATTCCTCGCCGTCGTCCTCGTCGGGCTCTTCCTGATCGGACAGGTCCACCTCCACGCCGGGCAGAGCCTCGGTCACCCGACGCATCATCCCGTCGGTGAGGTAGTGGTGGTGCAGGTCGAGCCGGCGCAGGTGGGTCAGGGGCTGGCCGGTGAGCAGCGCCTCGGCCCCCTGGTCGGTGAGCACGCCCATGGACAGGGCGAGCGTCTCCAGCCTGGCCACGACCGGCGCCGACGCCACGGCGGCGGCGATGTCGTCCTGTATCTCGCTGTCCTGCAGCCCCAGGTAGCGCAGCGCGGGCAGCCGCTCGCCCCGGAGAATCGGGTCGAGGTCGGCGACCGTCGTGGTGCCGCCGTATTCGTCCACGCCGAGCCACAGCTCCAGGTGTTCGAGCGCGGGCAGGTCGCTGCCGGCCACCGCCCGCGTCACCGAGCCGTCGAGCCCGCCGGTCTCGATCCGCAGCATGCGCAGCGCGTCATGCCGGATGGGGCGCAGCCGCAGCCCCGAACCGCCGCGCACCTCCAGGCGTTCGAGCTTCGGGAACGCCTCCAGCAGCGGCGTGATGTCCGACTGCTGGATCCACGAGATCTCGGAGTAATCGGAGCTGATCGCGCCGAAGAAGAGCGAGCGCAGCGCGGGCAGCCGGGGAGCCTCCTGGACCAGTCGGTCGACGATGGGGGCGGAGGGCTCCGTATAGCAGTCCGGCCACTCCCCGATGACGATCGCGGTGACGCGGGAGGCGTCAACCTGCTCGAAGAACGCGTCGAAGGCGTCGCCGAACTGGTCGTAGGTGCCGTCGGGCCACGAACTCGCGCTGAGCCGCCACGCGACCTCGCCACTGTCGGGTGGTGGCTCGCCAGGGGGTGAGGTGATCTGCACCACCGGCAGGCCGGCGTAGCGTTCGGCGTAACGGTGCTTATAGCCGAAGTACTGGTCGTACTCGATCATCGGGGGAGTCCTCGGTCGGGGGGTTGACGCGTCCTGTCCTACCAGACCCGGCCGACACTTCGATCACGCGAAGAGCGTTCTCCCCCAATAGTCTCCCGCATCCCGGACGCCGGGCGGGCAGGCGAACAGCCCGCTGCTGACGTGTTTGATGTACTCGTTGAGCGGATCGGTCTTGGCCAGGCTCATCTGCACGGGCACGAACTGCTTGCGTGGATCCCGCTGATACGCGATGAAAAATAGCCCGGCGTCCAGCCGCCCCAGCCCGTCCGAGCCGTCCACGAAGTTGTAGCCGCGGCGCAGCAGGTGCGCGTTGCCGTGGGAGCTCGGGTGGGCCAGGCGGACGTGGGCGTCCATGGGGATGCGCGGCTGGCCGTCCGGGCCCTTGGCCGCGAAGTCGAGCGTGTCGAACTCGCGCTTGCCGCCCAGCGGCGCGCCCTCGCCTTTGTCCCTGCCGATGATCTGCTCCTGCTCCAGGAGCGACGTGCGGTCCCAGGTCTCGATCATCATGCGGATCTTCCTGGTGACCAGGTAGGTGCCGGCCGCCATCCAGGCCGCGCCGTCCCCGGCCGCCGCCCACAGCTGGTCGCGCAGGAGGTCTGCGTCCTCCAGCTTCAGGTTGTTGGTGCCGTCCTTGAATCCCATCAGGTTGCGGGGCGTGGTCTGGGCCCGCGACGTGGACGACGTGCGGCCGAAGCCGAGCTGCGACCAGCGGACGGAGACCCGGCCGAAGCCGACCCTGGCCAGGTTGCGGATGGCGTGCACGGCGACCTGCGGGTCGTGGGCGCACGCCTGCACGCAGATGTCGCCGCCGGAGATTTCTGGAATGAGCTGTTCTCCCGGAAATTTCGGCAGGTCGGCGAGGGCCGCCGGGCGCTTGCCCGCCAGCCCGAACCGCTCGTCGAAGAGCGAGGGACCGAAGCCGATGGTCAGCGTCAGGCCGGAGGCCGGCAGGCCGAGCGCCTCCCCCGTGTCGTCGGGCGCGGCCTCGGGGGCGCCGCCCACCGCGCCGTACGAGCCCGCCTCCTTGCCCTGCGTCAGCCGGGCGGCCGCGGCCGTCCACTCCTGCAGCAGCTCGACCAGCTCGGCCCGCTTGTCCGTGGTGACGTCGAACGCCACGAAATGCAGGCGGTCCTGGGCGGGGGTGACGATGCCCGCCTGATGCTCGCCGTAGAACGGGTAAGGGTCGGAGGTCGAGGAGGCGTGCGCGACCGGCGGCTCGTCGAGCAGTGAGCTCGCCGCCACCGCCCCGGCGCCCACGACCGCCGCGCCGGCCGCGCCCAGTCCGAACAGGCTCCTGCGGCTCATCCGCCGCCCGGCGCCCTCACCCGGCCGCCCGGGCTCCGTACGGTCCGAGCGCCGGTCGGACCCTGCGGTGGTCGCCTCGGCCGAGGGTCGTTCGAGACCCTGGGCGGCCCTGGCCTCGTCCGAGGGGTGGCCGGGGTGGCCCGGATCGCGGGGGTTCGTGGTTGAAGACATCGCGCCATACCTCCCGCTACTTCGCGACCACCGGGGCGATCTTGCTGATCGGCTCGCCCAGCGCGTTGATCGCGTCCGACAGCGTCTTCAGCTCGGCCTTGGACAGCTCGTTGTGCAGCTGCCAGCCGTCGCCCTTCCGGTGCACCTCCAGCGCCGCCTCGGCCGCCGCGAACTTCTCGTCCAGCGTCTTGACCAGGTCGGGAGCCCGCTCTTCCAGCACCGGCCGGAGCGACTGCACGGCCGCCTTGGAGCCCTGGAGATTGGCCGCGAAGTCCCACAGGTCGGTGTGCGACCAGATGTCCTCCTCACCGGTGATCTTCCCGGTGGCCACCTCGTCCAGCAGCTCCTTGGCACCGTTGGCCAGGTTGAGCGGGGTGAGTTCGGCGGCGTTCGCCTTCTCGACGATGGTCTTCACGTCGGCGATCAGCTTGTCGGCCATCGGGCCCGACTCGCTGACGTCCTTGTGGATCCACAGATCCTTCTCGATCTTGTGGAAGCCGGTCCACTCCTCGCCCTCGGCCAGGTCGGCCTCGCGGCCGTCGATGGCCGGGTCGAGGTCGCCGAAGATCTCCGCCACCGGCTCGATGCGCTCCCAGTACGTCCGCGAAATCGGGTAGAGCGTCTTGGCCTCCTCGATCTTGCCGGCCTTGACCGCGTCCACGAACTCCTGCGTCTTGACCAGCAGCGTGTCGGTCTGCGACTTGACGTAGCGCTTGTAGCTGGCCACGGCTTCGGCGAGCTTGGCGTCCGCGGTGAGCTTCTTGTGCTCGCCGGTGACCTTGAGCGGGTTGCGGATGCCCTTTCCGACCATGCCCGGCTTGCACGCTGTCTCGTACGCGCCCGCGGGCAGCTCGGCGATGAGCTCGCGGGTCAGCCCCGGCACGATGTTCTCGACCTCGGCCATGACGCGGTCACCCGGGGCGTACACGTAGAACTCGGTCACCTTGCTGCCGCCGTTGGTGATGGCGAACGTCGTGGTGCCGGCCGCGACCTCCGACGCGGCGACCTTGCACTCGGTGTCGGTCGCGGCCACGGCGATCTTCCCGGGCTTGGCGGGGGCCGAAGCAGAGGTGGGGGCGGAGCCCCCGGAGCCGCACGCGGTCAGGCCCGCGAGGGCGAGCGCGCCGAAGGACAGGCGGATGGCGGTACGCATGATGCTCCTGTTCACGCCGCGGACGACGCGGGCTTCGGGGTGGTCTTGGCCCGCTGCGGGCGCAGGAAGAGGACGAGGGTGGGGACGAGGTACGCGGCCCAGGCCATGACCTCGACGACGCTCGGCTGCGGAGTGATGTTGAACATGCCCGACAGCACGTTGCCGTACCAGGAGTCGGCGGGCAGCGCGGCGCTGATGTCGAAGGCGTAGGTGCTCAGGCCCGGCAGCACCCCGGCCTCCTGCAGGTCGTGCACGCCGTACTTGAGGATCCCCGCGGCCACCACGATGAGCAGCAGCCCGGTCCACGTGAAGAACCGGGTGAGGTTGATCCTGATGGCACTGGCGTAGATCCCCCAGCCGATCAGCACGGCGGTGAGCACTCCCAGCGTGACGCCGATCAACGGATCGGCCGTCGTGGTGGCGCCCTGGGCGAAGGCGAAGAACAGCAGCGCCGTCTCCAGGCCCTCCCGCGCGACGGCCAGGAACGCCATGACGACCACGGCGAGCGAGCCCACTTCGAGCGCCTCGGAGAGCTTGCCCCGCAGCTCCCCGGAGAGCGCGCGGGCCGCCCGCCGCATCCAGAAGATCATCCAGGTGACGAACACCACGGCCAGCAGCGATGTGATCGCCTCGAACAGCTCCTGACTCGTGTACTCCAGACGCGCCGCCGTGAAGGTCAGCAGCGCCCCGAACCCGACGGACAGCACGACGGCGACGGCGACGCCGCCCCAAACTTGGGGGAGTCTGTCTTTCCTGTCGCTCTTGACCAGGAAGGCGATGAGGACAGAGACGACGAGCGACGCCTCCAGGCCCTCGCGTAGGCCGATCAGATAACTGGCGAACACCGTCACTCCCGCAAGGTGAGGAAAGCCTTACCTAAGTAAGGCTGGCCGAAGCATACTCACCCGCGGGCCTCAAAGCGATAGCCCCGACGGTGTGTGGATGGTCACTGTGCCAGGTTGTCCGCCAGCAACTCGAGGAGGGGTTCACGGCGTACGCACTGCTCCAGCAGGAACGAGTCCGCCAGGGCGATCAGCTCGTCGTCGCCCAGCCCGCGGAACAGCTCGGCGTACTCCGGCAGCAGCGCCTGCGCGATCAGGATGTGCCTGATCAGGTCGTCGCTCTGGTAGCGGGCGCCCCACGGGTACGGATCCCACGTGGGGAACTCGGTCTCGATCAGCCGGTGCAGGGGCGCGAGCACGTCCGCCGCCTCCTCCATGGTGGAGCCCCAGCGGTCCGCGCCGAGCCGCCGCTTCTTGGCGATGAAGCCGCCGAACCTGTCGAGGTACGGCCCCGCGGCGTGCACCAGCCCCTGCAGCCCCACATCCTTGTACGTCCACAGCGACCAGCCCACGTCCTGGCCGTCGTAGATCTCCAGCTGGTCCCGCAGGACCTGGTAGCGCTGCTCGTCCACCGCCGGATCCCCGGTGTACACGGGCCCGAACTCGCCCACCCACAGCGGCGTGCCGGTCTCGCGCTGGAATTTGGAGCGCTTGGCGAACGTGCGCTCCAGCTCGGCGCGGTCGCACCACTCGCCGCGCGTGTAGCCGGGGTAGGGCCCGCCGTGCGCGAAACCAGCCAGCGCGTAGTCGTGCATGACAAATACCGTGTTCTCGTACATCTCCCGAAATATCGAGAAATCGGTGGCGTACGTGTTCCCATCCAGGAACAGGATGTGATGCGGGTCGGCGGCGCGCACGGCCTTCACCAGGCGGTCGTAGAAGGGACCGATGACCTTGCCCGTCACGTCGCCCGGCTCGTTGACCGGGTTGTAGCCCGCCACCCAGGGGTTGTCGCGGTAGTGGTCGGCGATGGCCTCCCACAGGTGCACCGCCCGGTCCTGGAAGTGGCGGTGCTGCCAGAACGCCGCCACGTGCGTGGGGTTGTCGGAGTGCCAGTGCTGGTTCTGCGACCCCGGCAGGGCGTGCAGGTCGATCACGCTGTAGACGCCGCGCTCGCCGAGCAGCCCGATCACCCGGTCCAGGTGGCGGAAGCCGCGCTGGTCGATCTCGAAGGGGCGGTCGTCGGCCTCCCAGTGGTGGTAGTTGACCGGGATGCGCACGCAGTTCATGCCCAGCCCGGCCAGCAGATCGGCGTCCCGCTCGGTGAAGAACGAGGTCAGGAGCCGGTCGAAGAACAGCTCCGCCCGCTCCTCGCCCAGGACGCCGCGCACGGCGTTCCGCATCGAGGTCTCGTTGGCCGGGTAGCCGGTGATGAAGTTCTCCATGTTCATCCAGCCCCCGAGGCCCACCCCGCGGAGCCGTACCGGCTGGTCGTCGTCCGTGACGAGATGGGTTCCGGACACATGCAGCATGAAAGCGGTCATCCCTTCGTTGCACCCGCGGTGAGCCCACCGACCAGGTGACGTTCCGCGATGGCGTAGAACCCGAGCGCCGGCACCATGGCCAGGACCAGGTAGGCGAGGATGCGGGCGGTGTCGGAGGCGTACTGGCCCTGGAACTGCTGGATGCCGAGCGGCAGCGTCCAGCTGGCCTCCTCGCTGAAGACCACGAGCGGCAGCATGAAGTTGTTCCAGCTGCCCACGATGGCCAGGACCGAGACAGTGGCGATGGCGGGCCGGGCCATCGGCAGCAGGATCCGCCAGAAGAACCCGAACGGGGTGCAGCCGTCGATGATGGCCGCCTCCTCGATCTCGCCCGGGATGCTCCTGAAGAAGCCGCGCAGGATGATGATCGTCAGCGGCAGGCCGAAGGCCGCCTGCGTCAGGATGACGCCGAGGGGGTTGTCCAGCAGGCCGAACGTGCGCAGCAGCACGAAGATCGGCAGGATGGCCACCGCGAACGGGAACATCAGGCCCGCCGTGAACAGCGTGAACAGCGCCTCCCTGCCGCGGAAGGCGTACCGGGCGAAGATGAACCCCGCCAGCGCCGCGAACCCGACCGTCAGCACGGTCGTGACGACGGCGATGAACGTGCTGTTCCACATCTGCAGCCAGAACGACCCCGAGCCGAGCACGTCGGTGTAGTTGGCGGTCACCCACGTCTCCGGCAGCCCGAAGGGGTTGGTCGACAGCTCGCTGTTCTCCTTGAACCCGCCGAGCAACGCGTAGACGACGGGGACGAGGATGAAGGCGCCGACGATCCACGCGATCGCGTGCAGAGGCAGCGTGGTGGCCCGGGGCTGGGACTTCTTGCGATGGATCATCGGCGGCCCCCCATGGTGGTGGTTGCCCCGGCGAGGTCGCGGCGCATCACGAAACGCTGGTAGACGAGGGCGAAGACGAGGCTGAGCACGAACATCACGACGCTGATCGCGCTGGCGTAACCGACCTGGGAGCGCTTGAACCCGTACTCCATCATGGTCACGGCCATCGTCTCGGACGAGTGCGACGGCCCGCCCCCGGTGAGGATCCACACCAGGTCGAACAGCTGGATGGTGTAGATGACGGACAGGAAGACGCTGATCCGGATCGTCGGCCCGAGCAGCGGCAGCGTGATGTGCCTGAACGTCTTCCAGGTGGTCGCGCCGTCGATCTGGGCGGCCTCGATGAGCTCGTTGGGGATGTTCTGCCGGCCGGCCAGGTAGATCATCATGTGGAAGCCGAAGTACTTCCACGTCATGACCAGGAACAGCGACGGCATCACGGTGTCGGGGTCGGCCAGGAACTCCGACTCGATCCCGAACACCGACAGCAGCTCGTTCGCCATGCCGGAGCCGGGCGAGAGGATCAGCGAGAACAGCACGCCGGTGATCACTTCGGACAGCACGTACGGCGCGAAGAACACCAGCCGGTAGAGCGTCCGCCCGCGGATGCGCTGGTTGAGCAGCATCGCGATGGCCAGCGAGAACGGCAGCTGGATGCACACCGACAGCAGGACCAGCACCAGCAGGTGCCACATGTCCTGAACGAAGATCTCGGTGCCGAACAGCCGGGTGAAGTTGTCGAATCCGATGAAGTTGGTGGGCAGGCCCCCGAACCCGTTCCACCGGAAGGCGCTGGCGTAGACGGCCACCAGGATCGGTGCCACGACCAGCAGGAGGAACAGCACGAGGGCGGGCAGCAGGAAGAGAGTGATCGTCAGCCAACGACCGCGGCGCTTGGCGGCAGGGGCGGGGGCCGGAAGCATGACCGCCTCCGGCCCTCGGGTGAGTATCGTCATTCTTCGCTCTTGGCCACTTCGGTGATGTCCTGGGTGACTTCCTCCGGCGTCTTCGTGCCGGCGATCAACTCGGCCACGCTGTCGTTGACCTGCTGGCCGACGGCCGGCGGGTACGCCTGGTCGAGGTAGAGCTGGTAGCCGCCGGCGTTGGCCAGCATGGTCGCCACCTGCTTGAGGTTCGCGTCCTTGACGGCACTCTCCTCGCCCTTGAGCACCGGCAGCACGCCGCCGGACTCCACGGCCTTGGAGTGGTTGCCCATCTCCGTCATGAACTTCACGAACGCGACGGCTTCCTTCGGCGCGTCCGCGCCCACGGCCAGGCCGCCGCCCCCGCCGAACGCGTCCGTGGCCGAGCCCTTGCCGCCCTCGACGGAGGGGAAGGGGAAGAAGCCGAGGTCGTCGCCCAGGCCCTTGCCCGCGTCGGCCTGCACGACAGGTGCCCACTGGCCCATGAGCTCCATGGCGGCCTTGCCGTTGCCCATCGTCGCCGCCTGCCCGTCAGGCGTGGAGTAGGCCGCCCCGAGGAAGCCCTTCTGGAACGGCTGCAGGTCGGCCAGCGCCTTGACCTGCTGTCCCGCGGCGACGAAGTCGGGCTTGTTGAAGTCCTTGTCCACTGCCGCCTGCTTGAGCGCGTCGAGGCCGGCGATGCGCATGGCGAGGTAGGCCCAGTAGTAGTGGCCGGGCCATTTCTCCTTGCCGGCCAGGGCGATCGGGGTGATGCCGGCCGCCTTGAGCTTCTTGACGTCCTCGAGGAACGCGGACCACGTCGCCGGTGGCTGCGTGATGCCCGCCTTCTCGAAAAGTTTCTTGTTGTACCAGAAACCCACCGCCCCGATGTCGGTGGGCAGCCCATACGTCTTGCCGTCGAACTGGTACGCGCTCAGCGCCGCCGGCGTGAAGGTCGGCAGGACGTCGGCGACGTCGCCGGAGATGTCCTTGACCAGCCCCGCGTCGATCTGCTGCTTCAGCACCCCGCCGCCCCAGGTGGCGAACAGGTCGGGCGCCTTGCCGGACTGCGTGATCGTGGTGAGCTTCGCCTTGTAGGCGTCATTTTCCAGGACCGTCTGCTTGATCGTGACGTTGGGGTTCTTGGCCATGAACTCCTTGGCGCGCTGCTCCCAGAGGGACTTGAGCGGCTCGGTGGTCGACAGGTGCCACCACTCGAGCGTGACCTTCCCGGGCGCGCCGCCCTGGCCGGGCTGCGTGGTCGCGGAGCCACCGCCACCACCGCCACAACCGGCCACGAGCACGGCGGCCGCGATCAACACCAAACTACGTTTCATTCAGGGGTCCCTTCCTCAGCGTGGCGAAAGTTTCGTGAACCCCCCGATAGTTTCTTACGGCGGAGCTTAGGTAAATGGCATGTAAAGCGTCAACACCCCCAGGGAGAGCGACGCCAAACCGAAACTTTCGGATACACTCCCGATCGTGTCAGCGAAGAGGCGGGTCACGATCGCACTGATCGCGGAAGAGGCCGGGGTGTCCATCCCCACGGTCTCGAAGGTCATCAACGGGCGCCCGGAGGTCGCTCCGGCGACCCGCCATCGGGTCGAACGTTTGCTCCAGGAACACGGCTACCAACGCCGCGTCAGCCAGGACGACACCCCGGCCGGCCTGGTCGACCTGGTCTTCGCCGAGATCGAGTCGCCGTGGGCCATGGAGATCGTGCGCGGGGCCGAGAGCGCCGCCCACGAGGCCGGGGCCAGCGTCGTCATCTCGGTCCTCCACACGCACGCCGGGCCCGGGCGCGACTGGCTCGAACGCTTGGCCGCCCGCCGCACGGACGGCGTGGTCATCGTCGCGTCCCGCCTGTCCACCGGCATCCAGGCGCAGCTGAGCGCGCGCTCGCTGCCGTTCGCGGTGGTGGACCCGGAGGGCGAGCCGGCTCCGGGTGTGGTCTCGGTCGGCGCCACCAACTGGAACGGCGGCCTGGCCGCCACCCGGCACCTGCTGGAGCTGGGGCATCGCCGCATCGGCATGATCAGCGGCCCGGCGGACATGCTGTGCAGCCAGGCCCGCATAGACGGCTACCGCGCCGCGCTGGAGACGGCGGGGGTGCCGCTCGCGCCCGAGCTGGTGAGGCGGGGAACGTTCCTGGTCGAATCCGGCCACGACGAGGGCCACGCCCTGCTGTCCCTGGAGGATCCGCCGACGGCCATCTTCGCCGGCAGCGACCTGATGGCGTTCGGCGTGTTCGAGGCGGCCCGGCAGCGCGGGCTGCGTGTGCCCGAGGACCTGAGCGTGGTCGGCTTCGACGACCTGCCTCTGGCCAAGTCGGCCTGGCCCCCGCTGACCACGGTCCGCCAGCCGCTGCAGGAGATGGCGGCGCTCGCCACCCGTACGGTGCTGGCCATGGGGCGGGGCGAGGTGCCGGAGACCAAGCGCGTGGAACTGGCCACGGAGCTGATCGTCCGCGAGAGCACGGCCCGGTACGAGTGACCGCTTAGGGCGGGTCCGTACCGGGAGGGATCTTTAGTCCCCTGGCGCGTCTTCTGACTCCATGCCACATGCCTTCTGTTACTGTCGGCAATGTCGTGATTACATTGCGTCACAACAGGAGTTCCTGTGAAGGTCGCCTGCGTCGGCGGCGGACCCGCCAGCCTGTACTTCTCGATCCTGATGAAACGGGTGGACCCGTCCCATGAGATCACCGTCTATGAGCGGAACCCGGCAGGGTCCACGTATGGCTGGGGTGTGACCTATTGGGACGAACTGCTACCCAACCTCCATGACGCTGACGCCGAGTCGGCCCAGGCCATCGCGGAGGGCTCGGTCCGCTGGGACACCTGGGTCATGACCATCCGCGACCGCGTGACGGTGACGGCGGAGCACGGGGACGAGGGCTTCGGCATCGGCCGGCGGGAGCTGCTCGGCATCTTCGAGAAACGGGCCCGCGCCCTCGGCGTGCGCATCGAGTTCGAGCACGAGATCGCCGACGAGCGCGAAGTGGCCGACGCCGACCTCGTCGTCGCCGGTGACGGTGTCAACAGCGGGTTGCGGGAGCGCCACTCCGGCCATTTCGGCACCCAGGTCGTGGTCGGGCGCCACAAGTACATCTGGCTCGGCACCACGAAGATCTTCGACGCGTTCACCTTCGCCTTCGTGCCGACCCCGCACGGCTGGATCTGGTGTTACGGCTACGGATTCGGCAAGGACCACAGCACCTGCGTCGTCGAGTGCCCCCCAGAGTCCTGGAGAGGGCTCGGGTTCCACGAGGCGAACGAGGCCGACAGCCTGGCCCTGCTGGAAAAGCTGTTCGCCGACATGCTGGACGGGCACCCGCTGATCGGGCGGACGCAGGGCGACGGCAGCGCGCACTGGCTGAACTTCCGCACCCTGACCAACCGGACGTGGCACCGCGGCAAGCTCGTCCTGGCCGGGGACGCCGCGCACACCACGCACTATTCCATCGGCGCCGGCACCGTGCTGGCGCTGGGGGACGCAGCCGCCCTGGTCGCCGCGCTCCACACGACGCCGGACCTGCAGCGCGCGCTCGCCCGTTACGAACGGGAACGCAAATCCGCGATCCGCACCGCCCAGCGGGCGGCCCGGCAGAGCGCCCGGTGGTTCGAGGACCTCCCGCGCTACATCGACCTACCACCGGAGCAGACGTTCGCGCTGCTCGGCCGGCGACACTCCGTGGTGCTCCCGCACGTCCCGCCCTCGCTGTACTACCGGGTCGACCAGGCGGCCGAACGGTTCAGCTCGCTGCCCGTCCTCAGGAAGTGGCGGGGGCCGAAGCCCGCCGGGAACGAGACAGGGCCGGCCGAATGAGGCCGGGCGGGCGCGCTCAGCGCTCCGGGTGGCCCTCGTCGGCCCGGTGGACGCGGCTCCAGGTGGCGCCGCAGCCGCAGCGGTAGTCCTCGACCAGGTCACCGTCCTCGGTGACGGCCATGCCTTGGCGGACGCGGACGTGGACGTGCTCGCTCATGGGGGTCTTCCTTGCCAGGCGTTTGCGCAGTTCACAGCGTACGCCAGCGTACCGCCACCGCTGCGGCCTTTACCGCGTCCTTCAGTGGAAGGAGGATCCACGCGGCTCCTGGCCGTTCACGCTGCCGACGCAGCGGTAGAAGCGCACCCCGTCCTCGAACTGCGCCTGGGACGGCGGCATGACGTCGGCCTGCCATCTGGCGGCCGCGATCGTCCTGGCCGCGCCGACCCTGCTGGCCAGGAGCACCGTGCGGTTGCAGACCCGTTTGACCGTCGGGTGCCTGGCGAGGTCCTGCTGCACGTACGTCTCGGCGTCCTTGGGGATCGGGGCCACCGCGAACGTCTCCCACGAGTGCCTCTCCTCGCAGCCGAGCCGCCGGGCCTTGGTGTCGCCCACGATGATCACCATGCCGCCCCAGCACTCCGACTCCCGCACGCAGGCTGCTCCGGCGTCGCGCACCTTGGCGGCCGGGCAGTTCTCCGTGTAGGTGTCCAGCCCCGTGAACACGCCGGCGGGCTTCCGCGTGGCCTCCTTCGTGCTCTCCTCGGTCGGCTCCGTGGCGTCGGGCTGGGCCTGCCGGGTCTCCGGCTGCTGGATGACCTGGTTGTAGATGATCGCGCCGCCGCCTGCAACGATCACCAGGGAGAGGGCGGCGATGATCGCGACCAGGGCCTTGTTGACACCGTGAGGTGTGGGCGGCCGGGTGTCGTGCCGGCTGCCCGGGGGCGGCTCGGTGTGGTGCTGCCCGGTCCCTGGGAAGTGCGCCGGAAACGGGGCTCCGGCCTGCGGGGGCACCGCCGGGTTGACGGGCGCGGGCACGGAACGGGCGAACGGCGCGGCGTGGTGCCCGGACGGTGCGGCAGGGTGGCCGGAAGGTGGGCCGGACGGTGCGGCAGGATGGCCGGGCGACGGGGCGGACGGCGCCGTGTGGTGGCCCGGCGGAGGGACGGGTGGCGCCGAGTGGCGGCCTGAAGGCGACGGGCTCAGGGGGACGGCGGCGAGGGCGTCGCGGAAGGCGGCGGCGCTCGGAGGCCGTTCCCGCGGATCGCTGGCCAGCGCCTGCCGCAGCACGGCGGTCAGCGCGGGCGGCACCCCCGGGATCTCCGGAACCGGGAGGCGGTGCAGGGCCAGGATCATGGCCAGGTTCGGGACGCCGTTCTCCGGGAAGCGGGGCGGGCGGCCGGACAGCAGGGCGTAGACGGTGGCCGCCAGGGCGTACACGTCGCCGGCCGGACTCGGCTCGGCCAGGTCGAAGGCCTCGGGCGGCGCGTACGAAGGCGTCAACGACTCCCTCGTCACCGAGGCCTCCGGCCCGGAGGCGGGCATCGTGGCCAGGCCGAAGTCCGACAAAGCCACCTGGCCGTAGCGGTTGATGAGAAGGTTGCCCGGCTTCACGTCGCGGTGCAGAACGCCCTGCTCGTGCGCGGCGGCCAGCGCGTCCGCGATGCGCACGCCCACGTCCCGCGCCTCGGCGGGGCCGAGCCTGCGACCGGACAGGGAGCCGCCCGGACAGAGCTCGAGCACCATGTAAGGCCGCCCGTCGGGCAGCAGGCCCGCGTCGTAGACCGGCACCACATGGGGATGCCCGGACAGGGCACCGGCCGCGGTGACCTCGCGGATGAAGCGGCGCCGGTCGCGGTCGGACAGCAGGACCCGGTTGTCGACCTTGAGCGCGACCTCACGGCCCACGGCCGACTGCAGGGCGAGGTACACGACACCGAAGCCGCCCTGCCCGATCACGCCCTTGATCTCGTAGCCGGGCACGGATAATTCGGACACGCGCCGAAGCGTACACGGTGAAGATTCAATCGATCTTGTGTTTGAACCCCTCGGGGCCGCGGACCCTCAGGTCAGCGTCTCAGGCCGGGGACCAGGCGGTCGGCCAGCTCTTCCAGAGCCTCGACGGTCTCGCGTACGCGGTCGCGGTCGTCCGTGCCCAACGCGGTGGCCAGCACGTCGTCGATCGGCGTGTCACGCACCCGCGTCACCTGCTCCGGCACCTCCGGCACCTCCGGGGCCTCGCGGAGTACTGTCCGCCGCCCGTCTCCCGGGTCAGTCTCGGCGAGCACCGCGCCCGCCGACCGCAGGCGGGCGACGGTGGCCGACACGGCGCTCTGCGGCAGGCCGGAGCGGGTGGCGATCTCGCCCACGGTGGTGCCGGGGTGGCCGCGCAGGTCGCTCAGCACGATCAGGACCGTGCGCAGGCTCGCCGACTGCTCGCCGATGCCCTCGCTCGGCATCGCGTCCTCGCCGATCCTCATCAACGTCCGGCCCAACAGGAACAGCTCGACCCCGTTCACCTTCAGCAACATACCGGCGGGGGTGGGTAGGGTCGTGGGACGTGACGACGGAGTTGGAGCACCTTGCCGTACGCCTGCGGGACTTTGCCCGGGCAAGGGATTGGGAGCAGTTCCACACGCCGAAGAACCTGGTGATGGCGCTGGCGGGCGAGGTGGGGGAGCTGGTGGCCGAATTCCAGTGGCTCACCGCCGACGAGTCCGGGAGCCCGGATCCCGACACGCTGGCCAGGGTGCGTACGGAGCTGGGTGACGTCACGCTCTACCTGGTGCGGTTGGCCGACGTGCTCGGGGTGGATCTCGTGGCGGCGGCGCGGGACAAGCTCGACGACAACGAGCGCCGCTACGACGCGGCCGTCTATCGCGGCTCGGCCAGGAAGGCACCGCCCCTCCCCGGGCACCGGCTGAGGCCGCCCTCTCCGGGCGCCCCATGAGCCCGCCGTCCACGGGGCGTCGCGCCGCCCATCCCACGTTCATGTCCTGCATGTCCTGCACGACGGGGTGTGGAGATCACGGCCCGTTCGGTGCCGGGCCAGGGATCGGTCGTGGCCTCGCCGGAGGTCGCCACGTCGCCGCTGCGCGCACCGCCGTAAGCCGGCGGGTCAGGCCGCGGCGCCGTACGGGTGGTCACGTGGTGGCGTCGTGGCGGCGCAGGATCGCGATCGTGGCGACGGCCAGGCCGATGAAGACGACGGTGCTGACCGTACCCGGCCTTCTCCGGGGGCGCGGCCGTCATCATCACGCCGCTGCCCACGCCCATCGGCAGCGCGATGCCTGCCGAGGCGAGGACGAGGCCGGTCACGACCAGCCCGGTGCCGCCGGCGCTCGGCACCTGCGTGTGCAGGAACAGGCCCGCCGCGCCCAGCGCCAGCCCGGCCGCCATCACGTGCGCGGCGCCGACGCGGCGCGCGATCGCCGGCGCCGCCGTCAGGGCCAGGATCATGGCGATGTTCTGCGGCACCAGCCACAGCCCCGCCTCCGGCGGCGACAACGCCTGGACGGTCTGCAGGTACTGGGTGGTCATCAGCGTCGTGCCCGCCATGACGATGCCGCTCAGCAGCATGATCCCGAGCGTGGCGGCGAAGGCGCGGTTGGCGAAAAGGCGCAGGTCGAGCAGCGGGTCGGCGAGCCGGCGCTGGCGCCGGACGAACGCGACTCCGAACGCCGCCCCGGCCGCCATCGCGGCGACGGCCACCGGGTCCCAGCCGCTCCTGGCGATCTCCTTGAGCCCGTACACGACCGGCAGGATCATCGCCAGCGACAGCGCGACGCCGGCCAGGTCGAGACGGCCGGCGGCGGGGTCGCGGTACTCCGGCAGCAGCGTGCGCCCGGCCACCAGCACCAGCGCCATGAACGGCACCCCCATCAGGAACACCGACCCCCACCGGAAGTGCTCCAGCAGCACCCCGCCCACCAGCGGGCCGACGGCCATGCCGAGCATGAAGCAGCCGTACCAGAGCCCGATCGCGGTGCCCATCTGCTTGACGTCGTGGAACATGTTCCTGATCAGCGCCAGCGACGACGGGAGCAGCGTCGCCCCGGAGACGCCGAGCAGCGCGCGGGTGGCGATGAGCGTCTCGGCGTTCACCGAGCACGCGGCCAGCACGGACGCCGCGCCGAACGCCGCCGCGCCGATCATCAGCAGCCTGCGGCGGCCGATCCGGTCGCCCAGCGTGCCCATGGTGATCAGGAAACCGGCCAGCATGAACGAGTAGACGTCCACGATCCACAGCTGCTGCGAGGCGGTGGCGCCGAGGTCGGCGCTCAGGCGCGGCAGCGCCAGATAGAGGACGCTGACGTCAATGGAGAGCAGGAGGGCCACGGAGGCCAGGACGGCCAGCCCCGTCCAACGGCCAGCCCCGTCCATTCGCGGCGCCCGGCGCGGACATCGGTGATCTCGGTGTTCATCTCACTCCCCTTTTCCGTTGCCTCCACGGTGCGGGAAGAGGCTTCCGATGTTCTTTTCGCGGACTTACGGCCGCGCATAGGGTGACGAGCATGCGTTTCGGGGTGCTGGGCCCGCTGGCCGTGTGGACCGACGCCGGTGAGGCCGTCACGATCCCCGGTCTCAAGGTCCGGGCGTTGTTGGTGGACCTGCTGGTCCACGAGGGGCACCCGGTGTCCGCCGACCGGCTGGTCGACGACCTGTGGGGCGAGGAGCCGCCCGGCAATCCGGCGGGCGCGCTGCAGGTGCGCGTCTCGCAGCTGCGCAAGGCGCTGGAGGACGCCGAAGCCGGGGGCAAGAACCTCGTGGTCTCCCGCGCCCCCGGCTACCTGCTGCGCCCCGACCCCGGCGCAGTGGACGCCGAGCGTTTCGCCGGGCTGCTGACCCAGGCCGAGGCCGCCGGCAGCCCACGCACCAAGGCCAGGCTGCTGGGCGAGGCGCTGGCGCTGTGGCGGGGTCCCGCGTACGCGGACTTCGCCGACGAGGAGTACACCCGCCCGGCCATCCTCCGGCTGGAGGAGCAGCGGCTGTCGGCGCTGGAGCAGCACGCCGAGGCCCGCCTGGAGCTGGGCGAGCACGGGCTGCTCGTGGGGGAGCTGGGCGACCTGGTGGCCCGCCACCCGCTCAGGGAGCGGCTGCGTGCCGTGCACATGCGGGCTCTCTACCGGGCCGGACGCCAGAGCGAGGCGCTGGCCAGCTACGGCGAGCTGCGCGAGCGGCTGGCCGACGAGCTCGGCCTGGACCCAGGGCCCGAGATCGTCGCCCTCCACCAGGCGATACTCGGACAGGACCCGTCGCTCAGCGTGTCCGCCGACCGGCCGCGCACCAACCTGCCCGCCGCCGTCAGCAAGCTGATAGGCAGGGACGAGGCACTGGCCGAGGTGTGCGCGCTGGTCGAGGAGGAGCGGCTGGTGACGCTCACCGGCAGCGGCGGGGTCGGCAAGACCCGGCTCGCGCTGGAGGCGGCGAACCGGCTCCTGGACGGCTTCCCGGACGGCGCCTGGCTGGTGGAGCTCGACCCGGCGGTCCAGGTCGGGCTGCACCAGTCCGCCCGCGGCGGACCGCACGAGGCGTCGCGCACGCCGGCGGAGGCCGTCATGGCCGCGCTGGACATCAGGGAAGGAGCCGACTCCGCCGACGTGGCGGGGCAGCTGGCGGGCGCGCTCCGGCAGCGCCGGATGCTGCTCGTCCTCGACAACTGCGAGCACGTGGTCGAGCAGGTCGCCGAGCTGGCCGAGCTGCTCCTGCGGGCCTGCTCGGACCTGCGGATCCTGGCCACCAGCAGGGAGCCGCTGGCCGTGGACGGCGAGGTGTTGTGGAGCGTGCCGCCGCTCGACGTGCCGGGGAGCGCCGACCTGACGGCCATGGCGGGCTCCGACGCGGTCAGGCTGTTCGTGACCCGCGCCGCGGCCTCCGCCCGCGGCTTCGCGCTCGACGCGGGCAACGCGCAGGCCGTGGCCCAGTTGTGCCGGCGGCTGGACGGCATCCCACTGGCGCTGGAGCTGGCCGCGACCCGGGTGCGGGCGCTGGGCGTGCAGGGCGTGGTGGCCAGGCTGGACGACAGGTTCCGGCTGCTGGCCGCCGGGCAGCGCGGCGCGCCGGCCCGCCAGCAGACGCTGACCGCGGTGATCGACTGGAGCTGGGACCTGCTCTCCGAGGAGGAGCGCCGCGTCCTGCGCCGCCTGGCCGTGCACGCCGAGGGCTGCACGATGGAGGCCGCGGAAGCGGTGTGCGGGGACTCCGAGCCCGGCCTCGACGTGCTCGACCTGCTGTCCAGGTTGGTCGACCGCTCCCTCGTGGTCGTGGCCGACGCCCCGGGCGGAGTCCGTTACCGGCTGCTGGAGTCGGTGTCCGCGTACGGCGTCGCCCGGCTGGCCGACGCGGGCGAGCTCGACCGGGTACGCCTCGCGCACCTGCGCCACTACCTGTCCCTCGCCGAGCAGGCCGAGCCGAAGCTCTACGGCCACGAGCAACGCGACTGGCTGCTGCGCCTGGACGCCGAGGCCGCCAACATGCGTACGGCGCTCGACACCGCGATCGCCCACGCGGACGCCGACGCCGCCGCGCGGCTGGTCAACGCCCTCACCTGGTACTGGTACCTGCGCGGCAGGCTGGCCGAGGGCCGCCGGTCGCTGGCGGCGGCCCTGGCCGTTCCGGGCGAGCCCTCCCCGGCCAGAGCCAGGGCGGCGGCATGGCACGCCGGGTTCGCGGTCACGCTCGGCGAGAGGGTCGAGTTCGAGCCCCTGCTGGCGGCCGTCGCCCATCCCGGCGACCGGGCCAGGGCCGAGCTGTTCCTCAGCATGCACGTCGGGGACATGCCGACGGGGCAGGAGTTGACGCGCCGGGCGCTGACCACGTTCCGGGCCGTCGGCGACCGGTGGGGCGTGGCCGCCGCGCTCATCAGGCAGGCCATGGACGCCTTCACGCAGCGGGACGTCGAGGCGCTGGAGCGCCTGGCGGGGGAGAGCGTCCGGCTGTTCACCGAGCTCGGCGACCGCTGGGGGCGGCTGCGGGCCACGGAGTGGCTGGCGTCGGTGGCCGAGATGACCTACGACGTCGAGCGGGCCAACCGGCTGTTCGGCGAGGGGCTGCGGATGGCGGAGGACCTCGGCCTGTGGCCCACGGTGGCCACGCACACCGCCTGGCTGGGCTGGATCGCGATGCACAGCGGCGACTACGACCGCGCGATCGAGATCTCCGAGCGGGCCATGAAGCTGGCCGCCGACCAGGGCTTCCGCGACGGTGAGATCCAGGCGGAGATGGGCCTGGCCTTCGCCGCGCGCCGGGCCGGCCGGGTGGAGCTGGCCGAGAAACACCTCCTCCGCCTGCTGGAAGGGGTGCCTCGCGGCCCGGACGTCGAGCCGGTCCTGTACCTGTCCGACGTGCTCACCGAGCTGGGTTGCCTGGCGGAGCTACGCGGCGACCCCGCCGAAGCCCTGGCGCTGCACGCGGAGGCGCTGGCCGCCGCGCAGAAGATCGGGGACCCCCGGGGGCAGGCGGGCATTGTGGAGGCCGCGGCCTCGGCCTCGGGGGCGACCGAGAAGGCGGCCAGGCTGCTGGGGTTGGCGGCCGCGGGCAGGGAGCACCACCGGACGCCCGCGGGGCCATGGGAGCGGGCAGAGATCGAGCGGGTGTCGGCCCGGGTGCGCGACGCGCTCGGGGAGGAGGCGTTCGCGGCCGCGTACGAACAGGGGACCACGCTCAAGCTGGACGACGCTCTGAATCTGCTGTGAGGTGCTCGGCCAGGCGGTCGAAGAACTCCATCCAGCCCGTCTGCTCGATGTTGACGCCGCGCTGGCGGAAGCGCATCTTCGTCTTGCCGTCCGCGTCCGTGAAGTCGACCGTCACCACCGAGGCGGGCCCGTCGCCCGGTTCGTCGGGGTCGCCGGTCGTGAACACCAGCCGCTCGTGCGCGCGTACCTCGCGATACGTGCCGTCGAGCAGCACCTCGAACCCCTCCTCGCCCACCAGTGCGGCCCGCCAGACCCCGCCGGGCCGGGCGTCCAAGGTGATCCGGCCGACCGGCGTGGCCGTCGTCCGCGGGCCGAACCACCGGGAGAAGCGCTCGGGCTCGGTCCAGGCCGCCCACACCAGCTCGCGGGGGGCGTCGAAGACATGGGTCAGGTCGAACTCGACGGTCTGGGGCATCGCTGCCGTCCTTCGTGCTCGTATTCCGGTGCCCCCACGGTGCCGGGCCGCTCTTACGATCGTCTTCCCGCGGGCTTATGGCGGTGGCAGTCTGGGGGCATGCGGATCTTTCGCGCCGCCAGGGTGCTGACCGGGCGTCCCGGTGGGGTGATCCAGGACGGCGAGGTCGCGGTGGACGGCGCCACGATCGTCTCCGTGGGGCCGCGCGGCAGCGCCGGCGAGGCCGAGGAGATCGTCGACCTGCCCGGCCACACGCTGCTGCCGGGGCTGATCGACGCGCACGTGCACCTCGGGTTCGACGCCACGGTGGACCCGGTGACGCGGCGGAGCGCCGAGAGCGACCGCCACCTGCTGCTGCGCATGGCGGAGAACGCGCGCAAGCTGGTGTCCGCCGGCGTCACCACGGCCCGCGACCTCGGCGGGCGCGGCTTCCTCGACCTCGCGTTACGCGACGCGATCGAGGAGGGCCTGGCCGTCGGCCCGCACCTCCTGGCCGCGACCCGGCCCATCACGATCACCGGCGGCCACTGCTGGTACATGGGCGGCGAGGCCGACGACGAGGCCGGCATCCGCCGCGTGGCCAGGGAGAACTTGCGTGCCGGCGCCGACTGCCTCAAGGTGATGGCCTCCGGCGGCCAGATGACGCCCGGCGCGCCGCCCAGTTGGGTCCCGCAGTACACCACGAGCCAGATCCGCGCCGTCGTGGAGGAGGCGGCCACCCGCGGCAAGAGTGTGGCGGCCCACGCCCACGCGCACGCCGCGATCCGCAGCGCCGTGGAGGCGGGCGTGGCCACCATCGAGCACTGCTCGTTCTTCACCTCCTCCGGCCACCGCTACGACGCCGAGCTCGCCGACCTGGTCGCGGCCAGTGGCACGTACGTCTGCCCCACCGTGCACGGCGTGTTCTGGAGGCTGCGCGACACGCTCGGGGCCGAGATGATCGACGCCTGGCTCGACGGGGTCGTGGCCATGCGGGAGGCGGGAGTGCGCCTCATCGCGGGCACTGACGCCGGGTTCGGCTCGGCGGGAGTGGACAACAACACCGACGGGTACGTCGCCGGTCTGGAGGTGTTCGCGCACGCCGGATTCGGCAACGCGGAGATCCTCGAGATGGCCACCGTGCGCGCCGCCGACGCCTGCGGGGTGGGGGCGGTGACCGGCAGCCTGGAGGCCGGCAAGCGGGCCGACCTCCTCGCGGTCCGCGGCGACCCGCTCGACCGCATCGCCGACCTGCGCAACCTCGCCCTTGTCCTGGTTTCAGGACGCGCCGTCACCCAGACCGGGGTGGACACGGTGACCACGTCCGTCGGTTGAGCTCTGGAAGAAGCCGGCATGCTGCGTGGCAATCCCCTCGGCCGCGAGAACACCGATGGGGAACCGTCGGCCGAGTCGGCGAAGCAGGAGTCCAGCCACAGGCATGTTCGCCCGCGCAGGTAGAGGGGCCGGGTAGGGGACCCGGACTATCCCGATTTAAGGGATAGCTCTTAGGCTGCCCCGGTGGACATGGAATTGAAGAAGCAGGTACGCGAGCTACGCGCCCAGGGCAAGTCCCCCAAGGAGATCGCCCGCGCACTCAAGGTGCCGCCGTCTGCCGTGGCGCCTCTGGTGCGGGAGATCGCCGCGGAGACCGCCGACACCGCCGAGCCCGAGGTGGTCGGATCCTGGATCAACGTCGGCTGGAGCGCCGGGCTCGGCGTGGACCCGGCGCTCGGATGGACCGACGAGGCGCCCGAGGCAGGCGTCGACGGGATGGTGTGCGTGCTCGTCGCCCGGCGGCACGGCTTCGACAAGCTGTCGGTCACCGGCTATCTGGCCGACGTCTACTGCCTCGGCGTGAAGAACGTCATGGGCCCCGAGGTGATGGACGAACGCGAGCTGCGGCGCTTCCGCGAATTCTTCTTCGGCGAGTACTCCGGCTGGCAGGAGGCGCCGTTCGAGCTGGCCAGGCACCTGGTGCTGGGGTCGGTCGACCACGCCCGCACGCTCGGCTTCGAGCCGAACGAGCACTTCGGGCCCGCGGCCGAGGCGCTGGGCAAGTGGGAGGGCGGCTCGGCGATCACCTTCGGGCGCAACGGCAAGCCCTTCTACATGGAAGGACCACAGGACGACGCCGCCAAGGTGCTGCGGATCCTGCGGCGCACGCTCTCCGACGACGACTTCGACTACGTCATCGGAGGCCGGTGACCCGCATGGTGATGTTGAGCCGGCCCGAGGCCAGCCCGGTGCCGGGATCGCCCGTCCCCGGGTAGACCTTCGGCACGCCGTGGTAGGCCAGGCGCGACGGGCCGCCGAACACGAACAGGTCGCCCGAGGCGAGCTCGACGTCCGTGTACGGCTTGCCGCGCGTCTCGGTGTTGCCGAAACGGAACAGGCAGCTGTCCCCGATGCTCAGCGACACCACCGGGGCGTCGGACTTCTCGTCCTTGTCCTGGTGCATGCCCATCTTCGCCTGGCCGTCGTAGAAGTTGATCAGCGCGGTGTCGGGCGCGTAGTCGTCGGCGGGGCGGCCGTACGCCTCGGCCACGGCCCGGCGGCCCAGATCGCCGAGCCAGTCGGGGAAGCCGGCCACCTTGCGGCCGTTCACGTCGTGGGCCAGCCGCGTGTACCGGTACGGCTGCCAGTGCCAGCCCACGCACACCGTCTGCACCGACATGACGCCGCCGCCGGGCAACACCGTGTGCCGCATCGGCACCGGGCCCCGGGCCCACTCGCGGCAGGCCAGGACGAGGCGCCGCTGCTCGTCCGGCGTGAGCCAGCCGGGCACGTGCACCGCCCCGGGCGCGATCTCCCTCATCGGCAGCGGGATCACGATCCTCCCTCACCGTATGTCGTGAAAGACCAGCACCAGCGTATGCCGATGACCGGGCCGCACGCCGTCCACACCGCGCTGCGCAGTCCTCGCCCGGTCCACCGGACGCGGTTGTGGGGCGACGGGCCCTCGACGTACGCTCACCGGCATGGCCGAGTCGCGAGAGCACACATTTGCCGGCGTCCGAGGGCTCAACACGGTCCGCGAGTGGCCCAACGACCGGCCCCGCTACGTGGTCGTCCTCATCCACGGGTACGGCGAGCACATCGGCCGCTACGAGTACGTGGCCGACCGGCTCGTCAGGCACGGCGCCGCCGTCTACGGCCTCGACCACATCGGGCACGGCAGGTCGGAAGGCGACCGGGTGCTGATCGAGGACTTCGAGGACGTGGTCACCGACGTGCATTCCGTCGAGGAACGCGCCAGGGCCGACCACCCCGGCGTGCCGGTCGTGGTGATCGGCCACTCGATGGGCGGCATGATCGCCGCCCGCTACGCCCAGCGTTACGGCGCCGGACTGGCCGCGCTCGTGCTGTCCGGCCCGGTGATCGGCGAGTGGGAGGTCGTCCCCGCGCTGCTGGCGCTCGACGAGATCCCCGACATCCCCATCGACCCTGCCACGCTCTCCCGCGACCCGGCCGTGAGGGCCGCGTACGCCGCCGACCCGCTGGTCTGGCACGGCCCCTTCAAGCGGGCCACGCTGGAGGCGTTCGCCACGTCACTGGCCACGATCGCCAAGGGCGGGACCTTCGGGGCGCTGCCCACGCTCTGGGTGCACGGCGACGACGACCAGCTCGTGCCCTTGGGGCCGAGCCGGACCGGCATCGACGCCGTGCGGGGCACGGACCTGACCGAGCGGATCTACCCCGGGGCCAGGCACGAGGTCTTCAACGAGACCAACAAGGACGAGGTCCTGGACGACGTGACGTCCTTCGTCGACCGCGCCCTAGCGGACCGGGAGCCACACGTGCCCTGAGCTCCGCGTACGGGTCAGCTCGACCTTCCAGCAGCCGCGCTCGGGGAAGACGAACCCGGTGCCCCACTCCTGACCGGGGCGCCGCCAGCTCGACCCGCCATGCTCCTCGGGTCCCCAGGCGAGCTTCGCCCGCGTGCCGTCCGGGAGCGTGGCCCTGATCTGCAACGGCCCTTCACCGGTCATCCGCCACACGATCTTGACCTCCTCGCCGCGGGGAAGCGGCGGCGGCCCCTTGGTGAAGAGCAGCCCCCACAGCTCGGCACCCTCGGCCGTCCCCCGGACCTCGGGGAACCCGTTGCCGAGGAGCACCTGCGTCCCGTTGCACCCTTCTCCGGTGACAACGGCGCTGGGGCTGGAGGCGGAGGTCTGGGGCGGGGCCGAAGCGGCGCCGGAACTCACGGCCGGGCTTGCGGACGGGCTCGCGCTCGCGGCGCCGGAGCTCGCGGCCGGGCTTGTGGACGGGTTCGCGCTCGCGGCCCCCGTCGGCGGCCGCTCGCCGGCCCCGGTGCATCCTGAAACGGCCGCCGCCACCCCCACTGCCACAGCCGCGGCCCCCGCAGCCAGGCGCGGCCTCGCCACCATCCGCATGATCGGACCTCCTCGCTCTCTCTACTCCGGATGGCGGCAGAAGGTTCCCGCGTCGGCCGCGTCCGCACGGCCCGCGCCACCGGCCCATCGATCCCGTGGTTGCGCGCGAACCACGAAAACGCCCCACCCCGCGACCTGCTCCCGCAGCCGGTGCCCGCGTGCGAACCACCCGTGGCGTCTGGCCCTCGCACGGGCCTCCCCGCCCTCTTGGTCTCTCGGGGGCTGCTTTCCTGCCGTGGGCGCGTCCGGCTGGACCGTCGGCCAGAGGGAGGGCCGGGAGCCGGGGGCCGGCGAAAGGGACGGAAGCACGGGCTCGTGGGAGGAATTCACCGTCGGGCCGATGATTTTCCCCCCGCCCCGTGGTCTCCATCTACAAGGAGGCGATATGGACGGCGAGCGGCGGGGACTGGCGCTGACAGCGGGCGTGGCGTTGCTGGAACGGGCGATCGACTACACGCTGGGCAGCCTGCGCGTCGTCACCCCGGCCACCCTCTGCCGCCCCACCCCCTGCGCCGGCTGGAGCCTGGACAAGCTCCTCGACCACGTGAACGACTCCCTCAGAACCCTGAACGAGGCCGCAACCGGCCACATCAGCCCCCGCACCAGGAAGATCGGCCGACTGCGCAGGGCCCGGGCCGGCAATCCGGCTCTCGTCCTGCGGGACGACGCCACCGAGGTCCTGGGCGTCTGGGTGGGCACGCTCGCCCACGACGTGATCTCCGTTCACGACCGCCACCTGACGAGCCCGATGGTGGCCGCGGTCGGCGCGATCGAGATCGCCGTCCACGGCTGGGACGTGGCCAGAACCTGCGGCGAGCACCGCCCGATCCCATCCCTCATGGCCGAGGAACTGCTCGACCTGGCCCGGCTGTTCATCACGCAGGCCGACCGCCCGGCCCGGTTCGCCGCGCGGCTGACCGTCCCCGCCGACGCGCCCGCCCAGGACCACCTGCTCGCCTACTTGGGCCGCGACCCGAACTGGTCGTCCTGCCGCACCTAACCTAACCGGTCAGTACGTCTTACCCGCCCCCGCACGCGGCGCACCGACACCGTACGATCACCCTGTACGTCAAGACAGCCCCGGAAATCCCGCCATCACTGGCCGCTACGGTGAGAAGATCGTGAACGGATGGGTTCCCATCGTGCCAAGGGGCAGACTCAACACGTACGCCCGGTCGATCGGCGGCGCGGCGTGGGCGAACCGCCGAGACCAGGCCGACCGACGTGGTGGCGACGACCGTTCTTCGTGCGGCCGTCGCCACCACCATGCTCCCCTCGCCGATCCACAGCGCCCGGCGCAGCGTCCCGAAGGGATCCCAGATTTCGTTGTCCGTCACGGTCAGCCTTCGTCGCCGCCGCCGGCCAGCGTCTGGAGGACCTGCTCGCCGTATTTCGCCAGTTTGTTCTCCCCGACGCCGTTCACCGTGCTCAGCTCCGCGAGCGTCGACGGGGAGCGGGTGGCGATCTCGCGCAGCGTGGCGTCGTGGAAGATGACGTACGCCGGAACGCCCTGCTCCTTGGCGACGGAGGCCCGCCACGCCCGCAGGCGCTCGAAGACGGGGGCGGCCTCCGCGGGCAGCGCGGCGGCCTCGGGCCGCGACTTCGCCTGGGCCGCGACCTTGGCGCGGGCCGGCCGCAGGGTGTCGCGGCGCAGCGGCACCTCGCGCTGGCCGCGCAGCACCGCCGCGCTCGCGTCCGTGAGCACCAGCGCCCCGTAGTCGGACTCCACCGCCAGCAACCCCTGCGCCAGCAGCTGCCGCACCACCCCGTGCCACTCCGCGTTGCCCAGATCGGCCCCCACCCCGAACACGGTCAGCGAGTCGTGCCCGTGCTGCAGCACCTTGGCGGTCTTCTTGCCGAGCAGGATGTCGACCACCTGCCCGACCCCGAACTTCTGCCGCCGCTCCCGGGCCAGCCGCAGCACGGTGGAGAGCACCTTCTGGGCCGCGACCGTGCCGTCCCACGACTCGGGCGGCGTCTGGCAGGTGTCGCAGTTGCCGCAGGGCTCGGACCCCTTCTGCCCGAAGTAGTCGAGCAGCATCACCCGGCGGCAGCCCACGGTCTCGCACAGCGCCAGCATGGCGTCGAGGTGGAGGACCTGGCGGCGGCGGTGCGCGTCGTCGCCCTCCATGGCCATGCGCCGGTGCTGCACCACGTCTTGCAGCCCGTAGGCCATCCAGGCGGTCGCCGGCAGCCCGTCGCGCCCGGCCCGCCCGGTCTCCTGGTAGTAGCCCTCCACCGACTTCGGCAGGTCGAGATGGGCGACGAAGCGCACGTCGGGCTTGTCGATGCCCATGCCGAACGCGATCGTGGCCACCACGATCAGCCCGTCCTCCCGCAGGAAGCGGGCCTGGTGGGCGGCGCGGGTGCGGGCGTCGAGCCCCGCGTGGTACGGCACCGCCGCGATGCCGTTGTCCACCAGGAACTCGGCGATCTTCTCGACCGAGGAGCGCGACAGGCAGTAGACGATGCCGGACTCGTCCGGATGCTCGGTGCGCAGGAACTCCAGCAGCTGCTTCTTCGGCTCGCTCTTGGGCGTGATGCGGTAGTGGATGTTGGGCCGGTCGAAGCCGGCGACGAAGTGGCGGGCCTGATCGAGGCCGAGCCTGGAGGAGATCTCCTCGTGGGTGGCCGGGGTGGCGGTCGCGGTCAGCGCGATGCGCGGCACCTCCGGCCAGCGCTCGCGCAGCTCGGAGAGCGCGAGGTAGTCGGGCCGGAAGTCGTGGCCCCACTGCGCCACGCAGTGCGCCTCGTCGATGGCGAACACCGAGATGTCACCCTTGGCCAGCAGCCGCATCGTGGCCTCCACGCGCAGCCGCTCGGGCGCGAGGTAGAGCAGGTCGAGCTCGCCGGCCAGGAACTCCGCCTCCACCAGCTGGCGCTCGTCGAAGCCCTGCGTCGAGTTGAGGAACCCCGCCCGCACGCCGAGCGCCCGCAGCGCGTCGACCTGGTCCTGCATCAACGCGATGAGGGGCGAGACGACCACCCCCACGCCTGGGCGCACCAGGGCGGGGATCTGGTAGCAGAGCGATTTGCCGCCGCCGGTGGGCATGAGGACGAGCGCGTCGCCGCCGGCCACGACATGATCGATGATCTCCTGCTGACCCGCCCGGAACGAGTCGTAGCCGAACACGCGGTGCAGAACCTCGGTGGGGGTGGTATCCATGCGGCTACCTTACGTGTTCGCGAGCGAGCGGATTGTAAGTTCGCGGAGGGCGATCGAGGCCCGGCGGGCGTCCCGACGGACTCCTCAACCTACCTTCGGCAGACCGCCGGACGCGACCTGTCCGCCCGAGGCGCACGCGGCACGCGGCCCGGCGATCATCGTGACAGGAGGACTGCGACTCGGCTGATCACTTGGCCTCGGGGTCGAGTCCGAGCACCGTGCGGCCGCCGTCCACGGGCACCGTGGCGCCGTTGACGAACGCGGCGTCGTCCGACAGCAGGTAGGCCACGACGGCGGCCACCTCGGCGGGTGTGGCCACGCGCCCCAGGGGGTGGAGCGCGGCCAACTGCTCCTCGACGGCCGCCGCCTCCTCCGGGGTGCGGGAAGCCAGGAATGACTCGTAGCGCTCGGTGGCCACCGTGCCCGGGGCGACGGCGTTGACCCGGATGCCGCGCCTGCCGTACTCGACGGCCAGCGCCCTGGTCAGCCCCTCGGTGCCGGCTTTCGCCGTCGCGTACGGCAGGCTGCCCGGCACCGCCCGGGTGGCCTGGTGGGAGGTGACGTTCACGATGGCGCCGGGGGTGCCGGCGGCGAGGAAGCAGCGCACGGCCGTGGCGCAGCCGACGACCGCCAGGTCCAGGTTGGCCGCGATCAGCCCTCTGACCTCGCCGATCGGGGAGGAGTGCACGGAGGCGTCACGGAAGACGGCGGCGTTGTTGACCCACCCTTTCAAGGCGCCCGACTCCTGGGCCAGGTCCGCGGCCCAGGCGGCGACCTCCTCGTCGGCCGCGTCGCCGATCACGGGCACCACCCGGCCGCCGGCCCAGGCGAGGGCGTCGGCGTCGCGTTCGATGGCGACCACGGTGTTCTTCTCGCCGAGGAGCCGCTCGACGACGGCCTTTCCAATGCCGCGCCCGCCGCCGGTTACCACGTACGAAAGACTCATGTCTCGACGCTACTGGCGGCGACGTGACGCTTATCACCGTATTTCCGGTTGATGAACGGGAACGATGGGTGACGTGATCGCCGCATCCGGCCCTAAGGCGCCCGCGTGCATGATCGGCGCACTCGCGATCACCCAGACCGCCGGATATGGCGTGCTTTATTACGCGTTCTCGGTGTTCATTCCGCCGATGTCCCGTGACCTGAACGCCGGGGTCGCGCAGCTCACCGGGGCGATCACCCTGGCCGTCCTCCTGTCGGGGGTCGTGGCGCCGGTCGTCGGGCGCTGGCTGGACCGGCACGGCGCGCGCGGGCTGATGACGGTGGGCTCCGCGCTGGGCGCGGGCGCCGTGCTGGCGTGGTCGCAGGTGCAGACCGTGGCGCAGCTCTACCTCGTGTGCGTGGTGCTGGGCGTGGCGTCGGCGATGGTGCTGTACGAGGCGGCCTTCGCGGTGATCGTGGCCTGGTTCGACGCGGCCCGGCGGGCGCGGGCGCTGCTGGCGGTGACCGTCGTCGCCGGGTTCGCCTCCAGCATCTTCCTGCCGCTGACCGGTTTCCTCGTCGACCGGTACGGCTGGCGGCAGGCGCTGGTCGTCCTGGCCGCCGGGTACGCGCTCACCGCCGTGCCCCTCCACGGGCTGGCCGTGCGGAGCAGGAGGGCGCCCGCCCACGTGGACCGGGGCGAGATCGTCGGGGCGGCACTGCGCGAGCGGCCCTTCTGGCTGCTGGCGGCCGGGTTCCTGACCCATACCGGCGCGGTGGCGGTCATGGGGGTGCTCCTGGTGACGTACCTGATCACGCTCGGGCACCCGCCCGTGTTCGCCGCGACCGTGGCCGGGCTGCTCGGGGTGCTCTCGGTGACGGGGCGGCTGGTCGCGACGGGGCTGCAGACGCGCTGGCGGGTGGCGCTGATCACGGCCGTGATGTTCGCGCTCCAGGGGCTGGCGGCGGTGCTGCTGCCGCTGGTCGGGCGGAGCGCGGGCGGGGCCGTGGCGGCGGTGGTGCTGTTCGGGCTGGGGTTCGGGGTGGCGACGATCGCCCGGCCCGCGTTGATCGCCGACCGGTACGGCACCGCCGCGTACGCGTCGCTCAGCGGGGCCCTGTCGCTGCCGATCACCGTGGCCAAGGCGGTCGCGCCGCTGGTGGCGGCCGGGATCGCGCAGGTCGCCGGGTATCCGGCGGTCATGGGGCTGGTGGCGGCGGCCTGTGCGCTGGGAGCCCTCTCCTTGGTCGCCTACGACAGGGAATGAAAACCGTTGTCGCCATGTTGAGCGGGGCATGAAGAAGAACCTGCACCCCGCGTACGGCCCGGTGGTCTTCCGCGACCCGAGCGTCGGCTTCGCCTTCCTCACCCGCTCGACGCTGACCAGCGACAAGACGATCGAGTGGGAGGACGGCAAGACGTACCCGGTCGTCGACGTGGACGTGTCGTCCGCCAGCCACCCCTTCTACACCGGCCGCGGCCGCATCCTCGACACCGCCGGACGCGTCGAGCGCTTCAAGCAGAGATACGGCGAGCCGCGTTCAGCGGCTCACCGTGGATAGCGGGCCCGCATCTACGGAAAGATGTGACGCGTGCTCGACTCGCCCCTGTCCGCCCGCCTGGAGGCGTCCCACCGGATCCTCGTGGCCGGCGCGGGCGGGGGCTTCGACGTCTACGCCGGATTACCGCTGGCCCTCGCGCTGCGCGAGCAGGGCAAGGAGGTCCATCTGGCGAACCTGTCGTTCAGCCGCCTCGACGCCCTCGACCTGGACGTCTGGCTGGCAGAAGACGTCGCCGCCGTCGGCCCGGACACCTGCTCCCGCGACTGGTATCTCCCCGAGCGCGCCCTCGCCCGCTGGCTCCACGGGCAGGGCATGCCCGCGACCGTGTACGCGTTCCCCAAGGCCGGCGTCCAGCCCCTCCGCGCCGCGTACGCCAGGCTGGCCGAGCACCTCGGCCTCGACGCGATCGTCCTGGTGGACGGCGGCACCGACATCCTCATGCGCGGCGACGAGTCGGGCCTGGGCACGCCGGTCGAGGACATGGCCAGCCTCGCCGCCGTCCACGGCCTCGACCTGCCGCAGAAGATCGTCGCCTGCCTCGGCTTCGGCGTGGACGCCTATCACGGCGTCAACCACGCGCAGGTCCTCGAAAACCTCGCGGCGCTGGAGCGTGAGGGCGCTTACCTGGGCGCGTTCTCGTTGTCCAGGGCCACGAAGCCGGGCGCCCTCTACTTGGACGCGGTCGCCCACGCCCAGGCCGAGATGCCCGGCCACCTCAGCATCGTGAACGGCTCGATCGCCGCCGCAATCCGCGGCGAGTTCGGCGACGTGCGCTTCACCGAGCGCACGCGCGGCAGCGAGCTGTTCATCAATCCGCTCATGGCCATCTATTTCGCCGTCGACCTCGACGGGCTGGCCCGGCGCTCCCTCTATCTCGACCGCATCGAGGACACCGTCCTGGCGCGGCAGATCGCCGCCGTCGTCGAGGCGTTCCGCGACGAGGTCACACCCCGCCCGCCCAAGGCGTTCCCGCACTAGAGGCCCATGGTGCCGGGGAGCGCGGTGGCGGGGTCGCCGCCGGCCCGCACCGGCTGGCTCAACCGCCATCCTGAGCACGTCGAACAGGCACGGGAACAGCGCCTTGCCGTCGGCATGCTGCCGCCACCCCTGGGTAAATGGCTTCCACCGGCGTGAGAGCAGCAGCAGTGGTGGTGTGATGAGTCTCTCTGGAAGGGAACGCCGCATCCTTGCTCAGATCGAGCAGGCCCTCGAGCGAGAGGATCCCGAGCTGGCCAAGCGTGTGGCGGCGATCAACAGAATCGAGGCAGGGGGAGACTTCTTCCCGCAGGCGTACGGCGACCGCCTCCGCGTGTGGGCGCTGACCCACGTATGGGTGATCTTCGCGGTCGGCGCCGTGGTGATCCTGCTACTGCTGCTCGCCGTGCTGACCACCTGAGCGGCGGTGCCGCAGCACCACCAGGTCGACGGCCGCGATGATGGCCACCGCGGCCGCGATCGCGGCCTCCCAGCGCCAGACCTCCTCACCCGTGCTCATGGCGCGCGTCACGAAGAACACCGCCGCGACGACGCCGACCACCAGCGCCACGATGGACAGGATCCGCCGGGCACGCAACGGGCTGCGCGCGGTCAGTGGCTCCGTGCCCGCGCGGTTACGCAGCCACATCCTCGATCTCCTCTCACGCCAGACACCTCAAGGCCGAGGCGACACGCGGGTCGAGCCCGTGGGAGGCGGGCAGCCGCCCCACCGTGGCCTCCACGAAGTCCGCGTACGACATCGACGCGGTGGTGCCGTTCACCGCCACCCAGATGTACTCGGCCGTCTGCTCGACCTGCACCTTGGCCTCCTGCTCCGCCAGCACGAACCGGCCCACCGCGACCCGCCACAGCGTCCTGTCGTCGGCCTCCTCGTCGGTCACGGGGACGCCCACGTCGTCGGCGTGGGTGGCGTACTCGGAGTCGTAGTGGAAGGCCTGCCGCCCGTTGGGGTACGGCCCGGCCATCGTGTCGAGCAGGGCGTCGGGGCCGAGGTCGCGCATGCGCCGGCGCGTCTCGCCGTTCTCGGCCCGCCACTCCTCCAGGACCTCCTCGACGGGCAGGCCCCGGCGCTGCCGTACGCACCACTCGTTGAACTCGTTGAACCCGGCCACGCCCTCGACGGTCAGCCGGGTCATCAGCTCCTGCACGGTCCCGTTCAGGCAGGCGTGGTTGTACATCTCCTCGCCCGCCAGGTGCGCCAGCACGTCGCGGACCGACCAGCCGGCACAGCGGGAGGGCCGCTGCCAGGCGCTCTCGTCGAGGCCGCTGAAGAAGCGGTCGAGCCTGGCCGCCTCGGCGTCGAAAATGTCGAACGGATCGAAGTCTCGGAGCAGGTCCTCAGCCATACTTCCGCTGCTACCCCCTACGCCCCGGCTTTCACGGTCATGCCACCGATGGCTGATTTGGCCCGGTTGTACTCGTCGGCGCAGGTCGGGGCCCGTTCGGCGGGAACCCAGCCGCCCTTGGCGATGGGGGCGTGCTTGGCCGGGTCGGCGCCGTAGAGCAGGCAGGCGAACGTGGCCGACTCCTCGGGCCCGGAGAGGTGGTCGACGCCGGCGTGCCCGGCGAGCAGATGGCGGGCCTCGGCGGCGCGGATCACCCGCTTGGGCGCGTCGGCCACGAGCGTCAGCGCGGCGAACCGGTCGGCCTGCCCTTCGTCGTCGGGAAGGCCGTTCATGGCGCCCAGGGCGTGGCCGAGCTGGTGGTGGAAGAGCACGGTGAGCGCGGCGTCGACGCGGTGGGCCGCGGTGCGGGCGTCGGCCTCCTCGGTCTGGGCGATCCCGGTCAGCGTGCGGCGCACTTTGTCCACCAGGGAGTAGCAGATCGCGATCCGGCGCTCCTCGCCGTCCCACGTGGCCCGCGGCTCGTCGCAGTCGCGGGCGACGACCTCGACCGGCTTGGGCAGTTTGATCTTCGTCTTCAGCGCGCCGCTGTCCGCCAGCAGCTTCCTGGCCTGCTCGGCGCGGGGCGAGCCGGCGGGCTCGTACCGCACGGTGAGGTCCGGTGAAGGGGCCGCCCCCAGCGTGCTCGTCATGCTCAGGACGAGGGCGATGAGGGGATGCGGCATGCGGGGGCTCCTTCCAGGTCGATCACGACAATGGGGCTGACCATGCGCCGTTCGGGTGATCGATAAACCTGGAAGCAGACAGAAGGTCCGGAAAAGCCGGAGGCCCGGCCCCGCGAAGGGACCGGGCCTCAGGGGTGTTGATCAGCGACGCCACCAGGAGCCGTACACCCGGACGTAGTCCGAGCGGCTCGTGCTCCCCTCGAGCTCGTCGTCGCCGGCGTACACGGCGCGGAAGAAGCCGCTCTTGTACGCCTTGGTCTTGGCGTAGAACTTGCCGTGTCGGTCGGTCCAGTCGGAGGCGACCCACTTCCAGCCGCTGGAGCCGCTGGTGCGGACGTAGATGTTCACCTTCTCGCCGCGAACGGACGCCCAGCCGTCGCCATCATCGGCGAGGAGACGGCCGGAGAAGTAGATGTTCTTGCCCTTGCGGACCTTGTAGGGGTCGGCGCTGAAGCGCGAGATGCGCGTCTCCGCCTTGCCCTTCTCGATCTCGACGGTGAACATCGCCTCGTCCTTGGCGAGTTCCTTGCCCTTGCCGTCGAAGGCCACGGCCGTGGCCTTCCACTTGCCGGCCGGGTCGTTCTCGTTGAACGAGATCGCCTTGCGCCAGGACTCGAGGTCCCTGACTTCCTTGGAACGCATGGTGCGGAAGCCGTTGTCCTCGGGCGCGACGCTGAGCTCGACCTTCTGGACGTCGGAGCTGGCGACGATGTCGAAGAACGCAGTGGTCTCCGCACCGGCCTTCACCACGACCGGATCGGGCGTGATGCTGCGGATCCTGAGCTGCGTGTCTGCCTTGGTGGCGGAGGCGGCCCCCGCCCCAGTCACCAGCATGGCCCCACCCACGAGGGCGGAGACTATACCTAGTGCGATCTTTCTCATGAGGGTGCTGATTCCTCTCCCCGTATCGCGTTGGAGCCGGCCCGGGGTGGCCGGACTCCCTCTACTACTTTGAGGCACGGAATGGGGAAAAGGTTGGCTAAAGTTACAGAAAATATTTGATCACGGCCTTAACCTGGGCTAATGCAGAAAAATCCCGTTTCGGTAGGACTTGACCGACTACAGTCGGCCTCATGACGGACGTCTACACGCTCGGGGAGCCGCTCGGCGTCGTCTCAAGTGGCCGGGTACGCCACGAGAGCGACGCCAGGCTGGACGTCTGCGGCCCCGAGTTCACACTGGCCGTGGCGCTGGCCAGGCTCGGTCACCGGTGCGCGTACCTCGGCAAGGTGGGCGACGACGAACTGGGCGCCAGGGCGCTGACCGTGCTCAAGGGCGAGGGCGTGGACGTGGCGGACATGCGGGTGTCCGAGGGGATGAACACGGGGCTGCTGCTCAGGGAGTCCCGTGTGGCCCGCGACCTCAAGGTCACCCACTACCGCGCCGGATCGGCCGGCTCGCGGCTGTCACCGGGGAACGTGCCGATCGACCGGATCGGCGCGGCGAAGATGCTGCACGTCACCGGCGTCACGGCCGGGCTCGGCAGGGACGCGCTCGACGCCGTGCGCGCCGCCGTCAGCGCCGCCAAGAACGCCGAGGTGATGATCTCCTTCGCGGTCGAGTACGTTCCCGAGCTCTGGCCGTCGGTACGCGAGGCCGAGGAGGTGCTCGGCGAGCTGGCCTCCGAATCGCACCTGCTCTTCCTCCGCCAGGACGAGCTCGACCTGGTCAAGCCCGCCCTCACGCCGGAACGCGAGGTCGTGGTCGACCGCGGCGCGAAGGGCGCGAGCGTGCGCGCCGACCGCATGCGCTACGACGTGCAGGGCTGGCAGGTGCCGATCGTGGACACGGCGGGCGCGGGGGAGGCGTTCGCGGCCGGCTACATCAGCGCCGCCCTCGACGGCCTCACCCCGCAGGAACGACTGCACCGCGGGGCGCTGCTGAGCGCCGCGGCGGTGACCAGCGTCAGCGACTGGCAGGGCCTGCCCACCCGGGCCGAGCTCTAGCCTCGTTTTCCGCACGTCGCCCACGACTTACCCGTTTTCCCCGCCCCCCACTTCGGCGGGGGTTCCTTCTGGAGGGGGAGCCGCTGAACCGGAGATCGTTGAATGTGGCCGACCCGACTGCCGGGCCCCGGCCGGGCTCGGGCATCTCGTTGACCCGGATGCCGAAGCCGGACCTGGCGTCGAAGGCGTCACCGCTCTTCCGCGCCCCGCTGATCGACACGTTCGTGAAGACCGTGTCCTTGATCGGGTTCAGAGGAGAAGGGCGCTGACCGCCGGCTCGACGTCCGGCCGGGCCGTGACCCGCCGGACGGGCCGCACCGCGATCAGGCCACCGGCCACCAGGGCCAGGCAAAGCCACGCGAACCAGTCGCCGAACCGGGCGTACACGGTCGCGCCCGGCCCTGCGGGGACGCCGGCGGCGGCCACCACGAACGGCTCCCGGGCCGTCTCCGTGTCGGTCTCCGCCAGCACCCGCCCCCACGGATCGGAGATCATCGGCGTCCCCCACTGAGCCGCCCAGGCCACCGACACGCCGCTCTCCACGCCGCGCAGCAGCCCCATCCGGCTGTGCTGCCAGCCGTTGCCGAACTCGTCGGCCGCCGGCACCGCCAGCAGGCTCGCCCCAGCCCGCGCGTAGTCGCGGGCCGGGGACGGGAAGTTGAGATCCATGCAGTTGGCCAGGCCGATCTGCGGCGTCGCGAAGACCAGCCGGTCGCCGCGATGGAACGGCGCCCCGGGCGCGAAGTGCCATTTCGCGTAGAGGTCGGGCTCGGACCCGTCGGCCGGGATGTTGACCGAGTAGTTGTACTTGATCTTCGGGGTGGTGTGGACGACGCCGATCACCACGTCCACGCCCCGCTCACGCGCGGCCTCGCGCAGCGGCGCGATCACGCCGGGCAGACTGGCCTCGTCGGTGCCGAAGGCGCCCTCGGGCAGCACCACCGTTCTGGTCGCTGCCGGTAGCGTGAAGATCTGCCGCGCGTAGTCGCGGACCAGCGCCTGCCCGCCCGGGCTCGCCGCGTCCGGCGCCCACTGGTAGCGGCCGGCCGACATCACCGCCACCCGCTGTTCGGCCGCCCCGCCCGCCGTCCCCAGTCGCCACACCCCGAACCCCAGCGTCAAGGCACACGCGGCCAAGGCCGCCGCCCCGGTATGCAGCCGCGCCCGCGTCCCCGGCCCCGGCCACAGCACAGCGCTCAGGGCGGTCGGCACCAGCAGCACCAGGTACTCCACACCCCAGGCGCCCGTCACCGACGCGATCTGGGTGACGACCGGCACGTCCGCCACGGACGTCGCGAACGGCCAGATGATGCCCGTCGGATTGGTCAGCACGGTCAGATAGCCGGCCGCCACCCACACCGCGGGCGGCACGAACGTCGCGAGCAGGAGCGACCCACGCCGGCCCAGCGCCCGGAACAGCAGGACCATCTGGCCGAACACCACGGACGACCCGGCCAGGATGGCGATCCCGATCGGCAGCGGCACCGACGGCGTGTGCAGGAAGAAGTTCAGCTGATTGGTCAGTCCCAGCAGATAGGCGAGGAACGCGACGGCGAACGTGGTCCCCGCGCCCGCCCGCGGCGCCAGGAGCAGCACCGGCAGCGGCGCGATCCAGGTCAACGCCGGATTCGGCGCCAATCCCGTGCCGAAGTAGAACAGGACCCCCGAGGTGACGAGCGCCAGAATCCGTAACGGCATGAAGAGCCCCCCTTTGGGTATACACCGTAAACAGTGAGGTATACGGTGTCAACAAAGGAGTCCCTCCATGTGATCACCGGGTGGCGCCGCTCGGGTCGCGCAGCCACGCGTCCGGCTCCCGCCGCAGCACCTTCTCGGGCCGCGGCCGCCCGAGCGCTGTCACCGGCGGCACCCGCGCCACGACGGGCGCCGGTCGCAGGTGGATCCGCAGGTTGAACGAGTCCTTGAGCACCACGGGCTCCCGCACCCGCACGCCGTGCTCCTCGGCGACGGAGACGACGGCGGCCACGGCCGCGCCGGTGGAGACCAGGCCCTGGCCCGCAGAGTCAGGCGGACTCGCGGATCACCAGCTCCGTCGGCAGGATCATCGGGTCGGCCGGCTCGCCCTCGAACAATCCCAGCAGCAGCCGGACCATGGCGGCGGCCTGCTCGATCACCGGGTGCCGGAGCGTCGTGAGCGGCGGCTCGGTGTATTTGGCGGCCTCGATGTCATCGAAGCCCACCACGGCCACGTCGTCGGGCACGCGACGGCCGGCTTGCCGCAGGGACTGCAGGGCGCCGATGGCCATCAGGTCGTTGGCGACGAAGACGGCGTCCAGCGACGGGTCGTCCCCGAGCAACTGACGCATCGCGACCGCGCCAGACTCGCGGGTGAAGTCACCGACCGCGACGATCGAGCGCAGGTCGGAGTCGCGCAGCACGTTGCGGTAGCCGGTCAGGCGGTCCTGGCCGGCGATCATGTCCTGAGGGCCGGCGATCGTGGCGATCCGGCGCCGCCCCGACTCCACCAGGTGCTTGACCCCGGCTTCGGCGCCGCCCACGTTGTCGTTGTCGACGTACGGGATGTCCACCGGAACGGCCGGCCGCCCGTACGAGACCACGGGGACGCGCAGGCGGGACAGCGCGGCCGGCAGCGGGTCGGCGCCGTGCATGGAGATCAGCATGACCCCGTCCACGTGCCCGCCCGCGATGTAGCGCTCCACCCGGGCGTGGCTCTTGGCGTTGGACGCCATCATCAGCACGACCTGCTTGTTGGCCTCCTCGAGCTCCATAGACGCCGACCTGATCGCCATGGCGAACCACGGGTCGTCGGAGAAGACCCGCGTGCCGGGCTCGCTGATCACCAGCGCGATCGAGTCGGTGCGCTGGGTGACCAGGCTGCGTGCGGCCGAGTTGGGGACGTAGCCCAGCTCGTCGATGGCGCGCAGCACGGCGTCGCGGATGTGGGGCGCCACCGTGGTCTGCCCGTTGACGACGCGCGAGGCGGTGGCGCGCGAGACCCCCGCCCGGGCGGCGACCGCCTCCAGGGTGGGGCGTCTCATGAGGGCACCAAGTGGGAGCGCACGTAAGAAATCTACAGGCCGTTCCTGGCGATGACGTCGCGGTACCAGAGCGCGCTGTCCTTGAGGACCCGGGTCTGCGTCGCGTAGTCGACGTGGACGATGCCGAACCGCCGCCGGTAGCCCTCAGCCCACTCGAAGTTGTCCAGCAGCGACCAGACCAGGTATCCGCGCAGGTTCGCGCCCGCCTCGATGGCCCGCCACACCTCGCGCAGGTGCCCGTCCAGGTACGACACGCGGTCGGCGTCGTGCACCCGGCCGTTCTCGACGACGTCGTCGAAGGCCGCGCCGTTCTCCGTCACCATGAGCCCGACCTGCGGATAGTCGCGCGAGAGCCGCACCAGCAGGCGGGACAGGCCGTCCGGCACGATCGGCCAGCCCATCGCGGTCGTGGGCGCGTCCGCCGTGGCGAACCGCACGTCCTCCGAGCCCGGCCAGGCGGCGTCGGCGGGCAGGCCGGGGCCGGACTCGACCACGCACGGGTTGTAGTAGTTGACGCCGATCAGGTCGATCGGGGCGTTGATCAACGCCAGGTCGCCGTCCCGGATGTGGTCCGTCCCGCCGTTGCGCTCGGCCGCCGCCAGGACCTCCGGCGGGTACGTGCCGTACACGGCCGGATCCAGGAACTGCCTGGTCAGCAGCGTATGAATGCGGTGCGCGGCGGCCGCGTCGGCCGCGCCGGCCACCGCCGAGGGGTCGTTGACCTGGGCGGGCGTGAGCACCGGCGAGGAGTTGACCACGAGCATGACGGTGCCCGGGCGCAGCCGCCGCGCCGCCAGCCCATGGCCGAGCAGCAGGTGGTGGGCCGCGCGCAGGGCGTCGGCCGGGTCGCGGCGGCCCGGCGCGTGCACGCCGTTGCCGTAGCCGAGGAACGCCGCCACCCACGGCTCGTTCAGCGTGGCCCAGTTGCGGACGCGGTCGCCGAGCCGGTCGTGCACGGCCTGCGCGTATTCGGCGAACCGGTAGGCCGTGTCCCGGTTCGTCCAGCCGCCGCGGTCTTCGAGAGCCTGGGGGAGATCCCAGTGATAGAGGGTGGCGTAAGGCGTGATGCCGGCGGACAGCAGCTCGTCCACCAGCCGGTCGTAGAACGCGACCCCGCGCGGGTTGACCGCCCCCGCGCCGTCGGGCTGGATGCGCGGCCATGCGATCGAGAACCGGTAGGCGGCCAGCCGCAGCTCGCGCATCAGCCGGATGTCGTCCTGGTAGCGGTGGTAGTGGTCGCAGGCCACGTCTCCGGTGTCGCCGTTCGCCACGTTCCCGGGGGTGTGGGAGAAGGTGTCCCAGATCGACTGGCCCCGCCCGTCCTCCTTGACCGCCCCCTCGATCTGGTAGGAGGCCGTGGCGGCGCCCCAGACGAAGTCCTCGGGAAAAATCATCCCTTAACAGCTCCTTGCATGATTCCACCAATGATCTGCTTGCCGAACAACGCGAAGACGGCCACCAGCGGCAGGGTGCCGATCGCGGTGCCGGCCAGGCCCAGCACGTAGTCGTTGACGTACCCGCTGGCCAGCGTCGAGAGGGCCACCTGGACGGTCGGGTTGTCCGGGTTGAGCACGACCAGCGGCCAGAAGTAGTCGTTCCATGCCGACATGAACGTCAGCATGCCGAGCACGGCCGCCGCCGGTCGGGCGACGGGCAGCACGACGCGCCAGAACAGCCCCCACGTCGTGCAGCCGTCCACCCGCCCCGCCTCCAGCAGCTCGGTGGGCAGGGCGCGCGACAGGTACTGCGTCATGAAGAACACGCCGAACGCGTTGACCAGCGCGGGCACGATGAGCGCGTACGTGGTGCCGGTCCACTCCAGCTTCACCATGAGCATGTAGAGCGGGATGATGCCGAGCTGCGCGGGCACCATCATGGTCGCCACCGTGATCACGAGCATGATGTTCTTGCCCCGGAACCTCAGCTTGGCGAAGGCGAAGCCGGCCAGCGTCGAGAAGAACATCACCGCGATCGAGATCGACCCCGCCACGAGGACCGAGTTGGCCAGCGCCAGTCCGAACGGGACCGTGTCGAAGACGCGGGCGACGTTGGCGAAGAAGTTCCCGCCGGGGATCAGCGGTGGCGGCACCTGGGCCAGCGCCGAGTTGTGCCGGGAGGCCACGACGACGCTGTAGTAGAGCGGGAACGCCGAGAAGAACGCCACCGCGATGAGGGTCAGATAACGCAGCCTCACACCAGCCCGCCCTTCATCCTGCGGGTGATCAGGAAGTTGATCCCGGCGACGAGCACCACGGCCAGGAACATCAGCCAGGACGCCGCCGAGGCGTAGCCGAAGTCGAACTTGCCGAAGCCCTGCTCGTAGACGAACAGCGCCAGGGTCTGGTACTGCCGGTCGGGGCCGCCGGTGGAGCCCGCGGCGCCGCCGCTCATGCTCGCCCCGAACAGCAGCGGCTCGGCGATGATCTGCATGGCGCCGATCGTGGAGACGATGACCACGAAGACGATCGTCGGCCGGATCATCGGGATCGTGATGCTGCGCAGCTGCTTGAAGGTGCTCGCGCCGTCGAGCGTGGCGGCCTCGTAGAGATCGCGCGGGACGGCCTGCATGGCGGCCAGGAAGATCAGCGCGTTGTAGCCGGTCCACCGCCACATGATCATGACGGACAAGGCGATGTGCGAGGTGGCGGTGCCCGCCGCCCAGTCGATCTGCCCGGCGCCGAACCACGACAGGACCCAGTTGATCAGGCCGAAGTCCCGGCCGAAGAGCTGACTGAAGATCACCACGACCGCCACGACGCTCGTGACGTTCGGCACCAGCAGCGCCACGCGGAACAGAGTCTGGAACCGCAGCCGCCCGTTGAGCAGATGCGCCAGCCAGATCGCCAGCACCAACTGCGGCGCGGTCGAGAGCACGCCGATGGACAGTGTGTTGAAGGTGGCGTTCCAGAAGTATCCGTCGGCCAGCAGCGTCGAGAAGTTGTCCAGCCCGATGAACTCGTGCGTGTCCGACAGCAGCGTCCACTCGTGCAGGCTCACCCAGGCCGTGTAGATCAGCGGGAACAGCCCGAAGGCGCAGAAGAGCAGGAAGAACGGCGCCACGTAGGCGTACGGCGACACCCTCAGGTCGAGGGTGTGCCGCACGCTGCGCCTGCGCCGCCGCGAGATCGCGAGGGGAAGAGCGCTCATTTGATCTTCTTGACGTCCTCGAGCACCTGCGCCCACGCCTCGTCCGGCGTCTGCTTGCCCTGCTCGACGCGGCCGAGGCCGTTTCCGATGGCCACGCGGACGTCGCCCTCCTTGGGGCCGAGGTGCTGCGGCTTGAGCGCCTTGGCGGCCTCGGAGTAGATCTTGCCGATGGGGGCGTCACCGAAGAACGGCTTGGTGAAGTTCTGGATCGACGGGTCGTCGTACAGCGCCGGGATCGACGGGAAGGTGCCCTCCTCCTTGAACACCTTGGCCTGGTTCTCCTTCGAGGTCAGGAAGTCGATCAGCTCGGCCGCCTCCTTCGGGTGCTTGCTCTGCTTCGGCACCATCAGGTGCGAGCCGCCGCTGTTGCCGGAGCCGCCGGGGACCTTCGCGATGTCCCACTTGCCGGAGGCGTCCTTGGCCTGCTCCTGGATGAAGCCGGTCATCCAGGCCGGGCAGATGATCGTGGCGAACGAGCCCTTGGCGAAGCCGGTGTTCCACGGCGGCGAGAAGGCCGCCAGCTTGGCGGTCAGGCCCTCCTGGGTGAGCTGGTTGGACAGGTCCCAGGCCTTCTTCACGGCGGGGTTGGAGCCGACGATGATGTTGTCCTGGGCGTCGTACAGGCCGACGGGCGCCTGGTTGACCATGGCGCGGAAGATCTCGCCCGGGGAGTCCACGAACTTGGCGCCGGCCACGTTCGCCGCCGCGAACTTCTTGCCGGTCTCGATGTACTGCTCCCACGTCGGCCAGAGCGCCGCCACCTCGTCCCGGTCGGTCGGCAGCCCGGCCTTCTCGAACAGGTCCTTGCGGTAGCACATGGCCAGCCCGCCGACGTCGGTGCCGAGGCCGAGCACCTGGGCCCCGTCCTTGCTGAGGCCCTGCTGCCACTTCCAGTCGAGGTAGTCGGCCTGACGCTTGTCGAGCCCGTACTGCTTGAGGTCGACGAACTTGCCGGGCTGCGCCGTGAACGTGCTGATGTAGCCGACCTCGACCGCCTCGACGTCCCCCGCGCCCGCGTTCGTGGCCAGCCGCTTGACCAGGTTGCTGTGGTGGTCGTTGAACTGCGTGACGTTCTCGACGATCTCGATGTTCGGGTGGGTCTTCTTGTACTCCTCGTAGAGCGGCTTGAAGCCGAAGTCGCCGAAGAGGCCGATGGTCAGCTTGATCTTCTCTCCCGGCTTGGTGCTCGCCGGGGCGGCCGTGTTCCCTCCGCCTCCGCACGCGGCCGTGAGCAGGGCGGCGGCGAGCAGGGGCACGGCGAGCCGGATCCGAGGGGTCATGGAGCCCTCCTGTGTTTTCACTTCGGGGGATTGGATGAGAGAGCGCTCTCTCAAGAGATTCGCGGGGCTTATGCGGCTCTGTCAAGGGAGGTTAAATAACGATCGCCGTTATTGAGAGAGCGCGTTCACGGCTGGGTGCGGGCGTGGCGCAGCCGTCGGAACGCTTTTCCGGAGAGCTCAGCCGCTGAGCGCGCGGCCCGCCATGCGGGCGTACATGCGGCCCGGGCTCGGGGCCTTGGCGAGGAAGCCGGGGAGCATGGGCAGCTCGACGGCGAACGGGTCGAGCCGCTCGTAGAGCTCGTTGGCGTCGGCGGGCCGGTCGTCCGGCTTCTTCTCCAGCAGCTGCGACAGCAGCGCGCTCAGCCCCGCCGGGATGCCGGGAACGGCCGGCGGGCGCTCCTTGACCTGCTTCTCGAAGACCATGTAGTCGGTCGGCCCGGTGAAGAGCTGCTTTCCGGTCAGCATCTCGTGCAGGACGCAGCCGAGGGAGTAGAGATCGCTGCGCGGCTCGGCGACGCCGTGCTGGATCTGCTCGGGAGCCATGTACGCGGGCGTCCCCAGGATCTGCCCGATCCTCGTGAACGTGGTGACGTCCGCGTCACGCAGCATGGCCAGGCCGAAGTCGAGCACCTTCACGCTGCCGTCCGGGCAGAGCATGAGGTTCGTCGGCTTGAGGTCGCGGTGGCAGATCGACAACGCGTGCGCCGCCGACAGCACCGCGCACGCCTGGGCGGCGATGGCGGCCGCCCAGGGCACGGGCAGCGGGCCGTGCTCGCTCACCACGTCGGCGACCGTCACGCCCTCGATGAACTGCATCACCTGGTAAAGCCGCTGCTCGTGGGTGCCGAAGTCGTAGAGGACCGGCGCGCCGGGATGCTCCAGCCGGGCCAGGATGCGGGCCTCGCGGATGAAGCGGCGCTCCAGCTCGTGGTCGGGGCCGCTGGGCAGCCTGAGCAGCTTCACCGCGACCCGGCGGTCCAGGTGGCGGTCGTGACCGGCGTAGACCGCTCCCATGCCGCCCTGACCGAGAGGGAGGTCGTCGAGCTCATAGCGGTCGCCGATGACCATTCGCCCCTCCCCGCAGTCTTTCAAGGAAATTACTACATCCGGAAAAAACTACAGCGTTAGGACGGCGAGGGAGTGCCGTCGCATGGAGGAGGAGCGACAGGGGAAGGCGGCGGCATATGGCGACCGAGCCCGCCTCACGGAGTGAGGCCATGAGCAGGCGGGTGCAGGTGGCCGTCGGCGAGGCCGTCGAGGCCCAGCCTGATCAGCGTCTGCCCCAGCGTCGAGGTCTCGCGAATGGCGTCCTCGAGCACGGCGAGCTGGCGGAAGGCCTCGCCGTACGCCTTCTGCTCCTTGAGCGACAGGCGCGGCAGGCGGGTGCGGCGCACGTCGAACCTGCTGGAGCCGGTCGACGCCCGGCCACCGGCGGCCCGCAGGTAGCCGGCCAGGAAGTCCGGGTCGAGCCGGCGCGCGTCCACCCGGTAGAGCGTCAGGTGCGGGCCCAGCACCGCGCCGCCGTCGGCCATCACGCGCACGCTGGAGTAGGAGGCCACCACGTCGCCCGGGCGGATCGCGACCAGGCCCTGCTGCATGGTCGTGGCGCCGGAGGGCGGCGTGCCGTTGAGCACGTCGTCGGAGGTCAGCACCGGCACGTCGCCGCCGTCGGCGGTCATCTTGGGCGGGGCTTGCGACGTGGTCACCAGGCCCTCCTTGATCAGGTCGCCCAGGGTGGTGGCGGGCTGGTCGAGCGGCTGCTCCAGGACCTTCAGGTCGGGCGGCACGGCGGCGGCCGCGAGGAAGCGGTCGCGTACCTCGGCGAAGGCCCTGCCGACGTCGTCGCGGCGCTGGTGGCGGGCCGGGGTCATGTCGACCTCGTCGGCCAGCAGGTCGATGATGCGCACGGTCTGGTCGGAACGGTCCTCCAAGTACGCCTGCCAGGCCGGCTCCACGCTCGCCAGGTCGGCGGTGGCGTCGAGGATCAGCACGTCGGACGGTGGCCGCTCGCCCGCGGCCGGGCGGCGCAGCAGCCACAGGTCGGAGCCCGGCAGCGCGATCACGGCCCGCAGGGCCCCCGCGCGCAGCAGGTTGGCGCGGATGCGGCGGCCCGCCTTGCGGCTCGCGGCGGCCGGGGGCATGAGGATGGCGACCAGGCCGCGTGGCTTGACGTGCGTGAGGCAGTGCTGCACCCAGGCCAGCTCCGGCTCGCCGCGCGGCGGCAGGCCGTACTCCCAGCGCGGGTCGCCGGTCAGCTCCTCGTAGCCCCAGGCCCGCTCGTTGAACGGCGGGTCGCACACCACCGCGTCGGCGCGCTGTCCGGCGAAGCCGTCGTGGCGCATGGAGTCGCCGGCCACGATCTCGGCGTCGATGCCGCGCAGCCGCAGCCTGGAGGCCGTGATGGCGGCCGAGGTCTCGCTGAGCTCCTGGCCCAGCACCCGTACGTCCCGCGTCGTGAGCGGGGTCAGGAGGAGCGTGCCGACGCCGCAGGCCGGATCGAGGATCGTGCCGGCGTCCGCGTGCGCGAGGCGCACCATCAGCTCGGCCACGTCCTCCCGGGTGATGGACAACTGCCGGGAGTGGGCCTCGAGGTAGCGCTCGCACAGGAACTCGTACGCGGTCAGCGGGTCGTGCTGCTCGGCCAGCTCCGTCACGAGCCCGGCCAGCTCCGGATCGAGCGCCGCGCTCCCAACCCCGGCGGAACCGTCGCCGAGGGCGTTCTGGCGGCCGGTCAGCAGCGCCCCCGCCTGGGACACCAACTCGCCCAGCCGCAAATCGCCGGCGGCTTTCAGGCGTTGCCACACCCGATCTCCCAGCGAGACCTGGTAGGACTTCCCATAGCGGCGCAGCCAGGACTCGACCTGGCGCAGCGAGAAGAGCGGCTGGTTGGCCGTGCCTCCGACAGGCTGGGGGAAGTCGTCGTGGCGGCGGCGCCAGTTGCTCACCGCGGCACGCCCGACACCGGCGAGCCGGGCGATGTCCCCGGCATTGACGGTGGGGTCGTGGCTCATGGAGCCAACAGTAGTTCACAAGAGTCTTCAGCGCATCTGCTTGTGAAGTCTTTCAACCAATGATTTACTGCTGGGTATGAAGCACAACATCCGCTATGCCGCCGGATCAGACGTGGGCCGCCGCAGGGAGCAGAATGAGGATTCCGGCTATGCGAGTGGCCGGTTGCTCGTGGTGGCCGACGGTATGGGTGGACACGCGGCCGGTGAGCTGGCGAGCTCGGCCGCCATCGCCGTCATGCGCGAGCTGGATGCCACGCTTCCCGAGACGGGCGCCGACCTGGAGGCGGCGCTGGAGGGCGCCGTGCAGGAGGCGGGGCGGAGGCTGGTCGAGATGGCCGACATCGATCCGGCGCGCCGGGGGATGGGGACCACGGTGACCGCCATGCTCTTCGACGGCTACCGTTTCGCCCTGGCTCATCTCGGTGACTCCCGCGGATACCTGCTTCGCGATGGTGCGCTCTACCAGATGACCAAGGATCACACACTTGTGCAGTCGATGGTGGACGAAGGGCGGATAACGGAGGATCAGGCCGCCGTGCACCCCCGGCGTTCGATGGTGCTGCGGGTGCTGGGCAGCGAGGGCAGGGCAGAGCCCGACATGGCGCTGCGCGAGGCCGAGCCTGATGATCGCTACCTCCTCTGCTCCGACGGCCTGACGACCGTCCTCGGGCCCGAGATCCTGCATGAGGTGCTGACCACGGTGGCAGACCCGGCCGTGGCCGTCCAGCGGCTCATCGATCTGGCCAACGAGGGCGGCTCGCCCGACAACGTGACCGTGATCGTGGCCGACGTGGTCGCGCCGGGCGCGGGCGACGTGGCGGTCTATCGCGTCGGTGCCGGTGCGTGACATTCGTCGTCGTAGCTCGTCTCATCTGTGGTCATGTGCCTCACCAGTCACATAACCGAAATTTCAGCTCATAGCAAGACACTTTCCCGGTCGCGCGCGCAATTTCGCGATGGCGCTATTACAGTCCATCGTGATTTGTCGGTTTTCTGGGAGGAGTCACCCTGGACCCGATTGCTGACGAGCTGCTGGAGACGGTACGGCAGGAACTCGGCTATAAGGAGAAGAGCGGCCAGTTCACCAAGTTCGGCCAGTGGTACGCCGATCGCGTCCAAGACACCCAGTACCGCAACGCGCCGTGGTGCGACATGTTCCTGGCCTGGGCTGCCGACAAGGCGGGTCTCACCCAATTCGTCGGGGAATTCGCCTGGACGCCCTCGCACGCCGCCTGGTTCATCAAACAGGGCGCCTGGACACAGAAACCCGAGCCGGGAGCCCTGGTCTTCTACGACTGGAAGGGCGGCAAGAGCTACAAGGGCATCGACCACGTCGGGATCGTGGAGCGCGTCGAGGGCAAGAAGATCCACACCATCGAGGCGAACGTCGACCGCGTCTGGCTCAAGCGCAAGGTCCGTGAAACCGACAAGGTCGTCGGGTACGGCCTGCCGCGCCTGGTCAAGGCCAATGCCGGGAAGCTCGACGAGATCCGCTCCACGGAACGCCCCTTCGTGCCGGCGCCGCGTGCCGAATCGCCGTCGGGCTCGCCGCTGGACGTGTTAGGCACCCCACCGGCCCTCCTGGCCGCCATGGTCCTCATGACCATCGTGCTGTCCTTACGCGTCACCGGCCGCCGCCGCGGCACCCACCGCCGCCTGCCGTGGCCCTGGAACGCGCCAACCGGCCCCGGCACGCAGCGCCCGTCACCCCGTCCCGGTCTGCCGTCGTCGATGCGCGAGAAGCTGGGAGCCCCGTCCAGTGGTCGTGGAGTGTCCTCGGACGAGCCCGCGCCCGAGCCCAGGGAAAAGGTCCGGGCCGGCGCGACGAAGACGGGCTCTGCCCAGACGGGCGCGTCGAAGCGAGGAGCGTCGAAGACGGGCGCCGCCAAGAAGACGGGCGCCGCCAAGAAGACGGGCGCCGCCAAGAAGACGGGCGCCGCCAAGAAGACGGGCGCCGCCAAGGGAAGCGCCGCCGCGCAACCCGACCGCTCCGCGCAGCCCGACCGCTCCGCGCAACCCGGCCGCGCCGTCAGGACCCGCGTCCCGGCCGGCTCGGGCCACGCCGCCACCCGGCATTCCATCCCGACCCGCCGCAAGCCCTACGACCCCAGCTGACCGACATTCCCGTCACCGGCCCGGGGGTCTCAGGAAGCACTGCTCACCCGCGGCGGAGACGCCCGACTTGGGAGCGGGCAGGTCAGGTGAGCTGGAGCGGCAGGCGTAACAGGCGGTCGCCGACAAGGTGAGGGACGACCACACGGCCAGCGGTCTGCGAACGCTGCGGCACGCCACCCGGGAGCCTAAGTCGTGAGGTCGATGACGACCTTGACGTCGTCGGCGGGTTCGAAGGCCTCCAACGCCCGCTCCAACGGCAGCCGCCGGGTGATCAACCGCTCCAGCCACCCCGGATCCGCCTTGGCCAGCGCGGCGGCCGCGTCCCGGTAGTGGCGCAGGTTCGCGTTGACGGTGCCGAAGATGACGTCGTTCTCCAGCACGATGTCGCGGTTGATCACCCCGGCGTCCACCCGGTGTTCCCGCCCGCCGGGCGCGAGACCGCACAAGCACACCATGCCCACCGCCGCCGTGGCGGTCATGGCGTCGATGACGAGCTGGCCCGCGCCGGTGCACTCGATGATGATGTCGGGCTCGATCCCGCCCAGCTCGGACAGCGACGACGCCGAGTGGTAGGTCCCGCCCAGGTCCTGCACCAAACGCGACTTGAGCCCTTCCGGGGCCCGGTCGAGCACGTGCACCTCCAACCCTCGCTGCCGTCCGAGCAGCGCGGCCAGCAGCCCGATCGGGCCGGCCCCGGTCACCAGCAGGGTGCGCGGCTCGAACCAGGCCCGCGCGCCGATCCGGTCGATCTGCTCCCACGCCTTGGCCACCACCGAAGCCGGTTCGACCAGCATGCCGACGCTCTCCAGTGACCGGTCCAGGCGCACGGCGTACGCGGCTTCGACGGTCCAGCGTTCGGCGGCGTACCCGTCGATCTCCTTGATGCCGCGCTCGGTGTAGCGGCCGTTGCGGCACATGTCGAACTCGCCGCGCCCGCACGCCCCGCAGGGCACCGGGTCGGGCCGCCGTACCACGCCCACCACCAGGTCACCGGGGGAGAACGCGGAGCCCTCCGGCGTCTCCAGCACCCGGCCGAGCGACTCGTGACCGATGATCATTCGATCCCTGCCCGGCGGCGCCCAGCCGTAGTCGGCCGCCGCCAGCTCCCTGTCCGTCCCGCAGATGCCCAGCGCGAGCCCCTGGACGAGCAGCTCGCCCTTGGCGCGCTCGGGATCGGGGACTTCCCGCACGTCGAGCGTCCCCTTGTGGCCCGGCTCAAACGTCAGCGCACGCATCCGGCGTCACCTCCTCGGCGGGTTCCCTACCCCGGAGGTCCTTGGGAAATAGTAGGACGTCCTAGTATCTTCGGAAGGGAGAGCCCTCACGAAGGAGTGATCAGGCGTGCATGTCCCGGTACACCCAGTCCGTTTCGTGACCGCAGCGGCCCTGTTCGACGGCCACGACGCGGCGATCAACATCATGCGGCGGATCCTCCAGTCCCAGGGGGCCGAGGTGATCCATCTGGGACACAACCGCTCCGTGGACGAGATCGTCACGGCCGCCATCCAGGAGGACGTCCAGGGCGTGGCGATCAGCTCGTACCAGGGCGGGCACGTCGAGTTCTTCACCTACCTCGTGGAGTTGCTGCGCGAGCGCGGAGCCGGGCACGTCAAGGTGTACGGCGGCGGCGGGGGCGTGATCGTCCCGGAGGAGATCGAGCTGCTGCACTCGCGTGGCGTCACGCGCATCTTCTCGCCGGAGGACGGCCAGCGCTACGGCCTGCCCGGCATGATCAACAAGCTGATCGAGGACTGCGACGTCGAGCTGGGCGACCCGCCCACGGCGGAGGCAGTGGTGTCCGGCGACCAGGCCGCGCTGGCCCGCGCGATCACGCTCATCGAGGGCGGGCGTGCCCCGGCCGCGCTGCTGGACGGGCTGAAGACGGACAGGCACGTCCCGGTGCTGGGCATCACGGGCACGGGCGGCTCGGGCAAGTCCTCGCTCACCGACGAGCTGGTACGCAGGTTCCGCGTCGACAACGACGACAAACTGCGCATCGCCGTCCTCGCCATCGACCCCACCCGCAGGCGCGGCGGCGGCGCCCTGCTGGGCGACCGCATCAGGATGAACAGCCTGGGCCCCCAGATCTACTTCCGCTCCCTGGCCACCAGGGGCGCCCCCAACGAGGTGCCCGGCTGCCTCGACGACGTGATCAGGGTCTGCCGGGCCGCCGGCCACGACCTGGTGATCGTGGAGACGCCGGGCATCGGCCAGGGCGACGCCGGGATCGTCCCCCACGTGGACGTGCCCATCTACGTGATGACGCCCGAGTTCGGCGCGGCCTCCCAGCTCGAGAAGATCGACATGCTCGACTTCGCCGAGGCCGTGGTGATCAACAAGTACGAGCGGCGCGGCGCGGAGGACGCCCTGCGCGACGTCCGCCGCCAGCTCGTACGCAACCGCGAGGCGTTCGGCGCCCGGCCGGAGGACATGCCGGTCTTCGGCACCATCGCCGCCCGCTACAACGACGCCGGCGTCACGGCCCTCTACCACCACCTCAAGGGCCTTCTGCTGGAGAACGCCGGGCCGGGGCTGCTGCCGGAGGTCACCGAGCGCACCTCGCAGGCGTCGGCCGCCATCGTGCCGCCCGCCAGGTCCCGCTACCTGGCCGAGATCGCCGAGACCGTCCGCGCGTACCACGCCGAGACCCTCGCCCAGGCCGAGGTGGCCCGCCGCCGCCAGCAGCTCGCCGCCGTCCAGGAGCTCATGGACGACGACCGGCTGAAGGAGCTGCACGCCGCCGCCGACCGCGAGCTCACCGACGAGAGCCGCACCCTGATCGACACCTGGCCCGCCGTCAAGGAGCGGTACACCGCCGACGAACTGGTGGTGAAGGTACGCGACCGGGAGATCCACACTCCGCTCTGGCGGGAGACGCTCTCCGGCAGCCGCGTGCCGCGCGTGGCCCTGCCCCGCTGCACTGACCACGGCGACCTCCTGCGCTTCCTCCGCAGCGAGAACCTCCCGGGAACGTTCCCGTTCACCGCCGGCGTGTTCCCGTTCAAGCGCGACGACGAGGACCCGACGAGGATGTTCGCGGGCGAGGGCGACCCGTTCCGCACCAACCGGCGCTTCAAGCTGCTGTCGGAGGGCCAGCCCGCGACCCGGCTGTCCACGGCGTTCGACTCCGTGACGCTGTACGGCCACGACCCCGACCCGCGTCCCGACATCTACGGAAAAGTCGGCACCTCGGGCGTCTCGATCGCGACCCTCGACGACATGAAGGTGCTGTACGACGGCTTCGACCTGACGGCGCCCAACACGTCGGTCTCCATGACGATCAACGGCCCCGCCCCGACAATCCTGGCCTTCTTCCTCAACACGGCCGTCGACCAGTCCCTCGACCGCTTCCGCGCCGAGCAGGGCCGCGAGCCGTCACCCGAGGAGGCGGCGGAGGTGCGCGCCCGCACGCTGGCCACCGTCAGGGGCACGGTCCAGGCCGACATCCTGAAGGAGGACCAGGGCCAGAACACCTGCATCTTCTCCACCGAGTTCAGTCTGCGGATGATGGCCGACATCCAGGAGTGGTTCATCAAGAACGGCGTGCGCAACTTCTACTCGGTCTCGATCTCCGGCTACCACATCGCCGAGGCCGGGGCCAACCCGATCAGCCAGCTCGCGTTCACGCTGGCCAACGGGTTCACGTACGTGGAGGCGTACCTGGCCAGGGGCATGAAGATCGACGACTTCGCGCCCAACCTGTCGTTCTTCTTCTCCAACGGCATGGACCCCGAGTACAGCGTGCTCGGGCGCGTGGCGCGCCGCATATGGGCGGTGGCGATGCGGGAGCGGTACGGCGCCGCCGAGCGCTCCCAGAAGCTCAAGTACCACATCCAGACCTCGGGCAGGTCCCTGCACGCCCAGGAGATGAACTTCAACGACATCCGCACCACCCTGCAGGCCCTGATCGCGATCTACGACAACTGCAACAGCCTGCACACCAACGCCTTCGACGAGGCCGTCACCACCCCGTCGGCCGACTCCGTCCGCCGCGCCATGGCGATCCAGCTCATCATCAACCGCGAATGGGGCCTGGCCAGGAACGAGAACCCGCTACAGGGGTCGTTCATCATCGAGGAGCTGACGGACCTGGTGGAGGAGGCGGTGCTGGCCGAGTTCGAGCGCCTGTCGGACCGGGGCGGCGTGCTGGGGGCGATGGAGACCGGCTACCAGCGCGGCAAGATCCAGGACGAGTCCATGCTGTACGAGATGCGCAAGCACGACGGCTCGCTGCCGATCATCGGCGTCAACACGTTCAGGAACGAGCATGCCGACGAGCCCCAGCCGCACAAGCTGGAGCTCGCCAGGGGCACCGAGGAGGAGAAGCGGTCGCAGCTCGACCGGCTGCGTGCCTTCCACGAGCGCCACCGGGCCGAGGCTCCCGTACAACTGGCCCGGCTGCGCGAGGTCGCCATGTCGGACGGCAACGCGTTCGAGGTGCTGATGGAGGCATCCCGCGTCTGCTCGCTCGGTCAGATCACCGACGCCCTGTTCGAGGCGGGCGGTCAGTACCGTCGCAACGTGTGAGGATCAGCAGGTCTTCGCGCCGTCGAAGCGCTTGCCTCGGGCGACCTTGCTGTAGATCGTCCCCCCGGGGCTGACGGTCGTGCAGGGACCGTCGCCGCCCCAGCCCCAGACGATCTTCATCCTCACCCGGTACTTGCAGCCGTTGTACGCGTAGCCAGTCTTGGTGATCTTCCCCGTGGTCTGCCAGACGCTGACGCAGCCGGGGATCTTGCCGAGCGTGGACGCCTGCGCCGGGGCGGCCAGGCCGAACGAGGCGGCCCCCGCCGCTCCCGCGATCGTCAGCACCGCCAGTGACCTGCGGATGGACATATCGTTCTCCCTCTCTCTCCCTCGATCGGTGGGGACAAGAGGACGGTAGGACCGGCCGGGTTGAGTATTTGTTGAGACCGCGTTGAGGCCGCTCGCGACCGCGCCGATAGGATCCCCAGCCGGGGACCATCGCTATCAGGAGGCTTTCATGTCCGATGTCACCTTCAAGGGCAACCCTGTCACCGTGAGCGGCACCTTCCCGAAGCCCGGCGACAGCGCACCCGCCTTCCGCCTGGTGGGCGGCGATCTGTCCGAGCGCACGCTGGACGACTTCGGGCAGGCCACCAAGGTGCTCAACATCTTCCCGAGCGTCGACACCGGCGTCTGCGCGGCCTCCGTGCGCCGCTTCAACCAGGTGGCCGCCGAGCACCCCGGCGTCGAGGTCCTCTGCGTCTCCGCGGACCTGCCGTTCGCGCAGAAGCGGTTCTGCGGCGCCGAGGGGCTCGACAACGTGACCATGCTGTCGCTCATGCGCGGCCGCGAGTTCCTGACCGACTACGGCGTGGCCCAGGAGTCGGGGCCGCTGGCCGGGCTGGCCGCGCGGGCGGTGGTCGTGCTCGACGGCGACAACAAGGTGATCTACTCCGAGCTGGTGCCCGAGATCACGCAGGAGCCCGACTACGAGGGCGCGCTCAACGCCCTCAAGTAACCCCTCGACGGGTCACCGTTCGTGGCACGGGCGGTGACCCCGTCTAGTCCTCGCCCGCCGAGGAGTGGGCGACGGTGTGCGCCGGGCTCGCGTCCGGCAGGCTGCCCAGCTTGTTGACCTCGTTCGCCAGCCCTTCCAGGACCGCACGCAACTGGACCTGCGTGACCTCCGCGAAGGTGCGCAGGTAGGCGATACGGCGCTCCAGTTCCTCGGCTTCGGCCGACTGGACCGCACCACTCGAGCGATAGACGGTGACCGCCCGGCTGGAGGCCTCCTCCGCCTGCTGCTGTGCCTCCTGAAGGATCTGCTCGTACTGCTGACGCGCTTGTGCCACCAGCCGGCGGGCGTAGTCCTCCGCCTGGGCTATCTGGGCGTCCGCCGTCTGCTGGGCGCGGGAGAGCAGGTTGACGGCGTCGACGTTGAGCCTGGCCTGTGTGACACCCGAGGTGGTGACCTCGGCGCCGTGGTTCTTGTACCAGTTCCTCAGCCGCTCGACCTCCGCGCGCAGGTCGGCCTTCTCCATGTCGCCGGCCGCCATGTCGTCGGCCATGCGGTACAGGAAGGCCCGCACCTCATCCTCGCTGTAGCCGCGGTGACCGAACTTGGTACGTGAGAACTCCTTGTTCCGTACCCGCTCCGGCGTAAGTCGCTGGCGGTCGTTCGATGGGCGATGTGCCCACGGCGTCTCTCCCGTCACTGCTCCCTGCCTCCAGCACTGGTGAACTCGTCGAAGCGGACCTGACCGGGCGGCACGCCGGCGTCCAGGAGCCGGGCGACCGAGCCCTGGACCATCTCTTCGGAGCCGCAGACGAAGACGTCCTGGCCGCGCCATGCCTTCAACGCGACGTCCACCGCATAGCCGTGCTCACCGCTGTAGAAGGCGTCGTTGGACACGACCGGCACCACGTTCAGCCATGGGTTCTCCGCGTCCAGCTTGGACAGCGCCTCGATGTCGTACAGTTCCCGGGACGTCCGGGCGCCCACGAACAGGTGGACGTTGCGGCGCGGCCCTTCGTAGGCCACCTGCTCCACGAGTGCCTTGAGGGGAGCGAGGCCCGTGCCGCCGGCGATCAGGAGGAGATCTCTGGGCTGGTTCGCGTCGAGCGTCAGCCGGTCGCCCACCGGCGCGCCCAGCTTCAGGATGTCGCCGCGTTGCGCGCCGTGCGCCAGAGCTGTGCTGACGATGCCTCCGTCGATCACGCGCACGTGCAGGTCGATGGTGTTGTCGCGACGCGGCGCGTTGGCGAACGAGTAGAAACGCCACACTTTCGGTCGCAGCGCCACCGAGACCGACGCGGACTGCCCCGCCCGGAAGGGGTAGGGGTAGTTCAGGCGGGCCCGGATCACGGCGATGCCGGGGGCGCGCACCTCGTGAAGGATGATCTCGCCCTCCCACCAGGGCGGCGACGTGGCCGACGCCTCGTCGGCCGCCTCGCTCATCACCTTCGCGACCAGGCCGTACGCCTGCGTCCAGTCGCGTGCCAGGGCGGGTGTCCAGCGATCGCCGAGGAAGTGCTCCAGGGTGGCGAGCAGCGCCTGCCCGACGGCGGGATAATGCTGCGCGACCACGGAGAACTTGCGGTGGTCGCGGCCGAGCTGCTGGAGGAACGGAACCAGGTCGTCCACCCGGTCGACGTTGCTGACGACGTGCCCCAGCGCGCTGACGAGCCGGTCCCGCTGCGCGGCCATGGACACCGGGAACAGGCCGCGGGTCTCCGGATACATCAGGAATAAGGCTGAGTAGAAGAACAGCGGCACCTGATCACCCGACTGGGCGACCAGGTGCCAACTGCCCTTCAAGGCGTCCGTGTCCACTTACCGGGCTGCCTCTGCGGACTGCTCCACGACGGCACCTCGCACCTGGCTCAGGACGGTGGCGACGTGCCGCACGACCTCCTCGTCGGCGCCGTGCTTCCGGAGCGCCGTGACGACCATGTCGCCGACCAGCTCATAGTGCTCCCCGGTGATGCCCATGCCCCGGTGCGCATCGGCGAGGTCCTGCCCTTCGTACACTTCCGGGCCGCCGAGGACGGAGCACAGCAGCATGACCATGTGCCGCTTCAGCCTCGGCAGGTCGACGCCCTCGAAATACGGCTTGAGGTCGGGATCGTCCAGTGCGACCGCGTAGAAGTCGTCGACCACTTCGCGGACCGTTGAGGCGCCGACTTTCTCGTAGTACGAAGCCATAGGGACTGCGAAACCTCCTAATCGAACACATTTTCATCAGTGTTTACAGCAAGCAAACTTCCTGGTCCTCTGCGTGATCCTCAGGACGCGGTGGAGGCCGGCGGCAGGGAGTCGGTGGCCTCGGGCGTCTCGTCTACCTGCGCTGACGCCTCATTCATGCTCATGGAGCGGATCCTGTGCAGGCCATATCCGTGCTGGCCCTTAACCCTTCAGGTTTTCCGAGTACGTGAACATGCCTCAGGAACACTAGGGGGAGATCAACTCACTCGCAACCGTTTCGCACCGACAATGCCGCCTTTTTCGGACAGTCATTCCGCCTTTCGGGGCTATTCCACGCGGAGCACCCGATACCTCCTGGAGCGGGCGTGGCATGATGCGGCGAGACGCCCGAAGGGAGGAAGCGCGGACGGGAGCCGAGAGGTTTCCGCGCGAAACTGATGGACGACATCGGCACACCCGTGGCGGTTCCGGAGACCGTACGGCGGATCGTGTCCCTGGTGCCGTCGCTGACCGAGTCGGTGGCGGTGACCCTGCCGGAGGCGCTGGTGGGAGCGACCGACTGGTGCTCGCATCCGGCCGGCCTCGACGTGGTCAGGGTCAGGGGCACCAAGAACCCCGACCTGGAGGCGATCAAGAAGCTCAGACCCGACGTCGTCCTGGCCAACTTCGAGGAGAACCGCCCCGCCGACCTCGAAGCCCTGCGCGAGGCCGGTCTCGCGGTCTGGGTCACGAAGATCCAGACACTGGAGGAGGCGTTCACGTCCCTGGACCGGATGTTCCGGTACGCCTGCCGCACCGATCGACCGGCCTGGCTGGAGGCGGCCGAGGCGGCCTGGAGGGCGCCCTCACCGCCTGTGCGGCGCACCGCGATCATCCCGATCTGGCGGCGGCCGTGGATGGTCGTCGGGCGTGACACCTTCACCGGTGACGTGCTCAGGCATCTCGGCGTCGACAACCTGTACGCCGGCCACGCCGAGCGCTACCCCAAGATCCCGCTCCCCGAGCTGCTGGAACGGCGCCCCGACCTCGTGGTCCTGCCCGACGAGCCCTACGCCTTCAGCGAGACGGACGGGCCCGAGTGCTTCCCCGGGCTCACGTGCGCGCTGGTCAGCGGCCGGCTGCTCACCTGGTACGGCCCCTCGCTGGTCGAGGCCCCCGCCGTCCTGCGGCGGGACCTCGGCGGCTGAGCGGCCCGCGTCCATCCGGTTCAGTTCACCGCGTTCTCCTGGGCCTGCGCCAATGCCGCGTCCACGGCGGCGGGGGAGAGCACGTGCTCCATGACGATGACCGCCATGCCCGTGATCCCCGCCCGGTCGCCCAGCGACGAGGTGACGATCTCCAGGTTCCTGGTCGTGTACGGCAGGCTGCGCCGGTAGACGAGCTCCCTGATCCCGGTCAGGTAGTGCTCCCTCGTCTCCGCCATGTCTCCGGCCAGGACCAGCACGCCCGGGTTGAGCAGGCTGACCGCGGTGGCCAGCACGATGCCCAGCGTGCGTCCGGCCTCCTGGACGCGGGCGATGGCGGTGGGGTCGCCGGCCTGGACGAGCCGGACCACGTCGCGGCTGGACTCCTGGCCCAGGTCGGTGGCGAGGGCGTGGCCGCTGGCCAGCGAGGCCACGCAGCCGCGGGAGCCGCAGGTGCAGACGCGGTCGTCGGTCTCGCGGATCCGCACATGCCCGATATTTCCGGCGGCCTCCTCGACGCCACGATAAATCTGCCCATCGAGGATGATGCCGGTCCCGATCCCGGTGGACACCTTGATGAGGATCAGCGAGTCGGTCTCCCGCCACGACGACCACCACTCGCCCAGCGCCATCGCGTTGGCGTCGTTCTCCACGAGGATCGGCACGTCGTACCACGCCCCGATGGCCTCGCCCACCGGATGGTCGTCCCAGCCCGGCATGAGGAACGACCTGATCACCCGCCCGCTGGTGTGGTCGACCGAGCCCGGCAGGTCCAGCCCGATGCCGCACACCTCGCTCGGAGGCCGCCCGAGCCGGTCCAGCATCCGCTGGAACGCCTGTCGCACCCACGACAGCACGGCCTCGGGCCCGCGGTCGATGCGCATCTCGGTGCGCTCCTCGGCCAGCGGCCGGGCGGCCAGGTCGGTCAGCGCCGCCCGGACGTGGGTGGCGCCCAGATCGGCGACCAGCATCAGGCGCTTGGTCGCGTCCACGTCGAGCACCGAGGGCGGTCGCCCGCCCCCGGAGGCTCCGACGCCGGACTCGTGGATGTATCCGGCGTCGATGAGCCGGTCGACCCGGTCGGTGATCGTCGACCGGGACAGGCCGGTGTACTCGATGAGTTCTTTGCGCGTCCGGCAGGTGCCATGGCGGATGAGCTGGAGGATCTGCCCTGCCGTCAGCATGGTCTATCCCTTCTCTGCCCCTGCCGTCAGCCCCTCCGTCAGCAGTCGCTCGCCGGCGAAGAAGATGATCACGATCGGCAGCGTGAGCACAACCGATCCTGCCATCAGGACCGTGGTCGGGATCTCGATGCTTCCCGCGAGCTGTGACAGCCCGAGGGAAACGGTCCAGCTCTCCCGCCTCTCGACGAGGAAGAGCAGGGCGAACAGGAACTCGTTCCACGCGATCATGAAGGCGTAGAGGCCGGTGGCCATCAGGGCGGGCTTGGAGAGCGGCAGCACCACCCGCCAGATGGTCGACAGTCTCGTGCACCCGTCGATCGCGGCCGCTTCCTCCACGCTCTGCGGCACGGTCTCGAAGTAGTTGCGGAGCATGTATACCGTGACAGGCACGGTTTGCGCGATATACACGAGGATCAATCCGATCAGCGACCCCCGCAGCCCGAGCATCGTGAAGAGCACGAACAGCGGGATGGCCAGCACGATCGCCGGGAACAGGTACACCGCGAGGAACAGGAAGTGGACCTGCCGCCGCCCGAAGAAGCGCAGCCGCGCCACCGCGTACGCGCCCGGGATCGAGATCAGCAGCGTGACCGCCACCGACGCGACCGCGATGATCGCGCTGTTCCTGATGAACGTCAGGAAGCCCTGCCGGGTCAGGACGTCGACGTAGGTGTCGAAGGTGAAGGCGCTCGGCCACAGAGAGCCGGGCTCCAGGATGAGCTCCTGGATGTCGCGCACCGACAACATCACCATGTAGAAGAACGGGAACGCGGTGACCAGGAAGAGGAGCGCGATCACCATCGGCTTCAGCACCAGGAGCAGCCGGCGCTCGATCCTATCTCTGCTCACGTTCACCCCCACTGAAGAAGCGCAGGTAGACGGCCAGGAACACGACGAGCACGACCGCCAGGACGATCGCCTGGGCGGCCGAGGCCCCGATGTCGTCGCGGGCGGTCAGGAAGTTGTAGACCCGCACGCTGACCACCTCGGTCCCGGCCCCGCCGCCGGTCAGCAGGTAGACGTCGTCGAACTTGGTGAACGTGAACACGAACCGCAGCACCGACAGCAACGCGATGATCCGCCACAGCTGCGGCATGATCACGTACCGGAAGCGCTGGGTGGGCGTGGCCCCGTCCACCACCGCGGCCTCGTCCAGCTCCGCGGGCAGCGCCTGCAGCCTGGCGAGGATGAACAGGAACGCGAACGGGAAATACCGCCACGCCTCGAACGCGATCACCGTGAGCAGCGCCACCGGCACCTGGATGCCCAGGAACTCGCCCCTGGCCTGGGTCAGGAACGCGATGGGCTCGTCCAGCCAGGTGTTGACGATGCCGTACTGGGGGTTGAGCATCGTCTCCCACAAGAACGCCACGGCCACGACCGGCGCCACGTACGGGATCAGGATCGAGGCCCTGATCACCGTCCGTCCGGGAAACCTGTCACGCAGCGCCAGCGCCGCCACCAGCCCGATCGCGATCGACAGCGCCGTCCCCGCCACGGTGTAGACGAGCGTGTTGATCAGCGACGTCCAGAAGCCCGGCTCGGAGATCACGTACGAGAAGTTCTCCAGCGTGTAGTTGCCGAAGACGCCCGTCCGCCTGATGTTGATCAGCCGCGCGTCCTGGAACGCCAGCATGATCGCCCACAGCAGCGGCACCACCACCACGACCAGCGTGATGATCAGCGTGGGCGAGATCAGGACGAGCCCGGCCCGCCCCTCCTGCTCGCGCAGGGTCCGCCCGCCGCTCATGGCCCCACTCCGCAAGACGCGTCACCCACGCGTGCCGCCGCACCGGTGGGTGCGGCTGCACCCGTACGTGCGGCTGAACCGGTGGGTGCGGCTGCCCCCGTGCGTGCCGCTTCGTCCCGGGGGCGGCCGCTATGGGCGTTCCCGTCCCGCGAGTGATCGCCGCCGTCGCCACCTCCCGGTCCCTGCCCCGAAAGGCGCCCCGCCGGAGTGCGTCGCCGCTCGCCGTCGCTCCCGCCGCTTCTCCCCGAGAGGAGGTCACGCCCTCGCGGCCGGTGGGAGCCGCGCTCTGGGGAGGGCGTGGGCTCCGGATCGGTGAGGGAAGGCGCGGGTCCAGTGGTGCGGCGAAGGTTTCCGGTGCGGCCGATCACTGCCGGATCCCGCGTTTGATCGTCTCCACGTCGGCCTTGGCCTGGGCGGCGGCGGCCTGCGGGGTGAGCGATCCGTCCACGATCGCGCTCAGCGCCTTGGGCACGGGAAGCTCGCCCATCGTGGCGCCGACCAGCTTGCCCTGCCCCTGCGGGATCCCCCAGCGGGCGAACGTGTCGGGGCTCTTGCGCAGCGCCTCCAGCACGTCGGCCGGGTAGACCTCGGACAGCGGCTTCTTGGTGTCCACGCCGGCGGGCAGCTTGTTCCACTGCTCGGCGAAGTTCGCGCGGGTGGGGAACTTGCCCTCGGGCGCCATCCCGATCCAGCGCTCGTAGCCCTCGTTCATCATGAACGCCACGAACTTGGCGGCCGGGTCCTTGGCCGCGTCACGGGTGATCACCCACGAGACGATCTCGCCGTACTGGGCGGGAGCGCTCCCGTCGGGCCCCTTCAGCGCCGTGACCACGCCGGTGTTCTTGGCCAGCCACTCGGGGTCCTCGCGGCACTGCGGGCAGCTCGGCAGCGCGTCCTTCCGCAGCCCCGCCATCTCGTCCAGGATGAACGACGACCAGATCATCATGGCCGCCTTGCCGGAGAAGTAGGTGGCCCTGGTGGTGTCGACGTCCTGCTTGCCCTTGACGGAGTGGTTCTTGGCGAGGTTCGCGTAGAACTCGAAGGCCCGCGCGCACTGCGGCGAGTCAAGGGTGACATTTCCGGAATTGTCGACCAGCTGGCACCCGTTCGCCTGCGCCACGTGCTCGAAGCTCTGCGCGGTGAACGAGTCTTTCGGCGCGATCGCCAGCGTGATGCCCGCGACCCCGCTCGTGTTGAGCTTCTCGGCGGCCGCCTGCAGGGCCTCGTACGTGTCCGGCGGCTGCAGCCCGGCCTTGTCGAACAGATCCTTGCGGTAGAGGATCAGCTGCGCCCAGCCGTCGCTGGGCACCGCGAGCAGTTTGCCCTCCGAGGTGTCGAGCTCCAGGGCGCGGGGGGAGAAGGAGCTCCTGCCCAGCTGGTCCACGACCTTGCCGGGGGTCTCGGTGTCGAGCAGCTCATTGGCCTCCATCTCGCGGACCTGCGCCAGCGGCAGCGCGCCGATGACGTCGGGGAGGTCATCGGCCGCGGCGGCGGCCGTCATGGTCTGGCTGAACTGGTCCTCGGCCACGCCGACCAACTCGACCTGGATCCCGGTCTTCTGGGTGAACTCGGCGACGATCTGCTTCTGCACGCTCATCCGGTCCGCGAGGTTCTCCTCGGTCCAGACCGTGATCTTGTTGGCCGAGCCCTGCTGCTCGCCACCGTCGTCGCCGCAGGCCGTCAGTGTGGCGGCCGCCAGCAGCGCGACGGAGAGGACGGCGGTTACCTTCTTCGGCATAGCACGCTCCTCTGATTGGGGATATGCCGCCCTTACCCCGGGATCAGATGGCGCAACGTGCGATAAGCGATACCGAGACCGGTCTGTACCCTGTCCGTGTTTCCACTCCACACGGGGTCCTCGTGCTCGACGGAGACCACCCCGTCGTAGCCGCCCTCGTACAGCGCGTCGATCACCCGCGTCCAGTCGATCCGGCCGAGGCCGGGCACGCGGAAGCGGTACCAGCCCTTCTCGCCGGTGACCGGGCCGTAGAAGCCGTAGCGGTCGAGCTGCCCGGGCAGGAACTCGGTGTCCTTGGCCTGGACGTGGGCGATGTCGCCGATGTAGGGACGCATCGCCGCGACCGGGTCGATCCCGAGCGCGACCAGGTGCGAGGGGTCGTAGTTGAGCTTGAGCCCGAGGCCGAACATCCACTCCCACAGCTCGGGGGAGTAGGCGAGATTGCCCGGATATCCGTCGGGATGCCAGCTCTTCATCACGCAGTTCTCGATGACGATCTCGACGTCGCGCTGCCTGGCGTACTCCACCAGCGGCCCGAAGACGTCGATGGCGCGTTCCAGGTTGTCGCGTACCGACCGGCCGGGGTCACGGCCCACGAACGTGCCGACCGTGGGGCAGCCGAGTGCGGCGGCGGCGTCGACGCAGCGCCGGACATGGGCGTTGACCTGCGGTCCGTGCTCCGGATGCAGGTTGTTCTCGTAGTACGCGATCGAGGAAAGGGTTAGTCCGGTTTTGGTGAAGATGCCCCGAATTCGATCATATTCGGAGTCTCCAAAACGATCTACCTTAATGTGACTTCGGCCATCCGAGGACGGCCAGCCGGCCACCTCCAGAGCCTCGAAGCCCTGGTGTACAGCCCAGTCCGCGATGTCGGTAAGGTCGCTTTCCACAAGACACGCGGTCAGAAAGCCCAATTTCATCAGCAGCCTCCTGCAGAAGTCGTAGACTTAAGAGTGTTACGTGCGCATCTATCGTGTGCAAACAAGCAATAAATCTTTGCCTTTTGTTTGATCATTAAGCGTAAGTGTGGGGAATGCGCGTCATCACCTTCGAGGAGCCGGGCCATGTCCGCGTGGGCCTGGAATCTCCCGCCGAGCTCGTGCCAGGCTCCGTCCGGGTTAGAACGATCTATTCCGGCGTCTCAGCAGGCACCGAGCTCACGGCCTACCGCGGAACCAACCCGTACCTCAATCGCAGGTGGGACACCGAGCGCCGGCTCTTCGTCGACGGTCACACCCATGCCTACCCACTGTCCGGCTGGGGATACCAGGAGGTCGGCGAGGTGGTGGAGGCGGCGCCCGACGTCGCCGATCCCCCCATCGGAAGCCTCGTGTGGGGCATCTGGGGCCACCGCGCCGAGGCCGTCGTCCCGGCGGAGAAGCTGGTCGGCCACGTGCTGCCGACCGGCGCCGACCCGCTGACCGGCGTCTTCGCCCGCGTGGGCGCCATCGCGCTCAATGCCGTCCACGCCGCCGACGTGCACCTGGGCGACCAGATCGCGGTCTTCGGCCAGGGCGTCATCGGGCTGCTCGCCACCCGCCTGGCGGTGCTCAGCGGCGCCCGCGTGGTCGCCGCCGACGCCATCCCCGACCGGCTCGAGCTCGCCAGGAAGTACGGCGCCGCCGAGACGTTCGACGTGGAAGACGGCTCGGTGGCCGAGTTCATGCGCAAGCGCGTCGACGGCGCCGACACCGTCATCGAGCTCAGCGGCAGCCACCTCGGACTGCACGAGGCCATCAGGACCGTCCGCAAGGGCGGCCGGGTCGTGGCCGCCGGCTTCTACCAGGGCGACGGCATCGGGCTGCGGCTGGGCGAGGAGTTCCACCACAACCAGGTCCAGCTCGTCTCCTCCCAGATCGGCGGCGTGGCCTCGTGGCTGGCGCACCGGTGGGACGTCGAGCGCCTGCAGCGCACGTTCATGGAGCTCGTGCACCGCGGCGAGGTCGAGGTCGACGAGCTCATCACCCACGTGGTCCCCGTCGAGCGGGCCGCGGAGGCCTTCGATCTGCTCGACAAAAATCCCTCCGAAGTGCTCCAGCTCGTCTTCCGATTCGAGGAGTAGCAACTGTGAAGCTCGCCGTACAGGAGCAGCTTCTGCCTGGCCGCACGCTGCAGGAGAAGTTCGCGTTCGCGGTCGACGCCGGGTTCGACGCCATCGAGCTGCGCGGAAAGGGGGACTTCCACTTCGCGGGGCGCCTGACCGAGCTCAAGCGGGCCCTGGCCGACGGCGTCGTCATGCCGACGGTCTGCGTGGACATGCCGCACTTCATCGGCGACTTCGACCCCGCCAAGCGCAAGGACGCCATCCAGCAGCTCAGGTCCCAGCTCACGGTGATCGGCGAGCTGGGCGGCATCGGCGTCATGACCCCGGCCTCGTGGGGGCAGTTCTCCCGGCGGCTGCCCCCGTTCGAGCCGCCCCGCAGCCCCGAGGAGGACCGCGAGGTGCTGGCCGAGGCGCTGGGCGTCCTGGGCGAGCACGCGCAGCGCAACGGCGTGCTGATCATGCTGGAGCCGCTCAACCGGTACGAGAACCACATGGTCAACACGCTGGCCGAGGCAATCTCCTACTGCGCCATGGACTCGATCAGGGTCGTCGGCGACACGTACCACATGAACATCGAGGAGGACGACCCCTGCCGCTCGCTGGCCGAGGCCGCCCCCTACCTCGCGCACATGCAGATCAGCGAGTCCAACAGGAACCAGCCGGGCACCGGCCACATCGACTGGGGCGCGGAGCTCGCCACACTCGACGCCCACGGCTACGACGGCTACCTCGCGCTCGAATGCCGCCTGCGCGGCGAGCCCGAGATCGTCCTTCCCCAGACAGCGGCCTTCATCAGGAAGTTCCTATGATCCTCCGCGACGCCGTCCGCGTCCTCGTGGCGAACTGGGACGGCAGTTACACGGTTCCCTCCCGCCGTCTCTATCCCCATCAGTGGAGCTGGGACTCTGCCTTCATCGCAATCGGCCATGCCCGCTGGGCGCCGAGAAGGGCCAGGTCGGAGCTGCTCAGCCTGTTCGGGGCGCAGTGGGCCGACGGCCGGGTGCCGCACATCGTGTTCAACCCGAAGGTGCCGGACGGCGCCTACTTCCCCGGCCCGGACTTCTGGCAGACCCGCGCGCCGTCCGGGACGGCCACCTCCGGCATCATCCAGCCGCCGGTCCACGCGCTGGCCGCGTGGAAGACGCACCTGGCCGAGCCCGACCCGGCCTTCCTGCGCCGGATCTACCCTCGGCTGGTGGCGCAGCAGGAGTTCCTGCGCGCGGCCCGGCGCTCGCCCGAGGGCCTGATCTCGATCGTGCACCCCTGGGAGTCGGGCATGGACAACAGCCCGGCCTGGGACCTGCCGCTCCAGGCCGTACAGGACCGGCCGGTCGGCTTCGTCCGCAGGGACCTCGACGCCGTCGCCGCCGACGAACGGCCGACCGACCGCGACTACGAGCGTTACGTGGCGCTCGCCCGGGACTACCGCGACTCCGGCTACCGCCGGCCTGGCGCGTTCCATGTCGAGGATCCCCTGTTCAACGCCGCGTACGGCGTGGCCGAGTCCACCCTCGCCAAGATCGCGGAGGTGTGCGGCCTCGACCCCGAGCCCCACGAGCGGGAGGCCGCCGCCGTCACCGCGGCCATGGTCGAGCACCTCTTCGACGGCGGCCTCTTCCAGCCGCGCGACCTGAACACCGGGCGGCTGATCCACTCGGCGAGCGCCGCCGGGCTCACGCCGCTCATGCTGCCCGGGCTGCCGGACGAGATCGCCGACGCGTTGATCGGGACCGCGCTGGACCGGTTCGCCCTGAAGGACGGCGTCCTGCCGAGCTTCTCGCCGTCCGCGCCCGAGTTCGACCCTGTCCGCTACTGGCGGGGCCCGAGCTGGGTCAACCTCAGCTGGCTGGTCTGGCAGGGGCTCAGGGACCGCCGTCCCGACCTGGCGGCGCCGCTCGCCGACGGGATGCTCAACGTGCTGATGCACTCCGGCTTCCGCGAGTACTTCGACCCGTTGACGTTCCGGGGGCACGGCTGCTGGGACTTCAGCTGGTCAGCCGCCCTCCTCCTCGACGTGGTTGCTGAACACGGCCTGAATGGTGTGTCGGCGCCGGGCGGCGAGATCGGCGAGGAACCCGGGGGCGTCGGTGAACGCGACGACGTCGGTGACCAGGTGGTCGCGTAGGGTCTCGCCGTGCTCCCTGAGCAGGGTGATCGTCTCGTACGACAGCCGCTCCCTGTCCCAGGCGTGGGACAGGCCGCGCGGCACCCTGCCGATCTGGGCACAGCGCACGGTCAGCCCGTTGTGGTGGAACTCCTCGCCGAGCCGCACCTCCTGGGCGCCGTCCGTGTAGAAGGCCAGGTCGATCAGCGTGCCCTGCGGCCGCAGCAGCCGCAGCCCGAGCGCCAGCGCCCTGGGCTGCCCGCGGCACTGGAACACCACGTCGGCACCGCGATCGTTGGGCGCGTGCCGCCAGCGGCGCTTCAGCTCCACCGCGGGATCGTCGCCGGCGGCCATGACCTCCATGCCGAGCGCCTCGGCGACGGTGAGCCTGGCCGGGGTCTCGTCCACCACGACGACCTCTGCCGCGCCGCCTGACCGGGCGAAGCAGGCGGTCAGCAGCCCGACCACGCCCGCGCCCACGACCACGACGCGGCGGCCGCGCACGCCGTCGCCCAGCTGCCGCACGGCGGAGCCGTGCAGGTCGTGGGCGGCGTGCAGCAGGCCGTTGGCGCAGATCGGCCCCATGTGGGCGACGTAGATGCCGAGCAGCGGGTCGAGGTCGTCGGGCAGCTCGACGAACCGGTCCTTCATCGGGTCGGCCACGTACGCCGTGCGGTGCCCGTAGCACATCGCGACCGGCGCGCCCTCGCGCACGGCCCGCGTACGCGTCTCCACCACCTGGCCGACCTGCATGTATCCGATGCCGCGCACGGGATACTCGACGGCCGGAGTGCCCTCGGTGAACAGCCCGAGCGCCTGGTCCCACGTCGAGGTCAGGTAGGGGTTGGTGCCCTTGACGTAGGTCAGCTCCGTCCCGGCCGAGACCCCGCTGTACGTGGTCGCCACCAGGAAACCGCCCTCCGGCACGTCCGGCAGCTTCTCCTCGACCAGCGCCACCCGCCCGGGCGCCTCGATGCTGAGAGTCTTAATCATCGAGCATCACCGGCCTCCGTTCCGCGGCGGAGTGTGCGAGCGCCAGCGCCAGGCGGTGGGTCCGCAGGGCCTCGCGGTACGGCACGCGCACGTCCGCGTCCTTCCCCTGGACGGCGTCGATGAACTCCCTGTCCACCCTCGTCTTGGCGAGACCGTCGTCCTCGATCACGTGCGCGCCGTCGACCAGCAGCCGCGTCTCGCTCAGCTCCAGCGCGATGCCGTCGGCGCAGACCTCCAGCCCCACCCGGTGCTTGTGGGTGAGCAGGCACGAGGTGGCCAGGAGCCCGGCCGCGCCGCCGGCGAAGCGCATCACCGCCGCCGTGGCCCGGTCCACCTCGCCGTCCACCGTGTTCTCCTCGGGCACGGCGTGCACCATGGCCACCTCGCCCACCAGGACCCGGGCCAGGTCCAGCACGTGGACGGCCTGTTCGAGGATCTGGCCGCCGGACATGCTGCGGTTGAGCCACCAGCCGACCGGGGGGACCTTGTCGAGCCAGTGGCCGAGCGCGAGGCGTACCGGGCGGCCGTCCAGCAGGCTCTGGGCGCGCTCGACGATGCCGAGGTAGCGCCAGTGGTGGCCGACCGCGGACGGCAGGGACCTCCGCTCGACCTCGGCAGCGATCTTTTCCGCTGTTTGGAGGTCCAGTGACAGCGGCTTTTCCACAAATATAGGGAGATCGCATGATAGGGCGTCATGTTCCGGGCTGCCGTGCGCGAAAGGCGGCACGCAAACGTAGACTGCATCCAGGTTGCCGGCACTGAGCAGGTCGGCATGGCTGCCATAGGCGGGGCAGCCGTGCTTCGAGGCCAGAGACTCGGCCCTGTGGCGGTCTGTGTCGGCGATTCCAGCGATCGTGACATCGGGAAAGCCGGACAGGACGTCTGCGTGGCGAGCGGCGACATTTCCGGCACCTACGATGCCGATACGGGTCGTTGGGGACACAACACGGCATATGCCACGTCTGGGCGTGGGCAAACAAATAGGTTCAAACGCATATATCTCGGGCAGAAGTCGTGACCGCATGAGATCGGGGCTGACTGCATGGAGACAGATCTGCGAGCCTTGGCCAGAGTCCGGGAGTGGTACGGCCAGCACTCGAGCACAGCTGCCGAGTGGCCGGTCGAGGCTTTAATGCTGGCCAAGGGACCCACCACGGTGAGCGTTGTCCTGCCCGCGCGCGACGAGGAAAGCACGGTGGGCGACATCGTTACCATCATCCGCCGCGACCTCGTCGAGCGCACACCGCTCGTCGACGAGATCCTCGTCGTGGACTCCAACTCCACCGACAACACCGCCGAACGGGCCCGGGAGGCCGGTGCCCGCGTGGTGGCACAGGACGAGGTTCTCTCCCACCTGCCCGCCCTCACGGGCAAGGGGGAGGCACTGTGGAAAGGATTGGCCGCCTCCGGCGGCGACATCGTCGTGTTCGTGGACGCCGACCTGCGTAGTTTCGGCGCCCATTACGTGTCCGGCCTGCTGGGACCCCTCCTGGCGGACTCCGGCACCCACTTCGTCAAGGCCACGTACGAGCGGCCGTACGTCGGCGCGGACGGCGCCGTCCAGCGGGGCGGCGGCGGGCGTGTCACCGAGCTGGTGGCCAGGCCGTTGATCAATATGTTCTGGCCGGAACTCGCCGGATTCGCCCAGCCGCTCGGCGGCGAATACGCCGCCCGGCGCTCGGTGCTCGAACAGGTTCCGTTCGTCACCGAATACGGCGTGGAATTCGGCCTCCTGGTCGACCTCCTCCAGCACATCGGGCTGGACGCGATGGCGCAGGTCGATCTCGGCCACCGTACGCACACCCACCAGTCGATGAGCGCGCTCGGCCGGATGGCCGGCCAGATCATGCTCACCGCCTGGTCCCGTCTGGAACGCCAGGGCCGCGTGATGGCGTCGGTTTCCCCCGCGCACACGTTGCTCCAGTTCGGCCTCGACGGCCAGGCGGACCTGGTCGACGTGGCTGTGGCCGAGCGACCTCCGCTCGCCTCTCTTTTGCTGGAGGAGGATGTGGCATGAAAGTCCTGGTGAACGCGGGGCCGTGGCTCACGGTTCCGCCTCCCGGCTACGGCGGTATCGAGAACGTGGTGGCCACGCTGGTGCCCGCCCTGCGCGAACGCGGCGTCCATGTGGTCCTGGCCTCCGTCGGGGCGAGCACGCTCGAGGTGGACGAGCTGATCAGCGTGTACGCCGAGGGCCAGTTCACGGAGCTGCAGAAGCCGTACAACCAGGTCATGGGCATCGCGCACGCGCACCAGGCGCGAGTGGTCGCCGAGTTGCGCGCCCGTGACGACATCGACCTCGTCCACGACCACCTGGAGGTGGTCGGGCCCGCGGTGCTGTCCGCGCTCGGCGGGCCGCCCGTCCTCCACACCCTCCACTGGGACCTGCACAAACATCCGGACTTCTACGGCGCGTTCCCGTCGTCGATCGCCGTCAACGGCGTCTCGGAGTCGCAGCTCGCCCGCGCCCCCGAGGCCCTGCGCGCGGCCTCGCTCGGCGCGATCCACCTGGCCACCCCGCTCGCCGGCCGCGACGTACGGGTCGAGCGGGGCGAGCATTTCGTGGTCATGGGGCGGATCTGCCAGCTCAAGGGCCAGCACGTGGCGGCCAGGCTGTGCCAGAAGCTCGGCCTGCCGCTGGTGCTCGCCGGGCCCGTCAGCGGGCGCGACACCCCTGGCGAGCTGGACGTCGTGGCCCAGAACCCGTACCACCCCCTGCACGGCCACCCCGACGTCCGCTACCACCTCGACCAGGTCTCCCGCTATCTGGACGGCGAGCTGGTCCGGTGGGTCGGCGCGGTGGGCGGCTCGGCCAGGGACCGGCTGTACGCCTCCGCCCGCGCCGCGCTCTTCCCCATCCAGTGGGACGAGCCCGGCGGCACGGCCGTCGTCGAGGCGCTGGCACTCGGGGTGCCGCCGGTGGGGCTGCGGCGCGGCTGCCTACCGGAGATCATCGAGCACGGCCGCACGGGCTTCCTGGCCGACAGTGAGGAGGAGCTGGCCGAGTGGGTGCTGCGGGTGGACGAGATCGACCCCGAGGAGTGCCGCGCGGAGGCCCGCCGCCGCTTCTCACCGCCGGTGATGGCCGACCGCTACCTGGAGCTGTACGAAACGGTGGCCGCTCGCGGGCGCTGAGCGCGGCCTTAAGGGACCCGGGGCCGCTCGGGCCGCTGAGCAGCCAGCAGCCTCACGAGCCGCCTCGGGCGCTGAACAGCGTCAGGAGTCTCAGGAAGGAAGAAGCCCGGAGGCCGCAGAGGGACGGCTCAGGAGAAGCCTCGGGGCAGCACGGTGACGGGGCAGGGGGAGGCCCGCAACATCTTCATGGACAGCTCGCCCAGGAACACCCGGTGGGGCTGGGCGTCCTCGCTGGCCGCGCAGACCAGCAGCTCGCCGGGCAGCCACTCGACGTCCGCCATCGCGGCGGCCACGTCGTGGCCACCGGCCACCTCCGCCTCCGCCTCGATCCCCGTGCCCTCCCAGGCCAGTCGCACCGCCAGCGCGAGATCGTCCCTGAGCTTGCCGGGGTCCTCGGTACGCAGATCGAACGTGATCAGCCGGAGCGGCACGCCGAACCGCAGCGCCGCCTGCGCCACCCGCTCGACCGCCGCGTCGCACTGCGGCCGGTGCACGTAGGCGAGCGTGAGGCGGGCGGGGCCGCCGACCGGGGTGTAGCCGGCGGGCGTCACCATGACCGCCTCCGACGAGAGGTGGAGCAGGTGGTTGGAGGTGGCGCCGATCGCGATGCGGCCGTGCCGCCCGCCGTCCGCCGACCCGACCACGATCAAATCGGCCCTGATCCTGCTGGCCAGCACCGAGAGGCCGCGACCGGTGCCCCGGCTCTCGTACGAGATGTACTCGGCCGGCATCGGCTCCAGCTTCTCGGCCGCGTGCGCCAGGTTGGCCTGCGCCTCCACCGCCAGCCCCGGACTGCCCGGCGGGTAGATCGTCGCCACCGTCAACTCGCCGCCGGTGACCTGCGTGATCGTGGAGGCGAGGGCCAGAGCGTCCTGCCCGCCCGGGTCGCTGGTGTAGCCGACGATCACGTGCTCTCCGATCACGACTGCCCTCCTACCCGGTCTGAGCTGCGAATACGCCGTGTTGATCCGAACGTTGTAAACCTCAGGCCCGGTAAAGCAGCGAAGATCACCCTTGACGTCCTGGGGATCATACCGGCCATACGACTGAGCTCTGATCGAACTTTCCACCACATGGTCGAGGAATCTGATGACCATGGTTCGTAAGATCATGTCCATTGCCCGTTCACGGATTGGACATGTGTGTACCGCGACATCGTCGACCTCGCCCTCACCACGCCCGGCTGGCTCCACACGCTCGCCGAAGTGGGCACGGACGCCGGGATGTTCGTGTTCGTGGCGCTGTTCGCGGTCGCGGCGCTGCGGGCGTGGCGAGCGCCGGCACGCGACCTGGCGCTGGTGATGGCCGGGTCGGCCGGCGTGGTGTTCGCATACATCGTGAGCGAGGTCGTCAAGATTTTCGTCAGGGAGGACCGGCCGTGCCGCGGCGGGATCGCGACGATCGCCGAGTGCCCGCCGCCGGCCGACTGGTCCTTCCCCAGCAACCACTCCGTGGTCGCGGCCGGCGCGGCGGCCACGCTGGTGCTGGCCTGGCGGGCCGTGGCTTGGGTGGTGTTCCCGCTGGCGGCGGTCATGGCGTTCTCGCGGGTGTTCGTGGGCGTGCACTATCCGCACGACGTGGCCGCGGGCCTCCTGCTCGGGCTGACGCTGGCGCCGCTGTTCGCCCTGCTGGTCGTGGGCGCCGTCACCCCTGTCGTACGCCTCGCGCGCGCTCGCCTGGCCCGGTTTTCCGCACGTACCGCCTCGTCGCGTGCCGGCCGTCATGGAGCCGCCGACACGCTGGCCGACCGGCACCGCCTCTCACCGCCCCTCGCCCTCTCCAAGAAGATCTCCACCGGTGTACGGCTCCCCCAAGGAGAGCCTCCGTCGACGGGGGCGGATGCGGAGGGCACCCGTGGCGAGGCACGGAAACGCGCAGCACGCTGAGGTCCCTACACCTCAGCCCCACTCAGCGTTTGTTTGGCCGGGCGGGGCTGGCGTGCTGGGGCGGATGTCCTCGCTACGCTGCGGATCCACCCCAGCGGTCCGTCGCTTCGATCAGCCGGTCGAGGATGCCGGGCTCGGAGTAGGCGTGCCCGGCGTCCGGCACCACGTGGAACTCGGCCTCCGGCCACGCCTTGTGCAGGTCCCACGCGGTGGCCATCGGCGTGCAGGTGTCGTACCGCCCCTGCACGATCAGCGCCGGGATGTGCCGGATTTTGCCGACGCCCCTGATGAGCTGATCGGGCTCGAACCAGCCGCCGTGATGGAAGTAGTGGTTCTCGATGCGGGCGAAGCAGACGGCCATCTTGTCCTCGCCGAACTCGGCGACCAGTTCGGGATCGGGCAGCAACGTGACCGTGCCTCCCTCCCACTGCGACCAGGCCTTGGCCGCCGCCAGCCTCGCGTCGTCATCGTCCCCTTCGAGCCGCCGCCGGAAGGCTGCCATCAGATCGCCCCGCTCCTCCTCCGGGATCGGAGCCACGTACCGCTCCCACAGGTCCGGGAACAGGTAGCAGGCGCCCTCCTGGTAGAACCAGCGCAGCTCCTGGGGCCGCAACGTGAAGATCCCGCGCAGCACCAGCTCGGTCGTCCGGTCGGGGTGCGTCTGCGCGTACGCCAGGGCCAGCGCGCTGCCCCACGACCCGCCGAACACCTGCCACCTGTCGATGCCGAGGTGCTCCCGCAGCCGCTCCATGTCCGCCACCAGGTGCCAGGTGGTGTTGGCACTCAGGTCGGTGGCCGGGTCGCTGGCATGCGGCAGGCTCCGCCCGCAGTTGCGCTGGTCGAACAGGACGATCCGGTAGAGATCGGGGTTCCACTGACGGCGGTGCTTGGCGGTGCACCCGCCGCCCGGCCCGCCGTGCAACATGACGGCCGGCTTCCCGTCGGGGTTGCCGCAGACCTCCCAGTAGATCCGGTTGCCGTCACCGACGTCGAGGAGGCCGGAGTCGTAGGGCTCGATGGGCGGGTACAGGCTTCTCATGGCTCCGATCCTGCCGCATGCGCACCGGCGATCGGATCCCGAGCATCGGTGACGCGCCGATGATCACAGCGCAGTGCTCGGCATCGCACCAGGCACCGACCTTGCGGCCCTCGCCGGCCACCCGACCCTGCGCGGCGTTTCCGTCGATGCCTGGCACGAATCTGCGCACCATGGATCTCCTCCAGCAAGTGGATCAAGACCTTCCATCAGGTCGGCGGGGTTGATCTGGCTAGGCCGCGAGGAGCCGGGCCGGATCGGGGGTGAGGCCGTCGATCGAGGTCAGGGCGGCGTGGTGGGTGGTCGCGTGGGTGGCGCAGAGCCAGTCGTTCAGTGAGCCGGTGAAGCCGGAGGGTGGGCCGACCTTCAGGCAGGTCACCTGGCCTGTGCCCGGGGCGGGGCCGGCCTTCAAGCGGCGGATGCTGCCGGTGCGGCCCAGCTCGCCCGCCTCCGCGTCGTACGGGGTCAGCTGGACGCCGAACGGGTGGCCTCCGCCCTCTGTCGGCTGGATGTGGAGGAAGTCGTCTATCTGCCGTTTGCCGGCGTCGGGGTGGGTGGCGACGTAGGCCAGGTGATCCGTGAGCAGGCGGTGGGCCACCGTGCGCAGGAGGTTGGTCGCGCACAGGTTGTGGGCGCAGGCGGCGCCGTCGAGGGTGATCTCCGGCAGGGCGAAGCGGCGCAGGCCGCGCGAGGTGACGCGCAGGCAGTCGCACACGGCCGTGTCGGCAGGATCCCACGGCGGGCAGGTGGCGTCGTCGTGGACCTGGACGTCCCAGCCCAGCCAGTCGTCCGCCAGGCTGAAGTCCGGCGGCTCGCCCGCGCATCTGCCGCAGGTCAGGATGGTGGAGCCGGTCAGGGGATCGATCAGGACTCCGTCGCATTCCCGGGCCAGCGCCCGGGCGACCGCCCGCGCCGCCTGCACATTGACGGGAAGCGTGTGCGGGGGCGCCGTGGCACAGACCACGATGTGCTGCTTCGTGCGGCGGAGGCGGCGCCTGTCGTCGTCCGTGAGCACGGCTCCGACCGGCTTCCACGGGGTCGCGTGGTGGGTCACGGTGAGGGACCGGCTGCCGATCGCGCTGATCGCGGCCTTCTTGTAGGGGCCTGCGACCCGCCACGGCACGAATGATCCGAGGTCGAACGGCAGGTGCTCCATGGCGATGACGAACAGGGATGTCAGCGTGCGAGGCAACGGGAGGGTGATCTTCATGAGTGTCCTCCGTGATCGTGATTCGGACCCCGTCGGGGTGGTGAGGCAACTCAGGATCGAAGATGGGGTGCGGGTCGGGTGGCGTCGAACCGGATTCTGGGGACAACGTTCACAGGACCGCCCCGCCCTGTGGACAACCCCGCCGCACGGGCGCCGTCTTGTTCCGGACGGGAGCCGGTGGAGAAGTCGCCCCGTCCCAGGCGTCGGCTCCGTCAGCCGTCCGCCGGGCGGGTGATCACCATTGACTGCCCGGGCAGCCGCAGCCCGCCCTCAGCCGCCGCAACGGGCTCGTCGGAAGCCAGCAGCACCGTCCCCGGGGCGACAGGCACCGTCACCGACTCCTGCGCGAAGTTCACCGAGACGGCCAGCGTCCCCCGCCACATGACCAGCCACTTCCCGAGCGGATCCACCTCCACCCGCACCCGCTCCAGCCGCGGATCCGACAGCTCCGGCAGCGCCTTGCGCAGCGCGATCAGGTCGCGGTACCAGCACAGGAGCGACCAGTGCGCCTCCTCCTTCACCTCGCTCCAGTCCAGCTTCGAGCTCAGGAACGTCTCCTCCGCCGACGGATCCGGCGCCTCCCACACGTACCCGAACCCGACGAATTCCCGCTCCCGCCGCTCTCCTTCGCTCTCCCGCAGCTGAGGCTCCACGTGATCGGAGAAGAACAGGAACGGCGTGCGCGCCCCCCACTCCTCGCCCATGAAGAGCATGGGGGTAAACGGCGAGGTCAGCAGCAGCCCGGCGCCGAGCTTGAGCGCCGGGATCGGCAGCCGGTCGCCGGCCGGCCGGTTGCCGATCTGGTCGTGGTTCTGCAGGCAGGCCACCAGCCGGTGCCCCGGCACGCCCGCGAAGGAACGACCGTGCGAGCGGCCACGGAAACTCGAGTACGAGCCGTCGTGCAGCACACCGCCCGCGAGCACCTTCGCCAGTGCGGGCAGCCCGGCGAAGTCCGCGTAGTAGCCGTGGCTCTCGCCGCTCACCGCGCAGTGCAGCGCGTGGTGCACGTCGTCGTTCCACTGCGCGGTCATGCCCAGCCCGCCCGCCTCCAGCGGCCGCACCATGCGCGGGTCGTTGAGGTCGGACTCGGCGATCAGTGACAGCGGCCGGCCGACGGCGCAGGCGAGGGCGTCGACCTCGGCGGCGAGCTCGGCCAGCAGGTGCGTGGCGCGGCTGTCGTGCAACGCGTGCACGGCGTCCAGCCGCAGGCCGTCGATGTGGTAGTCGCGCAGCCACTGCAGCGCGTTGCCGATGAAGTAGCGCCGCACCTCGTCGGAGCCGGGCCCGTCCAGGTTGACCGCGTCGCCCCAGTAGCTCCCCTTGAATCCGGCGAAGTACGGCCCGAACGGGTGCAGGAAGTTCCCGGACGGGCCGAGGTGGTTGTAGACCACGTCCAGGATCACGCCGATCCCGGCCCGATGGCAGGCGTCCACGAAGGACTTGAGCCCGTCGGGCCCGCCGTACGTCTCGTTGACGGCGTACAGGTCGACTCCGTCGTACCCCCAGTTCCGCCCCCCGGGCACGGGGGCGACCGGCATGATCTCCACGAAGTCGACGCAGAGCTCGACGAGGTGCTGGAGCTTCTCGATGGCCGCCGTGAACGTCCCCTCTGTCGTGAACGTCCCGATGTGCAACTCGTAGATGACGGCCCCGCGCAGGTCGCGGCCCCTCCAGTCGTGGTCGGACCAGGTGAAGCGGGCGTGCTCGTACACGGCGCTGGGCCCGAAGACCCCCTCCGGCTGCCGCCGCGAGCGCGGGTCGGGGTAGGGGCCGCCGCCGTCGACCAGGAAGGCGTACGTCGTGCCGTGCTCGGCCCCGTCGACCTCGGCCGACCACCACCCCTCGGCCCCGCGGGACATCGGCCGGCGCCCGCCCAGGACGTCGACCTCGACTGCCGTGGCGTTCGGTGCCCAGACCTCAAAGATCATGTCTCTCCAGGAGTGCGGCCGGATAGTGACCGAGCAGGTGCGCGAGCGGGATCCGACCGCTGTGGAGCGTGTGGGTGAGCAGGTCCCGCCACGTGCCCGGAGGCAATGTCAGCGTGGTGCCGCCCCAGCCCGTCCGGGCCAGGCGCACCGGGAGCCGGGTGGCCACGGCGACGGCCCGCGGCCGGGCGTCGTCCCCGCGGGCGAAGGCGATCACGTGCTCCGCCGCCTGCCCTTCCGCCCACAGGGGCAGGTACGCGGCCGCGCCCCCGAGCCGCCGCCGCAGCCGCAGCGCCTGCGTGGTGACCAGCAGCTTGGCCGTGTCCCATGCGTTGTGGGGTTTGCGCGGGTACGTCAGAGGCCGCCGGTTGTCCGGATCGACCAGCGAGAAGTCGGTCGTCTCGTTGCCCTGGTACACGTCCGGCACCCCGGGCATCATGAGCTGCACGAGCTTGGCGCCCAGCGAGTTGGACATCGCGAAGGGCTCGATCCGCTCGGTGAACTCCCCGATCGGCAGCCCGGCGGCGGCTTCGGCGAACTCCCGGAGACCCTGCTCATAGGCCGGATCCGGATTGACCCAGGAAATGGCGGTCTTCGCCTCGCGGGCGGCCTTGAGCAGGTAGTCCGTGAACCGCTCGACGGAGATCGGCCACGCGGCCATGAGGTTCTGCCAGGCCAGATAGTCGAGCTTGGGGTCGAAGCTCACCTCGGACGACCATTGCTTCACCGCCGCGGCCCACTCGTCCGGCATCTCCGACAGCACCGACAGCCGGGCCCGCACGTCCTCCGACCGCTTGGTGTCGTGCGTGGACAGCGTGGTCATCGTGTACGGCCGCATCTCGGCGCAGAAGTCGTGGAAATCCTCAACCGGCAGCCCGAACGCGTCCGGCTCGCCGCCCACCTCGTTGAGGCAGGCCAGCGGGAACCACCGGTAGAGCGCCGTGTCCTCCACGCCCTTGGCCATGACCGGGCCGCACGACTGCTGGAAACGGACGATCGACTCGGGGGAGCCGTACAGGACCTCGCGCACGAGCGGCTGAACGGCGGGGGAGCAGGCCTCGGCGGCCAGCTCGACGATCTCGACCGACTCGGGCGGCGGCGGCTCGCCGGGCACCACGTACGCGCGGTAGACCGGCATCGCGGCCAGCAGCTCGCGGATCGCCGCCGGGTCGCACGAGGTCGCCCTGGCCAGCCGGTCGACCTCGGCGCCGAAGAACAGCTCCAGGACCTCCCGCTTGGCCTGCGCCATCACCGGCCGGTACTCGGCGGGCTGACCGGTCATCTCGGTGAAGAGCGAGACGAGCGGCTCCTTGCCCGCGGGGTCGACGAACAGGCCGTTGACCCGGTTGAGCACGTCGTAGCCGGTGGTGCCGTCGCAGGCCCAGTCGTCCGGCAGGCGTTCGGGGCCGATGAGGATCTTCTCGACGACCGTCCAGGTCTCCCCGGTACGGGCCCGCAGCCGCTCCAGGTAGCCGCGCGGATCGGCCAGCCCGTCGGGGTGGTCCACCCGCAGTCCGTCCACCAGGCCCTCGTCGAGCAGCCAGAAGATGACCTCGTGCGTGGCGAACAGCACGGCGGGGTCCTCGACGCGCAGCCCGATCAGCGAGGACACGTCGAAGAAGCGCCGGTAGCCGGGCCCTTCCCACCAGTCGACCAGCCGGTAGTGCCCCGGATGGGGGAAGGCGTGCTCGTGGTAGCGCAGCACGTCGCCGTCGACCACCGGCTCGGTGTCGTCGCCCAGCACGGGCAGCGCCACCTTCCCGTCCACCCAGTCGATGTCGAACCAGCTCGCGTACGGCGAGCCGGGCCCGTCCTTCAGCACCGACCAGAACTGCGCGTTCACCGTGTTCATGTGATTCGGCACGATGTCCACGACCACGCCCAGGTCGTGGGCGGCCAGCTGCTGGGCCATCTCCCTGAACCCGGTGGCACCGCCGAACTCCTCCCTGATCCGGGAGTGGTCGATGACGTCGTAGCCGTGCCGGGATGCGGGCGTCGACTGCAGGATCGGCGACAGGTAGACGTGGCTCACGCCGAGGTCGCGCAGGTAGCCGGCGATCTCGGCGACCTGCGCGAAGCCGAAGTCCGGGGTCAGCTGCACCCGATACGTGGAAGCGGGCCTAGACACGGCGCAGCACCCGCACGCTGCGTCCGGGTACCGCGATCGCCTCGCCGCCGCGGCACATCCGCGGGTCGAGCATGATCGGCATAGCGGTGTCGATCTCCGTGTGCCACATCTCGCCGTAGTCCTTGGGGATCGTGAACTTGATGGTGTCGTAGTGGGCGTTGAACAGGACGAGGAAGGAGTCGTCCCGGATCGGCCGGCCGCGCCGGTCCGGCTCGGTGATGGCGTCGCCGTTGAGGAAGACGGCCAGCGACTTGGCGTATCCGACGGTCCAGTCGCTGTCGGTCATCTCCTCCCCGGAGGGGGTGAGCCAGGCGATGTCGTTGAGTCCGCGTACCGGCTTGCCGTAGAAGAACCTCCTGCGCCGGAACACCGGGTGCTTCTTGCGCAGCTCCGCCAGGCTCTGGGTGAACTCCAGCAGCAGCCAGTTCTCCCGCACGTCGGACCAGTCGACCCAGGTCAGCTCGTTGTCCTGGCAGTAGCCGTTGTTGTTGCCCCGCTGCGTGCGGCCCAGCTCGTCGCCGTGGGAGAGCATCGGCACGCCCTGGGAGAGGAACAGCGTGGTGAGGAAGTTGCGTTTCTGCTGCTCGCGCAGCGTCTCGACGGTGATGCCCGCCGGGCCCTCCTCGCCGCAGTTCCACGACCGGTTGTCGTCGGTGCCGTCGCGGTTGCCCTCTTTGTTGGCTTCGTTGTGCTTGTGGTTGTACGAGACCAGGTCCTGCAGGGTGAAGCCGTCGTGGCAGGTGACGAAGTTGATCGAGGCGGCCGGGCGGCGGCCCGAGGACTCGTAGAGATCGCTCGACCCGGTGAACCTCGACCCGAACTCGGGCAGCGTGGCAGCCTGGCCCCGCCACAGGTCCCTGATCGTGTCGCGGTAGCGCCCATTCCACTCCGTCCACAACGGCGGGAAATTTCCGACCTGGTAGCCGCCGGGCCCGACGTCCCAGGGCTCGGCGATGAGCTTGACCTGCGACAGCACGGGGTCCTGCTGTACCAGGTCGAAGAAGGCGCTCAGCCGGTCGACCTCGTGCAGCTCCCGCGCCAGCGTCGAGGCCAGGTCGAACCGGAACCCGTCGACGTGCATCTCGATGACCCAGTACCGGAGCGAGTCCATGATCATCTGAAGCACGTGCGGCGAGCGCATGCGCAGGGCGTTGCCGGTGCCCGTGGTGTCCACGTAGTACCGCTTGTCGCCGTCGACGAGCCGGTAGTAGTGGACATTGTCGATCCCGCGGAACCCCAGCGTGGGCCCGAGGTGGTTGCCCTCGGCGGTGTGGTTGTAGACGACGTCCAGGATGACCTCGATGCCCGCCTCGTGCAGCGCCCGCACCATGGCCTTGAACTCCAGTACCTGCCCGCCGCGCTGGCCCTGACTGGAGTAGCGGTTGTGCGGGGCGAAGAACCCGATCGAGTTGTAGCCCCAGTAGTTCGACAGCCCGCGCTGCTCAAGGATGTGGTCGGTGACGAACTGGTGCACCGGCATCAGCTCCAGCGCCGTCACGCCGAGCCTGGTGAGGTGGTCGAGGATCTCCGGGTGCCCGAGCGCCGCATACGTGCCGCGCAGTCGCTTGGGGATCTTCGGGTGGCTGATCGTCAGCCCCCGGACGTGGGCCTCGTAGATCACGGTGTCGTGGTACGGCGTCGCCGGCGGCCGGTCGTGGCCCCAGCCGAAGAACGGGTTGATCACGATGGAGCGCGGCACGTACGGGGCCGAGTCCACGTCGTTGCGGGTGTCGGGGTGGCCGAAGCGGTAGCCGTACACCGCCTCGTCCCACGTGACGCCGCCCTCGATGGCCATGGCGTACGGGTCGAGCAGCAGCTTGTGCGGGTTGCACCGCAGACCGCGCGCCGGGTCGTACGGCCCGTGGACGCGGTAGCCGTACCGCTGGCCAGGGCCGATTCCCGGCAGGTAGCCGTGCCAGATGAACCCGTCCACCTCGGTGAGCGGCACCCTGGACTCGACGTCGTCCTCGTCGAACAGACAGAGCTCGACCTTGTCCGCGACCTCGGTGTAGAGCGAGAAATTGGTGCCGGCGCCGTCATAGGTCGCCCCGAGCGGATAGGGGTCTCCCGGCCAGATCTCGATCATCGAGGCTCCCTTGCGGTCTCTCCCCATGTTCCGTTCCCCCGCTCAGCCGGACAAGCCCGGGCGCCGTTGACCTCCTTCTTCCTTCCCACGCTCGCTGCGTCATTACTCCAGCCGAACACCGCGGCCGGAAAGCTCGCTTCCCCGCAACTGGGGAGTGCCCTTGCTTGACGGTCCTCTGCGGGACGTCACCCGCGGGACACCTGCCCCGCGGGTGGGTGGGTCCTTTTTGGGGGGTGAGCCGCCTCCGACGGCGCGGCATCGGAGGCGGCTCACGCTCACAGTGCGCCCTGGGCGGGCCCCCGCTCGGTCGCCGCGACGCGGCCTACGGCTGCGTCACAGCTCGTCGAGCAGCACCCGGTGCGGACTGTGAGGTACTGGACGGACGCCGTCGGCCGCCCCGTCGAAGGGATCCCGCGTCACCCGGCCCGAGCCGAGACAGCCCCTGCAGTGGCCTCGGTTCGTGGCGCCCTCTCCGCCGCAGGAGGGACAGCGGACGTAGAGGTCGAAGGCGGTACTGCGGTAGACGCGGATCAGCGGCGCCGGTCGGCGGATCTGCCAGCCCTGCGCCCTGGCGCGGGCGTCCAGATCTGCGAAGGCCCACGCGTCGAGCCATTCGATCAGGACCCGCCATAAGCGGCGCGGGGAATGGCGAACCGGGCGGTATTGCGCCGGTTTCGCGGTGATGTTGCTAACATCCATAAGAGATCGTCCTTGTGCTCTGGCAGGAGCGGATGATCGTCGGCTGGCAACGCGGCAGTAATCGTCCAGCCCGTGTCACAGGCGGCTTGATCACAGCCGCCTGTGACAATTGATGAACGCGGCATTTCTGGGAATGGATTCGGCAGGATCTCCCTTGGGCATCACCCTCTCCTGTGACCTACCGGGGTTTTACCCGGCTACACCGGGAAGCCACCTAAAATTTGGCACTTGCCATAGGAACGTGCCGGTGACGATTACCTAACGTTGGGAATCCGGGCCCCTGGGTACGATCACGGCAAGCGACCCACCGCGGCCGAAAGGGATGCGATGACCCTCCCGAACCCCACCCTCCGGCAGCGCCAGCTGGCCATCCGCCTGCGCGAGCTCCGCCACGAGCAGGGGCTCAGCATCGCGGAGGTCGCCGAACACCTGCTCTGCTCCACGACCAAGATCAGCCGTATCGAGACCGGCCAGCGACGCGCGAGCCTGCGTGACGTACGCGATCTGTGCAGGTTGTACGACATCCCCGAGCCCAAGGCCACGGAGTTGATGACGCTGGCCAAGGACGCCCGGCAGAAGGAGTGGTGGCAGGCCTACGACAACGTGAACATGCAGCCCTTTCTCGGGCTGGAGGCCGGCGCGATCTCGATCACCGAATACGAGATCACCACGGTGCCCGGCCCGCTCCAGATCGAGGACTACGCGCGCGCCGTCATCCGCGGGTGGCTGCCCCGCATCGCCCCCGACATCCTGGAGGAGCGGGTCAAGGCTCGCGGCAAGCGCAAGGAAGAGGTGCTGTACCGCGCCGACCCGCCGCGCTACTGGGTGTTGCTCGACGAGTCGGTGCTCTACCGGCACGTCAGCAGCCGGGAGACCATGCACGCGCAGTTGAACCATCTGATTGAGATGTCCGAACTGCCGCACGTCACCATCCAGGTGATCCCCTTCACGGCAGGTGCGCACATGGGATTCGACAGCCCGTTCAGGCTTCTGGAATTCGACCCGGACGCCCACATTGCGGACACAGTGTTCGTCGAACACCAAATGGGCCTTTTCTACCTCGAAGACGACAAAGTGCTCCGGCTCTTCAGGGAGATCATCGATCATCTCCGCGCGGAGGCCCTGGGTTCTCAGGAGTCCAGGAAGCGCATAGCCGATATGGCGGCGACGTTCGCATGACAGTCAGACGCTGAAGCGGCGAGTTCAATGGGCAATCGCCAATTGCAAGTGTTACTCTTCTCACGCTGGGGTGCCCTAACACTTGGGCAAGATCATCTTTCCGGCAAATCGTACAAATGTGCCCGTAGGCGCCCGGTCGCGTCGTCACCGGGCGTTTCTTCGTCCTGTAAGAGGAGAGACCCATGTCAACTCGGTCGGAGCTCGACGCCCTTCCGATATGGCGCGCCGCGTCGCGCTGTAGTAACGGCGACTGTGTTGAGGTCGCCCTTCTCTCCTCCGATACGATAGGCGTACGCGACAACAAGGACCCCGATGGCCCCATTCTCAAATTCAGCACCGATGAATGGAAGATGTTCGTCAAGCAGATCAGGGAAACGGGCTGAGGCCGAGGTCATCCCTTCTTGAGGCGGTCATTCCATGGGGATGGCCGCCTTTTGTGTGTCATCGGCCCCATGAGACACTTTGGTCGCAAATGCAACGAATTATTCTACTTCGTTCGGGGTAAAATCGCGACGGCGCAATACCTCTACAGCCGACCTAACAGGAGGTAATGCATGAATCGCCCGCCTGCCCTTGACCATGCCGACTGGCATCGCTGCAACAACGGAGACTGCGTCGAAGTCGCGGTGCTGGAGGGAAAGGTCTGGGTGCGGGGAAGCCAGGACGCCAGCGGTGCCGTCCTGCCGTTCACGTTCGAGGAGTGGGAAGCCTTCGTCGCCGGCACGAAGCGCGGGCTCTTCGACCTGGAGCGGCTCGCACCCGGGGCCTGACCGGCCTCGACGTTCTCAACGGGCCCAAACCGGGGCGACCGGGTTTCAGACCGCGGCCTCCGGCAATATGCCGACCCCATGGGCGGTTTCAAGCAGTTCTTACTTCGTGGCAACATCGTCGAGCTGGCGGTGGCGGTGATCGTCGGCGCCACCTTCAGCGGGCTCGTACAGGCGCTGGTCACCGACCTCATCACCCCACTGATCGGCGCCGTGACCGGGGGCAGGCAGCCCGACTTCGCGCAATACTCCTTCACCGTCAACGGCAGCCGGTTCAAGTACGGCGACTTCCTCAACCACCTGATCAGCTTCATGCTCATCTCCGCGATCGTCTACTGGCTGATCGTGGCCCCGATGACCCGGCTGGTCGCCCTGTTCGACCGGGACAAGGCCGCCGCGACCAAGCAGTGCCCCGAATGCCTCAGCGACATCCCGGCAGAGGCCCGGCGCTGCGCGCACTGCACCTCCGAGCTGGTGCCCGAATCGGAAAAACCCAGGTAGCGACCCGCTCATAGGGCCCAGTGACGCGCGGACGCGGTCCGGGTTGGAGAAGATGGACCGATGAGCGTTGAGTTGATGGTCTGGGACGAGCCGGTGCCGATCACCAGGGACCAGGCACGCGCCACCTACCTGGCGGTCAAGCGCGCCGAGCCGGTGGCGGGGGACGGGCCCGAGGTGGCCAAGGAGCTGCCAGGGGAGGTCACGCGCTATCCGGGGCACGTGCTGGTGACGATGGATCTGGACACCATGGACGAGACGTCCGCGCAGGTGTTCACCATCGCCCGGGCGCACGGGCTGGTCTGCTACGACCCTCAGCGCGATCTCGTCCACAACGTGGCGCCGCTGGGCGTCTACGAGGGCATGCAGCTGCACACCGGCGACGGGATGATCGTGCACGATCCCGACCTCGGCCTGGTGCGCGACGTGCTGGGCACGCTGTCCCCGCAGAATCCGTTCGTGACGCTCGTGAACTTCGGGCGGCACTTCCTGCAGGTGTCGCCCGGATACGAGCTGGAGTACAAGGAAGGCTCCCTCATCCGGACGATGGTGGCGGAGCTGGAGGACGTGCGACAGGCGTTCCACGAGTACGCCACCGGTGACCGTTCGTTCCTGTCCCGATACGAATGGTCGTCCTGAACCATCCGGGGCGTAGAGACGTCAAAGTGACGTGATTCGGTTCGAAATGATCGATGAAGATCTGCGAACGGCGCGCCGGCGGGCGCGTCGCCGGAACGAACTGGACGAGCGCCGGAGGGCTGTCGCCGACCGGATCCAGCAGGTGCGGCAGGCGCTCGACGTGGTCGGGGTGTGGGATCAGGAGACCGTGGCCGTGGAGGAGGCCCGGTTGAGCGCGTACGAGCGCGAGCTCGCGTCGGTGGAGCGGGAGCTGGCCGAGGTGGGGCCGGCGCAGGAGCTCTATGAGGAGCTGCTGCTACGCGAGGAGAGGCGGCTGTCCGAGTCGGCGGATCCGCGGGGCGCCGAGCTGATGGAGATCGGGCGGTTGCTGGCGGAGCTGGACGTGGAGCTGCCCGCCAGGGAACGTGCCAGGGCGGCGGGCCTCGCGGCCCTGGGCCGGCCCGGCGACCGGCAGGTCATGGCCGAGTTCGTCCGGCAACTCCAGGCGCTCGGGATGACGGTGGAGCCCGGGGTGCTCAACGGGGCGCAGGGCCTGATCGAGGGGCGGCGGCTGGTGGAGACGTTGGGGGAGCGCTGCCGCGAGCTGGAACGCCTGCGCGACGGGCTCCGGAACCGGCGCGAGGAACTGCTGCTGGGCTGAGCGCAGGAGCCGACACGCGCGATGCGCGTGCGAGATCTCCCCTAACATCGTCGCCATGAGTGATGAACCGAAGTTCCTGCGCCTCACGGTCGAGCTGACCGTCGAGGTGCTCGACATGGACGCGCTGCAGGCGGCGGCGCTGGCCGAGATCAGGCATCCCGACGCCGACCTCACCGAGGAGGAGCGGACGGAGCAGGCCGAGCTGGTCAACGCCGACGACACCGGTGCCTCGGCGCTGCAGTGGCTGATCGAGCCCGACCACGTGCTCGGGCTGGTCGACCACATCGCCGAGATCGAGCCGCGCGAGGCCGTGCTGGGGGTGGAGCCGTCCGAGGGTCCCAGCGAGGAGGAGGAAGAAGAGCACGACCACGTGTGACGATCATGTGAGCGTGCTCGGCGGTGGCCACGGCGTTGGAGGCGTCGTGGCTTTTCGCATGCCAGGGCCCGAGTGCCCACCCGCGGGCGCTCGCTAAGATCGAAGCCTCCAGTCTGCGTGGAGGAGTTTCGTGGGCGCGGAGGGCCCGTGCCCGTCGCCGCAAGGGGGCACGAAGTGATCGTCGCATTCTCCATCACCCCGCTGGGCGTCGGCGAGGGTGTCGCCGAGCCCGTCGCGCGCGCCGTCAAGGTGGTCCGCTCCAGCGGACTGCCCAACCGCACGGACGCGATGTTCACCACGGTCGAGGGTGAGTGGGACGAGGTCATGGACGTGGTCAAACGCGCCGTGGAAGCGGTGGCGGAGGTCGCCCCGCGGGTCAGCCTGGTGCTCAAGGCCGACGTCCGGCCGGGTGTCACCGACGGCATGACCTCCAAGCTCGAATCCCTGGAACGCCACCTCTCGTAGCTTCCGTCCGAAGGGCCGCCCGAGCACCGATCGCCCGGGCGGCCCTGTCGCGTAATTCGCGATATATCTTGACCGTCTTCATGGACGCGACATATCGTGTCGCTCGTCGACGAACGCGATAGTACGCGTCCTGGAGGTGGCGAGCAATGGAGCAAGAGCGAGTGCCGGTCCTGGTGGTCGGCGGTGGGTACGCGGGTCTGAGCGCAGCGCTGCTCCTGGCCTGGCGAGAAGTCCCCGTCATGCTGGTCGAGCGGCACCCTGGCACCTCGATCCAGCCCAAGGCGTTCGGCGTCGGCCCGCGGGCGGTCGAGCTGCTGCGCCCCGTCCCCGGCGTCGAGGAGGCCCTCGGCGAGATCTGGGCCGGCATCGGCGACAACATGCGCATCGCGATCGGCAAGAACCTGGCCGACCCGAACCCCCACATGATCATGAGTGACGAGCAGGAGGAGCTGGCCTTCCTCGCCGACATCACCCCCACCGCGATCGTCGGCGCGCCCCAGGCCGAGATCGAGCGCGTGCTACGGCGCAGGGCCGAGGAGCTCGGTGCCGACCTGCGCTTCTCCACCGAGCTGGTGGCCCTGGAGCAGGACGAGGACGGTGTGACGGCACGAATCCGCGCCGCCGGCGAGGAGCACCTCGTGCGGGCCGACTACGTCGTGGCCGCCGACGGGTACCACAGCCCGCTGCGGAGGCTCCTGGGCGTGCCGACCTCGGGCAAGGGCGAGCTTGGCCAGATGTGCGGGATCATGTTCGACGCCGACCTGACCGGGCTGGTGCGCGAGCGCGAGGTCACGCTCTGGTACCTGCAGAACGAGGTCTTCAGCGGCGTCATCATCACCGGCACCGGCGTGGGGGCGCACGTGCTCGCCGTCAACCTGGCGGAGGGCGAGAGCGCCGCCGACTTCCCCGTGGAGCGCTGCGTCGAGCTGGTGCGCATCGCCGTCGACCGGCCCGAGCTCGACGTGCGGGTCTTGGACAAGACGACGTTCGCCATGGCGCACCTGCTGGCCGACACCTACCGCGCCGGGCGGGTGTTCTTCGCCGGGGACTCGGCCCACACCATGCCGCCCACGGGCGGGCAGGGCGGCAGCACGGCGCTCCAGGACGGTTGCGACATCGCCTGGCGGCTCTGGCTGGTGCTCACGGGTCAGGCGGGGCCTGACTTCCTGGACACGTACGACGCCGAACGCCGCCCGATCGGCACACTGACGGCCGACTCACAGCTCGCCAACCTCGGCGTGCGCATGCCTCCCGCGGACCGCGTCGGCTACCCCGAGCCCCTGGAGGACCCGGCGGGCATCCTCATCGGCTATCGCTACCACTCCACGGCGATCCTGGACGAACCCGGCGACGACGGCTCGATCCTGGAGGACCCGCGCGTGCCGAACGGCCGCCCCGGCAGCCGCGCCCCCCATGTGGTGCTCGACTGGGAGGGGCAGCGGATCTCCACCATCGACCTGTTCGGCTCGGGCTTCGTCCTGATGGCGGACAAGCGGGGCGGGCAGGCGTGGGCGGACGCCGGCCGCGTGATCAAGGAGCGGCTTGGGGTGCAGCTCACGCGGCTGCTGGTGGGTGAGGAGCTGGTCGACGTGGAGGGGCGATGGCTGGAGAGGTACGGCGTCAGCGGGGGCGGGGCCGTGCTCGTCCGCCCGGACGGATATGTGGCCTGGCGCTCTGTGGACGCCGACCCGGACCCGGTGACCACGCTGGAGCGCGTCATGCGCCAGATCCTCAACCGCTGACCGCGCCACGCGCGACGGCCGTCACGGCAGCTTCCACTCCACAGGCGTCGCGCCTTGCTGGACGAGCAGCTCATTGGCGCGGCTGAAGGGCCGCGAGCCGAAGAAGCCGCTGCGTGCCGACAGCGGCGAGGGGTGGGCCGACTCGATGCGCGGCACCCGGCCGAGCATCGGCGCCAGGTTGCGGGCATCACGGCCCCACAGGATGGCCACCATCGGCTTGTCCCGCGCCACCAGGGCGTGGATGGCCTGCTCCGTGACCTGCTCCCAGCCCTTGCCGCGGTGTGAGGCCGGCTTGCCGGGCATCACGGTGAGGACCCTGTTGAGCAGGAGCACCCCCTGCTCGGCCCACGGGGTGAGGTCGCCGTTGGAGGGCCGCGGCAGGCCGAGGTCGGTCTCCATCTCCTTGTAGATGTTGACCAGGCTGCCGGGCAGCGGCCGCACGTCGGGGGCCACCGAGAACGACAGTCCGACCGGGTGGCCCGGCGTGGGGTAGGGGTCCTGGCCCACGATCAGCACCTTGACCTCGTCGAAGGGCTGGTTGAACGCACGCAGCACGTGCTGGCCCGCGGGGAGGTATTGCCTGCCTTCGGCGATTTCCTTGCGCAGGAACTCGCCCATCTGTGCGATCTGCTCGGCGACGGGCGCAAGCGCTGTGGCCCATCCGGCTTCGACGACTTCGTTCAGTGGACGACCGGCCATGGCCGTTGAGCTTATCTAGGTCTGGTACGGCTTGAGGCCGAAACGTCGCCTCTCGCCGTACCAGAATGATCACGGCGCCCGCCTCCGCCCTCGCGAGGCGGGCGCCTGGCCGAGGCCTACTTCACGGAGCCGGCCATCATGCCCTGCACGAAGTACCGCTGGAACGCGAAGAACAGGATCAGCGGGATGATCAGCGACAGGAACGCCCCGGAGGACAGGATGTCCGTGTTGGAGCCGAACTGCCGCATCTGAGACTGCAGGTATTTGGTCATCGGCTGGTTGCCGGTGTCGGCGAAGACCAGCGCGATGAGCATGTCGTTCCACACCCACAGGAACTGGAAGATGCCCAGCGACGCGATGGCCGGCTTGCCCAGCGGGAACACCACCGAGGCGAAGATCTTCCACTCCGAGGCGCCGTCCATTCTGGCGGCCTCCAGCAGCGAGGCGGGAATGCCGATGAAGAAGTTCCGCAGCAGGAAGATCGCGAAGGGCAGGCCGAACGCCACGTGGAACAGCACCACCCCGGGTATCGAGCCGAAGATCCCGGTGCCGCCGTAGATGGAGGCCACGGGGATCAGCGCGATCTGTATGGGCACGATCAGCAGCCCGACGACGACCAGGAACGCGAGGTCGCGCCCGGGGAACTCGACCCACGCGAAGGCGTAGGCGGCCATGGCGGCGATCCCGATGACCAGGACCGTGGTCGGGACCGTGATGAGCACGGTGTTCCAGAACGAGGTGGTGAATCCGCTCGACAGCAGGTTCTGGTAGTTCTGGACCGTGAGCTCGGCGGGCTTGGTGAAGACGGTCCACCAGCCCTCGGCGCCGTTCACCGCGTTGGTCCGCAGCGAGATGACCAGCAGCCCCAGGGTCGGCACCAGCCAGAACAGGCCGAGCAAGATCATGATCACCTGTACGGCGCCGCCGCCGATGCGATCGACGATCCGGGTGGCCACGCTCCTGCGCGGGGCACCCGCGTGGGCTTCCGCGGGAGCCGTGACAGTGGCCGCGGTCATGTGCCTTCCCTCCTGAACCGGCGGATGTTCATGATCATGAAGGGGATCACCAGGATCAGCAGGACGATCGCCAGCGCGCTGCCCAGCCCCTGGTTGTTCCCTCCGCCGAACGCCACCCGCCACATCTCCAACGCGATCACGTTGGCCTGTGGCTGCACCGAGGCCGGGGCGATGATGTACACCAGGTCGAACACCTTGAGCGTGTTGATGATCATCGTGACGAAGACCACCAGGAGGACGGGCGACAGCAGTGGCACGGTGATCCTGCGGAACACCTGCCACTCCGTGGCTCCGTCGATGCGTGCCGCCTCCAGCGCGTCACGTGGGATCGCCGACAGCCCCGCAGCGATGAGGACCATGGCGAACCCGGCCCACACCCAGACGAACGCAAGGATGATCGAGATCGTGACGATGTGCAGCCCGAGCTCAGGGGCGAAGACGGGCGCCGGACCCAGCCACGACACCCCGGAGAACGAGGCCTGGAAGTTCTCCTTTGGCAACCGCAGCGTGTAGGAGCCCTGCTGGATCTCCTCGAAGCGGAAAGTCCCGTCGTCGGCCGTCGTGGTGGTCGCCACCACCCTGCCGTTCTGCACGGCCTCCACGGTCATGCCGGGCAGGGCCTTCTCCGAGCCGTCGATGGCGCCGTTGGAGCCGCTGCCCCTGGTGAAGTCGAACCAGACGGTGCCGGTCAGTCCGGGGCCCGCGGCCGGCTTGGCGACCGGGGCGTCGGCGGGGACGTCGGGCTGCTTGATGCCGACGATCGGGATCAGCGCCGGGGTGCCCGCCTGCACCTGCTGCTTGGTGACGATCGCGCCGTCCTGCGCCTGGATCGGGGACTTGGCGTTGCCCCACGGCCTGGCGTCCGGATAACCCTCGCTGGCGAAGGGGCTGGCGATCACCGTGAGGACGGCGTTCGCCATGCCCTTGTCGGGGTCCTGTTCGTAGACGAAGCGGAAGATCACGCCGGCCGCCATGAGCGAGACGGCCATCGGCATGAAGACGATCAACTTGAACGCGGTCGCCCACTTGATGCGCTCGGTGAGCACCGCGAAGATCAGGCCCAGGACGGTCACCACGATGGGCGCCAGCACCACCCACCACAGGTTGTGGATGATCGTGTAGAAGGTGCTCTGGTCGGAGAAGATCGTCGTGTAGTTGCCCAGACCCACGAACCCCGTGCCCGAGGCGTCGAACAGGCTGCGGTAGATCGAGTAGAAGATCGGGTAGACCACCCAGACGGCCAGCAGCACGGCCGCCGGGAGTATGAACAGGATGGCCACCTTGGGCGACGGACCTAGGCGTCTTTGCACGTGGGGGGTATCAGCCCGTGTGGAAGCGGTCCCCTCTTCCGAGGGGACCCGCGGGCCGTCCAACCGTTCGGTCACGGCCTTGCCTCTTTACTTCCAGGCCTTCTTGGCCTCGGCTTCGAGCGCCGCCTGGGCGCCCTTGATGTCGTTGGGGTTGCGTACGAAGTCCTGCAGCACCTTCCACTCACCCTTGCCGTCGGTGGCGCCGAAGGCGCTGGGCGCCAGGTCCGACATGTCGTACCGGACGGTGTCGCCGGCCGAGATGATCGTCTGTCCGAGCTGCTTGGTCAGCTCGTCGGGGTAGTTGTCGGGGGAGACGTTCTTGTTGGGCGACAGGTAGCCGGGCAGCTTGGCCCAGACCGCGCCGCCCTCGGCGGAGGCGAGGAACTGCAGCAGCGCCATCGCGCCGGGGTTGTCCTTCATCGCGACCGCCACGTCACCGCCCAGAATGACCGGCGCGGTGTCGCCGACCTTCGGGAACGGCACGTACTTGGCCTCCTCGCCGACCTTGGCGCCCGCCTGGTTGGCCTCGGTGGCCACGAAGTCGGCCTCGATGACCATGGCGGCCTTGTCCTGGCCGTAGACCTTGGTCACGCAGGCCGGGAAGTCGGTCTGCATGGCGCCGGAGGTGCCGTCGAGGATGAACTCCTGCTTGCCGACGAGCTGCTGGATCTTCTCCAGCGCGGTCGTCACGGTCGGGTCCGTCCACGGGATCTCGTGCTTGGAGAGCTTGTCGTAGTTCTCCGGGCCGGCGGTGGAGAGGTAGACGTTCTCGAACAGGTCGGTCAGCGTCCAGCCGGAGGCGCCGCACAGCGACAGGGGCGGCGTGCCGGAGTCGGCGATGGTCTGCGAGGCCTTGATCAGCTCGTCCCAGTTCGTCGGCGGCTGCACGCCCGCGTCCTCGAATGCCTGCGACCTATACCAGATCAGCGACTTGTGCGCGGCCTTGATGAGCACGCCGAACACCTTGCCGTCGGCGGAGCCGAGCTCCTTCCAGTAGGGGGTGTAGTTGGCGTCGATCTCCTTGATGACGGCGTCGTTCAGCGGCTTGAGCGCGTTCTGGTCGGCGTACTGCTGTACCAGGCCGGGCTGCGGCAGGATCGCCACGTCGGGCGGGTTGTTGCCCTGGATGCGCGGGCCGAGGTAGGCGCCGGTGTCCTCACCGGTGGAGGCGTACGTCACCTGGGCGCCCGTCTTGTCGGAGAAGGCCTTGAGCACTTGCTCGAAGTTCTTCTGCTCGGCGCCGGTCCACTTGGCGGCGACTTCGAGTTTCACGCCCTGGAGAGTCTTGGCGCCGCCGGTGGCCGGCGCGGACTCCGATGCGGTGGGCGGCGTCGTCGTCGGCGCGTTGCCGCAGGCGGCGACGGCTACCGCGAGCCCCGCAAGGATCGCGGCTGCTCTGACTTTTCGCATGGCTGCCTCACTGGGTTCTGATGATCTCTTCGAGTTCGGATTTCATGGAGGCCGCGACGTCGTCGGCGGTCTCGGCGGTGGGGGTGCTCAGGGCCTTGGCGACCGAGCTCGCGATCACCAGGCTCAGCTGGTTGTAGTTGGCGCTCACCGGCCGGGCCTTGGCGGCCAGGATGCTCTCCTTGAGCACCGGCAGGTACGGGAAGCGCTTGATCAGGTCGGGATCGTCGTAGAGCTCGGTCCACACCGGAGGGAACGACCCTTCGGTGAGGACGCGGCGCTCGTTCTCCAGGCTCGTGAAGTAGCGGATGAACTCCTGCGCCGTGTGCTGGTGCTTGGAGAAGGCGCTGATGGCGAGATTGGCGCCGCCGAGCGTGCTGGAGCCCGGCCCGTCGAGCCCGGGCAGCCGGGTCACCCCGAGCTTGTCGCCGAGCTTCGCCTTGGCGGGCCCGTAGGCGTGCGGCCAGTTGCGGGCGAAGGCCAGCCTGCCCTCCTGGAAGGCCAGGCGTGACTCCTCCTCCTTGAAGCTCAGCGACTCCTTGGGTATCCAGCCCTCGCGCAGGCCCTGGAGCAGGAAGTCGAGCGCGATCGCACCTTTGGCCAGGTCGAGCGTCACCTCCGTGCCGTCGTGGCTGAGGATCTGCCCACCGGCCGACTGCACGGCCTCGGAGAAGTTCACGGTCAATCCCTCGTAGGCAAGGAACTGCCCCGCGTAGCCTTCAATATTGTGTTTTTTCGTGATTTCTCGTGCCTGGTCGCGTAGCTCCGCCCACGTCCGCGGCGGCTTCTTGACCAGGTCGGTCCGGTAGTAGAGCAGTCCCGCGTTGCTCGTGTAGGGGACGGCCCAGAGCTTGCCTTTGTAGACCGCCGTCTCCACGACGGGCGGCAGGAACCTGTCGAGCGGGAACAACCCGCGCTCCAGGGGGATGATCCAGCCGTTCTCCGCGAACTCGGCGGTCCAGTAGACGTCGAGCCCCAGCACGTCGTAGCGGCTGCTCTGGGCCTGGAGGTTGGCCACCATCTGAGCGCGCTGCTCGTCGGCGGCCTCGGGCAGCTCCAGCAGCGTCACCTTCTCGGCCGGGTGGGCCTGGTTCCAGCGATCCAGCAGGGGTTGCAGGTATGCCGTGGTGTCGCGGCCGGTGGCGAACGTGATGGGCCCGGTGCCGCCCGTCCCCGTGTCGCCGCCGCCCGTGTCGCCCGCCGCCGCGCAGCCGGCCGTCGCCAGGAGGACGGCCAGCATGAGCGGGAGCGAGCGAAACACTCTGTTTCCTCCGAGTTCAGAGGGGTTACATACGTGTTAGGTAGATGCATTCATGTTATGCACACCTGTAATCTGATGGTCAACGGATAACTGCGTAACGCATTCGTAACATGGTGGGGAGGTGGGGCGGTGCGGCTTCACCTGCTGGCGCTCCTGGCGAAAGAGCCGGCTCACGGCTACGAGCTCAAGCAGGCGCTCGAGCAGACCTTCGGCAGCGCCTATCCCTCCCCGAACATCGGGCAGATCTACGTGACCCTGGGCAGGCTGGAGAAGGACGGCCTCGTCAGGGCCGTCGACGTCGAGCAGTCCAACCGGCCCAACAAGAAGGTCTACTATCTGACGGCCAAGGGCCGCGAGGTGCTCACGACCTGGGTGGACGAGCCCACCGAAGGGCCCAGGGTGCGCGACGAGTTCTTCATGAAGCTCGTGCTCGCGCCGCTCACCGGCATCGCCGACCGGATGGCGCTGATCAACCGGCAGCGCCGCCACTACCTTGGGCTCATGAGCGACCTCAACGACCTCCTGTCGCGCACGGCGCCGACCGACCGGGTGGCCGTGCTGCTCATCGAGGGGGCCATGCTCCACCTGCAGGCCGATCTTGACTGGCTGGAGCGGTGCCAGGAGGATCTGGCATGACCTCGGTTGTGAAAACGGTCAATCTGGTCAAAATCTACCAGGACGGTGCGGTCCCCGTGCCCGCCGTTCGGGGCGTGGACCTGCAGGTCGAAGCGGGCGAGTTCGTGGCGATCATGGGACCGTCCGGGTCGGGGAAGTCCACGCTGGTCCACATGCTGGGCGGGCTCGACACCAGGACCAGCGGCGAGATCTGGCTCGACGGCAAGCGGGTCGACACGCTCTCGGAGAGCGCCTGGGCGGTGCTGCGGCGCAAGAAGATCGGGTTCGTCTTCCAGTTCTTCAACCTGGTCGCCAACATGACGGTCGGCGACAACGTCGAGTTGCCGGCGCTGCTGGCCGGGGCCTCGCCCAAGGTGGCCCGCGAGCGCAGGGAGAGCCTGCTGGCCGCGCTCAACCTCACCGACCGCGCCGACGCCGCGCCCGCCCAGCTGTCCGGCGGCGAGCAGCAGCGGGTGGCGCTGGCCAGGGCGCTGGCCAACCAGCCCAGCCTGCTGCTGGCCGACGAGCCGACGGGCAACCTCGACAGCCGCAACACCCGTGACGTGCTGCGCCTGCTCGGCGAGGTGCACAAAGAAGGCCAGACCATCGTCATGGTCACCCACGACGCCCGGGTGGCGAGCCTGGCCGACCGGCTGGTGTCGCTGTTCGACGGGGAGATCGTCGACGACGGCCGCATCGCGCGCCGCCGCACCGGCACGGCCGGCGAGGTGATCGATCTCCGATGACCGCCGTCCCGCCCCACCGCCTTCGCACCCGTCCTCTGACGCCGGCACCCGGGCCTGGGACGGCGGCAGGATCGCCAGGTGAGCGCGGGTGCGCGACCGAGCGGTTCGTAAGAGCGCCACGCCACCGACCCGACGACCGTGCCCGCTCACGTCGCGTGCTGGGCGGGCGCCGGGTTGTGCGGTCGGCGCCTCCACGTCGCGCTTCCGGCGACGTCGGGGTCACCGGTCGCGTGGGGCGGTGGCACGGTGCGCGGGTCGATCTGACGAGTGCCGCTCCGCCCGGCCGGGCGGCGTCGCGGACGCGCCGCGTCGCTCGCGCGGGGCAGTGGCACGGCGCATGCGGACATGGGCCTCCGGCGAGCGCCACCCCTCCCCGCCGCCCGGCGGCGCGCCGCAGTCGTAGGCGGCCGCCGTCTGCGCCTGCGGCGATCCCGCCGCGTTCCGATGAGGCGTGTGGTGGAGGGTGCCGGGCCGACGCTGATCATGCGGGGACCGGGGGCGTCGCGAAGCGGGGAAGGGCGGTGGGAGAGTCGTGAGCGCCGCGCTGGCGGGCAGCCGCTGGATCAAGGCCGACCTGCGGGCCAGGAAGGGCCAGGCGGCGCTGACCGTGCTGGCCGTGGCAGGGATCGTCGCCGCGCTGATCACCGCCGCGACCCTGCTGGAGGACGGCACGAACCCGTGGCGGAGCCTGTTCGCCCAGACCGACGGGGCCCACGTCTGGTTCTACACCGACGAGAGCCCGCGGGCGGCTGTGGGCGGCATCGACGGCGTGACGCAGATCGCGGGCCCGTACCGGTCGGCGCCCGTGACCGTGGCCCAGGACGGCGGGAAGGAGCCCGCGGCGCTGCGCGCGATGCCGGCCACGCCGCCGCAGGTGGCGCACCCTCTGGTGACCGAGGGCAGGTGGCTCGACGCCGCCCAGCCCGACGGGGTGGTCGTGGAGCGGTCGTTCGCGACCGCGCTGCGGCTCGGGGTCGGCGCGCCCTTGACGGTCATCGCCCTCAGCGGCGAGCGGCACACCCTGTACGTACGCGGCATCGCCGACTCCGCCGAGCAGGGCTTCTACCCGCAGTGGACGCCCGGCCTGGCCTACGTCCTGCCGGCCATGCTGGACCGGATCGAGCCCATGCTGGGCCGCAGCGAATGGGTGACCGGGCTGCGCCTCTCCGACCCCGACGCCACGCAGGTCGTCTCGCAGCGCGTGGTCGTCATGCTGGAGGACGCGCTGCAGCGGGTCTACACCTGGCGCGAGGTCAGGGCCGCCATGGAGCTCGACAACCGGCTGCTCGGCACGCTGCTGGCGCTGTTCGGGGTGGTGGGGCTGGTGGCGGCCGCGCTCGCGCTGGCCAACGCGGCCGGCGGCCGGGTGCTCGGCCAGCTGCGTGACCTGGCCACGCTCAAGTCCATGGGCTTCACCAAGGGTCAGGTCGCGCTGCTGCTCCTGGTCGAGCACGGCGCGCTCGGCCTGCTCGGCGTCGCGATCGGCGCGGTCGCAGGCTGGGGCGTCATGGCCCTCATGCTCGGCGCGACGTCCGTGGCGCCGGCGCCGGTGCTGGCCATCGTGGGCGGCACGGCGCTGGTGGTGCTGGCCGCCGTGGGGCTGCCGTCCTGGCGCGGCGGGCGCACCCCGCCGATCCCCGACGTGCCGTCCTCGCCGCCGCGCGGCCGCCTGTCCAGGCTGGCCAGGCTCGCCCTCCTCGTACGCCTCCCGCCCGCCCTCGTCCTCGGCACCAGGGACGCGTTCACCAGGCGCGTGCCGGCGTTCCTGACGGCGTTCGGGCTGGCCGTGCCGATGATGATGATCACCATCGGGCTGGGCGTGTGGGCCACGCTGGACGACTTCGCCGACCACCCCGAGCAGGTGGGCCAGTACGCCTCCCTGTACGTCAGGCCGGGCAAGCTGGAGTCGGCCGAGGCCAAGCGCATCGCCGAGCAGGACGAGCGCGTCGCCGCGGTCTACCCGGGCACCGACGTCAACGCGCTGGCGCCGGGCATGGCCCGCTCGGTCCGGGTGCGGGCCATCGGCACCTCGACGCAGCCGTACCCGTTCCCCGTGGTCGAGGGCCGGATGTACGACAGGACCGGCGAGGCCGTGGCCGGGCAGGGCCTGCTCGACCTGCTCGGAATCAAGATCGGTGACCGGGTGCGGCTGACCGTGGGCGGCACGCCGCTGATCGTCCGCGTCGTCGGCCGCACCGTCGAGCCCGACCTGGACGGCGAGGTGCTGTCAGTGGGGCTCGACAGCCTGGCGGCCAAGGACGCGGTGCCGCCGGAGTTCTATGCGCTCGCCCTGAAGCCGGGCGCCGACCAGGCAGAGGTGCGCGGCCGGCTGCTGGCCGACTCGGCCGAGGGCCTGGACGTGCAGGCCGCGGTCAACCCGGCCGACCGGCTGGCGGTCATCAGGGTGGTGATCGTGGCGCTGATCGCCGTGCTGACGCTGATCGGTCTGGCCAACCTGCTCACCGCGAGCGCGCTCGGCCTGCGCGACCACGCCTTCGACCTGGCCGTGCTGAAGGCCATGGGGCTGACGCCGCGCCAGGTCATGGCCACGCTCGTGACGGGCACGGGCCTGCTGGTCGTGCTCGGCGTCGGCGCGGGCGCCGCGGCGGGCATGTCCGTGGTGACGGGGCTGATCGACCTGCAGGGCCACACGAGCGGCGTCGGGGCGGGCATCGGCCGCCCGCCCTCGGCCCTGACGCTGGCGCTCGCCGTGGTGGCGGCCGTGGGCACGGCCCTCGCGGTCGCGCTCATCCCCGCGCGCCGGGCGGCCCGTGCCCAGGTGCCGGTCACGTCCCGCTGACGTCCTCCGCGACGGCCTCGGGGTGCTTGAGCGCGAACCAGTAGAAGCCGTGGGCGGGCAGCGTCAGCAGGTACGGCAGCTCGCCGACCGGCGGGAATTTCACGCCGCCGCGCGCCTCGACCGGGATCAGTCCTTCGAACCTGCGCAGGTCCAGCTCGACCGGCTGCGGGAACTTCGACAGGTTGTTCACGCAGAGCATCACGTCGTCGCCGTCCTCGCGCACGAACGTGAGCACGGCCGGGTTGGAGGACCACATTTCGGTGTACGCCCCGATGCCGAACACCGGGTGCCTGCGCCGGATCTCCAGCATCTTGCGGGTGAAGTGGAGCAGCGAGCCCTCGTGGCGCTGCTGGGCCTCCACGTTGACCGCCTGGTAGCCGTAGATGGGGTCCATGACGGCCGGCAGGTAGAGCCGCCCGGGGTCGGCCGTGGAGAAGCCTGCGTTGCGGTCGGGGCTCCACTGCATCGGCGTGCGCACCGCGTCGCGGTCTTCCAGCCAGATGTTGTCGCCCATGCCGATCTCGTCGCCGTAGTAGATGATCGGCGAGCCGGGCAGCGACAGCAGCAGCGCGGTGAACAGCTCGATCCGGTCTCTGTCGTTGTCGAGCAGCGGGGCCAGACGTCGGCGGATGCCCAGGTAGGCGCGCATGCGCGGGTCCTTGGCGTACTCCTTGTGCATGTAGTCGCGCTCTTCCTCGGTCACCGTCTCGAGCGTGAGCTCGTCGTGGTTCCGCAGGAAGATGCCCCACTGGGCGTTCTCCGGCAGCTTCGGCGTACGCGACATGATCTCGGAGATCGGCTCGCGGGTCTCCTTCTTCACCGCCATGTAGATGCGCGGCATGAGCGGGAAGTGGAAGGCCATGTGGCATTCGTCACCGCCCGTCGTGGGGTCGCCGAAGTATTCGACGACGTCCTCCGGCCAGCCGTTGGCCTCGGCGAGCAGCACCCGGTCGGGGTAGAGACGGTCGACCTCGGCGCGGATCTTCTTCAGGTAGGCGTGCGTCTCCGGAAGGCCGGAGCACGCGGTGCCCTCCCGCTCGAACAGGTAGGGGACCGCGTCGAGCCGGAACCCGTCGATGCCCAGGTCGAGCCAGAACCGCAGCACCTCCAGCATGGCCTCCTGGACCGCCGGGTTGTCGTAGTTGAGGTCCGGCTGGTGGTGGAAGAAGCGGTGCCAGTAGTACTGCTTGCGCACGGGGTCGTAGGTCCAGTTGGACTCCTCGGCGCCGATGAAGATGATCGGCGCGTCGGGGTAGCCGCCGGGGTCGTCCGACCACACGTAGAAGTCGCCGTACGGCCCTTCCGGGTCGTGGCGGGAGGCCTGGAACCAGGGATGCTTGTCACTGGTGTGGTTCATCACGAGGTCGGTGATGACCCGGATGCCGCGCTCGTGGGCGGACTCGATCAGCCGGACGAAATCCCCCAGATCCCCAAAATCCGGAAGGATCTTCATGTAGTCCGAAATATCGTAGCCGCCGTCGCGCAGCGGCGACTCGTACAGCGGCAGCAACCACAGGCAGTCCACGCCGAGCCACTCGAGATAGCCGAGCTTCTCGATGAGGCCGCGCAGGTCGCCGGTGCCGTCGCCGTTGGAGTCCTTGAACCCCCGGACGAGAACCTCGTAGAACACCGCCCGCTTGTACCAGGCTGGGTCTTCCGAGACGAACGCCTCGGAGATCGGCTCCGGCGATGGGGATGCGTTGATCATATGTCGCTCACAGGAAGAGATGTGGGCAGGACGAAGTCACCGGTTGCCCCGGCGTTCTGCTGGTGACCGCGCCGCGTGGAGTCGTCATCCCTGCGAACTCCACTGCCCTACAACGGGATCGGATTTGTGATCCGGTGCCCGTTTGTGCGGCGCTTACGGGCCGAACACTACCAGCCCGTCGGCTTTCCGGAACCCGCTTCTGCTGTGCAAGGTTTAATACCCACGAGATCCGTATGTAATCGCACTGTTACCGAGAGTTCATCAAAAAGGTGTCGCAAGGTCCGCGACGTCGTTCTCGAAGTCGCTCAACCAGAGTCCGAAGAGTACCAATCCGCGCACCCAGAAGCGGTCATTCCAGCCGTTGAACCTGGTCAGCGCGTCGGGCCCGCCGGCGATCACCTCGTGCAGTTCCTCCGAGAGCAATCCGGGCACACGGTTCACAACCGTCTCCAGCATGCTGTGCGCATAATTTCGGGCCGGCGCGGCGGTCGAGCGCAGCGGCACCCGCTGGAGCGGCTGCTTGACGACGTTCGTGGACGGCAGGGCGGCCACCCTGGGATTGGCGGCGTACAGCACCTCGCGGTAGAAGCGGCCCTTGTCCTTTCTGGCCACGCCGACCGACAGCGCGGCGTCGAAGAACTCCGGGTGGATGAACGGCGCCGCGAACGACGCCTCGGGCCCCACCAGGTTGACCGCCGAGCGCGCGATGCCGCGCACGGTCCTCGTGTGCAGCACCGACAGCGGCAGCTCGGCCCGGTGGCCGTGGAGCATGGAGGTGGCGGCGGCGAACTGCTCCCGCACGCTCTCCTCCATCCACTGCGCGGCGGCCTCGGACAGGAACGGCTGCGAGGGCGCGCCCAGCGACAGGGAGCCAAGCACGGCCGCCGACCGCTCCGCCTGGGTCCTGGCCTCCAGCGCGGCCCCGCTGACCATGAAGTTCTTCAGCAGCGGCCCGCCGGCCAGCCCGTCGACGAGGATCCGGCCCGCGCCGTGCACCTCCTTGGCGAAGGGGGCGTACCAGGCGTGGTGCGGGGTCAGGTACTCGAGCCTGCGGGCCACCTCGGCGGCGTCCGCCGGGTAGCCGGCGGCGTCCTGGGTGATCACCCGGTGCGGGATGCCCAGCTCCTTGGTGATCGCCCTGGCGAAGGCGATGTCGGTGTCGGTGCCGTCGTCGGGGCTGGTCGTCCACGACTCGACGTCCGCGCCGCGGGCCTTGGCCACGCTCGCCAGCAGCCGCGAGTCGTAGCCGCCGCTGACCGGCACCAGCAGCTTGCGGCCGTCGTACTCCTCGTAGACCGTGTGCAGCAGCTCCACGATCTCCTGCGGGCTGACCCACGCCTCGTAGGGCTCGGTGCGCAGCCAGCGCGGCAGCCGCCGCTCGGTGGCCAGCCGCCCGTGCTGCCACACCAGCGCGCTCGCCCCGGTCAGCCGCTTGACCTCGGTGTACGGCGTCGCCTCGCCCAGCGGGAACGTCACCTGGATGATCGAGGCCCACGCCGACCAGTCGATCGTGATCGGGACCAGGCTGAGCAGCGGCTGGATCAGCGAGGAGAAGTAGACCGCGTCGCCCTGGCGCACGTAGTAGACGTCCACCAGCCCCAGCGCGCCCGTGTGGAGCGTGACTTTGCTCGAGTCGCCGATGAGGCCCGGGGTCTCGTACGTCTCCGCGACCGTGATCCAGTCGTCGGCGGCTTTGGGCCTGCGCTCGCCCCAGGCGAACGCGTACGACTCCCCGGCCCGGTGGTAAGGGGGCAGGGGCGTGGAGCTGAACAGCGCGGCTTCGGCCGTCTGGAGCGCAGGCCGCACACGCGGGCCCGCGGCGGTCAGCTTGCCGAGTATGGCTGTGTCGATCCGGCCGAGAGCGCCGCATACGTAGGGTCTCACGTTGAACTGCACCGGATCTCATCCCTTCGAGACGCTTCGGCAAAAGAGTATCCTTTGCCGGGCTGAGGGAGCGGAGGAGCAGTTGTCTACGGAGCTTGAGAGCACGCGAAGAGCCCTGCGGGATGCCATTGCGCAGGCAGAGCGCGCGGCCGAGCTGGCCAGGCTGCTGGACGCCGCCCAGGCTCGGCTGGCCGAGGCCGAGCGGAGCGTCGAGGAGGCCAAGGCCCTGGCCGGGCGGCTGAGCGAGACCGAGGAACGACTCGCGGCCGAGCAGGCCGCCGCCGACAAGCTGCGCAAGGAGCTCGCCGAGCAGCGCTTCCAGGCCGAGGTGGCCAACTGGAAGCTGTCCTCCATCAAGGTCGCCCGCTGGAACCGCCTCGGTGACGCCATCAAGAGCGGCAAGAGCAACCCGGTGCGGCTTGCCAAGGGCCTGAGGGGCGCGGCCAAGCCGGTCAAACGGCCCACCGCGCCCAAGCGCAAGCCCGTGGCCCCGGTCAAGGCCGCCAAGGACGAGCGGCCGGGGGCCGCGTTCCAGGCCACGACCTCGACCAGGACGCTCGGCGGCGCCTCGTTCAAGCTCAAGCCGTTCCGGGTGCCGACCGGCCCCAACACCCGGCCGCACCTGACGGCCGCCGTGATCGCCGACCCGCACGCCGAGGCGCTGCTGCGCTACGAGTGGCGGCAGACGACTGGTTTCACGCCGCGCGACTTCGCGCGGGTGCTCCCGCTCGAGGTGCCACACCTGCTCGTCGTCGAGTCGGTCACCCAGGGGGCCTGGGCCGAGGAGATCACCGGCGAGCCCGGCGAGGGCATCAGGGCGCTGCTGGCGTGGTGCGCCGAGCGCGGCATCCGCACCGTGTTCTGGCACACGCAGGGCGACGTGGCCGATTACGCCGCCACGGCCCAGCTGTTCGAGCACCGGTTCACGACCGACCTGGCGGTGCCGTGGCCGCGGCTGCAGTTCGGGGTGCAGCCCAGGATCCACAACCCGCTGCCGCTCGCCGGCGGGCGCATCGACCGGGTGCTCACGCTCGACCAGCTCCTGCCCGGCCACCTGTCTTACCCCGACGTGCTGACCTCCTACCGCTGGCCGGCCGCGGCCGACTGCCCGCCGGGCACCCCGCAGTGGCGGCTGGCCGAGATCGCCGCCTGCGGCACCCCCATCGGCACGGAGCCGGACGAGCGGCGGGCGCACGTGGCGCTGCGGCGGGCGTACCAGATGGGCACGATGACCGAGCGGATCGACGAGATGCTGGAGACGATCGGCCTGCCCAGCGCCCGCGCCACGCTCAACACCTCCGTGCTGCTGCCGATCATGGACCCGTACCTCATGGAGCACGGGCTCGCCCAGGTCGCCAAGCAGTCGGGCGTGGCACAGGTGATCGTCATCGGCCCGCCCGAGGCCGAGCTGCGCGCCCGCGACGTGCTGCCCGACAAGGAGGTCGTCTACCGCCGCCCGCATCCCGCGATGACCGAGGGCGCGATGCTCAACGCCGGGCTCGACCTGTGCGAGGCGGACCTGGTGGCGGTCATGGACCCGCGTGACGTGTACGGCCCGCACTACCTGTCCGACCTGCGGCGGGCCTTCCTGTTCAGCACGGCCGACATCGTCGGCAAGGCCGCCTTCTACGCCCACCTGCGCAAGCCCCAGGCCACGCTGCTCAAGCAGCCGGAGGCCGAGTACTCCTACCTCCCGGAGATCGCCGGCGCGACCCTCCTGGCCCGCAGGAACGCCCTGCGCGAGCTGGGCTTCGCCGATCTCACCGAGGGCTGGGACGAGGTCATGATGCGGCAGTGCCGCACGGACGGGATCAAGGTGTTCTCGGCGGACAGGTTCGGGTACGTGCGGGTGCGCGACGAGGACCGCTGGCTGCTGGGCGCCGCCCACCTGGTCGAATACGGCTCCGCCGAACCCCACGCGCTCATCTGAGCCCGGGAGTTCCCTGGCATAGGGTCGTCGGTGTGACGCTCCATGAGCTGGCCGAGGCGCTGGGGGAGCCGCCGGCGCCCGAGGGGACGTGGGAGCGGGAGGCGGTGTACGTCTCCGCGGCGCCCCTGCGGCAGCGGGTGCCCGCGGCCGGTCTCGCCGAGCGGGTGCGGGCCGTGCCGGGGGTCGCCGACGTCGAGGTCCAGGAGAACGGGTTCTTGCGGATCGGCGTGCGGGTCCCCGGGGAGTTCCTGGAGTCCTTCGAGCCCGTGGCGATACCGGAGCCGAGATGGCCGGATTTTCCCCGTACATGGGAGAACCCTGGGTTCGTCGTTAGATATGGGCATGCGCGGGCCCGTGCCGTCCAGCGGTGGGCTCGGGAGCTGGGCGTGCCGGAGGCCGGATTCCGGCCCGAGCTGCTCGACGGCCCCTATGACCGGCGGGTGCTGCGGGTGCTGGCCGAGCTGCCCGGACGGGTGACCAGCAGGCACCCGGGGTGGGAGACGTACCTGCTGCGGCTCGCGCTCGCCTATCACGACGCCCACGAGCGCGCGCCCGCCGTGCCCCGCGGTGACGAGCCGGTACGGCCCGTGCACACCGCGCGGGTGCGGCTGGCGGAGGCGGTCGGCGGAGTGTTGATCGGACCCGAACGGCTGTGATGAATTGCAAAATATCCGGCTAAACGGCCAAAAACCGTAAAAATATCCCTTTCTTGCCCTTGATCGTGTCTCGATACGTGGGCAGTGGGTCATGGCGGACCTGCGGTTCCGATAGCCTCGATCGGGTGAGTCGATTCGTCCATCCCGCCGGGGACCGGCACGCCGAGATGCTGCCCCACGAGCGCCCACCGCAGGCGCCCGCCGACCTCAACCGGATCAACCCCGCGATCTGGCCCCGAACGTCGACCCGGACCGATGGCGCGCTCACGGTCGGCGGTGTGGACGTTCGCGATCTGGCCCGCGACCACGGCACGCCGCTCTACGTCCTCGACGAGGACGACGTGCGCTCGCGCATGCGCGACTACGCCACCGCGTTCGCCGGCTCCGACGTGCATTACGCAGGCAAGGCGTTCCTGTGCAAGGAGATCGTCCGCTGGCTGAAGGACGAGGGCCTCGGGCTCGACGTGGCCAGCGGCGGCGAGCTGGCGGTCGCGCTCAGCGTCGGCTTCCCGCCCGAGCGCATCACGATGCACGGCAACAACAAGTCCGCCGCCGAGCTGTCCCGGGCCGTGGAGGCCGGGGTCGGGCACATCGTGGTCGACTCCTTCGAAGAGATCGCCAGGCTCGGCTACCTCGCCGAGCAGCAGGGCAAGCGGCCCAAGGTGATGATCCGGGTGACCACCGGGGTCGAGGCGCACACGCACGAGTTCATCGCCACGGCGCACGACGACCAGAAGTTCGGCCTGTCGCTCGGCGCCGGGGCGGCCGCCGAGGCCGTGCGCCGCATCCTCGCCCTCCCGCAGCTCGAGCTCGTCGGCCTGCACTCGCACATCGGGTCGCAGATCGTCGACACGGCCGGGTTCGAGGTGGCCGCGCGCCGCCTCACCTCGCTGCTCGTGCAGATCAAGGACGAGCACGGCGTGGTTTTGCCGGAGCTCGACCTCGGCGGCGGCTACGGCATCGCCTACGTCGAGGACGACGAGGCGCCCGACATCAAGGAGCTGGCCGACGGGCTGCGCGAGATCGTCACCAAGGTGTGTGTGGACGCCGGCCTGCCCGTGCCGCGGCTCACCGTCGAGCCGGGCCGGACCATCGTCGGGCCGGGCGGCATCACCCTTTACGAGGTCGGCACGGTCAAGGACGTCGAGGGGCTGCGGACCTACGTCAGCGTCGACGGCGGCATGAGCGACAACGTCCGCACGGCGCTCTACGGCGCCGAATACACCGCCGTGCTGGCCAGCCGCGAGAGCACCGCCGAGCCCATGCTCAGCCGCCTGGTCGGCAAGCACTGCGAGAGCGGCGACATCATCGTGCGCGACTGCTACCTCCCGGCCGACCTGGCGCCGGGCGACCTGATCGCCGTGGCCGCGACCGGCGCCTACTGCCGCTCGCTGGCCAGCAACTACAACTACCTCCCCAAGCCCGCCGTGGTGGCCGTCTCGGGCGGGGCCGCGCGGGTGATCGTGCGGGGCGAGACCGAGGACGACCTGTTGAGGGGGCAGCTGTGAAACCGCTGAAAGTGGCGCTGCTGGGCTGCGGCGTCGTCGGCACGCAGGTCATCAGGCTCATGCACGAGCAGGCCGCCGACCTGACCGCGCGCATCGGGGCCCCGCTGGAGCTGGCCGGGGTCGCCGTACGCCGGCTCGGCCGCAAGCGCGACATCGACGTGGACCCGGAGCTGTTCACCACCGACGCCGAGTCGCTGGTCGCCCGCGACGACGTCGACATCGTCGTCGAGGTCATCGGCGGCATCGAGCCCGCCCGCACACTGATCGTCTCCGCCCTGTCCAGGGGCAAGGCCGTGGTCACCGCCAACAAGGCGCTGCTGGCCGAGGACGGCGCCGCTCTCTACGAGGCCGCCAGGGCCGGCAACGGCGACCTCTACTTCGAGGCCAGCGTCGCCGGCGCCATCCCGCTGCTGCGGCCGCTGCGCGAGTCGCTGGCCGGCGACCACGTCAAACGGGTGCTGGGCATCGTCAACGGCACCACCAACTACATCCTCGACAAGATGGACACCACGGGCGCGTCCTTCACCGACGCCCTGGAGGAGGCCCAGACCCTCGGTTACGCCGAGGCCGACCCGACGGCCGACGTCGAGGGCTTCGACGCCGCCGCCAAGGCCGCCATCCTCGCCGGTCTCGCCTTCCACAGCCGCGTCACCGCCGCCGACGTGCACCGGGAGGGCATCACCGAGATCACCGCCACCGACGTGGCCTCCGCCAAGGCCATGGGCTACGTCATCAAGCTGCTGGCCATCTGCGCCCGCTCCGAGGACGGCCGCTCGGTCGGGGTGCGGGTGCACCCGGCCATGATCCCGCGGAGCCATCCGCTGGCGGGGGTGCGGGAGGCGTACAACGCGGTCTTCGTGGAGGCGGAGTCGGCGGGCCAGCTGATGTTCTACGGCAAGGGAGCCGGCGGGGCGCCCACGGCCTCGGCCGTGCTCGGCGACCTGGTGGCCGTCGCCCGCAACCGCCTGGCCGGCACGCGCGGCCCCGACGAGTCGACCTACGCCGACCTGGCCGTGCACCCCATGGGCGAGACCGTCACGCGCTGCCACGTGGCGCTCGACGTGGCCGACAAGCCGGGCGTGCTGGCCCGCGTGGCGGAGCTGTTCGCCAAGCACGACGTGTCGATCCAGACCGTGCGCCAGGAGGGACACGGCGACGACGCCCAGCTCGTCATCGTCACCCACCGCGCCACCGACGCCGCGCTGTCGGCGACGATGGAGGGGCTGCGGGAGCTCGACATCGTCCGCGCGGTCGCCGGCGTGATGCGCGTCGAGGGCGACGACTAGCCCGACGTGTGCCGGCCGTCGGGGAAGGCGAGGTTGCGGACCCGGCGGACGGCGCGTTTCAGCACCGTCCGGTTCTGCTCGCGGGCCAGGCGCACCGCCTCGCGGCGCCAGGCCTCCGCCTTCTCGCGCCAGCGGGCCGCGTCCCTGCCGTTCTTCCCCGCCTCCCGCTTCAGCTGGGAGATCTCGGCACGCAGGGCGGCTGTGCGCTTGCGGTAGAGGGCGATCTCCTTCTCGTGCTTGGCCACGAGCCTGGCGAGCTCCGACGCCGGCCGTTTGCGTGGCGGGTAGACGGCCGGGCGGCGTTTGAAGCCGAAGCTCTCGCCGTCCACCCATCCCAGGCCGAACAGCGTGTCGATGAGGTCGTCCCGGTCGTCCTCGGGGGTGGCGACCAGGGCGGCCCTGGCCAGGGCGGCCGTGCGGTCCAGGCGGGCCGTCGTCACGCCCTCCCCGGTCTCCTCCAGGGCGACGCAGAGCGTGCCGGCGTCGTGCTCCTCCATGTGGGCCAGCAGGTTCTCCAGCGTGTCCTTCGACGGAACCCAGCCGGGGGGCACCTGGAGGCGGAACGGCGCCGGAGAGCCGGGGACCGCCTCGTCCACCGCCAGCCGGACCCGCGCGTCGTGCTCGAACGTGGCATGGATGAGCCGCAGGTCGAGATCAGGGTCGGCGAGCGGGGAGCGGCGGCCGGACGGCAGCGCGTCCCACGGGCCGGGGACGGTGACCCGGACGTCCGGTATGGAACTCGCCAGCAGGCCGTCCACCGTCGCCCGGACGTCCTCGTACGAGCCCGGCGCCACCACCGCGTCCACGTACGGCACCAGCCACTGACGGCCCGGGTCCGTGCGCAGGTAGCGGCGGTAGGGGACGCGGTCGGCGACGTACGGGTCGTTGTAGCGCTTCAGCGCCGCGAAGTCGCGCATCGCCGTGGGCAGGCCGATGTGCCACGCGCGGGATTCGGGGTCGGGGACGAACACCACGCCCGCCTGAGTGAGCCGGTAGCCCAGCTCCGTGTCCTCGGCCAGCACCAGCGAGGTGTCCATGCCGCCGATCGAGCGCAGCAGCGCGGCCGGGTACGACACCGTGGCCCCCACGTGGATGCGGGTCGCCAGCGAGCTGGGCGCGCCGCGCAGGCCGTCGTGGTCGAGGATGATCTTCTCGGCCCAGTCGTGCCGATGCGGGGACAGCGGGAAGAGCATGTGCTCCGTGCCGGAGGCCACGGCCTCGCGTACATGCTCGGGCGAGGGCAGCGCGTCGGCCGGGGTGAAGTCGATCCAGCCCAGCGCCACCACGTACGGGGCCAGGTGGTGCCAGCGCAGCTGGGCCTCGACGTGGCGCCGGTGCGGCACCATGTCGGCGTCCAGGACGAAGACGACCTCGCCGGTCGCGGCGTCCAGGCCCGCCTGCACCGCCCACGCCCGACCCCAGCCGCCCGGCGGACTGGAGATCAGCTTGGTCCTGGCCGGTGCGAGTTCAGGCAGGTGGAGCGGGGTGCTGCTGCCGTCGTCCACCACGATCACGTCGAGGAGGTGCTCCGGGTAGCTCTGGGCCGAGAGGGCGGCCAGGGTCAGGTCGAGCGTCTCCTGGCGGTCGTGGGCCGGGATGACGACCGTGACGGTCAGCGTGGGCTCCCACGCGCCCAAGGCGGGTGGGGTGAGCACGCCGAAGTCGTTGTGAGGGATCCGGGGGATCATGGGCGGGTTCATCGGACGGGGCTCCCGTCCAGCTCCATGAGGGCGTTCGGGCGGAAGCCGCGCCACTGGCGCCGGTTCCGCTGCAGGAACGTGCCGATCGGCTCCTGCCACGTGTGGTTGGCCGCCGGGCCTCTGCGCAGGATGTAGCCCAGGCCGTGCGTGCGGTAGATCTGGCCGCCCGCCGCCTGCAGGGCCTCCTGGAACTGGGTGTCCACAGAGCGCCGCAACGGACGGAACCCGCCGATCGCCTGGAACGCCGACCGCTCCACCAGGATCGTCCCGCCGGCCACGAAGCTGGTGATCTGCTCGGTGATCTGCTTGCGATGCACGGTCACGTCGATGGAGGACAGGTAGACGAACTCCGGCACCGTGCCGACCACCTGGGCCCCCGAGTACGAATGCGCCAGCAGCAGGTCCGACAGGAAATCGGGGCCGTACCAGTCGTCGTCGTCCATCTTCAGCAGGAACGAGCCCGACGCCCTGGCCGCGGCCTCGTTCAGCACCTCGCCGAACACGGCCTGGTGGTCGGCCTCGTAGACGGTCAGCGGGCCCTCGAACGCCGCGATCGCGGGAGCCACGTCCGGGTGGCCCTGCGGCACGCCGTGGAGGGCGAGGATCACCTCGAGCTGGACGTCGCGCTGGCGGGCGATCTGGTCGAGCGCGAAGGAGACCATGTCGGTGCGGCGGGTGGCCAGCAGGACCGACGTGAGCGGGGGCGCGGGGGCGGGCGCGCCGAGCTGCTCCCACCTGGCAGCTACCCCGTGCGTACGCAGGGCGGCGCGCCGCAGACGGATGCTGTGCTCCTCGCGTCGGAGCTCGTCGGAGAGGTCCGGGCAGCCTTCGATGAGCTCGATGACCTCCTCGCCGAGGGCGCCCGCCCAGCGCGGCACCGCCTCGGCCGCCAGCGGGACCCCGGCGGCGGCGAGCCCGGTCAGGACCCGCACCGCGGCGAGCGGGCCGCTGTGCGCGTGCCGCCAGTCCACCTCGACGCCGCGGATCTGGCGCAGCCTGGCCACGTCGGCGTCGGTGACCCCGCCCGATTCCGCGAACGTCGTCACGACCTTCCCGTCCAGCACCACCGACCAGCGGCCGTCCCGCTCGGCCAGCGACGCCATGCCGCGGGACGGGGTGGTCACGAAACCCATGGGGTTGACCAGCCGCTCGTCCACCGGGGGCACCATGGACGGCTCGCCGAGCACGTCAGGATCGGCCAGCGGGGAGTGGGTCATCCCGGGGCGGCCGAGCCGCTCCCAGCTGACGGCCTGGATGGTGGGCCGCTCGATGGGCGTCTCCTCCCCGGCCCACTCGACCGCCGCGACCTCCCCGTTCCACGCGGCGGCGGACCTGGAGCCGTCGGTGTGGGCTGTGTCGCTCATCTCCTCGCCCCACGGGGTGTCGGCCCTCAAGCCGTCGATGTCCGCCGTCTTTCCACCGGCTGCGGCCCCTGAGCCCTCTGCCCCGCTCCGCGCGGCCGCCGCGCCTGAGCCATCGGTGTGCGGCGCCGTCAGAGTGGGGCTTTGGGGGTGGTGGGCGTCGCTTGCGCTCTCGGCCGACTCGGTCCGGGTGGGGGCGTGTCCGTCGGGGTGCGTGCCGTCGCGTTGTACGCCGTGAGGGGCCAGGTCGATGCGGTCGGGGGCGGGGATGGTGCGCAGGACCACGTCGCTGCCCGGCGCGCCGACCCGCTCCGGCACAGGCCCGGTGACCTCGGCGGGCGTCGCGTTCGGGTCGCCCGGTCGCCAGTCCGCGGCGCCGACGCCCGCGATCGCGGCGGCGGGTGCGGCGATCACGTCCAGGCGGTGGCCGGCGAACGCCCGGGCCGTGGCCGTCACCGTACGACCCGCCGGCGTGGGCGCGGAGAAGCTGGCGTCCACCACCCAGACCCGGTTCCTGGGCTGGTACACCCGCAGGTCCGTCAGCGACCGCCACCGGTGGGCGGGCGTCGGCGTGGGCACGGGCGCCGGATGGGCGGCAGGCGTGTCGAGCACGGCCACCACCACCCGCCCGGCCTGCGGCAACAGCTTGTGCAGGGTGGCGACGCGCCGCAGGTCGGCCGGCGTCCTGGCCAGCACGAGCACCTCACGCACCTGCTCGGGCTCGGCGACCGGCTCCAGCAGATCCCGATCGAGATCCACCACCTCGTCGGATTCGCCCGTCGCGGCGTGGATCGGGGCGACGTCGTCGATCCCGGCGAAGAAGACGCGGGCCCCGCCGAGCTCCGCCAGCAGCTCCCGGATCATCCGGCGCTCCTCAGATGCCTCATCAGCGAGCGCAACGGGCCGCCCGCGCCGTCCTCCGCGGCGGGCTCGGCCGCCGTCGAGAGGCGTTCGACCTCGGCGCGGAGCCGCTCCACCTCGCCCCGCAGCTCCTTGATCTCGCCCAGCCGCCGCCCCGCCAGCGCCCGCCACTTCGCGGCGTCGCCGGTCAGCGGCTCGGCCTCCTCGGCCACCGCGAAGCCGTACTCGTTCCCGCCGACCCACTCGGACCCGTACATCTCGTCCACGAGGTCGTCGACGGCGCCCTCGAAGAGGGCGGCGCGGGAGAAGGCGGCCGTGCGCTCCAGGCGGGCGGCGACCACCCCGTCCGAGCCCTCCGCCAGCGCCACGCTCACCAGCCCCAGCAGGTCCTTGTCGGCGTGCTCGACGAGCCGGGCGAGCGTGTCGGCGCCCAGCACCCATCCGGTGGGCAGGTGCAGCTGGAAGGGGGAGGGGGCGGCGGAGACGGGCATGCTCTCCGCGAAGGCGACCCGCGGCTCGTGAGCGTAGAGGTTGTGGAGCAGGCGCAGGTCGAGCAGGGGATCGTCGAGGTTGGAGCGGCGTTCGCCGGTGAGCTTGCCCCACGGGCCGACGAGCGTGACGGCGGCGTCCGCGAGGGTCCCGGCCAGCGCCGAGTCCACGCTCGCCCGCGTCTGCTCGTACGTCGTGGCCGTCACGACCACCTTCACGTACGGCACGAGCCAGTGGCGGCGCGGATGGCTGCGCAGCCAGCGCAGGTCGGGGATCAGGTCGCCCAGATAGGACCAGTTGTGCCGGTGCACCTCCTTCTCCCGCAGCATCACGGTGGAGGGCCCGACGTGCCACGCCCTGGCCTCGGCGTCGGCGATGAACACCGCACCGGCCTGCGACAGGCGGTATCCCAGCTCGGTGTCCTCGGCCATGTTCAGCCCGGTGTCCACGCCGCCGGCCGCGCGCAGCAGCTCGGCGCGCACGGAGGTCGAGGCGCCCGTATGCAGCAGGTACGCGCTGGATCCCGCGCTCTTGAGCCGCCGGGTGGACTCCAGCGTCTTGCGCGTGTACTCGGACTGGACGCCCTCCTCACCCGGCGTGTCCACGAACCGCGTGTCGCCGATCACCACCGCGTAGTCGATGAGGTGGTGCCAGCGCATGTGCGCCTCGAGGTGGTCCTCGGCCAGCAGCATGTCGGAGTCCAGCCAGTGGATCACCGCGCCTGCGGCGGCGAGCTGCCCGGCCTGCCTGGCCGCGCCGCGCCCCCAGCCCTCGGCCACCCGTACGACGCGGGCGCCCGGCACGTCGAGGGGCGGCTCGCTGCCGTCATCGGCGACGACCACCTCGACGAGCTCGGCCGGGTACGTCTGCCGCGCCAGCCCCGCCACCGTGCGCTCCAGCGCCTCCGCGCAGTTGTAGGCGGGGATGACCACCGAGACGGTCAGCGAGGGCTCCCAGGCGCCGATCGCGGGCGGCCGCAGCACGCCGTAGTCGTTGTGCCTGACCCGCGTGCCCGTCACACCGCGTCCCTGGTCAGCGCGCGGACCTCCGCGCGCAGTTCCTCCACCTCTCGCGCCCGCGCCATGGCGTTCACCCGGTCCTCTCCGAGCGAGGCCAGGATCGCGCCGAGGTCGTCGGCCCGCCGCGCCGCGGACTCCTCCACGGCCTGCACCAGCAGGTCCAGTCTGGTCTCGATGTTCTTGAGCGCCGCGGTGGTGCGGGCCAGCTCGGCCTCGTACTTCTTGATCCGCAGGTCGATGCGGTGGGCCTTGCCGTCGAGACGGCGCACGATGAGCACGAGGTAGGCGAGGGCCGCCAGTGCGACCAGGAACGCCACCGTGGCCGCCGCCGCGCCCAAGGTGATGAGGCCGGTGAGGACGAGGACCACGAGCACACCGGCTACCACGGCCGAGAGGAGTGCGCCGGTCGCTGCCAGTCGGCGGGGCGAGAGCATCCGCGCATACCTTTCGTAGATCACTTCTAGTTGGACATCGCAGGCATCATGGACTGAGTCGGGATTATTGACACCTTAATAAACATTGGCCACTACCGTGCCATAAGTTCCTGGAGGATAACTGGCAATCTTCTCCCCCTCGACCTGCGAAGGCTGTCCTGCCGAAAGTGCCACCCGCGTCTACTCGTCAGTAAAACCGGCGTAAGGTAGGCGCCGACTGATCCCCAGCGGTCGAGGAGCACGCATCCATGTCCGTCACCCCTTGCGGCTTCGCGCGTACGCCGGAGAAGGGGCTGGCCCGCCTGCACTGGGACGACTCCGGATGGGCGGTCGAAGGCCAGCCGCCCGACGTGCCCGCGCTGCGCCCGCTGCGCGGGCTCGAGATCGAATGGCCCGACGCGCCGGTGCCCCTGGACGGCCTGCTGCGCCTGGCCGCCGCCGGGATCCCGCTGACCGCCGGCCGGGCCGCGCCCTGGGTGCCCGCCGGCCTCGCCGCGCTGCTCACCGACCGGGCCTGGCTCGACCACGCCCCCGACGGCACCGCGCGCTGCCTCGCCGACCTGCGGCGCGAGGAGCACAGCGTACGCCTGCGCCGCCTGGCGCACCCGACGCCCGCGCCCAAGGTCAGCATCGTCATGTCGACCAAGCGGCCCGGCCTGGTGGGCGCGGCGCTGAAGCAGATGGAGCGGCAGCGCGACGTCGAGGCCGAGGTGCTGCTGGGGCTGCACGGGGTGGCGTTCGAGCAGGTACGCGCGGCGGTCGAGGCCTGCACGCTGCCCGTCACCTGGGTCGAGGCGGACGCTTCCGTGCCCTTCGGCGAGGTGCTCAACCGGGCGGCGGCCCCGGCGAGCGGCGACTACCTGGCCAAATGGGACGACGACGACTGGTACGGCCCGCGCCACCTCGCCGACCTGTTCATGGCCCTGACGTACGCGGGGGCCGACGTGGTGGGCACGACGGCCGAGTTCTTCTACCTGGAGCCGCTGAAGGCCACGATCAGGCGGACGACGTTCGCCAGCGGGGCGGGCTATCCGAGCGAGGTCTGGTCCGATCACGTGGCCGGCGGCACGATCATGGTTTCTTTATCAAAATTTAGTGAAATAGGCGGATTTCCCGGGGTTTCCCGGGCTGTGGATCTCGAGTTCCTCAAGGCGGCGCACAAGTCGGGGGCGCGCATTTACCGCACCCACGGGCTGGGCTACGTCCTGCGCCGAGGGCTCAGCGACGAGCACACGTGGCGCTTGCCGCTGGCCCACTTCCTCAAGGTGGCCGCCAACCAGTGGCGCGGCTTCCGCCCGAGCCTGCTGATGGAAGCCGCATGAGCGCACGTGGCAGCCGTGCGGCCGCTCGCGGGCGGGTGCGCGGCAACGACTACCGCGTGCTCCAGCCCGCCGAGCGGGTCACGCCGGAGCTGACGGTCAGCGTGGTCATTCCCGCGTACGGCGGCCAGGACAAGCTCGACCTGGTGCTGGCCGGGCTGGCCAGGCAGACCTACCCGGCCGAGCTGACCGAGGTCATCGTCGTCGACAACGGCAGCACGCCGCCGCTGCGCCTGCCCGCCGTCCGTCCCGCCCGTACCCGGTTGGTCGTCTGCCCGGTGCCGGGCCGGGCCGCGGCCCGCAACGCCGGGCTGGCCCAGGCCACCGGCGACGTGATCCACTGGCTCGACTCCGACGTGGTGCTCACCCCGGGCGCGATCGAGGCCCACATGCGCTGGCACCACACGGCGCCGTACCTCGTCGTCACCGGCTACATCAGGTTCACCGGCGCCGAGGTGCCCGCGGAGCTGCCCGACGACCTGGAGCGGCATTTCGAGCCGGCCGAGCCGCACGCCTGGATCGTCGACCTCGTCGAGCGCACGAACGGTCTCACCGACAACCCGCAACGCCCGTTCAGCCTGCACGTCGGCGGCGCGACCTCGGTCAACGCCCGGCTCATCGAGGCGGCGGGACCGATGGACGAGGAGCTGATCCTCGGCCAGGACACCGAGATGGGCTACCGGCTCGCGCAGGCGGGCGCGGTCTTCGTACCTGAGCCCGCGGCCCGCGCCTACCATCTCGGGCCGACGATGCGGATGCGCGACAAGCGGCCGATCGACCGGGTGAGCCACGCGTTCGTGGCCGACCGCATCCCGGCCTACCGGTGGCTGCGCGGCCATCCGGGGCGGCAGTGGAAGGTGCCGTACGTCACCGTGGTGGTGGACGGGACGGCGGGCTACGAGCAGGTGCGGACGACGGTGGACTCCCTGCTCGCCGGCACCGTTCCCGACATTTCCGTACTCCTCCTCGGCCCCTGGGACACTCTCCGGCGCGAGCACCGTTCCCCGCTGCTGGATCCCGGCCTGGACCTCGTGCTGGTCCACGGCCACTACCGGTACGAGGGCCGGGTGCGGCTGTCCGCCGCCGAGGACGTCGATCCCGCCGTGCCGTTCGTGCTGCGCCTGCCCGTCGGCTGGGTCCCCGGCGAGGACACCCTGGCCCGCCTGCTCGACCTGGCCCGCGACGAAGGCCTGGGGCTCGTGAACGTGCTGCTCCAGGAGTCGTCCCAAGGGGTCGTCGCGGCCCGGCTGGAACGCGTGTCCGCCTTCGCCAGGGCCCGCATCGTGGCCGAGCCGGGGGAGGACCTGGACGACGTGGTGGACGCGGTGTCGGGCGTGTCCTGGGTCGAGGGCGAGACCTACGGGTTCACCACCGAGCCGGCGCCGCCGCTGGGGCGGCGGAGCGCGTACCGGGCCCGCATGGAGGCGGAGGCCGAGGCCGCCCGGCTGGCCAAGGAGGCCGAGCGGCTGCGGGGGCAGGTGGCCAAGTGGAAGGAGGAGGCCGGGCGCTGGCGCAAGTCGGCCGTGGACCTGCGGCGCGAGGTCGGCACCCTGCGCCGCCAGCTCTCCGCCGCCACCCGTGCACAGAAGAGCCTCCGCGCCCTGGTGTCCGCCACGATGAGACGCGCCCTGGGCAAACGCCTACGCGGCTGACGCCATCTACGGCCGGCCGCTTCGGCTGCTTCGGCCTCGTCGAACGGCTCGCCGGTTCTCCCGAGCGCCCGTCTCGCCGAGGGCATGCCTTCCGTCGACGGCGCGTCGGCCGGCCGGATGCGACCTGCCATGGGCGGACGGCGCGGTAGGCGGGCGCGACGCCGCGGTGCGGGTGGAAGGCGCGGGTGTGGCGGGGGTGGACGCCCTGGAACGGGGTCAGTTGGGGCGGAGGGCGGACTTCAGGCGCCTCAGGAGGGTCTTCTCCGGGACTTCCACGGGGACCGTCACCGGGGCAGGGATGGTGACCGGTTCCGATTGTTTGGGAGCGGGCCAGTAGCGGTCCGGCGGCTCGTGGCGTACGCCGTGGGTGTCGGCGATGACGGCGTCCAGGTCGGCCCCCGGGCCGGTGAGCAGCACGGCGCGGCCCAGCGCCGACGTGCGCTCCAGGCGCGCGGTGCGCCCGTCGGGGAGGTCCACGACCAGGACGCCGGCGAGGTCCTTCTGCATCGACTCGATCATCCGCTCCAACGTCACCCGGTGCAGCGGCACGTCGACGGGCCCGCGGTAGCGGAACGGGGTGGGCGCGGGCGTCGGCGCGGCCTCGTCGATCAGGCGGATGCGTTCGTCGTGCGTGAACAGGTCGCGCAGCAGCCGCAGCTCGAAGCACGGATCCGACAGCACCGACCGCCGCGAGTCGGTCAGCCGCGACCACGGCCCCACCAGCGTCACCACGACGTCCTGCTGCTTGCCGTCCAGCGCCGCCGCCACGGCCTCGCGAACCACCGATTCGCAGGTGTCGGTGACGTCGAGGACGATCTCGACGTACGGCACCAGCCACCGCCGTCCGCGATCCTTGCGCAGGTCCCTGCGCAGCGGGATCCGGTGCGCCAGATAGGGCTCCACCGCCCGCACGGCCCGCTCCCGGTCGCGGTGCTGGGCGGGCAGCCCCAGGTGGACGGCCTGCGCGTTCATGTCGGGCACGAACACCACGCCGTGCATCGCCAGCCGGTACGAGAACTCGGTGTCCTCGCCCCGCGCCACGGTCGGGTCGAGGCCGCCCACGGCGTGGAAGACCTCTCTGGGAAGGGCGAAGGTCGGCCCCGTGCACACGTGGTATGGATTGCGGCTCTTGCGCAGCCCGTCCGTCTTGGCGATCGTCGCCTCGGTGGAGCTGGACACGGCCTCGTCCAGCTTGAACAGCTCTCCCAGGTGTCCCGCGCGGAAGACCTGGCGCGGCGTGAGGGGCGGCGCCTCGACGAACTTCTTCATACCGATCGTGACCAGGTAGTCCGTCACGTGGTGCCAGCGGGCCAGGGCCTCGATGTGCTCGCGGCAGGCCACCATGTCCGAGTCGAGGCGCTGGATGATCTCGCCGTCGGCGGCCTTGGCGCCGGTGTTGACGGCGTTGGAGATGCCCCAGCCGTCCCGCACGCGTACGACGCGGGTGTTGACCGGCCGGATCTCGGGCAGCCGGAGCGGCGGCTCGCTGCCGTCGTCGACGACGAGGACCTCCATCAGGTGGTCCGGGTACGTCTGCGCCGCCAGCGCCGCCAGCGTCAGGTCGAGCTTGTCCTGCCCGCCGTGCGCGGGTATCACCACGCTCACGGAAAGGGCGGGTGACCAGGCGCCGAGCTGCGGCGCTTCGATCGGTGAATAGTCGTTCTGCCTCAAAGCAGGACGCGCGTTCATGGTCGTGACCCCCTGCCGAGACCTTATCGGGAGATGCTGAGAATTTCCTGAATAGTGGCCCTGTCCAACGGATCCGCCCCACGGGCGGAGGCGAATCCTCGCCGACCCCTCGCACCCCGTACACTCAGTGCCCAACACCGCAGGTAGGGAGTCATCATGAGCAGGTCGTGGCGTGGCCTCATCGAGGAATACCGCGAGCGTCTTCCCGTCACGCCGAAGACGCCCGTCATCACGCTGCTCGAGGGCGGCACGCCGCTGGTGCCGGCCCACCGCGTCTCGGCCCTGACGGGCTGCGACGTCTACCTGAAGGTCGAGGGGGCCAACCCGACCGGCAGCTTCAAGGACCGCGGCATGACGATGGCCATCAGCAAGGCGGTCGAAGAGGGGGCCAAGGCGGTCATCTGCGCCTCCACCGGCAACACCTCGGCCTCGGCCGCGGCCTACGCCGTCCGCGCGGGGCTGACCTGCGCCGTCCTGGTGCCTCGGGGGAAGATCGCCATGGGCAAGCTGGCCCAGGCGCTCGTGCACGGCGCCACGCTGCTGCAGGTCGAGGGGTCGTTCGACGACTGCCTGGAGATGACCCGCAAGCTGTCGTCCAGCTATCCGATCGCGCTGGTCAACTCGGTCAACCCGTTCCGGCTGCAGGGGCAGAAGACGGCCGCGTTCGAGATCGTCGACACGCTGGGCGACGCCCCGGACATCCACTGCATCCCGGTGGGCAACGCGGGCAACATCTCGGCCTACTGGATGGGATACCAGGAATACTGCGCCGACGGCGTGGCCACCAAGCGGCCCCGGATGTTCGGGTTCCAGGCCAGCGGGGCGGCGCCGATCGTCGAGGGCGCGCCGGTGGCCCGTCCCCACACGATCGCCACCGCCATCCGCATCGGCAACCCCGCGTCGTGGGCCCTGGCCACGGCGGCGCGCGACGAGTCCGGCGGGGCCATCCAGTCGGTGACCGACCGGCAGATCGCGGCGGCGTACAAACTGCTCGCGCAGGAGGAGGGCGTGTTCGTGGAGCTGGCCTCCGCGGCCAGTGTCGCCGGCCTCCTGCAGGCGCATGCGCAGGGAATGGTCCAGCCGGGGCAGACGATCGTCTGCACGGTGACCGGCAACGGGCTCAAGGACCCGGACTGGGCCATCTCGGGGGCGCCGGCGCCGGTGGTCATCCCCATCGACGTCCACGCCGCCGCGGCGGCGCTCAACCTCGCCTGACGGGGGCGAACAGGGAGTGAGGAATGATTGAGGACCGTTGACATCCGCGTGCCCGCCACGTCGGCCAACCTGGGGCCGGGGTTCGACGCGCTCGGGCTGGCGCTGAGCCTGCACGACGATGTCGAGGCCACGCTCACCGAAGAGCGCGGCGTGCATGTCACCGTGGAGGGCGAGGGCGCGGGGGAGGTCCCTCTCGGTGAGGGACACCTGGTCGTCAGGGCGATGCGCGAGACGTTCGGCCGTATGGGGGTCGCCCAGCCGGAGGGGATCCGTCTGCGCTGCCGCAACAGGATCCCGCACGCGCGCGGCCTGGGCTCTTCGTCGGCGGCCGTCTGCGCGGGCATCCTCGCCGCGCGGGCGCTCGCGGAGGCCGAATTCTCCGACGACGACGTGCTCGCCCTGGCCACCGAGATGGAGGGCCATCCCGACAACGTGGCGCCATGTCTGGCCGGTGGTTTGACCGTGGCGTGGTCCGACCACACCGGAGCGCCGCATATGGTGAAACTAGTCCCCGACCAGCGGGTCCGCCCGGTCGTCGTCGTTCCGTCGACGCGGCTGTCCACGGAGGCCGCACGGGGGCTGCTGCCGAAGGACGTGCCCCACAAGGACGCATCCTTCAACGCCGGCAGGGCCGCGTTGCTGATCGCCGCGTTGACCCAGCGGCCGGAGCGGGGGCTGCTGCTCGCCGCCACTGAAGATCGACTCCATCAGCATTACCGCGCGCCTGCGATGCCGGACAGCGTGGATCTGGTAGAACGTCTCCGTGCAGTGGGCGTGCCCGCAGTCGTTTCGGGAGCGGGTCCCACGGTTCTTGCGTTTTCGACATCGGATACGCAGGATTTGATCGCGCCAGAAGTGGGTAATGACTGGCACATCCAGCTAATGGACGTCGACCCGGTTGGTGCGAACGTTCAGTTCCCCGAGACACGCTGATGCCTCTTTAGACCTTCAGGGAATAGCCGTGTGCGCTGGTGATGTTAGGCTGATAGCCGCACCAGATGCCCCCTTGGTGGGTGCGTGCTTGTCAGCCATACATCGCTGCATCATGCTTCACGTCGCGAGGCGTGGGCAGCGCGGCTGTCTCCCCGGAATCGAATGCCTCCGGTTGGCCCACACCCGGTTGGCTCGAAACGAGGCGGCGACGACGGGGACCTGCGCGTTCGATTCAATTCGACATCTGGTTGGCGACAGCAATCTGGGGGGTGTCAGCCACGCGCCACGGCCCATTGGCGGCGTGGACGAGCCCCTCCCCAAGAGTGGCGGCCGTCTCCAGCGACAGCCGAAGATCGCAGAGTGCACCCCGACCCGGTCTGTCCCGCCGGATCGCAAGCACCTCCGGGACGCCCGGCATAACAAAACCGGCGCCCGACCCCTGGGAAGGACCTTTTAGTTGAGCGACACCACCGAACTCCTCTCCGACGCATCAGGCGCAGAGCCGGCGTCCGGCGACACCCCCACCCGCGCTCCGGCCAAGCCGCGTGCGCGTCGCTCCGGCACCGGCCTGTCCGCCAAGGTGCTGCCCGAGCTGCAGAAGATCGCGGCGGAGCTGGGCATCAGCGGGACCGGGCGCATGCGGAAGAGCCAGCTCATCGCGGCCATCCAGGAGAAGCAGGGTGGCGGTTCCGGAGAAGGCACGCAGGCTCCCGCGGCCGCCGCCGAGGCGCCCGCCGCCGCGGCGGAGGCGGCCCCGGCCGCCGAGCGGCCCACCCGGACGCGCAGGGAACGTTCCCGAGCCAAGACCGCCGAGGAGCCCGCCCCGCAGCAGCCCGCTGCCGAGGCCCCTGAGCCCGTGGCCGCGGCTCCCGAGCCCGTCGCCGCCCCGGCCGAGCCGGTCGTGGAGCAGCAGCCCCAGGCCGCCGACGCCGCGCAGGGCGAGGGACGCGCCGAGCGCGGCGAGAGCCGTCGCGAGCGTCGCAGCCGTGGCGAGCGCCGTGAGCGCGGCGAGCGCGGCGGCGACCGTTCGGGCAACGACCGCGGTGAGGGCGGCCGTGCTGAGAGCGGCCGCGCCGACCAGCGCGCCGCCGACGCGGGCGGTCGTGACCAGCAGCGTGACCAGCAGCGTGGCGACCAGCAGCGTGGCGAGCAGTCGCGCGGCGAACAGCCGCGCAGCGGCGGCGGCGACGACGAAGAGCGCGGCGGACGCGGTCGCAGGGGCCGCTTCAGGGAGCGCAACCGCGGCCGTGGCCGTGACCGCTTCGACAGCAGCGAGCCCGTCATCGGCGACGACGACGTGCTCATCCCGATCGCCGGCATCCTCGACATCCTCGACAACTACGCGTTCGTCAGGACGAGCGGCTACCTGCCGGGCAGCAACGACGTCTACGTCTCGCTCGCCCAGATCCGCCGCAACGGCCTGCGCAAGGGCGACGTCATCACCGGCGCCGTCAGGCAGCCCCGCGAGGGCGAGCGGCGCGAGAAGTTCAACGCCCTGGTCCGCCTCGACACCGTCAACGGCATGGACCCGGAGCAGGCCCGCAACCGGCCCGACTTCAACAAGCTGACGCCGCTCTACCCGCAGGAGCGCCTGCGCCTCGAGACCGAGCCGAACATCCTCACCACGCGGATCATCGACCTCGTCTCGCCGATCGGCAAGGGCCAGCGCGGCCTCATCGTCTCGCCGCCCAAGGCCGGTAAGACGATGGTGCTGCAGGCGATCGCCAACGCGATCACCCGCAACAACCCCGAGTGCCACCTGATGGTCGTGCTCGTGGACGAGCGGCCTGAAGAGGTCACCGACATGCAGCGGTCGGTCAAGGGCGAGGTCATCCACTCGACCTTCGACCGTCCCGCCGAAGACCACACCACGGTCGCCGAGCTCGCCATCGAGCGGGCCAAGCGCCTGGTGGAGCTGGGCCACGACGTGGTCGTCCTGCTCGACTCGATCACCCGCCTCGGCCGCGCCTACAACCTGGCGGCCCCGGCGTCCGGTCGCATCCTGTCGGGTGGTGTCGACTCCACGGCGCTCTACCCGCCCAAGCGGTTCTTCGGCGCCGCCCGCAACATCGAGAACGGCGGCTCGCTGACGATCCTCGCCACGGCCCTGGTCGAGACCGGGTCCAAGATGGACGAGGTCATCTTCGAGGAGTTCAAGGGCACCGGCAACATGGAGCTCAAGCTCAACCGGTCCCTGGCGGACAAGCGGATCTTCCCGGCGGTGGACGTCGACGCGTCCGGCACCCGTAAGGAAGAGATCCTCATGGCCAGGGAAGAGCTCCAGATCGTCTGGAAGCTGCGGCGCGTGCTGCACGCGCTGGACATGCAGCAGGCGCTTGAGCTGCTCCTGGAGAAGATGAAGGAGACCAAGTCCAACGCGGAGTTCCTCCTGCAGGTCCAGAAGACCACGGTGAGCAACGACCGCGACTAGCGGCTCCGTCCGAAAGGGGCGGCAGGGGTTACTTTTCCCCTGCCGCCCCTTTCGTCTGTTCCGGGGGCGTGGCGCCGGACCGCGCCGGATTGCCGCTGACGGAGGTGGGCGGCGTCGTGGCCGGGGGCGGCGGGAACGGTGGGGGTAGCCCTACCCTGCGACGGATGTTGGCCGCATTCACTCCGGTCGTCTCCGGCGGCACGCTTATGGCATGCGATCCGTGGCGTTGAAAGACCGCGTGCCGCTCGGGCCGAAGGGTCCGCTGGGTGTCCTGGTCGATCCGATGACCTGGCGTGCGGCACCGTACTTGCTGGTCAGCGTGGTGTTCGGGCTCGGCTGGTTCGTCGTGTTGTCGTTCGCGGTGCCGACCTCGGTCACGCTCACGATCGTCTGGGTCGGCGTGCCCCTGGCGATGGCGACCGTGCTGATGTGGCGCGGCGGGGCGATGCTGGAGCGCAGGATGCTCGGCGCGGCCCTGGGGATCAGGATCCAGGACCCGTACCGGAGCCGGCCCGAGCGCGGGGTGGGGGCGCACATCCACTGGCTCGTGACCGACCCGGCCACCTGGAAGGATCTGGGCTACCTGCTGATGTTGCTGCCGCTCGGCCTGGTCGAGGCGGCGCTGTCCGCGGCGTTGTGGGTGGCCACGGGCATGTCGTTGTTCGCGCCGCTCATCCTCGTGATCGAAGAGGCGACAGGGGGCCGCGAGTACGTCGTGGAGGATTGGACGGCCGCCTGGGTGTTCTCGGTCCTCGGCGTGGCGATGCTCGTGCTGACCGCGTACTGCGTGCGGGGCATGGCCTGGCTGCACGGGACGCTCGCGGTCGTGCTGCTCGGCGGCAGCGAGGAGGAGCGGTTGCGGGCCAGCCGCGCCCGCGGGATCGACGCGGCGGAGGCCGAACGACGCAGGATCGAGCGCGACCTGCACGACGGCGCCCAGCAGCGCCTGCTGTCCGTCGCGGTGGATCTCGGGCGGGCACAGGCCAAGCTCGACACCGAGCCCGAGGAGGCCCGGATGCTCATCGCCCAGGCCCACGCGGGCACCAAGGCCGCCATCGCCGAGCTGCGCAACCTGGCCAGGGGCATCCATCCGGCCATCCTGAGCGACCGCGGCCTGGACGCCGCGTTGTCGGGGCTGGCCGCGCGGGCGCCCATCCGCGTGGACGTCTCGGTTGACCTGCAGGAGCGGCCGCCGGCGGCGGTGGAGAGCATCGCGTACTTCATCGTCGCGGAGGCGCTGGCCAACATGGCCAAGCACTCGGCGGCGACGGAGGCGTCGGTGTCGGTGTTCAGGGACAAACGGGGTGTGATCGTCGACGTGTGGGACAACGGCGTCGGCGGCGCGGTCGTCACCCCCGGCGGCGGGCTGTCGGGACTGGCGGACCGGGCGGCCACCATCGACGGCGTGCTCGTTCTGCACAGCCCCATCGGCGGGCCCACCATCGTGCGTGCGGAGCTGCCCTGCGAGTGGTAGGCATGGGGCCATGCGCGTGGTCATCGCCGAGGATTCCGTACTGCTGCGCGAGGGGCTCGCCCGGCTCCTCGCCGACGGCGGGATCGAGACCGTGGCGGCCGTCTCCGACGGGTCCGCGCTGGAGGCCGCGGTGCTCGAGCACGACCCCGACCTGGCGATCGTCGACGTACGCATGCCGCCCACCCACACCGACGAGGGCCTGCGGGCGGCGCTGCGGCTCCGCGCGGCCCGCCCCGACTTCCCCATCCTGGTCCTGTCGCAGTACGTCGAGGAGCGCTACGCCGGCGACCTCATCGGCAAGGCCGTCGGCTACCTGCTGAAGGAGCGGGTGGCCGACGTGGCCGAGTTCCTGGAGGCGGTGCGGCAGGTGGCGGCGGGCGGCACGGTCATCGACCCCGAGGTCGTCGTGCAGCTGCTCAGCCGCCAGCGCCGCGGCGCCCCGCTCGACACGCTCTCCCCCCGGGAGCGCGAGGTCCTCGCCCTGATGGCCGAGGGCCGCTCCAACACCGCCATCGCCGCCCGCCTCGTCGTCACCGAAGGGGCGGTCGAGAAACACATTTCCGGCATCTTCGCCAAGCTGGCCCTCGGGCCGGCGCCCGAGGACCATCGGCGCGTGCTGGCCGTGCTGACCTACCTGGGACGTTAGCCGCCCGGCGCGCTGCGCGTGCCGCTTCGTCGCAGGTCAGCGTCGTGGCACGCCGACCCCGTGCTTGATCGGCGCCGCCGCGGCCTGTTCCACTCCTCCCGGCTCTCCTTCTCGGGCCACACGGGCGGGAGCCCTCTCTCGCCCTCAAGGACCGGGGCCGGAGTCACCCTCTCGCCTCAAGACCCCAGCCGGACCGCTTCCCCTCAAGGACCCCAGCGGGGCCCGTTCCCTCAAGGACCCCACCGGGGCCCCTTCCCCTCAAGGACCCCAGCCGGGCCTTTTTCCCCTGAAGGGGCCGCGCCGGAGTACGGCGAGGGCCGCTCGTGGTGGCGGCGGGGAGGCCGGGCTACTTGACGTCCACGAACTCCTGAGGCGACAGCGAGCTCCGCGTCTTGCTTGTGCCGGGCACCTTGACCCGGTAGTAGCCGTCCTTCTTGGCCTTGAACGTCTTGGAGTACTTGCCGGTCGAGGTCGACTTGGCGAAGCCCAAAAGCTTGTACGTCTTGGTGCCCTTGGCCTTGAAGTACACCTCGACGGTCTTGGCCTTGTACGCCTTCGAGCCCAGGTAGACCTTGCCGTACACCTTGAACGTCTTGCCCTTGGCGACCTTGTTCGGCGCCGCGATCGTGACCCTGGTCTTGGTCTTCTTGGACGCGCCGCCCTCGGGCGCCACGACGGTGAACGCCGCCACGCCCTTGAGCGTCTGGTCGCCCTTGTGGGCGTACACCTCGAGGGTCCAGTCGCCCGGGACGGTGTCGTCGGCGAAGTAGGTGGAGCCGCGGTAGTAGCCGTCCGACTCCTTGGCCAGCTCGCCGAGGTTGTAGAACTCGCCGCCGCCGTCGCTGACGAGTTTGGCCGACACCGAGGTCGCGTCCTTCACCGAAGCCTCGACCGAGACCTGGACGTCCTTGCCCTTGACGAGCCGGACCGGGTCGGGGCTGACCTTGGCGCCGTTGATGCCCTGCTTGCCGGAGACCTGGACCACGAACGGCGTGGTGCTCGCGCCCGTGTCGCGGGTGACCACGACGCTCAGCTTCCAGTCGCCGGCCGGGTCGTCCTTGCTGACCGTCCACTTGCCGGTGATCTTCTGCGTCGCGGCGGTGTCACCGGTCCTGAAGTCGAACGTCACCGTCTTGGCCGCCTTGCCCGGCGGCTCGATGCTGCCCGTGACGCTCGTGACCTTGGCCGGCTCCTTGAGGTTGAGCGTGACGGTCCCCTGGACGTCGCCCTCGAGCGGGATGGACGCGCTCGCGGAGGCCTCTCCCGTGAAGTCGTCCGCCATGGCCAGCGCCTGGGTGGAGGCGTATGCACCGGCGGCGGTCAGGCCGGTGCCTCCGAGGAGAACGGCGGCCCCCGTGGCGGTCGCTAGCAGCAACCGCACCCTTCTCTTCATCCGTGGTCCTTTTGGTAAGTGACGAATGGTGCAAGGGAGCCTAGTGTGGTGCAAGCCGGTCTGCCGTAAGATCACGGGAATGCCTGATGGCCTGGGATGGTTGGACGATCTGGCACACTGGTAGCTGACCATTTTGCGGTTCCGGTTCACGCCATGCGTGAAGGCGACCCGGCGGCCGCAGCCCGAAAGGACAGCGATGAAGCCCGACATCCACCCTGACTACGTCGTGACCCAGGTGACCTGCTCCTGCGGTAACACGTTCACCACCCGCAGCACCGCCAAGAACGGCGTGATCCACGCCGACGTGTGCTCTGCCTGCCACCCGTTCTACACCGGCAAGCAGAAGATCCTCGACACGGGCGGCCGGGTGGCGCGCTTCGAGAAGCGCTTCGGCAAGAAGGCCGCGGGCAAGTAGCTCCACTCACGCCGGCCCGGGCGCGCGCCTGCGTGCGCCGGGCCGGCGTTGTTGGTGTAACGGCCGAACCCAAGACTGTAAGGACCCACGGTGAACCTCGACGAGTTGCTCAAGGAGTATTCCGAGCTGGAGCTTCAGCTCGCCGATCCCGCCGTGCACGCCGACCAGAGCAAGGCCCGCGCCCTCGGCAGGCGCTACTCCCAGCTCACCCCGATCATCACCACCTACCGCGAGCTGGAGTCGGTCCGAGAGGACCTGACCGCCGCCAAGGAGCTGGCCGGCGAGGACGAGTCGTTCGCGGCCGAGGCCGCCGAGCTCGAAGAGCGCATCCCCCAGCTGGAGGAGCGGCTCAAGCACCTGCTCATCCCGCGCGATCCGAATGATGACAAGGACATCATCATGGAGATCAAGGCGGGCGAGGGCGGCGAGGAGTCCGCGCTGTTCGCCGGCGACCTGCTGCGGATGTATCTCCGCTACGCCGAGCGGCTCGGCTGGAAGACCGAGGTCATCGACGCGCAGCCGTCCGACCTGGGCGGATACAAGGACGTCACGGTCGGCATCAAGGCCAAGGGCGACGAGGGCGTGTGGTCCAGGCTCAAATACGAGGGCGGCGTGCACCGCGTGCAGCGGGTGCCCGTCACCGAGTCGCAGGGCCGCATCCACACCAGCGCCGCGGGCGTGCTCGTCTACCCGGAGGCCGAGGAGGTCGACGTCCAGATCGACCCCAACGACCTGCGCATCGACGTCTACCGCTCCAGCGGCCCCGGCGGCCAGAGCGTCAACACCACCGACTCCGCGGTCCGCATCACCCACCTGCCCACGGGCGTGGTCGTCTCCTGCCAGAACGAGAAGAGCCAGCTGCAGAACAAGGAGTCGGCGATGCGCATCCTGCGGGCCCGGCTGCTGGCGATGGCGCAGGAGCAGGCCGAGGCCGCCGCGCAGGCGGAGCGCAAGTCCCAGGTGCGCACGGTCGACAGGTCCGAGCGCGTCCGCACGTACAACTTCCCCGAAAACCGCATTTCCGACCACCGCGTCGGCTTCAAGGCGTACAACCTCGACCAGGTTCTCGACGGCGAGCTCAACGCCGTCACCCAGGCCCTCATCGACGCCGAGATGGCGGAGAAGCTCGCACAACACTCATGACATTTCTGCTGGACGAGATCGCCCTCGCCACCGCCAGGCTGGCCGAGGCAGGCGTGCCCTCACCGCGCACCGACGCGGAGGAGATCGCGGCGTTCGTCCACGGCGTGCGCAGAAGCGAGCTCCACACGGTCAAGGACGGCGACTTCGACGCGCTGTTCTGGGAGGGCATCGCCCGGCGCGAGGCCCGCGAGCCGCTGCAGCACATCACCGGGCACGCCTACTTCCGCTACCTGGAGCTGGCGGTCGGTCCCGGCGTGTTCGTGCCGCGGCCCGAGACCGAGGTCATGACCGGCTGGGCCATCGAGACGCTGCGTGAGATGGACGTGACCGCGCCGCTCGTGGTCGACCTCGGCACCGGCTCGGGCGCGATCGCGCTATCGATCGCCCAGGAGGTGGCGCTGGCCGAGGTCCACGCCGTGGAGGTGGACCCCGAGGCGTACACCTGGGCCAAGCGCAACATCTCCGAGCTCGGACAGGGCCGCACCCACCTTCACCCGGAAGACCTCGCCGAGGCGCTGCCCGAGCTCAACGGCAAGGTCGACCTGGTGATCTCCAACCCGCCCTACATCCCGCCGGGCGCCATCCCGCGCGACCCCGAGGTGCGCGACTACGACCCCGGGCGCGCGCTCTACGGCTCGGGCGACGACGGGCTCGGCGAGGTGCGGGCGGTCGAGCGCACGGCCCGCCGCCTGCTGCGTCCCGGCGGCTGGGTGGCCGTCGAGCACGCCGACGAGCAGGGCCGGGCCGTCTACCTCACGTTCCCCGAGGACAACGGCTGGCGCGACGTACGGCTGCGCCAGGACCTCACGAGAAGAGACCGCTTCGTCACGGCCAGGCTGGGCCAGGATTAGGATGCACGCCGTGAGCAGACGTTTTGACTGTTCGGACCCCGAGCAGCGCACCGTGGGCCTGATGGAGGCCGCCGCGGCCGTGCGCCGGGGCGAGCTCGTCGTGCTGCCGACCGACACCGTCTACGGCATCGGGGCGGACGCCTTCACACCGTCCGCGGTCACCGCGCTGCTGGACACCAAGGGGCGCGGCCGCGGCATGCCGCCGCCCGTGCTCGTCGGCACCGTCAGAGCCGCCACAGCGCTCATAGACGACATGGGACCGTACGGGCAGGACTTGATAGACGCCTTCTGGCCGGGGCCGCTCACGCTCGTCTGCAAGGCCAACAGGGCCCTTTCCTGGGACCTGGGGGACACCAAGGGCACGGTGGCGGTCCGCATGCCGCTCCATCCGGTCGCGCTCGATCTGCTCAAGGAGACCGGGCCCATGGCGGTCTCCAGCGCCAACCGCTCCGGCGCCCCGGCCGCCACCACGGTCGAGGAGGCCGAGGAGCAGCTCGGCGACACGGTCGAGGTCTACCTCGACGGCGGCAAGACCACCGACAACACGCCCTCCACGATCCTCGACCTGACCACGGCCGTGCCCAGGATGCTGCGGCGCGGCGCGATCCCGATCGAGAAGCTGCGCGGCATCATCGGCTACGTCGCCACGGACGACTGATCGGTTGACTCGCCGGCAGACGTATACCGTCTGCTTATCCCGGCTGCGTCGGCCCTCCGGCCAAGATTACGGTGAGGCCCGGAGCGGCGACACGTCCGGGAGTGGTTCATGGGCAAGTACGACGGTATGGATCCCAAGCTCGTCCGTGAGCTGCTGACCGACGTCAGGCACGCCGCCAAGGAGATGCGGGCGATCGAGGAACGGGTCAGGCTCGAGTTGACCCGGGCCGGGTTGTCCACCCATACCACCCACCGTCCCGCCCAGGTCGCCGACGCGATACAAGAGATGATCAGGGACGTGAACGTCCGGCTCGACGTGCTGGAGAAGAGGGTCGAGAGCCCCCGGGACGAGCCCAAGGAAACGCGCGGGGAACGGGAACGGCACGAGAACCCGCGCGCCGGCGACAAGACCGGCACCGACGAGGTTCCCCCGAAGAACGACGACGGCAAGAAGGGCGATGAGCCCAAAACCGGCCCCGATGGCAAGACCGAGCCGGACGGTAAAACCGACCCCGATGGCAAGACCGAGCCGGACGGCAAGACGGTCCCGGACGGTAAGACCGAGCCCGATGGCAAGACGGTCCCGGACGGCAAGACGGTCCCGGACGGCAAGACGGTCCCGGACGGCAAGACGGTCCCGGACGGTAAGCCCGATGCCGACGGGAAGACGTGCGATGACGACGACCGGGGCCGCGGCACCGGGACCGACGGGAGGGCCGGGGATCAGCCTGGCGACGAGCCCAAGGATGACGGCCTGGACAGCAGGCGCGATCGCGGGGCCGAGCCGGACAACAACGGGGGCGCGACCGACACGCCCGCCAAGGACCACCCCGACGACACCGACGCCACCAAGCCGCAGGTCGTGGAGGTCGACGGTGTCAAGGTCCTGCAGATCCCCCTCGACCCGCCGACGGCCGAGCAGGTGGAGGCCCTCCTCGAGAACACCGACAAGGTCCAGCCGGCGGAAATGCCCAAGATGCCCGCCGACACCACCACCGCCATCGCCTCGGAGGTCAACCCCTGGGCCAACGACGGCAGCGACGTCGTCTCCGCCGACACCACTCCGCCCAACCTGGACGCCCTGAAGACGGTCATCGAGGACCATCGGGACATCCCGCCGCAGGAGATGCCCGGAGTGCAGGTGCCTGCGGGCGAGTACGGCAAAGGGGAGTGGGCCGAACGCGTCATCCGCCCGGACGGCGACCCCGGCTCGATCACCCCGGGCAGCCCGACCACGGCCGCCGGCGGGCAGGCGACCCTCCCGCCCACGTCAACGGCCTCGGACGGCTATGGCCCGGCAGGTGTCACGCCGATCGACGACCCGTCCACCACTCCCAGAACGGACGACGCCTGCGACTCCGGCACGGACCGGACACCGGGTGGCACGGATCGCACCCCCGGCGACCCGACGCCGGACGGCAGGGGCACCACGCCCAGGGACGGAGACATGCCGCCGGGCGGCACGGGTTCGGCGCCCGGCGGCGCCGATCCGACACCGGGTGGCACGGGCCCGACGCCCGGCGGCACCGATCCGACACCGGGTGGCACAGGTCCGACCCCCGGCGGCGCAGATCCGAGACCGGGCGACACCCCGTCGGACCGCGGCGGTGTGACGGTTCCGCCCACGCCGCCCGCGGATGAGGCCGGCACCGGGGCGGGGGCCGCCACGCCGGAAAGCGACACCACACCCGGCGCATCCGGCACCGGCACGTCCGGCCAGCCCGGCACTTCGCCGGGGGACGCGCGGACCGGCGCGTACGGCGCGACGCCCGCCGGCACGTGTGACAGCCCGCAGCCTGAAGCCGGCATCGGCAGCCCCCAGGCCGATGCGCCCGGCACGGTCACGGCCGCAGACGACGACGGCAGCGCCGACCGGGGCGCCGGGGCCCGGCACGACGGCGCCGACCGAGGCGCCGAGGCCGGGCAGGACGGCGGAGTCCAGGGCGGTGGAGCGGGCGGTGGCAGGGCAGCAGCCGACGTGTGGGCGAACGACGGCAGTGACGTCGTGTCCGTGGACGTCGCACCACCCGACATGGACGCGATCCGGTCGCTGATCGAGAACCACCGCGAGATCCAGCCCCAGGAGATGCCATCCGTACAGGTCCCGCCCGGCGAGTACGGCAAGGGCGCATGGGTGCCCGAGGACATCCAGCCGGACGGCCCACCCGGTGCGATCGATCCCGATACGCCGGAAAGGAGTGCCTGATGTACGCCGACCCCGACCCCCCGAAACCACGGCCCACCAAGGACACCATCGCCGAAGAGCGCCCGGACGGCCACTCCGCCGGTCCCTTGGATGACATGCCGACGTCCTACAGGTTCAATCCCGAGTACGGAGAGCTCATCGATGCGTGGGACGCCGTCAAGCCCCAGCTGGACAGGCTCAGAACGGTCCTCGACAAGGCCTACGGAATGGCCGTGAGCCCTCAGACGTGGGACGCCCCCGTGGGGGAGCGTTACGTCCAGGACATCCGCGAATGGCGCAACAGGTTGATCGCCTACCGCCACTCCGTGTTGACCACGATCAGCGACGCGGCGGCCGACACCCCACGCTGGATCCGCATCCCGGCCGGGTCGTTGCGCGCCCAGTAGGGCGGGGCCCGGCCCTGGGAGAACCGGACATTAGGTCGTACAGTGGGGAAATGCGTACGCAGCCCTATTACGGTCCGGACTTCGGGCTCCTGCAACGGCAGGATCCCGAGCTCGCGCAGGTGCTGCTAGACGAGCTCGACCGGGTGCGCGGCGGGATCCAGCTGATCGCGAGCGAGAACTTCACCTCGCCCGCCGTCCTGGCGGCCCTCGGTTCGACCCTCACCAACAAGTACGCCGAGGGCTACCCGGGCCGCCGCTACTACGGCGGCTGCGAGGTCGTCGACCGGGCCGAGCGGCTGGCCATCGAGCGGGCGAAGAAGTTGTTCGGCGCCGAGCACGCCAACGTCCAGCCCCACTCCGGAGCCTCCGCGAACCTGGCCGCCTACGCCGCGCTCCTGCAGCCCGGCGACACGATGCTGGCCATGGCGCTGCCGCACGGAGGCCACCTCACCCACGGCTCCAAGGTGAATTTCTCGGGAAGATGGTTCGACGTCGTGTCGTACGGCGTGCGTCGCGACACCGAGCTCATCGACTACGACGAGGTCCGTGACCTCGCGCTGCGGCACCAGCCGAAGCTCATCGTGTGCGGCGCGACCGCGTACCCGAGACTGATCGACTTCTCGGCCTTCCGCGGCATCGCCGACGAGGTGGGGGCGTGGCTGATGGCCGACGTGGCGCACCCGATCGGGTTGATGGCGGGCGGTGCGATCCCGTCGGCGGTGCCGTACGCGGACGTGGTGACCTTCACCACGCACAAGGCGCTGCGCGGGCCGCGCGGCGGGGCCATCCTGTGCACCGGGGAGCTGGCGAAGAAGATCGACCGGGCGGTGTTCCCGTTCATCCAGGGCGGGCCGCTGATGCACGTGGTGGCGGCCAAGGCGGTGGCGTTCGGGGAGGCGATGAGCCCCGAGTTCGCCGACTACGCCAAGCGGGTGATCGTGAACGCGCAGGCGCTCACCGAGGCGCTGGCCGTGGAGGGGATGCGGGCCGTGTCCGGCGGCACCGACACGCATCTGGCGCTGATCGACCTGCGTGACGTGGGGGTGTCGGGAGCGGAGGCCGAGCGGCGGTGCGCGGCGGCGGGGATCACGCTCAACCGCAACGTGATCCCGTACGATCCGGAGCCGGCGTCGGTCACGTCGGGCATCCGCGTGGGCACGCCGTGTGTGACCACCCAGGGGATGGGCCCCCAGGAGCTCAAGGAGGTGGGCACGCTCGTGACCCGGGCGGTGCGTCGGCCGGGGAGCGCGGCCGAGGTCAGGGAAAGAGTTGCAGCGCTTCTCGCCATCCATCGGCCATATCTCAGCGAATATTAAGCTGGTCTGTGTCGTTTTCCGGTCACAGTCGGCCGGAGCATCCGGGAAACTAGGTCCGTGCGCGAATACCTCTTCATGGCGCTCGTCTCGGCAGCGGTGACGTACCTGCTCGTTCCGCTGGTGCGCCGCTTCGCCATCCGCATCGGGGCCATGCCGGAGGTCCGCGAGCGCGACGTGCACACCACGCCGACGCCCAGGCTGGGCGGCCTGGCGATGTACGGCGGGCTGGTGGTCGGTCTGCTGGTGGCCAGCAGCCTGACCTACTCGGGTGCGGCGTTGAGAGACAACGGCGTCGAGCCGGTCCTGGCGCTGATCGTGGCGGGCGGGCTCATCACGCTCACCGGGTTCCTGGACGACTGGTGGGGCATGGACCCCTTCATCAAGCTGGCCGGTCAGATCGCGGCGGCCGGGGTGCTGGTCTTCTTCGGGTTGCGGCTGACCTCGATCCCACTGCCGGAAGACTGGGGCGGCTCCACCAGCCTCGACCCCACGCTCAGCACGATCATCACGATCATGGTCGTGGTCGTGACCATCAACGCGGTCAACTTCATCGACGGGCTCGACGGGCTCGCCGCCGGGGTGGTGTGCATCGCGAGCATGGCGACGTGGGCCTACTCGATCATCATTTCGCAGGACATCACCGGCAGCAACATCACCGCCACGGCCGCCATCGCGGCGGTCCTCATCGGCGCGTGCCTGGGCTTCCTGCCGCACAACTTCCACCCGGCGAAGATCTTCATGGGCGACACCGGTGCCATGCTGATCGGCCTGGTGCTCGCCTCCTCGATCGTCACGGTGACGCCGGTCGACACGACGGCCATCAGGGACATGAACGAGTTCCCCGTGGTGCTGCCGCTGCTCCTGCCCGCCGCGGTGCTGGTCCTGCCGCTGGTCGACCTGATCACCGCCGTGGTGCGGCGCACCTCGCGCGGCCTGTCGCCCTTCGCGCCCGACCGCGGCCACCTGCACCACCGGCTCATGGACATCGGCCACTCACATCGCCGGTCCGTGCTGATCATGTATGCGTGGGCGTTCCTGTTCGCTTTCGGCGTCGTGGGGATGTCCATGATCGGTGTGCCGGTCCTGCTGTTCCCCGCGGTCATCGCGCTCGCCCTCGCCGTGCTCGTGGTGATGGCGCTGCCGCGCTGGCGGGGCAAGGGCGGCGCGCACGCGGCCCCGCGCGGCGGGGAGCCCGACGACGACGGCCCGCCCACCGGTCCCATGCCGCCGATCCCGCCGGATCCCGAGGCCAGGCGGCGGATGCCGCCGGACGGCACCTCGCCCGAACGCGCGTCAGCCGAGGGAAATCCGGTCATTCCTGCATTTCCGAGCCGTTCATGACCTTCTTGATCGCGAACTAGAAACGGCAGGTAAAAGCGGTCTTCCGTGAGCTTGTGATATCTTTCACGAGCAGGGCCCCTCAGACGCACATGCTCGGGGGGTAGCAAACGCTCGCTTGACAACATGCTGATGGAGCACCGATGCAGGCCAACGACGTGCGCGTACTCAAGAGCGCCGCGATTCCGACCGTTGCGGTCGGGGTGGTCGCCGTGATCGTGTCGCTCCTCGCGGCAGGCGGCAAGGGCGCGCTGGGTGCGGCGCTCGGCACCGTGCTGGTCGGGGTTTTCTTCAGCATCAGCGTGGTAGCGGTGTCCTATGCCGCCAGGATCTCTCCCCAGATGATGGCGATCGCGGCGATGGTCAGCTATCTCGTCAAGGTCGTCGTCATCATGGTCGTGCTGTCCGCCTTCCGCGACACCACGGCCTGGAACACCATGGCCTTCGCCTGGTCGGTCGTGATCTGCACGCTCGTGTGGACGGGCTTCGAAGTCCGCGCCTTCATGAAGACCAAGCTGCTCTACGTCGACCCCGAAGCCAAGGTGCCCGGAAAGGGCGACTCATGAGGCTGGCGCTGGACGGGGTCCGATATGACTAGTCCTCTACTCGCCTGCTATCGTCGGGGCCGCGATGAGCGCAAAGGAACGCCGACCGGAAGAAGACGGTCGCGACTTCGCCGACGCCATGTGGTCAGTCCCCAGCTATCTGCTCGCGGGGATGGCCTTCTACGGCGGTATCGGCTGGTTGCTGGACCGCTGGTTGGACATGTCCGCGTTCTTCCCGATAGGCATCGTCCTTGGGGTCGTGCTCGGCGGCTACCTGGTCTACCGGAAGTACGGTCGCTAGCCCAACGCAGCGATCGCTTCTCTGAGGAAACCCTTGTGATCTACTACGACGTTGAAGGGAACGCCGCGTGAATGCGCTGACGGTCCTCGCTCCACCAGCCGACCAGTTCGGGGCGCCGACGCCTGACGAGCTGTTCCAGCTGCCGCCCATCATCCCGGGGGTCGACTGGTTCACCAAGCCGGTCCTGCTCGCGCTGCTCAGCGCCATCATCGTGATCGGCCTGTGCTGGGCCGCCTTCGGCAACCCCAAGGTCGTGCCGAGGGGCGTGCAGAACGTCGTCGAATACGGCTACATGTTCGTCCGCGACCAGATCGCCCGGCCCTTCCTGGGCAAGGACGCCGATCGGTGGATGGGCCTGCTGGTGACGCTCTTCTTCCTGGTCCTGGTCTGGAACCTCATGGGCGTCGTCCCGGTGCTGCAGTTCCCCGTGGCCTCGCACATCGCCTTCCCCGCCGTGCTCGCGATCTCGATCTACGTGCTCAAGGTCTACCTCGGCATGAAGACCCAGGGCGCGGTCGGCTACTTCAAGAACATGATGTTCCCACCGGGGCTGCCGAAGCCGATCTACGTGCTGCTGTCGCCGATCGAGTTCCTGTCGAACCTGATCATCGCGCCGTTCACGCACGCGGTCCGACTGTTCGCCAACATGTTCGCCGGCCACATGCTGCTGGCCTTCTTCAGCATGGTCGGCTTCTGGTTCCTCTTCGAGAAGCTCAGCCCGCTGGGGGCGCCGGTCGGCGTCATCGGCGTGGTCATGACCATCATCCTCACGGGCTTCGAGATGTTCATCCAGTTCCTGCAGGCGTTCCTCTTCGCCATGCTGGCCTCGATGTACATCGGCGGCTCGCTGCACCCCGAGCACTGAGAACCCCATACCGGAATGTCCATGACCGGTGACAACCCGAGTTCACCGGCCGTTCAGTAAAGGAATACAGATAATGAGCGTTCTCGCTGAGGTCTCCGGCAACGTCACCGCCATCGGTTACGGTCTCGCCGCCATCGGCCCCGGCATCGGCGTCGGCATCATCTTCGGTCAGGGCGTGCAGGCCATCGCGCGCCAGCCGGAGGCGTACGGCCTGATTCGCCAGAACATGCTCCTCGGCTTCGTCCTCACCGAGGCCCTCGCCCTGATCGGTCTGGTCGCGCCGTTCATCTTCGCGGGCATCTGACCACGCCCTTCTGACGAAAGGCTGCACCTATGACGTACATCGCAGCTACGCTCCTTGCCGCGCCGGAGGCGCACGCCAATCCGCTCCTCCCGCACGATTACGAGCTCGTCGTCGGTATCTTCTCGTTCCTCGTCGTTTTCTTCGTCGTCGGCAGGATCCTCGTCCCGCGCATCCAGAAGACGCTGGCCGAGCGGACCGACGCGATCGAGGGCGGCATCAAGAGGGCGGAAGAGGCTCAGGCCCAGGCCCAGGAACTCCAGCGGCAGTTCCAGGCCAAGCTCGAAGAGGGCCGTCGTGAGGCGGCCAGGCTGCGCGAGGAGGCCCGCGAGCAGGCCGCGCAGATCAAGGCCGAGCTCCGCGAGGAGGCGCAGGCCGAGGCCCGCCGCCTCATCGAGGCCGCGCACGCGCAGATCGAGGCCGACAGGCAGGCGGCGTTCGCCCAGCTCCGCGCGGAGATCGGTCGCCTGTCGACCGAGCTGGCCGGCCGCATCGTCGGCGAGTCCCTCGAGGACGAGGTCCGCCAGAGCCGCATCGTCGACCGGTTCCTCGACGAGCTCGAAGCCGGCAGCGCGCAGGCGGTGCGCTGATGCGTGGTTTGAGCAGGACGTCGCTGGCCGAGGTCGAGGAGCGGTTCAACGCGGTCGCCGGCAGTGCCGACCTCGGTACGCTCTCCGACGAGCTGTTCGCGGTCGCGGATCTGCTCGACCGTGAGCACGGCCTGCGTCGGGCCCTGTCCGACCAGGCCAGGCCCGCCGAGCAGAAGGCCCGCGCCGCGCGTGCGCTGCTCGGGGGCAAGGTCAGCGAGGCCGCGATCGCCACCACCGAGGCCGCGGTCTCGGCGCGGTGGTCGCGCGCCGGCGACCTGGCCGACGTGCTCGAGCGGCTCGGCGTGATCGCCGCGGCCGCGGAGGCCGAGAGCCAGTCCAGGCTCGACGACGTGGAGGACGAGCTCTTCCGCTTCGGCCGCATCGTCGCCGCCAACCCCGAGCTGCGCCGCGCGCTGGCCGACGCGGCCGCGCCCGAGCCGGGCCGGCGGCAGCTGCTGAGCGACCTGCTCGGCGACAAGGTCGCGCCGACCACCCTGCGTCTCATCACGCAGCTGGTTGTGCACCCGAGAGGGCGTAGCCTGGAGACAGGCCTGGAAGAGGTCGGCCAGCTCGTGGCCCAGCAGCGCCAGCGCCTCGTGGCGGTGGTGCGCAGCGCCGTCGAGCTGTCCGAGGAGCAGAAGCGGCGCCTGACGGCGTGGCTGCGCACCTCGTACGGCCGTGACGTGCACCTGAACGTCGAGGTGGACAAGCGAGTGCTCGGTGGGTTCTCGGTCCGCATCGGCGACGAGATCATCGACACCACGATTGTCGGACGAATCGAAGAAGTCCGCCGCCGGTTGGCCGGCTAAGGCGAAATAGGGAGACAGAGTAGAGATGGCGGAGCTTACGATCCGGCCGGACGAGATCCGGGACGCGCTTGAGCGCTTCGTCCAGGCGTACGAACCGGAAGGCGCCGCGCGCGAGGAGATCGGGACCGTCGTCGACGCCGGCGACGGCATTGCCCATGTCTCCGGCCTTCCCTCGGCGATGGCGAACGAGCTGCTCGAGTTCGAGAACGGTACGCGCGGCCTGGCACTCAACCTCGACACCCGTGAGATCGGTGTCGTCATCCTGGGTGAGTTCAGCGGCATCGAGGAGGGCCAGACGGTCCGCCGGACGGGCGAGGTCCTGTCCGTGCCCGTCGGCGACAACTTCCTCGGCCGCGTGGTCGACCCCCTGGGCAACCCGCTCGACGGCAAGGGCGCGATCGAGGCCGAGGGCACGCGTGCCCTCGAGCTGCAGGCCCCCTCGGTCGTCCAGCGGCAGCCGGTGAAGCAGCCGCTGCAGACCGGCATCAAGGCGATCGACGCCATGACGCCGATCGGCCGCGGCCAGCGCCAGCTGATCATCGGTGACCGCGGCACCGGCAAGACCGCGATCGCCGTGGACACCATCCTCAACCAGCGCGAGGCCTGGGCCTCCGGCGACCCGCAGAAGCAGGTCCGCTGCGTCTACGTCGCCGTCGGCCAGAAGGGCTCGACGATCGCGCAGGTCAAGGCCCGCCTGGAGGAGGCAGGCGCGCTGGAGTACACCACCATCGTCGCCGCCCCCGCCTCCGACCCGGCCGGCTACAAATACCTCGCCCCCTACACCGGCTCGGCCATCGGCCAGCACTGGATGTACCAGGGCAAGCACGTCCTCATCATCTTCGACGACCTGACCAAGCAGGCCGACGCCTACCGCGCCGTGTCCCTGCTGCTGCGTCGCCCGCCGGGCCGCGAGGCCTTCCCCGGCGACGTCTTCTACCTCCACTCCAGGCTCCTGGAGCGCTGCGCCAAGCTGTCGGACGACATGGGCGGCGGCTCGATGACGGGCCTTCCGGTCATCGAGACCAAGGGCAACGACGTGTCGGCGTTCATCCCGACCAACGTCATCTCCATCACCGACGGCCAGTGCTTCCTCGAGACCGACCTGTTCAACGCCGGCGTCCGCCCGGCGATCAACGTCGGTATCTCGGTCTCCCGAGTCGGTGGTTCGGCGCAGGTCAAGGCGATGCGGAAGGTCGCGGGCACGCTGAAGCTCTCGCTTTCGCAGTACCGCGACCTGGAGGCGTTCGCCGCGTTCGCCTCCGACCTCGACGCCGCCTCCCGTGCTCAGCTCGAGCGCGGTCAGCGTCTGGTCGAGCTGCTCAAGCAGCCGCAGTACTCACCGTTCCCCGTCGAGAAGCAGGTCGTGTCGGTGTGGGCCGGCACCACCGGTGAGCTCGACGAGGTGCCGGTCGAGGACATCCGCCGCTTCGAGACGGAGTTCCTCGACTACCTGCAGTCCTCGCACAAGGGCATCTTCGACGGCATCCGCGAGACCAACGAGCTGTCCGACGACGCGGTGACCGCTCTGAAGGACGCCATCACGGAGTTCAAGAAGGGCTTCACCACCTCCTCGGGCGAGCTGCTGGTCAAGGACGAGCCGGTGGCGCCGCTCGAGGCCGGCGAGGTCGGCCAGGAGAAGATCAAGAAGGTCGTCCGTCCGGCGGCGGAGAAGTAGGACATGGGTGCCCAGCTAAGGCTGCTGCGGCGGCGGATCAACTCGGTCAAGTCGACCGCGAAGATCACGCGCGCCCAGGAGCTCATCGCCTCTTCACGGATCGTGAAGGCGCAGCAGCGGATGCAGGCGGCGCTGCCGTACGAGCGTGAGATCACTCGCGCCGTCACCGGCGTCGTCAGCAACGCGGCCAGCGTCGACCATCCGCTGACCGTGGCGAAGGAGAACCCCGCCAAGGCGGGCGTCCTCATCGTCACCAGCGACAGCGGGTTCTGCGGCGGCTTCAACGCCAACGTGCTGCGCGAGGCCGAGGCCCTGCGCGGGCTGCTGCAGAGCCGCGGGCTCACCGTGGTGCCGTTCGTCACGGGGCGGAAGGGTGTCACCTGGCACACCTTCCGCAACCGCGAGATGGGCGGCAACTGGGTCGGGTTCTCCCGCAAGCCGGCCTACGCCGACGCCAAGGAGATCGCGACCACGCTGATCGACTCGTTCAAGGACGACAACGGGATCGACGAGATCCACATCGTCTCGACCGAGTTCGTCTCGATGCTCTCGCAGAACGTCGTGGTCAAGCGGGTCCTGCCGCTGGAGGTCGAGGAGACCGAGGCGACGGACACCACCGTGATCCCGCCGTACTTCGAGTTCGAGCCGACCGCGGGCGACGTTCTCGAGTCGCTGCTGCCGCGGTACGTGGAGTCCCGCATCTTCACGGCGCTGCTCCAGTCGGCGGCCTCGGAGGAGGCCGCGCGCCGTCGCGCGATGAAGTCCGCGACCGACAACGCCAACGAGCTGATCCGGCTGCTGACGCAGGAGATGAACCAAGCTCGCCAGGCCGAGATCACCCAGGAAATCAGCGAGATCGTCGGTGGGGCCAACGCGCTCGCTGACGCCGCAGCCGGGAAAGAGTGAAATGACTGCAGAGGCTGTTGAAACTGTAGAGACGCCCGCGGCCGGCACCGGCCGTGTGGCACGTGTCACCGGCGCCGTCGTCGACGTGGAGTTCCCCGTCGAGGCGATGCCGGACATCTATAACGCGCTCAAGGTCGAGGTCACCCTCGGCGGCCAGACCAGGACCCTGACGCTCGAGGTCGCCCAGCACCTGGGCGACAACCTCGTCCGCTGCATCTCCATGCAGCCCACCGACGGCCTGGTCCGCGGCCAGGCCGTGGCCGACACGGGCAAGCCCATCCAGGTGCCGGTCGGCGACGTGGTCAAGGGCCACGTGTGGAACGCGCTGGGCGAGACGCTCGACGTCGAGACCTCGTCGCTCAAGATCGACGAGCGGTGGGGCATCCACCGGCCGTCGCCGGCCTTCGACCAGCTCGAGTCCCGCACCGAGCTGCTGGTCACCGGCATCAAGGTCATCGACCTGCTCACCCCGTACGTGCAGGGTGGGAAGATCGGTCTGTTCGGCGGCGCCGGCGTCGGCAAGACCGTTCTGATCCAGGAGATGATCCGCCGCGTCGCCCGCAACTTCGGTGGCACCTCGTGCTTCGCCGGTGTGGGTGAGCGCACCCGTGAGGGCAACGACCTCTGGCTCGAGATGATGGAGGCGGACGTCCTCAAGGACACCGCCCTCGTCTTCGGCCAGATGGACGAGCCGCCGGGCACCCGTCTGCGGGTCGCGCTGTCGGCGCTGACGATGGCGGAATACTTCCGCGACGTGCAGAAGCAGGACGTGCTTCTGTTCATCGACAACATCTTCCGCTTCACGCAGGCCGGTTCCGAGGTCTCCACGCTGCTCGGCCGTATGCCGTCCGCCGTGGGTTACCAGCCCACGCTGGCCGACGAGATGGGTGTGCTCCAGGAGCGCATCACCTCGACGCGCGGTCACTCGATCACCTCCATGCAGGCGATCTACGTGCCCGCGGACGACATCACCGACCCGGCCCCGCACAACGCGTTCGCGCACCTCGACGCGCAGACCGTTCTGTCGCGGCCGATCTCGGAGAAGGGCATCTACCCCGCGGTGGACCCGCTCGACTCCTCCTCCCGGATCCTCGACCCGCAGATCGTGGGCGAGGAGCACTACCGGGTGGCCCAGGAGACCAAGCGGATCCTCCAGAAGTACCGCGAGCTCCAGGACATCATCGCGATCCTCGGTATCGACGAGCTCTCCGAGGAGGACAAGGTCACCGTCCAGCGGGCCCGCCGCATCGAGCGCTTCCTGTCGCACCCGATGTACGCGGCCGAGGCCTTCACCGGCCAGCCGGGCGAGACCGTCCCGCTCGACGAGACCATCGCCTCCTTCAAGGGCCTCTGCGCAGGTGAGTACGACCACCTGCCCGAGCAGGCGTTCTTCATGGTGGGTGGCATCGACCAGGCCATCGCGAAGGCCAAGGAACTCGAGCGTCGGTAATCGCCCCATGATGGTGGCGCGGTCCTGGAACCGCGCCACCATCTGATCGGAAAGGAACCTACACAAGTGGCGAAGCTGCGAGTAGGGGTTGTCTCACCCGAGCGTGAGATCTGGTCGGGCGAGGCCGACATGGTGATTGCCAAGACCGTGGACGGCGAGATCGGTATTATGCCGCAACACGCACCTGTACTCGGCGTCCTCGTCGAGGGCGGTGTGCTGCGCGTGAAGCGGGAGGGCGAGGGCGACCTCGTGGCGGCGGTTCACGGTGGGTTCATCTCCGTGGCCGACAATGAGGTGTCCGTGCTCGCCGAGGTCGCCGAGCTCGGTTCCGAGGTCGACATCGCGGCTGCCCGCGACGCTCTCGACCGGGCCCAGGCCTCGATCGAGGCCAACCAGGAAGACGCCGACGCGGCAATCGAGGCCAAGCGTGCCAGGGCCCGGCTGCGCGCGGCAGGCGAAGAGGTATAGCAGAACACGTTCAGGGGGCGGCATGGCGGCGACGGTATTGACATTCGTGGTGCTCCTTGCCGCCCTCGTGGTGTTGCGCGCGGTCATCCTGGGCCGCTCGCGTGGGAGTGTTCCCTGTCGCCTGCAGGTAGGCAACCGGGGCTGGCAGAGCGGGGTGGCCCGCTACGCCGACGGGGAGCTCCACTGGATTCCGCTCATGGGCGTCCGACTGAGGCCGCGCCACGCGATCGCGAGGCGCGGCCTTGTTGTTTCTGCCCGTCGTGACATCGGTGACGGGCTTTATGCGGTGGATTGCAGCGGGAGCACGCGTGACGTGTCGCTGGCGATGAGCGCGGACGCGATGACGGGCTTCCTGGCCTGGCTGGAGTCGGCTCCGCCGAGTGCGTACCTGGACGTCGCCTAGCGGCGGTCTTCCGCGTTGCCTGATGCCCCACGTCCCTCCGCATTTCGGCTGAGGTCCTTCGGGAGAAGGGGCCGGCGGCTCCCGTGAGGGCCAAGGGAATGTCGGGCTTTTGGGGGCGAAGGGGACCGACAGTGCTCTCAGGGAATGGGCGGGCCCTTCGGAGGAGTGGGGTGGCGCGTGCGTGAGAGGGGACGTGACCTGACCGGGCGCCGACGGTGGCAGTGGCGCGGCGGGGATCGGGTCAGCGGGTGCCGCCGGGCTTCCAGAGGATCTCCTCGCCTGCGTGGGCGACGCGGCAGGCGATGAACAGCAGGTCGGACAGGCGGTTGAGGTATTTCGCCGTCAGCGCGTTCATGTCGTCGTGGACGTGCAGGGCCGCCCAGGTCGAGCGCTCGGCCCGGCGGACGGTGACCCGCGCCACGTGCAGCGCCGCGGTGGCCGGATCGCCGCCGGGCAGGATGAAGCTGCGCAGCGGCTTGAGACCCTCGTTGAAGCGGTCGCACTGCTCTTCCAGCCAGTCGATGTACGACTGCTCGACCCGCAGCGGCGGGAACTCCGGGTTTTCGACGACCGGCGTGGCGAGGTCCGCCCCCACGTCGAAGAGCTCGTTCTGGACCCGGGCAAGGACCTGGGTGAGATCGGCGGGAAACGTACGGTATGACAGGGCGACGCCGAGCTGGGCGTTGGCCTCCTCCACGTCGGCGTAGGCGGCCAGCCGGGGGTCGGTCTTCGAGGCGCGGCTCATGTCGCTCAGAGCGGTGGTGCCGTCGTCGCCGGTGCGCGTGTAGATGTGGGAGAGGACGACCGGCTTGTCCTTGTCGGCGCGCGTCATGTGCTCAGCCTACTCATGACAAATGTCATCCGGATCGGACGCGGGATCCACATCAGGGTCGTGATTTACGCGACTACCAGGGCGAACGGCGTGAAAGCCACGATTGACCCATGATGAAGGAGAGGACCTGATGCTCGAGATCAGCGAGCTGCACAAGCGCTTCGCGGGCGGCCCCGACGCCCCCGGCGGCAAGGTCGCCCTGGACGGGATCAGCTTCGTCGTACGCCCGGGGGAGATGTTCGGGTTCGTCGGCGCGAACGGCGCCGGCAAGACCACGACGATGCGCATCATCATGGGCGTGCTCCAGGCCGACTCCGGCTCGGTGAGCTGGCAGGGCCGGGAGCTCGGCCGCGACACCCGGCGCCACTTCGGCTACATGCCGGAGGAACGTGGGCTCTACCAGAAGATGCGGGTCGCCGAGCAGATAGAGTACTTCGGCCGCCTGCACGGCCTGGGCGCGGCGGCCGCCAAGAAGGCCACCGAAGACCTCATGGAGCGGCTCGGGGTGGCCGAGCGCAGGAACGACGCGGTGCAGGCGCTCTCGCTGGGCAACCAGCAGCGCGTGCAGCTGGCGGTGGCCCTGGTGCACGACCCCGAGGTCCTGGTGCTGGACGAGCCGTTCTCCGGGCTCGACCCGATCGCGGTGGACGCGCTGGCCACCGCGCTGCAGGAGCGGTGCAGGGGCGGCGTGCCGGTGATCTTCTCCAGCCACCAGCTGGAGCTGGTCGAGCGGCTGTGCGACTCGGTCGGCATCGTCTCGGCCGGCCGGATGGTGGCCACGGGCACGGTGGCCGACCTGCGCGCGGCCGAGGGCAACACGCTCCGCGTGGTCGTGCGCGACCCCGCCCCGGGCTGGGCGGAGGGGTTGCCGGGCACGGTCAGCGTGAACGGCGACCGGCACATCCTTCGTACGACGGACGGCGACGACCAGGAGATCCTGCGTCGCGCCGTCAAGGCCGGGCACGTCGAGCACTTCGGCGTCGAGCAGCCCACCCTCACCGAGATCTTCAAGGAGGCCGTGGCGTGAACGGACTGATGCTGGTCGCCCGCAGGGAGATCATGACGCAGATCCGCACAAGGGCGTTCGTCATCGGCCTGCTGATCTCGGCCGTGCTGGTGGCGGCGCTCTCCTACGCGCCCAAGGTGTTCGACACCCCCGACGTCTACACTCTCGGCACCGTCAACTCCCAGCAACTCCCGCTGCAGGCGGCCGCGCCGGAGGCGAAGTTCGAGTGGCGCTCGCTCCCCGACGAGGCCGCGGCCAAGCAGGCCGTGCTCGCGGGAGACGTGGACGCGGTGCTGGTCAACGGCACGAAGGTGCTCACGGACGGCGAGATCGAGCCTGAGCTCGGCGTGCTCATGCAGACCGTCAACCGGGAGGTGCGGCTCGGCGCCATCGGCACCTCGATCCCGCCGCTGCAGATCGAGTCGGTGAACCCCGACGCCCGCTACGAGTCCGCGCGCACCGGGATCGCGGTGGTGCTCGTCCTCGTGCTCTTCATGATGCTCCTCGGCCAGGCCGTGATGGTCGCCATGGGCGTGGTGGAGGAGAAGGGCAGCAGGATCGTGGAGATCCTGCTCTCGACGTTGCGGCCGTGGCAGCTGCTCGGCGGCAAGATCCTCGGGCTGGGCGTGCTCGGCCTGATCAACCTGGTCACCATCCTGGCCGTGGGCCTGGGCGCGGCCACGGCCTCCGGGATCGCCTCCGACTTCCCGCCCGGCATTCCGGGGGTGGTGGCAGGGGTGCTGGTCTGGTTCGTGCTCGGGTACGCCTTCTTCGCCACACTGTCGGCCGCCCTCGCCTCGCTGGTCTCGCGCCAGGAGGAGGTCAACACCGTGATGACCCCGCTTACCATGCTGATCATGGTGACGTACTTCGTGGCCTTCTATGCCACCAACGACGCGACGGGCACGCTGGCCACGGTCATGTCGTACGTGCCGCCGTTCTCGTCGATGGTCATGCCGGTGCGGATGGCCGCGACCGAGGTGCCGCTGTGGCAGGTGGGCGCCTCCATGGCCGCCATGGTCGTGGCCGTGCTGGCGGTGCTGGCCTTCGGGGCCAAGGTGTACGAGCGGGCGGTGCTGCGGACGGGCGCCCGGCTCAAGCTGGTTGAAGTGCTGCGCGCCAAGTAGATGAACGAGATCCAGCGGGCACGACGCCTCACGTGGGTGATGCTGCTTTCCGGCTTCGCGGTGATGTGGCTCCTCATCGCCATGGGCACCGCGATCGGGATCAGCGCGGGGAAGCTCCAGACGTGGCGCGTCGTGCTCGCGCTGATCGCTGTGCTGGCCTTCAGCGGGCTCTCCGTGCGGATCGTCAGCGCCGTGCTGGACAGCCGCTATCCCACCCGGCAGGTGGTTGTGGCGGGGGTGCTCGCCGTGGTCGCGGCAGGCATGGGCGGGGCCGAGCCGTTCAGCTGGGGCTTCGTACTCATGTGCTGGTTGTCCGTGGCCACGCTCGGGGTTTCCCGGCGTACGGCCTTCCTGCAGGCGCTCGGGACGTTCGTGGCGTCGGTGGGGCTCGGCTTGCTCGGGGTGCTGGCCGGGCTCAGCGTCAGCGCCATCGACCTGACCCCCCTCGGGGCGGTGAGCTACTATGTGGCGCTCTACGGGATCTGGTGCGCCATCCTGCCGCCGTCCGGCCGGGTCTGGATGTGGATCTGGCAACTGGCCGTCCAGGCCCACGAGGGGCGTGAGGCGCACACGCGGCTGGCGCTGGCCGAGGAGCGGCTGCGCTTCGCCAGGGACCTCCACGACCTCGTGGGGCACCAGCTGTCCGCCATCGCGGTGAAGACCGAGCTGGCCGTGCGCCTGTCTGACGTCGACCCGGCGGCGGCCAAGGCCGAGATGTCCGAGATCAACACGCTGACCAGGACGGCGCTGCGCGAGCTGCGCGAGGCCGTGCGCGGCTATCGCGAGCTCGACCTGGCCGCGGAGCTCAACAGCGTAAAGGGAGTGCTCGAAGCGGCCGGCGTCCGCTGCGAGGTGCACCTGCCCTATCGCGACCTGCCCGACGGGGTGGCCCCCGTGTTCGCCTACGCGGTCCGCGAGGCGGTCACCAACGTGCTCAAGCACAGCACAGCGACGTTCTGCGATATCACCATCCGCTTCACCGAGGAGGAGGCGGAGCTGCGCGTACGCAACGACGGGGTGGCCCGGCGGCAGGTCGCCGACCTGGGGAGCGGCCTGGCCGGCATGAATGAGCGGGTGGCCGCAGTGGGGGGCAAGCTGAGCGCCCATCCGACGGACGACGGAGAGTTCGTGCTCACGGCTGTCGTGTCATTGCCGATCCGTGGGTAGGAGTGTCATGCAGGGGGTTCACCTCACTGTGTGCGTGATTGAGGAGGTGGCATGCGCGTCCGCGGCAATCCGAGGGCTCAGGTGGTGCGGATCGGAGCCAGGCTCGACGCCGGCACGTCGGCGGGGGTGCGCGAGCGGCTGCACAAGGCCCTCGACTCAGGCCAGGGCGACCTGATCCTCGATCTCTCCAAGCTGGAGATGATCGACGCGACCGGTCTCGGCGTGCTCGTGGGGGCGCATCGGCGCGCGCTGGGCGTGCAACGCCGCCTCGTTCTTCGGGGGGTGCCACCGCGGATCATGCGGATCCTGGCGGTGACCCGGCTGAATCGGGTGCTGCACGTGGAGGTTCCGGCAGCAGCGGTGGCCTGAGGTGACATATCGGAGCGGGCGACGATCAGCCGTCGCCCGCTCTTTCCTGACTTAGACAAAATAGAGATTATGGTCGGCGCGGATCTGTGAGCTATGACACTCAATACGCGAAATGCCGATTTATCTGCCGGGTGGGTCGTCACGCCGGCTCGGGGCTGCCCAGGCTGCGCATGAAGATGTGCGCCGCCGCGTCCACGAGCTCGTCGATGTCCGGTTGCTCGTCCGCCAGCAGCCATTCGATGAGCAACTCCTGTAACGCGCCAATGACGCCGAGTGCCAGCAGTCGCCGATTCAGCGGCGCGACCTGCAGGAAATCGGCGGAGGCCTCCTGGATGAGGCGGGCGAAGGCGTCTACGGCGCGTTGCCGCGACATCGTCAGGACATCCCCTGACCTGCGTACCTCCACGTGCATGATGCGCGCTCTGCGCCAATCGGCCGTGGTGAACTCGATATAGGCGCGAATCCCCGCCTGGATCCTTCCCTCGAGCGTGTTCGGCGCTTCCTGCACCGCTTTGGCCACCACGGCCAGGCTTTCCTCCACGCAGCGCTCGTGCAACGCCTGAAGGAGCTCCTCGCGCCCGCCGAAACATTCGTAGAAGGCGCGGTTGGAGATCCGCGCCTCCGAGCACAGCCTTTCGATCGTCGTCGCCGCGAAACCCGGCTTCGCGTATAGCGTGTACGCGGCCGTCATCAGCCGCTCGCGTCTGTCCGCCAGCCTTTGTTCAGCCGACATTCCCCGGTAAGACCGGTTCACATTCCACCCGTCCAACATGATCGTGGCCCCCAGAGCACACAATTATGGACGGATGATCGGATTTGGGAAAGGGCAAGAAGATTATCTTTTACGTCGGCCGTGCAAGAACGTGACAAGTCTGATCAGTCGCTCAACTTCCGCCGGTCCTCTCGCGAACGAGGTCAGGTTCATCCCGGGCATGGCGAAGCGCTGCCGGGAGATCGCCTTGGGCCGGGCGAACTCGCGCAGGCCGTCGGCTCCGTGGATGCGCCCGAACCCGGAATCGCCCACGCCGCCGAACGGCAGAGCCGGGACGCCGGCGAACGAGATGACCGAGTTGATGGCGGTCATCCCGGTACGCATCATGCGGGCCATCTCCATCGCCCGGCGTACGTTCCTGGAGAAAACCGTTCCACCCAGGCCATACGCGGACGCGTTGGCCAGCTCCAGCGCCTCCTGAGCGTCGCGGGTGCGGCGGACGGTGATCGTCGGCCCGAACGTCTCCTCGCGCACGGCGGGGGAGTCCTCGGGCACGTCCTCCACGATCACCGGGTCGACGTACGGCGCCCGCACCGCGTCGGGGCCGCCCGCGACGACCTTCCCCGACTTGGCGGCGTCGTCGATGTGCCGCTTGATGATGTCCACCTGACCCGGCATCGTGATCGGACCGTAGTCCTCGCCGGCCCGCACCTTCGCCACGCGCTCGGACAGCTCGCGCATGAAACTTTCATAGACGGCGTCCACGACGTAGACGCGTTCGACGCCCGCGCACGTCTGCCCGGCGTTGGACATCGCGCCCCACAGGCAGGCGTCGGCGGCCCTCGCCACGTCGGCGTCGGCGTCCACGATGAACGCGTCCTTGCCGCCGCACTCGGCCACGATCGGCGTGAGGTTCTCGGCGCAGGCCGCCATGACGCGCTTGGCCGTGGCGGTCGAGCCGGTGAACGCGACCTTCCCGACCCGGGGGTCACCCGCCAGCGCCGCACCCGTCTCGCCCAGGCCCGTCACCGTCTGGAACACCGGGTGTTCGGGGACCGACTCGGCGAACAGCTCCGCCATCCGCACGCCCACGCCCGGGGTGAGCTCGCTCGGCTTGAACACGACCGCGTTGCCGGCGGCGAGCGCGTACGCGATGGAGCCCATGGGGGTGAAGAGCGGGTAGTTCCACGGACCGATCACGGCGACGACGCCGAGCGGGAGGTATTCGAGCGTGGCGGCCAGGTTGAGGCCGATCATGCCGGTCGAGACGCGGCGCCGCCCGAGGACCTTCTGTGCGTTGCGGGCCGCCCAGTCGATGTGGGTGATCGCCAGCACGATCTCCAGCGTGGCGTCGCCCACCGTTTTGCCGGTCTCCTGGTGAACCAGTTCGGCCAGCTCTTTGAGGTGCTGGGCGATGACGGCCTTGTAGTCGAGCAGCCGGCGCCTCCGCTCCGCGTGCCCCAGCCCGGCCCACCAGGCAGCGGCCTCCTCGGCCCGCCCCACGGCATCCCGCACGGCCTCAGGCCCTTGTTTGGGATGACTGCCTATGACCTCGCCGGTGGCCGGATTGAGCGAGTCGAACGTCAGCGTCGTCATGTCGCCACGATAAACCGGTAAGCCAGCGCTTACCAGGCGCGCGTGCATCGTGCGTCGTGCCCGTGTGCCATGGCTGGTCACCGCCCCCATCGCGCCGATCCCCACCGTCCCACTTCCCGCCGACCCGGCGCCGGAAGGGTGAGGGGTGCCCGGAGCGGATGGGGTGCCGGTGCGTAAGGTGCTGGGCGGGCAGCGGGTGTCGGGTCAGGCGGTGACGGGGGCCGAGCGAGCGTTGGAGGCGGGCGGCGCCGGGCAACTGCGACCCAAACCGGGTAATCGGTCAAGCTGGGCTCGCGTAACGGCGGGTCACCGGTGAAGGGTCAGAGGCCGTTCCCCTGGAGGGCCCTCAGCCGGAGTATGGCGGGTGGGAGACCACGGCACCGCGTAAAGGATCAAAAGAGGGTGGGATTTTCGGGCTCGATGCCGCGGAGGGCGTCGTAGTCGAGGGTGACGCAGTCGATGCCTCTGTCCGTGGCGAGCACTCGTGCCTGCGGCTTGATCTCCTGGGCGGCGAAGACACCCCGGACGGGGGCCAGCAGCGGATCGCGGTTGAGCAGCTCCAGGTAGCGGGTGAGCTGCTCGACGCCGTCGATCTCGCCCCGGCGCTTGATCTCCACCGCCACGGTCGCGCCCATCGCGTCGCGGCACAGGATGTCAACCGGCCCGATCGCCGTCATGTACTCCCGCCGAATGAGCGAGTAGCCCTCGCCCAGCGTCGTGATGTGCTCGGCGAGCAGCTCCTGGAGGTGGGCCTCCACGCCGTCCTTGATCAGCCCCGGGTCGACGCCGAGCTCGTGGCTGGAGTCGTGGAGGATCTCGGCCATGGTCAGAACCAGCTTCTCGCCGGTCTTGCCGTGGGTGACCGTCCAGGTGTCGCCGTCCTCCTTGAGCTTGCACGGCGGATTCATCCAGTTGAGCGGCTTGAAGGCGCGGTCGTCGGCGTGGATGCTCACGCTGCCGTCCGCCTTGATGAGCACGAGCCTCGGCGCCATCGGCAGGTGTGCCGTGAGCCGTCCTACGTAATCCACGCTGCATCGCGCGATGACCAGCCGCATGACGACCCACCTTAGCGGCTCTGGAAAACTGGACGCATGGCGTTCGAAGGGTCTGGAGACAGCACGGGATGAGCCCTCGACGGGCCCGCCGCAGGGAGTCCTCCCGCCCCTTCGGCTTCCCGACCGGCCTGGACAAGGTGGAGGAATGGCCGGACGGCGAGTGGAAGGTCCGCATGCTCACCGGCGCGTCCTCGACGAAGGACTACCGCTGCCCCGGCTGCGACCAGGAGATCCGCCGCGGCCAGCCGCACCTCGTCGCCTGGCCCAACTGGGCCGGAGGAGACGAGGAGCGCCGCCACTGGCATCAGGCGTGCTGGCGTAAGAGACTCGACCGCGGCCCCGGCCGCAGCCGTTATTGAGAGGATCCAAGGTGGAGATTCGCGCTGCGACCGTGCTGCCTGCCCGGCGGGAGCCGATCGAGCTGCATACGGGCGACGGCCTGACCCTCGTCGGCGAGCTGGCCTTGCCGCTCGACCGTCCCCCCGTGGCGACGCTGGTGACCCTGCATCCCCTGCCCACCCACGGCGGCTTCATGGACAGCCACGTCTACAAGAAGGCCGCCAACCGCCTGCCCGCCCTCGCCGACCTGGCCGTGCTGCGCTTCAACACCCGGGGCACGTCGTCGGAGCGGGGCACCTCGGAGGGCACGTTCGACGGCGGCGAGGGCGAGCGGTACGACGTCGCGGCCGCGCTGGAGTACGCCGAATACCACGACCTGCCGCGCGTCTGGGTGGTCGGCTGGTCGTTCGGCACCGAGCTGACGCTCAAGTGGGCCCACGACCCGCTGGTCGAGGGCGCGATCCTGCTCTCGCCGCCGCTGCACAGGGCGACGGACGACGACCTCGACGCGTGGGCGCGGTTCGGGCGGCCGCTCGTGGCGCTGGTGCCGGAGTTCGACGACTACCTGCGGCCGGAGGAGGCCCGCCGGCGCTTCGCCCGGGTGCCGCAGGCGGAGGTCATCGGGGTGAACGGCGCCAAGCACCTGTGGGTGGGGGAGCCGTACGTGCGCATCGCGCTCGACGAGATCGTCAAGCGGGTCAATCCGGCCGCGTGGCCGCTGCCGACGGAGACCTGACGGATACCTCCGCGTGAATCGGGGCGTTGAAGGAAATCTTTGAGCAGAATGAGCAGAAGTCTGGACCTGACCCCTGACACAGAGTGAGAATCCGATCGTCAACCGAAGATCGTGGAGACGCCGGGCGGTCCTCCGTCCCGCGCGTAACCTCAGCTCAACCGTCGGCGAGGAAAGATGCGGGTTGTGCGTGTACTGGGTGCGGCGGCGCTGGCGCTCCCGATCCTGACGATCCCTACGACCCCGGCCGCCGTCGCGGAACCCCCGACGGTGGGGGCCGCACCGGAGAAACCCCCGGCGGTGGCGGCCGCACCGGAGAAACCCACGAAGCCCGAGCAGGACGCGCTCGCCCTGGCCAAGCGCGAGCAGCGGCCCGTCGAGGTCGAGTCGATGCGGAGCGAGACCCGGCAGGTCTTCGTCAAGCCCGACGGCACCTACACGATGGAGCAGCACGTCCGCCCGGTACGCGTCCGCAAGGACGGCCGATGGGTCCCCGTGGACACCACGCTCCGCCTGCGCCCGGACGGCGCGGTCGAGCCCGTCGCCACGGCGGCGGGGCTGACGTTCTCCGGCGGCGGCGACGCCCCGCTGGCCCGCCTGTCGCGCGGCGCCAAGGCCCTGGAGCTGGGCTGGACGGGCGCACTGCCCAAGCCGGTGCTCAACGGCGACACCGCGACCTACCCCGAGGTCATGCCGGGCGTGGACCTCCAGGTCACCGCCGACGTGGACGGCTTCTCCCACGTCCTGGTGGTCAAGTCGCGGGCCGCCGCGGCGGGCCTGACCGAGCTGACCTACCCGCTCGCCACCCGGGGGCTGTCGGTGAAGACGGACAAGGCCGGCAACCTGGAGGCCGTCGACGAGAGCGGAGGAACGCTCTTCATCGCGCCCACCCCGAAGATGTGGGACTCCGAGGGCATCACCAGCCCGAAGGCGCTCAGGGAAGGCCGCTCACCGGAGGCCCGCGAATCCGCGATGGGCGTGGAGCTCGCGGGCAGGCACCTGCGGCTCAAGCCGGACCGGAAGATGCTGGCCGACCCTGAGACGAAGTTCCCCGTCTATCTGGACCCGTACTTCTCGGCCTCGCGTGCCGCGTGGACGGCGATCTGGAAGAACTGGCCCAACTCCAACTACCTCAACTCCAGCGACGTCGCCCGCGTCGGCAAAATCAGCTCAACCCAGACGAACCGCTCGTTCTTCCAGATGGGCACCGGCTCGGCCATCCACGGCAAACAGATCATCAAGGCGACGCTGCGCACGTACGAGACGTGGTCGTACTCGTGCGACGCCCGCAAGGTGGAGGCCTGGGGGACCAGCGCGATCAACAAGAGCACCACCTGGAGCAATCCGCCGTCGAAGACCAGGTTGCTCTCCACGGTGAACGTGGCCAAGGGCTACAGCTCGTCCTGCCTGCCCGGCGGCGTGGAGTTCGACGTCACGTCGTGGGCCGCCGACGCCGCCGCCAAGAAATGGCCGACCATGACCATCGGCCTCTACGCCACCAGCGAGACCGACCTCTGGGCCTGGAAGAAGTTCAGGAACAACCCGAGCGTGGTCATCGAGTACAACTCCATCCCCACCGCGCCCCTCGCCGCCGACGCGTGGTCCGACCCGGGCGGCGCCTGCGCCTCCGGCGACACGCGGCCGATCATCAGCAGCACCACGCCGAAGGTGTGGGCCAGGCTGAAGGACGCCGACAACTCGGTCAAGGGCCGGTTCGAGTGGTGGTCGGCCGCCGGGGTGAAGCTGGGCGAGTACGTCACCGCCCTGGGGTCGAGCGGCACCGCGTTCTCCGCGGCCATCCCGGCGGGCGCGTACGCCGACGGCGCGCTGATCCGCTGGCGGGTGCGGGCCGAGGACGGCAGGGCCAGCAGCGCGTGGAGCCCCTGGTGCGAGGCGACCGTGGACGCCACCGCCCCCGGCAGGGAGCCGGAGGTCGGCTCGCCCCAGTTCGCGGAGAACGCCTGGAGCGACGGCGTGGGCCTGGCGGGCTCGTTCACGTTCGCCCCCAACGGCGTCACCGACGTGGCCGCCTACCTCTACGGGCTCGACACGACGCCCGCCACCGAGGTCGCACCCGGCCCCGACGGCACCGCGACCGTCCAGCTCACGCCGCGCCACGACGGTCCCAACGTCCTGTCGGTACGCAGCAAGGACCGCGCCGGCCAGCTCGGCCCCATCCGCACCTACGTCTTCAACGTCAACGCCGGCCGGCCCGCGAGCGGCCACTGGACGCTGGACGAGGGCCAGGGCACCGTGGCCGCCGACACCGCGAACGCCCACCCCGCCACGCTGCACGGAGCCACGTGGACGACGGGCAAGACCGGCGGGGCACTGCGACTGGCCAACGCCCACGCCCAGACCTCCGGCCCCGTCGTGGACACCACCCGCAACTTCACCGTCACCGCCTGGGCCCGCCTGACCGCCACCACCGGCACGGCCACCCTCGTCACCCAGGAGGGCGCCAGGACGGGGGCGTTCGCGCTGCAATACTCCAAGCCCGACAACCGCTGGGCCCTGACCCGCACCGGCGCCGACGCGGACGCTGCCACGTCCGCGCGCGCCCTGTCGGCCGCCGCGCCGCGCCTGAACGAATGGACCCACCTCACAGGCGTGTACGACGCGGCGGCCGGCACCCTCTCCCTCTACGTCAACGGCCACCTGGAGTCCACGGTGGCCTTCACCCAGCCGTGGAACGCCACCGGCCCTCTGACGATCGGCCGCGGCAAGGTCGCGGGCGCGGCGGCCGAGTTCTGGACGGGTGACGTCGACGACGTGCGCGTCTACGGCCGGGCCATGTTCGCCGACGAGGTCGCCGACCTGGTCAACAGCGCGGCCACGCTGGTCGGCCACTGGACGCTGGACGAGGAGTCCGGCACCACCGCCGCCGACTCATCCGGCCGGGCCACGGCCGCCACGCTCGCCGGCGCCGCCTCCTGGACACCGGGCTGGCTGGAGGGCGCGCTCGCGCTCGACGGCGCCAGCGGCGCCGCCCAGACCCCCAAGCCGGCCGTGTCCACGGCCACCGGCTTCACGGTCGCCCTCTGGACCCAGCTCGACTACCTGCCGACGGCCGACACCGCCGCGGTGGCCCAGGTCGGCAGCAGGGCCGCCGGGTTCCAGCTCGGCTTCGACAAGGCCCAGCAGAGGTGGGTGTTCGGGATGGCCGCCGACGACACCGACGCGGCCACTCTCGTACGGACCCGCTCCGACGCCATCCCGAACCCGCTCGAATGGACTCACCTGGCCGGCGTGTACGACCCCCTCGCCGGCCAGCTCCGCATCTACGTCAACGGCCGCCTGTCCACCACCACCGTCACCGACCACGTCAGCAAATGGAGCGCGGGAGGCCCGCTTCACCTAGGCCGCACCAAAACCGCGGGCGCCCTCACCGGCTACTGGCCGGGGACCGTCGACGACGTCCGCACGTACGACGGCGTCCTGAGCGCCGAGCAGATCGCACAGCTAGCAGCCCAGTAATTCCTGACCAGCACCCCCGACTGGGAGAGGTTCATGGACCTGCCGGACGAGTTAGACCTGCCCGAATCCCGCTGGAATCGTTTTCAGCCACCCGACGAACCCCCCGACCTCCCCGACCCGTCCTGGAACGACCCGCTCCCTCCCAAACCCGAATCCCCCTGGCCCCGGCGGCTGGCGACGGCGCTGTCGATCGTCCTCGTCGTGCCCATGGTGTACGCCATGCCCGCCTACGCGGCCCCGCGCCCCGCACCGGCCGTGCAGAAGGAAACGCCGGTGACGGGCGGGAAGGTCCCCGTCAAGCCGCCGCTGGCGGATCCCGCCGCCAAGCAGGCGTGGAAGGCGGCGCCGGCCGTCACCTGGCCCAAGCCGCAGAAGGCGGAGCTGGGCGGCTCCGGCTCCGTGTCCACCCTGGCGGCCGGCTTTCCTGTGAAGCTGGCGCCGGGCCCGGCCAAGGCGGCGCAGGCGACGGCCCCGATCAGTGTCGAGCTGCTCGACACCGACCTGCTCGGCCTGGCCATGCGGGTCATGCCGGGGAAGGGCGTGGCCACGGCGGCTGAGGCCAAGCCGGCCAAAACCCGCCTGGAGGTGGACTACTCCAGCTTCCGGTACGCCTACGGCGGTGACTACGGCTCCCGGCTGCGCATGGTGAAGCTGGAGGAGTGCGCGCTCACCGGCGCGGCCGGCTGCGCTCAGCCGCAGCCGGTGAAGAGCGACAACAACGTCAAGAGCGGCACGGTGACCGCCGAGGTCGAGACGGGCGGCCTGTACGCGCTGACCGCGGCGCCGTCCGGCCCGTCGGGCGACCATGCCGCCACCTCTCTGGCGGCTTCGTCCGACTGGAGTGTGGGCCCTCAGTCGGGCGACTTCACCTGGGGCTATGAGCTGCGCATGCCTCCGGCGCTGGGTGGTGAGGAGCCGGGCGTGTCGCTGGGCTACTCCTCCCAGAGCGTGGACGGGCGCACCGCCTCCACCAACAACCAGGCGTCATGGGCGGGGGAGGGCTTCGAGCTGAACCCCGGCGGCTACATCGAGCGCCGTTACAAGTCCTGCATGATCGACGGCAAGAAGACCGGCGATCTGTGCTGGGACCAGGACAACGCCACCATGTCCCTGGGCGACTCGTCGGTCGAGCTGGTCAAGGACGCCACCACGAAGCAGTGGCGGCCCAAGCGGGACGACGGCACCAGGATCGAGGCGCTGACCGGCGCCACGAACGGGGACAACAACGGCGAGTACTGGCGCGTCACCACCCCCGACGGCACCCAGTACACCTTCGGCCAGAACCGGCTGCCCGGCTGGGCGACCGGCAAGCCGGAGACCAAGTCGGTGCAGACGGTGCCGGTGTTCGGCAACAACAGCGGCGAACCCTGCTACAACGCCACCCCGGCCAACGCCTGGTGCCAGCAGGGCTACCGGTGGAACCTCGACTACGAGGTGGACACCCACGGCAACGCCACCACCTACTGGTACGAGCGCGAGACCAACCACTACGGCCGCAACATGAAGCCGGAGCTGGGCACCGCGTACGTGCGCGGCGCGTACCTCACCCGGATCGACTACGGCTACCTGAAGAACGAGCTGTTCACCAAGGCCCCCGCGGCCCGCGTGGTCTTCGACGTCGCCGAGCGCTGTCTGCCCAGCGGCACCGTGACCTGCGCCCCTGACCAGCTCAAGAAGGAGACCGCGAGTCACTGGCCGGACGTGCCGTTCGACCAGATCTGCGACGCGGGCGTGAAGTGCACCGACCGCCTGGCTCCGACGTTCTTCACCCGCAAGCGCCTGGCCAAGGTCACCACTCAGATCCTCAACACCGACACCGCCAAATGTTCGGGTGCGCAGTACTGCGCGGTGGACTCGTGGGCGCTGGCGCACCAGTTCCCCGCTTCGGGTGACGGCATGAGCCCGGCGCTGTGGCTGGCCTCGATTCAGCAGACCGGTCACGTGGGCGGCACGATCACGCTGCCCCCGGTGAAGTTCACCGGCGTGCAGCTGCCCAACCGGGTGGACGCCCTTGAGGGGCGTGCCCCGCTGGTCAAGTGGCGGGTGCAGGCGATCAACAACGAGTCCGGCGGTGAGCTGCGGATCAACTACTCGGCGGCCGACTGCAAGCCGGGCGACGTCCCCACGGCCGACAAGAACACCAGGCGCTGCTTCCCGCAGCGCTGGGCCCCGCCGAACGAGGCCGAGGTCACCGACTGGTTCCACAAGTACCTGGTCACCCAGACCATCGAGGTGGACCGGGTCGCCGGCTCCCCGAACGTGGTCACCGACTACGAGTACCTGGATGGCGCCGGCTGGCACTACGCCGACAACATCCTGGTCAAGCCCGAGCACCGCACCTGGGCCGACTACCGCGGCTACGGCCGGGTTCGCGTCCGCGAGGGCGACGGGCAGGACGGCAAACGCACGCTGACGGAGTTCCGGTTCTTCCGCGGCATGCACGGCGACAAGCTGGCCGACGGCTCCAAGCGCAGCGCGCAGGTGGAGGACTCCGAGGGCGTCAAGCTGGACGACCTCGACCAACTGGCCGGGTTCGAGCGGGAGGAGATCCTCTTCGACGGTGACGGCGGTGCGGTCCTGACCGCGACCGCGCAGGAGCCGTGGTCGGTCAAGACGGCCGAGTCCACGCAGGGCGGCGTCACCAAGGCCGCGCACGTGGTCCAGCCCAAGTCCATGGTCACCCGCACCGCGCTGGCCGGGGGCGAGTGGCGGCGTACCGGCGAAGAGCGCGCGTACGACGCCAAGGGCCTGCTCCTCCAGGTCCACGAGAAGGGCGACCTGGCCAGCGCCGATGACGACGAGTGCGTCCGCTACAGCTACGCCCGCAATGACACCTCCTGGATGCTCGACTACCCCAGCAGGGTCCAGAAGGTCGCCGCCGGCTGCGGCACCGCGGTCTCCACGCTGGCCGCCGGTGAGGTGATCTCGGACGAGAAGATCCAGTACGACGGCCAGGCGAACGGCCAGCCCCCGACCAAGGGCGACGTGACCGCGGTCCAGGAGCTCGTCTCGGCGGACGGCGCGACGATCACCGACAGGACCCACACCTACGACGCCTACGGCCGGGAGACCAGCGAGACCGACCCGGTCGGCACCAAGTCCGTCACCACCTACAGCCCGGCCGCCGGCGCCCCGGCGACGGAGACCACGGAGACGAACCAGCTCGGCCACGTCGAGCGCACCCTGCTCGAACCGGCCTGGGGCGAGCCCATCGCCGAGATCGACGCCAACAACCGCCGCGTCGACATGGAGTACGACGCGCTCGGCCGCCTGATCAAGGTCTGGCAGCCCGACCGCAGCAAGGCGGCCGGGCAGTCGCCCAGCACCGAGTATTCCTACACCGTCCGTACCGACGGCCCCAGCGTCGTCACCACCAAGACGTTGAACGCGGACGGCGGCTACACCACCAGCCACGAGCTGTACGACGGCCTGATGCGCGAGCGCCAGACCCAGGAACCCGCGCCCAGGGACGATCAGACGACCGATCCCGCCCTGCGTGACGGCCGCACGATCACCGACACCTTCCACAACTCCCAGGGCGAGGAGTACAAGGCCAACACCGGCTACTTCGCCACGGGCACACCGTCCACCGAGCTGCTGGCGGTGGCCGACGCCGCCGTCCCCAACCAGGTCGTGTCGTTGTTCGACGGCGCGGGTGAGGTCAACGCCCAGATCCTCAAGGTGAAGGGCGTGGAGAAGTACCGGGTGACGGCCAAGGAGGAGGGCGACCGGGTCCACGTCACACCGCCGCCGGGCGGTACGGCGACGACCAGGATCGGTGACGCGCAGGACCGGCTGATCGAGCTGCGCCAGTACAAGGGCGCCACCCCGACCGGCGAGTACGAGTCCACCAAGTACACCTACGACCACGCAGGGCGCCTGTCCACGGTGACCGATCCGGCGGGCAACGTGTGGCGTCACCACTACGACCTGCGCGGACGGGAGATCAAGACCGAAGACCCGGACAAGGGCGTCACGACCACCACGTACAACGACGCGGACGAGATCGTCACCACCACCGACGCCCGCGGCAAGACCCTGTGGTACGGCTACGACGCCCTGGGTCGCAAGACGCAGATGCGCGAAGGCTCGGCGAGTGGCCCGCTGCTGGCCGAGTGGAAGTACGACGCGCTGGCCAAGGGAGAGCTCAACGCCAGCATCCGGTACGTGGACGGGCAGGCGTACACGGCCGAGATCAACGCCATCGACGCCGACTACCGCACCCTGCGCCAGACGATCACCATCCCGGCGAGGGAGGGCAAGCTCGCCGGCTCCTACCAGCTCAACACCCGCTACACGCTCGACGACCAGGTCCAGTCCATCAGCTTCCCGGCCGCGGGCGGGCTGGCGGCCGAGTCGGTCGTCTACACCTACGACGGGCTCAGCCAGCCGACCAAGGTCACCGGGCTGTCGGCGTACGTGAGCGCGACCCGCTACTCCAAGCTGGGCGAGACCCTCCAGTACGAGCTGGGCGAGGGCACCAAGAAGACCTGGCTCACCTACACCCACGACGAGGGCACCCGCAGGCTGACGGCGATGCGGCTGGACCGGGCAGGTGCTGCCGCCAGTGATCTGGACCTCAATTACACCTACGACGCGGTCGGCAACATCACCAAGATTGCTGACAGGGCCGCCCAGGACACGCAGTGCTTCAAGCACGACCACCTGCGCCGGCTGACCTCGGCGTGGACGGCCACCGACGACTGCGCCGGCGGGGCCCCGCAGTCCGACAAGATCGGCGGCGTGGCCCCGTACGCGGTCAGCTACGCCTATGACGTCACCGGCAACCGGACCAAGGAGACCAAGCACGCCTGGGGCGGCGCGGCCGAGACCGTGCGCGACTACACCTACCCGGCGGCGGGCGGCAAGCAGCCGCACGCGCTGCAGGCCGTCGGAGCCGACGTGTTCGCCTACGACGCTGCGGGCAACACCACCCGGCGCAAGGTCGGCACCTCCGACCAGAGCCTGGTCTGGGACGCCGAGGGCAACCTGGAGTCGGTGACCGAGGCCGGCAAGACGACCTCGTTCATCTATGACGCGGACGGCGACCGCCTGCTCCGCAAGACCCCCACCGACGCCACCCTCTACATCGACGACATGGAACTGCGCTTCGACTATGCCAAGGACGTCGTCGAGCAGACCCGCTACTACACCATCGGCGGCGAGGCCATCGCGGTCCGCACGCCGGACAACCAGGTCTTCTTCATGGCCAACGATCACCAGGGCACCGCGCAGGCCATGGTGAACGCCGGCACCGGAGACGTGGCCATCCGCAGGCAGACCCCGTTCGGCGAGGACCGCGGGACACCACCACCCTGGTGGCCGGGACAACGCGGATTCGTCGGCGGCACCAAGGACGCGACCACCGGGCTCGTCCACCTCGGCGCCCGCGAGTACGACGCCGGGAACGGCCGCTTCCTGTCGGTCGACCCGATCATCGACGAGGGCGATCCGCAGCAGCTCAACGCCTACGCCTACGCCAACAACAGCCCGGTCACCATGAGCGACCCCGACGGGCAGCTGTTCTGGTTCGCCGTGGGCATCGCGGCCAGGCTGGCGGCGCGGGCGATCGCCCGGCGGCTGGCTCAGGCCGCGGCCAGGCGGGCGGCGCAGGCCGCGGCCAGGCGGGCGGCGCTCGCCGCGGCCAGGCGCAGGGCCGCCGAAGCGGCCAGAAAGCGTGCCCTGGAAGCGGCCAGGCGGAGAGCCGCCGAAGCGGCCAGGAAGAAGGCGGCTGAGGCGGCGAGGAAGAGAGCCGCGGAAGCGGCCAGGAAGAGGGCGGCGCAACAGGCCAGGAAGAAGGCCGCGCTGGCCAGGCAGCGGGCGGCCGCCGCGGCGGCCAGGCGACGAGCCGCAGCGGCAGCGCGCCGGGCCGCGGCGGCCAGGCGGCGAGCCGAAGCTGCGCGCAGGGCGGTGACCAGGCGTGCGAGCAGGCCCTCCAAGGCCACGGTCAGGCACCGGCCCGCCGTCCGTCCGACCAGCCGCAGGGCGGTCCAACGGCAGTCGCCGCCCAAGGCACAGCGAAATCCCCCGAACACCGGCCGGCCTCAGTCGCGCGGGCTGACCGACGCGCAGAGACGCTCGATCGACGAGCAGTTGGGAAGGACCCAGCCCACCGGGGCGTACACGAGGAGCGCCCGGACCGAGACGGAAGGCATCGCGTGGCAGGGCACCGCACACGGCCCGGCCTCCAAGCCATACGTGTCGGAGGCTCCGCGTTCGAAGGGGTGGGCGCGCGTCTATCGCATCTGGGAGATCTTCAGGCCGCCGGCGGTCCCCCCCAACTAACACCCATGCCGTGTGGTCAAGCGTGATACGGCGTAGTCAAGGTTAGTCGAAAGAGAAAACGGAGCTCCTGCCCGAACGGTGTCGACCAAGATCACCGTTCGGTGCGGGAGCTCCGTCGCCCCGGTGGCGTTCCCGCGCGCTCTCTCCATAGAATCTTGTTCGGTTCCGATGCGGAGGAGGCAGCAGTGAGCGCGTTCGGTCTCAGCGGGAAGCAGGCCCTGGTCACGGGGGCGTCGAGGGGCATCGGGCGGGCCATCGCACTCGCGTACGCCGAGGCGGGCGCCGACGTCGCACTCGTCTCCCGATCCGCCGACGCGCTCGCCGAGGTGGGCAAGCAGGTCGAGGCCCTGGGGCGGCGCGCCGTGGTCATCCCCGCCGACCTCACCGACCGCGACGCCGCCAGCGGCGCCGTGGCGGCGGCCGTCGACGGGCTCGGCCACCTCGACATCGTGGTCAACAACGCCGGCGGGTCGAACTTCCTCGTCGAGTTCAAGGACCTGCGGCTGTCCGGCTGGGACAAGCTCATGCGGCTCAACCTCGACTCCGCCATGGTCGTCTGCCACGCGGTGGCCCCGCACCTGCTGGGGCGAGGCTCGGGCGTGGTCATCAACGTGGCCTCGGTGGCGGCGCTCGGAGCGCCCTTCCTCGCTCCGTACGCCGCGGCGAAGGCCGGGCTGGTGGCGCTCACCAAGACGCTCGCCGTGGAGTGGGCACTGTCCGGGGTGCGGGTGAACGCGCTGTGCCCCGGCTGGACGGCCACCGAGCTCAACCGCAACCTGTGGGAGGACGAGGCGTCGAACGCCGCCACGGTCGCCACCGTGCCGATGCGGCGGTGGGGGACCGTGGAGGAGATGGCCCAGCCGGCGGTGTTCCTGGCCAGCGAGGCGTCGGCGTACATGACGGGGCAGGTGCTGTTCGTCGATGGCGGAGCCACCGCCACCTGACCGCGCCACCTGACCGCGCCCTCTGGCCATGCCGTCCCGGCTCGCCCGCCCTGTCGTGCCGCTCAGCTCGCGCGGTCTGCCGCGGCGGTCTTGACCCAGGCCGGCCAGCCGTTCCAGCCACCGGACCCGGCAAGGCGCGGTGCGGTGGCGGCGGGACGGCGCTGACGACAGTGGCGCGCCGGAGGAAGACGGATCCCGGCATGTCGGAGATTGCGCCGGAGAAAGACTGCGCGCAGTAGCGGTCCGCGTTATGGGGGTATATCGGCATACGACATTGAGTGATTGTCGCCGGGAACCGGGTTACCGTGTGATCCGTGCAGCTCTACACGAGATCGGCCGGGACCGGACTCCCGGTTGTGCTGCTTCACGCGTTTCCGCTGTCGTCGGCCATGTGGCTGGCCCAGCGGGAAGGGCTGGCCAAGGCGTGCCGGGTCATCACCCCCGACCTGCGCGGCTTCGGCGGCTCCCGGCTGGGCGAGGACGAACCGTCGCTCGACCTCATGGCCGACGACGTCGCCAGGCTGCTCGACGACGAGGGCATCGACAGGGCGGTGGTCGGCGGGCTGTCCATGGGCGGCTACGTCACCATGGCGTTCTGCCGCCGGCACCCCGACCGGTTGCTCGGCGCCATCCTGGCCGACACCAAGGCCGGCCCCGACCCGGCTCCGGCGAGGGAGAACAGGGAGCGCATCGCGCAGGCCGTGCTGTCCGAAGGGAGCGACGTGCTGGTCAGCGAGGTGCTGCCGGCGCTCATCGGGCCCACGACCAAGGAGCGGCGCGCCATGGTGTTCGGCCGCGTCAAAGGGCTGGTGCAGTCCGCGCCGCCGGGCGCCGTCGCCTGGGCGCAGCGGGCCATGGCCGCGCGTCCGGACTCGTTCGACACGCTCGCCGCGCTGAAGGTGCCGCTGCTGGTCGTCGTGGGCGAGGAGGACGAGCTGTCGCCGCCCGCCGACGCCGAGGCGATGGCGCGCGCCGTGCCCGGAGGCCGGCTGGAGATCATCCCGAAGGCCGGCCACCTGAGCGCGGTCGAGCAGCCGGAGGCGTTCAACGCGGCGGTGGCCGAGTTTCTCCGTACGGAGCTGGGCGGAGTGCGTCAGACCCGCGCCTGACGCGGGATGACGACCTCGCGGATGATCAACGCGATCGCCGCGGCCACCGGGATGGCCAGCAACGCGCCGACGATGCCCAGCAACGCGCCGCCGAACAAGGCGGCGATCACCGTCACGGCGGGTGTCACGTCCACCGAGCGCTTCATCACCCTGGGGTAGATGAGGTAGTTCTCGACCTGCTGGTAGATCACGAAGAAGATCGCGCAGGCGAGGCCCGCGGGCAGCGACTGCAGCAGCGCCACGCCGGTCACCAGCACCGCGCCGATCGTGGCGCCCACCAGCGGGATCAGGTCTGTCAGCGCGACGACCAGGGCGAGCGCGAGCGCGTACCGGACGCCGGCGATCGACAGGAAGATCCACGTCAGCACGCCCGCGATGACCGAGATCAGCACGTTGCCCGCGACGTAGCCGCCGATGCCGGTGAGGATCTGCTCGCTGATCGCGCCGGTGCGCGCCCGGCGCGAGGCCGGGACGAGCTTGAGCAGGTAGTCCTTGATCGTGTGCAGCGAGCCGAGGAAGTAGAGCATGAGCACCAGCAGCGTCACGGTGGTGAACACACCGTCCAGCACCACCAGCCCCGCGCCCATGATCCCGCTGGCCAGCGACGGCCCCAGCGTGCCGGTCACGAACGCCGTGAGCTGCGAGACGATCTTGTATTCGGCGTCGAGCTGCTGCACCGTCGGATGTTTGCTGAGCTCGTTGAGCAGCCCCGGCACCGCCGCGACGAACTCCGACAACTGCTGGCCCACCGGCGGCACCACTGCCAGGCCGAACAGCACGAACGCCACGATGACCCCGGCGAACACGATCGAGATCGCGCCCCGCCTGGCCAGTCCGCGGCGCTGTAACGCCTCGACGGCCGGGTTGAGGCCGACGGCCAGGAACATGGCCACCACGACCAGGATGATCGTGCTCAGCGAGTTGACGACCATCTGCGCGAGCGCGATCGCCGTCAGCACCCCGAGCCCGCCGACCAGCCCGAACAGGAACGGGCCCCGAGCGAGCGGCTTCCCCGGCAATCCGTACGGCCTGGTCTCGGAGTCCTCCTCGGACTCGACCGGCACCGCCTCGCCCCGGGACTCCGGGACCGCGGCCGCCGTCTCCTCCCGCGCCTCGGTCCCGGGCTCTTCCCGCGCCTCGGTCCCGGGCTCTTCCCGCGCCTCGGTCCCGGGCTCTTCCCGCGCCTCGGTCGTCGGCTCCTCCCGATCTCGTCCGGCGGCCGTGGACTCGGCTTCTGTGGACAAGGCAACCCCCAGGATGGTCGGCGACGAACTCGGCGGGCGGCGCTCCGGTGCGTACCCGCCCGACGACAAGGAGAGAGCCTAGCGACCATCCGGTCGCCAGGCTCTCTCCCAGCCGTCATTCAGCCCCCGTGAAGCCGGTGTCTACTCCTGCCACCACTCCGCGTCGTCCTCGGCCTTGGCCTCGACCTTGGGAGCGGGCGTCGCGGCCGGGGCCGGGGCGGGCGGCTCGACCACGGGTGCGGGCGCGGGCGCGGCGAGCGCGGGCTTCGGCGGGGCCGCCGTGACCGCGGGCTCGGGGTCCATGCCCGGCAGGGCGGCGCCACCGAGCAGCTGGCGCAGCTGCGCGAGGTGGCTGGTGATGCTGTCGCGCTGGCGGGTGAGCTCGTCGACCTGGCGCTGCATCGTCGCGCGGGTGCGCTCGGCCTCGTTCTTCGCCTCGGTGACGATCGTCTCGGCGCTGGACTTGGCGTCGGCCACGATGGTCTCGGCGCTCTTGCGGGCGTTGGCGACGAGCTGCTTGGCGTGCAGGTCGGCCTCGCGGCGGGTCTGCTCGGCCTGCTGGGTCGCCTTGGTGGCCCGGGACTCGGCCGTGGCGGCGCGCTGCTCGGCCTCGGCGACCAGCTTCTGCGTGGCGGCCTGGGCGGTGGCGTGACGCTCGGCCTCCTGGCGCTCGGCCTCCTCGCGGCGGGCGGCCAGCTGGATCTCGAACTCCGCCTCGTCCTGCGCCCGCTTGGCCTCGGACTCCTCCAGCACCCGCTGAGCCTGCGCGCGCATCTCGTCGGCCTGCCGCTTGGCGGTGGTCAGCACCTCGTCGCGCTCGCGCTTGGTCGAGGCCCGCAGCTGGGCGACCTCGCGCTCGGTGGTCGTGCGGAGCTTGGCGATCTCGCGCTCGGCGTCGGCCCGCTTCTCCGCCACCTCGTGGTCGGCCGTGGCCCGCAGCTTGGCGACCTCGCGCTCGGTGGTGTTGGTGAGCTCGTCGGCCTCGCGGCGAGCGGTCGAGCGGATCTCGTCGGCGTCGCGCTCGGCGGCGGTGCGCATCTCGTCGCTCTCGCGCGTGGCCTGCGCCCGCTTCTCGGCGGCCTCGGCCTCGGCGGCGGCGCGCACGTCGGCGGCCTCGACCTTGGCGGCGGCCTTGATCTCGTTCGCCTCGGACCTGGCGGCCTGCACCAGCTCCGTGGCCTGCTCCTCGGCGAGGCGGAGCAGCTGCTCGATGCGGGCGCCGAGACCGGAATAGGTCGGGCGCTCCTGCTCCTGCAGCTGCCGCTGGGAGTCGGACAGATCGCGCTGCAGGCTGGCGACTTGCTCGCGCGCCTGGCGCAGCTCTTGGTCGAGTTGCTTGAGGTGATCGTGGACCTGATGACGGTCGTAGCCACGGAGCACCACGTCGAACTCGCGTGCTGGGGCGTCCTCGAAGAAGTTGTTGAGCTGGGCGTCGATGTCGGACTGCATGGAGGCTCGATCCTGGGTTGTCGAGACGGCTACACGGGCCGGACGGGGGGTTCGGGGCATCCGAGCCAGGAGCCTGTGCCTCGCGGCAGGCTCCATGTCCGGTGGAAGGTCAAGCGTACTCCGCTGCCGCCAGCTGCGAAGCCCCGTCCAAGTTTCTGCGTGACTAGTTACATTTGAACCTTTTGTGGCGATTTACAGGGGCTTGGCCGCCTGGACCAACTCCGTCAGCATTCCCCCCACATCCTTGGGATGCAGGAAGGCGATCTGCGAGCCCATCGACCCGTGCCTGGGATGCTCGTCCAGGAGCCTCACACCCTTCTCGCCGATCTTAGCCATGCTTTCGGTGACGTCGCGTACACCGAATGCAACATGATGAACGCCTTCGCCGCGCTTGGCGAGGAATTTTCCCACAGGTGAGTCTTCGGAGAGAGGTTCCAGAAGCTGAATGTAGGAGCCCCCGCCTTCGCCGTCGGCGATGTGCAGCATGGCCTCTTTAACGCCTTGTTCCTCGTTGACCTCCCTGGCCACGACGGTGAGCTCGAACGTCTCGGAGAAGAAGGCGATCTTCTCTTCGAGGTTCCTGCACGCGATACCGATGTGGTCGATCCGCATGAACATGTGTGGCCTACCTCCATAGCGGACGGCGTTCTACTCGTGGGTATCGTGTCAAAGTACCGACGCGCGAGCACAGGAGGCCGTTGTCATGTCAGGTTCCGTCATCGTCGCCGGAGCTCGCACCCCCATCGGCAAGCTGCTGGGAGCCCTGTCCGGTCAGTCGGCCGTCGAGCTGGGCGGCATCGCCATCAAGGCCGCGCTGAAGCGGGCCGGAGTGGCGCCGGAGGCGGTCGAGTACGTGATCATGGGCCAGGTCCTGCAGGCCGGCGCCGGCCAGATCCCCTCGCGCCAGGCCGCCGTCAAGGCCGGCATCCCGATGACCGTGCCCTCCATCACCATCAACAAGGTCTGCCTGTCGGGCCTCGACGCGATCGCCCTGGCCGACCAGCTCATCCGGGCCGGCGAGTTCGACATCGTGGTGGCCGGCGGCATGGAGTCCATGACCAACGCCCCCCACCTGCTTCCCGGGCTGCGCAAGGGCGTCAAGTACGGCGGCTCCGACGTGATCGACTCGATGGCCCACGACGGCCTGTTCTGCGCCTTCGACCAGTGCGCGATGGGGGAGTCGACCGAGCGCTACAACGCCAGGCTCGGCATCGGCCGCGAGGAGCAGGACGCCCTGTCGGCCCGCTCCCACCAGCTCGCCGCCGCCGCGATCAAGAACGGTGTCTTCGACGACGAGATCGTCCCGGTGGAGATCCCGCAGCGGCGCGGTGAGCCCGTGGTCGTCAAGGAGGACGAGGGCGTACGCGGCGACACCACCGTGGAGACGCTGGCCAAGCTCCGCCCGGCCTTCGCCGCCGACGGCACGATCACGGCCGGCTCGGCCTCCCAGATCTCCGACGGCGCCTGCGCCGTGGTCGTCATGTCCAAGGCGAAGGCCGAGGAGCTGGGCCTGGAGTGGCTGGCGGAGATCGGCAGGCACGGCAACGTGGCCGGCCCGGACGCGTCGCTGCAGTCGCAGCCGGCCAACGCCATCAAGCAGGCGATGGCCAAGCAGGGCGTGACCGCCGACGACCTCGACCTGATCGAGATCAACGAGGCGTTCGCCAGCGTGGTCCTGCAGTCGGCCAAGGAACTCGGCGTGCCCTTGGAGAAGGTGAACGTCAACGGTGGCGGCATCGCCCTGGGCCACCCGATCGGCGCGTCGGGCGCCAGGATCGTGCTGACGCTGGCCCATGAGCTGAAGCGCAGGGGCGGCGGTCTGGGCGCAGCCGGCCTCTGCGGCGGCGGCGGCCAGGGCGACGCCCTCCTCATCACCGTCCCGAAGCGCTAGGCCCTACGCCCGGGCGTGGGCCTGATCCAGAGCCGCTCCTGGTCAGGCACACGCCTGGGCGATGGCGTCTATCCAGGCCCGGCGCCTGTTCACCACGAAGCGAACCTCCGCTCCGCCCTTCAGGACGACCTTCATGCCGTTCGGCACGATGCGCAGCGTGTTGACCGACGTGACCGAGATGATCTCATCGAGCGGCCACACGCAGACGCCCACCTGGAAGTTCATGCTGTGGGAGCGGAAGACGAGCCACTTGCTGGTCAGCCACAACTGGCCGCCCACGGCGTCCATGCCGCGCCACAGGTTCGCCAAGCCCTGGCGGAGAATCCTCTCGCCCGGTGCGGCGACGATCTCGGTGCTCCGGAACACCATGTCGAATTCCCGCTCTTCCATGACGCCTGTCTACAGGGAGCCGCGGGGCTCCACAAGGAGGAGGCAGGGCCTTCGCCGTCAGCCGGGGTGATGTAAAAAATTCTAGACATGGTGTCCATGTTGCTTTACATTCGAGGCATGGCATCCGAAGAGAAACGCGCGTGGATCATGGTGGTGGTCTCGGTCTGCGCGTACGGGGCGTACCTCGCGGTCATCCTCGGCAGGGCGGGCAGCGCCCCGCTCACCGAGGTGGCGTACGTGGCGCCGCTTCTGTGGAGCGTCGGCGGCTCCATCGTGGCGTCGATCGTGCTGTTCATCGCGGTCAGCATGATGTCGCCGGCCGACGTCGGCAAGAAGGACCAGCGCGACCGGGACATCCACCGCTACGGCGAATACGCCGGCCAGTTCTTCCTCGTCGCCGGCGCGATCGCGGCGCTCGTCATGGCGATGGCCGAGCTGGACCACTTCTGGATCGCCAACGCGCTCTACCTGGGGTTCGTCCTGCAGGCCGTCCTCGGCTCCACACTCAAGATCATCGCCTACCGTCGCGGGCTGCCCTCATGGTGAAGTCCACGAAGGTCACGAACTCGATCCGCGCCCTGCGCTTCGCGCACGGCGAGATGACGCAGGCGGAGCTTGCCGACCGCGTCGGCGTCACAAGGCAGACCATCATCGCCATCGAGCAGGGCCGCTACTCGCCGTCCCTGGAGATGGCCTTCCAGATCGCGCGGGTCTTCGGCGTCCCGCTCGACGACGTGTTCCAGTACCCGGACGGAGACCAGGAGAAATGAAAGCGATCATTCGGGACGCGTACGGCTCGGCCGACGTCCTCACCCTCACCGACGTGGAGACGCCCGTGCCCGGCGAGGACGACGTGCTGTTACGCGTCCGCGCGGCCGGCGTCGACATGGGCGTCTGGCACATGGTGACCGGCGTGCCGTACGTCATGCGCGTCGCCACCGGGCTGCGCGCCCCCAAGGCGCCCTGGGTCGGCGGCGACGTCGCGGGGGAGGTGGAGGCGGTCGGCGCCGCCGTCACCGCGTTCAAGCCGGGCGACCGGGTCTTCGGCACGTGCAACGGCGCCTACGCCGAGTTCGCCCGCACCCCGCAGGACAGACTCGCGCGGATCCCGGACAACCTCACGTTCGAGCAGGCGGCGGCGCTGCCCACCTCGGGGATGACCGCCCTCCAGGCGTTGCGCGACGTCGGGAGAGTGCGGCCGGGCCAGCGGGTCCTGGTGATCGGCGCCGGCGGCGGCGTGGGGACCTTCGCGGTGCAGCTGGCGAAGGTGTTCGGCGCGGAGGTCACCGGGGTGTGCAGCACGTCCAAGGTCGACCTCGTACGGTCGATCGGCGCGGACGACGTCGTGGACTACACGCGAGAGGACTTCGCCGACGGCAAGCGCCGCTACGACCTCATCCTGGTCACCGGGGGCAACCGGTCCCTGTCGCACCTGCGGCGGGCGCTCACCCCGCGCGGGACGTTCGTCATCATCGGCGGCGAAGGCGGCGGCCGGTGGCTGGCCGGAATGGACCTTCTGCTCCGCACGGTGCTGCTCGTCCCGTTCACCCGGCAGAATCCACGGGTCATCTTCGCGCTCCCCAAGCAGGAGAACCTCAGGACGCTGGCGGAGCTGGCGGGGGGAGGCAAGATCACGCCGGTCGTCGAGAGGACGTACCCGCTGAGCGACGTGCCCGAGGCCTTCAGGGAGCTCGAGACGCGCCACGCTCGCGGCAAGATGGTCATCACCGTATGACCTCCCATGCGCGAAGCCCCGGTCCTACCAGGAATGGACCGGGGCTTCTTTGCGCGTCGCCCCTTATGGGGGCTGTTCAGCCCGGCCGCGAGGGAGGATGCGGCCGGGCTGCTTGTAGGCGGTCATGAGGCGCGGAACCTGGCGAAGACCGAGCGGTGACGCCGCTCGGACCGCGGGCCCTTCACGGCCTCCCGCACGCGCCGCTGCTCGGCGGCGGCCCGGCGGAGTTCGGACGCGTGATACTGCATCACGGAATATTCGAGTTCGGCGTTCATGGTGAGTGCTCCTGTGCGCGTTGCCTTGTTGTCTGCACTCTTAAGGCTCGTTCTAAGGCCCACCCCGCCACATCGGGCGTATGCCCTACATCCCGGTCAGACGATGGGCTTAGGTCCGCGCACGGGCGTCTAAGGCATCCGGTGCATCGTGTAGGTATGGCCGGGCTTGGTGCCGAAGGAGAAGGTCACCTTGCCGGTGTCGGCCGCCCCGTATGCCAGGGACTGGCGAACGTCGCCTTCCCGCCCTTCTCGCTGATCACCTCCAGGTCCGAGACCTCACGCCCGGCCTTGCGCTCGGCGGAGGCCAGTAAGAGGTTGCGCGGATAGGCAGTCGGTCAGGGGCACCAGCCCGGGCGTTCGTCCCCACCTGTAGCGGAGCCAGGACTGGCGTACCAGGCGGCGGATGATGATGATCGCGCTGGCCGGCGCGACCCACGCGTTCTGCCCGACCTTGCGCCGGTCGGTCACCTTGGCCAGGGTCGCGAACCCACGGTTATGCCACGAGTTGGTCCGCTCGATGACCCATCGGTGAATGTGGTTGATCGGTAGGAACGTTCCTCTCGGAGTGATGTTCGGGGTGCAACCCCGCTCGGCGAGGAGCTCCGGGTGTACCGCCGAGGACGAGGCGGGCCAGGAGCTTGTCGAAGACGACCCGGTCGGGAATACGGGGCCTGTGGCAGCCCAACGGGTGGGCGACGGTTCGCTCAGGAAGGAGCCCCTGGAATTGCTCCCACAAGGGATCGGTGATGAAGGTGGAAGTACGGGCACGTGAGCTCCTGCTGATCGATGGCGGAGCAAGTAGGCATGGACGCGCCGCCACGCCGCTGCCGGGATGCCAGAGCGTGGCGGCGCGGTCTCCTACTCGGTCTGCGGTCGCACCTCCGTGATGGCCGAGGAGCGGCTGACGACCACGGCACCGACGGCCAGCCCGGCGATGGCGAGGACCGCTGCGATCAGGAACGGGTCTGCGGCGTGCACGGCGGGGGCGAACCCGATGCCCATGTAGACTGCTACGCCGCTGGCCCCGCCGAGCTGGTCGGCTGCTCGCTGGACGCCGGAGGCGATCCCGGCGTCCTCGTCGGTCGTTCCGCTGACCGCGATGTACTGCAGCCCCACCAGCCCGAAGCCCATCCCGGCGGCGATCAGCAGCATCGCCGGAAGCAGCCACGCCGCCCCGGCACCCACGACTGCCACGAGCGCGATCATCGTCATCGCGCCCGCAGCGGCTCCGAGACCTGCCAGCACGCACGCGCGTGCTCCCCAACGGCCCAGCTGCCGCGGCACGAGAACCGAGGCCGCGATCAGCGCAACAGCCAGCGGCAGCATCGTGAGCCCAGCTCCCAGCGGACCGATCCCGAGACGGTCCTGCAGGTAGAACGTGAACAGCAGGAATGAGGTTGACAACGCCCCGCTGAGCAGCATCGTTGTCAGGTTCGCCCTCACCCGGGCACGGTTGGCGAAGAAGGCCAGCGGCACCAGCGGGTTCGAGGACCGCAACTCGACCCGCACGAACCCGGCGGCGGCCAGCACCGCACCTGCCAGCGCTGCCAGGCTCACCCACGCGCTCGTTCCGGGTTCGCCTGCTTCGACCGCGGCGTAGGTGAACAACAGCGGGCACGCAGTCAGCAGGAGCGCGCCCGGCAGGTCCAGCCGGGCCCGTTCAAGGAAAGCGGGACGGTCGGCCCGGACGAGCACGAGCGCGGCCACGATCACGACCAGGATGAACGGCACCGAGATCAGGAAGATCCAGCGCCAACCCAGATGGGCGGTGATGATTCCGGAGAGGGCGAATCCCAGCACCAGGCCGCAGCTGGCGACCGCGGCCCACACGCTCAGGGCCCGCGACCGGCGTGGGCCCTCGGGGAACATCAGCACGATGGTGGCCATCGCCGCCGGCAGTGCGACAGCCTCGCCGGCCCCCTGGAAGAGGCGCGCGGCCACCAGGACCGCGAACGAGGGCGCAAGTCCCGCCAGCAGCGATGCCGCACCGAACAGGGTCGTGCCGACCAGCAGCGTGCGGCGGCGGCCCAGCAGGTCGCCGAGGCGACCGCCGAGCATCAGCAGCCCGCCGCCGGTGATGGTGTAGCCGACCACTACCCAGGTCAGCGACTGGCCATCGACGCCGAGATCCGCGCCGATCGAGGGCAGCGCGATGTTGACCACGGTCACGTCGACCGCGATGAAGAACTGCAGCATGGACATCGCGCACAGTACGAGCCATGCGCGTGTGGGAGACGGGCTTTGCCCGCAGGAAGAAGTAATGCCTGAAAGCATCGAGTGCTCCGTCGCTCTGAAGAGTTTCCGAGCAGCACGAACGGCGCTCCGGACTGATCACGAAGCGGCTGGACGTTCCAGGATGGGTGGTGCTGAGAGTCGAACGTCCCGCCGCTAGCGGGACGTCCTGGTCACTGCCGCACAAGCGGCCGAGCACGATGCGCCTGACATGCTGATCAGACTAGCACCGGCACCTGTCACCCCGCGGCGCGTCAGGAGCACCTATCCGCGCGACCTCTAAGGCGTCCCAGCCCGTACGGGCCTCGATCGTGAACGTCTCCGACTGACCAAGGGTGTCGGCGCCGCCGTGCTCTCCATGGACCCTGAGCTGGTCGTGCTGGGGGCGGGCTGTCAGGAGCGGGCGAGCTGCTCGCGGCGCCGCTGCGCGAGGAGCTCGCCGAGCTCTGCCTCTTCCCCGTGCGCCTGGGGTCCTCGCGGCTGGGCGGGAAGTCGGTCGCCCTCGGCGCCGTGCGCCTGGCGCTCGACCACGTCGAGCAGGCGCTCTTCGGGGTCTAGGGTTCGTCGGTGAACTTGACGGTGACCTTCGTGAAGCCGAGCGACTTGAGCATGCCCGACAGCATCGCCTTGGTGTTCTCGTCGGCCCTGGCGCGCAGGTCGCTCGCCAGGGCCGCCTCAGTGATCTTCTTCTCCGCGAGCAGGTAGAGCTCCCGCTGGTCGCCGGGGGAGCCCGACAGGAAGTCCTGCACCCGGTCGAACAGGCCGCGCTGCTGCGCGAACACGTACGAGCGGCTGTTGTCCAGGTTGGGCTTCTCGAGCTGGGCGCGCGGGAGGCGTATGGTCGCCTGGGTGCGATCCTCCGAGACCGTCACCGCGTTCGTCGCCATGGCGGAGAAGTCGACGTACGCGTCCACGCCGCCCGCTCCCACGAACAGCGTCCTGGTGCCCTTGACCGCGTCGGGCAGGAAGTTCGCGTCCTTCTCCAGGTCCACGACCACCTGGAAGGTGCCCGTCGCCGCCTCGAACCGGCTGAGGTCCTTGATGGACTGGAGCAGCACCGGCTGGCTGCGGTCGATCACCTGCTCGCCCATCGGGTTGAGCCAGGTCCAGGCCAGGCGGCCGCCCACCACGAGCAGGACCGCCAGGACCAGGAGACCCGCCACATATCGCCACCTGCGGCGCCGCCCGGGGGTGACCTCGGGCGGCGTCGTACGGGAAGTCGTCATGGTGGCATGACTACCCGCTGGGCGATCATCAGTGCCAGCCCTTTGGTGACATCTCCGATTCCGCCCCCGCCGCCGGTCCCCATCCGGCCCCCGACCGGCCCGGCGCCCACCCGGCCCCGGCCTGCGGTCCGCCGTGCGCTGCCTGCGGCCGGCCGTGCGCTGCCTGGGGCAGAACGTGAGCGGCCTGCGGCCGGCCATGGCCGGTCTGCGCGCCGCTCTGCGCCTCGCGGTCGTGGGGTCCGCCGTGGTGCTCCCGGCGTGCTCCGCCGTCTTGCGCCACGTCCGGTGCGCCCGTGCCGTGGTGCCCGTGGGCTGCCCCGCCGCCCGGCGCCATCAGTACGCCGCCGCCGTGGGGCCCGCCGTATGCGGGGCCGCCCTGCGGTCGGCCTTGTGCTCGGTGGCCCTGCGCCGGGTCGCCCTGAGGTCGGCTTTGCGCTCGGTGGCCCTGCGCCCGGCCGGCCGGCGCTCCCTCGTACGGCCCCGTGACCGTCGCTCCATCGGCGCCGGCCGTGCCCGCCGTCCCCGCCGTGCCCGGGGGAGCCCAGTCGTACCCGCCGCCGCGCGGCGACCCGTGGCCTGGGGGGCCGCTGGAGACCGGGATCCACGACTCGCCGGTGGTCCGCTCCCGCGCCCACACGGGACCGCCCTGCGGGCCCCAGCCCATCGAACCCGAGCCCGGGGGCGGCGCGGCGGACGTCGTGCCGGGCCCGGGAGTGCCCGTGGGGTCCGGGTACACCGGATAGACGTGGCTCGACTCCGGAGTGGGCTGCACCGACGACGGCGCGACCTGTGCCCGCGCCGGTCCGCCGCCGAAGTGCGTGCTCGACAGCCCGCAGTTCTGGAAGTCGCTGAAGAACATCCGCAGCCACTCCCGCCGCTGGTGCTCGCTCAGCCAGGAGAACCACGACGCCGCGTACTGGTGCTCCGGCAGCGGGCCGCCGGGCAGCGGCTCACCGCGCAGCCAGGCCATCACGATCTCCCGGTAGCCGTCGGCCACCGTGCCGGGACACCGGGCGGCCAGCGAGTCGATGTACTCGTACGCCGCCTCCTCCGCGAACCCCGCGGACAGGTCCGGCACGTGGATCGGCGCCAGCCCGTGGGACGGCTTCAGCTCGTCGTCGAGCGGCCGCTGCTCCACCCGCGTGAATGCCGCGGGCGTCCCGGCCAGCCGCGAGGCGATCTGCGTGAACGCCGCCCCGAGCTCCGTCAGCCCCGCACGCATCCCCGGATGCACACACACCGTGATCGGCCACTCCTGGCAGCTGTAGGCGATGTCCTCGGCCGCGGCCGGCTTCGTCTGGGCCAGCACCCGCGACACGCCCATCCCCGCCGCCAGCACCGCCAGCAGCGCGCACGCCAGCACCAGCGCCTGCCTGGTCACCAGCGCCGCCCAGCCGAGCAGCAAGGCCGCCGTGATCCCGAGCAGCCAGATCGTCTGGTCGAAGAACGGCGCCCCGCTCAGCCCCTGGAACAGGTCGTACGGCTCCCCGGTGCCGGGCGCCAGCTTGTCGGCCCAGCCCCGGTCGTCGGCCAGCCACGAGAACGCCCCGTAGCAGGCCAGCCCGGCCAGCGGCGGCGTGTACGCCCTGGGCAGCACCCAGCCGGCCACCCACCCGATCACCGAGTAGAGCGCCAACCCCGCCATGCCCATGCCGAGCCCCGACAGGCTCAACCGGCCCGCCTGGTCGGTGAGCACCGTCTTGATCGCCAGCACCAGCACCGTCGCCCCGAACGAGCCCAGCACCACGACCACGATCGCCAGCGGCGCCTTGAGCGCCCGCCAGGTCGTGAGCGAGCGGCCGCGCAGGGCCCGGCGCTTGCGCAGCGCCACCCACGCCGCGAAGACCGCCGCCACGGGCCCGGTCAACCGGAGCGAGCCGATGACCGCGGCCACGATGTTCTCCCATGCGTCCACGCCTGGAATGAGGACGTTCCACGCCGCGACCAGGCCGACAGCCAGGAGCACGGCAACCGTCACGGCCGCGCTCTGCTTCAGCTCCTCTCGTGAAACGCCCGCGTGCTCACGCACCCTTTGTCCCGTTGAAGTTCATCAAGCACCCCCCGTGCCCCTAGGCAAGACGGAAGCGATCAGTCCGGCCGGTCCCCACAGGCTGATGGACTTGGCTTCCGCGTCACCATACGTACGAGAACCATAACTGAGCGTGATGATTGACGTCCGGATTCTTGGTCAAGCGGGAAAGCCTGTCGCTCCAGGTCGCCTGACGAACCGGGATCAGTGGCGCGCTACGGTAGCGCTGTGATGCAGCAGAAGCCGCTCAACCTGCCGTTCGACCCGATCGACCGCGCCGCGGAGAGCTGGCGCGCCCACTTCGGGCCGTCCGCCGCCATGGCGGCCGTGACCTCGATCATGAGAGCGCACCAGATCCTGCTGTCGCAACTCGATTCGCTCCTGAAGCCCTATGACTTGACCTTCGCGCGATACGAGGCGCTGGTGCTGCTGACCTTCAGCAAGACGGGTGCGCTCCCGCTGTCGAAGATCGGTGAACGCCTGATGGTCCACCCCACCAGCGTCACGAACACAGTGGATCGACTGGAGAAATCCGGATATGTCCGGCGGCTCCCCAATCCACGGGACGGCCGCGGCGTGCTGGCCGAGATCACCGACGCCGGAAGGGCCGTCGTGCGGCGCGCCACCCGCGACCTGATGGCCGCCGAATTCGGCCTGGGCATGTACGCCGAGGACGAACTCCACCGGATGTTCGACCAGTTGCGCACGCTCCGGGTCGCGGCCGGTGACTTCGGGGTCCCGCCGATGCGGCAAGATGAAGAGCATGGCGGACTTCTCTAGGCCCGGGTCGCTCTACGGAGCGATAGACCTGGGCGCGCGCAAGCAGGCTCTGGAGGCGCAGGCCCGGCGGGAGGCGGCAGGTCCCCAGGCGGCCTCGTCGGCCTCGATCGTCGACGTGACCGAGGAGACGTTCACGACCGACGTCATCGACCGCTCGATGCGGGTGCCGGTCGTGCTCGACCTCTGGTCACCCCGGGCGCCGGGCAGCGCCCAGCTGAGCCCGGTGCTGGAGAAGGTCGTCGGCGACCTGGGCGGCCGGGCCGTCCTGGCCAAGGTCAACGTCGACGCCAGCCCGCAGATCGCCCAGGCGCTGCGCGTCCAGGCCGTCCCGACCGTGCTGGCGATCTTCCAGGGGCAGGCCGTCACCGGCTTCCAGCAGGTGCTGCCCGAGCAGGAGGTGCGCCGCTGGCTCGACGAGCTGATGAACGCGGTCGAGCAGTTCTACCAGGCCAACCCGGACGCCCGGCCCCCCGCGGCCGGCGACCAGGAGCCCGCGGGTCCGCCCGCCGACCCCGACCTGGTGGCCGCCGAGCAGGCCGTCGAGCGCGGCGACCTCGACGCGGCGGCGGAGGCCTACCAGCGGCTGCTGGCCCGCGCGCCCGGCAACGAGGACGCCAAGATGGGCCTCGCCGGCGTCCACCTGATCAAGCGCACCGAGGGCGTCGACCCGGCCGACGTCCAGCGCCGCCTGCAAGACCCTGCCGACCTCGACGCGCAGCTGCTCGCCGCCGACCTGGAGATGCTGTCGGGCTCGATCGACGAGGCGTTCAACCGCATCATCGCCGTGGTCAAGCGCACCTCCGGCGACGAGCGCGACAAGGCCAGACGCCACCTGCTCGGTCTTTTCGACGCATTGCCCGCAGAAGACCCATCTTTGGCGAAAGCCCGTAGAGCTTTGGCGAGCGCTCTGTTCTAACCTGGGGCTATGCGGGTCGTCACCATATCGGCGACATACGGCACGGCCGGCAGCCAGATCGGCCCGGCCGTGGCCGAGCAGCTCGGCGTGCCGTTCGTCGACCGCGCCATCCCCAGCGCCGTCGCCCAGGAGCTCGGCTGCACGCTCGAGGAGGCGCTCGCGCACGACGACCGTGCCGAGCACGGCCTCGGCAGGCTGCTGTCGGGGGCGATGCGGTTGCCGACCGTCACGTTCGGGGGCGTGGACATGTACGTCCCCGGCGCGATGCCCCTCGCGCCTGAGGAGTTCGTCCGCCGCACCGAGCGCATGATGACGGAGACCGCCCGCAACCAGGGCGGCGTCTTCCTGGGCCGGGCCGGCGCCGTGGTCCTCGCCGACCACCCCGGCGCTCTGCACGTCAGGCTCGACGCCCCGGTCAAGCGCCGGATCCGGCAGACGGCCACGCTGGGCGAGATGAGCGAGCGCGAGGCCCGCCGCATCATCGACGACAACGACCGCGCCAGGATGGCCTACTGGCGCACCTTCTACCGCACCGATCCGGCCGATCCCTGCCAATATCACCTGGTCGTCGACAGCACCACGATTCCTGTCCCGACCTGTGTCGATATCATCGTCACCGCTGCCGAGGCACTGGATTGACCTGAGGCCCCCTAACATGGGAGGACTTCTTGGTCAGTCCCGAAGGAGCGATTGACGTGGCGACCGTCCCGAGTGTGTCATACTCCATCACCGTGCGGCTCGAGGTGCCCGCCGGCGGCAAGGCCGTCAGCCAGCTCACCCATGCCGTAGAGTCGGCCGGCGGCGTGGTGACCGCTCTCGACGTCACCAACGCCGGTCATGAGAAGATCCGCATCGACGTCACCTGCGCCTCCCGGGACACCGACCACGCGCAGGCCATCGTCGACCAGCTCGAGGCCGTCGAGGGCGTCGTCATTCACAAGGTGTCGGACCGCACGTTCCTCATGCACCTCGGCGGCAAGATCGAGATGAAGTCGAAGGTGCCGCTGCGCAACCGCGACGAGCTCTCGATGGCGTACACCCCGGGTGTGGCGCGCGTGTCCATGGCGATCGCGCGCAACAAGGAGGACGCGCGCCGCCTGACCATCAAGCGCAACACCGTGGCCGTCGTCACGGACGGCTCGGCCGTGCTCGGGCTCGGCAACATCGGCCCGGAGGCGGCGCTGCCGGTCATGGAGGGCAAGGCGGCGCTGTTCAAACGGTTCGCGGGCATCGACGCCTGGCCCATCTGCCTCGACACGCAGGACGTCGACGAGATCGTGCGCACCGTGCAGGTGATCGCTCCCGGGTTCGGCGGGATCAACCTGGAGGACATCGGCGCGCCGCGCTGCTTCGAGGTGGAGCGGCGGCTGCGTGAGCTGCTCGACATCCCCGTCTTCCACGACGACCAGCACGGCACCGCGATCTGCGTGCTGGCGGCGCTGACGAACGCGCTGCGGGTCGTGAACAAGAGCATCGAGAACGTCAAGATCACGATGGCGGGCGCTGGGGCCGCCGGTAACGCCGTGCTGCGGCTGCTGATCGCCGCGGGGGCGCGCAACGTGATCGTCTGCGACTATCTCGGGGCCGTGCACAAGGGGCGCGACGACCTGGACGAGTCGCTGCGCTGGATCGCCGACCACACCAACGCCGAGGGCTATGCCGGGGACCTGCGGGGAGCGATCAAGGGGGCCGACGTGTTCGTGGGGGTGTCCGCGCCGGGCATCCTGACGGGCGACGACATCGCGACGATGGCCAAGGACGCGGTGGTGTTCGCGCTGGCCAATCCGGAGCCCGAGGTGTCGCCTGACGACGCGCGCGAGCACGCGGCCGTGGTCGCGACCGGGCGCTCCGACTACCCCAACCAGATCAACAACGTGCTGGCCTTCCCCGGGGTGTTCCGGGGGTTGCTGGATGCGCAGGCCGTCGGGGTGACGCAGGAGATGCTGCTGGCCGCGGCCGGCGCGCTGGCCGCCGTCGTCTCGCCGGAGGAGCTGGGGCCCAACTACATCATCCCCAGCGTGTTCCATCCGGACGTGGCGAGCGCCGTCGCGGCGGCGGTCCGCGAATCCGCCGGCGGGCGTGCGCGAGGCTTCACCGAAGCATAAGATCCATAACTTTACGGCGGGGCTCCCACCGGCTCGTCGCACGCATCGCGCCGAGCCCCGGCCGCACATATTGCGCCGAGCCCCGCGCCACACCACCCTGCCGCACCGGCCCGGAAGGCGCGCCCGCTCCGGTGCGGTGGCGCCTGGAGGTGCATGGACACCGTCCCGTGCGGTGGTGCGCGGAGACCGTCCCGTGCGGTGGCGTCTGGGGCAGCCTGCGTCGGGCAGCGTTGCGCGTCGGGGAGGCGCACGTGGGGATGGGTGTGCGCCTCCCGCGTGCTCGGGAGACCGCGGGCGGGCCCGGCCGTCGGTGCTCGGGGGACTGCGGGCGGGCCCCGCCCGTCGTGCCGGGATCGTCCTCAGGACGGTGTGTCGGCCGACTGGGTGATGGCGGGCATGAGGCGGTAGCTCTCCTGGAAGACCAGGTTGTGGGCGTCGCCTGCGGCGATCACGCGGAGCGTGTCCACCTGCGCCTGGGCGTCCCCCGCGTCGAAGATGTTCATCGGCCAGTCCCCGACCGTGTTGCCGCGCAGGTGCGGGTGGTGGAAGTCGGCGCCGTAGTGGGCGACGATCGCGATCGGCTGGACATGGTGCGCGCGCTGCTCCGGCCAGGTCAGCGACCACATGGCGTTGAGCCCGCCTTCCTTCGACCGGCTGAGGCCGCTGGCCACCACTTCGCCCGTGCCCAGCAGCAGGTCGGCGTTGAACTCGTCCAGTACCTTCCGCGCGACGGGATCCAGCAGCTCGACCGCCGTGAAGAACAGGCGTTCCTTGTCCTCCCTGGAGGTGGCCGGGCCGTGAGTGCCGTCGCGCAGGTCGCGGAAGTGACGGATCAGGGCTTCGTTCATGGGAGTTCGCATGCCTCCCCCCTTCCCCGCCAGGCGGCCTGGCCACCTCGGAGGGACGTCAGGCGGCCACGGGGGTGGGGCGCCGGTCGCCGGCGACCTGCCGGTAGATCTTCTCGTACCCCCGAGCCATGCCCAGCGCGTCGAATTGGCGGGTCACGTGGGCGCGGCAGTCGGCCGGGGAGAGCGCCCCGGCGGCCTCGATCGCGACAGGCAGCTCGCCGGGATCGTCGCAGACGAAGCCGGTGATCCCCGGCGCGACGACCTCGGGCACCGCGCCGCCGCGCAGGGCCACCACCGGCGTGCCGCAGGCCATGGCCTCGATCATCACCATGCCGAAGGGCTCCTCCCACTGGATGGGGAAGAGCAGGCACCGCGCGTCGGCCAGCAGCCGCCGCTTCGTGGCGCCGTCGGCCTCGCCGACGTAGACGGCGTCCTCGCCCAGGCGCGGCTTGACGTGGGTGTCGAAGTACTCATGCTCGGAGGGCTCGATGAGCTTGCCTGCCAGCAGGATGCGGCGGCCCGCGGCCCGCGCGGCCTCGATGGCCAGATGAGCGCCCTTGTCCGGGCTGAACCGGCCGAGGAACAACGTGTAGTCCCCCTTGCGCTCCTGGAAGGGGAAGGTGGTCACGTCGACCGCGTTGTGCACGGTGCCCACCCAGTTGAGGTCGGGCGCCAGCATGCGTTGCGAGGTGGAGATCGAGACCAGGCTGACGGAGTCGCCGAGGAGCCGGTAGTAGTCGGCGGTCTCGCCGTGCGCCGGGCCGTGCACGGTCACCACGGTCGGCGCCGTGCGCCCGAGGGCGGTGAGCGGGCCCGCGAGCGAGTGGTCGTGGATGACGTCCACATCCAGGTCGTCCAGCATCCGGGCCACGGAGGCGGCGTGGACCACCTCGGGCATGGACTCGCCGAGCCGGCTGGAGGGCGGCTCGTCGTAGGTGGCCAGGAAACGGGCGGACGTGCCCGGCCTGCCCGCGCCGATCAAGGTGACCTGGTGCCCGAGCCTCGTCAGGGCCTGGACCAGATCGTAGAGCACGGCCTCGATACCGCCGTACGCGCGTGGGGGCACCTCGAACCAGGGCGGTGCCACCATCGCGATGTGCAGCCGGGACCGTACGGACATAAAAAGATCACCTCCGTGGTTGCGCAAAGGGGTCAGGAGCCGCTCTCGCGCTGTTCCAGCCGGGCGTGGGCGGCGGCGAGCTCCTCGCGGAGCCGGTCGACCTCGCGTTCGAGCTCGAGGATGCGACGGATCGCGATGAGCGTCATGCCCTCGCCGGCCATGCGCGTGACGCGCTGGACGGTCATGATGTCGCGGCGGGAGTAGCGCCGCCGTCCTCCCTCCGAGCGGCTCGGCGTGACGACGTCGTGCTCGTCGAGGCGGCGCAGGTAGGCCTGCTGCACGTTGAGCATGTCCGCCACCTGACCCATGGAGTAGATCGGGGCGTGCTCGTCGTCCAACGGGAGCTCGGACATCATGATCTCTCTCGGTGGATCAAACCTGCAATTCAGGTTGCACGTTACTTGTGAGTGCAGATTGATGCAACTCTGCTCGAGGAAAATGTCAAGCTGGGTCTTGCGAAAACTTGTAGACAGAGTTATAAGTTTCCTCGACCCAGGCAGAGAGATCGTAGACTCGAACGGACGACTGGTGATGAGGCCGCTCTTCCGCTTCCTGCCGTACGCCCTGGTGGCCCTGCTCGGCCTGAGCACGCTCAACGCGTCCCCCGCGTACGCGCAGACACTCACGCTTTCCACGCCCTACCCCTCCCTCGTCGTGGAGCCGGGCGAGAACGTCTCCCTCGACCTCGACGTCAGCGGCTCGCCCGCGGGCCGCGTGGACCTCGACGTCGACGCACCCAAAGGCTGGAAGACCACCCTGCGAGGCGGCGGGTACGTCGTGTCCAGCGTGCACGCCGGCAAGGCCGAGGTCACCCTGGACGTGACCGTGCCCGCCGAGGCGAAAGGCAGGCATCGGGTGACGGTCACCGCGGAGGGCGCAGGGGGCGAGCGCGCCCGGCTGCCGCTGACCCTGACCGTGCGCGGCGCCGCCGAGGAGGCCGCCGTCGGCCTGGAGGCGGAGTTCGCCAAGCTGACCGGCAAGGCGAGCGACACCTTCAGCTACACCGTCACCCTGCGCAACGACGCGCCCAAGACCACGACGTTCGCGCTGGCGGTCCAGGGCCCCTCCGGCTGGAACGTCTCCGCGAACCCCAGCACGCAGCAGCGCGCCACCACGGTCAAGGTCGACGGCGGGAGCACGGCGACGATCAACGTCAGCGCCGACCCGCCGGACGACGTCGCCGCCGGCGCCTACCCCATCCGCCTCGGCGTGACCGGCGGCGGGCGGCAGGCGGCCACCGAGCTCACCGCCGAGGTCACCGGCACCGTCGAGCTGGAGCTGACCACGCCTGAGGAGCGGCTCAACGCCTCCGGCTCCACCGGGCAGCGCACCAGGGTGCCGCTGGTCCTCACCAACAAGGGCACGACCCCGCTGGCCGGCGTGACGCTGTCCGGCTCGCCCCCGAGCGGCTGGGAGGTGACGTTCGAGCCGAAGACCGTGGACGTCGCCCCCCAGCAGCAGGCCAGGGTCACCGCGGTGATCACGCCGTCCGACGACGCCGTCACCGGCGACTACATGGTCACGGTCACCGCGGAGAAGGACGGCCAGAGCTCGGAGACCGACATCCGCTACACCGTCGAGACCTCCCGCTGGTGGGGGCTGGCCGGCGTGCTGGTCATCGTGGCCGTCGCGGGCGGCCTGTGGTGGGTCTTCCGCACCTTCGGGCGGCGCTGACATGGACGCCCCCGTCATCTCCATCGAAGGGCTGACCAAGCGGTACGGCCAGGTCGAGGCGGTCCGCGAGCTCGACCTGGAGGTACGGCGAGGCGAGGTGTTCGGCCTGCTCGGCCCCAACGGCGCGGGCAAGACCACGACGATACTCACCCTGCTCGGCCTGTCCGAGCCCACCTCCGGCACCGTGCGCGTGCTCGGCCTCGATCCCGCCCGCGAGGCGGCCAAGGTCAAGCGGCAGGTCGGGTACGTCCCCGACGCTGTCGGCTTCTACCCCAACCTCACCGCGCGGCAGAACCTGCGCTACACCGCCAGGCTCAACGGCATCGCCGACGCCGAGGACCGCATCGCCGAACTGCTGGAGCAGGTCGGGCTCGCCCACGCCGCCGACCGGCGCGCCGGCGCGTACTCGCGGGGCATGCTCCAGCGCCTCGGCATCGCCGACGCCCTGGTCAAGAGCCCGTCGGTGATGATCCTCGACGAGCCCACGATCGCCATCGACCCGGACGGCGTGCGGCAGGTGCTGGCGTTGATCCGCGAGCTGCGCGACCAGCACCAGATGACCGTGCTGCTCTCCTCGCACCTGCTCTACCAGGTGCAGGAGGTCTGCGACCGGGTCGGCATCTTCGTACGGGGCCGCCTGGTCGCCGTGGGCTCGGTCGAGGAGCTGGCCAGGCGCCTGGCGGACGGGCGTACGGTGCTCGAGGTCGGGGTCGCCGGGGACGCGGACGCCGCGGCCCGCCGCCTGGCCGAGCTGGACGGCGTGAAGGACGTGGACCGGGAGGGCGACCTCCTGCTGGCCGTCTGCGAGGACGAGGCTCGCGGCCGCATCGCCGGCGCGCTCACCGGCGCCGGTCACACGCTGCTGCACCTGCGGCAGCGCAGCAGCCACCTGGACGAGATCTACCACCGGTACTTCCATGAGCAGAACTGACCCACTCAGGACTGGCTGGCGGGTGGTGGCGCGCAAGGAGATCGCCGACCACCTGCACTCGGCGCGGTTCTTCGTCGTGGCCGCGCTGCTGACCGTCACCGGGGTCGCCGCGGTCTACGCGGCCGGCGGCCGGATCAGGGACGTCGCCTCCCAGGCCACCGACGACCCGTCGCTGTTCCTCAAGCTGTTCACCGTGGCGATCGAGAACACGCCCTTCGCCTTCGTCAACTTCGTCGCCCTGATCGGCCCGCTGCTCGGCATCGCGTTCGGCTTCGACGCCGTGAGCTCCGAGCGTGCCCAGCGCACGCTGCCGCGGCTGCTGGCCCAGCCGATCCACCGCGACGACGTGGTCAACGGCAAGTTCGCCGCCGGCCTCGCCGTCATCGGGATGCTGCTCACCGCGCTCATGCTGCTGGTGGCCGCGGTCGGCGTGGTGAGGCTGGGCATCGTGCCCAGGGCCGAGGACGTCGGGCGGATGCTGGTCTACCTCGTGGTCTCGATTGTCTACATCGGCGTCTGGCTGGCGTTCGCGCTGATGCTGTCGATCCTGCTCCAGCGCGCCGCCACGGCCGCGCTGACCGCCATCGGCACGTGGCTGGTGCTGTCGCTGCTGGCGGCGCTGATCGTCCAGATGGTGGCAGGGATGTTCGCCGAACCAGGGGGCGTCGAGAACGCCGGGCTGCAGCAGGCGCTCGGCCGCGCCTCGCCGGCCATCGTGTACGAGGAGGTCACCGCCGCGCTGCTCACGCCCGAGCTGCGCACGCTCGGCGTGATCATGCCGGAGCAGGCGTTCCGCGCGGTGCCGGGGCAGCTGCCGCTCGGCCAGAGCCTGCTGCTGGTCTGGCCGCAGCTTGCCGGGCTGGTCGCGCTGGCGGCCGTGGTGTTCGCGGTGGCCTACATCGCGTTCCTGCGCCAGGAGGTCCGGGTCTGAAAGGGGGGGAGCGATGTCCGTGCTCGATTTCCTCGGCCGTGACATGGCGGTCGACCTCGGCACGGCCAACACGCTCGTGTACGTCCGCAACAAGGGCATCGTCCTCGACGAGCCCTCGGTCGTGGCGCTCAACACCAGGACCGAGAAGATCGTCGCGGTCGGGGCCGAGGCCAAGCAGATGATAGGCCGCACGCCCGGCCACATCGTGGCCATCCGCCCGCTCGCGGACGGCGTCATCACCGAGCTCGAAGTGGCCGAGCAGATGCTGCGCTACTTCATCCAGAAGGTCCATCGCCGCCGCTACTTCGCCCAGCCGCGCCTCGTCGTGGCCGTGCCCAGCGGCACGACGGGGGTGGAGCAGCGCGCCGTGAAGGAGGCGGGCTACCAGGCCGGGGCCCGCAAGGTCTACATCCTCGAGGAGCCCATGGCCGCCGCGATCGGGGCCGGGTTACCCGTGCACGAGGCGGTCGGGAGCATGGTCGTCGACATCGGCGGCGGCACCACCGAGGTGGCGGTGATCTCCCTGGGCGGCATCGTCACCGCCCGCTCGCTGCGCGTCGGCGGCGACGAGCTGGACGAGGCCATCATCACGTACGTCAAGAAGGAGCACTCGCTCCTCCTGGGCGAGCGCACGGCCGAGGAGATCAAGATCGAGCTGGGCTTCGCCTGGCCTCAGGATGACGAGCCCAAGGCCGAGATCAGGGGTCGCGACCTCGTCAGCGGCCTGCCACGCACGGTCACGATCTCCGCGGGCGAGGTGCGCGAGGCCATCGAGGAGCCCGTACACGCGATCATCGACGCCGTCCAGACCGCGCTGGACCAGTGCCCGCCCGAGCTCGCCGGCGACCTGGTGAAGACCGGCATCACGCTGACCGGCGGCGGCGCGCTGCTGCGCGGCCTGGACCGGCGGCTGGGCCAGGCGACCGGCATGCCGATCAGGACGGTGGAGAACCCGCTGCACTCGGTCGTGCTCGGCTCCGGCCGCTGCGTCGAGGAGTTCGACCGCCTGCACGGCGTCCTGCTGCCCGAGCCGAGACGATGAACGGGAGGAAACGACATGCGCGCGCTCCACCGGCACCGCCGCGTGCTCGCTCTCCTGGTCGGCGCCGCCGCCCTCTTGATCACCCTCGACCTGCGCGGCGACGCGTCCGCCCTGCGCTCCGCCGTCGCCGCCGCGACGGGCCCGGCCGAGCAGCTGCTCGCGGCGGCCTGGCGGCCCGTGGCCACGCTCGCGGGGGCCGGCGACGCCCGGCGCCGCGCCGAGGAGGCCGAACGGCGCAGCGCCCGGCTGGCCGCCGAGCTGTGGGCCGAGCGCGCGGCCCGCGCCAGTGACGCGCAACGCCACCGGATCCGGGCCGCGCACCCGCGCCTCACCCTGGTCCCGGCCCAGGTCGTCGCGGTACGCGGGGACAGCGTGACGATCGACGCGGGGACCCGGGCCGGCGTCGGTCCCGACATGGCCGTCGTCACCGCCGAGGGACTGGTCGGCCGGGTGGTCGCGGCAGGACCCGCCGTCGCGACCGTCCTGCTGGCCACCGCGCCCTCGGCCGCCGCCGGGGTCAGAGTGGCGGAATCCCGGGAGATCGGCACCGTCGAGGGCCGCCGCGACGGGCTGCTCACCCTGCGGCTGCTCGACGCCGACGCGGAGCTGCGCCCCGGGCAGCAGGTCGAGACGCTCGGGTCGAGCGGCGCGCGGCCGTACCCGGCAGGCGTGCCCGTCGGGACCGTCGAACGCGTCGATCCCGCCCGCGAGCAGTTCACCCGCACTGCGCTGGTACGTCCGGCCGTCACCTTCAGCACCCTCGACGTCGTGGGCGTGATCGCCGATGCGGGCTAGGGTCGCCGCGGCGGCCGCGCTGGCGCCGCTGCTCCAGGTTGCCGTGCTGGAGCGGTTGCCCGTCGCGCCCGACCTGGTCATGCTCGCAGCCGTGGCGGCCGGGGTGGCCATGGGGCCGCCGGCGGGCGCGGTGACCGGGTTCGCGGCGGGGCTCGCCGCGGACCTGGTCCCGCCCGCGCTGCCGCCGGCCGGCCGCACGGCGCTGCTGTTCTGCCTGCTCGGCTACGCCTGCGGCCTGCTGCCGCGCAAGCTCCCCGCGTGGGCCGGGATGCTCGTCGGGAGCGCGATCGGCGGGCTGGCCGCCACGTGCGCCACCCTGCTCCCCGGCCTAACCGCCGTACGGCTGCAGGACCTGTTGTGGTCCGGCCCCGCGCCGCTCGCCGCCCTGCCGTGCAACCTGATCGCCGCCTCGCTTCTCTGGCGTCTGCTCACCTGGCGCCGGGACTCAGCCGGAAGGCACACCGATGCGACGCTCGTCACCCTCTCGACTGCTGCTGGTGCACCTGCTGGTGGCCGCGCTCTTCCTCACGCTGCTCGGCCGGCTGTGGCAGGTGCAGATCCTGGACGGCGAGCGCTACGCCGAAGCGGCCGTCGCCGACCACGTGCGCCACATCGCCATCCCGGCCGTGCGCGGGCGCATCCTCGATGACCGCGGCCGCCCGCTGGCCCGCAACCGCGCCGCCATGACGGTCTCGGTGGAGCGGATCGCGCTGGACCGGCAGCCCGACCGCGGGCGCGCCACGCTCCGCAAGCTCGCCGACCTGCTCGGCCGGCACTACACCGAGCTCGCCGGGAAGATCCGGCTGTGCGGGCCGAAGACCGGTCAGCCGTGCTGGGCGGGCTCGCCGTACCAGCCGATCCCGGTGGCCGAGGACGTGCCGGAGAAGACGGCGACGCAGATCCTCGAGCGGCCGGAGGACTTCCCAGGCGTGACCGCCGAGCCCCGGCCCGTACGCGACCATCCCCGCGGCGACCTGGCCGCTCACGTGCTCGGCTACCTGGCCCCCGCCGGCGACCCGGTGGGCAAGGACGGGCTGGAGGCCGTCTACGAGAACGATCTGCGTGGCCGCCCCGGCAGCAGGGAGGTCGTCGTCGACAGCGCCGGACAGGTCCTGCGCACGCTCCGCGAGCAACCGCCGGTCCCCGGCGCCACGCTGGTCACCAGCATCGACGCCGACGTGCAGAAGGTCGTGGAGAAGGCGCTGGAACGGGCGGTGCGCGGGGCGCGCGGGAAGGGCGCACCGGCGGATTCGGGAGCCGCCGTCGTCATGGACGCCCGCACCGGCCGCGTCGTCGCGCTGGCCTCCTATCCCGGCTACGACCCCGAGGTGTGGACCGGCGGCATCGAACCGGCCGACTACCGCCGGCTGACCGGCGGCGAGCGGGGTGATCCGCTGCTGTCCAGAGCCGTGCAGGGCCTGTGGCCGCCAGCCTCCACCTGGAAGGTCGTCTCCACGGCCGCCGCCGCGGGCTCCGGCTATTCGCTCAAGGGCCGCTACGACTGCCCGGGCTCGTACCGGATCGGGGACCGGTCCTTCCGGAACTTCGGAGGCGCCGACCTCGGCGTCATGGACCTGCGGCGCGCCCTCGTCGTCTCCTGCGACACGATCTTCTACCGGTTCGCGCACGAAATGTGGCTGAAGGGCACGCGCGACCCGATGCAGCACATGGCCAGGGCCTTCGGCTTCGGCGAGAAGACCGGCGTGGACCTGCCGGAAGAGGCCGAGGGCCGGGTGCCCGACCGCGCCTGGAAGAGGGAGTACTGGAACCAGACCAAGGATCAGACCTGCGAGGCCGCCGAGAAGGGCTATCCGGAGACGGCCAGGACGGACCCGGCCAGGGCCGCCTACCTCAAGGCCGTCGCGGCCGAGAACTGCGTCCGCGGTTACGTCTGGACCGCGGGCGACGCCGCCAACTTCTCCATCGGCCAGGGCGACGTGCTTGTCACGCCGCTGCAGCTGGCGCGCGCGTACGCGGCCCTGGCCAACGGGGGCACGCTGTTCAGCCCGCGGGTCGGCAAGGAGGTGCGCGACGCGGACGGCCGGCTCCTGCGCGCCATCAAGCCCCCGGTCGCCGGCCGGGTGCCGGTTCCCGCCCGGACGCTCGACTACCTGCGCCGGGCCCTGGCCGAGGTGCCGAAGTCTGGCACGGCCGCGGCGGCCTTCGACGGGTTCCCGTTCGGCAAGCTGACGGTGGCGGGCAAGACAGGCACGGCGGAGGCGTACGGGGCCGAGGACACCTCCTGGTTCGCCTCCTTCGCCCCGGCCGGTGACCCTCGGTACGTGGTGGTGGCCGTGATCTCGCGGGGCGGCTCGGGAGGGGAGGCGGCGGCGCCGGCCGTACGGGAGATCTGGTCAGGCATGTACGGCCTGGAGGGAAACAAGCCCGCCCTTCCCGAAAGGAGACGCCGATGACCGCTTCCCCACCTCCAAAGCCCCACGAGCCTGACCACACCCCACTCACCGGCACCCCACCCGCCGGCACATCTCCCGCCGAGACGCCGCGTGCCGAGACGCCGCGTGCCGAGACGCCGCGTGCCGAGCTGCAGCGTGCTGACACGCAGCGCACCGGCCCGCCCGCCGCTGACGCGTCGCCCGGTGGCACGCGGCACGCCCGGACGCCCCCCGCCGACGCCCCGCTCGACGGCAGGCGGCTCGCCCGCAGGCCGTCCGTGCGCATGCGCTTCGCCGGCGCGTTGCTCGGCGGCAGGCGGCTCGCGCACACCCGGTTCGGGGGTGCCGGTGCCGCGTCGTCCGCCGACATGCCCTCCGTCGCCACGCCGCGCCCTCCCACCAGCCCTCACCGCCGCCTGGTCACCGGCCGCCGCCCGGGTGTCCGGCGGCCGGCCGGTCGCGGGTTCGTCCTGGGCGCGATGGCAGGTTCCGGCTTCGGGCCGCCGCCGGCCGATCGTGGCCTCCCACTTCGGACCCCGCCCGGCCCCGGCCTCACCATCCGGACCTCGGGCGGTCAAGGGCTGGGGGCGCGGGCAGGCCGTCACGACCGGCGGACGACCGTCGTGGCGCGGCTCGCCGGAATGGACTGGCGGTTGCTCGTCCCCGCCGTCGCCCTGTGCCTGATCGGCGTGGTGCTGGTCTGGTCGGCGACGCGGCCCCGCATGGCGGCGCAGGGGGAGGATCCCCAGACGTACCTCAAGAAGCAGATCGCCAACGTGCTCGTCGGCCTGGCCGCCATGACGGCGATCGCGCTGGCCGACCACAGCACGTTACGCGCCTGGACGCCGCCCGCCTTCGTGCTCTCCGTGCTGAGCCTGGCCGCGGTGCTGACCCCCCTGGGCACGACCGTCAACGGCGCGCAGTCGTGGCTGGCCGTGGGAGGGCTGGAGGTGCAGCCGTCGGAGCCGGCCAAGGTCACCCTGGTGCTCATGCTGGCGGCCCTGCTCGGCGCCCGCCCCGGCGGCGGGAGCCGACCGCGCGGCGCACAGGTGGTGCTCGCCCTGGCCGCGGCCGCCCTCCCACTCGGGCTGATCATGCTCCAGCCCGACCTGGGCACCGCCATGATCATGGTGGGGACGGTGGGCGGGATGCTGGTGGTCGCCGGGGTCCGATGGCGGTGGATCGCCCTGCTGGCGGGCGCGGGGGCGGCCGCGGCGGTCGCCGCCTGGTTCCTTGGCCTGCTGCGCCCGCACCAGGTGCAGAGGCTCCTCACGTTCGCCGATCCGATGGCCGACCCCCAGGGCGCCGGCTACAACGCCGCCCAGGCGCTGGTCACGGTCGGGTCAGGCGGGTTGTTCGGCCACGGGTTGTTCCAAGGGGGCCAGACCGGCGGGCGGTTCGTCCCCGAGCAGCACACCGACTTCGTCTTCACCGTCGCGGGCGAGGAACTGGGCTTCGCCGGGGCGGCGCTCGTCCTGGTCCTGCTCTGGGCGGTGCTCCGGCGGGCGCTGCGCATCGCCGGCCAGGCCGTCACCCCGTACGGGATGCTGGCCGCCGCCGGGGTCGTCTGCTGGTTGTCGGTGCAGACGTTCATCAACGTCGGCATGGTCGTGGGCCTCACCCCGATCGTCGGGGTGCCGCTGCCCCTGGTGTCGTACGGCGGTTCGTCCGTCGTGGCCTGCCTGGCGGCCGTCGGAGTGCTGATCTCCGTCCGCCGGCAGGCGCGCCTGTGACTCAGCCGAGCAGCTTGGCGATCGCGGCGCGGACGTCGGGGGTGTCGAGGCCGCGGACGGTCAGCGTGGTGCGGCGGCGTACGACGTCGTCCACCGTGGCCGCCCACTCGTGGTCGCGGGCGTAGACCGCCTGCGCCCAGATGTCCGGCCCGTCCGGGTGGATGCGCTCGCCCAGCGCCGGGTCCTCCCGGATGAGCCTGGCCAGGTCGAACGCGATCGACCCGTAGTGCGTGGCCAGATGCCGGGCCACCAGCGGGTCCATGCGGGTGGCGCGCTCGCGGTCGGTCCACAGCCGCATGGCCACCGCGTCCGGGCTGGCCAATCCGGGCAGTGGCACGGCGGGCAGGATGTCGGCCAGGTCGTCGCCCAGCGGCCGCCCCGGCAGGCGGGCGAGCGTGTCGAAGACGTGCCTGCCGATGTGCCGGTAGGTCGTCCACTTGCCGCCCGCCACCGACAGCATGCCGCCCTTGCCCCTGGTCAGCACGGTTTCCCGCTTGGCCGCCGCCACGTCTCCAGGACCGCCGGGCAGCACGCGCAGGCCGGCGAAGGCGTAGGTGATGTCCTCGCGCCTGAGCTGCGAGTCGCGTACGGAATGCCCCGCCTCGTCGAGGATCTGGGCGATGTCGGCCTCGGTGGGACGAACCTCGGCGGGGTCGCCCTCGTACGCCTCGTCCGTCGTGCCCAGCAGCAGGTGGTCCTCCCACGGGATCGCGAACGACACGCGGTATTTGTCGATCGGCGTGGTCAGCGCCGCCTTCCACGGCTCGTGCCGGCGCAGGACCAGGTGCGCGCCCTTGGACAGGCGGATGCTCGGCGCCGCGCCGGGGTCCTCCATCCGCCGCAGGTGGTCAACCCACGGCCCGGTGGCGTTGAGCACCAGGCGGGCGGAGACGCCGAACTCGGCGCCGTCGAGCCGGTCGCGCAGCTCGGCCCCGGTCACGGTGCCGCCGGTCGTGCGCAGGCCGACGACCTCGGCGTGGTTGAGCACGATCGCCCCGGCGTCCACCGCGGCCCGGACGGTCATGACCGCGACGCGGCTGTCGTTCATCTGGTGGTCGCCGTAGACGGCGGCGGCCCGCAGCCCCTCGGTACGCAGCGCGGGCACCTTGGACAGCGCCTGGTGCGGCGTGATCACCTTGCCCACGCCGTCGCCGAACACCGACAGCGCCGAGTACAGGAACACCCCGGCGCCCAGCTTGGCCGCCCCGTGCGGCCCGCCCTTGTAGATCGGCACCAGGAACGTCAGCGGCTTGACGAGGTGGGGCGCGATGTCGGCGGCCAGGGCCCGCCGCTCGCGGTGGTTCTCGGCGACCAGCCGGACGTTGCCGGTCTGCAGGTAGCGCAGGCCGCCGTGGACGAGCTTGGACGAGGCGCTGGAGGTGGCGCCGGCGAAGTCGCCCCCGTCGACCATCGCCACCCGCAGCCCGGCCTGCGCCGCCATCCAGGTCACCGACGTGCCCAGGATGCCGCCCCCGATGACGAGCAGGTCGTAGGTGGCGTCGGCCAGCTCCTCGCGAATTTCTGCCCGGTATGTCCCGATCGCGGTTTTCATCTACTGCTCCACCCAGTCGAGTGTGCGGGCCACGGCCTTCTTCCAGCTACGGTGTTCGCGCTCGCGTACGGTCTCGTCGATCCGCGGCCGCCACTCGGCGGCCTTGTGCCAGTTGGCGCGCAAGCTCTCGATGTCCGGCCAGTAGCCGGTCGCCAGGCCCGCGGCGTAGGCGGCGCCCAGCGCCGTGGTCTCGGACACCATGGGCCGGATCACCGGCACCGCGAGCACGTCGGCGAGCGTCTGCATGAGCAGGTTATTGGCCGTCATGCCGCCGTCGGCGCGCAGCGTCGTCAGGTCGAGCCCCGAATCGGCGTTCATCGCGTCCACGACCTCGCGGGTCTGCCACGCCGTGGCCTCCAGCACGGCCCGCGCGATGTGCCCCTTGTTGACGAACCCGGTCAGCCCCGCGATCACGCCGCGCGCGTCGGAGCGCCAGTGCGGCGCGAACAGCCCGGAGAACGCCGGCACGAAGTAGCAGCCGCCGTTGTCGTCGACGGTCTTGGCCAGCGTCTCGATCTCGGCCGCGCTGGAGATCAGGCCGAGGTTGTCGCGTAGCCACTGCACCAGGGAGCCGGTGACCGCGATCGCGCCCTCCAGCGCGTACGTGGCCGGGGTGTCGCCGATCTGGTAGCCGACCGTGGTCAGCAGACCGTGCTTGGAGACCACCGGCTCGTGACCGGTGTTCATCAGCAGGAAGCTGCCGGAGCCGTAGGTGCTCTTGGTCTCGCCGGGCGCGAAGCAGGTCTGCCCGAACAGCGCCGCCTGCTGGTCGCCGAGCGCCGAGGCCACCGCCACGCCTTGAGCGGTGTGCCCGTAGACCTCCGCGGACGGGCGGATCTCCGGCAGCATCGCCCGCGGCACGCCCAGCGCGGCCAACAGCTCGTCGTCCCAGGCCAGCGTGTGGATGTTCATCAGCATCGTGCGGCTGGCGTTCGTCACGTCGGTGACGTGGCGGCCCGTGAGGTTCCACAGCAGCCAGCTGTCCATCGTGCCGAACAGCACCTCGCCGCGCTCGGCCCGCTCCCGCAGCCCCGGGTGCTCGTCCAGCAGCCAGCGGATCTTCGGCCCGGAGAAGTAGGTCGCCAGCGGCAGCCCGGCCTTCTCCTTGAACAGCCCCTCGTGCTCGGCCAGAGCGTGAGTCAGCGGCGCGGTGCGGGTGTCCTGCCAGACGACCGCCGGGCACACGGGCCTGCCGGTCGCCCGGTCCCACAGCACGGTCGTCTCGCGCTGGTTGGTGATGCCGAGCGCGGCGACGTCGAGCCCGTTCGTGGCCTCCGCGAGCACGCCCTGCACGGCCTGCCAGATCTCGTCCGCGTCGTGCTCCACCCAGCCCGGCTTGGGGAAGATCTGGCGGTGCTCGCGCTGGACGACGGAGATGATGTTGCCGGCCTGGTCGAAGACGATGCACCGGCTGGACGTGGTGCCCTGGTCGATGGCTGCGACGTAGTGCGGTCGAGGCACTGGCGGTTCCTCGCAAAGTTCAGGTTCGACAATGTCGAACAACATGAGAAATATTATTCGGTCGCCCGGAGGTGTTCAACTCTTTTCGTCAGCGGGCGAGGTCGCGTGTGATCGCGCGGGCGGCGTCCCGCACGTACGAGACGAACTCCATGTGCAGGTGACCTTCCGGGGCCAGCCGCTCGACCGCGCCGCGGATGCCGATGGCGCCCACCACGATGCCGCGCGAGTCCTTGATGGGCGCGGCGATGGCCACCTCGCCCTCGGTCAGCTCCTCCATCTCGGCCGCCCAGCCGCGTGTCCTGACCAGCTCGAGCTCCGTCTCCAGCTGCCCGGGATCGACGATCGTCTTCTTGGTGTGCGGCTGCAGCGGCGTCGCGACGGCCTCGCCGTAGGGATCCCAGGCCAGCAGGACCTTGCCCAGCGCGCTCGCGTGGGTCGGTAGATACGTTCCCACCTGCAGCGTCTGCATGCTGTCGTCGGGCCGGAAGACGTGGTGGATCACCAGCACGTGGCCCTCGTGCAGGGTGCCGATCCAGGCGCTCTCCCTGCTGCGCCCGGCCAGCGCGTCGGCCCAGTTGATCGCCCGGGTGCGCAGCTCGTTGACGTCGAGGTAGCTGCTGCCGAGGTGGAGCAGCGTGGCGCCGAGGCGGTATTTCCCCGTGGCCTGGTCCTGCTCCACGAACCCGACGCGGACCAGCGTGCGGAGAATGCCGTGCAGCGTCCCCTTCGGCAGGCCCAGCGCCCTGGCGAGCTCGGCGACCCCAAGCTGGCGGGGACCGGAGGCGAGCAGCCGCAGGATCGCCGCCGCCCGCTCGACCGACTGAATCGTCTCTCCCACACCCGGCACCCTAACGCAGTGAGGTTCGGTATTGCCGAACACGCCTGCATCGCCGATGTTTCCGGCCTTCCGGCCCTAGAATTACGCCGGCGGCAACGCTTCCTCCAAGCCACGACATCCGGACCCTCGCGTACGAAGCGGTCACCGAAGAGAGCCCAGGAACAGCCCGCGCCGCCCTCGCTATGCAACTTAACGGGATTGGTGTCCCGTTAGTTGGGCATGCCGTAGTGCGTATGGGGAGACTTAATGGAACAACTTTCCCGCGTGGCGGGAACCGTGCGGCCCGGGGGCCGCACTGCGCGGGTGCGCGCGGCCGTGCTCCAGGCCACCCAGGACGAACTGGTCGAGCACGGCTTCCACGGCCTCACCATGGACCAGGTGGCCGCCGCGGCGGGCGTCGGCAAGACCACGGTCTACCGGCGCTGGGGGAGCCCGGCGGGTCTGGTCACCGACCTGATGACCGAGCTGGCCGACCAGTCCTCGCCGCACGCCGACACCGGCTCGATCGAGGGCGACCTGCGGGCCAACGCCCTCGCCGTGTGCGAGGCGGTCAACGACGGGCGGCTGGGGGCCACGTTCCAGGCGATGATCGCCGCGGCCACCTGCGACGAGCAGGCGGCCAACGCCCTGCGGGCCTTCTATCGGCGCCGCGTCGAGGAGTGGGCCGGCGCCGTCGAGCTGGCCGTCGAACGGGGGGAGCTGCCCAAGGGGACCGACGCCATGGAAGTGATCCGGGCGGTCTCGGCCCCGCTCTACTACCGCCTGGTCGTCACGCGGGAGCCGGTGACGCCGGAGGTCGCCGAGCGTTCGGTCCAGCGTACGCTGGCTGCCGCCCGGGCGGGCGCGTTCATCGCGTAGGGCACGGCTCCGCAAGACGGGATTTCGCTGCCCAAAGTGTTCAGGCGAATGCAAAAGGTAACATGAGCCCACTGGGGCAGCGCGAACCCCCTTCGACCGGCCATCATGGATGTATGGCGGAAGCGATCTACGTCGGCGGTTTGTTGGTGGCGACGCCGCTTCTCGACGACCCCAACTTCCGGCGTAGCGTCGTGCTGATCCTTGAACACGACCACGACGGCGGGACTCTCGGTGTGGTGCTCAACAGGCCCAGCGACATCTCGGTGACCCAGGTGCTGCCCGTATGGGACCCGCTGGTGACCGGGCCGTCGGTGCTCTTCGAGGGCGGGCCCGTGCAGACCGACAGCGCGCTGGCGCTGGCGGCCGTGCCGAGCGGGGAAGAGCCGCTCGGCTGGCGCCGGCTGCACGCGGGCACCCCGGCCGTGTCCAGGCTCGGCACAGTGGACCTGGACGCCCCACCGGAGATCCTGCAGGGCGAGATCGCGCAGATGCGCATCTTCGCGGGGTACGCGGGGTGGTCGTCGGGGCAGTTGGAGAGCGAGATCGCCGAGGGTGCCTGGTATGTCGTCGACTCCGAGGCCGGCGACACCTTCCATCAGGACCCCGGCTCGCTCTGGCGGCACGTGCTGCGCAGGCAGCGCGGTGAGCTGGCCTTCGTGGCGACATGCCCGGACGACCCGACGATGAACTGACCCGCCGCCGGCGATCCCCCGACGCGATCGGACGGGCAAGTGGCGGGCTAGCGCGCCGGCGGCTCGAGGTCCCAGCCGGGCTGGAGCGAGCGCTCGGCCAGCTCGATGGTCTCCGCCATGCGGTTCGTGATCTCCGGCAGGGTGCCGTCGCGACGCGGGCACTCGAAGCCGACCCGCAGCGTGGACATGGCGAACGCCACGATCAGATGCGACAACTGGTCGGTGTCGGCGTCGGCGCCCCGGCGTGCGGCGATCACCTCCGCCAGGCGGCGCTCGGTCTGCGCACCCCTGGCGACCGACTGGCCGATCAGCCGCGGGTTCTCGTCCAGGATGCGGCGCAGCTTGAGGAACCGCGCGGACTCCTCGGGCGTTGAACCCTCCATGTCGCTCAGCACCGCGCGCAGCGCGTGCATGAGCGCCGTGAACGGGGACTCGTCCTGCGGGCGGGACTCGAGGGTCTCCAGCATGATCTCCTCACCGTGGTCGTGGAACCACAGCACCAGGTGATCTTTACTGGTGAAGTAGCGGAAGAAGGTGCGGGGGGAGACGTCGACGACCCCCGCGATCTGCTCGACAGTGGTCGACTCGTATCCTTGTTCGAGGAAAAGATCGAGCGCCGCGTCCAGGAGCGCCAGGCGCGTCTTCTCCTTCTTGCGTTCCCGTAGACCCACCGTGGTCACCCCTTCGAAACCTTTCTGTCACAGTGTGCCATAAGTCATAAGGCGATGATTAAAAGTCATTTGTCATCTGTCATCGACTGACATAGATTACCTGAGGCTTAAGAGATCTATGCCCTGGAGCAGGGCGTATGGCGTGATTGAGGGGGACTACATGGCTAACGCGAAGGCGGTCGACGCGCCGCCCTCGCCCGGCCCGGCGACAACGCGGACCGGGGGCAATCCATGGCTGGTGCTGCTCGCGGTCAGCCTGGGCGTCATCATGGTGATGCTCGACGGCACCGTCGTCGGCATCGCCAACCCGGTCATCCAGGCCGACCTGAAAGCCTCGCTGTCGGACCTGCAGTGGGTCACCAGCGGCTACCTGCTGGCCCTGGCGGTGTTCCTGATCACCGCGGGCAAGCTGGGCGACCTGTTCGGGCACAAGCGGGTCTTCCTGTTCGGCGTGGCGGGCTTCGCGCTCTCCTCGGTGGGCATCGGCCTCAGCGCCGAACTGGCCGACATCATTCCCGGCGTCACGCCGGTCGGCGCGTTGATCGGTCTGCGGGTGCTGCAGGGCCTGTTCGGCGCGCTGCTCCAGCCCGCCGCGCTGGCGCTGCTGCGCAGCGCGTTCCCCGGTGAGAAGCTGAACCAGGCGATGGGGGCCTGGGGCGCGATCATCGGCCTGTCCAGCGCGGCCGGCCCGATCGTGGGCGGCGTGCTGGTGGAGAACGTCAGCTGGGAGTCGGTCTTCTTCATCAACGCGCCCGTCGGCATCGTCGCGCTCGTCATGGGGATCTTCCTCATCAAGGACAGCGGCTCGCCGCTGCTGGCGAGGATCGACTGGCTCGGCGTGGCGCTGCTGTCGGGCGCGATGTTCTCGCTGGTCTGGACGATCATCAAGGCCCCCGAGTGGGGCTGGGGCGACAGCACGACGCTGACGTTCGTGGGCGCGTTCGCCGTGCTCATCGGCGCCTTCATCTTCTGGCAGAGCAAGGCGAGTCAGCCCCTGGTGCCGCTCTCGCTGTTCAGGAACGCCTCGATCTCCATCGGCACCGTGCTGATGATGATGGTCGCGTTCGCGATGTTCGGCGCGATGTTCTTCCTGGGCTTCTTCTTCCAGGGCGTGCACGGCCTGTCCCCGCTGGAGGCGGGTCTGCGCATGCTCCCGATGAGCGCCGGCATGATCTTCGCCTCGCCGCTGGCGGGCATGGCGATCGGCAAGCTGGGGCCGAAGATCACGATGGCGGCCGGTCTGCTGATCACCGCCTTCTCGATGTTCCTCATGTCCCGGCTCAGCATCGACGCCTCGTTCATCGAGAGCGGCATCCCGTTCCTGCTCCTGGCCTTCGGCCTCTCGCCGGTGTTCGTGGGCGCCACTGAGATCATCGTGGGCAACGCCCCGGTGGAGTTGAGCGGCGTCGCGGGCGGCCTTCAGCAGTCGGCCATGCAGGTCGGCGGCGCGCTCGGCACCGCGATCCTGGGGGCCGTGATGGCCGCCGAGATCTCCAGCACGCTGCCCGGCTACCTCGGCCCGGCGGTCCAGACGCTCCCGCTCGATCAGGTCGAGGGGCTGGAGAAGGCGGCCGCGTTCGGCGCCGCGCCGCCCGGGCTGCCCCAGGTGGTCGTCGACGCCGTGCACAACTCCTTCATGGACGGCATGCACCTCGCCTTCCTGGTGAGCACGGGCATCGCGGTGCTGACCGCGGTCCTCACGCTCTTCGTGAAGGCGGGCCGCAAGTCCGAGGGTGCGCCGGTCCACGTGGGCTGAGCCCTCTTCCTCTGTACGGCCCCCGCCGCGCGGCGGGGGCCGTACTGCTGTGCGGGCGGGCATAAACTCGATGGGGTGAGCACGAAGATCCTCCCAGAGCAGCAAACCACGCCGCGCACGTCTCACGGCGACGGCGATCACGAGCGGTTCGCCCACTACGCGGACAAGCACAAGATCACCGAAAGCATGGTGACGGGCACTCCCATCCGCGCCCTGTGCGGCAAGGTCTGGGTCCCCAGCCGCGATCCCAAGAAATATCCGGTGTGCCCGGAGTGCAAGGAGATCTACGAAGGTCTGCCGGCCGGCGGCGGCGACGAGGGCGGCAACAAGCAGTGAGTGTTGCTGAGCGGTAATTCCCCCAGGTAGGGCTACGGTCAGTACCCAGACCAGCTCATACCGTCATGGGGGGACCGTATGGCCCGGCGCGCGACCGCCGTCTCGTTGGCATGCCTGCTCACGGTGGGGATCGCACCGCCGCTCCAGCTCGATGCCGCCCGGGCCGCCACCTGCGCCGCAGCCCTTCGCCGGAGCACGCCGGGGCCGCGCTCGCCCAAGCCTGAAGACGTCGCCAAGGTCATGGCCGAGCTCGGCCGTCGGCTGGCCGGGGTCACGCCGCCCACCACGATCACCGTGCCCACCCGCGTGCACGTCATCACGCGAGGCGGTCGCAAGGTCTCCGACGAGGCGATCAGGAGCCAGATCGCCGTGCTCAACTCCGCGTACGGCGGCGCCTTCGGCGGCGTGGACACCGGCGTGCGCTTCCGGCTCGACGGCATCTCGGTCAAGGAGAACGCCGCCTGGTTCGCCGACCCCGTCGGCCACGAGCACGCCATGAAGACGGCGCTGCACCAGGGCGGGGCCGGCACGCTCAACCTCTACATCGCCCAGCTCAGCGAGCTGATGCTGGGCTTCGCCAGCTACCCCTACTGGTACGCCGACGCCCCCAGGCTCGACGGCGTCGTGATCGACTGGCGCAGTCTGCCCGGCGGCGCGATGACCGACTACAACAGGGGCTTCACCGGCGTGCACGAGATCGGGCACTGGCTCGGCCTGTTCCACACGTTCGAGAACGGCTGCGCGGAGCCCGGCGACGGCATCCACGACACACCGGCGGAGGCCAAGCCGACCGAGCAGTGCCCGGTGCAGAAGGACACCTGCGCGCAGCCGGGGCAGGACCCTGCACGCAACTTCATGGACTACGCCCCCGATCGGTGCATGTCGGAGTTCACGCAGGGGCAGGCGGTGCGCATGCACGAGATGTGGGCGGCCTACCGGAGCACACCAGATCTTTAGCCAGTGCGACAAATTACGATGTGTGGGTGACAGGACCAAAGGCACTCGACGCTCCCCACGTACCTCACCGGATCCTCGATCCCGCCTATCGCACCGCCACCCTGGGCATCCTCCTCGTTGTCACACTGGTGGCCTTCGAGGGCATGTCGGTCGGAGTGGTCATGCCCGACCTCGCCCGCGAGCTGAACGCGTTCGACCTCTACGGGCTGAGCTTCTCCGCCTTCCTCGTCTCCAGCCTGTTCGCGAACGTGGTGGCGGGACTCTGGTCGGACCGGCGCGGGTACGCGGTGCCGTTCCTGGTGGGACTGGCGCTGTTCGTGGCCGGCATGGGGCTGGCGGGTGCGGCGCAGTCGGCGGAGATGTTCCTCATGGCGAGGGCCGTGCAGGGGCTGGGCGCCGGTGCCTCGTTCGTGGCGCTGCTCGTGATGATCGCCAGGGTCTACCCGGCCGAGATGCGGCCCAAGGCGTTCGCGGCGATCTCCGCCGCCTGGGTGGTGCCCTCCATGGTCGGCCCTGCCGTCGCGGGGTTCGTGGCGGGGCAATGGGGCTGGCGGTACGTCTTCTACGGGATCATCCCGCTGGTCGTTCCCGCGCTGGTCATGCTCATCCCCGCGCTGCGCAAGCCCGCCACCTCCGACGAGGCGCCCCCGGACGGCCCGCGGTCGAGGCCGCTGGCGATGACGCTGGCCGCGGCCGCCGCGGCCGGCGGGGCCGGAGTGCTGCTGCACGGCGTGGACCGGCTGCACCTCGCCCCGCTGATCGGCGCCGTCGAGACGGCGGCCGGGCTGGGCCTCCTTGTCTACGGGCTGCACCGGCTGCTGCCTCCGGGCGCGCTGCGGTTCGTCCGCGGGCTGCCCACGACCGTGCTGATGCGCGGATTCTTCACGGCCTCCTTCTTCGGGGTGAACTCCTTCATCCCGCTGGCGCTGCAGGAGGTGAAGGGGTTCGAGGCGGCACAGGCAGGCATCGCGCTCACGACCGGGGCGCTGGGCTGGTCGGCGGGGTCGTACCTGCAGAGCCGGCGGGACGCGGCGCCGTACCGGAGGATCAGGCTCGCCGCGGCGGGCGTCACCGCGGGGGTGCTGCTCGCGGTGCTCCCGGTGCTTCCCTGGGTGACGGGGTGGGTGGCCGTGCCCGCGTGGATCGTGGCCGGGTTCGGGATGGGGCTGGGGATGGCCACCATCAGCGTCACGGCGCTCAAGCAGTCGCCGGTGAACGAGCAGGGCGCGAACTCGGCCGCGCTGTCGGTGACGGACATGCTCGGGTCCGCGCTGGCGGTCGGAGTCGGCGGGGCGCTGATCAACCTCATCGGGCACTCCTCCGCCCAGATCGCCACCGGCTTCGTCGTCATCTGCCTCCTCATGGCGGTCATCGGGCTGGGCGGCACCGCGCTCGCCGGCCGAATCCGCTGAATTCCGTCCCTCCTGTCACAGCGATCACGGATCGCCGGAACCGCGTGGCGAGGAGTGATAGGACAGCGGGCGAGGAGGTGTCATGGAGGGTGATCACCGTGTCTGGCCGCCTCTGCCGGGGGCCGGGCATCGCCGTACTCCTCCAGAGGACACGGAGCCCGCGTGGGGCCGAGCCCCGGAGGGCCCTGAGGAGGAGCCGCCACGGGGGCGGCGGGACCGCGCGAGCCGTCGGCGGCCTCACCCACTGGACCTGGATCCGGGGGAGACCGAAGACCTGGACGAGCCGTGGAACCCCCGGATCCGCAGGACCGCCGAACGCGACCTGAGCCGCGATCCGGCCCGGGACCTGGAAACCGGCCCCGATCCCCGGCGCGAGCAGGCTCCCGAGGCCGAGCGCGACCCGGAATGGCCGCCCAGGGGCGCCCCGGAACGGCCGCCACAGGAGGACGCGGAGTGGCCAGCGCAACGGGATGCGGAGTGGCCGCCGCAGCAAGACGCGGGATGGCCGCCCCGGCGAGATCGGGAGTGGGCGCGGCAACGGGACTTGGGGTGGCCGCCCCGGCGGGACCCAGGGTGGCCACCGGAACGGGACCCGGAGTGGCCACCCGAACAGGACCCGGAGTGGCCGTCCGAGAGCGGCGGTCCGATGTGGCCTCAGGTCCGCGGCCCGGCACCGAGCACGGGCCGCACGCTGGACCCCGATGGGCGTTCCTCTGAGCCGTCCTCCAGGCCGTCGTCGTCCGGGCCGTTGTCCTCGCCGCCCTGGGACACCCTCCCGCCGTCCGCCCGGCTCTACGGCACCCCGATGGACCCCGGAGCGCGCCGACGCCCCGGACGGCGTGTATGGCGGCGGTGGGCGGGCGTGCTGGTGGCCCTCCTGGCCGGCATGGGGCTGGTGGCGGGCGCGACCGCCGTCGTCTTACAGATCACCGCGCCACAGGCCGAGACGGGCCGGCTGGCCGACGGCCTCGCCGGGGTGTCGGCGGCGTTGCCGCAGGGATGGCGCGTGGGGTCGGTGCCACCGGTGACGGGCTTCACGTCGGTGGTCAGGGACGGGGCCGGAGGCCTGATCATGGCCAGGCCGGTCCCCGGACCCGTGAAGGACGCCGAGAAGGCCACGGCCGACGCGGCCGAGCTGTACTCCAGGCTCCTGCTCAAGGGGGACCGGGTGAGCGTCGTCGAGGACAAGGAGATCCCCCAGGGCCACACGCGGGCGCTGCGGGCCGAATATCAGGACGTGGTCAACCGGCCCGCCTTCCTGAGAGTGACGCTGATCACTCGCGGGCAGCGGGCCGTACTCCTCGTCGGGCTGCTCCAACCGGAGGAAGCTGCACGCCGGCAGGCCCTCGACGCCCTCATGGCGGGGATCAGATACGGATGAGAAACCTGCTAAGTGGACTGCCGCTACGGTCTTGACCAGGAACGGACAATAGGGCGGCAGTCTGACGAGCAGGTTTCTTGTCCGCCGGCCCCCTAACACGTGAGGAGAACCTTGGCCAGAATCCACGGCTCACGGCACGTCTTGTCGGTGGGCCCGTCTACTCTTGGGTCACTGTGAGAGAGCGAAGCACACGAACCCCAGGGGTGATGCGGTGAGCACCTTCGCCGCGTCCCATCTTTCGCCTTCCTATCCAGACCGGGCCGCGTGGGGCACCGCCCCCAAGCTGCGCGCCTGGCAGCAGGAGGCCTTCGACCTCTACTTCAGGCGCGAGCCACGTGACTTCCTCACGGTGGCGACGCCGGGCGCGGGCAAGACGACCTACGCCCTGCGCATCGCCAGCGAGTTGCTCGCCCGCGGGGTGATCAGAGCGATCACCATCGTGACCCCGACCGAGCACCTCAAGCGCCAGTGGGCCGACGCCGCGGGGCGGGTCGGCATCGGCATCGACCCCGAGTTCAAGAACAGCCAGGGCACGACGTCCCGCGACTACACCGGGGTCGCGGTGACGTACGCGCAGGTCGCCATGCACCCCGCGCTGCACAGGGCGCGCACCGAGGCGCGCAAGACGCTGATCATCTTCGACGAGATCCACCACGCGGGCGACGCCAAGTCGTGGGGCGACGGCGTGCGCGAGGCGTTCGAGCCGGCCACGCGCCGCCTCCAGCTCACCGGCACACCTTTCAGGTCCGACGACAACCCGATCCCGTTCGTCGCCTACGAGGAGGACGCCGAGGGCTTCAAGCGCAGCGTTGCCGACTACTCCTACGGCTACGGCCCGGCCCTCGACGACGGGGTCGTCCGACCGGTGATCTTCCTCGCCTACTCCGGGGAGATGAAGTGGCGCACGCGCGCCGGTGACGAGCTCGCCGCGACGCTCGGCACTCCGCTCACCAAAGATCAGCTCTCGCAGGCCTGGCGGGCCGCGCTCGACCCCAAGGGCGACTGGATCCGCCAGGTCATGCAGGCCGCCGACCGCCGCCTCACCGAGGTGCGCCGGGGCGTTCCCGACGCGGGCGGCCTGGTCATCGCGACCGACCACGAGACCGCCCGCGCCTACGTCCGTCACCTGCGCAACATCACCGGCGAGGGCGCCACCGTGGTGCTCTCCGACGACCCCGGCGCGTCGAAGAAGATCAAGCAGTTCGCCGCCTCGGAGGACCGCTGGCTGGTCGCCGTCCGCATGGTCTCCGAGGGCGTCGACATCCCCCGCCTGTGCGTGGGCGTCTACGCCACCTCGACCTCGACGCCGCTCTTCTTCGCCCAGGCGGTGGGCCGCTTCGTCCGCGCCCGCAAGCGCGGCGAGACCGCCTCCGTCTTCCTCCCCTCGGTGCCCACGCTCATGGGCCTGGCCAACGAGATGGAGGTGGAGCGCGACCACGTGCTCAACAAGCGGCCACCGGAGGACGGCCTCGACGACAGCCTCCTGGAGCAGGCCAACCGCAAGAAGGACAACCCCGACGTCCTCGGTGACGAGCTGCCGTTCGAGACGATGGAGACCTCGGCCACGTTCGACCGGGTGCTGTTCGACGGCGGCGAGTTCGGCACCGGCGCCGAGGTCGGCTCCGCCGAGGAGGAAGACTTCATCGGCCTGCCCGGGCTGCTGGAGCCCGACCAGGTGGCGACGCTGCTGCGCAAGCGGCAGTCCGACCAGCAGGCCGCCCGGCGCAAGCAGGCGGCGACCGAGCAGCCACGTGAGACGCTGGCGCCGCACGAGCAGATCGCGGAGCTGCGACGCGAGCTCAACGGCCTGGTAGGCGCCTGGAACCACCGCACGGGGCAACCTCACGGGGTCATCCATTCGGAGCTGCGCCGCGTCTGCGGCGGCCCGCCGATCGCCCAGGCCACGGCCGAGCAGATCCAGGAGCGCATCGACATGATCCGCCGCTGGGCCACCCAGCGCCGCTGAAACGCCTGCTCGTACGGGGGACGCCGGTTTCCGGCAGCCCCCTGAGCCTCGGCGAGCAGGCATGCGTTCTCCGGGGTGAGCGGTCGAACGCATTGGGGCGGAGCGCACGGCGTCACCTGTCCTTCAGGTCTCCGCCCGGATCGGCCAAGACAGAACCTCTAACCATGCGCGGAGTCGTCCCCGTCGAGCGGCTTGACCATGATCCGGCACAATTCCGGGAGAAACTGGCGTCGGCCGTCCGAGAGATAGATGACCGCGGTCGTCTTCACCATGCCATGAGGCCACTCGACGTAGCCATGTCGCTTGTACAGCCGCTGGGCGTCGTCATTGTCCAGGCCCACGCCGAGCGCCACCTGCCGGTGCCCGGCCGCGCTGAGCCGTTGCCGGACCACGTCCAGGAGCTCGCTGCCGATCCCCATGTTGCGGCGCCGGGGGACGACCTCCAGATGGGTGAGCAACGGGACGGACACCGGGCAGGTGCGCGCGTAGCTCGGGCTCCTCGGCCGGCGCCAGCCAGACGTAGACGTCTCCGACCGGCACGTCTCGCTGCCAAGCGACGAGCAGTTGACCTGCTCCTCGCCCTAAAAGAGGTGAGGATTCCGGAGCCGCTTGCGCGGCCCCGGTGCTTGGCGCTTCACAGACCGGGCAATCCCGAAGTCTCCACGCCCTGAGACGACCGGCCCGGCCGCCTGTAGTGCCATGTCGATCTCACTCGACGGCTTGATTATCGCACGCCCGTTCGATCGATTCCCGCTTTAGCGCCTCTCCGGCCGTGCCGCCATTGATTCGCTGAGATCCCAGGTGCGCGCTTCGCGCTCCGGGCTGTTGCGGCTTCGCCGGGCCATCCCCTATCGGGGACCGCATTCATCCACGGCCTGAAGGCCGATGGCTTTCCGCGGACTTTCGGTAACCGTGCCCCACCCCTACTTCAAGGCTTCAGTAAACATCGCCGAAGTACTGAAGTCGAGGAGCGAGGCGTTCATTGCTCGCAGGAGCTGTTCGAAGCGGAGCAGGAAGAGGCCGGGAGGGACAGCCGGACAAGGTTCAGCCGAAGGCCTGAACCTCAGGTGAAGCCGACGCCCGGGTGTTCGGAACCGCCGCCCTGGAATTTGTTCGGAACTTAACTTCGAGGAGTTTCTGGTGAATGCCGCTGACGGGCGCCCGAAGAAGTGGTCTTAATGTGAATCCGGAGCCTTTGCTTGTCCGTCCTCGCCGCCTGATCGGATAATTTCATTAATCGGTGGGTATCGGGAGAAAGGCAAATTGGATGACGGCACTCACCTTCGGGCTCTCGATGGCATCAACCGGTTCCACCGGCACTGGGGGCCTGACGCTCTTCGTTCTCGCGCTCGGGATCACGGCGACGATGGCGGCGATCCGTGGGCTGGTGCGAGCGTGGCCTCCTCAGCGCTGCGCGCGCCGGCTCGTCCGGGACCTATGCATTTGGACACAGAGCAGTGGCCTTCTGTTAGAAGCTCAGGGGGAGCGGCAACAACCTCCTTGGCTCGTTTTGAGGTGTGCAGAAGGACTCCGCCCATGTCAGCTGAGGCCAACAGGAAGTCGACGCTCAGTGTCACTCCGGGCCTCTCTCGCAACGCCATCATCATCAGGCTCGGGGGCGAGCTCGACGTCAACGCGGTGCCCGTGCTGCGCGAGCACATGCAGCACATCTGGGAGCTCCCCCCGAAGCCGTTCCTGATCGTGGACCTCGGTGAGGTGACGTTCTGCGACTCGATGGGGATGAACGAGCTCATCAGCGTCATGCAGCGGTGCGAGGCCCGGGGGACCAGGCTGTTGCTCGGAGGGGTGCAGGGCGTCATGGCCAGGGTGTTGTCGATCACCGGGCTGCGTCATGCGTTCGAGGTCTTCGCCAGGGTCGACGACGCGTTGCGGCTGGCGGTCGCCCCGCCTTAGCCCTCGGGCGGCCTGCTCAGTGACCTGGGCGCGGGATGCGGCGGCCGCTGCTGCCGTCCACCGGGATGCGGCCCGCTTTCCCCGGCAAGGGGACGGTGACCGCGGCGGTGTCTCCCTTGACGCTTATGGGCAGTGTGAGATCCCCGGAGCCCTGGCCCGTACGCAGCCAGACCAACAGCCGCTTCCCCTTGGTGCGGAGGCTGACCTCGGCCGTCTCGCACTCGCGGCGAGCGGCGGCCCACGTCAGCACCAGCGCTGTGCCGGCTCTCGCCGACCGGAGAACCGGATAGCGCTCGTCGCAGGCCCGCGGCGGTGACGCGTCGTGGGACACGACGGACGTGCCCTGGACGGGAGGCCGACGGATGTGATCCATCGCGATCGTGCCGCCCTCCAGCAGGAGCAGGGTCGCGATCGCGGCGATCCGCTCGGCGGTGTTGCCCTTGATGAGGAGCCACAGGCTGAGTGGGGCGAGGAGCAGCCAGGCCACACCCAAGGAGATGGCCGGCATGGAGAACCTCCCGCGACGAGGACTGGTCACTCTCCGTATTACTACGACTCCGGAGAGGGGTCGCCCTCTTGAATATCACATCACCTCAGCGTTGCGCACCGCGTACGCCCCGTGGTCGTGGTCGGCCCACGACGGGCGCCCCGCGCAAGGTGACGCCGGCGTCCTTCAGCTCGGCCAGCGCCGCCTCCATCGTGGTCGAGGCCACCCCCGCCGTCAGGTCGAGCAGCACCCGCACCGCGAACCCGTGCTTGACCGCGTCCAGCGCCGTGGCGCGCACGCAGTAGTCCGTGGCGATGCCCACCACGTCCACCTCGCGCACCCCGCGCTCGTTCAGCCACTCGGCCAGCGAGACCTCGTCGCCCGACGTGCCCTCGAAGCCGCTGTACGCCGCCGTGTAGGAGCCCTTGCTGAAGACCTCCTCCACCGCGGACACGTCCAACGACGGGTGGAAGTCGGCCCCCGGCGTGCCGGCGACGCAGTGGGACGGCCAGGTGGAGACGTAGTCAGGGGTCTCCGAGAAGTGGCTGCCGGGGGAGATGTGGTAGTCGCGGGTGGCCACCACGTGGTCGTAGCCGTGATCCGCCACGTGGCGGGTGATCGCCGCCGCCACCGTGGAGCCGCCGGCCACGGGGAGGCTGCCACCCTCGCAGAAGTCGTTCTGCACATCGACGATGATCAGCGCGGTGCCCATACTCAGCACTGTACGTCAGGGCATCGGACGAGTCCCCGTGACCCTGGGCGGGGGTCCTTGGGGGGTGGTGGGGCGGCCGGACGAGTCCCCGCGGGGATCGGCGCGCGCCCGTCTGCCCGTCTGCCCGGGTGAGGTTCCGGATGGGTGGGGGCGGCTGGGCGGGTTCCCGCGGGGATCGCCGCGCGGCCGGCTGCTCGGGTGGAGGTTCTTCGGGGAGGAGTGGTGGGCCGGGCGGGTTCCGGAGGGATCGTCGCGCAGCCGCCTGTGGAGGTGGAGGGGTGGTCGTTCAGGCGAATTCCGTGGGGACGGCGGCGTATCCCCTGCCCAGGTGGAGGGCCTCCAGCGGGAGGGAGGCGACGGTGCGGGCGTGGCGTTCGCGGGCGGCGGACAGAGGCTCACGGCCGACGATCTCGCCCTCGCGCACCAGCTCGTGCAGCAGGGGGATGCCGCCCTCCGGGACCAGGCCGCCGGTGGTGATCAGCTCGGTCTCGACGTGGCCGGAGTCGTCGAGCAACCGGTAGGCGTTCTTGCGGCCGCCGCGCGACGGCTTGCCCACCGAGCGCTTGGCCACGGCCTCGAGCTTCCCGGTGCCCGTCTCCCGCGCCACCAGCTTGTACACCAGCGCCGCCGTCGGCACCCCCGACCCGGTCACCAGCGAGGTGCCCACGCCGTAGCCGTCCACGGGGGCGGCGGCCAGCGCGGCGATGGCGTACTCGTCCAGGTCGGAGGTGACCAGGATGCGGGTGTTGAACGCGCCGAGCGCGTCGAGCTGCTCACGCACCTCCTGGGCGGCCGCGGCAAGGTCGCCGGAGTCGATGCGGACCGCGCCTAGCTTGGGCCCGGCCAGCTCCACCGCCGTGCGGACCGCCGCCGGCACGTCGTACGTGTCCACCAGCAGCGTGGTGTCGGGCCCCAGCGAGGCGATCTGCGCCTCGAACGCCGCCCGCTCCGAGTCGTGCAGCAACGTGAAGGCGTGGGCCGCCGTGCCGGCCGTGGGGATGCCGTACGCGCGCCCGGCCATGAGGTTGGAGGTCGAGGCGAACCCGGCGATGTACGCGGCCCGCGCCGCGGCCACCGCCGCCCCCTCGTGCGTCCGGCGCGAGCCCATCTCGATGATCGGGCGCTTGCCCGCCGCGTTGGTCATGCGGGAGGCGGCGGAGGCGATCGCGCAGTCGTGGTTGAGGATCGACAGCGTCAGGGTCTCCAGGATCACGCTCTCGGCGAACGTACCCTCGACGACGAGGATGGGGGAGCCGGGGAAATAGACCTCGCCCTCGCGGTAGCCGTAGATGCTCCCGGAAAACCGGTAGTCGGCCAGAAACGCCAGAGTGGCCTCGTCAACGACCTGGTGCTCGCGCAGATAGGTGAGTTCCTCGTCACCGAAGCGAAAGCGTTCGAGCTCGTCGAGGACACGTCCGACCCCCGCGACGACCCCATACCGGCGGCCGCCCGGCAAGTGCCTGGCGAACACCTCGAAGACCGTGCGCCTGTGCGCCGCGCCGCTTCGCAGCGCCGCCTGCAGCATCGTCAGCTCATAGTGATCTGTGAGCAACGCAGTGCTCATGGTCATTGTCACGACTCGAAGACTACGGCCCACATAGGGCAGACTCATGGATGTGGGTACCACCGCTCCAATCGCCGTCGAGCGTCCGTCATCGGACGTCCGGCCCGATCTGCCATGGGTAACCATCGTCTGGAACGACCCGGTCAACCTCATGTCCTACGTCACCTACGTTTTCCAAACGGTCTTCGGCTACACCAGGGAGAAGGCCGAGAAGCTCATGCTGGACGTACACCACAAAGGCAAGGCCGTCGTGTCCAGCGGCACACGCGAAGAGATGGAACGCGATGTGCAGATTCTCCACTCCTACGGCCTGTGGGCGACGCTCCAGCCGGATTCGGTCAAGTAGGCCACGTGAAGAGGTGCGTGTGAGTTCGGGGTTCTCGCCGGGCAAGGGCGGCGGAGTCATAGCGCGGTTCGAGGCCGCGGAGGTCTCGCTGCTGCGCTCGCTCGTGTCGATGATGCTCAGCCTGGTGTCGCCGGGGGAGACCAGCGACGATCCGCTCGAGCGCGCGCTGGGCATCGGGGCGAGCCGGACGCCGTCCGACCCGGTGCTGGCGCGCCTGTTCCCGTCGGCGTACGAAGACGACAAAGAGGCGGCGGAGTTCCGCCGCTACACCGAGGCCACGCTGCGCGACGGCAAACGGGCCGACGCGCAGACCGTCTTCGACACCGCCAAGTCAGGACACACCGAGCTCACGCCCGAGCAGGCCCAGGCCTGGCTGCGCGCGCTCAACGACGTGCGACTCACGCTCGGCACCAAGCTCGAGGTGACCGAGGAGGTCCACGACGAGATCGCCATGATGTCCGAGGACGACCCCCGATATCCGGCATACGTCACCTACGACTGGCTGACCTACCTCCAGGACAGCCTGGTCCGGGCGCTCTGGTAATTTCCGGGCATGCTCTCGATCTCGCAGGAACTGGCTGACAAGATCGTCGCCCATGCCCGCGCCGACCACCCCGATGAGGCGTGCGGCGTGATCGCGGGCAAGAACGGCGTGCCCGAGCGGTTCATCCCGATGGACAACGCCGAGCGCTCGCCCACCTTCTACCGCTTCGACTCCATGGAGCAGCTGCGCGTCTGGCGCGAGATGGACGACCGCGACGAGGAGCCCGTCGTGATCTACCACTCCCACACCGCCACCGAGGCGTACCCGTCGCGCACCGACATCTCCTACGCCTCCGAGCCCAACGCGCACTACGTCCTGGTCTCCACCAGGGAGGAGGACAAGGTCGAGTTCCGCTCCTACCGGATCCTCGACGGAGTCGTCACGGAGGAAGAGGTAAGGTTTCTCCCATGATGGTCCGGCCGGTGCAGAGCTTCCTCTTCGCCCACACTCCGGCTGTCGTCGTCTACGACTGTCCGATGAGAAACCTGCGTCCCCTGCCGCTACGGCCCTGATCGGGTACGACAGCAGGGCGGCAGTTCGAAGAGCAGGTTTCTTATTGGAAGGCCCCACGCCTGGAATCCCCCTCCAGCCGTCGGCGTTGCATGCCGATGGGACGACGACCTGACCTGAGGAGACTGACCGCGATGGCCATCGAGGTTCGCATTCCGACCATTCTGCGCAACTACACCGACGGCGCCAAGGCCGTGAACGCCGAGGGCGCCACCCTCGACGAGCTGATCACCAATCTGGAGTCCCGCCACCCGGGCATCAAGGACCGCCTGGTCGACGACGCGGGTGGCCTGCGCCGTTTCGTCAACGTCTATCTCAACGACGAGGACGTGCGCTTCCTCGGCGGACTCGGCACCCCGGTGTCCGACGGCGACACGGTGACCGTGCTCCCTGCCGTCGCCGGCGGGTGACATGCGCTTCGAATCGCTGATCGACTCGGTGGGCCGCACGCCTCTCGTCGGCCTGCCGAGGCTGTCGCCGTCCGCCGACGTACGGGTGTGGGCCAAGCTCGAAGACCGCAACCCGACCGGCTCCATCAAGGACAGGCCCGCGCTCTGGATGGTCGAGCAGGCCGAGAAGGACGGCCTGCTCACGCCCGGCTGCACGATCCTGGAGCCCACCAGCGGCAACACCGGCATCTCGCTGGCGATGTCGGCCAAGCTCAAGGGCTACAAACTCATCTGCGTCATGCCGGAGAACACCTCCGAGGAGCGGCGGCAGCTGCTGCGCATGTGGGGCGCGGAGATCATCTCCTCTCCCGCGGCCGGCGGCTCCAACGAGGCCGTGCGCGTGGCCAAGGAGCTGGCGGCGCAGAACCCCTCGTGGGTGATGCTCTACCAGTACGGCAACCCGGCCAACTGGCGCTCCCACTACGAGACCACCGGCCCCGAGATCCTGGAGGACCTGCCCACCGTCACCCACTTCGTGGCCGGGCTCGGCACGACGGGGACGCTGATGGGGGTGGGGCGGTTCCTGCGCGAGCGGGTGCCGGGCGTGCAGATCGTGGCCGCCGAGCCGCGTTACGGCGAGCTCGTCTACGGCCTGCGCAACGTCGACGAGGGCTTCATCCCCGAGCTCTACGACGAGTCCGTGCTGACCACCCGCTTCTCGGTCGGCTCGGCGGACGCGCTGCGGCGCACCCGCGAGCTGCTGGCTGCGGAGGGCATCTTCGCCGGCGTCTCGACCGGGGCCGCGCTGCACGCGGCGCTGGGTGTGGCCAGGAAGGCGGTCAAGGCGGGGGAGCGGGCCGACATCGTGTTCGTGGTGGCCGACGGCGGCTGGAAATACCTGTCCACGGGCGCCTACGAGGGTACCTTGGAGGAGGCGGAAGAGCGCCTCGAAGGCCAGCTCTGGGCCTGACCCCACCCCATCGTCCGGGGCGGGCCGTCGTCCTCACGTGAAAGGGCCGTCGTCTTCACGCGAAAGGGCGGCCGGTTCATCGAATGAACCGGCCGCCCTTTTCTGTCGCGTTCGGTGTCAGTTGAACAGGAGCCGCAGCGAGAACGTGCCCTCGGTCTCGGTCTGCGTGCCGCTCATCCCGACGGCCCGCAGCACCTGCATGTTCGCCTTCTCGTCACCCTCCATGGACTTGAGGTAGAGCTTCTCCACCTTGTCCAGGTCCACGAAGAGCGCGAACGAGGCCTCGTCGGCGTTCGGGATCGCCGTCTGGAACGTCTCCGACTCGCCCAGCGTGCCCTCCCCGGCCAGCGCCTTGGCGTACTCGTCCGTGGTCGCCACCGTGAAGACGCCGTCACCGGCGACCTTGGCGATCTGCGGAGCCGGCTGGCCGCTCTGGGTCAGCGCCTGCTGCACCTTGTCGAGGATGGCCTGGGCCTTGGCCGGGTCGGTGGCGATACGCACGCCGCCCTTGATCTGGTTGCTGTCCAGGCCCTGGCTGTCCAGCGCGATCGTGAAGTTCTTGCCGAGGATCGTGCTCAGGTCAGCGGGGAGCTCCAGACCGAACTGGGTCTTGGCCTGCTCGAACAGCTGCTTGACCTCCGCGGCCCCGGCCGCCGAGGCCTGCTTCTCGATCTGGGCCCACTGCTTGGTGACGGTCTGGTCCAGGCCGGAGATCGACAGGGCGCCCGCGGTGGTGGCGGGCAGGGTGCCCAGGTTGGTCGTGGGGAGGTCGCCCTGCGGCCCGCCCTTGAAGCCCCTCACCGTGCCGGCGAGCTCGACGTAGGCGCTGTCGAAGCGCAGGGCGCCGGCGAACCTGGCGTCCTTGACCTGGTCGAGAGCCGCCTGCTGGTCGGCCGGGATCTCGGCCTTGGCCAGCTGCATGAGGCCGCCCATGTCAGCCCAGAACGACAGCACGCCCTGCTCGCCGACCGCGCCCATGTCCTCGTTGAACTCGGCGTTGTCGGCCAGGCTGCCCTCGGCCTGCGCGTACTTGTCGGCCAGCGCCTGCGTGGGGGTGAGGATGGCGTAGTCCTCGCGGAAGGCGATGCCGTACTTCTCGCCGTCCATCAGCTTCGCGATGCCGGCCTTGGCCTGCTCCTGGTCCTTGACCTGGACGGCGACGGCGAAGTCGGGCTCCTCCTTGCCGGAGGGGACGGCGGCGAAGCCGACCCTGCTGCCCAGCCACGGGTCGACGTCCTTGGCGAAGTCGACCTTGGTGTCGGAGTCCTTGTTGATCGTGTCGAACAGCGCCTTGCGCGGGTCCTCGCCGGAGAAGGAGTCCTTGGTGACGGTGAACTTCCTGGCCAGCTGGAACAGCGCCAGCTTCTGGTTCGCGGCGGGGTCGAGGTCGAGGCGGGCGTAGGCGATGGAGTTGGCGGGCAGGACCTCGTTCGGCTGCGTGCCGCCGCCGCCGATGGCGTTCATGGCCATCACCGCGCCGCCGCCCAGCAGGATCACGGCGAGCGCCGCCGCGGCCGCGATGATCCACGTTTTGCGGCCCTTCTTGGCGGGCTGGGCAGGGCCGAAGCCGTCGGGACCCTGCTGCTGCCAACCGGCCTGCGCGTAGTGGCCCTGCTGCTGATTCCAGCCACCCTGCTGCTGCTGTTCCCAGCCGCCCTGCTGCTGCTGTTCCCAGCCGCCCTGCTGCAACTGCTCCTGCTGCCAACCGCCCTGCTGTGGTTGCTGCTGCTGGTAGTTCGGCTGGCTCTGCTGTCCGTACGGGGCCCCGTAGGTGGGCTGCTGCTGTCCGTACGCCGGCTGCTGCCCGTACGGCTGCTGCTGCTCGCCGTAGGACGCCTGCTGGCCATAAGACCCCTGCTGCCCGTGTGAGGGCTGCTGGCCGTAGGGCTGCTGCGGCGGGTACGGCTGCCCCTGGTTCCAGTTGTACGCCGTTGTCCGGTCAGGATCCTGGCCGTAAGGGGGATTGTTCGCAGACATCACTCAACTCACAATGTGGACTTTTGACCACTCAGAAGTTAGTGGATGTTGCTTGTCAGGCGCTTGCAATGTGCTGAAGTCGCACTCAGACTCTGTTGAGCTCCTGTCTGAGCACATTGATGTGCACCTCGCCGTCGCCGTAGTCGGCGACGCTGGACCACGGCACGAATCTGCAGCCCGCGTAGACGACGCGCGCCAGCGCCCGGGATAGCCAGGGGGAGCGGCCCTGGCAGTCGCGGGTGAGCCCGAGGAGCAGCGGGGCGCGCCGGCTCGAGACGACCAGGCCGTAGACGGTGTGGCTCTGCTGGAGCTCTCCCTTGTGCTTGACCACGCGGATGTCGACGACGTGACCGACCCACACCCCGTTGGCGTCCCAGACGGACTGACCTATGAGTTCGGTAACAGTTGTCATGATCAAACTGTCTCAGTCCGAGTACGTTTTCGCAGGTAGGCGCGCTGATGAGGGGATGCTCTAAAGTAAGGGGGCCGACTAGAACATCATTCCAGACTTGAGGGTGGGCGGATGACCAAGTTCGACGAGGCCACGCAGGCCATCAGGGTCGACGACAACACCTATGACGTGTGCCTCGACCCCGGCTACGCGATCGGCGGGCCGCTCAACGGCGGTTACCTCATGGCGGTGATCCTGCGTGCGGCCGTGGACGCCTCGCCGTTCGAGCATCCCGTGAGCACCACCGCGCAGTTCCTCAAGGCGCCGGTGGCGGGGCCCGCGCAGGTCAGGGTGGAGCCGCTGAAGTCGGGCAGGACGGCGGCGTTCGCCAGGGCCACGCTGATCCAGGACGGCGTGGCGCAGATCGAGGGCTTGATCACCACGGCCACGCTGAACGACGTCGAGCCGATTTATGCCGAGAAATCGGCGTACGACATGCCGCCCCTCGAGGACTGCGCCAAGCTCCCCGACCCCAAGCCCGAATCCGGCATGAACCTGAACGCCCAGATGGAGCTGCTCTTCGACCCGCCGACGATCGGCTGGCTGACCGGCGACCCCACCGGCCGGCCCGAGTCGCGGGCATATTTCCGGATGGCGGAGCCTCAGGACCCTGACCCGTACGTGCTGGCGCTGGCCGTGGACGCGCTGCCGCCCGTGGTCTTCTCGGCCGGGGCGCGCGGCTGGGCACCGACCGTGGACCTCACCTGGCACCTGCGCGCGCTGCCCGCGCCCGGCTGGCTCACGCTGCTCGGCAGCGGCCGGCTCGTCTCCGACGGGTGGTTCGACGAGGACGTGGAGGTACGCGACTCCACCGGCCGTCTGGTCGCCCAGTCACGGCAACTCGCCCGGGTCGGCAGGGGCTGACCAGTACGGATGTGACCAAGGCAACACCGCATCAAGCTCACGAGTCCCAGGTGTGAGGATTCTTACGCAGTGTCGATCGGGCAGGTCGCCTACCCTCTGAAGCGTGCCGGACACGAGTATTGGGATCTTCGACAGTGGGGTCGGCGGCCTGACGGTCGCCAGGGCGATCATCGATCAGCTGCCCCACGAGTCCATCACTTACGTGGCCGACACGGCCCGTCAGCCGTACGGGCCGAAACGCATCGCGGAGGTCCGCGCTCACGCCCTCGAGGTGATGGACCACCTCGTCGACCACGACGTCAAGATGCTCGTGATCGCGTGCAACAGCGCCAGTGCCGCCGTGCTGCGCGACGCGCGCGAGCGCTACGACGTCCCGGTCGTCGAGGTGATCCAGCCCGCCACGAGGCGCGCGGTGCGGGCCACCCGCAACGGCAGAGTCGGCGTGATCGCCACCAGGGCCACCATCGAGTCCATGGCGTATCACGACGCCTTCACCGCGGCTCCCGACGTCCAGCTCACCGGCGTGGCCGCCCCACGCCTGGTGGAGTACGTCGAACGAGGCGAGACGATGAGCGACGAGCTCATCGAGGTCGTACGCGACTACCTGGAGCCCATCAGGGCCGCCGGGTGCGACACTCTCATCCTCGGCTGCACCCACTATCCGCTGCTCACCGGCGCGATCTCCTACGTCGCCGGTGACGAGGTCACGCTGGTCTCCAGCGCGGACGAGACGGCCAAGGACGTCTACCGGATCCTGCACGACCGCGAACTGGCGGCGGAAAGCGAGGCCACCCCCCGGCACCGCTTCCTCGCCACCGGCGACTCCCTGCTCTTCGCCCGGCTCGGGCGGCGTTTCCTGGGCCCGGAGATCGATGCGGTCGAAGTCGCACCAGTGGGGGGTACTACCTTTAACGGGAGGCCCACATGAAGGTGACCATCGTCGGATGCTCAGGCAGCTACCCGGGCCCCGACAGTCCAGCGTCCTGCTACCTCCTCGAGGCGGACGGGTTCAGGATGCTGCTCGATCTCGGCAGCGGTTCGCTCGGTGCGCTCCAACGCCACATCGGCCTGTACGACGTGGACGCGATCTGCCTGTCCCATCTGCACGCCGACCACTGTCTGGACATGTGCGGATACCACGTGGCGCGGACGTACGGGCCCGCGGCGCCGTACCCGACCGTGCCCGTCTACGCCCCCGCCGACGCCCCCGCCCGGCTGGCGGCCGCGTACGGGATGCCCGACGAGCCCGGGATGGAGACGGCGTTCGACTTCGTGCCCCTGCAGCCCGGCTCGTTCGAGATCGGGCCGTTCACCCTCACCGCGGGCTTGGTCAACCACCCGGTCGAGGCGTACGGCTTCCGCGTCGCGGGCGGCGGCAAGGCCGTGGCGTACTCCGGCGACACCGGCGAGTGCGACGAGCTGGTGAGGCTGGCCAAGGGCGCCGACCTGCTGCTGTGCGAGGCCTCCTTCGTCGAGCAGCCCGGCCTGCCCGCCGGCCTGCACATGACCGGGCGCCAGGCCGCCGAGCACGCCGCCAAGGCCGACGTCGGCCGGCTCGTCCTCACCCACCTCGTCCCCTGGAACGACACGGCCACCGTGCTCGACCAGGCCTCCGGGGGCGGCTACCACGGTCCCATCGAGCTGGCCCGCAGCGGCGCGGTCTACGACCTGGCCTGAGCCTCGGTGAAGTCCCGCATACGGGGCAGCGGCGAGAACAACAGCGGCACGAACGCGAGCGCCCGGCCCGCCAGGAACACCCACAACGTCTGGCGGACGCCGATCTGCTGGGCGACGATGCCGCCGAGCAGCCCGCCCAGGGGCAACGTGGCCCAGGTCACGAACCTCACCGAGGCGTTGATCCGGCCGAGCATGTGGTCGGGGGTCACCGTCTGCCGGTAGGTGCTCTGGCCGACGTTCGACATCGAGGCGCTCCACGAGATCATGATCGAGGTGATCGCGAAGCAGGCGATCCGCCAGTCGGCCTGCGTCATCGGCAGGAGGAGGCAGAACGGCGCACCCGCCGTCACGGCTATCCAGGTCATTCTGGCCATGCCATATCTCCTGGACAGCCAGCCTCCGGTTAAGCCGCCGATCAGTCCGCCGATTCCCCCCGACATGAGGAGCAGGCCGATGAGGCCGGGCTCCAGCTTGACCTCCTCGGCCAGAAACAGCACCGACAGGCCGACCACCGCGCTGACGCAGAGGTTGCCGATCGCCGACGAGGTCACGAACATGCGCAGCAGCCGGTCGTGCCACAGATAGGCGAGCCCCTCGGTCATCCCGCGCACGAGCGGCGGGCGGTCGGCGTCCTTGGGCGGCTTGTCCGGCGTCTTGATGGACTTCACGAACAACACCGAGGCGAGGGCGCTCAGCGAGGTGGCGAACAGCGTCCGCGAGGCGCCGAGCAACTGCACCAGGACGCCCCCCAGGCCGGGCCCGGCCAGGAATGATCCGGAGCGCACGACCTCTATCTTCGCGTTGCCGTCGCTGAGCTGCCGGCTGCTCACCAGCCTGGGCAGGTAGGTCTGGTCGGCCACGTCGTTGAAGACCTGCGCCGTCCCGGCCAGCAGCGCCACCGCGAACATCATCTCGATCGACAACACCCCCAGCTCGGCCGCCACCGGGATGCTGCCGAGCAGCACGAACCTGACCAGGTCGGACGCCATCATCACGTGGCGCCTGCGCAACCTGTCGACCCACACCCCCGCGGGCAGGCCGATCACCAGGTATGCGGCCGTCTGCAGCGCCGCCAGCAGGCCGACCTCCGCCGGACTGGCGTTCAGCACCATCACGGCGACCAGCGGGAGCGCCACACGGGAGATATTCGCTCCGAGTTCGTTGGCGAGGTGCGAGCTGAGGAAGCGGAGGAAGTCAGGGTTTCGCAACACCCCCGTTGTCATTGCGTAAGGATCCATGTGTCGGACACATTTGGTCAAGAGCATTGTGGCGCGGAGATAGGGTGATCTGCATGTCCCGACAGGATGGCCGCAACCCCGACCAGCTCCGCCCCATTACCATCACCAGGCATTGGCTCGCTCACGCCGAGGGCTCTGTGCTGGTCGAATTCGGCGGCACTCGGGTGTTGTGCGCGGCCTCGGTGCAGGACAGCGTGCCGCGCTGGCGGAGGGGCAGCGGTCAGGGGTGGGTTACGGCCGAATATGCCATGCTTCCGCGGGCGACCAATACCCGCAACGATCGCGAATCGGTCAGGGGCAAAATCGGCGGCAGGACCCACGAGATATCCCGGTTGATCGGGCGTTCACTGCGGGCGTGCGTCGATTACAAGGCATTGGGCGAAAACTCCATTCTGCTCGACTGCGACGTGCTGCAGGCCGACGGCGGCACCAGGACCGCCGCGATCACCGGCGCCTACGTGGCACTCGCCGACGCGGTCGCGTGGATGCGCGAGCGTCGCATGTGCCCCGGCGACCCGCTGATCGGCTCCGTCTCCGCCGTCTCCGTCGGCGTGGTCGGCTCCGTTCCGATGCTCGACCTCTGCTATTCCGAGGACGTCGCCGCCGAGACCGACATGAACGTCGTCATGACGGGGGAGGGCAGCTTCGTGGAGGTCCAGGGCACCGCCGAGGGCGCCCCGTTCGACCGCGCCGTGCTCGACCAGCTCCTCGATCTGGCCGTCGCCGGCTGCGAGGAGCTCACGCTGATCCAGCAGGAGGCTCTGGAGTCATGAAGATCGTGCTGGCCACCCGCAACCCGGGCAAGATCGCGGAGCTGCGCCGGATCCTCTCCGGGTTCGACATCGTCGGGCTCGAGGAGTTCCCCTCGATCGGCGAGGTCGCCGAGACCGGGGTCACGTTCGAGGACAACGCCCTGCTCAAGGCGCACGCCGTCGCGCAGGGCTCCGGGCTGCCCGCGGTCGCCGACGACTCCGGGCTCTGCGTCGACGTGCTGGGCGGCATGCCCGGCGTCTTCTCCGCCCGCTGGTCGGGGCGGCACGGCGACGACCAGGCCAACCTCGACCTGCTGCTCGCGCAGCTCTCCGACGTGCCCGCCGACAAGCTGACCGCCCACTTCGCCTGCGCCGCCGCGCTGGCGCTGCCCTCCGGCGAGTCCCGCGTGGTCGAGGGCACGCTGCAGGGCCGCCTCGTCACCACGCCGCGCGGCACCAACGGCTTCGGGTACGACCCGATCTTCGTGCCCGACGGCCACGACCGCACCACGGCCGAGATGTCGCCTGCGGAGAAGGACGCCATCAGCCATCGGGGGCGGGCCTTCCGCGCGCTGGCGCCGATCGTGCGCGAGCTGCTGACCTCGTAACCATCGCGTAAGAACCCCGTGGTCTCGGGCGACGTACCGTCGCATTGTGCAGAGGAATGAGATGGCGCCCGCCTGGGCGGGTGCCTTGGCGGGATTGACCGCCGGGGGCGTGGCCCTCGGGATCGCGCAGCTCGTGGCCGGGCTCGTGCGACCGGAGGCTTCTCCCGTCCTCGCCGTGGGCGATTCCGTGGTCGACCTGTCGCCGCCCCCGGTCGTGGACTTCGCGAAAGAGACGTTCGGCGTGTACGACAAGCCGGTCCTCATCGCCGGGGTGCTGGTGGTGCTCGCGGGGGTCGCGGCCGCCATGGGGGTGCTGGCCAGGCGGCGGCTCGCGTACGGTCTTCTGGTGCTGGGCGGTTTCGCCGCGATCGGCCTGCTCGCGGTGCTGACCCGGCCGGACGCCGGGCCCCTGGACGCGCTCCCCGCCCTGGCGGGGCTGGTGGCCGGCTCGTGGACGCTCGCCTGGCTGGTACGGCGAGCCGCCGGTCGCCGCGGCGCCTGGCCGAGCGCCGGCGAACGCGGTGCGCGGCCGACCGCGGGCACCCCGTCCGGCGAGCCCCCTTCCGGCGCGGAGCCGGCGGGGTTCGATCGCAGGCGGTTGCTGACCGGGGTGGCCGGCGGCGTGGTGGTGGCGGGCGCGGCCGCGGTGCTCGGGCGGCAGTTCGGCGAGCGGCAGGCGGTGCACGCCGCGCGGGCGGGCACGGCGTTGCCCAGGCCCACGACCCCGGCCAGGCCCATCCCGGCAGGCGCGGACCTCCGCATCAGCGGCTTGTCCTCCTTTATCACGAGAAATGCCGACTTCTATAAGATCGACACCGCCCTCATCGCCCCCCAAGTCGATCCGAACGAGTGGATGCTCCGCATTCACGGCATGGTCGACAGGCCCGTCGAGGTGACGTACGCGGAACTCCTGCGAATGCCGCTCACCGAGGCCGACGTCACGCTGGCCTGCGTCTCCAACGAGGTCGGCGGCGAGCTCGTGGGCAACGCCCGCTGGCTCGGCGTCCGTATGCCCGACCTGCTGCGCCGGGCCGGCCTCCAGGCGGACGCCGACATGCTCCTGTCCACCTCGGCCGACGGCTTCACCTGCGGCACCCCGGTCGACGTGGTCATGGACGGCCGCGACGCGCTGTTCGCGGTGGCGATGAACGGCGAGGTCCTCCCTGTGGACCACGGCTTCCCGGTGCGCCAGGTGGTGCCCGGCCTGTACGGGTACGTGTCGGCCACCAAATGGGTCGTGGACATCAAGGTGACCAGGTTCGACAGGGACGAGGCGTACTGGACGCCGCGCGGCTGGTCGGCCAAGGGCCCGATCAAGACCCAGTCCCGCATCGACGTCCCCAAAGCCGGCGGCTCGCTGAAGGCCGGTGGCACCACGATCGCCGGCGTGGCCTGGGCCCAGCACAAGGGGATCGACGCCGTGGAGGTGCGGGTCGACCGCGGCGAGTGGCGTCAGGCCACGCTCGCCGAGGTCCCGGGGCCGGACACCTGGCGGCAGTGGTCGATCGACTGGGACGCCACCCCCGGCCGGCACACGCTCGAGGTACGGGCGACCGACGCCACCGGGTACACCCAGACGGAGCGGCAGGCGCCGCCCGCACCCGACGGCGCGACCGGCTGGCACACCCTCACGGTGGAGGTGGCCTAGCACCTGGCGAAGGGCTACCGGCGCACGTGCAGGCGTACGACGGCAGGGGCCTCGTCGTCGCGGACCTCGCGGCGGATCCTGCCGACGATGTCCTGGTCCAGCTTGCTCACCACCGCCCCCACGTCCGCCGTCGACGGGCAGGTGACGTTGATGCGCAGGCCGTCCTCGCCGACCCGCACCCCTGCCCGGCCCAGCCCTTCGACGCCCTTGAGGCCGACGAACAGCATGGCGGTGCCCGTGCCGTCCCGCACGGCCCGGCGGCCCCAGCCGAGGCAGATCAGCAGCCAGCGGAGGGCGGTCAGGGACAGCAGGAGCAGGGCCAGGGCCACGGCCCACAGCGGCCAGGGCTCGGCGGCCAGGGCGCGGGACACGTGGGGTGGGAGGATCTTGGTGTTCGGGGGCAGGTCGAAGAGGCGGTCGTGGCCGCGGAGCCAGACGTACGCGCCCAGGGCCGCCAGCGTGCCGCCGACGATGGCCAGGCCGATGCGGTTGCCGATGTACTGACGCATCACACGCTCCGTCGGATGTACTGGCGCATCACACGCTCCGTCGGGCCGGCATCACAGGCCCCTCCTGCGCAGGCGTACCACGACCTCGCCCGTGCCGAGCGTGCCCACGCCGGCCAAACGGTCGCCGACCGCGTTGCCGACCTGCCTGAGCATCGAGCCGGAGCTCTCCGCCGCGGTCACGACGGTGACCTCGATCGTGCGCCTGCGCAGGCCTACCTGGGCCTTGTCGACGTCCGGCACCTGCTGGGCGGCGGCGCGGAGGGTGCGGCGGAGCCCGGTGCGGGTGATGCCGATGACGATCAGCGGGTCGGAGGTCTGCACCGGCACCAGGCGGCAGCGGCCGGGCACGACGGCGAGCAGCAGCATCAGCGCGCCCGCGCCCGCCGTCACCAGGGCGGCCGTGGAGGCCTCCGGCCACGTGGTCTCGCTCGCGAGCTCGACGAGCTCGTTCACGGGGACCCAGCCGAGCGGGTGTCCGAGCAGCGCCGACACCACCTCGGCCGCGGTCGCCCCGAGCCCGGCCGTGAGCGCGAGCGACACGACGGCGCCCGGGAGGGTACGCGCCGGCCTGAGCACCTTGCTCGCCCGGCGCAGCCCGGTGTGCTGCGCGGTGGCGGGGGCCCCGGGCATCAGCTGCTGAAGCATGGTCATCACAACGACAGACGTACATGGGTCCCGCCGGGCCTGAGCCCGCCCTCGCCGCCGTTTGCCCGAACATTACGGGGAGTCGAACTAATGTGAACCCCGCTCATATTCATTTGCCCCGTATGCCGTTACCCTGCTCATATGGACGACCGCCAGCGCTACGACCGCGCCACAGCGGCCCTGGAGCCGCCGTTCGCGATCCTCGATCTGGCGGCCATGCGCGCCAACGCGGCCGAGCTCGTACGGCGGGCCGCGGGCAAGCCGATCCGGGTGGCGAGCAAGTCGGTACGCTGCCGCCCGGTGCTCGAACGCGTCCTCGCCACGGACGGCTTCCGCGGGATCATGGCCTTCACGCTCCCCGAGGCGCTGTGGCTGTCCGGCCACGGCTTCACCGACATCCTGGTGGCCTATCCGACGGCCGACCGGCACGCCCTCGCGGCGCTGGCCGGCGACCCGGCCGCGGCCGGGCAGGTCACGGTGACCGTCGACTCCACAGCCCACCTGGACTTCATCGAGGCGGCCGTGGCCTCGGCGCGCTCACGCGCCGAGATCCGGGTCTGCATGGACCTCGACGCCGGATATGTCGCCTTCGGTGGGAGATTTCGGGCGGGCGCCCTCCGGTCGCCCATCCGCGAGCCCGACCAGGCCGCCGACCTGGCCGCGGCCATCGCCAAGCGGCCCGGCTTCCGGCTGGTGGGGCTGCTGGCGTACGAGGCCCAGATCGCCGGGGTCGGCGACGCCCCGCAGGCGAACCCCGCCTACGCCCGCGCCGTCCGCCTCATGCAGTCGCGGTCCGCACGCGAGCTCGTGGTCCGGCGCGGCCGCATCGTGAACGCCGTCCGCCAGATCACGGACCTGGAGTTCGTCAACGGCGGCGGCACCGGCTCCATCGAGGGGACCGTGCGCGAGAAGGCGATCACGGAGGTGGCCGCGGGCTCCGGCCTGTTCCATCCCCGGCTGTTCGACTTCTACCGCCGCTTCTCCGGTCACCCGGCCGCGTTGTTCGCGCTGCCGGTGGTGCGCCGGCCGAACCCGGACACCGTGACCGTCCTCGGCGGCGGCTATCTGGCCTCCGGGCCGGCCGTGCCGAGCCGGCTGCCGCAGCCATACCTGCCCGTCGGCCTGCGCTACGCGCCCGAGGAGGGCGCGGGCGAGGTGCAGACGCCGCTGCTCGGCCAGGCGGCCCAGGACCTGCGGATCGGCGACCGCGTGTGGTTCAGGCACGCCAAGGCGGGCGAGCTGTGCGAGCGCTTCGACGCCCTGCACCTCGTCGAGGGCGACACCCTCGTGGAGTCGGCGCCCACGTACCGAGGCGAGGGCAAGACCTTCCTGTGAGGCCGGCCAGTCGTCAGCGGCGCCGGCGGCGCCGCCAGAGCACGATGGCCGCCCCCACGGCCAGCACCGCGCCCACCGTGATCAGCACGGGCGCCAGGTCGGGCCGCTCCTCCTCCCACACCCGCTCGGTGTCGGGGCCGTAGTCGACCGGCTTGGGCGTGACCCCGAGGGCATCGCCCACGGACGCCACGAAGTGCCCGGCCCTGGTCTTGACGTCGGCCACCGTACGCTCGGCGACCCGTTTGGGGCTCACCCGGTCGGCAATGGCGTCGACCGTCTGCGCCAACTCCGCGCGCGTGCGCGCGATCCGCCGCTCCAGCTCGTCGGGATCGGTGTCAGCCATGGCTCTCCTCTCGACCGTTTCGCGTGGCCGCACTGCCCGCTCTGGTCGTGATCAGTCTGTCAGGTCGTCCTACCGCACGGCACGGCGGCAGGGCCGGTAAGTTTGCGGGAAGAACTCAGGAGGGCCCCGTGACCGAAACCAAGCACCCAGAGACCAAGCTCGCGCCCGGCGACGCCGCGCCCGAGTTCACGCTCCCCACCGCCGACGGCGGCACCGTCTCCCTCGACACCTACCGCGGCAAGCGGGTGATCCTCTATTTCTACCCTGCCGCCATGACGCCCGGCTGCACCAAGCAGGCCTGTGATTTCCGCGACAACCTGAGCCGGCTCACGGCCGAGGGTTTCGTGGTGCTCGGCGTGTCGAAGGACAAGCCGGAGAAGCTGGCGAAGTTCGCCGAGCGCGACGCGCTGACCTTTCCGTTGCTGTCGGACCCCGAGCTGGCCGTCCATCGGGCCTACGGCGCGTACGGCACGAAGAAGTTGTACGGCAAGGAGGTCGTGGGGGTCCTCCGCTCGACGTTCGTCATCGACGGGGACGGGAAGATCGAGCACGCTCTGTACAACGTGAAGGCGACGGGGCACGTGGCCTCGCTGAAGAAAAAGCTGGGCCTGGACTGACTGATCTGGCCTTTTTGTGCAGGTAAGGGCGCTGTTTCCTGCGGTGAATCTTCCCGACTTCGCCTCCTGTGAGTGACGACGCCTCTACGATCGGTCGTCGAGGATGACAGGAGGCAAGCCGTGTTCCGCGAGCGCAAGCCGAGTGTCCGGTGGGTCCTTCCAGAGGGGCAGTACAACCCCGTCGTCGGCGATGGGGTGCGGTGGCTCGACTACGAGCGGGCCGCCGAGAGGGACACCGCGTCCGTGCAGGACCGCGGGGCTCCCGACGCCACGACGACCTTAGAGCCCCTGGACGTGCCGGAGCCCGTGGACGCGCCTGACAGGGGAAGGTCCGGCGACGCGGCGCCACCGGCCGGATCGAGCCCCGCGCCGTTGAGCGAGGACGACAGTGCTGCCTTGGCCTCCGAGCGGTGGTTCGACGTGCTCGACGCGCCTGCCGAGCGGGTCGCCGAGGGTGACTGGTTCGACTGGCCACACCGGCCGCCCCGGCTTGCCGAATGCCGGCCGTACGGGGTGCCGGGCGGGCTCGCGCACCCGGATCCGCAGGCGGAGCGGGACCTGATCGAGGCGTTGCCGCCGGGCTCACGTTTCCCCGACCCGCGCGGCACGTGGATCCGGCTGATCAACGGCGGCGGGCCCGCGGACGACCCGTTCAGGTCCTCCAATGCCGCCGACTGCGCGCTGGCCGTGCTGTCCACCTGGCACGGCGAGCCCGCGACGGCTGCGCCCAGGATGCCGGAGTACGACAGGATCGGCCGGCCGCTGCTCACCGGTGAGCGGGGCAGCACGGCCAGGATCGAGCGGTGGGTGGGCCAGCGCCTGGAGTACGCCGGGCAGGGGCGGCACGCGTACCCGATGATCGCGCGGCGGCTGCTCGAGGCCGGGCACGGGGCGGGCGCGGTGCTCGTGGTGCGCTGGCCGGGCGGCGGCACCCACGCCTGGAACGCCGTCAACGCCGACGGCGAGGTGATCTGGATCGACGCGCAGCGGGGGCACATGTCCGTCGAGCCTCCCTACACGACGGTGACCGGGGTGTTCTGCGTGATACTCGACCGGCAGGGGCGGCCGCGATGAACCTGGATCAGGCGAGGGCGCTGGCTGAGGAATACTTCAACGGGGTGCGGCCGCCGCACGAGGCGCTGCCGGTAGGTGTCTTCGGGTTCCATGACGGATATGTCGCCTGGGTGCGGGAGCTCGATGCCGACGATCCCGGCACGCTGCCGGAGACGGTGGGCGGCGGGTGCATCGTGATCGACAGGGCCACCGGCGAGGTGGTGGCCCGGCCGCTCCTCGACCCGGAGACGGTCGCCGAGCTGTGGCCGGGCCCCATGCCGCGATGACGGTGCCGTCCTCTATGCCGGGCCCTGCGCCCTCATGACGGTGCCGTCCTCTAGGCGGGCCCTGCGCCCTCTGACGGTGGCATCTCATAAGGCGGGGCCGTCGGCCGATGACGGAGGGCCGGGCGTCGCCCCCATAAGACGCCCGACCGCCCTGGCACGGCGTGCGGGCTGCGGGGGTGACAGTCCGGGGCAGCTCGCGCCGCCGGGTTGCGCTCCCTCTATCCGCGTTTTTCGGATTTATGCGTCTTGGGAGCCCTTCGTCCGGCTCACCCGATGGCGAGGGCACCGACGATCGAGGCCCGCGCCGCACGCCGGGCCGGCAGCACGGCGGCCACCACGCCGGCCACTCCCGACAGCGCCACGAACAGCACGACCTGCGGCACCGGCACCGACAGCACGGCCCCGTCCAGCATCGACATCACGGCCGCCCACCCGTACGCCAGTCCGAGCACCACCCCGACCAGCGCCCCGATCAGCCCCAGCACCAGCGCCTCGATCGACAACATCCGGCGCAGCTGCGGCCGGGTCAGCCCGAGCGCCCGCAGCAACGCGGACTCCCTGGTGCGTTCGTGGACCGACAGCGACAGCGTGTTCGCGATGCCCAGCAACGAGATCAGGATCGCCAGTCCCAGCAGCCCGGTGATGATCATGAGCAGCATGTCCAGGGTCTCGTCGAACTGGCCGCGTACCTCGGTGGAGCTGGCCAGCTGGACCGTCGGATAGGCGGCGATGGCCGCCTCCACCACCTGGCGGGCCCGGTCGGGTGGCACGCCGTCCCGGATGTTGATCAACACGGTGGTGTCGGGCACCTCGTCGAAGTACGTGTCGAACGGCCGCTCGGCCACGGTAAGAGCGGGCAGCGAGGAGTTGGTCCCGTTCAGCACGGCGACCACCCGCAGCGGCACGGTCCCGGCCCGCTCCGTCGTGACCCGCACGGTGTCGCCGACCCTCACCCCCAGTTTTTCTGCCGCGTGGTCGAGCAGCGCCACCTGGCCCTCGGCCAGCCCGGACATGGACCCGGCGACGACCTCAGGGGTGACCGTTCCGTGGAAGGTGCCGATGTCGTAGCCGTGGCCCGCCACCTTGGCCGGGGTCTCGCGGATCTGCAGGACCGAGGCCAGCTCCGGTTCGCCGCGCAGCTCATCGGCGACCGAGCGGGGCACCCCGGCCTCGCGCCCCTGCGCGGCCAGCATGTAGTCCACGGGGAACTGCTCGTCGAGCTTGGTCCACACGGTCACCCTGGTGGAGGCGCTGAGCACCGAGATCAGCGTCATCAGCGTCACCCCGATCGTGAGCGCCACGGTCGTGGTCGCGGCCCGCCTGGGGTTGCGCGCGGAGTTGTCCAGCGCCAGGCGCCCCGGCACGCCGAACAGCCGCGCCGGGATCCGGCCCACCGCCGCGCTCAGCGGCCTGACCAGCACCGGCCCGAGGATCAGCACGGACAGGAACGTCAGCGCGCCACCGGCCATCACCACGAACATCGTGGGCGGCGCGCCGGGCGGCATCCCCCACACGCCGAAGCCGGTCGTCCCCATCCCGGCCAGCAGGAACAGCGCCGCGAAGCTCCAGCGCAGCGCCCCCGTGCGGAACGTCTGCTCCTCCGCCTGCGTACGCAGTGCCGCCACCGGCGGGACCCGCGTGGCCGACCGGGCCGGCAGCAGCGCAGCGCCCACGGTGACCACCAGTCCGACGGCCAGGCCGATGGCGATCGTGACGGGCTCCGGCGTGACGGCCGCGTCGGTGGGCAACTGGACGTCGAGCGCGCCGAGGACGGCGAGCGCGAGGGCCGCCAGGCCGTACCCGATGGCCACGCCGAGCCCGGCGGCGATCAGCCCGACCACGACCGACTCCAGCAGGACGGAGCCGAACACCTGCCCCCGCGTGGCGCCGATACACCGCAGCAGCGCCATCTCCCTGGTGCGTTGCGCGACGAGGATGCCGAACGTGTTGTAGATGACCAGCGCGGCCACCATCATCGCCACGACGCCGAACATCAGCAGTCCCATGGTCAGCGACCGCATCTCGAACCCCGCCGCCTTGGCCAGGTCGGCGGCCAGCTCCTCACCGGTCTTGACCACGGCCGCGCCCCCGGCGGCCGCCGCCACGGCCTGCTTCAGCCCGGGGGCGGCTCCCGCGACGTCGATCTCGTCGTACCCCTTCACGCCGGTCATCCGCTGCGCGGTCGCCGTGGTGAAGCCCACCACGCCGGTGTAGGCCAGCTCCTGGTCGACGCCGGGGTCGAGCAGCCCGACGAGCGTGAACGTGTGCTCGCGCTGCCTGCCGTCGAGCACGGTGATCGTGTCGCCGAGCCGGAAGCCCTCCCTCTTGGCGGTGTTCTCGTCGAGCACGGCGGCCTGGTCGTCGGTGCCCGGGCCGCTGCCGGCGACGATCGTGCTGCGGTCCAGCGGCCCGCGGACGATGGAGACGGCCGTGGTGGGCACGCTGCCGACGGCCTTGCCGTCCTTGCCGAGCAGTGGCGCGGGCGCCCGGACCAGGCCCTGCGCCTCGGTCACGCCCGCGACGGCGCGTACGCGTGCCAGGATCTCCTCGGACAGGACGCCGTCGGGGTCCTTCGGCAGCACGGCCACGTCGACCTTGTCCGCATCGGCCGTGACCCGCTCGGTGAACCCCGCCTGAATGGTGTCGTTGAGCACGAACGTGCCCGCGATGAACCCCACCCCCAGCATGATCGCCACTGAGGTGAGCAGCAGCCGGAGGCGGTGTGCGCGCAGCCCGGCCAGCGCCGTCTTCAGCACGTCCTCACGCCCTTTCCAGCTTCACGAGCGTGTCCAGCACGGATTGCGGCGTCGGCGCCGTGATCTCGGTGACCAGCTCGCCGTCGCGCAGGAATATCACGCGGTCGGCGTACGAGGCCGCCACCGGGTCGTGCGTGACCATGACGATGGTCTGGTGCAGCTCGCGTACCGACGTGCGCAGGAAGGAGAGGACCTCGGCGCCGCTGCGCGAGTCCAGGTTGCCCGTCGGCTCGTCGGCGAAGATCACCTGGGGCTTGCTGATCAGCGCCCTGGCCACGGCCACGCGCTGCTGCTGTCCGCCGGACAGCTCGGTCGGCCGGTGCGCGAGCCGGTCCCGCAGCCCCACCGTGTCGACGACCAGGTCGAAGAGCGCCGGGTCGGCCTGGCGGGCGGAGATGTCCAGCGGCAGGCGGATGTTCTGCTCGGCGGTCAGCGTGGGCAGCAGGTTGAACGCCTGGAAGACGAATCCGATCCGTTCACGGCGCAGCAGCGTGAGCTGCCGGTCGTTGAGCCCGGTCAGCTCCACGTCGCCGATGCGCACGGTGCCCGAGGTGGCGGTGTCGAGCCCGGCCAGGCAGTGCATCAACGTGGACTTGCCCGAGCCGGACGGGCCCATGATGGCGGTGAACGCCCCGGTCTGGAAGGCCACGTCCACCCCGCGGAGGGCGTGCACGGCGGCGTCGCCCTGGCCGTACACCTTGGTCAGATTCGTGGCCACCACGGCGGGCGGGGCCTGGGTGAGCGTCACATTCACTCCTTGTCGCGGATGCTCGAAATACGCGACTCACGCTAGGAGTGGAAAAGTCCCGATCCATGGGCCCTGAGGAGGGACTTCTCGTAGGACTCCAGATGACCCCGGTCAGACTTTCGGTCGATGGGACGGCACGACGAGCCCGCTCTCGTACGCGTACACCACCACCTGGGCCCGGTCCCGCAGCCCCAGCTTGGCCAGCACCCGCCCCAGATGCGTCTTCACGGTCGCCTCGGCGACCTCCAGGCGGTTCGCGATCTCCATGTTGGACAGGCCGCGCGCCACCATGAGCAGCACCTCCCGCTCGCGCGGCGTCAGGTCGGCCGCCGCCGCCACCGGCTCCTCCGACGACAGCTGCGCGGCGAACTTGTCGAGCATGCGCCGTAACGTGCTCGGTGACACCACGGCGTCGCCCGCGTGCACGTGCCGGATGGCGTCGATCAGATCGTCCGGAGGCACGTCCTTCAGCAGGAACCCGGCCGCGCCCGCCTTGATGGCCGCGAAGGCGTACTCGTCCAGGTCGAACGTGGTCAGGATCAGCACCTTCGGGCCGTCGATCCGCCTGGTCGCCTCGACGCCGTCCATGGCCGGCATGCGCACGTCCATGAGCACGACGTCCACCTCGGTGGTCTTCAGCAGCTCCAGGGCCGCGACCCCGTTGCCGGCCTCCGCCACCACCTCGATGTCCGGCTGCGCGCCGAGCACCATACGGAACCCGGCACGCAACAGCTCCTGGTCGTCGACCAGCATCACCCGTATCACCAGGCCGCCTCCTCTACGCCGCCTTGACCAGGGGCAACCTGGCCAGCACCTCGAAGCCGCCGCCCTGCCTGGGCCCGGCCCACACCGCGCCCCCGTACATGCCGACCCGCTCGCGCATGCCGATCAGCCCGTGGCCGTCGGGGCTCCTCGGCGCCGCGGCGCCCCTGCCGTCGTCGGTCACGCGCACCACCAGCTCCGGACCGCCGTACTCGATCTCCACGACCGCCTGGACGTCCGGGCCGCCGTGTTTGAGCGCGTTCGTGAGGGCCTCCTGGACGATGCGGTAGATCGCCAGCTGCTGGCCCTCGGGAAGCTCGCGGGGCGCCCCGGCGACGCGCAGCCGGGCGGGCACGGCCGAGCCGCGCACCAGCTCCTCCAGCTGGGCCAGCCCGGGCTGCGGGGTGTAGTCGGTGTCGCCGTGCTCGTCGTCGCGTAGCACGCCGACCAGCCTGCGCATCTCGGCGAGCGCGGCACGGCCCGTCTTGGAGATGTTCCTGACGGCCTGGCGGGCCTGCTCCGGGTCGCTGTCCAGGGCGTATCCGGCGCCGTCGGCCTGCACCACCATCACGCTGACGTTGTGGGCGACGACGTCGTGGAGCTCCCTGGCGATCCTGGCGCGCTCGGCCGCGGCGGCCATCCTGGCCTGCTGGTCGCGCTCGCGTTCGGCCCGCTCGGCGCGCTCCTCAAGGCCCTCCAGGTAGCGTCTGCGGGTGTTGGCGTACAGGCCGGTCAGCCAGATGGTGACCACGAAGATCGAGCCGCTGAAGAACATGCCGAACGTGGGCGTGTCCCAGTTGACCAGCGCCAGGAAGATCCCGAGCTCGGCCACCAGTCCGGCCGCCACCGCCCAGCGGAACGAGCACTGGTAGGCCACCGCCCAGAGCGCGACCAGCACCGCGAAGTTGGCCGGCAGCACCTGGACGTCCGCCAGCCACTGGCCGAAGCTGACCAGCGATACGACGGCGAAGGCGACGACCGGCCGGTCGCGCCAGAGCAGCGGCGCCAGCAGCATGGCCGACAGGGCCAGGTATCCGGCCACGGTCGGGTATCCGCCGCCGGGCGGGCTGTTGGCCGAGTACGGCACCGCCAGGATGGCGCACAGCGCGGCGAGAGGAGCGACCCGGAGGACGCCCGCCAGCTTCTCGTGGCGTCTGGACCACGCCCGTACCCTGCCGAACACATCATCACGATATGCAGCGCGGATCCGGTATAGGTCCGTCTCCAGGCGGAAGTACGACTACGACCCAGGTCGCACATGACCAGGCGCTTACGCGGGGCTTACGGTCGATTGGGCATTCTCTTTCCTGGGAGCGCCCTTAGGGCGAGTAAAGGGAGATCGTGATGGCGGATCATGATCGCGACGCCGGGTCGCGCGGTGAAGAGGAAGCACCGCGCGACCCGACCTCGGACGAGACCGCTGCCTCTTCGAGCGGACGCGACACGGATGTCTACCCCACGCAGTCGGGCCTGAAATACGGCGAGATCCCCCCAGGGCCCCCTGACTACACCACGACGGCGCATGCGATGCCCGGCTCGGCCGGAATGGGCTCGTCCCAGCAACCGCCACCGCGCTCCGACTCCTTCCGCGACTTCGTCCGGCGGAAGCCGGCGCAGATCGCCGGGGCGGGGTTGATCGGTCTCATCCTGGGCGCACTGCTCGGCGGCACTGCGGTGGCCGTGGTGAGCAACCTGGCCGACCGGCACGATCATCACAGGATGTATTGGGAATACAGCGAATGGGGGCCGCAGCGTCCCTTCGTCATCCCCGATCGCCCCGCAGTGTCGTGCTATGACCTTCCGGATGAAGTCGTCTTTTGCCCGCAGAGGCCCGGTGTGGAGGGCGTGCTTCCCGATCCCGAGTAGGCTGGCATCGGTCGAGTTCGGCATCGACACCAGCCAGTTTCGACGTACATCAAGAAGCAAATATACACATGAGCTACTGTCTGCGGCCGTGGCGGCTTCCATGAGCGTCTATGGGTTCTCGACCACCTCGAAATCCCGCGACGCGGTGGAGCGCATTCACATATCAGTCGCCGCATCAAGGCCCTTGGCATAGATATATCGCACTTTTCCCATGTAACCCTAGGACGAGGTCGGGCTCGCGGCTGAGGAGTCGCGTTCGTCGGCGTCCATGATGCGCTATCTCGGACTGCCGGTCGGCGAGACACGCACGTTCACCAGTGCGGTGATGGCCAAACCACGCCGAGACCCCAGAGCCGTTCTCGTGCAGCGTCCTTCCGGCGCGCGCCGCACCCCTGGCGCGGTCCTGCGGCGTGCGCTGGCTGAGATCGGCGTTCCGGTCGCGTGTGTGGAGTGCGGGATCGGAGCAGTCTGGCAAGGGGCACCGCTGACACTGGAGGTGGACCACGTCAACGGTAATCCGCTGGACAATCGCCGGGAAAACCTGCGACTCCTGTGTCCGAACTGTCACTCGCAAACGGCGACATTCACCGAGCGAAACAAGCGTCGGCCCGGTGCGTAGATGTGCGGGCGGGGGGACTCGAACCCCCACAGTGTCTCCACCAACAGGACCTAAACCTGCCGCGTATGCCATTTCGCCACGCCCGCGTTGCTCCCGCCAAAGCGGGCCTGAAACAGTTTAGCGCTCCGCGCGGGCAGGGAGAGCAGCATGAAGGTGAAATGTCCTTGAGGGACGCGGTGGGCTGCTTGCGTGTGTACTCGATCACGTCGACAGCTGGCGGTGATGTGATGCGCTGCACCGCGTACCCGCTAAATGCGCATTTGAGCGGCTCGGAGCTGCCGAGGCCTGTACCAGGGACGGACTGCCCCATCCCTGGTACAGGCTTCAGCACTCGATCACGTTGACGGCCAGGCCTCCGCGCGACGTCTCCTTGTACTTGTCCAGCATGTCCCGGCCCGTGTCCCGCATCGTCTTGATGGCCTTGTCCAGGGCCACGTAATGGCGGCCGTCGCCACGTAGGGCGATTCTGGCCGCCGTGATGGCCTTGTTGGAGGCGACCGCGTTGCGTTCGATGCACGGGATCTGCACCAGGCCGCCGATCGGGTCGCAGGTCAGGCCCAGGTTGTGCTCGATGCCGATCTCGGCGGCGTTCTCCACCTGCTCCGGAGTGCCGCCGAGGACCTCCGTGAGGCCGGCGGCGGCCATCGAGCAGGCCGAGCCGACCTCGCCCTGGCAGCCCACCTCGGCGCCCGAGATCGAGGCGTTCTCCTTGAACAGGACGCCGATCGCGGCGGCCGTCAGGAGGAAGCGGACCACGCCGTCGTCGTCGGCGTGGGGGACGAAGCGGGTGTAGTAGGTGAGGACGGCCGGGATGATGCCGGCGGCGCCGTTGGTGGGGGCGGTGACGATGCGGCCGCCGGCGGCGTTCTCCTCGTTGACCGCCAGCGCGAACAACGTCACCCAGTCCATCGCCTGCAGCGGGTCCTTCTCGGGTGGCTCCGACTGCAGGCGGCGGTGGAGCTGGTTGGCGCGGCGCTTGACCTTGAGTCCGCCGGGGAGGACGCCTTCCTTGGAGATGCCGCGGCGCACGCACTCGGACATGACGCGCCACAGGTTGAGGACGCCCGCGCGGATCTCCTCCTCGGTGCGGCCGAAGGCCTTCTCGTTCTCCAGCATCAGAGCGGAGATCGACAGACCCGTGTTGGTGCAGTGCTTGAGGAGCTCTTCCCCCGTGGTGAAGGGGTAGGGGAGGACGGTGTCGTCCGGCTTGATGCGGTCGGCGCCGGTGGCGTTCTCGTCCACGACGAAGCCGCCGCCGACCGAGAAGTAGACCTTCTCCCGCAGTGGCTCGCCCTCGGCGGTGTACGCGGTGAAGCGCATGCCGTTGGGGTGCTCGGGGAGCGAGATCTTGCGCTCGAAGACGAGGTCCTGGCCGACCACGAAGGGGATCTCGTGGGTGCCGTACAGCTTGACCGTGCCCGACGCGCGCATCGCGGCCAGGCGGTCCTCGACCGTGTCCACGTCCACGAGCTCGGGCTTCTCGCCCGACAGCCCCAGCAGGACGGCCTTGTCGCTGCCGTGGCCCTTGCCGGTGAGGCCCAGTGAGCCGTACAGGATCGCCTCGACGCGCTCCACCTGCGCCAGGAGGCCGTCGTCATGCAGGCCGCGGGCGAACTTGTGTGCGGCCGCCATCGGGCCGCCCGTGTGGGAGCTGGAGGGGCCGATGCCTATCTTGAAGAGGTCGAAGACGCTGATCGCCATTGATGTGCGCCTTTCATCGCGAAGGCCGGGGCCCGGTGCCGAGCCCCGGCGGGAAACTTCAGGAGTCGCCTGAGGTGAGTGCCGCATACTCCTCGGCGGACAAAAGGTCCTCGGGGTCGCCCTCCATGCGCACGCGGAACATCCAGCCCTCGCCGTACGGGTCGCTGTTGACCAGCGACGGGTCGTCCGCAACGGACTGGTTGACCTCGACGACCTCACCGCCGACAGGCGTGTAGATCTCGCTCACGGACTTGGTGGACTCCACCTCACCGACGGAGTCGCCGGCCTCGACGATCGAACCGACCTCGGGGAGCTGCACGTAGACGACGTCACCAAGAGCCTCGGCGGCGTAGTCGGTGATGCCGACGGTCACGGTCAACCCGTCCTCGACCCCGGCCACCCACTCGTGCTCCTTGGTGTAGCTCAGCTCGTCAGGGATGTTGCTCACTTCTTCCTCCTGTAAAAGGGCAGCTCTACCAGGTCCATAGGTTCTTGGCTGCCCCGGATGTCCACAGCCAGGCCTTCTGCGACGCCGGTGTCCACGTAGGCCATCGCGATGGGCTTGCCCAGGGTCTGGGAGGGCGCACCGCTGGTGACCTCGCCGACGACGGCGCCGTCTTTGGTGACCGGGTAGCCGTGGCGCGGCACCCGGCGGCCCCGCGCGACCAGGCCGACCAGGCGGCGCCGCGGCGGGTCGTCCTTGACCGCCTCGAGCGCCGACCTGCCGACGAAGTCGCCGGGCTTGTCGAATTTCACCACCCTGCCCAGCCCCGCGTCGAACGGGGTGAGTTCGGCGTTTAGCTCGTTGCCGTACAGCGGCATTCCGGCCTCGAGCCGGAGCGTGTCGCGGGCGGACAGGCCCGCGGGCTTGAGCCCGTACGGCTCGCCGGCCGCCATGACGGCGTTCCAGAGCGGCACCGCGTCCTGGTTGGCGACGAAGAGCTCGAAGCCGTCCTCGCCGGTGTAGCCGGTGCGGGCGATGAGCGCCCGCCGGCCGTCCACCAGGCCGGGCAGGCCGGCGTAGTACTTGAGTCCGTCCAGGTCGGCGTCGGTGAGCGTGGCGAGGATCTCCTGGGAACGCGGGCCCTGGACGGCGATCAGCGCGTACTGGTCGGAGCGATCTTCCACCACCACGTTGTACGACTTCGCGCGATTTTTCAGCTCATCACTGACTTTTTCGTAGTTTGAGGCGTTCGCCACCACCATGAACTCCTCGTCCCCGAGCCGGTAGACGATGAGGTCGTCGAGCACTCCGCCCCGCTCGTTGACGATCATGGTGTATCTGGCCCTGCCGGGCGCCAGCGCCGACAGGTGGCCGACCAGCGCGTAGTCCAGGGCCTCGCCGGCCTGCGGTCCCGTCAGGAAGATCTCGCCCATGTGAGAGAGGTCGAACAGCCCGGCCGCGTTGCGGACGGCGTTGTGCTCGGCGGACTCACTGCCGTATCGCAAGGGCATGAGCCACCCCGCGAAGTCGGTGAGCGTGGCGCCGAGGCTCTCATGAACGTCTCGTAGCGGTGTCGGTCGGGACATGTTCGCACCTCAGGACAGGATCGGATGCCAGCATCCTCCCCCTCTGTCATCGATGCCTGAGAGCTTCGCCCGGTTTTTGCCGGACTTTCACCTTCGGCGAGGCCCCACAGGCCTGCTTTCCAGAGGACACCGTCGAACAAGAAACCTGACTCAAGCGGACTGTCGCCCTGCGTCGTGCCCGGTACGGCCGTAGCGCCAGCCCACTTGGCAGATTTCTTCTTCGTATGCCGTGCGGTCCTTTGCCTTGAGAGGTTCGCGGGGAGGGCTTGCTCCTTCAGGGGCCCTGACCGGCTGTCAGGGCACTCTCCCGCACGGTTTCGTCGGTGATGCCCGCCAGCCTAGTGGTGTTATGGGGGTGTTGTCGCGTGGCGACTCCCGTGAACCGCTTGGGGAGCGATGACGTGGAAAGGGGTATGAATCGGCGAATGGCGGCTCTCGGCCTGGCGGCCGCCCTCACCATCACGTCCTGTGGCGCCCAGGAGGTCACGTCCCACGCACCTCCGACGCCGCCGACGCGCTACCAGGCCAGTCTTACCGTGCTGGAAGGCGGCGGGCACGGGCCCCAGCTGTGCCAGGCGGTCCTCGAGTCGGACCCGCCGCAGTGCGGCGGCCCGGACGTCGTGGGGTGGGACTGGAGCAAGGTCGAGCACGAGTCGCGTGGCGGCGTGAAGTGGGGCGAGTACCGCGTCGTGGGCACCTGGGACGGCGCCAGGCTGACGCTCACGGAGCCGCCGGGCGAGCCCGTGGCGGAGCGGCGGGACCCGGCGACGGAGGACGACTTCGCCAGCCCTTGCCCGGAGCCCGAGGGCGGCTGGCGGCCGGTCGACCCCGCCAAGGCGACGCAGGAGTCGCTGGAGAAGGCGATGGCGCGGGCCGCGACGGCCGAGGAGTTCGCGGGGGCGTGGATCGACCAGAACTTTCCTGATCCGGCGCCTACTACTCCCGAGGAGATGGAGAAGCAGGGCAACGACCCGAAGCGGCTGGTGCTGAACCTGAGGTTCACCGGGGATCTGGCCGGCCGTGAGAAGTGGATCCGGGAGGTTTGGGGCGGCGCGCTCTGCGTCAGCGGTGCGCAGCGCAGCGAGGCCGAGTTGCGGGAGATTCAGCGGCAGGTCGAGGGGGAGTTGGGGGAGGGCGGGTTCACCGCGGTGTCCTCCAGCGTGACGCGGAACCGGGTGGAGGTGGCCGTGTGGGTGGCGACCGATGATCTGCGGAGGAGGATGGACGACAAGTACGGCGCGGGTGCCGTCATGGTGACGGGTGTGCTGGAGCCGGTCCGATAGCCGTCGGGGTGCTGGTACTGGTGCGGGTGCCGGTGTGGGCGTGCGTGGGCTGCGGGGCGGGCGAATGGCTGGGCGCCGTGCGTGTTGCGCCGAACTGCACCGCACATCGTCTCGCCGACCCGGCGCCGGAAGGGGGCAGGTGGCGAGCCTGCGGTGGGGCGCCTGAGGGCATGGGGAGCGGCCGGTGGGGCGCCGGGAGGGGCGTGGGGAGCGGTCGGTCGGGCGTTGGGAAGGCGGGTGCGGGAAGGTGCGGCGGTCAGGTCGGGGAGGTGGTCGCGGGGCCTCGGAGGTGGTGGCGGGTCGCGAGGGCGGTCGGCGAGCGTTAGCAGGCGGCGACCAGGGCCTCGAAGAGGGCGCAGTCGTCGGCGGCCTCCGGGTGCCACTGGACGGCCAGCGTGAACGGCCCCGAGTCGAGCTCCACCGCCTCGATCGTGCCGTCCTCGGCGGTGGCGGAGACCGTGAGGTCTGCGGCGAGGCGGTCGATGGCCTGGTGGTGGTAGTGCGGGACCGTCACCGGGTCCGTGCCCAGCGTCTTGGCCAGGCGCGTGCCGGGCACCGGAGTGACGGGCAGCGGGCCGAAGCGGCCGGGCGCGGGGGAGTGGCCCTCGTGCCCCACCGCGTCGGGGAGATGCTGGTGCAGGGTGCCGCCGAGGGCGACGTTGAGCACCTGCAGGCCGCGGCAGATCCCGAGGAACGGCAGCTCGGCGTCGAGGGCCGCGGCGAGCAGGTCAAACTCCGCGTCATCTCGAAATTTCCGGATGTAGCCGGTCTTGGCCTCCGCCGTCTCCCCGTACCGCCCCGGGTCGATGTCGCCGCCCCCGGCCAGGATGAGCCCGTCCAGCCGCTCCACCAGCCGCGCCGGCTCGCCCGCCGGCGGCAGCACGACGGGCTGCCCGCCGGCGCGTACGACCTGCTCCACGTACATGTACGGCAGCAACGCGACGGTCATGTCCGTCCACACCGTGAACGCGGCGGGCTCGACGTAACAGGTGATGCCGATGACGGGACGCACGGAAGGCCTCCTAGAGCGGCGTCACGTAGGCGCCGGAGATGCCGCCGTCCACCAGGAACTCGCTGGCCGTGATGAACGACGCGTCGTCGCTGGCCAGGAACGCCACCGCCGCCGCGATCTCGGACGCCTCGGCGAAGCGCCCCACGGGAACGTGCACCAGCCGCCGCTGCGCCCGCTCCGGGTCCTTGGCGAACAGCTCCCGCAGCAGCGGCGTGTTCACCGGTCCGGGGCACAGCGCGTTGACGCGTATGCCCTCCCGGGCGAACTGCACGCCCAGCTCGCGTGACATCGCCAGCACCCCGCCCTTGGAGGCGGTGTAGGAGATCTGCGACGTCGCCGAGCCCATGACGGCCACGAAGGACGCGGTGTTGATGATCGAGCCCTTGCCCTGCCGCCGCATGTACGGGATGACGTGCTTGCAGCACAGATAGACGCTGGTCAGGTTGACCTCCTGGACGCGGCGCCAGGCGTCGATGCCGGTCTCCAGGATCGAGTCGTCGTCGGGCGGCGAGATGCCGGCGTTGTTGAAGGCGATGTCGACGCCGCCGTACGTGGCGTGCGCCGTCTCGTACATCCGGACGACGTCGTCCTCGCTGGTCACGTCGGCCTTGACGAACAGGCCGCCGACCTCGTTCGCGGCCTTGGCGCCCGCCTCCTCGTCGACGTCCACGCAGACGACCTTGGCGCCCTCCTCGGCGAACCGGCGCGCCGTGGCCAGCCCGATCCCGCTGCCCGCGCCGGTGATGACCGCCACCCGATCCTGCAACCGCTGCACCTGATCTCACTCCCAGGAGATGAAGACGTTCTTGGTCTCGGTGAACGCCGCCAGGGCGTCCGGGCCGAGTTCCCTGCCGAGGCCGGACTGCTTGAAACCGCCGAACGGGGTCCAGTAGCGCACCGACGAGTTCGAGTTCACCGAGAGGGCGCCCGACTCGACCGCCCTGACCACGCGCAGCGCCCGCCCGACGTCGCGGGTCCAGATGGACCCGCTCAGCCCGTACGGGGTGTCGTTGGCGACCCGCACGGCGTCGGCCTCGTCCTTGAACGACGCCACCGACACCACGGGCCCGAAGATCTCCTCGGTGAACGCCGGGTCGGTGACGTCGGGTGTCAGCACGGTCGCCGGGAACCAGTAGCCCTTCCCCTGCGGGCAGGATCCCTGCAGGTAGGGGTCGCGGACGAAGCCGCGTACGCGTTCCAGGTGCTCGGCGCTGATCAGCGGGCCCATCTCGGTGCTCTCGTCGAGTGGGTCGCCGACCTTGACGGCCTGGACGGCGGGGGCGAGCAGTGCCATGAAGTCGTCGTACACGTCGGCCTGGACCAGCAGCCTGGAGCGGGCGCAGCAGTCTTGGCCGGCGTTGTCGAACACCGCATAGGGGGCGGCTTTGGCGGCCTTCTCCAGGTCCGCGTCCGCGAACACAATATTTGCCGACTTGCCGCCCAGCTCCAGCGTGATGCGCTTGACGTGCGCCGCCGCCTTGGCGGCGATCTCCTTGCCGACCTCGGTGGAGCCGGTGAACACGATCTTGGCCACGTCGGGGTGCTCGACCAGCCGGGCCCCCGCGACCTCCCCTGCCCCAGGCAGGACCTGGAGCACCCCCTCGGGGAGGCCCGCCGCCAAGGCCAGCTCGGCCAGCCTCAGCGCGGTCAGCGGAGTCCATTCCGCGGGCTTGACGATCACGGTGTTACCGGCCGCAAGCGCGGGGGCCACGCCCCATGACATGATCAACATGGGGAAGTTCCACGGCACGATGACGCCCACCACGCCCAGGGGCTCCTGGAACGTGATGTCCACGCCGCCGGGCACCGGGATCTGCTTGCCGTGGTTGCGCTCGGGGGCGGCGGCGTAGAAGTGCAGCACGTCGCGGACGGCGCCGGCCTCCCAGCGGGCGCTCCCGATCGGGTGCCCGGCGTTGGCCAGCTCCAGCCCAGCCAGCTCCTCGCCGTGCTCGTCCACCAGGTCGGCGAAGCGCCGCAGCAGCCGGGCCCGGTCGCCGGGGGCCACGTCGCGCCAGGCTGGGTACGCCTTCCTGGCACGCTCCACGGCCCGGTCGACCTCGGCGGCGTCGGCGAGCTCGACGTCGGCGAGAACGTCCTCGGTCGCCGGATTAACGATCTTCATGCTCACATCCGTTCGAAACCACGGAACAACTCCCAGTCCGTCACCGCCGCGTCGAACGCGGCCAGCTCCACCCGCGCGTTGTTCGCGTAGTGCTCGACCACGTCCTCGCCGAACGCCTCGCGGGCCAGCTTCGACCCCTCGAAGAGGGCGAGCGCGTCACGCAGCGTGTGCGGCACGGTCTCGGCGCCGGAGGCGTAGGCGTTGCCCTCGTACGGGTCCTCCAGCGGCAGCTCGTTGTCGATGCCGTGCAGCCCGGCCGCCACCAGCGCCGACACCGCCAGGTACGGGTTGACGTCGCCGCCCGGCACGCGGTTCTCCACGCGCAGCGAATGGCCGTGGCCGACGAGCCGGAGGGCGCAGGTGCGGTTGTCGACGCCCCACTTGACGGCCGTGGGGGCGAAGCTGCCGGGGACGTAGCGCTTGTAGGAGTTGACGTTGGGGGCGTACATCAGGGTGAGCTCGCGCAGGCAGGCCTGCTGACCGGCGATGAAGCGGGCGCCGAGCGGCGAGAGCCCGTACGGCCCCTCGCCGGCCATCACGGGGTCTCCGTCCTGGCTGCGGACGGAGATGTGGATATGGCAGGAGTTGCCCTCGCGCTGGTTGGGCTTGGCCATGAAGGTGATCGACTTGCCTTCCTGGGCGGCGATCTCCTTGGCGCCGTTCTTGTAGATGGCGTGGTTGTCGCAGGTCCGCAGGGCCTCGTCGTAGCGGAAGGCGATCTCGTGCTGGCCGAGGTTGCACTCGCCCTTGGCGGACTCGACGTACAGGCCCGCGCCCTCCATGCCGAGCCTGATGCGGCGCAGCAGCGGCTCGATGCGGGCGGTGCCGAGGAGGGAGTAGTCGACGTTGTAGAGGTTCGCGGGCGACATATCGCGGTATGCCCGCTTCCATGCGTCCTCGTAGCTGTCCTCGTAGACGATGAACTCCAACTCGGTGCCGACGTACGCGACCAGGCCGCGCTCGGCGAGGCGTGCGAGCTGCCTGCGCAGGATCTGGCGGGGCGAGGCGGTCACGTCGCCGCCGCCCTCCCAGGCCAGATCCGCCATCAGCATCGCCGTGCCCTCCTGCCACGGCACCCGGCGCAGGGTGCCGAGATCCGGCTTCATCACGAAGTCGCCGTATCCGCGTTCCCAGGACGACATCGCGTACCCCGAGACGGTGTTCATGTCGATGTCGACCGCGAGCAGGTAGTTGCAGCCCTCAGAGCCGTGGTTCACCACCTCGTCGAGAAAGTAGCGCGCTGACAGCCTCTTGCCCTGCAACCGGCCCTGCATGTCGGCGATCGCCAGCAGAACGGTGTCAATGCGCCCGGCCGTCACCTCGTCGCGCAGCTCGCCGACGGTCAGGAACCCAGCTCTCACGTGACGTCGCTCCGATCTGGCATAGCGCGCTTTCCCGTTGATTGGGCTAGTCTCAGACCATTGATGTGCATGGCGGGATCCCTTGTCAAGACCTGAGGACACGTTGGACGAGTCGGCGCGTTTGATGACGGTGTTGCGTCCGGTGCGAGCGGGCAACGCCTTCGAGGAGACCGTGGAGCGCCTCCTCCAGGCCATCAAGCTGGGCGTGGTGCCGCCCGGCGACAAGCTGCCCCCCGAGCGGGAGCTGGCGGTCCAGCTCGGCATCAGCAGGGTGACGCTCCGCGAGGCGATCCGCGCCCTGTCGGACGCGGGCTACCTCGACGTACGGCGAGGCCGGTACGGAGGCGCCTTCGTGACCTACGTGCCGCCCGAGCCCGACGCCGGCGACCTGCGGCAGGCCGTGGCCGAGATGGGCATGGACGACCTCGCGGACGCCCTCACGTTCCGGCTGGCGGTGGAGTGCGGCGCGGCCCAGGTGCTGGCCACGTCCGAGCTCACGGAGGAGCAGCGGTCCGTGCTCTGCCGCAGGCTGGCGGAGCTCAACGAGGCGTCGCTGGAGGACTACCGCCGCCTCGACACGGCCTTCCACCTGTCCATCGCCGAGCTGACCGGCTCGACCCTGCTGGCCACGACATGCGCGGACGCCCGGTCGCGCGTGAGCGACCTGCTGAACGCGATCCCCATGCTGCAGGTCAATCTGGACCACGCCGCCGTGCAGCACCAGGCCATCGTGGACGCCATTCTCGCGGGCGACCCGGACGCGGCACGCCGTGCGATGACCGAACACCTTGAGGGCACGGCCGCCCTGCTGCGGGCGTTCCTGTCCTGACGCGATCCCGGCATGCGCCCCGTACCATCGTTTTGGGGTCATGGGGAGTTGGTTTCAGCACAACATCGTCGCAACAGGACGGCTGCCGCTGTTCTGTTACTTCGTCACGCTCATCGTGGCGTTCATCGCCACGCGCATCAACGTCCGCCTGATCCGGGCGAAGATCGGCTGGTTCAGGAACGTGAACGTGGGCGAGATGCACATCCACCACGTGGTGTTCGGCGTGGTGCTGATGCTGGTCGGCGGCGTGACCGGCCTCATCGTCTCGTCCGCTTCGCAGGTCGCGTACGCGGTCGCGGCCTGCATCTTCGGCGTCGGGTCGGCGCTGGTGCTGGACGAGTTCGCGCTGATCCTGCACCTGCACGACGTGTACTGGGAGGAGGAGGGGCGCACGTCGGTCGACGCGGTCTTCATCGCGATCGCCGTCACGGGCCTGCTCCTCATCGGGCTACGCCCTCTGACGTGGGACTACGGCACCTGGGTCAGCCCGGCCGCGCTGATCGTGGCCAACCTGGTGCTGGCCGTGATCACGCTGCTCAAGGGCAAGATCTGGACCGGCATGGCCGGGTTGTTCGTGCCGCCCATGCTCCTGGTCGGCGCCATCCGGCTGGCGCGCCCCGGCTCGCCGTGGGCCCACTGGTTCTTCGCCAAGCGGTCGCCGCGGAAGATGGCGCGGGCGATCCACCGGGAGGAACGCTGGCGGCGGCCGGTGATCCGGGCCAAGATCGCCTTCCAGGAGTTCCTCTCCGGGCGTCATGATCTGCCTTCCACGCGGCGTAGCCGTCGGCATACTTGACGTCATGACGCTTCCTTCGTGGTACGAGGGGCTGGAAGACAAGATCCCCGACTCCCTGGACGATCTACGCGGACCGGCCGAGGGCGTCGTGGCTCTGCCGCCGCATCTGGCGTGGTCGGGGCTGACCGAGTTCGACGTGTCGAAGCCCGGGATCCGGATGGAGATGTATCGCACCGTGATCACCACCGGCCGGCGGGTCGACTACGAGTCGTACTTGAACGCGGATCACCTCGCCGCCGACTGGCCGCTGCTGCGGAGAGGGCTGGGGCCCGGATACCGAGACGCCTGGGAGAGGAAGCTCCCGCTGCGGCGAGCCGTCTGATGGACTTCCCGCCTTTCCAGGCACGCATGCTGGACGCCGTGTCACCGGTCTGCGAGCGCTACGGGCTGGTGCTCGCGGGCGGCTATGCGATGCGAGGCCACGGCCTCACCGATCGCCTGAGCAAGGACCTCGATTTCGCCACGGAAATGCCTCTGTCCGACGTGGTCGGCGGTGTGACGGAAGCATTCCACGAGGCCGGCTTGCGTGCCTCGGTCATCGAGGTGACGCCTCGGATGGGCCGGCTGATGGTTGAGGACCCGACGACCGGCGAGACCTGCGCGTTCGACCTCCTGCGCGAGGCGCTGCAGGAGCGGCCGATCACATGTGGCGGCCTCAAGGTGCTCGGCCTGGAGGACGCGATCGGGCTGAAGATGCGTGCCGTGCACGAGCGCGGCCTCGCGCGCGACATCATCGACGTCGCGGCGGCGGCGCACCTGTACTCCTACCGCGCGCTCGAGCAACTCGCCGTCGTCCACAACGACACCTTCTCGGTGCACGAGCTCCTCTCACGGCTGGAGTTCGTGGACAGCATGGCCGACGAGGCCTTCGAGGCCTATGGCCTGGACGAGGAACGGACAAGGGAGATCCGCCGGTTCGCCCAGGGGTGGGTGGAGGACATCAAGCTGCGGCGGGCCGATGACGGTGACGTGGATTACGACGCCGACGATGTGCCCGATATCGACTGATCTCCACTGATCACCGGCGTGAGCAGGGGGCGCTTGGCGGTGCGGCCGTCGCCTGAGGATCGGCCCCGCAGGCGGCGCCCGATCCACGGCCCCATGAACGTGGCCAGCCACCTCACCTCCGTCGCCGCCGCCCGCCAGGCAGGCGGTACGGGCAACGGCGGGAGCGGCGACATCCACGCGTCGTCGCTGCCCGGCAGGCCCAGGGTGTGCGCGACCGCGGCGGCGAACCGGGCGTGCCCCTCAGGGCTGGCGTGCAGCCGGTCCACGCTCCACATCCTGGCGTCGGTGGTGAACGCCAGCGGAAACGTGTCGATCAGCGTGACTCCGTGGCGGGCGGCGGCGTCGCGGACGCGGGCGTTGTAGTCGAGGAGCCTGGGCTGTATCGGCCGGGCCAGCGGTGCGACCTTGGCGAAGTCGGGGAAGGTCATGGTGATCACGTGGGCGCCCGCGCCGGTCAGGGCGGCGAACATGTCCTCCAGGACGCCGACGACCGCGGCGGCGTCATAGCCGGGGCGGATGATGTCGTTCATGCCCGCCATGACCGTGGCCAGGTCGGGACGCAGCTCCAGCGCGATCGGCAACTGCTCGTCGCGGATCTGGGCGGCCCGCCGGCCGCGGACGGCGAGGTTGGCGTAGAGGAGGCCCGGATTGGCGCGGGCCAGGTGCTCGGCCAAGCGGTCGGCCCAGCCGCGGTGGCCGCGGACGTCGTCGCCGTCGCCCAGGCCCTCGGTCTGGCTGTCGCCGAGCGCGACGTAACGGCTGTACATCAGGGCAGCTCCCTTCGGGTATATGCGGCGCGTTCGCTCAGTGTCCGTGCGGTCCGCAGGCACCAGTCACGGACCTCCCGTTCCAGGCGGCATCCGCCGAGGCAGGTCAGGTAGGGGCCGACGCGTTCGCCCTGGCGGAGGAACGTCTCCTCGTCCAGGTCGCCGCGCAGGCGGACGAGCATCTTCTCGAACAGGGCCAGCTTGGCCGCGGCCTCCTCCGCCCGCTCGTGGAGCTGGGCGATCACGGGGGCGGGGTCGAGCCGGTCGACGGCGTGCACTCTGACGGCCAGGTCGTCGCGGATGAGCAGCGGTTTGGGCGGCGCCGCGGCGAAGGCGGCAAGCTCGGCCATGCCGGCCTCGGTGACCGTGAACACCCGCTTGTTGGGGCGGCCTTGCTGGACGACCTCGCGTCCCGCCACCAGGCCGTCGGCCTCCAGTCTGGTCAGCTCGGCGTACAGCTGCTGAGGGCTGGCGTACCAGAAGTTGGAGACGCCCACGTCGAAGATCTTGGTGAGCTGGTAGCCGCTGTATTCGCCGTCGAGGAGGGCCGCGAGGACCGCGTGTCGGAGAGCCATGTGCTAGTCATGTCCATGAGTAGTCACGGGCATGACTATAGGCGGGGGTGGCAGGTCGCGCTAGAGGGCGGCCACCGAGCGGAGCGCCAGGCCCGTGCCGAGGAGTACGACCATCGCGGCCGTGCCGAGCGGGGCCAGGCCCGACACGCGCGCGGCCAGGCGGCGGCCCGCCGAGGCGCGCCGTTCCAGGCGGTCGACCAGCTTGACGAGGAGCAGGCCCGTGACGGTGAGGGTCGCGGCCATGCCGATGCCGTAGGCGGTCACCAGGGCCACGCCGAACCAGGTGCGGCCGAGTGCGATGGCGCCGAGGAGGACGATCAGGGCCGAGGGGCTGGGGACGAGGCCGCCCGCGACGCCGAGCCCCACCAGACCGGCCCGCCTGCCCTTGTCCGTGCCGTCGGCGCCCGCGACTTCGGCGCCGTCATGCCCGTGCCCATGCCCGTGTCCATGTCCGTGTCCATGTCCGTGTCCATGCCCACGCCCGTGTCCATGCCCGTGTCCGTCTCCGTGCCCATGCTCCTGTCCGTGCCCGTGCCCGTGGAGGGGGTTGCGGCGGGTGGTCAGGAGGAGGCGGAGGCCGATGACGGCGATCAGGGCGCCGCTGGCCACGCCCAGCCAGGCCAGCACCGACTCCCCGGCCAGCGCCGTGAAGACCGTCAGCAGCAACCCCACCACCAGCACCCCGGCCGTGTGGGTGGCCGTCACCGTCGCGCCCACCACGAGCGCGTCGCGGGGGCGGCCGCGCCGCCCGGCCAGGTACGCGGCCATGATGGTCTTGCCGTGCCCGGGGATCAGCGCGTGCCCGGCCCCCAGCACCACAGCCAGCCCGACGGCCAGCAGCCCGAGCGGCACCGTCAGCGAGTCCGAGCCGACCAGCTCCGTGAACGTCCTGTCCAGGGCGGTCAGCGCGTCCCCGACGGGCCCGCCGATCCCGATCCCGCCGGGCGCCGCGGCGCCTCCGGCGCCCGAGCCGCCGGAGGCGGGAAGGCCGCCGGGCCCGGACACGGTCATCGTGGCGGTGCGCCGGTCGAGCGGATCGGCCAGCAGGTCGTCGGGGTACGCCCGCAGCTCCCGGCTCACACTCACGGCGGGCACCGAGGAACCGGTCAGGCGTACCCCGTCGCCGACGGCGGTGATCTCCCGCCAGCCGATTCTGTCCTGCTCGAACCCGTCGGTGAACTCCACGGCCCCCGCGGCGCGGACATCGGCCACGAGCCGGCAGGACAGGCGGCTGGTCTGGAGACCCCCTTCGCCGGGGGCGTAGGCGAACTCGGCGCCCGCCACCCGCCACGGCACCGCCGCGCCGGCGACCACGAGGCGCTGCGCCGTCGCGAGGCCGGCGCAGCGGCGGGCCGCGTACCCGGCGTCGACCTGGGGCTTGGCCTGCAGCGTCGGCAACTCGGCCAGGTCCACGACGGCGAGGTTGTGTATCGCGGCAGGGGTGATCCGCAGGCCGTTGTAGTGGTTGACGGTGAACCTGCCGAGCGGGTGCATCGCCGCCGACGCCTGCGCCGGGCCCATCGACGCCTGCGCTGGCCCCGCCGACGCCTGCGCCTGCCCCGCGAGCACGAGTGACAGCAGGGAGGCCGCCAGGGCGGACATCAGGCTGAGCCGGACCGTTCTCATGAGAACCTCGCCAGGGCGGGCAGGGACGGGTCGAAGGCGGGGTCCACGCGGGCCGGCTCGCCCAGGGCCTGCTCGATCTTCGCTCGGTGGTAGGCGAGCAGCGGGTTCCGCCAGCCGGTGGAGGTGGCCTTCCTGGTGTACGGGAGCGCCTCTGCCGGTTTGCCGGCCTTGTACAGCGCCCACGCCAGGGCGTCGGCGGCGACGAGGTTGGGGTTGCGGGCGTACTCGGCCCTGGCGTGCTTCACGGCCAGCGCCGGATCTCCGTGGTCGGCCTCGAACTCGGCCCACGTCAGGTCGTCGCGGACGCCCGCGTCCTGGAACAGCCGGCGCTGGGCCTTGAGCAGCGTCCAGTCAGGCTGCCTCCCGGCCTTCAGCCGCGTCTCGCCCTGCTCGATGAGGTACTGGGGGAGCGGCAGCCGTTCGACCACCTCGTCGTAGAGCGCGAGCGCCTCGGTCAGGCGGCCGCCGAGCGCCGCCGCCCTGGCCTGGCCCGCGAGGGCCGGCGTGTAGGCGGGGTAGGCCTGCAGGGCCTTGGCGTACCAGTCCTGGGCCGTGGTCAGGTCGCCGGAGTGGAGGGCCAGCTCGCCCAGGTAGTAGCGGGCGTAGGCGAGGTCGGCCGGCAGCCAGGCGTCCTCGTGCGCGTACTCGAGGTACCGGCGGGCGCGGTCGAGGTCGCCGTGCAGCTCGGCCGCGTAGGAGGCCCGGGCGAACGCCGCCACCCCGGGCCGCAGGTCCATCATCTTCGCCACCGCCCGCTCGGCGCCGCGCAGGTCGCCGAGCTGGGTCTTCGCGTCGGCCAGCACGCCGTGGGCCGCCGCGGAGTACGGGTTGGCCGCGATGGCCCGCTCGGCCAGCCGTACCGCGGCGGAGAAGTCGTGGCGGCCCGCGGCCAGCGCCGCCTGACCGGTGAGGACCGCGTCGTCGTCCACCTTGAGCCTCGCGGCGGCGTCGAGCGCGCCTTCGGCCTTGGCGTAGTACGACGGGTCGCCGGTGATCCTGGCCTGGTCGACGTATTGGACGGCGAGCTCGGCCCAGCCGCGGTAGTCGCCGGGCAGACGCTTGAGACGCTGCTGCAGCGTCTCGGTGACGGGCAGGACCGCCGCGGCCCGCCGCTCGGCGGGCGCGGCGGAGAAGGCGATCGTGAAGACCATCGCCACGAGGAGGGCGAGTCCGGCGAAGATCGCGAGGGTGCGCATGGCGAAGGCTCCAGGAGCTGGACGTCGGGCCGGCCGGCCGCGACGGGGAACACGGCCGGCCGGCCCTCTCTCTGGCGGCAGACGATGGGAGACGGGAGGTCTGCCGCCCGGGGAGACCGGCCGGTCTGGAGAGGGAACCGGCCGGTCGGGGCATCAGCGCTGCTTCACAGCGACGTTGCTGGGCAGCGGGATGTACGGGAACGACTGGAGGAACGGTTTGTCGTTCCTGTCCACCTTGTCCGTGAGGCCGGGGACGAGCTTGCCGGTCAGCGCGGCGCCCGCCACGGCCTGCAGCTCGATGTCCACGACGTCGTCGGTGAGGCGGCGGCCGTTCGGGAAGCCCTGCAGGTCGCCGGCGAGCACGCCGAGCCGGTTCGGGTCCTTCGACGGCGGGACCGCCATGTTGAGCCGCAGCATCTCCGAGGGCCGGAGCTTGGCGGCGTCCTTGTTGAGCACCTGGGAGTTGAGGTCGGCCTTGATCGGGCCGTTCTGCTTCGCGATGCCGGTCAGGAAGATCTCGACCAGGTCGTCGCGGGGCGTCGCGGGCGCCTTGATGCCGTAGACGGCCTCGAGCAGCCTGGCGACCTCGGGGTCGGTCACCCGCTTGACCAGCGCGGCCACGTCCGCGTCCCGCTCCGGGGGCAGCGCGTTGAACGCGTCCTTGAGCCCGGCGGGCGCGACGACCTCGTTGACCAGCGGGTTGCCCAGGCGCGAGACCTGGACGTACTTGCTGCCGTTGAACTTGTCCGTGGTGGACCAGACGCCGATCACCGGGTTCCGCTTCGGGTCGCCCTTGGCGGCCAGGTCGGACTGGGGGACCTGCACGGCCAGCGTGTTGACGTTGTAGCCCTTGGTGGTGTCCTGGCCGACCTCGGAGAGGTTGCCGCCGTAGAGCAGGTCGAACACCCGCAGGTCCAGGAAGAACGCCTCGTCCGACTGCCCGGCGAACGCCTTGCCGCCGCCGGGCAGGCCCCTGATGGACTGGGCGCGGAGGGTGCCGTAGTCCGGCATGGAGGCCGGGCCGACGTTGCTCGGTGCGACGACGCCGTCCGGGATCAGCGTCCTGGAGCCGCCCGGCGTGATGCGCTTGAGCGTGTAGCGCTGGCGGAAGAGCAGGTCTGGGTCGTTCAGCGAGGTGACGGGTCCGTTGTTGTACAGGAACGTGGTGGTGCCGCGCTTGTCCTCGTGGCGGAAGGTCCACTGGTAGGTGACGTCGGGCTGGGCGTCGCCGTCGTTGTCGATCTTGATGTTGTACCGCGAGTTCGTGTCGAACGTGTAGAAGTTCGGGCCGCCGTTGGGCTCCTGGAACGGGATCCAGTTCGCCAGCAGCGTCACCGTGCCGGCCTTGTCGGGGCTGACGAACGCGTACACGTCGGTGTTGTCGTTGCGGGGGTCGCCCGCGATCTTGGGAGCCTCGCGGTGCGAGGAAGCGGTGCCGGAGTCTATGCGGAGCACGGCCAGCGACGACGCGGCGACCGCGGCGGCGAGACCGAGCCCGGCTAGAGCGCGCCGGTTGATCCGGAGCTCCATTCTGGGTCCTTTCGAGGTGCTGATCGTTGGTGCGAGGTTCCGGCCGGGTTCCTCGACGCCCTATTCGTCCGGCGGCCGACGCCGGATGTCGTCTCATCCTCGAGAAGGAGAAGTCAATCAAAGTTGACATACTTAGGTCGTCAATTTAGGTTGACCCTGTCGACGTGGTGCGGATCGCGCGGTCCCGTTCGTTGGAGAGCAAGTCACGCAATGTCGTGAAAGGGGATGTGGTGCTCAAAGAGTTGCTCGCCTATGTCCGTCCGCACCGGAAGATCCTTTTCCTGGGCGGCCTGCTGGGTTTGATCGGCTCGGCGGCGGGGCTCGCGATGCCGTTGCTGGCCAAGTATGTGGTGGACGCCTTCGGCGGTGCCGGATCCATGGCGGGGCCGTTGTTAGGACTGACCGCCGCCGTGCTGATCGGCGCTGCCGTGTCCGCCGCCGGCAGCTACCTGATGGAGCGCACCGGCGAGGGCATCGTGCTCGGCGCCCGGCGCAAACTCGTGGACCGGATGCTCCGGCTCAAGGTCGCGGACGTGGACCGGCTCAAGCCCGGCGACCTGCTGTCGCGGGTGACCGGTGACACGACGCTGCTGCGGGCGGTGCTCACCAACGGCATCGTGGAGTCGGTGAGCGCGGCGTTCATGCTGGTCGGGGCCATCGTCATGATGGCGACCATGGACGGCGTGCTGCTGCTGGTCACGCTGCTCGTGGTCGTGGTGATCGGCGGACTGGTGGCGCTCATCATGCCGAAGATCCAACGGGCGCAGGAGCAGGCCCAGGAGGCCGTGGGCGAGATGGGGGCCGTCCTCGACCGGGCGCTGCAGGCGTACCGGACCGTCAAGGCGAGCGGCGCCGAGGAGCGCGAGATCGCCGTGGTCGGCGACGCGGCCGTGCGCGCCCGCGACAGGGGGCTGCAGGTCGCCGGATGGACCTCGCTGGCCGGGGTGGCGACCTGGATGGCGGTGCAGATCGCGTTCCTGTGCGTGCTCGCCGTCGGCGGCGCCAGGGTCGCCTCCGGCACGCTGGAGGTCTCGTCGCTGATCGCGTTCCTGCTGTACCTGTTCTACCTGGTGCCGCCGATCGGACAGCTCGTCCAGGGCGGCGTCCAGTTGCAGCAGGGCCTGGCCGCGATGAAGCGGATCAAGGAGATCGAGGAACTGCCGGCCGAGCCCGCCGAGCCGGTCGCGGTCGCGGAGAGCGCCGAGCCGGTGGGGGTGACGTTCGATGATGTGGTGTTCCGGTACGGCGAGGACCGGCCGCTCGTCCACGACGGGGTCAGCTTCGAGGTGCCGCCCGGCGGCCTGACCGCGCTGGTGGGGCCGTCCGGAGCGGGCAAGTCCACGGTGTTCGGCCTGCTCGAACGCTTCTACGACCACCAGAGCGGCACGATCGCGATCGGCGGGCGGGACATCCGCGACTGGCCGCTGGGCGAGCTGCGGGCCGCGCTCGGGTACGTCGAGCAGGACGCCCCCGTGCTGGCCGGCACCCTGCGGGAGAACCTCCTGTTCGCCGCCCAGGACGCCACCGAGGACGAGCTGCGCCACGCCATCGCCCGCACCAGGCTGGACGACCTGGTGGCCAGGCTGCCCGACGGCCTGGAGACGCCGGTCGGGCACCGCGGGGTGCTGCTGTCGGGCGGCGAGCGCCAGCGCGTCGCCATCGCGCGGGCGCTGCTGCGCAAGCCGAGGCTGCTGCTGCTCGACGAGGCCACCTCGCAGCTCGACGCGGTCAACGAGCTGCGGCTGCGCGAGGTCATCGCCGAGGTCGCCAAGGAGACGACCGTGCTGGTCATCGCGCACCGGCTGTCCACGGTGACCAACGCCGACCGCATCGTGGTCATGGAGGCGGGCGGCGTACGGGCGGTCGGCACTCATGACGAGCTCGTCGGCATGGACTCGTTGTACCGGGAACTGGCGGCCACGCAGTTCCTGGTGAGTTGAAGATCTTGCCGGCTACAGCAACCCGGCTGACAGCTGATTGAGCGGCCGCTTGCCTGGCGTCGGCGAGCGGCCGGGGTAGTCTCTTCGTGAATGAACCCATTCACGAAGGGGCCGCCATGACCAGGACCGTCCGCGCGCCGCGAGGCACCACGATCACCGCCAAGGGCTGGCCGCAGGAGGCCGCCCTCCGCATGATCCAGAACAACCTCGATCCCGAGGTCGCCGAGCACCCCGAGCAACTCGTCGTGTACGGGGGATCGGGCAAGGCGGCGCGCGACTGGCCCTCCTTCGACGCGATCGTCAGGACGCTGACGACCCTGGAGGGCGACGAGACCCTCCTCGTGCAGTCCGGGCGGCCCGTCGGCGTGTTCCGCACCCACGAGTGGGCGCCGCGCGTGCTGATCGCCAACTCCAACCTGGTGCCCGACTGGGCGAGCTGGGAGGAGTTCCGGCGGCTGGAGGCCGCCGGGCTCACCATGTACGGGCAGATGACCGCCGGGTCGTGGATCTACATCGGCACGCAGGGCATCCTGCAGGGCACGTACGAGACGTTCGCGGCCGTCGCCGCCAAGCGCTTCGGCGGGTCGCTGGCCGGGACGATCACGCTGACGGCGGGGCTGGGCGGGATGGGCGGCGCCCAGCCGCTGGCCGTGACCATGAACGGCGGGGTGGCCATCTGCGTCGACTGCGACCCGCGCTCGGTCGCCCGCCGCATCGAGCACCGCTACCTCGACGTGGAGGCCGCGTCCGTGGAGGAGGCGCTGCGGCTGGCGTACGAGGCGCGCGACGCGCGGCGGGCCCTGTCGATCGGGCTCGTGGGCAACGCGGCCGAGGTCGTGCCCGGGCTGCTGGCCCGCGGGGCCGAGATCGACATCGTCACCGACCAGACGTCCGCCCACGATCCCCTGATGTACCTGCCGCTGGGCGTGGCCTTCGAGGACATGGCCGCCGAGCGGGACAAGGACCCGGCGGGGTTCACGGAGCGGGCGCGGGCCTCGATGGCGCGGCACGTGGAGGCCATGGTCGGGTTCCTGGACGCGGGGGCCGAGGTGTTCGACTACGGGAACTCGATCAGGGGCGAGGCGCAGCTGGCGGGGTACGCGCGGGCGTTCGACTTCCCCGGGTTCGTGCCCGCGTACATCAGGCCGCTGTTCTGCGAAGGGAAGGGGCCGTTCCGGTGGGCCGCGCTCAGCGGCGACCCCGCCGACATCGCCGCCACCGACCGGGCGATCCTGGAGCTCTTCCCCGAGAACGAGGCGCTCGCGCGGTGGATCAGGAAGGCCGGCGAGAAGGTGCACTTCCAAGGGCTGCCGGCGCGGATCTGCTGGCTCGGGTACGGCGAGCGGAACGTCGCCGGTGAGCGCTTCAACGACATGGTGGCGTCCGGGGAGCTGCGGGCGCCGATCGTGATCGGGCGGGATCATCTGGACAGCGGGTCGGTGGCGTCGCCGTACCGGGAGACGGAGGCCATGGCGGACGGGTCGGACGCGATCGCCGACTGGCCGCTGCTGAACGCCATGCTCAACACCGCCTCTGGGGCCGCCTGGGTGTCGATCCACCATGGGGGCGGGGTCGGGATCGGGCGATCCGTCCACGCCGGCCAGGTGACGGTGGCCGACGGGACCGCGCTGGGGCGGGAGAAGCTGAACCGGGTGCTGACGAACGACCCGGGGACGGGGGTGATGCGGCACGTGGACGCCGGGTACGACCGGGCCGCCGAGGTCGCCGCCGCCCGCGGGGTCCGCATCCCCATGCGCGAGTCCTGACCCTGATCCCCAGCCCTTTCCTGTTGGCCTCAGGGGGCGTGGGCGGCCCTCTCGGCCGACGCGGCGCCGAGGGTTGGTCGCCGTGCGTGTTGCGCCGGACTGCGCCGTACACCCTCTCGCCGACCCGGCGCCGGGGGGAGTGGGAGGGCGCGGTGACGGCGGGCGCGGTGGCAAAGGATGGTCGCCGTCGCCTCCCCGACGCGTGCCGTACACCGCCTCGCCGGCCCGGCGGCGCGGTGCCGGAAGTGCGGGTGCTCGTCCAGCGGGGGAGGCCTCGGGGGCGCGTGAGGGATGAGAATGGCGGGGTGACGGCGTTGGAGGTGGCGTGGCGGACGGATATCACGGTGGGCTGAATGTGCTGCTGGATGGCCGGAGGCTGTCGCCCGTGCAGCGGAGGATCGCGCACTATCTCAGTGAGCACCTCGACGAGGCGATCTTCCTGTCCAGCGTGGAGCTGGCCGAGCGCGCGGGGGTCAGCCAGCCGTCCGTGACCAGGTTCGCCATGGTGCTGGGGTTCGCCGGATACCCCGAGCTCCGGCAGGCGCTGCGCCCGCTGGTGCTGGGCGGCGGAGGGGCCGGGCAGCCGCAGGAGAGCCTGCTGCGCGGGGCCATCGACTGCGAGATCCGCAACCTGGCCGTGGTGCGGGAGCGCCTCGCGGCGTTCCCGCTCAAGGAGCTGGGCGAGCAGCTGGCCGCGACCGAGCCCCTGCCCGTGCTCGGACTGCGCGTGTCGTGCGGTCTGGCCACCACGTTCGCCTACTACGCCCGCCGCATCCACCCCGACGTGCGCCTGCTCACGCACGGCGGGTCCGAGCTGGTGGACGGGCTGCACGCGGCGCGCAGGGCGGGGGCGGAGTGGCTGGTGGCCGTGGTGCTGCCGCGTTATCCGCGGGAGGCGGTGCAGGCGCTGGAGTACGCGGAGAAGCTGGGGCTCAGGGTGGCGGCGATAACGGATAAGCCGGACTTCCCGGCTGAGGTGGTGCTGGACGCGCCCGTCGGCGACCGGCTCGTGTTCGACTCGCACGCGGCGCCGCTGGCCCTCGCCATGGCCCTGGTCGAGGCCATGGCGGACGCGGCGCCGCTGCGTACGCAGGCGCGACTCGAGGAGTACGAGCGGATGACCGACGAGACCGGCGCCTTCGTCCCCGGGCTACCCGGCGATCTTGCTTAGCGACCGCATCGACCAGATCGTGGTCAGCACCGCGAGCACGATGAACAGCGCGAACGCGATCGGGATCGAGGAGTCCCCCAGCTGCCCGGCGAACAGCGCCCGCCCCGCCTCGACGGCGTGGTAGAGCGGGTTGACCGGTGCGATCGCCTTCATCCATTCGGGCGCGAAGGAGATCGGCACGAACAACCCGGCGAGCAGCATGATCGGCAGCATGAACAGGTTGAGCGACTGCGACATGCCGTTCTCGTCGCGCACGGTCAGCGCCAGCCCTTGGGAGAGCCCTGAGGCGAACAGCCCGGTGGCGGCCATGAGCAGCAGCACGAGCACCAGCTCGACGGCCCCGATGCGCACGCCCATCGCGATCGCCACGATCAGCACCATGATGGCCTGGCAGACCAGCACGACCATGTCCTTGGCCACCCGCCCGAGGACGATGGCCGGCCGCCACGCGGGGCTGACCGCGTAGCGTTCGAGCGAGCCGTTGCGCAGGTCGGCGATCAGGCCGAAACCGGAGAACAACGATCCGAAGACCGCGATCATCATCATCGCGGCCGGGGTGAACATGAGCAGCGCCTCTGTCGTCGTGCGGCCCGGTGTCATGTCCTTGAGCAGCGGTGCGAACATCACCAGGTAGAGCACCGGCTGCAGGATGCCGAACAACGGCCAGATCGGGTTGCTGAACGATTTCTTCAGCTCGTAGCCGGTGAAGAGGGCGGTGTGGCGGATCATGCGTCGGCTCCGGTGTCGCGCAGGGAACGGCCGGTCTTGGCCAGGAACACGTCGTCCAGCGTGGAGCGGTCGAGCGCGATGGAGCTCAGCTTGACGCCCCGCTCCTCCAGGGCCCGCAGCAGCGCGGGCAGCGTGTGCTCGCCGTCGTCCGCGTAGACGCGCAGCAGGTCGTCGTCGATCCGGGTCTCACGGGCCAGCGGCCGAAGCGTCTCGGCGGCCCGCTCGGGCTCGTCGACCCTGAGCGTGATCACGTCGCCGGAGACCTCGCGCTTGAGCTCGGCGGGCGTGCCCTCGGCCACGACCCGGCCGTGGTCGACGATCATCAGCCGGTCGCACAGCGCGTCGGCCTCGTCCAGGTAGTGGGTGCTGAGCAGCACGCTCGTGCCGGACTCGCGCAGCTCGGCGATGCGGTCCCACAGGTTCGCCCGGTTCTGCGGGTCCAGGCCGGTGGTCGGCTCGTCCAGGAACAGCAGCGGAGGGTTGTGCACCAGCCCGATCGCGATGGCGACCCGCCGCTTCTGGCCGCCGGAGAGCGTACGGCCGGGGCGGTCGGCGATCTCGGTCAGGTCGAAACGCGTCAGCACGTCGGCCGTAGCCCGCTGCGGATCGGCGATGGCGTGGATCTTGGCGGCCATCATGATCTGGGCCCTGGCGGACGTGGTGTCCTCGACCCCGCCTGCCTGGCTGACGTACCCGAGCTTGCGCCGGACGGCGGCGGGCTCCTTGAGCAGGTCGTGGCCCGCGACGGTCGCCGTGCCCGCGTCAGGCGTGATCAGCGTGGCGAGCATCCTGATCGTGGTCGTCTTGCCCGCGCCGTTGGGCCCGAGCACACCGAAGATCTCTCCCTTCCTGACCTCCATGTCGATGCCGCGCACGGCCTCGACGGTCTGCGTGCCCTTGCGGCTGCGCGTGGTGAAGGTCTTCTTTAAGTCGTGCACCTCAATGATCATCAGGCTCCTTTGTGAAAATTCACGGCAGTTCATCCGCCTCGACCCGCGGGAGCGCGTTTTCGAGCCAGTCGAGCTGGGCCTGGAGCATGGCCCGCGTCAGCAGGAGGTTTTCGCGGATGTGGTCGGGGGCGTCGTGGTGGCGCTTGAGGTCCACGATGTGGCCCATGGTCTCGACGCCCATCCTGAGCTGCGCCATCCTGCCATGGAGCGCGCTCAAAAGCTGCTGCTTTTCCAGCTTGTCCATGAACGTCAGCGCCACCTGGAACGGGTCGATGATGGGCTTGACCTCGTGCCACGCCTTCAGCAGCAGCCGGTGGAACTCCTCGCGGCCCGCCTCCGTGATCGCGTAGACGCCCTTGCCGCCCTTGCCCCCCTCGACGATCTCCAGCAGGCCCTCGTCGGCCATCTTGCCCAGCCCGTGGTAGATCGAGCCGTAGGCGATGGTGGCCCAGACGTCGGCGTTCATCGCCTCCAGTTTCCTGCGGACCCCATATCCGTTCATGGGGCCGTTGAGGAGGACGCCGAGGATCAGAATGCGGGTCGAGGACATACTCAAATTTGTACTCAAATTTGAGTAGCGGGTCAACCTCAATAAGCTGACCCCATGACTGAACGACCGACGGCGCTGGTCACCGGCGCTTCGCGAGGTGTCGGCGCGGCCATCGCGCGGGCTTTGGGGCCGACGCATCACGTGATCCTCGGTGGCAGGGACGAAAAATCGCTGGCCGAGGTGGCCGCGGAGCTGCCCGACGCGCGACCCTGGCCGGTGGAGCTGACGCGGGTCACCGAGGCGGACGTCGCGGGCGTCGAGCGGCTCGACGTGCTCGTGCACAGCGCGGGCATCACCAGGCTCGGCCGGATCGCCGACCTCCCCGCCGACGCTTGGCGCCGGATGATGGAGGTGAACGTCGTCGCGGTCGCCGAGCTCACCAGGCTGCTCCTGCCCGCGCTCCGGCGCGCCCGCGGCCACGTCGTGTGCGTCAACTCCGGCTCCGGCCAGCGCGCCAACCCCGACTGGTCCGCCTACGCGGCCAGCAAGTTCGCGCTGAAGGCGTTCGCCGACGCGCTCCGGCTGGAGGAGCGAGACCTCAGGGTCACCACCGTCTACCCGGGCCGGACGGCCACCGACATGCAGCACGAGGTGCGCAAGTACGAGGGCGGCCCGTTCGAGCCGGAGAAGTACCTGCGGCCGGAGAGCGTGGCGCGGGCCGTGCTGGCCGTGCTCAACGCCGGGGCCGACGCCCACCTCACCGAGCTCACCCTCCGGCCGGCCGCCGGGCCCGTCAACTGATCAGCTCTCCCGGGCCTTCGGCCCGGCACCAACGCTGAATGGACCCATTCACTACAGTGGGGCCATGCTGGAACCACTCGCGCACATAGGACGGGACCCGGCGACCGGCGGCTACGTCAGGGACGCCTGGTCGGAGGCCGACATGGAGCTACGGGAGTGGTTCGCGGGCGAGGCCGCGCGACGGGGCCTCGACCTGCGAGAAGACCGCAACGGCAACCTCTGGGCCTGGTGGGGCGACCCGTCCCGGCATCCGGGCGTCGTGACCGGCAGCCACCTCGACTCCGTACGGCAGGGCGGCGCGTACGACGGACCCCTCGGCGTCGTGTCCGCCTTCGCGGCCCTCGACCTCCTGAAGAACCGCGGCGTGACACCGGCCAGGCCCGTGGGCGTCGTCTGCTTCACCGACGAGGAGGGCGCCAGGTTCGGCGTGCCCTGCATGGGGTCGCGCCTGCTCACGGGCGCTATCCAGCCGGACCGGGCCCTCGCGCTCACCGACGACGCCGGCGACACGCTGGCCGACGTCATGACGAAGGCCGGGCGGCGGCCGTACGGGATCGGACGCGACGACGAGACGCTGGCCACCGTCGGCGCGTTCGTGGAGCTCCACGTCGAGCAGGGCCGCGGGCTCGCCGAGCACGGCCGCTCGGTGGGCGTGGCCAGCGCGATCTGGCCGCACGGGCGCTGGCGGTTCGACTTCCGCGGCCGGGCCGACCACGCGGGCACCACCAGGCTGGCCGACCGGGACGACCCGATGCTGCCGTTCGCCCGCATGGTGCTGGCCGCCCGCGAGGCCGCGGAGCGGCGCGGCGCGGTGGCCACGGTCGGCAAGGTACGCGTCTCGCCCGGCAACGCCAACGCCATCCCCGGCCTCGTCACGGCCTGGCTGGACGCCCGCGGCCCTGACGAGCGGGACGTCCGCGACCTGGTGGCCGAGCTCTCCGAAGGACTGGACGTGCGCGAGGAGTCGTGGACGCCGGTGGTCGGCTTCGACCCGGCGCTCAGGGACCGGCTGGCCAGGGCGGCCGGCGGCGACGCGCCCGCGCCGATCCTGCCGACCGGAGCCGGGCATGATGCGGGAATCCTGGCCGCCGCGGGCGTGCCGGCCGGAATGTTGTTCGTCAGGAACCCGACCGGCGTGTCCCATTCCCCCGCCGAGCACGCCGAGCAGGCAGACTGCGAGGCGGGAGTAGTGGCGCTGGCGGACGTGCTGGAGGATCTGTGTCGCTGACGTACTGGTGCGAACAGGCCTGGCTGCCCGACGGCGTCGCGGACGACGTCCTCGTCGTGGTCGACGGCGACAGGATCGTCAAGATCGGCCAGGGCCCGCCGCCCGCGTCCGCCGAGCGCCTGCCGGGTCTCACGATCCCCGGCCTGGCCAACGCCCACTCCCATGCCTTCCACCGCGCGCTCAGGGGTGCCACCCAGGGGGGCAAAGGAGACTTCTGGACCTGGCGCGACCGGATGTACGAGGTGGCCGCCCGCCTCGACCCCGACGACTACCTGCGCCTGGCCCGGGCCGTGTACGCCGAGATGGCGCTTGCCGGGGTGACGTGCGTGGGTGAGTTCCACTACCTGCACCACGCCTCGGGCGGCCGTCCGTACGACGACCCGAACACCATGGGCCACGCCCTCGTCCAGGCCGCCCGCGACGCGGGGCTGCGCATCGCCCTGCTCGACACCTGTTACCTCTACGGCGGCATGGGCAAGCCGCTGTCCGGCGCCCAGGTGCGCTTCGGCGACGGGACCGCCGACCGCTGGGCCGCCCGCGCCGCCGACCTGGCCGCCGCCTACGAGGGCCAGCCGGACGTGGAGATCGGCGCGGCCATCCACTCCGTACGCGCGGTGCCGCCCGAGCAGATGCCGGTGGTCGCCGAGTTCTCGCACCACCACGCCGCCCCCCTCCACGCGCACGTCTCCGAGCAGCGGGCCGAGAACGCCGCCTGCGTGGAGATGTACGCCGCCACGCCCGTCCAGCTCCTGCACGAACACGGTGTGCTGGGCCCGCGCTCGACCGCCGTGCACGCCACCCACCTGGCCGAGGTGGACATCGAGCTGCTCGCGCACTCGGGCACGTTCGTCTGCATGTGCCCCACCACCGAACGCGACCTCGCCGACGGCATCGGCCCGGCCAGGACGCTCGCCGACCGGGGCGCGCCGATCACCCTCGGCTCCGACAGCCACGCCGTGATCGACCTGTTCGAGGAGGCCAGGGCGGTCGAGCTGGACGAGCGCCTGGCCACCGGCAGACGCGGCCACTGGGCCCCCGCCGACCTGCTCGCCGCCGCCACCTCCACCGGCCACACCTCGCTCGGCTTCCCCGACGCGGGCCTGCTGGTGCCGGGCGCGTGGGCCGACCTGGTGTCGGTACGCCTCGACTCCGTGCGGACGGCCGGCGCGAAGGGGGTGGAGGCCGTGGTGTTCGCGGCTGCGGCGGCGGACGTGCATTCGGTGATCTCCGGCGGGCGCCGCGTGGTCGCAGACGGGCGGCACGTGCTCGGCGACGTCGGATCCCTGCTGGCCGAGGCGATCGGAGCCCTGCGATGAGCACGTTGATCGACGGGATCGGGCTGCTCTACACAGGCGACCCCGAGCGCGAGGAGATCGCGGACGCGGCGCTGGTCCTGGAGGACGGCCTGGTCGCCTGGGCCGGGCCGGCGGGCCGGGCGCCCGGCGCCGACGAGCGGGTGGACGTGGAGGGCCGCGCCGTCATCCCCGGCTTCGTCGACAGCCACGCCCACCTGATCTTCGCCGGCGACCGTACGGCCGAGTTCCAGGCCCGCATGTCCGGCGAGCCCTACACCGGGGGCGGCATCAGGACCACGGTCGCCGCCACCCGGCAGGCCGGCGACGCCGAGCTGGCCGCCCGCGCGCGGGCGCTGGTCGACGAGATGCGCGCCCAGGGCACCACCACGGTCGAGATCAAGAGCGGGTACGGGCTGTCCGTCGCGGACGAGCGGCGCTCGCTGGAGATCGCCGCCGGGCTGACCGAGGAGACCACCTTCCTGGGGGCGCACGTGGTGCCCGCCGACATGGACGCCGACTCCTACGTGCGGCTCGTGGCCGGGGAGATGCTGGAGGCGTGCGCCCCGTACGCGAAGTGGGTGGACGTGTTCTGCGAGCGCGGGGCCTTCGACGGGGACCAGACGCGGGAGATCCTCGGCGCCGGGCTGAAGGCGGGGCTGGGGGCGCGGGTGCACGCCAACCAGCTCACCGAGGGGCCGGGGGTGCGGATCGCCTGCGAGCTGGGCGCGGCCTCGGCCGACCACTGCACCCATCTCACGGCGGCCGACGTGGACGCGCTGGCCTCCTCGGGGACGGTGGCGACGCTGCTGCCCGGGGCCGAGTTCTCGACGCGCTCGCCGTACCCGGACGCCAGGCGGCTCATCGACGCGGGGGTCACCGTGGCCCTGGCCACCGACTGCAACCCCGGGTCGTCGTACACGTCGTCGATGGCGTTCTGCGTGGCGCTGGCCGTACGCGAGATGCGGATGACGCCGCTGGAGGCGATCAGGGCGGCGACGTACGGCGGGGCGCGCGCGTTGCGGCGCACGGACGTAGGGTGGCTGCGGCCCGGCGCCCGTGCCGATCTTGTCGTGCTCGACGCCCCGTCCTACGTCCATCTGGCCTACCGGCCCGGCGTGCCCCTCGTTCACCAGGTGTTTCAGCGCGGTCTCCTCCTTTAGGAGGACATCCAGAACCCTTCCCCGGTCGTAGTTGTTTAGGGAATCTTTGCATCTGGCCGGACGTTGGCCGGGTATAGAACGCAGCTGCGGAACGAGGTGCCTGGGGATGGCAAGGCCTACGGGGAGTCGCACGCAGGAGCAGCACGTCGCGGATCGCGATCTGCTGGGGACGTATCTGGCTGAGATCGGCCGCGTCCCGCTGCTCACGGCGGAGGAAGAAGTGGAGCTCGCCAAGCGCATCGAGGCGGGCCTCTTCGCAGAGCAGTTGCTCGACAGTGGGGGCTCGGAGCCGCGTATCGGGGACGCGGCCGACGAGGAGCTGGAGCGCCTGGCCATTTCGGGCCAGCGGGCCAAGGACGAGTTCATCCAGGCCAACCTGCGCCTGGTGGTGGCGGTGGCCAGGAAATATTCGGGCCGGGGGATGCCGCTCATCGATCTGGTCCAGGAGGGGAACCTGGGCCTTGTTCGTGCAGTGGAGAAGTTCGACTACCGGCGGGGCTACAAGTTCTCCACGTACGCGACGTGGTGGATCAGGCAGTCGGTGGGGCGGGCCATCCACGAGCAGGCGCGGCCCGTGCGGCTGCCCACGCACGCGGGGGAGCAGATGACCCGGCTGATGCGGGTGCGCCGGGACATGCTGGCCGAGTTCGACGCCGAGCCGACCGACGACGACCTCGCCGAGATCCTCGACCTGCCGATCGAGCGGGTGCGGGAGCTGCGGCGGTGGGCCTCCGATCCCGTCTCGCTCCAACTGGGGGTCGGGGACGAGGACGAGACCGAGCTCGGCGACATGATCGCCGACGAGACGTGGGCCGATCCCGAGCAGCAGGCCATCGACATCCTGGAGCGGGAGCGGCTGGACCAGTGGCTGACCGGGCTCGAGGGGTCGACCAGCGAGATGCTGCGGTGGCGGTACGGGCTGGTGGACGGGCGTGAGCACACGCTGACGGAGGTGGGGGAGCGGTACGGCATCGGCCGTGACCGGGCCCGCCGTATCGAACGCGACGCGCTGGCCCGGCTCCGCAAGATGGCCACCGCCGCCGCCTGACCCTACCCGGGCGCCCGGGCTTCCGGCTCCCGGGTTCCCGGCTTCCCGGGCACGGCGCTCAGGCAGGCGCCTGTCGCGCGTCCCCTCGGCGGCCGGGCACGGCGTGCTCCCTGACCGGTGGCTCGGCGCGTCCCACCGGTTGCCGGGCACCTGTGCACTTTGAGCAGTGGCTCGTTGCCTCCCATCGGTGGCTGGGCGCTGTGGCAGGGCGCCGGCCTCCACCGCACACGTGCTCGCCGACGCGGCGCCGGGTGGTGGCTGGGGCGACGGCGGCGCGGAGGGGCGGGGAGCTGTGCCGTGGCGTGAGGCGTCCGTGCGGTGTGCTGGTGGAGGGCGCGGTCCGGGGTGATGGCGTGGTGTGGGTCCGGATCGGGTGCTGATGGCGTGGTGTGGGTCAGGGACGGTGGAGGAGGCGGCGGAGGAAGTCTTCGACGGCGGACTCGGCGGACGGCTGGTCGCCGCCCCGGGCCACCAGCAGGACGCTCTCGTTGACGGCCGCGAGCAGCATGTGGGCGTGGAGGTCCAGGAACTCGGGCGGCACCGCTCCGGTGGCCTTGAGCGCCGACTTGAGCATGCCGAACGAATAGCGCTCCTCCATCGCCCGCCACCGCTCCCATCCCAGCACCGCCGGGGCGTCGATGAGGACGATCTGCTTGATGACCGGGTCGCCGGCCAGCCTGATCCAGGCCAGCACCCCGGCCTTCAGTGACGCGGCAGGGTCCGTGATGCCGCGCACCGCTTCCATGATCTTGACTCCGACGGCCGACTCCGTGGCCTCCAGCACCGCCTCGAACAGTGCCTCCTTGCCCGCGTAGTGGTGGTAGAGCGCCCCCTTGCTCAACCCGGTCTCCTGTAGGACCGTCTCGATCGACGTGTCGTCGTAGCCCCGCTCGGCGAACAGCCGCGTGGCGATCGCCAGGACCCTGTCGCGGGTTGCCGCGCCGCGCTCCGCCTTGAGGTTCATGGCTCCCACCATAGACACACCGACCGTCAGTCGGTAATCTCCTAGACCGACGGTCGGTCTGTAATCAAGAGGAGAGTGGCCATCCATGGAAGGCATCAGCTACACGGACGTGGGGCAGGCGCAGGGGCCCGTCGCGTTGTTCGTGCACGGGGTCGGCACCAGCTCGTACCTGTGGCGCAACGTCATCGCCGAGCTCCGCGACGAGCGCCGCTGCGTCGCCGTCGACCTGCCGCTGCACGGCGGCAGCGCGCCGCGCGACGACCTGTCGATCCCCGCGCTCGCCGAGGCCGTGGAGGAGCTGTGCGACGGGCTCGGCCTCACCGACGTGGATCTCGTCGCCAACGACACGGGCGGCGCGGTGGCGCAGGTGTTCGCGGTACGCCATCGCCACCGCCTGCGCACGCTCACGCTCACCAACTGCGACGTGCACACCAACACCCCGCCCGAGCCGTTCAAGCCCACGGTCGAGCTGGCCGCCAGAGGCGAGCTGGCCCCCCTCATCGCCGCCCTGCTCGACCAGCCGGAGCTGCTGGCCAAGACCGCCTACGGCGACGGCTACGAGCGGATCGACGACCCGGTGGAGCTCGTGGACGCGTACGTGCGGCCCATCCTCGCCAAGCCCGACGGCGGCCGGGCCTTCGAGCGCCTGCTGACCTCCATCGACGCCAAGGACATGATCGCCATCGAGCCGCAGCTCACCGTGCTGACCGTGCCGACGCTCGTCGTGTGGGGCACGGGCGACGGGTTCTTCGACGTGAGCTGGGCCCGGTGGCTGCGCGACACGATCCCCGGCGTCAGGGAGATCGTGGAGATCGAGGGCGGGCGGTTGTTCTTCCCCGATGAGCGGGCCGGTGAGCTGGTGCCGCATCTCCGGCGTTTCTGGGCCCAGGAGTTATAGGCTGCGGGTGTGCATGTCGAGACGTTGCATCGCTACCCGGTCAAATCGCTGCTCGGGGAGGAGGTCTCCGAGAGCGAGGTGACCGAGCGCGGGCTGGCCGGGGACCGTGCGCGGGCGGTGCTCGACGTCGCCACCGGGAAGATCGCCAGCGCGAAGAATCCGCGGCTCTGGCGGGGCCTGCTGACCATCGAGGGGGCGCGCGTCCCGGGGGACGAGGAGTTGTCCCGGCTGCTCGGACGCGAGGTGCGGCTGATCGGCACGCCGCCGGAGGGGGCCGAGTTCGAGCGCTCCGTCCCCGAGCGGGTGCTGGCCGAAGGGATCGAGGCCGAGGTGCCTCACACCGTCGGCACGCTCGGGGCGGCCTCGCCCGCGGGCACGTTCTTCGACTTCGCGCCGGTCCACCTGATCACCACCGCCGCCGTCCGGCGGATCGGCGCGCTCGGTCCCCGCGGGCACGTCGAGGCCCTCCGCTACCGGCCCAACCTGGTGGTCGCGACGGACGAGGAGGGCTTCCCCGAGAATGCGTGGGTGGGCAGGGAGTTGCACGTCGGCGCCGACGTCGTGCTGGAGGTGATCGTGACCAGCCCCCGCTGCGCCGTGCCGACGCTGGCGCACGGGGCGCTCGGCCGCGACACCGACGCGCTGCGCACGGTGGCCAGGCACAACCGGGTGCCGGTGTTCGACCTGGGGCCGCAGCCGTGCGCGGGGGTGTACGCCCGCGTGGCGCGGCCCGGCAGGATCAGGAAGGGCGACCCCGTACGGCTGGCCTGACGGCTCAGGAGGCCAGCGGCGTGAGATACTTCTGCAGGTCGTCGAGGATCTTGCCGGCGGCCGTGACGCCGATGCCGAGCATCCAGATCTCGTCGTCCACGTTGTGGGCGTTGCCCGACTCGACCGCCTTCAGCTTCTTCCACAGCGGCCCGCCGGTCACCTCCGCCTGCGACTTGGCCGCGGCCTCGCCGTACGCGCTGTAGAAGATCGCGTCGCCGTCGGCCTGGGCGATGTTCTCCTGGCTCAGCTTACCGAAGCGCTTGTCCTGCTGCTCGGCGAGCATCTGGACCTCGGGCCTGGGGATGCCGGCGTCGCCGACGACGATGCCGCTGAACGACTCCGGGCCGTACATGCGGATCTCGGTCGGCATGAACCGCACGATGCTCACCTTCACCTTCGAGAACTTCGCGCCGACCTCCTCGGCCCGCGTCTCGTAGGCGGACAGCAGCTGCTGGGCCTGGTCCTTCTTGCCCAGCGCCTCGGCGTCGAGGAGGAAGTTCTCCTTCCAGGTGATGCCGACCTTCTCGGTGAACACGGTCGGTGCGATCTTGCTGAGCTTGTCGTAGAAGGCCTGCTGCCGGAACTTGGAGCCGAGGATGAGGTCCGGCTTGAGCGCGATGATGGCCTCGATGTTCGGGGCCTGGAGGGTGCCGACGGCCTTGGTGGCCGACAGGGCCGAGCCGAGGTACGCCGGCCACTTCTGGTTCTCCTGGGCCTGCGCCGCGCCGACGGGCGCGAGGCCGAGGGTGACCATCGTGTCGAGCTTGTCCGTGTCGAGCACCACGACCCGCTTCGGGGCCATGGGCACCTTGGTCTCGCCCATGGCGTGTTTGACGGTCCTGGTGGGACCCGCCTCCTGGGAGGACGTGGTGGTGCCGCAGGAGGCGAGGGCGAGGAGGGGGAGCACGGCCGCGATGGCGGCCAGGCGGAGACGCATGGGCAGTCCTTGATCGCTTAGGTAAGGCGACCCTAAGTATCGCATGCCTGGTATTGCCGTGCCGTAATCGTATGTGTGAGACGTCCGAAACGTACGCGAAACACCGGTGCGGCGAGATTCACGAATGTGAAACACACCTGGTCGCGCCACGAAACCCCAGGAGAACACGCTGTGGCCACACGTCACATGTAAGGAGGGTCGCTTCGATGATCGACAGCGGCACTACTGCCTGGATGCTCGTATGCACCGCCCTGGTGCTGCTGATGACTCCGGGCCTCGCGTTCTTCTACGGGGGCATGACCAGGGCCAAGAGTGTCCTGAACATGATGATGATGTCGTTCGTCAGCATCATCGTCGTCACCGTCGCCTGGGTGCTGTACGGCTACTCCCTCGCGTTCGACGCCGCCGGGGACGGCTCCGGCTTCATCAACAAGATCGTCGGAGGACTCGACTACATCGGCCTGAGCGGTGTCTTCAACGCCGTCTACGAGGGTCTGATCGTCGAGGGCGGCAACGTCACGGCCGAGGCCGCGGCGGCGGACAACTTCCCGCTCATGGTGTTCTCCGCCTTCCAGCTGACCTTCGCCATCATCACCGTGGCGCTGATCAGCGGCGCGATCGCCGACCGGGCCAAGTTCGGCGCGTGGGTGCTGTTCTCCCTGCTGTGGGCCACGCTGGTCTACTTCCCCGTCGCTCACTGGGTCTGGGGCGGCGGCTGGCTCGGCCAGCTCGGCATCGAGGACTTCGCCGGCGGTACGGTCGTCCACATCAACGCCGGTGCCGCGGCGCTCGCGCTCGCGCTCGTCCTGGGCAAGCGCAAGGGCTGGCAGAAGGAGCCCATGCGGCCGCACAACCTGACGCTGGTGCTGCTCGGCACCGGGCTCCTGTGGTTCGGCTGGTTCGGCTTCAACGCCGGCTCGGAGCTGGCCCCCGACCAGACCGCCGGCCTGGCCTTCATGAACACCCAGGTCGCCACGGCCGTCGCCGCCGGCGCCTGGCTCGTGGTGGAGAAGCTGCGCGACGGTCACGCGACCACGCTCGGCGTCGCCTCCGGCGCGGTGGCCGGTCTGGTCGCCATCACGCCCGCCTGTGGTTTCGTCGACCCGTGGGCGGCCGTGGTCATCGGCCTGCTGGCCGGCGTGGGCTGCGCGTACGCCGTTGGCCTGAAGTACAAGCTCGGCTACGACGACTCCCTCGACGTGGTCGGCGTGCACCTGGTCGGCGGTGTGATCGGCGCCGTCTCCCTGGGCTTCGTGGCGGCCTACCCGTTCCTGCCCGGCCAGAACAAGGGCATCCTGATCGAGGGCGGGCAGATCAGCCAGCTCGGCCTCCAGGTGCTCGGCCCGGTCGTGGTCGGCCTTTACTCCTTCGTGATCTCCTGGATCCTCGGTAAGATCATCGACAAGACGATGGGCTTCAGGATCCCCGAAGAGGCCGAGGTCACCGGCGTCGACATCACCACCCACGCCGAGACCGGCTACGACATCGGCACCTTCCACGCCTCCGGCGTGACGTCCTCCAACGGCCCCGCCCCCGCTCCTAAGAAGGTGGACGCATGAGGCTCATCACAGCGATCATCAAGCCCTTCAAGCTGGATGACGTGAAGGCCGCGCTCGAGCAGTTCGGCATCAAGGGAATGACCGTCAGCGAGGCGAGCGGCTACGGCCGCCAGCGCGGCCACACCGAGGTCTACCGCGGTGCGGAGTACCAGGTCGACCTGGTGCCGAAGGTCCGGCTCGAGGTCCTCGCCGAAGAGGATGACGCCGAGGACGTGATCGACGTCATCGTCAAGGCCGCGCACACCGGCAAGATCGGTGACGGCAAGGTCTGGTCCGTGCCCGTGGACACCGTCATCCGCGTACGAACGGGAGAGCGGGGTCCGGAGGCCCTGTGATGGATCCGCAGCACCGCCCGGACGACGGTGTCCGGGTGGAGCACGGCAGGGTTTCCACGAAGCGGCGAGGCCCGGACGACGGTGTCCGGGCCGAGCTCGGCAAGGGGGCACAGCAGTGAGGGGAGAGGCCCGTTCGTACGCCGCGGCACGCAAGGAGCGGACCGCGGACACCGACCGCTGGCTCAAGGATCTCTTCCGCACGGCGAGCGACGGCGACCACGTCTCGCTGGTCGCCGTCGGCAGTCTGGGAAGGGGCGAGCTGGCCCCGGGCAGCGACCTCGACCTGGTCCTGCTGCACAACGGGCGGCCCGACGTGGCGAGGATCGCCGACCGCATCTGGTATCCGGTCTGGGACTCGGCCGTCAACCTCGACCACTCCGTGCGCACGGTCGAAGAGGCGGTGGCCGTCGCCAGGCAGGACCTCAAGGCCGTGCTCGGACTCATCCAGGCCAGGCACGTGGCCGGCGACCCCGAGCTGACCAGGAAGGCCAGGGAGGCGGTGCTGGCCGAATGGCGGGCCGACTCCCGGCGCAGGCTCGGCGAGCTGCGGGACGCGGCCGACAAGCGGGCCCAGGTCAGCGGCGAGCTGGCCTTCCTCCTCGAACCCGATCTGAAGGACGGCCGCGGCGGGCTCCGCGACGTCCAGGCCATGCAGGCCGTGGCAGCGGCCTGGGTCGCCTCCGCGCCGGGTCCCCGGGCGCGGGAGGCGTACGAGTTCATCCTCGACGTGCGCCACGCGCTCCACGTCGTCACCGCCCGCGGCACCGACCGGCTGGTCCTGCAGGAGCAGGACGCCGTGGCCGGGCTGCTCGGCCTGCTCGACGCCGAGGCGCTCATGCGCCGGCTCGCCGAGGCGGGCCGCACGATCTCCCATGCCTTCGACGCCACCTGGCGCACCGTTGACAGGCTCCTGTCAGGCCCCGCTCCCCGAGGCCGCCGCCCGCTGGCGGACGGCGTGGTCGAGCACGGCGGCGAAGTGGTGCTCGCCCGTGGGGTCGATCCCCGCAAGGACCCCGTTCTCGTCCTGCGCGCGGCGGCCGCCGCGGCCGACTCCGGGTTGCCGCTCGCGCCCGCCACGGTGTCCGTTCTCGCAGCTCAGTCGGCTCCCATGCCGGTGCCGTGGCCCGAAGAGGCGCGTGACGCGCTCGTGTCGATCCTCGGTGCGGGCCGCGCCGCCGTGCCCGTGTGGGAGGAGCTCGACCAGGCCGGCATCCTTGTCAAACTGCTTCCTGACTGGGAGCGCGTGCGCCACCGCCCCCAGCGCAACCCGATCCACCGCTTCACGGTCGACCGGCATCTGATCGAGGCCGCCGCGAACGCCGCCAGCCACACCCGCGACGTCTCCCGTCCCGACCTGCTGCTGATCGCGGCGCTCTTCCACGACGTCGGCAAGGGCTGGCCCGGCGACCACTCGGCGACCGGCGAGGTCGTGGTGCGCGACATCGCCACCCGCATCGGCCTGCCGGCGCCGGACGTGGACACGCTCGCCACGGTCGTGCGTCACCACCTGCTGCTCCCCGAGACCGCCACCCGCAGGGACCTCGACGACCCCGTCACGATCGAGAAGGTCGCCGCCACCGTCGGCTCGCGGGAGGTCCTCGACCTGCTGGCGGCGCTGGCGGTCGCCGACGGCCACGCGACCGGTCCGGCGGCCTGGAACAGCTGGAAGGCCGGGCTCGTCGCCGACCTCGTGCGCCGGGTCAGGTCCGTGCTGGCCGGCTCGCCGCCGCCCAAGCCGCCCACCCTGTCGACGGAGCAGGCCGCGCTGGCCAGACACGGCGGCGGCGCGGTGCGCGTCAACGGAGGGAACGTCACGGTCGTGGCCCCCGACCGGGTGGGGCTGCTCTGGCACGCCGCCGGGGTGCTCTCCGCGCACCGGCTCATCGTGCGCTCCGCCTCGTCCGCCTCCGCGGGCTCGACGGCGGTGATCGAGTTCTCCGTCATCCCCGAGTACGGCACCCCGCCCGACCCCGCCACCCTGGAGTCCGATCTCCGTCTCGTCCTTGCCGGCCGTCTTGACATCGAGCAGCGGCTGGCCCGTCGCACCCGCGGCCTGCGGCCGCCTCGCGTACCCGTGGCCCCACCTCGGGTGACACTGGTCGACGACGCCTCCGCGACCGCCACCGTGGTGGAAGTCAGGGCCCATGACAGACCGGGACTTCTGTGGCGTATAGGACGGGCGTTCGGCGAGTGTGGTCTTGACGTGAGGGCTGCTCGCGTAGAGACTCTCGGCGCAGAGGCGGTGGACGTCTTCTATGTGGTAGATCGCGCCGGTCGCCCCCTCAGCGACGAAGCGCAGAGGGCACAAGTCCGCGATCACGTGCTTGCCGCACTGCGATAACCAACAGCACCTGCTGGCCGGTCACCTTTGTAACAATTGTGTCCGAAATGCCGGTTCAGTCAGTTGCTGCGGATACCTTGTGGGCGGTTTGAAGGCCCGTTTGCCGAGCGGGACGATTGAGGGGTACTGGGAGCAGTGACTACGGGGAACTCCGACAGCGGCTTCGTCGCGAAGCAGTACCGCGGGAAGCGGTCGCTGTCGCGCCTGAGCCTGCGTAATTGGCGCGTCCGGTGGCGTCTGACCGCGCTCATCCTGGTGCCGACCATCGCGACCGTCGTCCTGGGCGGCGCCGACGTGGTCCGCTCGATCCAGAGCATCTCCGACCACGAGCGCACGGCCACCGCCGCCCAGCAGGCCAGCCACATCCGCGACCTGCTCCAGGCCATCGGGCTGGAGCGTGACACAGGCGGCTGGATCGGCGCCGCCCGGGCGATGCGCAAGACGCTCGCCGCGCCGTTCGCCGAGCGCAAGGCCGCAGTCGACAAGCTGGCCGCGACCGTCCGCGCCGACCTCGACACGATCGACGACTCCTACGGCCCGCGCGTGGTCAAGGCCGCCGACGAGGCGCGGGGCGACCTGAGCCGGCTGTCAAGGATCAGGGCCGAGGGCCAGACCCGCACCGTCGAGTACGACTTCCTGACCGACAGCCTCCTCACCCTGCACGACGAGCTGAGCCTCATGTCCGACGACTCGCAGATCGTCGGCCAGTTCCGCGCGTTGAGCGCGCTCGCGCGGGCGAAGGAGGAGGTCTCCCGGCAGCGCGTCCAGCTCCTCCAGGCCTCCTACAACTCCGGCGACGTGGACGCCAAGACCGTCGAGCAGTTCATCGCCTCCAACGCCCGCCAGCAGAGCGAGATCTCGACCGTGGGCGCCGAGGCCGGCGTCGACATCGGCCTGGAAGTGTCCAAGTCGCTGACCGCCAGGACCGAGTACGTCAGGGTCCAGCTCACCAAGTCGCGCGCGATCACGCTGGTCAGCGGCCGGGCGCCGGGCGTGCGGATCACCGAGAACCTGATCTCGGCCAGGGCCACCCGCCAGGAGTGGTTCCAGGACAACAGCATCGTCGTCGACGTCCTGCACGGCATCGAGAGGGAGCTCGCCGACCGGGTGAACCTGCGAAGCCAGGAGCTGCGCGGGGCAGAGACCCGCAACGCGGTCATCACGGGGGCGCTGATCCTCGCGCTGCTGCTGGCGGTCCTGCTCCTGACCGTGGTCATCGCCCGGTCGATGGTCGGCCCGCTGCGCCGGCTGCGTACCGAGGCACTGGAGATCGCCGGCTTCCGTCTGCCCGACGTGGTGCGCCAGCTGCGCGTCAGCGGCGACGCGGCCGTGGGCGACGTGCGACCGATCGAGGTCGAGGGCAACGACGAGATCGGCGACGTGGCCCGGGCCTTCGACCAGGTGCACCGGCAGGCCGTGCGCCTGGCGGGCGAGGAGGCCGAGCTGCGCGGCAACATCAGCTCGATGTTCGTCAACCTCTCGCGCCGCACCCAGACGCTGGTCGAGCGGCAGATCTCGCTGATCGACGGCCTGGAGAAGGGCGAGCAGGACGGCGCCCGCCTGGCCGACCTGTTCAAGCTCGACCACCTGGCCACCCGCATGCGCCGCAACTCCGAGAACCTCCTGGTCCTCGCCGGTCACGAGGCCACCCGCCGGCGCACCCAGCCCGCCAAGCTCGTCGACGTGGTCCGCGCCGCGCTGTCGGAGGTCGAGGGCTACGAGCGCGTCCAGGTCCGGGTCCACCGTGCCACGTCGGTGCTCGGCAGCTGCGCCAACGACCTCGTCCACCTCGTCGCCGAGCTGGTCGAGAACGCCATCCAGTTCTCCCCGAACACCGCTGAGGTCGTGGTCACCAGCAGCCTCATCGAAGGCGGCGGCGCGCTGCTGTCGGTGAGCGACACCGGCATCAGCATGACCGAGGAGGAGCTGGCCGACGCCAACCGCCGTCTGGCCGAGCCCCCCGTCGTGGACGTGTCGGTGTCGCGGCGCATGGGCCTGTTCGTGGTCGGCCGCCTGGCGCTGCGCCACGGCATCAGGGTGCAGCTCAGGAGGGGCGAGGGCGCCGGTCTCATCGCGATGGTGCTGCTGCCGCCCGCGCTGATCGCCGACGGCACGCAGCAGCCGCTGCCACAGCGCCCGGCGTTCGGCGGTGGCACTGTTCCCACCCCGGCGTTCGGCGGGACGCCGGGCCCCGGCGGCGTGCCCAGCCAGCCCACGGCGCCGAACGGGACGTTCCGCTCGTTCGGCAGCTTCGACTCCGTGGACCGCGGTCCCGCCCGCCCCGGCCCGTACGACAGCACGCCCGGCACGCCCCGGCCCGCCTTCGGCCCGTTCGGCTCGGAGCCCGCTGTGACAGGATTCACGGCCGACACCGACGGCGGCTCGTACCGCAGGCCGACGCCCTCGTTCGACTCGGGGGCCTACCCTTCGCACCCCTCCGGAAATGGCGCGTTCCAGACGCCGCCGCCGTCGTACGCGACGAACGATGTGCGCAGGTCAGACCCCACGCCGTCGGTCGAGGTCTCGCCGATGGAGCCGGAGCAGGAGGAGTACCTGCCGATCTTCGCGTCGGTGGAGTCCGCCTGGTTCCGGCGGCCGCCGGGCGAGCAGGCGCCGCCGGCGACGCCCGCCCACGCGGAGGGTGGTGGAGAGGTTACGCCCGCGCACGCCGTACCCTCTGGGGAGGAAACGTGGCGAACGGCCGCAGATGCCGGATGGCAGGCGGCGGCCAAAGCCAGCGAGCCCAGCCTCGGCGGCATCACCGCCGCCGGGCTTCCGAAGCGCACCCCCAAGGCGAACCTCGTGCCGGGCACGGCCGGCCAGTCTGCGCCGCAACAGCAGCCGCAGCGGCCGGCGCCGCCTCCGGTCTCCGCCGACCGGCTACGCAGCCGGATGGCGAGCTACCAGCAGGGTGTGCGCCGGGCTCGCCAGGAAGTACGTGGACAGGAGGACAAGAGTGAGTAAGCGTCCCGCCGGGGAGGATGCGTGACAACCCTTAGCCATGAGGCGCACAGGTTCGACTGGCTGATCACCGACTTCGTCCGGAACACTCCGGGAGTCGCGCACGCCGTCGTCGTCTCCGCCGACGGCCTCTGCCTGGCCGCCTCCGAGGGGTTCCCACCGGACCGGGCCGACCAGCTGGCGGCGGTCTCCGCCGGTCTGCTGAGCCTGACCGTGGGCGCGTCCAGGGTGTTCGAGGGCGGCGCCGTGACGCAGACCGTCGTCGAGATGCAGCGGGGTCTGCTGCTGGTCATGGCGATCAGCGACGGCTCGGTGCTGACGGTGCTGGCGGGTCCTGATTGTGACATGGGGTTGGTGGCGTATCAGATGACGCTGCTGGTAGACAGAGCGGGGCAGGCGCTCACACCGGCCCTGCGCGCGGAACTCCAGGCCGCCAGGGCGCGGTGATGTGATGGAACTGATGGGAGAGGGCCGTGTACGGCGCTGACGGGATCGGGGACGACGAGCCCCTGTTCCGTCCTTACGCGGTCACCGGCGGCCGTTCCGAGCCGCGTTATCCACTCGCGATGGAGACGCTGGTCTCGTCCATGTCGATCCCGGACGACGAGATGGCCCTGCTCACCCCCGAGCAGGAGGCCATCATGCAGCTGTGCAGAACGTTCCGGTCGGTCGCCGAGATCTCGGCCCTGCTCCGCGTCCCGCTGGGCGTGGCCCGGGTGCTCGTGGCGGACATGTCCGACGAAGGGCTTGTCCGCCTGCACCAGCCACGCCTCAACCAGGGACAGCCAGACCTCAACATGCTCGAAAGGGTGCTCAGTGGACTACGCAGGCTCTAGCCCCGGGCTGACCTCGACGAAGATCGTCGTGGCCGGGGGCTTCGGCGTCGGCAAGACGACGTTCGTGGGGGCGGTGTCGGAGATCCTTCCGCTCACCACGGAAGCGGTGATGACCGACGCGTCCGCGGGCATCGACGACCTCGGGATGACCCCCAACAAGCAGACCACGACCGTGGCCATGGACTTCGGCCGCCTCTCCCTCGACCGGGACCTGATCCTCTACCTGTTCGGCACGCCGGGGCAGCACCGGTTCTGGTTCATGTGGGACGACCTGGTGCGGGGCGCGATCGGCGCGGTGGTGCTGACCGACACCCGCCGCCTGGCCGACAGCTTCCCCGCGATCGACTACTTCGAAGAGGCCAAGCTGCCCTTCGTGATCGGCATCAACGGCTGGGACGGGCAGTTCCCGCACTCCGACCACGAGGTCAGGGAGGCGCTCGCCCTCCCGTCGCACGTGCCGGTCGTGCGTACGGACGCCCGCAACCGCGAGTCGGTCAAGGCGACGCTGATCGCGCTCGTCGAGCACGTCGTCCGCCTGCGCGCCGCCGTCTAGCCGCGGGCCCCCGTCATCAGGACGTCACCAGGACGTCACTAGGACCCCGTGTCCGGGGCCCGGCTCTTCACCAGGGCCTCGATGCCGTCGAGCACGCGCTGCAGGCCGAACTCGAAGGCGTGCTCCGGGCTGTAGGCCGCGTTGAGCGCCTCGCCCGCCGACTGGCCCACCCTGGACGCCGTCGGGAAACGCCGGGGGTCGACGATCCGGCTCAGGAAGGGCGCGTGCGCGGCCCACCACTCCTGGTCGCTCATGCCCGTCTGGCTCTCGGCCTGCGCGGCCTCCACCGCGCCTCTCGCGGCGCCGTGCACGAATCCGGTGATCAGCGTGATCACCGAGTCCATCTCCAGATCGGTCAGGCCGATGCCGTCCACGGCGCTCAGCTCGTAGTCGTATTTGGCCGTGACGTTAGGGCCGAGCACCGGCCGGCTCGCCGCCACCTGCAGCAGCCAGGGATGGCGCAGGTAGAGAGCCCAGTTCTCCCTGGCGATCTGCTCCAGCCTGCCCCGCCAGCCGCCGGGGACGTCCGCCGGCCTGGCGGTCTCGCCGTAGACCGTGTCGAGCATGACGTCGAACAGCTCCGGCTTGCCCGGCACGTACGTGTAGAGGGACATCGTCCCCACGCCCAGCCGCTCGGCCACGCGGCGCATGGACAGCGCCTGCAACCCCTCCGCGTCGGCCACCTCGATGGCCGCGCGCACGATGCGGTCGACGCTCAGCTCCGGCTTTCCCTTGCGACTGGCCCGCTCGCTGGTGCGCCAGAGCAGCGCGAGGCTGCGCGCGGGGTCGCCTCTTCCCGAGTATTCGACGGTCACTCTCGTACGGTACACCGTACGGTTGCCCACTTGGGCCGTATACTGTACGGTACGGCGTACGACATCAGGGAGAGCGATATGTCAGCAGTACTCGCGCAAGGACTGCGCAAGACGTACGGCGAGCACGCGGCGCTCGACGGCGTCGACCTGGACGTGCGCCGGGGCACGGTCTTCGGCCTGCTCGGGCCCAACGGCGCCGGCAAGACCACCACCGTCCGGATCCTCACCACGCTCCTGCGGGCCTCCGGCGGGCGCGCGGAGGTGGCCGGGTTCGACGTGGCGACCCAGCCGCGCCAGGTGCGCCGCAACATCGGCCTCGTCGGCCAGCACACGGCCGTGGACGAGCTGCTGACCGGGCGGCAGAACCTGGAGCTGTTCGGCCGCCTCCACCACCTGGGCGCGGCGGCCGCCCGGGCCAGGGCGGACGAGCTGCTCGAACGCTTCGGACTGGAGCATCAGGGCCCGGCGAAGGAGTATTCGGGCGGCATGCGGCGCCGGCTCGACATGGCCGCGAGCCTGATCCTGGCGCCGCCCGTGCTCTTCCTGGACGAGCCGACCACGGGGCTCGACCCCCGCAGCCGCGCGGAGATCTGGCGGGCGGTCCGCGACCTGGTGGCCGACGGCACCACCGTGGTGCTGACCACCCAATACCTGGAGGAGGCCGACCAGCTGGCCGACCGGATCTCGGTGATCGACGCGGGCCGGGTGGTGGCCGAGGGCACGCCCGACGAGCTCAAGTCCAAGCTCGGCGGCGACCGGCTCGACGTGGTCATCCACGACCCGGAGCGGCTCGGGGAGGCCGCCGGGATCGTGCGCCGGGTGACGTCGGGGCCGCCCGAGGTCGACCACGACACCCGGCACGTGTCCGCTCCGGTGAGCGAGCGGGTGCAGGCGCTCACGGAGGTGCTCGCGGCGCTGTCGGCCGCCGGGATCGAGGCCGAGGACGTCGCGGTGCGACGGCCGACGCTGGACGAAGTCTTCCTCTCCCTCACCGCTACCGGAGGCGACGCGAAATGACCGAGATCTCGATGACAGAGGGGCGGCTGCGGTGGGCGCTGGCCGACGGCTGGACGGTGGCCCGCCGCGACCTGATCCACTGGGGGAACCAGCCGGCGACCGTGGTCTTCGGGGTGATCTTCCCAGTGATGATCACGCTGGCCTTCGGCTATCTGTTCGGTGGCGCCGTCAAGGTGCCGGAGGGGACGGACTACTTCACGTTCCTCATGCCCGGCATGTACGGCATGACGATGCTCTTCGGGCTGAGCGCCACCATGATCGCTGTCACCACCGACGCGGCCAAGGGCGTCACCGACCGCTTCCGCTCGATGCCCATGGCGCCGTCGGCCGTGCTCGTCGGCCGCTGCATCGCCGACCTGCTCCACTCGGTGCTCGTCCTGGCCGCTCTCCTGGCGTGCGGGCTGGCCGTCGGCTGGCGCCCGGCCACGGTGCCGGGCGCGCTGGGCGCGGTGGGGCTGCTGCTGCTCCTGCGCTTCTCGCTGCTGTGGCTGGGGATGTACCTCGGGCTGCTGACCAGGGACCCGGGCAGCGTGGTGGCGCTCCAGACGCTGGAGTTCCCCATCGGGTTCCTGTCGAACGCCTTCGTCGCCCCGGACACGATGCCGGGCTGGCTGGGCGCGATCTCCGAATGGAACCCGCTGTCCTCCACGGTGGCCGCGGCCAGGGAGTTGTTCGGCAACCCGGGCTGGGGAGGGGACTCGTGGGCGGCGCGGCACGCGATCCTGCTGGCCGTGCTCTGGCCGCTGGCGATCACCGCCGTCTTCTTCGTCCTGTCGGTCCGCCGCTACCAGCGCCTCGACCGCTAGGCCCGTTTTCCCGCCTCAGCGGGGGATCCAGTCCTCCCATACGATCTTGTTCTCCGCCACCCACCGGGCGGCGGCCTCCTCGGCGGTCATCTTCTCGTTGATCATGTCGCTGGCGACCGCGTTCTGGTCGTCGTTGGTCCAGCTGAAGTTGCGGACCAGTTCGTACGCCTTGCCGCCGGTCTCGGCGAACGTCTTGCTGACGATCTTGTCCAGCAGGTACGGCGGGTAGTCGCAGGCGACCTTGGCCGGGTCCGCGTCGCAGCCGATGGCGTACGGGGGCAGCGCCACCTTCACGAGTTTGACCTTGGTGAACAGCCATTGCGGCTCGTAGAAATACATGAGCAGCGGCGTCCGATTCTTCGTCGCCGCCTGGGCGGCCTTGATCAACGCATCCTCGCTGCCCGAGTAGACGACCTTGTAATTGAGGCCGAGGTTCTTGACGAGAGCCTCGTCATTGGTGACGAACGTCGGATCGCCGTCCAGGATCTGGCCGGCGTTCCCCGTCTTTTCGGTCCGGAAAAGGTGGGCGTACTTGTTGAGGTTTCGGTAGTCCGTAATGCCGGGATATTTCTCCGTCATCCACTCGGGGACGTACCAGCCGATCACGCCCTTGTTCCCCGTGAGGCCGGCCGACAGGGCGACCTTCTTCTCGTCGATGAACTCCTTCTTCAGGTGCGGGTGGCCCCAATTCTCGACGATCACGTCGACCTTGCCGCTCTCGAAATCCCGCCAGGAATCGTCCTCTTTCATCTTCCGCGTTTTGACCTGGTACCCCAGTTCCTTCTCCAGCAGGTGCTTCAGCACGGCGGCCTGAGCCTCGTACCCCACCCAGGCGTGGATGTCGATGTTGACGGTGCGCTTGGCCGCGGCAGCGGTCTGGGGCTCCTCGCCGGAGCATGCCGCCAGCAGCAGGGAGGCCGCCACCAGCGGCCCGACGAGCCTCTTCATCTCGATCCTTCGTCCGGGGAGTCCGTCGTCATCTCCGCGACCGCGGCCCCCGCCTGCGAGGGCCGCGGTCATGAGGGGGTCACTTGGGGATCCAGGCCTGCCACTTGGCGGTGTTGGCCTCGACCCACTTCTTGGCGGCCTGCTCGCCGGTCATGCCGTTGTTGGTCATGTCGTCGGCGACGGCGTTCTGGTCCTCGTTGGTCCAGCTGAAGTTCTTGACCAGCTCGTACGCCTTGCCGCCGCTGTCGGCGAACTTCTTGCTCACGATCTTGTCGAGATCCATCTCCGGGTAGTCGCAGGCGACCTTCTTGGGGTCGGCGTCGCAACCCTCGGTGTAGGCGGGCAGGTTGACCCGGACCAGCTCGGTCTTGCTGAACAGCCAGTGCGGGTCCCAGAAGTAGAACAGCAGCGGCTTCTGCTGCGCCTGCGCCTGCTGGGCACCCTTGATCAGGGCCGCCTCGCTGCCGCCGACCACGACCTTGAAGTTCAGCTTGAGGTTCTTGATCAGGGCTTCCTCGTTGCTGACGTACGACGGGTCGCCGAAAAGGAGCTGGCCCTTGTCGCCCGACTCGGAGGTCTTGAACAGCTCGGCGTACTTGTTGAGATTCTTGTAGTCGGTGATGTCCGGGTACTTGTCGGCCATCCACTTGGGGATGTACCAGCCGATGACGCCCTTGTTGCCGGTGGATCCGGCCTCGACCGCGACCTTCTTCTCCTCGATGAACTTCTTCTTCAGGTCCGGGTGACCCCAGTTCTCGATGATGACGTCGACGTCGCCGGTCTCGAAGCCCTCCCAGGCCAGCTGCTCCTTGATCTCGGGCATCTCGACGTTGTAGCCGAGCTCGTTCTTGAGCAGGTACGCGACCACGTTCGCGCTGGCCTCGTACCCGACCCACGGGTTGATCGCGATCTTCACTGTGCCGGGGGCACTGGAGGAGCCGCCCTGCGGCGCGGCCGAAGCACTGGGAGAGGTCTCGACCTTGGCCCCGCCGCAGCCCACGGCGGCGAGTCCAAGCGCGAGGAGGCCTGCGAGCAGGCGAATCTTCATGTGGACATCCTCTTTCGGGGGGAAGGGCGCCGGTCCGCGCCCTGCGTGATGCGGTCGAGCATGACTCCGAGCAGCACGGTCGCGATGCCGGCCACGAAGCCCAGACCGAAGTCGGTCCGCTGGGAGAAGCCGAGGACCACGTCGTAACCCAGTGCGCCCGCCCCGACGAGGCCGCCGACGACCACCATGGCCAGCGTCATCACGATGCCCTGGTTGGCGGCCAGCAGGATGGCGCGCCTGGCCATCGGCAGCTGCACCTTCCACAGGAGCTGGCCGGGCGTCGAGCCGGCCGACGTGGCCGCCTCGACGACCTCGGCGGGCACGGCCTTGATGCCGTCCTCGACCAGGCGCACCACCGGCGGCACCGCGTAGATGATCGAGGCGAAGATCGCGGTGAACCTGGTGGTCTCGAACAGGGCCAGCGCCGGCAGCAGGTACACGAAGGCCGGCATGGTCTGGGCGGCGTCGAGCAGGGGCCGCTGCACGGCGGAGAAGCGCGGCGAGCGGGCCGCGGCCACCCCGAGCAGCAGGCCGATGACGAGGGTCGCCAGCACCGCGACGGCGACCGTGGTCATCGTCTGCATGGCGTGCTCCCACGTGCCGAGCAGCGCGATCGCCAGCAGGCAGCCGAGTGCGATGAGCGCCGGGCGCACGCCGCTCACCCGCCAGGCGACGGCCAGCACCGCGAGCGCGACCAGCCACCACGGGGCGCTGGTGAGCAGGCCCTCCAGCGGGTTGAGCAGGGCGTAGGTGGTGAAGTCCTTGATGAACGTCGTGACGGGGTACCAGGTGGTCTCGGCCCAGAGGACGGCGTCGTTGACCTCGGCCACGACGTTGACCGTCCAGCTCTCCGGCCACTCGCCGGGCAGCACGGGGATGAGGACGAGGCCGCCCGCGCCCAGCACACCGGCCCCCACCAGGTCGATCTTGCTTGGCTTCGTGTGCGGGCCGCGTCTGGCGATCGCCATCATCATCCGGTCGAGCATCACGGCCATGATCACGATGGCCACGCCCGCCGGGAGCATGATGCCGACCTGGGCTCGCGACAGGCCGCGGATGATCTCTTCGCCCAGCCCGGGTGCGGAGATCAGGTTGGCGATGACGACCATGGACAGGGCCATCATGATCGTCTGGTTGATCGCCAGCGCCATCGTGGACCTGGCCAGCGGCAGATAGACCTTGAACAGCGTCTGCCAGCGCGTGGCGCCGAGCGAGGACGACGCCTCGACGGCCGTGGGGGAGACCCCGGAGATGGCCAGCGCGGTGATGCGGATGGCCGGCGGGATCGAGTAGATCATCGTCGCGATGGCGCCGGCCGGTGCGCCGATGTGGAAGAACAGCGCGAGCGGCGCCAGGTACGCGAACGTCGGCATGATCTGCATGACGTCCAGCACCGGCGTGACGGCCCGGCGCACGCGGCCCGACAGCCCGGCCCACACGCCGATCGGGATCCCGATCGCCAGCGACAGCAGCACCGCCACCGCGACCAGGGCCAGCGTGTCGACGCTGTGCTGCCAGAGCCCGAGGAAGCCGAACGCGCTCACGCCCGCGACCGCGAGCAGCCCGATGCGCCAGCCGCCGGCGAGCCAGGCCAGCGCGCCCATGACGCCGGTGATGCCGGGCCAGCCGAGGGCGTGCAGGACGGTTTGGAACAGGTCGTAGAGCGCCCCGACGAAGAGCCTGATGTAGTTGAGGAAGTACAGGAAGAGCGGGTTGTCGTTCCGGTGGTCGTCGATCCACTCACGCAGGTCGGTGACGGCCAGGAACTGCGGCGCCTCCTTGTCGTGCGGCAGCGTCCCCGTGCCGCGGAAGACGAGGTACGCCGCCACGAACACGACCGCCACCCCCGCGGGCGCCGCCCACTTCGGCAACCCCAGCCGGGACGGGGTGCCGACCGCGGTTGTCGTGCTCATGCGGCCTCCTTCGTCGGCCGCATGAGCACCATGGTGACGTGTCTGATTGTTCGCTCGCTACGCTCGCTCATGCGCCCGCCTTGACGGCGATGTCCTGGCCCGAGAGGAAGGTCAGCAGGTCCACGCGGTCCACGACGCCCACCAGCTCGCCGTCGTCCACGACCTTGATCGGGCGGGACGAGGCCGAGGCCACGGCGATGGCGTCCTTGATGACCGTGCCGGCCGCTATTTCGGGACCGTCCAGCGGCTCGCCGGGCTCCGGGGCGCGGCTGATCCAGCGCAGGGTCAGCACGTGGCTCCTGGGCACGTCGCGGACGAAGTCGGCCACGTAGTCGTCGGCCGGCGCGCCCACCAGCTCCTCGGCGGTGCCGAGCTGCACGATCGAGCCCGCCCGCATGATCGCGATGCGCTCGCCCAGCTTGAGCGCCTCGGACAGGTCGTGCGTGATGAACACCATCGTCTTGCCGACCTCGCGGTGCAGCCGGATCACCTCGGCCTGCATGTCCCGCCTGATCAGCGGGTCCAGCGCGCTGAACGGCTCGTCGAACAGCATCACCTGGGGGTCCACCGCCAGCGCGCGGGCCAGGCCGACGCGCTGCTGCATGCCGCCGGAGAGCTGGTCGGGGTAGGCGTCGGCGTACCCGTCGAGGCCGACGAGCGAGAGGATCTCCGCCGCCCGCGCGTGCCTGGCCGCCTTGGGGGTGCCCTGGATCTCCAGGCCGTACGCCACGTTGTCGATCACCTTGCGGTGCGGTAGCAGGCCGAAGTGCTGGAACACCATGCTGACCTGATGGCGGCGGATCTCGCGGAGCCGGGCGGGGGAGGCGCGGCCGATGTCTTCTCCGCCGATCCTGATCTCGCCCGCGGTGGGCTCGATGAGCCGGGTGAGGCAGCGGACGAGCGTGGACTTGCCGCTGCCCGACAGGCCCATGACCACGAAGACCTCGCCCGGGCGCACCGCGAAGCTCACGTTCCTGACGGCGGCGGTGCAGCCGGTCTTCTCTCTCAGTGCGGCTGGTTCGAGATGCCGGTCCTCGCTGTCCAGCACTTTTTGTGCCCTGGACCCGAAGATCTTCCAAAGGCCCTCAACGGTGATTGCCGCGCTGTCGGGAGAATCCCCCACACTCGCCTCCTCGATTGACGTCGCTCAACATATGTGGTGAATAACGCCAATCTCAACGCTGTGACCTTCCGGAGACCGGGGTGCTTCCGGTGTGTTATTCCTTTGAAACGTTCAAATCACCCATTGTATGACATAAGGTGATCTAATGGTCCATTTCCGGCCGTATGGGTTCGCACGTGGGGCTCCAGGTTCTGTTCTCAGGAGTCACACTTCTCAAGTTTTGTCGCGTTATGTTCGCTTGGCCACCAGCCGTGTGATGTGTTCCAATTACCGGCATTGCAGATTTCATCCGGGGACACAGCACCCCCTCATATACGCCGGATTCGGGCGAGGTGCGTTCGGTGAGTACAGAGCTGGGCCAGAGGCAGGCCAGCGAGGGCAAATGGCGCCTACGTAATTGGCGTGTCCGCGCGCGGCTCGTCGCCCTCATTCTGATCCCGACGGCCGCAGCGGTGCTGCTGGGCGGCATTCAGGTGCTCACCTCGACGTCCGCCGCCGGCGATTTCGCCCGGACGAACCAGTTCGCCCAGCTCTCCAGCGAACTGGGCGAGCTCACCCACGCCATCGCCGGCGAGCGCGCCAGGACCGCCTGGTTCCTCGCGCGCAACCGGCCCCAGAACATGCTGATCGACGTGCGCAGCCAGATGAACGAGGTCGACCAGGCTGCCAAGGACGTGCGGAGCATCGCCAGGCAGCTGCAGTCCGAGGTCACCGGCCGTACCGCCGACCAGCTCGAACAGCTGCTCAGCCGCCTGGACGACCTGACCGGCCTGCGCAAGCAGGCGCTCGAGGCCAACCTCCTGGCCGACCCCGCCATCGAGCTCTACACGACCGTGATCAACGACCTGCTCTCCGTCCACAACGAAGTGATCAAGGGCAGCGCCGACGACGAGCTGTTCCGCCAGACCCGCATGCTGGAAGCGCTCGCCCGTGCCAAGGAGAGCGTCTCCTACCAGCAGGCGCTGGTCACGATCGTGCTGGTCGCCCAGACCTTCGACCGGGACCAGCTCAAGCGCTTCCTCGGCGAGCAGTCCAAGGAGGCCAACGAGACCAAGGCCTTCGAGGCCGAGGCCACCGCCGAGGAGCGCCGGTTCTTCGACCAGACCGTCAACGGCAACTCCGCCGAGCGCATGCTCTTCCTGCGCGAGCTGGTGCTGATCAGGGCCACGGACGGGCTGCCGCTGCGCGGCCTCGACCAGAAGAAGCCCGACGACGCCAAGGAGTGGTTCACGGCCTCCAAGGTCGTCGTCGACTCCATGCGCAAGGTCGAGGAGCGCCAGGCCCAGGGCATCGTGGCCCGCAGTGAGGCGCTCAGCGCGGACGAGCGGCAGCGGGCGTTCGTGACCGCGGGCGCCATCCTCGCGCTGATGGTGGCCGTGCTGCTGGTCACCACCGGGGTGGCCAGGTCGCTCGTGCGGCCGCTGCGCCGCCTGCGCGGGGAGGCGCTGGAGATCGCCGGCAAGCGGCTGCCCGCCTTCGTCCAGCACCTGCGCGAGTCCCGCGACGGCGCGGCCGACGCCGAGGTCCCGCCCATCGGCATCTTCACCAGGGACGAGGTCGGCGAGGTCGCCCGCGCCTTCGACGAGGTGCACCGCGAGGCCGTGCGGCTGGCCGGCGACGAGGCGCGGCTGCGCTCCAACGTCAACGCCATGTTCGTCAACCTGTCCCGCCGCAGCCAGACGCTGGTCGAACGGCAGCTCACGCTGATCGAGAAACTGGAGCGGGGCGAGCGCGACGACACCCGGCTCGGCGACCTGTTCAAGCTCGACCACCTGGCCACCCGCATGCGCCGCAACAGCGAGAACCTGCTGGTCCTCGCCGGGCAGGAGGCCGCGCGCAAGTGGAGCGAGCCGGTCGAGCTCATGGACATCGTGCGGGCCGCGCTCGGCGAGGTCGAGAGCTACGACCGGGTCAGCATCCAGGTCCAGTCGGACGTCGCCATCGCCGGGCAGGCCGTCACCGACGTCGTGCACCTGCTCGCCGAGCTGATCGAGAACGCGGTCTCGTTCTCGCCCCAGGACACCAAGGTGATCATCTCCAGCAGCCGCATCGACGGCGGCTCGCTGATGTTGTCGGTCACCGACCACGGCATCGGCATGACCCAGGAGGAGCTGGAGGAGACGAACTGGCGGCTGGCCAATCCGCCGGTCGTGGACGTGTCGGTGTCGCGGCGCATGGGCCTGTTCGTGGTCGGCCGGCTGGCCCTGCGGCACAACATCCGGGTCCAGCTGCGCCGCCAGGACACCGGCGGGCTGACCGCCATGGTGCTGATCCCGCCCATGCTGCTCACCGCGGTGTCCGGCACACCGGTCATGCCGTCGGCCCTCTCGCAACTCCAGTCCCCGCCGCAGGCGCGGCCGGACCTGCAGGTCCCCAGGCAGGCGGCCGCGGCCATGCCGCCCTTCGGGCATCCGTCGTTCGAGAGCTCCTCCTTCGACCACCCGTCCTTCGAGAGCACGTCCTTCGACAGTTCTTCGTTCGAACGCCCGTCGTTCGAGAGCTCTTCGTTCGAACGCCCGTCGTTCGAGGGCTCCTCCTTCGAACGCCCGGCTTTCGAGAGCCCGTCGTCCTTCGAGCGTCCGGCTTTCGAGCACCCGTCGTTCGACGTCGCGCCGTCGGCGGCCGAGCCCTCGTCCTGGTTCAGCTCGCCGTACACGAAGTCGGGCTCCGCGTCCCTGGATCCGCCCGAGCCGGCCGCTCCGGGGCCGTCGTACCCCTCGTTCGCCACGCCCGCCCAGTCGTACACCGCACCGGGCCCGGGCCCGGCGAAGGACGAGTTCCTGCCGATCTACGCCTCCATGGAGGAGAGCAGCTGGTTCACCAAGGCGGCGCCCACGGCCGACCACCGTGAGCAGGCCGGTTGGTCGTCGCCCGCCGACCAGGGCTGGCAGGCCGCCGGCGCGGCCGCGGAGCCCGCGAAGAGCGAGACCACCAGCTCAGGCTTGCCGAAACGGACGCCGAGAGCGAATCTGGTACCGGGCACCGCCAACCCGAAGCCATCGCCCTCCCCAGCTCCTCCGCTGTCCCCCGATCGCCTGCGCAGCAGGCTGGCCAGCTACCAGCAGGGTGTGCGCAAGGGTCGCTCAGAGCTCGAGGAGGACTCATGAAGGAGCTGAGCCAAGCCGCCAAGGACATGAACTGGCTGGTCAGCAGCTTCGTCGAGCAGGTCCCCGGCGTCGCGCACGCCGTGGTGGTCTCCGCTGACGGCCTTCCCATGGCGTTCTCCCGGGACTTCCCCAAAGACCGCGCCGACCAGCTGGCCGCCATCGCGGCCGGGCTGGTCAGCCTCACGCAGGGCTCCGCGCGGGTCTTCGAGGGCGGAGGGGTCACCCAGACCCTCGTCGAGATGGAACGCGGCCTGCTGCTGGTGATGTCGATCAGCGACGGATCGTCCCTGGCGGTGCTGGCCGCGCCGGACTGCGACATGGGCCTGGTGGCCTACCAGATGACGATCCTGGTCGAACGCGCGGGACAGGTTCTCACGCCCGCCGTACGGGCCGAGCTGTCGGCCGGGCGACGCTGAACGAGGACGCACGGCGAGCGGGGCCAGACGGACAGAGCGACGGTTAGAGGAGCAGACGTGGCATCGTGGCACAACGGCGAGGCGGAGCCCGAGCGCAGCTCGTTGGTCCGGATGTACGCCGTCACGGGCGGCAGGACCACGCCGCGCACCAACCTCGCGATGGAGGCGCTGGTATCGTCGGCCACCTCGGCACAGCTCGGCCCGACCTACGCCCGCGAATACCGTGCGATCAGCGAGCTGTGTCGTCAGGTGAGATCCGTGGCGGAGATCTCCGCGCTGCTGGGCGTCCCGCTCGGCGTGGCGCGGGTCCTGGTCGCCGACATGGAGGCGGACGGGCTGGTCAGGGTTTACCAGCCGCAGTTGGAGGCAGGCCTGCCGGACAGGGGCCTGCTCGAAAGGGTTTTGAGTGGACTTCGCAGGCTCTAGCCGGCTCACCTCCACGAAGATCGTCGTGGCCGGTGGGTTCGGCGTGGGGAAGACCACGTTCGTGGGCTCGGTGTCGGAGATCATGCCGCTGACCACCGAAGCGGTGATGACCGAGGCATCTCAGGGCATCGACGACCTCGGGCACACGCCGGGCAAGACCACCACCACGGTGGCGATGGACTTCGGGCGGCTCTCGCTCGACAGCGATCTGATCCTCTACCTGTTCGGCACGCCCGGACAGCACCGCTTCTGGTTCATGTGGGACGACCTCGTCCGCGGGGCCATCGGGGCCGTCGTGCTCGTCGACTCGCTGCGGCTGGCCGACAGCTTCCCCGCCGTCGACTACTTCGAGGACTCGGGGATCCCCTTCATCGTCGGCCTGAACGGCTGGGACGGCCAGTTCCCGCACGTCGAGAGCGAGGTGCGGGAGGCGCTCACGCTCTCGCCGCACGTGCCGATCGTCCGGACGGACGCCCGGGAACGGCAGGCGGTCAAGAACACGCTGATCACGCTCGTGGAGCACGCGCTCGCCGCCCGCGCTCACTGACTCCACCAGTACGCGGCCACCAGCTCCGCCACCAGCGTCTCGGTCAGCAGGGCCACGTCCGGATCGCCGTCGTGGACGTACCGGACGGCGGCCGCGGCGTCCTTCACCTCCGCGCCCACGGCTACCACGGTGGAGCCGCGCTCGCGTACCCAGTCCATGGCCTGGGCGTCGTAGCGGGATCCCGGGAAGAGCAGGGCGCGGTAGTCGAGGGTCTTGGTCAGGTACACGTCCACGTGGGCCCAGTCGCCCGTCTCGCAGGCGTCGGCGGGGCGGCGCGGGCCCTCCCGCACCATGAGCGCCGACTGCTCCGCCGACGACAGGCGCTCGGCGGGGGCGACCGCGTACACGCCGTGGGGGCCGTCCAGGAGCTCCATGACCAGGGGGAGCCACTCGTCCCTGCGGTCAAGGAGGTCCGCCGTGGCCTCTGCGCTCCGCCTGACGAGGGCCGGGACGTCGCGATCCGCGCCGGTGAGGCGGCTCTCCAGGGCCAGGAGGAGCGCCAGTGTGTGCTGGAACGTCCGGCAGGCCACGCCGCCGCGCTCCTCGCCCGCCCGCATCGGGATCACGGCGTCGGCTCCCTCGGTGAGGGGCGATCCGGGCGCGTTCGTGAGCGCGGCCACGAAGGCCGGGCCGCCCGCGTAGCGTGCGACGGCGTCCAGGGTCTCCCGGCTGCCGCCCGTGGCCGAGATCGGGACGACCAGGGTGCCGGGGTCGGCCGGGTAGGTGGCCGCGGCGGAGGCGTAGTCGGCGTACGCGTCGACGCCGGCGGCGCGCAGGCGCAGGGCGGCCACTCCGGCGGCGTACCGGGAGCTGCCCATGCCGAGGAACAGGATCCGATCCGGGTGCTCGGGGAGCTTCTCGAACGGGTCCTCCGCCGTCAGGGCGTCGGCCAGGGTCGCCAGGGCGTCCGGCTTGGACTCCAGGTCGGAGAGGTAGAGCTCGGAATTCACGTGATGTTCTCCTCGGGGTACCAGGTGCGCAGGACGCCCATGGGGGCATAGCGCCAGCGGGGGAGGTGGCGGGCGGCGTAGATCAGCTCGCGGCACTCCTGTTCGATCTCGAACGGGCGGATCAAGGTCTCGTCCAGGAGGTCCTGGCGGTTCCTCGCCGCCAGGCGGGCCTTGTACGCGGTCAGGAGCGCTTTGCGGGCCTCGGCCGCCCAACTCGCCGCCTTGTGTGGTGGGGTGGACCTTCTCTTGATCGCCACCTGGGCCACGTGCTCCAGGCTCGTCGTCAGCTGGGCCACGTCCCTGGCGGCGGGCTGGTACGGGTCGGCGTCCGTGACGGTGGGGTTGCCGTCGAAGTCGATGACCGCGTAGCCGTCCTGCCATTGGAGGATCTGGCCCACGTGGAGGTCGCCGTGGATCCTGATCCGCGGTGTGGTGATGGGGGCGTCCAGGGGGATGAGTTCGTGTCTGAGCTGGTCGGCGTGGTCGGCCAGCCAGCGTCCGTCCTCGCCGTCCGTGAGCGCGAGCGCCTCGCCGAGCGCCGCCTCCGCCCTGACCGCCTCCGCCATCGCACCGTCGGGCTCCGCCGCGTCGCCTGGCCCTGCCGACTTGGGCGCCGTCCTCGTTGCGCCGGATGCGGCCGTGTCGGTGCTCGCCGTACCGGCGCCGGGGGACCCCGCTCGGGCGGGTGTGTCGACGCCGGGGGGCGCCGCCAGTGCGGATGCCTCGACGCCCGGGGACGCCGCCAGTGTGGATGTGTCGGTGTCGGGGGACGTCGATCGGGCTGGGGTGGGGAAGGTGGAGAGGGCGAGGTGGAGGTCGGCGGCGAGGTGGCCGAGGGCGGTGGCGAAGGCGGTGCGGCCGGCCACGGCCTCGTCGACGCACCACTCCCAGCCGTCCCGCGCCTCCGGCAGGTAGCCGGTGATCAGCGCCAGGAGGCACTCGCGGCCGTCCACCGGCCCTGTCAGGGCCGCGTAAGGAGGAGCCGTGTCGTTGAAGCCTGCCTCAACGAGGTGGGCGAGGAGCTCCGGGGTGGGATGGGGGAGGGGCTGCGGCGGGGTCAGCCACTTCACGACGATCTTCTCGGCCACCACGACCGAGTAGTTGGTCTGATCCACGTGGGCGCCGAAATCGCGCTCAGCCGGGACCCCGGTGTCATGGTCCGCGAGGCCGTACGAGAGGCTGGGCAACGGGAGGAAGCGGCGTACGGCGAACGGCGGCGGCACCTCCCCCTCCGACAACACCCTCAAGAGGGCGGCGGTGAGCCCGCGGTCCCGGGCGGTAAGGGGTTTCTCACCCTGAGAGATCAATCGCTGAGCAATTGAAGGCCAATTCAACACGAAGAGCGAACTTCCTGGTAGCAATGTAGGCAAAAGTCTTGCTCATGTTGATTTCTGCTGCAACACTCCTGGTCTGGTCTGCTGTGTCCGGTAAGGTCGCGCGACCCCTCGTACATCGCACATTCAGAAGGAGTAGCGGCCGTGTCCCGTACCCGGTTCACCCGTCGTCTTCCGGCCGCCGTCGCGGCGGCCGGCCTCGCGCTCGCCGTCGCGGCGTGCGGCGGTGAGTCGTCGACCAGCTCACAAGGCACGACCGCGGCGCAGGCCGACGAACTCAAGCCAAACGCGGACCTGACGCAGCAAGAGCTCCAGATCACGGTTTGGGACGGCTACACGCCCAAGGAGCTTCCCCAGAAGGTCAAGGAGAAGCTCAAGGTCAAGGACATGAGGATCACCCTGCACGCCACCAACGAGGAGGCGATGACCAAGCTCACCGCCCCCGGCGACAGCGGCATCGACGTGGCGTTCGTGTCCGGCCAGTACGCCCAGGCGCTCAACGAGCAGGGCCTGCTCGAGCCGATCCACCCCGAGCTGATCCCCAACCTGGCCAACCTCTACCCGGAGGCCACTCAGCTCGCCTACGACAAGGGCAACAAGTACTCCGTGCCCTACACCTGGGGCACCACCGGCATCTGCTACCGCACGGACCTGGTGAAGGACGAGGAAGTCCCCAAGAGCTGGAACGCCATCCTCAAGCCCCCGGCCTGGGCCGACAAGAAGGTCACCATGATGACCACCGAGCGCTGGCTGGCCCTGCCCGCGCTCAAGTCGCTCGGCTACTCGGTCAACACCGACGACGACAAGGAGATCGCCAAGGCCAGGGAGCTGCTGCTGGCCGCCAAGCCGCACCTGCTCAAGTACGACGACACCACGTTCGGCGACCTGCTGAAGTCCGGCGAGGCCGTCATGGTGGAGGCCTGGGACGGCTGGTGCCCCACCTCGGAGAAGAACATCAAGTTCGCGCTCCCGAAGGAGGGCAGCGACCTCTGGGTGGACACCATGGTGATCATGAAGTCCTCCAAGAACAAGGAGGCGGCGCACGCCCTGATCAACTTCATCCTCGACCCCGAGATCCACAGCTGGGCCGCCGAGAACATCAACTACAAGGTGCCCAACAAGGCCGCCATGGAGCGGGTGCAGGTGCCCGAGGGCTCGCTGCTCGGCATCAAGCCCGCCGAGCTGCTCAACGGTGAGGTGATCGTCGACCTGGGCCCGTCGTCGACCAAGTACACCCGTCTGTCGAGCGAAGTCACGCAGTCGTAGTCGCGGTGAAGTCTGAGGTCAAGACCCGGCCGGCGTCCCGATCCATCGGGCGCCGGCTGGGCGCGTTCGTCTTGCTCTCGCCCGGGCTGACGTACCTGGTCGTGCTGCTGCTGGTGCCGCTGGCGCTGGTGCTGAGCTACACGGTGTTCCGGCGCGGGCGCTTCGGCGGCGTGGTGTACGAGTTCACGACCGAGAACTTCGCCCGCCTGGTCGACCCGCTCTACCTGGACGTGCTCGGCGGATCGCTGAAGATCGCGGCGCTCACGACGGTGCTCGCGCTGCTGCTCGGCTATCCCACGGCCTACCTGATCGCCCAGCTGCCCAGGAAGTGGAAGACCGTCGCGCTGGTGGCGGTCGTGCTGCCGTTCTGGACGAACTTCATCATCCGGATCTACGCCTGGATCATCCTGCTCAGCGGGCCCGGCCTGGTGAACTCGGTGCTCGGCACCGAGCTGGAGCTGCTCTACAAAGAGAGCACGATCGTGGTCGGCCTGCTCTACTCGTACCTGCCGCTGATGGTGCTGCCGTTGTACGCCGCCATCGAGCGGCTCGACCCGCAGCTGCGCGAGGCGTCGGCCAACCTCGGGGCCTCCGGGTTCACCACGTTCCGCAAGGTGACGCTGCCGCTCACGCTGCCGGGCGTTCTGACCGGGAGCATGTTCGTCTTCGTGCCCAGCTTCGGCAACTTCGTCATTCCGGAGCTGCTCGGCGGCAGCAAGACGCTGATGGCCGGCAACGTGATCCGCAACGAGTTCCTGAAGGCGCGCGACTGGCCGTTCGCCTCGACGGTGACGCTGGCGCTCATCGCGGTGCTCGTGGTGCTGCTGCTCGCACAGGCATGGGCGGCCCGCCGTGCGTAGGTCCAAGATCCTGTACGTCCCCTTCTGGGCCACGTACGTCTTCCTCTACCTTCCGATCGTCGTGCTGGTCGTCATGTCGTTCAACTCCGGCAAGTCGGCCTACACCTACGAGGGGTTCAGCCTCAAGTGGTACGGCGAGCTGGCCGCCGACGAGCGGGTCCAGACCGGCGTGGTCAACACCCTGATCGTGGCGGCGGGCTCGACGGCGATCGCCACCGTGCTCGGCACCCTGCTGGCCGTCGGCCTGGTCCGGCACACCAGGTCGAAGGCCCTGGACGCGCTCGCGCTGATGCCCGCCGTGCTGCCCGACCTGGTCCTGGCCATCGGGCTGCTGCTCTTCTACGGCCTGATCCAGATGACGCTCGGCCTGTACTCGGTGATGCTGTCGCACGCGCTGTTCTCGATGGCGTTCGTCGCGGCGGTGGTGCGCACCAGGCTCGTCGGCGCCGACTCCTCGCTGGAGGAGGCCTCGCGCGATCTGGGCGCCGGGCCGGTGTCCACGTTCGTGCGGATCACGCTGCCGCAGCTCACGCCGGGCATCGTCGCGGGGGCGCTGCTGGCGTTCACGCTGTCGCTGGACGAGTTCGTGATCGCCTTCTTCACGATCGGGAACGCCGAGCCGACGCTGCCGATCGTCATCTACTCAATGATCCGTTTCGGGGTGACCCCGAAGATCAACGCGCTGGCCGCGATCCTGCTCCTGGTGAGCTTCACGGCGGTGATCGCCGGGCAGCGACTGACCAAGATCGGGGAGTCACGTGCTCAAGATTGACGGCGTCACCCGCAGGTTCGGGAACGTCACCGCGCTCGACGACGTCTCGTTGCAGATCGAGCAGGGCGAGTTCTTCGCGCTGCTGGGGCCCTCCGGCTGCGGCAAGACCACGCTGCTGCGCATCGTCGCCGGGTTCGAGACGCCCGACAGCGGCAGGGTGACGCTCGACGGCGAGGACCTGTTGTCCAAGGCGCCGAACCGGCGGCCGATCAGCCTCATGTTCCAGTCGTACGCGTTGTTCCCCCACATGACCGTGGCCAAGAACGTGGCGTACGGGCTGGAGCGGGAGCGGCTGCCCCGCCAGGAGATCAAGCAGCGCGTCGGCGAGGTGCTGGAGACCGTCGGGTTGTCGCAGCACGCCTCACGCAAGCCCGCACAGCTGTCGGGCGGTCAGCGGCAGCGGGTCGCCCTGGCGCGTTCCATCGTCAAGCGGCCCCGCCTGCTGCTGCTCGACGAGCCGCTGTCGGCGCTGGACAAGAAGGTGCGCGCCGACATGCAGCTGGAGCTCAAGCGGCTGCAGCACGAGGTCGGCATCACGTTCGTGGTCGTCACCCACGACCAGGAGGAGGCCATGTCGCTGGCCGACCGCATCGCGGTCTTCGACAGCGGCCGGGTGTGCCAGGTCGACGAGCCCGTCGCGCTCTACGAGCGGCCGAGGTCGCCGTTCGTGGCCGACTTCGTCGGCGCCAACAACCTCTTCCACGGCGTCGCGAGCGGCCTGGAGGCGCTCAGGAGCGAGAAGTTCGGCATGTTGCCCGGCACGCCTCTCACAGAGCTGGAGGCGGACTCTGCGGCTCTTCTGGCGGTACGCCCGGAAAACGTCGAGCTCGCCGACGAGAACGCCGCCAGGGGCCTGGCGGGCAGCGTCCTGGACGTCAGCTTCTACGGCGGTGTGTCGCACATCTCCGTGGACGTCCCCGATCATCCCAAGCCGGTGCTGGCGGCCGTGCAGGGGGCGGCGTCGGTGCAGGCCGGCGCCAAGGTGAAGGTGCGCTGGAACGCCAAGGACGCGGTCATCATGGCGGTCGATCGATGACGAATGCGTCAGAGCGTCAGGTCGTGGCCCGTGGCGACGCGGGCGTACGACAGGATCAGTTCGACGGCCTCGTCCGGTCCGATCACCGGGTGCCTGGCCGTGATGCGGTAGCCGTAGGCGTCCTCCAGGGCCACCAGGTTGCGCGCGATCGTCAACGAGTCGGAGCTCAGCCGGAACACGCCCAGCGCGGCCCCCGTGTCCAGGATCGCCTGGTACATCGACACCTGGCGGTCGTAGAGCGAGGTGAGCAGGACGCCGTAGACGCGGTTGCGTCCGGCGGCCCCGCCCAGCTCGTTGAGCAGGCGCACGTCCGGGTCGAGCGGCCCGGTGGGCAGCCCCGACCTGATCGTGACGACCAGCTTCTCGGCCGGGTCGGTGAAGTCGGCCAACCGGCGCACGCGCTGCTCGTAGAAGCGCTCCATGCCGGCGTGCTGGGCCTCGACCAGCAGCTCCGTGAGGTCGGGGTAGTGGTAGAGGACGGCGCCGGAGGTCAGGCCCGCTTCCTCGGCCACGTGCGAGAGCTGTACGCCGTCGACGCCGTGGCGGACGATGGCCTTGCGTGCGGCCTCGATCAAGTCGAGGCGGCGGTCGCTCCGGCTCTTGCGCTTAGCCACCCTCACCACCTTCATGTGTTCGATTACCGTTCAGTTAACCGTGACCATAGTGCCCGTTACTTGACCATCACGCTAGACACGTTTTTGAATTACCCTTCAACTCGCTGAGATCCCCCGGAGTCTCGATGTCTCTCACGATCCTGTTCATGCCGGAAAGCGCGTACGGCCCGACCAACAACTCCATCGGCATCGGCGACATCCTCCGCCGCCGCGGCCACCGCGTCGTCTTCGCCGCGGAGGCGTCGTGGAAGGGCAAGCTGGAGGCGCTCGGTTTCGAGGAGGACCTCGTCAATCTGGCGCCACCGCCCGAGAACGCCGAGGAGCAGGACCCGGGCCAGTTCTGGAAGGACTTCATCAGGGAGACCGCGCCCGAATACCGCAAGAGCACGCTGGAGCAGCTCGAGACCGTCACCGCGCCCATCTGGGCCGAGCTGATCGACGGCGCCAAATACTGCGAGCCGCAGCTCAAGGCCATCATCGAGCGGGTGAACCCGGACGTGATCGTCGAGGACAACGTGATCACGTTCCCGGCGCTGCTGACGGCCGGCAAGAAGTTCGTCCGCATCGTCTCGTGCAACCCGCTGGAGGTGCGCGGCGAGAACATCGCGCCGGTCTTCTCCGGCCTGCCCGCGGACGACCGCTCCGAGTGGGACGCCTTCCGCGCCGAGTACGACCGCACCCACCGCGAGCTGTGGACCGCCTTCAATGAGTGGTGTGTCGAGCAGGGCACCGAGCCGCTGCCCGACCTCGACTTCATCCACCAGGGCGACCTGAACCTCTACGTCTACCCGGAGATCCTCGACTACACCGACGCCCGCCCGCTCGGCCCGAGCTGGCACCGGCTCGACTCCTCGGTCCGCGAGACCGACGAGGAGTTCACGCTGCCCTTCGAGCGCAACGACGGCTCGCTGATCTACTTCTCGCTCGGCTCCCTCGGCTCCTCCGACGTGGAGCTCATGCAGCGGGTGATCGACGTGCTGGCCACCACGCCGCACCAGTACATCGTCTCCAAGGGCCCGCTGCACGAGGAGATCAAGCTCGCCGACAACATGTGGGGCGCGGAGTTCCTCCCGCAGACCAAGATCATCCCGCAGTGCGACCTGGTCATCACCCATGGCGGCAACAACACGACCACCGAGTCGCTGCACTTCGGCAAGCCGATGATCCTGCTGCCGCTCTTCTGGGACCAGTACGACAACGCCCAGCGGGTCGATGAAATGGGCTATGGTGTCAGACTTTCGACCTATTCCTTCACCGACGAGGAACTGACGGGCGCGATCGCGCGGCTGCTCGGCGACACCGAGCTGCGGGCGCGGCTCGCCGCCGCGGGCGAGGAGATCCGGCGCCGCGACGGCCTGCGCAAGGCCGCCGACCTGATCGAGCAGCTCGGCCAGTGAGGACATGACATTCCATGCGTGAACTGATCAACCCCGCCACCGGGCTCCCGTGTGCCGAAATTCCGGACACGCCGGTGGAAGGCGTGGCGTCGGCCGTACGGGCGGCGCGGGCCGCGTACGAGGAGTGGTCCCAGACCACCCCGGCCGAGCGCGCGCGGCTGCTGCTGCGGGTGGCCGACCTCGTCGAGGCCGACGCCGAGGAGCTGACCAGGCTCGAAGTGGAGGAGACCGGCAAGCCGGCGGCGGTGTTCAGGGACGGCGAGCTGCCGTTCGCCGTGGACAACCTGCGCTTCTTCGCCGGTGCCGCCCGTTCGCTGGATGGCTCGGGCGCCGGGGTGTTCAGCCCCGGCTACACCTCGGTCATGCTGCGCCGTCCCGTCGGGGTGGTGGGGTCGATCGCACCGTGGAACTTCCCGTTCGTCATGGCCGTCTGGAAGATCGGCCCGGCGGTGGCCGCGGGCAACGCCGTGGTGATCAAGCCGGCTCCGCACACGCCGCGCACGACGCTGCGGCTGGCCGAGCTGTTCGCCAAGGCAGGCGCCCCTTCCGCGCTGGTGCAGGCGGTCACGGGCGACGCCGAGGTCGGCCAGGCGCTGGTCACGGACCCCGGCGTCGACATGGTGAGCGTCACGGGCTCCACGGGGACCGGCCGGGCCGTGATGTCCGGCGCGGCCGCCACGCTCAAGCGGGTGCACCTGGAGCTCGGCGGCAAGGCGCCGGCGCTGGTCTTCGAGGACGCCGACCTGGCCGAGATGGCCCGGGGCGTGGCCATGGGGGCGACGTACAACACCGGGCAGGACTGCACCGCCGCCACCCGCGTCTACGTCGCCAGGGAGGTCTTCGCCGACGCGGTGGAGGCGCTCCGGGCAACTCTTGCCGAAATATCCTTCGGCGACCCTTGGGACCCGGCGACGGACATCGGGCCGCTGATCTCGGCCGCGCACCGGGAGCGGGTGCACGGCTTCGTCTCCCGCTCCGGCGGGCGGGTGCTGCACGGCGGCGTCCCCGGCGACGGGCCCGGGTTCTTCTACCCGCCCACGCTGGTGACGGATGTCTCACAGGAAAGTGAGATCGTGCAGGGCGAGCTGTTCGGCCCGGTGCTGGTCGCGCTGCCGTTCGACGGCGAGGACGACGCCGTCCGGTTGGCCAATGACATAACCTACGGCCTGGCGTCCTCGGTGTGGACGCGTGAGGTGTCCAGGGCGATGCGCGTCTCCCACCGGCTCGATGTGGGGGTGACCTGGGTGAACGACCATCTGCCCATCGCCAGCGAGGCGCCGCACGGCGGGGTGAAGGGCAGTGGGTTCGGCAAGGACATGAGCCAGGAAGCGGTTCTGGAGTACTCGGTGACGCGGCATCTCATGGTGAAGCACGCAGCACCGGCCGAGCGGGAATCTTTCCGGCCCGCCTGAGATCGTGTACGGCGAAATACGCCCAGGTGTGATGCGTTGGGCGTGTGTGATGGGATATGTTCGGCTGGCCTATCTGGTACGGGTTGTGCTCAAATTACCCAGCCGGACTAACTCCCATGCGCCACACACGTGACTGATTTTCGAGCACGTACCGGCGAGAGGTTGCGAGACTCAGTGAGGACGAAAGACCCCAGGCACAAGCGGTCTGGGGAGTACACAGGCGGAAGATTCCGGCTGGCTAACTGGCGTGTGCGCTCGAGGCTGGTCGCGCTCATCCTCATCCCCACCGTGGTGGGCGTGCTGCTCGCCGGCATCCAGCTGGCCAATGCCATCGGCACCAGCGCCGAGTATCAGCGCCTGACCCGGGTGGCCGAGCTGGTCCAGCGCGTCGGCGGGCTCAACCACGAGCTCGCCAAGGAACGCACGCTCACCGCGTGGTACGCCGCCGACCGCCGGGCCACTCGCCTCGCCCAGCTGAAGACTCAGCGACAGGCCACGGACGAGGTCAAGACGCTGGTGCTGAACTCCGCGTCCAACATCGACGAGTCGTACTCGGAGCGCGTCCGCGAAAGCGTGGACGAGGCCCGCCGCTGGCTCGACGGTCTCGAAAGCCTGCGTGCCTCCGTGGTGGCGGGCAACGTGCCGCCGCGCGCGGCCATCAACACGTACAGCAGGATGATCGACGTCTTCCTGGCGATCGACGCCTCCATGGGCGACGGCATCAAGGACGATCACCTGCAGCGGGACACGGCCGCCCTCGGCGCGCTGGGGCGCATGAAGGAAGAGGTCGCGCGCCAGCAGGTCATCCTCCTCGTCGCGCTCGTCCAGCGTCAGCTGGACAACGAGGCGCTCACCGCCTTCCTGGGTTCCTGGGAGAGGCAGCAGGCCGAGGAGGCCACCTTCGAGCAGGTCGCCGACCCCCAGCATGTGCAGGAGTACCGGCAGGTCGTCAGGGGAAGGTCGATCGACCGCGTCGACGCCATGCGGCAGCGCGCGCTGGCCCAGATGCGCGAGTACAACCGGATCCGGGACCTCGACGTCACCACCAACCGTGACCTGGCCCTCTGGCACGACGGCATGTCCGTGACCGCCACCGCCATGCGTGAGGCCGAGGACGACCTGGCGACCGAGTTCGTGTCCAGGACCCGCGACCTGAGCGACGCCGAGCAGCGCAGCGCGATCATCTCCGGCGCGATGATCCTCGTCCTGCTGCTCCTCGTCCTGATCATCACCACCCGCGTGGCCGGCTCGCTCGTCCGCCCCCTGCGCAGGCTGCGTGCCGAGGCGCTCCAGGTCGCGACCACCCGGCTGCCCGAGACCGTCCGCGTGCTGCGCGAGTCCGGCGAGCACGCGCAGATTCCCGAGGTGCCCTCGGTCGGCATCAACTCGCGTGACGAGATCGGTGAAGTGGCCCAGGCGTTCGACGAGGTCCACCGCGAGGCGATCAGGCTGGCCGGCGACGAGGCCAAGCTGCGGGCCAACGTCAACGCCATGTTCGTCAACCTCTCCCGCCGCAGCCAGACGCTGGTCGAGCGGCAGCTGCAGCTCATCGAGGGTCTGGAGCAGGGTGAGGAGGACGAGCAGCGGCTCGCGAACCTGTTCCGCCTCGACCACCTCGCCACCCGTATGCGCCGCAACAGCGAGAACCTCCTGGTCCTCGCCGGCCAGGAGGCCGCGCGCAGGTGGAGCGAGCCGGTGCCGCTGGTCGACATCGCCCGTGCCTCGCTGTCCGAGGTCGAGAACTACGAGCGCGTCCAGATCCAGATCCCGTCCGGCACGATGGTCCTCGGCCCGGCCGTCACCGACGCCGTCCACCTGCTCGCCGAGCTGATCGAGAACGCGATCTCGTTCTCCCCGCGCGAGAGCAAGGTCACGGTCACCAGCACGCCCGCCGAGGGCGGAGTGCTGGTGGCGATCAACGACCTGGGCATCGGCATGAGCCAGGAGGAGCTGGCGGAGGCGAACTGGCGGCTGGCCAACCCGCCGGTCGTGGACGTGTCCGTGGCGCGGCGCATGGGCCTGTTCGTGGTCGGCCGGCTGGCCCTGCGGCACGGCATCAGGGTCCAGCTCAGCCAGCGCGAGACGGGCGGCCTGAGCGCGCTGGTCATGCTGCCCGACGTGCTCCTCACCACCGGGGCCGGGGTGCCCCAGCAGGGTGGGCAGTACGAGGCGTTCACCTCGTTCGACCCCAGCATGTTCGGCGAGCCGTCGGCGAACGGGTCGGGCCCGCGCCACGGGCGGCCCGTGGATCCGGCCGAGCAGGTGGTCAACACCGAGTGGCCGGGCTCGGTCCCCGCGCCGGGGACCGGCAACTGGCCGTCCTTCGGGGATCACCCGTCCTTCGGCGATCACCCCTCCTTCGGTGATCAGCCGGCTTTTGGCGAGCAGCAACCGGCGATGTTCGGTGAGCAGCCGCCCGCCGGCGGGGTGGCGGAGGAGCCGCGCTGGCCGTCCTTCGCCGAGGAGCCGCCGGCGCCCGGCGCGCGGCCGCAGGAGGAGCACCGCTGGTTCGCCGAGGACAACCGGTGGCCGTCGTTCGCGGAGGAGCCCCCGCCCGCGCCGGCGCAGCCTCAGTCGTTCGCGGACAACCGGTGGCCGTCGTTCGCCGAGCAGCCGCCGCCCCTGCAGGAGGAAGAGCCGCGCTGGCCGTCGTTCGCCACGGAGCCGCCGAAGGACCAGGAGGAGCCGTCCCGGTGGGCGTCCTTCGCCGACCCTCTGCCGCGCAGGTCGCTGTTCGAGTCGGTGGACCCGCCGCAGTCGGCGTTCGGCTCCGACCGGCGCTCGCCGTTCGCGGACTTCGCGGAGGAGCCCAAGCCCGCCGACAGGTTCGACCAGAACGGCCACTCCGACTACGGGCCGTTCGGGCGGGGCGACTATGCGTCGCAGGACATGACCGGGCCGCTCCCCGCGGTGCGCAACTCTCCCATGGAGGATCAGGGCGAGGAGTTCCTGCCGATCTTCTCGTCGGTCGGCTCCGACTGGTTCCGCCGGCCGGACCCGGAGGTCCTGAAGCAGCGTCTCGAGCCGGAGCCCCCCTCCGAGGAGGAGACCACCGCGGTGCATCCGGCCGTGCCCGCCGATCCGCTCCCGGCTCAGCCCGCCGGAGGAACCCCAGGCAAGTCGCCGCTACCGCAGCGCACGCCCGGGGCGTCGGGTGTGAGCGCGTCCTGGTCCTCGCCAGCGGACTCCGGCTTCCAGGCCGCGCAGGCCGCGGCGCAGCCCGCGCAGGGCGGCACGACCGCCTCGGGCCTGCCCCGCCGCGTCCCCAAGGCCAACCTGGTGCCAGGCACGGCCAGCCTGGCCGAGCCCCAGCCCATGTCACCGGCGCCGCAGATCTCGCCTGAGCGGCTGCGCAGCCGGCTCTCCAGCTTCCAGCAGGGTGTCCGCCAGGGCCGAGCGTTCACCCGCGGAGAAGAGAATGAGGAGGACAAATGAGAGAAATGAGCCAGGGAGCGCGCGGTATTAGCTGGCTGATCACGGACTTCGTGAACAATGTGCCAGGCGTCGCGCACACGGTCGTGGTGTCGTCCGACGGCTTGCCACTGGCGTTCTCCGAGGGCTTCCCCAAGGACAGGGCCGACCAGCTCGCGGCGGTCGCCTCTGGTGTGATCAGCTTGACCCAGGGCGCCGCGCGGGTCTTCGAAGGCGGTATGGTCACGCAGACCGTCATCGAAATGCAACGCGGACTCCTTATGATCATGTCCATCAGTGATGGATCCTGTTTGGCGGTCCTGGCTGCCCCCGACTGTGACATGGGTCTGGTGGCCTACCAGATGACCCTGCTGGTCGAGCGGGCGGGGCAGGTGCTCACTCCGGCCGTACGCGCAGAGCTGCAAGCGGCACGCCCCCGCTAGGCGGGTGCGGGTGACAGGAGATCATGGTGACAGGTCAGGGTTGGGCTGGTGATAGCACTCCGCCGCATCCGGCGGCTCCCCGTCCGCAGAAGCAGAGCTCCCTGGTACGGCCCTATGCCGTGACCGGGGGGCGCACCGCGCCGCGGATGAAGTTCGCCATGGAGGCACTGGTGTCCTCCGTGACGTCGGAATACCAAGACATCTCACTACTCAGTCCGGAGTATCAGGCGATCATCCAACTGACTCGGAACGTCCGGTCGGTTGCTGAGATCTCCGCCCTTTTAAAGCAGCCCCTAGGCGTGGTCCGGGTGCTGATCGCCGATATGGCGTCGGAGGGCCTGATCCGTGTGCACCAGCCTGCGCTGGACGCCGGAAAGCCGGACCTGAACTTGCTCGAAAGGGTGCTCAGTGGACTTCGCAGGCTCTAGCCCCGGCCTCACCTCGACGAAGATCGTCGTGGCCGGGGGCTTCGGCGTGGGGAAGACGACGTTCGTGGGTGCGGTCTCGGAGATCCTCCCGCTGACCACGGAAGCCGTCATGACGGACGCGTCCGCGGGCGTGGACGACGTCTCCCTCACGCCGAACAAGACGACCACGACCGTCGCCATGGACTTCGGCCGCGTCTCGCTCGACCGTGACCTGATCCTGTACCTGTTCGGCACGCCCGGACAGCACCGCTTCTGGTTCATGTGGGACGACCTGGTACGCGGCGCCATCGGGGCCGTCGTCCTCGTCGACACCCGCCGCCTGGCCGACAGCTTCCCCGCCATCGACTACTTCGAAGAGGCGAAACTGCCGTTCGTGATCGGGGTGAACGGCTGGGACGGGCAGTTCGCGCACGACGAGGAGGAGATCCGCGAGGCGCTGTCGATCGGCGGCCACATCCCGATCGTGCGGTTGGACGCGCGGCAGCGCGAGTCCGTCAAGGGGACCTTGATCACCTTGGTGGAGCATGCGCTGACGCGCCACATGCACACGCCCGTATAGACACTGACCGCGACGCCGCTGCTCGGGGGCTAGGCGTCGCTCGGGCCCGGCCTCCAGCCGACGCTCTGGGCCCAGGTGTCCGCCTGGCGCAGGATCTCCCAGACGTACGGCTCTTTGGCCGCGACATACTTTTGCCGCTCGTCGCCGAACTCCGCCGCACACCGCCGCTTCGCACTCGCGAACTCGTCGGCTGCGGCGGGGTGGGCACGCAGGTAGTCGCGGAACAACAAGGGAAGCTGCTGGGAGAAGCTGCCGAGCTCGCGCACGTGGACGTGGGTTCGGCGGCTTCCCGGGGCCTCGCGGAAGTAGCGCTTGGTCAGCTCCGGGTTGTCCGCCCGATGCACCAGGCCGAGGGCTTCCAGCGGCGCCTTGAAGGCCTCCAGCGGCTCGAACGAGCGCACGGAGATCTGCACGTCGAGCACCGGCTTGGCGGCCAGGCCGGGGACGGATGTCGAGCCGATGTGGTCGATCCGCACCGCGACGTCGCCGAGCGCCTCGCGTAGCGTCCTGCCCAACGCGGCGAACTCCCTCGGCCAGGCCGGGTCGTAGCCGGCGATCTCGATGCGATCTCCCATGCCTCCGATTGTGGCGTGCGGCGTCACTCACGCCGTACACGTGAGCCGGAGCTTTCGGATCTCCTCCAGCGGATACGGCGTAAGCCTGCTCTCGTGCCGGAGCTTGGTGTAGAAGGCGGTCATCAGCGCGGCCGGCGGGCTGTGGCGGGCGAAGATCGCCGCGATGGCCTCCGGGACTCCCGTCGGGGGCGCGCCCGCGGCCCAGTCGCCGATGAGCGCGACGCGGTCGTCCCAGCCGAGGCCGGGGTACAGCTCGGACGCCAGCCGGTGCACCAGGTGCGTGCTCGTGTAGCAACGGTCGTAGGTGCGGTGGCGGTCGTAGAAGTCCGACTGCTCCGATGACAGGGCGAAGCGTGATGAGAGCGCCAGGCCGAAGTCGGTGAAGTAGAGGCGGCGGCCGTCGGTGAGGATGTTCTCGAAGTGGGCGTCGAAGTGCAGCAGACCCTGGGCGTTCATGAAGGAGACTCCCGCCTCCAGCTCCCCTTCCACAAGATCGCAGACCGCACCCGCGGCCTCGCCGGCTGCCCGCAACTGCGGGCCCAGCCACTCGAAGAGGTTGTGCGGGAAGTGTTCCAGGAACAGGACGAGGCTGGCGGGGGAGCGGCGGCGTGCCTCGATGCGGTCGCGGATCTCCGGGCCGCCTCCCCAGTACGCGACGGCTCCGTTCACGTCGGCCAGCTCCGGCGGGAGCGGCGGCGCGGTGTCCGGCAGCACCCGCCAGTGGTACATCAGGGGGAAGCCGGAGTACTGGCCGGCGAGCACCCAGTTCGTGGTCATGACGTGCGCCGCCAGCTCCCGCCAGGCGCCGAATCCCGGGCTGCCGATGCCGTAGTGGAATGAGGACGGGAGGCCGAAGACGTCCGCCGTGGATCGGACGTTCTCCGGCAGGAGCTCCCGTTCGGTGACGGGCACCCGTTTCACGAAGACCTGTGTCCCGGCGACCTCCAGCAGCGCCGACCTCCCGCCGATGCCCGAGCCGAGCGGAGTCGCCTTGTCGATCAGCTCGGACACCTCCTGATCGCTGTGGAGGGCGAGGGAGGTGGCCACCGCGCTGTAGGCGGACAGACGCGGCGTCGATGTGTCGTCCATTCCGTGCACTCTAGATCGTCACGTAAACGGTTGGTCATGGCCGCGGTCGGCCGAGGATCCTGGGTGGGTGTCGCGGAGCTCCTTGGATCGGGCCCGTCGGTTGTGGGCGGACCTGGCGCGGGTCCCCGTCGTGTTCCCCGAGCGCGGCGAGGCGAGCGTCGTCGCCTCGCCCGGCTCGTGGATGTGCCCGCCGGGATGGGCCGGCATCGTCGCCCTGGACGGCGCGCTCCTGGCCACCGTGCCCGAGCCGGGCATGGTCGAGCCGTTGCGCGGGGCGCTGCTCCGGCACCTCGACCTCGATCTCGCCCGGCTGGCGCGGCGGCTGCCGGTGCGGGAGGTCTTGGGGCCGGCTGCGCTGGCGTACCTCGATGACGACGACTTCGTCGCCGCCCATGGCGAGGTCGAGATCCTTCCTGCGGGACATCCGGACGTCCTGGCCCTGATCGCCTCGGTGGACGAACGGGACGCCGCCGAGTGCGGCCTGGAGGAGGTCGACTCGCCGGTCTTCGTGCTTCGGGAAGGGCGTGAGGTGATCGCCGCGTCCGGCCATCGGACGTGGCTGGACACGGCGGCGCACCTTTCCGTCCTGACCGCTTCGGGGCATCGGGGGCGTGGGCTGGCTCGTATGGTGGCCTCGGCGGCGGTGGCGCACGCGCTGGGCAAGGGTTTGCTGCCGCAGTGGAGAGCACGCCCGGAGGCGTCACGACGAGTCGCCCGAGCCCTGGGTTTCCAGGAGTACGGCGAGCAGATCAGCGTCCACTTGACGACCTGACCCGCCGCCGGTCTCAGCCCGGAGACGGGAGTTCGTGGCAGCGGCGCACCTCCACGGGCTCGCCCGCGCCGGCGACGATCTGACGGGCGAGCTCGAGCGCTCGCGCCTCGTCGGCGACGTCCACCAGCCACCACCCGGCCAGCGACTGGGCGGGCTCGGCGATCGTGCCGTCCCGCGTGGTCACCGCGCCGTCCTCCAAACTGACGACCTTCGCGTTCGGCGCGAGCACCAGCCCCTCCTCAGCCACCAGCTCACCGGACTCCCTCAGCCCGGCGGTGAACTCGATCATGAACTTGATCATCTGCTGGACCCATTCCTGAGACCTGGTGCTCAGGGCGGACTCGTCGCCGAACTGCATCAGCATGTATCTCATGAGATTCCCTTCTCGGTCAGCACGGCGTCGAGCCGCTCGTATCCCTCGGCGACGCCGCGGGCCATGGGGGAGGCGATCACCAGGTCACGCACCTGCCTCGAGGCGAACAGGTGGGTCGTGGTGAGCGTGGTCGTGCCGTCCTGCTCGTTGAAGTCGTGGCTGACCAGCGACTCGCCGGGATACCAGTGGTCGTCGAACGACTCGGTGTAGGAAAGCCGCGACGGGTCGGCGATCTCGCGGTAGAGGCCGCCCGAGGCCATGGTGGCGCCGCCGGGACCATGCCAGACGAACCGCCAGGCGCCGCCCACCCGCAGGTCGATCCGGGCCTCGACGATGTCCCAGCCCTTCGCGCCGTACCAGCGGGCGATCAGCTCCGGCCGGGTCCACGCGGCGAAGACCAGGCGGCGGGGCGCGTCGAACGACCGCGTCATGACGATCGCGCGATCCGACGGCGTCGCCACCGTCACCGACGTGGTCACGGCCGCCACCGCGGATCCCTGCCGATGAAGGCCAGCAGCTTGTCCTGGGCGGGGGCGTCATCCTCGACCTTCACCTCCGGGCCGAACACCTCGATCCCCGGCCCGAACGCGCCCGGCGTGCGGAACTTCTCCAGCAGCTCGCCGGGGAGCGCCCGCATGGCCGCCCAGGCCCGCTCGACGTCCTCCGGCTCCATGGTGTCGTCCTGGGAGGTGGCCCTGGCGAGATCCCAGCCGTGCAGCGGGAGGTCCTCGCTGACGACCTGATCGATGTGCTGCTCCGCCGTCATCCTGCCGGTGGGCGTGTCGCACTCCTGGCCGGCGAGCGACGGGTCGGCCAGGATCGCCTCGACGTCCGCGCGGGCGGCGCGGAAGGCCGCCACCGGGTCGTCGTCCACCGACGGCGCCGGGCTCAGGGAACGGCCGAAGGGCCGCACCATCGCCTCGTGCATGTCCACGATGTGCCGTACGACGTCCCTGGCCGTCCACTTCTCGCACGGCGACGGGTTCGACCACTGGTCCGGGCGGACCGACACGACCTTGCGTTCGAACGCGTCGGCCCGGCGCCGGTAGCGGTCGGCTGCTTCACTGCTCACGATTGTCCCTTTCCTTCAGCTCGTCGAGGAGGGTGTCGAGGTTCCGGTAGCGGCTCTCCCAGAGGTCCCGGTAGTCCTCCAGCCAGTCGGTGGCCTCCTGGAGCGCGCCGGCCTCCAGACGGCAGGGCCGCCGCTGCCGGTCCCGGCCCCGGGAGATCAGCCCGGCCCGCTCCAGGACCTTCAGGTGCTTGGAGATCGCCGGCTGGGTCATGGCGAACGGCTCCGCCAACTCCGTCACGGTGGCCTCACCTGACTTGAGCCGCGCCAGGATCGCGCGGCGGGTCGGGTCGGCGAGCGCTGCGAAGACGGCATCCAGGCTTTCGGCAGTCACATAACCAAGTATTAATATAACCGACTGGTTGTCAAACAGTGCCGGCTCCGATGCCTTTGGGCGTTCTTCAGCGGATTGCAACCGGCATTCCCACGATGGCGGAGCGCATTGCTGATCTTCTCGGGGAGGTTTCACCTTGCGCGCTTCCGGCACGACCGGCTGTGCCTCGTCATCGCCCTGCTCAGCGGGTGCGCCGCCGCCCAGCAGCAGTCGCCGCCGCCCACCGCGGCGAAGGAGCCGACGTCCCAGTCACCCCCGCCGACGACGGCGACGGCCACGCCCGGGGGCTTCACCCGCAAGGGGGTCGTCGGTCAGACCGAGATCGATCTCGAGGTCAAGGCCGTCGAACGCCACCGCGACCTGACCGCGCTCAAGATGGAGATCGTCAGCGTCTCGCACGATTACCGGACCCCGGAGTTCGGGTACTCCGTCGTGATTCCCACGGACTTCGCCAAGTTCTGGCTCGTGGACCCGGTCAACAAGAAGATCTACTTCACCTTGCGGGAGAGCGACAAGGAGAAGGCGTTCGGGACCAGGAGCGTGAACGCGTACGGCAACATCGAGTCGTTCCGCAAAGGCGTGCGCTATCCGGTCGAGGTGTACTTCCCGCCGCTGCCGCCCGACGTCAAGACGGTCACCGTGATCGCCGCCGAGGGGCTCGGCGAGCTGACCGGGATCCCGGTCACCGACGGCGCGCCCGCGCCGGTCGCCAAGCCGAGGCAGGAGGGCGCCCCGGAGCCGGGCGGCCCGCCCTTCCAGTGGCCGGTGATGCTCCCGACCGGGGACCACTGGGCCTACACGGACGACATCCAGGAGTACGTGGAGCGTCCAGAGCGCTCGGTCACCCAGAAGGGCGAGGAGGAGACCGTCGCCCTGCGTACCGACGTGTTGTTCGCCTTCGACAAGGCCACGCTGTCGCCGAAGGCGGCCGCGGTGCTGGACGAGGTGGCGCGCGAGACGCGTGAGCGCGCCGACCCGGCCAAGCCGCCGGTCGTCATCGAGGGCCACACCGACAGCAAGGGCGAGGACGCCTACAACCGGGACCTCTCGGTGCGGCGGGCGCAGGTCGTGCGGGACCACCTGGCGCGCGAGCTCGGCGACGACTACACCTACGAGGTCGCGGGCAAGGGCGAGAGCGAGCCGATCGCCAAGAACACCACGCCGGACGGCGCCGACAACCCGGAGGGGCGGGCCCGCAACCGGCGGGTGGAGATCTCGTACAAGGTGAAGAACCGGACCCCGGACGTCACGACCACCGTGTCGCCGTCGACGCAGCCCGGGGGCATGGCCGAGCCCGCGCCGCTCCGCAACGACCTGGGCCCGGTGGTGGGCAGCATCACCCGGGGCGACCTCCGCCTGGACGTCCACCCCCTCTACCGGGACGGGGCCTTCCTCGTGGCGCCGTTCGCGATCACGAACAACGACGACTCCTTCGTCGTGCCGGTGCCGCAGCCGTTCAGCGCGGTTTTCGCCCACGAGTTCGCCGCCGGGGCCGCCTACAGCGGGATCACCCTGGTCGACGAGGGCACCAAGGCGCGGTACTACGGCACGCGGGTGAGCGACCGGTTCTGGGTGCAGAACCAGGTCACCACGATCCCCGAGGGCGCCACCCAGCGGGGCTTCGTCTACTTCCCGGCGCCGCCGGAGGGGACGAAGTCGATGACGTTCGAGGTCAAGGACCTGGGCACGGTGAAGAACGTGCCCATCGTCGGCTAACCGCCCGGGCCAACGCGCCGGCCCCCAATCGACTGCTCACTTGACGACGCGCTGAAGCAGGAGGGACACGAAGCCGAGCACGCCCCGGTAGCCATTGAGCCACAGGTCCCGGTGCTCCCTCATGACCGCGAGCGCCTGGTCGCCGTCGGGGCCGGGGTTGGCGGCGGCCCAGCGGGCCAGCGTGCCGGTCCACGAGAACACGTACTCGTGCCATTCGGCCGGATCGCTCACGTGGCCGTGGACGGTCAGCCAGCCGCCGGACTCGGCCGCCACCGTGCCCGCCAGATCCGGGAACGCGCCGATGGCCTCGACGAGGTCCGGAGTGGGAGGCCGTTCCCAGAAACCTTCACCGACCAGCGCCAGCCCGCCCGGACGGACGAACGCGGAGATCGCGTCCATGGTCTCCTTCAGCCCGCCGAAGGCGTGGGTGGCGCCCACGCAGAGCACCAGGTCGTACGGCTTCGTGGCGGAGAACTCGGTGGCCGGCGTCTGGTGCAGCGACAGGCGGCCGGTCAGGCCGCGGGCGGCGGCCGCCTGCTCCGCCGCCGAGAGGGCGTGCGAGGAGATGTCCACCCCGTCGGCCACGGCCGAGGGGACGAGCTCCAGCGCCCGCAGCGACCAGACGGCCTCGCCGCACCCCAGATCGAGCACGCGGGCGCCCTCGGGAAGGGCCGCCCGGCGCAGCAGCCGGTCGAGGGTCGTCGCCGAGACGGGGGGCGGCGATCGGGTGGTCGCGGTGTGCGATGGCGCTGAGCTGCTCTCGATCCATGCCGATCATCCTTCCGCACACCTCCCGGGCCGGGTCGACGGATTAACCGCCGGCGGCCATCACCGGTCCTGCCCGGATCCCAGAGAGGGCCAGATGTACCGGCCTCCTTCCCTCCGAGATCAGACTGTCGGAGGACGGTGTCATGATCGGTCGCATGCCGATTCCCAGAGCCGTCGCCGTGGTCGTCGACGGGCCCCGAGTGCTGATCATCAAGCGCTTTCTCCGACAGGGCCGCTCCGAGGGATGCGCCATGTGCGACGCGGACGGTTGGCGCGGGCCGATGTGCCCGGGGCACCACTACGCCGTCCTGCCCGGTGGCCACGTCGAGGAGGGCGAGAGCGCGGAGACGGCGGCGTTGCGCGAGCTCAACGAGGAGACGACGTTGGAGGGCAGCATCGATCGGCTGTTGTGGACGGGACGGCACAACCGCCGCCCGGCCTCCTATTTCCTCGTGGCGGACGTCAAGGGCACGCCGGTCCTCTCCGGGGTGGAGGCCGAGGTGCAGGGGCCGGACAACACCTTCGAGCTCATGTGGGTGACGGCCGACGAGTTCGACCGGCTCAACCTGCATCCGTCCGACATCCGTGAGCCGCTGACGGCGTTGCTGCGGCACGGCGGCGGATCCCAGTGAGCCGGGACCGGCTCACATCCGGGACAGCAGCTCCGTCTTCTTCGCCTGGAACTCCTCCTCGGACAGCAGGCCGGCATCGCGCAGCTCGCCCAGCTTGGTGATCAGGTCGGCCACCTCCGCCCCCGAGGGAGCGGGGGGCGCGAGCTCGGCCGGGGACGGCGCCGGGGCCGGGATCGCGGCCAGGACGGCGGCGGCGAAGGGGAGGGACTTGTGGGCGGCGCCCCAGCCGAGGCCGAAGACCACGGACGCGGGGTCCTTGTTCGGGTCGGACGGCGCCGGGCGGCCGCGCACCTTCAGCCGGAGCGAGCCGCTCGCGACCTCCGGCGCGTGCCATTCCACGCCTTCCAGCTCCGAAATCGAAAAACGCTGGTCACCGGCTCGGTATTTGGCCCACGACGCTCCCGACCAGAACCAGGTGAAAGTGACGGTCTCACCATCGAAAGTCGCCGCCCCGTCATATGCCTTGAAACTCCGCGGCACCGGGGGAGCGGCGACGAGGAATCGCTCGGCGGGCCCGGGATCGGTGATGGCCGAACGCAGCTCTTCGGCGTAGTAATCAGCCAGCGTCTCCTTCTCCGCGGGCAGCACCAGCCGGTACGGATCCGCCGAATCCCTGAGTTGACCTGCCGCGACGCTCATGACGGGGTCCGCGCCCCGCCGCGGCGTCACCTGCAGCGTCACGGTGTCGCGTTTGCCCGGAACGATCGCGGCATCAGCGATCGCCGCATAGGGGACGACCCGCTCGCCGAGCTCGGAAAGGAGTTTGGAAGCCTTGGGGCCGGGCCTGACGCGCAGCGAATCCGTCTCGAACACCCACGTGCAGTCGCGGCCCGCGAGAACATCCTCCACGCCCTCAGAATAAGCGCCGGGTTGCCTTTTCGGCCGTCATACTTCGGCACCGGCATGCGTCGTCACAGTAAAGGGATATTCCAGCGGACCGGAATCAAGAAGATGCCGTCCGTGCCCCACTGACGGCCGTTGTGGAGGACGCCGACGGCGAACGTCGTCGGCGTCCTGCGGGACCCGGGGCGGTCAGACCGTGGCGTGGCCGCGGACCAGGCGGCCAACCTCGGCGCGGAGGTGCACGAAGTCGGGGTGCTCGCGGGTGCTGATCTGGTCGCGGGGCGCGGGCAGGTCGACCTTGAGGTCGCCGACCACGTGCGCGGGGGCCTTGGACAGGACGACCACGCGGTCGCCCACGTACACGCTCTCGTCGATGTCGTGCGTGATGAGCACGATCGTCATCTGGTGGTGGCCGCGCACCTTGAGCACCAGGTCCTCGAGGTCTTCCCTGGTCTGCGCGTCCACCGACCCGAACGGCTCGTCCATGAGCATCAGCGACGGCCGGTACGCCAGCGCCCGCGCGATCGCCACGCGCTGCTGCATGCCGCCCGACAGCTGGAAGGGGTATTTGCGCCCCGCATCCGCCAGGCCGACCGACTCCAGCGCCTCCTGGGCGGCCTCGCGCCGCGCCTTCTTGTCCATGTTCTTGCGGCGCAGCGGCAGTGCGACGTTGTCGGCCACGGTCATCCACGGGAACAGCGAGCGGCTGTAGTCCTGGAAGACCACGGCCAGGTTGTCCGGCGTCTGGCGCACCACGTTGCCCTCGACCGTGACCTGCCCGCCCGTGGGGCTGATCAGGCCGGCGATCGACCGCAGGAGCGTGGATTTCCCGCAGCCCGACGGCCCCACGATGCACAGCAGCTCGCCCGCGGCGACGCTGAGGTTGAGTCCGTCGATGGCGCGGTGCTCGTTAGGGGTGCCGGGACCGTAGACGTGAGAGAGGTTGTCTATCTCGAGCAATGGGGGTTCCTAGGGGGCGAGACCGCGGACGAGTGGAGAGTTAGCACAGAACTCTATCGGAGCGGGGAAAGTTGGACATGTCCGTCGCGTAAACGTCTTTCACGCATGCCAGGCCAGCACCCGGCGCTCCACGAGGAGGAACAGCTCGTTCAGCAGATAGCCGAGCACGCCGAGCAGGACGATCCCGGCCCACATGGCGGGCAGGTCGAACATCGAGTACGCGTCTGTCAGCTGGAATCCGATGCCGTTCGTGGTGCCGGGCAGCAGCTCGGAGAACACCATGACGATCAGGGACAGGGACAGCGCCAGCCGCAGCCCGGCGAACATCTTGGGCAGCGCCGACGGGATGATCACCCGGCGCAGCCGCTCGGTCCGCGACAGCCGGAACACCTGGCACGTCTGCAGGTGCAGCGGCTCGACCGAGCGGGCGCCGTCGGCGGTGTTGAGCAGCACCGGCCACAGGATGCTGAACATGATGAACGCCAGCTGCATCCGCAGCCCGAACCCGAACAGCACCAGGAACACGGTGATCAGCGCGGGCGGAGGGATGGCGCGCAGGAACTGCAACACCCCGTCCAGGTAGTCGTAGACCCGGGCCGACAGCCCGACCGCCAGCCCGAGCACGACCCCGGCCAGCGCGCCCCCGGCGAACCCGGCGGCCATCCGGCCGAGGCTGGGCAGGACGTTGTCGATGGCCAGGTCGGTCAGGAACAGCCGGCTCGGCGGCCCGGAGAACCACATCGCGTGCATGCGTGCCACGATCGTGCTCGGTGTGGGGAAGAACGCGCTGCCGGCCGCCCTGGTGGCCACCTCCCACAGGAGGAGCAGCACGGCGAGCACCAGCCAGCGGAAGGCGGCCGTCCGCATGCCTCTCCGCCGCGCGACCCGGGCCCTCCTGACGAACCCGGCCCTCGCGGAGACCTCCGCGGCGGCCTTCATCCCTGCCTCCCCGCGTTCATCGCTGCTCTCCCAACCGCGCGTGATGCCAGCGGAACGCCCGCCGCTCGAAGGCGACCAGCAGCGCGTTGACCGCGACCCCGAACAGCCCCACCCAGCAGACCCCGGCCAGGATGTCGGTCATCCGCGCGGGCACGGCGATGCCGGCGAAGAAGATGAACACGCCGATGCCCTCGCCCCGCCCGGCCACGATCTCGGTGCTGACGGTCAGGATCAGCGCCACCCCGGCGGCCAGCCGCACGCCGGTCGTGATGAAGGGCGCCGACGACGGCAGCGAGACCCGCAGCAGCACGGACAGAGGGCCGAAGCCGTACGACCGGAGCGACTCCTTGGCCAGCGGGTCGACGCCGCGCAGGCCGTACATCGTGTTGTAGAGGATCGGCCACAGGGAGGCGTAGACCACCAGCGTGATCCGCAGCTGCAGGCCCGTGCCGATCACGAGCGCCACCAGCGGGATCAGCGCCACCGACGGGATCGGCCGCAGGAACTCCACGACCGAGCGGGTGGCCGCGTCGATGACGGGCACGCTGCCGAGCAGCAGGCCGAGCGGCACCGCGATCAACGTCGCGAGGCCGAGCCCGGCGGCCCAGGCGAGCAGGCTCGTCAGGGCGTGGGTGCCGAAGGCCGGGTCGGACACGAGCTCCACCGCCCGCGCGACGATCTCCGTCGCCGGCGGCAGGAACTCGCGATCGGCCAGGCCCGACCGGCTCAGCAGCTCGATCAGCGCCGCGAAGGCGACGGCCCCGGCCGCCCGGCGCGACCACCGCGTGGCGGCGCCGGCCGGGCGGGCGCGGGTCAGGGTCTGAGCGCTCACCCCGACGTGGTCGGCGACATGAGCGCCTTGACGTCGATCGACTTGGAGAGCCACTTGGCCTCCAGCATCCAGTCGGCCACGCGCTGCAGCCGGGCCGGGTTGTCGTTGCTGGAGAAGTACGGGAACGTGACGGTGGCCGCGGTGGCCGCGTCGATCTGCGTGAAGGTCGGCAGCACCTTGGCCACCGACTCGCGGTTGGTCTCCATCAGCTTGGCCGCGTTGTGGATGGCCCGCTGGAACGCCGCCGCGACCTTCGGGTTCTTGTCGTACCAGTCTTGGGTGCTGACGTACCCGGAGATCGGGAACTCCTTGGCGGGGCCGGAGGCCGGGTCGAGGATCTTGCGGGCGCCCTCCCTGGACGTGGCCGCCGTGACCATCGGCTCGCCGAGGTAGGCGGCGTCGATCTGGCCGCTCTTCCAGGAGGCCATGATGTTCTGGAACGTCACGGGGACGTATTTGATCGAGGCGGGGTCGACGTTGTTGGCCTTCAGCACCTGCATGAGGGCCAGCTCCTGGAAGTTGCGCAGGACGTTGACGTTGATCGTCTTGCCTTCGAGGTCTTTGGCCGTCTTGATGGGCGAGTTGGGCAGCGCCATGATGCTCAGCGAGTCGGGGGCGGCGCGCGAGCCCTCGGCGAGGATGCGCAGCTTGAGCGCGCCCTTGTCGTGGGCCTGGAACATCGACACGTAGTTGCCGAACATGGCGTCGATCTCGCCGTTGAGCAGCATGGGGATGGCCTCGGGTGAGGCCTGGACGACCTGCGGGGTGACCTCCAGCCCCTCCTTCTCGAAGAGCTTCTGGTCGATCGCGACGTAGAGGGCGGCGTTGTCGATGGCCGGCAGGGTAGCGATCTTGATCTTGGTCTTCTCCAGGCCGCCGGCGGAGGCCGGTGGTGCGCTGGCGGTCGTGGAGCCGCCCGCGCTGCACGCGACGGCGCCGAGTGTCAAAGCTAATCCGATGATGGCGGCCCTGGCGGGACGGCCAAGCCTCATGTCAGGGACTCCCTTCATATGGAGCCAGGGGGGACCGGGCGGCGGGTTCTGCTGCCGGGGGCTGTGTGCCTGACGCACAACAGGGATCGACCGTAGCACCAAATTGGTGGTCATTATCGCGAAGATAACACTTGTGGTTGCAATGTCCGTTTGCCGCTATATCGTAAATTTTGACGGTCCGTAAGAATCGGAGTGTTTGTCCTTTTTGGGAAAGGTGGTGGCGGCGGGACGTCGGTTGCTGATGGTACAGGTCTTTCGAACTCGCACACTGGTCTCGATGTGGACGGTGGGCCGGGCTCTCGTTGCCTGTTTTCGCAGATAGAAGGCGGTCTACCGATTCTGTCGTATTTTTCGGACAATCAGGGATAAACACCTCATCGGGGCACTATTGGTGGTTGGCCCTTGCTAACCCGTGTGCTCAAATGGCGCTTATCTCGACGTACATATTGCCCCAGGTGCATTTACCTGCATGTCACCGAGAATTCCCCTCCGGGGCGAGAGGTTGCGAAGGCAGTGAGAACGCAGAGCGCTGAAGCTTCAAGCGACCGCGAGCCGCACGCGCACGAGAAGCGCCGGCTGTCCAAACCTTCCTCTGGCAGGTCCTCTGGCAGGTTCGGACTGGGCAACTGGCACGTGCGGTCACGCCTCGTCGCGCTGATCGTCGTTCCCACGGCCGTGGCCGTGGGGCTCGGCGGGCTGAACGTGATCACCTCGCTCAACGACGCCAACACCTACCAGACCCTCCGCGAGGTCGCCGAGCTCAGCGAGCAGCTCGGGGCCGTCACCCATGAGCTGTCCTTCGAACGCGACCAGACCGCGCTCTACATCGCCCAGGGCCGCCCCGAGAACCGCGAGGCCCAGCTGCGCACCACGTACAGCGGCGTGAACGGCCTCATCGAGGAGGCCAAGGGGCGGGCACGGGCGATCACGGACACCCACGCCGAGGCCGTGCGACCGGTGCTGCGGCGCCTGGAGGAGATCCCGACACTGCGCGACACGGCGGTCAACGGGAAGATCCAGCCGCTGCCGATGATCAGGAAGTACTCGGAGATCATCGCGGCCCTCCTGCAGTTCCACGACCAGGTCGGCCAGGTCGCCGTCGACGACGAGGTCTCCCGAAGCGCGAGCTCGATGGCGGCGATCGCCCGCGCCAAGGAGCAGGGGTCCAAACAGCGGGGCATCCTGGCCAGCGCGCTGGACAAGAAGGGCTTCGACAGCGGCGAGCTCGACGCGCTCACCGACGCCAAGTCGCGCGAGGAGAGCGAGGAGACGCTGTTCGCCACGCTGGCCAACCTCGACCAGCTGGAGCTCTACCGCAACACGGTCGTCGGCAGGGACGTGGACCAGACGGACCTCTTCCGGCTGCGGGCCATGGCGCAGTCGGCCGAGGGCAAGGAGCTGAGCATCGGCGCGCCGGCCAACAGGGACGTGACCACGTGGTTCGAGGTCAGCACCGGCAAGATCGACGCGATGCGCAGCGTCGAGAAGGACCTGGCCTCCTCGGTGATCCTGCGGGCCAAGGCCCTGGAGGAGGGCGCCAACCGCTCGGCGCTGATCTCCGGCGGTCTCATCCTGCTGCTCCTGCTCGCGGTGCTCGCCATCATCTCGCTCATCGCCCGCTCGCTCATCAGGCCGCTGCGCAGGCTGCGCCGCGAGGCGCTCGACATCGCCGAGCAGCGGCTGCCCGAGACCGTGCAGCAGCTGCGCGAGAGCGGCGACGGCGCGGTCGGCCCGGTCGTCCCGATCGGCGTGGACACGCACGACGAGATCGGCGAGGTGGCGCGGGCGTTCGACGAGGTGCACCGCGAGGCGGTCCGGCTGGCGGGCGAGGAGGCCCGGCTGCGCAGCAACGTCAACGCCATGTTCGTGAACCTGTCGCGGCGCAGCCAGACGCTGGTGGAGCGGCAGATCACCCTCATCGACGGGCTGGAGCAGGGCGAGCAGGACGAGCAGCGGCTCGGCAACCTGTTCAAGCTCGACCACCTGGCCACGCGCATGCGGCGCAACAGCGAGAACCTGCTGGTGTTGGCTGGCCAGGACCCGCCGCGCCGGTGGAGCCAGCCGGTGAAGCTGGTCGACGTGGCGCGGGCCTCACTGTCGGAGGTGGAGAACTACGAGCGGGTGGTGCTCCAGGTGCCCGACGGCGTGTCGGTGGCGGGGCAGGCCGTCAACGACGTGATCCACCTGCTGGCGGAGCTGGTGGAGAACGCCCTGTCGTTCTCTCCGCGGGAGACGCGGGTGACGGTGTCGGGCAGCAGGATCGACGGCGGCGGCGTGATGCTGTCGATCAGCGACTCCGGCATCGGCATGACGCAGGAGGAGCTGGCCCAGGCCAACGAGCGGCTGACGGACTCGCCGACGGTGGACGTGTCGGTGTCGCGGCGGATGGGCCTGTTCGTGGTGGCCAGGCTGGCGCACCGGCACGGCATCCGGGTGCAGCTGCGCCCGCACAGCTCCGGCGGCCTGACCGCGATGGTGCTCATCCCGGAGAACATGCTGGGCTCCCAGGCCCCCGCCTACACCGGCACACCGTCCTACTCCGGCAACCAGCCCCCGTCGTACAACCCGCCGCCGGCCCTCGCCGGTGACGAGCCCTCGCCGTTCAACCAGCCGCCCGCCCCCGTGGGCGACCAGCCGCTGGCCTTCTCCGGGGCCGGGAGCGGCGGCGGCGAGCCGTACTCGGGGCCGCATCCCGCGCCGCCCGCCACGGACTGGCCGCCGCGGCCGACGTACCAGATGGGGCCGGGACACCCGTCCTTCCCGTCCAACCCGGAGGCGGGCGGCGGCTGGCCGGCGTCGCCCCAGTGGCAGCCCGACCCCACCGCGTGGCACTCCGAGCCGCGCGGCGGCTTCGACGACTCCGACGTCTGGTCCACGCCGCGCGGCGCGTCCTGGAACGGCGGCACCCTGCCCAAACGCCCCACGCCCGGCGAGCCGCCGCGCGGCGGCTGGAACGGCGACACCATGCCGCCGCAGCGGCCGGGGTTCGACTTCCCCAACTCCGAGTCCTCAGGGCCGGGCTCCATGCCGTCGGCCGCACCGGCCTCCGGCGGGGACGACTATCTGCCGATCTTCGCCGCCGTGGAGTCCGCCTGGTTCGGGCGCGACAAGAGCTGGAACTCGACCAAGGCGGACGAGGGCTGGAGCGCCGCGGAGGCGGTCGTCGAGCCGAAACGCGGCGAATCGACCGCGGCCGGGCTCCCCAAACGGGTGCCCAAGGCCAACCTGGTGCCCGGCTCGGCCGCCACGGCGGCCTCGCCCAAGGGCGTGACGCCGATGCCGTCGGTGTCGCCGGACCGGGTGCGCAGCCGTCTTTCGAGCTTCCAGCAGGGCTTCAGAGCGGCACGTGACGACATCAGCGAGGGCAGGGCGTTTTCCTCTGGCCCGCGTAACGATAGAGAGGAGGGCGTGTGAATGAGCTGAGCCACGCGGCACGCGGGGTCGACTGGCTGATCACCGATTTCGTCAGCACGGTCCCGGGTGTCGCGCACGCGGTGGTCGTCTCATCGGACGGGCTGCCATTGGCGGCCTCGTCGGGATTCCCGGCGGACCGGGCTGATCAGCTTGCCGCCATCGCGTCGGGTCTGGTGAGCCTGACGCAGGGCGCGGCAAGGGTGTTCGAGGGCGGTGCGGTCAACCAGACGATCGTGGAGATGCAGCGCGGGCTCATGCTGATCATGTCGATCAGCGACGGCTCGTGCCTGGCGGTGCTGGCCGCTCCAGACTGCGACATGGGTCTGGTGGCGTACCAGATGACGCTGATGGTCGATCGCGCCGGTCAGGTGCTGACTCCGGCTGTGCGCGCGGAGCTGCGTGCCAGCCAGACCAGGTGATGTACGTGTCAGACCCCACATGGACCAGCGGCGGTTGGGCGCCCCCGCCACAGCCACAGTCCCAGTCGCAGCTGAACCCAGACCCCGCTTCGCCCGTCCGTCCGTACGCGGTGACAGGTGGACGGACGGCGCCGCGGGTCAAGCTGGCGATGGAGGCTCTCGTGTCCTCGGCCACGGCCGAGCACCGCGAGTTCTCGCATATCACGCCGGAGTACCGGGCGATCAGTGAGCTGTGCCGGCAGGTCCGGTCCGTGGCCGAGGTGTCGGCACTGCTGCGGATCCCTCTCGGCGTGGCTCGTGTGCTGATCGCCGACATGGCGGCCGAAGGCCTGGTCCGCGTGCACCAGCCACAGCTGGACGCCGGCCGGCCGGACGTAAATCTGCTCGAAAGGGTGCTCAGTGGACTTCGCAGGCTCTAGCCCCGGCCTCACCTCGACGAAGATCGTGGTGGCTGGAGGGTTCGGGGTGGGCAAGACGACGTTCGTCGGCGCGGTGTCGGAGATCATGCCGTTGACCACGGAGGCGGTCATGACCGACGCCTCCGCGGGGATCGACGACCTGGGCATGACGCCGCTGAAGTCGACCACGACCGTGGCCATGGACTTCGGCCGCGTGTCGCTGGACCGCGACCTGATCCTGTACTTGTTCGGCACGCCCGGGCAGCACAGGTTCTGGTTCATGTGGGATGACCTGGTACGAGGGGCGATCGGCGCCGTCGTGCTGGTGGACACGCGCCGTCTTGCCGACAGCTTCCCGGCCATCGACTATTTCGAGGAGGCGCAGCTGCCGTTCATCGTGGGCGTCAACGGATGGGACGGGCAATATCCGCACAGCGACTCGGAAGTGCGCGACGCCCTGACGCTCGCGCCCCACATCCCGCTGGTGCGGCTGGACGCCCGCAAGAAGGATTCGGTGAAGAGCACGCTGATCAACCTCGTCGAGCACGCGCTCACGGTCCGGATGGCCGTGCCCGGCTGGAGTGGCTAGCCTCGTAGGCCGCACGATCATCACGGTGGGCCCGCGTTCCCCCGCCCCGCCGCCCTCGGCGGGGTCCTTCCGGGGAAGGGTCCCGACGGGGTGTGGTGACGACGGGAACGGGGGAGTCATCCGAGATGTCCCTGTGGAAGGCCCTGGAAGGGGCGCGGGTCCTGGATCTCGCCCAGCCGATGCGCGAAGGCATGCCGCAGTCCCCCAACCATCCTCCGTTCCGGATGACCTTGGAGCGCCGGCACGGTGACCTGGTCAGGCCCGACGGCGGCTCCGCCGCCAACGAGATCATCGTCACGGGCGGGCACGTCGGCACCCACGTGGACGCCCTCGCGCACGTCTCCCAGGACGGACTCCTGTACGGCGGGCGGCCCGCGGCCGAGGTGATGTCGCACGAGGGCTTCAGCTCGCTGGCGATCGACGGGTTCGAGCCGTACGTCGGCCGGTGCGTGCTGCTCGACGTGGCCGCCGTGCAGGGCGTGGAGACGCTGCCGCCGGGCTACGAGATCACCCCCGACGACCTCTCGCTGGCCCTGGGCGACCTGGAGATCCGCGCCGGTGACGCGGTGCTCGTCGGCACCGGCTGGTCCCGGCTGTGGTCGTCCGGGGAGCAGTTCGTCGGCCTGCGGGACGGCGTCCCCGGGCCCGGCGCCGAGGCGGCACGCTGGCTGGCCGCGCACCGCCCGCGCGTGGTGGGCGGCGAGACCATCGCCTTCGAGCACATCGCGGCCGACCGCGGGCACGCCACGCTGCCCGTGCACCGGATCATGCTGGTGGAGTCGGGCATCAACATCGTGGAGACCATGCGGCTGACCGAGCTGCTCGACTCGGGGACACGCGAGTTCCTGCTGGTGCTCAACCCGCTGCCGATCGCCGGCGCCACCGGCGCGCCGGTCCGCCCGCTCGCGGTGGTCGGCTGACGCCATGACGAGGACGACTCATGTCCAGCGGCTCGCCGAGTTCGCGGCCGCCTGCCGTGACGAGGGCGTCCCCGCCCGGGTGCGCGACGACGTCACCGGACGGGTGCTCGACGTGCTGGGCAACTGCCTCGCCGCCTACGCCGAGCCGGACGGCGACGCGGCCCCGGCCGTGCTGCGGGCCGCGCGCCGATGGGGCGGCAGCGAGGAGGCGACCGCGATCGGCAGCGGCCTCCGGCTTCCCGCGCCGTCGGCGGCGCTGGTCAACGGCACGCTGGCGCACGCGCTCGACTACGACGACACCCACCTGCCGTCGGTGCTGCATCCCAGCGCTCCCGTGGTGCCGGCCGCGCTGGCCGTCGCCGAGGCCGTGGGCGCGAGCGGGGCGGCTCTCGTCGCGGCCGTCGCGGCCGGCGTCGAGGTGTGCAACCGCCTGGGGATGGCCTCCTACCTGCCGGAGGCGCGCAACTCGCTGTTCTTCGAGAAGGGCCAGCACGCGACGTCCATCTGCGGCACGCTCGGCGCCGCGGTCGCGGCCGGGCTCCTGTACGGCCTGACGGCGGACGGCCTCGCCCACGCGGTAGGGGTGGCGGCCAGCATGGGCGCGGGCGTGATCGAGGCCAACCGCACGGGCGGGACGGTCAAGCGGGTCCACTGCGGCTGGGCCGCTCACGCGGGCGTCTCGGCCGCCGTGCTCGCCCTGGAGGGTGTGACCGGGCCGCCCACCGTGCTGGAGGGCCGGTTCGGTTTCTTCCAGGCCTGGCTCGACGGCCGCTTCGACGCCTCGGCGCTGCTCTCGGACCTGGGCGACAGGTGGGAGCTCCTGCGTACGGTCTACAAGCCGTACCCGACGAACCATTTCACCCACCCGGCCGTCGACTGCGCCCTGGCGCTCCGGGCCGGCGGCCTGACCCCTGACGAGGTCGAGGACATCGAGGTCGGAGTGGCCGGCCCGGTGCTGCGGACGATCGCGGAGCCCCGCGAGGACAAGATCGCCCCCAGCTCGCCGTACCACGCGAAGTTCTCCGGCCCCTACACGGTGGCCGCGGCGCTGTACGGAGGCGGCGGGCTCGGGCTGGCGCTGGACGACTTCGCCGCTCTGTCCCCGGAATGCCTCGCACTCGCCAAGCGGGTGCGTTGCGTGGCGGACGAGCGGGCGTCGGAGATCTTCCCACGCGCGTTCGCGGCCGCCCTGCGGGTGCGGCTGTGCGACGGCTCGACGCTGGAACACCGCGTCGACTCCTCGCGCGGCGGACCGGAGCACCCTCTGACACGGGATGAGCTGGCGGTCAAGTTCCGCTCCAACGCGGGGCGGGCGTTGCCGGCGGACCGGGTGGACGCCCTCCTGGCCGCGGTGGGCGACCTCCCCTCCGCCCCTTCGGCGGCGCCGCTGCTCGGCCTGTCCGTCACCCGTCCGCCAGGCCGTCGGGCCCCGTACCCGACGGGACCCCGGCGTCCGGGGCGATGATCGACGTGACGTCGATCGGCCGGCGGAGGTACTTGTACTCGAGCATGAGATCCGCCAGCTTCTGCAGGCGGGCAGGGTCGAGCCGGCTCGGATAGGCCCCGAGGGCGATCTCCGCGGCCATCTTGGCGTCGATCACCGTGTACGTCGGAAGCGTGGCCTCGATCACCTTGCGGTCGCCGGAGGCGAGCCGCTGCGCCTTGGAGATCGCCCGCTGGAAGGCGGCCATCGTCTTCGGATGCCTCAGCACCCAATCGTCGGTGGCCACCCACCCGGCGATGGGCAGGTCCGCCGTCCGGCCCGTCATCGTGTCGGCGAGCACACGGAAGCCGAGCGCGCCCTTGTTGGCCGTGATGTGGGGCTCGACGACCAAGCCGGCGTCGGCCTGCCCCGCGTTGACCGCCTCCCCGATGTCGGGGGACGGCATCTCTGCGAACGTGACGTCGGCCTCGCTGAGGCCGGCCGCCCTGAGCTGCGCCGTCACGCCCAGCGTGGCGATGTTCCTGAGGTCGTTGACCAGGATGGTCCTGCCCTTCAGATTGGCCACCGTCCTGATCGGGGAGTCCTGCGGGACCATGAGGGCGAAGGTGCCGGGAGCCGCCTGGTACATGTCGGCGACGACCTTGACCTCCCTGCCCCGGGTCACGGCCCGGAACGTGGAGACGTAGTTGGCCTGCGTGAGGTCCAGGACACCGCTCTCGACATGCGACAGCGCGTCCGCGCCCGTGATCGAGACGGGCTGGACCGTCAGTCCTTCTTCCCTGAAGAAACCCTCGGCCTGGGCGATGTACAACGCCACGGGATAGGAGGTGGGCTGGGCGCCCACCAGGATCGTGGACTTCTCGAGGCCGGTGGGGGGCGGGATCGGCGCCTCGCCCCCGCCGCATCCGGCGAGCACCAGAGCGGCGGCGGACAGGACGAGCGCGAGGCGGCGGCGTGATATGCGGTTCATCGGCGGTAAGGCGTGTTCAGGCGGGCCGGCGAACGTACCGGCCGACGGGACGACCCACGATCTTCTCGGCCTCCAGCACGCGGTGGCCGCGCACGAACGTGTCGGTGACCTTGGCGGTCAGCTCGAACCCCTCGAACGGCGTGTACTCCTGCGCCGACTCCGAGTCCTGCGCGCGCACCGTCCAGGTGCGCCCGGGGTCGACCAGGCAGATGTCGGCGTCGTACCCGGGCGCGATCGTGCCCTTGGCGCGCAGGCCGAACCGCCTGGCCGGGTTCCACGAGGTCAAGGCGGCGATGCGGCCGTACGGAAGACCCCTGCGGCGCCCTTCGGTGATCAGTCCGGGCAGGAGGTACTCGGCGCCGCCGAACCCCGCCTTGGCCAGGAATACGTCGTCGCGCGGGTCGCCGAACTTCAGCTCGTCGCGGCAGCACGCGTGGTCGCTGACCACCCAGTCCACCGTGCCGTCGAGCACGTGCCGCCACAGCGCCTCGACGTCCTCGCGCGGCCTGATCGGCGGGTTGACCTTGCCGCCGATGCCGCTCGCCGTGTCGATGTCGGCGAGCAGGTGACCGATCGTGACCTCGCGCCGGAAGTCGATGTGCGGGAACGTCGCCGCCATGCGCACGGCGGCGTCCATGGCCTTGGCGGAGGACAGATGGAGCAGGTTGACGGTGGCCAGGCCCGTCTCGTGGGCCAGGTAGGAGGCGACGAAGACGGCCAGCCCCTCGGAGTGCGGCGGGCGGGAGGCGCTGTAGGCCGCCAGCCCGCTCAGCTCGCGCGACTCCTCGACGATCTTGGTGTACGCGGTCATGATCTCAGCCGTCTCGCAGTGCAGCGACAGCGAGATCTCGCCCGCCAGCTCGGGCATGCGCTCCCTGACCGCCTGAACCCCGCGCATCACGAACTCGAAATGCGCGTAGTCGTAACGCTCGCCGTCGGGCAGCATGAGGAAGGCCCGCTGGTCGTCGGAGCGCCCGTGCAACCCGTGGCCCCCGTAGAACATGAAGATCTTGAACGACGTGACCCCGAACCGCTCGACCAGGTCGGGGAGCTCGGCGATGTGACCGCTCGACATGGGCGCCAGGTGGAACCCGTAGTCGACGTAGGCCCTGCCCTCGGCCTGAGCCAGCACCTCGGGGAAGAACTCCGCGTAGGGGCCGCCCCTGTTGAGGTAGTACTGTCCGGTCCGCATGTACGTGAGCGCGGTCGTCACGCCGCCCTGGGCGCTCGCCCGGCTCTCCGACTCGGTGTCCGCGGGCAGCGGGTTGTAGATCCCCCAGTGCTGATGGGCGTCCACGACCCCGGGGAAGGCCAGCCGCCCGCCTCCGTCGATCACCTGGGCGGCGCCGGACAGCCCGGGTCCGACCCGTTCGACGCGCCCGTCGGCGATCGCGATGTCGGCCTCGACGGGGTCGTCCCGGTCGTGGGTCACAACCTTCACGTTCTTCAGCAGCAGGTCGGTCACAGGAGTGGTCTTCCTAAGCGAGGCGGTGGGCGTAGCGGTGCCAGGCCGGCACCCGCCGCTCCACCATGAGGAACGGGGAATTGAACGCGAAGCCCAGCACGCCGAGCAGCAGGACGCCGGCCGTTACGGGAGACGACGTCGGGCGCGACCTCCCCGCCGTGCGGGAGGGCAGCGCCCGAGTCGTCGATCGCCGGCGGCGGTCAGCGGGGGACGGCCTCGATGAGGTTCGCGCCGTAGCCCAGCTCGACGACGTCGGTGAGCGTCAGATCCGCCCGGTCGAGCAGGGCCGCGTACTCCCCGCGGCTACGCTCGACGGCGCCGTTGAAGATCGCCAGCATCCGCATGTCGATGTCCTTGCCCAGGTGCGGCGCCTCGTCGTCGGGGAGCACGACCTCCAGCACGAGGACACGGCTGCCGGGGTTCATGGCTCGTCGGACGTTGCGCAGGATCTTGACGGCGTCCTCGTCGTCCCAGTTGTGCAGGACGCTGGCCAGCAGGTAGACGTCGCCGACGGCGGGGACCGAGTCGAAGAAGTCGCCGGAGACGACCTCCGTCCGGTCGGACAGTCCCTCAGCGGCCAGCGTCTGCGCGGCGTGCGCGGTCACGTGCTCCAGGTCGAACAGGATGCCTCGCATCTGCGGGTTGGCGTGCAGCACGGCGGCCAGGATGTGTCCCTTGCCGCCGGCCACGTCGACCATGGTCGCGGCGGCGGGGAAGGTGTACCGCTTGGCCAGGCCCTCGGTGAAGGTGAGCGCCCGGCGCGTCATGTAGTCGTCGAACAGGCTGCTCGACGTGGGGTTCTTCGCGAGGTGATCGTAGAGGTGGCCGTACCGTTTCACGAAGGCCGAGCTGCCCTCCCGCACCGTTGCGGGGAGCATGCCCATGGCGTACCAGAAGCCCTCCTCTCCGAGCATGCGGATCGAGGAACGGACCGAGTCGGGCACGTCCGAGCGCAGTGCGGTGCCTTTGGGGGTGAGGTCGTAGACGTCCGGCCTCGCCAGGCGCACCAGGCCCATGCCGGCCAGCTCTCGCAGGACCCGGCGCAGTGAGGGCGCGTCCGCGCCGGCCCGCCCGGCCAGTTCGGCCGTGTCTAGCGGGCCCTGCGCCAGGTGGTCGGCCAAGCCCAGCTCCGCCATGGTCAGCAGCGCCGCGAAACGTGACAGGTCGCTCGTGGCTCCCCAGAGGAGGTCGTCGGAGTGCGACATAAGTCCTTCCAGAACGGTCACGCGTTGCGAGTGGCCTGCCGGTGCCAGACGAGCAGACGCCGCTCGACCACCACGAACAGGGAGTTCACGAGATAGCCGAGCACGCCGAGCAGGGCGATGGTGGCCCAGACCCCGGCGCCGTCGAAGCTGCGCTGCGCCTGCAGCAGCTGGTAGCCGATGCCGTCGGTGCTGCCGAACAACTCCGAGATGACCATGAGGATCAGCGCCAGCGACAGGCTCAGCCGCAACCCGGCGAAGATCTTCGGTGAGGCGGCCGGGAGGACCACCACGCGCAGGTACTGCGCCTTCGACAGGTTGAAGACCCTGGCCGTCTCGGTGTAGGTGCGGTCCACGGCCCTCACCCCGTCGATCGTATTGAGCAGCACGGGCCAGATCACGCCGAACGCGATCGCGGCCAGCTGCATTTTCAGCCCGGCCTGGAACAGCACGAGGAACACCGGCAGCAGCAGCGGCGGCGGGATGGCCCGGCCGAACTCGATCAGCGGGTCCACGTAGTCGGCCGCCGTGCGCGAGCGCCCGATCAGCATGCCGAGCACGACGCCGAGCACGGCGGCCAGGATCCAGCCGCTGAACATGCGGCCGAGGCTCGGCAGCAGGTTGTCCACCGCGTCGTCGGTGAGGAAGATCCGCGAGACGGGCCCGGAGAACCACAGCTCGTACATGCGGACGATGATCGTCGTGGGCGGGGGGAAGTCGATGTCCTCCAGCCCACGCGCGATGAACTCCCAGACGAGGAGCACCACGGGGACGACCCAGAGCCTGGCGCCGACCTTCACGAGGGTTTTCACGACTGCTGCGCTCCCGTCCGCATGCGGTGCCAGTGGAACAGGCGGCGCTCCCCGGCCAGCAGCGCCAGGTTCGCGAACACGCCGAACATCCCGGCCCAGAACGTCGCCGCCATCATGAGGTCCATCCGGTTGCCGCTGCCGGCCTGCAACACGAAGACGCCGACGCCGGCGGTGCCGCCGGCAATCAGCTCGGCGCTGACCGCCAGGATCAGCGCGATGCCCGCGGCGATCCTGACCCCGGTCGCGACGAACGGGGCGGCGCTGGGCAGGCTCACCCGGACCAGCACGGCCAGCGGGCCGAAGCCGAAGCTGCGCAGGGACTCCTTGGCCTGCGGGTCCACGTCGTGCATGCCGTAGAGGGTGTTGATCAGGATCGGCCACATGCAGGCGTACACGATGACCGAGACCTTCATCAGCCCGTCCACCGGGATCAGCAGGATGGCGAGCGGGATGATCGCGACGGAGGGGATCGGGCGCATGAACTCCAGCACGGGCCTGATGGCCCGCTCCACCGGCGGCAGCGCGCCGAGCAGCACGCCCAGGGGGACGGCGATCCCGATCGCGATCAGCAGGCCGAGCGCCCAGTTGGTCAGGGTCGTGCCGAGTCCGGTCAGGAACTCGGTGTCGACCAGGAGGAGCGCGGCTTCGTACAGGATGGTCGAGGGAGCCGGGAAGATCACGTCATCGCTCATGACGAAGCGGATGAGCAGCTCCCCGACGGCAACGAGCCCCGCGGCGCCGGCGACGCCGCGGAGCACTCGAGCACCGGTCATCCGGCCGGGGGGGCCGGGACGATGATGGACTTCACGTCGATCGCGCTCGCGATGTACTTGTATTCGAGCAGGAGGTCGGCCACCTTCTGCAGGCGGTTCGCGGTCAGCTCGGTCGGGTAGGTGAGCGGCGTGATCACGGACGCGGTCTTCGCGTCGATCTTCGTGTACGTCGGCAGGGCCTTCTCGAGCTCCTTACGGTCGGTCGAGACGTCCTTCAGCGCTTTGGCGACCGCTCGCTGGAACGCGGCCAGCGTCTTCGGGTGCTTCTTCGCCCATTCCTCGGTGACCGACCAGCCGGAGATGGGGAAGTTCTCGGTCTGGCCGGTCATCGTGTCGGCCAGCTTGCGGAAGCCCTGATTGGTCTGAGTGCTCGTGATGAAGGGCTCGACCATCCAGCCCGCGTCGGCCACGCCATTGGTGAGCGCGTTGCCCATCTCGGGGAACGGGACTTCCTTGTACTTGATGTCGTCCTTGGTGAGCCCGGCCACCTTGAGCTGCGTCTCCACGGCGAGCGTGCCGATGTTGTTGAAGGTGTTGACCGCGACGGTCTTGTTCTTCAGGTCCGCCACCGTCTTGATGGGGGAGTCCTTCGGGACCATGATGTTGAACGTGTTCGGGGCGCCCTGGGAGGCCTCCGCGACCAGCTTGATCTTCTGGCCCTTGCTGAAGGCCACCAACCCCGACACGTAGTTCTGGAGCGTGACGTCGAGGGCGCCGCTCATCAGCTGGGGCATCGCGGCGGCGCCGCCTTGGATGACCACCGGCTCGACCGTCAGGCCCTCCTGCTTGAAGTAGCCCTTGTTGATGGCGATGTAGACCGATACGGAGTCAGGGATCGGGATCGCCCCGACCTTGATGGTGGTCTTCTCCAAGCCATTGGCGCCGGCCGAGGCGCTCGTGGTGCTGTCGGAGCCGCTGCAGCCGGTAACCGCTAGAGCGACTGCAACGCCGAGTGCGACGGCGGTGCGGCGCAGTTTGGGTGTCATCGGGGGGGTTCTCCTACCAGGGGGAAGTTCTGGAGATCGGCACAGGTTGCCGGGCGTGAAGCGTACCGGAAGGGGGGATCCGATCGGCAGCACTGCGCCGTGTATAGGGGGTTTAGCTGATGAAGATGACAGATAACGACTATAGACGTAAATATGTGGACAAAGAGTGGTTTACTGCTATATGTCTGACTTGGTGGTCCGGTTGCGCTCCGTGTTCGCGGGTTTGCAAGGTGAACAATGTGTGGGTTGGAACGGTTGAATACGGTCGAGGCGTTGGCTGAACTATGAGGTTTGTGCTCAAATTGGGCCTCGAACTTGCCTGCGATCACTCGTCCCTTGGACGAAGCCGCTGAGACCCCCTGAAGCAGGCCATGGCGAGAGGTTGCCACCAGTGAGGACAACAACGACCGACCCCGGTCGTGGTAGGGCTCCGGACGTGCCCGAAAAGCCGGTGGACGGCGCGGTGCCGGAGGTGACGCTGCCCAAGGCGGGCAGTCCGCTCGCGTTGCGTAACTGGCGTGTACGCACCCGCCTCATCGCTCTCATCGCCGTTCCCACGATCGTGGCAGTCGTCTTCGGAGGCCTGCGCGTCACCAGCTCGATCGGCAGCGCGGAGCAGTACCAGGTCATCGGCGAGGTCGGCAGGCTGGTCGGCCAGTTCGGCGAACTCGCCCGCGACCTGGGCCTGGAGCGCGACCTGGCCGCCCGCTACGCCGCCTCCAACCGGTCGGCGGCCGACAGAGAGCGGTACACCGAGCAGCAGGAGATCGTCGACGTCAACGCCAAGCGCGTCCTGGCGACCGCGCAGACGGTCCAGCCGTCGCTGTCCGACATCGGCCGCAGGAACCTCGACCGCATCAGGGTCCGGCTCAACCAGCTGGGCTCGCTGCGCCAGACGGTGTCGGGGGCGGGCTCGCAGCTGCCGCCCCTGCCGACGATGGAGAAGTACACCGAGACCATCGCCGAGATGCTCCAGCTGTTCGACGAGGTCGCCCAGGGCGCCACGGACGAGGAGCTGATCGCCACCAGCGCCGGCCTGCGCGCCGTCGCCCGGGCCGAGGAAGAGGCGTCCAAGCAGCGCGCGCTCCTGACGATCGGCCTCGTCAAAGGGTCCTTCGACCAGAACGAGTTCCAGGCGTTCCTCGACGCCACCTCCCGGCGCGTCAGTGAGCGGGACTCCTTCTACGCCGTCGCCTCGCTGACTCAGCGGCAGGCGTTCGACAACACCGTCACCAGCGGCAAGATCGCCCGCGCCGAGCTCTTCATCGCCCGCGCCGTGCTGCTGCACAACACCGCCGCCGGCGCCGCGTCGAACGCCGCCAGGGAGCAGTACCTGCGCAGGCTCGACCCCGCCGACAACAAGGACGCCGACACCTGGTTCGAGGCCAGCAGCGAGACCGTCGACCGGCTCCACCAGGTCCAGAAGTCGCTCGGGGACCAGGTGGCCACCCGCAGCGCCGACCTCGCCAGCGCCGACCGGCAGCTCGCCGCGGTCAACATCGGCATCGTCGCCGCCCTGCTGCTCCTGGTCCTCGCGATCACCGCCGTCATGGCGAGCTCCCTCGTCCGGCCGCTCCGGCGCCTGCGCGGTGACGCACTCAAGATCGCCGGTCACACCCTGCCCGATCTGGTCCGCCAGCTGCGCAACACCGACGTCACCCCCGAACAGCTCCACGTGCCGCCCATCGAGATCAACTCCAAGGACGAGATCGGTGAAGTGGCCCGCGCCTTCGACGAGGTCCACCGCGAGGCCGTACGCCTGGCCGGTGAGGAGTCCAGGCTCCGGAGCAACGTCAACGCGATGTTCGTGAACCTGTCCCGTCGCAGCCAGACCCTGGTCGAACGGCAGATCACCCTCATCGACGGCCTCGAGCAGGGCGAGCAGGACGAGCAGCGGCTCGGCAACCTGTTCAAGCTCGACCACCTGGCCACCCGTATGCGCCGCAACAGCGAGAACCTGCTGGTCCTCGCCGGGCAGGAGCCGCCGCGCCGCTGGAGCCAGCCCGTCAAGCTCGTGGACGTCGCCCGCGCCTCGCTGTCGGAGGTCGAGAACTACGAGCGCGTCGTGCTGGAGGTGCCCGAGGGCGTCTCCATCGCCGGCCAGGCCGTCAACGACATCATCCACCTGCTCGCCGAGCTGATCGAGAACGCCCTGTCGTTCTCCCCGCGCGAGACCCGCGTCCCGGTCTCCGGCAGCAGGATCGACGGCGGCGGCATCATGCTGTCCATCAGCGACTCCGGCATCGGCATGACCGCCGAGGAGCTGGCCCAGGCCAACCAGCGCCTGATGGAGGCGCCCACCGTCGACGTCTCGGTCTCGCGCCGCATGGGCCTGTTCGTGGTCGCGAGGCTGGCCCACCGGCACGGCATCCGGGTGCAGCTGCGGCCGCACGGCTCCGGCGGCCTGACCGCCATGGTGCTCATCCCCGAATCCCTGCTCGGCGCGCAGACCCCGTCGTTCGCGGGCTCCGCGCCCGCCGCGAACACCGGCGCCGCCCGGCAGGAGTCGTTCGCCGCGCCGCAGCCCGCGACCGCCGCAGCCGCGTGGCCGGCCACGGGCTACCAGCCGGGCCCCGGGCACCCGTCCTACGAGTCGTACCCGTCGGAGCCGGCGCCGAGCGCCCCCTGGTCCTCGGTGCCGCAGCGCCCCGCCGAGCTCGGCGGCCGCAACGCCGAGCTCGGCGGCCGCAACTGGATGGCCGACAACGCCGCCCCCTCCTCCGACGTGTGGGTGTCCTCGCGCGGGCCCATGACGGGAGACGCCGTCCTGCCCCGGCGGGGCGCTCCGCCCGAGGAGCCGGGCACCGGGACGCGCGGCCCCGAGCCGCAGCAGCCGGCCGCCTCGTCGCAGCGTTACGACTTCCCCGAGACCGAGTCCGCGGCGACGGGGCCCATTCCCGCGGTCAAGCCCGCCTCGGCCGGCGACGAGTACCTGCCGATCTTCGCCTCGGTGGAGTCCGCCTGGTTCGACCACAACACCGACAACGGCGCCACGTGGGGATCGGCCAAGGCCGACGCCGGCTGGAGCGCCGCCGAGGCCGTCGTGGAGCCGGTGCGGGACGGGGCCACCGCCTCGGGGCTGCCCAAGCGGGTGCCCAAGGCCAACCTGGTGCCCGGCTCCGCCGAAGCCGTCTCGGCCCCGAAGGGTGTCGCGCCCATGCCGGCGATCTCGCCCGACCGGGTGCGCAGCCGGCTCTCGAGCTTCCAGCAGGGCTTCAGAGCCGCACGCGACGACATCAGCGAGGGCAGGACCTACGGGTCCGGCCCCAGGAATAACAGTAGGGAGGGGGGCGCGTGAATGACCTGAGCCACGCGGCACGCGGGGTTGACTGGTTAATCACCGACTTCGTCAGTACCGTTCCAGGGGTCGCGCACGCGGTGGTCGTCTCGTCCGACGGGCTGCCGCTGGCGGCGTCGGCCGGCTTCCCGGCCGACCGGGCCGACCAACTGGCCGCCATCGCGTCGGGTCTGGTGAGCCTGACGCAGGGGGCCGCCCGGGTGTTCGAGGGCGGTGCGGTCAACCAGACGATCGTGGAGATGCAGCGCGGGCTCATGCTGATCATGGCGATCAGCGACGGCTCGTGCCTGGCGGTCCTGGCGGCGCCGGACTGCGACATGGGTCTGGTCGCGTACCAGATGACGCTGATGGTGGACCGCGCCGGTCAGGTGCTGACCCCGGCTGTGCGCGCGGAGCTGCGCGCCAGCCAGACCAGGTGATTCAGGTGACGAACTGGAACAGCGGGGGCTGGAACAGCGGCGGTTGGAACAGCGGTGGATGGGAGCCGCCACCGTCTCCGCCCCCCACCTCGGAGCCGGCCTCGCCGGTGCGGCCCTACGCCGTCACGGGCGGGCGCACCGCGCCCAAGGTCAAGCTGGCGATGGAGGCCCTGGTCTCGTCCGCGACCGCCGAGCACAGGGAGTTCTCACACATCACGCCCGAGTACAAGGCGATCAGCCAGCTCTGCCTCCAGGTCAGATCGGTGGCGGAAGTGTCGGCGCTGCTGCGGATCCCGCTCGGCGTGGTGCGCGTTCTGATCGCGGACATGGCGGCGGAGGGCCTCGTACGAGTGCACCAGCCGCAGCTGGATGCGGGTAGGCCGGACGTCAACCTGCTGGAAAGGGTGCTCAGTGGACTTCGCAGGCTCTAGCCCCGGCCTCACCTCGACGAAGATCGTCGTGGCCGGGGGGTTCGGCGTCGGCAAGACGACGTTCGTCGGCGCGGTGTCGGAGATCATGCCGTTGACCACGGAGGCCGTCATGACCGACGCCTCCGCCGGCATCGACGACCTGGGCATGACGCCGCTGAAGTCGACCACGACCGTGGCCATGGACTTCGGCCGCGTGTCGCTGGACCGCGACCTGATCCTGTACTTGTTCGGCACGCCCGGGCAGCACCGCTTCTGGTTCATGTGGGACGACCTGGTGCGTGGCGCCATCGGGGCCGTCGTCCTCGTCGACACCCGGCGCCTGGCCGACAGCTTCCCGGCCATCGACTATTTCGAGGAGGCCCAGCTGCCGTTCATCGTGGGCGTCAACGGATGGGACGGGCAGTACCCGCACAGCGACGCCGAGGTCCGCGACGCTCTGACCTTGGCGCCGCACATCCCGATGGTGCGGCTCGACGCCCGCTCGAAGGACTCGGTCAAGGGCGCGCTCATCAACCTCGTCGAGCACGCGCTCACAGTCCGGATGGCCGTGCCAGGCTGGAGCGGCTAGGAGAGCGGATAGGCTGGAGTCTTAGACGTTCATTCGCTTCGAGGACTGGCCAACCACGTGTTCGAGACGCTTTCCGACCGCCTCACATCGGTTTTCTCCTCCCTCCGATCCAAGGGCCGGCTGTCCGATGCCGACATCGACGCCACCACCCGGGAGATCCGCATCGCCCTGCTGGAGGCCGATGTCGCGCTCCCGGTGGTCAAGGCGTTCGTCGCCCAGGTCAAGGAGCGCGCCCGCGGCGCCGAGGTCTCCCAGGCGCTCAACCCGGCGCAGCAGGTCGTCAAGATCGTCAATGACGAGCTGATCGAGATCCTCGGCGGCGAGACCCGCAGGCTCCGCTTCGCCAAGACGCCGCCGACCGTCATCATGCTCGCGGGTCTGCAGGGCGCCGGTAAGACCACGCTGGCCGGCAAGCTGGCCAAGTGGCTGCGCGAGCAGGGGCACGCGCCCATGCTGGTCGCCGCCGACCTCCAGCGCCCCAACGCCGTCCAGCAGCTCCAGGTCGTGGGCGAGCGCGCCCAGGTCGCCGTCTACGCGCCCGAGCCGGGCAACGGCGTGGGCGACCCGATCGGGGTCGCCCGCACGTCGATCGACGAGGCCAAGCGCCTGAATCACGACATCGTCGTCATCGACACCGCCGGCCGCCTGGGCATCGACCAGGAGATGATGAAGCAGGCCGCCGACATCCGCGACGCGGTCCAGCCCGACGAGGTCCTGTTCGTGGTCGACGCCATGATCGGCCAGGACGCCGTCACCACGGCGCAGGCGTTCATGGAGGGCGTCGGCTTTGACGGCGTCGTGCTGACCAAGCTCGACGGCGACGCCCGGGGCGGCGCCGCGCTGTCGGTCAGGCACATCACCGGCCGGCCGATCATGTTCGCGTCGACGGGCGAGAAGCTGGAAGACTTCGACGCCTTCCACCCCGACCGGATGGCGTCCCGCATCCTCGACATGGGTGACATCCTCACCCTGATCGAGCAGGCGCAGAAGACGTTCGACGAGGAGCAGGCCGCCAAGATGGCGGGCAAGCTCACCTCGGGCGAGAGCTTCACGCTGGAAGACTTCCTCGAGCAGATGATGATGGTCCAGAAGATGGGGCCCATCAAGAACCTGCTCGGCATGATGCCCGGCATGGGGCAGATGCGCGACCAGCTCAACGCGATCGACGACCGCGACCTCGACCGCATCGCCGCGATCATCCGCTCCATGACGCCGGCCGAGCGCCAGGACCCGAAGATCATCAACGGGTCGCGGCGGGCGCGCATCGCCGCCGGCTCCGGCGTCACCGTCAGCGCCGTCAGCAACCTGGTCACCCGCTTCTTCGAGGCACAGAAGATGATGAAGCGGATGGCCGGTGGGATGGGCATCCCCGGCATGCCGGGTGGCCGGGGCAAGGCGGCCAAGGCCCAGAAGAAGAACAAGAAGGGGCGGCGCGTCAGCGGCGACCCGCGCAAGGCGGCCCTGGAGAAGACGGCGTCCGCCGACGGCTCGGGGCAGCAGCCCAAGCAGGGCGGGATGCTGGGCAACCTGCACGGCAAGCTGCCTCCGGGCATGGAGCTGCCGCCCGGCTTCGACCCCTCCAAGCTGAAGCTGCCCGGCCAGAAGTAGACCGCCCCGCCCCGCACCTGCTCCTGCTGGGACGGGCCGCGCTCTGCAGGGCCGTGCGGGGCCTCGCCCGGGCCCGCCGTTTCGGCGTGCGTGCTCTGCGGCTTTGTGCGGCGACAGTCCGTGCTCCGGCAGGCCGCGCTCGTCGGCTCGCGCTCGTCGGCTCGCGCTCGCTCGCGTAGCACGCCGCCGCTTCGATGGCCTGCCCCGGTGGGGCGTGCTGCCCGCGTCCAGTGGATCTGTCGGCTGTCACCGTATTGCCCGGCCGCATGTGCCGGACGCCCCTGGCGAGGCGTGTGCGCCGGATCGTTGCCGAGGCTTTGCAGCGGGCTTCCGCGTGAGGTCGAAGGCAGTGGCGTCGATCTGGCACAATGGCATGTTGGAACACCGTGACCCGGCGGGTGCCCTCTCATCTCCCGCCGGCCGCGTCTGTCCCTGGAGCGTCGTTCAGCCGTGCCCCACTCGGCGAGACGCCGCTCACCCACGCTCGAATGCAGGAGAGACCACACCCGTGGCAGTCAAGATCAAGCTCAAGCGGCTCGGCATGATCCGCAACGCTCAATACCGTATCGTCGTCGCCGACAGCCGCACCAAGCGTGACGGCCGGGCGATCGAGGAGATCGGCCTGTACCACCCGAAGGAAGAGCCTTCGCGCATCGAGGTCAACGCTGAGCGTGCGGCCTACTGGCTGGGGGTCGGCGCGCAGCCGACCGAGCCGGTGCTGAAGCTGCTGAAGCTCACCGGCGACTGGCAGAAGTTCAAGGGCGAGCCGGCTCCGGCGCCGCTCAAGGTCGCCGAGCCCAAGCCCGACCGTCACGCCCTCTACGAGACCGCGGCCAAGGAGGCGCTGTCCGGTGGCGACACCGGCACGGCCGCCACCACGCCGAAGCGGTCGAAGAAGAAGGAAGAGGCCGAGGCCCCCGCCGAGACCCCGACCGAGGGCGAGGCCTGACGTGCTCGAGGAGGCTCTCGAGCACCTCGTGAAGGGCATCGTCGAACATCCAGACGATGTCCGGGTCCGCGCACGCCGCATTCGCAGCGGGCGCGTCCTGGAGGTCCGGGTGCACCCCGAGGACCTGGGCAAGGTCATCGGACGCGGCGGGCGCACCGCCAAGGCGCTGCGCACGGTCGTGAACGCCCTGGCCGACGGGAAGTACGTGCGGGTCGACCTGCTCGACCTGCATGAGGCAGTCCGTTAGCGTCAGGTTTCCGCGCCCTCATCGGTTCGCTGACCGATGGGGGCGCTTGCGTTAGAAAGGGCACATTCACGTGCAGTTGGTCGTCGGCCGGATCGGCCGTCCGCACGGGGTACGCGGTGAAGTGACCGTGGAGGTGCGCACCGACGAGCCCGAGCGGCGCTTCGCCGTCGGCACGTCGATCGCGACGGACCCCGCCGGCAGGGGGCCGCTCGTCGTCGCCGGCCGCCGCTGGCACAAGGGCATGCTGCTGGTGGCGTTCGAGGGCGTGAGCGATCGCGACGTGGCCGGGGACCTGCGGGGCACCATGCTGGTCATCGACTCGGCCGACGTCGAGCCGCCCGACGACCCCGACGAGTTCCACGACCACCAGCTCATCGGCCTGGCGGTGGAGACGGTCTCCGGCGACCCGGTCGGCGAGGTGGAGGACGTTCTCCACCACGGCCAGGACCTGCTCGTGGTGCGCCGCAAGGGCCAGGAAGAGGCTCTCATCCCGTTCGTCAAGGCCCTGGTGCCCGAGGTCGACCTGGCGGGAGGCCGGCTGGTCGTCGATCCGCCGGAGGGCCTGCTGTGATGCGGCTCGACATCATCTCCATCTTCCCGGAGTACTTCGCGCCCCTCGACGTGTCGCTGATCGGCAAGGCACGTGAGCGCGGCACGCTCGACGTACGGGTGCACCAGCTGCGCGACTGGACCCACGACGTGCACAAGACCGTGGACGACACGCCGTACGGCGGAGGTCCCGGCATGGTCATGAAGCCCGAGGTGTGGGGCGAGGCCATCGACGAGGTGATCGGTGACGGCACGCCGCGGATGATCGTGCCGACGCCCAGCGGCCGGCCCTTCACCCAGGAGCTCGCGCAGGAGCTCGCGGGTGAGCCGTGGCTGCTGTTCGCGTGCGGGCGCTACGAGGGCATCGACTCGCGGGTCATGGCCGAATACTCCACGCGGCTGCGGGTGGACGAGGTCAGCATCGGCGACTACGTGCTGGCCGGCGGCGAGGTCGCGGTGCTGGTCATGGTGGAGGCCATCGGCAGGCTGCTGCCCGGCGTGCTGGGCAACGCCCAGTCGGCCGTGGACGACTCGTTCGCGCCCGGGTCCATGCGCAACCTGGTCGAGGGCCCCGTCTACACCAAGCCGCCCGTCTGGCGGGGCCACGAGGTGCCCGCGGTGCTGCTGTCCGGGCACCACGGGAAGGTCGCCAGGTGGCGGCGGGACGAGGCGCTGCGCCGCACCCTGCGTAACCGGCCCGAGCTGGTGGCGGCGATCGACCCCGAGACGCTCGACAAGCACGACAAGAAGCTCCTGGAGGAGCTGTCGTTTCGCATCGCTCCCGAAGATATGGCAAACTGAATCGCTGCCAACCATGATTTGGTTGGTCTGTCATGCCCGGGAAACGGTTCCGGGTTCATCACATCAGCAAGCGCGTCCGCCGCGAGCTTCGGCCGGGTGGACCTCCGCGTGCTCACGAGGACTTGAGGACAGCTCTCATGCACACGAAGATCCAGGAGCTCGAGAAGGCGACCCTGCGCAGCGACGTGCCGGATTTCCGCCCCGGTGACACGCTCGAGGTTCACGTACGAGTCGTCGAAGGCAACCGCTCCCGTATCCAGGTCTTCAAGGGCTTCGTGCTGCGCCGTCAGGGCAGCGGCGCCCGCGAGACCTTCACCGTCCGCAAGGTGAGCTACGGCGTCGGCGTCGAGCGCACCTTCCCCGTGCACAGCCCGGTCATCGAGAAGATCGTGCTCGCGACCCGCGGCGACGTGCGCCGGGCCAAGCTCTACTACATGCGCGACCTGCGCGGCAAGGCCGCCCGCATCCGCGAGAAGCGCGAGACGACCGCCGCGAAGTAGCCTTCGTTCTCACCTGTGGCCCGTGCCCCGCACGGGCCATTCGGTTTTACGGCGGCGTTTCCTTTATGTGGAGCGACTCGTGCGTGGGTGTAACGTCGGTCCAGGCTTGTCGAGCCGATCCATCATCTAGGCTCGTCAGCGATGACTAGCGAGAGCCAGGAGCACGGCGCGGCGCGCCGCCCTGTCGAGGACGAGGTGGACGTGGTCGCGGAAGAGACTCAGAAGCCGGCCAAGGGTGCGAAGAAAGACAACAAGGAGAAGAAGGGGTCGTTCTGGAAAGAGCTTCCCGTTCTCATTGTTGTGGCCCTGGTGCTGGCACTGATCATCAAGACGTTCGTGGTCCAGGCGTTCTACATCCCGTCGGAGTCGATGGAGAACACCCTGCTCAAAAACGACAGGGTCCTGGTCAACAAGCTCGTCTACCACACGCGCGACATCGAGCGGGGCGACGTGGTGGTGTTCTCCGGCGTCGATTCCTGGGACGGTGAGTTCCAGCTGGAGGAGCCGTCCAACCCGGTCGCGGCGTTCTTCCGGTGGGTCGGCACGGCGTTCGGCATCGTGCCCGGCGAGAAGGACTACATCAAGCGGGTCATCGGCGTGGGCGGCGACCACGTCAAGTGCTGCGACTCGAAGGGGCGCATCACGGTCAACGGCACGCCCATCGACGAGGAGAGCTATCTCTATCCGGGCAACGTGCCCTCCGACAGGTTCTTCGACATCACCGTGCCGCCCGGGCGGTTGTGGGTGATGGGCGACCACCGGTCGGTCTCGCTCGACTCGCGCTCCCATACCGGTGACCCGGGCGGTGGCTCCATACCCGAAGGCCAGGTCATCGGGCGGGCGTTCGTGATCGTCTGGCCGTTCGACAGGGCCGATGTCATCGACATCCCCGCGACGTTCGCCCAGCCCGCGCTCCAGGCGCTCGGGGGGTCGGTGCCGTTGGTCGCCGGGTTCGGGCTGGCCGTACCCTTGGTCCTGGTCCGTCGGCGCTGGCTGAAAAGGAGGCGTTGATGGCCGTCACCAAGAAGGCGGAGGGCGTGGGGAAAGAGAAGAAGAAGGGCGGCTTCCGCGAGACGGTGCTGCTGCTCGTCATGGGCGTGGGCATCGCGCTGCTGCTGCAGGCGTTCGTGGTCGGCTCGTTCTACATTCCGTCGGAGTCGATGGAGAACACCCTGTTGATCAACGACCGCGTGTTCGTCAACAAGCTCGCGGGCAAGCCCGAGCGCGGCGACATCGTGGTGTTCAAGGGCTGGAACGGCGAGGACACCATCAAGCGGGTCATCGGCGTCGGGGGCGACCGCGTCAAGTGCTGCGACGCCCAGAAGCGCATCACCGTCAACGGCACGCCGCTGGATGAGAAGTCCTACCTCTACCCCGGCGATTTCGCTTCGGGCGATAATTTCGACGTCACGGTGCCCGCGGGGAAGCTGTGGCTGATGGGCGACCACCGCAGCGCCTCGGCCGACTCCCGGGCCCACATGGAGGAGCCCGGTAAGGGCTTCATCTCGGAAGACGCGGTGATCGGCAAGGCCGTTGTGCGTTACTGGCCGCTGAACCGCGGCTATCTGTTCTCCCGTCCCGACACTTTCGACAAGGTCAAGTAGAGGAGGGTTTCGGTCGCGGGCTGCGGCAAATGGGGCGTACGCTGCCTCTGTCATGACAGTTGCGTTCCGCCCTCGACCGAGCGTCGTCCGGCGCGATTCCGGACTCTACGCCTATGAGCGGGCGCTGGCGCGCCGCGGCCTCACCCCGATCGCCGGCGTCGACGAGGCCGGCCGCGGCGCCTGCGCGGGGCCGCTGGTGGTCGCGGCCGTCATCCTGCGCAAGGAGATCGACGGCCTCGGCGACTCGAAGCTGCTCACCCCGGCGGTGCGCGAGATCCTCTACGACAAGATCACGCGTGTCTCCCACATAGGTATCGTGATCATCCCGCCGGGGGAGATCGACGCCAAAGGTCTTCACAAGTGCAACGTTTCAGGAATGCGGCGCGCTGTCGCACAGTTGCCATGTGACCCGGAGTACATCTTGACCGATGGCTTCCCGGTGCCGGGGCTGCCCGCGCCGTCGCTCGCCGTGTGGAAGGGGGACCAGGTGGCCGCGTGCGTGGCGGCCGCGTCCATCGTGGCCAAGGTGACGAGGGACCGCCTGATGGTCGCGCTCGACGAGCGCTTCCCTCAGTACGGCTTCGCCGACCACAAGGGGTATGTCACCCCGGGGCACCGGCTGGCGCTGGAAACGCATGGCCCGTGTCCCGACCACCGTTACTCCTTCGTCACGGTGGCCAGGGAGATGGGTGAGAATGAAATGGGGGCCGGGGTTGCCTGAGCAGGCAAGCCGGGGGACCGGTACGACAGGAGGACCGCGATGAGCGCAGAGGATCTCGAAAAGTACGAAACCGAGATGGAGCTGCAGCTTTACCGCGAATACCGTGATGTCGTCGGTTTGTTCACATACGTCGTGGAGACTGAGCGGCGGTTCTATCTGACCAACTCGGTCGATCTCGACGTCCGTACCGCGGAGAACGGCGACGTCTTCTTCGATGTGAAGATGCAGGACGCCTGGGTGTGGGACATGTATCGGCCGGCGCGATTCGTGAAGAACGTACGCGTGGTCACGTTTAAGGATGTAAACGTGGAGGAGCTGGCCAAGGCCGATCTCGAGATGCCCAAGGAAGGGTTCTCCGGGTAGACGGGTCCGTCTGTCGATCGGTCGGCGGACGGTCGCGGGCTGGGGTGGCGCGTCTGGGCTCGGGGGTTGGAGACCTGGAGCGTGCTTCGCGGCTCGCAGTTTTTCGGTGGGTTCGCCTCACTTCGCATGGTTTTCTCATTTGGGCGGCCGTCAGGCGGCGCCGCCCGTTTCGGCCTCCGTTCTGGTTGGCCTCCGCCCGCTTCGGCCTCCGTTCGGGCCGGCCTCCGTGCGTTTCGGCCTCCGCGTGTTTTGGTCTCCGCCCGTTTCAGCCTGCGTTCGGGTTGGCCTCCGTTCGGGCCGGTCCCCGGCTCAGATCGGTCGCCGGCCAGGCTAGCCATCGGCGCGCCGGCGCCGCCTGGGTCAGGTGGTAGGCGCGCCGCTTGCGCTCGCCCCGGCGTTGACCACGGGCTCCGTACGGACACCACCCTCGTGGCCGCTGCCCGCCGCCACTCCCGCCCAGGTCGGGTCTCGTCACCTCCCATGAGGTGCTGCCCCGACGCGGCATGACCCACATCAGCCCCCGTCTGCACCTGCGTCCCTCTTCCGCTGAGAAGCTGACTGTTCACCAGCACTCCGACCTTCCGCCAGATGACCGCCTGCCTCCGCCTTTCTCCGCCACCATGCGCTGCCGTTACCGCGACGCCATCGGCATCGGTGCCGCCACATTGATGGCGTCCTTCATCCACAATCCGCATCCCCCTGTTCTCGCTATCCCCAGAACCCCGTTCGGCTCAATGTCCGCCACCCGCATGCGGAAAGGTCGGTTCCCGGATCGCATCGGACCTGGACTCGCACCCGGACCCCGACCTGGACCTGACGGAGGTGGCACATGGCCGCGAAAGACGAGCTCGGCAAACAGGGCGAGCAAGTCGCCGTGACATACCTGGAGGCCGAGGGGATGAGAATCATCGACCGAAACTGGCGCTGTCGCCACGGTGAGATCGACATCATCGCCGAAGAAGGCCCCAACCTGGTCGTCGTCGAGGTCAAAACCCGATCGGGCAGATCCCACGGCACGGCCCTGGAGTCGGTGAGCCGCACCAAGCTGGCCAGACTCCGGATGCTCGCCGCCACGTGGCTGTCCACGCAACCGCGCACGTTCGACGCCGTACGGGTGGACGTGATCGCCTTGGAGCGCTTCGCGGGTGACTTCGCGCTACGCCACGTACGGGGGGCGATCTGAATGGCGGTGGCCCGCACCCGCAGCGTGGCCCTCGTCGGCGTCACCGGTCGCAGTGTCGAGATCGAGGCCGATGTGGGCAACGGCCTGGCGGGCATCCACCTCATCGGCCTCCCCGACACGGCGCTCAGCGAGGCCCGCGACCGCGTCAGATCCGCCGTGGTCAACAGCACATACCCATGGCCCGACGCCCGCATCATCGTCAGCCTCTTCCCGGCCAGCCTCCCCAAACGCGGATCCCAGTTCGACCTGGCCATAGCGGTGGCGATCCTGGGTGCCGCCGGGGTGGTGCCCGCCGAGCGCATCGCGGAGCCGTTCTTCCTGGGGGAGCTCGGTCTCGACGGGCGCATAAGGCCGGTGCGCGGAGTGCTGCCCTCCGTCCTCGGCGCGGCGAAGCACGGAGACGCCACGGTCATCGTCCCCTCGGCCAACTCGGCGGAGGCGGCCCTGGTTCCCGACGTGAAGGTGATCCCGGTGGGAAGCCTGCGCCAACTGGTCGAGTGGCTCCGCAAGGGCGACGAGGTGCCCGAGCCGCAGGTCGACGAGGGGCTGGAGGCGTCCACGGTCACCACCGACCCCGCGGTCGACCTGGCGGACGTCGTCGGCCAGCCGGTCGCCCGCCGAGCGCTCGAGGTGTGCGCGGCAGGCGGTCACAACCTGTGGATGCTGGGTCCACCCGGCACCGGCAAGACCATGCTGGCGGAGCGCCTCCCCACCCTCCTGCCGGACCTCGAACTCGACCACGCCCTGGAGGTCACGGCCATTCATTCGGTCGCCGGCGTCCTGCCGCCCAACGCGCCCATGATGAGCCGGCCGCCGTTCGTCAGCCCGCACCACACGGCGACAGCCGCCGCGATCATCGGCGGAGGCAGCACGATCGTGCGTCCGGGTGCGGTCTCACTCGCCCACCGAGGCGTCTTGTTCATGGACGAAGCCCCAGAATTCCCCCGCCACGTCCTCGACGCGCTGCGGCAGCCGCTCGAGTCCGGCCGGGTGACCGTGTCCAGGTCCGCCGGCTCGGTCACGTTCCCGGCCAGATTCATGCTGGTCCTGGCAGCGAACCCCTGCCCGTGCGCCCAAGCCGAGGACCAGGGCGAAAACTGCAGGTGTTCCCCCACGGTCAGGCGCCGCTACCTCGGCAGGCTCTCGGGCCCGCTCCTCGACCGCGTCGACATGAAGGTCACCGTGGTACGCGCCTCGAGACGCGAACTCATGGCCGACCGCCAGTTCACGGAATCCAGCGCGACGGTGGCCGAACGCGTCCTCGCCGCACGCGAACGAGCCGCCAAACGCCTGGCCGGCACCCCATGGCGAACAAACGCCGAAATCCCCTCATCCTTCCTCCACAGCGACTACCGCCCGTCCCCCGAAGCGATGAAACCCATGACGTCCTGCCTGGACTCAGGCACGCTCACGGCCCGCGGCCTGGACCGCGCGGTACGCGTGTCCTGGACGTTGGCCGATCTCGCCGACAAGGACCGCCCCGAGGAGGACGAAACAACCGCCGCCCTTCACTTCTGGCTAGGGGTGACGTCGTGATCCCCGCCACCCCTTCCACAGCCCTGCCCAAGCACCTCCATCACCCTGAAGGCACCATGACCGGACACCCCATGCCCTCACGCCGGGAGCGAGCCACACAGCCGCCCACACCATCGCCATCAGACGGCTCGCCGCAGGAGACCACACCAAGCACACCTCCGGCCCCACCGCCCAACGCCGAATCAGCTCGACGTAGCCCACCCTCAGTCGTGCCTTCTTCCTCACCGACACCCCCGACGGCACCGAGGGCAGCGATGACAGGGCCTGCGGCGACAGGGCCTGCGGCGACAGGGCCTGCGGCGACAGGGCCTGCGGTGGCGGAGCAGGCGGTGGTGGGGCCTGCGCTAGAGGAACGTGCGCTGGTGGGGCCTGCGGTGACGGGGTCTGCGGCGGCAGGGCCTGCGGTGGCGGAACCTGCGGTGGGACGGGTTGTGGTGGCGGGCCCTGCGGTAGAGGAGCCTGCGGTGGTCGGGCCAATCGCGCCTGGGCCCGTGGCGACGGAATCGGTGGAGGAGGAACCCTCGTGGCCCAGACCCAGCGAGAGGGAGCCGATGAAGCCCCGGCCCTCGGTGAGAACCGATGAAGGCCTGGCCCGAGGGACAGAACCGATGAGGTCCAGGCCCGAGGCGACGGGAACGATGAAGCCCAGGCTCCAGGTGACGAGGGCTGGGGAGTCAGAGCCGGGGGCGAGGGGATCAGCAGGGCTGGCAGGAGAGGAGGCGGTGCCGCGATCGTCTCCGACTACAGCATGGGCGATCGGGCCTGAGCATGAGGCGAGAGCCGCGCTCATGCGGGCCGCGGACGTCGGCGACGCGATCATGGGCCGCCTGGTGGCCCAGTACGGAGCCGTGGGCACGGTCGAAGCGATCCGCGCCCGCACCCTTCCAGAGGAATTCGTGGCCCAGGAGGCACAGCAAGAGCGTCCCCCCGACCTGACCGCCCGCCTGAAGGCCTGGCATGCCCGCCTGGCAGCGGCGAACCCCGCCGCCGACCTCGAGACCGGAGAGAAGTCCGGCGCGCGCCTGATCATCCCAGGCAGCCCGGAATGGCCCACCCAACTGGACCAACTGGGCCCCAGCCGTCCCCTTGGCCTATGGCTTCACGGCACGGCGGACCTCCGCTTCTCCTGCCTCAAATCGGTGGCAGTGGTGGGCGCCCGGTCCGCGACCGCGTACGGCGTGCACATCGCTGCCGAGTTCGGCGTCGGTCTCAGCGAGGCTGGCTGGACCGTGGTGTCGGGCGGTGCCTTCGGGGTGGACAGCGCGGCCCACCGGGGAGCACTCGCGTCCGACTCACCGACGGTCGTGGTCCTCGCATGCGGCGTGGACGTCTGCTACCCGAGCAGCCACGACACCCTCTACGCAGCCGTCAGAGGCCAAGGCGTGGTGGTCAGCGAATGCCCGCCAGGAGTTCATCCCACCCGGGCGCGCTTCCTCATACGGAACCGCCTGATAGCCGCCCTGGCGAGAGGCACGGTCGTCGTCGAGGCCGCGCTGCGCAGCGGCGCCCTCAATACAGCCGGCCACACGTTGTCGCTCAACAGGCACCTGGCCGCCATCCCGGGTCCGATCACCTCGCGCATGTCGGCCGGCTGCCATCGGCTCCTCCGCGAACGCAAGGCGGTATGCGTCACATCGCCCGAAGAGATGATCGAGCTCGTCGGTATCATAGGCGACGACCTGGCCCCGCAGTCCCGAGCCCCTGCGGTCCCGAGGGACAGGCTCAACGACTCAACGAAGAGAGTTCTGGACGCGGTCCCCGCCCGGGGCGGCGCCGGCCCCGCGTCCATAGCGGTCGCGGCTGGCCTGGGCCTGGACACGACCCTGAGCGCACTGGGCGCCCTCGCGGCCGCAGGCTACATCGAGCGCTCTCCGGACGGCTGGCGCCTCCGCAAACAAACGACCACGTATCGGAAGGCATCGGAATCCACCGCCCTGGAATGTCCATCCATTGCCGACGACACGGACCCGACACAGGAACCGCCGTTCCCGGACGAGGACGACCTCGCACGCCGAGAGGACGGTCTCCCCGACCCAGAGGAGGGGGTCAGATGACGGTTCTTTAGCCGGCGCATGGGTCCCCTCGCCCGGCTCCAGCACCGCCCGCAGCACGGCCGGCGCGGCCGGGAATGAAGTGTGGGTGAGCGTCGCCTGCGCGGGCGAAAACACGGCCCGGAAGAGTATGCGGCTGACTGGTCGGGCGAGTGCGAGCTCCGGAGTGGTAGGGCACCTGTGTGGGGGCGTGCTGTGGTGCTGTGGTGGGGAGCTATGGCGGCGGTGTTCCCCGTCCACGCGCCACGCTCGAGGGCCTGTGGTGGTGGACGGCGTTACGGAGGGGCGTCAGTACGGGAGGGTGGCGCGGCAAAGTAGGGGTCACTGGTTTTCGATCGGCTCGTCGGAACCTCGCGCACAGGACAGACTGTGTCCGCGGCCACCGCTCGATGTTCCTTCGAATCACTTCAGGCCCTCGGAGGACCATGCGGTGGCCGTCACCATTTCCGGCGGGCGTCGGCTGGGAGGTTGCGGGATTCGGCTTGTTTGCCGGGGGCCGTCAGGACAGAGTTGTTTCCGCTGAGGTGTTTGGGTTTGGGCCGGGGTGGCACGATCGTGGTGGGTGGAGGTGCAGGACGGGAGGACTTGTGGGCAGGGATGAGGTGGTGGCCGAGTTCGGGCGGCATCTCCGGGTCGAACGCGATCTTTCCCCGCACACGGTTAGGGCCTATTTGACCGATGTCGCCTCTCTTCTCGATCACCTGAACGGGCCGATCGAAGGGCTGGACATCAGGACGCTCAGAGAGTGGCTGGCCGATCAGCACGGGGCGGGGAAGGCCCGGGCCACTCTGGCGCGCAGGGCCGCCTGCGCTCGTACGTTCACCGCCTTCTGCCATCGGCGAGGCTGGCTGCCGGTGGACCCCGGACTGCTGTTCGGGAGCGCCAAGGCGCCTCGTACCCTGCCCTCCGTACTCGATCAGGAGCAGGCGCAGGCCGTCCTGGACGCGCCCGCCACCGCGGAGCCCAAGGAACTGCGGGATCAGGCTCTCATCGAGCTGCTGTACGCGACCGGCGTGCGGGTGAGCGAGCTGTGCGCGCTTGATGTCGATGACGTGGACCGCGACCGGCACGTCATCAGGGTGATGGGCAAGGGGCGCAAAGAACGGTCGGTGCCGTTCGGGCTGCCTGCCCTCCGTGCGCTGGACAGGTGGTGCATCTTCGGTCGGCCGCTGTGGGTGCGGGCGGGGTCGGGGCCGGCGCTCTTCCTCGGGGTGCGTGGTGGGCGCATTGATGCGGGGACCGTACGACGGGTGGTCCATGCTCGGTTGGCGCAGGTGGAAGGGACACCCGACATGGGGCCGCATGGATTGCGGCACACCGCGGCCACCCATCTGCTCGAGGGCGGCGCGGATCTTCGAAGTGTTCAGGAGCTTCTTGGGCACGCGTCCTTGAACAGCACACAGATCTACACCCATGTCTCGATCGAACGACTGCGCGCCGCGTACAAGCAGGCTCATCCGAGGGCTTGAAGCTCCTCCGTTCTTCTGGGACAGGCGCCTCCATGGCGGGGTTGGGTCGGGTTGGGTCATCGCGGGTTCAGGCCGTCCCGGGGGCGGAGGCTCAGGGTGCGGAGCGTTGCCCCCTGCGGGGATCTGAGCCGCGGCGGCTGCGGCGTCGTCCCCGCTGTTTGCGGTGCTGGCCTCTTCGTGGGCGATCCTCATGCCGTTGGGATCGACGGTGGCGGCGTCGTCGTTGGTGCAGGGCGGTGAGCAGGAGGAGCGTTCCCAGCAGAGCGATGGCCAGGCCGATTGTGGGTGCTGGAAGGGGCGAGGTTGAGGCGGTCGTGAGGTAGCCGCTCAGAGGGCTGGACGAGGTGGTGGGGGAGGCTGGCTTGCGTCCCATGGCTGCCGTGAGATGGGGTCCCGCCGTTGCCGTTGCCGTTGCCGTTGCCGTTGCCGTTGCCGTTGCCGTTGCGGGTGCCGTTGCGGCTGCCGTTGCGGGTGCAGTTGAGGGTGCCGTTGCCGGTGACGTTATGGGTGCTGGTGCTGGTGTGGGCGCGGGTGCCGTTGTCCATGCCCATGCGATTGCGGTTGTGGTTGCCTTTGCGATTGCCAGTGATGTTGGCAGCGGGGCTGCCGTTGCTGATGTCGCCAGCGGCGGAGCTGGCGCCGCTGATGATGCCGGCGCTGGCACTGTTGCTGCTGCCTCCAGCGGCGCCGCTGCTGCTGGAGCCGCCGCTGCCGCTGGTGCTGGCCATGGATTGTGCGGCGGTGATGGAGGGATTGCCGGTACTGGGGCGGGTGGCCAGAAAGGGAGCAGGCGGATGGGGGCGTGGCCCAGGAGGAGTAGGGGGTTCAGGTAGCGCCTCTCGCGTAGGAGGCCCCAGTGCAGGCAGGACTCCTGGCAATGGTGGGCTGATGGCTCCAGGACGCCTAGTTCGGCTCCTGGGATGACCTGCTGGCCTCGTTTCACCGATGCGGTGACCGGCATGTAGGTCGTCCGCAGGCCGCCCTCGTGGTCGACGGTGACCACGCCCTTCCCCGCCACAAGGCCGGCGAAGCGCACCGTGCCGGCGCCTGCCGCCAGAACCCGGGCGGATGCAGGAGCCGCCAGGTCGACGCCGCGGTGACCGGCTAGCCAGGGCTCTGGCGGTGGGGTGAAGCGGCGGAGGATCCGGGGGTGGCCGTCCAGCGGCCAGCGCCACTCGTCAGGGGAGGCCCTTGCTGAAGGAGCAGTGAGGGGGACGAGGGCGATCGCGAGGACGAGGGCCAGCAGGGCGGTCCGGGATTCCATGAGCGGAGTCTGGCCGGGGCGACCGGGTCGGTGTTGGGCCGAGCGCCGTTCTGTTGATAGGGGCGCGCTGTGGGGGGGTGCCCTGTGGACAGTGAGTCCGTCAGGGCCAGCGGTTGCGTTTCGAGATCAGGAGATGGTCCACAAGTGGGAGGGACGATGGGGCTGGGGGACGATGGTGGAGTTGGGGGCGCAGACGGTGAGGGCGTAGGGGAGAGGTCCAGATCCAGAGGGTGCTCAGAGCCATGCCGGCGGCGCAGATGAGGATCACAGGGCGGAGGCCCAGGAAGTCGGCGGCCACACCTCCCGCCAGGCCGCCCAAGGCCAGGACGCCCTGGACCGCGAAGGTCGTGGTGGAGTCCACGCGGGCGCGGAGCTCTGGGGGCGTCTCGCGGAGGGTGATCGTACCCATGCAGGTGGCGAAGGCCACCACGATGCCGCCTGTGACGGCACCCGTGATCGACAGGACGGAGAGCTTCCACCAAAGAGGGCCGCTCACGAGGCCTACCGCCAAGATTTCGATGGGGAAGAACAACACCGCCACCAGCAGGATGCGGTTCTCGCCGTAGCGCTTCGCCAGGCGGGCCGTCACCCAGGCGCCCAGGACGCCGCCGATGCCGCCCAGGGCGATGAGGAGGCCGATCATGCCCTTGGGGATGCCGAGGGTGTTCACCATGTACAGCATGTAGACCGCCGTGTACGCCATGGCGAAGAAGTTGATCGTGACGCCCGCGGCCAGGAGTGCGCGGAGCACCGGGTGAGTGATGCAGGCTCGCAGGCCCGTCATGATGTCGCGCCACATGCCCCGGGAAGGGGCAGGCTCGTTCCTCTCAGGGGTGCGGATGGCGCGCAGGAGCAGGGCGGACGTCAGGAACGTCAGCGCCTGCGCCAGGACGGCCAGCGGGGCCGTGAGGATCTGCACCAGGAGGCCAGCCAGGCTGGGGCCGCCGACCGAGGCGACCGAGTGGGAGGCGTGGAATCCGGCCATCGCCTCGGTGCGCTGCGCCGGTGGTACGACTGCCGCCAGGTGCGGGAAGTTCGCCGCCCTGAAGAGCACTCCGGCCGAGCCGATCACCAGGGCCACGATGATCAGCCATATGACGTTGAGGATCCCGAGGAGCCAGGCCACGGGGACCAGGACGGCGGCCGCGCAGGAGACGAGCTCGCACGCGATCATCAGTGGGCGGTGCCGCGTGAGCCGGTCCGCTATCGCGCCCGACTGCAGGCCGAACAGGAGGGCGGGCACCGATGCGGCAGCCGTCAGCATTCCCATCTCGGAGGGAGAAGCGGTCAGCATGGTCACCGCGGTCAGGGGGATGGCGAGCTTGGACACCTCCGAGCCGGTGATCGAGATCGTGCGGGCCGTCCACAGCAGGCGGTAGTCGCGCTGCTTGTGGAGGGGGGACGACGGAGGGGGCTCGGCGACGGCGACAGGGGAGTAGTTATGAAGGAAATGCTTCATAAATTATGAAGGTATCCCTTCATAGTTCTGAAGGCAATGTTTCACATCTGGGCGGTACCTTTGGCGCATGACTCGGGACAGCGACGGGCTGAGTGACCCCAAGGCGATGCGGGCGCTGGCCCACCCGGCGCGGCTGATGATCCTGAACAGGCTGGGCGTCGAGGGCAGCGCCACCGCCACGGAGGTGGCGGAGATCGCCGGCATCACCCCCAGTGCCGCCAGCTACCACCTGCGGATGCTGGCGAAGTACGGCTTCGTCGAGGACGCGCCGCCCCGGGGCGACGGCAGGGAGCGGCTGTGGCGACCCGTGGACCGGCCGCTCAGCGTCGGGATCCGGGCCGACGACCGGCCCGAGGTCCGGGATGCCAAGGTGTCGCTCATGCTGGCGTTCCGGCGGGAGGCCAACGAGGAGGCCGAGCGGGCGCTGACCGAGCTCGACAGGGAGCCGGAGGAGTGGCGCGATGCGACCGTCTTCAACCGTGTCCGGATCAGGGTCGACGCCGAGGAGATGGCCCGGCTCAACGAGGCGATCAGGGAGTTGATCGAGCCGTACGTCGCCCGGCGTCGTAGCGAGGAGGACGCGCCGAACGGGGCCAGGATCGCCGAGGCGCAGGTCAACCTGTTCCCGGTCGCGAAGCGGCCGGTGCCGGGGTTGCCGACCGAGGACCATGATCCACCGGGGTGACCCTCGAATCGTGAGCGTGGTGTTTTCGGCGCCTTTGCGGGAGCGGTGACGGTGGGTGTCTGTGGCCGTGCGGGTGGGTGGTGATGGTGGCGTCGCCCATCTCGTGCAGTGGGTCGTGGCGATGGTGTCTCCGGTCTTGTGCGGTGGGTCGTGGCGGTGATGTCCTCGGTCCTGTGCAGTGGTCCTGACGGTGATGTTTGTGGGCGTAGCAGTGGTGGGGATGGCGCGCTTATGGCGTCGTGCGGGTGCGTGGCCAAGGTCTCCGGGCGGGGGCTGGGGTTGGGAGGGAACGGCCTCAGGGCGGAGCTCCGATGATCCTGGCGTGGTGACGGGCGGGACTGGATGTCCGTTTGACCTCAGACGGTCAGGCTGGGGCGGTGTGGGAGGTAGACTTTTCGATGGCCTGTGACCACTGGCCGACTTCGCATGCCCCACTGCGGACCGCACCATCGGTCCGGGCTCATCGCCCGGCTGGAGCGGGTTCGGGGCATCAGGGCGGCAGCCCGCGTGCTGCCGCGGCACAACCGAGAACCGCGCCCATCCGCAGGGCGCCCAGACCTGGAGGACCAGCAGATGGCCCCCGTCGTCACCATGCGACAGCTGCTCGAGAGCGGCGTTCACTTCGGTCACCAGACCCGGCGCTGGAACCCGAAGATGAAGCGCTTCATCTTCACCGAGCGCAACGGCATCTACATCATCGACCTGCAGAAGTCGCTCTCCTACATCGACCGCGCCTACGACTTCGTGAAGGAGACCGTCGCCCACGGCGGCACGATCCTGTTCATCGGCACGAAGAAGCAGGCTCAGGAGGCCATCTCCGAGCAGGCCGCCCGAGTCGGCATGCCCTACGTCAACCAGCGCTGGCTGGGTGGCATGCTCACCAACTTCTCCACCGTGCACAAGAGGCTTCAGCGGCTGAAGGAGCTCGAGGAGCTCGACTTCGACAACGTCGCGGGCTCGGGGCTCACCAAGAAGGAGCTCCTCATGCGCCGTCGCGAGAAGGACAAGCTCGAGCGCACGCTCGGCGGCATCCGTGACATGGGCCGCGTGCCCAGCGCGGTGTGGGTCGTCGACACCAAGAAGGAGCACATCGCGATCAGCGAGGCCAAGAAGCTCGGCATCCCTGTCGTCGCGATCCTCGACACCAACTGCGACCCCGACGAGGTCGACTACCCGATCCCGGGCAACGACGACGCCATCCGCGCCGTCGGCCTGCTCACCAGGGTCGTCGCCGACGGTGTCGCCGCCGGTCTGATGGCTCGCTCCGGCGCCGCCCGCGGCGACGAGAAGCCGGCCGCCGCCGAGCCGCTGGCCGAGTGGGAGCGCGAGCTCATCGAGCAGGGCACCGGCGAGCGTGCGGCTGACGAGGCCGCTCCCGCCGAGGCCGCCGCTCCCGCCGAGGCCGCCGCTCCGGCTGAGGCTTCCGCTCCGGCTGAGGCCGCCGCCGAGGAGACTGCTCCGGTCGAGGCCGCCGCCGAGGGCGAGACCGAGCAGCAGGCCTGACCCCACGGCGACGGCGACCCCGCCGTCGCCACTGCTCGGGACGACATCTGAACAGAGGCGCATCACCGACGGCCTGGCCGGTCGGCGCAGTGACGGGCAAGGTACGCGTCCGGACTGGGCAAACGACCGTGCCGGGCACGGCGAGCCGGGCCATCCGGCGCCACGGTCAGGCGGTAAGCCAGGCCAAGGCGGTGTGGCGGCGGCCGAGCCAAGGGTGACCGTGCCCCGCTGAGGCGGGGCGGGTGACCGGGGCGAGACGGCGACCCGAACCGGGCGGCGACCCGAGCCCGGGCGGCGACCGGGGCTAGGCGGCGATCAAGGTCAGGCGGCCGGTAGGCCGGGTGGCGATCGGGCCGGTAGGCCGTGAGGTGGTGGCCGAGGTTGGATGGTAGGCCGCGGCGAGGCTGGGCAGTATGCCAGCGGAGCAGCGGCAAGCCCACCCGAGCCCCGAGCACGACAAGGCTCCTGTACGGCACACGCCTGCCGTACCGACCAAGGGTGGGCGACCGGATCCCCGGACGCCCACCCGATCCACGACGACGACGAAATCCCACGAGGAAAAAGAGCAATGGCTTCCGTGAACATGGCCGACGTCAAGCGGCTTCGCGAGATCACCGCTGCCGGCATGATGGACTGCAAGAAGGCGCTCGAGGAGGCCGAGGGCGACTTCGACCGCGCCATCGAGCTGCTGCGCCTCAAGGGCGCCAAGGACGTGGGCAAGCGCGAGGCCCGCACCGCCTCCAACGGCCTCGTCGCGCTCAAGCAGGACGGCGACTCCTCCGCCGCGCTGCTGGAGCTCAACTGCGAGACCGACTTCGTCGCCAAGGGCGAGCGCTTCCAGGAGCTGGCCGGCCAGGTGGTCGCGCACGTCCTGGAGACCAAGCCCGCCGACGTGGCGGCGCTGCTGGAGTCCTCCTTCGACGGCAAGTCCGTCAAGCAGCACCTCGACGAGGCCAACGCCGCGCTGGGCGAGAAGATCGAGATCCGCCGCTTCGCGGTGCTCGAGGGCGGCTACATCGGTGCGTACATGCACAAGACCGACCCCGCGCTGCCCCCTGCGGTCGGCGTGCTGGTCCAGCTGGACAAGCCGAACGCCGACGTCGCCAAGGACATCGCGCAGCACGCCGCGGCCATGGCGCCGCAGTACCTCAAGGCCGACTCCGTGCCGGCCGAGGTCGTCGAGAAGGAGCGCAAGCTCTTCGAGGAGATGACCCGCGAGGAGGGCAAGCCCGAGGCCGCCATCGGCAAGATCGTCGAGGGCCGGGTCAACGGCTGGTACAAGGACTTCACGCTGCTCCAGCAGGCGTTCGTCAAGGACAACAAGAAGAGCGTCGGCAAGTACGCCGAGGAGAACGGCGTCGAGGTCCTCGCCTTTGTCCGCTTCAAGGTCGGTCAGGCTTAGGCTTAGGCAAGCCACCAGCCCAACGATCCACCGAATGAAGGAGGCCGCCGCCGTGCAGGACCATCGGGAGTCAGCCCACGAATCCACGCGGACGGCGGCTTCCTCGTCCCAAAATCCGCTCAACCACCTGAGGTGGAAGCGGGTGATGCTGAAGCTGTCGGGCGAGGCGTTCGCCGGCAGAGAGCCACTGGGCATCGACCCGGTGGTCGTCGATCACCTGGCCGACTCGATCGCCGAGGCGGTCAGGGAGGGCGTACAGGTCGCCGTCGTGGTCGGCGGCGGCAACATGTTCCGCGGCGCCACGTTGTCGCAGGGCGGCATCGACCGTGCCAGGGCCGACTACATGGGCATGCTGGGCACGGTCATCAACTGCCTGGCCCTTCAGGACTTCCTCGAACGGCGGGGCGTCGAGACACGCGTGCAGACCGCCATCACCATGCAGCAGGTCGCCGAGCCGTTCCTGCCGCGCCGTGCCATCAGGCACCTGGAGAAGGGTCGCGTGGTGATCTTCGGCGCCGGGCTCGGCTCGCCGTTCTTCTCCACCGACACCGCGGCGTCCCAGCGCGCCCTGGAGATCGGCGCCGAGGCGCTGCTCAAGGGCACGCAGGTGGACGGCATCTACGACTCGGACCCGCGGAAAAACCCGGACGCGGTCAGATTCGACCACCTCGACTACGGCGAGGTGCTGCTGCGCGACCTCGCGGTCATGGACGCCACCGCGATCAGCCTGTGCAAGGACAACGATCTGCCGATCGTGGTCTTCGACCTCATGGGCGAGGGCAACATCCTGCGAGCGGTCCGCGGTGAGAAAATCGGCACGCTGGTGAGTCCCGCAGGGAAATGACGGAGCGAGCCCGACACCGCCAGCTAGAAGACGACAGGGAGCCGCTGTGATCGACGAAACCCTCCTCGAAGCCGAGGAAAAGATGGACAAGGCCGTCTCGGTCGCGAAGGAGGACTTCGCGAGCATCCGGACGGGCAGGGTCACGCCATCGATGTTCAACAAGATCAACGCCGAATACTACGGCACGCCGACGCCGATCCAGCAGCTGGCGTCGTTCCACGTGCCCGAGGCCCGCATGGTGTTGATCCAGCCCTACGACAAGAGTTCGATGGGCGCCATCGAGAAGGCCATCCGCGACTCCGACCTAGGCGTCAACCCGACCGACGACGGCCAGGTGATCCGCGTGACGTTCCCGGAGCTGTCCGAGGAGCGCCGCAAGGAATACATCAAGGTCGCCAGGAACAAGGGCGAGCACGCCAAGGTCTCGATCCGCAACATCCGCCGGTCCGCCAAGGAGATCCTCGACAAGATGATCAAGGATGGCGACGCTGGTGAGGACGAGGTGAGGCGGGCCGAGAAGGAGCTCGACGACATCACCCAGAAGCACGTCGCCAAGGTCGACGAGCTGCTCAAGCACAAGGAAGCCGAGCTGCTCGAGGTCTGAGCGGCACGCGCCCGGCCCTCGCCCCGGCGGCGGGGGCCGTGGCTCTCTTGGAGAACTCTGTGGAAGAACGTACGGCTGGCACCAGCTCGAGCGGCGGCAGCCGTACCGGAAGGAACCTGCCTGCCGCGATCGCCGTCGGCGTGGCAATGGGCGCACTCGCGCTGGGCTCGCTCTACACGATCAAGGAGCTGTTCCTCCTGGTGATCGTGGGCGCCGTGGGTGTCGGCGTGCTGGAGCTGACCAAGGCATTCGCCACGCGGGACATCAAGGTGCCCGCCGTGCCCGTGCTGGCGGGCCTGGTGGCGATGCAGGCGGCGGCGTACTGGGGCGGGCCGCTCTGGCTGCTGGCCGCGTTCGCCGTGTTCGCGTTCGTGCTGCTGATCTGGCGGATGTTCGGCGATGGCACGGAAGGCTTCGTACGCGACGCCGCGGCGTCGGTGTTCATCCTGTTCTATCCCACGCTGCTGGCCGGGTTCGCGGCCATGCTGCTGCGGGCCGAGGACGGCGACCACCGGGTGGTGATCTTCCTCGCGGTGACTGTGGCCAGCGACATCGGCGGGTACGTCGCGGGCGTGCTGTTCGGCAGGCACCAGATGACGGCCATCAGCCCGAAGAAGACCTGGGAGGGTTTCGCCGGGTCGCTCGTCGCGTGCACGGCGGTCGGGGCCTGGCTGGTGACGTGGCTCCTCGGGGGCGCGCTCTGGCAGGGTGCGCTGATCGGCGCGCTGGCCGCGCTGCTGGCGACCGTGGGCGACCTGATCGAGTCGATGATCAAGCGGGATCTCGGCATCAAGGACCTCGGCACGATCCTGCCGGGCCACGGCGGGTTGATGGACCGGCTCGACTCGCTGGTGACCACGCTGGTTCCGGTCTGGCTGCTGATGACCCTGTTCTTCTAGCGGTGTTGCGCTTCGAGCGCCTCCCGGGTGACGGGGGTCAGCCAGAGCCACCGGACGATCTCGCCGCCGAACGCGAATCCCGACATGTCAGGCATGTGGGAGGCGTCGGCCAGCATCAGCACACCTGAGTACTGCGGCCCCAGCGGGAACGTCGAGGGCTCGTGATACCACTTCGCCGTGTGCCCGTGGCCGAGCCACGTGACCGAATGCCACGGATATTGCGCCAGCCACACCAGCAGCAGCGCCGCGTCCCGCGGGTCCTCGCGGGTGGCCACGGCCAGCTCGATCCTGGCGTACGCGCCGGGCTTGTCGATCCACTGCTCCACCGTCGGCATGCGCTGGCAGCTCATGCCCACCGTGGACAGCACGGTGAAGTCGCGCTTGCCGTGCGGCGGGCGCTCGGTGATGCCGACGGTCGGCAGCCGCTCGCCGCTGGCGTCCCAGTATCTGCCGGCGGGACCCAGCGCCCGGTCGAGGTGCCCCATCACGAACTGCTGGAACGACGGCCACGAACCCTCGCTGTGCCGCCATCGCCAGTAGGACTCGGCGTTGGCGATGCGGGGCTCCAGCCCCTCGAGCGCCTCCGACAGCGCCCAGGCGAACGGCGACTCGCCCACCGCGTCACGCGCGTACCCCGGCATGCCCCTGCTCATGTCGGCCCAGCCGGGGATGACCGCGAGCAGGTCGTCGTCCTCGTAAAGTGCGACCCCGTCGCCCTCCTCGAACCACAGCGCGGTGAGCTGCCCGAGCGGGCGGCGGCCGTCCGGGTGCAGGGTGTTGACGCGGGGCATGAGCGGCGGCAGGCCGGCGTTGAGCCTGGCCAGGTCGACGACGGCGGGGGCCGGGCGGTGGTTGGCCAGCCAGACGGCGCCGTGGACCGTTCCGTCGGGCGAGCACAGGTAAGCTACCGAGGAGTCCTCGTCCCGCTCGACCACGAGCGTCCGGCTCCCGTACGGGTTGCCGGCGGCAAGGACGACCTCGGCGCCACCCTCGCCAGATGCCGACCGAAAAATCGCCATACGTGAGCACTGTAGATCCGGCGGCGACCCTGACGCGAGCGGTACCTCAAGCAGGGACGCCACCTCCCGCATCCAGGAATGCCACCTCTGATCCGAACGTTCACTACCCTGGTCGACAACACTCCAAGCAAAGGCAGTAACGTGTCCCAGCCCCCAGGTCAGCTCACCTTCGTCGCGCCGCGCCGGGCCAAGCCCGCCCGCCACCTGGCCGACCTGTCGATGGCCGACCGGCGGGCCGCGGTGACCGAGCTGGGTGAGAAGGCCTTCCGCGCCGACCAGCTCTCGCGCCACTACTTCGAGCGCCTCACCACCGACGTGGGCGCGATGACTGACCTGCCCGCGTCCGCCCGCGAGAAGCTCGGCGCGCTCCTGCCGACCCTGCTCACCCCGGTCAGAGAGCTGACCACCGACGGTGGCACCACGCGCAAGACGTTGTGGCGGTTGTTCGACGGCGCGCTGGTGGAGTCGGTGCTCATGCGCTACCCCGACCGCGTCACGATGTGCGTGTCGTCGCAGGCGGGCTGCGGCATGAACTGCCCGTTCTGCGCCACCGGCCAGGCCGGGCTCACCCGCAACATGTCCACCGCCGAGATCGTCGAGCAGGTCGTGGCAGGGGCGCGGGCGCTGGCGGCCGGCGAGGTGCCCGGCGGGCCCGGGCGGGTCAGCAACGTCGTGTTCATGGGCATGGGCGAGCCGCTGGCCAACTACAAGCAGGTGATCGGCGCCGTCCGCCGCCTGGTCGAGCCCGCCCCTCACGGGCTGGGCATCTCCGCGCGCGGCGTCACGGTCTCCACCGTCGGCCTGGTGCCGGCCATCGGCAAGCTCGCCGACGAGGGGCTGCCGGTCACGCTGGCGCTGTCCCTGCACGCGCCGGACGACGAGCTGCGTGACACGCTGGTGCCGATCAACACGCGGTGGAAGGTGGCCGAGGTGCTCGACGCCGCGTGGGCGTACGCGGCGAAGACCAAGCGGCGGGTCTCGATCGAATACGCCCTGATCAAGGACATCAACGACCACGAGTGGCGGGCCGACCTGCTCGGGAAGCTGGTCAAGAACAAACTGGTGCACGTCAACCTGATCCCACTCAACCCGACGCCCGGGTCCAAGTGGACGGCCTCGCGGCCGGAGGACGAGCGGGCGTTCGTACGGCGGCTGCAGTTCCACGGCGTGCCGGTGACCGTACGCGACACGCGCGGGCGCGAGATCGACGGGGCCTGCGGGCAGCTCGCCGCGGCCGAGTAGGTCCGAGCAGCAGGTCACCGCCTGAGGCGTCGCCAGGCGTAGAGGGTCAGGGCCAGCAGGCACCAGGCCAGTGAGACGGCCGCCAGCTCGGGGAAGCGGCCGATCAGCTCGCCGTCGTTGGCGGCCCGCATCCAGACCACGACCGGGACCGTGAGCCAGTAGAGCGGTGAGGCGCTCAGCAGCAGCATCAGCAGGAAGCCGAGCACCAGGCTCATGATCGACAGAGCCGGGGAAGGCAGGATCGCGCGGCTGGTGAGCGCGCCGAGCGCGGTTCCCGTCAGCGCCGCAAGGGCGTGCAGAGCGATCCCGGCGACCAGCACCGCGGGCTCGGGGGTGGCGCTCACTCCGAGCAGGAGCGACGCGGCCAGCCCCATCCCGGCGAACCCCGCGCACGTCGTGAACGCCGCCATCAGCCCGGCCGCCAGTTCCCTGCCTCGGCCGCCCGTGGTCACCGCGGACAGCTCGCGCTGCTGGTCGGGCTCGGTGTCGAGCAGGCTTCGCGCGGCCCAGGCCAGGATGGGGATGATCAGCACGGCGGTGTCGGTGAGCACCCCGGCCTCCTCGCCGCGCGGGGCCCGGCTGCCGTGCAGGATCGCCAGCATGGCCAGGGCGAGCAGGGCGGCCTGGTAGACCCGGTGGGAGCGGACGTACGCCGCCAGGCGGAACGTGGCCAGGGCGATCATCCGGTCTCCTCGATCTCGTGGGTCCGGTAGCCCTCGTCGCGCATCCTCGCGAGGAACTCCGGGAGGTCGTCGGCGGGCAGGGTGACGGCGACAGTGGTCAGCGACCGCCCGGCCGCACCGCCCTCGGCAGAAGAAGTGGCGGAGGCGGGCGTCTGCGCGGCATTCACCGCCCGCGCGTGAGCGGGCGTCTGCATGGAACCGGCGGCGGGCGGGTGTGCGGATGTCTGTGTAGTGCCTGTGGCGGGCGTGGGGACGGGTGCCTGTACGGATCCAGCGGCCGCCGGGTGGGCGGCGCCTGTGGCGGGCGTGAGGGTCGGCGTTGGTGGCGTGCACGTGGCGCCTGCGGGGTCGGGCGTGTGTGGCCTGCCCGTGGCGGGTGTGAGGGTGGGCGTGTGTGGCGTGCCGGTGGTGGGCACGGTGGCGGACGTGTGCGGGGTCATCGTGGCGGGCGTCTGTGCGGGGCCTGCGGTCTGTGTGGGGACGGCGGGGGAGGCGGGTGCCGGGGCTGTCGTGCCTTCCTTGAGGTGGCCGTCGATCAGGGACCAGCGGCGCAGCGCCGTCAGGCCGCGCAGGCCGCCCTGGTGGTCGCTGGCGACGACGATGCCGCCGCGCCCCGCCACCTCGGCGGCGATCGAGGGCAGCACGTCCCGCGTGTCGGCGTCCAGCCCGGCGAACGGCTCGTCCAGGATGAGCAGCCCCGGCTCGGCCATCAGCGCCTGCACCAGGCCGACCTTGTGGGCGCTCCCCTTCGACAGCTCGCCCAGCGGCAGGGCCAGGAGATGCCCCATGGTGAGCCGCTCGGCCCACGGCTCCCAGCGGGCGCCGCCCCGGATGCGGGACATATGCCGCAGGTACGCCGTGACCGTGAACGGCTGGCCGGTGGGGAACCGGTCCGGCGCGAACCCGACGACCTCGGGACGCCCGGTGATCGTGCCCTGCGTCGGCCGGGCGAGCCCCGCCAGCAGCCGTAACAGGGTCGACTTGCCGGCCCCGTTGACACCGGTCAGCTCGATCACGTCACCGGGTGAGAGCTCGGTGTCAGCGTCCTCGATGACGAAGGGACCACGCCTTCGGTAGCGAAATGAGATCTTGGACAGACGCATGGTGGTGTAACGGTATATGTCGGGTCGCGTTGCCGGGATAAAGAGCCTCACAATGGAGGCACCCCCAGCAGGAACCAAGAGGAGTGTGAGCTTGAACCGCTTTCCGCGCGTCATGGGTATGCGTTCAGGCTATGACCCCGTGGAAGTCGACGCTCTGATAGGCCGCATCGAATCGACCTTGGGCAGGGGCCCGCACACCTTGGAGCCCGTCACCGCGGACGAGGTGCGGGCGGCCACGTTCCGCGCCAAGCGCGGCGGCTACCAGGAGACCGCGGTCGACTTCGCCCTGGAGGCCTTCGTGGTGGCCCTGGAGACCCAGGCCAAGCGGCCGGTGCGGCTGGCCATGGCCGAGCCCACCGGCGAGCTGCTGCGCGAGGAGTGGTTCGAGACCCAGGCGGCCCGCGTCGAACGGGTGGCCTTCCGCCCGGGCCGGATGGGGACCGGTTACAACGAGGACGAGGTCGACGCCTTCCTCGACCGCGTCGTGGCCACGTTACGCGGCACGACCGAGTTCCCGCTGACGGCGAAGGAGGTGCGGGAGGCGAAGTTCTCCACCGTGCTGTTCCGGTCCGGCTACTTGATCACGGAAGTGGACAAGTTCCTCGCGGGCATCGCGGACGTGCTGGAGCAGCGCGCCTAGAGGTTCTGCACGGCCGAGAGGAGGCCGTGGAGGTCGGGAAGCACGCGCTGGATGATCGTCTCGTCCGGGGCCCGCTCGCCCAGCCGGTTGATCCACACGCGGCGGACGCCCAGCCGGTGCGCGGGCACCATGTCGTGGAAATAGCCCTGCGCCACGTGCACCCAGGCCGACGGCTCGTGCGCGCGCCTGAACACCTCGAAGTGCGCGTTGGACGGCTTGTAGTCGCGGGCGTCCTCGGCCGTGACCACCGCGTCGAACGGCACGGGCAGCCGCCGCAACGTCCCGGCGACGAGGTCGCGGTCGCAGTTGGTGAGCAGCCCCAGGTTCCAGCCGGCCGCCCGCACCGCCCCGAGCTCGGCGCCGACCTCGGGGAACACCGGCCAGTACGGCAACGTCGCGGCCAACACGTCCGCGTCGTCCGCATTGAGCTCCACCTTCTCCTCGGCGCACGCCCGGCGCAGCGTCTCCGCCAGGACGTCGCGGTAGCGGAGCGTCGGCGACTCGGCCTGCACGGCGTGCTCGTGCCGGTTGTACGCCTCCAGCAGTCGCGCCCCCTGGCCGGGCGCGATCAGCTCGGCACTGGTGAGGATGCCGTGCCGCCAGTCGACAAGTGTTCCGAAGCAGTCAAATGTCACCCATCGCATAAGTCACATAATGGTGGTCATGACGCTCTCCGTACGACCCATCGAGCCGCATGATCTCGACATGGTGTCCCAGGTGCTGAAAGACAGCTGGGGCGGGACCACAGTGGTGGCCCTGGGACGCGGCGAGCTCATCGACGCCACCGCCCAGCCCGGCTTCATCGCGGAGATCGACGGCGAACCGGCCGGCGTGATCACCTACGGCGACCGCGACGGTCACCACGCGCGACAACACCCACGCCCTGCGCTTCTACCAGCGCTACGGCTTCGATCTGGTGGCCCTGCACCGGAACGGCGTGGACCGGGCGAGAGCACTCAAGCCGAGCATCCCGGCGGAGTCGGACGGCATCCCGATCAAGCACGAGTTGGAGCTGGAGCTGCGGCTTTGACGCTCACCCGCCCTGGTCACCCGGGCGGCGCGAGATGCGGGTGCTGGGAGCGTTTGTTCGCCTCGTAGTCGTCCCGGACGGCGCTCGGCGTCCCCACCTGGGCCACGGGCACGTCCCACCACGCCTCGGAGGAGGGCGCGTCGTCCGCCAGCGGGTCGGTGCGGACGTAGATGACCGTGGTCTCGGTCGCGGAGCGGGTCGTGTCGAGGGCTTTGCGCAGGTCGGAGACCGACTCCGCGCGCAGCACGGACGCGCCCAGGCTCGCCGCGTTCGCGGCCAGGTCGACCGGCAGCGGGCCGCCGTCGAAGCGGCCGCTGCCGCGGTAGGCGTACCAGGTGCCGAACCGCTGGGCGCCGACGCTCTCCGACAGCCGTCCGATCGAGGCGAAGCCGGAGTTGTCCACCAGGATCACGGTCAGTTTGATGCCCTCGGAGATCGCCGTGACGAGCTCCTGGGCCATCATCAGGTACGAGCCGTCGCCCACCAGCACGAACACCTCCCGCTCCGGGACCGCCATCTTGACGCCCAGCCCGCCCGCGATCTCGTAGCCCATGCACGAGTAGCCGTACTCGACGTGATAGCTGCCGGGACCGCTCGGCCGCCACAGCTTGTGCAGGTCGCCGGGCATCGACCCGGCCGCGCACACCACCACGCCGTCGTCGCCGGCGGCCGTGTTGACCGCGCCGATCACCGCGGACTGCGGCAGCGGGGAGCCCTCCAGTGCGTACGCGGCGTCCACGGCCGCGTCCCACGCCCGCGTCAGCTCGGCGACCTGCTCCCGGCGCGACGTGGGGACGCTCCAGCCCGCGCACGCCTCGGTCAGGTCCGCCAGGCCCTCGCGGGCGTCGCAGACGAGTTGCAGGCCGGAGAGCTTGGCGGCGTCGAAGCCGGTGACGTTGAGGTTCACGAAAGCGGTCTCCGGGGCGAAGATGCTCCTCGACGCCGTGGTGAAATCGCTGTAGCGAGTGCCGACGCCGATGATCAGGTCGGCCTCGCGGGCCAGCGTGTTGGCGGCCGTGGTGCCGGTGGCGCCGATCGCGCCGACGGCCAGCGGATGTCCGTACGGGAGCGCGCCCTTGCCGGCCTGGGTCTCGGCCACCGGGACGCCGTACGTCTCGGCGAAGATCCGCAGCTGCTCCGTGGCCTCGCTGTAGATAGCGCCGCCGCCCGCGACGATCAGCGGGCGCCTGGCTGATGTGATCTTCTTCGCCGCGCGCGCCAAGGCGGCCCGCTCGGGCCGAGGCCGGGGGATGTGCCAGACCCGGTGGGCGAACAGCTCCTCCGGCCAGTCGTACGCCTCCGCCTGCACGTCCTGTGGCAGGGCGAGGGTCACCGCGCCGGTCTCGGCCGGGTCGGTGAGCACCCGCATGGCCGCCAGCAGCGCGGACGGCAGCTGCTCGGGGCGGTTGATCCGGTCCCAGTAGCGGGAGACGGGCTTGAAGCAGTCGTTGACCGAGATGTCGTAGGAGCGCTGGTCCTCCAGCTCCTGCAGCACCGGGCCGGCCACGCGGGTGGAGAAGATGTCGCCGGGCAGCAGGAGCACGGGCAGCCGGTTGATCGTCGCACCCGCCGCACCGGTGATCATGTTGGTGGCGCCGGGGCCGATAGACGTGGTGCAGGCCAGGGTCGCCAGCCGGTTGCTCGCGCGGGCGTAGGCGGCGGCCGTGTGGACCATGGCCTGCTCGTTGCGGCTCAAGTGGTAGGGCAGGTCCTCGGTGGTGGTAGCCAGCGCCTGGCCGAGCCCGGCGACGTTGCCGTGGCCGAAGATCCCGGCGCAGCCGCCGAAGAACCTCCGCTCCACGCCGTCGCGCTCGCTCCACTGGTGGGCGAGGAAGCGTACGACGGCTTGCGCGACGGTCATCCGGTTCATGACGTCCTCCCGAACGGCGGCTTCTCCAGACAGCTCTCCTCGGAAGTACGCGCGAAAACGCCCTCTGCGCCCATTTTCCCGACGGCGATCCGGACCCCCGGCTTCCAGCAGCTCTCCTCGAGTGCTGCAGGCCACGCCGCCCGGCTCGTTCGAGACGGCCCTTTTCTGGGATATGGGCAGGCCTTTACGTCATCTGCATGTCATGACATATTGGGCGTGGCTTGCCTCCTCGGGTGCGCGTCATCGAGTAAGCGCTCGGGAAATTGGTAGCCTGACGGTCACTCTCCGGCCGCGCGTCGGCGTCCGGAATGGGGAGTTCATTGTGCGGGGACACTGGAGCCTGGACGACCGGCTGGAGCGGATCCAGCGTGAGGTGCCCTTCGAGGTCCCGCCGGGGACGGCCGCCGTGACCGTCCGGCTCGGCTACGACCGTTCGCAGGGCGTGATCGATCTCGGGTGCGGCTCGCCCGGCGGCTTCCGCGGCTGGTCGGGGGGAGCGCGCGACGAGTACACGATCACCGCCGACTGGGCGACGCCCGGATACCTGCCCGGCGCGCCGGAGGCGGGGACGTGGCACGTGTGGCTGCGGCTGCACCGGATCCCGCCCCAAGGGCTCGACTACACTCTGGAGATCTCGGCCGAGTCCGTCGCGCCGCCTGAGCCCTCGGCGGAGGAGCCGCCGCAGGGGGAGCGTCCGCCGCGGAGGGACATTCCCGATGTCGACGGCATGCGGTGGTTCGCCGGGGACTTCCACGCCCACACCGTGCACAGCGACGGCAGTCTCACGATCGCCGAGCTGGCCGAGCTCGCCCGCGGCCGCGGGCTCGACTTCCTGGCCGTCACCGACCACAACACCGTCAGCCACCACCCCTGGCTCGCCAAGATCGACCGCGACATCGCGCTGATCCCCGGCCAGGAGGTCACCACCGACCGCGGCCACGCGAACGTGTTCGGCGACGTCGGCTGGGTGGACTTCCGGCAGCCGGCCGACGCCTGGGTGGAGCACGCCGAACGCGAGGGTGGCCTGATCTCCGTCAACCACCCGCTCGGCGGCGACTGCGCCTGGCTGCTGCCGATCAGCCGCCGCCCCCGGATCGCCGAGGTGTGGAGCTCCGGCTGGTGGGACCGCCGCTGGGGCGCCCCGCTGGCCTGGGCGGATGCCTGGCGCGAGGACGTGATCGCGATCGGCGGCAGCGACTTCCACCGCCACGGGGCCGACGGCCTGCCCGGCGCGCCCACGACCTGGGTGCTGGCCGAGGACACCGGCACGGTGCTGGACGGCGTACGCGACGGGCGCACCGCCGTCTCCGCGGGGCCGGACGCGCCGCTGCTGCTCAGACTGGGTGACGAGCTGCTCGCCCTGGACGCCGAGGGCCTGGTGCTGGTCCGCCCCGGCGGCGCCCGGCAGGTGATCCGCGGCGAGCGGGTGTTCGTGCCGGCGGACGCGGGCCCGCACCGGCTGGAAACGTACGAGAACGAGGTGATGGCACTGTGCGGCTGAGGAAGGTCGCGAACGCTCCTGTGAGCTTCGGCGTGTTCGGGCTGGCCGACGTGCCGCCGCCGCTGAGCGCCGACGAGATGGTCCACGCCCTGTCCGAGGCCGGGTACGACGGCATCGACCTGGGCCCGATCGGCTACCTGTCCATGGACCGGCTCGGCGGGCTGCTGCTCGCGGGCGGCTGGGCGGACCTGCGTTACGACGACGCCGGCGAGTTCAAGCGAGGGGTGCCCGCGCTGGAGGCCACCCTTGACGTGTTCGACGCCGCCCCGGCCTCTCCGTTGCCGCCCCGGCCCACGCTGGGCTGCTCCGGCTCGCCCGAGAGGTTCGCCCGCCCCGGCGGGAGCGTTCCAGGGCTGACGGCCTCCGAATGGCCGGCCTACGCCGCGCGCGTCCAGGAGGCCGTGAACCGCTGCCGAGACCGCGGCTTCGAGCCCGCCTTCCACCACCACCTCGGCACGTACGTCGAGACGCCGCAGGACGTGGAGCGGCTGCTGGAGCTGACCGACGTGCAGCTCTGCCTCGACACCGGGCACCTGCTGCTGGCCGGGGGGGACCCGGTCGAGGCGCTGCGCGCGTGGGCCGATCGCGTCGGGCACGTGCACGTCAAGGACGGCGACACCGCGATCCTCGCCCACGCCCTGTCCGACGGCGCCGACCTGCACGAGCTCATGGGCCGCGGCGGGTTCGCCCCGCTCGGCGAGGGAGAGCTGGACCTGCCCGCCGTGGTGCGCACGCTGGACGAGATCGGCTACTCCGGCTGGATCGTCATCGAGCAGGACACCCTGCCGGGCCGCCGCACCGTCGCGGAGATCATCGCCGATCAGGCCGCCAACCGCCGCAAGCTGGAGGAGCTGGGACTGTGAGAATCGCCCTCATCGGATGCGGCGCGGTCACGCAGGCGGTCTACGTGCCGCTGCTGTCCAGGCGCCGGGAGCTGTTCGAGGTGACGGCCGTCTGCGACCTGTCGCGCGCGCTCGCCGACGCCGTCGGCCACCGGCTCGGCGCTGCCCGTTGCTACACGGTTCTGGAGGAGATGCTCGACGCCGGCGGCTTCGACGCCGTCCTCGTGCTGGCCTCCGGCTCCCACGGCGAGACCGTGCGCCGGGCGCTCGCCGCGGGCTACGCCGTGTTCTGCGAGAAGCCGCTCGCCCTGACCAGGGCCGAGGTGGCGGCGCTGCGCGAGGGGCGGCTGATGGTCGGCTACATGAAGCAGTACGACCCGGCCGTGCGGCGGGCCGAGGAGCTGCTGTCCGAGCTCGGCGGTCCGGGCGTGATCAGGTCGGTCGAGGTGACCGTGCTCCACCCGAGCGGGGAGTCGCAGCTGGCCTTCGCGAACCTGACGCAGGCGCGGGACGTGGACGCCGGGCTGCTGGCCTCGCTGCGGGCCGCGGAGAGCGAGCTGGTCTCGCGGGCGGTGGGGGACTCGGCGCCGGTGCAGAACCTGTACGGGATCGCACTCGGCTCCATATGTCATGACTTGTCGCTCTTGAGGAGCTTCACCGGGTCGCCTGCTGAAATTTCGTACGTCGAGACATGGGGAACCGCGCCCGGCTCCGTCGAGATCTCCGGCACGCTGCCCGTCCAGGGCAGGTTCACCATCCGCTGGCACTACCTGGAGGACTACCCCGCCTATCGCGAGACCGTGGCCATCCACCACGACAAGGGCACGCTCGAACTGGTCTTCCCCTCGCCCTACCTCATGAACGCGCCGACCACGCTCACCGTCGTGTCCGGCGGCGAGACCCGGGCCGAATGGCGGGACGTGACCGAGGCGTTCGAAGTACAACTGGCCGCCTTCCATGCTTTCGTGAACGATGACAAGCCGCCGCTCACCGACACGGGCGGCGCGCTGGAGGACATCGTGACGGCTCAGCGGATCGCCGCCCGCTACGCCGCACAGCACGATCTGCCCATCGGAGGGGAGGCAGGGTGAGCACGGAGATCGTCGTCGTGCCGCACACGCACTGGGATCGGGAGTGGTACGAACCGTTCCAGCGCTTCCGGCTGCGCCTGGTGGCGCTGTTGGACGAGGTGCTCGACACGATGGAGCGCGAGCCCGGCTACCACTTCACCCTCGACGGTCAGCTGGCCTGCGTGGACGACTACCTCGAGGTCCGGCCGGAGAACCGCGACCGCGTGGCCGCGCTGGTCGAGGCCGGGCGGCTGGCGGTGGGGCCGTGGCAGATCCTGCTGGACGAGTTCCTGTGCTCGGGCGAGAACATCGTCCGCAACCTGGAGCTCGGCATGGACCGGGCCGACAAGCTCGGCGGCGCCATGCCGGTCGGCTACCTGCCCGACATGTTCGGGCACACCGCGCAGATGCCGCAGATCCTGCGCAAGGCCGGGCTGCTGCACGCCTGCGTCTACCGGGGCGTGCCGTCCTCCGTCACCAGCGACGCCTTCGCCTGGGTCGCCCCCGACGGCACGGCGTTGCGGACCCAGTACCTGCCGGCCGGCGGCTACGGCAACGGCGCCCACCTCTTCCACGACCCCGAGGGACTGGCGGAGCGCGCGGCCGCGTTCGTCGCGACCATGCGGGAGTGGCACGGGCCCGAGGGGCCGCTGCTGGCGATGTACGGCACAGACCACTCGGCGCCCGTACGCGGCCTGCCGGAGATGGTGGCGGCCATCGGCGCCCGCATGGACACCTTGTCCGGCTATATCGGGCAATATTCGGGCGATGTGGCGGGGCTGCCCCGTGTCGAGGGGGGGCTGCGGTCGCACGCCCGGGCCAACATCCTCCCCGGCGTCATCTCGATCCGCCCCCACCTCAAGCAGGCCATGAGCCGCGCCGAGCGCATGGTCGAACGCTACGCCGAGCCGCTGGCCACGCTCTGGGGCGGCGAGTGGCCAGGCCGGTTTCTCGACATGGCGTGGTGGCGGCTGGTGGACGCCAGCGGGCACGACTCGGTGACCGGGTGCGGCGTGGACGAGACCGCCCAGCAGGTCGCCGCCCGCATCGCCGAGGCCGAGCACCTCGGGCAGGCCGTACGCGACATGGTGACCGCCCGCCTGGCCGCCACCGTGCCCTCGGACGGGGTGCTCGTCGTCAACCCCACGCCTGACGTACGCGCCGGCATCGTCGTCGTGGACGTCGCCGGGATCGACCCGCTCGTGGACCCCTCGGGCGCGCCCGTGCCGACGCAGCCGCTCGAATACGCGCCCACGCTGCTGCTCGACGAGGAGATGGACCCCGCCACGGCGCTGACGTTCATCCACGGCACCGAGCTGTACGGACAGCACATCACCGGCTGGTCAGTCGACCACGGCGTGCTGACGTTCACGGTCGCCCGCGAGACCACGGCCGCCTTCGACGTCGCCGACCTGCGCGGGGCGCTGGACGGCGTGACCCGCGTGCGCATCGTCGCCGAGCCCAGGCGCACGGTCGCGGCCATGGTCGAGGTGCCGCCGCTGGGCCACACCAGCCTGCGGCCGGTGCCGCACGAGCGGGTGTTCACCCCGCCCGTGCCCTCCGGCGGGCTGCCCAACGTCCAGCACCACGCGTCCTGCTGGCTCGGCTCCGACTCGGCGACCCTGCCGGTGCGCGGCGACGAGCAGGTGATCGACAACGGGCTGCTGCGGGTGACGATCGCCGGCGACGGCACGCTCACGCTCGTCGGCCGGGACGGCACGACCGTGACGGGAGCCGGCCGCATCGTGGACGGCGGCGACGTCGGCGACACCTACAACTACGCGCCGCCGCTGGACGACCGGATCGTGTCCGAGCCGGAGTCCGTGGAGGCCGAGCTCGTCTGCTCGGGGCCGCTGGTGGCGGCGGTGGACGTGCGGCGCACGTACCGGTGGCCGGCGGCGGGCGCCGGACTGGAGGGCACGCCCGAGGTCCCGGCTCTTTCGAGGATCTCTCGGACCGAGGAGATCGTCGTCACGACCCGGGTGGAGTTGCGGGCCGGCGAGCCGTACGTCCGCCTGCACGTCGAGTTCGACAACCGCTGCGTCGACCACCGCGTCCGCCTCCACGTCCCGCTCCCCGCCGTGGCCACGGAGTCGTACGCGGAAGGCCAGTTCGCCGTCGTGGCCCGCGGGCTGACCGCCGAGCCCGGCTGCGGCGAGATGCCAATGCCGACCTTCCCCGCCTCGTCGTGGGTGGCGGCCGGCGGCGTGGCTGCGCTGCTGGAACACGTGACGGAGTACGAGCTGGTGAGCGTCGAGGGATCGGCGGACGGTGAGCCGACGGGTGGCGAACTGGCCCTGACCCTGCTCCGCTCCGTGGGCTACCTGTCCCGTAACCGCAACGCCCTCCGCCCCGAACCGGCCGGGCCGCAGCTGCCCACTCCGGCGGCGCAGTCACGCGGGCTGCGGTCCGTGAGCCTGGCGCTGATGCCGTGCGCGTCGTGGCAGGAGGTCCCCGCGGCCGCGGAGAGCTTCCGCCACGACCTGGTGGTGGCGCCCGGCCTCGGCAACCGCTCCCTGGACCTGCCCGCACCCGGGACCGGGCTGTCGGTGACGGGGGACGGCGTGGTGATGACCTCGCTCAGGGACCGGGACGGATGGCGGGAGCTCCGCGTCGTAGCCCTCACCCCTAACGACACAGAAGCCGTGATTTCGGGCAGCCTCACGGAGGCGCGATATGCGGATTTGCGTGGGCGTCCAGGGGCGTCTGTGCAGGTCGCGCATGGTGTGGTAAGGCTTCCCCTGCGAGCGTGGGAACTCTCGACCATCCAATTTCGTCAACACTAGGTAATGCGTCGAACGCAGACAGTAATGTTGCGGCGTGAAAGTCACGTCTCAGCACGAGAGCCTGAACCCGGGTGTATGCCGGGCCGACGGCGCAATACTGTACGGAAAGGGAGACGAGAAATTCGGGGTCATCGTCGAGACCCAGCGGAGGCCATCGAAACTGGTCATCCTGGGCTGAGGCTGATCCCGTTGGTCATCCATCCCGACAACACCCCTGCCATCGCCGACGTCGCCGAGGCCCTGGACAACATCGGCCTAGCAGTCATCTCGACCGTCACGAAGAGCGAAGACCCCCGGATCAACGCCATCATCGCCGCGGAGCCTGTCACTGCAAGGACAAGACGAGGCCCGGGGTGAGGCCAGGTCCGTGCTGAGGGGGCCCAAGAGAGCCGTATGGGCCGATTGTGAGGAGCAGATCTTCCGGCCTATCGCCGTTTGCCTTCAGAAAGACTGCTCTCGCCCCAAGCCCGAGAAGGCCGAGTCGGTGGGCGGCACGGACGCATAGCCGGGCTTCAGCGACCGGTGGCCGACACCTCTGATCCTGCATCCTCACCCCTCAACTGCCTGGAACACCTTGTGGCCGGCCACAACACACACCGCGGGACTTCAGGTGGCCGACAATTGCCGCAGGTCAAGGGCATGACGAACACTGGCCGACATGAACATCGGCCCCGTCGACTCCTCCAAGGTCCCGCGTTTCGCCGGGCCCGCCACCTTCGCCCGCCTTCCCCGCCTCGATGAGGTGGAGCGGGCAGACGTCGCCGTCGTGGGGGTGCCCTTCGACGCCGGTGTCTCCTACAGGCCCGGCGCCAGGTTCGGGCCCGCCGCGGTCCGCGAGGCGTCGCGGCTGTTGCGGCCGTACCACCCCGCGCTGGACGTGTCGCCGTTCGAGCGGGTGCAGGTGGCCGACGCCGGGGACATCGCGGCCAATCCGTTCGACATCGGGGCGGCCATCGAGAGCATCGAGGAGGCCGCCGGCTCGCTCCAGGCCAGGCTCGTCACCATCGGCGGGGATCACACCATCGCCCTGCCGCTGCTCCGCGCGGCCGCCAGGAAGCACGGGCCCGTCGCGTTGCTGCACTTCGACGCGCATCTCGACACCTGGGACACGTACTTCGGGGCCGAGTACACGCACGGGACGCCGTTCCGGCGGGCGGTCGAGGAGGGGCTGCTGGACACCGAGGCCGTCAGCCACGTCGGCATCCGGGGGCCGCTGTACGGCAAGCGGGACCTGGAGGACGACCGGCGGCTCGGTTTCGGCATCCTGACCGCGGCCGACGTGCTGCGGCGCGGGCTGGACGAGGTGATCGACGTGCTGCGGCAGCGGATCGGTGACCGGCCGCTGTACGTCTCCGTCGACATCGACGTGCTCGATCCCGCGCATGCCCCCGGCACCGGGACACCGGAGGCGGGCGGGCTCACCAGCCGGGAACTGCTGGAGATCCTGCGGGGCCTGGCCGGGTGCAACCTGGTCGGGGCCGACGTGGTCGAGGTCGCGCCGGCCTACGACCATGCGGAGATCACCTCCATCGCCGCCTCCCACGTGGCGTACGACCTCGTCAGCTTGCTCGCGATGCAGGAGAAGAAGCAGACATGAACGGCATCACCGAAATCGAGACGTACGGGGTCGAGCGCATCCCCGACGCCGACCGCACCGCGCGCCCGGTCGACCTGTTCAGGGTGGCGTTCGGCGGGGCGAACACCTTCGCCACCTGCGTGCTCGGAGCCTTCCCCATCCTGTTCGGCCTGTCGTTCTGGCAGGGCTTGGCCGCCACGGTGCTCGGGCTGGTGGTGGGGGCGCTGATCCTGGCGCCGCTGTCGTTGTTCGGGCCGCTCAACGGCACCAACAACGCCGTCTCGTCGTCGGCTCATCTGGGCGTGCACGGACGGATCGTCGGCTCCTTCCTGTCGCTGCTCACCGCGATCGCGTTCTTCTCGATCTCGGTGTGGTCGTCGGGGGACGCGCTGGTCGGCGGCGCTCACCGGTTGGTGGGGCTGCCCGACACCGACCTGTCCTATGGCGTCGCGTACGGGATCTTCGCGGTGCTCGTGCTGATCGTCTGCGTGTACGGGTTCAGGTTCATGCTGTTCGTCAACAAGATCGCGGTGGTGGCGGCGTCGCTGCTGTTCGTGCTGGGGGTGTTCGCCTTCGCGGGCGACTTCGACCCGTCCTATCCGGGGACGCTGCCGGTGGGCGATCCGCTGTTCTGGCCGTCGTTCATCGGGGCGGCGCTGATCGTGTTGTCGAACCCGGTGTCGTTCGGGGCGTTCCTGGGCGACTGGTCCCGTTACATCTCGGCGAGCACGCCGCGCTCCCGCGTGATGGCCGCCGCCTTCCTGTCGCAGATCGCCACCATCCTGCCGTTCTTCTTCGGCCTGGCCACCGCTTCGATCATCGCGGCCAAGGCCGCCGAGTACGTGGACCCGGCGGCGCCCAACTACGTCGGCGGGCTGCTGGCCGTCTCGCCGGGCTGGTACTTCGTGCCGGTCTGTCTCATCGCGCTCATCGGCGGCATGTCCACGGGAACCACCTCCCTCTACGGCACCGGGCTCGACTTCTCCAGCGTCTTCCCCCGCTTCTCGCGCGTGCAGGCGACCGTCTTCATCGGCACCCTGTCGATCGCGTTCATCTTCGTGGGCCGTTTCGCCGCGAACCTCACCCAGAGCATCTCGACGTTCGCGACGCTGATCATCACGTGCACCGCACCGTGGATGGTGATCATGATGCTCGGCTACGTGACCCGGCGCGGCTGGTACGACCCGGAGGCCCTGCAGGTCTTCAACCGGCGTCAGCGCGGCGGCCGCTACTGGTTCACGCACGGCTGGAACTGGCGGGGGGTGAGCGCCTGGCTGGCGTCGGCAGGGCTGGCGCTGATGTTCGTCAACCTGCCGGGGCAGTTCGTGGGGCCGCTCGGCGACCTGGCCGGCGGCGTGGACATCTCGCTGCCGCTGGGCTTGGCCGCCGCGGGTCTGCTCTATCTGGCGCTGTTGGCCGCCTTCCCCGAGCCGCGGGAGGTCTACGGTCCCGAGGGGCCGCGGCTGGTCCGGGCGGCCGACACCCCCGTCCTGCCCATCGTCGACGCCGCGGCCGAGCCGGTCACGTGATGGAGCCGGCGGCGCACCGGGTGCTGTGCGGGGCGCCGGTGCGCGCGGTCGCGAGGGTGGGTTAGCGGGTGCCCCAGGAGTACGTCTGCTTGCGGAGCTTCAGGTACACGAACGACTCCGTCGCCCGTACGGCGGGGATGGCGCGGATCTTGCTGAGGATCTCCAGCAGGTGCCCGTCGCCCTCGCACACCACCTCGACGATGATGTCGAACGAGCCCGCCGTCAGCACCACGTAGTCGATCTCTTCGATGGCCGCCAGCTCGTCGGCCACCGACTCCAGATCGCCCTCGACGTTGATCCCGATCATCGCCTGCCGGGGGAAGCCCAGCATGAGAGGGTCGGTGACCGCGACGATCTGCATGACGCCGGCCTCCTGGAGTCGCTGCACGCGCTGGCGTACCGCGGCCTCGGACAGGCCCACCGCCTTGCCGATCGCCGCGTACGGCATGCGCCCGTCACGCTGGAGCTGCTCGATGATCTGCTTCGAGAGCTCGTCGAGCACGACGGGGGCGGCGTCGGGGTTGCTGCGGCGAACGCGCGGCGGCGTGGTCATCGAGACGATTCCTCCTAGCGGTACGGCATTACGGGGGCGTTCCCGCTCGGTTGCCGTCCTGGTGCGACATGTTGTCAGTTCTTGGCGGTCTGTCAAGCGAATTCGTAGCAATTTGATATCTTCGCCACGAAATCCCTTGTCCATATGCTTCCACTCTGTAAGAGTCGCGGCATCTCAGCCACCTCACGAGGAGGTCACCTTGACCACCCGTCTGCAGAACTTCATCAACGGTGAGTTCGTGGACGCCAAGAGCGGCCGATTCTCCGACATCATCGACCCGTGCACGGGCGAGGCCTACGTCCAGGCCCCGATCTCCGGCCCGGAGGATGTCGACGCCGCCTTCGCAGCCGCGGCCGCCGCGTTCGACTCGTGGGGCAGCACCACCCCGGGGGAGCGGGCCAACCTGCTGCTCAAGGTCGCCGACGCGATCGACGCGCGGGCCGATGAGATCAACGAGGCCGAGTGCCGCAACACGGGCAAGCCGCGCGCCCGCATGGCCGAGGACGAGACCCCGGTCGCCGCCGACCACTTCCGCTTCTTCGCGGGCGCGGCGCGCACGCTCGAGGGCCCCACGGCCGGCGAGTTCCTCGCCGAGCACACCAGCGTCATCAGGCACGAGCCGATCGGCGTGATCGGGCAGGTCACGCCGTGGAACTACCCGATGATGATGGCGGTGTGGAAGATCGCCCCGGCGCTCGCGGCCGGCAACACCGTCGTGCTCAAGCCGTCCGACACCACCCCGGTCTCCACGCTCAAGCTCGCCGAGATCCTCGGTGAGGTGCTGCCCCCGGGCGTCTTCAACGTCGTCACCGGCGACCGCGAGACCGGCGCGCTCGTGGTGAGCCATCCGACGGCCTCCATGGTCGCGATCACCGGCTCGGTCGGCGCGGGCATGTCGGTCGCCAAGAGCGCCGCCGACGACCTCAAGCGGGTGCACCTGGAGCTCGGCGGCAAGGCGCCGGTCGTGGTCTTCGAGGACGTCAAGGACCTGCGCAAGGCCGCCGCCGACATCGCCACCGCGGGCCTCTACAACGCCGGCCAGGACTGCACCGCCGCGTGCCGGGTGCTCGTGCAGGAGAGCGTGCACGACGAGTTCGTGGCGGCGCTGACCGAGGCCGCCGCCGGCACCGTGACCGGCGGCCTGGACAACGAGGACGCGCTCTACGGGCCGCTCAACAACGAGAACCAGCTCGCCAGGGTGCAGGGCTTCATCGAGCGCGCCCCCGCCCACGCCAAGGTCCTCACCGGCGGTCACCGCGTCGGCGACAAGGGCTACTTCTTCGCGCCGACCGTCGTGGACGGGCTCAAGCAGGACGACGAAATGGTGCAGAACGAGGTCTTCGGCCCGGTGATCACCGTCCAGACGTTCACCGACGAGGCCGACGCCCTCGCCAAGGCCAACGACGTCAAGTACGGCCTGAGCGGCTCGGTCTGGACCTCCGACCACGGCCGCGCGATGCGCATGTCCAACCGCCTCGACTTCGGCGTGGTCTGGGTCAACACGCACATCCCGTTCGTGTCGGAGATGCCGCACGGCGGCTTCAAGCACTCCGGGTACGGCAAGGACCTGTCGGTGTTCGGCCTGCACGACTACACGCGCGTCAAGCACGTCATGCACTACATCGGTGAATAGCACGCGAATGACCAGTGCCATCGAGCTTGACGACGTCGTCAAGGAATACCTCTCGCACGGCGAGGTGGTCCAGGCCGTCAAAGGCGTTTCGCTGGACATCGCCGAGGGGGAGTTCTTCTCCCTCCTCGGCCCGTCCGGCTGCGGCAAGACCACGACCATGAGGATGATCGCCGGCTTCGAGGCCCCGACGAAGGGCCTGGTGAAGCTGCACGGCCAAGACGTGACGAACGTCCCGCCGAACAAGCGCGACGTCAACATGGTCTTCCAGTCCTACGCGCTCTTCCCGCACATGAGCGTCTGGGACAATGTGGCCTTCGGGCTGAAGCAACGCAAGACACCGCAGGACGAGATCCGGCGGCGGGTCGGCGAGATGCTGGAGATCGTCGACCTCGCCGGCAGGGAGAAGCGCCGGCCGCGCGAGATGTCCGGCGGCCAGCAGCAGCGCGTGGCCCTGGCCAGGGCCCTGGTCAACCGGCCGCGCGCGCTGCTGCTCGACGAGCCGCTCGGGGCGCTCGACCTCAAGCTGCGCCAGGCCATGCAGATCGAGCTCAAGCGCATCCAGCGCGAGGTCGGCATCACGTTCGTGTACGTCACGCACGACCAGAACGAGGCGCTCACCATGAGCGACCGCATCGCCGTCATGAACGACGGCCTGGTCGAGCAGCTCGCCGGGCCGCGCGAGATCTACGAGCGGCCCGCGACCGCGTTCGTGGCCGGCTTCATCGGCACCTCCAACCTGCTCACGGGCGCCGCGACCGGCGGCACGCTCAAGATCAGCGGTGGCCGGGTGATGGTGCCGGGCCAGGACGGCGACGTGACCGTCACCGTCCGCCCCGAGAAGATCACGATCGGCACGGAGGAGCCTGCGGCCGGGCTGAGCGCCGTCCGCGGGACCGTCGCCGAGGTGGTCTACCTGGGCACCTACAACAGCTACGCCGTGTCTCTCGCTGACGGGGCCGAGATCACGGTGTTCCAGCAGAACGCGCATGACGCCACGGCCACGGCGGAGCGGGGAGACTCCGTGTGGCTGTCCTGGCAGGCGCAGCACTCGTACGTGATTGGAAGTTGATAGCACCTCATGAACCCCCGTCCTCACCTCCCTCGCCGTGACGCCTTCAGGATCGCCGGGCTCTCCGCCGCCGGGCTCGCGCTCGCCGCCTGCGGCGTGCAGGGGCAGAAGGCCGCGCCGCCCAAGGCCGACGCCGTCCAGGACTTCTGGTCCAAGCAGACCAAGCACGGCAAGGTCGTCTTCGCCAACTGGCCCGAGTACATGCCGGAGGACCAGGCCCCGCTGAAGAAGTTCCAGGAGGCCACCGGCATCTCGTACGAGTACAAAGAGGTCATCCAGGAGAACGCCGAGTTCTTCGGCAAGGCCGAGCCCGTGCTGCGCGCCGGGCAGTCGCTGGGCTACGACATCGTCGTCATGACCAACGGCATCCACCTCCAGAACATGATCCAGCTGGGCTACGCGGTGCCCCTCGACCACTCCAAGCTGCCGAACTTCGCGGCCAACGCCGGGCAGAAGTACAAGGAGCGCGCCTACGACCCGGGCAACAAGTACACGATCCCGTACACCTCTGGTGTGACCGGGATCGCGTACAACACCGAGCACGTCAAGGAAGACATCACCAGCATCCAGTCGTTGTTCGACTCCAAGTACAAGGGGCGGGTCGGCATGATGGCCGACGCGCAGGAGATCGCCAACTTCGGCATGTTCGCGCTGGGCATCGACCCGGAGAAGTCGACCGAGGCGGACTGGCGCAAGGCCGGGGACAAGCTCAAGGAGCAGCGCGACGCCGGACTTGTCCGGAAATATTACGACCAGAGCTATATCGACGCCGTGTCCAAGGGCGACGTCTGGCTGACCATGGCCTGGTCGGGCGACGTCTTCCAGCGCCAGCTCGCCGGCGAGCCCGTCAAGTTCGTGGTGCCCGAGGAGGGCGGCACGATCTGGACCGACAACATGCTCATCCCCAAGGGTGCCGCCAACCCGTTGGACGCGCTCATGCTGATGGACTACCTCTACCAGCCGGCCGTGGCCGCCGAGCTGGATGAGTTCATCCAGTACGTCACCCCCGTCCCGGCCGTCCAGGACCTGCTCAAGGAGAAGGCCAAGACCGCCGAGGGCGAGGACAAGAAGGCGCTCGAGGACATGGTCAACAGCCCGCTCATGTTCCCGACCGAGGCCGACTACGCCAAGCTGCGCGGCTACACGCCGCTGGACAACAAGCAGCAGCAGATCTTCAACCCGATCTTCCAGTCCGTCACCCAGGCATAACGATGCGGCGGCTCACCCCCTACCTGCTGGCGCTGCCGAGCTGGATGTGGCTGGCGATCTTCCTGGTCGTGCCCATGGTCGCGATGGCGTCGGTGTCGCTGCAGACCGGCAACGCCATCGACGGCTTCGCCATGACCTTCAGCTTCTCCAACTACTCGGACGCGCTCGGCAGGTACAGCACCCAGCTGTTGCGCTCTCTGCTGTACGGCGGGATGGCGACCGCGGCCATGCTGGTGATCGGGTACCCGGTGGCGTACTGGATCGCCTTCAAGGGCGGCCGGCGCAAGTCGATGTACCTGTTCCTGATCCTGCTGCCGTTCTTCGTGTCGTTCGTGCTGCGGACGATCTCGTGGAACTTCCTGCTGTCGGACAACGGGATCCTGTTCGGCACGCTGAAGGGCTGGGGGCTGCTGCCTGACGACTTCCACGTGCTCGCCACCGCGTTCGCCGTAGTAGGCGGGCTCACGTACAACTTCCTGCCGTTCATGATCCTGCCGATCTACGTGGCGCTGGAGCGGGTGGACCCGCGGGTGGTGGAGGCCGCGCAGGACCTGTACGCCACCCGCGCGGCGGCCTTCCGCCGCGTGGTGCTGCCGCTGTCGCTGCCGGGGGTTTTCGCCGGGGTGCTGATGACGTTCGTCCCGGCCACGGCGGACCCGATCAACGCGGCGATCCTCGGCGGGACCGCCAACACCATGATCGGCAACATCATCCAGACCGAATACCTCACCAACCTCAACTACCCGACCGCCTCGGCGCTGTCGTTCACGCTGATGGCGGTGCTGCTCGTGGGCATCTTCGTCTACGCCCGGGCGCTCGGCACCGAGAACGTCCTCGAGGCGGCCGCGCGATGAGGGGGACGAGGCTCGGCGACAAGCTGCTGCACATCTACACCTGGCTGATCATCGTCTGGCTGTCGTCGCCGATCGCCGTGATGATCCTGTTCGGCTTCAACGACAAGAAGAGCAAGTCCAACACCTCGTGGCAGGGCTTCACGCTGCGGTGGTACGCCGAGCTCTTCGACATCTCCGACCTGACCGTGGCGCTGCGCAACTCGCTCGTCATCGCCGCGGTCAGCACGATCATCACGGTCGTGATCGGCACCATGCTCGGGCTGGCGCTCGGCCGGCACCGCTTCCGCGGCAAGGGCGTCACGAACTTCCTGGTCTTCGCCGCCATCTCCACGCCCGAGCTGGTCATGGGCGCGTCGTTGCTGTCGTTGTTCGTCTCCGGGAACGTGCCGCGCGACGCCAACACGATCATCATCTCCCACGTGCTGTTCTCGCTGTCGTTCGTGGTGGTCACGGTGCGGGCGCGGGTGGTCACCCTCGACCCGTCGCTGGAGGAGGCCGCCAGGGACCTCGGCGCCACGGCGTGGGGCACGTTCCGGCAGGTCACGCTGCCGTCGATCATGCCGGGCGTGATGGCCGGGGCCATGCTGTCGTTCGCGCTGTCCGTCGACGACTACGTGGTCACCAGCTTCGTCAACGGGTCCACGGTCACCTTCCCGCTGTGGATCGTGGGCGCGGTTAAAACGGGAATCCCACCGCAGGTCAACGTCATGGGTACGCTGATCTTCGGCATTGGGGTGCTGATCGCGATCGGGAACGCGGTCGCGGCGCGGCGCCGAACCTAAAACACTTGTAGGGAAGTGGGATTTGTGGATCCGCTGAAGGCTCTTGCTGATGCGGAGCGCAAGCCGTACTGGCTGGACAGCCCGGCCAGACCCGAGCCGCGACCGCGGCTCATCGGAAACACGACCGCCGACCTGGTCGTCGTCGGAGGAGGATTCTCAGGGCTGTGGACCGCCCTGATGGCCAAGGAACGCGACCCGTCGCTCGACGTCGTCCTGCTCGAAGGGCGCAGGATCGGCTGGGCGGCCACCGGCCGCAACGGCGGGTTCTGCATGGCGACCCTCACCCACGGCCTGGCCAACGGGCTGGAGCGGTGGCCGGACGAGATCGACCGGCTGGAACGCATGGGGGTCGACAACCTCGACGAGATCGAGCGCACGCTGGAGCGCCACGACATCGACTGCTCGTTCGAGCGGACCGGGGAGCTGCACGTGGCCACCGAGCCGTGGCAGCTCGACGGGCTCCATGAGCACCTCGACCTGATCTCCGAGCTCGGGCTCGACTACCTGCCCCTGGACCAGGAGCAGGTGCGGGCCGAGGTCGACTCCCCGACCTATCTCGGCGGGCTCTGGGAGCGCAGCGGGTGCGCCATGCTCGACCCGGCGCGGCTGGCGTGGGGGCTCCGGAAGGCGTGCCTGCGGCTCGGCGTGCGCGTCCACGAACGCAGCCCCGTCCGCTCCCTGCGCGACGACGGCCCGATGATCGAGCTCCGCACCCCGCACGGCACGGTCACCGCCCCCAAGGTGGCGCTCGGCACCGGGGGTTTCCCGCCGCTGCTGCGGCGGCTCAAGCACTTCGTGGTCCCCGTGTACGACTACGCGCTCATGACCGAACCCCTGACGGACGCGCAGCTCGCCGAGGTCGGCTGGCGCAACCGGCAGGGCGTCGGCGACTCCGGCAACCGGTTCCACTACTACCGGCTGACCGACGACAACCGGATCCTGTGGGGCGGCTACGACGCCGTCTACTACAACGGGGGGCTGGTCAAGCCGGAGTACGACCAGCGCGACGAGACGTTCGTGACGCTCGCCCGGCATTTCTACGACACGTTCCCGCAGCTGGCCGAGGTGCGCTTCACGCACCGGTGGGGCGGGGTGATCGACACCTGCAGCCGGTTCAGCGCCTTCTACGGGCAGGCGCACGGCGGGCGGCTGGTCTACGCGATCGGCTACACCGGCATGGGCGTCGGGGCCACCAGGTTCGGGGCGAACGTCATGCTCGATCTGTTGTCGGGCGAGCGTACCGAGCGTACCGAGCTGCGGATGGTCAAGGAGAAGCCGATCCCGTTCCCGCCCGAGCCGGTGCGGTCGGGGGTCATCCAGTTCACCCGCTGGTCGATCGCCCAGGCCGATCAGCACCAGGGCAAGCGCAACCTGTGGCTGCGCACGCTGGACCGGATGGGCCTGGGATTCGATTCCTGACCTGAGGGCATGATGCTGCCAGCCCCCGAGTGAGATCACGGGGGTTGGCGCATGCGTGCGAAGTGTCTGACGTCGTGGCTCGGCCTGGCGCTCGCGGCCGGGTGCGGGGTCGAGCAGGCTCCGGTCGTGCCCGTTGCCGGGAAACCGCCGGTCAAAGTGGCGCGATGTTTCCTGAAATATCGGGACATGAGGGCGGGGGAGGTGGCGCGGGCGCGACTGACGCGGGACGTTTCCCAATATCTCAGCCGACGCCCGGGCCGGATCGTCTACGCGGCCCTCGACCTGGTCACCGGCGTCGAGCTGGGACAGGGAAAACACGACCAGGACCTGATCACCGCCAGCGGCGCCAAGGTGGACATCGTCATGGCGCTGCTGGCCCGCCGGAGCGGCGGGCTGGACGAGGACGAGCAGGACCTGGCGGCCCGCATGATCACAGAAAGTGACAACCACGCGGCGGACGCGATGTGGTCCCGCGTCGGCGGTGGCGGCGGCATGAGCGCCTTCTACGACCGGGCGGGCCTGCGGGAGACCACGCCGGGGCCGAGCAAGTTCTGGGGCGGCACCACGACCAGTCCCGCCGACCGCATCCGCCTCCTGAAACTGCTGATCACGGGCGGCAAGGGCCTGAGCACCGCCGATCGGCGGCTGGTGCTGGGGTTGATGGGCCGGGTGCAGCGGGATCAGGCCTGGGGCGTGAGCGCCGCCGCCCGTCCCGGGGATCGGGTGGCGCTGAAGAACGGCTGGACGCCGCGGCCGTTCATCCACAACACGTGGGCCGTCACCAGTTACGGCAGGATCGTGGGTCCCGGCCGCGACCTGTTGCTGTCGGTGCAGACGGACCGCCAGCCGGGGGAGGGCGCCGGCATGGAGACCATCGAAGGGATCGCCAGAATGATCGGCTCCCGCCTCCACACCCTGTCCCCAATGATCAGCCGCCCCTGCCCCACCAGCCCCATCGCCTGACCACCCGGCCCCCGCTCTCCTAAAGGCGAGCGCACATCCGGTGACGAGCACAGAAAGGTCATACCTTCTTGACCACGATCGTGTCCGGGACGAGCCTCTCCAGGTCGTCTACGTCCGAGGTGAAGACGGTGACCTGCCCCTTCTGCTGTCGCGCGATGACGGCGAGCACGGCGTCGATCGCGTACTTGTGGCCGTGTAGCTTGGCGTCGGCCAGGAGCCGGCGGGCCTCGCGGGCATGGTCCTTCCCGATGTCGGCAACGTTGAGCCGGGAGAGCACCCAGTCCCAGCGTTGCTCGGTGATCCTGCCGTCGTATGCCTCGACCACCGTCATCGGAGACGTCACCACCTCCGCCTGGCCCCGGGCGGCGAGGTCGAGCCAGGCGATCATTTTCCGGTCGCCCCGCACAGCCAGGGACAAGGCCTCGCAGTCGAGCACGAAGATCCGCAGCGGTGGCTGCCCGTGCTCACCGGTTCGCTTGCTCACGCAGCCTCTCCTGCGTTGCGCTTTCCGCCGGCGCGGCGGCGCTCGTGCTCGGCGTCGAGATCGTCCAGCTCTTCGATCGCTGCCGCGCGCTCGTCTTCGGTGACCGGCCCGTACTCTTCCTCCAGCCAGTCCACCAGTTCGAGCAACCGGTCCCGGTCACGCTTGAAGCGCAACGCCTCGGCGACGTACGCCGACAGGCCCCGCTCCGCCGCCTCAGCGCGGATCTCGTCGAGAAGTTCCTCGGGGATCGTCACCGTTACCTTCTTAGTCGCCATACTAGAGACCATACTCCAGGTATCAGCCTCCTTACCAGCGCTTCAGTGCGCTTTCGCTGTCCGCCAACCACGATCGCCACTCGGATTGACCCTCCAGCGCTGCGAGACACAGCCGGTCGTCGGTTCCGCCGGATAGGCATCGCTACCTCTCTCGGCAACCATGTGATGGCCCGATGGGCTTCCGCGCTCGTACGGCTGACGCCGAAGCGTGGACCTGGCTCTGCTCGTTCCGCGGCTGGACGCGTTGACACCCGACAAGAACACCTGATCCATCCGCCTCCGGCGCCCGCTGCTTGAGATCAGCACATCGGACGCGGCCCAGCTCACGCACGAACTCGGAGGTGCAGCCCGCGAACCCGCTTCGGTGATCCCGGGTTACCTGTCCTCCATCCGCCCGGTACGGCAGGCATCTCACCCCTGATCGGACCGTGAGGTATTCCTGGTCCCTGCGAGGGTCGAGTATCGGCCCTCTGGCGAGGTCGATCAAAAAATTGCACAATTGCCTCCGTGAAGGCGTACGTCGGGATAACTGACGCAAGTTGGTACCGGTTCCTCTTCGCGCGCCCGACAATCACAGAGGTCAACTTCTGGCGTCCCTCCAGCGGTCGCGAATTCCGTGCGCTCGACCATGGCGAACCGTTCTTCTTCAAAACCCACCACCCGCACAACCGCGTGGTCGGTGGCGGCTTCTTCAGCGGCTTTGCGCCCCTTCGCGTCTCGGAGGCATGGGAGTTCTTCGGGGAGGGCAACGGCGCTGCGAGCCGTGTCGAGTTACGCCACCAGGTCGGACGGTACCGCAGCCGGCCAATGACCCCCGAGGAGGACCCGGTCATCGGGTGCGTCATCATCCGCGACGTCTTCTTCTTCCATGAGGACCGCATCGCCGGACCGCCGCCGAACTTCGCGCCCAATATCGTGCAAGGTAAGAGCTACGACTTGGCCGTCCACCCGGCCGCCGCCTACTTCCATGATCTGCTGAACAGGATCGGAATCAGTGGGGACATCGATTTGTCCGAGCCGTGGCATCGCGGCGGGCCCGTCTACGGCGATCCTCGGCTAGCCCCGCGTAGGCTCGGCCAGCAGGCCTTCCAGGCCGTGGTCCTGCATGCGTACGAACGCCGATGCGCGATCACTGGCGACCGGATCCGGCCGGTCCTGCAGGCGGCCCACATCCGCCCGGTCGCGGCGGGCGGCGAACATCGACTGGACAACGGGCTACTCGTCCGGTCGGATGTGCACACGCTGTTCGATCGCGGCTACCTGGCGATCGATCCCAAGCACCGACTGCTGGTCAGCCCGAGACTGCGTGAGGAGTTCGGGAACGGCGAGGAGTTCTACCGCCGGGCCGGACAGGAGATCAACGTTCCGGACCGACCTCGGGACCGGCCGAATCGCGAGGCACTCGAGTGGCACCTCGATGAGGTGTTCCTCAGTACGTAGGCCGAATGCACGGTATGCGAACACCCGGAATGGATGAACCCACGCGGAACGTGGCCCACCAGCCAGAAGCGGTCCTGACTCCGGACTCGTGCGCTGGCTTGTCCAACTTAGCCGCACCTTGAGGACGAGTTCTCCCCTTACAAATGCGCGCAGCGCCGGCAAGTTGACCGAGCTGCGGTGCGAACGCTTCGGCTCCGTGCACGATAAGAAACTGCAGGTCGAATTATGGCGAAGCCTCCCGGTCACGCACGAGTTGCTGCGTGGCAATGCCTGCGATCTGGGCGGCAGGCAGGTACGCCCACTCCCGTGGAGCCCAATCGACAGCGCCCAGCAGGGTCGTACGGCCGGGCTTTTGTCGATGGACCGGTTTATGGTCAGAGCGGACATCGGAGTAGAAATGAATGATCTCCTCGCGGCGTGCAGTAGTCAGCTGAGCACATGGGCGTCTGCGTTCGCCCGTGAGCGCCGGCTGCCCGACCAAGCACTGCGGCTACGGCCGCCACTGAACATGGACGAGGCCAACGGGCTGGCCCTCGCTCGTGGCGCTGGCCTAGTGGAGATACAGCCCGATGGAGTATTCCGGCTCGCAGGCGCCGCGCGGAACAAGGGGCCCTACAACCTGTTCTCGCAAGGCCCGGCCCCCTCACTCAACCGCGAATACTTGGTACAGATCACGGCGTTCGCCGAGCTGGTGGTCGAGCACCGCTGGCCAGCGCGGCGGGTGGCATTCGAGTACGACGCACTGGATCTGGCGACCCTTGACAGCAGCGGACGACCAGTGGTGGTGGCCGAGGCCAAGCGCGACACCGCGTCGCTGGACCTCATGATCGCCGAAATGCGTGCCGCAACGGCGCGCCAGGTCACGGCACCGGCGAACACGACACAGCGGAAGATCGCCGCGCTGTCGAGGCTTGGCGCCAAGGTGTTCTGGGCAGTGGCACCCGGCGTACGACGCGCCTTCAATATCGAGATCGACCAGGACGGTGTGCCGCAACTCATTCCTCGCGAGGCACCCTTGGCAGGGCCACGCACGGACCTGGACTGCCCGGTGTGTGGATCCGAGGAGGACGTGCGAGGTAGCCGACTGCCTGATGGACGCATCCGCCTGGTGTGCACCGCCTGTGACCATCGCTGGTCGCGGACACCCCGAAATCCCTGCCGACGGTGCGGATCTGCGGATGTCGAAATCGGCACCTACCAGGGCTGGGCCTACGACGACCCAGACGCCGCTGCTGACGACACCTCGGCACCATGGCACTACGTCGACTGGGACGTCTACCGTTGCCATAGGTGCCACCACGTCTGGCAAGCAGGCCGCCGTGCCGACTGAGGGTGGGCGGGCCGACTGGGCCAAGCTCACCGCATTCCTGTCCACCCAATCCGAAGATGAGGTGAGCCTCTCCTGGAGCGAACTGGGCCGGATCGTCGGTACGATTCCGGCCTCGGCGATCCGCCACCATCCGCAGTGGTGGCACGGCGACCGTTCCCACACCCGTGCTTGGCGTGCCGCCGGCTACACCCTCGTACGGGTGGAGCCAGGGCGAGCGGTCATCTTTCGCCGCAGCAGCCCGATCCGGCCGTCCAGCCTCACGGCGCCGCGACAATCAGCGACGCCGACCGCGACCACGCCCACCCGCAGCACGCGGATCTTGCAACAGATCATGCCCCGCGACGCGTTACTCGTGATCCCCTGCTCGAAACGCAAACGTGAAGGCGGCGAGGCTTGGACCGGACGTGCGCCGCAATGGCCATCTGCACTTGTCTCGGCCCGCGAACGCAATAGGGAGGCGGCCCGCGTGGACGTACGCCACGTGCTCCCCGCCTGGCGCCGCTACTCCGGGGAGTTCTACACGGCCGCCCAGGATGCTCTCACCAGTGCCGTAACCGAGAACGCGCCGCTCGTCATCCTCAGCGGCGGTTATGGCCTGCTGCGCGTCGACGAACCGATCGGCACATACAACAAGATCATGCATTTGGCGGATTGGCCGCGGGGCCTGCTGGAAGACCTCTTGATCGCAGAGGCCCGCCACGCTGGCGTGCCGACCGTCGTGGCCTTCGCTGCGGCCAGCACCGACTATGCGCGGCTGCTACGACACGCGCCCTGGCAGCGCGCCGGCCTTACCGGACTCCTGGTCACCGTCACCGGCATGGCCCAGGGCGGGATCGCCATACGAGAGACACCACGTCGGCTCGGCCAGGCTTTCGCCTGCTTTTGGATGCGGAGTCCCGCCCAGCACTATCCAGCGAGCATCACCGTGGAGCACCTGACATGAACCACGTCGCAGCACAACGCCAACAAGACACCGACCAGTTCTACTCCCTCCTTGACGCGCTCGCTGAGCAGATCGGTGGGGCACGCCGCCTCTTCAACTGTTCTGCGACCAGCGGCTGGCCACAGCGCGGCGTGTATTTCTTCTTCGAAAACGGCGAGACCCGCACCGACGGAAATCGGCCCCGCGTCGTGCGGGTGGGCACCCACGCGCTGACCGCGACCTCACGCACCACCCTGTGGACCAGACTCGCTCAACACCGCGGCCCCATCGACGGAACCAATCCACGCGGCGGCAACCAACGCGGCTCGATATTCCGCCGCCATGTCGGCACCGCGCTTCTTGCCACCGGCCACTGGCCCTCCGAGATAGCGCAATCCTGGCCGAAGAACCACGTGACCTCCCAGCAACGACAAGCCGAACGCCCCCTCGAACTCGCGGTCACCGCCCAGATCGCCGCCATGCCGCTGCTCTGGCTCGACGTACCGGACCGAGACCAACGCAGCACCATCGAAGCAAACGCCATCGCACTCCTATCTCAGCGCACCGGAGCGGTCGACCCACCCTCCCCTGGCTGGCTCGGCCTGCACGCCGCCAACCCCAAAGTACGCACCTCCGGACTATGGAACAGCAACCACGTCGACGACCGCTACGACCCATCCTTCCTCGACGACATTGCCCTCTGCATGAAATCGCATCCGAGGTGATCGCCCTGGCGGAATGACCGCACGCGGGCTAACAGTGGTCTCGGTTCTGGTCTCATTCGGCACTTCGGCTTCGGGACAATCGATGTGACCTCCCGATCACCGCTTCAGGAGTCACACCTCCCGTGCCACTCCCTCGTCGGGCCTGCTGTCCGGGCGCGTGGCAGCCAAGTTGGGGGCATCTTGACCCATGAATAACGCCAATGCTCACCTACAGCGTAGGCTTCCCCATTCCACCACGCCGCTTCCAGTGCTAGGCAGCCCTGGCGGCTCTGCGCCGACAGCAACGTCCTTCTGAGCTGTACGCCATCAAGCCTACTGTTTGCCACTCGAGGCCAAATCTTTGACGCAGCCCGATCTCACTGCTCTTACTCAGGCAGATGTATGCCCGTCCAGTTGCCCATACCAAAAGCCTGCGTCGAGCCGCGAGGGCAACCGGCTATCTCCCCGACCTCTACTATCTATCTGTGTATCCAAAAGGTTCATCGTCATAAACGGCCGAATAAAGACAATCGCCCTTTATTGCTATTCCAGTATGAAATTGGAAATACCCAATAATGCATCACCAACATCCAGCGTAAATGCCGTCAAATATGCATCGTCAACTCCAGCGCGTTCCCCCTCCTCCATCAAGGGAAGCCCAGTGACTTCGCACAACCAGGACACGAGCTCCTCACTAGTTATTCTCCTCGGATCGTTCAACCCCGCAAGAAAAAGTAGCACGAATCCCGCACATTCTCGAGAGTCCACGCCTACCTTGAAATACCAAAGCCACCAGGAAAACCGTTTTTGAAAGGTCCGCAGATAGGTTCGCACCTCCGGAATGTCGTAGAGCCCACGAGAGTCGATGCTGTAATCATCGAAGGACAGCTCGACACTTCGCACGTTCTCCATCGGATGCACCCTTAACCCTCCAAGAAATTGTTCGATTCGTGAAAAGTCAAGAGACTCAACCTCTCTGCGCTTCACCCTGAAATAGTGATCACGGTTTCCGGAAATCCGGGGCTGGCCCTCTTCATATGCATCTCTCTGGTCATTCTCGGAATAATCATCAGCGACTATGAGGCCTCGCTGTCGGAATTCCGGTATCCCAGTAGTGTTTACGAGGGTATCGATAATGAACTGGCGAGCACCATCCTCACAGATCAAACCCGAAGGGAAGAACCCTACCAAATTCATTTCTCCTGCTTTGAACATGATCTGCTTCAGGCATTGCATAGCACATAGTTCGAATGCCAACTTGTAGGCTAGCGACTCGGAAATGAACACCGAATCGTGGAAACTTTCCCCACTTGCCACGAGAGGTGCGTACACCGCAGGCGTCTGGGGAGGCGACCGACTTACTGCCTGCTCATATTGGGGCTGGACTTACACTATTCGCCAGGGATCCACTGAGATCGGCAGCGCGGATGTCGTCATCTGGAATATGCTGCGCAACCACAACGCACAGAACAAGATCATCTGGCAGTCGTGGGCTGGCGCGTTCGATGTCACGGGAGCAGCCGAGTTCATTAGGCTTGCCATGGCACCAGGCTGTGATGGCCCATGCACCATGTACACTGCCCCGTTGCCGCCGACGGAACTTCCGGAAGACCCCTCGCCGGACGAGTGGCTCGCCATCCAATTCGAAGGCAATGCCACCGGTTTCACTGGAGTCCCTGCCGGAACTGTCCAGGACGGCATTTCCCCGTTCATCGACATCGCTATGGCTACACCCGCCGCGGCACACGATCCGGAAGAAGACCAGATGTGGCTCGATCCGGGGGAGTGGGACATCCGCTGTGACTACCTCGCCGCAGGTGGAGACGCTCCACACTACGGATGCGTTTTCCAGAATTTCTGGCCCGAACACGTCGTCGTGTGGGCAGAGCTTCCTGGGCACGCCGAGGTCATCACGGCTGGCCAGAGCGGTGGGGCGCCAGGCGCACCAGGCGACGCCCCTCTCACACGGCTTATGGACGAGACGCTGAAGAAGAAGAACGGCACAGAGGCGTGCAAGATGTGGCCGTCTCCGCGTCCCCCAGGCGAGGAGTGTGACGAATACCCATTCCGCTCAACGTGGCAAGGTGCCCACACTGGCGACCCTGACCTCACCTTCTCGGATCTCATCCCAGAAACCGAAAACCAAGACGGGGGAGAACAGTTGGCCTGGTTCTATCGATACCATCGAGTCATTGAGAAAGACCCATTCCTCGTCGACGTCGAAGCATAGCCTATTCGACGTCAACGCTTCGTCCGATGCCGACCTCCACATCCTCGCCTAGGATTCCCACATGAGCGACAACGCATCGGTGGCGGCCACCGCCAAGGTGTTCGTTTCCTACAACACGATCCTCATCAAGGCCCTGGGCGAGGTGGACTACACCGATCCTCCCAGTTATGCCCCTAACGGACTGGTGGCTGCTCACCTGGACGCCGCTGCGATTTTCACCGGGGTGCATACCGGCTACGTGACCGTCACAGTGCAGACCACCACTTCCGCACCCCGTCTAGAGGGCGTGCGGAAATGGGCCGACGTGGAGGAGGTGGTGTTCCCCACCTCCATCGGGGACATGCGCCTGTTCGGCTTCATGGGCGACACCCCTCCGCCAGATCTTCCTTCACTCACCCCACAGGGGCCTGGGGTCTACACGCTGCGGCTGCATGCTTCGACTCGCCCCCGTATCGGCACCCCCGAAACTGACGAGCCGGTCGAGGAATACCTCGTCTGCGCGTGGCCGCTCGCGCTCGGTCGAGATGCAGCCATCGAGGCGGCAGAGGACCTAACCAACCTGACGAGTGCGAATGTTCGCGCTTACAGGGAACGACTCCACTCTGCCAGTCCCGGCCGTACCAACCGTTCCCCAAGGCGCTGATCAGGTGAAGCACCTGAGTCCACGGGATTGGTGAACCAGTTGGACCTGTTCGCGACCGCAGCAGCCGTTAACGAGCATGCTGAGCACTTGGCTCCCCGCCCAGTAACGGCTCCTGGCCACCCTTCGGCGAGGCCCGCTGCCCGGGCGCGTTCGGAGTTCCATTCGCGCTCGGCGATCAGGCGCAGGGCCTCGTCGACGAGGGGACCGTCGAGGCCTGTCGTGGCGACCGCGAGATCGGCGGCATAGGCGATGACTTCTGGCAGGATGCCCTCGGCGGGATCGGCGACGATGGCCGCGAGCCGCGCATCCCCGCCCACTGCAGCCCTCATGCCTGCGTCCAGCCTGAGCGGCGGCCGCCTCTGGACGGGTGCGGGCGTGAAGGCAAGATGCGGTCGGGCCAGCCAGGCGCGGTCCAAGCGGAGACCTGAGAGTTCCTCCCCAGGGCGAGCGCAGCGGCCAGCCAGTCCCGCCGCCATTCGTCCTCGCTCACCTGGTGGACCAGGCCCGTTCTGCGCCTTCGAGGTCCAGAGGATCGAAGACGCTGACGATCTCACCCGCGCGCGCGTAGGAGACGGCGACGTCGTGGTTGACGGTCCACCGGAGGCTGTAGACCTCCTGGCCCGCGCTTAGGACCCTGCTCGCTCGTGCCATGGTGGGTGAACGGCTCCATGAGGAGCGTCCAGTCGCCGTAACGCGCGGCGAGCACGTCCTCGGCGGATCCCTCGTCGATCAGGTCGGTCCAGGTTTCCTCCGACGCCTCGGCCGGATCGGCACCCAACGCGTGGATGAGCTGTTCCAGGTCGTCGGTCCTGATCCAGATGAGGCACGCCTGTTCGGGGAGGTAGGAGTGCGCGTCTGTGTAGGCGTCGAAATACTGGCTCATCGTTCTGCTCCAGTCTTCCGGTATGGGGTGGGGCGGTGTGTCGCCGCCCCACCCATCATCTTCCGGGAGGAACGGTCCGCCCGGTGGTGACGATGAGCGGTAAGGGCTCCGACCGAATCAACGTGGCCGGCGTTGCGGCCTTCGGGATAGCGAGTGGTCGCATCTGTTCCACTGACCCTGGCTGGACTACCGAGATCTGGTCGTGGCCACCCACCACCAGTGACACTTCGCGATCTTGCTGGCTGAGGTCGCATAGGGGCGGCCACCACGTGATCATTCGGAGTTTGTGAAGACATCTGAAGATCGCGTGATGGCCGTGGCCGATACTGTAGACCCTGCCAGCTGGGCCCCGGTCGCGGTGCCGCCGAGTGGATCGGTGACCCGGGCCGGCAGCGTCGGTGTCAACGATGGTCGTCAGGGTCGTTGATCCGTACGCGACGCCATAGAGTCGCCTGAAGTCCGGCGGTGTGTGTTGTGGCCGGCCACAAGGAAATCACAGGGACGGTCTGCGATAGACGAGGCGCCGCAGCACGACCTCGGCGGGCCCCCGCCGGCCCGCGCGTTCGAGGGCGTAGGCGGCGAAGACGGTCACCAGCCAGACCCCGGTGGCGAACAGCGCCATCGTGCTGCTCGTCATCAGCGCGCCGAGCCCGAGCCCCCAGGCGGCCAGCAGCGGCGCGAAGATCAGCGAGTGGGTGAGGTAGCACGACAGTGAACGCTTCCCGACCGCGCACAGCGCGACGACGGGACGGCATCGGTGCAGGCGGCGCGGGAGCCGGTGGGCGATCAGGCCGAACATCGCGGCGTATCCCAATCCACCGGCCAGGCCCGTCGCCGCGTGCAGCAGAAATAACGCCGCTTCGCCTGCGCCACCCGGGGTGAGGACCAACGGCAGCGCCCCGAGCCAACCGATGGCGATCCCGCCGGCCGCCGTCCAGCCCAGGAGACGGAGGTGGTTGCCCGGCTCCTCCAGCACCCGGCGCCGTGCGGCCCAGATGCCCGCCAGCATCGCGATCGGCGCGGTGAGAAGGGCGACGGTGAGGGAGATGACGCCCAGCCAGAAGAGCAACCGGACCGGCACGGAGGCCCAATAGCTCCTCTCGCCGGTGCCGGCCGCTGACACGGTGTCCTGCGGGGTGTCCTCGGCGAGCAGGGTCAGCTCTCCCGCGGCCATCTGGGCGCCGGCCACCATCAAGGCGAGGAACACGACGCCGATGCCGCACCACACCAGGAGGGTGCGGTCGCCGCGTCGCAGGAACAGCCGGCTCAAGACCAGGGTGAGCAGCCCCCATGCGCCCAGGACGTCAGTGGACAGCAGCAGCGCTGCGTGGCCGAGACCGAAGACCATCATCCACAGTCCCCGCCGGCGGAGCAGGGCGGCTCCCGCTCGCGGAGAGGCCCCGGCTTCGAGCTGACGACGGTACAGCTGCACCATGCCGTAGCCGATCAGGAACGCGAACATCGGGTAGACCCGCATGTCCAGGACGACGCCCATGACCGTGGTGACGACCCGGTCCACCGTGGATCTCTGGCTCTCCGCCAGGAGGAAGAACCCGGTGTTGGACAAGACGATCAGGAGCAGCATGCACCCGCGGGCGAGATCGGGCGCTATGGCCCGTTCGCCGGCGCGTGCCGGGCCACGGACCTTGGACGGGGCGACTTCAGGCATGCATCCCTCCCGAAGGCTACTTCGTATGGTGTACGGAGATGCTATTTCGTACACCATACGAAGTTCTAGGATGGGGATCAAGCCCCGATCAGTGAGGAACGATGACGACCGAGTACGCGGGCAGCGGGGACTCCGAGCGCACCCTGGAGCTCCTGTGGGGCGGCAAGGAGCCGGCCGGCCGGGGGCCCAGGCCCAAACTGACCGTCCGGCAGATCGCCGACGCCGCCATCGAGGTCGCCGATTCCGAAGGGCTGGAGGTGCTGTCCATGCGCCGGGTCGCCGAACGGCTCGGGGTCGGCACCATGTCGCTGTACACCTATGTGCCTGGCAAGCACGAGCTCATCGACGTGATGCTCGACACCGTGATCGGAGAAGTCCCCCTGGTCGACGACGATCACGGCGACTGGCGAGCGAAACTCACCGCGATCGCGCGGAATGACTGGGCGCTCTACACCCGCCACCCATGGGTCCTGCAGATCGCCGGCCACCGTCCGGTGATGGGGCCCAACACCTTGGCCGCCGTCGCCTCATCGCTCCGCGCCGTGACGGGGATCGGGCTGTCGGAGGCCGAGATGGTCTCCGTGATCGACTTCATCGACGCCTACGTTCGCGGCAAGGCCCGGGAGGCGGTGGACATCGCCCAGGCCGAACGCCGCACCCAGATCAGCGACGACCAGTGGTGGCAGAGGCAGATCCCGCTGTGGGAGCGGCACATCGACCTGGAGCGCTACCCGATGCTGACCAACCCGGCCATCGCCGAGGCGATCGTCGGCGCCGGCGCCGACCTGTTCGAGTTCGGCCTGCAACGAGCGCTCGACGGAATCCAGGCCTACCTCGACGCCCGCACCCGCTCCCAACCGCACGACCCGCCGGGCCGGACCGCCCCCTGAAGTCAACGATGACTGAATTATCTCAAGCCGTCACATCCGCGCCGCCAGGACCTCCTCGGGGATCTCCTTCGGCACGCCGCGCAGCCCCACCAGCGCCAGCACCGCGACCAGGGCCAGCAGCACCGCCGTGACCAGCGACGTCAGGTGCACCCCTTCCAGGAACGCCATCTGCGCCGCCCGCAGCAGCGCCCCGGCCTGCTCGGCGGGCAGCGCCGCGGCCGTGCCCACCGCCCCGGCGATCGACTCCGTGGCGGATTCGCCGGGCACCCCCGCCGGCAGCACCAGGTTGGCGCGGTAGACGGTGTTGAGCACCGTGCCGAGGATCGCGATGCCGAGTGCCCCGCCCAGCTCGAACGCCGTCTCCGACACCGCGGCCGCCGCCCCGGCCCGCTCCCTGGGCGCGGTGGCCAGCACGTTGTCGTTGTTGACCGTGAAGGTGAACCCGATGCCGACCCCGCCGATCACCATGACGGGCAGCAGCGTGAGGTAGTTCAGCTCGGCGCCGAGCGTGGTGTAGTAGAGGAACGAGCCCGCGTTCATGGCCAGGCCCAGCGCGACCACGCCGTTCCTGCCGATGTGGCGGATCAGCTTGGCGGCCAGCACCCCGCCGACCGCGGCGCTGAGGCCGCCGGGCAGTTGCGCCAGCCCCGCCTGGAGCGGCGACCAGCCGAGGACGAGCTGCAGATACCAGGCGAACATGAGCATCATGGCGGACATCGCGAAGATCGCCAGCAGGTTCGTGAGGATGGACGCGGTGAACGCCCTGCGCGCGAAGAGCCGCACGTCGATCAGCGGCTCGGCCAGCCGCGTCTGCCGCCACGCGAACACCGCCAGCAGCACCACTCCGGCCACGCCGGCGACGATCACGTCGGCGTGCTCGACGCCCTTGTGCGCGGCCTCCTTGACCGCGTAGACGACGGACACCACGCCGGCGCACGACAGGACGACGCTGGCCAGGTCAAGGCGCCCCGCGTCCGGGTTGCGCGACTCGGGCAGCACCAGGACCCCACCGACCAGTACCAGCAGCATGATCGGGACGTTGATCAGGAACACCGACCCCCACCAGAGGTGGTCGAGCAGCAGCCCGCCGACCACCGGGCCCACGGCGAAGCCCGCGGCGCTCATGCCGCTCCAGATGCCGATGGCCGCGGTCCGCTCGCCGGGCTCGGTGAACACGTTCCTGACGATCGACAGAGTGGAGGGCATGATCGTGGCGCCGGCCACGCCGAGCAGCGCCCTGGCCGCGATCAGCAGCTCGGGGTTGGGCGCGTACGCCGTCACGACCGAGGCAGCCCCGAACGCGGCCGCGCCGATCAGCAGCAGGCGCTTGCGGCCGATGCGGTCGCCGAGGTTGCCCATGGTGATGAGCAGGCCGGCGAGCGCGAAGCCGTACATGTCGCCGATCCAGAGCAGCTGCGTGGAGCTCGCGCCGAGGTCGGTCACCAGCCGGGGCAGGGCCAGGTGCAGGACCGTGAGGTCGAGGGAGAGCAGCAGGGTGGCCAGGCAGGCGATGGCCAGGCAGGACCATTTGTTCTTCATGGCGCCCACTGTCCACGGGGCGCCTGACCGCCGGCCTACCGTTCGCTGACCATCCGGCTGACCTCCGTCAGCGCGGCGGCGATGCGGACTCGCGTGTCCTCCGTGCTGTACCAGTCGCCGGGGCATTCGTCGCGGGCCTGGGTCACGAGGTCGCGCGCCTCCTCGGCGTCGCCGCGCGACAGAGCGACCTCGCCCATGCCGAGGTGCGCCCAGGCCAGCGTCTCCATGGAGCCGTTCCGGCGGGACAGATCGGCCGCGAGCTCGTAGTCGGCCCGCGCGCCCGGCAGGTCGCCGAGGCTCAGCAGGGCGTCGCCGCGCCGGCACAGGGCCTCGGCGATCTCGGTCGTGGCCCCCAGCTCACGTGCCGTCGTCAGCGCCTCGTCGGCCAGCGCGTACGCCTTCCGGTAGTCACGCCGCTCGTGATACAGATGTCCGACCCCGGACACCACCAGCACGGTCCCCCAGCGCTCCCCGATGGCCTTGAACGCGGCCAGGCTCCGTTCGAAGTGCTCCACGGCGTCCCCCACGCGGCCGAGCGCCTGGAGCACGAATCCCGCGCCGGCCAGGGACAGCGCCTCCTGCCAGGGGGGAAGGTCGCCGAGGTTGCGCATGACCACCTCGTAGGCCTCCATGAAGTCGCCGGGCGGTCCCGTGAACATCGACAGCAACATCATCAGGAACTCGAACCGCCGCGGCAGGTAGGTCGGCGGCAGCAGCTCGCGCACCTCCGTCAGCCGCGCACGCAGCTCGTCGTCGATCTGCCCGGCCCAGGCGGTGATGAGCACGCACGTGACGTACTCCTCCTCCATGCCCTCGAACCGGGTGTCGCCGAGCCTGGCCAGCAGCGCGGAGGCCAGAGCCGCGCTGGTGGCCCGGTTGCCGCGCATCCACCAGTAACAGGCGCTGTGCGCCAGCAGTCGCAGCGCGGTCTCCAGCCGCCCCGACTCGGTGGCCCAGCGTACGGCCGCGTTGAGGTCGTCGCTCTCCTCGTCGAGCCTGGCCAGCCACTCCAGCTGCTCACGGGTCCGCAGCCGGGCGTCGGCCGCGATGACCAGGTCGAGGTAGTAGGCGGCGTGCGCGTCGCGCATCGCCTCGACCTCGCCGGAATCGGCCAGCCGCTCCGCGCAGTACGCCTGGATCGTCTCGAGCATGCGGTAGCGCCCGTCCACGAACTCCACCAGCGACTTCTCCGCCAGCGAGAACAGCACCTCCTCCGGCAGTCCGCACACCCGCTCGGCCGCCTCGGGCCGCGCGCCGCCCACGAACGCGGTCAGGCGCCTGGCCAGCCGCTGCTCGCTGTCGTCCAGCAGGTCCCAGCTCCACGCGACGACCGCGCGCAGCGTCTGGTGCCGAGGCAGCGCCGTACGGCTGCCGCGGGTCAGCAGCCGGAACCGGTCGTCGAGCCGCGCCGCCACGTCGGACACCGATAACGTCCGCAGCCGCGCCGCGGCCAGCTCGATGGCGAGCGGCAGCCCGTCGAGCGCCCGGCAGATGCGCACGACCTCCGCGGTGTTGCCCGCGTCAACGGCGAAGCCCGGCCGGACGGCGGCGGCCCGGTCGGCGAACAGCCGGACGGCCGGGTAGGCCAGCGGGTCGCCGGCCTCGGGCGGCGGCAGCCGCAGCGGCGCCACGGGCAGGATCGACTCGCCGGTGATGCCCAGCGCCTCCCGCCCCGTCACCAGCACCCGTAGGTCGGGGCAGGAGGCCAGCAGCAGGTCGGTCAGCTCGGCGGTGGCCGTGATGAGGTGCTCGCAGTTGTCCAGCACCAGCAGCAGCTTGCGATCGGCGAGCGCGGTGATCAGCCGCGCGACCGGGTCGACGGCCGGCCCGTCGCCGGGGTGTCGCAGGCCGTCGCGGATGTCGAGCGCGGCCAGCACGGCGCTGGGCACGTCCGCGCCGTCGGAGACGGGCGCGAGCGGCACGAAACAGACGTCGCCCGGCTCCTGGTCGGCGGCTTCGAGCGCGAGCCGTGTCTTGCCCGCGCCGCCGGGGCCGATCAACGTGACGAGCCTGCCCGCCCGCAGGCTCTTGCTCACCTGGGCCAGCTCCTCGCCCCGGCCGACGAAGCTGGTGAGCTGCGCCCGCAGCCCCTGCCGCCGCCTGGTCACCGGCGGCGCGGGCGCGCCCAGCGCGGGGTCGGCCCGCAGCACGGCCAGGTGCGCGGCGGCCAGCTCGGGCCCCGGCTCGACGCCCAGCTCCTCGTCCAGGACCTTCCTGGCGTCGTCGTAGACGGTCAGCGCCTCGGCCTGGCGGCCGCTGCCGTAGAGGGCCCGCATGAGCTGGGCCCGCAGCCGCTCGCGCAGCGGGTGGGCGGCGATGAGCTGGCTCAGCTCGGCGACCAGCTCGCGGTGCCGTCCCAGGTCGAGGTCGGCCTGGACGCGGTCTTCCGTGGCGGTCAGCCGCAGCTCTTCCAGCGCCGTCGCGGCGGCCTCGGCGTAGGGCGCGTCGGCCAGCGGTGCACCCCGCCACAGCTCCAGCGCCTCCCGGAGCAGCGAGGCCGCCCGGCCGGGGTCGCCGCCGGCCAGCGCCTGCCTGCCCGCCTGCGCGAGCTGCTCGAACCGCCGCGCGTCCACGTCCTGCGGGTCGGCGACCAGGCGGTATCCGGCCGGATGGAACTCCACCAGATCCTTGCCCAGCGCCCGGCGCAGCCTGGACACCTGCGACTGCAGCGCGTTGGCCACGCCCTCGGGCGGATGCGGGCCGTACATGCCCTCCACCAGCTGGTCGGCGCCGACGATGCGCCCGGCGTGCAGGGCGAGCAGGGCGAGCAGGGCCCGCACCCGGGGGCCGCCGAGCGCGACGGGCTTGCCGTCCTCGCCCAGCGCGGTGGTGGGCCCGAGGATCTGGAAGCGCATGCGTTCATTATCCCGAACTGTTCAGGAGCGCCTGGAGTACGCCGGTGGCCAGGGCGAGCGCGTGCGCGGAGGCCGGGCAGGGGCGTACGCCGTGCCCGAAGGTCAGGTGCGGGTTGTGGTGGCGCGTGGGGTCGAACCGGTCGGGGTCGGCGAACACGCCGGGGTCGCGGTTGGCCGCCACCAGGTCGATCGTCACCTCGTCGCCGGAGCGCGTGTCCAGCCTGCGGGTGACCTTGAGCGGCGGGTCGTGCCTGAGCGTCTCCTGCAGCAGCGCTTCGAGATCCTGGCCGGGCGTGACGTGGCGGAGCGCGTTCTCGATCAGGCCCTCCGTGGCGGCGTGCGCCTGCAGGAGCAGCGTGACGGCCGGGAGATCGGCCTGGGCCGGCAGCTCGGCGACGGCGGCGTCGGCCTCCGGGCGCTCCTCGCCCGACAGGTATCCGGCCGCCGCGGCGGCGACGGCGCCGGTGTCCTTCACACCGAGCGCGTTCCCGAGCACCTCCGTGGGCACGCCCCGCCAGTCGCCGCCCCGCTCCAGGGTCCTGGCCCGGGCCGCGGCGCGCAGCTCGGCGGCGTCCAGCGCGGCCAGCCGTTCGACGACCAGGCGGCGCCGCTCGGCGTGCGTGTCGCCGGTGCTGAACCGCGACACGTGCGCGCGCAGCCAGGCGAGGGTGCCCTCGCGGCCGTCCTGGCGTACGGGGGGCGGCACGTACCGGGTGTCGGCGAGCACCGCCAGGGCTTCGGCGTGGTGTGTGACGAGCATGGGATCACGCTAGGACGTCGTCCTTTCGATGAGGACCCAAGTGTGTCAGGCGGCCAGGCGCGGGGAGTCGTCGTGCGGCCGATCAGGCTCGGCTGCCTCGGCGGGCGCCGCCTCGGTCCGCACCGCCGGCCGGCTGCCGAGCGCCGCCAGCGCCATCACCGTGATCAGCACCATCTCGGCCAGCACCACGGCGCGCTCCAGCAGCCCGTAGTAGGCCATGCCGTTGATCAGCGGCGAGGTGATGGAGGCGGGGTGCGCGGCCAGGTACACCGCGAGCGCCAGGGCGGACGTCACGCTCATGGCGCGGACCGCGTTCCAGCGGGGCGCCACGTCCCGGCCCCTCGCCAGGGTCCAGCCGGCGACCGGCAGCGAGGTGAAGACGACCGCCGCCGACCAGCGGTGGATCTCCCCGGATAACGTCCCGACCTGGGACGTGCCGGGGTCGGTCGGGAAGACGGCGCTCATCATCAGACCCGCGGCCCCGGCGATCAGCAGCACCCGGGTGGCCGCCGTGCGCGACGGGTCGGCGGCCGCGAGCCCGTACGCGAGACACAGGCAGGCCCCCGCGAGTGTCAGCATCCCGATCAGCACCGGCACCAGCCCGCCGGACACCAGCGCGTAGTCGCTGAGCAGCGGCTGAGCGGGCAGGGCAGCCTGCGCGTACGCCAATGCGCAGGCCGAGGCCACCGTGCCGGCGACGGTGCCCCAGATGCTCTGCCGTGGGGTCATTGAGCCACCTCGTCGTAGATCTTCTCGAACCGGGCGAGCGACGACTGGTCGTCGTGGGTGAGCGCCATCTCCCGGCTCGCCTTGCCGAGCCGGGCCCGCAGGTCGTCGTCGGCCAGGATGCCGGTCAGGTGGCGGGCCAGCGCGACCACGTCGCCGGGCTGGAACAGGTAGCCGTTGCCGTCCACCAGGTGTGGCAGCGCCATCGCGTCCGCGGCCACCACCGGCAGGCCCGTGGCCATGGCCTCCAGCGTGGCGATGCTCTGCAGCTCGGCGATGCCCGGCATGGCGAAGACGTCGGCGGCGGCGTACGCCTGAGGCATGCTCTCGTCGGGCGCGAACCCGAGGAAGAACACCCGCTCGGCCACCCCGATGCGCCTGGCCAGCCTCTCCAGCTCGGCCCGCTGGTTGCCCTTGCCGACGAGCGCGACCTGCGCGTCGGTCTCGTTGAGCACCAGCGGCAGCGCGCGGATCAGTTCGTCGATGCGCTTCTCCTCGTCGAGGCGGCCGACGAACAGCATGGTCGGCCGGTCGGGCAGCTCGAACCGCTTGCGGGCCCACGCCTTGGGCTCGGCGTGCGGGTGGAACCTGCTGAGGTCGATCCCGCAGGACACCGGCTCGACCTCGCGCTGGAAGCCCTGGTCGGTCAGGAGCTTGGCGGCCAGCGGGGTGGGCGTGGTGACGTGGTCGGCCCGGTTGAAGATCCGGTTGAAGTCGCGCCAGGCCAGCCGGCCCGCCTTGGCCCGCAGCCGGCTCGGGATGTGGGCGAACTGGAAGAGGTTGTCGGGCATGAAGTGGTTGGTGGCCACGATCGGCACGCCGGCCCGGCGGGCGGCGGCGATGGCGGCCCTGCCGACCACGAAGTGGCCCTGGGTGTGCAGCACGTCGGGCTTGATGTCGGCGACCAACCGGTCGAGCCGGGTGGGGACGGTGACCCGCATGGTGGGGTGGACCAGCAGCGGCGCGGAGCGCAGCCGGTGCACGATCACGCCGTCCACGATGTCGGCGCTGGCGGGTCCGGCGTCCGACTGGCAGACCACGTGCACCTCGTTGCCGCGTGCGGCCAGTCCGGTGGCCAGGCGGTGGGTGAAGTAGGCGGCGCCGTTGACGTCGGGGGGGTAGGTGTCGGATGAGATCAGCACTCGGCGGGGGCGCTGGGGGGCTGGGGCGAGATCGGCCTGGGCGGTGACGCTGTGCAGGGGCATGGCCATGACGGTGACTCCAAATTCGCAAGGGAACCCGGCTGGGGGAGGGCCGGAGAGAGAACGGGGGACGACGAGCGGGAATCAGGCGAGGTCGTTGCGGGCCTCCAGGGGGCTGGTGCGGGCCAGGGCGACGGTGCCGGCGGCGGTCAGCGCGGCCGCGAGGACCGGGGCGATCCCGGTCGGCAGCGGCTCGCCGAGCAGCAGCGCGCCGAAGGCGACCGCGGTCAGCGGGTCGGCGATCTGCAGCGAGGCGAACGACACGCCGAAGTGCCCCACCGCGTAGGCCCGCTGCAGCATCACCAGCGCCAACAGCGCGGGCACCGGCAGCGCCAGCAGGTACCACCAGTTCCAGGCGCCGTCGACGAGCACCCGCACGAGCGTGGCTGTGGCGCCGTACAGGACGCCGGAGCTGGTGGCCAGCAGCGCCGCCCGGCCCGCCGGCGACACCGCGTTCGAGCCCGCCCACAGCAGCACCGCCGCGACGCCGGCCACGCCGAGGAGCGTGAGCACGCCGTCCGGGCTGAGGTACGTGGGCCCTTCGGACTCCGGGACGAGCAACACCAGGACGATCAGCCCGGCCGCCACCACCGCCGCCGCGGCCAGCTCCCGGCGGGAGGGCTTGCGCCCGTGCAGCGTGGCGGCGAGGGGGAGGGCGAACAGCAGGCTGGCCACGCCCATCGGCTGGACGATGGTCAGGGGGCCGAGCCCCAGCGCGACGATGTGCAGGCCGCCACCCGCCACGATGGAGGCGCCGCCGAGCAGCCAGCGCGGCTTCCGCAGCAGGGCGAGCAGCCCCGGCTTGGCCGAGCCCACGGCCTCGAACTGCTGCAGGGCGGCTCCGAGTGCGAAGAACAGCGAACCGACCAGCGCGATCGCCGCGGCCAGCACAGTCATACGCACTCCTTTCAGACGGATGGTTGCCAGGTTGTGTCAAACGGACGTGTCTGCAGGAAGACGTTCTGGAGAAGGCTGGGTGGCGCGACGCTTCCTGAGCCATCTCACGAGCTCCACGAGCCCGGTGATGGACACCGCGATGCCGAGCCCGAGCAGCAGGCCCTTGATCGGGTCGTTCTCGAACGCCATCCCGCCGAAGAACCCGATCAGCCCGGAGTAGAGGGCCCAGGAGACCGCGGCGATCGTGTCGAAGAACGTGAACGAGCGCAGCGGATGGCGCACCGCCCCCATCGTCAGCGTGGTCGCGGTCCGCCCTCCCGGGATGTACCTGGCCACGACCAAGACGAGCCCACCCCGCTCGGCCAGCGCGTCGCGCGCCCAGACGAACGCCTTCTTGTTCCTGAGCCGGCCTCCGGACTTGTTGCCGATCAGATAGGAGATGTGGTCGCCCGCGAACGCGCCGAGAGCCGCGACCACGATCACAAAGGCCAGGTTCGTCTCCCCTGACACGGCGAAGACCGCCGCCGTGATCACCGACGTCTCGGCCGGCACGATCGGGAAGAACCCGTCGAGCAGGGCAAGGGCGAACAGCGCCACGTATAACCAGGGTGACGACATGACCTGCTGGACCAGGTCGAGGATGGCGTGCGACATGAGCGTGAACTCCGATCTTCAGGGCACTCACACAGCCTCTCCGTGTGAGCGGGCCCGGGACATCGGGGATGCCCCGGGTCGAACGCGGACCCTTCCCCGAGAGGGGTCAGGGCTCGTACCCCACGAACGTAGAAACTCCGCAGGTCACGGCACATCGGACGATCGGCATGCTCCACCCCCGACTTTCGTCGGGGTCAGAGATTCGATCTCCGGGTGACACCATCGATCCAACCGGTTCCGCTAGCCCGGCACAGGAGTGGAGGTAGGCGCTTTGGGGGTGGAGCTAGCCCCACCCCGGCAGTCCATTCCGCTCTACCTGTCTTCACGCCTCAGCTGCTCCTCCAGGCGACGGCGCTCGCTCACCTGACTTTCGTCAGGGTCGCCTCCTGCCTTTGGTGGAGGGCCCGCCGCTGCGGCCGGCCGCTAACGTCGGTGCGTGAAGTATCTGCGCCTGCTGCGTAGGGAGAGCCGCCGACAGGTGGTCTACGACGTGCTGCTCTGGTTCAGCCTCGCCATCTTCATCACCGCCATGGGCCCCGATCCGGTCTTCAAGGATCCGGCCGCCTTCGGCATGGTGACCGTGCCCAGGATCGCGCTGGCCGCGGTGGCGGTGCTGGTCGGCCGCTGCTGGCCGCTGGCCGCCGTGGTGCTGCTGCTGCCGCTGGGGCCGTGGCGCTTCACCGAGGGGTTCGCCACCGTGGACCTGACCTGGCTGCTGCCCAGGCGCAACGTGAAGATCCTTCCGGTGCTCGCCACCTCGCCGTTCATCATGTGGTACGCCTACCTCACCGGCCGACGCCTGATCAGGATCTGGCCGGCGTCGGCTGCGTTCTGGGCGATCGCGGCGTTCGGCGTGGGCGCGGTGCTGGCCATGGGCGGCGATCTGGCGCTGTGGGTTTCCATGGTCAGCGGGCTGCTCGGCACCTACCTGGTGCCGTACCTCCTCGGCCTGCTGCGGCGCAGGCTGATCCAGCAGCGGCAGGAGGCCAGGCTGTCGGCCGAGGCGCAGGCACGGCTGCGCGAGCGGGCCAGGATCGCGCGGGACATGCACGACTCGCTGGGCCACGACCTGGCCCTGATCGCGGTACGGGCCGCCGGGCTGGAGCTGGCCCCCGGGCTCGATCCCACGCACGCCAAGGCGGCGGGGGAGCTGCGGCTGGCGGCCGCGGACGCCACGGAGCGGCTGCGCCAGATCATCGGACTGCTCCGTGAGGACTCCGACGCGGCGCCGTTGTCACCGGTGGACGAGGACGTGGCCGAGCTGGTGAGGCGGGCCAGGGACTCGGGCATGGCGATCACCTTCGACCTGGCCGGCGGACCGGCGCCCGGTCTGGCCGGCGCCGTGGTCCAGGAAGGGCTCACCAACGCCGCCAAGCACGCGCCCGGCGCGGCCGTACGGGTCTCCGTCACGCCGCACCGCGTGACCGTGCGCAACGGGCCGCCGCGCTCCCGCCCCACGTCGCGGACCGGCGGTCTGGGGCTGGCGGGCCTGCGCGAGCGCGTACGGCTGGCGGGCGGCACACTGGCCGCGGGCCCGGTCGGAAACGGCTTCGAGCTGATCGTCGATCTGCCCGGTGCGGAGGAGGAGGATCCCCGCTGACCGAGCGGTCAGACGTGGGCCACGTGCAGCCGGTGCAGCACCCGCTTGAAGGCGACGATCGAGAACGCGATCGCGCAACCGCTGATCACGGCCACCGCCGAGGTCCGCAGCACCATGTACCAGCCCAGCGAACCGGCCAGATATTCGTAGACGGCCAGGGCGATGCTCAACGTCGAGTTCATCAGCAGCACGAACGCCCACAGCAACGTGATCCGGGCGAAGAACCTGCGGATCCGCTCGTGCTTGAGCACCGCCGACGGCAGATGGATGTAGTCGAGCGTGAGCTTCTGCACGATCGGCTTGTTCAGCCGGACCGAGGCGAGGAAGGCCATGCTGATGCAGATCGTGCCCATCTCCGGCTGGATGAAGAACCACATCCACGTGCCCGTCCAGAACGACACCAGGGCGCGGATCGTGATCGCGAACGACGCCAGCCACATGGTCGCGGGCACCTTGACCCGCCTGACCAGGCGCCATGCCACACCGAGATAGACCCAGGCGACGGTCGCGACGAGCGCCCATTGGAATCCGAGGACGACCATGGCCAGATAGAAGACCGCCAATGGCGCGACGACGCTCTCGAGCAGCTTGGGTGCCGCCTGCCGGGCGAGCGCGGTAAGGCGTGGAAGGGTGACTGGGGGATGGTTCAAGGCTGCTCCGCAGATAGGCCGACGATCCAGCGACTACCCGGGCTTCGAGGGACCAGGCTTTCCAGATGGACCGCTCGCGCTAACCGCAGCGGCGGACCCCTTCGTCCCGGGAAGCACGCCGGTGGCCTACCGTACCCGAGCCGCAGGAGTGCGACTGCCTCTTTTGACACGTTCCATCTGTTCTCTACGAAATCAGCAGAGCCTTGAACCGAACTTTCAACCCAGTGAAGCCGTCGCCAACTTCGCGCCGAACCCGACGAAAACGGCGCCGACACAGGAGGTCAGACCGGCGCTCAGCTTCTTGTGGCGGCGGAACTGGTTGGCCAGGAAAGTGCCGCCGAAGATCAGCGCCGTCAGGTAGAGGACGCTGAAGACCTGGATCACCGCGCCGAGGATCAGGAACGACAGGGCCGGCATCGGGTACGCCGGGTCCACGAACTGGACGAAGAACGAAACGAAGAACAGGATCGCCTTCGGGTTCAGCAGGCTGATCACCAGGGCTTTGCGGAACGGACGCGGCTGGTGCTCCACGACGGGCGCGGGAGCGGTGTCGCCGGTCGCCCGGGCGCGCCAGGACCGCACGGCGCCCCTGATCATCTGGAAGCCGATCCACGCCAGGTAGCCGGCGCCGGCGTACTTGACGACCGTGAACAGCGCCGGGTTCGAGCGGAGCAGGGACGCGGCGCCGGCGGCGGCGAGGAACATCAGCACCGTGTCGCCGGCGAAGACGCCCGCCGCCGCCCGGTAGCCCTGGCGCACGCCGTGCTGGGCGGCGAAGCTCAGGACGTACAGGGAGTTCGGCCCGGGCAGGAGAATGATCAGGAAGGCCCCGATCACGTAGGCCCAGAAGTCGGTGATGCCGAAGAACATGGGCTATGTGTACCAGATGCCTCCCTTGATCCGCTGGTGGCCGAGGGTCCGGTACGTCGCGTCCACCAGGGCCTGACCGCGCGAGTTGATCCCCAGCCCCGTGCCCTGCTTGTTCATGGTGTAGCCGAAGGCCAGCCGGGCCGCCGGATCGCAGAACCCGACCGACCCGCCCATCCCCGCGTGCCCGAACGCGGTCGCCGACATCAGCGCGCCCTCGCTGTCGGCAGGCGGCAGGTGCCGGTTGTCCACGGCCTTCATGAACCCCAGGGAGAAGTGCGTCGGCACGGCCAGCACCGCGTCGCCGCCCGCCACCGCCGTGAGCGCCATGAGCGCCAGGTGCTCCCTGCTGACGAGGTCGCCGCCGCCCAGCGACAACGGGCGGTACATGCCCGCCAGGCCCCTGGCGTTCGTGATCCCGCCGACGGCGCCGAACTCCGCCGCGTGCGCCGCCCGGCTGTCCGACTCCCCGAGCGCCATGTAGCCGCCCTCGTGGGCCAGGAGCAGCGCGGGAAGCGAGGCCGGGTCGGTGAACGCCCGGACGTAGAACGTGGGAGGCACCTCGGGCGGATCGGCGGGGATCGTCGGCGCGATCCGGCTCTCCTGCTCCTCCGGCAGACCGAGCCAGAAGTCGAGCCCGAGGGGCTCGGCCACCTCCTCGCGGAAGAACACGCCGAGCGAGCGTCCGCTCACCCGCCGCACCACCTCCCCGACGAGGTAGCCGAAGGTCAGCGCGTGGTAGCCGTGCGCGGTCCCCGGCGCCCAGAACGGCTCCTCGCCCGCGAGCCGGTCGGCCATGAGCTTCCAGTCGTAGAAGGCGCCCGGCGGCAGCGGCTCGCGCAGCACGGGCAGCCCGGCCTGGTGGGCGAGCAGGTGCCGGACCAGCGTCGCGTCCTTGCCCCTGGCGCCGTATTCGGGCCAGTAGCGGGTGACCGGCGCGTCGAGGTCGAGCTCACCGCGCGAGGCCAGCATGTGGGCGCAGAGCGCGGTCGCGCCTTTGGTGCACGACCAGACGTGCCCGATGGTGTCACGCTGCCAGGGGACGCCGGGCGCCGCCTGGCCGCCCCACAGGTCGACGAGGACCTCACCGTCGACGATCACGCACACGGACGCGCCCACCTCGCCGCGGGAGGCGAGGTTGGCCTCGAACTCCTCCGCGACCTGTGAGAAGCCCGGATCACAGCTGCCTCGCACGGTCATTTCCCAAAGGGATCACGAAAGAGATGGCCTGTAAATGGCCGGTCAACCGATGACTTTCCGCTGTCATGCTGGTCAACCTGGCGAGCGGAGAGGAGCACGAAATGGATCTCGGAATCAGCCTCCCCACCTTCGGGCGGCAGGCGGACCCGGAGGCGATCGTCAGGGTCGCCCAGGCGGCGGAGCGGGCAGGGCTGGGGGCGGTGTGGGCGGGGGAGCGGCTCCTGCGGCCGGCCGAGGCGGCGCTCGCCGGCACCGACCAGACCATGGAACTGCCCGACACCAACGCCCTCGCCTACGACCCGCTGGAGACGCTGGCGTACGTCGCGGCCAAGACGAGCACGATCCGGCTCGGCACCAGTGTCCTGGGCACGCTGTTCCACAACCCGGTCGTGCTGGCCAAGCGGCTGGCGACGCTCGACCGGCTCAGCGGCGGGCGGGCCATGATCGGCCTGGGGCAGGGGTGGATGCAGCAGGAGTTCGACGCGGCGGGCGTCTCCGCCAAACGGCGCGGCGCGGGCTTCGAGGAACACCTCGCCGCCATGCGCGCCTGCTGGGGCCCCGACCCGGTACGGTTCGAGGGCCGCTTCTACTCCATCCCCGAATCGCAGATCGGCCCCAAGCCCACCGGGCTGACGCTGCTGGCGGGGGCGGGAGCGCCGGCCGCGATCGAGCGGGCGGCCCGGCTCGGGCTGGGGCTGACCGTGGTGGTGTTCGCCTGGGACGGGCTCAGGCAGGCCGCGGAGGCGTACGGCAAGGGCCAGGGGCCGCTGGTAGCCCACGTGAACGGGTCGATCACCGAGCGGCCGCTTGACGAGCGGATGCCGCTGACAGGTTCGGCCGAGCAGGTGGCGGAGGACCTGGCCAAGGCCAGGGCGCTGGGCGTGGACCACGTCTTCTGGAACCCGTTCGACGGCGACCCGGACGAGATGGTCGAGCGCATCCGGGAGCTCAATACCCATTGATCGCGGAATGCCCGCAACGGCGCTCTGTACCTGAACGCGCCGCATCCGCCCGCCCCGCCCCGGCCCGCAGTCGCCGGCAGCGGGGCGGGCGGTGGTGTGTCATCGCCGTGCTGCCGGTTTGACCGGCTCGGTCAAATTTGGGTCTTGTCCGCCGACAGGTCGCGCATCTACGCTCCCCTTGCCGGTTAGTAAAGTTTCCTAATGAACAGGGAGCGTTCTCCCATGCAACGATTCCTGCGCGTCGCCGCGCTGGCCGCGATCGTCGTCGCCTCCTTACAGGCCGTGCCTGCTCAGGCCGCCACCACGTACGAGGCCGAGGACGCCACGATCTCCCAGGGAGCGGCCGAGTCGAACCACGCCGGCTACAGCGGCACCGGCTTCGTCAACTACGCCAACGTCACCGGCTCGTACGTCGAGTTCGCCGTCGACGCCGCCACGGCCGGCCCCGCCACCCTCACCTTCAGGTACGCCAACGGCACCACCGCGAACCGCCCGATGGCCATCGCCGTGAACGGCGCCGCGACCACCAAGGACTTCCCGGGCACCGGCGCCTGGACCACGTGGCAGCAGACCTCGGTCACGACCACGCTCAACGCGGGCGCCAACACCGTCCGCGCGACCGCCACCACCGCGAACGGCGGCCCCAACCTCGACCGCCTCGTCGTCGGCGCCCCCTCGGCCGGCACCCCCGTCCAGGCCAACGGGCAGCTCAGGGTGTGCGGCGTCCGGCTCTGCAACGAGCACGGAAAGCAGATCCAGCTCCGCGGCATGAGCTCGCACGGCCTGCAGTGGTACTACCAGTGCCTGAACACCGCCTCACTGGACGCGCTGGCCAACGACTGGAAGGCCGACGTCCTGCGCATCTCCATGTACATCCAGGAAGACGGCTACGAGACCAATCCGCGCCTGTTCACCGACCGCGTCCACAACCTGATCGAGCAGGCCGCCGCCCGCGGCATGTACGCCATCGTCGACTGGCACATGCTCACCCCGGGCGACCCCAACTACAACCTGTCCCGCGCGAAGACGTTCTTCACCGAGATCGCGCAGCGGCACAACGCCAAGAAGAACCTCCTGTACGAGATCGCCAACGAGCCCAACGGCGTGTCCTGGTCCACGGTCAGGAACTACGCCCACGAGCTCATTCCGGTGATCAGGCAGCACGACCCCGACACCCCGATCCTCGTCGGCACCCGTGCCTGGTCGTCGCTGGGCGTCTCCGACGGCGCCACCGAGACCGAGGTGATCAACAACCCGGTCAACGCGACCAACATCATGTACACCTTCCACTTCTACGCCGCCTCCCATGGCAGCGAATACCTCAACGCGCTGTCCCGGGCGGCCGACCGGATCCCGATGTTCGTCACGGAGTTCGGCACCCAGACCGCCTCCGGCGACGGGTCCAACAACTTCACGCGGGCGCAGCAGTACCTCGACCTGATGGCGCAGAAGAAGATCAGCTGGGTCAACTGGAACTTCTCCGACGACTTCCGCTCGGGCGCCGTCTTCACGGAGGGCACCTGCCCGAGCGGCCCGTTCGCCGGCACCTCGCGGCTCAAGCCGGCGGGCGTCTGGGTCCGCGACCGCATCCGCACCCCTGACGACTTCTGACCCCTCGGCCGGCCAGGGCCCGACCACCCTGGCCGGCCGCTCATGGGAACACGCACGCCCCTGCCCCGGCCGCCCCCGTAGCCCGTGCGGTGCGCGCGTGCTAAGGCCGTTTTCGGCACCTTGTCGCGGCTGCCCTCTGCTTCTGCGTCCCCTGCCGTACTTCGGCTGAGGTCTTCTTGGGGAGTGGGGATTCGCGTGGCCAGTCGGCGCGATCGTCGGCCGTGGAGGCGTCGGCGGCTCCATAGGCGGCGGACCTTCGGCGGAGGGGCGGGGGCGGAAAACGGGGCCGTGGCGTGGTGATCCGGACGTCCGGAAAATTGGGCCTTTCCCGGCGATCCCCGCCTCTTCACTCTCAGTTCAGGCGCCCGTCAACACCCGAATCCCGAGCGCCTGAGGAGGACGAGGTGAAACGCCGATTAGTCATCCTGCTCGCAGCCCTCAGCCTGATCAGCCTGACCGGCATGACAGGAGCGGGGGCCGCCGCGGAGCCGCCGCCCAACAAGCTGTATCGCGTGGAAGGGCCGTCCAACGCCCAGCAGCGCAGCGCCGTCGCCGCGACCGGCGCCGCCATCGAGGAGGTGACCGCGCAGTCGGTCCTGGTCACGGCCACGGAAGCCGAGGTCGCCGCCATCAAGCGGCTCGGCTACCGGGTTGCGGAGGTCCCGCGCCCGACACCCCCGTCCGCCGACGCGTTTGACTTCCCGCCGGCGGACTCCGGCTACCACAACTACGCGGAGATGACCGCGAACATCAACGCCCTGGTCGCGGCCCATCCGAACATCGTCAGCCAGACGACCTACGGCACCTCGTACGAGGGCAGGGCGCTGCGCCTCATCAAGATCAGCGACAACGTGGGCACCGACGAGGCCGAGCCGGAAGTGCTGTTCACCGCGCACCAGCACGCCCGTGAGCACCTCACGGTCGAGATGGCGCTGTACATCATGCACCTGCTCGCCGACAACTACGGCACGGACGCCAGGATCACGAACCTGGTCAACACCCGGGAAATCTGGATCATGCCGGACATGAACCCGGACGGCGGCGAGTACGACATCGCCACCGGCAGCTACCGCTCCTGGCGCAAGAACCGGCAGCCCAATTCCGGCTCCTCGGCCGTCGGCACCGACATGAACCGGAACTGGGCCTACAACTGGGGCTGCTGCGGCGGCTCCTCGGGCTCGCCGTCCAGCGACACGTACCGCGGCGCGAGCGCGGAGTCGGCGCCCGAGGTCAGGGCGGCGGCCAACTGGGTACGCAGCCGCGTCGTCGGCGGCACCCAGCAGATCAAGGCGCACATCGACTGGCACACCTACAGCGAGCTGATCCTCTGGCCCTACGGCTACACGTTCGCCGACACGGCGCCCGGCCTGACGCAGGACGACCGGGACGCGCACGCCACGCTCGGCCAGAACATGGCCTCGACCAACGGCTACACGCCTGAGCAGTCCAGCGACCTCTACATCACCGACGGCACCATCAACGACTGGATGTGGGGCGTCTACAAGATCTTCAGCTTCACGTTCGAGATGTACCCGACCGGCTCCAACCCCGGCTTCTATCCGCCGGACGAGCAGATCGGCCCGCAGACCACCCGTAACCGGGAGGCCGTGCTCCGCTTCCTCGAGCACGCCGACTGCGTCTACCGGATCATCGGCAAGGAGGCCCAGTACTGCGGCACCGGCAACCCGCCGGTCACCGTCTACTCCGACACCTTCGAGACGGCCACGGGCTGGACCGTCAACCCGAACGGCACCGACACCGCCACCCTGGGCCAGTGGGAGCGCGGCGACCCCGAGGCCACCACGTCGTCGGGCGCCAAGCAGCTCGGCACGACGGTGAGCGGCACGAACGACCTGGTCACCGGCCGGTTGGCGGGCTCGTCGGCAGGCGCGTACGACATCGACGGCGGCATCACCTCGATCCAGTCACCGCCGATCACGCTCCCGTCCACGGGCGCGCTCAACCTGTCCCTGTCGTGGTACCTGGCGCACGGCTCGAACTCCTCCAGCGCCGACTACCTCAGGGTCCGCGTCGTGGGCGACACCACGTCCACGGTGCTCCAGCAGGCCGGCGCGGCCACCAACCGCAACGGCTCGTGGGCCACGGCCACGGCGAGCCTGAACGCGTTCGCGGGCCAGACGGTCCGCATCCTCGTCGACGCCGCCGACGCCTCCGGCGCCTCCCTGGTCGAGGCCGGCGTCGACGACGTCAGGATCACCCGGCAACCGTAGATCGCGCCGCATTCTCCGCCGTACGAGGGCCTGCCTCGTACGGCGGAGTCATGTTTTGGGTCTTGTAAGGACGGGGTGTCAAAGCTACGATCGCGACAACTCTTAGGAAAGTTTCCTAAAAGTAATCATCAACCGGACAAATCCTTACTGCCCCCGCAAAGGACACACCGACCGCGCGTAACTCCCCAGGGCCCCTACCTGCCACCAGTGGGCCCGACGCCGTACGGCTCGCGCCCTCACCCCCCGGCGCGAGCCGTACGGCCCCCGCCACCCCCCAAAGGAAGAACCCGTGAAACACCGCGCGATCCTCCTCGCCTTGGCGACCCTCGCGCTGAGCCTCATCTCCCCGCCGGCTCACGCCGCCGCGGCCACCGCGACCTTCGTCAAGGTCGCCGACTGGGGCTCCGGCTTCGAGGGCAAGGTCACCGTCACCAACGGCACGTCCACGGCCATGAACGGCTGGAACGTCCAGTTCGACGTCCCGGCCGGCTACTCGATCCCATCCGCGTGGGACGCGGTCATGTCGAGGAGCGGCCGGCACTACACGTTCACGAACCCGAGCTGGGCGCCGACGCTGGCCGCCGGGGCCAGCGTGAGCTTCGGCTTCAACGGCAGCCCCGGCAACTTCCCGGGCATCACCGGCTGCACGCTGAACGGGGCCTCCTGCGGCGGCGGTCAGCAGCCCGGCGTCCCGGGCAAGCCGGGCGCCGCCTCGGCCACCAGTACCGACACCTCCATCACGCTCACGTGGGGAGCGTCGACGGGCACCGTGACCGGCTACCGCGTCTACGAAGGCGCCGCCGTGAAGGCCACGGTCACCGGCATGAGCGCGACGATCTCCGGCCTCGGCGCGTGCACCACGCACACGTACACGGTCAAGGCGTACAACGCCCAAGGAGAGTCGGTCGCCGGCGACCCCGTGACCGCCACCACCAGCGGGTGCACGGGCGGCGGCGGGACGCTGCCCAAGCATTTCCTCACCGGCTACTGGCACAACTTCGTCAACGCCGCCGCCGAGCTCAAGCTGTCGGCCGTCCCCAACGAGTACGACCTGGTGGCGATCGCGTTCGGCGAGGCCACCGCGACCCCCGGCGAGGTGACGTTCGCACTCGACCCGGCGCTCGCCACGGCCGTCGGCGGCTACACCGACGCGCAGTTCAGGGCCGACGTCCAAGCCCTGCACCAGCGGGGCAAGAAGGTCATCCTCTCGGTGGGCGGCGAGGCCGGGCGCGTGCAGGTGGCCGACGCCGCAGCCGCGACCAGGTTCGCCGACTCCGTCTACGCGATCATGCGGAGCTACGGCTTCGACGGCGTGGACATCGACCTGGAGAACGGCCTCAACGCCACGTACATGGCCCAGGCGCTCAGGGCGCTGCGCGCCAAGGCCGGAGCCGACCTGATCATCACGATGGCCCCGCAGACCATCGACATGCAGTCGACCGGAATGGAGTACTTCAAGCTCGCCCTGTCGATCAAGGACATCCTCACCGTCGTCCACACCCAGTACTACAACTCCGGCCCCATGCTGGGCTGCGACCAGGCCTTCGCGTACGCCCAGGGCTCGGTGAACTTCATGACCGCGCTGGCCTGCATCCAGCTCGAGAACGGCCTGCGCCCCGACCAGGTGGCGCTGGGCCTGCCGGCCGGGCCCGGCGCGGCGGGCGGCGGCGTCGTCCAGCCCGCCCTCGTCAACCAGGCGCTCGACTGCCTGGCCAAGCGGACCAATTGCGGGACCTTCGTGCCGCCGCGCGCCTACCCGGACATCAGGGGCGCGATGACCTGGTCCATCAACTGGGACGCCAGCAACAACTGGTCGTTCTCCAAGACCGTCAAGCCGCACCTTCAGGGAATGCCATGAAATTTCGCAGCAAACTCACCGCATTACTCGCCGGCACGGTCCTCGCCCTCACCGGCGCCGGACTGACCGCCGGCGCCCCCGCCGCCCACGGGGCGGTCCAGCAGCTGGCCGCCGCCTGGGCCCCGTGGACCTCGTACGCCATCGGCGCGGTCGTCACCCACAACGGCGCCGACTACGTCTGCATCCAGGCCCACACCTCCCAGCCCGGCTGGGAGCCGCCGAACGTGCCCGCGCTCTGGAAGCCCTCGACCGGCGGTGGCGGTGACACCAGCGCGCCCTCGACGCCCGGCAACCTCCGCTCGACGGGCGTCACCTCCAGCAGCGTCTCGCTGGCCTGGAACGCCTCCACCGACAACGTGGGCGTGACCGGCTACAACGTCTACCGCGGCGGCACGCAGGTGGGCACCGCCACGGGCACCACGTACACCGACGGCGGCCTGAACCCCTCGACCAGCTACACCTACACCGTGCGCGCCCGCGACGCGGCCGGCAACGTGTCGGGCGCCAGCAACTCCGTGACCGCCACGACCACCTCGGGCCCGCCGCCCACCAACCCCGGCAAGATGGCCGGCGCGCCCTACCTCTACATGGGCTGGGGCAACCCGCCCAACCCGGGCACGGTCATGGACGCGACCGGCGTCAGGTCGTTCACGATGGCGTTCATCCTGTCCAGCGGGGGCTGCACCCCGGCCTGGGACGGCAACCGCCCGCTGACCGGCGGCGCCGACCAGCAGGCGATCAACACGATCAAGTCCAAGGGCGGCAGCGTCCAGATCTCCTTCGGCGGCTGGTCGGGCAACAAGCTCGGCCCCAACTGCTCCACGCCGCAGGCGTTCGCGAACGCGGTGCAGCAGGTCATCAACGCCGTCGGCCCCGCCGTCGTGGACTTCGACATCGAGAACACCGACGAGTTCGAGAACTACACCGTTCAGGACCGGATCCTGAACGGTCTCAAGATCGTCAAGCAGAACAACCCGAACGTCAAGGTCGTCGTCACCTTCGGCACCACGCGGACCGGCCCCAACGCCCACGGCATCCGGCTGATCAACCAGTCGAGGGCCCTCGGCGTGCCGATCGACAACTACACGATCATGCCGTTCGACTTCGGCAGCTCCAACATCTACCAGGACACCGTCAACGCCTCCGAGGGACTGAAGAACGCCCTCAAGAACGCGTTCGGCTGGACCGACGCGCAGGCGTACGCCCGCATGGGCATCTCCGGCATGAACGGCCTGTCCGACCAGCAGGAGCTCACCACCCCCGCCACCTGGACGCAGATCCGTGACTGGGCCAGGTCCAAGGGCCTGACCAGGCTCGCGTACTGGTCCGTCAACCGCGACCGCCCCTGCCCGGGCGGCGGCGTGGTGTCGAACTGCAGCGGCATCGCCCAGTCCGACTGGGAGTTCACCAGGATCACCGCCGGCTTCTGACCCGCGACCCCCTGGCCCGCCCCCCGCATCGGGGGGCGGGCCCTTGCGAAGGAGCTCCCATGAGATTCAGCGCACTGGCGGCCGTCCTCGCCCTCGGGGTCACCGCACTCCACGCCTCCCCGGCCGCGGCCGCGAACGTCCTGGCCAACCCCGGTTTCGAGAGCGGCCTCAGCGGATGGACGTGCAGCGCTCCGCATGGGTCCAGGGCGCCTACGTCTTCCTCGGCGCCACGGGCGGCGGCGTCGAGGCCGGCACGTGGGGCGCGCCCGGCGCCCAGTGGGCACAGCTCAGGACCTCCTTCACGACCGGCCCCTCGACCACCTCGGTGACGGTCCACGTCAACGGCTGGTACGGCCAGGGCGCGTACCTGGCCGACGACGTCGTGCTCGACGGGCCGGGCGGCACGCCGGACACCCACGCCCCGACCGTGCCGGGCAATGTCGCCCGTCGGCGGCGCCACCTCGTCCTCGCTCTCGGTGAGCTGGTCGGCCGCGACGGACGACGTCGGCGTGGCCCGTTACGAGGTCTCGCGTGACGGCGGAGCCCCGGTGGCCGTCACGGGGACGAGTCACCAGGCGACCGGCCTGGCCGCGGCCACCACGTACCGCTTCAAGGTCCGCGCCTGCGACGCCGCCGGCAACTGCTCCGCCTACAGCCCCGAGGCGAGCGGCGCCACGACCAGCGGGGGCGGGTCGCCGAAGCGGCTCATGGTGGGCTACCTGCACGCCTCGTTCGCCAACGGGTGCGGATATATCAGGATGAGCGAGGTCCCGAGCGAATGGGACATCATCAACCTCGCCTTCGGCGAGCCCACCTCGGTCACCTCGGGCGACATCCGGTTCCGCCAGTGCCCGGCCGCCGAGTGCCCGAACGTCGAGTCCGAGGCCGACTTCATCGCCGCCATCCGGGCCAAGCAGGCCCAGGGCAAGAAGGTGCTGATCTCGATCGGCGGCCAGAACGGCCAAGTCCAGCTCACGACCGCGGCGGCACGGGACACGTTCGTCCGGTCCGTCTCCGCGATCATCGACAAGTACGGCCTCGACGGTCTCGACATCGACTTCGAGGGCCACTCGCTCTATCTCAACCCGGCGACACCAGCCTGGCCGACCCCACCACCCCGGTCGTCGTCAACCTGATCTCGGCGCTGAGGACGCTCAAGAGCCGCTACGGCGCGCGGTTCACGCTGACCATGGCCCCGGAGACGTTCTTCGTCCAGCTCGGCTACCAGTTCTACGGCCCGGGCCCGAACGGCGCCGCCGACAACAGGAGCGCGTCCTACCTGCCGGTCATCCACGCCCTGCGGAACGACCTCACCCTGCTCCACGTCCAGGACTACAACTCCGGCCCGATCAAGGGCCTGGACGACCAGTACCACTTCATCGGAGGGCACGACTTCCACGTCGCCATGACCGACATGCTGCTGGCCGGCTTCCCGATCACGGGTGACCCGGCCAAGGTGTTCCCGCCGCTGCGGCAGGACCAGGTCGCCATCGGCCTGCCGGCCCCGCCGAACGCCGGCAACGGCTTCACGACCGTGGCCGAGGTGCAGAAGGCGTTCGACTGCCTGGCCAAGGGAGCCGGCTGCGGCGCCTACCGGCCCCGCGGCGTCTACCCGGGCCTGAAGGGGCTGATGGCCTGGCCGATCAACTGGGACAAGCACAACGGATACGAGTTCTCCAGGAGCCACCGCACCTATCTGGACGCCCTCACCTGACGAGCTGCGTCGGCTTGAGCGGCACGCCCAGGCCGGGCGGGCGGTAGGTGGGCAGGGCCTCGCCGTACTCGTGCATCCAGGCGTGGTCCACCAGCAGCCGCATCCGCCCGCCGGCGGGCGGGCCGTCCGGCTCGGCCGCCGGCGGGCGCCCGAGCATCCTGGACACCGCGTCGGCCACCAGCCGCGCGTCCGGCGGCGACAGGTCGCAGTGGTCGTCGGGCCCGATGAGCAGGTCCACGTCGGGCGGCAGCGGGTAGATCGGCCGCGGCAGGGCTAGCACGCGCGGCGGCGGCGCCATCGGCCAGCCGTCGCGCACCGCCTCCAGCAGCACCGACCGCGACGTGCGGCGCGCGAACAGGCCCTCGGCCAGCGCCCAGCTGAGCGCGCCCACGTCCGACCGGTCCTCCCCGCAGGCGTGCAGGCACAGGTACGGCACCAGCGGGATGCCGGCCCCGCCCGCCTGCGCCCAGCCGGTGCCGCACCCGGTGAGCACGAGCAGCGCCAGCATCGCCCGGTAGGCGGTGTCCGCGTGCGGCGTCTCCAGCCGCCCCGGCACGATCATGCACCGCCCGCCGGTCTTCTCCGCCGTCACGCCCAGCTCGCGGGCGATCTTCAGTGCGCGTGACGCGGGCACGCCGGTGCAGGCCTCCTGCCAGCCCGGCGTGTACGGCTCGGCGCGGTCGTCGTACCCGGCCGGCCAGACGCCCGGCAGACCGGGACGCGCGACGCCGTAGACCGCCAGCACGAGGTCGAACACGGTCGTCAGCACGTCGTCGCCGTCGCGCAGCACGGGCACGCCGCGCCGCAGCACCCCCGGCCCGTCGTCGAAGCGCGGCAACAGCACCTCGGCCGCCTCGCCGCCGTACACGCTGAGCCGCCGGCCCTCCGCCACGACCCCGCCCGGCACGAACGCCCCGTCTTTGGGCCGCAACCGCACCAGGAACGGCAGATCGGTGCGCTCCATCGCGTGCCCGTCGAACGGCGCCCTGTCCAGGAAGAACTCCTTGAGCAGCACGTGTCCCATGGCCATGGCCAGCGCCCCGTCCGTGCCGGGCCGCACGACCAGCGTCTCGTCCGACAGCCGCGTCGGGTGGGTGCCGATCGCGACCACCTTCTGCCCCTTGTACCGCCCGGCGATGACCCACGGCGTGTCGGCCGTGCGCACGAGCCGGTTGTTCTCTCCCCACAGCAGCACGTACGCCGCCCGCGCCCAGTCGTCGGCCCCCGGACCGGCGAACCGCGGCCCCAGCACCTGCTCCGGCGCGCAGGGATGCTCGGTCAGCACCGCGCCGCCGAGCCCGCCGACGAGCCCCGCCAGCGGCGAGGTGGCGAGCGCCGCCACCCGCTCGGGGCCGTGCTCCGCGGCCGTGTGCACGATCGCGGCCGCGGCCAGCTCGGCCGCGGTGCCGTCGTCGAGCGGGACCCGCCGCTCGCCTCTCATCCTGGTGTATTGCTGAGAGTTCCCTGTGAGTTTCGCCCAGGCCGCGACAGGGTCGCGCAGCCCATCCCTCACCTCGAAGTAGAGCCTGACCAGTGCCTGGTTGACCTGCGATCCCCCCATGCAAAAAGTTGAACACACACCGTGGTGCCGTATCGCGATACGTGTCGGCATGTCGGGGATTAGAATCGGAACCCCAGGTAGCGGCACTCAGATTGTTGCGGCAGGCTAGATCCCGCCATGGATTACGCAGTACTCACGGGGATAGTCCTCGTCGCCGGTGTCCTGATCGCCCTCGTCGCCCAATGGCGCGATTGGCGGCCACCTCTCCTCGTCGCCATCGCCGTGGGCGTGGTCGTACGGGTGCTCATCATGTACACCTCGGCGATCGACTCATGGCAGCCCGTCGACTTCGTGGAGAGCTTCAAGCCGGCCGGCGAGGCGGTGCTGCGGGGCGAGGACCCTGTGCTGGCCAGCGAGGGCGGCTGGCACTTCCTGCCGACCATCCCCTACGTGTACGGCATCCTGCTGTGGCTCGGCATCCCCTGGGAATACGCCGGGCGCCTGGTCACCGTGGTCGCCGACATCGCGCTGATCCCGCTGGTGGCCAAGCTGGCCGGCGGCCCCAGGGCGTCGCTGCGCGCCCTCCAGTACGCGCTCAACCCGCTGGCCCTGCTCATCGCCTCCGTCCACGGCCAGGTCGAGCCGGTCGCGCTCGTGTTCGGCGTGGCGGCGTTCGTGGTCGCCCGCGGTCCCGGCGCGCCCGAGCGTCCCGGCATGGTCACCGACGTGGTCGCAAAGGTACGCCGGGGCGTGGCCGCGTACGGCGTGCGGGCCTCGATCCCGCGGGTGATCGGCCGCGGCGGCATGCTCCACCGCGCCCTGCTGCCCGGCCCCGACGACCGGGCCCTCCTCAAGCGGGGCGCGCTGGCCGGGCTGCTCATGGGCCTGGCGCTGTGCGCCAAGAGCTGGCCGATCTGGCTGATCCCCGGCATGCTGCTCCTCCTGCCCAACCTGCGTTCGCGGGTCGCCGCCCTGTTCACCACCGGCCTGGTGCCGATCTTCTTCCTGGTCACGCTGCCGGTCTTCGCGGGCACGTCGCTCCAGCAGATCCCCCAGGTCATCCACACCATCCAGGACATCCGGCCCATCGTTGGCGAATACGGCTGGACGCCGTGGTTCACGGGCGGCGACTGGGCGCTGCGCCCCGACCTGGCCTCGTTCGGCACCAACCTGATCTACGCGTGCGTCATCGCGGTGATCCTCCTCTGGCGGCGGGCCGACCCGATCGACATGACCACGGCCATCCTGCTGGTCTTCATGGTGGTGACGCCCCGGCTGGGCGCTCAGTATCTGCTGTGGTTCATGCCGTTCCTGGTCGCCCGGCCCACCCGGTTCGCCTGGCCGGCGATCATCGCCGTCTCGCTCTGGTCCGGCTACGGCTATCTCTACATGACCCAGTTCGACGTCACCACGTGGTGGTACCTGCATCAGGACTGGTCGCGGGCCTCGATCGTGCTGCTGCCGATCCTGGCGCTGGCCATGCCGTGGGGCCGCCGCGTCGCGACGGCCCCGGGCCTGGTCCCCTCCCTGGAGCAGTCGGGGCGGGCGAAGGTCAGCTCAGCCGCATAGGCGCCTCCACAGGGTTACCCACTGGTCGGGGTGGACGTGGCCCACGACGGCGTCGCGGGCCACCCCCGCCGCCTCCAGCGCGGCGTCCACCCCCTGGTAGCGGGTCTTCAGCGAGGCCCGCACGGAGCCGCCTACGCCGGCGAACCCCAGCTCGACCAGCTCCTGGTAGGAGCGGCGGCCCCGGACGAGCGGCTCGGGCCGCCGCCGGATCAGCAGGATCGCCGAGTCGACCGCCGGCACGGGGCGGAAGCTCTCCCTGCCGATCGTCTCCCCGAGCCGCCAGCTGAACCACGGCCACGACTCCACGGTGACCAGGCTCCAGCGGCCGTAGTCGCCCGTGCGCTTGCGGGCGTACTCCCGCTGTGTGAGCAGCGTCGCCGCGGTCAGCCCCGGCGCCCGCAGGCACCAGTCCACGATCTTCGACGTGACCGAGTAGGGGATGTTGCCCACGACCGCGAACGGCTCACGCGGCGCCCGGGCGAGCGTGAAGTCGCCCCTGACCACGTCGATCCTGGGATCGTTGCGCGTGCGCGCGCTCAGCCTGCCGGCCAGCAGGGGATCGATCTCGTAGCCGACCACCCGCGCGCCGGCCTCGGCCAGCGCCAGTGTGAGCACGCCTTCCCCCGAGCCGGGCTCCAGCACGAGCCCTTCGGGAGCGGCGGCCTTGACCACGAGGTCGAGGGCATGCCTGTCGACCAGGAAATTCTGCGAGAGCGTGCGCCGCGCCCGATCCCGGGCCGTACGCCCGGTATTCCCTGCCTTCTGGGCCTTCTTCTGGGTGTGAGAGTAATTTCCGTGTGCGAAATGCTGCGCCACAGCACTGCCCTTCCGGGTCCTCGAGAGTGAACGGGTCTCGAAGGGCCCTGGGCACGCGTGCGGACGCGCGTCCTCAGTGCATCGCGTCCGCTAGCGGGCCAGAGCCCGGCTGCGGCGGATGCGAATGAAGACGGGGCAGCAGAACATGGATGCCATGCCGGTCACCGTAGGCGGCGGCCCGTCATCCGGGCAACGCAATTAAACGTGATGCGGGGGAGGCGCCCGGTTCGTCACCCTGGAACGCATGCAGGCAACGGTCACGGTCACCCCGGCGCAGCTCCCCGAGTTGCTGCTGCACGTCGCCGTGGTCAGGCCCGTGTTCCTGTGGGGCGCCCCCGGCATCGGCAAGAGCTCGCTGGTCCGCGAGTTCGCCGACTCCCTCGGCCTGGAGTGCGTGACGCTGCTCGGCACCCAGCTCGCCCCCGAAGACCTGATCGGCGTGCCGGAGCTGGTCGACGGGCGCAGCCGGTTCGCCCCGCCCGAGTCGATCGCCCGCGCGGAGCCGTACTGCCTGTTCCTCGACGAGCTCAACGCCTCCTCGCCGGAGGTGCAGAAGGCGTTCTACTCGCTGATCCTCGACCGCAGGATCGGCACGTACGAGCTGCCCGCCGGCTCGGTCGTCATCGGCGCGGGCAACCGCGCGACCGACAACGCCCTCGCCCGCCCGATGGCCTCCGCGCTGATCAACCGGCTGGTCCACGTCCACCTGCGGGCCTCGGCCGACGACTGGCTGAAGTGGGCGGCCGCCAACGGCATCCACCCGTGGGTCGTGACTACCTCGTGCAGCGGCCCGACCACCTGTGGAGCCCGCCGCCGAAGACCGAGGAGCCGTTCTCCTCGCCCCGGGCCTGGCGCATGCTCTCCGACGTGCTCCTCTCCTACGGTGACGACGTGCCCGACGAGACGATCGCCATGCTGGCGTTCGGCACGCTCACCGCCACGCACGCCTCGGCCTTCCGCGCGTACGTCAAGACCGTGCGGCACGCCTACGACCTGGAGGCCGTGCTGAAGGGCGAGGCCCCCTGGCCCCGCCGGCCCGAGGAGCGCGACCTGCTCTACTTCCTGGCCGAGGCGTTCCGCGCCCGCCTGATCAAGGAGCTCCCCGCGGACAAGCGCGGATCCTCCGCCCGGGGCCGCGACCTGGGCTTCCGTGCCAAGACGCTGCTGGTCGAGCTGGCCGAGATCTCCCTCGAGTGCGCCCAGCTGGTGATAGCCAACGACGCCGACGGCGCCCCCGCGCTGCCCACGTGGTTCCTGGTCGAGGTCGGCAGGGACGTGCCGCGGCTGATGGCGGTCCGGTCATGAGCCGCGCCAAGGCCAAGGTGGACCCGTGGCGGGCCGAGCTCATGAAGGCCTGGCACGCCACGGCGACCCATCCGCTGTTCCGCGTCTACCGCTCCTTCCTGGAGGAGGCCGACGACGGCGAGCTGGCGAACGACACCTGGGCGATCGTCACCGACGACGGCGACGTGCGTTACCACCCCAAACGCCGCGCCCCGGCCGAGGAGTGGATGTGGGTCTTCGCCCACCTCCTGCTCCACCTCGGGTTCGGCCACGCCGACCCGCGGGTCTGCGCGCCGAAGGACGTCGACGGCGACCTCCCGCACCCGGCCTACCACGCCGCCTGCTGCCTGGTCGTGGAGCGGTTCCTGCGCACGCTGAAGATCGGGCGCTGTCCCTGGCCGCCGCTCCCCGCCGAGTTGCCGGACAACGACGAGGTGACGCTGTCCGCGCAGTGGCGCAGGCTGGCGGTCCCGGCGCAGTTCGAGCCGCCGGGTGAGCCCGACTTCCGCCTCGATCGCCGCGGTCAGCGCCGAGGCGGGGGAGATCTACGTCAACCCGCTCGCCCAGCACTCCGAGCTCGAATGGCGTTTCGTGCTGGCCCACGAGATGCTGCACGCCGCGCTCCGCCACGGCGAGCGGTGCGGCATGCGCGACCCGTACCTGTGGAACGTCGCCTGCGCAAGCTCGCCACCCTGCGCGGGCGCGGGCTCGGCGACGTGCTCGACCACCCGCCGCTGCCCTGGGACGCCCAGCTGGCCCGCTGGTTCGACGAGCACTTCCAGCCCGAGGAGAAGCGCCGCTCCTACGCCCGCGCCTCGCGCCGGCAGGCGTCGAGTCCCGGGATACCGCGCCCCGGCTGGGTGCGCCCCGAGGAGGTCGTGCGCAAGGCCACGTTCGGGGTCGTTCTCGACACCTCGGGCTCCATGGACGTGAAGCTGCTCGGCAAGGCGCTCGGCGCCATCGCCTCCTACGCCACCGCCCGCGACGTGCCCCGCGCCCGCGTGGTGTTCTGGGACGCCGCCGCCTACGACGCCGGCTATCTGCCGGTCGAGGAGATCGCCGGCAAGGTCAGGGTGCGCGGGCGCGGCGGCACGGTCCTCCAGCCGGGTGTCCGGCTGCTCGAGCAGGCCGGCGACTTCCCACCGGACGGGCCCATCCTGGTGATCACCGACGGTGAGTGCGAGGTGCTGCGCGTCCGCAGGGAGCACGCGTTCCTGGTGCCGCAGGGCGCGTCGCTGCCGTTCAGGCCGCGCGGCCCGGTGTTCTTCGTGAAGTGAGCGCTTTGATCCTGCTTTGAGGTGGCTGGGGTAATCCTTGCACCATGGATCGACCGGCCAGGGTGCTCGTCGTGGACGACGAGCCGAACATCCGCGCCCTGCTGTCCCAGACGCTGCGCCTGGTCTCGTACGAGGTCAGGACGGCGGCGACGGGCGCGGAGGCGGTGGCGGCCGCCAGGGAGTTCGCCCCCGACATCGTGGTGCTCGACGTGATGCTGGAGGACTTCGACGGGTTCGAGGTCGCCAGGAGGCTCGGCGAGCGCGTGCCCGTGCTGTTCCTGACCGCCCGCGACCAGGTCGAGGACCGCGTGCGGGGCCTCACGCTGGGCGCCGACGACTACGTGGCCAAGCCGTTCAGCCTGGAGGAGGTGGTGCTGCGCATCCGCGCCATCCTGCGACGCAGCCGCTCCCTGCCGCCGGACGACGTGCTGCGCTACGCCGACCTGGAGCTCGACCCGCAGGCACACGAGGTGCGCCGGGCCGGGGTGCCGGTCGAGCTGTCGCCCACCGAGTTCAACCTGCTCGAATACCTGCTGACCAACGCGGGCCGGGTGGTGAGCAAGGCGCAGATCCTCGACAGCGTCTGGCGCTACGACTTCGACGGCGACTCCAGCATCGTCGAGTCGTACGTCTACTACCTGCGCAAGAAGATCGACAAATGGGAGCCGCAGCTCATCCACACCGTGCGCGGCGTCGGCTACACCCTGAGGACCCCGCGATGAGGGGGCCCGCCACCTGGACCCTGCGCACCCGGCTGGTCATGGCCATCCTCGGGCTCACCACGGTCGCCCTCGTGCTCTCCAACGTCGTCGGGATCGCGTTGCTGCGCGACAACATGATGAAACGCGTGGACGCCCAGCTCAGCACCTCCAGCAAGATCGCCGATCTGAAGGACCTCAAGAAGGTGACCGCCCGGCCGGTCGCGACCCTGGACCTGGAGAATCCGCTCGCCAAGCGCATCGCCGCCATCGAGCAGCTCAGGGTCTACGACCCCGACGGCACGCTCGTGTTCCAGGCCCCCGCCGTCAAGAGCCAGCCCGGCCCCGTCATCGACGAGCTGAAGATCGGCGAGCCGTACACCGTGCCCGGCACCGCGGGGCCGTCCTGGCGCGTCCGCGCCGTCGAGCTGTCGGCCGGCGGCGTCCTGGTGGTCGCGCAGTCGCTCGGCGAACTCGAACAGACCCAGACCTCGGCCGTCGCCATCGCGGTCGCGGTGAGCGCGTTCGTGCTGCTCCTGCTCGGCCTGGCCGCCGCCGCCGTGGTACGCCTCGGTCTGCGCCCCCTGACCAGGATGGAAGCCACGGCCGGCAAGATCACCCGCGGTGACTTCTCCCGCCGCGTCCCCGTCCACGACCCGCACACCGAGCCCGGCCGCCTGGCCCGCGCCATGAACGTCATGCTCGACCGCCTGGAGTCCGAGATCGCCGCCAGGACCGACTCCGAGGCCCGCATGCGCCGGTTCCTCGCCGACGCCTCCCACGAGCTGCGCACGCCGCTCACCTCCGTGCGCGGCTTCGCCGAGCTGCACCGCAGGGGCGGCGGCGACGCCGACGAGGCGATGCGCAGGATCGAGGACGAGGCGGCCAGGATGGGCGTGCTGGTCAACGACCTGCTCACGCTGGCCCAGCTCGACGAGGAACGCCCCCTCGACCGGCGTCCCGTCGACCTGCTCGAAGTCGCCGCCGACACGATCCGCGACGCCCGCGTACGCGTACCGGACCGGCAGGTCAGGCTGACCGGCCTGAACGGTTCGCTCGCGCCCGTCTCGATCCTGGGCGACGAGGCCCGCCTGCGCCAGGTGGCCGCCAACCTCGTCGGCAACGCGCTCTGCCACACGCCGCCCGACGCCGCCATCACGGTCCAGGTCGGCAGGACGGGCGGGATGGCCGTGCTGGAGGTGTCGGACACCGGGCCCGGCATCCCGCCCCAGCACGTGCCGCACCTGTTCGACCGCCTCTACCGGGTCGGCCAGGGCAGGTCGAGGGCCGACGGCGGCGCCGGGCTGGGCCTGTCCATCGTCGCCGCCATCGTCCGCGCCCACGGCGGCCGCGTCGACCTGGACACCGCCCCGGGCGAGGGCGCCACCTTCCGCGTACTCCTACCTGACTCCGAGGCGGCTCCCAGCCCGCATTGAACAGCGCTCGGCAGATTCGGGGGCATGAGACGGACACTCATCGCGACGGCCCTGCTGGGGGCACTGGCGGCCGGTTGCGGCAGCCAGGCGAGCGGCACCGGAGTCGCCTCCGTATCCACGGGCTCGACCCCGCCGTCGGCCGGCGCCACGCCCACCACCACCGCCGACCCGAAAGAGCAGGGCAGGAAGTTCGCCCAGTGCATGCGCGAGCACGGCATCCCCATGGAGGACCCCGACGCCAAGGGCGGCGGCGGCATGGAGCTGATCGACGAGAACATCGACAAGAACAAGCTCAGGGAGGCCACCGAGGCCTGCCGCGCCCACGCCCCCTTCATGGATCGCAAGCGGCTCGACCCGGAGGGGGTCGAGCAGCTGCGCCGGTTCGCCCGGTGCATGCGTGAGAACGGCGTCGACATGCCCGACCCCAACCCCGACGGCACCTTCGCCAGCGGCACCGCCCGCAATTTCAAACACGACGACCCCCAGTTCAAGAAGGCGATCGAGGCATGTCGCGACGAGTTCCCCAAGCCGGGGGGCGGCAAGTGACGCAGACCGACGAGAAGCGGCAGCACACCTTCCCCGCCTTACCGCCGCGCCGCCGCAGCCCCCTGCGGGTCCTCGCGTGGACCGGAGGCGCCGCGCTGCTCGCCGCCGCCGTCGCGGCGGCCGCCGTGGGCGTCGGCGGCAACGGCACGAGCACCGCCGTCACCGGCCGCACGCCGCCGGCCACCGCCAAGGTCACCCGCACCACGCTCACCGAGACCAAGACCGTGGACGGCACCCTCGGCCACGGCGACCCGATCACCATCGCGGGCAAGTCCCAGGGCACGATCACCTGGCTCCCAGGCGAGGGCTCCACCATCACCAGAGGCCGCGGCGTCTACAGCGTGGACGCCGACCGCCGCCCCCTCCTGTACGGCGACATCCCCCTCTACCGCACCCTCCAGGACGGCGTCTCCGGCACGGACGTCGAGCTGCTCGAACGCAACCTCGACCGGCTCGGCTACACCGGCTTCGACGTGGACAACCAATTCACTTGGGCCACCAGGGAGGCGGTCGAGGACTGGCAGGAGGACCTCGGGCACGACGTCACCGGCCGCGTCGAGCCCGGCGACGTCGTGGTGGCCGACGGCCCCCTCCGCGTCGCCGAGCTCAAGAAGGCCCTCGGCGACAGCGCGAACGGCCCCGTCCTGACCGCGACCGGCACCACCCGCGAGGTCCGCGTCGCCCTCGACGTGGCCGACCAGCACCTGGTCGAGAAGGGCACGAAGGCCACCGTCGAACTCCCCGACGGCACCACCGTCACCGGCAAGGTCGCCGCCGTCGGCAAGGTCGCCACCGCGACGGAATCGGCGACGACCGTCGAGGTCACGGTGTCGGTGACCGGACTCAAGAAGACGTACGACGCCGCCCCCGTGGACGTCACGATCGTGTCGGCACAGCGCGAGGACGTCCTCGCCGTGCCGGTGGGCGCGCTGGTCGCGCTGGCCGAGGGCGGCTACGGCGTCCAGGTCGTGGAGGGCTCCACCACCCGTTACGCCGCGGTCGAGACCGGCATGTTCGCCGACGGCAAGGTCGAGGTCACCGGCGTCGAGGAGGGCACGACCGTGGCGGTGCCCACGTGATCGTCGAACTCCGCGACGTCACCAAGCTCTACGGCGACGTCGCCGCCCTCCGCGGGGTCTCGATGGACATCGGCCACGGCGAGCTCGTCGGCGTCGTCGGCCCGTCGGGCTCCGGTAAGTCGACCATGCTCAACATGATCGGCACCCTGGACCGCCCCACCGGCGGCACCGTGCGCATCGCCGGCCACGACGTCGGCTCGCTCACCGACAAGCAGCTGTCCGCCCTGCGCGCGAACGTCATCGGCTTCGTCTTCCAGCAGTTCCACCTGGCCGCCGGGGTGCCCGCGCTGGATAACGTGGCCGACGGCCTGCTGTACGCTGGCCCGTCTCTGCGCGAGCGGCGGCGGCGCGCGTACGACGCTCTGGTACGCGTCGGCCTCGGGCACCGGCTCGGCCACCGCCCGCACGAGCTGTCCGGCGGCGAGCGGCAGCGCGTCGCCATCGCCCGCGCCGTCGTCGGGGAGCCGAGGCTGCTGCTGGCCGACGAGCCGACCGGCAACCTGGACTCCCGCTCCGGTGCAGGAGTGATGGAGCTGCTGCGCGAGCTGCACGCGGCCGGCACCACCGTGGTCGTCATCACCCACGACCGCGACATCGCCGCCTCCCTCCCCAGGCAGGTGGAAATGCTCGACGGCCGCGTCGTCGTGGGAGCGGGGGCGCGGACATGACCGTGCTGACGACCCCCAGGATGCGGCCCCACGATGTGATCAGGGTCGGCGGGGCGGGACTGCGCGCCAGGCCGCTGCGGGTGTTCCTGTCCGCACTCGGCATCGCCATCGGCATCGCCGCCATGCTCGGCGTCGTCGGGATCTCCGCCTCCAGCCAGGAGGAGCTGAACCGGCAGCTCGCGGCGCTCGGCACGAACCTGCTCACCGTCGCGCCCGGCAAGACCCTGTTCGGCGAGGCGTCCCACCTGCCCGCCGAGGCCGAGGGCATGATCGGCCAGATCGCCCCCGTCACCTCGGTCACCGCGACCGGCACGACATCCGCCAAGGTCTACCGCAACGACCGCATCCCCGAGGCCGAGACCGGCAGCATCTCCGTCACCGCGGCCCGGCTCGACCTCGCCCGCGACGCCGGCGCCACCGTGGTCAGCGGCGTCTGGCTGAACGAGGCCACGCACCGCTACCCGGCCACCGTGCTCGGCGCCAAGGCCGCCGATCGGCTGGGCGTCGTCCGGGCGGGCCCCGACCAGCGGGTCTGGCTGGGCGGCCAGTGGTTCACGGTCGTGGGCGTGCTCGCCCCCGCCCCGCTGGCCCCGGAGCTCGACACGGCCGCGCTGGTCGGCTGGCCGGTCGCCGAGGAGCGGCTGGGCTTCGACGGGTACCCGACCACGATCTACGCCCGAGCCCAGGAGGATCACGTCGTCGCGGTCCGCGGCGTGCTCGCGGCCACCGCGAACCCGGAGGCGCCGAACGAGGTCGAGGTCTCCAGACCGTCGGACGCGCTGGCCGCCAAACAGGCCGCCGACGACGCGCTGAACGCGCTCCTGCTCGGCCTCGGCGGTGTCGCGCTGCTGGTCGGCGGTGTGGGTGTGGCCAACACGATGGTCATCTCGGTCCTGGAGCGGCGCGCGGAGATCGGCCTGCGCCGCTCGCTGGGCGCGACGAGGGGGCAGATCAGGCTGCAGTTCCTGGCCGAGTCGCTGCTGCTGTCGGCCATCGGCGGCGTCGGCGGCGTGCTGCTCGGCATCGGCGTCACCGCCGCGTACGCGGGCTTCCAGGGCTGGCCGGCGATCGTGCCCGTCTGGGCCATGCTCGGCGGCGTGCTCGCCACGCTCGTCATCGGCGGCATCGCGGGCTTCTATCCGGCGGTCCGCGCCGCCAGGATGCCTCCGACCGAGGCGCTGGCCACCCCCTGACGAGATGCGTCCGATTCTTACAAGAGGACCGCCCGGCTGCGTGGATAGCGTCCCGGTGACGACCATCTGTGGAAGGACGGCTGACATGGACGTGCTGGACGGCGCGGAGCGCTACCTCCAGCTGCACGGCAGGCTGATCGACCGGCTGCGGTTCGCGGCGCTGTTCCGCGGCGGCTCGCGCGAGCGGGTGCTGGACGCGCTGCGCTGCTACCAGAACCCCGACGGCGGTTTCGGCCACGCGCTGGAGCCCGACCTGCGCGGCGCCGGCAGCCAGCCGGAGCCGGTCGAGGTGGCCTTCTGGATCCTGGACGAGCTCGACGCCTTCGACTCGCCGATGGTGCCCGCCGCCTGCGACTACCTGGCCGGCGTGACTGCTCCCGACGGCGGTGTCCCGTTCGTCCTGCCGTCGGTCAGGGAGACCTTGAGGGCTCCGTGGTGGGAGACGGACGACGACCCGCCCGGCAACCTCATCCCCACGGCGTCGATCGCCGGTCTGCTCCACGAACACGGCATCACGCACCCGTGGCTCGCCACCGCCACCGAGTTCTGCTGGTCACGGATCGCCGACGTCAAGGAGATCAGCCCGTACGAGGCCCGCGCGATCGTGACCTTCCTGAACCTGGTCCCTGACCGGGCGCGGGCGGAGGCCGAGTTCGCCCGGCTGCGCGGGGCCATCCTGGCCACGGTCGCCCTGGATCCGGACGCGCCGGGGGAGGCGCACTTCCCGCTCGACTTCGCGCCCGAGCCGCTGCGGCTGCCGCTGTTCGAGCAGGACGTTCTGGACACGCATCTCGACGCCCTCGTCGCCGCCCAATCCGCCGAGGGCGGCTGGAGCCCCAACTTCCTGATGTGGACGCCCGTGGTGGAGCACGAATGGAGCGGCTACCTCACCGTCGCCCGCCTCAATACGCTGCGCGCCTACGGGCGGCTGCCGGCCTGACAGGGGTTCTGTCGGCGGGGTCGCGTACGTTGGAGGCATGTACGAGGAACGGCCCCCCGGCTCGGACCTCGCGGGCCGCATCGCCTGCGTGTGGCACCAGGTCAGCGAGACGGACACGACCCACCTCGTGGTGCCCGACGCCTGCGTCGACCTGATCTGGGGCCCTGACGGCCTGTTCGTGGCCGGGCCCGACACGGGTCCCGTGCCCACGCCCATGGCGGCAGGTGACACGTTCGTGGGCATCAGGTTCAAGCCGGGCGCGGTGGGCGACTTCTTCGGCGTCCCCCTCCACGAGCTGCGCGACCAGCGCGTCCCCCTGTCCGCCCTGCCCGGCCTGCCGATCGACGAGAGCTGCGCGCCGCAGCCGGGGTGGCGTCTGGAGGCCATGAGGGCGGCCGTCCGGCGCCGCCTGACCGGCTCCGGCTCCGTCGAGCCCGCGACGTTCGCCATGGTCCAGGCGCTCAGAGCGGGGCGCGCGGTGACCGACGTGGCCTGGGACCTCGGTCTCAGCGAGCGCCAGCTCCACCGCCGCAGCGTGACCGCCTTCGGCTACGCGCCCAAGACCCTCCAGCGCATCGTCCGCTTCCAGCGGGCGCTGCGACTGGCCCGCGCCGGCGTCCCGCTCGCCGACGTGGCGGCCGAGGCCGGCTACACCGACCAGGCGCACCTGTCCCGCGACGTCAAGCGGCTGAGCGGGGTGCCGATGGGCCGGCTGCTCTCACCGTCGCGGCGGCCTGCCTGACACGAGCGCCTGAGCCCACGTGGCGCTCGGATCGCTGTCGATCAGCACCGCCCGCGCGAGCAGGCTCAGCGGGATGGCCAGAATGGCGCCCAGCGGACCGAGCACGAACGTCCACACGAGCAACGACATGAACGTCATCGTCGTCGAGAGCCCGACCGCGTCACCCAGGAATTTGGGCAGGATGAACGACTGCGTGACGACGTTGATGACGATGTAGGCGATGACGACGAGCACCATCGTCCGCACCCCGCCGTCCAGCAGCGCGAGCATCGCGGGCGGCAGCAGCGCCACCACGAAACCGATGTTCGGGATGTAGTTGGCGATGAGCGCGAGCACTCCCCAGAGCAGCGGCAACGGCACGTCGAGCAGCTCCAGCGCCACCACGTCGAGAATCGCGTTCAGGAGTCCGAAAACGGTGGACACGACGAGATAGCGCCGCACCTTGTGCGCGAAAGTCGTGAGCGCCGTCACGAGGTGCGGCCGGCTCTCCTCTCCCGCCGTGAGGATTTTCGTGGTCGCCGGCGCGTCGAGACACATCGCCAGCAACAACACGACAATGAGGAACAGCCCGGAGAGAATCCCGATCAAACTCCCGAGCAGCGCCTGCGCCAGTCCGAGCAGCCTGCTCGGGTCGAACGCCTCCAGCGCCCGGTTGATGACGTCGTTGCCGAGCCCGTGCGCGGCGGCCCACCGCTGGGCGTCGGTGAGCAGCTGCTGGAACTCGCTCGCGTACGTGGGCAGCAGCGAGGCGAGCTCCGTGACCGAGATGGTGAGGATGCCCACCATGCCCAGCAACACGAGGACCACGATCAGGAACGGCACGGCGACCTGGACCCAGACGGGCGCGCCCCAGGCGTCGAGCCGGCCTCGCACGGGGGCGACGGCGATCACCAGCACCAGGGCGAGCACGACCGGGCCGACGATCGAGGCGACCTCCCGCAGGCCGAACAGGGCGACCACCGCGCCGGCGATGCCCACCAGGATGATGAGTGCCCTGGGCAGGGGTTGATCTCGCACTCTCGGTTACTACCCCGTACCGGCCCGGGGAGCCGTCGATTTGACGGTTCCGGGAGCCGTACATAGAGTTCACCAGTCCCGCGAGGACGGCGTCGATCGCCGACCTCACTTCGGGGGCCGCCTCCTGACACCTCCGCTCCGGTGGGCGTTCGCGTCCATGCGGATCGGCTGGTAAGTTAGAAGAGTTGTCCCGGAAACGGGGCGTGACTTAATTCCCGCAGGTCGAGCGAGTCCGGTCAATTTGACAGGGACTTGAACGGCTGAAAGAATTAGGACACAACGGAAGACCGAAACGAAAGCGCCGGAAGACGCGTCCGTTTCTTGAGAACTCAACAGTGTGTTAAAAGCCAGTGCATGTGCATCACACATGTAACACCCCGTCATTGGATTGACGGTTTTGCTTGGACAGTCTGTCCGAACAGGCATTGTTTGGAG